>NZ_JBQZFG010000001.1:0-4508346 GCF_052683105.1 Flavobacterium sp. WC2509 | reverse complement strand
TATTAGACTTCTTATAATCCAATAGTCATATTATAATTCGGAAGTTCTCTTAAAAACTCATATTTTTCATTTTCAATATCTATTTGGCAAAAGTAATGATTCAAACCATTGGTCACCATCAAAAATTGGGCTTTCATGGTCATATTATAACGGGCAATTTGGTCAAAAGTAGCTTGTGCAGTTTTAATTTCAGGTGCTTTGCATTCTACCAAAACAAAAATGGAACCATCAGGATTAAAAACAACAACATCATATCTTTTTCGCAATCCGTTGACCATTAAAACTTTTTCGACGTTGATTAATGATTTTGGATATTTTTTTTCTTCCAATAAAAAGCGAACTACGTGTTGACGAACCCATTCTTCGGGCGTGAGAATGATGAATTTTTTCCTAATTTCGTCGAAAATAGACACTTTATTTTCGCTATTTTTGAAGCGAAAAGTATAAGAAGGAAAATTAAGTTTTTGCATGAGGCGAAATTAGTTAATTTAGTTTAAAGTTTAAAGTTTCAGGTTTACAACGTGGAACTTTAAACTTTAAACCTGAAACAAAAAACATGGACGAAGTAGTAAAGATTGTAAATGATATAAAGGCAGGAAACATAAAACCCATTTATTTTTTGATGGGAGAAGAACCATATTACATTGACAAATTATCCGAATATATTGAAGCAAATATTTTATCTGAAGATGAAAAAGGTTTTAATCAAACTGTTTTATACGGAAGAGACGTAAGTATTGAGGATATTATTTCTACAGCTAAACGTTATCCAATGATGGCAGATCGTCAAGTTGTTATTGTTAAAGAAGCTCAGGAATTATCCCGAACCATTGATAAAATAGAAAGTTATGCAGAAAATCCAATGCCTTCAACTGTATTAGTATTTTGTTACAAATACAAAACATTGGATAAACGAAAAAAAGCTACCAAAGTTCTAGCCAAAAACGGTATCGTTTATGAAAGCAAAAAGTTGTATGAAAACCAAGTAGGAGATTGGATTAAGCGTGTGTTAGCTGGTAAAAAATATTCGATAGAACCTAAAGCTTCAGCAATGCTGGTTGAGTTTTTGGGAACTGATTTGAGTAAAATCAATAATGAACTCGAAAAGTTGCAGATTATATTGCCAACAGGAAGTACTATTTCGGCCAAGGATATAGAAGAAAACATTGGATTTAGTAAGGATTACAATGTGTTCGAATTGCGAAAAGCCATTGGCGAACGAAATCAATTAAAAGCATACAAAATAGCCGAAAATTTTGCTCAAAACCCGAAAGACAATCCTATCGTAATGACTACAGGTTTGGTTTTTGGCTTTTTTATTCAATTATTAAAATACCACGGACTGAAGGATAAAAATCCTAAAAATGTAGCTTCTGTACTAGGTGTTAATCCTTTTTTTCTGAAAGATTATGACGTAGCTATAAAAAACTATCCAATGAGAAAAGTAAGTCAAATCGTTGCCACTTTGCGAGATGTTGATGTAAAAAGTAAAGGTGTTGGTGCAAATAGTTTATCTCAGGCTGATTTATTAAGAGAAATGCTTTATAAAATATTCAACTAACAATTATCGTATACTGTTTGTTATGAAAAAAAGGCGTTAGTTAATTGATTTTCTTCTTACCGTAAATTTTGCTATGTCAAAACATTCAAAAATAAACACTATTCAATATGCTTCTTTTGATGTATATCCTGTTTATTTGAAAGATGATTTAGGAATAAGTTATACTTCCGATAAAACTATTGTCAAATTATGGAGTCCCAATGTTGAAGAAGTTAAAATTAATCTCTACAAAAAAGGTGACGGTGGTGAAATCGTATTTTCAGAAAACTTAGATTACGACACAAAAACAGGAGTGTGGCGAATTGTTTTAAAAGGTAATTATCATAATACTTATTATACTTTACAAGTAAAATACAACACTGGATATTGGTCGAATGAAATGCCAGATCCTTATGCAAAAGGAGTAGGTGTTAATGGAAACAGAGGTTTGATATTCGACCATAAACTTACCGATCCTCAAAATTGGAATACCGACAAACAGCCGAAAGTGAAATCTATTTCGGATATCGTACTATATGAAGCTCATGTGCGTGATTTTTCAATCGATCCGTCATCAGGTATAGAAAACAAAGGCAAATTTCTTGGATTTACAGAGAAAAATACTAAAAATTCTTATGGTGAAAGCACAGGGCTAGATCATTTACAAGAATTAGGTATTACACATTTACATTTACTTCCCATTTTCGATTATAAATCGATTGACGAAACAATTTTCGATAAAAATCAATATAACTGGGGATATGATCCTCAGAATTATAATTCTTTAGAAGGTTCGTACTCTACGAATCCTTTTGATGGCTTAGTACGTATGCAGGAATTTAAGCAAATGATTTTTGAGTTGCATAAGGCAAAAATTAGCTTGATTATGGATGTTGTTTATAATCACACTAGTTCAACTGATATTTTTGACCAATTAATTCCGGGTTATTATTACAGAAGTTGGCCTGATGGAAAACGCTCAGATGCTACTGCTTGTGGAAATGAATTTGCTTCAGAGCGAATAATGGCAAGGCAATTTATGATTGAATCCCTTAAATATTGGGTAAAAGAATATCATGTTGATGGGTTTCGATTTGATTTAATGGCTGTGCATGATATTGAAACCATGAATATTATTTCGGCTGTATTAAAGAAAATAAATCCTAGTATTTTTCTTTATGGAGAAGGATGGACGGCGGGAGATTCTCCTTTATCTATTGAAAAAAGAGCTTTAAAAAATAATAGTAAGAAATTAAAAAATATTGCAGTTTTCTCTGATGATATTAGAGATGGTGTAAAAGGACATTGTTTTAATATAAATGAAAAAGGTTTTGTAAGTGGAAATTCAAATTATAAAGAAGTAATTGAATTTGGAATTGTAGCTTCTACGAATCATACTCAAATAAAATATGACTCTAAACGGGGTTATGCCCAATTTCCTTATTCGGATAGTCCAACAAAAGTTATAGGTTATGTTTCCTGTCACGATAATCATACTTTGTACGATAAGCTAAAAATTGCCAATCCCAAAGCAACTGAAAAGGAGTTAATGAAAATGGATAAACTGGCAAATACCATCATTTTAACCTCACAAAGCATTCCTTTTTTGCACATGGGAGTTGAAATGAAGCGCACTAAAATGGGAGTAGAGAACTCTTATAAATCGCCAGATAGTATTAATAAAATAGATTGGAACTGGAAACACGAGAATAAAGAGTTGTTTCAATATTACAAAGATTTGATTGCGTTAAGAAATAACCATCCCGCTTTCAAAACGACCTCCGAAAAGATGATTCAAAAGCATTTGGAATTTTTGTCATTAGATTCACCTTTATTGATTGGATATACTTTGAAAAATTATGCAAATGGAGATTCTTGGAAAAATATCAGAGTTTATTTTAATGGCGATGAAAAAGATACAAAACTAACTATCGAAGGGAATTGGAAAATGATTTGCAATGGTGAAATTATCAACCCAAATGGAATAATAAACGTTCAAGATCAAATTATTACAATTCCAGGCAGAAGTGCAATAATTTTGTATCAGGATTAACTATTTTAATTGAAAAATGTAGCAAAAAATCCCGATATTTGCACCTTTAAAAAAAATAAATACAGCGATCATGGGGATGAATAAAAACACTATTTTAGCATGGGCTACATTTATAATGATTATTATGGGGTTGTTGCTCATAGGATTAGGTTTTTTTAAATACAGAGACGTTTCTGGCTGGGGTTTTGCCGCAGTTGGAATTGGATTTTTTGCCATTGGTTGGGTATTTAATGCTTTGAAAGGAAGAGTATAAAAGAATAAATAACAATGACGACTTCAATGTCATTGATGAAATAATAAATAAAAATTAATAAAAAATTATGTCAGACGATAAGAAAGTAATATTCTCAATGCAGAAATTGAGTAAAACCTATCAAGGAGCAGATAAACCTGTTCTTAAAAATATCTATTTGAGTTTCTTTTACGGAGCTAAAATTGGTATCCTAGGTTTAAATGGTTCAGGTAAATCTTCCCTTTTAAAGATTATTGCTGGAGTTGATAAAAACTACCAAGGAGATGTAGTTTTTCAACCAGGTTATACGGTAGGTTATTTAGAACAAGAGCCTATTTTAGATGATTCTAAAACTGTTTTAGAAATTGTTCAAGAAGGTGCTGCAGAAACGATGGCTGTTTTGGCAGAATACAATCAAATCAACGATTTATTTGGTCTTGAAGAGAACTATTCTGATCCAGATAAAATGGACAAGTTAATGGATCGTCAAGCAGCTTTACAAGACAAAATAGATGCTCTTGGAGCTTGGGAAATTGATACCAAACTAGAAATAGCTATGGATGCTTTGCGTACTCCAGATGGTGATACGCCAATCAAAAACCTTTCAGGAGGAGAGCGTCGCCGTGTAGCTTTATGTCGTTTGTTGTTGCAACAGCCAGATGTATTGCTTTTGGATGAGCCTACCAACCACTTGGATGCGGAGTCTGTTCTTTGGTTAGAGCAACATTTAGCACAATATGCAGGAACTGTTATTGCGGTAACGCACGATAGATATTTCTTAGATAATGTTGCAGGCTGGATTTTGGAATTGGATAGAGGAGAAGGCATTCCTTGGAAAGGGAATTATTCTTCTTGGTTAGATCAAAAATCAAGCAGAATGGCATTGGAAGAAAAAGTAGCTTCTAAACGCCGTAAGAATTTAGAGCGTGAGCTGGACTGGGTTCGTCAAGGTGCAAAAGGCCGTCAAACGAAACAAAAAGCACGTTTACAGAACTACGATAAATTATTGAACGAAGACCAAAAACAATTGGACGAAAACTTGGAAATCTATATTCCAAATGGTCCGCGTTTAGGAACTAATGTTATCGAAGCCAAGAATGTAGCCAAAGCTTTTGGAGACAAATTATTGTATGACAATTTGAATTTCACTTTACCACAAGCGGGAATTGTTGGAATTATCGGGCCAAACGGTGCGGGTAAATCGACTATTTTCAGAATGATTATGGGCGAGCAAGAAACCGATAGTGGAGAATTCTCTGTTGGTGAAACTGTAAAAATCGCTTATGTAGATCAGTCTCACTCTAATATTGATCCAAATAAATCAATCTGGGAAAACTTTGCCGATGGTCAGGAATTGATTATGATGGGTGGAAAACAAGTGAATTCAAGAGCTTATTTATCTCGTTTCAATTTTGGAGGAGGGGAACAAAACAAAAAAGTCTCAGCACTTTCAGGTGGAGAACGTAACCGTTTGCACTTAGCAATGACTTTGAAAGAAGAAGGAAACGTATTGTTGCTGGATGAGCCAACGAATGATTTGGACGTAAACACACTTCGTGCACTTGAGGAAGGTTTAGAGAATTTCGCAGGCTGTGCCGTTGTAATTTCGCACGACAGATGGTTCTTAGACAGAATTTGTACACACATTTTGGCTTTCGAAGGTGATTCTGAAGTGTATTATTTCGAAGGTGGTTTCTCTGAATATGAAGAAAACAAAAAGAAACGCTTAGGTGGTGATTTAACTCCAAAACGTTTGAAATACAGAAAATTGATTAGATAATAATTGATTTATAATAAACAGAAAGCCTCAAATTCTATAGTGATTTGAGGCTTTTTTTTATGTTTGTCTCGTCCTGAAAAAAGTTGACTATAATTACCTTAATTATGTCAACAGAAAGAAAAGAATTCAAAAAGCCGTTAGCTCCACAAACTTTCGGAGAGCTATTCAAAAAGCAAGTAGTAAAAGAATTTGAACAGGGATTATTTACAAAAGCGGAACTTCGCAGGCGCTATAATATTCGTGGTAACAGCTGTATACCCCGTTGGTTAAAAAAATATGGTAAATTTACCTATCAAGATAAACTAACCATTGGCCGTCCTATGAAAGATCCTCAATCTCAGCGCATCAAAGAACTTGAAGCACAATTAGCCAAGAAAGAACAAGAATTGTTGGTTTTTAAAAAGTTTATAGAAATAGCCGAACGAGAGCTAAAAGTTGAGATTGTAAAAAAGTCTGGTTCCAAGCAGTCCAAGAAATAAATCATATTTACAGGATTAGTCCTCAGGGAATATGTCGATTGTTTGGGTATAGCAAACAAGCTTATTATAAACGAAAAACACATCTGTTAAAATCAGGTTTAGACAAAGAGTGCCTAAACTCTTTAGTGATGTCAGTGCGTCAAAAACTGCCCAAAACGGGAGGTAAAAAACTATATTTTATGTTGAAAGATGATTTTAAGAAACATCAAATAAAGATAGGCAGAGATAAATTATTTGATTTTTTACGAGATGAATATTTATTAGTTCCGAAAGTTCGAAGATATTACAAGACAACCAATTCAAGACATTGGATGCGTAAATATCCAAACTTAATTAAAGAGATAGAAATCAAAAGGCCTGAGCAAATTTGGGTAGCTGATATTACTTACCTTAGAACTAAAGATAAAACACATTATTTACATCTGATAACAGATGCCTATTCGAAGAAAATTGTGGGCTATAAATTATCGGATAATTTAATGGCAGCTTCTACATTAGAAGCTTTAAAAATGGCTGTTATTAATAGAAAATACAGTAACAATCTTATACATCATTCAGACAGAGGCTTGCAGTATTGTAGCAAAGAATATACCGAATGTTTATCCAGAAACAACATTCGGATAAGCATGACGCAAAGTTATGATCCCTATGAAAATGCAATTGCAGAAAGGGTAAATGGAATTTTAAAAAGAAGAGTTTGGATTATTTGAAATTTTTGAGAATGTTGAAAACTTAAAAAAGCAAGTCGAAGAATCTATTCTGTTTTACAATCAAATTAGAGTCCATTTGTCTATAAATATGCTTACTCCTAATCAAGCGCATTCTCAAAATAATATTAAACTAAAACGATGGAAAAAAATAAATCGGAACAGAAGTAATTCTGTCCCGATTTAACTAATTTTATAATATTAATCGAGTCAACCTTTTTCAGGACAACTCAGTTTTTAGGAGCTATTTCCTGCTGTCCACTATATCTTTTTCTTTTTAAAGGAAAAAGAAAAAGGATGCCGTTTCCATCAGGGCTAGGGCATTCGTTTTCAATAGGAAATTTGGTTTTACAAAAACTTAGTTTTCAATTCCGGAGTTGGAATCATACAACTTTCCTTTTTGCCATACCATTTGTAACGATTTTTGGCAATGTAATCATAAAGCTGATTTCTGATTGCAGTTGGAATGATTCTGAAAACAGTTCCAAAATGTAAAAATCCGCCCAAACTTCGTGCAATTTGAATCGCTGCCGACGATTTGTAATAATATGCCACTCCGGGTTCGTAAAGAATAATGCTGTCAATGTTCTTTGGGTTAATCCCAATATGTTTTAGAATTTCCTGCCCCAATTCCGATTGCAAAGCCACAAATCGAAACACGTCTTTCGTATCGTGCTGAATAACAAATTGTACGGCTGTGTTGCAAAGGTTACAAACGCCGTCAAAGAGGATTATTTTTTTGTTTAGAGGAAAATCAAACATATTTATATTTTCTGAGAATCTTTGTAAAGATCCAAAAACTTTGACAAAATTATAGCTCTGTAATTTATATTTAATTTTTTTAGTTCATTTAATGGCTTGCCTACGTTATCCTATATTATGCTTATTACTATTAAATTAAAGTTTGCAGAATTAATTTTGAAATTAAACTTTTTTTTGAAAAGATTAACGTTGTAATGTATTTGTTTTTAGGTGTTTGGCATAGATGTTGGTAAATAAAAAGTATCAATAAATAAAGAACATAAAATCATGACTATAGCAGAATTAGGAACAATATTAAACGATGTGTATAATAATGCCCAAATGGAAGATGCGGCGTTAATGATACGTTTATTTGGAATAAAATATGCAGCTGAAATCAAAAAAGAGGATTACTCTAGTGAGGAGATTATAAAAGCTTCAGGGATTTCAGAAATATATCTTAATGAGTTGTCAAAAGGAGTGAAATTGTCTGAATATGTTCACTCTAAACAATTGTAGTTGGATTACTTATTATTATAAGTATTCAGCCTGCAGTAAATTAACTCAAAATTTAATGCAGGCTGAATACTTTGTAAACTGATTGATCTGAAAAAATAAAAACTGGTTTACTTTATTTAAATTTAAAAGCTTATTTTGTTTCCTAATTTTCTTGAATTTTATTCTACTTCAAACAATTGAACTTGACTTTTTAATCTGTCAATCAATAAATTCATCATTCTTTTGTTAAGACTTGAAGAATTTTTGATGTAAAGCGCATATTCATCTGTTGTAAATAATGCGATAATCATTCCTTTTAAGGCATTTCTAAATTTAATGTCTTTTTGAATCGCATTTTCAATAATACTCAACTTATTTTCAACCGTTCTGGTATAAAAATCTCTTTTGTATTTACTGATGTAATTGATAAAAGAAGCGATAAACAAATCGTTCTGTAATTGCAAAATAGGCCTAAGCACTTCATTTTGAAACAGCTCATCAGATAATGACTGAATGTTTGTTTCTCCTAATGATTCTCCACGAATTTCTTTGATTATTTTATCTCTCTGGTTCATCTTATTTTTTCTTAAAAATATAAAATTTACAGTTAGCAATGTATTATTTTAGCAATATAAAATAAAAAATTATGAGATTTCATACTAGAAAATGGGTAAAACCTGAAGACTTAAACCCAAACGGCTCCTTATTTGGAGGTAAATTATTAGCTTGGTTAGACGAAGAATTGGCTTTATATTCAATTATACAATTAGAAAATCCCAGAATCGTTACAAAACATATGTCTGAAATCAATTTCAGAAGCTCTGCAAGACAAGGTGACATCATCGAAATTGGTATTGATGTTGTAAAATTTGGGCGTTCTTCATTGGAGTTAAAATGTGAAGCTAGAAATATGATGACCCGCGAAACCATAATCACTATAGACAGCACCATAATGGTAAATTTAGGCGAAGATGGAAAACCAAAAGCACATGGAAAAACAGAGATCGAATATGTAAAAGACAGAATAGGTTAGCAGGAAGTTTCTAAGATTCTAAGTTGCTAAGAATATGTTTAGAAAAAAGAATCACTAAATCTTTTGAATTTAGTGATTTTTTTTAATCCTTCTTAATAGACTTTGCTTCATTTTCTGACGGCATTACAAAAATTTCCAAATCAAAATAAGGAACAGAAGCAATAATATGATCGAATATATCAGACATGATGTATTCATAATTTTCAAAGCGCTTGTCTTTAGAAAAAGCATATACTTCAAGGGGAACGCCATAAGGTGTTGGTTGTAATTGTCTGCAAAGTGTTGTCATATCCTTATTCAAACTTGGATTCTGACTAAGATATTGACTAATATATTTACGAAACAATCCAAAATTAGTTAAGTTTCGTCCATTTATAGCCAAACTTTTATCAATTTTATGGCTAGAATTGTAATTATCAATTTCAATCTTTCGAGTATCAATATAAGTACTCAAAAGTTCTATTCTTTTTAAATCGTTAAGTTCTTCCTCTTCAAGAAAACGAATACTACTTGCTTTGATTATAATGTGTCTTTTTATCCGTCTTCCATCAGAATTAAGCATTCCTCTCCAGTTTTGAAAAGAATCCGAACTCAAGCTATACGTCGGAATTGTAGTTGTCGTATTATCAAAATTTCGAACTTTTACGGTAGCCAAATTAATTTCTATCACATCACCATCGGCTCCATAACGATCCATAGTAATCCAATCACCAATACGAACCATATCGTTTATAGCTACTTGAACACTGGCTACAAATCCTAAAATTGTATCTCTAAAAACTAAGATAATAACCGCTGAAACAGCCCCTAAAAGAGTTAATAATTCCTTTTGATCAATATCAAATAATTTTGAAATTATAAACGTAATACCCATCATCCAAAGCACAATCATAATAACCTGAATGAAGCTATCGATGGGTTTATCACTGTATCTTGGAATTAATTTTAAATAATCCCTAATGGTATTAAAAATAGTTCGGATTATCCATAAGATCATCAAAACCAAATAAACCCGTACTATTTGTCCAAAGATATTTTCCCAATATTCGAACTTATCTAAAATTACAGGAACCGAATGAACAACAAAAATTAACGGAAATAAATACGAAATATAAGTTGCCGTTTTATTCGCAACTAGCAAGTCATCAAATCTCGTTTTTGTTTTTTGAGAAACAATAGTCAATACCGTTACCAATACAAATCGAAAAATAATAAATAATCCATAGACTATAACGCAAAGCAAAATGATGTTGAAAAACAAACTCACGTAAGTTGACAAACTTCTGCTCAGTCCCCAACTTCTAAAAATAGGGTAGAGAAAATTAAAAAGAGAATGGATTATTTTAATCATTTTCTACAAGTATTTCTTTTCGATATAAAAAGTTCCGAATGGCAATAACGAAGCAATCAATATGATACCAAATGTTTTTAAGTCCCATTTACAAGCATTTTTCAATAAAAAGGCTAAAAGAATATAACCTACAAACAATACTCCATGACTCATCCCAATTGGGTATAAAAGCGTTTTGTAAAGGGGAAAATTTGTCGGTTTAATAAAAAGCATATTTGAAAATAAAACCAAATATGAGATTCCTTCCAAAATCGCAGTAACTTTAAAGATTTTAAGCATGTGAAAAATTTAAATAATAATGAATTAAAACAAAAATGTAAGTACTAAAATAATAACTTACATAACTAAATATAGAAAACAAAATTAAGTAATAACATCGGTAATTGTGTTATTGCTAAATAAAGAAATTACTTTTGTCTTTATAAACTTCTACAATGAGCAAGCGCGATTTAAAAAAATATTTAAATGAACTCAATAAAGAACAACTCGAAGAGCAAATTATCGAATTGTATGAAAAGTTCAGTCCAGTAAAAGTATTCTACGATTTTGTATTTAATCCAAAAGAAGAAACGTTGTTACAGGAATGTAAACTCAAAATTTCTCATGAGTATTTTCCACTACAGACAAGAAGCAAAAGAAAAAAACCTAAAATTAGGCGTTCGGTGGCTCAAAAATATATCAAACACTTTATGCTTTTGGGCGTAGACCCATTCGTTATTGTCGATGTTATGCTTTATAACATCGAAATTGCTCAAACTTTTGCTTCCGAAAACACAATTAACCAAGAATTATTCTACAAAAGCATGCATAATTCTTTTGATCAGGCAATAAAATATATTATTTCAAACGGAATTATCAGTGAATTTAAAACCCGAATATTTTCCATAGTTGAAGAAGTTAAAGAACAAAAATGGAAGAATATTACTGATTTCAAAGCAAGTATAGAAATTCTACATGACTAAAAGTCCGATTAAAATTCATATTATTTAATACCAAAATATAATTTTAAAAAAAATTAGACGAATAACTGTTTTTTAGGTGTATTTTTGCAAAAATCGAAAAATACAAAATGCATCAAGAAAGTTTAGAAATTGAAATTGAAACCCGAAAAGAACTTTACGCTTACCAGCAAGGAGATATTGACGCCATATTTGAGCGTATAGACAATGCTCCTGCTCAGCATCATTTATTGTACCAACTGCCTACAGGTGGAGGAAAAACAGTGATTTTCTCTGAAATTGTACGTCGTTATTTGTCACAACACAACAAAAAAGTAGTGGTACTAACGCATCGTATCGAGTTGTGTAAGCAAACTTCTAAAATGTTGAAAGGTTTTGATGTAAAAAACAAAATCATCAACAGTAAAGTAAAAGAACTTCCAGACCAAAATGAGTATTCTTGCTTTGTGGCCATGGTCGAAACTTTGAAAAATCGTATCAATGACGAAAAACTGCATTTAGATAATATTGGTTTAGTAATTATCGATGAGGCGCATTACAATTCGTTTAGAAAATTATTAAAATCATTCAAAAACGCATTCATACTTGGAGTTACAGCAACTCCATTGAGTTCAAATATAAAATTACCAATGCATCAAAGCTATGATGAATTAATCGTGGGAGACACCATTAATTCATTGATAGAAAACGGCTTTTTGGCAAAAGCGGTAACTTACAGCTACGATGTTGGGTTAACCTCTCTAAAAGTAGGTATCAACGGAGATTACACTGTAAAATCTTCTGATGATTTATATACGAACATGGCTATGCAGGAAAAATTACTGCATGCTTACACTGAAAAATCTTTAGGTAAAAAAACCTTGATTTTTAACAACGGTATCAATACCTCTTTATATGTTTATGAAACATTTAGAGAAGCAGGATACGGCATTCGACACCTTGATAATACAAGTAGTGCCGAAGAACGAAAAGAGATTCTACACTGGTTTAAACATACACCAGATGCGATTCTAACTTCAGTGGGAATCCTTACAACTGGTTTTGATGAGCCAACTGTTGAAACTATTATTTTGAACAGAGCAACCAAATCTTTGACATTATATTTCCAAATGATTGGTCGTGGTTCTAGAAAATTGCCTGGTAAAGACGAATTTGCAGTTATCGATTTAGGAAATAATGCGGCTCGTTTTGGACTTTGGAGTGATCCTGTAAACTGGCAGCACATTTTTAAATCTCCTGAGTTTTACCTCGAAAATTTAAGAGATGATAGTGAAATTGAAGTGCATTTCAAATATACTATGCCTCCAGAATTGCGTGCCAGATTTAGCAAAACTGCCGATGTAAGTTTTGATGTAGATGAAGAACACAAACTCGCTATAGCTCAGAACTTAAGATCTAAAGTAGTTCTGGAAAAATCAATAGATCAACACGCAGCAATGTGTGTAGATAATACCGAAGAATTGAATGAAGCCAAAGCGCTTTCAAAAGAATTGGAAGCCGATATCGAATATCGTGTAAAACGCTTTTCAAAATGCCTTAGCCAGTGCAGTAAAAATTACAGAGAATGGTTAATGGAAGATTACAAACTAAAAATGACTTTATTAATCGGGAAAAAATATCGTGAGAAAATCATGAACGAAGCCGATTAAAAAAGTATTCAGTATTCAGTTATAAGTATACAGTCAAAGAGGCGCAAGTTTGTGAAAATACACAGCAATGCGTCTCTTTATCGTAAACATAATAATAATTTTCAGGAGCTAATCCCGCTATCCGTTTCAATCTTTTGTGCCGAACCCCGGCACAAAAGGATTTCCACTGCTATCGGGACTAAAAAAACATTCTGCTATTCAAAAGCATTTTACAATTAAAAAACAAAAAGCATGTCAACACAATTCTCAGATTTAGGAGTTTCAAAAGGAATACTAAAAGCGATTACCGAAATGGGAATTGTTATACCAACCGAAATTCAGCAAAAAACCATTCCGCTATTGTTAGCAAACACAACGGATATCGTGGGACTTGCCAAAACAGGAACGGGAAAAACCGCTGCTTTTGGATTACCATTATTGCAATTAATAGACACGAATGTTACTGCTGTACAAGCCGTAATCCTAGTACCTACAAGAGAATTGGGACAACAGATTTTTACCAATTTAGAAAGCTACGCCAAATATTCCCCTGAAGTTTCAATAGCAGCCGTTTGTGGAGGAATCCCAATCAAACCACAGATTGAACGATTAAAAACACCAGCACATATTGTTGTGGCAACTCCGGGTCGTTTGATCGATTTGTTACAACGCAAAGCCATAAGCCTAAAAGAAACCAAATTTCTAGTTCTCGATGAAGCCGACGAAATGGTATCTATCCTTAAAGAAGCTTTGGACGAAATCATAACCGAATTACCCAAAACATACAGAACCTTTTTGTTTTCGGCCACAATGCCTGGAACAATTAAGCAGTTAATCCAGAATTACTTAAATAAAAATGTGGTTCAGGTAAGCGCCAGCATGGAAACTGTAGGTAATCAAGGAATTGACCATAACTATATTGTGGTAGATCCTATAGAAAAACTGGATGTTTTAATGCATTTCCTAAATTCAAAAGAAGGAGAACGCGGTATTATTTTCTGTAAAACCAAAGCAGCTGTTAACAAACTGGCCAAAAATCTGGCAATCAATAGATTCTCTTCAGGAGCTTTGCACGGAAGTCTTTCTCAAGGAATCCGTGACCGAATTATGGAGCAATTCCGTGAGGGACACATCAATATTTTGGTGGCTACCGATTTGGCAGCGAGAGGAATTGACGTAAAAGAAATTTCTTATGTTGTCAATTATCATTTGCCGGATGTCTACGAAGTGTACGTTCACCGTAGCGGAAGAACGGCTAGAGCAGGAGCCAAAGGGCTTTCTTTAACCGTTTTACAACCCGAAGAAGAAGTAGAAATTGCTGATTTTGAAAGAGAATTAGGAATCCAGTTTTCTAAATACAAAAAACCAACAGTAGCAAGTATTGAAGAGAATAACACGCTTTTATGGGCGAAGCAAATCTTCAAAACCAAGCCAAATCACGATGTTGATGCCGAATTAAAAACAAAAATTAAAACCATTTTTCATCATTTAACCAAAGACGAATTGATAGAAAAATTGCTAGCAAATTACCTTTTGCAAAACAAAACTGAAATAGCAGAAAAGCCTGTTAAAAAATTCAAAAACTAGGGTTTTGCTGCTAATTTATATCGTACTTTTATAAATATAACCTTTTTTATAAAAGTACGATATGCAAATAGTAATCATAGGCGGAGGTTTTGCTGGAATTAATTTAGCCAAAGAACTCGCCAACCACAAAGGAATTGAAGTAACCCTTGTTGACAAAAACAATTATAATTTCTTTCCGCCACTCATTTATCAGGTTGCTACAGCCTTTTTAGAACCTTCAAGTATCAGTTATCCATTTCGAAAATTTTTTGCAGGCAAAAAAAATCTGCAGTTTCGTTTGGGCGAATTACAAAAAGTAATTCCTTCTGAAAACAAAATTATCCTCAATAACGGAGAATTGCATTATGACCACCTAGTTTTTGCAACGGGAGCTGAAACCAGTTATTTTGGAATGGAAAATGTCAAGAAAAATGCCATTCCGATGAAAACGCTCAATGATGCCATTGAAATGCGCAATGCACTATTAAAAAATCTGGAAAAAGCTGCTATCTGCAAAGACATTCGAGAACGCCGAAAATTATTGACTATTGTAGTTGTCGGTGGAGGTCCTACAGGAGTTGAAGTTTCGGGAATGTTTGCCGAAATGCGAAAAAATATTCTACTCAAAGAATATCCAGAACTCGAAACCTCTGCCAGTAATATTTATTTGGTCGATGGGGGAGATGCCTTGCTATCGCCTATGAGCACAGCATCGCAAGCAGATACACTCGAAGCAGTAACCCAACTCGGAGTCATAGTCAAACTAAACACCCGAGTGATAGACTATAAAGACGACACCGTTTTCTTCGCCGATGGAAAAACTATACAAACTAAAAATCTAATTTGGGCAGCAGGAGTTTCAGCCAGAGAATTTGAAGGAATTCCAGCAGAAAGTTACGGTCGTGGCAAACGAATGGCAACTGATGCATTCAACAAAGTAAACGCTACCAATAATATTTACGCTATTGGTGACACCTGCATCCAAATCAACGATTCTGCTTTCCCGGGAGGTCATCCGCAAGTAGCACAAGTTGCCATTCAGCAAGGTGTAAATCTGGCAGAAAACTTCAAACAAATGGTTCAAAACAAACCATTAAAACCCTTTAAATACAAAGACAAAGGCTCAATGGCTATTATTGGAAAAAACAAAGCCGTTGTCGATTTGCCCAAACCCCAAATGCATTTCAAAGGCTTTTTGGCTTGGATGATTTGGTTATTCGTTCACCTAATGTCATTGATAACGTATCGCAATAGATTGAACACTTTTTATCATTGGATGATTGCTTATTTATCCAAAGACCAATCGTTACGAATGATTATCAGACCAGAGAAGAGAACGAAAATCGATGCATAGTTCCAAATAGTTTTACATTCAGTATGTAATTCCTGGTTAAAAACTATATATTTGAAAATTACAAAGTAAGACAAACCTTCGTATAACATCTTAATTTGGGTGGCTTTGCGAAGGTTTGTTTTGTATATATAAAAATTGACATTCATTTTAAAAATCTAACGATGAAAAATAAATTTTTAAAATTAGATAATCCTTGTAGCGAAAAATGGAAAGATATGAAACCCAAAGACAAAGGAAACTATTGCGATTTGTGTTCTAAAAAAGTAATAGACTTTACAAATAATCTTGAAAATAAAGATTATCTGTATTTTGAGCCAAAGTTTGCTATTGCTATCTATGGAAGTAAAGCAAAAGACGGCCTCTATATTTTAACTGACAAAAAATTAAAAACGAAATGACAACAATTGTTTTGAGCTAGCAGGAATTTAATGGAATTATCGTTTTGCATAAATCACTGCAAACCTGATAGCGTATTCTATGATAAAAACAAGTGAAAAATTATTAACTCGTATTTTAATTATAAAATAATAACACTATATTTGTTATTATTTTATAATTAAAATATCATATTATGATAGAAATAGTTGAAAATTACGAAAACTACGTAAACAGTTTGCCTGAATTAATTAGCAACTCCTATTACAAGGCAGAGTTTTTTATGCAAAAATTAGGATTGAAACATGCAACTTATTATAGAAAATTGAGATTAAAAAATTTTACACCAAGTGAAGTAAAAATGATAACAGGCTTGTTATATCCCGAGGAATTATTGCTACAAGAATTTCAAAAAAGTGAAGAGGATATAAAAGCAGGGAAAATTGTTAATTATGAAGATTTCAAAGAAAAATTAAGAGCTAAGTACAATCTCTAAATCCAAAGGATTTCTTTTATTATTCCAAAATAAAACGATATAAATAAGTTCTATATCTATTCTGTAAAAAAGATAAACTTGTTCTGATACTAAAAACTTCCTATAGGGAGTTTTTTTATGCCCAGAACCTATATTATTGTTTTTTTCAATCATATCTAAAATTAAAATAGTTTCTGCTGCAAATAATGATGCTTTAACTTCTGAGTATTTACTGATTATCTCAATATATGATCGTTCAGCATTTTCTGTAAGTACTATTTTCATTTACTATTAACTTTCAGACAAATATAAAGAACTTTATCTTCAAACAATTAAGTTTAATTTTAAAAATAACCAAAAACTTACTTTTAAAATAAAAAAAGTAAGTTTTAATTTAAGCAAAATATTTATTATTGATATAATTTAATGCCCCACCATAATCTCTTCATCCCCAGAATTCACAACAGTTTCTTTAATTTTCCTTTTACCAATAATCAAAATTAAAAAAGCGACAATCGTAGTACAAGTCATTATAGCAACCATTGGCACCATAGAATCTTTAACAAAAACACCTACTGCGAAAGAAGATAAAGCGCCAATTCCTAATTGAGTCGCCCCCATCAATGCCGAGGCACTTCCCGTATTTTTGGAAAAAGGAGCAAGGGTCAATCCTGCCGTATTGGGATTGGAAATACCCAAACAAGCCAAAAACAGGAACAACATCGTAATTGTTCCATACAATCCCAAAAGTCCATTAAGAACCAAAATTAAAAAAGTAACACTAATTATTATTTGGGCTACCAAAGCACCAAAAATCATTTGTTCACTGGAAAATCGTCTTAACAATAATGAGTTTAATTGGCTAGAGCCAATAAAGCTAACTGACATAAAAGCAAAAATCCAACCATAAACCGTGGCATCTACTTTTAAAATATCCATGAATAAAATAGGAGAAGCCGCAACATAAGTAAACAATCCTGAGAACGCAATTGCCCCCGTCAAGGCATAAGTATAAAACTGAGGCACTTTGATGATTGAAACAAAATTGTTGATTATCGGTTTCGGTTTCAAAGAAATTGAAGCATCCGGCTCACTAGTGGTTGGTAAACCCATTTGCGAAGCAATAAGCACAAAAACACCCATAAACATTAGGATTAAAAACACAACATGCCAACCATAATAACTTGTAACATAGCCACCAATAGTTGGCGCCAGCATTGGCGAAAGCCCTAATACTAGCATTAATTTAGAAAGTACATTAGGTATTTCTTTTACTGGAAATAAATCCCGAACCATTGCAACCGACGCCACCGTAGCAGCACAACTGCCCACTGCCTGTATAAATCGAAGTCCAATAAAAGTATTAATATCGGCTACAAAAACACATCCCAAAGAAGCTAGAATATAAACCAACAGTCCAACAAACAAAGGCTTTTTTCGGCCAAAACGATCCAATAATGGTCCGTATAACAATTGTCCAAATGAAATTCCAATAAAATAACTAGACAATGACATCGAAACCTCAGTGACTGTAGTATTAAGATCTTTGGCAATTCCCGAAAATCCAGGCAAATACATGTCAATCGAAAATGGTCCAAGCGCAGTCATCGAACCTAAGATTAGTATTAACTGAAAATATTTTGCTTTTGTCATTTTAGAGAGTTCTTTTATTTTTTTTGCAAAAGTAACTCTTAATGCAGAATTAAAGGTTTAAAGTCTCCTTTTTAATTAAGTATTCAACTAATAAACCACCAAGAACTTAAAATCTTCACGGTTGAAAAATATAAAAAAAGAAACCGCAAATTCGCAAATTTCACACTTAAAAGGATAAAATAATTTGCGAATTTGCGGTAAAAATTTAAAACACTAAATACTGATAAGGTAACTTTCCTTGTAGATTTTTTGGTAAACATCCTTACTAAACATAAACAACTGCGAAGGTTTTTTGGAAACGCCCACTTGTTTTTCGTCTAATTCAATTAGATATTTCTTCGCCAATAATTTTCTTCTGAAATTTCTATTATCAATTTCGACACCCAATATGCATTCATAAACATCTTGCAGCTCCTTGATAGTAAATTTATCAGGCAAAAGTTCAAAAATAATAGGCTGGAATAATGATTTTGCCTTTATATCCGCATAAGCTTCGTTAATTATTGTTTTATGGTCGAAACCTAATTCGGGCAAATCATTTACTGGAAACCATTTTGGCTTATGCTGGTTGTTTTCCAAATCTACTTCGTGGGTTTTTAACAAAAAATAATAAGCGATAGTTATAGTACGTTGATTAAAATTTTCGCTTTTGGCCCAAATCACATCTTTTTCGTTCATTAAACGATTTGGATCACCAAAAACCTTGAACTGTTTTTTATACAGATTATCCAATCCTGTAAGTTCCTTCAAAACTCGGGTAGCCGTATCATCTATTGTCTCATTTTCGAGTGTATGATACCCAGTTAACACATGGTCATTGACTAATATTTCATGATTTTCTTCCGATTCTAAGTAGCGATCAAGTAATAATACATTTAATGATTTAGTATTGGTATCAAAACCAAAAACAACGCAGTCAACAGATATATTGGGGATTATTTGAGACACCATAAAGGAAACAAAATATAGTTAATACAATTTATAAGAATGTTTAGGCAACTTTAAACTAAACCATCACAAATACAAAAGTAATGATTTATTTATGATTAAAAACTTGCATTAAAATCAACAAATTAATAATTAAACGTCAAAATTACTTTAAATATTATAATTAAATTTTGTACGTATATTTATAATATTAATATTATTTACAGTTAATTTATGTGTATATTTTAAAATATTTAATTATTTTTTATTGTTGTATTAATTTTATTTTTACATTTGAAAAATAAATAGTCAAATTGACGTTTATTAATTATTTAAAAAATAATCTACTGAACAAAATTTTAGATACAAATACAACACCATGAAAACCAAACTACTTTTACTTCTGATTTTAATGACTTTTTTAGGTGGCTATTCACAAGTAGTTATAACAAACACTAATTTTTCATTAGGAACAACTGGTCGTATAGGGGTGGGTTTATCACCAAACGGAGAGGGAAACATGTGGAAACCACTAAACCTTTCTGGACAAGGTTCTTTAGGTGGTCGTTTGGAGCAAACGGACTATGTTGATATTTTGCCAGCAGTACATTTTACTCCAAAACTTATTGGGAAAGACAGTACCAATGTAACTTTTCAAATGCGTTTAGGAATGTATGCTGCCAACGGGCAATTTGTTGGAAATGTGAGTTCTCGCTCCAATGGCGGATTAACTTTTATTCTTCCCGAAGCCTATATTGAAGCAAGAAATATCATGGGAAGCAAATGGTCTGCTTGGGCTGGAGCGCGTTTTCGCCGATATGACGACATACACATTAGTGATTACTTTTATTTTGACGACCATTCAGCCCAAGGATTTGGTGTAAGCTATAAAAATACCGAATTGACAATGTTGATGCCAGCCTCGGCAGACTCCACAAATGTTTACCCTTATAATTATGAAATTACCGTTGCTGGCGCAACCAATCCCGCCATTCGCCAACGCATGGTATGGATAGGGGAGCATAGCATCAACTTTAAAAACAATAGCATTTTGAAGTTTTTAGGAGAATTTCATTATGTTTCAGCCAATTCAAAAACTTCCTCAAAAGTCTATCCAGCTGATAAGGGATGGGTAATTGGAGCCAAATACAAAAATCCATTCAAAACTAAATTACCAGGTTCGTTCAATCAATTTTCAGTTCGTTATGGTGCAGGAATTGCCAATGGCGGCGACAATGGAAACACTTTTACTTGGGCAACTTACGGAGCGCCTGATACCGAAGGAAAATATACCAATGCGTATTCCTTTACGACGGTAGAACATTTTTTACTAAATCTAACCCCAAAATTCAGCCTCAATGGATACGGTGTTTTTACACACAGTAAAGGCGGTTCTTCGAGTACGAATACCGACGAATACTTCAACGGAAATCAATTATACAACCAAAAAACAGATTTTGTAGTGGGCTTCAGAAGCTTCTTTTATGTTACTAAATGGCTGCATTTAATTGAAGAAGTGCATTATGCCGTTCGAAAAGATGGTGATAACCCAGAAGCCGAAATGTGGAAATTTACATTCGCACCAACGATTGTTCCGTTGGGCAAAAAAGATCCTTGGAGTCGTCCGCATATTCGCCTTGTTTGTACGCTAGCTCACTACAACGATTACGCTCGCGACCATAACTATTCACCTTATTTACAAGTAAATCAAAAGAGCTGGGGAACTTACGTAGGTGTTAGAACAGAATGGTGGTTGTTTTAAAAGAATAACTCTTCAACACAATAATAACTAATTTAAAACTAAATAATTATGCCAATTTTTGGAACATCAATTTTATCATTTATCCCAAGCTGGAGTACTGAAGGAGGAAATTATGCTATAGAAAAAACTGCTGAATATGGTTTTGATATGCTTGAAATTATTTTACCAGCTTCATTGGATTTCGATGCTAAAAAAACAAAAGAACTACTTGACAAAAACAATGTTTTAGGTCGTTGCACCTTGAATTTACCTGCCGATTGTCATATTCCTTTTTTTCCAGAACAAACAATAACCATTATTAAATCAGCGCTTGATAAAGTAGCCGAAATGAATGGTGACTTTTTGGGAGGTGTATTGCATTCAGCCATCGGAACATTCACAGGAAATCCCTGTACACAAGACGAAAAAGCTATTCTACTGCAAGTTTTTGAAAATGTTGCAAAATACGCAAATGAACGTAATATTACGATTGCTCCAGAGCCAATTAATCGCTACGAAAGTTATGTATTTACGTCTGCAGACGAAGTTTTGGATATGATAGAAAATCTTGATCAGCCAAATATAGGATTGCATCTTGATACTTTTCACATGAATATTGAAGAAAGAAATTTCTATGATCCCATTATTCGAGCAGGAAATCATTTAAAACACATACACATTACCGAAAGTGACCGCGGAATGACTGGTGAAGGAAACGTTCATTGGGATGATTTTTTCAAAGCTTTGGCAACCATCAATTATCATGGACCATTAGTTTTAGAAAATTTTTCATCTCAGATTTCAGCATTAGTTAGTCCAACATCTTTATGGAGACCATCAAAATATAATTCCGAAGATCTTGCCAAAGGAAGCCTTTTATTTATGAAAGAAATGGTCGCCAAATGGTACAATAAATCACTAATTTTAAACTAAGTAACAGTCTAAATATATCGTTTTACATATAAAAAATTAAAAAAATGGAAAAGAAATTAAAAGGTGTAAGTTTTGGTGAAATTCTTTTTGATGTTTTCTTAGAACACAAAAAAATTGGCGGAGCTCCGCTAAATGTAGCTTCACGATTAAGCTCATTAGGCGCTGATATTGCTATGATAAGTGCCGTTGGTAATGATGCTAACGGAAAAATTTTAGTCAATTATTTGAAAGATGCAGGAATCAATACTGAAGCTGTTCAAGTAAACGATACGTATTCAACCGGAATTGTCAATGTAATTTTGAATGAAAAAGGAAATGCTTCTTATGATATTAATTATCCTGCAGCTTGGGATAAAATTGAAAAATCTGTAGAGAATATTGCAATCGTTAAAGATGCCGATTTCTTTGTTTATGGAAGTTTATCGTCTAGAGATTCTGTTTCTAGAGAGACACTAAAAGAACTTTTGGCGGTAGCAAAATATAAAATATTTGATGTGAATTTAAGAATTCCGCATTATACCAAAGCCAATATTTTAGATTTAATGAACGAAGCTGATTTCTTGAAGTTTAACGACGATGAGTTAAATGAAATTTGTGAAGATTTGCATTCAAATAAAAAGTCTTTAGAGCAAAATATAAAATTCATCGCAGAGAAAACAAATACACCTACAGTTTGCGTCACTTTAGGATCTCATGGAGCAGTTTTATTTCATCAAAATAAATTCTACCACAATTCTGGTTTTAAAGTAAATGTCGTAGACACCGTGGGGTCTGGAGATTCTTTTTTAGCATCCTTAATCTTCATGCTTCTTAACGGAAAATCTCCACAATATGCGATAAATTTTGCCAGTGCAATTGGCTCTATCGTTGCACAAAGCGAAGGAGCAAACCCTGTGATTTCACAGTCAGAAATAGAGGATTTTTTATGTGGATTCGAGCAAACCGACTGTAATTCTGAAGAATCAAATACATTTTCAAATAATTAAATAAACAAAACAATGAATCTATTAAAAAAAATCCCTGTAGTTAGTAAAGAATTTGTTTTTCAATTTATAATAATAACTATATTATTTGCCCTTTGGGGAATTGCAAATGATTTAACAACCCCGATGGTTTCTACTTTCAAGAAAGTGATGCCAGAACTTTCAAATACACAAGCATCCTTGGTACAATTTGCTTTTTATTTTGGTTATTTCTTCATGGCTTTACCAGCAGCCTTGTTTGTTAGAAAATTCAGTTATAAATCTGGAATAATTTTAGGATTAGTGTTGTACGCAACAGGCGCTTTTTTATTCTATCCAGCGGCTCATTATCAAAGCTATACTTTCTTTTTAATCTCTTTATGGGTAATTACTTGTGGTTTAGCTTTCCTAGAAACTACTTCAAATCCTTTAATTTTATTCTTAGGAAACAAAGAAACCGCAACACAACGTTTAAATTTAGCACAGGCATTTAATCCAATCGGAGCCATAACTGGATTGGTAATGGCTCAATTTTTAGTCATTAAAGAAATAAAATCAGATGATTATACACCGGAAGCTTTCAAAGCTTTAACTTCAAATGAATTAGCCAGTATTCGTGAAAATGATTTGAGCATTATCAGTATTCCATATATCGGCTTAGGGATTTTTGTATTAATAATCCTTATTATTATTGTACTGACCAAAATGCCAAAAACTGCACATGAAGATAAAATGTCGATATCAGAATCGTTCAAAAAGTTATTTGCCAACAAAAATTACAAAAATGGAGTTCTAACACAAGCTTTTTATGTTGGTGCACAAATCATGTGTTGGACCTATATTTTTCAATATGTAGACAACATCAATGAAACATTTGGATTAGAATTGACTGCTACATATTACAATATAACTGCGATGATTTTATTTTTAATTGGCCGATGGATTGGAACTGGTTTAATGAAAAGTATAAATCCTTCAAAAATATTAATGCTATTCGGAATTGGAGGCGTATTATGCGCAACCGGAGCAATTCTATTACAAGGGATTCCTGGATTGATTTCTTTGGTTTGTATTTCTATTTTTATGTCAATTATGTTTCCAACAATCTACGGAATAGCACTAAAAGATATGGGTGACGAAGCTAAAATTGGTTCTGCTGGTTTAGTTATGGCTATTGTTGGTGGTGCATTAATGCCGCTTATGCAAGGAAGTATTTTGGATTGGGGCGGCTCAGGATTTTCAGATGTTAAAATTTTAGGATTTATTCCAGAAATAAACTTTTCGTTTATTTTGCCTTTAATCTGTTTGTCAGTTGTGACTTATTATGGTTACAGTACATACAAATCATCCAAGAAAATTTTTATCATCAATAAACTTGAAAATATTGATATTACAAACACTGTGATTTAGTTTTTCATATTTTTTATAAAGGATAATTTTTAATAACAAAGCGAACGGTAAAAGTTTTACTGTTCGTTTTTTTTATTGGTAAAACAGAACTTACAATCAATTCACTCCCCATTTTTACCACAATACATTTTGAACTATAATTTATATTATGTAAAATAGAATTTTTAAGAATCACTAATCTTATAGATATCCATTCAATATTTTATTTTATTTTTTGATTAAAATAATTAGCTCATCTATACTTCACATTCATACATTTTGAGCTTACAAAAAAAATTCCGTGCAAATCTGCTAAATCCGTAAAATCCGTGGACCAATTCTCAATGAATGGATTAAAAAAAAAAAAATCACCGCCTTAACGACAGTGATTTTAAATATTTCGATTTGAAAATACTTTATATAAAATTATTTCACTTTAAAACCAATATTCCATGTGTCCCAACTTAAAGTTATGTTGTTTGAATTTATAGAATAAACTAATTTTTCAACACTGGAACTTGCCACTTGTGGTTTAACTTTTACACGAAGCTGATCTTCAGTATCTTTATATTTAAATGCGCCCCATTGTTTAGCTTCTTTATTAAAAATAATAACACATTCTTTTTCATTTGGAATTACAAAAAACGAATACTTTCCAGCAGGCAATTTTGCACCTTCGATTGTAAGATCTTTATTGGTTTCAAATGTTGTAGCGTCATTGGCACCAGCACGCCAAACCTTGTCAAAAGGAACTAGTTCTCCCCATATTTTTCGACCTCTTACTGATGGACTTCCATAATTTATTTCAATACTAGCGCCATTTATTGTACCAGTTACTTTTTCTGCTGGACTTTTTGGTTTTTCTTGTGCATTTGCAAATGATATTGCAAAAAGAGTAAATATTACCAGCGATGTAATTTTTAAAATTTTCATAGTTTCTTTATTTATTTACAAATAAAATTAAATATTTATAATTAACAGCCTGCTATTACATAGTTATTTATGATAATTTTAACTAAGTATAAATAAATCAAAATTAAATTGTAACCTTTCGTTTTGATACCTATTTTTATTATTTTTACAGAGATACTTTACAACTAAATTATGAACACAATTGCCGAAAATATTGCTGATTTTTTAAAAGAATATCCACCGTTTGATAACTTGACTTTTCAAGAACTATCAGCTATAGCGACTAATATTCGGGTTTTAGATTTAGAAAAAAACGATACTTTATTTCAAATAAATGATAAACTGCACGACTGCTTTTATGTAGTTGCTACAGGTACTATACATTTATCAGTCATTGCAGATGCCGAAGAAACACTTTTAAATAAATGTCATCCTGGTGATGTTATAGGATTAAGGCCTTTTTTCGCCAAAAACAACTATATGACTACCGCAAAAGCTCGTGAAGATAGTATCGTATATGGTATTCCTATTGCAACATTCAGACCTTTCGTAGCCAATAATCCAGATGTTTTAAATTTTCTTTTGGAGAGTTTTGCAACCAATACTTGGAATCCAAAAGAGAAAGAATCTTTAAGAGGAAAATTGGCTAATGATAATGGATTTCCTATTGATCAGAAGTCTGAAATGCAATATTTTCAATCGTTGACCTATAACAGATCACCGCTTACGACTACTATCAATGCTGTTGCAAAAGATATTGCGATTTTAATGACCGAAAACCTTTCTACAAATGTTGTAATTTGTGATAACCAATTGCCTATTGGAATCGTTACCCATACTGACATGAGCACCAAAATTGCCACAGGTCAATTTCCATTAGACATAAGCATAAAAGCCATCATGTCTTCTCCTGTTGTGACTGTTGTTGAGAATGTTTCCCTAGCCGAAGCACAACTTATGATGCTAAAAAACAATGTAACTCATCTATGTGTTACGTTGGACGGTACAGATAAATCCGCGGTTAAAGGAGTCATTTCTGAACATGATTTAATTATAGCACAAGCCAATAATCCTGGTGTTTTGATTAAAGAAATAAAACGTGCTTCAAGTGCTAAAGATTTAAAACACATTAGAGAAAGGTTGACTGAATTAATCCAAAATTCAGTTCATAAAAATATTCCGCTTTCAAATATAAATAATATTGCGAGTGAGATAAACTCTGCTATTCTAAAACGCGCAGTCGAATTGTCTATTTTAGAATTAGGCTCTCCTCTGGCACGATTTGTATGGCTGAGTATCGGAAGTCAAGGAAGAAAAGAACAATTACTACTTACAGATCAAGACAGTATATTGATTTTTGAAGATGTTCTTCCAGACAAATACAGAGACGTCAGAGATTACTTTTTGAAACTAGCAAAAAGAACTACTGCGACACTAGAAAAAGTTGGTTATGAATTATGTCCAAATGGTCATATGGCAAGCAATATTATATGGTGTAAATCATTGACAGACTGGACTAAACAATATGACAACTGGATGAATACTCCAGGTGAAAATAGCAATGATCTAAGTAGTATTTTCTTTGATTTAGAACTCGTTTTTGGTGAGAAGAAAATATTTGAAGCCATAGAAAATGTTATTGAAAAAAATCAAGCACATAATTCCTTATTTTTTGATTTTCTAGGTAATGATGCTTTACGAAAAAATTCTCCTCTTACTTTTTTCAAGAAATTTGCTTTAGAAGAAGAAGAACCGAATAAGGATAAATTTGATATAAAAACAAGAGCTTTAATGCCACTTATTGATGGTGCTAGATTATTTGCGATGCATTTTAATGTAAAAGGCCTGAATAATACTTATTTACGTTTTAAACAATTAGCTATTATTGATTCAAAAAATTCAGATACTTATCTAAATTGCGCTGAAGCATTTTTGATTTTATCTAAATTTAGACTTAATGAAGGTTTAAAAAATGAGAGTTCTGGACAATATATTAATATCAACGAGCTCAATAAATTAGAAAAAGAAAAATTAAAGAATGCTTTAGCGCCAATGAAGGAACTAGAAGAATTAATTAAAACTAATTTCAAACTAACGCAATTTTCATAACAATGCTAGATTGGCTAAAAAACATAAACAAAGAACATCCTGAATTTTGGAAAACTTATCTTTCTAAGTTTGATCAAAAATCAAAGAGATATGTCGTATTTACAACAGAAACTTCTGGATTAAATCCTGAAAGAGATGTTATTTTGTCTATCGGTTCCTTTGCTATAATTAACAATAAAATCCATATTGGGGACAGTTTCGAGTCTATTTTATTACAATATAAATATTTTCATGACAATGGACTTTCAAACGAGTTTATTCTGGAAAGCAAAATGAAAAAGTTGAGCGAGCCAGAAGCCATTCATGCTTTTATAGACTACATTGGAAATGCTGTTTTAATTGGGCATCACGTTGATTTTGATGTTGATATGATAAATAATGCATTAATACGACTGGATTGTGGCCGATTAAAAAACGAAGCTTTAGATATCGATGTCATGTATCGAAAATTGGTAGATATTAACGACAAACAATTTTCATTAGACGAACTTTCGGAAATTTTCAAACTGCCAAAAAGTTACCGCAGTTCTCCTTCGGAAGATGCGTATACAATTGCTTTATTATTTTTAAAATTGAAAAAGAAATTAGGAATTAAATAATTTCGGATAAATTAAATCGATATTATTCTTTGAAACCGCCCGTGATGAGTTATAGAAACGGGTTGAATTGTATTTGTAGCAACATCAAGAATATACGGTATTCCATTATCTTTTTTTATTTTTTCTACTGATTCTAAAGGTCTTATTTTATCAAAAAATACTTTTTCAGAAACTGCTATTGAGTAAATATACTCATTGGTAATTTCAGTTTGAGTATAAAAAACAAAATCACCTATAACCACTTTACCAGAAAGGCTGTTATCATAACAACAGTCTAAAAGCCAAGGAAAATAGCCTTTTATTCCTGTTTGGCGATTATAAATTTTATAAGCCGCTTCTTTTCTACTCCATAAATTCCAAACCATCAGCTCAGGATTAGAAGCATTATGAATCAATATTTGCTCTTGCAAAGAAAATATTTTTTCTAAAAATCCTTTTCTTTTCCAGTTACTCTCTTTTCGAGCTAAATTGAGATCAATTATATCGTTACCGATCATTTTTTTGATAATTCGGACTCAATAATTACGATAGCTTCTTTCGCATTAATCATTTGTTTCATAGATTCATTATCGATCATAATATCAAACTTCTCTTCAATATCTAAAATCACATCAACCAAATTAGCCGAATTTATTTTTAAATCATTGATGAAATCTGTTTCTTCAGAAAGAGAATCAAAAGCAATCTGATCCTGGACATACGGCCTTATTATGTTTTTTAACTGTTCTAATGTTGCTTCTCTATCCATAAAATTATTTTTATTTATACATTAACTATCTAAGGTTTAATTTCGTAAGGAGTTATTCTTTTAAAAACAACACATCCATTTACATCGCCAAATCCAAAACTTGCTTTTAAAACAATATCCATCTGTTTTTCAATCAATTGCGCAGGAATTCTTGAGAAATCAATAATTGCGGTGATTTCGGGATGCAAATCTTCACAATTTCGATTTGGAAAAATAAATCCTTGATGCAATTGCAAAACTGTGGCAACACTTTCAATACTTCCCGCTGCTGACAAACAATGCCCAACAGAAGATTTCAACGAATTAATATAAGGAAAATCTACCCCTCTCCTGTTCAAAGCGTTACTCCAATTTAATATTTCCAAACTGTCCTTTGTTGTAGCAGTAAGATGTCCGTTTATTCCGTCTACATCTTGAGCAGTAATTCCTGAACTTATCATTGCTTGTTCAATACATCTTTGTACAGCCACAGGGTTTGGAGCTGTTAAAGAACCTAAACCTCTTTGCCCCCCAGAATTTAAGCTTCCACCTAACACTTCCGCATATATTCTCGCTCCTCTTGACAAGGCTGTTTCTAAATCTTCTAGAACCAAAGCCCCCGCTCCACTTCCAGGAACAAAACCAGAAGCACTTGCAGACATTGGCCGAGAACCATTTTCAGGCGAGTCATTGTGTTTAAAAGTACATACTCTCATAGCATCAAATCCACCCCATATATAAGGTCCAGAATCACTTGTACTTCCTGCCAAAATACGTTTAGACTGTCCAGATCGTATGCGATCATACGCCATAATAATACTTTCAGTTCCAGTAGTACAAGCCGAAGAGTTCGAAGTAACTTGATTACCGAGCCCCAATTTCCCTCCTAAATAAGCACTTACGCCACTGCTCATTGTTTGAATTACCACGGAACTTCCTAAATTTCTAACTTTTAAGTCATCAATTTTATAAATGCTTTCTCGTAATTTCTCAATCCCCGAAGATCCTGATCCAAAAATAGTTCCACTATCCCAATCAGGTTCCTCCAATCGCTCCGTTGATAACCCAGCATCTTTCCATGCATCAATTCCAGCAATAACACCATATAAAATACCCGAAGAATTAAAATTCTTAAGTTCTAACTCCGTAAAATACTGTAACGCCAATTCTGTTGAAATATTTGGCATACCTGCAATTTGACAGGAAAATTTTAATCTTTCTAATTCTTCAAAATGTCTAATACCCGAAGTTCCACTTTTTATTGCAGATTGAAACGCATCAAGACCTACTCCGTTTGGAGCAACAACACCAAGACCCGTTATAACAACTCTGTTTTTCAATGTCAATTTCAATATTAATATTAATAGCAACAATCAATTGAAAAAATAATTCCAACTAATTATAAATCAATTATAATGTAATAACTTAGATTACTTGTATTCTTTATTATTTTCAAACGATCATACCAGCAATTACTCCGCTACAAACAATTTCGTTTCTCTCATTTTTCATACTCACATTACACTTTAACTTTCCAAATCTAAAATAGATTTTTTTCGAAACTACTGTTACTTTTTCATTTGGATATACCGCTTTTAAAAAATCAATATTAGTTGATGTTAAGCATATTGTTGTATTTAAATTAATTGTATCATTTAATAAAAACAAACCCAAACATACTAATCCAATTTGAGCCATAACTTCTGTCAAAATCACTCCTGGCGTTACAGGATTATCTTTAAAATGTCCTTTATAGAAATCTAAATTTTCATTAAAAGTATACTCCCCTATTACCCCATTTTCATTAATTTCAATAATTTTATCGACAAACAAAAAAGGTTTTGAATACGGTAATCTTGACAGTATATCTTCCATTTGATTGTTTCTTTTCTTTGTTTTTTAAAATTGTAATAATACCCTTTGAGCCGAAAATCCAGGACCAAAACTCAACATTAAACCCTTTGAACCTTTCGCAGGATTTTTATCCATAAATCGTTCTAAAACATATAACACAGTTGCACTCGACATATTTCCATACAGTTTTAAAACCTCTTTAGTATCATCAATATTTTTTCCATAACCCGAAAAGAGTTCTTCAACAATTTGTATAATTTTTTTGCCTCCAGGATGAAAAATCAAATGATCAATATCGGTTATTTTAAAATTATTCTTTTGCAAAAATGGGTGAATAATACCCTCAAAATGAGAAGCAATCGTATTTGGAACTTCAATATCTAAAACCATCTGTAATCCAGAATTAGTGAGTTTAAAGCCCATCATATCAATATTATCATAGAAATGATACATTTCTTCATCAATAATCTCAACACCTTCCTCCTCTTCGTCTGAAGAAAGCAAAACACAAGCCGCGCCATCACCAAAAATGGCAGCACTTACAATATTTGCCATTGAAAAATCATTCAATTGAAACGTTGCTGTAGGGCTTTCTACAGCAATAACTGCTGCTTTTTTACCAGGATTTGCCTTTAGAAAATTCTTAGCATAGATAATACCCGAAATTCCAGCTGCACAACCCATTTCAGTAACTGGCAATCGCACAATATCTTGCCGCAATTTTAAACTATTAATCAAATAAGCATCCAAGGACGGAATCATTATACCAGTACAGCTTACTGTAATTATAAAATCCAGATCCTCCGGCAACCATTTGGCTTTTTTCAAAGCTTTATCCAGCACTTTTTCTCCTAAAACAATTACCTCTCTAATATAAATGTCATTTTTCTCTTCAAAAGAAGTATTTTCAAAGACCGAAATCGGGTCCATTATAGAATATCGTTTATCGACTGCTGCTCCTTCAAAAATTTTCTTCACTTTTCGAATAAAACGCTCTTCTTGACCTTCTAGCCAAATATCCAGAAAAGGAAGAATTTCTTCAGTAGTTCTTGAAAACTTTGGCAATTGCTTGGCAACACATTTTATTTTTACACTCATTATTTTATTTCTCAATTATCAATTGATATCGGAATGCCCATTTCCATTGAATGGTATATTTTTTAAACTTTAAATTCTCAGCAAACGCAACCAATTCTCTTTTTTTAAAACCTCTTAGAATAGAAGTTAAACCATCTTTTCTGGTCATTTCATTCAATCTAAACACAAAACAAATCACTTGAAATAATCGATACGCCGTAATACTTCGATGCAAATCATTGATTACAAAACCAAGTTTTGAATTTGCATTAAACAAGGTCAGTATTTTTACAATTTCATTATTCTTGAAATGATGTAACGTTAACGTACAAAGTACAATATCATATTTTAACTCACTAAAAGATTTATCAAAAATATCTTCGTGTCTGTACCTAATATTTGAATATTTCGTTGACAAATCAATTGCGTAATTTACCGTATAATGATTAGCATCAATACCAATGAGTTCTAAATTTAAATTATTTTGTACGCCAAAATCAGCTAATTTTCGCAGCATATCTCCATTACCACAACCAACATCTACAATCGTAATTAAAGTACCATTTGAAGTCTTTTTGAGTAATTTACAAACGCCTTCCAAAGTCAATTTATTACCTCCCAAAAGACTATTTATTTTCGCAATTTTATCTAGTGCATCTTTTAAAATATCGCCTTTCATATCAAAATCATCCATAATTTCGGGATCATTTATTCTATGTTTGCTTTTTATAAATATCTTGTTACTCATTAATTATTAATCACAATTGTTTTGCCGTGGGTCCGATTGATTATAATTGGTAATATTGAAGGGAATTTAATCATTATTTTCGTAAAAATGGTGCAAATCATTTTTTTTTGCAATAAAAAAGCCAAAATACGTCCAAATATTAATCTTTTTTCAAAATTAATCTTCCATTCATTACTGTATTTTTTTTCCAATTTACTTCTAGATTTAATCTGATTTTTATGTACTTTTTCTATCAATTCAGAAACAATTTTAGCACTATGAATCGCCATAGCCATTCCGTTTCCGCATAGCGGATGAATTAAGCCAGCAGTATCTCCAATCATTAGGATATGATTTTCTATTAAAGTTTTCTTATCAAATGAGATGTGGCTAATACTCAAAGGAGCTTCAAAAAGCATTTTGGTATTATCAAAAATTAATTTCAAATGTGGGTTTTTAGCAACAATATGATTTTGAAAATCTTTTATGTTTTTATATTTTTTAAAAGAAGCGTAACTAGCCAAATAACAAATATTTATAATATTGTTTTCTACTTTTGAAACCCCACAATACCCTCCTTCAAAATTGTGTAACCCTACTAATTGATTAGGATATTCACCTGAATAATGAGATTTTACCGCCAACCAATGAGACTTTTTCTTAAAAAATTCACGCTTCAGCTTCTGATCTAGATTAGATCGCTTCCCAAAAGCCCCAATGACAATTCCAGATGTAATTATTCTATTATTTGAAGTGGAAACTGTAAAAATTTCATTTTCAAAAACAATATCATTTACAGTATCTTGGATGATTTCGCAACCATTTTGAATTGCTTTCTTGTATAGAAAATCATCCAGAGCATATCGACTAATACCAAATCCACCAAGAGGTAAATCGCATTGGATCATTTCACCAGCTGAAGTCGAAAATTCTAGTTTTGTAATTTGAGTCGGATTTAATTCGGATATATTAAGCGAAAGCCAATTTAGGTACGGCAAAATTTCATTTGAAATATATTCACCGCAAACTTTATGTTTTGGATACTCATTTTTTTCAATCAAAATAACTTTTAGGCCAATTTTAGACAAATGTATTGCTGCTGTAAGTCCAGCCAATCCACCTCCAACGATTGTAATTCCTTTTGAAAGATCCATATAAAAGCCAATTTATTAAGACAGGAAATTAAGTGCCGTGAAAATACGCAAATGATATTGAAAAAACGAATTCCAAAACTTCTTATTAAAAGAAATTAAAAACTAAAAAATTAAAATTTCGGAACTTGTTTTTTGAATTTTCAAGTCCTATATTTGCTTTCGAATAAAGAAAATTATGGAACAATTTGTAGTATCGGCTCGTAAATATCGCCCGCAAACATTTAAAGATGTAGTGGGACAAAAAGCGATTACCAATACTTTACTTAATGCCATAGAAAGCAATCATTTAGCTTCAGCCCTTTTATTCACAGGACCTCGTGGTGTTGGAAAAACAACTTGTGCCCGTATTTTGGCTCGTAAAATAAATCAGCCAGGATACGATGATCCCAACGAAGATTTTGCTTTTAATGTATTCGAACTCGATGCCGCTTCTAACAATTCAGTAGACGATATTCGAAATTTGATTGACCAAGTTCGTATCCCTCCTCAAACAGGACAATATAAAGTGTATATTATTGACGAGGTACACATGTTATCATCGGCAGCTTTTAATGCTTTTTTGAAAACTTTAGAAGAACCGCCAAAACATGCCATTTTTATATTGGCAACCACCGAAAAACATAAAATTATTCCAACGATATTATCTCGTTGTCAAATATTTGATTTCAAAAGAATTACCGTAAAAGACGCCAAAGAACATCTTGCCGATGTGGCAACTAGTCAAGGTGTTGCTTTTGAAGATGACGCTTTACACATTATAGCTCAAAAAGCTGATGGAGCAATGCGTGATGCTTTGTCTATTTTTGACAGAGTCGTTTCTTTTTGTGGAAACAATTTAACACGTCAGGCTGTAACCGAAAATTTAAATGTTTTAGATTACGAAACTTACGTTACAGTTACTGATTTAATTCTAGAAAATAAAATTCCAGATCTGTTAATAACATTCAATGAAATTTCATCAAAAGGTTTTGATAGCCATCACTTTGTTTCAGGATTAGCCAGTCATTTTAGAGATTTATTGGTAAGTAAAACCCCTTCTACTCTTATATTACTTGAAGTGGGAGAGCAAGCTCAAAAAATGTATGGTATTCAGGCACAAAAGTGTAGCCAAGATTTTTTACTAAATGGAATCGAAATTGCTAATGATTGCGATTTAAAATACAAAGCCAGTCAAAACCAAAGACTACTTGTTGAACTTTGCTTGATGCAACTTGCCTCTATCACTTTTGATGGAGAAAAAAAAAAGTTGACAAATTCATAATTCCCCCTACTTACTTTAGAAAAACTGATTACTCAATAGTTGAAGTTTCTAAAAAAGAAATCAATGACAATAACATTGAAAAAAATGAAATCGCAAAACCTATTGCATTTGTTGAAGAAAAAACACCAATTGTAAATCCAGCATTTTCAAACCCTCCAAGCAACGAACCTAAATTTTCAGCTTTATCCCTTTCTAGCATTCGAGCTAAAAAAGCTTTAGAAGAAAACTTAAAAGGATTTGTAAAAGAAGACAATAACGCGATACTTCCAACTGAATCATTTTCTGAAACAGAAATGCTTTTGCAATGGACAAAATATGCGGAACGACTTGGAAAAAAAGGGTTTAAAATCATGGAATCCTTGCTTTTAATTAATGATCCAAAATTAAACGGAAACAGCATTACTTTTGAATTACCCAATGAAGGTTCAAAATTAGATTTTGAAAAGGAAATGATTGGACTTCTGGGGCATTTACGTGGCCATTTACATAATCACGATATAACTATCGAGGTAAATGTAAACGAAAGTATAGAAATTAGAAGAAGCTTTACCGATCAAGACCGCTATAACCGACTTTTAGAAATAAACCCAAACATTGAATTATTAAGAACCACTTTTGGTTTAGATTTGGATGCCTAATTTTTTTTTCATCTTTTTTATACAAATGTAAAATTAATAGCATAAAATGTTATTTTTGCTGCAACCTATAACGAACTATAACGTTATATTTGAATTTTATAACTATTAAAAAACTAAAAAAAAATGGAAAACAAATTAGCTAATCCTGCGCCATTAGGCCTTTTGGGTTTCGGAATGACCACAATCTTATTAAATATTCACAATTTGGGATTTTTCCCAGTAAGTGCTGTAATTATCTCAATGGGGATTTTTTACGGCGGTCTAGCTCAAATAATCGCAGGACTACTATCTTATAAAAATGGAAAAACATTTGCAGGAACTGCTTTTACTTCTTATGGTTTCTTTTGGCTTACCTTGGTAGGTATTTGGCTTTTTCCAAATACTGGATTCGAAATGGCTGGAAAAACTGAAGCACCATTTTTCGGTTGTTACTTAGCACTTTGGGGAATTTTTACCGCTTTTATGTGGTGGGGAACTTGGGGTGGTAGCAAAGTACAACAATTTGTATTTTTGTCTTTAACCATCTTGTTTTTCGTTTTAGCTATAGAAAAAATCACAGGTATGGAAGCGTTAGCACCAGTTGCTGGAGCAATTGGAGTAATTTGTGGAAGTAGCGCTTTTTATTTAGCAGTAGCGGAACTTTTAGAAGAACAAAAAAACAAAAGAGTTTTGCCTTATTAATATTCAGAATTCATTATATAAAAAAATAGGTTGTCTAGTAATTTTAGACAACCTTTTTTTATACCTATTAATTTAAAACTCGGTTTCAATTAATACTTTTTTTGTGCAAAAAAATATTTTCATTAAAATTAATTTGCTAATTATTCTAAAAACTTGTTTAGATCTTGAATACTTAATTTGAAAATTACAAAATATCTAAAGTCCCCTTACCTTCTCTAATGACTTCTGGTTCATGTCCTGATAAATCAATAATCGTTGAAGCTACATTATCACCATAACCTCCATCGATAACCATATCGACTAGATTTTGCCATTTTTCAAAAATAAGTTCTGGATCAGTAGTATATTCCACTACATCATCCTCGTCACGAATAGAGGTTGTTACTATTGGATTTCCAAGTTGACGCACTATTTCTAAAGTGATATTGTTTTCGGGAACACGAATACCAACGGTAGTTTTCTTTTTGAATTCTTTTGGTAAATTATTGTTTCCTGGCAAAATGAAAGTATAGGGACCTGGTAAAGCTCTCTTCAAAATCTTAAAAGTAGAAGTTTCAATTTGCTTTACATAATCCGATAAATTACTCAAATCATGACAAATAAAAGAGAATTTAGCCTTGTCAAGCTTTACTCCTTTAATTTTAGCAATACGTTCTAAAGCTCTAGAATTGGTGATATCACAACCTAATCCATAGACTGTATCGGTAGGATAAATAACTAGACCACCGTCTCTTAATACTTTTACAACTTTTGCTATAGCTGCTTCACTAGGTTTATCTTCGTATATTTTAATGAATTCTGCCATTAGATTTAAGATTTTTGATTAACGATTTCTTGATTTTAAACTGAATTCTGCTATCTGCTATCTGAATATTAGCCTATAACATCTAATTTTGCAAATCGCAATAACAATTTTTTAATACCACCAACTTCAAACTTAATTTCAGCTTTTTTATCTGCTCCAACGCCTTCTAAGTTAACAACTTGCCCTTTTCCAAAACGTTCGTGCATTACTACATTTCCTGGTATTAATGTATTGTCAAATAAATTAGCGCTTCCTGCAGCAGGATTATTTCCTGTCATTGGTTTCAACTTTCTAATATTAACATCAGATTTGGGTTGATTATCTGTTACATATTTAGGAGGTGTGCTTCCTATAGGTTTTGCCAAACGTAATTTAGATTTATCCACATCACCAAAAATATCACTGTCAATCGTAGGTTTATAGCGGTAATTACTTTCGGGAGGAGTTATATATTCCAAATATTGTCCATCGATTTCTTCGATAAAACGAGAAGGTTCACTATCAGTTAATTTCCCCCAACGGTAACGAGATTGTGCATATGTCAAATAAGCTTGATGCTCAGCTCGTGTCAAAGCTACATAAAATAAACGTCGTTCTTCTTCCAGTTCACTTCTTGTACTCATACTCATAGCACTAGGAAACAAATCCTCTTCCATTCCTACCACAAACACATGAGGAAATTCAAGACCTTTGGCCAAGTGTATCGTCATCAAAGCCACACGATCTTCATCACTGGTATCTTTGTCTAAATCGGTTGCAAGGGCAACATCTTCCATAAACTCAGATAATGCACCACGAGCACCATCTACTTCTTTTTGACCTTCGATAAAATCTTTAACTCCATTTAATAACTGCTCAATATTTTCAATCCGAGCCATTCCTTCTGGAGTAGCATCTTTTTTCAATTCTTGAATCAAGCCTGTTTTTTTGGCTACGTGTTCTACAACATAAAAAGCATCGTGATTCTCATTAATCACCTGAAAACTTTGAATCATCGTAACAAAATCCAATAGTTTTTGCTTGGTTCCCGAATTCAGTTTCAAGTCAATTCGCTCAATGTTTTGCATGACTTCAAAAATCGAACGTTTGTAGTGATTGGCGGCAATTGTAAGCTTCTCGATCGTTGTATTTCCAATTCCTCTAGCTGGATAATTGATAACACGAACCAAAGCTTCCTCATCTTTTGGGTTAATAACCAATCGCAAATAACACAAAGCGTCTTTAACCTCTTTTCTTTGATAAAAAGACAAACCACCATAAATACGGTATGGAATATCTCTTTTTCGCAACGCATCTTCCATAGCTTTGGATTGCGCATTGGTACGATACAAAATGGCAAATGCCCCATTATGCAACTGATTATTCATTTTTTGTTCCCAAATAGTAGCAGCTACAAAACGTCCTTCTTCATTATCAGTAATACTGCGGTGAACTTTTATTTTTGGTCCAAAATCATTGGCCGTCCAAACAATCTTGTCTAATTTTACTTTATTCTTATCAATAATCGTATTAGCAGCTTCTACTATATTTTTGGTCGAACGGTAATTTTGCTCCAATCTAAAGGTTTTTACACCCTCATAATCTTTTTGGAAGTTCAAGATATTATTGATATTCGCACCACGAAACGCATAAATACTCTGAGCATCATCCCCTACCACACAAATATTCTGAAATTTATCCGACAAAGCGCGAACAATTAAATACTGCGAATGGTTCGTATCTTGGTACTCATCCACCAATAAATATCTAAAACGGTTTTGATATTTTGCTAAAACCTCAGGAAAACGAGTCAGTAATTCATTTGTTTTCAACAATAAATCATCAAAATCCATCGCACCCGATTTAAAGCAACGCTCTACATAATTTTGGTAAATTTCACCCATTCTTGGTTTTTTACTCATCGCATCAGCCTCTTGCAAATCGGGATCATTAAAATAAGCTTTGACAGTAATCAAGCTGTTTTTAAAGTTTGAAATCCTACTCAAAACCTGTTTCGGTTTGTATACATCACGATCCAATTGCATTTCCTTTATAATTCCCGAAATAGCACGCAAAGAATCCTGAGAATCGTAAATTGTAAAATTCGAAGGATATCCCAAATGCTCTGCTTCTGCACGTAAAATTCGAGCAAATACGGAGTGAAAAGTTCCCATCCAAAGATTTTTAGCTTCACTCGTTCCCACAATATCAGAGATACGTTTTTTCATCTCACGTGCCGCTTTATTGGTAAAAGTAAGCGACAAAATATTGAAAGGATCCACACCTTGGTGCATCAAATAGGCAATCCTGATGGTAAGCACACGAGTCTTTCCGGAACCTGCGCCGGCAATAATAATCATAGGACCATCCTTTTGCAATACAGGTTCGCGTTGTGCTTCGTTAAGTTGTTCTATATATTTTTGCATGAAAAATGTACTGTTTGTCGCAAAATTAAGAATTTAAGAATGAATAAACGAGTCTTAATGTAATTCTGCTATCTAAAATAATTTGGGCGTGACCACAATAGAAAAAGGGGCTACTTTTAGCACCGAGTATCCGCCCCTTTTCCTATTGCGGTCGGGCTGTCCGCGTTACTTCGGTAACTTGCTCCCATCCCTCACGCAAAAAACGTTGATAAATAACCATAACGTTTTTATAAGAAATACTGTTTTACTTTATTAAGATCAAAGTCATTATAATAAAATTGCTTCGTTTCGCGCATGACTTTTAGTAGAGTCTTTAGGCGAAACGAAGCAATTTAAATAAAATTAAAATATATTTTATTTCTGACGGCTTTTTAAAACATTAACAACATCATTCAATTGGTATCCTTTGGCCTGTAATAAAATCAGATAATGAAAAAGTAAATCGGCACTTTCACTCAAGAACAAATCATCGTTGTCGTCTTTCGCCTCAATAACCACTTCAACAGCTTCTTCCCCAACTTTTTGAGCAATTTTATTGATCCCCAATTTGAATAAGGAAGCAACATAACTTTTCTCAGAATCAGCATTTTCTCTACGAGTTTTGATTGTATTTTCAAGATTTGAAATAAATCCATATTCCTGATTATTAGGCTCTTGCCAACAAGTATCTGAACCTGTATGACAAGTAGGTCCAACTGGTTTTGCCTGAATTAAAAGTGTATCTCCATCGCAGTCGTTTTTAATACTCACCAAATTCAAAAAATTACCGCTCTCTTCTCCTTTCGTCCAAAGTCTTTGTTTAGAACGGCTGAAAAAAGTCACTTTTTGAGTTTCAATTGTCTTTTGAAGTGATTCTTCGTTCATATATCCCAACATCAAAACATTTTTAGTTTCTGAATCCTGAATAATAGCCGGAATTAAACCGTGTGCGCTTTTGATATCTACGTTCATTTTTATTTTAGATTTTTAGAAATTCAGATTTTAGATTCTAACTTCTATATTATTATTTTTAAGTTCTTTTTTCAATGTCTTGATTTCAATTTCCTTGAAATGAAATACGCTTGCCGCTAATGCCGCATCCGATTTTCCTTCGACAAAGGTATCTACAAAATGTTGGATATTTCCCGCTCCACCAGAAGCAATAATCGGAATATTGACGATTTCGGATAATTTAGCTAAAGCTTCATTGGCAAAACCTGCTTTGGTTCCATCATTATTCATTGAGGTAAACAGAATTTCTCCTGCTCCGCGTTGCTCGACTTCTTTTGCCCAATCAAACAATCTAATTTCGGTTGGAACTTTTCCTCCTACCAAATGCACGATCCATTCTCCATCAATTTGTTTAGCATCAATTGCTACAACTACACATTGACTTCCGAATTTTTGTGCCAAATCATTAATCAATTGGGGATTTTTCACAGCCGAAGAATTAATAGAAACTTTATCTGCTCCGTTTTGAAGCAAAACTTCTACATCTTCCACTGCCGAAATTCCACCACCAACTGTAAACGGAATGTTAATCGTAGCAGCGACTTTACGAACCAAATCCACCAAGGTTCGTCTTCTTTCTTCAGTCGCTGAAATATCAAGGAAAACTAATTCATCCGCTCCTTCATCCGAATAGATTTTGGCCAATTCCACAGGATCGCCAGCATCGCGTAAATCTACGAAATTAACGCCTTTCACGGTTCTTCCGTTTTTAATGTCGAGGCAGGGTATTATTCTTTTTGTTAACATTGTTTTTTGTTGTTACGGTAGAGACGTTGCACTGCAACGTCTTGATTATTTGGTGTTAGACGTTGCAGTGCAACGTCTCTACAAGGAAATGATATAATTTTCTAATTGTTTCAACGAAATCCTTCCTTCATAAATGGCTTTTCCAATTATTGTTCCTTCACAGCCCAATTCGGCCAGTTTAGGCAATTCATCAAATGTTGAAATTCCACCAGATGCAATTAATTTAATTCCTTTGGCTTCTGCCAAAATCTTGGCGTATAAATCAAAACTAGGGCCTTCTAACATACCATCTTTAGCGATATCTGTACAAATCACGTACTCAATTCCTTTCTTTTGATAATCTTGAATAAACGGAACTAAATCCTCATTCGAATCTTCCAACCATCCTGAAACGGCTACTTTTTCGTTATTGGCATCAGCACCCAAAATAATTTTATCAGAACCGTATTCTGTAATCCATTTTTCGAAAATCGCTCTGTTTTTTACGGCAATACTCCCACCTGTGATTTGGTTTGCACCACTTTCAAAAGCTATTTTCAAATCAGAATCAGCTTTTAATCCTCCGCCAAAATCAATTTTCAATTTGGTTTGTGAAGCGATTTGTTCCAATATTTTATAATTGACAATTTTGCTTGATTTTGCTCCATCCAAGTCTACCAAATGCAAATATTCAATTCCGTGTGCTTCGAATGATTTTGCTACTTCCAGCGGGTTTTCGTTGTATATAATTTTGGTATTGTAGTCGCCTTTAGATAAGCGAACACATTTTCCTTCTATGATGTCTATTGCAGGTATTATTCTCATTCCATTTATTGATTTTAGAGTGCAGATTTTAGATTTTAAAATTGCTATTGAAATTGATTTTTTGCTATTGCTATTGAAATTTATAATTTCAAGAAATTTCCAAGTATTCGCTCCCCCACATCACCACTTTTTTCAGGGTGAAATTGCGTTCCGTAGAAATTATTATTTTCAAGAGCTGATGAATATTCCAACTCATAGTCGGTAGTTGCAATGGTTTCATCGCAAATTGGCGCATAAAAACTGTGAACTAAATACATGTATTCATTTTCTGAAATCCCTTTAAATAAATCAGATTTTAGATTATAAATATTGTTCCAGCCCATTTGAGGAACTTTTACTTTTGAAGTGAATTTAACCACATCAACATCAAAAATACCCAACCCTTTTGTATTTCCTTCTTCAGATGAATTACACATCAATTGCATTCCCAAACAAATTCCAAAAACAGGTTGCTTCAGCGTTGGAATCAAAGTGTCCAAACCGCTTTTTTTAAGCATTTTCATTGCATAACTTGCCTCTCCTACTCCAGGAAAAATCACTTTATCAGCAGACTTTATTTCTTCCGGATCATTACTCAAAACCGCTTTGTATCCCAATCTTTCGATGGCAAACATAATGCTTTGAATATTTCCTGCTCCGTAATTTATGATTACTATTTTCATATATTTAGTTGTTAGTTGTCGGTTGTCGGTTGATAGCTAACAACTATCAACCAACAACTATCAACTTTAAAGCATTCCTTTCGTTGATGGTAAAATCATTTTCTCTGTATCACGCTTTACGGCTACTTTTATTGCTTTGGCGAAAGCCTTGAAAATAGCTTCGATTTTGTGATGTTCGTTATCGCCTTCGGCTTTGATGTTGATGTTGGCTTTTGCTCCATCAGAGAATGATTTAAAAAAGTGGAAAAACATCTCAGTAGGCATTTTGCCCACCATTTCACGTTTGAATTCAGTTTCCCAAATCAGCCAGTTTCTACCGCCAAAATCAATGGCTACTTGCGCTAAACAATCGTCCATTGGTAAACAAAAACCATAACGCTCAATTCCTAATTTATTCCCTAAGGCTTTGGCGTAAACTTCTCCAAGAGCAATAGCAGTATCTTCAATTGTGTGGTGTTCATCGACTTCTAAATCTCCTTTTACTTTGATTTCTAAGTCCATTTGTCCATGACGTGAAATTTGATCCAGCATGTGGTCAAAAAAGGCAATTCCAGTATCAATTTTACTTTGTCCTGTTCCGTCCAAATTCAAATTGATATAAATATCTGTTTCGTGAGTTTTTCTCGTAATTGAAGCCGTACGTGCTTCTAATTTTAAGAACTCGTATATCTTTTTCCAATCAGTAGTTTGCAAAGCGATAACCGTTTCTAAAGAAGCCAAATCGGTCGAAATTTCATTACTGCCCAAACCATCTTCTTGTTTCAAGAAAATTGCTTTTGCACCTAGATTTTTAGCCAATTCTACATCAGTAATTCGATCTCCAAGTACAAAAGAGTTTTCCAAATCATAATTTGGATTGTCAATATACTTGGTTAGCATTCCTGTACGAGGCTTGCGTGTTGGTGCATTGTCCTCAGGAAAAGAACGATCTACAAAAATATCGTCAAAAAGAACTCCTTCGTTTTCAAAGGCTCTTAAGATAAAATTCTGTGTTGGCCAAAAAGTATCTTCAGGAAAGCTATCCGTTCCTAAGCCATCTTGATTAGTTACCATTGCTAATTCATAATCCAATTCATTGGCGATTTTTGCCAAATATTGAAAAGCTTTTGGGTAAAATTCCAATTTTTCTAAACTGTCTAATTGGTATCCTTCTGGTTCCAAAACAATCGTTCCATCACGATCTATAAAAAGTATTTTTTTCATTGCACTACGATCTATCGGATTCTAGCTTATTACTAAAAGAGCCTCCATTAATTTTTTATTTTCTTCTTTAGTTCCAATAGTCAAACGCAACGTGTTTTCACAAAGCGGTTGCGTTGTTCTGTTACGAATTACTATTCCTTTAGCAATTAATTCATCGTAACGTTTATTTGCATTATCTACTTTTATTAAAATAAAATTTGCTTCTGTTGGATAAATTTTCTCTACAAAAGACACTTTATTTAAAACTGAAAGTAATTCGGTTCTTTGTGCTATGATTGAGGTAATTTCGCTAGCAATTTTAACCTCATCACTTAAACGTTCTAAAGCACGGAGTTGTGTTAATTCATTTACATTATAAGGTGGTTTGATTTTATTCAATACCGTAATTACTTCGGCAGATGCATAGCAAATACCCAAACGAATTCCTGCTAAACCATAGGCTTTAGATAAAGTTTGCGTGATAATCAAATTTGGATATTGATCTAGTTTTTGTAACCAGCCCTCTTTATCCGAAAAATCAATATAGGCTTCATCAATAACCACAAAACCATTGAATTTTTCTAATAATGTCGTCACACTTTCCTCTGAAAAAGAATTACCTGTTGGGTTATTTGGCGAACACAAAAAGATAATTTTGGTATTAGCATCAACTGCTTCCAAAATTTTCTCAATTTGTGGCTGAAAATCATTTGATAGCAATACTTCTCTGTTTTCAACGACATTGATGTTAGCCAAAACATTATACATTCCGTAAGTTGGCGGTAATGAGATAATGTTATCAATCTTTGGTTCGCAAAAAGCTCTGAATAATAAATCTAAAACCTCATCACTTCCGTTTCCTAACAGAATTTGTTTTGGATTTACATTTTTCATTTTTCCCAAAACCACTTTTACATTCCCTTGTTGTGGGTCTGGATAACGGTTTACGCCGTTTTGATATGGATTTTCATTGGCATCCAAAAAAATCATATCCGCAGTATCAAAATCCTCAAACTCATCACGAGCCGAAGAATAAGGCTTTAATTTTTTGACGTTTTCACGTACTATAGTGTTTATATCGAAAGTCATTTTTTTATTTGCTTTATGCAATAGGCTTTATGCTGTAAGCCTTTGCAATATTCTTGATTAATTTTTTTCTACTTATTACTTACAGCCTTTAGCCTTAAAGTAACAGCATTTTTATGGGCTTGCAATCCTTCGGCTTCTGCCATTAATTCAATAGCTGGACCAATATTTTGAATACCTTTTGGACTTATTTTTTGGAAAGTCATTGATTTAGAAAAACTATCCAAATTTACACCACTATAATTCTTAGCATATCCATTGGTTGGCAATGTATGATTGGTTCCGGAAGCATAATCTCCAGCACTTTCTGGAGTGTAATTTCCAATAAAAACCGAACCTGCATTACCAATGTTATTTACATAAAAATCCTCGTCTTTAGTACAAATAATAAAGTGTTCTGGTCCATATTCATCGATTAATTCTAGAGCAATGGTATCATTTTCAACATAAATCAATTTTGAATTCGCGATAGCTTTCTCTGCAATAGCTTTTCTTGGAAGAACGTCTAATTGAAGTTGTACCTCTTTTTCTACCTCATCAATTAATGTTTTTGAAGTAGAAACTAAAATTACCTGACTATCTGTTCCATGTTCGGCTTGAGACAATAAATCAGATGCTATAAAGGCAGGAACTGCAGTATCATCAGCGACAATCAGTAATTCAGAAGGACCTGCAGGCATATCGATGGCCACACCAAATTGAGTGGCTAATTGTTTTGCTACTGTTACAAACTGATTACCTGGTCCAAATATTTTGTACACTTTTGGAATAGTGACAGTTCCAAAAGTCATCCCTGCAATAGCCTGAATACCTCCTACTTTTAAAATTTTAGTTACTCCGCATAAATAAGCGGCATATAAAATGGCAGGATTTATATTTCCTTGTTTGTCTGGTGGCGAACACAAAACAATTTCTTTACAGCCAGCTAGTTTAGCAGGTACAGCCAACATTAACACTGTTGAAAACAATGGAGCTGTTCCGCCTGGAATGTATAAACCAATTTTTTGGATTGGTCTTTTTTCTTGCCAACAGTTTACTCCTTCTGTGGTTTCTACAGTTATTGGAGCTGTTTTTTGTGCAGCGTGGAATTTTTCAATATTTGATTTCGCTAATTGAATAGCGTCTTTTAATTCTTTTGGAATCGTTGCGATGGCAGTCGCTATCTCAGTTTGTGAAACTTCTAATTCAGGAACCGAAACACCGTCAAAAAGACAAGTATATTTTGCAACAGCAAAATCACCTTTTGATTGTACTTCCTTAAAGATTCCTTTCACAGTTGCTTCGATATCATCAACTGTTTTGGTTGGTCTTTCTAAAATAGCTGACCAAGTTTCTGGCTTTGGATTGTATATTTTATTCATTATTTATAATGCTGTAAGCTGTAAGCTATAGGCTGCAAGCTTTATTAACTTTGTATTATTTTTGGCTTAAAGCATATTGCCTAAAGCCTATAGCGGGCAAAGCCCTTTAAAGTACCATTTTTTCAATTGGGCAAACTAAAATTCCTTCAGCTCCAACAGCTTTTAATTTATCAATAACTTCCCAAAAAGTATCTTTGTCAATTACTGAGTGTACACTACTCCATCCTTCTTCTGCCAATGGTAAAACGGTTAAACTTCTTAAAACAGGAAGAATTTTGCCTACTTCATCAATTTTATCATTTGGAATATTCATCAAAATGTATTTCGATTTTCTTGCTCTTAAAACTGATTCTATTCTGAATTTTAAAGTGTCAATAATTTTTTGAGATTCAGGGCTTACTTTTGGAGAAACCGCTAAAACTGCTTCACTTTTAAAAATAACTTCTACTTCTTTTAAATTATTTTTAAACAAAGTACTTCCACTGGAAACGATATCTACAATTGCATCAGCCAAACCTATATTCGGAGCAATTTCTACCGAACCAGATATTTGGTGAATGTCAACTGTTACTCCTTTAGAACTAAAAAAATCAATAACTGTATTTGGGTAAGAAGTTGCAATTCGCATTCCTTCTAAATCTTGAACAGATTTATAATCGAATGCTTTAGGCACCGCTACTGATACTTTACATTTTGAAAAACCTAATTTTTGAATTACTTCAATTTTTTTACCTTTTTCAACCAATAAATTATCTCCAACAATTGCAATATCTACTACTCCATCAATCAGGTATTGGGGAATATCTGAATTTCGTAAATACAAAACCTCTAAAGGGAAATTTGAAGCTTCTGCTTTTAACTGATCTATTCCGTTATCGATTGATATACCTGCGTCTTTTAGGATTTGAATACTTTCTTCGTTTAAACGACCTGATTTTTGAATTGCAATTTTAAGTGTACTCATTAGTGTAGTTTTTTTTGTTTGTTGTTTTAGAAATGCTTGAGTACAAAGTATGGTAATAAAAAACCCGCTTGATGTACTCAAACGGGTTTATAGATTATTGTGAATTACACGCATATCATTAACACATCGCTTGAGAGCAATTATGAGAATGATGGTGATGTAATTGAATTGATAACATAACTTTATAAAATTAGATAACTCTTTGTTTCTTTTGCAAAGATAGAGCATAAATTAATAATAATCCAATTTTTATTTTAACGTTTTGCAAAGTATTTGTTAAATTAAAAAAGCAATATTTTACTCTGAAAAGGATCGTGTTTTATTAAAAATAGTATTAAACTTTACAGACTATAACTAATTAAAAACAGTTTCCAAAGAAGGTCCGGCAGCTACTAAACGCCTTCCTTCTTCTGTATCAGTGTATTGTTCAAAATTTTTAATATAACGTGCTGATAAATCTTTTGCTTTGCTTTCCCATTCAATAACATCTTTATATGTATCTCTTGGATCTAGAATTCCTTCACTAACATTTGTCAATATTGTTGGAATAGTCAAGTTCAAGAACGGAATTGTTTTTGTTTCCACAGTATCAATTTCACTATTAATGATAGCATCAATGATTGCTCTTGTATTTTTAAGAGAAATCCGTTTTCCAGTTCCATTCCAACCTGTGTTTACCAAATACGCTTTAGCTCCATGTTCTTTCATTTTTCCAATTAATGTTTTAGAGTACATTGTTGGGTGTAATGTCAAAAAAGCTTCACCAAATGCTGGGGAGAATGACGGTTGTGGTTCTGTAATTCCTCTTTCGGTTCCAGCTAATTTGGAAGTGTATCCACATAAAAAGTGGTATTGCGCTTGATCTTCATCTAAAATTGACACTGGTGGTAATACTCCAAAAGCATCAGCAGACAGGTAAATGATTTTCTTTGCATGTCCCGCTTTAGATGGCAATACAATCTTATTAATGTGATAAATTGGATAAGAAACTCTTGAATTCTCAGTAATAGAGTGATCGTAGTAATCAATTTCTCCGTACTCATCTACTATAACATTTTCCAATAAAGCATCTCTTTTGATAGCTCTCCAAATATCTGGTTCATTTTCTTCGGATAAATCAATTACTTTGGCATAACAACCTCCTTCATAGTTGAATACTCCATTATTATCCCATCCATGTTCGTCATCACCAATTAAATATCTTTTTGGATCGGCAGAAAGTGTCGTTTTTCCAGTTCCTGAAAGTCCAAAGAATACTGCAACATCTCCATCTTCACCAACGTTTGCAGAACAATGCATCGATGCCATACCTTTTAATGGTAAATAATAGTTCATCATCGAGAACATTCCTTTTTTCATCTCTCCACCATACCAAGTCCCTCCAATAATTTGAATTTTTTCAGTAAGGTTAAACACTACGAAATTTTCAGAATTCAATCCTTGTGCCTCCCAATCAGGATTTGTGGTTTTTGAACCGTTCATTACAACAAAATCAGGTTCTCCAAAGTTTTCTAATTCATAAACAGAAGGTCGAATAAACATATTGGTTACAAAATGTGCTTGCCAAGCTACTTCCATTACGAAACGAACTTTAAGTCTTGTATCAGCATTAGTACCGCAAAAAGCATCGACTACGTATAATTTTGGAGATGTAGAAAGTTGTTTTAAAACTAATTTTTTCAATTCATGATAAATTCCTTGAGTCGTTGGAAAATTTACTTTATCATCCCAATGAATAGTATCTTTTGAAATATTGTCTTTAACAATATACCTGTCTTTTGGCGAACGTCCAGTAAACACTCCTGTTTTTACAGCAACAGCACCAGTATCTGTTAATGCTCCTTTTTCATTTCCTTTTCTTCTGTTGGAAACTTCAGCTTGGAATAATTCCTCATAAGAAGGATTGTAAACCACTTCATGATAACCTGTAATTCCTAGTTCGTGTAACTCCTGAATAATTCTAATGTTTTTCATGTTTTGTGTTTTGAGGTGATGATTCCTTTATCAAATTTACTCCAAATTTGTATTTAAGTTCTTGATTTTTATCATGTTTTAAAGAAAAATATACGCAAACGTTTTCGGATTTTGTATTGTTTTAAAATAGAGATATAGCCTTTTATTAAAAAAATACTACATGATTGTTGTACTATAAATTTACCGAAATATTTTATCAGTTTGCATTAAAATTATATTAATAAAAGGCTGTTTTATTTTTATTTAACCGTAAAATTCATTTATAAAAATCATTTTAATACTCTAAAAGTTCTTTTAATTCCTGCTCAAATCTATTTTTAGACAAATATTGATCTTCCAATGTTTTTGTAAACGGAATAGGAGAATCCAAACTTGCTACGCGTTTTACTGCTGCATCTAAGTATTCAAAACAATTTTCCATTATTAATGCCGAAATATCGCTGGCTATACCACCAAACATAGAATCTTCTTGAAAAATGATTGCTTTTCCAGTTTTCTTAACAGATGAATAAATGGCATCAGTATCTAATGGTTGTAACGTTCTCAAATCCAATACATCCGCTTTTATTTCAGGATTTTTATCTAATGTTTCCAACGCCCAATGTATCGCTGCTCCAAAAGAAATAATTGTCACATCATTTCCTTCTTTTAGCAAGGCTGCTTTACCTAACGGAATAGTATAGTAATCGGTTGGGACATCTTGCGACAAGCTTCTGTATAATTGTTTGTGTTCAAAGAAAAGCACTGGATTCGGATCATTAATAGCAGTGTTCAATAAACCTTTTACATCATAAGGAAATGCGGGATAAACGACTTTTAATCCTGGCGTTTTTGTAAACCAAGCTTCATTGGTTTGGGAATGAAAAGGGCCTGCCTGCGTTCCTCCGCCGCAAGGCATCCGAATAACAACATCAGCTTTTTCTAACCAACGGTAATGTGATTTAGCTAATAAATTAACGATTGGATTAAATCCTGTAGATACAAAATCGGCAAATTGCATTTCGACAATAGCTTTATAACCATTAATGGATAATCCCATAGCGGTTGAAATGACAGCACTTTCGCAAATGGGTGTATTTCGAACTCGGTCTTTACTAAATTGACCCACAAATCCATCAGTGATTTTGAATGCTCCACCATATTCGGCAATGTCCTGCCCCATGATGACTAATTTTTCGTGTCGCACCATCGATTCACGCAAACTATTAGAAATAGCATCTATAAAACGAATATTTTCAACCTCTGAATTAGGTTCAAAATCTTCATGTTCATATGGTTTATAAATATCATTTAATTCTTCCTCGTAAGTAGCTATAATTTCCGGTTCGGCATTAGTCAAAGCCCAAGCATCGTCAATTTCGTTTTTAATTTCCAAATGCATAGCATCATCGTAGTCTTTCGTAAGGATATCATTTAAGTATAAGTAGCTTCTGTAATTGTCTACAGGATCTTTTGCAGCCCATAAATTCAACAACTCCTGAGGAACATATTTTGTACCACTCGCCTCTTCATGACCGCGCATTCTAAAGGTTTTAAACTCTAATAAAATAGGTCTAGGCTTCTCAATCATCGAAGCTTTTAATTCAGTCAGCAAATGGAAGACTTCCAAAATATTATTTCCATCAACGATGTGACTTTCCATTCCGTAACCAATTCCTTTATCGGCAAGGTTTTCGCAACGGTATTGCTCGTTAGTTGGTGTAGATAATCCATATCCGTTATTCTCGATTATAAAAAGAACTGGTAAATCCCAAACTGCAGCAATATTCAACGCTTCATGAAAATCACCTTCACTAGTTGCACCTTCTCCGGTAAAAACCGCCGTTACTTTTCCGTTTTTCTCTAATTTATTGGCTAATGCTATTCCGTCAGCAACACCAAGCTGCGGTCCTAGGTGTGAAATCATTCCGATGATTTTATAATCTTGTGTTCCAAAATGAAAACTTCGATCTCTTCCTTTGGTAAAACCATTGGCTTTGCCTTGCCATTGAGAAAATAATCGATGTAATGGAATCTCTCTCCCTGTAAATACCCCTAAATTGCGATGCATTGGTAAGATGTATTCATCAGCATCCAAAACTGCCGTAATACCTACAGCAATAGCTTCCTGTCCAATTCCGGAAAACCACTTAGATACTTTTCCCTGACGAATAAGAATTAACATTTTTTCCTCTACCAGTCTTGGTTTTAAAATCTTTTTATAGAGGTCTAATAACGTTTCATTGGAGAGGTTTTGTCTATCAAAATTCATTTGTAGTCGTTTTTTTCAATCTATCAAAGATAAAATAATTATAACAGGAGTATTTGTAAATGTTATAATTATTTAAAATCTGAGTAATTTTTAAAATGACTTATCTTTTTTATTCTTTATATTTGTAGTCATGAAGTTTTTAGACTTCTAAAGTATTAAATACAGACTATATGCAAAACATTCCTAGTGTTGACTTGCGTGATTTCCTTTCGGACGACCCGAAACGTAAACAAAAATTTGTAAATGAAATCGGAAGTGCATTCGAAGATATAGGCTTCGTAGCGCTCAAAGGGCATTTTTTAAACGATCAATTAGTTGATGAGTTGTATGGTGAAATTAGAAAATTCTTCTCGTTGCCATTAGAAACCAAACACAGCTATGAAATTCCTGGAATTGGCGGACAAAGAGGTTATGTCTCTTTTGGAAAAGAGCATGCCAAAGGCCGAAAAGAAGGGGATTTAAAAGAATTTTGGCATTTTGGACAATATGTAGACAAAGATTCTAAATATGCGTCTCAATATCCAGATAATGTTGAAGTAAAAGAATTACCCCGCTTTAATGTTGTAGGTAAAGAAGCCTATCAAATGCTAGAAAAAACGGGAGTATATGTATTAAGAGCTTTGGCTTTGCATCTTGGATTAGATGAGTTCTATTTTGATCAATATGCTAAAGACGGAAATTCAATTCTAAGACCAATTCATTACCCTCCTATTACATCAGAACCTGAGAATGCCATTAGAGCAGCAGCTCATGGGGATATTAACCTGATAACCTTGTTAATGGGTGCTCAAGGCAAAGGCTTACAAGTACAAAATCATAATGGAGATTGGATCGATGCTATTGCTGAACCAGATGAATTAGTAATTAATGTGGGTGATATGTTATCACGTCATACTAATAATAAGCTAAAATCGACTATTCATCAAGTGGTGAATCCACCTAGAGAATTATGGGGAACTTCTCGATATTCAATTCCTTTTTTCATGCATCCGGTAAGCGATATGAAATTGGATTGTTTAGAAAACTGCATTGATGCCGAAAATCCTAAAAAATTTGAAGATATTACTGCAGGTGACTATTTATACGAACGCCTAGTTGACTTGGGATTAATTAAAAAGTAAAGAATAAAACTCAAAACTAAGATTCCAAATTCCACTAACACATTTTTGGGATTTGGAATTTGGTTTTTATAATTTATAAAAATATGGATTTACAAGACCAATTAAAGAATCTTTTTCCGGATCACGAAATGGCTCCCGAAGAGGAAATTGAGGCAGCAGCGCATGAATTATATGTTCAAAAAGAACCAATGATTTGCAAATTCGAAAAAAGAAAAGGAAAAGCAACGACTATAATCGAAGGTTACGAAGGATCTGATGAGGATTTTAAAATTCTTGCCAAAGAAATCAAAACCAAATTGAGTGTTGGCGGTACTTTTAAGGATGATTCCATTATTATCCAAGGTGATTATCGCGATAAAATAATGACTATTTTAAAAGAAAAAGGTTTTAAAGTAAAACGTGTTGGAGGATAGAATTTTAGATTTTAGAATGCAGATTTTAAAAATAAATACCAATAAAAAAACTAGCAAACTTTGCGTAAACCCTTGCGCTATTTGCGGTTAACACACACACAAGAAATGGCTATTCAACAATCCGAATTAATACTCAATCCTGACGGGAGCGTTTATCATCTTAACTTGAAACCTGAAAATATTGCTCATGATATTATTTTTGTCGGGGATCAAGATCGTGTTTCAAAAATTACCAAGCATTTTGATTCCATTGAATTTTCTACTCAAAAAAGAGAATTCAAAACCCAAACAGGAATTTACAAAGGCAAGCGCTTAACTGTGATGTCAACCGGAATTGGCCCTGATAATATTGATATTGTCATCAATGAATTAGATGCTTTGGTCAATATTGATTTGGAAACTAGAAAGCCAAAAGAAAAACTAACTTCATTAAATATTGTCCGAATAGGAACTTCAGGTTCTTTACACGCTGATATTCCCGTAGATAGTTTTGTAATGTCAAAATTTGGTTTAGGTCTTGACAATATGCTTCGTTCTTATTTGATAGATGCTGTTTCTAATGCTGAAATAGAAGAAGCGTTTATTCAGCACACCAATTGGGATTTGCAAAAAGGAAGACCAAGTGCTATTTCATGTTCTCCAGTTTTAGAAAAAAGAATATTTAGCGATAAAATGCACAAAGGAATCACAGCTACCGCCGGTGGTTTTTATGGCCCTCAAGGACGTGTTTTGCGTTTAAATATTCAAGATACAGAATTAAATTCTAAAATGGATAATTTCCTTTTTGAAGGAAGTCGGATTACTAACCTCGAAATGGAAACATCTGCGATTTATGGGCTTTCGGCTCTTTTGGGACATCAAGCATTATCTTTAAATGCCATTATTGCCAATCGTGCTAATGGAACATTTAGTCAAGATCCTTATAAAGCGGTGGACGAATTGATTGAATATACTTTAGGAAAATTAGCAGAGAAATAAAACACGAATTTCACAAATTTACACGAAAATATTCTGATATAAATTTGTGAAATTTGTGTTTATTATTTGCTTTACAACAAACTTTCTCATTCCTTTTTTTAAATCTATCTTTGTGCATCGAAAAATAAACCAATGAAAATAATACTTACTGGAGCAACTGGAGTTTTAGGGTCGCATATCATGTATGATATTCTGGAGCTTTTTATCAAACAAAACAATAATAGTAAACTGTTTATTCTTGCCAGAAACAAAGGAAAAGTGAGTGCTATAGACCGCGTCAATGAACTTTTGACCAGTGATTACACGCCCTCTATTTTATTAAAAACTGGTTTAGAAAAACTTCACGAGTACATTGAGATTATCGATTCAGATTTAGCGAATCTTCAAAATACTTTTTCAGACAAAATTAAAGGCGCTTACTTTATTCATTCTGCAGGTTACGTTAATTTATCTACTGATGAAAACCTAAAAGAAAGAATTTTTGATGAAAATGCTAAAATTACCAAATCACTTTTCAATGCTTTTCATCCTTTCATCAAGAAATTCATTTATATCGGAACTGCATTTTCATCAGGAATCAGAAGAGGTTTAATAGATAATGATTTCCACAATCTCGATTTTACTCCAGAACATCGCAATGCGTATGAGGATGCTAAATTTCATTCGGAGAATTTCATTGCTCAGGAATGTAAAGCATTAGGCTTGCCCTTTCAAATCCTAAGACCAAGTGTTATTGGTGGAAAAATGCTAGGAACCGAAAGTCCTTATTTCATTCCAAAATATATGGTTTTTTATCTTTTGGCTAAGTTCTTTCATTTTACATCACAACGAAAAGGCGAACAGGAAAATGTACGTTTCATAATTAATGAGGAAACCGGACTTAATATTATCCCAGTAGATTATGTGGCCAAAGTGATTGTAAATACTTTTCAACGTGACGATATCGAACAGCTAAATATTGTAAACGACAAAAGTTTCAATATTGTTAAAGGCTTACAGCTGATTATGAAAGAAGTCGGATATACTAATTTCACTTTAATCAAAAATCCATTAGAATTTAAATACAAAAATACCATTGAGAAGTTATATTACGAAAGTATCGGAAAACATTTAAAGCCTTATTTTATCACAAATCCCAACGAATACGATACTACTTTACTGAATTCAATTCTTGAAATCCCGAAGCTGGACAATGAAGCATTTTCTAAAATGATTCGACACGCCATTTCGAAAGATTTTAAGGATATCAATGTCTAGTAAAGTTGCTAAATTACCAAGATTCCAAATTGATAAGACTAAAAAAAACTTAGAAACTTAGCCCCTAAGAATCTTAGAAACTCTTAAAAAAAAAAGTACTTTTACAAAAAAGCAATCTTGTTCCCTTTCGGGTATTATGACACAATTTAACAAAACTAATTTTCACCTTGTAAAAGCCAAGTTTCAGTTGAAAAAACCTTGGGATAGGTTTGTTATCTTTTTTTTGAGTATCCTTATTACAATCCCTTTATTTATAGTATTTCACCAAAATTTAATTGACCCGCAATGGTATTTTGGTCTAGACAGAATAATACTATTTATTCTAGTTTTTACAGTTATTTATGGCTTTTTATACCTGCTAAGAACCATCATTATTATTTGTTTAGCACTTTATTTGATAATGCTAATTTACGGCAGTGTTTTTGCGAATTTCGGATTCAATTCGGTTTTCGATGACTACAATGCTATGTTGTATTCCATGAACAACAATCCATTTCCTCAAGATATTATAATCGCCAAATTATTGCCATTTCCTAATAAGAGCGAAATAATTAAAGCGATTGAATTTGAAAATCCAAAAGTTCGCAACTTTGCTATAATGGCCACAACAAAGCATTTTAAAAACGTTCGAGGTTATCCTGATTATAGAAATTTAATCCAGTGTTTTGCGGTTTTCAAAGAAATCAATAGTCGCTGGAATTACGTAAACGATCCTAAAAATGGAGATTACATTGCCACAGCCCACGAATCATTGCTTTATTTTTCGGGAGATTGCGACGATCATTCTATTTTGATGGCCGCTTGCATCCGATCCATTGGAGGTACACCAAGACTTATTCATACCAAAGGTCATATTTATCCCGAAATTTTAATCGGAAGTATGAAAGATCTTGAAAAAGTAAATTATCTTATCAAAAACGTATTATTTGTCGAAGAAAGCCGAAATAAACAACTCAATTACCACATCGACGAACACAATCAAGTGTGGTTAAACCTAGATTATACTGCAAAATACCCCGGAGGTCCCTTTTTATCCGAAGAAATATTGGGAGCTCTGACATTGGAGTAAAAAACAGTTATTAAGTCTATTGAAATTCATTTGGGAGTGCCACCATAAAGAAAAGAGGCCAAATCATTATACTGGTGATTCGGCCTCTTTCCTTTATGCTGTCGGGCTATACACGCTACTTTGGTAGCTAGTTTCTATCCCTCACTCGAGACCAAGTAATACGTGAATTTACAACCAATCAATTTTTCCTAAATTCTTCTGTTCCAAATACAAATTCGCCTGGCTAAAATGTTTGTTCCCAAACCATTTTTTATGAATATTTGCAAATGAAGGATGTCCAGATTCTAAAACCAAATGTTTTTCTCTATCAATTTTAGCTCCTTTTTTTTGAGCAAAACTGCCCCAAAGCATAAAAACTACATTTTCTTTTTCCTCTGAAATTTTGTGAATAACAGCATCGGTAAAAATTCCCCATTTTAAGTGTTTATGGCTATTAGGCGTATCAATTCTAACCGAAAGTGAAGCATTCAAAAGCAATACTCCTTGCTTTGCCCAACGTTCTAAATTTCCCGATGTGGGCATGAAAATCGAATCTAAGTCATCATTCAGTTCTCTAAAAATATTACGTAACGAAGGCGGGATTTTGACTGAATCATTCACCGAAAAAGACAAGCCATTCGCTTCTCCGACCCCATGATAAGGATCTTGACCAATAATTACCACTTTTGTATCCTCAAAAGAACAATTATTAAAAGCCGAAAAAATCAATTCTTTGGGAGGGAAACAAACATGATTTTTATATTCCTCATCAACGGCTTTCATTAATTCCGAAAAATAAGGTTTCTGAATTTCGTCAGCCAAAATAGTTTGCCAAGAGGAGTTGAGGTGAAGTTGCATACATGTATTTTACCGCAAAGTTCGTAAAGTTTTCTCAAAGAGAGCAAAGAAAATGGTTTTTGACTTTTTACTTTGTAACTTTGGGCTTTTACTCTGACTTTTGATATAAAAATGATATCCATTACCGAAAAAACATTACAAGATTTACAATTTCCTACGGTTCTCGAAACGATTTCCGAAATTTGTAATACCGATATAGGAAAACAAAAAGCTTTAGAAATAACACCTTTTAGAGACAAAGAGACTTTGATGAGCGCATTATTGCAAACGTCTGAGTATGTTTCTTCTTTTCAAAATAACAACGCCATCCCTAATCATGGTTTTGACGCTATAACCTACGAGATAAAATTCCTCGCCATCGAAGATAGTTTTTTGGAAGTCGGTAGTTTTAGAAAGATTGCTACAATATCCGAAACGACAAATGTACTTTTGGCATTTTTAAATAAATTCAATGATTATTACCCAAATCTTTGTACTAAAAGTTCTGGAATTCAATTAACCAAAGAAATTATTACTCTTGTAGATGCTGTAGCCGATAAATATGGAGAAATAAAAGATAATGCATCTCCTCGATTACTTGAAATACGACGCGAAATGAATTTGGTTCGCGGAAAAGTAAATCAAAGTTTTGCTTCGGCTTTGACACAATATAATAGTTTGGGGTATTTAGATGATATCAAGGAGAGTTTTGTGCAAAACCGTCGTGTTTTAGCTGTTTTAGCGATGTACAGACGAAAAGTAAAAGGTTCTATATTGGGAAGTTCCAAAACTGGAAGTATTGCTTACATTGAACCCGAAAACACCCTTAAATATTCCCGTGAACTTAGTAATTTGGAATATGAAGAAAAAGAAGAAATTACCAAAATTCTAAAACAACTATCGAACGCTGTTCGTCCATTTTTGCCATTATTAATCCAATATCAGGATTTTTTAAGTGATATTGATGTGATTGCGGCGAAAGCAAAATACGCTAATAGAATCAATGGAATTCTACCAACTATTACTGAGGAACGCCGTCTTTATTTTAGAGATGCCTACCATCCTATTTTGTATTTGAACAACAAACAAAAAAAGGAAATTACGCATCCACAAACCATAGAATTAAGTCAGGAAAATAGAATAATTGTTATTTCTGGTCCTAATGCTGGGGGTAAAACTATCTCAATGAAGACTGTTGGTTTACTACAATTAATGCTGCAGTCGGGTATGTTAATTCCTGTGCATGAGCGCAGTGAAACGTTTCTATTTGATCGTATACTAACTGATATTGGAGATAATCAATCTATTGAAAATCACCTAAGTACTTATAGTTACCGCTTGAAGAACATGAACTACTTCTTGAAAAAATGTAACAAGAAAACTATGTTCTTAATAGATGAATTTGGTACAGGTTCCGATCCGGAATTAGGAGGTGCTTTGGCGGAAATTTTCTTAGAGGAGTTTTATCATCGGGAAGCTTTTGGATTGATTACTACGCATTATTCCAATCTTAAGATTTTAGCAAATGAATTACCGTATACTACCAACGCCAATATGCTTTTTGACGAGAAATCATTAGAACCTATGTACAAATTAGCTTTGGGGCAAGCTGGAAGCTCTTTTACATTTGAAGTTGCTTTAAAAAACGGAATTCCATTTAGCTTAATCAATCGTGCAAAGAAGAAAATTGAGGTTGGAAAAGTACGTTTTGACAAAACCATTGCCACACTTCAGAAAGAACGTTCTAAACTCGAGAAAACTTCATTAAATCTAAAAGAAGAAGAAACTCGAGCCCGTGAAGAAGGCAAAAAGATGGAGAATATCAATGTCAAAATCAAACAAAAGCTGGAAAGTTACCAAGAATTGTATGACAGCAACCAAAAGACGATTTATATTGGTCAAAAAATAGAAGATATTGCCGAGAAATATTTCAATAATAAAAACAAAAAAGATCTTATTGGCGAGTTTTTAAAAATCATTGAAATTGAAAATTCTAAACGCAAAAAAGTGACTCCTAAAGAGATTAAAGCGATAGTTGAAAAGAAAAAAGAAATTATCAAAGAAGTCGAAATCAAGGTTGAGGAAATCCGAATTGAAAAGAAAGAAAAGAAACTAAAACCTGTTGTTGAAAAGCCAAAAGTTACATTGAAAGTTGGTGACCGTGTACGAATGCTGGATGGTAAATCTGTGGGAAGTATTGATAAAATTGAGAAAAATAAAGCTGTGGTTAATTACGGCTTGTTTACTTCGAAAGTGAGTTTAGATGAATTGGAATTTGTTGAAGCTGCGAAGAAATAGTATTTAGCGTCAATCTCTGTGAGAAGATTGACAGGTTTATTTTTTTTATTTGATAATCGGAATGTAAATATCAAAAGTTGCTCCTTTATTCAGTTCACCTTTGGCAGTAATAATACCTTGGTGATTTTCTACAATCTTTTTTACAATTGCTAATCCAATTCCAGTTCCGTTATATTCATCTCTTCCGTGTAGGCGCTGAAAAACTTCAAATATTTTTTCGCCATATTCTTGTTCAAAACCAATACCATTATCCGAAATTTCAAGATGGCAATAGTCTTCTTCGTCTAAAAGATTGTTATTGTTTAACGTGTTTCCTTTAGCAATTTTGCATTTAATTTCTATTCTAAGAGGAATATCTGTTCTTGAAAACTTAATGGAATTGCTTAATAGATTGTATAAAATTTGTTTAAACTGAAAGGGAATAATATCTATAATTATCTCACTACATACTTCATCATTTATGATAACTACTTGTTTTTGATCCAGTTCTTCTATTAAATCTTCTTTTATCTCTTCGATGATTAGAGCAAGATTTGTTTCTTCAAATTTGACATCCTGAATGTTGGTTTTAGAATAAGTCAATAAATCATTGATTAATGTTTGCATTCGCTGCGCAGCATTCTGCATTCTTCTGAATTTATCCTTTCCGATGTCTGATAAATTTTGAGATTCTCTTTCAACTATCTGTGTAGCGAAAGTTTGAATTTTTCTAAGTGGTTCTTGTAAATCATGGCTTGAAATATAAGCAAAAGACTGAAGTTCTTTATTCATTTTCTCCAATTCAATATTTTTTTGCTGCAGTTCTAATCCATTTAGTTTTAATTTATCGTCAGCTTCCTTTTTTTCAGTAAGGTCATGTGTAACTTTTGAAAATCCAATAAGTTCCTTTTTTTTGTTATGAACGGCTGTAATTACAACACTTGCCCAAAAAAGAGTCCCATTTTTTCTAATACGCCATCCTTCTTGAACAGCTTTCCCTTTTTCTTTAGCAATAGTTAATAATTTTTGAGGAAGATTATCTTTTCGATCGGATTCTGTATAAAAGACAGAAAAACTTTTCCCAATAATTTCTTCTGCTTTGTATCCTTTTATTTTTTGAGCTCCAAGATTCCAATTTTCAACAATACCTATATTATCAAGATATAAAATGGCATAATCTTGTATTTCTTCAACCATTAAATGATAACGCTCTTCACTTTTTTCAAGCGACTCATTTATTATACTAAGTTCTTTTGTACGCTCTTTTACCTGTTTTTCTAATTCGCTTGTAAATCTTTTTTGTTCCTGTATATCCGTACTTGTACCGACCCACATTTGTATTTTTCCATTTTCATCTATTTGTGGAGTTGCACGACTTAATTGCCATCGATATTCTCCATCAAATCTTCTAAAACGGTGTTCAAATAAAAAATCTTTACCTGTTTCGATGGAAATCTTCCATTTTTCTCTGTTTTCATCAATATCTTCAGGGTGAACTATTTGCATCCAACCATCTTTATCAATTTGTTCAGGTGTTAAACCAGAATATTCATAAACGGATTCGTTAAAATAATTTAAATTGCCTTCTGTATCTGAGGTCCATATATGTTGCGGAATTGAGCTAGCAAGGAGTCGAAATTTTTGTTCGCTTTCTTGTAATTCCTGCTGATGCATTTTTAGCTTTGTAATATTTCTTGCAGTACCCAATAATTTTTCAGGATTATTTTCAGCGTCATAAAAAACTTTTCCTTTTGCCTCTACCCAATGTATGGATCCATCAATCCATATTACTCTTGCTTCATAGTATATATTCCCTGAAATGAGTGTTTCTTTATAGGCTTTTTCTCTAATATGAAAATCTTCTGGATGAATATGTTTAATTAATTGTTCATGATTTAAATCATTATATTCTTTATAACCACCAATAATTTCAAGATATCTATTTGAATAGTTGAGTTCTTTTGTTTTTACATTTAATTCCCAAGTACCAAGTTCACTAGCTTCGACTATAATATTGAGTCTTTCTTCATTTTGCTCTATTTTTTTTCGTGCTCCTACTTTTTCACTAACTTCTGTAACAGTTACAATGATACCTGAAATATTTCCGTCATCTTCTTTTAAAGGATGGTAAAGGAAATCAAAATAGAAAATACCTATATTTCCATTGCGGTTGAGTGGAATTGGAACTTCATTTCCCTGATAAGGAATGCCTGTATTTAAAACAGAATCTAATAGAGAAATTACTGATTCCTGTACTTCGGGTAAAGACTCAAATAAAGGTTTTCCAACAAAAGATTTTTCTTCTCTGTCTACCAATTTTAAATAGGCTTCATTGGCCATTTCTACAATGTATTCAGAGCCTCGCAAAATAGTTATTCCAACAGGTGCTTGCTTAACGGTACTTCGAAAACGTTTATCGCTTTCTTCTATTTTTTTCTTTGCTAAATTGAGATCCGTAAGATCAACTCCGGTGTTCATTACCCCGTAGATATTGCCATTTAGATCATATAACGGAGTCAAACTATAGTTAAAATAGTAGGTGCTTAATTTACCATCAACAATTAAATCCAAAGGAGTATTTTCGGTATGGAAAGATTTTCCTGTATCAAGAACAGTTTTAATTTGTTCAAATACCAATTGATTATCTAGTTCTGGTAAAATATCTTTGAATGATTTTCCTATCACATCATTCCCTTTTCCCCAAATATTAATAATGGCTTGGTTGGCAAGTTCAACACGCATTTCTTTTCCAACATATACTGCAATTGCGAAAGGTGCATTTAATACAATTTCTCTAACTTTTTGTTCACTTTCTTCAATTTTTGAACGAGAAATTACTTGTGATGTCACTTCTATGGCAATGGCTGCAATACCTGAAATAGTTCCGTCTGATTCTTTCAGAGCATCATATACAAAATTAAGATAGATCGTTTCCATTTTTCCATTACGTGGTAATAGAACAGGTCTTTCATTGGCAACATATTTTTCGCCTGTTCTATAAACGGTGTTGATTAGATCTTCTAAACCTTGATCTTTTACTTCTGGCAACCCTTCAAAAATTGGTTTATTGATTACCTCTTCAGCACTTTTGCCCCACAATTGAAGCATAAGTTCGTTTGCAATCTCTACAATATGATTTTCACCTCTGAAAACGCACATGGCCGTAGGCGCCTGCATGATGTTATTTAGGTAACGGTTGTTACTTAGTTCTAATTTTTTATATGCAACTACACTTTCTGTGGTTTCATTGCAGATAACCATTACACCAGCAATTTTTTCAGATTCGTCATATACTGGACTGTAACTGAATGTCCAATAAACATCTTCAATTTTACCGTTTCGATATATTGGAATAAGCTGATCCTGACTCCATGTTGCTCCTTCTCCATCAAGGACTTGCTTAATAAGGGGGTGAATAATGTGCCATATTTCAAACCATGCTTCTTCAGCATTTTGTCCTAAAATATTGGGATGTTTACCATCATTTCCCAAACTCGGACGGTATGCATCATTATAAAAACAAGTGAGTTTACTTCCCCACCATAAAAACATAGGAAATTTTGAATTTAAAATAATACTCAGAGTAGTTCGAAGACTTTGTGGCCAAGTATCAGGAGTTCCTACAGGCGTTTTGCTCCAATCCTTGGTACGTGTAAGTTCTCCCATTTCTCCTCCTCCTCTTAAAAAATAATACTCATTATTTGTATTAATCATGCAAATAAAATTTTAAAGTTAAAGGACGAATTGAGCTCTTTCTGGCTGTTTAAAATTATTATCAGCAGATATTACAAGTGCATTTTTTATCACTTTTATTAATTCATTAAAATCACCTGGTTTTTGAATGTAGTAGGTAGCTCCTTTTTCATACATCTTATCGACAATATTTATATCAAATGAAGTAGAAAATATAATTACAGCCAGATCTTTTAATTTTTCCGATTTTTTTATTTCAGTCAAGCATTCAAAGCCATTTTTTCGTGGCATATTGAGATCCAGAAAAAGTATATCTGGTAAATTATTATCTGATAAAAATTGCAAAAGCTGAACTCCATCATTTACTGTTATTAGCGTTACAGAAAGAGCTATTTCATCCAATGCTTCTTTGAAAAAAAGACAATCGTCTTCGTCATCATCAGCAAGTAAAAGATTGTATTGTTTTTTATTCATTTCTGTTAAAATAATATTTATAAATAGTAGTATTTTTTGAAAAAGACAACTTGATGCATTAAAAAAGTATAATTAACTTTATTATTTTTTAATTAGGTTATTGTGTTGAAAATAAGTCTTTTAATTAGGGTGGTTATATTTCTGATTTTGTATTAAATTATGCTTTTTCATTTGCTAAGATAAGATTAATTAATTAATTTTTTCTGTTTTTAAAGCTAAACTGCTATAGGCTCAAAGTCTTTAAGATTTGTTTTGAAACACTAAAACAGACAAGGTATCGATTTCAAAATAGAACTATAAATAGTGTAACAATTACAAAAAGTTATGTAATATAATTAGTGTATATCGGTTGCAATTTTGTAATTCAAATATTTCGGGATACAAGTAATTAATCTTTTAAAAAAATACAAATAATGGATACTAATAGAAATAATATTCAATATAGACACGATACTAATATTGATAAAAATTGGGGAGGAATAAATCCTATAGAGGAAAGTTTTAATCAAGGTAATTTCAAAATTTATAATAATGAATATACCAATGAAAAAAATCAGGATACAGCTGCTGATTACCTTCTCAACCAAAACAATTCAAATACAGGTTATAACGAAGAATTGTTAGTAAAAAAACTGGTATATGATTTAAGAGTAAAAACAAACAGCTTTGAAGATAATTCCTTTCATAATAGACATAATAAAGGGAAAGTAGAATACACTTCGGCTTATTATAGCAATTTTCAATCAAACTAAATATTAATTATAAAAAACAGACATTATGGAATCAGGTAAAGTTATTTGCGCATTATTTACTGGTGCAGTAATAGGTGCAGCAGTTGGAGTTTTGTTTGCTCCTGAAAAAGGAGAAGATTTGAGAAATAAAATAGCCGATAAAAAAACGGATTATTTGAATTCTTTGAAAGAAAAACTAAGTAATATAACGGGAAAAAACACTCCAGAATCAGGTATATCTAGCGATTCTGTATAAATAGTTTTTATACTTTAATTAATCCATTGTAAATGAAATATTTTGTTTACAATGGATTTTTTTTTTGCAAAAAATTGAAATTCATAAGAATTGGAAATTTTATATAATATAAAAACCTGCAGCATTATTTCACTGCAGGCTTTCCTCGTAACAATTTCCCCAAACCGTTACTGAATTAATAATACCAATTTATATATTAGAATGTAATTTAGGTAACGACAAAAATTATTTATTTGTTGTCGTTGTCGTCGTTTTTGTTGATTTTTTTGCTTCAATTGTATCAACATCAATACTAGTTGTGTCGACTGGCACTTGCGCATTTACAGTATCAATAACTGTAGTAACGGAGTCCGATTCATAAGTTGTAGTACTTTCTGTTGGACTTGGTTCATTTTTTTTACATGAAAATGAAAGTGTTGCAATTAGAATTACAATGGCTATTTTGGATTTTAACGGAGTTCTCATAATGGTGTTTTTTTAAAATTTTTATTAATAATTTATATATTTCAAATTTAAAATTTCACATATGCTTAACGTTATATAATTTCAACATTTTGTTATATAATAGCAATAGGATTTAAGTTTTAATTGAAACTGTTTCAATATAATAGCATTAATTTAGTGTTTGCTTAAAGAATATTACTTACCTCCTATTCAGTCATTAGTGACGCAACTTTAGAATTCTTTCAAACATCTAATTTTATAGTGTTTAATAACAATTTTTACTCTGTTTGTATTTGGAGCTTATTCTAAAAAGTTAAAGCAGTTTCATATCAGTAATCTTTTGTATTAAATTTGCGTACTGTCTTCTAGCCATGACATGTTAAAGTTAAATACGAAGAAGTGAAAAAAGTAAAAAATGTAGATGGAAGCTGGATTATTTGTCAAGAATGTCAAGGACGGGGTAAAAAAAGCCGGGGACTCAGTGATAAAGCACGACGTAACTACCAAATGGCACTTGATCAATTTGAAAAAGCGAAAGGTGAAGGAGTAGCTCCAGTTCGTCCCAAAGGACATCTATACACATGCCTAAACTGCAATGGATCTGGTTTACTTCGTTCTGCTAATCCTCCTATCGCTGATAAAGAAAATTATCCACATGTTGCTATTATTGGCGGCGGTATTGGTGGAGTGGCTCTAGCTGTTGCTTGTTTACATCGAGGAATTCCTTTTACTCTTTATGAACGTGATGATAACTTCGAAGCTCGATCACAAGGTTACGGACTTACTTTGCAACAGGCTAGTAAAGCGATCGAAGGATTGGGAATTTTTTCGTTGGATGAAGGAGTGATTTCGACACGACATGTGGTTCATACTACAGAAGGAAAAGTGATTGGGGAATGGGGAATCAGAAAGTGGATGCAGTCCGATGCCAAAACATTTCAGAAACGCACAAATGTCCATATCGCAAGGCAATCTTTGCGCTTAGCATTACTCGAACAGCTCGGCGGACACGATATGGTACAATGGGGGCACCAGTTAGTAGATTTTAAAGAAACTAAAGATAAACATATTGAACTAACTTTTCAGGTAAATGATGAGATAAAAACCGCCAAAGCAGATTTAGTGGTTGGAGCCGATGGTATTCGTAGTTCGGTGCGAAGGTTGCTTATTGGTGAAGATATTACTCCTTTACGTTATCTAGGTTGTATTGTGATATTGGGTATTTGTCCTTTGGATGCTATCGAAGACCATGCCAGTTCTTTACTGGACTCGGCTACTGTATTTCAAACCGCAAATGGCAATGAGCGGATTTACATAATGCCTTATACGTCAGATTCTGTGATGTGGCAACTTAGCTTTCCAATGCAAGAAGACGAGGCTAAGGCCTTAAGTGCTCTAGGAACTCAAGCTCTCAAAGAAGAAGCGTGTCGCAGAACGCAATGGCACGATCCCATTCCTCAGATTTTAGCGGCAACTTTAGAATCTCAGATTTCTGGCTATCCTGTGTATGACCGAGAATTACTCAAATCAGAATTGTTAGAGAAAGGTAAACAAGTGACGCTGATTGGAGATGCAGCACATCCTATGAGTCCCTTCAAAGGACAAGGGGCAAATCAAGCGTTATTGGATGCGCTCATGCTGGCTCGGGGAATAGCAAAGGGATGTAGGTCTTTATCGCAATGGAGAAAAGTTGGAATAAGGGAAAGTGTTTTGACTGGGTTTGAATCAGAAATGTTAGAACGCTCTGCTACGAAAGTGAAAGATTCAGCAGACGCCGCACAGTTTCTGCATTCTGAAATTGTGCTTTGTGAGGGTGATGAACCAAGAGGACGATGTTTAAAGAAAAAAAGTATATAATCTAGGTTTAAGTCTTAATTTTTAATCAACTATCAATCTTGTTACAATAAGCTTCATACTTAGTTTTGGGTAAATTTTTAGTATGTACTTAATTTCATAAAGTTTAAAGTTTTAGATTTCGTAAACGCAAAGCATTAATAATTACCGATACTGAACTCAGACTCATTGCTAAAGCAGCTAACATTGGAGAAAGCAAGATTCCGAAAAAGGGATATAAAATTCCAGCTGCAATCGGCACACCTAAAATATTGTATATAAAAGCAAAAAATAAGTTTTGTTTAATATTCGACATTACGGCGTGACTGAGTTTTTTAGCCTTTACAATTCCGTTTAAATCTCCCTTGACCAAAGTAATTTTAGCGCTTTCTATCGCAACATCAGTTCCAGTTCCCATCGCAATACCAATGTTTGATTGTGCCAAAGCTGGTGCATCGTTAATTCCATCACCTGCCATTGCAACAATTTTGCCTTCGGACTGTAGACGCTTAATTTCTTTTAATTTGTCTTCTGGTAAACAATCGGCTTTAAACGAACTTAAATGTAATTGACCAGCAACTGCCTTTGCCGTATTTTTATTATCTCCGGTTAGCATAATTACTTCAACACCTTGATCAATTAATTCTTTGATGGCTTGAGCACTGTTTTCCTTTATAGCATCAGTAATTGTAACATAACCCAAAACAGTTTGATCAATCGAAATGTAAGAAACCGTTTTACCTAAGTTTTGTTCTGCTGTGATTCTGTTTTCAATATCGTCAGAAATTGAAGCATTAATTTGAAACATTAATTTTTTATTTCCAAGTGCCATTTTTTTATTGTTGACAGTTCCTAAAACTCCTTTTCCTGCAATAGTTTCAAAATCGGGAACTTCAGTTAAAGCAATGTTTTTAGTTTTAGAAAAATTAACAACAGCTTGTGCCAAAGGATGTTCGCTGTATTGATTTAAAGAGGCAATGTCTTGTAGTAAAGAATCATCATCATTGTTTATGGCATATATTTTTTCGACAGATGGTTTTCCCTCTGTAATTGTTCCTGTTTTATCAGTAATCAGAACATCAATTTTATCCATGTTTTCTAGAGCTTCTGCATTTTTAATTAAAATACCAAACTGTGCTCCTTTGCCCACTCCAACCATAACTGACATTGGAGTAGCTAATCCCAAAGCGCAAGGACAAGCAATAATTAAAACAGCAATCGCATTAATTAATCCGTAAACATAAGACGGTTCCGGACCAAATTTTGCCCAAGAAATAAAAGTCAAAACAGAGATTATAACTACTGAGGGTACAAAATATTTGGCAACTTTATCAGCTAATTTTTGAATTGGGGCTCTCGAACGACTCGCATCATTTACCATTTGAATAATTTGCGAAAGCATTGTTTCGGATCCAACTTTTTCAGCAATCATAACAAATGATTTTGTTCCGTTTATAGTTCCTGAAATCACCGAATCCCCTACTTTTTTATCTACAGGAATTGATTCTCCTGTAATCATAGATTCATCTATATTACTTTCGCCAGTTGTAATTTTTCCGTCAACTGGAATTTTTCCTCCTGGTTTTACACGTAATAAATCTCCTTTTTTGATATCGTGAATAGAAATTACTTTATCGCTTCCATTTTCTACTACTATAGCATCTGTTGGTGCTAGTTTTAATAATTCTTTTATTGCTCCGTTCGTTTGTCCGTGAGCTTTGGCTTCTAATAATTGACCAAGTAAAACTAACGTTATAATAACCGTTGCTGCTTCAAAATACAAATGAATTGTTCCGTGATGTGATTTGAATTCTGTTGGAAAAATAGCAGGAAAAAACATTCCAACAAGACTAAATAGAAAAGCAACACTCGTTCCAATTCCGATAAGTGTAAACATGTTTAAATTCCATGTTATAATCGATTTCCAAGCACGGACAAAAAATATCCTTCCTGCATAAAATAGCACTGGAATCGAAAATAAGAATTGAGCATAATTCCATTTATTAATTGACATTATAGTATAAAGAGGATTATTTGGAATCATTTCTGACATCGAAATAATAAAAATAGGAAGTGTAAACAATACGGCAATCTTCATTTTTTTTAATAAATCACTGTATGTTTTGTTTTCTTCGTTTTCAGAAGCTTGTGCAGGAACTAAATCCATACCGCAGATGGGGCAGTCACCAGGCTCATTAGAAATAATTTCCGGATGCATCGGACAGGTAAATTGGGCACTACTGATTACGAGCTGTGGTATCAGATCCATACCGCAGACAGGACAATCTCCCTCTTTATTATAAGTTTTGTCCCCTTCACAATGCATTGGACAATAAAAAATACCAGTTGTATTGACCGTTTTTTTATGATTGTGTACCCCTTTTTTAGAAGAACAACAAGAGTTTACAGGTTCATCTTCTAAATTTTTAGAAGACTTCATCTCAATTGTATAATTTCCTGCAGCTGCCAAAACTTCTTTAAATTTTTCCGTAGAAACATGTTTGTTCATTGTAATTGTGGCTGTTGGAGGATTTAAATTTACTTCAGCATGAACACCATCAATTGTGTTTAAGGTATTTTCAACTTTAGTTCGGCAGCCATTGCACGACATTCCTGAAATTATATATTGATGTGTCATTGCTTTGTTTGTTTTAGTATTACAATGCAAATTTCCGAAGTAACGTTTACTCCCAGTTGTATAATTTTGAGAATGATTTGTAAGATTTATAAAAAGTTGTTTAACCGCAAAGAGTGCAAAGTTTTTTTTTAATATACAGGGTTTTATAAAATGAAAAGTTCATAAAGCTTGGTCGAAAAAAAATTACAAATTCTCTATTTGGATGCGTTTTTTGTCTTTTAGCTGTTTAAAATAGGTTGGCGTAAAACCTGTAATTCTCTTGAACTGATTACTCAAATGAGCGACATTGCTGTAGTTTAGTAAATCTGCAATTTCGCTTAACGAAAGTTCATTATACATTAAAAGCTCTTTTACTTTCTCTATTTTTTGACTGATGAAATATTTTTCGATAGTAGTGTTTTCAACTTCGGAAAATAAATTACTAAGTGTACTATAATCTTGGTTTAAGTTTTGGACTAGGTAGTCTGATAAATTAATTTTAAGATCATTGTTTTTATGATGAACCAAATCGATAATAAGCGTTTTTATTTTCTCGATGGCTTTACTTTTTTTATCATCAATCAAATCGAAACCTAATGTATGCAGTTTTTGCAGTAAAATTTCTTTCTGGTTTTCGGTGATTTTCTCTTTTAATTCAACTTCACCCAATTCAACTGAAATTGTCTGAAGTCCAAGTTTTTCGAACTCAGACTTCACAACCATTTTACACCTGCTGCATACCATGTTTTTGACATAGAGCATCATAATTTATTTGATAGTTTCAATCACATTGCCACAAGTAAGCATTGAAGAACCGTAATATGGATTTTTAACAGCTTTTTCTTTGCTTAACCAATTTGCATCAGCCATTGGACAATATTGGATGTAAATCGTTTCTGTTGGATTTGAAGCTTTAATCAGCTCGTAAGTATTTTTAGATAAGGACTTAAAGGTCTCACGTTGCTTTTTAAGATCTTGATTGGATGAAATTACTTTAGCATCGACAGTCATTTTTTTCATGACTTTCATCCAAACTGTACGCTCAGCGCTTTTCAGTTTATCAGTTTTTACTGCGCTAATCGAAGTTAATAAAGAAGCCGCTTTTACCGAAGTTGTTTTTGCATCACTTTTAATAAGTGCTTCTTTCATAGCAAAATAATTATCAAAAACAGGTTTTAATTGGCTTGATTCCTGAATATCTTTAATGATAGTTTCAGGTTTTATTTTGTTTGCTGTGATTGTATTTACTGAAAATACTATTGTAATTACTGTTAATATAGTTATGATTGAATTTTTCATTTTATGGGGTTTTTATAAAAGAATTTGAATTTCCTTCTGTGTTATTTTTATGATTAGTTATACAAATTTAGATAAAAATAGTTGGCTAAGCGTCTTTTAAGAATTCAATAACTAAAGTCTTTTGAAAATTATAGGACAAGAAACAACAAAATTTCTTGGATTTGAAAATGATATTTCTTTGAAATATGTGCCAGTCAAAGAGTTGGAAATAAATTGTGCCTTTTCTTTTTATCAGTCAACAAGTGCGATGAAATATCTACCAAAAATACAAGATGAAAACACACTAGCACTTTGGAGTTATATTATGATTTCATATTCTTTTAACGCTGTAAATTTAAAACATTACAAAAACTAACGTGCTAATTTTCAAATAAAAAAAGCTACAAGAAAATAATTCCTTTAGCTTTTTTGTAAAATTGAAATTACTAATCTTTATGGGCAAGGTTATAAATTACCCTATCGGATTTGTGTATACGATTTGTATAGAGAAACTATACAGATCATATAGAACAACTATATATATCATATAGAATGACTATATACATTGTATAGAACAACAATGCCTATCATATATACCAGCTATATTGATTGTATAGAGGAACTATACGAATCGTATATAATAACTATACACATCGTATAGAGCAACTATATAAATCGTATAGATTATCTAAGCAAATACTTAAGATTTGTCTTCTTTTAAATCGCTTATCGCGTTAATCTGGTCCAGTATATTAGTTTGATTTGGCGAAATGTGATTTTTGGTTTCCGGAATGTTTTCTTTTTTAAATAATAAGACTAATGCATTATGGAGTTTTAGCAATACATCTTTATCTTCTTTATCAATATCTACAGCACTATTGAAATCAAAAGTATAATTATTTGAATTTCGTACTTCAATTTTTATTGTTTTGGGAGTGATTTTAAATTTTACGACATCCATTTTCAAGAAGAATATTATTAGTTTTTGTAAAAATAAAGACAAAAAAGGACAAAAAAAAACTTCTCAATTTCTTGAGAAGTTTAGTGGGCGATGAGGGGTTCGAACCCCCGACCCCCTCGGTGTAAACGAGGTGCTCTGAACCAGCTGAGCTAATCGCCCTTTCGGGTTGCAATGTCTTGCGTTATTGCGAGTGCAAATATACAACTAGAACTCGTATTTGCAAGCGAAATTCAAAAAAAATAAAATAAAAAATAACGATTTGTTTTTTAATGCCTCATTAATAGTGTTTTATTTAAAAATGAAACACGTTATTATTTTTGGTTATCACCCTTATATAGCCTTACATTTGTATTATAAAACAAATATAATGGCACGATTCCAAGAAAATGATTTACCCAAATCAAAAATTACTGCAACTTCACTGCAAAAAGCTATTCTAATTTTTAAATATGCCGATATTCACAAGTGGAAATTTTATGTGGGATTGGTCTTCTTACTACTAACCAGTGTTACTGCCCTAGCCTTTCCTAAGTTTATGGGAATGCTCGTGGATTGTGTGAACAAAAAAGATGCCCATTTAGCCAACGAAATTGCATTAGGTTTAGGATTGGTACTATTATTACAATCATTATTTTCTTTTTTTAGACTTTCCTTGTTTGTCAACTTCACCGAAAATACTTTGGCAAACGTTCGATTAGCTTTATATACCAATTTAGTTAAATTACCAATGTCATTTTTTTCTCAAAAACGCGTTGGAGAATTAAATAGCCGAATTAGTAATGATATCACTCAAATTCAGGATACGTTAACTACGACAATTGCTGAATTTTTAAGACAGTTCATATTAATCATTGGAAGTTTCGCTATGCTAGCCAGCATTAATATCAAATTGACTATTATGATGGTTTCTGTAGTGCCTTTAGTTGGGGTAATTGCTGTTGTTTTTGGGCGATTTATCCGAAAATATTCTAAAAAAGTACAAGATCAAGTTGCCGAGAGTCAAGTCGTAGTTGAAGAAACAATGCAGGGAATTAGTATTGTTAAGGCTTTCGCCAATGAATGGTACGAGATTGCCCGTTACAAAGAAAGAATTAAAGAAGTTGTCAAAATAGGTATTAAAGGAGGTCAATTTAGAGGATATTTTGCTTCTTTTATTATTATTTGCTTGTTTGGTACAATCGTTGGTGTTGTTTGGTATGGTGTTCAATTAAGTATAGCGGGTGAAATTACCGTAGGTGAATTATTTACTTTTATCCTGTATTCAAGTTATGTTGGAGCATCCTCAGGAGGTATCGCCGAATTATATGCACAAATGCAAAAAGCAATTGGTGCAACCGAAAGAGTTTTTGAATTATTGGATGAAGTACCGGAAAAAATCAATTCAAATATACACATTCCTTCTATAGATAAAATTAAAGGAGATGTTACCTTTAATAATGTTGCTTTTAGCTATCCTTCAAGAAAAGAGGTTAAGGTCTTAAAAGACATTAATTTCACAGCCAATTTTGGTCAAAAGATAGCACTTGTTGGACCAAGTGGTATGGGAAAATCAACTATCGCATCTTTATTATTACGTTTTTATGACATAGAAAGTGGCGAAATTCTAATTGATGGAAAAAATATTTACGATTATGATTTAGAAAATCTTCGAGGGAATATGAGTATAGTGCCTCAAGATGTTATTCTCTTTGGTGGAACTATAAAAGAAAATATTGCATATGGTAAACCTAATGCAACTGAAGAAGAAATTATAACAGCTGCTAAACAAGCTAATGCTTATAACTTTATAGAAAGCTTTCCTGAGAAATTTGATACTATTGTTGGTGAAAGAGGAATCAAACTTTCTGGTGGACAAAGACAGCGAATTGCCATTGCTCGAGCTTTGTTGAAAAATCCTTCGATATTAATTTTAGACGAGGCTACTTCTTCATTAGATAGTGAAAGCGAAAAATTAGTACAAGAAGCTTTAGAAATCTTGATGGAAGGAAGAACAAGTATTATCATTGCTCACCGTCTTTCAACTATTCGTAGTGCTGATCAAATTTTAGTACTTGATAATGGAAAAATAAGCGAACAAGGAACCCATCAGGAATTAATTAATCTAGAGAATGGATTGTATAAAAATTTAAGCAATCTACAATTCAGTAATTCTTAATTTTAAAATAAAACCACATAAAAAAAAATCCATTTGTTTATTAGTACAAATGGATTTTTTTATGAAAAACAGACAGTTTTTAAATGTTTAAAAATTGAAAACTGATGGCTTAATTTTATTTTCCTCTTCTTCTATTGCGTTCTGCTTTAATCATCGATAATTCACGACTAGTTTGTCCTGCAACAGATGTGTTTTCTTCTGCACGGCGAATCAAGTATGGCATAACGTCTTTTACAGGTCCAAAAGGCAAATATTTGGCAATGTTATATCCATTGGCAGCTAAATTGTAACTGATATTATCGCTCATTCCATACAATTGACCAAACCAAATTCTACTATCACTAGTTGATATTCCTTTAGTTTTCATCAATTCCATTAATTTATAAGTGCTCTCTTCGTTATGAGTACCAGCAAAAATAGACATAGTCTCTAAATGCTCTACCATATATTGAACAGCAGCATCATAGTTAATATCAGAAGCCTCTTTAGAATCGCATATTGGTGTTGGATATCCTTTTTCTTCAGCACGAAGATTTTCTTTTTCCATATAAGCACCACGAACCAATTTCATTCCAATGAAGAAACCTTCCGCTTTGGCTTGTTCGTTCAATTTTTTTAAATAATTCAGACGATCCCAACGATACATCTGAAGCGTGTTGAATACAATAACTTTTTCTTTGTTGTATTTGCGCATCATTTCAGTAACTAAATCATCCGCTGCATCTTGCATCCAACTTTCTTCAGCATCAATCAATAAAGCTACATTTTTTTTATGTGCCTCGCTGCATACTAAATCAAAACGAGCCACGACCCTATTCCATTCCTCTTGTTCTTCTAGGGTTAACGTTTCTTTTTCTCCTATTTTTTCATATAAATCCAAACGTCCTAAACCTGTAGGTTTAAATACTGCAAATGGAATTGCTTTACGCTCTTTGGCAAACTCAATGGTTTTTAAAGTCATTTCCAGAGCTGCATCAAATTGGTTTTCTTCCTCTTTACCTTCAACTGAATAATCTAATACAGATGATACTCCTTTAGTATACATTTTATCAACTACTGATAGACAATCATCCTCGTTTACTCCACCGCAAAAATGATCAAATACCGTTGCTCTAATTAAGCCTTCAACAGGAAGATTTGCTTTTATTGCGAAATTGGTAACAGCTGTTCCAATACGAACTAACGGCTGACTATTGATTAATTTGAAAAGAAAATACGCTCTTTCGAGTTCAGTATCGCTTTTCAATGCAAACGCAATTTGTGAGTTATTGAAAATATTATCCATATTTTGTTATATTTTTTTTGCAAATATAAAGAGAGTAAATCATTATTATTAGCAAATTTTCCCTTATTTTGCGGTTTCAATTAAAATAAAATGATGCAATCTATTCAAGCAAATAATTATCCTGTACATTTTAATGAAACTGGATATGAAAAACTAAATCAACATTTAAAAGAGAACAAATATTCTAATTTATTTATCATTGTAGACACTAATACAAACGAATATTGTTTGCCAAAATTTCTACCATTATTAGAAACAGATTTGACAATAGAAATTATTGAATTTGAAGCAGGTGAAGTAAATAAAAACATTGAAACTTGTATTGAAATCTGGAATGTTTTAACAGAACTTGGAGCTGATAGAAAAACATTGATTATTAATATTGGTGGTGGTGTTGTAACAGATTTAGGTGGTTTTGTGGCTTCAACTTTCAAAAGAGGTGTTGATTTTATTCACATTCCAACCACTTTGTTATCTATGGTAGATGCTTCTGTTGGTGGTAAAAATGGAGTAGATTTAGGAAATTTAAAAAACCAAATTGGTGTAATTAATACTCCAAAAATGGTTTTAGTTGATACAGCATATCTTGAAACCGTTCCTCAAAACGAAATGCGATCAGGCCTTGCAGAAATGTTAAAACACGGATTAATATTTGATAAGCCTTATTGGGAATCATTTTTAGATATAAAAGCCATTGATTTTAATCAATTAGATTCTTTAATTCATCGTTCGGTTGAAATTAAGAACATAATTGTTATGCAAGATCCAACCGAAAAAAACATTCGAAAATCATTAAACTTCGGGCACACTTTAGGGCATGCTATAGAAAGTTATTTTTTAGAAAATGAAAATAAAACAACTTTGTTACATGGTGAGGCAATTGCCGTTGGAATGATATTGGAAAGCTACATTTCGTTGCATAAAAATTTAATAACTAAAGAAGAATATCATCAAATTAAAAAGGCTTTAAAGTCAATATATGATGATGTAATTTTTGAAGAAAATGATATCGATCCGATACTGGAATTACTAATTCACGATAAGAAAAATGAATATGGAACGATACAATTTGCATTAATCGAAGGTATCGGGAAAATAAAAATTAATCAATCTGTTGAAAACGAATTAATTCTAAATGCTTTTGAAGATTATAAATCTTAGCGTTTTTTTAATAAAAAAGCATTGCTTTACGTTTATATTATTTTTTACATTTGTGCCAATGAATAAAAATAAAAATACTAAAAATTTTTCTACTAAAAGAACCAGAAACAATAGAGCTTTTTTGAGTTTGTTGAAGCGTTTTTATGGTATTAAAGGAAATTTTAGTTTTGATTTATTTCAATATTTTAAGGCCGATTACGAAGAACTTCAAATCATCTATGCCAATATTAGGGTTTGAACCAATATTAATTCTATTTTTTTAATACAATTAATTCTAAAACTCTAAAAAACATATGAATACAAAATATTCCGACTTAATAAATCAAACGTATTATTTTCCTCAAGAAGAATTTAAATTAAATAAAGATAATCTTCAATTTCATAATATCGATTTAATGAAATTGGTAGAACAATATGGTACTCCGTTAAAGTTTACCTATTTGCCACAAATTTCCAATAATATTAACAAAGCCAAAAGCTGGTTTCGTAAATCGATGGAAAAAAATAAATATGAGGCTAAATATTTCTACTGTTATTGCACTAAAAGTTCTCATTTTGAATACGTTATGAATGAAGCTTTCAAGAATAACATTCATGTAGAAACATCATCTGCCTTTGATATTAATATTGTTGAAAATTTATTAGAAAAAGGAAAAATAAATAAAAGTACTTATATCATTTGTAATGGTTTCAAAAGAGATCAATACATTGAAAATATCGCCCGATTAGTTAACAATGGACATAAAAATACTATTCCAATTATTGATAACTATGAAGAATTAGATTTGTTACAGGAGCAAATCAATGGCAAATTTAAAATAGGAATTAGAATTGCTGCCGAAGAGGAACCAAAATTTGAGTTTTATACCTCTCGATTAGGAATTGGATATAAAAACATTGTTCCTTTTTATAAGAAAGAAGTAAAAGAGAATAAAAATCTGGAACTTAAAATGTTACACTTTTTTATTAATACTGGAATCAATGACAATGCTTATTATTGGAATGAACTTGTAAAATGTATCAAGGTATACGTGGCTTTGAAGAAAGAATGCCCAACTCTTGATGGTTTAAATATTGGTGGTGGCTTCCCAATCAAAAATTCATTGGCTTTCGAATATGATTACCAATATATGATTGACGAAATCATCAATCAAATTAAAATTGCTTGTGACGAAGCTGAAGTTGATGTTCCAAATATTTTCACCGAGTTTGGTTCTTTTACAGTTGGAGAAAGTGGTGGTGCTATTTATCAGGTATTGTATCAAAAACAACAAAATGATAGAGAAAAATGGAATATGATTGACTCCTCTTTCATTACAACTTTACCAGATACTTGGGCAATAAATAAGCGTTTTATCATGTTAGCTATTAACAGATGGAATGAAACCTACGAAAGAGTTTTATTAGGTGGAATGACTTGTGATAGTGATGACTATTACAACTCTGAGCAAAATATGAATGCCATATATTTGCCAAAGTACAATAAGGAGAAGCCATTATATTTAGGTTTTTTCAACACAGGAGCTTATCAAGAGACTATTGGAGGTTTTGGAGGATTGCAACACTGCTTGATACCACAGCCGAAACACATTTTGATTGACCGCGATGAGAATGGAATATTAGCAACCGAAGTATTTTCTGAACAGCAAACAGCAGAGGATGTACTAAAAATATTAGGTTATAATAAATAATAAATATAAATTGGGTTAGAGGAAAATTGATATTTATAAATTTCTTTTATTTGTAAATCCAAATCTCAATTGCCCTTTTGAATACTAAACAAAAAAGAAAAAAAAGAATATGAGTAAAGGACCAATCAGTCAGTTTATTGAAAAGCACTATTTGCATTTCAATTCTGCATCTTTAGTTGATGCTGCAAAAGCTTATGAGCAGCAGTTAGCCAATGGTGCAAAAATGATGGTAAGTATGGCTGGTGCTATGAGTACCGCTGAAATTGGAAAGATTTTTGCCGAAATAATTCGTCAAGATAAAGTTCAAATTATTTCTTGCACAGGAGCGAATCTTGAAGAAGATATTATGAACTTAGTAGCACATTCTCATTATGAAAGAGTTCCAAATTATCGTGATTTGACTCCTCAAGATGAATGGGCTTTGTTAGAAAGAGGTTTGAATAGAGTTACAGATACTTGTATTCCTGAGCACGAAGCTTTTCGTCGTCTTCAAAAACACATTTATAAAATTTGGAAAGATGCTGATGATAAAGGAGAAAGATATTTTCCACATGAGTTCATGTACAAAATGTTACTTTCAGGTGTCTTAGAAGAATATTATGAAATTGATTTAAAAGACAGTTGGATGTATGCTGCTGCTGAGAAAAATTTACCAATTATCGTACCAGGATGGGAAGATAGTACTATGGGAAATATTTTTGCATCATACGTTATCAAAGGAGATTTGAAAGCTTCGACCATGAAATCAGGAATTGAATATATGGTTTTCTTGTCTGATTGGTATCCAAAAAACAGTGCTAATGGAATTGGTTTCTTCCAAATTGGTGGTGGTATTGCAGGAGATTTTCCAATATGTGTAGTACCAATGTTGTATCAAGACATGGAAATGCATGATATTCCATTTTGGAGTTATTTCTGTCAAATTTCTGATTCAACAACCAGTTACGGATCTTATTCCGGAGCGGTTCCTAATGAAAAAATTACTTGGGGAAAACTAGATATTAATACTCCAAAGTTCATTATCGAATCGGATGCTACCATTGTAGCGCCATTAATTTTTGCTTATTTGTTAGATTTATAATAATTATTTATGAAATGAGCATAGCTGAAAATTGGTAAAAAACCAATAAAGATATGCGAATTACATATTTCAACAAAACAATATTTACTACATATGAAAAGAGTAATAGTTGATTACGCCAAATTGACCAACGAAATTTTGAATCTTTTGGTTGAAAAATTTCCTGATGGATATGATGATTCAGACATCATTAGATTTAGAAATGCCAAAAATGAATTGATTGAAGCTGTTGAAGTTAGAACAGAAGATACTATTTATTTAGTAAAAGTAAGTACTAAACTTGCCGACAGAATTGGAAATTATGATGAAGATGATGAAATTGATGATGTTGTAGAACCAATCAGTGGTTTAGAGTTAGATGTTGAAGATGCGGATGATGATGATGAGGATGACAATATTGATAAACCAGATTTAGATGGAGATGATGATGACGAAGATTCTGATAGCAAAGACATCGCTGATGATGACGATGATGAAGACGAAGATTAATTTTTAATTTTTTGAAATATAAAAAAGGAACTCTATAATTCGAGTTCCTTTTTTTATTACATTTATTTTTCAAAATATACGCCAAAATGACAAGAGAAATTTTACACGCCAAACTTAAAGAAAATTTTGGGTTTGAAAAATTCAGACCTAATCAAGAACAGATTATTAATTGTGTACTTTCAGGGAAAGATACATTGGCAATTATGCCAACAGGTGGAGGGAAATCAATTTGTTTTCAGCTGCCTGCTTTGATATTTCCAGGAATTACTATTGTGATTTCTCCACTTATTGCTTTGATGAAAGATCAAGTGGATAGTTTGAAAGCCAATGGAATAGCCGCATGCTTTATTAATAGCAGTCAATCTAGTGAAGAGCAAGAATTACATATTCAAAATTTAAAAGACAATAAAGTAAAACTTGTTTATGTTGCACCAGAAAGTTTGTCTTTTTTAGAAAATGCATTTAGTCAGATAACGGTTAGCTTAATTGCTATTGATGAAGCACATTGCATATCATCTTGGGGTCATGACTTTCGACCGGCTTACACCAATCTTGGATATTTAAAAAACCGCTTCCCTTCTACTCCAATCTTAGGATTGACTGCAACTGCCGATAAAGCAACACGTGTTGATATTTGTGAGCAGTTAAATTTAAAAAATCCTGAAATTTTTATTTCTTCTTTTGATAGAAAAAATTTAAGTTTAGAGGTTAGACCCGCTTTAGATCGTGTAAAGCAAATTATAGATTTCATAAAAAACAAACCCAATGAATCAGGTATCGTATATTGTTTAAGTCGCAAAACAACGGAAGAACTTGCTGAAAAATTACAAAAAATTGGAATTAATGCTAAAGCGTATCATGCAGGTTTGGACAATAAAATTCGTTCCAAAACTCAGGATGAATTTATAAATGATGATTGCCAAGTTGTTTGTGCGACCATAGCTTTTGGAATGGGAATTGATAAATCGAATGTTCGTTGGGTTATTCATTATAATTTACCAAAAAATATTGAAGGCTATTACCAGGAAATTGGGAGAGCTGGTCGTGATGGATTACCATCCGAAACTGTTTTATTTGAAAGCTATGGCGATGTAATTCAATTGCAAAAATTTGCCTCCGAAGGTTTGAATGCAGAAGTTCAACTTTCTAAATTGGAAAGAATGAAACAATATGCCGATGCTTTGAGTTGTCGAAGAAAAATTTTGCTGTCCTATTTTGGCGAATTAGTTTCAGATAATTGTGGAAACTGTGATATATGCAAAAATCCACCTGCTTTTTTTGATGGAACAATTATTGCACAAAAAGCATTATCGGCTATAATTCGTTTACAAGAATCTGAAGCTTTACCAGTAATTGTAGATTTTTTAAGAGGTTCTAAAAATGCTTCAATATATGACAAAGGCTATCAAAATTTAAAAACCTATGGAGTTGGTGCAGATGTATCATGGTACGATTGGAATCAATATTTAATACAGCTAATCAATTTAGGATTTTGCGAAATTGCTTTTCATCAACAGAATAAAATAAAATTGACTTCTTTTGCAAAAAAGGTTTTATTTGATGGAGAAAAAGTAAAATTGACAACGGTATTAAAAATTGATAAAAATAAATCCGAAGTCAAAGAGCGAGCTACTAAAACAACAACAAATTCTTTGTTTGAATTTCTTAGAAAATTACGTTCAGAAATTGCCAAAGAAGAAGGAGTTCCAGCTTATGTAATTTTTAACGATGCAACTCTTAAACAATTAGAAACTCAACGTCCAATGAGTGACGAAGAATTTCTCAGTATTGATGGAGTTGGAAAAGCAAAGCTTGAAAAATATGGAGATGTTTTTATAAAAGCTATAATTGAATTTCAAAAAATAAAAAAGGAACGTTCCAAAAAAGAAGGAAGTACCTATAAGGAAACTTTAGAATTATTTAAAAATGGTCTGTCTGTTGAAGAAATTGCAATAAAAAGAAAATTAGGGGTTCCAACAATAATTTCTCATTTAGCTAAATTATATAGTGACGGTCATCCAATAGATTTAAGTATTTATATTAGTAATGAAGAAATTTCAAAAATTGCTAAAGCAAAAATAAAATTAGAAAACCCAAATGCGCTTAAACCTTATTTTGATTTTTTTGAAGAAACAATTTCGTACGACAAAATAAGAATTGGTTTAACCATTCTTGAAAAAGAAAATTTAGTACTTTAAATATGCAACTGAATTCATTTCCCTATTTTATAGATTCAAATACTGAAATATTAATTTTGGGAACTATGCCTGGTGCAATGTCTCTAGATAAAAACGAATATTATGCTCATCCAAGAAATCATTTTTGGAAAATTTTATATACTCAATTTGAGGCGTTACCGATTTCAACTATTTTTGAAGAAAAAAAAGAATTTTTAAAATCCAATAATATTGGGCTTTGGGATGTTTTAGAAAATTGTGAACGAAAAGGAAGTTTGGATATTCACATCAAAAACCATAAAGAAAATGATTTTGAAAGTTTATTCAAAAAATTCCCGAAAATCACTAAAATAATTTTTAATGGAAAACAGAGTCATGCATTTTTCTATAAAAAATTTGGACAAATTGAAGGTGTTACCTATTTTGTAATGCCTTCGACCAGTCCTGCAAATACTATGTCTTTTGAAAATAAATTAAAGATTTGGTCAACTTGTTTTGAATAAAACAAATAATACTATTTTATAAATATCTTTCACCAAAAACTTTTTGATGGTGTTTCATGTGACCTATAATTAAAAATCCAATAGCTCTTACCGAAATTTCATGATCGGAGGCAATTCCAATTCTGGCTAATTGTTCTTCAGAAAAACTTTTAAACATAATTATATCAGAATGCCTTACAGCTGAAAATTCGGTTAACAAATCTTGAATGCTTCGGTTTTTTGCATTAGTATTATCAACATAAAAATTTTCGTCAAATCCTGGTAATGGTGTTTTATCATTTCTAGAAATTCTCAATGCTCGATAACTGAAAATTCTCTCGGTATCGATAATATGCTGAATGATTTCTTTGATTGTCCATTTACCTTCAGCATAACTATAATCAAATTTATCCAAAGGTATATTTTGGATAAATTTGATAAAGTCATGTAAACTAATTTCTAATTCTTCTAATAGTTCAACATTTTCTAATGCTTGTATATAGGTAGCATTAAATTTTGAATATTCATTTACTGGCAATTGATTTGAATTCATCTGACAATTTTTGAAGGTTAGAATATTATTTTATTAAAATTAATTAAGCTGAATTTCTACTAGCATTTGTGTTTCCAAAAAGAGAACGAGTTACAATTTTCTCATAAACTTTTATTAAATTCAAATCTGGCTTTTCTTCTTTATTAAGTTCGCTAATTTTCAACAAAGCATATTGTTGTATTGTCAATAATGGCAACACAATACGTTCTCTCATTTGAATAGAAGCTATACCATCAGGATAATTTTCCATCAATTCTTTATGACCTGCAATTTTTAACAAAAGTCGTTTTGTTTCTAAAAACTCATCATAAATAATTTGCCAAAAAGCTCCGAACTCAGGATCCTTACTCATATATGCAGTCAAAGGGAAAAATGATTTAGCCAATGACATCATACTGTTTTCTAACAAAGTTTTGAAAAACAATGAATTATCATATAAATTTTGAACTTTATCCCATTGTTTAGTCTCTTCAAAATGTTTTAAAGCTGTACCCACTCCAAAAAATCCAGGTACATTTTGCTTCAATTGGCTCCAAGAACCTACAAATGGAATAGCTCTTAAATCTGCAAAATCAAGAGTTTCTGATTTACTTCTTTTAGATGGACGACTACCAATATTAGTTTTAGCATAATATTTCAAAGTACTCATTTGTTCCAAATAAGGAATAAATTTAGGATGATTTTTAAAACTTAAATATTTATTATATCCTAAATCAGCCATTTGATCCAAGATATTTTTTTCTTCTATACTTAGTTCGTTTTGTCCTTGATTGAATACTTGATTGGCAACACCTGCGCTTAAAAGATTTTCTAAATTATAACGACAAGAATCTAATGTACCAAAATTTGAACTAATGGTTTGACCTTGTATTGTAATTTGAATTTCATTATTTTCAATATTTGGTCCTAATGAAGCATAAAATTTATGTGTTTTTCCACCTCCACGTGCTGGTGGTCCACCGCGACCATCAAAAAATATAACATGAATACCATATTTTCTCGACATTTCGGTTAAAGCTTCTTTTGCTTTATAAATACTCCAGTTTGCCATCATATAACCACCGTCTTTAGTACCATCCGAAAAACCTAACATTATGGTTTGTTTGTTTCCTCGGTGTACTAAATGTTGAGCATATTCAGTATTTGTATATAATTTTTCCATCACTAAATGAGCATTATGCAAATCATCTACTGATTCAAAAAGAGGAATAACATCTACTGTAGCGTTTTCCCAATTACATAATTTGAATAATGCAAAAGTTTCCATTACATTCAGAGCGCTCTCATTATTACTTATAATATAACGATTGGCACCAAATTCTCCATTATTTTCCTGAATTGTTTTGATGGTTTGAATTGATTCAATCGTAGATCTTGTCATTTCATTTTCAAAATCTGCGGCATCTAAATTCCCTTTTAATGTAGATAATACTTCAATTTTTGCTTCCTCAGTTAATTGGAAATAGTTCTCTGGAAAAATATTTTGTTTTGATTTTGAATAATAATCTACAATATCATAAAAAACACTTTGATGAATTTTACTATTTTGTCTAATATCTAAAGTAGCAAAATGGAAACCAAACAAATTAATACGGATAAGCAAAGCATCTATTTGATCAACATAAATTGATTGATGTTGTTCAACGATTAAAGTTTTTATTTTATTCAGATGTGATTTTAATTCATCAAGTGTAATAAAAATATCCCCTTTAGAATAAAAAACTGAACGATATAATTTTTGTTCTAACTCCATCACCAACGAATCCACAACTGGAAAAGTCAATTTTCGTTTTAGATTTCTAATTTCAAAATAATAACATTTTAAAATAGAAGTTCTCAAACGCTCAGCAACTTTCAGTGTAATTTCAGTGGTTACAAATGGATTACCATCGCGGTCACCACCTGGCCAGAAACCAAGTTTAATTAGTGGATTTTTTATAGATTCACCTTCAAAAACATTCTTTTGCAAATAATGAACCATTTCCCCAGAAGTGTTGTAAAAAACATTTTCTAGATACCAAATTAAACTAACAGCTTCATCATAAGGATTTGGCTTTTCATTTTGTATGAAAGGAGTTTTACCCAATTGAGCTAATAATTGTTTTATTTCTAATAAATTATTAGTTCTAATCGCTTCAGTCAAATCATTGATAATACCTAGAACAGATCCTGGGTAAAACTGAGTTGGATGAGCTGTTAAAACAGTACGAACATTAAAATTTTCTAAAAAATGAATCAGTTCTTCTTTACTATTTTTAACATCTGACTTCTCTTTAATATCACGAAGTGAACCTCTCCCCTCCATATTATTTACTACAGGAAATGCAGCATCCTCAATAGCATCAAATAAAACTATTTGACGTTCAATGTATTGTATGAAATGAAACATCAAATTGATTTTATCTTTTTCAGAAGCGCTATGTAGGTATTTATCTGAGAAAAAATCAAAAATTTCTGTAGGTGTTTTTTGTTTTTTGAAACCACTATCACAAACTTCTGTGAAAATCGGCAACAAAACACCTGTATTGTCCACAGAATCAAAGGGTAATGTTATAAATACACTATTATAAATATGGTATTTAGATAAAACATTTTGATTAAAACGTTCTATTTTAGGTAGCGTGTACATAATTCTATCAGTTGGTTGGTTTATCAAGCATAAAAAAACCTCAAGATTACACTCTTGAGGTTATATTATATATATAAGCATTCAAGATTTTACATTTCTTTAAAAATGGTATGCATCAAACGTTTTTTATCGTTGATACTTTCTTCAAGTGAAATCATAGTTTCTGTTCTATAAACTCCCTCGATATCATCAATCATAAAAATAACATCTTTTGCATGTTTAGTATCTTTTGCTCTAATTTTGCAAAAAATATTGAATTTACCTGTAGTTACAGATGCTACAGTTACAAATGGAATCTCATTAATACGTTCTAAAACAAATTTAGTCTGAGAAGTATTATTAAGAAAGACACCTACGTAAGCAATAAATGAATATCCTAATTTATCATAATCAAGAACCAAAGAGGATCCCATAATAATACCAGCATCTTCCATTTTTTTAACTCTAACGTGCACCGTTCCAGCTGAAATCAATAATTTTTTGGCTATGTCGGTAAACGGAACTCTTGTGTTGTCTATCAACATATCTAAAATCTGATGATCTACTTCATCTAAACGAAACTTACTCATAATTCTTCTATTATTTGGTTATTTAATACTAAAAAAGTTAAAATTATAAATAAAAATTAAATAAATAGTAAAAAAATCAATTTTTTATTTTCCCGTTAACGAAAAAAACTTTTTTATTTAAATTGAAATCGGCAACTTTACCTTCGAGAGGTAAATTTTTTATACCATCTTGGAATAAAGCTCCCTTTGCATCGTACTCAAAATGACCAAATTTTCCTTTTAAATCGCCTATTTCAACTATGTAAGCATTAAAATTTAGTTTATAATCGATCAACTCTTCTTTATATTGAGCGACAAAATTCGTGATTATTTCATTACCATCATAATTTATTTTGACATTTTTATACATAAAATCAAAAAACACAACATTATTCTGAGGAATGTTTAAATATTTATCATTTCTATTGTCAACTACATCGTTTTCGTTAAGAATAATGAAACTCGTAACTAAAGACATAAATACAAATTTTCTTGTTTTTTCTCTTTCATAATCATTTGGATAGTGACCTGCTTCAAACAATAATGTTGGAACACCCAAATATTGAAAAGTATCTCCAATACAGTTTATATTGAATGAATCATCAAATCGCCCAATTTGTCCAGGAATATATTTTTGTAAGACCTCGTTAATTCCAGCGATCAAATTTATAGCTTTTAATCTCGAATCATTAATTTCTCTCTCTTCGTTGTAAGAAGGAGCTAAAAATGATAGAGTTGCTGGTTTTCCAGTATCTGCAACACCGAAAATAGTACGCTGATCATGAAGATTAAAACAATAATCAGGTTTAAATTCTTCAAAAACGGCTCTTAATATTTTACTTTCTGGCTGTGTAAGATCTTGAGAATCTCTGTTTAAATCAATATTGTTTGCATTAGCACGTGTATATAATTTAGCTCCATCAGGATTTAGGATTGGAATACAATAAAATGTAAAACTATCCAAAAGTTGATTAGCTAAATCAGACCCGTTATTCAATAGGTTTATGAAATCAAACAGAGCTTTGGTTGTTGTACTTTCGTTTCCGTGCATTTGTGACCAAAGGTAAATTTTCAATTTACCACTTCCTTTTTGGTAGCTATAAATTGGTTTTCCCAAAACGGATTCTCCAATTATTTTTACATCTTTTTTTAAGGTTTCGCTGTTTAACAATGGCTCGATATCATCTAAAGTTATATAACGCCCTTGAATTGTCTTTTCCTTGTTTTTATTAAATAGTGCTTCTAAATCCATGTTATAATATTTGATTTACAAAAGTAAACATCTTTGTTTTTACATTTGTAAACAATTGATTTTTTGAATTAATTAAGATTGTAAACCCTTTTTTGGGATTTAAATACACAAAAGTACAATCAATATTTTCATGTATTTAATTATTTTAATTTTAAATATAACTATCTTAAAATTAAATTATTATTGTTATTTATATATAGTATATAATTAAACTAAAATAGCTCTATTTTATCTTTTAACATTGTAAATTAGTCTATTCTATTCATTTTAGTTACATTTGTAAATACTTTAATTTGAATCATAATTTACAATGGTAAACACGGATGATTTTATAAAAAGATTGGAAATTATACTTGATTATTTTAGTCTTAGTGCCTCATCATTTGCTGATAAAATTGGTGTACAGCGTTCTAGTATGTCTCATCTTCTTTCCGGAAGAAACAAACCTAGTTTGGATTTTATTCTAAAAATTACTGATTTTTTTCCTGAGGTTGATTTGTATTGGATATTAAATGGCAAAGGTGTTTTTCCGAAAAATTCATCGGCTATTGAAAATCTTGATACAAATTCAGTGGTGACAAATTTTGACACTCCTACTCCAATTGATCTATTTTCTCAACTTTCTATACCTGTTAAAGAAAATAGTAATCATCCAAAAACAAAACAAATTGAAACTTCAATCGGAAATGAAAATACAGATGAAATAGAAAAAATTGTCCTTTTTTACAAAAATGGTACTTTCAAAATATATACACCAAATTGATTGATTTGGTAAAAGGTCTTATTAGATAATTTTTGTCCGTTATCAAAGATTGTTTTTTGAAAAAAATTAAATAATCTGTAAAATGGAGTTTAATTTGAAATTCACGAAAATTAGATATTTCACACTAACAATCGGAAAAAAAAATTTGTGCGATTCTCAGCGCGTTTAATTTGAAGTTATTTTATATCCTTTTTTGGATTTTTTTTTAAAATCAATTGATGTTAAGCATTCTGTAAATAATAGCAATATCAAATCATACCAAATTGTTTGTATTATAACCATTACTATTATTTTATTTTCTCATCGAAGTTACCTTCTATTTTTCAGTCCATTAAATTGCAAATAATCCATTTATAGATTTTATTCTCTTTTTTTGAAAAAATAAAGTAATTAATATCTTATTTTTGGTAAAAACCATAATTAATGCTTAAGAAATTTTTCAGTTATATTATTCCGATTAAAATATTTAAAACCAAATCAACTTTAAGTAAAGCAATAGAAGTAACTTGGGCAAATGGTGAGTTAGTACTCGATTCTGAGAACACTAATTATTCTTACGGCAGTCTTCAGCGTATATTAAGAATAGGACTAAAACATTTTGGATTTGATAAAATTTCAAAAATGAATAATGCATTAGTTTTAGGTGTTGCCGGTGGGAGTGTAATTAAGACATTGGTTGATGAAATTCATTTTAAAGGTCAGATTACAGGTGTTGATATTGATGCGAAAATAATTGAAATTGCAAACGAATACTTCCAACTTGATGAAATTGAAAATCTTGATATAGTTATTGAAGACGCCTTTGAGTTTGTATTAAAAACTAAAGACAAATACGATTTAATAATTATTGATATATTTCAGGATACTAAAATGCCAAACTTTTTATTCGAGAAATTCTTTATTGATAGAATTTGTTTTTTGCTAAATAATAAAGGAGTCGTATTATTCAACACGATGTGTTTGACTGCAGCGGACAATTTTAGGAATCAAAAATTTATTAAAAATTTCAATGTTACAAATTATAAAATCCAATCAATTCCTAGAGTTGAAGTACATAATGAATTGATTATAATTGAAAAGCTGAATTAAGTTTGAAATTTTAATTCAGCTTTGTAAAATTGAAAGAATATAAATTAAAGAAGCATTTTTCTGGCTTTTTCTAAATCTTCTGCAGTATCAATTCCGATTCCAATGTGTGTAGTTTCTACCATTTTGATGCTCTTTCCAAATTCTAAGTAACGCAATTGTTCTAATTTTTCGGATGCTTCCAATGATTTCATAGGTAAATTGTAGAAATCTAAAAGGGCTTGTTTTCTAAAAGCATAAATTCCGATATGTTTCATATAGCGAACACCTGCATTAAGTTCTCTTGGATATGGAATTACCGAACGCGAAAAATATAACGCAAACCCACTCTGATTCACGACTACTTTTACATTATTAGGATTGTTAATTTCCTCTTCTTCTTTTATTTCACACATCAAAGAAGCCAAATCTACTTTCTTTTCAGTGTCATTTTTATAGACTTCAATTAACTTTTCTAAAGCTGCTGTATCAATAAAAGGTTCATCACCTTGTACATTGATTACAATTTCCACATCCATATTTTCGACAGCCTCAGCAATACGATCACTCCCTGATTCGTGTTCTTTGATGCTCATAATGGCTTTTCCTCCATTTGACGTTATTTCGCTAAAAATCAAATCAGAATCGGTAACTACAAAAACATCTTCAAAAAGATTGGATTCTAGAGCTGCTTCGTATGTTCTTAAAATCACTGTTTTTCCTCCCAAATCCTGCATCAATTTGGCGTGAAATCTTGTAGATGCGTAACGGGCGGGAATGACTGCTATTATTTTCATTTTTATTTATTCTTCTATTTTAATTTAGTTTTCAAATATATGCTTTTATAATCTAAAGCTAATTCGAAATTTTCACTGATGTCATACTCAAAGATCCTCCAACTAATTTATCATTAAACAGACTTAATTCTTCCGATTTTCCTTTTAATCCCAAAGTATAAATTAATGGCAAATAATGGTCTGGTGTAGGAATTGCTAATTGAAAAGCTTTACTCTGTTTTTCAAAATCAATAAGCGGTTGAAAATTACCATCGAGTAAATAACTGTTTATATCGGCTCTGGCTTCTATCGCCCAATCGTAGCCATAATTATCTGTATTGATATTTCTAAAATCGACCAATCTTAAATTATGAATGATATTTCCGCTGCCTACTATCAAGATCCCTTTGCTACGCAAGGCGCTTAGTTTTTGTGCTAATTCAAAATGGTATTGCCCAGATTTTGTGTAATCGATACTCATCTGGATTACAGGAATATCAGCATTCGGATATAAATGTTTAATTACACTCCATGATCCATGATCCAAACCCCAATGATGGTCAAGTTCTACAGCAGTTGGCAATAATAATTCTTGTGTTATTGCAGCTAGTTTTGGGCTTCCTTCGGCAGGATATTGAACTGCAAATAATTCTTGTGGAAAGCCACCAAAATCATGAATTGTTCTTGGCATTTCCATTGCGGTAACTTTGGTACCGTTTGTAAACCAATGTGCCGAAATACATAAAATAGCATTGGGTTTAGGTAGTGTTTTAGCTAAATTTCTAAAGCTGGTCACAAACTGATTTTCTTCAATGGCATTCATTGGGCTTCCGTGGCCCAAAAACAAAACTGGCATTTTTTCAGTATTTGAAAAGGAGCCTGATATTTTATGTAAATCGTTTAGTGTGTTCATAATAAAAAGATTTATTATTGTTTTTAAACAGTCAAGGTATTATTCAACAAAACTCTCATCTTTAAAACCTATCAAATATAGCTTATTTTTGGCTCTTGTCATAGCAGTATATAACCATCGGATGTAATCCTTGTCGATGCCATTTGGTAAATATGGCTGTTCAATAAAAACAGTATTCCATTGCCCTCCCTGCGATTTATGACAGGTAATTGCATAGGAGAATTTAACCTGTAGTGCATTAAAATATTCGTTTTCCTTTACTTTTTGGAACTTTTTATACTTAGTGGTTTCGCTTTCATAATCCAACATCACTTCTTGATACAATCTATTTGATTCCTCAAATGTCAAGGACGGCGATTCACTTGTTATGGTATCCATCAAAAGCACGGTTTCAAAAGGCTTCTGATCTGGATAATCAATCATTCGGATTTTTACTTTCGCAAATTTAAAACCGTACAATTCCTTTATTCCAAACATTTCCAAAATTTCAATAATATCACCATTGGCAATGAATCCGGCTTCATCTGAATCTTTTAGCCAAAAATAATTATTCTTCACGACCATCAAGAAATCACCCGTTGACAATTCACTTTCCTTATCGAGAATTTTGGTTCGGATTTGCTCATTGTACTGATTCGCTCTTTTATTGGAACGAACAATAAAAGCCGTGTCTTCTATACTAAAATTGCTGTAAGCCGAGTGAATCGCATCCTGAATATCATAGCCATCCACCAACCGCACAATGTCTTTGAATTTTCGAACATTGAATTTGAATTCAGTTATAAAAGTATCTTTCAATAATTCTCTTAATTCTGTAGCATTATGTAGAATTCCAGAGTTTTCTTCCTGACGCATTACTTCGTTAAGTTCTATATGTTCAACCTCTTTGTTGTAATTTATGCTAAGTGTATGAATGTCTAAAGCCGGGCTTATGTCTAAATTTACAGGCGGTAATTGGGCTGTATCTCCCAACAGAATCATTTTGCAATTGGTTCCCGAATACACATAGGAAATCAAATCATCGAGCAAAGAACCGTTTTCATACAATTTAGAATCCGAATTCGTATCGGAAATCATCGATGCTTCATCGACTATGAAAACCGTGTTTTTATGTTTGTTTTGCTGCAAAGTAAACGAAACTCCCCCACCAGAATTCTTCTTCGGGAAATAGATTTTTTTATGAATTGTAAAAGCCGGTTTGTTCGAATAATTGGCAATTACTTTGGCCGCGCGCCCAGTTGGAGCCAGCAAAACATATTTTTTGTTAATCTCTAACAAGCTATTCACGATAGTAGAAATAACCGTTGTTTTCCCAGTTCCTGCATAACCTTTCAGCACAAAAATTGTCTCATTTTGAGCATCGGTCAAAAAAATAGCGATTTTTTGAAAAAAAATATCCTGATTGTACGTTGGCTGAAAAGGAAATTTTCTCTGTAAATGACTATAAAATGAGGAGGAATTCATTGGGTGTATTTTGATTGCAAAGTAAGGCTATTTCAATGGCAATTTCAAAAATCAATATCAATTGCAATGACAAAAAATCAATTTCAATGGCAATGGCAAAAAACAATATCAATAAGAATGTTTATTTTAAAATTAACTATTAGAAAAACTATTCAATTTTGAATTTCTTGAAAGTTTTATTTTTTCTATTGTCATTGATATTGCCATTGATTTTTGATATTGAAATTGCTTTTTTAATTCGTAAGTTTGCATTGTCGTAAAAAAAATCTATGAACACCAATATAACCGATAAGAAATATAAAAAACTGTCTATTCAGGTTTCCCTGACTGGATTGTCTTTTTGTTGTTTTGACACGCTTCATAATAGGATTGTATCAATAAATGAAATTCATTTTGATACTTTCCATAAATCGACAAAGATTGAAGAATTGTTTTCGGATGCTTTTAAAAATTACCCGGAACTGAATGACAGTTATGATGAAGTTCAGATTATTCACAATAATAATCTTTCAACATTTGTTCCTACTGCCCTATTTGACGAAAATTTTCTAGGCAGTTATTTACAGTACAATACCAAAGTTTTTGAAACCGATTTTTTTGCATTTGATGAAATCACAAACTATCAAATGAATGCGGTTTACATTCCATATGTGAATATCAATAATTTTTTTATAGACCAATTTGGTTCTTTTGATTACAGACACGCCAATAGTATCTTGGTTTCAAGACTTTTGGATGCGTCCAAAAACAATGACAATAAGAAAATGATTGTTCATTTTAATCCGGGACATTTTGAAGTTATTGTAATTCAGAATCAAAAATTACTTTTGTTCAATTCATTCGAATATAAAACGCCAGAGGATTTTATTTACTATCTGATTTTTACAGCCGAACAATTAAATATGAATCCCGAAAGTTTTCAATTGGAATTATTAGGAGCCATTTCGGAAGAAGATGATTTTTATAAAATCGCTTTCAAATACATTCGCAATGTGTCCTTCTTCAATGTAACTGATTTGCAAAAAAACAATTCTTTTTCAACGGTACAAAATCAGCAACATTTTATACTTTTTAACTCATGAGAATCATATCAGGAAAATACAAAGGAAGACGCATTTTTCCACCAAAAGGACTCCCCGTTCGGCCTACAACCGATATGAGTAAAGAAGCATTATTTAATGTTTTGAACAATCATTTCAGTTTTGAGGGCTTAAAAGTTCTGGATTTATTTGCAGGAACGGGTAATATCAGTTATGAGTTTGCTTCGAGAGGAAGTTCTCCAATTACTTCTGTTGATGGTGATTTTGGCTGTGTAAAATTCATTAAACAAGTGGCAGCCGAATATGATTTTAATATCGCTGCAACCAAAAGTGATGTGTTTGCTTTTTTAGAAAAAAATAAAACCTCATATGATATTATTTTTGCTGATCCCCCTTATGGATTAGACCAAAAAATATTTGAGAAAATTGTTTTATTGGTTTTCGAAAAAGGATTACTCAATGAAGAAGGCATGATGGTTATTGAGCATTCCAAGTACACCAAATTAGATCATATGATTAATTTTTCTTTTCAGAAAAGTTATGGTGGTTCTATTTTTAGTTTCTTTGAATTGGATTCAACCGAAGAGGAAGAAATAGACGATGAGTCAAATACAAAAGAGACTGAAGAAGACGAAGGTTAATCTGTCCAAAGAATTTATATAAACAAAGCCCTTGCAATTGCGAGGGCTTTAGTGTTTTTTATAGTCTAATGTTTTTTTAGATAATGACAAAAATGCCTAATCCTTTTGTTCTAAAAAAATAATCGAACGTAAGTTTAAAATAAAAAAGCAGACCTATAAGCCGGATTCTGTTCTTGTTATTACTAACAATACCTTATCATTTATCTAGATCCAGCATTACTGCTGGACTCAAGCTATCTACCCTTCAGCAACGGACGAGAAGCCCTTAAATGCTGATATACTTGATATTTCACCGCATAGAGTTTACCTGGTTTCACTACAGCATTACCTGTACATACTTTCTGTTGCACTTGTCCTAATCCAATTTCTTGAACCGACGGGTGTTACCCGCTATGCTTCTCTAAGGTGTCCGGACTTTCCTCCCTCCCAATAAATCGGAACGACGATAAGGCGGTCTGCAGTGCAAATCTACAACATAAATCAAGTTTTATCAAGGATAGCTCTTTTACTTTAACAAGTACTTTGCAACCACTTACAAATAAAATAGTTACCTTTAAGAATATCTTTTAATTGTATTCCAATATGAAACCAACTTATCATTATACCACTGTTTTAGAAGCTTTAGAAGATTTAAAAGAAAAAGGATTTCATCATGATTTTAATCTTCAAACAGAAGCGATTAAGAGAAATCCAAATGAATTTTCTGTTAAGCATGTTTATCGTTATGAAGGAGATTCGGATCCGGATGAAGAATCTGTTGTTTATGGAATAGTCTCTGTTTCAGGTAAAAAAGGTGTTTTTGTGGCTGGTTTTTCGGCAAATTCGGATGATGAGGCAGCAAAGATTTTAGAAAAATTATTTATTGAAAGTAACGGACAATAATTCACTGTATTTGAATTTGGGTGTGCCCCTTTTCTTTTCAATTGCCACGGATTTAAACCCGTGGCAATTGAAAAGAAAAAAGAGCTCCACTGCTATCACTCACGCAGAGTAGTATTATAAAACATATTAATTGAATAAATACAGTAATTATTAATCGCTCTTCAACCAACCGGTAATACTCATTCTAGTATTTTGAGTTACCAAAACTTCGTGAACCAATTCATCGCTTTTGAAGAAAACTGTTTTACCTTGAGTTGGACTTATTTTCTGATTGTTATCTAATTGATGAATGAGTAGTTCTCCACCGTCACTTTCCTGCCAATCACTGTTTAAATAGCTGATCATAGAGTATTTTCTGCTTGGGTTGTTTTTGAATTGATCGAGATGTTTCAAATAAAAATCTCCAGCTTCATATAACGAATAATGGAATTCATAGCCCGTAATTCCGGCATAACAGCTTTCGTTCAAGTACAGTATAAATGCTTCAATTTGTACAAAAAATTCATTTTCAAAAGCATTATTATTCTTTTTGTCAAGCCAATAGATAGAATCGCTTCGAATGGCGCCATCGTATGATAACTTCTCTGAATTGCCAATACCTGCTGCAGAAAGTTGACTATTTTCATTTAGAGTAAATAAATTCTGCTTTAAATTATTAGCCAAATCGTTACTCAAAAAATGTTCCGATATGCCTACTTTATTTTCGATATAAGTGGCAATTAAATCCTCAAAGGAATTTTCCATTATTTTTTTAGGAAAGACTGAAAATACAGCCAACGGAGCAAGGTAGACTAAATAAAATGGGAAAACCTCTTTTTTGAAATTAATAAAAAAAGGGGTTAACATATAACGTTAAACCCTTTTTCTGTTTTTACAATTTACTGATATAACTACCGTACAAATCCTTGAATTGATATCCTTCGGAAAGTCGGTCTTTGCTCAGTTTTTTGTATTCCACCAATCCCCAAAGAATAAACTCTTTCATGAAATAACTGTCTTCTTTGTCTAATTGTGGCTGGTATTTTTTGACTAAAACTTCCAATGGAGCAATACTGTCTAAAATGGTTTTGTATTCCTCATCCGAACAATCATCTAATAATTCGAAACCGCTTTCGGTAAAAAACCATTCTAAGGTATCAGAATATGGTGTTTTCACATCTTGCTTTTCGAGTTTTTCAATTTTTGGAAAATAACCTGGGAAGAAAGTACGAATCGCATCGCCAATTAAATGTTGTGCAACAATCCCAGCTCCCTCCTGCTCTCCTTCGTAAACCAATTCTACTTTTCCTGTAATAGCCGGAATAATTCCCATAAAATCAGATAATCTCAAAGTCGTTTTATCCACTCCGGATTTTAAGGCACGGCGTTCGGCTGTGCTTAATAAATTTTCGAAAGCAGTTATGCTCAATCGGGCACTCACACCACTTTTATTGTCAATAAATTCGCATTCTCTGGCTTCAAAACTGATTTGTTCTAATAAATCTTTTGCTAAAGAAGGAACATAAACCAAATCACTTTGTGCAACGTCTAATTTAGCTTCTTGCTCTGTAATTGTTCTTGCAATTTTGATAGTTTCTGGGTAATGCGTCAAAATTTGAGAACCAATTCTATCTTTTAAAGGCGTTACAATACTACCCCGATTGGTATAATCTTCTGGATTTGCCGTGAAAATAAATTGCATATCAAGAGGCATTCTCAATTTGAATCCACGAATCTGAATGTCGCCTTCCTGCAAAATATTGAACAACGCCACCTGAATTCTGGCTTGCAAATCGGGTAATTCGTTGATGACGAAAATACAACGATTCGCTCTTGGAATCATCCCAAAATGAATTACTCTGTCATCTGCATAAGAAAGCTTTAAATTAGCTGCTTTTATAGGATCGACATCACCAATTAGATCTGCAACCGTTACATCAGGAGTTGCTAGTTTTTCGAAAAAACGTTCGCTTCTATGCAACCAGGATATTGGAGTTGCATCTCCTTTTTCGGCAATTAAATCTTTGGCAAAACGGGAAATGGGATTCAAAGGATCGTCATTGATTTCAGAACCAGTCACAAATGGAATGTATTCGTCTAACAATTCAATCATTTTGCGAGCGAGTCTGGTTTTTGCCTGACCGCGAAGTCCCAACAAATTGATATTGTGGCGTGATAAAATAGCGCGTTCCAATTCCGGAATTACCGTATTTTCAAAACCGTGAACACCTTCGAACGTCGGTTGTCCTGACTTGATTTTCTCTCGTAAATTATGACGTAATTCGTCTTTGATACTTTTAGTTTCGTATCCGGATTTCTTTAATTCGCCTAGTGTGTTTATGTTGTTCATTGATATTGATATTGTGATTGAAAATGTTATTTATTTATTATTACGATTTGCGTTAGGGATAGAAGTGGAAATCCTTTTTTGAGGCTTTTCGCCGAGAAAAAGATTGAAACGAATAGCCCGACCCTTGGGTAACGCCCAAAACTATTTTATCCTTTTTTTACGATTCGTTTCATAATCTTGAAAAATCATTTCGCCCAAACCTTTTAAACCTGTGTAAAATGCTTTCCCTTGATTGGCTTCTGTAAAATGGTCTACAAATTTTTGCAAATAAGGATCACTGGCAATCATAAAAGTGGTTATTGGAATGTGCAATTTTCGGGCTTGTTGTGCCTGATTGTAACATTTATCTACAATATATTCATCGAGACCATTGCTATTCATGTAATAAGAACCGTCTTTTTCAATCACACAGCTTGGCTTTCCGTCAGTAATCATGAAAATTTGTTTGTTGGTATTTCGTTTTCTACGCAACAAATCCATTGCTAATTGTAAGCCAGCAACAGTATTGGTGTGATAAGGACCCACTTTTAAATACGGTAAATCTTTGATAGAAATTCTCCAAGCATCATTCCCAAAAACTAGTATATCTAGCGTATCTTTTGGATAGCGAGTCGTGATTAATTCGGCTAAAGCCATGGCTACTTTTTTGGCAGGCGTGATTCTGTCTTCGCCATACAAAATCATACTGTGGCTTATGTCAATCATCAAAACCGTGCTCATTTGTGATTTATATTGGGTTTCTTCGACCACCAAATCATTTTCGGTTAGCATAAAATCGGCTACGCCATTATTGATTTGTGCATTGCGCAAACTTTCGGTTAATGAAATTCGTTCCAATCCATCGCCAAAATGAAACTCCCGAAATTCTCCGGTATGTTCGTCTCCATTGCCAATATGCTTAGTTTTGTGATTACCAGTTCCTGATTTTCTTAGATTTCCGAAAATGTTATCCAAAGCTTGTTGTCTAATGGCTCGTTCGGTTTTGGCAGTAATTCCTGTACCAGATGTTCCATCGTCTTTGAGCTCTTCTTTAATATATCCTTTTTTCTTTAAATCTTCGATAAAGTCATCGATAGTATAGGAAGAATCGGTTAGTTTGTATTCTTTGTCTAATTCGCGTAACCAATTGATAGCTTCATCAAAATCACCAGAAGTATGTGTGATAAGCTCCTTGAAAATAGCAAAGAGTTTATCAAATGGCGATTGAAACGGAGCTTCGTAGGTTTTAAAGTAGAATCCTTTTTTTATCGTATTATTCATAATTATAAAAGTAAATCATTTTGAAATGAATGAAGTACAAACAATTTATAATTTTACGTTAAAAGGCTTTAATTAGGTATTATGAAATTTAGGGAGTTAAAATCAACTATTAAATTTATAGTTTATAATAGTTAGTCTACTTTTTTGAAAACCAATTCATTACCCGATTGATTTATAAGTGTCAATCGTAAATTTTCAACTTTGTAAGTAGTTGTGCTTTGCAAAGTTTTTAGGAATTCATTTTCTTTATTATTTGCTCCACAAGCCATTTCGGTACTTGTGATATTAATAAACCGAAGTAATCCTCTTTCAAAAAAAACACTCCCTCCTATTCTATTGCAACCAGCAAATCCCATGAATGTATTGGTAGTACTGTTGATTTCAAGATTGGGTAATTCTTTGGTAAAATTTGCTACAGAAACATTTTCTCCATTTATTTTTTCTAGAACCCAAATATCGTGCAAACGGGGATCAGTAATATAATTTCCGCAACCGCTTAAAAATGTTGATTTGTTATCTTTTACGATTTCAATTCGAACTGAATAAGAGGATTTATCGCCAGACATTGTATTGGTACATTCTTGTTGCATAATTTGGATAATCATCATTCCTGCAACTGTTGGGACTCTATACATTTTGACATTAGCGTCCATGGCTCGAATTGGCTCTACATGATTGCCTGACAATGTTTCAAAACCAGGTATTAAAGAAGTAAAGTCAATGGATTTCTCAGATATTTTTAAATTCCAATCTGGTTCGTTTCCATTCCCCCTGAAATAAATACCTTTCTCTAAATTCTCCATTTGCTGTTTGTAGGCAAAAGTTGGATCTTTTTCTACAGGTTCACTGGGTGGTGTTGTCGCACTTTTACAGCCAATAATAAGTAAAACGATTGGTAATAATTGAATCCATTTCTTCATGATTTTTGATTTAAAACCTTAAATTATTCAAATTTTCCATCCACATAAAACCAACTGTCATTTTCCTTTTTAAAAGTTGAAAATTCATAATGTACTTGATTCACATTATTTTCATCAATAAAATACGCTTTAAACTCGACTGTATTTTCTGTGGCCGAAATAATTTCCAGTTTTTGCCATTTATTGGCGGTAGCCCATTTCAAAATTTCTTCACGAGAATAATATTTTCTTTCAGAACTGTGTGTAGTTGCTAGTAGATAATCTGCTTGATGAGTAGCATAAGCAGAATACCTGGATTTCATTAAAGCTAAAGCAGTTGGTGCTTTTTCGATTCTACTGATATAAAGATTACAGCACGAATCGAAAGATTTAGAGGAACCACAGTAGCAATTTTCAGAAGCCATAATTCTTTAAAATTAAGATTGAAATTTTACTGAAGTGAAATAATTTTCTGTTGCAATTGATTCAATAAAACCTGAAATTTACTAATCTCTCTTAGTTCTTCATCTTCATCAGTATGATCCAAAAGTTCATCTAATTCTTCGCTAACTTCTACTAGTTTATTATTAGCGTCTTTTGCATTTTTATTAGCAATCAAATCAATGATTTCTTGAACTCCGCTTTTTAATTCGTCAAATTTAGTTGCATCCATTATAAAAAATAATTAGTCATTCTTTGAAGCTTTATCTTCATTGAATTTTTTAGTAATTTGTTTCAATTTTTCTTTACGATCCATTTCTGCTTTTTTGGCTTTATTCTGAGCTTTATGCAGTTTGTCGTTGTGTTTTTTGATATTCCCTTCGTTATTTCTGCTCATGGCATTTATGTATTACTCAGTACTTTCTGTTTAATTAATAAAAATTAAAACTTCTTATTAATTGCAAATTTCGACTTTATTATTGAAATGTTGGTTATTTTATTTTAAGAGACAAAACATTTTATACGAGTTTATAATCAAAATTACGACCTTTTTATTTCTTTTAAATATTATAAATAGTATATTTATGATTGAAAATTCTGAGCTTACATAGGATTAAAATCTTTTATTACAGTTATAAAAAATATGAAATACAAAAATAGGTCGTCTAATTATTTTCAATGGTTTTTGGACAGACCCAGAGCTACAGGATTTCTTTTTTTTTTAATTTTAAGTATGGGTGTCTCGTTTATGATTTACCAACGAATTCAAATTATTAATAAAAATATGAATTCTGAGATGCAAACTACACTTGAGAATTTGCATCAAAATATTGATCAAAATCTTAAAAACTGTAACGCTACCACCCTTACACTTGCATTAACAATTAATGATAATGGTATTCCAGAAAATTTTGAATCTATAAGTTCACAACTTTTAAATTCAAATAAATGCATCAATGCCGTTCAGTTGGTGCCAGATGGAATAATTAAATACATTTACCCTTTAAAGGAGAATGAATTTGCATTAAATCTGAATATTTTAAATTCTGCCCATTTAAAAAAAGAAGCTTTAAAATCTATCAAAACCAAAAAAATGTATTTTGCAGGTCCTTTACATTTAAAACAGGGAGGTATTGGAATTGTTGGAAGATTGCCGATTTTTAAAAAAAATAAATTCTGGGGTTTTTCTGCTGTTGTTATAAAATTGGATACTCTATTAAGAATATCTGGTGTTAAAACAATTGACACTAATAAATACTATTTTCAATTTTCAAAAATAAATCCAAATACATTCAAAGAGGATTTTTTTCTTCCAATATCGAGTAATATCAATAAAAATGAACAAATTTCTACAAGAATTCCAGAAGGCAATTGGAAATTATATTTAATTAATAAAAAAACAAATAATAATTATTCAGTTCTTTATCTTCCTTCTATTTTGGGTTTTACTTTGGCAATATTATTTGGTATTCTATTAACAATTATATTAAATAGACCAAAACGATTGCAACAATTATTAGACATTCAGGAAGCAATGCTTTTAAATAGTGAAATGAAGTTTAAAACCATTTTTGATCAAGCTCCAGTTGGAATTGCATTGGTGAAAAATGATACAGGAGATTTTATAGAGATTAATAATAAATTTTGTGACTTAATTGGGTATACTGAACAAGAAATGAAATTGAAAAATTATCATTCAATAACACATCCTAAAGATTTGATAGTTAGTGAATCTGTAACTAATGAATTAAACAATGAAAAGAAAGCGGATTATAATTTAAAAAAACGATACATAACCAAAACTGGAAAAACTGTCTGGGCAAATTTAATCGTTTCCTCACTTTATACCGTAAATGAAAACTTAAATACTAACATTGCAATTATAGAGGATATAACTCTTCAAAAGCAAATTCAGGATGATCTTAGAGATAGTGAAAAACAATTTAAAAGTCTATTTAAAAACTCTCCTATACCGTTATGGGAAGTTGATTTGTCTTTGGTAAAAAATTACCTTAATGATTTGAATTTAATTAATAAAGACCAAACTTTTGTATCCGGCTATTTTGAAGATCATCCAGAAGTTGTAAATAAATGTTTTACACTTGTAAAAATCATTGGTGTAAATTATAAATGTTTAGAGCTACTTAATATAAAATCAAAGCAAATATTAGCTAGTAATTTAGAACAAGTACTTGATGAAACCACTTTAAAAAATTTTCAAAATCAATTATTGGCAATAACCCAAAATAATGATCAGTTGGCCTACGATTCTAAAATCAAGAATAGTAATGGTGAATCGATAGATATTCATTTTAGATGGAATGCTATAAAAGGTCATGAAAAAACAATGGATCGAATGATTATTTCTACTGAAGACATTACTTTTAGAAAAAAACACGAAAAATTAATTATGGCATCTCAGGAAAAAGTAGAATCTCTTATCAATACAATTGACGGGATTGTTTGGGAATGCTCTATTGAAACCTTTTCGTTTACTTTTGTTAGTAAAAAAGTTGAGGAAATTCTAGGTTACACCTCTGAAGAATGGCTAAGTGATCCTAATTTTTGGCAAAATCATATTCATCCAGAAGATAAAGCATGGGCTTTAGAATATTGTACAACAAAAAGTAAAGATCTTGCTAATCATGATTTTGAATATAGAATGATTTGCAAAGATGGCTCTGTAATTTGGATGAGAGATATGGTGAATGTTGTTTTTCAAAATGGAAAAGCAGTAAGTCTTCATGGAATAATGATTGATATAACCAAATCTAAAAATATAGAAAACGATTTGAATAACTCATTCAGTTTGGTATCCAAACAAAATGAAAGGCTTTTAAATTTCTCTTATATAATCTCACACAATTTGAGATCGCATACTAGTAATATTGCTTCGATTGTATCTTTAATTAAAGATGCCGAAACAGAGCAGGAAAAAAAACAATTAATGGATTTATTAGTTTCTGTATCTGATTTGCTTAACGAAACAATGGTTCATTTAAATGAAGTGATTAATATACGTACGAATATAAATCTTGCAACAGAATCATTAAATTTAAGTGAGTGTATAGATAATGTCATGAAAGTTTTTTCTAAACAAATTCTATCGAAAGAGGTTATAATTACTAATTTAATCCCCAAGGACTTAGTAATTAATTACAATCCGGCCTATCTAGAAAGTATTTTGTATAACCTAATTTCAAATGCAATTCGCTTTAGTCATTCAGAAAGGAAACCTAATATTCATTTAGAATGGATACCAAAAAAGAATAAAAATATTCTCAAAATTTCAGATAACGGTATAGGTATTGATTTGGAGAAATACGGAAATAAAATTTTCGGCTTGTACAAAACTTTTACTAATGATAAAAGATCAAAAGGAGTTGGATTATTTATCACAAAAAATCAAATTGAAGCAATGGGAGGAACAATTACTGTTCAAAGTGAGGAAAATCAAGGAACAATCTTTAAAATAGAAATTTTATGAAGCAAATAATAATATGGGCAATTGATGATGATCCGATCTATCAAATTATTGTCAATAAAATGATTAAAAAATCAGAATTATTGTTGAATGTTTTGAGTTTCAAAAACGGAAAAGACGCTATTGATGAATTCAAAATAATGTTAGAAGAAAAAAAAGATCTTCCTAATATAATACTTTTAGATATCAATATGCCAATCATGGACGGTTGGGAATTTATGGATGAAATGGTACTTTTAAAAGATAAAATTGATGAAAGAATTCAAATATACATAGTAAGTTCTTCAATTTCTGTAGAAGACAAAAACAAAGCAAAACATTATACGGAAATAGTTGATTATTTAGTAAAGCCACTTAATAATGACGATTTAAAAAGAATTACAGGAAACAATTAATCAAGTTCTCTTTTTATTTCTTCCAACGTTCTATTTGTAAAAATTAATTGATCAATGATTTTCTTGCGAAGTTCATCAATATCATCATAATCAAAATACTTTGCCCATGACGTAAGTTCAAATAAATTTCTAATTTGCTTAATTTTTTTTCCAGTTTCAAAACTAGTCCTGAGTATAGCTTTCCCACTATATTCAGGATTATTCCGATGCTGATAATTTACCTTTCTTTTTGTGAAATCGGCCTCCAAATAATACAACTCTTCCTCTGCATTATCAGAATAAAACTCATTCCAAGAGGCAAAACCAATTTTAAATTTCGATTCTGTTTCAGGTTCCATTTGTTCTAGACGCCATTTGCTATTGGCCAAACGTCCCCAATGATTCGACAATCGATACATTCCGTCTTTAGTATAAAAATATTTACTACCAGATTGACTATCGTATTGAACCTTCATTCCCGCTATCTTTTCGGGCAGCACTTCATGAAAAATACAAAACGTATTTTTAAAAGATTTTGGACTCGGACGAAACAATTTTTCCATATTGCAAAGATAAGTACAAACAATAGTATATGTCAAAACATTTTCAAAGAACCAGAATTAGTTTCATTTGGGCGTGCCATTAAGTTAAGATATTTTAGATTGATGATTAACGATTGTTGATTTCAGATTTGTGTTGCTAAATATAAGATTGTTGATTTTACAAGGCATGACTTTTACATCTGAAATCAAAAATCGCTAATCAAAAATCAGCAATCATTTGATCAATTAATCCATTGGCTAAATTATATTAGCTTCCATCCCTCAGGCAACCTCTAGTAAATCCATACACATCGTTTAATAAGATGAAAAATATTGAATTAATTCGTAAATTAGCAATGGCTATTGCCACAATTATTAACTAAATATGTATTACTATGAAAAACCTAGGTCTGTTTTGTTTGCTGTTGACTTGCATTGGATTCGAAAGTTGTAAAAATGATCAAAACTCAAAAGATGCTGAAGCGGCTAAGGCTCAAGCTGAAAAACCGATAAGCACAGCGTGCTACAAAGCATTGTATGAAAATGACACAATTAATCTGACAATCAACACATTAAAAAGCGGAAAAATAACTGGAGATATGATAATGAAAATTGCTGACTCGCCAGAAAAAGTTGGAGAAATCGCTGGAGAATTCCATGGCGATACATTGTTTGCTGACTACTCCTTTATACAAGGGACTAATGATAAAGTAACATTCAAAAATCCGATGGCATTTCTAAAAAAAGGGAACGAACTTATTTTAGGTAGTGGAAAAATAGAAACTTATTTAGGAAGATCTTATTTTGCCAAAGACAAACCTATAGATTTTGAAAAAGTGAAATATAAATTCACAACTGTAGATTGTGTAGCTAAATAATCTACCAATAAAAATATATAAAAAAACCACTTCCGTTTCAAGAAGTGGTTTTTGCTATTAAAAAGCGGTCTTGTTCTATTATTTTACAATTACTTTTATTGATTTGTTTATTCCTTCTGCATCAACTTTCAGAATATAAAAACCCTTTGCGACTGTACTTTTATTTATTGAAATAGTATTTATTCCTGTATTTAATTGTTGTTGTTTTGAGAACAAAATCTGTCCGTTTACATTTGATAATACGATGTTAGCATCTTGTACTTGAGAAGAATTTACAATTAAATTAATGTTTTCAACAACTGGATTTGGTGAAACATATGCTTCGAATAATAGTTTTTCAAAATCATTTGTTCCCAATGATTTTGCTTGACTAGTACAAGACTCTGCAGCAGGAGCTTCTCCTGTTATTTCTACCCAGTCAATATCTGCAAACGCAGAAGCAACAGTCGTTTCTAATCGAATTGTATTTACTCCTTGAACCAAAGTTATATTTTCAGCAGCGGTTGTAGTAAAAGTAGTTGAATTTGCTGTTTTAGGAAAAGAAAAAGCAGGAATTGCATTTGCACCGTTTATGATAAGTTTTGCTGTAGTTGCATTGCTAGAGCTACTATTTACATATCTAAACACAATACTATAAACGCCTGCGGTAGGAACTTTTATCGTATAGTTTACTCCTTTTGCTGCGCTATTCGAAAGGTTTGTAACTGAACCGTTATTTGCACCTGTATTCGAGGATATAGCTCCATCAAAACCACAATAACCTGCTGTAAATGTAGCTGAATCTTCTATTCTTAAAGTTTGAGTTCCTGTTACAGGCAAACTAAATATTGCACTTACAGTCTTGTCACTATTCATTGTGATTGTTGTTGTAGCAGTCGTAATTTCATTGCTCCATTTAGTAAACACATATCCAGAGGCTGGAGTAGCAGTTAGCGTTACTATTTCTCCTTCTGTATACGTAGCCTTACTTGGATTTATGGAAATTGTTCCTCCATTAGAAGGACTTGCAGTTGTTGTTAAAATATAAGCTGCGGGAAGTGTACTTTTAAAATTGGCTGTAATCGTTTTATTAGCATCCATTGTAACTGTAGTTGTTGCAGTAGTAGCTCCATTACTCCAAGAAACAAAAGCATAATCTGTAGCTGGTATTGCTGTAAGAGTTACCACTGTACCAGCATTATAAGTTGCGTTATTGGGATTACTTGTAATTGTTCCTCCTAATACAGGACTTGCAGCAGTAGTAAGAACAAAATCTGTTGTCTGTACTGGTCCAGTTTCTCTGGCTCCTAAATCAGGGGCTGTTCCGCTAAAGCTTATTCCAGTTGCAGTAACACCCGCATCAATAAAATCACTATTAGTATTTAGTGTTGCAAAAGTACCTAAATTAGGGCTTCCATCAGCATTTTTAATTACAGCAGGAACAGTCAAAGAGACAAAATCAGCTGCACTAGAAACAATAGCAGGAATTCTACCATTATTACTTTTTTTACTTATCCACCATACATTTGAAAAACTCACATCGGTACCTGCATTTTTATCACTATTAACCGAATTATACGAAACGTTATTTCTAAATTGATGTGTTCCACCTGTACGGAAGCTATAATTACTATCGGCATTATTAACAGATGTGTTATTAGACATTTCGATGGAGCCTAAATTATTATTATCGGTAAAACCGTGGTGACCATTTCCAAAAGCAACACAACGTCTTAAAATGTGGTTTACAGGAATTCCTTCTCCTCCTAATTTAAAACCATTTTTGTCTCCAGTAGCTGTTGTTGAGCCGTCTGTTAATGTACCATTATTGTATGCTACACAGTTTTCAAATAATATAACTCCAATAGGTCCTGTTTCTGTTTTAGTATACAAATCCCAACCATCATCACTATTGTTATGGGAAATACAGCCACGAAAGATATTACCTGTACCACAAGTCAATTTTGCTGCAAAACCATCCGCATTTTCAGCTAACACATCCTTATTATCAAATGATTCCGAATTTAAAATTAAATTATTCGAAGGCCATTGACTGATTGATGTAGCATTGACATCATATCTGCTCATTTGAAGCCCTGTATCTCTATTTTTTTCAAAAACGCAATTGTCAATAGTGTTATTACTTCCTGAAAGAAGCATTCCATTATCTCCTGAATTTCTAATTCTTATTCCTTTAAAGTACCAATAATATCCATCTAAAATAAAACCTCTATTAGCAGGAAGTTCTGTTTGAGCCGAAAAATCGACAATTGGACTTTCTCCAGTATAAGCTTCTATTCTTTTTAGATTTCCTGCCGTTCCACTATTTGCTCTCGCAATTAAAATGGTAGAAGCGACCGAATAAACTCCACCACGCATATAAATTGTTTGTCCTGGAGTTATTGTATTAATAGCGTTTAATAAAGTTGTTGGATTTGCAATAGATCCGTCATTTGTAGAAACTCCTGTTGGAGAAACATAGATTTGGGAAAACATACAAAGCGGAAGAAATAGCAATGCCCTAAATAAATGGTGTAATTTTTTTTTCATTTGGTTTGGTTTTTATTGGTTGGTTTAGTTTAATAGAAAACACAATTTTATATAATTTAAAATGTGTAATCGATTACACAAAAATATAATTTTATTATTAATAAACAAATAAAATACTAAAAATTGCATTAAATAATTACAAAAAACATGTAAAAATTACACTTTATATAATTATATTATTCGTAATTCCAGTAAAACTGATGCTTAAGCCGAAAAAATGTAATCGATAACATTCAGAGAAATACTGTGAGACTAAGGCTAAAAAAGGAATTAAAGTAAAAGAAATAAAAATTTACTATTTGTAAAAAACATCGTAAGCAAATCGTATCAAAGTACCGATAACGACGATTAAAAAGAAGATTCGAATAAAGGTATTACCACGATTGATGGCTAGTTTTGCACCTAAAAAACCACCTAAAGCATTGCTGGCTGCCATTCGCAATGCAATAGCCCAAATGATTTTACCTTTAAGAATAAATAAACAAATCGAGCCAAAATTAGTAGCAAGATTTACCATTTTGGCATTGGCTGAAGCATGTAAAAAGTCAAATCCCATTAAGGCGATGAAAGCAACAACAAGAAAACTTCCCGTACCAGGCCCAATGAATCCGTCATAAAAACCTACCACAAAACTAATTATCAATGCGTTGAAAATTTGAGTTCTAGGTGAAATATTTTTTTCTTGATGTTGACCAAAATTCTTCTTTGCATAAGTGTAAATTGCTAATAATGATAATACTACCAGTAATAATGGTTTCATAAAATCATTACTAACATAAGTCAATAAAGTGGAGCCTAAAAATGCAGATGGAAATGCTAAAACCATCATGATACTTAGGATCCTCCAATTAATATTGACTTTTCTAACATATTGATAAGCTGCAAATGTAGTTCCACTAAAGGCAGGAACTTTTAAGGTTCCTATAACGGTAGACACTGGAAAATTAGGTAATAGAATTAATCCCATAGGTGTTTGTATCAATCCGCCGCCACCTACAATGGCATCTACAAATCCCGCAAAAAAAGCAGCCAAACAAAGTAAGATGATAATGTAGTTTTCCATTTGGTTTGTGCTATTTGGGATTTCAATTTTGAATGTGCAAAAATACAATCCTCTTTTTGTTTTTGGAGGTAATTTTGCCATTGTTTTCATTTCAAAAAGATTATTTTTGCTTTTTTTAAAATAAAAACAAAATGGATATTTCAAAAATGCTAGAATTATTAAGTTATACTTTACCTGCAATTATTACCGGAATGGTTGCTTATTACTTTTTCAATTTACACACCAAAAACGAGGAAGGTAGACGTCGTTACTTATTGAGTAAAGAGACTCAAAAAAGCGCTTTACCTTTGCGTTTACAAGCATACGAGCGTATGACTTTATTTTTGGAACGCATTAGTCTTTCTAATTTATTGATTAGAATTTCTCCAATTTCACCAGATAAAAATGATTATGCTAATTTTGTTATTGCTCAAATTGACCAAGAATTTGAACACAATTTAGCACAGCAAATCTACATGACCGAAGAATGTTGGACAATTATTGCAACTGCTAAAAATGCTACAAGTCAGATGATTAGAAAAGCAGCTTTAAGTCCAGATATTGTTAATGCTGACCAATTGAGAGAAACATTGCTAAATGATTTACTTGAAAAACAAACTCCTAGTAATGCTGCTTTAGGATATATTAAAAGAGAAGTGAGTCAGATGTGGTAGTTTTTTGAATGAATTAAATTCAAAATTATAATCCAAGGTTTAAAAATATTTACCGCAAATTCGCAAATTATTATATATTTTTAAGTGTATAATTTGCGAATTTGCGGTTTCTTTTTTGTATTCAACCGTGCAGACTGTACTTATGTTAGTTATGAAAAACTAAGGTTATCTCTTTAGCCCTGATCGAAGTGGCATCCTCTTGTATTGCGATAGCAAATGCAAGAGATATAACGGAGAGCAGGTGGATTTTTTTTATGAAAATGAAAGTTGTGCTCCTAATCAAAAAAAAAGTTTGAATTATCTGATTTCACTCATGTTTTCACTTTTGTTTTTGGCATAATTGAAACCGTTTTTCCACCATTTTTTCATTTGTTGTTTATTGAAAATAAGCGCATTATTGGTCAATTTGGTTGGAGTGTTGTATAAATTAAGTTTTACATTATGGTTTTTTGCGGTCAGCTTCCCGATAGAAATATCGTGTTTTCCAATTTGGTCTAGGGAAAAAAGAAACAAACTAATCATCAGCGAAAAGGGATTATTTCCTAAAGCGGCTTTGGATGTAGCTATTTCGGTTTCTAGAATAATTACATCAATTTCGGTGGCACCTCTAAGGATAGCTTCTCTAATGGGAACCAAGTTAGAAAATCCGCCATCGCCGTATTCGCAGCCCTGCTTTTTTACAATACTCATGAAAGGAATATAGTTGCTGGAAATCCAAATCCAATCGCAAAATTCTGCATAAGTGCAGTCTTTAATAGATTTATATTCGGCTTCGTTTTTGGTAATATTGGTGACTGTTACTATAATATCTGTAGGTAAGGACTTCAGGTGTTCAAATTCAGCAATTGTTAGATTAGATTTGATGAATTGCTGTAGTTTTCTACTTTCTCCAAAGGTTCGTTTTCCTCTCAATAATTGCAAAAAAACATTGAAATGATTGATGGTTACGAAATTTCTCCCGTTTTTCTTTTTAACAACAAAAGGATTAATGTCAAATATCTGATTCATATCGACATTGGTATAAATCGAGCGTATTTTATCGATTTTACCTAAAGCAAGATGCGAAATTAGCAGGCTTCCTGTAGAAGTTCCGATAAACAAATCATATTTATAACCTTTGTTTTCTATCAGGTATTGAGCAACGCCTCCAGCAAATGCGCCTTTACTTCCTCCACCAGAAATGACTAATGCTCGCATAGTATTATAATTGCTAAGGTTCTAAGATACTAAGTTTTTAAGGAGTTTGTTGAAAATCTTGAAATCTTAAAAAAGCTCCATTAAATCGGATGGTTGATTCAAGAGAAGCTTTGCTCCCTCTGAAAGTAATTCGTCTTTTGTTCGATATCCCCACGAAACACCAACAGCATGCATTCCGGCTTGGGTTGCAGTTTGCATATCAATACCGCTGTCTCCAACAAAAATAATCTCCGAAGGTGTACAATTTAATTGTTTGCTTATTTGAATAGCTGTAAAAGGATTTGGCTTTTTAAATTCTTCTGAAGTTAGACCAATCACGGGCTCAAAACTGTCTGGAAATATCGCTTGAGTAATCCTTTTAGTCAATACATCTGACTTATTTGACAAAACACTAATGGGAATATTTAGAGAACCCAGTTCGTCTAAAAGTGCTTGAATTCCGTCATAAGGTTTGGTTTTTTTGATACAATTTTCTCCATAAATTGTCATCATAGCTTCGTAACAACGATCAATTTCGCTTTCATTTTTATTAGATTCAGGCAAGGCTCTTGAAACCAATTTGCGAAGCCCATTCCCTATAAAATAATTATAACTTTCGTAGGAGTGTGTTGGATAATTCTTGTCTGTAAGGACTTTGTTCATCGCATCAGCAATGTCTTCTAGGGAGTTTATTAGGGTTCCATCTAAGTCAAAAATAATGGCTTTGTATTTCATTTTTATTTTAAGGGATAAGTTTTGAAGTCGTCTTTTTATTCGTGTTTTGTTTTTAAGCAATTATTTAAAAATATACAAAAATAACTTTTTTACAAGTTACTTTTTAGTTTGATAGCTTGTGTTTCATAGTTTAGGGCAAGGTTTGCTAGGCCAAGCTATTGTTCAACAGGGAAATTTGTTTATACTGGCACCATCTGATTTTACTTAATTCTTTTTCTAATCAGTATAAAATGTTCTTTTTTTGCTGTTGTTAGTTTCATAAAAATAGTATCTTTTGAATATTTTTTAATCTTAAATGTTGTTAGATATGAGGTGGTTAAGGTGTTTTCTTTTTCATTAAAACTCCATTTTTCTATATCTCCACCTTCAATAAGTATTAATTGAGGAGAACCTATCACATCTTCTTTAAAGGAACACAAACTTTTTAATGTTTTATCTGTCAAAAAAACGGATTGTCTACTGTAATATTTATATTCACCTGTAGAATCCATCATCTTTTCTACCCAAAAGCTATTGTCTTTATCATTTACAAGGTATTCTTCAAATGCATTATGCTTTGTGCAAGATGATAGAATGATTGCTAGGATTAAAATTGCTTTTTTCATTTTTTTTCAATGTTATTTTAAAAATTATTCCTTCAGTAATCGATCCAATTGAAATTGTTCCTTTTCATTCAAATTAGGTACAATTGTTTTGAAAGTATTTTTGATTTCAGGATTTTTTATTAAAACACGAATATTATCTCTTCCAAATTTAGAAAATTGCCACATGTGATGCGTAGTTGCATTGACCAAATTCTTTAAAATTTCTTCGTTAATGATATTGAAATTCAATAAATATTCCAAAGCGTTTTGCCTAGTTGTTGCTTCATATTTGGGTGAAGAATAGTCAACTAATTCCTGAATATAAGTTTCTTTATTGGCTACAAATTCAGGTGTAGAAACCGCTAAGGATAACCACAGGATTCGCAAATTGAAATCGTTGAACCCAATCCAATCTTTTGTTTTTAATAAATAGTCATTTCTTTTATTTGGGAAATTATTCCATAAATAATAGAGTGCCATTTCTTGGGTTTGATAGGATTTGTCATCGAGTAAGGTTTCATATTCGGATTTGAATTCTTCGGGTATTTTTTGGAGTTTGCTGGCTACTGCTTGTCTTACCTGAATATTTTGGGTTTGCAAAGCCAAATGTAATAATTGTTTTTTAGCTTCAAATTTTTCATTAAAAAGTTGACCGACAATAGACGCTTTAACCGAAGAATACACCTCTGATTGCAATGTTTTTTCAAAAAATGAATATTTATCAACCAATGGTTTGCTTCTTAGTTCGGCAACTTCTAGTTGAACTTTCATGGCATTGTTTTTAATCAGTAATTGATTGGCAATGTTATTATTAAAACCTGCTGTTTCAAGCCACACTTTGCTAAAATTAACTAAATCATAGTCAGATACTTTTTTAATTTCATCAAAGAAATTTTGTGTAGTAACGTTTTGAAAGGGATATTTCAAAAGGTAATTTTTTACAGCTTTTCTAAAAGTCTCTTCTCCTATTCCTTCTCTCAATACATGCAATGCCCAAGCTCCTTTTTGATAAAATGATAAAGAACTTGCTTTGGCATTTAGCACTGGAATAGTATCCGTTTTAGATGCTTGCTTAAGTTGTAATGACGATTCGTATAATTTGGAATAAAAATAATCATCACCATAAATAGAACGTTCTGCAAGCAAAGCATAATAAGTTGCAAATCCTTCCTGTAGCCAATGATCTTTTCCGCTTTGAGCAGTGACTAAATCACCAAACCATTGGTGTGCAAGTTCATGCGCATTAACATTGGTATAACTTCGATCTTCAAATCCTATGGAATCTACTACATAACGCGTTGCAAATAATGTAGCACTTGTATTTTCCATACCCGCATACAGAAATTCGCTCACAGGGACTTGACGATAGATTTTCCAAGGGTACTTCACTCCTATTTCCCTTTCCAAATAATCAAATATTTCTTTAGAATAACGGTAAGTAGGTTCTTGTTTACCAACATCTTTTGGATTTATGTATAATTCCAATGATATTCCTGATTTTGTATTTAATGTGTGTGTTTTAAAATCACCAATAGCAACCATTAATAAATACGAACTCATTGGTTTTTGCATTTGATAACTCCAATGGATATTATTTTTATCAGCAATTTTATGCTTTAAAACTCCGTTTGAAACTACTTCATACTTAGAATCAAAAGTAATATCCATATTAAAAATTACTTTTTCATTAACATCATCAAAACTAGGAAACCAATGACTGGTGTACTTGCCTTGTCCTTGTGTCCAAATTTGTAAATTATTTGTGGCTTCAGAACCAACAAAATATAGCGTCTGTTTTGGTTTTGCTTCGTATGAAAACTGAACAGAATTTTTGCCTTTTTCGAATGGATGAATTATTAATAACTCTTTTCCATTGGTTTTAAATGGTATTTTTTTCTCGTTTAATTCCAATGCCGTAAACGTCATGTTTTGTGCATCAATTTTGATGGTGTCTATGGGTTTTAAAACTTCAAAAGTATAAGTAACCGTTCCTGAAATACTTTTATCATCAGGATTAATAGAAATGTTGCCATTAGCGGTTTTAAAATCAACCGATTTGGTTTGTTGTGCGAATACAAATGTGGAAAGAATCAGAAAAAGGTATTTCATTCTAGTATGAATTTATGGAATTCGTCGTGCATTTTTGTGCAAGTTATTCAAAGTTACAAAGGTTTGAGTAACAAATCGAACATAATTTGTAAGTTTACTTCCGAAATAAATTATAAAGAAAAATTGAAGAAAAAAGCCTTATTTAATTGGAGCAGCGGAAAAGATTCTGCTTTAGCATTATACAAAACATTGCAGAATGATGAATATGAAATTAGTTGTTTATTAACGAGTGTAAATCAACAGTTTCAGCGTATTTCTATGCATGGAGTTAGAGTCGAATTATTGGAACAGCAGGCACAAAGCATTGGTTTTCCACTCGAAATTATGCAAATTCCCGAAATGCCAACGATGGAAGTTTATGAAGCAGTAATGCAAACAACACTTTCAAAATTAAAGGAACAAGGTGTTACTCATTCTATTTTTGGAGATATTTTCTTGGAAGATTTAAGAAAATACAGAGAAGATAAATTGGCAGAAATAGGTTTTGAAGGTGTATTTCCACTTTGGAAAATTCCTACTCCCGATTTGATTCAGGAGTTTATTGAACTAGGATTCAAGACGATTGTCGTTTGTGTGAACGAACGTTTTCTAGACAAAAGTTTTGTGGGACGCGTCATTGACCAAAATTTCATTAATGATTTACCTGAAAATGTAGATGTTTGTGGTGAAAACGGAGAATTTCATACTTTTACTTTTGACGGACCTATTTTTAGCAAGCCAATTTCATTTGAAGTTGGTGAAGTAGTTTATCGTAAATATGAAAAACCAAAGGAAAAAGATGCTTCAGATACCGCTTGTGACACTTCAGCTTCGGATGCTTTTGATTACGGATTTTGGTATTGTGATTTGGTAACAAAATAAAGATCTAAAAAAACATAATTTCAGCAATCGGAGAGCTTTTTTAATTTATCTCTCCTCATACATTTTCAACAACTGTGTCACGGTATTCCAATTTCGAATTGTTGCCGTGACATTTAATTTTTTCTCGATATATTTCTGGTCAAATCTTGTTTTTCCTGCGCCAACAGAATATTTGATGTAGATTCTGCTTTCGTCGATATAGGCTTCATCGGGTTTAACCTGGCTCATTTTTAAATCATTAATACTGTCGCTTCGCAGTGGTATCGAAACGAAGGCCACATATAATTTCTTGGTGTCTACTTCTTTTTCTTTCAAAAAAAGATTGTTTTTTAAACAGTTTTCTAAATCAGTTTTTCCAATAACTACCACAGGGACTTCATGTCCAAAAGCTTTGAAAATTTCCTGTTTTATTTTGAAACCAACTGACGCAGGATTTTCTTCATCTGTATCCACAAAAACATTTCCTGATTGAATATAAGTTATCACATTCTTATAACCAATGTTTTCTAAAGTAGTTTTCAAAATATCCATTTTCATCATGTTATGTCCAGAAACATTGATGCCACGAAGAAGTGCTATATGAGTTGTCATTTGCTAAAATTTTGTTTTGCTAAGGTAAAGTGAATTATAAGAATTTCCTAAACAATACTATTTCCAAATTTCCTAACAAAAAACTATCTTCGCTTTCTTAAAAAGAGTAAAGAATATAGAACAAAGAGTATAGACTCTAAAAAATCTAAATTCTACAATCTAAATTCTACAATCTAAAATGTCCAATAATCTCCTAGAAACTCCCATAGAATATCTTAAAGGCGTTGGTCCCACTCGTGGTGCATTGCTACGTAAGGAATTGGGGATTTTTAAATATGGAGATTTGGTTAATTTTTTTCCGAACCGATACATCGATCGTACACGCTATTACAAAATTAATGAGCTGCAAAATAATATTGCCGAAGTTCAGATTATTGGAAAAATCATTAACATTAAGACTGTTGAATTTGGTAAAAACCAAAAGCGATTAGTAGCCACATTTGTAGACGATACAGGACAAATAGATCTTAATTGGTTTCAGGGTCATAAATGGATTAAAGAAAGTTTGAAAATCAACGAAGTGTGTGTTGTTTTTGGAAAATGTGCACAATATGGAAGCCAATACAGTATGGCACATCCCGAAATTGAATTATTGACTGAACACCAAAAAAGCTTGCGTTCGGCAATGCAACCGGTTTATCCTTCGACGGAAACGTTAACAAATCGGGGAATTACAAATCGTGTGGTAAATAAAATGATGCAGCAATTATTCATGGAAACGCAAGCATTATTTACAGAAATTTTACCTTCTTATTTAACAAATGAATTACAGTTAATACCCAAAAACGCTGCTTTATTCAATATTCATTTTCCTAAAAGTACCGAGATTTTAGCGAAAGCTCAATTCAGATTAAAGTTTGAAGAATTATTCTTTATTCAATTGCAATTGATAACGAAGAATTTGATTCAGAAACATAAAATAAAAGGTCATCCATTTTCTAAAGTGGGCGCATTTTTTAATGAATTTTACCAAAATTATCTCCCTTTTGAATTAACAAATGCTCAAAAAAGAGTTATTAAAGAAATCAGAACCGATATGGGCAGCAATGCTCAAATGAATCGATTATTACAAGGTGACGTTGGTTCAGGAAAGACTATTGTAGCTTTTATGAGTATGCTTCTGGCAATGGATAATGGCTTTCAGGCTTGTTTGATGGCTCCAACAGAAATTTTAGCAAATCAACATTTTATAGGTTTGTCAGAATTAGCTAAGTCTTTAAATATCAATATAAAAATACTTACAGGTTCAGCCAAAATCGCAAGTAGAAGAATCATACATGAAGAACTCGAAAATGGTTCTTTACAAATACTTATCGGTACCCACGCTTTATTAGAAGACAAAGTAAAATTTAAAAATTTAGGATTAGCGGTTATTGATGAACAGCATCGTTTTGGCGTAGAGCAACGTTCTAAATTATGGAAAAAGAATGCAATTCCGCCACATATTTTGGTAATGACTGCTACTCCTATTCCTAGAACTTTGGCGATGAGTTTGTATGGAGATCTTGATATTTCAGTTATTGATGAATTGCCTCCAGGACGAAAACCTATTCAGACTGTACATCGTTTTGATAGTAATCGACTAAAAGTTTGGAAATTTATTAGGGATGAAATTGCTTTAGGACGTCAGATATATATAGTTTACCCTTTGATTCAGGAATCTGAAAAAATGGATTACAAAGATTTAATGGACGGTTATGAGAGTATTTCTCGTGATTTTCCGCTTCCACAATATGCTGTTTCTATTCTTCACGGAAAAATGAAACCAGCCGAAAAAGATGCTGAAATGAAACGTTTTTCGGAAGGAAAAACAAACATTATGGTCGCTACAACCGTTATCGAAGTGGGTGTAAATGTTCCCAATGCGAGTGTAATGATTATTGAAAGTGCTGAACGTTTTGGATTATCCCAACTGCATCAGTTACGAGGACGTGTGGGTCGTGGAGCTGATCAAAGTTATTGCATTTTGATGACTTCTTTTAAATTATCGAGTGACAGTAAAACACGTATGGAAACGATGGTGAGTACTAATGATGGTTTCGAAATTGCCGAAGTCGATTTAAAACTCCGTGGTCCAGGCGATTTAATGGGAACGCAACAAAGTGGTGTTCTAAATCTTCAAATTGCTGATATTGTTCGTGATAAGGATATTTTGCTTTTAGCACGAAACTATGCCATTAAAATCTTAAAAGAGGATGGTCCTTTGGAGAAACCAGAAAATGCTATCCTAAAAGCAGTTTTCATAGAATTAACCAAAAAGAAAAATATTTGGAATTATATAAGTTAGCATTTATAATTCCAGATTTCATTGGGTTATTAAAAAATATACTTCAAACTATCTTTCCAGTTTTAAAATGAATTTATAAGTTAAAAACTTAAAAATTGTTAATTGTAATTTTAAATAAACAATCACAATAAAATTCTTATATTTAAGTCCTATGTTTTTTCGATAAAAGCTTAATTATTAATCCGGGTTATCTTTTTATTTTATGGGTACTGTTATAACTTTTATGCATGTAGCATTTGTTGCCTTTGTAACGCTCTTTCCACCTGTTAATCCCGTTGGAACTTCTTTTATTATAGATCCTATGTTGGGAAAATTAAATCGAAAAGAACGGATTGCTGTAGCCAAAAAAATATCTTTTTATTGTTTTTGCATTTGTATTATATCTGTAATTATTGGCAGTTGGATTTTAAAATTATTTGGTCTTTCATTACCAATAGTTCAAGTTGGTGGTGGTTTAACGATTTGCAGTATGGGTTGGAATTTATTAAAATCGGATACTGCCACTTCAGACAAAGCAATTCAACCAGAAGATAAATTTTCAAAAATAGAAAAATCACTATTTTATCCTATTTCATTTCCTATGACTTGTGGAGCGGGAACGATTTCAGTACTATTGACGCTCAGTGCTTCAAATTCTTTTAAAAATATTGAGCAATATATATGGAATACAAGTGCATTACTAGTTGGGATAACAGCTATGATTTTTGTAATTTATATTTGTATTGCGAATACACATATTATATTAGAAAAAATTGGAGAAAGAGGACAACAAATTGTAAATAGATTGAGTGCATTTATTGTACTATGCGTTGGATTGCAAATTATTTGGGAAGGATTACAGTCACTCCTATCTCTAAAATAATTTTAAAAAGAAATTTTTAATTTTCTAATTAAACCTTCTTTAATTTTAAAAGTCTTAATTGTCAAGCTAAATCTTTTTTGGCTAAATATTAATACTTGTATGTACAAACGTTAAATAAAAATTAACACTTAGAATTTTAACACATCTAAAACTTAAATTTGTTCTTCTTAACCAAAGAAATTTTTCAACTTCACTTATAACCCTAAAACATGAAAATTAAAAACATTGTCTACGCCTTATTATTACTAGGATTTGTTGGATTTATAGGCTACAGAGTTACTTCTAATAATGCCAAAAAAAATGATTCGAAAGGAAAGGACGAAAAAGATAAACCAATCACTGTTACAGGAATTGTAATTCATCCTAAAACTTTTGATAATAATCTATCACTTTCAGGTTCTATCGAAGCCAATGAACAAATAGAAATTCATAGTGAAGTTTCAGGGATAGTTGAGGGAATTTATTTTAAAGAAGGTAGCAATGTAGCAAAAGGGCAACTATTATTTAAAGTAAATGATATAGAATTAAGAGCTCAATTGACTCAGGCAACTACTAAAGAAGGTTTAGCTGCTGAAAATGAAAGAAGAGCTAAATTATTATTACAAAAAGAAGCTATTAGTCAGGAAGAATATGATATTGCAAGAGCCGATTATAAATCAGCACAAGCTCAAAGCCAGTTAATAAGAGCACAAATTTCAAAAACATCTGTTCGCGCTCCGTTTTCAGGAAAAATTGGATTGCGTTCTATTTCTCCAGGAACTTATATAACTCCAACAATTTTAGTAGCAAAATTAGTTAATTCGGGAAAATTAAAAATTACTTTTTCTATTCCTGAAAAATATGCTTCTCAAGTAAGATCTGGTTCTACAATTGATTTTACAGTTTCAGAATCTGATAAAATCTATACCGCAAAAATATATGCTATTCAACCAGAAGTTGAAGTGGCTACCCGTACTTTACAAATTCGGGCTATTGCTGATAATATAGATGGTAACCTTTTCCCAGGAACTTTTGCAGATGTAAAATTACCTTTAACTATCATTAAAGATGCCATTGTAATTCCTTCAGAAGCAATTGTACCTGTACAAGAAGGTAAAAAAGTTTTTATTTCAAATATGGGCAAAGCCAAACAAATAATGGTAGATGCTAGTACTAGAACAGATGCTTCTATCTTGATTCTTTCAGGGTTAAAAGCTGGAGATACTTTGATCACAAGTGGAGTAATGTCTTTAAAAGATGAAGCCCCCATAAAGGTAAAAGTAAAATAGATTTTATTTTAAAGTACAAAGATTAAAGTATTAAATAGTAAGAAATCTAAAATCAAAAGTCTACACACGAGCCCATAGGGCGAACTGATGAAGTAATCTAAAATCTGCAATCTCAATGAGTTTATCAACTACAAGTATAAGGAGACCTGTTTTAACAATAGTACTCAATCTTTTAATTATATTATTCGGTTTTCTCGGATACACTTTTCTAGGTGTTAGAGAATTTCCTTCAATTGATCCGGCACAAGTTTCTATTAGAACGAATTATACAGGTGCCAATGCTGATATTATTGAATCTCAAATTACTGAGCCTCTTGAAAAAGCAGTAAACGCTATTGACGGAATTAGAAATATAACTTCATCTAGTAATCAGGGAAGCAGCACTATTACAATCGAATTTAATTTAGATAAAAACTTAGAAGAAGCTGCGAATGATGTTCGTGATAAAGTTTCGCAAGCTGTTAGAAGTTTGCCACAGGATATTGATGCACCACCTGTAGTTTCTAAAGCTGATGCGGATAGTGAATCTATTATTTCTATGACAGTTCAGAGTGACACCAGAAGCTCTTTAGAATTAAGTGATTATGCAGAAAATGTTATTTCACAGCGATTAGAAACTATTCCTGGTGTAAGTGGTGTTCAAATTTGGGGACAAAAACGCTATGCCATGCGTTTGTGGATTGATCCAATAAAATTAAATGCTTATAACTGTACTGTTTCGGATGTTAGAGATGCCTTGAATGCTCAAAATGTTGAATTACCATCTGGAAAATTAACTGGAAATAATACAGAATTGACTGTAAAAACAATCGGAAACCTTTCTAAACCAGAAGAGTTTAATAATATTATCATTCGTACAGACGGAGATAAAATTGTTCGTTTAAGTGATGTTGGTGGTGCCGAATTAGGTCCTGAAAACATCGAAACTTCATTGACATCGTCAGGACTTCCAATGATTGGTTTAGCTATTGTGCCAATGCCTGGAGCGAATTATTTAGATATTTCAAAAGAATTTTACAAAAAATATGAGGCTTTAAAAAAGGACTTACCGAAAGATATTAAACTTAATATTGCTTTAGATAATACTATTTTCGTAAAGAAATCGGTTCTTGAAGTAGCAGAAACATTAGGGATTTCTATTATTTTAGTAATTATTATTATTTATTTGTTTTTTAGAGATTGGGCAATTGCTTTCAGACCTCTAATTGATATTCCTGTTTCCTTAATTGCTACTTTTTTCATCATGTGGCTTTTTGGATTTTCGATTAATGTATTAACGCTTCTTGCTATTGTTCTCGCTACTGGTTTGGTGGTAGATGATGGTATTGTGGTTACTGAAAATATCTTTAAAAAAGTAGAAGAAGGCATGACGCCAATCGAAGCGGCTATCAAAGGATCAAACGAAATTTTTTATGCTGTAATCTCAATCTCAGTAACACTTGCAGCAGTATTTTTACCTGTAATTTTCTTAGAAGGTTTTGTGGGGCGACTCTTCCGGGAGTTTGGTGTTGTAATTGGAGCAGCGGTATTAATTTCAGCTTTTGTATCCTTGACTTTAACTCCGATGTTAAATGCCTATTTAATGAAAGGCGGTGAACAGAAAAAATCTAAGTTTTATATCAAAACCGAACCATTTTTTGTAAAATTAAATAGCGGTTATGCAGAAGCATTAGAAAAATTCATGCACAAAAAATGGATTAGTTTTCCAATTTTAATTGCTTGTTTTGGGTTGATTTATTTGTTTTTTACCATACTTCCAAAAGAAACTGCTCCATATGATGACCGTGGTTCGGTAACGATGCGTATGACCACTCCAGAAGGTTCTTCATATGAATACACCAACCGTTTTATGCAGGAAATATCAAAATTAGTTGATGATTCTATTCCTGAGAAAAAAATAAGTTTAGTAATTACCGCTGGAGGTTCTGGAGGTTCGGCAACAAATTCTGGTTTCATCAGACTTTCATTAAAAGGACTTGACGAAAGAAAAAAATCTCAAAAAGATATTGCTGATAAATTATCAAAATTGACAAAAAAATATCCAGATGCTAAAACATCGGTATTGCAACAAGCTACAATTGCTGTAAATAGACGTGGTGGCTTACCTATTCAGTATATTATTCAAGCTCCAACGTTTGAAAAACTTCGTGAAAAAATTCCAGTATTTATGGATGAAGTTGGTAAAAGCGATGTTTTCTCAATTACCGATGTGAACTTGAAGTTTAATAAACCCGAAATCAATGTTAGTATTGATCGTGCAAAAGCCGAAAGTCTTGGAATTTCGATCATGGATATTGCACAAACATTACAGCTTTCTTTAAGTGGTCAACGTTTTGGTTATTTCATTAAAAACGGAAAACAATATCAGGTTATTGGGCAATTTAATCAAAGAGACCGATCAAAACCGTTGGATTTAACTTCGATGTTTGTCAAAAACAAAAGGGGGGAATTAATTCAGATGGATAACGTTGTAAAAATAGAAGAGCAAAGTAATCCTCCTCAATTGTATCATAACAACCGTTATATGTCGGCAACGGTTTCTGCAGGTTTAGCTCCGGGCAAAAGTATTAGTGATGGTATTGATGCAATGAACGAAATTAAAGCCAAAGTACTTGACGATTCTTTTACCACAGATTTGGGCGGGGAATCACGAGATTTTGTCGAAAGTAGTTCGAATACTTCTTTCGCTTTTGGATTAGCTTTGTTATTAATTTTCTTGATCCTTGCCGCTCAATTTGAAAGTTTTATTGATCCATTTATTATCATTTTAACAGTGCCAATGGCGGTAGCAGGAGCTTTATTCTCACTTTGGTTATTCAACCAAACTTGGAATATTTTTAGCCAAATTGGAACCGTAATGCTTATTGGTTTGGTAACCAAGAATGGAATTTTGATAGTCGAATTTGCGAATCAATTGCGAGAGCAGGGAAAACCAAAATTAGAAGCAATTTTAGAAGCATCAGAAGCGCGTTTACGTCCGATTTTGATGACAAGTTTAGCTATTGCTTTGGGAGCATTGCCAATTGCAATGTCACTTGGAGCAGCTTCTACCAGTAGAATTGGTATGGGAGTTGTAATTGTGGGAGGAACTATTTTCTCTTTGGTTTTAACTCTTTTTGTAATTCCTGCTATTTATTTAATGTGGTCAAAAGCACGTAAACATTATCCTGAATTTGATCATATTGAAGAATATGAAAGAGACAGTAAATCGTAGATTCTTAATTTTGAAATAACTACTTAAGTTGTGAATTACTCTGTAAAGAATTGACAACCAATAATTCAATGTATGAAAACTAAAAATATAATAAAAAGTCTAGTTTTATTTTTGTTTTGTATCGCAAAAACTAGCGCGCAAGAAGTGCTAACTCTTGAAGATGCAATAAAAATTGCTTTAGAAAATAATTTTGAAATTAAAATTGCTAAAAACAATTTAAAAATAGAGGAAACAAATGTAGCTATTGGAAATGCAGGAATGCTTCCAAGTGCAACAGCTTCTATTGTAGATAATAATAGTATTCAAAATTCTTCTCAAACACGTCAAGACGGAACATCGACCTCATTAGACAATGCCAAAAATAATAGTTTGAATTATGGTGTTTCTTTGGATTGGACCATTTTTGATGGAATGAAAATGTTTGCTAAATACGATCAACTAAAAGAATTTCAAAATATGAGTGATACACAGTTGAAATTGACTATCCTTAATAAAGTTAGTAACGTAAACACGGTGTATTATGATTTGATACAAGAACAACAAAAATTAGCTGATTTGGATTCGACAATTGTTATTTCCAAAAAAAGACTTGAATTTATCCAAAATCGCTATACTATTGGAAAAAACTCAAAACTCGATGTCTTAAATGCTCAGGTTGATTTGAATACCGATCTTGGTAATTTAGTAAAAGAAAAGCAAGTATATGCTAATGCAAAAACACTTTTGAATCAGTTGATGGCTAGGGATTTAAAAACTGATTTTGTAGTTTCTGATAAAATTGAAGTGGATAGAAAATTACAATTGGATGCTTTAATGATACTTGCTGAAAAGCAAAATCCTGAATTGCTAATACAAATAATTAATAAAAAAATATCCGAATTAGAATTAAAACAAATCAAAGGCGAGCGCTATCCTACCGTTAAATTAAATACAGGTTACAATTTCAGTGATGCTCAATCAAGCCTTGGGTTTACATCTCAATCTTCTTCTCATGGTTTGAATTATGGCTTTTCAGCGTCTTTAAATTTATTTGACGGAAATGCACAAAACAGAAGTGAAAAAATTGCAAAAATGCAAATTGACAATTCTAAACTAGCAATTGATCAACAGTTAATTCAATTGAGAAGCAATTTAATTGTTGCTTTTCAACTGTATTTGACAAATTTAGATTTGATTGATTTAGAAGAAAATAATACTGCAATTGCTAAGCAAAATATTCAAATTACTGCTGATAAATTTAAAATTGGAACTATTACTTCTGTTGAATTTAGAGCAGCACAATTGAACTATATTAATTCTAGAATTCGTTTGAGTAACGCACAGTTTCAAGCCAAATTATCTGAAATAACCTTGAGAGAGTTAGCTGGTAATCTTAATTTTTAATTATTTTTGGTTAAAAAAAGAGAATGATATCATACAATCCTAAAATTTGGCTTACATATATTTTTCGTTTTCACAAATCAGATTCTTTTAGAGAACTATTGCCCTTTGTATTCCTGCTTGGAATTTATTCAGGAACTATTGCTTATTTAGAAATTGAATATTTTAAATTAGAGGAAACCAGTCATGTCAGAAATCTTTCGATTATACATACAACATTAGGTTTTGTAATCTCTTTATTATTAGCATACCGAATTAACTCTGCTTATGATCGCTGGTGGGAAGGGCGAAAATTATGGGGAGCTTTGGTTAATAACAGCCGTAATCTTGCCATCAAACTTTCAGTTATTTTGAAAGATGAAAAGGATTTGGCTTATTTCCGAAAATTAATTCCAAGTTACGCTTCAATGTTAAACAAACATTTGAAAGATGAAGAAACAAGCATGTTATTGTTTGAGGATATCGATTTAATCTTAAATCATCACAAGCACAGGCCTAATCAAATTGCTAAAATGTTATTCCAAAAAATTAATGATTTATATATTTCGCATAAAATAACAGGAGATCAATTAATTATTTTGAATAATGAAATTCAATCATTCACTGATATTTGCGGTGCTTGCGAGCGAATAAAAAACACTCCTATCCCCTATTCTTACAGTACATTTATCAAGAAATTTATTTTCGTTTTCGTTTTAACACTTCCTTATGCTTATGTATTTGCATTGGGATATTATGTTATTCCTGTAGTCTCTTTCATTTTTTATGTCTTGGCAAGTATCGAAATAATTTCTGAAGAAATTGAAGAACCTTTTGGTAACGATGACAATGATTTGCCAATAGAAAAAATTGCTCAAAATATAAAAAAGCACATTGAAGAAATTATTTAATTAAAATATTTTAAAGGTTGATTGTAAAATCAGCCTTTTTTATTTAATGAAATTATGGCTTTACTACAGAGGTGAAAACTGAATAATATTCACAGATATAAAAAACAAAAAATAGTTTTCAACTCCCACAAGCAATCCTTATATTTACATCCTTAAAAAAGACTAATTAAGTTACAATGAAAATATCTTACAACTGGTTAAAACAATTCATTAAAATAAATAATAGTTCAGAAGAAACAGCAGCATTACTTACCGATTTAGGACTTGAAGTAGAAATTGTTGATAAATACCAATCTATCAAAGGAGGATTAGAAGGTATTGTTGTTGGGCATGTATTAACTTGTGTACCACATCCTGATGCTGATCGTCTAAAAGTTACTACAGTTGATCTTGGCGACGGTGTTCCTTTACAAATTGTTTGTGGTGCCAGTAATGTTGAAGCTGGACAAAAAGTAGCTGTTGCAACTATTGGAACAGTTTTGTTTGATAAAGAAGGAGGATCATTTACCATAAAAAAAGGAAAAATCCGCGGACAAGATAGTCACGGAATGATTTGTGCCGAAGATGAATTAGGTCTGGGTGAAAGTCATGATGGAATTATGGTTTTAGACGCTTCAATTTCAGCAGGAACATTAGGCTCTACTGTTTTTAAAATAGAAAATGACGAAGTTTTTGAGATAGGCCTAACACCAAATCGTGCCGATGCAATGAGCCATTTTGGTACTGCTCGTGATTTAAGAGCTGGCTTAATTCAAAAAGGAATTAATGTTGAATTAATCACCCCTCCTGTTAGTAATTTTAGAGTTGATAAAAGAATTTTAAAAATAGATATTGATGTTAAAGACATTAAACTAGCACCTAGATATTGTGGTGTTACTATTTCAGGAATTACTGTTAAAGATTCTCCAGAATGGTTAAAAAATAGATTAAAAGCGATTGGTATCAATCCAAAAAATAATATAGTAGATGTTACCAATTATGTATTGCATGATTTAGGTCAGCCTCTACATGCTTTTGATGCTGCAATGATTAATGGCAAAATTATTGTGCAAACACTTCCTGCAGGAACTAAGTTTACCACTTTGGATGATGTTGAAAGAACGTTGCATGAAGAAGATTTAATGATTTGTGACGAAAAGGGACCATTATGTATTGCTGGAGTTTTTGGAGGACTAAAATCAGGAGTATCGGATAGAACTACTTCTATTTTCTTAGAAAGTGCTTATTTTAATCCAGTAAGTATTCGTAAATCAGCTAAAAGACATCAATTAAACACTGATGCTTCTTTTAGATTTGAAAGAGGAATCGACCCAACGCTTACCGAATATGCTTTAAAAAGGGCTGCTTTGTTAATTCAAGAAGTTGCTGGTGGTGAAATTACATCCGATATTGTAGATATTTACCAAAAGAAAATTGAAGATTTTTCAGTGTTTTTAAATTTTAAAAATGTTTCTAGAATTATTGGTCAAGAATTGCCAAGAGATACGATCAAACAAATTTTGGCCTCTTTAGAAATAAAAGTAAATAGTGTTTCAGATGCTGGTTTAGGATTAACAATTCCTGCTTATCGCGTTGATGTACAAAGAGAAATTGACGTAATTGAGGAAATTTTGAGAGTATATGGATATAATAATATTGTATTCTCTAAAAAATTGAATGCTACTGTATCTAATTCTCCTAGAAACGAAGATTATAAAATACAAAATATCGTTGCAAGCCAATTAAATTCTCAAGGATTTAATGAGATGATGGCCAATTCATTGACAACTGCATCTTATGTACAGCTTTCAGAAACTTTAAAAGAGGATTATAATGTTACAATGTTGAATCCTTTAAGTAGTGATTTGGCAACTATGCGTCAGTCATTATTATTCTCGGGATTAGAAGCTATATCGTATAATATAAACCGTAAAAATTCGGATTTAAAATTATTTGAATTTGGTAAGTCATATCATAAATTTCTTGCTGGATATGAGGAAATTAAGCATTTAACTTTATTTCAAACTGGAAATAGAAACCAAGAAAACTGGACTAATGCTCAAAAACCTTCTGATTTCTTTTTATTTAAAGGATATGTTGAAGCGATACTTTTGAGATTAGGGATTACTAATGCAAAAAGTGTAGCAGTTTCTTCTGATGTTTTCTCTGAAGGTATTGCTTTTGGAAAAGGAAATGATACTTTGGTTGAATTTGGTGTTGTTAAAAAATCAGTTTTGAAGCATTTCGGAATTAAACAAGAAGTTTTATTTGCAGATTTTAATTGGGCAATAGTTTTGAAATTAATGTCTAGTAAAATTAAATATACTGAAATACCTAAATATCCTGAAGTTAGAAGAGATTTAGCTCTATTAGTGGATCAAACTGTAACGTATGATACTATTTATACTATCGCACGACAAACTGAAAAATCATTATTAAAAGATGTCAATTTGTTTGATGTATATGAAGGTGCAAATTTACCAGAGGGTAAAAAATCGTATGCGTTAAGTTTTATTATTCAAGATAATTCAAAAACACTTGAAGATGCTCAGATTGATAAAATTATGAGTAAACTTCAAAAGAATTTTGAAACTGAACTCGGAGCAAGTTTGAGATAATAAAAACAATATTTATAAAAAAATCCAAAATCATTGATTTTGGATTTTTTTATTTTGGAATTTAGATCAATTATGATTTTGGCAAAAGTACTGCGTCAACAACATGAATTACCCCATTTGATTGATTTACATCAGCAATTGTAACTTCTGACATACCTCCTTTTTCATCAGTTAGATACAACCTTTTACCTTTCATCCAAGCGGTTAATGTGCCTCCGCTAACTGTTTTTAAAGTAGCTTTTCCATTACCCATTTTGATGGCTTTAGCAATATCTGCAGCACTCATCTTACCAGCCACTACATGATAGGTCAAAATAGTTTGCAACATTTTTAAATTTTCTGGTTTCAACAAAGTTTCAACTGTACCTTTTGGTAATTTGTCAAAAGCCGAGTTTGTTGGGGCAAAAACGGTGAATGGTCCTGATCCTTGTAAAGTTTCAACAAGTCCAGCAGCTTTTACAGCAGCTACTAAAGTGGTATGGTCTTTTGAATTGACCGCATTTTCAATAATGTTTTTTGATGGATACATTGCTGCTCCACCAACCATAACTGATTTTTGAGCAAAAGTTGTAGCTCCAAATACTAATGCAAATAATGCAACTGATAAAAATTTTCTAGTTTTCATAATTTTACTAATTAAAGATTGTTTAAAAGCATTTACGCAATTACCATTCTTTTGGTTTTAAAAAAAGTATTTTTTTATTTTTTACAGAGTCCTTTAAAACATAAACTAATGATTATCAGTATTAATTACAATTGAAAAAAGAATAAAAACAGTATAAAAATTACCAATAATTGCAAAAAAAAAGCCCTGAATGAATCAGGACTTTCCAATTTCGAATAATTAAGAATTATTGTTTTATAAATTCTTAATAACAAACTCACTTCTTCTATTTAGCTCATGTTGTTCTTCATCACATGAATCTTCTGGAATACATTTTACTATTGGAACTGATTCTCCATATCCTTTGGCTTGAATTCTTTTTTTGGGAATTCCTTGTTCCAAAATATAATTTCTAGTTGCATCAGCTCTATTCTGAGAAAGATTCTCATTAAATTTTATAGTACCACGATTGTCAGTATGTGAACCAATTTCAACGACCATTTCTGGGTATTTTTTCATTAATTCAACCACACGGTTTAGAATTTTTTTAGATTCTTTTCGAATATACCACATGTTGTAATCAAAATAAATTGGATCCGTTTTGATAATTAATCGATCTTTATCTTTTACGACATCTTTTTCAGCTGCAACTATAGCAGCAGTTCTCTCTTTTTTCTTTACAATTGTTGCTTCTTTTTCTATTTTATCAGCAGCTATTTTGTCTTTTTTCAATTGTTTAATTGCTGCTAATTCCGCTAATCTTTTCGTTTCAAGAGCATTTGCATCTGCAATTTTTTGTTCTTGTAATGCAATTGCATCTGCTTTTCTTTTTTGTTCAAGAGCTACTAATTCTGCAGCCTTTAATTTTTCTGCAGCTAATTGTTGCTCTTTTTTAATTAGCTCTTGCGATCTAATTTCCATTGAGCCATCATTAATTTTATTTCTTTCTGCCGAAATAGTAAATGATTTTGAATTTTCAGTGTAATTTTCTTTGGTTACAAATAATGAATATCTAGTTTCACATGCAATTGAAAAACTAAATTTTCCATCAATTGCAGTCAGTACCGTTTCAAGTTCTTGATTGTTGCTGTTTTTTAAAATGACTTTTGCATTTTCTAAAGCAAGATGCGAATCTGCGTCGGTAATAATTCCAGCAATATATTGTTTGCAATCTTCTATAATCAGGTCTTTGGTCTCTTTCAAAGAATAGATATCATCTTTCCCCTTGCCTCCTGGTCTATCCGAAGAAAAGTAACCCTCTTTCGTGTCTGAGTCAATGTAAAAGGCAAAATCATCATAACCAGAATTTACAGGAAGTCCAACATTTAAAGCTTTAGAAAAAGAATTGCTTTGAATATCAGAAACAAAAATATCCATTGCTCCATAACCTTCACGCCCATTGGAAGAAAAATAGAGTTTGTTATCTTTTGAAACAAATGGAAATTGTTCTCTTTTTGAAGTATTGATACTCGAACCTAAATTCATTGGTAAACCATATGTTAAACCTTCAATAGAAACACTAAAAATATCAAAAGATCCTTTTGTACCTGGCATATCAGAGGCAAAATATAATGTTTTTTCGTCAAGACTTAAAGCAGGATGTTCTACTGAATAACTAGCGCTATTGAACGGTAATGATACTATATTTGTCCATTTATTATGAAGTAATTCAGCTCTAAAAATTTGAATGTTTGAAATTTTATTAGTGTCCTTTCCTCTTTTACCATTATTGTAATTATTTCTAGTAAAATACATAGTTTTACCATCTTTTGTAAAAATAGCATTTGATTCGTGCATTGGTGATTTCAAATCCTTTGAAAAATAAGTCACAATTGAATCCTTTGCATTTATATTTTTTATTGGAATTTTTACTAAATTAAGATAGCCTTCGTTATTCCACTTATAGGTTTTATCTAAGATATTAGGCTTCTTTTTTACAGCAGCAAATACTAAACTACTATCCAAAACTACTCCTCCAAATTCAGAATTTTGTGTATTTAAAGCTAAATTTTCGATTTTAAATCTTTCTCCGATAGCACTAACATTACTCAGGTTTTTAATATCGGCGTCTAATTTTTCAATAGCTGAATTGTTATTTGAAGCCTGATAATAATTTCTCATGACAGTGTTAGCTTTAGCATATTCTCCTTTAGCTTTTAATGTTTGAGTATATCTAAAATAAAAGTCTTCATCTAATTCTTTGCTTTTACTTTGAATTAAAAGAGAATATTGTGCTTGTGCTTTATCGTATTGACTAGTATAATAATAACAATCACCTAAATTTTTAATTACATCAGTCGTTTGACTTTTAAGACTGATTTTTTCATATAAAGGGATTGCTTCGCTATAATACGTTTTATCGAATAAGCGATTTGCCCTTGCCAAATCCTGTGGTTGTAATTGAGCTTGTGCAAATTGGATTGTAAATACAACTAGGAGTATATATATTCTTTTCATATTTACTTTTTTAGAAGAATCTAGGTGATTTATTATATCCTTTACCTAATAAATCCAAATTATACAATAATACTATTTCGTGTGATCCCGAATTAAATTCGCTTAGATTAGAAGTTGTATAGTCATAGGAATAACCTACCCTTAAATTTGGAGTTACATTTACGTTCATTAGTACACTTACGGCATCATCAAATCGGTAAGCAGCTCCTAGTTCGAACTTTTCATTATATAACACATTAGCGGTTAAATCTACTGATACGGGCGCTCCTTTTACAAATATAGCCATAGCGGCTGGCTTTAGTTTAAAAGATTCATTGATGTCAAAAACATAACCTCCTGTTAAATAAGTGTGAGCTTTTTGAGTACCAAAAGAATTGATTCCTGAGCCAGATGAGTTTATATGATCCGTAGAAAGTATGTTTGGAATAGACAGTCCTACATAATAGTTATCTGTAAAATAGTAAGCTCCTGCTCCAATATTTGGTACTGTTTCATTTGTATTTTCAGCAAATGCTAAATCTGTAGTAACATCACCGCTATTTAATTGAAAACCATTAAAATTTGTGCTTATAGTAGAAAATCCAGCTTTTAAACCAAAGGAAAGCTTTTGTGTTTCATCCAATTGAAGTACATAAGCAAAATCTGCAAAAACATTAGTTTCTTTTTTGGTTCCATCACCAATATCATCTGAAACTAATGATATTCCAGTTTCTACTTTTTCATTAATAGGAGTATGAGCAAATAAAGTCATTGTTTTTGGCGCTCCTTTAATTCCAGCCCATTGATAACGATACAAGCTTCCTAAATTTAGAATTGCTGGTGTAGCTGTTGCATAAGCTGGATTTATTACGCTCATATTACTCATATATTGTGTAAAATGAGGTGCTTGTTGAGCTGTAGCCTTTAGTATGAAAAGGAAAAAAAACACAAAAAGTATTATTTTTTTCATTTGAATATATTTAGTAGTAAAAAAAAGTATTATCGGTTTAAATAAAGTTGCCCTTGTTTGGGAGATATGTCGTCTTTATTATAATTGATAATATAAAAATACACTCCTGTAGGTGAATCTCCATTGATGAAATTTGAATTCGAATTTTTTCCATCCCAATCAGGTTTGCTTATATTGCCTTTGAAAAGAATATTTCCATATCTATTAAATATTTCTAAGGTAAAATTTGGAAATAAAAATTCGATATCTATAATTTTAAAAGTATCATTAACACCATCTCCATTTGGAGAAAAACCATCTGGAATTTTCAAATCCTCTGGCGTCACATTACATGAAGTTAATGAGACAGTTGCTTCTAGTGGAGCAGAAATACATTTGGTAGTTGTATTATAATCAAAACCATAATAAGTATTTCCTTCAATAAGCAAATCGGTACTGACTAATACAGTTCCAATTGTAGGTGTATTATACCAACTTAAATTTCCTAGATAAATAGTATTGTTTGATAAATTTTGGATTGTTGGTTTGTCAGCACCACAAAAATTCTGTCCATTTGAATTTAATGTTGGAATTGGCACACTGTTTATCAATACACTAATAGATGTGGCATTTGATTCGCAGCCTGTGAGATTTACTTCTTTTAAATAATAATTCTTTGAAGTCAATAGTATATTAGGCAATAATGCTGTTGTACTACTAGAAGAATCGTACCATTTATATTGTGTCCCGCTTGGTTTTAGATTAGCGACAGTTGCTAAGTCTTCTTTGCAAAATTCTTGATTATTTGCAATTGGATTATTTGGAATCGGTACTATTACAAAATTTTGAGAATTAGTACTTATTACAGTTGAACATCCAGTTGTTAAATTAGTAATATTGCTTATAAGTAATGTATATGTCGCAGGAACACTAAATACGGAAGCAGGAATTATAAAATTAGTTTTCCCTCCAGTAACTACTAATGGATCAGTTTGCAAATTAATTGTATTAGAGCCTGATAATATAGTATAATTAAAAGTAACATTGCTTAAAGTCCCTAATCCAGCCACATCAACATTCAAAGGTAGATTTGGACAACCATCTTTGACAATACTAGTTAAAGTAGAAGTATCTGGAAGGCTGTTTACTGTGAAATTAACGTTTTTATTCATTGATAATGGACAACCATTTACCAAATTTCTTATACTAGACATGCTAAAAGTTGTAATTCCTGCATTAGGCAAGTCAGATGCTGGAATATTAAAATTAACATTTCCGGCTACAACAGTTAAAGGAATAGTTTTTAAGTTAACTGAATTTGCTCCCAATAATGAATAACTGATTTCAATTGTACTTAAAGTTCCTAAGCCTGATAATTCTATTGTTGCTGGATCACCTTTACAAATATTTTTAATAATTACATTCAAATTTGTAATATCTGGTAATGGGTTTATTGTAAAAATCTGACTCAGTGTAGATTTATTAGGGCAGTTATTATTTGAGTTTTTTATATCTGTAATTAAGATTGTGGTTTGACCAACATTTGGAACTAATGATTTTGGAATTGTAATTGTACCAACTCCGCCAATAATATTTAAAACATATGGTATTGCAGTTTGAGTATTACTACCACTCAAATTATAAAGAATGTTATAATTTCCATTAGTAAGATTTGAAGTACCGCTAAAATTTACAATAACATCCGATGATTGACAAACTGGAGCTATGGTAAGAGTAGCATTATTAATTTTAGGAATGGATGTTATATGTAAAACATCGTCAACAGTTGCGAGTATATTAACACAAACACTTTGGCTACCGACTGGCATGATGTTTTTAATGCTAATAATATAATCTTGAGCTTGCTGAAAATACAACGATGGAATGGCGAAATTTAAAATACCATTACTAAAACTTGATGTAGTATTTATAGTCCCAGTTGTTCCAGTAACAGTATAAGAAATATCATAAAGACCATTAGCTATGGCTAATGGATCACCTTTTATAACAGCAGTATAGGTAGCAGTTGGAATTGCATCTTCGCATATATCCGAGTTTACATCTAAAGTTATTCCTGTAAAATCAATTATTTTGTCAATTGTAATATCTACACTCGTCGTTTGATCTTCACATACATTATTGTCTGTGAGTACTGTATAGGTAAAAGTATATGTTCCTGATCCTTTAGTATTGTAAATATTTTGGACATTAATAGTGGAATCACTATCATCGTTATCGTCTATTTCATCTGTTGCAACTTCAGTCCAAACTCCCCCGGTATCTTCTCCAGTTAAACGATCATTTAGATCTAAATTAGTATAAGTACTTAGGTCATTAGAACATACCCTTAAATTCTTAGGAGTTCCAGCTAGTGGAGAACGAAAAATTGTAACAAAAATTTTAGCATCTGGAGGTGCAACGCAAGAGCCAATAGCTGGTATAGAATAGGTATATTGGTATGTAGTGTCATAATTTAATTTCGTAGCATCTAACATATTACCATTTAAACCTAAATTACTTGTATTTCCAACCCAAGTACCTCCATTTTGAGGTTCTAGATAATCACCATTAAAAGCTTCATATAAATTATAAGCACTTTTGGTATTACAAATTGAAGCATTAGGACCTGGAACTCCGGTATATCCACCAATAGTTACAGTGACAATTGCGGTGTTGATAGGACATCCTGAAGCACCTGTTACTGTATAGGTATAGTGATAAATACCACTTTTTTTTATTTGTTGCGCATTTAAAATACCTGTTACTTTATCTAATCCACCTGATTTATTATCATCTTTCCATGTACCGCCAGTTATTGGGCTACCTCCTAGTCCACTAAAAAGATTAATTACTTTACTATTTGGATTTGTGATATCGCAAACATCCGTTAGTGTACCATTATTTCCTGCACATTGAGCATTGATGTCTATTGAAAAGACAAAAATGTAAATAAGAATTAAATAAGTAGGAAATGTAAATTTGAAGGAGAAAAGTAATTTTCGGACCATAAATTTCGTTTAATTTTCTCAAAAATAAACATTTTCTGATTATTTTCAAGTTTTTATTTACAATTATATATTTTTTTAACTATTCTAAATATTAAAAATAATATAATAACAAAAAGCCCCGCAAATTGCGGGGCTCTCTATATTCAAAAAATCAAGAAATTATTTTTTCTCTGATTTTTCCATTTTAGCTTTCAATGCAGCTAATACATCATTGTTATCTCCTAAAGTTGCAGCTGGTGCGTTTGTAGTAGATGCAGATGAAGTGTTTTCAGTTGCAGCTTTCACATTTTTCTCTTCTTCTTCACGGAAGATAGCAGTGTGAGATGCTACCACTCTTTTGAATTCTTTGTTGAATTCAATTACTTTAAATTCAGCAGTATCACCTTTTTTCAATTTTTTACCGTCTTCTTTTTCAAGGTGACGAGTAGGAATGAAAGCAACGATATCTTCACCGAATTCTACAGTAGCTCCTTTGTCAACAATTTCAGAAATTTCACCTGAGTGGATAGTTCCAACTGCGAATGAATCTTCGTATTGATCCCAAGGATTAGCAGTAGTTTGTTTGTGACCTAAAGATAATTTACGTCCGTCAACATCTAATTCTAATACAACTACGTCTAATTTTTCACCAACATTTACAAATTCAGATGGATGTTTGATTTTCTTAGTCCAAGATAAGTCAGAGATGTAAATTAATCCATCAATTCCTTCTTCTAATTCTACGAAAATTCCAAAGTTTGTAAAGTTTCTAACGATACCTGTATGTTTAGAACCTACTGGGTATTTAGAAGTAATGTCAGTCCAAGGATCTTGAGTCAATTGTTTGATACCTAATGACATTTTACGGTCATCTCTATCTAAAGTTAAGATAACAGCCTCAACAACGTCTCCAACTTTTACGAAATCTTGAGCAGAACGTAAATGAGTTGACCATGACATTTCAGAAACGTGGATTAAACCTTCAACACCTTCAGCAACTTCGATAAATGCACCGTAATCAGCGATTACAACTACTTTACCGTTTACTTTATCACCAATTTTCAAATCAGCATTTAAAGCATCCCATGGGTGAGCGTTCAATTGTTTCAATCCTAATTGAATTCTTGTTTTCTCATCATCGAAATCAAGGATTACAACGTTTAATTTTTGGTCTAATTCAAGAACTTCACTTGGGTGGTTGATTCTACTCCAAGAAAGGTCAGTAATGTGAATTAATCCATCAACACCACCTAAGTCAATGAACACACCATAAGAAGTAATGTTTTTAACAACACCTTCTAATACTTGTCCTTTTTGTAATTGACCGATGATTTCTTTTTTCTGTACTTCAATATCCGCTTCGATAAGCGCTTTATGAGAAACAACAACATTTTTGAATTCGTGGTTAATTTTTACCACTTTGAATTCCATCATTTTGTTTACATATACATCGTAGTCTCTAATTGGCTTAACGTCAATTTGAGATCCTGGTAAGAAAGCTTCAATTCCGAAAACGTCAACGATCATACCACCTTTAGTTCTGCATTTTACAAAACCATTAACAATTTCACCTGTTTCGTTAGCCGAAATAACTCTATCCCATGATTTGATAGTACGTGCTTTTCTGTGAGATAATACCAATTGACCAGTTTTGTCCTCGCGGATGTCAATTAATACTTCTACTTTATCACCTACTTTTAAAGCTGGGTTGTAACGGAATTCATTTAAAGAAATAACACCTTCCGATTTAGCATTGATATCAACGATAACGTCTCTATCTGTAATTCTAACAACTACTCCTTCAACTACTTCTTCTTGATCTGTAGCGATGAAAGTTTTTGATACTAGTTCTTCGAATTCTAATAAGTTTTTTTCGTCTACTGCATCGATACCTTCTTCGAAGTTATGCCAGTTAAAATTTGATAAAAACTCTTCTTGTGATTTTAATTGTTCAGACATGCTGATAAAAAATTTGTATTCTGTTTTTCTTGAGTTTCTTAAAGTGATAGAAAAAACAGAAGTTGTTTTACATAAATAGTTGATACCTAAAGGAAACTCTTCTCTACCAAAAGGTGTGCAAAATTAATTCTTTTATATAACATGACAAAATATTTAAAGAGAGATATTTACACAAAACGTTAAACAGTTAAAAAAAGAGCTGATTTTAATCGTTACTATATATGTTTACCAGTATTTCAGCCATTGTAAGTAGTTTAAACCGTTGGCTATGGCTGAATCAAGAGAAAAAAATCAAAACCTATACAAGCCATTTCTCAGAAATAAAAAATCCTAACAAAATTAAATTGTTAGGATTAGTATATTGTTTAAAATATTATTTTAATGGTTTAAACTCTCTACTTCATTTGGATTGTGTTCATGTTTAAATAAAATAGCAAATGCAATCGCGATAATCAATGAATAAATAGCAAATGCCAGCCAAATTTGATGCCAGTCTTTCATCATGATTACGTGATGAAACACACCGTCAGTAACTGAATTTCCTTGACTTTTTACAAATTCTAACATTTTTGAGTTGGCAACATCTGTATGTAAAAAAGAAGCTAAGTCAGCTGTAGAATTAAACGACTTCGTGAAAAATCTATCAATTGCCCATCCAGAAGTAAAACTTCCTAGTATTGCTCCCACTCCATTGGTCATCATCATAAATAACCCTTGAGCCGAAGAACGATTGGTAGCATCCGTATGTGTTTCTACAAATAAAGAACCTGAAATATTAAAAAAATCAAATGCCATTCCGTAAACAATACAAGAAAGAATAATCATCCACAGTCCATCTGTAGGATTTCCAAAAGAAAACAATCCAAAACGCAATACCCAAGCCAGCATACTAATTAACATTACTTGTTTGATACCAAAACGTTTTAAAAAGAAAGGAATTGCTAATATAAACAAAGTCTCAGAAATTTGAGAAATAGACATTATAATAGTAGAGTACTTGACAACAAAGGAATCTGCATATATTGGAAAATGTTTAAATTCATCCAAAAAAACATCTCCATAAGCATTTGTTAGTTGCAAAGCTCCGCCCAAAAACATTGAAAAAATAAAAAACAATGCCATTTTATAATTGGCAAACAATTTAAAAGACCCTAAACCTAAAGTATCAATTAATGATGTATTTTCTTTAATTAATCGTTGTGGTTTACATTCAGGTAATGTAAAAGAATAAATCCCTAAAACAATCGCAGAAATACCTGCAATATAAAATTGATAAGCAGTTGCTTTATTACCAGACAAATTGACAATCCACATCGCTACTATAAAACCAATCGTTCCAAAAACACGAATAGGTGGAAAATTCTTAACTACGTCTTTATTGTTTATTTTTAGTGCATTATAGGAAATAGAATTACTCAAAGCTATCGTTGGCATATAGAAACACATCGCTAAAAGCATTACATATATAAAGCTACTTGGTGTTGTAACTTCGGGGATATAAAACAAAACGGTCGCATATAAAATTTGAAGGCCTCCGTATAATTTCTCAGCATTTATCCATCTGTCTGCAATTATACCTGCTATTGTCGGCATAAAAAGAGATGCAATTCCCATTGTTCCAAAAACTAATCCAAATTGAGTTCCTTCCCAATTTTTGGTTCCAAACCAATAATTTGCAATTGTAATCAACCATGCTCCCCAAACAAAAAATTGAAGAAAGCTCATTATTATCAATCTGTTTTTAATTCCCATAAGAAGATTTGTGTGTTTTTATTTTAAGATTTTGTGGCTCGTAAATCTACTATTAAAATTAAGATTACCAAAAAGGTTACAAAGTATTAATAGCCTCATTTACCAATTCAAGAACAACGTCAAATTGTTCCTTTCTATCCAAGTATGAGTTATCAATTTCAACAGCATCATCAGCAATCACTAAAGGAGAATCATCTCTGTGAGTATCAATATAATCACGCTCAACAACATTCTTTAAAACCTCTTCGTATGAAACCAAATCTCCTTTTGCCTGCAGCTCATCAAAACGTCTTTGAGCGCGAGTATCAGCTCCCGCTGTCATAAATATTTTAAGCTCTGCTTTTGGAAAAACAACCGTTCCAATATCACGACCGTCCATTACTATTCCTTTTGCTGCACCCATTTCTTGTTGCTGTTCTACTAATTTAGAACGTACTTCAGAAATAGCGGCAACTGCACTCACAAAACTAGAAACTTCTAAAGTTCTAATTTTAGTTTCGACATTAACATCATTCAAATACATTTCTGCAAAACCCAATTCCGAATTAAATACAAAATGCAAACGTATAGAAGGTAAACTGTTGATCAATTTTTCTTTATCAAAAAAATCAGTCCCAATATAATTATTTTGCATCGCATACAAAGCTACAGCTCGGTACATAGCACCTGTATCTACGTAGACGTATCCTAAATGTTTAGCAATTTGTTTGGCTAATGTGCTTTTTCCTGTAGACGAAAAACCATCTATAGCTATGATTATTTTTCCCATAATGCTATTCTCTAAAGTCTTTAAAAATTACTCACCAAAATTAATAATCAGACCAAATAAACTAGTATTTCCTGCCAAAGTATATTTTGAATACGAATAATTTAATTTTAATTTATTTAGCCTAAGTCCAAAACCCAATGAAAGTCCCGAAAAATTGCGTTGATCTTGAATTGCTAATTCTTCACTTCTTCTAAAATTATACCCAAACCTAAGATTAAAGGCTTTTTTAGGAAAAAGTTCAGCACCAACAATCACATGTCGAAGAGCATTATTAAAAAACGATACTTTTTCTTCAGTAACGGTACCGTCAATCGAAGTTTCGGCATGAACCGGATTGGAAAAAGACAAATCCCATTGCTGCAAGTTTTCAACAGTTAAGTGCCAGCGTATGGGTACATGCTCCAATTCTTGAGAAACACCTGCAATAATTTCAAAGGGTAATTTTTCTCTAGTGCCGTCGTAAGTTATGAATTGAGTTCCAATATTCATTAAGGTAACTGCCCAATTAACATCATTCTTTTCATCAATATAAACCATTCCAAGATCTATAGCAGCTCCAAAAGAGTTATAACTTTCTAATGTAGATTGAATAAATTTAGCATTAGCTCCAAAATGAATATCAGTGTATGGTACATTATAAGCATAACCTAATGAAAGTGCAATTTCGCTACCAGTAAAGGAAGAAGTTGCTACTCCATTTTCATCATATCCATCAAATTTTCCGTAATTGATGTAATTGATACCTGCTTGAAATGTTTGTAAATGTTGGTCGTAGGTATAGGCGTATGAAGCAGTTCCATAAGTAACTTCCTGATAATAGTTACCATAATTTAATGACAAATGATTATCCATTTGTTCATTAATAGAAGCTGGATTGAATAGCGCCTGATTAACATCTTCATCATAAATAGTAATCACTTTTCCTCCTAAAGCAGCTTGCCTTGGTGAAGTAATTAGATTTAAAAACTCATAAGTATACTTCCCTCCTATTTGTCCGTAGGAAACAGAGCAAATTAAGAGTAAATAGTAAATAACAAATTTTTGGGACATACAATGATTAAAAGTAAAATTGGAATTTCAAGCTTCAAACATACAAAAATAACAGCTAATAAACTTGGTTTATGAATTCGAAAAAAAAATACAGACAAATTCATTAATTATTTCTTTAAATCTGTATTTAAAATCAGACTAAATTTAAAGCCCACGGTCTAAACCGTGGGCTCTTGTTTGTTTAAAAAATAATTCGTAAAACAGTAAAGATTTGGTTTTATTTCAAATCTTTTGCGTTTTTAACTTTGTCTTTAGTAATGGCCAAAGCTAAAACTTCGCTCATTTCTTTTACATAATAAAAACTAAGACCTTCTAAATATTCAGCGTTAATTTCATCAATATCACTTTTATTTTCATGGCACAAGATTATTTCTTTGATATTCGCTCTTTTGGCCGCCAATATTTTTTCTTTTATACCACCAACTGGCAATACTTTTCCTCTCAAAGTAATTTCTCCTGTCATAGCCAAGTTTTTCTTCACTCTTTTTTGAGACAATAATGACACTAATGACGTTAACATTGCAATACCTGCGCTAGGACCATCTTTTGGAGTCGCTCCTTCTGGAACGTGCAAGTGAATATTATATTTAGTTAATGTTTCTGGATTTATAGAAAGTGATTCAGCATTGGCTTTAATATATTCTAAAGCAATCGTAGCTGATTCTTTCATTACAGTACCTAAGTTTCCTGTAATAGTCATTGATCCTTTTCCTGGAGAAATTAACGACTCAATAAACAGAATATCACCACCAACACTAGTCCATGCTAAACCTGTTACAACACCCGCTACTTCATTATTTTCATATTTGTCTCTTTCTAACCTTGGAACACCGAGAACTTTTAAAATATCTTCGTCGGTTACTTTTTTATTGTATTCTTCTTCCATAGCCACTGATTTTGCGGCATTACGAACTATCTGGGCAATTTTATTTTCCAATCCACGAACTCCAGACTCACGAGTATAACCTTCAACAATTTTTTCTAATTGTTTTTTACCAATAGTTAAATCTTTAGCTTTTAATCCATGTGCAGTCAATTGTTTAGAGAACAAATGTTTTCTAGCAATTTCTACTTTTTCTTCAATAGTGTATCCTGACATTTTGATAACTTCCATTCTGTCAACCAATGCTGGTTGAATAGCAGCCATATTATTAGAAGTAGCAATAAACATCACTTTAGATAAATCATAACCCATTTCTAGGAAATTATCATAAAAAGCACTGTTTTGCTCAGGATCTAAAACTTCTAATAATGCTGATGATGGATCACCACTATGACTAGAAGATAACTTATCAATTTCATCCAAAACAAATACAGGATTAGATGTTCCTGCTTTTTTCAAACTCTGAATAATTCGTCCCGGCATAGCACCAATATAAGTTTTTCTATGACCGCGAATTTCAGCTTCGTCACGTAAACCTCCTAATGAAATTCGAACATATTCTCTTCCCAATGCTTCGGCAACAGATCTACCAATTGATGTTTTTCCAACTCCCGGAGGTCCTGTTAAACAAATAATTGGAGACTTCATGTCATTTCTTAGTTTAAGCACAGCTAAGTGCTCAATCATTCTTTTTTTGACATCTTCTAATCCAAAATGATCTTTGTCTAATATTTTTTGTGCGTGTTTTAAATCAAAATTGTCTTTTGAAAATTCGCCCCATGGCAAATCCAAAAACATTTCTAAATAATTCCTTTGAATTCCAAAATCAGGAGCTTGCGGATTCATTCTACGCATTTTTGACAATTCTTTTTCGAAATGTTTTTGCGTATTTTCATCCCACTTTTTGGATTTAGCCTTCAAGCTCATTTCATCCATTTCCTCCTCTTGCGAAACGCCTCCCAATTCTTCTTGAATGGTTTTCATTTGCTGATGCAAGAAATATTCTCTTTGCTGTTGGTCTAAATCGAAGCGAACTTTAGATTGAATATCATTTTTTAATTCTAATTTTTGCAACTCTACGTTCATATAGCGAAGCGTTTCCAAAGCTCTATCTTTTAACCCATTTATAGACAAAAGGTCTTGTTTTTCCTTTACTGATAAATTCATATTGGAAGAAACAAAATTGATTAAAAACGAAGGACTTCCTATGTTTTTAATAGCAAATGTAGCTTCAGAAGGAATATTTGGGCTTTCGTTTATAATCTTAACCGCCAATTCTTTTACCGAATCAATAATAGCATTGAACTCAGTATCTTTTTTGGTAGGCCTTTTTTCAGGAACTTCTTTAATTTTGGCTTTCAAATAAGGCTCCTCCTCTACCATTTCGGTAATTTCAAAACGCTTTTTCCCTTGAAGAATAACAGTAACATTACCATCAGGCATTTTTAAAACACGAAGAATACGTGCTACAGTACCAATTTTATTAACATCATCAAACGTAGGATCTTCGTCTTCTTCATTAAGTTGAGCTACTACTCCAATTACTTTTCCATCAGCATTGGCATCATTAATTAATTTTATAGATTTATCTCTTCCTGCCGAAATTGGAATTACAACTCCTGGAAATAAAACCGTATTTCTTAAAGGTAAAATAGGCAAAAAATCAGGTAATTCTTCATTATTCATTTCTTCCTCGTCTTCTGGAGTCAATAATGGAATTAATTCGGCTTCTGAATCAAATTCTTGAAGTGACAGATTGTCAATAGTAAGTATTTTATGATTTGACATAGTAATATTTAAGTCTTTTTGTCATTAATTTTTAAGATGGGAACGCAAATATAAGCTTTCATAACAATATTTTAGGGTATTACCATGGTATAAATGGACTTATATTTTAGAGTATAAAATAAGGCAATCATTGTGCCAAAACCAGCACCATTTAAAATTTTGTATCAATTTGAGAATCTTGTTTTGAACAAATTCTTTTAAACTGAGTTTACTTATTTATTTTGGAGTAAGAACATCTAGTCTTTTTTGTTTGAAAAACCAGTTATTTACTTTTTTCCGCGTGAGGGATTGAAGTGGAGCTCTTTTTATATATGGCGATTTTTCTTTGCCTTATATAAAAAAGCGGGAACAGAAAGCCCGACCCTACTTTTTTTGGAAGGGTCATGCCCAATTACTATGTGGATTATTTTAATGATAAGTGGTTCGTATTCAAAATCCGTATTGAATCAAACTTTAAAAATAAAAAAAAATTAAACTAATTTTATAAAACTGTAACAATCCAAAAACATTCCTGTCTTTATTATAAATCATTACTATCTAATTGAACTTGAACCAACAAAATATCGAAGATTTAATTTCGCTTTGCAAAGAGAATAATCAGAAAGCACAATTTGAGATTTATAATCGCTATTGCAAGGCGATGTATAATGTGGCCTATAGAATTGTGAAAAACGAACATTTTGCCGAAGACGTTATGCAGGAAGGCTTTTTGAAAGCATTTACTAAAATAAATGATTTCAAACATGAAGTTGCCTTTGGTGCTTGGTTGAAACGGATCATAGTGAATTACAGTATTGATTTTTATAAAAAAAATAATCAATTTAAAACAGAAGATTTTGAAAAAACACTTTATAAACTAGAAGAAAATGAAATTGATCGGGAAGAAAAGTTAGATTTTAATGATTTAAAAGTCAAGCAAGTTTTAGAAACAATTCAATCCCTGAAATACAATTACAGTATGATTTTGACCTTGTTTTATATAGAGGGTTACGATCACGAAGAAATAAGTGAAATTCTTAAAATTAGTTATGCCAACTGTAGAACAACATTGAGCAGGGCTAAAGAAAGCTTAAGAAAAAAATTAAATGAGTTATGAAAAATGAAAATGAAAAATTAGATCAATTATTTGAAAATTTTGAAAATCAGTGGGACATTCAAGAAATGGATAGTCAACATTTTAATAGATTTTCAGAAAAATTGGTTATTAAAAAGAAAAATTATAGATTATTCTATGCTATTGCCGCTTCAGTTCTTGTTTTGCTGGCTGTGTCATTATTTTATACTAACAATGATAAACCAAGAGAATTGAAATTTGCTTCTAAAGAAACCAAACAAACAGATTCTATTTTTACCGTTTTAATTCGAAATGAGTTAGAAAAAGTTAAAGAGAAGAAAACACCTGAGAATGAAAAAATTATAAATGATGCTTTAAAGCAAATGAAATCGCTAGATAGCGATTATGATAAAATTATAAACGAATTGGAAACTAATGGTGAAAGCAAACCTCTTATTTATGCTATGATTAGTAACCTTCAAACCCGGATTTCTTTTTTGCAAAGCGTTTTGTTACATATTGAAGAATCTGAGAAACTTAAAAAATTAAACGATGAAAAAACAATTTAAAATATTCTTAATCCTTTTTATAATTCCTTTTTTGGGATTTTCGAATAATGATTTTAGCTATTCGAAACAAAAAAGTATTAATAAAGCGTATATCGTGAATAGCGATGCTGGTATCAATATTGATAACTCTTATGGAAATATTTTTGTGACCACTTGGAATGAAGACAAGATTGAAATTGAGGTGCTTATTAAAGTGAGCGGAGATAGCGAAAAGTGGGTTAATCAAAAAATAAATGCTATCGATGTTAATTTTATTGCCTTGAAAAATATGCTCACTGCAAAGACAGTATTTGAGAATAGCGTTTCCAAAACTAATGGCAGAAATAATAATTTTGAAATTAATTATACCATCAAAATTCCCAAAAATGGAACGGTAACCCTTAATAACAAATACGGTAATATTAGTGTAACAGATCTATTTTCTACTACCGATATTAATTGTAAGTATGGCAAAATTAATTTGGCAAACCTAAATGGGAATAGTAATAAAATCCAAATTAGTTATTGTTCAGAATCTACTATCGATTATTTAAAAAATGGTGCCGTAATATCAGAATATTCAGAATTGAGAATAGATCGTGTTGCTAAAATTGATTTGGTCTCTGATTATTCTGAAATAGAAATTGGAGATGGTAGTGATGTAAAGTACAATAGTAAATATGGCAGTATTAAAATCGACAAGGTTAATTCCTTGGATGCAAATGGTAATTATTTGTTAATCGATATAGGATCTGTTACCAATCAATTAAAATTATACACTAAATACAGTAATGTTTCTATTGATGCTATTCAGCCTAAAGCAAATAATATTGTCATTGTGGCTGGATATACTGGGGTTAACATAGGTTTTAATTCGAATTATATTTTTGATTTTGATGTAAATGTAAAATATGCTGATTTTAAATATGATAATGAATTGAATGTTAATTCAAAAGAAGAAACCAATTATACCAAAAGAGTGAGTGGTTATTTCAAGAAAAAAGGTGGGAATAAAATCACAGTTACTTCTGAATATGGGAATGTAAAATTGTATAAAAATTATAGTCAAAAATAGTTTCAATTATAATCAATCAAAAACTTTAAATCAATATAGAAATGAAAAAATTAATCCAACTAATCGTTTTAAGTATATTGTTTATTACAGCAATTGGAAATGCCCAAAATAGAATAAAAGGAAACGGAAAAGTAGTTACCGAGAAACGGACTACTGCAGGATATGACGAAATAAATGTTTCTGGCTTTTTTGATGTTGTATTGGTATCTGGAAAAGAAGGAGAAATATCCATTAAAGCAGAAGAAAATCTATTGCCTTATATCAAAGTTGAAGTAAAAGATAATATTTTAAAAATTTATTCTGAAAAAAATATAAATGTTAGTACCAAGCAAGATCTTGTTTTGACAGTACCTTTTGAACAAATTAGTTCTGTTTCATTATCTGGCTCAGGAGATATTAGTTCTAAAAATACTATAGTTTCAACAAATTTCAAAACCAAATTATCTGGCTCAGGAGATGTGACATTGGATGTTAAAACAATCGATTTTGAAGCTAATCTTAGTGGTTCTGGAGATCTTTTTCTGACTGGAAAATCAGAAAATTTCACTTCGAAAGTTACGGGCTCTGGTGACGTAGATGCATTGAATTTAGCTACAAAGAAAGCAAATCTGACCGTTTCTGGATCGGGTAACATGAAAGTAAGTTGCAGTGATAATTTATATGCACGAGTTTCTGGTTCTGGTGATATTGAATATAAAGGTAATCCTCAACTAAAAGACACCAAAGTCAATGGTTCTGGTGAAATTTCAAAAATAGAAAAAAAATAAGGCTTTCTTTTTGAGAAAGCCTTATTGTGAAAATACTTGTAGAAATTACCTAATATGGAAAAAATCAGCATTTGTACGGTTTTTTCCTAAAGAAGCAATAATTCCAAAAGTTAATCCAAATTGACCGCTAGTTAATTTACCTGGATTAGGATAAGTTGTATCAGCACCGTTGTAATAAATATCTTGATCAATGATTTGTTTGTAAGTCGCATCAACAAAAACAGATACTTTATCATTTAATGGCCATAATGGTTTTACACCAATAATTATGGCTCCAATATAATCATTTGGATTACGGTAACCAGTTAATTCACCTGCCCCTAAACCACCATGGGCTAATAAAGCAAAATTACCTGTATTTCCTGACACTTCAAGAGCATTACCTATATTATAAACTAATTCTAAACTAGCTAATTTTTGTTTACTATTTTGATCATCATTATTTTTAAATGAATCATAACCTAAACTTCCTATTAGTCCAATATTTTCATTTAACATGTAGCGTAAACTTCCTTGAAAATGAATTAAAGAAATACTTCCACTACCATTTCCAGTAGGAGAAAATTGAGATAAAGGGAATCCTGCTCCTGCTCCACCTTCAATAAATAATTTATCATAATTAAATGATTGCCCTTGAACCATGACGGTTATTAGTAAAAATGCAAAAACGGTCTTTTTCATAATTGGTTAATTATTTTAATAACATCAAATCTATAGGGGGGATTATTTAAAACATCTAATATCAATAAAACGTAAAAAAGTGTTTTTTAGTTTTCTTTCTTTAATTAAATGAAGATTTAACGTTATTTACTTAGTTGTCCCTATAAATTTATCGATAGTTATTTGATTTTTTATATTAACATAACTTTCACAAATTTAAATAATAAAAAAAGGATTCATAGTATAAATAGTCTTTAAAATTTAAGAATTTACGTCAAAAAATTATTCTCAAAAATTTCAGTTTTAATTGTAGTTTATTTAAAAAAGAGCTTTGTTTTTTGGCACTATCTAAAAAAATAACCGCTACAAATTAATGTAGCGGTTACTTATCATTTACAACTGCGATATTATTTTATTATAATTTTAAAATTTTTATCTAAATTTTCTCCAGAAACATTCAATATATAAATTCCTGATGTTTTTTGAGTGCCAATATTTAAAGTGAAAAGTCCGTTTCCTGTAGTAATAACTTTTTCTTTAAGAATAGTTTTTCCGGTGATATCAATTAAAGTTGCTATTACAGAGGATTCTTTATAATTAGGAATATTAATAAAAATTTTATCTTCTACAGGATTAGGATATACTGTAACACTTGTTTTATTCTGGTTAAATTTTTCATTATTCAAAAATACTTGTGAATATAAAGATGATACTTGAGGTGCAGTTAATGCATAATTAAATATTTGAAGTTCATCAATTAATCCTTTGTAAGGCGCTGGAGTAGTATTTGCATACAATTCAAGCGCTCCTATATTACCAATTACTAAATCTGTTGCTTCGGCAATACCTGTAACTGCGGTTTCATCAAGATCAACAGCGGAAGAAACACCATTTGTGTATATTCTTAATTTATGATTAATAACATCTCTCATAATAACTACATTTACCCAATCTCCAGTATAATACTTAGTAGCTGCTAACGTTGATGTAATTTCTTTTTTTGTTATATCATCATCTATAGCAAATCGCAATTGATTACTCTTGACTTCAACATCAAATCTTTTACCAGTCGCACCAGTAGTTGTATTTTTGGTAATCGATCCTTTGCACAATATGTAAGCACTTGTTGTTCCTGCTGGTATTAAACTAGCATCTGCCTTCATCCAAAACGAAACAGTAAAAGAATTTTTATCAAATAAAAGATGATCTTGATTTGGAATACTTACCATAAGCTTATTTGGCAATAATGTTCCAAAATTTATCGCATTATTTGCTTTTTCAGGTACCCTAACAGTATTATTATCGAAAGTAGCATCTAATTGGCCATTATTAGCATAACTTGTAATATCTACAATTTGTTCGCCTTCTCCTGCAGCTTCTTTAAAAGGCCAATGACCAACAAGCTCAGGAGTTAGAGCACGGAAATTCCATACATCTCCTGTTATAGTTCCTTTAGCATTGGAGGCATCAATTCTCCAATAGTAATTTGTTGATGTACCCAAACCTGTAAGCTGATAAGATGCAGCTGCAGAATAAGCAACATCAGCTAACTTGGTTAAATTTAAAGCATCTGTACCAAAATATACTGAGTAAGTTAGCGTATTTGTACTACCACTCCATTTTAAACTTAAATTACCACTGGTCAGTTGAATATTATTAGTTCCAGTACTTGGATTAGGTGCTGAGGCTTTACTTGGTGCTGATGGAATTGGCGGCGTCGTTACTGAAGTTACAATACTATACACAGAGGATTCTGTACTATTTGTGGCCTTTACTCGATAATAATATTGGGTATTTGGAACTAAACCAGAATCATTATAACTTATAACATTCGCTCCTAATGTATTAATTATAGTAAAATTAGTACCATCCGTTGAACGTTCTAATACATAATTATCTTCATTTGTCGCATTATCACCCCATTTTACTGTTAAAGAACTAGCTGCTGGTGACTCTGTTGAAACTACATTGGTAAAAGTCGTACTTGATGGCGGAATAATAAAATCTGAAGGAGTAACATTTGTAAGTCCATTGATATAGACTTCAATATTTAAATAGGGTGCATTTGTTGAACTTATTGCTAATGCATCTGCACTATTTTTATTTAAACCATTGGCATCTTCCCAAGCGTCTGGCATACCATCATTATCTGTATCCAAAGGAGCTGGAGCTCCATAAACATGACCAGCACCTCCGTTGATAAAACCAAATTGTTTTGTTAAATCACTCTGAGCATAAACATAAGTAGCTGTTGTTCCTTTAGTTTTCAAGTCGGAAATCATTAATTCATCAACCTGATCTCTTCTTGGATATGACGCTCCTACACTTAAAACAATTTTATCATAAGCATCCTGAGCTGTTAAAGTTGTATTTTTCATTGGATAATCATACGGTACTGATAAAATTGAAGAAGCGTCTTCAACTGGATATCCTGTTAAATCTGCAGGAACTAAAGTTCCGTCTAAAACACCATTTTTATTATTGTCAAAATAATTGCCTGATCCATATAAACTGAAATTAGAATTTCCTCTGTTAAAAGGAGTACTAACGGTAGAACTAGTATTTGGTCCACCAATAAAATAATTATTGATGATATTAACATCTGAACTACCCGCTGAATCCCCACCCATGATATAGGCATCCCCAGATTCAGCATGTCCATAGGTATTTCCGTAATTTCCCCAATTATAAACAACGTTATTTACAAACTCATTAATTCCTTTTATTTTATTGTTACGTGTTTTGTTACAGATATATAAATTACCAATTAAGCTTATCTTGCCACCAGAAGGCTGCATCAATCCTCCAGCAGAGTGATTGTGACGATGTAAACCTTGACCAATAATACAATTCTGAAGAGTTATATTATCTGGGCTTGTACCCTTACTATCCCAGTTAATCGAGAAGACTTCGTCTGTTCCCCAAGTAAATGTCATGTGATCAAGAATAATGTTTGCTCCATTTGATATACCTGATGCATCTTGACCTTGAGTAGTATCTCCATAACGGATACGGATATATCTGGCTATAGTATTACTTGATCCCGAAAATGACACTTTTCCTAAAAGCACAATTCCTTCTCCGAGTGCTGTTTGTCCTGCAATAGTTGTGTTTGCTGCTACTGCAACTGCAGAATTTAGCTTAATAACACCTCCAACTTTAAATATTACAAACCTACCCGGTTTACTAACTGCATCTCGAAATGAACCAGTTCCGCTGTCATCTAAATTAGTCACTAAATAAATTGCAGGATTTGAATACCCCCTTGCTCCTAGTGTATTTCTACCAAATCCGGTAGCTTCTGGAAATGCTAAAGTTTGCGAATGTAAATTTCCATAGGAAGTAATTACTGCACAAAACATAAATAATTTAAGCAGTGGTTTAAATGCTAAAGTATTTTTTTTCATATAAATGGTTATTAGTTAGTTATAATCGAATTTAGTTATAAGAAAAAAAGAGTCTATCCTGTTCTGTCCTGTTTGTTTAAGAAAAATACTAACCATTCATTCTATTGTATAAAAAAACTCTGCATTTTATGGTGCAGAGTTTTTTAAAATTTAAAGGTATTTTTATTTTATTTGGATACAGCTTCATTTTTTGGCACTCTATTCAAAAGTAAAACACCAATTACAAAAAATACAGCTAAAAATACAATCGCCAACCTAGGACTTCCTGTAATTTGATCGATAATTCCGTACACACACATCCCTATTACAATTCCTATTTTTTCAGTAACATCATAAAAACTAAAAAAAGAAGCAGTATCCTCAGTTTCAGGCAATAATTTCGAATATGTAGAACGCGATAAAGCTTGAATTCCACCCATTACAAGTCCAACAAGTGCTGCCATCACATAAAATTGTACAGGTGTAACTATAAAATAAGCCGCAGAACAAAGTACTATCCAAAAACAATTGATTACGATAAGAGTTGGTATATTTCCGAATTTTGCTGATGCTTTTGATGTTAAAATGGCTCCCCCAACAGCAACCAATTGAATTAATAAAATGCATATAATTAATCCGGTCTGGCTTTGACTGCTTGATTCCCAGGCAATTTCTTGTGAGCCAAAATAAGTTGCAATTAGCATAACGGTTTGAACTGCCATACTATAAACAAAAAAGCTCGTTAAATACCGTTTTAAAGGAATATTCGCTTCTAATAGTTTCCATACCTTTTTTAATTCTTTAAAACCATTAAAAACTACAGCTTTGGTAACTTTTCGAGATTCAGTTTTATTTCCTTTTGGTAAAAAGTAATAGGTATATTGACTGAAGAGTATCCACCAAATTCCAACCATTATAAAGGAATATTTCATCGCTTTCATGGCTGCTTCTCCTTTACTTCCTGTGATCCCAAAAGCATCAGGAAACATTACCATTCCAAGATTTAGTACTAGCAAAATAACACTCCCAATGTATCCAAGAGAATATCCTTTGGCACTGACAGCATCTTGTTGTTCAGGATAAGCAATATCAGGTAAATAGGAATTATAAAACACTAAACTTCCCCAGAAACCTATTAAACCAAAAAAATAAAAAAACAATCCAACATAAATATTTTCTAAACTAAACCAATTTAAACCAATACAAGAAAGAGCTCCTAAATAGCAGAAGAATTTCATGAAGGATTTTTTATTTCCAACATAATCAGCTATTCCAGATAATAAAGGTGAAAAAATGGCAACCATCAAAAAAGCTGCAGCAGTAACAAAACTAATTAATGCTGAATTTTTTAAATTCATTCCGAAAACGGTAATATAATGATCTCTATCTGAAAATAAAGATTCATAAAAAATTGGAAATATTGCTGAAGAAATTACTAATGGATAAACTGAATTTGCCCAATCGTAAAATGCCCAAGCATTTAATAATTTTTTACTTCCTTTTGCTAAATCTGACATATTATTCTTTTTTATACTGCGAATTTATTTCTTTTTTAAGTGGTGCGATAGATTTTGTACTGTTTCAATATTAATTTTTGAACATTAAATCAATACGCTTTGCTTATTTTTATTTAGACTCTACTTTAAAAACACATACTCCTAGCGGAGGAAGAGTTATAGAAGCGGAATATTCTTTACCATCATAAGGGTTAATATCAATAGTTGTTTTTTTATTTTTTAATCCACTTCCACCAAAATCAACTTCATCACTATTAAAGATTTCGACAAGTTTACCTTTTTTCGGAATTCCAATTCTATAATTTTCCCTAACAACTTGAGTAAAATTGAGAACAATAATTAAATCGTCTTTTGGATTATTTCCTTTTCTAATATAGGACATGACAGCATTCTCGTGATCTGAATAGTTTATCCATTCAAAACCTTCTGGACTAAACTGTTTTTGATGCAAAGCAGGTTCCGTTTTGTATAACGAATTAAGTTTTGTAATTGTCAATTTGATTCCGTTATGAAAAGGATACTGTAATAAATGCCAATCTAAACTATTTTGAAAATCCCATTCAGCGCTTTGTCCAAATTCAGATCCCATGAATAATAATTTGGTTCCAGGATGAGTAAACATATAGCTATAAAGCAATCGTAGATTAGCAAATTTTTGCCATTCGTCTCCAGGCATTCTTCCTGCAATAGATTTTTTACCATAAACTACTTCATCATGTGAAAGCGGTAGCATAAAATTTTCTGTATACGTATATGTCATAGAAAAAGTTAAATCATTTTGATGATATTTTCTATAAACTGTTTCCTTTTGAAAATATTCTAAAGTATCGTGCATCCAACCCATCATCCATTTCATTCCAAAACCTAAACCTCCTGCAAATGTTGGTCTTGAAACCATTGGAAACGAAGTACTTTCTTCAGCAATTGTCTGTACTCCTTCATAATTACCATAAACGGCTTCGTTGAAATCTTTTAAGAAGCTAATAGTATCAAGATTTTCTCTTCCCCCGTAAATATTAGGTTCCCACTCTCCTTCTTCTCTAGAATAATCCAAGTATAACATTGAGGCAACAGCATCTACTCTTAATCCATCAATATGGTAATGTTGCAACCAAAACAAAGCATTACTAATTAAAAAGGAACGAACTTCATTTCGTCCATAATTAAAAATTAAACTTTTCCAATCCGGATGATATCCTTTTTTGCGATCTGGATGTTCAAATAAATTCGAACCATCAAAGAATCCCAAACCATGAGCATCTTCAGGAAAATGTGAAGGAACCCAATCCAAAATAACCCCAATACCAGCTTGGTGCAGTTTATCTACCAATACCATAAAATCCTGAGGATTTCCAAAACGGGAAGTTGGTGCAAAATAACCTACTAATTGATAACCCCATGATGGATCATAAGGATATTCCATAACAGGCATGAATTCTACGTGAGTAAAACCAGTTTCTTTTAGGTATTTTACAAGATCATCAGCATATTCTAAATATGTCAAAAAGCGATTTTCTTCTCCTTTTCTTTTCCAAGAACCCAAATGGACTTCATAAACAGAGTATGGTTTATCTAAACCATTATGTTCTTTTCTGTTTTGCATCCATTTTTTGTCCTTCCACTTGTAATCAAGATCCCAAACAACAGAGGCTGTATGTGGAGGTTTTTCACAGTAAAAAGCAAATGGGTCTGCTTTTTCCGTAATAATGCCACCGTTATTTGATTGAATTTTATATTTATAAGTAGTTCCTTGTTCAATTCCTGGAATAAAACCTTCCCAAATCCCTGATGAATCCCATCGAACTTGCAATACATGTTCTCCTTGAATCCAATAATTAAAATCACCTACAACAGAAACCGTTCTTGCTGATGGCGCCCATACAGCAAAATATACTCCTTTTGCTCCATCGACTTCAATAAGATGTGCTCCTAATTTTTCGTAAAGTCTAAAATGTTTACCAGCTTTAAATAATTCAATATCAAAATCTGTAAAAAGCGAATAGGTTTGTACTTTGTTCATTTTATGTTTGTTTTTTCTTGTGAAATTGTAACCGACTAATTTTAGTAACCTATTTATTTCTGAATTTTAAAAAGATGAAAAGGTAATTCTGGAGAAAGTTCTACATAATTCCATTCATTATCCCAAGAATATGAATTTCCGGTAATTAAATCCGTAATGTTTATATGATGACTTCCTATTTTATCAAAAGGCAATTTTATTGATGCGCTTGCTCTATTGTGAGCATCTAAGCTAACAATCATTAAAGTTTGGTCTTGTTTATCATCATCGAATTTATAATAGGCTATTATTTGATCATTATTAGTTTCACAAAAAATAATATTATTGGTTTGTTGTAATGAAAGATATTCTTTTCTAATGGAATTGATTCGTGTAATAAGAGTTATTAATTTATTTTGAATATTCCAGTCCCAATGGTAATATTGATATTTTTCAGAATCTAAATATTCTTCTTTGCCTGGAGCCATTGGTGTGCTAACCATGTATTCAAAAACAGGTCCATAAATCCCTACGTTCGAACTTAGTGTTGCAGCTAGAAAATATTTCTGTAAATGCACTGATTCGTTACCATGTTGCAAAGCAAAAGGATTGATATCGGGTGTATTTGGCCAAAAATTAGGTCTGTAAAATTCTTTTTGTTCTGTTTGAGTTAATTCTTCAACATATTGTGTTAATTCTTGTTTGGAATTTCTCCAAGTAAAATAGGTATATGATTGACTAAAACCTTGTTTTGCCAATTCATTCATTATTTTGGGACGCGTAAAAGCTTCTGCCAAAAACAATACATCAGGATGTTTTTTCTTAATTTCAGATATCAACCAACCCCAGAAGTAAAAGGGTTTAGTATGCGGATTATCAACTCTAAATATTTTTATATTACATTCTTCAATCCAAAATAAAGCTACATCTAACAGCTCTTTCCATAAGTTTTTCCAATCTGAACTTTCAAAATAAATAGGTTGAATGTCTTGGTATTTTTTTGGAGGATTTTCAGCATATTGTACTGTTCCGTCTGGTCTCCATTTAAACCATTGTGGAAAATCTTTTACATAAGGATGATCAGGTGCTGCTTGCAAAGCATAATCCATAGCAATTTCGATTCCTAAGTTCTGAGCTTTCTGAACTAATTCTTTAAAATCATCAATAGTTCCTAATTCAGGATGAGTCGATTTGTGTCCGCCATATTGAGAACCAATTCCCCAAGGAGAACCGACATCTCCATATTCAGCGCTAGTAGAATTATTTTTACCTTTTCTATTAACTTCTCCTATTGGATGAATTGGAGGGAAATAAAGTGTATCAAATCCCATTTCGGCAACTCTAGGTAACAATCTTTCACAGTCTTTAAAAGTACCATGTCTACCTTCTTCTGGTGAAGATGAACGTGGGAAAAATTCATACCAAGTACTAAATAATGCTTTTTTTCTATCTACATATATTTGCAAATCGATTGATTTATTTTCTAAAAAGCGGATTGGGTATTTTTTAAAGATTTGAATAAGTTCATCAGATTTTGCTTCTCTTACTGCATTATCGTATTCTGATTCGGTTGTAAAATAATAATGTAATCTATTTAGATATTCATTTTCATACCCTTCAACAGTATTAAGAATTGCCTGAATATACTCTGCTCCTTCTAATAATTCTGATTTTACATATTGAAAATCATTAATTTTTCTTTCAGTACCATGTTGCCAGTTTAATGCATAATCTACCCATCCTTCTACGAAATAAGTATAAACACCTTGTTTCTCTACTTTAAATTCTGCGACCCATTCATCATTTTGAGTTGGAAGCATTCGTACTTCCTGCCAATTTTCTTCAGATTCATGTTTGAATTTTACACAGGATTCTACCACATCATGACCATCTGTAAAAACTTCAGCTGTTACAATAACTTTTTGACCTACAATTCTTTTAATTGCGAAGCTACCACTATTTAATTGTGGTAAAACATTTTCTATAATTATACGTGTTTGATTTTGCATACTATTGGTTAAATTGAAATCGAAAATTAGTAAATATTAAATGGTTTTAGAAACTAATTTTAAAAATTACTAATAATCTATTAATCTGATTTAGGACTTATTATTTGTTGTGAATAATAAAGTAATTTATGTTAATGAATAATTTATTTATCTGAATTGGATTCTAATTGTAAAAAAAAACAAAACGCAAATGTTTTTATTTAGACACATAGTTTTTTAAAGAATTTCATTTAAAATGAACACTTATTAATTGCTAATTACACCAAATAGATAGCACAATAATCTTGTACTATCTATTTGGTGTAATTTTTTTTTAATAAAAGATTAGGTAAAATAATTTATTTGATTGTAAAACCATCTGGTAGTATTGCTCCTTTTCGAATCACTATAATTCCTTCTCTTACACAATACAAGTCACTTACGGTATCCTCTAAATGTTTTCCCCCTTCTACAAATACATCATTACCAATTCTACAATTTTTGTCTACAATTGCATTATTAATAAAACATCTTTTACCAATACCAATCAATGGAATATTGTTTGCGATGTTATCATTGATATCTTCAATACTTTGATAAAGGTCATTACCCATCACATAACAATGCTGAATAACAGTATCATCTCCTATTCGAGAACGGTTTCCAATAACAGATTTGGTTATTTCTTTAGCACTAATAATGCATCCCTCAGATATTATAGATCTTTCGACTAGTGTTTTGTAAAATTTGGATGGCGATAATAAACGAGGTCTTGTATAAATTTTATTATCATTGTCAAAAAGATTAAATTTAGGAAAATCTTCAGTTAACCCAATATTTGCCTCAAAGAAAGAATCTATATTTCCAATATCAGTCCAATAACCTTCATATTGATAACTTAAGAGTTTTCTATTCCCTACTGCTTGCGGGATAATTTCTTTTCCAAAGTCCTTAGTTTCAGAATTTGACATTAATTCCGTCAATACATTTCTATTAAATATATAGATACCCATAGAAGCCAAATAATGTTTCCCTTGACTTTTCATTTCATCGCTTACTTCTGATTGCCAATCAGGTAATAATTCTTTTGCAGGTTTTTCAATAAATGATTCAATGGTACTATCCGAATTGGTTTTTAATATTCCAAATTCAGTTGCATCTTTTTCATTCACAGGTAAAGTTGCAATAGTAATTTCAGCTTCAGCTTCCATATGAGCTTCAATCATTGCATTAAAATCCATTTGATATAATTGATCACCTGAAAGAATTAATGCATAATCAAATTCATGATTTAAAAAATGAGGCATACATTGTCTAACTGCATCAGCTGTACCTTGAAACCAAGTAGGATTATCAGGAGTTTGCTCCGCCGCTAAAATATCAACAAATGAATTGCTAAAAAGACCAAAATTATACGTGTTTTTAATGTGGGCATTTAATGAAGCTGAATTAAATTGAGTCAATACAAACATCTTGTATATATCTGAATTGATACAATTTGATATTGGAATGTCTACCAACCTGTATTTACCTCCTATTGGCACAGCAGGTTTTGATCTTCTAGCAGTTAATGGGTGTAATCTAGAACCTTGACCACCGCCTAAAATAATAGCGACAACGTTTTTCTTTTTAGTTTTCATGTCTTTTTGCAATAATTAAATTATATAATTCTATATATTCTTGGCTTATGTGTTCCCAAGAATGGTCTGTATTCATTCCTTTTATTTTTATTTGATCGACTAAATCTTTATTTTGATATAAATTCATGGCTCTTTGTATGGAATCACAAACGTCCTCTACAGTTGCTTGATCATGACAAATACCGTTTCCGTTATCTTCAAAATCAATAATAGTATCTTTTAATCCTCCCGTCCTTCGAACTATTGGTATAGTACCATAACGCATAGCGTACATTTGGTTTAATCCACAAGGTTCTACTCGTGATGGAATTAAAATATAATCAGATCCAGCATACGTTTTGTGAGCTAGTACTTCATCATATCCTATATGAACATGATAATTACCATTGTATACTTCAAGTAATTGTTTAAGTTGGTTTTCAATTTCTAAATCGCCATACCCTAAAATTAAGATATTTATTTCATCTTTGAAAGTAGTCAATACTGATGATATTACCTTTGGTAATAAATCGGCTCCTTTTTCATTATATAATCGTCCGATAAAACTAAAAAGTGGCTTTGTAGCATTCATATTGAAAAGCGTACACAATTGCTCTTTGTTCTTTTGTTTTCCTTCATCGAAAGAGTTAATAGAATAATTAGTTTCTAGCATTGGATCTGTATTTGGATCCCAAACATCTAAATCAATTCCATTTAATATTCCTTTTGATTTATCCCGTACGCGTTGAAATAATATTTCCAAACCATTATCAGAATAATTGATTTCATTAAGATAACTTGGCGAAACTGTTGTGATTTTATCAGCGCATTTTATAGCTGAGCCCAAAGAATTAATATGATTTCCCCACTCCAAATCCTTTACGTGAAACAAATCAAATTCAGGTAAATAATACAACTTATTAAATGTAAATATCCCTTGATACAAGCCATTATGGATGGTAATGATTGTTGGGATATTTTTTAATTTTTCATATTTAAAACAATACTTCATCATAAAAGGAATTAATCCAGTATGATGGTCATGACAATGAATAATATCGGGCAATGTACTTAATCCAGTAATCCAGTCTAATGTTGCAATTTGAAAAGATAAAAAACGTTCTAAATCATCTCGATAGTTGTAAATATTTGGTCTATCAAAGAGTTCTGGAATTTCAACTAAATAGAACTCAAACCCCAACTTATTCGATGTTTCTTTAAGTACGCTATAGGGAAAGTTAAAATTTCCCAATTTTAATTTCCCGCTATGAATGCAATCAAAATGATTGTCTAATTTAAATGCTGTTTGATAACATGGAATGACCACGCTAACGTTATTTACTGACTTATTTTGATATTTTGGCAATGCTCCAATTACATCGGCTAGTCCCCCCACTTTCGCTACTGGGTAACATTCTGCCCCAATGTGAAGTATTTCCATGAATTTTTTATTTTATTTTATTTTTTAATTGGTGATGCCTTTTTACATCTCAATAGCATACTAAATTTAAAAATACGCTATCGTTATAGCAAATAACTAAATTATATTAATATTAAATTTATAGTACTTTTGTGTTTTTTAAATTTAGTTAAAAAAAGTTAACATTTAAGGACTTCTAATAATTTTATTGATATGACAAAAAACGCCTTAAATCATACTAAACCTTTAAAAATTCCCAAAATTATAATACTATCTAGTAAGGTTATTGCCTTTATATCGCCAAAATGGGCAACTCTCTACGCATCCAAATTATTCATTACTCCAATAAAACATAAGCTTCCAAAACGAGAAATTGAAATGGATGAAAAAAGCATGCAGCAGATGATTGTAATTCCAGCAATAAATAGAAAAATTAATATTTATGAATATGGCAAAAATATTACAAACAAAAAAATACTTTTAGTTCATGGCTGGTCAGGTAGAGGGACACAATTGTGCAAGATTGCAAAAGATCTGACAAATTTAGGATACCAAACCATAAGTTTTGACGCACCTGCTCATGGGAAATCCCCAGGTAATTCGACAATTATGATTGATTTTATCGCTTCAATTATTGAAATAGACAAACAGTTTGGGCCTTTTGAAATTGCTATTGGTCATTCTTTAGGAGGAATGTCTGTAATGAATGCTATAAAAGAAGGCTTAAAAGTAGATAAGGCTATACTTATTGGTAGCGGTGATATAGTACAGGATATTATAGATGATTTTGTTGTTAAATTGGGATTAAAACCTTTCATAGGTAAACTATTACGTGAACGTTTTGAACATAAATATGGAGGAAAAATGGATGATTTTAGTGCTTACAAAGCAGCTGAAACCACTTTAATTCCAACTTTGGTTATTCACGATAAAAATGATCCAGAAGTTTCTGTAAAAGCAGGAATACACATTCATCAGCATCTTAAAAACGGAGAATTAATGCTTACTGAAAAATTAGGTCACAGAAAAATACTGGCAGACCAACAAGTGATTGAGAAAATAATTAATTTTATAAAAAAATAACAACTATGAACTATCCTTTTATAAAATCAGAGAAAGAATGGGAAGAAGAATTAGGAGCTGAACGATATAGAATTCTTCGTCAAAAAGGAACCGAATACCCACATACAGGAAAATACAATTTACATTACGAAAATGGCGTATATTGTTGTGGAGGCTGTGGCACTCCCCTATTTGAAAGTAATTCTAAGTTTGATGCTCATTGTGGTTGGCCATCATTTGACGAATCAATCCCAGGAAAAGTAGAATATATTTCAGACACAACACACGGAATGAAGCGCACTGAAATTGTTTGCGCTAATTGTGGAGGACATCTAGGACATGTTTTTGATGATGGACCAACGAAAACAGGTCAAAGGTATTGCGTGAATTCACTATCAGTTGATTTTAAAGAAAAATAAGTTTTTATTTTAAAATTGATTTAAACAAAAAATGCTTTACAGGATTGTAAAGCATTTTTTGTTTGAATTAGAATGTCTTAAAAAGCTACATTCCATCTTGGTAATTTACTATTTTCGTCTAAGAAGTTTTGTAAAACTTGACCTTCAACAGTAGTAGGAATTACTTTTAATGAGTCATTAAAAGTTTCAAACCATAAAACTTCTAATGCATCAATATTTTCTTTTTTCATTTGTGCTGGCCAAGAATATTTTCTTCCAGTTTTTGCAAATTGATGACCGTTTACAATTTTGTCGTAAAGTCCGCCATTTTTGCTTTTTAGAGTTCCGTCATTTTGAACAGTTCCAGTAGAACCTACCATAATTAACTCTTTAGCTCCAGCTTCGACAGCATATACTACAAAAACTCCACTTGCATTGTCTGAAGCGTTACAAACTGCTTCTAAATTGTCTTCTTGTGTAAACGTAAAATTTCCTTTTACAGTAAACTTTTCTAATTCTTTGCTCATATATTATTTATTAATCAAAATGCCTCACAAAATCGTGAGGCATTTTGGTATTTTATTTTTAAAATATTGAATATTAACCCAATACTTCTTTTACTTTCTTTCCAATTTCTGCAGGAGAGTCAACAACGTGAATTCCGTTTTCTCTCATGATTTGTTTTTTAGCTTCAGCTGTATCGTCAGAACCACCAACAATTGCACCTGCATGTCCCATTGTACGTCCTGCTGGAGCAGTAACTCCTGCAATAAAACCTATAACTGGTTTACGGTTACCATCAGCTTTAATCCATTTAGCAGCATCAGCTTCTAATTGTCCACCAATTTCACCAATCATAATGATACATTCAGTTTCTGGATCGTTCATTAATAATTCAACAGCTTCTTTAGTAGTTGTTCCAATAATTGGATCTCCACCAATACCGATAGCAGTAGTGATTCCTAATCCTTGTTTTACAACTTGATCAGCCGCTTCGTAAGTTAAAGTACCTGATTTAGAAACGATACCTACAGTTCCTTTTTTGAAAACAAAACCTGGCATAATTCCAACTTTTGCTTCTCCTGGAGTAATAACACCTGGACAGTTTGGACCAATTAATCTTGCATTTCTTTCTTTAACGTAGTTATTAGCGTAAATCATATCAGCAACTGGAATTCCTTCTGTGATTGCAATGATTACTTTAATTCCAGCATCAGCAGCTTCCATAATGGCATCAGCAGCAAATGCAGGTGGTACAAAAATAATTGAAGTATCAGCTCCTGCTTCTACAACAGCATCTTTTACAGTATTGAAAACTGGACGGTCTAAATGAGTAGTACCTCCTTTTTCAGGAGTAACACCACCAACAACATTTGTACCGTATTCAATCATTTGAGTAGCGTGGAAAGTTCCTTCGCTACCTGTAAATCCTTGAACAATTATTTTTGAATCTTTATTTACTAAAACACTCATGATATATTTTTTATGTAGTTTTTAAAATTGTTTCGCAAAAGTAAGGCTTTTGTAATTATTTTATACTTTTTTTTAGAATAAAAATAACTAGACAACTTGACTAATTTGATATCCTCTATATAATTTATTATCTTTTATTTCCCATATAACCATAATATGAGCTAAAAACATTTCTTCCCTTGGGTTTTCTATTGTTTTTACATAATGATCAAAACGAACAGAAACCATATTTCCTTCTTCAATAATATGACTAATTCTTGCTTTAGTTCGAACATAAGCTCTACTAATTTCATTAGTCAAATTTAATATTTGGCTATAATCCCTTTGAAGAAATCCTTTGCTACTATTCCAATCAAAAATACATTCGGGATGTAAGTATTCTTTCATTATCTCAGGATTAATGAAGGCATCCGATTTATAAAAACTTTTTACAATTTCTTTAGGAGACATAATTACTTTAATTTATTTAAAATTTCAGGAATCTTCTTAATATTTGCTAATTGTTTTAATTTTTCTCTTGATTCTTCAATAGGTGTTCCAAAATAACTTTTACCACCCTCTATTGATTTTGTAACTCCTGTTTGTCCCATTATAACCGCATTGGCTCCTATGGTAATACCACTTGTAGTACCTACTTGCCCCCAAATGGTAACTTCATCTTCAATAATAACGCAACCAGCAATACCAGTTTGCGAAGCGATTAAGCATTTTTTACCAATAATTGTATCATGACCAACATGTACTTGATTATCAATTTTTGTGCCTTCGCCAATAGTTGTATCCCCAGTAACTCCTTTATCAATGGTACAAAGTGCTCCAATTCCAACATTATTTTTTATTACAACCCGACCTCCTGATAGTAATTGATCATAACCTTCTGGTCTTTTTTTGTAATAAAAAGCATCAGCTCCAAGAACAGTTCCAGAATGAATAATTACATTGTTACCAATTACACTATCATCGTAAATAGAAACATTAGCATGTATTAAACAATTATCTCCAATAACAACATTATTTCCAATGAAAGTATTTGGTTGAATAATTGTTCCCTTTCCAATTTTTGCAGAAAGAGATATAGTAACGTTGGCTTGTGTAAAAGGTTTGAAATGTCTTGTCAAAACATTAAAATCTCTAAAAGGATCATCAGAAATCAATAACGCTTTTCCTTCTGGGCAATCTACCCTTTTGTTAATTAAAACAATGGTTGCAGCTGAATTTAATGCTTTATCGTAATACTTTGGATGATCTACAAAAACGATGTCACCCGATTCTACAACATGAATTTCATTCATACCATGAACAGGAAACAAAGCATCACCGACAAATTCACATTGAAGTAAATTTGCAATATCTTGTAGAGAATAAACTTTTGGAAATTTCATAATTTTAATTAGAAAATGTGACAATAAGAAAATGAGATAACTAGAAAATATGTAAATTAAAAAAAATGTATTTTTATTCTAACTGACACATTTTCTAATTATCTCATTGATAAATTATCTAATTTATTTATGCTTTAACACGTTCCATGTAAGAACCTGATGTAGTGTCAATTTTAATTTTATCTCCTTCATTAATAAACAAAGGTACATTTACAGTAGCTCCTGTTTCTACGGTAGCAGATTTAGTTGCATTTGTAGCTGTATTACCTTTTATACCTGGTTCAGCATAAGTAACTTCAAGGATTACTGAAGTTGGCATATCAACAGAAAGAGGTAAATCTGTCTCAGTATTGATACTTACCATTACACTTTCACCTTCTTTTAATAAATCTGGTGAATCAAGAATATTTTTGTTTAATGAAATTTGTTCAAAAGTCTCAACATTCATAAAGTGAAATAAATCGCCTTCAGGATATAAAAATTGAAATTTGTGGTTTTCAACTCTTACTTCATCAATTTTATGTCCTGCAGAAAATGTATTATCTAATACTTTACCATTACTTAAACTTCTTAATTTTGTTCTAACAAATGCAGGTCCTTTACCTGGTTTCACATGTAGAAATTCAATGATTTTATAAATATCATTGTTATATTTGATACACAATCCGTTTTTAATATCTGATGTAGATGCCATTTTTTTATTTATTTGTTGATTCGTTTATTTGTTTAATCGTTTATTTATTTTATCGGTTAAACGATTAACCAATTATTTTTAATAATTACCTGTATAACCTTTCATAACACCACGAGATGAATTTCTAATGAAATCTAGTATTTCATCACGTTCTGTTGTAGCTTCCATTTCGGCTTCAATAATACCAATTGCTTGAGAAGTATTATAGTTTTTTTGATAAAGAATTCGGTAAATATCCTGAATCTCTCTTATTTTTTCAGTAGAAAAACCTCTTCTTCGCAAACCAATTGAATTAATACCTACATAAGACAAAGGCTCTTTTGCAGCTTTTGTATATGGAGGAACATCTTTTCTTAATAAAGAGCCTCCAGAAATCATTGCATGATCTCCTACGCTTATAAATTGATGTACTGCTGATAATCCGCCAATTACGGCATAATTCCCAATAGTAACGTGACCTCCTAATAAAACACCATTTACAATGATTGCATTATCTCCTACATGACAATCATGAGCAATATGAGCTGCAGCCATAATCAAACAATTGTTTCCGATAGTGGTTTGCCCAGAAGCTATAGTTCCTCTATTGATGGTAACACATTCTCTGATTGTACAGTTGTCTCCAATAATAGCAAGAGAATCTTCACCACCAAATTTTAAATCTTGAGGTACTGCTGCGATAACTGCCCCTGGAAAAATATTACAATTTTTACCAATTCGAGCACCTTCCATTATAGTTACATTTGAACCTATCCAAGTTCCATCTCCTATGATTACATTATTATGTATTGTTGTAAAAGGTTCAATTACAACATTTTTGGCGATTTTCGCACCTGGATGAACGTATGCTAACGGTTGATTCATATATTTTGTTTAATCGTTAAACTGTTTAATTTATTAATCGTTACCGAGTAATTAAATAAACAAAAAATTATTGTTTTCTAGCAATTTGGGCCATTAACTCAGCTTGAGCAACTAAGCGTCCATTAGCATAAGCATTAGCTTGCATGTGACAAATACCTCTACGTATTGGGGTTATTAAGTCACATTTGAATATAAGTGTATCTCCAGGTAATACTTTTTGTTTGAATTTTACATTATCAATTTTCATGAAAAAAGTTAAGTAATTTTCAGGATCTGGAACGGTACTTAAAACTAAAATACCTCCTGTTTGAGCCATTGCTTCAACAATTAAAACTCCCGGCATTACAGGTGCATTTGGGAAATGTCCAATGAAAAAGCTTTCATTCATTGTTACATTTTTCATCCCTACAACATGACTATCAGACATTTCTATGATTCTATCGATCAACAAGAATGGAGGTCTATGCGGAAGCATTGCCATAATTTTATGGATATCCATTAATGGTTCTTGATTCAAATCATAAGTAGGAACATAATTTCTTTGTTCGTTTTTGATGATTTTTGACATCTTTTTTGCAAATTGAGTATTTACAAAATGTCCTGGCTTATTGGCGATAATTTTTCCTTGAATTTTAGTTCCAATTAAAGCTAAATCACCAATTACATCTAATAATTTATGTCTTGCTGCTTCATTTGGATAATGCAATGTAAGATTGTCTAAAATACCATTTGGTTTTACTGTAATTTCATCTTTACCAAAAGCTTTTTTAAGACTTTCCATCGTAGATTCAGAAATGTCCTTGTCTACATAAACAATAGCATTATTTAAATCTCCACCTTTAATTAATCCATTTTCTAATAATGCTTCTAATTCATGTAAAAAACTAAATGTTCTTGCGTTTGAAATTTCAGTTTTAAAATCATTAATAGTTTTTAAAGTAGCATTTTGAGTACCTAATATTTTTGTTCCAAAATCAACCATAGTAGTCACACTATAATGATCGCTTGGCATAACCATAATTTCACTTCCAGAAGCTTCATCTACATAAGAAATAACTTCTTTTACGACATATATATTACGATTTAATTCTTGTTCTTCAATACCAGCTTCTTCAATTGCTTCCATGAAAAACTTTGAAGAACCATCCATAATTGGAAGTTCAGAAGCATCTAATTCGATAATAATATTATCCAAATCAGAACCCATTAAGGCCGCTAAAACATGTTCAGGAGTTTGAATTTTAACGCCTAATTTTTCTAAATTAGTTCCACGTTGTGTATTCACTACATAATTAGCATCTGCTTCAATAACCGGATGACCTTCGAGATCAACACGGACAAAAGTAAAGCCATTATTTACTGGAGCAGGTTTAAATGTCATTTTTACCTCATTACCAGTATGTAATCCAACTCCAGTTAACGAAATTGCTGTTTTGATGGTCTTCTGTTTAACCATTGTTTCCATTTTTTTGGTTTAATATTTGTTTTTTTAATTCTTCAATTTCTTTTACCATTTTTGGTAAATTCTTAAAATGAACATACGATTTACTAAAATCAGAATATCCAAAAGTTGGACTACCCTGCAGCACTTCGTTGTCTTTTATATTACTTGCAACTCCAGACTGAGCCTGGATACGTACATTATTGCCTATTGTTAAATGACCCACAATACCAACTTGTCCTCCAAACATGCCATTACTACCAACTTTTGTAGAACCAGCAATTCCTGTTTGAGCTGCAATGACTGTATTTTTGCCTATTTCGACATTATGAGCAATCTGAACTTGATTGTCAATTTTTACTCCTGATTTAATAATAGTAGATCCTAATGTAGCTCTATCAATAGTAGAATTGGCACCAATATCAACATTATCCTCAATAATTACATTTCCAATTTGTGGAATTTTATTATAAGTACCGTCTTCATTTGGTGCATATCCAAAACCATCAGCTCCAATAACGGTTCCTGAATGAATAGTACAATTATTCCCAATTACTGTTTCTGAATAAATTTTAGCGCCAGCAAAAATAATCACATTATGTCCAATATTTACATTGTCACCAATAAAACTTCCTGGATATATTTTTACATTGTCACCAAGAGTTACATTATCTCCTACATAAGCAAAACTGCCTAAATATAGGTTTTCCCCATAGGTAGCACTGTTTGAAATAAACGATGGAGTTTCGATACCGCTTTTATTTAATTTTACTTGATTGTAAAATTCTAATAATTTAGAAAATGCTTTATAAGCATCAGCAACTTTAATTAGTGTAGTGTCGATTGGGGATTCAGGTTCAAAAGTATCATTCACAATTGTAATTGAAGCTTTTGTTGTATATATGAAGTTAGTATATTTTGGATTGGATAAAAAAGTAAGAGAACCTTCAGTCCCTTCTTCAATTTTAGATAAGCGAGATACTTCAGCGCTGGCATTACCAACAATTTCTCCTTCTAATATTCCTGCTATTTGTTCAGCTGTAAATTTCATCTTATTGAATTGTATTTTTATAAGGTATAAGATGGAACATCTTAAAAGCTCTTGTCACAGTAAATGATAAAAATAGATTAATTCGTTTAATCGCGACAAAAATATAAAAAATAGGTTTTAAATGTTAATTTTAAAGCAGTTGTTTTGGAAAACAAATATAATACTTCGTTACTAATTTTGATAAAGATTTCAAATTCAGCTGATCAGAGGCTTCTACGACATCTTCAATTGTCTTGTCTTTGTTTAAAATTCGTATGGGTTCCGCTATTTTACTATAGGCCTGGCTTTTTATTTTTCCTTTAAATATAAAATAATTAGATTCGGCTAAAGTAATTTTATTTTGTATCGAAAAACGTTCTTTTTGCAATTGAAGTTCCTCTAAATCAACTTTTTCGTTCGTTAATTTTATTTTTAATAAGTCTCTGTTAATAATCATTTTGCTCAAAGAAGAGAGAATATAATCCTCTTCATTTTCCCATGCCTTTAAGGAACTAATAATATCAAAATCGTCTAGTTTTGTAAATAATGTTAGTGTGTTTTGATCAAAAGTTTCTAAGGTTACTTTGTTTTGCATAAAAAACAACAATGGCTTACTGCAAGGTAAAACAACTCCCCTTTCTGTTAATTCTTTGGCGCGTTTTAAGACTTTCGTCAATATTAGTTCAGCGACCAAACTCGTTTTATGCAAGTATACTTGCCAATACATCAGTCTACGGGACATTAAAAACTTTTCGACAGAGTAAATTCCTTTTTCTTCAATAACTAGTACATCATCAACCACATTCATCATCTGAATCAATCTTTCCGAATTGACATTCCCTTCAGACACACCCGAATAAAAACTATCTCTCTTTAAATAATCCATGCGATCCATATCTAATTGACTCGAAATCAATTGTAGCATGAATTTACGATCATATTCTCCCTTAAAAACCTGAATGGCAAGACTCAATTGCCCTTTAAATTCAATATTAAGTTGATTCATTAATAATAATGAAATTTCTTCGTGATGAACATCCTCAACAATACTACTTTCCATCGCATGAGAAAAAGGCCCATGCCCTATATCATGTAATAATATAGCTATGTACAGCGCATTTTCTTCTTCGGGAGTTATATTTACTTCTTTAAAACGCAATACTTCAACTGCTTTTTGCATCAAATGCATACATCCCAAAGCATGATGAAAACGTGTATGATTAGCACCTGGATATACCAAATATGACAACCCCATTTGAGAAATACGTCTCAAACGCTGAAAATAAGGATGTTGTACTAAGTCGTAGATTAAAGGATTAGGTATGGTAATGAATCCATAAATAGGATCATTGAATATTTTTAGTTTATTTATTTGAGACACAATCAGGTAATTTTTAGGAAAACAAATATAGTATATATGTAGTGATATCCAATTTGTAATCTAAGCATAATAGCCTTAGGACTTAACTACGATTTGCTAAGCATACAAATTTCATACCAAAAAAAAAAGATCAGAACGGATTATTCGCCTTTAAAAATAAGACTTTTCAATATTGGACAAAAAAAACTTCTCAAGAAATTTAGAAGTTTTGCGGCTCTTACGAGCCTGTTTACGAAACATTATTTACAGAATTTTAGCGTTATAAATATAACGATTTGAAGGCGTATAAGATTCTAAAGATTACTTTCCTTTTTCATACATTACTCATACACTATCCATGCCTTTGACTAGGCTTTGTTATACACTATGTCCCGTCCTGAAATAACTATATAGATTATTAAATAAATCCTGCTATAACTATACAAATATAATTTTTAATCCTAAACTTACTATACAACTACTTTTTCATAGTTGTTTTTTTTTATTATAATTCTTCCATCTCTTCTTCAAGTTCTCTGATTTCAAATGAATTTCGTTTGATAATTTATAAAATAAATATTTTATATTTGAAAATAAATAAATACTGTTATTTGTCAGACATAGCCCCCACGTATAGGTATAATAAGTCGGACATCGTCAGACGTATATACTAGTTGTATGCTATAATCCCTCACCAAACTCCAGAAAATACTTCAAAATAATTTTCCTTTTATTTGTTAATTGTTAACTTTTAAGATAACTTTGTAAAATGAGCAGAGAAATTATATTTTACGAAAACCATTTTATTGAATTTTATCAAAAACAAGATAGCAAGGTAAAAGAAAAAATAAAATACGTTCTCGAATTAATAAAACAGGTTGAAAAAGTCCCAGAGAAATTTTTAAAACATTTAACTGGAACTAATGGACTTTATGAAATTAGAATTGAATATCAGTCAAATATTTATAGAATATTTTGCTGTTTTGACAAAGGAAAATTGGTTGTCCTTTTTAATGGTTTTCAAAAGAAAACTCAAAAAACACCAAAAAATGAATTGGATAAAGCATTGATTTTAATGAATGAGTATTTTCAACATAAAAACTAACAAAATGGAAAAATATAAAGGAATAACAACTTTTGACCAACTTATTGAAGTTGAACACGGAAAGATCGGAACAGAAAGTAGAAATAGTTACGAAGAAAAAACTCAGATGTTTATTATCAGTGAGATGCTGAAAGACGCTAGAAAAGAAGCAAAAATAACTCAAGAGCAATTAGCCGAAAAAACGGGAACTAAAAAAAGTTACATTTCGAGAATTGAAAATGGAAAAGGAAATATTCAACTTTCTACTTTAATTAGAATTTTTGAATTAGGACTGAACAAACGTATTGGACTAACATTTTTGTAAATAAAATTACAGCATACAACACACGCTACAAGCAATTTGGGGATTTGGCTTAATTTAAAGTTGGTCTTGTATCTGATAAATTTATGTTTATCCGAAGATTTGGCTTCCTTAATCCCAAACTGCTTGTAGCGCGAGAACGTTACCTGTCATTTTAGAGAAAACCAACAACATAAAACAAGTTATGAAGCTTTATATATTTTCAATATTGACTATCTTTCTATCCGGATTTGTTTCTTGCCAGAATAAACCAATTCAAACAATTGAAGAAGTTAGTAATGCAAAGCTAAATGAAGCTAAAGTTTACATATTAAAAAAACAAAAGATCAATTCAGAATTTGATTATTCAAAATTAAATGATATTGATGCTCATTATGGCAGATTTCCTAAATTTAAAGAATCCGACGACATCATATCTGCTTTTGAACCTATAAAAGGTCAATATAATTATTATCAATTTATCGCAACTTATAAGGGAAATAGTTACAATGACGGCGGACCAACTTTAATTAAAGAATTTCACGACATTTTGATTATTAAAACTGATTCCAAGAATCAAATCATTGATGCATACCAATATACTTTGGAATGGTCTGAACCAGATTTTCAAATTGATGTTTATAAAAGTACAGCTAAGAATTTAACTCTGACCGACAACTTACAATTAAACACTTTAAAATTGAATCGTACTTATGATCTTTGGAACGAAAAAGACAAAACGCTTAATGAGAATGGAATTATTCGCCTTAAATAAAAACGACAGGTAACACACGCTACAACGGATTTGGGCAATTTGGCTTAATGGAAAGTTGGTTTTGTATTTGTAATGATTTGGCTAATCCGAATAATGGGCTTAATTTAGTCCCAAACCCGCTGTAGCGCGAGAACGTTACATGCAAGCCACCAAAACCAAAGTAGACCATGACAAGAATAATATTGACAATAGCTATTTTGCTTTTTAATTGTTTGACTTTTTCTCAGACGGCAAAAAAAGAGAATTATACATTGACAATCATAAAAGGAAAAGTAGTAAAAGAAAACAAACAAACATTTTGGATAACTCCTACAACTCTGACCAACAATACTAAAGATACATTAAGATATTACAGTATGTCTTGTTCATGGCAAATCTTTTATTCGGTTGATAGTAATAAATTGCAAGTTGATGAAGGAATGGGATGTGACAAAAATATCCCGACAATTTTGACACTTGCACCAGGACAATCAAGAACGGTGGAAATTAGGTTATTAATAAGTCAGACAATTGATGCTTCTGAAATAAAATTCAAAATCGGCTTCAACTTAATGAAAGTATCTAGCGCTCCAAAAGAATTTGATTTTGACTTCAAAGAACAGCAGAAAAAGAAAAACATAATTTGGTCAAACATTATTTCAAGATAAATGAACAAATGGCCAGCATGTAACAGCTACTACAACGGATTTGGGCAATAGGCTTAATGAAAAGTTGGTTTTGTATTTGGGATGATTTGGCAAATCCGAAGAATGGGCTTAATTTAGTCCCAAACCCGCTGTAGTACCAAGACGTTATGCCTAATTTTCAAAAACTTATGACTGTAACCATTCCGAATTTAGACAACATCTATTTTAAAAAATTGGAATCAATTCTAAATACTGATTACGAGCCGATTGAAATCATTTGCGAAATAGATAATGACCAAAAAACTTTAGATTGTTTTAATATTGTCCGGAAAAAGGTTGAAAACTTTGGAGGTAAAATGATTTTGGGTTGGCAAATTTGGCAAACAAATATTTTAATGGAAGCTGAAGCTCATGCAGTTTGGGAAGATTTAGAAGGAGAATTACACGACATATCACCAAAATCTCGAAATTTGCCTGTTAAGAGAATAGTTTTTATAGAGGATTCTAAAATGAAATACGAAGGAAAACAAATTCAAAGTATTCGTGTAAACATTACAAATAATTCTGTTATTGATGATTATATAAAAGTATCCAAATTATTTTTTCATCTGCAAAACAAAGGCGAAAGAGCAAACTATTATGATTTATCAGAAATTTTAAATGATAATGAAATAAAAGAAATTGGAAAAGCTCATAATTGGAAAGTCCAATTACAGAAATTTTATGAAGCAGGGAACAATGAAAAAAGTTTATGCTTTTGTGGAAGTCTAAAAAATTATAAAAACTGTCATAGAAAAGAATTAGAAAATATAGCTAAGCATATACAAAACTAGGCATAACAGCCGTTACACGAGATTTGGGCATTTGGCTGAATTTAAAGATTGTTTTGTATTTGGAAAATTTGTGTTTAACCGAAAAATCTCGCATCTTTAATCCCAAACCTCGTGTAGCGCCAAGACGTTAGTGGCTATTGACTATGAAACCTCAAAAAAATGGATGATTTAGAATTATATCTCTATGGAATATTACCAATGATATTTGGTTTATTTATATTATTGAAATCTATTCAAATATTGTCAAATGGGAAAACTATTTTGAATTGGATCATTTCGACAATTATACTTGTATCTACTTTATTTGCAGAATATATACTTGCGTTTGTATTATTTAAAGAAGCTTGGCCAACATATCTACCACATATTTTAATATTATTCAATCTATTATTGCTATTTGCCCAAATAAAAATTAAAAAAAGAAATGCACAAATTATTTGAAATAATAACTGAAGTTGTTGGTTGGATTCAAATTGTTCTCTCTCCAACTCTACTCGGAATTGGGTTCGGTTTTGGAATCTATCTTAACTTTCCTAATCTAACTGGAACTATATTTGGAATTTTAATTGCAGTTATTGGTTTACTTATTGGAATTGTTTTAGCTACAAAAAAGTTTAAAACAACTGGAACAATTGATTTTTTATCAAGAATAAGCGCATCACCAGAATTAGACAATTTGGAAAAGTCTCAAATTGAAAAGACAAAAACGGAAAAATAAAAACAGCCACTAACAGCCACTACAACGGATTTGGGCAATAGGCTTAATGGAAAGATGGTTTTGTGTTTGGGATGATTTGGCAAATCCGAAGAATGGGCTTAATTTAGTCCCAAACCCGCTGTAGTGCCAAGACGTTAGCGGTAATAATATCGAAAACCGATTAAAATGAAATTAAAAATGACTCTTTTATTTCTGCTCTTTTCAATAAGCAATTATGCTCAAATTGAGAAACCAGAATACGATAATGAAATTGTAAGAACCGAAATTATTTATCAACATAATGCTGATACAACTCTTACTAAACTCTACAATAAAAATAAAGAATTACTAAATGGGAAATATAGAATAATTCACGAAGATAGTGTGGTAACATATGTGAATTTTAAAAGTGGCTTATGGGACGGGCTATATAAATCTTATTATAAAACCGGCGAACTTTATGCTGTAATCCCATTTGAAAATGGAATTAAAAAAGGTATTGGAATATGGTATTTCAAAAATGGAAATAAAAACCGGGAAATATCATATCTAAATAGACAACAACACGGAGTGTGTAAATGGTATTATGAAAATGGGAATTTATTAAAAGAATGTGAATACATAAATGATAAAGAGAATGGGAAATGTAATTGGTTTTACGAAAATGGAAACGCCCAATTGTTAATTACTTATAAAAATGGATTAAAAAATGGGCTCTCTGAAAAATATAAACAAAATGGGATAATAGAAAATCAATTATATTATTTGAATAACAAAAAAGTTTCAAAGGAGGAATTTGATAAATCTGAATAAAATACTACCGCTAACACACGCTACAAGCAATTTGGGCATTTGGCTTAATGGAGAAATTGGTTTGTATTTGGAAGATTTGGCAAATCCGAAGATAAGGCTTAATTTAATCCCAAACTGCTTGTAGCGCGAGAACGTTATGCGTCATTTAACAGAAAAACGAATGAAAAAAGGACTTTACATAATAATTTCAATTTTGTTGTTTAATTGTAGCGGAATTTCAAAACCAGAAAAACAGGATTTTGAAAAAGTAAAAATCAGTAATGAAATGTTTACTCAATATTCTCAATTTGAAAACTTATTCATTTGTAAAGATAGTATCGCAGATTTTGACAATGGATATTCAAAAATTGAACTAAATGGAGAGAATATTAAAATATTGAACTCTAAAAATGATGGTTACGAATCAACGCAAATTGAAATTCTAATTGACAAAAACCTAAAAATTAATAATGTTAAATATTCGTATAGCGACGATGTGGAAGATGGTTCAAAAACAGAATATGAAGTAATTGACGCTAAAATCAATATGAACAAAAATCCATTTGAACAAAATTCAAAAGAAATTATCGCATATTATTTATTAAGAATTAGAGAAACAAATATTCCGAGCGAATTTTGGAAATCCAAAAAAGAAACTGAATATTATTTCAAAGGAAAAATTGAGTGTAAATAAACGACGCATAACAGCCACTACAACGGATTTGGACATTTGGCTTAATGGAAAGTTGGTCTTGTATTTGGAATATTTGGCAAATCCGAAAATAGGGCTTAATTTAACCCCAAACCCGCTGTAGTGCCAGAACGTTGTAGGCTATTTTACCGAAGAGCATCAGAAAAACATAAAATGAAAAAGATAATATTATTTAGTTTTTTAATCTTAAACTTCACTTTCATAAATGCTCAAGACATTAAGCCTGAAACTTTAGATAGTTTATATGTCGAATCATTAAATAGCCGATTTGATTTGATGTTGTCAAGTGGTTATAAATATATTGAACCGAACAGCCAAACTGAAAGAATTAAATCTAAGTTTGATTTGGGTGTTTATAAATTCGAAAATCAAGACAAGCTTTTTAAAATAGCATATAAAAACAATAAGGAATTGACCTTATATCGCATAAATCATAAAATTATATCCAAAGACACAATTGATATAAACATAGGAGAAGTATTTATGACTGTTAGAAAAGGAATTTACTTCAAAAACAAATTATATTTTAAAAAAACATTTATTTCGATTCCGTGCGGAGGCCCAGATGGGTATCAACCTGATTTCAGATATGTGTTTTCTCAAAAGGACAATAAATGGATTAAAACAATTGAATATTTTAGTATAAACTGAATAAAAAAACAGCCTACAACACACGCTACAAGCAATTTGAGCATTTGGCTTAATGGAAAGATTGGTTTGTATTTGGAAGATTTGGCAAATCCGAATAATGGGCTTAATTTAGTCCCAAACTGCGTGTAGCGCGGGAACGTTAGTGGTTATGCTAGGAAACGAAGAACTTATGAAAATACCCAATAAAAAAAAATTTATCTTCTTTTTAGTTTTTTGTTCTTTAAAAATTATTGGACAGAATAAAATTGCGGTAACTGAAATTGATATAAACAAAATCCCAAAAGAAATAAAATATAACGGCAAAGTTAAAAACGCAATAACTTGGAATGATAAATTAGGCGAAAACTTTGTCTTGACTTGTGAAACAGGAGAATTTAAAACCAAAAACTCCGAAAATGACTTCCGTGATTCTGAAATTTATGCATATCATTACATTCGTTATAAAAGCGTTATTAAACAGAATTGGAAAATATACGATTTCGTAAAAGATTGTTCCCTCGATATTGAAGCTAGTTTCTTGAAAAACACATTGACTATTACTGACTTAAATAATGACGGAATTGGGGAAATTTGGATAATGTACAAAACTGCTTGCACCGGTGATGTAAGTCCTTGCGAAATGAAAATTATAATGTACCAAGAAAAACAAAAATTAGCAATGCGAGGTCAAAATCGTGTGAAAGTTTCGGATAAAGAATATGATGGTGGAAAATACACTTTTGACAAAGCGTTTAATGAAGCACCAAATTATTACAGAGATTACGCAAAAAGATTGTGGAATAAAAACGTAAATCAGAAATGGCAATAAGCACAACCACTAACAGCCACTACAACGGATTTGGGCATTTGGCTTAATGGAAAAATGGTCTTGTATTTGGAATATTTGGCAAATCCGAAGAATGGGCTTAATTTAGTCCCAAACCCGCTGTAGTGCCAGAACGTTGGTGGCAATACAACTGCAATTCACAAGAAAAAATCTACAATATAAATATATGAAAGAAATTGATTTTAAAACTCTTCAAGGATTAATTAAAACGGAACTCGACACATTAAATATTAAATACATCATAGTATTTATAATTCTCAACATAATAATAGCAATAGTAAACTGGTGGATTCAAAGAAATGTTAAAAATATAGATAATAAAATCTACAAAAACAAAGTTCGTGAAGATAGAAGAATTAAAATCATAGAAGAAATATATGGTGAACTCGTTTCTTTTACTTATATTCTGGATAAAAATGAAATGGTAAATTCAATTTCAAAAGTCTCAAATTTACAAAAAAAAGTATCAGAAAACAGATTGTATATAGATTCAAAAATGAATGATAAAATAACTATGTTTATAGATTATTTAAAAAATCTAATGTCTGATTTTAGACATAAGGACTTTAAAGAGGAACAGAAAATGCTTACCAACATCGAAAAAGAATTCAATAAATAATGGTTATTCAAGCTCCAAAAAATTTTACAAAAAATTTCGTAATGGATTTTTTAAGAAAAGTTGAAGTTACTTTTAAATGGAAAGAAAAAGGAGTAAGCAATATTGAAATTGACTTGTCAACTATTAAGAATATAGACATTTTAGGCTTATTAATTATTTACAAATACATTGATTATACATCTACACACAGATGTTTTCATGAGCCAAAATTATGGATTGATAAATATATAAACGAGATATGGAGTAGATACGAGTTTGACCAACTTATTCAAGCTTATCTTAACAATAATGAAACAGACAAGCCATTTAAAGAGTTAAAAGTAACATTAGATGACAGGTTTATTATAGCTCCTCAAGCACTTTTGCGAAATTCAAATTATTCAAATGAATATCTAAAAAAAGAGTTTATTCCCAAAATCGAGAAATATTACAAAGACAAACCTAAAGTTACTGATTTGATTTTTAGTTGCTTTTCAGAAATATTATTGAATTTTTGGGAACATGCGGTTAATGATACACGCTCGATTATTATTGCTGATGGAAATCCTTCTGTTATTGACATTGCTTGTGCTGACACTGGAATAGGCATTATTTCAAGCTTAAGAGATGTTTTAAAAACAACTAAAGAAAGTGAACTTTTATCCCAAGCTGTAGAAAAAGGAATAACATCAAAACCAAATACTAATCATATGGGATTTGGTCTTTGGCTAGTTAATGAATTAGTAAAAATGAACAATGGTCGTTTACATATATATTCTGAAGGATATTATTATTACAATAATTATGGAAAAATTAAATATGGTTCCTGTCCATACTGGCCAGGTACAATTATTTATATTAATTTAAGCTTAAAAAATCCAAAAACATTGACAGATTTACTACATTTAAGTGTTCAAAATGATTTACAAATAAACTTTACATAATGAAAATAGAATTAAAAAAATACGGAGTAATAATTTCAGACCAAAATTCTGGTAAGGTTATTTTTGACAAAATTAAAGAAACTTTAAAATTACAAGATAAATGTATAGTAGATTTTAAAGATGTAAAATCAATGGCTACTTATAATGCTAAACAAATATTTGGAAAACTTTATATCGAACTTGGCTCAAATGTTTTTTTTGAAAAAATTGAGATTAAGAATGCAAGTGAAGACCTGAAATTGATTATTCGCTTAGGTATTCAAAGTGCATTAGAAGATAAAAATTAAATAATAGCGAAAATGTACAGCCACCAACACACGCTACAAGCAATTTGGGTTTTAGGCTTAATTTAAAATTGGTTTTGTATTTGGAAGATTTGGCAAATCCGAAAGATAACGCTGATTTAATCCCAAACTGCTTGTAGCGCGAGAACGTTAGCGGCAAGTGCAGAAAAAATCGTAAAATCATGATAACACACAATAATCGGAAATATCCAGACTCTAAAAAACTGTTGAAACGTGGAATAACAATATTAGGCTGTACAACGTTAATATTGTTTTTTGCCCCGTTAGTTATCACAAAATGCGATTGGGTTCATTTAGATGTTTACAAACCTAATGAAATTGGCGACACTATAGGTGGGATTTTAGGACCTTTAGTTGGTTTAATTGCTGTGGCGTTAACATTTTTAGCATTTTGGGCTCAATATGATGCAAATATTCAACAAAGAATACAATTTGACACTTCATTAGACAATGAAAAAATAGCTCGTGAAGCTGAAGAGAACAAAGCATCCGAAGAAATCGAAAGAAAAAATACAGAAATAAAAGAACGACAAGAGCAATTCGTTGAAACTCAAGAGCTCCAGCAAAATCAAATTAGACTTCAGGACAAACGAGCGAGAATAAACATTTTTGAAACACGTTTCCATACTATGTTAGCAATTCATCGCGATAACGCTAACGAAATTGAAGCAAACAATATCAAAGGAAGAAAGGTTTTTATCCATATGCTAGATGAGCTTAAGTTGATTTTCAACATCTTCAATGCTATAATGAAAGATGAAAGCCATGAAAACGCAATACGTGAAGAAGAATTATACAATATTGTCTATCTATCCTTCTTTTTTGGGATTGGCGAAAAATCTACACCAATGGTTAAAGACTTAGTAGGTTCAGAGCTTTCTAAATACGTTGACATTTGTCATAATAGAATAATTAATTTCAAAAATCAAAAAAATGTTAAGTCAGAAATGATATTAAAAATCGGAACAAATGATTATAATCTAAGTCACGTTTATTCGTTTGGCGTAGGACATTTAAGACGTCTCAGTCACTACATAAGACATTTATTTCAAACTGTAAAATTTGTTGATGACCAACCTAACGAAATAATATCTATGGGTGATAAATATAATTATGTTTCAAATTTGAGAGCTCAATTATCAGCGCATGAGCAAATTTTATTGTTTTATAATTCAATTTCTGTTATGGGCAAACCTTGGTTAGATTCTTTATATCCGAGTAACGAAAATTACATTCAGCGTTATTGCATGTTAAAAAGTATTCCTCTTAATGCCGCAGACTTTTATAAAAAGCCTTTGGACATTTTCACTGAAAAAAATATGAGTGGAAAATCAATGTTTGAATGGGTAGAAATAAAACATAGAATGGAAGATTTGGATAATGAAAGCACCAGCCGCTAACAGCCGTTTGGCAAGATTGCGAATTTTGTGGTAAATTCACGTTTACGTTTCGCAAGAAATTCAGTAGTAACCGAAAATATCCAGTTACGAAGTTCGCAACCTCGCCAACCGCCAGAACGTTATATGATATTTTAAAATACTTAGACTTAATGACAAATCTACTAATTGATACATGTGTTTGGCTGGAAATCGCTAAAACCACTAAAGGTGAAAAAATTCTAAGTTTATTAGAAGAATTCATAGAAGAGGATGAAGTATCATTAATAGTTCCAGAAATTGTAATTGAAGAATTTGAAAGAAACAAGGATAGAATCGTAGTTGATGCTGGTAAAAGTTTATCAAGTCATTTCGAAAAAGTTAAAGAAATATTTATAAAACACGGTGGTGAAAAAGACAAAGAAGTTGTCTTAGCTCAATTAAATGATTTAAATCACAAAATTCCAACTTTGGGGGAAACAGTTTCTTCTTCTCTGCAAAGAATTGAAAAGCTTTTTTCTCAGTGTGAAATCATTAAAATGACGGATGAAATAAAACTACGAGCCGTACAAAGAGCAATAGATAAAAAAGCTCCATTTCATTTATCAAAGAATAGTATTGGAGACGCAATAATCATAGAATCATTTATAGAATATGCAATTCAAAATGATTCTCAAAATTTCAAACTAGTCTTTGTTACTGAAAATAAGAAAGATTTCAGTTTACAGAATGGAAATCATAAATTACCACATGAGGACTTAGCAGAACATTTTGACTCAAATAAATCTTTCTATTTTATAAGCTTACCAGAAGCTCTTCATGCAATTAATCCTGAGTTAATTGAAAATTTCGAATTAGAAAATGACTGGAAAACAGAGCCTCGCCAATTAAGTGAAATATTATCCATTGAAAGAGAATTAGAACATAAAATATGGTATAATAGGCATAAAATTTATGAGGCGAGAATTCTTTCAGGAGAAATTAAAATTATAAGACGCGAAGATTATGATGTTATGAAATCCCGATTTACTGTAGTCGACGAGATTTGGGCAGGGGCAAAAAAATCAGCAAAAGCTATTGAAGATGAATTTGGGGAAGAAAATTTAATGTGGGATGATTTTGAATGGGGAATGTTAAATGGAAAGTTATCAGCTCTACGTTGGGTAAACGGCGATGAATGGGATTTTCTAGACACATAAAAAAACATCATATAACAGCCACTACAACGGATTTGGGCATTTGGCTTAATGGGAAATTGGTTTTGTATTTGGGATGATTTTGCAAATCCGAAAATAGGACTTAATTTAGTCCCAAACCCGCTGTAGTGCCAGAACGTTATGGGCAATTATAAAAACAAACAATGAAAGGATTATTTCTACTTCTTACGACATTTTTCACAGCAATATTATTTGGACAAACTGAGCAAAGTAAAACTTTATCTGACTTTTTACCTAAAGGATATCTGATTTCTGAAAAAGTAAATGGAGATTTGAATAAAGACGGCATAGAAGATATTATTCTGATTATCAAAGGTACAAGTAAAAGCAAAATTATTAAAGACGAATATCGTGGCGAATTAGATCGGAACCGAAGAGGCATTATAGTTTTGTTTAACAAAAAAGACAATTTCGAATTGGCTTCAAAAAACTATGATTGCTTTTCATCCGAAAACGAAGATGGTGGTGTATATTTTCCTCCAGAACTATCAGTTGAAATAAAAAAAGGAAACTTATGTGTACACTATGGACACGGTAGATATGGATATTGGAAATATACATTCAGATTTAAAAATTCAGATTTTGAGTTAATTGGTTATGACGCAAGTAATGGTGGTGCTGTAATTGACAGTGAAACAAGCATTAATTTTTTAACTAAAAAGAAACTTGAAAAGGTAAATGTAAATAAAAACGCTGAAGGTGGAGATGAAGTTTTTAAAGAAGTATGGAAAAGTATAAACATAAATAGACTTATCAAATTATCCGAAATTGTTGATTTTGACGAATTCGAAATACCTGATGAATAAAAATAACTGCCCATAACAGCCACTACAACGGATTTGGGCATTTGGCTTAATGGAAAGTTGGTTTTGTATTAGGGATAATTTGGCAAATCCGAAGAAAGGGATTAATTTAGTCCCAAACCCGCTGTAGTGCCAAGACGTTAGCGACAACTTTGCAACAAAAGAACAAAAAATGAAACCCAATCTTACTATTATCCTTTTGCTCATTTTATCAAGTACCATATTAGGCCAAACTGATAATCGTGACTATAGAGTCGAAGTGCTAAAGAAAGACATCATAGGGAAAGAGTTTACGTTTGGGAAATGGAATGAAGAAGGCGCAACTGAAACTAGATTAAAATATTTAGGAACGTTAAAAACAGAAAAAGGAAAAGTTTATAAAATAATGAATTCAATATGGATTTGGGGACTGTCAAGTCGAGCGACAAACAGAATATTGGTATTCAATCAAAAAAATCAATATTTGGGAAATTATTATATTACAACCCTAAATGAATTACCAACGGAAATCAAAAATGGTTATCTGATATTTAAAAATATTGATGGAGATTGCAACAAGAATGTTGAAACGAAAATTAATTTTAAAAACGGAATACCCAAAACTATATTCAGAAAATGTGATAATGAATCTGGAAATGAATCTAGTTTTGAGGAATAAAAAAGCAGTCGCTAACACACGCTACAAGCAATTTGGGTATTAGGCTTAGTTTGAAATTGGTTTTGTATTTGGAAGATTTGGCAAATCCGAAGAATGGGCTTAATTTAGTCCCAAACTGCGTGTAGCGCGGGAACGTTATGCCTCAGTTTAGATAACCAAAACACCAAAAATATTATGACACCAGAAGAAATTTTAAAAAACGCGGGAAATGAAAAGTTTGAAGTTAACATTGGAGTTTCTCTAATTCGTTTATTAGAAATTACAAACAGAAACCATGAATATTTAAGAGAAATTTTCAAAGAGCAGTTAGTAATAAAAGAAATGGTAAAAGGCAAAACAGAACTACCTGAAGGATTTGAAGATAAGCTTTTCGACTTAGAAACGAAGATTTGGGACGCTTCTAAAGTAAAATTTCACAAATTGCTTGACGGAATTTTAGACACGAATTAGAATGTCTATCCGAAAAGTTGATATAAAATTTTTGTTTTAAACATAATTAAAATTAAAAATACTTCCGACTTAAAAACGTTGCGAAACCTTAACCGAAAATTGGGATAAATAGAAAAACCGAAGGCATAACAGCTACTACAACGGATTTGGGCAATTGGCTTAATGGAAAGTTGGTTTTGTATTTGGGATGATTTGGCAAATCCGAAGAATGGGCTTAATTTAATCCCAAACCCGCTGTAGTACCAAGACGTTATAAGCAACCTTAGAAAAATGCGTACAACAACATTTGTAATAATTTTTATTTTAATTTCCCAACAAAGTATTGGGCAATCTAAACGTTCAAAAGTTTCTGATTCAGTTACAACTGGGAAGAATTTAACAAAAACCGAAAGCACAGTTGTTAATGTTTTTTTAGATACCGAATTAAAAAAAGACAGATATAAATATTACAAAGAATGTGAAGTTTTCGTGATTGAAGAAGCTTTAAAAACAGCTAAATCTATTGATACGTATTTATATTCACTCGAAGAATGGAAAATGATGAATAAAGTTCTTAAAAGAACCGATTCTGACAAAATGTACTTTTTAGATAGTTTACAAATAAAAAAGATAAAGCTTGAATCAGAAAAAGAACAAATTTATCACTGGAAAGTAACTGATTTTAAAAACATGAAAGTAAATTTATATAAATATGAAGAACTAAGAAAGTCAATACGAACAGGAACATCTTTAGACCTTCCAAAAAGGTTAATAATATATCTTGCAAAACCATTAATCATTAATAAAAATAATGCTTTAATAAGTTTTAATATTGAAATCGGAGATGGTGGTCTTTATAGTAATTTAACTCATTTCACAGTATTGTTAAGAAAAGTCAATAATGAATGGAAAGATATTCGACATTATGAAGACGGAGTTTTTTATTGAAATTTGTTTATAAATAAAAATAGAATAAAGGCTGCATATAACAGCCACTACAACGGATTTGGGCAATTGGCTTAATGGAAAAATGGTTTTGTATTTGGATGATTTGGCAAATCCGAAGAATAGGCTTAATTTAACCGCAAACCCGCTATAGTGCCAAGACGTTATGCGTCAGTTTGAAAAACCAAAGAACTAACAGAAATATGTATATTGAAAGAAAGCATTTAATAGAACTATGCGAAACATTTCTTAATGGGGAAATTCAAGCAATTGACGTAAAAAATTTTGCGTGGAATTGTGTTGAATCTGATGACACAGAATGGGATGAAAATGACGATATAATTTTTGAAACAATTTTTGATTGGGATAATGAAGAAATAAGTTTTCCCATCAATAAAGTTAATATGAAACTTTGGAAAAACAGACTTGAAAATGATGTAGACGAATTAAAGATTTATAATAATTGGAATGTTCACATTGAAAAACAGAAAGACATATGCGAAAAATATGGCTCAATTTGGAAACCTATTCATAAGTCTCTTAATATTGCCATTTCAGAAAATTTAGATTTAGAAACGTTAAACGGATTAAGGCACAAAACTGAAAAAGGTGAAGTTTGTTGGTTTATTTGGAGTGGCGAATATTCAGAAGATGACAACTTTTTCCATCCAATTTGCGCAGAACATTTAATGCAGAGAAAACCAAAACTAATTGGCTTTTTAGGACTTGACGAAGGATTCAGATTTCTAATAACTGAAAAGGGATACGAAGATGTATGGTTTGATGAAAAATTATTGGAAACAGAAAAACCGAACGCATAACAGCCACTACAACGGATTTGGGCATTGGGCTTAATGGAAAGATGGTTTTGTATTTGGGATGATTTGGCAAATCCGAAAATAGAGCTTAATTTAATCCCAAACCCGCTGTAGTGCCAAGACGTTGGCGGTTATAATACCTACCGAAACATAACAAGATAAGACAGAAAATGGATTGGAGATTTAACACAATATGGCTTGAACAATTAGAACAAAACAAAATCTTTATTAAGGACTTTAAAGAAAATTCTATTCAAACAGAAAACAAGAATTTTGATAACTCTGAATACGCAATCATATGGCATCTAAAAGAAAAACTAAACTCATTTGACAATCTATCAGAAACTGACAAACTTTTATATCTCGAACTAAATTGGGCTAATATTAAAAATTTTACTGGACTTGAAAAATTTAATAATCTCAAAAGACTTGAACTTCATTACTGCGTAAAACTTGAAGATGACAAAGGATTAAGTCAAATTAGCAACAGTTTAGAGTTTTTACATATTAACCAATCTAAAAAATTCGAGTTTTCTGACGAACTTTTGAAGCTAAAAAAGCTTAAAGTTTTATGTTTAAATGCCTGCGGACCGGTTGAAAATCTAAATTTTTTAAATAATTTTCCAAATCTCATTGACTTCCGTTTTGTAAACACAAACATTTTGGACGGAAACCTAAAACCAATTCTTGAGCATCCTACAATACGAACAGTAGGCTTTTTAAACAAGAAACATTACAACTACAAGTCGGAAAAAATAAAACAAGAGCTTGAAAACAAGTTCGATAAAGAATATAAGACGGTTATTCAAAAAGGACAATATTCGACCTATAGATATGATTACTAACAAAATTACAACCGCCAACACACGCTACAAGCAATTTGGGTATTAGGTTTAATATGAAATTGGTTTTGTATTTGGACGATTTGGCAAATCCGAATAATGGGCTTAATTTAGTCCCAAACTGCTTGTAGCGCGAGAACGTTGGCAACAAGCTTAAAAAAAAAATGAGAACAAGAATTTCACCAATATTATTTCTATTTTTTTTGATTTCAAGTAAATCATTTGCTTGCGATTGTAAAGATTCTAAAAGTTTAAAAGAAATTCAAAATAGAGAGTTTACGAATTCAAAGTATATTTTTATTGGAAAAATTTTAAAAATTAATACTAAAAAACACACTTTTGAATTTAAAGTTATTGAATCCTTTAAGGGAGTAAAAAACGGAAAAGTTTATAGCGGAATATATGACGAATTGTGCGGGCCTGTAATTGATGAAGTTGGAAAATGGCTCATTTACGCAAATCATTCCTCAGGCAATCTAATCAAAATAAATGCTTGTGGAATAACTAGAAGTTTTAAAAATCCTGAACATAATATTTCTGCAACAAAACCGCCAAAACCATTGCCTTCAAATGCGTCGAAATCTCAAATTAAAAAGGAAACTACTAATTGGAAATTAAAAACACAGTCTGATTTAGAAAACGAAATAGATGATTTGAGAACAAGAAGTAAATAAAAAGCCAGTTGCCAACACACGCTACAAGCAATTTGGAGATTTGGCTTAATTTAAAGTTGGTCTTGTCACAGATAAATTTGTGTTTATTCGAAGATTTGGCTTCCTTAATCCCAAACTGCTTGTAGCGCGAGAACGTTACCCACAAGTTCAGAAAAAATCGTGCTAAAAACTTTATGGCAATGAATATTTAATAACTTACTGATGAAATATATTCGAATCTTTATATTTTTTTTTCTAATCGTTTCTTGTCAACATAAAGAAAAAATTAAACAACATAATCCTTGGGAAGAAATTCCGCAAAACTTACATAATGAAAATGCGATTCGCTTATATTCAAAATCAACCGAATTAATGAAAAATGCGGATTATGATTCCGCAAAAGCATTTCTATTAAAATCCCTGAATTATGAAAAAAGTCCAATTATTTATAATGAAATTGGAACCGCGGAATTAGCTCAAAAAAACTTCCAACAAGCAATCGAATATTTTCAAAAGTCGATTGATACGGATCCGAAATACTATCCAAGTTATATAAATATGTCCCGATGTTATTTATCATTACAACAGTTTGAAAAAGGAAAGATTCTATTGACTGAAATGATTGAAAAAACTGATTCAGAATATTGGAAAGCATATGGAAAAATGTATTTAGCATTAATCTATTTTAATGGTTATAAGGATTGTGAAAAGGCTAAAGAATTACTAGAAGAATCAATCATCTTGGAAAACGATAAAGATTTAAGCAAGCAACATACTGAATTTAAAGATAACGTCGATAGAACCTGCGGGTAACAGCCACTACAACGGATTTGGGCATTGGGCTTAATGGAAAAATGGTCTTGTATTTGGGATGATTTACTTCGTCTATTCGCTATCGCTCGGGTGGCAAATCCGAAAATAGGGCTTAATTTAGTCCCAAACCCGCTGTAGTGCCAAGACGTTAGCAGATATACTATGAAAATCGAACCCGTTAAATTAAAAGAAATTATTTACGACAATTGGAAAGATTACTTTATTAAAAAGTTTTCTGAAAATAATATTTTTGACATTCAAGAGTTTGACGTTGAAAACGAATATGTTGAAAGTTATAATATTACTCTAAAGGATAAATCAAGTAAAACCGAAATAATATTTCAAATTTTTAAAAAGGACATCCCTTATCTAGAATTGCACGATATTCGATTTAACAATCCAAATTCTCCGAAATTAACAGAAAATAATACAAAAGACCCTAATGGTTTTGACGGAGTTGGTTCTGAATTTAATTTGAAAAACGTAATAGATGTAGAAGATTGGTTAAACATTCCTTTAAACTATGGATGGAAAGAGAAAACCACATATTATAATGGTAAAGAACTGAAAACGGAAGCAATTTGGAAGCAGAATGGAAAGATATCTGAAATTCCAATCAAACAAAATTATTTAGAAAAATATGGTTGCTTATCTTTTCCAATTGTTCCCTTTGCAATATTTTGGAATTCACAAAAAATTAAATTATTTCCCAAAAAAATAGAAATAAAAATTATTGAAATAGAACCAATGATTAATAACTAAAAGTACATCTGCTAACAGCCACTACAACGGATTTGGGCATTTGGCTTAATGGAAAAATGGTTTTGTATTTGGAATATTTGGCAAATCCGAAGAATGGGCTTAATTTAGTCCCAAACCCGCTGTAGTGCCAGAACGTTAGCAGCAAGTTAAAACCAACTTATGAACATAATTGAAGATATAGCGAAAGATTTTTTAGTAGAAAACTATACAGGTTCTGAAAACAAAAATTACTTCTTAAGCGAACTAAAAAAAGAGTTGGCTCGACATAGAAAAGAAACTGATAAGATAATGTTTCTCTCAGCAATTAAGTATTTAATACAAGAAGAGCATGACGAACATTTTGAAAGTTGTAATGAAAGAGAAGAATGTGATATATTAAAATGGCATTTGAAAGCAATTTTATATGTAAATAATATTCTCGAGGATTATTCTATTTCCTCTAATAAAGAAGATATTTTCACAAACTCTGAGAAAAAAGAGTATTCTAAAAAACTAGATAAAATACTTGATGAAATTGAAGTACTGAAGAAAGGTCATGAAATAATTTATGACGGTATTTCTGAAGAAATTGAAGTGCTAAAAAACCAATTTTATTTAGGAAAGAAGAGTTGGAAACAAATTATTGTGGGTAAAGCAGTTGAAATGGCTATTGGTGGAGTTGTTAGTGAAACTATTTCAAAAGACTTGATAAATTTGTCGGGAATTGCAGCACAGAAGTTACTAGAATAACCAGCTGCTAACACACGCTACAAGCAAGCTGGGCAATTGGCAAAATTTGAAGATGGTTTTGTATTTGAAAAATAGTTTTTAACCGAAAGATTACGCGTTCTTAATCCCAGCCTGCGTGTAGCGCGAGAACGTTATATGCCATTTTGAAGAACTGCAAAATAGAACATTATGAAAATAAGACTGACTATATTTTTTCTTTCACTACTTTTTATTAGTTGTAAAAAAGAGAAAATAGACAATCCGATTGAATCAAAATTGCCTGAACGTGAAGTATTAATTGACACTACAGACGGAGAACAATTTATAGCTATATTGCAGTTAGAGGATTCAAAAAAATCAATAAACTTATCTAAAGACGAAATTAAGACTGTTGAAGTTTTGCTGAGAAAAAGTGTAGAGAATTACAATGAAAATTTTGAAAAAAACTACATTGACCTTAGATATTATAAAAGGCAATATTTTCCGCAAATTGATGAAAATGGAGATAAGTTAGTTGGAATTTACTGTTTTTGTAGTGTTGAAGACAATGATAAGTGGAAAACCCAAGAATTAATAAATCCCCAGGATGGTGGCAAATGTTATTTACACGCAACGATAAATGTTACTAAAAAAACTGTTACCTTTTTTCAAACTAATGGTAGAGCATAAAAAACGGCATATAACAGCCACTACAACGGATTTGGGTATTTGGCTTAATGGAAAGTTGGTTTTGTACTTGGGATGATTTGGCAAATCCGAAAATTGGGCTTAATTTAGTCCCAAACCCGCTGTAGTACCAGAACGTTATGCGACATCCAAAAACAACTTTATGAAAAAGATAATTCTGTTTCTTTTATTCTCTATGAACTTGATTTCTGCACAAGGGACAGATATTGATTCGTTAGTCTCAAACCAAATAAAGCATTTAACAGAAAATAAAATCAATGAATTCTTTATTGTAGAAAAATATTGTATTGGTTGTATAGACAATGAGTCAGATTGTGATTACGGAAATACGTATTTATACGTTTTTTGGAAAGATAAAAATGAAAGTTATTTTAGAAAATTAGATAAATGTAATTCTCATCAAACTAAAATATCAGACGAAATCATCAACAATTATATGCTCAACATTAATAAAATTGAAAAAGAAAGTGTTAAAGACTATCAAATAAAAAAAGACACTTATTCCATAGTTGATCATTCAACATTTTCAAAATTTTATTTTATGTTTAATGGAAATATAATAATCAAAAAGTTTGATCATTATAATTTAACAACTGAAAATCTCAGTCCTAACATGAATTATAAATATAATAATTCTCTAGAGCTTATTAAACTGAGTGAAGCTTGTGACAAAGTTATATCCAAAAAATAATAAGCACGTCGCATAACAGCCACTACAACGGATTTGGGCATTGGGCTTAATGGAAAGATGGTCTTGTATTTGGAATATTTGGCAAATCCGAAGAATGGGCTTAATTTAGTCCCAAACCCGCTGTAGTGCCAGAACGTTATAGGGCATTTTAACAGACGACTAGAACATTATTGATGAACGAAAAAGAATTGACAGATAGAATCAAAAATGCAATCATTTTACTTTCAGATGGACACCCATTTAAAGTTGGTGACTTAACATTTGGATGCGATAAGAAAAATAATTTTGTCGTTTCAGGTTGGGTAGAGAATCATGAACTAAAAAACATTTCAAAGAAAAGAGTCTTAAATGAATTGAGTGAAACGAAGCAATTATTTTCTAAAATGCTTGCTGTTTCAACTGACTTAAAAAAATTTATTGAAGACCGAAACGTAGAATATTCTCTTTGTTACAACTATGGAATGGGTAGTCTTGAATTATGCAGAGAAAAAAACGGAAATATCGATTGGACAACTGAATTAAATGACAATTAAAAGTAATGTGTAATAATTGTTTTGAAAAAGAATATAATTCATTTCCATCAGAAAAAGATTGGTTAGACTTTGACTTGGAGTTGACCCAAAAGTTAGGCTCTAACAAAATAAAGAATTTGGAATTTAAGCGTGACGGCAAAAGAGATAAAGATGATGGAGAATACATTTATGAATGCTTGACTTGTAAACAAAAATGGAAACTAAAAGACCCTGATTATTCATTTAGAGGATATTTTTTAAAGACAAAATGAAAAGAAAAACGCCCTATAACAGCCACTACAACGGATTTGGGCATTAGGCTTAATGGAAAGATGGTTTTGTACTTGAGAATGATTGGCAAATCCGAAAATAGGGCTTAATTTAGTCCCAAACCCGCTGTAGTGCCAGAACGTTAGCCGTAATTTTAAAATAGACCGGAGAAAAATACAAATGAAAAAAAATCACTTAATCTTATTGTTTCCTTTTTTCTTTTTCACAAACTCATATTCCCAAATGTCGACGGAAGTAGTTCCAATTTCCGAAACTTATTCTTCCAATGGAAAATTTAAATTATTATCAATTTCCTATGATGATGAATTCCCAAATCTAAAAGGAGAATCTTTCGTTTCATATACTCAAGAATATGACAGTATTGGAGTTAGAAAAAAATTTTATAAAATAAATAGGTCTTTTGATGTTTATGAAGGTAATTCGTTTTTCACTGCAATCAGTAACGATGGAAGAAAAATCATATATATCACCAATTATATTTATGAAAGTGGCTTAGAAAATAAAAATATCACTTATTATGTTGACGGTAAACTAGAAAAAACATATACAACTGAAGAATTTATTAACTGTGATAAAAACAAAGAAAAGTGTGAGCTATTTTACGACAATCAATATCAAATAATTGAAGGTCGAAGTTCTACAATAAAACAATATAAAAACACTGCTTCGGATATAGACATTTTTTTGAATAAAAATTTTATTTTCAATAAAAATGATACAATATATGTAATTGATTCAAGAAAAAAAATAACACTTTATGATTTAGATAAAGGGAAAATTATAGGTTCAAAAATAAACTTTGATTCCATTTATTCAAAAATTAAAAATATAGAGTCCATTAAAAGCAGAGTTTCCTACTATAAATATCCTTACAAATATGTAACGGACATCCAAAACTCAGTAAACAATGAAAAACTTTCCGCAAGTATTAGCAAAATAGCTAATTTGAAATTTATTTCTATAAATGATTCAACTTATCGTAAATACAAACTTTTTAGAATTGCATTAAGCGGTTATATGAATCGAAAAGGAAAATTTGAAATTGAAAATTTGGAAACCGATTCAATATTCGACAGAAAATTGATAGAAAATTATATAACAACAACGACGTTCAAAACAGAGTTTATTCCCCAAGAAGTTGACAAAATTTATTTAAAACATTTTTTCGGTGGGTATCGTAGTTACGATGATAAAATAGCAGAACAAGAAACATTTAAAGAAAAAGAAAGAAGAACAGAAGAATTTAAAAAACGTCTTACGCTTGAAAAAATCAATAACATTTATATTCCTAAAAACCTATTTGAATGTATGACAGAATTAGACCATATTCTGAATTTTGAAAGTAAAAAGCAATTAATTGAAGCAAAAGATTCTTGGGAATTTAACTCACATATGGGAGGATTAGGGATGTGGATTAGAAACAATTGGGGAATTAATGGCGGATCTAGACTTCTAAAATACTTTAACGACCGAAATATAGGAAAAGAAATGTTCGGAAATGACGCAATTTCAGGTGTAGTTATTAGTCAGTACATTATATGGTTGAAAGGAGACAAAAGTGCTTGGAAAAAATGGGAAAGACAAAATTCCATACATAAATAAAAACTACGGCTAACAGCCGTTACACGAGATTTGGGCATTTCGCTGAATTTAGAGATGGTTTTGTACTTGGGAAATTTGTGTTTAACCGAAAAACCTCGCTTCTTTAATCCCAAACCTCGTGTAGCGCCAGAACGTTAGCAGTAATTGAACCGCAGAATCAGAAAAATAAAACCTTAAAATTATGAAAAAAACACTTTTAACATTAGTAATATTCTCATTCACAAATTCTTTATTTAGTCAACAAATAGAAAAACTTGATTATTGTAATTGCATAGACAAAATCGAAAATAACTCACCTATTTATGATGGAAAATATGAAAGAAATTGTAATGAGAAAATAACTACTGTAGGGAGTTTTAAAAATGACCTTCCAGATGGAGAATGGATTTCATATAATTATAAAGGTGGACTAATTAGTAAAATAAATTATTCAGAAGGCAAATTTAATGGTTTGTTGGAATTATATTTTATGAATGGCAAAGTAAAATTTAGTGGTAGTTTTATAAATGGTAAAAAAAATGGAATTTGGAAATATTATAATGAAAAAGGAACTGTTGTAATTGATGGTGAATATGAAATGGATAAACCCATTAATATATGGACTGTAAAAGATAAAAAAGGAAAAAAAATAGTAACACAATACGATTACGCAAATTCAAAATATATCTTAAACGAAGTAGAGGAAAAACTTAAAGGCTCAACACTTTTAGGAGGCGTATTTTTATCCTATGATTTATTTATAGAAAACGCCGAAGTTCCAATAGATTTTTGGGATACATATGCAGATTTAAAATATTTAGCTAGATATCAAATCGAAGAAAATAGTTCAAGTACATTTATTCTTACTGAAGAAAATGGAAAAAGTTCAAATACTACAATTACATTTAGTAGTAATGTTCAAACTGACCCTGAAAGTAAATTACATAAAATTGAACATAACAAACTATCTAAAAAATTACTTTATTATAGAATATTAAAAGCGTTAAGTGTCTTACCACCTTGGATTTATAAAGGTGAAAAAGAAACAACAATTTACATTCCATATCAAGTAAATATCAGGTAAATCAACTACTGCTAACAGCCACTACAACGGATTTGGGCATATGGCTTAATGGAAAGTTGGTCTTGTATTTGGAATATTTGGCAAATCCGAAAATAGGGCTTAATTTAATCCCAAACCCGCTGTAGTGCCAGGACGTTATAAGCAATTCTAAATATCGTTTTCAAATGAAATATATCTTTACAATTTTAATTTTGTTATTAATTATTTCTTGTAAAAAGATTGAGCCAAAAGAGCTAATCGGAAGTTGGAAAATGCGTGACGTTATTGACCAAAGCGGACAAAATGCAACTGACAAAACAACTTTTTATCACGGAGATAGTTTAATTATGGAAATGTTTGCGAATAAAAAACTAGTTGAAAAACAAAATGGAAAGTATAAGTTTGACACAATTTCAAATATTATTCAAATAGAAGTTGGAAACGCAAAAATATCGAATATTAAAGTGTTAAAACTAACAGATTCCGAAATGGAATTGCTCTACGAAAAGCAGAAAAAAACAACTAGATTTATACGAACCGAATAAAGAACTGCTTATAACAGCTACTACAACGGATTTGGGCAATTGGCTTAATGGAAAGTTGGTTTTGTATTTGAGAGATTTGGCAAATCCGAAGAATGGGCTTAATATAATCCCAAACCCGCTGTAGTGCCAGAACGTTGTGCCCAATTTTATGAAGACACCAATTAACATATTGCTCATCATTTTGATTATGATTTCTTGTAATGGGAAACATAACCAAATTGACTCTTATAGTTTAACAGAAGACACTCTAATTTATCAACTTGTTGATTCATTGCTAATGCCTGATTCAATATGGAGAAAGCATCTTTTAATTCCACCTACATTTCAGCCAGAGCATTTTTCCAAATCAGAATTAAAGAAGCGACGTGATAGTTTATTACAAAAGTGGGATACTGCACAACTTTATATAGCATTTGATGATACATTGATTGATTTCTCAAAGTCTTATCATTCTAAACGACTTAAAAATACAAAGGAATATTTTAAATACAATATTGAAAAAATCGATACATCATATTTTCAATTGCTTGATAAACTCGTAAATGATACATTGTTAAGCAAGCGAAAGATTGACATTAAAGGTTTCCGCACAAATTATAATTATAAAATCATACCATTAGATTCGATAAAATCTGTACAGAAAAAAGGATTTCGGATTATTGAAACTCACCAGTTTTCAAGAATTGTCTTTAATGAAAAATTTGATAAGGCATGTTTTTATGAACAAGGTGTTTGTGGTGGAGAATGTGGTGGTGGTTATTTGATATTTCTTGAAAAGAAAAATGGTATTTGGAGAATCATTGAAAAGAAACTTCTTTGGGTATCATGAAAATAAAAAAACTGGGCACAACAGCTACTACAACGGATTTGGGCATTTGGCTTAATGAAAAGATGGTTTTTCATTTGGAAGTTTTGGCATAACCGAAAGATTACGCATTTTTAATCCCAAACCCGCTGTAGTGCCAGAACGTTAGCTGTAATTTTAAGGCAAAAACGAAAAAAATGAACCAACACTATGTACCTAGAGTTTATCTAAAGTTTTTTGCTAAAAAAGTAAAAAACGAATATTTCGTTGATGTTTACGAAAAAAATACAGAGCGATATTTTTTAACTAATATTAAAAACATCTGTGCTGAAAAGCATTTTTACACTTTAGATAAAAACCAAACTGTGGCTAATGATGTTTTTGCAATTGAAAATATCTATGGAACTTTACTTGAACCTATTTACAAAAAAGCATACGATATTTTAGTAAATCCTAATATTACTAAAATTACTCATGAACAGCACAATGAGATTTTAATTGGAATTCTACAAATGTATATGAGAAATCCTAAAATCTTAAATAACTTAATAAAAAATCACACTTTTCAAATAAAAAAAAATTGTGAAGAAGCAAAAAGTGAAAATAAAAAAGGAATAACATATTTAAATGAAGATTATAGTTTTCGAGAATTTTCGGAAAATGATATTATAAATATTGTAGTTGAAAAAGCAACAAAAGAATATAAAGAACGTCATATTATTGGAACAAAAGAAATATGTGAATTTCATATAAATGCCAAGTATCAAGTGAGTGAAATCATTGACCATGGAGAGTTTTTAACAAGTGATAATCCGCTAGTTTTTGAGGATATGATTACAAAAGATGAACATCCATTGCTAAAATCAAAAGAGTTTTTAATTCCATTAAATAAAAAGTTTGTATTAAGAGTTTACCATGATAATACAAAAAAAATAAATTTCATATATCGTGAAAAAATTCCACATGGAAATGCAAATATTATTAATGATAATATCTTTAATAATAGCTCAAAATTTATCATAGGTAGTAAAGATGCATTTAAAGACTATTTTAAAATGCAAAAGTATCTAAACGATACTTCCTTAGAATTAAAAATGGATGCTACTAAACAAGTTTTAGCTAATGGAGAACATAATGAGGAAAATAAAGAACTTGGCGAAATAATGAAATTCTATCTTGATAAATATGAAAAAGAAGGAGGATTAAGTAAGATAGAAGAATACAATTTTTACATGAAAATTAGAGAAATGAATGCTAATTGGAAAAGAAGTAGATTGAAATAAAAAAAACTACAGCTAACAGCCGTTACACGAGATTTGGGCATTAGGTTGAATTTAAAGATGGTTTTGTACTTGGAAAATTTGTGTTTAACCGAAAAACCTCGCATCTTTAATCCCAAACCTCGTGTAGCGCCAGAACGTTAGTGGCTATTACACAAGAAAAATAGAAACCAAAAAGCATCCTAAAACAATAAAAAATGACAGAAAACATATTTAACGATTGGTTAGACCAGATTCTAAAAACAGAAAAACCAAATGCTGACATTCAAGCTTATTATTTTGGGATTCTCGAAACGGAAGATGGTTATGAAACTTACTTAGTAGGCTCAGAAGAATTTGACGAAGAAGACGAAGATTGGGCGTGTAATACGGATTTTGAACCGAAAAATAAATACTTAACACTAGGACAAAATGGAGTTGATTGGGAATTGATTCTTGCCGACGTTAAAAAAAATATTGAAAACTATATACAGTCGCCAAACTTTAAAAATAGCTTTCTTGAAAAAGCAAAAGCAATAGCTACAGGTTTTGATGGTGGAGATTTATTCAGAATAAAGTAACAGCCACTACAACGGATTTGGGCATTTGGCTTAATGGAAAGTTGGGCTTGTATTTGGAATATTTGGCAAATCCGAAAATAGGTCTTAATTTAATCCCAAACCCGCTGTAGTGCCAAGACGTTAGCAGATAGATTTTAAAAACACCTATGAATTATAAAACACCTATGAATTTTAGTAGTTATAAATTAATTGTAATATTTTGTTTATTTTCAATAAATTCATTTTCTCAGCAAAACGAAAATAAATTATTCAAAACTTCAAAAACATCCTTTGTCTTAAAAAATGATAGTATAAATTTAGATAACTTTAAGGAAATAATAATGATTCCTGGTGGAAGAATGTTTCGTAAATACTTTGAAAAAATCGGATATTTCAAAAATGTATATGATTACGATACTTTCAAAAAAACACTTAAAGATGAAAACATAAAAGAAGATAATGGTGAACCGATAGTGTTTAATGATTACTTAAAAGTTTATAATAAGTATAAGCCTTACCTAATGTTAAATATAAAAATGGGTAAAAACAATGTAGTTGAATTAATCTTATCAAAACCTGATGTTGGTACAATTTTTATTGTTAGTAATACGTCACATACAAATGTAATCGGAATAAGTTCAGGCACTACTCAGGTTTATGAAGACACGTGGGATTCAATGATGAATGAATTAGTAAACTATATTAGAGCTAATTCAAAAACATATAAATAATCCATCTGCTAACAGCCGTTACACGAGATTTGGGCATTAGGCTAAATTTAAAGATTGTTTTGTATTTGGAAAATTTGTGTTTAACCGAAAAATCCCGCATCTTTAATCCCAAACCTCGTGTAGCGCCAGAACGTTATGCGTCAGTTTAACCGAACTATGAGAAATCAAACTAAACAAATATAAAATGCTAATAAAAACGTTTTGGAAAATATTAATCAAAATAATTGGATTGTGGATTCTATTTGGTTGTATTTCTTTAATTCCACAATTTTTTTCAACACTATCTTTTACTGACGGACTTTTAGACGTTAAAAATTTAATTCCCATTTGGTTGATGCTTTTTGGATCAATCCTAGCTTATGCTTTCGTTATTAGACTTTTTCTTTTTAAAACAGATTGGATAATTGAAAAACTTAAACTTGAAAAAAACTTTACGGAAGAAAGAATAGATATAAAAATAAGTAGCACAGAAATTTTGACAATTTCAATAATTATTATTGGAGGTTTAATAATTGTCGAAAGTTTGCCTTTATTTTTCTCCAGATTGATTGATTTTTTTCAACAGAAAAGTCAATTAAAAGAATATCACGAAACAAGTTGGTTAGTCTATTATTTTTTCAAATTAATTATAGGTTACTTACTCGTTACAAACGGAAAAAACATAGCTAAATATTTGGCGAAAAATATCACCGAAAACCACACAGAAGTTTAACTTAAGGTGCTAAAAAACCGAACGCATAACAGCTACTACAACGGATTTGGGCAATTGGCTTAATGGAAAGTTGGTTTTGTATTTGGAATGATTTGGCAAATCCGAAGAATGGGATTAATTTAGTCCCAAACCCGCTGTAGTACCAGGACGTTATGCGTCATACTGATAAACAACTCCCGACAATGAATGAAGCTAGAAGAATATATTTAGAGGAAAAAGAAAAGTTTGATAATGAATTATTTGAAAAAATAAAAAATAATCCTCATCCATCTGCATTAGATTTATGGTCTCTGTCTGAGGAAAAATTTATAGAATGGAGAAGATTAAATGATTTTCCTAATCTACTTAAGCTATTCAATACTAAATTTCGCAAGTTTGAAGAATGGAAAAAAGCAAACAAATTAGATGACGAAACGCTTATTAAATCTGGCTTTCTGACACCATTCTTAGAAAAGAAAAAATCAATAAAGGATACTGACTTATATTTAACTAAACAAATTTGTGATGGTGAAGAATCCTTAATAGTTTCCTATACCAAATTGGAAGGTAAAAAAAAATACTTAGGACGAAAATATAACTTCGAATTTATACAAAAATTCACTTCTTATTTAAATTGGCTTGAAACACAAAAAGAATTTCAAAATATATTGTTTATAAATTCAAGAGTAGCACCAAATACTGAAAGAGAACGTGTTTATCTCCATGCTGATGTTTACGCTCATAGTGGAAATTATGAACTTCTGAAAATGGGCGGAATTGATATTCCAAAAGATGAGGACGGAATTTTATTTAGAGGTAAAAGATTAGAGTTTGTAAACCTTTGTGGTCTAAATTTTAGTGGTGATATCTTATACGGAGAGAACGGCAATTTAGATTGTTATTATTCGGTTTGTGATAATTGGTTAGCTCAAGAAATTAATTTCCCAAACTTAAATCTTACTCATTGCTCAATATCAAATTTCAATTTATACAACTCAAAGATTGAGCAATGGAATATCCATAACTGTCATTTATCAGGCGACTTCTACAACTCTAAACTTTATCACGTAAAAATTGTAAATGGGCTATTTAAACCTGTATTATTGGATTGTACACTTTCAAATACACATATCGGAAGTATAAAATTTAGTAAGGATTCAAACATTGAAGGATATAAAATGCTGAAGAAAATATATCAAAATCAAGGCGATGATGATTTAGCGCAATATTACTTTATTAGGGAAAATGAGTTTATTAGAGAAAATTCGAAAGGTTGGAATTATTTTACTAAGTCTTTAAGCTATTATTATTGGGAATATGGAAGAAAACCTCATAGGATAATATATCTATCTATTGCAGTGATACTTATATTCGGCTTTATGTTTTGGTTAAATAATTCTTTAATATCAAACAACATAGATAAAACTTTGGTTCCCACATTAGGCGATTCCTTTTATTTTAGCACCATAACTTTTACAACTTTGGGATATGGAGATTTGAGCCCTCATGGATGGTTAAAATTTCTATGTTCAATGGAATCTTTTCTAGGTGTAATTAATACTGGATTTCTTATTGCTGGATACGCAAATAACAAATATTAGTACGACGCATAACAGGTACTACAACGGATTTGGGCAATTGGTTTAATGGAAAGTTGGTTTTGTATTTGCGATGATTTGGCAAATCCGAAGAATGGGCTTAATTTAGTCCCAAACCCGCTGTAGTACCAAGACGTTATGCGATATTTTGCCCAAATAAAACGCTGAAAAATGAAATTAAAACGAAACTCTATAATTTTAAATATACTCTTTTTTTCATCGCTCCTGTTGAATTTTATCAATTTGAAACTTTATGAAAAAACAATTATTCCAATAGAAATTGTATTGGCGATATACTCAATTGGTATTTTGTTTTTTGTTATGTTTAAGAACAAACTGAAAGAAATAAGTTCGTGGAATGATTTTAATAATTTTGTCTTTAGTTTTTTAGTTGTTGGAAGTTATTTAACCATATTGTTTTTAGGAGCAAATTACAGTTTTGCTAAAAAACAAGCCGAATGGAAAACGTATAAAATTGTGAGGAAAACTGAAATTAATGGCGGAAAATACAACAGAAATAACAAAATACCAGCTGTAATTATTAGTACAGAAAACAATGATACTAAACGAATTGAATTTAAAAGAAATTTAAAAAACAAAGTTGATTTTTCAAATTCATTGGAACTAGAATTATCAAAAGGTCTGTTCAATTTTTATATAATCCGAAATGCAGAACTTAAATAAAAACATCGCATAACAGCCACTACAGCGGATTTGGGCATTTGGCTTAATGGAAAGATGGTTTTGTATTTGGGATGATTTGCTTCGCCTGTTCGCTATCGCTCGAGTGGCAAATCCGAAGAATAGACTTAATTTAATCCCAAACCCGCTGTAGTGCCAAGACGTTATGCGTCAGTTGAAACCGAACTCACGCAGAAAAGCTATTTTCAAAAGAATAAAAACTATAATGTTGAAACCAAGAAAAAATGACTGCAGTAACTTTTGAAATTAATTCTAATCAAGAAGTTTGGGAACTTTTTGACAAAAAACTGAATTCAATATTTATCCATAAATTCAATCCAAATCAGGTCATTGAATGGTGGAAAACAGATTTGAAAACAAAAAGCGGAACGGAATTCAAAAACTTATCAGTAAGACAAATGGAGTTTGACATTCAAACTGATTTAAGTGAATTAAAAAATATACTTGAGTTAAATACTGATCAACTGAGAATCTACCAATTCGACAAACCTATTTCAGACACTCTTGAAATTGAAAGATTACCTGAAAAGTCTCTAAATCAGATTTTAAAGCAAAACGGATTAAGACACTACTTTTTTATTGATTTTGAAATTATAACTATTTGTAGTTTTGAAACTGATTTTATTAAATCGATTGAAACTAATCCAACCTTTGAAACTAGAATTGCCGAACGAAAAAGAAACCTTTAAAGATAATAATCACGTTGAAACAACCGAACGCATAACAGCCACTACAACGGATTTGGGCATTTGGCTTAATGGAAAGTTGGTTTTGTATTTGGGATTATTTGGCAAATCCGAAGATTGGGCTTAATTTAGTCCCAAACCCGCTGTAGTGCCAAGACGTTAGGCAACATTATAACTAAAGCATAAACATAAGAAATGAAGAAGACAACTAGATTATTATTAATTACTTTACTTGTTATATTTTGCTCTTGTGAATCCTATACAACTTCATCCATAATTAATTCTTCTGAAAGGAATCTTTATCTAGAAATACAATACGATAAAGATACTATTGAAAAATATTTGGGTATAAAAATACAAAACGATGAAGACACAATTAAAAAGTTTTTAGGCGGAACAAGCCCTTTTATTACATTATTCGTCGAAGAAAATACACAGAAAAGTAAGTTCATAAAAGTAGACTCTTTGAATTGCTTAATAGATATTAAAATTACACCAAAAGACACTTTTGAAATCTGTGTAAATCGTGGTTCAGAGCCAATATTTGAATACATTAAAAATATTAAGATTTTTGGCAAAGACACCATTTTACTGCAAAACAGAGAAGAAATGCAGAAAGTTTTTCAAAAAGAAAGAACAGGAAAATTTGAACTTATAATTAAATAACGTTGCCTAACAGCTACTACAACGGATTTGGGCAATTGGCTTAATGGGAAAATGGTTTTGTATTTGGGATGATTTGGCAAATCCGAAGAATGGGCTTAATTTAGTCCCAAACCCAGTGTAGTGCCAGAACGTTAACTGTAACTTGACACCAACGAAACCACCAAAAGACATCAAATAAAATTTTTAAAATAATGAGGATATTGAAGTTTGTAATGTTTAATCGATTTGTGAAAATGTATTTGCAAAATAATTTTTCGCTTCTAGAATGGAACAAACGATTTAAATCGATAATTCTTGAAATGTGGAATATACCTGTAATTTTTTTTCCAATATTAATTATCTCAATGATTCCGAAAATTATTTTCGGCAATCCAAATCAAGCAAATTTTGAATTAACTAATTATCTTTTTTTAATACCATTTAATCTAATGATGGTTGCTCTAATTAATAAAGATTTCTTTGGCGGACAAAGTATTGTTCATCGACATTTAGGATATAAAGTCGTTGAAGTGAAAACTAATGAAGAAGCCAGTAAACTGAAATGCATGTTGAGGAATGTGACAGCACCGTTATGGATAATAGAAGTAGTCTTTTTATTAGTAAACCCAAAAAGACGTTTAGGAGACATAATTGCAGGAACATGTTTAATAGAAATAGAAGCAACTGATCCAGAATTAATATTAACCGAAATCAAAAATGCAAAATTTGACTACGAGGTAAAATTAACATTGTTGATTTCAATTATATGGTCAATAATATTTACACTTTTGTTTGACCCAAATGTAAGACCATGGTAAAACAAGCAACAGTTAACAGCTACTACAACGGATTTGGGTATTTGGTTTAATGGAAAGTTAGTTTTGTATTTTGGTAGATTTACTTCGTCTGTTCGTCCCGCAAAAAAAAAGGCGGGACTCGGGTGGCAAATCCGAAGAATGGGCTTAATTTAGTCCCAAACCCGCTGTAGTACCAAGACGTTAGCGGGAATTTTAAGAACTTCAGTGCTTTAATAAAATAAAGAAAATGAAAAAAATAAAGATTATAATAATTTCACTTGCCGTAGTAATATTTTTATATCTAATTCATTTCGATTTATTTAGATGGATAGAATTACATAATTGTATTATTTGGAATGAAAACAGCAAAACAACATTCAACGATTTTGAGGCTAAACCTGACAATACTTCTGAAATGAATTTGGTATTTTATCATGGTTTTTATCTTTATTCATCTCCATTTAACAAACCTAAAGTAATAGCAATCTTTGACCGAGATCAATCATGGGTCAAAGACACTACGAAATTTAATTTTAGAGAATTGCTTAAACTTCAACAAATTGCCTTCAATCTCACGGAGGTTTATGCAAGAAAATGTAATGCTGAAATTAAAAAAAAGGGGTATGATAAAAATGGAAATCAAAAATCATTTGATTATCTCACAAAATTAAAAGATAGTGTAAAAGCCGAATATTATTCTGTAAAAAATCAAATGTTGAATGAGGACAATAAAAGTGCTAATGAATTAATAAATCATTGGAAACCAAAAGTTGACAACATGCTTAAAGCGCAAAAAAACTCCCGCTAACAGGTACTACAACGGATTTGGGCAATTGGCTTTATGAAAAAATGGTTTTGTATTTGGGATGATTTACTTCGTCTGTTCGTCCCGCAAAAAAAAAGGCGGGACTCGGGTGGCAAATCCGAAAATAGGGATTAATTTAGTCCCAAACCCGCTGTTGTGCCAGAACGTTAGCAACTATTATGAAAAACATAATCTATTTAACAACTATACTTTTAATTATTAGTTGTAGTAATAAAACAGAAACTAAAATAGTTCGAAAGAGTAAAACTGAAAAATTAGTAATTGTTGATACACTTGCGTTTTTTGCGGATTCAATAATTTTTGGGGAAAGACAAAAAAATAAAATTGAAGTTTATAAAATTGGAACGGAAGAAAATACAATTGCCAAAGTTTATCTTTATGAAAAAAGGAAAAATCAATGGAAATTAAAGGATAGTTTAATTTTGGAAGCAGTTAGAATTAATGACTTAGAAACTGAAGTTAAAGATTTTAACAATGATAATTTCAAAGACATTATCTTCACAACTGGAATGGCAGCTAGAGGTGGAAACATCGTCCAGACACTAATTCTTTATTCTCCTAAAACTAAATCTTTGAATTGGATAAAAAACTCAGAAAGTTATCCAAACTTAATGTATAATAAAAAACTCGACTGCATCGATGCTTGTATACTAACTGGAGGACAGACAACTTATTTCCTAAAAATCGAAAAAGACACTTTAAGAGAATTTGCAAATGTTGACCAAAGGGATGGAAGAATTATTGCGGAAATTCGCGATGCAAATGGTAAATGGATAGAAATTGAAAATATTAAAGATGAGCCTGAAAGTTTAGATAGATTTATTAATTTCAACCCAATAGAAAAAAGAAAATAACAGTTGCTAACAGCCGTTTGGCGAGATTGAGGTTTTAGGTTTAATGGAAAGATGGTTTTGTATTTGGGAAATTTGTGTTTAACCGTAAAATCTCGCATCTTTATTCCCCAACCTCGCCAAGCGCAGAACGTTGGCAGACATTACCCCCAGAATCAGACAAATCTAAATATCATATGAAATCTTTGTTATTATTACTATTTTCTATTGGTTTACTTTTTATAATGGAATATCAATTAGGGAAATATGGACTTGGTGATGAGTTTTATCATCCTAACTTACCATATGAATTCAATACTGATTACAATCAAGATAAAGCATATGAAGATTATGGTTTTATGATTGAAGATGAAGGATTTATTTCAGTAATTGAAAGTGGTAGAAATTATTCAGATGATCAAGGTTTTTTGCTTAAAATTAAGCAAATAATGAAGTACGTTATTAATGACCAAAAAATTTATCTTTTAGCCAATACAGATAAAGGTGAATTCATTGTTCAAGTTATATTAGATATGAAACGGCCAATGGGAGATAAACTCCAATATATTTTTTTCAAACCAAATGAATTTAATAAAACGAAGAATTTTGATTGGATTGATGTTTCCTCTGATAAATTTTTGCTACGAAAATTATTTCTATTATTAAAAATTATAATTTTAATTCAAATTTATATACTGATATCTAAAGGAATTAAAAACAGAAAAAAAACATCTGCCAACAGCTACTACAAAGGATTTGGGCAATAGGCTTAATGGAAAGTTTGTTTTGTATTTGTATGAGTTGGCAAATCCGAAGAATGGGATCAATTCAGTCTTAAGCCTACTGATTACCAGAGCATTATACGTAATTAACCAAACTAAATCTTGATATGAAAAAGATAGTTATAATTGAAGATGTTCATTGTTGGATGGATGGAGGAACCATAACGTTAAAAATGAAAAAGAATGAATCGCTTTTTTATGATGTTGAATTTGTCCAAAACGTTTCTTTAACAAATCGAGAAAAATCACCATTACCTGGAAGTCTATTACTAAATAATAAAGAAATTGAAATCCGATCAAAATTAGAAACAGAAATACTTTCAGAAATCAAAGTTGCGGAATTCGGAGTAAAAATTTTAGAAAGTGAAAAGGAGTTGCTAAAAAAAATAATCTCTGAAGCTGTCGAATTTGTTGAATCTGAAGAATATATAAAAGTTGCTGAAAAAGTTGGACGTATAAAGTAACTACGCATAACAGCCACTACAACGGATTTGGGTATTAGGCTTAATGGAAAGATGATTTTGTATTTGGAATGATTTACTTCGTCTGTTCGTCCCGCAAAAAAAAGGCGTGACTCGGGTGGCAAATCCGAAAATAGGAGCTTAATTTAATCCCAAACCCGCTGTAGTGCCAAGACGTTGGCAGTAATTCTACCGCAGAAAACAAGAAAATTCTATAATTAAAAGAATTAGCTAACCTTGCAAAAAAAAACAAACTTTAAGCTCAAAGATTATGGAAACTAAATTCAAATATTTCATCTTGATTTTTAGCTTTATGTTGTATAGTTGTCATTATCATCATGACGAACTTACAGTGAAGAATAATACGAAAGAAAGAATCGGTTATGAAACTCTAGCTAAAGATCAAGATGGTATTTACTATCAAGTTTCTGCAGGTGGAGAAATTAATGTTAATGGTAGTAATTCTCCTCTTACAAGAGGTTCTATAGAGTACGATGTATTTAAAGAAAATAATGATGATTTTCTTTATATTGTTTTTTACGATCTGAAGTTTAAAGATTACATCTATGAAAACATAAATAAAATTGCAACGGACAATCGATTTTGTATAAAAAAATACTCGGAATCGGAATTGAAAAAAAATAACTGGATTGTTGAATATAACGGATACTTAAAGAACTACTGCCAACAGCCACTACAACGGATTTGGGCATTTGGCTTAATTGAAAAATGATTTTGTATTTGGGATGATTTGTTTCGCTTATTTGCTATCGGGCGGAAAATCCAAAAACAAGGTTTAATTCAATCCTAAACATCCCACTACCAAAACAAAAAAGAGCATATTGGGCTCTTTTTTGCTTTAAAATATCTTTTATAAAAGTTTATTTCCCCTTTAGTATTTTTTCCAAATACTCGACTTTGTCTTTCTCTGCTTGGACCAAACGCTCATAAAGTTCTACAACTTTATCAATAGGATTAAAAGTGCACGTGTTATTGTGTCCAAAGTTACTACTGGAAACAGCTTCATTAAAAGTGTTGAAATAATTAATAACACCTTCATCACTGTAATTTTTAATTGCTTCAGCAGAAACTCCCAAAACTTCAGCAATTGCGTTTAGTTTTTCTTCGTCAACTGTTTCGCTTCCTTCAATATTGGAAACAGACTGCTGGCTCACACCAATAGCGTTAGCCAATGCTTCTTGTTTCATTCCTCTAAGCTCTCTTATTCGGCTGATATTTCTGCCAATATGTTTTGGTTTTGTCGCTGTGTTCATAGCTCAAAGATATTTAAAATTCTTTAAAATTATAGGTTTTGGTAAAAAACAAGCTTGCTGTTGTGAGATACAATTCCCGTTAGTTCGGTACGGTACAATCTATTGCTTACTTGCTGCCATATTAATCAAAAATACAATTTTTCGGATAAATACTAACTATAAAAGTAAAATTATGAAGACCTTAAAAAAACTTTCTTTTCCAAAACTCGAAAACGAGTTTTTAGAAAATATCCTCAGACAATTGGCTGACCAGAATATTATCATTCAGCTATTTTTTACCAAACAGGTCTCTCCCCTTTTTTCATATCTTATAATCCATGTTGAAAAAAATATTGATGCGGAACAGCTACAACAGCATAAATGGGTAAAAAAAGCTAGAAACCGCTATCAAATTGATGTTCATTTCATTTATTCCGGGAGGCTGCATCATCGATTTTCGTTGGGGCATCCCTTTATTGAATTGTATTGCCAGCCTTCGGCTCTGATCTATCAAAATGCAGCTGCTTTTAATCCGCTCCTTATTACAAGGGGCTGGCAGAAATACAAGCAGCAATTTTATGCATTTGAAGAGCGTTTTTATAGCGATCATGATCTCCATAACTGTCAAATCCATAGTCTCATTTCGGAAAATTCTTCAAACAGTGTTTTTACATCATATGCCAGATTGATTGAATATGAACTTGACTATTTGGAAGAACTGTATTCCGGAAGCAAGTCTGCTTCACAGCCCTTAGATGAAAGAATCAATAATCTGATAGCCTACATTCCCGAGATTCAAAAATACTTCGTGAGAAACAGCCACAGCACCTATTATCTTACTGAACTGTTTGCACAGGCAAAAGAAGCTTCCACCAATGATGGTGAGCCAATACATAAGAATGAAATGTATGAGGCAGTTGGAATTGTCGAGCAAAATCTCTACCGCCTTATCGAAGAACGATTTGACGAATTAAAAAAGCTGCTGAAAAAAGGTTTATCAGAAAGACTCCAAGCTTCCTATCAACTTGATAACGAACTGAAAGATAAAACTCTCGATACTACTGTCGAAACCATAATAAAATTGGTTGAAGCTGAACAGATTTATTTGTATCATCAAATTACCTACGGTGAAAAAACAACCTATTACCTGTTGCTTTTAGCCAACGGTGCGGGTAATGAAAAATTGAGATCAATAAACCAATCCTTAAAAAGCAAAATGGGCGGGAAATATAATTTTGTTTTGATTAGTCACAGCCGTCATTGGATACAAGAGAATCTGTATCAGCATCAGAGTTTCTTTGCCACCATTATACGAGACAAATACCTGATTTATTCATCCAGCCCCTATCACCCAGAACTGCACTGGGAGGTGCCCCATAATCCTTATCATGCGGATCTATACTTTTATTATAAGCCAACCGCAGCTATTGCTTCGCAGTTTTTTGCGATTGCCAGCAATGCCAAAGGGAACTATCAAGGCATTGATTACTTTTTTACATTGTTTTTTCTATACTTTTGCCGGACATATATCTTTGTAAAAACCTATTACCTACCTAATTATCTGTCCAATGAAGCTTTATGGCAATTGTGCATCTATGCCGATCCCGACCTACGGAAATACAATTATATGATAGAACAATTCTGGACGGATTTCTTTCCGTATCTGGACAGGCATATGACGCTTAACCATAAACTATCAAAGTTCCACAAGGAAGAGATTGATCAAATGAGTGGTATTGTTGAAAAACTGATGCATGAATTGCACAATGTGGTTATTGAAGGCGGCTTATTGTCAAACTTTGAGAAAGACTGATGCAGTAATTAACCAATTCAAAATAAACATCATGGAAAAAGATGAAATTGAAAAACTAGAGACTATTAAAAGACTGAGCTGCTACTGTCTCAGAACTTTGAAGCCAGCCACTGGTAAAAGTGACATTCATACTGCTGAAATAAGGGTGTCTGATTATTATGAACTCGCCGCGATAATTAGAAATCTGCTAAAATTATGTATTGTGGCTCTTGATGAAGATGGAGCTGAAGTCCCCTGTACGATAAAAAATCAGTCAATTGATGTGGGGCTTATACTGGGAATTGCTCTGCAGCTCTTCCCTATTGATGAGTTTGAACTATTAAATGAAATTAATATATTATACAGCTTATCGAAATGAAAATGTGATGAATAAGTAACAAAAAAACTCCAAAGTAAAGACTTGGATTTTTTTCAATTTTTACGAGTATCGAGGGCTATTATCGACCAATTGATACCTGTTTTGAGATTTTCCGATCACTTAAATTACTATTTTCAAGATCATTATTCAGTATGGTGAACTTTGATTTGGTGTGTTTTAAAAGTTCTTATTTTTAAATAATTATTTTTTAATAAATTTATTTTAAGTCAATCAGTCATCTATTTTGAGACTAATCACTACAATACCTTATTTTATAAACTGCTTACTGAACAAAACTGCAATATTTAAATCCTATAAAAACTCTATAAAATGATATAAAATTTTAAAGTAAAATAGAAACTAGCTTTGCTATTTAACTTTAAATCATTAAAATATGAAAAAGATAATCCATTTAAGTAGCATTATAATAGGTACATTTTTGTTGATATTTACTATGAATTCTTGTAAAAAAGAACCCGTAAATGTGGATCCAAAAGAAATAGTTGAAGAACAAAATGATACTATAGTAGAAAATGATGCTTCGTATTTAGCCGAGATCGCAAAAATACATGCTTCTGAAATAGAAATTGGAAAACTGGCACTACAAAAGGGACTAAGACCAGATATCCAAAAATATGCACAATTGCTTATTGATGATCATACTAAATCGTTAGATGAATTAAAAGCTTTAGCAATTAAGAAAACCATTACACTCCCAAACTCGGTTACTGACGCAAAGGATGAGGATTACAATACATTAAAAGAGAAATCAGGAACTGATTTTGATGACGCTTTTGTAGCTATGATGGCCGAAGACCACGAAAAAACAGTTGATCAAATAACTGAAATTTCACAAAAAGTTACTGATCCTGATGTAAAACTTTGGACATCACGTCAGGTAACCATGTTTACAACTCATTCGGATGAAGCAAAAAAATTAAAAGAAAAAGTATAGTGAATACATAATTGATCTTTTTGCTATTAATTATTTTAAAAGGAAGCTGTTGAAAATTTTCAACAGCTTCCTTTTTGTTTTAAAATCTGGCCTTAATTCACAGGACTCGCAGTTTACGACCATACAAAACTCATTATCAAATATTTAAATCATATAAAAACCAAAACTAATCCTGTAATTATTTTGAATAACATAGAACTAGCTTTGAAAATCATTTTAAAACTCTAATAATTAATTTATAAATAATTAAATATGAAAAGTCTCAAACTAACTCCAGTCATTCTATTTATTATCACTCTTTTAGGATTCTCATCATGTTCCTTTAAACCTGAAAATGCAGCAGCTATAACTCCATTTTACAAAGAAAAATACTTAGGAAAATGGTACGAAATAGCTCGATTAGATTTTAAATATGAAAAGGATTTAAATAATACAACAGCAGAATATTCTATAAATGAAGATGGAACTATAAAAGTTTTTAATCGTGGTTATAATGTAAAAAAGAATGAATGGGAACAATCGACTGGTAAAGCAAAATTTGTTGGCAATGAAAATGTGGCTGAGTTAAAAGTGTCTTTTTTTGGACCTTTCTATTCAGGGTATAATGTTATTGCCATTGATTCCGATTATAAATATGCTTTGGTTGCAGGAGAAAGTTTAAAGTATTTATGGATTTTATCACGCGATAAAACTATTCCAAATGATATAAAAGAGAACTATCTGAAAATAGCAGAAAAAATTGGATATCAAACTTCTGACCTTATTTGGGCTGAGCATACCAAAAATTAATTTTAAATAATAGCAGCTAAATAATTCATTAATATAATTAAACCTTAAAGTATACTGAAATGAAAAAAAATGACAATCACAATGAAAAAAATGCAAAGGAAGGGGATTTAGAATTAAACAAATCTAATGCTACTGATCAGTTTCTTACCACCAACCAAGGTGTTAAAATCAATGACAATAATAATTCCTTGAAAGCAGGTGAACGAGGCGCATCTTTATTGGAAGATTTTATTTTAAGAGAAAAGATTACTCATTTTGACCATGAACGAATTCCAGAACGAATTGTTCATGCCAGAGGTTCAGCTGCTCATGGTTATTTTGAACTTTATAATTCAATGGAAAAATATACCAAAGCAGGTTTTCTAAACGACACAAATACTAAAACACCTGTATTTGTACGTTTTTCGACTGTGGCAGGTTCCCGTGGTTCTACCGATTTGGCACGTGATGTACGTGGATTTTCGGTTAAATTTTATACACAGGAAGGAAATTATGATTTGGTTGGTAATAACATGCCAGTATTTTTTATTCAGGATGCTATGAAATTTCCAGATTTAATTCATGCTGTAAAACCAGAACCCCACAATGAAATACCACAAGCAGCATCAGCTCATGATACTTTTTGGGATTTTATTTCTCTTATGCCCGAATCAATGCATATGATTATGTGGGTAATGAGTGACCGTGCTATTCCTAGAAGTTTACGGATGATGGAAGGTTTCGGAGTACATACTTTTCGATTTATCAATGACAAAAATGAATCTCATTTCGTTAAGTTTCATTGGAAACCAAAATTAGGAATGCATAGCGTTCTTTGGGATGAAGCACAAAAAATTTCGGGTAAAAATTCCGATTTTCACAAACAAGATTTATGGGAAGCAATCGATTCTGGCAATTTTCCGGAATGGGAATTGGGTGTGCAAATCATTCCTGAAAGTGACGAACATAAATTTGATTTTGATTTGTTGGATCCAACTAAATTGATTCCAGAAGAATTAGTCCCTGTAACTATTATTGGAAAAATGGTTCTTAATAGAAATCCTGATAATTTCTTTGCAGAAACAGAGCAAGTTGCTTTTCACCCTGGTCATGTTGTACCCGGAATTGATTTTACAAATGATCCGTTATTGCAAGGGCGATTATTCTCTTATACCGATACACAATTATCCAGATTAGGAAGTCCAAATTTTCATGAAATCCCTATTAATAGAACTATTGCACCTATGCATAATAACCAACGTGATGGTCACATGCGTCAAGAAATTGCTACGGGAAAAGTCAGTTATCATCCCAATTCATTAGGAGGAGGTTGTCCGTTTCAAGCAAAAATAGATGAAGGAGGCTTTGCCAGTTTTAACGAAAGAATAGATGCTCATAAAATTCGAGAACGCAGTGATAGTTTTTCTGATCATTTTAGTCAGGCTAAGCTTTTTTATGATAGCCAAACAGCAATTGAACAAGAACATATTATCAAAGCTTTAAGTTTTGAACTGGGAAAAGTAGAAACAGTAGCCATCAGAGAAAGAATGCTCGGGTTGTTATCTGAAATTGATAAAATATTAGCCAATAAAGTAGCTAAAGAATTAGGTATGGTAGTACCAAAAGAAGCCAAAAAACCTATCAATCATGGTGTTGGTGCCGATGATGATCATATAAAGCATGAACCAAAAATAGTCAAGCAAAATATAGAAATATCAGATGCGCTGAGTATCTTGAAAAATCCACCTCCAATAAGTACAATTGCAACACGTCAAATTGCTTTTTTATGTTGTGATGGTGTAAATGCTGCTTCTATAAAAAATATGAAATTGGCATTAAAAGATGCTGGAGCGGTTGTAAAAATAATTGCGCCTCATTTAGGCACTATTTTGTCTGAGGAAGGCATTGAAATATCAGTTGATCAAAGTTATTTGATTGCAGCTTCTGTTCTATTTGATGGTGTTTTTATACCAGCTGGAAAAGAAATATTAAAATTAAAAGATATCAAAGAAGTAAAAGAATTTATTACCGATTCTTATAAACATTGCAAATATATCGCAACAGAAAATCAGGGTACAGATGTATTAAAATCAATACTTAACAAAGAAAATGTTAATGATGCCGGTTTATTAATTAGTGAGACAATTGGAGATAAAAATTTAGCCTCTTCTTTTGTAAATGCTTTAACTAAACACCGCTTTTGGGAAAGAGAAGCAAAATCATAAAATCAGACAAAAGGAATAAACCACTCTGTACAAAAATAGAGTGGTTTATTATATCTTTTTACTCTTTCATAGTAGTCTTTTTTGTTTATAATTAATTTTAAAAATAATGATACTTCAATTAAAACCATCAATCCTTGTTGAAACTCCTTTGGGAACAGGTCAAGCTATATTCATAATCGATTATGGGATGCATCAAAATACCTGTTGGGTTGTTGCTTTACAAACTAATGGAGTAATAAAACATTTCGATTGCAACGATGTCATTCTTTCTACAAACTATACCTATGGCATGAATTTGAGAAAGAACAATTTTAGTGATGATCCTAAATAATATCTTGAAATAATTATTCTTATTATATACTAAATCAATATTTTAATTGGTGTTTTTTTTTATTGAACAACTTGTTCACTCAATACATAAAAGTCTTTATCCACTTCTAATTTTTGAATTTTTGAAGAACTCTTTAATTCGGTCCAATCCGATTTTGGTTTTAAAAGAACTTCGTTTCCGTTTATAAAAACTTTTAGAGGCATTTCAAAATCAGAAACAGTATTTGTCCAACGGTATTTTAAAACATTATCCTTAAATGTATATTCTAATGTTGGAATTCGTGTATCTCTTAGGTATTGATTAAAGAAAGGATTTAAGTTGAAACCCGTTTGTTGACTTAAATAATCTTCAATTTGTTTGCTAGTAACCGTTTGATGGTAAAAAGTGCTATTCAAACCTCTCAAAATAGTTCTCCATTTTGCATCATCATTTACTAACTGACGTAAAGTGTGCAACATATTTGAACCTTTATAATACATATCAGTATCAGAACCTTCATCATTTACACCATAATGACCAATAATTGGTTTGCTATTATAAATGTTTTTGCGAATACCACGGACGTACTCGGCAGCAGCTTCTTTCCCGTAATAATATTCCAAAAAAATACTTTCAGAATAGCACGTAAAACTTTCATGAATCCACATGTCAGCGATATCTTTGTTGGTAATATTATTTGCAAACCACTCGTGTCCAGATTCATGAACGATGATAAAATCGAATTTTAATCCCCAACCTGTACCACTCAAATCACGCCCCATATAACCATTTTGATAGCCATTACCATACGTTACACAACTCTGATGTTCCATTCCTAAATAAGGTGCTTCTACCAATTTGTAACTGTCTTCATAAAATGGATAAGGTCCAAACCAGTGTTCAAATGCTTTTAACATCTTCGGCACTTGTTTGAATTGTTCTTTGGCTTTTGCCAGATTGTCTTTCAAAACATAATAAATACAATCCAAATCGCCTTTTTCTCCTTTGTATTTATCAGAAAAAGTCACATAATCTCCAATATTAATATTTACCCCATAATTATTGATAGGGTTTTTCACCACCCAAGTATAGGTTTTAGTGCCGTCTTTTAATTCTTTTACCTTTTGTAAACGTCCATTAGAAACATCAATTAGCTTCTTTGGAACATTTACACTAATCGTCATTCCTTCCACTTCATCATACATGTGATCCTTATTCGGCCACCACACACTAGCTCCCAATCCCTGACATGAGGAAGCTATAAAATCATTTCCATTTTTATCTTTTTTCCAAGTAATTCCACCGTCCCATGGTGGTCTGACTGCAATTTTTGGTTTTCCCCCATAAAATACTTTTATTTCTTTAACATCTCCAACGTTTTGTTTTGCAACTAATGTTATAAAATAAGCATTACCATCTCTTTTGTAAGTCAAGTTTATCCCATCTTGAGTCACTTTGGTAATTTCCATCGGATTTTGCAAGTCAATTTGCATAACCGTATAAGGCTGCAACACTTTGTATTTAATACTATTAGAACCCTTAATTGTACTATCCGCAGGATTTACTTTTACGTCTAAAGCATAGTATTTAAGATCCCACCACACTCTTTCCTTAGTAATACTCCCTCTCAAAGAATCCTGATGTGTAAAAACAACATCCGACTTGCTAGGCAGTCCTTGCGAAAGCATTCCGTTAGAAATAAAAAAAGCAATTACTAAAGATTTTAGACACTTACTCATATAATTGTTAGTTTTCAAACAAAAATACATACTTTTTCAAATATTTCACACAAGTAACCTATTAATGAAAGTAATTTTATTTTGGCATGCCCCTCCCAAAAAGGTCGGGTCGGGCTTTACGTTCCCAATGTCAATAAGTTAAGAATTAAATGATACAATGATTGCTGATTTTTGATTAACGATTTTTGATTTCAGATGTAAAAGCCTCGTAAAATCTAGAATCTAAATATTTAACCACACCAAATCTGAAATCATGAATCGTTAATCCTCAATCTAAAATCTCTTAACTTAATGACATTGACTACAATTCCTCATGCACTCGTAATCAACTTTATTTTTCAAAAAAAACTACTCCCCTTTCCGAAAAACGATTACAACTTCAATTTTTATATTAATAGCCAATAATTCTTTAACTTTGCATCTTGAATTTATAATAAAACAAAATATGACCAAATCAGCAGAAGATAAAATGCCTCAAAAAGGTGTTTTCACAGGAATAATGGAGCAAGACGAAAACAAAAATTATTTTTGTGGAGAATATCTTTTAGACTTTAAAATGGCTCAAAAACATGCACTTGGAGATTGGATAACCATAAAAAGCGTTATCGAAAACCCAAGTGACATCAGTTATAACAAATATCCAAAGAAATCTAAAAACTTCGATAAGGCTAATAGAAAACCTGAATAACAGTTATTTATAGTTTTTAAAGTATTTAAAAAAAATCAAAAACACTTTTTTTGATTTTTTTTTTACTCTAAACTGAAAAGTTAAAAAAAAGTGTACCTTTGCAAAAAATTGTCGATTTTTAACCAGTTTAGTTTGGTTGAATAGTAAATGACAAGTAGTTACCTTTTATTTATGAAAAAAATAGTTGAATACCGCAAACTACTTAATGTAGAAAAAACAGTAGATCTTAAAACATTAAAAACCATCTATCGTAATGCGATGAAAGATGCACATCCTGATAAATTTCAAGGTGATGATGCTGGATTGAAAGAAGCTGAAGAAAACAGTAAAAAAATTATTGAAGCATACCACTTCTTGGTAAGTATCAATGCTGAGACTATTAAACAACTTTTACCTGAATACACTGAAACTACTTCTACAGCTACTATATCAGATTATAAATTTGTTGAAGGTAGATTAATCGTTAACTTCTCAAATGGTAGTGTTTATGAATACATAAGTGTTCCTAAAGCAACTTACGTGAAAATGGTGAATGCAGATTCTCCAGGACGTTTTGCAAAAAGACATATCTTTAATGCTTTTCCTTGGAGAAAAACAATAAACCAAGAATAGTTTTAAAAACAAAAATACTTATAAAAGCACCCTTATTGGGTGCTTTTTTTTTGATTACAAACTAATTACAAATTAGATTAATAGTAGCAAAATTTTAAAATTGATTTTAGTTAACATTTTTTTAACAAGTTTTTTAATAAATTAGCTATCTAAATTGACCTAATTAAACCAAAAATGAAAGACCAAACCATCTTATACCAAAAACAATATAATAATGCCTTAAAAACAATTGAAAAGCTTAGAAAGATCAAAGCAGAAATTGATTTTAAATTAGAGTCAAATCCTATTTGTTCCCATTTACACAAGGATTTAAGAGTTGTAAACTTAGATATAACTATTACATTAAATGAAATCGAGCATATAGAGTCACATCTTTTTGAATATAATTTGTAATTTATTATTGAGCATAAAATAAAAAAAACAAGCTCTTTTATAAAATCTTTTTGCTCTAAATTAAAATCCCCTATTTAAAACTACCTATATATAGTTAAAATTATAAACTCATTATTCCCTGTTTTTTAGGCACTTAAAATACTAAAAAATTATAACATAAATTTAGGGACTAAAGTTATTGTTAATTTATAATTTTAAATACTTTTGTAACCTTAAAAACAATTAACTAATAAAAATGAAAAAAATTATTTTATTTCTTACCGCTACAGCTTTACTTACATCTTGTAGCAAAGACAAATACACTATCTCAGGAACAGCAGCTGGATTTGCAGACGGAAAAACAGTTATCATGGAAACTCAAGATGATAAAGGAATGGGATTAATTGCTGTTGATACAGTAAAAATTGAAAACGGTAAATTTGAAATCAAAGGTAAAGTTACTGAACCATCTTTTCATACATTACAAATTGAAGGAGCACAAGGTAAAATTCCATTTATCTTAGAAAATGGTGATATTACAATTGTTGTAAATAAAGATACTATTCAAAAATCTAAAATTTCTGGTACTTATAATAATGATGAGTACGTTAAATTTAACGAAGAAATCACTAAAATTCAAAAGCCTTTAATGGACTTCCAAACAGCTAACATGCAGAAAATGCAAATGGCTCAACAAACTAAAGATACAGCAACTATCAACAGTTTAATGAAAGAGTACACTAAAATTCAAACTGAAATTGGTACAACTTCAAAAGATAAATATTCAGATTACGCTAATACACATCCTAAAGCTTTCATTAGTTTACTAATCATTGAAGGTATGAGTAATGATCCTGCAGTAGATTCTAAAAAAATTGAAAGTATGTTCAATGGTTTAGAAGAGTCATTAAAAAACTCTAAACATGGTAAAACTGTTCAAACAAAATTAGCGTCATTAAAACTTCCTTCAGTTGGTACAAATCCTGCTCCAGCAGCTCCAGTAGCTAAATGAAGAACAGATTTTTCTGCTCCTAATCCACAAGGCAAAACAATTAGCCTTAAAGAAAGTTTAGGAAAAGTAACAATCGTTGATTTTTGGGCTTCTTGGTGTGGTCCATGCCGAAGAGAAAATCCAAATGTAGTAGCTATTTATAATGAACTACATGCTAAAGGTCTTACTATAATTGGTGTTTCTTTAGATGAAGATCCAGTCAAATGGAAAGAAGCTATTGCAAAAGACAAATTAGTTTGGACACAAGTTTCGAATCTTAAAGGTTGGGAAGATCCAATTGCTAAGCAATACAAAGTGGAATCAATTCCAGCGACTTTTATTCTTGATCAATCAGGAAATGTAGTTGCACAAGATTTAAGAGGCGACGAACTTAAAGCAAAAATCATAGAATTATTAGCTAAATAAACCAATTTAGCAATTCAAAACAAAAAATCTCCCTAGTGGAGATTTTTTTATTTTATTCAATACCAATACATTAAAAAGAATAGTAAAATAATACTAAAATAAAGTGCAAAAAAAGTTTGTAAAACTAAAAACTGTGTCTATATTTGCACCCGGATAACGCAATAAGCGTTACCAAATAAGGCTTGGGGAGATACTCAAGCGGCCAACGAGGGCAGACTGTAAATCTGCTGTGTGAACTTCGCAGGTTCGAATCCTGCTCTCCCCACAAAAAAACGCTTCAAGAAATTGAAGCGTTTTTTTTGTTATAATCTCAAAACCTATGAAGCTGTAAAAGGGATTTATTTATTATAAAAAAATCTGATTTAATTATTTATTTTACTGTAATTTTTTGAATACTTGTATTTCCATTATTTTCAACTTTTACAACATAAACTCCAGCTGTAAGTGATCGATTAGGTAGAACTTCAATTGAATTAACCGCATCAACCACGTCAGTTTTATAAACTAACTGTCCACCGATATTATAAATCCTTACAGCAACTTTTCCAGAAATAGAAGCTGGTAAAGAAATAGTAATTTGACTATTTTTTACAGGATTAGGATAAATGCTAATTTGGTTATTCAAACTCCATTGATTAGTTCCCAATGCGGTTACTGTTCCTGACGGAGAATAATTGAATGCCTTATCTACGGCATACACTTTATAGAAATCTTGGCCAGAATTAGACCCTACAACGCCATCAGTAATAGAAGTAGTGGCTCCATTACCAATATAAACAATAGTTCCTGGCAAAAGATTGGTACCCGAAGTAAAAATGTTACCCACTTTATATATACCATTTTGATTAGGATTATTATCTGATGCAGGTTGTGAAGCATAACGGACTACCACGTAGCCTCCTCCATCAACTCCTCCTGCAGCGGCTGTCCAACTTACATCCAAACCGTTTACCGTGACTGCAGATGGTGCATTCGGAGCAGTTTCGTCTATATCACCTGCATAAACAACGAAATCGTCAATATTTATAATATCAGTTGTATTAGTAGTACCATTTATTCTTGGAGATGCAAATACTGCTGTCCCCGTCCCTGCTGTAACATTGCTTGTAAATGTTGCATATGCTTTTATCCAAGTATCAACTACAAATAATCCAATTGTGGGTTTGGTAATAATTGGTGCATTGGTACTATTGCCATTACTATAAATAGCCCCGGTTAAATATGCTAAAGGAGACGTACCTGCTTTAAAATAATACTGAACTGTATATTTTGTACCAGTAGCAAGGGTACTAGCAATAGGAGTCTGTAATCTTGCGCTTCCAGTTGTTCCGTTAGAAAAGGAAGCGTATTTACTTCCCGAACGCGCGCTAGCAGCATTCGTAATAATACTCTTTGTAGGAGCAGTATTGGTACTTATAGTCCACTCCACTGGATCGGCAATATTTTTGCCCATAGACGATATGGTTTGGGTTTCAAAACCACCATCCATAACAGGAAACTCTCCAATAGTTTGTTGTCCAAAACTTAAGTTAGAACACAATAACATCAAGCCAAGGCTTGGTAAAATTCTTTGATTAAGTAAATTTTTCTTCATTTTATTTTTTTTGTTTAATAATTAATAGATTAATTTCATTACAAATATTGCAAAATACGACTACTGAAAAGGGGTAAAATAGTACCTCTTTAGGGTGGTGAATGTGCTTTACGTCCTTGATTATTAAAAAGATGTAGCCTAAAAACAAAAAAGCCAAATATTTCTATTTGGCTTTTGTTTTTTTACTCATGTACGAAGAAAATATCTAAAAATTAGGGAGATAAAATCAGTCCATTTCTTACTCAGATAAGGATTATTTTTGAGTCATTTTTAGGTTTTAAGGTAAAACAGTGATCGTTTCTTTTAATTTAATATCTTCAGATGACGCTCCTATTTTGATTTCAAAATCTCCAGGCTCCACTGTCCATTTCATGTTTTTATCTAGTAACATTAGGTCTTCAGGTTTTAGAGTGAAATGAACTGTTTTGATTTCTCCAGCTTGTAGAGGCACTCTTTCGAATCCTCTTAACACCGAATCATACGTAACTACGCTAGCGTTCTTGTCACTAATGTACAATTGCACAATTTCATCGCCTGCACGTTTTCCGGTATTGGTAACATTCACTGAAACATTAATTTCTGCTTGAGAATTCAATTTAGTGGGTGTTACTTTTAAATCTGAATAACTAAAAGTGGTATAACTCAATCCATAACCAAAAGGATATAGTGCGCCATTTACTAGCGTATTTCCAAAACCGTTAGGGCCTTCTTTTCCTTGGGTATTATGAGACCCTAATTTAAAAGGGAAATTAAGCTCAATCTGTCCTGTGGTTTTTGGAAAAGTCACCGATAGTTTTCCTCCTGGGTTGTAATCTCCAAAAAGTGTTTCTGCAATTGCCCTGCCTCCTAATTGACTCGGAAACCAAGACTCCAAAATTGAAGGTATAAATTTATTTGCCCAATTAATAGTAAGCGGCTGTCCGTTGATTAATACCAAAACTATTGGTTTTCCTGTTGCGTACAAAGCTTCCAATAATTGCTGCTGACGCCCTGGCAAAGCCAACGAAGTTCTTGACTTGCTTTCGCCAGTAAGTTTTTCATCTTCTCCAAGAGCAACAATAATCACATCATTTTCTTTAGCCAAACGTACCGCCGTATCAATATCATTTTGCTCCGTTGTCGTTAATGGAAAATTAATAAGTTCACTTTCGGGGAAATTAGCATCGGCTGCATCACAACCTTTTGCATAGCTAACTGCAACGTCTTTACCAAGATATTCCTTAATCCCATCAAGAACTGTAGTGTTTTTAAGCTCTTGAGGACCGTAGCGACTTACCATATAATTCGTTTCGGTGGCTAGTGGTCCAGTAACCAGTACTTTTTTAATTTTAGTTTTATCTAATGGAAGTAAGTTCCCTTCATTTTTAAGTAAAACCAAAGATTGTTTTTGAATATCCAATACAAAATCTGCATTTTTATCAGCACCGACAATCTTATCAGCTGCTTTGGTATCTTCCACATATGGCGTATCAAAAAGTCCGAGTCTGAATTTCACCCTTAATACTTCGGCTACTCTCTCATCTATTGTTTTCATTGATAATTTACCTTCTTTAATTAAATTTCGCAAAGGCAAAATATAATCTGTTGGAGGTGTAAAATGCGTTCTTACATTCAAACCCGCTTCGACAGCCTGTCGTACGGCATCTTCATAAGTGGGTGCTACTTGGTGTTTGGTGTGGATAAATTCAACTGCTTCACTATCGCTCACCACATAACCTTTAAACCCAAATTCCCAACGCAATAACTCTGTCAAAAAGTAATGGCTCGCAGTTATTGGTTCACCATTCCAATCATTGTAACTGCTCATCACCCCCATAGGTTGTGCATCGCGGATCACTTTTTTGAAAGGATAAAGATATAATTCATGTAATTCACGCGGGTTGACATGTGGATCGGTACGAGCGTTTCCGTCACGACCTCCTTTTGGCACACTGTAAACGGCATAATGTTTTAAAGTCGAAGCTACACCCTGACTTTGAATTCCTTTTACCATTTGTGTTCCTAAAGCTGCTATTAGAAAAGGATCTTCACCATAAGTTTCTAGAACACGACCCCATCTTGGATCTCTGGCCAAATCTAAAATTGGTGCATAAACATTAGTATAACCCAGAGCTTTTGCTTCACGACCTGCAATTTGTCCCGCTTTCAATACCAACTCTTTATTCCATGTAGAACCAATTCCTATTGGGGCAGGAAGAGGTGTTGCTTTGGTGTGGTTTAATCCATGAATACCTTCATTGGTAAAATCTACAGGTATACCTAATCGTGTCTCTTCAATAAACCAACGTTGCGTTTTATTTATCGCTTCGGCATGGTTGCTGAAAGGATAAATGTAATTTTTTATTACGAAAGCATTTTTTTCATTGCTTGACTTAAGTCCAACACCATTCAACTGTTCATCTATATTGGCAATTCCATCTTTCCAAACTTCATTTTTCCAATTTGGTGTTGGTAACGAATCTTTTAAAACTCGTTTATATCCGTACAAAGTTGCCATTTGACAGGTTTTTTCATCCGTGTTCATTTGCGACAGTAGATTCTCTACCCTTTTTTCTACAGGTTCTTTTGGATTTTCAAAGACATCCATGATTCCGTTTTTATTGAAGTCAATCCAGCCTTTTTTATAGATATTTTGTTTCTGCTGAGCATAAGAACATTGGCTTACAAAGACGATTACCAATGCAAAGTATATACTATTTTTTTTCATTATATTTTTATTAATTGAATAAACTAAGTAAGTCGAAAGTTTTAAAGTCCTAAAGTCAAAAGGCTTAATACTGACAAAATGTATTTAAAATCAAAACATTAAGTGATTTTGTAAAATTTAAAAACACGACATTTTATAGTTTTTATTACTTAGGAATGTCCTGTCGTAAAAAAAAATTCTATTTGTATTCTTCTTTTTTCTTTTCATACCAATCTTTCATGATAAAAAAAGCTTTTTTCTTTGTTCCAGAACTGGAGATTACGCCTTTCCTGTTAAAGAAATCCTGAATACCTGGCAACTGTCGCCGAGGTGATCTAAAGTCTACCAATATCCAAGGCGAAACACCTGCTAATCCATCTATTCTATCAAACATTTGTGTGTTTTGTATGTAGAGTTCCTCTTGATATTCCTCTGTCCAGCGTTGGGCTTTATCGCCATGTAGTCCCTGCAAAGCCTCGCCACCAAATTCACTTATAATAACTGGTTTATCATAAGGAATCACCCATTTCGTCAATTTGCACGATTCATTGGTTCCACTGTACCAACCCAAGTATTCGTTGAAACTGATAACGTCTACAAATTCATTCATGTTATCGGTTATTGTATTAACATAATTTGGGTTTTTAGTAACTTCCATTGCCATGCTAATCAATCGGGTATTGTCTTGCTGACGTGCAAACTTAGCCAGCTTGCCCAAAAATACATCTCGATCTTCTCCGTGAGGCGTTTCATTGGCAATAGACCAAATAATTACACCACAACGATTCTTATCTCTATAAATCATATCATGCAATTGACGTTCTGCATTCTTGTAAGTATCAGGATTTGTCCATGAAATAGTCCAATAAACCGGAACTTCAGACCAAACCATAAGTCCCATTTTTTCTGCCTCGCGCACCATCGTTTCATTGTGAGGATAATGAGCCAGACGAACATAGTTGCATCCTAATTCTTTTGCCCAAGTAAGCAGTGTTTTTGCATCTTCAAGAGTCCAAGCTCTTCCTTGACGGAAAGGAGCTTCTTCGTGAATACTGATTCCTCTTAAAAAAACTTTTTTTCCGTTCAGCAAGATTTCTTTCTCCTTAGTTTTTATGGTTCTAAAACCAATGGCATCTGTAATATTCTCATCTGCTTTACTTACGGTTACATTATATAATTTTGGAGATTCTGGAGTCCACAAAACAGGCTTTGCTTTTAGTTCAAAATAAGCCATACCATTGGCATCTGTAACAATATGTTTCTTTATTTTTAGTTCTCCGATTGAGATGGTCAGTGGCTCATTTGCAACAGCGGTATTTAATTTTACCCATCCGGAAATAACACCTACCTTCATTTTGTCTAATTGAACAAGGTAATCTTCGACATACGTATTTGGGACTTGAGAAAGCACCACATCTCGCGTTATTCCTCCGTAATTCCACCAATCCATATTGACTGTAGGAACATTATCTTTTAGGCGTTTGTTATCGACTTTTACCACAACAAAATTATTTCCGTCGACTAAAACATTGGTGACATCAAAATTAAAAGGCGTATATCCTCCTACGTGATCGCCAACAAACTTGCCGTTTACATATACTTTTGCATCGTAATTAACGGCTCCAAAATAAAGAATGCCTTTTGTTGTTGCTGTTTTTTTATAAACGAAATCTTTTTTGAACCATATAGTACCTTCGTAAAAAAACAGGCTTCTATCTTTAGTATTCCAATCTGATGGAATATCCATTATGGGTGAAGTGTCCAGATTGTATTCTACTAAATCTGATGGGTTTGTTGCTTTTTTGTTTTCAAAAAAACCAGTTGTTTTATAAGGCTTAAGTCGGTAATCGTAATAGCCATTCTCCAAAGGATCTATGACATAATTCCATTTTCCGTTCAAGTTGATGTTATTTCGTGAAAAAATATTGGAAAGTAAAGGAACTTCCTGCGCTAGTGTCATTCCAACGGTAAAAAGAGAAAAACATAAACTGATAATTTTTTTCATATATAAATCTTTATTGTAAAATTGTAAAACCTTTTTGCAATAATTCATAACTGTTTCCACCAACCATAAGTGTGAACTTGCCTGGCTCCACTACTTTATTGTTGTTTATATCCCAAAAAGCTAGTTTTGCTATTGGTAATTTAAACTCCACTTTTTTCGATTCGCCAGGTTTGAGATTGATCCGCTTAAAATCCTTGAGTTCTTTTATTGGACGAGCTGTAGAACCTGACAAATCTGCTGTGTAAAATTGTACGACTTCTGTTGCCTGAAAATTTCCAGTATTTTTTAAATCTACAGTTACCGTCAAAACATCCGATTGCGACAATGAATCTGAAGATAATACTAAATTTTTGTATTCAAAAGTACTATAAGATAATCCATATCCAAAATCAAACAAATTATCAAAACCTGCATCCAGATAATAAGAAGAAGTTCCCAAAGAAGATTGTTTAGCTTCAAGAGGAATATTATTTAGCAACGTTTCCGTTTTATCAGCTGGTCTTCCCACTCTGTCATGATTATAATACACTGGTATTTGACCAACATATTTTGGAAAAGTCACAGGCAGTTTACCGCTTGGAACAGCTTTTCCAAATAAAATATCTGCTACAGCTGGACCTCCCATCGTTCCTGGATGCCACAAATACAACACTGCATCCGATGACTCTACTTCTTTAGCAATCGTTAAAGGTCTTCCTGCCATTACCAAAGTAACTAACGGTTTTCCAGTTTTGCTTAGTTCTTCAATTAATTCGGATTGTGCACCTTTTAAATTTATATCTGCTAAACAATGAGCTTCACCTGATAAAATAGCTTCTTCACCAACAAAAACCAGCACTACATCCGCTTGTTTTGCGGCTTCTATAGCTTTAGAAAAATTACTTTTAATAGTATCTCTGCTAAAAGCAAGTCCCTGCTCGTAAATAAAATTTACGTCTTTGCCATATTTTTTTTTCAAAGCCTGCAAAGGCGTTTGTGTCATCACCTTTTCACCATCAAAAGTCCAGGTTCCCATTTGGTCGTGAGGCGCATCTGCCATTGGGCCAATGATTGCTACTGTTTTTACTTTATTGTTTAAAGGTAATATATTGTTTTTATTCTTTAACAAAACAAACGATTCCTCGGCTGCTTGTTTGGCAGCATCCAGGTGTTCTTGCGAATAAATGGAAGATTTAGAAGTAAGATTGGTGTATGGATTATCGAATAAACCCAATTTGAATTTTAACCGCAGGATATTTCGAACAGCATCGTCAATAGTTTTCATCTGAATTTTTCCTTCAGCAAGTAAAGCTTCAATGTTTTGAAGATAGGTTCCAGAAGTCATTTCGATATCAACACCAGCATTAACGCCTTTCATTGCTGCTTCTTTATTGTCTTCGCAGAATCCCATTTGTACCATTTCCTTTATCGCTCCCCAATCTGAAACGACTACGCCATCAAAGCCCCATTCTTTTCGCAGTACATTTCTCAAAAGAAACTCATTTCCACTGGCAGGTATTCCATCATTAGCATTGAATGAGGTCATTACAGTCGCGCAATTAGCTTCTCTTATGGATTTTTCAAAAGGAGGCAGATAAATGTTTCTTAATTGTCTTTGGGTAACATTAGTCGAATTATAATCACGTCCGCCTTCTGTAGCACCATAAGCTATAAAATGTTTGGCACAAGCAGCAATAGAAGAAGGATTTGATAAATCAGTTCCCTGAAAACCTTTAACCATAGCCATAGACATCACTCCCGACAAGTAAGTATCCTCGCCAAAACTCTCTGCAATTCTTCCCCAACGTGCATCTCTTGAAATATCCATCATAGGAGCAAAAGTCCAACGTATTCCTTTTTCAGACGCTTCTTTTGCTGCTATTCGAGCACCAATTTCTACAATTTCGGGATTGAATGACGCAGCTTGCCCTAATGGAATCGGGAACATGGTTTTAAAACCATGAATTACATCTCTTGCAATTACCAATGGAATTCCCAATCTGGATTCTTTCTTTGCAATTTTTTGTAATTGATTTGCTAATTCTGGGCTTCCAATATTCAACATGGAACCGACTTCTCCAGACCGAATTTGCTGATATAAATTATCAGTAGGATTGCGACCATTGATTTGATTCATCTGGCCGATCTTTTCCTTTAGTGTCATCTTGGATAACACATTTTCTATTTTATTTTCTATCTCTTTTTCCTGGGCACTGCTAGCTGTAATCTGAAAACATGCTAATAGTAGGAAGCAGAATAATGAGAAATGGGGATATTTCATGCTTATTATCTTTTGTCAAAATATTGAATCAGGTTCAACGCATTATCATTAATAATTTTCATTTCTTTCAATAATGGCAAATAGGGTTCAAACTTATTGTTGACGATACCTTTATTGGAATCTCTGTTGGAATAATCAGTACTCAAATCCTCTGGGTCATTATCCATATATTTAAACCAATGCCAACCAACGGAATTTTTATTTTTAAGCAGTTCTAAAGTGAAATTTTGATAAAAAAGCCCTCTCTCCTGTTGCGTGCGGACCAACCACCCTGCCCCCGTATTATTGGGCAATCCTGAATCTTCTCCTTTGGTGTACCATTCGGTAATCAAAAATGGTTTTCCTGACCACTCTCCCCAATTGTTCATTAAATCCTGGCTCGGTTCCCATTTTCGATAGTGGTTTATCGAAACAATATCCATGTATTTTCCAGCAACTTTAAAAATTTCGGGATTAGTTAATTCTTGCTCTTTATCCTGATTAAAACGGCATCCCAAATACATGTGATTCGGATCGGCTTTTCGAAGTGCTGTAGTTACTTTCTTCATATAGGTTTCAAAATAAAAAGCAGTAAAAGCCATACGGTCTTCCTGTGTTACATCTGTAATTGATGCATTAAAACCTTTTCTTTGATCCAACCATTCTTTTGCAGCGATGTAACCTTGTTCATCTTTGGCTAAAAGTGTTAAATGTTTGTCTAAAGCATTGTTATACCAAGGCAATTCATTATCTGTAAAATAGCCTAGCAAATATTTATCATCTTTATATTTAACAATCGATTTTACTGCTTTTTCAACATAAACATCAAATTCTTTGTCAAAAACCATTACCAAATCAAAGCGGTAATTCTGCCAACTGGCTTCTTTATATTTTCCTCCGTATTTTTTAATGTGATCAGAATGATACATCTCCATAGGAGAAATAATTATAGTATACACCAACGGATTTTCTGACTCTTTCAATACATCTACATTAGACCACGCACCCACTCCATTGAATCCATTACTGCGTAGCATTTGTGTTTCTTGTTTCAGCCAATTTTCCTTAGTTCCATATTTTTTATCAAAAACTTTTTGCTGATTTACAGACCGACCAGGATTGAAAACAGCAACTCCTTTGGAAATAAATGGATACCCTTCAGGATCAATAATCCACCATCTGTTGTCAATTTTTTGGGTTCTAAAAAAACCGGTAGCCTCTTTTTGCCAGGTTTTCCAACCACCATAAATAGAAATCGGCGCTTGTGTCTGAGGAATCTTAAATCCAACTAGTTTATCTACTGTTTGTGCCTCATAAACAACCCATTTTGGATCTAATGCATTTTGTCTGGCTTCAACTTTTTGATACGCAACGCTCGGCTGTGCGCATAGAGAGACTAGGCTTATAAAAAAACAGAACAATATATGAATGAAACGTTTCATTAAATTAATTTTAAATATTATAGTATTACAATGCTTGAAAAAGGAAATATTTGGAATAAAAAAAACATAGGGATTTCACACCATTTTAAAACATAAAATAGTCTACTTGTTTTATCCATATTTCAGCCCCTCCTAATGAGAAGGAGCTAAAAATTGGATTTTTTATAATTCAAATAATTGGTATAGGATTGAAATTTATCTCGACAAATACACATTATCAATATCCCATGTGCAATTGTTTAATTTCGCAACATCGTCTCCATCAATAGTTCTTAATACTAATATATCCTTGATTAGATTAAATTTCAATGCAGGATTTTGCTTTTTAATATCCGCTATCGGAATCTTAACCATGTGCCAATCACCGTCTCTTATTAATCCATAAGGATTAGTGCCATCTAATAAAACATAACCTTGTGCACCGCTGCTGTCGTTCATCCTGATTCTCATTTTAGCATTACTGGTAGTTCTAATTGCCAAGTTATAATATGCATATGCCGTAATATCTTGAGTCGCCGTGAATGACAAATACGCATGTGCATAAGTATTTACCACAGGATTAGGTAATGTCAAACTTGAATAGCCGCCTTCAAAACCACCATTTGGAAATTTTGTAGCAACAAAATTCGTTCCGATAACCCAAGTCAAATTTACTGCTACTGGTTTATCTGTGAAATTATCATTATCTGCATAAATCTTCAATCCATCAATTGGCGGAGTAGGTGGAACTGGAGGAGCTTTTTCAACCTGAACAATAAATGTTCTTTTTTCTACAACATTATCGGTGTGCGTTACTTCCAAAGTTGCCGTATAAGTACCTCCTACGGCATACTTAACGACCACATTTGGCTCGAGCGATGTACCTGGACTTCCACCCTCAAATGTCCATTTTACAGCTCGTACTTTTGTTGCTGATTCGTTGTAGGTTACAGTTTCACCATATTTAATATCCAATTTGGTGGAAGTTGCCTCCAATATTTGCCCTTTAGTGTATAGAGTAACCTCACGGACATCCTCTTGACAGGAAAGCAAACTTAAAGAAAGTGCTAAAATGAAATATTTTAACTTAAATATATGTATGTTCATGATTTCAATTTTTTTGTTATTAATTAGTTAATAGTACATCACAAATGTTGTGTATTTTTAATCTTTAAAGGGTTCTAATAATTTTTCTTTAGGGGTTAAAATGTACTTTTTATCATTCCAGATTTAAAAAAAGTCAAAAATCTGTATTTTAAAACAATTTATTCTTTTTGACTTTTACAGTTTATTTCAATAAAAACTGTTGTGACAAGTTTCCGATTTGAATTTTAAAAGTTCCCTTTTCCGAAACCCATTTTAAGTCATTATTGACAAATTGTAAATCTTTTTGGTTCAATTTAAAGTGAACTATTCTGGTTTCATTAGGTCCTAATTCTATTTTCTCAAAACGTTTCAAAGCTTTTACCTCGGGTGTGATACTGGCATATAGATCACTCAGATAAAGCAAAACTGTTTCTTTTCCTGTAAGTTTTCCAGTATTTGTAATAGCAACACTCACGGTAATCTCATCAGTAACATCGATTTCTGTTTTGTCAATTTGAAGATTTGAATAAGCAAAAGTGGTGTACGATAATCCAGTACCAAACTCAAACTGCGGTTGGTAACTTCTCTGGTACTTTGCATCATTATTCTGCTCTTCGTCACCCAAACTTTCAGTATATTTTCGGTTGTATTTTTCTAATGAATTTGGATATCTCGGGTAATTATAAGGGAGTCTTCCGCTTGGATTTACATCGCCGTAAAGAATATCAGCTAAAGCTCTTCCTCCTTCATTTCCCGGCAAATAACACTGAACAATGGCATCCATTTTATCCTCAAAATCACTAATTAACCGAGGTCTACCTTCATTTAAAACCAAAATAATAGGCTTATTTAACTTAGATAATGCCATTGCCAGCTTTATTTGTGGAGCACTTATATACAAACTACTAATATCTCCAGGGGTTTCCGTATAATTCTTTTCACCTAAGCAAAGGACAATTTTCGAAGCGTCTTTTGCCAAAGCAATCGCTTTATCAATTTCTTGATCACTTTCAAGTATTAAATCGGCACCTTTGGTATAGAGAATATTTGCTGCTCCCGCTTTCTTTTGTAATGCTTCCAGAATCGTGAATTTATCAGCAGCAATTTCGTCTGTTTTTTCTCCCTGCCAGGTATATGTCCAACCTCCATTTAACGAAATCATACTATTGGCAGTAGGACCTGTAACCAGTATTTTTTCATTTTTATTTAAAGGCAAAATAGAACTTTTGTTCTTCAATAAAGTGATAGATTCAGCCGCAGCGTTGTAGGCTTCATTAATAAACTCAGGAGAACCAAATTTTGGATACTGCTTAGAATCGGCCACTGTGCCTTCAAATAAATTCAGTTCCATTTTCATTTTCAAGATTCGGCTAACAGCATCATCAATTCTTGACATTGGTACTTCACCTTTGTTTACCAAGTCTAATAAGTCAGTACAGAAAGAATAATTCTCTGGCACCATACTCATATCAATACCAGCCATTACTGCAATACGAACAGCATCTCTGTTGGTTTCAGCCACTTTATGACGGGTATGGAGGTAGATGATATCTTTCCAATCAGTTACAACAACACCTTGAAATCCTAACTCTTTTTTCAAGACGTCAGTAATTAGGTATTTATTGGCATGAACAGGAGTTCCATTTATCTCACCAGAACTTATCATAACACTTTTTGCGCCAGCCTTGATTGCAGCATCATAAATAGGCAGGTCAAATTGTCTTAGAACTCGTTCTGGAATAATGCTTGGAGTTCTGTCTTTACCAGTTGTGGTGCTTCCATAACCGATAAAATGTTTCATGCACGATGCAACATGATATTTAGATCCAATATCACCTCCTTCAAAACCCAAAACCATTGCTTCACCCATTTTGGATGATAAATAGGTATCTTCTCCAAAAGATTCCCATATTCTGGACCAAGCCGGATTTCTTGGTAAATCTAAGTCTGGTGAAAACACCCATGAGATAGAAGATGCTTTTGTTTCGTAAGCCGAAATTTCAGCGCCTTTTTTTACTATTCCAGGATTAAATGTGGCTGCCATTCCAATTTGCTGTGGGAATAAAGTAGCCCCCTGCGTATAACTCGCTCCATGTATGGCATCAATACCATATAAAACAGGTATTTTTAGTCTGGTTTTATTGTTAACTGCACTAATAGCAGTCATAATATCCTGCCATCCCTTTACCGTTGGCGCATATGGATAGGGCGTATTTAATACCGAACCAATATGATATTTCTCGAGTCCCTCACTTAACTTTGTTGTACTAAGACCTGGCTTTCCTTTTTCTTCAAAGGTGCCAAGAGTAATTTGGGTCATCTGCCCAATTTTTTCCTCAATAGTCATCTTAGCCAGCAGTTCTGATACTCTTTTGTCAATTGATTCATTTCTATTTGAACTATTTTGCCCCCAACCTATTGAATAAGTGAGAAAAAATAAAAACAGAAGCGTGATTGTTTTTTTCATTTGAAATATTTTTTTTAGAGAATAGCCGAAAGTAAAAAAACTTTCATTGTAGTCTTTCATCTATTCTCTATATACTATACTCTATTTTAAACCTGCTAAAAAACCTAGATAGGCTTGTTTCTTCTGGAAATCAACGTCTAATAACAATGGATATTCTTTTGAATGCCATGCACTTGTTAGCCATGTATATTTGTCTGTCACGCCCCAGGTTGTAATACCAAATTTTTGGGCTTGAGGTAATTCTTCATACATCGTTACGATACTTTTATAGGTATCTGATTGTTTTTTTGCTTCAGCATCATTAAAAACATAAGTATCCGATTTATTGACATTTACCTTAACATCCAACTCTGAAATATGAATTAATAATCCAGTGCTTGCCAGATCTGTTAAACCGGTTTTCATAGTCTCTTTGTTGGTGTCATTTCCATAATGAAATTGATCTCCCAGACCATCGATTGGATATCCTTTAGCTTTGAATTTTGCAACCATTGCTTTTATAGCAGCTCTTTTGCCTGCATCAATGACCACACTATAATCGTTATAAAACAATTTAGCATCAGGATCTGCTTCTTTTGCATATTTAAAACATCTGCCATAAAAACCAATAGGATCTTTAAAAACAGGCTTTATAACTGCTTCGTCACGTAAAGCACCACCATCTGCAAAAACCTCATTGACTACATCCCAGCTTCTCACTTTGCCTTTATAACGTCCAACTACATCAGTAATATAGATTTTCACTTTAGCTTCAAATGCGATAGAATCATTTTTTTGATTTTTAAACCAATCTGGAAATGAGTTATACCAAATTAAAGTATGTCCATGCAACTGTATGTTGTTATCTTTGGCAAAAGTAGCAAGGTAATCAGCTCCAGTCCAGCTATAAACAGTTGGAGAAGTCCAAATAGTTGCCATTTTCATTTCAAATTCTGGAGTGATCTGATTGTAGTTAGCCAATACAGCTTTTTTATAATCGGCATCTCCTTGCAAATAAGAAACTTTAACAGCTGCACCAATATTGAACTTCGCTTTATCCTTCAAAGCTTGACTTTGATTAGTAGGGTCATTCACTCCAGCCTCATCTCCATTAATAAAAACTACTTTTTCATCATTGGTACAAGAAGCAAATACCATCGTGAATAAGAGCACTATTCCACCCAAAATAATTTGTTTATTTATCATCGTGTGATTTTTTTTTAAGGATCTGGAAATAAAAAAAACATTTTAATTTCCAGATTCATTGTTAATATGAAAGCAGTCTGAGAATGCTTTTTTATTTTTAACTTGTTTTTTTACTATGAAATATAATTAGTAACCAACATTAAATCCTGGAGGATTTCCCATTTTATCTATTTGGGATTGAGGAACTGGCATATTTACCATATACGGTTTCATGTCTAAATGTATTTCTCCAGATACAGTACCTGTAGGACTTGAACGGAAATATAAATTTTGTCTTTCAACTAGAAGTCCTAATCTTTTCAATAGGAACCATCTGTTATTTTCAAAAGCCAATTCTCTTGCCGACTCGTCTAAATAGTCATTCAAAGTCCAAGCTTTAAGATCAAAGGTAGTAGCAGTGTTTGCGGGATCTCCTGTATAACCTCTTCTTCTTACTTTGTTAAGATATTCAAGTGCTTTTCCATCATTGCCTAGATTATGATAAGCCTCAGATGCCAATAAATAAGTTTCGGCCAATCTGTAGTACATATAGTCTTTCCAACTATCTGAACTATTAGGTAATTTCTCTGTATCATGATATTTTTTCAAACTCCAGTGCCATGCTCTGTAATTACCGTCTGGATATTTAATTTTCGGATTACTAATAGACTTTCCAAAATTAGGATTACCTGGCACATTAATTTTATAGTCTAAATAATTATCTGAATAGTAATAGGTTTTAAACCTTAAATCATTGGTTTGGTCATAAAGTTTATATAAATAATCATTCGGATAAAACCACCCTAATGACTGACCTCCGTAAGCAACCTCCTGAATAAGTTCTTTGCTATCCAACTCATAAGTTCTATTAGTAAAAACACTTCCCAGCCAAGAATTTCCACCGCCTGTTTGATTATCTGCTCTATATTTATTATTTGGATCAGATAGATTTTCTTGAGAAGTATTACCTCCCGTTAATTGGTCCTTTTGGTAAGTAAAAAGCGATTCAGCGTGATTGGCATTTTGTCCCCATACCTCAGCTAATGGCACTAAAGCATGTATGCCGTCATTTATAATTGCATCAAATTGAGTAGCAGCACCAGCATAGTCTTTCTGCCATAGTGCGCTTTTTCCGCGTATATGTCTTGCAACGGCCTGACTGTAACGTCCTAGCTCTGGTTTAGCAGGAAGATTAGCTATTGCGTAATCAAGATCCCCATTAATTAGTTTATAAACATCGGCATCGCTGGCCGCTTTGTATTCTACTGGATCATTAATATTTTCTGGAGTAGTTGCTATGGTATCAATTAATATACCTCCATACATTTGTTTTAAATCCAAATACAATTCTCCTCTAATTACCCTGGCCTGTGATAACACAGATTTCTTGGTAGCGTCATCCATTGGGATTGTTCTTGCAGCGGTAATAATCGCAGAACATCTATCAATTATTTTGTATGCTTGATTCCATTTTGACGGTGTGAAAGAAGTAGGATTATGAGTAGATCCATAAGGCGTATTCCATGTTCTATGAAGTCCTAAATCTGTTGCTGCCAAAAAGAACACATTACCCCACAGATCATTATTATCACCTGATGGCAGATTATAATGTCTCATCTGGTTATAAAGTGCATTAACTCCGCCTTCTAGTCCGGCTGGAGAACTGTATATATATTCTGTTGCAATTTGGTCCTTTACATCTTCCTCCAGGAATTGTTCACACGAAGTGAGCCCTAGAGAAAGCAGAAGTGCCAAAACAAATAAAAATTTTATATTTTTCATAATCTTGTTATTTATTAATTTATTATATGCGTTAAACCCCTCCATTAAAACCCAACTTGTAATCCGATGACAAAAGTTACTGGCTCAGGATAATCACCTACTGATTTTTCAGGACTGTATGACTGAAAATCTGTAATGGTAACTAAATTACTTCCTGTCAAATAAAGTCTCATATTCGTCATTCCTATTGATTGAATTACATCTTGCGGAAAAGTGAAACCTGCAGATATATTTTGTAGTCTTATATAAGAGGCATCTTGCAAACCTAAAGCAGATATGTTTGCCGGATCATTACCAACTCTCGGTCTTGGCCAATTTCCACCTGGATTTTCTGGTGTCCAATAGTCTACTTTCAAACCATTTTTAACCCCACGCAAAGAACCTCCTGCTACATAATCATATAAATAAAGATTATTTTTAACAACACCTTGAACGGTATAAACATCAGCAGAGAAATCAAAACGTTTGTATTTCATACTTAATGATACTGTCCCATACCAGTCAGGCAATTTTGAAGTTATAAATTTGTCTACGTTAGGATCTGGTTTAGGACCGTTATTAGGATCATTATCAATTAGCCTGATGTCACCAGGCTGAAGTGCTGGAGTTCCTGCATCTACGGGAATGTTTTCTCCTTCCTGATATAATCCATTGGCTTTATACTGATAATAAACATCTATTGGCTTACCTATAAACCATGAATTTGCAACATCATCATCTTCTTTTCCATCTCCATTTGTATCCTTGCCATAAATGCTCACGATCTCATTCTTGTTTTTTGTGAAAGACAAACCTAGATTCAGACTAAAATCTTTCTTTTTAATTAGTTCAGAATTCAAAGTCACTTCAAGACCTTTATTATTCACCTTACCAATGTTCGACAGTTTTTTCTCGTATCCTGAGCTTGGATCAAGTTTTTCCATAATCAACAAGTCAGAAGTATCTGTATTATAAGCCTCAACTGTACCGCTTAATCTATTTTGGAAAAAGCCAAAATCTACTGCAAGATTCAATTGTGTTGAAGTTTCCCATTTTAAATCTGGATTAGACAATTGAACTCCTGGAGCATATCCAATTTCTTTTTTACTGTCTACATAATAATCCATTTCATCAGATATAGCCATACTTTGATAAGGACCTGAAGGCTGATTACCTACTTTACCATAACTTGCTCTTAATTTTAAATTGCTGATTACTGGAGCATGATCTATTATAAAATCTTCTTTATAAACATTCCATGCCGCACTTACCGCTGGGAAATAACCCCATTTATTATTTTCTCCAAATACCGAAGAACCATCGGCTCTTCCTGAAGCAGTAAAATAATATTTATTGGCATAGTCGTATTCAAATCTACCAGCAAACGAAACCAACGATTTTTCATTTCCTGCAATTGTAGGCGTATTCGAATAGGCACTTGCTAGACCATAAATTCCAAGATCATCATTTGGTATTTTGGCAGCAGTATTTTTAAATTCATTGTATTCCGATGATGTAATTTCGTAAACAGCCGTAGTTCCAAAATGATGTTTTTCCGCTACTTTAAAATTATAATTGAAGATATTACTCAGCTGATATTCTACATTGTCTCTGAAATATATATTTCCGCTTCCTTGTCCAGAATTTGCCAGACCGGAAAGAGATTTTGTAGAATTATAACCCATTCCTTTGATATTATAGGATCTACGGCTTGCGTTTAATTTATATGTAAAACCTTTTAGAAGATTAATATCCAGAAAAACATTCATCATGTCATTTCGGTTTACTTCGTTTGTATTTGTTTCATACAAATCAATCAGCGGATTTGGAGTTTCTTGTACTCCTCCAGGATATTGGCGGAAAGTACCATCGTCATTATAAATTTTACCAAGTGGTGAGGTAGTAATCGCATTATTCAAAACATTACCAACATTTGGCCTGTTTGATTCAGAATATTGAAGTGAAGCATTCATTCCTACTTTCAACCAGTCACGAACTTTTTGATCGACATTAATTCTCATTGCCACTTTATTAAAATCGGAATTTGGTATTACCCCTTTAGTATTAATATAGTTAAGGCTGGTAAAAACACTAGTTTGATCCGTACCCGAAGAAAGACTTATACTGTGATTATTGGTAACACCAGTAGTCAACATATATTTGTCCCAATCAATATATTTTCCAGATTGAACAGATTCTAACTCTTGGGATGTAAACACTGAAGTGTCAGGTCCATAAACACCTCCATTAGCCGTTCTAAAAGCCTCTCTTTTTAATTGAGCAAATTCTTCACCATTATAAATATCAAAATTTCTATTCACAGTTTCAATACCAGAATAACCATTATAGGAAACCTTTACTTTTCCAGTTTTTCCTCTTTTAGTAGTAATTAAAATCACACCATTTGATGCTCTTGCTCCATATATCGATTGCGCAGCAGCATCTTTTAAAATTTCTAAAGAAGCAATATCATTTGCATTAATATCATTGATATTCCCTATCACAACACCATCGGCTATTACGATAGGATCATTGCTACCATTAATCGATTTTTTCCCTCTAATTTGTATAGAAGATGAACTTCCTGGTCCTCCATCTGCCAAAGTAACCTGAACACCTGCCGCTTTTCCTCTAAGCATTTCACCAACATCAGATGTGGCTACTTTTAGCATGTCTGTAGTTTTCACTGAAGCCACAGAACTTATTATATCACTTTTTTTCTTTGTTCCATATCCTACAACTATTACTTGATCTAAAGATTGTGAACTGGGATTTAATGTTACGTTTAAATTAGTTCTATTTCCAACGGTAATTGATACGTCATCCATACCGATATATCTAAAAAGAATTATTGTATTTGGATTAGCTTCAATAGTAAAACTACCATCAAAATCAGTTTGGGTACTTTTTCCTCCTTTGATAACTACATTTACTCCTGGCAAAGGTATTTTGGTATTATCAAATACTTTTCCTGAAATGGTCTTTTGCTGCGCATTCATACTGTTAAATAAGAAGCACATAAATAAAATCAAGCTCAACCTCAAAAAGTTTCCTCCGAGAAAAAGCATGTTTACATGTTTGTTGTTTTTCATTGTTAAAAAATTTAATATTATTTTTTGGTTAGTTTCATAAACCAGCAACTGATTTATATCGCAAAATTGACCAATAAATGACGGTATAAGGGGAGCAATATATTCGTTTTTAGGGGCACTAACGTCTTTATTTGGAGAATATCCCCTTTTTAACCCTTTAAAAACGGTATTCGTAAAAAAAAACTTAAAAATTATTCAATGCATAATATTTTATTTCTTATTTGATTATTATTTATTTTTCTGCATTTGCTTATGATAATCTGAAAACAAAAAACAATCCTTTTTGAGATTGTATTAGAAAGTAAATTGGTTCAAAAAATACATTTTTTTCTTTTACATTTTTGCAGAAAACAACTTAAAAATTTAATTTTTTATAAATACTTTCAGGTTGTTTTTAGACAATAAAAAACTACTATAAACCCGAAAGCTATATAGTAGTCTTTATAATAAAATCAAAAATTGCTTATTTAAACAGTAGTAACTTATTCTTTTGTAAGCTGCGAGCTTTTATAAATTGTTGGTGAAAGATTATAGAACTTTTTAAACTCTTTGCTAAAATGCTTTCTATCGTTGAAACCAACCATATAGGTTATTTCAGATATCGAATAATTGGAATTCATTAACAGACTTGCAGCCTTTTTTAATCGCATATTCTTAATAAACCCTGCTACAGAATGATCCGTAAGCGTTTGCACTTTTTTATAAAGCACAGTTCTGCTCATCCCAATTTCTTTGACCAAATCATTTACATCAAAATCTGGATTGTCAATATTTGATTCAATTATATGAGTTAATTTTTTTACAAATAAGCCTTCAGGAGTATTTACATTTTCCTGCTCCGCATCTGTAATGAACCTTTCACTATATTTTTGGCGCATTATTTCTTTTGAAGACAATAAATTCAGTATTGTCAATTTCAATTCCTCAATACTAAAAGGCTTTGAAATATAAGAGTCTGCACCGGTAGAAAGCCCTTCTATTCTATTTAATGTTGAAGATTTTGCAGTTAATAAAATAACAGGAATATGATTTGTGTTCAAACTGGTTTTCAAAATCTTACACAATTCAAAACCGTCCATTTCTGGCATCATAACATCACTTACAATAAGATCTGGAATTTCTTTATCCATATAATCAAGAGCGTCTTGTCCATTAGTAAATCTTAGAACCCTGTATTCTGTACATAAAATATCAAAGATGAAAGACAAAACCTCTTCATTATCATCAATAATAAGAATGGTTTTTTTTGTATTATCATTTGATTCTTCCAAATAATTAGCTTCATGGATCTCAAATGTTGTTTTACTATCAGAAATAGGACATGCAAGCTCAGTTGTGGCAATAGCATTTTCAACGATTTGCGATTTTTTAAAATGATCTTTGCCTTTTCTTAATGTAATTGTAAAAATCGTTGCAAAATTAGCATCGGCTTCTGTCTGTACTTTTATGTCTCCATGATGAAGTTCTACGATGCTCTTACTTAAAGCCAGACCGATACCACTACCCATATTGGTACTACCGCGATCATCTAATTGGAAAAAGTTTTTGAAAATTTTCTTTTTTCTGTTTTCAGGTATTCCAATCCCATTATCCTTAACTTTGATTTCTATCAAGTCCGGATCATCTCCTTTTTGCCCAACGGACAAGGTTATTCTGCCATTTTTACTGGTAAATTTAAAAGCATTGGAAAGTAGATTGTAAATTACTTTTTCCATTTGATTTTTATCAAAATAAACCAATACTGAATTTATATTGAGAACGAATTTATAATCAATATTTTTCTCTACAGCAAATCCTCGGAAAGATTCATAAACATCAAAGCAAAAAGAAACAATATCCTGTTCTTCACAATAGATTTTCATACTTCCCTTTTCTGCTTTTCTAAAATCCATTAATTCATTGACCAATTTTAATAATCGATCTGAATTACTTTTTATCGTTTTTAATTTATTTTCCAGATTAGAATCCTTTTCGGCTCCATTTAAAAGTTCTTCAACAGGACCGCTTATAAGTGTCAAAGGAGTTCTAATTTCATGAGAAACATTGGTAAAAAAGTCCAGTTTCATTTTGTACAATTCCTCTTGTCTTTCTTTCTCTAATTGCTCTAAATAAAAGGCTTGCTCTAACAATTCTCGATTTCTAAAAAAGCGAAATAATGAAACAGAACCTGCCAACAATAAACCAAAATATAATATATAAGCCCACCATGTTTTCCACCAGGGAGGCAACATTATAATTTTTAAGGTTTTAATCGAAGGATTCCATTTACCGCTGGCATCAGAAGTCTTTATTTTCAAAAAGTAAGTTCCTGAATTTAAATTTGTTAAATTAATATAATGTTGGGAGCCTATAGTATGCCAATTGTCTTTATTTAAAGAGCTTTCTAATTTATAGGCATATTCATTTTTCTCAGGATTGACATAGTTCATGGCACTAAATTCAAGTCCTATATATCCTTGATTATAACCTAAAGTGATTTCTGAAGTTTCGCTTATATAATTATCTAATGGAATTTCTTTATTTCCAGGTCTGATTTCCTCATTATTAACGATAAGCTTCGTCAATACTATTTCTGCGTTACTATTAGTTTTTATTAATTTTGAAGGATTAAAAATGATCAGCCCGTTTGAAGATCCAAACACCAATTCATTGTTATTCAATTTTAAACTGCTGTTATTCGAAAATTGTTTTACTTTCAAACCATCCTTTGAAGAGTAATAGGTAATCTCAAAATCTGAAATACTTGGAACCGATTTAAAATGTTTTGTTTTGATCTTATACAATAAATTATTATCGCTGACCCAAATATTCCCTTGAGAATCTTCTGAAATGCTTTTTATGGTTTCATCAGTAAACCCCATTGCTTTATTAATTTCGAAAAAACGTCCCGATTTTTCATCAAATAAATTGATTCCGCCACTTTCTGCACCAATCCAAAATCTATTTTTTGAATCGGTATACATCACCGTCAGACTATTGTTTGGCAATCCGTTCTTTCCTCCAGTTTTGAATACTTTTGTGACTTTTTTCAATCTTTTGTCAAAAAAATTCAAGCCGTACTGCGTGGCTATCCATAGACCATTATTTCTATTTGCAATATCTGTAATAAAATTATCACTGATTGAATTTGAAGTCCCATCTGCCATATAACTTTCAACGGTTCCGTCTGGCATTACTTTTTTCAGACCATTTCCATTTGTTCCTACCCATAAATCTCCATTATCCATTAATAGCGAAGTTATAGGTCTTTCTCCTTCTTTTGAATCCTTTTGTGATAATGGAATAGTCGTAAACTTTTTACTTTTTTTATTAAACTTAAACAATCCATTAAATGTGCCACAATACAGGTTTTCATTATGATTCACTAAAGAAGTAATCACATTAACAGTCTTTTCAAAATCAAAATAATCTATTAAATACGATGAATTCGTGTGGTTTTTGAAATCCAGATGATTCAATCCGCCTCCATTAGTACCAACCCATAAAGAGCCATCAGCTTCTTTTGCAATAGCATTTATTAATGCGTTGTTTAATCCAAAATTTGGTTTAGTAACTTCTCTGATAGTATTGAAATTGGTATTGGTTTTTTGAAAAATGTTGACACCTCCACCATTTGTACCTACCCAGATATCGCCACGACGATCTTTTAGAAAACATTTTACATCATCATCAGAAAGACTGTAACTCGTTAACGGATTATGTTTAAAATTCGTAAATTCATTTTTATCTTTCTTAAAAACACATAAACCACTTTTAGTAGCAAACCAAATTGTGTTGTCATCTACCGCAACAACATCATTAACCCAATTGGAAGACAACGCCTTTTTATTATCAAAACCATGCAAATAATTGGTTATAGAATTTTTAGTCACAGAATAATGAAACACACCATTTGTTTCCGTAGCAAACCATAAATCGCCATTTTTTTCTTTAATGACTTTCCAAATCTTCGATTTTACTAAAGAAGTATTATCACTAAAAATTTTAGGCAAATTTTTCTTCGAGCCATTTTGAGGATCAAAACATTCCAGTCCTTTAGACGTACCTACTAATACACCATATTTGCTGTCATAAAATAAAGAAAGGACCCTGCTTTTTCTAAATGGAGAATTCAAGTCACTAGAAATTTCTTCTAATACATACTTTTTTTTGTTTAGCAGTTTGATGCCTCCAAAAGTCCCAACCCATATCCTATTTTGATTATCTTGAATTATTGAGGAAATATAATTCCTGCCACCTTTAACTTTACGGATATCAATTCTTAAAAAAGTATTTTCTTTTTTATTAAACAGATTCAAACCATTGTTGGTACCAATCCAAAGTTCTTTTTCGTTATCTTCTAAAACAACATTAATGTGATTGTTGCTAATAGTATTTAATATGTCTTTATTATAAACATATCTCAAAAAATCATAACCATCATAACTAATCAAACCATTTGCAGTTCCTATCCAAATAAATCCCTTTTTAGTTTGATGAATACTAGAAATCATACTTTGCGAAAAACTCACATCATAATTAATATGATCAAAATATAAATCATGATCTTGAGCAGAGGAACCAAAAGGGATTGAAAAAAAGAATATAAAGCTTAAAATATAGTTTTTGATATTTTGCATAAATTGAATTAATTATGGGACTCAATAATTATTTGACGAAGATATTTTTTTTAATTAATCTTTAGAAAAAATAAATAAAACAGATTGCAATGTAAATCTAATGCAAAAAAACGAAAGCCTATATTTTTCCTTTTTAAGGGGTGTATTTGTACTTTTTGTACAAAAACTGCATGGTTCTAGGACGAAAAGTACACAAAAAAATCCCATCTCCTTTAATAATAGAGATGGGATTTGAAAATATAAAAAACAAGAAGCTTATTCCAATTTAAAGCTAACACTTACATTAACAGTAATTTCAATTTCTCCAACTGCCATTGTTTCTCTTGTCGTATCACTTTCAGCTTTCATAGCCATCGTTCTGATTCCACCATAAACAGGCTGTGGATAATAGTTTTGTGAATTATCTGTAATAACCGTTGCTAAGCCAACTTTTTGCCCTAAAACAGATACATAGTCCTCAGCTTTCGTTTTAGCATCTTTCATAGCTAATTTTCGGGCATCAGATTGATATTGGGCCAATTTTGAAGATTGAAAAGTCACATTATCAATTCTATTAATTCCCTGATCAACCAATCCTTCCATCAATTCATCATATTTTGATAAATCTTTCAAAAGAATCTCAATGGTTTGTGTTGCATTATAACTGTGTTTCTTTTTCTCATAATCATACTGAGGATTCAAAGAAACTCTTTTTGTTTTGTAATCTGCAGGAGGTAAATTCATAGTTTTAATTAATTTTATAACAGCCTCCATTTGCTGGTCATTTTGTTTTTTGACATCTTTAGCATTAGTCCCTTTGGTTTCAACTGTTGCAGATATTGTAACCTGATCTGGGACTACTTTTATTTTCCCTTCTCCAGAAACATTAATTTGAGGAACTAGCTTCACTTCTTGACAATAAATTGCCATTGTAAAAAAACAAACTAAGAATGCAATTGATTTTTTCATACTTTTTTAAATTAAATTATTATTATAGTTTACCCATTTTTGCCATTCCAAATAAAATTACAATTGGAATTGCTAATAAAACGGTCATTAAGGTATGTTCTTGTATTAATTCTGGATTTCTTAAAAGTGTAATCAAATATCCTCCTATTGCCCCTCCAAAATGAGCCGTATGACCAATGTTATCATTTTTGGCTCTCATTCCATAGATAGAATATAATAAATATAAAATACCAAATAAATAGGCTGGAATAGGAATTACAAAATACAAACCTAACATCATATTTGGCTGTAATAAAATAGCTGAGTATAAAACTCCCGTAACTGCTCCTGATGCCCCTACTGCTCTATAACCATATTCATTTTTATGAAATGATAAAGTCAATAAACTGCCAAATAGCAAACTGCCAAAATAGACCAGAATAAATGAAAAATCACCTAAAAAGCCAAGAACTACTGGTGCAAAAAAATAAAGTGTCAACATATTAAATAATAAATGCCCCATATCGGCATGCAAAAATCCAGACGAAAGCATTCGGATTTGTTCTCCAGCCCCTATACTTCCTACGTGAAACTCATACTTTCTAAAAAAAGAAAGATCATTAAATCCTTTATAACTAATAAATACATTGGCAACAATAATGACTATTAAAATAGCATTCATAAAATGGATTGTTTTTAAAATTTTACTGTAAAGCTAACTATAATTTAGATTGACAAATAACAATATTTTTTTATGAATTAATATCAATTTGCATTTTTAAAAGAACTATTTAACATCAATTTATGCTTTATACATATAAATTTATTAAAAATCGACAAAGTGAAGCTAAACATCGTTTAATAAACTATATTTGGCCAAATTTTAAAAATGAAATACATTATTTATCTAATTGTTTACCCTTTTTTATGGTGTATTTCAATGCTTCCTTTTCCTTTATTATATTTACTTTCTGATTTTGTATTCATTATTCTTTATCGAATTATCGGTTACAGAAAAAAAACTGTACGGGCGAATTTAAAGTTAGCTTTACCTCATTTATCAAAAAAAGAACGTTTGATTATTGAAAAGAAATTTTATCATCATTTGTGTGATATGTTTCTGGAAATGATAAAAACAATGAATATTTCTAAAGAAGAAATATGCAAACGATATGTCTTTAAAAATTTTGAAATCTATCAGGAATTAGAAAAACAAGATAAGAGCATCGCTATTATGTGTGCGCATTATGCAAGTTATGAATGGGTTGTATCGATGAATTATTATACAAAATTTAAAGGTTACGGTATTTACAAACAAATTAAGAATCCTCATTTTGATAAATTAGTTCATAAAATACGATCTAAATTTAACGCAACCTTAATTACTACTAAAGAGACAATCCCTACAATAGTAACTAATTACAGAAATAAGAACTTATCAACTTATGGGTTTGCCAGCGACCAATCTCCAAAGGAAAATACCGCTCATCATTACACAAAATTTATGGGGCATGAAGTGCCTGTTCATACTGGAGCCGAAATGTTGTCAAAAAAATACGACATGAATGTTGTTTTTTTGAAAACCAAAAAGATTAAACGTGGTTACTATGAAGCTACTATGGAAATTCTATCGGAAAATGCTAAAGAAGTTCCAAACTACGGAATTACTGATCAGTTCTTAAAACTAGTAGAACAACAAATTTATGAAGCTCCAGAATATTATTTATGGACTCACAAACGATGGAAACATAAGCAATAGCATTTTGCAATAAGCATTGAAACATTACGGTAATAACATTTCTGAATTATCAAATTATAAAGAAAATAATTATTTTTTATATTTGTATAAATTTAGACTACATGCAATATCTCATATATCTACTTGCCTACCCATTAATTTGGGGAATATCGATGCTTCCTTTCCCATTATTATATTTGGTTTCTGATTTAGTTTATTTCGTGACTTACAGAATAATTGGTTATCGTAAAAAAACGGTTCGTGACAATTTAGCATTGGCACTTCCAAATTTATCAGACAAAGAACGATTAATCATTGAAAAAAAATTCTATCATCACATGTGTGATATGTTTCTTGAAATGATTAAAACAATGAATATTTCAAAGGAAGAAATATGCAAAAGATTTGTTTTTAAAAACATAGAAGTCTACAAAGAAGTTGAAAAACAAGGCAAAAGCATCGCTATTATATGTTCACATTATGCAAGCTATGAATGGATTATATCGATGAATTATTATTCTGACTTTGTTGCATATGGAATCTACAAACAGCTAAGAAATCCTTATTTTGATAAATTGGTTCATAAAATACGTTCTAGATTCAATGCCAAATTAATCACTACAAAACAAACTGTACCAACAATAATTAATAATAATAAAAACCATGTTTTGGCATTGTATGGTTTTGCCAGTGACCAATCTCCAAAAGCAAAGGGTGCTGTTCATTGGTCTAAATTTATGGGAGTCGAAGTGCCTGTACATGTTGGTGCTGAAATGCTTTCTAAAAGATACGATATGAATTTACTATATCTGAATACTAAAAAAGTAAAACGTGGTCACTACGAAGCCACTCTTGAAATTCTTTCAGACCATCCAAAAGACGTTCCAAACTTTGACCTTACAAACCAATATTTAAAACTTCTTGAAAAACAAATCTATGAAGCTCCTGAATATTATTTGTGGACACATAAAAGATGGAAATATAAACGTTAGGTTTCCAATTGAGATATCCAAAATCCGAATAAAATAATTTAGACAAAGCATATAAAAAAAACCGACTCACGTCGGTTTCTTGTTTTAAATTCCAGCTACAGCTTTTATTTCATCAATAATTCGTAAAGCTAAATCATCTGCCAATTTCTGACTAGAAGCTTCGGTATAAATACGAATAATTGGTTCTGTGTTTGATTTTCTTAAATGTACCCAATTATCAGCGAAGTCAATTTTCACTCCATCAATTGTAGTAATATCTTCGTTTTTATATTTTTCGGTCATTGCTACAAGAATCGCATCAACATCAATTTGTGGTGTCAATTCGATTTTGTTTTTACTCATATAATATTCTGGATACGAAGCACGTAAAGCAGAAACAGACATTTTTTTGTTAGCCAAATGAGTCAAAAACAAAGCTATCCCTACCATACTATCACGACCATAGTGTGATTCTGGGTAAATAATTCCACCATTACCTTCACCACCAATAATTGCGTTGTTTTTCTTCATCAATTCCACAACATTCACTTCACCTACAGCACTCGCTTCATAGCTTCCATTATGGCTGTTAGTTACATCACGCAACGCACGAGAAGAAGACATATTAGATACTGTATTCCCTGGAGTTTTACTCAAAACATAGTCGGCACAAGCTACCAAAGTATATTCTTCCCCAAACATTTCTCCGTCTTCGCTAATAAAAGCCAAACGGTCTACATCTGGATCAACAACAATTCCTAAATGTGCTTTTTCGGCAACAACCAACTCTGAAATATCCGTTAAATGCTCTTTTAAAGGCTCTGGATTATGAGGGAAATGACCATTAGGCTCGCAGTATAACTTAACAACTTCAACGCCCATCAATTCTAATAATTTAGGAACGATAATTCCACCAGATGAATTTACACCATCAACAACAACTTTAAATTTTGCTGATTTAACTGCTTCAACATCAACTAAAGGTAAATTCAATACTTCGTCAATATGAATATCCATGTAGGCATCATTTTGAGTAATAATACCCAAATTATCTACATCCGAAAAATCAAAAGCTTCATCTTCGGCAATTTGAAGAATTTTTTCTCCTTCAAGCCCATTTAAAAACTCTCCTTTTTCATTCAATAATTTCAAAGCATTCCATTGTTTTGGATTATGAGAAGCCGTTAAAATAATTCCACCATCAGCCTTTTCTAAAGGAACGGCAACTTCAACAGTTGGAGTCGTTGATAAACCTAAATCAATAACATCTATCCCTAAACCGATAAGTGTATTAATAACTAAATTATGAATCATAGGTCCCGATATACGAGCGTCACGACCTACCACAACATTTAATTTAGCTTTTTTTGAATATTTTTTTAGCCAAGTTCCGTATGCAGAAGCAAATTTTACAGCATCAACTGGTGTTAAATTATCTCCCACTTTCCCTCCTATCGTACCACGAATACCGGATATTGATTTTATTAAAGTCATTGTGAATTATGATTTTAGATTAACGAATTTTGATTGCAGATTTCTATTTTGCAATTTAATTTCCGAATTGTTTTTTCCGAGCAAATATAAAAAAGTTTATGTCTTTATAAGAAGTAAATTGAAAAAAGGGATTGATTCTCTCGAAGCCATTTCTTTTAATAAAGTTTTATACCTTTATAAAATCACTATCGTCCATAAATATCTTCATACTTGATTTAAAATCAAAAATCAGAAATCGTTAATCTAAAATCATAATTCTCAATGAACTTCCTAGCCCACATCTATTTATCAGGAGACCATGAGTTAGTAAAAATAGGGAATTTTATGGCTGATGGAATCCGGGGAAAACAGTTTGAAAATTATCATTCGGAGATCCAAAAAGGAATTATTTTACACCGATTTATTGATACTTATACAGATTCTCATCCTGTTTTTAGAAAAAGCACCAAACGTTTACACGAGAACTACCACCATTACGCAGGTGTGATTGTAGATGTCTTTTATGATCATTTTTTGGCTAAAAACTGGAATCAATATTCGGAGGAAAAATTAGAAGAATTTGTGGCTCGTTTTTATCAATCTTTACGAGATAATTACGATTTACTTTCAGAAAGAATTCAAGGGATAACACCTTATATGATTGAACATAATTGGTTGGTAAGTTACCAAACAGTAGAGGGAATTCATCGAATTTTGACCCAAATGGATAGTAGAACTAAAAATGAATCAAAAATGCGATTTGCATCGAATGAACTCAAGGAATACTACGAAGATTTTGAATTAGAATTTAGTACTTTCTTTGAAGATTTGAAAATTCAATCACAACAAAAATTAATTTCTCTATAAAATAAAATAGACTCTTAGATTATTTTTCAGAACGATAACATCAATGCTATTCACACATAATCACTTATACCAGTAATAACCATGATTATGATTATAATTTCAGAATTATCGTTAAAAATACATTGTCATTAATCGAATAGTTTCTCTCTTTTTTGAATTTAAAAACTTATTTTTGTAATAAACCTAAGCAAAAACATACAATGTTAAAGACTTTTTTTCACAGATTAGAACGGTTAATAGCTATATCACAATCGGCCTTAGGAGAAAAGCAATTTATACTTTTATCAAGTGTTTTGGTGGGTATTTCATCAGCTTTAGCTGTAATAGTTTTAAAGACATTTGCACACTGGGTTTTTAGGTTTGCCACATATGTAACGCTGCATACCAACTTTCTCAATATACATACCAAATTTATCAACATCGGTTTTACTAAAATAATGCTTCCCGTTATTGGTATTATGCTTACCGTTTTTGTTGTCAATCGATTTTTGGGTGGTGTTATTGAAAAAGGAACATCACAAATTTTGTATGTAGTTGCTAAAAAAGCAAGTATCATTCCTAAAAAACAGATGTATGCCCAAATTGTAACAAGTTCCCTTACTGTAGGTTTAGGAGGTTCAGCTGGATTAGAAAGTCCAATTGTTGTTACAGGTGCTGCATTCGGATCTAATTATGCACAAAAATATAAATTATCATATAAAGACAGAACTTTACTTATTGGTTGCGGAGTTGCAGCCGGAATTGGAGCTGCATTTAACGCCCCAATTGCAGGTGTTTTGTTTGCAGTTGAAGTTTTGCTAGTAGATGTGAGCATTTCGGCCTTTACTCCAATAATGATTGCAGCAGCAACTGGAGCATTAGTTTCTGCTATTGCATTAGATGAATCAATTTTATTAAATTTTCCGACTAGGCAAACGTTCAATTATCATAATATATTTTATTATATTTTATTAGGTATATCTACTGGATTTGTTGGGGTATATTATGCTCGAAATTTTCAAAGAGCTGAACATTATTTTGCACACATGCGTCTTTCTCCCTATAAAAAAGCGTTTTTTGGAGCATCAATTTTAGCCCTTTTAATATTTATTTTTCCAACACTTTTTGGTGAAGGATATGAAAGCATCAGAACATTATCAGAAAGTGATCCTGGCCAGTTATTAGACGAAACACTTTTTAAAAGCTTTAGAAACAATAATTGGGCATTATTAGTTTTTGTAGGTTTCTCTTTTATGTTAAAAGCTTTTGCTACTGGAATAACTTTAGGAAGCGGAGGAAATGGAGGTAATTTTGCTCCTGCCCTATTTATAGGTTCCTATGTTGGATTTTTCTTTTCCAAATTTTTAAATTTAACAGGTTTAACCAATTTACCTGTTAGCAATTTTACAGTTGTGGGAATGTCTGGAATCTTAAGTGGTTTATTCCATGCACCTCTGACAGGAATATTTTTAATTGCTGAAATAACAGGAGGTTACGGACTGATGATTCCCCTTATGATTGTTTCTTCCATCAGTTTTGCCATTTCGAAGCGTTTTGAAGTACATTCATTAGATGTTAAGAATTTGGCAAAAAAAGGGCATGCATTTACTAGCAATAAAGACACGAATGTCCTATCAACTTTAGATACCAATTCTATTATTCAAACAGATTATTTAACCGTTTCTCCAGATGAAAGTCTTGAAAAATTAGTTGATTTAATCTCTCATTCCAACCAAGTTATTTTTGCTGTTGTTTCTGTAGATAAAGAGTTATTAGGTATCGTTCATTTCAATGATATTCGAGAAATTATTTTCAATACATATCGCGTAAAATACACTTTAATTAAAGAAGTAATGCTTCCGCCGGTTGAAGTAATTTACCCTTTTAACAGTATGGAAATTGTTATGAATAAGTTTGAAAAATCAAAAAAAGCCTTTCTTCCCGTAATTAGAGACGGCAAATATTATGGTTTTATCTCTAAATCTATTGCACTTGAAGCATACAGAACCAAGCTAAAATCAATGACGATAGAATAATTTTTTTAGTATTATCCAAATTATCAGCAAATTATCAACTTTCACTTTAAGCTTTTAAACAGAAAAAAGTAACGATTAAATATAATTTTAGAACATTAAAGCTAAATTATGTAACTTGTTGGAGTAATATTTTTACATTTTTGTAAATTATACAATCCAGCTTTATAATAACGCTTTTGTCTAACGTGTTTTATCGACTTATGAATCAAAAATACATTCATTTTCTAAAAAAAACACTACGTATACTGCTTTGGTGCGTGGGTTCTATAATTGCGATTTTATTACTTCTTATTATTTTAATTCAGGTTCCGGTAGTTCAGAATTTTGTAAAAGACAAAGCTGTTACTTATCTCCACGGAAAAATAAAAACCAAAGTTGCTTTAGATTATATTTCTATCAAATTCCCTAAAGATATTGTTCTCGAAGGATTTTATTTTGAAGACCAAAAAAAAGACACTTTACTGGCTGGAAAACGTTTAGAAGTTGATGTTGATTTACTTAAATTAATTAGCAGTGAACTTGAAATTAATTCTGTTGCTCTTGAAAATGTAAACGCTAATATTTCCAGAAACAAAGAAGGCGTTTTCAATTTCGATTATATTATCAAAGCATTCGAATCGAAAGAACCAAAAGATCCCAACAGTAAACCTTTTAAAATTTCAGTTGTAAAAGTAAATCTTGATAATGTCAAATTTAATTTTAAAGATGATTTTTCTAAAAATGATATTCGGGTAAAACTCACGCATTTTGATACCAAATTCAAGGAGTTTGATTTAGAAAAAATGGATTTTAATATTCCGAATATTAACTTAAACGGATTGAAATTGGTCTTGAATCAGGACGCTGTTGAGAAAATTGCCGAAGTTTCTGTAAAAACCGTTGATACCATTTCTAAAAGAAAAGATTTCAAATTAAAACTGGAAAAAATCAGTTTATCAAAAATTGATGTGTCATACGACAATAAAGATTCTAAACTGGATTCAGGAATACATTTGGGAAATTTAGAACTAGCTGTTAATGAAATTGATTTGAATAAACAGCTTTTAGATTTTGATACTTTCGAACTAAAAAATCTAAAAGGCAACCTACGATTGGGTGTAAAAGACAAACAAATTAAAACGCCAAATTTAGATTCAACAGCCATCAAACAAACAGGATGGAAAGTAAAATTGAATAATGTCAATTTACAAAATATTGCCTTCAAATTTGATGATATGCAATCCAAACCAACTCCAAAAGGAATTGATTACAGCCATCTAGATTTAGATAAATTTGATTTAAAAGCAGAAAAATTATATTATGGAAATGATACGATTTCGGGGAATATAAAAGCACTAGCTATAAAAGAAAAAAGTGGTTTAGAAATCCAATCCTTAAAAACCAATTTCTTTTATGGACCTAAAAATGCGTATTTGACTGATTTGTATTTGAGAACTCCACAAACACTTCTTCACGATAAAATTAAAATTGCTTATGCGTCGCTTGATGCTCTAAAAAAAGACATTAAGAACATTGCATTAGAAGCAAATCTAAACCAGTCAAAAATTGGATTTAAAGATATTCTTCTTTTTTCGCCCGATTTGCAAAAGACCAATCCTTTTAAAAGTAATCCAAATGCTATTTTATATTTAAATACTCGTTTGAGCGGAAAAATAAAAGATTTGAATATTCCACTGTTCGAAATGAGCGGAATCGGAACTACCACAGTTTCTCTCTCAGGAAAAATTATTGGTTTGCCTGATGGTCAAAAAGCATATTATGATTTGAATATTAAAAAACTGTCGAGCACTTCGAAAGATGTGTATTCTTTTGTACCAGCAGGCACGATTCCCAAGAACATTCAATTGCCTTCTCAATTTAATTTAAATGGAAAATTTAAAGGTTCTGTTCAGAATTTCAAAACCAATTTAGCTTTAAACAGTAGTTTCGGAAATGCAAAAATAGACGCTCTGTTTGATCAACGCATAAAAAAAAGAGAGAAATATGATGCTACTATTTCTCTTTTGGATTTTAACTTAGGTCGATTAATTAAAAATGATTCTATTGGAAAAATTACGCTTAAAGCAAAAGTAAAAGGGAAAGGTTTTGACCCAAAAACAGCTCAGGCAGAATTGGAAGGAATTGTTCAAAAAGCAACATTTAACAAATACACCTATAGCAATTTAACCTTAAAAGGAAATATCGAAAACGGATCTTTTGCAGTTAAATCCGGGATGAAAGATCCAAATCTGAATTTTAATTTGACAGCCAATGGAAATACGAAAGACAAATATCCATCAATACAATTAAAATTAAACCTTGATATTGCCGATCTAGAAAAGCTAAATCTTCACGCCGGCCCGATGAAATTGAGAGGAAATATTGATGCAGATATTGCCAACAGTAATCCTGATTTCTTAAACGGAAAAGTGTTTCTTTCTAATATTCAGATTTTGCAAAATGCTGAACCAATCGTTTTAGACTCGGTTCGTATAATTGCTTTTGCCGATAATAAACGAAATAATATCAAAGTATCATCACAGTTTTTGAAAGCAGAAATTGACGGAAAATATAAATTGACAACATTAAGTTCAGCAATTAAAAAATCACTTTCAAAATACATGGATTTACAAAATCCAAAAGTAAATGGCGAATCAGATGAACAACGATTAGCATTTACATTGACAGTAGATAATGATCCTGTACTTTTTAAAATAATCCCTAAATTAACTGGTTTAGAACCTATTAAAATTACAGGAAAATACAATAACGTAACCGATTCTTTAGAAATCAAAGGAACAATTCCGAGGATTGTATATGCCAATAATACAATCGCTGACGGAAAAATTAATATCGAAGCCAAAGAAAATGCTTTAGAATATCAAATTTCGGTAGCTACCATTGAAAGTGGTGAAATTAGAATTCCATTCACAAGTTTAACAGGTAAAGTAGAGAATAATATTCTTTCCTACGCATTGCAAGTAAAGGACACCAAAGACAAAGAACAATATGCTATTGCGGGAGAGTTTCTACGTCAGGATGCTAAAAATATCCTAAAAATTAACGCAGATAATTTTGTGTTAAATTACGATAAATGGACTATCGATCCTGAAAACGCAATTGAATTTGGAGATAAAAGACTTTATATAAATAAATTTTTCTTGGCAAATGCTGGAAACGAACTTAAAATACAATCACAAAGCAATCAAGACAATGCACCCATTAAAATTGATTTTGTCAATTTCAAAATAGAAACCATTCTAAATATGGTCAAAAAGGACAAGCTCCTTATGCAAGGTTTGATTAACGGAAATGCCGTTATAGAAAACGCGATGACCTCTCCCATTTTTACCTCAGATATTAAAATAGATGATTTTGCTTTTAGAGGCGACGCTGTTGGAGATATTGCGATAAAAGTTGATAACAAAACTGCAAATACATTGGTAGCCAATGTGGTTTTAAGTGGTGAAGGAAACGATGTCAATCTATCAGGGAATTATAAAATTAGTGATGGGAATTTAGATTTTAATGCAGCTATCAATAAATTGAATATTAAAAGTATTCAAGGTTTTACGATGGGAAATATTACTGAAGGAACTGGATTTTTATCTGGAAATTTCAAAGTTACAGGAAATGCAACGTCACCAAAAGTTGCAGGAGAGTTACAGTTTAATGAAACGGGATTTAGAATTAAACGATTCAATTCTTATTTTAAAACAGATAATGAAAAAATCACTTTCAGTAATGATATAATTACATTCGATAAATTTACCTTTCATGATGAAAATGATAATGAATTGGCTTTAAATGGCACTATTCAATCTTCTGATTTTAAGAAATATAATTTTGGCTTAACAGTTGTTGGTAAAGATTTCAGAGCAGTACATTCTAAAGCTACTGATAATGATTTGTTTTACGGTGATTTATTTTTAGACACCAAACTAAACATAAATGGAACTCTCGAAAATCCTATAGTTGGCGGAAATATCAAAATAAAGAAAGATACCAAATTTACTGTTGTTTTACCTCAATCCGATCCATCCATTGCAGACAGAGAAGGAATTGTGGAGTTTGTAGATGAAGATAATTTATATCTGAAACAAACGGTCGCAATGGAGAAAAAACTCAATCAGGCGGAGTTAATCGGAATGGATGTTAGTGTGGATATTTCTATAGATAAAGAAGCAGAACTGACTTTGGTTATCGACAAAGGAAATGGAGATTACCTTAATTTGAAAGGTGAAGCAGAACTAACCGGAGGAATTGATCCTTCTGGAAAAACTACACTTACCGGGAAATATGAATTTTCAGAAGGAGCTTATGAGATGAATTTCAATGCCATCCGACGAAAATTTGACATTCAAAAAGGTAGTTATATAATTTGGAATGGCGAACCAACAATGGCGACACTAAATATCACCGCAATTTATAAAGTTAGCACGGCTCCAATTGATTTATTAGGTAATCAACTTGGAACGGTAAGTCCAGCGGTGAGAAACAGCTACAAACAAAAAATTCCGTTTCAGACTTTATTAAAAATGAAAGGAGAATTAATGAAACCCGAAATCACTTTCGATATTATTCTTCCTGATGGAAATTATGATGTTTCAGCAGATATAGTAACCGCTTCTCAGACAAAATTAGAACAATTGCGACAAGAACCTGCAGAATTGAATAAACAGGTTTTTGCACTTTTATTATTAAACCGATTCATTGGAGAAAATCCATTTGCAAGCGAAAGCGGCGGAACAAGTGCAGAATCATTGGCTAGACAAAGTGTGAGTAAAATTTTATCTCAACAGTTAAATGATATTGCAGGGGAATTAATTACCGGAGTTCAGTTAGAATTCGATTTAGAATCTACCGAAGATTACACAACAGGAACCATGGAAAACAGAACCGATTTGAATGTTGGTGTTTCTAAAAAACTGCTTGATGATCGATTAAAAGTAACCGTTGGAAGCAGCTTTGGTGTTGAAGGAAATACTCGTGCCAACGAACAAAGTACAAACATTGCAGGTGATGTCTCATTAGATTATCAGCTTACCAGAGATGGTCGCTATATGGTTCGCGCCTATCGCAAAAATGAATATCAAGTAGCTGTAGAGGGTCAAGTTGTTGAAACAGGAGTTGCTTTTGTTATCACGATGAGTTACAATAAATTTAGAGAACTTTTTCATCGCAGTGCAGAAGAAAAACAACTGATTCAGGAAGAAAAACTTCGTAAAGAAAAAAAGAAACTCAAAGAAAAAGAGCAAAAGGAAAAAGAAAAAGAAAAGAATGAGCAAATCGAAGGTTATGAACAAAAAACATAGTGATATGGAAAACAGATATATGAAATATTTTCTACTGCTGTCCTTATTTTTTGTTTTTGGATGTAGCAATACCAAATATTTACCAGAAGGCGATTTATTATATACAGGTGCTTCTGTGACAGTCAAAGATTCTATCCTTAAAAAGAAAGAAAGAAAAGCACTAGAAAAAGATTTAGAAGAATTACTTCGTCCAAAACCGAATAAGCAAATACTAGGATTAAGACCTAAATTATGGTTTTATAATATTGCTGGTGAACCCAAAAAAGATAAAGGATTCAGATATTGGTTAAGGACTAAAGTGGGTGAAGCGCCCGTGCTTCTCAGTAAAGTCGATTTAGATTATAATGCATCAGTACTTAGAAATTATGCGGAAAATAAAGGTTATTTTAAAACTAGAGTCAGCGCCGATTCTACTGTCAGAAGTAAAAGAGTAACAGCAGAATATATTGTTCAGCCCAGAAAACAATACAAAATAAAAGAAGTAAAATTTCCAGAAGATTCTTCCGGTTTAGGAAAAGCTATTGCCCGAACAAGCCGAAGATCTTTATTGAAAGTTGGAAATCCTTATGATTTAGACATAATAAAAACAGAACGTGAACGCATTGATACAAGATTAAAAGAAAAAGGATTTTATTATTTTAATCCCGATTATATTCTGGCTCAAGTCGATAGTAGTAAAGGAGCTTCTCTTGTTTCTATCAAATTAAAAATAAAAGAAGAAACACCCGAAAAAGCCAAAATAGCTTACAAAATTGATAAAATCATAGTGTATCCTAATTTTTCTATTTCAAAAGATACTATCAAATATAAAAAAGAGGATATTATTCAATACAATGATTTTACAATTATAGATACTGCAAATACATTTAATCCGAGAGTTTTTGACAGAGCCATTTATTTTAAACAAGGAGATTTATATAATCGAAAAGACCATAATCTTACACTGAATCGATTTGTGAATTTGGGAACATTTAGTTTTGTTAAAAATGAATTTAGAACTTCGGATAGTATAAAAAACACTTTAGACTCTTATTATTTTCTAACACTTTTACCCAAAAAATTTATTCGTGTCGAAGTTTTGGGTAAAACAAATTCGGCCAGTTATAACGGTACAGGTATTAATGTGAACTGGAATAATAGAAACTTATTTAAGGGAGCTGAATTACTAACTGTTTCTGCGTTTGGTGGTGCCGATTTTCAATTATCAGGGCAAAATAAAGGACACAATATTTTCAAACTTGGAACAGAAACTAGTTTGACTTGGCCAAGATTTATTGCACCATTTAATATTCAAGGATCAAGTGAATTTGTTCCTAGAACCAAAGCTACTATTCGTTATGAATATCAAAATAGAACACAACTATATGCTTTGAATTCTTTTAATACTTCATTTGGTTATTTATGGAAAGAAAACATCAGAAAAGAACATCAATTAAATATTGTTGATATTACTTATGTAAGTCCAAATAATGTTACTGCTGAGTATCAAGAAGATATTTTGCAGGATCCCAGTTTAGGAAAAGTGATAGAAAAACAATTAATTTTTGGACCAACTTATTCGTACACATATACGAATACAATGCAAAAACGTAAAAAAAACACCATTTATTTTAACGGAGAATTAGACTTTGTTGGAAATGTTACAGGCCTAATAACTGGAGCCAATATCAAAAAAAATGATACTATAAAAGTATTTAATGTACCTTTTAGCCAATATGTAAAAGCAAAAGCAGATTTTAGACATTATTTAAAATTAGGAAAAGAGAGCCAATTAGCCAGTCGAATTATTGTAGGAGCTGGATATGCTTATGGAAATTCAAGTACTTTGCCAAACTCCAAGCAATTTGTTGTAGGAGGAACAAATAGTATTCGTGCTTTTAGAGCTAGATCTCTAGGGCCAGGAAGTTATATTATTCCCGAAACTACGAGTTCTTATGTGCCAGATCAATCGGCTGATTTAAAATTAGAATTCAATACCGAATATAGAGCAAAATTATTTAGCATTGTAAAAGGAGCTATATTTTTAGATGCTGGAAATATATGGCTATTAAATGCCGACCCAGATAAAGCCGGAGCTGAAATTACCAAAGATTTCATGAAAGATATAGCCGTTGGAGCCGGTGCAGGATTGCGTTTTGATCTATCGTTTCTAATATTGAGAACAGATTTGGCGTTTCCTTTAAGGATTCCTTCTTTGCCACAAGGTGATAAATGGGTTATTGACAATATCAATTTAGGAGATAGTTCTTGGAGAAAAGATAATCTAATTTTGAATATAGCTATTGGGTATCCTTTCTAAAATAATACAATCATTACATAATTAATTAATATCGGATAGTATAAAAAAAGTAATACAACCGATATTATTGTATCTTTGTGGAGTTATGTGGGAAATAGATTTAGGATATAGAAAAGAATTTCAATCTACTTTTGAAAGATTGTACCAAAAAAAGCAAGATTTGCAAGCCAGCAGACCTTTGCCAAGTATCGCTTTGAATAAAATCAGAGAAAGTTTGTCTATAGAATGGACTTACAACTCTAATAGTATAGAGGGAAACTCTTTAACTTTACGAGAAACCCAAATGGTACTTCAAGAGGGAATTACAGTAAAAGGAAAATCGTTGCGAGAACATTTCGAAACACACAATCATGATAAAGCCATTGATTATTTATTCTCGATTTTAAAAGAGGATTATAGACTTCGAAGTATTGATATTTTGTCATTACATGGTTTGGTTTTACGTTCTATCGAAGATGATTTTGCAGGGCGTTTGCGCAATGGAGGTGTACGCATTGTCGGTGCGAATTTTGTTCCGCCAAACGCTAATAAAGTTTCAGATTATCTAGATGAATTGATTGATTTTGTCAATACAAATCCTTTAGAATTAAACGATATAGAATTAGCAACTGTATTTCATCATAAATTAGTTTGGATTCATCCATTTTTTGATGGCAATGGCCGTACCGTTCGTTTGAGTATGAATTTATTATTGATGCGTTGTGGTTTCCCACCTGCTATTATCCTGAAAAATGATAGAAAGAAATATTACGAAGCACTCAATCAAGCAAATAATGGTAATTATCAAAAATTAATACTGTTGATGAGCCAAGCCTTAGAACGAAGCTTAAATATTTATTTGAATGCGATGCCCGATAATGACAATGACTATCAAAAAATATCTGATATTGTAAGTGAGCCAAGTACTCCTTATAGTCAGGAATATGTAAGTTTATTGGCGCGAACAGGCAAAATAGATGCTTACAAAGAAGGCAGAAATTGGTATACTACTAAAGAAGCCATAGACGATTATATAACAACCCGAAAAAGAAAACGCTAGCTTTGAGTTAGCGTTTTTTTTATACCTTATTTTAACACAATCTTCCATAGTGTTCTATCAAAAGAATAAATCAAAATGGTAACTTTGCTTTTTTGCAAAAATTATGCTAGATACAGACAATACGATCGAAGTTCAAGGTGCACGCGTTCACAATCTAAAAAATATAGATGTTTCCATTCCTAGAGAAAAACTGGTAGTTATTACTGGATTATCTGGTTCTGGAAAATCCTCATTGGCATTCGACACTATTTATGCCGAGGGGCAACGCCGTTATGTAGAAACTTTTTCTGCCTATGCCAGACAATTTCTTGGAGGGCTAGAACGACCTGATGTAGATAAAATTGATGGACTCTCCCCTGTTATTGCTATCGAACAAAAAACAACTAGCAAAAGCCCACGTTCTACGGTAGGAACCATAACCGAAATTTATGATTTTCTACGTTTGCTTTATGCTCGTGGAGCTGATGCCTACAGTTATAACACAGGCGAAAAAATGGTTTCCTATTCGGATGATCAAATTAAAGAACTAATCATACAGAATTTTTCAGGAAAGAGAATTAATATTTTGGCGCCTGTAATTCGCGCTAGAAAAGGACATTATGCAGAGTTATTTCAACAAATAACTAAACAAGGATTTTTGAAAGTTCGTGTAAATGGCGAAATTCAAGATTTGGTTTCAGGAATGAAATTAGATCGTTATAAAACCCATGATATTGAAATAGTTGTTGACAGAATGGTAATAGAAGACACTCCTGACAACGATAAACGTTTATCCGAAAGCATTAATACAGCCATGCATCATGGTGAAAATGTATTGATGGTCTTGGACCAGGACACCAATGAGGTACGTTATTTTAGTCGAAACTTGATGTGCCCAACTACTGGAATCTCCTATCAAAATCCAGAACCAAATTTATTTTCTTTTAATTCCCCGAAAGGAGCTTGTGAACACTGTAATGGATTAGGAACAGTTAATGAAATTAATGTTGGGAAAATTATCCCGAATCCTAAATTATCTATTAAAGCGGGTGGATTTGCACCATTGGGAGAATACAAATCTTCATGGATTTTTAAGCAACTGGAAATTATAGGTGAAAAATATGGTTTTAAATTGACCGATGCTATTGAAGTTATTTCTGAAGAAGCGATGCAAATGATTTTGAATGGTGGCAAAGAAAAATTTACAATTAATTCTAAAAATTTAGGTGTTGCTCGTGACTATAAAATAGATTTTGAAGGAATATCCCATTTTATAAAAAACCAACACGATGAAAGTGGTTCAACCACAATTAAACGTTGGGCTGCGGCATTTATGGATGAAATAAAATGTCCTGTTTGCAATGGTTCCCGTTTGAAAAAAGAAGCCAATTATTTTAGAATAAACGAAAAAAGCATCTCCGAGTTATGCGATATGGATATATCGGATTTGACCACTTGGTTTTTGGATTTAGATAAACATTTATCAGATAAACAAAAAAGGATTGCTACTGAAGTCATTAAAGAAATCAAAGATAGATTAGCCTTTTTGATGAATGTAGGTTTGGATTATTTGGCTTTAAGCCGAAGTTCGAAGTCGCTTTCAGGTGGTGAAGCACAACGCATTCGATTGGCAACTCAAATTGGTTCTCAACTGGTTGGTGTTTTGTATATTTTGGATGAGCCGAGTATTGGTTTACATCAAAGAGATAATGCAAAATTGATTCATTCTTTGGAACAATTACGAGATATTGGTAACTCGGTAATCGTGGTTGAACATGATAAAGATATGATTGAGCAAGCCGATTATGTAATTGATATTGGTCCAAAAGCTGGAAAATATGGCGGTGAAATCATCAGTATTGGAACTCCTGCCGAAACCTTGGCTTCAGATACCATTACTGCTCAGTATTTGAATGGAAAAATGAAATTGAATATTCCTGAAAAACGAAGAGAAGGAAATGGGAAATTTTTAAAACTGACAGGTGCTACAGGCAATAATCTAAAAAACGTAACAATCGATTTGCCATTGGGTAAAATGATTTGCGTTACAGGCGTTTCAGGAAGCGGTAAATCGACTTTGATTAATGAAACCCTCTACCCTATTTTGAATGCCTATTATTTTAACGGAGTTAAAATTCCGAAACCGTATAAAAAAATTGAAGGATTAGAACATATCGACAAAGTAATTGATATTGATCAAAGCCCGATTGGAAGAACACCACGCTCCAACCCTGCCACTTATACCGAAGTTTTTACTGAAATCAGAAACCTGTATACGATGACTTCTGAAAGTATGATTCGTGGATATAAAGCTGGTCGTTTTAGTTTTAATGTCAAAGGTGGTCGTTGCGAAACTTGTGAAGGCTCTGGAGTTCGTACAATTGAAATGAACTTTTTGCCCGATGTTTATGTTGAATGTGAGACTTGTCAAGGGAAACGTTTTAACAGAGAAACTTTAGAGATTCGATACAAAGGAAAATCAATTTCGGATGTACTGAATATGACGGTTGACGAAGCGGTTCCTTTCTTTGAAAATATCCCGAAAATTTATCGCAAAATAAAAACGATTCAGGATGTTGGTTTGGGATACATTACACTTGGCCAACAAAGTACAACACTTTCTGGTGGAGAAGCTCAGCGTATTAAATTGGCTGGTGAATTATCTAAAAAAGACACTGGAAATACATTTTATATTCTGGACGAACCTACTACAGGCTTGCATTTTGAAGATATTAGAGTATTGATGGATGTAATTAATAAATTGGTAGATAAAGGAAACACCATTTTGATTATTGAGCATAATATGGACGTAATCAAACTTGCTGATTATATTATTGACATTGGCCCAGAAGGCGGAAAAGGCGGTGGACAATTGGTTGCCAAAGGAACTCCTGAAGAGATTGTGAAAAATAAAAAAAGCTATACAGCTCAGTTTTTAAAAAAGGAGTTGTTATAAAATTCCCCTCCTCTGGAGGGGTGCCCGTAGGGCGGGGTGGTTTTTTTTTGTTGTTTTTTCCTATATTTTTTTTATAACTTCACTTTAAAGAAAGTTTCATTAGAAGAAAGTATTAAATGGAAAACAATAAAGAAATTGCAGCTTATATAGACAAACATCCCATTTATAGAAATTTTATCGAAAATTTGCCCTACAACATAAAACTAAAAGCAAGATCCCGAGCATTACGTAAAGCAGGTGTACTGTCAGAAGTTATTTTTTGGATGCAAGTATACAAAGGGATGTTTTGGAAAATAGATTTTGACAGACAAAGAATCATAGGTAATTTTATCGTAGATTTTTATGTAAAAACCTTAGGATTAGTAATCGAAATTGACGGTTCAAGTCATGATAACAAAGAAGAGTACGACCAGAAGAGAGAAGATTATCTCATTTCTTTGGGATTAAAGATCTATAGAGTCTCTGATTTAAGGGTAAAACATGATTTGAATAATGTGATGACTGAGTTAGAGAAATATATTATTGCTGAATTTGGGGATAGTTCTATTAATATCTGAAAATTTAGACATAAAACCACCCCGCCCTACGGGCACCCCTCCAAAAGAGGGGAAATCAAAGAAACAACATCTATTGACAAGAAGCCTAGAAGAGATTGTAAAAAATAAAAAAAGCTATACAGCTCAGTTTTTGAAAAAGGAACTTATTTAAAAATCACAAAAGTTTTTAATAGCATTTGGGTGTGTCCCTCCGTAAACTACGGGGCGGGCTGTCCGCTGTATCTTTATGTTTTGAAAAAAAAAACATAAAGGATGCCGCTCCCATCCCTCACACAAAGTGACCTTAACACTATTTTTCTTCTCAACGCATTCATATTCACTTTTTTAATATATTTGACAAAATTTAGAAAAACATAATTTTATTCTTAATTTATTTTAAAAAACGCATCCATTTACAACATTAAAAACAAATATTAACAACCAAACATTTTACTTACCAAATAACTTTACACGATGAAAAAAACCAAATCAGGAATACTTTTAGTATTTCTTTTACAAAGTATTTTAGTTCTAGCGCAACAGATTCCAGCAGAAATCCCTCTTTTTCCAAACGGCATAAAAGACAATCCAATTACCCATGAACAAAAAGAAACTTTTGCAGATTCTATTGTAAAACCGGGATCATTATCAAAAAAAGATCGTGTTTTTCGCAATATTTCCGAACCAACTTATATGTTATTCCCAGCTGCTGAATCAAATAACAAACATATAGCTACAATTATTTTCCCTGGTGGTGGTTTTACTACAAATTGGGTAGATAAAGAAGGAACAGATTTAGCACTTTGGCTTTCGCAACAAGGAATCACTTGTATGGTTGTAAAATATCGAACTAATACAAAAGATGAAAAAGGAAAATTTAAGATCCCAATGGAATCAATCTATTTTGAGGCACTTAAAAAGGATGTAAATGCGAGTGTGATGACGATGATAGGATTAGCAGGTAAATTTAAATTTGACAAAGAAAAAATAGGCGTACTTGGTTTTTCAGCAGGTGCATTTATATCGGAATGGTTGACTTTTACATCGGTTAGCGAAAAAATGCCTTGGAAACCAGCTTTTGTCGGTTTAATTTATGGGGGAGATAAATTAAAATTACTTGAAAATATAAAAGACAAATCAACCTTACCTCCATTTTTTATGGCAATTGCAAGAGATGATAAAAAATGGACCTTAAAACGAGCACTTCCCTTTTTATCAGCGGTGGTAGAACAAGTTGATAAATCAGAATTACATGTTTACTCTAAAGGAGACCACGGTTTTGGACTTGCATACGACGAAGGTCATTCAGTTGGAATGTGGAAAGACAGCTTTTATAATTGGCTATTAGACATTTATAAAAAATAATTAGAAATCCCTTAATTGGGATTTTTTTTTGAGAAAAATTTGAAAAACTATTTGGAGAAGTTTCTCAAAAAAGAACTAAATTAGTTTTATAAATGGATTCCATTTACAGCCTAATGCCCTAGCCCTGATGGAAGCGACATCCTTTTTCTTTTTCCTTTAAAAAGAAAAAGATATAGCGGACAGCAGGTACCAGCTCCTCAAAAAATAAATTAATACTATAGAATATGAAATTAGAAGATTTTGATAATGAAGAAGATAAAATAATTCACAACAGTTTTAAACAAAAAACTTGGAATGAAATCAGAACCAATGATAGTTGGGGAATTTTTAAAATCATGTCCGAGTTTGTCAATGGATATGATACAATGGGGCGAATTGGCCCGTGTGTAACAATTTTTGGTTCGGCTAGAATAAAACCCGAGGATCATTACTATTTATTAGCCGAAAAAATAGCATATAAGATTAGTAAAGCCGGCTATGGTGTGATTACAGGCGGTGGTCCCGGAATTATGGAAGCTGGGAATAAAGGAGCACATTTGGGAGGTGGTCCTTCGGTAGGATTGAATATTGAATTACCATTTGAACAACATTTTAATCCGTACATTGACAGAGACAAAAATCTAAATTTTGATCATTTCTTTGTTCGTAAAGTAATGTTTATCAAATACTCACAAGGGTTCGTGGTGATGCCAGGTGGATTTGGAACTCTAGATGAATTATTCGAAGCTATAACTTTAATTCAGACCAAAAAGATTGGAAAATTTCCAATTATATTAGTTGGAACTACTTTTTGGACTGGTTTAATCGATTGGATAAAAGCGGTTTTATTAGAAAAAGAACATACAATAAGTCCAGATGATTTGAATTTATTTAAGATTGTAGATACTGAAGACGAAGTAGTTGATGTTCTGAATAAATTCTACAAAAAATACGATTTAAGTCCTAATTTTTAATACTAAAAGCCGTTTTCAAAGCGGCTTTTTTATTTAAACGTATTTCGATGCATTTTATCCATTTAATACTGTACTTTTCTTAAAAATTTGTAAATTGTATTAGTTTTATACCCCAGTAAACTTATAATCCCAAATTGAAAACTTACGGTAAAATTATCCTGCTATTTATTGTTTTGTTGGTAACTCAAAAACAATATGCACAGCATCAATCTAAGATGACTGTTGTAGCTGATATGGATTCTAAAACCTTAACAATTAATCAAGAAATTACATTTTACAATCAATCCAATGATACTTTGACTTCAATTGTATTGAATGATTGGAATAATGCTTTTTCGGAGAAAGAAAGCCCATTAGGTAAACGTTTTTCAGATGAGTTTTATAATAAATTTCATTTGGCTCCAGAAAAAGAACTTGGCGGAACCCTAAATCTGATTATTGAAGATAATGAACAAAAAGCTTTTACTTGGGAAAGATCTAAAAAAAATCCAGATTATATCACAATTCTACTGAACAAAACCTTATATCCCAACCAAAAAGTAAAACTACATCTTACTTATATTGAAAAAATTCCTAGCGATAAATTTACCAAATATGGCTATTTTGAAAAATATGGGATGCATCTCAAAAACTGGTTCCTCACACCAGCGCGTTATGAAAATCATCAATTTGTAAAATACAGTAATGAGAATCTTGATGATATTGCCAATGCTATTTCTGATTTTGATATCGATTTAAAAGTTCGCGGTAAAAATGCTATCACGACAGATTTGGCAATTAATCAATTAATACAAACTGATGAGGAAACCAATATCAAATTAACTGGGAAAAACAGAAACGATATTGATCTTATTATAGAAAAAGAATCTACTTATACCCAATTCAAAGTAAACAACTTAGAAGTTTTTACAAATATAAGATCTGGAAGATTTAGCGACTCCTTGAAATCTCAAATTATAAAGAGAGTTGTTGATTATGGCAACAATCAAATTGGAGAGTATCCATTTGATAAAATAATTATATCTGAAGCTGATTATGAAAAAAATCCTTTCTATGGATTGAATCAGTTGCCCAAATTCATGCGCCCATTCACTACTGATTTTTTATTTGAAATAAAATTTTTGAAAACCTATTTAAATAATTATTTAAAAAATAGCATTCGATTAGATTCCAGAAAAGACAATTGGATTTATGATGGAATTCAAATCTTTACGATGATGAATTATATTGATGAATACTACCCAAATAGTAAAATGATGGGTTCGGCTTCAAAATATTTTTTACTCAGAGGTTTTAAAATGGCACAAACTGATTTTAATGATCAATACAGCTATTATTATATGTTAATGGCTAGAAAAAATTTAGACCAACCTCTAAATGCTTCTAAAAATACATTGATAAAATACAATGTTCAAATAGCCAATAAATACAAAGCGGGATTGAGTTTACATTATCTTGATGATTATCTCGGAAAAGATATTGTTTTGTCTGGAATCAAACAATTTTACAATCTCAACAAACAAGAACAAACTGATAGAAATGATTTTGAAGAGGTATTAAAATCAAAAGCTTCAAAAAACATCAATTGGTTTTTTGATTACATTATTGATAGTAGAGAAACTATTGATTATAAATTTAATGACGTTTCTAAAACCAAAGACAGCGTAACTTTTACATTAAAAAACAAAGGAGTGCCTATAGTTCCAATGCCAATATTTGGAATTAGAAATAAACAAGTCATTTTTAAAAAATGGCTGGAAACCAGCGAAATTGATAAAGAACTTACATTCGAAAGAAAAAAAATAGACAAATTAATTCTCAATTACGAAAATGAAGTTCCTGAATTTAATTTGAGAAACAATTCGAAATCCTTGCATGCTTTTTCTTTAAATCGTCCATTAAAAATGACTTTTTTTGAAGATTTAGAAGAACCTCATTACTCTCAATTATTTTATGTCCCTACTCTATTTTATAATAAATATGATGGTTTTTCACCTGGAGTAAGTTTATATAATTATAGCATTTTTGATAAACCATTCATGTTTGTTTTAAATCCAATGTATTCCATCAATACCAAATCAGTTATTGGGAGTACTAGTTTTGCCTACAATCAATATTTAAGAGATGGTCGATTATACAACATTCGATATTCTTTGAATAGTTCTTATTATCATTACGCATCAGATGCTGCCTACTTAAAATTTTACCCAAATGTATCTCTGTTTTTTAGACAACCAAACTATAGGGACAATAGAAAACAGGCTATAACAATGAAGTACAACATTATATACAAAGAGCCGTCTGCGGTGGTAATAGACAGTACTGATAATTACTCTATCCTAAATTTAAAATATTACAATATAAAAACTGAGATTACAAGCCACGTTAAATTTTTGACCGATGTACAACTATCGCATTATTTTGGTAAAGTATCGGCAGAAATGGAGTATCGTAAACTATTCAATGACAATCGATATTTTAATGCCAGAGTTTTTGCAGGAACCTTTTTATACAATTCAAATAATAACCAAAATTACAATTTTGGTATTTCAAAAGTAAACGATTATATGTTTGATTATGCAGTTTACGCAAGATCCGATGAAACAGGTATTCTAAGTCAGCAATATATTCAAGGTCAGGGAGGTTTTAAATCGTTTTTAACTCCGCCAGAAGCTAATCAATGGTTGGTATCAAGTAATTTGAGTTATTCTTTATTATGGAATTGGGTTGATGCCTATGCCGATTTTGGATTTGTAAAAAACAAAGGAGTCTCAAATACCTTTCTTTATGATAGTGGTATTCGGTTAAATTTGGTTCAAGATTACTTTGAATTGTACTTTCCAGTGTATTCTTCAAACGGATTTGAACTGTCAGAAAAAAATTATGGCGAAAAAATCCGCTTTATCTTCATTTTTAATCCAAAGTCATTAATTAACCTTTTTACACGAAAATGGTTTTAATTCAAAATAAAAACTTTAAAATATTAAATTATTGTTACTAAATTTTAATCAAAATTATTCATTTGATAAAAATACATTCAATTTACTAAAAATTATTGGTCAAAAAAATATAAAATACAAAATTCTATAAGGTTATTTAGATTGTTTTTAATTAAATTTGCAGCGATAAAGCATACTTTTAAATTATGATTAAAGAGAAAGTCGATACTGGTTTGACATTTGAAGATTTCAAAACCGAAGTCTTAAATGATTACAAAATTGCCATAATAAGCCGTGAATGCAGCTTATTAGGTCGTAAAGAGGTATTAACTGGAAAAGCCAAATTTGGTATTTTTGGAGATGGTAAAGAAGTTCCTCAGCTTGCCATGGCAAAGTGCTTTAAAAATGGAGATTTCCGTTCAGGATATTATCGCGACCAGACTTTTATGATGGCTATTGGGGAATTAACCATCAAACAATTTTTTGCTGGTTTGTATGGTCATACTGATATTGAGTTTGAACCAATGTCCGCAGGAAGACAAATGGGTGGTCATTTTGTAACCCATAGTTTGAATGAAGATGGTTCTTGGAAAAACTTAACACAACAAAAAAATTCTAGCGCAGATATTTCACCTACGGCAGCACAAATGCCTCGATTACTAGGACTAGCACAAGCTTCTAAAATATATAGAAATATTCCAAATATCCCAAATGCAGACCTTTTTTCTATTGATGGAAATGAAATTGCATGGGGAACAATTGGTAATGCCAGCACCTCCGAAGGATTATTTTTTGAAACAATCAATGCTGCTGGAGTATTACAAGTTCCGATGGTAATGAGTGTTTGGGATGATGAATATGGTATTTCGGTACATGCAAAACACCAAACTACCAAAGAAAATATTTCGGAAATACTAAAAGGTTACCAAAAAGAAGAAGGAACAAATGGTTTTGAAATATTAAAAGTTAAAGGTTGGGATTATGTTGACTTAATTGCAACTTATGAAAAAGCTGCCGAAATAGCACGTGAAAAACATATTCCAGTTTTAATCCACGTGACTCAATTAACACAACCACAAGGTCATTCTAGCTCTGGCTCTCACGAAAGATACAAAAGTGCTTCTCGATTAGCATGGGAAAAAGAATTTGATTGTATTCGCCAAATGAAATTATGGATGATTGCTATCAATATTGCTTCTCCTGAAGAAATTGACGCAATCGATTTGGAAGCTAAAAAAGAAGTTTTTGAAGGTAAAAAAGCCGCTTGGCAAACTTTTATAGCTCCTATAATTGAAGAAAAAGAAGAGCTAATTACAATTTTAGAGAAAATTGCTGAAGTTAGTCCTAAAAAAGACGAAATTTTAAAAAAGGTTTCTAGTTTAAAAAGCATTAAATCGCCTTTGAAAAAGGAAATAATGACAGTTGCTAGAAAAACACTTCGATTAATTATCGATGAAAGTCACAAAGTAGAACTATCGAATTGGATTAAAGATTACATCAATAAAACACAACCTAAATTCAGTAGTAATTTATTTTCTGAATCGGATAAAAATGTATTTTCGGTAAAAGAAGTTTTACCAGAGTATCCCCTTGATGCTATCGCGGATACCGATGGCAGAATGATTGTAAGAGATAATTTTGATGCTCTTTTTACCAAATATCCAGAAGCTTTAATTTTTGGTGAAGACGCTGGTAATATTGGCGACGTAAACCAAGGTCTTGAAGGCATGCAAGAAAAATATGGTGAGCTACGAGTTGCCGATGTTGGGATTCGAGAAGCTTCAATATTAGGGCAAGGAATTGGGCTGGCATTAAGAGGATTACGTCCGATTGCCGAAATCCAATATTTAGATTACCTATTGTATGCTATTCAAATTATGAGTGACGATTTGGCTACCTTACAATATAGAACGGTTGGAAAACAAAAAGCACCGCTAATTATCCGTACCAGAGGACACCGTTTAGAAGGTATTTGGCATTCAGGTTCACCAATGGGAATGATTATTAATGCCATTAGAGGAATTCACGTATTAGTTCCTAGAAACATGACACAAGCTGCTGGTTTTTACAATTCTTTATTAGCATCTGATGAACCTGCCTTGGTTATTGAGTGTTTAAATGGTTACCGATTAAAAGAAAAAATGCCTTCAAATTTTGGTGAGTTTAAAACACCAATTGGTGTTGTTGAAACATTAAGAAAAGGAACAGATATAACTCTTGTTGGTTATGGTTCGACTTTGAGATTGGTTGAACAAGCTGCCAAGGAATTATTTGAAGTTGGTATTGATTGTGAAATTATTGATTTACAATCCTTACTCCCTTTTGACATCAATCATGATATCGTAAAAAGTATTGCAAAGACAAATCGATTATTAATCATTGATGAAGATGTTCCAGGCGGAGCATCAGCTTATATTTTGCAACAAATAATTGAAGAGCAAAATGCATATATTCATCTGGACAGCAAACCGCAAACTTTGAGTGCAAAAGCTCATAGACCTGCTTATGGTACAGATGGTGATTATTTTTCAAAACCTTCAGCCGAAGATATTTATGAAAAAGTATATGAAATGATACATGAAGTGAATCCTTTAAAATTTCCTTCTTTATATTAATTCATAAAAAATCAAAATCCCAATCTAAATTTAAAGATTGGGATTTTTTTTATCTTTGTCTCGTCCTGAAAAAAGTTGACTATAATTACCTTAATTATGTCAACAGAAAGAAAAGAATTCAAAAAGCCGTTAGCTCCACAAACTTTCGGAGAGCTATTCAAAAAGCAAGTAGTAAAAGAATTTGAACAGGGATTATTTACAAAAGCGGAACTTCGCAGGCGCTATAATATTCGTGGTAACAGCTGTATACCCCGTTGGTTAAAAAAATATGGTAAATTTACCTATCAAGATAAACTAACCATTGGCCGTCCTATGAAAGATCCTCAATCTCAGCGCATCAAAGAACTTGAAGCACAATTAGCCAAGAAAGAACAAGAATTGTTGGTTTTTAAAAAGTTTATAGAAATAGCCGAACGAGAGCTAAAAGTTGAGATTGTAAAAAAGTCTGGTTCCAAGCAGTCCAAGAAATAAATCATATTTACAGGATTAGTCCTCAGGGAATATGTCGATTGTTTGGGTATAGCAAACAAGCTTATTATAAACGAAAAACACATCTGTTAAAATCAGGTTTAGACAAAGAGTGCCTAAACTCTTTAGTGATGTCAGTGCGTCAAAAACTGCCCAAAACGGGAGGTAAAAAACTATATTTTATGTTGAAAGATGATTTTAAGAAACATCAAATAAAGATAGGCAGAGATAAATTATTTGATTTTTTACGAGATGAATATTTATTAGTTCCGAAAGTTCGAAGATATTACAAGACAACCAATTCAAGACATTGGATGCGTAAATATCCAAACTTAATTAAAGAGATAGAAATCAAAAGGCCTGAGCAAATTTGGGTAGCTGATATTACTTACCTTAGAACTAAAGATAAAACACATTATTTACATCTGATAACAGATGCCTATTCGAAGAAAATTGTGGGCTATAAATTATCGGATAATTTAATGGCAGCTTCTACATTAGAAGCTTTAAAAATGGCTGTTATTAATAGAAAATACAGTAACAATCTTATACATCATTCAGACAGAGGCTTGCAGTATTGTAGCAAAGAATATACCGAATGTTTATCCAGAAACAACATTCGGATAAGCATGACGCAAAGTTATGATCCCTATGAAAATGCAATTGCAGAAAGGGTAAATGGAATTTTAAAAGAAGAGTTTGGATTATTTGAAATTTTTGAGAATGTTGAAAACTTAAAAAAGCAAGTCGAAGAATCTATTCTGTTTTACAATCAAATTAGAGTCCATTTGTCTATAAATATGCTTACTCCTAATCAAGCGCATTCTCAAAATAATATTAAACTAAAACGATGGAAAAAAATAAATCGGAACAGAAGTAATTCTGTCCCGATTTAACTAATTTTATAATATTAATCGAGTCAACCTTTTTCAGGACAACTCACTTTAGTAACTTATTCCATCCTCCAATGATATCGTTAGAAACTTTGTTTTTAGATCTAAAAGACATTAAAGTAATTGATAGTAGTATTCCGTACACACAATATACTCCATTAGATTTATCTGCTTCAAATTTAGATCTCAATCAATTTGACCTTACTAATTCAAATGAATTTGAAAAATATATAGAACAACTTTTACCAAAAAAGAAATCTACCGTTGCTTATGGAGGTTACAACGAAATACGTAATTTATACAAACGAAGTACCGTTTTTAATGATTTAAATACAGAAGAACGTAATATTCATATCGGTATCGATTTGTGGATTAAATCAGGTACAGCCGTATTAGCAGCTTTGGATGGAAAAATACATAGTTTTAAATATAATAATAATTTGGGCGATTATGGTACAACAATTATACTACAGCATCAATTAGAAAATCATACTTTTTATACTTTATACGGGCATTTAGCATTAGAAAATATTGCTTCCATTAAAGTTGGTGATTTTTTTGCAAAAGGAGAAAAATTAGCTTCACTCGGAGATCCAACTGTAAATGGAGATTATGCCCCTCATTTGCATTTTCAAATCATAAAAGACATTGAAGGTAATTTTGGTGATTACCCAGGTGTTTGTAGTAAAAACAAATTATCTTATTATTTGGAAAACTGTCCTGATCCTAACTTGTTACTAAAAATTTATTAAGCAATCTTAATTATTTATTCCAACTCAAAATTGAGAAACAAAAAATATTCCTGCTTAAAACGACTATTTTAAAGTAAATAAATCATTCCATTTTATCTAAAATGCAAGCGGTATTTAATTAAAAACGTGTGAATCATGTAAACATTGTTAAAAGTAATGCAACACTTAAACAAAATTTGTTGATGACCTTTGAGTAAACAATTTAACACAACACACAAAATGAAAAATTTACTTTTTTTATGTACTTGCTTAGCATTTACATATATAAGCGCAGCAGCGAATAAAGACGTAAAATTAGATACTGGAATTTCTAATAGTTCTACAACAGACAATGGAAATCTGGAAAATAATTTTTATAAAACCAATATAGTGTTTTATGAAGTTGGAGACTCAAAAGCAATCTTTATATCTAAAGATGCAAAAGATTCGGATAATGACGGTGTTGCAGATAAAAATGACAAGTGTCCAGACACACCTGCAGGCGTAAAAGTAGACCTATCTGGCTGTCCACTTGATAAAGATATAGATGGTGTTGCCGATTATTTAGATAAATGTCCAGATGTTGCTGGAATATCTAACTTGAATGGTTGTCCCGATTTTGATAAGGATGGTATCGCTGATGCGCAAGACCATTGTCCAGATGTTGCTGGTTTAGTAGATTTAAAAGGTTGTCCCGATGTAGATAAAGATGGTGTCGCAGATATCGATGACAAATGTCCTAATACAACTGCTGGTTATAAGGTAGATGCATCTGGATGTCCAATGGATAGTGATAAAGATGGTGTAGCAAATGAAGTAGATCTTTGTCCTGATGCAGCTGGTCCTTTAGCCCTAAAAGGCTGTCCCGACACAGATGGTGATGGGGTTACCGATAATATTGACCGTTGCCCTTCCGAAAAAGGAAATATCGCTGACAAAGGTTGTCCAAAAATTGCCCCAATAGATGTTAAAAAAATTGCTGATATCGCAGGTAAACTTTTCTTTGAAAATGCCAGTGCCGAGTTAAAATCATCTTCTTATATTCAACTTGATAATTTAGCGGAAATATTAAAACGTTATAATGCAACTAATTTACAAATTGGTGGTCATACAGATAATGTTGGTGGTGATGCTTACAATATAAACTTATCTCAACAACGTGCTGAATCTGTAAAAACTTATTTAATGAACAAAGGAATACCAGAAACCAGACTTACTGCTTTAGGTTTTGGAGATGGTAAACCAATTGCCACTAACGATACGTCTTCAGGCAGAGCCAAAAATAGAAGAGTCGAATTAATAACGTCATATTAAGGACTAAATTAATATTGTAAATCCAAAAGAGGCTGTTTTATAACAGTCTCTTTTTTTTTAGAGAAATACGAAAAAAGTCATCCATGAATTATGAAACCTTTATACCAAATCCTATAACAAAATATATGGGTATAGGCTTGATCTTTGTACTATATAATTTAGAGAAGAAAATATTCTTCCTTTCACTTTAAAATAAAGTGGAAAAAAATTAAAAACAAAATAAAAATGAAACCATTAAAATTAATTGCCCTAGCCCTATTCTTTTTTGCATCGACAGCAAATCATGCACAAGTTTCTATAAATGTGAATTTTGGAACACCTCCACAATGGGGTCCTGTTGGCTATTCTGAAGTATCATATTATTATCTGCCAGATGTAGAATCCTATTATGATATAAGTGCCCAACAATTTATTTTTTTAAACAATGGCACATGGATTAGATCACGTAATTTACCTAACCGTTATAGAAATTATGATTTATATAGTGGATATAAAGTGGTATTAAATGATTACCACGGATCAAGACCTTATAGCCATTATCAAGAACACAAAGTAAAATATTATAAAGGATACAATAAAGGTCCTCAAAAAAATTATAGAATGGCATCCAATTACAATAATGAACATCATGATAATGAACACCATGACAATGGTAATCAAGGGCACGAAAATCATGGCAATAACGGAAATAATGGCCATGGAAACAAAGGAAATAAAAATGGTAAACATTAATTAGTTACCGTAGTTAACAAAAAAAATCTTAAAGACTGAATTATTGATATTAAAGAAAATCTCTAATTATCAAAGTTTTTTAGACCGTCTTTATGCCTTAAAATCATAATTTATAAAAGCCCTGTTATTAGTAGATAGCTGGGCTTTTATTTTATCTTAAAAGTAAAATATCATGAACAAAATATACAACCATACAGAAAATATTTTCGAAAAATTGGTCTCAATTGCAACCACAATATTGGGCAATTCTATTTCATTTATTATAGCATTATGTTTGGTGCTATTTTGGTGGATTAACAGTTTATTTTACAACAATGATGTACATCTTATCATTGGTGACATCATTTTTGGAATTACTTTTTTGAGTTTATTTATAATTCAAAAATCTTTTAATCGGTTTTCGGCTTCATTACATTTAAAAATAAACGAATTAGTTTCTTCACACGAACCCGCAAGTAATGCAGTATTGAATGCAGAAATTAAAACTGAAAGAGAAATCACGAAACTATCTAAAGAGTATTCTGATTTGGCTGAGCAAATTAAAGATTTAAATGAAGAACAAAAAGAAGAGTTTACTAAAGAACTCGACAAAACTTTGGGCGAAGAAGATAATTATGCAAAAAAATGATTGCGATATAAATGTCACAAGGCGAATTACTTCATAAAATAAGTCAATTGTTATGATGCATACTAATGTTCTAAAGTACTTAAATTAAAAAGATAAGTAATAAAATCCTTTCCGTTTTTTGTTAGAAATCACTATTTTTACTTTCTAACTTTATCAAAATGAATCCAAACGAACAATTGATCGAGAAATTTTATACTGCTTTTGCAAATGCTGATGCAAAAACGATGTGTGAATGTTATCACAATACTATTCAATTTGAAGATCCTGCTTTCGGAAAACTTAATGGAAACGATGCTTGTCAGATGTGGAAAATGTTGATAGAAAAAAGTAAAGGGAACATAAAAATTGAATTTTCAGACATCAAAGCCGATGATTATTCTGGAAGTGCTAAATGGATTGCTACTTATAATTTTAGTAAAACAAATCGAAAAATAGTCAATAAAATTCATACTCAATTTGAATTTCAGGACGGTTTAATTGTTAAACACATTGATTATTTTGATATTTGGAAGTGGTCTAAACAGGCATTTGGTTTTAAAGGATTACTCTTCGGTTGGACAGGTTTCATGCAAAAACAAATTCAAAAACAAGCAATTGTATCTTTAAAAAATTACTCAAAAACGCATTCTTAATATCTTGATTTTGAATACAAATAAAAAAGACTGATTTTATAATCAGTCTTTTTTATATAAATATAAATTCTAATAAATATTATATTTTACCATGGTACATTGCCTTAACAATACCATCTGATAATCCAATTTTTGGAACATAAATTTGTCTTGCTCCACTCCATTTCATTGCATTAAGATAAATACGAGTTGCAGGCACAATTACGTCTGCCCTATCTGGATTTAAACCTAATTGAGAAATTCTTTGTTCATATGTCAAAGAATTCAAATAAGCATATTGTGAGTTTATATAGATGTATGACAAAGGTTTTTCCTGAATTTTGCCAGACATTTTGAATAATTTATTGATATTACCGCCAGAACCTATTAAAGTAACTTCTTCATAATCGGCAGTGTTTTGTTTAATCCATTTTTCAATTTCATCCCAAACAACATCACAAACCATTTCATTTAGCAATCGTACAGTTCCTGCTTTGAATGATCTTGAATTTACCATTTTTCCATTAGAGAACAAGGTAAATTCTGTACTACCACCACCTACGTCAACAAATAAATACGTTTCATCTGTTTTTAGCAGATGATGCAAATCGGTTGATGCTATAATCGCTGCTTCTTTTTTACCGTCAATAATTTCTATTTTGATGTCAGCTTTCTTTCTTATCAAAGCAACAACTTCTTTAGCGTTATAAGCTTCTCGCATAGCCGATGTAGCAAATGCCATATAACGTTCTACTTTATGCACTTTCATCAACAAATTGAAAGCCTTCATAGCATCAACCATACGGTCAATATTCTCTGGAGAAATTTCTCCTACTGTAAATGCATCCTGCCCCAAACGAATCGGTACACGAACTAATGAACTTTTATTGAATTGAGTCTCTTTCCCGTCTTCTTCTACTATATTGGTAATTAATAAACGCATGGCATTTGAACCAATATCAATAGCAGCATATTTTTTAATTTTAATCATATTCTCAAGGATGCAATTTATTTTTTAGAATTAATTCTACAGGTTAATGTTATTATAATCTTCTTTCAATTCTTCAACCGGTTCTATTTTTCTTTGGTAATATAAATAGGTTTCTAACTGAGCTCTAAAAACTGGATTATCTCCCCTAATTCTATATTTATTATCCAATTTATAAGAATGAAATCTAGCTTTTACATTTCCTTTCCAGCCGATATCAAAATTATCTATCAATTCATTTTTTATTTCTTGATCATAAATTGGACAAGTAACTTCAACTCTGGCATCAATATTTCGGGTCATTATATCGGCAGAAGAAATATAAACTTCCGTAAATCCAGCATTTCCAAAAATATAAACTCTAGAATGTTCTAAATAATTATCTACTATACTAATAGCTTCGATATTTTCACTTAATCCTTTAACACCAGGTATCAAAGAACATATTCCTCTTACTTCTAATTGAATTTTAACTCCTGCATTGCTAGCTTCGTATAATTTATCTATCATTGCCAAATCAGATAAGCTATTCATTTTCAACTTCATATAAGTCTTTCTACCTGCTATAGCATGAGCAATTTCTCTATCAATTAATCTAGTAAAACGTTGTCTCGTATATTGGGGAGAAACAATAAGATGTTTATAACGCTGTACTTTATAATTAATAGCAAAAAATTCAAATACCTTTGTTATGTCTTTTAAAATTTGAGGATGACATGTAAAGAGAGTCACATCAGTATAAATTTTGGCTGTAGCTTCATTAAAATTCCCTGTCGAAATGAAACCGTATCGTTTAACTTTACCCTTCTCAAGTCGTTCAATAACACAAACTTTACTATGAACTTTTAATCCTTTTATACCAAATATAAGTTCAATTCCCTCCGTTTGCATTTGTTCTGAATAGGAGATATTAGACGCTTCATCAAAACGAGCTTGTAATTCTATTTGTACAGTTACTTTCTTTCCATTTTTAGCAGCATTAATCAATGAACTGATAATCTGCGAATTTTTGGCTAATCGATATAATGTAATTTTAATTGAAGTTACTTTTGGATCTAAAGCAGCCTCACGTAAAAATTTAATTAAATAGGAAAACGTTTGATAGGGAGCATTTAATAAATAATCTTTTTTAGCGATTCTTTCTAAAATACTTCCTTCAAGACTCAATCCTGGTATTGGAAGAGGGTCATTTTTTTTATATAGTAAATCAAATCTACCAAGATTAGGAAAATTCATATAATCTCTCCTGTTATGGTATCTTCCGCCAGGTATAATGCTATCGGTAGAGTCTATATGCATTTTATCCAGAAAAAATTTAAGAGTATCTCTGCCAATTTCCTGATCGTATATAAATCGTACAGGCTCCCCTATTCTTCTTTCTTTAACGCTGGAAGATATTTTTTCAAGCATACTTTTACTCAAATCACTATCAATGTCTAATTGAGCATCTCTTGTTATTTTTATCATGTGTGCTGAGGCACTTTCATAATCAAAAATATTAAAAATACTGCTCAAATTCATTCTGATTATATCATCAATCAGGATAACATATTGCTTTTCGGTATTTGTAGGCAAAACTACAAATCGATTAATCATTTTAGGAATTTCGATAATAGCGTAACGTACTTCCTGATTTTTTTTCATCACGAGCTTTACTGCTAAATATCCTAATGAATCTTTTAAAACTGGAAATTCTGCTAAATCATTTAAGATAATTGTTACCAGTTCTGGACTTAATGTTTGAATAAAAAATTCCTTTAGAAAAACTTCTTGTTCTTTATTAATATCATTTCCCTGAGTAATATAAATATTTTCGTTTCCTAATTGTTCTTCTATATTACTAAGAATTCGCAAACTTTCGGACTGTTGCTGTATCACAATTTTAGTGATGTCCTTTATTAATTGTTGAACAGTTACTCCTCCGAAATATTTTTCACCAGAAATACCACTTAGACTTATTCTTCTAATAGCTGCAAATCGAACTCTAAAAAATTCATCCAAATTATTTGAAAAAATCCCTAAAAAACGCAACCTGTCTAATAATGGAACTGAATCATCTGCGGCTTCTTGTAGTACTCTAGCATTAAAAGCTAACCAGCTTTTTTCTCTATCAATATATTTTTGTTCAAACACTTTTTATTTATTTTAAATCTCTGGGGAATACTGTTTTTTTTGTTTTACCCTTACTAATATTATCCCAACTGTCATTATCAAATTCTATATGCACAAATCCAGTTGTAGGAACATTATCAATGTAAACATCCCCAAATTTATTAACAAAATTTGTAATAGCCTCGTTATGCCCGAATATAATTATGTTATCATTTCCAATACTATCTAATTTTATAATTTTCTCTAGTTTTCTTTCATCAAAAGTATATAGGTCATCTTTATATAGAATACTTTCTAAAGGAAAATTAATATTCTGAGCAAAAATCATAGCTGTTTCTTTAGTTCTTTCGGCCGTACTACACCATATTGAATATGTTTTAGGCAAGTCTTTGACAATATGGGAAGAAACCAAATGAGCACATTGCATACCATGTGCAGTTAAAGGTCTGTCTTTGTCATGTAAAGGAGCTTCCCAACTAGACTTAGCATGCCGAATTAAAATTAGATTTTTCATATTTAGCAAATATTTATTTTTTATTGGTATCAGTAATTCACATAATGGTATCATGTTCATTTGACACATCAATCTATTTTTAGACAATAATAACACCACCAATAATTCTATTTAGAAAATCATTAGAGACATACAATTTACAAAAAAAGTTAAGACTATCGAACTTATTTTTTATTTAGAATTGTAATCTATTAAATACGACTCTTAATTAGCCTATTAAAAAATACTATTAATAACTCAAAAAATTAAAATAGCTTTTTGCAAATAATTTCAAATATTTAAACTAAATCATCTTCTATAAATAAGAATTAAGTCAAATACAATAACAACTAATCCATTGATAACAAATAAATTACAAATTCAAAAACATACTTCTTGGTTCATTATGTTAAAAAAATAAAAACATTGATTTTATAACTAATTATCAAAAAAATCAAGTGTAAATTATACAATTCTCAATTTAGTATGCCGTTTTTTAAACCAAATCAAAATAATTAACATTTAAAAAATATTTCTTAACTAAAAATATTATTTTATTTTTAAAAAACAAGCACTATAACATAAGTTATTACCTACGAGTCAATCTTTTCAACGAGTATTTAGGTCTTTCAAGGACTTTCATATTGTATTACAAACATTCTTGCTAAATTTGATATATAAATTAATTAGTTTTTTAACCGAAATATTAACAAATTACAAAAAAAAAGTCTACTTAATAACAAATATTGAATTTTTGATTTAGTTCCCAAATCTAAATCAAAACAAATTAAAAAATCTACTTCACTTTTTATTAATTACGAGCCCATTAAAATTTTGATTTAGTTCCCAAACCCGAATCAAAATAAATTAAAATATCTACTTCTGTTTTTTATTGATTTCATGTTTATTAAAATTTTGATTTAGTCCCCAAACTTGAATCAAGACAAATTAAAAATCTACTTCTGTTTTTTATTGATTTCATGTTTATTAAAATTTTGATTTAGTCCCCAAACTTGAATCAAGACAAATTAAAAATCTACTTCTGTTTTTATTGATTTCATGCCTATTAAATTTTGATTTAGTTCCCAAATCTAAATCTATATTAAAGCTGTCTATGCCTACACAACTATTTGTTAAGCTATTATCAAATTGAAGATTTAGTTAATTATTTGTCCCACGTAAAAATCAAGAATATGATACCTAAAACTACACTAAACCTATTTAAAGATTTTTTTCGAATATTATTCAAAAAGCAATCTTATTTTAAACTTCTTTTTTTGAAAAAAGTTCGTCTTATCCCATTTGAAACTTCATACACCTTTTTTTAGCGTATAAATCTTCAAAATCTTTTATAAAAGACTGTTTTTAGTTTACTTCAAACTGTAAAAACTTTAAAAAATTAAAGGTGCTCATCTTAAAGCGTATTACTCATTGAATATTCAATTTATTGAATTTCGACAAGTAAAATTCATCCTTTTTTTGACCATAAAATGTAAATACTTTAGAGTAATTACTCATTTGCCATGCTTTAATAACTGATTCATATAGAATAATTGTTAAGAATCTTTTCTCATACTATTTAGGTTATTAACCTTAAAATAATTCAAAATGAAAACAAAATCTACTCATTTTAAAAAAATATATTTATTGCTATTTTTTTGTGTTTTGAGTATTCACAGTGTGCTTAATGCGCAAACAGTAATAGATTGTCACTGTACTGCTGGAGATACAAATGTTCTAAAAGTAGAACTAGTTTCATCTAATTTAAACCCAACATCTACTGGTGATAATGACAAATACCTTCCCTTAGGTTCGTCCTGTTCAATGGGTGATAATTTAAATGGATTAATTAAGTTTACAATTAGTCAAAATGCAACTACACGTTATGGAACTAATATTTATGCAGATGTTTATATAAATAATGCGTTTTTAAAAACTATTCATACTTGTAATCCTGCTCAAACTACTGGAGATTTTGTAATATATCTTGATGCTGCTGCAGATTTAATAACTTGGTCATGTGCAACAAATATTACTTTAAAAAATGTATTTCTTGGATGGGGTAATTCTTCTGGTAATAATGCTTGTACAGGTGGAAACGATAACAATAGATGTTATACTTCACCCCATTGTTCTAAGAATGCTTCTGAAACCAATTATGTAGTTATTACTCCATTAAATGCAAGTTTTAACACTACAAGTACTTGTGTCGGAAACAATGAATTAAAAGACATTACCTTTACTAGTACGTCAACTGGAGGAACAACTCCTTATCAATACAAATGGGTTATATTTGATGGTACAACAACTACAACAATTGACTATTCAGCAAATAATTCATATACTTATACACCTACAAATAATCATGATTTAGATGTTACTTTATATGTTAAAGATTCAAGCAACCCACAAAAAAATTCAAGTATATCACAAACAGGAATTGCAGTAGGAACTTGCTGTACGACACCTGTCATTACAAATAAAACAGCAAATATATGTTCTAATACTTCTTTCAATATTAATCCAACAACAGGTGGTGGTGACACTGTCCCTGCTGGAACAACTTATACTTGGACAACCCCTGTAAGTAATCCCGTTGGAGCTATAACTGGAGGTACTTCACAAGCTACTGGAATTACTGGACCTATAAGTCAAACTCTAATAAATGGATCAACTAATTCTGCTACTTTAACTTATACAGTCATCCCAAAATCAGGATCTTGTACTGGGATTCCATTTAACATCGTAGTTACCGTAAAATCTTCTTTTACTTTGGGAGCAAGTAACTCAACCAATGTATCTTGTTTTGGAATGGCAAACGGATCTGCTTCTGTTGGTACTATAATAGGTTCTACAGGTACAATAAATTATATATGGAAAAATTCCTCGAATGTAACTGTTGGTACCAACGCAACAGTTAATAATCTGCCTCCTGGAACTTATACAGTAACTGTTACTGATGACTGTTCTTCAAAATCTAATTCAGTAACCATTACGCAACCTGAAGTTGCAGTTTCAGTGAGTGGTATCGTTACCAATGCCACTTGTTTTGGACAAGCCAATGGATCTATAGCAGTAACTAGCAGCCAAGGATCAACAGTAGTGATTACTAATGAGGCAAACCAAGTGGTTACTAATACCAATTTACCTGCTGGAATTTATACACTAACCGCTTCTGCTCCCAACGGAAACAGTAACGGCTCCTGTACTGCAATAGCTCAGGTAACCATCACTCAACCAACTGCTGCTTTGAGCGCATCAATTACTTCACAAACTGATGTACTTTGTTTTGGAAATAATACTGCCAGTGTAACCGTAGCAGGTGCTAATGGAACTGCTCCTTATACTTATTCTAAAGATGGAATCACTTTTGTATCCAGCGGGGTGTTCAGCGGACTTATTGCTGGAAATTATACCATTACTGTAAAAGATGCCAACGCCTGTGCCACAACACAAGCGGTAACCATCACTCAACCAACTGCTGCTTTGAGCGCATCAATTACTTCGCAAACCAATGTGTTATGTTTTGGAAATAATACTGCCAGTGTAACCGTAGCAGGTGCTAATGGAACGGCGCCTTACTCTTATTCTAAAGACGGAATCACTTTTGTATCTAGTGGGGTATTCAACGGACTTATAGCGGGAAATTATACAATTACTGTAAAAGATGCCAACGCCTGTGCCACAACACAAGCGGTAACTATCACTCAACCAACTGCTGCTTTGAGCGCATCAATTACTTCGCAAACCAATGTGTTATGTTTTGGAAACAATACTGCCAGTGTAACCGTAGCGGGTGCCAACGGAACGGCTCCCTATACTTATTCTAAAGATGGAATTACTTTTGTATCAAGCGGGGTTTTCAGCGGACTTATAGCGGGAAATTACACTATTACCGTAAAAGATGCCAACGCCTGTACTACAACACAAGCAGTAACCATTACTCAGCCAACTGCTGCTTTAAGCGCATCTATTACTTCACAAACCAATGTGCTTTGTTTTGGAAACAATACTGCAAGCGTAACAGTGGCGGGTGCCAATGGAACGGCTGCATACTCTTATTCTAAAGATGGAATCACTTTTGTGCCTAGCGGGGTATTCAGCGGACTTATTGCTGGTGCTTACACTATTACTGTAAAAGATGCCAACGCCTGTACTACAACACAAGCGGTAACCATCACTCAGCCGACTGCTGCATTAAGTGCATCAATTACTTCACAAACTGATGTGCTTTGCTTTGGAAACAATACTGCCAGTGTAACCGTAGCAGGTGCCAACGGAACGACTCCCTATACTTATTCTAAAGACGGAATCACTTTTGTCTCAAGCGGGGTATTCAGCGGACTTATTGCTGGTGCTTACACTATTACTGTAAAAGATGCCAACGCCTGTACCACAACACAAGCGGTAACCATCACTCAGCCAACTGCAGCATTAAGTGCATCAATCAGTTCACAAACTGATGTACTTTGTTTTGGAAACAATACTGCCAGTGTAACCGTAGCGGGTGCCAATGGAACGGCTCCTTACTCTTATTCTAAAGATGGAATCACTTTTGTCTCAAGCGGGGTATTCAGCGGACTTATTGCTGGAAATTATACAATTACCGTAAAAGATGCCAACGCCTGTACCACAACACAAGCGGTAAACATCACTCAGCCAACTGCAGCATTAAGTGCATCAATCAGTTCACAAACTGATGTACTTTGTTTTGGAAACAATACTGCCAGTGTAACCGTAGCGGGTGCCAATGGAACGGCTCCTTACTCTTATTCTAAAGATGGAATCACTTTTGTCTCAAGCGGGGTATTCAGCGGACTTATTGCTGGAAATTATACAATTACCGTAAAAGATGCCAACGCCTGTACCACAACACAAGCGGTAATCATTACTCAGCCAACTGCTGCATTAAGCGCATCGATTACTTCACAAACCAATGTGTTATGTTTTGGAAACAATACCGCCAGTGTAACCGTAGCGGGTGCCAACGGAACGGCTCCCTATACCTATTCTAAAGACGGAATCACTTTTGTCTCAAGCGGGGTATTCAGCGGACTTATAGCTGAAAATTACACTATTACTGTAAAAGATGCCAATGCTTGTACTACAACACAAGCGGTAAGCATCACTCAGCCAACTGCTGCTTTAAGCGCATCGATTACTTCACAAACCAATGTGCTTTGTTTTGGCAATAATAACGCAAGCGTAACAGTGGCTGGTGCCAATGGAACGGCTCCTTACACTTATTCTAAAGATGCTACAACCTTTGTAGGCAGTGGCGAATTCAGTGAACTTATCGCTGGTACTTACACTATTACAGTAAAAGATGCCAACGGATGTACTACAACGCAAGCGGTAAGCATCACTCAGCCAACTGCTGCTTTAAGCGCATCGATTACTTCACAAACCAATGTGCTTTGTTTTGGCAATAATAACGCAAGCGTAACAGTGGCTGGTGCCAATGGAACGGCTCCTTACACTTATTCTAAAGATGGAATCACTTTTGTATCCAGCGGGGTATTCAGCGGACTTATTGCTGGTGCTTACACTATTACTGTAAAAGATGCCAATGCCTGTACCACAACACAAGCGGTAACCATCACTCAGCCGACTGCTGGATTAAGCGCATCGATTACTTCACAAACCAATGTGCTTTGTTTTGGAAATAATACTGCCAGTGTAACCGTAGCGGGTACCAATGGAACGGCTCCATACTCTTATTCTAAAGACGGAATCACTTTTGTGCCTAGCGGGGTTTTCAGCGGACTTATTGCTGGTGCTTACACTATTACAGTAAAAGATGCAAATGCCTGTACCGCAACACAAGCAGTAACCATCACTCAACCAACTGCAGCATTAAGCGCATCAATTACTTCACAAACTGATGTGCTTTGTTTTGGAAATAATACTGCTAGCGTAACCGTAGCGGGTACCAATGGAACTGCTCCATACACTTATTCTAAAGACGGAATCACTTTTGTATCAAGCGGTGTATTCAGCGGACTTATTGCTGGAAATTATACAATTACCGTAAAAGATGCCAACGCCTGTACCACAACACAAGCGGTAATCATTACTCAGCCAACTGCTGCATTAAGCGCATCGATTACTTCACAAACCAATGTGTTATGTTTTGGAAATAATACTGCTAGCGTAACCGTAGCGGGTACCAATGGAACTGCTCCATACACTTATTCTAAAGACGGAATCACTTTTGTATCAAGCGGTGTATTCAGCGGACTTATTGCTGGAAATTATACAATTACCGTAAAAGATGCCAACGCCTGTACCACAACACAAGCGGTAATCATTACTCAGCCAACTGCTGCATTAAGCGCATCGATTACTTCACAAACCAATGTGTTATGTTTTGGAAATAATACTGCTAGCGTAACCGTAGCAGGTGCCAACGGAACGGCTCCCTATACTTATTCTAAAGACGGAATCACTTTTGTATCCAGCGGTGTATTCAGCGGACTTATAGCGGGAAATTATACAATTACTGTAAAAGATGCCAATGCTTGTACTACAACCCAAGCGGTAATCATTACTCAGCCAACAGCTGCTTTAAGCGCATCGATTACTTCACAAACTGATGTGCTTTGTTTTGGAAACAATACTGCCAGTGTAACCGTAGCGGGTACCAATGGAACTGCTCCTTACACTTATTCTAAAGATGGAATCACTTTTGTCTCAAGCGGGGTGTTCAGCGGACTTATAGCGGGAAATTACACTATTACTGTAAAAGATGCCAACGCCTGTACAACAACACAAACGATAACTATTACTCAGCCAACTGCTGCATTAAGCGCATCGATTACTTCACAAACCAATGTGTTATGTTTTGGCAATAATAACGCAAGCGTAACAGTGGCTGGTGCCAATGGAACGGCTCCTTACACTTATTCTAAAGATGCTACAACCTTTGTAGGCAGTGGCGAATTCAGTGAACTTATCGCTGGTACTTACACTATTACAGTAAAAGATGCCAACGAATGTACTACAACGCAAGCCGTGACCATCTCAGAACCCGAAGTTACTGTTTCAGTGAGCGGTATTGCTACCAACGTCTGCTGTTTTGGAAAATCCGATGGATCTATCGCAGTAACTAACAGCGCAGGATCAACAGTAGTAATTACCAACGAAGCTAATCAAGTGGTTTCTAATACCAATTTGCCTGCTGGAATTTATACCCTAACCGCTTCGGCTCCAAATGGAAACAATAATGGTTCTTGTACTGCAACATCTCAAGTAACTATCACTCAACCTGAAGTTGCTGTTTCAGTGAGCGGTATTGCTACCAACGTTTGCTGTTTTGGAAAATCCGATGGATCTATCGCAGTAACCAACAGCGTAGGATCAACAGTAGTGATTACCAACGAAGCTAATCAAGTGGTTTCTAATACCAATTTGCCTGCTGGAATTTATACTCTAACCGCTTCCGCTCCAAATGGAAATAATAATGGTTCTTGTACTGCAACGGCTCAGGTAACTATCACACAGCCTGAAGTGGCTGTTTCAGTAAGTGGTATCGCTACCAACACCATTTGTTTTGGAGAGTCCAATGGATCCATAGCAGTAACTAACAGCGCAGGATCAACAGTAGTAATTACCAACGAGGCAAACCAAGTAGTTTCTAATACCAATTTACCTGCTGGAATTTATAGCCTAACCGCTTCGGCTCCAAATGGAAACAATAATGGTTCTTGTACTGCAACATCTCAAGTAACTATCACTCAACCTGAAGTTGCTGTTTCAGTGAGCGGTATTGCTACCAACGTTTGCTGTTTTGGAAAATCCGATGGATCTATAGCAGTAACCAACAGCGTAGGATCAACAGTAGTGATTACCAACGAAGCAAACCAAGTAGTTTCTAATACCAATTTGCCTGCTGGAATTTATACCCTAACCGCTTCGGCTCCAAATGGAAACAATAATGGTTCTTGTACTGCAACATCTCAAGTAACTATCACTCAACCTGAAGTTGCTGTTTCAGTGAGCGGTATCGCTACGAACGCTACTTGTTTTGGAGAGTCCAATGGATCCATAGCAGTAACTAACAGCCAAGGTTCAACAGTAGTAATTACCAACGAGGCAAACCAAGTAGTTTCTAATAACAATTTGCCAGCCGGAATTTATACGCTAACTGCTTCTGCTCCTAACGGAAACAATAATGGCTACTGTATTGCAACGGCTCAAGTAACTATCTCACAACCTACTGCACCCTTAAGTGCTACTGCTGTAATTATAAACAATAATAATTGTACTAATTGCAATAATGGTTCAATAAATCTTAGTGTAACCGGAGGAACAGATCCTTATACTTTCTTGTGGTCAAATGGAGCTACCTCTGAGGATATTTCAAACTTAACTAAAGGAATATACAGTGTTGAAATAAAAGACAAAAATGGTTGTAAATCGAATTACACTTTCGAAATTTATGAATCAAGTATAAACATCACTAAAGATGGTAATTATGTAGACACTAATCAAGATGGAATTACCAATGTAGGTGATGTAGTTACTTATAACTTCGTAATTAAAAATACCGGAAACCTAACATTAACTAATATAAATGTAACTGATAACAACGCAGTGATTACTGGCGGACCAATTACAACATTAACAGCCGGATCTACAGATTCGACTACATTCTCAGGTTCACATATTATCACTCAAAATGATATCAATATTGGATATGTTTACAACTTAGCAATAGCAAATGCTAAAGATCCCGAAGATAAAACAGTAATTGATACTTCTTCTGATCCAACACCTTGTACTACGTGTCCGATCGAACCTGAATGTACCAATTGCACTATTACAATTTTAAAACAAACTCCTGGATTGACCGTATTAAAAACAACTACTACTGAAAGTTTTAGTAAAGTTGGAGATATCATTAACTACTCAATTATTATCAAAAACACTGGTAACCTAACTTTGCATCAAATAGTTGTCAAAGATCCACTTACAGGATTAGATACTACTATCGCTACTTTAGAACCAAATGCTAGTTCTGTGTATTTACAAAGCTACACGGTAACCCAACAAGATTTGAATAAAGGCTCAGTAACTAATGTAGCAACAGCAAACGGATTAACACCAAGTAACAATCCTATTAGCGCTACAGATGATGAAATAGTTAACGAAAAAACAAATCCGATTGATGCTGTTAATGATAATGCAGGAACAGTGGTTGGTGTGAACCAAATTACACCAAATGTAATTAACGTATTTACGAATGACACTTTAAATACATTAGCTGTAAATCCGACCGATGTAATTTTAACAACTGTGACATCAAATCCATACTTACAATTGAATCCAAATGGCTCAATAGATGTATTACCTGATGCTCCTGTGGGTACACAAACAATGACGTATCAAATTTGCGAAAAATTAAACAACACCAATTGTGATACTGCCACTGTAACTGTTATTATACAGGCGCCAACTATGAAAATATCTGGAGAAGCTATTTGTATCAATGATGTTCCTTATTTTAATTATACAGCAACCGCAGATAATTTCACTCCCGTAAATGGATTAACATTAACTTGGTCTGATAGCAATAATAATATAATTGCAACAATGCCCAATTTGCCATTAACTGGTAGAATATTATGGCCTGGTGCTACTGTTGATCAAAACGGAAATGGTACCGATTGGCCAGGTTGGGTTTTCGAAAATGGCAAATGGAGCGAAAGCGCCGATGGTTTTCAAGGTCTTAGACCAAATGCTACAATAACATTCACCTTAAATCCAAGTCAGGTAATTACTGTAAATTATCCGCCATCAGATCCATTTTGTACCTCTAGACCAACATTCAAAATTGATGCTGTTAATGATACTGCTGGACCTATAAACGGTATAAATGGTGCTACTAATGTGCTTAATGTACTTAATAATGACACTTTGAATACTGTTGCTGTAAACCCAGCCGATGTTAAATTGACTTTGGTTACACCTGATCCTACTGGTTTTATGACAATGAATCCGAATGGTTCCATAGATCTAAAAAACAGTACACCTGCAGGAATTTATACTTTGGTGTATCAAATTTGTGAAATTGCTGACAATGGAAATTGTGATTCAGCTACCGTAACCATAACCGTTATTTGTAACAATACAACCAAAATTGATGGTGTTGTTTTTAATGCGGCAACAAACGCTCCTTTAGCAAATGTACCAGTAACCTTAGTTCCGCAAGGGACTACAACTGGACCAATTCTTATTAGAATAACAAATGCACAAGGACAATATAACTTTACTGGTGTTATTCCTGGTGATTATTTGGTACAAGTTCAAGATGCTAATTTAAATTCAGCCTATCAACTCTATCCTGTCGATTCTAGTTTGTTCTTTACAACTTTAGAAAACTGTAAATATCAGGCACATAATTTCGCATATGACAAATCAGACTTGCCAGTCTTAGGAGATTTTGTTTGGTATGACATTAATAATAATGGTATTCAAGATGAATGGTTTGATGCGAATAATGATAATTTGGTTACTAAAAACATTCCCGATGCTAATGGCTCTTTCGATTACAGTAAATGGGAATGGATAGACCTTAACGGTGATGGAAGCTATAAAGGTCCATTAAACGTGGGAGAATTAAATGCCGCTGGTTTTGGTAATGCAAAATCTCCAAATATTTTTGTAACTGGCCCTAATAATTATAATAAAAGTGTCATTATTGGTATCCAAGGTTTCTGGAGAAACAGACCAGATGCAGGAGTATATGGAGATTATAAAGTAGAATTAAAAATGGATGCCAACTTAGAAGCACAGTCATCTGCAATGAGTGCTACAGGATTGGTAAAAGTACTACCAAAAACCAATAAAACAGACGATACCAAAAAAACTAGTAAATCAGCAAAATTTGAAGTTTGCGGACCAACAAATGCAAACCCACAAACCGCTACTCTGACCGCTACTAATCAGGTTAATTTAGATATTGATTTTGGTATTAGTTGCAAAATGTTTGCAAACATCCAAGCTACAAGCGACACATACAATGTAACTCAATGTTCTATAGCAAATGAAATTAGAAATGCATTAAGTAATGATTTACTCGATGGCCTACCAGCTAATATTAATGATTTTAAATTTAAATTATTAACTAGTTTGCCTCAAAACGTTGCTATTGATCTAAACGCAAATGTTTCTTTTGTAGAGGGCGTATCACCAGGTCAATACATATTAGACTATCAAGTTTGTGAAGCAGCAAATCCTACAAATTGTTCAACAGCAAAAATTACTATAAACGTTGCAGGAATTACTCCAATTATGATAGCAAGTACTGCTTGTAATGCCGATACTTCGCTTATAGACCTCAAAAAATTATTACCGGAAGGTTTTAATACTAATGGTAGCTGGATTGACACCGATAAAACTGGAGTATTAGTTGGAAATACTTTTAACGCACTTGGAATACCTCTCAACAATTACAAATTTGAATATAAAATTGGGGATAATTGTCCAAGTAGCGTCATCTTAACAATGAGTATTAACGATGATTGCAAAGTACTGCCTTGTAACTCAATTATTGTCCATAACGCTGTTTCTGCAAATGAAGACGGCAAAAATGATTATTTCCAAATTGAAAACTTAGAAAATGATTGTTATAAAAATTTCAAAGTAGAAATATATAATCGCTGGGGTATATTAATTTTTGAAAGAGAAAATTATAACAATGAAGGTAATGCATTTAGAGGCCGTTCTGAAGGTAGAACAACAATTAATAAAAATGAAGGTTTACCAACAGGTACTTACTTCTATATATTAAATTATGACACTGTTGATGGAGAAGGTAAAACTATAAATATTAAAAAAGATGGTTACCTCTATTTAGTAAAATAAGCCACCTAAAAATACTCTGAGTAAATACAACTCAGAGTATTTATCTCTTCCATTAAAATATTTAAAATAAAATATAAGTCCTCAAAATTAAGCGCTATTACAAAATAGTTCTTTTAACCAACAAAATAGCTAACCATGAAAACAAAATTATTTTCACTCGTTATTATGTTTACTGCAATTGCAAGTTTTGCACAACAAGATGCTCAATTTACTCAATATATGTATAACACCATAAATATAAATCCTGCTTACGCTGGTTCAAGAGGAGCATTAAGCTTTTTTGCCCTGCATCGTACACAATGGGTTGGTCTTGATGGTGCTCCAATTACAAATACGATATCAGTAAATACGCCTTTCAACAATAGTAATTTAGGGCTAGGCCTTTCAATTATAAATGATGAAATTGGACCATCAACTTCTAATTCAATATCAGCTGATATTTCATATACGCTCCAAATGTCAGAATCATTAAAACTATCATTTGGGATAAAAGGAACAGCAAATCTTTTGAATATAGATGTAAATAAATTAAACCCTGGCGATCAAACAGATCCTGAATTTCAAAATTTTGGCAATGATTTTTCTCCCAATATTGGTGCTGGTATTTATTTACATTCAGACAAAGCCTATCTGGGGTTTTCTGTTCCAAATTTCATAGAAACTGATGCTTATAATGATAATGACATTGCCATTTATAAAGAGAAAATCAATTATTATTTAATAGGTGGTTATGTATTCGACTTATCTCCTTCGATAAAATTCAAGCCTGCATTTATGGCTAAACTGGTAGAAGGTTCTCCTTTACAAGTTGATCTTTCTGCAAATTTCATGTTAATAGATAAAGTAACTGTTGGTTTAGCCTATAGATGGAGTGCAGCAATGAGCGCTATGGTAGGTTTACAAATATCGGATGCTTTCTATCTGGGATACTCTTATGATTTTGACACAACAGCATTAGATAACTATAATTCAGGTACTCACGAAATATTCTTGCGTTATGAAATATTCAAGAAAAACAGCAAAATGGTAACTCCAAGATTCTTCTAAATCAATAAAATAGAAATTAAGAGGAATTAAAACAGATTAGATATTTAATTTAAACCAGATATCATGAAAAATCAGATGCTCCTTTACATGCTAATCGTGAGTTTATCTTCATTTAATTATTGGCCGCTACAAAGTCAAATTTCATCAAGTGAAAAAAAACTCCAGCCAACAAAAACAACTTCTTCAACAATGAATAATACTATAAGAAAGATAAAATATTATCATGTTGAAGAAACCGTTTCCTTAAAATTTGGCGGTTACAAAAGTGAATACGATGTAACCAATCCAAACATAATAAACACATATGATCTAGGTCCAAACGGCACTAGGATAATAACTGCAATTTATGAAGATGAGGTCCAACCAGAAAAACTTGTTCTTAAGCCTGACACTATATTAAATGTAAAAAAAACAGGCTCACTTTCAATCTCTGATGCTCCCAAAAAGGATAGTATTTATGCTTACATCGATATAATAAAAACCTACGAAAGAGTCTCTGACCAAGGATATGAGTCTATAGAAATGCTGAAAAAATTAGGCAATTCATACTTTTTTAATGATGAATTTGAAAAAGCTGAAAAATGTTATAATAAATTATTTAACATCACTGCGAACTTGGAGCCAGACTTTTATTACCGTTATTCAATTATTTTAAAATCAATGGGTAACATTCAAAAGTCTGAAGAATTTTTAAAAAAATTCCAACAATTATCCAGTATTACATCTAGGCAATGATCCTAAAAAGTCCAAAATCCAATTTATAGATTTCTAAAAATAAAGATTATGAAAAACATTGCAATACTTTACCTGACTATACTCAATCTTTTTGCAGTTTCTATATATGCCCAAAAAGGAAAAATAGCAAGTGCAGATAAAAAATACGATAATTATGCCTATATCGACGCCATAAAAACGTATGAAAGAGTTGCTAATAAAGGCTATGAGTCTCCAGACATGTACCAAAAAATAGGGAATGCCTATTTCTTCAATTCCGAGCTAGATCAAGCGGCCAAATGGTATGAAAAATTATTTGCCCTAAAAACAACTGTTGATCCGGAATATTATTACCGATATGCCTATTGCTTAAGATCTATAGGTCAAGATGATAAAGCAAATGAAATGTTGTCAATATACAATCAGAAAACTGGATATACTGGCAAAGGAGAATATTATAGCAAACAAGTAAATTATTTAGATAAGATAAAAGCAAATTCAGGCAGATACAAAATAAAAGATGCCGGAATCAATACTAAATATTCCGATTATGGAAGTTCTTTTTATAATAATGACAAATTAGTCTTTACATCATCAAGAGATACTGGAAGTTTAGGCCAAAGAAAACACACCTGGACGGATCAATATTTTACTAATCTGTATGAAACTAATTTAACAGCAGATTCATTAACTCCAGTAAAAGCAGTCAAATTTGCTAGAGGCGTTAAATCAAGATTTCATGAGGCAAGTGCAGTATTTTCTAAAGATGGAAAAACAATGTATTTTACTCGAAATGATTATTTGGAAGGAAAAAAAGGAAAAAATGAAGACAAAATTACTTTACTTAAAATATACAAAGCTAGTTTTATAAACAATGATTGGACAAATGTTATGGAATTACCATTTGATAGTAACAATTACAAAACGGGACATCCCTCACTAAGCCCAGACGAAAAGACTTTATATTTTGTTTCGGATATGCCGGGAGGATTTGGTGAATCTGACATCTATAAAGTAAGCATCAACAGTGATGGATCTTATGGAAAACCCGTAAATCTGGGAAATGTAATCAATACTCCTGGAAAAGAGACATTCCCGTTTGTAACCGATGAAAATGAAATTTATTTTGCTTCAGACACGCATCCCGGAATTGGTGGCTTAGACATATTCGTATCCAAAATAAATCCAGATGGAACATTTGATGAGGTTCAAAATGTTGGTACCGACGTAAATTCTCCTCAGGATGATTTTGCCTATTTGATCAATACAAAAAATAGAATTGGATTTTTCTCTTCAAATAGAACAGGCGGAAAAGGCTATGATGATATCTATCAATTTTTGGAAACCAAAAGAATCAAAACAAAATGTAAACCAGAATTAAATGGAGTTATTACCGAATCGACTTCAAACCAAATGATTTCCAATGCCAAAATAACTCTTTATGATGGTCAGCATAAAGTAGTAAACACAACTGAATCTGATCAAAATGGACAGTATTCATTTCCTGTCGGAGACAAAGGCACTTATAGCGTTAGAGCTGAAAAACAAGACTATGCCACTATAGAAAAAACGGTCACAATAAAAGAAGATGACTGCAAAACTCAATTGGATTTGGCCTTTGAAAAAGCTTTATGCAAAGTAGAAGTCGGTGATAATTTAGGTAAATGTTTTGGAATCAAATGGATCTACTTTGATTTAGACAAATCGGATATTAGACCTGAAGCCACATTAGATTTAGCCAAAATATTAGATGTAATGGGGCAAAATCCAAACATGAAAATAGATGTTCGTTCACATACTGATAGCCGAGCTTCTTTCCATTACAATGAATCCCTTTCAGATAGAAGAGCAAAATCTACTATAGATTGGTTAATTAAAAACGGAATAAATCCAAACAGGCTAACAGGAAAAGGATATGGTGAAACTCAATTAGTCAACAAATGCTCTGATGATGTAATATGTACTGAAAAAGAACATCAAGAAAATAGACGAAGCGAATTCATTATTAAGGCTTTATAAACTCAGTAATCCTAAAAACAAAAAATCTACCATTTGGTAGATTTTTTTTGTAATAATTTAATAATATTCAATACTTTATATTTTTATAAATATATTAGTATAATACTTTTTGCCAGTAGCTGGATTCTCTCTAATTGAAATACCAAAATGAGTAAAATCACCTTCTATGTTTTGTTTGTGACCTTCACTTTTTAGCCAAGCATCAAATGCTCCTTGCGCGCTATTGTAATTGTAAGCAATATTTTCGCTTACCTTTTTTGCGCCTAGCACTTTCATTAGATCGGTCGAACGAGCTTCAAAATCATTATGATTTACAACATTGTTAGCAATCATGTATTCATCATGCTCTTCTGATATAGAGGAAATATGATCGATTTTTTCAAGAGCATTTAAGCCAACACTTACTCTATAACTATTTATTAAAGCCAACGTTTCTAATTCCGTAGAACTATACTCGTAGTTTAAAACGATTCCAGAAGTATTAGCTGTATCCGCAGTTGAATCATCATCAGGAGCAGTACAAGAAACTAAAAAACATAAAATAAGAACGAAAAATGAAAAACGATAAAATTTAAAATTCATGACAATAGGTTAGTTGTAAAAATCAAAGCAGTTCAGGGGGGGACAAACTACTTTAACGTTAATTATTTGTAAATTCGAGTGCAAAGAAACTTACATAACATTATATTACAAAAAAAAATCGATGAACTACATCAAAAAAAAAAAACCTAACCAATTGTCTTACAGTCTCTAAAACTTAAGGTGCCAAGCGAGAAATTTTCCAAGAATAATCTTTCGTTAATTTATATCGAATACGATCATGTAACCGATTTGGTCTTCCTTGCCAAAATTCAACTTCCATTGGAACAACCAAAAAGCCGCCCCAATGCTTGGGTCTAAGAATTTCCTTACCTTCAAAATCATTTTCTAATTGCTTCAAATTTTCTTCAAGATAATTTCTGGAAGGAATAACCTCACTTTGATTAGAAACTATCGCACCAAGTTTACTACCATCGGGTCTAGATTCAAAATAACCATCCGAATTATTTTGTGAAGTTTTCTCAGCAATCCCTTTTATTATTACTTGACGCTCTAAACTTTCCCAAAAAAATGAAATACATACATTTGGATTATTAGCTATTGCCCTACCCTTTTCAGAATTATAATTAGTATAAAAAACAAATCCTTCTTCACTAAATTTTTTCAATAAAACGACCCGTGATTTAGGAAAACCATCTAATCCTATTGTCGAAACTGTCATCGCATTAACTTCTCCAGCTCCTTCAAATGCTTCAACCTCATGAAACCATCTATTGAAAAGATTTATTGGATCCTCTGGAATTGAAGATTCCGATAATTCACTTTTTTCATATGATTTTCTATAATTGCTTAAATCACTCATTGTTTAGATTATTAGATTATTGGACTTTTTGATTATTGGATTATTGGATTTTTTGAGCACTGGACTTTTTATTATTAAAACACTTCCTTTTTAAATTTAGTATCTAGTATTCTAAAAATCCAATAATCTAAAAATCTAAGTGTACATTTTAAAATTCAAAACTTTTACCATCTTCTGCCAATACTACTTCTTTAAAAATAGTTTCAGCTTCTAGCTTAAATAAGCCAATACTATCATATCGAGTAGAATAATGACCTAAAATTAATTGTTTTACATTTGCTTTCAAAGCAATTCTAGCAGCCTCTTTAGCGGTAGAATGCATTGTTTTAGACGCCAAACTTTCCTCTGAATCTAAAAAAGTAGACTCATGATACAATACAGAAACATTTTCAATTATTGGAATAATAGCTTCATTGTATTTGGTATCAGAACAAAAAGCATAACTCATAATTGGATCTGGGTCAAAACTCAAATTGCTATTGGCTATCACCCGACCATCGTCAAGGGTAATGTCTTTTCCGTTTTTGATATTCTGATAATAACAAGTATCGATTTCATAATCACGGACCGCATTCGTATCGAGTTTGCGCTCCCCCATTTTTTCCTGAAATAAAAATCCATTAGTATAAACACGATGCTTCAGTGGAATCGTTTTAACAATCACTTTTTCATCCTCATAAATAATTTCACTTTCTTTCGATTCCAATTCATGAAAGAATAATTTATAATTTGTCCATGAATTTGATAGTTTTAATTGCAAATCAATTATTTCTTTTACCCCTTTTGGTCCATAAATATGCAAATCATTTGTTCTTCCTAAAAGTGCAAAAGTAGATATCAAACCTATTAGTCCAAAAAAATGATCCCCATGCAAATGAGAAATAAAAACATGATTAATTTTTGAAAATTTTAATTTGTTTTTACGCAATTGAACCTGAGTACCTTCTCCACAATCTATTAAAAAAAGTCTGTTTTTAATTTCTAAAACCTGTGAAGTCGGATTCGTTAAAGTACGAGGAGTAGCGGCATAACAGCCTAAGATGGTAAGTTTCAATTCTTTTGTTTTGTTTAATCGTTTAACTGTTTATTTGTTTAATCGTAAAAGGTCTGTTTAAAAATAAAATTCTAGAATTTTTAATTGTAAAATTACTCACACTAAACTAGTGTGTCAAAAAACGATTAAACAAATAACCGATTAAACAAATAAACAAATAAACGATTAAACATTTTTAAAAACCTAAGTCTCTTTCAATTTCGTCCATTTCAATTAAATCATGTGCTTCCAATTGAGTCGGTACAACGACAATAGATCGGGGAACTTTATTAAAATCAATATTCTCGGCAACAAGAACTAATGATTTTTTTACTTTTTTATGTTTTTTGATCAAATCCGAAAAAATAGAAATCGACTTCACATCGACAGATGCATCATGTGAAATATCTAAAATAAGATTATGGTCATTAAAGGTATTGTATTGGCTATTTATTTTTTCTAAAAAAGCCACAATATCTCCCTCGGTATCTTTAATTGTGATGGTATGTCCTTTGGTAGTAACTTTCATATATGAAAAATTTATTGAATTTTTGAAGCCAATAAATAGATAACGGCCATTCTAATAGCAACTCCATTCTCTACTTGATTTAAAATCACCGATTGTTGTGAATCGGCTACATCACTTGTAATTTCAACACCTCTATTTATTGGTCCAGGATGCATAATTACAATTTCTTTATCTAATGAATCTAGCAAAGCTTTGTCTACTCCATATTGCTGAGCATACTCCCTAGTTGATGGAAAAAAATTCACATCCATTCGTTCATTTTGGACTCTTAACATATTTGCTACATCGCACCATTCAAGTGCTTTACGCAAATTAGGTTCAACAGTTACTCCAAGTGATTCAATATATCTCGGAATGAGTGTTTTTGGTCCACAAACTTTAACTTCTGCACCTTGCATTTGCAAAGCATATATATTAGAAAGAGCAACTCTAGAATGTAAAATATCACCAACAATCACTACTTTTTTCCCTGCAACATCTCCTAGCTTTTCTCTAATTGAGTAACTATCTAACAATGCTTGAGTAGGATGTTCGTGAGCTCCATCTCCTGCATTTACAATACTTGCTTTAACATTTTTAGACAAAAAATAAGCTGCTCCAGGATTTGAATGTCGCATGACAACCATGTCCACTTTCATCGAAAGAATATTATTTACAGTATCAATTAGTGTTTCTCCTTTTTTTACGGAAGACTGTGCAGCTGAAAAGCTAATAACATCTGCGGATAATCTTTTTTGAGCTAATTCAAATGATAACTTAGTACGGGTACTGTTTTCAAAAAAAATATTAGCAATTGTAATATCGCGTAACGAAGGTACTTTCTTTATAGGTCGATTAATAACTTCCTTAAAATGATCGGCTGTTTGAAAAATCAGGTTGATATCATTTTCATTGATATATTTAATACCTAATAAATGATTTACACTTAATTCGCTCATTGTTTATTTATTTGTTTATTCGTTGAATCGTTAATTCGTTAAATTGTTTTTTTTACTTGGCTTTGCTTGGTCATTAATTTGTTTAATATTAATAGTTAAAACAATTAAATATTAAACGATTAAACAGTTAAACAATTTAACTAGTGACTAAATAAACACCATCTTCACCATCTTGCTCTGCCCAACAAACTTTTACCTTTCCGCCACTAATTGCATCCACCTGACGGCCACGAAAATCGGGCTGAATAGGTAAATCTCTGCTAAAACGTCTATCTATTAAAGTTAACAACTCTATTCCAGAAGGTCTTCCAAAAGATTGAATTGCTGTTAAGGCCGCACGAATACTGCGTCCTGTATACAACACATCGTCGATGAAAATAACTTTTTTATTTTCTACCAGAAAATCAATTTGGGTTTTATTAGCTTCCAATGGTTTATTTGTTCTACGGAAATCATCTCTAAAAAAGGTAATATCCAAATAACCTAAAGAAACATTTGGTATATTATATTCGTTTTTTAATACTTCCTTCAATCGTTCTGCCAAAAAAGTACCTCTAGGTTGAATTCCAATTAATACTGTATCTAAAAAATCAAGATGTTTTTCAATTAATTGACAGGCCAAACGATGCAGAATGATATTGACTTCTTTTGAAGTAAGCAATACTTTTTGACTCATAATAAAATGTAGTTTGTTAGCAAATATACGAAATCAGAAGCATACCCCACAAAAAATATATTTCAATAAAAAGAAAAGAATTTACATTTTTAAAAAATTATCTTATTGCGAATTATTCGAAGAAAATAAAAAATTAGAACAAAATTCGGTTCTTTTATTTTTACTTTTTTAAAATCTATAAAATTGAAATGATACAACAACTGACTTTAATTGTATAAATTCAAAGCTAGTTAAATCAATTAATTTTGGTAAACTAAATCAAACACTATGAAAAATATAATAAACAGAATTTTAGTACTTAGCATAGTACTTTTTTCATTTACGAGTTGTGAAGTTATCGGCGGAATTTTCAAAGCTGGAATGGGTGTCGGAATCTTTATTGTCGTTGCTATTATTGCTCTAATTATTTTTGTTATCAGCAAATTCTTTGGAGGTAGTAAATAAAGTTTTATCATTTTACATCATAAAAAAAACTCCTATAATTTTTAAAATCATAGGAGTTTTTTAGTTTTATAAAGTCTAAAAATTAAGAATACATTTTGGTTCTCAATTCCTGTACACCTTCATTATCCAAATATTCGTCGAAAGTCATATATCTGTCAATAGCACCTTTTGGTGTTAACTCCACTACTCTATTACCAACAGTCTGTGCAAATTCGTGGTCATGCGTTGTAAAAATAATTGAACCTTTAAAGTTTTTTAATGAATTATTGAAAGCGGTAATCGATTCCAAATCTAAGTGATTCGTTGGTTCATCTAGCATTAAGACATTTGCTCTTTCCATCATCATTCGAGATAGCATACAACGTACTTTTTCTCCTCCTGACAATACATTACAAGTTTTTAAAGCTTCCTCTCCAGAGAAAATCATTTTACCTAGAAAACTTCTAATATTTACTTCATCCCTTTCCTCTTCCGTTTTTACCCATTGACGCAACCAATCTACAAGAGAATAATCATTTTCAAAAAACGAATGATTATCACCTGGCAAATATGCTTGATTAGTTGTAACTCCCCAATCATACGTTCCAGAATCTGCAACTTGATTTCCGTTTAGAATTTCATAAAAAGCAGTAGTAGCTCTAGAATCTTTAGAGAAAAGAACAATTTTATCTCCTTTTGCCATATTCAAATCTACTCCTTTAAAAAGCAAATCACCATCAACAGAAGCACTCAAATTTTGAATATTTAAAATTTGATCTCCAGCTTCACGTTCCTGATCAAAGATGATCGCGGGATAACGACGACTAGATGGTTTAATATCTGAAATATTTAATTTAGAAATCATTTTTTTACGAGAAGTAGCTTGCTTTGATTTGGCCACATTCGCAGAAAAACGACGAATAAATTCTTCCAATTCTTGTTTCTTTTCTTCAGCTTTTTTGTTTTGTTGTGCACGTTGTTTAGCAGCTAATTGGCTTGATTCATACCAAAAAGTATAATTCCCAGAATAATGGTTTATTTTACCAAAATCAATATCTGAAATATGTGTACAAACCGAATCCAAAAAGTGTCTGTCGTGAGAAACTACAATTACTGTATTTTCATAGTTTGCCAAGAAATTTTCTAACCAAGCAATAGTTTCAAAATCCAGGTCATTGGTAGGCTCATCCATGATTAGTAAATCTGGATTTCCAAATAAGGCTTGCGCCAAAAGCACACGGACTTTAATTTTTCCTTCCAAATCTCCCATTAAAGTATAATGGTTATCCTCTGTAATTCCAAGATTTGAAAGCATTGAAGCAGCATCTGAGTCGGCATTCCAACCATTCATTTCTTCAAATTGCACTTGTAATTCCCCTATTCTATCTGCATTTTTATCATTATAATCAAGGTAAAGCGCATCCATCTCTGTTTTCACAGCATACAAAACTTTATTACCCATCATCACGGTTTCTAATACCGTATGTTCGTCAAACATGTTGTGGTTCTGATTCAAAACCGACATACGTTTTCCTGGCTCCAAATGAATATGTCCCGAAGTAGGATCCATGTCACCTGATATTATTTTAAGAAAAGTAGATTTTCCAGCACCATTGGCTCCAATTACTCCATAAATATTTCCGTGCGTGAAAGTTGTATTTACTTCGTCGAACAAAATTCGTTTGCCAAACTGAACTGATAAATTATTGACTGTTAACATGAATGTCTTTTTATTAAAATTTTGTGCAAAAGTAGTAAAAAAGGTTCAGAGGTGCAAAGAAACTAAGATCCTAAAGTTTTTTCATTTTTTAAAATTTAAAATAAAAAACCTGGCAACGAATTACCAGGTTAAATAGTTGTTCTCAAAGAAAAACAACGCTAATTCAAAACAAAGAAATAAAAGAAAAAAACAAATAACTAAAATCAATCTTAACGAATACAACTTTACATTTTGAATTTAAATTTATGCTTGAACTAATTTTTTCAAGCTATTATATACTGTTAGTTCAACATCAGCATGTTCTTTCGAATTACATTTTTCAAGTAAATTATTTAATGTAGTGGTATCTACATTTTCTTTTTTACTAATCTTAAGCAGAAGCTGTTGAGAAATATCATTTAAACTTTTAGACAATGGTAATAAAGGTTGAACAAGCGGTGCATTCTTACTCAAAGCAATTAAATCAGAATCCATTTTAATCCATTTGTTTAAATAATTCTCAACTCTAGTTTGATTTTCAATAGATTTATTATTTAAAAAATCAGTAACAGCTTGGTTAAATTCTAAAGAATCAAAAGCGTCTGGTGTACAAATATCAGCAAACAAAGTCAATGGAGAATACATCTGATATTCGGTGCCTCCCTTGTTTCTTGTATATCCTTTTAGTGGTTCACAAACATTAGATAAATCAAGTAAAGCATCACTTTTTTGATTATTGCTAACATTTCGCAACAAGCCTTCTTTACTTTTTAAATGGGTTAAGCCCAACTCTTCCAATCTAAAAGAAACTGTTTTCAGTCTTTTACGTAAGCTATTAATATCAGTAACATTTTCATTGGACCAAAAACGTTCAGCAATAGCGGCTGCTCTAGGCCAAATTCTGGAATCAATTGTTGCTGGTGAAGCTAATTCGCTCCACATTGTTGCTTCACCACCCAAAATTCTAGCTTTTTCTTCATCTGTCAATACGGCATTTTTAGGCATTGGATCTACTGCATAATGATTTTCAACTCCATACATTAAATCAATATAAAATCCATTAGACAAAACTGTTTTATATCCGCCTTTTACTGCATCAACTAGTGATTTACCCGCAGGGACTCCTTCATTTGCCCCTTTCCAAGAATGGATAATGGCATCTTTGGACATGTTTTTGGTCATGATTTCTTCCCACCCCATCAAGACTTTATTATGTTTTTTTAGCATTGGAACCAATTGCATTGTAAAATAGGTTTGCAATTCATGATTGTTAGCCAAATTATGTTTCTTCTTGAATTCTTGAATTTTAGGATTAGAATCCCAATCTTTACCTTCGTTTTCATCACCCCCAATGTGAAAAAACTTACCAGGAAAAAGTGGGCAAACCTCATCAAAAATAGAACTTAATAACTCGTATGTTTTTGGGTTTGAAGGATCAAGTGTTGGACTAAAAACTCCCGCATTTCTCTCTATACCATACGTTTGAACTTGTTTAAATTGTTGCCCTTTTTCACCAGAACCAACATTCAGATTCACCACTTTGCTACCTATTTCTGGGTAAGCCGTCAAAATAGCTGATGCATGTCCTGGAACATCAATTTCTGGAACTACCTGGATTCCTCTGTCAGCGGCATATTTTATAACATTCTTAATTTCTTCTTGCGTATAATAATTCCCATCCGATGCCATTTCAATTAACTTCGGGTGTTTTTTCATTTCAATTCTCCAACCTTGATCATCTACCAAATGCCAGTGAAAAACATTCATTTTTACAGCAGCCATTCCATCCAAATTTCTTTTAATTACATCAACTGGCATAAAATGTCTTGCGCCATCAATCATTAAACCTCTCCAAGTAAATCGCGGAAAATCTGAAATCTTTGAAACTGGAAAATAAAAAGAATTACTATTGTTTTGTAACAACTGTAACAACGTTTCTAGGCCGTGCAATGCTCCAACATCGGTAGTAGCATTTAATGTAATTTTGTTTGGAGTAACATCTAACAAATAACTTTCATCCTCATAAAGTTCAATTTTTGCATTTCGAACGCAATTAATTTGCAATTGAGCATCTGGAACTTCATTTAAACCAGTTATAAATCCTTGGTTAAAAAACATTCCTGTTCTTCCATCCAATCTTCTCAAAAAATTAGTTGCTCCTACAAATATTCTAGAATTTGGTGCACCAGTAATGTTTACTTTAAAATTCTTTGTTACTACAAAAGCCCCTTCGCTAAGTACAATATTTTGAGGCCATGGCATCATATTTAATTGTTCTTTAGAAACTTGTGCTGAAGAAATAATGGAGGAAAATAAAAAAATTAGAATGTATTTCATTTTTATAGGAGAAATATATTAGAAAAAAGGTGAATTAATGCTGAACTCCAAACTAGTTAGTTCAAGAGTAGAATCCAGTATTTAATAAAAAACAGAATTGTGGTATTTTGGTATTTTTAGTACTCAAAACGTTTAAAAGCTTCAATTGCTTCATATTCAGCCAAACCTAAAGCATCGTATATTTTGGCTGTATTTTTATTTCGATCCTCAGCTCTCACCCAAAATTCTCGAGAGTCATTACCTTGGAACATTACTCTATCTTTTTGAGACTGATGATATAAAATGGCTTGTCTTTTCAGCATAACTTCGTCTGGACTTAATGGAACAGCCATGTCAATTTCATGAATATCCCATTCGTGCCAAGCTCCTCTGTACAACCACAACCAACAGTCATTCATAAATGGTTTTGATTTTAACTCTTTCATGGCTGCAAAAATGGCATTCAAACACACTTCATGCGTACCGTGCGGATCAGCTAAATCTCCTGCAGCAAAGACCTGATGTGGCTTAATTTTTTCTATAATATCTTTTACAATGGCAATATCTTCTTGACCTAGAGGTTTCTTTTGCACCATTCCAGTTTCATAAAATGGCATGTCCAAAAAGTGTGTGTTTTCATCTTTTAATCCAATATATCTCGTAGCAGCATAGGATTCACGTCTTCTTATCAATCCTTTTAATTTACGAACCTCAAGAGAATCACTTTGCCCTTGTGTTTTAGAATTAATAAAATCAATTACCGATTTAAAATTAATTCCTGATTTATCGCCCTCAACAAAATCATTACATACTTCGGCAAATTTTAATGCTTCATCATCCGTAACAGCAATATTTCCAGAAGTTTGATATACTACATGAACATCATGTCCTTGTTTAATTAATTTAGCAAAAGTTCCTCCCATAGAAATTACATCATCATCTGGATGTGGACTAAAAAGAATAACTCTTTTTTTAGCTGGATTTGCTCTCTCTGGACGGTGAGAATCATCCGTATTTGGTTTACCTCCTGGCCATCCCGTTATTGTATGTTGCAATACGTTGAACATATTAATATTCAAATCATAAGAAGAACTTCCTGAAGCTAATAAATCAGACATTCCATTGTTATTGTAATCTCTATCAGTCAATTTTAAAATCGATTGATTGGTATGTTGGCAAAGCCAAACAATTGCTTTACTTTTTAATTCAGGTGTCCAAATACACTCTCCTACTAGCCAAGGCGTTTCTAAACGAGTTAATTCTAAAGCAGCACCTTGATCTAAAACAAAAGTGGTGTTATTATGATTTTGCAAAAAAGTAGCAGGAACTTCAGGACTAATTTCACCTTGAATAGTTCTTTTAATAATGGAAGCTTTGTTTTGCCCCCAAGCCATCAGCACAATTCTTTTAGATCTAAGAATTGTTGAAACTCCCATTGTAATTGCTTTTTTAGGCACATTACTAATTCCATTAAAATCTCCCGAAGCATCTACTTTCGTAATATGATCCAACGTAATAATTCGTGTTCCTGAATTGATATGCGATCCAGGCTCATTAAAACCTACGTGACCGGTACGCCCAATTCCTAATAATTGAAAATCAAGCCCACCCGCTTTTTTAATATTCATTTCATAATCAACACAAAACTGATTTAAGTCTTCTAAATCAACGGTTCCGTCAGGAATATTTATATTTTCAGGTCTGATATCAACATGATTAAAAAGATGTTGGTGCATGAAATAATGATAACTTTGATTACTCTCCTTTGGCATAGGATAGTATTCATCTAAATTGAAAGTAATAACATTGTCAAAACTCAATCCTTCCTCTTTGTGCATACGAACCAATTCTTGATACACTTTTATTGGAGATGAACCAGTAGCCAAACCTAATACACATTTTTTATTCTTTTCTTGTTTGGTACGAATCAGGTCCGCAATTTCTTGAGCAACGATTATTGAAGCATCTGCAGCATTTTTAAAAATTACGTTGTGGATTTTTTCAAAACGGGTGTCTTCAAACTGACCTGCTTTTTTGAAGCTTATGTCATTACCTAAGTTTGATGTAGTTCTCATGTTTTTTTATTATAAATTTTATTAGAAATCATTATGTAATTATCCTTATTTGACTCTAATAAAGGTACATATATCTTCTATTTAAATTAATTCTTGATTTTGTTTTTGAAATAAAACTGCCTGAGTTTTATTGATATATAAATTTTATTTTCTAAAAAATAAAAAGAAATTTCGATAATAATAAGCTCTTAAAACAAAGTAGCAATACTTTACAAATCGGAGCGATTGGATATAAATCCTTTAAATTCAATTAAAAAAAATATTGCAGCATCGTTTTTAATTTTTTATTTTTTTATATCCAGACAGGTGTATAACCTGTCTGGAATAAAAAGCAACTATATTATGATTTTATTAGAAATTTGGTCCAGTAGTATCCCACCAAAGTCTGGTTGCACCATTATCAGGCCCACCTAATTTTGCTACTCCTGAATCATATCCGGCTTTATTACCGTCGATTTCAGATTGAGCAAAAAGATTTCTACGTGGTCCAAGTTGAGTAGAAATAACACCTTTACTATCATTTTTAAGTACTGGCAATAATTTAGGATATCCAGTTCTTCTGTATTCTGACCAAGACTCTTGACCATCAGGGAAGTTAGCAATCCATTTTTGAGTAATAATTTTTTGTAATTTAACTTCATTAGTAGCCGCTGGATCCCAAGCAATTGTAACTTTATTCACAGCTACACCATTGTTTGCACTATCAAAAGCATCTACAAAATCTTTTGCCATTTTTGTATTATCAGCAATGTAAGTAGCTGCACCTGAAACTCCGAATTGAGCAAATGAAGCAGTAATTCCTTGCTCGTATAAAGATTGAGCAGTACCACCCATATTCCAACCTCTCAAAGCACCTTCTGATCTTAGGAAGAAAACTTCTGCGGATGTCATCCAAACAATTTGTTTCGCTTCTGTTACTTTACCATAAGCAGACATTCCAACGTGATCTGATTTTGCTTTGATATCTATACCAGTACGAACACCTCTGTATTGTCCTATTACCAATGGATCTGTTGCTTTATTAAAGAATTTTGCAAGTCTTGGATCATTATAACCTGTTAATATTGATTCCATATCAGCAGACATTCTTGCATCTCCCCATGAATTTGAAACCACAAATAATGGATGTGGATTAGTAATATTTACAAGTGCAATATCTGCAATAGCTTCTAAAACACCGTAAGGATTAGCAATTGCTTTTTCAGCTTCAACTTTAGCTTTTGCTGGATCAACTTTTACAATTCTCATTGCCAAACGTAAACGCAATGAGTTAGCAAATTTAATCCACTGTGAATAATCTCCTTTATAATTCGTCTGATCAGCATCTCCAAATGTAGATTTTTCACCATTTTGAATCTTTTTATCAAATTCTGCAACAGCCAAATCTAACTCTTGGAACATTTGAGTATATACTTCTTGTTGGCTATCATAAAGAGTTGTAGTACCTGTTGATTTTCCGAATTGAGAATATTGAATAGGTCCAAATGAATCCGTAATTCTGTGCATAGCCTCTACTTTCATAACCAAAGCCCAGGCATAATACTGACTAGCAGGAGTTCCTTTTGTTTCGTTAATTACTTTTGTGACATTTGCTAATACATCGGTATAAGCATCGTTCCATTGGAAACTAGCCCAACCACGATTTAGATCATAAGTAGAATTGTTTACACCTCCTCCAAATGGAGTTGGAATACCATTATAACCTCCCCAAATATCTCCTGATAAACTTTGAGCTAATTGATATTCCCAGTGCAGCGATTGTACTACATTATTATTTACAGGAGTAAACAGTAATTTAATATTATTATTATCTTGTTTCAAATCAGCATTAGTGATACCATACTTATTTGTATTTACATCATTATAATCCCCTGTACAACTTGCCGCCAAAACTAATGACGTGCATAAAACTGTTGTTTTTATTTTATTTAGTATCATTATTTTTTTTATTAGAAAGTTACATTTATGTTAAGTCCAATACTTTTTGTAGATGGCATTCCAAAAATATCAACACCTTGTAATCCGTTACCAGTACTCAATGAAATGTTTGGATCAAATGGCGCATCTTTATAGAGGAAAAATAAATTTCTAGCTACTAATGCTACATTAGCCGATTTTAAAGCTGTGTTTTCGCCTAGGTGAAAAGTATATCCAAAAGCCAATTCTCTTAAAGTCACATTAGTTGCGCTATACATATATTCGCTAGACAAACCATTTCTACCTCCTATCGATGAATAATATTGATTTGCATCCATTTTTGTAACTGCTGTTCCATCAGGCATCACAGCATCAATCGTAACACCACCAGCATTTCTAGCATCTCCAGAAGCTTTTGAAACCCCATTAATATCCATAATTGCTTGTGTCATACTCAAAACTTCTCCTCCAAAACGACCATCAATAGTAAAATTCAAATTAAAATTGCCGTATTTGAAACTATTTGAAAAACCTAACATATAATCTGGATTTGAATTACCAATATTCACCCAAGGATTATCATTTTTATCCACATATTTCTGAATAGCACCTTTTGCATCCAAAACCAATTGCCCTTTATCATTTCTAATTGGTTGCCATCCTTGAATTGTTCCAAAAGGTTGTCCTTCTGTCAAAGCATATCTGTAATTATTGTTTCCATCAGGGGTAATAACCACTACTCCACCTTGATCTGTTGGTAAATTTGTAACCTTGTTATTATTATGAGAATAATTGATTGTTGCATCCCATTTGAATTTATCATTATCAATAATTTTACCAAAAACAACCGCTTCAATACCATTATTAGATATTACACCACCATTGTAAGCATAATTCTGAAAACCATCAGCATTTGTTGGAGCAGGAATAGTTAGATATTGATTTTTTGTCTCATTTGAATAGTAAGTCAATTCAAAACCAACTCTATTATTAAGAAATCTCCATTCTGTACCCAATTCATAAGAATCTTGTCTTTCTGGTTGTAAAGTCGTACCCGGTCTTACGCCTGTTACTGGACTTATTGCAGAAGTGTTAGTCGATGTATACAAGTTTACCGGAGTAGTTATAAATGCCGCAACATCATTACCTACCTGAGCATAAGAAGCACGAACTTTACCGAAACTAATTGATTCTGGCATTTTTATCATTTCTGATAGGATAGCCGTAGCACCAACCGAAGGATAGAAGAAAGACATACTTTCTGTATTAACTAAAGTAGAAGACCAATCGTTACGACCAGTAACATCTAAATACAACATCGATTTATATCCAAAAGTTGCTGCAGCAAAAATAGATTGCACTTCTCTGCTTGCACCCATATTTTGATAAATTCCTTCAGTGTCTTTAAAATTGTGAATTGTAAACCAGTTAGCAGCTTTCAAACCACTATTTCCTGAATCAAGAACTGTTTGATCATTTAATTTTGAATTAGTAATACTAGTACCAATATTAGCGAAGAAACTGAAATCATCATTAAATTTAGTATTGATAGTAGCGATCAAATCAGCATATTTCTGAACACTTAAATTATTAATGTTTATATACTTACCTGTCTCAGGAGCCCAAACACTATTTGTAGAAGCATTAATTTTATTTTCTAAAGTATTATTTACTCTGTCATAATTAAATCTAGAACCAATGGTTAACCATTTATTAACTTCATAACTTAATCCTGTAGCAATATTCAAATAGTCATTTGTGTCTATTGATGTATTTCTTTTAATACTATAATAAGGATTTTGTTCTATGTCAATATTACCAGCTAAAGGATTAGCATAATTTTGTATTGTTGGCCAATTTTGAACCATCATATTTCTTAGCGGATCAAAAACTTCGAAGTTATTTTTATAATAATTAAAATCTTTTCCTCCTTCAGTAACTCTTGGAAACAGATAAACACCTGTAAGCGGATTATAATACAAACCATTTGTAGGTCTGTTATTAATTTTTTGAAAAACATAATTAGCAGCAGCAGTAACAGTTAATTTATCATTAAAGAATTTAGCTGTTTGTCTCAAACTAAAGTTGTGTTTTTTCAATTCATTGTCTTCAATAATTCCACTTGCAATCGTATTCGCATAAGAAACAGAAGTTGTAGAATGATCTGCACCTGAAGAAAAACCAAATGAAGTAATCTGAGTTGTACCTGTTTGAAAGAAATCTTTAACATGATCTTTTGAAGCTCCTTTAGCACCCCAAGAAAATTCATTTCCTGAAGTTACATACTCATTTTGAAATTTAGGTAAATACGCTGCAGTTTCAAAAGTAGAGTTAGAAGAAGCTCTAAAAGTTTCTTTACCTGGTTTAACTTTTTTTGAAGTCAATAAAATAACTCCTCTAGCACCTTGACTACCATATAAAGCAGATGCAGATGCTCCTTTTAATACAGTCATTCCTTCGTAATCATCAGGGTTTAATAGTGAAGCAACGTCTCCACCATCACGGTTTCCACCCTGAAGTGATCCAAAAGTATCGTTTGGTTGTCCTGAACCTACATTCAACATTGGCACACCATCAATTACATACAGAGGGTTATTATTTGTAACAGATGAATTACCACGAATAGTAACTTTAGAAGAACCTCCTGTTCCACCAGAACTTTTTATTACAGCAACGCCTGCTATTTTACCAGCAATTGTGTTAATAATGTTGACGTCCTTGGCACGAACTAACTCTTCTCCTTTTAATTCCTGAGCTGAGTAAGTCAAAGATTTTTTAGATTTTTTAATACCTAATGAAGTTACAACAACTTCATTCAATGCTGTAGAACCCGAAGAAATCATTCTTACAACAATTGAAGATGACTCACCTACTTCTACATTTCGTGTTTCATAACCTAAAAAAGAAACCACTAGAGTAGCACCAGTTTTTGCATCAATTGTAAATTTACCATCAAAATCTGTAGATGTTCCAGTACCTTCACCTTTTATGTTAACATTTGCGCCAGGTATTGGAGTACCCGCTGCATCTGAAACAAAACCTTTGATCGTTTTTACCTGCGCAAGGGTAATTTGCGTAGTAAAAAGAACCATTGCGATTAAAAAAATTTTTCTCATTTTTAAATTATTTTGTTAGTTATGATGTAAAATTATATGGATGGTATCTTCTAAAAAAATAAATTAAACCAACGGCACTGTTTTTTAAACAAACGACATATTTCAATCAACAATGCGTTTTACGAAAACGTTTTCTTGATATGCATTTTCTACCGTAATTACATTTTCACAGTTTTTTTTTCATTAAAATAGCTTTTTTAATAACAAAATGATTATTGTTGCAAAATGAAATATACACTCAAATCCTTTATTAAACCCAATTTTACTATTTCTTGATACTAAATGAAAAAAATTGACTCTCATATAAAACTCCAAAATCATATCTGGTTTTGGGCTATCTATTTTCTACTTAATTTTTTAAGATGGGGAGCTTATTTTAATAATTATGGGTATTCATTTAAATCTAATCTAATCGAATTCTCACTTCATATTCCATTAGTATATTTCAATTTATTAATACTCATTCCTATGTTTGTATTAAAATCGAAATACATTAAATATGCATTTTCACTAATTGCGAGTTTAGGAGTTGTTTATTTATTAAAAACCGGGCTGACCTATTTTATAATTTCAAAAAACATCTGGCCTGAAGCCAATAGAGATTACAGTCCTTTTGAAATTAATCATATTGTGGCTGTTTGTATTGGTGAACTTTATGTGCTAGCGGTAGCATCTTCAATCTACTTGATGCTAACATGGCTCAAAGAAAGGGATCGCAACAAAGCAATCATGGAGAATCAAAATAAAATTAAATTAAAATATTTAAAAAATCAGATTCAGCCACACTTCTTTTTTAATACACTAAATAATCTTTATGCACTTTCATTAGAATCATCAAACAAAGTTCCAGATGTAATTATTAAACTTTCGCAATTAATGGAATATGTGTTATATGATATTGATGATGTCAAATACGTACCTTTAGTAAAAGAAATCGATTATATTCAAAATTATATAGAAATTGAAAAATTGCGGTTTCAAAATGTGGAAGTTCGGTTTAATCTTGAATCTGATATTGATAATGTAAATATCCCTCCATTATTATTCATTTCGCTAATAGAAAATGCTTTTAAACATGGTGGAATAAACAACGAAAAACTCAAAATTAAAATAAACTTCAGAGTTATAAATTCTAAGCTGGAATTTGAAATAATAAATAATTTTGTAATTTCACCGCCAATAAAAAACAAAAAAGGCATAGGCTTATCCAATACTAAAAAAAGATTAAAACTTATTTATAAAAACAATTTCAGCATAAACCAAACAATAAAATTTAACTTTTATAGTATTAAAATCCAAATACCTTTATATAATGAAGATTAAATGTGTAATAATTGATGACGAACCTTTAGCAATAAAAGTCTTGCTCAATTATTTTGAAAATTTTTCAGAATTTGAAGTTATTGCAACTTTCAATAATTCATTAGAAAGTCTCGAATTTATAAATTCTAATACTGTTGATGCTGTATTCCTGGACATCAACATGCCAATGATGACCGGGTTTGAATTAATCAAACTTCTAGAATACAAAACCCGAATTATTATCACAACTGCTTTCAGAGAATTTGCTGCCGAAAGTTATGATCTAGAAGTCTTGGATTATTTAGTGAAACCAATTCCATTGCCCCGTTTCATAAAATGTATTCATAAAATTGAAGCAGAATACAATTCAAAAAACAACATCAAAATTGAGAATCATCGTGTAGAACCTCACCTATTTATCAAAGTAGATAAAAAAATGGTAAAGATAAATATTGATGAAATTCTTTTTGTCGAAGGCATGAAAGAATACATTAAAGTGGTTACCGCTGAGAAGACTTATATCACTCATAAATCATTAACTTCCTTGACAGATGAATTACCATCCGATCGTTTTATGCGTATTCATAAATCCTATACAATTGCCTTAAATAAAGTAAAATCGATAGAAGGAAATAGAATTCAAATTTCATCCTATACAATTCCCATAGGAAGAAATTACAGTAAAGAAGTAAAAGTAAAAATATTAGAATAATACTATTTTAAAATACATCTTCTCCATTCTACTTAATCAAGACTAACTATTTCTATTTTTAACCACACAATTCATGGACTAAAAAATTCATAGAATTGGATTGGCGCAATAAATCTGTTAGCTTAGATTGCATATTTTTATAATGCAGTAAAATTAACAGACAATACTTAATTTCAACATCAATTTAAGCTCCCTAAAAATTAAATATTTGCCGAAATACTGTTTTACTATTCTTTAAATTATAACTCTTATTTATGCGTTCTTAATAATTTAAATACTTTATTTCTACACAAGTCCTTATTAAAAGTACAATTCTATATCGATTTTTCACTTCTAAAAAGCAATAAAACTGCCATTTGTTGACGAAATAATGTCGTTTATTTAAAAGTAAAAAACTTTATATCATAAAATTTTTTTTTAAAATTCTTAACAAATACATTTACAGTCTTGCAGCATCAAAAAATTAATAATTAACCAAAAAAAATTAAATTTTTAAATTATGAATTCAGAAAATGTGCAAACCAAATGGGGACAATTTATTTCATTAATAATCGTCTTCTTTTTTTGGGGATTTGTTGGTTCCGCCAATGACATCCTAATCCCCGTCTTTAAAAAAGTTTTTACTTTATCACAAGTCCAATCACAATTAGTTGCTTGGGCATTTTATGCTGCTTACTTTGTAGGATCGATAATATTCTTCCTAGTTTCCTTAAAATCTGATGTCTTACAAAAATTTGGATATAAAAAAACACTTTCAGCGGGTTTAATTCTTTCTGCAATTGGATCATTTTTGTTCGTTCCTGCAGCAACAATGGAAAGTTTTCCTTTCTTCCTAACAGCCTTATTTACTGTAGGTTTAGGATTCTCAATTCAACAGATTGTTGCTAATCCATTGGCTATTAAAATGGGAAGCCCAACGACTGGAGCTCACCGTTTAACTTTGGCAGGTGGTGTTAACTCTTTCGGAACAACTATTGGCGCAATCTTATTAGGAATCGCTCTTTTTGGAATGGGTGATAACAAAAAAACAACGCTTTCATTAGAAGACATCAAATTGCCATTTATAATTTTAGGCCTTGCGTTTATTATAGTTGCGATTTTCATGAATTTTTCTAAAATCGAAGATCCCGCAAAAGTAGATGAAGAAGAAGCAAAAATTGAACATAAACATTCTAAATTTAATATTTTAGACTACCCACAATTATACTTAGGTATGCTGGGCATTTTCATTTACGTAGGAACAGAAGTTACCATCATTAGTAATTTACCAGCTCTATTAAAAACACATGAATTTGGTAATATTTTAGAGGACGCTATTGCTCCTTTTATTGCACTTTACTGGGGAAGTTTAATGATAGGCCGTTGGAATGGCGGAGTCAATGTTTTCAATACTTCAAATTTAGTAAACATGGCTCTTAAATTTATCGTGCCTGCTTTAGGATTTGGAGTTATAATTGGAGCAAACATTTTTGCTGCGCATGATGTTTCATCTTTCTACATTTACCCAATTTGGATTTTACTATTTATAGCAGTTAGTTTTGTTGGTGGTAAAAATGCTGGAAAAACATTAATGCTTTTTGGAATATCTGGTCTATTAATGATGCTTGCGGGATTAGTTTGTCCAAATCCTGATATTGCTAAATTCTTCTTTATATCTGGCGGATTATTCCTATCTATTATGTGGCCGTCAATTTTCGATTTGGCTATTGCAGGTTTAGGTAAAAACACAGGAAAAGCATCTTCTTTCTTAATTATGATGATTCTAGGTGGTGGTGTAATTCCACTTATACAAGGAAGTATCTGTGATTTAGATTTAACAAATCCAGACGGAATATTTGGCATTAGCTACACACATTTCTCTTATATTGTACCACTTATTGGTTTTGCATATTTAGCATTTTATGGTTTTTACTGCCCGCAAATATTAAAAAAACAAGGAGTAAGCCACGTTATAAGTGAAGGTGGAGGACATTAGAAAAAAGTATTCAGTGTTCAGAGACTGCAGTGTTCAGTATAAAATGAATTCAAATGCCCTATTCTATAAAACAGAATGGGGCTTTTTTTACCTTATGTCTCGTCCTGAAAAAAGTTGACTATAATTACCTTAATTATGTCAACAGAAAGAAAAGAATTCAAAAAGCCGTTAGCTCCACAAACTTTCGGAGAGCTATTCAAAAAGCAAGTAGTAAAAGAATTTGAACAGGGATTATTTACAAAAGCGGAACTTCGCAGGCGCTATAATATTCGTGGTAACAGCTGTATACCCCGTTGGTTAAAAAAATATGGTAAATTTACCTATCAAGATAAACTAACCATTGGCCGTCCTATGAAAGATCCTCAATCTCAGCGCATCAAAGAACTTGAAGCACAATTAGCCAAGAAAGAACAAGAATTGTTGGTTTTTAAAAAGTTTATAGAAATAGCCGAACGAGAGCTAAAAGTTGAGATTGTAAAAAAGTCTGGTTCCAAGCAGTCCAAGAAATAAATCATATTTACAGGATTAGTCCTCAGGGAATATGTCGATTGTTTGGGTATAGCAAACAAGCTTATTATAAACGAAAAACACATCTGTTAAAATCAGGTTTAGACAAAGAGTGCCTAAACTCTTTAGTGATGTCAGTGCGTCAAAAACTGCCCAAAACGGGAGGTAAAAAACTATATTTTATGTTGAAAGATGATTTTAAGAAACATCAAATAAAGATAGGCAGAGATAAATTATTTGATTTTTTACGAGATGAATATTTATTAGTTCCGAAAGTTCGAAGATATTACAAGACAACCAATTCAAGACATTGGATGCGTAAATATCCAAACTTAATTAAAGAGATAGAAATCAAAAGGCCTGAGCAAATTTGGGTAGCTGATATTACTTACCTTAGAACTAAAGATAAAACACATTATTTACATCTGATAACAGATGCCTATTCGAAGAAAATTGTGGGCTATAAATTATCGGATAATTTAATGGCAGCTTCTACATTAGAAGCTTTAAAAATGGCTGTTATTAATAGAAAATACAGTAACAATCTTATACATCATTCAGACAGAGGCTTGCAGTATTGTAGCAAAGAATATACCGAATGTTTATCCAGAAACAACATTCGGATAAGCATGACGCAAAGTTATGATCCCTATGAAAATGCAATTGCAGAAAGGGTAAATGGAATTTTAAAAGAAGAGTTTGGATTATTTGAAATTTTTGAGAATGTTGAAAACTTAAAAAAGCAAGTCGAAGAATCTATTCTGTTTTACAATCAAATTAGAGTCCATTTGTCTATAAATATGCTTACTCCTAATCAAGCGCATTCTCAAAATAATATTAAACTAAAACGATGGAAAAAAATAAATCGGAACAGAAGTAATTCTGTCCCGATTTAACTAATTTTATAATATTAATCGAGTCAACCTTTTTCAGGACAACTCATAATCCAAATCGCTGAGAATCGCGTATATGATTTTTATTTGAACCAATAATCAAATATTGAATTTTCAGCGATTTATATCAAAAACAAAAAAAGTCACATTTCATTGCGAAATGGGACTTTTATATTTACTTATCAACTGATCACTAAAAACTGATCACTGACTACTTTTTATTACTTATTTCCTTTTTCGAAATCAGCAACAAACTGAGCCAATCCAATATCAGTTAATGGGTGTTTCAATAAACCATAAATTGCAGATAATGGTCCTGTCATTACATCTGCACCAAGTTTAGCACAGTTTACAATATGCATAGTATGACGCACAGAAGCAGCTAATATTTCAGTTTCATAACCGTAGTTATCATATATCAAACGAATTTCTTCGATAAGACCTAAACCATCAGTAGAAACATCATCCAAACGTCCAATAAATGGAGAAACGTAAGTTGCACCTGCTTTTGCAGCCAATAAAGCTTGGCCAGCAGAAAATACAAGAGTTACATTTGTTTTAATTCCTTTATCAGAAAAATATTTAGCAGCCATTACACCTTCTTTAGTCATTGGCAATTTAACTACGATTTGATTGTGTAAATCAGCCAATTCTTCACCTTCTTTAATCATTCCGTCGTAATCCAAAGCATTAACTTCAGCACTTACATCACCATCAACCAAATTACAGATATCAACATAATGTTTTAAAATATTGTTTTTTCCAGTAATTCCTTCTTTAGCCATCAATGATGGATTTGTAGTTACACCATCTAAAACACCTAACGCTTGTGCTTCTTTAATTTGAGCTAAATTAGCTGTATCAATAAAAAATTTCATAATATATATTTATTTAATTGTGTTCTTAATTAGGGCGTGACCACATTTACAAAAGGCGCAATATACGAACCGCTTATGCGCGCCTTTTGTAAATGTGGTCGGGCTATCCGTACTACTTCGGTAGTTTACTCCTATCCCTCACGCAAATTCGGTGCAAAATTACAACTTATAATGATTCATTAACATTTTTTCATATACTTTATCTGGAAGTATTCTCTTTAATACAATAGAGAACTTTTGCATAAATACTCCCACTTTATAATGAATTTTTGGAGATGGATTTTCAATGATTGCAAATACAGCTTCAGCCATTTCATTTGGATTACTCCCACTATCTACGTGCTCATCCATCGTCCTGAGATTATTCCCGTAAGGTACTTCATAAGCAGACCCCTTTATAACTGGCGCATGAAAACGGCCAGCAGCAATATTAGTTGCAAAATCACCTGGAGCAATATTTGTAATTTGAATGCCAAACGACTTTACTTCCATTCGCAATGCCTCAGTAATTAATTCTAAAGCTCCTTTTGAAGCTGAATAAACGCTTCGATAAGGCAATCCCATATAACCAGCAATTGAAGTAATATTTATAATTAATCCCGATTGTTGTGAACGCATTTGAGGTAAAACAGCTTTCATTACTTCAATTGGACCGAAAAAATTAGTCTCAAAATTATTCTTGATTTCCTCCATCGGAATTTCTTCCAAAGGTCCAGTAATCCCAACTCCTGCATTATTTATCACAACATCAAGTCTCCCTGAAGTCGCTATGATTTTGGCAACAACCGAATGAATAGAATCCGCATTTCTAACATCCAAAGCAATTAAAGGAAAAGCAGAATCAGTAATTCGTTCAGGATTTCTACTCGTTCCATACACCACAAATCCTTTATGATGTAAAAATTCGCCAATAGATTTTCCAATCCCTGATGATCCTCCAGTAATCAAAACAACTTTGCTCATGCTCTAGTTTATAAATTCATATTGAGTTAGAAATGCCTAAAAATAAAAAAATCCTCCCGAAGGAAGACTACATTTGCATAATTCTTGTAAAATAAAAAAAATGGCAAGCGATCTACATCGCACCGCTCAACCACGTACCCTTGCTATGTTCCCATCCTGGGGGAGTCTGCAGGAGCTGGTCGTGTAGGACTTGCCGGTGCAAATATACAACCTTTTTATATTTTTGCAAGCGCTTTGCTCTAATAAAATAACGTTGTATATTGGTCTTTTTAAAATTCAAATCATGAAAAAATATAACTTCTTAATTGCCATTTCATTAGGAATGACATTAATTGGATGTGGCGACACAAAAAAAGGTGAAAATTCTTTATTCACTATCGATGATTCTGCTTTTCCTGCCCATTTTACGACTCCTGAATCGGTTTCAATAGGAATTCTTAATCCAAATTCGAAAGAAATTGACAGTATTGCTTACTTTGTAAACGACAAAAAAGTTGGAAGTACAAAAAGTACCGAAAAATTTAAATTTGAATTAAAAGATCAAAAATTAGGATATCAATATCTAAAAGCTACCGTTTATTTTGGTTCAGATTCGTCGGATGCAACCAAAAGAATTGAATTGGTTTCAAACGTTACACCAAAATTATTAAAGTATAAAATTGTAAATACGTACCCACACGATACAAATTCATTTACCGAGGGCTTCGAATTTCATAATGATACCTTATATGAAAGTACAGGACAAAATGGAAAATCTTATTTAAGAAAATACGATTACAAAACTGGAAAAATTTTCAAGCAAATTGATCTAGATTCTAAATACTTTGGGGAAGGAATCACTTTTGTCAATGGTAAATTATACCAATTAACTTGGCAGGAAAAAACAGGTTTTATATATGATGCAAAAACGCTAAAACTTGAAAAAACTTTTACTTACGACAAAGATATTGAAGGTTGGGGAATGACTAATGATGGTACCTACATCTACCAAACTGACAAAACCGAAAAAATCTGGAAAATGGATCCTAAAACACAAAAAATGATTGATTACATCAATGTGTATTCTGGAGATGCAAAAATAAAAGCCATTAATGAATTAGAATGGATTAACGGAAAAATATACACTAACGTTTGGTTAAAAGATGCAATAGCTGTTGTAAATCCAACCTCCGGAGCTGTAGAAGGGATTTTAGACATGTCGGGATTACGTAAATTTTTAAAAGTTACTCCAGATGATGTTTTAAATGGAATTGCTTACAACCCAAAAAACAAAACTATTTTTGTAACTGGAAAAAATTGGGACAAAATCTTTGAAATAACAGTTTCAGAATAAATCACTACAGACTTAAAGTCTGTACGGTTTAAAACATTAAAAAAGAAACCGCAAATTCGCAAATTACACACTTAAAAGTATAAAATAATTTGCGAATTTGCGGTAAACTTTTTTAGAACCTAAAAGGAAAATGTACAAAAGCACGTAATTTTGACTAAAATCTGAGACCAAAAAACATAAAATGACAACTCTTATTACCAACATCAAAGAGCTATTGCAAGTTCGCGAAAATTCTATTTTAAAAGTTTCGGGAGCTGAAATGGCAGTTTTACCAACCATTAAAAATGCTTTTTTATTGATAAAAGACGATGTAATTGTTGATTTTGGTTCAATGGATAATCTCCCTAAGACAACAGTAGATTCAACTATTGATGCATCAGGAAAAATAGTTTTACCTACTTGGTGTGACAGTCATACGCATATTGTGTATGCTGGTAATCGCGAACAAGAATTTGTAGATCGTATAAATGGTATGACCTATGAAGAAATTGCCAATCGCGGCGGTGGAATCTTAAATTCAGCCAAAAAGCTAAACGAAACTTCAGAAGAGGAAATTTACAACCAATCGAAAGCAAGACTAGAAGAAATAATGCGATTGGGAACGGGAGCCGTCGAAATTAAATCAGGTTATGGGCTAACTGTTGAAGGCGAACTCAAAATGCTTCGCGTCATCAAACAATTAGCTCACAATTTCCCAATAACAATAAAAGCAACTTTTTTAGGTGCTCACGCCTTCCCTAGTGTTTTTAAAAACAATAAAAGAGGCTATATTGATTGCATCATTAACGAAATGCTTCCTGAAATAGCTAAAAACAAATTAGCCGATTTCATTGATGTTTTTTGCGAAACAGGTTATTTCTCTGTTGAAGAAACTGAAGAAATAATGCGTGCTGGAATTCAATTTGGCTTAAAACCAAAAATTCACGTCAATCAATTCAATTCTATTGGAGGAATACAAGCTAGTGTAAAATACAACGCGCTTTCAGTAGATCATTTGGAAATTATGAATCCCGAAGACATTGAAGCTTTAAAAAACACTGAAACAATGCCAGTAGCTTTACCTTCTTGCTCTTATTTTTTAAGCATTCCTTACACACCAACTCGTGAAATGATTAGCGCTGGACTTCCATTGGCACTTGCTACAGATTACAATCCTGGCTCTACTCCATCAGGAAATATGAATTTTGTAGTGGCAACCGCCTGCATTAAAATGAAAATGACTCCTGAAGAAGCTATAAATGCAGCAACAATTAATGGCGCTTATGCGATGGGAATTTCCAAAACTCATGGAAGCATTACCAAAGGAAAAAAAGCCAATCTAATCATCACAAAAGAAATCCCATCTTATTACCAATTGCCTTATGCTTTTGCTAGTAATTTAATAGATAGTGTAATCTTAGACGGCAAAATATATTAATTTTTCGCTAAAATTAAAGCAAAAAAAAAAGAGCGATATTCAAATGAATATCGCTCTTTTTTCTATAAAAACTTCTTATTATTTCAAAGAAAAATTAGTAGTTGAAACCAATTGATCTTTATCAAAAACGTTTACTGAGTATAATCCTTTAGCAAAATCTTTCCCTGCTAAATCTTGAGAAACTTGAACTGTTTTGTTTTCATATTTCACTCTAGAAATAAAACTGTACTTCAAAACCTTTTCTTCAAAATTAATTGTTTTAGCTTCACCTAAAACATTATTTTTACTATCGATAACTTGTACATAATAATCTTTATCTCCAGATTTTGCAATTGAATTCTCAGCAATAGTAAAACTAATTTTAAGAACATCAGCTCTACTTGCTTTATCTGTTGCTATTTCTTTCCCAGAACTTCTTAATTTATAAGCTGAAGTTTGCAAATTCAAAACAGATAATTTCCCACCTCTTTCAACTGTTTTAGATAATTCTTCGTTTTGACCAACTAAAACTTCGTTGAATTTTTTTGATTCACCCAAAACAACTACTGTACTATCACGTTGATTCGCCAAAGTAACATTTTGTTTTTTCAAACCTTCATTTTCTTCCATCAACTGTTTCAAGTGTCCTTGCATCGATTTTACCTGATTCCTGTATTTTGATACATCTCCATTTGATTTTTTAATCTGATCCATCAAATTAACTACTTTATCCCTTTCTTGTATCAACTCTTCAGACATTGAGGTATTTTCTGCGATTGCAGCGTCATAAGTTGCTTTAAGATCTTGCAAATCTTTCATTACAGACTCTTTTTCAGAACCTACTTTTACAATTTCAGTATGAACTGATTCTACTTCTGAAGACATTTTAAAAATATAAACTAAACTACCTACTAATAAAATAGCCAAAACAGCTATTACAGCTTTTAGACTCGAATTGTTTTTTTGATTTTCCATGTTGATATTTATATTGTTTTTTACAAATTTAATAATATACATAACGCAACTTAATACAATTATATTATTTTTGTAAAATATTTTTTTATGGAAAAACTTATCACGTTCAGTATTAACGACCTAGCTAAAGTAACAAACCACAGAAGTGGTGAAATAAAATTTGGCGAGAAAATACTTGTTGTTCCCAAAAATACAGAACCATTTAATTTCATAAAAAACAGTGAGGCCAAATTCGTTTTGTTTGGAATTCCTGAAGACATAGGAATCAGAGCCAATTACGGAAGACCTGGAGCTGCATCTGCCTGGAAAAGTGCCATACATAGCATTGCTAATATCCAGCATAATCGTTTCTCAAAAGGAAATCAAATTATTATTTTAGGACATCTGAATGTTCAAACTGAAATGAAGGAAGTCGAAAACCTTGATTTTAATGACATTGACGACCGTTCTAAACTAAGTCAGTTAGTAGAGAAAATAGATAAAGAAGTTTCCCATATCATTTGCAAAATAGTTCAGGCAGGTAAAATCCCAATTGTAATTGGTGGTGGGCATAATAATGCTTATGGAAATATTAAAGGTTCTGCTTTAGCAAAAGGTAAAGCCATAAATGCCGTCAATTTTGATGCACATTCTGATTTTAGAATTTTGGAAGGCCGCCATAGTGGAAATGGTTTCTCCTATGCTTTTGAGGAAGGTTTTTTAAAAAAATATTTCATTTTTGGTCTTCATGAAAATTATACTTCCAAAAGTGTTTTGGATATTATGAAAAAAATTGAAGATCGTGTTCGACACAACACCTATGACAGTATTAATATTAGAAAAGAAAAAAACTTTTCTGAAGAAATGGTCACTGCGCTTGATTTCATCAAAAATGATCCATTTGGAATTGAAATTGATTTGGATGCTATTCCTAATATTGCGAGTAGCGCTATGACATTAAGCGGTTTTTCTATTGAAGAGCTTCGTCAGTTTGTTTCTTATTTTGCTAAAAATAAAAATGCCACTTATTTACATATTTGTGAAGGAGCACCCGATTTAGGAGAAGACAAAAACAACCATTTAATTGGTAAACTTATTGGCTACTTGGTCACTGATTTTATGAAATCGCATAACTCCATAGAATAATTAATACCGAAATAAATACTTACATAATCTCAAAAAAATTTTCTTCAAAATAATAACACTATCTTTGCGCCCTTATCTATGTACTAAATACAAGATATTTAAATCAAAAATATGTTATTCGAAGACTTATCACTTTCAAAAAGTATACAAAAAGCCGTATTTGAAGAAGGCTATACACAAGCAACACCTATTCAAGAACAATCCATTCCAATTGTATTGGCAGGAAAAGATTTGATAGGTTGTGCGCAAACAGGAACAGGAAAAACTGCTGCATTTGCAATTCCAATTATACATCAATTACACAGAATAGTAGGTTCATCAAAAAAAGCAAAAGTAATCCGAGCACTTGTTGTTACTCCTACAAGAGAATTAGCTGTTCAAATTGGACAAAGCTTTGATACTTATGGCAAATACACCAATTTAACACAACTAACACTTTTTGGAGGTGTTTCTCAAAATCCACAAGTAGATGCTTTAAAAAATGGAGTTGACATTATAATAGCAACGCCAGGACGACTATTAGACCTACACAAACAAGGTTTTATTGATTTGGATCATTTACATACTTTAGTATTAGATGAAGCAGATCAAATGTTAGATATGGGTTTTGTTAATGATGTGAAAAAAATAGTAAAGCTTACGCCAAAAAATAGACAAACTCTTTTCTTTTCGGCAACCATGCCTATCGCCATAAGAGAATTGGCTGAAATGTTTCTTACATCGCCAGAAACGGTAACTGTTTCACCTGTTTCATCTACAGCAGAGAATGTAGAACAGCGTGTATATTTTGTTGAAAAAACAGAAAAAAGAAACCTATTATATCACCTGATAAAAAACGAAAACCTATCTAATGTACTTGTTTTTTCAAGAACAAAACATGGTGCTGATAATGTGGTAAAAGCACTGAGAAAAAAAGACATTCCTGCCGAAGCCATACATGGAGATAAATCACAAAATGCAAGACAAAGAGTTTTAGACGCATTTAAAAACAAAGAAGTCGGAGTACTTGTAGCCACCGATATTGCAGCACGTGGTATAGATATTGACCAACTTCCTTTTGTTATTAATTTTGACTTACCTAATATTCCTGAAACCTACGTTCACCGAATTGGTAGAACCGGTCGTGCAGGAAATGGCGGAATTGCAATTTCTTTTTGCAGTAAAGACGAAAAAGACTATTGGAAAGACATTCAAAAACTTATAAAAGTTGATGTAAAAACCATAGATAATCATCCTTATCCTTGGCACTCTGGAAGTCCAACTACTGATAGTACACCTCCTAAAAATTCAAATCGTAGTGGAGGTGCACACAAATCTAGAAAATCTGATGCATCCAAACAAAACAAAAAACGTTGGTATTAAAAGACATAATACTCACTTCTAATAATCAAAAAACATCTTTTAAATTCTTTAAAAGATGTTTTTTTTTTGAGAGAAACAGCACAAAAGTCTATTAAACAAGACTTTTATATTTTAAAATATGGCTATTAATAATTTTAAATAACTGAACCGATTCAAATGGTTTTACAATAATGTCATTCATTCCTGCCATTATAGCCTCATCAGTTATTTCATTTTTATCAAAAGCTGTCAAAGCAATAATAGGTGTTTCAATTCCTTCCGCTCTTATTCGTCGTGAAGTTTCAAATCCGTTCATCAAAGGCATATTAATATCCATTAAAATAACATCAAACTCTTCTTCAATTAGAATATCCAAAGCCATAAAACCATCATCAACCACTTTACAAGAATAATTATTTTTCTCTATAGTTTTTTTTGTTATTAATTGATTAATATGATTATCTTCAACTACAAGTACTTTTAATATTTTACTTGAGGTCATATTTACTTGTATATTATTTATTATTTCGTTAGTTTTCATATAATTACATTCAAAATCAACACAAAAAGTAAAAACAGTACCATTTCCTAATTCGCTTTCAACAGTAATATCACTACCAAAAAGTTCCAACAGTCTTTTTACAATAGACAATCCTAAACCTGTTCCTTGATAATCAAGCTCTTTCCTGCCTACCTGAACAAATTTATCAAAAATTTTGTCTTGATCTAAAGGAGAAATACCTATCCCGTTATCTTTTATTTTAATCTCAATTGAATGTATTTCTCCTTCGACTTTAATTTGCCTAGCCTTTAACTCAATTTTTCCATTTTTAGTAAATTTCAAAGCATTACTAACTAAATTCATTAAAATTTGAGCAAATCTAAGTTTATCACCAATTAAGCTTTCTGGAATTAACGCATCAACATCAATATGTATTTTGTTATTATTTTTTTTAGCAATGAAGGATAATGAATTTTTTATCATACTAAATTCATCTATCAAATTAAATGTCATTTTATCCAAAACAATTTTATTCTCTTCAATTTTATTAATCTGCAAAATATCATTCACTAGCGACAATAAATAGCGAGCAGAAAACTTTAAAGAATTTAAATGAGAACTATTTGAAAGTTCTTTATGTTCTTCCAACAGCAAATCAGCGATACCAACCACACCATATAACGGAGTTCTTAATTCGTGACTAATAGTAGAGATAAATTGTGTTTTTAACATAGCTGATTCTTGAGCTTTCTTATTTGCAACAATCAACTCTTCATTTGCAAGTAATAAATCAGCATTTGATTTCAATCTGAATCTATTATTTTTGATTAATGAATTTAGAAAAAGTAATAATACAAAAATGACAATTATAAAAAGTAAAACGATAATTCTTGATTTTTTTAAACTTTGAAACTGTAAATCTTTTTCATTTTCAATTTTATCAATAGTGCGCTTATATTCGTCCAATTGAAAATTAACACCTTCCACATCAGCTTTTTTTAATTTTTCTTCAGTATAAATTTCATCATTGAGACGCGTATAGATTTCTAAATTCTGATAAGCATTTTTATAATCTTTTAGTTTTAACAAAAGCTTGGAGTATTCAAAATGTGAATAAGACAAGTCAGATTTTTGATTCAAATTATTTCCAAGCCGAATAGCATCTTTAAAATATAGGTCAGATTTTGCATTCTCATTTTTAAAATTAGAATACATGCCATTAAGCATTTTAAGAACGACAATAACACTATTGTCCTTATGTTTTTTGTAATAGGAATTGATTATTTTTAAACTTTCTTCTCCTTCTTTAAATTTATTTATATCAAAAAGAGCCCACGTTAAATTGAGATTAGTAAAAACCAATTGAGAAGAATCAGAAATTTTTTTGCTGTATTCAATCGCTTTTTTATAGTAAGGAATACCGATATCGTATTTCTTTTTCTCAAAACAATACATGTTCCCAAGGTTATTATTTACTCTTTGTTTTATAGTATCATTTTGAGTAAAAGCAGCATGTTCTAAAGCTTTTTTATAGTAAAAAATAGCTTTGTCAAATTCTGATAAAGCATTAAAATTAGCAGCAACATTATTATAATTTTCTGCAATAAGGATATTATCTTTTATGGATATCGCATTGCGCAAAGCCATTCTGGAAATCAATAAAGATTTTTCAAAATCTCCTGATTCTCTAAGCTTAGTTGCCGATACAATTAATTCATTAATTTCTTTTTTAGTAGGCTTTCGAGTTTGCCCATTTACACTTGTTCCTAAAAAATTAATCCATAAAAAAATCAATAAAACTATCCTTATTTGGGGCATAATAGAAGTTATTTATTCAAATATACATTAAAAAAATACAATTTTACGGCATTTTTGTTAAGAATATTTCAATATAATAATAATCCTATAAAAACACAAAAGCAGCTACTTTTTAAAAAGTAACTGCTTTTGTACATACTATTTTAGTCTTTAAACTACGTTTTAAAAATCAAACTAATATTTTATTTTCTTTAAGATTTTTCGCTTTCATCTTCCCATTTACCTACTACAGATGTTGCCAATGCATTTCCTAAAACATTTGTGGCGCTTCTAAACATATCACAAAAATGATCTATAGGCAATATTAATGCAATCCCTTCAATAGGAATTTTAAACATACCACAAGTTGCAGCTACAACTACCAAACTAGCTCTAGGAACTCCAGCAATACCTTTACTTGTTAACATCAAAACAAAAAGCATGGTAAATTGTGTTGGATAATCAAGGTGTATGCCATACGCCTGAGCAATAAAAATCCCCGCAAAAGTCATGTACATCATACTTCCATCAAGGTTAAATGAATATCCTAGAGGCAGCATAAAAGACACTATTTTATCCTTAACCCCAAATCGTTCCAACTCTTCAGTAAGTTTTGGAAAAACAGCTTCAGAACTTGTTGTTCCAAAGGCTATAATGAGTGGACCAATAATATGTTTTAATAATATTTGCATTCTTTTTCCAAGAAAAACAAAGCCAATAGCAATTAAAACTATCCAAAGTGTACTTATACCGATAAGAAAAGAACCAAAAAATTTAAAATAAGTAATCGCTAATTCCTGAAAATCCCGAACAGCAAATACGCCAGCAATTGCTCCAAAAACTCCTATTGGTGCAAATTTCATTACGTAATTTACCATTTTTAAAACGATATGTGAAGTTCTATCCAAAAAGTCTGTCACTGGTTTTGCATAATCACCAACTGAAGCGATTGCTAATCCGAAGAATATAGAAAAAATTACAATTTGTAAAATTTCATTAGTTGCCATTGCTTCAAAAAGACTTTTGGGAACTATATGTTCAACAAAATTTTCAAAAGATAAATTTTGAGTTTTTGCCGTAACATCAGATACACTAGATAAATCCACATTGGTTAAATTTAATCCGATACCTGGTTGTAGCAAATTAACATACAGCATTCCGATTAAAAGCGATACAAACGAAGCTGTAAAAAACCAAGCCAATGCCTTCCCTCCAATTCTTCCAACCGCTTTTATATCACCCAATTTTGCAATTCCTACAACCAAAGTGGTAAAAACCAAGGGCGCAATAATCATTTGTACCAACCTAATAAAAATAGTAGCCAACATTTTTATTTTGTTACTAAATTCTTGTGCTGATTCTATCGTTGCTGTATTGTGAACAATAACTCCCAATAGGGCTCCAATAAGCATTGCAATAAGAATCCGACCTGTTAATCCTTTAAAAAAAGATACTTTTTTGGTTTCAATTGTAGTCATTAAATTAATTTCAAGGTTACATTTCAATATTTAGCTCGTCAAAATACTGAATATTTTATTCTTCTTAAAAAAACAAGTGCAATTTCTAATACTTTAAGAAATTGCACTTGTTGTGAAATTATTTTCAATTACAAATAGGTTTTATTCAAAAGAAAGAAATCTGCTAAAACAATAGCTGCCATTGCTTCAACAATAGGAACAGCTCTTGGAACCACGCATGGATCATGGCGCCCTTTCCCAACCATTTCGGTAATATTTCCTTTATTATCTAAAGATTCTTGTTTTTGCATTATAGTAGCCACAGGCTTGAAAGCTACTCGGAAATAAATATCCATACCATTACTTATTCCACCTTGAATTCCTCCAGAAAGATTGGTTTGTGTTGTTCCGTCTGGATTGTACAAATCATTGTGTTCACTTCCTTTCATTTTAACACCTTCAAATCCGCTTCCAAATTCAAAACCTTTTACAGCGTTGATAGACAACATTGCTTTACCTAATTCGGCATGCAATTTATCAAATACAGGCTCTCCTAATCCAATTGGCACATTTTGAATAACACAGGTAACAGTTCCTCCAACTGTATCACCTTCTTTACGAATTTGACGAATATATTCTTCCATGATTATGGCAGATTCTTCATCAGGACAACGTACTGGATTGCTTTCTATTTTAGAAAAATCCAATTCCTGATATGGTTTTTCTAGAAAAATTGGACCAACAGATGAAACATACGCATTGAATTTTATTTCAGGTAGCATTTGTTTTGCAATAGCACCAGCTACTACTCTACTTGCTGTTTCACGTGCTGAACTTCGTCCACCACCTCTGTAATCACGAAAGCCATATTTCTTGTCGTAAACATAATCAGCGTGACTTGGTCTATAATTATCTTTAATATGAGAATAATCGTCAGATTTTTGATTGGTATTCGGAATAATAAAACCAATTGGTGTACCTGTCGTTTTTCCTTCAAAAATTCCAGATAAAAACTGTACATCATCTGGTTCTTTACGTTGGGTAACTATTGCTGATTGACCAGGTTTTCTTCTGGCCATTTCAAATTGAATTGCATCTAAATCCAGTTGAATTCCTGATGGGCATCCGTCAATAATTCCACCCAATGCTTCTCCATGTGATTCGCCAAAAGTGGTTACTCTATATAGTGTTCCGTAGCTATTTCCTGCCATTGTATAAAATTTTACGCAAATGTAAGTTTTATGAATTAAACTAAAAATTATAAATTAGTAATATTTCACATTATACTCATCAAACATCTTTATAAATCATGATTTTTAAAGATATCTAATAGTAATCTCTTAAATCAATAAATAATCCTTTTGAGCTAAACATTATTAAATGTTTCAAATAAAATAAAAAAAAATCCATCTTAAATTTTTAAAATAAGATGGATTTCAATTTAGCTAAATCGAGCTAATTATTTGTATTTATTTATAGCTTTTATATACAAGTCCTCGTAAATTGGTAAAATATTTTTGATATCAAATTTTTCAGCTACATGTAATGCATTCTTTTTAAACTCATTAAGAACATCATCGTCTTTCAATATTTTTAATGCGTTATCAGCCATTTCATTAACCTCGCCAACATCACTTAAATATCCAGATACGCCATCTTCATTTACTTCAGATAAACCTCCCGAATTACTAGAAATCACTGGAACTCCGCAAGCCATTGCTTCAAGAGCTGCCAGACCAAAACTTTCTGTTTCTGAAGGCAAAAGAAATAAATCAGTAAGGCATAAAATACGGTCTATTTCATTACTATTTCCTAAAAATATCACCTTGTCCTGAATACCATATTTTCTACACAATCTCTCTGCCTTCTCTTTTTCAGGACCATCCCCAACCATCATTAATTTAGCAGGAATTTCTTTTTGAATTTTATAGAAAATTTTAATGATATCTGGAATTCGCTTAACTTTTCTAAAATTACTAATATGTGTAATTATTCTTTCGTCAGGATTTGCCATAACCGAACGGCTACAAGGGATTGCTGGATCGTACTCATTTTTATTTAATTCGATAAAATTTGGTATAACCTGAATTTCATTTTTTATATTGAATAACTTTAAAGTATCATCTTTCAAACTTTGCGAAACTGAAGTCACATAATCTGATTTATTAATGCTAAAGGTAACAGCAGGCTTATAAAAAGGGTGATTTCCAACCAAAGTAATATCGGTTCCGTGTAATGTAGTCACCATTGGAATATTAATTCCTTCGTCTTTTAGCATTTGCTTAGCCATATAACCCGCATAAGCATGCGGAATAGCATAATGCACATGTAGCAATTCAATTTTATACAATTTGACCATATCAACCAGCTTACTGGACAAGGCCAATTCATAAGGTTGAAAATGAAAAAGAGGATATTCTGGAACAATTACCTCATGATAATGCACATTTGGGTTTAACAACGCCAAACGTACAGGCTGACTATATGTTATAAAATGTATTTCGTGTCCTCTTCTAGCTAATTCTAAACCTAATTCTGTTGCAACTACACCACTTCCGCCAAATGTGGGGTAACAAACAATTGCTATTTTCATATACTTTTGATTCTTTTTTTATTGGTCATATTTAATTCGCAATATCACCATCTATGTTTATATCACATTGAGGTCGTACTCATTTTAAATGTGATTTTTAAGTCTAACGAAAGTAAGGAGATTAGATGGGGATTATTTAAAAAAAAAGTTAAATTTTAACAATTTTCAAGTGAGCCAAAAATGTTGTTTTGAAAATAAGTTGAGTAAATTTTTCGTTTTTTTTGCGTGAGGGGTTGCAGTGGAGCTCTTTTTCTATTTGGCGATTTTTCTTCGCCAAATAGAAAAAAGCGGGAACGGAAAACCCGACCCGACTTTTTTTGGATGGGCACGCCCAAATTATTTCAAATTAAATATCAATTATTCCCAAAGCTTTTTTTGATGCGTAGCTCTTTTTTTATTGATCCATTTATTCAGCTTGTAACACAAAAAAGCGGATCCACTACCCACAATGGCGCCTGCTAAAACATCTGTAGGATAATGTACTCCAAGATACATTCTAGAGTACCCAACTGCACCTGCCCATATAAAAGACGGAGCGATTACATACCATTTGGGATATGCCATACTCAATGTGGTTGCTGTTGAAAAAGCCACTGAAGTATGAGCGGAAGGGAAAGAATAGCTAGATTCTTCAGTAACATTCTCTATTTCAGGATACGTTTCATAAGGTCTGTCTCTTTTGGTAATGCTTTTTAGAGCCAAAGAAATAAATACCGAAGCCGCTAAAGATTCACCAATGAAAATTGCTTTTTTCTTTGTGGTACTGTCCTTTTCAATTAATCCAATAGCATAAATAATTATGGGAGTACCAACACTTACAGGCATAGCACTATTCGTTATCCCTTTCATAAAAGGCTCAAAATCTGTATTTCTATTGAGATTGATTTTTTTTAAAAGATCAATATCCGAATTTTGGGCATTTGAAATTGAAAAACAAAATAAGAATGCAAAAAGATAAATAATTTTAAACATAGGAATTTTATATAATTTGAATTAAAAAAAACGACTATGCCAACTATCTATAGCAGGAACTTCCCAAGATTCATTGAACTCCTCAATATTATTAACCAAATTATTAAAAACGATTGTATTTTCTGTTACCGCTTTGTCTTTTACCATTTTCTTGAAATCAATCAATGGTTTATGCGCGATATGTTCACCCAATTTAAAGGTTACATTCATTTTGTCTAATAAATCAACATTGTATTTTTTTTCCAAACTTTGGATAAATTCTACTGAAGAATCAATAGAACAACCTGTTGCAGCTTGAACATCTTGGTTTACCGCTAAAATAATAAAACGATTGTATTTCAATAAATAAGACGATTCAAGACTAGTTCCATGTGCAGCCCATTCGGTAAGGAATGATTGCAAATCAGTTTCAATTTCAGAAAACTCCGCATCCGAAAATTTTCTATTTGATTGATAAATCCAAATTCTAGATTCTCCGGGTAAATTTTCAAAAGGAACGTACATGGTATTATGATTTTAGATTGCAGATTTTAGACTGCAGATTTTTGATTTTATATTTTAAAAAAAAATGCTACAAATCTTGAGCATTAGCTATCAATTCAGCAATATCCATTACTTTCACATCAGCTTCTCTTTCTTTATGTTTAACACCATCAGTCAACATGGTATTACAAAAAGGACAACCTGCTGCAATAATATCTGGTTTTGTTTCTAAAGCATCTTCTGTTCTTTCTATGTTGATTTCTTTGTTTCCTGGTTCAGCGTCTTTAAACATTTGAGCTCCTCCTGCTCCACAACATAGACCATTTGCTTTAGAACGCTTCATTTCGGTCAATTCAACATCCAGTTTTTGAATTAAATCTCTAGGAGCTTCATAGACATTATTAGCTCTGCCTAAATAACAAGGATCATGAAAAGCAATTCGTTTCCCTTTAAATTGTCCGCCTTCAATCGTTAAACGACCTTCATCCAATAATGATTTTAGAAATTCTGTATGATGTACCACTTCATAATGGCCACCTAATTCTGGATATTCATTTTTCAAAGTATTAAAACAATGTGGACAAGCGGTTACAATTTTCTTAGCCTCATAAGCATTAAGCACTTCGATATTCATCATTGCCTGCATTTGGAACAAAAACTCATTACCCGCTCTTTTTGCAGGATCTCCAGTACAACTTTCTTCGGCACCTAAAACAGCAAAAGATACATTAGAACGATTTAATATTCGAACAAATGCTTTAGTGATTTTTTTAGCTCTATCGTCAAAACTTCCTGCGCAACCCACCCAAAATAAAACTTCTGGTTGTTTTCCTTGGGCTAGCATTTCTGCCATTGTTGGCACTATTAAATTTTCTGACATTTCTTTTTGTTTAATCTGATTAATGTTGAATCGTTTATTTGTCAATTGTTTAATCTATAAAACTTTTAAACGATTAAACGATTCAACTATATTTCGTTTTTCCAATTCAAACGATCTTGTTGACTATATTGCCAAGGCGCTCCATTGTTTTCAATATTAGTCATCATCGAATTTATAGGCATTGGAGCAGCACTTTGTTCCATAACAAGATAACGTCTCATTTCCATAATAATAGAAAGCGGACTGATATTTACCGGACATTCCTCTACACATGCATTACATGAAGTACAAGCCCACAACTCTTCTGGAGTAATATAATCGTTTAATAAAGATTTATTATCTGGTATAAAAACACCATTATTAGCATCAATATTTCGACCTACTTCTTCTACTCTATCTCTTGTATCCATCATAATTTTACGAGGAGACAATTTTTTACCAGTTTGATTGGCTGGACATGAAGAAGTACAACGACCACATTCTGTACACGTGTAAGCATTTAGTAATTGAACCCAATTTAAATCTTGAATATCACTAGCCCCAAACTTACTTGGTACTTCATTTTCAGAAACTGGTGCTGCCGCAAATGGGTCTGCATTTGGATCCATCATTAATTTTACTTCAGCAGTTACAGAAGCTAAATTGTCAAATTGTCCTTGCGGATTTAAATTAGCAAAATAGGTATTTGGAAAAGCTAACAAAATGTGAAGGTGTTTTGAAAAATATAAATAATTCATAAAAACCAATATGCCAACAATATGTAACCACCAAAAACCTTCATTAAGCAACATCACCAATTCATTAGACATTCCATTAAAAACTGGAGCAATAAATTGACTTATTGGAAAAGAACCTGCTTTTATAAAATGAGAAAAACCTCCAGGTACATTTTGCAAATGCAAATCAGAAGCATTCATCAATAAAAACAAAGACATCAACGTAATCTCAAAATACAAAATATAATTAGCATCGCCTTTTGGCCAGCCTTTTAAATCAGAATGTATAAATCTTTTCAACTTAATGACATTTCTTCTTATCAAAAATATAGAAACAGCAACTAAAACTAAAAATGCCAATATTTCAAAAGAACCAATTAAAACATCATAAACAACTCCAATTGGAGCAAAAATTCTATGCGTTCCGAACAAGCCGTCAATGATGATTTCTAATAATTCAATATTAATAATAACGAAACCAACATACACTATAATATGCAATATTCCAGCTACGGGACGTTTTACCATTTTTGATTGTCCAAGAGCAATCATGGCCATATTTTTCCATCTTGCTTTTGCATTGTCTTTACGATCAACGGCAATACCAAGATTAATATTTCTAATGATTTTTTTGACATTCAAATAAAAATATCCGAATCCAATAATCAGTACAATGGCAAATAAAATACTACTGAGATAAGTCATAAAACTAGTTTTTAGCTTTTGTTATAGTATCAGTTGGTGCAACGTATGGTTTGTTCTTTTTACCAAAAACAGAAACATTTACATATCGAGTTGGATTCAATCTCACATCTTGTAAAAGCAATTCTAGCTCTTTTGAAGTTTTTTCTAAATTCGCATATAAAGCATCATCTTTCATCAATTTACCCATTGTACCTTGACCAGATTCTATTCCTTTCATTATGCCATCAACTTTGTATAATGTTGCATTTAAATTTTTAACGGCAAGACCCAAATTTGCTTTATTCAAAGAATCAGAAATTTTAACAAAATTATCAGAGACTTTATTAAAATTAGTAACTACTCCTTTCAATTGACCTTTATTCTCTTCTAAAATTACATTAGCATTCGAAGCTACTTTGTGAAATTGCTCCATAGTAGCACTAAGTTCTGCTAAACTCCTTTTTAAATCTGCTTTTCCTTTCGCATCCAAAACCTCATTAAAACTTACAACTAATTGATCAGCACTGCTCATTAATTTTTCAACTTTAGCCAAAGCTGGTGCAGCTTTATCTCCTAATGAATCTACCAAACTCACTTCGATAGTCCCTTTTAAATAATCACCACTTTCGGCAATATTTTTATCTGAATAATTAGGGTTAATCGCTAATTGTTTACCTCCTATAAGACTTGCGTCATAAATTGATGCTGTACTTGTTTTAGAAATCGGAAAATCAGTATCTATTTGCAATTTAACCAACAGTTTACCATTTTCAGTTAGTGTTATCGTTTTTACTTTACCAATAACTAATCCATTAATAGTTACAGGAGCAGATGGAGCAAGTCCTTCAACATTTTCATATTCTACGTAAAAAAATCTATATGTATTAAAAAGATCATTCCCTTTTAAGTAATTGTATCCCCAAATGAATAATAAAATTGATGTAATAACTAAAATAGCTGTTTTTATTTCTCTTGTAATTTTCAAAATTTTCGTTTTTTTAATGGGTAAAATTAATATAAAATATTGGAACTAAAATTATTTGATAGCCTCCTGAATGCTTATTTTTTTTCCGTTTTTAAATGCAATCAAAAAAGCCGAATCATATCCTTTCGATTTTACTTCCTTTAATTGGCTTTTTGCTTCTTCATAATCAGCAGTATCACCGTATAAATATTTATAAATATTATCTTCATAGACAACCGATACATTTTTTAATCCTTTGAAATTTCTTGGTTCCAAAGCCAACTTTTTCTTACTAGCCGAAAGTTGAATTTTATATATCGACCCTAAAGTATCTTTTTTAATAATGGTTTTATTCTCCTCAGTAACTACAGGAGTTTTGACTGGGCTTTCAGAAGTTTTTACTGGATTTTCTTTCAATATTTGTGATGGTTTTTCTCCAAAGGTTTCTGCTCCACCATCTCCAAAATATTCATTTTTATAGCTTATGATAGCATTAGCAATTGCTTTGGCAATATCATTTTGACCTTGTTCCGAATTTAGTGTTTCACCTTCAACAGCATTAGATACAAATCCGGTCTCAATTAAAACTCTCGGCATATAGGCTTTATGCAAAACCATATAAGGAGCTTGTTTTACACCACCTTGACGCAATTTTTTTCCTAATAAAGCAAAAGCTTCTTCCACTTTACTTGCCAATGAAATACTGTTTTCCAGATATTCCTCTTGCATCAAAGTCATACCGATCATTGTCTCTGGAGAATTCGGATCAAAACCTTCATATTTTTGTTTGTAATCTTTTTCTAAAGTAATAACGGCATTTTCCTTTTTAGCCGCTTCTAAATTTGAAGCCACTTTAGTCATCCCCATCACATAAGTTTCGGTACCATCGGCAGCTAAATTTTTATTTGCATTACAATGAATAGAAACAAAAATGTGTGAATCAGCTCTATTGGCTATATTAGCACGTTCAACCAAGTCAATAAAAACGTCTGTTTTTCGAGTATAAATGACATCAATTTTAGGATAAGTTTCCAAAATCTTACCAACTTTTAATACAATTGCTAAAGCAATATTTTTTTCGATTCTTCCACTATAAACAGCTCCAAAATCATGGGCTCCATGACCCGCATCTAATGTAATTTTAAAATTATTGGATTGTGCAGATGTATCAACCATTAACATCACTATTAAAAACGTGAACGCGATTTTTATTTTTTTCGAGATATTCATCTAATAGTTAATTTAATTACAAGAGTTCTGTTTTAAATTTATGTTTTGATTATTTTTGCCGAAAAAATATAGTAATTTTGGCTCAAAAATATTCGAGTCTTCATTTTACAAAAATAGTATTAAAACCTTTGCATACAAACTTATTTAATATCGTTTTACTATCAATTTTCCTAACTTTAGGTACTTCTAATTTATATTCACAAGATATAAAAAAGAAACAGACATCTATTCCTGCTAATAAACAAGAAGTTACAAAACCTACAGAAGAAACTAAAGATAAAAATCCTACCGCTGAAACAACGACTGATACTGTCAAATTAGATACCGTTAAGGTTAAAAAAGTTTTTCTAAACGGACAGGTAAAATACAGAGCCGAAAAATACGCAAAAATAGAGCAAAAGAAAAAGCTCATTACTTTATACGACAAAGCCGAATTATATTACCAGGATGTTGAATTAAAATCGGGTATTATTGTTATGGATTATGAAAAAAACGAGGTTTATGCTGGACGAATTAAAGATTCTCTTGGCAATTACACTCAATTTCCTAATTTCAAACAAGGTTCCAATGAAATACAGCCAGATTCAATTCGTTTCAATTTCAAAACAAAAAAAGCATTAATTTGGAATTCCAGAACAACTCAAGGGGAATTTAATGTAAAAGCGGCTATTACTAAAAAAGAAAATGATTCTGTATATTTCCTTAAAGGAGCTAGATTTACAACCGCGAAGGATGTTGACAATCCTGAATATTATTTTCAAACCAATAAAATAAAATTTATTCCTGGCAAAAAAATTGTTACAGGATCAACTTATATGGTAATTGCGGGTGTCCCAACTCCTTTGTATTTACCTTTTGCTTATTTTCCATTATCAAAAGAAACTAGTGTTTCTGGAGTTATTCTACCTTCTTATAACGATTCAAATACCAAAGGTTTCTCACTACAGAATGGAGGATATTATTTTGCGATAAGTGACCATTATAATTTAACCCTTACTGGAGATTATTACACTAATGGAAGTTATGCTTTAGCAGCCCAATCATCTTATGCAAACAGGTATCATTATCAAGGAAATCTTAATGTTCGATTTGAAAATAATATAGTAAGCGAAAGAGGATATCCTGATTATTCTAAAACAAGAATTTACAATATCCAATGGTCGCATTCACAAGACTCAAAAGCAAATCCAAATTCAACATTATCTGCTTCTGTGAATTTAGGTAGTAGTGAATACTTCAAACAAACGATCAACCAAGTCAACGTAGGATCCTCATTAAACAACACATTAAGCTCTTCTATTTCCTATAGTACAGTATTTCATACCGTTCCTGAAAGCCGAATATCACTTACAGCTACGCATTCTCAAAACACAAATACGAAGGAAATCAACATGACCCTTCCTACATTGCAGTTCAGTTTGGATCGAATTTATCCATTTGCAAAAAATGATGCTGCAAAAAAAGGATTTATCAAAAACATCAATTTGCAATATAACTTGAATGGTAAAAACAGCTTTGTAACGACTGACTCTTTATTTTTCAAACCAGAAATGTTTCAAAATGCTGATATTGGATTCCAACATTCTATTCCTTTAAGTACAAACTTTAAGGTTTTTAAATATTTTAGTGTGTCTACATCGGTAAATTATGACGAAGTTTGGTATTTCAAAACCATCGAAAAACATTATGACAATCAACTAGCAACTGTAGTTACAACAGATGTAAAGGGTTTTGATGCTTTTAGAACGTATTCTTCTTCAACAAGTATTGGAACAACAATTTATGGAACTTTCAATTTTGGAAATGATAAAAAAATAAAATCAATCAGGCACGTTATGAGGCCAGCAATTTCTCATAGCTACACCCCAAGTTTTGAGAAGTACTACGATACTTATGCGACAGATGGTAGTGGTGGAATGCAAAAGGATTATACACGGTTTGAAGGCGGTATATATGGTTCACCAGGACTAAATAGCTCAAACTCTTTTGGATTTAACCTTAGCAATACATTTGAAGCAAAGGTTACTGATAAGGATACTACCAAGACTGAGCCTAAAAAAATAATGCTGCTAAATAACTTGAATTTATCAACCAGTTATGATGCAAATGCAAAAGAACTTGCTTGGGCTCCAGTAAGAGTAAGTGGAGGAACACAATTCTTCGATAACACATTGAATGCAAATTTTGGAGCTACATTAGATCCTTATGCGATAGATAATTCAGGAAATAGAATCAATGTTTACAATATCAATAACGGCGGTAGTCTTTTTAGAATGACAAGCGCTAATTTAACAATGAACTATTCCCTTACCAGAAGAGGTGAGAAAAAAGATAAAACTAATTCACAAGCCGCAAGAAATGGAGGTCGAGAAGATGATTTATTTGGATCAGATATCGATACCGGAAGCTATCGAAAGAATAGCCAATTCAATGAAGATGATAAAAGTGAAGATGCCATTAGTGAATTCTTTAGATCAAAATTACCTTGGGACATGACATTTGCCTATTCTTTGACTTATGGAAATAACAATAGAGAGAAAAAAATAACCGGAAATTCTATAATGATCTCAGCTAATACTGATTTAACTCCAAAATGGAAAGCTGGTATTTCTACCGGATATGACTTTGTTCAAAATGGAGTTACCTTTACTCAATTGCGTTTTGAAAGAGATTTAATGAGTTGGAGAATGGATTTTAACTGGACTCCATTTGGCACTAATGCTAGTTGGAATTTCTACATCGGAATAAAATCAGGCGTTCTTAGTGATATCAAATGGGAAAAAAGAAATCAAAACTTCTAGTTAACTCTTTTTTAAACTTGAGTAAATGATAATAAAATTTTGATTTTTAAATATCAATTAAACTTTTCAGGTAACTATAAAACATAAATTTTTACATTATGAAAACAATAATTTATACGGATAAAGCTCCAGCACCCATTGGTCCATACAATCAAGCTGTATTAAGCGGAAACACTTTATATACATCTGGACAAATTGCACTAAATCCTGCAACAATGGAATTAGTAGTAGACAACATCGAATCGGAAACTAAACAAGTCATGGAAAACTTAAAAGCTGTTCTTGAAGCTGCAGGAATGACTTTTGAAAACGTAGTAAAGACTACCATCTTTATAATGAACATGAATGATTTTGGAAGTATAAATACTGTTTACGGATCATATTTTAATGAAAAAACCGCTCCAGCTCGTGAAACGGTTCAAGTGGCATGTTTGCCAAAAAATGTAAATGTAGAAATATCTATGATTGCAGTGCTATAGCATTAATCAATAATTGTGCTGTAGCTTCATTTGTTGCTAACGGCACATTATGAACATCACAAACACGAATAAGCATATTAACATCTGATTCATGAGGGTGACTTGAAAGTGGATCTTTGAAAAACAAAACCATTTTTGTTTTACCCTCAGCAACTCTGCCTGCAATTTGAGCATCGCCCCCTAGTGGTCCAGAAAGCATTCTTCTAGTTTTAAAACCTTCTGCTTCTGCCCTACCTCCAGTAGTTCCAGTTGCTATAAATTCTATTTTTTCTTGTTGTAATAATTGGCGGTTTTTAATTAAAAATTTTACAAGATCATCTTTTTTACCGTCATGAGCAATAATTGCTATCTCCATAATTTATTATTATTGTTTATTTGCTATGTGGTAAGCAATTAAACCATCGATTGGTCTTCTTAGCACATTACCTAATTGCAATTCGTATTTATCAAAAATTTCAGCTAATTCTTCTTTTAAATAAAAAGCAATAGAACCTACAAAATGCACAGGTACTTCTTTACAATTCTCAAATTGCTGAATATAATTTTTAACAAACGATTTCATCGCTTTGAAGATTATCTTACGACAAAATTCATGCTCTTTATGCTGAATTAAAAATTTAGCAAAAGTGGCAAGATATGCATTTGGATTTGCTTCTTTGTATAATTTATTTTTAATAAAATCTGGTTCAACATTATACTCTTTTTCAAACAGTACTGCTAATTCTTTTGGCATTTTATTAAAATAGTATTTCCTAATTAACTGTTTTCCAAAAACATTACCACTACAATCATCCATTACAATGTAGCCTAATGAATGTACTTTTTGTTCTAAAACTTTACCATCAAAATAACTACAGTTTGAACCTGTACCAAGTATACAAACAATTGCTTTTTCATCTTTTGGAGTAGTCGCAAAAACAGCAGCATAAGTATCTTCTTCAACAACAACTATTGCATTAGAAAAATAATCTTTAAAAATTTCAGAAAGCATACTTTTCATCCTATCTGTTCCACAACCTGCGCCATAAAAAAACAAGTGAGTAGCTGTTTTTTTACCTTGTTTTAAGTCAAAACGATCATCTATGCGGGCTACAATTTCATCAGCATTCAGAATTTCTGGATTTAAACCTAATGTTTGCGTGGTAAAAAGAACTTTTCCATCATCATCTATCGCAATCCAATCTGCTTTGGTAGAACCACTATCAACTATTAATTTCATATTTATTGGTTTATTGGTTTAACTCTTATTGCCTTATTAAATACTTTTAAAATACTTAACAAAACTAAATAAGAAGATCCCATTAACTGAAATTAATGGGATCTTCTAAAATTATAAATATTATTTTAAACTAGAGATATGAACAGCTAAATCAATTAATTTACTTGAATATCCATATTCATTATCATACCAAGATACTAATTTAAAGAAAGTTGAATTCAAACCAATTCCTGCAGTAGCATCAATGATTGAAGTTCTTTTATCAGAAATAAAATCTTGAGAAACAACAGCATCTTCAGTATATCCTAAGATACCTTTCATAGTAGTTTCAGAAGCTAATTTTAAAGCTGCCATAATTTCTTCGTATGAAGTTTCTTTAGCCACTTTTACAGTTAAATCTACTGTAGAAACGTCAGCAGTAGGAACACGGAAAGCCATACCTGTTAATTTACCATTCAATTCTGGGATAACTTTTCCAACCGCTTTTGCAGCACCTGTAGAAGATGGGATGATATTGATGCTTGCAGCACGTCCACCTCTCCAGTCTTTTCTAGAAGGACCGTCAGCAGTCATTTGAGTTGAAGTTGTAGCGTGAACAGTTGTCATCAAAGCTTCAACAATTCCAAAATTATCATTAATAACTTTAGCTAAAGGAGCTAAACAGTTTGTAGTACAAGAAGCATTAGAAACAACTAAATCAGAAGCTTTTGCAGTTTCGTGGTTTACTCCCATTACAAACATTGGAGCATCAGCAGAAGGAGCAGAAATAATTACTTTTTTAGCACCACCTTTGATGTGCTCATTTGCAGTTTCAATAGTTGTGAAGATACCAGTACACTCAGCAACTACATCAACATCAACTTCATTCCATTTTAAGTCAGCTGGATTTCTTTCAGCAGTGATACGGATGTTTCTTCCGTTTACAAAAAGTTTTCCTTCTTTTACTTCAACATCACCATCAAAACGACCATGAACTGAATCATATTTTAACAAATAAGCTAAATGATCAACATCTAATAAATCGTTGATTGCAACTACTTCTATATTATCTCTGTTGAAAGATTCTCTAAAAACAATTCTTCCAATTCTACCAAATCCGTTTATTCCTAATTTTACTTTTGACATTGTATTTAATTTAAATTATAATTTATTTTATTTTTAATTTTTCTTTCTTTTTTATTTTAAATAGACATTATATCTGAAACGCGAAGTAATTCTCTATCAATTTCAGTATGTCCTTTGATTGCTAGTTCTAAAGGGGTAAGTACAATTTTATCTGCCAATAAACCTACCATATAGTTAGATTCACCTTCCAATAATGATTCAACAGCTTTGACACCTAAACGACTAGCCAAAACTCTATCAAAACAAGATGGTGCCCCACCACGTTGCATGTGTCCTAATACTGAAACACGTACATCATATTCAGGCAAATTTGAATCAACATAATCTTTTAGTTCAAAAACAGTTTTACCAATTTTATCACCTTCGGCAATAACTACTATACTTGATGATTTTCCAGTTGCTTTACTTTTTCTCAAAGAATCTAATAAACGTTCCAATCCTAAATCTTCTTCTGGAATAAGAATTTCTTCGGCACCTGCACCAATTCCAGCGTTTAATGCTATATGACCAGCATCACGCCCCATAACTTCAATAAGGAATAATCTATTATGCGAACTTGCTGTATCACGAATTTTATCAATTACGTCAACAACTGTATTTAGAGCGGTATCATAACCCAAAGTATGGCTTGTACCAAATATATCATTATCGATAGTTCCAGGAATTCCCATTACTGGAAAATCATATTCGGCATTAAACGTTAAAGCTCCTGTAAAAGAACCATCACCTCCAATTACGACTAAAGCATCAATACCAGCTTTTACAAGATTTTTATGTGCTTTTGCACGACCTTCCGGAGTTTTAAAATCCATTGATCTTGCAGATTTTAAAATAGTCCCTCCTTTATTAACAATATTATTTACACTTCTAGGACCCATTTCTTTAAAATCCCCTTCAATCATTCCTTGATACCCTCTATAAATACCAACGCATTCTAAGTTATGAAAAGCACATGTTCTGACAACAGAACGGATTGCGGCATTCATTCCCGGGGAGTCTCCTCCTGAAGTAAGAACACCTATCTTTTTTATTGTTTTTGACATTTTTTTAAGTATTAAAGTGTAAAATTAGCATATATCTGAGATATTTTTGGTGTGTTTTTTAATATTTTAATAAAACATTTCAAATTCAAACGTTTTCGTTGATAAGTTTTTAGATTCAAAAACTCGTGTTTTATTTACATTTTTTTAATCTATTTTTTTAGTTGTAGGATTAATTTTCCAAGGAAATATTTTTATCACAAACAACAAACATTTCGCCATTTTATATAACTTATATCTGCAAACTTTAAAATATTAAAACCAAAATATAAACCACTAAATACTAACAGTATACCAAAATTTAATCCTCATCAGGAAGAACTGCATCCTGATTAACTTTAGGTTTTTCAACATTTGGAGTAACCGGTTTTGTAAATTTGATAAAATCAGGATTCAAATTAGAATCCGAATCACTTTCTTTTACATTTGTTTTATTTCCAGTATCCAGTTTTTTACTCTTAAACATTTTATCGACTAATTCCCTAAAACTATCAAAATCGACCTCATAAGAAATACCAACACCTTGGGTATACCCAATATCTTGTCCTATATAATTAATATCATTTTCTTTATTGAAAAAATGTAAATTAAAAGACCCATCATCATTTATTCTATACTTAACATCTATATTTCCAACTACTGACAATTCATGAACACCTCCAAACGGCACTCCTATTTTTCCATTTATTGTAATTCTTTCATTTACTTTAGAAGAAACAATAGCTTCAAAACGACCGTCTGTTTGAGAGGTTGGCCTATTATCTGGGGAAACAAAATTAAAGTTCATTTCGAATTTTTCGTTTGTAGAATGAACAATGCCTCCTAGCATACTTGATGCCGTTTCATACAAACTCGAAGCAACAGCTTGACTGGAACCATCTTTACTCAAGAAACTTCCTGTTGATAATAAATACAAAGCTTGCGTTTGTCTAACATCTTTATCTGATAATTCAGTCTCTAATTCTGATTTCATAACGCTTTTAATCGTTGGAAATTCAATCATAAAGTCTGGTTCTGGGTGAGACAAATCACCATGAAGCCCAATAACAACTTCTACATCTATTTTTTTATTGACGCTTGAATTTTCTAGCAATAAAGCTGGATTTGCCGAAGTTTTATAAACAGCCTCAAGATTCAATTGCGCTCTCATTGGATCTCCTTCCCAAACGATCGAACCTCCTTTTCTGACGTTAAACTTTTTATCAATTAAACCACCGTATTTAAAATTATAAGTTCCATCATAAGGCAAGAAATCTCCCCACATTTTAAAACCTCCCAACGTATTTATTTTGAATAATAAATTTCCGTTGCCTCTCCCTTTCATACCGTGCCCTGAATTTCTATCCAAAATCACTTCAACCTCTGCATTTGGAGTAATCTCCAAATCAAACTCTAATTCAAGACCATTATAGTTTTTAGTATTTTCAACTATTCCTTTTTGCAAATTAAATTTTTCTTTAGGAGTGATAAAGTGTATAAAACTATTTTCACTAATACTTTCTGCACTATTTATTGGAATCTTAAGTATCGAACCTTTTTCAGATTTAGCATCTACTTTTATAACCAAACCATTGGTTGGACCTTTAATAGTAGCGCTACCATTAATAAATGCGGTACCAAAATAAGCCGCATCCTCACTATCTTTAGTATCTAACACTAAAAATCTTTTAGTATTAATAGCTAAATCCAACTTCCAATCTGAAAAATTCTTGTGCTCTACTACTCCATTCAAAGTACCAACTGTGTTAAACTTAGTATCCGTCAGTATATTATTTCTAAATAGAAACTTTTCATCTGTCAAATCAATTACAGTTTTTTCTTTTAATGCATAGTCAACATTCAAATACGGTATACTCAAACCTCCATTATTAACATAAAGACGCCCATTGATATCAGGTTTTTTTACCGAGCCTCCAATGGTAGCATTACCAGACACCATACCTCTTATATTTGAAATAACATCTCCTCCCAATGAACTTAAAGTAGCTAAATTGAAACGATCAAATTTTAAATTCAAATCAAATAATGTTTCTTTATTTACAATTTCAAAACTTCCATCAGCGCTAAAAGATTCAAAATCTTTATTCTCAATAGTAGAATACAATGTAAATTTCTTTAAATTCTCATCTCCTTTTATATCAAATTTCAAAACACCAAGTTCATAATTATTAACTTTTAAATCATCAATTACTAACGATGCAGTTGGCTTATACACCAGTTTGTTTTGGTTGAAATTGACTCTACCATTTAGCTTACCTCTAACGTCAAAACTCTCCTGAGCTGATGTCAGCGCATTGACATCGAAATTCTTAAATTCAAGATTTATATCTTTATAGGAGTCACCTTTAAACATCCCATTAAGCTTTACTTCTTGGTCTGCATTAGAAAATATAAAATCATCGAGGGTGAACTCATGCAATTGCTTATCAAATAGTATTCGGTTATTAGAGGAATTTTGCTCATTCAAAAACCACAAACTATTTTTTAATTTAATTTCAGACTTACTAAAACCAATAACATTCTTATTATTCTTATCAATAGTATGATATAAATCCAAATTAAAATAATCATCCCCTTTTGAACCACCTTTAAATTCAGTTCTAAAAAACAAAGTGTCTTTTGAGGTAACATTAATTAAACTAAAATCTCGAATTTTATACATTTTGGTTTTTATACTATCCAATTCGATATACGCATTATACAACGGATTTTTATTATCGATAGAAACTCGGATATTATCAAATGAGTTATCTGCAGCCGTTATGGTAGGAGAGTTAAAATTGAACTTAAATTCATTGCTGTCTGAATTAATAATTCCTTTGACAACAGTGTTTTCACTTATTTTTATTTTCGGAAAAAAGACTTCAACAATTTTGTTATAGACTTCAAAATTAAATTTTAAAAACTGACCTTTCTTTACTTTTATAGGCTTGTAGTTCGTATAAAGACTTCCTAACGAGTTTGAAACTAAATCTTTTAATGCAGCAAATTTAAACTTCCCAACAATTGTTCCATTAGTTATATCTGGAGCGTTAATTGTTATTGTACGAATTCTATTTTCATCAAAACTTGAATTTAAATTAAAATCATTAAATTGATAAGTGTTTTTTGAATTGGTGTAACAAGCATTATTTAAATAAATATTTCCATAAAGATCTTCAATGGAATTCCCTTGAACATCGACAATTACATCTCCATTTAATTTAGAGATTGTATCGCTTACAAAATGTAATTTATGTAATTCTGCATTATCAATTTTTATCTGAAAATCATATTGGCTCACTTTTTTGCTTAAATTAACCAAACCATCAAAATTCATTTTTAAATTAGGATCATTTACAATAATCGAACCTTTGTATATTGGTAATTTAAAATTACCGTTTAGTTTTATGTTTTTATAATTATAACCATTATAGGCAATTTTAGAAACATCCCCTTTTAAAGAAGTATCTAAGTACTTTTCTGAAAATCCTTTACCATCAACATCTAAATTCAAACTAACTATAGATAAATCCTTCTCATCTAATAATTTACCAATATTAAATTCATTCAAAACAACATAACCTATATAGGCAACTTTGCTGCTTTGATCCATATTGACGATTTTTAATTTTGATTTTACTGCTCCTAAAGTAGTTTTTGCTACAAAATTAGCATGTACCGAAGTTGTAGTAACCTGAGTATTACCTACTAATGAAACATTTCCTAATTTCTTTACTATAACAGGTAAGCTTTTACCCAAAACATTAGGCAATATATTTACTAAATCAGCATAATTAGTAGTTAAGTGATCAAACTTTCCATTCATATAGAATTTTTGATACTGATTCCCTAAAAGGTTTTTAAAATTTATAAAACCCATTAATCTTGTACCTTTATTATCATTCAAACTTAGATCCAAAAGTTTCAAATTATTTAAAGGTCCTGTAATATGGGTTCTAAGATTAAAAATTCTATTTTTATTTAATTCATTGTAAAAACATCGAACATCATTCGAGGCAATTTTAGCTGAATTCAATTTAAAATCAAACTCAACTTTATTCACAAAATCTGAAAAATCTTCAATTTCATAATTCAACGCAGCATAACCTTTTATAGTAGACTCTTCGGTTTTTAATTCCAATTTATCCAATATCATGTGCTGTTGAGTAAAACTATAATTTCCTTTTAAACTTTTAATATACACACCCCTATGATCCAAAAAAGACATTTTTTGAATATTAGCGTATATTTCAGGACCAAATATTTTAAAATTGGTAAGGGAAATTTTCAATCGGGTAAAATCTACAGCCTTTGGAGTTTCATGATTTTCGTCAGTCAAAATAAATCTACCGTTTGACAAATCGATACTCGAAGCGCTTAACATAAATTTCTTCTTCGAAGGTGTTTTACTTGTACCAAAAGCATCAATAAAATAATCCAGATTGCTCTTTTTTTCGTTTTTATAGGTTTTTAAATTAAAAAGAACGCCGTCCATAGCCAAGTCGCCAAAAACCAAATCAGCATCCAACATTTTTTTAAACCCAAGAATGGTAGTATTTATTCTTTTGGTATAAATTAAAGTATCCTTATGGTGGTCAATAATGAGGACATTTTTTAGTTTTACGCCTCCAAAAACGGTAAGTTGCACTCCATCAACATTCATGTGCAAACCAAAGTCATCATTGATGCTTTTCATAAAATACTGCGCCATTTTGGTTTGAACAAAAGGCATTGTAATAGCTATAAAAAGTACTAACAAAAGTAATATTAGTCCAACGAAAGTACGGAATACTATTTTTTTAATCTTTTTGATACGTGTAGTTTTTGTTTTTTTGGTACAAATAAATTATTTGCCTCTGGAAATGCTAATATCTTAACTAAAAAATCTTTAATTTTGGCACAGCTGTAAAAATACTATTTTTATGGTAATTCATCAAATATACTTCAAAATTCATCTGTTTATATGCAAATTCCTGAGGTTTTTATACTTGCAATAGAAAGTTCGTGCGATGATACTGCTGCTGCTGTATTATGTAACGACAAAGTACTCTCTAATGTTGTTGCCAACCAGTTAATTCATAATCAATATGGAGGAGTAGTTCCAGAACTAGCTTCTCGCGCTCATCAACAAAATATTGTACCTGTAATTGAAGCTGCATTAAAAAAAGCAAATATTAAAAAGGAACAATTATCTGCAATAGCATTTACACAAGGACCTGGACTTATGGGATCTCTTTTGGTAGGGAGTTCATTTGCAAAATCAATGGCATTGGCATTAGGAATACCTTTAATAGCTGTAAACCATATGCATGCCCATATTTTGGCACATTTTATAGAAGAAGAAGGCTTTGACAAGCCCGAATTTCCATTTTTAGCATTAACAATTAGTGGCGGACATACCCAAATTGTAAGAGTTGATGATTTTTTTGACTTAACAATAATAGGAGAAACTACAGATGATGCTGTAGGTGAAGCATTTGATAAAAGTGCAAAAATACTAGGACTTCCCTATCCTGGTGGACCATTAGTTGATAAATATGCTCAATTGGGAAATCCAAAAGCCTTTCCTTTTACCAAACCAAAAGTTCCTGGATTAGACTTTAGTTTCTCAGGATTAAAAACGGCTATTTTATATTTTATTCAAAAGAAAAAAATAGAAAATCCTGCTTTTATTGAAGAAAATCTAAATGACATCTGCGCTTCCATCCAACATACAATTATTGAAATTTTAATGGATAAATTAAAGATTGCTGTCAAAGAGACAGGAATTAAACAAATAGCAATCGGAGGCGGTGTTTCTGCCAATTCTGGAATTCGAAATACATTAAAAGAAACAGAAAATAAATACGGTTGGAAAACCTTTATTCCAAAATTTGAATACACAACCGATAATGCTGCAATGATTGGAATTGTAGGTTATCAAAAGTTTTTATCCCAAAAATTTGAAACGGCTGCAGTTGTTTCTAAAGCAAGAATACAATTTTAATTATGCAATTATTTTACAATCCAACCATAAACGAAACTACTACAACTTTTTCTTTTGACAAAGAAGAAAGCAAACATATTATTAAAGTTTTACGTAAAAAAGACAGCGATATTCTTCATGTAACTAATGGCTTAGGATTACTTTTTAAAACAGAAATTACTTTAGCGTCAGATAATAAATGCACCGTTAAAATATTATCTATTGAAAAAACTGAAACTCCAAAATACAAATTACATCTTGCAGTTGCTCCAACAAAAATGAACGACCGTTATGAATGGTTTCTTGAAAAAGCTACAGAAATTGGCATTCATGAAATCACTCCGATTATTTGTGATCGATCGGAAAGAAAAGTAATTAATATTGATAGATTTGAAAAAATCATTCTTTCGGCAATGAAACAATGCAATCAAATGTATCTACCTAAATTAAATCCAGCTATTACATTAAAAGAGTTTTTGAAAACTGAAAAAAGTGGAACATTATTAATTGCACATTGCGAAGAAACAAATAAAAAATCCCTAAAATCAGTACTTACACCTAGTACTGATTATACCATATTAATTGGACCTGAAGGAGATTTCTCAAACAAAGAAATTACATTAGCACTTGAGAATAAATACATTCCTGTATCGTTAGGCGAAACAAGATTACGAACAGAAACTGCCGCTATCGTTGCTTGCCATAGTGTAGTTTTTACTAATGAAGATTAGATTTATATGAAAAAAGTATTGCTTGTATTCTTGTTCATTTCATTTTCTTGTTTATCACAAGAAATTGCTTTGTTGAAATACAATGGTGGTGGCGATTGGTATGCAAATCCGACCTCATTACCCAATTTAATAAAATTTTGCAATACGACTATCAATACTCAAATAAATCCAAAACCCAGAACTGTAGAGCCCAGTAGTCCCGATTTACTTTCTTATCCATTTGTACACATGACAGGTCATGGAAATGTTGTGTTTAGCGATGCTGATGTAGCCAACCTTAGAAAATATTTGCTAGCTGGAGGATTTTTACATATTGACGATAATTATGGTATGGATCAATACATTCGTAAGGAAATAAAAAAAATATTTCCAAATGACAACATGATCGAAATCCCATCTACTCATCCTATATTTCAAAAGCCTTTTGTTTTTCCGAACGGTTTACCAAAGATTCATGAACATGATGGAAAAAGACCTCAAGCTTTTGGGATTTTCATAGAAAACAAATTGGTTTTACTTTATACTTATGAATGTGATCTTGGTGATGGTTGGGAAGATGCTGAAGTACATAACGACCCTTTAGAAGTTCGTGAAAAAGCATTAAAAATGGGAGCCAATATCATCAATTACATTTTTACCAATTGATTTTTAGTTAAGAAATAAACGACCTTAAAATAATCTACATAAATAATTTAGAACAAAATTATTTATGGCTTTTAAATTTAAAACTCGCATCGTATAAGCGAGTTTTTTTATCTTTATAACAAAAAACTACATGATAACATCCAAAATTATTGCAAATGGTATAGTTAGAGCGATTGCAATTTTAATTTTAGCTGCATTATTACTTTATTTTCTATATCAAATACAAAATATAATAATTTATCTTTTAGTTTCCTTAATACTAACTTTAATTGGTTCTCCAATTTTAGATTTTTTGAAGAGAAGACTAAAATTCAAACACACAATAGCAACAATAGCGGTCTTATCTATTTACTTTTTAACCATATTGGGTTTTATAATGATGTTTATTCCTTTGATAATTTCTCAAGGTCAAAATTTATCTCTTTTAAATACAGCCGAAATAGAAAAAGACAGTTTGGAATTAATTCAAAAGATAAACACTTTTTTTGCACAACACCATATAGATTCAGCTAAATTCTTTGACCCAAACAACTTAAAGTCATTTGTTAATTTCAACACAGTACCTAATTTTTTAAATTCCATTTTAGGTACAATCAGTAATTTCGGTATGGCATTTGGTGCCGTTTTGTTTATTACTTTTTTCTTTCTTAAAGACAGGGAAATAATTTTAAAAGGAGCCAAACTATTAATTCCTGATTCACATGAAGATAAAATATTAAATTCTGTAGAAAAAATAAACCTATTACTTTCAAGATATTTCATTGGGCTACTAATACAATTATTTGTCGTTTTCATACTCTATACTATTGTTTTATTTATTTTCGGAATACCTAATGTATTAGTTATAGCCTTTTTATGTGCCGTTTTAAATATTATACCGTATTTAGGACCGTTAATTGCTTCTGTGTTTGCAGCAGTTTTAACGATGCTAAGTAATTTAGGTTCCGATTTTCAATCAGAAATATTACCAACAACCATTTATGTATTAATAGGATTCTGGATTGTACAATTAATAGACAATAACTTTTCACAACCTATTATTTTTTCAAAAAGTGTAAGCTCTCATCCGCTTGAAATTTTCCTAGTCATATTAATTGCTGGTTTCTCATTTGGAATTTTAGGAATGATTATTGCAATTCCATTATACACCATTTTAAAAGTAGTTTGCAAAGAATTTTTCCCCAACAATGCATTTATACAGCACATAACAAAAAATATATAAATTGAACTTAGACCTTTTAAATCCTAAAATACAGGAATTTATAGATTTAAATATTGGAGCTTCTATTTCAAAATTAGCCCTTCAAAAAAATCCATTCCCAGAAGTTGAATGGATTTCAATTTTAAATCAAATTGCTGCAAAATCAAAAGCAAAGAGTAAATTACCGACTTGGTTTTCGACTGCAAATATTATTTATCCAAGCAAAATTTCGGTAGAACAAACTTCTTCCGAAATCACTGCATTATACAAAGCTTCGCTAGTTTCTGGTGAAAATTTAATTGATTTAACGGGAGGATTTGGAATTGATGATTATTACTTTTCTAAAAAAATAAAAAACATTGTACATTGTGAAATAAATACTGAACTATCTAATATTGTTTCACATAACTTTAATCAATTAAATAATAAGTTTATTACTTGTTACTCAGGAGATAGTTCTGAAACTCTGGCAAAATTAGAAACAAAATGGGATTGGATATACATTGATCCCTCTAGAAGAAGTGACACCAAAGGCAAAGTTTTTATGCTAAAAGACTGTTTACCAAATGTACCCGAAAATCTAGATTTTTATTTTGAAAAAGCCGATTCAATATTAATAAAAACAGCTCCAATACTAGATATTTCTGCCGGCATAAATGAATTAAAGCATATCAAATCAATACATATTATTGCGGTAGAAAACGAAGTAAAAGAATTACTATGGGAACTAAACAAGCATTATAATGGTACGATTGCAATTAAATCAGTAAATCTTCTAAAAGAAACTACAGAAACATTCGAATTTAATTTGGATGAAAATCATGAGTTACCTAGCTTTAACTTACCCAAAAAATACTTATACGAACCTAACAGTGCAATTATGAAATCTGGAGGATTCGACCAAGTTGCTACATCTTATAAATTAGATAAGCTTCATAAACATTCACATCTTTACACTTCAGATGAATTAGTTTCTTTTCCTGGGAGAATTTTTGAAATACAAAAATGCATCCCTTATGCAAAAAATGAAATGAAACACTATTTAGAAAATCAAAAAGCGAATATAACAACTCGAAATTTTTCTGATTCAGTAGAAAATATTCGAAAAAAATGGAAAATAAAAGATGGTGGAAATTTATATTGTTTTTTTACAACCGATGAAAATAATACTAAAATTGTTTTAATTTGCGACAAAATAAAATAAAAATGAAATACATATTGGTTCTAGCATTTTGCTTTTTAAGTTCTTCCATTTTCGCTCAAAAACCTTGTGAATATGCAACAAACGTCACCGATTCTATTGGTACCTATAAAATTACAAAAGAGTATCTAATTCACGAAAAAGTCTTTGGAGGCAATTCTAGCTACATCTTTTGTTCTTTAGCTTTAACCGACGGTTTGCCTACACTAACTGTTCAAATAATACAAAAAAGTAAAGACTTTTTAAAAGCAAATTGTTTTGACAAAAATTCAAAAATTTATCTTCAACTTCAAAATGGAAAAATTGTAACATTAATCCATATTGATCAAGAAAGTTGTGGTACTATGCTTCGAGATGATAAAGGTTTTGATAATAGGGTAAAATCTGGAATTTTTATGTTCTCCAAAGAGAATTATGAAGAATTAAAAACATCTCCAGTACTATTGATGCGAATAAAATACCTAACAGATACAGAAGACTATGTATTTAAAAAAGAATTTACTGCAGAGTTAGACGGAAAAACATACCAACCTGAAACCTATTTCATAAATAATATTCGTTGTATTCAATAAAACTAAAGTATAAAAAGGAAAAACCATCAAATGAATATTCATTTGATGGTTTTTCCTTTTTATACCGTATCTTATTTTTGAAAATTATTTAGCTTATCCATATTGACCACATAATTTTTGACATTTCGTACCACCATAGGAACTAATAAACCAACAACTAAAACTTCAACAAATGTAATTCCAGATTTATTTTCAGGTCCAATACATTTAAAAAAACTATTTTGTAATATACTTTTCATTTACCGATTATATTCTTTGTACTAGATTATCAAATTAAAACATAAATCATTATTATTAAATGATCAAAAATGCTAAAATAAAAAGATATTTTTATAAAATTACAATAAAACCGATGAAATACATGTTTTAACCATATTTTAAACCATAATCCTACAAATACACGCAACTTCCAAATACTTAAGGGCTTATAAAATATACTTATTTAAGAAAAAAAACGGAAATAATTATTTGCATTCCCATTTAAAATTTGAAACAGTATCATGTAAACCTGCTTTCAAATTATAATGCCACCATTCTGAATCAAAAGAATTAAAATGTTCTTTATCCATAACTTTTCTCAATAAATTTCTATTGTTTTTAATTTCTTTAGAAAACCCAGGAAAATCATGTCCCGCTTCTTTACCAAAAAAATCAAATGTAGTCCCCATATCTAATTCATTTCCATCAAAATCTACCAAAGTAATATCTACCGCTCCCCCTCTATTGTGGATAGAACCTTTTGCAGGATTAGCGACATATTGAGGATCCGAGACAATTGCCCACATTCGTTTTTGAATATCCAATGGGCGATAACAATCGAATAATTTAATCTTAAAGCCTTTCTTTACAAATCTTTCATTAGCTAAAATCAATGCTTTTACAGTCTTGTAGCGCAGATAACACTCAGCACAATCATAAACTTTAGCTTTCAAAAAATTATCACTCGTTGCGTATTTCATATCATAAACAAAATCCGAACTATACTCTTTTAAATTAACAAAAGTAGTATCATTCACTGTTTGTAAAGTCACAGTTTTGGCAACTGTATTTTGAGCAAAACAATTTCCAAAAAAAACAAAACAAAATGAAGCAAACAAAAATTTCCAGTAGGATATCATATCAAATATTTTTTATAAAAATAGGGAATTTAAATGATTGAACTTAATGAAGAAAATACAAATCAACTATTTATCAATACATTAATAAACAAAAAGATAGTTTAAATTTAAATTAAAAAAACAATTTGATTTCGATTAGAACTGTGTTTATTTGCTTAAACCCATGCTATAATTTTCTTTTACAATTATATCTAATGGCATAAAATGGGTAGCCTCTAGATTTTCATGCAAAATTATTTTTTTATACAGATACTGCACACCAGTATATCCTTGTTCTTCAGGTTTTTGATTGATTAAAAAATCAATTATTCCAGAATTTAAATAAGTAATATTTTCTTTTAAAAGATCATATCCAATTATTCTTATCCCTTTTATATTTTGTTGCTCTAAAAATTGAGCCACAATGTATGCTCTAGAATTAGGAACAAATATACTGCTGCTATTTTTAAACATTTCCAAAGTGAGCTGACTACTGTCTGAATCATTAATAGTAATTTCAGAAAAGTTAAAATTAGTTAGTTCTGCATGCTCTTCAAAAAAAGTATAAAATCCTTTAATACGTTGCAAATAAACCGAAGTACTATCTATTTCCTGAGCAATTTTAACAATAAGCACATTACGTTCGTTTTTTACAGCAAAACTAATTAGTCTTCCTGCTAAATAGCCGCTTTTAAAAGCATCCTGACCAATATAAAAATGAGATATTTCACTTTTAATATCTGAGTCAATCATTACTACAGGTGTATTTTTCTTTTTATATTTTTCTAAAAACAAAAGTGATTCTTCATGAAAAATAGGAGAAAACAACAATCCTTCGCATTCAAAATCTATTACTTTAGAAAACATATTTTGAAATGAACTACTGTCAAAATCATAAAAAAAGTAATGCAATTCGATGCCAAATTTTCCAAAATCTTCACCTGCCTTTTTAACTCCATTCAGTTGACTCTCCCAATATTCTAGTTTTTCAAACTTTGGTAAAAAAACAGCAATTCTCGATTTTTTATTGGAAGCTAAATTACTTGCAAAAATATTTCGTTTAAAACCGTGTTTTTCAATAATAGCATTTACGTTATCAATGTTCTCTTGCGATACCTGTCCCCGATTGTGAATAATCCTATCCACTGTTCCTGGAGAAACATTCGCTAATTCAGCTATTTTTTTTATTGTTATGATATTCTTAGACTTTAGGTTAAATAATTTATAGAAAGTTCCAAAATTAATTTTTTTATTTCAAAAAACGCTTTTTAAATTTAACTTTTTACATATATTTGCAACATCCGTGTACGCACACGTAACAACAACAGTATATCAAGAAAAAGTAACACGATTGGAGAAATACTCTTTTCTTATTTGTTGAAAAATATTTAAATTCTAAGTTTTGTATTGTGACCGTGTACGCACACGAATATTAAAATTTTATGTTTAAAAAAATGTATTTGGAAAAACTGCTTTGTCTTTTACAGCTGAAACATTTAAATAAAAACAGTTAATAATTAAAAAACCTGTTTAGAATAAAAACAATACGTAGCATATTAAAAACCATAAAAAACAATTAATAAAATGAATTCAATATTAAATTTAGAAGGGAAAATTGCGCTTATTACTGGAGGTGCAGGAGTTTTAGGCAGCAATATGGCTGAAGTTTTAGCAAAACAAGGTGTTATCACAGGAATTGTTGGACTTACACTAGAAGAAGCACAAGTTGCAGTTGATCGTATAGAAAGTAATGGCGGTAAAGCTTTTGCTGTAAAAGGAAACGTTTTAAAAACTGAAGACCTAGAAGCAATTAAAGAATTAATCGTTGAAAAATATGGTCGATTAGATATTTTAATAAATGCTGCTGGAGGAAATATGCCTGGAGCAACAATCGCACCAGATCAAGCTTTTTATGATTTAAAAGTAGGAGATGTACAAAAAGTTTTAGACTTAAACATTATTGGAACTATGCTTCCTACACAAATATTTTCAGAACTTTTTGCTAAACAAAAAAGTGGTATAATTATTAATATTTCATCAGCTTCAGCAGATAGACCTTTAACTAGAGTTGTTGGTTACTCAGCTTCTAAAGCAGCAATTGACAATTTTACAAAATGGACAGCTGTTGAATTAGGTTCAAAATATGGTGAAGGTATCCGCGTTAATGCTATAGCTCCTGGATTCTTTATTGGCGAACAAAACAGAGCATTATTACTTACACCAGAAGGAGACTTAACTGCAAGAGGTATTAAAATTATTGATCATACTCCAATGGGAAGATTTGGTGTACCACAAGATTTAGACGGAGTATTGTTATTTTTATGCAGTGATATGTCAAAATTTGTAACTGGTACCATAATTAAAGTTGACGGTGGATTTGGTGTATCAAGTATTTAAAACGATAGTAATAAATTAAAAAATATAAAAAAATGGAACAAACATGGCGTTGGTACGGTCCTAAAGATCCCGTATCGTTATCAGATGTAAGACAAGCTGGAGCAACAGGAATTGTATCAGCATTACACCATATTCCTAACGGTGAAATATGGACAATCGATGAAATCAATCAAAGAAAGCAAACTATTGAGAGCGCTGGATTGACTTGGAGTGTAGTGGAAAGTATTCCTGTACATGAAAATATAAAAACACGCTCAGGAAATTACCTTATTTACATTGAAAATTACAAAAAAAGTATCGAGAATTTAGCTAAATGTGGAATCGGTATTGTATGTTACAACTTTATGCCTGTTTTAGATTGGACAAGAACCGATTTAGAATTTGAAGTAGAGGATGGATCTAAAGCCCTACGTTTTGATGTGATTGCTTTTGCTGCTTTCGAACTATATCTATTAAAACGCCCAGGAGCTGTAGACACTTATCCAGCAGCTATACAATCAGAGGCAAAAATCTATTTAGAAAAACTTTCTGAGTCAGAACAAAAAACTTTGGTAAAAAATATTATCGCAGGATTACCTGGTGCAGAGGAAGGATATACATTGGAGCAATTCCAAACCATTTTAAATACATATGCTGCTATTGATGCTCCAAAATTAAGAGAAAATTTAGTTTCTTTTCTAAAAGAAATTATTCCAGTTGCCGCTCAAAATAATGTTATGATGTGTATTCATCCTGACGATCCACCTTACCCTATTTTAGGATTACCAAGAGTTGTAAGTACTGAAGATGATTATGCTCATTTATTTTCTGAAGTTCCACATATTTCAAACGGAATTACTTTTTGTACAGGTTCATTAGGTGTGAGAGCTGATAATGATTTAGTACAAATATTTAAGCGTTTTGCCGATAGAGTACATTTTTTACACCTAAGAAGTACAAAACGTGACGAAATAGGAAACTTTTACGAAGCTAATCACTTAGAAGGAGACGTAGATATGTTTGGAGTTATCAAAGAAGTTATAGCCGAGGAAAACAGACGTAAAGCTGAAGGAAGAAAAGATGCTTTAATTCCGATGCGCCCAGATCACGGTCATCAAATGCTGGATGATTTGAAGAAAAAAACAAACCCTGGATATTCTGGAATTGGCCGTTTAAGAGGTCTAGCCGAATTACGCGGATTGGAAATGGGAATTGCAAAAAGTTTATAATAAACTATAATCCACCTTCACATTTTTGCAAAACAGAATTGTGCAAGGTGGATTTTTTTTTCAATAGTCTATCAATTGATAAGAAATATAAATTTTCTAATCACAATTACTATCTTTTACTATTTAGCTGCATTATAACGACAGCAAACTTCATTAATACTTCAAGCTGACTCACAATTAAGCTTTTCGATTCTAATATTTTTCATTTTTATACAACTCAGGCTTTTCAATAATTATTGGAATGAACGATGCAATACTTTTTCTTTAAATTGCATACCCTGTTTCTGAATTCCCATTTTAATTATTACATAATCGATTTTACTTAAAGATACAAACCAATCAGGTCATAGAATAGCGTAATCTAACTTTGAGTCTTACAATCAAGCCTAATGCTCTCTATAAGGAACTAAAACACTTTTAAGGACATTTCATTACCTTATTCAACTCATGGCAACAAATAAAGACACATCCTGTTAATCTGCTTTAAATTAAGCTATTTTTTGTTTTGTGGAAATGGTTTTTTATTGTGGACAAAATGGTTGCATTTGCAAAAGAAATCGTTTTTTACTTTCGTTTATTTTAGTGTAAAATTCACCTAACTAGCTTCAATAGTTTTTCGAATGCATAGCAATAAGCTCGATTTCAATTTTCATGTTCGTAGTTTGCTCATTTTATGGTCAAGGATTTGATAAATTTGTGCAAACTATGTGCAAACTTTTATACTAAAAGGACACTTTTAAAGAAAGTGTATAAAACAGAAAAGCCCCAATTAAGGGGCTTTTTGTGAACGCAGAAGGATTCGAACCTTCGACCGCCTGCTTAGAAGGCAGGTGCTCTATCCAGCTGAGCTATGCGTCCATTTGTTTTAAAACTTATAGAAAAGTTTCAGTCGGGGTGGCAGGATTCGAACCTGCGGCCTCCTGCTCCCAAAGCAGGCGCGATAACCGAGCTACGCTACACCCCGAAAAACAGTACAAATATTATTTTATGAATACCTTAATTAAGATTTAAATCTTGCTAAGATTCTTAAAATAAAAAATGCGGAGGGACAGGGACTCGAACCCTGGCACCGATCACTCGATGACAGTTTAGCAAACTGCTCCATTACCACTCTGGCACCCCTCCAAAACCTTAGGAAACGTGTCCTGTTTTGCGGTTGCAAACTTAAGACATGTTTACGTTTCTCACAACTATTTCAACACTTTTTTTTTATTTTTTTTAGCATTTAACCAAAAAGAGTTCACAATCAAAGATATAGCAACCAACAAAAAAACAGCATAACGAAGCTATTTTACTTCTCTAACAATATAACTAAAGATTATCTCTGTTTTTTAGAATATACATTTTACAAATTAATATAAGATAGCATAAAAACAAACTTAAAAACAGCTTCATTAAATATGTTTTAATTTATTAATATTATAAAAAAGGCTAAATTTGCTATACAAATCAACATAATAATAAAGATGAATAAAAGAGTTGTTATCGTTTCTGCTGTTAGAACACCAATTGGTAGTTTTATGGGAGGATTATCTACAGTAACTGCACCACAATTAGGAGCAACAGCCATAAAAGGAGCTTTAAACAAAATACAATTAGACCCAAACTTAGTTGACGAAGTTTTTATAGGCAACGTAATTCAAGCCGGGGTAGGTCAAGCTCCAGCTCGCCAAGCTGCGATTTACGCAGGATTATCGACAGAAGTAGCATGTACCACCGTAAACAAAGTTTGCGCCTCAGGAATGAAAGCTATCATGCTAGGAGCTCAAGCTATACAATGTGGAGATGCAGAGATTGTCGTTGCTGGCGGAATGGAAAACATGAGTTTAATTCCTCATTATATGCATTTGAGAAGCGGTACTAAATTTGGACCAAGCACTATGCAAGACGGATTACAAAAAGACGGACTAACAGACGCTTATGACAACAATGCGATGGGAGTTTCTGCCGATCTTTGTGCTACAGAATACAAAATTAGCAGAGAAGACCAAGATCAATTCGCTATTCAATCATACGAACGCTCAACAAAAGCATGGAGCGAAGGCAAATTCGACAATGAGATAGTCCCTGTTACAATTCCACAAAGAAGAGGAGAACCAATTCTTTTTTCTAAAGATGAAGAGTACACTAATGTTTCCTTAGAAAAAATACCAACCTTAAATCCTGTATTCACAAAAGATGGAACTGTAACTGCCGCAAATGCATCTACAATTAATGATGGTGCAGCAGCTATTGTATTAATGAGTGAAGAAAAAGCCATTTTATTAGGTCTAAAACCATTGGCTTACATAAAAGGATATGCTGATGCCGCCCAAGAACCTAAATGGTTTACAACGAGTCCTGCAAAAGCACTCCCAAAAGCATTAGCAAAAGCCAATTTAACATTAGACGAAATTGACTTTTTTGAATTCAATGAAGCATTTTCAGTGGTTGGATTAGCCAATTCGAAAATACTTGGACTAGATAATTCAAAAGTAAATATCAATGGAGGAGCGGTCTCGTTAGGCCATCCACTAGGTTGTTCAGGAACACGCATAATTGTTACTTTATTAAATGTTCTCGAACAAAATAATGCCAGATATGGAGCAGCTGCCATTTGTAACGGAGGCGGTGGAGCATCTGCTTTAGTTATTGAAAGAAACATTTAATAAATATTCCTTTTTAAATAAAAATAAAATAATTAAATAAATACGAATCGAAAATCACTATTTTTACGTACTTTTTGATTCGTATTTATTTTTAATCTAATTTATATAAATGTTCGGAATTTGTAATTTAGCCATGATTCCACTTCGTGCTGAAGCCAGTGATAGAAGCGAAATTGTTTCTCAAGTCTTATTTGGAGAACATTTTGAAGTTTTAGAACAACAAAAGCAATGGTCTCATATCAAAACGCAATACGACCAATACGAAGGCTGGATAGACACCAAACAATTTCAAATAATCACAGAATCAAACTACACACAACTTTCATCAGATGCTATAATTCTGAATGCAGATTTGATTGAATATATCTTAGCACCATCTAATTTATTAATTCCAATTCCACTTGGAGCATCTTTATCATTCTTGAACCATCCAGAGATGAATCCACTTCCTTTTGATTTTGAAGGAACAAAAATAAGCGGTATAAAGCCAAAGAATAATCTTCTTAATTCAGCCTTTATGTATTTGAATGCTCCATATTTATGGGGAGGAAAAACACCTTTTGGAATAGATTGTTCCGGTTTTACACAAATGGTATACAAACTTAACGGTTACAAATTACTAAGAGATGCATCCCAACAAGCAACACAAGGAGAGGCTTTAAGTTTTATTGAAGAAAGCGAACCAGGTGATTTGGCGTTTTTTGACAATGACGAAGGCAACATCACTCACGTAGGAATCATAATGGAAAACAACTATATCATTCACGCCAGTGGCAAAGTTCGAATTGATCGTTTAGACCACTTAGGAATCTACAATGCCGAAAGCAACAAACATACCCATAAACTTAGAGTGATTAAAAAAATAATCTAAAAAAAGAGAGAGAATCATTCTTATATCATTTTGATATTTTTCGTTTAAATAAGGCAACTTTTAAAACCAACAATATCAAAATTATAAAGCTCAAAATTTTATGCAAAAAAAATCCTGCTCTGATTAATTCAGGCAGGATTTTTTACATTTTAAAAGAACTATTTCATTTTCGCTTTCAAAGCTTTATATTGTGGCATCATTTCAAGAGCACTATAAACATTCAATAATGTCTTTGACACATCTTTATTAGCAGGATCTAACTCAACTGCTTTTTCTAAATAAGGAATAGTACTTTTAAACAAATCTTCTCTTTTCTTTTTTAAAGCATTATATTTCTTAGTGTCTTCAGCAGAAGTGCCTAATTTATTCATTTTATCAATGATAGCTTTTTCATCTTCCAACTTCATGGCCGCCAAATTAATATAAGCATTGACATATTTTGGATCTATCTCAATAGCTCTCTTGTAATACTTTTCAGCATCAACATAATTTTTAGCATTTGCATTTATAACCCCTAAATTAAAAACCAAAGATACATCATTTGGATTTTTCTCTAATACTTGAGTAATCAATTTTTGATAAGTAACCATATCTTTAGTTTCAAGATACAAATTAGCCTCTGTTAATATCAAAGAAGCATCATCAGGATTAGCGATCCTAGCCTCAGAAACAGCTTTTTTAGCTTCATCAATCTGACCTTTGCTAACATAAATCAAAGTGATATTTTTATAAATCTCACCTCTTTTAGAAGGAACACTTTCAGATCTTGGTTTTTCATGCGTCCCTAACTTAATCATCTTATCTCTTTCAGCAGCTGTATTATAAACGTCTTCTTTACCATTCACTTTACTTACTGCATAATAATAAGTTGCTTTTCCTGAAAAATTTAATTTCTTTAATTCTTCATATAATTTAAGAGCCTTATCATATTCTTTTGCTCCCACATAAGTTGATGCCGCATAGTATAAATTTATAGTGTCTTTTTTCTCTAATAAATAAGCTTCATAAAGCTTTTGAGCACCTTCGGCATTCTTATTAACTTTGGTATCCTCTATTGCTGAGTTAATCAACCTTCCTTTAACCCCAAAAATTGAATTTGCAGCTTGTGTTGAATATTTTATTTTCCCAGAAGCCTTCTCAACCTCAATCAGGTCTTGATAAGTCTTTGCCGCTATCTGCAAATTTTTCTCTGTATCTACATTTTTTTTGATTAAGTCAAAATACGCATTCCCTTTTAGAAACAAAAACTGCGCTTTATCAGCATCATTAGCTATTAAACTTTCAGCTCCTGTTAAAATTGTTATCGCTTCATTAGACTTCCCTTCTTTTAATGCTTTTTCAGCAGCTGTAAGTTCTTTCTTTTGAGCAAAACCAGCTACTGATAAAAATAATGCTGACGCAATTATTACATATCTATTTTTCATATTAATCTATTTTATATTTAATTATTTACTATTTAATTAAGCTTCATCATCATTATCCTCTTCATCCGCATCGTCTTCCTCAATTTCTTCTTCAGAATCATCTTCGTCATCATCTTCAACTACACCATCATCTTCTAGAATTTCAAGTACCGGTTTCACCCTTTCAATACCTTCTACTTCAATAACATTTCCATCTTCATCAACAACAACTTCTTCAACGTCATCTTTCATTACTTTCGTAACAGCTGCAATCGAATCTTTTCCTTTCAGATTAATCAATTTAACTCCCTGAGTAGCACGTCCCATAACACGTAAATCTTCAATAGCCATTCTGATTGTTAATCCTGATTTATTAATAATCATCAAATCATCAGCATCGGTTACAGCACTAATAGAAATCAACTTTCCAGTTTTCTCGGTAATATTCAAAGTTTTAACTCCTTTACCTCCACGATTTGTAATTCTATACACATCTTCGCCATCTTCATCAACTAATTTGGTACGTTTACCATATCCGTTTTCTGTAACAACTAAAATTTGCGAATCATTGATATCATTTTTATCTACAGTAACCATACCAATTACTTCATCAGTATCATCTTTCAAAGTAATTCCACGAACTCCAGAAGCTGTTCTTCCCATTGGACGTGTTTTAGTTTCTTCAAAGCGAACTAATTTTCCAGATTTCACCGCCAAAATAATTTGACTTTCACCATTAGTTAATTTTGCTTCTAATAATTCATCACCTTCTTTAATAGTAATAGCAGCAACACCATTTACTCTAGGTTTAGAATATTTCTCTAGAGACGTTTTCTTAACCTGACCTTGTTTAGTCACCATTACAAGGTTATGACTGTTGATATAGTCTTTATCTTTCAAGTCCTGAGTACAAATGAATGCTTTTACCTTATCATCACTTTCAATGTTGACTAAGTTTTGGATCGCTCTACCTTTAGCGGTTTTACTTCCTTCTGGAATTTCATAAACACGCATCCAGAAACATTTTCCTTTTTGAGTAAAGAACATCATATATTGATGATTAGTCGCTACAAACATGTGCTCTAAGAAATCCTGATCTCTTGTTCCTGCACTTTTTTGACCAACCCCTCCTCTATTCTGTGTTTTGTACTCCGTTAGATTTGTACGTTTGATATAACCCGCGTGTGAAATTGTAATAACTACATTCTCATCGGCAATTAAATCTTCGATACTTACATCTCCACCAGAATACTCAATTTGTGAACGACGTTCATCACCATATTTCTCACGAATCTCTTCAAGCTCTTCTTTGATTAAAGCAGTTCTTAAATCTACATCCGCTAATAAAGCTTTCAAATGTTCGATTAACTTCATCAATTCCTCGTACTCAGCTCTTAACTTGTCTTGCTCCAGACCAGTTAACTGACGTAAACGCATTTCTACAATAGCACGCGCTTGAATATCAGATAATTTAAATCTTTCGATTAATTTTTCACGAGCTTCTTCGGTATTTTTAGAACCTCTAATTAACGCAATTACTTCATCGATATTATCAGAAGCAATAATTAAACCTTCTAAAATATGCGCTCTTTCTTCAGCTTTACGTAATTCAAATTGAGTTCTACGAACCACAACATCATGACGGTGCTCAATAAAATAATGAATCATATCTTTTAGATTCAACATTTGTGGGCGACCTTTTACTAATGCAATATTGTTTACACTAAAAGAAGATTGTAATTGAGTATATTTATATAAGGTATTCAAAACCACATTTGGTGTTGCATCACGTTTTAAGATATAAACGATACGCATACCATTTCTATCCGATTCATCACGAATATTAGCAATACCATCAATTTTTTTCTCGTTTACCAAATCCGCCGTACGTTTGATCATATCGGCTTTATTCACTTGGTACGGAATTTCAGTAACGATGATAGATTCTCTTCCATCCACTTCTTCAAAACCAACTTTCGCACGCATTACAATACGCCCTCTACCAGTTTTAAAAGCTTCTCGAACCCCTTCATAACCATATATTATACCTCCAGTAGGAAAATCTGGAGCTTTGATATGAGTCATCAATTCATCTATTTCAATATCATTATTATCAAGATACGCTAACGTACCATTGATAACTTCAGTTAAATTATGAGGAGGCATATTAGTAGCCATACCTACTGCAATTCCGGTAGCTCCATTAATTAACAAAGTAGGAACTCTAGTTGGCATTACTTTTGGCTCATACAAAGTATCATCAAAGTTCAATTGAAAATCAACTGTTTCTTTTTCGATATCAGCCATGATTTCTTCCGAAATCTTTCTCATTCTAGCCTCAGTATAACGCATTGCTGCTGGACTATCACCATCTACAGATCCAAAGTTACCTTGTCCATCAACTAATAAATAACGCATACTCCATTCTTGAGCCATACGCACCATTGCATCATATACCGAAGTATCTCCGTGAGGGTGATATTTTCCTAAAACTTCCCCGACTATTCTAGCGGATTTTTTGTGGGCAGATCTTGAAGTTACTCCTAAATCATACATTCCATAAAGTACTCTTCGATGTACTGGTTTCAATCCATCTCTTACATCAGGAAGTGCTCTTGAGACAATTACCGACATCGAATAATCGATGTAAGCTGATTTCATTTCATCTTCAATGTTAATTGGAATTAACTTTTCTCCGTCAGACATAAATATATACTTAAATTAAAATTATTTTGTATTAAAAAATCCCGCTAATATAACCTTTCTCAATGTTTTTCAAACCATAAATAAACATAAATTTACTAGATTTATTAACAAATTATTATTGCCATTTAGTTAATAAATTAAGTTGTTTTTAGCGCTTTATTCTTCATTTTTTTTGTCAATTAGCAGTAATAGATTTATTAAGGAATGATTTTTGCTTTTAATCATCATGTTTACTAAATTTACATTAACAATATTTAATATTATGGATGATAATTTTTCACCTAGAGTAAAAGACGTTATTACTTATAGCAAAGAAGAGGCTTTGCGCCTTGGGCATGACTTTATAGGTACTGAACATTTGATGCTTGGCATTCTGAGGGATGGTAATGGTAAAGCTATACACATCCTGAACAACCTCTCTATAGATCTTCAGCATTTACGGAGAAAGGTTGAGATCCTAAGCCCAGCTAGCCCTAGCATTGATGTCAATGTAGAAAAGAAAAATTTACATCTGACCCGTCAAGCTGAACGAGCGTTGAAAACGACTTTTTTAGAAGCAAAAGTCTTTCAAAGCTCCTCTATTAGCACAGCACATTTACTGTTGTGTATCTTAAGAAATGAGAACGATCCAACAACCAAGCTATTGAATAAACTCAAAATTGATTATGACGTAGCTAAAGAACAATACATCAATATGACTCCAAACGAAGAAGAATTTTTAGAAAACTTGCCAAAAAACGAATCATATAATGATGATTCAGGACAAGATGACAGTCTCAAAGAAGGTGGTTTTAATAATCCAGCCAATAAATCTAATAAAAAATCTAAAACCCCAGTTCTTGATAACTTTGGGAGAGATTTAACAGAAATGGCAGAGGACGGAAAACTGGATCCTGTAGTTGGACGTGAAAAAGAAATAGAACGTGTTTCTCAAATTTTGAGTCGACGCAAAAAAAACAACCCACTATTAATAGGAGAACCTGGTGTGGGTAAATCAGCTATTGCTGAAGGTCTTGCTTTGCGTATTATTCAAAAGAAAGTTTCTCGTATATTATTCAACAAACGTGTAGTAACTCTTGATTTAGCCAGTTTAGTTGCTGGCACTAAATATAGAGGTCAGTTTGAAGAACGCATGAAAGCAGTAATGAATGAGTTAGAAAAAAACGACGACATTATTCTTTTTATTGATGAAATTCACACTATTGTTGGTGCAGGCGGAGCTACTGGCTCGCTTGATGCTTCAAATATGTTCAAACCTGCTCTATCAAGAGGAGAAATTCAATGTATTGGCGCCACCACTTTGGATGAATACAGACAATATATTGAGAAAGACGGAGCACTCGAAAGACGTTTCCAAAAAGTAATTGTTGAACCAACTTCTGTTGAGGAAACGATTGCAATTTTGAACAATATTAAAAACAAATATGAAGACCATCATAATGTAATTTACACAGATGAAGCTATTGAGGCTTGTGTTAAATTAACGAATCGATACATGTCTGAACGTTTCTTACCAGACAAAGCTATTGACGCATTGGATGAAGCTGGATCTCGAGTTCACATCACCAATATTGACGTTCCTAAACAAATATTAGATTTAGAACGCCAACTGGAAGAAGTTCGCGAATTAAAAAACTTGGTTGTTAAAAAACAAAAATATGAAGAAGCAGCCAAACTTCGTGATGATGAGAAAAAGATAGAAAAAGATTTAGCCATAGCACAAGAGCAATGGGAAGAAGATTCTAAAAGCAATAGAATTGTTGTTACCGAAGATAATGTAGCTGATGTTGTTTCGATGATGACTGGTATTCCAGTGAATAGAATTGCACAAACAGAAAGTAATAAATTAGCCAAATTACCTCAATTAATACAGGACAAAGTAATTGGACAAAATGAAGCTGTATTAAAAATTGCAAGATCCATCCAAAGAAATCGTGCCGGATTGAAAGATCCTAACAAACCAATTGGTTCCTTTATTTTCTTAGGTCAAACTGGGGTTGGAAAAACACAATTAGCCAAAGTTCTTGCAAAAGAATTATTTGATTCTGAAGATGCATTGGTACGAATTGACATGAGTGAATACATGGAGAAATTTGCGATCTCTAGATTAGTTGGAGCGCCTCCGGGATATGTAGGATACGAAGAAGGTGGACAATTAACTGAAAAAGTACGTAGAAAACCTTATTGTGTTGTATTGCTTGATGAGATAGAAAAAGCACATCCAGATGTTTTCAATATGATGTTGCAAGTACTTGACGATGGCTTTTTGACAGATAGTCTAGGTCGCAAAATCGACTTTAAGAACACCATTATCATTATGACTTCTAATGTAGGAGCTCGTCAGTTGAAAGATTTTGGGCAAGGTGTTGGATTTGGTACTGCTGCCAAAGTTGCTCAAGCAGATGATAATTCGAAAAGCATTATCGAAAATGCTTTAAAGAAAACTTTTGCTCCTGAATTTTTAAATAGAATTGACGATGTAATTGTATTTAACACTTTAGAAAAAGAAGATATCAATTTGATTATCGAAATTGAGTTGAAAAAACTATACAGTCGTGTTAATGAATTGGGATATCAACTAAAATTGTCAGACGAAGCCAAAGCATTTATTGCTGATAAAGGATTCGACAAACAGTTTGGAGCAAGACCTTTAAAAAGAGCCATTCAGAAATACGTTGAAGATGCTTTAGCAGAGGAAATTATCACTTCTAAAATCACATCTGGTGACGAAATATTTATGGATATTGAAGAAGGTTCTCAAGAGTTAACTATAAAAGTTCACAAAGCAGAAGAACCTACAAATCAATAATTTAAAACAAAAACACACCTAACAAACCCGTTACGTTTTAATAACATAACGGGTTTATTCTTTATAGGATATTATCGTATTTTTTAAAAACAAATATTTACATTTGATATAAACAAAAAAGAACAACCAAAATTAATTTATGGTACAAAATAAAGTCATACTGGGTAGCGAAGAATGGTGCTCATTTCCAGAATTAGGAATTCCTACAATTAAAGCTCGTGTCGATTCTGGAGCCAAAACATCTGCTTTGCATGCTATTAATATTGCTCCATTTATAAAAAACGATGCTAATTGGGTAAAGTTTGACATTAATCCAATTCAAAATAACATTAAAACAGTTATTCATTGTGAAGCTCCTTTGGTTGGGAAACGTATTGTAAAAAGCTCCAGTGGATTTAGAGAACATCGCTATGTAATCCAAACCAGTATTTCTATTGGAGAGACCAAATGGCCTATAGAAATGACGCTTACCAATAGAGATTCAATGGGTTTCAGAATGCTTTTAGGAAGAGAAGCCATGAGCGGAAGAATCCTTGTTGATCCTGAACAAAAATACCTTTTAGGACAGCCAACTGCTGAAAGCCTAAAAGAATTATATGTAAACTCAGAAAAAGCAAGCTCTGGTTTACGAATTGGCCTTTTGGCCAGTAATCCTGAATTATACAGCAATAAAAGAATTATGGAGGCTGGCGAAATGAGAGGTCATGAAATGCATTTTTTAAACATCAAAGAATGCTACATGAAACTGGACGCAAAAACTCCCGAAATTCATTATCGTGGCGGAAAAATATTAAATCAATTTGACGCCATCATTCCTAGAATCCGCCCAAGTATTACCTTTTATGGTTGTGCTTTAACCCGCCAATTTGAAGCTTTAAAAGTATTTTCTTTAAATTCGTCCACCGCTATTACGCAATCTAGAGATAAATTATACTCTTTGCAATTATTACTTAATCATGGTGTTGATATTCCAACTACAGGATTTGCCAATTCCCCATTGGATACTGATAATTTAATTAAAATGGTAGGAGGTTCACCTCTTATTGTCAAATTATTAGAAGGAACTCAAGGAAAAGGAGTTGTATTGGCAGAAACTAAGAAAGCAGCTGAGAGCGTAATTAATGCTTTCAAAAGCTTAAATGCTAATATACTGGTTCAGGAATTCATTAAAGAAGCCAATGGAAAAGACATTAGATGTTTTGTAATTGATGGTAAAGTGGTTGCTGCGATTCAAAGAGAAGCTATGCCAGGAGAGTTCAGAGCAAACATACATTTGGGAGGAACCGCTTCAGTTATTAAAGTTACCGCTGAAGAGAAAAGAATTGCCATAAAAGCAGCAAAAGCCATGGATCTAAAAGTAGCTGGCGTTGATATTATTCGTTCTTCAAAAGGACCTTTATTACTCGAAGTAAACTCTTCGCCAGGACTTGAAGGAATCGAAGGCGCCACCAATAAAGATATCGCTGGAGAAATGATCAAAGCAATTGAGAAGAACTTTAAGATTAAATAGATTTTTTAGGAAGTAGAATAAAGAGCAAAGAATATAGAAATTTGATTGAATAATTTTCAATACTAAAAAATGAATCCTTACCTAGATATCATCGTTCGTAGTACTGCCGTGTATTTATTTATGATTATTGCACTACGCATTTTTGGCAAAAAAGAGTTATCTCAACTCAATACTGCCGATGTGATTTTAATTTTACTAATTAGCAATTCGGTGCAAAATGCAATGGTAGGAAACAACACAACATTACTGGGAGGTTTGGCCGCCGCAACGATTCTTTTTATAATTAATTTCATCCTGAAAAAATTATTATTTAAATATAAAAAGTTCAATGCTTTTATGCTTGAAAAACCTGAAATTCTGATTCATAACGGAACTTTAGATTTCAAAGCCTTAAGCAAAGTAAACATCACTTCGGAGGAATTAAAAGAAGCAATGAGAGAACACGGTGTAGAATATTTTAAAGACGTAAAAATGGCCATGCTTGAAATCGATGGAAATATTAGCATTATTACCGGTGACCAGACTCTAAAACAAACCCATTACAAGCGCAGAAAAAATCATAAAAACTTAATACAAGGAAGCTAGAGAAATAGATTACAGTATTCAGATAGCAGAATTAGAATTCAGTAATAGTGTATCATAAGGTTAAATAAGAGTTTATCAACTCACTTAAATCTTACCCTAGTAAATTAGCCCTTCTTTGAAAGATTTATAAAAACCTTACATTATTCACCTAGCCCCGATTGCTTCGCCAGTTCACTTCGCTCGTGTGAAGTGAAAATCCTTTTGTGCTGGGGTTCAGCACAAAAGATTGCAACGGAAAGCGGGAGAACTGTTGATGATCACCAAAAATCTCTGCTCCTAAAAAAATCAAACATTCATTTTAAGGCATAAAAAAACCATTCGGATTGCGAATGGTTTTTTCATATAATTTGGAATTATTTTATAAAAATAAAGCTAAAAAATAATATACTAATGAAGCCAGGATTGCTGTGATAGGAATGGTTAATATCCAAGCCCAAATAAGACTTACGGTAACTCCCCAACGTACAGCTGAAATCCTTTTTGTTAAACCTACTCCAATAATAGAACCTGTTATCGTGTGAGTTGTACTTACTGGTATTTTTAAATGTTCAGTAAAATATAAGGTTAATGCTCCAGCAGTTTCGGCAGCAACTCCTTCAAACGAAGTTACCTTGGTAATTTTAGAACCCATTGTTTTTACAATTTTCCAACCACCACTTAACGTTCCAGCTGCAATAGCAGAATAACACGCTAAAGGTATCCAAGCAGGCATTGCTCCTTTTATTCCTTTGTCATCGTCTGGAAGAACTACTTGTAACCAATCTGGCAAGCTAAGTTGTGCAGCACCTGTAGTATGAATATAAACCGTAACAGCCGCAGCAATAATCCCCATTACTTTTTGAGAATCGTTACCCCCGTGACCTAAACTAAAAGCAGCTGAAGATACTAATTGCATCTTTTTAAGTGCAGCATCTGCTTGATTTAAATTTAAACTACTAAATATCAAACAAAAAAGACTTACAGTTAATACGATAAATGCAACTAAAAACCATTTAATATTATGAGAATCAAAAGCTACACTCCAAAAATGAGAATCAAAACGTGGTTTTTCTATATCTTCAAAAAATACCATTTGATTTTTAACGAACCAAATTGTAAGGATCATTAATGCTACTGTAAAAATCTTAGGATAAATGCTTTTACGAGATGCGTTTAATAACCAAATCGAGATCAAATATGACATGAATGCACCAACAACAGGAGCCAGAACAATAAATGCAATAATAATAAGAACTCCCGAAGGCATTCCTCCATCTTTCCCTGCTTTGTACCAACTTACGATATCATACCAATATTGTATTTTACCATCTTCGGCCACATAACCTGAAAAACCGTGTACTGCAATGGCATGAGCTAAAGCTGCACCTGCAAAACCCCCGATTAATGTATGTGAAGAACTGGAAGGAATTCCAAGCCACCATGTCAATAAATTCCATACAATTGCAGCAAGAACCCCTGCAAGTATAACAACAAGATTGATGTCCATGGTATGAGCAGTTTTGGCAACCGTATCGGCTACTCCAAAACCAAAAACCCAATAGGCCAGAAAGTTAAAAAAGGCTGCCCAAAGAACCGCTTGAAAAGGCGACAAAACCTTGGTTGCCACAACTGTAGCTATAGCATTGGCGGCATCATGGAAACCATTGATGTAATCAAAAATTAATGCTAGAACTATAATAACTAATAGTAAAGTCATATCAATATCTTCAGAATGAATAGGTTAAATTAAGAATGTTTTACAGTAATAGATTCTAAAACACTAGCTACACTCTTACATTTATCAGTTGCTGATTCCAATACTGACAATACTTCTTTATATTTAATGATATTTTTGGCGTCTGTTTCGTTTTCGAAAATTTCAAAAACTGCTTTGTTATAAACCATGTCTGATTTATTTTCCAACTTATTGATTTTAGCACAAGCGTTGGTAATCGTTTTCATATTATTCAAGTTTCTCAACTCTTTTACCGCTTCGTCTATATGCTGACAGGCTTCTAAATTGATTTCTGTCATTTTACGAATTGATTTTGTGATTTTATCCACTTGATACAAACGCATTCTTGAAGCCGCACCATGAAGATAATCGGCTACATAATCAATTGAGGTAATCAAAGAATGAATATCTTCTCTGTCAAAAGGAGTAATAAAATTTCTACTCAATTCTAAATTAGTTTGACGAGTAATATCCTCTCCTTTTTGTTCTAGCTCATCTATTTTGATAAAAATATTTTCTCTTTCTTTCACAGGAAGATTTACAGCTTCGTGCAAATTTGAAGCTAATTCAATTAAATTACTAGATGCTTCTTCGAAAAGCGGAAAGAACTTTTTGTCTTTAGGAACTAAAAATTGAAAAACACTATTTAATGTCATTTTGTTTGAGTTTAATGTAGTGCAAAATTACTTCATTATTCAAGCCTAATGTTAAGCCATTGTTAATAAATCGTTCTCAATTTGGAAACTATTTAGAAACATTACCGTTTTTTCAATATCATAATGTAAAATTCTATCTTCTTTTACCAAAGAAACTTCCTCCCTGTAAGATTTTAAAAACATTTCTATAAAATCACTTGACTGCAAAGGTCTGCGATACTCAATCGCCTGTGAAGCATTCATCAATTCGACAGCTAAAATACGTTCTAAATTATCCATTACACGTAAACATTTTGTAGCACCATTAGCCCCCATACTCACATGATCTTCCTGTCCGTTACTAGAAACAATACTATCTACGCTTGATGGAGTTGCCAACTGTTTGTTTTGACTAGCAATACTAGCAGCTGTATATTGAGGAATCATAAAACCAGAATTCAATCCTGGATTATCAACCAAAAATGCAGGCAGATTACGCAATCCCGAAATCAACTGATAGGTTCTGCGTTCAGAAATACTACCCAATTCTGCCAAAGCAATAGCCATAAAATCTAAAGCTAAAGCCAAAGGCTGACCATGAAAATTACCTCCAGAGATAATCTGATCGCTTTCTACAAATATATTAGGGTTATCTGTCACCGAATTAATTTCGGTTTTGAATACTTTTTTCACATAATCAAAAGCATCTTTTGAAGCTCCATGTACTTGCGGAATACAACGGAAAGAATACGGATCTTGAACATGAGTTTTAGGCTGTTCGATGATCTCACTTCCTTCTAAAAACTCTTTTACTCTTTTTGCGGTCGCAATTTGACCGTTATGAGGTCGTATATAATGTATCAACTCATCAAAAGGTTCTATCCTACCATCAAAGCCTTCTAAAGAAATAGTTCCAATTAAATCTGCCAAAAAAGAAAACTTAGTCGCTTTCATTAAAATATGAGCTCCGTAAGCATTCATAAACTGAGTTCCATTTAACAATGCCAAGCCTTCTTTCGATTGCAAAATTATTGGTTCCCACCCAAAATGAGTTAAAACTTCACTCGATTTTACTTTTCTTCCTTCAAACCAAACTTCTCCTTCACCTAATAAAGGTAATGCCAAATGTGCTAAAGGAGCCAAATCCCCAGACGCACCTAAAGATCCTTGCGTATAGATTATTGGCAAAATATCATTATTATAGAAATCAACCAATCGCTCCACTGTTTGCAATTGAATTCCAGAATGACCGTAACTCAACGATTGAATCTTGAGTAGTAACATTAATTTTACAATCTCGTTTGGCACTTCTTCACCAGTACCACAAGAGTGCGATTTCACTAAATTTTCTTGAAGTTTTGAAAGGTTTTCATTTGAAATTTTCACATTGCAAAGTGAACCGAAACCTGTATTAATACCATAAATAGGCTCAGAATGAGAAGCCATTTTGGCATCCAAAAAATCTCTGCATTTTTGAATATTATTTTTAGCCGCGTCCGAAAGAGCTATCAATTTATTATTAGAAATAATCTCCTGCAAGACTTCGAAAGAAAGTAAATCAGTACTTATATAATGCGTATTCTCCATTTCATTTTAATTTAAAGCATCAAAATTCAACAAATCAATATTAAAAAGCAATTTTTTATAACAATGATTTAAAAATTATTATAAACACCTCAAATCAAATGACCTTACCAAAACGTTAAAAAGTCAACAAGCCTGAAATACTGGAACCATATTTAACTCAATGGCCTAACCTGAAGATTAATTCCTGCCTCAGCTAAAACTGTTTTAACATCAATCATCGCTTCTGTACGGACTTGACCTGCAAGAGATAAATCTGCCACCCATAACAAAGTTTTTATGTTAATGGTGTATTCTCCAAAATCTTGTATAATGATTGCAGGTTTGGGCAATTCTAAAATCTTTTCGTTCGTCGCTAATTTTTCTCCAATAAGTTTACGTACTATTTCTACATCAGTAGAGTATGGTACTCCAATGATGAACTCTATTCGTTTGCTTCTATCCTGCATTGTCCAATTAATTAAATGTTGCGACAATAGATCACCGTTGGGCACAATAATATCAGAACCCTCTGCGCTGTGTATTTTACTAGAACGCACACCAATTTCTTTAACCACACCAGATTTATTGCCAATTTCAATTTGATCACCAATTTGAATAGGGCGCTCAAAGGCTATAATTACACCTGAAACCAAATTGTTGACAATATTTTGCAAACCAAAACCAATACCAACACCCAAAGCACCAAGCATAATCGAAAGCTTATCAATTGGAATACCAGCTGCAGCAACAGCAATAAAAAAACCAATCGTCCAGATTGCTAAACGAATCAGTAACATCATCGAATTTAGCCCACTCCTTTTTCCTGTAAGTGCAGCTTCTTCACTAAAGAAAAAACTAATAAAACTTGAAATTACAGATGAAAGCCAAAGGATAAATATAAATATCGCAATGCTTAAAAAAGTAAATTTATAACTACCAATGCTTCTTTCTGCATTAAAAAAATCAGCACAAAAATTAGTCAACAAATCATATAGAGTAATATTTCTAGCTAAAGAAATTAAAAACACAACTGAAGCCAATAACCATAAATACTTAACAACACGATGTTGACGCTCTTTAAAATTAATAAAATTTGAAAATCGACTGGACTGATAAGCTTCTGTTTGCAAATAGATAGCTTCAATAATTATAGTACAAAATACCTTTAAACTGATCCCTAAAACCAAACATTGCACGGCACTAACACCAAATATTTTAGCAAGTGATAATCGTCCTGTTAAATTAAATAGTAATGACAAAATGACTTGTACAATGGTAAAAACAACCAAAACCTTAGTTGCTGGAGAAGATTCTACCTCAATCAGCAAGTGGGTTCTATTTCGAATAATTTTAATACATAAAGTTAATAATAAGATCCCTGCAACAAACAAAGCCCAACGTTCACCAAATGCCGAATCTAGTAAAACATCATCTATTGCATAAAAAAACCAGATTACAAATAAAGAAAACCATATAACCTTAGCTTGCTCAGTCAAAAAAGGCAAAAGTAAAAAGCAAAGTAAAACAAGTCTAAAAATTTCAAAAGTATGCAAAAGTGACATCGGAGGATTACCAAAAAGAAAAGTCACATAACTAAAGAAACCGAATGCAGAACCAATGATTACACTTTTCTTCAAAAATTTTAATTGACCCAAAATTGATTCCGAATCTTCTAGTTTTTTAATTCTGCGCTTATTTGAAAGCATCCATGCTGTTATACCTGTAAATAATAAAAGGCTTAAAAAAATAATATTTATTTTATTACTCAAATAAATCATCAAAATCTTTCCAGAACGCTCTAAAGATTTTATAACAATATCAAAATAGGAACTTTCATATTGCTTTATATTTGCTTCCAAAAGAGGAGATTCTTCTTGCGTCCACATATTTATCTTTTTTGAAATGGATAAATAAACCATATCCGAAGATAAATCTTGGGTTTCAAATAAATTAATCGAAACACGGCTACGTAATAAATTTAGCTTAGCCAGCACTTTTTTCTGCGATTTATTTAGTTCATTAGCCTCCGTTAGCACATCCGTCAATTGTGATTGCAGTGCCGAATCTTGTACCTGCACCTTCAACTCCTGATCTGCTAAAATTTTCTTTAGTTTCTCATTACTTTTAGCTAGTTGATCACAATAACCAGAAACAAGCGTCTTATAAGAATTCAAATTATCTGATATTTCACCCAATAAGATAACTGTACTATTAAGGCTGCGCAAATTCTTTTTTTGCCCATTCTTTTCAAATCGTTTCTTAAATCCCTTTATCTTTTTTTCAATATCTGGCAAAGCTTTTTCAATAACAGAAACATCGTAACCTCTTTCAAGCAAAAAATGGCTTCTATCTATGGTAAAATTATAAGTTTCAATTTTACCAATTAATTCTGGCACTTGACTCTCATCTAACGCTGTCATCTCAACAGTTTTAGACTCGTGCTTAAGCTGCGCAACTACTTTTGGAGAAACCATAAATACGATTGTGCAAAGAAAAATTTTGATGCTATTCTTTAAAAGATCTCTTAAAAACATATAATTGAAGTATATAAATTTGATTAATTTTAAAACTATTGAATAAATAAAACTATAGAAAATACAAACTTAATAATTTAAAAATTGATATTCTTTTTTACATTTCATTAAGAAGAATAGAATAATTCAACATATAACCATGAAAGCTTTTTATTACTTATTTAATACTTCTAAATAAATTATAAAGTCCCAAAAAAATCAATTGAGACATAACCTTTATTTGCAAATTCTTATTAATATAAACTTATAAAACTTAAATATAAAAAAAATGCTCATTTAGTAATATTGGCACTTTACAGGTAAAATATCTCTCTATTTTAACGTCGATCAACTTCAAAAAACCTCTGATTTAAAATTCAAAACAAACATAATCTCAATAAATAAACAGATAAATTACATAATATTAAATACAGACATCAATTTAAAATAAATTATTAAACTATTCACAAAAACGAACCTGAAAGCTTTGTTTTTTCATAAAAAACAGTACTTTTGAAAAATCAAAATGAAGAAATTTAACAGCACATATCATCCTTCGATAACAACTCAAATTTGGGTTTCACTTGCTGTTACAACTACATCTACTACAACTACTACCCCTTAGGGGTATCATTTTACATATAATCCAGTTGCTATACTTTTTTCTTTAAAGAAAGAGAGTCATGGGTGTATAGAAACCATTTTGCAATCAAAATAAAAAATACAAAAATCGCTGATTTTCAAATAGTAATCATTAAAAATCACGATTAAAATTTACATAAAACAAATACAAACTTCTTATGAGAGTATTAAAATTTGGCGGTACTTCGGTAGCCAATGCAGTAAACATAAAACTAGTATTAGACATCGTCCTTAATAAAGCACAAGAAGAAAAACTTGTTGTTGTGGTATCCGCTTTAAGTAAAGTAACCGATTTATTACATGCTGCCGCTTCCAAAGCCGCTTCGAATGATGAAAGCTTTAAAGAAATTGTAAATGAAATCGAGAAAAAACATTTAGAAACACTTAAACAACTTATTCCTGTTAGCGAACAAAGCGGTTTATTAAGTCATATTAAAAGAATCATCAATCATCTGGAAACATTGCTAGATGGCTGTTTTCTTTTGGGAGAATTATCGCCAAGAACTTTAGATACCATCCTAAGTTTTGGAGAATTATTATCTTCTTATATCATTGCTGAAGCTTTAAAACAAAAATTAAAAAACAGCAGTTATAAAGACAGTCGTGAATTGATTAAAACTAACAATCAATTCGGAAAAGCTGCCGTAAATTTTGAAACTAGCAACCAACTTATTACTGATTACTTTAAGTCAGATGCAGCACAGGTAACTGTTATGCCTGGATTTATTGCTATGTCAATAGATGGAATCAACACTACTTTAGGTCGTGGAGGTTCGGATTATACTGCTGCTATTATTGCAGGAGCTATGAATGCAAGTGAATTGGAAATTTGGACAGATGTTAACGGAATGTTTACTGCCAATCCAAAAATTGTAAAACAAGCGCAGCCAATTGCCACAATATCATATCAAGAAGCGATGGAATTGTCTCATTTTGGTGCCAAAGTATTGTATCCACCAACAATCCAGCCAGTTTTAAGAAAAAGCATTCCAATTATAATCAAAAACACTTTTGAGCCACAAGCCGAAGGAACTTTGATTTCAAATTCAATTACCCAACAAACAAACCCTGTAAAAGGAATCACTCATATCGATAACATTACTTTAATCACTCTGGAAGGTTCTGGAATGGTTGGTGTTGCTGGTACTTCGAAAAGATTATTTGAAGTATTATCGAATGAAGGAATCAGTGTAATTTTTATTACTCAAGCTTCATCAGAACATTCAATTTGCATAGGTATTTCAAATTCAGATGCAGAAACTGCTGAAAACGCTATCAATAAAGCATTCCAAATAGAAATCGCACAAAACAAAATCGATCCTTGTATTGTTGAACAAAACCTTTGTATTATTGCTTTGGTGGGTGAAAACATGAAAAATCACCAAGGATTAAGTGGTAGAATGTTTAGTACTTTAGGAAAAAACAACGTTAATATTCGTGCCATTGCTCAAGGAGCTTCTGAAAGAAACATTTCGGTAGTTATTAACGAAAGAGACGTTAAAAAAGCACTGAATACTTTACACGAAAACTTCTTTGAAGAAAACACTAAACAATTAAACTTATTTGTAATGGGTGTTGGAAATGTGGGTGAAAAATTCATCGAGCAAATCCACCAACAAAAGAAATTCCTAAAAGAAAATCTAAAAATAAACCTAAGAGTTATTGCGGTTTCTAATTCCAGAAAAATGCATTTTGACGAAGATGGAATTTCTTTGAAAGAATGGCAATCACTTCTAGAAAAAGGAGAATCTGCTAACAAAGAAGAATTTATTTCAAAAGTAAAAGCACTTAATTTACGTAACAGTATTTTTGTTGATATTACTGCCAATGAAGAAGTTTCTAAAACATACGAGCAATATTTAAAACAAAACGTTGCCGTAGTGACTTGTAACAAAATTGCTTGTTCATCAGCTTATGACAATTATAAAAAACTAAAAGGTTTATCGCGTCAATTCAATGCGCCTTTCCTTTTTGAAACAAATGTTGGAGCCGGTTTGCCAATTATTGATACAGTAAAAAACCTTATCGCTTCTGGTGATAAAGTACACAAAATACAAGCTGTTTTGTCAGGAAGTCTAAACTTTATTTTCAATAATTTTGATGAAAATAATACTTTTCATGACGTTGTAAAAGAAGCTGGAGTTCAAGGTTTTACAGAACCAGACCCAAAAATAGATTTAAGTGGAATTGACGTAGCCAGAAAGATCCTTATTTTGATTCGTGAAAGCGGTTACCAAATGGAAATTGAAGACATTGAAAACAAATCTTTCCTTCCTGCAGCATGTATGGGTACAACAAATAATGATGCTTTTTTCGCTTCATTAAAAGAACACGCAAGACATTTCGAAGCCATTTTAGCCGAAGCCAATCAAAAAGAAAGCCGACTAAAATTTGTTGCTCAATTTGAAAATGGAAAAGCAAGCGTAGGTTTACAATTCATTCCAAAAGATCACCCATTCTACAATCTGGAAGGAAAAGACAATATTGTTTTATTCTACACTGATCGTTATGTTGATCAGCCATTATTGATAAAAGGCGCTGGTGCAGGAGCTGCAGTTACAGCATCTGGAATTTTTGCTGATGTAATTAGAATAGGAAATGTGTAGAGACGTTGCACTGCAACGTCTCTATTGTATCAACATATCTGTAAAGACGTTGCAGTGCAACGTCTCTACGTAATAAAATAAAAAATGACTGAAATAAAACTATTTTGTCCTGCTACCATCGCGAATCTTTCGTGTGGTTTTGATGTACTCGGACTTTGTTTAGCAACTGCGGGCGATGAAATGATTGTTCGAAAATCGGATGTAAAAGGAGTTCGTATTACTAAAATTGTGGGTGCTAATTTGCCATTAGAAACCGAAAACAATGTTGCTGGTGTTGCCGCTTTAGCGATGTTGGAAGAAGTAGAAACCGAATTTGGTTTTGAAATCGAAATCTACAAACACATCAAAGCAGGAAGTGGAATTGGTAGTAGTGCCGCAAGCTCTGCTGGTGCAGTTTTTGGTATCAACGAATTATTAGGACGACCTTTCACAAGAAAAGAATTGGTAAAATTTGCTATGCAAGGCGAGAAATTAGCCAGCGGGAACGCTCATGCCGATAATGTTGCCCCTGCCCTTTTGGGTGGTTTTACATTGGTAAGAAGCTCCAATCCTTTAGATATTATCAAAATTGACAGTCCATCAGAATTATACGCAACTGTAGTTCATCCTCAAATTGAGTTGAAAACATCAGATGCCCGTTCGGTATTGAAACAAACCGTTTCTCTAAAAAGCGCGATTACCCAATGGGGAAATGTTGGCGGATTAGTAGCGGGGCTTTACACTCAGGACTACGAATTAATTGGTCGTTCTCTGCACGATGAAATCATCGAACCTATTCGTTCTATGCTGATTCCTGGTTTTGATTTAATCAAGCAAACAGCTTATGAAAATGGAGCTTTAGGCTCAGGTATTTCGGGTTCAGGACCTTCTATTTTTGCTTTAAGCAAAGGAAAAGAAAATGCCGAAAAAATCGCCAAAGCCATGAGTGCTGTTTACGAAGAAATGAATTTACCTTATGAAATTCACGTTTCCAAAGTGAATGACGAAGGAATGAAAATAATTTAAGAATTATGATTAACGATTTTTGATTTCTGATATAACTTCTGTTTCGGAAATCTTAAATCAAAAATCGTTAATCTACAATCAAAAATCACAATGAAATATTACAGCTTAAACCATAATGCCCCAAACGTTTCTTTTCAAGAAGCGGTAATACAAGGGCTTGCAACCGATAAAGGTTTGTATTTCCCAGAAACTATCACGCCATTAGCTCCAAGTTTTTTTGAGGCTATCGAAAATTTATCTCATGAAGAAATCGCTTTTGAAGCTATCAAACAATTTGTGGGAGACGAAATCCCAGCCGAAACTTTAAAACAAATCATCGCCGAAACTTTATGCTTTGATTTCCCTTTAGTTGAAGTTGAAAACGGAATCTACTCTCTTGAGTTATTCCATGGCCCAACTATGGCTTTCAAAGATGTGGGAGCTAGATTTATGTCGCGTTGTTTGGCGTATTTTAACAGAGACAGCAAAAACAGTAAAAATACCGTTCTTGTAGCAACTTCTGGAGATACGGGAGGAGCCGTTGCCAGCGGTTTTCTTGGTGTAAACGGTGTCGATGTTGTTATTCTTTATCCTTCGGGAAAAGTGAGTGACATTCAGGAAAAACAGTTAACTACTCTAGGACAAAACATAAGAGCCCTTGAAGTTGACGGTGTTTTTGATGATTGCCAGGACATGGTTAAAAAAGCGTTTCTAGATAAAGATTTAGAGCACATACACCTGACTTCTGCCAATTCTATTAATATTGCGCGCTGGTTACCGCAAATGTTTTACTTTTTCTTTGCTTACAAAGCATTAAAAAGTCAAAACAAACCATTAGTTTTCTCTTGTCCAAGTGGAAACTTCGGAAATATTTGTGCTGGTATCATAGCCAAAAAACTAGGATTGCCAATTGAGCATTTCGTAGCTTCAACTAACGTAAATGATACTGTTCCTAGATTCCTTGCTAACGGAATTTACGATCCAAAACCATCTATCGCAACGATTTCGAATGCTATGGATGTAGGAAATCCAAGTAACTTCGTTCGTATTCAGGAGATGTACCAAAATGATTTGGAGCAGTTCAAAAAAGATTTCACGTCATACACTTTTACTGATGCTGAAACTTTGGTAGCATTAAAAGCCATCTATAACGACAGAGGCTATATCGCCGAACCTCACGGAGCTGTTGGGTATTTAGGATTGAAAAAAGAATTACTAAACATACCAAACGCGATTGGTGTTTTCTTGGAAACTGCTCATCCTATCAAGTTTTTGGACGTAGTAGAACCAGCTTTAGGCGTTACTTTACCTCTACCAACACAAATTGAAAGTGTGATGAACAAAGAGAAAGTAAGCACCAAAATCAAGACATACGAAGAATTAAAAGCTTTCTTAGGATAGCCCATTCATACCAATACACACAAAAACGGCTGAGATTTATTTCAGTCGTTTTTTTTTGGAGCTAATCCTGCTGTCCGCTGTATCTGTGTGCCTGAACCCTAGGCACACAGGATGACGCTCCCATCAGGGCTATGACAGCATCAGGGTTTCAAGAAATAAGGTTAAAAATTATAGTATTTCTTGTTCAAATTTTAAAAGGTTGTTATTCAAGATGAAAATTTTAAAATTGGTTAGATAAAAACTTATATTTGAAATAAAAAAACGACATAAACTTTCGTTAATCAACTCTAATTAGATCTATGAACGAAAATTTATTGGGTACAGACCAGTTCTGAGCAAATAAAATTGACCAAAGTAAAAAAAACGAATGAGAAAAGATTCAGAAAAGAAGTTATTAGCTCTGGGATTTGACACAGAATTAATTGATAAAATTAATAGTAAATCTTTAGGTATTACTGGATTAAAAGGACAAAGCAAATCTGCTTTAATCAAAAATGATTTTACTGAGAAAGAGGCTGAATTAATTATTTCAAAAACCAATCGTAAAAATATTGATATTGAAACTATAAATTTAATTCTTGAAAAAAGCGGTGAAGTTTGTTGTTTCTGCAAGGATGGCAACAATTCAAGACCATTTCAAATTCATCATATTGAAGAGTACCATATTAACCAAAATAATGATGAGCAAAATTTAGTTCTAGTTTGTCCAAATCATCATGTAAATATTCATAAAACAAATATTGATACTGAAAACCAAAAACTAAAAAAACGATCTTGGGAAAATCTTTGGCAGATAGCTACAAAATATAATGAAAAAGGAATATCATTTCCATTCGCATATATAAATTATATAGATTACAAAAGAAAAGGAAGCATTTCTGATATTTTTAAATTTGGATCACCTATTCCTTCTGTGTGTGTAATTTTATGCAAAAATCCAGTTGCATATGAAGCAAGTGATTTATTGAAGTCCGAAAACAAGCTGATTATTGCTGGTTCATCGGGTAGCGGAAAAACAACTCTGGCATATGGTATTGCTGGAATTAACACATCTCACAAAACATATACATATACAGTTGGTTCTACAACTACAACAGAAGATTGTTTTCATATACTACTCTTTTTATCTGAAGCTATTTCCAAAATAATATTAATAATTGATGATGCAAATACAAAACTTAATTCTGAACAAATTGAAAATATACTCAATGCTAGTGATAAAGACAAGTTAATAATTATTGTTAATACTAGAAATGATTTCAAAGGAAATGGCAACATAGAACAGCATTTTCAAAAATCTGTCCAGTATATCAACTGGAATAAATATCAACAATTTGTTAAAACATCAATTTTACTGCATGAAAATGAGGTAATAGCTTATTTAAGAGAAAACAATTTAGATGAGTTCAATGAAAACCCAATAGGTTTTACCGAATTTGCAACACCTCTCAACCGCGTACTAGAATCGTACTCAAAAACATCTGATAGCGTTTGGCAATTTATTTATTTATTAGGTGGAGGTCTTAAGCTAGTAAAATCACTAAAGGAAGAATTACAAAATACAGGCAGATTTGATATTATATTCCTTTATATATGTATTAAGCAAATATCGGAGGTTGAAAAAGGAGTTTCTATTACGGATATTTTCTCTCTCTATAATGAAAATGAGATATTAAAAAAAGGAGGACCTCCAGAAAACGATTGGCTCAAAGAACAACTGGAATTTCTTTGTGCTAAACGAATTTTAAAAAATGAAAGAGGTAGGTATAAGTCAATTCATAGGCAATATGCAATTAAATATATTGAAAAATTCTTTTTAGATTCACCAGAAGAATGCTATAAATTATTTGATTCGATCTTTAATGACTATACAAAGGTTAAAGAAATTGCAATATTATGGTCGTGGTTTAGAAATACGAAATTAAATATTTATCTCAAAGAATGGTATAAGTCAAAAAACACAAACTGGGATAAACTTATTGAAGCAGCTTGTAAACATGATCTCGAAACAGTGGGAATATTAGCTTATCAAATGCATTCGAAAGCACTTGGCTCTAATAATAATTTTGTTAAAAATGCTTTTATTTATAGAGCGGACGAAATTGCTAAATTAATTAATAGATTTGAAGACAATACATTATATAATTTCTATAATTTATCAACAACTCTACGGTATCATTGCAGTGAAATCATTAAACCAATATTAGATCTTATAGATAAAGGCGCATTTGTATCTCATCTAAAACAAGCAAAAATTTATAATTTTAGATCTATAGATTCACTTTTTTATAATATCTCTGAGTTTTATCCAAATTGGATTATTGATTTGTCTAATAATTTTGTTTTTGATGATTTTAAACCAATACTTGAAGAAGCAAAAAGTGGTGATATTGATAGTATATCAGAAACTATTTCTTTTTTACGCAGATATATACTTGATTTTAAAAGAAGTGATTTTAAATACTGTGTTAAGTTAATTCGGAGTTCTTTATTGAATTGTAGTTTGGAGACCTTAAATTATCCAATTATGCCTCATAATGGTTTATTTGAAATAACTTTATTCAACGAAGATTTAAAAGACATTTTATCAGCATTAAACATTTCTCAATTTGCAAATGATTTTACAACTCTTTCACCTAGGCATTGGAAAAAACTCCTTTCACTTTCAATGCTATCGGTTAATACCGATTCAACAGTTATAAGGGATATCATTGAAAATATAGATGAAAACTCATTATGTAACAATATAGAGAAATACTATTTTGAAAGCATGTACGAATTTAGGGTTTTGATACATCAATTATGCTATGGAAGTGAAGAAAAGAAAAGAGTTTTTGCATTAAAATTAATGCCTTTTATTGAAAAATTATATAATCAATTAGATGCATCAGCTAGTGATCAAGATATCTTACAAGCATATAACAGATTAGATAAAAGTTTAGCTGAAGAAATAGCTATAAAATATAAACGAACTTTACCTGATAGAATTTATGAAATATCTGAAAGAGATGAAAAACTTTTAAAAGAAATTGAAAATCTAGAAAAAGAAGGAGAAGATTATGATTTATGGTCAAATAGATTAACAATTGAGAACAATACCTGTGAATAGGAAAGCTCACGAGCGTGACGCTCGCGCTAGCAACTGAGAAAAAATTTTTTTTTTGCCAAACAAAAAAATTTAATCTAAAAAATATTAAATTTAACTCTCTAAAAAAGAACATCATGGCAAATAATAAAGTGACACTTCACAGAGTTTTTACGGCAGCTCCTGAAAAAATTTACAAAGCTTTCACAGATGCGGATGCAATGGCGTCTTGGTTACCGCCTTATGGTTTTGTTTGCAAAGTGCATAGTATGGATTTCCAAATTGGAGGAAAACACAAAATGTCGTTTACCAATTTTACAACGGGTAATAGTCACTCCTTTGGTGGCGAATATTTAGAAATTATACCTAATGAACGATTAAAATACTCAGACGTATTCGACGATCCAAACTTACCGGGACAAATGATTACAACAATCGAACTGCGGAAAGTACTGTGCGGTACAGAACTTTTTGCTACACAGGAAGGAATACCAGATGCAATTCCGACTGAGATGTGTTATTTAGGCTGGCAGGAATCGCTAGACAAATTAAAACGTTTGGTAGAACCGAATATTCCGGATGCTTAACTTAGTAAAACAAAATAGTAAAAAACCTATTGTGTGTAATTATTTTTAACACATAGAAACATAGAATTTTTAGTGTTTGAAAAGAGATTGATAAACGTTTTACTTTTCACAGAGACAAGCTATGTGAAAATACTCCTATTTCTATTCATTCTTTAAACATTTGTTTTAAATCTATGTACCTATGTGATTAATTTTTTTGCTTAAGCAGAATTACACTCAACCGAAATTAAAAATTAAAAAAATGGCAAAACAAATTTTCATCAATTTAGCAGTAACTGATCTTCAAAAATCTATGGACTTTTATACTGCATTAGGTTTTACAAACAATCCTCAATTTTCGGATGACAGTGGAAAATGTATGGTTTGGTGTGAAAACATTTTTGTAATGCTTTTGACGCACGAAAAGTTTTCAAACTTTGCAACCAAACCTATAGCAGACACCAAATCAAGCGTGGCAGGACTTTTTTCATTATCGACTGACAGTCTTGATGAAGTGAATAGCATTGTGACAAATGGACTAAACGCTGGTGGAACAGAGCCAAGCGAAATGAAAGATTATGGTTTTATGCAACAGCGTACAATCGAAGATTTTGACGGACACACTTGGGAAATTTTCTATATGGATATTTCAAAATTTCCAACAGCATAGCAAAAGCAATAATAACAAATTACATTTCGCTAACTACAAAATAACAAGCCGTTATCTTGTAGTTAGCGAAAGTGTAAAAAAATAAGATTCAAAAGAATAAATCATGATAAACGTAATTGTAAGTTATCAGGTAAAACCTGAATTTGTAGAAGAAAACAAATTGAATATCGAAATTTTTTTGAAAAGTTTTGAAACTCTAAATAATGAAAAATTTAACTATAGTGTTTTCCTAAATAATGATGGAGTTACGTTTACACATATTTCAAACTATATAGACGAAGATATCCAGAAAGAAGTTCTAAGTAATTTGTCTTTTTTGGAGTTTCAAAAAAAACGAGACGAAAGTGGATTAAATAATTCACATAAAGTTCAAATTTTAGAATATATAGGATCAACAAATAAAATTCTATAAACACGACACTTTCTGATAAAACATTCAAAAATTATTTCAAAATCAGATAAAATATACGCGTTTTCATTACTAAATTTCTTCATCAACGTATAGACCGCGTAAGGGATTGCGGCGATATCCTTTATTTTTTTTCTTTAAAAAAATAAAGATAAAGCCAAAAGCCCGACCTCAAAGCAACCAATAATATCTCGAAAAACTGAATAGTGTGCTTTGAGGTTACGCCCAAATTATACAAACTTTCTTCATTACACCTATTTCTTCTCCAAAATACATCACATAATTTTACAACACTTATTGGTAATTATATAATTATTAAGGGATGCCATGACACTAATTTTATATCCAAATATAAAAACTTAAAATCATGGGAAAGCAAATGTATCATTATGCTACAGTTTCGAAAGCATTAAACGAATTAAAAGAAAAGGGCTTTACAGTAGATTTTAATATTCAAGAGTCAAAAATTATAAATAATCCGAATGATTTTGAAATTGTACATATTTACCGCTATGAAGGAGAAACTGACCCTGGAGATGAAGCCACTGTGTTTGGAATAAAATCAATCACGGGCGAAAAAGGGGTTTATGTTGCAGGGTTATCAGCTTTTGCAGACAAGAGTGCTGCAATGGTTTTAAATGATTTGGCCATCAAAGGAAAAAATAACCCTAATCAAATTTAATTTATTTGCAATGGAACGCTTGCAATCCAAACTTGAAAAAATAGGGCGAGATTCAAAAATCACCGCAAAATCTATAGGGTTACGTTATGCAATAAATACTAATGCAGGATATTATCGTCAAAGAAAAAATGATGATTTTATTTTTATAGACCAAAGTAAAAAAGTAATTCGCAATAAACAGATACTCGAGAGAATAAAAAAATTAGCAATTCCTCCAGCATGGGAAAGTGTCTGGATTTCTCCCTATGAAAATGGGCATTTACAAGCTACAGGCGTTGATACCAAAGGAAGAAAACAATATCGGTATCATTCGCAATGGAATAAAATAAGAAATCAATCAAAATTTTATAAACTGCGCAGCTTTGCCGATGCTTTACCTGTGATACGAAAACAAGTTGATAAAGATTTAAATCGAAATGGGCTTCCTTATGAAAAAGTAGTAGCATTGGTCATCAAATTAATAGAATTAACGAACATCCGAATTGGTAACGAAGCTTATAAAAAGCTATACGGATCTTTCGGTATCACTACGTTACAAGACAAACATGTTCGTTTTCAGAATGCTAAAATCTATTTTAATTTTATTGGGAAGAAAGGCATATCACATAAAATTAGCCTTGAAAGTAAAAAACTAGCTAATCTCGTAAAAAAATGCAAAGATATTCCCGGTCAGGATTTATTTCAATATTATGATGATGGAAGTCACCACACTATTGGTTCTGCAGATATTAATAATTATCTCAAAGAAATAAGTCAAGAAAATTTTACTGCCAAAGATTATCGCGCTTGGGCGGGAACCGTAAATGCGTTAACTGCTTTTCAAAAATTAGAGCCAGCTGAAAATCAGACGGATTGCAAACATAAAATTATTGAAGTATTGGATGAAGTCGCTTCTAAATTAGGAAATACACGAACCGTTTGTAAAAAATATTATGTGCATCCAACTGTAATTGCGTCATTTGAGAAAGGAACTATTTGGAAATATAAAACCAATTCAAATAATAGCCACTTGCGTCCTGAGGAAAATGCACTGACTGAATTGTTACAAAACGAAACTATAGCAGAAGTTTTTTGTTAGTATGAATTTTGAAAAAAATATTCTAATGGTGACTGGTATTGCCTTAATCTGAACAACCGGACTTCATTTTTCGTCATTTGTGAAATTTTCTCTCAATCTCATTTCCTACCTTTGCAAAAAAATAAAAGAAATGAATTGGATTATTTTAATTATAGCTGGATTATTTGAGGTAGCCTTTGCCTTCTGTTTAGGAAAAGCAAAAGAAACTACTGGAAACGAAATGTATTTATGGTATGTCGGTTTTCTGGTTGCCCTCAGTGTCAGTATGATTCTTTTAGTCAAAGCTACTCAAACTTTACCTATCGGAACGGCTTATGCTGTTTGGACAGGAATTGGAGCTGTAGGTACCGTTCTAGTGGGAATTCTTGTGTTTAAAGAGCCTGCAACATTTCTGCGAATACTTTTCATCATCACTTTAATAGGTTCTATTATTGGATTAAAAGCAGTGTCCCATTAATAATTTAATAGACAATAAATAATCGGTATGATTGAAGCTTTATGCCATTGAATACTTATAGATTTCTTTAGTTTTGAAAATTCTAATGTAAATTAAATATGTACTCGCATATCAAATTTACGTCTAATAATAGTCTTTTGATAATACACAATTCACTTTAAGTTTAAGTATTCCCCATTCCTTTGCAGGGAACTTAAAACTAACTAGAATGAAAAAAATTATCTTACCAATGTTGTTTTTGGCAACATTGATTTCTTGTGACAATAATGACAAATCAGAAACAGAGCAAGCAGCTGCTTCAACAGTTGTATTAAGCAACCAATCCGTAACACCGGTATTACTAAAAAAACAAGCTGGATTTGAAAATCTGGAATTGTATTCTCTTTTAACTTCAGATGATGTTTTACCAGAAAGTCCTAGCTATGTTTTTGGTGGTTCTGCAGACGGTTCTGGTTTATTAAAAAACAGCGATGGTACTTTTACTTTTTTGGTTAACAATGAAGACAACTTTGCAGTTTCAAGAATTACTTTAGATAAAACATTTAAACCTGTAAAAGGAGAATATTTATTAAATTCAAATGGTGGAACTTGGAGATTATGTGGTGCTACTATGGCAACAGTTGCTGAACACGGTTTTGGTCCTTTGTATTTAACTTGTGGTGAATCTGGTGAAGAATCTCGTACTCACGGAGTAAATCCTTATGCCAATATTGGTGGTGCATCGGTAACCAAAGAATTATCAGGATTGGGTAGATTAAGTGCTGAAAATGCGTTGCCTTTACGTAAAGATGCTTATGCTGGAAAAACTGTTATTGTTATTGGTGATGATGATTCTGGAACCTATGGCGGGCAAGTTTTTATGTACGTTTCAAATACAGTAGGTGATTTAGAAAATGGTTCGTTGTATATGATGAAAAGAAATGACGACAACCAAAAAGAAAAAGATATGGTTACAGGAAAAACGTACCCTGTTACGTTTGTAAAAATTGACAATCATACTACTTTGACAGGTGCACAAATTAATGCTGCGGTAAATACATTAAAAGCTATTAAATTTGGAAGAGTTGAAGATTTAGATTACCGTAAAGGTGGAAATGATGCCGATCGTGAGCTTTATTTCAACGTAACTGGACAAGCAGTTTCTGGAACAAATGCTGATGCTTCAAGAACTAAATACGGTAGAGTTTACAAATTGAATTTAGACAAAGCAAATCCATTAATTGGTAATCTTGAAGTTATTCTTGACGGTGATGATCGTACAGGAATTGCTGGAAAATTTCAAGATCCAGATAATATCTGTGTAACCAAAAACTATGTTTACGTACAAGAAGATGCGAATGGATATGGTGATGAAACACACGATGCTTATATTTATCAATACAATATTGCTACAAAACAACTAAAAGTAGTAGTTGAATTGGATCACCGTCGTACTGCAACTGATGCAGCCAAATATAACGTAGGTGGAACATCTGCTTTTGGTGCTTGGGAATATGGTGCATTAATCGATGTTTCTGAGCAATTAGGAATCGAAGATACTTTTATGTTAAGTGTTCAGCCTCATACTTGGACTGGAACTAAATACAAAGGTGTTGATGGCGGTACACTTCGTACTTCTGAGCAACAAGCAAGTCAAATTGTAGTTATCAAAGGATTAGCTAGATAATTTACAGCATTAACACACAAAATCCACGGTTCTATTACAGAATCGTGGTTTTGTTTTTTACAATCAAGTCTCATTAAAATGAAAAAATTTTTCTTTATCCCAATATTTTTATTCTTGCTATCTTGTTCTAATTTAGATACTACTGTAGAACAGGCAAACAATTTATTCAAAAGCGATATTGCTACTCTAAAAGAAGAAGTTGACCAACTAGAACTTGTTGTTCAGAACGACGCTTCTGCGAAACAAATTCAACAGCAGTTTTTAAAATCACACGAAGCTTACAAAAAAGTGGAGATTTTAAGTGAATACTATTTCCCAACAGTTTCCAAAGCCATCAATGGTCCCGCATTAGATGAATATGAAATCGATGAAGGTTTAACGGTTCCACCCGAAGGATTTCAAGTCATAGAAGAATTTATTTTCCCAACATTTAATAAAAAAAGTAAAGCAGAACTTTTAAGACAATTAGGCATTCTTAAAGCCAATTTGAATCGATTAGAACTCGTTTCGCAAACAAATACTTTAACTGATTCTCATATTTTTGATGCAATTCGATTGGAAGTTTTTAGAATTGTTACTTTGGGAATTACAGGTTTTGATTCACCTATTGCACAAAATTCACTTCCCGAAACTTCTGCTTCTCTCGAAAGCATTGCTTCCTATTGCAAAAATTATGCGTCTAAATATGAAACTAAGGAGTTACAAACTTCATTAACAATAATAGAAAAAGGAAAAAAATACCTACAACAACATTCTGATTTTAATGCTTTTGACAGAGCTTATTTCATTAAAGAAATTACCAATCCATTGAGCAAAAACTTATATCAGGCTCAGATAAAATTACATATTCCATTTCTGAAAGAAGTAAGAGGTCTTAAAGCAACAGCCCAAACACTTTTTGAAAAAGATGTTTTTGATGCAGAAGCATTCTCTGGATTTCCAGATTATAAAACCACTCCCGAAAAAATAAAATTAGGGAAAGAACTATTTAATGATCCAATTTTATCTGGAAATAATACCCGCTCTTGCGCTTCCTGTCATCATAAAGACAAATCCTTTACAGATGGTTTAGAAAAAGCTAAAACTCTAGACGGAAAATCTTTACTCAAAAGAAATACACCTACGTTGTCTAATATTGCTTTTCAGCGTGCTTTCTTTTATGACTCACGAGTAAGTTATATTGAAGATCAAGCGGTAGCAGTTATTTCTAATGAAAATGAAATGCACGGTTCTTTAGAAAAGTCAGCTAAAGATTTAAAGAAAAATAAAGAATATACAGCCAAATTCAAAACCGCATTTCCTAACAATGAAATTGATGCTTTTACGATAAAAAATGCCTTAGGATCTTACATTCGGTCGTTGAGTTCTTATGATTCTAAATTTGATGGCTATATGCGTAACGAAGTTTCATTTACCGCGGAAGAAAAAGCAGGTTTCAACTTATTTGCGGGCAAAGCCAAATGTGCCACTTGCCATTTTATTCCGTTAACCAATGGAACAGTTCCTCCTAATTTCACCAAATCAGAAAGCGAAGTGCTTGGCGTGCCTAATAAATACAATCAATTGGATTCTGATTTAGGTAAATTTGAATTGACGAAAGCGTTGATTCATAAAAACTCTTTCAAAACACCAACCATACGAAACATAACATTGACCGCACCGTATATGCACAATGGCGTTTTTAAAACCCTAGAAGAAGTTATTGATTTTTATAATGAAGGTGGCGGAAAAGGTTTAGGCTTTTCGTTAGAAAATCAAACTTTGCCCGAAGACAAATTGAATTTGACCGATTTGGAAAAAAAACAACTTATTGCGTTTATGAAAACCTTAACCGATACGGAACCTTCAAAAAAGAAATCGTAAGGAATCAATCATAAAAAAACATTTGTCATTACTAAAATAAGTTTCTTACTTTAGACGATAAAAATTTTTAATAATGAATACGAATAAACTGCTACTTCTGATACTTTTTTTCTCAACTTTAATGAGAGGTCAAAATACTGATTCTGCTGATTTTGAAAATCTGAACCGTTCAAAACAATGGCAATTACAGTTTAATGATTCCTTTACCAAAGATTGGCAGTCCAAATGGTTTTTGGATGGACTTCACGCCGATATTAAAAATACAAAAGAAGGAATGCTTTTTAGCGGTGGAAATGTCGAAAATGATGACGCCTACAATGCGGTATTATGGACAAAGGAATCATTTAAAGGAGATGTAAAAATCCAATATAATTATACAAAAACAGATAACAAAACGATCTGGGCTACTATTTTATATCTTCAGGCGACTGGGATTGGTATTGCTCCTTATGTCGAAGATATATCGCAATGGAATAATTTAAGAGAAATTCCTGCGATGAAAACGTATTACAACAATATGAAAGCGCTACACATTAGCTATGCTTCATACGATAATAAAAATACAGATATAAAAAACGATTACATTAGAGTACGAAAGTATCCCGTAATTGCTGGTCAAAACTTTAATACCACAACTGAGATTCCTAATGCTAGTTTTGAAACAGGACTTTTTAATCCTAATGAAACCTACAAAATAACGATTATCAAAACCAATCAAAAACTTTATTTTAAAGTCGTTGGGAAAAATATTTCAAAACTATTTTCTTGGGATTTAACCAATTCCCCAGGTATAGTTGAAGGCAGAATTGGTTTAAGACACATGCATACTAGATCAGCACTGTATAAAGATTTTTCAGTATTTACAAAGAAATAGAAAAGGCGTTAACTATTTTGGGAAATAATCGAGATATCAAATATTCGCTTTTAAAACTTTTATTTGCAATATATTCAAAGTCTAAAAAATGGCACAAGGATACCACGGATAAAATGGATTTCGCACTGTTTTCAATTGATTTTTTTTACAAACAAAATAAAAAAATCCGTTCTAATCTGTTTTATCCGCGGCATCCGCGGCTAATTAAAACGTTTAGCAGATAACAAAGTATGTTTGTTTTTTAAAGCGAATGCCTAGTAAAAATCTTTTTTTATAAAACCAATTCTTCAAATAAATGCTGAACCGTTTTATCCAAATCATCACAAAAACCACAATGAGGTCTGGAAGTTTGTATAGCCGAACTTCGTATAGCAGTTAACCAACGAAAACGCGACGGAATATCAAATTCGCCAATAGGCCCTCCTGCCCTTCCACCCTGCGCAATTTTTTGAAAAGATTCTAAATTTAGCTCAAGTTGTTCGAAATCAAAATCATCAGAAAGCATTAATAATTTTGCTTCATTCACAGCATAGAGCATTTTTATGAATTTGGCTCTTTTGCAAAACAGAATAACGCCTACGTTTAGGAATTCTTCACGTTCTACCCTTGGCACCACGCGAATAACGGCATACTCATATAAGTTTTTCTCTTGCATTTTGGGCTTCATTTATAAAAATTTCTGAATGATTCAATCTAGTCCACAAAAACTGAAAATATACAGCTCTAATTTCTTCAGGAGTTTGCTCAGTATCTTCCCAATGGAGCCAATCTTCAGGTATGTAATTGACAATATCCTGTAATATTTCTTTGGTAAGTAAATTTTTGAAAGCTACATCAGTTTCTTTTAGCAAACTAGCTTGAGGTAACAAAACATGGTCTTTTATCAATGCAAAAGGACTTTTGGCGTGTGTCTCCCAAGTATTCCAAGAATGATGAAAATAAAGTGATGCGCCATGATCGATTAACCATAATTCTTTGTGCCAAATAAGCATATTAGTATTTCGAAATGTACGATCAACATTGGTTATAAAAGCGTCTAACCAAACGATTTTAGAAGCCAAATCCGCAGGCAGTTTTGTTACAACCGGATCAAAAGTTATAGCTCCAGACAAAAAATGTAAAGCCAAATTCAATCCTTGACTGCCTTGCAATAAATCCTGAATTTCCTCATCACCTTCGGTGCGTCCAAAAGCTTCATCAAGATTAGCAAATACCAATTCTGGCATTTTTAGATTCAGAACTCTTGCAATTTCTCCTCCTATTAATTCCGCAATCAAGGCTTTCACCCCATGTCCAGCTCCTCTAAATTTTAAAACATATTTAAAATCATCATCAGCTTCGGCCAAAGCAGGCAGCGAACCACCTTCACGTAAAGGTGAAATGTAGCGCGTTACATTTACAGTTCTTAATTCAAGTGGTTTTTTCATAGCACAGTTTTACGAACTACAAACTTACAAATTTCTTTAAAGCCACTAAGATTCTAAGAAACTAAGATTTTAAAGATTTAATTAGAGTGTTCAGTCCATTAAACAATTTAAACCTAAAACGATTAAACTTTTAAACGATTAAACTTTTCTTAAAAAACTTATATTTGTAATTCATACACTTCTAAATATTTTTTATGAAATATAAAATTGCTGTCTTCAATCAATATTCCTTTTTGGCTTTAGTACTACTTTTTAGTACGACTACATTTGCACAAAAATTAGAAAAATTCTTCCCTTCCAAAGATTTAACCTCAGTTGGAGTTTACTATTACCCTGAACATTGGGATCCGTCTCAATGGGAGCGTGATTTTCAAAATATGGAAAAAATGGGTTTTGAATTTACTCATTTTGGAGAATTTGCTTGGGCACAATTAGAACCTGAAGAAGGTAAATATGATTTCAAATGGTTGGACAAATCATTGGAACTGGCAGCAAAATACCACCTCAAAGTTATAATGTGTACTTCTACCGCTACGCCTCCTGTATGGCTCGTTCGCAAACACCCAGATGTACTTATTACCAATGAAAATGGCACCAAATTGGACCATGGAACGCGTCAACATGCTAGTTTTTCCAGTAACTATTACCGAGCTTATTCGATGAAAATGATTGCCGAATTGGCCAAAAGATATGGCAATGACAAACGTATTATGGGTTGGCAACTCGATAATGAACCGCGTCGTGCGCTAGATTACGGACAAGATACTCAACAGCGATTTCGTGATTGGTTAAAAGAAAAATACAAAACTATTGACGCGGTTAACGAAGCTTGGGGAAACAATTTCTGGAGTGGAACGTACAGCAGTTTTGACCAAATCAATATTCCGTTGCATGCGGTATGGGGAATGAACCTACATGCACAACTCGATCATTACCGTTTTGGCGATAATGAAACAGCTTCCTTTTTAGACGAACAAGCCAAAGAAATTCGCAAATTTTCAAGTCCAAATCAATGGATCACTTCCAATTATATTCCGATGTATGACATGGGTTATGTTGGGATGAGTAAAGAACTGGATTTTGTCAGCTATACCCGATATATGGTTTATGGTAGCGATCTTGGCATTGGCCCAAAAGGCTATCGCGTGGGCGATTATTCCCGTATTCCATTTGCTAATGATTTTTTCCGTCCGATGAAAGGAGCTTATGGTGTGATGGAATTACAACCAGGACAAGTGAACTGGGGAAGTATTAATCCTCAGCCATTACCTGGAGCAATGCGTTTGTGGCTATGGCATGTTTTTGCCGGCGGAAGCAAATTTACCTGTACCTACCGCTATCGTGCGCCTTTATATGGTTACGAGCAATTTCACTACGGAATTGTTGGAACCGATGGTATTACTCCAACCACAGGAGGAGTAGAATTTAGTCAGTTTATCAAAGACATTAATATGCTTCGCAAAAAATACGATGCGAAAGCGCAATTACCAAAAGCGTATTTACAACGTAAAACTGGAATTTTATTCAATGCGGATAATGTGATGGGAATCGAATTGAACAAGCAAACCAACCAATGGAACACGATAGATCATTTTACAAAATACTACAAGGCTGTAAAATCGTTTGGTGCTCCGGTAGATTTTGTTCGTGACACTACTAATTTTTCAAATTATCCTGTTTTAATCGTTCCTGCCTATCAAATGATTGACCAACAAATGATTGATAAATTGACTGCTTATGCACAAAATGGAGGAAACTTGGTTTTGAGTTGTCGTTCTGGAATTCAAAATCGTAAAGGACATCTTTGGGAAGCAAAATTTTATCAACCCATGTGGAAATTGATTGGTTCTGAAATCGAATCTTATGATTTATTGATGCCACAATCTCCAGATAAAATCAAATTCGGCGATCAGGAATTTGTCTGGACGAGTTGGGGTGATTTATTAAAGCCTAATAAAGGGACAGAAGTTTGGGGAACTTTTCAAGGTGATTTCTATGCTGGAACTCCTGCTGTTATTTCTCATAAACTGGGTAAAGGAACAGTAACGTATGTTGGTGTTGATTCTAAAAAAGGAGATCTTGAAAAACAAGTATTGACAAAACTATACCAACAACAAAACATTCCAATTGAAAATTATCCTGAGGGTGTAATGGTAGAATACCGAGATGGTTTTGGAATTGCAGTAAATTATTCTGATAAAGTCTATGAAATGAAAATCCCTGCAAATGCTGAAATTATCATTGGGACACCATCAATGAAAACTGCGGATGTATTGGTTTGGAAATATAAAAATTAATAATTTTAAAAACATGGCTCTTCAATTGTGAAGAGCCATGTTTATTAAACTACCATAACTCTCCCTGCAGATTATATAAATTATGATATGCAAATTTCGAAGTCAACGACAATAATTTTGAAGCGGAACAAAAAAAGAACTACTTTTGATAGTATCAAATGATAGTATCAATGAAACCTCCTTATGACATAACCCCGAAAATTCTAAAACTAATATCTTCAATTTCAGAAAAAATTGGAGAAGTAAATGCTAATTATCTTAGCAAACAATCTCCTCAACTCCGCAAACAGAATAGAATCAAAACAATTCATTCATCTTTACAAATTGAAGGGAATACATTAACTGAAGAACAAATTACAGCGTTAATTGAAAACAAAAGAGTAATTGGTCCTGAAAAAGATGTGTTAGAAGTTTTAAATGCTATTAAAGTTTATGAAAAATTAGAGAAGTATAATTTTTCATCAGACAAAAGTTTTCTAAAAGCACATCTTCAATTAATGAATGGATTAATAGAAAATGCTGGAAAATATAGAAAACAAGGAGTTGGAATAGTCAAAGGAACAAAGGTTGAACACATCGCGCCACCATTCGAAAATATACCTTTCTTAATGAAAGATCTATTTGATTATCTAAAAGATACCGAAGAATTAACATTAATAAAAAGCTGTGTGTTTCATTACGAAATGGAATTTATTCACCCATTTTTGGATGGAAATGGTCGAATGGGAAGACTCTGGCAAACCTTAATTCTAATGGCTGAATATCCTGTTTTTGAATTTTTGCCATTCGAAACATTAATTAGCAAAACCCAAAATGAATATTATAAATCGTTAGCATTAAGTGATAAATCCGGAAAGTCAACGTACTTTATTGAATATATGCTTGAAGTTATTGATAAATCATTGGAAAACTTACTTAGTTACAACAATAGAATTTTAAAAGATATTGATCGGTTAGAATATTTTTTAAAACTTGGTACCAAAGAGTTTAGTCGAAAAGACTATATGAATATATTTAAAGATATATCCTCAGCGACAGCAAGCAGAGATTTAAAAAAAGGAATAGAAATGAATCTGTTTGAGAGTATTGGAAATTTTAATAAAACGAAATATACAGTAAAATATAATGAAACATAAAAAATCATTTCCCAAATTGCCTTTGCTCTATTGGCTCAAATAAAAAATTAGAATCTTTAAATTCTAATGTTCCTTTCACATAAAATGGTATAGTCATATAAGTCGAAACCAATCCCGTTCCCTGTTTTAATTTTTGATTACTCTCGACTAAAACAAAAGGAGCTCTTTTTATATCACCGCCATAAGACCTATAACAAAAGTCTCCTCTTAAAGTATCGCCATGACGATTGCCCCGAACGGCTCCAGAATCTTTCCCCAAAAGACCGTATCGGACTTCATATTCTCCATAAAAAGTATTTGGTGTAAATACTAATGACAAGAAAGCTGTTGAATCCCCTTTTGAAGCTTTGTAAAATTTTTTAAAGGTTTTGTTTTCCCTTTTGTTGCAGCTGTGCAGTAAAAAAATCACAGCCACTATAAAAAACATTTTTTTCATTATACCTTTTTTTGTTCCCATTTCTCTCGAATACAATTGACAGCGCAAATATAAAATATCAATAAATACCCTTCCTCTTTTTTTATAGTTTTCGATGAAACTTCCATTCCAAATCTAAATTGAAGAATGATTTTTTTTGAGAAAAATTAAAAAATTAAAAGCAGAAAATCATGTCGCAATAAAAATTTGAATTTTATTAATTTAAAAATAAAAATAGACACCTAAATTCACAGGGGTGATCCTGAAAAGCAATTCATTATTTTAAAAACACCCCCTTTAAAAAAAGGGTTACTCCCCTCGAATCAATGCTTTTTCAAGCCATTCCTTTTTCATAGAATTAATTGCCAAAATTTTCAAAAAACCTTGATTTTACTGGCTCTATAACCTAAATTTGAATCAATGAAAACAGCACACAAAATAGTACTTTATTCACTTTGTTTATTGATTACCCTCTCGTGGGGAATAAACTGTGCTGCTAACATTATTAAGACAACTAACGAAAAAAACATACAAGATCGAAAAGAAACACTGCCTGGAGGCGAATCGGATGAAGAAGACAAAATATTTGAATTAGTATACGAGTTTTTACCGTCTTATAATATTCCTTTCCTAGCTACAACTACAACAGAACTAAACTTTAGTAAAGTGGCAACTTTACCACAGTCAGTGTTTTTAGATCTATCGAATCCCCCTCCCGAATTTTATTTATTTGCTTAAGATTAACTTCTAGAACCAATTGGGTTCTAAAATTCTTTATACAATTAAATTTAAATTCAAAACTATATGAAAACGATATTCACACTTGCACTTGCTTTATTTACTTCTTTAATTTTTGCTGATTCTCATATTATTGTAAAACAAAATGGAGAAAAAATAGAAGTAAATTATGTTACAACCAAAAACAACACGGTTTTTTATTCGCTTCCAGGAAGTAGTACTGTAAACGAAATAAGCCTTTTTGCAATTGATAAAGTAATTGACAAAAAAACAAACAGTGTAGTTATTGATAACCACAAAGTGGATGTTTCAGGAAAAACAGGATATAAAAATGTCCAACTTCTAAACAATGATCAAACGCAAGGTTTACATAAAGGAGTGGTATTAACAACCACAATACACAAACCAAAAGGACAAACAAAATCAGATTGGATTGCAGATGCTACTACTACATTAAAAAAACGAGCAGCAAAACAAGGTTTTCCTTTTGTGGTGATTACCAATCAAACCGATTCAACATTAGAAGCTGTAGCATACAACTATTAAACAGTAATTTTAAAAGTACTATTTCAAAGAAACAAGTTAATTCTTGTCTCTTTTTTGCTTAATATCACACAATATTTTCTGCAGAAAGAAACAATTAAACGATTAAACGCTTAAACAATTTTAAGACTCCAAATTCAAATATGCCTTACCAATATAAGCAATACAATCCGAGGCAATAAAAGACTGATAACCTGTTTCGGGCAAAGCAATATCGGCAGTTAGTCCATGCAAATACACACCAAGAATTGCGGCATCACAAGGTTTATAAGATTGTGCCAAAAGACTGGTAATTATTCCTGTCAAAACATCGCCACTTCCGGCTGTTGCCAAAGCTTGGTTTCCGGTAGTATTAAGATAAATAGTTTCGCCATCTATAATGTAAGTTGGTGCGCCTTTCATAACAATAATTACTTGATTCATTATTGAAAAAACAGTCGCTTTGAAAAATTTCTCTTCTTCCGAATGCCATTTCCCAATCAATCGTTCGAGTTCTTTTGGATGTGGAGTCAAAATGGTTTTTGGCGGAACCAATGCCATCCAAGAAGGATTATGCGACAAAATATTCAAAGCATCGGCATCAATAACTAATGGAGCAATCGTATTCGATAAAAAATTATGAAACGCTTTTTGAGTTTCCTTTTTTTGTCCCATTCCAGGGCCAATACCAATAGCTGTAGGTTCTAGATCAAAACGAATATCCGAAAGATCTAACTCGTGTTCATCAGTAATCACCATCACTTCTGGAATAGCAACCTGAACAATTTCATAACCACATTGTGGCACAAAAGCTGTCACTAACCCACAACCCGTTTTGAGTGCCGCCTTGCTCGATAAGCAAACAGCGCCAATCTTGCCATAACTTCCGCCAATGATTAAAGCGTGTCCCTGCAAGCCTTTATGAGTATGCTTGGTAATGGGTTTATACCGTTTTAGGATTTCCATTCTATCAATGGAAATTGGAGCGTTCTTAATATTCATTTTTCTATTAAAAGTACAAAATTTCAATGGAATGACGAGAGGTATTAACAGTTGTCCGTAAACTCCAAAACGCTAACCCACAAGTAAACGAGGAAATTTCGCAAATAAAAAAATTGGAAAGTTAATTTTTGAAAAAATGAGTTATATTTGGGCGGAAACACGCTACTTAGTTACGCATATCTACCTATTTTAATGTTATATGCGCTATGTTGTAGCGAGTGTATAAGAGTTGGCAGTAATTTTACCGCAAAATAGAAAATTCATAATAATTAATTGTAAAGATTTAAAGAATGAAACCAAGAGTTTTTGTAAGTTCAACATATTTTGATTTAAAGCATGTTCGTGAAAGGATTGAAAGATTTATCGAAAATTATGGTTTCGAACCAGTTTTATTTGAGAGTGATAATGTAATTTTTGAGCATAACAAACCTCTTGACTTATCATGCTATAATGAAGTTAAGCTATGTCATATGATGATTCTAATAATCGGAGGTAGATATGGTTCAGTAATATCGGGAGATAACTTAAAGGAAAAAAAAGAATCTTATGATAATGATTATATTTCAATTACAAGAAAAGAATTTGAAACAGCTTCAAAAATGAATATCCCGGTATTTATTTTTATTGAAAAAAATGTATATGCCGAATATCATACTTATAATAAGAATAAAAAATTCTTTGATACTCAAATGAATTCCTCAACTGAAAAAATATTTTCATTTGCTCATGTTGATGATGTCAATGTATTCAAGTTTATAAATTCTGTAGAAAGAATTGCTCTTAAAACATTTGAAAAAATAGAAGATATAGAAAACTATTTACAAAATCAAATAGCTGGAATGCTATATTTATATTTACAAAAACTTCAAGATAATATTAATGAGGAAAAAATTCTTGATTCAGTCTCCGAACTTAAGAGTATATCGAAACGCATGAACGAAATGATAATTGCTGTTGGAAAAAATGTAATTCAAGATAATTCATTTGAAAATGTACTTTTCGATCAAAATAAAATCCTCATTGAATTTTATATAGAACAATTTATAGATAATATTAGCTTTAAAAATAGTTATGAAATTTCAACTGAAAAGGCAGAAAAAATTTATGAGCTTTCATTAAAAACATTATTTAATTACGAAAAGTTTAATTTAGTAAATCTTGAAAAAGATTGGAGTAAAAAATGGGAATTAAGAGAACAAATAGTTTCTGAATTTCAAGAAGAATTGTATAAAATTGATGAAAAACTTCAATTAGACCAATTTAATTATTATAAAACACAAGAAAATTATTTTAAAAAGATTCATCCTTTAATTATAAATCAACCTAATTTGATTCAATATTTTAAATCAAAATTTAGTGAAGAAATAAAAGATAAAATAGATGAATTACCATTCTAATTAAAAAAACTACTGCAACAGCCCTTACAAGAGATTTGGGCATTTGGCTTAATTTAAAAATGGTTTTGTACTTGGGAAATTTGTGTATAATCGAAAAATCTATCATCTTTAATCCCCAACCTCGCCAAGCGCCAGAACGTTATAGGTCATTTTAACGGACGACCAATAGAAATACTGATGAACGAAAAAGAATTGGTAGATAGCAAAAATGCAATCATATTACTTTCAGATGGACATCCATTTAAAGTAAGCGACTTGACATTTGGATGTGACAAGAAAAATATTTTTTTTTTGTTTCAGGTTGGGTAGAGAGTTATGAACTAAAAAACAGAGTCTTAAGTAAATTAAGTGAAACAAAGCAGTTATTCTCGAAAATGCTCGCTGTATCAACTGACTTAAAAAAAATTACCGAAAACCGAAACGTGGAATATTCTCTTTGTCACAACTATGGAATGGGTAGTCTTGAATTTTGCAGACAAAAAAACGGTAATATCGAATGGACAACTAAAATAAATGACAATTAAAAGTTATGTGTAATAATTGTTTTGAAAAAGAATATTATTCATTTCCATCAGAAAAATATTGGTTAGACTTTGACTTGGAGTTGACCAAAAAGTTAGGCTCTAACAAAATGATGAATGAGGAATTTAAGCCTGACGGTAAAAGAGACAAAGATGATGGAGAATACATTTATGAATGCTTGACTTGTAAACAAAAATGGAAACTAAAAGACCCTGATTATTCATTTAGAGGATATTTTTTAAAGACAAAATAAAAAGAAACACGTGCAGAAAATAAAACAAGATTACAGACAATTTTTAAGTAATAACTTCAAAGGTCTTAGACTTGGAAAGCCTTTGTTTTATAATTGGAAGATAGGACTTCGATTCGATTTGCAAGTTGACAGTACAGACACAGACGACTATTTTCAAGAAGTAACCAGACGAGCTTCGACAATTTTTCAATCTGCTTTTGAAGACTCTGACCAAGTATTTTTAGTTTTTATGGACTATAAATACAAACGAAGAAAAATCAGATTCTCAAACTTTACATTCAAACAAATCGAGAATCTCATAAAATCAGAAGTTAGTTACTCAAAAGAAAAGCGTCTTTATGAACCTAATGATAAATTTGACATTAGAAATATTGCAATTCTTAAGACAGCTACGCATAAAATAAACTATAAAAGTATTTTAACCGCAATTGGACATTCGGATTTTTTTCCAAGACAACCAAGACTTGACGAGAATGGTGCGCTGACGGCCAAAGAAGTTTATTTCATCAATATTGACAAGGAACTTATTTTTCATATGTATGACGACAGAGGGCTTGACATTATATCAGCTGACATAGAAGCAATAAGACCAATTTATAAGAAACATAACGATTGGGTACTTGATTATGACAGAAAAAAGATTGATAAACAATTTGAATAAAAAAACGTCCTATAACAACTACAACGGATTTGGGCAATTGGCTTAATTGCAAAATAATTTTGTTTTTTAGGTGATTTAACAAATCCAAATAATGGGCTTAATTTAACCCAAACCCTCGGAGCTCCTACCAAAACCATACGACCTCCTATCAAAAGCATAGGAGCTCCTACCTAAACTATACGAGCTCCTACCTAAACCATAGGAGAACCTACCAAAACCATATGACCTCCTATCAAAACCATAGGAGCTCCTACCTAAACTGTAGGAGCTCCTATTAAAATCATACAAGCTCCTACCTAAACCGTAGGAGCTCCTATCAAAACTATAGGAGAACTTTCAACAAAAAATGCCAGCCCAAAAATAGGCTGGCATTTTAATAATAAATCAAACAGTAATGTTACAAATCAGCTGGTATCTCAGTTTCGGTTTTATGTGCGAAACGTTTATTCCATTGGTCAACATCAGCCATAGCGAGATCAAGCGAACCCTCATTCCCTCTCGATACCTGTAAGTTTATGGTATAACGATCTACAAGAGTCATTACATCTGTAGCAGCCGCTAACTGAATTTCTTCGATAGTTTCCATAGCCTGCATAAGTGCCATTTTGTTAGATTCAAGATTACTGTAATAATCCAAAAGCCCTGAAAGTTCTGTAGGAACATCGGCACGACTCAATGAATTCGGAAATTGATTCGCAATTCTAGAAATCAGGCGAGCATACCCTTCTCTACCTTCAGCCATTGAGCGTGTTCCTTTTTTTTCTTCATCGGTCAAATTAATTTTGTAAGGATTTAAAGGGCTTAATGCATTAGTAACAGCAGCAGTAAAAGCAGTAAGAACTGTTTGAGCGGGAATTGTGTTAATCAATTTTGACATAAAAAATATTTTTTTGGTTTATAATAATCGAAAAATAAGCCAATTTTCTTACATATTATTCTTGCTTTAAATCATTAACAATATTTTAACAAGATAAATTAATCAGAAAATAAATAAAACATCCGTTGGAGAAAAAAATTTTAGAAAATTCATTAACAATACTAATTGTATTGCGTAATAGATTTATATCCAAATTTGAAAAACAAATACTTATACAACATTGATAATCAGATATATTTAGCAATTGCATAAGAAATTTGTATTAACTTTATAAAGAAATTTTACAAACAATTTAAACATTCTTAACTATGAAAAAATTAAATGCTATTTGGGTTATGATGATCGTTTGCGTAATAAGCACAACATCTATATTTGGGCAATCAGACTCTAAAAAGGAAAAAATTATAGCTGACAGTAATACTTCAAAAGCTGAGTTCATTAAAACCGATCCTCTTATGAAAACAATTTTCGACAATGCTTATGGCTATGTCATCTTCCCAAATGTTGGAAAAGGAGGAATAGGCGTTGGTGGAGCTGCCGGTAACGGAGTCGTATACGAAAAAAACGCGTTGATCGGTACGGCAAAGCTGTCTCAGTTGAGCATTGGTTTTCAAGCTGGAGGACAAGCCTATCGTGAGATAATATTTTTTGAGTCAAAATCTGCATTAGACCGCTTTAGAGATAGTAAGTTTGAGTTTTCAGCTCAAGTATCTGCAGTAGCTGCAAAGGCGGGCGCTTCAGGGAATGCTAAATATGCTAACGGTGTTATGGTGTTTACTATGCAAAAAGGCGGGCTTATGTATGAAGCTTCCGTTGGTGGTCAAAAGTTTAAATACACTAAATCATAATACTCATTTTGTTAGTGTAACAAATAAGATATGATGGATTTATAAAAATCCAAAACAATAAAAAACTAAAGCTATGATCTTAAAATGTCATAGCTTTTTTTATTTCTTCCGAAGAAATCTTTAATTTTTGAGTACTGAAAACTCCCGTTCCTCAAAGTATTCCCGCCTTTTGTGCTTTTTTAACTGCTTTTAAAAACTATAAACGCACTAAAAATCTCCTTACTTTTTTCGTTAATTTCATTAGAATGATATGTGTTTCAATAATCAAAAAGAAGCCACAAAATGACAAACCATTTATTTTATAATTTTTCCTATCATTTGAATTGCAGAGTAAATTAACAAAAACAACTACCAATCTAACAATCATAAAGGTTAACAGCCATTACTTTGCCATTAAATACAAAAAAAATCCCTTTGGGTTAGAAATCTCCGAATATTTATAAGACCTTTGCAGGCTTTTTAGAAATAATAAATTGATCATCAACCGATGAAGAAGAAAATAGAAATTTTAGCGCCTGCAAAAGATTTAATACACGGAATGGCAGCCATTAACAGTGGTGCCGATGCTGTATATATAGGTGCGCCACAATTTGGTGCCCGTTCTAATGCGACAAATTCCATTGAGGATGTGGCCGCTTTGGTTCAATATGCGCATTTATTCCATGCACAGGTTTTTGTTGTTATCAATACCATTTTGTATGATAATGAAATTGAAACCTGTCGCCAAATGATTTGGAAATTGTACGATGCCGGCGTAGATGCGCTTATTGTACAAGACATGGCTATTATGGAAATGGACTTACCTCCTATCGTATTGCACGCCAGTACACAAGCTAACAACCGTGATGCCGACAAAATTAAATTCCTGAAAGATGCCGGAATGAAACGTGTGGTTTTGGCTCGTGAATTGAACCTACATCAAATCAAAGAAATTAGTGACGCTTCGGATGTGGAACTAGAATTTTTTGTAACTGGTGCTTTGTGTGTGTCTTTCAGCGGAAACTGTTATATGAGTGTTGCCAATGGCGAACGTTCTGCCAATAGAGGTTCTTGCGCACAAAACTGTCGTTTACCTTATAACTTAATCGATGGTCATGGTGATACTTTAATCAAAAATAGTCACTTGCTTTCTATCAAAGATTTTGATGTATCGGATCAAATTCCAAACTTAGTAGAAGCTGGAGTTATTTCGTTTAAAATTGAAGGTCGTTTGAAAGACATTGTTTATGTCAAAAATAACGTTTCGTATTTAAGACAAAAACTAGATTCTTTTTTAGAAGGAAGCGACAAATACACCAAAGCTTCTTCTGGAAAATGCACGTATCTTTTTGATTCGGCTTTGAATAAAAGTTTCAACCGTGGTTATACTGACTATTTTGTCAACGAAAGATATCAGTCCATTGGTTCTTGGGAAAGCCCAAAATCAAAAGGGCAATATATTGGTAAATTACTTAAAACTATTGGTGGTGCTTACGAAATTGAAAATGGAGAATTATTAAATAATGGTGATGGACTTTGTTTCATCAACGAAAATAATGAAGCCGAAGGAATTTATGTGAACAAAGCCGAAAATGGTTTGGCTTATCCAAATGTGCTGAAAGAAATCAAAGAAGGTACTTTTATTTACCGAAATAATGATGCAGCTTTCATCAAAATTGTAGAAAGAGAAGATAGTGCTGTTCGTAAAATAGCAACGACTTTATTGTTGACCGAAAACGAAAATGGTTTTGAATTAATTGCAACTGATGAAGATGGTTATGTAAGCACCGTTCAATTAAATCATACTAAAGAACAAACAAAAAACAATCTTTCGATAGAAGATAACATCAAAACGCAATTGGCAAAAACAGGTTTTACGCCTTATACTGCCGATGAAATTAATGTAATGTTCACGCAAAACTGGTTCTTACCTATTTCAAAAATAAACGAAATGAGAAGAACAGTTTATGAGCAATTATCAGAAATTCGTTTAGCAAATTACAAACGCGAAGAACACCAATTAGTAAAAACATCACATCCTTATCCGGAAACTAAATTGGATTTTATGTACAATGTTTCTAATAAAAAAGCGCGTCAATTCTACGAACGTCATGGAGTTACCGAAATCGAAAAGGCCTTTGAATTACAATGGGATCCCGGAAAATCTCGTGTAATGACTACCAAATATTGTATTAAATACGAATTGGAAAAATGTCCAATTCACCAAAAAGATATAGTAGGTACTAAACTGAAAGAGCCATTGGTATTGAAACAAGGAGAATTAGAATACAAACTAAAATTCAATTGCAAACCTTGCGAAATGGAAATTTGGGAAAAAGATGCCGAATTTGAAATTGAAGAAGATTAACTTCTAATTTTTAAAATATTTATAAAAAGCTGCAAAGATGAAGGAAACTTTACTTTGCAGCTTTATTTTTTCTCGCAGAGACGCAAAGACGCAAATTTAAAAACCGCTTTCTTTGCGTCTCTGCGCCTTTGCGAGATTAACATTAAAAAAACTGACAAAACCTTCTAAAAAGATAAAACACTTAAAACCAAATCAGTAAATCATTTTTTCCTTAACTTTATAAATCAAAAAAAGATTCAACTTATATTAATTTTTTTAAATAAGATAAAATGAAAAAAGTATTGTTCCTAACTGGTGATTTCACCGAAGATTATGAAACTATGGTTCCGTTCCAAATGCTGGAAATGATTGGTTATACTGTTCATACCGTTTGTCCCAACAAGAAAAAAGGAGATACAATAAAAACTGCAATTCATGATTTTGAAGGAGATCAAACTTATACCGAAAAACCAGGACATAACTTCGCATTGAATTATAGTTTTGACGACATAAAAGTGAATGATTATGATGGATTAGTTATCGCTGGAGGACGAGCACCCGAATATTTACGATTACACGAAAAGATAATTGAAATCGTACAACATTTTTTTGCTACCAATAAACCAGTAGCAGCTATTTGCCATGGCATCCAGATTTTAACTGCTGCTAATGTAGTGAAAGGTCGAAAATTGACTGCTTACCCAGCTGTAGGCCCAGAAGTAACTTTAGCAGGAGGCGAATTCCAGTCGATACCAGTCGATGGTGCATTTGTGGATGGAAATTTGGTTACCTCCCCTGCTTGGCCTGCACATCCAAGTTTTATTAGAGAGTTTTTAAAAATTATGGGAACCAAAATTGAAATTTAAAAGCAATAAAAAACAAATTCCATAGCTTACATAAATTCAAATACCAAAGCCCAAAAACTACAACTACAGCTAATTTTGCTGTAGTTTTTTTTATCTTTGAATGGTAGAAACTAATAGCAAAATCAATTGCAATATAGTTCAATGCTATTTTTGTCAAATCGAGCGCAGTCGAGATTCAATAGTGGTTCTCGACTGCGCTCGAACTGACAAATTGAACAATTTTACAAACATAATCATAGAACAAAATACCCAATTTAAACAATCCTAATGATTACAACAGCAAGTCTAGAAGACGTAACTGCCTTAGAAAAATTAATTAATTCTGCCTATCGTGGAGAAACCTCTAAACAAGGATGGACAACCGAAGCTAACTTATTACAAGGTGAAAGAATTACTATAAATGAATTATCTGAAATAATTAGAAATAAAGAAAATACCATTCTTAAATTTACTGATAATAATACAATTATTGGCTGTGTATTACTTGTAAATAAAGGCAATAAACTGTACCTCGGAATGCTTACCGTTTCGCCCGAATTACAAAATAGCGGAATTGGAAAAAAATTACTGCAACAAGCAGAAAAACACGCTTTGACATTGGGATTACCTAAAATTGTAATGACCGTAATTTCGATTCGGGAAGAATTAATTGCTTGGTACAACCGTCATGGTTTTATTGATACTGGTGCTAGAGAACCTTTTCCGCTCAACAATACCGATGCAGTTATTTCTCAACAACCTTTGGAATTTGTTATATTAGAAAAAAAAGTTTCTTAAAGAGTACACAATAACTGACTATTTCATAATTTACATACTCAACATCATTTCAATATTATAAAAGAGATTATTGAAAGTAAAAATTGAAGTAATAAAGGAATAAAAGGAACTGTTTTTTTAGATAAAGAATCAATAGAAATAAATAACTTTATATTTCTGATTTTTAAAATAGTTACATTATTAAAAAATCATCCGAGAGGAAATTGATTGGATTTCAAATAAAACATCCTGCCTAAGGGAATGTCATTAAGTCAAAAGATTTTAGATTGATGATTAACGATTGTAGATTTCAGATTTGGTGTGACTAAATAATAGATTGTAGATTTCTCGAGGCTTTTAAATCTGAAGTCAAAAATCGCTAATCAAAAATCAGCAATCATTTCTTCAATTAACCCTTAACTTAATAACATTGTGGGTTACGCCCAAAAACTGATAAAATTTCAAATAAACTATTCAAAAGAGCTTTGATTTTATACATTTTTCAATATTTATAGTTTTTGCCAAGCAAAATAAAAGCCATAAATTAGCACTTTAATATTTATATAAAAATACAATGAAAAATACTGCCTTAACGCACATACATGAGGGTTTGGGAGCGAAAATGCTACCGTTTGCTGGATACAATATGCCTATTCTTTATGAAGGGGTAAATGCAGAACACGAAACGGTTCGAAATGCAGTAGGTGTTTTTGATGTGTCACACATGGGAGAATTTATACTTTCTGGACCAAATGCTTTAGCATTGATTCAAAAAGTAACTTCGAATGACGCGTCAACTTTGACAATTGGAAGAGCTCAATATTCTTGTTTACCTAATAATGATGGCGGAATAGTAGATGATTTAATTGTCTATAAAATGAAAGAAGAACAGTATTTACTTGTAGTGAATGCTTCAAATATTGACAAAGACTGGGATTGGATTTCGGCTCACAATGATTTAGGGGTTGAGATGAGAAACTTGTCTGATGATTATTCTTTACTTGCAATTCAAGGGCCTAAAGCAGTTGAAGCTATGCAGTCTTTATCGTCTATAGATTTATCTGCAATTGCTTATTATCATTTTGAAGTTGCTGATTTTGCTGGTTTTCCAGAGGTAATTATTTCTGCAACTGGTTATACAGGTTCTGGTGGATTTGAAATCTATTGTAAGAATTCGGAAGTTGAGGCTATTTGGAATAAAGTTTTTGAGGCAGGAGCTTCGTACGGAATCAAACCGATTGGTTTGGCTGCAAGAGATACTTTGCGTTTGGAAATGGGATTCTGTTTATACGGTAACGACATCAACGATACTACATCACCACTTGAAGCTGGATTGGGATGGATTACTAAATTCACTAAAGAATTTACAAATTCGGAGAACCTGAAAAAACAAAAAGAAACAGGCGTAACAAAAAAATTAGTAGCTTTTGAAATGCAAGAGCGCTCTGTTCCAAGACACGATTATGAAATTGTTGATGCTTCGGGTGCTGTAATCGGAATTGTAACTTCGGGAACTATGTCACCATCGATGAATAAAGGAATTGGATTAGGGTATGTTGCTACTTCAAATAGTGCTGTAGATAGCGATATCTTTATCCGAATTAGAAAAAATGATGTTCCTGCCAAAGTGGTAAAACTTCCTTTTTATAAAAAATAATTCACTTGGTTTAATATAGAGACTAAGATTCTATGACATAAAATTTCTTAGTCTTTAAAAACTTAGAATTAAACACTATGTCACTTAAGATGTGTAAATAAAAAGCTTATGAAAAAAATTATATTTGTTTTACTGTTTTCTTCATTTCCTCTATTTGCGCAAAATAGTGATGCAAATTGTGATATTTTATTAAAAATAAACACATTACTTCAAAAAGAACATTTTAGTCCAAAGCCGGTAAACGACAGTTTATCGGCTTATCTTTTTGATGAATTATTAAACGAATTAGATCCATCAAGAAGCATTTTTTTAAAATCGCAGGCAGATTCACTTTCTAATAAATACAGACTTCAATTGGACAATCTTATATTAAAGAAAGATTGTTCTTTTTTAACCGATATCAAAAAAGAATATCACAAGTCACTCCTAAGAAATAAAGCACTATTAGAGAAGCTAAACAAGGAAACAATCGATTACGGCATAAAAGATACTATTCGAGTAAAAAAACAAAATTTTAATTTCTATCTAAAAGTAAACGAAGTTGAAAAAGCTTTGAACAAAAGAATACGATACGAAGTTTTTAGTGATATCTCTGAAAAAAGCAACAATTTAGATTCACTGAAAACAAACTTCAATTCAATGAAGATTAAGTCTGAAAAAGAAGTTATTGAAAATGAATTATGTAAAATCAATATTTCACTTACTGATAGCAAACTTTTTGAAGACAATTTTTACAATATCTTTTGTGAATATTTTGACCCTCATACCAATTATTTTAGCAACGATACTAAGTCTAGTTTTATATCCACTTTATCCAAAGAAAAACTATCACTAGGATTAGAAGTTAGTTTAAATAAAAAAAACGAAATAATTATAACCGAAATTGACCCGAACGGTCCAGCTTTTAAAACGAGTAAAATCAAACAGGGAGACCAAATAATAGCCATATCCAACAACAAAGAAACACTCGAAGTTTCCTGTGCCTCATTAGAATCTATAGCGACACTAATGACATCCGAATTGAATACAAACCTTACTTTAACGATTAAAAACAATTCAGGTAAAATCTTCAAAGTAAGTATCGAAAAACAAGTTTTAAAAGATGATGAAAATACTGTATACAGTTTTATAGTTAATAAAGATATCAAAGTAGGCTATATCAAAATACCTAGTTTTTATTCTGATTTTGAAGATGATAACAACAAAGGATGCGCACAAGATGTAGCCAAAGAAACCGTCAAATTAATGGAAGATAATGTCAGTGGAATAGTTCTTGATTTAACTGACAACGGAGGCGGATCTATGGAAGAAGCAGTAAAATTAGCAGGACTTTTTATTGATTACGGTCCAATTTCTATAGTAGCAAATAACAAAAAACAATTGTCTGTGATAAACGACCCTTACAAAGGAGTTATTTACAGAGGACCAATTATCATTATCATTAATGGAAACTCTGCTTCTGCAAGTGAGTTTTTTGCTTCCATCATGCAAGATTACAATAGAGCAGTTTTGATCGGAAGTACCACTTTAGGAAAAGCCACAATGCAAACTATTATACCTTTAGAAAAAAATGATGATCAACATTTTGTAAAACTAACGATTAGTAAATTTTACAGAATTACCGGAAAGAGTCACCAAGCCATTGGCGTTTTTCCAGATATATCTATTCCTACCATTTATCAAGATGTTTTCCAAAAAGAAAGCGGATTTCCAACAGCTTTAAAAAATGATACTTTAAAATCAAGAATTCGTTTTACTCCTTATGTTAGTGATAAATTAATTCAGTTCTTAGCAGAAAAAAGTAAAGAAAGAATCGCAAAAGACCCTTATTTCAATTCAATTATAGCACTCAACACCAAAATTGACAGCGTAATAAAAAAATCAAATTTAGAAATACCAATGACTTTAGATGCTATTTATAAAAGCCTAAATAGCGTGAATAGCTTATCGGAGGAAATCAATAATTTCTCTACAAATAGCCTAAATTTAGACGTATCCAATTCGGAATATAATAAATCCTTGCTTCAAATTTTCCCATCGCTTATTGAATACAATAAGATACAGCTTGACAACTTAAAATCTAATCATTATCTCGATGAAGCAATAGCTATCATATCCGACTATAAAACATTAAAAAAAACTAATTAGCAAAATTTACAAAAAGATTTTTCCATTGTTTTGGAAAAATAAGGAATAGCTGTATTTTTGTATTTCAAAATAAAATAATAAATGGGAAGAGCATTTGAATTCCGAAAAGGTAGAAAAATGAAACGCTGGTCTGCAATGGCCAAAGCCTTTACCAGAATTGGTAAAGACATTGTAATGGCAGTAAAAGAAGGAGGTCCAAATCCTGAAGCCAATTCAAGATTAAGAGCTGTTATTCAAAATGCTAAGGCTGCCAACATGCCAAAAGACAATGTTGAAAGAGCCATAAAAAAAGCAACTGATAAAGACACCGCTAATTATAAAGAAGTACTATTTGAAGGCTATGCCCCTCATGGTATTGCCCTTTTGATTGAAACTGCTACAGATAATAACAATAGAACAGTTGCTAACGTTAGAAGTTATTTTAACAAATGCAATGGAACTATGGGAACTCAAGGTTCTGTAGAATTTATGTTTGATCATACTTGCAACTTTAGAATTCCAAAAGAAGGTATTGATCCTGAAGAATTAGAATTAGAGCTAATTGATTTTGGTGCAGAAGAAGTTTTTGAAGACGAAGATGGTATCTTGATTTACGCTCCGTTTGGAAGCTTTGGAACCATTCAAAAAGAATTGGAAAACCGAAAATTAGACATATTATCTTCTGGTTTTGAAAGAATTCCACAAATCACAAAAAAGTTAACAGAAGCTGAAATGGCAGATGTTGAAAAATTGATCGAAAAAATGGAAGAAGATGATGACGTGATGAACGTATATCATACTATGGAAGAATAATTTTTTCGGCTAAAAATAAAAAAAACTCTAGATCTCTAGAGTTTTTTTTTGCTTTCTAAATTTCAAACTAAACTAATTAGCCGTTAACTTTTTAGCTGTAGCACTATTTTGGGAATCAATAACTTTTAATAAATAAGTTCCTTCAGGCAGTTTTGTGATATCAATTTCATTTTTATCAACACTCAACACTTTTAAACCTTCCGAAGAATAAATTTCAGACTTTCTATTTATTGTTTCCAAAGGCATAGATAATATTACAGTAGATTTTATTGGAGTTGATGATTTTGCAACTAATTTTTCATTACCTTTTTTCACTGTTCCTTTAGCAGTAACTACAGAAACCGTATCATTATTTGGAGTGGTTACTGAATCACTTTCGTATATTTCAAGAACTTCTTCTGCTGTCAAAGCTACATCATAAATTTTCAAATCATCTATATCTGCATCCATACTAATCGCAGACCCCATTTTACCAATACCAAAAACTACAGCCGATGTTAATTTTCTAGGGGTTATTGATGATTTAATTAATTCACCATTTCTATAGATTTTCGAAGTAAGTCCATCATAAGTAATCGTGTAATTATACCAAGTACCAGAAGTAATTGTTGTTGTCACAATAACATCATTAGAAGGCCCCCAGCCAGCAAAATTTAAATCCGACTTTGAAGTTGTTGTACCTTGTTGCAACAAACCAAAATATTGCGCATTTGTTAAAGAACCATAACCCCAAATATAATTAGCAGTAGCAACATCATTATATTTTACCCAAATAGATACTGTCCTTTGAGAATTAGAAAGTGGTAAATTAGGTATAGTTGCCTCAAGTGCACTATTTGTTACACGCAAAGCACTATTAACAACACCCGCTCTGTCTTTTACATATTTAGCATCACCAAAAAACAAAATTGTTTTGGCAGTATTGCTAAGAGTTCCATTAAAATTAAATTCTTGAATTGCTGTCTGAGCATTAACTTGAGAAGAAAATACAAACACTGCAAAGAGTATAATTTTTTTCATAAATGCAGGTTTTAAATTTGCAGAAAAAGATATTGCGATCTCTTATATCAAATTTAATACTACATTATTATACGAACCTAAATATTCCGACAAACTGTTAAAATACTCGTTTAATCCATCCAAAAAGAATATTTAAAATAAAAAATACTCAACAAAAACTACCATTTTTACTAGTTAATTAAGAAATAACCATCAATTCAACCATTTTAATAACAAATCACAAATTAAAAAACTTATTAGTAATCTTACAAACAGATAAAAAAATCAACACATGAAAAAAATCGACTAAAAACATAATAAACACTGACAACTCACAGACTCAATTTTAATCAAAAAAAAAGCTCCAGATTTACATCTGGAGCTTTTCATATATTTAAGAAAATATATTATTTTATAAATTCTATTTTCTGTACTTCTTCTTCATTAATACTATCAAAAAATCCTTGATCATTCATCCAATCATCACTAAATACTTTACTCATATAACGAGAACCATGATCAGGAAAAATAGCAACAACTTTACTATTTTCGTCAAATTCTCCTTCTTCAGCATATTGTTTGATGGCTTGCATCACAGCTCCAGAAGTATAACCAACAAATAAACCTTCTTTTCTAGTAATCTCTCTTGCAGAGTGAGCACTTTCTTCGTCAGAAACTTTAATGAACTTATCAATAATATCAAAATCTGTAGCCGATGGAATTAAATTTTTACCTAATCCTTCAATTCTGTAAGGATAAATCTCATCGTTATCGAACTCTTTAGTTTCATGGTATTTTTTCAAAACTGATCCAAAAGCATCAACACCAAGTATTCTTACATTAGGGTTTTGTTCTTTAAGATATTTTGCAGTTCCCGAAATAGTTCCTCCAGTTCCGCTACAAGCAACAAGATGTGTTATATTTCCGTTAGTTTGTTTCCAAATTTCTGGTCCTGTTGTTTTGTAATGTGCATCAATATTTAACTGATTAAAGTATTGATTAATATAAATGGATCCTTTTGTTTCCTCATGAAGTCGCTTAGCTACATTGTAATAAGAACGTTCATCATCTGCAGAAACATGAGCGGGACAAACATAAACTTTGGCTCCCAAGCTCCTTAACATATCAATCTTATCTTTTGAAGATTTTGAGCTCACAGCCAGAATACAATTGTACCCTTTGATGATACTTACCATTGCTAAACTAAATCCTGTATTACCAGAAGTTGTTTCAATGATGGTATCGCCAGGAGACAAAATTCCTCTTTTTTCAGCTTCTTCAATAATATATAAAGCAATTCTGTCTTTAGATGAATGCCCCGGATTAAAAGACTCTACTTTTGCATAGAAATTGCCCTTTAAATTCTCGGTTACACTATTTAGCTTAACAAGTGGTGTATTACCTATTAATTCTAAAATATTATTATAAGCATTTATTTCTTCTTTCATAAAAAAATAGTTTATCTGAGAGCGCTTTTGAATTTACCCCGATATATTGCAAATCTAACAAAAAAAATTTAATTAGTTTTTAATTTTCTCTAAATCTAATAAAAAACTGTACTCTTTGGCTAATTCTTTAAGTGCTTCAAAGCGACCTGAAGCTCCTCCGTGTCCTGCATCCATATTTGTATCTAAAAAAAGAAGATTTTCATCCGTTTTTAGCGTCCGTAATTTTGCAACCCATTTAGCTGGTTCCCAGTATTGTACCTGAGAATCATGCAAACCTGTAGATACATACATATTTGGGTATTTTTGGAAAGTTACATTATCATAAGGCGAATAAGACAACATGTAATCATAATATTTTCGAACATTAGGATTACCCCATTCATCATATTCTCCTGTCGTTAGCGGAATAGTATCATCCAACATCGTAGTTATAACATCCACAAATGGCACTTGAGCAATAACTCCATTGTATAATTCAGGCGCGTCATTAACAATAACTCCCATTAATAAACCTCCAGCAGAACCACCTTCGGCATATAAATGTTGTGGAGAAGTATACTTTTCGGAGATTAAAAATTTAGAACAATCTATAAAATCGGTAAATGTATTTTTCTTTTTCAATAACTTTCCGTCTTCATACCATTGCCTTCCTAAATCTTCTCCTCCACGAATATGAGCAATTGCAAATGCAAAACCTCTATCCAAAAGCGTTAAAACAGTTGAAGAAAAACTAGCATCCATAGAATGTCCATAAGAACCATAAGCATACTGAAGCAACGGATTATTACCATCTTTCTTTAATCCTTTCTTATAAACTATCGAAATTGGAATTTTAACACCATCTGATGCCGTTGCCCAAACTCTTTCTTCTGTATAATTATCTTTATTAAACTTCCCTCCAAGAACTTCTTGCTCTTTTAAGATTACTTTAGTTTTAGTCACCATATTGAAATCAATAACCGATTTTGGTGTCGTCATAGACTGATATCCATAACGCAACACATCAGTATCAAAATCAACATTGGAAGCCGTATAAGCCGTATACGTTTCACTTTCAAAAGGAAGATAATACTCCCCTTCTCCATTCCAAGGCATAATTCGAATTTTATTCAAGCCATTTTCACGCTCTTCCAAAACCAAAAAATTCTTAAAAATCTCAATATCTTCTAAAAGGACATCACTTCTATGCGCAATTACTTCTTTCCAATTGGCTTTTGAAGTAGCATTTACAGACGTTTTCATTAATTTAAAATTCTCTGCTTTATCTTTATTCGTCAAAATGTAAAAACTATCTTCATAATGACTAATGCTATATTCTAATCCTCTAACCCTTTTCTGAAAAACTTTAAATTCACCATCTGGAGTATCAGCGTCAAGAATTTGATATTCTGTTGTCAAAGTACTTCCCGATTCTATAGCTAAATATTTTTGAGACTTCGATTTTGCAATTTCTACATCAAACGTATCGTCTTTTTCAAAATAAATCAAAACATCATCTGTTTGTTTTGAACCTAATTTATGTTTAAAAATTTTATCCGAACGCAAAGTCACATCATCTTGATCTGAATAAAAAATAGTTTTATTATCATTAGCCCAAACTGCGCTTCCGGTAACATTTTCTATTATGTCTTCTAGAATTTCATTGGTTTCGAGATTTTTTATTTGAATAGTATAAATGCGCCTCCCTACAATATCATAGCTAAAAAGAGCCATTTTATTATCTGGACTAACACTCAAAGCTCCCAATTGAAAGTAAGGCTTATCCATTGCCATTCTGTTACAATCGAATAGAATTTCTTCTTTTGCCGAAAGGCTTCCTTTTTTTCTAGAATAAATAGGATAATCTTGACCTTTTTCAAAACGAGTGATATAATAGTAGCCTTGGTACAAATAAGGAACTGATTCATCATCTTCCTTTATTCTGCTTTTCATTTCTTCGAAAAGAGCCGCTTGAAAATCTTTAGTATGAGCTGTTTTTTCTTGATAGTAGGCATTTTCTTGATTCAAATAATCAATAACTTCTGGATTCTCACGATTGTTTAACCAAAAATAATTATCAACTCTAACCTCATTAAATTTCTTTAATTTCTTCGGAATTACTTTAGCGACTGGAGCTGTATTGTTTTCAGGCATTGTTTTTCGAGTAGATTTAGTATTTAAAAACGCAAAAATAAAGCAAAGTGATTCTAAAACGAACCGGTTTTTTAACTTATTTAACATAACTAAAAAGCAAAATTCGTAATTTTGCTTTTCAATAATTTAAAAATCACCAAAATGGATTTAATGGGAATGATGGGTAAACTTAGAGAAACCCAACAAAAAATTGAAGATACGAAAAAACGTTTAGACACCGTACTAATTGACGAACAAAGTAGTGATAATTTATTAAAAGTTACTTTGACTGCCAATACCAAAATTAAATCAATCACTATTGATGATTCATTATTGGAAGACAAAGAACAACTAGAAGATTATTTGATTTTAGTTTTGAATAAAGCGATTGAAAAAGCATCAAACGTAAATCAAACTGAATTGGATGCCGTTACCAAAATGGACATGCCAATGATTCCAGGGATGGAAGATATGTTTAAATAAATATTTTTGTTTCAAGTTTAAAAAAGTTTCAAGTTTCAAGTTCCACACTGAAACTTGAAACTTAAAACTTGAAACCTTTTAAAGAACAACCTTCTTTAACGTCTCTAAAACATACGTATGCATTACTTCTTTGTAATCAAGATGCGTAACAATTCTAAGTTTCCCATGCCCTAGAGAACTAATCAAAATATTTTTCTCTTTCAGTTTTTCGATAAGCAGTTTTTCACTTAACCCTTCTCGAACCGAAAAAATCAAAATATTAGTTTCTACTGGTTCGATTTTTCCAACCCAAGGCAATCTTAGTAATACTTCGGCAATTTCTCTGGCTCTTCTATGATCATCTACCAATTTCGCAATATTATTATCCAAAGCAAAATTTCCTGCCGCAGCTAAATATCCCACTTGACGCATTGCTCCGCCTAATATTTTTCGAATTCGTAAAGCCCTATGAATTGTTGCTTTATTCCCCAAAAGAACAGAACCAATTGGTGCTCCCAAACCTTTAGACAAACACACCGAAATCGTATCAAACAAAGCTCCAAATTCTCTTGGATGTTGCTTTTTGGCAACCACAGCATTCCAAATTCGGGCTCCGTCTAAGTGAAACTTCAAATTATTAGCAACGCAAACTGCTTTTATTTTCTTTAATTCATTCAAATCATAACAAGCACCGCCTCCTTTATTTGTTGTATTTTCTATACAAACCAAACTCGTAAGCGGACTGTGATAAAACTCAGGATCATTAATAGCTCCTGCCACTTGCTCTGCAGTAATCATTCCTCGATCTCCATCCAGCAAACAACAGGAAACACCGCTGTTAAACGAAACTCCACCTCCTTCATAATGATACACATGTGCATATTTGTCAGCAATTAATTGTTCACCAGGTTGGGTATGCAATTTAATCGCCGTTTGATTTGCCATAGTCCCCGATGGAAAAAAAAGCCCCGCTTCCATACCAAACATCCCTGCCAATCTCGCCTCAAGAGCAATAACCGTTGGGTCTTGTTTGTACACGTCATCCCCTACTTGGGCATTAAACATGTATTGCAACATTTCAACCGATGGCTTGGTAATTGTATCGCTAATCAAATTTATTTCCATAATCTAAAAACTATATCCTATTTTTGTAAACTCAAAAATTGTAAAATTATTGGGAGCTATTCCTGCTATCCGTTACAAACGAAGTTCACTGAACTCCGATGTAAATAGATACTAAGTGAAGTAATCTTTTCTATTTTTAAAGAAAAAATAGAAAAGGATTTTCACTTTTATCAGGGCTAAAAAACGGCTAACCTAATAATTTTCGATACAAAATTACTATAAATTTATGACAACTACCGAACAAATTAAAGGTATTGTGGAGCGCCTTGGTGCGTTGAGGAGGTATCTTTGACGTCGATGCCAAACTTATCGAAATAGCCAACGAAGAAGAAAAGACTTTTGCTCCCGACTTTTGGAACAACGCCAAAGAAGCCGAAATTATTGTGAAAAATCTTAGAGGTAAAAAGAAATGGATTGAAGATTACAACAAAGCTATTGACATGACAGACGAGTTGCAACTTGCCTATGAATTTTACAAAGAAGGAGAGTTAACTCCCGAAGAACTAGATCATCAATACGATTCAACTCAAGCACATATTGAAGCTATAGAATTCAAAAATATGCTTTCAGAAGAAGGTGATTCTTTGAGTGCAGTGCTTCAAATTACTGCTGGAGCTGGTGGCACCGAAAGTTGCGATTGGGCTTCTATGCTGATGCGAATGTATATGATGTGGGCTGAGAAATCGGGATACAAATTACGGGAACTGAATTATCAGGAAGGTGAAGCAGCAGGTATAAAAACGGTAACATTAGAGATTGAAGGTGATTTTGCTTTTGGTTATCTGAAAGGTGAAAACGGAGTACATCGATTGGTTCGAATCTCTCCTTTTGATAGCAATGCCAAACGACACACCTCATTTGCTTCTGTTTATGTTTACCCATTAGTTGATGATACAATTGAAATTGATATCAATCCTGCTGATATCGAAATCATCACTTCGCGTTCCAGTGGTGCTGGAGGTCAAAACGTAAATAAGGTAGAAACCAAAGTACAATTGACTCACAAGCCAACAGGTATCCAGATACAATGTTCAGAAACGCGTTCACAACACGACAATAGAAATCGTGCCATGCAAATGTTACGTTCTCAATTATATGAAATTGAGCTTAAAAAACAACAAGAGCAACGTTCTGATATTGAAGCTGGAAAAATGAAAATAGAATGGGGATCGCAAATACGCAATTACGTAATGCAACCTTATAAACTAGTCAAAGACGTTCGAACAGGACAAGAAACCAGCGACGTAGACAGCGTAATGAACGGAAACATTGATGGCTTCCTAAAAGCATATTTGATGATGATGGGACAACGCGAAGAAGAATAAACTACATTCTTTTACAAATTAAAATCAACCCGACAAGTTAAAAAACTGTCGGGTTTTTTATTTAAATATTACAGCCATTCAATTAAAGAAATTCCAACTCCAACTGTTGTTTGTAAATGATTATAATCTATCAAAGATTCTCCATAACCATGAGAAACTTGCAAATAAGCTTTTAGATTATTTTTAATTGGATATGACCAAGAAAGTTCAGCATTACCTCTGGGTGAAGCATTAAAATTCATATTATAACCTCCAATAAAGGAAACGACATGTCCATTTTTTGCATAAATAACATTCAAATCAGCGCGTCCAGTATAATCGGATATATCTGGATTATCCTCGCCGTTATCTGACAAACCGTACCATGATCTCAAATAAACAGTCCAGTTTTTACGTTCTAAACCTGCATGAAGAATAAATCTATTCAAACTTCTTGAAAAAGGATCGCTTTTCCCATTCGATTGATGATTAAATGCTATTCCAACCATTCGGGTATTAAAACCCAAAACTTTAAATTTTACTGGGAAATTCAAAATAACCTCAGGTTCATAATTTATTTCTCTAAAAGGACGTGAAAGATCCTGATTATAGACTTGCCAAAATGATTTTTGAGTATAAGCAACCCATAAATCAGCACTATTCCACAAAAAACTCTGTATTACTTTAGTCTTAAAACTCAATTGAAATTTAAGTTCAATATTATCATACGGTAAACCTTCTGGAACTATATACTCAGGGCTATTATTCTCGGAATGAGGCTGATCGTTGGGATTGCTAGAATACTTACCTAGTAAAATATAAATAGGCTTGTAAGGCGTTAACAAAAAAGTACTTCTTACAGCAGTACTATCTAATTCCCAGCGCTGAGACAGATTTTTGGGTTTAGTTTTATTATCATTCAAAGCCTGAATCTGAGCATTTACCGTAAAAGACAATAACAGCAAAAAGAAAGATAATTTTATTACTACTTTCATATATCTATAATTTGATTTTCATCAACAAATATATCTTTCTTGCAATCGGAAAAAATTACAGCTTTACACTTGATATTTATATAATTATCATTTTAAATTTAAAAAACACCTTAATGTTTTACAACAAGTATAAAGAGTAGAAAAACTATTAAATAACGCTTTATCAACATAATTATAACAGCTTAAAACTCCATTTCAGAAACTTTTTTCTCTAAATTTGATACAACAACCTTCTAAATAACAAAAGATGAGTAAGAATTTGCCTGAACAATACAAACATCCTTATACTTTTAATAAAAAATACCAAAAATCGGCTGTCTATTTCTCAATGGAATTTGCTATTGATCAATGTCTTAAAATTTATTCTGGAGGATTAGGCTTTTTAGCTGGATCACACATGCGCTCTGCTTATGATTTGAAACAAAATTTAATCGGAATCGGAATCTTATGGAAAAAAGGATATTATGACCAATTCTTAAACGAAGACCTTTCTATGGGAACTCTTTTTAGAGAAAAAAATTATAGTTTTCTGGAAGACACCAACATCAAGTTTACAATAAAAATTGATAATCATGATGTTTGGATTAAAGCTTATTTTTTGAAACCAGAAATTTTTGGAACAGTTCCAATGTTTTTCCTTTCGACCGATGTACCCGAAAACGATTATCTGGCCAAATCAACTACTTTTAGATTATACGATTCTGATCCAAGTGCCAAAATTGCACAAACTATGGTATTGGGATTAGGTGGTGCCAAATTACTAGATGCTTTAGACTACGAACCAGATATTTATCATTTAAATGAAGCTCATGCCGTTTCTTCAATTTTTCATTTATACAACAAATACAAAAGCGTTGAAAAAGTAAGAGAAAAAATGGTTTTTACTACTCATACTCCTGAAGAAGCTGGAAATGAAAAACATGATATTTATTTATTAGAAAAACTAAGCTTTTTTGATGGCATTCCATTAGAAAAGGTCCGAGAAATAACTGGAATCCAAGACAACACTTTCAACCATTCCCTTGTTGCTTTACGATTAAGTCACAAAGCAAATGGTGTTTCAAAACTGCATGGGGAAGTTTCCCGAGACATGTGGAAAAATGCCACAGGTATTTGCCCTATAACTCACATTACCAATGCCCAAAATAAAAAATACTGGGCAGACCCCTGGCTAGATGATGCACATTCAAGTAAAGATAGAGAAGAATTAATTAGTCGTAAAAAGAGATTAAAAACCAGACTTTTTGAAGTTGTTGCCGATCAAACTGGAAAAATATTTGATCCAAATGTACTAACGATCGTTTGGGCAAGACGATTTGCTGGTTACAAAAGACCAGATTTAATTACTCGGGATTATGAAAAATTCAAAAGCTTAATGACGGACAGCAAAAAACCAATCCAAATTATATTTGCTGGAAAACCATATCCAACTGATTACGGAGCCATTCATAATTTTGATACTCTTTTGCAAATCAGTAAAGATTTTAAAAACATGGCGGTGCTTATTGGTCATGAATTAAAATTATCTCATCAGTTAAAAAAAGGCGCTGATATTTGGTTAAACAATCCTAGAGTAACCAGAGAAGCTTCTGGAACCTCAGGAATGACAGCCGCAATGAATGGCGCAATTAATTTTTCCACCAATGATGGATGGGTTCGTGAATTCAAAGATTTAAATAAAACTAAAAATTCTTTTGTATTACCGATAGTAGATCACAATTTACCAATCTATCAACAAGATCAAATGGACTTGGATAATTTATACCGAATGCTTGATGAAGAAATACTTCCTTTATACTATGACGATTCAGAAAGATGGTGGGATTTAGTTGAAACCAGTATGAAACAAATTGTTCCCTTTTTTGATTCCGCCAGAATGGTAGATGAATATTATATGAAAATGTATAATTAAAGTTTTCAATAGCAATGATAGTTTCAATTTTGAATTAAAATTAAAAATTATAACAAAACCTCGTTATTTATAAAATTGCGAGGTTTTTATTTTTATATAATCTGAAAGTAGATTAAATTGCTAAAAATCTAAAATCAAGAATACAAATCGAATGTTTTCACTCGTTTTCGTAAATTAGCGATCATTACATACATTACACTTTACACCTATGGATTTAAACTTCAATAAAAACGAAGACCACAATAAACTTTTACTGTCTGAACTCAGACAAAAATTTGCTAAAGTCAAACTTGGAGGAGGCGAAAAACGAATCGAAAAATTGCATGCGGAAGGAAAAATGACCGCACGGGAACGCATTGATTATTTATTAGACGAAAATGCAAAATCTATTGAAATTGGAGCTTTTGTTGGTAAAAAAATGTACGTAGAACACGGTGGCTGTCCATCAGGAGGGGTAATCGTAAAAATAGGATATATTAAAGGAAAACAATGTATTGTTGTTGCCAATGATGCTACTGTAAAAGCGGGAGCTTGGTTTCCGATTACAGCTAAGAAAAACCTAAGAGCTCAGGAAATCGCTATTGAAAATCGTTTGCCAATTATCTATTTGGTTGATAGTGCTGGAGTTTATTTGCCTTTGCAAGATGAAATTTTCCCTGACAAAGAACATTTTGGGCGCATTTTTAGAAACAATGCGATAATGAGCAGCATGGGAATTACTCAAATAGCTGCCGTCATGGGTAGTTGTGTTGCCGGAGGTGCTTATCTTCCAATTATGAGTGATGAAGCTTTAATTGTAGACAAAACAGGAAGTATTTTTTTAGCAGGAAGTTATTTAGTTAAAGCTGCTATTGGAGAAACTATCGATAATGAAACTTTAGGCGGAGCAACAACACATTGCGAGATTTCGGGTGTAACAGATTATAAAGCCAAAGACGATAAAGATGCTTTAGATAAAATAAAAAATATAGTCGATAAAATTGGGGATTTTGATAAAGCGGGATACAACCGCATTAAAGCAGAAAAACCAGCTTTGGACGAAAAAGAAATCTACGGTATTTTGCCACAAGCAAGAAACGAACAATACGACATGATGGAAATCATCAATCGATTAGTTGATAATTCGGAATTTGAAGCTTACAAAGATGGGTACGGACAATCTCTAATTACGGGTTATGCCCGAATTGACGGTTGGGCTGTGGGAATAGTTGCCAACCAAAGAAAAGTTGTTAAAACAGCCAAAGGAGAAATGCAATTTGGTGGTGTTATTTATTCTGATTCTGCGGATAAAGCAACTCGTTTTATTGCCAATTGCAATCAAAAGAAAATTCCTTTAGTATTTGTACAAGACGTAACCGGGTTTATGGTTGGTTCAAAATCTGAACATGGCGGAATTATAAAAGATGGTGCCAAAATGGTGAATGCGGTTTCTAATTCGGTAGTACCTAAATTTACTGTTATTGTTGGAAATTCTTATGGTGCTGGAAATTATGCTATGTGTGGTAAAGCATTTGACCCTCGATTAATATTTGCCTGGCCAAGTGCCGAATTAGCTGTAATGGGCGGAACACAAGCGGCAAAAGTACTAGCTCAAATTGAAGCATCTTCATTAAAAAGCAAAGGAGAAGCTATAGACGAAGCGAAGGAAGCTGAACTATTTTCTAAAATTAAAGCGCGTTACGACGAACAAGTTTCTCCTTATTATGCAGCAGCTCGTTTATGGACAGACGCTATTATCGACCCCCTAGAAACCAGAACTTGGATATCTATGGGAATCGAAGCTGCCAACCACGCTCCTATCGAAAAACAATTTAATTTGGGAGTAATTCAAGTTTAAAACACAAATTAAATTATTTTTTTGACCGCAAGAAGCGCAAAGAATAATATTACAACTATTTATAAAACGCCAAGTTCGCTAAGTTTTTGCGAACTTGGCGTAATCCTTTATTTACCTTACGGTTAAACATCTTCAAAACAGAAAAAACATATTATTAAAAACAAAGCATTAAAAAAATACAATAACCAATTTAAGCCCTATTTTTTTTCACATATCACTAATTATTAGTACCTTAGTGTATTAATTTAAACACGAAGAGATATGAACAATGTAAAAAGCTTAAATAAGTGGGCCAATTCACACACTTATTTACCAGTAGATTTACTCAGAATGGCACTTGGAGTTTTTTTATTTATGAAAGGTGTTTATTTTGTTTCTAACGTACAATATTTAGTTGATTTATTATCACCTATCGATAAATTCGACAAATTCGGAGGTGGTATGTTTTTGGTTCATTACATAGCTCCAGCTCATATGATTGGAGGCATTTTAATTTTCTTTGGATTATTAACCCGTTGGGCTATTATAGCACAATTACCCATTTTAATCTGTGCCATTATTATTAATTTTATGGGACACATGCATCAACAAAATTTATTACTAGCAGTTGTAACACTCGGAATATGTATCTTTTTTGCAATTTATGGCAGTGGAAAGAATTCCGCAGATTATTATTTTAAAATGGAAAAATGATTTATACCAAAATCTAAAAAAAAAAGAGAGAGAATATTATTTTATCCTCTCTCTTTTTTATTCAACTTAAATTTTCTATTAAACAGCTAATTTTTTACTTTCTTCCCTCATAAACTTTCCTGTAGCCGTCTCTTTGAACTTAGGAATAAAAACAACCTCTTTTGGTTTTTCATATTTATCCAAACTATCAAAAATAGAACTGTCGATATTCATTTTGTCGCCTTCAACATAAAGAATCACTTTTTCGCCCAAAATTTCATCTTGCTCTCCACCGATAAAATAACGCCTTGGGATCAATGTAGACAGCTTACTCTCTACTTGCTCAGGCAAAATTTTAATCCCTCCACTATTTATTATGTTATCAAAACGACCTAGCCAAACAAATTGTTTATCTGAAATTATTTTTACGATATCATTTGTAACAATTTTTTCATCTCTAATATTCTTAGCTACAATCTCCAAACATTGATCCTCATTTACAGAAACCGTTACGTTTGGCAACGTTGTGAAGGCTTCTTGCCCAATTTTCTTAGCTGCTATATGAGTGATTGTCTCTGTCATACCATAAGTCTCATAAATTTCAATTGGTAATTTAAGCAATTCCTGCTCCAACGACTTATGCACTTTAACACCTCCAATAATTAGCTTTTTAATATTCTTTAATTTGCTAATAGAGCTTTTTGCCTGAAGTGGCACCATTGCAGCAAAATCATATTTTTCATCATTATATTCTAAAGGATGAGAATTTGGAGCGACAAAATCCATATCCAAACCTAAAACAAAAGCACGTATAAACATCATTTTACCTGCGACAAATCTAGCCGGTAAACAATGCAACACTCTATTTCCTGGTTCTAATCCAAAAAAATCACCCGTCGCAATTGCTGATTGTACCATAGCTTCTTTTTCAATCCTGATAGCCTTTGGTTCTCCAGTAGTACCAGAAGTATACATATCAACATAGGGTTTATCATCAAACCAATCCAATATAAAATCTCCAACAGATTGTTCAAAATCCGCACCTTCTTTTATAAAGCTATACGCGATTCTACATAGATCTTCTCTTGTCAAATGATAACCATTTATTTTAAATTGGTGATGTACATTTTTGTATGTTAATGAACTCATAATTATATTGTTATTTATCTGTTAGTTTATAAATCAAACCCTTTCAGTCATTTTTTTGATCCACCCTGACCACTTGTATTTATACCCAAATATAACTAAAAGTATGGGATAAATTACTATAACTGGGAAGATAATATCTATCCCAGCCTCAGGTTCTGATATATCACTAAAAATGGAATACGTTTGAAAAGCAGACCAGTCAGATGTGACCAACAAAGCCCCAATTAAATTATTAGCAGCATGAAATCCTAAAGCTAATTCCATTCCGTCATCCATTAATGTCATTATTCCTAATAGTAATCCTGTTCCGATATAATATACCATAATAATATTTCCAAGCTTGGAAACTTCTGGGTTGGACAAATGCAATAATCCAAAAATACTTGACGTAAGCAATAATGGTAACCATTTATTCTTAAACAAATTAGCAAAACCTTGCATTAGATATCCTCTAAAAATCAATTCTTCAACACTTGTTTGTATTGGGATTAATAAAGTACCTATTATGAATAATATTAAAAAAGGGATGGGCTGAAAATTAATTTTGAAATCGGATGGATTTAAATAATAAGTAATTAATGTCGATACAATAGTAAATATTGCCCATAATGAAAAAGAAAACAATACTCTGTTCCAATCCATTTTCTTTCTGGCAGTAATAATAGATTTTAAAGTTTGATGATGCAAAAAACGAACCACAAAATAAATACCACCTAAAGCTACTACATAAGAAATAAGCAAAAGAAATAGATTTAAATTGGGTTCAAAAAAGTGTAATAATTCTGTATCTGTTGTAGGATACGTTTTTCCTTTAAAAGTAGTTTGAAATAAAATCATAGCTAACATAGGCAGCTGTCCCAAAAATGAAGCTCCAAAAATAATTAGCAATCCAAAAAGATACTTCCAAAACTTATTATTTTCATTTATTGCTTGTTCTATAAACATCTATTATTTTTTTTTTATAAATATACTTCAAATGGCATTTCAAACCTTATTTTTGTCGAAACTAAAATAGGTCTTTTTATTCTTAATTAGATCCGAATCTTATCCAAAAATGATACAAATTTACCATAACCAACGTTGCGGAAAATCAAGAAATTGTCTGCTAGTACTACAAGAATCAAATAAGGAGTTCGAAATCATTAATTATCTCAATACTCCTCCAACAGCTGATGAGTTAACATCAATATTAAAAAAACTAAAATTCACTCCAATTGAATTGATTCGACAAAAAGAAAAAATTTGGATAGAGAATTATAAAGGTAAGACACTAACAGATAATCAAGTTATTCAAGCAATGGTCGAAAATCCAATTCTTATCGAAAGACCTATTGTTGTCAAAGATAACGAAGCCATTATTGGAAGAGATTTAGACCTGGTCTCCCCTTTTCTTTAAACATTAACATAAGTTTAAGAACGGCTGATTTAAACTATTTTCGCATTTCTCTGTCTTATTCAAAAATCTTACTATAATTACTGATGAAAAAAATCAATCTTACCCTAGTTCTATTATTTCTATTTATAGGACTATCTAATTTTGCTCAACAAGGCCCTCCTACATTTAGCAAAATCAAAGTGACTGGAAAAATTGTAGACAAAAAGACTAACCAGCCTTTAGAATATGCTACAATCACATTAAAAAATCAAAAAAATCCAAAAGCAATTTCTGGAGGGATCACCAATAATAAAGGTGAATATGAAGCCGATGTTATTCCTGGAGTTTACGATATTACTGTCGAATTTATTTCGTTTAAAAACGTCGAAATCAAAGGTAAAAGCATAACCGAAAAAACTACATTAGCAACAATTGCACTCGAAGACGATGCTTCGCAATTAAACGAAGTAGTTGTACGTACCGAAAAATCATCAGTAGAGATTAAACTTGATAAAAAAGTATACAACGTTGGTCAGGATATGATGGTAAAAGGCGGAACTGTAAGTGATGTTCTTGACAATGTCCCTTCAGTTTCTGTTGATACTGAAGGAAATGTAAGTTTAAGAGGAAGCGATAACATCCGAATTTTAATTGATGGAAGACCATCTTATGCAGTAAATATTGCTGAAGCATTAAGACAACTTCCTGCTGATGCCATTGATAAAGTTGAAGTTATTACCAATCCATCTGCAAGATATGATGCCGAAGGTGGTTCTGGAATAATCAATATCATTCTTAAAAAAGGTAAAAACCAAGGTTTAAATGGAACTTTTATAGCTTCTACAGGTATTCCTGAGACTTATGGTTTAAGTGCGAATGTGAATTATAAAACCGAAAAATTAAACTACTTCACTACTGCGGGTTACAATCACAGAACAAATAAAGGTGGCGGTAAAACCAATTCACAATATTTCAATAACGATGGTTCTGTTAAAAACTATTTAGATGAAACACGTGATACCGAGAGAACCAATGACGGTTTTAACGGAAGAGCTGGCCTTGAGTGGACTGTCGCTCCAAATACCTATTGGACAAATGCTATCAATTATGAAAAATATACAGGGGACACTAATGATTTAATCAACTATAACAATTATGATGCCTCTCATATTTTTACAAAAACATCTTATCGTTTGAACACAGGAGATACAGGGAGTGAAAATGTTTCATATACATCTAATTTGATTAAAAATTTCAATGACAAAGGGCATAAACTTACAGTTGATGGTTCTATTTCAAGAAATACGGATGATAGCCAAAGTATTATTACGGGTTCTGATAACTTTAACAACACCTTAAATAATCAAGTTCAAAAACAAGCACAAATACAAGCTGATTATGTTCTTCCACTAGGAGAAGGAAGTCAGTTTGAAGCTGGATATAAAGGTAGTTTTGGTGATTTAAATAGCGAATATTATGTAACTGATAATACTGGAGCAAAAGATGAAAATTTATCAAACACATTAGAATATAAAGAAAACATCAACGCACTTTATACTCAATATGGTTTCAAAGCAAATAAATTTTCCTATTTATTCGGCTTACGTTGGGAGGATACTAACATTCATGTGAACTTATTAGATACAAACGATTTCAATACTAAAAAGTATAACAACCTGTTTCCAAGTGCTTTTATTAGTTATGAAGTTTCAGATCAAAGTAATATTACCACAAGTTACAGCAAACGTTTAACAAGACCAAGAGGTCGTTTTATGAATCCAGCTGTAAACTATTCAAGCAACGTTAATATTTTTCAAGGAAATCCAGACCTAGATCCTTCTTTGACAGATAAATTTGATTTTGGATATATCAAGCGTTGGGACAAGGTAACCTTTAGTACATCTGCTTATTTTGAAAACACAAAAGATGTTTTCAGCTTTGTGAGATCTCCTAATGGTAACGTTGTAACTCCTGATGGTGAGGTAGTAACTCCTATGCCTGGTGAGGTAATTGAAGGTAGTATTCCTGTAATTAAAAGTCAACCAATTAACTTAGGAAAAGAACAAAAATATGGTTTTGAGTTTACTTTAAACTACACCCCATTCAAAATATGGAGAATAAACAGTAATTTCAATTTCTATAATGTAAAAACAACTGGAGAACACAGCTACACTGACACAACAGGTAAGCTTGTAGTGCAAAATCTTGACAACCAAGCAACAACTTGGTTCGCAAGAGTTAATTCAAAACTAACATTGCCATACAAAATCGACTGGCAATTGAATGCAACCTACAATGGTGAACAAAAAACAGCTCAAGGGAAGAACCTAGATCAGTTTAGTATGAACACTGCTTTCAGTAAAGATTTACTAAAAGACAAAGCAACACTAGCATTTAATATCAGTGATATTTTCAATACGAGAATTATGAGATCTTACACTTATCTTGACAATCAAATATCGTATGGTGAAATGCAGTTCCGTAAACGTCAATTCAATTTATCGTTTACCTATCGTTTCAACAAAGCTAAAAACGAAAGAGAAAAGAACGCACAACCTAAAAATGAAGGTGGTGGAGATGGTGGCGGAGATTTCCCTGGATAATCTTCAACATGATATAATAAAAAAAGGATTCGTAATTACGAATCCTTTTTTATTTTAAAGTAGAAATAAGACTAAGCTTGTTCCTCTTTTTGTTTTGCTCTCTTTTCTTTAAACATTTCCCAAGTTGCTCCACTTACCCAGTAAGATACGAAACCAACTAAAAAGAACATTAACCAAAATCCCATTGTTAGGATGGTTAAGAAAAGTAAAAAGCCTAAATACTGTTGAAATTCAAACATGTTTTCCGGAATTTTTGAATGTAGCGACAAATGTATGATTTAAATCTTTTAAAGTCAATAAAATCAGTAAAAACTATGAGTTTATAGCTGAATTATTTTTTAAACTCAAAATTTGAAATGAATAACAGCACTTTACATTATTCGAATTAAAAAATATCAGTATAACACTTTACCAATACACTATTATTTTCTTTTATTAAAAATATAAAAAAGACAACATTAAAACGCCTTCGCATTATCAATACACTAAAACACCAACTTATTTTACACCTAAAATTATCATATTACCATTTATTCAAATAAAAATAATTAATATCTCATAAATTAATAATTATCTTTGTTAAATATAAAAATAGAATTTTATGGAAGAATGCATCTCCGTTTTTGATATGTTAAAAATTGGTGTCGGACCATCGAGTTCGCATACCCTTGGACCATGGCGTGCAGCTGAACGTTTCTTAAACGAATTGAGAAGTGAATATGACATCAATACCATAAACCGAGTAAAAGTCGATTTATACGGTTCACTTTCCTTAACTGGAAAAGGACATGCAACCGATTTAGCCATTATGCTTGGACTAAGCGGCCAAGATCCTGAATATATCCCAATTCAAAATATTGACGGAATCATCAAATCGATTGAAGCTAAAAATGAAATCCATTTGGGGAACCAAATCCATATTCCTTTTTATATTCTCCAAGACATTGTTTTCAATAAAAACTTCCTTCCTTTTCATGCCAATGGATTAACTTTTACGGCCTACTTCAATGATGGAACAGAATACTGTTCCACTTTTTACTCCATAGGAGGAGGATTTGTAGTCAAAGAAGAACGGGAAAATGCTCAAAACAAAATAGCCATAAAATGTGCTTTTCCTTTTCCAATTAATAAAGCCAACGAACTTTTGGCGTATTGCACAAAAGAAAATAAATCAATCTCGGAAATCGTTTACGATAACGAAAAATCCATGCGTCCCGAGGCAGAAATTCATCATGAGTTAATGCGCATTTGGAATACCATGTTGGAATGCATGTATATTGGCTGTCATTCCGAAGGGATTCTTCCCGGTGGTTTGCATGTACGAAGACGCGCTTTTGACATGCATCAAAATCTGATTGGTTTATCCAATTATTCTAATCCGCAAGAATGGCTAGAAGAAATTAGAAAAACTGAAGTTAAATTTAGACAAATTCTAAAATGGGTTAGCTGTTTTGCATTGGCAGTAAACGAAGTAAATGCTGCTTTAGGTCGAGTTGTAACTGCTCCAACCAATGGTAGTTCAGGAGTAATCCCAGCCGTTTTAATGTATTATTTGGTTATCGAAAACCATCAAGCTGGAGAAAAAGAAATCAAACAATTTCTAATGGTTGCTGGTGAAATAGGCAGTATTTTCAAGAAAGGATCAACCATCTCTGCCGCAATGGGAGGATGCCAAGCCGAAATAGGCGTTTCGAGCGCTATGGCTGCTGCTGCCTTATGCGAATTGATGGGTGGAACTCCTGACCAAGTATTAATGGCTGCCGAAATCGCCATGGAACATCACTTGGGACTAACCTGTGACCCTATTGGTGGTTTGGTACAAATTCCGTGTATCGAAAGAAATACTATGGGAGCCATAAAAGCCATTAACGCCGCCGAACTCGCCCTGGAAACCGATGCCAAAAATGCAAAAGTATCACTCGATAAAGTAATCGACACCATGTGGCAAACAGCTAAAGACATGAACTCAAAATACAAAGAAACCTCCGAAGGAGGTCTGGCAATTGCTGTGAATATGGCGGATTGTTAACTCAATGAAATAATTAGTCAATTAGAAAATGAGATAATTCATTAATGTGGTAATTGACTAGCTAGACAATTGGTGACTTTTTAATTTGAAAATTTGTCCCCTGCATTTCTAAAATTCAATTTTCTACTAGTTCAATCGACTAATTATCTCATTTTCTAATTGACAAATTATCTAATTAACCATCTTTCTCTCCAATTCTAATTTAGTAATAGGATGATAGACCGTAGGGATTTCTTCAATAACAACATCGCTTTTATCTAACCCAAAGGCACGCGTATCAGACAAAGACATGTTTTTCAACATATAATAAGAGTTCAACAAAAGTCCGTCTCTTACTGAAAACTCATTTTCAACCGATAAAAACTTTTCAATAATCACAAATTTAAAATCGGGTTCAGAATTGTATTTTGTTGAACCATCGGAACGAATATGCAGATTCAGTTCTTTATTGTCAACAAGATTTTGAACTATTCGTTTAAAATACAACTCAACTTTTGGCTGAATTCTAAAACCAATATTCAAGACAATCTTAATTACTTTATCATCTAGTAATTCAATAACTTCATAATTCAAATCAAAAGGAGAATTGACTCTGTTGATATGGAAAAACCAATACACGTCGGCTCTTTTTGGCTTTTTAGAAAAAATAGATTTCAATATTTTGTCTTCAATTTCATAATTTCTGTCCGCTTTTGACAAATAAATTAAATGAGTAGAGTACTTCGGAATTGTATCATCATTGCTCAATTCCTGAAACTTTTCTGTGTATTCGGTCAAATTGGTAAATTTTACAAATCGATTATTAATTTTTCGAGAAAAGTACCAAACGTACATTGTCATAAATATAAATAGCTCAAAAAACAAAAACATCCAACGCTCTTTGATTTTTACAATATTGGCAATGAAAAATGCAATTTCAATAACCACAAAAACAGTTATGATTACACCAATAAGAATTCTGTTTAGTTTTTTGATATAAATCAAATAATAATTTAAGAGTACTGTAGTCATCAGCATAGCAATGGTAATCGAAAATCCATAAGCAGCTTCCATATTTGAAGAAGTCCTGAAATACAAAACCATCAAGATACAGCCCACCCATAAAATAGTATTCACCGATGGAATATAAATTTGCCCTTTCAAATTGGTTGGGTTTTTCATAGTTACTCGAGGCCAAAAATTAAGGGAAACCGCTTCATTAATCAAAGTAAATGAACCACTTATCAATGCCTGAGAAGCAATAATCGCCGCAAAAGTCGAAATGACAACACCCGAAAATAAAAACCAATGAGGCATAATGGTGTAAAAAGGATTTCTACCTTCAAGGAAAGGATGACTTTGATTCATTAACCAAGAAGCTTGCCCTAAATAATTTACGACCAATGCAATTTTTACAAAAATCCAAGTGATTCTAATATTACTTTTTCCACAATGCCCCAAGTCCGAATACAAAGCTTCGGCTCCTGTGGTACAAAGAAAAACAGCGCCTAACAGCCAAAATCCATGAGGATATTCGACTAATAATTCATAAGCATACAAAGGATTTAATGCTGTCAAAATTGCCGGATGTTCCAAAATTTGGACAAATCCCAATACAAAAAGCATTGAAAACCAAACCACCATCGCTGGCCCAAAAAAGAAGCCTACTTTTTGAGTACCAAAGCGCTGAAAAAAGAAAAGTCCAGACAAGATTACTATAACAATTGGCAAAATTGGAATACCTGGAACTACATCTCCCAAACCCTCAACTGCTGAAGCCACAGAAATTGGAGGCGTAATAATTCCATCTGCCAAAAGCGTTGTTGCCCCCAAAATAGTTGGAATTACTAATTTTCCTTTTCCAAATCGTTTGACTAATGCATAAAGCGAGAACACCCCACCTTCTCCATGATTATCTGCCGAAAGTGTCATCAACACATATTTAAAAGTCGTTTGAAAAGTAAGCGTCCAAAAGATGCACGAAATCCCTCCATAAACCAGTAATTTTGATATTTCTCTTTGCCCAATAATGGCTTTCATAACATATAACGGACTGGTTCCAATATCTCCGTAAATAATTCCAAGCGCCACCAAAAGTGATGCTGCTGTTACTTTTTGAATCGTTGATTTATTCATTTTGTTTTAATTTTTATTCTATTTAATTCATTAATTTTTGAACATAGAAAGTCCTATACGATGTGTACAAAACACTCCATATTACATTCTTATTTTGACTATTTAATTGATTTTAACTGGTATTAAATCGGTATCCCACACCGGATTCTGTGATGATGAACTTAGGACGGTTGGGGTCTTCTTCTATTTTTTTTCGAAGTTGTGCAACAAAGACACGTAAGTATTGTGTTTGGTCTGCATAACTGTTTCCCCAAACCTGTTTGAGTAAATATTGATGGGTTAATACTCGTCCCTCATTTTTTATAAAAATAGAAAGCAAATTGTACTCAGTCGTTGTGAGTTTCAGAATTTCACTATTCAGTCTCACAATTCTAGAAGCCAAATCAATTGAAACAGCACCAAACTCAATTATCGGTTCTTTTTCATCGGTAATCGAATTTCGCAAAGCAGTCCGAATTCTAGCTAGTAATTCCTGTGTGCGAAACGGTTTGGTCAAATAATCATTTGCTCCGTTATCAAGTGCTTTTACAATTTCATCTTCGGCACTTTTTACCGTTAAAATTATGATTGGGTTACTGTACCATTCTCGTAATCGTTTCAAAACAACTTGTCCATCTTCATCAGGCAGACCCAAATCAAGAATGACCAAATCGGGCTGATGATTGGCCACCATAGACAATCCTTCTTTTGCATTGACAGCAAAAATTGTTCTGTAATTATTAGAATCCAACGTGATTTCAAGTAGTTTTCTAATTTGAATTTCATCATCAATAACCAATATTTGAGCGCTATTATTCATTTGAAATATCTTTAGTATTCATTGTTAAAGTTTGAAAACTAAGCGTAAAAACGGAACCGCCTTCTTCCCTATTTTCAAGTTGTACTTTTCCGTGTTGTGCTTCTACAAAGCCTTTCACAATTGATAAACCAAGTCCTGTTCCGCCTGTTTTTGAATTATGAAGTCGATAAAATTTATCAAATACTTTATCAATTTCATTTTCCGGAAAACCAATACCATCATCGGTAATCGTAATTACACATGGACATTTTTTATCGGGATTGTATTCAAAATCGACATCGGCATTATAAGAAACTTTAATCTCTATTTTGGCCCCTTTCGGCGTGTATTGCGAAGCATTAAAAACCAAATTAAAAATAATCTGTTGCATCAAACCATAGTCCAATTTGAAAAGAGGCAAATTTTCGTCTGTTTTTACGACTACTTTATGAAACTGTAAATCCTCTTTTAGATGATCCAAAACATTATAAACCAACTCTTCCAAATCACACCAATCCATTTTGGGCTCAATAACCCCCGACTCCAATCGGGACATATTTAGTAAATTTTCTACTTGGTGATTCAAACGCAAAGAAGCTTTCTCAATCTCAGCATATAAATTTTCTTTATTTTCTTCCGAAATAGAAACTGATTTACTTTGAATGGTATCAATCGCTCCCATAATAGTTGAAATTGGTGTTCTCAATTCATGAGATAAGGAATCGAGTAAAGCATTATAAAGCTTCATCGTATTTATTCTAACCTCTTTGACTTGCAAAACCTTTTCGGCTCTTCTGATTTTATGGGTCAAAACCGCATTTACCAAAGCAATGATGAAGAATAAAAACAATAATAATGAATCTTCCGCATTGCTAATGTGTAATGTATAGTAAGGCTGAATGAATAAAAAATTCAATATTAACGCACTCAAAACGGCACTTAGCAATAATGGTAAAATCGCCAAAAACATCGACAACACCGAAACCACAACCAATAAAAGATAACCGACTATTTTATAGTCTAAATAGTCCCTGACAAACAAACACAATGTAGCGACTGTACCTACTGATAAAACACTTATCAAATATTGATTTTTGATTTTTATCTGATTCAAAATACTATTCATAATCTTCGCATTTATTTGATAAGACAAAGTTATGTCTAATCATGTAAGTATTTTATAATATAACGAAGCAGGATATAAAGATTTTATAAAGATTCTTTCTGGTTTCAATTCTAATGAAAACTAGACTAAAAGTCAAGTTTGTTTCAGCTATCCATTATAAGAATTCTTCAAAACAGCTCGTTAAATTACTAATATCACAATTTGACCTATCTTGAATATCATATTCTTCACGAAAATTCAATTTAAAAAAATTCTATTTATTACTTTTGTTCTCTCAAAAACAAAATCAATCCCGAAGTTTCGGAATTAAAACATATATACAATGTCTGCAATAAAAAAAGATTACAAAAGAATTACCACTAAGTCTTTAATCGACATGAAATCTAATGGTGAAAAAATCTCAATGCTTACGGCCTATGATTATACCATGGCCAAAATTGTAGATACTGCTGGAATTGATGTAATTCTTGTTGGAGATTCAGCTTCAAATGTTATGGCGGGTCACGAAACGACTTTACCAATTACTTTGGATCAAATGATATACCATGCTTCTTCAGTGGTTAGAGCTGTCGAAAGAGCTTTAGTAGTGGTTGATTTACCCTTTGGAAGTTATCAATCTGATTCTAAAGAAGCGTTGCGTTCTTCTATCAGAATTATGAAAGAAAGTGGCGGACATGCCGTGAAATTAGAAGGTGGTAAAGAAATCAGGGAATCTATAAAAAAGATCTTAAATGCAGGAATTCCAGTTATGGGACATTTAGGCTTAACACCTCAGTCTATTTATAAATTTGGTACTTATACTGTTCGTGCCAAAGAAGAGCAAGAAGCCGAAAAATTAATTGAAGACGCCATATTACTGGAAAAATTAGGCTGCTTTGCAATTGTTATCGAAAAAGTTCCTGCAAATTTAGCCGAAAAAGTAGCTAAAAGCATCTCGATTCCAGTTATAGGAATTGGCGCTGGTGGTGGTGTTGATGGACAAGTATTGGTAATTCACGATATGCTGGGTATGAATAATGAATTTAGTCCTCGTTTCTTGAGACGTTACATGAATTTATACGAAGGAATGACTTCAGCAATCAGTCAATATGTGGAAGATGTAAAATCGAAAGACTTTCCAAACGAGAAAGAGCAATATTAGTATAGATTATTCGATAATTAGATAGTTAGATTATTCTATATTTGGTTAAAAAAATATACATGCATAGATTTAAGGATTTAGAAATATGGAAACAAAGCAGAAAGTTTTGTTCTGAAATCTATTTAGTCACTACAAATTTTCCAGAATCAGAAAAATTTGGTTTAACAAATCAACTTCGTCGTGCTTCGGTTTCAGTTCCTTCAAATATAGCGGAAGGTTGTTCTAGAAGTAGTAATAAAGATTTTTCTAGATTCCTTGAAATTGCTATTGGCTCTATTTATGAAATTGAAACACAGTTATTAATTGCATTAGATTTAGGCTATATAAATCAAATAAAACTAGATGAATTGTCTATGACTATTGACCGGATAACTAAAATGACATCCAAATTTCGCTCAACTTTGAAATAATTTTTCATTTTCAAAAAATCGAATAATCCAACAATCTAAAAATCTTTCCTTTTGAAAATAATTTCAAATAAAAATAATCTCCAAATCCTGCACGAAGACAATCATTTAATCGTGGTCAATAAGCGTGTAGGTGATATTGTGCAAGGCGACAAAACAGGTGATAAACCATTAAGCGATGTTGTAAAAGAATATATCAAAGATAAATACAATAAACCTGGAGAAGTCTTTCTTGGCGTTGTTCATCGATTAGACAGGCCTACTACTGGAATTGTAGTTTTTGCCCGTACTAGCAAAGCGTTGACTCGAATGAATGAATTATTCAGTAACAGGGAAACTAAAAAAACATATTGGGCGGTTGTCAAAAATAGACCTACAAAAAACGAAGACACACTCGTTCATTACATCAAAAGAAACGAGAAAAACAATACTTCAAAAGCTCATCTTAAAGAAGTTCCAGAAAGTAAAATGGCGAGTTTGGAGTATAAAATCATCAAAGAACTTGATAATTATTTCGGGCTCGAAATTCAACTACATACAGGCAGACACCACCAAATACGAGCACAACTTTCTGCAATTGGTTCTCCAATAAAGGGAGATTTAAAATATGGTTTTGACCGAAGCAATCCAGACGGTGGTATTCATTTACATGCCAGAAAACTGAGTTTCATACATCCGGTTTCTAAAGAAAACATTACAATTATTGCTCCTACTCCAGAAGATGTTATTTGGAAAGCCATTTAATTTTTTGATAATAAAAAGATTATATTTTGAATTTTAGATTTAACTTGCACTTATATAACGATTTAAATATTTTTTCGCTATGAGTTACAAATTAAATATTAGTACCCGAAAAGATGCTTTAATAAAATTAATGAATGTAATAATTAAACATGAAAATGAAATTATACAAGCATTATATCAGGATTTCAAAAAACCTCCTTTTGAATCTGTTGCTACCGAAACCGGCTATACTATTTCAGAATTAAAAGACACCATAAGAAATATTGAAAAATGGGCCAAAATTAAAAAAGTAGGACCATCACTACTTAATTTCCCATCGACAGATTATATAGTAAAAGAACCATACGGTAAAGTTTTAATAATAGCTCCCTGGAATTATCCTTTTCAATTAGCTATTTGTCCTTTGATAGCAGCTGTTGCAGCTGGCAATCAAGTAACGTTAAAACCATCCGAATTAACACCAAAAACATCGGCTATAATTTTAAAAATTGTAGAAGAAGCTTTCCAACACCAACATGTAAAAGTTGTTGAAGGTGGTGCAGAAGCCTCTCAAAAATTACTAGCCCAACGTTGGGATTACATTTTCTTTACGGGAAGTGTCGCAGTAGGCAAAATCGTTGCGAAAGCGGCAGCAGAACACCTAACCCCTATAACGCTTGAATTAGGAGGAAAAAACCCTTGTATTATTGACGAAACTGCCAATTTAAAACTTGCTGCCAAAAGAATAGTTTGGGGAAAATTCTTGAATGCTGGTCAAACCTGTATTGCCCCAGATTATATACTTATACAGGAAGGAATGAAAAGTCATTTTGTTGATTTTATGAAAAATGAAATCACAAAAGCATTTGGCGAAAATCCAAAAGAATCTCCCGACTTTGCTAGAATTGTGAACGAAAAAAACTGGCATCGCTTAGTAAGTATGATGGAAACTAAGAAAGTAATCATGGGGGGAGAAACCGATGTTGAAGATTGTTATATTGCTCCAACTTTAATAGAAGAAAACAATATTGATAGCGCAATCATGCAAGAGGAAATTTTTGGTCCTTTGTTGCCTATTATAACCTATAAAGAAGAAAAAGAGATAACTAAAATAATTTCAAAATACGAAAAACCTCTAGCGTTATATGTCTTTTCAGATGATAAAAAATTTGCTCGGAAAACAATTTTGAATTATTCTTTCGGTGGAGGCTGCGTTAACGATACGCTAATTCATTTTACCAATAAAAAACTTCCTTTTGGCGGGGTTGGTCATAGCGGAATTGGAGCTTATCATGGTCAATTGAGTTTTGATATTTTCTCCCATCATAAAGGAATTGTAAAAAAAGGAAATTGGTTGGACTTAAATTTTAGATACGCTCCTTACACTAATAATAAAATTAGTACTCTAAAAAAAATATTAAACTGGCTCTAATTATAAACATTGCGCCACAAAAAGCACAGAGAAACATCTTACTTTTAAAATTAAAAAAAACAGTAATTTTACAACTGAAATAAAAACAATAATACCCGTAAATTGTGGTATTTAGTAAAAAGAATCAATAGTAAGTCATCCACATTATATTTTATTAAAAAGACTGTACTAACAAACAAGTAAACTCACAATAAATGAATCAAACTTTACAAAGACTACTCGATATTGAAAAAAATGGATACCAAATAGATTTTGGTAATGTATTTGAACATGCATTTGAGAATTACAAAAAAATTGCTTTGTATGCTGGATTAGTAATTCTTATTTTTATTTTTTCATTTTTTATTTTCACTACCATTTCTTTAGTATCATTTTTGGATCTTACAACACTCACCAAAGAGTTATCTCCAGAAAAATTAAAAATAGAAAATCTCAGTCAGTCAGAACTATTAGTTATAGGAGGAATTTCGCTAGTTTTCAGTTGTTTATTTAGCCCATTTCAAGCTGCATTCTTAAAAATGGCACATCATGGAGATAGAGATGAAGAATTTACAATTTCTTCTTTATTCTCTTACTATAAAATGCCTTATTTGAAAGAAATTATAATTTCAACTTTTTTAATTTCGACAATTAGTTTTTCACTAACTACATTGTTGTCAAACGTAAAACTTGAAATTCTTGGCACTATCATTACATATTTCATTTCATTTACAACAATACTTACTATTCCGCTAATTATATTCGGTAATTTAAATGCAGTTAACGCTATAAAACACAGTATACTGATTGTTTTAAAACAGCCTTTTATTTTATTAGGATTAATGATTATTGCAATAATTGGTGCATTTGTAGGCATTATGGCATGTTGTATTGGTTTCTTATTTACAATGCCTTTTATTTATTCTATGAATTACGCCATCTATTGTGCTATTATAGGAATAGATAATACTGTTGAAAACGATTAATCATAAATTTTAATAATAAACAAAGCATTATATTGTAAACACAAAAGACATTTAATTAAATAGTTACCCCCCCTGAGACTATGCTATTATGTTTTAAAATATTATTTTTTTTCAACTTCAACTCTTCTTTATCAAGTTCAGTTTGTATTCCTATGGCGTTAAACCTGGTACAAATTGTATCGATAAATATTACTAATAGAAATAGTATTTTAATTGTATTGTTCTTTATTTTGCTAATTGCGATATTTTATTCAAATCTCAAAATAAATTCTTCTTTAAAAAAAATAGATAATCTTCCAACTAAAGAATCGGAGAAAAGAGAATACCAGCTTTATTTATTGTGCCTTGGATTAGCACTTCCCTTGACAGAGATTGTTTTTGAATTGTTTAAAGTTAGACCCACAAGTTTAATAATCTACAATTTCATTATTGGATTTATCCTTTTACTTTCATTTTTAATAAGTCAAAAATCAAAATATTTATTCAACCGAATTAGTAGCCTCTTTACGTTCTTGTTTTACATCTATTTTATTTCAATAGCCTACAATATAGTTTCCCTAGCAAATGATTCCATACCTACTTATACATTCATTTTAGCTTTTTTCTTTTCCTATATTATCATCAAGCCAATACAAAAATATTGGATTTTTTGTGGATGTGTTTTTTCATACTTAATACTAATACTTGTTTTAGATTTAGTCCCTTTCAACAAAGTAATTATACTTATCAATTTCTCGATAATGGTATTTATAATAAATCATATTAGATATATCTCATTATATAAAATACAGGAAAAAGTCAATTTTACTAATGAAATTGTAAACAAAGGAAACTCATTAACTATAGCTACAAACCGACTAGGAGAAGTAACCTTTTGTAGTGACAATATAACAACCATTTTGGGGTATACAGCTGAAGAAGTAATGGGATTTGGCTTTTGGGAGCTTACCGAAGATCCGGAATTCATTGGTATAGATTATCATGAAAATTTTATAGACAATCGTTTATACATTAGAAAATTAAAATGTAAAAACGGAGAGTATAAATTCATTCAATGGATTGATAAAAAGTTCAACAACAACTCTATCATAGGTATTGGACAGGACATTACCAATGAAATAAAGATAAGAAAACAATATGAAACCTTAATTCAAACTGCTGTTGATATTATTTTTGAAGCAGATGCAAAAGGTAAATTTACTTTTATCAATGATTATGCAATAAAGGCTTTAGGTTTTTCTAAAGAGGAATTTTTAACCAAAGACTTCTCTTCATTAATTAGAAAAGATTACAATGCCAATACTATGAGTTTTTACCAAAACATACTTGACATTGAAGAAAATTTTATGACTCTTGAATTTCCAATTATCAAAAAAAATGGTGATGAAATGTGGGTGTCACAAAATGTTTTTGTTCGAAGAAATAGTTTTGGTGAAATTGACGGATACTCTGGAATTGCAAGGGATATTACTCTTTTGAAAAACATTGAAAATGAAAAAACAAAAAGACAATATAAAATAGAAGAATACAGCAAAATACTAAAAAGCATAGCTGTTTTAAATTATACAAATATTGATGATTTTAAACAAACGATTACTAATATCCTTGAAGTTTCCTCGGTTGCATTAGGCATACATAGAGCTGGTTATTGGATATACAACAATGATAAGATGCATTGTGATATGCTTTATGATCCTAAAAAAACTGAATTTGAAAATGAATTTAAATTTTATAAAAATGAAAATCTAGATTATTTCGAAAAGATAGAAAACAAACTTCAGGTAGTTTTATCAGATGCCAGATTATATTATGCAGACAATGAGACAAACACAAACTATTTTTATAAAAACGACATATACTCCATACTCGATACCCCAGTTGTTACTGATGGCGAGCTAAAAGCGATCCTTTGCTTTGAATCAACAGAACAGATTAAAAATTGGGATAATGAAGATATTAATTTTGCAAAATCTATCTCAGATTTAATTGTAATTGCATTGACCTCGCAGATGCGACTAGAAATAGAACAAAAATTGGCTTACAAAAGCCAATTGCTTTTAACAATTAATGAAAATACGAATCAATTTTTACTAGAAAAAAGTACCAGTAAATTAATCAAAGGAATTATCAATGAACTAGGTAAAGTCACAAAATCAGGACGCATCTCATTTTTTAAAAAAGATCCAAAAACCAATTTTTTTGATCAAAAATGCATGTGGACAAATGAGTTGCAAGGATTTGATTCAGTACTTCCTGCGCTACAAAATATTTCATTTGCTAAATTTGATAATAATCTAAAAGATTTACCCCCATCAGAATTTTTCGAAAGCATTATCGATAAAATGAAAAACGAGAATGTCAAATTACATTTAAGTATGTTAAATCCTACTTCAATGTTATTGCTTCCTGTTTTTATTAAAAATGAATTTGATGCTTTTTTTGCATTTGACAACTCAATCGATGGACGGATTTGGAGTCCTGATGAAATTTCAATTTTGCAATTATTAGTAAAAAATATCTCCTCCTCTATTGAGCGTAACATAAATGAATCTATTATTGAAGAAAGCGAAGAACGTTTTAGATTATTAGCAAATAACATTCCTGGTACCGTATATTTATCTAATTATGATGAAAAATACACAAAAATATATCTCAACGATGAAATTGAAAAGCTAACAGGCTATCCTAAATCTGATTTTTTAGAGAATAAAAGATTCTTGATAGATTTAGTTTTTGATGAAGATTTAGATGATTTATTACTAAAGAATAAAATTGCTTTAAAAGAAAAAAAACCATTACATATTATCTATAGAATTACACATAAAAATGGCTCTCTAGTTTGGGTAGAAGAATTTGGCGATTCGATAGTAAAAAACGGCAAAATTGCCTTCATGGAAGGAATACTTATCGATATTACCGAAAAGAAAAAGAATGAATCTATTTTAAAAGAAAAAGAATTAGCCCAAGCAGCAAACAAAGCGAAATCCGACTTTCTAGCAAACATGAGTCATGAAATACGAACCCCTTTAAATGGTATCATCGGTTATACAGACTTGCTGATGAATTCCAAGCTCGAAGCAACACAAATACAATACATGAATACCATTAATCAATCGGCTAATATTTTATTAGAAGTAGTTAATGACATACTCGATTTTTCTAAAATTGAATCAGGTAAACTAGAACTTAATATTGAAAAATACAAAATCGAGGACATTATTCAACAAATAAAAGAACTGATAAATTATCAGGCACAATCAAAAAATTTAGGACTAAACTTCATTATTGATGATGACGTTCCAAAATACATTTGGATTGATTATATTCGTTTAAAACAAATCCTCATCAATCTTTTAACAAATGCCATAAAGTTTACTCATACTGGTAACATTGGCCTACGCATTTCAGTATTAGAAGCCAATAAAAGCCATACTTTTTTGAGATTCACAGTAACAGACACTGGAATTGGTATTCGAAAAAGCAATCAAAAAATTATTTTCCAAGCTTTTTCACAAGAAGACAGTTCAACAACCAAAAAATTTGGAGGAACTGGATTAGGATTAACAATTTCAAATCAATTGCTTGGTCTAATGAATAGCAAATTGCAAATTAACAGCCAGTATAATGTTGGAAGTACATTTTACTTTGATATTAAATTAAAAAGCAGCAATAAACTAAAACAAGACAAATTAATTAATGATATAAAAGTAATAGAAAATCGCATCCTTGAATTTGAAAATGAAGAACCCAAAATACTAATTGTTGAGGATAACAAAATCAATATGCTTTTGACTAAAACACTAATCAAACAAATTATACCAAAGAGTATTATTTATGAATCTAGTGATGGTGAAAAAGCATTAGAACAAGTTTTAGAAATATACCCCGATATCATTTTCATGGACATTCAAATGCCATTGATTAATGGATATGAAGCCACAAAAAAAATCAGACAAATAAAACAATTAGAAAACATTATCATTATTGCGCTTACTGCAGGAACTATTTTAGGAGAAAAAGAAAAATGTATAATAGCTGGTATGAATGATTATGTTCCAAAACCAATTATAAAGAAAACTCTCGAAGATATTTTAGAAAAATGGTTAAAAGTAAAAAGCAGTAGCTTATAAAAAAACAGATTACAGTTTTATATTACGACTAAAAAAATTCTCAAAACAATAAAACTCTTTAGTTATGAAATGGATTGGAAGAAGACAAAGTGAAAATGTAGAAGACCGTAGAGGAATGTCCTCTGGAGGTAAAACTGTTCTAGGAGGTGGAGTAATTGGGATTATTATTTTACTTGTCAATGCTTTTGGCGGCGAAAATGCTCAAATAATTACTCCTGTATTAGAACAATTCAACCAACAACAAACTACACAAACCGAAAGTAGACCATTGACCGAAAAGGAAAAAGTGGAAGGAGAATTTGTAAAAACACTCATGGCTGACAATGAAGATGTTTGGACAAAAATATTTCAAGAAAACAATTTAACTTTTGAAGCACCAAAGCTTATACTTTTTAGCGGTCAAGTGCAAACGGCTTGTGGAGGTGCCAGTTCAGCATCTGGTCCTTTTTATTGTCCCGGAGACAAAACTATTTATATGGACATGACCTTTTTTGACGAACTTAGAACCAAATTTGGAGCCGAAGGAGGTGATTTTGCAGTTGCTTATGTTATGGCACATGAATTTGGGCATCACATACAAACCTTATTAGGAACATCACAAAAAGTACGTCAATTACAAGAAAATCGAAATGAAACCGAAGGCAATAAATTATCAGTTGCCCAAGAATTACAAGCCGATTTTTATGCTGGTCTTTGGACACATTATAATGAAAAACAAAACCACATGCTAGAAGCTGGAGATATTGAAGAAGCGCTGAGTGCAGCAAATGCTGTTGGTGATGATGCTATTCAGAAAAAAATGCAAGGACAAGTTGTACCTGATTCTTTTACTCATGGCACATCACAACAAAGAATGTATTGGTTTAATCGTGGTTTTGAAAGTGGTGATATTAAAAAAGGAGATACTTTTTCGGAGGTGGATTAATCAAAATGAAAAGCTTTTTGCCTAAAATTATTTCGATAACACGCAAAAACTCTACTATATTAACTTAAAAAATATAGTGGAGTTTTTTTATCTTCTTCTTAAAACATCTGGTGCCATAGCACCATAAGCATATAATCTCAAAATATCTTGGTCATTATCATCGCTTTTTCCAATATCTATAGAAAAACAATAATCATCTCCAGGTAAAGTTTTGTTTTTTAAGTTTATATAAAAGAACTCTTTTGATTGCATTTTTGTTTCACAATTCTTTTGACTTATTTTATATTCATATACAGTTATATCATTTGGATTACTAGAGTCACTTCTCTCTTCGCAAATATGATTATTTTTAAAAATCCAAATTACTCCAGAAGGTTTTTCCTGATCCCCGTCATTTTCTTCACTTAAATCAAATTCTGATAACTCCCATTTCCCAATTAGTTTCTTTTCTAAGCTTAAACTAATTTCTGAAGTATCAAATGAATTATCTTTAGAAACAGTATCTAAAACCTTATTTGTTAATGTATCTTCCGATATTGTAGTTAGTTTTTTCTTAACACTATTAATGTTGTTGTTTTCTACTTTATTATTACATGACAATATTAAGAAAAGTGTTGAAGCGTAAATTATTATTTTCATTATATATGATTAAATTTTATTATTTACTAAAATTTATATTTATCCCAACCACCCATCGCGATCCAAACTTCTATATTGAATCGCTTCGGCAATATGTCCGGAAACAACCTGAGGCGCATCATCCAAATCAGCAATCGTCCTGGCAACTTTCAAGATTCTGTCATAAGCTCGAGCCGAAAGATTTAACCGTTCCATAGCCGTTTTTAATAATTGTTTAGAATCATCATCAAGAGCACAATATTCCCGAATGTGTTTGGTATTCATTTGGGCATTGTAATGAATATGATCCATTTCTTCAAATCGTTTGGATTGAATTTCACGGGCTGAAGTTACTCTTTTTCGAATATTAATACTGCTTTCTGCTTTTCGGTCGTCCGATAATTTTTCGAAAGGAACTGGAGTCACTTCAATATGAATGTCAATTCTGTCTAATAAAGGTCCTGAAATTTTACTCAAATACCGTTGCATTTCGTGAGGTGAAGAGGTTTGAGGAGAATCTGGATCATTAAAAAAACCACTTGGACTCGGATTCATACTAGCCACCAACATAAAAGACGAAGGATAAGTTACCGTAAATTTGGCTCTAGAAATCGTTACTTCACGATCTTCCAATGGCTGACGCATAACTTCGAGAATATCTCGTTTAAATTCGGGTAGCTCATCTAAAAACAAAACCCCATTATGCGCCATTGAAATTTCGCCAGGTTGCGGATAACTTCCCCCGCCAACAAGTGCCGCGCCAGAAATGGTATGATGTGGACTTCGAAACGGGCGCTGATTCATCAATCCTACTTCTTTCAACTTTCCTGCAACACTGTGGATCTTCGTTGTTTCCAAAGCTTCTCGTAAAGTCATTGGCGGCAAAATACTAGGCAATCTTTTGGCCAGCATCGTTTTTCCAGCTCCAGGAGGTCCTATGAGAATTATATTATGCCCTCCAGCCGCTGCAATTTCCATGCAACGCTTTATACTATCTTGTCCTTTTACATCACTAAAATCAAATTCAGGAAAATCCAATGTTTGACTAAACTCGGCTCTGGTGTCAATAATGGTTGGTTCTAATGCCCCTTTTCCTTCCAAAAAATCAATCACTTCTTGTACATTCGAAACTCCATACACATTAAGTCCAGAAACTATAGCCGCCTCTTTAACATTTTGTATTGGTAAAAAGAAACCTTTAAAACCCTCTTCTTTTGCCTTTATCGCAATTGGCAAAGCTCCACGAATGGGTTGCAAACTTCCATCTAGAGACAACTCCCCCATGATGATATATTGTTCGTAGATATCCGTTTTTATTTGTGAAGAAGCAACCAAAACACCGATTGCCAAAGTTAAATCATAGGCCGAACCTTCTTTTCGCAAATCGGCTGGCGCCATATTGATAATGATTTTTTTACCTGGCATTTCGTAGCCATTATTTTTTAAGGCTGCAGCTATTCGATAACTACTTTCTTTTATCGCATTGTCTGGCAAACCTACCAAATGATAGCCAATTCCTTTATCCATATTCACCTCTACAATGATTGTCGTTGCCTCTACCCCAAAAACGGCGCTTCCGTAAACTTTGATTAACATAATAAAATAGTTTTTCTAAATGTAAATATTATTTTACTTTAAAACAATTAAAATTAACCAAATTCTTACTTTTTTAAAAATATTAAAATCAAAAACTTCATAATTCACTACTGTTCAATTAAATAAAATCGCACAACAACTAAAAAAAGTTGATCCATACTTGATAACAACGTAATGATAATCATTACAAATTTAGACGCTACTCTAAAACCCTTTTCTCAACCAACAAATACTTTTACATTCAAATATTAATCCTTACTTTTGAACCTCACAAAAAAAACAAATAATATGGCGACTATAACATTAGGAGGAAATCCAGTGCATACTTCAGGTGAATTACCAAAAATTGGTTCAAAATTAGCTGATTTTAAATTAGTTAAAAATGATTTATCAATTGCAGATTTAAGCACTTTTGCAGGTAAAAAATTGGTTTTAAATATTTTTCCAAGTATCGATACTGGAACTTGCGCTACCTCTGTTAGAAAATTCAACGAAAGTGCTAGCAACTTAGCAAACACTACAGTTTTATGTATTTCAAGAGATTTACCATTCGCACAAAAACGTTTTTGTGGTGCTGAAGGTCTTGAAAATGTTGTAAACTTATCTGATTTTCAAGAAGGTACTTTTGGAAAAAATAATGGTTTAGAAATTGTTGATGGTCCATTAACTGGTTTACACTCTCGCGTTATTATCGTTGTTGACGAAAACGGAGTGGTTACACATACTGAACAAGTTGGTGAAATTGCAAACGAACCTAATTACGAAGCTGCTTTAGCTGCTCTTTAAATTTATATGGAATTTCAAAAAGACAATACTTTCGTTAAGGGTCGCCTTAAGAGTGTCACATTTGCTGTAAAAGGAGCTCTAAAATTAATTACAACCGAGCACAGTATAATGGTGCAGTTTTCAATCGGCATCTTAATAACTATTCTTGGTTTTTATCTTAATATAACTAAAACAGAATGGCTTTTTCAGACCTTGGCTATTGGATTTGTAATGAGTATCGAAGGATTGAATACTGCTGTAGAAAAAATTGCTGATTTTATTCACCCAAATTACCACGAAAGAATTGGATTTATAAAAGATATTGCTGCTGGTGCAGTGATGTTTTCTGCAATTACAGCAATCATAATCGGATTAATTATATATGTACCCTACTTTTTATAGAAACTAGTTTAACCAAAGAATGGCAAAAAAAATAAAACCTACAGCTCCAAATAATAAACCAGATTCAGAATCTGTAGAAAAAAAAACTTGGGGAATCAGTAAACAACACCAAATTGTATTGGGTTGTTTACTGGTTTTATTTTCAGTTGCATTGTTAGTTGCCTTTGTTTCTTTTTTCATCTACGGACAAATAGACCAAAGTGCTGTTTCTGAATTAACGAATCGCAAAGAAATTGTTCAAAACTGGCTCGGAAAATTTGGTGCCTTTCTTGCCGACTTAATTATTTACCAAGGTTTTGGTATTGCTTCATTTCTGTTTGTACGTTTGTTTTTCCTTACTGGAATGTATTTAGTTTTAAATCTTTCGATCAAAAAGCTAAAAGGCATTTGGTTTTGGGATTTATTCGTCATTATCATCCTATCGATTTTATTTGGTTTTTTTGCAACTTCAGTACCCGAATTGGGAGGAACTATCGGCTATGAACTCAATTTACTAATACAGGATTACATTGGAAAAACAGGAACGTTATTAACTCTTATTTTCGGTTTAATTATTTATTTGATTTTCAAAATGCAAATGTCTCCTGAAAAGGTACAGTCGTTTTTTGAGAGTACTAAAAAAGAAATTAAAGAAGATATCGCTATCCGTCCTGTGCCCTCTTCAAATGATCCTAGTTATAACTTAGAAGAGTTTGCTGTTGAAGAGCCAAAAGAGGAAGAAGAAGAATTATTAGACAATATCCATTTAAAAACAACTGGTTCACAATTTGAAATTAACAAAGAGGCATTAAAACCTACTATTTCAAGTTCTTCAGAAATTAATTTAGAGCCAACACTCAAACCACTACCATTGGAGATTTCTCCAAAAGCAGAACCCGTAAAAGAAGAAGCTTTTGTAATCGAAAAAGCCGTTGAAGAAGATATTATTGAAGATAATTTAGCCTCTCGCCTAGTATCCGACTTTGGATTATTCGATCCTACTTTGGATTTATCCAATTATAAATACCCAACTATTGATTTATTAAAGGAATATTCGACAGGTGGAATTACTATCAATCAAGAAGAACTTGAAGAGAACAAAAACAAAATTGTGGAAACGCTTCGCAATTATAAAATAGAAATTGCACAAATAAAAGCGACAGTTGGTCCATCGGTTACTTTATATGAAATCGTACCCGAAGCAGGAATCCGAATTTCTAAAATCAAGAGTTTAGAAGATGATATTGCCTTGTCACTTTCGGCATTAGGAATTCGTATCATCGCTCCTATTCCAGGAAAAGGAACTATTGGTATTGAGGTTCCAAACAAGAACCCTACAATGGTTTCGATGAAAAGTGTGATTGGTTCTGCTAAATTTCAAGAAGCTGAAATGGAGTTACCAATCGCTTTAGGAAAAACTATTTCGAATGAAACTTTTGTTGTCGATTTAGCAAAAATGCCTCACTTATTGATGGCAGGTGCAACAGGGCAAGGAAAATCGGTTGGATTGAATGCCGTGATTACTTCGTTGCTTTACAAAAAACATCCTGCAGAAATTAAATTTGTGATGGTCGATCCTAAAAAAGTCGAACTAACACTTTTTAATAAAATTGAAAGACATTATTTGGCCAAACTTCCAGATACTGATGATGCTATTATTACCGATAATGCAAAAGTGGTAAACACGTTGAATTCTCTTTGTGTTGAAATGGACAACCGTTATAATCTTTTGAAAGATGCAATGGTTCGAAACATAAAAGAATACAACGAAAAATTCAAGTCTCGAAAGTTGAATCCTGAAAATGGACATCGATTTTTACCTTATATTATATTAGTAGTCGATGAGTTTGCCGATTTGATTATGACAGCTGGAAAAGAAGTTGAAATGCCTATTGCACGATTAGCACAATTAGCCAGAGCAATTGGTATTCACTTGATTATAGCTACGCAAAGACCATCGGTAAACGTAATTACTGGTTTAATTAAAGCCAATTTTCCTGCGAGAATTGCATTTAGAGTTTCTTCTAAAATTGACTCGAGAACCATTCTTGATACCCAGGGAGCAGATCAATTAATTGGTCGTGGAGATCTATTGTATTCAAATGGGAATGATGTTGTAAGGGTGCAATGTGCTTTTGTAGACACCCCTGAAGTTGAAAAAATTGTAGATTTTATAGGTTCACAAAAAGCGTATGCAACTGCTTATTTACTTCCTGAATTTGTTGGAGAAGATGGTGGCGTAAATTTGGAAATGGACATTTCTGAAAGAGATACTTTGTTTAGAGAAGCTGCCGAAGTGATTGTAAATGCACAACAAGGATCGGCTTCTTTATTGCAACGAAAACTAAAACTGGGTTATAACAGAGCTGGTCGACTTATTGATCAACTAGAAGCTGCTGGAATTGTAGGCCCTTTTGAAGGAAGTAAGGCTCGAAGTGTGAATATTCAGGATTTGACAGGACTAGATCAATTTTTTAATAATGAAAGTTAGATTTCCGGATTTTGACTATTGGATTTTTAGATTATTAGACTTTTGGACTCCAATATTAGAAATTTAGCTTTTTTTTAATGCTTTTCCCTTTTAAGCTTTTTACTTTTGCTCCAAATTTTTAGTTACACGAATCCGCGTGAGGGATAGAAGCTAGCTACCAAAGTAGCGCGTATAGCCCGACTCTATTTAGAGAAGGGGCTAATGACCGCAAACAAAATAAGCCCCTTTTCTAAATAGAGTCACGCCCAAAGAATTACGAAACACACTAAAATAGTATTTAGAATACCTAAAACACAAAACAAATGGCAATACAAAACAAAATAAGAATGAAGGCAGTTTTAGGATTTTTATTCCTCTTTTTCATTGGATTATCAACACAGGCGCAAGATAAAAAAGCAAAGGATTTACTAGATAAAGTAACTGCCAAAGTAAAAAGTTATGACAATATTACTATTGATTTTAAATATTCGCTGAATAATGCGAAAGAGAATATTAATCAGGATAGTAGAGGTTCAGTGGTGATGAAAGGGAATCAATATGTTTTGAATTTTATGGGAATCACTAAACTTTTTGATGGTAAAAAAACCTATACTATTGTTCCTGAAGATGAAGAAGTAACAATTTCGACACTAAATGAGAAAGACGATTCAGCTATTACGCCTTCGAAAATGTTGACTTTTTTTAATAAAGGATATAATTGTTCGATGGATATTGTTCAGAATGTAAGTGGTAAAAAAATACAATACGTAAAACTAGTTCCTACTAACACCAAAGATCAAAGAAAAGAGATTTTGGTTGGTATTGACACTAAAACTAATAATATCTACAATGTAATTGAAGTTGCCAAAAAAGGAACAAAAACGACATTGACAGTGAATTCTTTTAAAACAAATCAAGCATTGCCAAAAAATCAATTTACCTTTGTCGCGAGTAAATACTCCAATTATACGATCACAAAATTAGACTAATTATTAGGTGAAAATTCTAGATAAATACTTATTAAAAACATTCCTCGGGACATTTGCTACGGTATTTGTTATCCTTTTTTTCGTATTCATACTTCAAACGGTTTGGTTATTTATTGCTGAATTAGCTGGTAAAGACCTGGACTTTGTAATGGTTATTAAATTCCTGGCTTTTTCGATGCCTCGAATTGTGCCTTTGGTATTACCACTTTCTATATTATTGGCTTCGATAATGTCTTTCGGAAGTTTATCCGAACATTATGAATTTGCTGCTATGAAATCTTCTGGTATTTCGCTGCAAAGAGCTATGAGGACTTTGACCATTGCCATTGCAATATTGAGTATTATTGCTTTTTTGTTTGCCAATAATGTGATTCCGTATGCCGAATTTAGGTTTGTTAATTTCAGAAAAAACATTGCTCAAGCCAAACCTGCTCTAGCTATCACCGAAGGACAATTTAGCGATATTGGCTTGTACAATATTAAGGTGAATAAAAAATCTGGCGAAAATGGAAATCATTTAACGGGTATTACTATTCATGAAAAATCTGTAAATGGCGACGGAAGTAAAACAGTAATTCGTGCCACAAACGGAGAATTAATTAGTAATGAAAATACAAACCTACTGCAATTAGTATTGAATGATGGTAACTATTATCAAGATATACTGGCTAAAACGTATGAAGATCGTGAAAAAATGCCATTCGCAAAGAGTTCGTTTAAAAAGTATCGCATTAATATAGATTTATCAAAACTAAACAAAGTAGATACGCAAGACGAATCGGTTTCGAATACAAATAACATGCTTAACGTTAGTGATTTGAAATACACTTTAGACTCCTTAAACAAAAATAGAGATACTGAAATCATTAATTTTTCTGAAAACAGCGGAAACAAAATTACTTCTGTAGGTACTAATACTGCACCAGTTATAAAAAAGAAAAAAACCTTGACAAAAAATTTGTTATCACTTTTTAACAATGAAGAAAAAGGTAAAGTTTTAAATGCCGCAAACACCAATGCACAAAATATGTTGTATTCTATTGATGCTACTAAAAATGAACTAGACCTAAAAAAGAAAAACATAAACAAACATATATTATCACTATACGACAAGTTTGTAATTGTATACGCCTGTTTCTTAATGTTTTTTATTGGAGCTCCACTAGGAGCTATTATCCGAAAAGGAGGAGTTGGTTTGCCAATCGTATTTGCGGTATTAATCTTTATATCCTTTCACTTCATCAATACTTTTGGTAAAAGAATTTCACAAGAGGATGGATTAACACCTTTCTTAGGTTCTTGGATGTCTTCGATGATTCTAACCCCTTTGGCTATTTTATTAACATATCGTGCTACAAATGATATTGGTCTAATCAATTTAGACGTACTGCTAACTCCGATTCAAAAAGGGTTTCAAAAAATAATTCAAAAAATAATTCCATCTCAAAATAAAGAATAACATGTCTGTTACAAAAATACAACTCAACACTATAGAAGAAGCCATTGAGGACATTCGTCAAGGTAAAATAATTATTGTAGTTGATGATGAAGATCGTGAAAATGAAGGTGATTTTTTGGCTGCTGCCGATAAAGTAACTCCCGAAATGATCAACTTTATGGCTACACATGGTCGTGGTCTAATATGCGCTCCATTAACGGAAAGTCGTTGTAAAGAATTGGGGTTGCATGTAATGGTACATAATAACACTGATCCTATGGAAACTGCTTTTACAGTTTCGGTAGATTTAAGAGGCAAAGGAGTAACAACAGGAATCTCTGCCGCAGATAGAGCAAAAACAGTACTATCATTGGTAGATCCAAGTACGAAGCCACATGATTTGGCACGTCCAGGGCATATTTTCCCTTTGATTGCTAAGCAAGGAGGTGTTTTGAGAAGAACAGGACATACAGAAGCTGCTATTGATTTTGCTCGATTGGCAGGCTTTAAACCCGCTGGTGTGATTGTCGAAATCATGAATGAAGATGGTTCTATGGCTCGATTACCACAATTAGCCAAAGTAGCGAAGAAATTCAACTTAAAATTAGTTTCTATTGAAGCATTGGTTGCTTATAGAATGCAACACGATAGTTTAATCATCAAAAAAGAAGATTTTGACATCAATACTCGTTTTGGAACTTTTCGTTTAAGAGCCTACGAGCAAATCACAAACAAACAAATTCACATCGCACTAACCAAAGGGACTTGGAATCTTGGTGAACCTATATTGACAAGAATCCATTCTTCACAGGTAAATAATGACTTATTAGGAACATTGACTAATAATGTTGATCAACAATTGGATGATATGTTTCGAATCATTAATGAAAATGGTAAAGGTGCTGTAATTTTTATTAATCAAGATATGTCGGCTGTCAATTTATTAAATAGAGTTGTCGAATTAAAAGCACTTCAAGCTGATGGAACAATGAAAGCTCCAAAAGTTGTTATTGACACCAAAGATTATGGAATTGGGGCTCAAATATTGCATGATATTGACATTTCAAAAATTCGTCTGGTATCCAATACTGAGCAAAGCAAAAGAGTAGGAATGATAGGTTATGGTCTGGAAATTACAGAATATGTAAAGTATTAGTAAGTTTTTAAAAAGTTTTTAAAACAAAACGACAAACTAACTCACGCAGAACAAAAGACTTAAGTTGGTCGTTAAAAAAAGTGTTTATTTTTTTTATAAAAAATGTTTTGCCATCTAGAAAAACTAACTATATTTGCACTCGCAATCAGAAAATGATTGCGACATACTGGAGAAATGGCAGAGCGGTCGAATGCGGCAGTCTTGAAAACTGTTGACTGTAACAGGTCCGGGGGTTCGAATCCCTCTTTCTCCGCGAGCTGAGAAGCAAATAATTTCAAAAAACCCACTAAATTCAATAATTTAGTGGGTTTTTACATTTCTAGAATAATCTAATTATTCATAAAGATCAGTACATCATTTTTTGTTTCAAATTTTGTTCTGTTTTAAATTCTCCCGAGTTTTTGATTATATTCTCTTTTGGTTCCTGTTTTTTTTCACCCCAAAGAACCGCAATAAATTTTACAGTGTTATTTAAAAAACTGTTTTTTGAAATTTCTACATTCACAATTCCTGTCGTTTTTATCAACACTCCACTTTTCTCTTCTTTACCACAATTCGTAATGATGTTGTTTTGAAAAACTAGGTTTCCACCAATTGTAGACTCATCATAACCACCACGATAATAATCTAAAATACTATTTTGAACATTATCAATTTTAGAATTCGTGATATACACAAACTCGGCATTGTATTCTCCTAAATCATCGTTTTCTTCCGCCAATATTAACCCTCTTTTACAGTTTTTAATAACGGTATTGTCTATTGAAACCGTATCTGCAAAAGAATTTTTATAGGCTTTTAAAACACAATCAAAATCACTTATTTCAGTATTTTTTATCTTTAAATTATAAGCAGAAAACATTTCTTTCTCCTTAGTTGCAAAAGCATGTTGTCCATTTGCCCCCTTGAGAATAATATTTTCCAAAATTAAATTCCCTTTAGGTTCCATCAAGAAAGCAGGATTATTGGCTTGGCCTGAATAATGTATTATTGCTCTTGTCTTTTCGTTCTTGGACTTAAGTGTGATTTTCTTGTCAATTATCAAAGATGATGCAATCTCATAAACTCCTTTTTTTAATTCGATTGTAGTTCCAGATTTCGCTTGAGCCAATGCTACAGTCAATTCCTTTTCTGAACCTACTTGTATTGTTTTTGATGTTTCTTTTAGTGGTTCAGTTGAAAACCAATGCGCACCATATACTTTTTTGTTAATTATTCCTTTGCTTTTATCTACTGGCAAGACAATTGCTCCTGCTCCATTTGACGCTACTCTGCTATTTAAAAAAACATCTTGTTTTATATTCTCAAATTCAAATCCGGCATATAATTCTTTTTCGTCAATTGTAGGTACATAAAGCCAATCAGACACCTTAGTCACTGTAAGCTGCTTTGTTTTTATTCCTTCGTTTTTAATATCACTTTTATTAATGCTGTTGATGATATTATTTTTAAACAAAATGCCATCTACTTTGTCGTATGCTTTTATTGGAAACTCATCTTTAGCATTATAAATAACATTATTCGCTACAATCATTCTTTCAGGTCTGGCAGAACGTATTTCCTGCGCCGGCAAAACATCACTTTTATCCATATTGGCTCCCACACTAAACTGCCAAGGAGTCTTGCAATCGACAAAAGTATTATAAGCCACAACCACGTCCGTCACTTGATTGTAGCGGTTTTGCGGTGATTTTGGAACGCCATTCATTACAGCCAAAGCACTTCTAAATTCTTTGCCTTTAATTTTATAAAAATAATTATTGGTAACCAAGTGTCCCGTATTGATAACCCGAATTCCTCCCATAAATTCAGAACTATCATCTCCAATAAATAGATTTCCGTCGATGGTACAATAATTTCCATGTCTTAAGACCAAAGACCCCTCACATTTATAAAAAATGTTATTTCTATACTCGTTATTATTGGATTTGTTCGAAATAATCTCCACTTCGCCGTCGCAACGTTCAAAAAGATTATTAGCAACATTTGTATAAGATGGAACCATTGATGTGTTGCTGTCCCCTATTTGCAGGGTTTCGCCATGAGGACCTCCTTTTCTTGGCCTTGGACCAAAATAATTGTTGGTAATTTGATGGTAGTTATTAATGTGTTCATTCCCTTCCAATCCAACAAAAACAGTTGGACCCGAATTGGATTTTCCCGTAATAGAGCAATGATTCAATTGGTTATGCCTTCCCCAAAACTCTATCCAATGATCCTTTTCATTTCTGTTAAGCTGCGTGAAATTTTCGATAACACAATCCGATACTTTACAGTTATTGGCAATGTTTTCTGAATCGATATGAAAATCAATAACCGATTTCGAAGGAGTGTGACCATTTTTAAAATAAAGCCCTCTTACTTCCAAATACACTCCCCCTATTTTCAAATCAGAAAGTCCTTCAATAAACACTTTTCCGGCTGTTTCCGCACGTAAAACTATTGGAGCGTCTTTAGTTCCTTTTCCATAAAATTTAATTTGGATATCTTTCCAAACCCCATTGCTCAGAATAATTTCGTCTCCAGCAACGGCATTTTTGATAGCGGTTTTTAACTCTTCCTGGTTCTTTACTTTAATACCGCTACCGCTTTCCTTTTTTCCAAAGGAAAATAACATAAAGACAACAACAAAAAACAACAAATTTCTCATCAATACAATTTTTAAAAATTATTAAAACAAAGCAAGTATTCCATCAACATAACATCCAAAAAATGCAATTACAAACCATCGGTTCTGAAAGGCGGAGTTGCAAGCCCGTCTTTGTTATAGAGCATTACTTTTCCCGGAGCGTCATTCCATAAATACCGAACTTCTTTTGGCTCGGAAACTTTATCGCTGCTTAATTTTATAGTTTTCATGTCATTTTGCAAAGTAGCGTTTGCGGTGTAGAATTTATTATCGCTACCAGCAATCATAAAACCGCTAATCCCTGATTTAAGAGTTTCGGCAGCAAATGTTCCATTTTTGAAAGTAACCATTATTGTATTCCCTTCAATTTTCTGTTTTTCAAAAACAGGAGCCGAAGCACTCAATTCTTTTTTACCATAAGCTAGATTTCCTGCAATAGTTGCCATTCTTTTTCCAACAATCTGTTTATGAATTGGATGAATGTTGTCATCAGTACCCACATCAATCAGAACTGCCATTCCGGTATTTTTCAATTCCAATGCTTTGGCTTGTGATTCGCGAAGTGTAACCCAACTGTTATTTTGACCTGCATAATTGGGCAATTGGGCAAAAATAAAAGTGAAATCCGACTTCCATTTTTTTCTCCAATCTGTAATCATGTCTTTAAATAAATCAGCATATTCAACAGCATTCTTCGAATTTGATTCTGCTTGATACCAAATGACACCCTTGATTTTAATTCCCAAAAACGGTGCAACCATTCCATTATATAAAGAGGTCGGATATAAATTAGGATGCTGTCTTACGGGCACTTCTTCGATATTTTTGGTTCCAATTTCATATTTCCAATCTCCGGCCAAAGAAATCTTTTGCGAAGCGGTTTGTAGATACAGCGCTTCTTTTGCACTTCGGAAACCACCAATATCTCCACTATTTTTTACACGAATGGTAATTGTATTTTTACCGACTGATAACGCAGTATTGGAGATTTTATAAAAGCGATCCAAGTCTTTTATTTTACTTTCTCCAACAATTTTCCCATTGATGTAAGTGACATCTTCATTATCAACGCGGCCAATGCTTAAGAGTAATTCTTTACCGGACAAATCTCCCTGGGTTAATTCAAAAGTTTTGGAAACCCAAACAATTCCATCGCTTGGTGCTATTTTTGCAGTTTCCCATAAAGTTGGAACACTTAAATTTTTCCACGATGATGTGTCATAGGAATTGTCGAACCATCTTTCTTGCATTCCAATATCCAATTTATCCGCTCTCTCCTCCCAGTTCTTAAAATCTTTATTGTAGTTCTTAGTTAGATCCGAAAAATTGATATTTTTCATTTCTGCAATTACCTTTTTTGCAGACTCATGTTTTCCCATAACATCCTCGCTCATCCAAGCCTCAATGTTGGTACCGCCCCATGAAGAATTTATCAATCCAATTGGAACATTATATTCTTGATACAGTTCTCTTCCAAAAAAATAAGCAACAGCCGAAAATCCTTCAGCATTTTCGGGAGAGCAAGTTTCCCATTGTCCTTTCTCAATATCTTTTTGCGGCAAGCCAGCCATAGTTCTTGAAACTTGCAACAGTTTGATTTTTTCATAATTCGCTTTCGAAAGTTCTTCTTTTCCGTTTAAAGCATCTTCCAATTTCCAGCCCATATTGGATTGTCCGGAACAAAACCAAACATCTCCAATATAAATGTCTTCCAAAGTAATTGTATTGTCTTCTACAATTATTATTTTATACGGACCTCCTGCTTTTTGTCCTTTAAAATCAACAGTCCACTCACCATTTGCATTAGCTTTGGCTTCTATATTCTTGTTGTTAAAGTTAATTTTTACAGTTTTGCCGGCATCAGCCCAACCATAAATTGTGATTGGAGCATCACGCTGCAAAACCATATGGCTTGAAAAAAATTTGGGTACAGATACTTTTGCAAAAGTGAAACCTGAAGAAAGCAGTAAAAGAAAAGAAATTAGATATTTCATGACTGATAAAAAATTAAAAGTGTTAAACCAAAACCCAAAACATTAAATTGATTCATCGTTTTTGAACCAATCCAAAAAAAACAAAGCCTGCATCAAAAAAAACTTTAAATTAAACAAGTGTTTTATTGCTGCAGGCTTTTAGCTTGTAATGCATTAATGATTAAAAATCAATTAGGAATTTTTATATAATCCAAATTCAATTATATACCTAAAGCCTGACCTCCACCTATTTGGATAGTTTCAGCTGTTAAGAAGGATGCCTCATCACTTACTAAGAATGCTACAACATTAGCTACCTCTTCTGCCTCACCTAATCTACCCAACAAAATTGTATTTTTCCAAGAAGCAAAAACTTCAGGTTTAGTCGCTTTAATTTGTGCGTGAAAAGGAGTGTCTATTGTACCAGGAGAAACTGCATTTACTCTAATTCCGTATTCAGCTAAATCTTTAGCTAAAGCTCTTGTGATAGATTGCACGCCGCCTTTAGAGGTTGCGTAAATACCAGCTCCAGGACCAGCACCATTCCATGCTGCATTTGATGTATAGTTTATGATAGAAGCTTTTTCTCCTTTTTTAAGAAAAGGTATAGCGGCTCTTGAAGCAAAAAATACTGAATCAAGATTCAAACCCATAACGAATTTATATTCCTCTGTTGTCATTTCTTCAAACCTAGCTCTAATACCTATACCACCAGCATTATTTATCAGAGCATCTATTTTTCCGTATTTTTCTCCAATTTTATTGATATTAGTCGTAACTGCTACATCATTTGTTACATCAAAACTATAATACTCTGCTGTAACACCTTCTGCAGCAAGTTCTGCTACTCTTTGAGCTCCCGCTTCATCGTCTATACCGTTTAAAACGACTGTATATCCATCTTTACCTAATCTTTTTGCTACTGCGAAACCAATTCCTCCAGTTGCACCAGTTATTACTGCTACTTTACCCATTTTATTTAATTTAATTTTTTATAATATTATTTTTATATTTATTTAATCTGTTCAATTTTACCTACAGTCAAAAATACTGAAGCCAATGATAATGGCACTAAGGCAGCAAGCAATCCAAAAAGGAAAGTCCAACTTGCAATTTGACCTGCAAATAATATGGCCAAAATAGTTCCCAATACAGCAGCAGCTCCGCCTAAACCTGCTAATGAACCTACCGATTTTCCACAATGCAAATCACTAGGCAAAGTTTGAATGTTAACTATTGTAAATTGAAAACCTCCAAGTACAAAAGCCATTAATACTACTGCCATTATAGCATTTACAGCCATTACAGATGCAATTATTGCAGGAACGATAATACAACCTCCTACAAATATGGCTGTCTTTCTAGCCTTATCAACTGTAGCTCCTTTTCGTATTAAATGTCCAGAGAACCATCCACCAGCAATACTACCTAACATTGCACCTAAATAAGGAACCCAAGCAGAAAATGCTAATTCTTTGATATTAAGTCCGAACTCTTCAACTAAGTACATTGGAAGAAATGTCACGAACATCCACCAAATTGGATCAAGAAAGAACCGACCTAATATTACTGAGTAATTTTTTTTATTAGATAATAATTCACTCCAAGACTTTGCAACCTCATTTGTTACTTTCGATTCCGGTTGGTTACTCAAAATATACTCACGCTCTTCATCTGTAATCCATTTGTGTTCTTTTGGTCCCTTTTTATTAATGATTAACCATGGAATTATCCATAAGACACCTAATGAACCAACAACAACAAATGTAAGTTTCCAACCAAGTGAAATATATAACGATAAAATTATGATTGGTGCAATAATAGAACCTATTGATGCAGCCGCTCCAAATAGACCCTGAGCAAAAGCTCGTTCATTTTGAGGAAACCATTCTGCATTACTTTTAGTTGTTCCAGGCCACGGTCCAGCTTCCCCTAAACCAAGCATCATTCTGAATCCAGTTAAGGTAACTTTTCCTTGAGCCAACGAAGTAAGTGCATCAGCCAAACCCCAAACTAGCACTGAAGTTGCAAAACCTTTTCGTGTTCCAATTTTATCATATAATTTACCTGAAAAAAGTTGACTAAATCCATAAGCAATCATAAAAAAAATGGTTATGATTCCCAATTGATCCTTAGCTTGCTTTGAGGCAACTTCTGGAGAAGCGTCTTTATCTACAATTCCTAATTCGTATGCAATCCCCTGACGATTTACAACAATTTGCTTATCATTTTTGAAAGTTATTAATGCCGCTTTTTGAATAATTTCATCACCACTTTTTGAAAGAAGGCGGTAGGTATTATTTTCTGCTATAAACTGAGCTTGATTTTCATTTTGCCCAGCATCTATTTTAGCTACAAGTTTGTACTCTATATTGGCAACCCACATATAATTTAATGTACCTCTATCAAGATAATTTATTATAGTTATGAGCATTATTAATCCAATAATCCACCACCTTAATCCTTTTACTTTCATTGTATTATATTTTATTTTGAGCTGTTTTTTTTTATTTAAAAATGAACGTAACATTCCCTGTACCTGTATTTTTAAATAAGGTAAATATGATTCTTAAAATCTAAAAAATATTAATTTAGGGGATAATAGAGCTATAAAAAAACACGGAAATTGTTTTCTAATTTATCCCCTTGCTGTATTATTCAATGTTATAACAATACTGATATAGTGCTTTAAAATGCTCTTTCATTTTTTGTTTTGCCAATTGCGGGTTTTGAGCTATAATCGCCTCATAAATATCCGTATGTTCTTTAATCCCTATTGTGGCTAGATTGTCATCGCATACATGGTATTTTCCAAAATTGGTGATAATCTCCGGAGTTATAATTAACATCAAATTATTTATAGTCGCATTCCCACTGGCTTTTGCAATGGCTAAATGAAAAAGCAAGTCTTCCTGCACTGCATCTTCCCCGTTTAATACTTTTGTAGTATAAGCTTCTAAAGCCGCCTTAATCTTTCTTAAATCATCATCCGTTCTCCTTAGCGCAGCTAGCCTAACTGTTTTAAGTTCTAATAAAATTCTTGTTTCAACCAGAGATTTAAAATTGAAATCCTCCAATTCTAAAATATCGTCTATTATTCCGTTCATAGCGATTACCCCAATATTCGCAACAAAAGTACCGCTTTGTGGAATTGATTTCAGAATGCCATAGTATTCTAATCGCTGTATTGCTTCCCGAACACTGCTCCTACTTACTCCAAATTTTTCGGATAACATTCTCTCCGACGGCAATTTATCATCTGGCTCCAAATTTTTGAAATTGATATAATCCTTAATTTTTGAAATTATACTATTCATAGCCTCGGCGTGGTCTTTTTTAACGTGTACTTCTAATTTCATAAACTTATAATTTTAAATAAAATTTGGTTAACCAGATTGGTTTTTGCGAATTTACAAAAAAAAATAACATAAAAACATAATATAATTCATATAGAAAGCTATCTAAAAAACAATTTTATTTTGGTTTCAAAAACTGGTTTACCAATTTGGATAACCAAATGTACTTTCTTTTTTTAATTAAAAAAAATTAAATCATATTTTTTTTAAAATTTTTCACTATCTCTCATTTTTATAATATTTGATTTAATTAATTCCTAAAAAAGAATATATGTAATGGTCAAAATTGAACATCCTATTTTCGCTAAAATTATTCAGTATAAATTCAATTTTAATTTGAGCTTTTGGAATGATTTAAAAGCGTCAAAATCTAATCGTTACAATTTTAATTTTCGCCAAAATAATTTCCATAAGATCTAACTCATAAGTTAAAATCAGCTGGGTTATAAAAGTTAATTCAAATTATAACCCAACTGCGTAAGTACTCTAATATAGTGGGTTTTGAACCAACAAACCTTTGCTTGAATTTATTTCTGATTGTGGTAAAGGCAGCAATAAGTCTTTCGTAGCGGTAAAAGTATTTGAATAGGCACTCAATACAGTATTCGCAACACCAAAACGAATCAAATCATACAAACGTTGATTTTCAAATGCAAATTCAACTCTTCTTTGATCAAGCAACATTGTTTTAGTAATGGACGTACTGACAACAGGCGTAACAAAAGACCGGTTTCGAACTTTGTCGTATGCCGCAATTGCCGAAGCATCATTAGTTGAAGCAGCTGTTCCCATAACAGCCTCTACATACAGTAAAAGAACATCGGCCATTCTCAATACAATCCAGTCATTACCGGCCTGAGCAGCAACTATGGAATTTTTCGTGAATTTGTTGTTTTGACCATATGATGTACTCGTTGCAGGAACGGTCGTAAGGAGATTGGTTGTAAATCTAAGATCTGTCGTAGAATTTGCAGTCAAAAAAGTTCTTAAATTAGCAGTAGCATAATCCAATGCATTACCAGAAATAGTCATCTCAATTGAAAAATCCTGACTTTCAAATCTACTATCATTTACATAAGGAATAGCAAATAATATTTCATTGTTACCTTCTGTATAAAACACAGATTTGTATGCTTCCAATGTAGGAGGCGACAGGGTTTGCAATGCATATTTATTTGAACTAGTATCATTAATCAAAGTAGTTAAAAGAGGCAAGGCTGCCGAATATTTAAACTGTGTTAAATAAACCTTTGCCAACAATCCTTGGGCAGCTCCTTTAGTCGCACGACCAAATGTAGTTGCTGTTCTTAGTGGTAATCCTGCAATCGCTGCAGTAAAATCAGCTTCAATTAAAGCATAAATATCGGCAACTGGTTTTTTAGCGAAATAGGCTGTTTCTGCTGGAGTCACTAATTTATCAATCAATGGAACTTCACCATAAGCACGTACTAAATTAAAATACGCCAATGCTCTGGAAAATTTGGCTTCTGCAATATAATTTACCTTTTTAGCAGCATCCTTCATCACATCAATATGTGCTAAAACTGTATTGGCTCTAAAAATAACATTGTAGTTTGCAGTATAATACCCTGCTGATACTGAATTAGTAGGATCAACATTAAATGTTTCTAATTGTTGATACTCCCCTTCGTGGATTCTAGAAATTGCATTATCAGAACGCATTTCAGTTAAAGTAAACTCTCTCTTAGGAATCGCTTGTAATCCGTCATAAACTCCAAGAACTAAACCTAAAATATCATTATCTGTTTTATAAAATTCTTCTTCATAAGTACTGGATATAGGCTTCAAATCTAAATCATCTTTTGTACAAGAAGTTAATACTCCTAAAAGTAACAAGCTTGCGAAAGTTGTATATTTTATTTTTTTCATAATTCTAAATTTAAAATTGAACATTTAATCCAAATGAAATTGTTTTGGAGATTGGAGCTGCACCAACTTGATACCCATTTGTCAACGGAGAAGTTGATCCTGGAAAAATACCCTCAGGATTATAACCCGTATAATCTTTGGCCATAATGTACATCAAATTTTGAGCGGCAAAATAAAATCTCAATTTAGACAAGCCAAATTTATCGACAATGTCTTTAGAAAAAGTGTATCCTAAATTGATGTTTCTCAAAGCTATATAAGAAGCATCCTGAACATCATCACTGGTAAAAATTCTTTGTTGTACTAGAGCACCATCAGGAAAAGCTGTTTGAGCTGGTGTAAGTCCATTAGCAGGAGCAGGAGATGTAGTCGTAGCAAAATCCTGATAAACATTAAACTCATTATTCATATACTGTGAATCAAGAGTTCTAACTTCTGCGCCGTGAGATCCTTGGAACATAAAACTTAAATCCAGATTTTTATATTTGAAGTTGTTCGTTAAACTCCACACAAAATCAGGATAAGGATTACCTAGAATAGTTCTGTCATCGGTGGTAATTTTTCCATCACCATTAATATCATCTACATAAACATCTTGAGGCTGACCGCTTATTGGGTACATTGGATTAACAATATATTTTGGATCAATTTCTTTAGTTTTCACATAACCATAGTAAGAGGAAATTGGGTGTCCTTCAAGTGCAATCCATTCCGCAGCACGTTTAGGATCAACAACACTGACTAAACCATCGTTCCCTTCAAAATCGATTAAAGTATTTTCATTGTGTGACAACAAAGCAGAAGATGTCCAAGAAAAATTCTTGTTTTTTATATTAGTGGAACGCAATTCCAATTCGAACCCTTTGTTTTGTACTTCACCAGCATTGGTCAAATAAGTTGAAAAACCCGTAACTGACGAAGTAGGTAAATTCAATAATAAATCTTGGTTTGTCCTTTGATAATAATCGAAAGAGAATCCGAATGCACCACCATAAAAAGCAGCGTCGATACCAGGATTGAATTCTACTAATTTTTCCCATTTTAGGTCATCATTAGCAAGATTTGAAACTGTGTATCCTGTTGCTCCTGTAGTTGCAAAACCAGTTCCAGTAGCATTAATTACAGCTTGACTAGCGTATTCATCTATTCCTGCATTGTTACCTGTTGTACCATAACTCGCTCTTACTTTTAAGTCAGTAATAACTTTGCTATCTGAAAGAAATTTTTCGTTTGAAAGCCTCCAACCAACAGATGCTGCTGGAAAATAACCAAACTTGTTGTTTGAACCAAATTTTGAACTACCATCAGCTCTAATACTCAAAGACAATAAGAATCTATCATCATAGGCATAATTTGCTCTAGATAAATATGAAATTAATCGATCCGCTTTTTGAGTAGTAAATCCACCATTATTAGAAACATTAGTTGGACTAATAGTTTTAATCAAATCATTTGTATAACCTGTTCCTAAAAGGGAGAGTGTTTCAGTAGCAAAATCTTCATACGTATAGGCCGCTACAACAGAAACATCGTGTTTGCCAAATGTTCTATGATAATCAAACAAACTTTCAAATGCTATATGGGTAGTAGTTACTGTTCCATACGAAGAGGATGCATTTGAAGCTGCAGTTACTGAAAATGCTTTAGGTGAAGCAAAATTAACATTCTTAATCAAACGGTAATCGCCCCCAATAGTTTGTTTGAAACTAAAGTGATTATTAAAATTATATTTTAAATAAGTACTCCCATACATTTTGGTTTGAAATACACGGTTCTCCCTCTCAACCACGTTAGCGTATGGATTTCCATCATTCGTGACAGTTATTGAAGTTGTTCCTGTACCTGGAGTATTTGTTGCAAGGTTATAATTGGTAAAAAATCTCTCTTCTGCATAATCCCCTATTTTAATGTCGTTTGCAGTAATAAAAGAAGGATTTACATATTTGATAGAATTTTCATCCAGATAAATGGGCAGCCAAGATTGTTGACGAATGTAATTGATATTACCCGTACCCGCAGCAAACAAACGCTGATTCGTATATGATGGATTCAACATAACTCCATATTCCGTTTTACCAGACTTTGTATCTAAATTAACCGCAAAGTTGTATTTTTTGAAATCATCAGTCAATTGAACTCCTTCATCATTATTGTAACCCAAAGAAGCCCTGAATTTTGTATTGGCAGAACCTCCACTTATAGATAAATTATGATCCGTGATCATACCTCCATTATACATAACTTCCTCCCAGTTGGTATGAGTCCCCATACGCTTAATCATTTCCATTTGAGGAGTTAGAACGCCATTGTTTTGTGCCAAAACACGTTCCGACCACTTTGCTGGACTTGACATTATGTTCTGACTTGGCACATATTTATACCCTGTAAAAGTATTGTATGAAAATATGGCATTACCCTCTTTACCTTTTTTATTGGTAATCATTACCACACCATAAGCCCCTCTCGACCCATAAATAGAAGCCGAAGAGGCATCCTTTAAAATCTCGATGGATTCAACGTTATTCATATCCAAACTTCCTAAAAAGTCGGCATCATTTCCTAGTACGACACCATCAACCACAATTAATGGACTACCCGAAAAAGACACAGAACCTTGCCCTCTTACTTTTATGGTAGGTGCTCCTCCAGCCGTAGGATTCGTTTGTAAAATAGTCACCCCTGCAACCTGGCCATTCAAAGCATCATCGACACGAGAAGTAGGTATTTGGTCTAAAGTTTTATTAGTCACTTTTGAAATGGAACCAGTCAAGTTTTTCTTTTTCTGCGTTCCATAACCAATTACAACTACCTGTTCTAATTGATTCTCAATACTGGTCAAAACTACATCCAACGTTTTTTGATTGGTAATGGTGACTACCTGATTGTTGAATCCAATAAAACTAAACTGGATTTTATCACCGGTTTCAACTGAAATAGAATACTTGCCATCTATGTCGGTTGTAGTTCCTCCTTTGGAATTAACGATAACATTTGTCCCTGGAATTGGCGCCTTGTCTGACACCGAAATTACTTTACCCGTTAATGTATATCTGCTTTGAGAAAAAGCCACTACATTAAACAATAAAGCTGTCAACAGCAAAAGTTTAATTTTTAATTTCATAGTTTAGTTAATTTAGTTAATTGTTTTTTCCAGTCAACCGAATTGGTTAACCAATTTAGCTGACAGAGTATAATTCATTTTGCATTAAAAAAAATTAAACTCTAAAAATTTTAAAATTTTTCAATACGCCCCATTTTATAGTGTTTCCTTTAATTAAAATCAAAAAAAAGAATAACAAATACCACATTACCAATCTAAAAACTGAGAATGGGAGGGATAAAAAATTTGTATTATTATTGCTTAATGATTTTATAATTCATTTGCTTTCCATCTAGGTTAACCCTTAGAAAATAAATCCCTGAAGACTGCTTTTCAAGATTTAATTGAACCTTTCCCGACACTACAGGATAAATTCCTTTTTCAACAAGCTGGCCGTGACTATTAAATAATTCTACCGCTATTTCATTTTGCGAAAAAGGAAGAGTTAATTCCAAGTACCCTTTTGTAGGATTTGGATAAAGCAAGACTCCAGAAGAAGCAGTTGGTGTAATAACAGAAAGATTTCCTTCTGGAGAATTTGGACCCACATCATTAATTGTAACTGGAAAATAAGTAACAAGATCAGCACTGAAATTATCCGCACCAGCATTGCTGATTGAAGATCTTGACTGGCCATCAATATCCAAGTTCACATTTAAAGAAGGAACCGCATCTGCAATAACTGGAGAAGTATTTGTTGCTTTCCAGATAGAACCACTTAAAGATAGGTTCGGATTTTGAACTAAAACTTGATCAGCTGTAAACGCAGGACCACCAGTAACTAGCTGTGCAGTTCCTGTAGGATACATTATATTATTAGCCCATGTAATTGCTCCCTGCTGATCTGCAAAATATTTGACTAAATTATTTTGCGATCCAACCACTATATTATTGGCTATTGTAATATCTGCCAACTTTTTATTATACGAACCATCCGCCCTTGTATACCCCAGCTCAATTCCGTACGTATTATTCACCAATGTATTGTATGCAAGAGTGATACGCTCAGGTCTGTAATGCAAACTAGGGTCGGTACTCTGACCAGTAATCACGTCTCCTTGAGTCAATGCAATTGGCGCATCCCAAATCGTACCCTGCAAACCTTCAAAATAATTATTCACAATAACATGGTCTGTCCCATACACCCTTATACCTCCTGTATGAATCGGTTGTGGTGTTGTTGGTGGAGTTGTTTGTGGGTTTGGTACGTACACTGCATCAGCCTTTCCTCCTCCAAAGAAATAATTACCTTCTACTCGAGTTCTGGCGCCCTGGCGAAGTGTTAAACTTCCAATACTTCTATTAAATGTATTATATCGAACCAGGTTATCATTCGATTTCACGGAAACAATTTCTGGATCACCATCGCAATCTTCAAACAAATTAAATTCAACGGTTGTATAACCACTGGAATTACACAACTGACTATTTCCTATTCTGATGGATTCTTTTTCATTTTCGGCTCTTGGAGAGTTATTGTAAAAATAGTTATGGTCAATTCTATCATGATGAGATTGATAATTTTCAGTTCTGGCTTGATTATAAGTCCCATCCATTGTGATAAAATTCCCCATAGTCAATTTGTTTTTAAAGATATTGTGGTCTATTCTATTATGATGACTTAACATTTGAAAAGTATAGTCATCAAAAGTCCCCACAACCACAATCCAGCTTATCTTTACCGCAGCCGTTGCAGTTTGTTCAAAAACATTCTTTGTAATTCGAACATTATTGGATGCCTCCAATTTTATCAAAGTACTGTTGCCTGTGCAATTAAACACAAAACCTTCAAAATTAATATAAGCTGATTTTTTAATTCCAAAATTAGAATTTCCAGTTAAAACAACCCCTCCAACCGTTTCTGCCTTAATCGTAATCGGATTTTGTGCAGTCCCAATTTTGCTAATAGACGTAATAAAATCAGGGTATGTACCATTTTTAACAATAATCGTGCTACCTGGAACGGCTGCACTTACTGCGGTCTTAAAGGCAGCAAGAGTTGTAACTGTTTGTGAATGCATATTCAAACTAAAAACTGATACTGCCGCTATTGTAAAAATGAATTTAAAATTCATAATCCTAAAAAAGGCATTCTGTTTAATAAGAGTAATTATTTTCATGTTTAAAAAATTAAAGATTTTACAAAACTTTTTTTTGGTAATCCAAATTGGTAAACCAAATTGGATTACCAAATATAATGTAAATTTTACAACTTTCAATCTTTTTTACAAGAAATTATTATGCAAAAAAAACACCCAATATCGCTCTTTTACAAAAGATTAATATCGAGTGTTTCTTACTAAAAAACTAAAACCAAATTTTATATATCCTAGTAACCAGGATTTTGAGGAATTACAATATGCGAATTCGTATCTATCTCATATTGAGGAATAGGCAACAACATATGATCTGAATTTGCATTCGCTTGAAGATCTGCCAAACTTAAATTTGGAGCGGGATAATTTTTATAATGCAAAGGATACATTACTGCAAAATGACTACTCATGATTTGTTCAACTTTCAAAGTTGTTGTAGTTGTATTAAATCTCAACAAATCAAAAAATCTTTGATTTTCAAATGCTAATTCCCATCTTCTTTCATTTGCTAATGCTTTTTCATAAACAGCTACCGTTGCAGTTGTAGGCAACGCTGTAAGCCCTGCTCTTACATGCACTTGATTGATTAATCCCATACTTGCTGTAGAATTTCCATTAGCTTCCGCCAACATCAACAACACATCTGAATAACGAATAACAGGCCAATCATTTTCTGCATCATTAACAACTGCTACCGTAGAAATGTATTTTTTAACATACAATACTGCTTTTGATCCTGTTCCAAAGGTTCCAATATTAACTGCTTTTCTCTGGTCAGTGGCAGCATACGAAGTATTCAATTCACCTGCAGGAGTATTATACCCCTTACCATCTCCATTTATGACTGCTTTTCCACTATTTAATGGCGCAAATAAATTAGGAATTGAATTTCCCATGCCTAAACCACCTGCTTTAAAACGAATAGCAAAAAGAATTTCTTTGTTCATTTCATTGGTAGTAGAAAATACATTGGCATATGAACCTTCCAAACCATAACCACTATTAGCAATAACATCGTTTAACAAAACAGCCGCTTCTGCTTTTTTATTTAAGGTAAGATATACTTTGGCCAACAACGCTTCTGAGCTCCATTTGTTAGCAATTCCAAGATCAGAAGGCGGTGTAGTAGCATTAAATTTAGCACTAACTCCATTAGCTGATGCATTCACCAAATCAGCTACAATCAATTTGTAGATATCTGCTACAGAAGAACGGTTCATTTTTTTTGCTTCGTCGGGTGTTATGTCTTCGTGCACTAAAAATACCCCACCATACAAACGCACTAAATTAAAATAAGAATAGGCTCTTAAGAAACAAGCTTCTGCAGCTAAACTTTTACGCTCTGCTTCAGTAACTGGAACCACTGTGTCTTCATACTCAATTACACCCGTAGTTGGATTATAATTTGCTTTAAGAGCATTCAAAACAAGATTGGTACCTCTTATATTGTTATAAGTATTCAACCAATAGTTATAAATTCCTTGATGGGAACTTTCAGGATAAAACTCATCCAAATAACTCAAATCATTATTCACGGTTGAAGTAGTATTAGCAACCCCCATTATGGAGTTATCACTACGCAATTCCGACATCTTCCATTCCTCGAGTAAAGGTTTTTGAAGCCCACTATAACATCCCATCAATGCAGTTCTAATCTCTCCATAATTAGAATAGTAGTCTGATCTTGCGTTATTAGATTCCGGCTCTAAATCGATGACGTCATTACATCCATATAAACCTCCAAAAAGGAGAATCATCATATATTTTAATGCTTTCATAATCAAGTTTGTTTTAAATTAAAAATTAAGATCTATTCCAATGATTACTGTTTTAGGAATCGGAAAAGCACCTCTTTGGTATCCGCTAATTAAAGAACTCGCATAAGGTCCGTTATTAGAACGCCCTTCTGGATTGATTCCTCTATACCCTTTAGCTGAATTAAAGTACATGTTTTGTCCCGATGCATATAAACGTAAAGAACTTAACCCTATTTGTTTTGCCATATATTCAGGAAAATTATATCCTAAGCTAACCTCTCTAAGTGCAAAGTAAGAAGCATCCTCCACCACATAATCCGTAAGCATCCAGTTGAATCCATTCAATTCGTAAGGCGTTTTTCCATCTCCAGGATACATTTCGCTTAACCAACGATTTGTGTTGTAGTTTGTGTTACGCTGTTTAGTCTCATTGTAGTTTGGATCTCCATTAACTAACTCCCCACCTTGCACACCTTGAAAAGTAAAACTAAAATCAACCGCTTTGTAAGTAAAGACATTCGTAATTCCCCACGTAAAATCTGGGTACGGATTTCCAGTTACAGTTCTGTCATCGTTATCAAGAACATTGTCTCCATTTGTATCTACCAATTTTAGTCCACCTGGAATAAATAAATTTGGCAACGAACTTGTTAAACCACCAGCTTTAGCTTGATCAATTTGTGATTGCGAAAGCCATACCCCATCTGTCTTAAAACCATAGAATTGAACCAATGGATCTCCCACTTTATTTTGATACACTTCTGTACGCTCTCCTTGATTTCTCAAATAAGCTTCATCCCCTAACTCTCTAACCTTATTTTCCGTATGAGATAAATTGGCAGAAGTCGTCCACTTGAAATCTTTTGTTTTAATATTCGTAGTTGATAATTCAAACTCAATTCCTTTATTATTTAAACTTCCGATATTATTCCAATACAAAGGAACTCCTGTAAATGCCATATTGGCTTGTTGCAACAATAGCTCATTAGTTTTCGACTGATAAACATCAACAGAAAGATTAAACCTGTTTTTAAGTATAGAAAGATCCATTCCAAAGTTGGCTTGGTTTGTAGTTTCCCATGTGATGTCCGGATTAGCTAGAATTCCTGTTGTCGGTGTCTGTCCAGATACGGCAGAACCAGATCCCTCACCTAATGAATAGTTTGCAGAAGTCAATAAATCAACATATCCAAATTCTACAATTCTATTATTACCAGACACACCATAACTTGCTCTAAAAGTAAGTTTACTAAGCCAATCTGCTTTGCTCAAGAATTCTTCTTTTGAAACAACCCAACCTACAGAAGCGGCTGGAAAATATCCCCATTTATTACCCGCACCAAAGTATGAACTACCATCTGCACGGAAACTGGCAGACAATAAATACTTACCCGCATAAGAATAATTAATTCTTCCCAAATATGACAACAAACCGATTGGAGTCTCATAACTAAAAGTACCATTTTTATCAAACTGCAAAGCATTATTTAGAGTATGTATCTTATCACTCGGAAAAGACAGACCTGTGGTTTGTATATTGCTCTTTTGTGTTTTCTGAACAGTAAATCCAGCTAAAGCATCCAAAGAGTGCTGTCCAAATGACTTTTTATAATTCAACGTGTTTTCAGACAACAAATCAATATAAGTATTATTAATGTAAACAGCTTTATTTACAACTCCATCTCCTGTTGCATCTCTATCTGCCCATTCCTGTCTTTTGGCATAATTCATATACACACTTCCCATAGTTTTAAAATCCAGACCTGGAAGTATATTAAAAACTAGGTTTGCACTACCTTGGAATCTATATTCGTCAGTAGTAATTTCCTGGCTAAGAAGAGAACCCATAGGATTATTTTGTGCCGAGTTAAATGGACTTGCAACCGTTGGCGCCCACATAGTTCCATCTGGCATAATTCCAGAGTAAGTCAAATTATTAAAATGTCTTGGATGTGCATAATCTCCTGCTTTTACACCAGACCATAGACTATTTTGACGTACAAATGCCGCTGTTGTCTCATTGTGATAAATAGGGAGAAAACTTGGATAACGTATAAAATTTGTAAAATTCTCAGAAGGAGATTCTTTTGTTTGAAAAGATGGATTCAAATTAACCGAAAGTTTGACTTTTTTACTCAAATCAATATCCAACTTAGAACGGAAATTATATTTTTCGAAATTACTTTTAATCATAACTCCTTCGTCTCCAGTGTAACCTCCCGATAAAAAATAACGAACCTTACTGGTACCTCCTGTGGCACTCAACTGAATATTTCTAAATTCCCCAGTTTGCAATACCTCATCCTGGTAATCAATACCTTTACCTCCCAACATATCTTGTTCTACAACATAAGTGGCTCTGTTGTTGGCTGTAATTGTATTGTTCGCTTGATTCACACTAGGATCCGTTAATTTTAAATCGCGTTCGGCAAACAAACGTTCTACATATTCCGTAGAAGACATAACAGGATACTTACTGTAAGCTTGTTTAAATCCACTTGAATATTTAAGAGAATATTTAACCTTATCCGATTTACCGCTTTTAGTAGTAATCAATATAACACCACTTGCCCCACGAGAACCATAAATAGCAGCAGAAGCAGCATCTTTAAGAACATCAACAGATTCTACATCGGCCATGTTTAAAGAGGACAATCCATCTGGAACAGGCTGTCCGTCAATAACAATAAGCGGACTTGCACCTGCATTTACAGAACTAACTCCTCTAATAGTTATTTGAGTATCAGATCCTGCCTCTGATGAAGTATTTTGAATCTGAACCCCTGCAATTTTTCCTTGCAATGCCTGGTCTAGCCTTGATACTGCAATTTCATCCAGTTTTTCGTCTTTAAATTTTGATACAGCACCAGTAACATGGGATCTTTTTTGGGTACCGTACCCAATAACAACTACCTCATCAAGAGCATTTGTCGACTCTTTTAAAGTGATATCTATTGTTTTGTTTTTTCCCACCACAACAATTTGAGGTTCGAAACCTATAAAGGAAAACTTCACACTTGATTTAGAACTTTTGACATCTATAGTATATTTCCCTTCTATATCTGTCGATACTGCTTTTTCATCAAAGGTGATTGTAACGTTCGGTATTGGCATTCCTTTTTCATCTATCACAGTACCTGAAATTTTTAGCTTATCAGTCTGTGCATATATAATTGAAGTGAAAATTAGGAGAAACAGTAAGATTGGTTTATTCATAATTTATTCATTTAATATTAATTTGGTTTCTAGTTAATCGTATTTTTAATTCTGTTTAGAATTGGATAAAATCATTTTTTTCTCATTGAATCTCGTTATTGTTTTTTTTTTGTAAATAATTATTTTTAGTTCTATTTAATGGTTGTGATCAAAAAAGTGTCTCAAAAAATGATAGTATGAATTAGTATCAAATACTTTAATAATCTGCTTTTTTAACGATTCAAAATTAAAATTCGCTCACAAACAATAATCCTGAAATTGGGTAAAATTGTCCAATATTTAGATAATATCACCTTTATCTGCCTGTAATTCAAGGTCAAAAACTTCATTTGTAAAAAACGCAATCTAATCAGCTCAAAAAACTTTCAGTTGAATCGATTTTCAGTTTTCAAATAAAATTTCACAACCTGAATTTGGTTTTATTTAAATCTGGTTAACCAATTTGGTTATCCAAATATAATACTTATTTTCGAATAAAAAACAAATACTATATTTTTTTGGGGTATTTTTTAAACAATAAAAATTAAAAGAGATTAAAATAAAATAAATAATAATTTACCTTAATAATGATCTGCAGTTCCAAAGGAAAAAACTTATAATAAATTTGTTTTTAAAAAATTCCTTTGAAGCAGTTTTAGAAATTTTAGCGAGTTAAATGCATTTTATTTTTTTAGCATTTTAATCGCTTTCGTCTCAATGCTATTTTTCAAAAATGAAACGAAATACAATCCTGAACTTAAATGAGAAAGATCTAAATTTCTGGATACAATTTTTTGTGAGACAATTAATTCTCCATTAGTATTGAAGATGTGGATGCTGTCATACTCCTGCATAATTTCTTCAGGAAGTTTTAAATTATCGACAACTGGATTAGGAAACAAAACAACATCTTCAATATTCGAAGTGAAGTCATCGGTAGCCAAAGTTCCTTCTGATATGCTAAAATCTGAGAAACGGATAGAATCATCTCGCAAACTGGCATCATTAAGCAAGCTTCTATATATTCCCCATTTTGGACGAATAAAACTGTTGTCTACCCCGCCTACTCCTAATCGAATGGTGGAAATATTTGGATTGCTATAACTTAGCACCGTAACTCCATTATCAACTCTCTTAATAGTAATGGAATAGGTACCCGATGTGGCTATTTTTATGGTTTCAATTGCCTCCATCCAAATGCCTTCAAACAAGGACATATCTACATTTTTATACTTATTTGTACTTAAAGAGCTCTCTTTAACATAATTAAGTTCTAATTTATTGGGCGTCCCTTTTCTGAGTGTTAATGTAAAAATAGGATCATCATCGTCCCCACCCACCGCTTTAACCTGGTGAATGTGTGTAAAATTAGCTGAAGGCTGAAAACCAGCAGGTATTTTAAACCTCCATTTATAAGTAACGGTTTCTCCCAGAGTACCTTTCAAATTATCTGGTGACGATTCATAGGTTTTAATTTCAACTCGTTGTCGATCAAAATTTATGCAGCGATCATTATCTGGTGTTACATGGATATAAAATTCAAAAACATTTTTGTTCAATTCTGTATCAAACACTTCAGCTATATGACGCCCGAACGCACTATGCACACATTCTGGATCTTCCACAACATTATAACCTGGTGCCAAAACACTATTGATTAATTCATAAGTATTTCCTGGACCGTCAGCATTCAAAGTGATTTGTGCTTTAGACGAAAATGGATTTCCAATTAAAATTAAAACGATCCATATGTAAAAGCGAGAAAAAGTAAGATTCTGATTTACTCCTATAATTTCCATCACAATTATTTATTGGAAACGGCTCCTTCAGTTATAGAAAAATCTGCAAACCGAACGGATTCATCTCTTAATTCTTCGGGATTTTTCAGGCTGCGGTAAATACCCCATTTTGGTCTAATAAAATTATTGTCAGGTCTGATAGTCATAATATTTGCATTACTATATGAAAGTACTACTGTTCCGTCATCGATTTTTTTTATGGTCATAGAATAAGTACCATTAGCACCAACTTTAATTACTTCTGTAATTTCGACCCATGTATTTTCAAAATCCGATAAATTGGCACTAGCTAAGATATTTACATTGTCATGAACCAAATTCATTTTATTAGTCTTCCCTTTTTTAGCTGATAAACTAAAAATAGGAATGCTTTCAGATCCGCCTACTGCTTTAATTTGGTGCAAATGGGTAAAATTGGTGGAGGGCTGAAATCCAGTAGGCAGTTTAAATTTCCATTTATAAGTAATTGTTTCACCCAAGGCACCTTTCAAATTATCTGGTGAAGATTCAAAGGTTTTAATTTCAACTCTTTGACGATCAAAATTTTCGCAACGGTCGTTATCCGGAGTAACGTGAATGTAAAATTTAAAGACATTTTCTTTTAAATCAGAATCCCAAATTTCTGTGATATGACGACCAAAATCAGCATGAGCACATTCTGGATTTTCTACAGCATCGTACCCAGGAGCAAACACACTATTAATTAATTCATAAGTATCTCCTAGTCCATCTGCCTTTAATGTAACTTGGGCAAATCCCGAAAAAGAAGTTGCCAAAAACAGTATTGCCAAAGTAACTTTTGTATTATTCTGTATTTTCATTTTATTAATTTTTAGAGCAAAAATTACTACTATTGATATTATTCTAATTTTTAATTAAAAAAATTAATGCCTTTAAGAAATTCAATGATTGATTTATTAATGTCGTTGTTCATTTCTTTATCAAATTTGCCATGTCCCCCGCCTGGAACGGTGATAAATTGCGATTTGACACCTAGTTTTTGAAGCCTCTTGTATAAATCTACCGACTGTTGATAAGGAACAGTTGGATCCGCATCACCATGAACTATGAAAATCGGTGGACTGTTTTTGGTCACATACGAAATAGGTGAAACTGACTTAATAAAAGCCTCGTCTTTCGCATTATCTCCCAGCCATAATTTAGGAGAAGAGCTTTTATGCTCAGGGCCATAAGTCCAATCCCAAACATCCATAATACCATATTTATCAATGATGGCAGCAACTTTTATATTTTCAACTCCGGGACAATTGGTATCAAAACGATGATCATTAGCTAATAATCCGCCCATCAAAGCAAGATGACCACCAGCGCTTCCGCCCATAATCACGATCTTGTTCGGGTCTATATTAAGTTCTTTTGCATTTTTTATTAAATAAATCAACATACAACGGGTATCCTCGATAGCTGCGGGCGCTTTGGCCTGACCAGACAAACGGTATTCCATATTCGCTACTGCAAAACCAGCTTTAAAATAAGGATTAAAACCACCTTGAGACTCTTTCGTACCTGATTTCCAACCACCACCATGTATATTGATAATAACTGGAGTTGGTTTGGGAGCATTTGGATTAAGATACAAATCCGTTCTACCGTCCCAGCCTTTTACTTTAGTATAAACCACGTCGAGTTTAGCAACATAACCCGTTGGAATTGCAACCGGCTTTGTCGTCACAGTATCTTTTGTTTGCGCAAAAGAAGATAGAGACAGCATTGCTGCCATAACAGGTATTAGAATTCTTTTTTTCAATTTTAATGTTTTTTGAGTTAATGACTATTGTTATTGAAAATTTATGCGATATCATTTTAATTAAAAAATACCGCATAAACTATTCTATTCAAATGTTTTCTTTACTGGACAATCAGTTTTTTTGTCTCTGATTTTCCATCTTCGGTAATTTTCAGAAGATAACCTCCTTTACCAAGACTTGATACATTGATTGCTCCAGAAGTCGTTTGGGTTTGGAACACTTTTTGTCCCAAAATATTATAAATAGCAACTTCTTTTTCACTGTTATTCGCAGAACTGATATTCAATGTCCCGTTTGAAACTGGATTTGGATATACTTTTAATTGTGCTATTTCAGATTTAGACAATCCCAAAGTTGAAGCACCTCCTACGACCTCGCCCCAGTTATTAGCTCCTCTTATTTCATCTATGATCATATATGGAGTTGTTGCAGCACTATTTTTGTTAAGGCGTAATCTATCTGGTTTGATACTTCCAGTTCTAACTCCAGAAACTACCTGATCCGCTGGCTCTGTTGAAGAAATTGTTGGATTTATCCACATTTTCGCCACTTTATTGTCTATATCATATTTTGTTACCACCACGATTTCATCTCCAATAGTGAATACCGTAGGACTCCAAACAACATCTGCATCAACAGCAACAGTATTGGATGCGCCAATTCCTAAGCGAAATTTATCAGTATCCGTACTATTATCTCTTCTGATAAACACTGAACCAGCATAAGAAGTTGAACTTGTTCCCGTATTAAAGAATGCAAAACTAAAAAAGAAAGATGGAGCGGGTCCACTTGCCGTTGAAGTTCCAGAAGTTATATATGACGGAGTCGCAACAGTTCCCGTCATAAGACTAGTCACTTTCATCACAAATGAAGAATATAGTGAACCCGATTGTGGAGCTGGCGCAAAAGCCAATTGAGGATCATCTCCAGCCCTACTTATGGCCAAAGCTTCACCCGCAGCAGTTGGTAAACCATTATTTCCCCATACTGGTGATGTCGCTATCAAAGCATCATTCGTAACTGTTGATGTAGAAGCATTAGTCCAGTCTCCTTGTCCTATAACATTAGTGCCTGCTATGTAATTAAATCCTTCATATAAAGGCAGTGTTCTTTGCCCATAAGAAAGAGAAAAGGCCATTAAAATTGATAATTGTAAAATTCTTTTCATAATAGTGGTTTTTTAATTTGTGAAATAGTTTTGCAAATAATTTAAAATCTCCAAAATTGTTATTTTATTTTGGAGAACCAAACTGGTTTACCAATTTGGTTCTCCAAATGTATTATTTATTTCTGAAATAAAAAACAAATAATATAATTTGTTACGAACTTTTTTAAACATAATACATAAATGAACGATTCAAATTTAAGATGTAACACAATAATGAATGTCCAAAAATGGGATCCCAATAGTCCACTCATGAAATAATAAACCGATAATCATTCAAAAGTTTTAGTATCGTTAGTAAATCTTCGAACAAACTAATTCTATTTATAAAAGCAAAACCCTGCTCGAATCATCGAACAGGGTTTACTAAAAAAAGATCGTCCTTTAAACCAAATTAGAGGTTAGGATTATCTTGAGAATTTATTTTGAATACACCAAAGGAAATAGAAATTGTAAAATCGTTATATGAAGTCAAAAAAACTTTCTCTTAAAATCGCATGAACTTAAAAAGCCAATTGGTTAAAAGGAAGCATATACGACTTTACATCCACCTTTTTTGCCAAAGTATCATAATCCGAATTGGAATATTCATTTGAGGCGGTCTTCAAAATTCTGACAGTTTCATCAAAACCTATATTATGAATCTGCTCATATTCCCATTTCTTTTTCGAATCTATATAAGGTAGCAACCAATCCAAAGCAGCTTTAATACTTTTACCCTCCTTGGTTTGATAATGCCAAAGATCTATTTGGCAGTTTTCGGCTAAGCGGGCGGCAATAAAATAACCCTCCAAATTCATATTGGTATAATTCCAGGATTTTGTTCTTGCCAATTCGAAAGGCTGGCTTCCATCTGGTTTTAATTGACTTTCTAATCTATTTTTAAAAGTTTCAATTTCAGCTAAAGCAATTTCAGCACGATTTGTAAAAATTCCATACGAAATTACCTGAACACTGTAATGAGTTCCATGATTGTTATGTTCATCGGCTTCGTCTTTTCCTATTGGACTTTCAGTGAGCCAGGTCAAATAGTCTGAAAACCATTTTTTTAGTGCCAAATGATCGTCTTTAGACCAGCTATTTGAATTTTGAATCAAAATCGCAGCATCAATTACACGAAATAATCCTCTGGTTTCGATCAAACCTATACCTCTACCCGTATTTAACCCTGGAATAGCCTGACCAAAATTAAGATTTGGATTTTGTTTTGTTTCTGCATTTAAAAACCAAGTTTTAATTACTTCTGAAGCCCATTCTGCATATTTATCTTTCTTCGTAAAATAATAGGCCAAAGCCAAAGTTTCAGCATCATCTTCTACCAGATCCATTTCCTGAGAGTCACTAATTTTATAGTATTCCGGATTACGCAATCCGTCTTTTCTAATATATGGCAATCCATCAGGTTTGGTCGGATCTGGCCACCAATACGGACCTGTGCTCATATAATCGTGCTTATCTCCACTTGCAGGAACTTGGCTTTTATGCATAACCGAATATAATTTTTTCGCCTTTACTATCTTATCAGCTTGACGCAAAAGACTTTGGAGTGCTGCTGTTTTTTCGGTATCATTTTTAACTAGTAGTTGAGAGTTCTTTTGTAAAACTGCTCCTTCCAAAACAATAGTTTTTGGAAAATCATTTGAGGTTTCCTTTATAGTTTGTGCGGAAACACTAGAAAAGAGTAAAAGAAATGCGATGTATTTTATATTTTTCATCTTGATAATTTATATTTTTTTGAATTTTAAATATTCCCCTTTAAAATTTTGATTTAAAATGGTCATTTCAATTGAATCTCCATTTGTGTTTGGAATAACTTCAATAGCAGCCTTTCCGTTTGACATTCTAATCGATTCACTTCCTGTTGGTGTACCTTGATTTTTTAAAGTCTGACCACCCGATAAACATTGGAAATAAACACGATCTTCATAATCCAGACAACGAAGATTGTTTTTATCTACGGCAATTGCAGTTACCAGATAGTTTCCGTTTTGCAATTTTTCTGAAGATAGAACAAGTCCTACAGCTGCTTCATTCTTTGTAAAACGATAATTAACTTCAATTGTATCGGTTACTTTTTTGCCATCGTTTGCTGTTCCAACAGCTATAAAGGTATTTTTTCCTTCTGTGAAATTCACGTCCCAAGTCAAACCCGAAGCTGGATAACTTTGTGTGTTTCGGTTTTTTATACCTAAGGAAACTCCGTTATGAAAGAATTCCACTTTAGGACAATTACTGAAAACATTTAGTACACGAGAGGTGTTTTTTGGACCCTGACGCTCAGTCCAAGTATGGGATTCAATATAAGCAAAAGGTTTGTCACTCCAGTAACTTTTAAATACATAATAAGCATCTTTTAGGTTTCCGTTTCTATCCACCAATCCCTTTTGGTTCATATAAGGAATATCATCTTCTGGCCGTAAAGGTGTTCCAAAATCTTTAAAAGCCCATTGGATGTTACCCACAAATGTTGGGTCATTTTCAGAAATATGCAAATGCCAGTCAAATAAATCAACAATATAATTTTCGCTCCAATCTCCAATTTGCGCAATATTGGCCACTTTAGTTTGAACGATGGCTTCTTCCCAACCTTCCGATTTTATAAGACCTTCGCCTGTAATTGGGTTTTCAGAGTGACGCCCAACATGACTATCTCCGCCATATTCGGCATGGATGAAATGCTTGTAATCTAATTTATATTTATCGATTGCCTTTTTATAACTTTTATAGCTTCCAGAATACCAGCCTGACCAAATAGAAGGCGAAAACACATCTACGATTTTTGAGCCTTCTTCGTATTTTCGAATAGCTGTTTTTCTATTTGGATCTAATTTATGTGCAATAGTATTTAATTCTGTTAAGAAAACATTCGTTTTTTCAATATTATCACCATCAGGAAAATCGGGAAGCCAATTCATTTCGTTCCCCAAAGACCATATAATAATTGAAGGGTGATTGTAATTTTGATTGATCATTTCGGAAAGTAAATTTTTGGTATTGGTTTGCCAAACTTCATTTCCAATCCCGCCACGACACCAAGGTAACTCATCCCAAACCAATAAACCCAACTCATCACAGGCTTTATAAATTTCTGGATCTTGTGGGTAATGTGCCAGTCGAACAAAATTGGCACCCATTTCTTTTATGGATTCCATATCTTTTCGATGTTGTTCGTTTGACATTGCTGCTCCTACCCCTGCGTGTTCTTCATGACGATGTGTTCCGCGAATCAAAACTCGTTTTCCGTTCAGGTAAAATGGTCCGTTATCTTTAAATTCAAACCATCGAAAACCTACTCTGTCGTCAATTTTGTCGATTGTTTTTCCGTTTTCCAATAATGAAACACTAACAGAGTATAAATTTGGAGCATTAATATCCCACAATTGTGGATTTTTAATTTCGTCGAATTCTATTGTTGTTTGTTCTCCCGATACATTTCCCTTTTTGGTAGCAACTACTTTTCCTTTGGGATTCGTCAATTGTGCCAAATAAGAAAATCCAGCAGAACCTTTATCGTTTTTAACCGAAGCAACAACCACTAAAGAAGCTGATTTCTCTGAAACTTTTGGTGTTGTAACTTTAATATTCTCAATGTGATTCTTTGCCATTGACAGTAACCAAACATCTCTTGTAATTCCGCCATAAATAAAGAAATCACTTTTCTGGGATGGAATTATTTCAATGTTGTAACTATTGTCAACACGAACTAAAACTTCGTTATTTCCTGCATTTATATATTTTGTAATATCAAAAGTAAAACCGACATAGCCTCCAATATGTTTCCCAGCTTCTTTTCCGTTCACATATACAGTAGTGGTAATATTGCTCCCTTCAAAATATAATTTATACTCTTTATTCCCATCAATAATAGGAATAACAAGGTTCTTTTTATACCAGCTCGCCATTCTTCGGTAACCAGGATTATTATCCGTGGCGTCTTGACTGTTCCAGCTATGAGGCAGTTTTATTCCAACCCAGTTACTAGCATTTACTATTTCGGATAGATTTTTAGCATCATTTTCTAAATAATTCCAATCGGAATTGATATTAATTTTGCTTCTCTCTAAATTTTCCATTTTCTGCGCATTTATGGCACCAAAGCCAACAATAATATAAAGCACAAATACATGTACCAAGTTATAAAGATTGATTTTCATAAAATTAAAGTGCTTTTTTTCTAATTATGGCTTCCAAAAAGTAGTAGTCTCCGTATATGATTGGTTCGTCTATTTCGTCGTTTTTAGGCAAATGTCCTGTACTATGATCTAATATAAAAGGACCTTTTACAGTCTCATTCAAAAGATATTTATCTGAACTCAGACTATGAATCACTTTATTTGAATAATTTAAATACATCTCATCTTTTGTGTATTTATACAGTTCAACTAAAGCAGAAGCCATTACAGCAGCAGCAGAAGCATCTCTTGGGGCATTTGGAATACTCGTGTCATTAAAATCCCAATACGGAATTCCATCTTCGGGCATATTTTTATGATTTATAAAATACTTGGCGGTAGCCTCAGCCTGTTTGAGATAAGCTGCATCTTTGGTGTAACGATAACACATAGTAAAGCCATACACAGCCCAGGATTGACCTCTAGCCCACGAAGAATCATCTTTAAAACCTTGAAAAGTTATTTTATTTTTAGCTACTCCAGTAATCGTGTCGTATACAACAACATGATAAGTACTACCATCTTTTCTAAAATGATTTTTTAGAGTCGTGTTGGCATGCTGAATGGCTATCTTTTTATATTTAGCATCACCTGAAAATTTGGAAGCCTCAAAAAGCAGTTCCAAGTTCATCATATTATCAATGATTACAGGAAATTCCCAAATATCCTTGTTGAAATCCCAAGACCTGATAGAACCCACTTTTTTATTAAATCGGGTGATTAGCGTTTCAGCACTTTTAATGACTACAGCTTTATATTTTGGATTGTTTTCTACTTCCAGTCCTTTTCCAAAGCTGCAAAAAATCTTAAATCCAACGTCGTGGCTATGATTATTTAATTTTTCTTTTTCCATAAAGGCATTCCAAACTGCCGCTCTTTCCTTGAATCTGGAATCACCAGTAAGCTGGTATATCTGCCAAAGGTTCCCCACAAAAAAACCACTGGTCCAATCTTTTGAAGGTACTTTTTTTACAACACCCGTCTTTAAAGACATACTACGCGGAAATCCTAAAGAATCAATTGGATAGTCCAGAAGACTCTGGTATCGTTTTTCAAGAAGAGCATTAACATCTTGAGTTTTTGAATGATTTTGAGCATTAACAGTAGTTTTACAAGCCATTGAAAGCATTGCAAAAACGAACATGACAACTAAATATTTGTTTTTAACCATAACTGTTTAAATAAAGCGATTACCAATAATATTTGAATACTAAATTTAGGAGTTCCATGTTCCTAATTAATCTAAATAAATAATAAATAGGCCCAGGCCGATAATAAGCGACACTAAAAACGACGACACTATTGTAATTTTAATTTTATACCATTTCATATTGCAAATGTAGAAATGAAGCAAGTTCCAAAAATTCAAAAAAGGGTATTCAAAAATCCAAAATGGATGCAATTTCCCCAGTAAAACAAGGGTTTCTGTTTAATTCTGGGAATCTTCAGAAAATTTGTCTGCATATTGAGATGGGGTTTCTCCATATCTCTTTTGGAAACATTTACTAAAGTATTTCGGGTTATTAAAACCTACTTTATAACTTATTTGAGAAACATTCATTTTGTTTTGTTCCAATAATTGAGCTGCACGTTTCATCCTTACCTCATTAATAAATTCATTTGGAGTGAAGTTTGTCCAAGCTTTTATTTTGGTAAATAACATCGTTCTGCTTACTCCAAGTTCAGAACTGAAAAATGGAATATCAAACTGCTCGTTGGCTATATTGTCTTCTACCAGTTTAAAAGCCTTTTTAAGCAACTGTTCATCCAAAGAAGAAACGGTAATTTCTGCTGGAGCAAAAGTATTATCGCTAGAAAATTTAGCTTTCAATCGTTGAGTGGAATCCAAAAGGTTTTTGATTCTCAATTTAAATTCCTTTAGATTGAAAGGCTTGCTTATATAATCGTCGGCGCCGTTTTCCAATCCTTCTATTTTATAAATCAAAGAAGATCTTGAAGTAAGCAGAATAACCGGAATATGACTGGTTTTTAAATTTTCCTTGACTTTGGCACAGAGTTCAGTCCCTACCATTTCTGGCATAATAACATCACTTATTATTAAATCCGGAACATATTCAAGTGCTTTTTTAAGTCCTTTTTTCCCATTTTCTGCTTCAATAATGTTGTATTCTTTCTTCAAAAGATTTTTCATGAAGGAACGTAAAACCTTATGATCTTCCACAATAAGGATAGTGAGTTTATCCTCGTGAACTATTAAATCATTGACATCATCATCCTGAATAATTTCTGAATTTTCTAATTGAGCTGTGTATTGGCTAACATCATCACTGATTTTAAAATCCACTAAAATTTCTTTTTCAGAAAGATGCTCTTTTCCTAGCGGAAGGGTCACTTTAAAAACAACTCCTCGTGTATCTTTATTTCTCACGTCAATATTTCCGTGGTGAAGTTCAACAATATTTTTGGCTATGGAAAGACCTATTCCAGTACCTTTATTATAATTGATTTCTACATTTTTATGTGTTGGAATTTCGAAAAACAAATCAAAAATTTTATCAATATTTTCTTCAGCGATTCCAACTCCTGAATCCTCCACTTCAATTACAATATTATTTTCCTCTTTTTTAATATGAATTGAAATCACACCTCCTTTTGGTGTATATCTAAAGGCATTCGAAATCAAATTATAGAATACGCGTTCTAATTTATAACGGTCATAATAGACTAAAATTTCGTCATTCAACGTGTTAAAAGTATAGGTATAGTTTCCGTCTTTTGCATACTCGGTAAAGGACAGGAATATTTCATTCAGGAATTTTACAATATTTCCTTCGGCAGATTCCAGTATGAATTGATTATTTTCAAATTTTCTGAAATCCATCAATCTATTAATCAGGCTTAAAAGATGATTGGCACTACTTTCTATCACCAATAATTTTTTATACATCTCATTGCTACCATTATAGTTCGAAAGAATCTGTTGTAATGGCCCCAAAATCAGCGTTAAAGGCGTTCTAAACTCATGTGAAATATTGGTAAAAAACTGTAGTTTGGCACTAGTGTTTTCTTTATTTATTTCACCCTCCATATATTCCAATTCCAATTCTTGTTTCAGGTTTTCCTTGGACTTTATGATCCATATCAATCCGTAAAATGCAGACCCTATTACCAAAAAATAAAACAAAAAAGCCCACCAACTTCTCCACGGAGCTGGTTCTACAATAATTTCTAATGTAGTTGACGTTTTGTTCCAAACCCCATCATTGTTGGCTCCTTTAACTTCAAACAAATAGGTTCCGGGTTTTTGAATCGTATAAACTGCTTCAGTGTTTGTTGTCGCAGTCCAATTGTTTTCCAAACCAACCAATCGGTACAAATATTGATTACTTGTAGAATTGATAAAATTTGGTATTGCAAAATTTATCGAAATATTAGCTTTGTCATAACTCAGTGTCAGTGATTTGGTGTAAGTAATACTTTTTTCCAAAATATCCTGATCGTCATTTACATTAACCGATTCATTTTTAATCTTAAAATTAGTCAGAATAACTTGTGGAGAATAGCTATTTAAAGCGATGTGATTGGAGTCAAAGTACGAAGCTCCCAAAGGCCCTCCAAAATAGAATTTATTAGAATCCAGCTGTAAGAATGCATTATCATTAAATTCATTGCTGACTAGACCGTCTTTTTGATCATAAACAATCATCGAATTTTTCGAATAATTGTATTTAATAATTCCATAATTCGAACTCAGCCACAAATTATTTTTAGAATCCTCTGAAATAGAATGGATCGATGTTATTGTCGAATTTCCTATGCTGATATGAATATTAGTAAAGCTTTTTCCATTAAACAAATAGAGTCCTTTAGCTTTGGTTCCAACCCATATTCTATTTTTTTTATCCTGAAATAATGAAAGAATATCATCTCCAGAAAGCACTTTGTTGTCAAAGAAAAAATGTTTAATCTGATAATTATTGTTATCTAGATCATCTAAATTAATGAGATTCAGACCGCTTTGGGTACCAATCCAAATGTTATCATTTTTATCGACCAAAAGTGTTCTAATCCTATTGTTCGATAAAAAATTATCCGAATAATTATCATTGCCAATAACCTGATACGTCTTATTTGAAATATTGTAGCGTATCAAACCTTTGCCAAAAGTTCCCAACCATAAAATATCGTTATTTCTCCCTTTTTTGATAACATATACACCAGTTTCTCTGAGTAATTTTCTCAGATCGGGTGCAATATTGTCATTAATAAATTTTCTGGAATGTGTATCATACGCTTCCAATCCCTCCGAAAAAGTACCAATCCAAAGTATTCCCTTGTCAGAAAGAAACATTGACTTAATGCTATTCCTGGATAATTCGCTGCTATTCTTTGCGGCAAGATAACTGGTAGTTTCGGTTTTGTGGTCAAGAATGGTAATTCCTCCACCTTCTGTACCAAAATAAATATTTTTATCCTTATCGGCTACTATCGAACTGATGACATCAAAACTTAGGGATTTCTTTCCTGAGTCCTGGTTCAAATTTGTAAAATTGGTATTGGAAATATCCCAAATATTGACGCCATTATAATAAGTTCCAATCCAAACGGATCCCTTTTTATCTGTAAAAACAGATTTTATTTTGGTTATGTTTGTTTTTTTATCCGGATTATTAAATATTTTTTGGGTTGTTCCGTCCTTTTGCATTACACTAACTCCGTTGTAAGCGCCAATCCACAATGTCCCTTTTTTGTCTATATCTATTGACCTAACATCGACATCAATACCATTCTGCATTCCATTTGCTAAAAGCGAAATAAGTTTTTTAGAAACAGCATCGTATTTATAAATTCCGCTGGTTTTAGTACCAATCCACAAATTACCAGTTACATCTTCTTTGATACTTTGAACAAAAAGCGCCTCGCCATTCTCAGGGCTGTTAAACTGTTGAAATAAAAACACACCCTTTTTTCTACTTATTAATTTGCACAACCCTTTTGCCGTTCCAATCCAAACAGCGCCGCTTTTGGTTTTCAAAATACTCAAAACAAAATTATTAGGTAAACTAGATGAGTTTTGGCTCGAATTAAAAACAGAAGTGAATTTTCTTGTGCTTTTATTGTAAATACTCAATCCGCGAGAAGTTCCTATCCAAATTTCATTGTTTATTTCCTTGATATCCCAAACCGTATTATTGCACAATGAATTATAATTGCTGGTATGAAAAAATTGTTTAAATGAGTTTTTTACAGGATCATAACAGTTAAGACCATTATACGTTCCAACCCACATATTCCCAGATTTATCCTCTTCTATCGACAGAATATCATTGTTACTTATCGAAGTAGAATCTTTTGAATCATTACGATAAATGGTAAACCTGCTGCCGTCATATTTATTCAAACCATCTCTGGTTCCAAACCACATTTGTCCAATAGCATCCTGACGAATAGCAATTACTGAACTTTGCGAAAGACCATCAACGGTAGATAAATTGCTTAGCCGATAGGTATTCGTTTGGGAAGAAACACCAATGGCTAATAATAAAAAAGACAGAAAAAAAAGGGTTTGTTTCATTCTAATATTTCATCAGTAAATAATTCGCCAATGTGAATAATCTATATTAATTCTAAGAGTTAAAGGAAGTAAAAAGATTTAAAATTCATGCTAAACAACACAACTATTTATCTATTTACCACTCTCTTTCAGTAATTTATTTCAATCGCTTCTTTAATTGATACTCATATAAAGAAGGTTCTTTTGGAATAGGTTTATTCAAAAATTCAACATAAGCGTCAGGACCATATTCTAATTTAAAATTTTGATTTCCGTGAACACCTATTATTCTTGCAAATGGACCATCATTCATACCATTCAGAACTATGGGTTTTGAGGAATCAAACTTTCCTTCAACAGTGACATTAATATTCCAAAAAGTGGTAAAAGCACCATGAGAAGGTTTCCAGTAATCCGCTCCGCCAGCCAAAAATAAAGGATAGCTGTTATCTCCCTTTGGAGTAATATGAACCTTTACATTATCAAACAAATTTTGATGATTGGCACCCGCATGCTGATCTAAATTGGCATTCGTAAAAATTTCGCAGTTTTGGTACACATCTTTAGTCGAAAAGGTGTTAAAACTAAGTGGATGAACCGCATTATTATAGATTTTAAGATTTTGGACCAGTACATTATGAACACCTCCCATTGCAACAGTATAGTGGGCAATATTGTTTCCATCTGTAACAATATCTGCAATGGTTACATTTGCAATTTCTTCGGTTAGGATCCCGCTTTCAGCATTATGGATTACAACATCAGTTACCCAACTATTGTATATTCTGGTCAAAAACAGGGCGTTGTATCCCTGCTCCACATGGTGGGCAACCCTCGGTGTATCAGGGAAAGTAAATCTAAGATGTTCAATCCCTACTTCAGACAAATGTTTCCATTCGACAAGTTGTGCTTGATAATTTGGTTTTATTTCCAATAATAAAGGCGTTTTGATTGTAACCTTATTATTAGTAATTTTTACGATTTCCACTTGTTGTCTTACGATCGGCAAAGTTGGAAATTTCCAATGATGAGAACCAGGTTTTACGTTTGAATTATTGTATAAAGCTTTAATTATTTCTCCGTTTTCCCCATCTTTATTGAATAATTCCAATTCGACTACATCTCCAACTTTTAAACCATTAACATCCGAAACTGTAAAAGTATTTTCTCCTCTTTTACCACTTAAAACTTTAGCCAATACATTTAATTTAGGATCGTATTTTTCCAGATATGATTTTACTCTTTCATTGGGAACCTGTGTCCAAATAAAGCCTCCAGACCAAGCATATTGTGAAAAAGGCAAGTCGATATTATTTTCTTTTTCCCGCTGTCTTTTATCAAAAGTGGTCAGGTATTCCCTCAATTCCGTTAATGATTCTGGATTTTTTAAATACATCATCGGCCTTGGACAAAAGATTTCAGTTCCATTTTCTCCAGATCCTGCTCCCCTAAGCACAAAATTACTGCGTTCGATATATAAAATATCGCTCAAAATGATTCGGCCAGCAGGCAATTGCAAAACCACATTCCCTTTGATAGCACTTGCCGCTTTTATTGCTTTAATCAGATTTTTGGAATCATCCAATCCATCATTTGCAATAACTCCATAATCAGTCGCATTTATAATTTGCGTTTCAATTTCGGGAATTTTTACTTCTCCAAAATGATATCCCGCATAACTGAAATCAGGCAGGTAATTTTGAGCAATACTTTCTTTGTTCGTAATTATTCGAGGTAATTCCTGTGAAAACAGAATATGAGACAACAATAGAATTGTCACAAAAAAGATATAAGTTACAACACTCTGATCGAAGAATTCGTTGTTTTTATTAGATGGGGACATATAATTAGATTTTATTCTTCAAATGTAAAATAAGAGGGTGATCTAAAAATCCAAAAAAGGGTAGTAAAACATACAAATAGTTGAATAATAGCACTCTCAATTGAATAAAATAGCCACAGATTAAAAGAATTTTCACTAATAATCCATGGCAAATATTTTTAGAAGCTAAAAACTACATCACTAATGAGAAGTTTCTAAAGCGTATATCTTAACCTTAGCGTAGGTATTTGGTTCCGTCGATTGAAAATAATTTCCCGCTTTGAAATAATTTTCAAACACTCCCCATTTTTTCATATTGATATCATTATAAACTAACGATTCAGTTCCGTTAAGAATAACTTCCATTCTACCTTGAGAAACTTTAATTTCTAGAGTAAATTTGTCAAAATTCACTTTTTCTTTAAAATCTCTACCTTCATCATCTCCCCAGGCCTTAACATCTAATATTTCTTTATCAGTGGCATTTGGATTTTTAAGAACCTTAGTTTTGACTCTAATCTTTCCATTTTCCCAATAAATTTTTAATACCGGCGGTGCATTGTTGTCTTTTTGCCCGATTAAATTTCGCTGTTCTTCGGATAATCTTCCATGAATTTGCGCAATGATAACTTTGCTATACTTCCCATTTTGATCTTTCGACACATCAGCCATTGCATACGTCCCTTTAAATACTCCTCCTTTGGCAAAAGTCCAATTCAGATTCTTATTACCCGGCTCCATAACTTCTCTTAATTCGGATCTTGAAAAATGACTATTGGCTGTAGTTGATCCTGATGGAAAGGCATAAAAAACAATCGATTTATCCTTTTCATCATTATACATATATTTTTTAAGCACTGGATTATTGGCAAAATCCAATATTTCCGGATATCCAACATCAATGGGCTGGCCTGGTTTGTTTGGATTTTCCTCAGGAACAGTAACACTCCAATGCGATAAATCTATTGCTGCTGTTTTCGTTTTGTCTTTACCTGTATCTTGACCATAACATACCCAAGAAAATGCCGTAAAGACTGCGATTTTTGAAAAACTTATACTCATTATAATTTTAAAAAAAGTGGTGACAATTTGTTTGTACTAAAAAAGGATTAAACCTTCATAAAATCTTCACGAATGGGACTGAAAACATCAATAAGAACACCGTCTTCCAAACAAATGGCTCCGTGTAACACATGAGGCGGAATATAAAAACAATCGCCACCTTTCAAAATCTTGGTTTCCTCCCCAATAGTCATTTCAAATTGACCGCTGACAACATAAGTTACTTGTGCATGATAATGTTCGTGCATTGGACCTATTCCTCCTTTTTCAAATGATACATTTACGAGCATAATAGTATCATCATACCCCATTATTTTTCGTTTTACTCCCTCTCCAACTACTTCCCACGGAATTTCATCTCCTAATAAAAATTCTTTACTTGCTCCAAAACTTTGCATACTGTTTTTATTTAATTGTTGTTTTATAATATGGACCTACCCAATTGTAGTTTTTGTTATTGATTTGCAAACGATGCTTTTGATTTGCAATGTTGTTTTTTGTTGCCAAAACAAAGAGAGTGACCACTCCCGATTTGCTTTTAATTTCCACTCCAATATAATTTGGATCTTCATAAACCACATTTAATGAAGCGATATTGCTTGAGGAATTGGTTGCTAATTCAGTAACCTTATTGTAGTTTCCATGTGTTTCGAGAACAGAAACAAAAGTGGCTTTTTGGGTATTCTTTTTTCTGAAAATAATACCCGGTTCTTTTCTCAAATTAAAATTGGGATCGTTTGCCCCAATTCTCACAAAGAAAACCTCATCATTGGGCTGAGTAACCGAAGTCAGTGTGTAAAAACTTCCTTCGTTCAGCCAGGAAATCTTAGAATTAGCTGCAGTTAAAATAGCAGAACTTTCTTTCCATAAATGTTGATAGCCATTTGCTTTTCCAAAAGGTTCTAACGTTTTTGGAGTTTCATAAGCAAAATTGGCCGACATGAATTGCCCCAAATAATAGAACGGTAAATCATATTGATTGGCCGTTTTTGAATCCAATTGAATGATATCCAGTAAAAATGGCTTTTCAAAACCTTCTTCCTGGATTAAAGCCATTGTTCTTTGCATGGTTGTTCCTGGATAGGCATTATTTTCATTGGCACTTATAATTTGAACTTTAGGATTGGAAACATCAAACAGGTATTTCTCTGAAGCAAATTTGCTCCCCGTTTCAAAGTCTCCGCCAAAGTGGGAAGTTTCATTTTGAATAATCGTATTGTGCGCTATGGTTTGTTTGGCCCAAGTCGTGTTTTCCTTCAAATAATTACCGCCACCTTTTTGTTCAATATTCACAAATCTTGCCAATCCGTAATCCTGCAGAACATCGGTGCCGTTGTTATAATATGAAAAAGAAAGCTTGTCGTAATGTCCGTGACTCAATCCTTGGGAAGCGTATTTCATCACCAAAGTCAATTCATCTTCGTTTGTTTTATTTCTGATAATGGCAACTCCTCCCTGTTTTCCATCAGCGCCATCGGATAAATCGATGGATTTTTTTTCAAATGGTTTTTGCAAATTATTCTTAATTCCAAGTGCCACCGCCATACCTGAATTACCCAACTGAACACGTCCTTGTTTTTCGGCAATTGACAATAAAGAAGGATCTTTTCCTCCATACAAATAGGCAATGTCCACCGCCGAAACCAGTTCTCTGGAATAATAAGACATTCCTTTTTGACCATCATTCAACGGAAAAAACTCTCCTTCTGAATTCGTTAAATTCAATAAAGCATATACGGACTTTATCAGTATTCCTTTTTTATATTCGAATATTTTCAAATCGGGTTTGCTGTTTTGGAGTGCCTGCGCAAAAATCAAAAAAGGATACATAGCATACCTTTGGTAATAAGGCCCTTCCGTATAATAACCATCGGGAGAAAAAGGCTCATCAACATTGCCGAAAAAACCTGTTTTTTGCCCTTCTTTTTTAATTAATCCGCCATCATTGTCCTTCATTCCCGCAGGCAAACCATCATTCTTTAAACCATTTAAGGCGCGATCCAACAAAACCTCATCATTCATCACCAAACCTATCATCCCAACGGCAACATTACCCCATGTACTGTGATTATGAACCCTGTTAAAAAACTGCGGGGAACCGATCGATATGAAATCGGCAAAAGGTTTAAACAAGTCATTTTCGATTTTGGCACGGTCTGCTGGGCTAATAAAATCATATACACAATCATAAGCCTGGCTCACGTATACTAACCAATTCGCATCATTTAAAGCTTGCCAAAAAATCTTTCCTCTCGCATAAGAACGCTCTTGCGGATGCAAAGGCAAAGTAGGATACAGTTTGGCATAGGCCAATAACATATCTCGAACATAAATGGCATATTTTTCATCTCCCAATAATTGATACAAAACACCTGCTCTCTCCAAAATGAGGAAATTTCTTTTATGACGTTCATGGGTGTACCCTCCCGAAAAATCCTTTGGCACAGGAATATCAATACCCAAAGCAATTTCGGCATCAACTTCTTTTTTCACATCTGCCAAAGAAGCATCAAAAAGAGGTACTTTCCCCAGTTGCGACCTGATTTCTCGAACTCCTTCCTTAGTCAAAACCAAACTTGGATGTACTTGCGATTCTACATTAAAGTGTAAAAAAGTAAAAACTATAATTAGTACTATTCGTGTTTTATTTATTATGCTCATAATTTATTTTATAATTCCTTCTTGTCAAATGATTCTCCCCAATTTTAATTTCCATTTTCTTTATATTTTATTGTAAAAAATTCTAACTGACTTTTTATTGTTCAAAAATAAATATTGGTTAACCAATTTGGTTCTCCAAATATATTGTTTATTATTAATACAAAAAATAAAAAGAGACATTTTTTATTTTTTACTGAAAGAATATAAAATAGTAACTGTTTACCAAATTAAAAAAACTTTAATTTTCATATAATTAAAATACCTTCACTACTAGAGACAATATCCAATGGCGTGACTCTAAATACTGAAATATACTTAACTTTTAGCTACTTCATTAAATACTGCTAACATTATTAAAACAATAACACAATGAAAATTAATCATTTGTGAGTTATTAATAAAAATATAAAGACACTTACCCTATAAATATTTTTTTATATTAAAAAAGGGCTTATATTTGCACTCGCAAACAGCAAATGATTACGACATACTGGAGAAATGGCAGAGCGGTCGAATGCGGCAGTCTTGAAAACTGTTGACTGTAACAGGTCCGGGGGTTCGAATCCCTCTTTCTCCGCCAGTATTTAAAACCCGAAACGAAAGTTTCGGGTTTTTTGTTATTTACTATCCATCCCTATTTCGTGTAACTGGTTACTACTTCGGGATCAAGTACAAAAGGTCGAAATACAAAACACTTTCTGAAACATTTTTATCTTCATGAATTTTATGTGTTTAGAAATAAAAAACTATTTTTACAGTCATGAAATGGATTGCTATTATATTATCAATTTATCTAATTACCCTTTCGAGTATGCCTTGTGCGGATTTGGAAGTAAATAGCAGCGTACACAAAACAGCTCAGTTTTCATCTGAAGAAAATCATTCTCATGACAAACAAAATGATTTATGTTCACCATTTTGTACCTGCAATTGTTGTGGGGCACAAGTTTTAAGTTATCAAGCCAATATTGTTTTTGGTTTATCAACTATTCCTGCAGTAATCATAAAAGCTTTACCTACTTATAAGTCAATTTTATACTCCAATTTCTTCGGAAGTATTTGGCAGCCGCCTCAAATAGCATAATGATGCCCGAGTAATTTCGGGTTAGAAAGTTGTGACCTTATCACAAATAATGGCAAATATTCTATTTGCTGATTTCTAATTCATTACTATTATTTCAATGTTAGACAAAATCATACAATTCAGTATAAAGAATAAATTCATTATACTTTTGTTTACCCTCGTGCTTATAGCCTGGGGAAGTTATTCTCTTAAAAATTTACCACTAGATGCTTTACCAGATGTCACTAATAATCAAGTGCAGATTATTACTACTGCACCAACATTGGCAAGCCAGGAAGTAGAACAATTAATTACCTATCCGTTAGAACAATCTTTAAAAACCATTCCAAAAGTAATAGAACTTAGGAGTATTTCTCGTTTCGGATTATCAGTAGTAACCGTTGTTTTTAAAGACGATATTGACATTTATTGGGCAAGAGAGCAAATATTTCAACGTTTAAAGCAAGCCGAAGAAAATATTCCTAAATATGCGGGATCCCCAGAATTAGCGCCTATTTCAACTGGTCTTGGAGAAATATACCAATATGATGTATATGCCAAAAAAGGCTATGAAGATAAATACGATGCTGTAAAATTACGAACCATTCAGGATTGGATTATCATTCCACAGTTACAAGGTATTGAAGGTGTGGCCGAAATAAGCAGTTGGGGTGGTAAATTAAAACAATACGAAGTTGCTGTTAATCCTAATAAGCTGAATAGTTTAGGCGTAACCATTACTGATATTTTTGATGCTTTAGAAAAAAACAATCAAAATACAGGCGGTGCTTATATTGAAAAAGACCAATATGCCTATTTCATACGTGGGGTTGGTATGGCAAATGGTGTCAAAGATTTAGAGAATGTTGTAGTTAGCAATAAAAATGGTTCTCCTATTTTAGTTCGAAATGTAGCCGAAGTCCGAGAAGGAGTATCATTGCGCTATGGTGCTTCTACCAAAGATGGAAAAGGTGAAATAGTCTGTGGATTAGCCTTAATGCTAAAAGGAGAAAATTCAAGCGCAGTTGTTGATAGAATCAAAGAGAAAATGATTCAAATCAACAAAAGCCTGCCTGAAGGCGTTGTTGCCGATGCCTTTATTGACAGAGGAAAATTAGTAGATAACGCCATTGGTACAGTTACAAAAAACTTACTCGAAGGAGCTTTAATCGTAATTTTTGTATTGATTTTATTCCTGGGAAATCTTCGTGCAGGATTAATTGTCGCTTCTGTAATTCCGCTGGCAATGCTTTTTGCCGTAATCCTAATGAATTATTTTGGAGTAAGCGGCAATCTAATGAGTTTAGGAGCTATCGACTTTGGAATTATAGTCGATGGAGCTGTAATCATTGTCGAAGCCACAATGCACCATTTACAAAAACTCAAAAGACAAAAAGATTTAACTCAATCCGAAATGGACAGTGAGGTATATCAATCGGCTTCCAAAATTAGAAACAGTGCCGCTTTCGGCGAAATCATTATCTTAATTGTGTATTTACCAATCCTGGCGTTAGTTGGGACAGAAGGTAAAATGTTTAAGCCAATGGCTATGACTGTAGGCTTTGCCGTAATTGGAGCCTTTATTTTGTCATTGACTTATGTGCCAATGATGAGTGCACTGTTCTTATCCAAAAACACCGAGCACAAATCAAACTTTAGTGATAGGATGATGACATGGTTTGAACAAATATACAGTCTGTTTTTAGAAAAAGCACTGCGTTTTAAAAAAGCAGTTTTGGCTATTTCATTAGGTTTATTTGTATTCGCAGTAGTTGTTTTTCAAAATATGGGAGGTGAATTTATTCCAACCATCGAAGAAGGAGATCTAGCCATAAATGTTACTATTATGACAGGAAGTTCCCTTTCTCAAATGATAAAAACAACGACGGAATACCAAAAAATTCTAAAAGCAAAATTTCCGGAAATAAAAACTGTGGTGGCAAAAATCGGAAGTGGTGAAATTCCAACCGATCCAATGCCAATTGAAAGCGGCGATTTAATTATTGTACTAAAAGACAAAAGTGAATGGAAAGGAGATTATGACAATTGGGAAGATTTAGCCAATGCGATGAAACAAGAAATGGAAGCGATTCCGGGTGCTACTATCGAAATCTCCCAACCCATTCAAATGCGTTTCAATGAATTAATGACAGGAAGCCGAAGTGATATAGCTATTAAAATATTCGGGGATGATTTAGAGATTTTGGATACCAAAGCAGCAGAATTGATTTCGAAAATAAAAAACGTTGAAGGCATTGGCGATTTAAAGGCTGATAAAGTAACAGGCTTACCGCAAATTACTGTAAAATACGATTACAATAAAATTGCCTTATATGGTTTGAATATTACAGATATTAACCAAATCATCCGTTCTTCATTTGCAGGAGAAAGTGCAGGTAAAATCTATGAAGAAAGCAAACGATTTGATGTCGTGGTACGAATGGATAATGCCAATCGAACAGATATTACCGATGTGAGTAATTTATTTATTCCGTTACCAAACGGACAGCAAGTACCACTATCGCAAGTAGCAACGGTTTCTTATGAGCAAGGTCCAGTTCAGGTTTCCCGTGAAGATGGTAAACGAAGAATTACTGTTGGATTAAACGTTCGTGGTCGAGACATTAAAAGCGTTGTAGAGGAAATTCAACAAAAATTAGACAAAGATTTCAAACTTCCGGCAGGCTATTATGTTACTTATGGCGGTCAATTTGAAAACCTGATTGAAGCAACCAAAAGACTGTCGGTAGCATTACCTATTGCATTAGCATTAATAATGGTTCTGCTCTATTTTACTTTCAATAGTATGAAACAAGCGGGATTAATATTTACCGCAATTCCGCTGTCTGCTATTGGTGGTGTTTTTGCCCTGTGGATGCGGGGAATGCCTTTTAGTATTTCAGCAGGAATTGGATTTATAGCCTTATTTGGAATTGCAGTATTAAACGGAATTGTATTAATCTCTTATTTCAATCAACTCAAAGCTGAAGGAATAACCGATCCTTTACAAAGGGTTTTAATGGGTACAAAAACACGTTTACGTCCCGTTTTAATGACTGCTGCTGTAGCCTCTTTAGGATTTATGCCAATGGCCTTATCAACAAGCGGTGGCGCTGAAGTTCAAAAACCATTGGCAACTGTGGTAATTGGCGGGTTATTATCGGCCACATTATTGACATTGATTGTTTTGCCAATTTTGTATTTATTGTTGGAAAGTAAATTTAACCGCAAAGAGCGCTAGGATTTACGCAAAGGACACAAAGAAAAATTTGAAGAAAATGAAAAAATTTTTATACAATTTAAGAAAAATAAACTTTGCGAACTTCGCGCTTCTTTTGCGGACTTTGCGATTAATTACGTTGTTATTGCTAAGTACAACAACATTTGCACAAACTAAAATATCGTTGCAAAAAGCAATCGAAATGGCAAAAACCAATAACATTGATTTAAAAATTGCCGATAAAGAAATTGAAAAACAAACGGTTCTCAAAAAGACAGCATTTCAAGCTGACCCTTTGCAAGTACAATACCAAGGAGGGCAATTCAATAGTGCCGATTATGATCACAATGTTTCGATTCAGCAGTATTTCCCGATTGGAAAAATTACCAAAGCGAATCGTCAATTACAGGAAGAATTGGTCAAACTAGCCGAAAAACGAAAAGCGTTATCTGAATATGAAATTGAAAAAGCAGTAACAATTGCCTATTATCAATATTTGTATGGTGTTTCTATTCAAAAACTAAACATGGACTTATTAGCAATATATTCAAAATTTCTAAAGAATGCGGAACTGCGTTTTCAAACAGGCGAAAGCGGGAAAATCGAAGTCATCAGTGCCAAAGCAAAATCAAAAGAAATTGAAACACAACAAGCGCAACTCGAATTTGATTTGGCTATTTATAAAAAGCAGTTGCAGTTTTTTGTTCAAACGGAAGATGATATTGTGCCAGATACCACGACTCCACTGCAGTATTCAATACAAACGAATGAAAACCAGTCAAAAGTTGAAACGTTAGTAACAGATTATTATACACAACAAATTTCGGTGCATCAAAAAGAAGCAAATACGTTTAAAGCCATGAGAACGCCAAAATTAGGAATAGGATATTTTGGTCAGACAATAGACACTAAATCCTATTTTCAGGGATTTACCGCTGGTCTACAAATCCCCTTATTTGGCGGTGTAAATACTGCCAGAGCAGAAGCTTCATCCATTAGTATATCTCAAACGCAATTAGAATTAGATAAAAATAAATTGGCTTTAAAATTGAAAATGCAGGAATTGAAAAATGATTTCGATAAACAGCAAAAAGCCTTAGACTATTATCAAAAGGAAGGTTTGCAATATGCAGAAGAAATTATTACCACGGCTCAAAAGAGTTATGCCAATGGCGATATGAGTTATTGGTCCTACATCAGTTTTTTGAATCAGGCTATTGATATTAAAAAACAAAATGCCGAGGCTACCCACGCCTACAATCAAAGTGCCATTCAATTGCAATTCCCATCCATCTCTAACAAATAAATTTTCTCAAAATGAAGAATTTAATACTAAATACAATTTTAAATATCAAGATTAAAACCACACTTTTAGTGCTTGTTTCTTGCCTCTTGCTTCTAACTTCTTGTGGCGAAAAGAAAACCGAGGAAGCAAGTCACGAAGAAGAAAAATCAGAAAATGAAGTGGCATTAACGACAGTACAATTTAAAACGGTTGGTATTCAAACAGGTTCTGTGGAAAACAGGAACCTTAATTTGGTGATAAAAGCCAATGGTTACACGACAGTTCCTCCACAAAACAAGGCTAATATTTCAACTTTAATTGGAGGAACAGTAAAAGATATTTTAGTTCTGGAAGGTACGTTTGTAAACAAAGGAAAAGTATTGGCAACCATTCAAAATCTGGAGGTAGTTGAAATGCAGGAAGATTATAATTCGGCTATTGCCAATATCGAATACCTGCAATTAGAATACAATCGCCAAAAAACATTAAGCGACGAAGAGGTAAATCCGAGAAAAGTGCTTCAGGAAGTAAAAGCAAAATTAGCTGTAGAAAGAGCGAGAGCAAAAGGGGCAAAAAGCAAATTAGAAGCCTTGCATATGAGTACAGGTGGGTCAAGTCTGGTACCAATAGTTTCGCCAATATCAGGTTATGTTGGAAAAATCAGTATTGCCAAAGGAGCATTTGCAGAAACTGGAACAATCCTTTTTGAAGTAGTTGATAATAGTCAGATACACTTGGATTTGAATGTGTATGAAAAAGATTTGGGAGCTATTTCTGTGGGGCAGACTATTGATTTTATTTTGACAAATCAAGGTAACAAATCTATCAAAGGAAAAATATTTGGCATTAATAAAGCATTTTCAAACGAAAGCAAAACCGTTGCTGTTCACGCCAAAATAGATCCCGCAGATTCCAAAGATTTAATTTCCGGGATGTATGTTTCGGCCAATATCAATATTACAAATGCAACTGTTCCTGCATTGCCAAAAGATGCTATTGTTAGAAACGGAGATAAATATTTTGTTTTTATTCAAGAAGACCATGCTACAACCAAAAAAGCAGAAGCTCACGAACATAAAGAAGACGAAAACCATTCTGAAAAAGCTAGTGGCGAAGAAGCAGGACACAACGAAATTCATTTCAAGGCAATAGAAGTTGTACCAGGAACTACCGATTTAGGTTATACAGAAGTAAAATTTGTTTCAGCAATCCCTGCCGATGCAAAAATTGTAATCAAAGGGGCTTTTTATTTGCTTTCTGCTATGAAAGGCGGCGGAGAACACGAACATTAATTGAAATAATTATGAAACACGAACATCAACACGATGCAAACGGTAAAGAGATTGGTTGCACAGTAGACGAAAAAACAAAATCGAAAAATAATAATCAATCAGGATGCTGTTCTGCACATAATGAAACAGAAAGTCATTCGGATGAAGATGGCCACGACCATGACCATTCAGGCGGGAACCAAACAATGTTTCAAATGTTTTTGCCAGCCGTTATAAGTTTTGCATTATTACTTATTGCGATTGGTTTTGACAATTATTTTCCACAAACCTGGTTCACCGGCTGGGTGCGAATAGCGTGGTACATTGTCGCTTATGTTCCTGTTGGATTTCCTGTACTCAAAGAAGCCGTTGAAAGCATTCGCAAAGGCGAAATATTTTCAGAATTTCTCTTAATGTGCATTGCGACCATCGGAGCATTTGCTATTGGCGAATATCCCGAGGGTGTTGCTGTTATGCTGTTTTATGCGATTGGCGAAGTATTTCAGACACTGGCAGTTCAACGGGCAAAATCCAATATCAAATTATTATTAGACCAACGACCAGATGAAGCAACTGTTTTGAAAGATGGAAATCCAACAATCAAAAAAGCATCAGAAATAACCATTGGCGAAATCATCCAACTCAAATCGGGCGAAAAATTAGCATTAGACGGAACACTTTTGACGGATACTGCCACATTCAATACAGCTGCATTAACCGGAGAAAGCAAGCCCGACACCAAATTGAAAGGCGAAACTGTTCTGGCAGGAATGATCAACCTAAATACCATTGCACAAGTCGAAGTTACAACAGCTTACACCGACAGTAAACTATCAAAAATTCTGGAAATGGTACAAGAGGCAACAGCCAAAAAAGCACCAACCGAATTATTTATTCGAAAATTTGCTAAAATCTATACTCCTATTGTAGTCTATCTGGCAATTGCAATTTGTGTGTTACCAATGTTTTTTGTTGATAATTATGTCTTTAGAGACTGGCTGTACCGGGCATTAGTTTTCTTGGTTATTTCCTGTCCTTGTGCATTAGTAATCTCGATACCGCTGGGATATTTTGGCGGAATTGGCGCTTCAAGTAAAAATGGAATCCTATTCAAAGGTTCTAGTTTTCTCGATATCATGGCATCCATTCAGGTGGTTGTTATGGATAAAACTGGAACGCTGACCAAAGGTGTTTTCAATGTTCAAAAAGTCGTAGCTGTGGGTATTTCCGAAGATGATTTGGTAAAATTCACAGCGGCACTCGAAACCAAATCAACGCATCCTGTTGGAACGGCAATCATAGAATATGCGAAAGGAAAAGAAAAAAATGTTACTGTAACCGATGTTGAAGAAATTGCAGGACACGGATTAAAAGGAAAAACTAATGGCAACGAAATCCTTGCAGGAAACGTAAAATTGATGAAGAAATTCAATATCAGTTATGATGCTGAAATAGATAATACTCCATTCACAATTATCGTTATTGCTATCAACCAAAAATATGCTGGATACTTTCTAATTGCGGATGAAATCAAAGAAGATGCGAAACAAGCCATCGAAAGTTTACATAAAATAAACATCAAAACGGTAATGCTTTCAGGAGATAAACAAGCCGTTGTTGATGCTGTTGCTAAAGAATTGAATATCGATCAAGCGTATGGCGATCTGCTGCCTGAAAACAAAGTCGAAAAAGTCGAGGAATTAAAATCTCAAAATTTAAAAATTGCTTTTGTTGGCGATGGTGTAAACGATGCGCCAGTAGTTGCCCTTGCTGATGCAGGCATTGCAATGGGAGGTTTAGGGAGTGATGCAACGATTGAAACGGCTGATATTGTTATTCAAAACGACCAGCCTTATAAAATATACACCGCCATAAACATTGGTAAAAAAACAAAGCAAATTGTCTGGCAGAATATTGGTTTGGCATTTACTGTAAAAGCGGTTGTTTTGGTACTTGGTGCTGGAGGATTAGCCACAATGTGGGAGGCTGTTTTTGCAGATGTCGGTGTTGCATTATTGGCAATCTTAAATGCAGTCCGGATTCAGAAGATGAAGTTTTAGAGTAAATAATTGCTTAAAATTAATACTAACACAATGCCTTAATGTTCTTGGTTGTTCTTGATTTTATTAAATTATGCAAAAAAATAATTCGTAAACAGGTTCTTAAATAGGCACTGCATCAGGTTTTGCCTGATAATGATGCAGATCAAAATTATTTTCTTTCTATATAGCTTAGTCAAAAAACTACTTTAAGAGAACAAATTACAAAGGATTACTCTTTGTTTCCCACTTGATATGATTTAGGGCCCTCTCCAAAATATTTTTTAAAAATTCTAGAAAAATAAACAGGATCGTTGAATCCACAAATTACACTTATCTCCCCAATGGTATAATTAGTACTTTTTAATAATAATGCGGCTTTTTTCATTTGGATGGTATTGATGAATTCATGCGGTGTTTCCCCCGTAATTCCCTTTATTTTTTTATAGAAATTAGTCCTGCTTATTCCCATATTTAAGATAATGAAATCGACATTAAAATAAGATTCTCCAATACTCTTTTCAACTAACTGCATCACTTTTTCGAGAAATAGTTTGTCTTCGTCAGTATTTGTCAATATATCCAAAGACAATTCGGGATTTTTGCTTAAAGTTTGAATTATTAGGTTTCTTTGGGTGATGAGCGCATCAATTCTTAATTTTAAATAACTGAAATTAAAAGGTTTGGTAATATAGTCATCAGCACCGCTTCCAATGCCTTCCATTTTTTTATTTTCGGATGAATTTGCCGTTAAAAGAATAATTGGTATATGGCAGGTATTAAAATTTTCTTTTAATGCTTGAACCGTTCCTATCCCATCCAATAATGGCATCATCAGGTCGCAAACAATAACGTCTGGTAGTTCTTTTACCGCCATAGCTACTCCTTCCTGTCCATTTATGGCACTAATAACGTTAAAAAACGGCTTAAATTTATTAAACAAGTAGTCTCTCATTTCATCATTGTCATCAATAATCAATATCGAATATCTTGGCTTTTTTGAGGTATTCTTTACTTCATTATCTAATAAATTTTCTGATACTGATTCACTAAAATTACTTTCTTCCACTTGTATTTCACTTATGTTAAAATCTGCCTCAGAATACTCATTTTGGGTAATTGGTATAGTTATCGTAAAACAGGTACCTGTGTCTAAAGCACTTTCTACTTCAATGGAACCATTATGAAAATTTACCAACTCTTTTACATAAGACAAACCTAGTCCCGAGCTGTTCTCACTTTTACCAAAACGTTCAAACAGTGTTTTTTGGTCCTCTATTGAAATACCGACACCTTCATCGATAATTTTTATTTTTATAGAATCTCCTTTTTTTGTCAGCTCTAATGAAATCTCGATTGACTTTTCTACAGGGGTAAATTTAATGGCATTGGACAGCAAATTATACAACACTTTTTTCATTATTCCTGCATCAAGATATCCCAATATTTCCTTTTCAACCGCACTGAATCTTAAATCTATTTTTTCTTTATTTGCTAATGGTACAAACTGGGAGTGAATGTTTTTTATAAATTCAACAATGTCCACTTTGGCTAATGAAAGTTTCATTTTCTCTTCCTTTATTTTTCTGAAATCAAGAATCTGCTCGATTAAATTGGATAAATAAGAGGCGCTTTTTTGGATTTGCTTTGCTATTAATTTGGTTTCTTTGGCCACTTTCACATCATCCAATATATCTTGCAGATGACACAAAATTAAAGTCAACGGTGTTTTAAACTCATGCGAAATATTGGTATAATACATTAATTTTTTCTCATTTAGCCTGTCCGTAAACAACACTTCCTGTTTTGCTGAAATTTGTTTTTTATAGAGGTGCAAAAAGCCAAAAAAGATTGAACCCAAAAACAGGAATATTATAAAGTAGCCTAAACAAGATTTAAAAAACGGAGGCTTAATGTTGATTTTAAATTTGAGTATTTTGTCCAATTCTACATCATCGCTATTTGTTGCCTTCAACATAAAGGTATATTCTCCGGGAGGCAAATTTTGGTAAATGGCCGTATTGCTTGTCAATGGAACACTCCAATTCTCGTCGAAATTGTCCAGTTTATACGAAAACTGTATTTTTTCTGGATTCTTGAAATCTAAGACTGAAAAATCAAGTCTAATCGTATTTTGTAAATACGATAGCTCAATACCTTCTTCATACTCTATGCTTTTATTGATTATGCTCGATTTTCGCGGCAATTCTTCATTACCATTTATAAAAATTTTTGACAAGACTATTGGGTAGTTCGTTTTGTCTTTAGTGATGCTCTTGGGGTTAAAAGTTAAAAAACCTTTATTATGTCCAAAAAACAAATTCCCGTTTGATAATTTACTTGCGCATCCTTCACTGAAATAATTTAATCCATATTCTTTTTCGATAAAAAAATTCTCAAACTTTCCTGTTTTTGGGTAATACTTATTAATTCCTAAACTAGTGCTAATCCAGATGTTTTTTTCCGAATCTTCCTGTATTCCGAAAACCTTATTCGTTGACAGACCATCTGAGACACTAAGAATTTTCCAAACAAAATTCTTGTCCTTAAGGTTTTTATAACTAAGAACATTTATTCCGCCTCCCAAAGTAGATACATAAATATTTTTATCTGATGCCTGAAAAATATGATCCACATCATTAAAACTCAATGATGATATTTCCTTTCCTACATGTTCAATAGAAATAAACTTTTTGCCGGCTAAATTTAGTTGATTTGCCGGTAATAGATTCAATCCAAAAGAAGTACCTATCCATAAGTTACCATCATGGTCAAAATATAAACATCGAACATATTTGCTTATTAACTGATTTGGAAGTTTTCCTTGTTCGAAGGAAATGATCTTTATGTTTGTAAACGGGTTTGACAAAACTGCTAATCCATTACCATGGGATCCAATCCAGTAGTTATTACTTTTATCTTGTTTAATGGAATAAACATTGTTTAGAGCCGGTACTTCTTTAACGTCAATAAATACGATTTCTAATTTGCTTGGCGGTGTGCTTGAGATATTTTTTAAAACAAATAATCCTTTGCCTTTAGTACCCACCCATAAGTTATCTGCATGATCCACAAATAAACTATAAACGTTGATATTTCTAAGTTTATCCTTTATTGCTGCAGAAAGGTCATCGGGAAACGTATATTTCAATTTGTAATTTTGGTAACCAAATATTTTGCCTCCTTTAGTCCCCACCCAAAGATTTCCCTTTTTATCTTCCGCTGAAGAGCGGACTTCATTTTCATATATATTGCCTGGCTTTATAACCGGCTGATGCCAAATGAATTTTTCTTTTGCTAAATTAATTTTGTTAACCCCGCCATACATAGTGCTCACCCATAAATTTTTTGAAGCATCCTCAAAAAGGGACAACACTATATCTGAGGAAAGACTTCCTACTTTATCATCATTGGATTTATAATTTATAAAATAATTCTTAGCCCTGTCATACAAAAATAAGCCTCCGCCACGTACTCCAATCCAAAGATTTTTATTGCTATCCTCCAATATTCTTAAATTATCAGATTCTCCTAGAAAAGCTCTTTCATTTCCTTTAAGGTTATAAAACTCGATTTTTTTTGTTAAACTGGAGTATTTGAATATACCTCTGGTATTTCTGGCCAATAACCAAGTGTTATTGAATGAATCATTAAAAAAACTATGAAACCCATTGAACTTATCATCGTATACAGCTGTAGCAGTATTCTTTACTATATTAAATTGAAATACAACACCATCTGATCCTAAAAGTAACTCGTTGGAGTTTGGTTTGCTTATCCGTACAATAGGTCTGCTATTTATCTCTTTGTTTAATTTTTCAATCCAATTGAATATATTGGACTGATTTGAATACTTCACAACTCCACGGGATTTAGTTCCAAACCAACTCTCATCTTTGAATGTGTAAAAACTAATAAAATCAGTATCCTTGAAATAGGTTTGGGGACTTTTATATCCATTCGAGGCATTCACTTTTACCAAACCGGCTTTAGTCCCCACCCAAATATTTTTAAATTTATCTTCAAAAAGAAAACGGATTTTATTTTTAAATCCATTTTCTTTATTAAAGATTTCGGCTTTTAAATCTACATTGTTGCCTAAATATTTGATTCTAGCAAAACCCTTGTCTCCCCAAACCCAAATATCTCCATTAGAAACAATTTTAAAATCATTTATGTCAATTTTTTCCTTCAGAATTTGTCTGTTTATATTGATGACTTCATCGGTAATTACATTAACTCGCTGCATGCTTAAATTATCCGCCCAAGTCCAGATAAATCCTTTTTTGTCTTCGGCTATATTAACCATACGAGTATTGGTCAAACAAGTCGTATCTCCAGGTATTGACAAATAGTTTTTAAAATTCTTTCCATCATATCTGCTCAATCCATTCAATGTTCCAAACCAAAGGTAACCATGGTGATCCTGAATTACTGACCTTACAGAATTATCCGGCAGGCCATTTTTTATATCCAGTTTTTTAATTTGGATATCCTGAGAACATACCGTTAATTGAATTAAAAAACAAAAAAAACATATTAACTGTTTCATATATAGAAAATATTTAAATGTTGGAACCCCGATAAATCGGGAGGTATACTCAAAATTATCTTTATTAGTATTTGTGCCTGAAAATCAAGGTGATTTCATATACCTAAAATATTTGTCAGCGATCAAATTATGGCAACACCATTTTTATTAATAGATATAATATTTTCAAATTTATTTAATCATTGTTTTATTACTGTCCTGTTCTATCTGCTAGCTAAAAAAGAAATATTTTAATACAGGTCAAAAATCAGCGAAATTGAGGTGTTTTTTTAACTCATGCGTTTATCTTGTATTTGTAGTACAACTTTTTGTTACCTCTACGTCAATATCATTTTTCCAACTTCAATTTTTCGTTTTTAAAAAATTCTGACAAAACGTAAATATTACCGTCAATTCATAAATTGAGCAGCCACAAATTACGGTTTTGGATCCTTAATTTTAAATACCATCATTTGTAATTATCGATGGATTTTTTTCCATCTCTTAAAAAACTATTGATTTTAATTCATTTCAAATAAATCATTCAAAACAAATTAAATACCAATACTTTACAATATTGGCAAGAAAAACAAAAAAGCATTTTTATATTGCTATTATAACCAAAATGTACATTTTTCACAATTAGTAAGTACATATTTTATCATTAAAAAAAAAATATTCCTATTTATTTGCATTGCTAACATTTTATTAACTAACCAAAAACCAAACAAAAAGTATGCGGAGATGAAATTTTACTAGTCCTTATAAATTATGCTCATAAATAAACAAAAAACATAAAATAATCGAGCACAAATCGAATGAAACAGAATTACAATACTAAAAACATTAATCCATTTACTATGAAAAAAATTACTCTATTTATTTTAACGTTACTTCCAAGCCTGATGTTTTCGCAGGTTATTTTACAAGATGAATTTGAATCTGCCACCGATGTAACAGCTGGTTCGTCAATTTTCGGATTTGCCTCTTCAGCTACTAATACAGTTGCTCCTGGTACGCGTGTTTTAGACGTGAATGCAACGGGGAATTTCTATAGAAGACAATGGATGAATGAAACAAACACAGCAGCTGATTTTGCCAAAATTTTTGATACAGATGGGACTACAGATGGAGTTCTCAGAACTGCTGGTTCTGGAACAGTCGCTGTTATGGATATTACTAATCCAAGTCTAACAGTAGGAACGCCATATACCAAACCCACTAAATTGAAAATGACGGCTACTTTTGATTGTGGCGCTTTAACAACTAATGGCGACGCTGGCAGAGGAGTTTTGGTAGGGTATTATAAGTCGCTTTATGTTACTACTGCTTTTACATCCACTAGTATTACAGACGCCAATAATGGTATTGCATACAATACTACTGATGGGAATTTAATGAAAGGTACTGGTTACAATCCTGGGCTAGATTTTTTTGGATTTATTATTAATATAAACAATGGTCAAATCAATTTATGGAATGGTCAATCTTCTAAGGCTACAACTACAAATGCAAATCAAGCATATAAAGGCACATGGTCTGGTGGAACTTCTAAACATACTATTTCTTATGTTGTAGATACTGTTACTGGAGCTCTTACTGATTTTGTTTTTGATGGAGACAGTTCCTATGATGCTTGGACTGCGGCTCAATTTCCGACGGCGACTTTTCCTCAATTTACAAATACTAATACTAATCTTGTTGGTTTAGGGTCTATATCGTCTGCTTCAACAGGTAATGCTAATTTTTATTCATTCAAACTAGAAAGTACAGCTACATTAAAAGTCGATGCAGTAACGTTTAACAAAAACAGTGTTGAGCTATATAAAAACAATGGAACCTTGTATGTAAACACAGGAGCAACCACTATTAACAATATCCAAGTATTTGATATTCAAGGAAGACTAGTTGTGGAACAAAAAAATGTAAACGGCAATAGCACTGCCATTAAAGACCTGAAAGCAAACCATCAAGCCTTAATTGTAAAAGTAACTTCTCAAGACAACAAGGTTGTAACCAAGAAAATACTTAATTAGGATACTATTTACAGAAGTAAAATTTTGTTTCGATTGAAAATCTAGCGCATGGGAATTATTAAAAAAAGATTATTAAACAGTAATTTTTTAAAATTAAAATAGTACAACGTTAGCATTCAATAAAAACCTAGAGAGACTTATATTTTCCAAAGGATAATAAAAGGCTCTCTGGGTTTATTTTATAATCCCACCCAAAACACTAACCTTCTAAAAAACAATTATTTAAATAATTTATTAACATGAAAAAGCAAATATTTTTTGAGTCCAAGCCTTTTCTTTTACGGAAGATGCTTTTTCGACTTACCATTTTTACCGTTTTTAGTTTTTTGACAACACAGTTTTCTTTTGCCCAGACATGGCCTATTTTAGGCAATGAGCAAGCTATTTCTTCTGTTGCTTCCTCTTACACCAGTATTGCTGTAGTGAATAATGGAGTTGATTATACTCCTTACGTAGCTTATACCGAAAGTGGAGTGCCAAAAGTGAAGAAGCGTTTGAATGATGGTTCTTGGGTACCGGTTGGTGCAAATCTTGGCACTAACGCTACTTTTACACAAATTTATGCCGATCCGATTGGTAATTTATATGTTGCCTATATTGATGGGAGTAGTACCGGTAATTCTAAATTAGCAATTCAGAAGTATGATTTTGTGAATAACATTTGGAGTCCTTTAAATCCTGCGGATAACAACACCCTTTATGTTTCTACAGGAAACGTAAATCAGGCAAACTCTAGCTTTAAGGGGGTGCGTTTCTCCATTGCTTTTGATTCTTTTAATACGCTTTATGTAGCGTTTACGGATGCTGGATTAATTCCTTATGTTAAAAAATTCAATTCGGATACAGCTGCATGGGAAACCGTAGGCTCTGGTCCCGCAGCTAGTGGTTTGGCCGCATTGCCAAGTCTAGCAATTGATTCAACCGACAAGCCTTGGTTATTGTACACTAGGTTAACAGGTACTGGTGACGCTAATGGTACTTTGGCACTTTTTAGCTTTAATGGCACTTCTTGGACTGAAAGTGTAAATCCAACTCCAATTGGCGGTATACGCCAAAGCTGTATCGCAAATAATGGCAAGGACAAACTTTGTATTGCTATGTTTGACACTGGCAATAGTAACAAAACAACTATCGTTTACTTTGATAAAACAACAGGTTGGAGCGGTAAATCAAATCTTTCTACAAGAGACGGAGAAACAATTAGTCTTATCAATGATACCGAAGGCAATGTATATTGTTCTTATATTGATAAATACGACAGCAGTGCCTATGCACAAGTTGTCAGAGTGCATAAATTAGCAGCGGGCAACACTTCCTGGTCTCTATCTGAATTACGTAATTCTCCCATTACACGCGGTATCGATGAGCCAACAGCTAATGTTTCTATTGCCATTGGAAGCGCACCATATCCCTATCTTGTCTATATAAAGGCAAATTCACTCAGTGTAAAAACACCTATTGTACGTAGTTATGTTCCAGCACCACCTCCCGCAGTGCTAACTACTAACGCTGTAACTAATATTACTACTACTACTGCCATATCAGGGGGTAATATAACTTCGGATGGTGGACAAACCATAACTGAAAGAGGAGTTGCATATAGTAACAGCAATGCAAATCCTACTACTGCGGACTCCAAAGTTGCAGATATAGCAGGAGGCGTAGGTAATTTCTCCGTAACACTTTCTGGACTTAGTCCGGGAACATTTTATTATGCAAGAGCATATGCTATTAACAGCGGCGGACCCTCTTATGGCAGTACCATCAGGCTAAGTACATCACAAGTGGCGGATGCTTTAGTGACAACTCCTAAACAAGTAGAATTCTTGAATAGAGGACTTGTAGCTATCCAAAAAAGTTCCAGTTCTGTATATTTGAGTTGGCGTTTGCTTGGTAACGATCCTCAAAGCATTGCATTCAACGTCTATCGTAATGGAATAAAAGTTAATTCTTCTCCAATTACAACTTCAACCAATTATCTAGATAACACTACTTTACAAAACAACAATTATAGTATTACCACGATTATTAACGGAGTTGAAAGTCAACAAATCACTCCCGTAACAGTGTGGCCACTGAATACTTTTATTTACCCTGGTAATAGTGCCCCTCTCAAAAACAACAAATTATCCGTTCCTATCCAAATCCCTCCAGATGGAACGCTGCCTGATGGGAGAACCTATTCCTATACCGCTAACGATGCCTCTGTGGGTGATGTTGATGGTGATGGTACGTACGAAATTATTTTAAAATGGGAACCTACTATTAAAAATGACAATGCAGGTGGTTATAGTGGGAAACAAATTTTTGATTGTTACAAATTAGACGGTACCCGATTATGGCGTATTGACCTAGGAATTAACGTAAATTCCGGACCTCATTACAACCAATTCATGGTGTATGACTTTGATGGGGACGGTAAAGCCGAAATTATTTTAAAAACTGCAGATGGTACAATTGATGGTGCAGGGAATGTTATTGGTAATTCTTCTGTTGATTATCGCAGTACTTCCGGATTTGTTCAAAATGGACCTGAATTCCTAACCGTTTTTAATGGGTTGACAGGAGCCGCTATGTCAACGATAAACTATCAACCCTCCCGCGACAACACCTCTGATTGGGGAGACAGTTACGGTAACCGTCAGGATCGATTCGTGTCTGCTGTTGCCTACCTTGACGGTGCTAGACCAAGCTTAATCGTTGGTCGTGGTTACTATAATAGATTGGTTCGTGCAGCCTACAACTGGAGAGATGGACAACTGACAATGCTATGGAAGTTTGACAGTAAAGACCCCGCTCACCCTGAATACAATTCGTATTCAAGTCAAGGAAACCACCAAATGACCATTGGTGACGTAGACGGTGATGGAAAAGATGAAGTAATTAATGGCTCGAGTACCATTAACGATGATGGAAAACCACTATGGACTTATGGCATGGGACATGGAGATGCCCTAAATATGACCGATATGGATCTAGATCGTCCAGGACAAGAAATTTGGATTAATCTGGAATCCCCAAGCAATTACACTCCTCTAGGACTTAGACAATACGATGCTAAAACAGGAAAGACCAATTGGGGAATTGCTACAGGCACTGATGACGTAGGTCGTTCTATGGCCGCAGATATCGATCCTAATTACAGAGGTTATGAAATGTGGGGCTCATCAGGAGGCAACGTTTGGGATTCAAAAGGCAATTCAATTAGCACTAGTGTACCAACATACAACTTTGGAATTTGGTGGGATGGTGACTTAGGTCGTGAATTAGCTGACAAAAACATCATTGACAAATGGAATCCTACAACCAAAAGCTCTGGACGTTTATTTACTATTTATCAAACTTACCCTGTCACATCAAACAACGATACTAAATCTACTCCTTGCTTACAAGCAGATATTTTAGGGGATTGGAGAGAAGAAACTATACTTCGTAAAAGTGATAATACAGAGCTAGTTATTTTTACTACAGATACTCCTACAACATATCGCATCCCAACATTAATGCATGATCCGCAATATCGCGTAGCAGTTGCCTGGCAAAACTCAGGTTACAATCAACCACCAAATCCAAGCTTTTATATTGGGTATGATATGGCTACTGATCCTACAACAGGAAATGTTATAACACCTACGCCTAATATTTATGTAGTAAATGCCAGTGTTAATAGTTTAGGTTTATCAAATAATGGAGAGCTGTCATCATCTGCAGTAAAGATCTATCCTAATCCAACTTCTGGTTTGTTTTCATTACAATTAGAAGGTTTAGAATCCGGGAAAGCAAACGTAAAGATTATTGGTTTGAATGGACAGACTATTAAACAACGTGATGTTTTATTAACAGGGAAAAGTCAAACGGTTTTGTTTGATATCTCTGCTGAGGCAACCGGAGTGTATTTGATACAAGTTACTTCTAAAGAAGGTGTAACCACACAAAAAATCATATTGCAAAAATAAAAACATAAAGAATAGCAAGGCGGCTCGTTCATCAGTGGGACGAGCCGCCTTTTTTAGAAAAAATAAATGAAATATATTTTAGTTTTTGTATTGGTATATTTTACACCATCATTCATGAAGTCTGGGAAACTATTAGCAGATATTAGTAAGAGACTTTATCTTCAAGGCAAAGTTACTGAACGGACGATTGACTAAATATTTCAATTTAAAACTAATCAAACAAGTAAAAATAAATTATTAATTAAACCTCAACCCACAATTACGACAATGCAGTGCTAGAGGTCGGTTTTTAAACTAAACAAAAATGTTGCAAAAAGTTTTTATTACAAAATATGCTTTCACAACTGGAATTATAGAATGTGAAATGTATGTAAATATGGAAACAAAAAGTTGCTATGGCAAACTTTCTAGATTTGATTTTAATACTGGATTTTATGGAAGTGATTTTCACTTAACAAAAGATGATGCTATTAAAGATTGTATAAAAAGAAAAGAAAAAAAGATTATAAATTTAGAAAAACAACTTCTTAAAATTAAGAAGTTGTCTTTCTAAACTGACAGCTAACCCACGGATTAAACTAATATTTTTTTAACTAAGAATTTTATTTCAAAAGGAATATAAAAAAGTGTCCTTGAATATTAAGAGTAAAACATTTTCCTTGTAAAAGCCATTAGAAAAAAGAGTTGAATCAGTATAACAAAAATTAAACAGTGTATCAATTAGAAGTTCAGCAAACATTCAGCTAAAAAAATCCGAATATAACCTAACCAATAAATGAACTGCCTAACAAGTTAAATTAAGGATTTTCACAAATAATTACTTATTTACTCAAATTAATATTTAGGAGAGAAATTGAAAAGCTTACTGCAGTTTTAATTAACCCCGACATAAACATTATCTCATATGCATTTTTTTAAAAGACTTTATTTGCTCATTTCTCTATGCTTCTCTTTAAGTACAGTCATGGCTGCTAATCCACTCCCTGCACGAAATCTGGTTATCCCCAAAAGCAGCATTACCTCAACCACTATTACCCTTTTATGGAACAAGCCTCAAGTTTATGAAGATGTAACTGAATACCAAATTTTTAAAGATGGTAAGCTAGTCGGCACATCTGTCAAAACCAACTTTACCGTTGAAGCTCTTTTGCCGGGAAAAAAATACTCTTTTTACGTAAAGGCAAAAGCTAAGAATGACCAGCTCTCAGAAGACAGCAACAAATTAAATGCTGCAACAAAACAAGCCGGAAAGATATTTAACATATTGGATTATGGTGCCATTGGCGATGGAAAATCAAAAAACACGAAAGCTATCCAAAAAGCTATTGATGTTTGCACCAATGAAGGAACGGTTTATATACCAGCTGGTAAATTTGTCACCGGTGCTTTATTTCTTAAAAGCAATATGACTTTATTGATTGCAGAAGGGGGAATACTAAAAGGAAGTACGGATACCGAAGACTATCTTCCTTTAAATCTGAACAGATTTGAAGGCTGGGAAATGGAAACATTTGCCAGTTTGCTCAATGCAGGAAAATTAGATCGGTCGGGCAAATATAATATTGTCAATTTGAGTATTCGCGGAAAAGGCACAATCAGCGGCGGGGGGCATAAACTGCGTGACGCTATGATAACGAAGCGCGGCAAGCGCGGACGCGGCAGATTGATTTGTATCATGAATGGACAGAACATTGATGTACAAGGATTGAACCTTGAAGAATCGCAGTGTTGGAACTTGCATTATATTTATTCAAATCAGGTTACAATGCATGACCTGACAATTACGAGCCACGGTGCAAATGCCGACGGCATAGACCCAGATTCTTCTACCGATTCTTATATATTTAATTGTACAATTGCAACCGACGATGACTGCATTGCCATAAAATCAGGTAAAAACCCTGAAGGCAATTTAGTTAACAAACCCACTGAGCGATTACGCATTACAGACTGTACGCTTGTTAGAGGTGCCGCATTTGCAATCGGAAGTGAATTATCAGGCGGCATAAGCGACATCTTTATACAAGATTGTAAAATTGGCCCCCTAGTGAATGGTTTTCAAGTAAAAACAACCAAAGATCGCGGAGGTTATGTAAAAAATATTGTAATGCGGGATTGCAGCATACAGAGAATAAAATTGGTCACCAATGTCAATTACAATAACGACGGAGCCGCTGCATCAGAATTAAGTTGGTTTAAGGATATCGAATTTACTAATTTAGATATGAGCGGTGCTAAACAGAATGAAACCACTATAGACATAAATGGCTTTCCTGATGAACAACACTATACCCGCAATGTGTCTTTCCAGAATATTACGCTTCCAGAAGGAGCAAAAATCAAAGTTAAAAACTGCGAAGATGTAATCTTTAAAAATGTTCAAGGCATCAATGGAGCAAAACCGGAGTATTTAATAAGCGACTCGAAAAAAGTTGAGAATTAAAGTTATACCAAATCTATCGTTTGATTGAACAATTTTTCAAAATAGCTAAGCGCTATTCAATTTGGAGAATACAGCTTATGGCAGAATAGGAATTGCGTATTACCTCATGGCAAAAGCTTGTGAAATAGAAATGATGGAATGTCGATTGATGGAAGAAAATGGTAGAACAAATTTTATAACCAAACGTTTTGATAGACAAGATGGCGACACCAAACACCAAGCCAGAACTTACGACTTGGTTTTCAATTTATTAAACCTGAATTAATAACTGCATTTAAGAAGTACTTCTTCCACTTCCCTCCTATTCGACAATACTTTTACCCATCAAATCCTGTAATCTCTAGGTCTTTTAGTTTATAAAAAAACCGCATAAAAAAATTATGCGGTTTTGCTTTTGACTCTATTTATTTTACTAAATACTTCTTTTTAATTTCCTTTTTCACTTTTTGGTCGATTCCAAATTCAGCCAATAACATTTTATCAATACTACCGTATTTTTTAATGATGCTGTTCCAAGCTGCTTCAAGATAAGGCTGTTTTACTCCCATTAATTTAGCCATTCTTTCTTCTGGGATTCCATAAGCTTTATATTTTGATAAATCTGTTTTTGAAATTGCTTCATTAGATCTTAAATAATCTTTCATAATTTCTTCATCAGAAACATCTAAAATATGCAACAATAATGATGAAGCAACTCCTGTTCTATCTTTACCAGCAGTACAGTGAAACAAAACAACAGTATTCTTTTTTGAAACCTCATCAAAGAAAGGTTTAAAATCTTTGATGCTTTCTGCAAATCCGTTATTGGCAACAACCATTAGCGAATCAACTTTATTTTCATTGAACTTTGGCGACATCATAATTTTCATAAAATTACCCATTTCTTTTTCATTTATCGAACCAATTTTTGCTCTTGTAGTTTCAATTTTTTGTCCCGATGGAATATAATCAGGGTCTTTTTGTATCTCGCTATCATTTCTAAAATCGACAATAGTTGTAATATTTAAAGAATCAAATATTTTAATATCATTGTCTGTTAGTTTAGAGAAATTACCTGATCTAAAAATAATATCATCTTTGATTTTTTTACCTTCTTTATTTTGGATTCCCGAAAGCGATCTAAAATTCGGGCTTTTTTCTATGTTCATGTTTTTTTGTGCCTGAGATTGAAAAGCAATCATTAAAACGGCAATTGAAGTTAAAATTCTTGTTTGTGTTTTCATTTTTATTTTTTTTTAAATGTTTGAGATAATAAATTATTGTCTTTGTGCAAACCTAAAAATCGATTGACAAGACTTATTTGATATTTAATTTTTGATGTTTTAAAAGAATAAAACGGTTCCTATAAGAATTGATATTTAACAACTAATTGACCGTTTGCAAAAGAATATCATGGCAAATTTTATTTGACGGTAAAATTAAAGCGCGGCGATTATCATAAAGTTACCAAAAGATTAAACTAGTATATTGTAGTTGTATATCAGACAGAAGAATTTAAAGTAATTGCTATTTTTTAGATACGACAACCCTCCCTTTGGAGCTAATTATACTATATTTACCATTTAAACGGAAGATTTTATTATGGAAGATTTTTTAATTGGTATTGGAAAAAGACTAAAAGAAATTAGAAAGAAAAACGCCTTAACAATAAACGAGGTTGCAAACAGAGCTGGTGTCAGTAATGGATTAATTTCTAGAATTGAAAATGGCAGAACAATTCCATCTTTACCAGTCTTGATTGAATTAATACAATCTTTAAACACTGATATAAGTTATTTTTTTGAGGGCGTTGAGAACACTAAGAATGCCAAATACATTCATATTAAAAAAGAAGACTATCAAAAAATAGAAAAAGAAGACCGAACGGAAACAAAAGGTTTTAACTACTTTCATATTTTTAGCAAAAGCATAAATTCTATTGGTTTTGAAGCCGTTATACTGGAAGTTGAACCTGACAGCAAACGTGATAAAGTTATTACAGACGCATGGGAATTCAAATATGTCATCAAAGGAAGCATCACTTATATTATTGATGATGTAGAAGTAATTGTAAACGAAGGCGATTCTTTATGTTTTAACGGAAGGCTTTCCCACGTTCCCGAAAACAGAACTAAAGAAAATTGTGTGATGCTGGTGCTTTACTTCTATTCTGAAAGCAATAGCTAAAAAAGGTTACCTCAAAAACAGAGATAACCTTATTCAAAAAATATAAAAACAAAATGAAATTCCTTTAGTTTTAATTCAAAACACTATATAAGGACGCAAGTGAATCCAATATATAATCTGGTTTTGCTTCTTCAAGTTGCGATCTGGTTTGTGCTCCTGACAAAACACCAATTGTAATGCCGCATTTAGCATTTTTGCCTTCTTCAATATCTATTTCAGAATCTCCCGCTTTTAACACTTTAGAAGCATCTGTAATACCAAACAATTCCATTGCTTTTACAATCATTTCTGGAGAAGGACGACCAATTATCACATCACTGGCCGTAATTAAAGCGTCATAGTGTACGTCTTTTTCCCACTTCAATTTATCCAATAATGTATTAGCAACCTGACTACTATATCCTGTATTTAAAACTACTTTTATACCATCATTTTTAAGCTTTTGAAAAATCTCTTCTACACCTTCAATAGGAGAAACTTTAGCAGATAGATATTGTTCATCCAGGATTTCTTTGAAATATTCAAATATTGATTCCGCTTTATTTTTGTCGGTACTATTCAAATGTTTCAAAATATCATTAATGGCTTGAAACTTTTCCTTTCCAGCTCCAATTCTCAAAACCATTTCTAGAGAAACATCAATTCCGAATTTATTAATGGCTTTATGCAGTGATTTATAAACTATGTTTTGCTCGTCTATTGTTGTTCCTGCCATATCAAAAACAACCATTTCAATTTTATTACTTTTCATTTTCTATTGTATTTAGTTTTTTATTTACACACAATTTGCATGTTTATTGGACATTTAAATCCTTTTGTTTTAGTACTTTTTGATTTTAAATATTGTAAATCTTATCGATATTATGTTTGGCAAATCCTGCGCTTCCAGTCATTCCTTTGCCTCCAATTCCAGTTATGATATGAATATTTTCATCAACCGTATGTTCAAAAATGTCTTTGGTTTTGCATTGTGAATACATTCCGAACCACCTGTTCTGGATTTCGTAAGTTGGTAAATCAATTATTTTTTTTGCTTCTTCAATCATAAAATTATCAATATCCATATTTAAGTCAAATCCTAGTGAATCAATTTCTTTTGCAGGTGCGTATTCGTGTGAATCTCCAAGAATTACTGAACCGTCCAAAGCTTGTTTGAATAAAATATGAACTCCATATTTCTTCTCAAAACTATTCGGATTCTCTTTTGCTTTAATTTCCTGAAACGATTTACATTCTTCAAAAGCCTCATATCTTCTAATCGTTAATCCTGTTAGAATTGAGCCATCCAACTTATAATTATTTTGCGGTTTGGTTTGTAACATTTGAAGTTTGGAAACAATCAAATCACTGTTGTTATAAATTTCTGGATACAGTATTTTGAAATCACTTCCGTTACAAATAATGATTTTGGAAGCTTTGTATTCTAGTCCTGCCGAAGTTGTTGCTACTACTTCCCCATTTCTATTTTCAGTATTTACAACTGTAGTATTTGTAAACAAATCAAGACTTAAATTTGCAATCATATATTGATGCAGTTTATGAATCATCGTTGCTGGTTCGACAGTTACTTCTTGCGGAAAGAACAATCCACCTGTGCAATAATCTGAACGCAAACCATCATACTTTGCTAAACATTGTTCTTTCGTAAGCAAATTTGACTCATAATCATTCGAAATATTAATCTGATGCAACTCTTCTATTAATTGCATTTCTTCTTCGTTTGAAGCCAAATAAATAGTCCCGTTCTGACGAAGATTAATATCAAACTGCGACTGAATATCTTTATATATAGTTAGACTTTCTTTTCCGAAATTTTGCCACTTTCTGTCCATTCCCGAAGGGACAACCTGACCAAAATTTCTAACAGTTGCTCCTTCTGGTTTGCTGTTTTTTTCCAGAATGGCAACAGACATTCCTTTTTGTAAGGCGTGATAAGCATGGAAAGTCCCCAGTACTCCCGAACCAATTATGATTAAATCATATTTTTTATTCATCATATTCAATTTATATTTTTATCATTTTTTAAGGAAAGGCAATTACTTGTTCTTTTTTTTTATTGTGAACACGCTTATTGAAATACCACATCGAAAGCATAGCAAGCAGTAATAATAATGCCGCCGATTGTAGATTTAGCCATATAAAAAAATGACTCCATGTTTGTTTAAAACCTATTACTTCCTTAAGCAAAAGCACAATAACGCTACCCAAATATCCAAGAGCATCAGCGATATAAAACAAGAAACCTACATTGCCTTTGAACTTCATAATTGCCACTAATCTTTCAAACACAAGACAATGAAAAAGTATGTAAGGTAAATAAACCCCTATTCCAGTGGTAATCATCCACATTACAGGCGATACGAGTCCGGCATTAAATAATAATGTAAAAACAATTATTACTATTGCTCCACCCGAAGTAAGCCACATACCTGCACTAAATGCTTTTTTGTTGTTTCGTATCATTATACCTGCCGCCGCAATCCCAAGTACAGTTATAGCAACCGGAATTTCTGTAAGAGTCACTATTTGCGGAGAACCAGAATATCCTTTCTCAGTCCAAAATTCAACCATAAAATTGTCCCTAAAATCCCTAACCACAGTCAGAATAACATAGATACCCACCAAAGCAAAATACCCTACTCCATTATCTTTTATAAAATCTTTGCGCTCTTTATGATACATTGGCACTCTCTCAGACCTTGCTTTTAGATCACTTTCATCTGGCTCTTTGTTTTTACTAAGAACCCATACGGATAAAAGGAACAATGGAAAAAACAATAATCCTGTATAAAATGGCATATTGTATTCGTCTGCATTAAAATTTTTCATTAATACCAATCCCGCTGTTTTTACTAGTCCCGTTGAGAAAATAAATGTGGCACTCAAGGCTGCTGCTAACATTTCTGTATTTTTTCTCCCTTCGATATAAGAAAAGATAATTCCAAAAACCATCCCTAAAGGCAAGCCATTTAAAAACAGTGCTACTATTTTCCATTTCCCTGGAACAACTGCAAATAAGGCAAGCATAAGTAAACCAAAAGAAATAGAACCGATAAGCCATTTTGCCCTTTTAGATTTTGGCATTTCAGAAATAACCTTGATACCTACAAATTTTGATATCATATATCCAAAAACCTGACTTATTACAAATACAGTTTTGGCATCTAACCCATAACCAAAAGAGAGCGAAAGGTACTGTCCTGCCAAAAATGATTTGCGCACCGCATACATTCCAGTATAACATACAAAAACTGAAATCAGAATTGCAAAGGTGGATATTTTTTTACTATTTGTAAATTTTTTATTTTCTTTAGACATACCTGTGATATTAATTTTAAGCAAAAATAAAGCACTAGTCAAACATAAATATTACGTAAATGTAAAATAATGGTTAATAAAGTTTACAAATAGTAAATATTTTTTCATATTAATAAAAAACAAAGTAATTTTGAACAAAGCCAGTAATAACAATAAAAACAGCACTTTAAAAACCTTTAAACCTAAGTCAAATACAAACTAAAATTAATTTTAAAGTAAATAAATAGATCTACAAGAATTGATCTTCGACAGAAAAAACATTTCGAAATAAATAATTACAAATAGTAAACAAATTAAAAAACAATGACAAGTAAAGCAACAGCAATGATTTTTACCTCAGAAGGCAAACCATTTGAAAAACAAGAAGTAATTTTAAACGACATAAACTCCAATGAAGTTATCGTTCGCATAGTCTATACAACGATATGCACCAGTGACCTTCATACCTTTACAGGAAGACGATCCACACCTTGTCCTTGCGTTTTAGGACATGAGATTATTGGAGAAATTATTAGCAAAGGTCAAAATATAAATAAAGATTATAATGGTCACCTGCTAAAGATAGGAGATTTAGTTACCTGGTGTGTATATGCATTTGATGCTAATGGAAAAATGGCAAAAAAAGGAATACCCCAAAAATCGGAAGACCTATATAAATACGGTCATCATAAATTTATTCCTGAGGACGGTTTAAATGGAGGATTTGCCACACATTGCGTGCTAAAAAAAGGAACTGCAATTTTTAAGCTTCCCGATTTTTTAAGCCATAAACAATCTGCACCAATTAATTGTACGCATGCTACCATGGCAGGAGCCATACGTATAGCCGGTTATCTAGAAAATAAGAATGTCATGATTACCGGAACCGGAATGTTAGGTCTTTCTGCTTGTGCGATGGCTAAGGAAAGTGGTGCCAAGAATGTATTTGCTCTAGATATTAATCCTGAACGTCTGGCATATGCCAAAAAATTTGGAGCAAATAAATTCATTGACGCTAAATTATCAACTAGTGAGATAAAATCGCTTCTTTCAAAAAATGAAATTGATGTAATAATAGACACTACTGGAATTCCATCTGTAATGGAAACTGGGCTTGAAATCCTAACTATTGGCGGTACTGCCGTTTGGATAGGAGCTGTTTTTAGCCAGCCAGCCACTCAGGTGAATGCTGAAATGATAATCCGAAATCTTTTAACGATAAAAGGGCTTCATAATTATACTCCAAACGATCTGGGTTATGCTGTTGATTTTGTAAGCAAAAATCATTCTAAATATCCTTTTGAGGAACTTGTTGGAGAAGAATTTCCTTTGGAAGATCTAACCGAAGCTTTTGAAATAGCTAAATCAGGAAAACATTATCGCGTAGGGATTAAACAATAAACTCCAAATTTTTAAAAGCTAATAAAAAAGCCAGAATCTTATTTAGATTCTGGCTTTTTTATATATCAATAATCGTAAGAGATTCGGAATTTATTTTTACTGATTTCAAATCCAGATTAAACCTCTAATTCATTTATAAAAAAAAGAGAAGAACAATGCTCTTCTCTTTCTTTATCAATTATTTGGTCAACCAAGCATCTTTTAAAGGATCATCTACGCCTCCAAATTGATTTTGTACAGCTTGCTGATAGTTTAATGTATTGTAGGCAGACTCCGTTGCCATATACATCCATCTGCGTGGCAAAACACCATTTGCTGTACCAATTCCAGCTCCTCCGCTCAACAATGCCGGTACTCCTGTACGACGATAGTTATAAAAAGCTTCCCATCCGGAATTGTTAAACATAGCCATGTATTTTTGCGTTAAGATTTGATTCAATCCTGTTGCATTATCTCCTGCATAAGCCACATTCGTTAAGAACTGAGCAATATTAACTGTAGCAGTTCCCCATGTATCACCTTGCTTAAGACTTTTAGGATTAATTTTAATATTAGTAGAGCTGATTGGGAAATTGATAGTAACCGTTTGCCCCTCGCTCAATCCATAAGTAGCTAGCGATGCATTAATTCCTTTCAAATACCAACTGCTGGCATTTTGACCAGTTACCCATCCTCTGTTGATAGCTTCAGCAATATTAAAACACATTTCCGAATAACCAATAAATATAAAAGGCTCTGCATTTGCACCCGTTTGAGAAACATAATAACGGTTGTAATTTGCAAAAGAATACAAACCATTATCAGAATTGGTCAGCAAAACTGCCTGTGACAAATTAGGATTAGAACCTTTGTAAGCAGAAAAATCACTTACTGGTTTTCCCGCAGTTATTTCGGCAGGTGCCGGAGTAGAAGTAACAAAAATTCTAGGATCTTTGTTTTGTGATCCAATGGTTAAATAGGTACCACCCGGATTTGAAAAATTATTATAAGCATTTAATTGCAAGGAATAAATAGGATACCTGTTTACGGCATTATAAACATACACCATATTATCACTATTCCCTTCCATTATTGGGTATTGCGATGGGTTGTTAATTATGTTGGCAAACTTTTGAACTATCTGTAAATCGGGATTATCCTGCGCCCTTTTGCTTAAGCTAACTAAAACACGCAAAGTATACGTATTAATCAATTTTTGCCATTGTAGATAAGTAAAGTTAAAAACATCACCACCAGTATCTACTTTTGTTGAAGCCAAGCTTGGTGTCGTTGCAATTAAGTTTTTCATCAAGCCATTAGCATTATCAAGCATCACTAATGCATTTTTATAAACATCATGCTGGCTGTCATAAACTGGTGTCAAGTTATTTGAATCTCCAGCTTTCGAAAACGGAATATCCCCCACTCTTTGCGATAGCCAAATACCAGAATACGCTTTATAAAATTGTGATAATGCAAAGTAAACATTGGTATTATTACCAGATTGTTTAACAGCTTGTTTCTCCAAGCTTAATGCGTATTTTAAAATATCATAACTATCACTGGTATTACCATAATTGTAATTATTATTAAATCTATAATATTGGTAATTAGATATATTGTACTGTACACCACCAGCAGATAAAGCCCAAGGTTGCTCATCAGTTCGGATCATTGTTGCTGTTAAATGATTTAACAGTAATGTTCTAGGAATAATTGCATCTTCATTTGCAACGTTTGGGTTATCAATTAAATCGCCTTCTTGGCAAGAAAACAAACCTAAACAACTGATGCCTACTAAACTATAAACTATGTTTCTTAATTTCATGGAAATAGAAAGATTAAAAAGTTAAATTAATATTGAAACCATAACGGCGAACAGTCGGACTAGAAAGGTCACTGCCTGCGCTACCACCAACCAAAGCTCTGTCAGAAGCATTGTAACCCGACGCATATTGATCCAAATCGATATCTTTACGCGCTGCGAAATACAATAAGTTTCTGCCCACCAAAGAGAAAGTTGCTTTTTTGATGAATGAATTGGCTAACAATCTTGAAGGAAGACTGTATCCAAACGAAAGTTCACGAAGTTTTGCATAAGAGCGGTCAATCATATAATATTCATCCGCATTAGCACCTATACCACTAGAAATGTAGCTTTGTACAGATACTGGTAAATCATTTTGAGCAAAAGTTAAATCATTTAAATTGTCAATTTGTCCATCGGTAAAATGAGGTGTACCCGATGTAATTTTAACTCCAGGACCAACATAAGATGGTGTTGCAGCTTTAGTACCATTAGCAGTACTATTCCATTCAGCTAAACGTGCTGCACCGAAATCGCCTGTAGCAGTTTCTAGGTCTGTACCTCCATTCATAGCATGATAATAAACGAAGTCATACATTTTTCCACCTATACGACCATCAAACTGAAGACTTAAACTGAAATCTTTATATTTAAAAGTATTAGTTATACCAAAAGAGAAATCTGGATTAGCATGTCCCAAAAAGCCGTTATTTGCAATACCTCCTGGTGACTGTAAAGGCAATCCTCCACTTCCGTTTACGATATTCCCACTGCCATCTCTAACAAATTTGGTTCCATAAATAGCATCAAGTCTATCTCCAACTACAAAATTATGTCCGTTTTGCTGTAAGTACTGCTGATCGCCATAGATTTCCTTAAGTGTTTCTTTATAAGTTGAATAATTTAGATTAACATCCCAATTTAAACCATCTCTGCTTTTTAACACTGATCCCATCAATTCAAGTTCTACACCTTGTTTAAATGTAGTTACTCCATTAATCAACTGATTGTTTGATCCTGTTGCATTTGAAACTGGCAATTGAAAAATATTAGGACCATTAGTTGTCATGAAAAATGTAGCATTTAAACCTAATCTATTAGAGAAAAATTTCACATCGAATCCTGTCTCAATCGATTCTACGTTAAAAGGTTTTATGTTATCATTAGCAATCGTATTGGATAAAGTAATTGAAGGCGTTCCGTTATAAAAAGTACCAGAAGCCACTGGTGATTCGTTTACATAAGTTGGTCCGTTGTACGGTGAATAATTTTCTGTTCCATAACCCAATAACCCAAATACTGGTTTGCTATTCCAACCCGTACCTAATGCTGTAGAATTTAATGCATTATAAGAAGTACCAATTGTTGTAGCTGTCAACCCTCCTTTTACGTCCGCATAAGAAGCACGTACTTTCAAGAATGAAACAAACTCAGGTAATTTTACAAAATCTGAAATGGCAGAACTTAATGCAAACGAAGGATAGAAATACGTATTGTTCCCCTTTGGTAAAGTCGACAGATTATCTACACGGTTAGTGGTATTAAAATTGAAATATTTTTTATATCCAATATCGAATGAGTAAAAACCACTATACACCTGCATTTTAGAAGCAAAATCGTAGCTATACGGTTTAGCCGCTGAATTGTTCATATTATAAACTCCTGGAAGAGATAACCCTTGAGTTGTTGCCCAAGAAGAATCATAAGAAAAAGAGCGTTGGTTTCCTCCTACTAATGCACTTATGTCCCAATTGCTGAATTTGTGTTTGTAGTTTAAGATTAAATCGGTGTTATTCTCCATCAATGTTCTTTCATCACGTCTATAATCTCCATACCAGCCAAAGCTATACCAAGGTAAATACAAATTTAAGTTAGCCGAAGCTGGAACATCTTCTGTATTAAGTTGATTGTAAGTATTTATAGATTGTGTCAATGATAGATTTAAATCATCATTAAAATCATAAATAGCTTTTAAAGACCCGTAAGCATCGGTTTTATGTCTTCCTTTTAACCATTCGTTAGCCATAAAATAGGCGTTGTTCAACCTTCCGTATTCTGGTGCGTATTGAGTTAAACCTGGTACACCTTGTGGTCCTTTATAATAATCTTTTAAATCATTGATATCATAATCGGCAGAACCATAAACCTTAAACATATATATATAACTGTTAGGACTATATTGTACGTCTGGCACGTTTGGTGAATACTGCAAACTTAAATTCATATCTGCTTCCACTCTTAATTTTGGACTAATATCGTATCCGAAATTAATTTTAAAATTATCTAAGTTTAACTTTGTATTAGGGAAAATTCCTTTTTGGTACGTGTGCCCGTATGAAGCTCGAATATTGTATTTGTCGCCGCTTGCAGAAAGAGCAAGACTATTCGTGCTCACAACACCGTTTTGTACAAACTTATCAAAGTTATCAGCCCCACGATTTAACCAAGGCGTTTTTTGTCTAATACCTGTTGTTGCGTCATAAGGACTATCATATTGTTGTGTTTCGAAGCCACTATTAAAACGAGGTCCCCATTCTGGTAAACGCTGCTTATTGTCGTATAACACATTCCCATAACTGTATTGGTAATTACTACCTCGACCATATTCGGTTTGACTTTCCGGCAATACAATAAATCCTTTGTCCAATTCGGTTGTACTGTTATAATCTACCTGCCAGCCCTTACTTGCCTTTGTTCCTTTTTTTGTGGTAATTATAATTGCACCGTTAATTCCTCTAGAACCATATAATGCAGCTGCATTTGGTCCTTTAAGTACAGTATAGGTTTCAACATCGTCTGCATTAAAATTATACGAATCCGAGTTTACCGGTTGTCCGTCTACAACATACAGAACATCTTTACTACCGCGCAACACCACTGTTGGTGCACCAAAAAACTCAGAACTAGCACCAATTTGCAGACCAGCAACCTTTCCAGCCAGCGAATTTATTGGGTTCGCATCACGTCCTAGAGTAAGATCATCTCCTTTAATCTGTGATTGAGAATAACCCAGTTTTTTCACTTCTTTTTTAACTCCTAGAGCAGTTACCACTACTTCTGTTAATATTTCCTGTTCAGGAATCATGTTAATATCTAATTCAACCTGATCAATCAATACTACTTTTTGAGATTTATATCCCAAAAATTTAAATAAAAGTGATTGACCGCTTTTCGCATTTATCGAAAATTTCCCATCTAAATCAGTAACAACACTATTATTAGAACCAACAACTTCAACACTTACTTGTAGCATTGGCTGTTTAATTTCATCTGTTACGCGCCCCTTAAATAAAGTTTGAGCAAAGACAGTGTTGCATCCAAGTACGAAAAAAAACAATAGCCCTTTTCCTAATTTTTTTAAGTTCATTTTCTTTTCTTTTTTAAGTTCATTTTTATTCCTTTTTAAATTCATTTTCTTTTTTTTTTAAAGTGATGTAGCAGCATTCATTTCTTTTATTGTAAAAAAAGTGAAACAAGGTTAAAATTTTAGATAATTAAAAAGGAAGCAATTTTATCAAACAGATTACCGAATCTAATCTTACTGCTCTATAATTATCAATTTTCTAATCTTAATTCAAATTATTAGTATTAGTAAATTATTTGATGCAAAAATGATTAAATTTTTATTATTAGTAAACTTTTTAGTTTTAAGAAATCCTTAACATGATATTAATCTTAGGTAATTAAATCATTAAGAGACGATGTACAGAACCTATTTATAGATGTTTTGAAAGGAAGTTTTTATTAAATACAAAAAAACACCACTTGTAAAAGTTTACAAATAGTAATATTTCAAAATAAAAGAGATAAACCAGGGAGAAATCATTTTAGCAGAAAGCTAACTAAGAATAATATCTTGTTTTCGAAAAATAAGATATTGCCTTTTTTCATAAAGCTATAGATATAGATAGTTTATAAAAACAACTTACAAAAGATTATTAAGCTATAGTAATTAAAAACAAAATCATACAAACAAATATACCGAATGGTATATTTTAATTATATTTGTATTAAAATAACACTATTTGATGATGTCAAAAGCAGAACATACCAAACAATTCATAATTGAAAAAACAGCTCCTATATTCAATGCTAAAGGATATACAGGTACTTCAATGAACGACATAACGGAAGCCACTGGTCTGACTAAAGGCAGCATTTATGGGAATTTTAAAAATAAAGATGAAGTAGCTTTAGAAGTATTTGATTATAACTACAATCAAATAGTTACTCATTTAAGGAAACAAATTGAAGTCCGCTCGAATATGATTGATCGATTACTTGTGTATCCTGAAACCTATAGAATCTTTTTAGAACTTCCGATATTAAAAGCGGGATGTCCTATATTAAATACTTCTACTGAAGCAGATGATACACATCCATTATTAAGAAATAAAGCTATTACAGCGCTTAAATTCTGGAAAAAAGCAATTGAAAAATCAATACAAACTGGTATTGAAAGAAATGAGATTAAGGCTTCTACAAATGCAAATGAATTTTCATTTATTTTAATGTCTCTCATAGAAGGTGCCGTAATGCAAGCTAAAGTTACAGGTAGTCCAGAAGTTCTAAAAATTACAATGGATTTTTTAGAAAAAATGATAAATGATTTAAGAGCCTAAAAAAATTTGAACAACAATATACCAATCGGTATATTTTATAAGTAATAAATCAACAAAATATGAAATACGTTTTAATAATTCACGAAGTGGAAGATTACACCGCTTGGAAAAAAATATTTGACAGTGCTTCTCAAATTAGAAAAGAAGCGGGTGAAATATCCTATCAAGTGCTTAAATACGAGAAAGACCCCAATAAGATTGTTCATTTTTCTGTTTGGTCTTCACTTGAACAAGCAAAAGATTTTTTTCAATCTCCAAAGCTTATTAAAATCAGAGCTGACGCTGGAGTAAAATCACCTGACTTTATTTATTTGGAACAACTCGAAACTGGAATATTATAATCTAAATTTTATATACTATGGACATCCCTTATTTAGAAAGTGTAAAAAAGCAATTTGAGTATTACAAAATGCTAGGCGACAAAACTATTGATCAAATACCAGATGATAAACTATTTTGGCAATACAATGATGAAAGCAATAGTATAGCTATTATCGTAAAACATTTAAGTGGAAATATGTTATCTCGTTGGACCCAATTTTTGAGTTCAGACGGAGAAAAAGAATGGAGGCACCGAGATGAAGAATTTGAGAATGACATTAAAACCAAAACCGAACTCATTCAAAAATGGAATGACGGTTGGAATTGCCTCTTTGACGCATTAAATTCCTTGCAAGAAAATGATTTTTCAAGAACAATCTATATCCGAAATCAAGGTCATTCTGTCACGGAAGCTATCAATAGACAATTGGCACATTACCCCTATCATGTGGGACAAATGGTATTTATTGGTAAAATGATTTGCAACGAAAAATGGATTTCACTTTCTATTCCAAAAGGGAATTCAAACAGTTATAATGCTGAAAAATTTTCTAAAGAAAAACACAACGAACACTTTACCGAAGAGTATTTAAAAAAACTAAATAAAGATGAATAAGAACGAAATAATAATCAATCTTAATACGGCACATTTAACCTTTTGGGAGACGGCAATTCATTTGCCAAATGCGAATATTTCTAAAAATGATAAATGGTCGGTGACTCAAAATGTAGAACACATTACCTTAACTTTATCAAGAGTCACTAATTATCTATCACTTCCAAAATCAAATATTGAATCTAATTTTGGTTTGTCAAAAAGAGAATCTAATACCTACGAAGAATTTATAAAAAACTTTCAGAATGTTATAGCAAATGGTATAACAACAACGACACCATTTATTCCTGAATCAAACCTGGAGACTGATAGTAAGGAATCAGTAAATCAAGGCAAAAAAATACTGGAAGCTTTTATTTCAAGTTTACAAAATTGGTCAGAAGACGAATTAGAAAAATACAATTGTCCACATCCTGTTTTAGGAAAAATAACAGCCAGAGAAATACTTTATTTTACTATTTATCACGTACAGCATCACAATGAAATAATTATAAAAAATTATGCAAAATGAACTTAAAAAAACAGAAGCTTACCTAATAGAAAACACTTCAACAACCGATTTAGATTTAATCTATTCCTTTTTTGAAGAAGCAATTACTTATATAAAAAAGAATAATTATGTTGGTTGGACTACTTATGATAAAAATTGTATCAAACAGGACATTAGCAAGAAACTGCAATTTAAAATTAAAATAGAAAATGATATTCTTTGCATTTTTAGTATCTGCTTTAGTGATGCACTAATTTGGAGAAAAATGGAAAAAGGCGATGCCATTTATTTACATCGAATTGTTGTTAATCCAAAATTAAAAGGTCAAAAACAATTTGAAAAAATACTGAAATGGGTTATCGAATTGGCTAACAAAAAAGAATTGAAATATGTCCGAATGGACACTTGGGCTGACAATTCAAATATCATTGAATATTATAAAAGCTATGGATTTCAATTTATAGAAAATTATACAACTCTAAATACCCCAGAGTTACCTGTTCAACATCGAAACCTAAAAGTAGCATTATTAGAAATGAAATTGTAACCTCTCTCCATAGTCTCCCGACTCGGAGTTTTTTTTATAGATTTGTCTCGTCCTAAAACAAGTTGACCTATTACTATGAATTTCTCGATTGCATTATATAGTCGGGGTTTTCATTTTATAAAATAAAAAAACAGGCAGCTCTAATATGGAGCTGCCTGCTTTATAAAAATATATTTATGCTTACTTTTTTAGAATCTTACCACTAAAAACAACCTTATTGTTTTCTGTTAAAGTATAAAAATAAATTCCCGATTGTAAATGTGTTACCGGAATTACTGTTGTACTTATATCTTGAGAACTAGTAATATCTCTAGAATTCCCTATTAAATGACCGCTTAAATCATAAAATTTTAATTTCAGATTTTTATCTGTTTTACTTTTTACTGCGACATTTACAATATCGGTTGCAGGATTAGGATATGCTTTTACAAAAAATCCGTTTTTTACTTCAAAATCAATTGTTGACAAAGTACCCGCTTTTAATTCAAAACGCGCAATTACAGGTCCGTGATCAGAAGTTGTAGTAGTATAATTGGTAATGTCAGTACGAGGATCATAAACTGCAATAGAATTAGCTATATATTGATCTGATAATTCATTTGAAATAATAATATGGTCTAAAAATCCACCAGAACTTAAAAAACTATAGGCTCCGGCATTACTAATACCTAATGTAAGTGCATTGTATTTACTGGTATCCGTAACAAAAGATTCATAAGAGGAAGAATTTCCTGCAATAACAGATGTTTTTACATCATCATTATAATCTCCTAAAATTACCAAATTCGAATTTGGATAATAAACATCTAAACTGTCTTTTAATAATTGTGCATCATATTTACGCATATTATATTTGGATATATCTGTTCCGCTATTAGCGCGTGCATGAAGATCTACTAAATTAACCAGCTTTTTAACTCCCCCAAGATTTGTCTCTATTTGTACCATGTATGGTAAACGCCCTGATGCAAAAAAGCTTGCTCCATTACCTCCAGGATAATTAGGTAATGTTTTAGTTCCAGCGCGAACTCCATCATATAAATCCTTAAATAGTACGCGAGTGTTTTTTACTGTTGCAGTTTGTGTATTGTAAAGTACCACTAATTTTTGCGGAGGAAAATTTGGATCTAGTGGTTCAAAAGAATAAGACCAGGAAGTCGAAACTGTTTTATCGAAAGTTTTTCCGTTGATGCTAATCTTTTGTATTAATTGATCTATTGCCGGTTCATCCGAAACTTCCTGAACTACATACACATCGGCATTTAATTTGTTCATTACTTTCGCTACATTGTCAATTTGAAGAGCATCATCGGTAGGACCAAATTCTACTCCGTCCGTACCTTTTACATCGCTACCAAAAAACTCTAAATTGTACGTTACAATATCAAAAGTATCTGCTTTTGGTAATGAAGATCCCGTTAAAGAACCGATTGATTTATTTAAACCAGTTCCTGTCACTGTTAATACACCTGAAATACTTAATACTTTTACAGAAGGAGTGAATCGTACATAAATTGTTTTTCCAGCTGCTGCGTCGGTTGCAGCAACTACAACAGTCGATAAAAAGGTAATATTATCTAAAGACACCTGATAATCTGTGGGAGCTTTAATAGTGATATCATTATAACCATCAGCCTTTAAAACGAAAGACTGACTAGTAGAAATCGTATTTGCATTCACATCACCAAAATCTAAATTAGGATTTGCAGCTACATAACCAGACTCATTTGTAATTTCAACGTCATCCAAAGACCATTCTGCAGCAAAATTTGTTCCTCCAGCCGTTGTTTCATAAACCCATGCCAAATACGTATGACTTGTTTTGTAAGCTCCTAAGTTTATGTATTGCGATCGTACATATGTACCAGTTGTAGTCGGGAAATCACCTTGAATTTCTGTCCATGTAGCAGTAGTTGGATTACTTTTTCCGTCGTAATCGGTAGAAACCATTAATTTTAAATCTGTTCCCGCATAGAATTTACGAGAATAAAAAGATAACAACGGAAATTGTCCAAAATTATCCAAACGTAATTTAGGCGAAATCAACCAGTCTTTACTAGCTCCAGTATCTGAATAACCATTCATTAGTACTGCTCCAGTTCCTGAATTTACGTTTCTGGCAACTGTTGTATTTGCCCAATAATTTACAGTACCAGCAATATTATATTGTGTCCATCCACTATTCGTTAAAACATTTACATCGTTGAAACCTTGCACATACGGGTTAATTCCGATTCCGGATAAAGCGATATTTTTTGTTACCGCTCCTGTAGATTCATTTGTAATTTGTCCCGAAAAACTACCAATTGCAGTTGGAGTGAATCGCACATAAACTGTTGGAGTTGCATTAGAAGCAAAATCAGCCACAGTATATGTAAGTGTAGAAATAAAATTACTATTATCTTTAGAAATTGTAAAATTTGCAGGTGCAGTTACTACCACATCATTCGTAAGATTAGAAGCCTGAATTTGGTAACTTAAATTTTCTGAACTATAATTTGCTTCTGAAAATCCCAAATCAAGGGAAGCAAGTGTTGTCGTTAAAGAAGGAATTGCGACATTGGATGTCGTAACATCTATTTTATTAACTATGGATTGTATATTACTATAAGGATCTTCTGAAATAGAAAAAACTGAATATGCAGTATTAAGTGCTAAACCACTAAAGGTTTTTACATAAACCTGAGACTTATCGATAATATCCAAAAAACCAGATTGTAAAGCAGCAGCGCCATTTGCATCAAGACCCGCTTTTATCTGAGCAGCGCTTGGAGTTGCACTTCCAGAAGCCAATAACACATAATAAGTCTTTGCTGTTTCATCTAATTTGTTAGAAAAATCAAAGCTTCCTGAAAGTACATTATCTACTTTTGGATAACCTACAGCACTTACCGGAGCCACAACATCACTTCGAACATCAATATTATCGATTGCAAAAGAAGGACGAGAACCTGCTCCAGAAGCTAATCTTGAAATCCATCTAATTTGAACAATAGGTTGGTTCTCACATTCTGTCGGCAAAGTAATTTTTATTGTTTGTAGATTTTGAGGATCCGTAACGGCAGTGATTTGTTTTACATTATTATTAGAATAAGCAGTAGATAATATGGAAGTAAAAGAAGCAGTAGTACCAACTCTATATTGCAAAACCATTTCATTAATACGCGTATTAGTGGTAGTTGGCGGTACATCATAAGGGTTACGAATAGTCATTGCATCGTACTGAACTTGTATAGCTGTTTTGCCAACACTATTAAAAGCCAATACTAACGTTTGATCAAGGGATCCTGTATTTAAAAACCCTATTTTTTGATCATAGTTATAAATACCCCCTGTAGTGATATTTGCTTTACCATTTGCCACAATTGGTTTGTCTGTAGCTCCAGTTCCGCTTGTATTAAAAGCTGATCCAGGTGTTGTGCTTGCATTCCAACCCACAAGTCCATCGGGATAAGTCGTTATCGCTGGAATTAATGTAGAAAAATCCTGTGTGTAAGGTAACAACTGGGGGGTTGGAGATGTTTGCGCAAAAAGATTTGAGCAACAATAAAAAAAACTTAAAAAAGCGATGAAATGGTGCAGGGAGTAAATGTTTTTCATAGGATTTAAGAATTGAGATTTTAGAACTCAAATTTAGGCCCTTTAAAGTTAAGCGAATATTACAAAACCATGAACTTATGCCATTTAGATTAAACAATAGTCTGATTTATTTCGAATTATTTTCATAACAATTAGACTAATTTATAAATCTAATTTTGCTTTTTTACATATTATAAATTCAGAAAAGTATATCTGTAAAAGAAAGTGAAGCTGAACTTATGAAATATTTTCCTGATCTTCTGATATTCAATTCCATTCTTTAAGTTCGGTATCTCCTAATCGAAAATCTATTCAGTAAATAAACGTGTAGAAAGCCCTTTAATTGCTTGTTTGGAACCGGGTTCGATTTCCAGCGATTCCACAAATTCATTAAAACAAAATAAAAAGCCTGTAAATTTAAGGCTTTACGGACTTTTTTGTTTTTTTCGACATTTTATTTCGCAGAATAAAAGCCGTAGCAAATGGTCGTTGTTGCATTTTTATTTTTCAAAATAAGCGCTTAGGCCTAAAGCTAATACCTTCAACTCAATAGTAGTATTTGATAATTTAAAAAAGACTTCGCTTCGTTAGCTACTTCCTCCCTATTTTCAATTTTAGTTATGTTTACCACCTTGGCTAAATAGTTCGTTTAAGCTTTTCCATTTTATTATATAGGCTCTATAAGCGATAAACGATTGTGCTAAATTTGAGCTCCCATTTAATTAAAAATACAGTTAGGCTTTTCATACACTACCCATACACTATCCATGCCTTTGATATGCTTTATCTATACTGAAAAAAAAGACCTTATTTAGTCTCTTTTGCTTTTATAATAAAATTTAGCAATGCTATTTTTTTAATAGTTTCTCTAAATATTCTACTTTATCTTTTTCAGCCAGAATCAAACGCTCGTAAAGTTTTTTATTTTCATCGTACGATTCGACTAATTTATCTATAGGATTGAATGTACAATTAGTTGCAAAAATACTTCCTGTTGTCACAACGTTGTCATGAAAGCTATTGAAATAATTAATTACACCTTCATCACTATAACTTTTAATTGCTTCGGCAGAAACACCTAATACTTCAGCAATTGCCTGCAATTTTTCTTCCTCAACTGTTTCGCTTCCTTCAATATTAGAAACAGATTGCTGGCTCACTCCTATTGCGTTAGCCAATGCTTCTTGTTTCATACCTCTCAGTTCCCTGATACGACTGATATTTCTACCTATGTGTTTTGATTTTGTTGCTGTGTTCATAGTTCAAAGATATTTAAAATTATTTTCTAAAAATAGTTTTGGTAAAAAACAAGCTTGCTTTAGTGAGATATAATTTCAAATAGTTCGATACCGCACAATCAATTGCTTACTTGCTGTGTATAAAGCAAAAATACAATTTTTCAGATAAATACTAACTAAAAAAACAAAAATATGAAAGCAATTGGCTACTCAGGATCACAGACAATCAGCGCCATTATTGTTGAAAGTATCAGCACTAGCGGAATTTATTGTTTTGGAGAAAAAAAGCAGATTCAGGCCGTCCAAAACCCATTTTGGGAATCGGCTCCCAAACAAGTGGAACATACCCATTTTTATCTGTTGGTTTTACCAACGAAAACAAAATTAATGCAGCAGCTGACCTTAATTATATCTTAAAGACCAAAACGGAAGGTCGTTTCACGGTAACTTTACTGCTTCATAAAGCAACATCATTTCGTCATTTAACGTCTCACAGATTGTACTTCTTTTATGAAGTGTTAACCAAATCCTAAATGGATTATGAGCATGTGACTGTTCCGCCAAACATCGCATTTGACGGTATTACAAAATGCAAATTGGATTCCATTCCTTCACATTAGAAAAACAGAAATACAATTGCAAAAACTTTTTTAGAAAGCGAAAACCAAATTGACGGGATTAATACTGAACTCATTCAGAAATCGATATTACATATTATACTGTAGAGCAAATTGGAATTTGAAATACTCATAATCGTCAAGATTAAATACATAATCTCCCATTAAATAATAAAAATAGACAAATCCAAAAGTAAAAAAGACAAAACTGAAAGTCTTAAATATAATAAAAATATAAGTTTGCTGTAACATATTGTATCTAAAAAACAATGAGTTACACTATTTATAACCTTTAAATTTTTATTATGAAAAAAAGATTACTCCTTTTGATCGTTGCTGTATTATCATCAGCGACTTATGTTAATGCCCAAATTACATTACCTAAAACTTGGGTATTTGCTAACACTACAGATTGGCCTACTAGCAGTACTTATTATGCTATTGACCGAACTATACAAGAGCTTAATTTAGTTGCTACAGACCAAACTGTCACTACTCCTACAAACCCTATAATGATAACCAGATCTGTATCTTTTTCTGATTCATTTACAGGAACCAGAGCATATAGACTCAATGGTTCTTCTCAAAAAGCAGATCAAACTGCTATGTCAGCTACAGATTTTTTGCCTACATTTCGTTATTTATCTTTTACCGTTAGCGGGCCATTTACAATAAAAATATGGTTTACATCTGGCGCTGGAAGTGGGCGTATCATTAGAGTTAGTGACGGAACAACAGCGTTAGCTCCTGACATGTCTACTGCTAATTCAACCGATTCCAAAATATTTACAGCTAATGGAAATTATAACGGAAAAGTTTATATTTCTTGCCCTAATCCAATTGCTTCAAGCGCTGGTTTAGATATATTCAAAATAGAAGTAACGACACAAACATTAGGTACTGATGATTTTAAAACAGACAACGCAACAAACGTTTACTCTAAAGGAAAGCAAGTTTTTATCTCAAATATCAAATCAACGACAAAGGTTGATGTATATAGTATTTCGGGAGCGTTAGTTAAATCATTGCAAACAGAATCAGACACTTCCTTTAACTTAAATTCAGGTGTTTATATTGCAAAAGTAAAATCCTCAGAAGGCGAAAAAGCAGTCAAAATACTGTTGGAATAAAAAACCAAGACTATAATTGATTAAAAAATAGCCTGATTAATTTCAGGTTATTTTTTACAAAATACTTTCTCATTCATCAAAAAAGTTTTTTGAAATTCTAAAGCAAATCTATTTTTTGGATATGGAAAAAATACACTTCCAAAAAGTATTCAAAATCAATGCAGTATCAAAATTTGGAATTCACTACAATCAAAAATAGTGCATTAAATATCAAGTTTACACAATTTCAAAAGATTTAAAATAAAAACTGAAAGGGAGTTTTCGAACTCATATCTAATTTCGCTTTATCGAAACGATAGATAAATATAAATAGAAGTATAAAATATTAAATTATGAAAAAAACCTTTTTCCTATTTTCAGCTATTTTGGCCGTTACTGTGAGCAGTGTTGCCAAACCAAAACCAGTTGATCCATCATCAATTTGGTTTAAAAAAACAACAGAGGTAATTAATATTCAATTAAGCAAAGCGGCTAAAACCTATAAACCTGGTAAAAATCCACGCTCTGTCAATCCTGACGGAACTGTTCGATTAGCTGGAATAACCGATTGGACCACCGGTTTTTTCCCGGGAAGTCTTTGGTATGGATATGAGCTTACTGGTGACAAAGCATTAGCTGAACAAGCAAAAAAATTCACCCTTGCTCTTGATTCTATCCGAAACATAAAAAACACCCACGACCTTGGTTTTATGCTATACTGCTCCTATGGAAATGCATACCGAATCACAGGTGATAAAATTTATCTTCCTGCATTACAAGATGGTGCGGCAAACCTATATGCCCGTTTTAGCCCTACAGTTGGAACGATCCGTTCTTGGGATTTTTCATGGTGGCACTATCCAGTAATTATTGATAATATGATGAATTTAGAATATCTATATTGGAGTGCAATTCAGTTTAACAAACCTGAATACACCAATGCAGCCAGTACACATGCGCTAACGACCATGAAAAATCATTTTAGAAAAGATTACAGCTCTTACCACGTAGTAGATTATGACCCAAAAACGGGTAAAGTATTGCGTAAAGCAACTCATCAGGGTCTGACAGATGAATCAGCTTGGGCTCGTGGACAAGCATGGGGATTATACGGTTACACTATGTGTTATGCAAATACCAAAAATCATAAGTTTTTAGAACAAGCAGAACATATTGCTTCTTTTATCATGAATCATCCTCGTATGCCTAAAGATAAAATACCAGTTTGGGATTTTGATGTACACAATGCATTAGATACTGACGAACGCGCTCCTAGAGATGCTTCGGCTGCTGCAGTTATAGCATCTGCTTTACTAGATTTGAGTACACAAGTAAAAGACGGAAAAAAATATGCCGATTATGCCGAAGATATATTGAAATCGTTATCATCTGATGCTTATTTAGCCAAACCAGGAGAAAACAATTATTTTCTGTTAAAACATAGTGTTGGTGCTTTTTTATACAACTCAGAAATTGACACTCCGCTTGATTATGCTGATTATTATTACTTGGAGGCTTTAAAAAAATATGCTTCTATCAAAAAAATTGATTCTTTAAAAAAATCATAATTCAATAATAAGCCATGAAAATTAAAAACATATTCAGTTTTATTTTTATCCTGCTTCTTGCGCAAAATATTTTTGCGCAAGAAGCTAAAATTAATCAGTCAAGTTTTGACTTTATTAATTTAAATGAAATTGGTTTGGAAAAAGTAAAAAACTTGGTTGCTTCAGCAAAATATAATGAAGCCGCAACTGAACTTTTACGATTTTATTGCAACCGCACCAATGTTAGGCATTTGGATTTTAATATTGATGATGCAGCAAAATTTCATGGCAAAAAAGTAAACGATAATACACTAGAGCTAGCCAACAATATTTTGTTGCACAAATTTAAACCACACAAAGGGTATCCTGCTTACGATTATGGTACCGATATCAACTGGCAATATCGCCCAGTACAAGATCAACTGTTGACTACCTTTTTACACAGAACCTCATTTTGGGAACCTTTAGGAATTGTATATCTCAGCACTGGCGACGAAAAATATGCCAAAGAATGGGTATTTGAAGTACGCGATTGGATTAAGAAAAACAAACAAGGTGCTTATCCTGATGATAAAAACTTTGCTTGGAAAGCCTTTGTAGTTTCTTTTAGACTCAATAATTGGTCGGCTTATTTTAATATGTTCGTTAATTCGCCCAATTTCACACCTGCTTTTTTGATGGAATTTTTAAATTCCTATAATGAACAGGCTAATTATGTAATGAATAATTATACTGATGTAGGTAACCATCGATTATACGAAGCACTTCATATGATGTATGCAGGAAGCGCCTTTCCTGAAATGAAAGAAGCTACAAGCTGGCGCAAAAGTGGTATCGATGTTTTAAACGAAGAAATTAAAAAGCAAATACTGCCAGATGGTGTACAGTTTGAGTTATCGCCTTCATACCATATTGGCACTATTAAAATATTTCTGGATGCATTGCAAATTGCCCAATTAAACGGTGCAGAAAAAGAGTTTCCAGTAAGTTACCGCAATCTTGTCGAAAAAATGGCATTGGCTGTAGGTAACTATTCATTTCCTGATTATACGTTTCCATTGTATGGTAATTCCTTTTTGACGAATAAAAGTGTAATGCTTAAAAATTATCAGTCGTGGGCAAAAGTTTTCCCTGAAAACAAAATAATTCAATATTATGCTACTGATGGTACATCGGGCAAACAGCCAGATTACCTGTCGAGTAGCTTGCCTTCTGCTGGATTTTATGCATTTAGAAACGGGTGGAATACAAAATCAACTGTAATGCAGATTAAAGCTGGACCACCAGCCGAATTTCACTCCCATCCTGACAATGGTAATTTTGTACTTTGGGTAAAAGGACGTGATTTTACACCTGATTCCGGAAGTTTTATATATGCTAATGTAGGTAATCAGGAAAACTCAAAAAGAGACTGGTATCGCTCTACCAAAGCACATCAAACTTTGACTCTCGATAATAAAAACATTGAAAACAATGCACAATTACAAAAATGGGAAACCACTCCTAATTTAGACATCCTTTGCTATAAAAATCCTAGCTACAAAGATTTAAGTCACCAGCGTACATTTTTATTCATAGATAAAACTTTTTTTATAATTATTGATAGAGCAATTGGAACTGCAAAAGGGAATTTAGGTATTCATTACAATTTGAAAGAAGACAGTAAAGCTACCGCCAATACTAACAACAACAGTATTAATACCAACTATGCAGATGGTAACAACCTTTTGATACAAGTATTAAATAAAGATAAAGTAAGTATCAAAGAAGAATCCGGTTTTGTTTCTTATGAATATCAAAAAGAAACAGCCCGTCCCGCTTTTGTTTTCGAAAAACCTAAAAACGACAACAATACCCAAAGCTTTATTTCTATACTTTATCCTTATGAAGGCAACACACCGCCAGTCATAAAAATTATAGAAAACAACAATAATGATATTGCAACTGGTAAAATAGATATTACACTAAATATTAATGGAAAACCTACTGTTGTGAAACAAGATTTTAGTAACTAAAAAAAGTTGAACAACCCAAGTAATTAGAAAAACATAACACCTTAAAAAGTTCCATTATATTGTAAATAATAAGCTAGCTCTAATTCGTAATAAATAATAGTACACTAATAACATAAGGCTAAAAACTAACGATTATGAATTTCAAACAAATTTTTCTACTTTGTGTAGCCATTTTTGCAACTGCTATAGGTCATGCACAAGTCGTTACCAATACTGTATTTACTGCTGACTATGAAAATGGAACTACGAATTCTGGTAACTCAGGTATTGATCCAACACACGCCACAGCAGCCGATGCCATATCTATGGTACAACCTGGTGCTACTGGTGCCTACGCAATAGGACACACCATAAAATTTGGAAATCCTGCTTATATTTCCGACGGTTATTACCGTAGCGAATCTTCTACTATAGATGCTTACCAATATTTTCCTGGCGAAGAGCGCCGATATGAAGTAAGTATCAAAATGCAGGATTGGCCTGCATGGACTACTACAGACCCGCTTTACGGAATTGTTTTATTCCAGCTTAAAATGAGTGATGGTGTGGGAGAACCATTAAGGGTAATAGCCCAACGAAATCAAATTCAAAGCCGACGTGATATACGCGATGCCAATGGTCAATCAGTAAGAATTACTGGAAGTTTGGTAGATAATTACAGACCATCTGTAAACCAGTGGATGCACTTTCGAATTGATGTAAAATGGGCTACTGATGCTACCGGTTATATAAAATTATATGCAAAACTACCTACCGATACAGATTACGTCCTTAAAGAAGAACAAAACAACATTGTTACTTTCGTTGGCGACCCTGCTGTGGGCAATATTGGCTATTTAAAATGGGGAGTATATACCCAAGAAGGGAACCCAGGAGCCGTATTAGAGAACAGTAATCTTGTTTTTACAGCTCACCATGATAACATAAAGGTATATGAACTTAACCATGCCAGTATTCCAAAATTACTTTGGAGCAATCCTATTAGTAATGCTAGCGGGAATAGTACGATAAATTTTACTAGCCCCATTACTACTGGTAACACAACCAATACTTATATTGAAAATGACGGCTCTACCGTGCCCAACTTTTTTTATTCCGGGGCTCCTTTAATTCCTAGCAACTTATCCAATAGAGTAACATTAAACGGTTGGACTGCAGGTCTACCAACAACCCCATCTCCGTTAGACCTTAATCAATACTTTGAATTTAAAATAGCTCCAAAATCTGGATACCGCATTAATTTTGCAAACTTTCAGTTTACCAGTCGCCACGGAAACACAACAAGTCCTCTTACTTATGTGATGCGTTCTAGCAAAGATAACTTTACTTCAAATATTGCTCCACCTGTTACCCTAATTCTTACAGCCAACGATATTAACCAAGCAGTCGCCAGAACTGCTGATTTATCAACCTTACAGGATATAGATTCCCCAATTACAATACGCATGTACTGGTATGGCAATACCGCTGGTACAACTAACCGAGATGTAGGTATTAACGATTTTGCTTTTAATGGAAATATTGTTCTAAAACCTATTACATTAGATGTCAAAACACATTCATTAACAAATGAATTAAACGTAATTGTAACTCCTAATCCAACCAAAACAGTGTTCAAAATAAACATTACTGGAAATTCTTCGCAAACTGTTTTTGTTGATGTGTTTGATATCTTAGGAAGAAGTGTCAGTTCTATAAAAACAAATGCTGACCAAACGATAACAATAGGTAATGACCTAATTCCAGGAATTTACCTTGCTAAAATAACTCAGGATAAGAAAACAAAAACAATGAAGTTAATCAAACAATAACGTCATATTTGATAAACAATAAACAATCTCATTTAATGAAAAATAATAACTAATAGTAGTAACCATGATGAATTTAAAAAAAACAACTTTATTGATTTTACTGCTACTATTAGCAGGTTTATCTAATGCACAAGAGTCTTTGATTAACGAAAAAAGTTTTGAAAACATCAACCTTTCCTACCCTGGTCTGGAAAAAGTAAAAGAACTTTATAATTCAAACAAGTACGACGAAGCGGCTAGAGAACTCGTAACCTATTACCGTAATCGAAAAAGCATTAAACAACCCGATTTTAACGTTGGTGATGAAGCTCGATTTAGAGGGGTCAATATCGGAAAAAGCAATCAGGAAAAGGCAGACAATGCGTTGCTGCACAAATTTCAGCCCCATAAAGGATATGGTTTTTTTAATTATGGAGCAGACATTAACTGGGAATATTGGCCAGTAAAAGATAACGAAGTACGTTGGCAACTACACCGTGTTACTTGGTGGCAATCTATGGGAATGGCATATCGCAGCAGTGGTGATGAGAAATATGCCAAAGAATGGATTTTCCAATTCAGAGATTGGACCAAAAAAAATGCTTTGGGTTTATCTAAAGAAAATGATCGCTATGCTTGGCGTCCATTGGAAGTTTCTGAGCGTACGCAAAGTCTGCCTGGCACCTTCAATTTGTTTGTTGTCTCACCTAATTTTACTCCAGCCTTTTTATTAGAGTTTTTAACCCTTTTTAACCAACAGGTAAATTATATAACCGCCAATTATAGCAAAGAAGGTAATCATTTATTATTTGAAGCACAACGCGTTTTGAGTGCAGGCGCTTCTTTTCCTGAACTTAAACAGGCCGGAAATTGGCGTAAAAGCGGTATCGAAATTTTGAATCGCGAAATAAAATTACAAGTCTTTGCCGATGGAATACAATGGGAACTTTCGCCAACCTATCATGTAGCTACTATTGAAATTTTCATGAAAGCCTATAACTCGGCTAAAATGGCAGGTGTCGCAAATGAGTTTCCGGAAAGCTATGTAAAAACCATCGAAAATATGGCAGAGGGAGCAGCAAAAATTTCTTTTCCTGATTATAACAACCCTATGTTTGGCGATTCATGGCTTGTCACTAAAGAGGCACGAATGAAACAATTTCAAAATTGGGCAAAACTATTTCCAGATAATCAAATGCTAAAATACTTTGCTACTGATGGCAAAGAAGGTGCTACAAATTACTTGTCAAGTGCACTGCCAAATGCTGGTTTTTATACCTTCAGAAACGGATGGAATAATAAATCGACTGTGATGATTGTTAAAGCGGGACCACCAGCAGAATTTCATGCCCAACCCGATAACGGAACATTTGAACTTTGGGTCAAAGGACGCAATTTTACACCCGATACAGGCTGTTACATTTACAGCGGTGATGCCGAAGTTACCAAAATGAGAGATTGGTACCGTCAGACAAGAGTACATTCTACCCTTACCCTTGACAACCAGAATATGGTAATTACGAAAGCACAACAAAACAAATGGGAAGCAGGAAAAAATTTGGATATTTTAACTTACACCAACCCTAGTTATACTGATTTAAACCACCAACGCACTATCCTTTTCATCGATCAAAAATACTTTTTAATCATTGATAAAGCCATTGGAAAAGCTACGGGTAATTTGGGAGTTCATTTTCAATTAAGAGAAGACAGCAAACCTGTTTTTGACAAAACAAAAAATAGCGTCAATACCACTTACGCGGACGGAAACAACCTTTTAATACAATCATTAAACACAGACAAAGTATCTCTTAACGAAGAAGAAGGAAAAGTATCTTATGTGTATGCAAAAGAAATAGCCCGACCTGCATTTGTTTTCGAAAAAGCTAAAAACGATGATAAAACACAACAATTTATCAGCGTGGTTTATCCGTACGATGGTGATAAAGCTCCAGAAATTAGCATTAATGAAAACAAAGGCAACGACTTTGAAAAAGGAATCATCAACTTGACTTTGACCATTGATGGTAAAAAAAGCGAAGTAAAATCAAATTTGAAGTAAACAAATAATAGCAATTATAACTCGTTGAGTGTAATTCATAAAGTTTTCATTAAACACATAGGAACATAGACTTCATTGAAAAAAGAATAACAAAAAGAAATATATTTCTTTCACATAGAGTACTATGTGTGCTTCTAATAAGTGAAACGCCTCTTTTTTGAACTTACAAAATCTATGTCCCTATGTGTTTAAAATAATTGTACCCAACTGTTAATTATAAAATAATATACTCATGAGTTTAAAAAAAATAGCCAGTATTATTTTAGTTTGCTTTTTGCATTTAACGTATGCAAAAACCAAGCTTCCTATTGATAAGAATAGTTTTGATATTATTAATTTAAACTATCCCGGTCTTGAAAAGGTAAAAAATGCAGTCGAAGCAAAAAAATACGACGAAGCGGCCAACGCTTTGCTACAGTATTATCGAATTAAAATCGGCTCGAAAGAACCTGATTTCAGTAATTTAGAAATTCAGGTGGATCCTAAAGGTCCGCTTGATGCCAAAACTCAAGAAATTGTTGACAATGCCATGTTGCATCGTTTCAAAACCCAAGAAGCCTATGGTTTCTTTGATTTTGGAAAAGATATTGACTGGAAGCTTTGGCCGATAAAAGATAATGAAGTTCGCTGGCAACTACACCGGGTAAAATGGTGGTTATCCATGGCTTTGGCCTACAAAACAAGTAAAAATGAGGCATACGCCAAAGAATGGGTTTTCCAATTTAACGATTGGGCAACAAAAAATCCTTTAGGTTTATCCGAAGATAATGATAAATATGCCTGGCGACCATTGGAAATATCAGATAGAATACAAAACCTGGTACCCACGGTAAGTATTTTTATCAATTCCCCAAATTTTACACCAGCTTTTTTGATGGCTTTTTTAAAAAGTTACCATCAACAAACCGACTATTTAGCTGACCACTACGCAGCGGACGGCAATCATCGTTTATTCGAAGCGCAGCGTACCTTGTTTGCCGGAGCTTCTTTTCCAGAATTTAACGATGCCCAAAAATGGCGCAAAAGCGGTATTGACGTATTAAACACTGAAATCAAAAAACAGGTTTATCCAGATGGTGTCCAGTTTGAACTGTCTCCTGTTTATCATGCAGCAACTATCGACATCTTTACTAAAGCATACAAAGGAGCTCAAAAAGCTGGCATCGAAAATGAATTCCCTGCAAGCTACAAACAAACCGTAGAAAAAATGGCGATGGCTTTCATCAACATTACTTTCCCTAATTACAATCAGCCTATGTTTGGCGATTCATGGCAGGCAAAGAAAGAATTCAGACAAAATCAGTTTAGTAATTGGTCAACTATTTTTCCGAAGAATAAATTCATCCAATATTTTGCCACCGATGGAAAACAAGGAGAAAAACCAAATTGGTTTTCAAATGCGTTAAGTACAGCTGGTTTTTACACCTTCAGAAACGGATGGGACGAAAAATCAACCATAATGGTGCTTAAAGCCAGCCCTCCAGGTGAATTTCACGCCCAACCCGATAACGGAACTTTCGAACTTTGGGTAAAAGGACGCAATTTTACTCCTGATACAGGTTGCTTCGTGTATAGTGGTGATGCTGAAATCATGAAAAAAAGAGATTGGTACCGCCAGACAAGAGTACATTCTACCCTTACTTTGGACAACCAGAATATGGTAATTACGAAAGCCCAACAAAACAAATGGGAAACGGGTAAGAACTTGGACATATTAACCTACACAAATCCAAGTTATACTGATTTAAACCACCAACGCACAGTACTTTTTATTGATCAAAAATATTTTTTAATCATTGATAAAGTCATTGGTAAAGCCACAGGAAATTTGGGAGTTCATTTTCAATTAAAAGAAGACAGCAAACCTGTTTTTGACAAAACAAAAAACAGCGTCAATACTACTTACACTGACGGAAACAACCTTTTAATACAATCATTAAACACAGACAAAGTTTCCCTTAACGAAGAAGAAGGAAAAGTATCTTATGCTTATGCAAAAGAAATAGCCCGACCTGCTTTTGTTTTCGAAAAATCTAAAAACGATGATAAAACACAACAATTTATAAGCATAGTATATCCATACGATGGTAATAAAGCTCCAGAAATTACAATTAAACCAAATGCTGGCAACGATTTTGAAAAAGGAATTATAAACCTTAGTGTTACAATTGACGGTAAAAAGGGTGAAATAAAAAGCAGTCTGAACTAAAACTATCTTCTTATACAAATCAAGACGTCTAAAAGCAATTTTAGGCGTTTTTTTATGCCTTTAAAGTTCTTTATTTAGTTGGATTTTTATCTCTGAAATTTTATTAAGATGGAAGAAATAATACCAATTAGAAATATAGAGGAGTCTAATTATTTTTGTCAAATCTGGTGCAGTCGAGATTCAATAATGGTTCTCGACTGCGAACTGACAATAAGACTATTTTATATTTCTAAATAGTATAAAATCAATTAAATGGTATTATACTTATAAAAATCAGTTTTAAAAACAGTAGCATATTCGAAGAAATTTTTATTTTTTTTACTCCGAAAACGTTTTAGTAACGAAATTCAATACTTTAGTATTCGGCGAACATTTAAAAAATAAAGAGAATTCCTTATATCTAATCTCAAACAATAAAATTTGAAGTTTGAAAGCATAAATTACAGCTAAAAAATGTACTTAATTTAACATTATCGTTTATTTTTTTAACCTTTCATAAAGCTTATTCCAATTAAATAAAATCAATAGTCACGGTACTTTCCTCCTTCCCTACTTCACAAAAAACGCTAAAAAATCCTTATCTTTACTAGTAGTTTAGGTAATTGAAAGGACGTTTAATCAAAATCAATAGTATTTTGGACGCATTCAAAACTGGTGTAAATAGTTGATTTCTATATTTGTTATTATTAAATCAATTTTTAACCCAACTAAACCAAAGAAAAATGAACCGAATACCACAAAATCTTTTTTTATTTATTAGACCCAAAATTCCGCAGCGACTTTCAGAGGTTAATTAATTGTTATAATTGCAGCAACCTAGAAAAATCAAACAGTACTCAATAGAGAAAACTATATAAACCAAAAGTCGACACAAAATTGCTACAGAAGTAATTCAAAATTCGATAACGTTTCAATATCTAGAGATAAAAATCTTTTGAAGTACAACAAAAAACAGCAGCTATTTTATATTAAAAAACTAAGTACCAACTCAAATAACATCAATTAGGAATAAAGGTGAAATTTATTCCAGTTAAAACAAAAATTATGAAAAGGACTATATTTTTATTTTTGTTGCTTACAACTTGCAGTCTTATCTATGCACAAGATAATATTACTGTAAATGGTATTGTAACTGATGGGCAGAGCTTGCCTATGCCTGGAGCAATTGTTTCAGAAAAAGGGACAAACAATAGTACCGTTACCTCAATGGATGGTATTTATAAAATCAAGGTAAAATCCAATGCTACTTTAGTATTCTCTTTTTTAGGTTCAAAAACTACTGAACTAAAAGTGAATAATAGAACGACAATAAACACTAAATTAATAGATGAATTAAACAATCTAAACGAAGTTGTAGTAGTGGGTTATGGTACAAAATCCAGAAAAGATCTTACCGGAGCTATATCTTCTGTCAAAGGAGAAGAACTAGCCAAAGTACCCGTACAAAACGTAGCGCAAGCTTTGCAAGGACGAATTGCAGGTATGCAGGTCAATATGAATGACGGAACACCGGGATCTGATCCTTCAATTAAAATAAGAGGTGGAATGTCTATCACGCAAAGCAACGAACCTTTGTATGTTATTGATGGTGTACCACAAACCGGAGGATTAGGATTTTTAGATCCTATGGATATAGAATCTATAGATGTACTAAAAGATGCTTCTTCAACGTCTATTTATGGTGCTCAAGGTGGAAATGGAGTAATTTTAGTTACCACAAAACAACCAAAATCTGGAAAAGTAACAATTAGTTACGATACTTATGGAGGTATTAAACAGATGACTTCTGAAATCCCAGTAATGGATCCTTATGAATTTGTTCAATTATCCTATGAGAGATCAGCAAGTGACCCTGTAAAATTGGCTTCATTTACAAAAAATTATGGCGCTTTTGATCAGCTAGAATCGCTTTATGCTAACAGACCTGGTAAAAATTGGCAAAAAGAAGTTTTTGGAAAGCCTGTAGTGACTCAATATCATAAATTAAGTATTAGCGGAGGAGAAAATGAAACTAAATTTAACATTTTCTATTCTCTTAATGATGATGAAGGTGTCATGGTAGGAAGTGGTTCAAGAAAGAACATCACTAAATTATCGATAAACCATAACGTAAGTAAAAAGTTTTCGATTAATGGTATTTTTAATTACTCTAATCAAAAAATTACGGGATTAGGTACAACCGAAGGCGGAAATCCAAGATTAAGTATGTTGCAATCGCTATTGCGTTACCGCCCGGTAAATGGGTTAGTAGGATCGGATGATGATCTTGAATATCTAACAATAGACCCATTCGATACTGGTCTTTCATTACAAAGTCCACTAGTTACTATTGAAAATCAACAAAGAGAGTCCGTTAAAAAGGCTATCAATGCAAGTTTACAACTTCAATATAACTTTACTCCTAAATTAGTGTATAGAGGATTAGTTAGTTTTACTGATAACAATACTAAAAACAAATATTTTAATGACAGTGAAGGTATTGACGCTATCAGAAGTGGTGGTGCTAATGGAGGAATTAGTGAAGTTAGTACAAGCCGCTTCAATTACAACAATACCCTTACCTATAGTAATACATTCAATAAAAAACACAAATTTGACGCTACTGCTGGTCAAGAATATATTTATAATTATTCAGAATCACAATCTGTTAGTGCTACTAATTTTCCTGTTGTAAATTTAGGCTGGGATAGATTAGACTTAGGAACTGTTCCCGGAATTCCAACATCACTTGCTGAAGATGATAAAATACTGTCTTTTTTCGCAAGATCAAATTACTCCTACAAAAATAGATATTTGCTATCAGCAAGTATACGAGCTGATGGTTCATCTAAATTCGGAACAGAGAACAAATGGGGTTATTTCCCGGCAGCGTCTGCAGCATGGAGAGTAATAAATGAGGAATTTATGAAAAGTGCACCTGTATTTTCTGACCTGAAACTTCGTGTCAGTTATGGTCAGGCAGGAAATAATAGAATAGCCAATTATGCTGCATTGGGTATTTTTAATTCAGGATCTTATCCTTTAAACAATCAAACTGTTTCTGCTGCTTTTCAAAAAAATATTCCTAACCCAAATTTGAAATGGGAATCAACTCAATCTACCAATCTAGGTTTAGATTTAGGTTTTTTCAAGCAAAGGATCGCACTTACTACAGAATTGTATGATAATCGTTCGGTAGATTTACTATATAACACTCGTATTCCAGCCAATGCAGGTTTTACAAATCAATTCCAAAATATTGGTTCTACCTCTAGTCGTGGTCTCGAATTTACTTTAAACACAGTAAATATTAAAAAGTCTGATTTTAATTGGAACACTAGCTTTAACATATCGTTTAATAAAACTAAGGTTCTTAGTCTAAGTGAAGGTGAAACTTCATTATTAACCAATAGTTATGCACCTAATGTAAACGACTACATTTTACAAGTAGGAAAACCAGTAGGAATCATGTACGGTTATGTAAGCGATGGTTTGTATCAGGTAAGTGATTTTGATTATAATGCAACATCTGGTGCCTATACTTTAAAATCAGACGTAGTTAAAGATAATATTGTAGTACAGCCAGGATATATAAAACTTAAAGATATTAGTGGTCCAAACGGAGTTCCAGACGGAATAATAAGCGATTTAGACAGAACTCCAATAGGAAATACAAACCCTAAATTTTTTGGTGGTTTAAATAATAGTTTTACTTATAAAGGAATCGATTTCAGTATATTTCTTAATTTTAGTGTAGGCAATGATGTCTATAATGCTAATGTATTAAACAATGCAAATCTTAATCAAGAAAACTTAAATACATTGGCAATATTTGCTGACCGATGGACAACCATCGATGCCGCTGGGCAAAAAGTTACTGATCCAACTCAATTAGCAGCTCTAAACGCAGGAAAAACGAATCCAGTATACAACGGAAACACTACAGGTCGTTTGTATAGCGATATTATCGAAGATGGTTCTTTTTTACGTATCAATAACATTAATTTAGGATATACTATACCTAAAAAATGGCTAGAAAAGACAAAAATATCAAATTTGAGATTTTACTTGACCCTTTATAATTTATATGTATTTACCAAATATTCGGGTTATGATCCTGAAGTGAGTGTAATCAATAATGCCCTAACTCCTGGAGTTGATTTTAGTGCTTACCCAAGATCTAGATCTTTTATTACAGGTTTAAATATTTCACTATAATTTAAAAATTAAAGAAAATGAAAAATAAAATATTTTCCCTAAAAACATTTTTAGCCGTAGGTGTAGCTTCTCTCCTGCTCCCTCTTAGTTCTTGTGATAACGAGATTGAAACAGCCCCATATACTTATTTCACGTCAGATACCTTTTTCTCAAATATGGATGAAGCTTATATGGCAACATTAGGTGTATACCAAGTCATGTCATTACAAGCTACCTATGGCTGGAATATTCCACAAGTTTTTGATGCTGATACTGATATTATCCAAATTAGTGGTGATACTGATGTTGATTGGAGAACAATACCACATTACAAAGGTATTTCTCAAACGGTAACTTTTTACACAGTATGGAGTCAATTCTATGCTGGCATAGATAGAGCAAACGTGGTAATTGAAAGAATACCAAAAATGGAGCTCTATTCGACTGGTACCGAAAGTCAAAAAACCGAATTAAATAGAATGGTTGGAGAAGCCAAATTTTTACGCGGTTTTTACTATTCTGAATTAGTGCGTTTATGGGGAGATGTTCCCTTTAAGACTAAAAGTTCACAATTTGGGGATAATTTTAAAGGAGGTCTTGTAGATCGCTATGAAATATATGCACAAATTATAAAAGATATGCAGGAAGCATCCCTAGTATTACCCGAAGCGACACCAAAAGACGAACGTATCAATAAATGGGGTGCAAAAGCTATGTTAGCCAGAATCGAGCTATTTGCTGGAGGGTATTCATTAAGAGCAGATGGAATCATAAAACGTCCTGACAATTACAAGGATTATTATGTATTAGCACAAAAAGAAATTAATGAAATCATGGCTAGTAATCCTTACAAATTAAACCCATCTTATTCTAAAGTATTTAAAAACCAGTGTCAACATATTTTAGAACCTACCGAAAACATTTTTCAAGTTGCTTTTTATAATTCTGCAGCAGGAACAACATTAGATAATACTTCTTGGTCAGGTTATTTCAATGCACCAGCTGCACCTTCTGCTACTGATAGTTTCTATGGTAGTACAGCAGCTAGATGTCTAGTTCCTAAACCTTTTTATACGAGTTTTGCGGCAGGAGATCAACGTCGAGATTTCTCAATAGCAACTTATGTCTTTGATGCTCTTGGAAACAAGCTTGCACGTACAACAACTACCCAAGACCAAGCATGGACAACTGCCAAATGGAGCAGAGAATACCAAACCAATTCTGTTCTAGAAAGAATTAGTACTAACATCAATTGGGTAATTATGCGTTATTCTGATTTATTATTAATGCGTGCTGAAGTCGAAAATGAATTAAATGAGGGACCAAATGCAATCGCTTATGACGCTATAAATCAAGTAAGAAGAAGAGGTTTTGGTACAGATATACCAGGCAGTAGAATAGCTATTACTTTAGGAAATAAAGGTACAGGATATACAGCTGTTGCCAATGTTATTATGCAAATTACTGGTGGTGGTGGTACTGATGCTGCGGCAGGTGTAGTCACTCTTGCAAGTGGTGGTATTGGTACCATTACAATGCTACGCTCTGGTGATGGTTATACTTCTGCACCAACAGTAACATTTACCACTACAGATGGAAAAGGTTCTGGAGCCACTGCAACAGCTACACTCTTAGCAAAACCTACGGCTGCACAAGTTAATCTTGCTGGATTAGACAAAGCGAATTTTCTTAAAGCAATACAACAAGAAAGAGCTTGGGAACTTTCTGGAGAAGGAATGCGTAGAGCTGATTTAATTAGATGGGGAATTTTAGCAGATAAGATAACTGAAACGAAAAATGCAGTTAAACTAATACGAGCTACCTATCCTTATCCTGCTTTTGACTACTTTACTAAAAACAAACACGAATTGTATCCTTTTCCAACTAACGAAACCGATGTAAACAAAGGTATTACAAGACAAAATCCTAATTATTAAACAACTAAAATCTTAGGAGTTCGTTTATTTAAAACTATTAAAAATTTTCATTATAAAATATAAAACTAAAATCATGAAGAAGAAAGCATTAGTATTTACTATGATATTGATCAGTACGATTACATTTTCACAGACTAAACCAAAAAGCACAAAAGAACTAAGAGATTCTATTTTTACAGTAATGAAACTTTCTGACGAAAACAGACAAAAAATGTTTGACCTGATAGCAGAAAACGGTAATGGCCAGAAAGCTATTAAACAAGATCTGAAGCTTACATTTACGAAAAAAGATGAAAAAATGGAGGCTTGGAAAAAAGAAATTACTGCAAAAGAAAAAGAAATTTTAACACCTGAACAATTTCAAATTTGGCGTGATTTCGGAAAATATTTAAGTAGCAGACCAAAGCAGTAATCCTCATCATTGAAATTAAAGAACAATCAAAAGTTGAATACTAAATTATTCAACTGAATAAGAATGCAGAGCCAAAAGCTCTGCATTTTTTTAATCAAAAATCTCAAAAGACAGTTATTAAACTGAGTTCGATTATTGCAGGTTTTCTTTTTTGGATAATAGCAAAAAGGCTAAAAGTTGTCTCTTAGCCCAATGTTATTAAGTTAAGCTTTGTATTTTCTCGCTAAGTCGCAAAGACGCAAAGTTTAGGACTGATTTCTTTGCGACTTAGCGGCTTTGCGAGAGCTATATTTTAAAAAAAACTTAGCATGAAATCTTTAACTTAATGACATTGCTCTTAGCCAAGATAGAAGAGAAATCCTTATGGCCTGGTGTCCGAACGATAAGTATAGTAAACGATACTGTTATTTTTCATCAAACTTAAAATTTATCAAATGAAAAGAAATAATTTCTTAGTGGGGGTGATATTACTAATTTGGTTTGTAATATCATTTGTAACCAATATACTAGGGCCTTTAATGCCTATTATTATTCAAACGTATAAGTTAAGCCTGACTATGGCTGCCTTCCTCCCCTTCTCTTTTTTCCTCGCCTATGGCATCATGTCTATTCCCGCTGGCGTTTTAATTGAAAAAACAGGTGAAAAAACCGCAATGCTCATTGCTTTCTCACTCAATCTTGTCGGAGCTTTGGCTTTTGCCTTTAATCCACAATATGATGTGGCACTAGCTTCTTTATTTATTATTGGTATGGGTATGGCCATGTTACAGGTAATCATTAATCCGCTGATGCGAACAGCAGGCGGAGAAGAACATTTTGCCTTCTTTTCGGTATTGGCACAGCTGATATTTGGCCTCGCCTCTTTTATAAGCCCATTTGTTTTTTCTTATTTAATGAAAGAACTGTCCGTACAAGGCGAACAAAGCAACATGCTTACCGAAGTTCTTGCATCGCTGGTAAAAGGTAATTTATCATGGACTGCTTTGTACTGGCTTTTTAGTCTTATTTTTTTAGTCGTATTGGTATTGTTACTAATAATAAAAATACCGGTAGTTCAATTGAATGAAGATGAAAAATCCGGTGCCATGAGTGCTTATGTTGAGTTATCCAAAAAGCGGGAAGTATGGCTGTTCTTTTTTGGAATAGTAGCATACGTAGGCACAGAGCAATCTTTGGCAAACTGGATGTCTGAATTTTTAAGGGTATATCATGGCGTCGATCCTAATATTGGCGGCGCCAGTGCAATAGCTGCTTTTTGGGGATTAATGACACTCGGCTGCCTGCTGGGTCTGGCCGTATTAAAACTATGGGACTCAAAAGTGGTATTAAGAACAGCTTGTATCACTTCCATGATACTGTTATCTATGGCGCTGTTTGGAAACAAGGAAATGTCATTATGGGCTTTTCCGGCTGCGGGATTTGCCATTTCGGTTATGTTTTCCATTATTTTTTCATTGGCTTTAAATTCGGTAATTAAAAACCATGGTTCTTTTTCCGGTATATTATGTTCCGGTATTTTTGGCGGCGCATTGGTACCGCTTATTGTAGGTTCACTGGGAGATTGGATTGGTCTGCGTTATGCGCTGCTGTTTTTATATAGTACACTTAGTTATATCTTATTTATGTCTTATTATGCCAAACCCATAATTACAAACAAAGTGTTGAAATTGAAAGAAGTTTTTGGAATGCAATAATATTTGACACTTAAATGCAGAGCAAAAAAGCACTGCATTTTTTTTAAAAGCCAACAATAACCCACAAACACCTAAAAATTCTCATCGTTTGAATGAATTTTAACCAAATTCGATAGGTTTTTGGTAAAAACCTAATTTAATCCACATACGAATATCTTTATTTAGCAGTACGAATTCTACATACTCTATTTATGATTGCAAAAACGAAACATCCACTAATTAATGAAGAGATGGCCATTAGAAAAAAACATTTACTCTTTCAAAAAGAACAAAAAGAGTCAAAAACAATACTATTAAACCCTGTATTATGATAACTAGCAATAACATTCAAACGCCACAATCCTTTGCTATCGGAATTGATATTGGAGGCACTTCGCTTAAATGCGGAGTTGTTAATCAATCAGGAGAAATACAATTTTCGTTTTTGGTGCCACTCAAAGAGTCAAAAACCGAAGATGAAATCACAAGCCAAATTGTTATTGCCATTCTTCAATGTGCCGATAAAATTAACGGACCTATTCTAGGTGTCGGAATTGGTTTTCCCGGGGTTATTGATAATGATACCATTATTGGCGGTGGCGATAATTTACCTGATTTTGAACAATTGGAACTGGGTAAAACTTTAAAACTATTAACTGGTTTCAATATTGTAATGGATAATGATGCCAACTTAATGGGGCTTGGCGAATTAATCTACGGTGCTGCCAAAGATTGTACTGACGCCATTTTTCTAACCGTAGGTACCGGAATTGGTGGTGCTATTATGATTAACCAAAAACTACATGGAGGTTACAAAAATCGTGGTGCCGAATTAGGTCATATCATTATTCAACAGAATGGACTAGCCTGCAGCTGTGGCGGACGTGGCTGTTTGGAAGCCTATGCATCGGTTACGGCACTTATCGATCACTATCAATCATTAAATAAATCTTCGTCAGAAGAAATTGACGGTCGCTACATTATAGAAAAATACCTCTCAGGTGAAGTTCATGCCATCGAGACAATGGAACGTCATTTCGATTATTTGGCTGCCGGTATTGCCAGTTTTGTAAATGTCTTTAGCCCACAAAAAGTGGTTATTGGTGGAGGAATTAGCGAATCAGGGCAATTTTATATTGATGAATTAACGCGTAGAACACAGAGCTTGGCAATGCCAGTTTCGTTAGCCAACACCACAATTGTGGCTGCCAATTTAGGCAACAAGGCCGGTTTATTGGGTTGTTGTGCCAATGTTTTTCAAAAATTTAAAGCATTGGATTATGCAATAAAATAATACTCTGGCAAAAAACAACAGCTGATATCCGTAATCCATTAGTTCAAACTGCAAGTAATTACAGCTATAATTAGTATTAAACAAAGGCTTTAACTAAATTTAATACCATTTTGCACAAATTTAAAACCTCTTTAAAATATTGATGGCTAAATTCGTTTGTGTTTTAAAAGTTTTTAAATCAAAAAAAAATAATCTATTACTAAATATTAGTTAGATATGATATTTAAAAAAAACATATTGCTTTTATGCCTGTTGGGAGTAATCAATACTCCATTGATGAGTTTTGCCCAAACTGCTACTCGCCCCAACATTCTGATCATAATGACCGATCAGCAAACTGCAGATGCTATGAGCATTGCCGGCAACAAAGATTTGCACACCCCAGCAATAGATAAGTTAGCGAAAAACGGAGTTCGTTTTACCAAAGCGTATTGCGCCCAACCTTTATGTACGCCTTCACGAACAGCTATATTTAGCGGAAAAATGCCTTTTGAAACTGGTTTTATTGGTAATGCTACAGAGAAAGATGGGCAATGGCCGAATGATTTATTGATGATGGGAAAGATTTTCCAAAACGGAGGTTACAAAACGGGTTATGTGGGCAAATGGCATTTACCTGTTCCTACTACCAAGAAAAGTCAACACGGTTTTGAATTTATCGAAAACACAAATTTTCTGGATTATAATGATGCAGCGACACCTTCTTTCTGTGCCCGTTTTATCAAAGAAAATAAAAACGCTCCTTTTTTATTGGTAGCTTCTTTTTTGAATCCGCATGATATTTGCGAATGGGCTCGAGACGAAGATTTAAAAATGGATGTTTTGGAAAAAGCACCTCCGGCAGATCAATGTCCACCCCTGCCTGCCAACTGGGAAATCCCTGCTTACGAACCTAAAATTGTTCGTGATCAGCAAAAAACAGTTGGTTTACGCACCTACCCTTCTGTAAATTACACACCCGAAAAATGGCGTCAATACCGTTGGGCTTATAACCGCTTAGTCGAAAAAGTAGATACCTATATCGAAATGGTTATGGGATCACTTAAAAAATATGGTATCGAAAAAAACACCATCATTATTTTCACTGCCGATCACGGTGATGGTTATGCAGGACACAGTTGGAACCAAAAACAAATCCTATACGAAGAGGCAGCAAAAATTCCTTTTATCATTTCGAAAATGGACGGTTCTATAGCTCCACGTACCGACGATATGTTGGTTTGTAATGGTATTGATATAATTCCAACCATTTGTGGCTTTACTGGAGTACCAAAACCAGCCTATTTAAAAGGAATTGATCTCAGCAAAAAAATAGCTGATCCTTCTTTGAACTTACGTGATACCTTGGTCATTGAAACCGATTTTGCAGATAACGAAGAACTGTTAGGCATTAGCGGACGCGCCGTAATCACCAAAGATTTTAAATACATCGTTTACAACAAAGGTGAAATTAAGGAACAGTTATTCGATTTAACTAAAGACCCGGGAGAAATCACCAATTTGGCGGTAAATAAATCATACAAAAAACAACTCATCGATATGCGCAATTACTTAAAACAATGGTGCAAAAAGAACGGGGACAATTTCATTTCAGGATTATAATCGGTCTAAAAGAATAAAATTATCATGATCAAGAAAACAATATTTGCATTATCGCTATCAATTATAGGTCTTTGTGCTTTCGGGCAACAACAGTCCGCAACCATTAAATTGACGGAAGAAAAACTTCACGGGCGTGTGCGTGAATGGCCTTATCCTGTTAACGGTGTTACTGTACCGACCAATGCGCCTGCTTTGTTATGGCCTGCGACCAACGGTAAAAATATGGTAAAATCAATGGAAACGGGCAGCGAAGTTCCCGAAGACCCAAACATTGGTAATGTACGTTACAAAGTAATGTTGGCCAGCGATAAAAATTTCAAAACCAATTTGATTAGCAGTGGCCTGCAAAGTTGGGCTGTTTATCCATTACATCAAGCATTAAAACCAGGGAAATGGTATTGGAAATACGGTTATGCACTTAAAGGCAGTAATCAATGGACTTGGTCACCAATTTATGATTTTGTGGTTGATTCAAAAAATGCCGGAGAAAAAGTATCGCCTCCTGTCAGTGAAGTTATCAAACGTAACGAAGGTCCACATCCGCGCCTGTGGAATATGACGCAAATTGGTGAAGATTTTTATCGCAACAATCTGGAAAACCCAGAGGCTAAAAAATTCATTGCTTTTTGCGAAAAATCGATGCTAGAGCCTTTGCCTGTTGAAAAACCACGACGCATTATTGATACCGTTGGCAAAAACGCCTTAGAAAAAAAGATAATTGTAGAAAGAATGTACCACGGTTTTGGCGATATGGTGGGTACACCGGTACATAATTTGGTCATCGCTTATCAATTAACGAAAGACAAACGCTTTATTTTGGATGCCAAACGCAGAGCGCTCAATATTCTTAAAATGGATCCTAACGGATTAGCCACTCGTGATGATTTTACAAGTGGTGCTGTTTTGGAAGCTTTGGGTTGGTTTTACGATGCGGCTTATGATTTATTATCTTCAGAAGAAAAAGAAGAGTTCAAAAAAGTAATCACTTTTAGAGCTAAACGCATTTACAACCACTTGCCTAATCGTTTCGAACTGCATGTAAGCGATAATCACGTGTGGCAATTTACCCTGCGTAATTTGGCTATCGCCAGTATTGCAACCGTAAATGAAATACCTGAAGCCAAAGAATGGCTTACGTATATGTACGAAGTTTGGTCGGCACGTTTCCCTGTTTTGGGCACGACTGATGGCGGCTGGCATGAAGGGAATGGCTATTTTAGGGTCAATTTTAAATCTAATATTTATCTTTCACAACTGTTTGGTGATTTTACCGGGGTAGATTATTTCAAATTACCATGGATGCAGAACACTCCGCTATACATGGTGTACACGCATCCAGTAAACTCAGCATCAACAGCGATTGGCGATATGTGGGAGAATATCCCTACCGTAGTAAAAGGCGAGGCAATTTATGCAGATGCATTGACCTACAGGATAGACAATCCTTACCTTAACTGGTATGTAGATGAAATTAAAAAAACGAATCCGACCTATTTTAATGGAACCGATGATTATTTGTTATTCCGTTTGCTAAACGCCAATCCTAATAAGAAATCAATCATTACATCCCTTGATCAATTGCCAAAATCCAGAAAATTTGGCGATGTAGGAGTGGTTGCCATGCACGAAGATTTGGAGCATGCCAATAAAAGTTTGAGTAGTTATTTGTTCAGCAGTCCGTTTGGTTCTTCGGGTCACGGTCACGCTTCGCAAAATGCATTTACCATCAATTATAAAGGAAAAGTACTCTTTGGCGGAACTGGTTATTACAGCAATTTTAGTGACAAACACAACCTTTTGTATTACCGTTCCTCTAAAGCTTATAATACGATTTTGGCCGATAGTTTGAACCAAAAAATTGGTGAAGAAGGTTACGGATGGATTCCGAGAGCTATTTCGGGGCAACGCATTCAATATGCTTTGGGAGATGCGAGCAATGCCTATGGTGAAATTAAAAGTGATTTCTGGCTGGACAGATTCAAACAAATCAATGTTATACCGAACAAAGCAAACGGTTATGGAGATTCTGGCGTAACTTTATACCGCAGACATATGCTGCAATTGGAAGGCGGATATATTGTTCTTTATGATGAATTGGAAGCCAATAAAGCCGTAAAATGGACGACTCAATTTCATTGTCCGTATTATACGATTGAAGGAGAAAATTCGGCGAATGCCAAAGAACAAAACTTCATTGTAAAAACAGATTTAGGAAATGTAAATGCAAGTGTTTTTGCTAATAGTCCGCTGAAAATGGCGGTTCATAATAAATTTTACGAAGCTGCGGTAAATTGGAACAAAGTAACCAATGATGAAGGCGAGATTAAAGATTTTAAAGACCAATGGCACGCTGGAATCACTTCTGAAGCCAAACAAAAATTCCGATTTTTAACTATTATTCAGGTAAAAGACGGGAAAACCGAAATCATTAAAACAATTTCAAATAATAATGGTTTAGCCCATTTACAAGTCGGAAATTGGGAGATTAAAGTACAATTAGACGGTGAAAAACCTGCCGCATTACAAGTTGACGACAAAGCAGCAAAATCATTATTCAGCTACGGAAATTTACCAATTCAATTTGAAGGAAAAGCCTATACTCCAAAAATTATCGGAAGCTCTATAGTATTAGAAATGAATGGCACTAAAGTAAACAAACAGGAAGTTATAGACGAATTGCCAGATGTAGCCAAATATGACAGAGATTAAAACGGACAAAATCCATAAATCATAACATCGTTGTCTCTTTGTCCCAAATTGCCTATCTTGTTGTAAATAATTTTAATGAGAAAGAAATGTTTCACAAAGGAAAAATAAGCGTAGAAAAAACAAATATAATTTACACTGCCATGAGAAAAAAGATTGCTTTTATTGCACTGTTTTGTCTTGCTCTTTTTGCAAATAAGAGTCATGCTCAAATGCAGGATCGCTATTTCCGTAACATTTCTGTAGATAAAGGTTTGTCGCAAAGTAGCGTTTTTGCTATCCGCCAAGATACATTGGGTTTCATCTGGATTGGAACTCAGGATGGTTTAAATCGTTATGATAGTAAAGGTTTTAAAGTATATCGCCCAATAAAAAATGTAAAAAACAGCTTGCAATCCTACTCCATCCGAAGCCTTTTTATAGATCATAAAGGACAATTATGGGTGGGTGGCAGTCAAGGAATCAGTGTTTATAATTATGATACGGACAGTTTTTTAAATTACCAACTTCCTCGTAGCCTCGGTGAATGGTACATCTCTTCAATAACAGAAGATGCTAGTCACCAAATCTGGATTACATCAATTGTTGGTGATGTTTTTGTTCTTGCTCCAAAAGCCGAAAAATTTACTACCGTTAAATTTAATGCTTCTTCGCATGAAATTAAAAACATTTCCTATATCGGGCTTTGGCAAAAACAAATTCTTTTAGGTACTGATGTTGGTCTTTTTAAACTAAAACCAAATTCACATCAGTTGATAAAAATTGATTTAGGTGCAAAAAAACCTAATATCAATGATGTTTACACGGAAGGCAAAAAAATGTGGATTGCCACCGAAGGAAATGGTCTAATTCTCTATAATACTGAAAACGGACAAACCAATACGCTCTTACATAATGCGGTTACAAATAGTATAGCCGATAACAACATCAGATGTATAGGAAAAGATACCGAAGGAAATATTTGGCTCGGCACCTTTAGAGGTCTTAGTATTTTGAATCCAAACACCAATTATTTTACGAATTATTACCATCAAATATCACAAGCCTACACCATCAGTCAAAATTCGGTGCGTTGTTTCTTTAAGGATAAGCAAAACGGAATTTGGCTGGGGACTTATTATGGTGGTATTAACTACTATCACAAGAATGATATCAAATTTAATCTGCTAAGCCAAAACTCAGGAAAACCTTCTTTGAATGATGAAGTTATTGGAGTTATAAAACAAGATAACAAAGGCAATTTTTGGATTGGAAGTAATGACAAAGGAGTAAATTATTGGAATAAAGATGCCAATACCATCCGCTATTTTTCCAACAGCGAAAATAGCACTAATAGTTTAAGTTCCAATAACATCAAAGCTATCGAATTTGATGACAACGGAAATGTACTGATTGGAACTCATATTGGAGGGTTAAATCTTCTCAACCCGAACAGTGGTGCTGTACAGCGTTTTCTTCATGATGAAAATAACCCAAGCAGCATCGCTAGCGACTTAGTCTATAGTCTCCTAAAAGATTATAAAGGGCGTATTTGGGTTGGTACCAAATCTGGTTTGGATCAGTTCCATCCGGAAACCAAATCTTTTACACATTTTCACTTAGATAAAGCGGGCAAACGTCCCACTTCTGACGATATCACCTATCTTTTTGAGGATAGCAAACATCGCATCTGGATTGGAACTACTAATGGTGTAACCCTATTTTATCCTGATAACCTTTTATTTGGAGACATAGGACGCGGAAAACGAAGCGATGATATTATCAATTGTATTACCGAAGATCAAAAACACAGAATCTGGATTGGTACCAGACAAGGATTACGGCTATATGATGAATCGCAGGAATCCTTTATCAGTTTAAAAACCAGAAAAGATTTTGCCAAGGAAACGATTTACGGGGTACTACCTGATAATGATGGAAACCTTTGGATTTCAACAAATAGCGGATTAATCAAATTCAATCCTGATAAAGATTTCGTTCAGAAATTTGATGAAAGTGACGGCTTACAGAACAAGCAGTTTAATGATTATGCGTTTTGCAAAGCCAAAGATGGTATGATGCTTTTTGGTGGCATCAAAGGCATTTCTTATTTCTATCCTTCAAAAATTAAACAACAGCCATTGCCTCTAAAACTTAGTTTTACGGCATTAGAAGTTTTAAACAAAACGGTAACCGTTGGAGATGACACAAACATTCTGGAAGAACATATCGATCAAAACAATGAATTGGAAATTGGTCCCGAATACAAACAGTTCAGCATTTTCTTCAATACATTCAATTACATTTCTTCCAATCGAACTTACTATTATTACAAATTAGACGGAATCGATAAGGATTGGCAACGTACCGATGAATTGAAAGTCAGTTACAGCAATTTGCCGGCGGGAAATTACAATTTCCAAATCAAGGCAATTGGTCCTAATGGCGAAATGAGTCCCATTCGAAGCTTAGATATTGACATTCTGCCACCTTGGTACAAAACAATCTGGTTTTCGTTATTACTACTAACAATCATTGGTACTGCAGTATACATTGGTTTTAGAATTATAAATGAAAGAATAAAAGCCGTTCAGCAATTAAAATTAGAACGTATTGACAAAGAAAGAGTGAGTTATATTAATCAGGTAAAAATGGACTTTTTTACCAATGTTTCCCATGAATTGCGTACGCCATTAACTTTGATTTTAGCTCCGCTCGAAGAATTATTGAAACTACCTTTTTCGGATAAAATAACTAAAAAGAAACACGAACTGATGTTTATCAATGCCAAAAGGCTTTACAATCTAGTTGACCAATTATTCGAGTTTCGAAAAACGGAAATGGGAACGCGTCAGCTTAAAGTTGGACAAGGAGATATTGTACGTTTTACCCGCGAAATTTTTGAGTCATTCAAACCACTTTCAGAAAAAAATGGTATTCATTATACTTTTAATTCTTCTGAGGAACAGCTCCTTTTTTATTTTGATAAAGATGCCATGGAGAAAATTTTGTTCAATCTTTTATCAAATGCATTCAAATACACTAAAACGGGTCAAACTATAAACATTGAACTTCTTAGTAAAAATGATACCGTAGAAATCAAAGTTGCCGATACAGGCGTTGGAATTAGCCAAGAAGATTTATCTAAAGTTTTTGACCGTTTTTATCAGGTTAATAATCGCGAAATGAATCTAGGCTCAGGCGTTGGTCTGGCTTTTACCAAAAGTTTGGTCGAACTCCATCACGGTAATATAACAGTCGAAAGTATCAAGGAAAAGGGAAGCATCTTTACAATATCAATCCCTACTTCTGATATAAAATATAAAAACGATCAGCATGCCGAAGAATCTGCTTATGAACTGTCTATCATATCTGACAATCAACTCGAAACAGACGATTCATTTTTACATGAAGAAAATGAAATAATCGAAAGAGATCAGCCTATCAAACTGCTTATTGTAGATGACAACAAAGAGATTTTAGATTATCTACAGGATTATTTCAGCAAAATATATGAAGTCACTACCGCCAATGATGGTCGAATGGCTTTGGATCTTTTGGAAATTCAGCCATTTGACATGATTATCAGCGATGTGATGATGCCGGAATTGGACGGTCTGCATTTTTGCAAAAAAGTAAAACAGAACATCAATACCTCGCACATTCCGTTTATGCTTTTGACGGCAAGAACCGAAACCAGTCAACAAATAAAAGGACTAGAAATGGGTGCCGATGATTATATCACAAAACCGTTTTCGACCCCTTTATTGGCTACTAAAATCACAAATTTGTTGCGTTCTAGAAAACGATTAAAAGAGTATTATTCAATAGGCAAAGAAATGGTTCCTGAGAATATTGCTTTTAATGCACTTGACGAAGAATTTCTAAAACAGGCGATTCATATTGTAGAAGATCATCTGGCTGATTCTGAATTTTCAGTTGATGTATTCAGTAAACAAATAGGAATGAGTCGTTCCAATCTGTATTTAAAATTGAAAGCGATCACTGGTGAATCGGCGATGGATTTTATAAAAAGAATCCGATTCAAAAAAGCGGTTGAACTGATGCAGAGCAAACGATACACCATTGCGCAGGTTACCTACATGTGTGGTTTTAACTCTCCATCTTATTTTTCGACAGCATTCAAACAGCATTACGGTTGTATGCCAAGTGAATATTTAGCCAAATTAGAAGAACCAAAAGACCAATAGACACAACACCTAACTATATAATGCAAAAGGAAAAAAATTAAACAAAATAAGAACTCACACCACATTTACGAATTATAATAACACCTATGAAAATAATTAAATCGCTCTTTTTACTTGCTTTCGCTTTGCCATTAACGGCTATTGCGCAAACTAAAACAACAGTTACAATTCAGAATAATTCGGCTTTAGACCGAAAAGAAACTCTAGTAGCTATTAATTGGAAAAACGTACTTGCCTCCTACCCGCAAATAGACACGACCAATTTTATTGTAATCAATAACAATACAAAAAAACAAGTTCCTTATCAGTTGGAACACCAAGGGAATTCTGCTGTTCAAAACTTGTTAGTTCAAGTAGATATTAAAGCAAAAACATCTCTTACTCTTTCTGTTCAAAAAGGAAAACCAGAAGTCTTTGCTCCCAAAACCTATGCGCGTTATGTACCAGAACGTATGGATGATTTTGCGTGGGAAAATGACAAAATTGCCTTTCGTGCTTACGGTAAAGCATTAGAAAAAACAGAAGGAGATGCGTATGGCTATGATGTGTGGGTAAAAAGAACCGATAAATTAGTCCTGAACGATCGCTATAAACGCAATGACTATCATACAGACAACGGAGATGGATTGGATTATTATCATGTTGGTTATACACTGGGCGCTGGAAATATGGCTCCTTATGTAAAAGATACTATTCGTTATTCTGGAAATTATCATCAATGGAAAATTTTAGATAATGGCCCTTTACGCTCTACTTTTCAATTAACTTTTGATACCTGGAATGCGGGCGGAATAAAAGTAAAAGCTACAAAAACGATTTCTATAGACGCTGGTTCGCAACTCAATCGTATCGAAAACACCTATACATTCGAAGACAAAAATCCTCTTCCCGTTGTTGTCGGTATCATCAGACGAGAAAAAGCTGGAGTTATTTCATTGAACGAACAACAAGGTATTATAGGATATTGGGAACCCACTTTTGACAAAGACGGAACTACAGCCGTTGGCTCAATAGTAACAAATCCGGTAAGTACTATGTGGGTTAATAAAGACCAAATACTGGCAAAAACCACAGTCAAAAATAACGAACCTATTGTTTATTACAGCGGTGCTGCTTGGGACAAAGCGGGGAAAATAACTAATTCAAAACAATGGTTTGACTACTTGAACCATTTTTATCAGGAAGTCAAAAATCCTTTGATTGTATCTGTAAAATAAACAGAGTCTTCTAAAAAAGCAACTCTTTCCCAATTTCATTAAAAAGGCGATTAAATCTATTCTGATTTAATCGCCTTTTGATTTAATGGTATGTTTTTTTACCCGAAATCTATTAATGTTTTTTTTCTAGTCCATGTTTTATTGAAATTACAGCTGGATTTAGCGTGATTACATTAAGTTAAGTAATGTCAAAATAAATAGCACGCAGATTTTGCTGATTTTTGCAGAAAAAAATCTGCCGAATCTGCAAAATCTGCGTGAACCAATTTGCATCTTCCTTTTAAAAATGGAATAAAACCCATTTCTATTGATTCTTTACAAAAAAGAATAATCGAACTCAGTTTTTTTCTAAAACTACGCTTCTATCCTTTTGAAGCACTATTTTTTTAAAATTCACAAAACAAATGATAAGATACCAATAAGTAAACGACTACTATAAAACAGTAGCCTAACTATCCATTTATAAGCTTTAAATAGAACCTTTACACAAATTCGAAAGTTTAATGGCAAATATTGAAATACCATTTTAGAATTCAGAATTAAATTCGCCATAGCAAACTAATAAAAAACTAAAACAATTAAAAAATGTCAATTAACTTATTTGATTTAACTGGAAAAACAGCACTAATTACAGGAGGAGTACATGGTTTAGGAATGGCTATGGCCAAAGGACTAGGACACGCAGGTGCAAAAATCGTAGTAAACGATCTTTCACAAGAATCTCTAGATAAAGCTGTAGCTGAATACAAATCGGTTGGAATTGAAGCTTACGGATATGTCTTTAATGTAACCGATGAGAAAGCTGTGATTGCTGCTATAGCACAAATTGAAGCAGAAGTTGCTCCTATCGATATCTTAATAAACAACGCAGGAATTATCAAAAGAACGCCTATTATCGAAATGGAAGTCGAAGATTTTACAGCAGTAATAAATGTAGATTTAATTAGCCCGTTTATTGTTTCTAAAAATGTTGCCAAAGGAATGATTCAACGTGGTGGTGGAAAAATCATCAACATTTGTTCTATGATGAGCGAATTAGGAAGAGATTCTGTAAGTGCCTATGCTTCGGCAAAAGGAGGACTGAAAATGCTAACCAAAAGTATGGCTACCGAATGGGCAAAATTCAACATACAAACTAACGGAATTGGTCCTGGTTATTTCGCTACGAGCCAAACCGCACCTATTAGAGTAGACGGACACCCATTTAATGATTTCATTATTGGCAGAACACCAGCTGGTCGTTGGGGTGATCCAGAAGATTTACAAGGAGCTGCCATTTTTTTAAGTTCAAAAGCAAGTGATTTTGTAAACGGACATATTGTTTATGTCGATGGAGGAATATTAGCAACTATCGGTAAACCATCCAACGAAGATTAATACTACTACCCGCTTTTATGAATAATTCTATTTAACTACAACCTTAATTTCCAACAAAAAACTGTAATAATAAAAACTTATGTCAAAAATTGAAAGTGTAATCCTCGATAATCAAAGAAGCAGCACTTTGATTCCTATGGTAATTTTAACCGCATTATTTTTTATCTTAGGATTTGTTACCTGGCTGAATGGACCTCTAATTCCATTTTTTGAATTGGCCTGCGAATTGACTTCTTCTCAAGCTTATTTTGTAACTTTTGCCTTTTACATCGCCTATTTTGTGATGGCGATTCCGTCATCATGGGTAATCGAAAAAGTAGGTTATAAAAACGGTGTTTCGCTAAGTTTAGTAATAATAGCGATTGGTGCGTTTATGTTTTATCCCGCAGCCGAAAACCGTACATTTCTTCTATTTCTGGTAGCACTTTTTATTATGGGCACTGGTTTAGCAATTTTGCAAACGGCCGCAAATCCATATGTAGTTGTAATTGGCCCAAGGGAAAGCGCCGCAGCCAGAATAAGTGTTTTAGGTATTGCAAATAAATTGGCAGGATTCATAGCTCCATTAGTATTGACGGCTTTAGTATTATCCAATATGCAGGATTACACCGCCGAGAAAATTGCAGCTCTTGATAGTATTGCCAAATCTCAGGCATTGGATTCTCTTGCGTTACAATTGCAAACTCCCTACATATATATGGGATGCATCATCCTTATTTTAGCTTTTTTGGTAAAACTATCTCCACTTCCTGAAATTGAATTAGACGAAGAAGGAAATGTGATGCACATGAGTATTTTTAAACAAATAACAAATGCTTTTCAATTTCCTCAATTGGTCTTAGGAGTAATTACATTAATGTTATATCTCTCTGCCGAAGTTTTAGCAGGAGATTCTATCGGTGGATTTGGAAAACAATTAGGGGTGTATGGCGAAGATGGTAATTTTTTTCTAAAACTAACTTCATTCACCATGACAGCGATGGTAATTGGTTATATTTTAGGAATTGTACTAATACCTAAATATGTTTCGCAAGTTTTAGCTTTAAAGGTTTCTGGTATTTTAGGCTTAATTCTAGTGTTGTTAATTGTATTCATTTCTCCAAGCATAACCATTCAGTTGCCTGGAATTCCAGCTTTGCCATTAGTTATTATTCTTGTTGCCTGTATGGGACTTTCAAATGCGCTTTGTTGGCCTGCCATTTGGCCGCTTGCATTGCAGGATCTAGGCGGATATACCAAAATAGCCAGTGCTATCCTGATTATGGGGATTATTGGAGGAGCTATTTTTCCGCTAATTTATGGCTCTTTGGCAGAAGCAATCAACTTAGCAAATGAAGCAAACGGAATAGCAAAAACAGCAAAAAGCGGTAATCAAATAGCTTATTTAATATTACTACCAACTTACCTAATGATTATATTTTATGCTTTTAAAGGACATAAATACAGAAGTTGGTCAAAAAAATAATTCAGAGAAAAAGATTAAAATAAATTAAAACACAATGAAAAGTACGATAGACAAAGCAACAGGATTTGAAAAAAGATTCGAAAATATTAATACAGTCGTTTTTCAAAATTCAACTGAAGCATCAAAAGCAGTTGCCCAACAAATAGCTGCACTTATCAAATCAAAACAAGAAAACAACGAATCCTGCATATTGGGATTGGCAACGGGATCTTCTCCAAAAGGATTGTATGCCGAATTAGTTCGTTTACACAAAGAAGAAGGATTGAGTTTTAAAAATGTAATTTCTTTCAATTTGGATGAATATTACCCGATGGAACCAGATTCCATAAACAGCTACGTTCGATTTATGAAAGAATTGCTGTTTAATCAGGTTGATATCCTTCCTGAGAACATTCATGTTCCCGATGGAACTTTGTCAAAAGAAGAAATTGCCGATTATTGTGCCGATTATGAAGCTAAAATTGAAGCTCTGGGAGGTATCGATTTACAGATTCTAGGAATTGGAGGTAACGGACATATCGGATTCAATGAATCAGGTTCATTACAGAATTCCAAAACAAGATTAGTAGCATTGGATCATATCACGAGAGTGGCAGCAAGCGGCGATTTCTCAGGATTGAGCAATACTCCAAGAACAGCAATCACGCTTGGAGTAAAAAAAATAATGGAAGCCAAACAGGTGATTCTGATGGCTTGGGGAGAAGGAAAATCAAACATCATCAAAGCTTCTGTTGAAGGTACGGTGACGAATCAGATACCAGCTTCCTTTTTGCAGGAACACAAAAATGCCGTTTTTGTTTTGGACAAAGAAGCTTCGTCAAAACTAACAAGAATCAACACTCCTTGGTTGGTTGAAAAAATCGTTTGGACTGATAAACTAATCCGTAAAGCGGTATTGGGTCTGGCACTTCATTTAAAGAAACCAATTTTAATGCTTACCGATGCTGATTATATCGAAAATGGAATGAGCGATTTGTTGGCTAATTCAGGACCTGCTTACGATATCAACATTAAAATTTTCAATAAATTACAAAATACAATTACTGGTTGGCCAGGAGGAAAACCCAACTCGGATGATTCCAACAGACCCGAAAGAGCAGAACCAGCGAGAAAACGAGTGCTGATTTTCAGTCCACACCCTGATGATGACATTATCAGTATGGGAGGTACTTTCATGAGACTGCAACAACAGGGGCATGAAGTGCATGTAGCTTACCAAACTTCAGGAAACATTGCAGTGGCAGATGATGAAGCGTTACGTTTTGCTAATTTCGTTCTTGATTATAATGAAAAATTCGGTATAAAAAGCGTTGAAGCAGACACCATTTACAAAAAGGCTGAAACCTTTCTTAAAAACAAAAAAGCCAGCGAAATAGATATTCCAGAAGTAAGATACATAAAAGGATTAATAAGAAAAGGAGAAGCACGCGCTACCAGTCATTTTGTTGGTTTGCCAGACGAACAGATCCATTTTATGGAACTTCCTTTCTATGAGACTGGTACTATTGAAAAAAATCCTATTGGTCAGGAAGATATTCAATTGACGATGGATTTAATAGAAAAAATCAAACCACATCAAATCTACGCTGCAGGAGATTTGGCAGATCCGCACGGAACACACAAAGTATGTCTGGATGCTATTTTTGAGGCTGTAAAAGCATTAAAACCAAAACCTTTTATGAATGATTGCTGGGTTTGGTTGTACAGAGGAGCATGGCAGGAATGGGGAATCGACGAAGTTGAAATGGCGGTACCAATGAGTCCTGATCAGGTTTTGGCAAAACGTCACGGAATTTTTAAACATCAATCTCAAAAAGACGGTGTTGTTTTTCAAGGGACAGATGCAAGGGAATTTTGGCAAAGAGCCGAAGACAGAAACAGTGAAACGGCAATGTTTTATAGACAACTAGGTCTTGCTACTTATGCGGCGATGGAAGCTTTTGTAAGATGGGAATATTAATAAAAGTTAAGATCCTATTACCGATTCGATTGTAGTACACTTAGTTCACAAAAAAGGGAAGGTATTTAAAACACCTTCCCTTTTTATATAAATTCCAATCGTTCGAATATGCAAATAGACTTTGTGTGGATAGCGCATTCTATGATAAAAAACAAGCTGCAGGAAACTAATTTTTTTTCACTACAATATAAATTTACAAAAATGAAATACATATTGTTCTTATTCATACAAGGTTTTTCCTATATTGGAATAAGTTTTTTCCTTTACAAATTACACCAATGTTATTCTGAAAAAATCAAAAAAAATAAGGATAATTCAATTCAAACCAAAGAAAGTCTTGCTAGGAGTAAAATGTCGCTGTATTTTTCAATTTTTCTCTTAGTTATGTTTGCGATTGACTCTTTTCGGGAGGCGATTCAATTATTAATAAAATAAAAAAATCACCTTATGTTTTTAAATTCCGATCGCTCAAATATGCAAATAGCCTTTGCTTGGATAGCGCAGAATTGAATTCTATGCCCGCTCCAATGAGTTATAATACTAGTACAATTTAGTAGTATAAATTATTTCTTTTAAATACAAAAAAGCAATATTGTTTTATGAATATAGTTTTTTGACTTGTTTGCATGCTCAGCTTTGTGGGCACAGAATGCAATTCTGCACTATCGGGCTATTTATTGAAATGAATAGACCATCTTACGACGCTAAACCAATTTTACAACGAAATAGTACATTTATAATGCATAATCTAACGGAACTAAAAGATGATTGTATTGGTTAAAAATCACAGTTCTTCTAGAAAAATGGTATTAAAGAATACATTTCCTTAACAATCTTGAAGGTGAGAAGTATATAAAATTAATAAAAAAACATTAGGCTTGTCCAAAATATAGTTTTTATAATTTCTTAAAAACAGGATATAATAGCAATAACTATTACAATATCATCGGTATAAATATGGTAGTTATAAAAGAAGATTGGAATATTTATCGAGTTCATTTTTAAGGTAATTATATTAGTACACTTTACGAATGCTTTTCGACATGTACAAATGAAGCTACACAAATTGCCTTTTATGAAAACCAAATTCACAAATTTCAACATTAAAGAAACATGTAAATAAGTGAGGTGTAAGTACTCATTGCAAACGAACACCCAATGCCATTAAGTAAAAAAAGTTCTTTTTATTGATACTTTGTTGTGTATCAATAAAAGAACTTTTCAATCATTAATTCTACTTTAGAATAGTTGTCTCGCCAGTTTTTACATTAATTTTCCATGGTGTCGGCTCTGGCAACCAAAGTTTTCCTTCTTCTATTTCTAAAGGCATCCACAGGTAACGTGAATCCCATTGTGTATCTGGTTTCCAAATATCACCTGTAAATAATACTGTAGTTTTCTTGGAGCCAACCACTTTTATCAACATAGATGATTGTGAGCCGTACGTCTTCGTTTCCACGGGAGCAATATCTTTAAATTCTGTCCAAGGTCCTTCAAGTGAAGTTGCAGTTGCATATTTGTTTGGATTGGGTTTCCATCCAGTCAATCCAGAGCCTAAGCAATAATACAAACCGTTGTAATTGACGATTGCACCTCCTTCGATACGCGCTTTTATAAGTGACATATTTTTTTCAACATCCATATAATCATCAGAAAGTTTAGCTATACGAAAACCACCGCTTGGACGATCCTCAAAAATGATATACGCTGTACCATCATCGTCAATAAATTGACCAATATCACGACTTTCAAATCCCAAAGGACGAAAACGTTTCACATACCTGAACGGACCAGTTGGACTATCGCTCACCGCTATTCCCATATTAGCCAGTTTATAATTAACATCAATATGCAGGTACATTACATATTTCTTTGTCTTTAGGTTAAAATAAACCTTTGGTCTTTCTAACACCCATTTTGAAGAAAGAGAATCGGGAGCAGCCATTTTCAAGACATTACCGTTAAATTTCCAGTTTGTTAAATCTTTGGATGAATAACAGCTTACATAGCGATATTGAGGATCAAGATCTTTTGCCCGACTTTCACCATACCAGTAATAGGTGTTTTTAATTTTGGTAATTCCACCACCATGAGCCTGTATGTGATTCCCATCGGTATCTGGCCAAAGTTCTCCCGGACGAATTACTTCTTGCTTTTGTGCCAATACACTTGTGGATAGAGTCACTAAAAAAAGTGTGAGAAAGAGGGCTTGTTTTTTGAATAAACTAGTTTTCATCTTTTATAAAATATTTATCGAGTTATATATTTAAAAACATTTTTATAAAGAATCTTTTTAACCATAAAGTACACAAAGAGTTTTACAAAGCTTTTGTTTGAAAATAATATTTTTTCCTTTTTTAAATTTTAAAACACCTATTTTGATCGTTTCACAAGCAATACTTTATCGATAATACCTGAAGGAACTAAACGATCTTTAGCTGACGCAATTTCAGGATAAGAAAAAGTAAAACGTTTCTCTTGAGGTAGTGATGCATCCCCCACCATTCGATTATTTAATGAATTTACAACCTGAATTTCAAGTGTATTTTCACCTTTCTTAATATATTCTGTTATATCTGCTTCCCATGGACTACACCAAACGGTAGAAACAGCTGTGCCATTAATTAAGACTCGGGCAATAGAGCCCAATTGTGGAAAACGTAGCAATACTTGTTCACCCGAAACAGCTTTATCTAATTGAATGCTTTTTTTATACACTGCAGTTCCAGAATAGTATTTGATTCGTTCATCAGTATTTTGTGTCCAGTCTGTTAAGTTATTAAAAGTAACTTCGCCAGGGCCACCCCATTTTGAATCAAAAGATACTTTCCATTCTCCTTCTATAGGTGAAGCTTTTTCTTCTTGCCCATTCAATTTAGTTGAAAGTGAAGATGAGACCTCATTAGTAACAACAATGAAGCCGGATTCGTTAGACTGTAAAACAATATTTAGTAGGAGGCCATCTTTACCAGAAGCTGCAACGGGAAGAATATATTGCTGACCAGTTGTCGGATCCCAATATTCAGCAGTAGTAGCAGTGGTGCGTAAACGAATGGCATCCTTAAAAACTTTTTTGCTATGATTGTTAAAAAAGTAGATATCCGTATCTCCTAAATTACGATGTGCAAAATATACCTTATCGGTAACTGTATTCCCGCTTTTAAATCCAGCATCTGGTTGAATACCTTGTTTTGCCAATACTTCGGCTAGGGGCATTCCCCAATATACTTTACCTTTTCCAAATATTTTAATTCCCGCTTCTTCTTTTCCCCAAAGTTGATTTACCAAATCCTGATATTCTTTTGCAAAAGCTGCATCATTTAAAGAGCCTGATTTGCTAGGGCGTGAACCATAAACAGGAACACCATCCTTTGCTAATTTTGCAATCTGGCGTAAAGCAGCTAATGAAATATCAGCCTTCGGTTCAAGTATCAGTATCTGATAGCTCACCCCATCAGGAAGTACAATACGACCATCTTTTGCTGACATTCGATTAAGTAATCCTTCTTCGGTAGTTACATCAAAATCATATCCTTCTGGAATTTCCGGCAAGCGATTCGCTAGCAATTTTACTGGTGCATTTTCTCCCAAATAAATACACAAATCAGCCACTGATTTTCCATTACGCATCAATCCTGCGCATCTTGCCTGATAATCCCAAAATGGACGGCTATAGTTCCAATAGGTATTGTTTCTGTTTAGTACATATTGTCTACCTCCACCGGTACTTCCTGGAATTTTGTCTAACCAAGGCTGATAAGCCGAAGCACAAACAACAAATTCCTGTGAACCAAAAGCATAAGCATAATCAGCCACATTCTTTGCATCTGCCAATGACTGGCTAAATCTCAGATCGGTGAAAGCTTCTGCCGAGGCAATTGGCTTTCCATAGATATGAGCTGCAGATGAAGTTTCCTTAACATCATAACTACCATGAGTTTGGTATGCCCAGAATTCACCTTGAGGTTTTTCTACACGGCCTTTAGCTCTAAAGTTATCCGCTGAAATCGTAAGTCCGTTACCTACTGCTTGTCCTGTAAAAACTACTCCAGCTTGTCGGCATAAACTATCTAATGTACCAAAATATTCATCAGAAACCAGATCGGAAAGGGTAAGTCGCATGTCATAAAGAAAACCGTCAGTTTCTTCTTTTGAGCCAACAATATAGCCAGCTAAAGCAGGAAGATATTTGTGAATATCATAGCCGCGTCGCTCTTTAAATTTCGTTTCATATCCTGGTGTCCAGTTTTGGGAACCAGCTTCGTGGCTATCCATATGCAGGCCAGTTAACGGAATCCCAACTTTTTTTAAAGAATCGGACATTACTTTAAAATAACTGTTCCATTGTAATTTAGTCGCTTCAGCCGAAAGTTTATCGCTCTCCAATCCAATTAAATTCGCACGACCATGTTTCGTTTTTACTCCAATCGGTACACGAATGAAACGCATAATAACCCATTTTCCGGAAGGAACTTTCCAATCCAGTTGTCCATTTTTATCCATTTTAGCAGTCAGATCCACTATCTTTTTAGGATCAATAGATTCGGATTTAGAATAATTGGGGGTTAAGTCTTTCTCAATATATTCGGAGTTTAGCCCTGCTTTTTCTTCCCATTGATCCGTTTTTGCCTGTGCTGAAAGAACCACACTACCAAAGGGCATGTCCTGTCCAGCATCTTTTGGGTTATTCCAGTCATGCAAATTAAGTCGGAAATATTTTCCTTTAACAGGTACAAAAGAGATTGTTCTTTGGTTCCAAGTCGGAGACTCATACATAGGTTTCAAATCACAAACTTTGGTATAGGTTATACCATCTTCAGAAACCTCTAACTGTCCTAAATCGGGTTGTTTTACATAGCCATATCCATAAAAGTCTTCAGAAGAAGGGCCCGGCATGTTCATAGCTCCTGTTCTTGATTTACCCCTTGCGCGAACACGATAGGTAATACTGCGCGCCGTAAAAAATTTATTGAATTCAAAATTAATATATACCGAAGCTCCTGCTGATTGGGAAGGAATACTAATTAGTTTATTATCCTTTGGAAATACTACTGTATTAACATTCAATTGTGTAATATTGCTAGATAATTTAGGAAGCTGGTTCAGGCTTGTTTCCCAGTTTCCTTCAGGAACAGGAAATGCCAAAACAGCCACATCGCGTACAATTCCCGATTTGCTTTTAATGATAGGAAGTTTGGCATTAAAGTGTTGGCCTCCTTTGATCAATGTATCGGTGGCGTCAAGACGCTGCATACTTAAATCTTCTGTAATCCAAGGACCACCGGAAACATATCCGTTGGACAAATGTGTTTCAAATGTTAATCCCAACCGTTTTGCTTCTGAAGCTGCAAATCGGAACATACCCCACCATATTGGTGAGAAAGCAGCTAAAGCATGCTCTCCTTTACCATGTTGTTGGTCATAATAAACCACTCCGCCAACACCTTCGCGCTTAAATGCCTCCAAATCGGCAGTAATTCCTTCTTTAGTTGTTTCTGTTTCACCATGAAACCACCAAAGTTTTGTACGAGCAGAATCCGACCCTTGAGCAAATTCACTTCTAATCTGTTTTAATGAAGTTTGGCCAGTTTGGGCAAAACTAGGCAAGCTACAAAATACTGTAATACATATTAATACAGTACCATAAAATGGTTTTGTCATCTATTTATTTTTTTAATATCAATTCGATTTTATTACTAACTGTCAAGGAGAAAAATTAATTTTCTTTGATTTCTTTGCGAATTATAGTCTCTCCACTTACCCCCGTAATCGTTAGTCCCGAAAGAGCCACATTATTAGCATATTTAATAGTGAACCCTTTTTGTGCTTTAATATTACAATTTTCAAATTGCACTCCCTGAATAGGACTTCCTTCCAATCCGCTCATGTTACCCACCACATCTGTCGTACCAGAAACATTAATAATTTTAACATTACGCACAATAGGCAAGGCTCTAGTTGCTGGCTTGGAGTCAATCATACGCCATGCCATATCAAATTCGAATGCCTTACGGGTATTATTGAGTTTGATGTTTCGGTAAGTGATATTTTCGACCACACCTCCACGACTGGGCTGCGTTTTAAACCTTATAGGAGCCCAGTTTTGAGAGTCTACCAAACAATTCCTAATTTCAACATTGCGGATACCTCCCGACATTTCGCTACCGATGGCAACACCACCATGTCCATACGCAAAATGACTTTTTTCAATTAAAATGTCTTCAGCTGGGCGGTTAACACGCCAACCATCCTCATCCCTACCCGATTTAATCGAAATGCAATCATCGTTTACATCTATAAATGTACCTGTAACATGAATTTTATTACTAGAATCGATATCAATCCCATCCGAACTTGGAATATTATGCGCAGACCTAATATTTAGGTTTTCTATTTCTACATCTGTGCTATACAATACAAAAAGCCCCCATGAAGCTTGGTTACGTAGATTAAGATCTTTAATTGTAATTTTATCACAATTCTGGATACTCATTAAACGGGGCCTGGGCAAAAGAGCAGTTAGACTTATGCGGGGGCCTCCCGCTGGTTGTTGCTTAACAAGTTCAAGACCTCGTTGTGTCCAAGCTTCACCCGAACCGTCAATAGTTCCTTCTCCACTTATTTCAATTTTTTGCAGATCAATAGCATTAATTAAAGCTGCAATCCAATTTTTTTCTACTCCTTCCCAGCGCGTGGCTACCTCCGGATAGTCTTCTGATGCAGTAGATCCTTTGAGTTTTCCATTCTTTTCTACAAGCAGGTTTACACCTTTTTTCAAGAAGATAGCACCGCTTGTAAACACGCCCTTAGGAATGACAACTGTACCTCCACCATCAGCACTACATTGATTAATGCAGTTTTGTATCTCTTTTGTATTTAAAGTAATACTATCACCTTTAGCTCCAAATTCAGTTATTAAATAACGTTTAGCGGAAGTTGAATTTTGAGTAGTACTAGTTAAAGTGATAGCCATTACAGCTGCTGACAATAAGATCAGGATTTTTTTCATTACAATTGTTATTTTGGTGATGTTAGGTTAACAATAGATTAAAGATGATAAAAATTACCATCTTTAATCAACAATTTCCAAAGACCTCAATGTACAGACTCAACCTTTTTCACAGTAGGATATGCATCAGTCAACACCTTCGCTTCACCTTTAGTGATTGGCAGAATCACACCATGTTTGGGTAGTGGGGTAGGAAAATTGATTGGAACAACTTCCCACTTCGGGTTCTCAAAACTTTTGGTTCGTAAAGCTACGTAGGTTTTATTCGGTTTCCACTTCTCCATCCATAAATAGTAATAATCACCATTAACATCACTAGGATTCGATTTGAATACTAAAGGTGCTTCGGTTTCGGGTAATCCAGCCTTGGCACCAATACAATAATCGACTGTCTCCCACTGATTGCGGGGAGCTCGGAGATTCGTTGATCGCTCCTCTACGATGTCGTGGCAATTGTTATGTGCTTTATCTATTGACTTAGTAAAGCGATAATAATAATCACCTACCTTTTTCACAGTAGAGTCAATACGCCACTCATCGGCCTGCCAGATTTGAGCTTCAGTAAAAGTCATAAAGTCTCTTGTCGTGGCATACATTGGAGTGTAATAACTATTATTGTCAAGCTTCGAAGTCCAAAAGACTACGTAGGCTCCAATTGAATCGTCCCAAACAGCTTCGGGAGCATATGTGTTCTGTACATTAGGAGGAGAAACCAAAACATCCCTCTGCGCTGACCAATTTACTAAATCGTGAGACTCCCAAACCTGAATATAACGTTTACGATCAGGTCCTTTATCTTTACTGAACCACTTGAGGTCAGTAGCCATCAAATAGAACGTGTCACCATCTGGTGAACGCACAATATATGGATCTCGCAAACCAGTTGTTCCTAATATTGAAGAAAATACAGGTTTCCCATTGTTGAGTTCCTGCCAATCCAGCACATTATTCCCTTTCGAAAGGCTGAAATGAATCTTCTCCTCAGTGAAAGTAAAATGTACAAAAAGGTATGCCTGATTAACAGCTTTCTTAAATGCTTTTACAACATGAACAGTTATATCTTTATAAGCTGTTGCTTCTCCTTTCTTAATTGTTGCATGTAAAACAACTTCTGCATCTCGCCTTTTCGGTCGGTTAAGTTCTCCGCTTGCCGTAACAATTTTCTCATTATTAGAAGACCAAGTCACTGTAGTACCGTTGATACTATTAGGCAACGTCAAATTGCCGTAAGCAGCTTCAGCATTAACAATATTTAGTTCAGTTACTGCCATTTTCACAACAGATAGATTATCGGCTGGCGATTCCTGTGCTAGAATTGGTACTGCAAAAAGCAGTACCAATTTTACCAATATTATTTTTTTTAGTCTTATGTTTAATAAGGTCATTTTTATTTAATTCGTTTTAAATTGTGTGTTTTTTAATAATTTTAAAACACACAATTTAATTATCTTTTGGAGCATCTGCTCTTTGAACTAATCCACCTGCACCAGCTAAACCAGCCTTAAATTTTGGCCAAATCTGATCCATATCTACAGGACGGAATTCAATGATGTCAAACCAAGCTTGACCACCATCGGTCACTGCATTAAAGGTAATTTTGTGTCTGCCTGTTATTGCTATATCTACAATACCAACTAGTCTAGAATATATAGAAGTATTGACAAATGGATACATTGGACGCTTATAGCCTTGTGACTCTAGAACTTTGTCCGTAACATAGCTAGTACCAGAGATAGGATTAGCAGCCTCTTGAAGATTTATAGTTCGCGACATTTGCACTCCATCAAAAAAAGTTTTTACTTGAGAGGAAGCTTTAGAATTTTGACGATAAGAAACCCAAATTTTATAACGTCCCTTGATAATTATTGGAGTAGTAAGTGTAACATTTTGTTGCCCTCCAACGGGTTTAAAACGAAAAACTTCCAGTTGATCACCATTCCAAGTAGTGGTATTAGGTGTCCATAACATCTTCATTGTTTGATCACCTTCCCAAGTAAGGTTAACAAAAGGTGCAACATAACCAAATTGTACAGCACCCGGTTTTCTATAGCTATTAGTATTTATTACAAATTCCGGTTGATCACAGGCATCAAAATACACTGGCATTGGAACTCGTTTTTTCATTTGCAAGTTTTTATCTAAATAATGCAATACTCCATTTGAACAAGTAGCATCACTTGGACTTCTTACAATAGCAACACCTTCTTCAAATACTCCATCAAATACATCCTGATTTAAATGTATAGTCCCTTTAATTAATTTAGAACTAATAATCTCAAGAGGTACTTTAGTTTCAAATGTAGCAGTAGTAGCAAAATCGGCTTGGTAATTTAATTTAGGTACAATATGGTATTGTACAAATAAATTTAAACTATCCGCAGGATTTAGTGGATCATGTAAATGACTATATCTTAGTTTTAAATTATCTAAGGTATTTAATTTAATTATTGTATTTGTCCCAGGTATCTTCCATGTAGTATTTTCAAACACCTCATTTGCTTGGGCTAATACTGTTAAATAACTACCTACTTTATTACTATCATAAGTAATAGGTTGATTTAATTTATCATACCATCCAGTAGCTTTTAAAATTTCGGTAAATAAGGATAAATTAGGATCTGTTTCAATGGTTTGTGTCAAGGTTCTATCGGCAACTCTTAATACTTTATCAATAATATGAATCACTCCATTACCTGCCTCTATATTCCCTGCTAAAACATTTGATGTTTTATTGACAGTCGAATAGGAAACTCCATTGATGTTCGCTGCTCCAGTTATTAAATATTGCCCATACATACTTGGTACTACTATCTTACCATCAGTAAAAGAAGTTGTACCAATTTTCTTTTCTAAAATATGAAGTTTAACTAAATTTTGTAAATCTTTCAATGGCACTTGACTTAATGAGCTAGCGCCTACATCTGTCAAATATTGCTTTATTGCATCATTAGTTGGGAGAAACAAAGTATATGTACCGTAAGTATTCATAAAAGATGAATAATTAGTAATATCCAGAATTTCTAAAAACATGGAATAATCTGGATTGGCTCTTAAATAATCAGTTATATTAAGAGTTTGATCGGTTCTTTCTTTTATGTTTTCCTGAGTACAGTTTTGAAACACTAAAGCTATCAGAAAAACTAAAGTAAGTTTCAACAGGTTAGGTAATCTTAATAATGTTTTCATGGTTTATTTTTATTTATAAAATGTTTTTCGCACCAGTGTTTAATTAGTATCGTTCATTAAGTAAATTGTGGTACTAAAACATTTAAATTTTATTTTACTGTTAAGGTCTTCTCAATTCCTTTCAATCCTGAAGCTGTAACTTTCAATTTTACGGTTCCTGCTTTTTGTCCTGAACGTAAAATAGCCATCGCAAAACCTTTGTAAAGGTTCTTTTTGTTGCCGTCAAATAAATCATCGCTTAAATGATCACCATTATCCACAGCAATTATACTTGCTGTTCCATTTACATCAAAAGTTACTTCTCCAGATGCAGTTGGTACTTTACGTCCTTTACTGTCAACAGCATATACTTTTACATATTGTAGATCCATACCATCTGCTTTCCAATTTGCATTTTCAGTTTCTAATACTAATGCAACCGCTTCTCCTGTTGTCTCTAATTCATGGCGAGCTACTTCTTTTCCTCCTTTTCTAGCGATTGCTGTAATTTTACCAGCTGTATATGGAACATCTTTCCAATAAATAGTATTGCGTTTTTTTACTTCAGTACTATTTTTTTGTACCCCAATAGATTTTCCATTCACCAATAATTCTACTTCATCAGCATTGGTATAGGTGTACAAATTATATTTACTTCCTTCTGTACGATTCCAATGTGCCGAAATAACTTTTTGTCCCACTAACTGATCATTCCACATCTTCGATTCCCCTTCGCTGTCTACCACACCGATATAAACCAAGGGTTCGTCTTTGAAAATACTTTTTGTTAGCCATGCTTGTGGAAAAGGCTCCATTGAATGATTGAAAAATGAATAATTCCAACCTTTTCTAGGCCAACCTTGAGATTCACCCCAATATTCGATTCCACCCCAATAAGCCAATCCAACCATTTTATCTCTGTCCATTCCAAAGTAAGGTGCTGCCAACTCATTCGTTACAGCTTCACTTTGATAAATAATCATATCAGGTGCATGCTTTAGATACTCTTGGTAATCCTCCCAAGTATAATTGAAACTGGCAACATCAGTTACTGTTGCCAATTCAGGAGGAACTATATTACTTTGAATTTTGAAATCTGGATCAGCTTTAATAATACCTCCAGCACGGGCAGGATACATAGCAACTGTGGTCTTGCGGGTTGGATCGTAACGTTTTGCTACCACATCCATAATTCGATAGGTGGTTACCCCCCAATCAGTTGTTGGCCAATTCCATCTTTCTTCCTGAAATTGTAATTCATTTCCAAAACTCCACATAATAACCGAAGGATGATTTCGGTCACGCTTAATCCATTCTTTTATATTGTTGTACCATATATCATTCCATGGAGTACTTCCCGCCCAAGCAGTTTGACTACCCCATTTGTCGTATAATTCATCTACAACTAAAATCCCTTTTTCATCAGCAAGATCAAAAAATGACTCTGAATAAGGATTGTGTGAAGTACGTATGTGATTAAAACCAAAGGCTTTTAATTGATCCATCATTCTGGCAATCGCCGTTTTATGAGCAGCTACACCAACAGCTCCCAAATCATCATGATTGGCAACCCCTTTAAGAAAGACCTTTTTTCCATTCAATTTTAATCCAAATTCTTTGGAGAACTCAATGGTACGAATTCCAAATTTTTTAGTGATTTTATCAATTACTTTACCATTTAATATCAATACAACTTCGGCAGAATAAAGATTAGGCGTTTCGCAAGACCAAAGCTGAGGATTAACGATATTAACCTTTGGCAATGGAACTTCAACTTCACCAAGATTTGACTTTTTAGGAGCCATCGTTTTAGTTTCGCCTACTTGTTTTCCATCTGGAGAAAAAATCTTTGTAATGATCTCTAAGTCATATTCTTTCTTTTTAATTCCAGCCACTTCCACTTGTACACTAACCTCAGCATTTTTATCAGAAATATTTGGGGTTGTTATAAAAATACCATGACGTGCAATAGAAACTGGATCTTTTACTACCAAATGCACATCGCGAAACAATCCGCCCCCTGTATACCAACGGGAACCACCCTCAGTAGTTGCCCGTACGGCAACTACATTGTCAGCGTCATATTTTATAACATTAGAAATATCTGCATCAAAACCAAGATAACCATAACCTGTGCCACCAATTTTCTTTCCGTTTACCCAAACTTCACCTGATAGCATAATACCTTCAAAATCTATTACTATCTGTTTACCAGTCCATTTTGGATCTACTTTGAATGTTTTACGATACCAGCCAACACCTAATGTTTTAAATCCACGTCCTTTATTAGCTGTTTTATCCCAGGGTTGATCAAACTGAAAATCATGTGGCAAATCTAGCTTGCGCCAGTCACTGTCATTGAAAGTTAGATCTTGTGCATTCTTGATTTCACCAGCTTTGAATTTCCAACCAAAATTAAAAAGTTGGTTTATTCGAACATTGTCATTCTGGGCAAAAAGGAATGTTGTACAACAAAAGGCAATAATAATTGATAATTTTTTCATTATAATATATTTAAGTAATTGTATCAATTCTATGATTACAAGATCAATTCTGATCGTTATAGAACTAATACTTTATTGTATGATGAGCACCATGAGGACTCAATTGTAGCTAATTTTATTTGTTAATAAATAGTTCTCATCGCTACTGAAAACAATTTAAAGCTTGATAATCTTTTCAACATACTTTCCTGCAGATGTAATGATTAAAAAGTAATAATTACCGCTATTCAAACTTTCTAGTGAAACTGTATTTTTAGATACAGTAGTAACTAATTGTCCTAAACTATTGTATACCATTATTTTCTCTAAAACAGTCGTTTCAGGTATGTCTATTGTTACTATATTACTAGTTGGATTTGGATAAGCTCTAACCAAAGTTGTTTTTTCAAAGGAATCAACTCCCAAAGTGGTTCCAGTAGCTTCTAATCTCACATAATCATACATTACTTCTCCACTGGTTGCACTTCCCGTAACTCTTAAGGTAAAAGTGATTTGATTCGTACCTGCTTTAAGATAACTGGCTGGAAAAGTAATACGAGTATCTGCAAAAGCACCGTGAATTCCTTTACGAATCATAGCATTACTGTTGTTACCTGGTGCGAAACCTGTTGTAGGTACAGTTACATTTGTACCATTTACAGTAAGAATTAATGCTGCACTGAAATTGGCTGCCAAACCTACATATACCGAAGCATTGGATCCAGTAGTTGGTGCAGTAGCTAAATTGAAATTAACATTCCATTTTGGCGAAGTACTATTAATACTTTTATTGTAAGGATGTACAAAGTTCCAGTCGGTGGCGATATTACTTTGCCCAATAGTAAAGTTTACATCGTTCGGAAATTCAAGCGGATAATTCATAAAAATTCCATAACGTTCATCAGGATACGTATTACTTGTCCACCAATCATTACCATGTTTAAATTCCATGGCATTTCTATCTGGTTTCCCAATTTCCCAAACCGTAGGTGCTACTCTTGTTGGAACCCAGTTTACATTTCCTAACATAGTTGTATTTGCCGCAGTTACTGTTGCATAATTAGCCAAAGAAAGTTGTCCTGCTGCACCTGGGCCAAATGCGAATAAACTATAAGTACCTGGTAATACGTGAGGAATGGTAAAGTTTCCACTAGCATCTGTTTTTACCCAGAATTGGTAATTTTTGCTCCAATCTTCAAAATCAGTTGTACTACTGCTACCAGATGGAGGAATCCCAAGCCCTACCCAAGTATCGGCAGCAGATGCAGATGGATTACTTGCATCATTAATAACTAATTTACCCATAACCGTACCACGACCGCTTTCTTTTACATAAGCAGAATCATTGTGCCAGCTATAAGGCCATGCTGCTTGTTCTGTTTTGGCTTGTGTTTTTGCATCTTCCCACAAAGCGATAGATGCATTTGCAGTACCAGCAGCTACTTTGTTACAATAAATCAAAAATGGACCATAGTTTTTTTGCCAATTTTCACCAGCGGCAACTGCAGTTTCATTTCCTTGTTCATAATGGGTTCCTCCCAACATATTCAACAAAACGGGATTAACATGTCCCATTAATTCTCTCTTCATAGGACCTCCAGGGTAATATTCTTTACTTGGCGCTGTCATCCATAAACCTACATTATCAGCCGTACTGCTCCATCCCCAAGTATCAATAGCACCAAAATCAGCACTGTAATCATATTTGCATTCGTATTTGTCTTTGTAAATACCCGTTGTTAACCTCGTAATTTCAGGAGGAGCACCTGTTACTGCTGCTGCGTTTAAAAGATCAGTCCCGCTTGCCATCTTTCGGTTGCGTAGGTCATCTACACTCAACCAATCGAATCTTGGATTTGGATAACTTGCCATTCTCCATTCCCCACCAGGAAGAGCTGGATAATTAGCTGGATGCGAAAGCGTTGCTGATGCATATAATCCAGAAACATTTCTCTGAAGTGAATAATAAATATCTACATCCATAGCAGCTGTAGTGGTAGTACCATCCCAAGTCATATGTAATTTTATTTCAGCTGAATTGAAGTTATTAGAACTTGGATCTGTGATTAAGGAATACGTACATCCGGATGGATTTTGATAAATAGGCATATTCCAACTCCAATAAATGGAGCCACCACCATAACCACCCTGAATCATTTCAAGTCCGTTGTAAATAAGACTAGTAACCGTTCCACTAGCTTTGGTAATGGTAGCCTTAACAATTCCGTTGTTCAAAACTACTGTGGTTCCGGTATCAGCAATTCTAACATTAGTTGGATCAGATGGCGCAAAAAGACGAACGACAGGGGTTACAATACCTCCTGAATTTGTTTTTGTATATATTATATAAGGCGTTGTAGTATCACTTCCTACAGCAATAGAGAGGTTTGCAATTTTAGGAGTTCTCGCTGTAGTAGAATTATCTCCAGTAGCATCAATACCAATACCTGATGGTGAAGTTACAGGAAGATTTTCTAATTCAGCAAAAGCATTACCTCCACTTGGTTTTTTAAATACCCTTACCGAACTGGATAAACCATTACCAATTAATGCATCCGCAAAAATATTATATAAATTTCCTGCAGTATCTGTAATCAAGTATAAACTGTTAGCATCTCTTGTACTTGTAGTAACTGGAGAATCCCAACCAGATATCGCTTTATTGTAACGAACGATAGTAGATTTACTATTATTAGATGAATTAAAATAACAAATTTCAGGATTATTATCACTGTCTATTGTAATACTGCTATAACGAGCAGTAAGAGTTGATGTAGATACTACAGGGCTTGGAGGTGATATGCTTTCCCAATTGTTACTAATATAACGATACGCTTTTATTGGTGATGGAGTAGTAGCATTATAAACTTGATTAATATATACCAAGTAAGGAACATTGCTAGAATCAATTGCAATATCAACCGCTGCTGCATAAGTGTCTGTTGATTGAACAGCTCCTGTACCGGCAGTTTCCCATACTCCATTAACCAAACGCTTCACCCAAGGATAACCTGATGTGGTACTGATACGTTCTGAATACCCAATATAAGGTATGTTATTACTATCAAATGCAATATCAAATCTTGTATCGGAAGGGCCAGTGTAGGCTACCGAATTTGTAGAAATATTCGTTCTCACCCATGCATTATTTCCATCTAAAGTGGCAACAGATAACAAACCGCCAGTTTTATCTACAGCTCCAACATAGAGCTTACCTGTATTGTCGTTGAATATTCGAATGTATGTTACCTGAGTAGCAGCAAACGGATTATTAGTCCCTACTTGAGACCAGGTCCCATCTGTGTTTCTTTTTTTTACTCTAGATGTTCCTCCGCTTACGTTACCTTCAACATAAGCAACATAAGGCACATCATCCACAACGGTAATTGATGTGAAGTAAGAAGCAACTGCAGAGATACTGGTTTCATCCCCTATCACATTCCATTTCTGGGCAAAAGCAGGTTGCACTGTCAAAAGAGTCAAAACTGCAAAAGCAAGAAGTCTAAAAGACATCATTCTCAAAAGAGATTCTACAAAATTTAAAAGCTGTTTTTTTTCCATATGATTGGTTTAATAATTTCTTTGGGGGCATGCGAATCAGAATCAGAAGCTGAAATAGAATTCTTTTATTTTGCAATTTGGACCCAACAGTTTTTAAAAACTGTTAGGTCTTCCTTGCATTACAAAAAGTTATAGATTCAATTCTTTATTATTTTTTTATTGATATTAATTATAATATTATTTTTTTGACAACAACATTTCCATCAGCAGTAGTCACTTTTAATAAATACACTACTGAAGATTTTAAAGAAAAATTAGCTTCACTTGAACCAATATTTTTTCTCTCAGCTACCAAACGACCATTTAAATCATATACTTCCACACCAGATATAACTGAATTTTCGGACTGAATATAAACGTCTTGGTTTTGCAAATAAACCGCAATCGCTTTAGCATTCGCGTTATAATCATTAATGCCAAGTGTTGCTGGTTCAAAAACACGAACAACAGGAGTTACAAAACCTGCAGTATTTGTTTTAGCATAAACAATATAAGGTTTTGAAGAATCGCTTCCCAATGCAATTGTCGCGGTTACAATTGATTTAGTTGCGGCTGTTGTAACATTTGTTCCTGCTGCGTCAACGCCAACACCAGATTCTGAAGTTATTGGCAGGTTTTGCAATTCAGTAAAAGTGGAAGCGCCAGTTGATTTTTTAAACACACGAACCGTTGCAGATGTTCCACTGCCTATTAAGGCATCTTGGAATATAGTATATAAATTTCCTGAAGCATCATTAATCAACATATTTCGATTGGTATCTCTGGTACTGATTTCTCCTAGCCAAGTCCATGATTTAGCAACTTTGTCAGTAAGACGAATGGAAATTCCTTTTGCACTTGTTGTATTAAAATAAGTTACAACAGGGCTATTAGTGTCGTCTATGGCAATACTGGTATGACGAGCTGCACTCGTTGCACCAGTTGTAGCGCTACCTGGAGTAACTGGGTTTGCTGGTGACACATCTTCCCAACTATTATTAGTTAGACGATAAGTTTTAATCACTCCTGAACCTGAATTAGATGCTGTTTGCTGAATATAAACAACATAAGGTATATTATTGGAATCAAAAGCAATACCATTTCCAGCACTGAAAAGATCAGAAGAAACAGCACCTCCACCAATAGTTTCCCATGCATTGTTAACAAAACGTCTTACATACGCATATCCTGATGCATTACCTGCAGGACGTTCTGTATAAGAAACATAAGGAATATTGTTATTGTCAAATGCTAAATCGCCTCTCATATCAGATGCACCAAATGTACCGGTTCCTTGAGCAGTTGAAACAAAGTCGTTGCCTGTACTTAATGGAACCCATGCCCCGCTAACAAGTTTTTTAACAGCTAATTTGTAACCGTTATTTCTATCGATATAAGTAACATAGAGGTCTCCTATTTTGTCCTTATATATTCTAGTGAAACCTGCAAGAGCGGATAAGTTTGTTCCTACTTGTTCCCATAAACCCGTAGTGGTATTTTTCATTTTTACTTTACCCGGACCAGTAGCACCAGCAGTATATGTAGCTTCAACATAGGCAACATAAGGTACATCATCCTTGACAACAATTGAGGTATAGCAAGTGTTGACTGTTGATATTTCGCTTTCACTCGCTAAAACATTCCATTTTTGGGCAAAAGAAGATTGTGCTGTCAAAAGAGTAAATACAGCTAAAGCAGTAATTCTAAAACCAATCTTCGGGGAAAGATGTTTCGCAAAATTAAAAAGTAATTGTTTTTTCATAATATAATTAGTTAATAGTTAAAAATTGATAGTGTTCTTTTCATTTTAAATAAAAAACAACTTGTTGATTCCATAGATTAATATTATTATGTGCTTTTATATTTATTCAGTATAACATAATCATACTACCTGTAAAAAAAGAAACACATTTTTATATCATTACTTTTTAAAATCATAAATAATTAAGAATTACCTAATTATTTATCTTATAATTCATTTACAAAATTACCTTCGGCTGCGAAAAAGGGACTATTCAAAACAAGTCAAAACAATTCATTTTGGAGCAAGTCCAGTTATTATGGCTGTTGAGCGGTCGTGAATTGAAGAATGTCTAAATATTTTTTTTCTTTAGACCAAAAAAAAATTGCTACCCGAGTTTCTCGAATAGCAACTATTTTCAGTTTGTAATAAATTATTTTAGAGCTTTTATTTCTTTATAGACTCAATGTATTTGGAAGGACTTATTCCAAAATGACGGGTAAAAGTTCTACTAAAATTACTGGACATACTATATCCAACTTTAAAGGCGGTTTCTGAAACATTATAATCTCCACTTAATAAATATTCTAAGGCTTTGTTCATCCGAATTGTAGTGACAAAATCAAGCAAGGATTTATTGGTAAGTGCTTTTATTTTGCGATAAAATTGCGAACGGCTCATACTAAGCATTTCAGAAAGAGAATCAATAGTAAAGTCTTCATCTTCCAAATTTTCATGAATACATTGAATTACTTTATTCAAGAAAGCTTCATCGGTAATATTTATGGCAATTTTCTTTATCTCAATATCCGAACCTCGTGAAAATAACTCTCGTAAACGTTGCCTTTGATTAAGAAGGTTTCGTATTTGAGCCAGAAGTACATTTGAATTGAAAGGCTTAGTCACATAAGCATCGGCACCGGTTTCGTATCCTTCCGTTTTCGATTCGTCTGACTGGCGTGAAGTGAGTAAAATTACCGGAATGTGACTGGTGCGTACATCAGATTTAAGGGCACGACACAATTCAAAACCATTCATAAGAGGCATCATTACGTCGCTTACCACAATATCTGGAATTGTCTCTATAGCCTGCTGAAAACCTTCTGATCCATCGGCAGCTATAATAATTCGGTATTCGTTGCTAAAGTTCTGCGCTATATAATTACGGATATCAACATTGTCATCTACAATTAACAATAGGGGCAAATCGGCTGACAAATCAAGCTGTTGGACTGTCTCTATATCCTCATTTTCCTCCAAAACGGGTATCACTTCCTGAGAGAATCCAATTTTAGGCACTTCTTGATCACCTGAAACAGGTAGAAAAATAGTAAAAGCAGTACCTAATCCCACTTTACTTTCTACCTCAATTTTCCCGCCATGAAGCTGGACTAGCTCTTTCGATAAAGCCAATCCAACTCCAGAGCCATCCTGTTGTGAAGTCGAATGTTCCGATTGATAAAAAAGATCAAAAACATTTTCCTGATCTTTTTCTGATATACCAACACCGGTGTCGTGTATCTTTATTAAAACAATAGGATTTTCTTCATTTAGAATATCAATACTGATCACTATTTCCCCATGCTCAGGAGTAAATTTAAAAGCATTTGACAATAAATTGTTTAATACCATATTCATTTTGGCAGTGTCAAAACGGGTGTTCAAGCTACTTACGGTTGATTGTATAACAAATTGAATACCCCTGTCTTTTGCTCTTGAATCAAAGGCGGCGGCGACTGTTTTTACAAAAGCAACAATATCTGATTGTTGCATATTTAACGTAAGATGCCCAGATTCTAGTTTTCTGAAATCCAGTAACTGGTTAATCAGTAAAAGCAACTGTTTGGCATTACGGTGCATCATGGTGTGGTACTGCTTTACAGTTTCATTATCCAGTTTTCCTGAAATAAGTTTTTCCAACGGATCAATAATCAGCGTGAGGGGAGTGCGAAATTCATGTGAAATCCCCGTAAAGAATTGAAGTTTGGATTGATGAATTTCCTCATTTTTGCTAAATTCTATTCGTGACATAATGTATTTATGAACAAACAAGATAATAGAGACACCAATAGCTATGTATATAACAATAGCCCACCAGGCAAGCCACCATGGAGGAAGCATTTTTATACCGAGAGTGGCAGGAGCATCACTCCAAACCCCGTCACTGTTGGATCCGTAAACTTTAAAGGTATAGCTTCCAGATGGAAGTTGAGAATAGGAAGCAGTTCGCATATATCCAGAAGAATAACGCCATTGACGATCATAACCCTCCAGTTTGTATTTGTATTTATTGCCAAGCGGATTGGCATAATGCAATGCCGCAAACTCTAGACTAAAAGTTTTATCCCACCAGGTAAGTATGATTTCTTTAGTGCAAAGCAGTGATTTTTCAAGGATAATATGGTCGTTAACTTTTGTCCCTGCCATCAGCTCCTGATTCATCACATTTAACCGGGTAAATACGATTTTCGGTTTGTTTTTATCAACATGAATAGTGCCGGGAAAAAATGAATTAAGTCCATTTTGACCTCCAAAAAACATTTCACCTGTTGAATTGTCTTTATAACAGGCATTTTGATTGAACTCATTACTCTGCAATCCATCGTTAACGGTAAAGTTCTGGAGTTCAAATGTTCTCGTGTTCATTCGGGTTAATCCTTTTTTATGGCTTATCCAAACGGACTCTTTTCCATCAAATAAAAGCCCCATAATAATTTCGTCAGGAAGACCATCTTTAATGAAAAAGTTTTTAACCGTATTGTCTTTGGGATTCAAGCGACTTAAACCCAAATTTGTGGCTATCCATATCATTCCGGCACCATCTTCCGCAAGTGAATAAAGCCTGTTGGAAATGAGCGAATCATCTTTTCCGTCGATATGTACATATCGTACCGATTTGAATTCGCCAGACTTGTTAGTGGTTCGTATCAATTTCGTCAAACCTTTGTCTTCTGTTGCAATCCAAAGATTTTTTTGACGATCTTCCATTATAACCCTAATTTGTAAACCTCCTATAATAGGTTGAGGCACATACACGAACTTATCATTTGCCCTGTCGTATTTTGCCAAACCACTGTAGGTTCCAATCCACAATGTGCCATTGCTGTCTTCTTTAATACTAAAAATAATTGGATTTGTAATACTTCCAGTTTTTTGTTTATCGGCAGCATAGTGCTTGAAAATTTTGGTATTAGGATCATATCTATCAAGACCTCCCTTGGTTCCAATCCACACAAATCCAAGCTTGTCACAATAAAGGGAGCGGACTCTTCTGTTGTCAATAAAAGTTTTATTATTGAAATAGGAGTATTTCTTTCCTTGAGATGTATTTTGAATAATTGTTCCCCCCATTTCTTCAGTTCCTATCCAAAGGCTACCACTTTTATCTTTGCAGATGGCTCTTACTTCATTACTGATTAGTCCTTTTCCAGGGCTGTCTGAGTGATAATAATTAAAGGGCTTGATATTTAGGTTTGCCTGATTTACTCCTCCTCTTCGCGTACCTATCCAAAGGTTGTCGGAATTGTCTATATAACTGGTGTAAATTGATATGTCGTTGATTGAAAATGGATCATTATGATTGACCTGATAGAGTGTTTTTTTACCAGTAATTTTGTTCAATTGCAATAACCCAGATTCACTGAAAGTAAATTTATATTTGTTGTTTTCCGCCGCTTTTGGTTTTGTAATAAGATTAAGAATATAGGGGGCAACTTTTTTTATGGGAAAGCGCTTAAAATTTTCATATTCATAACTGTATTTATACAAACAATCAGGTTCTCCTGTTTTTATCCAAATATTTTGCAATGAATCTGTAACTATCGCATCTATCATATTATCAGCAAAAGCAGTTGAATCATTATCATTTGCTCTAAAGACTTTAAAGGAATAACCATCGTATCGGCACGCACCACACCAGGTTCCAAACCACATAAAACCATATTTGTCTTTGGCTATGGTGTGTATTGAATTTTGAGGCAATCCATTATTTACGGTCAAATGATTGAATTTTAAAATATTGACCTGTCCCTGCAGTTGAAATACCGAGGATTGGAGTAATAAAAAGAATGCAATTATGGTTGTGGTTTTTTTGTAGAAAATAGACATTTGGTTGTATGTTAATTCTTAATTTAACAATTAGTGAATCTTTATCTTAATTTTTTAAATATTATGAAAATTTTAAAGATTTTTTGATTGAAAGGTTCAAAGGTACAAAAAACATAATTTAAATTATCTTCCTAAAGTTCGTTCACAACCAAAAGAGTTCATCAACAACGTCTAAACTCAAAAAAACTTAGCGATTTTTTACTTTTAAGTTTATAATAAATTACCCCGAAGCAGAGCCTCGAGGAATTCTTTTGATTAAATCTTTTTGATAACTGCAGTCTTATTGAGTTGTAAATACAATCAATTAATTATGGGGAATAAAAATCTAGCTATCCAATTTTAGAAAACGGCACCGTTACTGTAGATATGCGGGGCTACTACTGGGATTCCGATTTTTTATAAGGAATTGGATACCGCTTTAAATTAACTATTACATTGCATCTTCATCTGAGAAAACTCGCTTCTAATTTACTTTAATGAAGTTTGGGTAGTTTGGTCAAAACTAAGTAAAGCATAAAAATAAGTAATACAGCTTAATACAATAATATATACTTTTTATTTAGTTCTATTTTTTCAATATAGATTTAAATAAGTAATGGATACACGTCGTTTTTGAAGTATCGTGTATATTACTTTTTCTCCCCATTCTTTTGATTTGCCAAAACAATATTTGGCCTCGGAGCCTTCTTCATATCTTCACCGAGATAAAAACTTAAATGTGGCGGTTGATTATATCCCACGTTCTGCCAAGTTATACTTAGTCGATATTGCGGATCATGCATTAGTGTATATAGACGATGTGCTGTTGGTATTGTAGTAGTATAAATGCGTAGTTCATCAGGAGTAGGACAAAGGAAGAGTTCTTCTCTCCAATCTCCAAAAATGTCAGCGCTTAAAAGAGGTGGATCACGAAAACGCATTGTTTTCGCCTCTGGCACATTAAAAATGGTACCTATCTTGTATTTGTCAATCCTGCTGCCACTCAATAATTCCCTTGTAAAATCACCATCCCACCAGATCACAAAAGCACTTGATGTAGGGCTGGGACCAATCATTTCGCCTTTCATATTATACAATCCTTTGGAACCAGACCACCACATTTCAGCTCCGGGATTATCAGGATCTACATTTTCTGCCACACCTCTTCCAACGTCCGTGTCCATCGATCCTTTAAAATAGGCTTCTCCTGTACGGGCACTGTAGACTACTACTCCAGGTCCAGCACCAAGGACAAATCCTGAGTCGCCTTTTGAATGATCCTCTATTTCATGAATGCCAAATACCTCCAGTCCAGGATGAGTGGGATCAAGGTCGCTTACATGTAAAGCGTCACCGTGACGAAATCCGGTAGAGAACAAGCCTTTACCGTCATCATCAACCACCATTGAGCCATACACAATCTCGTCCTTTCCGTCGTCATCCACATCTGCAACAGTAAGACTATGATTTCCCTGACCCGAAAAAGGATTTTTACCATCCTTAGTATCAAATACCCAGCGGGATGTTAACTTTCCATTTCTGTAATCCCAAGCTGCCAATACTGTTCTTCCGTAATAACCACGGCACATCACCACACTAGGTAATTTACCGTCAAGGTAGGCAGCACAGGCTAAAAAGCGATCTACCCTGTTACCGCTGTTATCATTTCCTCCGTTTCCACCAGGACCGCCCCAGCCATCTGTAGGATAGCGGTTGGGAATATAATCTGTTGTCGCAAGGGCAGCTCCCGTTAAACCATCAAATATGGTAAAGAATTCTGGACCATCTAATACTTTGCCCAACATTCTTGGATTTTTACTCCTGTAATCTTTAATAGAATCGCCAATCACTTTTCCTTTCCCGTCTATCGTACCGTCTGCCGTTTTCATGGCTACCTCCGCTTTTCCATCGCCGTCCATATCGGTTACAATAAACTGAGTATAATGTTGTCCCTCACGAATATTCCTGCCAAGGTCAATTGTCCACATTAGTGTTCCATCTAATCGATAAGCCTGAATAAGGGGCTTACCTGTAATGCCATTAAAGGAATTATCAAGACCATCTTTTGTTTGGTGCAATATCAGTTCATATTGACCATCCCCATCAAGGTCACCAACCGAAAAGTCTCCTGGCTGATAGCCCGCAGGAGTTTTTAGTGGTACAGAAAGATACTGCCTCACAGGTGCATTTGCCGCAATACTAAATGGCTTGCTTACATTTGATTCCTTACCTTTCACAACCGCTTTTACGATATAGGCAAAGTCTTTAGTAAAATCGGCCTTTTCGTCTATAAAATTGGTAGCGCCAGTTATGGGTTGCAAATTCAACTTTACAGGCTGTTCACTAATAGATTTTCTATAGATATTAAAGGCCAGGCCTTCCGGTTCGGTTCCCAGTAAGCGCCAACTAATAAAAACAGCCTCTGTACTATAACGAACTGCTACAACGCCTCGGTCAAGGTTTTCCATAATACGCTGACCATAAAGTAATGGAGTAGCCATTACTAATAACACATATAATAATTTCTTATTCATTTTAATCATTGGTATAGGCAGGTTAAGTTTAATTAAGACTATTATATGACTAATTGGTTTATTCCATCTCAATAAATTCTGATTCAAAAAAAGCGATGTTAAATTTCCCATCGCTTTTATTGTTAGAACATACTATATTAACATACTTAATATCAATACTTTGAATATAATTAGTCAGCATTAGAATGTGACTCCCATAAGATACAAAGAAAACAAAATAATAGAGCACAATAGCTAATCTATTCTTTAATAATAGTATTTTTCATAATCTGAGCACCATTTTTAATAATTACAACATAAGTCCCGACTGCTAAATCTCCAACAAAAACCTCTTGTGTTAGATTTGTAAAACGAACATCACGAAGCTTACTACCAAGCATATTATAGACCGTAATTGTTGCATTTTCTTCTAGTTTTGATACCTTAACATAAAGAGTGTCGTGTACAGAATTTGGATAAACAACAACATTTGATCTGTTTTCCTCTTTATCAAAATCATTATTTGACAAAATTGTTATTACATTTATATTCACAGCTGTAGAAGTGGTGACAGCACCATTGTTATCGATTGATTTTGCTGTTAATGTATAAGAACCCGCAGTAACGTTATTCCACTCGAAGCTATAAGGAGAAGTTAAAGATTCTCCTAATTTAGTTCCTCCCTGATAAAATTCAACCTTACTTACTGCCCCATCTGCATCGGCACTATCGGCAGTAATTACAATATTTGCAGGAGCGTTATAACTCGTATCAGCTGTAGGAGATGTTATTGATACCGTTGGAGCCTGATTGTCTACAACCAGTTTTATAGTAGCCGAAACACCATCAATCACCGAAAATGCTAATGTTGTGTTAACTCCATCTGCAGTCAATCCAACATTATTAGGATTCGTTGCTGCTTTCCACTTTCCATTTAGTTTAAGGGTTACATTATAAGCAGTAGAACGCCATTCTGTTGCATCATCGGCTACTGTATTTAAATTCGGATTATTAAGTGTAACTTCTAATGCACCATCTATTTCTTTAATACCTACCAAAGCTTCACCAGAAATACTGTTTACTTTACCAATATTGATATTAGTTGCCGAACTAAAAAAAGCATAAGAAGTTGAGTTTTCCGGCAAGTATTTAACCGCATGCAAATTGTCTGTTTGGCTTAATACCTGATAAATTTGACCCGCATTAATTTGAGTACTCAAGGTGCTCATATCTTGAGGTGTTGTTCCAGGTACCATTACAAATTGATATTTTGCATTACTAGGCGATGTACCATGACCGATATAAGCTTTGCTAAAATTAGCACTAGCTGTTGGTGTACCGGTTTTACTGGAATTTACTGGTGTCGTTTGTACACCTCTTGTTACTGTTATGTCTCCTCCGCCTACGGGTACATAATACCCTGTTGTTTGACCATTTACCAACCAGACACTAGCGCTGGCAGTAGATAATGTATTACTATAATTCACATCGGAAACAGCGGCACTAGAATTAACATAAATGTCAGGATTAGTAGTCGCCAATGCTGATTGGAACAAATTGGTAGTTGTATTACTCACTGCATTTGTAGAACCAATACCGCTACCTAAACATACGAACACATTATCGAAGTTAAAAACCGATTTATGAAATTTAAGATTATTAGCCGTATATTTTGTTCCTGCATTTTCAGAAAAGTCCATTGCGAATATACCATCCTGCCCTAACGATAAAGCACCTGCAAAAGCTTTTTGATTGTATTCATCCGCTCTGTCTATTTTAGGCTGTAGTTCTGTGTATGGAATTTGCACAGTAGTTGATCCGGGAGGCATATTCCAATCCCAGCCATTACCACCTGCTGCGGGTATACCACTGGCTGTACGGTCACCATTGTACATTACTTCCAATGCACCATAACTTTGATAACGACCATATCGATTTTCTGTTGTATAAATCTCAGTTCCCCAAAGCTTATCTGTCAATCCTTTCATCATTACTATCCAATTGTTCATTCGTTTAACACCTTGGTTACCATAATTGAAATGATAAAAACCATCTAGTGACGCAGCAGCAACCGGATATGTATTAGTTTGATATATATAATTGTATAAGGCTGCCAAATTAGGTTCATACGCTGTACCAATCAAATCTCCCCCTACTTCTACCATTTTCCCAAATCCTGCCTGAGTAATAGGAATTGCTTCAAAAGGTGCTCTTCCTGAAACTGCATTTGCAGAAAGTTGTCCTTTTGAGGTTTGCAGCAACTGAGTTTTATAAGTATTAGCAATGTTATTATAAGCCTGTTGTGTAATTTTATATACAGTTCCTTTTAAAGAATAAGCTCTATCAGCGTAGGTATTAAAGGCATACATATAATGTGGATAAGCAGTACCATGATGCATACCACTTCCATCGGGTTTAATACCATCCCTACTACCCTGAGTAACATTCGAAAACAAACTGAGATAACGAGAAATTGCCTTTAAGTCACGTACCTGATTATCAATAGAAGGTTCCCAACCTGCCAACTCAAATAAAAAATTCATTTTTACATGGACGAAATCAGTATTAACAGGAAGATAAGGTGTTCCCGGATGATAAATGACATTATATTGGTTAGACCATTTAAGCATTTTGATTACTTCAGCCTGAAGATTTGAAGCAGTAGCTAATGCTGGTAAGCTGAGCAAAAATCCAGGAGGAAAATCACGGCAATTTGTATATGTATTCGTTTGCATAGAATTTCTACCACCTTCCGCTAATCCCTGATCTAATAAATATTCTATAAAAAGCAATAATTTCGTTTTCGCATCAGTATCATTATTTTTTAAGGCTGCTCTGGACAAATTACCTACATGAGTTGCTATTGTAATAAGTGTAGCTGGAACATCGAGTTCGGTTGTCAATCCTTTTCCATTAATAGAACCATCAGTATTGCGGGTAATATTACAAGCCGTTACATAATCTTTGGCAGCAGTTACATCAGCAGGCAGAGGGACAAAAACGGTACGTGGATAAAGTGCTTTTACCTTTCCGGCATCAGTCTGCTCCTGCACTGTAGAAGCTGGAGCTACAGCAGGTGTTTGCATATTGCAAATTAGAGCACTAGCATTTAATCCCTCAAAAAAGACCATTTTGGAAGCATCTCCATCAACAAAATGTGCGACATCTAATTTCATGTGCGGACCAGGAGTCCTGCCTTTATTATCGCCATACATTGTAAAAGCATCAAAGTATAAAGTAGTAGTAGAAGCTGGATTTTCTGGCTGGTAGATAATCTCCATCCTAGTCAATGCAAAACCTGGTAAATCGGCTCCAAAATTATAATCAGAGCGATAGCTTCGGTGGTAATCACGCCAGCCTTTATAATTCAAGAGCATGTGCCCCTCTCGCATCAAATTATTGTTATTATCGTAAAACCTAAAAATAAGCATATCATTACTCACATTTTGACTATAGATAAAAAACTGGGCATTATTGGCACCATATAGAAAAGTCTGAGCTGCTGTTATTCCTAAGTTATCAGCTTTTAACACATTACCAGATGCTGCATTCCATTTAAGAGAATTGGTACCGTCTTTGAGATGTTCAGTACTTAAACTTAACGGTGTTGTACCCGATGAAGAGAAATTGGCAGGAACCGATGAGTCAAAATTGTATTTCTGCTGGCTATACGCCAAACAACAATATAAACTGAGTAATAAAATCACGTAATTTTTTTTCATATAAATACTTTTTAGCAAAATTGGTTTAAAGTCGAAATTAGACAAAGTAATAAGTAATCAGGAGTATAATCCTCCCTATTTAGAAGAAAATTATCCTAAAATAAAAAGCTGTTAAACTGCACAATATCATTACAAAACTTACTCTCAGTATCATTAAATTAAGAGATTTTAGATTGAAGATTGCTTCACCTGTTCACCTTTCAGGCTCGGGTAACGATTTTAGATTTCTAATTTGGTTGGACTAAATATTAGATTGTACATTTTACGAGGCTTTTTACATCTGAAATCAAAAATCGTTAATCAAAAATCACCAATCATTTAATGCATAACTTAATACCATTGCCCATACTCCTTCTAAACAAACAACCCCAAAGTTTTCGCTTTGGGGTTGTTATTTAAAATTATGGTGTATTCTTTATTCGATAATTAAGTAAGCATCTTTTCCATTTATTACAGAACCAATTTTACCTTCAACATTATTTGCCAATGCGATTGTAATTTCTCCATCTTTTGAATTCATTAATAAATTATTTACGGTTTCGTTATTTAATTTTATAATTACTAAATGTGACTGATCGTCTAACGATTGTTCTATCAATGTAGAACCTATAACCTCTCCTAATTTCGGTGCATTATTAAATGTAACCGTTTCTGGGCTCCAAGTACCTTCTGTAATAGCCTGTACATCTAAAACAAATTTTTGTTCTGGATTCGCTGGATTTTTAAATATTTTCACATTAAGATTCAATTCAACTGATTTTAAAGATTTTACATCTTTAGGGAGTTTAAACTTCAAGAATCCAATTCTAGAATATTTGGTATTGGTTTTAGAATTATAAGCAAATAGAGTACCTGGTTTTGCTGTTCCAATAGTTTCATTAGCTGTTTCTCCACCCTGTACATAAGAACTTTCAAAGGCTTTTACCTTTTTACTTTGTGCGTTTACAGCAATAGTAGCGCTCAAAAAAAGTAGCGCAATAAGACTTAGTGTTTTTATTTTCATAATTATTTACTATTTAAGTGTTTATTTAAATCATTTATCAAACAACCGTTTTTCATCGAAAACAAATTACAATGTTGAGTGTAATCATAAAAGCATTATTGCTACTTTTTTTGAGCAAGTATTTAGAACCTACTTCGACAGCATAGCACAATACGTTTTTTTTAGTTCTTAATAAACTTCTTTGTCAAAGTTTGTTTACCGTTCTCGATAACTACAAAATAGGTTCCAACTTGCAAATCTCCAACAAATACCTCTTGTGTTCCCTTAGTAAAAGAAACATCACGAAGCTTATTACCAAGTAAGTTATACACACTAATTGTCGCATTCTCTTCCAGACTTGGAGCACTAATAAAAAGATTATTTTGTACTGGGTTTGGATACACAGCAACATTGTTTCCTTCCTTGTCAAAATCACTAGTTGACAAAGCTGCTGTTACGGTTATATTTACAGTTGTTGAAGTCCTAACAGCTCCACTATTATCGGTTGCTTTTGCAGTTATGGCATACGAACCTAACGCAACATTTTGCCAATCGAAACTGTAAGGTGCAGTTAAAGCTTCACCCAATTTTGTAGCTCCTTGAAAGAATTCTACTTTACTAATACTACCATCTGCATCAGCTGCATCAGCAGTAATTGTAACATTTGCAGGAGCAACATAACTTGCATTCACAGCAGGCGAAGTAACAGCCACAGTAGGCAATAAGTTTACAGTTGTAGGAGCTGTAACAAATCCATTTAAATTATTAAACGCAGCTGAAAAAGCTGCATCTGCCCCACCTACTTTTCCTGTAATATCTGGAATACTAGTTGCAGTCCCCGCATCAAAATCATAAGCTGCAATTAAATTTGTTGTAGTAGGTGCAGTTGTAGCGTCTATTGATGCTGTTATATCAGTAGTTACTCTAGCAGAACTAAAAGCAATATCCCAAATACGAATGTCATCAATAGCCATATTAACTGAAGAGCCTCCTCCAGATGTAGCTCCAAAATAAAGATTGGCATTATTTGACATATCTATGGCTTGTGCTGCAGTTGTAACAACAAGCACATCTCCATCATAATAAACTCTAGATTTCCCATCAGTATCATTTAATACTACTGCAAAATGATGCCATGCACCATCATATAAAGTAGATGCAACACTGTTATTATTAGTGTTTCCTGTATTGGTAGTACTACCTGCACCATAAGCTAGTAACCTAATATCTTTGTGTGGTAGGGTTCCTGAGCTACCAAAAGTTAGTGCATACTGAGGAGTAGTTGCACCATTATCCGATTTCAACATGATTTTGTTAAAATTGGTAGTATTTACCGCAACAGGCATCATAATTCTAAAAGTAATTGTTTTATGATCCGATGCTGAAACATTGGTCGTGGCACTATTTGAAACTCTAAGACGATTACTAGTGGTCGTTTGATTATCAATTCTTAGATAGCGGTTTTGTGCTTGAGTTGTTACTGTTAGTCCAACAAACATTGAAATTAAAAGAGTAATTTTTTTCATACAGATAGTATTTAATTAACAAATTAGTTATAAACCAAAATTAGTTAACCAAATAAAAAATCAGGAGTAATTTTATCCCTAATTAGGTGAAAATTATCCTTAATTAAGCATTCAACTATGTCATAAACGTCACAAAAACAGCATTTTACATACTCTACACGAATAAATACTGATTTTAATGCTTTACAAATGTTATAGCTAGATTGGGCGGATTTACAATCCGTGCCTAGAAAATATTTCAACTATCTAAAACAAATAATTCAACCAATTAAAAAAAGCTAGAAGGAGAAATCACCTTGTAACTTACTTGTGTCTCAACATTGCGGCCACGGATTGCAAATCCACCTATCACTACGAGAGAAAATATGAGTAAAACTAAACTTTCAGGTATTAGCTGCGTTACAAACAAGTACGACTGAAATTGATAGAATAATGAATAGGTCGCAATAATTACTGTAATCATCCGTAGAGTTTTTATTTTAAGCGAAAAATATTGACTACATATAATAAAAAATAGGAGTAACTTTAGGTAAGTTACTCCTGTTTTAGTCAGTGAGGTTCTCGACTGCGCAACTAGCAATAAGACACTTTTATATATCCAAATGGAATTAGGTGATTTTTTATTTATCTCCCCATCCATCCGCCGTCTACAGCTACTAAAGTACCGTGAAGGTAATTAGCTGCATTGGAACACAGAAAAACAATTGGTCCTTTAAAATCTTCAGGATTTCCCCAACGATTCGCAGGGATTCTTTCTAGTATAGAATTGCTTCTATCTTCATCAGAACGCAATGCAGTAGTGTTATCAGTAGAAATATAACCTGGAACTATACCATTTACATTTACTCCTTTGGAAGCCCATTCGTTGGCAAATGCTTTGGTTAATTGCCCGATTGCTCCTTTACTTGCTGCGTAACCCGGAACATTAATTCCTCCCTGAAAAGAAAGTAACGAGCCTATAAAAATAATTTTACCTTCCTCTCTTTTCAACATTTCCTTTCCAATTTCGCGAGTCAAAATAAAAGGGGCTGTTTGATTTATGGCTATAACTTCGTCCCAATATTCATCAGGATGTTCGGCTATAGGTTTGCGTAAAATGGTACCAGCGTTATTTATTAAAATATCGATTTTTGGATGTTCTTCCTTTACTTTTTTAATAAAAGCATTCAAGGCATCGCGTTTAGAAAAATCGCATTGATATGAATAGAATTTTCTACCGGTAGCCAAAATCTCTTGTTCTACCTCACTCCCGCTTGGCTCTAAATTGGCGGATACACCAATAATGTCTGCACCAGCTTCGGCAAGGGCTATTGCCATCGCTTTGCCAATTCCTCTTTTACATCCAGTAACTAAGGCTATTTTTCCGTTTAAGTGAAAAAGATCAAGAGTTTTCATTTTTATATTGGGTTTACGTGTATTATTTTAATTTACAATTAATAGACTTGAATTATTTGGAATTATTTTACATCGGCAACACATCTAAAACCAGTGTGCTCTAAACCTGTATCGGGTGATGATTTCATTCTTGCCGTAACCCGATATCCTTTACAATAAGATGCATTGCAAAGAAAAGAGCCACCTCTAACCACTTTTTTAGGCGTAGTAGGTTCCATTGGATCATAGCTTTTTGAAGGTCCTTTCGGATTATCAGTAGTGTTGTTACCTAATTCGTTGTAATATTCTGGTGTATACCAATCACTACACCATTCCCAAACATTTCCTGCCATATCATATAAACCATATCCATTAGGCAAAAATGATTTTACAGGGGCTGCACCAATAAATTTATCAACAGCTGTATTCAAATATGGAAATTTTCCTTGCCAGATATTTGCTTTTGGCTTCCCTTTTTCAGGAGCATCATTTCCCCAAAAATATTTTTTATCAATCAATCCTCCACGGGCTGCAAACTCCCATTCGGCTTCGGTGGGTAATCTTTTTCCTGACCATTTTGCATAGGCATTAGCATCGTCCCAGGAAATGTGTACTACTGGATAATTTTCTTTTCCTTTAATGCTACTCTCAGGTCCGTGTGGATGCTTCCAATTCGTCCCTTTGATCCATTTCCACCATTGTGAAGCATCATTTAAAGGGACGGCAGTAGTTGTTGGCGTAAAAACAAGTGAAGCAGCAACTAATACACTTTCATCTGGCTTTGGAGTACCTAGAGGTAATTGCTTTTTTATTTCTTCCCAATCTGGTTTTATTTCCGCAGTAGTTATATAACCTGTTGCCTTTACGAATTTTTCAAATTGAGCATTGGTTACTTCCGTGGCATCCATCCAAAAACTATTAACCTTAACCTTGTGCTGAGGATATTCATCAGCTCTTCCCTCATCATCCGAAGCACCCATCAAATACTCATTACCAGTAATTTTTACCATTCCTTCATAGGAAGCTTCTTTAGATGTGTTAATTGACATACTACCATTTGCTCCTGAAAAACGAGTTGGTAAAGACGATTCACAACTCATGGTTTCAGCAGGGACTACTTTTTTATCTTCCTTATCTTTGCACGCAAAAAATAAAAAAAACAACAATCCAAAAATGGCATCACTAGATTTCATCAACTATATTTAAAATTTTATTTTATCGTTACGACTAACGGATTTTTTAATTCTTGTGAGAAAGTGTTTAAATAATCAAACCATTGTGTTGCATTCGTAATTTTAGCTCCTTTGTCCCAGGCTGCACCCGCATAATACACAACAGGTTCATTATTTTTAACTTCTGTTTTAGCTAATAATTGCTCAGTCCCCACTGTAATATTACTTACTGGAGTAGACAAAATTGTAGCAACACCCGTAGTACCGTCTGTGCCATGAATAGGTTCCCAATAGCCCATAATACCTTGTTGCTCATTTAAAGAAAGGACTCCTGTTTCTGGTCTTTTGGCTATACCCACAACAACTGGCAATGGTTTATTGCCTTCGTAAGTGTATACATTTTCAATACGGTTTAATTGTGAACCTGCATCTAAAGTAATCATTTTTGTGACTTTCACTTTAATTCCACCAGCATTCCAAGTATCATACTCCAATCGAAAAGTAAAACGCAATAAACCACTATCTAATATTTTCCAACGATGATAATTTACAGAATAGCGAACGGTATCTTTAACATAAGGTGCCATATCACCAGCTCCTAATGTAAAACCAACTTTATAATAGTCTAATCCATTTCCATGATCCACATGATATTCTCCTAATTTATAACGTTCATTGATAACCATTTTATCAGTACGTTTTATCCAAACATCAAGACCATAGGCATTATCTTTTGACCCCTCAAGAGCTTTACCATAGGCACGAAAAGCGATACGATCATTTTCCCAGGCGAAATCATCGAGTCTTTCGGGAACATAACGACCATACGTTTTTGTTTCGAAAGCAGAAGGTTTACCTTTTTCTATTGAAAGCTGCACTGCCGATTTTGCTTTTACATCAACTTGTACCAATAAATTTTGGATTGTTTTATTACCATGATGTTCTAATTGGAAAGGAATTTGCTTTTTAGTCACTGAATTAATCACAACAAAATTAGTCGTATCAATTTTTGGATATTGTGATAAAACAGTTTCCCATTTTATGGCTACTACCGCTTCTTTTCGTTCCAAAACTGTGTTGTTCTGGATACTAATAGTTGCTTTTGTTTGTGCCAAAATCGTAAAAGGCAATATCAAGGCAAGCAAAAATAATTTGGTTAATTTCATGAGATGTATATTAATGTATGTCATAATGCTGCAATTTTTATTTCCGTCTAATTAACGGTTTTTATTCAAAAAAACATTTAATTTTCTAAAAGTTTAACAAGAGAATAAGAGACTGTTAAATATTTTCATTCATTTGAAGGTTTCCCGATAGTAGCAAGAATTCCTCCATCTACATAAAGAATATGACCATTTACAAAATCACTTGCTTTTGAAGATAAAAATACGGCAGCACCTTGTAAATCTTCTGGATCTCCCCAACGATTAGCTGGTGTTCTACTAATGATAAAATCATTAAATGGATGTCCGTCTACTCTAATTGGAGCGGTTTGAGTTGTTGCAAAATATCCTGGTCCAATTCCATTTGCCTGAATATTAAACTTGGCCCATTCTGTTGCCATGCTTTTAGTCAGCATTTTTAAACCGCCTTTTGCAGAAGCATAAGCACTGACAGTGTCTCTTCCTAATTCGCTCATCATAGAACAGATGTTAATAATTTTCCCTCCTGTTCCTCTGCTAATCATTCCTTTGGCAACATTTTTTGATACTATAAAAGGACTAATTAAATCTACATTGATTACCGCTGCAAAATCTTTAACTTCCATTTCGATAATAGGAGTTCTTTTGATGATTCCGGCATTATTTATTAAAATATCGATAGGACCAACTTCGGCTTCAATTTTACTGATAGCTTCAATTACGGCAACTTCATCGGTAACATCAAACAGATATCCGTAAGCTTCGATTCCAACCGATTTGTATTCAGCAACAGCATTATCTACAGCTTCTTGTGATGAAAGATCGTTTACTACAATTTTTGCACCCGCATGACCAAGTCCTTTTGCCATTGCCATTCCTAATCCATGTACTCCGCCTGTTACAAGTGCTGTTTTTCCTTTTAAATCGAATAAATTCATTATTGTTTTTTATTTTAATTTGTTATTTTGATAGTGATTCATATCACCATAATATATTTTTTTGCTAGCTATCGGCTAAATAAAGATATAATTTCAATCAGCTTGAGAGTTTTATAAGTCAATGTCGTTGAGTTAAACGATTTTAGATTTCAGATTTGGTCTACTAAATATTAGATTGTTAATTTTACGAGGCTCTTACATCTGAAATCAAAAATCGTTAATCAAAAATCAGCAATCATTTTATCATTAATCCTTTGCTTAATAAAATTGAATTATAAGTGGATTTTCATTCTAGTGTATCAACATGAAACGATAATTATTACAAGCTTTATTGACTTAAAATAATACCAATTGTTTGAAATTATATTTTAGTTCCATTTGTGTTAATAAAGTAAGAAAGATATAAAATGAAACTAAACACTAGAATGAATCCACATTAATCAATAATGAAACCATCTCCTGTTTTCTTCAGCCATTGCTTTAAAACAGGTTCTAATTTTTTTACAATTGGTAAATCTGGCTTATATATATTCGTCAATTCAAAAGGATCTGCTTTTAAATCATATAGAACAAATTCACCATGGCCTTTTTTCCTTACAAAAGCAAGTTTATAATCAGCAGTACGAATACCTCTAAAGCCTGTATTTATTTTAACATTATCACTGACAATAGCTCCTAAAATATATTGTTCAGTTGGTTTTTCTCCTTTGCCATTAAGATAATACTGAGCATAACTTTTACCATCTATATTTTTAGGAATTTCATTTTTCAAGCCCATAAGATCTAAAAGTGTTGGATAAATATCCGGAATACTTCCCAAGAACTCATTGTCTTTTCTAGGAGTTATATGATTTTTCCAACGAATGATAAACGGTATTCTTAATGATTCTTCAAAAATATTATTTTTAGAAATCTCAGAATGTTTGCCTAAACAATTACCGTGGTCAGCCATAATCATCACTATGGTATTATCATCTAATTTTGAATCCTTCAATCCATCCAAAATACGACCTATTTGCTCGTCAACACCTGTAATATTTGCATAATAATAGCGAATATCTTTTCGATATTGATCGCCCATTTCTGTTCCTTCAGCAGGAATATTTGGGTCTTTTATAAGATTTTCTAATGGAATATCTTTGTATAGATTATAATACTTTTGGGGAACAGTTTGGTATCCTGAATGCGGCGGATTCATAGAAACCACTAATGAAAATGGCGCATCACTTTTACGGATTTTTCCATCCTCATTTTTAAAGTAAGCCAATGCTTTATCAGCTTCGTGTATTGGCCCCCATTGATTCACATATTTAAAATCGTCTCTTTTATCATTGGTATCCCAATACATAGGTTTGTCGTGCTCATCGTAAGTTCCATATCCATACCAATAATCAAAACCATGTCTTCTGTCTGGAGAAGTCCATTCATTCCAAGCTACTTTCCCTATATTATTTGATGTTGGTATATAAGGTTTGTATGGAGAATCGAGATGCCATTTACCAATATAACCATTAAAATAACCGTTTTTCTTTAAAACATCTGACCAACAAATGGCGTCTTTTTGTAATTCAACCCCAAAAGGAGCCGATGAAGAATTTACATTACTATACACTTGATTTTTAATAGGATACTGACCTGTCATAAGCATCGCTCTTGCCGGTGAACAAACAGGATAGTTACTTACCATTTGATCTAGCACCAAACTCTCTTTAATATATTGATCCAAATAAGGAGTCATTACTGGTTCTTTCCCTTCAAATCCTAACGCTTGACCTCTCCATTGATCTGCAATAATAATCAATAAATTGGGAGCTTTTTTAGATTTAGCATTATTCTGAGCATTGCATAAAGTTCCAACTACTAATGAAAGCAAAAGAAAAAACTTAGTATGCATACTGTATTTTAAATATTTCATGATGATCTATTTTTTATTAAATTTACTTAATCTATTTTGGCAAAACTTATTTTGTAATCACTTTAAAAATATAAATAGGAGCCTCTTGTGGTAACTGCTTAGGCATATTTATAGTAAGTCCCTCAGGTAACTGTTTCCATTTGATTGCTTCTGAGGAACCTAACATTTTTATAGATTTAATATCTTGCTTTCCTTTTGCTAAATTTTCAACTTTCAAACTGGATTCTTTCCAGCTTCTTGCAAATACATATATAGTTTTTCCTTTTGAAGCAAAATAAATATCAGGCGAAATTACTTTTGAGGTAGCATCATTATCAACATCAATTTTGACTTTTTTATCACTTAAAGTCGCTGTAGAAATTTGTTCTCCGGCTACTAACCAAGGTTTAACTCCATAAATTGCCTCGTTGTTTATCTTCATCCATTTTCCAACAGCTTCTAAGCTCTCTACAGCTTGTGGTGGAAATGTCCCATCAGGTTTTGGTCCAATATTCAATAAAAGATTTCCTCCTTTACAAACAATTTCTACCAATTGTCTAATAATTAATTCGGGACTTTTCCAGCCTTTATCGTGTACATTATATCCCCAACCTTTACTAATCGTTATACATGACTCCCAAGGATTGTTGTCAATTTTATCAGTAATCTGCTGTTCCGAGACCTTATAATCACCCATTTCTCGCGCTGGTTGGGCAATCCGATTATTTATGATGCATTTAGGCTGAAGCGTACGAATCAATTGTATCAATTCCTTACTTTGAGCTTCTGTCAAAATACCTTCTGGAGTATCAAACCATAAAACGGCAACAGGTCCATACTGTGTAAGCAATTCCCGAATTTGAGGTTTTACTTTACGCTCAAAATATTTAGAAAAATCCTTTGCATCCTCATTAGGATAATCTACTAAATTACTTCGTCCTCCTTTTGTTGGCCAGTCAGTAGGACAATCCGGATCTTCCCAATCACGACCTAATGAATAATAAAAACCTAATTTTACATCTTGTTTTTTACAAGCTTCGGCTAATTCCTTTAATGGATCCCTTTTAAAAGGGGTACGCTTTAAAATATTATAATCACTGCTCGGCGAATTGTACATTGCAAAACCATCATGATGCTTGGTCGTAATTACAATGTATTTCATTCCTGCCATTTTTGCATCCTCTACCCATTTATCTGCATTAAACAAGGTTGGATTAAAATCATTAGCCAGGCTTCCGTATTCTTTTAATGAGAGTTTTTCATAAATCATAAAATGCTCATTACCTTTATAAGGCTTTCCTTTCCAATCACCTGCTGCCTGAGAATAGAGTCCCCAATGCAAGAAAAGACCAAACTTAGCGTCCTTCCACCACTCCATTCTTTGCTCATTTGTAATCGGTTCTTGCGCAATAGTCTTAGCACAAATCAGTATTAAAAATAATCCTATCAGACATTTATTAAATATTCTATTTATGATATTCATTTTAATTATTTTTATAACAATCAACAAAAAGCATCACTTTTTTATTGGATTTCTTTAATCCATTTTGGTAATTTCTTCAATCTTAATTTTAATTGAGCTGTATATAAAGAAGCTGGTTCGACCTCTTTTCCAATTGATTCCGATTGTCCTAATTGCTCCGTTTTGAAAGTGGTGTCTTTACTTGTAAAACCAACAATTGTAGGATTTGACATTTTAAACCACTCATATACTTCTGAAGGAGGCCAAAACTCAAAATCTTTTACTGATTCATTGGTTTGTTTATAATTCCAAAGTACTAAACCCTGCATGTGATTGGGCATGTTTTCTAATGCTCCACCCGCATGGTCTTTCATTAATCCGCCTTCAACACCATCCAGTAATGTATTTCTTGGTTGACTTGAATGTGATTCGAAACAAGTAGTAGCAGGATAAATACATTTCCAAATTACAGTATTCATAGAAGTACCTGCTGTACCAAAAGAATGCCATTGTGATGCTTCATCAACACATTTAGCGATCAATACATTGGTAGCACCGTTAGAAGTTATAGCTTCATGTCCACCGTTTCCATCTACTTTACAATTAAAAATAGTAATATTAGCACTTTGTGTAACCGTTGCTGCAACACTACAATCGGTAAAGCGGCAGTTTTTCATCCATGAATTAGTGCTTCTGCTAATTCGTAGCATTGTATAACCGCTATCATCTTTCCATGAGCGGTGATGAACAAATTTTTCTTTCCAATTACCTACAAAAGCAATATCTTCTATCCCCACTTCTTCACTATTGGCAAACTTATACACTTCCCAATTGTGTTTTGGGTTAATATTGTATGAGATCGGCGCTTCAAGAGTAAGCGTATTGTCTTTTATGCTTTTTATCTGGAAAAAAACTTTGACATCAATCCCCTTATTTATAAGATTGGTCCATGTAGGCTCAACTACATTGTTTTTTAATTCTGCTGCGATTAGATCTTTATCATTATTCAATACTTTTAAGAAAATCCAGCTTCCAGGTTCTAAACCTTCAACTGTGTTTACTTCTATATTAAATTCACCAATGGAAGCAGCAGCCGTAACAGTTCCAATTTTTTTGTCAGCCCCTCCGCTACTAAAAATAAATAATGGGGGAACTGTCCACATTTTTAATGAATCTGCTGGCGGAAGCATATTTTTCATAAACAATTCGGTACCGTTAGCTCCAGAACCACTTCCTCTAAAAATAAGATGCCCTTTTTTTGATAAAATAGAATTAGTAGCATCGCCATCTTCATTAATTAAAAACCTCCCTTTAGGAAAAAAAACTATCCCAGAACCATTTTTATTAGCCGCATTAATTGCATTTTGTATGGCTACTTTATCAGAGATACTGTCATTAGGTATGGCTCCAAAAGTAGTTACGTCAAAAATTTTATAATCAGTTACATTCGGGATTTCCTTTTCCCCATTATGGTATCCTACATAAGAGAAATCAGGTAAAATACTTCTATCCTTCTTATAATCTTCAAATATTTTTGAATCTTTCTGAGCAGAAACCGATGTTATAGCGAGCAAATTCAAAATTATAATTGATAGCTTTTGAATACATTTCTTATTGTAATTGTACATCTTAATAGATTTTAAACATAATATTAAAAATTATTTTTAACTACTCTATGATTTTTGCTTTTAAAACCAATTACAAATACCATTTTTTGTATCGCAATAATGCTTCTAAGAAATAGTAATCAGCATAAGTAAGTGGTACATCAATTTCGCTATTATGTGGAATAGAACCTACACTGTGCATCAATAAATAACCACCATTTGAACCTAATTGAGCTCTATATTTTGAACTTGATAATGACTTCAAAATAGTTTTGGCTACAGCTACATAATTTTGCTTTTCTGTTCCTGATGTATATTGTCCTAATTCAAGCAATGCCGATGCATAAACAGCTCCCGCTGAAACATCACGCAAAGCATTAGGAATATCTGTAGCATCAAAATCCCAATAAGGAACTTTATCAGCTGGTAAATGTGGATTATTCAGAATAAATTTAGCAATTCCCTGCGCTTGTTTTAAGTAAGCTGGATCTTTTGTAAAACGATACATCATTGTATAACCGTACAATGCCCAACCTTGTCCTCTGCTCCATGCACTGGCATCTGAAAACCCCTGAGCTGTTACTTTTTTCTTAACTTCTCCTGTATTTAAATCATAATCCAGCACATGATAACTGCTGTAATCAGGTCTGAAGTGATTTTTCATCGTAGTATTGGCATGATTTACTGCTATGTTGGCAAAACTTTTATCGCTACTATTTTGGCTTGCCCATTCCAGCATTTCAATATTCATCATATTATCAATGATAACTGGACCAACAAACGCTTTTCCTTTCAAACCTCCGTCAGTAAGATCCCAAGACTGAATTACCTTTGCATTTGGACGATATCTCGTTGCCAATGATTTAGCCGACTCAAGAATTACTTTTTTATACTCTTCGTTTTTTGTTATTCTGTAAGCATTTCCAAAACTACAATACATCATAAAACCTAAATCATGGTTTTTAGTAAAATATTTTACAGTATCCAGAATAGCCAATCTCTTTTTTGCTTCTTCAAGTATTACTGGCTTTTTTGTATATTCATAAATGTACAAAAGTGTTCCAGGGTAAAAACCACTGCACCACCAATATACATCAGAACTAACATGGCGATTTTTATCAAATGTACGAGGCATTGAATCCACAGGAGTTGCTTTCTCTAAATATTGATACTGTTTTGCAGCAAATGTAAAGTTATCAGCAATTAAATTTTTCATTGCCAAATCATTTTTTGTCTTTTGGGCAAAATTGGTAAGGCTAAAAAAGCATAAGGAGATTAGAATGAGTTTTTTCATTTTTCAGATTTAAAAATTGTATTGTTTTGATTCAAAAAATAAGCCCGGAGAAATATCTTCCGGGCTTATTGCTAATTGATTAAAAGCCAGGGTTATTTTCTTTTATTAAAGTGTTTGAAGACATTTCTAAAGAAGGGATAGGAAACAACAGGAATTTATTACCATTGGCAAAAGCAGTTTTCCCGGCTAAAGCCCCATATCGTTGTGGTGCTGCAATAATCAAAGCCCCATTAGTAAGAGGACTTGCATCCATATCATCACTTGCCGCTTTCAAGTTAGTAATAAATTTGCCCCAACGGATTAAGTCCATTCTACGTAATCCCTCAAAACACAACTCGCGCATACGCTCGTCTTCAATAAATAATTGAAAAGAATCTTTTCCACCCGCAGCAGCTGTAGTTGTTGCTGCATCGGATAGTGCGTATGGCGCTGAAACATTCACTTGTCCATATCCTCTACGACGTACCTGGTTGATCGCCGCTTGAGCAGCAGCAGTTGGACCGTTAACCTTATTCTCTGCTTCAGCAAACATTAAAAGTACATCAGAATATCTCAAGATAGGAAAATTGATGGCAGTATAATTTTGATCTCCAGAAGTGTTAATTTCATATTCTCTTCTCCACTTTCCACAATCCCTTCCATATTGTACTGTCTTGGCTATATTGCCTTTAACAGCCGTAGTGTTATTAATTGTGTAAGTAGTCAAATTCCAGTCACGACGCAAATCGGCACCTGTGGCATCATACTTTTTGAATAACAATCCTGTTCCTTTTATGAACCCCCAGCAATAAGTTCCAACTAAAGGACTGGTAGTAGCTGGTTGAAATATAATACCAATATTATTTCCTACACGACCACCTTCATTATATCCTCCACCACGAGATTTAAAATCAGCTTCCCACATCAATTCATTTGTATCGTAAATATCTGCAGCTTCATTGATAAATACTTGACGGTAAGCGTTATTAGAGGCAACACCATTTGAAGGATTAACCACATTATAATAAGTTGCAGGTTTACCAGCGGGTGCTGTAGTCTGAAAACTAACATTTAAACTATGCTGGCCTGAATCGATTACTTTTTTGGACCAAGACAACGCCTCAGCGTATTTTGAAGTATCATTTAAAGGAAAACCTGCCATTTGCAAGCACACTCTGGCAAGAACTCCCTGCACTACAGTCTTGTAAACACGGCTTGAATATGTCAATTTGGTTGGGCTTACTTTAGCTTCAGCATCTGTCAGGTCCTTCAATATTTGGGCATAAACATCTTTGGCAGCTGTTCTGGCCATTTGAACATTATTAGGGCTTGTCGTAGGTGTCAATCGCAAAGGCACATCACCAAATCGAGTTACCAGCATAAAATGGTAGTACCCTCTTAAAAATAAGGCTTCACCCAATATTTGTTGTCTTTTTTCCTCATCCATTTGGGGCAAATTAATATGCGCTATCAAATCATTAGCTCTATTAATTCCGTCATAAAGATTAAACCAATAATCAGAAACGTTTACTGCAGTATTATCAAAACTATAAACCATTGTACCTGTTAGTTGGGTTGGACGGGCATAATACCCTTCATCTGTAGCAGAATCCAATTGCCACCACAACTGGCTACCATATAATTTTTCTGATCCTATTGGATCATATACTCCCGCTAAAGCATTGGTAATCCCTTGTTCATCTGTATAATACTGCTCTATTGCTATTTTCTGAATAGGCTCTGTACTTAAATAATCTTCACAAGAACTGGTGCTCAATACTACCAGGCCTAATAATATATATATCTTTTTCATTTTGAAAGTAATTAAATGTTATTAAAAGGAAATGTTTGCTGTAAAAAATACAGTACGTGCTCTAGGATAAGATGAATAATCAAATCCAGGTGTTAAAGCAGAATTGTACGTATTTACTTCAGGGTCTGATCCGCTATATTTAGTCCATGTATATATATTCGATGCTGATAATGAAAATCTCATCGATTTAAGGTGCATTTTTTCAATAAATTTTTTATCAAAATTATATCCCACTGCCACATTTTTTAATCTCAAGTAAGAACCGTCTTCAACTATTCTTGACGAATATGCAACAGGTGTACCTACATAACCTTTTGTTCTTACAACATCAGAATCTGGATTTTCCGGAGTCCAACGATCTTCATAGCTAGAAAATTGATTTAAGCCTTCACGTCCTGCTCCTAATCCTAATTGATTACCATCGAATACAATACGGTTGGCGTTTATAATATCGTTACCATATGACCATTGGAAGAAAATGTTTAAATCAAAGTTTTTGTATGTAAAGTTGTTGCTAAATCCACCTGTATTAAGTGGGTTACCATTTCCTATTGTAGTATAATCTTTTGATGTAATAGTATTATCCCCATTTTGATCAACATATTTCACATCACCTGGCTGAACATTTACATTTCCATTATTGGCAAGACCTGCTTTTAACTTGTAAGGATCTGCTGTTGTACCACTACCTGTAAAATCCTGGTATTTATAAGTTCCGGCATACTCAAATCCGTACATTTGCCCTAAAGGCTGTCCTACAACTGCATTATATGCACTTACTCCTTTATAATCCCCATCCCAATTTACAACGGATTCCAAGTTATTTTGTCCTTCTGCCAAGGATAACAATTTATTTCTGTTAAAGGCAATATTGGCACTCGAGGTCCAGCTAAAATCTTTAGAAACAATATTTTTTGTTGTCAAAGTTAATTCCAAACCTTTGTTTTCTACACTACCAATATTTTTGAACGCTGAGGTGAATCCTGTTGATAATGGAAGGTTGGTTTTAAGTAACAAATCTTTGGTTGTTTTTTTATACACATCTGCACTAAAAGTGATTCTTTGCTTAAAGAAGCCTAAATCCAGACCTGCATCAATTTGTTCGGTAGTTTCCCACTTCAAATCAGAGTTTCCAAGTTTTTGAGCTGTTGCTCCTGTTACATGATTGTTGTCGAATACATAAGTACCATAAAAAGGGTTCCCTGGATCATAATAAGTTGTAAGATAATCAAAATCACCTACACGGTTGTTACCAGTTTGTCCATAACTTGCACGCAATTTACCCTCAGATAATGGTTTCCATTTTTTTACGAACTTCTCTTGGCTAAATTTCCAGGAAACGGCTCCCGATGGGAAATATCCCCAATGGTTGCTTGAAGGGAATTTAGACGATCCATCAGCTCTGTATGAAGCTGTTAAGTAATATTTAGATGCATAATCATAATTTAGCCTTCCTAGAAAAGAAGCCATTGTCCAAACTGAATTACCTGGATCAATTCTTAAAGCTGTACCTAAATCAAGTGCGTCAAACATCAAGCCTTCACTAGCAGCAGGTATTTTGTTTGCTGCCTTACCATAAGACTCACTTTCTTGTTTTTGGTTGGTAAAACCTCCTAAAGCAACAAAATGATGTTTTTTTATTTTTTTATCCCAAGTTAGGGTGTTTTCATTCAGCCAGTTGGTATAATTATTATTCATCATTTTTCCATTAACACCACTTGCACTACCTGGACGTCCCAATGCAGTATAGGAATTATAGAATTCATCCTTTTCGACTTTGTTACTAACATAACCCAATGTTGATCTCAATTTTAATTCTTTAGTAATAAAATATTCAAGATATCCATTTACAGAAAAATTGTTCGTAGTAGTTACATTGTAAGTGTTCTTAAGATTCAGGACAGGGTTTACTCTTAAGTCAAATCCTGAGTTAAGATTTGGATCTATAAATTCGTCCTCTGGATTTGCTACACTAGGCGAATATGGGCGCATTCCCCATACAGAAACCATCACATTGGCTGATCCATTATAAATTGCTGCACTTGGGTCAATTCCTGTTTGTTTCAAATAGCTATAATTTGAATTACCACCAATTTTTAATTTATTAGTAATTTGATAATCAACATTGGCACGTCCCTGATATCTTGTATAATTTGAATTTAACAAAATACCGTCCTGATCAGTAGTTGATCCGCTAACTAGATATTTGATTTTTTTGGTTCCTCCTGATATAGAAAGATCATTCTTTTTGAACAAAGCGGTACGGGTTGATAAATCCTGCCAATCTGTTGCTGGTACATTTCTATAATCTTCAAGTGTTTTCCCTGGATCTGTAATATAGAGTTTATAAGGTGGTATCGGAGAAACTGTAGTTCCAGGTGGAATTGGACTTGATGGACTGCCTAAAGTGTTATATTCCAATTGATACTTTACAAAATCGTAAGTACTCATCATGTCCATCTTGTTGGCAATTTCCTGAACACCAATGGAACTGGAAAAATTGAAAACAGGTTTCCCTTGCTTACCTCTTTTAGTTTGGATTACGATAACACCATTAGCTCCTCTTGCACCATAAATAGCGGTTGCAGATGCGTCTTTTAAAATGTCTATAGAAGCGATATCTTCCGGATTGATTACGTTATTGTTTGCTCCTTCAACCAAAAAACCATCAATAACATACAAAGGACTATTAGCTTGTGTTACCGAGTTGTTCCCCCTGATAACGATATTAGTACCTGCACCAGGCATACCGTCTGCCGATGTTACCTGAACCCCAGCCACACGTCCAGCCAACGCATCGTCGAAAGAACGAATAGGAGTTTTGCTTAAATCAGACATAGATACACTGGAAACAGCTCCCGTTAAATCTTTTCTTTTTACAGTTCCATATCCAATTACTACAACCTCGTCTAGATTACTTGTTGTTTCGTTTAAACTAATATTTAATACTGATGAACTTCCAACAGTTACCGTTTTAGTTTCAAAACCTATATAAGTAAAAACCAACTGATTATTTGACGATACCGTAATTTTAAAATGCCCGTCAAAATCGGATTGAACTCCAGTTTTTGATCCTTTGATTGCTATAGTAACCCCTGAAAGAGGTGTTTTATTTTGATCTGTAACTAGACCGCTAATCACTTTACTTTGTGCTTGCGCTTTAGTAGACATTGCAATTACTAATAAAAAAACACCAACGAGCAATTGTCGCAAAACAAGAGCATAAGGTTGTCTTTTTTGGTTTAAATCTTTTTTCATAGTCATTAGAATTAAATTTTGGTTTATTATATATTACTGGTTAATTAATTACTATTATCAATTGTCACAAAGACAGATAGTACTTTTTGAAAATTTGCACAACTTTTTTCCGATTCCCAATAAACAATGTGCAATGTTTTTTGAGTCTAACTATTCTATTTCAATTCTGGTACTTTCATTATTTTTGCTAACTGGACAGCTAATGCTTTCGCTTTTTCTGGCATTTGCTCGGCCAAATTATTTTCTTCCTTTGGATCTTTATTTAAATCATAGAGTTGGGGCGTTTGCTGCAAACCAGATAATACATCTTTATTAGCCAGCCAATCTGGTATTGCTTTGTTTTGTGGAGCAATGTATTTCCAACCATCTTCTCTAATACTCATCGCAAAAGCTTCTTCTAACATAAATTTACGCCCTTTATTGCTTTTGCCCATTAGTACATCAAGCATATCAAAACTATCGACTGCAGTTTCTTTATTTTGAATTTTCATCCCCATTAATTTTGCAAATGAAGCAAAGAAATCCACCTGACTAATTAATGCCTGACTTTTAGCAGGTTTAATTTTACTTCGCCAATATACAATGGTTGGTACGCGTGTTCCTGCTTCATAAGCACTGTATTTACCACCCTTATATTGTCCACTTGGTTTGTGATTACCAACATTTGTTACTGCTTTATCTGCATAACCATCGTCTAAAACAGGACCATTGTCGCTACTAAAAACTATGATGGTGTTGTTTTCTATACCTAATTCTTTTATTTTTTTTACAATCTGACCTGTCATCCAATCCATTTGTACAATTGCATCGCCACGAGGTCCCATATTTGTTTTACCTACAAATTTTGCATTTGGCGCCCGAGGTACATTGATATCAGGTAATGAGAAATAAAGAAAAAATGGATTGTCTTTATTTGCTGTAATAAAATCAATTGCTTTTTGGGTTAATACATTCGAAAACTCTTCGTCTTTCCAATATGCTTTATGCCCCCCACTCATAAAACCAATTCTACTTATTCCGTTGACTATGGTTCCGCTATGTTGGGTATCGGCCCACATTTTCAAAATATCTTCATCTTCAATTCCAATCGGATCAGTACCTATTCTCTTATCATAACTCACCGTAATAGGATCATTTGGATCTAAATTAGCTACTCTATGATTTTCAACAAATACAGTAGGCACTCTATCAGGAGTCGCTGGAATTAGAAAACTATAATCAAATCCAATTTCTAATGGTCCTGGTTTAATCTCTGCATTCCAATTTGGTTTCCCATTTCCCAAACCTAAATTCCATTTGCCTACTACTGCTGTTGTATAACCCGATTTTTTAAACATATCGGCAATAGTTTCTTGTTCAGGTTTTATGATTAATGGAGCATCTCCATTTAGAGTAGTAGTATTGTTTCTAAAACCATAACTTCCCGTAAGCAAAGCAAATCTAGATGCTGTACTAGTTGAAGCAGCACAATGCGCATCAGTAAACTGTATTCCTCCGCTTGCCAAAGCATCTACATTAGGCGTTTTAACCGCTGTTGCTCCATAACAACCTACATCGCCGTAACCTAAATCGTCAACATATATAAAAATCACATTCGGTTTATTAGCAGATTCGTTCTGCTTTTTCTGCGAACAGGATGTCAATACTATTAATGACAATGAATAAAGAAGATAGGTTACTTTCATGTTATACTATATTACTGTAGCTACACCATTGTCAAAAAATATTGGCTACTATTATTGAAACCAAATTTACAACGATAACGTTTTCTATAGAGATATAATCATCCTTTTTTAGGTTAAAATCTTCCTTTACTTAATTTATAATTTTTAAAAATCATTTTTTATAAAGCTCATTTTCAAGCTTTATTTCTTAAAAAATCTTACCCATATTGAGTTCAATAAAATACTAACAAAAGGAAAATATTACTCTTATTACGGACGCATTTCACCTCTGCTTTAAGCCATTAATCTGAAATTTACAAATCAATTAAAGCCAAATTATTTTAGAAAGAGTGTCTTATAAAAATAATTAGTCGCTAAATAAATAGTCTAAAAATTCACCCTTAATGAAATAGTAATCTTACTATTCCTCAAACTATTCGCAACCAAATTAATTATCTTTTAAAAACAACCAATATGTCAAAAATTAAAAGTGCAGTATCGCAGAATCAAAGTGTTTTCATTCCAATGGTTATTTTAACCTTGTTATTTTTTATTTTAGGATTTGTAACCTGGCTAAATGGGCCATTAATCCCATTCTTTGAAATTGCTTGTGATTTAACTGGCTCACAAGCTTATTTTGTAGCTTTTGCTTTTTATATCGCTTATTTTGTAATGGCAATCCCATCTTCTTGGGTTATCGAAAAAGTAGGCTATAAAAATGGAATTTCGCTAGGACTTATCGTAATTGCTATTGGAGCATTTTTATTTTATCCAGCGGCTGAAATGAGAACCTTTCTTCTATTTTTAGTGGCTTTATTTATTATGGGTACGGGTTTGGCAATTTTACAAACTGCTGCAAATCCATACGTGGTTGTTATTGGTCCAAGAGAAAGTGCCGCTGCAAGAATCAGTTTATTAGGTATCGCAAATAAATTGGCAGGATTTATAGCTCCGCTTGTATTAACGGCGTTAGTATTATCTAATATGAAAGAATATACTAAAGAAAAAATCGCAGTACTTGATATTGTTGAAAAATCAAAAACTCTTGACTTATTAGCATTACAATTGCAAACTCCCTATCTTTATATGGGAATTGTTATTCTTGTTTTAGCGCTGTTAGCCAAATTATCTCCTTTGCCAGAAATTGATTTGGATGAAGATGGTCATGTATCGCATTTAAGTGTTTTCAAACAAATGGTTAATGCGTCAAAATACCCTCAATTGGTTTTTGGAACCATTACTTTGATGCTGTATATAGCTGCAGAAGTTATTGCAGGAGATACCATTGGAAAGTTAGGCAAAGAATTGGGCGTTTATGGCGAAAATGGTGATTTTTATCTAAAACTAACCTCATTTACTATGACAGCAATGCTAATTGGTTACATAATCGGAATTACATTAATACCAAAATACCTTTCTCAGGTTACTGCTCTAAAAATTTCGGGTGCACTGGGTGTAGTCTTAGTGATTTCGGTAGTGCTGATTTCTCCAAGTATCATGATTCAATTGCCGCTACTTCCTGCTATGCCAGTAGTAATTATTTTGGTGGCACTTTTTGGACTTGCCAATGCACTTTGTTGGCCAGCTATTTGGCCTTTGGCACTTCAGGATTTAGGAGGATATACAAAAATAGCAGGTGCGATTTTGATTATGGCGATTATTGGTGGTGCGATTTTCCCATTGCTTTATGGGTATTTAGCCGAAATAATAAACTTGGCAAATGAATCTTCGGATACCTTAAAAACGGTAAAAAGTGGCAATCAAATTGCTTATTTAATGCTTTTACCTTCTTATTTAATGATACTTTTTTTCGCATATGAAGGACATAAATATAGAAGCTGGCAACGAAAATAATATTGAAAGTGAAATAATTTAAAACAATCGATAAAATAATAAACAACACAAAAATAACTACAACATGTTAAAGAGTATTATAGATAAAGCGACAGGCTTTGAAAAAAGATTCGAAAGTATTGATACAATAGTTTTTGAAAATTCTGGTACTGCATCCATTGCAGTTGCGCAACAAATCGCATCACTCATCAGATCAAAACAGCAAAACAATGAAACTTGTGTTTTGGGATTAGCAACTGGTTCTTCTCCAAAAGGATTGTATGCCGAATTAGTTCGTTTGCATAAAGAAGAAGGATTGAGTTTCAAAAACGTGATTTCTTTCAATTTAGATGAATATTACCCAATGGAACCTGATTCCATAAATAGTTATGTGCGTTTTATGAAAGAATTATTGTTTGATCATGTTGATATTCTTCCTGAAAATTACCATGTTCCAGACGGTCTTTTAACCAAAGAAGAAATTGCAGAATATTGTGCAGCATACGAAGTTAAAATTGAAGCTTTAGGTGGAATCGATTTGCAGGTTCTTGGAATTGGAGGAAACGGGCATATTGGTTTTAATGAATCGGGCTCTTTGCTGAATTCCAAAACGAGATTGGTTGCATTAGATCATATTACGAGAGTTGCTGCGAGCAAAGATTTTTCTGGATTAAGCAATACACCAAGAACAGCAATTACGCTTGGAGTGAAAAAAATAATGGAAGCCAAACGAGTAATCTTAATGGCTTGGGGAGAAGGAAAATCCAATATCGTTAAGGAATCTGTTGAAGGTGTTGTAACCAACCAAATTCCAGCTTCATTTTTGCAAGAGCACAGCAATGCTGTCTTTGTTTTGGATAAAGAGGCTTCTTCTAAGCTGACAAGAATCAATACGCCTTGGTTGGTACAAGAGGTCGTTTGGACAGAAAAATTGATTAGAAAAGCTGTATTAGGGTTAGCTCTTAAATTAAAGAAACCAATTTTGATGCTTACTGATGCGGATTATATCGAAAATGGAATGAGCGATTTGCTTGCCCACTCTGGTCCTGCGTATGACATTAATATTAAAATATTCAATCAATTACAAAATACAATTACTGGTTGGCCAGGTGGAAAACCAAATGCTGATGATTCTAATCGCCCAGAAAGAGCAGAACCTGCTAGAAAACGCGTTTTAATTTTTAGTCCACATCCTGATGATGATATTATTAGTATGGGAGGAACTTTTATGAGATTACAACAACAAGGACATGAGGTACATGTGGCGTATCAAACTTCGGGAAATATCGCTGTCGCAGATGATGAAGCGTTACGATTTGCACGATTTGTAATTGATTACAACGAAAAGTTCGGAATTAAAAGCCCCGAAGCTGATTCTATTTACGAAAAAGCAATTACGTTTTTAAGCAATAAAAAGAACAGCGAAATTGACATTCCAGAAGTTCGTTATATCAAAGGATTAATCAGAAAAGGAGAAGCACGTTCTACCAGTCATTTTGTTGGATTGCCAGATGAACAAATTCATTTTATGGAACTTCCGTTTTATGAAACGGGTACCATTGAGAAAAAGCCAATCGGTAAAGAAGATATTCAATTGACAATGGATTTAATCGAAAAGATAAAACCTCATCAAATATATGCAGCAGGAGATTTAGCAGATCCACATGGAACTCATAAAGTATGTCTGGATGCCATTTTTGAAGCGGTAAAAGCGTTAAAACCAAAACCATTTATGAACGATTGCTGGTTATGGCTATACCGTGGTGCTTGGCAGGAATGGGGTATTGACGAAGTTGAAATGGCTGTTCCAATGAGCCCAGATCAGGTTTTAGAAAAACGTCATGGAATCTTCAAGCATCAATCACAAAAAGATGGAGTTGTTTTTCAGGGATCTGATGCCAGAGAATTTTGGCAGAGAGCTGAAGACAGAAACCACGAAACAGCAATGCTTTATCAGCAATTAGGTCTTGCGACTTATGCCGCAATGGAGGCTTTTGTAAGGTGGGAATATTAAATTAAATTAAATTAAACTAATCTTGCTACTGTTTAAGGGGACTCTATGAGTCCCTTTTTTATTTTATGACAGTTCGAAATATTTTTTTACCACTGATTTCTCACATCCAATTTATAGAAATTTGTACGAACCTTTTTTATCTTAATTTTATTAAATCTGCTTAAATCTGCAAAATCTGCGTGATAAATTATCACGCAGATTTTGCAGATTTAAGCAGATAGTAAAAATGCTTTTTATGCATCTATAATTAATTATGGAATCTTTATTTTTTTAGCAACTATTTTTAAAAGTCCCAAACGCATTTTCTTAAAAAATGTGGCTGATTTTATCGGCATAGTCTAATCACGGATACTCAATATTTTATTGATTAAGATAATTCCTGCCCCTTATTTTTAATATACTCATTTGGAGTAATGCCGTATATCTTTTTGAATTCTCGGCTAAAATATTTAGCATCATTAAAACCAACTTGTATAGCAACCGATGAAATAGAAGTTTCACCATTTTGGAAAAATTCTACAGCATGTTTTAAGCGTTGGGTTTTAATAAACTCGTTTAAAGACAGGTTCGTAAGCGCACTAAATTTCTTGTACAAAACAGATTTACTCATACCAATTTCTGAAGTAATAAACGCTAAATCTAAATTGCTATTCGCAATATTATCCTCAATAATTTGATGCAATTTATGCAAGAACTTTTCGTCATGTGACGATTCTGTGCTAATTATAGCCGGCAATTTTGATAGTGATAGCTGTTCACTATATTTTTTTTGCAATGCAATTTTTAACGAAAGGAGATTGCGAATATTAAGCTGCAAAATCTGATCACTAAAAGGTTTTGTAATATAAGCATCGGCACCATGTTGCAGACCGTGTATTTGATGTATAGGAGCCGATTTCGCTGTCAACATGATTACGGGGATGTGAGAAGTACGCACGTCCGTTTTTAGTTTCTTACAAAGCTCTAAACCATCCATGACAGGCATCATTACATCACTGATAATTAAGTCTGGAAGGTGTTGAGTAGCATTTTTCCATCCTTCTAATCCATTTTCGCTTACATGAACATGATATTGATTTTCTAAAGATTGCCTGATAAAATCTCTTACCTCATCGTTATCTTCTACAATTAAAATATGCGCCTCTTTATTTTTATCGCTTACAACTGGATTCTCAATAAAATTTCCTGAAGTATAATCATAAACTTCTTGATCGATAGAATTTTCAATGTTTGAAGTCGTAGTAATATCAATCTCATTCAAATGATTTTTACCTAGTCGCAATCCTACTGTAAAAATAGTTTTCCCCGTTTTATCTTCTGTAGCCGGAGTACTTGTTACTTTTATTTTTCCTTTATGAAGTTCTATCAAACTTTTTGAAAGTGCCAGACCAATTCCTGTACCCATACTTTGATCAGCTTGATAAAAATTATTAAAAATATCATCGATATTATTGATTGCAATACCTTTACCATTATCTGTTACCATAATTTTTACTTTTCGTTTGCTTAAAGCAATTTCTAAACTTATAGTACCCTGATCTGGTGTAAACTTGAAAGCATTTGATAATAAATTAAAAAACACCTTTTCTATTTGGTCTTTATCAAAATAAACTAAAATTTGAGGATCACTACTTTTGAAAGTATAAGTAATGTTTTTTGATTCGGCGAGTGTTTGAAAATACTCAAAAATTTCTTTCAAAGAACTTACAATATCTTCTTCAAAAAAATGCAGGCGTAAGTTACCAGAATCTGCTTTTCTAAAATCTAATAATTCGTTTACCAATCGATACAAACGTTCGGTATTATTTTTAATACTAAGCGCATATTTATTAGCCTGAGTATTTTCGGTAGTTAATTGCTCTAGTTTTTCAATTGGGCCTAAAATTAGGGTTAATGGTGTCCTGATTTCATGAGAAACATTAGTAAAAAAATCAAGTTTCATCTGATATTCTTTTTGCTGATGCTCTGCTTCTAATTGTTCATAATAAAGCTCTTGTTTCAATTTTGCTCTGGCTTTGAAAAATTGAATGATGTAATAAGCAATGACAAAAGCTGTAATAAAATAGATAATATAAGCCCACCAAGTTTCCCAAACAGGCGGAAGTATCTTTATGTTAATTTTTTTGATATGAGTGTTCCAAACACCGTCGTTATTCGATGATTTAATTAGAAATTGGTACTCCCCTGCTGGTAAATTCGTATACGTTGCAGATGGAATATCTACATAATTCCAATTTTTCTCAAACCCATCAAGGATGTAGGCATACTTGTTTTTGTTTGATTTTATGAAATTTAATGCCGAAAACTCAATTGTAAAAATGTTTTGACTGTGGTCAAAAGTTAGTGTGTTACTAAAATTAACATCATGTTTTAAAATTCCGGTTTCATCATTTATTTCAACTGGTATATTAAATAATTTGAGATTGGATAAAACAACATTCGGTGCTACAGTATTTTTCTCAATATTATTTGGATTAAAACTGACTAAGCCATTGTAAGTACCAAAAAAGATTTTCCCCTGACTGTCATTTAAAAAAGAATTTATATTGAATTGATTATCAGGAAGGCCATCTAGAATATTAAAACTTCTAAAAGAATTTAAACTACGATTGTATTTTACCAAACCATTATCGGTACTTATCCATAAGTTGGTTTCGTTATCTTCTGTAATGGCTAATATGTTGTCGCTAGGCAAGCCATCAGCAATATTAAAAATTTTATAACTATTCTTTTTTAGGTTAAGTAATGCTAATCCGTTATGGTAAGTACCAACCCATATATTGCCTTGACTATCTTCCTGAAAGCAGTTGACATTGTAATTAAATGGTTTGTCTGAGCTGTCTTTAAATTTTCTATAAAGCAGTTTTGAACCTTGATAAGCATAAATCCCAATAGGAGTACCTATCCAAATGGCGCCTTTTTTATCTTCAAATAATGCGGTAATTTGCTTTTCCAGAAATACTTTATTGGCACTAGTGGCATAAAAACTGAATTTTTGTTGAGCAATATCATAAATATTAAGACCAATTTCTGTTCCTATAAATAATTTATTCTGTTTGTTAAGCAGTAAGCAATTCACATTATCTGAAGCGATACTATTACTGCTTTTAGCATTCCGTTTAAAAACCGTAAAATTAGAAGTTTTGGTATTAAAAAAATTTAAACCTCCTAAAGCTGTACCTATCCATAAGTTCTGATCTTTATCAATAGCGATGGCTTTAACTAAATTAGAACTTAAACTGTTTTTGTTAGTAATACTGTTTTTATAGGAACTAAACTGTTGGGTACTTCTATTAAAATAATTTAGTCCTCCAGCTTCTGTGCCTATCCATAAATTATTTTTGTTGTCTTCACGGATTGCACTAATTACATTGCTACTAATACTGTTCTTTTCGGTATAATTTTGATAAATAGTAAAAGGTGTATTTACAGAATAAACCACATTAGCCCCTCCAAAAAATGTACCTATCCAAACGGAACCATTTTTATCCTGAAAAATTTCATGAATAGAGTTTTGACTTAAACTGTGTGGATTTGCAGAGTCGTGTTGGTAATTAATAAAAAGATGCGTATAAGGGTTCAAAATCGATAAACCATCTTGAGTTCCTATCCAGAGACTTCCGTTTTTATGGCGTATAATTTTACGGACATTATTATTTACTAATGAGTTTTTGTTATTACTATTTTTTATAAAATGACTTAACTCTGAAGTTTTTTTATCAAAAAGATAGATTCCATTGCTTTTTGTCCCAATCCAATATTTTAAACTTTCATCTTGTACAATACTCGTAATTTGATCTGCACTTGCGCCACTTTTAAAAAGGGAGCTAAAATGTCTTTTTATAACTATTTTTTTATGTGCAAAGAATAATTCAAATAAGCCGGCAGAGGTTCCAACCCAAATATGATGTTCATTATCTTCAAAAAGTTCGGAAATTTCTATTCCGCTTTTTGCAATTGAAATAGGAATTATTTTTTTAGTATTTGCAGCTTTAAATTTTAGCTGCGTTATCGAACCTATCCATAAATTCCCCTTAACATCTTGTAATACCTTTAAAACATCTTCGCCTTGTGGTATAACAGATTCAAAAGAATTATCCTCCGAATGATATAAATCCAATCCACTGGAGGCAACCCACATATTGTTATTATTATCTAATACTAACTTTCTGATAAAACCATTCGAAGATATACTGGTTTTGTTTTTAGGGTCTTTTTTAAAAACTTTAAATATACGTCCATCAAAACGATTTAGACCATATTTTGTACCCAGCCAAATATAGCCTGTAGAATCTTGATTGATCGATAAAACCGAGTTACTTGAAAGACCGTTAGTAACGTCTAAGTGGTTAAATAATATTGGTTTTGTTTGAGCTAAACTTTTTGAAGTTGAAAAAAACAAACTCCAAAAGCAAATCACCAAAAAAAGAAATACCAGATTTTTATTTTTAAAAATCATTAAAGGTTTTTTAGGTTTATAAAATTAAAGTAGGGCATTCAAACTTTCATAATAATCCAATTTTATCCTAAGAACTAAAAAATAATCATTGGAAGTTATAAAGAATAAATTAATCAATTTGATAGTTGATTATTGTCAAAAGTAATAGAAATTTCTAAGTCTAAAAAATAAAAAAATTACCTTTAAAAAGAACATCGTAATCATCCAAAAAATCAACTCTATAATTCTTACTTATACTAAAAAAGGGGTCGTCTTTTAATTAAAAAATCAAACCCCAAATTAACTAACAAACTAAGTCTTTAGTAAAAATATAACTGCTATTCGTATTTACAACCAATTTTCGGTTGTACTCATTTCATGATTTAAAGGCTCTTTTTAATATCCTCTACAAGTTTATTGGCTAGTTCATCAGCTTTTTCCTGAGATGTACTTTCCGTATATATTCTAATAATTGGCTCGGTATTAGATTTCCTTAAATGAACCCATTCTGTTTCAAAATTGATTTTGATTCCATCAATACTATTCACCTCTTCGTCTTTATATTTTAATGCTATTTTTTCCAAAACGGAATCAACATCTATTTCGGGAGTTAATTCAATTTTGTTTTTACTCATAAAATAATCAGGATAGCTTTCCCTTAATTGTTTACAAGAAATTTTTAAATGGGCTAAATGTGATAAAAATATAGCAATACCAACTAATGAATCTCTTCCGTAATGTGACTCAGGATAAATAATACCGCCATTACCTTCTCCCCCAATAATAGCATTCGTTTCTTTCATTAATGTGACCACATTGACTTCACCAACAGCACTTGCCTGATAGTTTCCACCGTGTTTTTCAGTAATGTCTTTTAAGGCTCTTGATGAAGATAAATTAGATACTGTGTTTCCCTTAGTTTTGCCCAAAACATAATCTGCACAAGCAACCAAAGTGTACTCCTCTCCGAACATTGATCCATCTTCACAAACAATAGCTAGTCTATCCACATCTGGATCTACAACAATTCCAAAATCAGCATTTTCTTTGACTACCAGTTCAGAAATATCGGTTAAGTGTTCTTTTAAAGGCTCTGGATTGTGCGGAAATAGTCCATTGGGTTCACAATACAACTTTACACATTCTACATTTAATTTTTCTAATAAAGCTGGAACTGCAATTCCTCCAGTAGAATTTACTGCATCGACAACAACTTTAAATTTTGCTTTTTGAATGGCTTCAATATCAACTAAAGCTAAAGCTAAAACTTCATCAATATGCTTATTAATAAAGCCTTCCTCCTTTTTATAAATCCCTAAAAAATCTACTTCTGCAAAAACATAAGAATCCTCTTCAGCAATTTTTAAAACCAATTCACCATCTTCGGCATTTAAAAATTCGCCTTTACCATTCAATAATTTTAGAGCGTTCCATTGTTTTGGATTGTGACTGGCTGTAATTATAATTCCTCCATCTGCATCAGATAAGGTTACGGCAACTTCGACTGTTGGCGTTGTAGACAAACCAAGATCCGTAACATTAATTCCTAATCCAATTAAAGTATTACTTACCAAATTACTAACCATTTCACCCGAAATACGAGCGTCTCTACCTATTACGACAGTAAGATTTTCCTTTTCCGATTGATTTTTCAACCACATTCCATAAGCAGCAGCAAATTTTACCGCATCAATTGGTGTTAAATTTTCTGCTACTTTTCCTCCAATGGTACCTCTTATTCCTGAAATTGATTTTATTAATGACATTTTATCGTTATTTTATTTACTATTCCATTTGACAAAAAAGCTTCTATCGTTGCATAACCAGACCGTTCTAGTTAACTTGAAAGAAGCTATTTTGTATACTCATTACTTTATTTTACCAGTTCATTATGATAAAAACTAATTGTTTCCTCTAAGGCACTGTCTATGGAATAATCTGGTTTAAAGCCTAATTTATTGAATTTTGATGGATCAGCTTTCGAGTGTTTAATATCTCCTGAACGCTCTTCTAAAAATTGTATTTGAGATTTTGAATTGGTAATTTCAATAATTTTTTGGGCTAATTCTAAAATAGAAGTGCTGTGCCCTAAAGCAACATTGTACGTTTCATTTCCAACCTGCGAAGCCAAAATATTAGCTTTGACAACATCTTTTACATAAATAAAATCACGTGTTTGTGATCCATCTCCATAAATGGTTATTGGTTTGTTTTGAAGTGCTTTGTTTATAAAAATTGGTACTGCAGCCGCATAAGCAGATTCAGGATTCTGACGAGGACCAAATACATTAAAATAACGCAATGAAGCCGTTGGTACATTATACTGATCTTGGTACATTTTTAAATAATATTCCCCATCCAATTTCGAAATTGCATAAGGAGTCATAGGCTCAGGGAACATTGTTTCTATCTTTGGCAAAACAGGATTGTTACCATAATTTGCGGCTGATGTAGAAAGCACCACTTTGCAGCCAGCAGTATTTTTTGCCGCTTCCAAAATATTGATGGTTCCTGTTGTATTGATATCTATACATTCTCTAATTTTCAATAAAGATTCAGGAACACTAACAAGTGCCGCTAAATGAAATACAGCATTACAGCCTTCAACGAGTTTATTTACGAGTTTCTCATCTCGGATATCTCCATTTTCAAACTTCACGTTTAAACCTTCCAAGTTTTCCTTGAATCCTGTTCTTAAACTATCCAAAATAGTAACCTGATGTCCTTCTCCAGATAAATACTCTGCAATATGACTTCCAATAAAACCTGCACCTCCGGTAATTAAATATTTCTTCATTTCTTTTTGCTTTCTTTTAATTCTTATGCGACAAATTATCTATTTCTGTTTCCTTAAATTTTTCTGTTAAACTTTCTATAAGCTTAAATTGATTTTTAGCACGGTCTAAATTATGTTCAGGATAAGCCGTTTTATAATAAATATCTCCGTTTAAATAATCTGTCAAAAAGCGCAATGCCATTATAAAAATCATTGTTTTTGCTCCTAAAGGAAGATATTCAATTTCGATAGGTGAAAGTTCTGTTTCAATTTCTTCCAAAAAGCCTTTAACGTATGCTTTATAATAATCAACATTAAAATTTACTAAGTCTAGATTCTTTTCATCCTCAGCGGCGGTATTGCAGATCGTTCGTATTGCATCCCCAAAATCATAATGAACAATTCCAGGCATAACAGTATCAGTATCAATTACACAAAGCCCTTTATTATTTTTATCAAAAAGTGCATTCGATATTTTAGTATCATTATGAGTAACTCTTAATCTAATTTCCCCAGATTTTTTTAGATTTTGAAGAATATGCATTTCTTCCTTTAACTCATTAACCTGCATTATATAGGGCTTCGCTATATTCCATCTTTCATTTGAAGCTACTTTTAATGATGCTTCAAACTGAAAAAACCGAAAAGACATATCATGAAATTTAGAAATGACTTCGGTTAATTTCGAAGCTGGAAAATCACTTGTCAGGAATAAAAAATTACCAAATAACTTTCCTCCTTCATAAGCCACCTCTTCATTATTGACTGTTTCAAATGATACGCTATCTTCAATAAAAACCATCACATTCCAATAATTCCCATCTTTATCCTGGTAGTAAGGTTTCCCTGATTTTGTATTTACGAAATCAAGTACCTGTTGTCTGAGTTGCTCTTCTGGAAGATGTTTCAATTTTTCTTTCAAATGACGACTTATTGCCACCTTATTGCTTATCAGACCTGGAACATCCACAAATACTTTATGATTTATTCGCTGCAATACAAAATAAGGTTTTGCAATTGTTTTTATTAAAAACGTATCATTAATATGACCTGAAGCCAATTCTTCAAAAGAATCAAATTCTGAAGTATGATCGAATTGATCAAATAAAAACTTTAATTTATCTTCTTGCATAATCACCATAATTTAGATGGATAAATACCTTGCTGAATCAGTTTTTCTATTTTTTCCTGAACTATTTCTTTATCTTCACGATAGGTAACTCCAAACCATTTCGCATCAGATTTCAGTACTTTTACTGTCGCTTTTCCTGACTTTAAAATCTCATTTACTACTGATGGAATAAAGAATTCGGCTTTAAGGTTGTCTTTATTTTCTTCAAGGAAAGTATCAAAAAGTTCAACACCAAACTCAAAGCATTTTGGCGTAAATCCCCAAAAATTCATTGATACTACGGTGTTTTCATCAATAGGAATAAATGCTCCATTATCGTCTTTACGCATTAATTCTCCATTGATTTTTTCAATATGAGTACGTTCAGTAACATCAGTCAAAAACCCTTTTTCATTTACTTCACATTCTCCTCTGGAAACAAATCCATGATCCGAAATTGTATTTTTTAGCAAATATGCCATTGTATTAAAGTCATACGATTCTTTGTCTGTATTACTCAATACTTTTGCCATGATTTGAAAAGCCTCTTTACCATAAAAATCATCTGCATTTATAATTGCAAAATTTTCTTTTACAGCATCTTTAGCCATCAACAAGGCATGTCCTGTTCCCCAAGGTTTGTTCCTCTCTGGATTTTGATATTTTGCTGGCACGTATTCAATTTCCTGAAAAACATAATCAACTTCGGCTATGCCAAATAATTTCTTATCAAATACTTCTTTAAATTCTTCTTCAATGTTTTTTCGTATTATAAATACGATTTTTCCGAAGCCAGCTTCTACAGCGTCAAAAATCGAAAAATCCATTATGGTATCACCTCCTGGAGTAAATGTATCTAATTGTTTTAATCCTCCATAACGGCTTCCAATTCCGGCTGCTAAAATTACAAGAGTGGGTTTTTTATTTATACTCATTTTTTATTGATAAAAGATTAATACTATGGTCAAATCACCAACTAATTCCTAATTATTTTGCTAAAGTATAAATGATTTTCTAACCCACAAAGGAAAATACAAAAAAATGTGCTCGAACACACTAAAAAATGTTCTCGAGCACACTTTTTCTTAAGCCGTCTTATTTTTAATTAATATTTTATTTACATTTGTGCATTATGGAAAAAATTTACACAATAAAAGATATTGCTGAGTTAGCAAATGTTTCTAAAGGAACTGTTGATAGAGTTTTACACAATAGAGGTAAAGTTTCTAAAATTGCTCTTGATAAGGTAAATGAAGTTTTAAGAACCATTGATTACAAACCAAATCTAATTGCACGGAATTTAAAGAATACTAAAATTCACCTTATTTGTGTTTTATTACCTAGTCCAGAAAATGATTTGTATTGGCAGCCTTGTCTTGATGGAATTGCTGAGGCCAAAGAAGAATTCAAATCTTTTAATGTTTCTATAAAAACGTATTTTTTTGACCCTACCAGCATTTCGTCCTTTACAACGGCAAACGAAGCAATTTTAAAAACTTCGCCTGATGCTGTTTTGCTTGTACCCTTATTTTTCAAAGAATCGCTTGATATTATTGAAAACTATAATGCATTAGGAATTACTTCCATAACCTTTAATAATTATCTTAAATCAGATTCTATTAAAAATTTTGTAGGTCAGGATTTATTTCAAAGCGGAAGAGTTGCTGCACGTTTACTAGACTTGCTTGTTAAGAAAGGTCAAATTGCAATTATACATATAGATGAGGATTATGAGAATGCAGTCCACATGCAGGAAAAAGAAAAAGGTTTTAAAAATTATTTCAAACATCTAGATAATAATGATTTTGAAATTATAACCTTCAAATTAGAGCACCTAGACTTCAAAAATAAATTAACCAATTTCCTAAATGAACATTCTAATCTGGCAGGCATTTTTGTTACCACTTCAAAAGCCTATCAAGTTGCAGAAATCACTTCTGAAATGAATAAAAATAAAATTTCAATTATTGGTTATGACTTATTAGCGAGTAATGTAGAATTCATGAATAACAATGCAATTGACTTTTTAATACATCAAAATCCTAAAAGACAAGCTTATCTCGGAACAACTAGTCTTATTGATTATTTTATTTTTGATAAAGAAATTCCACGACTGAAAATTTTACCAATCGATATTATAAATTCTGAAAATGCTACCAATTACATTTTATAGTTTTTAAGGCCGAAGAAGTTGTAAGACACCAAAAGAAGATGGTGTATGAAAATTTGGAGACTCTGTATTTGGATTTACCCATGAAATCCAAACTGGTTCATAACTTAAATCTTGTTGTTTTTTATATTTGGCACGAAAAATTCCAGTTTCGATTTTATTGTCTTTTATTAAATCCAGTTCTTTCAAAGATTGGATGCTTATCGAGATTTCAACTGTAAATTTAGAACTATCAATTGTAGATTGAACCTTTAACTGTTCTTTTGGCCATTTCCATTCAAAATCAAAATCTTTATTGGGAAGCGCCATAAAATCCATAATTCTGCTGGTAGGATCAATTTCTAAACAATAATAAGGATTCAATAATTCGTCCTTTCTAAAAAAAAGTTCAACACGGTCAGAATTATTTATACTGTCACTACTATCATCTTTTTTATCGATATAAACCATAGCATCATAAACAGTAAAACAAAAATAAATATTCTCAAAATCCCACATGGATTTGAATTCTATCGTTGCGATTTTTTCTTTATCCCAAGCAGAAACAAAATCGGTCAAGATTTCAGCAGAATCCCATAATGGATTATTTCCTTTACCATTTAAACTAAAAGTTCCTTTTTCAATATAATTTACATTATAACATTTCAACTGGTTCATTTTGAGAAAATATTAGATTTTAAACAAAAGTGTGTTCGAGCACAAAAATACATTTATGAAACAGAATAACCAATTTTTAGTCATTTATTTTTTTCTTTGTCAAAATAAATTTCAACAAAAAATCAATAAAAGGAATAATTTACCTTTAATGAGGATATAATTCTACTCCGATATTAAACATTAATCTGAAATTTGAAAGTCAGAAAATAGTTCAAACATTTCTAATTCTAGAAATTAAAAATTATTCATGACATTTTAAATAACCAATATAACTACAATGAAAATAGAGACTACAATCTTTGAAAAGTTCTTTTTAATACATTTCTTTCTAATGGGTACTTTGTGTTTTTCGCAACAATCAGACAATCGACCAGCAAAGGAATCTTTTGAAAACGAAACTTCAATAATCAATTTTAAAAAGGACAAATCAAGTACGTTGACGATAAGCAAAAAGCACCGCCAATTTGGAGAATCGTCACTACAATGGGAATGGTCTCGTCAAAGCTTTTTTGAAACTTCAAATTTTAGAATATTAAGTAAAAAAGAAAGTCCATTACTGTACGGAGATTTTTTTCCTGCAAGTCCAACTTTGGTGATGTCTATATATAATGAAAAAGCGCAAAATGAAGTCATTAAAATTGCTTTTGGAAAATCAGGTACAGAAGAAGTTTGGTTCCCAATTAAATTAGATTTTACAGGATGGCGAACTATTCGGGTTCCTTTCTATGAAATGAGCGGAAATAAGCCTAAAAAAGGAAATGATATTATTGCTTATGATACTTTTAAAGTAAGCTGTAGTTCAGCCAAAAGCAAAGGGATATTATTTTTTGATGACATAGTGTTTTCTCAATATATGGATAATCGTTTTCCATATCCTGATGTAATGGTGCCTTTTATCAAACAAGATTTAGAAATAGGAGAAGATCATTGGATGCCTTTGATTAGAGACTTGAAACGAACTCAGGATATCACTGTAAAACCAATCTCTGAGGAACAGAAAAAAGCCCTCTCCATTATTGAAAAGCGCATTGATGAAACTTTTAATAAAACCCCTCAAAAAAACAATAACTTATTAAAAGTAAAAGAAGAATTTGCCAAACTTAATTTAGTAAAAAAAGAGTCCGTTTTGGGATCTCCTTTAGTTTTCCATATAGACGAAATTTACTTTGACAAAGGAGATCTTAGCATAAAAAAAGCTATTGATATTGGTGATTTTGGCAAAATTTTAAAAAAAATAGCCACTTATTATCTTCAAAGCACAGATGAAAACAAACCTGAAATTGCAGCAATGTTTATTACGGCGTCTCAATATTTTTTAGATCAAGGATGGCAGGAAGGAGCATCTGGAGGAACGAGGCATCACATAGGTTATAATGTGAGAGAAATTACAGATGCCTTTTATATGATGAAACAACCATTAAAAGAAGCTGGCTTATTAAATGAAGTAGGAAGCAGCCTGCAATGGATTTTTAATTTAGGAAAGATTTTGGGACCTGAAAAAGAATTTCAAGCCAATATAGACTATTACAATACTCAATCTTTCTATCATTTAATGCTGATTCTTATGTCGGACAATATAGAAAAGCAATCTGCATTATTAGAAGCGTATTCAAACTATATTTCGATAACTCTGGCTCAGGATAATGAATTGGGTGTGTTTAAAATTGATGGTACGTCATGGCATCACAATGGGCACTACCCTGCTTACGGATTAGGAGCTTTTGGCAGTATTCCATCAGTGATTTATACGCTTTCTGGAACTCCTTTCAAAATTAGTGAAGCGGGGCATAAAAACTTTAAAAAAGCCTTTATGACGACCCGTTTGTATAGTCAATTATTTGATTATGGATTTGCAAATGCAGGTCGTCATCCTTTAGAAGATAATTCTATCAAATCGTTAAAAAATCCATTTTTGCTAATGGCCCGCTCCGGAAATCCTGAAGGCACTTCAAAAATAGATAATGAAGTAGCGGCTGCTTATTTACGATTATGGGGAAGCAATGATAAAGTAAGCAGTAAATTATTTAAAGATGATTACCAAGTTGGGAAAGATGAATTACCAGGCTATCATGTACTTCCTTATGCCGCAACAGCAATTCACAGAAGAAATGATTGGGCTGCATTTATCAAAGGATATAGTAAATACGTTTGGGCATCTGAGATATATGTAGATGAAAATCGATATGGAAGATATCCTGCGAATGGTAGCATTCAGATAAATAATATTGGAGGAAGTGAAGCGAGTGGCTTTAAACAGGAAGGCTGGGATTGGAATCGCTATCCAGGTACAACTGTTATTGATCTTTCTCTTAAAGAATTAGAACCTAAAGTGCCGTTGTTAATGTTTCGATCTGAGGAAACTTTTGCTGGAGCAGTAACATTAGATAATAATGGTGTTTTTGGAATGAAATTAAACGAAGCCAAAGGATCTAATGCTGATGGTGAAGAAAAAGATTTAGGTTTTCCTGGAAAATTGAAGGCTAACAAATCTGTATTTTCATTTGGGGAGAAATTGATTTGTATTGGTACAGGAATTTCAAGTATTGATACAGTAAATCCAGTTCAAACGAATTTGTTTCAGAACTATTTAAAAGATAGTTCAATGCCAATTTCTTCATCCGAAAGTACAAATATTTCGACTTTCCCTTATCAATCGTCTATGGAAGTTGTTGGGAAATCTAAAAAATGGATAATTGATGGATATCAAAACGGCTACTATATTTTGTCTCCCAATACAATTGAAATTCGAAGACAAGCGCAAGAATCCTATGACAATACCTATTCTATTAATACAGGCAAAATGAATGCAAAAGGAAACGGAGTTACTACTACGAAAGGAAATTTTGCTTCCTCTTGGATAGAACACGGAAAAGCGCCTAAAGCCGCTTCTTATCAATATGTTATTTATCCTGGTCTTACTAAAGAAGACGTTAATTCTTTTGACAAAAAAATCAAAAATGATAAATCATATCAAATAATAAGAGCTGATGATGTGGCTCATATTGTAAAAGATAATGAGACTTCAACCACTGGATTTGTAATATTTGATTCGAAAACGCCTTTGGATAACGCTATTTTGAAGAGTGTATCGGTTCCATCACTTTTGATGATTAAAGAGAATAAAACAAACATGACAATAAGTGCTGTTCAACCAAATTTGAATTTTGAAAAAGACAAAAGCAATTATAGTATGCCTGTTGAATTGACTCTTACGATAAAAGGAGAATGGAAACTTGCTGATAATTCTGTGGTAAAATCAATTACAGTTTCTGAAAAAAACACAGTAATAACTTTAGAATGCAGACATGGTTTTTCTAATCAAATCGATTTATTGAAAAAATAAACTACTCATTCGTAAAAATTCTATTATAAAAAAAGCGATTAAAGAATTGGTATTCTTTAATCGCTTTTAAATTTTAATTACAATTTAATTTTTTATCACTCTATTAATTTTTTGTGGCTAAAATATTTTTAGATGCTAAATCAGCGTTTTTCTATTATCAAAAAAACGAATTGGCTTTCTACTGTTTGGATTAAAAATTAATGGAGCTAAAACTTCATTTGTAGTGAATTCTATTTTAGGAGTCACTCTTAATTTAGATCTAAAATGATCTTTTAATTCTTGCAGAAAAACGGGAGTAGGATTCTGAACTGCAATTTTTATCAAAATCTCATCTGTACCCAAATCATTCGATGATATTTCAATAATATAGTTATCAATGTTGCCAAAATTATTCAGGACGTCATTCATTGCTGGTGGATACAAAGTAGTTCCTTTGTATTTAATCATGTGCTGTTTTCTTCCAATTACAGGGCCTACACGTAATGTATTGCGCCCGCAGGAACAGGGATCTGAATGTAATTGTACAATATCACCCGTTTTAAAACGGATTAAAGGCATAGCTTCTATTCCCAAAGTGGTAAACGTTAATTCCCCTGGTTCACCATTGGAAACTGGCTTATTATTTTCATCCAATACTTCCACAATAATCAATTCTGGATGATGATGTCCTCCTACTCCATGACTGCATTCGGTAAAAGCAGTACTCATTTCGGTCGAAGCATAAGTAGAAAACAACTTGATTTTCCACTTATCCGTGATCTTTTTACACAAAGTATTACTGGTAAAATCCTGATTTCTAATAGGTTCTCCAATACAAATTGCACCTTTTACACTTGAACTATTAATATCAATATTATGCTGTTCTGCATATTCGATCATTTTTAGCAAAAAAGAAGGAACGGTAATTAAATAAGTAGGCTTGTATTTTAAAATAGAATCCCATTGCAACTCTGGAAGTCCAGCGCCAACACGGATCACTCCTACTTTCATTTTTCGAAGTCCCAAAAAATAGGCCAAACCTGCCATAAAACGACGATCTATTGTTGTCATTAATTGCACCAAATCACCTTCTTTTATTCCAGCGCAATCAAATGAAATGGCTTCATTATAAGCCAAACGCTCTAAATCGTCATCTGTTAACCCAAAAGTGACCGGATCTCCCAAAGTACCTGATGTAGTAGCATAATCTATAATTTTATTCCTCGGCACACATAAAAAATCATCATTATACTGCTGTAAATCTTCTTTTGTAGTGACAGGCAATACCTCTATATCTTCGAGTGTTTTTATGGCGGTAATATCAATATTATTTTTAGCAAATAAAGAAGTATAAAAAGGCGAGTTAGTATCTACATAACTCAGCAATTCCAATAATTTCTCTTCCTGAAACGATTTTATTTCTGCTGTCGTGGCTGTTTCTATCTTTGGAATCATTATTGTTTACTTTTTATTTTTTTTAAATAATTGCTAATCTTTTCTTTTTCAGGAAGTGTACTAACCTCTTTGGTCAATGCTGTTTCAAATTGCTGTTGAGCCAAATCGTATTTTTTATTTTGATAAAAGTACAACCCTGCTTTATAATAAACAACCCAATAATCAGGATTTAAAGATTGATAATAACCAATATAATCTATCGAAGGCAAATTGGTTTTATTGGATAAAACTGCATCCATCTTTTTGTCTTCAATACGAAATAATTTATAGTTTTGATAAGCAGGCGATTTCAAAAAAGGGTCGGCTGCAATACTTTTACTTTCTACTTCTAAAGAGACAAAGTCATTGTTCTGTTTTTTAGTTTTAAAAACTTCATTCAGATCATAACAAACAAATTCACCTAATTGAAAAGAACTTGCTGAAACCCAAACCAATCTTTGATCGGGTTTAAAAACAACTCCATGATGCGCCAATAATTGATTAATTGCTTTTTCATTACCATAACCCAAAGGTTTACCATCGATTCCTTCTTTATTTCTAAGAATATCGACAGCAATTTGGGGAGTTATTTTTTTACTCTGACCAAGAAGCTGCTCCATTCGTTCAAAACGATATTCAGAATGACTATTTTTTATTTGATTTAAATTTCTACTATTATTTTTTAAATCATCACTTTGAAAATGATTAGAACAAATTAATTCATTTCCATTTGTAGCCTCAAAAACAGCAGTTTTATTAGGTGAAATTTCAATTATAACTGCTTTCTTATCATTTGCACTTCCAACCATAATAGATTCGGAAACAAACACTTTTTTTCTTTTAGCGATTGCAATAGCTTCGTCTATGTTTTTTGCATATTGCAAAATTTCGCGAGTTACGATAGAGATTGGAGTTTTGGCAATTAATGGAATTTTAGATTTACTGGCATTAATAGTTACAGTCAAACCTTCAACATTCATACCAGAGCATACCCCTATCATTCCTGGCCAAGTGACCATCATAAACGGATGACCTTCTTTTGGATTAATAAAGGCTATTATTTTATCTTTTGCAAAAGCATCACCTGCGTAAAAATCAAAATTTCGACCTAAAATTAAACTCCCATCCTCAGATTTATCGCCCCAAACTGCAAAAGAAGTACAGCCAACCATTGCCAAATCTTGCACAGCATGACCTATGTCATGGGCACCGTGCAGATATAAATCCCTCGTAAAACTAGAAGCTATATAATCAAAATCACTTGTGGTGTATTTAGAAAGTCCGTAAATCTCGGCTTGAAACTCATTATCGACATTCAGATACAGCTCCCGATTGTACCATTTTAAAAAACTCCATAAAACTTGCTTTTTAAAATTGGAAGGAATCAAATCATCTACCTTATCAAAAAGAGCATGTTCTTGTTTTTTTAATAGCGAATCTGTTAAACTGCCAATTGCTAATCCTCTTTCCAAAGGATCGCCTTCTACATAGAGTTCCCAAAAGTGGTGTTTGTTTTTAATGCAAAAATTAGTACCGGAATAAAATGAGGTATCAGAAAGCTTTTTTACGAGCGGAATAGTATTATTATAATTAACCAATGTAGGCTGATGACGCAACGATTTTGAAGTACCACAAGAGGCAAGAAATAGCACAAGAAAAATAAAGACTATTTGTTTTTTCATTTGTCGTTACTAGCTATTTAAATTGGCTTTCATTGATACTCGTTAATTTTGTTGACCAAATATTCTTTCCCTAAAATTTCTGAACAAGTAGCAACACCTCCAATAGTAACCCCTAAAACACCGTGCATATTTATACTTTGCCCCGTTAAATAAAGGTTATCCAATTTGGTTTTAGAAGGAATAAAATTTTTCATAGGATTTCCTGCGTCTTTTACATAACCGTACATATTTCCATTATAGCCTCCAATGTAATCTCTATAAGACAAAGGCGTTGAAGTATGAACGGAACGAATACAATCTTTTATTCCTGGAAATTTTAGTTCAATTATTTCTAAAAAACGATTGGTTTTTCTGGTTTTAAAAGACAGATAACTTTCCCCTCTGTCATTTTCATCGGCTACCGTGTTGAAGGTCTCTATCCAAGGACTTACATCAGAAAATTTCATATACGTGAGAAACGTCATTCCTTCAGCCCAGCCATCCTCTTTTTTAGAAGCATTCACAGAAGCCATATACGATTTTGGCCAAGTCTCTTCGGTATAATCCTGAGAATTCCATACATCGCTACTAGTATTAAAATGATAATGATTTCTATTCAAATACTTGAAAGTACGCGGCTTAAAAACAATATGCAAACTAAAGGCCGAAACGGTTCCTTCTAAACTAGAAATTCTGTTAACAAAAGCTTTTCTAAAATGCTCCTCACCTACCAATTTTAAGGTCGTTTTTGGATCTATATTTGAAATAAAATAGTTTCCCGACACAGTTGTTCCGTCTTTCATTTTTGCAGCAGTAACGGCATTATTTTCAGTAACTAATTGAACTACTTCTTTGTATTTAAAGACAGCACCTCCATGTTTTTTAAGTTCTTTTAAAAGTAACTTTGTAATTTGGCTTCCTCCATTTATACAACGCCACGCACTTTGTATATAAGTATTTACAGCTAATGAATGTACATAAAATGGAGATTTAGCACCATCGCCTGCGTATAAAAAATTACTGCCTGCCAAAACCGCTTGAAGTATTTTATTATCCGTAAGTCCTTCTATCAACTCTTTGGCATTTATGGATAAAATATCGGTATCATAAACTCCTTCGCTTTTTAAATTATAAAGCGGGAACGAATCACAAGTCGCAATAATAGCCTCGCAATATTTAGTAATGGCTTCTTTTTCTTGGGGGAAAAATATCAACAATTGATTGACAAAATTATCATAGCCCTGAGCGTGTGGAAACTCTTTATCCACATCGCCAAAAGAAATTATATCATGTCCGTCTTCATCTAATTTTTTAAGTTTCAGACCGTTCATGATTCCAAGGTACTTGAAATATCGATTCAAATTTTGACCTTCGCCTAACCCTCCGATATAATGAATTCCTGTATCAAAAATTGTTTTGTCTCGAACAAACGTTTGCAAATTTCCACCATACTGATTATTTTTTTCCAATACGCAGACACTATAACCTTCTTTGGCTAAAATAATAGACGAAACCAATCCGCCTAATCCACTTCCGATTATAATGACATCATAATGCTTTTTCATCGTGCCGTTTTCTTAGCAATAATCAGATTGTTTGTTTCATACTCAATTTCAAATCCAAATGCTATTATTTCACTTCTAATTTCACTACATTTTACTGTGATTATAGTCGAAGCTGAATTACAAACCGATTCCAAATCGATCGTAACACTTTCATCAGAAATTAAAACAACATCGTATTTTTTGACAGAAATTAAATCATCTGAATTCAAATAATGAATTTTTCTCGTTTTTAGTAAATAATTACTTTGAGCAATGGCTCTGTTTTCTTCTAAAAGGACTGAATCAATTTTCCTTAGCGATTCCTGCAAAGCCAGTAAAACATCTAATTGACCATAATCATTTCCAAAATGTAATATTCTGGCATTAGAATCGATTCTTTTATTTAAATCAAAATAAAGATCGAGATGTTGTTCCAAATCACTTTGAACAACTTGCAACACATGACTTTCTTTGTACGCAAAACTATTAATTAATTTGTCTTTAAAATAATTAGCATCTTCTGAATCTAAACGAATATTTTTATACTGCTGTTTAAAGTAACTACTTATTTTCTTTGTCCTTTCGGCTACTTCAATTCCAAAATCTGCATTGTTATAAGCAATTCGGTCTAAAATTGTTAGTGAAGTAGGACCTCCTTGTATAATAAAATCTCCTTTGGGCATCACCTCCGAAAACCCATGAATTACTACTGGAATTATATCCAATTGAAATTCTTCTGCCAAATAAAAAGCGCCTTTATGAAAACGTTTAATTCCATTATCCGCAGATCGCGACCCTTCTGGAAAAACCATAATAGAGAAACCTTCCTGCACTTTCGAACGCAAATGCTCAATACCATTATTCATTCCGCTCGATACAGGATAAAATCCGGCCAAACGAACTCCTTTTCCAAAAACTGGTGATTGATAGACCCAATCACTAACCAAAAAGATGATTTTAGGACTCAGCATTCCAATTGCTAAAATATCAAGAAACGAACTATGATTAGCGATGATGATAGCTGGCTTATCAAAAGTTTCTTGTGATTTATTGTTTATTTTCCGTTTAATGGTAGTACTTACTACTAAAACCGAATGCATAAATTTTGACATCACAAAATGAAAGCCTTTTAGTTTTGACAGTCTTGAAAATGGCAAGATTTTGATTAAAATTGATCCCACTAATGACACTATAATACATCCGATTCCAAAATAAGTGAATGAAAAAATCGAAAGCACTAATCGCGTAATTTTATACGGTTCTTTTCCTTTTTTTACTCTATTGGTAACAAAAAAATGAAAAACTAAAGGTTGCAAAATAAACGTAATCATCAATGCCGAAAATATTCCGATAATAGCAATAAATGATATTGATTTTAGAGCAGGATGTTTTGCAAAAATAAGCACTCCGATACCCAAAATAGTAGTAGCTACCGAAAGTATGATAGACGTTTTATAACTTGATAATTCTACTTTTCCGTATGTAAATTCCTTTTGCAGTGCCGAAGTCATGAAAATGCTATAATCGACCCCAATTCCGAAAATCAACGTGCAAACTATGATGTTAACCACATTAAATTGCAGACCAAACAATCCCATCAATCCCGTTGTAAAAATCCAGCTGATAAGTACTGGAATAATACTGATAATAGCCAATTCAATTTTTCGAAAAGCAAGCAACAACACAAAAAACACAGCTATAAATGAATAATTTACAAGGTCTTCAAAATTTGTTTTTAATGTTCCTAAAAAAGTCTCGTTTGTTTGTTGCCTGTCAATTACAACTAAATTGGGCTGCTTTTTAATTTGATTCACAAATAAATCTCTTTTGCTTGTCGGTACTTTTACTAAGGTTGAAATAGTAAAAAAACCTTTCTTCTGAGCTATAAATTCATCCAGAAAGAAAGATTTCACTCGAAAATATTCTGCGATAGGTATTGGTTTGAAATTTTTATTCAACAACTCATAAAATCCTGAAAAAGCATCAGCTTTAAAACCATATTCATTTCCTTCACTAATTAAGGCCTTAGTAACAGTTTGTTTCTTTTGGGAGTCCCAAAAAGTATTCCATTCCTTAATTTTTTGTTGTTGCACAGCTGCAGAAAAAACAATTCCGCCAACAGAACTAAAATTTAAAATTTCTTTGTTTGATTTATCCTTTTCTAATGTTTGAAAAAGCGCATTATTATTAGCAACAACTTCCTCATAACTTTTACCATAAGTAGCCAAATAAATAGATTTGGAATCATTGTTATTAGAAAGTTGCTCCAACTGTTTTTCGGCCAACTTCAATTTTGGGGTCATGAAATTCAAAGCCGAAAGATCATTATTAAAAGTAACTTTAGAATAGGTAAAAAGAGAAACTATAATCAATACAAGGACTGAACCTATCAGAAATTTATTTTTATGATACGAATAAGCACCTAGTTTATCAATTACATTTGGCTTTTGAACAGTGTTTTTGGTATTAAATTTATATAAAATCGGAATTAATACTAATGAAAAAACGGTTGTAGAAACCACGCATAAAGCAGCAAAAAGGCCTAAATCCTGTAAAGCTTCAGATTTAATAAAAAACAAACATAAAAATGTAATTGAAGTGGTGATTCCACAAAGCAATAAAGGCCTTGTAATATCTTTGTAAAGTAATTTTACGCTTTTATTATTTCGTAAATGCGTTAAAACATAAATCGAATAATCTGTAGTTTCTCCCAACAAAATAGAGCTTATTCCCAAAGAAATTGCTGATATAGTTCCTTTAAAAATGTACAAAACCGCCAAAGCAAATAGAGCTCCAAGCAAAGAAGGAATAAAAATTAGTATTGGAGTTGTAATACTTCTATAAAAAAAGGCAAGTATTAAAATTAATGTAACACCTGCAAAAATAGAAGTATTTTGAACATCCGCTTTTATTTGGGTAGCATTAGCGACAGCGACAGGAGTTGCTCCAAAGTAAGTCATCTCCACTTTCTTGCTGAATTTATTATTCAGTGTCGTCTTTATTTTTTCTAAATTGGTAATGAAAAGCGTATTCTTATCCGTTTCGTTAGTAGCTAATTTTGGTGTTATAAAAAGCAATAAGTTCTTTTTATCTTTAGTTACAATAAATCCACTTTCGATTGCGAACTCATCCCCTACACTTAACTGCTCCATTTTTTTTAAAGCAATAAACGAAATTCCCAATGGGTCTTTGAGAATAAAATCTTTTGAAACCAATCCAGCTGGTGAAATGATTGATTTATAATCGGCTGCAACATTGTTCGCTATACTGTCTTTTTGTAATTTACTTTGAATATGTTCATAATCTTTTTGATCTAAAAAAAGAGGTAAATTATCATAGACAAAATCAAAGGTTTCCTGAATATTTTCTTCTTCAATCTTCCCCTGCACTTTACCGACAAAAGGTTTACAGCTGGAATCCAAACTATCCAAAAAATCATTGGCATATGCTGTTAAATCCTCTGTTGAAGCTGTTTCTTTACGAGAAATGATAATAGTAATTTTATCAGCAAAATTAACCTGATCTAATACTTTTGAAGTTATTCCAGATTTATCATTAGATGGAATCAATTGATTTATATTTTCTTGAAAAGAAATCCTAAAAGCAAAGAATCCCAAAATCAAAATCATAGCAATTGCTATACCTAACGAAAGGAATTTTCTAGTTGTTATGAAAGAATATAAATCGAATAAAAACTTTTGCATCAAGCTATTTTTTATGTTTTAAATTATTTACTAAATATAACAGTAAATAACTTGTAAGGCCAAATAGAACAGCAGTAAAAGTCGCCAAAATGAAACTTCCCACAACATATTGTGCAATATTTTTTTGAATATCTTCAAATGTCATGTCCATATTCAAAATTAATGATTGGTCACTTTTAATAAAATAACTGCCAATGTTTAGCGAACCGTAAATAATAAATGGAATTAAAGGCGGAAAACTAATATTAGAAAAGGCAAAAGCAATAACTTTATTTAGCTTTAGCAAAACTGCCAATGCCAACACCAAAATAGTCTGAAATCCCCAAAAAGGGCAAATTCCAATAAAAACGCCCAATGCCACAGAAAAAGATTTTCGTACATTCGAATCATTACTTTCCAGAAAATTTTCTAGAAAAAACCGTTTAACTCCTTTTTTTTTTAGCTTCCGAAAAAAATCTCTCGGCTTAATGTAGAGTAAAGTAATAATCACCAAAACAGTATTAAGAATGCTAATTCTAGTAAAATCCTGAAAGGGTCTAAAGTGAGAAACACGCTCTTTTGGGTCATATAAAACCTGAATCGGAATATTTTTTACGGGGATTCCTTTCCAAGCAGAACGAACGATAACTTCGATTTCAAATTCAAATTTATTGGTAAAATAATGAACAGGCATTTTCGATAAAGGATACAATCTAAAACCAGATTGCGTGTCCTCTAGCCTATTTCCTGTTTCGAACCAAAACCAAAAATTTGAAAATTTATTTCCGAAACTACTTTTTTTAGGAACATTTTCCTGAACCATATTGCGGCTTCCAATCAAAAGCGCTTCTGGATCAGCCTCCAAACCATTTAGAAAATTCGGAATATCGGATGCAAAATGTTGTCCGTCAGAATCAATTGTAATAGCGTAATTATAATTTAATTCTAATGCTTTCTTAAAACCATTACGAAGGCCTAATCCTTTTCCAGAATTTTTAGGATGATGAATTTGAATCAAGCTTGAATAATCCTTCAGAATTTCAACAGTACTATCTGTCGAACCATCATTCACAATAATAACATTCGAAGTATATAACAAAACCGAATCGATAACTCGCTTTAAAGTCTTATGATTATTATAGGTGGGTATAATAACACAAACCTTATATTGATTCATACGCGCTGTTTCTGAAAAACTAGTACTCATTTTTTCAATTCTTAAACTATTCAACTAAATGCTTTTCAGTCGCTGTAAAACTTTTAGATTGTGCCATAAAATCACCAATATAGGATTTCAAAGCTCCTGTTTGTTCTTTATAATGATCTAACAAAAACTTTTTGTCTTCTTTAATATTCCCTCTGTAATGTACAATTTTAGGAACATTTTCCTGAATACTCAACCGAATCATTCGCATCTCAATTGCATTAGGCTCCTTGGCTATTGCATATTCAAGCAAAGCAGCTCCTTCTTTGAACTTTTTGGACTTATCTGACACCTTTTTTTCTAGTTTAGAAAGTATTATAATTGAAGCACCTTTGTAGGCAACCAAAACTTTATTAGCATCCTCTTTGCCGACTTCTGCTAATTTTGCAGCAAATTCTTTTGCATTGCTTTCTGAACTGTTAGCAGTACCATATAATTTTCTGATTTCACTAACCGAAGGATTACTGAAGAAAAATAAAAATAAGTATAGCAATGGAATTTTCATAAGTTCTTTATATTATTTGCAATCTTTAAATTAGATTTTTCTGTAAACACAGCTTAATTTCAAAGCAACAGTTTCACCAAAATAGCTGACATTTTTAATCTTAACCAAATTATCCTCAGTTGTAGTCACATCCAATTCTAAAAACAATTCTGGATTTACAAAAGGATTAATCAAAGCCATAAACTTTACATTACTCAAAGATTCCATAAACAAGGAACAAGCTGTAATTTGTTCCGTTAGTTCCTTTATAATTTGCATCATACAAACGCCAGGCATAATAGGATTTCCGGGGAAATGTCCCTGAAAAACTTCATGTTTCTCGTTAATTGTAATTTGCGCTTTATATTTAGAATCAGCAGTGTTTTCTAGCGTATTTATTGTATAAAAATCTTTTAGTAGCATAACTTTATTTTACATCAAACGTATACGTTCCTCCAACGGAAAAAACGACATTAGTATGGCTCTTATCATTAAAATCAATTACAGGAACGATTCCTTTTTTTACTCTTAATTCAACTCCAAAATTACGAGTTAAATTAATACCTGTACCCAATACAAATCCTAAATCAACATCGTTATCTGTATTAAAATTATTATTCACAACAAACTCAAGTGTTGGTCCAAAATGAATATTAAATCGATCTGCAAATGTAAATTTATTCATCAGTTGCAAAGACAAATAATCAACTTTGAAGTTTCTGTTAATCGTTGCTGATCTATAATCTGAACCTTGAGCCGAATAATTAATTTCAGGTTGTAAAGTATATACTTTAGTCAATTTTAAAGCACCATAAAAACCAACATAAAAACTTGTTATTGAAGAGTAATGATTATTATATGCTAAAGAATTCGAAGAATCATAAGGATCATTATAGTAATCGTCTTTGGTAAAATGAGCAAAATTGGCACCACCCCTAAGTCCTGGTCTAAAACTCACCTGAGCTTGTGAATTCAATATTCCAAAAAAAACAAAAAATAAAACTAGCAGTCCTTTATTCATTTGATTTCTATCGTTCATGTTAACTGTTTTGGTTATTGGTTAAAATAATTTAGTTCGATTTTTAACTTTATATTTTGATGTTGAATGATAACATTTTCGGCAAAAATATCATTTTTAGAAGTATAAAGAATATTAAATATAGCTTTCCTTTTAGAACTATATACTATTTTACTTAATTTATTTGTTGCCTTTGAAACAAAAAGATAATTCATTTTATTTTTATCCAAAACCTCAAATACCTTTTCAGTATCATTCTCAAATTGATTGTTTACCGAATAATCACTTCTCAAAAGAAGCCTAAAATCAGTTACCAATGTATTTATCAATATTTTTCTATCCAATTCCTCCAGAATAAAATTGACTTTAAAATCATTCTTCGAAATCTCAAAATCCATCAGTTTATTACCAAATTCAGTGGTAAAAACAACTCTATGCGTAGTATCGTTTATTTTTTTCGCAATAAAAATGCCTGTTAATTCATTGCCATACACCGAAATATTAGCTTTATACACATAATCCATTTTGGGATTAGAAAAAAAAGGGACTTCAAAAGTATTTTTTTCTAAAGCAACCGTTTTATAATCCTTGATTACTTTATTACTGCCGCATGACGTTAATAAAAGAAGTAGGGCACTACTAATTCGAAAAAGAAGCTTCATCGACTTTGGCATTGATTACTTTATTTTTTAGAACAATTCGAGTATAATCGGCGGAGGATTCTAATAATTTAACCTGAATTACAGTCGCTTCCTCTTTATCAAAAGTTAAATCTATTTGCTTAATATATTTTTTAAGAGTCGCATCTTTGGGAATAAACTTAGCTATATTTTGTTCTTTATTTTTAAAATACGAAATCGAGAATACTGCATCGTCAAATAAATCTCCACTCACGCTTCCAACAATCAGTTTATTTATTTTTCCAAACAATTTACTGTTTCCAATATCAACAGCACTTTTCTTTCCTTCATCGTTAATCAGTATTTTTCCATTCTTAAAAACGATTGTATAACTGTAAGGTTTTTTATATTGCCAAAGTAAAGAATTTGGTTCTTTGAAAACCATTTTTCCAGAAGTTTCAATATCTTTTGATAGAAAATCAAGGTGTTTGTATTGCACAAAATCGGTACTTAAAGTCTTGATTTTTTTAGATACCACTGCCACGGATTGTTTAAAAACAGTAATCTCGTTTTCATTCATTTTTTGCTCTTGAGCCCAAGTTTGAAAATGGCAAACATTTAAAAAAACGAATACTATAAAAATTTTAATCTTCATAAGCTTTAATATTCAAGAGTTCTTCTAAAGGAACAACGCTATAATTATTTTTTTCTAAAAAGGAAAGTAATTGCTCTAACACATTAACCGTTTCAATAGAGGTGTCATGCAAAAGTACAATTCCTCCAGGTTTAATTCTTTTTATTATTCTGTCTAATAAAAATTTCTCTTTTTTAATGATTCCATCTAATGAACGAATATTCCAGCCAATTGTTGTATGTTTCGTTATTGCTAAAGCTTTACGAATGGAAGGATTTGTAACCCCATACGGTGGTCTGAATAAAGTAGTTTTCTTTCCTAAGATAGTTGCTATCAAAGCATCTGTCTTTTCAATTTCGGAAATTACTTGATCTTTATTATAAAAATCAAAAAAAGGAGCGTGACTATACGAATGATTTCCAATTGTATGTCCTTCGTTTATTGTTCTTTCTAAAATATGGGGGTATCTTTCTATATTTTTTCCAATGCAAAAAAAAGTAGCTTTGGCGTTGTATTTTTGTAAAACATCCAAAACGGAAATCGTCATTTCATTTGGGCCATCATCAAATGTTATGGCAATTTTTTTCTCTTTTACAGATGGATTACTGCAATATGTTTTTACATGGTAATTGGAGCCAATAAATGAGGAGCCAATAAATACAATCAAAAACCATAAGAACCCAACGAGTATAAAATATTTGATTTCAACCACTACATAAAAGCTTGCTAAAGCGAGTAGCATTAGCATCAAAACAAAGAACACATTGGTTAGAATATGCTTCAAAAGTTTGAAATTAAAGTAAAACTATGGTCTGTTCCGTTGCGTTGATTATACAACAAGATAGTTTTATAAACCTCTTTATTTATTGCATTTATCTTTACAATATCAGGTATATTTTGAGTCTGAATAATTTTAGTTCCAACCCACAATCCAAATGCTGAAGCGGTATCATACTCACCACTCAAATGCTTATAATAGACCTGTGGTGTATTTGCAAATGTAACATTGGATAAATTTTTATAATACAAATCCGAATCTACGTCTCCATTATACCCCAAAACTACAGCATCAATATCGGTTAGTTTTAAATTATTGGAAGCAAGAAAAGAAACCACTTTCTTTTCTACCTCGCCAATTTCCAATTTATTCAGAATTTCAATATCTAAAACAGCGGCTATTGTTGTTTCTTTCACTTCATTTTCTACAACAAAAAAAGTAGCACCTTCTCCAAGAACAGCTCCTTTAGAAGTAGATTCTAAAAATGAATGAGTTCCTTGATTTTCATTTTTTATAAAACCTGCTAACTTAAATAAAGACATGGTATAATCAGCAGTTTCATCAATTCCACCCACTAAAATAGAAGAGGCTTCATTTTCCTCAATCATCATTTTGGCATCAAAAAGTGCCGATTCAAAAGAAACACAACCATTCACATACGTCAAGTTATAGGCTTTGCATTGCAAACCCAACGCAATTTGACCTCCAACCGTATTGTGCGTAGATTGTATAAAAGAAGTAGGCGTCAAAAACTCTTCATTATTATCTAAAATTGCTTTCAAAAATTTTTCTGAATCTTCAATACAGCCCATTCCAGTTCCAGTTATAATAGCATCAACGGTTTCTAGCTGGGCTTCCCGCAAAGCAAGAGTCGAAGCAACTATTCCATTTTTGACTCCTTTGGCCATTCTTCTGCTTGCTACTGGAGATATAAAATCTTTATAAACCGGTTGATGAATAGGCAAAATAGTATCCACTTCATTTACTACCGCTTCTTCAAGAAAAAGGGTATCAAAAGTTTTTTGAGTCGAAATGCAACCTAATCCATTTATATAAATCTTGCTCATTTTTAAATAATTATCTATCAAAAAAAGTTAACACGAATTGCACTAATTTGCACGAATTCAAAACTTAAAATAATTTCAAAAACTAATTTATGACAAAAAAATTAACACAAACTACACTAATTAAGGCTTGGTATTATTATGTAAAATAAATTTCCTCAAACCAATTCGTGCTAATTCGTGACTCAAGCGACAGCGAACAGGCGAAGCAAATTCGTGTTTTATATGAGTCAAAATTTTATTCACTTTTAGAAAATATCAAAGTCGAACAATTACCTCCAAATCCAAAAGAATTAGAAAGTACATGTTCTATGTTTTTATGCTTTAAAATCGTTTGTGGTACTAAATCAAATTCGTTCATTGGAGTTTCAAAATTCAAATTTGGGAAAACCACATTATTTTGAATAGCCAACACACTATACACAGCTTCAATTGCAGCAGCTGCCGCCAAAGTATGTCCAGTGAAAGGTTTTGTTGAACTAAAATCGGGTACTTTATTTTCGCCAAATAATCGCACCATTGCTCTTCCTTCTGATAAATCATTATTTGGTGTTGCAGTACCGTGAACATTCACATAATCTATTTGTTCTGGCTGCATTAGCGCCATTTTAAATGCTTTTTCCATAGACAAAAAAGCGCCGTCACCATTCTCAGATGAAGCAGTTTGATGAAAAGCATCATTCGCATTGGCATAACCCGAAACTCTTGCTAACACTTTTTTGTTTTCTTTTTTAACCAATTCTTCTGATTCTAAAACTAGATAGGCCGCAGCTTCACCTAAATTCAGTCCTTTTCGATCATTATCAAATGGTTTATTATAGCCATCCGATAAAATCATAAGTGTTTTAAAACCGTTGATAGTAAACTTAGACAACGCATCAGTCCCTCCAACAATAACACGATCGAGTTTACCTGATTTTATCATTCTTGCTCCTAGCATAATAGCATTGGCCGCAGAAGAACAAGCTGTACTAATGGTTGTTACCATACCTGTCAAACCTAATTCTGTTGCGATTTTATTGGTATTATCACCTGCATTATGACTGCTAATGTATTTTACAACATCGGGATTTTCAAAATATTCGTGATAATAACGTTCTGTCATGTCCATTCCACCCACGCTAGTAGCAGAGATTAATCCAGTTTTATATTCATTAATAGAAGTAATTCCAGCATTTTTTACCGCTTGCTTGGCAGCAATAGTTCCAAGCATGGCCGTTCGGGAAAAATTATTATCTTTCCCTAATTGCAATTCGTCTATCAACTCTTGATTGGTCTTTTTAATTTCACCAACTTTAATCACATCAACATGAACAGTCGCAATATTTTCGATAGTTGTAATCCCTGCTTGACTATTCAGCAATGCGCTATAATTTTCCTCAACCGAATTTCCGATTGAAGAAATAATACCCATTCCTGTAATAGCGACTCCTTTATTCATATTCTATTTTAAAATTTAGATTTTAGATTTTAGATTGTGAAATACTTAATCTAGCATTAACCGTTTTTAATGAACTAACAAATATCGCAGTTAATTGATTTCCTTCATCTAAGACATTTTGAATTTCTAAATCAGCTAACATTTTTTTTTCATTAATTATTTCTAACCAGAAAACAGTTTCATCCGCTTCTTCCAAAACGATATTCATTTTAGAAATAAACTCTTTATCACTTCTGGCTCTACACACTGCTCTATAGTTTGCCCCAACTGAAGTTCCGCTTCTTATAATTTGATTTGAAATAGTTCTGCCTGCAATGGAATTTGGTAATTTTTCAACCAAATCGATAATTTCTAAAGAAAACTTCTTAGTTCTAAATTTCAACTCATTTGTTGTCATAAACGCTTTTTAAATCTGAAATCTAAACTCTAAATTCTAAAATTATTTAACTCGATTCTCAGCAATATAAGCAGCCATAACTTCAATAGACTTAAAAATAGTTTTTCCTTCTTTCGGATCCACTAATTTTATTCCGTAATCTTTGTCTAGCATTACAATAAGTTCTAATGCATCAATAGAATCAAGTCCTAAACCGTCACCAAATAAGGCATCGTCATCATTAATATCAGCAACTGCAATATCTTCCAGATTTAAAACTTCTATGATTTTACTTTTTAATTCTTGTTTTAATGCTTCCATAATTATTTATTGTATAGTTTTTCTAATTGTTCGTGATTGTGCTCTATTTCGCCTTGCTTCTCTACTAAATAAAGAAAGGCTTTGTATTCTTCATTAAAATATTCGACCCATCCGCATAAAACTTTATCTGCTTTTTGGGTTTCCAAAAGTATATTGCAGTAATTCTCCATAAATACAGGGTCATAATTAGCAAATATAAAGAAAGAATTTTCGCTTTTCAATTGATGCTTGATACTTATTTCACCCAAACAAATATTAGGCAATGTATAAACAAAAACTGCCGGACTCGGGTAATAATTATCGGAATCCGAAATGGAATTTTGATATTTTACATCGGTATCCAAACTCGATGATTTATTTGCAAATACTAATGCTGTATTGTTTTCTTCTGAATTTTCATTCGTAGTTCCTAAAAGCAATTCAGCTCCTAAAAATGCCAATTTACTCAAATTGTCCATTTTAAAAAACTTTGGATAGTTGATTTCAAAATACTGATAAGCTTTCTTTGAAAAACCAGTAAACATATCATCTTCAGCACTAAAAACAACTTCTCCATTCAAAAAAATTTGATTTTTTTGAATGAGGCAAAAAGAGTGAATATAATTTTTATTTACTGTCATTATGATACTTTTTCGAATAAAACAGCCGTATTGCAACCTCCAAAACCTGAAGCTGTTTTTAAAAAATAACGAATGGCTGCATTCTTTTTTTTCTCAATAACATTTATTGGCTGACTCACACCAATGGCATCAAATCCTAATGAAGCAAATAACTTATTTCCTTCAACCGATTGTATTCCGATAACGGTTTCCAACAGTCCCGAAGCGCCTAATGTATGACCATAATAGCCTTTAAAACTATTTACGGGTACATTTTCAAGCCCTAATCTATTCAAGGCAATAGCTTCCATTTCGTCATTAAAAGGAGTCGCTGTACCGTGAGCTGAAATATAATCGATTTGATCGCTATTTATTTTGGCTTCGGCCAATGCACTTTGAATACTTCTATAAAGTCCTTCTCCTGTTCTGGAAGGGCCTGAGATGTGATTGGCATCATTAATCGAACCATCGCCTATAATTTTTACTTTGGCATTTTCTTTATTGGAAGAAATCAAAACTGCTGCAGCAGCTTCTCCTAAAGTTACTCCCGTTCTATTAACGGAATATGGTTTGCAGGGCAAATTACTCATCGCCTGAAAAGAAGTAAATCCTGAGACAACGAATTTTGAAACTTCATCACCAGCCACTACAAATATATTGTCATACAAATTAGCTTGAATTAATCTTTTGGCTACTGAAACTGCTAATATTCCCGAAACACAAGCATTAGAAACCACAATAGGTTCTGTTTTAAATCCAAAAAAATCGGCAATCTTTTTAGCCAATACATTCAAATAAGCAGATTCAATATTATTTTGATTTTCTAAAACACTGATGTTTCCTTTGGTTGTCGAAAGGATAAAAGCGGTTCTTTCGTTCAAATCAAGTTTATTTTTTTTGATAATGGGTTCCAATGCCAAAATCATCATTTTTTCTAATCTCGAATAACCGTCTACAGAGCTCACTTTGGCAAAAGCCAGATCCAAAGCTGAATCATTAATAATAGCAGCATAAAAAGCCGTATTTAATAACTTTGGATTATCATGTAATTGAATAGCGGAAACCTCATTACCAATATTTTTGATATTGGTAGCCACATCAAACCCGATGGGCGTAATGCAATTCGTTTCGGTTATATAGACTTCTTTCATCATGCTATTTTACTAAGCCTACTTTTCTTTTCCATTCTATGTAAAACGGAGGATTGGTCAACATTAATTCTCCATTTTTATCTAGGAAAACCTGAACAGTTTCGCCTGTACAAACGATATTATTTTCAGAATTATAGATTGTGAACCTAAAAATCATTTTGGCTGCGGGTGTATCTACGATAGTTGTTTCTATTCGAGCCACATCGCCATAACGCAATGACAATTTATGCTCAAGAGTTGTTTTTACAATCGGAGTTGTAAATTCATTGGCAAAAACATCCAAGTATGCAAGCCCGTGATGGCGTCCAAAAGCTTCTCTTCCGTCTTCAAAATAGGTAATATAATGGCCATGCCAAACTATTCCAAGAGAATCAGTTTCACTAAATCGAACCCGAATATCATGAGAAACAGTCAAAGCAGTTGCTTCTTTATACAGCTCTTTTTTTCTTATCATACAGCAATGCTAAAGTGGTGGTAACTATAAAAAATGCAACTAATAAAAATAATTCTGGCACTAAGTCCAAAAGATCTCCGTTGCGTAAAAGTACGTCATAAAAGGCCTCTAAACCCCAATTCATTGGTGAGGATTGGGCAATTATTTGCATCATTTTTGGCATTGTGAATACAGGGACCCAAACGCCACCAATTGCCGCTAAAATAATCACTGCCGTAGCTCCAAAAGGAGCCGACTGCTCTTGTGTTTTAGCAATAGTTCCTAATAATATTCCGAAACCAATCGCTGCTAAACCAGAAAATAGCGCCACAATACTCATCAAAATAAGATTACCTTCAACGTTTAAAGCCGGTAGGCCCAAATGTGGAAATAAAAATACAGCAACAGCAATCATCATGTAAAACTGTATTAAACAAATGATTAAATACATCACCGTTTTACCCGCCAAAACAATTATATTAGAAACTGGATTCGTACGCAATCGGACAAAAGTTCCTTGCGTTTTTTCTTTGACCATGTTAATTGACAATGGAATAACAATAAAAAATATAGCAAAAAGCGTCCAAGCAGGAACATTATGCTGAACTGAATTTGGAAGTATTTCTTTGTTATTAACCTCAGGAACAATCTCTTTGAAAGTAATAAAGCTTTTTTGTTCAAACTGGGCATCTTCACCCCCTAATTGATCTTGAAAAGAGCTGTAAATCGATTTGGTTTCTATTTGAGAAATCATTTTGTCAATTCCGCTCATCACACCTCTTCTAAAACTCAATTGTACAGCTGGGTCAAAATAAAGTTTAACCTCTTTTTGATTGACCACTTTTTCATTTGGCTTAGCTGCCAATGTATCTGAAAACCCCAAACTACTGACTATTTTTTGCACATTTTGATCAATCTTAGTCTGCAAATCAATACTTAAATGCGAAGGAATAATGATAGCCATTTGATATTTCCCTTTAAAAACGGCTTCTTTGGCTTCTGCTTCTGTAATTGGTTTATTATCAAAAGTTGTTATAACGCTAAAAACTTCACTGTTTTTTAAATTATCAGAAACAGTCTTAGAAACTTTCCCTTTATCATAATCAACCAAAAGTATTGGAATCTTAATCTCTTGCCCTTTTTTAAAAGAACTATCCTGAATGAGTGTAACGGTAATGATTAATACCAATGGCATCAAAAAAAGAGTCACTACTCCTCCCATATCTCGTTTTAACAACAAGAATTCCTTATAAACAGACATCCAAAGTTTATATAGCATCTCTCAATTCTTTTCCGGTTAATGAAATAAAAACATCTTCCAGATTTCTTGCATTTGCAGTAGCGGCAATTAAATCTTTAGGTGTTCCTTGGGTATAAATTATTCCTCTGTCAACAATCGCGATATGATTGCAAAAATCCTGCGCTTCGGATAAATGATGTGATGTATAAATTATAGTCGTTCCATTCTTATTCAGTTTCTTGAGATACTCAATAATAACATTTTTGGAGTGTACATCGACCCCAACTGTAGGTTCGTCAAGAAAAAGTACTTTGGGATTGTGTAATATTCCTGCAATCAAATTCACACGACGTTTCATACCACCAGAAAAGGTTTCAATGCGTTTGTCAGCAAATTTCAATAATCCAAGAAGATCAAGACTATCTATTACTTTCTCTTTAAGATCATTTCCTTTCAAACCATACATACTTCCAAAATACAGCAAATTTTCTCTGGCTGTCAAAGTTGGATATAAAGCATATTCCTGAGGGACAACGCCTATTCTACTTTTGATTGCATTGGCATTTTTTGCATAATCCAAACCATCAATTGTAAAAGAACCAGAAGTAGGCTTTACCAAGCCACAAAGAATAGAAATCAAGGTCGTTTTACCCGCACCGTTTGGTCCAAGCAACCCAAAAATATCTCCTTCATTAATATCCATAGAAAAATCATCCAAGGAATACATTTCGGCATCTTTGTATAATTTAGACAGCTTGGATATGTGTATAATCGATTTCAAAATAATTCTTTATTTAGCTTATTGCTTTCTTCAGTTTCTTAAAAAACACTTCTTCTTTATCCGCTATTGCTAAAAGTTCATCCGAAAGAAGATTATAAACATCTATTTTCGTACTTCTATTTTTATAAACTCGAGAAGCTTCTAGGGCAAAATCTCTCCATAAATCACCAATAGCGGTCATTTCTAGTGATAAAATCTGCAATTCGTCATTCTCTAATACAACAGCTGCTTCTTGTAAAAAGGCAGCATATATAAATCTAAAACCACCACCACCTGTTCCAATTTCTTCCTGCATTCGAACTATTTGAGCCAAATAATGATTTGCTTTCTTCGTTCCCTCTTTCACCGGCCATTTTTTAATTAGCCTGGCTACAAGTCGAATACCACGAACACCAATTATTGGCATTGGCGCTAACATATTGTTACACGTATTTTTTATCCCTTTTATAATTGCTCCTTTCAAATCTACATTTGCAGGAACCTGAATAGGATAATAAAGTTGGCCTCTTGGCGCAAAAGCTCCTTTGGCAAAACGTACTTTATTCAATTCAGCGTGAGTCAGGGTTGTTACGTTTTCCATAACGGGATCACTAATTAAATAATCGGTTTCTGTTTTCCCATACACTACCAAATTATGTGCATTGAAATGAAAACGATACTCATCGGGAAAATACGTTAAATTGTACACACCCACCTGCAATCCAGAAGGAATATTATTTTTCAAATTTTCGTCCAATGCTTTAATGGCATTAGCTTCGCTCGAGAATTTTTGCCTTTTAATTTTTAAACCTAAACGTTTCGCCAGTTTATTAAAAATTTGTCCCGGCATTGGTCTATAACTGATTGCAGGAGCATAATTTACTTTTAAAAATGGTAAATAGACAAAGAAAAGTCCAGAACCAATTCCAAAAACCATTGGCTCACTAATATTTAATCCATTATGTTTTAACAAATTGGAAGCCACTCCATTCTCACAATGAGCTGATTGATGATGTGTGAAATTCGTTTCCATTAATTTGCTTTAAAGTTTTTCAATTCTTCAACAGTTATATTAAATGCATCTGAATATTTTTTTAAAATTTTATCACTTAAGCCTGCAAAAACTTTGGGCTTAAAATGTCTTTTAACACGCCAGTGCCACATTCCTACATAACTAGAAAGTACACCAATATCCATTCTGCACAGTTCCATATAATAACTAATTGGGCTTACTTCATTGTTTGCTACCCGAGCTTTAGCAACCGCAACTCGTTCACTAATTTCTTCAATAGAATTAGAAAGAGCAATACTTTTAGGTTCCCAACCTGAACTTAAGGCAGTTGTATAATTGCCATTTTCATCAGTAGCATAAACCAGTTCTTTCATATTTGTTTTAGAAAGATTGCCTTTATCTTGAGGTACTTCTTCTTTTTTCATGTTCTTTCTCTAGGAATTATTATTTTGAATAAACAACGTAATTTCTCCTTCTAAAAGTATTTCTTCGTCCTTAAACGTTTTGCATTTTATAGTACACAAACTATATGAATCCGTAATAAATTTCGAAACAAGTATTGCTTTAGCCACAATAGTTGAACCAACTTGTGGCAAAGAATATATTTTTAAAGTTTTAATTGCACTAATAAAACCAATCACATTTATTTCTGTTATTTCTTTATTATTTTCATCAATAAAATAATCTTTAGCTACAATCATAGAACAAGTTTGCGCCATATTTTCAATCAAACCTGATGCTGCAAAAAAATCATTTTCAAGAAATATATTACCTGCTTTAATTTCAAAAACAGTCGCTACTTTTTCATCATCAACCTCTAAAATATGATCTACCATCAACATTGGAGCACGATGAGGCAAATAATGTTTTATTTCTACAGTATTTGATGTTTCTCTATTATTCACAGTTTTCAATTATTTAGCCAAAACAGTTTTCATCTGTCCGTAGGCTATTTCTACATTGTTTAATTTAGTAACAATATCAACCAAAGTAATTCCTCCAAATTCCTGTAAAATAGTAACTGTTGTCTTTATTTCGTCATGAAGTTTGGGAAGCTGATTTATTTGCAATTTATTTATTGATCCAATATAACCTGTGGGTGCCTGTTGTTTTTTCAAATAAAATTGATATCCGGTATGTAATGCTACAGATTGTGCCATGTGTTCAACAATTCCTGATTCTATAAAAAAATCATTCGCAAAAAAAATAGTATCCTTTTCTATTGTAAATCCAGAGACCAACTCAGTTTCCGAATAAGAATACAATGTATCCACCATTACAAACGGAAATTTTTGAGGAATTAATATTTCAACAAAATCTTTAGTTGCTATTGGATTATTTCCAGCCATTGTCATTAACAAACTGTTAAATAAGCATAAGCATAAGAAAAACGAGCACTTTCAGGCACAGACAAAAGAATTTTATTCCCTTTTTTTAGTTTACCTGAACTTATTAATTCTTCTAAAGCCAAATAAATAGAAGCTGAACCTACGTTTCCAACATTCGCTAAATTCATGAACCATTTTTCCATTGGTATCACCATCCCTTTTTCTGCTAATGCTTTACTCAAACCATCTACAAAAAAATAGGAAGAAACGTGTGGCAAAAAGAAATCGATTTGATCTGCAGTGACGTTATTTTTGGACAAAGCATTACGCATACTTTCGGCACCTTTGACTAAAATAAATTCATCTAATAATTTAACATCTTGTTTGACAGCAAAAATAGATTCTTTGAGCCATTGGTTAGGATCATAGTCATTCCAAGGTTTTATTTCTCCATTTTCTAATTTGTCTCCACCCGTATACATACAGGTCTCGAGTTCGTATGCATAGGAATAGGCTTCCATCCACTCAATTTTTAAAGAGATATCACCTTTTGGTTTATTTTCTAATAAAAAAGCTCCAGCACCATCGGATAACATCCATCTTAGAAAATCTTTTTTGAAAGCCAATATAGGTTGCTCTTGAAGGTTTTTCAGGTTTACAACTTCGTTTTCATACTTATTGGACGATAACCATGATGATGCTTTTTCCGAACCAGAACATACTGCATTTTGAGTACTTCCTGATTTTACAGAAAGAAAACCAAATTTTAAGGCATTCATACCTGAACAACAAACACCCGCCGATGAATTGAGTTCAAGGTTTTTATTTTTTAATAAGCCATGTACCATTGATGCATGCGAAGGAACGATTACATCTGGAGTTGTCGTTCCACAGGAAAGTAATTCCATATCCTGAGCAGTAAAACTATCATCAAATAATCCTTGAATAGCACTATGAGTTAATTCAGCATTATTATGAGTACTTTTTCCGTTTTTATCTAATGCATAATAACGGCTTACAATTTTATTATTTCTTAATATTAACCTTCTGGCTTTGGATGCGGTTTCGTTTATTAAACCCAAATAATCTTCCATTTCATCGTTTGAAATAGCTTCATTTGGCAAATATTTGGCCGCTTTTGTAATATATACATCAAACATATAATCTATTTTACTCCTTTATAATATTCTAATTCTCGCCTTATTTTTTTCAACTTTAACGGATAAAAGACTAGGTGCAATATATAAACTATTGGCGAGATTAACCAAATCGCTACTAACAAATACACTTTAAAAACCTTAGTCCAAAACTTTCTGGTTTTCTTTCTATTAATGATAAAATTTGACCATTTTGAAAAAATTTTATTACCTGTTCGATCGACCGTAAGCAAATAAGAGCTGATTTTCACTGCATCAATCTGAACTAATTTAGACTGCAAATGATCTAAATCATTCTCTTTCAAACTAGAAAGAATCGCATCGCCAAATTTTGTTGATTCGTTTATGTCTTTATCTGAAACTCCCGGCAAAGGAAAAATACCAAGATATTTTTTCTTCACGCCCGAAAACATCCAATCTACAATTGTAATAACGCTAATTAAATTTCCAACTCTATCAACCAGTGCAATATTTCCTTTTAATAAAGCATTATTTTGTTTCAATAATACTTTGACTTTTTCCTGAGCCATGAACCACATATTTCTTGAGCCGTTGATGGTTACAACAGGTGTATTATTCAAAATATTTTTTGCTTCTGGACTATTCAAAAAGGAATTAATTGGAATGGACGGGCTGAGATACCAAACTTGGTAATTTAAAAGAATCAGATCAAACTTGGTATTTAATATTTCTTGAGGAACTGGTTTTATAGCTCTTGGAAGTTGTAAAAACGTTTCGGGAAAAACTTCAAAAAATGATTCACTTTTCCATGGAAAAGGAAATGGTTCTTCCATCTGAATTTCATGAAATAAAACATTTATATTTTCTGAGTTTAAAAGTGGTTTTGCAATATTTCTAGCAATAGACTCTAATTGTCCCGATTGAGAATAATAGATTACTAGGACGTTTTTCATTGTGGCTCTTTTTATAAAAAACGAATTTAAATTAAAATTATAACTAAAACTAATTACAATTTATTACTTCCAAAATGAAACAACTAAACGAACTAGGATAATTCATGTTAATAAAAAAAATCACCTAAAAATAATTTAATTACAAGCAGCTTTATTAAACATACAAAATTAGTAACACTTGATTTACAGATAATTAAAACCAAAATTACTATTCAAAAAAATGTTTACATAAATCAATAGTACAAACTCTGAAAACAAAAAAGGTTCGTTACTTAATTGTTATTATTTATCCAATTGGTTCCAAAAATCGAAATAATTAAACCACTGCAAAGGATATTTATTGATTATACCTTCAAGACTTTCGGTATATTCCTTTAACAATCCTTTTTCATCGCGGTGTTTTACTTTTGCTTCTCTGGTATAGAGATGATAATGTAAATTCGGCTCTTTCATTACATATACAAAAACAACAGGAACTTTCAATCGTGAGGCAATAAGAAATGGTCCTGCCGGAAAAAGAGCTTCCTCTCCAAGTAATTTTTCGCTTAATGATTTTACACCTTCAAAGTACCTGTCGCCAGTAAAACAAACCAATTCATTTCTAGCTAAAGCAGAATTAATTTCAAAAATATGTGATAAATCATCACCGATCAATATGAAATTTATTGTTGGTTTTTGCGTAATGCTTTCGAGGTATTTTTTTATGGCAGAATGTTCTAAATCAGTGGTAACAAGATTGATTTGAAAATTGACATCAATCTCACTAAAAAAATGTTCGGCAATTTCAAAATTCCCAATGTGTGCACTAATAAGTACTCCTCCTCGTTTTTCTTTCAAAAGTCGGATAATAATCTCGCCTCCATCATGCTCATAAGTAAACTTATTTTTCAATCCGGCTCCAATGGCAATTTTATCAAGAATGGTTTGTCCAAAAGTATAATAACTTTTAAAAACCATCATTTTAGATTTCAAATACGAATACCCCAATCTTTTTCTAAAATAATAAAAGATTGAGGCATTACTTTTTTTTAGGAAAATAAAATAATAAGATGCAACTAAGTAAAGTACAAGATATGCTGTCTTTATGCCAACATTTTTTATAAAAAAAACAAAGATTTTATACCCTAGAACAGTGCCTTTGGATTTACCGTCCCATTTACTCATTAAATTAGGCCTTAGATTTTAGCTTGTCTTCTATCAGATTATAAAAACTTTGGAAGGTATCTATTCCTACAAAATCAGCTTCAACCAATTTTACTCCAAAGTGTGATTCAATAGAAACAACAATATCTACATAGTCTAGGCTATCTAATCCTAAAGTGTCTTTTAAATTTGCATCTGACTGAATATCATCACCATCCACTTCAAATTCATCAATTAAAAACCCATTTATTTTCTCTATGATTGCTTCTTTATTCATTACTTTTTTTATACTTTTTAACTACTAATGCAGAATTCGTCCCTCCAAAACCGAAGGAATTCGACAAAAATATGTCAATTTTTTTATTTAAAGTAGTTTTAACTAGATTTAATTTTGCGGCATCTTCATCTGGAGTTTCCAAATTAATATTTGGTGCAATGAAATCATTTTGCATCATCAAAACCGAATAAATAACCTCACTAGCACCCGCCATCCAGCATTCGTGCCCTGTCATTGATTTTGTAGAACTCACATAAGGATTGCTTTCTCCAAAGACTTCAAAAATTGCTTTGGCTTCATTTCCATCTCCTACCGGAGTCGATGTTGCGTGTGCATTAATATAATCTACTTCATTGGGTTTTATTCCGGCATCATCCAAAGCTCTTTGCATCGCTATAGATGGACCTTGAACATTTGGAGTAGAAATATGCCCTCCATTCGATGAAAATCCATAACCTGTAACTTCAGCCAAAATAGTGGCTCCTCTTTTAATTGCTGAATCGTATGATTCTAATATCAAAGTTGCCGCTCCGCCACTTGGAATTAATCCATCTCGATTGCTATCAAAAGGTCTTGACGCTTTGGTAGGCTCATCTTCTCTAGCAGAAAAAACACCCAAACCATCAAAACTGCACATAGCATATTTATTAATTTCTTGTGCTCCTCCGCAAATAATTATATCCTGCATACCACTTTTGATTAAAAAATAAGCCATTCCGATAGAATGAGAACCACTGGCACAAGCAGCGCTAATGGTCATATTTATTCCTCTTAACTTAAATATGGTAGAAATATTCATTGTAACAGTCGAATTCATTGACTTAAAAATTGCCCCTGAACCGATTAAAGCAGTATCTTTTTTCTCCCGAATAATATCTGTTGCATCAATGATAGCCTTGGATACACTATCATTACCATACATAATTCCTACTTCATTTTCTTCAAAAAAAGCATCATCAATATTGGCATTCTTCAAAGCCTCAATTGTTGCCATATATGCAAATTCGGTTTCCTCTCCAAGACTGATTCGTTGTCGTCTTGAAAGCAAATTTTTCAAATCTGGTTTAGGAACTGTTCCTGTTAGGGCCGATCTAAATCCAAAATCTTTGCGTTCCTGATCAAATACAATCCCTGATTTTCCTTCAAATAAAGAATCTTTTACTTCATCTAGTGATGTTCCTATACAAGAATAAATTCCCATTCCTGTTATGACTACTCTATTATTCATTCTCAATTTTTATATTTATGAATAAATTCCACCATTAATATTTATCACTTCACCAGTAATATAACTTGACTTTTTAGACACTAAAAAACTAACTAAATCGGCTACTTCTTCGGCTTCTCCAAAACGATTTACCGGTACTAATTTTATTAATTCAGTTTCATCAAGTCCACTGGTCATATCCGTTTTTATAAAACCAGGAGCTACTGCATTGACAGTAATATTTCTTTTGGCTACTTCTTGGGCCAAAGCTTTAGTCGCTCCTATTACTGCACCTTTGGCTGCCGAATAATTGGTTTGCCCTGCAGTCCCTTTAACCCCCGACAAAGACACCATATTTACAATTCGGCCATATTTATTGCGCAACATTTTTTGCATGAAAAAATTAGTCACATTAAAAAAACCATTCAAACTGGTATCCACAACACTCGACCAATCTTCTTGGCTCATCCACATAAATAAACCATCCTTGGTAATTCCTGCATTATTAACAAGAACCTCTACAATAGCTTTTGGATTATTCTCTTGCCATTGCGTTAGTACTGATTTAACCTCATCAAAATTAGCAACATCAAATTGTAAAATTTCGCCTGTAGCGCCATTTTCAATTACTTTTTCTAAAGTTGCTTCAGCGGCTTTTTTATTGGAATGATAATTAATCAAAATATGATAATCAGTATCTAAAGCTAATTTTTCACAAATAGCGCTACCAATTCCTCTCGAACCGCCCGTTATCAATGCACATTTCATAAGTTAATTTTAGATTTTAGATTTTAGATTGCTTATTGAAAACAGTCTCCATTCTAAATTAATTATTAATCAAATACTCTTTTACCTTTTGTACAAAAGGATACATTACCTGATCTTTTTCGAATCTTGGAATAATTACACGAATATCATCGTATATTTTTCTAGTGATAGATGAAATTTGATCTTTTTGTTCTAAATAATCGATTGCTTGAACAATGGTAATTAATTCAATAGCCAATACTTCAAAAGCATTCTCTATAACTTTAGCAGTAATTACGGCAGCATTTGTCCCCATACTTACAATATCCTGATTGTCATTATTATTTGGAATACTGTGAACGTACATAGGATTTGATAACATCTGACTTTCGGCAGTAGTTGAAGTTGCTGTAAACTGGACTCCCTGCATTCCGAAATTAAAACCTAGCGTTCCTAAATTTACAAATGGAGGCAAAATTTCATTGATTTTTGAATTCAGTAAATAATTCAACTGTCTTTCGGCAAGCATTGTCAATTTAGTAATAACAATTTTCAGTTTATCCATTTCCAAAGAAATATAATCTCCGTGAAAATTACCGCCATGATACACATGTTGGTTTTTTACATCAATAATTGGATTGTCATTTGCCGAATTAAATTCTTCTTCAAGTATAGAAGCTACATTCGTAATAGTTTCCAATACTGGTCCCAAAATTTGAGGAACACAACGTAAAGAATAATATTCCTGAACTTTTTCTTTAAAAACATCTTCAGTGTTTTCGCCAGAATATAAATGATCTTCTCTTTTTCTAATTAAAGCGCTATCAGCAAGATTTGAACGCATTCTAGAAGCTATTTCTCGTTGTCCTTTATGACGCTTAGTATTGTTTAATTCTTCCGAAAAATGATCATCATAAGCTTGAACAATTTCATTAATAGCACCCGAAAATTTAACAGACCAATCTAGTAATTTATTAGCATGATGTATATTTACAACTCCTATTCCTGTCATTACTGAAGTTCCGTTCATTAACGCCAAACCTTCTCTAATTTCGACTTGAATAGGTTCTAATTTCTCTATTGCAAAAACTTCTTGCGTAGGTCTTCTTTCTCCTTTATAAAAAACTTCTCCTTCACCTATAAGTACCAAAGCCAAATGAGCTAATTGTACTAAATCGCCACTAGCTCCTACTCCGCCATGCTCAAAAATCAAAGGAGTAATATCTCTGTTGATTAACTCTTTCATCAAATAAATTACCGAAGGATGAACTCCTGAATATCCCAATGAAAGTGTATTTAATCTGGCTAATATTGCCGCCTTAACACAAGTTGCATTTAATGGTTTTCCTGTACCTGATGCATGACTTCTAATTAAATTATATTGTAATTGAATGCGGTCTTCGTCCTTAATACGATATTGCGCCATTGGACCAAAACCAGTATTAACACCGTAAATAATTTTATTAACCGAAAATTCTTTTAAAAAATCAAAACTTTCATTAACTCTGTCCAAAACAACCTGACTGATATCTATTTTAGCATTATCGAAGATTACAGATTCAAACTCTTTTAGACTTAAATATTCTTTTATAGTATTCATTCAACAAGTTATTTTTTAAAACTAAATATATTACAATTTAATTTTTATTTAGAATTTAATGTGGTTAATTTGAATAAACAAATGTAGCACAATATCGCTAAAATTAGTAAATCAATATTTTTTTTTGCCCTATCGTTAAAATCAAATCATAACTACAAGAAAAACAAACACATACAAAACAACTTAAAATATCAAAATAAAAATGAAAGATTTTGGTTCAGATAAGAAAAGTGTTATACAAGCAAATTTAGATGCTCAAAAAATTGCCTTTGGTCCAATTATGTTTCAAGCGGCAAAATCGCTTAGGAATCTAGGAATCTTAAACTATTTATTTGATCACAACAAAGGCAGTATAGAAACCATAGCCTCGGCATTAAACTTACCTGTTTATGGTGTAAAAGTTTTGCTAGAAGCAGGTTTAAGCTTAGAAATGGTTTACTTAAAAAACAATGAATTTATACTAACAAAAACTGGATATTTTATACTAAGGGATAGACCAACGAATGTCAATATGGATTTTACTCAGGATGTTAATTATTTAGCGATAAATCATCTGGAAGAATCCATCGTAAATGGTAAACCTGAAGGATTAAAAGAATTAGGAAACTGGGATACCATTTATATTGGCCTATCTGAACTGCCTGAAAAAATTAAAAAAAGCTGGTTTGATTTTGATCATTTTTATTCAGATTCTACTTTTCCAGATATTCTGCCAATAGTATTTAACTCTCATCCTAAATCTCTTTTGGATGTTGGAGGAAATACAGGGAAATTTGCTTTATTATGTACTAAATATGACCCAACGGTTAAAATAACTATTTTGGATTTGCCTGGTCAAGCCAATGTAGCTCGAAAAAACATTGCTGATGCTGGTTTACAAGATAGAATTTCGGCTGTTGATACTAATTTATTAGACAATAGTATTCCTTTTCCAAAAGGACATGATGTTATCTGGATGAGCCAATTTATTGACTGTTTTTCATTGGAAGAAATAAAAGGACTTTTTAAAAGAGCTTATGAAGCCCTGTCTCATGATGCCAGTTTTTATATTCTGGAAACCTTTTGGGACTTACAACAATTTCAATCTTCAACTTATAGTTTGCATGCAACTTCTTTATATTTTACAGCGGTTGCCAATGGGAACAGCCAAATGTTCCATTCTAATGATATTTTAAAAATAATTGGGGAAGTAGGTTTTGTTGTAGATGAAATGCACGATATGATTGGAATGAGTCATACGCTTATTAAATGCAAAAAAAGAGTTTTATAAATTGATAAATCTTTAAATTTGTGTAATCTTTTTATAACGGCTTAATACTCGTTATATAAATATCTTCCTCTTTTTAAAAATATAATTCCTATCAAAAATGGTACAAGAATTCGTAGATGTTTTAATTATTGGAGCAGGTCCTTCGGGATGTGTTTCTGCTTCTTATCTTCATAAAAAAGGGATTAAAATTAAAGTTGTCGAAAAAACAAAATTCCCTAGAATTGTAGTTGGCGAAAGTCTTATTCCCAGAGTAATGGATCATTTTTCCGAAGCTGAATTATTCGAAAGTTTAGATGCTATGAACTTTGAAAAAAAGCTAGGTGCCCGATTCATAAGAGGTGAAGAAATTTGTGTTTTCGATTTTAGCAAAAAATTTTCCGAAGGTTGGGATTGGACTTGGCAAGTTCCCAGAGCCGATTTTGATAATACTATGGCTCAGGAAGTCATTCGAAAAGGCATTGATTTGGAATTTGAGTCGGAAGTAATTTCGGTAACTTTTGAAGGAAAAAATTCAACTACCATTGTTAAAGATAAGAATGGGATTTTAAAAGAGATTCATGCTAAATTCATCATCGATTCTAGCGGTTACGGAAGAGTTTTACCAAGGCTTTTGGATTTGGACACACCTTCAAAACTAGATCCACATTCCTCTATTTTTACACATGTGGTCGATCATAACCGCCCCGAAGGTGAAGAAGGAACAATGATTTCATTTGACATTCTTGAAACTCAGGTTTGGTTATGGGTTATTCCGTTTTCGAATGGTAACACTAGCTTGGGTGTTGTAGGACCAACTGATTTTATTAATTCACTTTCTACAAATAAAGACAATACCGAAGCCTTAAAAAATGCAATTCAGCTTTCTGATTATTATATTAAACGTTTCGCAGGTATTGATTTTCTTTTTGAACCTATCAAACTAGAAAACTACTCTAGGTCTGTCAAAAAAATGTATGGTGATGGATTTGCATTAACAGGAAACAGTTCGGAGTTTTTGGATCCCGTGTTTTCATCTGGTGTGGCATTTGCAACCGAATCAGGAATGCTTGCTGCCAAATTATTTCTAAAAGAATCACAAGGTATTGCAGTAAATTGGGAAGAAGAATTTTCAGGATATATGAAACGTGGAATTGCAGTTTTTACCACTTATGTAAAAGAATGGTACACAGGAAACCTGCAAACTTTATTTTTTCATCAGCCCGAAAATCCTGATGTGAAAAGAAAAATATGTGCTGTACTTGCTGGTTATGTTTGGGATGAGGAAAATCCTTTTGTAAAAAAACATGACAATCTTATAAAAAACATGGCACACATTATTGAAATGGAGAGTCAAAAAACAAAAAACCCTAGTTGACACTAGGGTTTTTCGTTACAATTCTTTTATTGAAACTTTTGTATATCACCAATAAAATCAATCCTCAATTAATATTTACTAAATTGAGCTTTAGATATAAATTCTTCTACTTTCTCAACCATATTAATACTTCCACTATAAAAAGGTACTCTTTCGTGTAGGCTCGTAGGTTCAATCTCCATTATTCTTGTAACTCCATCAGATGCTTTACCTCCAGCTTGTTCCGTTATAAATGCCATTGGATTGCATTCGTACAAGAGTCTTAATTTTCCGCTTCTGGACTTAGTGCTTGTAGGATACATATAAATCCCGCCTTTGAGCATGTTTCTATGCATATCTGAAACAAGACTTCCAATATATCTTGAAGTATAAGGTCTATCTCCTTCTTCTTGTTGACAATACTTAATATAGTCCTTAACTCCTTGTGGAAAACGAACATAATTTCCTTCGTTTACTGAATATATACTTCCATCTACTGGAAATTTAATTTTTGGATGAGACAGATAAAAAGACCCAATCGCTGGATTTAAAGTAAATCCATTAACCCCATGCCCCGTAGTATAAACAAGCATTGTGGAAGTCCCATAAATAACATATCCTGCAGCAACTTGGTTTATCCCAGGCTGCAAAAAATCTTCTAATATAACAGGAGTTCCTACTGGAGATATTCTTCTATAGACCGAAAAAATGGTTCCTACAGAAACATTCACATCAATATTAGATGAACCATCCAGTGGATCCATTAAAAGTATATATTTATTATTGTTGCCATTATCTCCTCCTTGAACAGTAATAAAATCATCATTTTCTTCAGAGGTAATACCACATACAATTTGGCGATTTATTATTGTTTCAATAAAAACTTGATTCGCATACACATCTAATTTTTGTTGGTCTTCTCCTTGAACATTCTTCTCTCCTACTCCTCCTACAATATCTACCAAACCAGCTTTATTTACTTTGTGGCTAACTACTTTAGCAGCTAATTTAATTGAGTTAAAAAGACGTGATAACTCGCCAGATGAGTATTTAAACTCCTTTTGATTTTCAATAATAAATTCGCCTAATGTTTTGTTGTTGCCTTCCATTTCAAGTTCATTTTTAAGTATAAATAATATAAATCCTCACTTTTAATTTAATTTTCAACCCTAAATAAATAACTGTTTTTCAAGCTTTCTTTTATTACAAGCACTTGCAATGGCAATTAATTCCATACGCAAGCTATGCCTATATACATAACATAAGCGCAAGTTAAAATCGTTGGTTGAATGAAATTTACTTCAGTTGTTGGTACAGACTTTGCATGACCTTAACTAATCAGTAAATAATGGAATAATAGTTTGTAGTATAGCTTTTTGATTTTAAGAATTCAAAAAAATGCTTCTATTTTACTTAACAAAAAGTTATAAAAACGAAGTTACCTATTCGTATAAATAATTTACCCAGACTTAATATGCCATTTGGATTCATTTTATACATGAATATCCATGGGAAAACTTATCAAATAAAATCTATATGCCAGCAGTAAAATTTGGTGTTTTGATAGAATCTAAATTTTTTAATTTTTTAATTTTATCATTCAATTTTAAAATTCGATCCAATTGTTTTTGTTGAATGGTGTATTTCGTATAATATTTATACAATTCTTTTCCAATAAAAAACGTGCTCACAGAAACTCCTGTAAGTAAACCAATGAAGTAATAAGTAATGTCCATAATTTCTATTTTTTTTTAGTTAAAAGCATTTTTATCCCTTTTAGGGTTACAATAATTGTTTAATAAATTTAATATCAGCAATTGTAGGTAAAATGCGTGAAATTATATAAGAATATATGATAGCATTAAGATTTGGGTTTTTAACAGACTACATGTTTTTAATTTGATCATTCAATTTTAGAATTCGATCTAATTGCTTTTTTTGAATGGTATATTTAGTATAATATAAATACAATTTTTTACCAATAAAAAATGAGCTTACGAAAACTCCTGTGAGTACACCAATGAAATAATAAATAATATTCATGATTTCTATTTTTTTAGTTAAAAAGCATTTTCATCCCCTTTCAGGGTAACAATAACTGTTAAAAAACAGATTTTAATATCAGTAATCAGACTCCAACTTTGTACATATTTGATATCTGTAGTAACGCGACGTTTCATATCAGATACTTCTTTAGTTTCGCCTCTAAGCCCCGAAACCTGAGCCAGACCCGTAATACCTGGTTTGACAAAATGACGAACCATAAAATTATTAATATGATCATTGTAGTCTGTAGTATGTTTAATCATGTGAGGTCGTGGTCCAACAACACTCATATTTCCCATCAAAACATTAAAGAATTGAGGCATTTCATCCAAACTGGTACGCCGGATAAATTTACCAATTGGAGTGATTCGTGAATCTTCTTTTTTAGCTTGCTGGCTTTCGTCGCCAACATTCATATACATGCTTCGAAATTTATAACACCAAAAAGGTTCATTTTTTTTGCCCGTTCGCATTTGTTTGAATAAAACCGGGCCTTTACTTTGCTTTTTAATAAGAAATGCTAATAAAGGATATAACCATGACAAAATAAAAACAATAACAAAAAGACTGAAAACAATATCAAAAACTCTCTTTATCAATCTATTATAAGCATTTTGCAAAGGCTCATAACGAGGCTTAATAACATGGAAATTATTTAAATGGCTAGAGCTAAAGTGTTTTTTTGAAATTGATGAAAAATCAGGAACAAATTTCAAACGCATACAATGCTTATCACCAAGCTCAAAGAAATAATTCAGATCTGAAATAAAATCAGGCTTCGATACAATATATAATTCATTGATATTGTCTTTAGATGCATTGTGAATAGCTTCCGAAAGTTCTAAAGTAAAATCTTCATTATTTGCATACTCAACAGACGAATTTTCATTGAGAATACCCACAAAGTCAATAAAAAAAGAATTACTTTCTAAATGCGAAGCTAATTCAATACTTGTTTTATTAAATCCCCAAATTGCAACTGTATACCGTTTAAAAACCCATCTTTTAATTCTCCCAATAACTAGTGTAAACAAAACTCTGGATAACAAAAAATAGAACAGTAAAAAACTTAATTGAAACAAATTAGCCTTACTTCCGAAGAAGTATAACACATCATCCTGAAAAATAAAAATATATCCTTGCCATATAACTCTTTGTGTCAGGAAAGCACGCCAACTATTGCGATAAAAATATTCTAAACTAAAAAGAACATCTACTTGATACAGTTTAAAATAGGTTACCGAAAATAGCCAACTCAAAATTGTAATAGGAATCATTTTATTAAGAAATAAAGTATTCCAACCTACATGTTCCTCATTCGCAATCTGCAAAAATATCAAAGTGCCAAGTAACATAGCAGCCATATCTACTATGGCACAGCAAATGATAAAAGTAAATTTATGTCTATTTCGCATCTCTCAATCTCATTTTGTAAAATAAATTATATAATAAAGCTCCACATAAGCTTCCAATAACTCCAAAATAGATATCCATTAAATCTGGGTTTCTTCCTTTAATTAGAAATTGACCACATTCTGCAATAGAAGCAATAGCACCTGCCACGCCTAAATTTTGCATGAAAATCAAATTTTTATTTACATCCATTTTGTTTATATTTTTCCTTTGTGAATAAACTTCTAATAAATAACCAAAAGCAGTAAAAGGAATTGCTGTACGTAAATTGTAATAATGATTACTCCAATCCAAAAGCCATTTTGGTAAATAAGTTTCAGAACTCATGTTAGAATCTGGCAGCCATGAATAGTAAAAAACCAATATAACAACAATAGACATTGGAAATAGAATTAATTTTTTTGACATTTTTAAAAATAATTTTAGATAAAAAACAATTAGTTACATTTATATAATGAATATCACATCATCATTAACAATCTCCTTTTGGAGGAAATAAATGTATAGTTAAATTTCATTAAAACCAATTCACATCGATGAATCTACCAGAATTATCGATGTGAATCATAATGAGATTTATTTTTTCCTTAATTCACTATCGTAAAAAAGAACTTACTATTATTTTTTTTTTAGAACTATCACTAACCAATTAAAAATGAAATAAATAAAATATAAAAAAAAGGAACTTGATAAAATTATGCTTTTTTAAACCAAGGTTTTTTCACTTTCTTTTCTTGATAACTATAAGTGTAACTATATCCATAAACGCTTTTTTTGTTTATTCCATTAATGACAATACCAACATTTTTTAATTGTCCTTTCTTTATGAAATTATTAAGCTGAACTAGTGTATTTCTATCCGAGTAATTGGCTTTTGTAACAAACACTGTCACATCAGCCAAATAACTAAAATTAAGCGTATCAGAAACTACCTGAACCGGAGCCGAATCTATAATTATAAAATCATATAGCTTCTTTGCCTCTTCAAGTAAAATTTCAAAATTAGAATTGGTTAATAACTGCGCCGGATTAGGAGGAATTTCTCCTGAAAATAAGGTGTCCAGATTTTCTGAAAAATTATTATTTTTCACTAAAAAGCTCTTCCAATCTTCATTGTTATCATGTAAAAAGTTAGACAACCCTGTAATACTTTTTTCAACATTAAAATAGTCGTGCAACTGAGGATTTCTTAAATCAGCACCAATGAGCAAAACTTTTTTATTAAGATTACTTATCGTTATTGCGTTGTGAAAAGCACAAAATGATTTCCCTTCTCCCTGAATAGACGAACAAACTAATATTACATTTCCTTTTTGATCGCTTTTTTGAGGTAATAAATAGGAAATATTAGAAAACAAGGTGCGGGTTGCTTCTGCAATAATAGAACGAGAAGTTGCTGAGTTATCTAATATTTCATTAGCATTTATTTTAGGAATAATTCCTAAAAACGGAATATCAGCAAGTTCTCCATTTAGATCTTCTTGACTATGAATTTTTGAATCCAACTGAAAACTTAGATAAATAATACCAAACGGTAATAGAAACCCAAACAAAATAGCACCCAGCATAAAAGGCTTAGGTTTTGGAAAAATAGCAGAATAATTTGTTACAGGAGAATCTAGTATGCTTAAATTTGATTCTAAAATAGCACCATTCAAAATTGCTTCTTCCCTTTTTTGTAATAAAGCCAAATAAGTTTCCTCTTTTAAGCTCAAATTATTATTAATATTCCCTAATTCTTTGTCTTTTGTGGGAATACTTTTTGCTTCAGAAACTGCATTATTTTGTTCTATCTTATTTACTACATTAGTCTGGTTTAAATAGGTCAAATAATCTCCTAACGAGTTTAATATTGCTTGTTTTTGAATTTTTAACTGCCCCACTAAACTCAAGTAAGCCGGATTGTTTTTTTGTGCTCTCTGCAAAAGTAATTCACTCTCCATAAGCCTTGAATTATAATTTTGGAGCATTTGATTGACAGACGGAAGATCTAAATTATAATCTGTTCCTAAGGCCGCCGAATTACTACTTCTACCAATATCACTTATAGCAAACTTTGTCAGTGCTATTTGTTTTTCATTAAGTAATGAATTAGCAGTCTTAGTAGTTTTTTCATCAGTTTTAGTAGTAATATATTGATCTAAAACATATATGTTATTATTGCGTAAATAATTTTCTTTGATATTCTCGATTGAATCTTTTTCTTTTGTAAAAACAGATATTCTCTTATTTAAATAAGCAATTGTTTTTGTTAACTTTTTTTGTTTATTAGCAATCATATCTTTATCCAATAAGTCGATAAGTTTGTCTAATATTTTTCTAGAAAGCACAGGATTAGTTCCTGTATGACTCAAAAGCAAGTTCGTATTTGGGCTTTCATACGAAACTATATCTAGAGCTAGTTTTAAATCTTTTATTACCATTCCGGTAGGTTCAAGAGTTACAACATATTCTTTATCTATATAATTTGAAAGATTCTTTTTAGCGTTAGAAGTTAGCTCAATTGAAAAAGGTACACCTGCAAAAACACGACTTATGGTATTGCTACGTACTAAATAATGCTTTTCTGTAGAAGGATCGCTTAGTATAAATCCTTCTTTTACTACTTTAATATTATAAGCTATATCTGGTAACGAATCATTAGAGATGTATGTTTTTAATTCAAATGGAACATCATAAACTACTTTATTTTCGATATATCCTTTCTCAAAATAATTAATATTGAGTTTTAAATCAGTAATAATTTTTGACAAAAAATCATTCGAAGTAATAAACATTTTTTCTTCTTGTAGCCCATCTTCTTTTTCATCTTTAGCATTGCTATTATTACTAGTATTTATTATTTCTGCTTCTTTTTCTTTCTTAATATCAATATTAATTAGGGCAGTAGTTTCATAAGAAGGTGATACTGCACGAATATAATAATACGCAGAACCCACACATAGAATTAAACTAACCAAAAACCATGGCCAATATTTAAAATATTTAAAAAGTTCTTTTTTAGAATCCATAGTATTTTTATTTAATTTGATAAAATCGTATTAATAACAAGCTGATGTTTGATAAATAGGCGATACTAATCTGATATAAAATTAAAATCAGCATTCACATATAAAATTAAACTAACCATAATCAAGTTTAATACTTGAAAAATCATTTTTAAAATCTCTGCTAATTGTTCTTAATTGCTAAGAATAAAGCCGTAAAGGAAAGTACTAAACCTAAGAATTGTATTGGATCTTTGATTAAACCTCCACTATTCACTTTTAACGTATTTGCCGTTATAATAATAATATCATTTTGTCTTATTCGATAATTTGGATTAGACAGCCAAGAGGCCGTAGTCAAGTCAATATGATACACTATACGCTTTCCATCTAACTCTCTAATAAGTTTTACATCTTTTCGAATCGCCGAATAAGTAAGATCTCCTGCCATTCCTATTGCATCTAGTAAACTAACGGACTCTTCTGAAAAAGGTTTTACACCTGGAGAGTTCACTTCTCCCAGAATGGTAAATTTATTATTAAGAACCCGAACCCGTACAGTTGGGTTTATTAAATAGCCCTCATTTATTAGACGACCTTTTATTATGCCCTCCACATTGGTTGGGGTAAAACCTCCCACTTTAATTTCATTCAAAATCGGCATAGTAATATTGCCTTGAGGAGTAACTAAATAGCCTTCCAACTTCATTATTTCTACTGATGTTTCTGAAGTAGAAGTTCCTGCATTATTATTAAAAGGAGCTGCTACTAAAGGATTTACATCACCGATATCAATTTTTAAAATATCGTTAGGCTGTATTTTAGTACTTGTATAATTTAAGGTCGAATTTGAATACTTATCTAAATCCTGTACATACAGCATATTTTTCTTGGTGGTACAAGATTGCAGCATCAATAAAAACAATAAAATGATAGAAAAGGAGATTTTTTTCATGGTTATTATAGTTTTATATTAGTATTCCAAATATAATCTTAATATTATAAAAATAATAAGAATACTTTTAGTATTAAAAAAGAAAAGTGAAGAGCTAAATATTTATAGTTACCTATTAATGAACCAAATACTGTCTTAAAGCTATCGTTTTTTTAAGAAATACAGCTTGAATTGCGGTTAAGCCGTGGTATTTATATATTTTGTAATCTTCATATAAAACTTCCAAAGCACGCTTAGTGTTTGTGCTCATGCCTCCCATTCGCATTTTAACAATATAAACATTGATGTAGGTCATTTTAATTTTGTATTTATACAAATAGCGTAGTAAAAATTCGGTATCCGAAGCTATTTTAAAATTAAGGCTATATAATCCATATTTATCGATTACTGATTTCTTCAAATAAACGGTAGGATGTAAAGGCAACCAGCCATCTTTGACTTTATTGAGACTAAAAATACCCCCAATGCGATTTCTAATCAGGCGCTCTTCCGCATCATTTGACACATAAACACCATTGCCGTAAACACCTTCTGTATTTGTGTAAAACTCAAAACGTGCTACTATTCTACTAATCGTTTTCGAATCATAAAATTCATCATCAGAATGCATCAAACCAATAATATCGCCTGTTGCTAATTTGATTCCTTTATTTATAGCATCATACATTCCTGAATCGGGTTCTGAGATGTATTGACTTATTCTATCTTGATAAGACTCAATAATTTCTTTTGTCCCATCTGTAGAGTTGCCATCAACAACAATATATTCAATATTCTCATAATTCTGTTGCAATACACTTTTAATAGCTTTTTCGATAGTAGCTTTTCGATTGTAACACACGGTTATTATAGTGACTTTCATAATAAATGATTTTTAAGATTAAATAATAATTTTAGAAATTATAGAGTATAAAAAGCTGATCCCTCAATACTAGATTTAGGAAAAAGCAGTAAAAAAAAATTAAGATATTTTTAGAAATTATAGGATGTAAAAAGCTCATCCCTCAATACTATATTTTAGGAAAAAGCAGTAAAAAAATTAAGATATTTTTTTAAAAGAATTCGTTTATTGATTTGACAATAGTTTGTCAAAATAGCTGATTGTAGTAATCAAGCCTTCTCGCAATTGTATTTTGGGTTCCCAGCCGTTTAGTTTCTCCTTAGCTAAAGAAATATCTGGTTGCCTCTGTTTAGGATCATCTTGCGGCAAATCCATGTGAATAATTTTTGATTTAGAACCTGTCAATTCAATAACGGCTTGTGCCAATTCGAGCATCGTAAATTCATTAGGGTTACCTAAATTTACTGGTCCTAAAAATGATGATTCAGAACCCATCATTTGAATCATTCCTTCTACTAAATCATCAACATATTGAAATGAGCGGGTTTGTAAACCATCCCCAAAAATGGTAATATCTTTTCCCTGTAATGCTTGTACAATAAAATTAGACACTACTCTACCATCAACTGGATTCATATTAGGACCATAAGTATTAAAAATCCGAATAATTTTAATGGCTACTTTATTTTGATTGTGATAATCCATAAACAAGGTCTCGGCACAACGTTTTCCCTCATCATAACACGATCGAATACCAATTGGATTCACATGTCCCCAATAACTTTCGGTTTGGGGATGCACGAGAGGATCACCATATACTTCGCTAGTGCTGGCTTGCAGCACCTTTGCCTTGACCCTTTTTGCTAAACCTAAAACATTTATGGCTCCCATAACAGAAGTCTTTATCGTTTTAATTGGGTTGTACTGATAATGTACAGGCGATGCAGGACAAGCTAAATTATAAATCTCATCAACCTCAGCATAATAAGGCTCTGTAATATCGTGGCGTACCATTTCAAAATAAGGATGATCTATTAGATCAATAATATTGGATTTGGCTCCTGTAAAGTAATTATCTAGACAAATCACTTCATTACCTTCATTCAACAATCTTTTGCACAAATGTGAACCAACAAATCCAGCTCCTCCAGTTATTAGTATTTTTTTCATTTTAATTGTTTTAATATTTTCTTTCTCTAATAAATGTAGCTGGATTACCTTGATAAATACCAAAGGATTTTAAATCCTTTGTAGCAACTGATCCAACAGTCAAAATCGATTCGTCTTCACAAACTACCCCGGGACAAACCACAGATTTTGCTCCTATCCAAACCCCATTTCCAATGCAAATGGGTTCGTTTCTATAATCAAAAGAAGTAGATCTATAATCGTGATTTCCTGTTAATAACAATGCTCCTTGTGATAAACACGCATCATTGCCAATTGTTACTTTATCTAAATTATCGATCCAAACCCCCTCACCAATCCATACATCATTACCAACAACCAACTTCCAAGGAAATTTAATATTTACATTAGGTTTAATTACAACACCTTGTCCTATTTTAGCACCAAAAGATCGTAATAAAAGAACTTTAAAACTCATAAATATGAACCATGAATTTTTCAAAAAAAGTGCATTAAAAAAAATCCATATAAATTGAGTCAGTTTCCCTTTTCCTTTATCGTAATTATTTGTTTTAAATGTTTTAAGTGCTACGCCCATCGAATTTTAATTATTTAAAATCTTTTCGTATAATTTTTTAATGTCTATTCCTATTTTATTTATGTTGTATTTATCTTCAATCAATTTCATCGCATTTGCTCCCAATTCCTTTAGTTCAAGAGTGTCCTTTGAAAATACAGTCGTTAACGTGCTACTCAACCCTGATACAGACAAATCAATCCACCAACCGCATTTATGTGTATTTAAATCCTCCCAAGGAGTTCCTTTTGTGGTAATTACAGGTACACCTACTGCTAAAGCTTCTGCCACCACGATACCAAAATTCTCACTATGAGTGGGCAATACCATTATATCAGCTGATCTTAAAAAACGCCATTTTTCTTCTCCGTATTTTGCTCCCACAAAATGTACATTGGCAATATCATTGGCACTTTGGGTTAAATTTTGTATGTAATTGGCATCACCATTTCCTGCTATTTCCAATGACCATCCTTGGGTGTTAGTTGCACGCCAAGCTTCTAACAATAACTCAATTCCTTTTTTGGGATGAATTCGAGATAAAAAAATCACTTTTTTAGTTCCGTATAATTCTTTTTTCTTTTTAATTTCACTTAAATCAATTCCGTTTGGAATAACAGTAAGTTCGTTTGTATACCCTAAGTTCCTGACACTTTCTTTTTCCATTAGTGCTGTAACATGTATATGTTCGGCTCTCCTAATAGCTTTATTTTGGTATAAAAAAAGGCCTATTTTTTTTTTCCAAGGATTATGAGCCAAAATCCAAGGTTCAAGCATACCATGTGGTGACAAAACAACTTTAATACCTAGCTCTTGTGCTACTTTTTGAAAACCCCAATTTTGGGGAGTCCAAATACCATTAATATGTACAATGGCAGGATTTTCTTTTTCTAAAAAACTTCGAAATTCATTTAAAAGACTAAACCAACGCAAAACTTTATTATCAAAAAAATGAATTTTAATACCCTCAATATTTATAGGAGATGCTGAAAGTCCAGTAGCTACAACTAAATCAAGATTTGATTTTAATGCGTTGGCCAATAAACGCATATATTCGGTTGTACCTCCAGCTGTTTTGTCTATGCTCTCAATATAATGAATGACTTTCATTCGTTTAGTAAAATTTGTTGATATACTTTTTCAATCGAATTCACAAAACCTTCAGCTCTAAATTCTTTTGATCGCAAAATCGATTTTTGAATTGCTATCCTATTTTCTTCTGGAGTTAACTGCATCACTTTTTCTAATTCTTTAGCGGCTATGCTTTTCCAATTGACTATTTCTTCTGAATTAAATATTTTTTTAGGAATATAAAAACCTGCATCTGCCGCCACTTCTTTCATCGGGTCTTCATTTGTTGTAATTACCAAAGTACCCGAAGCCATTGCCTCTACTATTGGCCAACCGAAACCTTCATATAAGGATGGAAAAACCATAACGGAAGCACCTTGATAGAACAGTTGCAATTGCAAATCATCAATATTTGTTATAAAATAAATAGATTTTGAAACTATTGACTTTTCTTTAAATGAAATCAATTCTTCAGATGGTGGTTCACCAACCAAAATTAAAGGAACATTTGCTTTAAAATCTTTGGCCCATTGGTCATAAATTTCAATTACCCCTAATTTATTTTTATAAAATGCATTTCCACCTACATGAAGAATATAACCTTTAGATAAATCGATATTGTATTTATTTGTAAGTAATTCACGTGGTTCTATTTTACTTTTTGATGGTTCAAAATTTTGATTTAAACCATTATAAACAACCTTTGAAATTTTTGGTGGTTTAGTCAAAAAAAAATGTAAATCCGTTTGAGTTTTAATAGAAATACTGATAAAATTTTCTGCTTTACAATATCCCCAACGGATAAATTTTTGATAATACTTACCTGTTATGCCCACTTTATTTTCTGGCAATAAACCAAAAGCAGATTGTTGTGCCAAAAAATCATGGCAATGTATCACATGATATCTTTTTCTAACTAAAGGTACCCAAGGACCTAATGCATTATCAGCAAAAACAAATAAAGTATTTTTACTACAACTGAGTAATCGTAATTTTACAATAATTGGAAAAACTACATATTGATCTAAATAGCCCATCCACTTTTCTAAGAAAGAATTATTAAAAGCAAGTTTAATGAAAAAAGCTTTAGGACTCCATATTATCAATTCATGTCCTTTCTGTAGCATACCTTTTTCAATCATCTTGGCAAAACGTGGCATGCTTTGATGAGCTAAAAAGGACGGATGGGTAAAAAGTACAATTTTCATTTATTCGGCTTTCTTTTTTAAATTTATACTTGCATCTAACAACCCTGCAGCAATAACACTACAACCCAGCATACTAGGTTGAGCCCATTGCCCTTGAGTTATTAAAAACAAAGCCGAACCGCAAAATGCTAAGGGTAGCAACTTGTATGTTCCAGGCAACTTAATGGATTTATAAAACAAACTTATTGCCAAAAGCAACCTTAATGCGATAAGTCCTCCACCTAAAATAAGACCTTGCTCTCCTGCCACCCGTCCTAATTCACCTTCTGAAATTAAGAATTTTACCTTTCCAGTTAACATTTGTGACCCTGCATTGGTACCCATCCCAAGATTACCAATAAATAATGGAGATTTTAATAAATTAATTATAGGATCCGTAAATCCACTTAATGCTCTTCCAATGAAAGAACTATTTTGACCTTTTTCTACCACACTGGCTTCGTCTACTCTACTCATAAAAACTTCGGTTCCGAGACTAAAAACAGAAGTAGTTTTTTGTAATACAATAAATAAGCTTATAATTATTACTACCATAAATAATACCCTAAATATTGATTTAAAACTAGTAGAAGATCCAATAAAAGCAAATAAACCGACTAACATAACACCTCCTACTGCTGTTCGACTTACAGTAAGCGGTAAAGCTATCAACAATGCTATGGTACTTGAAATAAGTAAAATCTTAGAACAAAACTCTTTTGACAACCAAAAATAAAATACAAATACAGAAACCAAAATATAGTAAGATGACAATCCTGTAGTAAATGAAAAAGTCCCTGAAGGACGAAAATATCCTCTATACCCTGTAAAACCAGCACTACCTTCACCACCAATTCCAATATTGATAAAAGCTGTTTGAGGACTAATAAATTGTAAATAGACAATTAAAGTTACTAGAATATTGACTGCCAACATCACACGTCCCATTTTTAATAAATCCTCTTTTGTGAAAACGGAACCAATAATAAAAATTAATGGAAAATGGAGCAACATAATCCTAGCCCCGTAAAGACCTACAAATATATTACCATGTCCAAAAGTAAGTGTGATAATAAAAGATAATATAGTTATAATAAAGCTGACAACTATATATGGATTTACAAATTTTACATCCAAATAGAAAGCCCTTAAAATTATATAAATAGCTATTGGATCACGTACTACCAATAAGGGAGTAGACAAGCTAGGCAAAATCCATTTACGTAAAGCCCCTTCAAAAATCCAAAGTAAAAAATACAACCAAATGGCTATCTTTATTGAATTATACTTTGAATTTTCTTGTTCTGTAATTGTATTCATTAATCCTATTTGTTTATAAAATCTTTAAAGAAGAAAGTGCATCAGCCATTTCTTGACCATAAACCGACCATGGTCTAGTTTGAGCTTTTTGTCGTGCCGCCAGTCCAAATTGTTCTATTATTTCTGGTGTTTCAAGTATTTTGGTAAAGACTTCTTTTATTGCCACTGAAGAGCCTGCTTCTACAATCCATCCATCCTCTCCACTCTTGATTATATCTGGCCCCGCTGTACGGTCTGTTGTAATAACAGGCACACCTTGAGACATTGCTTCAGTAATTACCAAACCAAAACCTTCAAAAAGTGAAGGGAAAACGAAAACATCATGTTCGCGCATACAAGCTAACACTTGGTCATGAGATAAGGATGGAATCCATTTATGTTTTTCCAAGGATAGATTCAATACATCGCAATTAGCTACTGCTTTATGTCCAACGATAGTTAACTCCACTTGGTTTTGTATTCCTTCAACTGCATCAAATAAATACGAAAGCCCTTTTCGTTGTGATAAGCCACCTATAAATAAGACTTTAAGTTTTCTATTGGCAAGCGATTGGTACTCTTTTTTTTGCTTTACCTCTGGAAAACCATAGGGGATTACTTTTATTTCGGGCAAATTTCCTGAATACTCTGCCAATGTTTTTTTAGTAAAACTACTAGCCACAAAAATAACATCTGCCAAAGCCAATTCTTGGTCTTTAATATTCAATTTGTCTGATGAGTCATTAAAACCAGTAAGTGTGCTTGACCATTCGGGATTGACATCAAATTCTTTTTGCATTAACGAACGAGCACTTTTCCAATACCCAATGGGTAAGTCATAAATACAATAAAGCCCCAATTGTTTTGCTTTTGTAAAAGTGGCTAACGCTCCATCTTCATAAGCATACACTCCTGATAGTCCTTCTTTTTTTGCTTGAGTTAGACTATTGGCTACCCATTTATCGTGGTTTTGGTAAACTTTATCTACACAAAAAAATCCTTTTTCATGTTTTACAAAATATTCTAAATGTAATTTAGAAGCTAATAAACGGCCAAACTCAAAAAATGATTTCGATTGCGTATAGGGTTGCCAAGTTTTATCTAAACTTCTTCTTTTTAAATCTTTTAATTTAGGATTGCTACCTAATTTAAATAATAATTGACCTGGAAATATTGCAATTGTTGTAAATAATTTAAAAAGTAGTTTGCTTTTTAATAACCCTATCACCAAATTTTTTGAGTTTGCATTTAAAGTAGGATGAGATATTATTATCTTCATATTTTGGAAATTGAATTAATAAATTGATTTGCCAAACTGTCTAAATTAAATGCCTCAACGTCCGTTGGAATTATATTCAAATTATTTTTTTTATACTTTATAATTTGTGGAATAGTATACTGCCCTTTAGTTGGTGTCCATTTGCGCGAAACACTAATAGTATTTATTTGATGCTCTTTATATGCTGCATAAACTCCACTTTTTTCTGTCTGAAAATAAGGTGTAGTTGATATTCCAAAATCGCTATTTATAAGTACTTCTGATATTGTATTTTCAGATTGTAAGCCCAAAACTTCATGACAAATATTAAAACTTTCAAGTAATGTTGTAAAAGTGGTCAGTTCTGAGCCGTTTTTACCAATAAAAATAAATTTTATTGGTTTTTTAAACCTATTTGAGTGAGTTATTAAATCTTCAACAAAATCTTTAAAAGGAGCTCCAGGATGAATAGTGCCAAACAAAACAAACTGGGTAAATTCATTGGATTCGTTTTTTATAGTTGTCACGGGAATATTACCGCAAATAGGCAAAATGTCCGCATCAATATTATGTAATTGAAGAAAAAATTGGTATAATTTATTTTGTGTACTGATAAAATATGGCTTAGTATCATAAACCGTTTTTTTAACTATTGATTGCTGCAATTTACCAATACATTTGTGTCTAAATGAAGACTCCATATCTATTCCTAACCACAATTCATGAAACATAATATGCCATTTGTGATTTCCCTTTAATTTCTTTAAGAACGAAGGCAACCAAAACGGCAATCCCTTAGGATTAAAACTATAAGGTACAAATTGTAAACTAATCCAATCGGGTTGAAATTCATTTAAAACATCTTGTGACCAAATGAAACGTTGATTATTTGAAGTTAATATGGGTATTCGATTCACTAAAACTGTAGTTTTTTCTACAACTTGATGTTCAGCAGTAAAAGAAATAACTTGATAATCACATAAAGCTAAAATCTGAACTTCGTGGCCTTTTCTTATTAGTTCGCCACAAAAACGGCGAGTATAATCGCCTACCCCATCTTTACCAGGTTCAGCAGATCCACAAAAGAAGATGATTTTCATTTATTAATTCGCTCTAAAAATTTATCAATAGACTCATCGAACTTAGAATAATTCATTTTCATAATGGATTCATTGTATACATTTATACATTTTTCCATCCTTTCGCGCCATAATTCATAGGTGAGGTTGACAGTGTAGTCAATCAAATCATCACTGTTTTTAAATTCAGATGCATCAATAAAAGAATCTTTTGGAAAAATATCGTAAATAGATGAATCTTTACCCCAATAAATTGGTAAACAACCAGCCTTAATTGAGTGCCAAATTTTCTCAGAAACATAATATTTCCAAAGTGTATTTTCTAGCGCCACATTAAAGCGATGCCCTTTTAATAATTCTAATTTTGAATCCCACCAATTTATATTTCCTGAATCAAAACCTGAATTTTTAATCCCTGATATTTCATTCCAACCTTTTCCTATCACAACTCCAACTCCTCTATCATATGCACGTTGTGCAATTTCTTGTCTTTTTTCATTTAGATCGATACCGATACTAGAATTACTTTTATTAATTTCAGTAAAATCTCTTTTTTGACCTATAAAAATCAGATGTTTAGCATTCTCATATTCTTCTTTATTAAAAATATTTGATGCCAAAATTAGTTCGTCTTTTTTCATTCCTAAATCACATTCATCATCAAAAAGATAACTTGCTAAAAAATGGTAATTATTGAAAAATATTCCTCCATTAAACCCATTAACCACCAAAATTGATTTTAACTTACAAAAATTATAAACTTCTGTTTTAGTATTATCAATAAATAATTCATATTGATGAACAATAATTTTTTTAAAAGGAAATAACAAAGCAGCTTTTTTTGCAATCTCAATATCTCTGCAAATAATCAATTTTGCCAAAAAAGGATTCTTCTTTTCAACAAAACCTTTATTCTTAAGTTTATCCTTAAATTTTTTATTCTCGAAGATTGGTGAATTACCTGTTCCAAAAAGAAAAAAACTATATTTCATGATAATTATTTTAATGATTTTTTAAAAAAATATTTGCTGAAATTTATCAAGGACTATTTTATTCAAAAAATAACAATTTGTGTCATAATAATAAAAAGCTACTTTTATTTAAATACAGTTTGGATAAAATAAGGCTTAGTAAAAAATTAATAAAAAATTATAGTATAAAACTTCTAGGTAATAATGAAATCCTTTAAATCTAAATTTTATTAATTCCTTACCTTCTTTAAAAATTGAACCTATAAACAAATTGATTCGTTCGGTACGAAATTTGAAATTCTTTTTCGTATTTGCTTTTTTAATTGCATAGTGATGACTTCCCATCCATTTTTTATAACTGCCCCATTTACCAGCTCTTCTCCAAGGATGAATAACCTTGGCACTTTCTAAAAAAGTAGTTTTTGCGACTGTTTTCAATCTTTCATAAAAATCAGTATCTTCGAGTGCTGCATATGGAAAACCCTCATCAAACCCATTTATTTTATTAAACACCTCTTTATCGACAGCAATATTACAAGACCAAAAACATCCACCAGTTAAATTTAATGGAGATTGTTCATCAAATCTCTCTTGATGTCTATCGGCATTGATGTATCCTTCGATACCTTGATAAACACCTTTATTTATTTCTTTTAAATACGATAATAGTATGTCCCGATCTGGAAGACAATCATCATCAATAAATATTAGCCAATCACCTTTTGAATATTTTGCTCCATTATTTCTATTAGAAGCAGGACCTTTTTGAGGACCTGATATAAAAGTCACAAAAGGATATTCTTTTTTCAAAATTTCTATTTCTTCATTTATTTTACTATCATCACTTACAATGATCTCATAGTTTGAAGAATCAATAGTTTGAAAATCAGGGATTAAATTATCTAAACATTTTCTCAACAAATCATATCTGTTGTACGTGGGTATTATTACTGAAAGAAACATAGTTTTTATCTTTAATATTAATAAATTGAAAATGATAATTTGTACAATAGAAAACTCAGCATAAAATGTATTTCAAAAAAAATTATTCTCTTTTTTTTATAAACCGAGCGGGCACTCCAGCCCAAACTTCATAAGGTGGAATAGATTTGTTTACTACTGATCCTGCAGCAATGACAGATCCTTGACCAATAGTAACACCTTGCAAAATAATACATGAAGTACCAATCCAAACATCATCTTCAATAATAATCTCTTTACTTGTTATTGGTTGAGAATTAATGTTTGTTTTTCTATTATACTCATGTCCTGTATCATTAAGTGTACATTTACTAGCAATTAAACTGTTATTACCAATAATAATTTTTGTATTACAGACAAACTCACAAGCGTGGCCAATAAACACATTATCGCCCATTTTAATATATGAACTATCATTAAAAGGTTGCCATAATCTAAAATCAACATTATCTTGAATTTCACAATTACTTCCTAAATTAATTTTGTTAGGCCAATCACATTTTATTTTTCCAATTCGCGTGCCTTTTCCAGATTTCAACCCTCTTATTTTAAGAGAAATAACAGCAATTTTATTAACTAAATGAACAACTTTATTATATAGTAAAGCTATTTTAGTTGGTTGTTTCATAGCTGTCATTTTTTATTTGTAGAATTTTATAAATACTGAAAAAAGTAGTTTGTAATAATGCAACTAAACCTAAAAATATATTTAAAAACAAAACACCTTCTAAATTACTTAGGTCTAATATGCTAGCAAAAACAATTATTGCAAACAAATTAATTGTAATTAATACAACTGGTGACAATGCCCAACCCCTACTACTATATAAAGCAAATGAAATTCCAGACAATAAACCAATACAACTGCCTATTATACTTAACAAAAGTTCATAATTTAAACCTTTATAATCTTTACCAAGAATCCAAAGTATTGGTGCAGGAAATAAATAAACTATCAAAATAATTAAACTTAAAATTACTATTAGTGCAAACATAATTTGAACAAAACGTTGCAATAGTATTTTTTTTTCTAATTTCAATTTAGCAAAACGCGGTATAATTAAGGTTGTAATTATAGAAACAAAAACACTAAGTATAACACTTAATCTAGTCAACGCTCCTAACTGAGCCAGAGAGGTAGTATTGCCAAATATAGATATTAACCAAATTGTAATTTGCCCCGAAACACAGTAATAAATTGATGTAGGTAAAATACGTTTAACTAAATCTAATATTTCCTTTTTAATTTCTATATCGGGCTGTTCATCTTTAGAGGCATAAGTATATACAATTTTTCGTAAACCAAAATTTCCCCAAATTCGGGGTATTCCAGCAGCCAAAACAGCTACAAATGCCCAAGGAAATACTAACATTGCAAGTCCAGAAAGTAATAATCTACCTATTCCAACTTCCACTTGATTCCGTTGAAGAGGCAAAATAGTTTGATTTAATTTAGGTATAATTTCTAATAAAGAATCTGACAAAGCTGCATAAAAAGCTGGGATTAAAGCTAAGGCTATAAGTATCGACGTTAACCAACTAGCACCATTATCTAGTAAAAAATAAAATAAAATTGGCACAGATACTAACAAGCTTCCAATTGCAAAATTTTTCCTTAGATTTAAACCTGTAGCTAAAATAATTCCTAATTTTTTTTTATCCTGCCAAACTTTTCCACCTTGTGCCATAACTCCAGTAGTAATCCCACCATCAGCCAGGACTGTCATCGTTCCCAGCATTGTATTTGCTAAAGTGTAAAATGCATATTCATGAACGGGCAACAAACGAATAATTAGAATGCCAGAAGCAAAGCCAACAGCCTGCACAATAATTTGCGCACTTCCAGTAATCGAAATTAATCTCCCCCAACTTACGATTGTATCGTACTTAGGATGCTGTTTGAGTTTTATCACAAATATATCTTTCAAGAGATGGAAATAAAATAGTTAAAATATTTTTTTACAATTGATAATCTTAGCCTTTCCCAATACCCTTAACCTTAAAACCAATTGCCGTTAATTTATTCTCATCCAAAATATTACGCCCATCAAATACAAAAGCAGGTTTGTACATACTACTATAAATGGTATTCCAATCATAGGTTTTAAACTCGTCCCATTCAGTCAGAACAGCGATGGCATGCGCTTGATCGAGAGCTTCTTTTGGGGATTGATATACAAAAATTTGTTTGAGTTTTGATGCTATTTTTTGCTCTGTAAGACCGTTTAATTCCCATAAATAGATCATATCGGCTATAATTTTTGCCTCAGAAACTTTAGGATCATAAACGTGTATTTGAGCTCCATCTTCAATAAGATGTTCGGCTACATAAATTGCTGCTGATTCACGGGTGTCATTAGTGTCTTTTTTGAACGCCCAACCTAAAAAGGCAATTTTTTTATCGCTAACAGTATTAAATAATGAACTAATTATTTTTTTGGCAAAACGGTATTTTTGATAGTCATTAAGGATTATAACTTGCTCCCAATAATTAGCCACTTCGGGCAAATTAAAATAACGACACAAATAAACCAAGTTTAAAATATCCTTTTGAAAACAAGAACCTCCAAATCCTACCGATGCTTTCAGAAATTTAGGCCCTATTCGACTATCGGTCCCGATAGCATTGGCAACTTCGTCAACATTAGCTTCTGTAACTTCGCACAAAGCCGAAAGTGCATTTATAGAAGATATGCGTTGTGCTAAGAAAGCATTCGCTGTTAATTTAGACAATTCAGAAGACCAAACATTAGTTGTTAAAATTTGCTTTGGTGTCAACCAATGAGCATAAACATCAACCAAAGCCTGGATAGCTTCTTTACCTTTTGGGGTTTGTTTACCTCCAATAAGTACCCTATCGGCATTAAATAAATCTTCTATCGCTGTTCCTTCAGCCAAAAATTCTGGATTTGACAATACTTCGAAATGCACTCCATTTCCTGTACTATCAAGAATAGTTTGCAAAGTTTCGGCGGTACGAACAGGTAATGTCGATTTTTCGACAATAATTTTATCGTTTTTAGCTATTCTTGCAATTTGTCGGGCACATAATTCAACGAATTTAAGATCCGCCGCCATACCTTTTCCTTCACCATAAGTTTTAGTTGGCGTATTAACAGCAATAAAAATCATATCTGCAGCATCAATTGCAGCATCAACTTCAGTAGAGAAAAAAAGATTACGACCTCTAGCTTCTCCAACTACTTCTGCGAGTCTTGGTTCGTATACTGGTAGATTATCTAAATTCTCGTCATTCCAAGCTGCAATACGAGTTTCGTTTAAATCGACAACAGTCACTTTAATTTCAGGACATTTTAAAGCAATAACCGACATCGTTGGTCCACCTACATAGCCGGCTCCCAAACAACAGATATTTTTGACTTTCATTTCAATATTTTTTTAGAGATAGGAATTTATAGAAAGTAGTAAAATTTTAAAATGAGAATTACTTTCTTATTGATAAGCAAGTTAAATTCATGTAAAACAGTTGCCTTTTTAGTAACTACTCGAAATAATTCAAGATAGTATAACCGCCATCTTTTAAATATTGTTCTTTCTTCATAAGATTCAAATCAGATTGCATCATATCTTTTACCAATTCAACTAAATCGTATTGACATTCCCAACCTAGTTTAGTTTTAGCCTTTGTAGGATCGCCTATTAGTAAATCTACTTCTGTAGGTCTAAAATATTTTGGATCTACCGCTAATACCTCTTTTCCTATTTCTAATTGAAACTCTGGATTGTTACAGGTTTTTACGTACCCTTTTTCGTTTACACCTTCACCTTTAAATTCCAATTCAATTCCTACTTCGGCAAAACTCATACGTACAAATTCACGAACTGGAGTAGTCGTTCCTGTAGCGATTACCCAATCTTCAGGTTCTTCGGCCTGCAAAATCATCCACATCATTCGTACATAATCTTTGGCATGTCCCCAATCGCGTTTTGCATCCAAATTTCCTAAGTATAATTTATCTTGCAATCCCAAAGCAATTCTTGATGTTGCTCTCGTAATTTTACGTGTCACAAAAGTTTCTCCACGAATGGGAGATTCATGATTGAACAAGATTCCGTTACAAGCATACATCCCATAAGCTTCTCTGTAATTTACAGTAATCCAAAAAGCATACATCTTAGCTACTGCATAAGGCGAACGTGGATAAAAAGGAGTCGTTTCGGATTGGGGCACTTCTTGTACTTTTCCGTACAACTCTGAGGTAGAAGCTTGATAAATACGTGTCTTTTTTTCTAATCCTAAAAAACGGACAGCATCCAAAATACGTAAGGTTCCTAATCCATCTGCATTTCCTGTATATTCTGGAGTTTCAAATGAAACTGCCACATGACTCATGGCTGCCAAATTATAAATTTCATCAGGTTGAATTTCTTGAATCAAACGAGTCAAATTAGTACTATCAGTCATATCCCCATAATGTAAAATGAAGTTCCTGTTTTCTACATGAGGATCTTGGTACAAATGATCAATTCGATCGGTATTAAATAAAGAAGAACGTCTTTTTAATCCGTGTACTGTATAGCCTTTTTTTAATAAAAATTCACTTAAATAGGCTCCGTCTTGTCCTGTTACTCCTGTAATGAAGGCTGTTTTTTTTAATTGAGTCATAATTTAATTATAAAAGCACAAAGGCATTGTGGCGCAAAGTCGCAAATGGTTTAAAGTTTTTTATATCAAGAACTTTAGAAGTTCCTAGGTTGGTAGTCCAAATTACTAGTAACTAATTTGTTTGAAATTTTCAATATTTTCTAAAAACCAATTATAGGTTTTTTGGATTCCATCTTCTAAATTTACCTGGTGTTTCCATCCAATGTCATGCATTTTAGAGACATCCATTAATTTTCGTGGTGTTCCATCGGGTTTGGTGTCGTCCCATATTATATCTCCAGTATGACCTACAATTTTTTGAATTATAGCTGCTAACTTATTGATGGTTATATCTTCTCCTGTTCCCACATTATACAAATAATCAGGAAGTTGATTTTCTAAAGCAAAAACAACTGCTTCTGCCATATCATCTACAAACAGGAATTCTCGCATGGGTGTACCAGTTCCCCAAAGAACTACTACTGCATTATTATTTTGTTTGGCTTCATGAAATTTACGAATCATGGCTGGTAAAACATGAGAACTATTCAAATCAAAATTATCGTATGTTCCGTATAAATTTGTTGGCATCAAACTCACAAAATCTTTTTCAAATTGTTTGCGAATGGATTCACATGCTTTTACACCTGTGATTTTTGCCAATGCATACCATTCGTTAGTAGGTTCTAAAGAGTCTGTAAGCAAATATTCTTCTTTTAATGGCTGTGGTGCTAATTTGGGATAAATACAAGAGCTTCCTAAAAAAATAAACTTCTCTACTCCCAAAAGATGGGCTTCATTGATAAGGTTATTTTGAATTTGCATATTTTCCATCAAAAATTGATATGGAAAATTATTATTAGCAAGAATACCTCCCACTTTTGCGGCAGCATCTATAATAACATCAGGTTTTGTTTTTCGGATATAGTCCCGCACTGCTTTTTGTTTTCTTAAATCCAATTCTTTACTCGAAGCTCCGATAAGATTAAGGTATCCTTTTGCAGTCAAATTTCTCCAAATGGCACTTCCTACCATTCCGTTGTGTCCAGCAATATAAATTATAGAATTTTTATCAATCATTGTGGGTACTATTTAATTTAAAAAACAATTATTTATTTTAAAATCAGACAAATAACTCTATTTTTAAAAATTCATTTAGATCTTTTTACAAATCCTTTTTATCAATAATAGAATGAGAAATCATTAGCTTCTTGAGAAGATTCAAAGACATGTGTTCATATCCTTTTAAGAGTTTTATTTTTTCATAATCAATAGTTTCCAAGAGATGTCTGTCCATCGCCTTTAGATCTTCCCAATGGAGCGTTAAGGCGTAATACATCTGATAATATTTTTGAAGCACCCTAAAGGTGTTTTCTTTTATATCTCCTTGAATATTGATTTTTTGATTGCGCTCTATAACTTCTTTTAATTGTTTGTCCAATTGCAATTTATAATCTGCAATAAGTTGCATAGCTAAATCAAATTCTTCTGAAGTAATTATTTTATTTTCATTTGTCATCTGAACTCCAAACTTATTAATTCACGAATTATTTTATTTAATCATATCTTCTTATAGTAGTGGCGAAGCAATAGATTCTAATTGCTGGTAAACTTGTTTTACCTCCTGAGAATTTTCTTTTTGCAAGACCATTAAAGCGTCGGCGGTATAAATCAAGATGCAATTTTTAACGCCAATAAAAGTGGTGTGTTTTGAAGTTCCGATGACAATATTTCTATTTGCATCAATTGGATGGTCTCTCAGAACTAAATAATCATAAACCGATTCGAAAGAACCTAAATCTGACCAATCAAAATGAGTGGGGACAACTTTAATATCTTTACTCCGTTCCATAACTGCATAATCAATACTTATAGAAGGAATATTTAGTGATAATTCATAGTCTAAAAAGCCACTTTTATTTGCTTCCCATGCCACTTTCGAAGCCAAATAAACTTCGGGTTCCTGCTTTTCGAGCTCTTCTAAAAACTTTCCTGATTTAAAACAAAAAAGTCCGCTGTTCCAGAAATAATTTCCGTTTTCCAGGGTAGGTTGTTGCCGTTTCTAAATTTGGTTTTTCATGAAATGCAATTACATTTTCATATTCAAATTCAATATAGCCATAACCTGTTTCTGGTTTAGTGGGTTTTATTCCAAAAGTCACCAAGTAATCTTTACTAGCTAATGCAATTGCTTGTTGCAAAGCAGTATCATACAAATCGCTCCCTTCAATAACATGATCTGATGGCGTAATCAATAAAATATCTTCCGGTTCTGATGCAAATGCGGCAAACGCAATTGCTGCAGCAGTATTACGCGGGACAGCTTCTACAATATGAGTAAAAGGTTTATTGAATTTGGACATAATGGTATTACTCATTTTGTAATTGTCAATATTACCAACTACTATCATTTTGCTAGAAAAATTTTCATTACGAGCCACTGTCTTTTCAAAAAGTGATTGTCCATCAAAAAGTTCAAGATATTGTTTGGGTAGGCTTTTACGGGACAGAGGCCACAATCTGCTGCCAATTCCGCCCGTTAAAACTACATGTGTAATGGTACTAATTGCCATTAGATGACTCTTAAAAGTTCTTTTTGGTACACTTCCTGACGAAGGCCAGTACTAGAAAAACGATGGTCTCTTGTATTAAAATACAACTCGATTCCCTTTTTCTCACAATAAGATCTGCCTGTAAAATCTCTATCCTTATATTCATCGCCTACGATGCGCAAATGAAGGGTAAAGGATTGCAAAATATCTTCTAAATCTTGCTCAGTAGCATAAGGAACTACCTCATCAACAAATTTACACGCCTTTAATTGTATATAGCGTTCGACAACAGTTTGAGTCGGTTTGTTTTTTGTTGGGCGGTCCAAAGTTGGATCTGTTTGTAAACCAACAATTAAATAATCACAATGTAATTTAGCTTCTTCAAGCATTTTAACGTGCCCTGCATGTAACAAATCAAAAGCACTAAAGGTTATTCCAGTTTTCATCTGTTTAATTTTTAAATTAAAAAAAAGGTTTGGTTGTTATGAATTGATTTGTAAAAAAATAGTGTGAACCATTTTTCTAAGTTTTCAATGAAATTTTTTGAGAATTGCATAAGGGTTCCCCGTGAATAGTTACATTTTAACTATCCAAAAAAGAAAAAAAATGTTGTAAAAACTAAAAATTATACTTCTTAATTGTTACAAGTGATTTAAATCTCTGCAATAAAAAAGACAAGAAATTCAAATCGATATTATCAAAAACTTAACTCTGATAACAATGATAAAATTAGAATAGTTCTAAGAATCTAAAACAAAAATTTAGTTGCTAAAATTCCTTAATCAGGAAATAAAAACATAAAAACAAGACGTAAAAACTGTAATCTGAATTTAATTTTACTATTATAAACCCTAGTGAATACTTAGTATTCAAACTTTTTTAAAAAAGTACTATATAAAGTAATTCAGTACGATCTTAAAAATTCATTTATTAAATTTTGTCTATCGCTATCTATTAGAAATAAAGAATTATTCGCAATAGTTAACTAGGAAATGTATATCAGTAATTATGAACTAAAAAATTAGAATTATGAAATGGTACGTAGTTTACACAAAACCAAAATGGGAAAAAAGAGCCACAGAACAACTAACTCAATTTGGAGTAAATTGTTATTGCCCACTGATTAAAAAAGTTCAACAAAGATCAGATAGAAAAATAAAGGTCGAAGTTCCATTATTCGATCATTATATATTTGTACAATTAGCGGAAAAAGATAGAAATATGGTATTTCACTCTCCAGGAGTCGTAAGGTATTTATTTTGGCTAGGAAGACATGCTATAGTAAAAGACAAAGAGATTGACACTATTAAAGAGTGGCTTAAATCTGGAGATACTGCCAAAGAAATATCAGTTATGCAGTACCAAATTGGTGATAAAATACACTTAAATTCTGGTCCCTTTTGTGATCATAATGCAGTGGTCAAAGACATCACAAAAACACATTATGTTTTAATTTTAGAATCTTTAGGATATGTTTTAAAAGTAAAACATAAATAAAGAAAAAGCAGTGTGTTTGTTGTTTAAGAAACTACAAACCTTAGCTTTGAGTTCTTCCTTTTTACAAAGGAAATCAAATTATTGTGTCTAAACACATTAATAATCTAATTTGAAAACTTCACTTTTTTTGATTCCTAAAATCTTAACTAATCTATCCAGTTTTGACAATTTAAGATCAACAATTCCTTTTTCTATATTTTCGTAGTTTTTTACACTAATTTCCATTTGAATGGCTATATATTCAGGTGAGTGATTATTTTGTAATCGGTACTCCTTAATTTTCAAGTAGTAATTTTCCATGATCTCTTTTTTTTTATTACTAATTTTAATCCTTTTAAACTTCATTAAGAAAAGATTAAACAAACTTCAAATATTAAAATTGTTTTTCTTTTATCAATTTCGTCAGTAAAACTTAAACTATTTTATTTATAAAAAACATTAAATTAATAGTATACCTGCTTATTCTATTTGGTTTGACTAAAAAAAATTGAAACATCGAATTTGAATATAAACTCAGTTGAAACATCTAAAACTTTTGAAATCTCAATTAATTTAGAAACAGTTAAATCAACATCTCCTCTTTCAATTTTACCATATCCACTGGTACTCATTTTTAATTCAGCTGCTACAAATTCTCTAGTTAAATTTTTTAATTCTCTAATTTTTCTAATATTTTCGTATACACTATATTTCATAAAAACAAACAATATAAACAATCCATATTTGAAATTACTGTCTCATAATATTCAAATTACATGACGAAATTCTAATATCATAAAGCAATAATTTATTTTGTTTTGCTTCATTAACAAAAACATTTTTTCATAGTAACCATCTCACTATCAACAAGATTAAATACCACAAATGGTTCCTTTTTTCTCTCATTCATTTTGAAATCCTTGTTAAAAATATGCAAGATTTTCACAAATTAATAATTAATCTGTCCAAACGATTTTAAAATCCGATAAAATACAATTTCTATATTTTACAGCTATCCTTTATCTATTTTAATAACCGAAAAAACCTACTAAAACAAATGATATTCCCACAACATATTTGCCATAAACATTTGAACATTAATTTTATAAGGTCAATAGGGTACATTATAGTGTAAAAAACACACTTTATATCGAATGAATGTGATTAGAAAATCTATAAAATGAAAATATAACCGAAAACTAGGGTATTTGAAGATTTTGGAATAGAAGATCAAACATTGGAGATTATAAACAAAAAAACGAGGTTCAGATTAATAACTTAATCTGAACCTCGTTTTTTATGGTGTTTTTTTAATCTTTCTTTTAATTATTATTCCATATCCTGAAATTTTGTTTTGGAACTTCTATTGTGTCACTAAAAATTGTGGATATGGTTTTGGGGCATCATTAAGTATTATAGAATTAGAACTATTAACTCTATTTACTAATGAATAATTTAAATTACTATCTGACTGAATATTGCTATTTACCAGCACTGCTTTAGGCATGTTTTTCACACTACCAATTACGGTTGAATTGACTATATATGCAGTTGTATTAGTTTCAAATAATGGAATATTATCAAGAAAATTACAACCCTCAATATTTACAGTGGTACCTTTTATTATATTAGTAGCTGTGTTATTCGAGAAATTACACGAATATAATCCTATAGTTGGAGTAGCTTCAATAATATGCGTTCCTGTATTGTTTTTAAAGTTACAATTTATCATTATTGGGGCATTTTGAGCGCTCAAATCAATAGCTATTTTGTTACCTTCAAAATTACAATTTATCCAAGCATTTAGGTTGTCTGCTCTGGCAGTTCGCAAAGAAAATCCTGTTCCACAATTTATCACTTGACAGTTGTAAAATACGGTCTTATCAATGTACGTCATATGATTTGTTTCAAAACCTCCATACGATGGATCAGGGGTTTGTTTAAAAGCTGTAGGTATATTAAAAAAATGTACTTGATCAAACATATTATTGTCCATTCCATACATTTGAGCGACTTCTATTCCATAAGTAGCTTGATTTCTAAATACAACATATTTAAAATTAATTCCGTTAGGTTGAAACCAATTATCTAAACCATCAGAGGTTATATGAACACCTTTACTACCGCCTTGTAATGTTAAATAATTAAGCGTAAAAGAACTTACACCAGCTCCCCTAACATTTATTAAATTAAAATTATCTGTCAACCCTACAATAGCTGTTTTTCCTGTTCCAGAGCCCACTATTCCTTCATTTTGGTTAATCAATAAAGGTGAATCTATATAAAAAATACCTTCTGGCAAATTAGCTATTCCATTTGTATCAATTAAATTTTGAATATAAGCTCTACTGCTTGCTTTTCCAACTCGATTATCCTGCCAATTTACTCCTGTTGGATTACCTATCTGTTCAAAAACTGGTCTTGCCCAAACTTGTTTATTGGCTCCTAAGATAGATGATGTAATATTTGTAGCGGCTGTTGTTCCTGCTATTAAAGATGCTTGATTTGTTCCATTATAAGATATATTAGTGTCGTTAAAATGACCTCTAATATCATAATTCCCTCCAGAAACACTATATGGGGAAGAGTTAGAATCTATCGTAAATGTTTTAGCTGTTGTAGTACTTGCCCCTCCATTAGTCGAAATTCCTTTATCTAATAACATTAAATTATTTGCCTGAATATCAAAAACAGGAGTTGCATTTGTAGCATAACCTAACCCTGCCATACTTGCTAGTTTTACATCCCCCATATTTCTCATATACAGCAATGCTTTTCCAGTACCTAAATTCTTGTAATTCCATGCCTCAGCATCTAATCCTATAACATTTAGGTTACCAAAATTATCAATATCAGTTGCATCGCCATGTGCTGTTAAAAGATTTAACCATGCCCAAGTATTATTGGTGCTGGGAGTAGCATTATTACCCTTTAAAAATAATTGTGGAGAAACAGAAGTTACCCAATGCTTAATTATTTTATTATTTCTAAAGTATCCGCTAGAAATATTATTGATATTTAGATTGCTTCCAATAATATCAATAAAAGTACAATTTTCAACAGAAGCATTTGTTGCTGAAATATCTCCACCAGATACGTGTGAAATTGTACAGTTAGTTATAGCAGCACCGTTTAAAAATTTAAGACCATTCCATAACTTTACACTAGTTACTAAAACATTCGTTGCTCCAGCAGCAATATTAATTTCAGGCATTTCATTATAAGAAGAATGCCCATATAATTTCATATTACTGTTTAAAGTAATTCTCTGTAAACCACCTTCCTTATAATTCCCTGCTTCAAGTCTAACAGCTCGGTAAGTATTTAAAGCAGCTTGTAAATTAGCTTTTTGTGCAAGTGGCAATAAATAAGCATTAAAATATTCTATTTCTTCGGCTTGGTTATTAGCCACTGGTGCAACCGGAGATATACTTTTTTGGGTCTTTTTAACGGCATAATTGTAGTTTTGTGAAAAAACTGCCGTTGAAAAGAGTAACAAATAAATTAAATGTTTCATTGTCCAGATATTATGTACGAATTTGCGCCTGATTTTCTCAATAGTCCAAAGCTAACCATGCCTGTAGTACTTTCAAACAGCGCACTACCATTGATATTGTAGTTAATTGTTACTCCCGTTGCTGCCTGTACTGTTAAGACGGCACCGTTATGAGCTTCTAAATTAATAATATCACCTACTGCCATCGCACTAAAATCCGATGTTAGTGTTAATGTAGCGGAGGTTGTACATTCTATGGTATTGTTTACATCTGAACCAGCAATACTTCTTGAGGATGGAAATGGAATGATGAGTGATTTGTAAGGATTGGCTCCATTTGTACCAACTATTCTTTCAGCTGTTTTAGCGTGTAATGCATAAGGCACACTTAATAATTGTGTGATTCCAATAATATTGTAATTTGTACCTCCTTTGGCATCAACTTGTGTTTCTATAAAATAGGGACCTTTTTCCCAAGATATAGTACTAAAACTACCTGTAACACTCTTTCCTGTTCCAATTTCAAGAGAAACTAGACCATTGTTATTTGTGGTAACAGAATGAGTTTCTTCGTAAACATTAGTTCCAGCTGCTGTACCTTGGTGTACAATAATTTTAAGACTTACATTGGAATTAGCAACCAAGCTATTGTCTTGCGATCTAATAATTGCTTGATAACTCATTTTTTCTGGTGACTGTGCAAAAACATTAAGAGTTACAGTCACAAATAATAATATAGTAAGTATAAGTTTCATTATTTATTTTTTTATTTTTTTATTATTTTAAATGTTTTCAGAAATTTGTTATTAATGTTTACTTGAAGTATATAAATAGATGAACTTAGATTATTCAAACTAACCTGAGTTTCATTTTCACCAATTGTATTTTGTTTTAAAAGCCTCCCTTGAAAGTCGTAAAGCTGATAAGTCCCCATTTCATCTCCAAACACATATCCTTCTATATTGATATTAACAAAATCTGTTGTTGGATTTGGATAAACGGATATATCTATTTTTGGTTTAACATCTTCTGTCGTACCTAAATTTACTTTATTTTCTTCTTGTTGTATACCTTGAGCTACATTGTAAACCGATGCTCCAATATAGGTATAGAATACTTGCCCGATTGAATAGCTAACAGTACCAGAACTACCACTTGCATCATTACCAGATGCATTTATGGTTTCCATAATATTCTTCGTATTTACTTGAGTATTTTGACTAATACCTTTGTAAGAAAAAAACAACATAATTATAAGTAGGCTTATAATTTTTAGGTTTATAATATTCACAATTTATAGGGCTTTGATTATTTTGGTGGCGAAATTATTTAAATAAAAAATAAAATCTACATAATTAACATTATTTACGATGAAATACATAAAATACAATTAATATGTAAGTATCTAGCTATGATTAATAAAAAATAGATTGTACTCAGTTTATTATTTTAACACCTAAAAATCAAATAGATAGGATAATACTTAAAAAGTAAAAATGAGATATAAAATCTAATATTTTAAAAAAATAGATAACATTAAGATAACGGCGATTTATTTTATTAATTATATCCCTAAATGCTTTTTGTCTAATTTTTAAAAATTTATAACTATTATTTCTAATTCTCAATTAATAGGTGGTTTATTTAGTTAATCACCATTTTTAATTAACAATTATTTTATTGATATTAAAGCACTTACAGACAAAATAAATATTATCTTACTTCAATTTTAATGTATTAAAAAATTTAAATTGATAAATTTAATAAAGCCAAATAGCGAAGCAGTTTAGATTAATTAAAATTAATCTAAACTGCTTCGCTAAAATTTTAGTACTTGATAACTTTTAATTTCTTAAAATAAAATTAAACTAGAGTGTACTCACTCGAATAAAAGACAAATTTTCAATTTTTATGAGTCACTAATAGTTGCGGATATGGATTTGAGCCTTCGTCTAAAAGTACCGTTGGAACACCAGAATTTATATTTACTAATAACTTGCTTAATGAAGGATTTGCTAATAAACTACTATTAATAAACAAACCATTACTCATGGCAGTTGTACTTCCAGTCACTATCGAATCAACTACGTATGCGGTATTAATTGTTCCAAATAATGGAATATCGTCAAGGAAATTGCAACCCTCAATAGTTGCTAAATCTCCGTTTATTATTGAATTTGTGCTATTGTTTGAAAAATCACAAGAGTATATTCCTATTGTGTAATTTGAATTAATAATATTATTTCCAGTACTGTGTTTAAAATCGCAGTTTACAACCAGCGGAGCATTATGATTTACAAAATCTATACTAGAATTCGTATTACCATCAAAGTTACAATTTACCCAAGCATTTAAGTTATCACCTCTAGCGGTTCTCAGTGAAAATCCTGTTCCACAATTTATAGCTTGACATTTGTAAAATACAGTTTTATCAATATAGGTCATGTGATTTGTTTCAAAGCCACCATAATTGGGATCTGCAGTTTGTTTAAATCCAACTGGTATGTTAAAAAAATGTACTTGCTGAAACATGCAATTATCCATTCCATACAACTGTGCAACCTCTATTCCGTAGGTAGCTTGATTTCTAAAAACAACAAATTTAAAGTTAATAGCATTAGGCTGAAACCACACGTCATAGCCGTCTGATGTAATATTAACCCCTTTATCGCCCCCCTCCAGGGTTAAATAGTTAATGATAAAAGTACCTATTCCAGAGCCTCTTACATTAATTAAATTAAAATCATCCGTTAAACCAATAATCACAGTTTTTCCTGTTCCTGAACCGATAATTCCTTCGTCTTTATTTACTAATAATGGAGCATCAATATAGTAAATTCCTTCAGGTAAATTTGCAATTCCGTTAGTATCGATAAGACCTTGAATGTATGCTCTACTACTTGGCTTTCCAACTCGTTCGGATTTCCAATTTATACCCGCTGGATCTGCTATTTCGGGAAAAATAGGTCGTGGCCACGGCTGTCTTTTACTTCCTAGTAAAGAGTTTTTTATATTTGTAGCAACAACAGGATCTGTAATTGTAGATGTTTGACTTGCTCCATTGTAAGCCAGCAGATTATCATTAAAATACCCCCTGATATCATAGTTGCCTCCAGTAACATTGTATGAACCTTCTGAAGAACTAGCGGTAGAATTTACAGTAAGTGTTTTAGCTGTAGTAACACTTGCAGGCCCGATACTAGTAGTGATTTTTTTGTCCAACAACGTTAAAGATTCAGACTGTATATCAAAAACTGCTGTTGAATTAGTTGCATAACCACTACCTGTCATACCCGTTAATCTAACATCTTTCATATTTCGCATATATAACAATGCTTTTCCAGTTCCTAAATTTTCATAATTCCATGCCTCAGCATCTAATCCTATTACATGTATGTTACCAAAATTATCAATATCAGTAGCATCGCCGTGCGCTGTTAAAAGATTCAACCAAACCCAAATATTATTATAGCTAGGAGTTGTATTATTGCCCTTTAACAGTAATTCAGGGTAAACTGAAGTTATCCAATGCTTAATTAAATAATTATTTCTAAAATAGCCACTAGAAGTATTATCGACAAGTAGATTAGTGCCAATAATATCAAAAAAGATACAAAGTTCAACAGAAGCGTTTGTTGAGGTAATATCTCCTCCAGTTACATGCGAAACTATACAGTTTGTTATTGGCTCACCGCTTAAAAAATTAAGACCGTACCATAATTTCACACTGGCTACCATTACATTATCTGACCCAGCAGCAATATTAATTTCTGGTACGACATTATAAGTATGGTGTCCAAATAATTTCATATTACTTTTTAAAGTAATACTTTGTAGTCCGCCTTCCCTATAATCACCTTCCTCAAGTCTTACAGAACCATAAGTATCTAAGGCACTTTGTAATTCTGATTTTCTAGATAATGGCAATAAATAAGAATTGAAATACACAGTTTCTTCCCACTGATTAAACGATGTTTTCATATCTGAAGTTGCGCTACTTTCCTGTCCAGCATAGTAGTAGTTTTGCGAAAAAACTACAGTCGAAAAGAGTAAGGTGTAAATTAGATATTTCATTGTCCAGATATTATATAGTCGTTATCACCTGATTTTCTCAATAACCCAATTTTTACATTTTCAAGAACGCTTGTAAACTTCGCAACACCACTTCTCTTATAGTTAATTGATACGCCTGATGTTGCTAGTATTGTTAATTCAGCTCCGTTATGTGCTTCCAGATTAATTATATCTCCTATCTTCATGGCACTAAAATTTTCAGTTAATGTCAAGGTAGCTGATGTTTTACATTCTATTGTATTGTTTATGTCTGAACTAGCAATATCCCGATTATAAGTAAATGGAATTACTGTTGGTTGGAAAACAATATTCCCAGTTGATCCAAGTATTTTTTCAGCTGATTTGGCGTGCAAGGCATATGGCACACTCAAAAGTTGCGTGGTTCCACTAATAGAATAATTTGCACCTCCAGTAACATCTACTTTTATCTCAATAAAATAGGGACCATTTTCCCAAGCTATAGTGCTAAAGTTGCCAGATTGAACAGTTCCAGTCCCAATTTCGAGACTAACTAAACCATTTTCATTTGTCGGTGCAATATGTGTTTCCTGGTATTGACTAGTTCCTGTAGCCGTTCCTTGGTGTACAATAATTTGTAAACCTATGGGAGAACTTTTTACCAATTTATTATCTTGCGATCTAATAATGGCTTGATAACTCATTTTTTCGGGTGACTGTGCAAAAATTGTAAGTGTAACAGTCAAGAACAATAGGGTAGTTAGTGTAATTTTCATCATTTTTCTTCATTTAATATTACAAATGTTTTCTAAAATTTGATTGTAGCCAATCTTTCAATAACTTTAATTGAAATTTAAAAAATGCCTAAATCAATTTAAGTTTCTGCTCTTTTTTTATTTTAATCTAAAATTAATTATTGATAATCTCCCTCAAGCAGCATTCTGTGTTAAACATAATTTAGATAGTAATTCAATTATATATTTACTACTAAAAACATAGCTGCCATTAACATAATCATTAAATAAAGTTGTCCAGAAAAACACAAATATTTATAAACTCCCTAAGTGCATTTTTTAATGTTTATCCACACTATTTTGGTTAATTATTTTCTTACTTATCAATTTATCATCATCTAACCAAATTTTAGCAATCAATACTTGGTCAGCAAATTTTAAACTGTCGAAACTGGTTTCTTTAGTATTTACATTAGTGTTCTCAAATAATAATCTTCCATTTATATCATAAATCTTTACATCTTTAATCTCCGAAACTTTTGACATTATATTGATTTTCCCTTGGTTTTGGTAAACTAAAACACCATCCTTATCAAAGTCAGGAAGTGAGATTCCTAAAGTCTTTTGGAATTTCAATGAGAATCTGGAATTTGTAGTCCCTGCTGCCGCAGTAAAGTTGTACTTACCTAATTTTAAATTAGTTTCTGTACCGTTGTCGTTATCTTTTAGTATAATCTCTTGTAGGCCAGTAAACAAACCATCCACGTGATCAATGGCTATTGTATAGTCACCAGGGTTTGTAGCTTTGAAACTTAATGGGACTACATCAGTGCCATCAAATGGCAAAGGTCTCCCTTGAATTACATAATCTGTATTATCTAGAAATGAATTTAAAGCAATTGCACTATCGTTAAAATATTTTCCATCAAATAAATCTACCCCTGTAGTTGCATTAGTGGTATAACCAACTGCCATTTGAGTAAAAGCTCCAGACGTGTTCGTCGCATTAAGCCAAATTGTATTTCTATCAACAGCTTTTATTTTAAAGAACTGATTCGCATTATTAGCAACTCTTTGTCCATTATTAAAAACAACCGTGGTTGCTGGCTCTAATGCTTCTACAAAAAATCCTTGACCAACTTGAATGATTCCATTCGGGTCAAAAGCTTCCGGTTCATTATTGCTAACAAATATTCCCCCAGCCCATGTGCAGTAAGATCCGCCTCCTGAACCGCTTGTTTTTCTCCAAAAATATAAAGTTGGAGTAATATTGGTGCTATTATCTGCAATAAACTGTGTTATATTGATGGGAGATGGATAGGGATTTCCAACTAAATTAAAACGTTTTCCTGGGCCATCATTTGCAAGTGTAATAGTAAAGATGCCATTATTAGGAACACCTGAGAATACTCCGAGGTATTTTGTTCGAATAGTTGGTGAAGCATCATTTGGCATTTGGATCAAATAGCCTTGACCTAATGCAAATGGGATAGTCAAGGGATTGGATATTACATTATATAAGTTTGTAGATGTGTTGTATGTATAAAATCGATTTGTACTTGTTGAAGGAGAAAATGCCTTCAAAAAAGAAGTGTCATTTTTTACTGGCGATGACCAAAGTGTATAATCAAGTCTTAATAAACTCGAACTTTCACGCTCAACATTGATGTTTCCAGAGTTTGTACCTACGGATGTTTGAATTAAATTGGCGTTATTTTTTAGAGTGAAACTGCCTGATTTTACCTGTAATTCCTCATCTAAATTCACATTGAATCCTGAAGGTATGATAGTCAAGGCATTGTTGTCGACTGTTAGGTTACTCGCTGTAATGTTTGCGGAAACATTGTAATCGCCAATTATTAATGCATCTGTTGAACTAGTTGGAGTTCCATTGTCCCAATTAGAACCATTCCAAATGGTTTGATCCACGTAGTTACCCTGAACTCCTTGGGATGCTTTACTTACTGATTCTCCAATTGGGGTAAAAAATATTTGTCCTATAGAATACGAAATTTTACCCGAACTTCCTGCTAAATTATTTCCAGTTACATTAATGCTTTCATGAAATGTTTCCTGTAAACTGTTAGGACCAGACATACCTGCTTGACTGCTAACTTTGAAAGAAAAAACCAGAGCTATGACGATAATGATATTTTGGATATCTAAGATAAAATTCTTCATAGTTAAATGGTATTAAATTACGTATCTATTTGAAAACCAGTACTAATTTATGATAAGTCTATCAAGTAAACAAAATAAAATCAACATACTCGATGAAGTCAACTTTCTGTCCGATAAAATGCAAATAAAAACCGTATATAAGAATTTAAGACTATATTGAAATGCAAAAACACGTAGTAAATTGCTAAATAAATTACATAAAAAGACATCATTTCCATTAAATAAATAATAAAAACACGAATTAAACATCCTAATATCCAATTAATTACATGATATCATTAGATAAAGATGATTTATTACAATTAATTATATTGATCTATTATTTTTATTTTATAATCATTAGGGCCTTTAATTAAAATATTCAAATCATTTAATCAACAAGTACTTTAATGATTTTAAACACTTTATTAAATAGATGAATTTTTATAAATAAATATTTATCTATTTAAGTAGACATTTTCCTGAGAAAAAATACAATTAGTATCGAAAAGCTATTTTTTTGATTTTCAAAATACACAACAGGCAAGGAAATTAATTTTATGTGAAGTAAATTTATATACAATAAAAAATTACATCTCTATAGTGCAATTATTTGTTATTTGATCACTTAGAAGTTATTATTCTTCAACAGTACATTATTCAGTCGGATTTATTGTTTTTGAAAATTTTTGAACTGTATTTTAATTATCTCTTAATACTTCCAAAACCTGCATAGTAAATTATACCTATATAGTAAGGTCTAAAATAAAGAGTAAACCATACCAAATATTCAACTGTAAAAAACACACTAATTATTTAAAAAATAAACAGTTATAGAAAAATTAACTTCAAAATATTCTTTTCATTTTTTAATAAAATTGCCTTATCTAATTTGAAATATGCCATTCATCGATAATAATAGCTTTATAAAGAAAATACATGTATTAATGATTTTTTTTTCCTTTTTTTGACTAAGTAATTGATTAATAACACATAAAACTAGTTTGAATAAAACTCAAAACTAAACCTAAAACCAATTATAATTCTTACACACATATTAACTAAGTAGGCAATTGTAAATAAAAATGTATTCATTATGCACTAATCGATTTTAAATTTAGATTCCATTTTATTTAAAATTTAGTATTGATTATTATTTGCCCAACTTTAATTATAATCTACTTAAAATGAAAAGATCTAACAACAATAGCTTAGACAACGATATAGGTTGGGCTAAAATAGCGTATCCCGAAAGTACGTTACATGAGCTTTTCGCGGAACAAGCCGAAATGTTTTCCAATTCAATAGCACTTGAATTTGATCAAAAACAGATTACATATAGCGAATTAGCTAAAATGATAAATCAAATGGCTAATTATTTTTTAGCTCAAGGTTTATGTCCAGGACAAATTGTTGCTGTATCCATGGAGCGAACTCCTAAATTAATTGCTTCGCTTTTTGCTATTTTACAATGTGGAGCTGCTTATTTACCTTTAGATCCAAATTTTCCAACAGCACGTTTAGAATTTATGCTCGAAGATTCTGAGGCCAGTTTTTTGCTAACTACAAAATCATTATCAACTTCATTACCCAATTGTTCAAAAACTATATTAATTGAAGACGCATTATCTTTACTTGACAAATATTCTATCTTACCCGTTTCTGTTACTGTTTCTAATGAAGCTGTAGCTTACATAATTTATACTTCCGGGTCTACTGGAAAGCCAAAAGGAGTAACAGTTACCCATAAAAATTTAGTAAACTTCCTTTATAGCATGGCGATTGAGCCAGGAATAAATATAGATGACAAATTATTATCAATTACTACAATTTCCTTTGATATTGCAGGTCTGGAATTATTTCTACCTTTAATTAAAGGCGCCACAGTAGTTTTTGCTGATTATAAAACTACTCGTGATGGTGAACTTTTGCTTACTCTTTTGCAAGAAAAAGAAATTACTATACTACAAGCCACACCAACTACTTGGCAAATGTTACTGGACGCTGGCTGGGAAACCCCACTTAGTTTAAAAGCACTTTGTGGTGGCGAAGCTATGCCTTTGAACCTTGCCCGTCAGCTACTTTCAAGATGTGATTCCCTTTGGAATATGTACGGCCCTACAGAAACTACGATTTGGTCTGCGATAAAACAGATTCATGCAGACGATGAATTAATTACAATTGGGCAACCTATTGCAAACACTCAAATTTATTTATTGGATGAGCAAGGTCATGCGGTTGCCTCCGGAACAATTGGCGAAATAGTTATTGGCGGAGATGGAGTTGCTCAAGGGTATTGGAAACGACCAGAACTTACTGCTGAAAAATTCATTTCAAATCCATTTTCTACTGAACTTAACTCCGTTATTTATCGCACTGGAGATCTAGGAAAATTATTGCCCAATGGAGATTTTCAATGTTTAGGACGTATTGATCATCAAGTAAAAATTAGAGGACATCGCATTGAATTAGGCGAAATAGAAGCAACTTTAAATAGTCTTCCTGGTGTAAAACAATCCGCAGTAATAGTAAGTACCAATTTTGGAAATGAACCAAAACTTGTGGCTTATTTAAAATCTGATGAGTCCTTACAAGATGAAAAACTAATTCATGATACCCTTTCAAGAACTTTACCCGAAATATTAGTACCCTCTAAATATATTTGGGTGGATGAATTTCCTATCACTCCTAATGGAAAAATTGATAAAAAGAACTTACCTGTTCCTAAATACAACAGACCTGATTCTGCCCCCCTTTTTAAGAAACCAAATACACAATTAGAGAAAGATATTGCAAAGATCTGGAGTGAGGAACTACAAATACCTAGCATTGGTATAGATGATGATTTTTTTGATATGGGTGGAAGTTCAGTTCTAGCTCAAAAAGTAACTTCATTAATGAGACAGCGATTATTGATAGATGTCTCTGTTTCAAAAATTTATATTCATCCCACAATTGCCGAACTTTCTACTATTTTAGGAGAGGGCAAAAGTGATGAAGATTTGTTTGTATTCAAAAATACTAATAATCAAACAGCATCAGCAGACATTGCAATTATTGGTATGGCTGGAAGATTCCCTGGCTCTGATACAATTGATGAATTATGGGAAAATTTAAGGGATGGAAAAGAAACAATCTCTTTCTTTACCAAAGAAGAATTAGATAGTAGTTTACCTGAAAGTCTTCGTAAAGACCCTCTTTATATAGGCGCAAGAGGACTTTTGCCTATTGCTAAAACATTTGACCCCGGTTTCTTTGGATTAAACCCACAACTTGCTGCTACTATGGATCCGCAAATAAGGGTCTTTTTAGAAATTGCATGGGAAGCACTAGAACAATCCGGACATCTGCCTAAACATTATAAAGGAAGCATTGGAGTATATTCAGGTAGTGAAATCAATACCTATTACGAAAACAATATTTTTAACAATTCTGAACTAAAGAGTCAAGTTGGCGATTTAGTAGTCTATACTGTAAATGGGAAAGATTTTATTGCTCCCCGTACTTCGTATCATTTAAACTTAAAAGGCCCATCTGTTAGTGTACATTCTGCCTGCTCAACTTCGCTTTTAGCAGTTGCCGAAGCGGCGAAGGCCATTAGAGCTGGCATGTGTGATATAGCCTTAGCTGGAGGATCTAGCGTAACGGCACCAATTTATAGTGGTCATCTTTACGATGATGGTTTTGTTAAAAGTCCCGATGGACGCACCCGCCCTTTTGAAGCTTCTGGAAAAGGTACCGTTTTTAGCGACGGAGCTGGTGTAGTTTTACTGAAAAGACTGGAAGAAGCAGAAAAAGATGGTGACATTATTTATGGCATACTAAAAGGTGTTGGAGTAAACAATGACGGTGGCGACAAAGGCAGTTTTATGGCTCCTAGTGCCAAAGGGCAAGCTGGTGCAATCATTAGTGCATTTAACGATGCGAAAATAGCACCTTCCACCATTAGCTATACCGAAGCACATGGTACAGCAACTCCGATTGGAGATCCAATAGAAATAGAAGGTCTTAGAATAGCTTATGGCAAGCAGGAAAAAAATGGTTACTGTGCATTAGGTTCTATAAAAAGCAATATGGGACACACAACTGCTGCAGCTGGTGTGGCTGGCTTGATTAAAGTATTATTGTCAATGCGCCATAAGCAAATACCTCCTATGGTTGGTTTTAATAACCCAAATCCAAATATAGATTTTGCTAATAGTCCATTTTATATCAACAACAAATTGATTGATTGGGAGGCAGATGGCCCAAGGAGAGCTGGTGTGAGTTCTTTTGGTATTGGTAGTACAAATGTGCATGTGATTGTTGAAGAATATGTTGCAGAACCTCAACCTTCTTCAACTGGAAGACCTTTGCAATTATTAATGTGGTCCGCAAAAAATCAAAATAGTTTATTGGGGTATGAAAATGCATTGGGACATTTCATTGACGCATCAAAAAATACAAATCTAGTAGACATCGCTTATTCACTAAATGTTACAAGAGATGACTTTAACCATCGTAGCTTTTTAATCGCTGATTCTAATGATGATGCTGCCGAAAAATTAATTTCTCTAAAAATAAAAAGTACCAAATCATCTCTATTAAAGATAGTGCCTAGTGAAACGGGATTTCTTTTTCCTGGACAAGGTGCTCAGTATTTACAAATGGGAAAAACACTTTATGATAACGAAAAAGTGTATCGTGAAGCCATAGATAAATGTGCTGAACTATTAATCGAGGATTTACAGTTAGATATTCGTGATATTGTCTATCCAAAAATCAACTCTACCGATGCCGAAGAACTTTTAAAAGATACTCGCTTAACGCAACCTGCTTTATTCGTTACAGAATATGCCCTGTCGCAGTTATGGATGAGTTGGGGAATAAAACCAACTTTTCTTTGTGGTCATAGTATTGGTGAATTTACTGCGGCACATTTAGCCGGAATCATGACTTTAAAAGATGCATTACACATCGTTGCCACAAGAGGTCGTTTGATAAGCCAACTGCCTACCGGATCTATGTTAACAGTTCGCGTACCCGCAGAAAAACTATATGAACTGCTTCCCGAAACACTTTCTGTAGCTGCCATAAACTCAAAACAGTTTTGTGTTGTTTCTGGTAAAAAAGAAGATATCGCAAATTTTAATCAGGAACTGGATGCTCAGGATATTCCAAATAAGATACTTGCTACAAGTCATGCATTTCACTCGTTTATGATGGATCCTATTTTAGATACTTTCAAAAATGAGTTAGAAAAAATAAAACTAAGCATACCTCGATTACCTATTATCTCAACAGTATCAGGAACCTGGCTTACCGACACAGAAGCTACAAGCCCAATGTATTGGGTTAATCATTTAAAAAATACCGTCCGATTTGCAGATGCGATGGATACGGCATTTGAATTAGAAGATTATATTTTATTAGAAGTAGGTCCTGGACAAACGCTAACAACATTAGCCCGTCAACAAGCGGCTGGCAAAATCATTGCTGCTTTTCCTAGTTTAACTTTTCCTAAGGAAGAGCAAGAAAATGAATATTCAACTTTATTAAATGCTTTGGGTGAATTATGGCTGAGAGGTATAAACCCAGATTGGAAATCTTTTTATAATCAACAACAAAGACAAAAAATAGATTTGCCAAGTTATGTTTTTGATCGTAAACCTTGTTGGATTGAACCTTTAAATACTATTGGAACAACTGCAATCCAAAAGCCTATTGTTAATATACCTTTAGTTTCTGATACTCCTATAGTAGCTTTAAAAACGGATAGCAATACTATTAAAACTAATGATTCAAGAAAAGATTCTATACTTTTTAAGATTTCCGAAATCATAAAAAATGCATCGGGTATCATTTATGAATCAGATGCAACTTCTAATACTTTCTTAGAACTTGGTTTAGATTCCTTGTCTCTTACTCAATTATCTGGAAGATTGAAAAAAGAATTTGATTTACCAATTACTTTTAGACAACTGAATGAAGTGTTTCCAACACCATTACTTTTAGCTGATTATATAGACCTTAATCTTCCCGAAGAGCTTGTAGCTGATTCCCCAGAAAAGAATGAAACAGTTACAAACCAACCTGTTGAATCTATTACTTTACCAAATAACATTCAATTATCTTCAAATCAGAATCAAATTTCGTTAGAACAAATTATTCAACAAATTCAGCTTTTAAACCAAAAAATAGATCAATTACAAAATCATCAAAACGCTTCATTAAACGGAGCAACTTTAGATACTAATCTAAAAAAAAATCCTTTAGATTCCATTAAAATTCATAATGGAAATCGAATTGAAACCAATGGATTTTTAAAAACAGAAAATCCTATTGATATTTCAAAGATTAATGGTCATCAACTGATTAAGAGTAATACTCCCGAAAAAAAGTATACTATAATGGCTAATGAACCTCCAGTAGAAGGCAGTAAATTGGGACGAGATGAAAACGGAAATCCAGCATGGTTCATTGAAGACCAAGATGAAAAAGGAAAATTCATTATGATTCAATTATTAGAATAATGGAAACATAACAAGTAGTTGATATTTTAATTTGTCAATATAAAAACGGTACAATTTCATTTAAAAAAATAGGATAATGAAGAATCAATACTTAACACAAACTGAAACCCAATTTAATCCGTTTTCACATGAAATTGAACGAGTAATTTATTCGACAAATTCACAATTGGAAATATGGACCGATTGTATCTTTGGAGGTAGTGACGCGAACAAAGCTTACAACCTATCCGTTTCTATTAAACTTAAAGGGGAATTAATAATCAATTCACTTGACCAAGCAGTAAAAACATTGGTGCAACGTCATGAATGTTTGAGAGCTACGTTTAGTCCAGACGGACGTTATATGTGTATTTATAATGATCCTACTATCGAAATTTCCTATAATAACATTTCTAATATACCATCAATTGAAAAGCAACAGTCTATTGATACTTTAGTTAAAGATGAAGTTAAATCTCTTTTTGATCTTGTTAATGGACCTTTATTTAAAGTTAATTTAATTGAAATTAATGAATATGAACATCTGTTAACCTTAACACATCATCATATTATTGGAGATGGTTTAAGTTTTGATGTTATATTAGAAGAACTCAGTACACTTTATTCCGCATATATTGAAAATATAAAACCAAACCTGCCAAAACCAGAACGTTTTAGTGAATTTGCCGAAAAAATAAACTCCTTTATGGAAAGTAGTGAGTATAAACCTTTAGAGGATTTTTGGCTTTCTATTTATAAAGAATCGGTCCCCACAATTGAATTACCAATAGATTACGTAAGACCTTCATTACGTACCTATAACAGCCATCGCCTCGATTTCCCTCTAGATGATACTATTATAAACTCACTAAAAAATGTTGGAATGACAGCTGGTTGTAGTTTAGTTACCACTTTGCTTGCTGCATTTGAGGTCTTTTTATGCAAAGTCACTGGTCAAAATGATTTAGTCGTAGGATTTCCTTCTTCGGGAAATATATTATATGATATGAGACAATTGGTTGGAGATTGTGTAAATCTACTTCCCCTACGCAGCAAAATTAATCCTGATAGTAGCTTTTTAGATTATTTAAAAGAAAGAAATTCTCAGTTATTTGATGCATACGAACATCAACAAGTTAGTTTTGGCCATCTACTCAAAAGCTTTCCTATTGCTAGAGATCCTTCAAGGATTCCTTTGGTCCCGGTTATACTTACTGTTGATTTAAATCGGGATATAGAAAGTGAATTTTCATTTACAGGTCTTTCTCATGAATTTAAAATTAACCCTAGAGAATTTGCCACCTTTGAAATTCAACTTCATGCTTTTAGAACCAAAAATGGACCTTCCTTTCAATGGACTTATAATACTACGCTTTTCAAGCCAGAAACTATAAATCAAATGATGGGTACATTCGAAGAGATTATTAATAAACTGATATCTAACGTAAATATGCCATTAAAAAATATAACAGGAGGTGATTATTTATTAGATTATCAGACTCTAAATAATACTGAAATTTCATATCCAAATGTAACCTTGACTGAGTTGCTGAAACTTCAAGCTGAAATTACACCCAATAATATCGCTTTGGAATTTCATGGTTCGAAAACTACTTATGTTGAGTTACATAAAAAAGTAAACCAATTAGCCCATTATTTAAAAGCGCAAGGGATTGAATCTGGTGATTTTGTTGCTGTATCTTTTCCACGTAGTCCGGAACTGCTTTATACTTTATTAGCTATTATACAATGCGGTGCAGCCTATCTCCCATTAGATCCCGAATATCCTAAAGAGCGTTTAGAATTTATGCTCAATGATTCTAATGCTAAAGTTTTATTAACTAGTAAAACTTTAGCTGCATCCTTGCCGTCATGGTCACATACCCTTTTTATTGAAGATGCCATGAACTCATTAAACCAGTATGCTATAGTACCTGTTGCTAGTACTATTACTCCAAATGATTTGGTTTATATACTTTACACATCTGGCTCAACTGGTAATCCAAAAGGTGTTCCTATTACGCATAAAAACTTGGTTAACTTTCTTTGTAGTATGGCCTTGGAACCTGGTATTAATGAAAATGACAGAGTACTTTCAATCACTACTATTTCCTTTGATATTGCTGGTTTAGAATTATACTTACCACTTATTAAAGGGGCAACATTAGTACTGGCTGACCATGAAACAGCTAGAGATGGAAGACTTTTATTGGAGTTAGTAAAAAATGAAAATATCAATTTTTTACAGGCTACTCCTACCACTTGGTTAATGCTTTTAGATTCTGGTTGGTCTAAACCATTACCGCTTAAAGCACTATGTGGTGGTGAAGCAATGCCCACAGATCTTGCCAAAGAACTTTTAAATAAATGTGAGACTCTATGGAATGTGTATGGACCAACAGAAACCACAGTATGGTCTACTATAAAACAAATAAAAGCAGACGATCCATTGATAACCATTGGCAAGCCTATTGCAAATACACAAATTTATATTATTGATGATCAAGGTCAAGTTGTAGCGCCTGGAAAAATTGGCGAAATTATCATTGGTGGTGACGGTGTTGCAAACGGGTATTGGAATAGACCTGAACTCACAACTGAAAAATTTATTGAAGACAAATTTTCTACTAACAAAGACGCTATCCTTTATCGTACAGGTGATCTAGGAAAATTGCTTCCAAACAATGAAATAGAATGTTTAGGACGTTTAGACCAACAAGTTAAAATTAGAGGTCACCGTATTGAACCTGGTGAGGTAGAGCAAGCCCTAATATTACTTGATGGTATAAAATATGCTGTCGTATTAGCTGATGAAAATTTTCTTGTAGCCCATATTGTACCAGAAAACAGCATAGAAAGTGCTGAAATTCAAATACCTCTATGGCGTGAAGTTTTGTCTTCGCAATTACCGCCACAATTAGTCCCTCATAACTTTAATTTATTAGAAAAAATGCCAACGACGCTTAACGGCAAGATAGATCGTAAAGCATTATCACAATATAAAACAAACATAAATGTCAAATATACTGCCCCTAGAACGGAAGAAGAAAAGATAGTGGCTGCTATTTGGAAAGAAAGCTTAAATATAGAGAATATTGATATTTTTAGTGATTTCTTCGAAATGGGTGGACATTCAATCAAAGCCGTAAAAGCTATGATTGAAATAGAGAAACACACTGGCAAAAGAATACCGCTATCAACATTATTCAAATATTCAACAGTCGAAAAATTTGCTAAACTATTAAATGCAGACAGTGAAGTTTATTCAGATTGCTTAGTTCCTTTAAAACCAAATGGCAGTAAAACTCCACTATTTATTATTCATGGAGCAGGGCTCAATGTTTTAAATTTTGTGAATTTAAGTAAATACTTTGATGAGGATCAGCCAATTTATGGTATCCAAGGTACTGCTAAGGGATATGATCATTGGTATGAATCAATTGAAGCCATGGCAGCTCATTACATAGAGGCTATTTTAAAAATAAATCCAAAAGGTCCTTATGCTTTGGCAGGTTTTTCTTTTGGTGGTATTGTTGCATTTGAGATGACGCGACAATTAAAAGATCAAGGAAAACAAGTTAGCCTGACCGCATTACTCGACTCTTATCTTGATTCTTCATATTATTATCAAACATATAGACAAAAACAACTCATTAGATACTTTGATGTAACTCAAAGAAGATTAGACTTTTTAAAAGAAATGTTAGTGAGTTGGAAAGCTTTTAAGATGCGTATTATTGGAAAAAAAGACTATATATTAAAAAGACATTTTGGTCATGACAATAGCATTACTGAACAAGAAGCATTGGCACTTGAACAATTTATAGTCGCCGATGGTATGGTCAAAAAAATTGTTGATCGCTACCATCTTAAACCGCAAAACTTTGAAGTAGATTTATTTCGATCAAAAGATGATATCATCCATAAATTAGACCCTACTCATCTTGGTTGGAAAAAAGCAGCACTAAAGGGTGTCACTATTCATAATATCTCTGGTAATCATTTAGACATTGTAGCGCCACCAAATGACAAAATATTAGCACGGCTACTTCAGGATATTTTAGATGAAAAGCATACCAATATCTAATTATTGGTTTTACAAATTATTCAGTAAAAAGTCAATTCATAAAACAGTAACCCATTTCATTTAAACCTATAACATTAAAAAAAGAAATCATGAATAAACTAAACAATCCAATATCAGACATAATTGAAAGTGATTATTTAGCTGATTATAGTACACTAAATGACACCGAAACCGCATATCCTAATGTTTCATTATCTGAATTATTAAGCCAACAAGCAGAAATTTCACCTAAAAGTATCGCAATTGAATATAATAACACCAAAATATCATATGAAGATTTACATAGTAAAGTGAATCAATTTGCTCATTACTTAGAAGCAAATGGAGTACAATCTGGTGATTATATAGCTGTTTCTTTTCCACGAAGCCCAGAATTGGTATATGCCATTTTAGCAATTATTCAATGCGGTGCTGCCTACTTACCTCTAGATCATGAATATCCAAGTATGCGTGTAGAATTTATGATGCAAGACTCTAATGCTAAATTTTTACTAACTAGCAAGGCCTTGTCTTTATCATTACCCAAATGTTCCAATACTATTTTGATAGATGATGCAATGCAATCATTACATCAATACCCAGCAACAAAACTTCAAACGTATGTAGATCCAGAAAATATAATATACCTTTTGTATACTTCTGGTTCTACAGGAAAACCAAAAGGAGTAAAAATATCTAATAAAAATCTAGTCAATTTACTTTCTTCTTTAGTAATAGATCTAGGTATAAAAGAAACCGACAAACTTCCTTTTATCTCAACAATTTCCTTTGACATTGCGAGTTTTGAGTTGTTTTTCCCTTTATTTAAAGGAGCAATTTTAGTCATTCCCAGCCATGAAACATCAAGCGATGGCAGGCTTTTATATGATATGCTAGATAAAGAAAAAATAACGCTTGTAGTAGCCACACCTACTACTTATCAAATGCTTATAGATTCTGGATGGTCAAAAAAACTACCCTTAAAAGTATTATGCTGTGGTGAATCACTACCTCGTAAATTGGCTAATGAACTCATAAAAAGAAGTGATGAACTTTGGAATTTGTATGGCCCTACAGAAATAACCATTTTTTCTTCATGCAAACATATTAAGTCCGAAGAAACATTAATTTCCGTTGGAGGCCCAATTGCCAACATGCAATATTATATAGTTGATGAACAGGGAAAACTACTCCCGCCAAACACCATTGGAGAAATTGCGATTGGCGGTGATGGAGTTGGAAAAGGATATTTGGGAAGACCAGAATTAACCGCCGAAAAATTTATCCCTAATGTATTTTCGAATAAAAAAGATGCCATGCTTTATCTTTCAGGCGATTTAGGAAAACTACTCCCAAGCAATGAAATAGTATGTCATGGACGTATAGATCATCAAGTTAAAGTAAGGGGTTATCGAATTGAAATTGGAGAAATAGAAAATGCTTTAATGTCAATTGATGGTATTAAATCGGCATTTGTAATAGCCAAAACCGATATACTTGTTGCGTTTATTTTAGTAGATTCTGAATTTACTAACGAACTTGATCAAACTAGAGTATGGCGAAATAAATTGGCTTCTCAATTACCATCTTTTATGGTCCCGCATGTTTTTCATATTCTAGACAAAATACCTACTACATTAAACGATAAAATAGATCGAAAGGCATTATTAGACTATAAATCCAATTCTGAAAATATAGAAGAGTATACCGCTCCCCGAACAGAAGAAGAAAAACTAGTGGCGACTATTTGGAAAGAAAGCTTAGGTATAGAGAATATCGATATTTTTAGTGATTTCTTCGAAATGGGCGGACATTCAGTCAAGGCTGTAAAAGTGATGATTGAAATAGAGAAACACACTGGCAAAAGAATACCGCTATCTACATTATTCAAATATTCAACAGTCGAGAAATTTGCTAAACTATTAAATGCAGACAGTGAAATTTTATCCGATTGTTTAGTTCCTTTAAAACCAAATGGCACTAAACCTCCTCTATTCATTATTCATGGAGCAGGACTCAATGTTTTAAATTTTATCAATTTAAGTAAACACTTTGATAAAGATCAACCAGTGTATGCCCTTCAAGGTACAGCTAAACAATATAATCAATGGTATGAATCAATTGAAGCCATGGCAGCTCATTATATAGAGGCTATTGTAAAAATAAACCCGAATGGTCCTTATGCATTGGCAGGTTTCTCTTTTGGCGGTATTGTTGCATTTGAAATGACGCGTCAATTAAAAAATCAAGGAAAAAAAGTCAGCTTGACAGCACTACTCGACTCTTATCTTGATTCTTCATACTATTATAAAACATTCAGACAAAAACAATTCATCAGATACTTTGATACAACCTATAGAAGATTAGACTTTTTAAAAGAAATGCTCTTAAGTTGGAAAGTTTTTAAAATGCGTATTAATGAAAAAAAAGAGTATATATTAAAAAGACATTTTGGTCATAACAATACTATGACTGAAGAAGAATCATTAGCACTTGAACAGTTTACAATAGCTGACAGTATGGTCAAAAAGATTGTCGATCGCTATCATATTAAACCACAAAACTTTGAAGTAGACTTATTTAGATCAAAAGATGATGTTAATTATAAACTAGACCCTACCAACTTGGGATGGAAAAAAGCGGCATTAAAAGGAGTCACTGTTCATAATATCTCAGGAAATCATTTAAGCATTGTAGCACCACCAAATGATAAAGTATTAGCACAACTGCTACAAGATATTTTAAATAAAAAATATGCAAATAGCTAAACTCTATATTTCGTATTTAAACATAAGGGAAAGTGAATTCCCTACTAAAGAATATTCTTTAAATACTGATGATATAATCATTTACAAAATCTATTTGCCCAATTTTATCGACTTAAAATTAGATTTATTGAAGTTTCTTAATTTAAAAGAAAATATCAGAGCCGAACGCTTTCATAAGGAATTAGACAGAAACCGATTCATTATTTATAGGTCGATTTTAAAATTTATTTTAGCAGCATATACTAAATCGGATATAAAAAATATTTTCCTTGCTTATCATTCCAATAAAAAACCATATTTAACCTCCCATCCTTGGTTATTTTTCAATATCTCACATTCTGAAGACTTTGCTTTTATAGCAATTTCGCGCAAAAAAATTGGAATAGATATTGAATATATGGCAGAAGATTTTAATTTCACAAACCTGCTTCCAGATGTTTTTGACGATAAAGAAATTTTAGCAATTCAAAATGCTGTAGATAAAAAACAGGCTTTTTACACCTCATGGACACGTAAAGAAGCCTTCGTGAAAGCATTGGGAAAAGGTATTGATGAAGATTTTAAATATATTCCATGTTTAGACGGAATGCATACTTTAGATTCTATTGAATTGAAAAATACTGAAGACTGGCAAGTATATAGTTTTGATTTTGCAGATCATTATTTGGGTGCAATAGCTATTGAGGGGGTATCAACAATCTCTAAAGACCTAATATTATGTAGTGTACCAAACACCTTAAATAGTTTACTGGAGATGATTCAAATAAAAAACTATTAATTCCCAAAAGTATTTGTTTTTTTGTTGTCTTATTTTAAGATTTATTACAATGAATAATAAGTAGTTAAGAACAAAAATAACTACTGTTTTTTATACAACAATAAGTACGTATTAATTAACTAGTTTCAACAAATAACTACTTAGTAACAGTAAAAAAAACAGAAACATCAAATTTGAATATAAATTCAATCGAAACATCTAAAACTTTACCAATTTCAATCAACTTAGTAACTGTTAAATCAACCTCTCCTCGTTCGATTTTACCATAACCACTCATACTCATATGCAATTCATCTGCTACATGTTCTCTAGTTAAATTCTTCAATTCTCTTATTTTCCTGATATTTAAATACACATTAGATTTATACATAACAAAAAATTTAAATAATTAATATTGATATTGAACACAACAAATATTCAAACTTTTAATAAAATGTGCGATTGTGTATTTACTTATTCAACACCATCGCCTACACCTCAAAAGAACGTGTTATTCTCTTTTTTTAATTTTAAATAAAAATAAAACAAATACCATAATCTTCGATGAATTAAATACTTAATCTGTTAAAACAACTATAAAATCCGATAAAATACTTCATTTTATTTCATTGGTATATTTTAAAAATTACAATTTTTATTGTTGTTAGTTAAATACTTTCAATTTAAGATAATTGTATTTCCATAAGAGTAATTTATCAAACTAAATACTTTGCGAAACCCATTGAATGTAATTATTTTAAACACATAGAAACATAGATTGTGTAAGCTCAAATAAAAGCATTTCACTTTTTTAAAACACACATAACGTACTATTTAAAAGAAATGCATTTCTCTTTACATTCTTTTTTTTAAGTAAAATCTATGCATCTATGTGATTAAAAAATATGAATAACTTCCTATTCATCTTCGGAAGTTCAATAATACTAACAATGCAAAAAAAACCAATTCAGAATGTACTTAGATTTAGAAATCATATCCAAAAAAAGAAGAACATTAAGAAGCAATTTCATTTTTAGATTTTATTTTCAAAAAATACGTATCTTAGCGTCTTAAATTAGATGAATCTACGTAAAAGTAAGCATTGAACAATAAGTATATTATGAGGGATAACATTCGAGTAGTTCTTACAGACGACCACGTTTTTGTGAGAGATGGAATAAAATCATTATTAGAAAACGAAGCGAACATCACTGTTATAGGAGAAGCTACGGATGGTGTTGAAGCACTAGCATTAATAGACGAACTACAACCTGATTTGTTAATTCTTGACATCAGGATGCCTAACTTAACTGGTATAGAAGTAGTCGAACAATTGAGAAGCAAAAACAATTTTGTAAAAATTATAATGCTCTCTATGCATGAATCTGAAGAATACGTATTAAAATCTATTCAAGCAGGAGCCGATGGGTATTTACTTAAAGGATCTAGTAAAGAAGAATTTTTAAAAGCTGTACACACCGTTTCTAGTGGTGGAAAATATTTTAGTGGCGACATTTCGTCTATATTAATAGGACAACTTACCAATTCTTCATTAAGTGCAGAACCAAAACAAATATTAGGAGAAGAACAAGTAATTACCAAGAGAGAAAAAGAAATTTTAAAACTTTTACTAAGCGGAAAAGGGAATAAAGAAATCGCTGAAGCCTTAGATATTAGTAAAAGAACCGCAGAAGTACACCGTTTCAATCTGATGAAAAAATTGAAAGTAAAAAACCTGATGGAGCTTTCTAATAAAGCATCTGAATACTCGCTTTTGTAGTAAACTAAGCTACTAAGACTCTAAGTTGCTAAGATTCTTAGTATCTATCCTAAAAAATTATCTGCATAAATCTTAGCAACTTAGATACTTAGAATCTTTACAACTAAAAAAATACGTATAAATACTTAATTATTTTTCAAAAGCTGCGAAAACGCAGCTTTTTTATTTCACATACTACTTAGTTTTGTATAAAAATAATAAGTATTATGTCTACAACAAACTCCCTTTCACTATCACACCGAATTTTATTTTTAAACACTTTGGCTTTTACGGTGTGTTTCGCTTGTTGGACTCTTAATGGAGTTCTAGTTACCTTCTTAGTAGATAATGGAATCTTCAAATGGGACGTTGTCCAAGTAGGATGGCTTTTAGGAATTCCTATTTTAACTGGATCAATTATGCGTTTACCAATAGGAATATTAACAGATAAATTTGGTGGTAAATATGTATTTTCAATTTTACTGCTGCTTTGTTCTATTCCATTATTCTTATTACCATTTGCAAATAGCTTTTTTATGTTTGCGGTTTTAAGCTTCTTTTTCGGAATGGTAGGAACCAGCTTTGCTGTTGGTATTGGCTTCACTTCGGTTTGGTACCCAAAAGAATGGCAAGGTAGAGCTTTAGGAATTTTCGGAATGGGAAATGCTGGAGCGGCTATCACAACTTTTATGGCACCTTCTTTATTAAATCAATTCTCAATAGATGACCCACAAAATGGATGGAAACTATTACCAATTATATATGGAGCAACATTAGTAGTAATTGGTATTATCTTTTTAATTTTTACAAAAAATAAAAAAGTAACTGGTCCAGCGAAAAGTGTTCCTCAAATGCTAGGTTCTTTGAAAAGCACTAGAGTATGGAGATTTGGAGCTTATTATTTCTTAGTGTTTGGTTGTTTTGTAGCTTACTCTCAATGGTTATTACCTAACTTCATGAATGTTTATCAAACTAGCTTAGTAATGGGCGGAATGTTTGCTACCATGTTTAGCTTACCATCTGGTGTAATTCGTGCATTTGGAGGCTATTTATCAGATAAATTTGGAGCTAGAAAAGTAATGTACTGGGTACTTAGCTCATCAGTAATTTTAAGTGCCATGTTAATGATTCCAAAAATGGATATTACTACTGCAGGTCCTGGAGTTATGTCTCCTAAAAAAGGAATTATTACAGCAGTTTCAAACACACTTGTCAAAATAGGAGAAAAAGAATTACCTATTAATTTAAAAATAGACAAACCTCTAGAAAATACAATTTTCCCAACTCATAGTTCTTGGCAAGAAGTGGTTGTAAATCAAAATCAAGAAGTGAAGAAAAAAGAACTGATTGCGAAAGGAGTTACAGCTATTCACTTTAGCGCTAATATGTGGGTATACCTAATACTCGTAATCCTTATTGGAATTTCTTGGGGAATTGGTAAAGCAGCGGTTTACAAACACATCCCAGATTATTTCCCTACTGAAATTGGAGTTGTTGGAGGTATGGTAGGAATGATTGGCGGTCTTGGAGGATTCTTTGGACCAATCATCTTCGGATATTTATTAACTACTACCGGATTCTGGTCTAGTTCATGGGTTTTCATCCTATTATTATCAGCTGCGTGTTTAATTTGGATGCATGTAACGGTAACCAAAATGATGAACGAAAAACAACCAATTTTATCCAAAGAAATGGATAGAAAAAAATAATGCCTTTTTAATTACTTGTATATAACTGCTCTCCGAACCTCTTATCAGGAGAGCAGTTTTTTTTTACCAACACCAAATTATTATCAAAAAAAAAAGACCCTTATTATGCGGTCAAGGACAACTATATCTATCAACCAAATTATTCACACTCTTAAACAAAACCAATGTCGTATAAAAACACTTAAGCCATAATTAAATTTTCAATAATTATTGAGCATAATTTATCTAATTTGAATACTAACCGCCCAACCAAAAGATCATGAAAAAACTAGCCTCAAACTTAATCGCACTTTTGGTAATAGTGTTTACTGTTACCGGTTTTACAAGTCCAAATTCACCCCATCCAATTTCAAAAAAAGGAAATTCAATCGAACGTAAGAGAACTGACGAAGAAAATCCACCAAAAACAAAAAAACTACCTGTAGAAAAAGCCATTCTAACCATTGGATTTATAAAACTAACTGACATGGCTCCTCTGGCCATTGCTAAGTTCTTAGGCTATTTTGAAGAAGAAGGATTAACTGTAAACTTAGAAGCTCAGGCCAATTGGACAGAAATCTTAGATAAAGTAATAGACAACCAACTCGATGGAGCTCAAATGCTAGCTGGACAACCTATTGCAGCAGCTGTAGGATGTGGTAGACAAGCCCAACTTGTTACTCCCTATTCTATGGATTTAAATGGAAATGCCATCACAGTATCCAAAGATGTTTGGTCTAAAATGAAAGATAGTATCCCAGAAGAATATGGCAAACCTATTCACCCAATCCCAGCCTATGGCTTAAAACCTGCTTTAAACTTTTATAAACTAGCAAACAAACCTTTTACTTTTGGTATCGTTGGCGCTTACTCCACTCATAATTATCAATTGAGATATTGGCTTGCTGCGGGCGGCATAAATCCTGGATTTTATAACAGTAACACCATTCAAGGAAGCAAAGGAAATACTGGCGCAGATGTACAATTGAATATTACTGCTCCTCCAAAAATGCCCGAAACTTTAAAAGCAGGTACCATCAATGCGTATTGTGTTGGAGAACCTTGGAACCAACAAGCAGTTGAGGAAAATATAGGTGTTCCGATTGTAACCAGCAGAGAAATTTGGAAAAATCATCCCGAAAAAGTATTCGTAATGACCAAAGAATTTACCACAAAATATCCTAATACTGCCACTGCTTTTACAAAAGCATTAATAAAAGCAGGTAAATGGCTAGACGATCCCGAAAACAGAAAAGAAGCTACCCGAATTTTATCAAAATCTAAATATGTAGATGGCGAGAAACACGTAATTGACAATTCGATGTTAGGTACTTTTGAATTTGAAAAAGGAGATGTACGATTGGTTCCCGATTTTAATGTATTTTTTAAATATAACGCCACCTATCCGTATTATTCAGATGGTATTTGGTTCATGACACAAATGAAACGTTGGGGGCAAATATCCGAACCCAAAACAAATGAATGGTATATCACTAAAATTAAAGAAGTTTATAAACCCGAAATATGGTTTAAAGCAGCAAAATTATTACTGGAAGAAGGTTTTATTATTGAATCCGACTTACCTGTAACGGATGGATTCAAACCAGTAACTAACGAATTTATCGACAAAGTGTCCTACGATGGAAGAAAACCTGTAGAGTATATCAATAGTTTTAAAATTGGTTTAAAAAACTAATCTAATATTCAAAAATACCTTTTTTGCCCTAAAAAAGTAGAAGAAAAAATACCACCAAAAACAAATTTCAATCCCTTAAAAGCCTGATGTATTTTTCACAAATGCATCAGGTTTTTTTTATGGTTAATTTCTAAAAGCTATAATCTTTAAATAGGCACTGGCTCTAATGTAATGTCATTATGTTAAGGGTTAAAAAACAATTTGATTGCTGATTTTTGATTGCTTCGCCAGTTCGCCTTTCAGGCTCGGGTAACGATTTTTGATTTCAGATGTAAAAAACCTCGTAAAATCAAAAAAATATTATTTACACCATCAATCTGAAATCAGAAATCGTTAATCCTCAATCTAAAATCTAAAATCTCTAAACTTAATATGATTACGCTCGCGTGAGTGATGGTAGTGGAGCTCTTTTTTCTTTCTCAATTTCCTCGGGTTTAAACCCGAGGAAATTGAGAAAGAAAAAAAGCGGGAACGTACAGCACGACCCGACCTTTTCGGGAGGGGCACGCCCAAATTTAAATTATAGATTTTCAGATTGCAGATTTTAGAAAACATATCGAAGATTAAAACTTCATTTTTTATAGTAATGCAAATACTATATAATAACAGCCCTAAATTCTTTTAATAATTCAAAATATTGAATCTATTTTTAGCATTCTAATTATATTGATTATAAACATAGAAATAAAATCATTTTATACGTATTAATACGTAATTATTACTTACTTTTGTCTATATAGATCGTAAAAACGATTCTCAGATGACTACTTTATAAATAAAGATATACATAATGCAAAATACAGAAATCAAAACTACGTGTTCCTATTGTGGAGTAGGATGCGGAATTATTGTAAAAAATGATTCTAAAAATGGAGTGACGGTTACCGGCGACAAAGATCATCCTGTAAACAGAGGAATGCTTTGTTCTAAAGGAATGAACTTACATTATGTAGCAAATGACACTTCGGATAGAATACTGTATCCCGAAATGAGATGGAGTAAATCACACCCAAAAGAAAGAGTAAGCTGGGACGCGGCTTTGGATCGTGCTGCTGCTGTTTTTTCTTCCATCATAAAAAAACACGGACCTGACAGCGTTGGGTTTTATATCTCTGGACAATGTTTGACCGAAGAATATTATTTAGTCAACAAATTAGTAAAAGGCTTTCTAGGAACTAACAATATAGACACCAACTCCAGACTTTGTATGAGCTCTGCAGTTATTGGATACAAAAAAACTTTTGGTGAAGACTCTGTCCCTATCGCTTATGCTGATATTGAACTAGCCGATACCTTCCTGATAACGGGTGCGAATCCTGCTTTTTGTCATCCAATACTTTTTAGAAGATTGGAACAACACAAGGAAAAAAATCCTAAAACAAAAATCATCGTTGTCGATCCTAGAAGAACTGACTCGGCTATTGCTGCCGATTTGCACTTACAGATTCTTCCCGGAACTGATGTTGTTTTATACAATGCCATTGGAAAACGATTAATTGAAAAAGGATATATTGATTCTGATTTTGTAAAAAGACATACCGAAAACTACCAGCTCTATAAAGATATGGTAACAAATAGCTCTTACGAAAAAGCAGCTAAAGTATGCGGCGTTCCTGTAAATGATATTCACTTAGCCGCAGAAATTATTGGTAAAGCCAAAGGTTTTATCTCTATGTGGGCAATGGGACTCAACCAAAGTGCTATTGGTGTTGATAAAAATACCGCTTTATTAAACCTTTCGTTGGTAACTGGCCAAATAGGAAAACCTGGATCAGGGCCTTTCTCTCTAACAGGACAACCCAATGCTATGGGAGGCCGTGAAGTTGGTGGAATGGCTAATTTATTGGCAGTTCATAAGGAACTAGCAAATCCAGAACATCGTAAAGAAGTAGCTCAATTTTGGGGTGTAGATTCTATTTCGGAGAAACCAGGACTAACAGCAACCGAAATGTTTGATGCGTTAGAGTCTGGAAAAATGAAAGCAGTTTGGATTATTTGTACCAATCCAATGGTCAGCTTACCAGATTCTCGAAGAGTTGAAAAAGCATTAGCAAACGCTAAGTTTGTTGTCGTTCAGGAAATCTCTCATAATGCCGATACCGCAAAATTTGCCGATTTATTATTACCCGCAGCAGGATGGTTGGAAAAAGAAGGAACCATGACCAACTCCGAGCGTCGAATTTCTTATTTACCAAAAGGAATCAATGCGCCTGGAGAAGCTTTACCAGATGTTGAAATTTTAGTGAATTTTGCAAAAAAAATGAAGTTCTCTGGTTTCAATTTCGAGAATGCCGAAGCTATTTACAAAGAATACTGCCTGATGACAAAAGGCACCAACATAGATGTTTCTTATTTAAATTATTCCCGACTAAAAACCGAAGGAACTTTTCAATGGCCAGTTCCCGATTACGGACACCCAGGAACACCTCGTTTATTTGCGGATAAAAAATTCTTTACGCCTTCGCAAAAAGCTATTTTTAATATTCCAACCAATATTGAAAATACTTCAGAACAGCCTTCTACAAAATACCCATTTATATTGACTACAGGTCGTATTCGTGACCAATGGCATACTATGACCAAAACGGGAAAAGTGTCTCGATTAATGACACATACTCCGAGTCCTGTCCTTGAAATAAACCCTATTGATGCCTACAAATCCGAAATCAAAAACGGTGATATTGTTGTAGTAAGCAGTAAAAACGGTGAAGTACGTGTCAAAGCAAAAGTAACCGATACTATCAAAGAAGGTGTTCTGTTCTTGCCAATGCATTGGGGAAAACAATTGGATAATGATTTGAACAGAACCAATAACTTAACCAATACTATTGTAGACCCGACCTCTAAAGAACCCGATTTTAAATACACTACGGTTTCGGCAAAAAAATACGTGAAGCCATTCCAAAAAATCGCTGTGATTGGTGCGGGAGCAGCCGCTTTTCGTTTCATTCAAAATTATAGAGAAATCAATACTGTCGATGAAATTATTGTTTTTTCTAACGAAGAAAATCCATTTTACAATCGTGTACTGTTACCTGAGTATATGACAGGAGAATTTACTTGGGAAAAATTGCTGAAAATCAAAGGAGATGCTCTTGGCCAGTTGAACATCACAATGAAATCAGGAGTAGCTATCGAAAACATAAATTCAAAAGATAAAACAATAACTGACAGCAAAGGAATTGTTCATCAATTTGATTCGCTGATTATGGCAACCGGAAGCCGTCCGTTTATCCCCGAAAATGCACAATTGCATTTGCCTGGCCGATACACAATGAGAAAAAAGAGCGATGCCGACCGATTAAAAAATTACTTAGACGGAACTAATTTACCTGCAGAAGAACAACATGTCGTTATTGTAGGTGGAGGTTTATTAGGACTAGAATTAGCCGCAGCACTTAAACATAAAAAAGTCAAAATAACGATTATACAAAGAGCTTCCCGTTTAATGGAGCGCCAACTGGATCGTATTTCCAGTAAATTATTGGCCGAAGAAGTACAACTTCGTGACATTCAAATTTATTTTGACAACGAGGTAAGTACGGTATTTGAAACAGATAACGCTAACGAATTAGAAATCGCCCTAAAAAGTGGACGAATCCTAACAGCCAATGCCATTGTTTACACCATTGGAACTATTCCAAACATTGAATTAGCTAAGGAAACAGGACTTGTTTGTGGTCGTGGTGTCAAAGTAAATCAGTACTTACAAACATCAAATCCCGATGTATTTGCGATAGGTGAAATTGCAGAATTCAACAATCAATTATTCGGAATCACTTCTGCCGCCGAAGAGCAAGCTGATATTTTGGCGAACTTTATTGCGGGTGATATCAGCAGTTATTACAAAGGATCGGTGCTGATGAATATTTTAAAACTAGAAGACATCAATCTTTGCAGTATTGGTGTAATCGAAGTTCCAGAAAACGACGATTCGTACGAAGAAATTGTTTTTGCCGACTTAGGAAAGCGCTATTATAAAAAATGTATTGTCAAGAATGATTTATTGATAGGTGCCATTTTGATGGGCGACAAAAACGAATTTGCCGAATTCAAAACCATGATTGAAAGCAAAATCGAATTGGCCGACAAAAGAAATTCTTTATTAAGAGGAAGCGGTTCTGAAGCCAAGCCAGTAATAGGAAAATTAGTTTGTTCCTGCAGTCAGGTAGGTAAAGGAAATATCGAAGAATGCATCAAAACCGGCGTGACCAACTTTACAGAATTGTGTAAAACCACTGGTGCAGGATTAGGCTGTGGTAGTTGCAAAACCGAAGTAAAAGAGATATTAGCTAAATGTAAATAAAGTTGTTGGTTGATGGTTGTTAGTTGATTGGTATTGGGTTTTTAACTTCCTGCTAACAACCAATAACCGACAACTATCAACTACTCATTAAAAAATAAAAACATGGAATTAACAAGACTCATTGTAAAAGGTGGTGTAATTTCTCCAGGAGAATTACGCGATATTGTAAATATGGGATTAGAGCAAGGACTAGAAGCCATATCTTTTGGTTCTAGGCAAGACATCATCTTCCCAAAAGGATTCCAAAGTAATACAATCGAAAAAACAGGAAAATATCATTTTGTATATCCAAACGAAAAAAGCGGTAACAACATCGTTTCTTCGTACGTAGCAACTGATATTTTCAGTAATACCCCTTGGCTTACAGGAAATAAATTCCTGTATATACTTGAACAATTTAAGGAGCAACCCGCCTTAAAAGTCAATATAACCGATCCCAAACAACAGCTCGTTCCGCTATTTACGGGACACATTAACTTTATAGCCTCTCACCATGAAGATTATTGGTTTTTGTATGTTCGTTTACCAAAATGGGACAAAATGGAACTTTTCCCTGTATTAATTTACAGTTGGGATATTGGCAAAATCTACTACGAAATAGAAAAAATACTTCAGGAAGAACCCGATACTATTGATATGATTTTCCAGCTCGTTAGCGATTTGGACACCAACAATAGAACCATCGATCAGCCGTTAAACATTTCGTTCTATCCTTTCCCTTATTACGAAGGAATGAACAGACTCGGAATAGATCAATACTGGCTCGGACTCTACTGGCGTAATAACCTGTACGATTTACAGTTCCTAAAAGAAATGTGTGATTTGTGTTTTGATTGCAAAATCGGAAAAATATGTATCACCCCTTGGAAATCATTTATCGTAAAAGGAATTCCACAAGATCGCAAACTCGATTGGGAGAAATTCTTAGGCAAAAAAGGAATCAACGTACGCCATTCCCTACTGGAGCTCAACTGGCATTTGCCCGTAGCGATGGAATGGGCATTGAATCTCAAAACCTTCCTTGTGCGTACCCTCGACCAGTTCGACATCAGCACCTACGGACTTACCTTTGGGCTTTCCGATTATAATCGCGAAGGGCACTATTTTACTTCGGTCGTAATCGAAAAAAATGAATCACCAAAAGACCTTGAATCCATCAAAATCCGAGATACATTTAATATTTTGCACGCCAAAAATTTCGACCCCAACACCCGCGAATACATCGTTCACGCACAAGATGTCGACAAACTGGAATTACCCAATATCCTTATCGAATTGAGTAAAAAATACTTTGAAGAATTAGGAACCAGTGTACTAGAGTTTCAAAATACGAAAGCAAAAAAAGAAACCAAAGCATTAGACATTCATCAATGTCAGGAATGCTTAACTGTTTATAATTCTGAATACGGAGATGTTATTCAGGGCATCGAAGAAGGAACACTTTTCAAGGATCTCCCAGAGGATTATTGCTGTTCATTATGCGAAGCTCCAAAGGATCGTTTCATCCCTTTAGAAGAAGCCAAAGTATAATTAAATCCACCTGTCGGGTGTAATTCCGGTTAAATAAAAAATGAAACACAGAGACATAGATTTAATAGTAACTCATTAAAGAATCAATAGAAATAACACTGTTTTTACTTCGTCAGTTCGCCCTTCGGTCTCGGGTCACATAGATTGACTTATATGAAAAGTGAAATGTCTATCAAGTTCTTCTAAAACACTATAAATTCTATGTTTCTATGTGTTAAAAAATAATTTCAACCAACGGGTTAAATCCAATTTAAAGCATCAGTTTTCCAAAAATCCTTTGGGCGAGCCTTGATATTTCAGTAGGTAGCAACAAATGAAATTCACTGATCTCATAGGAATCATCATTTTACTAGTAATTATCGTGGTCCTTGATGAACTATTTTAAGCATAATTTGAAAAATTTAGCACTAAAAAACTAATGATTTGAGATGGTTTATTGATTTCTAAAGACAACTACCACTTTTCATACATTATCCATACACTATCTATGCTTTATCTATACCTTATCTATGAAATAAAGATATTTTCGAGTTTTGGAAATGAAAGTTTTCTACAGTTTTCATATTTTTGTTTTTGTGGTTAGTATTTATCCGAAAAATTGTATTTTTGATTAATACTGGGCAAGTAAGCAATAGATTCTACCGTACTGAACTATCGGGAATTTTATCTCACAAAAGCAAGCCTGTTTTTTACCAAGACTTATTATTTTAAAGAATTTTGAACTATGAACACAGCAACAAAACCCAAACATATTGGCAGAAATATCAGCCGGATCAGAGAACTTAGAGGTATGAAGCAAGAAGCATTGGCTACTGCAATTGGATTAAGCCAACAGTCTGTATCTAATATCGAAGGAAGTGAAACAGTTGATGAAGAAAAACTACAGGCGATTGCTGAAGTTTTAGGTGTAACTACTGAAGGAATAAAAAATTTTTCAGAAGAAGCTATTTTAAATATTATCGGAAACACTTATCATGTTGACAATTCTTCTGCAGTAAATTACGGTTGCACTTTCAATCCATTGGATAAATTAATGCAAGCTCATGAAGAGCAAATAAAACTTTATGAACGTTTGGTTCAAGCTGAAAAAGAAAAAGTGGAATATTTAGAGAAGCTATTGAAAAAATAGAATCGCTACATTTTTATTATAAAAGCAAGAAGAGACCGTAACAAGTCTCTTCTTTTGTTTCGAACTGATGGTTTGGAGTAACTTTTTGAGATAGTAAATCCGTGCTATCGAACTAAAAATATATTTATCCGATCTAATTTTGTAAATATATTTTTCTATTTATTAACGGATTAAAAATTAGTTTTATAAATATATTAGGAATAATTCATTATTTTAGTACAGAAAAAAGCCACTATAATGAATTGGGAAGCCAAAATTATTACCCACAAAAAAGAAAAACGAATTGCGGTCTATTTTGAAAAAAATGCTGAATTAATAGCTCGAATAAAAAAACTGGATGGTTCCAGGTGGAGTCAATCTCTAGGAGTCTGGCACCTACCAGACACGGTTGAAAACAGGGATCGATTTCAATTAGCTCCTCTCTCCCACTCATTACCTTCAGATGAAGGCATGGAACAAATAACGAAATTTATACAATGGCTATCGTCTAAAAGATATAGTTCAAATACCATAAAAACATATTCCGAAGCTTTGAAATCCTTTTTGATTTTTTACAGAGAGAAAGCTATTGCCGAAATTTCGAATGAGGATGTAATTATCTACAATAATGAGTACATTTTGAAAAATAATCTTTCGGATTCCTATCAAAACCAAATCGTTAATGCAATCAAACTATACTTTACAACCATTCGGGAAACCAAGATTGAAATAGATAAAATTCATCGACCAAAGCGATCTAAACTATTACCTAATGTTTTGAGTAAAGGGGAAGTGAAACTAATTTTGAATGCACCTACCAACATCAAACACAAAATGATGCTTTCATTGATATACAGTTGTGGTTTGCGATGTGGCGAACTATTAACACTTCGTCCCGTTCATATCGATTCTAAAAGAAATATTATAATGATTAAAAATTCAAAAGGAAAGAAAGACAGAATAGCACCACTAAGCCCAAAGATATTAGAAATGCTACGAGAATATTATATCTTATTTAAACCCACAACCTATTTGTTTGAAGGTCGAATTAATGGGCAACCTTATGATGACAGAAGTTTGCAACAGGTTTTAAAACAGGCACTACAAAAAGCAGGAATAACAAAACCTGTAACCTTACATTGGTTACGTCATAGTTATGCCACCCATTTATTGGAAAGCGGTACTGATTTGCGATACATACAAGAATTATTAGGGCATAACAGTAGTAAAACCACCGAAATTTACACTCACGTAAGTACGAAAAGTATTCAACAAATAAAAAGTCCGTTTGATGATTTGTAATAAAAACATTATCTATATATTTGTTAAAAATACGCTATTCAATAGCGACTATACATCCAAAAACGGGTAGATTGTCGCTATTAGATAGCGAGTATATACAAGTTATGCGCAATTGAGTGTTTGAGACTTGATAAATAGCGAAAATTTTGAGGAAAAGGAAAGCGTTAATAGCGGAAAATGATTTTATTTTTCGTCAAGCCTTGCAAATGGGATTTGCTGAAAATGTATTTTCAAAGCGAAGAACGCTTATAAGGCTTGGCTAAGTTATAGTAAAAAAATGACAAAGTCAACTATTTTTTTACTGTAAATTATTTAACGCTAGGTTTTTGCGGAAATTTATCGCTAAGATTTAAAAAAACTGCGCCTATCATTGCGGTCTGATAGGAGCAATATTTTAAAATCATTTATCTAATCCTCTTCTCGACTCAACTGTTCCTGCTTTTTTATATCTTGGCAGAAGATAAAAAACAGCGCATAACACTGGCTAAGCGCAATGCCTGCCGCAGGCGCAACACAGGCACTGCGCCTAGCCAGATAACGTTATGCGCAATTGAGTGTTTGAGACTTGATAAATAGCGAAAATTTTGAGGAAAAGGAAAGCGTTAATAGCGGAAAATGATTTTATTTTTCGTCAAGCCTTGCAAATGGGATTTGCTGAAAATGTATTTTCAAAGCGAAGAACGCTTATAAGGCTTGGCTAAGTTATAGTAAAAAAATGACAAAGTCAACTATTTTTTTACTGTAAATTATTTAACGCTAGGTTTTTGCGGAAATTTATCGCTAAGATTTAAAAAAACTGCGCCTATCATTGCGGTCTGATAGGAGCAATATTTTAAAATCATTTATCTAATCCTCTTCTCGACTCAACTGTTCCTGCTTTTTTATATCTTGGCAGAAGATAAAAAACAGCGCATAACACTGGCTAAGCGCAATGCCTGCCGCAGGCGCAACACAGGCACTGCGCCTAGCCAGATAACGTTACCAGCAATTGTAAACCAGAATAAAGAATCTAACGCAATTTTTAAATCAATATGCAATCAAACATCCGTAAAACGAAAATATTGGTTTGTATTTCTGTAATAGCTTTGTTAATTTCAAATTGCAACAGAAAAACTGATTCAGAAAACCAAATCACTATAACAATAAATTCAATTGACAAAGAAACCAAACAGCGTAGGATTAATAAGTTTGATAATGTTGAAGTTAGAAGAGAAGGAATTGGATATTTAATGAAAACTTTTAAGAAAGTTGGAGAATATAAAACAGATTCTACAGGTTCGGTTAAAATCAAGGTTGATTCTTCTAAAATATGTGATATTTCAGTATCAGGGTTAAATGTTTTAGGTGGAGATATGTTTTATCCAGGACATTTAAAAGATGGTCAAGAAATAAATATCGAAGTTGTATCTCTTGAAAACAGGTAAAAACTATAATAAAGAAAAATCTAAAGAACAACTGCTGGTAACAGCTACTACAACGAATTTGGGCAATAGGCATAATGTAAAGTTGGTTTTGTATTTGGGAGATTTGGCAAATCCGAAGAATGGGCTTAATTTAGTCCCAAACCCGCTGTAGTACCAGAACGTTACCAGCAATTGTAAACCAGAATAAAGAATCTAACGCAATTTTTAAATCAATATGCAATCAAACATCCGTAAAACGAAAATATTGGTTTGTATTTCTGTAATAGCTTTGTTAATTTCAAATTGCAACAGAAAAACTGATTCAGAAAACCAAATCACTATAACAATAAATTCAATTGACAAAGAAACCAAACAGCGTAGGATTAATAAGTTTGATAATGTTGAAGTTAGAAGAGAAGGAATTGGATATTTAATGAAAACTTTTAAGAAAGTTGGAGAATATAAAACAGATTCTACAGGTTCGGTTAAAATCAAGGTTGATTCTTCTAAAATATGTGATATTTCAGTATCAGGGTTAAATGTTTTAGGTGGAGATATGTTTTATCCAGGACATTTAAAAGATGGTCAAGAAATAAATATCGAAGTTGTATCTCTTGAAAACAGGTAAAAACTATAATAAAGAAAAATCTAAAGAACAACTGCTGGTAACAGCTACTACAACGAATTTGGGCAATAGGCATAATGTAAAGTTGGTTTTGTATTTGGGAGATTTGGCAAATCCGAAGAATGGGCTTAATTTAGTCCCAAACCCGCTGTAGTACCAGAACGTTATGAGCTATGTTAGCCGACCAAAACACAAAAGTTAACCAACCAAGAAATAAAAAAATGAATACAGATTTTAAAGAGGTAATGTCAAAACGAACTGACGATGAACTTATCAAAATTGTAACTATAGACAAGGGTAAATACCAACCTTTGGCTATTGAAGTTGCTGAAGAAGAAATTAAGAAACGTAACATAGATACATCAAAATTTGAGCAAGTTAAAGTTGACTTAACAGCAAAGATTACAGAACAAGAAGAATTTGAAGCTAAGAAAGTAAGTTCTCTAACAAGGTTTTTAAACTTTATAATAGACTTAATTGTGTGGTTTATAATTGTAGCTATTTTGACGAATTCATTGAACGCAAAAGATCCCGTTCAAATGTTATTCGGATATTTTATATTCTTCGTAAGTTATATTAGCTACTATGCGTTTATGGAAACAAAATTTCAAAAGACAATTGGAAAGTTTATAACCAAAACAAAAGTTGTGAATAAAGATGGAACTAAACCACAAGGCGGAGATATTTTACGAAGAACATTTTGCCGACTAATTCCATTCGACAGAATTTCGTTTCTTTTTACGCCAAATGGTTTTCACGATAGACTTTCAGACACAATAATAATCAAAGATTGAACTAACTAATAGCATAAAAACACAGCCCATAACAGCTACTACAACGGATTTGGGCAATTGGCTTAATGGAAAGTTGGTTTTGTATTTGGGATGATTTGGCAAATCCGAGGAATGGTCTTAATTTAGTCCCAAACCCGCTGTAGTACCAAGACGTTAGCGGTTATGCAAAAACCAAACTAGAAATATCAGAATCAAAACATATTTAAATGAAGAAGAAAACACTTTTATTATTAATCTCATTTGCATTCTTGTCGTGTAATAAAACAAGTAAAGTAGAAACACAAAACACTGACAAACAAATTGATTCTTTATCTGTAAATAAAGAAGTCTTAAAATCAGAAACCGAAATTAATACTGAATCAAAAGCACAAAATTGGTATGATGGATTAATTGCTGATTACATAAAAAAATCAGACAATAAACTTATCAAAACGTCTTTAAAAAACAAGGAACGAATTGAATGGCTTTTAGACAGAACTGAAAAAACCGATTCTACAAATTATTATATTTTTAATATTGGTCAAGATGTATCAGAAGAAGACGGAACAGAATCAAGATTCACTTCTGATGGATGGATTTATATTGATAGTATATCTAAAAAAATATACGAATACGACTTACCCAATGATAGTTTAATCGTGTGGAAGAATAAGCACAACCGCTAACAGCCGTTTGGCGAGGTTGGGGTTTTAGGCTGAATTTAAGATAGTTTTGTATTTGTAAAATTTGTGTTTAACCGAAAAATCTCGCCTCTTTAATCCCCAACCTCGCCAAGCGTCAGAACGTTATGCGCAATTGAGTGTTTGAGACTTGATAAATAGCGAAAATTTTGAGGAAAAGGAAAGCGTTAATAGCGGAAAATGATTTTATTTTTCGTCAAGCCTTGCAAATGGGATTTGCTGAAAATGTATTTTCAAAGCGAAGAACGCTTATAAGGCTTGGCTAAGTTATAGTAAAAAAATGACAAAGTCAACTATTTTTTTACTGTAAATTATTTAACGCTAGGTTTTTGCGGAAATTTATCGCTAAGATTTAAAAAAACTGCGCCTATCATTGCGGTCTGATAGGAGCAATATTTTAAAATCATTTATCTAATCCTCTTCTCGACTCAACTGTTCCTGCTTTTTTATATCTTGGCAGAAGATAAAAAACAGCGCATAACACTGGCTAAGCGCAATGCCTGCCGCAGGCGCAACACAGGCACTGCGCCTAGCCAGATAACGTTGTATGCTATTTTACAGGAAATACTCGACAAGGAAGAACATTTATTAAAAACGAAAATGAATAAAACACTACTCCTATTATTTAGCTTTTTATTTTTAAGTTGCAATTCAAAATCTCAAAATAACATTGCGGAAAAAGAAACCGAAAAACAACAAAAAACAGCTAAACATAAATTGACTGGAAAACAAATAATAGTAGAATTAGAAAAACTTAATTTTTTCAATCTCACCGAAAAAAAAGATTTAAAAGAAGCAAAAGCTGAATTTGAAAAATTCTATAACGAACTAAATTTTTTTGAAGGTAAAATGGAAGGCGAAAGCATGATATTTACTGACAATAGATTTTATTTTATTGATACTGAAACTCTATTTGAAGGAGGCGGATTAATTCAGTATTTAGAAACCGTTAAAAAGACATTTGATAAACTAAACTTGAAACTTGAAATTTCAGATGAATTTAATAATCAAACTGAAAAACATTGGACTCATAAAATAAAACTTAACGGCAAAGAATATATAGCTTTTGACAATGATTTTGGAAACACTGATTGGGGAATTTCATTTATATATTTTATAGAAATGCTTAACGACCAACTCAAAATACAGAAAAGTATTGAAAGATTTTATCCAATTCGTTCTGGAAATGATGGGGAAATGGTTTTGCTAACTAAAGAACAATTTGAATTTGTGAAGGCAAATTATCCAAATGATAAAGAACATCCGCAAGAAATAAACGAATGGAAAAGAGGCTACGGATTATAAAAAAAAAACAGCATACAACAGCTACTACAACGGATTTGGGCAATTGGCTTAATGGAGAAATGGTTTTATATTTGGGATGATTTGGCAAATCCGAAGAATGGTTTTAATTTAATCCCAAACCTGCTGTAGTACCAAGACGTTATGCGCAATTGAGTGTTTGAGACTTGATAAATAGCGAAAATTTTGAGGAAAAGGAAAGCGTTAATAGCGGAAAATGATTTTATTTTTCGTCAAGCCTTGCAAATGGGATTTGCTGAAAATGTATTTTCAAAGCGAAGAACGCTTATAAGGCTTGGCTAAGTTATAGTAAAAAAATGACAAAGTCAACTATTTTTTTACTGTAAATTATTTAACGCTAGGTTTTTGCGGAAATTTATCGCTAAGATTTAAAAAAACTGCGCCTATCATTGCGGTCTGATAGGAGCAATATTTTAAAATCATTTATCTAATCCTCTTCTCGACTCAACTGTTCCTGCTTTTTTATATCTTGGCAGAAGATAAAAAACAGCGCATAACACTGGCTAAGCGCAATGCCTGCCGCAGGCGCAACACAGGCACTGCGCCTAGCCAGATAACGTTATGCAACATTATATCAAAAATTATGGCTAAAAGAACTTTCCTATTTTTAATTTTAATCTTGTTATTCTCTTGTCACAAAAAAAATGAAAAGGCAAAAGAACTATTATTAATTGCAACCGATAAAAGCTCGTTTATAAATAAAACAGAATTAACTTTAAAAATTTTCTCTGATAGTACATATGTTTTCAATGTAAATGTGAATGGTCAACTTTACAATAAAGTTGAAAATTTTAAGGGATATGTAAAAATAAAAAATGATAGTCTTGACTTTTTTCCTTCAAGATTTGAGTTCATTAGAGCGGATAAAGCAAATCTAAAAAATGGATATATAGATTTTATAGATGGAGATGTACCGTTTAGAATGAAAATTGATTCTACCAAATTAAAAGTCAATAACTTAATTAATTTTTCAAAATTCAAAAATTATGCGGTTTTCAACTACGAAAAAAGTGAACGAGAAAATGATGAAAATCTTAATATCGATTTAAATGAAAAAGATATTTACGAAATTGAAAACTTGCTAAAACCTGAATTTAAAAAGAGAAAGAACCTAAACGAATATGGCAGATATCTAAAACAACTTATTGGATATAAAAAAGCTAATGGAGAAAAATATGTGATTATAAAAAGTTTTTGTGAAAGCAGATATGAATTAGAAAATTTCAGGAAAAGTGTTATTGAAATGAACGATGGTGGAAAATGCAATATTTTTATTGTCCTGAATTTAACACAAAAGAAAATTGAAATTTTTAGTGTTGCTGGTTTAGCATAAAAATAACGTCGCATAACACACGCTACAAGCAATTTGGGTATTAGGCTTAATGGAAAGTTGGTCTTGTATTTTGAAGTTTTGGCAAATCCGAAGAATAGGCTTAATTTAGTCCCAAACTGCTTGTAGCGCGGGGACGTTGGCACCAATTAAAAAACCTAACAAAATCAATAGATTGACAAGAATGTCGTAAAAATGTCGCAAAGAAACCGTTATCAAAAAGATAGTTTCATAAGTAGTTTTGTCAAAACAATAAATCAAAATTAACTATGAACGAAATCGGAAAAAAAATTAGAGAAGTAAGAAAGAAAAAAGGACTATCTCAAGAAGAATTAGCTGAATCAGCAAAGGTAAATTTAAGAACAATACAACGAATCGAAAATGACGAAAGTGAACCTCGTGGAAAAACTCTGAATTTGATTTGTGAAGTTCTTGGCATTAACGCAGAAGACATTTTGGATTACGGAAAACAAACGGACAAAAGTTATCTGACTATTTTCCATCTTTCGGTGATAGCATTTTTAGTAATTCCAGTTGGAAATATAATTATTCCTCTAATTTTATGGATGAATAAAAAAGATAAAATAATTGGACTTAAAAAAATCGGAGCGAACTTATTGAACTTTCAGATAGTTTGGTCTATTTTGACCTTTGTTTCGATAACTACATTCGCTTTATTTAAAATTATGCATTTTGGATATTATCCTATTTTGTTTTACTTATTCATTGGACTTTACGCTTTGAATATAATATTACCCATAATTTTTGCACTTAAAACAAGTAAAGGAAAAACAGAAAACTTATATCCGAACATTATAAAACTGATAAAATAACTGGTGCCAACAGCCGTTTGGCAAGATTGGGGTTTTAGGCTGAATTTAAAGATGGTTTTGTATTTGAAAAATTTGTGTTTAACCGAAAAATCCCGCATCTTTAATCCCCTAACCTCGCCAAGCGCCAGAACGTTATGCGCAATTGAGTGTTTGAGACTTGATAAATAGCGAAAATTTTGAGGAAAAGGAAAGCGTTAATAGCGGAAAATGATTTTATTTTTCGTCAAGCCTTGCAAATGGGATTTGCTGAAAATGTATTTTCAAAGCGAAGAACGCTTATAAGGCTTGGCTAAGTTATAGTAAAAAAATGACAAAGTCAACTATTTTTTTACTGTAAATTATTTAACGCTAGGTTTTTGCGGAAATTTATCGCTAAGATTTAAAAAAACTGCGCCTATCATTGCGGTCTGATAGGAGCAATATTTTAAAATCATTTATCTAATCCTCTTCTCGACTCAACTGTTCCTGCTTTTTTATATCTTGGCAGAAGATAAAAAACAGCGCATAACACTGGCTAAGCGCAATGCCTGCCGCAGGCGCAACACAGGCACTGCGCCTAGCCAGATAACGTTACTGGAGACTTGTGCCGAAATTACGCAGATAAAAACAATTAGAAAATAAGCATTCTTTCCGCAAGAAGTTTAAAAGCAGAAGCGTGAAAATTGGAACTTGCCAGCAGAAACTTGAAAAGTTGAAACCTGAAAAACAGAAACGTGAAAGTTGGAATTTGCCAACAGAAACTTGAAAAGTTGAAACCTGAAAAACAGAAACTTGAAAGTTGGAATTTGCCAACAGAAACTTGAAAAGCGGAAGCGTGAAAATTGGAATCTGCCAACAGAAACCTGAAAAGCAGAAACCTGATTTTTTTTGCGCAGAATTTTAAAATGAAAAGTAAATAATTGAAAATATGAGGTCGAAAATTACGAACTGAAAAGCAGAAAAGTGAAAGTTGGATTTTGCCAACAGAAGCGTTAAAAATTTGCGGTTTAATCGTAATTTCGACAAAACAAGCCTCCAGTAACACACGCTACAAGCAATTTGGGGATTTGGCTTAATGGAAAAATTAGTTTGTATTTGGAAGATTTGGCAAATCCGAAGATCAGGCTTAATTTAATCCCAAACTGCTTGTAGCGCGAGAACGTTACCAGTAATTGTAAAAGACGACAACGCAATGAAAGATCAATCCGACTTTGACATAAAATCTACAGGACGAATTTCAAAGGAATTTCTAGACAGAAACATTCTGACTTTTAATCAAGCAACTTTATTCGTAAAAGAACTTGCTTATGGACGTAATGCAGACAAAAACAATTTAGCTTCTGTGTTTAGTGACAATTGTGGAACTTGTAGCACAAAGCACGCTTTACTTAAAAGACTTGCAGACGAAAATAATTTTGAAACAGTAAAACTTATTGTTGGACTTTTTAGAATGAACAAGAACAATACGCCAGAAATTTCTGCGACACTATTACAAAATAATTTAGAATTTATTCCAGAAGCTCATTGTTATTTGAAGTTTGAAGGCAAAATTCTCGACCTGACAAAAATTAATTCTAACCCGACAGACTTTTTGGATGACCTAATTGAAGAAATCGAAATTTTGCCAGAACAAATCACTGATTACAAAGTGAACTATCACAAAAATTATCTTGTAACTTGGCTCGACAATAACAAACAAATAAATTTATCATTTAACGACATTTGGAAAATTAGAGAGCAATGTATTCAAGACTTGTCGAACAACTGATAAAAACAACTACTGGTAACACACGCTACAAGCAATTTGGGCATTTGTCTTAATGGAAAAATTGGTTTGTATTTGGAAGATTTGGCAAATCCGAATAATGAGCTTAATTTAGTCCCAAACTGCTTGTAGCGCGAGAACGTTATAGAGCAGTTGTGCCGAAATTACGCAGATAAAAACAATTAGAAAATAAACATTTGTTTACGCAGAAAGTTAACAAAGCAGAAGCGTGAAAATTGGAACTTGCCAGCAGAAATTAGAAAAGTTGAAACTTAAAAAGCAGAAGCGTGAAAGTCGGAATCTGCCAACAGAAACGTGAAAAGTTGAAGTGTGAAAAGCAGAAACGTGAAAATTGGAATTTGTCAGCTGAAGCTTGAAATTCTTTGCGCAAAATTTATAATTAGAAAGTAAATAATTGAAAATAATACGCCGAAAATTACGAACCGAAAAGCAGAAACTTGAAAGTTGGAATTTGCCAACAGAAGCGTGAAAAGTTTACGGTTCAATCGTAATTTCGACAAAACAACCGCTCTATAACACACGCTACAAGCAATTTGGGGATTTGGCTTAATCGAAAAATTGGCTTGTATTTGGAAGATTTGGCAAATCCGAAGAATGGGCCTAATTTAGTCCCAAACTGCTTGTAGCGCGGGGACGTTAGTGGCAAGCTCTAAGAACTTTTACTTTAAATGGAAAATAAGAAGCACTCGAAAAAACATCATTACTTACCGATATTTTATCTTAAGGGATTTGCCGATGATAATCAGCAACTGTTTATTTATGACAAAATTAGAAATGAGATTCTAGAAGGTCAAAATCCTAGTAGCAAATTCTATGAAAACCATTTGAACAATTTTCGCGCTGATGGAAAAGTTCTGTTTAGTTTTGAAGAAACATTATTTACACCTAGCGATACAAGAGTTTCTCCCCTATTTTCTAGATTTAGAAACTCAACGAACTATGAGTTTTCTGCCTACGATAAGGTTGAACTATTACATTTTTTAAGTCAACTTTATTGGCGTTCTCCAGAAACACACGAAAAATATAGTGAACTAATAAAAAAAGAAGGATTTAGTAATAACTACTTTCGAATTACTAAAGCAGGAAAAACTGCAAAGGATGAAGAAATCCCTGAGATAATAGACAAAATTTTAAATGATACTGAAACTCAGAAAATGTTTAAACATATTATTCCACTTACCAATGGAAATATTGAGGAATTACAAAAGCTTGCAGAAAAATGGAAAGTTATTGATTTAAGTACAGAACAAGCAACTTTCATCACTGGAGACAATCCGTTTCTTATAAACAATAAAAATTTTCGCATGGATAATGTTTTTGAAGAATTAATTTTTCCGCTTAGTAAAAATAAAGTTCTAATTTTATCTGATAAGTCTCCTAATTTTTTTGACTCAATAGCTCTTGCAAATATTAATATTCTTATTCTTCATCAATCCAAAAGATTTATTGCTTCAGAAAGCCGAAATCAGCTTGAAACTGTTATTGAAAATTATAATAACTTCAAAGATTTAAATCTATTAGATCAAATGCATGCTGGAACATTTGGAATAATGCATATGCAATCTCAGTTCAAAAATTTTGAAGATTATTTGAAATATTATCATGAACTTAAAAGTAAACAAGGAGCCAGCCACTAACAGCCACTACAACGGATTTGGGCATTTGGCTTAATGGAAAAATGGTTTTGTATTTGGGATGATTTGGCAAATCCGAATATTGGTCTCAATTTAACCCCAAACCCGCTGTAGTGCCAGAACGTTAGCTGTAATTATACCAAGCTGTAAACTAAAAAATCATGAAAGAAAAAATACTCATCTTTTTAATACTGTTTTCTTCGAGTTGCATTGGCCAAGAAGTATTTAATTCACAAAATGATATTTATATTAGAGATAGTTTATTCTACAACAAAAAGAATGATTCTTTATTTAATGGAAGCATAGAATTTAAGAAAAATAATGGCATAATAGTTTTCAAAAAGGATTATGAAAAAGGCTACTTAGTAAAGGTCTCCGAATATTATAATAAAAGCGCAAAAGGTCGAGTTTACAAAGAAATTTATTATAACTCAAAACAGTTCTCCAAAAAACTAAAGGAAGTTTATTATCACACAAATGGAAAAATATATTCAATAAAGTATTTTGATTTCAACAGTGATAAAAATTTGGAAGAATCCTACGATGAATCTGGAAAGTTAGTCTATAGCTGTGAGTATAAAGGAGGAAAAAAAAATGGCAAAGAATTTTGTCTTTCGAAAAAGGGTGATAACCTAACAGACTATTACATAAATGGCAAAAAAGTTAAGTAACTACAGCTAACAGCTACTACAACGGATTTGGGCAATAGGCTTAATGGAAAGTTGGTTTTGTATTTGGGATGATTTGGCAAATCCGAAGAATGGGCTTAATTTAGTCCCAAACCCGCTGTAGTACCAGAACGTTATGCGCAATTGAGTGTTTGAGACTTGATAAATAGCGAAAATTTTGAGGAAAAGGAAAGCGTTAATAGCGGAAAATGATTTTATTTTTCGTCAAGCCTTGCAAATGGGATTTGCTGAAAATGTATTTTCAAAGCGAAGAACGCTTATAAGGCTTGGCTAAGTTATAGTAAAAAAATGACAAAGTCAACTATTTTTTTACTGTAAATTATTTAACGCTAGGTTTTTGCGGAAATTTATCGCTAAGATTTAAAAAAACTGCGCCTATCATTGCGGTCTGATAGGAGCAATATTTTAAAATCATTTATCTAATCCTCTTCTCGACTCAACTGTTCCTGCTTTTTTATATCTTGGCAGAAGATAAAAAACAGCGCATAACACTGGCTAAGCGCAATGCCTGCCGCAGGCGCAACACAGGCACTGCGCCTAGCCAGATAACGTTGTGCGTAATTGGCAGTAGACTACGGAGTTTCTTGCACAATGAATTTTCGGGATATTTTTTTTGAGGATTTTAAAAGAATAAAGCATTTAGGCTTCAAGTCTTTCGATTGGAATCGTAGAAAGTTCACTTTCAATACGTTTGACAACGTAAAAGACTTGGCTAAGTTATTAAAAATAAATGACAAAGTCAATACGTAAGAATACTTCATTTAGTTTTACTAACTTAAAATCCTCAAAAAAAATAGAGCCCTAAAACCCCAATTATTAACTTCGCCTAGCAGGTTTGCTAAGCGCAATAAATAATTGGTTTCATTGATTTTGATTGTGCTGAAAAAAAAAGATAAGAGTAGTCTATCCAACTCCGTTACTGATGAATATAGATTGTAAATAGATCAGTAACTACGCACAACACGGGCTAGGAGAAATGCCTTCCGCTTTATTGGATAAAATAGTACAAATTAAAAAATTTGGCTATTTTAGCAATTATTAGTTAAGCGGGATAAAGAAGGCACTTCGCCTAGCCCGATAACGTTAGTGGCAATAGCAATAAAAACTGCATAAAAGAAAGACTTTGGGAAAATTTAGCATATTTATAAAATCAAATAAGTTCAATTGGACTGTAAATAAAATTGCATTACTACTATATGCTATTTTATTCATCGTTTATCAAATCAATAAAAATTTTGAAAATCTATTCAAAGGTGTAATTGGATTTGCATTTCTTATTGGAGGAATACTTTATAAATTCTCAAGATTTGGAATGCCAGAAAAGTTAAATGGAAAATTAGATGGCTTTTTGGAGTTTAAATTGGATTCCATAATTATTGACCAAAAACAATACAGTATTGACGAAATCGAAAAAATTAGCATTGTCAACAATGACTTTTACGGTAAGGTAACTAGGTTTAGAAGTGGATTTGATTCCAATCTTTCAAATGGTGTCGATAATCATCTTACATTAACACTCAACGACAAACGTAAAGTTTCGTGTATGTTTGAAATTTATTACGAACAGGATATACGCAAACTTGACAAAATTCTAATTAATTACTGTTCTCTTGGAAAAATGGATTTTTATCGATTAAAAGATATTTTGAAGTTAGAAAGTGAAGAAATAGAAGACTTAAAAAAAACTATAGCGTAAAAGCTACTGCCACTAACAGCCGTTTGGCGAGATTGGGGATTTAGGCTGAATTTAAAGATGGTTTTGTATTTGGAAAATTTGTGTTTAACCGAAAAATCCCGCATCTTTAATCCCCAACCTCGCCAAGCGCCAGAACGTTATAGGGCATTTTAAAGAACCGACGGAATATGACAGACATAAAAATTGAATTTAAAGAAAAACTTCTAAAGACAATTGAAATTCAGAATAAACTTTTTGGTAATTCAAATAATTTTGACAATAATACTAAAGAAGCATTTGTGAATTTAGGAAATTATTGGATTGATAGAATTGGAAAAGAATCATTTACACTTACTTCTTTAAAATCTATATCAACTGAAATCCTAACATATTGGAAAGAAAGCATTGGTATCGATACTGAATTATTTTGGACTGAATTACAAAAAAACAATATTGACTTTGAAAGAAAAGACGAATTAAATTTTGCTTTAGAAAAAGGTAGATTCAGAAGAGTGGAAATTGGAATCGGTGCAAGAAAATATTGGTCTGTAATCAAAGAATTTGAGTCAATACAGAAAAGATTTTCAAAAGAAAATATTGAAAAAGTTGATTTAATCATTGACCAAGATGAAAAAAAACGACTTGAAATTTTAAGAAAGTGTTTGAGAAAAAAAGAAATTCCACAGACGCAATACTTGAAATTTGGAGAATGTTGGGCTTATATGAGTAACTGTGGACTTTGGGATAAATATTTTAGTAAAGAAGAAGTTGAAGAATTATTAAACATTTGGAAAAACTTTGATTGAAAATAACCGAAAGGTATAAAAAAACGCCCTATAACAGCCACTACAACGGATTTGGGCATTTGGCTTAATGGAAAAATGGTCTTGTATTTGGAATATTTGGCAAATCCGAAGAATGGGCTTAATTTAGTCCCAAACCCGCTGTAGTGCCAGAACGTTATGCGCAATTGAGTGTTTGAGACTTGATAAATAGCGAAAATTTTGAGGAAAAGGAAAGCGTTAATAGCGGAAAATGATTTTATTTTTCGTCAAGCCTTGCAAATGGGATTTGCTGAAAATGTATTTTCAAAGCGAAGAACGCTTATAAGGCTTGGCTAAGTTATAGTAAAAAAATGACAAAGTCAACTATTTTTTTACTGTAAATTATTTAACGCTAGGTTTTTGCGGAAATTTATCGCTAAGATTTAAAAAAACTGCGCCTATCATTGCGGTCTGATAGGAGCAATATTTTAAAATCATTTATCTAATCCTCTTCTCGACTCAACTGTTCCTGCTTTTTTATATCTTGGCAGAAGATAAAAAACAGCGCATAACACTGGCTAAGCGCAATGCCTGCCGCAGGCGCAACACAGGCACTGCGCCTAGCCAGATAACGTTAGGCTTGATTGCTCCGTTGACGAGAAACCGCTGATTTTAATCGGACCTTTAGTTCGGAAAACACTGAAGCAGAAACTGAGCTGACCGAAATCGAAGCTGAAAATTGATATTTAATTGTGCGGAAAAACAAACGTAAACCGCTTTACGGAAAGCCGAAAGCGGAATTTTTTTGTCGATTTTTTTTTGAGATTTAATTAAGATTTTCAAAGCTTAGTTTGAAATACGGAAACTAATCGAGACGGAAATCAGAAGGCGGAAAATCTTTCGAAATTGGAATCGATAATTGAAATCGAAATTCGTTCGTGCTCGGCGTGCGTGTCACAACCCAGCCTAACACACGCTACAAGCAATTTGGGTTTAGGCTTAATTGAAGATAGTGCTGTGTCAGAAATATTTGGCAAAACCGAAAGTTTAGGCTAATTTAGTCCCAAACTGCTTGTAGCGCGAGAACGTTGGGCGATATTTTACCTCAAACAAAACTAAAAACAAAAACAGAAAACAAAACCTATGAGAAAATTACTTTTGAGTATTTCATTTCTATTCATTTCATTTCTAAATTATTCACAAAATTCAAAAATAAAATTTGGAGTTCAAGCAGGATTAAATTATTCAACATTTTTAGGATATGAAGTTCCTAAGGAGTTTAGTCCGCTTTATTCTGAAAGTCCTGCATTTGCTTTTTTAGGTGGAATAAATTTTGAATATCAAATTAAAGAAAAATTGAGCTTAACATTAGAACTTAATTACGAACGAAAAAGTCAAAAAGGAGAGAACATTATTGAAATTAGAGATATTAATGGATTTACTGAAAGTTATAATTTCACGTCGAAAAAGAATTATGATTATTTAGTTTTACCAATAATGATAAAATACAGTTTTAGTGATAAAAACAGTTTCTATGTAAATGGCGGACCCTTTATTGGTTATCTATTAAAATCATTTGGAACTAATGATTTGGAAAATATTGATGGACTAAATAATGGTTCTGTTGATACTACAAATCTTAACAACAAAACCGATTTTGGATTATCTGTTGGATTGGGAAAAACCATTGAAATAAACGAAAAAAACTCAATTTTTATAGAAATTAGAGAAAATCTTGGTTTGACTAATACAAGCAAAAATAAAGTTTGGGGAGATGGAGAGGCAAGAACTAATTCATTGAATTTAATAATTGGATACCAGTTTAACTAGATATTTTAAAAGCACAAGTTATATGAAACTAAAAACTTCGATCTACTTTCTATTACTGTTAATCTTTTCAAATTGTTCAAATTCTGAAGATTCAGCAACAAACGCATATAAAGGATTATGGATAATAAACAGCATTACACCAGAAATTCCATCAGATCCAAATCAGCCTGATTGTCGAATGATGAATGATCAAATTTTTTTTGATGGTTTAAATAGTATGACATGGAGTTATCCAAAACCAGACCACAATGGAAGCTATAAACAACCTTGCGATACAGGGTTCTTACAAGAAATATACGATTTTAAAGTTGTGAATGGTTTATTGAAAATATATGAAACAAATACAACAAAAGAAAAAAAATGGATAATTGAATTGAATAATGGTTTACTTAAAGTCACTAGAGGAGATGTGATAACTGTATACAAAAAATCAAACATTTAAAAAAACATCGCCCAACAGCCACTACAACGGATTTGGGCATTTGGCTTAATAGAAAGTTGGTTTTGTATTTGGAATATTTGGCAAATCCGAAAATAGGGCTTAATTTAATCCCAAACCCGCTGTAGTGCCAGAACGTTAGTGGCTATTTTACCGCAGAAAATACGTGAAATAAAAGCATCAAACAAAAAAACAGGCAAGCTGAAAACTGCATTTTGAAAGAGTAAGCAAAAAATATCTTAATATGGAACAAATTAGCATAACCGTAATTATTATAGCCGTACTTATTTATTTTTTTCCTAGCGTAATTGCTTTTTCTAGGAGTAAATCAAACACAACAGCAATTGTAATGTTAAATCTATTTCTTGGTTGGTCATTTATTGGTTGGATTATAGCTTTAATTTGGGCAGTATCAAAAGATAGAGAAACACAACAAATCATTGTTAACAACAATTCTTATTCTGAATATAAAACCGTAACACCTACTTTTACTCAACCAATTCGAGAAAACATCCAAAATAATAATGATGGAATGCAAAAAATACTTTCAAACCAAGTAATTAAATCTATTGAGCAAAATCCAAAATCCCATCAGGAAAAAATAGAAAACCTACAAAAGCTAAAAGAATTGTTAGATGATGGAATTCTAACACAACAGGAATTTGACCAACAAAAAAAACAAATTTTAGGATAATATTTTATGGAAAAGACTGTTTACGAAATAATAAAAGATTGGCACGAATTATTTAAGAATGACGTTATTTCAGAAGAAGAATTTATTGCCAAAAAGAAAGAACTTCTAGAAAATGACAAATCAAAAATTGAAGCTTTTAAAAATGAACCTGAAATAATTGTTGAAAATATTAGCTCCAATCAATATGATTATCACGAAGATGTTTATGAAGAAGAAAGTTTTATTTCAAAATATAAACTTTTTATAATTTTAACAATTATTTGTTTATTAATTTTTGGTTACTACTATTATGAGAGAAACAAAACAATTAACAACATTAGTGAACCAACAATTGGAACTTATATAATCAATTCTGATAGCAATAATTTAGTGCATTTTTACACTAAACCAAATATTGAAACTCAACGGAAATCTTATTTTAGTACAAGAGATACAGTTTATGTTTCTGAAGTAAAAAATGGTTTTGGTTACATTGAATACAAAAACGACCGTAATCAAAAATCAAAAGGTTGGATAAAATTAGAAGATATGATTTATTATCAAGAATGAAAATGAAAAAAAACAGCCACTAACAGCCGTTTGGCAAGATTGGGGTTTTAGGCTGAATTTAAAGATGGTTTTGTATTTGGGAAATTTGTGTTTAACCGAAAAATCTCGCATCTTTATTCCCCAACCTCGCCAAGCGCCAGAACGTTAGCAGCTATAATAACAAAAAAATCGTTAAAATGAAATGTCCACATTGTATTGTAGAAGTTAATCCAAATTTTAGAGAACACTATTTTGGAAATGATTCTTCTGGCCATTGGTCAACTTTTCATATGACTTGTCCAAATCCAAACTGTAAAAAGTTTATAATAGATTTAGCTAAGGGTGAACCAAGGAAAGATTTTCAGAATCAGATTGTCGGAGTACAAAACTTTGAAATGAGATTTTCTGTTAACCCTCTAACATCATCAAGACCGCCAGTCCCAGATGTAGTTGATAAGATACTTGCTGATGATTATAAAGAGGCTTGTCTAATACTTACATTTAGCCCGAAGGCGAGCGCTGCCTTAAGTCGAAGATGTTTGCAAAATATCTTGCGGGAAAAAGCCAAAGTAAAGAAAGGTGATTTAGCAAATGAAATCCAAGAAGTTATTAATAGTGGTCATCTGCCAACTCATCTTGTAGAAAGTATTGACGCAATAAGAAATATAGGAAACTTTGCAGCACACCCAAATAAGAGTAAATCTACAGGCGAAATTGTTGAAGTCGAATTTGGAGAAGCTGAATGGCTACTTGATGTAATCGAATCCCTTTTTGATTTCTATTTTGTCCAACCTGAGATTTTAAAAATAAAAAGAGATGCCTTAAATAAAAAATTAACGGAGATGGGAAAACCGCCAATGAAATAATTACAGCTGCTAACAGCCACTACAACGGATTTGGGCATTCGACTTAATGGAAAAATGGTTTTGTATTTGGATGATTTGGCAAATCCGAAGAATGGTCTTAATTTAGTCCCAAACCCGCTGTAGTGCCAGAACGTTATAGGCAAGTTTAAACGAATGCTAAAAACAACAACTCCAATGAATAAATATTTTTTACTTTTTCTTTGTTTAATAGCAAATTGTAGTTTTGTTCAATCTCAAGAAAAGTTAATAAATCAACAACAAGATTCTATTAATTTTAATGACAAAATTTATAAGACCATTTATCAAGTTGAAGTATCGAGGCCTCCTCTAACAATAGAACTTATTGAAAAATTAGATGGTGATTTTTTTGGTACTGTAAACATTGTGATTGACAGAGATTTTGAAAACAAGAGCGAACTTTTTGTAGGCAAAATGCAGATTGAAAAATCAAAAGTTGAAAAGCTAATTTCTGAATTCAAAAAGATTGCGCTTGAAACTGTTAAAAATTGTACCGAAAATGATGATTGTGTAGAGGGGCTTGATGGTGTTTACACAGAATTTAATATTAAATCTAATCATATAATTAAAGAATATAGTTTTTGGGGATTAACCCCCAATCAAAAAAATGAAAAGGACACACCTGAAAACCGAAAAAAAGCACAAAAAGTATTAGATTTCTTGGACAAAGAACTTAATCTAAAAGTAAAGTATCATGAATTGCATCAAAAACTACCGAAAGGCAGATATAGTTATTGGATTGGTAATGGAGATGCTAGTTTTACAATAGAATAAATAAAACCTGCCTATAACAGCCACTTATCCTTATTGCGCCTGTGAACAGCTAATTTTATTGGTAATCACTTAAATTTAAATTCATTTAGTACAACATAGGTATAACAAATCAGAACCTTTTTACAAGGTTATATATCCCTACTCTATTCAGCTGTGCTTGGCGATTCATAGCTTGATATTCTGCAAGCTTTCCACAGTAATATTGATTTGTTGCTTTAGCATAGCCATTGATCAAAAGCAAATCATTCAAACATTCTCCATTAGGCAAAATTACATACCCTAATTGCCTGTTCCAGTAGTCATAATAATTCTCCTGTTCTGTAATGATAGTTACAATCGTTTTAGGCGGTGCAACCGACAAAACGAAGTGTAAGGATTGCAAACCAAATTGAAGCAGTAATTGGGCAGGTAAACTGCTTTTCTCTTCGTCCTCTTTCATCTTTCTATTAATCTTCACTTCTGGTGCATCCAAGCCATAAAGTCGAATCTCTTTTTTCATTTGAGTGAAACGATTGCAAATGATGATGCTGTCCCCGTCAAGGACTTCTTCAATTTGCCAATGGGTTTCCACTATGAACGGTGCTTTTGCTTTATATTGCATTGATTTACAGTTATTTAAATTATTAATAATCAAAGATAATCATTGAACTTTGACACTGCAATTGCAAGCAAATATTAACTTTAAAAAATTAGAAAAAATGGCAAGACAAAAAGGTGTTATCAAGTATGTTGGAACTCTTGGAGATATCCGACACTTCAAAATTAAAGGACAAGAAGGATTTTTCGCTGGTATGGTTGGCGGACCTTCAGGCGACCAAGTGTTAACTGCTCCTGAATTTGAGAGAACTCGTGAGAATATGAACGAATTTGGAGCTTGTGCCAAAGCAGGGAAATCTGTTCGAACTGGCTTATCTCAAATAATGAAGCAAATGTCAGATAGTCAAGTAACAGGAAGATTAACTTCTATAATGAAGAAAATCAACTTGGAAGATCAAACCGAAGCCAGAGGGTATCGTAAAATTGAAATCTCTACTCAACGCAATTATCTAAAAGGATTTGAATTTAACAAAAACATTTCCTTAACTGGTATTTTCAATGCTCCTTACTCATTAACTCACACTCCTGACAGAGCAAGTTGCGAATTTGTAATTCCTGACTTTAATCCTGCGAATTTGGTTAGTGCTCCATCTGGAACCACTCACTTCCGATTGATTACTTCACTTTCTGTAGTGAGTGATTTTGAGTACAACGCTACTACAAACAGTTATGATCCTATGGATGCTGATTTGAATGAGGTAAACGATATTCAATTTAGTGGTTTCTTGGACTTGTACGCTCCAATTCCTGCTACTACTATATCAGCAACTTTACCTGGTGCAGTAGTTCCAACGGTAAACACAACTGTTTTACAGTGTATTGGAATTGAGTTTTACCAACAAGTAGGACCAAATTATTACTTGTTTTCAAGTGGTAGCTGTTTGAAAGTCGAGGACGCATTTTAGAAACAAAACCAAAAAATCCCTCAAGCTAATTGGGGGATTTCTTGTTTTAACTCCAATCTATCATAATTATGGAAACTAAAATAATAAGAGTTGCCCAGGGCAAAGAAAGTACATTGAGCCAGCTGTATATCAACGGGATTTTTCAATGTTATTTATTAGAAGATAAAATTAGAGAAGTAAAAATAGTTTCAGAAACAGCCATTCCAAAAGGTGTTTTTAGTCTAAAGTTAAACACTTATGGAGCTAAAAATGTGGATTACAAAAAAGCTTTTGGAAAAGTTCACGAAGGAATGATTGAGATTTCAGGTTTACCCAATTTTAGTTTTGTTTATATCCATACCGGAAACACCATCAAAGAAACTGCCGGCTGTCCGCTTTGCGGTTTTGGTTTCCAATTTGTTGATGGCAATTACCAAGTTTCTCAAAGTATTTCAGCTTATAAAATGATTTACCCAAAATTGGTTGCACTGGCTAAAGTTGAAACGAATACAATAACTATTGAAAATAATTTTCAATTCTAAAAAGCCAAAATAATGGAAAACATCAATAATATCACTGTGCTTTTTGGAACACTAATCACTTTGTTACTTTCGGTTGTAGCCTATTTCATCAAGCAATTACACTCTGATTTCAAGAGTATGGAAAAAGATTTGATTGAAGTAAAAACAATGGCTTTAATCATCAAAACCGAGTTCAAAAGTGGTAATGGCTTACTGAACCAAAAAGTAGAATATTTAGAAAAAAGAGTACAACACATAGAATTAGTAATTTTAAAAAATCAAGATTATGAAAAATAAAAATATGAATGTCGTAGAAAGAACATTGGCACCAACTCCAAAGTGGTTTAAAGTTCTTAGGACTGTTGGAATTGCTTTGGCAAGTGTTGGCGGAGTAATAATCGCTTCTCCAGTTGCTTTACCCGTTGGATTGGTTTCGGTAGCTGGCTACTTGGTTCTGGGAGGCAGTATTATTTCTGTAGTTTCTCAAACTGCTGTAAAATCAGAAGAAGAACCCAAAGTAAATCCTTAAAACAGTTTAAAATTCAAATTGAAAGCTCCGTAATTCGGGGCTTTTTTTGTTTTTGACTATTTCAATTGGTCATTTGCTTTATTTTATACCGTTTTATTTAAGTGGGCGGAATATATTGCCCTTATATTGGCTTTAAACAGCTTTCATTTGGCAATCAAAAAAGGGTTGGTTTATCGGAAAAAGGAAAGCAAGGAAGCCTTAATCTTCAAATTTGTCAGAGGTCAATCGGATTAAGGGGGAATCAGCGCTGTTTTTTTTGAGAGAATGCTTATTGGGGATTTTCTTGTGGAATCGGGGGTTGTGGCATTCTTTCAAAAAAAATTGCATCCATGGGGGTTTGGGGGAATGGAAGATTCCCCCAACTGAACTTTCCTAGTGCGGTGGCAGAAGCTCGGGCAAGTGTGTGGATTTTTATTTGTTTACCTAGGTATTTGTGATTGCTTTTTTTGTTGGATTGGTGCCTAAACTTGATGAAAGCTGAACTGTCGAATGTTAGAAGTCATTTGTTATGAAAATGGAAAGTATCAATCCAGCTAAAAAGCAATGTACCGTGATGTTCTGACAAATAAAAATACACACTCTTGCCGGCTCTTTTGATTATTGAGGATGCCATAATGTTGTTATGAATGACAAGATATGATTATATGTTTTGGGTTTGTGGTAAAACCGTAATGGCATCTTCAATAATCAATGCAAATATGATTCCTATTTCGGGCGGGAGCGTTGGGGCGGGGCTATTTTACATAATGAGCTTATAGTTTCGGTGTGGCTGGGGTTCAGCCATACTGAACTATAATGGCTTATTATGTAACATAGCTTTGGGGTGGTTTTGGGCTTTTCGAGCGTTGGGAAGTAGCTTATTGTAGTTGTGGAGTTTACGGAGCAAGCTACAATGTGCTACTAGAGCGTTGGCAGAAGCCCAAAACTACAGGAGCGTTGGCAGAGCGTTGGCTGGGTGGGCGCAAAAAGGTCAGCGATAGCGTTCCTATTTTTTTTATTTTTGAAAAGGTTGTTTATTGACAGTCTTTTTATTTAGCATCCAGTATTTCATCTGGTTTATTGATTAATGGATCAAGCCAATCTGCTTTATCAGTTGCCCAATTTATCCATTCTTGTTTTTCCGGTGTTAGGCTATTTGTATTAATTGCATGTTGTTTTTCGGCTTCAATATATTGCCGAATTAAAATTGTTTTGTTGTGTTGCTCTGAGAGTGCAACCAATTTATTGAATTTGGTGATTTCTTCGTCTTTGCGTTTTTTGATTTCTTCCTTACGCTTTAATTCGGAATCATATTGCAATCTCCATAAACGTGATGCTTCTTCTTGCTTTTTCTTTTCTTGGGCATAGATTTCAAGTTTCGCAACTATCCGAGCTAAAAGTTCTTCGATTTTTACTTTTCCGTCACGCCATTCTTTTTCTCCTGAATATTTACCGATTTTTAATATTAACTCACCCGTTGGAATATATTCTGAAAAACCATGCGGTGTTGTGGCAGGTATTCTTTTCGTTGCTTCCCGTAAGTCAAAATCAATATAAATCCCATCGATCAAGATACAAGTATCATGATTTTCTTTAGCTATAGTATGACCTCTATAACGCAACAATTTGGTAAGGATATCCATAAAACGTAATGCTCTGTCACGATGCTTATCACCTACTCTGATTGGATAATGTAACTTTTTGTATTTATCATAAAATACGTTCCCTTTACTTTCATTCCAATAATCCTTGGTTTGAATGGTTAATATGTCTGGTTTTTCTATTTTATCGGGAACTACCAATGGTGCTTTTAAATCATTCTCAATTTCTTTGGTTCTTATGGTTAATGGAGTTTGGTCAACATTTACTGGATTCCCCTCTTCTCTTATTGTCAAGACAATTTTATCCACTTCATTGGATATTAGATGTAGTTCCTCTCTTTTAAACGGTTTATTAAATTTGAGTTTTGACCAATAACCACCATCCGGCATAGGAATCTCAAATTGCTTACACAATTTTTTAATTCCATCATTTGAAAGTGCATATTCTTGAGTTAGCTTTGATACTGGCGTTGACCATACTATATCATATAATTCTTTCCTGGTTAATTCAATAGTTTTCATAAAAAACACCTCTTTAAAAGACTAAATTAAAGGTACAAAATGTTATTTAAAAAATGAAATTAGCGAAATGAAGCAAACAAAGAATTGATGCTAGGAATACTTGGACTAGGGGCAATTTTTGTGCAGGTGAATGAGGTAATGAGTTATTTGATTTTTATTCCTTTTGGTCCAGGGAAATCTTTACCTAAATGGCTGTAAAGGCGTCTTACTTTTGAACGCCAACTTATTTTTGCTTCAATCCAAGTTTTACTTCCCTCGATAATTTGTATGGTATCGTTTGTATGTGATGGAAACTTTGAATAATCGGAATTATCATCAAATTTTAATAGTAATTCTGGATTGTCAATAGGTGTTTTGTTTTTACTTAAATCAAATATTGTTTTATCTTCTTCTTTGTTGAATTTAAGCGTTTTTACTTTTAAATCTTCATATAAATCTACCAATGAAATTGTATCGGTTATGAAGTCTAAATCATAAATATCTTTCTTGGTTGAACGGTTTGAGGTGCTGATTAATTTGAATAAACCAATGTCTCTTTTTGAAAGTAAACTTATTCCTTGATTTACTTCTACATCGAACAAATTTTTCATATTTTGAAGCATCTCCACTTTTATGGTTACCCCATCTTCTAAATCAAGAAAGAAACGCAGAAAACAATATTGGTCGTTTATATCACAAGGATCGTCAAAGCTTTTTGCTTTCGTACCAAAGTAGTTTTTAACTTCATTTTCGATGTTTTTAAATCCCTCTTTGCCAATTATTCCATCGTAAAAGAAATCAATATCATCAGAAACTCTATGATTGAATTGTAATGCTAGATTTGTACCACCACCTAAAGTAAATTTTGATACTGTTGGTAATGTTTGTAATTCTATAATGGCTTTAATTATTGCTGGAGTAACTGCCTTCATACATTATAGCGAAAAACGAAGAAATGGTTTTACATTGTATCTTTTTGCAACACTTATACAAACTTTGTTACTAATGTTCTCTGTTGTTAATTTTAAGTATTTAACAATATCTTTAGCAGAATATAGTGTTTCTAATTTTTGAATGTCTGTTTCAAATGTATCTGGAGTTGTTGCATACAAAGCCCTTGGTATAATAATAGACTTGTCTTTGGAAAGATTAAGTTTATTAGGATCCATATCCCAAAATAAGTGTTTGGGAAAAATTGTTGCTATGTTAATTGACTGTTTCACTATGCAAAAATAATGAATTTAGTGTTATATGGTGTATTACTATAAAAAAGTTTAACTTATTTGATCTTAAAGACTTAATGTAAATCTAAAAGAAAACAAATAATAAGTTCATAAAAATGAAATTAGCGAAATGAAGCAAATAAAGATGTGAGTTTAGGAATACTTGGACTAAACGAGGATTTTGTGTAGATGAATGAGATAATGATTAGATAATACCTCTGATATTTAAATGGAATCTATTAGATTTGTAGCTCCTCTTTTTATAAGGAAAACATCGCCTAATGCTGCAAAGATTAAATTACACATTTAAAAACTCTTACTACTCTTGTCCATCCATTTATCCAATCATCCGATTTACTGTTTATTTTAAACAATTCTTCAAAACCCTCATTGCCTGAAAAAGCATTGACAAAACTATCAATTCTTGCAGTTTTTAAATCCGTTATGTATGGGCTTACACATAAAAAATAATTTTCTCCAGAAAAATTAGCTTTAATTAATTCAATCAATTTTGATAATGAGAAAACATCCATATCTAGTATATTAGAAAATAAATGTATTCGCGTCTTATTTACTTGTAGAAAATCATTAGCTACCAATGAATCTAAATCCTTGTTTATTGTATTAATAATTTTGGTATTATTGCTGAATTTTGAAACGTGAAGCGATGCTCTTTTTAAAGCTATTAGGGAAGGCTCTATTAGCGTCATTTGTGATATTGATTGGTCGATATCATAGTCATTTAAATATTCCAGTAAAGTCATTGAAGCCATTCCTTGCCCACAACCCCAATCGATGCAATGGGGATTTTCATTAAATATATGCCTAGGCAAATGTTTAAAACTTGAAACTAATTTTGTGTGGTGCATTTTGCCATAACTCTTTAAATAAGAAAACAACTGATTTTCTTTTTCAATAATTTTAACCCCACGTTGAAGTGAATAGAAAACATTTGAATCATTTATTAGAGCGAATTGATCAACAGATATTTGTCTTATCGAATGAAAGTTTGCAGTAGCACTTTCTAATAATTCAACATAGTTTGTGCCTTCTTCTATTAAAAATAATTTATTTTCAAAAGGAATCTGCCTTTTTACTCTTTTTAGAAAAGTATCTAATAAAATTTGGATTTTATTGTATGAAGTAATAGGATCAATGACATCAAGATTAAGTACTTGATTAATCAGATTGTTTTGTAAAAAATAATAATTAGGATTATTGTTTTTAGAAAGTATTTTATTTTTAATTGAAACTACACCTTCATTGTTTTGTTTACCAAAATCATTAATTACTAATGCGTAATAACTAATAAAAGTATCAATTACTTTATCCTCTGTATCTTCTTCCTGATTATATGCAATTGAAAGTTTATCTAAAAAACTATCTATAATTTTATCGTAATCCGATATTTTTTTTATTCCTATAAGATATAATGAGGACGCTTCTAAACGGCTGCTTATATTTAAATTATTTTTAATTAAAAGTTTATAGAGTTGATGAAAAGGCATTAAAAAACTAAACCTTTGAGAAACATCTAGCAATATGCTAATAAAACTTTTATTTAATTCTATTGAAAAATCTAATTTTTTAAATTTTTGTAAGTTATTTGAAATATATAACTCAATTCTGTTTTTATCAACATTTAAGTCATTAAAATTTTGTGTTAAAAAAAAGTCATAAAGTCTATCGTTATTCTGCTCAATAAAAAAACTTAAATTTTCTACGCTGTTTGAGGCTGCTATTAATTCGTCAAAAACACTCATTTTAGAATATTTCTTTTTGAGATTCTACATATAAAATAGCTTCTATTAATTTATCTATATCGTCAGGATTGTTTTTAAAAGCTTTAAAATTATCTACTTTTAATTTTTCAGCCTCCTTTTTTAAATTAGTAATATTTAATTTTTTGAGTTCTTGCCGTCTATTTACTTTATCATCCTGAAGTTGTAAATCCGTTTTATTATCAACATCATTTACTAGATTTTCATTAGGTGTTTTTTCAGCGTATATTTTATTTTCTGACACATTATTTTCTAGTAATGAACTAGTTGTTGTTACTAATGGTTCATTTTGTTCTGGATTATCTTTAATGTTGTAATTATCGTTTGATTTGAATTTTTCTATAATTTCTTCAAGTTCCTTAATTTCGTTTTTTTGTTTCAGAATAAAATTATTTAGTTTTTCTATCTCTAAACTTTTCTCATTGTTTTTTTTATCGAATTTATTGTTTAGCTCTTTTTCTATTTCTTCTTTAGCCTTTTGGAATACTTCCTTTTCATACTCTTCAAAATCTTCTTTTAAAAGAGTTGTAAAGTATTTAGTTCCCTCTATATTATCCTTGTCAATTAAGTATTTAGGGATACACTTATTAATTTCTGATATGATTTTTTGATAAATTTTATTGCGTGAAATACTTTGAAAGAATTCTGGAAAACCAATTTTTTCTTTTTTTTTAATAATGATAGTTTTGTCTAATACTTGATAAGTTTCGAAATCTTTGTAATCAGTTTGGTCTTTATATTCACTGACCCAATTTAAATATTCAAAATCACTATTGTCTCTTTTATTATTAATCGCAAATTGAAAAATACTTTCTATTGTTAAATAGTCTAATTGACTGTCTAATTTGAATTTGACATCAATATTAAAGTTATTTGTTTTGTAATTATTTCTTAATACTTCATATCCCTTATTAATACCAAATATTAGTGCAATTCCTTCTTTTCTTTCAATTGGGAATTTATTGGATATTATATCAGAAATAAAAGTATCAATACTTTGCCTTGTTCCCTCACCATAAGATGCAAGTATTGCAACGAAATAGGTTAGTTTTTCTTGGTTGATTTTATCAATTAAATATTTACCATTATTTGTTAATAATTGAACTTTATCAACCTTAGCAAAATTCTCAACAGTACTGTTATTTATTTTGTTATAAATAGCATCATATAGACGATTAAATTTTTCAGTACGAATTATTGCCCATTCTTGGTTATTTTTGACTTGTACTTCTTGATTTATTATTTCATCTTTAACTAAATCGTTTATTACTGATAAAGTATTAAAATAATTTGTTGGATAATTTTGAGGATCATTACCGGCAATACTCATCACTGCAAAGCCACCCATTAATCTATCAAACTGCTCTAATTCTTTGCTCCAATCTTTTAAAGAGTTTTGATTATTAATTGAGGTAAATTCTTCAGTATTTATTTCAATTGAATTTGGCACAACTTCAATTAAATTAATTGGTAAAAAAGCAGCCCCACTTTCTATGTTATATACAGTATTGATCTTTTGTTCTTCATTTTTAAATGTTATTTTCTTAATTCTAGAAATAGGAAGTGGCATTTCTAGTGTAAAAAAACTATTTGAAATTTGAACAGCTTTTTCTGTTTCTTCATTAAGTATAATTTCTAATGAACAATCTGTTTCATTTGTAAACATACTATTTGACAGTAGTATTTGATTGTCATATCTATTTTGGATATCGGCATTTCTGTTTTGTAAATATTTTGTTGGACAAATACATCCTTTTGCAAAATAAAATGCAAGATTTTCTGATTTTATGGGTAAAAAATATGTTTTATTATTCATAATTATTCAATATCATAAGTGTTTTTATTTCCTTTGTTTGGCTTCGTTTTACAAATTAAAAATAAATTTGTTTTGGTCCTAGTTAAGGCAACATAATAATCTTCTTCATTTACTACGTCTAGTTTATCAATATACCAATCATAAGAGTCAAAACTAGGAATAATTACAGTGTCAAATTCAGTTCCTTTTGATGATTTAAAAGTAGTAATATGAATACCACTTAATCCTTCAAATTCATCTAAGTCACTATTAAATTTTGTACAGTCAATATCATTGTCAAGTTTTTCTCTAATTAGTGCATAGTATTCTTTTACTTGTTTTTGAGTTGGAACTAAAATTGCAATATTTTCAGTATCTCCTTGAAAATCATTAATAATACTCATAATAGCATCCAACTCGTCCTCTCTATTCCAACCAGTAATTTTTACAATAGGCTTTAAGCCTGTTGTTAATGATCCGTTTATAGTGTCTTGAGGAATTAAAATATCTGGAAAAACAGAACGTATAAAATCAAGTATTTCTTTTGAATTTCTAAAGTTTTTTGTTAAGGTATATTCTTCATTTTCGAATGTTTCTTCTAACCAATCGGTTAATCCTGCTAATTGTTCTTTATTTAGATAAAGACTTTGTTCGGGATCAGCTCCATAAGAAATTTTGCTAGAAAATCTTTTAATAGTTCTATATATATCAATATTAACATCTTGTCCTTCGTCAATAATTATTTCATCATATTCTCTGTGTAAATTTGTATGAGAAGACCACCAAAGTGATCTATTGACATTTTCGGCAGCTTCTTCATTTTTAGATAATGCTGATTGTATTAAATAATGTTCTAACGTTTTTGTATAAGTTAGGAGCAAACTTTCTCTAATACCAGTTTCATAATTTCTAATATGTCTCCATAAACAAACAACGCTTTTACCAGTACCTGGACCACCTGATAAAGCAAGTGAATCTGTTTCATTTAAGGCTGCTTGTTGATTGGGTGTTAATTGTGTAATTATGGGTAAATTGAAATAATATGGCATAATTTATTTATTTTCCTGTTATAGTATCTGCTTTTGGGTTCATTGTATGTGATTTGTAATTAGCAAATGCTGCTTGCTTTGAAGTATTTGCATAACAATATACACATTCGTGTGGACAGGTATTGTACTCGCCAATATCTTTACTCATAATGCAACCACAAGCTTCTCTTTGTCCTTTGTCTTTTATTTTTTTTGTTTTGGTTATTGTTGCTGACACATCGAATAACGAAGGTTCCGTAAATTCTACTCCCAAGAATTTCATTAATTCTTCGTCTTGATGAAATAAGTCTATCATTAGGTCGTCATCAATACATTTGTTGTGATTGATGCCGAATTTATTCAAGCCGAATTTTTCTGCACAAGTTGCTATTTCTAATTCCCATTTTTTATTTAATTTTTGCAAGCCTTCTGCAAATTCCAACATTGTTTCCAAACTGAATTCAATATATTTTATATTGGCTTTGTTAAGATTGCTTTCTACTTTTTTATAAATACCAATGTCAGCAAAGCTAAAAACTAATTTATTAGTGTACTTGTATAATTCATCGCCAATTTTTTCCAGTCTTTTTAGCAGTTCTTTTACATCAATTTCGTTTGTTAACAATAATGGATCAAAACGCCAGACTACTTTTTCTTTTCCGATTCTATTGGAGAGTTCTTTAAATGTTTTTATTCTGTTTTCTACACGAGGTACTTTGCCTTCAAAACCTTCCTTATCATAATCATTTAATGAAAATTGGAAATAATAATTTTTGACATTTTTATCCAAGAAATCCAGGTGTTTCATCATCGGTTTTGGATTTTTTGTCCAAAAAACAACTACTTTGATGTTTTTGAAAGAAACATATAGAGGTACTCCATTGAAAGGATTTTTCCATTTCACATATCCCGCTTTCCATCTGTCTACAAACCAATCTGCATAAAATGTTGGAATATCTGTTGATCGACTGGCCGATACAATTATTGGTGCTTGCGCCAAAACCGTTTCTCCATCATCATTTACTATTTCAACTTTTTGCCAATTCATAGTATTACTCTGAAAGTTAAATTGATTCTTTCTTTTAATGGTTTAGCCGATTTAGGAACTTGATGTTGCCAAAAGTGTTGTAGTTCTCCCTGCATTATTAAAAGACTTCCGTGTTTTAATTCAATCTCCAATTTTTCTTTTGTTATACGATGTCTTAATTGGAACTTTCGCGTTTCTCCAAAATTAGCGGATGCAATTACTGGATTTTTGCCCAGTTCTTTTTCTGCGTCAGTATGCCAAGAAATTGAATCGGAACCGCTTCTATATCGATTTAAAAGGACACTATTAAAAATTACTTTGGATTCAGGTTCAATTTTATTTTTAATAGCAAGAATTTCTTCATTCCAAGGCATTGGACTTAGTGTAATACCCGAAAATGAATAGGGTTTGTCATTATCACCGTACCATGCAGTTAGTCTAGGAAAATCAATATTTTTTCCATATATATTCATAGATTCCTGCTTCCAAAGTACTTTTTCTGTCAATGCTTTCAAGTAAAAATCACTTTCTAATTTTGAGAAAAAACTCGGTAAATAAATAAATTCACCGTTTGTGATTTTATTTAAACCAGTTTTAGGAAAAGTATTATCATTCCCATTACCCTCAAACATATCTAATTGCGCCATATACAAATGTAATTAAAATTGATTTTTTTCAGATTATGTTTTATGTTTATTCTATCTTGATTTTTTGAAAAAGCACTATGTTATAGTAATGTGATTTATTTTAAAATCACTGTTTACTATTACGCTATACAAGCATTCTCATTAATACGCTCAATAATACTTATCACTTTGTGTGCATCACTATCCTCAAATACTCCCATTAATCCCTGATCGTTCATATCGGTGAATGGTGGTTCAAACAACATACTTGGTTCAATAGTTCCATTTTTTGTTAAATAGGTAATAATGTTTTGAATGAATGTCATTTGGTCAGCTCTCAGATTTCCGGCTTGTAGGAATTCTGAAAAGGCATCTTGTGCTGCTTTTATATCAAGACCAATGATGTTTCTAATAAATACTCCTAATGGTTCTTTCCCAAATTCTTTTTCGAAATCTTGTCTTGTTCCTCTTTCTTCTCCATCAAACAAAATGTCTTCTAAAAGCTTCAATTCCTTTGTTGTAATTGGATTGTTTGAAACTAATTTTGAAATCGTCAATTGATGTTTGTTTTCTCGAATGAAACTCTCTACTCTTCTTCGGTAAGAAGTGCCATAATTTGAAGATATTTTTGGTTCATTCAAAACCATACTGATTTCTGAATCTTCTAGATCTGTATAAATTATTGCTTTATTGTTAGTATCTAAATACTGAATCAGTTCTCGAAGCTCTTCTCTTATGCCGTCTAACTTCTTTTGTGAAATTTCTTTATAAAAGTCCTGTTTTCGGATGTTTTCAATTGTTGGTTTCGCACGTAATACAACAGGGATGGTATATTTTTTACTCAATCCTTCGGCAATATCAATTAAGGTTTCTTCGTATCTCTTTTTTGTACCTGACATCATCAGTGTTGCTATTTGTAGTTTTAGCATCATCAGGTCAAAACGCCTTGCCATTTCATTGATTGTTTCTGGAATAGGTAATTCAGACAAGTACTCTTCAATTATATGTGTGTCGTTACTATCTAAATTATTCCATCTCGCTCTTTCGTTGAATTCATCTACATATTTTAAATTCATGGCTACTTGAAAACGTGTTCTATCTAATTGTTGTATAGCCTTATGTAATATATCACGTAAAGCATTAGAAAGCTCAACATTTTCTTCTTCGCTTTCTTCTACGAGCAATCTACTTAGATGTAATCTGGATTCAAAAATTTGTTGTGTGATTGGTTTAGCAATTAGTGTTTCTTTTCCTTTCTTCTGAACTTCAAAGAATTCGAAATTACCACATACATCAAATATTAAGAAATGGTCTTTGGGTTGATTTGGTCCAAAAACATCATCACATAATCGTGTACCTCTTCCTATCATCTGCCAAAATTTTGCATAGGAACGCACCACTTTGAAAAACACTAAATTCAATATTCTTACCGCATCAATTCCTGTGTCCATCATATCGACAGAAACGGCAATTTGCGGATTGTTTTCTTTGTATTTATCACAGAATGCATCTATCAAACTTTGAGCATGAGAAACTTCATTGTGTATCATGGAAATAAATCCCGATGGCAAAGCCGGATATCTTTCGGTGAAACAATCAACAATGAATTTGGCGTGCTTTTGATTTACAGCAAAAATGATGGTTCTGCCTAACTTATCACCACCTTCAATTTTTAATCCGTTTGCCATTAAAGCATCCAACACTTTATTTACCGTATCTTTATTGAACAACCATTTGTTCATGGCATTGGCTCTTATTTCTTCTGGAAAAAGTCCTGTGGTTTTGTCCTCAAATGTTTCTTCGTATTTTTCTTTTTCTTTATCCGATAAGTCTTTGTACTTGATACCCTCTCTTAGGAAATTGGTTGTAATGTCAATATTCTTATACGGGTTTAAATATTGAGGTACAGCTTGATGTAACTCATACAAAAATGTTGGGTCTTCATTACTGCATCCGAAAAGCTCAAAAGTATTGTGGTCAATTCCATCTTTAGGTGTAGCTGTAAGTCCTACAATACTAGCATCAAAATAATCAAAGATGGCCTTGTATCGGTTGTAAATAGAACGGTGTGCTTCGTCAACAATAATTAAATCGAAATGCCCTACACCGTAAAAACGTTCATCGGCATTGCGAATATTATCTATTTTGTTCATCATGCTTGGATAGGTACTGAACACTAATCGCGTGGTATCGTTTTCCTTTTCCTCTGTTAAATCTATGGCTGATAAATCGGGTAAATATTCGCTAAAGTTGTTCTTTGCTTGACGCACCAATGCGTTTCTGTCTGCTAGAAACAGTACTCGTTTTACCCAATTATTTTTGAATAACACCTCTACCATAGCCGCAGCAGTTCTTGTTTTACCACTTCCTGTTGCCATTACCAATAAGGCTCTTCGTTTGTTACCACACAAACCATTTTCACCATCAGTTACAAAGGTTTCTGCAACCCGATTTATGGCTTCAAATTGATAGGGTCTGTTTGCAATGGCAGTATTGATCGTTGCCTTACGAATGTCTTTTATCGTTGTTCTTTTTTGAATTAACCATTGTAATTCCTCTTTGGTATAAAAACCAAAAACTCTTCTTGGAGAACTATAAAAAGTATCTTCCCATATCTTGGTTTCATAGCCATTAGTATAGAAAATAACAGGTCGTTGCTTGTGCATTTCTTCTAAGCAATTAGCATATAAAAATGCTTGATATTTTCCAACCTCAACATCTTTTGTAGTGCGTTTTGCTTCAATTATTGCCAGAGGTTTTCCGTTGTCGTCCCATAAGACATAATCAACAAATCCGTTGCCTTTTGGATTGTCAGCAGATATTGGCATACCTGTTACTGGGTATTCAATTTCTCTGCCTACATTTAAGTTGTTCCAACCTGCTTCTTTCAAATCGACATCAATGAGGTGCTGACGTGTTTGTGCTTCCGTAAACTCAGCAGTTAAGGGTTTTAGTCTTTCCTGTTTTTGTTTTTTCAATTTTACAACCGCTTGTTGGGTTTGTTGTTGTAAAGCTATAAGTGTTATTTCGCTTTCTTGTGCTTTTTCAAAAATAGCTTCTTTTTCTTGTTGCAATTTTGCAATTTGCTCTTGTAATTGCTGATATGCTTTTTCTTGTTCTTGCTGTTGTTCTTTTAGGAGTCTTTGTTTTTCTCCTAATTTAGGAATGAAAGCTTCGTTGAATACTCCAGGTAAATCAGGAATTTCTGCGCTATAGGTTTGCGCCAACCATTTGGTAAAATCATAAATGTAACGGATGCTTATTAATGCATCTTTGGCATTAATACGATTACCAAAGTGCGCTGCATTGTTCCCTGTTTTTCTAACAATGTGTAAGCCTTCGTGAAGCTGAAAAGGAATGATACTTTTAATTGCTTCTTCGTTCATTAAGTTGATGAGCTCGGTATTGAATGGTTTGTCGATATACTCTACCTCATAGATTAGATACATGGACTCTTCTAATACCAAACGACAATAACTAGCTGCAGAAACTGGTTCTATAAAAACCCTTTCTTCGGCTGTTTTTAACTTACGATAGAGTGACAACCACTCTTTTTGAAGGAATTTAAAGTTGCTCATTTATTTAAAATATTTTACACTTTTATCTATTATGATTAAATTCTTAAATATTATTACCAATCACATATCTAATTTTCACATGACTCAATTGTGTATTTGAATGAATCACATTAATAGGTCTTGCATTTTGTACAATATCAATTATGGATTGAGTTGGATGTTTATTACGATTACCCAAACCAAAATTAATTATGTGATGAATAGCATTAGAAAACACATTGAAGAATCTAGGGTTTAAATAACCAGAAGCTCCATGATGTGGAATCTGAGAATATATTACTTTGTCTGTAATAATACTTGACCATTTAGCCATAATCTGATCTAAACATCTATTATCTACTTTTATATCTCCTACAAGAAGATTACCACATCTATATGAACTAGCTCCTGACACTTTGCAGCTTGCAGGGAAGTATGGTCTTCCTAAAATCCAACTTCTTATATAATCAAAAGTTAGTGGTGTTATTGCAGTATGAAAAACTACTAATGAAGTGTCATTTATATGAGCTTCTAAAAAATTTTGATAATAAAGTTGTTTTAAATTAATTAAGGTAGATATTGGCGAATTGTTCACATATATTCTAACATCCTCAATTGTTGGATTAGTATTTGAGAGTAACAAAGCCAAATCATTTTTAAAAGTAATAACTTGTCGTGGATCTCTTATCTTGTTAAAGAATTTAAATTCCCACAACCCGCTAAAAATTAATGTGCCCATATCATAGTAATGGCTCACCCCTTCAGCCGTAATTACTTCAAGAGGTAAATTAGTTACTAATTGCAAATTATTTTCTAGAACAAATTGAAAATCTTCTGTGAAATTAAGTTTATTCGGATCTATATCTCCATTCGTTAAGTCATCTCTTCCAGCCTCTGAAGGATGTATATATATGACTTGATCTACTTTAAATTCATTCATTAGATATCTTGCAGGATCAATGAAGAATTCAGCAGGAAATGTATTTCTACCATCAATTAAACTTACATGATAATTCAGTAAAAGTTCATCTGGTGATAAAAATGGGAGTATTACCACTTTTGCTCCATTAGTCTTTTGTAATAAAAGAGGCACATGACTAATATGATCATCATGAAAGTGGGATATTAGTAATAGGTCTAACTTATCTCCCTTTTTAATCTTTCTGCTGAAAATATCAATTTCATGGTTAATGTAATGGGCTGTTGAATTTGTACCACAATCATATACCATAGTGTACAGTTCTCCACTAGGCAAATGATTAAAAACACCTGAATAGAATAAGCCTTGACCTACTGGTCTAAATTGAAACTCTATTTCGAAGAATTTATTCATACTAATTCCCCTTTAAAAGCTTTTTGTAACAAACTATTAAACAACTCTTCAGATTTTATTAAACTCTTTTGTATTATTGCTTTTTGTTGTTCAATTATAGCTAATTGCTCAGTAAATTTGTTTTGCAATTCAATTGGTGGATTAATAATAGGAAAATTTTCGATGTGGTCTTTGTTAAGCTGTCTTTTATCAATTCCTCCTACACAAACACTTCTGATATGACCTCTGTATTCTTTTGTTGTCAGTATATGTAAAACAAATTCATTGATAATGCCTTTTTTAAGTCTTATCAAATAAACGTGACCATTTACATTCGCTTCATCATCCTCACCTAAATACATTGCTGCCCTACCTAGACTACTATTTTCAGTATTTATTCTTCCCGTTTTTGTCATTAAAATATCTTTATGCTTCAAACTACTTTTCATCATTTTGTCATGAGTAGCTTGATCTAAAAAAGCTATATCTTCATAAACTAATCTATTTTTCCACACATTTTGACTTCTGAAAAATGTAATTCCTTCTTCAACATACACTTCACTCCCTCCTTTTGGAGTGTTACCACTATGTATTTTGATAGAAATTTCTTTTAGCTTATTAACTTTCCATTTCTTGGGATTACTCACAGGATCTCCAAACATATCCAAAAACAATGCTTGTGTAAGTTCATCATACTTTGCTAGCAATGCTTTGTCATTCTGTCTTAAAGTATCTACTGTATCGAGAATGGTTGCTATTTTTTGTTGTTGGGGTAATGGCGGCAGTGGGATTTCAAGATTATCAAAATGTTCCGTTTTTAAATTATTAATATTTGCTCCTTCTGCTAATTGGCTAATTGTATTCTTGTAATAAGGAGTTTCAAAGAAAAATTTAAAGTAATCTTTATTTACTATTTCTGCATTTGGTCTTAATACTTTACAAAAAGCACCGAAACCTGCATTAATATCTTCTAAAATCATTGCAGCCTTACCTACTATTGAAATACTTCCGCTTGATGCAGCTATTAAAATATCTCCATGTCTAAGTAATTGAGTGTCCTTTACTCCTCCCTTTGGTATATAAACAAAATCATTATGAACTATTCTTGAATTTTGAATATTACCAGCTCTTAAAACAGGAATCAAACCTTCTTCAAATTTTAAAGAAGCATCATTTTTACTATATGAAACACCTCTAATTTGTTTCATTAGTTTACTTAACGGATAATTCATTTTAACAACTCTTCTAAGATTAGTAATTTATCTTTATTCTCTTCTTGAAGCGTTTTAATATCTTGAATTAAAGTACTTGGTTGGGCATAAGTTACTACATCATACACCACCTCTTTGTATCCTTTTATAGACAAATCCCAATCGTTGGCTTTGATGTCTGCAAAAGGCACTAAGAAGCTTTTATCAGTACGTAATCGTTTGGTTTCTGTGTCTAAATTATGGTAGCGTGTTACGATATCAGGTATGTCATTGGTTGTAGTTTCTCTACGTTGGTCATCTAAGCTAAAACCATCTGATTGCATGTCATAAAACCAAACATTGTCTGTACCACCTGTACTTGTTTTAGTAAAAAATAAGACTGCGGTACTTACTCCTGCGTAAGGTTTAAAAACTCCACTTGGCATGGAAATAACCGCATCGAGTTTGTGGTTTTCGATGATTTCCTGTCGTATTTGTTTGTGAGCGTTAGAAGAACCAAACAAAACACCATCAGGAACAATCACTGCACAACGCCCACCTGTTTTCAGCATACGAAGCATTAAACCTAAAAAGAGTAATTCTGTCTTTTTAGATTTTACCACTTTTAGAATAGAAGTTTCCACACCGTCATAATCCAAACTACCTTTAAATGGTGGATTTGCCAGTATCAGAGAAAATTGGTCTCTTATGTCTGCATTACTTTCACTCAATGAATCTTTCCCTATCAGATTAGGGCTTTCTATTCCATGCAGTTGTAAATTCATAGCGCCAATACGCAACATGGTGTTGTCAAATTCAATGCCGGTAAACATATCCGTATTGTAATGCTCTCTGAAAGCCTTATCATGGAAATATTCGGGATGTTTCTCATGGAAATATTCCCCTGCAGCAACCAAGAATCCTGCAGAACCTGCAGAAGGGTCACAAATAGTATCCTCTTTGGTCGGTTGCACCATTTCCACCATCATCTTGATAATGTGTCGTGGTGTTCTGAACTGACCGTTTCTCCCAGCTGTTGAAATTTTGGAAAGTAAGTATTCATATAAATCTCCTTTGGTATCCCTATCTTCCATCTTGATTTTATCAATCATCTGCACCAATGGGTCAAGCAGTCTTGGAGTTGGAATCATAAAAGTGGCTCCGCTCATATATTTGGCAAAAACTCCATTTTCGGCACCTACTTGTTTCATGTGGTCGAAAACAGAAAGTCCATCAACCATTGGTTTGGTAAACAAGTCAAACATTGCCTGTGGTTCATTGTTCTTAAAGGAACTCCAGCGTAATTCTTTTTGCTCTTCGGTAAATATTGGATTAACAATAGGCTTTTTAATCATAGCCGATTTCTTTTCTTCCTTCAACTGGGTTTCGTCTAATCTTCTTAAGAATAAGAGGTAAGTGAATTGTTCAATTACCGTTAGAGGATTTGATACTCCTCCAGTGGCAAAACTGTCCCATATTTTATCTACCTGCGATTTTAAATCTCCTGTTATCATTTGTTTATTTATTCTTCTATTACATTTATTTCGCTCTCCAATTCTAATGCTTTTATGGTTTGCACTGCATTTCCGGCTATACCACGAATAGCACCGTACATATTGATAGCATTATCAATTACTTTGTCAATTTGCTTTTCGCGTTGGCTCCAGATTCGTTGCATGCTTCTTTTCTCGGAGTTTAAGTCGGTTTGCATTTGTGTAAACCCTTCTACAATTCCTTCCATTTGTAAATGGAATTCATTGCTAGTCAAGAAATCATAGAGCATTGCCATTTTGTCCCCTTTGTTTTCCTGCGATTGCAAGGTTTGGCTCACTCGTATTACTGTTTCTCGCAATACGGCACTTAATCCTTTAAACTCTTCAAAAGTACAAATCCAGATTCCGTCTCTCATTCCCATGCGTTCCATTCCATTCGGCAATACTTCGGTCACTAAAACGCCTAAATTAGCTTTTTTTACTCGAATATCATTCTTAAATTTTTCTATCCATGCCGGTTGGAAAGCTTTAGTACGCTTGCTTTCATAATAAATAGAACCGCAATTTTGTAGTTCTCTGGTATTTACCACTTGAAGGCAATCGGCACCGTTAGCTCCTTTTTTTATTTCATTGATGGTGTCTAAAGGAAAATTCGACGCTAACCATTCTTCGATGGCTAATTCCATCACTTCACCTTGCAATTGCATAGAACCTTGTTCCTGCTTGCGTTTCATTTCCTCGGTAAGTTTCTTTTGTTCCTCTAATTGTTTTTGGAGTCCAGCAAATTTCAATTCATTTTTATCGTCTTCCTGTTTACGGATTTTTTCACGTTCCAGATTTAAAGTCTCATTTAACTTGACTTGATTTTCAGCTTCAATAGCTTCTTTCATTTCCAGTTTTTCTCTTTGAAGCTTTGCTACTTCACCTTGCATTTTACTAAGCTCTCGTAACTTTTCTGATTTTTCAGAAAGTTCTTTTTCCATTTCCGTTACCCTGTCTTTGCTTTCCTCTTCCAGCTTCTTTTTCAGCTTTTCGGTTATCTCTCTTTCAGATACTTTTTTAGCTTGTTCTAAACGTTCTGTAAACAGTTCATTTTCCTGCTTTTTCTTGGCTTCAAATTCGGCTTTGGCTTTGTTTAATTCATCATTTTTAGCTGCCAATTCTTTCGCTTGTTGGTTTGCTTTTTGTTGGTATTCTTGTCTAATTTTATCTTCTAATTGATTTTTAAGAATATCATTCACATCGATTGAAGTTCCACAATTAGGACATTGGATAGCAGTTTGCTCAGACATAATATTTACTTTTTATTGGTTTACTTTGTAAAGGTAAACTTGATGTGTGCGGTATATCTGCACTAGTTTATTTGTTTTATTCTTTAATTGTTCTGTATAATTCAAAAAAGCTAATATGTCCTGCAAAATCTATATTAGAAATCAGTAGATTAGAATGCCTATTTAAAAATTGATGATTCCAAAGTGGATGGACAATAAGACTATTTACAATATTTGATCCCATAATATCAATTGTTGTTTCTTCCAAATAATAAAGCATATTACTACTTTGAATTGCTTTTATTTTTGGATTTACTTTTGAAAGTGTTACAGCTCTTTTATTGATTAAATCATGAAGATCTTGTAATTCGAAATATTGAGACAAATTACCATCCAAGCCAAAGTTATAATTATGATTTGTTAAAAGTCGTAGTAGACCAACACCTAACCTCCAATCTAAAATGTGATGGTAGCCAGAATTATCATAAGCATTTAGACATTTTTGACATGATGTACTACATTCATCACGATGATTAATAATAGATTTAATAAAGTTATTTTTACCCTCTAAAATTTCATTTAATATTTCATCGAAATTTTCATATAAATAGTTTACAAAACCTGATCCATTTGGTGCTGCATCGCTTAGATATAAATAAGGAACATTATTTTCTATCTTTAATTCACTTATTTCTATTTCTCTTGGTTCTATATCTAATTTGTCAGCAACTACTCTTTGAAGAATAAATGCTGCAGAATAGAAAGCTGATTTAATTGCACTTTTATTACCAGATATTACATCCAAAGACACACCTTCAGGTATATTTGTAATTTGTAATTTGATCATCTCTGTAGATTTCTTTGCTCCTAATGCAATTTCCTCGATAGGTCGATCTTGGATTCTTAGATAACTTTCAATGATGAAATTTGGTTGGAATTCAATTTCTTCATTATTAAACCCAGTTTCCTTACTAATATGTGTTTCAATAATCCTTGAATTATTTGGAGTTTTATAAATATCAAAATTACAAACCGATTGACCTTCAAAATAATTACCATTGTTATTATTTATATGCCAAATTTCAGATCCAAAACCGAAATATGTTAAATTATAATTTCTTTTGGTTTGATTTTGATAAGTATTTGCTTTTTCATCTGCAAAAATTCTTGAAATAGAAAAATTAGATCTAGAATCACTATTATCTCTTCCATTACCAATGTTATTGATAATGGTATTAGTTCTAAATGCTTTAGGAATTACTAATCTTTTATATATTGTGTTTTCGCTATTTTCAGAAAAAGGATCAATTGTTATAAAATTGTCATTTTGATCAAGAATTAGTGAGTAACTGTTTTCCAAGGCATCTAATTGTTCCAAATTACTTCCATTATATTTTTTTAATGTTTTGATATTATACAAATTACCTTGTACTCTTCCATAAATTAAAGGAACTGTCAATCCTACAGATTCATACTCTCCTTTATCTTTTGTTTTTATCGAGCCTGGTGCAAATTCAGTTATTGCTTGTTCAAGATTTCTGCTTATAGACTTAATTTCACCATTCCCTGAGCCATGATAAAAATTTCTTGTATTACTAGGCATTCCGTACATTGGCAAAAGTCCAGCTTCAGCTAAAGTTTGCGCTAATCCAATAGTGTATAAATTGTTATTTATTGCTCGATCTATTTCGTTGATTAATTCATTTTTAAGCCATAAATTTAAATTAGTAATATCTTTAATTATTCTATCCTCTTTATTGAATTGTGTTAAATAATAATGTATATATTCATTTATAATACTTCCATTCTCTTTAATCCAATTTTCAATTATAGGCTTATGAATTGTCCAATTGGAACAACTATCAAATTCACCATGTGTATCGGTTATACTCTCTTCAATTTGTATATTTTGAAATGCTATTTTTAAAATATTCTTAGTTAACATTCTTTTTACAATCGGTAACTTAATTTGATATTCATTGTTGCTTTTATTTGGAGCTAAAGCCAAAAGTGGAGCAGGAGCATCACCACCTGTTATTTCACTAATACCATTATGATAATAATAAGTGTCATGGCTTTTTCCACGACAAAATGTAAATGCAACTGAATAAGCTTGCCCTCTTCGACCTCCACGACCAACACGCTGTTGGTAGTTATATCTCGTTGGTGGCATATTTCCTTGAAAAACTGCTTCTAAACTACCGATGTCTACACCGACCTCCATAGTAGTTGTTACATTTAGCATGTCAATTTCTTTACTTAACTTTTCTCTATTCAATTCATTTAAACTATCTTTTATAAATACTCCTTTGAAATGTAATTGTCTTTCTGCTTGATTATCAGATTGCCCAGTTAATTCTGCAGTTCTTAATCTTATTGCTTTTCTTTTTTCAATAAGTACATCAAAACTAATGAAGTTGTTTACTCTTAATTTTTTAACAAAACCAGATGGATCAGTTGGTAAATCTTCAGCACATTGGACATTGGTGCAGTATCCCATACCTGAATGCAAATGTATTTTTTTACAATTGTTGCATTCATAATATTCATGGTTATCATTTACGTTATAAAAACTTAAAGCATTAGGACTTATTGTGAAATTATTGTTTCCAAAAATTTCTGCTAAGTAATCAATAACATTTTGACCAAAAGCTATAGTGTCTTGACCTCTGTTTTCAGTATATTTTTCTATGTGTGTAGTAAACTTACTAGGAAGATTTATATATGCATCATACCCTGAAATATTAAAAGAATCTGGATCAGCATATCGATAATTATCTCCCATAATTCTTAAAAATGAATTTAAAAAATCTTCTAAAGAATTTTCAGAATTAAATTGTCTTCTTAACTGATTGTACCTAGTGCTCTCACGATTGTTATTAATTTTTAAATATCCTATACCAGCACTCTCAGAATTTACATCCATGTAAATACCAAAGCTATTTTTGAAAATTGTTGCAAAAAGTTGACTTCTTATATCAAGTATAAAATTTTGTGGAATATTGAAATTTGGTTGTCCAACTCTATTTCGAATTTCATTAATTGAAGCAATTTTTCCATTTTCAAAATCATAAAAATTACTCCAATGTTTCCCTGATATGTTTTCTTTTTCTAAACCTACACCGCCGGGATTAATTCCTAATTCTAATAATTTTTTAACTAATAATCCATCAAGTTCATTTGCTCTTATTTCAATTAAATTTTCAATGTTTAATGATCTATCAGGATATAAAAAATTGTTTAATGAATTTTCATCTTCAGCTAAAACGAACCCTGCAATTGAAGCAGCATTAATTATATCAGCATAACTATTAATTTCTGAAAATATTTTTGCTCCAATATCTCTAGTCCTGTTTATGAGTTCTATTATTCTCGGATTAGGAACAGATAATTCTTCTAAACATTCTAAAAACAATAGTCTAACCATGTCTCTGAAATGTTCTTTTTCTATACCAAAAGCCTGATCGGCGGCATCTTGTCTACTGTCTGAGAAACCAACTAATTTAGGTTTTTCACCAGATAGTTGATATATTAACTCTTTACTCAAGATTTGATTACTTCTAGAAATACCTGTTCTGAAACTTCTAATTGGTGATTTAGTATATAGTCTTCTTGTATAGTCTGCATTACAAGATGGACAAACATGAGGTAATGCTTCAAATTGTTGATCATGAATGTCAAAATCTATAATTGTTTCTCTTCGATTTTGTGGATCAAATGTCAAAATGAAAGTATATCCTTTTATAAATTCATTATTATTTAAATTAATACCATTAAAATATATTTCTCCAGTGTAAGGATTTAAAGATGATCTTTTCCAGTTTCCTCTAACTCCAGTTGTAGAGAATGCATAATCACCATTTACATTACTTTGATTAAAATCATCTCTTACTTCTAGGTTATTTGAGTTTAATCTAGTTATATAATAATCTTTAGTATTATTTTCACAAGGCCAAAACACTGTATATTCATTATACCTTTTATTTTGCACCATTGGTGTTGCACTATTATTTGGGATTTTAGATAAATCTGGGTTGTTTAAGTTTAATTCCCATTTCTGTTGGCCATTGATAATACTAAAAACACTCTTATTTCCTCCAATAAATGCTGTAGCACATTTTTCACAACGTAATGTTTCTAAAACTTTATGGATTGCTCCATCATTAGAGTTGACAGCTGTTTTGGGAGAATAAAATAACTGTCCAAAAGGATTCTGAACTTTACCTGGTTCTTGCGGTAAAAGTTCAGTCCATAAGCCTTCAACGTATTTGTAAAATTGATGGAAACGAATTCGAGGAAGCTTGCAATCTTTGATGCTATTGATTTCTTCATCTGCTCTTATGATCAAAAAACCTCTTAATGCATTTTGATCCCCGTTAAATAATTTATTCGCAAGTTCACTCATTGAAATAGGAACAATTTTACCTTTTTTATTTTTACAGGCTTCGATAAAGTGTCCAAATATATTTTCAGCTTCAATTCTAAAATAGGATTTTAAATCTGAATGACCTAGTTCTTTAGCAATTTGAGATTTTACTATTTTCTTTTCATTTTCGTTTTTCAACAAAAAAGTTTGATCGATTTTATTAAAAACAGAAAGTAATATTTTATTTTTTTTATTTGGAATGTAATCACTCCCCAGTTGAATTTCAAATGCATTTTTTGATTGATCTTCATAATATACCCCAAAAAATTGCTCTAAATATTCTTGAGTTTTGTCTGGATCTCCAAGAGAAGCACTGGATGCTAAAATTCTTAACTGAGGATTTGGTATTTTTTTACCAATATCTTCAATAACAGGTCTTACTCCAATTGCATCCAAAAACATCCTTATTAAGTATGCAATTTCAGTTCCGGCAGTACCTCTAAATAAGTGTAATTCATCAATTATTAAATGAAACACATTGTTTTTATCTTCTTTAATCCATTTTTTAGTACTTTCAAATATATTAGCTTCGATATTACGCATTAACATTACACTTAACATTGAGAAATTCGTAATTAATATATCTGGTGGATATTGCTGCATATCCCATCTTGTAACCATCTCGGAGGTCCGAATATCATTAGTTAATCTAGGTTTTATATATAATACCTCATCCTTCGTTTCTGGGTTTTTTTCTATATAATTTTCAACTTCATTTGACAGATGCTGTAATTCATTTAATTGTTTTCTACAATGTTTTCTTTTTTGTTTATTATCATTTCCTTCTAATTGACCAGCAAGAATTGTTCTACTATTATATTGACCAAAGTAGATTCTGTTTCCATTAAGTCCATCTACATCATCAAAATGAGCTCTGACATCATCATTATCCAATGCTTTTCTTAATCGAGTCATTTGATCTTCAACTAAAGCATTCATTGGATATAAAATTAAAGAACGAACCGCAGCTGTTCTATTTTCCCCATTACGCTGAATAGGATTGTATTCTTCATCTGTTGAATTAAACCAATTTGGACTACCATAAGATGGTTTTTTCCAACTTTTAGCTTCTTTATATAACTGTCCAAAAAGCGGAAAAAGAAATGATTCCGTTTTACCAGAACCTGTGCCAGAAGTTATCACAGTATTGTTTTTATTAATAAATGCTTTTTCAAACATTTCAACCTGATGCTTATAAGGCTTATAACTTATTAATCCCGTTTTAATAAACTTTGATAAAAAATCAAAAGCATGTTCTTTTTTTTGACTAAAACCTTCAGCAAATTTTTCGCTAAGATCAACTAAATCTTCGATTTCTTCTCCGTCTATATCAGCTGTAACATATTCTGGTAGAATTTCAAAAAGAAGTTCTTTTAATAAATTATCATTTTTTAAAAGTTCTTCGTCTTTTTTTGTATTTAATTCTATATTATCAAAACGATACATGGTTTTGAAATATCTAACGTAATTTTCTTTGATTTTATCAAATGCACCGATTGGATCTTTCGATAATAATTTTTCGTAAACTTTTTTATCCATAATTTATTGAATTTCTTTTATTACTATAATTTCTTCCGATTTTGTAGTAATATTAATATCTCTTTTAGAATCTAAAAATCTTAAGTTAGAAAACTCATTATCTAAAATTTGACTTATAGTTTTATTTAATGTTCCATGTGAAAGATCTATTTCACAAGTGTTAATTTTTTCGTTGTTAATTAAAATATTATTGCTTTTAAGAATAACCTTCTCGTTACTACAAACTGAATTTAAAAACATTCTTTTATAATTAGTTCCAATAGCAATTATTTGATCTTTTTCATTTCTAATTATCACAACATATTTAGTATCACTATCTAAAGTACATTCTGAATAACTAATTTTATTTTTCATTGAAAAATTACTATTGTAGACAATTTGTGGGTTATTCAATAAATCACTTGATCCTGTTAATATTTTTACAATATTTTCTTGTCTACCTTCTTTTTGAGAAATACTATATTGATCAAAAAGCATATAATATTGATTTTCTATGTCAAATTCATCTTTTAAATTTTTCAAAAAAACTTTCACAGTTTTTGGGACACCATGATTAAAAGCAACTAAAGCTTTATAGATGATCAATGGTAATCTTAATTTTGAAGAAATAAAAACTTCTGGAGAAAAATTTATATTTTTATTATCACCATATATTTTTTTTAATATTAGGACTGAACGTTTCTTTTTGTATTCTATATATAAATTACCCCATCCCGTTGAAATATCTTTAAAGTAAGAGTTGTGTTCTGTCTTTAAATATTTAGTAAAATATAAAAATCCATTTTTTGAATTAGGCATCTTACCCTCTACCCAACATGGTAAGCCATTATTAGATAACATATTGAATTCTTGATTTTCAAATCTGAACGGGCTTTTTAGAAAGTGAGTTTCAAATTCATTTATATTCGCAATAAAATTTACTAATGAATCTCCTATGTGATGTTGATTTTCAAGTTTAATTTCTAAATTAATCTCATCCTTTATGAACTCGATGAATTCATCGGCCCTATTTCTAAGATCTATAAAAATAGTTTCAGGTAATAATATGTTTTCTAAATGTTGATTTTTAATTGAATTAACATCCTTGAATTTAATCGCAATATTTTTTTGATTGCAAAATTCTATTGTCTTTTGAATCATCAATTTTGTTCTAGCTCCGACTAATTTGTATACCTGTGAATTATTATCAAAAGATTTTTCAATTTTTATTATTGTTGTTGGTAATAACTGAAATACAGAATTTGAATTTTCGTCTGTAGCCTTATTTATGTATCCTAAAGCATATAAATTATTAATTAAATTTGTCTTAGAATATTTATTTTCTTTGATTTCAATTCCTTTACTTCTTAAAAATATTAATGCCGCATCTATTGCTTTACTAATATCATTTCTTTTTATACTATGATTGTTAATATTATTAAAAAGAGAAGTAAGTAAGCATATAAAATAATTGAATTCGAAAGAATAATTATTTTTCAAACCTTCCAAAGAATGTTTGTTTAGTGATAGAGTTAAATTAGATGAATTTGAAATATTTAATCCATTAAAAAATAATTTTTCATTTTGTAATTTATCTCCCCATTTATTACACTTATATAATTGATCTTCTTCCGTTAAAATAATTTTTGACGGCACAATTGAAAAATCAAATTGAACTTCAATTTTATCATTGTATGTAAATTTGACAATTATTAAATTAGATTTATTAATAAAAATATCATTATTTAAGTACAGGTAATATTTATTGTCATTATGAACAATTTCAATGTCCTTATCTTCTTTACTATTCCTATATACTTTTATTTTTAATTTAGAAAAATCTAAATCTTGATTTTTTACTTCAAAATAAGGTAGAGCAGTATCAATATAGGTTCTGTTTGTTAATAAATAACCACCAACATTTTTAATAATTAGTGACTGTCTATCTATATCAACAGAATAAATTATGTTATCTATTCCATTTTGATAGTAATTCTTTTTAATGTCTTCGGCAAAATAAAAAATGTAATTATTACCAAATATATTTGTCAAATTTTCATTTTTTTCTATTCTCCTAATTATAGATATATTTTTATCATTAGAAGACCAATTACTCCAGTTAGAAATAATTGTATTATTTTCTTTGACAACTATTAAATAATTATAACCGATCGTAGGGGTTAAAGTTTGAATATAGCCACCACCAGATATTTCTTGAGATTGAAAAAAGTTAACTTCGTTTATTTTTAATGTCTTTAGAGCAACAGTATTAGATTTGAACCATTTGTTTTCAAATTTAATTGGTTCAGAATTTTTAACAATTAAAGGTTCTATATAGAATCCATTTTCATCTTTTTCAGATTCTATAAAATAACAATCTTCAACATTGAATTTTTCAGTCAGTTCAATATTAGTTTTTAACTTTAATGAGTAATCAACTGGATCAATGAAAAAAGCTAACTGCCCGTTCTTAATTACTTCAATACCTTTACCAATTTCAGTATTTTTAAAGCTTTCATGATTAAAATTTTTAATTCTATTTAGAAACCACTCAGCATAAACTATGTTTTTTGTAGCATCAATTATTTTAGATCGTAGTGTGCCTTTTTCAATTAATGGTAATAGCATATTTGCTAGCTCTGCATATAATGTATTATCACTAATTTGAATATTGTATTTATATATTATTTCTTCAAATTGTTTATTCTCGTTAGGTTTTAAAACAACTTGATATTTTAGTAAACCAATATATGCTAAAGCCCCAATTCTTCTAGCTCTAAAAATTCCATGATTACTATTATCAATACTCCAACTTTCAATTTTTTGAAAAAGTTCATCTAAATCACTTAGTGAAAGATTGTCATTATCTAAAGGGATGAATTTATTTATAATTGAATTTAATGCTTGATAAAATGAATTCTTATCTGTGTTTTCTACAAATACAGTAATGTAAAAAATAATATAATTTAAATAAACCAATTCTATTTTACCTTTTTTAGTAGAAAGGTGATTTGGAAATTTTTTTATTTTATTACTTAATTCACGATTTATAAGAACATTCCCTGATCTTTGAGGTGATTGAATTACATCATCATAGATTTTCCTTCTTCCCTCTAAGTCTACTAAAATACATTTTATGAAATCATCATAATTGCCTAAATTATATTTTTCACCTATTTCAAAAACTAGATTTTTATCTGCATAGAGAACAACTTCTTTATTAATGTTGTTTTCATTAAAAAAGTGTTTTGTTAGGGCTTTATTCCATTTGATATAACTCATTTACTTTTAATTTAAATTAATTATTTGATTCACTCATACTTTAATTTTTTGTCAAAATTAGAATCACTGTGTGCGGTATAAGTGCATTAATAATTATTTTTCATTTTATTGATTCTTTCTTTTAGTTTTTCAACTAAAATTATTGGCTCTAAAACTTGTATTTTTTCACCAAAAGATAAAATCAAAGTTTCTAATTCATAATTAGGGATTAGCTTTAAATGAACTTCAATATTATTGTCTTTTTCTTTGATTTTTTGAGACCCATGTAATGGTTTTGTTGTTATATAAGGAATTAGTATTTTATCCACTTTGAGAATAATGTCTACTATCTTTTCATTTGGAATTGTAACTCCAATAATATCTTCAAAATATTGACTAAAATCTATATCTGTTTCTATATATTCTTCACTGCCTGAAGCTATTTTTTCTATTCGGTCTAATGCCAAATTTGTAATAGTTTCATAGCCATGTGATTTTCCAAATAAAAACCAACGCATGTTATATTGCTTTAGATAATATGGATTGATTATAATAGTAGTTGAATTTTCCGTTTTGAAATTCTTATACTCAATATTTAATACCTTTTTATATAGGATTGCATTATAAATTTCTGGAATATATTCTAATCCTTTTAAGTATTCATTTTGTTCAAAACTGATTATAATATCGTTTTGCTGTTTTAAATTAAATGAAGATTCTAATCTTGCATTTATTTCATTAATCCAATTGTATTGTGGTAAACCTTTAAATCTATCTAATGTTAATAAAGCTTCTCTAAGTTGATTAGCTTCTGTTTCATTTAATGGTTGATTTGTAATAGAGAAATTTGAATCTTCGTATTTGTAAAAAACTCTTCTACCATCTTTTACTTTTTTTAGTTCAATACTCCACCCTTGATCGCTTTCCATAAATCTAATATCATCGTAAAGCTGTCTTTTCTTAATACCTTCTTCTTTTCCTGTATATTCGTAAATTGATTTATTGCATTCATTTACAAGATCTTCAATAGCGTAATTTCTTCCTGCGTTACGGAAGCACCTATCCAGTGTTTGGTATCTAATTATAGCGTGTTTATTAGTTGACAAAAGAAATTGATTTTAATAATAATGTTATTCTCACAAACATACGTAAAAGGTATTGATATAAAAATGATGAAAACCGTAATCATATGAAAAAAGAAAAAATTTCGCAAAAAGATTAAGGGTAAGAAAGGTAACCAATTTTTGAAAGAAAGTTTTTTTGTACAAACTCAATATTATAAAAACGGATTTAACCGCTAAAAATAATGCAAATCGGAACTAGTAATGTTCTGATTTGCATTTAAATATTCTTATGTTATCTGATTTTTAGTTTTGGAAAAAAACGAAAATACTTTCAACGTTTTTTGCTTACCCATCTTACCCATGAATTAGTTGACAATATTGAGTAGCAATTGGTATTCTGAAAGGCTTGATTTTGTTAGGATTTCTATTTTATACAACTTTATTATTGTTGTCTACTTCTTCGTAGGTTCTTTCAATAATTGCATATACATAAATTCCTTCTTTTTTAATACGGAGGAAATTATGCTTTTTTAAAGCTTTTCCCAATTTGTTAATGGTACTGTCGTTAACGTTTAGTTTAGCTCTGTCTGCTAATTTTGCAGCTATTTGTGAAGCATTTAGAAACGTATTCGCTTTTTCTTTTTCACAAGGCTCAAACCAAGTTAAAAGCAATTCTTCTTCTGGGCTTTGGAGTTGGTATTGTTGGTTACTTTCTGTGATAGCTTTAATTTCTTCCTGGTCAAACCAAAACCTAAAGCCACTTTTGAAAAGATATAAAGCTTGTGAAAAAGCCATATTAATATCTACATCGTGTTGATATTGGATGCCTTCCAACTCAAAACAAAGAAATCGCCTGCTTCCTGTACTGTCGTTTAAAAACTGTGCTGTGTTGACACTTCCTGCAAAGGATGCTCTGCGGGGCATTGTTTCGTTATTGTGTCCATAGGCTTTTCGCATTCTTATTTGGGTTTTTGTGATAATTTCTTTGAGTGATCCAATTTCGGAACGGTTTAGGTTTTCGAGTTCGTCCAAATTAATCAACATACATTCTGCCAGCTGTACCAACGTATCTTTATTGTTTGGGTTGATAGTTCCGGAAAACAAATACTCTTTCAATTGTTTTGGGACGAGTTTTTCTACCCAAGTTGTTTTTCCTAATCCTTGTTTGCCACTAAATACAATTACAGTGTGATTTATCACTTTGTCATCGAGTACACATCCCACCATTGCAACCAACCATTTTTTGAAACATTGTTGCCAAAGATCTTGTTTTGTAGTTGTGATTGTGTTGGCTAATTCAGTAATATAATCAGTCTCTTCGTCATAATTAGGTAAATTGAAAAAGTAATCTTCGAATGGATTGTACAATTCACAAAAATCAGAATAAAGCAAATTTCTCAATGAAGATAAATTGGTTTTGATCCGTCCTTTTAAACACTCCCGAAGCATTGAATTTTCTATAAAATCATTCATCACGTTCCACTTCTTTTTTCCGAAATATTGGAACTCTAATTTCCCCGAAACTATGTTATGACGATATATATATTTGTTTGACAAAAAGAGTTCTAAACGGTCTATTTGGGTGGGTTTAGGTTTGTCTTCATCGTCATCTTCATCAAAATTAGTTGATGTTTGTTTGTTTGTGGTTGATGGTTTCTTTGGTTTACGGTTGTTTTCATTCGTTCCAAATTCCTGAATGTTACCGTAAGCACTATTGACAGCTTGAGTTACTTCCTTTTCATCATATCCAAAATCTGTTAGAATGTTTCCTAAAGCTTCGTGAAGTGAAACTCCTTTTCGGTTTAAGTTGCACGCCAATTGATGCACAAATACATTTCGACTACCATTCACGAATTGTACTTTTTTTTCGGTGAATTTTATACAGTGGTTGTAGATAGCGTCGTTGTTGTCGGTTGTGAGTTGTTGGTTGTCAGTTTGAGAAGCTTCGACAAGCTCAACTTGATAAGGCATAGGTTTGAGAGTTGTGAATACTGTGGCGTTTTCATTCAGATATAAATTTTCATCGGATGAATAAAAGCATAATCTGGTTGCATCTTTTCCGGACTTATCAATTTCCAGATTTAATAATTTTTCATAATGTTCCTGGACCAATAAAAATGTTTCTTTGTGCTCTGTTTTTGGAGTATCAATTTTTACTAGAATTTTTAATCCGTTTCCAGATGGACTTATGAAACTAGCAAAAGTGTATCCGCTTTGATTGGCCAAAAGCTTTGCCTTTTGCAAATCGTTAACACTTAATTTATCAATGTCTAAAATGATAAAATTGGAATATTCAGTCAAGAATTCCAATTTACGACCTCCAACAAATTTAGCTGAAGGTGTAAATGCAGGAAGTGATTTTTTGGCTTTGTCGTAGGCTTCTTGTTTGTTTTCTGATAATGATTTTCGAAGATAAACAATGGCGTGTCTGTATTTGCCAGTTTTGATTTCGTCCAAAATTGTGAGAAGTGATTTGTGCTCTACTACTTCGTTGAAGTTTTTAAATATTGTTACCATAAGGATAGTTTTCAGTGGTCAGTTATTAGTGGTCAGTTTAGTTGTATTGGCAAATTTGCATTTGCATACTTCGTAGATTCTGTAGTAACTGATCCTTTTATTTTCCTTTGAAAGATTTGTTGTAATGCTCGGTTAGGAGTTTTTCAACATCAGATAATTTGTAGTAGATTTTGTTTCCTACTTGGCTAAAGGAAATTTTGCCTTCGTCTCTCCAGGTTTGTGCGGTACGTTTTGAAATTTTCATCAGAAGAAGGAATTCCTGATTGTCTAGGAAGGTTTCTTTCTTTGGGTCAGCCTTTGTAGAAAGTTGGCTTTGAATTGCGTCTAATTTGCTCATTAGATCTGTGAACTGGTCTTTTGTGAAGATAATTGCATCCATTTTTAAAGTTTTTTAAATGTTATGGTGCAAATGTGAGAAGTGTAAAAAAGTCTTTTAGTCCCCAAATGGTCTCCGGGGACTATATTTTTTTAGAGGAATTTCTCGATGTCAATTCTTTTATGGGTATTCGGACGTTTTTCTTCCTTTGAAGGTTTGAGGATTGTTTTGACCGTTAGGGGACTTATTTCTTTTCCATCTTTATCAACGAATGAATTTACTATCAAAGCTACTAGATCATTTGTATTTCCATCGATATAGGATTTTCCATCGACAAATAACTCTCGATTTAGCTGATAGAAAATATCAACTAATTGATTTAAATTGCCATTGAAACGCATTTTGTTGAATGGGTTTGGATTATTAATATTAGCTGGCTTGGACTCTTCTAATTCCGTTTTCAATTTTAAAAGTTCATAAATTTGTTCAATTTCTTTACTACATTGTTTGTCAAATAAGGGAATTTTTAGATTGATGAATTCAATATTGGATTGCTTGTAATCGTGTCTTTCTTTGGTTAATAAAATTATTTTTTGTTTGTCACAAGGAGTTTTATCCAATTGCTTTTTAAGCTCGTAAAATGAAAAATAGCGGTCTTCATTTTCCGCATTGATATGCTTTTTGGGTATATTAGTTTTGGTTTCTTTTACACTCGAAGATTGCAAATTGATTTGTATTTGCTCAATTAATTGGAAAATCTTATTGTATTTTAAAATACCCGTTTTGGAAGTAAATAAAGTTTCATTAGAATGAATAAATACTTCAAGCTCATGTAGCCATTTACAATGATTGGAAACTAAACTCATTTGATAATCTATAAAATCCGAAAAATGCCAAAGTGGCATTTTGTTGAATTTATGAAGAAGTTCTAAACAATAATTCTCCTTATTTATTTCATTTTCAATAATGATATCGAAATCAATGTTTTTAGTTTTCGAAATTGAAAAAGCAATCATTTCCTCAAAAGAGGTATTTATAATGTTCAGTAAAGTTATATTCACTTGCAATAATTAGATTAAGTTATAATTAGATTATTTATCGGGGGTAATCCATAAATAATTATAAAACATTAATAAATTGATAATTAATAATTTAACTACCAATCACTAGAAAATTGAAACAATAAAATAAATTTAGTCTTATAAAAACGCGTGCAAAGGAAAGTATTTTAATCAGATTATTATTAATAAAAAATTAATATTTTCATAATCTTTTGTTTAATAATAAGTTGAATTTATTTTAATAGATATAATTATCGACTGCCTTATCTAGTTCTTCGCTAATGATTTTGGCATAAATCTGAGTTGTACTGATGTCGGTGTGATCCATTAATTTGGAAACGTGCTCTATTCTCATTCCATTGTTTAAAGCATTTGTTGCAAAACTGTGTCTTGACAAATGGAATGAAAGCGTAAAAGGAAGCTTCATTGTTTTTCCCATTCGGTTAAGTTGAAAATTAGCGGAATGATTTTCTTTTTGCGATAAAAAATATCGCATTTCTTCATTCTGATTATATGCTTTTTTGTCGATGATAATCGGGAAAATATAATCATCTGGCTCCGCTCCTTCTTTGATGTATTTGTTCAAAATATCAATCGCAACTTTGCCAATTTTAAACTGGTGTAATCTTCCTGTTTTGCGAATTACTTTTCTTATTCTTTGCTCTTCAATACTATAATTTGAGTATTGCAGTTCGATAACATCGCTAAATCGTAATCCTCCGGCATATATTGAGAAAAGAAATAAATCTCTCCATAAATCGGCTTTTTTGCCTTCTTTTATTTCTAAATTGGTTAGATCTTGGATTTGGTCTTTGTTTAGGAATACTCTTTTTTGGGTATCTTTTTTCAAAGTCAGTTTACTAAACGGATACATATACTCAGGAATAATATCTTCTCTGATCGCTTCTTTGCACATTATTGACAAAATCATGATTGAAAAGTGTCGTGTAGTAGCTCCATTCTTTAATTCAGTTCCCATATAAGCAACATAATCTTTGAGAAGTGTAACGGTAATGTCGTCAAAATACAAATCACGAGTCCCTAAATACTTTTCAAACTTTTTTATATATTGTTTGTAGCTTTTATAAGTTCCATAAGAAACATTGCTTTTTATTTTTTCGCAACGTGCATAGGCATAATCAAAAAAGTTAACTACTGATTTTCCTTTTATGGCTTCTTTTAACTTCTTGATGGAAACTGTTTTTACTTTGCGCTCCATATCAGCAACCTGTCCTTCAGCATCCGCAATCTTTTGAGATAACGAAGCATTCATTCTGGCACTGTTTGAATGGTTCTTTTTTACTTTCTGCTTTACTTCATCCCATTCACTCTCTTTAAGCTTCACTCCAGCAGTGATAAATTTCGTTTTTCTATCTTTTATAATTCGGATATACAAAGGGCTGTGTCCAGTTTGGTCTGCCTGTTGTGTTCTTAAAATTAGTTTAACTGATGCCATACTATTAGGAATTTAGAAATGTTGTACTATATTTGTAAAGCAATGCAAACGAGTGAAAGTATTGTAAATACAAGGTTTTCAATCGGGTGCATCGTGTTACGAAGGTACAACAATAGGTACAACTTTACAAGTATTTCATTGCTTTTTGATGCATTATTTTTAACTTGTAAATTTTATAAAATCAATAAATACAGCACTTTAAGTGCAATTTGGAACAGGCTACAATAAAATGAGGATAACAGCCACTACAACGGATTTGGGTATTGGGCTTAATGAGAAGTTGGTTTTGTATTTGGGATGATTTGGCAAATCCGAAGAAAGGGCTTAATTTATTCCCAAACCCGCTGTAGTGCCAAGACGTTACCGGCAATTTAAATCAACATTATGCTTCACAAGGAAATAAAAGGCGACGAACTTTATCTGTACATGGATGGGAAGCTCATTTATAAAAGATGGCTTAAAACGGGTGTTTCTAAAGTGTTTGATTTATTTGCTTACGATAAATATACTTTGACAAGTATTCAAGATTTACAATTCAAAAATGAAGCGCAAAAAATTTCTATAAAAGCCAAACTGAAATTGAAACCGACATTTGATGGTGGCAGAAAAACAGGAATTAAAAGTGGTTACAAACCAAATCATGTTTTTGAATACAGAATCGATGGGAAACTTTACGCATATATGGGTGAAATCATCTTTGACAATTATGAAACAATTGAGCCTGGTGAAGAAAAAGTTGTAACTGTAAATTTTCATGTTACTCAACCTGTCGAAGAATATTTAAATAAAGGACGCAAATGGTTTATACACGAAGGGCCAAATCAAATTGGGGAAGCAGAAATCTTATAAGAAAAACTGCCGGTAACAGCTACTACAACGGATTTGGGCAATAGACTTAATGAAAAAATGGTTTTGTATTTGGGATGATTTGGCAAATCCGAATAATGGGATTAATTTAGTCCCAAACCCGCTGTAGTACCAGAACGTTACCAGCAAGCACCCCTCAAAATCAAGAATTTAACGCAATTTTATAACTTAATGGAAATTATAAATTCATTTTTCACAAATATAAAAGATAAATTAACAAATCCCTTTTTTGGCACACTAATACTTGTACTTATAATTCATCATTGGGAATTATGGTATTCCGTTTTTAATTTTGATGCTGACTCTACATTGGAAGACAAAATAAGAATTATAAAAATATATGCTGAGAATAACTTAACTTTTACATTACTAATGTGGAATGTCTTTCTAGCAGTAATTTTTATGTTCATCGGCTATTTGGTAGTTTTAGGAACAAGAAGTTTAGTAATGTGGATAGAATTTGGAATAATGCCTTTTATAACAGGTAAAATAGTAAACAAAAAAGTAGTTAGAAAAAGTGAATTCGATGATGTGGTTAAAGAGCGTGAGGAATATTTTGACCAATATGAAGAGCAAAGAAAAAATGTCCGAATTTTTTCAAAAACAATTGATGAACAAACGGAACAAATTAAACTAAAGGATGAAAATCTTTTAAAACAAAGTAGTGCTATTAGTAATTCTTTAAAAGAACTAGAAATAGCCAATATAAACTTAGATAATTTAAAATCGGAAAATAAAAGTCAAATTCAAAAAACAAATGAATTAAACGCTTCATTTGATAATTTGAAAAAAGAAAACGAAATTAAAATAAAACAAGTAGAAATATTTAAAAGTTTATTTTTTAGTCCTGAAAGTGAATCATTCTACTCTACAATTGACAAATTTCCTCCTGAAATACTTAATAAAGTTAAAGAATTAAAAGATGAAAATAAATGGAGAGCTTTTATTCGCATTGGAAATTTTTTTAAAAACGGTGGTAGTATAGGAGGCGAAACATTGACAGAGATGATTGAAAAAGGAATTTCATTTGAAAGAGATAGTAGAGAAGATTTTACACCAATTGGTGACATCATATGGCACTATCGAAATGTTTTTGATGAAGAGGATTATGAGGTTTATTAATCAATAACGTGTAAACAAAGCCAGCTGGTAACAGCCACTACAACGGATTTGGGCAATTAGCTTAATGGAAAAATGGTCTTGTATTTGGGATGATTTGGCAAATCCGAAAATAGGCTTAATTTAATCCCAAACCCGCTGTAGTGCCAAGACGTTATGCACTATTTTAAAGACCAAAATGCTAAAAGAGAACATATATTACGTTGACGATACAATTCTGAAAAGAATCGATTCCGATTTTGAATTAATTGAAAAAAAAGATTGGTACAGACTTTATCAGAATAAAACCGACAAATCATTTTGGCGACTTGATGAATGGGATAAATACCAAGTGCAAACGTTTGTCAAACTTAAATCAGTCGAAAATTGGACAGAATTTAACGATGAAGATTTAAAGATAGAACTTTTGAAAAAAAGCAGAGGATTATCAATTGAGAAATGCAATTGGAAAGATTGTAGCAAAAAGGCTCTCAACAATCTTGTGTTTTGTGAATTACACGCATATACAGAAATGGGTATTAGAAAATAATGAAAATGAATTTCGAGGATTTCAGAAAAGACATAGAATTAAAATTAAGTTCAATAACTGAATTTGACTTACAAGAATTCCAATTTCTCCCATACAGTTTTGGAAGCGGATTTCTCGCTTACCGAATTAAAGGACAATTTCATAAGTTCATTTTTGACGGTAGAGAAAGTGAATTAACTTGGTTGATAAGCAAACAGAATCATAAATATTCCGAAAATAGCTTTACAGAATTTAAAAGGTTTTGTGAATTAGACATTAGTGTTGAAGAGTTGGAAAACGGAATAAAAAACAGTGCATAACAGCCACTACAACGGATTTGGGCATTTGGCTTAATGGAAAGATGGTTTTGTATTTGGAATGATTTGGTAAATCCGAGAATAGGGCTTAATTTAGTCCCAAACCCGCTGTAGTGCCAGAACGTTAGGCGTTATGCCTCGTGAAATCGAGAAAAAGAAGAAGAAGAAATATAAATTAAATAAATTATCTTTGAATGCAGGGAAGTACTAAAGTTCTTAATCATACGTTTGCCAAGGCCAAACTTAACAGCTCTGGTTTTTTAAACTAGCTGGTTTTACATTTCGAATAACAATGAAATATGTTCAATTGAACAGAAATTCGTGTTTACAGATGATGTTAGCTCTTTCATAGGACTGTTCGTAAGGATTAGAATTTGTAAAGATAGCGATAGAATTACTTAAACGGTGTGTAGTGCAACTACAGAAGGCAAGCCTTAAAAAAATAGTATGTATGATTTATATAGAAAGCCGTGACGGGAAAACCTGCATTTTTTAAAATGAAAAGAAAATCAAAATCTTGGTATAAACCCAAAGGTTATATACATTTCAGCCCAAAACTTGGAAATAATCAGAAGAAGTTTGTTCAAAATTATATTTTGAGCAATTTAGAAAAGCATAACTATTTTCCATTAATACACGAGACTTTAACTGCCAGAAGATACAAAGCTTACATCGATGAAAAGTCGGAAATTTATCGGAGTCATTTTGATACAATAAAAAATAAATCTTCAAAAAAACCAAGAGAAATATTTTATGCTAACCATTTAGACGCACAAATTTATTCATATTATTCTAATGAAATTTTAGGAAACGCTTATGAAAATCTCTTAAAACAACAAGAAAACAAATACATTTCTGACGCTGTAATTGCCTATAGAAAAATACCCGTAAATCCAGATGATCCTGATGGTTCAGGAAAGTGCAATATTCATTTTGCCAATGAACTTTTTCAGGAAATCAAATCAAGAAAAAATTGTGTCGTAGCTTGTTATGATATTGAAAATTTTTTCCCTTCACTAAATCACGAATATTTAAAAAGTTGTGTTGCTAAATTAATTGGAGAAGACAATTATTCAATAAAAGAAGAACGATTAATTAATTCGTTAATAAAATATTCTTACGTTGAAATGAAAGACATTGTAGAACAATGCTCTAAAAATGAATTGAGAATTGAACATAAAAATGATTTAAGAAAATCTGATTTTGATTCATATTTTATTAATGCAAAAGAGTTTAGGGATAAAATCGCTAAAAAGAATCTAATTCGAAAACATAAACCACGAAATAAAGGTGAAATATTAAAAGGTATTCCACAAGGAACTCCTATTAGTGCATTTTTAGCTAACTTATATTTACTTGAATTTGATAGATTCATCGTTGATAATTTAGTTCTAAAAAGTAACTGTTTTTACAGGAGATACTCAGATGACATCGCCATAATATTCAATGACATTGAGGAATTTGAAGATTGGAATGACAAAATAATTAATCAAATTTCATTAGCTCCCCTACAACTAAAAATTAACGACACAAAAACTGTAATTTCAATATTTTCTGAAATTAATAATAAAATCATAAGCAAAACCAAAACAGAATTGAATAGTAACTATTCAAGTAATAATAATTTAAAGTACTTAGGGTTTGAATTTAATGGGGAAGAAATATTGATTAAATCTCCAAGTCTTTCCAAATTTTATCGAGAAATGAAGATGTCTATTCGAAGAAAAGCTAATAGAGCAATTTCTGCTATCAGATATAACAAGAGGCACCCAAAAAAGAAACAAAAACAAACCAGACTTTATCTTTCAAAAATCCGTTCAAGATTTACTCATTTAGGCAAAAATAAAGCAAAAAGTAATTTTCTAACTTATGTAGATAGGGCTTCAGAAGAAATTTATCCATCAATAAAAGGAAAAGACAATCCTATAAAAAGACAAGTAAATAGAGCCTGGAGCATTTTTGAAAAATCTGTAAGTAAATATGAAAACATAACTAAAAAAAAGCACAACGCCTAACACACGCTACAAGCAATTTGGGTAATAGGCTTAATTTGAAATTGGTTTTGTATTTGGAAGATTTGGCAAATCCGAAGAATGAGCTTAATTTAGTCCCAAACTGCTTGTAGCGCGAGAACGTTATGTGCAACCGCACCCGAAAAGAACGAAATAAGTCAATTATGAAAAATGCCACAATATTAATTTTCCTGCCATTTTTTATCATTTCTTGCCAAAAAAAGGAAGTTGAAGCTATTTCGATGAACCAAATCACGACAAATTATGACACTTTAATTAAAAGAGTTAAAAATGACGGAAATGAAGATGCTTATTACGAACTTTTTTACGGCTTTAAAGATTCAAATGTAGCCGAAAGAACAGACAGTCTAATGATTTATTCAAAAATAATGGCGCAAAAATTTCATTATGAAAAAGCCTATTTTGATTACTTTGAAGCATTTGCCGAAAAAAACGATATAAAAATTGACTTTGGAGATTATTCAAAATTTGACATCTCTAAATTGAACGAAAGCACCAAAAAAGAAGCTACAGATTGGCTGAAAAATATGGTAAAAGCAAAAATTATTACAATCGAACAATACGATTCAATAAAGAAGCAATAGCGGATGCACATAACAGCTACTACAACGGATTTGGGCAATAGGCTTAATGGAAAGTTGGTTTTGTATTTGGAATGATTTGGCAAATCCAAAACAGGGCTTAATTTAGTCCCAAACCCGCTGTAGTACCAAGACGTTATGTGCTAGCTTATCACACGAAATTCATAAAATGACAAATAAATATATATTAGCACCAGCATTAATTCCGAATAAAAAAATTATTAGGAATGCTAATAATATAATAAATGAAACTCATCAAATTTATTTCACTGAAGAAACAATTGAACAAATTAGAAATGATTTTCATAAAAAAGAATGTGAAAATCTTATTAGCATAAATCACAATGAGGAAACATTTGGTTTAACATTGACCAAATCTTTTCTTATAAATGATGAAAATAAAAAACAATTACCTAAAGAATTTTTGCAACTACCAATTGGAACTTGGATGATTGAATACACTGTGGAAAATGACGCTGTGTGGAAAATGATAAAAGAAGGCAAAATTAACGGACTAAGTTTAGAGGGAATTTTTCAATACGACCGAGAAGATGAAATTAATGAAGAAACTGACTCAATAAAAATAAACAATGATGAACTATTAGAAAAACGTTTCGATGAAATATTATTTCAAATAAGTAAAGGTAATAAGCAAGAAGAAATAGATAATAATTATTTTTTCTCTGAATTTGAAATATTAAAAGAATGGAAATCAAAATTCGGATATAAGTTCAATATTTATGGCAATGACCACTTTATAAATAAAAAACCACATTTTCATTTTGACAATAAACAAGATGATTTATATTGCAAAATTAGTTTTGACGGATAAATATTTGAAATTAAGCACAATAGAAAATTACCTAAAGGCATTCATAAGGAATTAAAATACTTTTTATCAAAATTAGAAAATCAAAAATTATTAAAAGAAATGTGGAATAACAAAAATCCAACCTTAAATGTGGAATAAAAAAGCCAGCACATAACAGCCACTACAACGGATTTGGGCAATTGGCTTAAGGGAAAGTTGATTTTGTATTTGGAATGATTTGGCAAATCCGAAAATAGGGCTTAATTTAACCCCAAACCCGCTGTAGTGCCAAGACGTTATGAGCTATGTTAGCCGACCAAAACACAAAAGTTAACCAACCAAGAAATAAAAAAATGAATACAGATTTTAAAGAGGTAATGTCAAAACGAACTGACGATGAACTTATCAAAATTGTAACTATAGACAAGGGTAAATACCAACCTTTGGCTATTGAAGTTGCTGAAGAAGAAATTAAGAAACGTAACATAGATACATCAAAATTTGAGCAAGTTAAAGTTGACTTAACAGCAAAGATTACAGAACAAGAAGAATTTGAAGCTAAGAAAGTAAGTTCTCTAACAAGGTTTTTAAACTTTATAATAGACTTAATTGTGTGGTTTATAATTGTAGCTATTTTGACGAATTCATTGAACGCAAAAGATCCCGTTCAAATGTTATTCGGATATTTTATATTCTTCGTAAGTTATATTAGCTACTATGCGTTTATGGAAACAAAATTTCAAAAGACAATTGGAAAGTTTATAACCAAAACAAAAGTTGTGAATAAAGATGGAACTAAACCACAAGGCGGAGATATTTTACGAAGAACATTTTGCCGACTAATTCCATTCGACAGAATTTCGTTTCTTTTTACGCCAAATGGTTTTCACGATAGACTTTCAGACACAATAATAATCAAAGATTGAACTAACTAATAGCATAAAAACACAGCCCATAACAGCTACTACAACGGATTTGGGCAATTGGCTTAATGGAAAGTTGGTTTTGTATTTGGGATGATTTGGCAAATCCGAGGAATGGTCTTAATTTAGTCCCAAACCCGCTGTAGTACCAAGACGTTAGTGGCTATTTACAGAAACTAAAAAATTATGGGAAATAAAGAAATAATAGCAAAAGGATATATTCTAAATTTAATTTTTATGATAGCAATTTTTACTGCTATTCCTTATTTTATATTTTGCAAATTATCACAAGAACTTTGCCAATGGAAAGAATTCAACCCGAGGGGAATTTAGAAGAAAAAAAATAGAACTAAAATTATGATATCCAAAGAAAGTGGTCAAAACTTAATACTTGTAATTGTTGGTGTTATTATATTATATTATGTTAACAAAAGTTATGTTACATCCAAATATTTAAAAAGCGATTATGAATTCACGATTGGTAAAACTTTAGATTTTACTGGTGCGGGAGGGAATAAAGGATTTATTTCTTATAGTTATTATGTTAATAATAAAAAATATATGAGTGATGTCAGGAGAAAATATAAAAATGATTCACAATTACATAATTTTTATAAAGTAAAGTATTCTAAAGTAAAACCCGAAATAAGTGAGATGTATTTAGATGAAGAAATAACCGATTCGGCTGAAATTGTTAAAGCGGGTTTTAAATATAAAAACAAATAAAATATGAGAAATTTCATTGCAATTCTAATTACCATTGTCCCCGTATTTCTTTTAAATGCATATTTCATAATTACAAAAGAGCCTAATAGTGGTATGAATTGGAGTCATTCTTTCATAAGCGCTATAGTCCTTATGTTTAGTTATTCATTTGCTAATCATTATAGAAAAAATGATAAAATAAAATAATAATAATAATAATAATAATAATAATAATAATAATAATAATAGTGATAATATGGACTTATGCTTTGAGCGAAGCCTAAAATAAGTATTAAAGAATAAAAACAGCCACTAACAGCCGTTACACGAGATTTGGGCATTTGGCTGAATTTAAAGATGATTTTGTACTTGGAAAATCAGTGTTTAATCGAAAGAACTCGCATCTTTAATCCCAAACCTCGTGTAGCGCCAGAACGTTGGTGGCAATTTTCCGAACGACCCTAGCTGAACTGAAAACTTGACAAGAGAATAAAAATGACATACAATTTAGATTGGCTAATAGACAATTTTGAAAGAGGAAAGCGAACAAAATATTTATTTTTTTGGGGACACCAGAAAAGTAAAAGTGGCGAATTGACATCATCGTGTTTTAGTCAATGGTGGACATCGCCTTTTATTGTTGACAAAATAAAATTTAATACTGCTGAACATTGGATGATGGCGCAAAAAGCGCTTTTATTTGACGACAAAGAAATTTATGACAAAATAATTATTGCAAAATCACCAGCAGAAGCAAAAGCTTTGGGCAGACAAGTGAGAAATTTTGATGACAAGACTTGGAATAACAAACGGTTTGACATAGTTGTTAAAGGAAGTTTGGAGAAATTCACACAGCATAAAGATTTGAAAGAATTTTTACTCAACACAAAAGAAAGAGTTTTAGTTGAAGCAAGTCCCGTCGACAGAATTTGGGGTATGGGATTGACAGCCGACAGCGACAAAGCAGAAAATCCTAAGCGTTGGAATGGATTAAATTTACTTGGTTTTGCTCTGATGGAAGTCAGAGATATTATCAGAAATGAATAAAAAAACAGCCACCAACAGCCACTACAACGGATTTGGACATTAAGTATAATGAAAAGTTGGTTTTGTATTTGGGATGATTTGGCAAATCTTAATAATAGACTTAATTTAATCTCAAACCCGCTGATAACAGGACTTTAATGGCAAGTGCAACTAATAAATGAACAAATAAAGTTGATGAAATATATAATTAAAATCCCTAAACCGTGTAATGAAAATTGGAGTAAAATGACTTCAACAGAAAGAGGCATGTTTTGTTCAAATTGTAGAAAAGAAGTAATTAATTACCAATATTATTCCAACAATCAACTTTTAAAAAGTTTAAATGAAAGTAAAAAAATTTGTGGAAGGTTTTCACCTAATCAAATTGATAAAGAATTAAACTCAATAGAAACAAATCTTTTTCATCGAATTGGATTACTTTTTGGTTTTTCATCCTTGTTCTTAACAACACCAGCTTTTTCACAAAGTGAAAAGTCAAAAACTGAAATTATTGAAAATAAATCAGACGATGAACTGAAACAAAAAAGCTCAAATGAATTTATTGAGTTTTATGGAAAAATATTGGAAAAGCCTAGAAATAACAATGATAAAAGCTATCCTATTCCAGGAGTTAATATTATTCAAAAAGACACGAAAAATGTTGTACAATCAAATATTGATGGAAACTTTATAATCAAAATACCGATTGAAGATTTTAAAGATAAAGTTGTTCTTATATTTAATTTTATAGGTATGGAGACAAAAGAAGTAGAAGTTTTCAAAACAAACAGCAACCTAAAAATAGAAATGATTTTAAGCGATGCTTTAATGGGAGAAGTTATAATTGTCAAAACTAAGAAAAGAAATATTTTTAAAAGAATAGGAAATCTATTCAAATAAAAAGCACCCGCCAATAACAACAGCTACAACGGATTTAGGAAATTGGCTTTAATAGAAAGTTGGTTTTGTATTTAGGAGATCTGGTAAATCCAAAACAGGGCTTAATATAGTCCCAAACCCGCTATAATTCGAATAGTTAACTATTATTTTATGAAAAAACACTACGGAATATTTCTAGTCATTATATTTTTTGCAATTAGTTGTAAAAAGAACTCGAATAAAAAAGTGGACGTAAAAAAAACTGAAAATAGAACAATCGTTTTTAATAATAGTAACCCAAAATATTTATTAAACCCTCCAAAATCTGACACACTTTGTATCAATGATATTGAAAGAGCTAAAAGAGACATCAATAAATATCAAAAATTGTTTATTGAAACTATTTGTTTTGGATGTCGTTCAAAACCGTTAGAAACAGAAATTGAAGAAGTATTAAAGAAACGCAAAATTAAAAAAGTGATAGAAGACATTGGATGTGTTATTTATGAAGGACAAACTCAAGGATGTTATAGTGGTTTCATTAGTTTAAAAATGAAAGAACAATATGGAAAGAATTATTTTTCGGAAATTGAAAAAGAAGCTGAAATATTTTTATCAACAACATCATCAAAAATAATAAAGTTGTAAGCATTTACGATTTAGAAGATCAAGAAAAACCAAAAATAATAAGTCGAGAAGTTTACATAGAAAGTGATTATTACACAACAATAAAAGTAAATCTACCTGTTAAAATTGATAGTCATAAATCTTTGTTTGCAGACATAACTTTTATTATAGAAAAAGACGGAACAATTGGTAATTTAAGTGTAAATAATTGGGTAAATGATGCTGTTGATGACAAATTCAAAAAAGATTTAATTACAAAAGCTTTAACAACTTTAAAAGAAAATTATAATCATTGGAATCCTGGAAAATATAAAGGTAACATAGCACGAACCGAAACCACATTGAGAGTTAACTTTGAGTAAAAAAAACAATTAACAGCTACAACGCTATCAGCAAGCATAAAAACAACCAAACAAACAAATGAAAAAAATTATTTTACTACTTATCACGCTGACACCATTATTGTGTAACAGTCAATCACAAAACGAAGTAACGTTCAAAGTCCAGTTTAAACCCAATACCCAATATGCTCAAACAATAGAACAAACCACTAAAAATGACATGAAATATTCAGGTCCTGCGGAATTTCTACAAAAACTAAAAGACAGAGGTGTTCAAAATCCAATGATAACAGAAAGTCAATCTAAAATTGAGTCTGTCTTCAAAACGGGTAAGCAAACTGACGGAACAAACTTCCCTTTAACTATGGAATTTGTAAAAACTACACCTATTAATGGCAAAAAAATTATTCCTGACGGCACACTCATTTATGGTCATGGTTCAAACGGAAATATGCCAACACTTGATTCTATTGTTTCAAAGGATCTTGATGAAAATTTAAAAAAAACAGTTCTTCAGTCAGCGCAAAGTACCTTTTCACAGTTATCTTTTCCTGAGAAGCGAGTTAAAATTGGTGAAAGTTTTTCAATAGATTCGCCACTTTCTATTCCAATTGCAGGAACAACAGTTGATATGACCATAACAACTAACTACAAGTTATTAAATGTTAAGAATGGTATTGCCGACTTTGACGTATCAAGTGTTTATACATTGAAGTCAAACATGACAAAATATACAATCAACGCAACAGGCACTAGTAAAGGTAAGTTGCAATATGATGTAACAAAAGGTTACTATACAAAATATGAAACTGACGCTGAAATAAAAATGCAAATGAAACTTGAAAATTTCGAGATAGATTTAAATTCAAAGACTGGCTCTATCCAAACGATAGTAATGACAAATATTTAAAATGCCAGCAGGCATCAATAATAAACAAACCTATACCAACATGAAAAAAACACTACAAATTAGATTTTTGTCCGCCATTCTTTTCATTTTAAGTTTAAATGTAAGTGCTCAAAATTTGAAAAATTATTTTTCGGTTTCAGAGATTTCTTTATCCAATATCGTTTATAAGTTAGCATGGAGCTCACATCCAAATGCTGTTTATTATAAACAAGAATACTTACCCGCAGGAGAAAAATCTGAAAGTTTTAAAACAATGATAACGATAGATGCAATAATTAAGGATCTACCAATTGATAAAGTTGTTCAATTAAAAGTATCAGAGCTACAAGAAAGAAAAAAAACAGATAAATTTTGCAATTATCAAATTACAACTAATTCGAAAACAGGAGAATATATGATTGATTTCCTAATGAGTTCTGGCGATATTGTAGAATGGAATGCTTACAGATATAAAAAAATTGTGGACTCAAAAGGGAATCCAACAATCCTATTATTTGCACTAAGTAAAAGAGGATATGGTAACGGTAGTACTCCTTTTTTAACCGAACTGAAAAGCAAACGTATCGATTGGATTAATTTGGTATGGAACTATAATTTACCAGCAATTAACTTTAAAGAGTAAGAAAATTGCAGCTCCCAACATGCGTCACTTATGCAAAGCCCAATAAAATTATTCACACCAAAATTTATTCTTTAACCAATATAATAGTCGCTTTATAACCTGTACCAACATTCCATTGGCTGGCCGAAATAACCGTTCCATTCTCATCATATACCTCAAATTGAGCCGTATTAGGTGACGCCGAACCTTCGTTTAAAGCTTCAAAATCAATTTTATTACTACCTGGTATTAAATTTATTTTGAAGTCTTTAAACTTCTCATCTAATCCAACTTCTGGTTCAATAACCTTATCATTCAGATAAATTTTTATTTTATCTCCATCTACAAAAGCAGCATCTCGAAATCGAATGGTTGAAACAAACGTTTTTACTTTAAAATTTCCTAAATATTGATTTCGTCTATAATAAATCCCCTCCGTGTTGGCTTCTTTTTTATATAAATAGGTATTCTTAAAAAAATCCTCAGGATTAATTTCTACTGGAACTGGCTTTTTCTCCTCAACAACTGGCGGACTAACTTTTGGCAGAGCTTCTTTTGGAGGAATAGGTTCTTTAATCTTAATATCTTTCGCTGGAATTGGTTTAATATCATTTTTAAACCCATCCTGTGCATAACTATATAAAGAAAAACCAATCATACTAACTAAAAACAACACCTTTTTCATAGCTTCTATAATTTAATAAACAAGCTCATTGGAGCCTTATTTATATAACATTTTATTATGCTATTTATTGCATTTTAAAGCCAATCAATTATCAAAAAACAACTCAAAACAGTTTGTTTTTTCAATTGATTACGTGGACAATTTTAAATCTACTGCTAATTCAAACAAAAACATTTGAAGATAAATTACCTATATTTACAGGAAAACATTCCAAACAACTATGGTGTTTCAGAAAGACAAAATAGTGTATCCATTAGACAAAATTTAAAATGCTTATATTCTTTACAACAATCTCACTTTTGATAATAGTTGTTTTTGCTTTTTTGCAACAACCAAAATTTGGTAAACTGCCAAAAGGAGAACGATTATTAAAAATCAAACAATCACCAAACTATAAAAATGGTGTTTTTCAAAACATAAGTCACACACCTGACTTAACCGATGGCGAAACCTATTGGACTGTTGGAAAACAGTTCCTTTTTGGGAAAAAAGTTAGAGCCAGTCCAAAAGATGCAATTCCTTCAATCAAAACCGATTTGTTAAATTTAGATATTAACAAAGATGTATTAATATGGTTTGGGCATTCCTCCTACTTCATTCAAATTGATGGAAAACGAATTTTAGTAGATCCCGTTTTAAGCGGTTCGGCAACACCAATGCCTTTTGGAATCAGAGCATTTGATGGATCAAACATTTATTCGACAGATGATTTGCCCGAAATAGATTTTCTTTTTATTTCCCACGACCATTGGGATCATTTGGACTATAAAACGATTCTGAAACTAAAACCAAAAATCAAAAAGGTTATTTGCGGGCTCGGTGTTGGAGAACATTTTGAACATTGGGGTTACGAAAAATCGAAAATAATTGAAAAAGATTGGAACGAAAAAATAGAATTAACAGACAATTTTACGGTTCATACAGTTTCAGCACGACATTTTTCAGGTCGTGGAATAAAGAGAAATAAATCACTTTGGCTTTCCTATGTTTTACAAACACCAACAATGCAAATTTTTATTGGTGGAGACAGCGGTTATGACAAACATTTTGCTGAAATCGGAAAAAACTTTGGCCCATTTGATTTAGTAATCCTCGAAAATGGTCAATACGACAGCAAGTGGCGTTACATTCATACGCTCCCAGATGAAATTTTGAATGTAGCCAAACAATTAAACGCAAAAAAGATTTTACCGGTTCATTCTTCAAAATTCGTTTTAGGAAATCATCCTTGGGACGAACCTTTAGAACTTATTACAAAAAATAATGAAGCAGAAAAATTAAATATCATTACACCAATTATTGGCGAACAAGTCAATTTAAAAGACAATAATCAAACATTCACCAAATGGTGGCAGACAGTAAATTAATTTTAAAAAAAGATATAATAACAATATAAGACAGCTATTTATTCTTTTTTTGGGTTTGTTTTTTATGACTTTTCAAACATTTGTATTACTAAACAGTTCAACACAAACTTCTTTTTATTCTACAAATCAGTTATATTTACAAAATAGCAAACTTAAGCTACGCCTTATAAAACCAATATTCAACTGATTCTAAAATAAAAGAATGTCTACATCCATCATTATTGCAATATGCATTTTATTAATCCTTGCCTATATTTTTGACATTACTTCGTCAAAAACAAAAATTCCTTCTGTAATATTATTATTAATCGTAGGATGGGCGGTAAAACAGGGAACAGATTTTTTTTCAATACCTCTACCAAATTTAACCTCAATATTACCGGTGCTCGGAACAGTGGGACTAATCCTGATCGTTTTGGAAGGTTCCTTAGAATTAGAATTAAACAAATCTAAATATACATTTATAGCAAAAACGGCTATTATAGCTATTGTATCAATAATCATTTTTAGTTTTGGACTAGCATTTGCTTTTCAATACTACGCAAATATTTCATTAAAAGATGGATTAGCCAATGCAATTCCGCTTGCTGTGATTAGTAGCGCTATTGCAATTCCAAGTGCTCAAAACCTCCTTTCTAAAGACAAAGAATTTATAACTTATGAAAGTAGCTTATCCGATATTTTTGGTGTTATTTTTTTTAATTTCATAACCCTTAACGATACCATTGGCTCAAAGTCTGTTGGCAACTTTATATTAGAAGTCCTAATTATTCTAATCATAACAATCGTTGCTACATTAGGACTTGCTTTTTTATTAAGTAAAATAAAACATCCTGTAAAATTTATTCCAATCATTTTATGCATAGTATTAATATATGTTGTCTCAAAAGAGTATCATTTGCCTGCTTTGATTTTCATACTCCTTTTTGGTCTTTTTCTAGGTAATCTGGATGAAATAAAAAGCAATAAATTTATTCAGAAACTGCATCCTATGCTCTTGAATAAAGAAGTGCATAAATTCAAAGAATTAACAGCCGAAATTGCTTTTTTAGTAAGAGCTTTATTTTTTCTATTATTTGGCTTTCTAATTGAAACCCAAGAATTACTAAATACTCAAACAATAGTTTGGGCTATTGCAATTTGTATCGGAATATTTAGTTTGCGTTTTCTATTATTAAAAGTTTTTAAAATCAATATGAAACCTGCTTTTTTTATAGCTCCAAGAGGCTTAATTACCATTTTACTGTTTCTATCCATTCCACAAAGTCAAGCAACTGATTTAGCTAATAATTCATTGGTTATCCAAGTAATTATCTTATCTGCATTAATGATGATGATTGGACTTATGAGTTATAAAACCGAAGACGAAGATATTAGCTAAAATGCGATATCGTAAACATGCCTTTCCAGATAAAATAAAGATAGCTAAGAAGATATCACTCTCAAACATTAATGCAGAATCCTATTCTTTTCATCTAAATCATATAAAATTATACCATTCAAAAAGAATAACATATTGTTGCACTTCTTATATTTGTAAGACTAAAAAAACTTATAAAGCACAAAAAGCAGAGTATTTTAAACACACTCTTTATAGAATATTACAATAAAAAAACATGACCAAAATCGCTTTAATAACAGGTGCAACTTCAGGAATAGGAAAGGCTACGGCAATTAAATTGGCCGAAAATGGATATGATTTAATTCTCTGCGGACGCCGTGCTGAGAAACTGGAAGAATTGAAAAATGAATTATCCAAAACTGTAAAAACTCACAGTTTGGTATTTGATGTCCGCAATAGGGCAGCCGTGGAATTTCAAATTAATTCTTTGCCTACTGAATGGAAAAACATTGACGTTTTGGTAAATAGTGCTGGGAATGCCCACGGACTTTCTACAATTCAAAATGGTGATATTGACGATTGGGATGCGATGATTGACGGAAACGTAAAAGGATTATTATATGTTTCGAGAGCCATAATTCCGCAAATGGTAGAAAGGAAAAAAGGGCATATCATCAATTTAAGTTCGGTTGCTGGAAAACAAACATATGCCAATGGAGCTGTTTATTGTGCTTCCAAAAAAGCAGTCGAAGCCATAAGCGAAGGAATGCGGCTTGACTTAACCGAACATGGAATCAAAATAACCAATATCGCCCCGGGAGCCGTTGCAACCGAATTTTCAGAAATCAGGTTTAAAGGGGATAAAGAAAAAGCTCAAAAAGTGTATGAAGGCTACGATCCATTATTAGCAGAAGATATCGCTGATTTTATTTCGTATGTCGTCAACGCTCCAGACAGAGTAACCATTGCTGATGTGACAATTTATTCCAAATCTCAATCTGCACCAACGACTATTTATAAAAAATAAAAAAACTTAGAAGGTTAGCCATTAATTACATGAAAATTCCTCAACATAAATTAAAAAAAACAATACTATTACTCATTGCCTTTTTTGTTTGCTTAAATCTCTTTTCGCAAAACACTTATGTCTTTTTTGGTTCTTTCAATCGAGACAAAACTACTGATGCCATTCATGTTTATCAATTGAATACTCGTAGCGGAAAATTATCGAAAGTTACAGCAGCAAAAGACATTGTAAGTCCATCCTATCTAACTTTATCCCCAAATGGAAAGTTCCTTTTTGCCTGTACCGAAAGTAAAACTCCAAATGGAGGAAGTGTGAGTAGCTTTGAATTCAACCCCGAAAACAAAACACTTACTTTTATAAATAGTCAAAAAAGTGGCGGTGAAAACCCAGTTTACATGACGGCTCATAAAAATGGAAAATGGCTCGTTAACGGAAATTACACCGAAGGAAGTGTTTCTGTTTATCCAATTGCTGATAACGGAATGATAAATCCGATCGCGCAAAATATTCAATATTCTGAGGGAAGCATCGACCCAGAAAGACAAAAGCGTTCCCACATTCATTCTACCGTTTTTTCACCCAACTGTGATTATCTCTTTTTACCTGATTTGGGCGCAGACAAAATTCGATGTTATAAATTTGAAGAAGACAAAAACGAACCTTTAGTAGCTGCTGAAAAACCTTTTACCCAAATCACTTTAGGAGGCGGTCCCAGACATTTTACCTTTCATCCAAACGGAAAATTTGCCTATTGCATAGAAGAAATAGCGGGTAATATAGACGTTTATAACTATGAAAACGGAAAATTAGATAGTATCCAAAGAATAGCAACACATCCCGAAAATTATATAGGAAATTATGAAAGTTCTGATATTCATATTTCGCCAGATGGACGATTTTTATACGCATCAAATCGTGGCGAAAAGAATAATATTGCCATATTTTCAATTGATAATGATGGGAAACTAAAATCTATTGGATACCAATCTACCTTAGGTAATTATCCTAGAGTATTTGCTCTTGATGAAAGTGGAAAGTTTCTAATTACAACCAATACAAATAGTGGAAATGTATTTGTATTTAAAAGAAATGCCAAAACAGGATTACTTAAAAAAGTTGGCAAAGAACTAAAAATAAAAAGCGTTTCTTGTGTCAAAATTAGAAAATATTAGACAAAAAAATAAGTACAAAAAAGTGAACTACTTCTAGAAAACTTTTTTGTACTTATTTCAAATTTGATTCCTTCCTATCTTAACTGAGTAGTATCAACTCTTGAAGGTGTATCTTTACCGCTAATAATCGTTGAGGAACTCAAAGCAATGGCTTTAATAATTTCTGTCATATTATCAATATCCAAGGTTTCAAATTCATCATCGGCAGTGTGATAATTGGGTTCGTTATCCATTTTTGAAGTAGATATCGTATGTGCTGGAACTCCCAATTTTGCCAAAGTTGCGTTATCAGAACGGTAAAATAATTGTTGTTCTGGATATGGATCCGGGTAAAATTTAAAATTGGTTTTCTCTAAATTCTTTTGCAATATTTTACCAAAATCAGATTTTTCGAAACCTGTGATATACGCAGAATTCTTTCCCCATTTAGATTCAGTACCAATCATTTCTAAATTAAACATCGCTATTACTTTATCCGCTGGTAGTTGTTTAGAAAAATATTTAGCCCCAAAACCTCCTAATTCTTCGGCTACAAAAGTGGTAAAAATAATGGTGCGCTCGTTGTTATTTAGCTTTTTAAAATAATTGGCCAACATAATTACCGCAGTACTTCCCGCTGCATCGTCATTGGCACCATTATAAATCGAGTCTGTTGCTGGATGCGGAGCTCCTTCCTCTGGAGAACCTACTCCAAGGTGATCATAATGTCCTGAAAAAATAACATATTCATCTGGCTTACTTTTCCCAAGTAACATTCCAACGACATTGTTCAATGACTTTTTAGAAATAGTATTGGTCAATTCAATAGAAAAAGTAGGTGCTTCCGAAACGCCAAAAACAAACAAAATTGTATTGTTTCCCGGATTCGCAGTAATTCTCTCGATATGCTGAATATTAGACAATGCATTATTAAAAGAAGCATCAACTAACACCAGATAACTCTTAGAACTGTTGTAATATTCATTGAATTTTTTTCCAAGATTATCCCCTTTACTAATTTTTACAACAGTAATATCACTTTTTTCTGTTAAAGAAACTTTAGTTTGATAAGAGAAAGCAACTATTTGCTTGTTATCGATTTCTTTACCGTCAATGCTAATTTTGGAAGAAATCGCTTTAGACTCAGTCATAGAAAACTCCTGTCTAAAATTGGCAGCATTCATTAGAGGCTTCAAACCTGCCTTTTTAAATTCTGATTCTATAAAGGCTGATGCTTTATCAATCCCGGGAGTAAAAGTTCTTCTCCCCTGCATGTCATCTGCTGAAAGCAATTTTTCGATTCGGCTAACTTCTTTGGTGGTTATGACTTTATCAATCGACTGCCCGTGAACACAAAGACATACGTTTAAAACAAATAGGCTTACAATACTTTTTTTCATCTTTTACTTTATAAATAACAAATTAGGCTAACCAAAAATATGCTATTTATTCGTGAAAAAAAATTAACTACAAATAACAATAATCCCAAAAAACAGGATTACTAATTTTAGTAATTTTAAAAATTATACGCCGACAAAAGCAGGCAGTAAAGAAACTGTATCGTTACTTTTTAAAATAGGATTGGAAAATTTATCAATTATTTTTTGATTAACAGCTACGCTAAATGGCAACTGATTCAGTCTATATTTTAGTTCTAATTCAGCCACTAATTGACTTAATTTCAAACCTGAAAAATAGATGTTTTCACCGCGAAGTTTGGTTCTTGCCACAAGAGCTCCAAAATATTTTATCTTAATCATAATACTATTTCATTTAGATTTTGCAAAATAAATTCCTCTTCAAGAGAAGAATCAAAAACCAATTCTTCCTCTATATATGAAGTTAGTGCCGAAGCATTTTTTACTACTTCCCCAATAATTATGATGGCTGGCGAAGACAATTCATTTTCTTTCACCAATGCTTCAATAGAACTAATAGTACCAATTACTTTCTTTTGAGTCGTTTTAGTTCCGTTTTGAATAATAGCAATAGGCAAATCATCAGTTCTATTATTTTGATACAAAGCGACAATTTCATCAAGCTTATTCATTCCCATCAAAATAACAACGGTAGCCGAAGATTGTGATGCCAAAGCAACATCCTTAGACAATTTATGCTCCGATGTAGTTCCAGTTATTACCCAAAAACTCTCGGCAACTCCTCTTTGTGTCAAACTAATTCCGTTGGAAGCAGGTACTCCCATTGCTGATGATATTCCAGGAACAATGGCTGTTTCTATTCCAAATTGACTTGCAAAATCTATTTCTTCACTTCCTCTTCCAAAAACAAAAGGATCTCCACCTTTGAGACGAACAACATGACCTTTACTTTTAGCCATAGCTACAATTAAATCATTGATTTGATCTTGGCTGTACGCATGACATCCAAATCGTTTTCCAACAAAAATAATTTCCGCTTGTTGTGCATATTGTAATAACTCTTCATTTACCAAGGCATCATACAAAACAACATCTGCACTTCCCAATGCTTTAATTGCTTTTAAGGTAATCAACTCTACATCACCAGGCCCCGCTCCTACTATTGTCAATTTTGGTTTATTTGCTTGTATCATGATTCAAAGTATTATGGATTCAACTCATTAATTGACTACGTATAAATACGTATACAAATATAAGTATTATTTCTAATAAGAATCCAAAAAAAATAAAATAATGCAAAAAATAAATATTTTAATAGAAAACAATTACAGAATACTATTTGAAGATAAGCCACTACGGACTTAAAGTATTCATTTTTAGACGACAGACATAAAATCAGCACAGTTAAAAACTTAAAAATAAACCGCAAATTCGCAAATTACATACTTAAAAGCATAAAATAATTTTCGAATTTGCGGTAAACATTTTTAAAACCTGAAAAGCAAATGCACTAAAACATAGTTTTACCTAAAATGTGAGACCAATAAAAATCATGTTATTTTAATCAATCTACTCCATTGGTAGTCATTATAATGGGTTTAATAGTACCATCAACATTATATTCTAATTTATCAATACAAACGGATCGACTATAACTGCTACCTCCGTTTTGCAAGCCTCCATTATGATAGATAAAATAAGGCTTCCCTTTAAAATCTAAAATAGCTTGATGATTAGTGTTACTGTTTCCTGCAATTTCATTTAAAATTCCTTTGTAAACATATGGACCTTCAATTTTGTCGGCCATAGCATAAGCAATTTTCTCAGGGAATCCACTAGCATAACTAAGGTAATATTTATTGTTTTTTTTATGTACCCAAGGAGCTTCAGTAAACTGTAATCCTTCAAAATCTATTTTCTTAATTTCGCCATCGATTTCAATCATATTCTTCTTGAGCTTTGCATAATAACAAACTCCATTTCCCCAAAAAATCCAAGCTTGTCCATCGTCATCAATGAAAACAGCAGGATCAATACAAGTCCATCCATGTGTGGAAGCAAAACAGTCTTTATTAGTTAACAAAGGCTTACCAATTGCATCTTTATAAGGTCCTTGTGGCTTGTCTGAAACGGCTACACCTATTCCAGAACCATTCGTACTGATATACCAATAATATTTACCATCTCTTTTAATGGTTTGACCCGCATAGGCATCATTTGTTTTATCCCATTTAAAATCTTCAATCTTTAAAGGCACAGGATACTCAGTCCAGTTTTTCAAATCGGTTGTAGAAAAAACGAGCCAATCTTTTAGTTTGTATCCTTTTTGTCCTCCTTCAAAATCATGTCCAGTAAATAACCACAAGGTGTCTTTTTCAACAAAAGCCGCAGGATCTGCAGTAAATTTATGTTTGATTATAGGATTGTCTTTTGCTTTAAAATGAAATAACCCATCTTCCGAAGTCAATAAACTTTGAGGCACACCACCCCATTTTTCTTGTAAACGTTTTGCTTCTTCTTTTGTAATGCCAATAATACTTCCGTGACGGGGAAAAAAATCTTTGGTAAATGATTCTGTTTTATCTGTAAAATGATATAAATCTTTACTACGCTGAAATTCATAACGCCCACTAGAATACAAATCATACATCAAAATATATTCATCGCTATTATCAAGTTTAAAAACAGAAGAACCTTCAACACCCGTTTTTTTATCCGCATAAAAATCTAAATACTCAAAACTTTCTATCCAAGGCCCTTGAAGTTTTTTACTAGTAGCTTGTTTTATACCATTTTTAATTTCTTTTCCACTTTCATCTTTCGTATTTCCTTTAAAAAACATATGATAGGTTCCATCTTTATAAATAATATCTCCATCAATCCCACCATCTTTTGGACTAAACATCAACGTTGGTTCCTTTTCAAAACCAGTAAAATCTTTATTGGCATAAGCACAGTAAAAATCAAGTTTCAGGTTGTCATAATAACGAACGGTAAAATATATTAAATACTTTTTTGCTTTAGTATCATAAAAAGTTTGTGGAGCCCATACCCATTTTATTTTTTTAAATTTTACCGGATACAATTTTTCTAAATCAATAACACTTGACTTCCAATCAATCAGATTATTTGATTTAAGCAATGTGATTCCAGGATTATAATCCCATCCATTTTTTTTAGTATTCATATCAGTGGCTACCATATAAAAACTATTGCCATCAGCCCCTCTAAGGATATGAGGATCACGAATTCCTCCTGTATTAGAAATATTTTTTGAAGGTATTACTGGTTCATTATTATTTAATGCTTTCCAATTTACAGCATCCTCGCTTACTGCAAAACGCAATTGTTCTTGCTTTTCAGCAGGTCCTTTACCTTCAAAGTAAGCAAATAAATACCCTTTAAAATCTTTATTTTGAGCCTTTAAACCTGTAACACCCAATATTATAAACAATACTATTTTAAGTAACGATTTCATCTCTATTAAATTTTATTTTTAATTTTTAAATTGTAAATCCATTCCCCAATGTTTCGCTAAACGAAGGGCTTCCTCTTTTGTCAAAGAAATAACGGCAGCATGTTTTGGAGATGAAAAATTAGTAGCTTTCATAACTCCTTCATTAAAATGTCCTAAATCTTTAAAACTCTTGAAATCGGTAGTTTCCATAAAGCCAAAATTATGTGGTTTGATTCCATAAATATCATACACCAATATCCAGCGGTTTTCATCATTAATTTTCCAAATATGAGGCGCTTCACAAGCTTTTGGCTCGGGATCTATCCATGTATCATTAAACACATAATCGGCATTAATTTTATTAGATACAGCTTGTTTAATCCCAGGAGTTCCATCATGTGGCGTATAAAACATGTGGTATTGATCATTTACTTTTGTAATATCTGCATCTATATAAGAAATGTCTTTAGGATACTGAAAAAGTAATTTTGGAAGTGATAGTAATTTATTAAAATCATCATTTACATAGCTGTAATACAATTGATTCTTACCATTTTTAAAACGCATGGTATAATAAATCATTAGCTTTTTTTCTTTATCATCATAAGTCACTTCGGGAGCCCAAGCACAACCAATTTCTTCAAAACCAGGAAAAGCCTGATCCACTCGAACTCTTGTAACTGACCAATTTATTAAATTCTTCGATTTCATTAAAACAAAACCTCTGTTATTGCCCCAGCCATAATCATCTGAACGCTCCCATTGTGTTTTACGCAACCCTTTTTCTTTTCCAAAAATATGTAAATCTGTCATTGACAAATAAAAAGTTCCATCAGATCCTCTAAAAATATGCGGATCGCGAATTCCTTTTTGTTCAGCAATTGTATCTCCAGCAATTACTGCTTTACCTTTATTTACATCAGTAAAACTTTTGGCATCCGTACTTATAGCCATGTGTAAACTATGATCGTCATCCTTAAAATAAACCATTAAATAAGCAGCATATTTTAATGTCTTATTTTGCTTTGATGTAGCACAGGAAAATATAAAAGCGGTCATCAAAAGTAAAAGCAGACACTTTAAAAAATTATTTCTCATGAAATTTTCTTTTAAAGAGTTGGAACTACAGATTTGATACTTCCATCTTCATTAAACTCCAATTTATCAATACATACTTCTCTATAATAACCCGCCGCTTTACCCATCGTAATACCATTTGGACGCGTAAAACGATGGTATATGATATACCAAGTATCGGTATTAGGAATTTGCAAAATACAATTATGACCTGTACCATAAATACCTATTTCAGACTTTTTTTCTATAACTATATTGTTTTCAATACTGTTTAAAATACCTGTTGGAGAATCTGATGTGGCATATCGTACACGATAATTTGGACTTCTTGTATCATCTTCTGACCATAAAAAATAATACTTCCCTTTTCTAAAAAACACCTCAGTTCCTTCACGAAAAGTCTTTCCTGGATTTAATAATTTTAAGGTATTTGGTTTAATAGAAATCATATCATCATTCAATTCAACACAAGCCATGTGTCCATTTCCCCAATACAAATAGCTTTTACCCGAAACTGGATCTGTAAAAACATCTGGATCAATTTCCTGTCCCCCTTTAGTACCTTCTGGCCTTTGAGAAATTAAAGGTTTTCCTGAATCTATAAATGGTCCCGTTGGATTATCAGAAACGGCTACCCCAATTTTTTTCTCAGCTGTAAAATAATAAAAGTACTTATACTTGCCGTTAATCTTTTTTTCAACAGCAGTTGGTGCCCATGCATTATTATCAGCCCAACTAACATCTTTTTTTAAATCTAAAATAACACCTTCGTCTTTCCAATGTATCAAATCCTTAGAAGAAAATGTTTTGAAATAAGTTCCAGTCCAATCTACAAAACCATCGCTTGTTGGATAAATGTAATATTTCTTTGTTTTATGAGAATATAGAACTTCTGGATCTGCATAGTAACCAGCTAATATTGGGTTTTTATCCTTTTTTGGTGTATCCTTTTTTGATTTACATGAAAATAAAAAAACTAAGATTAGTAAAAAGGATAATGGAATGTAAAATGACTTTATTGGTTTCATAATTAAAATTTACTTGGTTTAGATAAAGTGCCTTATTACTTTGAATACAAAAAGGCAACTATATTAAATGTAAAAAATACACTTTTCAAATATAGTACTTTTATTTTATAAAATGGATTGTTAAATCATTTTTGCAGAAGTCGCAATTATCGCATAAAAAAAACAGCCTTAAAGTTAAATAAACTTTAAGGCTGTTTGTATTAAATTCGATTGTGAATTATTAATTCATCTCCCAACAAATCTGCCAAAGGCAAGTGCTCAACATTTTTTCTAGTTAGTAAGATCAAAAGAAAACTAAATAAACTCAGAATCTCAGTGACTTAGTAACTTAGCAAATTTATTTAAAATCATTTAAAGCTTTTTCAATAATAACAAGGCATTCTTGAATTTGAGTTTCGGTAATTACTAATGGCGGTGCAAAACGTATTTTGTTACCATGAGTTGGTTTTGCTAATAATCCGTAATGGCTGAAACGAAGACAAATATCCCAAGCCAAATCTGATTCTTCACCACAATTAATTACGATAGCATTAAGCAATCCTTTTCCTCGAACCAACTCTATTAATGGATTACGCCCGGCAATTTCATTCAGTCCTTTTCTTAAAAGCAATCCCAGTTTTTCTGCATTCTCAGATAAATTCTCCTCACGCACCACTTCAAGAGCCGCAACAGCAACAGCAGCTGCAATTGGATTCCCTCCAAAAGTAGAACCGTGTTGCCCAGGTTTGATGACATTCATAATTTCATTATTAGCCAAAACAGCCGATACTGGATAAACTCCACCCGAAATGGCTTTACCTAAAATCAAAATATCTGGTTGTACATTTTCATGATGCACCGCCAATAATTTACCCGTTCTGGCAATTCCTGTCTGAACCTCATCGGCAATAAACAAAACATTATGTGCTTCGCAAAGTGCTTTGGCTTTCGCCAAATATCCTTCGGTTGGAACATAAACTCCAGCCTCTCCTTGAATAGGTTCTACCAAAAATCCAGCAATATTATTTGATGATTTCAAGACATTTTCTAAAGCATCAATATCATCATAAGGTATTTTTATAAAACCTTCGGTAAAAGGTCCAAAACTTTTTCGTGCACTTTCATCATTTGAAAAAGAAATAATAGTAGTGGTTCTTCCATGAAAATTATTTTCACAAACAATAACCTGAGCTTGATTTTCAGGAATTCCTTTCACTTCATACGACCATTTTCTACATAATTTCAAAGCAGTTTCTACAGCTTCTGCCCCAGTATTCATTGGTAATACTTTATCAAAACCAAAATAATTGGTTATATATTCTTCATAAACTCCCAATTGATCATTATAAAAAGCACGCGAAGTCAATGTTAGTTTCTGTGCTTGTTCGATCATTGCTCCAACAATTTTTGGATGACAATGACCTTGATTTACGGCAGAATAAGCCGATAAAAAATCAAAATATCTTTTACCTTCAACATCCCATACAAAGACACCTTCTCCTTTTTCTAAAACAACGGGTAATGGATGATAATTATGAGCGCCGTATTTATTCTCTTTTTCAATTAAAATTTCAGATTTTAAAGAAAGGTTCTGTGCTGTACGTTCCATTATTTATAAATTTATTAAAATACTAATACAAAAGTACAAAATGTTTTTTATCAATCAAATAAAAAGCTAAATTTGACTTTTAAAATCATTTTTTTAAAAAATATAGATTTATTTATAACAAAAATAAGTCATGTTGTTATTTTAATAGTTCTTGAGATACTCAACAAGAAAAACAAATAAAAAACAGTTACTTTTATCCCAAAAAAAAGTGATTTTAACTTTAAAAAAGGAGAATATGGACATATTAGATGAATTTGACATCAATATCATAAAAGAATTGGAAAAAGACGGAAGAATGGCATTTTCTGCAATAGCCAATAATCTCAAGATTTCAAATACTATGGTGCACCAACGCATCAATAGATTGATAGAACAAGGAATCATATCAGGAATTAAACCCGTTTTAAACGAAAAAAAAATAGGATATGACTGGGCAACATTTACTGGAATTACCTTAAAAAAAGACCAGGATTCTGCCAAAGTTATCGAAGCACTTAAGGCAATCCCCGAAATAACTGAATGTTATTACATCACAGGTTCTTTTACCCTTTATATAAAAATGATTGCGAAAGACCATGAACACATGAGACGTTTGCTTTATGAAAAAATCGATTCTATTCCTGGAATTTCTAAGACCGAATCTTTAATAGAACTAGGCTGTGCTTTCAAAAGAAATATCAATTTATAAATATTTAATGAATAAATAAAAAGAAGTAAAAATATAAACCAAAGCTTACAGTCTTATGTTTTAAAAAATCATTTGATATAGCTGCTTCAAAAATACCAAAACCTCAAAATATTTTTTTTTGAGGTTTTTTTTATATCAATTAATTATTCAGATATTTGTAAAAAACAGAGCCATGAAAAACTTAAAATTTCTAATTTGGGGTGCATTATTTATTGCAATTCAATCATTTGCACAATTAAAACCTGTACAATACAAAGACGGAAATCAGATACTTAATGGTTTTGAAATCAGCCCTGTAAAAAAGAACAGTCAAAAACCTGGTATTTTAATTTTACCCGCTTGGAGAGGAATTGATAAACTATCCAAAGACACTGCCGAGAGTCTGTCAAAATTAGGTTACTATGCCTTTATCGCTGATATTTATGGTGAAGGAAATTACCCAAAAGATAATGGCGAAGCTGGAAAAATTGCAGGATTTTACAAAAAAAACTTTGAAGCCTATCAAAAACGAATTTCCTTGGCTTTAGAACAACTAATTGCCGCTGGAGCCCATCCTGATAATATTGTCGTTATTGGCTATTGTTTTGGAGGAACTGGTGCTCTTGAAGCTGCTCGTGGTCACTTGAATGTAAAAGGAGTAGTTTCTTTTCATGGCGGTTTAGGAAAAGATGTTTTGAGACCAACAGAACCCATTACAGCAAAAATATTAGTTTGTCATGGTGCTGACGATCCTTATGAACCAATTGAAGAAATCACAAGCTTTCAAAAAGAAATGCGGGATACAAAAGCCGATTGGCAAATGATATATTATGCTAATGCGGTTCATTCTTTTACCAATCCTGAGTCAGGCACAGACAATTCAAAAGGAGCTGCTTATAATGAATTAGCAGCCAAACGGTCTTTTGAACATTTAAAAATATTTTTAAACGAAGTATTAAAAAAATAAAACATTAATTAAACGCCACCATCTCTAAATGAAAAAAGCCTTAATCCTTCTTATAGGTATCACGACTCTTACAGGTTTTGCACAAAAAAAAGCTGTTAACAACGATGACCCTACAAAGTTCATGAATAGTATAACAGCCGAAAAATTAAAAACCAGACTCACAATCATTGCTTCAGACGAAATGGAAGGCCGCGATACTGGATCTAAAGGACAAAAAAAAGCTGGCGAATACCTTATTAATCAATACAAAAAAAGTAAAATATCCTATCCAAAAGGAGCAACTGATTATTACCAACCTATTCCTGCGGCTTATTTAAATGCCAAGCGCAATCAAAACCTACCCGATTCAGAGAATATTTGGGCGTATATCGAAGGTTCTGAAAAACCAGATGAAGTCCTTGTTATTTCGGCACATTACGACCATGTGGGTATAAAAAATGGAGAAGTTTATAATGGTGCTGATGATGATGGATCTGGAACAGTAGCGGTTCTACAAATTGCAGAAGCTTTCCAAAAAGCCAAAAAAGAAGGTCACGGACCAAAACGCTCCATACTTTTTCTTCATGTAACAGGAGAAGAACACGGTTTACACGGATCACGTTTTTACTCTGAACATCCATTATTTCCTATCGCTAATACAATAGCAGATATCAATATCGACATGATAGGTCGTCGTGATTTTGATCATCCTGACACTAATAATTATGTATATGTAATTGGTGCCGATAGATTATCTAGTGACTTACATAATATTACCGTTGCACAAAACAATAAATATACCAAACTAGACTTGGATTTCAAATTTAACGACCCAAAAGATCCTAATCATTTCTACGAGCGCTCTGATCATTACAATTTCGCCAAATATGGAATACCTGCTGTATTTTTGTTTAATGGAGTACATGCCGATTACCACAGAAAAACAGATGAAGTTGATAAAATAGAATTTGATGCCTTGGCCAAAAGAGCACAATTAGCATTTGTAATCGCTTGGGATTTGGCTAATAGACCCGAAAGAATTGTAGTCGATAAATTAACAAAATAACACTTAGTAAAAAGGAGCTTTGAAGAAATTCAAAGCTCCTTTTTTAACATCTATTCCCAAAAAACATTCATCAAATCAAAACTATGTAAATTTATTTGGAGTTCTGCTAAACGATATGTACATTAGTCTCAATCGTACTTTATATTGATTTAGCAACCCAATAATAAAACACAAGATTCTTCAATAATTCTTTTTCATATATTGGCACAAGCAAGAACTGAAAAATAAATAATTGCAATACATGACAATGACAAAAAATCATAATTCAATTCCAAATTCAGACAACAAATACATCTTTGAACATTTTTTCGAATTATCTGGTGATTTGTTATGTATTGCAGGATTCGATGGCTTTTTTAGAAAAATTAATCCAGCTGTTTCTAAATTATTAGGTTATACAAATGAAGAATTACTTTCGAAACCTATTAGTGAATTCCAGTTTATTGATGACCGGGAATACACCTCAAAATCAAGAGAAAAAGTACTCGAAAACCACCCGCTTTTCAATTTCGAAAATCGATACGTAACCAAAAGTGGTGAAATTGTATGGTTATCATGGACATCAATGCCTATACCTGACGAAAAATTAGTTTATGCAGTTGCTAAAAACGTCACACATCGCAAAAAACAGGAAGACGAGCGAAATCTTTTGCTCACAAAATTCACAAAAATTAACAACCACTTCAAGAAATTAAGCTATACCACCTCTCACGATTTAAGATCACCTGTAAATAATTTACTTGCTATTTTTACGCTTATAGATGATTCTAAAATTGAAGATCCTGAAACACTAAAGCTTATAGAAATGTTGAAATTGATAACCGAAAGTTTAAAACAATCGCTAAACGATTATGTAGATGTTTTAATTCAGGAAGATCACACAATAGCCCAGATTGAAGAAATAGATTTTACAGAATCTCTCAATACAGTTATTTTTTCGGTAAATTCATTGATTCAAACCTCCAATGCCGTCATCAATATTGACTTTTCTCAGCTAAAAAAAATTAATTTCAATAGAACTTATTTAGAAAGTATATTTTTAAATTTAATAACCAATTCGATTAAATACTCAAGGCCTGGCTGTTCACCGATTATTTCAATCTATTCCAGAAAAACTGATGGCATAAATCAATTGATTTTTTCTGATAACGGACTTGGTTTTGACATGAATATTGCAAAAGATAAAATTTTTGATTTGCACCAAAAATTCAACAATCACATTGACAGTAAAGGAATCGGTCTTTATTTAGTAAACAATCACATTACCAGCTTAGGAGGAAAAATTGATGTGGAGAGTAAAATTAACGAAGGAACAACATTTACTATTTCATTTAAAAAATAATATCATTTAGATATATACAGAAGTCTATTTCTTTTGTCAAATCAAGCGCAGTCGAGATTCAATAGTGGTTCTCGACTGCGCTTGATTTGACAATAAAACCATTTTTCATATCTAAATGATACAATTACCCCCATCACAATAAATAAAAACAAAAATTTACTACACAAAAAAAGCCTCAATCTCTTGAGGCTTTTATCATTTTATTATCGTTTTACAAATCTTCTTTCACATCAGCATCAGGTGCATTTTTCTTAACAGATTCAATTCCATTATCTCTTGCTGTTACTGATTCATATATTTCACTATTCCCAATAATTTGACCATTAGCCGCTTTTAAATTAAAATAGGGTTTTCCGTTTTTTGCTTCTAATTTTTCATATCGAGCATCATCTTGTGAATTTTTCCTAACCGATTCGATTCCGTTTTCACAAGCTGCTTTAGTAGTATAGCCCTCACTTGCCAAAATAACCTGACCATTTCCTGCCTTTAATACAAATTGAAATTCATCACTTTTTCTTTTACTAATCAAAAATGTCCCCATAGATTTTTAAGTATTGTTAATTTATAAATAGTTAAAATAGTCAAGAATTACATATCTCTAATAAAAATACAAAAAAATTAGTTCTGAATTCAAAAAAACAAACAGCCTAACCTTAAAATGATAAAAAAAGGATTTCTTATTTTTTACTTTTCAATTTATACAAAACCGAAGCATGTGCCTTTAACGATACCGACACTTCATTTGAAGTTGGAGCAATTTTCATCCCAGTCCACATATCTGTTATTTCTGCAGCCTTAATTCCTAAGTCTGCAAAAGATACTGACACTTTTTCAGCATCTATGTTAGATATATTAAACAATGCCAAGTAAATGCTACCGTCTTTTTTATTTCTCGAAGTAATCGCTACTTTTCCATCTTTTTGAAAAATCTGTTTTACATCAGTACTTTCACGGTGCATTTTCAAGACTTCTTTATTAGTCAATAATGATAATACAAAAGCATCATTACTTGGTAAATCTCCTCCAAAAAACAGTGGTGATTTAAAGATATTAAAAAAGGTCATCAAAGTATATTGTTCGTCTTTCGTTAAACGAGACATACGATCTTTTCCACGTTCTCCTCTTAACGAAATTCTCCCTAATGGAATCATATCGCAATCTGGCCATGTACCTGGAGCAATGTAAGGATACCATTTTTGAGCAACTTCCATCAAGTGTGTAATATGTGGCCAAGTATCCCAAACATCATCAACCATACGCCACATATTGGCATGTGTAGTTACGTGAGCAGCAGCCGAAATTGGAGTTTCACCAGGAGAAGTACTCAAAACAATTTTGCGCCCGCATTTATCAATTGCATTTCTAATCAAGTTGATTTCTGCTTCATGATAAGGTCTTGACAAATCATCAATTTTTATAAAATCTATCCCCCATTGAGCATACAATTCGAATAATGAATTATAATATTCTTGTGCGCCCGGTTTATCTGCTAAAATAGTGTAATTATCTTTTAACCATTCGCATTGCAAATCGGTAGTAAAAATTTGATCGGCTGTAACACCGTTAGCTCCTTTAATCGGTAATTTTTCTTGCACCGCTTTCTTAGGAACACCGCGCATGATGTGTATTCCAAATTTCAATCCTTTTTTATGAATATAATCTGCTAAAGGTTTAAATCCTTGTCCGTCTTTTGCAGAAGGGAATCTATTTAAGGCTGGCAAATATCTTCCATATTGATCCATTACATAACGTGGATCTTTCTGATTGTATCCTCCTGCTTTATCATTTTCTACAAACCATCTAATATCTACAACAATATATTCCCAACCAGAAGCTTTTAAGTTCTTAGCCATATAGTCAGCATTGGCTTTAACTTCATGTTCTTCAACAGTAGAACCGTAACAATCCCAACTGTTCCATCCCATTGGTGGCGTTTGAGCCCATTGCTTAAATTCTGATTTATTGAAAGTAGTTGTCTGAGCGACCGAACCAAGCGATATCAGAACTACTCCAATAGTTAGAGAAAAAAGGTTTTTCATTTTCATTGCTTTGGATTTAATTAGTGTGTATTTTACATTTAATTTCAAATATAGTCAATACTTCTTAAATACCAATTTTTGAAACGAAAGTTTATTCCACAAAAAAAGCCTCGAATTTCTTCGAAGCTTTTGCAATCTGGGTGGCTGACCGGGTTCGAACCGGCGACCCTCGGCACCACAAACCAATACTCTAACCAGCTGAGCTACAACCACCATTTTTGACGAGTGCAAAGATACGACTAAAAATCACTTTTGCAAATTAAAAATTAAAAAAAATTAAACAATTTTACTTCAAATCCCCTAAACTATTGACAACCAAATATCTTTCAACTGTAAAACCTTCGGCATGTTCTACACCAGTTAGCCTTCCTAAGTCTCTCGAACGGTAATTCAGGCTTTCTAAGAAGTTTTTACTTGATATTGGCGACTCTGGTTCTTTCGAATTTGGGTCATAAAATTGAGAACCATAGGCTAAAATCGCTTTTATCTTAGTCTCTGTAAATCCTGTTATATCCACAACAAAATCTGGTTCTATGTTTTTCCACTGCATATAATGATACACTAATTTAGGTCTCCATGCCTTTTGAATTTCACCTTCAAGGGTCGTTTCAATTCGCATCAAGCCAGATAAAAAACAAGCATCCGAAACTAATTTACTTCCTTTTGCATGATCAATATGTCTATCGTCTATCGCATTACACAAAACAATTTCGGGTTGGTATTTCCTAATCATTTTTATAATCTCCAATTGATGCTTTTCGTCATTTACAAAAAAACCATCTCGCATATTTAAATTTTCCCGAACAGAAACTCCCAAAATTTCGGCAGCAGCAGCAGCTTCTTGATCTCGAATCTCCGCAGAACCACGGGTTCCTAACTCTCCTCTTGTTAAATCAATAATCCCAACTGTTTTCCCCAGAGAAATCTCTTTCAAAATAGTTCCCGAACACCCTAACTCTACGTCATCTGGATGTGCTCCAAATGCTAATATATCTAATTTCATCTATGTGATAATTTTTATTTTTAATAATTTCAATGGCAAATTCAATAGCAATTTCAATGGTAATAGATAAATCTAAAATTAATCAAATCCTATATTTCTATTTTTTTTATTGCCATTGAAATTGCTATTGATATTGAATCTTTTCTATTCAAAAGCCCTCTTCATCGTCATCGACTTATTGACACTTTCTATCCATTCATTTTCTGGAATACTATCTTTGGTAATCCCACATCCCATATACAAATGTGCTTGCGAATCTCGAATCTGCATGCATCGCAAATTAACAAATAGACTTGAACTAACCGAATCGGTGGCAAAACTTGTATTCAATTCACCCAAAAATCCAGTATAAAAAGTTCTATCGTAATTTTCATTTTCTACAATAAAAGCTTTCGAAACTTCTTTTGGCAATCCACAAACTGCTGGAGTTGGATGTAATAAATCAACGACTTGTTTTAAACTGAAACCCGAATTTAAAACACCCCAAATATCCGTTTTTAAGTGCCAAACACTTCCCGCTTTAAGACTATAAGGTTCGGTAACTGAAACTTCCAAAGTAACTTCTCGCAATTGATCTACAATATAATCCGTCACAAATTGTTGCTCTTCCTTTTCTTTCTTTTCCCAAACAATTTCCTCCGAGCCATAATCTTTTTGCGTCCCCGCCAAAGCCATTGTTTCAAAAACATTGACATTGGCTTTTACCAATTGCTCAGGTGTAGCTCCTAACCAAATTCCAACTTTGGGATGATAATAACAATACACGAAAGTGTTGGGATACAATTGCACCAATTTTTCAAAAGTGGCAACCAAATCAAAATTTTCCAGTTCAATTATTTCTTTGCGGGAAAGAACGACTTTCTTGAATTCTTGATTTTCTATAGCTTGAATCCCTTTTTTAACTAATTTTTCAAAATTAATTCTATCCGACTCATTGTGAAGTTTCTCTTTTTTTTCAAAGACATCAGCTTCTCCTTTTTCTCTAATTATGCCTATTATTTCCGATTCCTTTTCGGGAATTAAATGAATCCTTTTTCCATCAAAAGAAGCAAATACAAATCCTTTTTCGGTAAAATCAACCACATTAAACAACGTATCATTTTGTTGAAACATTCCAATTATAGCATCCGAATGAGGTTTACAGTACAAAACAAAAGGCATTTCTTTCTGATATTGCTCACGCACTTTTTCAAAAAAATCACTCATTTATTTACTCTCTTTAGTCAAAACCATATTCGTTAATTTGCACAGCGAAACTAAATTTCCAGCTTCATCCGTTATTTTAATTTCCCAAAGATGAATACTTCGTCCCTTATGAATAATTCGGGCAGTTCCAAAAACAACACCTTCACGGATACTTTTTAAATGATTGGCCGAAATTTCAATACCTCTCACCTCTTGGTTTTTATTATCAATATAAAAATGAGAAGCAGCACTCCCTACACTTTCTGCCAAAGCAACCGAAGCACCGCCGTGTAATAATCCCATTGGTTGATGAACTGAAGAGTCAACAGGCATTTTGGCTGTCAAAAACCCTTCGCCTGCATCTATAAACTCAATTTTCAGGGTTTCCATCAGAGTATTTTTAGAAAACGCATTGCAATATTCGAGTATTTGGTCTTTATCCATTTTATAAATTAATTTTAAAGAATGTAAAAATACGCTAATTTGATAATTCAAAAAAAGAAATAAATCGAATTCAAAATAATATAAGTACTCCTAAAGTAAAGTTGGTAAAGATTAAAATGATTCTCAACGAATAAAACATTTTGACCATTTTAATCTGTAACTATTTTTTTAACCTAAAAATCTAATTTATTCCTATTTTTACAAAAAAAATAAAACCAAATGCCTCGTATCACCTTACTTTTTCTTACTGGAATACTACTTACAATTTGTTCATGTCGAAGCGATTTTGAGACGGTAGCCAGTACAGGTGAGTTAAGTTTTTCAAAAGATACCGTATATTTAGACACGGTTTTCACTAATCTAACTTCCAGCACTTTTAATCTAAAAGTCTATAATCATTCTAAAAACGATATTAATATTCCGCTTATTAAATTCAATAAAGGACTTAACTCAAAATACAGAATGTCTATTGATGGAGTTCAGGGAAATCAAGGGAAAATATTCGAAAACGTTACCTTATTAGCCAAAGATAGTTTGTATATTTTTATTGAAACAACCGTTGAAAGTGGTACTACACCATCTGAATTTCTATACACCGATCAAATAGAATTTGACAGCGGAGCCAACCTTCAAAAAGTGGAACTGGTAACTTTAGTTAAAGATGCTATTCTATTATATCCCAACCGAAATACCGATGGGACCACAGAAACATTACAGATTGGTGATGAAAAAGTAAATGGTTTTTATTTAGACAAAAACGACCCTATTCATGGTAACGAATTGCATTTTACGAACAAAAAATCGTATGTTATTTATGGCTACGCAGCCGTTCCCGAAGGAGAAACAGTAATTTTCGATCCGGGTTCCCGAGTTTATTTTCATGCCAATTCTGGCCTTATTGTATCCAAAAATGCTTCCATACAAGTTAACGGAACCACATCAACAACCGAAAAACTAGAAAATGAAGTTGTTTTTAGCAGCGATCGTTTGCAACCCGATTTCGCTTTTATTCCTGGACAATGGGGAACGATTTGGTTACAAAATGGAAGTACTAACAATAAAATTCAAAACCTTACTATAAAAAACGCTACAGTTGGACTATTAGTCGACGGCAATAATGGAACAACTGTCTCCCTAAAGAATACTCAAATTTACAATTGTACTCATTATGGAATCCAAGCCAAAAATGCGATGATTAACGGAGAAAATATAGTTATCAATTACACAGGACAAGCGAGTTTGGCTTGTACTTATGGCGGAAATTACAAATTTACCCACAGTACTTTTAATAATAATTGGTCGAGTCCAGAACAATTAGCAGTTTATATTAGCAATTATATTAGTGGAGCTACACCAGAAACAAAAAATTTAACGGAAGCTACATTCAACAATTGCATCGTTTATGGCTCATTTTCAAACGAAATGATTTTGGATAAAAAACCAGAAGCAATTTTTAACTACCAATTCAACAATTGCCTGCTGAAATCTAACAAAACTAACGATCCTCTTTACCTATTTGAAACAGATCCGACACACTATAATTCAATTATTCTGAATAAAGACCCAAAATTCTTTAATCCAAATATCAATAATTTTAATATTGATAATACTTCTTCCGCTTTCGCAAAAGGGAATTCGGCTTATTTGATCCCATTAGATATTTTAGGAAATACGAGAACATTACCCCCAGATTTAGGAGCTTACCAAAACAAAGCGTTTCCGAAATAAATTGACATTAAAATTAAATTAACCGCAAATTACTTCACCTATTCGCTATCGCTCGGGTCGCAGATTTTCATCAATTACGCTTAATATAATTTGCGAATTTGCGGTGTTTGTTTAATTATTTGATTTTACCAAATAGTTTGCTTTTCACATTTGCTCTTACTATATATTTAAACTAAATTTGCACCGTTAAATACAACAAACTACAAACGATGATTCATTTCTTTGAAAACCAAAGCAAAACTGTTTTTGCCGTACAAACGCAAAACGAAATTTCGGCTCAAGACATTTCAAAACTCAACTGGCTTTTTGCCGATGCAAATAAAATAGAAAAATCCGCATTGACGGATTTTTTTGTTGGTCCTCGCGCAGCTATGATTACGCCTTGGAGTACAAATGCCGTTGAGATTACTCAAAATATGGGGATTTCTGGCATTATTAGAATCGAAGAATTTCAAAAGGTAACAGAAGATTTCTCTGATTTTGACCCTATGCTTTCTCAAAAATATACGGAGTTAAATCAAGATATTTATACGATTGACATTCAGCCAGAAGCTATTTTAGAAATTGATGATATTGCTGCTTACAACAAATCGGAAGGTTTGGCTTTAAGTACGGAAGAAGAAGATTATTTGAATAATTTAGCTATTAAATTAGGACGAAAACTAACGGACTCTGAGATTTTTGCTTTCTCACAAGCCAATTCTGAGCACTGTCGTCACAAAATTTTCAACGGAACTTTTGTAATTGATGGTGTAGAAAAAGAGACTTCTTTATTCAAATTAATCAAAAAAACATCTCAGGAAAATCCTAACGATATTGTTTCGGCTTACAAAGACAACGTTGCTTTTGTAAAAGGACCTAGAGTAGAACAATTTGCTCCAAAATCAGCAGACAAACCTGATTTTTACGAAGTAAAAGAATTTGATTCTGTAATTTCATTAAAAGCAGAAACACACAATTTCCCAACAACTGTAGAACCTTTCAACGGAGCTGCAACAGGTGCTGGAGGAGAAATTCGTGACCGTTTAGCAGGTGGACAAGGGTCATTACCATTAGCAGGAACAGCTGTTTACATGACTTCATATTCTCGTTTAGAGGAAAACAGACCTTGGGAAGATGCTGTAGCCGAAAGAAAATGGTTGTACCAAACACCAATGGATATTTTGATAAAAGCATCCAACGGAGCTTCAGATTTTGGAAATAAATTTGGACAACCGCTTATTACTGGTTCTGTTCTAACTTTCGAACACCAAGAAAACAACCGTAAAATTGGTTACGATAAAGTAATCATGCAAGCAGGTGGAATTGGTTTTGGAAAATTAGATCAAGCAATAAAAAAGAAACCACAAGAAGGCGACAAAATCGTTATCCTTGGTGGAGAAAATTATAGAATTGGAATGGGTGGTGCTGCAGTTTCTTCTGCAGATACTGGTGCTTTCGGTTCAGGAATCGAGTTGAATGCTATTCAACGTTCGAATCCAGAAATGCAAAAACGTGCTGCCAATGCCATTCGTGGTTTGGTAGAAAGCGATAATAATCCAATTGTTTCTATTCACGATCACGGTGCTGGTGGACACTTAAACTGTCTTTCGGAATTAGTGGAAGAAACTGGAGGTTTAATTGATTTGGATAAATTACCTGTGGGTGATCCAACGCTTTCAGCAAAAGAAATTATCGGTAACGAATCTCAGGAAAGAATGGGATTAGTTATTGGTCAAAAAGACATCGATACTTTACAACGCATTGCAGACAGAGAACGTTCTCCAATGTACCAAGTTGGTGATGTAACTGGTGACCACCGTTTTACATTCGAATCAAAATCAACTGGTGCTAAGCCAATGGATTATGCTTTGGAAGATTTCTTCGGAAGTTCACCAAAAACAATAATGAACGATACAACTATTGATTACAACTATGGCGCTTTAAACTATGATGCAAAAAATATTGCTACTTATTTAGAAGCTGTATTGCAATTAGAGGCTGTGGCTTGTAAAGACTGGTTAACAAATAAAGTTGACCGTTGTGTAGGTGGAAAAGTTGCTAAACAACAGTGTGCTGGACCATTGCAATTGCCACTGAACAACGTTGGTGTAATGGCTTTAGATTATAATGGTAGAGAAGGAATTGCAACCTCTATTGGTCACTCTCCTATTGCCTCTTTGATTGACCCGGTTGCAGGAACAAGAACTGCTATTGCCGAATCATTATCAAATATTGTTTGGGCTCCAATTAAAGACGGAATGAAAGGAATTTCATTATCTGCTAACTGGATGTGGGCTTGTAAAAACGCAGGTGAAGACGCTCGTTTATACGCTGCTGTTGAAGCTTGTTCTGATTTTGCAATCGAATTGGGAATCAACATTCCAACTGGAAAAGATTCACTTTCGATGAAACAAAAATATCCAAATGACGAAGTAATCGCACCGGGAACGGTAATTATTTCAGCTGGTGGAAATTGTACTGATATTAGAAAAGTAGTAGAACCTGTTTTACAAAAAGATGGTGGTTCTATTTATTATATCAATTTGTCCCAAGACGAATTCAAATTAGGAGGTTCTTCTTTTGCACAAATTCTAAATGCTATTGGAAACGAAACAGCAACCATTAAAGATGCTGTTTTCTTTAAAAATGCTTTTAATACCATTCAGGAATTAATTGGTGAAAACCAAATTCTAGCGGGTCACGATATCGGAAGCGGTGGTTTAATCACTACTTTACTTGAAATGTGTTTTGCTGATGTGAATTTGGGAGCTAAAATTGATTTCTCTGTTTTTGAAGAAAAAGACATTATCAAATATCTTTTTGCTGAAAACATAGCGGTAGTTTTCCAAGCTAATTCTGATGAAGCGGTTGAAGCTAAATTGAACGCTAACAATGTATCTTTCTTCAAATTAGGAAACGCAACAACTGAAGCTACTTTAGACTTTGGTCCTTGCAAATTAGACATTGCCAAATACAGAGACATTTGGTTTAAAACGTCTTTCTTATTAGACCAAAAACAATCTAAAAACGGAACAGCTCAAGCTCGTTTTGACAATTATAAAAATCAAGTTTTAAACTATACTTTCCCAACTCATTTTACAGGGAAAAAACCTGAAATTGACAATTCAAAACCAAGACCAAAAGCAGCAATTATCCGTGAAAAAGGAAGTAATTCTGAGCGTGAAATGGCGAATGCAATGTACTTAGCAGGTTTTGATGTAAAAGACGTTCACATGACCGATTTAATTTCTGGTCGTGAAACTTTAGAAGATATTCAGTTCATTGGAGCTGTTGGAGGTTTCTCTAACTCTGATGTTTTAGGTTCTGCAAAAGGTTGGGCTGGAGCATTCAAATACAACGAAAAAGCAAACACAGCTTTGAAAAATTTCTTCAAAAGAGAAGATACTTTATCTGTTGGAATTTGTAATGGTTGCCAATTGTTTATGGAATTGGAAGTAATCAATCCTGAGCATAAAGTTCACGGAAAAATGCTTCATAACGAAAGCCACAAACACGAAAGTATTTTTACATCGGTAACCATTCAAGAAAACAAATCGGTGATGTTGTCGACTTTGGCGGGAAGTACTCTTGGAGTTTGGGTTTCTCACGGTGAAGGAAAATTTAATTTACCAGAAGCTGAAGCAAACTACAACATCGTTGGAAAATACGGTTATGATAGTTATCCTGCAAATCCTAATGGTTCTGACTATAATACCGCTATGATGTGCGATACAACTGGTCGTCACTTGGTAATGATGCCTCACATTGAGCGTTCTACTTTCCAATGGAACTGGGCTAATTATCCAAAAGATAGAAATGACGAGGTTACGCCTTGGCATGAAGCTTTTGTAAATGCCAGAAAATGGATTGACAAAACTAAATAAGCTAAAAAATGCTTCCAGAAATGGAAGCATTTTTTTTATAATATTGTCAAAAAATATAACCTAATTCTTTTGCTCTATTGAGAAGAGGAATAATAGAGTTGACTTCTAATTTTCGCATACAATTTCTTCGATGAGTTTCTATAGTATATTCACTCAAAAAAAGTTCACCAGCAATTTCTTTTGATGTTTTCCCTTCAGCAATAAGGGAAATGATTTCAATTTCTCTTGTAGTCAAGTGAGATTTGTCGTTTTTTATAATCCCTATATCTGCATCTAACGATGGAAAGAAAAAACCATCTTCTTTTATCGTCTTAATTCCTTCTATCAATTCAGTAACTTCGAAATTTTTAGACAGATACCCTTTTACACCAATGCATTTTAATTTTTTTATTAATTCAATATTTTCATACTGACTGAGCATCAAAATTGAAATAGTAGGATACAAGTCGATAATTTTTTTTGCAGCTTCTATTCCATTCAATTCAGGCATATTTATATCGATTATAGCTAAATCTACCTTATTATTTTGCAAAAACTGAAGTAGTTCTACCCCATCATAAACTTCACTAATTATTTCACCTAAATTATTAGAGGAGATAATATAATTAATACCCGAAATGATCAACTTATGATCATCTGCAATAACAATATTATAATTCAATGTCGTCATACTAATGGAATTTCTATAATTATTGAAGTCCCTTTTTTATTACTTTCCAAAGTAATTATCCCTCTTAAAAATGCAACTCTAGACTTCATGTTTTCCAAGCCAAAGCTCTTAAACTCATTTCCAGTATCAAAACCTATGCCGTTATCTTCAATCATCAACAAAAGCAAGTCGTTTTCAGAAATTAATTGTATTGAAATCTTTGAAGCCAACGAATGTTTTAATGCATTTGTACAGGCTTCTTTAATGATTCTAGTCAACTGAGATTGAATTTCAGGCAGAAAAACATCAGATTCTTTCAGATTTGTAAACAACTCGAATTCGACATTTTTTACATTTTTTCTATAGAAAGAAACCTGATCTTCAATTGTAGCAATAAAATTAGTATTAAATTCCATTGGGTTCATAAAGTAACTTAAGTCCCTCACTTTTTCATATAATGTTTTTACATTTTCAAGTATAGATTCTTGTTGTTCTGAAGACAGATTACTTTCCAACAAATGACTCTCCAACTGTAATCGAAGCCCTGTTATATCGCTACCAATCTCATCATGAATGTTTCGTGCCAATCTTTCCTGCTCATTCGATTCAATCGTAAGCATCTTTTTAGACAAATCATCGTTTTTTCTAATTTCAGTAATTATTTTTAAAGCCGCTTTTTCTTTATCTAATTTAAATTTGTAAACAAAGAAAATAGTAAGCAATACAACTTCTATAACCGAGCCGTTAATCAAATTTCCCGGTCTGAATATTGGCAAATTAGCAATGTTTAAAGTATTCAATAAATACCCTAAAAAACCATAAAACAGAAATACAAACGACAATCCAAACAACATGAAAAAACCAATTTTAAATCGAATTCCAATAACAATTATAACCAGTATAAAACCGATTATAACATAAATCATAACATTGATTAAACCGTTAACAAAGTGGCTAAAATAGTTGCTTTGATGGAATAAAATACTACTCACAAAAATTAAGACTGCACTCAATAATAAGATGTAATTCAAATAGTTTAAAATCGAATTTAATTTTGGAAAATGTTTGGGTAACTCAACAAAAATTTGAAAAACCCTGACATAAAAAAATATCGATAATGCGATATAAAAATCTTTGTTAATGTAGCTCCAAAAATGGAAAAAAGCATTTGGAATTTCTAAAGAATCAAAATGAAAGTCTGAAAATTGAAATAAAACAATAAAGAAAATATAAAAAATATTGTACCAATAAATTTTCTTTTTCAATATTACAAATAGGCAAAGATTGATAAATATTGTCAACAATAAGATTCCAAAATACTTACCCATCAAATAACTAAACTCTAATTCGTCAGTCAAATATTCCTCTACAGTTTTAATGGTGGTAGGGAAATAAATGTTTTTATTGACTGTTGGGGTAACTTTGACAAACAAAATTTTACTTTGATTATTATCTAAATAAAATGGAAACGAAATACTTCTTACTGGAAAAGAACGCTCATCAAGGCGCTCATGCATAGACGATTGATCTATAAATACGAGTTTATTATTTTTGAATTCATAGAGTGAAAAAGACAAACCATTATTAAAAAAACTCCAAAGCATTTTTTGGTTTTTACCTGAGCCGTTTTTAACATCAAGGGCTAACCAATAACTACAAGTTGAAATTCCAGAACTAAACGCTTTATCAGGCGTAGGATGCTGAAATTTTCCCGCCTTAAAATTTTGAATTACTTCTTGAGTCGAAAAAGAATTACAATCTTCTAAATACTCATAATAAAAAGATAAATGATGAAAATCATTGTTGTATACATACGTTTTCAATGGAGCGGCCTGAACAGTTCCAATAATAAAAAGGATGAAATACAAAAGAAATTTTCTAGCCATAAACAAATTTAACATTTTTTTTAATAAAAAAAATACCCCTAAATGAGTATTGTAGTTATAATATTTACAGGCATATTTTATCAAAAAGTCTAAATAAATTTCAAGGTTTAAGAACAATTTAAACAACACTACAAATGCACTAGTAAGGCGATTTCCTCCTATAAACCTGACTCTAAACGAAATGCAATTGATAAAATTTTTATTCTCCAAAAGGAAACAATGAACGCAATTTATATGTTTATAATTACCGCTATTTATAGTTTTTTATCTAAAACCCAGTTTGTATCTTAGCCTGAAATTCAACAATAATAAGTAACCAATTTAATACCATTGAAGCTTAGATAGTTTAAAAAGTAATGCCCTCTACTCTTTGCTATTGCTACAATTAACCTACATCCATGAAAAATTTTACATTATTGCTTACTGCTCTTGTACTGAGTGCCTCCCATTCTTTTGCCCAAATTAAAGTGACTAAAATTAAGAGTGATAATAAAAATCACTATATCGCTAACGTTATTGGCTACCCAATTTCAGGTTTATACACCTATGTAAATCAAACTTCACCTACCACATTTCTAAACTCCGATGGAACTGGAATTATGCAAAATGAAGACCTCATCAAAGAAAATATTATCTGGGGAATCGAATGTACTCAATTGGGAGTTCCAATTTTCAAAGAAGGATTCAATAGTGCAAAATACTCTTTTTGGTATAAAATAAATAGTAAATCTGAGAATGAAGACGAATGGAAATTACAGCCATTTTCTATTCATTTTGACAAAAAGAAAATGTTCATTTCTGGAGAGCGTGTAAAAGAATATATCGAATAATTATTTTTAAAATCAAGTAATGCAAATAGCTCAGCTTCTTTTACTTTAACAAATTATAAACAGTCTTAAAAATAATTTTATCAATACAATTCATTCAAATTTAACCAATTAAGAAAACGATTTCGTTGATTACCAATATTGTAATTATATAAACAATAATTAATCTTTGGAAAATAAAAATAATTATTAAATTTTATTTAATTTGCAGTATAATTTAACAATCTCATAATGACAACTATCAATCGCCTCTTTGATTTTCCATACTATCAGCTAGAAAAATACAACAAACCAGATGCTTTAGTAACAAAGCAAAATGGCGTTTGGGTAAAAACATCAACTCAAGAATATATTGACAAAGCCAATGCTATTTCTAGGGCATTGCTACGAATGGGTATTCAAAAAAATGATAAGGTCGCCATCATTTCTAGCAATAATAGAACGGAGTGGCATATCATGGATGTTGGTATTTTGCAAACTGGTGCACAAAACGTACCAATTTATCCAACCATCACCGAAGAAGATTATGAGTATATCCTAAATCATTCAGAAGCGATGTATGTGTTCGTTTCAGATGCTGAATTATTTAAAAAAATCAATGCTATAAAAGCCAACGTTTCATCTTTGAAAGAAGTTTTTTCTTTTGATGAAATTGAAGGTTGCAAAAACTGGAATAAACTATTAAAACTAGGTGAAGATACTAGCAATCAAAATGAAGTTGAAGAGCGAAAAAAGAATGTAGATCCAGAAGATTTAGCTACAATTATTTATACCTCAGGAACAACAGGAAGACCAAAGGGAGTTATGTTATCTCATAAAAATATTGTTTCTAATGTTTTGAATAGTGCCGACAGAATTCCGTTTGAAGAAGGTGTAAGTCGTGCGTTGAGCTTCTTACCTATTTGCCACATTTATGAGCGAATGGTAACTTATATTTATCAATTTTATGGTTGTTCCATTTATTTTGGAGAATCTATTGAAAAAATTTCTGACAACATCAAAGAAATTAGTCCATCAGTAATGACTGGTGTTCCAAGACTTATCGAAAAAGTTTACGAAAAAATTATTGCCAAAGGTTCTGATCTTACAGGAATTAAAAAGAAACTTTTCTTCTGGGCTGTTGAAATAGGTTTAAAATACGAACCTTATGGCGTTAATGGTTTTTGGTATGAATTGCAATTAAAAATAGCTCGGAAATTAATTTTCAGTAAATGGAAAGCTGGTTTGGGCGGAAAATTAGATTTAATTGTAAACGGAAGTGCCGCACTTCAACCAAGATTAGCCAGAATTTTTGCAGCAGCAGAAATATACATTATGGAAGGCTACGGATTATCTGAAACTTCTCCTGTAATCTCCGTAAATGATTTTAGAAACAAAGGATTTAAAATAGGAACTGCTGGAAAAATCATCAATAATGTAGAAGTGAAAATTGCCGAAGATGGTGAAATTCTTTGCAAAGGCCCAAATGTGATGATGGGGTATTACAAAGATCCTGAAAAAACTGCTGAGGCCATAATTGATGGTTATTTTCATACGGGAGATATTGGTAATATTGATAAAGATGGTTTTTTATCAATTACCGACAGAAAGAAAGAAATGTTCAAAACGTCTGGCGGAAAATATATTGCACCTCAGCTTATCGAAAACACTATGAAACAATCTCGTTTTATCGAGCAGATTATGGTGATTGGTGATGGAGAAAAAATGCCAGCTGCATTCATTCAGCCAAGTTTTGAATTCGTCAAAGAATGGGCTAAAATACATAAAATAGAATTAGGAAAAACCAATGAAGAAATTATTGATAATCCAAAGGTAGTTGCTCGTATTAAGGAAGAGGTTGATCAATTGAACACCAAATTTGGACATTGGGAACAAATCAAACGTTTTGAATTAACTCCAGATGTTTGGTCAATAAATGGCGGGCAGCTTACTCCTACCCTAAAACTAAAACGTAAAATCATCAAAGAAATCTATAAAGATCTTTATGATAAAATTTATGGTCAGCCGTAATAATCCTATTTAGCTTTTAAATTCAAAGAGATTGTCCTCAAAAGGACAGTCTCTTTTTTATTTATTATAAAGAATAACTTCAAGTTAATATAAAAATCTAAGCACTTTTTTGACTTCAAAAATGTTTTTTATCTCTTTCGATAAAAATCTTCAAAAAACTTCCTTTTCGTTCGAAGTAGCATATACCGCGCATGCATAATATTTTCATAAACCCTTTATTTAAAAGGAGTTTTTTAATTATATTTATAAAAAAATTAAAAAAAAATACATTTATTATGCATGCATAGTATTTTTTTTATTACATTTGAAATCGATATAGTAGCTTATGAAAAACAAAACACTAGATTATATCCTAAGAGCAACCTGGCAAGCCGTTTCCAGAATGTATAATGAGGAAGCAAATAAATATGATGCAACAATGGCAACTGGATTTGCATTATTAAGCATGGACAGAGAAGAAGGAACACCGTCGACAGCATTAGGACCTAGAATGGGAATGGAAGCTACAAGTTTGACCAGAACCTTGAAATCAATGGAAGAAAAAGGTTTAATTACCAGAAAGAAAAATCCAGATGACGGAAGAGGCGTTTTGATTTATCTAACCGATTTTGGAAGAGAAAAAAGAGAGCTTTCTAAGAATACCGTTTTGAAATTTAATGAATCTGTAAGGCAACATATCTCGGAAGAAAAAATCAACAACTTCATTGAAGTCGCTGAAATTATCAACGAACTAATTCAAAATAAGCACATATTTAAATCTGAAGACGGAGACGAAAACGCCACAATTCAAAATTCTAAAAATTAACGAGTGAGGCGTTTTTAAATCCAAACAAAACTGTAATTCTTTTAGCATCAAAATAAAAAAATTACACTAAAAATCATGACTAATAAAAAGCAATAAACATCAAAATATGAAACGCACCATTAAAAAAGTTGCAGTAATTGGATCTGGAATTATGGGTTCAGGTATTGCCTGTCATTTTGCCAATATTGGAGTTGAAGTCTTATTGTTAGATATCATTCCAAGAGAATTGACTGATGCAGAAGCCAAAAAAGGGCTTACTCTTGAAAGCAAAGCTGTTCGCAACCGAGTGGTAAACGAACATTTAACCAACTCATTAAAATCGAAACCCTCTCCTATTTACAGCCAAAAATTTGCTAGCCAAATCACAACTGGAAATACGACTGATGATATGGCAAAAATTGCCAATGTTGACTGGATTATTGAAGTTGTTGTAGAGCGTTTGGATATCAAAAAATTAGTTTTTGAGCAAATCGAGAAATTCCGTACTCCGGGAACTTTGGTTACATCAAACACTTCTGGTATTCCAATTCATTTTATGAGCGAAGGAAGAAGTGAAGACTTTCAAAAACATTTCTGCGGAACTCACTTTTTTAACCCTGCGCGTTACTTAAAATTATTTGAAATTATTCCTGGTCCTAAAACTTCAACTGAAGTATTGGATTTCTTAAACGAATACGGATCTAAATTCTTAGGAAAAACTTCGGTTGTTGCTAAAGATACTCCGGCGTTTATTGGAAATAGAATTGGTATTTACGGGATTCAGAGCTTATTCCACTTGGTAAAAGAAATGGGATTAACAATTGAAGAAGTGGATAAATTGACTGGCCCGGTAATTGGTCGTCCAAAATCGGCTACTTTCCGTACGGTTGACGTTGTTGGTTTGGATACATTGGTACACGTTGCCAACGGTATCTACGAAAACTGCCCTAACGACGAACAACATGAATTGTTTAAACTTCCTGATTTCGTCAACAAAATGATGGAAAATAAATGGTTAGGAAGCAAAACTGGTCAGGGTTTTTACAAAAAAGTAGACAAAGACATTTTGTCTTTAGACTTAGATACATTAGAATACCGTGCCGCTAAAAAAGCAAATTTTGCTACGCTTGAACTAACAAAAACTATTGATAAACCAATCAATCGCTTTAAAGTTTTAGTAAAAGGAAAAGACAAAGCGGGAGAATTCTACCGTAAGAGTTTCGCCGGAATGTTTGCCTACGTGTCAAATAGAATTCCTGAAATCTCAGACGAATTATACAAAATTGATGATGCGATGAAAGCCGGTTTTGGATGGGAAAACGGTCCATTCGAAATTTGGGACGCGATTGGTGTTGCCAACGGAATCGAAATCATGAAAGCAGAAGGTTTAGAGCCAGCTACATGGGTTACTGAAATGTTGGCTTCCGGAAGTGAGAGTTTCTACTCTGTAAAAGAAGGAGCGACATATTTCTACAACATTCCAACAAAATCTCAAGTTAAAGTTCCGGGACAAGATGCATTTATTATTCTGAACAACATTCGCGAAAGCAAAAAAGTTTGGAGCAATAGCGGTGCAATCATTCAGGATTTAGGAGATGGAATCTTGAACTTAGAATTCCAATCTAAAATGAATACTATTGGTGGCGATGTACTTCAGGCTATCAATAAAGCAATCGACTTATCTGAAAAAGAATATCAAGGTTTAGTTATTGGTAACCAGGCAGCAAATTTCTCTGTTGGAGCTAATATCGGAATGATTTTCATGATGGCAGTTGAGCAGGAATATGACGAATTGAACATGGCGATCAAATTGTTCCAAGACACTATGATGCGCGTTCGTTACTCTTCAATTCCAGTTGTAGTAGCGCCTCACGGAATGACTTTTGGTGGTGGATGCGAAATGAGCTTACACGCTGATAAAGTGGTTGCTGCTGCAGAAACGTACATGGGATTAGTTGAATTTGGTGTGGGTGTACTTCCTGGTGGTGGTGGATCTAAAGAAATGGCTTTAAGAGCGTCTGATTTATTCCGTAAAAACGATGTGGAATTGAACGTTCTTCAGGAGTATTTCTTAACGATCGCTATGGCAAAAGTATCAACTTCAGGTTACGAAGCTTTTGATACAGGTCTTCTTCAACATGGAAAAGATGTTATCGTAGTAAACAAAGATCGTCAGATCGCTGAAGCTAAGAAACATGCTTTGTTAATGGCTGAAGCAGGTTATACACAACCGATCAGAAGAACTGATGTTAAGGTTTTAGGTAAACAAGCACTTGGAATGTTCTTAGTTGGAACGGATCAAATGGAAGCTGGAAAATACATTTCGGAACACGATAAAAAAATCGCTAATAAACTGGCTTATGTTATGGCTGGTGGAGATTTATCTGAAGCGACTTTAGTATCTGAACAATATTTATTAGATATCGAACGTGAAGCTTTCCTGAGTTTATGTACTGAGAGAAAGACTTTAGAGAGAATTCAATATATGTTAACTAAAGGAAAACCTTTGAGAAATTAGATTGAAGTATCAAGAATTAAGTATTAAGACTCAGAAATATGCATCAATTTGAAAAATTAAAGATTTGGCAAAAAGCAATGGACATTGCTGTTCATGTTTATGAAATTTCTTCATTATTACCCAATGATGAAAAATTCAATTTAAATCATCAAATAAAAAAATGTGCCGTTTCTATACCTTCAAATATTGCTGAAGGTTCTGGAAGAAATTCAGACAAAGAATTCATGCATTTTCTAGGAATTGCAAATGGTTCTACTTTTGAATTAATAACTCAATTAATACTTGCTAAAAGACTTAAACTTGTTAATGAAGATATAATTCAACCAACTATTAATCAATTAGTGGAGGTTTCAAATATGAATTTTTCATTTCAAAGATCACTAAAAGATAAAATCAACGCAAACATTGGAAAATCTTAATACTTAATTCTCCAATCTTAATACAATCATTTATGAAAACAGCATATATCGTAAAAGCTTACCGTACTGCGGTAGGAAAAGCACCAAAAGGGGTTTTTAGATTTAAAAGACCTGACGAATTAGCAGCAGAAACCATTCAGTTTATGATGGATGAACTGCCTGATTTCGACAAAAAACGTATCGATGACGTGATGGTAGGAAATGCCATGCCGGAAGCAGAACAAGGACTTAACGTTGGACGTTTGATCTCATTAATGGGATTAAAAGTTGAAGATGTTCCTGGTGTTACGGTTAACCGTTATTGTGCATCCGGATTAGAAACTATCGGAATGGCAACTGCTAAAATCCAATCAGGAATGGCAGATTGTATCATCGCTGGTGGAGCAGAAAGTATGAGTTTTATTCCGATGGGAGGTTACAAACCAACTCCGGATTATAAAGTTGCCGTTGCAGGTCACGAAGATTATTACTGGGGAATGGGTTTAACTGCTGAAGCGGTTGCCAATCAATACAAAATCTCAAGAGAAGATCAGGATGAGTTTGCTTACAATTCTCATATGAAAGCTTTGAAAGCGCAAGCTGAAGGTAAATTCGACAAACAAATCGTTCCGATTACTGTTGAACAGACTTTCATCAATGAAAACGGAAAAAAAGAAACTAAATCATACGTTGTAAAACAAGACGAAGGTCCAAGAGCCGGAACATCAGTTGCTGCTTTAGCTGGATTGAGACCTGTTTTTGCTGCTGACGGAAGCGTTACAGCAGGTAACTCATCACAAATGAGTGATGGTGCTGCTTTTGTTTTAATCATGAGTGAGGACATGGTTAAAGAATTAAACCTTGAGCCAATTGCCAGATTAGTAAATTTTGCTTCATCTGGCGTTGAGCCAAGAATTATGGGTATCGGTCCTGTAAAAGCAATTCCGAAAGCATTGAAACAAGCTGGTTTAGAATTAAAAGATATTGACTTAGTTGAATTAAACGAGGCTTTTGCTTCTCAGTCTCTGGCTGTAATTCGAGAGTTAGGTTTAAATCCGGATATCGTAAACGTAAACGGTGGAGCAATTGCCTTGGGTCATCCACTTGGTTGCACAGGTGCTAAACTTTCTGTTCAATTATTCGACGAAATGAAACGCAGAGGAAACAAGTATGGAATTGTTTCTATGTGTGTGGGGACTGGACAAGGTTCTGCGGGGATTTACGAGGTACTATAGATAAAGTTATTCGTTCAGTTTGTCATTGCGAGGAACGAAGCAACCTCACTAACAATTACGCAAAGTTTTATTTTGCAAATGTGGTTGCTTCGTTCCTCGCAATGACAAGATTGAGGAATAAAATCATAAATAAAAATACATACAAAAAACAAAAGCAATGGCAGATACAATCGAAAAAAACGTAACCCGTGGTGGTCAATTCATCGTAAAAGAAACAAAATGTGAAGATATTTTCACACCAGAGGATTTCAACGAAGAGCAGTTAATGATGCGTGACTCTGTTAGAGAGTTCGTTGATAAAGAATTGTGGGCACACAAAGATCGTTTTGAGAAAAAAGATTACGGGTATACACAAGAATGTATGAAAAAAGCGGGAGATCTTGGTTTCTTAAGCGTAGCAGTACCCGAAGCTTATGGCGGAATGGGAATGGGATTTGTTAATACCGTTTTGGTATGTGATTATATTTCGGGAGCAACGGGTTCGTTCTCGACTGCTTTTGGAGCTCATACTGGAATTGGTACAATGCCAATAACATTATACGGAACAGAAGAACAAAAACAAAAATATGTGCCAAAACTAGCTTCTGGTGAATGGTTTGGCGCTTATTGCTTAACTGAACCTGGTGCTGGATCGGATGCAAATTCTGGAAAAACGAAAGCTGTTTTATCTGAAGATGGTACACATTATAAAATCACTGGACAAAAAATGTGGATTTCGAATGCAGGATTTTGTTCTTTATTTATCGTATTTGCAAGAATTGAAGATGATAAAAACATTACTGGATTTATTCTTGAAAATACAGCCGATAACGGAATTTCATTTGGAGAAGAAGAACACAAATTAGGAATTCGTGCCTCCTCTACTCGTCAGGTTTTCTTTAATGATACTAAAGTTCCTGTTGAAAATATGTTGTCTGAAAGAGGAAACGGTTTCAAAATTGCTATGAATGCTTTAAACGTAGGTCGTATCAAATTGGCAGCTGCTTGTTTGGACGCACAACGTAGAGTAATCACAGGAGCAGTTCACTATGCTAATGAAAGAATTCAATTTAATACTGCTATTTCTCAGTTTGGTGCTATCCGTTCTAAATTGGCCGAAATGGCGACTTCTTGCTACGCAGGAGAAAGTGCTTCTTACCGTGCTGCAAAAGACATTGAAGATAGAATTACCGCTCGTGAAGCTGAAGGTGTTTCGCATCAAGAATCAGAATTAAAAGGAGTTGAAGAATATGCTATCGAGTGTTCTATCTTGAAAGTAGCGGTTTCTGAAGATGTTCAAAACTGTGCAGATGAAGGAATCCAAATCTTTGGTGGAATGGGATTCTCAGAGGACACGCCTATGGAAAGTGCTTGGAGAGATGCCCGTATTGCCCGCATCTACGAAGGAACAAATGAAATCAACAGAATGCTTTCGGTTGGAATGCTAATCAAAAAAGCAATGAAAGGGCACGTAGATTTACTAGGACCTGCTTCTAAAGTACAAGAAGAATTAATGGGAATTCCATCTTTTGACACTCCTGATTATTCTGAATTGTTTACTGAAGAAAAAGAAATGATTGGTAAATTGAAAAAAGCATTCCTAATGGTTGCCGGTGGAGCTGTTCAAAAATATGGACCTGATTTAGATTCTCACCAACAGTTATTAATGGCCGCCTCTGATATCTTAATTGAAATCTATATGGCAGAAAGTACCATCTTGAGAACTGAAAAATTAGCCAAAACAAATGGTGTCGACAAAATCAAGGAACAAATAGCAATGGCTCAATTGTACTTATACCAAGCGGTTGATATCATTACTCAAAAAGGAAAAGAAAGTATTATTTCATTCGCCGAAGGTGATGAACAACGCATGATGTTAATGGGTTTACGCCGTTTTACAAAATACACCAATATGCCAAATGTTGTTGGTTTGAGGGAAACAATCACCTCAAAATTGGTTGCAGAAAATGCTTACTGTTTCTAAATATTGATAATCTTTTTTAGTTTTTATTTGTTTAAAAAGCCACTATTGTCCCTGAATGACAAAGTGGCTTTTTTAATTTAGAATCTTACATAAAAAACTAGATTCCTTTTTAATTAATACTATCACGTTCAATATTTTAATCACAAAGTATTATATATTAGAATTTTATTTATCATTAGTTATTATTTCGATTGTAGGTTGATAGTAAAGTAATACCGCACCACCAGTAAAAGTTTTGGTTTTGATTAGTTTAAAAACAGTCCTTTCGTTTAAATTTTCAAATAATGGCAAACCGATGCCTGCGATAACAGGGTGAACACAAAGTTGTAATTCGTCAATCAAATTAAGTTTTATTAACTGTATAATCAAACTTCGACAACCAACTAAAATAGTGCTACCTGATTGTTGTTTGAGTTCTAAAACCTCTTCTTTTAAATCACGTTTTGCAATTCTGGCGCTTTCCCATTCAACAGTATTCAGTGTGTGGGAAAAAACAATTTTTGGAATTTTGTCTATTACCATAGCAAAGTCATCCATTGATTTTTCACCAGAAGGATTTTTTACTAGACTCTGCCAAAATTCCATAAGCTGATAGGTTATTCGCCCATATAAAATGGCGTCTCCGCTACTTAATAGGTCTGTGTAATGCTGATGTATTTCTTCATCAGGAGTTATTGCTGTATGATCGCAAAAACCATCCAGTGTCATGTTGATTGCTGCAATAATCTTTCTCATATCTTGTCGTTAATTGTTATTTACTTTAAAATACCTTTCAATTACTACTAATAGTTCTAGTTTGAATGTCGTTTAATTTATTACTTGCCATACTTTTACATTATCAACTCCCCTACTAGAATTAACACCTAAATCTATTTCTATAAAAACTGAATTTCTTGTATTATTGTAAATGTTTCTTTCAGCAATCCCAAAAAAGCTGTATTGTAATTAGCTAGTGTTTTTAAATTTTTCAGTTGAATACTGTCATTTGGCTCGTTAACTTTTTCTTCAAGTTTTGAAATTCTCCTATTCAATCCACAAGAGGAAATCAAAACTCTTACTACACATAAAAAAATAGCCTCATTAATATAAATTTTATTTTCTAGTCATTTTTCATTTGCTACCCAACGTTCGGATACTAAAGCAGATTTAAGACTAAATTAAACCCATTATTCGGATTTGCCAAATCATCGGTACAAAACCAACTTTTCATTAAGTCGATTACCCAAAACTATTGTAGAAGCTGTTAGGTATTGCTGTTCTATATCAGCGGTAAAATGTAACTATTCAACCAATAAGACAGATAGGTCTGTCTAACCATTTTGAAACCGTACATGAAAAAGCTCTCAAGGAGCAATTGGTAGAGAAAGAAGATCTAATCAAAAAATAAGGAAGTACTATTAGAGTCTTTTTTAGAGAAATCATTTACAAGTAATAAAAAGCCCACAAATAACATACGTCACGTTTAATTTGACAAATAAACATTATGTTTGTCATACCTATCTAGCAGAAATCGGGTAAAGATGAGTCATTTTATCAGACCTATATACTAGTTGTACCCAATTTAACAAATGAAAGAACGAAAGAAGATTAAATACGGAATATTATCAATTTTACTGTTATTGACTTTATGTTTAAACATTCACTTTGGTGATTTCTGCGAAGGAATGGCCAAAGGTTTATTATTTGCCTTTTTAAGTATAATTTTTATCCTCGGTTTTATAATAATTGAAATTCGAGATTTGTTTAAATTGGTTGACAAAGGAGAAAAATTTGATTTTATTCCTTTATATCTCTTTATTTTATTTGTTGTCTTTAATAGTTTTTTATTTGTTGCTAATGAAAATAAATTCTGGAGGGAAATTAAATATGAAGGAATTATTGAAGACGAATACGAGAGAGCTTGGATAGTATTGTATGAAAACAATTCCTTTGAAATAACAAGATCGTATATTGAAAATCGTTGCACTTTTATTGGGAAATATCATATTGAAAAGAATATAATAAATCTTGATGATGAAAACATAGAAAGTAAAACAGACAAAAAAATCACTAAAAGATATTTGATAATTTCGGATAGTATTTTGCAACCCTTAGACAAAAAGTATAGAAAAATTAAACTGAATCGTAAATAAAAACTGGGTACAACACACGCAACAAGCAATTTGGGCATTTGGCTTAATGGAAAAATTGGTTTGTATTTGTAAGATTTGGCAAATCCGAAGAATAGGCTTAATTTAATCCCAAACTGCTTGTAGCGCGAGAACGTTGACAGTAATAAACCACAAAAATGAGAAATGAAGAAATTTAAAATTATCTCTATAATACTTATACTTTTTAGTATTTACAGTTTTAATAAAAGTACACCGAAATCATTTTTGGTAAATTCTCAAGTTGAAGATTCACTCCCTAATGACTTTTATTTTATAATTAATAGCGGAGGAAATGATAGCTACAATTCGAAAAATAGCACTTTCAGTAGAAAATATTTAGAAGATGATAAAACAGTAAAAATTGAATTAACGAAAGAAGAAAAAGAGAAAATTTACTCTTTTATGGAAGAAGTTCAATTTTTAAAAATGCCGAATAAATTTGAACCTAAAGAAAGTGTTATATTAATAACTGATCCAGGTCATATTAAAAGTATTCTAATTTATTCTAATGGAAAGCAAAAAGTTGTAAGTTATGATACGGGATACACAAGTGAAAAAAATAAAAAAAGAGCAGAAAATTTTTTCCGCCTTTATGATATGATTTGGAATATTTTGCGAAATAAAAATGAAGTAATTAATTTCCCTGAATCCGACTTCCACTATAAATAAATTTACTACTACCAACAGCTACAACAACGGATTTGGGCAATAAGCTTAATGGAAAGTTGGTTTTGTATTTGGGATGATTTGGCAAATCCGAGGAATGGTCTTAATTTAATCCCAAACCCGCTGGAGTACCAAGACGTTATGTGTAATTGCTAAAAAAAATCTGAAACATAAACGAAATAAAAAAATGAAACCTATAACAAAAACAATGATAAAAACCTTTTTATTCACAGGGTTAATTTATGCAGGATTAATGGCTGGTTATGATTATTCAGAAGGAAATGGATTTCAATTATGGAAATTTATTTTTCATGCTTCATTTTTCGGTTTATTTATGGCTCTAATGGCTAGATACAGTTATAAAAAAAATGAAAGTTCTAAAAATAATAAATAGAAATTAGAAAATTGAAAAACTGAAACGTGGCAAGTTTTACTTTTGTAGTTTGAAAATTGATTTTAGAAACTGGAAAACCTAACTTTTGAAAAGCAGAAATTAACAGAAAATATTTAACCTAAATGTTGTGAAAAACTAAACTAGCCCACTTTGCGTGTCGCAACTTCACATAACAGCTACAATGGATTTGGGCAATAGGCTTAATGGAAAGTTAGTTTTGTATTTGGGATGATTTGTAAAATCCTGAGAATGAGTTTAACTTAGTCCCAAACCCTCTTCTACTACCAAAATGCAGTAGTCAATATAAAGCGCTACTCATACAAATATAACAGATGACAGAAATTAAAATATACCATAGAACTCTATTTTTGGAAGAACTTCAAAAGAGAGTTGCTATACCTGAAGGGGAATTTGAACAATTTCTTGCATTGTGGGAATTCAAGAAATTTAACCGAAATGAATTTATTTTGAAAGCTGGCGAAATTCCAAAGTTCTCCATTTTTGTTTTGAAAGGCTGTTTGCGACAATATATTGTAAATGGAAAGGGCGAAGAATCAATTGTATATTTTGCCGAAGAAAGACATTTTGTAGGCGATTTATCGGCCATAAGAAACAAAATCATTTCCAATTATAATTTTCAAGCAATAGAGGAATGTGAATTGCTTACTATTACTGCTGATAATTGGGAAAAGGCATTTATTCAATTTCCCTGGTGGACAGAAGGTCATTTAAAAGGCTATCAAAAATGGACAGCTCTATTGCAGCAACAGCTTGCTGATATGCAAACCAAAAATGGTGAAGAAAGATACTTAAATCTGCTAAAAGCAAAACCCAAATTATTTCAAAGAGTACCTCAACACTATATCGCATCTTATTTAGGTTTAAGTGCCGAAACATTAAGCCGTATTCGTAAAAAAATATTCAATACTTAAATTTCTTGACAAAAGTCAACGTTTTGTAATTACCACCAACCGTAGTTTTGTTCCATAAATTTTTTATTAATCATTTAAAAAACAAAAAAAATGGCAACAACAATTATCAATTCACACAAAGTAGAAAACTTTACTAAATGGAAACAAGGTTTTGAAGCAGGAGCAACTATGCGTGAACAGGCTGGAATCAAGATTAAAGGTGTTTATCAATCGGTAGATGACGAAAATTCAATAACCGTTATTTCCGAAGTTCCGAATGCGGATGTAGCAAAGGCGATATTTTTGGCTCCGGCAATGAGAGAGGCAATGGAAAAAAACGGTGTTATTTCTACTCCAGAAATTAGAATTTTAAATCAAACTTTTTAATCTATTAAAAAGTAGAAAATTTAAACACAAAAATTGTTGTGACGTGTCGTCTGAGTTCAGTAAACTTCGTTTGAAGCAAGCTACCAAAGTAGTCCGTATAGCCCACAGCATAAAAAAAATTAGCCTACTCACCAGCATAGATGAGTAGGCTACTTTTCTTTATGGTGGCACGCCCAGAAGAGCTTTTGCACACTAATGAAGTAAATTATTTATAAATCGCTTTGAACAATTACAGTTTCCGGTTTGTCATCCATCCAAGCGGCAAATAATTTGTAACCGATAGAAAAGATGATTGGTCCCACAAATAAACCTACGAAACCAGACATCATGAATCCACCGATTACGCCAAGGAAAATAACTAGCATAGGTACTAGAGCTCCTTTTCCTAATAACAATGGTTTTAAGACGTTGTCTGATAGCCCGCTTAGGATAAAAAATACAGACCATAAAGCCGCTGCAGTGGTGTTATCCAATGAAAACAGATAAGCAATTACCCCAAGATTGATAATAATCGGTCCAACTTGGATAATGGACAACATCAAACACAATAGCGTTAATACTCCCGCGAATGGAACACCACAACCAAAGAGTCCCACGGCTTGGATCAGGGTTTGGATAATAGCCACACCCAATATTCCTTTGACCACCTGATATACGGTCGATACTGAAATATTTAGGAACTCGTCACCAGAATCACCTGCAATTCTTTTGATGAAATTGGTAGCCAGATTTTGAGCACTTGTTGAAACCATCAATACTCCTGCTATAATTACCGACAGAATTACCTGCAATAAAGCAACTGTAGAACTTAGGACGCTTCCTAATAACTTTTTGGATAATTCAACGATTTGTTCTTTGTATTCGAGTACTCCTGCTTTTAAATCTGTAGATAACGAATATAGAAAATCATAGGCTTTCTCCCCTATCAAAGGCCAATCTTTGATGTTTTGACCTGGTGTCGCCACTTTCAAAGTGCCGCTCTCTACTCCTGCTTTTAGTTCGACAATGCTTGCTGTAACCGAATTTACAAATAATACGGTTGGTGCAATAATGATTATCAGCAATAATGCAACAATTATGAATGAAGCAAGACTTTTGCGTCCTTTCAATTTCTTTTGAAGGAAATCGAATCCTGGATAAAATACTATCGCCAAAATAATCGCCCAAAGAATTGGCATCATAAATGGCAATAAAAGTTTAATGCAAAATCCTAAAATTAGGAAAATGAGTCCGAGCTGTAAAATGACTTCAAAAATCTGTTTGCTTTTGTATGGGTTTGAATTTTCCATAATAGTTGATTTAAAGATTAGTTAAAAATTGTGAATATGATTATTGCTTTTGTTTCTTTTTGGCATTGTTTTCATTCGCGTCTGAGACGAGACGACCAATTAAAATTACTGGATACAGTACTCCAATTATGGCTTCGATTTGCACCATTGCTCTTGCAAAAGGATGCAAAGGAAAAATATCTCCATAACCAGTAGTTGTAATTGTTATATAGCTAAAATACAAAAAGTTAGCCTGTAAAGTATTACATTCAAAGGGAGGCAACGTAATTTGGAATGCACCAGGAATGTGTTCATAGATAAACTGATAAATCACAGACCATAAATTGGCCAAAATCATATAGACCACTATCGAACCTATCACTCTATATCCCGTGATTGGTCCTGGTTCTAAAACTTTTTTCAAAACCAAAAAAATCAACAATCCAAAAGTAGCGATGGTAAAAATAATATCCGCCAATAAAACAAATGGAGTCTGCCTGAAAACCGAAATCCATCCGAACAGGACAAAAAAGAACGGAATGATCGTGAACATGATTGTTTGTTTTTTGGATTTAGACAACGAAAAAATCCCTGCAATCAGAAATAGCATCCAAAATACATTAATAATAACCATAAAGGAAGAATAGCTTCCAAATATTGGAATCAAAACAAAATGCATGATAAAAAGCAAGACGAACATACCGCTAAGTCCGCTTTCTTTATCCCACAAATGGTTTAAGAAAAGAAATTGTTTATTTTTTGCCATAATGTTTTTTTTTGAGATGCTAAGTGGCTAAGAATCTGAGATTCTGAGTTTTAAAAAAAACTACTTAAAAACATCTTTTATAATTTTTACTTACGATATAATCCTTTTATCCTTTTTTTTTAATTACCTCACCAATCTTAGAAACTTAACAACTCAGATTCTTAACAACTATATCAAAACGGAATTGGCTCTACATCAACTCTTCCAATTGGCCGTCGTCCTAATCGAAACAATAGGAGAACCAGAATCGGGAAGAAACACAACGCCGCCATTACCAGATAAATATCTTTATAAGCCAGCATCATCGCTGACTGTGATGTTTGGTTAGAAAGGCTTTTTTCGGCCTTTTTTTGCGCTTCCCAGGCCGATAATCCTTGAAGCATATAGTAATTTTTGTTTTTGTTTAATTGTGCTTTGGCCATCGGGTTTAGTTCCGTTAATTGCTGGCTAAGCCCTGTTTTATGCTGTACATTCAGATTAGATATAAACGTTCCTAAAAAAGCACCTCCCAATAATGATGCAAAAACAGCTCGTGAAATCACTCCGCTCATCATTCGGGAATCGCCTAATGGTTTAGGCACATTTTCGGAAATATAAAGTGATGCCGCAGGATACAAAAAGCCAATAGCCAACCCTTTGAAAATAAATGGTCCAAAAAAATCAGCCGAATCAATTTCCGGATAAAATCTAAAATAAAGAATGGCGTGATACATTCCGTAGCAAGCAAAACCTACAACCCAAATAGTAGCCAGATAAATTCTCTTAAACAAAAGATAAGTTGATAATGGAATGGCTATGAAAAGACCTATCAGAATAGCCAAATGTGTTCTTGCTACATAAATACTGTCAAAACCTAAAATATTGGTCATAAAACCTGTTACTATCCCTCCTGTTCCATTCATCATTCCTGTATAAAAAAAAGAAGAGAGCCTAACACTACATTCTTGTATTTGTAAACATCAGTATTGATTATCGGAGCTTGTGTAAATCGAACATGAATCAGATATATTCCAACAATAATCATTAAAAAAGCAAATGCCATAGCCACTTTTGGATCACTCAGCCAGTTTCGCGTTTGTCCTTCGGCACAAAGAAAAAGCACAACAGTAAAAAATAACAGTATAATAAGCCAGCCTCTCCAATCAAATTGAAAAGGAGTTTTCATTGGAGCAAAATCTTTTTTATAAAATATCCACGCCAAAAGTATCGCTATCAAAAAATTAATATTCAAAAAATAAACTCCAAAAGTCCAATTATGAATACTAGTCATTTGTGTACCAAAATATTGATATAACTGCTTACTTCCCTGCATAATAAACTGAACAATTCCATATAGAATAGGCATATTAAAAACAGGATTGTATTTTAAAATAATTGGAATCAGCGAAGCAAAAATTCCAATGATCGATAAAATAGCCAACAAAGATCGCCAAACAGTAAACCATTCGATAGTCGTCGCATACAAAGAAGCTGTATTACAAATGAGGGACAAGAAACTGACTGACAAAATCATTGTTTTTAATGGAATCTGTTTTCCAATTTTCAATCCTAATGGCAAAAATCCGAGCATCGCAAAAAAAGGAATATAGGTAGAATATGTAAAAGTGGTAGTTGAAGCCCCGAAATGCCCTAATATTTGTGAATTATCATAAGAGGTTACATTCAACGCATTAAAAAAAGGAATTGTAAGGATATACAATCCTACAAGAGTAAACACACTTCCTTTTTTGATAGAAATCATAGTATTATTTTTTTACCTCTACAGATACATTCATACCAGGCTTAACAGCTGCTAAGTCTTTTTCGGAAGCTTCAAAATCAATTTTCACGGGAATTCGCTGCGTAATTTTGACAAAATTTCCTGTGGAATTATCCGGTTCAACCATAGAGAACTTAGCTCCTGTTGCTGGAGAAAAACCAACTACTTTTCCCTTAAATTCTTTATCACCAAGCGCATCAATTGTTATAGTTACTTCCTGCCCTTGCTTAATTTTTTCGATTTGGGTTTCTTTAAAATTCGCAGTAACCCAAACCTTTTGATTTAAAACTAGTGTTGCTACCACTTGATTAGCATTGATCAATTCGCCCACAGAAATGGTTCTCTCACCTACATACCCATCGGCTAATGCCATAATCCGAGTATAAGAAAGCTGTAATTTTGCATTATCTAAATCTGCTCTTTTTCGGGCAACTGAGGCTCTGGCAGCTTCCAGATTTGTAACACTTTGTTCTGCTACTGATCCACTAGCCAACAACTCCTTTTCAGCAGCTTTGAGATACGATTTAGTCGATTGCAGTTTTGAGATTACCTGCTCATATTGATTTAGCGTTACAGCAGAATCCGCATACATATTTTTGAATCGGTGATAATCTTTTTCGGCTTTATCAAGATTAGCCCTATCTCCTTCTAACTTATCTTTGACAGCTCCTTCATTCGAAGTTGCCGTAACAATAGATTGTTCCAATGAATGTAGGTTTCCTTCGGCTACAGCCAAGTCGGCTTCGGCTTGTTTTACTTTTATTCTAAATTCTTCATCATCGAGAATTACCAAAGTATCTCCTTTATGAACAAACTGATTGGCTTCGAAACGGATTTCTACAATATGTCCCGTCGCTCTAGCAGTTACACTATTGATATAAGATTCAACTTGGGCATTATTAGTCGTTTCATATCGATGAAAATCAAAGAATAAACTCAATATCCAAATACTTCCTATTATTATAAAAACAAAAGATAAGACAGTTAATATTGTATTTCTCCTTTTCTCGCTATTAGCAACGGTTTCGGTGTTTTTGTTTTCTTCGCTCATAAAAATTAAATTTTCCCCATTGCGTATTGCAAGAAATAATATTGAATAATAGAATCTATGTTGGCATTGTTTAATGATATTTTGGCCTCATTCAATTGTAATTCAGCATCGACAATATCACTGATTAAGGCAAAATCATTATCATAACGGCTTTTGACAATCTTATAATTGCTCAATGCCAAATCAACATCTTTTTTGAAAGTTGAAATATTCTTCACACTTTCAGTAAAGCGAACAAAGGCGGACTTCACATCTTGATTAATTACATCTTTGGTTGCATCAAGGGCAATATTACTTTTGTCAATTTGTAGTTGATCACTATTAATACGATGTTTTAAATTATAAAAACTTGAAATATCCCAATTAAGTGAAACCCCAGCTGCCCAATAATTTAAAATATTCGGATAATTTGGCCATTGAGCCGGATATTGGGTATTCAATAATAAATTAGCATTAATATTTGGTTTAAAACCACTCTTGGTAATATCCAAAGAGGATTCAGCTATCTTAACATTGATTTCCGAACGTTTAATTTCGTATCTATTTTGATAGGCTTCAGACAAGCTTTCTTGCAAACTCGAATCTATTTTTGGAATTAAAATACCATCCAGTACAGGTTTCAATATAGTATTGGTAGGCAGTCCTGTCAGTATATCCAAATAATTGCTAATCAACTCAATTGAATTGGTGCTACGAAAAACAGCCACTTCAAAATTAGATTGCTGTAATTCTGTTCTTAACAAATCACTTTTTAAGTTTTGCCCGTTGGCAACCCTTGATTTCAATTGCTTGATTCGCAACTCAGTGTTAATTATATTTTGCTTGGTTACCTCTATTTGCTTGTATAATTTTTCGAGAGTAAAAAATTGTGAAGTAATCGTTTGCTTGATTTCTGTTTCGGTCATTTTTACAACCGATTCCTGCATACTAACTATTAATTTTTGTTTGTCAATTTGATTATTGATTACGCCTCCATAATACAAAGGCATCGTAGCCAAAACACCCGCATTAGCCTGATGATCAAAATAATCTACCTCAACATTCCTTTCATAAAAACCCTCATAAATTTTGGGATTTCCAATATAATTATAGCCCATATTCAAACCTACCATTGGTGCTTTGGAAATTTTTGTCTGACTTAAATTTTCATTAGCAATAGAAACATCTGAATTGGCTAATTTAATCTGATTGTTATTTTTAATTCCTAACTGAATTGCTTCATCCAATTTAATAATTCTGACCGTTTCATCATTTTGAGAATATCCAGTTCCCCCGATAAAACAGCTCATTATTAAAATGAAAAAATCACTTTTTATTTTTTTTAAAATCAAATAATTCATTCAGCCTTTTATTTTAAAAATTTAATTGGAGAAAATATAATTATCAAAATCATTTTGATATTCTTTGGTATAAACGATGAAATAAATTTCAATTATAACCTTTAAAAGAAAACATATTGGTACGAAAAAGTGATCGAATCGTAGTTCAAGCCAATGTCTTTAAAAACCCCTGTATTAAGCTGTAATTTAACAGATTGACTTCTTGATAATGGCATTGATACTGTTGCTCCTATTCTGGAACTATTAATAACACTACCCGCAGGTAACTCATCTACTTCTGTTTTCCCACCACTAAACCAATTTGCATTAACCCCTACCCACATTTGGTTTTTAAAGTAATAACAAGCATGCCCTTGAAAAGAAAGGACAGGGTCTTGTTTCAAAACATTATCCCCAAGATACTGGTCATTTTTAGTATAAAACCAAACTCCAGAATACAATTCAGCATAAACATGCTCAAACCGTTTAGATATTCCAGCCTCTGGCTTAAATCCCCAACGATTAGTACCAATATTAATCCTTTTATCAGGATAATAGACACCTGTAGGAACAGAAGTTACCAAACTTACCCCAAATATTGTTTTTTGTTGATACTTGCTAAAATCCTTTCTGTCTAATGCTGGAGAACCTAATAAATTAATTCCTAATCTAATACGCATATCACCAAAACCAGTTCTGTTTCCAGTGATTTTTTCTCCATTTACAGTAGCATGACCATCCATAAGAACATAAGGAATAGCGACTTGAACTCTTGCTAATTTATCCCCTAAACCAAATGTATGCAGATAACCCAAGCCGAAATTATTACTGTTAATAATAAAATCTTCAATTGGTAAAGTTGCTTCCGAGACCACATCCCCTTTCATAAAACCATAACTCCCTACTATAACATTTCCTCCTTTTGGCATATTTGCATACGCTCTGGGTTCTAAATCTTGTGCTTTTGATAAATTGCAAATAAAAAAAAGACTCATGAATAAAAAAGCTCTTTTTTCAATACAAGTAAAATCAATTAAAACCATATTTTGAATAGTGTAAGAAATTAAAAAATCAATTAAAATTATTGCATCACCTTTCAAGCAACACTAAACCCAAATGAAGTTTACAATTAAAATTAAAAAACCTCAAAAAATTGAGGCTTAATTTATAGTTATTTCCTGTTTTAGAATCTGTATCCAATACTAATGTTGTATCTAAAACCTACAGCGGTAACGGATTGTACTCCTTTTTTCTCTATGCCTTCATCTCCTGTAATTCCTTCAATTCCAGGAAACTTGTCTTTTATTGCTTGAATTACTTTTTGATAGACTTCATTATCTTCTAATCCTGGTACGTTTCCATCCAATTTCGTATTGAATTTATATCGAGTAATAGAAGGTCCAAACAGTACACAATCAATAACAAATCTGTCCCATAATACAAATTGATACCCCAATTCACCACCAAAATTGGTTAAATTAAATTTTGAAGAAAGGTTGATATTACTTTGAACATTTGTATTTGGATCAGTATGAATTATTTCTCTATCAGTACTAAATTGAAAAAAACTAACAAATGGCGCTAAATAAACACCTCTTGGTCCCTTAAATTTATTGATACTTCCCAAATAAAACCTATAATCAGCTCCTACTGAAAATCCAGTTCTACTATGATTTTTAGAAAAAGCGTCATTTGAGCTCAAATCTACGGTTATCAAAGGAAACTCTTGGTAACCAACAAAAACATTCAAACTTTGATCTTCTTTTATTATTCTTTCGTACGAGAACTGATAAGAGTTATCATAAAGCAGTGTATTTGTAACATTGAACTTTACAGAGTTCTTAAAATCTCCAGTTGTCCCTTGAGAAAATAATGCATTTGGAAAAATTAACAGCATTGACATTAAAATGAAAGCAGTTCTAAGGGGCGTAGTTAAAATTTTCATTATTTAATTTTTAGTTAGTAAATCTCTGAAAAGCTTATTCAAATTTAACTTTTTTTTCTATAATAATAAAAGAAAATTTAACACTTATTATTATAAATAAACTTATAATTAAAATCAGTAGAAAGATTATTCAGACTAAAAAGAAATTAATTCTTGTAGTCACAAAAAAAGAGCGTAATCTTGAAGACTACGCTCTTTTTAAATCCTTGAGAGAACTTCTTATTTAACTTTTGTCAAATCTAGCTCTCCAACAAAAGGTATTGCATTTTGCAGGCTACTTCTAATCTCAGTCTGCAAATAAATTTCAAGTTGAATAAATTTAGTTGCATTTACAGCCCCAATCACTTTTTTAGCTTTATCATAATACGTAACATACAATTTATCGTAGGCAACATTATTTTTCAAAACTCCTTTTGTGATTACATCAGCTTTATCATCACTTAGAGTTGTATAATCAATTGCATACTGATTTATTAATTGAATTTTTTCTTGTCCCAATTTTTTTCTTTCTACTTCATAAGCCTCATAGACTTTTGCAAAATCTGTAGCTTGAGTTCCTGTTAATGCCATATATTGGCCTACTAAGTCTGATTTAGATTTCCCATAAACAGACTGTACAATATCTACATCATCTTTTAGAGTAGATTGAGCAAAAATTGTTGTCGAAAAAACCACTGCTAATAATAAAAATACTTTTTTCATGTTTGTCTTTGTTTTATTTAGTTAAAGTGTATCAAATATAAGAATTCATTGCCAAAAAAACATCAAAATAGTCTTTTTTTGATTTCAATTTAAATAATTTTTATCAATCACAAAAAATTAAAAAGTTTCACCAGCATTTAAATAAAATCCTTTGAAGCGATTTCCAACTGCATAATCAAAAACTAAATTGGTGCGGGTTGCTTTATCAATCAAAAGCCTTAATCCAACCCCAAATGCAGGCTGAACATATTCAAGAAGATTAATCTTTTCATAATTATTACTGGCAGTTGTAAAATTAGCAAAAGTAGTTCCAGTAAGAACCTGATTACAGGTAATTGGAAATCGCAACTCAGCTTGAAAATACATCAAATTGTTGCCACGAAACAATCCTTGTGTATAGCCTTCGCCGCTTCGACTGCGCTGATCCCATCCTATTGCCGGCAAATTTAAGTAAGGTACCACTCCCTTTGTCACAAACTGTCCAAAAGTCCAAAAACCTAGAATAAAATGTTCTTTTTTGGGATCCAAAGGCAAAAAATACCTGAATTCTGTATACAATACATTACTTCCTTTTTGTTCATTAAAAAAAGCACAATTGAATCTATAATTTACATTTGCAAACCAACCTTTTCTGGTATTAATTTGATTATCTCTAGAATCGAAAATAGCATTAAGACTTAACCCATTTACAAAATATTCTTTATCATTAAAGCCATTATCAATACTATAATTATAATGATGAGTAAATATTCCGTTATCAACATCCAGATTTTTATCAACGATAGAAGAATACCAATCAATATGTATGCCTCCACCTATGTAGAAATTATCACGCACTTCCCAAGAAGCTGTTTGATGCATTTTAAAATAATTATAATCCATTGGCTCTTCTATGGATTCAACACTAAAGTCCGGATCCGTTCTGTGGCTTGGAATAATATTAGTTCCTAAACCATAATTAGGCTGAGTAAAAACATACATCCGAGAATCTCCACTTAAGTAAATTTTATTATTTTTTAAAAGAATAGTATTTTTGAGATTAACCATCAACTGCTTTTTAGTTGTAAAAACAACTCCAATATTTGCTGACGAATATTTATCCAACAAATCTTTCCCTTTAAAAGTATATTGAGCAGTTGCTCCATAACTAAATCCTGTAGCTGGTTGAATACCAATTATGGGGATGATAAGAAAAAAATTATTCTTAGTTGGTTTTACAACAATGAGAGAATCTTTCTTTTTAAATATCTCGAAAATGGTTTTAGGTGGGCACGATGAATCGCTATCTGAATTAATTTGGGCAGTAACAAAACTTTGATTACAAAAGAAACAAATTACAAAAAGAGCTAAAAATTTAAACATATTAATTTTTCATTTTAGAAAATTTGTAAACTATTTGATTCATTTAAAGGTATACAAAAACTATTGGTCTGAATAATTCTAAAGAAGTATCAAAAATACAACTTATATCCTATATTTTTCTTTTTCAATAAATGTTTCGCTCTTTATTTTACTGAAATTTTATGAATTTCTCCATTATAGCTTATCGAGCTGCGATGAGTGGAATTAATATTTAAATAGGCAGTCCCTTCAAAATATATATCTAGGACGATATTATAAGAATCTGCCGCATCCTTAACATTAGCCTTAATGGTGTAACTCTTCTTCCCTTTTTTAATAGAAAAATCATTAACAACACCTTTAAAATCTAAGCCTCCCCCACTTCCGTAGCCAATACCACTATATCCACGCCCAAAAAAAGGCATTTCACTATGAATACTATCCTTTTTTAAACGCAAAAAATTATCATTTGTTGTCATATCTATACTTCTAACCCCTTGAGGATTGGCTCTGTTGGCAACAAATTCAAATACTTTAGATTCAATTAGAGAATCGATTTCTTTCTGCTTCGCTAATTCTTTTTCTTCTTTTAACTGCTTTTTAGTTTTTTCTTGAGCAAAACCAATCAAGACAAAAAACGAAAGAAAAAAAGTTGTTATTATTGTTTTCATAACGGTAAAATTTATTTGTTGCAAATCATATTTAGAATATCATCTTTATTATACAGTAATTATTAAGAATAAATTGATAGTAATTATAATTTTAAATGTATAAAATAGAATTATTTATGATGAGTAAATCGCATCATCACAACATTCCCTATCAAAAAATTTAAAGTTTTACCTTCATCGGTAATAGTATACGATTCTATTTTTTTCAAAGTTTCTATATAAAAGGCATCACCAGTTCCTTGACAGGCCATCATAGTCATTCCAATTTTGGCATCTTTAAAATTGATTTTTTGTCCATCTAAAATCAACGCTCCAAAATATTGATTACAACTGTTATTACCCGAAAATTTATTGTTTACAAGATCAAATACAATTGTTGGTTTTTTATTAGGATACAAACCATCAAAAGCAATTCTTGGTCCTGTTATATAATTTAACTCCCAAGCACCCTCAAGTGTAGTAGTTTTTACAGTTGCCTTTTTGGTAGTGCAAGAGGTAAAATTTATGCAAAAAATCACCACTAATAAAATTACTTTCTTCATAAATCTTAATTTAAAATTTGAGATTCTCTCTTGTAAATATAAAAAAAATAAAGCAAAAATAAAGATGTTCACCTTTCGAACTTGCTTTTTAAAAAAGGTATAATTATTTTCGTAAAAAGAAAAATCATGACATTATTAGGTATAGGATCTAGGATTGAACATCCCGAATACGGAAAAGGAGTAATAACCAATGTATCCTCCAAAGAATATTGGGTTACATTCATAGAAAATGGTCTTGAAACCATTGCATTAAACGAAGAATTTAAAGTTATTGAAGCTACTGTTGATGAAGTTGATACTGTAAGTTTTTCGGAGGTTGAAGAGTCATTAAGGAATCTTCTTAAGAAATGGTCTGATGTTTCTGAAATTGTGCCCATTGCCGACAAATGGAAGGGCGGTAAACTTATTTTGGAACCAGGACAAGCTGGATTGGCTTCAAAAGAAATTCCTATTGATGCCTTTTTTCATAAAATAATTATGGTTCGAGATCGTTTACGTGTAATGGAGCAAAAAATAAATAGCAGTAAAATTGAAGAAATAGAAAAAATTGAATTGCAACAATACATTACTCGAATTTATGGAAGTTTAACTTCATTCAACATATTATTTAAATCACCTACAAACCATTTTGTTGGGGAAAAATCAAAATAGATTTAAACATCAATTAATTTTAATACGCTTTTTTATACGTAATTTTATACTCTAATTAAATTTCACATTATGAAAAAAATAATCTTATCCATCGTACTAATTATTTCTGTAATCATTGGATGTAAAACAAAAAACAACTCAGCCGATACCAAAAGTTTAAATTTAACCTTTGAAGCTAAAAGCAATAGTAAAGTAACCGGTACTGCCACATTTGTAGAAAAAAAGGGCAAAGTAACATTCGTAGCCAAAATTTCCGGACTTCAGCCTGGAGTTCATGCTATTCATATTCATGAAAAATCAGATTGTTCTGCCGCTGATGGAAGTTCTGCTGGTGGGCACTGGAATCCTACTTTCAAAAAACATGGAAAATGGGGTGACGCTGAACATCACAAAGGTGATATTGGTAATTTTACAGCTGATGAAAAAGGAAATGGCACTATCACTTTGACCACAGACGAATGGTGTATTGGTTGTGGAGATGCTTCAAAGGATATATTAGGAAAAGGAATTATTGTTCACCAAGGTGCTGATGATTTTGTAACTCAACCAACAGGAAATGCTGGTGGTAGAGTAGCTTGTACTGCAATAATCAAGTAAAAAATAATCTTGAAAGAAAAAGAAATTCATTATTTTAAAAACACAACAGCTTGGCGGGAATGGTTACATCATAATCATGACTCGTCAGCTGGTGTGTATTTAACTTTCTATAAGGTGAATAGCCCTTTCGAAAGTATGCGTTGGGAAGAGGCTGTTCAAGTTGCTATTTGCTATGGGTGGATTGATTCTACAGTTAAAAATATTGATGAACACAGTCGCAAACAACTATTTACTCCGAGAAAAATCAAAAGTGTTTGGAGCAAACTCAATAAAACATATATTGAAAAACTCATTGCCGATAATTTGATGCATGAAAGTGGATTAACCAAAATTGAAATTGCCAAGCAAAATGGTTCTTGGAATTCTTTAGATGCAGTCGAAGATTTAATAATTCCTGAAGATTTGGCATTAGCATTTGAACAAAATAAAATCGCATACGAAAACTACCAAAATTTTAGCCCATCGTATCGAAAAAGTTATCTTTATTGGCTTAATCAAGCCAAAAGAGCCGAAACAAGAAATAGCCGAATTACCTCAATAATTGCCCTTTGCAATCAAAATAAAAAATCAAGAGATTAATTTAATTCAAAAATATTGCCCAAAAAAGTCTGTATTAAAACATCCCAATATCTTTAAATCTAAAAATTAAATTCACATTGTAAACTAATACAATTGAATAATTTCATAAAAACACAAGAGAAAGTATTTTTATAACTCTTAGAATTAGGCATACATCCAGAAAAAGACATAGTTTTGTATATTCAAAATAAAGCAATGATTAACCCTTCGGCATCAGGTTGGATAGATAAATTTTTCACAAAATTAAAGTTGTCAGAACTTAGCGTATCTGAGACTGAAGCCAACTTTTATCATAAATTAAGAGAAACTGGTTTTATCTACGGTCACATCATTTCATTTGATACTACTTTTAAAATAGAAACTAAAGGTTGGTTTAAAGAAGAAATTTCTAAAGTAGCATTACTGAATGCTTTATATAGTATTTTTTTGTTGAACAATAAACAAAAAGAGCCTGCTGTTTTTATTGAGCAAGCCAATCTTTTTTACAAACAAATGCATCCTGAAGGATTCAATTTATTCAAAATAATTGTTCCGAAAAATTCACCAGCATTAACTTTAGAAAAAATAATTGACGAACGCGTACAAACCAATGACAATATAATCAACAAAAATTTTTCACATTTAGTGACCAATGCTTTGCTGTTTATAGATGTTTTAGCTTTTCGCCAATATTTGATTGAAGGTCAGATTCCTGAAAAATACTTGAAAAAAATTGAAGAAACTATTGTCAACATTGTCATTTTAGCTTTTAAAATAAAAACTAACAAATCACAATACGATGATTTACTTATTAAATTATTTGAAGCTTCAATCAGGTATAGTAAATTTTCAAAAAAGGAAAATATCACATTAGATACTTTAGAATTAGATTACTTCACTGCCGAACTAGAAAAAAAATATTTAATTGACATTGCAGGAATGGCATTATGGAGCGATGGTGTTATCGAAAATAATGAAGCTTACTTTTTACATACCCTAGCAAGAACAATTGGTATTGATGATGAATTTAGTTCTCTGAGCATTATCAAAACAGATGGATTCATAAATAAGTATAAAAAAGAAATCCCCTATTTTAATTATTCTAATCCTGTAAAACATTTTTACGACCAAACCACAAAGAGTGTTATAACGCTGATATCACGCAATAAAACCAGACTAGTCAAAGAAATAATTGAAAGCAAAGAATTGATGTTGCTTTTGGCACATTCGACTCATAGAGACTTGAATGAAAAAGAAAAGAAAAAAGTAAAAAAACAGCTTTTAGAAATTTGCAAAACAATACCTTCCTTAACTATATTTTTACTTCCTGGAGGTAGTTTATTATTGCCGATCTTGATTAAGTTTATTCCAAAACTTTTACCAACGGCTTTCAACGAAAATTTAGAAGTTGATGATTAAATAAAAAATGCTGTCTAAATTAGACAGCATTTTTAGCATTTTTTAAAACAGTTTCATTCGAACAAACTATTTCACTTATTATTTATTTATGTTAAGTTGATAAACTTCATCCAAATCATCATTTGAACTAAAATTAACTCCTAAATCGGTTACAAAACCTGAATTCAAACCGTAAACCCATCCGTGAACAGTCACTTCTTGCCCGTTTTTCCAAGCTGCTTGCAAAATAGATGTTTTAGCCAAATCAAATACTTGTTCTTTAACATTGATTTCTACAAAAGCATTAAAACGCTCTGTTTCATCAGTTATAGAATCTAAATATTTATCATGTAAACGGTACACATCTTTTATATGGCGAATCCAATTATCAATAATTCCAATTGAAGCATTACCCATAGCTGCTTTAACGCCTCCACAACCATAATGACCACAAACTATAACATGTTTTACTTTTAATACGTTTACAGAATAATCCAAAACACTTAACATATTCATGTCTGTATGAATTACCATGTTAGCAATGTTTCTATGAACAAAAACTTCCCCTGGTTTTGCTCCTATTATCTCGTTTGCAGGTACACGACTATCAGAACATCCGATCCATAATAATGGTGGTTGCTGGCCTTTCGCTAAATCTTTAAAAAATTCCGGGTCTAAATTCAATTGCTCTTCAACCCATTTTTTATTATTATCTAATATTTTTTTATAAAAATCACTCATTTTATTTTATTTTAAGTCAGTTAAAAATTAATTAAACCAATACATAATATGTTTTGATTTATGTTTCTAAAATTACAAATTATCTTTAAAATCTTCGCTAATCACTTTCTTATCTACCATTTCTCTTTTTGCAAAATCATAATGGCGCTCAATAGTAACATGGTTTCTAGATTCATCAGTATTCTCTAAAGCATATTCTTTTTTAAATCCTTTTAGTTTCACTTGAATATTGTCATCTATAGCCCTTGTTGTTTTAAATTCATGGATTAAATCCAAAATATCATGAGCAATGTAAACCGTATCCTGAGCATCTATAACAACCTTACTGTTTTCTGGAATTTTAGACAAAGTCATTTTGATAGCAGCCTTATTCAGGAAGGAAACCTCTTGAGCTAAATCGATATGAATAATATCACCATCTACGTATTCTTTCTTTCTAAAACTATACGCTCTTTTAAGATTTCCTCTCAATATAAATACAATACAAATCACAATTCCTAGAACAACTCCTTTTAACAAATCTGTAAATACAACTCCTAAAAAGGTAGCGATAAAAGGCAAAAACTGGTATTTTCCATAACTCCAAAAATGTTTAAACGTTGCAGGTTTTGCTAATTTATATCCAACTAAAATCAAAACCGCAGCAAGTGTAGCTAAAGGAATTTTATTCAAAATAAAAGGAATTGACAAAGCACATACCAATAATAAAACACCATGAATTATAGCAGACAATTTTGATTTGGCACCAGCTTCATTATTCGCAGATGTACGAACCACAACTGATGTTAATGGTAATCCACCAATCAATGAGCATATAATATTCCCAATTCCTTGCGCTCTTAATTCTACATTCGTATTAGTAAATCGCTTATGTACATCCATTCTATCAGCAGCTTCAATACACAATAAAGTCTCTATAGAAGCAACAATTGCAATAGTAACACCAACCACCCAAACTTGTGGATTCATAAATCCTGCAATATTTGGTGTTACAATAATCGATTTAAAATCATCAAATGAATTTGGCACTGGCAACGAAACTAAATGTTCTTTCTCAATAGCCAATGTACTTCCTGAGGTAATAAAAAATTCATTTAATAAAATTCCAACAATTACAGCAACCAATGCACCTGGGACTAATTTTAATTTCTTTAAAGCTGGAATTTTATCCCAAGAAATCAGAATAGCCATTGAAACTAATGTTATCACTATAGCTCCTAATTGCAAGTGATTAAAAACATCAAAGAGAGCAGAAAAAGTATTATCTCCATTTGCTTCCGAAAAAGATTGATCTCCTTCAAAATCAGCATCGTAACCAAAAGCATGTGGCAATTGTTTCATAATAATTATGACTCCAATACCTGCTAACATCCCTTCAATCACATTAGTTGGAAAATAATTAGATATACTCCCGGCTCTTAATAAACCCAGAGCCAATTGAATAATTCCTGCAATAAAAACAGCAGTCAAAAAGGTATCAAACCCACCCAAACTGGTAATTGCAGTAAGTATTATAGCTGTCAAACCTGCAGCCGGTCCTGAAACACTTATTTGAGATTGGCTTAAAAATCCAACAACTATTCCACCAATTATTCCTGTTATAATTCCAGAAAACAAAGGAGCACCAGAAGCCATTGCAATTCCCAAACAAAGTGGCAAGGCAACTAAAAAAACGACTAAACCAGATGCGAAATCTGATTTAAAATGAGTAAAAAGATTTGTATTCTTTGACATAATACTAAGTTATTATTTTGATTGATATTTAGATCCACTACAACATATTATTGCAATGGAAGACACATGCCTATTAAAAACATTGGTATCTAAGGCGGTTTCATCATTTCATTTGCATTTACAATAGTAACACTAGGCAATTAATCAGATTTGCAAATCTATAACGACATACACTAATAACATTCGTACATAATATTAATCTCCATTATATAAATAAAAAAAACGGACAATACTATTACAATGCTAATGTACTACTTATTTACAAATTTATATTTGCATAATACAATAGAAATCAACTATGAATGATGATAAAAAGAGGGGAATTATAATTTGTTTGGAGGAGGAATGAATATAGAAGCACTAATTATTTCATGTTTCGATAAATTTTCAAAAATGATAAGACTAGAAACTTTTTTTAAACCTAAAAAAGAAATTTCCAAAAAAGAATTAAAAGTATAATACTTTATATCATGTTTTAATTCTTCAAATGAAGAGTTGTTAGTATTTCCGCAAAGGCTAGTATTATCACTGTCTTTTTCTAAGCATGCCACTATTGTTGGCGCCGCTAGAAATAAAACAAAAAACAATAATACAATGCTTGCAAAAATTTTCATGAGGACAAAAATAGCAGATAGAACTTGAACAAAAAAATTAGTTTTAAAAAAATAATCAATTTTTAACATAAAAACAGCCTAAATAAATTAAAAAATATAAATAGGCTGTTTATTATTGTAAATATTTACAAAGTCTCTTCCAGCCAAGCCTTCATCATCCAAATGGTTTTTTCTTGCTCTACAATAAAATCACTCATCATCGAATTTGTCCCTTCATCATTAATTTCCGAAACTTTACTTAGAATTTCTCTTTCTATTTTCAATAATTGAGATAGTGAAGTTACAATTAGCTGAATACTAGTTTCGTCATTAGAAATATTTTTCCCAATTGGCAATTGATTGAACTTGATATAATCCTCAAAAGTATGTAATGGTCTGCCGCCAAGGGTCAGAACTCTTTCGGCAATCAAATCAATTTTTAATTGAGAATCATTATATAACTCTTCAAATTTTAAATGTAAATCAAAGAAACGTCTTCCCCTGATATTCCAATGTAAACCTCTCAAACTTTGATAATAAATTTGATAATTAGACAATAATACATTCAATTCTACTATAATAACTTCTGACTCTTCTACTGGCAATCCTAAAACATTTGTTTTCATATATTTATTTATTTTTAGCTCTCGATAAATTTGGTGAACATTATTTTTATTTTATTTATTATCAAATCTATGCAATAAACTCAAAAAACAACTATAAATTAAATTGATTGTTTTTATATTTGCATAAAAAAACACTATACAATGACCATCACACAACTCAAATATGTATTAGCAGTAGCTGAGCACAAAAATTTCACTTTAGCCGCCGAAAAATGTTTTGTAACACAGCCTACTCTGAGTATGCAAATTCAAAAAATTGAAGATGAGCTTAATATTCAAATTTTTGACAGAACCAAAAAACCAATACAACTTACTGATATTGGTCAAAAAATTGTAAATCAAGCTAAAAATATTGTCAATGAAGCCGATAGGATTCAAGATATTGTTGAACAACAAAAAGGTTTTATAGGAGGCGAATTCAGACTTGGAATCATCCCAACTATCATGCCTACTTTACTACCGATGTTCTTAAATAATTTCATTAAGAAATATCCAAAAGTAAAATTAATCATTGAGGAATTAAACACTGATGAAATTATAGTAAAATTAAAAAATGGAAATCTAGATGCAGCTATTGCCGCAACACCACTAGAAGATGAAAAAATAAAAGAAATTGTGCTTTATTTTGAACCATTTGTAGCCTATATTCCTGAAAACAATGCTATTTTTCAAAAACAAGAAATTGAAATAGATGATTTGAATATCAATGATATTTTGCTTCTTCAAGATGGTCATTGTTTTAGAGACGGGATTTTAAATTTATGCAAAAACAGAAATGAAATAGGTCTTAAAACTTTCCAAATAGAAAGTGGCAGTTTTGAAACATTAATAAAACTAGCTGATGAGGGATTGGGAACTACACTACTTCCTTATTTACATACATTGGATTTAAAAGATTCAGATAAATTAAAACTGAGACATTTTAAAGAACCTAAACCCGCTCGTGAGGTTAGTTTAATTTATCCGAAAAGTGAATTAAAAATTCAAATTATTGATGCCTTAAGAAGCACTATTTCTGGAGTTGTGAAAGGTGCTATCGTTTTCCAAAATGTACAAATTGTGAGTCCGCTCTTAAAGAAATAATACAAATAAAAAAGGAACCAAAATGGTTCCTTTTTTTACCTCTGACCTAAGTGTATTAAACAACTTTTTAATTCTGGTTTTTCGTCTGTAAAAAACATCAACCAGTCATACAATTGTTCAATTTCATCAGGCATTAAGTCGTTTATTGCTTTTTTTAATTCCTTTTCAAAAAGTATAGGATCAAAGCTCACTCTTACGAGAATCGATTTTGTATAATCATAAATAACTCGTGACATAACAAAAAAGAATTAAAAATTTGAATTAGTAAACAGTTGCAAAAGTATTAAAATAATTCATTTACTCGCGCAGTAATAATCCATAAAAAACAAAATAAGTCGACAAATTACTCGTTTTATGATTTTATTGTAAGATATTTATTTCTTAAAGTTAAAACATTATAAATTACAAATCCATAGGTTTTATTTAGAAATCTATAAATCTGCAAAAGTTTAACTTTGAAAATTATCATAGATTCAGATTTTTTAAATTTATGGGTAAAAAGGGCGATGCGCTAAAAAACACATAATTTTAAATACCGTTTATAACCAATAAGAAATAAAATGAATTCATAAAAAAAGAGGAACCAAATTAATGATTCCTCTTTATATTATCCATTTACAATAATCAAACATTGTTTCAATTCAGGCTTCTCAATTGTGAAGTTTAAAAGCCATTCTCTTAATTGATCCAATTCGAAAGGTAACAACGTTTTTATTGCTTTTTCTAATTCCTTACAAAAAAGTGCTGGGTCAAAACTCACTCTTTCCAACACAGACTTTGTGTAATCAAACATTATTTTAGACATAATAAATTATGATTTTCGGGGTTATATCTTGATTTTAACTGGAAGTAAATGTACATTTTTTTTCAAATACAAATCTTTTTTTTAACACAGATTTTTTAAAATTATAACGTTTTCGTAAACAGTCTCAATCCCCAAAAGGATTCATTAAAAATTATTTTCTAGCTCTAAACATTTCTCTTTTCCCAGGAGGTCCAGCCAATTTCTCAACAGTAAATCCTACTTCCAACATATTTCGTTTAATAACTCCTCTTGCGGCATAAGTAACTAATACAGAGTTATTTTTAAGAGATTTAAACATTCTTTCAAACACCGAAACCGTCCATAATTCAGGCTGAACTCTATATCCGAAAGCATCAAAATAAATTAAATCAAACTTTTCAATATCATCAATTTGTTCAAAAAATTGTTTTCTTTTTGTTAGCGAAAAATTTTCAGTTAACTTATTTTTTTCTTCCCAATTACAGTCGTGCATTTTATCAAAAATCACTTTCGAATCCAAAGCATTTAATTCTTCTGGGTAATTCATAGATTGCAATTCTTCTGCTGAAATTGGAAATGCTTCCACTCCAACATAATCAATCGCCTGCCCTAATTCTTTTGCTTCCAAATATGTTATAAAAGCATTTAAACCAGTACCAAAACCAATTTCCAGGATAGAAACTTTTTGATTAGGAAATAAAGCCAATCCGTTTTTAATAAACACATGTTTAGCTTCTTGTATCGCTCCATGTTTAGAATGGTAACATTCATCCCATTCTTTAATATGAATTGTTGTGGAACCATCGGATGTGCGTATAATTTCTCTTTCCAAAATATTTTTTTTGTAGTAATAGTGTATCTCAATGCATTATAATGCTTCCAAAATTAAATAAAAGAATTTCTTATCACTATTTAAAAACCATATTTTTTATAAAATCCATAGTATTTGATGCCATTTCCTAAATAAAATTACACAATAAATAAATGACATATAAACACCATAATTAATGCTTTTTTGACAACTTTTTATTTGATTTTTATTTAAATTTGCAATCATAATATTTAGGTAACAGAAAATTGCATTTACTGGAGCTTTTTATTAATTCAACAATTTCATATTTCAAAAAACAACATAAGTATTAATTTATGAGTACCACTCAAACCAACAAAATAGAAACAATAAAAGCTACTACTACAAAAATAAATGATGTTGATTTTGATCATTTAAGCTTTGGAGCTGTATTTACAGATCATTTATTAGAATGTGATTTTATCAATGGAGAATGGCAACAGCCAGTCATTAAGCCTTATGCTCCTCTTTTGCTTGATCCATCTGCAAAAGTGTTTCATTATGGTCAGGCTATTTTTGAAGGAATGAAAGCTTACAAAGATGACAATCATGATATCTGGCTTTTTAGACCAGATGAAAACTACAAACGCTTTAATTCTTCTGCGGTAAGAATGGCTATGCCAGAAGTACCTGAATTTGTTTTCATCGAAGGATTGAAACAATTATTAAAATTAGACGAAGCTTGGGTAAAAAATGGAAACGGAAGTACTATGTACATAAGACCTTTCATGATTGCTACTGGAGCTGGAGTTGTTGCTAATCCATCTGACGAATATAAATTCATGATATTATTATCTCCTGCCAAAGCATATTATTCTGGAGAAGTAAAAGTATTAATCGCAGAACATTTTAGTAGAGCTGCAAATGGTGGTATTGGTGCTGCAAAAGCTGCTGGTAACTATGCTGCGCAATTCTATCCTACTAATTTAGCTAACAAAGAAGGATTCCAACAAGTAATTTGGACTGACGATGCAACACATACCAAACTTGAAGAAGCAGGTACAATGAATGTATTCTTTAGAATAAATGACACTTTATTGACTGCACCTGTGAGCGAAAGAATTCTAGATGGTATTACTAGAAAAAGTCTTATCGAAATGGCTGAAAAAGAAGGAATCAAAGTAGAGGTTCGTCCTGTATTGGTTTCTGAATTGGTAGAAGCTTCTAAAAATGGAACTTTAAAAGAAATTTTTGGAGCTGGTACTGCTGCAGTAGTAAATCCTATTGCTGGATATTCATACAAAGAGGTTTATTATGAATTACCTAAAACCGAAAATTCTTTTGCTTCCTTATTAAAAGAAAAACTAACAAATCTTCAAAACAAGCTAACCGAAGATACATTTGGTTGGACTGTTAAAGTATAATCATAATTTACATTTACAAAAAATCCCAATTGCCTAAAACAATTGGGATTTTTTTTACAATTACAATTCTATAAAAGTATTTTAGAAAAATCTGGTTTAAAATAATTTGGTCCTTTCATCACTTTTCCATCTTCTCTATAAATTGGATTTCCATCGTCATCTAATTTACTCATATTAGAACGTTGAATTTCATCAAAAACTTCTTCAATTTTATGCTGTAATCCATGTTCTATAATTGTACCACATAAAATATACATCATATCTCCCAAAGCATCGGCAATTTCTACCAAGTCATTATTTTTGACTGCCTCAAGATATTCTTCATTTTCCTCTTTCATTAAATTATAACGAAGTTCTTTTTTACTATCTCCCAAATCTGCGATTGGAGTTTCGCTATGTCCTATTCTAAATGCTGTATGAAATTCCTTCACAGCGTTGATTTGTTTTTGCATCCTTTATAATTATTGATTTGAAACGGAAAATTAACAACTATTTCTAAACTATTACCTAAATTTGCCAAAAAAAATATTCAAACATGTTCAGCCAAGGTCAATTAGTATTTGCACTCTGTTTTTTTATAGCTTTTGTTATCGCAATGATCTTTGCTTATCGAAAAGATGCTAACCTACACCAAATTTTCTACAAAGGAAACTATAAAATTTTAATTGCTTTTTTGGTATTTATCGGACTTCTATTCGTTATCAAAATATATTTTAAGCATTAATTCGAAAAAGATTCTAAGACTCTGAGTAACTAAGTTTCTAAGATTTTTTAAATTGAATTTTCATGCTTTCACAAAAAAAACGCCCAACATTACTGTGTGGGCGTTTTCATATTCTTTAAAATTAGTTAATTTTCTAAAGGCAGAAAACTATAGTTTTTAGAATATTGCAACATTTGCTCAGCAAAAGTTTTTGGTTGTTTCACTTCTATTCCGATTATTTCACCTTTGGCGTTCAATTTAGGAACCAAAACTGGATTTACAAAACCGCTATATGGAGCGTCTGGAAACTGTTTGTTACGTTCTAAAATTTCGGCATGCAGTTTTTGATCCACTTTTACACCATAGTTTTCTACCAATGCTTTACCAGCTTCAAAATCACCTTCTGATTTAATTCGCTGCACTTCTTTCAATAATTGTCCAAATAAATCATGTAGTTTCTCATAATCGGTAATATTAAAATATGTTTTCCCATTACGAGTAATCTTTTCGATAACATTATCTTTTTTACCTTTTTCATAAACCCAAGCACTCACCCACTGACGGTTTCTCATGTGAGCTTCCTCTATATTTGTACCTAATTGTAAACGCACTAATTGCGTCATTAATCCATTTCGGATATAACTATCATAACATTGCATTCCTAATTCTTTCCAATTATCTACCAATCCAATTTCCTGAATTTTTGGGTTGTATAAATAATACAATCCTACTAAATCAGCTCTACCTTCTTCTAGTGTTGAAGCATAATTTTTTAAAGTTTCTTTTGGAGTTCCAACGCCTGGATTTATTTGTCCTGATGCATGTCCTACAACTTCATGCAAAGAAGTATGTAATTTACTCCCTAGTTCACCATATTTCTCAGCCAATCTAATTTCTTCTGGATCATTTGCAAATTCTTGCAATCTACCTTTTCCGCTAGCTTTTGAGTAAGAATCAATAATATTCCCTAGTGAAACCGATTTAGAACCATGCTCAGCACGAATCCAGTCTGCATTTGGTAAATTTACCCCAATTGGCGTACTTGGTGACGAATCCCCAGATTCTCCAGCAACAACAACAGTTTTATAAGAAACACCAACTACGTTTTTCTTTTTATGTTCTGGTGCCAATGGAGAATTATCTTCAAACCATTGTGCATTTTTAGAAACCACTTCCATTTTTTTAGACATATCAAAATCCTTAATCTGAACTACACCTTCATAAGAACCTCTGTATCCTAATGGATCATTATACACCTCAATAAAACTGTTGATATAATCAATATTTCCTTCTGTAGCTTGCAACCAAGCAATATTATAATCATCCCAAGTTTTAAGATCTCCTGTTTTATAATATTGAATCAAAAGTCCAATTGCATCACCTTGCTTTTTATTTTCAGCAACTTTTTGAGCTTTTTCCAACCAGAAAATAATTTTATCAATTGCAGCTCCGTACATACCACCGCTTTTCCAAACTTTCTCTTCTAATTGTCCATTAGCATTGCGAACCAATTTTGAATTCAAACCAAAAGAATATGGCTTCTTAGGATCAGGACTCTTTTTATTGGCATAAAAAGCTTCAACCTCTTTTTGAGTGATTCCTTTATCATAAAAATTAATAGCAGAACCTTCAAGCAAACCTTTTGCAGTATCAAGATTTACTTTTTTTGAATCTACATCATTAAATAAAATAGCAACGATCTCAGTAGATAAATTAGTTTTAGTAGTTTTTAGCAAAGTATTAAAATAAGCTATCGAAAAATCTGGCTTAATTTTATCCGAAGAATAATGATGATGAATACCATTTGAGAACCAAACTCTTTTTAAATAAATTTCAAAATTCTTCCAATCGGCATTATTTTTATCCCCTTTATAATTTTGATAAATATTCTCTAATGCTTTTCGGATTTTTAAATTGTATCTATAATTTTGATCCCACATTATATCACGTCCTGAAGTCCCCGCCTGCGTTAGATAATAAACCAACTCTTGCTCTTTTAAGCTAAGATTTTCCCAACCTGTAATTTGGTATCTCAAAACTTTTATATCCGAAAACTGTTCAACAAAAAAGGAAAAAGACACATTCTCATTCTTTTTTGCTATAACTTTTTTATCATTTTGCGCATTACAAACTGCTGAAATTGCAAAAGTCATAAAAAGACCTACTATTTTAACTAATTTCATTTTTTATAATTTTAGATGTTAAACAAATAAATACGCAACAAATATATTCATTCTTTAAACAAATAATAAAAATTCATCAAATAATAATTACCAATTTAAACATTCCTCATCTCTGAAAAATTAATTTTCTAAATAAATCACAATATATATGTCCAATTTTAGTTTTAAAATAAGGTTAGATTATTGTGGTAAATACAGGTAAAAACTGAAAAAACTTTCTTTAGACTCAATAACAACAATATCTTTTTCTTTTTTTATCTTTAAAAAAACAAAGATTTGATAATCGACAAGTTCATGTTTTCAAAAAATGCTATTCGTTCTTATTGCTAACATAAACAACAAACTTTTGCGTTAAATTAATAACAAAACTACTATTTATACATGCGAACAGAATTCTGAGATTTTATGAATTGATGTTGTAGTAATACTTAATTAAATTTTTAACTTTACAACAGAAAAAATCATCGACCCAATTATGAGAATCATTAAATATCTTCTTCTTTTATTACTATTAAGCTTTGTAGCACTTACGATATATATTGCAACACAAAAGGGAAATTTCACAGTAGAAAGCAGTAAAGTAATCAATTCTCCAAAGGCTACGGTTTTTAACTATGTTAATGATTTAAAAAACTGGCCAAAATTCAGTTCATGGAGTTCCTCAGATGCATCAATGAAATCATCATTTTCGCCATCAACTATAGGAAATGGAAGCTCATTTACTTGGGAAGGAAGTAATGATGTTGGTACTATTCAAACTTCATATACTAAAGGAAACGATAGTATTGTTCAGAAAATGAGATTTAACGAAACTTCTTCTGATGTTTATTGGAGTTTTAAAGATACTATAGGTGGAACAAAAGTAACATGGAAATCTGTTGGGAAAATGGATTTTATGTTGAAAGTAAGTTCTTTTTTTAATGTCGGTGCAAAAAACACTTTGACTAAGGTCTATGATAAATCTTTAATAAATCTTGGCAAAACACTTGATTTTGAAAACAATTCTTATGCTGTAAAAATAAATGGAATTGTACAAAAACTAGAAACGTATTACTTAAGACAATCATTCACCAGTAAAATATCAGATATTACAAGAAATGCAAATGCAGTTTTTCCAAAAATTATTGCTTTTTGCAAACAAAATAACATAGTTGAAAATGGGAGACCATTTATAATTTACCATACTTATGATTCTATCAAAGATTTGACAAAAGTTTCATTTTGTATTCCTATAAAAGAGCAAATTTTCACTAGTGAAGGAAGTGATATATTAGCTGGGAAATTAGTTGCTTTTAATGCATTAAAAACAAGTTTAACTGGTAATTACACTTATAAAAACAAAGCTTTAGCTGAAACTGCCGCATATAAAACCGCTAAGAATATTCAAACTGGCTCTACTTTTTCTTATCTAGAAATTTTTACAAAAGGAAAAAACGAAAACCTAAGCCCTTCAAAATGGCTAACAGAAATATACTTTCCGATTACACCTAAAGTGGTTCCTGTCCCTAAAGTATACAAGAAAATTGTAAAAGATAGTCTTGCGCCCCATCCTGCCCCTGTTAAACATGAAAATGAATTTGATTTTTAAATAAATTAAATTCAGATTAAACCTTTTATAATTATCACCGTCAAAGTTTAAAAGTAAAGCAAATTGCAGGACGAAAAGGAATTTATTTTTAGTCTATTGAATCCTCAAACGCAAAATCAAGCGTTTCAGCGACTCATGCAAGATTATCAAAAACCATTATATGTTCATGTTCGAAACATCGTTTTGAATCATGACGATGCTAATGATGTTTTACAGAACACTTTTGTAAAAGTATTTCAAAATTTAAAAAACTTTAAAGGGGAAAGCAAATTATTTACTTGGATGTATCGCATTGCAACCAATGAAGCATTGACTTTTTTAAATCAAAAAGCAAAAAAAAGTGGCATTTCATCGGCTGAATTACAAAGCAAAGCAATTGACAATTTGAAAGCCGATATTTATTTTGATGGAGACGAAATTCAAATCAAATTACAAAAAGCTATTGCTCAATTACCCGAAAAACAACAGTTAGTATTTAAAATGAAATATTTTGAAGATTTAAAATACGAAGAAATATCAGAGATAGTTGGCACATCTGTAGGAGCTTTGAAAGCATCCTATCATCATGCCGTAAAAAAAATAGAAGCTTTTGTAACAACCAATTAAACCTTTTAAACACAATTAAGTCCAATACATATTATGAAATAACAATAACAAATATTTGATAACAAAACGATTATCATTTATCTATTTCATTAAAAAAAATTACATCATGACACCATTTAAATTAGACAACACGCCAAAAATAGAATTAGGCTTTAAAACTCCTGATAACTACTTTGAAAATTTCGAAGCAACTTTTATAGAAAAATTATCAAAAGAACCAATTGCTAAAGAAACTAAAGTTGTATCTATTTTTAGAAAAAGAAAAACAGTCCTTTTAGCTATTGCTGCAGTCTTAACACTTGCGCTAATGATTCCGATTGCATACCAATCCTACTCAAAAAGTAAAGAACTCGACTCGGCTACTCTTGAAAATTATTTAACAGAAGAAACTCATCTGAATCAAGATGAAATAATAAATGAAATTGATCCTGAAAGTAATATCATTATTCTAGACACAAAAGAAGTTGAAACTCAAACATTAGAAGACATGTTAGCTTCAAACCCAAATATCGAAAATCTTGTAATTGAAAATTAAACTCAAAATACCACAAAAACAATACACTCAAAAACATAAAAAATATGAACTTTAAAAAACTATTCCCCATACTTTTTCTTTTTTTATCTTTTAATTTTTATGCTCAAAACGATAGCTCTAAAGATAAAAAAGAACAAATTAGAGCTATGAAAGTTGCCTTTTTTACAACTGAACTTGATCTTACTTCTAGCGAAGCAGAAAAATTTTGGCCTTTATACAACACTTATGATGATAAGCAATTTGAATTAAGGCATCAAAAAATGAAAGGCTATTTTAAAAGAATGCAAGGTGATAATCTTGACAAATTATCTGAGAAAGAAGCTAGTGCTCTTTTGGGACAAATTCAAGATAATGAAGAAGATTTATTCAATTTAAGAAAAAGATTCATAGCTAACATCAAAGAAGTTCTTCCTTCGATTAAAATATTAAAATTAAAAAAAGCAGAAGAAGATTTCAACAGAAAACTATTGCAACAATATAAAGATAAAGGTTCCAATAAATAATTGGTTATTAATTCAAAAAATCCCGTTTTATAAAAATTTTTATAAAACGGGATTTTTTTTATTTCAATATTTCGCTTATGCAAAATCCAACCTATTAAAAAACAGGAAAATAAAAATATTTTATTCATCAAAAACTGATATTTAAAATCAAATATATAATTTTATTTAAAAACCATTACCAATAATACATATTTCTGGCACAGTTGTTGTATAGATGACAATACAACAATTTAATTTAAAAAGCCATGAAAACCAAATTACAATTAGCCGCAATTACCGCTATTTTTTTTGCCTTTCAAACGAACGCACAAAATAGAACTACAATAAGCGCTACGAACTCAGATATAAGCGATAATCTTGATTTGACTGCAGTATCATCTATTTTTGGTGAATCTCAAAACTTAAATGATTTTGAAAGACGCTTAAATGATCCTAAGCTTCAAATTTCAAATTTAGACTTAAATAATGATAATCAAGTAGACTATTTAAGAGTAATAGAATCTGTAGAAAGTAATACACACGTAGTTGTAATTCAATCGATACTTGGTCGTGATTTATACCAAGATGTAGCAACAATAGAAATTGAAAAAGACAGAAGCAATAAAATATCCATTCAAATTGTTGGGAACGCATTTATTTATGGGCAAAATTATATTTACGAACCACAATATTGCTTAACTCCACAAATTTATGCTTCTTTTTGGACTAGTTATTACCGTCCCTATTATTCAACTTGGTCATGGAATATTTATCCAAATTTCTATGTTGCATGGAACCCATATCCAGTTTACAGATACAGACAAAATGTTTATGGATGTGTAAATTACCGTAATACTTACAATTATGTAAATTATAGAAGATGCTACCGTGCTCCTGCAATTTACACATCATATAGTTGCAATAGCTACGAAAGAAGACACCCTGAATATGCTTTCTCAAAAAGAAATAGTAGCTATTCAAACAGATATGAATTGGATCAAAGAAGATACAACAATACAAATGGTAATAGAAATGAAGTTACTTATTCAAGAAACAGCACTAATTATAACAATTCTCAAAGAGAGTATTCTCAAAACAGAACAAATTCTTCTAGAGTAGCAAACAAGCCAACGATTGAATATCAAAAGGATTATACTCAAAACAGAACTAGTTCTCCACGAGTAGTAACCGTACAAAAAAATGAACCTCAAAGAGATTACAACCAAAATAGAGGGAATTCTTCTAGAGAAAATTATACTCAAAAAGATTATTCACAAAATACGACTAGCCCTTCAAGAGAAAACAATGTTCAAAGAGCACAACCTCAAAGAGACTATTCTCAAAATAGAAACGAAATTTCAAGAGAAAATAATTCTCAAAGAACACAATCTCAAAGAAATAATTCCTCTAGAGAGAATAACACTCAGAGAGCTGAATCACACTCAAATAATGAATATGCAGTAAGAAGCAACAACCGAAGAATTTAAAATAAATATAAAAACTATAAAAGAGGCTTAATATTAACATATTAGGCCTCTTTTATTATTTTAATAAATAAGTCCCTTTTTTTTATTGAAAAATAGTAAATTTGACCAGTTTTTATAAAAATATTAGATGAGCGCAACGCACAAAGACCTCCATAGTAAATTAACTTTAGGTGGTTTATTAATTTCTTTAGGAATTATTTATGGAGATATTGGTACTTCTCCATTATATGTAATGAAAGCCATACTTGGCGAATATGTAATTAATGCTGATGTCGTTTTGGGAGGTGTATCCTGTGTATTTTGGACACTAACACTACAAACAACAATCAAGTACGTACTCATAACACTAAGTGCAGATAATCATGGAGAAGGTGGGATTTTTGCCTTATATGCCCTGGTTAAAAAAACTAAAATTAAATGGCTCATTGTCCCCGCTATTATAGGTGGTAGTGCCTTACTTGCAGACGGAATCATTACCCCTCCCATCTCGGTATCTTCGGCTGTCGAAGGTATGAGAAGTTATTTCCCGCAGATTAATACTGTACCTATCGTTATTGGAATTCTAGTTGTATTATTTACCATTCAACAATTTGGAACCAAGTTAGTTGGAAAGTTTTTCGCTCCAATGATGCTAATCTGGTTTCTAATGCTTGCAATATTGGGTATCAGTCAAATCTCATTACATCCAGAGGTTTTCAAAGCAATAAATCCATATTATGCTTACCATTTATTATCCATTCACCCAGAAGGTTTCTTTGTATTAGGATTTGTTTTCTTATGTACCACAGGAGCTGAGGCACTATATTCTGATATGGGGCATTGTGGAAGAAAAAACATTAGAATAAGTTGGATTTTTGTAAAATCAGCATTGGTTTTAAATTATTTTGGACAGGCTGCTTATTTAATACACCACGAAGGAACAACTTTACAAGCACTTGGTGGTGATTTTGCCAATCCTTTTTATTTAATAATGCCATTGTGGTTTAAGCCTTTTGGAATCGTTATAGCAACTGTTGCTGCTGTAATTGCGTCACAAGCCCTTATCTCAGGCTCGTTTACTTTAATAAATGAAGCAATGCGATTGAGTTTTTGGCCAAAAGTTAAAATCAAATATCCTACAGAATTAAAAGGTCAGTTATATATTCCTTCAATAAACTGGTTGCTTCTTATTGGATGTATCGGAATTGTATTACATTTTGAAGAATCCAGCAACATGGAACATGCTTATGGTTTAGCCATTATTTTATGCATGATAATGACTACCATATTATTGAACTTCTATTTAATAATGAAACGAGTAAAATGGTACTTTTTTGTTCCATTAATCACTATTTACCTTAGCATTGAATTAAGTTTCCTTGCTGCAAATATCACAAAATTTGCAGAGGGTGGTTACGTAACTCTCTTTATAGCAATGATGCTAATTGGTGTAATGACCATTTGGTATAGAGCCAAACAAATTAACAAAAGCTATACAAAATTTGTAAAATTTGATGATTATAAAAAAGTACTAAGCGAACTAAGTGCAGATTTATCAATCCCAAAATACGCAACTCACTTGGTTTACATGACTAATGCCAATCGCAGTGATGAAATAGAAGAAAAAGTAATGTATTCTATCTTGCAAAAAAGACCTAAAAGAGCGGATATATATTGGTTTGTTCACGTAAATATTTTATCAGAGCCTTATAAAACAGAATACAAAGTAAGAGAAATTCTTAAAGATGATTTATATAGAGTAGATTTCAATCTAGGATTTAGAGAACCTACCAAAATAAACTTAATGTTTAGAGAAGTAATCAAAGACATGGTTAAGAATGGTGAAGTAGATATTACCAGTAGATATGAATCTCTAAACAAAAACAACATTATTGGAGATTTCAAATTCGTATTATCTGAGAAATTCCTATCCAATGACAGTGATTTATTGTGGCATGAAAAACTGATAATGAACTCTTATTTCTTTATCAAGAAACTAAGTTTGTCGGAAGAAAGTGCTTTTGGTCTGGACAGTAGTTCTGTAAAAATAGAAAAATTCCCAATGGTACTTCATCCGCCAGAGAAAATTGAACTAACGAGAGTTTTCGTTAAAAACTAAATAAATACTAAAAACACTGTTTCTAAACAGTGTTTTTTTTTTGATTACAATATAAAACATAGTTTTTGACCAATAAATAGTACCTTTGCATTTCAATTATTCAAAATGAGATTACACAGAAATTTAGTTTATACAACTATCGACGCCCTGAATGCTATATTTAACGAAGGAGAATATGCTGATAAAGTAGTAGCAAGATCCCTAAAAAAAGACAAACGCTGGGGAAGTTCCGATAGAAAATTTGTTGCAGAAACCATCTACGAAATCGTACGTTGGAAAAGATTATACGGAGAAATTGCAGAGGTAAAAGAACCTTATGATAGAGATAATCTTTGGAGAATGTTCTCTGTTTGGGCAGTGTTAAGAGGTTATCCAATTCCAGATTGGAGACAATTAGAAGGAACTCCTGAAAGAAAAATAAAAGGACGTTTTGACGAACTTTCAAAAACAAGAGCACTAAAAGAGTCTATTCCGGACTGGATGGATGAATTAGGTGTAAAAGAATTAGGAGAAAAAGTTTGGGCTACCGAAATTTCGGCTCAAAACCAACCTGCTAAAGTAATTTTAAGAGTTAACACCCTTAAAACTACCAAAGAAAATCTTAGAGCTATTTTGATGGATTTAAACATCGAAACGGAATTTCTAAAAGATCAACCAGACGCTTTAGTTTTAAAAGAAAGAGCCAATGTTTTCTTAACTGATGCTTTCAAACAAGGTTTCTTTGAAGTTCAAGATGCTAATTCGCAATTAGTAGCACATTTTCTGGATGTAAAACCTGGTATGCGTGTTGTTGATACTTGTGCTGGTGCTGGAGGAAAAACTTTGCATATCGCTTCTTTGATGGAAAACAAAGGACAATTAATTGCAATGGATTTATACGAAAGTAAGCTAAAACAATTAAAGCTTAGAGCAAAAAGAGATGGTGCTTTCAATATTGAATATCGTATCATTGACTCTACAAAAGTGATCAAAAAACTTCACGAAAGAGCTGATAGAGTTTTAATTGATGCCCCATGCAGCGGATTAGGAGTTCTTAAAAGAAATCCCGATTCAAAATGGAAGTTAAAACCAGAATTCATCGATAACATTCGAAAAGTTCAATCGGAAGTTTTAGAAAGCTACTCTAAAATTGTAAAGCCAGGCGGTAAATTAGTTTATGCAACCTGCTCTATTTTACCTTCTGAAAATCAAGAACAAATCGCTCGTTTCCTGACAACAGATATTGGAAAACAATTTAACTTCATAACTGACAGAAAAATATTAGCCTCAGAATCAGGTTTTGATGGTTTTTACATGGCTTTGTTGGAACGTAAAGAGTAAAATTTCAATATCAATTACAAAATTCAATTACAAAAAAACTCCAATTTTCAATATAAAAATTGGAGTTTTTTTATTCTATTAAACCAAATTAAAAAAATTGATTTTTGAAATTGTTATTGCTATTTCTTCTTAATCATTCATAGAGATTAAGAACTCATCGTTAGTCCTAGTTTGTTTGAATCGATCATTGATCAAAGTCATCGCTTCAACTGGATTCATATCCGAAAGCATTTTTCTCATAATCCACATTCTTTGCAATGTTTTAGGATCCAATAATAAATCATCACGTCTAGTACTTGAAGAAGTTAAATCAATAGCTGGAAATATACGTTTATTAGCAATTTTACGATCCAATTGCAATTCCATGTTTCCAGTTCCTTTAAACTCCTCAAAGATCACCTCATCCATTTTTGAACCAGTTTCAGTCAAAGCAGTGGCTATGATACTCAAAGATCCACCATTTTCTACATTCCGGGCTGCTCCAAAGAAACGCTTCGGTTTTTGTAAAGCATTGGCATCAACACCTCCACTTAAAACCTTACCAGAAGCTGGTTGTACTGTATTGTATGCTCTAGCTAAACGCGTAATAGAATCTAAAAGAATTACAACATCATGACCACATTCTACCAAACGTTTTGCTTTTTCCAAAACAATATTAGCAATCTTAACATGTTCTTGTGGCTCTCTATCAAATGTAGAAGCTATAACTTCACCACGCACACTACGTTGCATATCTGTAACCTCCTCCGGACGTTCATCTATCAATAAAACAATCAAATATACTTCAGGATGATTGGCTGCAATTGCATTAGCAATATCCTTTAATAACATCGTTTTACCCGTTTTTGGCTGTGCCACAATCATACCACGCTGTCCTTTTCCAATTGGAGAAAACAAATCGATAATTCGTGTAGAAATAGTACTTTGTTTTTCCGCTAATTTAAATTTTTCAGAAGGAAAAACAGGAGTTAAATGCTCAAAAGAAACTCTATCACGAACTACTTGTGGGTCATGTCCATTAATTTTTAAAACGCGAACAAGAGGAAAAAATTTCTCTCCTTCTTTTGGCGGTCGTACTACACCTTTTACAGTATCTCCAGTTTTTAAACCAAATAATCGAACTTGTGAAGTAGATAAATAAATATCATCTGGTGAAGCCAGATAATTATAATCTGAAGAACGTAAAAAACCATATCCATCAGGCATCATCTCAAGAACGCCTTCACTTTCTATAATTCCGTCGAATTCAAAATCAGCATCTTTAAAATTGCTTTTTTTGTTCTTAAAATTAGGATTTTGGTTTTGGTTTTGACTTGGATTAGAATTTCCGTTAGGATTTGGATTCTGATTAGAATTTCCGTTTTGATTGGAATTTCCGTTTGGATTTGGGTTAATCTTATTATTTGGATTTTGCCCTTTTTTATTTAGTTGATTCGGATTTATTTTTTTCTCCGGAATCGTATTTTCTGTTTTTTCAACTACTACTTCTGGATTAGAATCCGGAATTGTTTCTTCAATAGTTGTAGCTTCTTTCAAAGCTTCTTTTTCTCTTTGCAAAGCCATCTTTTTCTCATAAGCTGACTTACTGAACTTTACAACTTTAACCTCCTCTTTAGTAACAACTTTATCTTCCTTAATAGGAGTAACTACAGTTTCAGCAACTTTGCTTTTTTTCTCTGGCGCAGGTATTGCTTCTGTATTTTCCTTTATTTCTTCATTTTCAAATAAAACAGGAGCTACATTTTTTTGGATTGCCACTTTTTTTTCTGAAACAATTCGAACTCTTTTCGGTTTCTCTTCTTCTGATTTTCCCTCTTGAGTAGATTCAACAGCAACAGCTTGATGTTCCAAAATAAGACTAATTAAAGTATCTTTTTTTACACCGTTAAATTTAATTGTTTTAGCCTTTTTAGCTATATCTTGAAGCTCAGCAAGCTTCAATTCTTTTAATACAGAAATATCAAACATGAATGTTCTATTTGTTTAATTAATTTGGAAAATAATGCAAAAGATTTTTTAGGTAGTATCTTATTTTAATAACCCGCAGTATGAAGTGCTTACGGTATTGTCTTGCAATAATACAAATAAAATTTATCATACAATAGTATTTATTAAAAAGAAAATATATTTTTGTAAAACAATACAAAGACATGATACAACGAATTCAAACCATTTATTTAATTCTTACCTTTTTATTATTAGGTATTTTACCATTTATATTTCCTCTTTGGACATTGAGTGATGGCAAGGATTATTTTTTTATGCAAAATCAAATTTACGCTATACTACTTGGTCTAAGTACAGCAATAACAGTTTATAGCATCATATCATTTAAAAAAAGACAAACTCAATTTGTAGCCAACAGATTGAATATCGTATTAAATTTGATTTTATTAGGATTGTTTGTATATCATTCACTAAATTTATCTGGAGAAGCAGTTACTGTTTCTGAGAAAGGTATTGGGATGTTTCTACCTATCTTGGCAATCATTTTATTAGTTTTAGCTAATAAAGCCATCAAGAAGGATGAAGATCTTGTAAAATCTGTGGATCGGTTGAGATAAACCTATAAAATTTAATTTATTAATGTGCGAAGAAATCCCGAATGTAACAATTCGGGTTTTTTTTATTTAACATTTTTCTAATATAATTATATTAAAAAAAGCTTCAATAATAATCTTTATTTATAAATTTGGATACAGTTATTAAAACTATGGCAAAGAATGTTAAAATTCATCTTGCAGATGATCACCAAATAATTATTCACGGAATTCAAACTTTACTCGATACAGTTCCAAATTTTCAAGTTGTTGGCTTTTCACTCAATGGGACTACTGTTTACCAAGATGTTGTCAACAATAAGGCTGATGTTCTTGTTCTAGACATTAGCATGCCTGAAAAAGACGGAATTGAAGTTGTTAAGGAGTTTGCCGTTAAAGGTTTTCCATGCAGAGTAATAATCCTTTCAAGCTATGATGATTTAAAGTTAATTAAAGAAATCATGGATATGGGAGTAACTGGCTATTTGACTAAACAATGTGCTGGTGATAGTATTATTGAAGCAGTGCAGGCTGTTGCTAATGGTGAAGAATATTTTTGTGAAACCATTAGAGAAAAAATATTTAGTCATGCTACCAAAAACAATCCAAAACTAAATACGTACAAGCCAAATGTAAATCCATTATTAACGGAACGAGAAATAGAAATCATCATTTTGATTGCCCTGGAATATAGTGGTAAAGAAATAAGCGAACAACTATTTATTAGCACTAATACAGTTGAAACGCATCGAAAAAACATCATGAAGAAACTAAAAGCAAAAAACACTATTGGTATCGTTAAGTATGCCATGAACAATCATTTGGTCATATATTAATTCAACATTTTAAAAATTGTAATTTCTTTTATTTATCGCTTCAATAAAAAATATGTTTCAAATTAGGTTTCGACTATTAATTTCTTTTTTACTTCTAATACTTTTTAGTCAAACTTCACTTGCTCAAAACAAAGTACTTTCCAATATAGAAATAACTACTTTGTTAAATGATGCAAGAACCAACAGAATTGATGGTGATTATTACGAATCATTATTAAAATCGAGAGTTGCTTTAGAACAGGCTATCAAAAACAAAAACAATGATTTAATTGCCAATTCTTATTTAATAATAGCCTCTAATTTTGATGAACTGACTGAGCCTTTAAAGGCTTTAGAATATTACAATTTGGGATTATACTATGTAAAAAAGACCAACAATTACAGTCTGAAAAATCAATTATACAACAATTTGGGAAACATTTATTGTTTTGACAAAAAACAATATGATAAAGGAATTTATTATTATAAAAAGTCACTACAACAAAGTCAAAAAGTTTTAAATAAAAAACAAGTATTTTTCACAAAACTAAATATTACCTGGGCCTATTTTGACATTGGAAATTTTCAAGAAGGACTCCCCTATTTAGAATATATTAATAAATACCAATCCATTTTTGGCAGCGAATCAACTATCGTTGCTTTAAACATGTTAAACGGTATGTATTATAATTTTGTAAATGAAAATGAAAAAGCAGATGCTTATTTCCAGAAAGCAATAGACTTCGGAAATACCGGAAATGAGAAGTCTGATTTGTCCTTTACTTATTTAGAATATTCGAAATTTTTAAACAAAATTCACGAACCTCAGAAAGCGTATGAAAATCTTTGTTTATTTAATAAAATAAGTGAGGATCTAAACATTAAAGAAAAATTAAGCAAAGCCAATATTGTAGGTATTAATCTTGAAATTGATCGCTACAAAAGAGAAATTGACAAAATAGAAACAGTTTACAAAAACAAACAATGCATCTTAATTGAACAGCAGTCTCAGAATAAAAAAATTGTAATTATTGTTCTTTTTATTTTAATCTGCAGTATTATTCTTTTTTATTATTTTTTTCAGAACATACATTTGAAACAAAAAAACAAACTCAAAGATATTCAAAGTAAAGTTCAGGAAAACATTATCAATGCCTCTATTGATGGTCAAGAATTAGAACGAAAAAAAATCTCTACCTTTTTACATGATAATATAAGCTCCTTACTTTCCTCAGCCGGTCTGCATCTGAATGTTTTTACCGCGCAATATAAAATACATCCTGAAGAAATCAACAAAACGAAAGGAATCCTAGAAGAAGCTCACAAACAAATCCGAAATTTATCGCATGAGTTAATGCCTTCTTTATTAGTTAGATTTGGGCTTTTATACGCATTGGAAGACTTATGTGAAAAAACATCAAATTCAAGAATTAAGATTGTTTTTAATTCGTTGATTAAAATAAAAAAGAGGTATAATGAAGAATTTGAGATGAAACTGTATTTTATCATTGCCGAATTAATCAATAATATCATAAAACACAGTAGTGCCAACAATGCAATTATCAATATTGAAGAAGTCACATGTTATTTAATTATTCAAGTAACAGATGATGGAACTGGTTTTAAAAACAATCAATTTGAATTTATTGAAGGTTTTGGAATTAACCAAATTCGAGCACGAATAAACAATATGAAAGGCGAATTTACTATTAATTCAAAGCCAAAAAAAGGAACTTCAATTTATCTAAAAGTTCCCATTGTCAATTATAGAGCTTAAACTTTCTTATCAATCTCTATAATTTCTAAATCTTTAATAGCATCACCATCAATAACAAAACGAAGCATCGTTCTGACTTGATGAAAACCACTTTTCCCAGCTGCCCCAGGATTCATGTGCAACAAATTATTTTTTTTATCAAAAATCACTTTTAATATATGTGAGTGCCCGCAAATAAACAATTTTGGTGGATTTGTCGCCATTTCATTCTTCAAAGCTGGATTGTATTTTCCAGGATAACCACCAATATGCGTTATCCAAACATCAACACTTTCACATAAAAAACGATTATGCAATGGAAACTCCAAACGTGCTTTGGCATCATCAATATTACCATACACACAACGCAGAGGTTTTAATGCTTTTATAGTATCTGTCACCAACAAATCGCCAATATCACCAGCATGCCATACCTCGTCGGCTAAGGCAACATATTTTAAAATAGTATCATCAATATGACTATGGGTATCGGAAAGAAGGAGAATTTTTTTCATTATTTTTATGGTGAGGAGTAACGAAGAATATCGCAAAGCAATTATACCTCCTATTTTTTACTAAGTCACAAAGTTATAATTTAAGATTGAAGATTATCGTTTTTAGATTTGGTAAATTTTTAAAAAACACATCAAATAACGGTCGGAAAACTACATCAACATTTATAAATTTATTTTTATCCGTAGTTTCGAATTCTTTATATGTATATTTGTTTTATAAATGTATTATTAACACTTAATATTTTAAAGCATTTTTTTTATGAAAACGAATTTTAAAAAAATAGTCGCAAAAAATAAAAAATCATATTGCTTATTTATAGCACTATTAATTACGTTCTCTTCAATAGCTCAAATGCAAGAATTTAAATTGCAAGAGGTAAGATTAACTAATGGTCCTTTCAAAAAGGCTCAAGAAGCTGATCTTAAATACATATTAGATCTTAATCCAGACAGACTATTAGCTCCTTATCTAATAGCTGCAGGTCTCCCAACTAAAGCCGACCGATATGGCAACTGGGAAAACATCGGTCTTGATGGACATATAGGCGGTCATTATTTATCGGCTTTATCAATGATGTATGCCTCTACAGGAAATAAGGAAATCAAAACCCGATTAGATTATATGATTTCTGAATTGGCCCGTTGTCAAGATAAAGATGGAAATGGTTATGTAGGCGGAATTCCTCAAGGAAAAGTTTTTTGGGATCGAATCCATAAGGGAGATATAGACGGTAGTGGTTTTGGATTAAATAATACTTGGGTACCTATCTATAACATTCATAAACTTTTTGCGGGCTTAATAGATACTTATAATTATACCGGTAATGAAAAAGCAAAGGAGATTGTAATAAAACTGGGCGATTGGTTTATTGAATTGATTCGACCACTTTCAAATGAGCAAATTCAAAAAATTTTAAAAACCGAACATGGTGGCATAAATGAATCCTTTGCCGATTTATACATTATTACAAAAGACAAGAAATATCTTGAAACTGCTGAAAAAATTTCGCAAAAAGCCTTTCTTAATCCATTGATTAAAAAAGAAGACAAACTAACTGGTTTACATGCCAATACCCAAATACCAAAAGTTATTGGTTTTGAGAAAATTTCAAAACTATCAGGTAATAAAGAATGGTCTGATGCAGCACAGTTTTTTTGGAAAAATGTTACCGAAAAAAGAAGTGTAGCTTTTGGAGGAAATAGTGTTGCCGAACATTTCAATCCTACAGATAATTTTAGTGGTATGCTAAAATCAAACGAAGGTCCAGAAACTTGCAACTCCTACAATATGGAACGTTTAAGTAAAGCTTTATTTTTAGACAAAAATGATGTGAGTTATCTTGATTTTTATGAGCGCACACTTTACAATCATATTCTTTCAAGCCAAGATCCTGATAAAGGAGGTTTTGTATACTTCACTCCTATTCGACCTAATCATTATCGTGTATATTCGCAGCCGGAGACCAGTATGTGGTGCTGTGTGGGTACAGGAATCGAAAATCATTCTAAATATGGTGAATTAATTTATAGTCATTCGGATGCTGATATTTTTGTAAATCTTTTTATTCCTTCCACTTTAAACTGGAAAGAAAAAGGAATAGAATTGGAACAGAAAACAAAATTTCCTTATGAAAATAATTCAGAGTTGATTTTGAAACTTAAAAATTCTAAAACATTTGTTTTAAATATTCGTTACCCAAAATGGGCCGAAAACTTTGAAGTTTTTATCAACGGAAAAGTTCAAAAAATTGAAAACAAACCATCTCAATATGTTAGTCTCACACAAAAATGGAAATCAGGAGATAAAATAACCGTTAAATTCCAGACTTCAACACATTTAGAAAATTTGCCCGACGGTTCTAATTGGGTAGCCTTTGTAAATGGTCCTATTGTTTTAGCAGCCAAAACTTCTACGGAAAATTTAGATGGGTTATTTGCTGATGCTAGCCGAATGGGACATGTTGCTAAAGGAAAATATATTCCTTTGGATAAAGCGTACGCATTGGTAGGTGAAAAGGAAAGTTATGTTTCAAAACTTAAAAATTTAGGCAATATGCGTTTTAAGTTAGATTCATTAGAACTACAACCATTTTTTGAAATACACGAAGCTCGCTATCAAATGTATTTTCAAACCTATACAAAAGAAAATTACAAAGAGAAACAAGCATTATTGAAACAACAAGAAATAGATGCTCTGGCTATTGAAGCAAAAACTGTCGATAAAATAAATTGTGGAGAACAACAACCTGAAGTAGATCATCTTTATAAAGGAGAAAAAAGTGATTCGGGTTATGACGATGCTAAATTTTGGAGAGATACCCGTTCTTATATTTCTTACCAAATGTCAAATAAAAAACTAGAAGGTAAAACTCTTGAAATTAGTTTTTTAGGCGAATTTAAAGTTAATAATCTAGAAGTTTTCATTAATGATAAACCCGTTGAAATTATTTCAAAAAACGACAAATCAATTCAGTTCAGAGTAGATACTTTTGAATTGATTAATTTAAAAATCAAGTCGAAAGATGGCAGCCGAACTTCTAAACTTAATCAAATAAGAATTTTAAAGTAGAAAATCGCAAAATCAAAAAACTCAAGCAAACAAATACAGTTCATTTTACAAATAAGGGAAAAATCAATTCAAAACTTTGTAAATTTGCCGATATTAATTCTTTCAATGAACGCTTTCTCAGTCTCAATATCTGAAATCTGAATGACGAACACTGAAAATTGAACATCACTCTTGAGGTATTTTATAAAACTAGCCTACAACGGCACTCCCTATCATGGTTGGCAAATCCAACCCAATGCAGCCTCTGTTCAAGAAACTATGAACAAAGCCTTTTCGGTTATTCTCAATACAGAGATTAGCCTAATGGGAGCTGGAAGAACTGATACTGGAGTTCACGCCAAAGAAATGTATGCTCATTTTGATTTTGAAAATCCGATTGATACCAAAAACATAATTCACAAACTCAACTCTTTTTTACCAAAAGATATTGTCATCTACGATGTTTTTCAAGTTGCTGATGACGCTCACACTCGTTTTGATGCCACCAAAAGAACATATGAATATCATATCAATACTTTTAAAGATGCATTTCTTCAAGAACAAAGCTGGTACTTTCATCAAAAATTAGATTTAGAGTTAATGAATGAAGCGGCAAGCTTATTATTAAAACACACCGATTTTCAATGTTTTTCTAAAGTCAATACAGATGTAAATACCTTTGATTGTAGTATATTTGAAGCTAGTTGGGAACAAAAAAATGAAAAATTAATTTTCACTATTTCAGCCAATCGTTTTCTGAGAAATATGGTTCGATCAATCGTAGGTACTTTAATAAATATTGGCTTACACAAAATCACTTTAGACGATTTTGAAATGATTATAAAAAGTAAAAGAAGAGACAAAGCAGGTTTTTCGGTTCCGGCACATGGATTATATTTAACTAAAATAGAATACGATTTTTTATAGCATTAAATAAAAAATGAAAGCAAAAGCATTTGATACTCGATTATTTAAAAGAATATTAAAATATACCAAACCCTATCAATGGCGTTTTAATGGTGTAATTATTTTTGCTATTTCACTCTCGGTTTTTGCAGCACTACGCCCTTATTTACTAAAACAAACTGTTGACAGCTACATTCAGCCTAAAGACCAAACAGGTTTATTGATTTACATCACCTTAATGGGAGTTGTCCTTTTGCTTGAGGTTTTAGCACAATTTTTCTTTGTGTATTGGGCCAATTGGCTCGGTCAAGATATTGTAAAAGACATTCGGGTAAAATTATTCAAGCACATTTTGAGTTTTAGAATGAAATATTTTGATCTTGTTCCAGTAGGTCAATTGGTAACTCGTTCTGTATCCGATATTGAAGCTATTGCTCGAATTTTCAGTCAGGGATTATTCATGATTATTAGTGATCTGATGAAAATGCTGGTAGTCCTTCTTTTTATGTTTTACATGAACTGGAAACTAACTTGGATCGTAATTGTTGCAATGCCTATTTTGGTTTTTATCACTCGTATTTTTCAAAAAAAGATGCAAGTTGCCTTTGAAGAAGTACGAACTCAAATTGCCAATATGAACTCGTTTGTACAAGAAAGAGTTACAGGTATGAAGATTGTTCAACTGTTTCATCGCGAAGATATCGAAGCCGAAAAATTCAGAATAATCAATGACAAACACAACAGAGCTTGGATAAAAACGATTTTGTACAACTCAATCTTCTTCCCTATTGCCGATATTATTTCATCATTAACACTTGGTTTTATTGTCCTGTACGGAGGTTTTCATATTTTGGATGGAGATTCATCGACTACATTTGGAGATTTATTTTCGTACACGATGTTCATCGGAATGTTGTTTAATCCTCTTCGTCAAATTGCAGATAAATTCAATGAGATGCAACTGGGAATGATTGCTGCGAATCGTGTTTTTGACATTTTGGATACCCAAGACCAAATACAGGATACAGGAACTATTGAAGCACCAATATTTGACGGAGACATTCGATTTGAAAATATTCATTTTGGTTATATTCCAAACGAAGAAGTGATAAAAGGAATTAATCTTGAAGTAAAAGCGAGTCAAACTATTGCGATTGTTGGTTCTACAGGAGCAGGAAAATCTACCATCATTAATTTACTGAATCGTTTTTATGAGATTAATAGCGGTTCAATTTTTATCGATAATCATAATATTGAGAATTATACTTTGAGTTCGTTACGAAAGCAAATTGCAGTGGTATTACAAGACGTTTTTCTTTTTGCTGATACCATTTATAATAACATAACACTTAACAATCCTGAAATTACGAGGGAGCAGGTTTTGGATGCTGCTAAAAAAATTGGTGTGCACGACTTCATAATGAGTTTGCCTGATAATTATGATTTTGATGTAAAAGAGCGAGGTGTAATGTTATCTTCCGGACAACGCCAACTGATTGCGTTTCTAAGAGCTTATGTGAGTAACCCGAGTATCCTTATTTTGGATGAAGCTACATCTTCAATTGACACCTATTCGGAAGAATTAATTCAACGCGCAACTGAAACCATCACTAAAGGCAGAACATCGATTGTTATAGCCCACCGTTTGGCTACGATCGTCAATGCCGATAAAATTGTGGTTATGGACAAAGGTCTTATTGTAGAACAAGGAACACATCAAGAATTAATAAACCAAGAGAAAGGATATTATAAAAACTTGTATGATTCACAATTTAGTACTTCCAATTCGAACACTTTTTTATAACAAAATGCCAAAAAACTTGTTCCTGCTAAATTTTTTCATAATTAAATAAATCCTTAAATTCGCAATCTCAATTTATTACATTAATCATAAAAATAACGATGAGTTTTCAAAAATTCATTTTTACAATAATTTAAATAAAACACAGAAAATGACACGAGGCCTTGCCGACTGCATTTTGTACAAATAACAAATAAAACAAGCACAAAATGAAATACGATATTATAGTTTTAGGAAGTGGACCTGGAGGATATGTTACAGCAATTAGAGCCTCTCAATTAGGATTTAAAGTAGCTGTAGTTGAAAAAGAAAACCTTGGTGGTATATGCTTAAATTGGGGATGTATTCCAACTAAAGCGTTACTAAAATCGGCTCAGGTTTTTGATTATTTAAAACATGCTTCAGATTACGGATTAACTGTAAATGAATTTGATAAAGATTTTTCGGCTGTTGTACAACGTAGCCGTAGTGTTGCTGAAGGAATGAGCAAAGGTGTTCAATTCTTGATGAAAAAAAATAAAATTGACGTAATTGATGGTTTTGGAAAGCTAAAAGCTGGTAAAAAATTAGACGTTACCGATAAAGACGGAAAAGTTACTGAATATAGTGCTGATCATATTATTATTGCTACTGGAGCTCGTTCTCGTGAGTTACCAAACTTACCACAAGACGGTGTAAAAGTGATTGGATACCGTCAGGCAATGACATTACCAACACAACCAAAATCTATGATTGTTGTAGGTTCTGGAGCAATTGGAGTTGAATTTGCACATTTTTACAACTCAATGGGAACTGATGTGACTATTGTTGAATTTATGCCAAATGTAGTTCCTGTAGAAGATGAAGATATCTCAAAACAATTTGAGCGTTCTTTGAAAAAAGCGGGTATCAAAATTATGACTAACTCTTCTGTAGAGCGCATTGACACTACTGGAAATGGAGTAAAAGCATTTGTTAAAACTGCAAAAGGAGAAGAAGTTCTTGAAGCTGACATCTTATTGTCTGCAGTTGGAATCAAAACTAACATTGAAAACATCGGATTAGAAGAAGTTGGAATCGCTGTTGATAGAGATAAAATCTTAGTTAACGCTTACAATGCAACTAACATCCCAGGATATTACGCAATTGGAGATGTTACTCCAGGACAAGCATTAGCTCACGTAGCTTCTGCTGAAGGAATTAACTGTGTTGAGAAAATTGCAGGATTACATGTTGAACCAATCGATTACGGAAACGTTCCTGGATGTACGTATGCAACTCCAGAAATCGCTTCTGTAGGATTAACTGAAAAACAAGCTAAAGAAAAAGGATACGAATTAAAAATTGGTAAATTCCCATTCTCTGCTTCAGGAAAAGCTAAAGCTGCTGGAACTCCTGACGGTTTTGTAAAAGTAATTTTTGATGCAAAATATGGCGAATGGTTAGGATGTCACATGATTGGTGCTGGTGTTACGGATATGATTGCAGAAGCAGTTGTAGCTCGTAAACTAGAAACTACTGGACATGAAATCTTAAAATCGATTCACCCTCACCCAACAATGAGTGAAGCAGTTATGGAAGCGGTTGCTGATGCTTATGGCGAAGTGATTCACTTGTAATACACTTAAAAACACATACACAAAACCCCGATTTGAAATATTTCAAATCGGGGTTTTTATTTAAAAACTATCTCTATAATTCTTATAGAATTAATCTGCATATATTTTGAAAATAGCATTTTCTATCTTATATTTACTCAAATAAATCTATAACTATCATGATACACAATAATATATTAGAGACCATTGGCAATACGCCACACGTAAAAATCAATAAGCTATTTGGTGCAGATGCCAATGTTTGGGTAAAACTGGAAAAAACAAATCCTGGCGCCAGTATTAAAGACAGAATTGCTTTGTCTATGATTGAAGATGCTGAACAAAAAGGATTAATCCAAAAAGGAAGCACCATAATCGAGGCAACTTCAGGAAATACAGGTATTGGACTAGCGATGGTAGCAGCTGTAAAAGGATATAAATTAATCTTGGTGATGCCAGACTCTATGTCTGTAGAAAGACGCCGTTTAATGAGTATTTATGGAGCCGAATTTGTTCTTACTCCTCGTGAAAAAGGAATGAAAGGTTCTCTAGAAAAAGCACAGGAATTAATCGCCGAAATCCCAAACTCTTGGTCTCCTCTACAGTTTGATAATCAAGCAAATATTGACATTCACAAAACCACTACAGCTCAGGAAATCTTAAATGCCTTTCCAAATGGCCTAGATTACTTAATTACTGGTGTTGGAACTGGAGGACACATCACAGGTTGTGCCGAAATATTAAAACAACATTTTCCTAATATCAAAGTTTTTGCAGTAGAACCCGAAGTTTCAGCGGTTATTAGTGGTGGCGCACCTTCTCCCCACCCTATTCAAGGAATTGGAGCCGGTTTTATTCCAAACAATTTACATACCGAAATCCTTGACGGAACGATTCAGGTAACCAAAGATGAAGCTTATGAATATGCTCAAAGAGCAGCTAAAGAAGAAGGTATTCTTCTTGGAGTTTCATCAGGAGCTTCATTAGCTGCTGTTGCCAAAAAATTAAAAGAGATTCCAGCTGGTTCCAAAGTACTTACTTTTTGCTACGACACTGGAGAACGCTATTTAAGCATCGAAGGCTTATTCGAATAAAAATAAATCCTCTTAATAACCCAACCGATTTGTGAAAGCAAGTCGGTTTTTTTATTTGGGTGTGTCCTTGTTGCAAAAATTTTCAGTAAAACCGAAACATCAGAATAGCAACAAGGTCAGGCTATCCACTGTATTCCCGATTAACAAAAACTACGGCTAAAAAGCCTTGTTTTTCTAAATCGGGAGATGCCGTTCCTATCCTTCACACAAAAAATATTTCGGAAAAAAAACAGATTGAAAATTTAAAAACAGATTGAAAATTTAAAAACAAATCTAAATCTAAAGACAAAACAACAAATTAGTTTTATTTTTGAATATGGCTTTCAACAAATCAAAAATAAAATCTCTTTTGACGCACCTTATGGATGAAAAAATCAAAAACCCTGATTGGGCATACTTAAACAGATTCAAAGATAAAAACAGCCAAATTACAACTCTTCCTTTCGAAGAAAAAAGAATAGTCTTTTTTGGCGATTCTATAATAGCAGGTTGGGAAACAAATGACCTCGAATTCTTTGCTAATAAAAAACATATCAATAGAGGTATAAATGGTCAAACTACCTCACAAATGCTGATACGTTTTAGACCTGATGTAATTGAACTAAAACCAGAAACAGTCATTATTTTGGCAGGAACCAATGATATAGCAGGAAATACAGGTCCTACAACACTCGAAAACATTCTTGGGAATTTAAAATCAATGTGTGAATTAGCCAAAGCAAATAACATTAAACCAATATTGTGTTCCATCCTACCCGCCTTTGATTATCCTTGGCGAAAAGGAATAAAACCCGCAGAAAAAATTGAAACCTTAAATACCCTGATACTACAATTTTGCGAAGCAAATGATATTCTGTATATTGATTATTATTCCGCAATGGTAGATAACAAAAAAGGATTACAATCAATTTATTCTAAGGATGGAGTTCATCCAAACAAAGTGGGCTATTTCATTATGAAATCAATAATAAAATCCGCTATTTTGATGTGATATAATCCATAAAAAGAAGCGATTACGTTATATCTCTTAAAACCTTTTTGCTCCAGTTAATTCTTTATACAATCATTGTTATTTTTTCTAAAAAACGCCTTACTTTTACCTCTTCATAAATAACAATACAATTTCATAATCATGACCAAAGATCTGATTGTTCAAAATATTAGTGATTTAAAAAGTGATTTCACTATAAATTACAGCATAAAGACTAAAACTGAAGCCTTTACCGAAAAATTATTTTATACTTTATTTGATTCTAATGCTCCATTAAATGAAAGCATTGATGAATTAGAAAAACAATTTAAAGAAATTGCTTTAATTGCCTGCAAAAAACCACAACAATCCTGCGAACATGCTTGGGATAAATTTTTAGAAAAACTACCTTCAGTACTTGAAAATTTAAATAAAGATGCTTCTTACATCTTAGAAAATGACCCCGCTTCAAATGGAATTGAAGAAATTTATTTAGCATATCCAGGATTTTATGCGATTGCCATTTACAGATTGAGCCATGAGTTGTATTTACTTGATTTATTACTTTTTTCTAGATTAATGAGTGAATACGCCCATCGAATTACCGGAACCGACATTCATGCTGGAGCCAACATTGATTCGCCATTCTTCATTGATCATGCAACTGGAATTGTAATTGGAGAAACAACCGTCATCGAAAAGAATGTAAAAATATATCAAGGGGTAACTTTGGGAGCATTAAGCGTGAGTAAAGACATGAAAAATGCAAAAAGACATCCAACAGTAGAAAAAAATGTATGCATTTATGCCAATGCAACCATTTTGGGAGGCAATACAGTTATAGGCAAAAATAGTATCGTTGGTGGAAATTCATGGGTTACCAAATCGATTCCTCATGATTCAATTGTTTTGAATACCACCACAACCGAAGTTAAAATAAAAGAAAAGAAATAACAATGAAGACCTATAAATTAGTTGAATTAATTGGGAACACTCCGTTAGTCGAAACCACCAGTTTAATTACAAACAAAAACGTAAAACTTTTATTAAAACTTGAAGGAGACAATCCTGGAGGAAGCGTAAAAGACCGAGCCGCTTACAACATGATTGCATCGGCCATTGAAAGAGGAGATATCAAAAAAGGAGATAAATTAATTGAGGCAACTAGTGGTAATACTGGAATTGCTTTGGCTATGATTGCTCAATTATTCAATATAGAAATCGAATTGGTATTACCTGAAGATTCCACTATCGAGCGTACACAAACCATGCTAGCTTATGGCGCTACAGTTATTCAAACTCCTGCAAGTGAAGGAATCATCGGCTCTAGAGATTATGCCGATAAAAAAGTAGCCGAAGGCGGTTATGTAATGCTCAATCAGTTTGCAAATGATGACAATTGGAAAGCACACTACAAAACCACAGGACCCGAAATTTGGAATGATACTGACGGAACGGTAACTCATTTTGTATCTGCGATGGGAACTACAGGAACCATTATAGGAACTTCAATTTATTTGAAAGAAAAAAATCCAAATATCCAAATTATTGGAGCACAACCTAGTGAAGGCTCTCAAATTCCTGGTATTAGAAAGTGGCCTCAAGAATATTTACCTAAAATTTATGATGCTTCAAAAGTAGATGTAACCGTAGATATTAGCGAACAAGAAGCACGCGAAATGACCAAAAGATTAGCAAAAGAAGAAGGTGTTTTTGCAGGAATGAGTAGTGGAGGTTCTGTTGCTGTGGCCGTAAAAATTGCCAATCAATTAGAATCAGGTCTGGTGGTAGCAATTATCTGTGACCGTGGAGATCGTTATTTATCTTCAGATTTATTTGATTAGAAAGTGGCTAAGTTTAAATCTTAGCAACACAGTATTTCAAAATCTTAGCATCTTAGAAACTTAGTATCTCAGAAACTTAAAAAATAAAAAAATGAATTATCGTAAACTAGGAAAGACCAATTTTAATATTTCGGAAATAGCACTTGGTACGTGGCAAGTAGGTGGAAAATGGGGTTCGCCATTTAATGACAAAACTGCTGACGAGTTAATCAATACTGCTATTGATAATGGAGTGAATTTTATTGATACTGCCGATGTTTATGAAAATGGTTTAAGCGAAACTGCTGTCGGAAGAGTGGTTCGTTCCCGTTCTGAACGTATTTATATTGCAACAAAATGCGGCAGACATATCAATCCACATGTAAATGAAGGCTACCAGCCAAAGGTTTTACAACAATATATAGAAGACAGTTTGAAAAGAATGAAATTGGAAACAATAGATCTTATTCAGCTGCATTGTCCTCCCAACCAAGTATTTTATCGTCCCGAAATTTTCGAAATGTTTGATCGTTTAAAAGATCAAGGAAAGATTCAAAATTTAGGTGTAAGTGTAGAAAAAGTTGAAGAAGCCCTAAAAGCTATTGAATATTCTAATGTTACCACGATTCAAATCATATTTAATCTTTTTCGTCAGCGACCAAGCGAATTATTCTTCCAAGAAGCTCAAAAGAAAGACATCGGAATTATTGCCAGAGTGCCATTAGCCAGCGGATTATTAACTGGTAAATTTGATGCTAAAACTACTTTTGACGCACAAGATCACCGAAACTTCAATCGAGATGGAGCTGCTTTTGATAAAGGCGAAACATTTTCTGGTATTGATTATGAATTGGGTCTAAAAGCTGTTGATGCTTTGAAAGCTCTTTTCCCAGAAACTACTAATTTAGCTCCAATTGCCTTACAATGGATTTTGAGTTTTAATGAAGTAAGCTGTATCATTCCTGGGGCTTCAAAAGAAAGCCACGTTTTGTCTAATCTATCCTTATATGATTTACCAAAACTGACTCCAGAGAAAATCAATGCAATGAATGCTATTTATGAGCAATACATCAAGCCACAAGTACATCAACTTTGGTAAATCTAGCTCAGTTTATTTCCTTTTACCGACTCTTAAAGAAACACTATTTTTAAACTAAAAGCTTATTAAAAATAGTGCGCCTTTATTTATACCCTCACTTTGAGCAATTAATTTTCCATGATGTTTTTCAATAGTCTTTTTACATAAATACAAACCAATACCTGTCGATGGCTCATTTAGAGTTCCTGGTTTACCCTTTTTTGAAAATTTTTCAAACAACATCTCACTATGTTTTTGTTCAAATCCAATACCATTATCCGATACCATAATATTTAATTTTGCATTTTCTAAATAAATTCTAACATGAATTTGACTGCCCGAAAATGAAAATTTAATAGCATTATCGATTAAATTCACTAAAACTCGAACTAATAAATCCCCACTTATTGTTAGTAAAACTTCTTTCACCTCAATAGATGAAATAAGCTCAATATTTTTCAAATTTAATTTTTGAGAAACTTGTTTTTCTACAACCGAAAACAAAGACTCTATTTTTATTATTTTGAGTTCCAAATTACTATTTGCAATTTCATCTTGCTCTTTTAACAGATTTATAATGCTTTCTATAAACAGATTTTGCTGACACATTAAATCATTAATTAACTCTGCATAATCTTTTACAGGATCAAAAATATTTTCGTCAAGAATAAGTTTTGATAGAGTTTCGGCAGTCCCACCAAAAGTTCTAAGATCGTGAGAAAGCATGTATATTAAGTCTTGTTTCTCGTTGATAAAAATTTCATTTTCTTCTATTGATTCTTGAATATTACGCATTAACAAACCTGCTTCATCATAAAAATCTGTAGGTAAATCAGATATAATTCGATTATTTCTATATCCACTTAAAGCTTTTGATGCAACTTCAATAGGCTTTATTAGTTTTTTTAAAATTAACAATGTACTTGCAGTAGCTGCTAAAGTCATTAATAATGCAAACAATAAAATTGAAACTGTAGAAACCGAATCACTACTATACAGCACAAATAATAACAACCCAATTAGTGGAATATGAATACCAATGAAAGCAACAAATAGAAATTTGTAAGTATAACTTTTTTTCAGAAAACTGATTTGGGACAATTTTTGATACAACTTCATAAGGTCTATTTTTTTTCAATGTATCACTTGATACAAATAACGAGATTAAGTTATTGATTAAAAATTATTTTAGAAAGAAAATACATGTAAAAATTCTTTAATCATGCAAAATAATTTAGAACAAAATTCTATAAATATCTTTAAAATATTAAATAGTATATTCACATTAATTTATTTAAATATTTATATCTTTTGTTTATCCAAATGAATCATTTAAAAAATTTAAAACTTAAATATCACTCTAATAAAAGCTTTTTAAATTGAATTCAAATTTATTTTTCAAAAAAATGTTGCAAAAATCTAATTTTAAAGAATGGTTTAATCGATATAAATATTCGGAGTTGGCAGCTACGAGTGCGGCATTGATTCCTTCACAATTCAGTCGTATTTTTAATGGATTAGCAACTGCTTATCTTATTACGTTTGCCGAATATTTTGCTTTTTACGGTGTGATGATTTATATTTCTTACAAAAAGCAAAAACTTCAACATAAAAAAAATACTTCAAAGGAAATATTATACTTAATTCGGAATTTATTTCTCGAGTTTGGTTATCCTGCCGTTTTGGATTTCTTTTTTATTCGGCCATCGAGTATGTATTGGATGCCAATAATAACTGGGAATTATTTCGTTGGAATTATTTTAGGTAAAATTACTGCCGATTGCTTTTTTTACTTTTTTTCAATTATAAACTATGAATTGATAAAGAAGAAAACTTAGTTTCTTAAAAGATTTAACCGCAAAGTGCGCAAGGATTACGCAATGAACGCAAAGCTTTGCGGTTAAACAAAGTTTTTAAACCAAAATTGCTGTTGTAGTTATTTCTGTATTGAATAATTTTGAAATCGGGCAATTTTTTTCGGCTTTGGTAACTAATTCCTGAAACGTCTCGTTTGAGATACCTTCAATTTTTGCATTGACAGTTAAATGAGAACTATTAATTGCTCCATCTACTAAACTGATATCACATTTAGTTTCTATACTTTCGATAACTGCACTTGTTTCACCAATAAAAGCAGTAAGCTGCATGGTAAAACATCCTGCATGCGCTGCCGCAACAAGTTCTTCGGGATTGGTTCCTATTCCTTCATCAAATCGGGATTTGAATGAATATTGAGTATTATCAAGGGTCTTACTTTGGGTTGTTAATTTTCCAGCTCCTTCTTTTAAGGAACCATTCCAGACTGCGGTTGCATTTCTTTTCATAATTATTGTTTTTTATTAGTTCTCTCAAATTTAAGTTTTTAGTAAAGTAACTGTTTTCGGAATTGATTTATTTAACTAAAATTTAATATTCTTACTTATAACTGAAAATCAAATTATTACATTTTAAAACAACTAAAAAATATTCTCTTTTTTAATAAATCTTTTACTCCTCTCTACTTCCCTGCCCCCGATTGTAGTGAAAAACCCGGAGTTCTAGAAGCTAAAATGACACTTGCCCGTAAAGAGCAACCAACGGAAGCTCCTTTACGGGCTTAGTGGAATTGCTTCTAGAACGAGGATTTGTAGCGGAAAGCGGGATTAGGCTCTAATAATAAGAATCATTTTTGATACTTTACAGCTAAAAATTTCGTTATTTTATAGAACCATCTAATTTATTGAATATGAAAAAATATATTATAATAAGCTGTATACTAATCTTTTTTGGCTGTAAAACTAAAAATGTGAATGGAAAATTGATTGGTAAAAGTGTTACTACTACTGAATTGAATGCTGAACAAGAAGTACAAAAAAACAAGGCTTATGAACTTGGAAAAAGACTTTTGATGACCTGCAATACATCTAAATTTAAAGCTTTCAATAAAAGTGAAGCCACAGACAAAGTTATTGCCAACTCTACTGAAAAAAAAGTCAAAGAAATTGGAGCAAAATACAGCCTAAAATACGGTGCTTTTAAGGATCTTGAATTTACAGAAATGATTCCTAATAAGACTGATAAAACTAATATTTACAGATTCAAAGCTCTATTTAATTATGCTAAAGCCAACAAGGAACTTCGGGTGACGATGAACTCCGAAAATAAAATTTCGGCCATTACGACCAAAGATTGGAAGGATAATTTTCAGTAACTTATAGCAAAAAAAGATATCTATCAAAAAAATTATTAAATAGTAACGAGTATTTTTGTTAAATAAAATCTGATAATAATTAAATTATTATATTTGAAAAAAATATAATAAATGAAAAAAACACTACTATTCGGACTACTAATCTTTTTATTTACTTACACAAAAGTAATTTCACAAACAAATGTCAGCGGACCATACTTTACAAATACAACTTGGAGTTTATCTGGCAGTCCATACAATTTAACTGGTGACGTTCAAATTCCAAATGGCGTATCATTAACAATCGAACCTGGTGTACAAATTAATTTCAACTCAGATTATGAAATTTTAATAAAAGGTATATTGGTTGCTAATGGAACGAAGGATCTTCCTATAATATTTAATGGTAATATTGCAGGTAAAGCAATGCTTATTTTTAAAAGCACTAATTTAAGCAATAGCCAATTATTTCATGTGAAGTTTTTTGGTCCGAAAAATGCATTGCAACTAGCAAACGAATCTGAATTCAGTCAAGATTTAATTAAAAACACAGGTATCTTGCAGCTTTCAGATATTGTATTGACAAATACCTATGTTCAAACTAAAGGTTATTCTAGTACGGCTAGTTTAGTCATTGATAATGCAACAATTTCGGGAACAATAATCAAGGGTTTATATCCAAGAACTGAAACAATTGAGATAAAAAATAGCACTATTAAAAACAGTACAATAATTTCGGATTCATATAATTATGGAATAAAAGTAAACAAATGCGTAGTAGACAAAACATCATTAAGTATAGGTTGTTGTGGTGCAAATATCGCGATTACAAATTCAGAATTAACTGATTCACAAATAATTGAAGGAAGTGAAAACCCAAAAGACGGACCGGTTATAATAAAAACCAGCAAAATAAACAATAGTCCACTAAATCTACCTGCAGCAAGGGTAGAAATTACACAAAGTGAATTTAATTACAACACTTCAAATGGTTTAATATTCGGTAATGGAAAATTTGAATGTTCACAAATAACAGGTAATAATAGTGGTACCGCAATTAAAATAACCGGGTATAATGGATATAATATTGGAGGTAGTGTCGCATTTACAAATTCAACCATTAAGAATAATTCTGTAGGCTTAGAAATAGCTAATGCTAACATAATAACCATAGACAACTCCAATTTCTATAACAATACAACTTATAATATTCAAAATAATTCAAGCAAAAATATAACCGCAAATAATAATTGGTGGGGAACTACTAACGTAACCACTATTAGCAATTCTATTTATGATTATTATAAAAATATAAATTTAGGGCAAGTGAATTACACTAATTATCTTCTTTCAATTAAGGACATTTCAAATTGTTTTTCTTCACTTAATACAAACAACTTAGAAACTAACACTTTTTTTGATCGAGTTACTATTTTTCCTAATCCAAACCTAGGAACGGTAAATATTGCTTTGGGCGACTTAAAAGATATAACCATTAAAGTATTTAGTGTAAGTGGGCAAATAATATACCATAAAGAAAACATCAATACTTTAACTCATCAATTCAAACTAAATGAACAAGCAGGATTATATATAGTTGAATTAAGCTCACAAGGCCAAAGACAATATTATAAACTTATGAAAATGTAATCGAAATAATGAAACAATCAAAAACAACCTCGTTTAATTTCTTTTAAACGAGGTTTTGTTTTTAATATCATTTTTAATATTACTGAAACAGCAAATAACATTTGACAATTGCTGTCTTATAAAAACACATCCATTCAGTAAAATTATTTATTCCCTCAAATTCATTCAAAAGAAAAAATACTCCCTTTTCAAAAAAAAATAGAATTTAAATCTAAAAATAAATTCAAAGGCTTATTTTTGCGCCATGGCAAAGAAAAATACAGACAAAGTTGTCTTTCATCAAATAAAAGTCCTTGATGCAGGTGCAAAAGGCGTTTCGGTAGCAAAAGCTCCCGATGGTAAAGTAGTTTTTATCCCAAATGTAGTTCCTGGAGATGTTGTTGACGTACAAACTTTTAAGAAGCGTAAGGCTTATTACGAAGGAAAAGCCGTTCATTTTCATGAATTTTCAGAGCATCGTGTAGATCCAATTTGCGAACATTTTGGTGTTTGTGGTGGATGTAAATGGCAAAATATGAACTACGGCCAACAGTTGTTTTTTAAACAAAATGAGGTAAAAAACCATTTACAACGCATTGGTAAAATCGAACTTCCTGAATTTGAGCCGATTTTAGGTTCAGAAAAAAAGTTTTTCTATAGAAATAAAATGGAGTTTTCGTTTTCGAACAGCCGTTGGTTAACTGAGGCTGAAATTGGAAGTGAAGAAGACTTAGGTAACAGAAATGCACTTGGTTTCCATATTCCAAAAATGTGGGACAAAATTCTAGACATTAATAAATGTCACCTACAAGAAGATCCTTCGAATGCCATCCGAAATGAAGTTCGCGCTTTTGCAAACGAACATGGCTTGACTTTCTTTAATCCAAGAGCTCATGAAGGTTTATTGAGAACATTGATGCTGAGAACGGCTTCGACTGGAGAAATCATGGTTTTGATTCAGTTTTTTGAAAACGATAAAAAGAATCGTGAATTGATTTTGGATCACTTATACGAGAAATTTCCTCAAATTACTTCATTACAATATGTGGTTAATAATAAAGCGAACGACACTTTGTATGACACCGATATCAAATTATATAAAGGACGAGATTATATCCTTGAAGAAATGGAAGGTTTGAAATTTAGTATCAATGCTAAATCTTTTTACCAAACCAACTCGGATCAGGCTTATGAATTATACAAAATAACCAGAGATTTTGCAGGTTTAACTGGAAACGAAGTGGTTTATGATTTATACACAGGAACTGGAACCATTGCCCAATTTGTCTCTAAAAAAGCAAAAAAAGTTATTGGTGTAGAAAGCGTTCCAGATGCTATTAAAGATGCAAAAGCCAATGCGGAACGCAATAATATTGATAATTGTGAATTCTATGTTGGAGATATGAAAGTAGTTTTTAACGACGCTTTTATTGCACAACACGGGCAACCAGATGTCATTATCACCGATCCACCTCGTGACGGAATGCACAAAGATGTAGTAGAACAAATCATGAAAATTGGACCTCAAAAAGTAGTTTATGTGAGTTGTAATTCGGCTACACAAGCTAGGGATTTGGCTTTAATGGACGAAAAATACAAAGTGACTCGAGTGCGTCCAGTGGATATGTTTCCGCAAACGCATCACGTTGAAAATGTTGTACTTTTGGAAAGACGATAAGCCTCTATTACATGAAAAAAATAATTGCTTTTTTAATGATTCTTGGTTTTGCTTCCTCTAGTTGCGAACCAGATGATATTTGCGATCCCAATACTCCCACCACACCAAGGATGCTAATTCAGTTTTTCGATTACAGTAATGCATCGGTAAAGAAAAGTGTTACTAATCTAAAAGTAATTGGAGAAGGCATGACCGAAGGGGTTGTTTTGAGTCCAACTGCTATAGGTGATGAACGATATGTAACAAGTGCAGATAGTATATTACTTCCATTGAATACTGCCGCAGATCTTGTGAAATATAAATTCATAAACAATTACGGCAATAGAAATCCATTAATCGTAAACGAAGATAATTTAGAGTTTAAATATAGTCGTGAAAATTTTTACGTTTCAAGAGCTTGTGGCTTTAAAACCCTTTTTGATTTGGACAATACCAATCCTTTTACATTAACTGATGCGACACCCGCAGATCAAATGTGGATTAAATATGTGATAGTAGAAAAAGATAACATAACAAACGAAAATGAAACAATCATTAAAATATTCTTTTAGTTTTTTCTTTTTATTGTCGTTGTTTTTTGTTCAGGCACAAGAAAAAAATACTACTACAACTATCCCTCCGGAAATAATAGTTAAGGGTTCTAATGGAAGTACAACAACAGAAAAAAATCCAGAAAAAAAACTAGAGACTACAACAGATACTATAAAACCAAAAACAGACCGTTATGGTTTGATTATCGGTACTGATGTATTTAAAATTGTACGCTCTTTTTATGATTCCAACTATAAAGGATTAGCGTTTGTTGCTGACTATCGATTAACGAAAAAATATTATGCCTATGGCGAAATAGGAAGTGAAGATGTTACTGTTGAAGATCCTTTATTGAATACTACTACCAAAGGAGCATATCTAAAAGTGGGATTTGATTATAACGCTTACACCAATTGGCTAGATATGGAAAACCTAATAACAGTAGGAGTTCGATATGGTTTTAGCACTTTTAATGAGAGTCTAAACAATTATTCCATCTATAATCCGCATCCTTATTTTGATCAATCAACAAGCATCGAATCAGACAAGTCTTATAATGGTTTGACAGCAAATTGGCTTGAAGTAGCTGCTGGAATCAATGTAAAAGTCCTTAACAATATCTATGTTGGTTTTACTTTGCAATTGAAGGCATTAGTTACTAGTTCTGAACCAAACAATTTTGAAAGCCTTTATATTCCTGGATTTAACAGAACGTATGATGGTAATTTTGGAGCAGGATTTAATTATACCGTTTCGTATTTTATTCCACTTTACAAAAAGAAAGTGGTACCTGTAAAGTCCTCAACTAAGAAGAAATAGCTACGCTATAAAAAATAAAAACCATAAAAAAGAGTACAATTGATCTATAAAATTCAATTGTACTCTTTTTTTAAAATCTAAATAATATTTATCCTATTTCTTTAAGCCCCTTTACAAATAACCAAGACATGAATAACTTTTCTCCGTCTTTAGTTTTGGCAGCTTGGAATTTTGGAGCTAAAAGTGTTCCTGCTATAAATGCTGTCATAGAAATCCATATACCAGACAAATTAGTATATTGTTCAACCAAATATCTAAATGAAATAAACAATATAGCAAAACAGCCTAGATTATATAGAAACGCTCTTACTTGTAATTTTGTCATTTTTTTTGAGGTGCTAAGGTTCTGAGACTCTAAGATTTTGATGTTTTTTATCTTAGTAACTAGTTTTATCAAACCTTAAATTATTTGTTATTAAATCAGTTTCTGTTTTTTTTTAACTTATTCAGCAACCTGAAATTTAGTTCTCTTACTACCCTCATACATTTCGTATTTCACTAAACGAGCTTCAATGCTAGCATTGAACAGTTTAATTTTTCTAGAAGGTTTTAATCCAACAAATTTTAAGGCTTCCAAATTTCCTGTAATAAACCAAGCATTAGTCCCAGGATAATTTTTCTTCAACGTATCTCCAATATTTTTATAGAATTCTTCCATGTGAATATCCAAACGCTCATCATAAGGCGGATTGAAAACCACGTGCAATTTCCCTTCTGAAGTTTTTTCTGTATCAAAAAAGTTTTGTTCTTCTATTTTTACATATTCATCCAAATTGGCATTCTTCACATTATCCTTTGCTTTTTGAACTGCAGATGGTGCTTTATCATATCCTTTTATCGTGTAATGAAACTCACGAACTTTCTTCATCAAAGAATCCATAATTGAATCAAACAAATCATTATCCCAATCATTCCATTTTTCGAAAGCAAACTCTTTACGATTAATGTTTGCAGGGATATTACAAGCAATCATAGCTGCTTCTGCCAAAAAAGTCCCCGAACCGCACATAGGATCCAAGAAATCACTTTGGCCATCCCAACCTGAAAGCAGCAAAATTCCTGCTGCCAAAACCTCGTTTATAGGAGCAATATTAGTAGCAGTTCTATAACCACGTTGATGTAAAGAATTCCCAGAAGTATCTAACGATACCGAAACTTGGTCTTTATCAATATGAATGTTAATTCTTAAATCTGGAAAAGCTTTATCAATACTTGGACGTTGCCCCGTTCTTTCTCTAAACTGATCAACGATTGCATCTTTACACTTTTGAGACACAAACTCAGAGTGATTAAAATATTCCGAATGCATCGTTGTATCAATTACAAAAGTTTGATTAGCATTGATATATTTAGACCAATTCGTCCCACGAATCCCTTTATATAAAGATTGTTCGTCTTTTGCTTTAAAAAAATAAATTGGTTTTAAAATCTTCAAAGCAGTACGCAAAGACAAATTTGCTTTATACATAAAACCTTTATCCCCTTTAAAACTCACCATTCTCACCCCCTGCTCCACATCTTGAGCCCCCAGCATTGTCAACTCTTTTGCTAGTATTTCTTCAAAACCAAAAAAGGTTTTGGCAATCATCTTAAAATTCTCCATCTTTTTTTATAAGGTACTAAGTTTTAAAGATTCTGAGTTACTAATATTTGATAATTACATCAAATATTACTTAAGTCCCCTAGAACCTAAGTAACTCAGAACCATAGCAACTTTTATTATCGCTATAAACTACATAATTTTCTGCAAAAATACACTAAATTTGCGGGACTTAAATTAATTGAAAAAGAATAAATGTCCGATTCTACAAATAACAAAACACAAATCCACAACTGCGACCCAGAGAATTGGTTTGCTTCTTGGTTCGATAGTCCGTATTATCATATCCTTTACAAAGAAAGAAACTATAGAGAGGCCCAATTGTTTATGGATAATCTAACCCATTATCTCAATCTTCCAGAAAAAGCAAAAGTGTTGGATTTAGCTTGTGGCAAAGGTCGACATGCTATTTATTTGAACCAATTAGGTTTTGATGTTATTGGTGCCGATTTATCCGAAAATAGTATTGCTGAAGCTAATAAAAACCAAAATAAAAACTTGCATTTTCAGGTTCATGATATGCGTGAAAAGTTTGAAGATAAATTTGATGCCATTTTCAATTTGTTTACCAGTTTTGGTTATTTTGAAAATGATGAAGACAATTTTGTCACCTTAAAAGCCATGAAAGAAAGTTTAACAGAACATGGTTTTGCCGTAATTGATTTCATGAATGTTAATCAAGTAATTGCAAATTTAGTTCCTGAAGAAGTTAAAACAGTAGATGGTATTGATTTTAATATTAAACGTCATTTAACTGATGGACATATTTACAAGGTAATAGATTTTCATGATCAAGGACAACATTATCATTTTACAGAAAAAGTAAAAGCCTTAACACTAAACGATTTTGAAGTAATGATGGAAGAGGCTGGAATTTATCTCTTGGATATTTTTGGTGATTATAAATTAAAGAAATTCCATAAAACCGAAAGCGAACGATTAATTATGATTTTCAAATAGTTAAATTGTTTAACCGATTAAACGAATAAACAATTCAACAAATAAACGGCTAAAAAAAATGAATTACCTTTTACCCTTATTTTCCGTATTGATAGGTTATATTTTGGCTTTGTTCTTGAAACCAAAAAGCAAAACTAATCTTAAATTATTGTTAGCTTTTAGTGGTTCCTTTTTACTTTCGTTAACTGTGATGCATTTACTCCCAGAAGTTTATGAAAGTCACGACCACAACATTGGACTTTTCATTATGATTGGAATTTTATTTCAAATTATATTGGAATTTTTCTCAAAAGGAGCCGAACACGGACACGTTCACGGACATGATAAAATGTATCACATACCTTGGTTATTATTCATCAGTCTTTGTATTCATGCTTTTTTAGAAGGTTTTCCAGTAGGGCACCATCATGATTTAGCATTGGGGATTGCAATTCATCATTTTCCGATTGCTATAATTCTGACTATGTTTTTCATCAATTCTAAATTGAATAAAATAGCCATTTTTGTCTTTATGACCACCTTTGCTCTAATGACTCCAATGGGAACTTTAGTCTCTGATTTTTTTCCGCTGTTGAATAATTATTATCCTCAAATTACTGCTGTGGTTATTGGTATTTTATTTCACATTTCATCCACAATTATTTTTGAAAGTAGCGAAGGACACAAATTCAATATCGTTAAAGTTTCAATGATTGTAATAGGGATTGTGCTGGCTTATTTTTTATAAATTATTTCTTTAAAAAAATATTTTTCCGAACTATAAATTATCCGTTTGGATTTACTTCATTAGTTTATAAAGCTTATTTGGGCGTGACCCTTCGTAAAAACTACGGGTCGGGCTTTCCGTTCCCGCTTTTTTCTTTTTCAATTGCCTCGGGTTTAAACCCGAGGCAATTGAAAAAGAAAAAGAGCTCCACTTTAATCCCTCACGCAGCATAGTGCATAAAACAACTTTACATAAACATAAAAAACATGGGATTTAAGCATTTATTCAAAGTAAAATTAAATTGGGATTCAGTTAGTAAAGAAGCGATTTCAACCTCAAAACAATACCTCAAAACTCATCAAATTACCATTGAAGGAAAAGAAATTTTAAATATTTCGGCTGCTAAAGCATTCAAAGGTGATCCTAGTTTATATAATCCAGAAGATTTATTATTAAGCAGTGTCGTTTCTTGTCACATGATGTCGTATTTGTATGTTTGTTCTCAAAACGAAATTGATGTACTCTCTTATCAAGATGATGCAGAGGCAACACTAGAAGTTTTGGAAAATGGTTCGGGACGTTTTATTGAAGTGCGTTTATACCCAAAAGTTGTGATTCGGCAACAAGAAAAAATAGCCCAAGCCTTAACCTTGCATACTAAAGCAAACGAACTTTGTTTTATAGCTAATTCGTGTAATTTCAAAATTCTTCATTATCCGAGTTGCACATAATCAAAAACAAATAATAGATAAACAAATTAATAAAGTTTGACAGGGAATAAAAATTCAGTTTCCTAAAATTCATTTATAACTCGGTTGCTACTATTAATTTTTTTAAGTTTGTAAACACAAATAAACCGTAATTCTTTTGCGTGTTTGAACTTCAAATAACAATGACTTTTACCAAAACCACCGAGCAATCCTCCAAATACGAACATCTCGAAAAAATGTCGGTTCGAGAATTAATAACCAACATTAATCAGGAAGATCAAACTGTACCTCTTGCAGTAGAAAAAGCTTTGCCTCAGATAGAAACAGTAGTAACCGAAATTGTTTCCAAAATGAAATTGGGCGGACGATTATTCTACATTGGCGCAGGAACTTCTGGCCGTTTAGGAATATTAGACGCTTCTGAATGTCCTCCTACATTTGGTGTACCTTTTGATTTAGTTGTTGGTATCATTGCTGGTGGAGACACTGCTATTCGCAAAGCTGTAGAAAATGCCGAAGACAATGCAACTCAAGCTTGGCTAGATTTACAGGCATTTAATGTAAACGAAAACGACGTTGTGATAGGTATCGCCGCATCGGGAACCACACCTTATGTTATTGGCGGTTTAAAAGCCTGCAACGATAACAACATTAGCACTGGAAGTATTTCCTGTAACGCTGGAAGTCCGCTTTCGCAAACAGCAAAATTCCCTATCGAAGTCATTGTAGGACCAGAATTTGTAACTGGAAGCTCTCGAATGAAAGCCGGAACCGCCCAAAAATTAGTTCTGAACATGATTACCACTGCTACTATGATTCAGCTTGGAAAAGTAAAAGGAAACAAAATGGTGGATATGCAGTTAAGTAACAGCAAACTGGTTGATCGTGGCGTAAAAATGATCATGGGAGAAATTCCTGTAACTTATGAAGAAGGAGCTGAATTGCTTGCAAAATATGGCAGTGTTAGGAAAGCTGTTGACAATTGGAAAAAATAACTCATTTCAAAAAATAATGAAAAAAATAATTACTCTATTTACCATTTTTCTTTCAGCAATAGCTTTTTCACAAGAAATAACAATTGAAAAAAATCATTTTCTTCTAGAAGGGAAACAAATTTCCCCAAAGGAAGTCAAAACTTTATTAGCATCTAATACCGAAGCTTTGAACCTTTACAAATCGTCAAGAACCAAAGGGGCTATAGGAGGCTTTTTACTTGGATTTGGTAGTGGCTTAATCATTGCTGACCTAGTTTCTGGAGCATTGACAGATGTAAAATATCCAACTGGTGCTACTTATCTTGGAATAGCCTCATTAATTACTTCAATTCCTGTTTTATCAGGTAGAACAAAAAAATTAAATGACGCTCTTGCACTTTATAATGAAAGTTTAAAAAAGTCAGCTACTAACGATTCAAATTTTGAATTAAATATAATTGCCAATCAAAGCGGTTACGGCCTACAATTTCAATTTTAAAAAAAAATGGCAAACAAAGAATTATTAGCAAAGGGAATTAAATATTTAACTGGAGCCTTACCTCTAATGTTTATTGGCCCAACCGTGATTTATAATGCGTTTATGAACCAACACACCGATTGGCATTATTTGGTTTTAGCCATAGGAATTATTGCTTGTTTAGCTTCTATGTATTTAATGTTTGTGGGATTAAAAACAATAATGAAAGGCATATTTAACGACTAATTTGTATCTTTACAAAAATTGCAATTATGGACATTAAAGCGGAAATAAATTGGATTCATCAAGAAATCGACAAAGTAAAAGACCCTTCTTTTATTGAAAAGATGAAACATCTATTGCAGTCTATCAATTCAACATCAGAAACTACAATTGCTGAATACAATATCGATATTGAAAATGCATTAGAAAGTATTAAAAAAGGAAATTTTCATACAGAAGAAGAAGCAAAATCGATATCAAAAAAATGGGGAAGAAAATAATCTGGTCCAATGATGCTTTATTACAACTGGAAGATATTCACTTTTTTATTTTTTTCGAAAGTAAATCACTTCATATTGCCGATAAAGTAATTCACACCATTTTTGAAAGCACTGAAATCCTAAAAACCAGTCCAGAAATTTATAAGCTTGACGTTCAAAAATTCAATAATGACGGTAGCTTTAGAGTTTATAATATATACAACTATAGTATTTCTTATCGAATTACAGTTAGTTCTATTCAAATACTCCGTGTGAGACATAATGCACGTAAATCCAAAAAACTCCCATGGAAGACCTGATACACATTCAAAAAACATTTGAAAAAGTAACCTATATCGGTAAGAAGATTAACAATCGTGAATTTGAAGATTGCGTTTTTAAGAACTGCGATTTTTCGAATAGTGATTTTTCGAATAATAGTTTTATGGATTGTGAATTCATAGAATGTAATTTATCGATGACACAACTAGGCGGAACTAGCCTGAAGACTGTTCTCTTCAAAAACTGCAAACTAATGGGAATTCAATTTCAATCGTGTCAGGATTTTTTGTTCAATGTGCAATTTCAAGACTGCATTTTGGACTATAGTTCTTTTGCGAATAAAAAAATGCCAAAGACCAAATTCAATTCGTGTTCGATGAAAGAAGTTACTTTTATAGGAACTAATTTGACCCAATCAGTATTTGGGAACTGTAATCTGGATAATGCCATTTTTAACGATACACTTTTGGCAGGCGTTGATTTTACAACAGCTTACAATTACAAAATAGATCCCGAATTCAACCCAATGAAAAAAGCAAAATTTTCCAGTCAGGGAATCTCAGGGCTTTTGGATAAATACGACATAAAAATTGAGTAATCATGAACGCAACAACATCCTACCTTGAAAGCGTAAAAAAGCAATTTCTCTACTATAAAATGTTGGGAGAAAAAGCAATGGAGCAACTGGAACCAGAACAGCTTTTTGTATCTATCAACGAAGACACCAACAGCATTGCCGTGATCGTAAAACACCTTTCAGGGAATATGCTGTCGCGCTGGACAGATTTCCTTACTACAGATGGAGAGAAAGAAACGAGAAATCGGGATGGTGAATTTGAAAATAACTTGGCAACAAAAGACCAAGTATTGGCTACTTGGAATGAAGGGTGGAATTGTTTTTTGGAAGCTTTAGAGAGTTTACAACCAGAACAACTTTCTGAGATTATTTATATCAGGAATGAAGGTCATACGGTTATCGAAGCCATTAACAGACAACTGGCGCATTATCCATATCATGTTGGGCAAATTGTTTTTTATGCCAAACAATTAAAAAAGAACGATTGGAATAGTTTATCAATTCCTAAAAATAAATCGACTAACTATAATGCTGATAAATTTGCACAGGAGAAATCAATTAAAAATTTCACAGAAGAAGAATTTAGAAGATTGAAATAAAGGCAAAATTCAATGGTAATTACAATGACAATAAGTAATATCAATCTTAATGAATACTACTTGCCCCAGATGGAAGTGAAAACCCCACAGGGCTAAACCTTATTTTTTCTTGCCACAAAAGAGCGACCAAAGGAAGCTCCTTTTGTGGCATTAGAAAAAAAAGGGATAGACCGAGGAGTTGCAACGAAAAGCTGGATTAGGCACTAATAAAAATATAAAACCAAAAAAATGAAAAAAATAATCGTACTCCTCCCACTACTATCGCTATTATCTTGCTATGATGTCGAACGCAATTGTAAAGATTTCAAAACTGGAAAATTTAAATTTGAATATGAAATTGATGGCGTAAAAAAAACAACTGTATTTGAGCGCAATGACAGTATTGAAATTGAGACTTTTGAAGGCAAAACTGATACTTCAACGGTTCGTTGGGTAAATGACTGCGAATACGTTTTGCAGAAAAAACACCCGAAAAATAAGGCGGAAGAGAAGGCAATCGACATGAAAATCTTGACAACTTCAAAAAATTCCTATACCTTTGAATTTGGGATGGTAGGCAACGATTCGAAGCAAAAAGGAACGGTAACGAAAATTTCAGATTAAACAATAAAGATTTCAGATTACATAAACTCATAATTTTAAACCCCATAATAATATAAAATGGAAGTATTTTTGAACCCAGATGCGTGGATTGCCTTATTAACATTGACTTTTTTAGAAATTGTTTTAGGGATTGACAACATCATTTTTATCTCTATCGCAACTGGAAAATTAGCTATTGAAGACCGCAAAAAGGCCACCAAATTAGGTATGTTTTTAGCGATGTTCATGCGAATAGCGTTATTGTTTGGGATTAATTTTTTGACTCAAATGAAGAAACCTTGGTTCACCATTGATTGGAGTTGGTTGCAAGCTGGAGTTACAGGACAAAGTATAATTTTATTATTAGGTGGATTGTTCTTGATTTACAAAAGCACCAATGAAATTCGGGAGAAAGTAGACGAAAAAGGCCATGAGGAAAAGGAATTGGGTAAAGCAGCAGCAAAATCTTTCCAGAGTGTTATTCTTCAAATTATAATGATTGACTTGGTTTTCTCTTTTGATAGTATTTTGACCGCAGTAGGAATGACTAACGGGGTTGAAGGTGCTTTGGTTATCATGATTACAGCTGTGATAATTTCGGTTTTAATTATGATGCAGTTTGCTGTTCCTGTTGGGAATTTTGTAAATAAACACCCTTCTATTCAAATATTAGGATTATCCTTTTTGATTTTAATTGGATTCATGTTATTGACAGAAAGTGCACATTTGGCAAACGCTCTTATTTTTGGAAGTCATGTAACTCCTGTTCCAAAAGGATATTTATATTTTGCAATTTCGTTCTCTTTATTTGTAGAAATAATAAACATGAGAGTGACTAAAAAGAAATAATATGCTTTCAAAAAACATAAAAAACGCATTGATTATTGCTGTTGTAGTGGGAACTATTTTGAATACAATTAACAGTTATGACGTGATATGGGAAAGCAATTTTACGTTTAGAAATGTTTTAAGAATCGTATTGACGTACATAACTCCGTTTTGTGTTTCTTTATATTCTTCTACATTAGCATCAAAAGCATTTGAAAAAACAATTACTAAAGACACAGTTACCGAAAAGTAGCTGTGTTTTTTTTATAATATATTTTAGTTCTAAAAACATTATCCTCACCAGATGAAAAATACTATCTCACATAGAGTTGCTGATTTCCTGAAGAACTTCCCTCCTTTTACTTTTTTAAATCAAAATGACATTGAAGTACTTTCGGAACAAATTTCTATAATTTACAAAGAAAAAGACAGTGTTATTTTTGCCGAAAATGAAGAAACTCATGACTCCTTTTACGTAGTACATAAAGGTGCCGTTGTACTTAGAAAAGGCCTAAAAAACGACACTATTGATATGTGCGATGAAGGTGATATCTTCGGATTAAGACCTCTTCTAGCTAATGAAAATTACAAAATGGAAGCTCGAGCTTATGAAGAAACCATTCTTTATGCGATACCTATAGCTATTTTCAAGCCATACGCTTTAGTAAATAAAAATGTTGGGGGGTTTTTAATTCAAAGTTTTGCTTCCAATACGAATAACCCCTATTCTGAAAGCTATAGAGGAAAATTGTATGGCGAAACCTTAGCTGGTGATCTTTTGGAAAATGATACTCAAATATTGGATATTCATCCTGTAAAATATTCTAAAAAAATCATTACCTGTTCATCAACAACCACTGCCAAAGAGATTGCTCAAATGATGACAAAAAAAAATGTAGGCGCCATACTTGTCGTTGAAGATAAACTTCCTATTGGCATTATTACCGATAAAGATCTACGGGATAAAATTGTTACCGGCGAATATCCCATTACTTCTGCGGCATCCGCAATCATGACTAGTCCAGTTATTACTTATCCTAAAAAATTAACTACTACACAAGCGCAAATGGCGATGATGAAAAGTAACATCAGCCATATATGCCTTACTAAAGACGGTACACCAAATACCAAAGCCGTTGGTATTCTTTCTAAACATGACGTGATGGTATCGCTAGGTAACAATCCAGCGGTATTGATAAAAGCAGTTAAAAGAGCCAAAAAGTACAAGGATATAAAACCAATACGAGCTAGCATCATGCAGTTACTGCAAGGCTATTTGGACCAAAACATACCAATAACACTAACATCAAAAATTATTACCGAGTTAAATGATGTCTGCATTCAGCAGGTTATTTCTATAGCGCTGAAAAAAATGAGTACTCCACCGCCAGTAAAATTTGGCTGGCTAGCCATGGGAAGTCAAGGCAGAAGCGAACAGTTATTGCAGACCGATCAAGACAATGCTTTGGTCTATGAAGATGTTGCCGAAGAATTAAAAGAAAAGACTAAAAAATACTTCTTAGAATTGGCTACTCATGTCAACAAAGGATTATTTGAAATTGGATACGAATATTGCCCTGCCGAAATGATGGCATCAAACCCAAAATGGTGTTTGAGTCTGGACGAATGGAAAAAATTAGTACACCATTGGATCACAAATACAGGAAAAGATGAAGTACTATTGTCTTTTATATTTTTTGATCATAGCCTCTCTTATGGCGATAGCGAACTTGTCAACAAACTTTCAGATTTTATTTTAGAAGACATAAAAGCAAATCCCGTATTTTACCTTCATTTAGTGAGCGGTGCTTTGCAAAGCCCTTCCCCTACTGGATTTTTTAGACAATTTTTATTAGAACAAGATGGCGCAAATAAAGATTTTTTCGATATAAAAAGAAGAGCTTTAATGCCATTGAGTGATGCTGCTAGGGTTTTAATTTTATCCCATGCGGTAAAATCAATCAGCAACACTCCTGAACGTTTTGAGAAATTAGCCGAACTGGAACCTCAAAATAAAGAATTGTATTTATCCTGTGCCTATTCCTATAAAGCGCTTTTAAAATTCAGAACCAAACAAGGACTTCTGCATAATGATTCCGGACAATATATCGCCTTAGAGCATCTTACCAAATTAGAAAAAATCAAATTAAAAAGTACTTTTAAAACCATTAAAGAACTACAAGAAATTATCTCTATTCGATTTAATCCATCAAATATATTGTAATGACGAACTTTTTTGAAAAATGGAAAACCGAACTATTTGATTTTTTAAAAATATCTAAAAAACCAATTGACGAAGCACTCCTTTACAGTGTTGAAAGCACACGTTTTGTAGTTTTAGACACCGAAACCACTGGTTTTGATTATGACAATGATCGAATGCTTTGCATAGGCGCGATTACTTTGCAAAATGGTATCATTTCCATCTCTGAAAGTTTTGAAATGTACATACATCAGGAACACTACGATAAAAAAAGTGTTCAAATACATGGAATCTTAAGAGACTTGGTTATGAGCAAACCCAGCGAATTAGAAGTTTTGCAACAGTTTTTAATTTTTCTTGGTGATTCAATCATAATTGCCCATCATACCATATTTGATATAACCATGATTAATCGTGCGTTGGAGCGAAATGGACTTCCGTTATTAACTAACAAAACATTGGATACGGCATTTCTTTATAAAAAAACATTGATTAGATCTAATTTATTGGAATATAAAGATCATTACGCACTAGATGATCTTGCTGATAAATTTGATATTTCCAAAAAAGACCGGCATACCGCAATGGGGGATGCTTATATTACTGCTATTGCCTTTTTGAAAATTGTAAAAAAATTAAAAGAGAAAAAAACAAAAGGCGAGTTTCTTTTAAAAGATTTATATCATTTTTAAACTCAATTCTATATTTTTTTTTAGAAGCATTATAATCAACTTACACATCTGTCTTCCCAATATCTTTGACTTTTTTTTAAAGAAAAAAAGCAAACGATGCCGTTACAATCATGTTGAATTAACATTTAATATTTTTTAATTTTTTCATCATTATAAGCAACTTAGCCGTTAATTATGTGATTTTAATTTCAACAAAATGGCCTCATCAAATTTTAATTTTGCTGTAAAAATCGCTTCCATGACTAATCTGTTCAACGAGTTAATTTCAAAAATAGGAAATCATAAAAAAAAAACAAAATTTTACTTTTTTGTGTAATTGATTATATTTACAAACTAAATAACCACATACAATCAAGCAAATTATATCTTTGCGACAAAAAAAGGCATTCTTTATTATTATATTAAAAAAAAACGAGTTAATAAATTGTATATACAAAAATTAAAGTTATTTTTGTGTAATCGATTGCATTAATAATTACAATTAAATTAAACCTATAAAATTTTAAACAGAAACAATAAATGGACAATAAAAGCATAGGAAAATACAGATGGTCAATTTGCGGATTACTTTTTTTTGCAACAACAATTAACTACTTAGACAGACAGGTACTTTCGTTAACATGGAATGATTTTATTGCTCCAGAATTTCACTGGACTAATAATGATTACGGAAATATTACCGCTTTATTTTCAATTTTTTATGCAGTTTCTTTATTGTTTGCAGGTAAATTTGTAGACTGGATGGATACCAAAAAGGGCTTTCTATGGGCAATTGGAATATGGTCTATAGGAGCATGTTTACATGCTTTTGCAGGAATCGCAACATCAGGAGTAATTACAGGCAATTGGTTTGTTGGTTTTGAAGGAGCTAAAGAAGCAATTCACACTGTAAATGATACTGCCTTGGTAATTAACGTAAGTGTTACTTTGTTTATCTTTGCTCGTTTCGTACTAGCTGTGGGTGAGGCTGGAAACTTTCCTGCTGCTATTAAAACTACAGCTGAATATTTCCCTAAAAAGGACAGAGCGTTTGCAACAAGTATTTTTAATGCAGGAGCTACAGTTGGAGCATTAGCTGCACCAATAACTATTCCATTTATTGCAAAAGCATTTGGATGGGAAATGGCTTTTATTATCATTGGTGCCCTTGGTTTTGTTTGGATGGGATTCTGGACATTTATGTATGACAAACCTGAAAGACATCCAAAAGTAAATGCTGCTGAATTAGAATATATACGCCAAGATGATGTTGCTGATAGTAAATTAGCAGGTTATGTTGCAGAAACTACTACTAAGGTATCACTGATTGATTGTTTTAAATACAAACAAACATGGGCTTTTGCTTTTGGAAAATTTATGACAGATGGTGTGTGGTGGTTCTTCTTGTTCTGGACACCTGCCTATCTAAGTTCAGTTTACGAAATGGACTCTACAGAAGCTGCCTTCCCTTTATTTGTATTATATGCAATTACTTTACTTTCAATAATTGGAGGTTGGTTACCAACTTACTTTGTGGATAAAAAAGGAATGAATCCTTATGAAGGTCGAATGAAATCAATGTTGATTTTTGCATTTTTCCCTTTATTAGCATTAGTTGCACAACCGTTAGGACACATTTCTTATTGGTTACCAGTTATAATAATTGGTATTGCAGGAGCTGCACACCAAGCTTGGTCAGCAAATATTTTCACTACAGTTGGTGATATGTTTCCTAAAAAAGCAATCGCTACTATTACAGGTATTGGTGGATTAGCTGGAGGTATTGGATCTACAATAATCAATAAAGGTTCCGGAATGTTATTTGACTATAGCAAAGAAAGCGAAATGGTTTTTATGGGCTTTAAAGGAATTGAAGCCGGCTATTTTATCATTTTTTCTATCTGTGCTGTTTGTTATTTAATAGGATGGGTTGTAATGAAATCATTAGTACCTAAATATAGCCCTATTACAGATCTATAAAAAAACCTACATAATTACTAACCTAACCAAATTTGTAATTTATGAACCAAACCAATGCTGCGATAGGAAAATATCGTTGGACAATATGCAGTTTAGTTTTTTTTGCTACGACAGTAAATTATTTAGACAGAAATGTAATAAGTTACTTAAGACCATTTTTAGCGGAAGCTTTTCATTGGTCACCTGAACAAGAAGTAATAGATTATTCGAATATTGAATTAGCTTTTAAAATTGCTTATGCATTAGGAATGCTAATGGCAGGAGGATTCATAGATAAATTAGGTACTAAATTAGGTTATGCAATTGCGACAGGTTTATGGAGTTTAGCAGCCATAGGACATGCTTTTGCAACTGGTACTGGAGGTTTTTTAATTGCGCGTGTATTTTTGGGAATTACTGAAGCTGGAAATTTCCCAGCAGCAATCAAAGCTACAGCCGAATGGTTTCCACAAAAAGAACGAGCATTGGCGACTGGAATTTTTAACTCTGGAAGTAATATTGGAGCAATAATCGTTCCTTTATCTGTACCTTTTATTGCTGAAAACTATGGTTGGCAATGGGCATTTATAGCAACTGGAATTATTGGTTTTATATGGCTATTTTTGTGGTTTATATATTATGAAGTACCCCAAAAACAAAAACGTTTATCGCAGGCTGAACTCGATTATATTAATTCTGATAAAATTGAAGTAGCAAAAAATGAGAATACTGAAAAAGTATCTTGGTTCAAATTACTTTCTTTTCGTCAAACTTGGGCATTTGCTATTGGTAAATTTTTAACCGATCCTGTCTGGTGGTTTTATTTATTCTGGTTGCCAGATTTCTTAATGAAACAATACAAACTTACTGCAACTGGAATTATTTGGCCATGCGCATTGGTTTATGTTATTGGAAGTATAGGAAGTATTGGTGGAGGATGGTTACCATTAAAATTAATTAATAAAAATTGGCCAGCTTACAAAGCTCGTAAAACAAGTATGTTAATTTATGCATTTGCCGTTTTACCAGTTTTATTTTCTCAACACTTAGGAGCAATCAACATGTGGTGGGCAATTTTAGTTATTGGTTTAGCAGTTTCTGCACATCAAGCTTGGAGTGCAAACATCTTTACAACAGTATCTGATATGTTTCCAAAAAATACGACAGCATCAGTGACAGGAATTGGCGGAATGTTCGGTGCATTTGGCGGAATTTTGTTAACTTTGCTCGTCCAAAAAAATATGTTTGTTTACTATACTAAAATTGGAAAAATAGAAACTGGTTATTTTATTATGTTTTGTATTTGCGGAGCTGCTTATTTATCAGCTTGGCTCATCATGCATATTTTGGTCCCGAAAATGAAAAAAGTAGAATTATAATTTATAAACAAATAAAATTTGATTTGAATTATGTTTTCTAAATTTAAAAATATAATTTTGTGCAATCGATTACATTAAACTTTATACCATGACTAAATACAGTTCTAGATACGCATCTAGCCCAGAAGCAGTAAAACAATATGACACTAAACAATTAAGAGATGAATTCTTAATTGATGATTTAATGAAAGAAGATGAGATCAATTTAACGTATTCTCATTATGACCGTTATATTGCGGGTTCGGCTGTTCCTGTTAAAGATTTAACATTAGAAACAATAGATCCATTAAAAGCTGGTTATTTCCTAGAACGTAGAGAAATGGGAATTATAAATGTTGGAGGAAACGGTTCTGTAGTTGTTGAAGGAACAACTTATGAATTAGGTTTTAAAGATGCTCTATATATTGGAAGTGGAAATAAAGAAGTAATTTTCAAAAGTGCAGATAGCAAAAATCCTGCAAAATTTTACATCAATTCTGCTCCAGCTCATACAACATATCCAACTAAAAAAGTAAGTTTAGCTGAAGCTAAAAAACTGGAATTAGGGACAATGGAAACAGCAAATCACCGTACCGTAAATCAAATGATTATTGGTGGTGTTGTTACTACTTGCCAATTGCAAATGGGTATGACTGAATTAAGACCAGGAAGTGTTTGGAACACTATGCCTGCACACGTTCATGATCGTAGAATGGAAGTTTATTTCTATTTAGATATTCCAGAAAATCAAGCAGTTTGTCACTTTATGGGACAACCACAAGAAACAAGACATATTTGGATGAACAATCATCAAGCTGTTATCTCTCCACCGTGGTCAATACACTCTGGCTCTGGAACAAGTAACTATACCTTTATTTGGGGAATGGCGGGTGAAAACTTAGACTATGGAGATATGGATGTTTGTAAAATAACAGATTTAAGATAATTAATAACTATTAAATAAAAAATATGTCAATCAACCTTTTTGATTTAACTGGAAAAACAGCATTAGTAACTGGTGCAGTTCATGGACTTGGAATGGCAATGGCAAAAGGACTTGGTCATGCTGGTGCAAAAATTGTAATAAACGATCGTTCTTCAAGAGAAACAGTAGATAATGCCGTTGCTGAATACAAATCAGTAGGAATTGATGCTTACGGATATATATTTGATGTAACCGATGAAGCTGCTGTAATTGAAAACATTAAAAAAATAGAAGCAGAAGTTGGTCCAATCGATATTTTAATTAATAACGCTGGTATCATCAAAAGAACTCCTATCGTTGAAATGGAAGTGAAAGATTTCGCAGAAGTTATCAATGTAGATTTAATTAGTCCTTTTATCATGTCAAAAGCTGTTGCTAAAGGAATGATTGCTCGTGGAACTGGAGGAAAAATTATCAACATTTGTTCAATGATGAGCGAATTAGGTAGAGATACTGTAAGTGCTTATGCTTCTGCAAAAGGTGGTTTGAAAATGTTAACTAAAAGCATGGCAACAGAATGGGCTAAATTTAACATTCAAACAAATGGAATTGGACCTGGATACTTTGCTACAACTCAAACAGCTCCTATTAGAGTAGATGGACATCCATTTAATGATTTTATCATTAGCAGAACTCCAGCAAATCGTTGGGGAGATCCAGAAGATTTACAAGGTGCTGCTGTATTCTTGTCTTCAAAAGCAAGTGATTTTGTAAATGGACACATCCTTTACGTAGATGGTGGTATTCTTGCAACTATTGGAAAACCATCAAACGAATAATAATATTTTAAGAAGTTTATAATGAGCACAAGTTTCATACACGATAATTTTTTATTAGAGAATAAATTTGCAGAAGAACTGTATCACGGTTATTCTAAAAACCAACCTATTATTGATTATCACAATCACTTAAATCCTCAATTCATTGCCGAAGATAAAATTTTTGACAATATTACTAATGTTTGGATAAACGGAGATCACTACAAATGGCGTGCAATGCGTACTTTGGGAATCAACGAAAAATTTATTACAGGTGACGGTTCTGATAAAGATAAATTTTTAAATTGGGCTAAAACTGTTCCATATACAATGCGTAATCCTTTGTACCACTGGACGCATTTAGAATTAGCTCGTTATTTTGATATTACTGAGTTATTAAACGAAAAATCAGCGGAAAGAATTTACGAACAAGCTTCTGCAAAAATAAATTCTCCAGAATACAGTACACGAAACTTGCTTACAAAAGTAAATGCAGAATTCGTTTGTACTACTGAAGATCCAATTGACACATTAGAATGGCACCAAAAATTAGCGGTGAGCGATTGTAAAACTAAAGTAAGTACTGCATTCAGACCTGATAAAGCGATTTTAATTTCGAATGATGGTTACAACGAATATATTGACACTTTAGGTCAAGTAACGGGTATTACAATCAACACTTATACTGATTTATGTGATGCTTTAAGAAATAGAATTGAGTATTTCACTAAAAACGGTTCAAAACTTTCTGATCACGGTCTAGATCAAATTTATTTTGAAGCTTATACAGAAAGTGAAGTAAATGCTATTTTCAAAAAGAAAAGAGAAAAAGCTACATTGACTAATGAAGAAGCTTTGAAATTCCAAAGTGCTATCTTAGTTTACTTATGTGAAACCTACCATGAATTTGGATGGGTACAACAATTTCACTTAGGAGCATTAAGAAATAATAATGCTCGTATGCATAGTATTTTAGGCCCTGACACTGGATGGGATTCTATTGGAGATTATCCACAAGCTCAAAAACTATCTGGTTTCTTGAACTCTTTAGATAGTAAAGACAAATTAACCAAAACGATTATTTATAACTTAAATCCTGCTGATAACGAAGTAATGGCCACCATGATTGGTAACTTTAACGACGGAAGTGTTAGAGGAAAAGTTCAATTTGGTTCAGGTTGGTGGTTTTTAGATCAGAAAGATGGAATGACTAAACAATTAAATGCTCTTTCAAATATGAGTTTAATTAGCTGTTTCATCGGAATGTTAACTGATTCAAGAAGCTTCTTATCTTTCCCAAGACATGAATATTTCAGACGTATTCTTTGTAATCTTTTAGGAGATGAAATCAAAAGAGGTGAACTTCCTAATGACATGGAATGGATTGGAAAAATGGTTTCGGATATTAGTTATAATAATGCTAAAGAATATTTTAAATTTTAATTTTCTTTGAACCATTAAGACATTAAGGTTCATTAAGCTAAAATTTAAAAAAGATAGCGAGAAGATTAAGCAGATTTATTTTTAAGAAAATAAAAAATCATTATAATCTTTTAATCTTTGGCTAAATAAAAAATAAACCATTAAGATATTAGGTTTCATTAAGCTCAAAACTTTATTCCCTTAATCTCTTAATGGTGAAAAGAAAAATTTTTACTGGTAAAAAAATAAAAAAATGAATAAAGTAGTTTCATTCGGAGAAATAATGTTACGCCTTTCAACAGAAGGAAATTTACGTTTTGGTCAAGCCACAGCATTTGGGGCAACTTACGGAGGTGGCGAATTTAATGTTGCCGTTTCTTTAGCAAATTATGGTGTAAACGCTGAGTTTGTAACACGATTACCAGAAAATGAGATTGGAACATGCGCATTAAGAGAAATGCGAAAAATGAACGTTGATTGCAACAACATCGTTTATGGTGGAGACCGTTTAGGTATTTATTTTCTTGAAACAGGAGCTGGAACACGAGGAAGTAACGTAGTATACGACCGAGCAAATAGTTCTATGGCAACAATAGAAAAAGGTACTATTGATTGGGAAAAAGTCCTAGAAGGTGCTAACTGGTTCCATTGGAGTGGTATTACTACCGCTATATCTGAGAGTTCAGCCCAAGCTTGTTTAGAAGCTGTTAAAATAGCTCATAAATTAGGGTTAACTATATCATGTGACTTAAATTACAGATCTAAATTATGGCAATATGGAAAAACCCCAAGTGAGGTTATGCCTGAATTATTGCAATACTGCAACGTAATTTTAGGAGATATTGATACTGCTTATTTCATGTTAGGAAAAGCTAAAGTAAATCCAAACTACCAAGACGAGAAATCACTTCCAGTTTTATATACAGCCTTATTTGATTTGCTTCCAAATTTAAAAACAGTTGCCACTACATTACGTTATTCCGTAAGTGCTTCGCATCAAAGAATTGGTGGGATATTATTTGACGGAAAAGCAATATATCAAGGAGCTGTAAAAGAAGTTACACCTGTAATTGATCGAGTTGGAAGTGGTGATGCCTTTATGGGAGGATTAATTTACGGTTTGTTAGAATATCCGACTAATAGTCAAAAAGCATTAAACTTTGCAGTTGCCGCTTGTTGTTTAAAACATACCATCGCAGGAGATTACAATTTGGCAACATTAAAAGAAGTACAAAACATGGCAGATGGTGATTCTTCGGGATTAGTATCTAGATAAAAAATATAAAATAATTATGGCAAAATATACAAGAATTGAAGTTGCAGCAGTAATGAAAGAAACAGGATTAGTTCCTTTATTTTATCATACTGATGTTTCATTAGCAAAAAAAGTACTTAAAGCATGTTATGATGGTGGAGCCCGATTAATGGAATTTACCAGTAGAGGAGATTTTGCTTTTGAAATTTTTGGTGAACTTAATAAATATGCAATAGCTGAATTACCTGGAATGATTCTAGGAGTAGGATCTATTACTGATGCAGCAGCAGCTTCTCTTTATATGCAATTAGGAGCAAATTTTATTGTTACTCCTGTTTTTAGAGAAGACATCGCTATTGCTTGTAATCGCAGAAAAGTATTATGGTCACCTGGTTGTGCATCACTTACAGAAATTGCAAGAGCAGAAGAATTAGGTTGTGAAATTGTAAAACTTTTCCCTGGTGAAATCTATGGACCTCAATTCATAAAAGGTGTAAAAGGACCTTGCCCTTGGACAAGTATCATGCCTACAGGAGGAGTTACAACTGCCAAAGATAATCTAACAAGTTGGTTTGATGCTGGTGCAGTATGTGTCGGTATGGGTTCACAACTAATTACAAACGAAATATTGAAAAACCAAGATTTAGATCTATTGGAAACTCAAGTTAGAAACACATTAGCTACAATTAAAGAAATTAGACAAAAATAAAATATTTTAGTTTAATTGATTAAAGATAGAATCTGAAGATTTCAGAAATTTTGAAATCCAAAAAAGCTAAATAAGCGATTGAATACTGGAAGGAAAGATTTGATCCCCAATCCTCATTAAAGGATTAAAACTGATATTCCAGGACATTAGTCGCTTATTATTGTAAAAAACAATTAACGGTTTAAAATAAAAAAAGGCCGGAAAATAAATAGTAAAGGAAAAAATGAAAAATTTAAATAGAAAAAATTTAGGATTAGAGAAATTACAACCTATTAAAGTAATTCAATTTGGAGAAGGGAATTTCCTAAGAGCTTTCGTTGATTACGCTTTTCACAAACTAAATAAAGAATTAGATTTCAAAGCCGGAATTGCAATTGTTCAACCATTGAAAGACGGTATGGTAAACATGATTAATGATCAGGATGGTCTTTACACTTTGTTTATGAATGGGATCAAAAAAGGTGAAAAAATACAAGATATTGAACTAATTTCTAATATTGTAAAAGGTATAAATCCATATACTCAATTTGCAGATTATTTAGCTTTAGCCAAAGAAGAAGAACTTCAATTTATTGTTTCAAATACTACAGAAGCTGGAATTGAATTCATTGAAACTGATACTCCGGATATGCAGCCACCAGCTTCATTTCCTGCAAAGTTGACTGTTTTGTTATACGAAAGATTCAAACATTTCAATGGAGATGCTGCTAAAGGTTTAACAATCATTCCTTGCGAATTAATTGATTATAACTCTGAAACTCTGAAAAAAATTATTTTACAATATGTTGATTTATGGAAATTAGAAGATGCATTTAAAACTTGGGTTTCAGATGCATGTTCATACCATAGTACTTTGGTTGACAGAATTGTTCCTGGATATCCAAGAGCTGAAATCGAAGACTACAATAACAAATTAGACTATCAAGATAATCTAATTGTTGCTGCTGAGCCATTCTTTCTTTGGGCTATCGAAGGTGGTGATGCTTTAAAAGAAAAGTTACCATTCCACAAAACGGATTTGAATGTAAAAATTGTTGACGATATCCGTCCTTTTAAAATGATAAAAGTTCGTATTCTAAACGGTGCACATACAGCAATGGTTCCTTTTTCACTTTTGCACGGTAACAAATTAGTAATGGAAACTGTTAACGGAGATTTTACTGGACCATTCGTAAACAACGTTATTGGAGAAATTAGCGAAACCCTTGCAATGGACAAAAACGAAATCACTGCCTATGCCGAAGAAGTAATGGATCGTTTTAAAAATCCATTTATCAAGCATGCATTGGCTGATATTGCTTTAAATTCTATCTCAAAATTCAAAGTAAGAGTTTTACCAAGTTTATTAGGATATTATAATGCAAACAAAAAATTACCTACTAATTTGACTTTTTCATTAGCTTGTTTAATCCAATTTTACAAAGGAACATGGAATAACGAAGCATTACCTGTAAAAGATACACCTGAGTTAGTTGAAGCATTTCAAAATGCTTGGCAACTAGGATCTTTAGATTTAGTTGTTGCTAAAGTTTTAACTAACACAGAATTCTGGGGTGAAGATTTAACAAAAATTAACGGTTTATCTGAGGCATTAGTAGTAGCTTTAACTGAAATTGAAGCTAATGGAGTTGAAAAAGGTTATGCAAATTTCAGTTCAAAATACTAATTAGAATTTTCTAAAATTAATTATCATGCAAAAAAAATTAATAAAAGTAAACCCAGCAGATAACGTAATTGTCGCTTTAACCGATTTGGTACAAAACGAACAAATTGCGTTTGAAGGAACTACAGTCATACCAACAACTGATGTTAAAGCAAAACATAAAATCACAGAGAAAGATTTTGCAGTTGGTGATGAGATTATAATGTATGGCGTTTTGGTAGGAAAAGCTGTAGAACCTATAAAAAAAGGAGAAGTAATTACCACAGAAAATGTAAAACATCAAAGTGAAAAAGTTTTTGGTAAAACGGGAAATTTAGGCTGGACTCCACCAAATGTAGATCGTTGGAAAGACAAAACTTTCAACGGATATCACCGTACTGATGGACAAGTTGGAACCAAAAATGTTTGGTTATTTATTCCATTGGTTTTTTGTGAAAACAAAAATATAGAAAAACTGAAAGATATTTTTGAAAATGAATTACTGCCAAAAAAAGAAGTTTCTTATAAAAATTTATTACGATCTTTAATTGAAGAAAAAAGCATAGAAGAAGTTTCTGAGAAACAATCAAATGAAAATCTTTTAGATAATATTGAAGTAAAATTCATCAACCATCAAGGTGGTTGTGGTGGTATTCGACAAGATTCGGAATTGTTGGCAAAACTGCTTGCAGGATATGTGAACAATCCAAATGTTGCTGGTGCAACTATTTTAAGTTTGGGCTGCCAAAATTTGCAAGTAAATATTTTTAAAGATGCATTGAAAACAATTAGTCCGAATAATGATAAAGAAATTTTGATCTATGAGCAGCAACAAATTGGAACTACCGATCAAATGTTCCAAATGGTGATTAAAGATTCTTATGAAGCTATTAAAAGAGCCAACAAAATTGAACGTAAACCTGCTCCTCTTTCAAAACTAAGTATTGGTCTCGAATGTGGTGGGTCTGACGGGTTTTCAGGAATTTCTGCTAATCCAGCATTAGGAGTTGTTTCAGATATTTTTGCAGCTTTGGGAGCGAAATCCATTTTGGCAGAGTTCCCGGAATTATGCGGCGTTGAGCAAGAATTGATGAACCGATGTGTGGATGAAGAAAAAGCAGATAAGTTTTTAACTTTGATGAAAGCTTTTGAAAAATCAGTTGTAGATGCAGGTTCAGGGTTTGATATGAACCCTTCTCCAGGAAATATTAAAGACGGATTAATTACTGACGCCATGAAATCTGCTGGGGCTTCTAAAAAAGGTGGAACTGCACCTATCGTAGACGTTTTGGATTACGGAGAATACATTTCAAAACCAGGTCTAAATCTCCTAAATACACCAGGAAATGACGCCGAATGTACCACAGGATTAGTTGGATCAGGAGCAACAGTTGTTTTATTTACCACAGGTTTAGGGAATCCGATGGGGAATCCAGTTGCACCTGTTGTGAAAATTGCTTCAAACACGGCATTAACTAATAGAATGTCTGATATTATCGATTTCAATGCTGGAACTGTGATTACTGGTGAAAAAAACATAACCGAAGTTGGAGCAGAACTCGTAGATTACATTATAGAATTGGCAAGCGGAAACGTAGAAACAAAAGCAGATCAATTGAAACAAGATGTATTTATTCCTTGGAAAAGAGGAGTTTCATTATAATAGCATAACAAAATTTTTAGATTATTTGTTTAAAAAAAAGCTGTTAGAAAATAAATTCTAACAGCTTTTTGCTTTTTAAAAATTTTCCAAAAATTAGGAATTTATTATTCTTGTAGAAGATTTTCGGATATGTAATGTAGGGTTAAGAACTACTTTCTTTTCAATTTTAACATTAGTAGTATTATTGATTTGTTCCAAAAAGACTTTAGCAGCCATTTTTCCCATCTCTAAAGGTGACTGGTCAACTGATGAAATTGATAATTCCATAAATCGGGTAAAAGGCTCATTTCCAAAACCAAAAACACAAAACTCATCAGGAATTGATATACCTCTTTCTTTAAGCTCTTGAATAGCCCCTAAAGCCGCAAAATCACTCGAAGAAAAGATACCGTCAGGAGGAGGATTCAACCCTAATAATTTTTCGACAGCAAGTCTTCCTGCTTCTACATTACTCTTGGTTTGAAAAACGTAGTCTTCATTACATACTAATCCAAAGTCTTGTAAAGCTTGATGGTATCCTTTGTTTCTATTAAAAAATATTTCTAGTGATTGATCTCCTGTTAAATGAGCAATCCTTTTACAACCTTGCTCTATAAGATTCTTTGTAGCTAAATAACCTCCTTCAAAATCATCAATAGTTACAGAACTCACACCATCCATATTTTTCTTTCTATCAAAAAAGATTAAAGGCACATTCTTATCAACAACATTCTTTATCACATGATCATTTTCTTTTGAAACATTTGATATAGACATTAAAATTCCATCAACTTGAGCATCTAATAATGTAGTTATGTTTTCAATTTGTCTCTTTTCCTCTTCATGAGTTTGACAAATAATAACATGATACCCTTCTGGGTTCAATTCTTCTTCAATTCCACGAATTACTGAAGCAAAAAAGTTACTATCAATACGTGGCACAATAACACCAACATTATTACTTTTTCCAGAGCGAAGAGATTGCGCTAATCTATTTTGTTTGTAATTCATTTTGGTAGCCGTTTCCAATACCAATTTCCGAGTAACCTCGCTGATTTTAGGATTATTATTTAAAGCTCTGGAAACAGTCGCTGCTGTAATATCGAGTGCTTTGGCAATATCGTAGATAGTCGTTTTTTGATCCATTCTGGAATTTAAAATATTCAATTATATCGGTAAAAATAAATAAAAAAAAAACAATAAAACTGTTTAAATGTTATCGATTGCACAAAAATTAATTTATTAGATATTTTTCGCTTCAAAACACAACATAAATATCAAAAATCGCTCAAAAAAACTCATATACTAACAATATCGTAAAAATATCAACTTTTAATTTTATTTCTATTTTTTTAACTGCACTTTTTTTTGTTTATATTAATTTTATATGTACGTTTGTGCAATCGATTACATGGTTTTAATTATACATTCAAAATAAAACTCAATGAAATTATTTAAAACATATACAATTTTCAAAACCTTCTCTAGTAAAACAGTATTTTTTCTTATTTTTACTTTATTTGTCGGGTTTTCAGTTTTTTCACAAAAAGACAATCAATCGAAAGAACAATGGAAAAAAATGGAATCAATTGTAAATTCAATAAAATACCCAAGTTTTCCAAATAAAACATACAATATACTTCAATATGGAGCACAATCTAATACAACATTTGACAATACTGAAGCAATAACAAAAGCCATTCAAGAATGCAGTAAAAACGGAGGTGGTATAGTATTAATTCCAAAAGGAAAATATTTATCACATGCAATTCATTTAGAAAACAATGTGAACTTTCATTTAGACAAAGATGCTGAAATTCTTTTCAGCACAAATCCAAAAGATTATTATCCATTGGTACATACTTCTTTCGAGGGAACAGAATTAATGAATTATTCACCTTTAGTCTATGCGTATCAAAAAACAAATGTAGCAATTACAGGGGAAGGAACATTAAACGGTCAAGCTAGCAGTGAAAACTGGTGGCCTTGGTGTAGCAGCGAACAGTACGGTTGGAAAAAAGGAACTCCTTCTCAGGCTGACCCTCTCAATCGATTAAGTTTAGTAGAAATGGCAGAAAATAACGTGCCTGTTTCCAAAAGAATATTTGGAGAAGGACATTATCTAAGACCAAATTTTATAGAATTTTTTGAATGTAAAAACATTCTTATTCAAAATATCAATATCATTAATACGCCATTTTGGGTTATTCATCCAATGAAATCAGAGAACTTAATCGTAGATGGTGTTAATATTAATAGTCATGGACCAAACAATGATGGATGTGATCCTGAATATTCTAAAAATGTAATCATTAAAAATTGTACTTTTAATACTGGAGACGATTGTATTGCAATAAAATCAGGTCGTGATGCTGATGGAAGAAGAGTCGCTATGAAAAGTGAAAATATTATTGTTCAAAACTGTACCATGTTTGATGGACATGGTGGAGTCACTATCGGAAGTGAAATATCTGGAGGAGTAAGCAATGTATATGTCGAAAATTGCAAAATGAACAGTCCAAATCTTGATATTGCTATTCGATTAAAAACCAATTCTAAAAGAGGTGGATTAATAGAAAACTTTTATGTTCGAAATATAGAAATAGGTCAGGTTAAAGAAGCCGTATTAAAAGTGGATATGTTTTATAATGTCCATGGTAATCAAAACGGAACATTTATACCTCGTATAGAAAACATCTATTTAGAAAATGTACAAGTAGAAAATGGTGGAAAGTATAGCATATTAGCAAAAGGTTATAAAGAATCACCTATCAAAAATATAACATTTGAAAATGTAACAATTAAAAAAGTAAAAGAACCTTATTCAATCGAAAACGTAAACAATTTAAATTTTATAAACACTTATATCAATGGAACAATAATGAAAAACTAAAATTACAGATCAACAAAAACAAAAAAACCAATAATTAATTCATAAAAAACAAATTTATGCACAATAACCATTTATTTAAAAAAAGAGCAAAAAACTATTTTGCCTTTATTCTTTTTCTGGTATTTTTCATGAGCAATAAAACATTTGCGCAAGTAACCATAGAAGGAACTGTTAAAGATGCTGCGGGCTTAACTTTACCCGGGGTAAACATTATAGAAAAAGGAACAAAAAATAGTACATCTTCAGATTTTGATGGTAAATACAAATTAAAACTTACAAATTCTAAAGCTACGTTAGCTTTTTCTTTCATTGGTTTTAAAACCAAAGAAGTTGAAACAGCTGGAAGAACTAAACTTGATGTTTCTTTAGCTGACGAATCAAACGCATTAAACGAAGTTGTAGTTATTGGGTATGGAACAGCCAAAAAATCTGATTTAACAGGTGCTGTTGCAACGCTTTCTGGTGCTGAACTTAGACGAAATCCAGTAGCTAACGTTGCAGAAGCTTTGACTGGACGTATTGCTGGAGTTTCAGTAACTTCTTCAGAAGGTTCTCCAGATTCAGAAATTCAGATCAGAGTTCGTGGAGGAGGTTCTTTAACACAAGATGCTTCACCATTACTAATTGTTGATGGATTTCCAGTAAACAGTTTAAATGACATTTCTCCTTCTGATATTGAATCTCAAACCGTTTTGAAAGATGCATCGGCTACTGCAATTTATGGTTCAAGAGGAGCAAATGGAGTTATCCTTTTTACAACCAAAAAAGGTAAAAACGGTAAAATTACTGCCAATTTCAATATGTACTATGGTATGAAAAAAATGGCAAATGATATTGATGTTCTTGAATCTGGCGATTTTACAAAGTGGCAATATGAATATGCTTTACTTAAAAATGCTGGTGACCCTAGCTCCTATCAAAAATATTTCGGAGCATGGCAAGATCACGATTTATACGATGGTGTAAAAGGAGATGATTGGCAAAAACAAATTTACGGTCGTACAGGAGAAGTTAAAAGTCGTGATTTAGGTATCCGTGGAGGTTCTGACAAAATTAATTACAACTTTAACTATGCTCATTATGATGAAAAAGCTATCATGATTGGCTCTGATTATAATAGAAACAACTTATCGTTAGCATTAAACAGTAAGGCTAGTGATAAAATCGATCTTTCATTTACTATGCGTTATTCCAATACTGAAATAAATGGTGGTGGAGCTAATGAACAAAAAGAGGCTTCATCAAACGATTCACGTTTACGTCATGCTGTTGGATATTCTCCTATACCATTACCAGGATTAACAACAGATAACACTGATGAAGCGGTTTCAAGTTATCTTGTAAATCCTTTTGTAGCAACTGCAGATAATGATCGTCAACAACTACGAAAAAATTTCAATATGCTTGGTAGTTTTTCTTGGAAATTAATCGATAATCTAACATTTAAATCAGAATTCGGATTAGATAACCGTAATAATCAAGATTATCGATTTTATGGCCGTTCTACCTATTATGTAGCTAACATTCCTTCTGCAACAAACCAAGGTATGCCAGCACTTGTAATCACTGATCAAAAAAATACAACCTTTAGAAATGCGAACACACTGAATTATGATTTCAAAAAAATATTAGGTTCTGATCATCACTTAAATCTACTTGCTGGAGAAGAGATGATAAACACAACTTCAAATACTATGACATCTACTATTCATGCCTTCCCTAAAGATTTTGATTTCGATAAAGCACAGAAACTTACTTCACAAGGTATAGCTCAATCAGTTGATAATTTTTATAGTCCAGATGATAAATTACTTTCATTTTTTGGACGTGCACAATATGACTATAAAAGTAGATATTTATTAAGCGCTACCTTTCGTGCAGATGGATCTAGTAAATTTTCAGATGGAAATAAATGGGGCTATTTTCCAGCAGCAGCAGCAGCATGGAAAATTTCTGAAGAAAGTTTCCTTAAAGATGTAAATTGGATAAGCTCACTTAAAATAAGAGCTAGTTATGGAGAGGCGGGGAATAATAATATTCCGACTGGACAAACAGCTACAGTTTTTCAATCAGGAACTTCTACTTGGATAAATGCAAGTTCTAACCAATTGGCACCACCAAAAACTATGGCAAATTCAGACTTAAAATGGGAAACTACTGTAACACAAAACTTAGGTTTAGATTTTGATTTTTTCAAAAGTCGTATCAACGGATCTTTAGAAATGTATAAAAATAAAACACAAGATTTATTAATATTATTTCCAGTAGGTGGAGCAGGATATAATAATCAATATCGTAATATGGGAGAAACCCAAAATACGGGTTACGAAGCTACTTTAAACATAGCAGCTATACAACAAGAAAAATATGGTTTGAATTTTTCTTTTAACATTGGTATCAATGAAAATCGCATCAACTCTCTTGGAGTTATGAGTGATTTTTACCAATCTAGTGATTGGAATTCACAAATTAAAAATGAATATTCTGTAAAAGTAGGTTCATCAATTGGTACAATGTATGGCTATAAAAATGATGGTCGCTATGAAGTATCTGATTTTGATTATGTTGGAGGTAAATATATCCTAAAAACAGGAGTTGCTAACTCTGAGTCAATTGTAGGTGCAGCACAACCAGGGTACATGAAATTAAAAGACCTTGATGGAGATGGAGTCATAACGACCGCAGACCAAACTGTTATAGGAAACGCTAATCCAAAGAATACTGGAGGTTTTATAATTAATGCTAATGCTTATGGATTTGACCTTTCGGCTGCATTCAACTGGAGCTATGGTAATGATATTTATAATGCCAATAAAATTGAATTTACTACCTCAAATCTAAATGGACAATATAGAAATTTACAAACAGAAATGGCAGATGGACAAAGATGGACGAATCTAGATACTGCTACAGGTACCTTAGTTACAGACCCTACAGCATTAGCGGCATTAAATGCTAACACTACAATGTGGTCACCATATATGAAACAGTTTGTTTTTAATGACTGGGCTGTAGAAGATGGTTCTTTTTTAAGACTTAACACTCTTACACTTGGCTATACTGCTCCAGAATTCTTTAATTCTAAATTAGGAATTACTAAATTGAGATTTTACGGTACAGTTTCTAACGTTTTTGTATGGACAAATTATTCAGGACCAGATCCAGAAGTTTCTACAAGAAGAGCCACACCTCTAACACCAGGTGTTGATTCTTCAGCATATCCACGTAGCAGACAATTTATTTTTGGTCTAAACCTTAATTTCTAATTAAAAACTATCAAAAGATGAAACATACAATAATAATAGCAGGAATAGTTTTAGCTAGTCTCTTTACATCTTGTCAAGAGGATTACTTAGATGCACCAGCACAATCCACTCTAGACGAGTCAGTAATTTTTTCTTCTCCAGCACTAGCTAAAGCAGCTATAGATGGAATCAAAGTCCCTTTTGGAGAAACCAATTCTTACAGAGGTAGATTCCTTCCATATTATGGTTTAAATACAGATATCGAATGGAATAACACTTCAACAACTGTAGGTGATGGGGCTGATTTACAAAACTATAGTACCCTTTCAACAAATACAATAATGAATACAACTGACAATGCTTGGTCACAAATGTATTCTGGAATTGAACGTGCCAATCTTTGCATACGCGGACTTCGTCAATACGGTAATCCTGAACCTGGTACTGAATTAGGATATCTATTAGGAGAAGCTTTAACACTACGTGCCATTTATTATGCTGATTTAGTGAAAGCTTGGGGGGATGTACCTTTCCGATTTGAACCTGTAAGCAATCCGACTATATATATAGCAAAATCAAGTCGTGACCAAGTTTACAAACAACTTCTTAAAGATTTAGGAGAAGCAGCAACATTAGTACCATGGCCTAATGAGACAACAGCTACAAAAAGTGTTGAAAGAATTAACAAAGCTTTTGTTAAAAGTTTTCGCGCTCGTTTAGCGATGGCTGCCAGTGGTTTTCAGCAGTACCCTGATGGAATCCACAGAAGTACTGACCCTGAACTTTCTGTTCCTACAATGTACAAACTAGCTTTAGATGAATCTCGTGCTGTAATTGCAAGTGGAAAAGCTCATTTAGAATCATCATTTGAAACATTCTGGAGAAATTACAATAAAGAAGTTATTACAGCTGGTGGAGAATCACTTTGGGAAATTCCTTTTGGCGATGGTAGAGGTAGAATGCTATTTTCGTTTGCAGTACGTCACACTAGTGTTGACCAATTTCAAGCTAATGGAGCTAATAAAGGTGGAATTGCAGGTCCTCTTCCTTTTGTGTTTTACGATTACGACCAAAAAGATACTCGTAGAGATGTAACTTGCGTTCCATACAAATATGGTACAGCTGTAGATAATGTTGCAAAACAGGAACTAGGATCATTAAATACATGGTATTTTGGAAAATACCGTTATGAATGGATGACTCGTCGTGTTACTTCAACAAATGACGACGGTGTTAATAAAATTTATATGCGTTATGCTGAAGTTCTTTTAATTGCTGCTGAAGCAGCTAATGAATTGGAAGGAGTTGCAGCAGCTAAACCCTATTTAAAAGAAATACGCAAAAGAGCATTTGCTTCAGCGGATCAAGCTCTAAAAGTTGATGCTTATGTTGATGCAATTACCAGTAAGGAAGATATGTTTAACAAAATTGTAGACGAAAATCAGTTCGAATTCACAGGAGAAATGGAACGTAAACAAGCCCTTATTCGTTGGAATTTACTTAAAACAAATTTAGATCTTGCTAAGTCTAAAATGAAGGATTTACAACAACATACTGGTAAATACGCTGATGTACCAAGTACTTTATATTTCAAATATAAACTTGACGATCCTACAACACTTATCATTTACGGATTAAACCGCGGAGAAACCGTAAGTCCTGGAGTAGATTATACTGCAATGACATGGGCTGCCCTTGATGACACCAAAATTAATTCTCTTTACAAAACTGGTGCAAATCCAGATAACAAACAATTTTGGCCAATATGGCAAGTATTCATTGATTCAAGTAATGGTCTATTGTTTAATGATTACGGTTATTAAAAATCTTACAAAAAAATAATAATAAATTATAAATTTTTATGTCTATGAATATAAAATATATATTAAAAGGATTAATAGCCTCATTAATACTAATTCTAGCTATTACTAGCTGTGAAAGTTACAATGAGCCACTATTAGATAGTCTTGGTAATACAAGAGAATTTTCTCCATTAGGTCTTAAAGCAGCTGTAAGAGCTCAGACAAATGTTGAATTAAATTGGACAGTAGATACTGGTGTTGATCATTATGTAATAGAATTCAGTGCTGACGATCCAAATTTTACAACTATTTACAAAACGGTTGAAGTTACTGCTTCGCAATTACCTGTATTAGTTAAGTTAGAAGGTGAAACAAATTATTCTATCAGAGTAAAAGCTGTAACACCTGGATTAGAAGATTCTAAATATGCTGTTACAACTGCTAGCACATTATCAGAACAACTTTTCCTTCCAATTGTTAACGGAGATATACAAGCTAAACAGGCGACTCTTAGATGGGTACCAAATAGTAATGTAACTAATATATTTATTTCTCCAGGAAGTATTTCTCATTTAATTACACCAGCAGAAAAAGCTAATGGTATTGCTACAATAACAGGGTTAAGTAGTGAAACAAATTATACAGCCACTTTATATAACAGCTCTAAAGTAAGAGGTAAACAAACTTTTACAACAGAGGTAGATCCTTCAACTGGTATTGTGATTACCCCAGCAGATGATTTAATTGCTACAATTAATAATGCTGCATCAGGAGCAAAACTGTATTTAGAATCTGGTGATTACACAGCACAAAGTGGATTAATAACTTTGGCTAAGACAATAACCATAAGAGCTCTTAAAAGTTATGATAAACCGAAAGTGAAACTTAATTTTTTACTTAATTCTGGTGTTGTTAATTTCACTTTAATAGATTTAGATTTAACAGGATCAGGTTTTACAAATCCAAGTGTAATAACAATTTCTTCAGCTGCAACTTTTAATGATCTTTTAATAAGTGGTTGTTATATTCATGACTATAGTCGATCATTATTCGCCAATACTGCTACTACTGCTACTTCTACAATAAATTCATTAACAATAGACAATAGCATTATTAGAAATGTAAATACTAATGGTGGCGCAGAATTTATAGATGTCAGATTTTCTTACATTAAAAGTATTGTTCTTCAAAATAGCACATTTGATACTTGTTCTGACTCTCGCGAATTTATTCGTTTAGATGCTGTTGCTGCTTTTACTGGAACTTCGAATGTATCGATTAATAGCTGTACATTATATAAAGTATGCACAACGGTTGCGGCAAAAAGAATATTATATCTCCGTTTTGCATCAAATACATCTACTGTAAAAAATACATTGATTGCTGAGACACCAACTGCACTATATTCGAACCAAAATGGTACATCTACCCCAACTACACCTCCTACGTTTATAGCAAATAATTATTTTAATGCAAATGCGTTATTTACACCTGCAGTACCTGTAGTTAATACAACAACACTTGATAAATCATCATTTACTACATTAGATCCAAAATTTGTAGATGCTGCAACTGGGAATTTGAAAGTTCAAAATCAAACTATAATTGACAATAAAACTGGAGACCCACGTTGGTTAAAATAAAATTATTTAAGAGGTTTGCAATTATTGCAAACCTCTTAATATATAATTTAAAATTAAAAAATACTTATTTATAAGTTAGTAAAATAGGAGTTTGAGACAAAAATCAAACTCCTATTTTAAATTAAAAAAGTCTTGCAATAGTAAAAATGAAAAAATTACTAACACTATTATTTTTAACTTCAATTGTACTTCAAGCACAAACTAACTATAGTATAGACACTACTTATACTCCAAAAAGTGTTTATAAAAAAGAACTAAAAAATCATCCATTTATTAGTTTGGTCCAGCCAAAACATTACACTAATGTATTGGAGAAAAAAGAGATAACTTATACAAAAATAAAAGATAGAGAATTGCATTTAGACGCCTACTGCACTAAGGCAAATCGCAAGAATCCAGCAATTGTAATCATACACGGTGGAGGATGGAAATCTGGAAATAAATCTCAAATGGAAACCTTTGCACAAGAAATGGCATCAAAAGGTTTTTCAAGTTTTACAATCGAATATCGATTATCGCTAGAAGCGAAATATCCCGCCGCTATTCTTGATGTTAAAAAAGCCATTCAGTTTATCAAAACAAATGCTAAAAAATTTAATGTAGATACTACTAAAATTGCTATATTGGGTTACTCTTCGGGCGGACAAATGGCAGCTTTAATAGGATCAACAAATAATAATAGCCTTTTTGAAAACAAAAACACAAAAGCAACTGCCAATGTACAAGCAATTGTAGATATAGATGGCATTTTGGCTTTCAAACACCCTGAGTCTAAAGAAGGAACCGTTGCTGCATTATGGCTTGGAGGCACTTATGATGAAAAACCAGAGATATGGGAACAAGCATCGGCATTATCACACACCGATAATAACACTCCTCCTACTCTATTTATAAACAGTAGTATCGATAGATTTCATGCAGGAAGAGATGATATGATTGCCATTTTAAACAAAAACGGAATATATAGTGAAGTCAAAACCATACCAAATTCGCCACATTCCTTTTGGTTTTTGAATCCTTGGTTTGACGAAACTGTAACATATACTGCTCAATTTTTAAATAAAATCTTTAAGTAATAAAAACAACAAATTGTAATCTAAATGAGACCTAGTATTAAAAGCTTAATTATTTGTTTAATTCTGTTGATTTTCAACAGTTCTAAAATTATTGCACAAACCGAAGCAAAAACAGAAACAAAAGCAACAATCGCAATTCCGACAACTTTAAAATGGTCGGAACGAATGGCATTGTCAATAATGAAAACATATCCTGAAGCTTGGCAGATAGATAATCACCCTGTTCCTAAATGGGATTATAAAATTGGACTGATTTTAACTGGGTATGAAAAGTTATACAATCAAACTAAAAATCAGCAATATTTCGATTATATCAAAGCATATGCTGATAAATTGATTGATAAAAATGGAGCTTTTCAAAATTATGACCCAAAAGATCACAATATTGATTTTATCAATGCTGGAAAAATATTATTTAATCTTTATGACACCACTAAAGAACAAAAATATCTTACTGCATTACAAACATTAAGAAGACAGTTTGAAGATCATCCAAGAACACCTTCTGGAGGTTTTTGGCATAAAAAAATATACCCTAACCAAATGTGGCTAGATGGATTATACATGGGAGAACCTTTTTACGCTCGTTACACTACTACATTTGAAGGAGGAGAAAAATTAAAAGATGTTGCACTTCAATTCGAATTGCTACACGATCATACTTTTGATAAAAAAACTGGATTGTATTTTCATGCTTGGGATGAAAGCAAAAAAATGCCTTGGGCAAATTCAAAAACAGGAACTGCACCCAATATTTGGTTAAGAGCTGTTGGTTGGTATGGAATGGCATTAGTCGATGCATTGGATTATTTTCCAAAAGATCATCCAAAACAAAAAGAACTCGTGCAATATCTAAACGAATTGGCGACAGCGGTAAGCAAATACCAAGACAAATCAGGTTTATGGTATCAAGTTCCAAATTTGGCAACAAAAAAAGGGAACTATTTAGAAGCTTCGGGTTCATCGATGTTAGTTTATTTCCTTGCAAAAGGAGCGCATAAAAAATATTTACCTTCAAAATTTGAGACAGTTGCCAATAATGGTTTTAAAGGTTTAATTACCAAATTAATAAAAGTAGATCAAGATGGAACGATCCACATAACCCAAGTTTGCGCGAGTGCAGGATTAGGTGGAAATCCTTATAGAGACGGCTCTTTTGACTATTACTTTAATGAAAAAACAACAACAGACAATTCTCATGGATTAGGTGCTTTCCTTTTAGCAGTAATCGAATTAGATAAATAAAAACATTAAATATTAAAATAAATAATCATGGTAAACGGAAAAACAAACGCTTTGAAAGCAGTTACGCTTTTTATTTCATTTGCATTTCTTAGCTGTAAAACTACAGCTCAAGAACCTGCAAAAAAAACCGATACACAAAGTCAAATAACTATTTCTAAAGACTTAAAATGGTCTGATAAAATGGCTTTGACACTAATGAAACGTCATCCTGAAAGTTATATGATTGACGATTCGAAAGCACCAAAATGGGATTATGTTCATGGATTGGTTTTATATGCTTTCCAAGAATTAAATAAAATAAATCCTAATCCAAAATACGCTTCTTATATAAAAAGCTATGTAGATAATTTTATTCAAGAAGATGGTACTATCAAAACATATGAAATCGACAAATACAACATTGATATGGTTGTTGCTGGACGATTACTTTTTAATGTTTATGCTTCTACAAAAGAAGAAAAATATTTAAAAGCAATGCAATTGTTACGCAAACAACTTGATCAACAACCAAGAACTCAAGGCGGTGGATTTTGGCATAAAAAAATCTATCCAAACCAAATGTGGTTAGATGGTTTATACATGGGAGAACCATTTTACGCTCAATATACGGCAACTTTTGAAAATGGAAAAAACCTAGACGACGTAGCCAAACAATTCGAACAAATTCAAATGCATGCAACAGATCCAAAAACTGGATTATTATATCACGCTTGGGATGAGAGTAAACAAATGCCTTGGGCTAATAAAGAAACTGGAAACTCCCCAAATTATTGGTCAAGAGCTTTAGGATGGTACGTAATGGCATTAGTTGATGTTTTAGATTACTTCCCAAAAGACCATCCAAAACAAAAAGAATTAGTAAAGTATTTAAATAGCGTTTCTGTAAGTTTAGCAAAATACCAAGACAAAAAAACAGGTCTTTGGTATCAAGTGACAGACAAAGGGAATGCAAAAGGAAACTATTTAGAAGCTTCAGGCTCTTCAATGTTCGCTTATGCATTTGCAAAAGGAGCAAACAAAGGATACTTACCTGCTGAATATAAAAAACTAGCTAATAAAGCATTTGATGGTTTAACCAAACAATTAATAAAAGTAGATGCTGATGGAACAATTACTTTGACTCAAGCTTGTCAAGTGGCTGGTCTTGGAGGTACTCCATATAGAGATGGTTCGTATGAATATTATGTGAATGAAAAGAAAAAAGACAACGATCCTAAAGCTACTGGTCCATTTATTTTAGCCGCTTTAGAATTGAATAGATAAAAATCATATTCCACGATTAAAATGAAGTTTACAAAAATCACAGCTGTTTTTTTATATTGTATTGCTATTCAAACAGCAATAGGACAAGAAAAAAATGAAAAGCAATATTCTCAAGTTTGGGTATCTGATAACGGTGACGGTACATATAAAAATCCTATTTTGTACGCCGATTATTCTGACCCGGATGCTATACGCGTTGGAGATGATTATTATATGACTGCTTCCTCTTTTAATTGTATTCCTGGCTTACCTATACTCCATTCTAAAGATTTGGTAAACTGGAAATTAATTGGATATGCACTTTCAAAACAAAAGCCTTTAGAAGTTTTTGACAAAGTTCAACACGGAAATGGTGTTTGGGCTCCATGTATTCGCTATCATAATAACGAATTTTATATTTATTACCCAGACCCTGATTATGGAATTTATCAAATAAAAGCCAAAAAACCAGAAGGACCATGGAGTGAACCTGTCATGGTAAAAGAAGGTAAAGGACTTATTGATCCAACTCCATTATGGGATGAAGATGGAAAAACGTATTTAACATATGCCTTTGCAGGAAGTCGTGCTGGTATCAAAAGTCAATTGGTAATTTGCACAATGAATTCAGAAGGAACAATTGCCAATTCAGATGAAGTTATGATTATTGACGGTCATGCTGAAGAATCGACAATTGAAGGACCAAAGTTCTACAAACGCAATGGCTATTATTACATTTTTGCTCCTGCAGGCGGAGTAGCAACTGGTTGGCAAACGGTTATGAGATCTAAAAACGTATTTGGCCCTTATGAAAAAAAGAAAGTTATGGATCAGGGAAAATCTACTATAAATGGACCTCATCAAGGAGCTTGGATTCAAACTCAAACTGGTGAAGATTGGTTTATTCATTTTCAAGATCAATTTGCTTATGGTAGAGTCGTTCATTTACAACCAATGAAATGGGTAAACGATTGGCCAGTTATTGGGATTGATAACGATAAAGACGGTATCGGAGAACCTGTTACTATTTATAAAAAACCAAACGTAGGCAAAAAAACATTTCCAATTGAAACACCGCCCGATAGTGATGAATTCAATTCAACTAAACTTGGATTACAATGGCAATGGCATGCTAATCCTCAAATAACTTGGGGGTTTCCAACGAGCATGGGATATTATAGTTTGAATTGTATTCCAGCACCAACAGAAGCAACAACGCTTTATCAAATACCTAATTTACTATTACAAAAAATGCCATCGAATGAATTTACTGCTACTGCAAAAGTAAAATTCAATTCACGATTTGATGGCGAAAGTATGGGATTGGTCGTTATGGGATTGGATTATAGCTATGTCTGTTTCAAACAAGAAGCAGGTAAATTATACCTCTCTCAAAAAACAGCTAAAAATATTGATAAAAAAGGAACAGAGAAAGAAAGCAAACCAATTCTGATTAGTAACCAAAGCCTTTATTTACAAGTCAAAGTGAAATCAGGTGGAATTTGCACTTTTTATTATAGCGAAAATGGAAAAGACTTCACTCCTATTGGCGAAGCTTTTACAGCTAGAGAAGGCCGATGGATTGGAGCCAAAATTGGTTTTGTTGCACTAAGACAAGGCATTATAAATGATGCTGGAAATGTTGAAATCGATTGGTTTAGAATAACAAAATAATATATTATTTAAAATGAAAAGTATAAAAACAAGCATTATAATAGCATTACTGATAGTATTCAATACCAATGCACAAGTGCAAAAAGAGCAAAAATGGGTTTCTATTATTCGTAATAATGAAAGTAGCTGGTTTGCCACCAATGAAGCCAAAGCAATTGCTGAAAATGTATTATTGTACCAACGCAATATTGGAGGTTGGCCAAAAAACATTCAAATGCAAAATCCACTGACTGCTGATCAAAAAAAACAATTGATTGCACAAAAATCAGATACTAAAGAAATAACTACCGACAATGGAGCTACCACACAAGAAATGTTATTTCTTTCAAAAATATATGCTCAAATACCAGATGAAAGATATAAAAATGCATTTCTTTCTGGTTTGAATTATTTACTCGAAGCCCAATATGAAAACGGAGGCTGGCCTCAATTTTATCCACTAAAAAAAGGATATTACACACACATAACCTACAATGATGACTCGATGGCTAATATTCTAAACATCTTGAAACAAATTATAGACAAAACAGGTTATTACAGCATCACTCCTGATGACGCTACAATCAAAAAAACACAAATCGCTTTTAATAAAGGAATCGATTGTATCTTAAAAACGCAATACAAACAAAATGGAGTTCTCACTGCTTGGTGTGCACAGCATGATGAAATTACGTTGCTTCCTGCAAATGCAAGAGCTTTTGAATTAGCCTCTTTAAGTGGTCAAGAATCAGCAAAAATTGTATTGCTTTTAATGTCACTAAAAAATCCATCCACAGAAGTAATAACTGCAGTAAATAGCGCTGTAGTTTGGTTTGAAAAAACAAAAATTACAGGTATCAAAATAGAATCTGTAATTGGAGAAGATGGTAAACCAAACAGAGTGGTTGTAAAAGATTCGAATGCCGAACCTTTGTGGGCTCGTTTTATGGAACTAAATGATAACACTCCTTTTTTCTGTGATAGAGATGGAATAAAAAAAGCAACATTAGCCGAGATTGGTTATGAAAGAAGAAATGGCTATGCTTGGTACACCAATGGACCAAAAGAAGTTTTAAAAAAATACGAAGACTGGAAAAAAAAAATTGAATCTGAAACAGTAGCCTCTCCCAAAAAAAATCAAGTCACTTTAAAAGATGAATTCAATATTGTGGTAGATCAAAAGGGAAATGGCGATTTTAAAACAATTCAAGAAGCCATAAATGCTGCAAAAGCTTACACAAGTAAAAGAATTAATATCTTTATAAAAGACGGAACATATTATGAAAAGGTAAAAATTCATGCTTGGAATCCAAATATTTCTCTCATTGGCGAAAGCCGAGAAAAAACAATCATAACGTATGATGATAATTTTAATAAAATAGCTCTTGGTCGAAACAGCACTTTTTATACCTACACCGTTTTGGTAGAAGGGGATGATTTTTTCTGTAAAAACCTAACCATTAAAAACACTTCAGGACCAATTGGGCAGGCAGTTGCATTGAATGTAAATGCTAATAGAGCACTATTTACTAATTGTGCTTTTTTAGGACATCAGGATACACTTTATACTTCGGGAGAAGCCAGTAAAAATTATTTTAAAGATTGTTATATCGAAGGTACTACTGATTTTATATTTGGAGATGCTACAGTCCTGTTCGAAAACTGTGTTATTAATAGCAAAAGTGACTCGTATATTACAGCAGCTTCAACACCAAAAGACAATACTTATGGTTATGTTTTTAAAAACTGTAAACTCACAGCAGATGCAAATGCAACCAAAGTATATCTTGGACGTCCTTGGAGACCTTATGCTAAAACCGTTTTTATAAATTGTGAAATGGGTAAACAAATTTTGGCAGAAGGCTGGTCCGTTTGGTCAAAATCAGACACTGAAATGAGCTCATTTTATGCTGAATACAAATGTACTGGTGAAGGTTTTCAACCGAAAACAAGAGTTAACTGGTCACATCAATTAACAGATGCTGAAGCCAAAAACTATACTATCGAAAATATACTAGATTCGAACGTTACCTCTTCAACAAAACAATGGTATTTGAAATCAATGTAATTATTTTAAAGATTACCTAACAACCGAATTTTCCAAACATGACATTATGAACTATAAACTTCTAATTCTATTTCTTTTTTCGGCACATTGTTTTGCTCAAAAAAATGATTTCCCATCAGATAAAGTGGATGAAATTATCAAGCGTATTCAGCTACCGACTATTCCTTCCTATAAAATTGAAGTCACAAAATTAGGAGCAAAAGGGGATTCTGTTAGCAATTCAAAACCTGCCTTTGATAAAGCCATGGCACTCTGTAAAAAAAATAATGGAGGTACAATTGTCGTTCCCAAAGGAGTTTACACCATAAACGGTCCTATTCATTTTGTTAGTAATGTGAAATTGCATTTAGAAGATGGTGCAAAAATTAGATTTGGTTCTAATCCAAAAGATTATCCTCTAACACTAACCAGCTGGGAAGGAACAATGCTTTACAATTATAGCCCACTTATTTATGGAAACAATGTAGAAAACATCGCTATTACTGGAAACGGAATAATCGATGGAGAAGCCAAAAATACTTGGATAAAATGGAAGCCTCTTGAAGAAAAAGACAAACTATTAAGTAGAGAGATGAATCACAAAAATACACCTATCAAAGAACGTGTTTTTGGAGAAGGCCATTATTTAAGACCACAATTGATTCAATTTATCAACTCAAAAAACATTCTGATAGAAAATGTCAAAATAGAAGATTCTCCTTTTTGGTGTATTCATTTATTGAAAAGTAAAAGCATAACACTCCGCGGATTAAAATACGATGCACAAAACAATAATAATGATGGGGTAGATCCTGAATATTCCAGTGATATTTTAATTGAAAACGTTCTTTTTAATAATGCAGACGACAACGTTGCCATAAAAGCAGGAAGAGATGATGAAGGTCGAAGCAATTCAAATACTCCTTCTGAAAATATTGTTATTAGAAATTGTGAATTCAAAGGCTTACACGCAATTGTTATTGGAAGTGAAATGTCAGCAGGAGTTCGAAATGTATATATTGAAAATAGTAAATTTAGAGGCTATTTGAAAAGAGGTGTATTCATCAAAACAAATTCCGACCGAGGTGGTTCTGTCAAAGATATTTATTTCAACAACCTAGCATTTGGAAAAGTAGAAGACTGTCTCTATATCACCGCTAATTATCATGGAGAAGGCAGTGGACTATATCCTTCTAAAGTTTCAGATATTTCTTTTTCAAACATTAGTTGTGTTGAAGCCACAAATACTGGTATTGTCATAGAAGGATTTCCTGATAAAAAAGTATCAAATATAAAACTAGACAACATCAACATACAAACCGCAAAAAATGGAATGACAGTTACCAACTCAGAAAATGTAAACATAAATGAAGTCGTAATTGGTCAAAAAGCAACAACACCAACTGCAATTAAATAGACAAAATACAATAAAAAATAATGCTAATTATGAAATCGCAATTAACAACAAGTTTGAGTATGCAAACACCAATAAATAAAAACGCGATACCATATATGACTACTAACAAATTAAAGTCTTTATATATGAAATGGACTATTGTACTTTTTATGCTACTATCTCTAAATTGTTTAGCACAAAAACCAACAATTTACGGCATCGGCGATTCTACAATGGCCAATAAAGTAAAACCAGAAGAAAACCCTGAACGTGGTTGGGGACAACTGTTTCCTATGTTTCTTACTGATAATATTAAATTCGATAATAGAGCTGTAAATGGAAGAAGCACAAGAAGCTTTATAAACGAAAAATTTTGGGAATCTGTTTACAAATCCTTAAAAAAAGGGGATTATGTTTTTATACAATTTGGACATAATGACCAAAAAGAGAAAGATTCTACCCGTTACACCAATCCGCATACAGCTTATCGCCATAATCTAATTCGATTTATAAACGAAACTAGGGAAAAAGGAGCGACACCAATACTTTTTTCTTCAATATGCCGAAGAAATTTTAACGAAAATGGCGTTCTAATTCCTACTCATGGAGACTATACTCTAGAAACTCGTTTGGTAGCTCAAGAATATAATGTTCCTTTTATTGATATGGAATATTACACCGAATTATTGGAGCAAAAATATGGACCAGAAAAATCAAAAAAAATCCATTTACATTTTGCAGCTGGTGAAATCCCTTATTATAAAAACGAAAAACATGAAGATGACACCCATCTTTCTGTAGAAGGAGCTACAGCCATTGCAAAAATTGCAGCAGAAGAATTAAAAAAAACAAAGCTAGATTTAGTTCAATATATAAAAAAATAGCCTAAATTTAAAAAACTCAAAAAGTTATACAACATGGCAGAGAAAAACAAAACATTAGGCGAATTCATTATTGAGAATCAAAAAGATTTCCCCTATTCATCAGGTGAATTATCTAGTCTTTTTAATTCTATAAAATTAGCAGCAAAAGTAATTAGCTATAAAGTAAACAAAGCAGGATTAGTAGATATCATTGGTGGAGTTGGTGAGAAAAACATACAGGGAGAGGACCAACAAAAACTAGATATATATGCCAATGAAGTTTTTATTCAAACACTAACAAATAGACAAATTGTGTGCGGCATAGCCTCTGAAGAAAATGATGATTTCATTACTATTCAAGGAAGTGACAAAGGTAATAATAGTAAATACGTTATTTTGATGGATCCCTTGGATGGTTCTTCCAACATAGATGTAAATGTATCAGTTGGAACTATTTTTTCGGTTTACAGAAGAATAACTCCAGTGGGAACTCCAGTACAATTAGAAGATTTTTTACAACCAGGAACAGCTCAAGTAGCGGCTGGTTATGTGATTTACGGAACCTCAACCATGCTTGTCTATACAACTGGACAAGGTGTAAATGGATTCACATTAAATCCTGCCATAGGAACTTTCTATTTGTCACACCCAAAAATGAAATTTCCTGAAAATGGTGCAATCTACTCTGTAAACGAAGGAAACTATATCCATTTCCCACAAGGAGTAAAAGATTATATCAAATATTGCCAATTAGAAGAAGAAGATCGTCCTTACAGTTCCAGGTATATTGGAAGTTTAGCTTCCGATATTCATAGAAACATGATTAAAGGTGGAGTCTATTTATATCCTTCAAGTTCTAAAGCCATCAAAGGAAAATTAAGACTTCTATATGAATGCAATCCAATGGCTTTTATCGCCGAACAAGCAGGCGGAAAAGCATCAGATGGTGTAAACCGTGTCATGGAAATCGAGCCAACTTCCTTACACGAACGAACTGCTTTCTTTTGCGGAAGCTATAACATGGTAGAAAAAATTGAAGATTGTATTCACAAGGCTTCGTTGAGTAAATACTAAAATTCATTTAGAAGATAAAAAAAACAGTTTAGAAATTTTCTAAACTGTTTTTTTTTGTTGCTAAAACAAAGTAACCTGTCCATCGTCATCCAACTGAACATCTATATCACCATCGGTTTGTTCGTCCTTCTCAATTGGTTCAGGAATAATTTCTACTGGCTCTTCATAAGGCAATGATTCCAACAAATTAACCTGTTTCAACTTATCAGTAGTTAATTGATTTCCGAGTGCTTTAAATCCTTTTACAGCGATAAAAGACTCAATATCTACTGTCATATTCTCTTTCTGTACCCCTTTAATTTTTGTAAAAATCAATTCGGCTACTGGACGATAGTCTGTCGCTACGATTTCCAATCTCGAATTCGGATGCTCGGTGATAAAACAATCTTCTTTATTTTCAGTTTCCACCAAGAAGCGTTTGATATAATAACGTTCTTTTTCACCATCATAATAAATGGCCGAAATAGGTTTTTTAGGAATCCATTTCTCCAAAACAATCATATCTTCATCAAAATGAGTAGTCAACTCAGGTGTAATAACCTTAAGTTTCCCTGATTGCTGGATAATTAGAATTTTATCACTAGGTCTAAATTCACCCAGCAATTCCCCTCTTGCATCAACATTCAATCGTTGAACGGTATCATCAAACCAAACCTTTCTTGGTAATAGTGTCGAAATACCTTTTTCCTTTAATTCAATTTTTTTGATAGGATATTTAGAAACTAAATTACCCTTAGAAGCACGTCCTTTAATCGCTAAAGAAGCAAAATCAATATCGAATTTCAGCTTTTTGATACTTCCCACCTGACGCAATAAAATAGTAATAACTTCAGCCTCACCATTTGGATTACAAGAAAAATACAAGGTTTGTGAACCCGCAGTTTCATTGGTTAAATCATACGGTTTATCGCGGGTAACACCCGTAACATTGAAACGTTTAATATACGATGGTCCCGATTTACCATCACGATAAATCATGTTGTAAATCGTACGTTTATCACTTTTATCAAAAATAGCAATATGAATAATGTCTTTACCAACAAAAGTTTTAGCATCGACTTTGGTAATCATCATTTTTCCGTCACGTAAAAAAATAATTACGTCATCAATATCCGAACAATCAGTAACATATTCATCTTTTTTCAAACTGGTTCCCACGAAACCCTCTACTCTATTTACATATAATTTAGTATTTCGAAGTACGACTTTGGTCGCTTCGATATCATCAAAAATACGCAACTCAGTTTGACGCTCTCTGCCTTTTCCATATTTCTCTTTTAACTTCGTAAAATAAGCTATCGCAAAATCTGTCAGATTAGCTAAATGATGTTCCACTTCCTTCATTTCGTCTTCTAACTTAGCTATAAAATCATCAGCTTTATCAGAATCGAAACGAGTAATACGAATCATTGGAATTTGTGTCAATCGATGTAAATCATCATCATGAATATCTCTAACGAATGATTTCTTGAAAGGCTCAAAACGGTCATACAAATAGACATAAAGTGATTCTCTATCTCCATATAATTTGAAATCAATGTACATTTCTTCACGAATGAAGATTTTCTCTAAAGTAGAAAAATGCCATTTATTTTTTAATTCTTCTAATTGAATTTCCAACTCTTGTCGAAGTAAATCAACCGTTCTTTGTGTTGAAATTTTCAACATATGAGAAACACCAATAAACAATGGTTTATTATCTTCAATCACACAACCTAAAGGTGCTACAGAAGTTTCACAAGCGGTAAAAGCAAATAAAGCATCTATGGTTTTATCTGGAGAAACTCCTGGAAAAAGGTGAATTAATATTTCAACCTCAGCAGCGGTATTATCTTCAATTTTCTTGATTTTGATTTTACCTTTATCATTGGCTTTCAAAATACTATCAATCAAAGTCGTAGTATTTGTTGAAAACGGAATTTGCGTAATCACCAATGTATTTTTATCGAGTTGACCAATTTTGGCACGAACACGAACACGTCCGCCACGCATTCCATCATTATAATTAGACACATCGGCAATACCCTGCGTCATAAAATCCGGATAAAGCGTAAACGGTTTTCCTTTTAAAATTTTAATCGAAGCATCAATTAATTCATTAAAGTTGTGTGGCAGTACTTTAGTCGAAAGACCAACGGCAATACCCTCTGCTCCTTGTGCCAAAAGCAATGGAAACTTTACAGGAAGATTATTCGGTTCAGCACGACGACCATCGTACGAAACTCCCCAATCGGTAATTTTTGGAGAGTATAAAACCTCTAAAGCAAATTTTGATAAACGTGCCTCAATATAACGAGAAGCAGCAGCGCCATCTCCTGTTAAGATATTACCCCAGTTTCCCTGACAATCAATTAATAATTCTTTCTGACCAATTTGCACCATTGCATCACCAATACTCTGATCTCCGTGAGGATGATACTGCATGGTGTGACCAACAACATTAGCAACTTTATTGTAACGACCATCATCCAACTCTTTCAAAGAGTGCATAATTCTTCGTTGCACCGGTTTAAAACCATCCTCGATAGCAGGAACAGCACGCTCTAAAATTACATAGGAAGCATAATCCAAAAACCAATCTTTGTACATTCCTGTAACTTTGGTAATGGTATCATTTTCATCCTCATTATTTTCGTAAAAATGGTGTCCGCCTGAAACAACTAAGTCATCAAAACCTTCATCAATAGATTCGTCTGAATCATTAATGTCGTTTTGCGAATCGTCTTCGTTTGGAATGATGTTATCGTCTTCTTCGTCTTTCATTTATTTTGATTCCGAAATTAATTGTATTAAATCTTCTCTGCTTGGTAAAATTGTTTTGTATTTACTGGCAAAAATTTGCTCGTTATTTTCTGGTAAAGTGTATTCTACAACCAAATCACTTTTGTTTTGGCAAAGAACAATTCCTATAGTTTTGTTTTCATCTTCTAGACGCATTTCTCTGTCGTAATAATTGACATACATTTGCATTTGTCCTAAATCTTGATGTTTTAATTCTCCTATTTTTAAATCAATCAGAACAAAACACTTCAATACTCGATTATAAAAAACCAAATCAATCCTGAAATGTTTATCATCAAAAGTAATTCTGTTTTGTCTGGCTACAAAAGTAAAACCGTGACCTAACTCTAATAAAAAATGCTCTAATTTATTGATAATCTCTTCTTCCAGTTCCGATTCAGAATATTGATGCAATTCTGGTAATCCTAGAAACTCCAATATATAAGGATCTTTGATAATGTCTTTTGGTTTCTCTATAATCTGACCTTTTTCCGAGAGTTTTAAAATGCCTTCTTTATCTCGGCTCAAAGCTAATCGTGTATAAAGTGCTGAATCGTATTGTCGTTTTAATTCGCGAACACTCCAATTGTATTTTTCGGATTCAATTTCATAGAAACGTCTTTCTTTTTCATCCTCAATCCGCATTAAGAACGTATAATGTGACCAAGTTAGTTTGAAAATCCGCGACACTGTCTCGGATTTCTCAGAAAACGCAGACGGTGACTGCGTATTCTTATGGATCAATTCCGCAGACACTGTCTGCGTTTTTTGAATATTCAAATTCGTCATCAGTGTCGACGAAATTGAATATGTTAAATAAAATTTTCTTATCTGCTCTAAATTCCTCAAAGAATATCCTTTCCCAAACTCATTGGTCAACTGTTCAGAAAGTCCTTTTAACAATTGCTTTCCATATTCTGCTCTGTCCTTTCCGTTTTGTTCTTCTTCCACAATCATCCGTCCTATCTCAAAATAGGTATAAACCATTGTTGAATTTACAGTACGTAAAACGTGTTGTCGAGCATTTTGCAACATTTCGACAACTTGAGAAAATAAAGCTTTATTTTGAAGGTTTCCTGACACTATCTATATTATTTCACCTCTTCCAAAACATCCAACTCCACCTTCAAATTCTTGATAATAAACTCTTGTCGGTCTGGAGTATTTTTCCCCATATAAAATGACAACAACTGTTCTATCGACGTATTCTTGTCCATCATAATTGGATCTAAACGAATCGTATCTCCAATAAAATTCTTAAACTCATCTGGAGAAATCTCTCCTAAACCTTTAAATCGGGTGATTTCTGGTTTTGGTTTTAGTTTTTCGATAGCATCTTTTCGTTCTTCTTCCGAATAACAATAAATGGTTTCTTTTTTATTTCGAACCCTGAAAAGCGGTGTCTGCAAAATGTATAAATGTCCTTCCTTTATTAATTCTGGAAAAAATTGCAGAAAGAATGTAATCAACAGCAAACGGATGTGCATTCCATCGACATCGGCATCGGTTGCGATTACAATATTGTTGTAACGCAATTTTTCTAATCCGTCTTCAATATCGAGAGCGGCCTGCAATAAATTGAATTCTTCATTTTCATATACAATTTTTTTGCTCATTCCGTACGAATTCAAAGGCTTACCTCGCAAACTAAAAACAGCCTGAGTATTCACATCACGAGATTTGGTAATCGATCCAGAAGCCGAATCTCCCTCAGTAATAAAAAGTGTGCTTTCTAAACTTCTTGGATTTTTGGTGTCAGGAAGATGCGCACGGCAATCCCTTAATTTTTTATTGTGAAGATTCGCTTTCTTGGCACGATCCGTAGCTAGTTTTCTAATTCCTGATAATTCTTTTCTTTCGCGTTCAGCCTGAAGAATTTTACGTAATAAAGCTTCCGCCGTTGCGGGGTTTTTATGTAAATAATTATCTAATTTATTTTTGATAAAATCATTAACGAAAGTACGGACTGAAACCGGCGGTGTGCCGTCATCCGAACCCATATCCATCGAACCTAATTTGGTTTTTGTCTGCGATTCAAAAACAGGTTCCATTACTTTTATGCTAATGGCACTCACTATCGATTTACGCACATCTGACGCTTCAAAACTTTTGTTGTAAAACTCACGAATAGTTTTTACGATTGCCTCTCTATAAGCCGCTAAATGCGTTCCTCCCTGTGTAGTATTCTGACCATTTACAAACGAGTGGTATTCCTCGCTGTATTGTGTTTTACTGTGTGTTAAAGCAATCTCAATATCATGTTCCTTCAAATGGATAATTGGATATTCTAAATCTTCTTCGCTGATTGTTTCTTCCAATAAATCTCTAAGACCATTCTCCGAAATATATTTTTCTCCATTGAATATAATCGTCAAACCATTGTTCAAATAACAATAGTTTTTGACCATTTTGATAACATATTCTAAACGGAATTTGTAGTTTTTAAAAATGGTTTCATCAGGCGTAAAAGTAACTTTCGTACCTTTTCGTTTTGTTGTGTCAATTACATCTTCTTCAAGAACCAAATTTCCACCTGAGAATTCTGCTGCTTTTTGCTTTTCTTCACGAACAGATTCTACACGAAAAGCACTTGAAAGTGCATTAACCGCTTTTGTTCCGACACCATTCAAACCAACAGATTTCTGAAAAGCTTTGGAATCGTACTTTCCTCCAGTATTCATTTTCGAAACTACATCAACCACTTTCCCTAATGGAATCCCACGTCCATAATCTCGAACCGAAACCGTTTTATCTTTGATTGTTACCTCAATAGTTTTTCCAGAGCCCATCACGAACTCATCGATACAGTTATCGAGAACTTCTTTTAACAAAATATAAATACCATCATCTGGCGAAGAACCATCTCCTAGTTTCCCAATATACATTCCGGGACGCATACGAATGTGTTCTTTCCAGTCGAGAGAACGGATATTATCTTCGGTGTATTGATTTTGATCTGACATTTTGGGATTTTAGCGAATTTAACTGCGTTTTTTTCGGTCTTTGCTTTCCATAAAAACCTCGAATGTGCTAATGTAGTGTAATTCGATAAAATTTAAAAGAAGTACCCCGCAAAGTTATCAAGAATGATATTGACAGAAAATTGCAGATTTTAGATTTTAGATTTCAGCCCGAACACTATTAATTAATTTTTGGAGCAGAAAGATTAGGCATTTTAGCATGCATTGGTCCCGCTCCGCTTCAAACGAAGTTCACTGAACTCCTATGAAAATAAATGTATAATGAAGTAATCTTGTGAGCCGAACTCCGGCTCACAAGGATTTTCACTTCACACGAGCGAAAGCGAACTGGCGAAGCAATCGGGGCTAAAGAGAGAGATTTCGCTTTTTTGCAATTATGTTAGAAAAAAACATCAGATTTTAAAATTTAAAATTGACATTGATATTGACATTGCCATTTAAAAACTCTTCACAATTCCTTTCAACTGATTATCCAATTCCGCATTGGAAATCTCACCTTTTTCAACATCAAAATTATCATTGAAACTTGGTAAAGAAAATATCGCTTTTATGTCTGCAGTAAAACGAGGAAAATTATTTTTAGCAATTTCAAGAACACTTGCTCCGCCTCTTGCACCGGGCGAAGTAGCCATTAACAACATTTGTTTTTCCTGAAATATTTTTCCGTTTATTCTCGAACACCAATCCACAGTGTTTTTAAAAGCGGCACTGTAATTACCATTATTTTCAGCTAGTGAAACCACCAAAAGATCAGCAGTTGTAATTTTTTCCAAAAAGGCTTTCGCCAAAGGATGCTGACCAATAACAGCTTCCTTATCTACACTGAATAATGGCATTTCGTAATCATTTAAATCCAACACCTCAACTTGGGCATTTTCAAACAGACCTGCTGCATAAATGGCTAATTTTTTATTGATGGATTTTTTGCTTGGACTTCCTGCAAAGGCTATAATTTTCATAGTATTTAAATTTTCTTAAAAGTAATAAAAATTAAAATATGACAATTCAACTTTTACCCCAGATTATAGTGGAAATCATTTTCCTAAAACGCTAATTTTTTCTTGACCAAAAAGAGCGACCAAAGGAAGCTCCTTTATGGTTTTAGAAAAAACTGAGTTTTAGGAAAATATTGAAACGAAAAGCTGGATTAGGTCCATAAAAAAAACCTGCAAAATAACTCTTGCAGGCTTCTATCTATTTTCTTTATTCTATTTTCTAAAACTACACGTTAAAACGGAAATGCATAACGTCTCCATCTTTTACAATATATTCTTTTCCTTCAACTTTGAATTTACCAGCTTCTTTTGCTTTTGCTTCTGAACCGTATTGAACGTAATCTTCGTATGAAATCACTTCGGCACGAATGAATCCTTTTTCGAAATCGGTATGGATAACTCCAGCCGCTTGTGGTGCAGTTGATCCAATATTGATTGTCCAAGCACGAACTTCTTTAACTCCTGCAGTGAAATACGTTTGTTGCTTCAATAATTTGTAAGCAGCACGAATTAAAACTGATGCTCCAGGCTCAGTCAACCCCATATCTTCTAGAAAAACCTGACGCTCTTCGTAGCTTTCTAATTCGGTAATATCAGCCTCTGCTCCTACTGAAAGAATAATTACTTCAGCTTCTTCATCTTTAACTAACTCACGAACCTGATCAACATATTTATTTCCGTTTACTGCCGAATTTTCGTCAACATTACAAACATACAATACTGGTTTTGCAGTAATCAATTGAAATGATTCCATTAGAACTTCTTCATCATTTCCTTGAGGAATGATTGTTCTTGCTGATTTAGCCTGTAATAAATTTTCTCTGATTCGGTCTAAAAGTCCTTTTTCAGTTTGCGCTTCTTTATTTCCAGTTTTGGCTGCACGATTTACTTTTTCTAAACGTTTCTCAACTGTTTCTAAGTCTTTTAATTGCAACTCAATATCGATAGTTTCTTTATCACGAATTGGGTTTACATTTCCATCTACGTGAACGATATTGTCATTGTCAAAACAACGCAATACGTGAATAATAGCATTACACTCTCTGATATTTCCAAGAAATTGATTTCCTAAACCTTCTCCTTTACTTGCTCCTTTTACTAAACCTGCAATATCTACAATATCTACAGTTGCCATTTGCACACGCTCTGGTTTAACTAATTCTTCCAACTTATTAATTCTTGGATCTGGAACGTTTACAACTCCAATATTAGGTTCGATAGTACAAAACGGAAAATTGGCACTTTGCGCTTTTGCATTCGATAAACAATTGAATAATGTTGATTTTCCAACATTCGGTAATCCTACAATTCCTGCTTTCATGTGTAGTTAATTTGTTTTTTTATGAAACATGATATCGCCGTTCTTCATACTATTTTCATTTGAATCTTGGCGATTTCATACTATGTATTTCTACAAATAACAATATGCTGCTACTTGTATTTTAGCAATTCCTTTTTTAAAGTTTGCAAATATAAGATTTAAAAATGCTTGTTAAACAATTTTTTAAGATTAATACTTTTTGACCGTTTTGATTAATTTTTTTAAACATTTTTAAGTTATTTTGTTAAAATATAACTATATTTAAACCTAAATTTAACTAACAACCAACTTATCCTACCAATTATGAAAAAAATCATGCAAATATTCTTTTTGCTGAACATTACATTTGTATTAGCACAAAAAGAAGTATCAGGAGTCGTAAAAGACAAAACAGGCAATCCTATTCCAGGAGTTAACATCGTTGAAAAAGGAACATCAAATAGTGTTGCTACAGATTTTAGCGGTAATTACAAATTAAGTGTAAAGGAAGGAGCTACTTTGATTTTTAGCTACATTGGCTACAAAAGTGTTACAATACTAGCCGATAAAAACATAATTGATGTAGATCTATTTGAAGAGGGTGGAGAAACATTAAAAGAAGTACAGATTGTGGGTTCTAGAAATACAAAAAGAACTGTGGTTAATTCGGCAGTTCCTATTGATATTATTAGTGTAAAAGATGTGACCACACAAAGCGGAAAAATTGAAATCAATGAACTCTTGCAATATGTTGCTCCATCTTTTAATGCTAACAAACAATCGGGTTCTGATGGTGCCGATCACGTAGATCCTGCTTCATTAAGAGGTATGGGACCAGATCAAACCCTTGTTTTGATTAATGGAAAAAGAAGACATCAATCCTCTTTAATTAATCTTTTTGGAACCCGAGGCCGAGGAAATACAGGAACTGATTTAAATGCAATTCCGGCTTCTTCCATCAAAAGAATTGAAATTTTGAGAGATGGTGCCGCCGCACAATACGGTTCTGATGCTATTGCCGGAGTAATCAATATCGTTACTAATGATAATATTGATGAATTTACAGGCGCTGTAACTTATGGTGCTTATAACACTGATGCAAGAGGTGATTTTTCTCTAGGAACTGCAAATACAAAAGACTATAGATTAGATAAAAATGGAAACGGAAATTCTTTCGGAAAAAACCAATCATTCGATGGTGGATCTGTAAAAATAGGTGCTAATTATGGTACTTCAATTGGAACTAAAGGAGGTTTTGTGAATGTTACTGGAGAATTTTTGAATAAAGAGAAAACTTTACGACCTGGTTTTGATTTTAGAAAAGGTTTTGGTGAAGCTGAAATTCTAGGTGTCAATTTATTTGTAAATCTTGCTGTTCCAATCTCGGATAAAACAGAATTTTATGCTTTCGGAGGAAGTAATTTCAGAGATACTGATGCTTATGCTTTTACCCGAAATGATGGAGAAAGAGTTGTAGAATCAATATATCCTGGAGGATATACTCCAAGAATTACGTCACAAATAAATGACAATTCGATTGCAGCTGGAATTAAAACTGAAACCACTGGTGGCTGGAAATGGGATCTTAGTAATACTTTAGGAGAAAATAAATTTAATTATGACATAAAAGGAACTATCAACGCTTCACTTGAAGAGAATTCACCAAAAGAATTTAATGCCGGTGGACACAGTTTACTTCAAAATACGACAAATTTAGACGTTTCAAAAAATTACAGTGATGTTCTTAGCGGGTTAAACATAGCGTTTGGAACTGAATTTAGAGTTGAGCAATTCAAAATTTTTGCAGGAGAAGAAGGTTCTTATGCTACTTATGACACTAACGGAAAACCAATTATAGACCCTACAACTCAAAGTGCCCCAATTGACCCAATTTCTGGAGAACCTAGACCTGGAGGCTCGCAAGGTTTCCCAGGATACAGCCCTTTAAATGAAGTAAATAAAAGCCGTACCAATTTCTCTTTATATTCAGACGCTGAGTTAGATGTTACCGAAGCCTGGATGGTTAGTGGAGCTGTTCGTTATGAAAATTATAGTGATTTTGGAAGCACTTTAAATGGCAAATTAGCATCAAGACTGAAAATCAATGATCATATCAATTTAAGAGGTTCGGTAAGTACAGGTTTCCGTGCGCCCTCATTAGCTCAGATATATTACAATTTGCGTTTTACAAACTTTAGCTCAGCTGGAGCAACCGAAGTTTTGCTTTCATCAAATGACAGTCCTGTAACAAAAGCTTTTGGGATTGATAATTTAAATGAAGAAAAAGCAATAAATGCATCTTTAGGTTTTACAGCTAATTTTGGTGATTTTACTGCCACAGTTGATGGATATCTGATTAATGTAAAAGATAGGATTGTATTAACTGGTTATTTTGATGCAACACAATATAATCTTGGCGTTGATAAAGCTCAATTTTTCGTGAATGGTGTAGACACAAAAACATTAGGGCTTGACGTCGTTTTATCTTGGAAAAAAACTATTAATGAAAATAGATTTAGCGCCACTCTTGTTGGAAACATCAACGACATGAAAATTGACAAAGTAAAAAATGGAGATTTAGATGAAAAAACATTCTTTGGAGAACGTGATAAAGCCTTTTTATTAGCTTCTGCTCCACCAAGCAAATTTGGTCTAAACCTTAATTATGGAAGAAAATGGTTTGATGCTGGTTTAGCTTTTACAAGATTTAGCGAAGTAAAACTTTTAGATTATCAAATGGATGAAGATCCTGAAGATTACAGAACTTCCCCAAGTGAAACTGATGCACAAGTATTTGCTAATCAAAAAACAGCTGCAACAGATACTTACGGAGCAAAAATTGTAACCGATTTGACTTTAGGATTTAAGCTATGTAAATCTCTTAAATTAAGCGTTGGAGCAAATAACTTGCTAAATATTTATCCTGATCAACAAGATGATTGGGTTGAAGCTGGAGGATACTGGGATGCCGTACAAATGGGATTCAGCGGTGCCTATTATTATACTCGATTAGGTTTTACATTCTAAAAAAGAAGCAAAAAATAAAGGACAATCGAAAGAGAGTCCTTTATTTTTTTGATTAAATTTATATTATATAAACTACAATCATGGCAAATTTATTTTCTGGAAAAATGGCAACAATTTTTGACGCCATGTACCAAACTTTCATCGACTATGATGAAGAATATGAGTTTTTCAATGGATTACTACAAGAAAAAGAATGTAATTCTGTTCTTGAAATAGGAAGTGGAACCGGAAATCTTGCCAAACGGTTTCGAGACAATAACCAAAACTACAAGGGACTTGATTCTAGCCTAAGTATGATTGCAATTGCTCAACAAAGAAACAAAGATTGTACTTTTATACATGGTGATATGCGTAATTTTGAACTCCAAACCCCTGTAGACGCTATTATTATAACCGGTAGATCAACAAGCTATTTAATAAACAATGAAGATGTTAATGATACTTTTGAATCTGTTCATAAAAACTTAAATTCAAACGGCATTTTTATTTTTGATATAATTGATGCAAATCGTTTTATTCCTTTTATTAAGACAAACAAAACCATTGCACATGAAGCGTCGTATGAAGGAATAAATTATGTTCGTGAAAGTGAATGGGAAACCACTCCATTTGAAAATTTCTTATTAGCATGGAATGCCAAATATTTTCAAATCACTGTTGATGAAAAAGAACTTTTATCTGAAGATTTTTCTACTGTTCGAGTTTTTACCTTAAATGAAATAGAACTTTTTTTATATCTAAACAATTTTGAAGTATTAAAAATAATTGACCGAAAAACATACGCTTATGATACTTATGTAATTATGGCTATGAAAAAAGATAAGTAGATACTAAAGATATTAATTACTAATTTTATTTATAATCTCTAATTCTTTAGCGGTAGGAGTTAAACCAGAAACATTCCAATAATCGGTTAAGATGGAATTTTTAGCATTAAATAGAGTCTTGTCTTTAAAAACCTGACTATCATTGTACGTAAAGTTCTGAACATTAAAATTGGTTGTCACCAGATTATTCTGTATTTCTATATTTTTAATTTCATTCCCAGCGTTATAACTATAATTAATTTCCTCATTCGAACTCACTAGATAATAATTCCCAGCATCTACTCTATAACGCGTTTTAAAAACAGATTTAATTAAGTTTTTATACCCTTTTGTTGTATTTTCCTCAACTGACACCAAAAGTTCAGGAGAAACAACAGCAGTAACTTCTACTATTAGTTTTCTTTTAACATCGTAAACAATTTTATAATCATCTAATAAATCTGTCGTTTTTTCGGTAGGGATTGGAGTAGCTATTATATTATTACAGTCTTGATTTAAAGGATTTACCTTAACAATAAAATTGTATTTTTTTCTTATTTTATCATCTGTTAATGGTCTCAAAACAGAGAAAATATAATATTTCTCCATCATAGAATTTAAATTATATCCCAATAAATCCGAAGAAATCAAATCATCAACTAAACCAAAAGAACGGTTTTGCTCTAACAATAAAATTGATTTTACCTTTTTTTGTTCTTTGTATAATTGAAAATTAATAAGCCCATCGTTAAAATAAGCATATTCTCCATTTAACTTAAAAAACTCTCTGGAATATACTTTCAACCTAGCGGGTACATTGAGCGTTTTAATAGAATTAGCAACTAAAGCTTTAATGATTTCACTAGGATCTTTACTGGTTATTACAATGTCGTCAAGTGTATTAGTTTTACTTGTTAAATAAAAAATATTTTCTGATTGATTTAATGAAGCCCATTTTATTATGATTGGTAAATAAGATGAATGCGAAACTTTTAAATTAGAACCTCCTTTAAGTTCAAATACAAAAGTCCCTTCAGAATTAGACCATAAAATCTGTTTTGTTTTTAACACTAAAATTTCAGCGCCTTCAATTGGTTGATTGGTATCTATATCCAATAATATCACTTTTTTTTCATTGACTTGTGAAAAAGAAGAAAAGCACGAAATAAACAAAAACAAAACAAATATTTTTCTCATATTTTAGAATATAGACAAATTATTCATAAAAAAAAGCTTTTAAAAATATAAAAAAAACAATTACCATAATCTTTTTCAGAAAGAAAAATAAATTTTATTTTAAAACTAAAGTATAAAAAAACCTGCATTAAAGAAGTGCAGGTTTTAACATATATAATTAAGACAAATACTATTCGTTATGTAAGAAAGCTTGTCTATTTAATAAAGTCTCTTCTGACTCTACATGATTATCATCTGGAATACAGCAATCTACAGGACATACAGCAGCACATTGAGGTTCGTCATGAAAACCTTTACATTCTGTACATTTTCCTGGAACGATATAATAGATTTCGTCAGAGATTGGCGTTTGAGCCTCATCTGAATCTACTTCGCTACCATCTGGCAAAATTACTTTTCCTTTTAATTTTGTTCCATCTTTATATCTCCAATCATCAGCTCCTTCATATATAGCTGTGTTTGGGCATTCTGGTTCACAAGCACCGCAATTAATGCATTCGTCGGTTATTATAATTGCCATTTTCTGTTTAGTTTTTAAAATTTAAAGTTCAAAGCTAAAGTAGTAATTAATACTCAAAACAACTTTTGCCTAGAGCTTATAAAAAGCTTATTTTTGTGCAAAATTACAATCAAAACTTTTCATAAACAAACATTATGACATTAGATACAAAAAAAAATGCATTTATTAAACTAGGTAAATTCTTAAGCCAATTTAAAGAAGGAAATTGTAGTAAGGACGAAACCGTATTTGGTAATGATTTGTTTTTTGAAAAATTCATCGATTTAATTCAACTTTCTCAATCTCATAATGGCTGGTACACCCCAGAACAAGTGTATTTTTCAATTGATTCCTGGGCGAAAGCATTGACAGAAGAAAATTTAACCAAATGGCTTTCAGAATATGATTTTAGTGCTGTAAAACCTAAAAACATAGCACTAATTTTAGCTGGTAATATTCCATTGGTTGGTTTTCATGATTTCTTATCTGTTTTACTATCTGGACATAATGTTTTGGTAAAAACATCATCAAATGACCAACATTTATTGCCTTTTTTGGCTAATTATCTAATTGCCGCAGAATCTGATTTAAAAAATAAAATCACTTTTGTCGAAGGAAAATTAGAAAACTTTGATGCCGTAATTGCTACGGGAAGTAATAATACTGCTCGATATTTTGAATATTATTTTAAAGATAAACCTTCTATCATACGGAAAAACAGAAATTCAATTGCTGTATTAAACGGAGAGGAAACCAAAGAACAATTGCTTGCATTAGGCGAAGATATTTTTAGATATTTCGGATTGGGATGCCGCAATGTTTCTAAACTTTTTGTTCCAAAAGGCTATTCTTTTGACTCATTTTTTGAGGGTATTTTTGAATATCAAGATGTCATTCATTATGAAAAATACGCAAATAATTACGATTATAACAAAGCCGTTTTCCTAATGAGTAATTTCAAATTATTAGACAACGGATTCTTGACTATAAAAGAAGATTCGAGTTATAGCTCCCCGATTACAAGCGTATTTTATGAATACTATGAAACTATTGAGGATTTGCAAAAACGTTTAAATGATGAAAGTCAACAAATTCAATGTATTGTAAGTAATAATCTTGTAAAAAACAGTATAGAATTTGGAACTACTCAAAAACCAAATTTGTGGGATTATGCAGATAACATTGATACAGTATCCTTTTTATTAACGGTATAATTCAATCTTTTTATATAATTATGAATAATTTAATGGTTATTCATGTCATATTCCCGAAATTTGCATTTTTAAAAAATTAACCTTTAACTATAACTTGAAATTATTTTATTTCAAAGATCTAAAAGAAGGATAAAAATTGATAATTTCTTTTGATAGTTAATCGAAACAAATAAAACAAACAGTAACTACACCATGAAAAAACACAACTACAGCGCAGGACCTTGTATTTTACCACAAGAAGTTTTTGAAAAATCAGCACAAGCTATTTTGAATTTTAATGATTCTGGTTTATCTCTATTAGAAATTTCGCATCGTAGTAAAGATTTTGTTGCCGTAATGGAAGAAGCGAGAGCTTTAGTTTTAGAACTTTTGGATTTAAAAGACAAAGGATATCAAGCCATATTTCTTGGAGGTGGAGCCAGTTTAGAATTCTTAATGGTTCCTTACAACTTGATGAAAGAAAATGGAAAAGCAGCCTATTTGAATACTGGAACATGGGCTTCTGGAGCAATAAAAGAGGCTCGCTTTTTTGGCGAAACTACAGTTGTTGCTTCTTCAGAAGATCAAAATTTCAATCATATCCCAAAAGGATACACGATACCTACTGATGCAGATTATTTTCACTGTACAAGTAACAACACTATTTTTGGAACTCAAATGAAGGAATTTCCAGAAACTAATATTCCACTTGTTTGTGATATGAGTTCTGATATATTTTCTAGAAAAATTGATTTTTCAAAATTTGATATTATTTACGCTGGAGCTCAAAAAAACATGGGACCAGCAGGAACAACTTTGGTTGTTATCAAAGAAGAAATTCTTGGTAAAACTGGACGAACAATTCCAAGCATGTTAGATTATGCAAAACATATCAAAGCAGACAGTATGTACAATACACCGCCTGTTTTTCCTGTTTATGCGTCATTATTGACTCTACAATGGTTAAAAAAAATAGGAGGAATTGAGGCTATCGAAAAAATAAATGATGCTAAAGCTGCTTTGCTTTATGCTGAAATAGACAGAAATCCATTATTTAGAGGATCGGCTGCTGTAGAAGACCGTTCTAATATGAATGCGACTTTCTTATTAAACGACGAATCTCACGCTGCTAAATTTGACGAAATGTGGAAAGCAGCAGGAATTTCTGGATTGCCAGGACACCGTTCTGTTGGTGGTTATAGAGCATCTATGTACAATGCATTGCCATTAGAAAGCGTTCAGGTTCTTGTGGATGTAATGAAAGCACTGGAAGGTAACGTTTAATCGGTAAGTCGTTTATTTGTTGAATCGTTGAATCGAATAAACGATTAAACAAATAAACGATTAAATAATTTTAAATTAAAAAATTAAATGAAGATATTAGCAAACGACGGAATTTCAAATAGTGGTATTACTGCTTTAGAAAAATCTGGTTTTGAAGTTATTACCACAAAAGTAGCACAAGAACAAGTTGCTAATTTTATAAACAAAAATAATATTGCCGTTCTATTAGTTCGTAGTGCTACAAAGGTCCGCAAAGATATTATTGATGCTTGCCCTAGTCTTAAAATCATTGGACGTGGTGGTGTTGGAATGGATAATATTGATGTGGAATATGCTATAAACAAAGGAATTCATGTTATAAATACACCTGCTTCTTCATCGGAATCGGTGGCGGAGTTGGTTTTTGCGCATTTATTTACTGGTGTTCGATTTTTGCATGATTCCAATAGAAATATGCCTCTTGAAGGTGATACTAATTTTAATGAATTGAAAAAAGCGTATGCCAAGGGTATTGAACTCAAAGGTAAAACACTTGGAATCATTGGAATGGGGCGTATCGGTAAAGCTACTGCAAAAATGGCTATTGGACTTGGAATGAAAGTTATTTATAGCGACATGGATGTACCCAATAAAGACTTGAATATTCATTTCTTTGACGGACAAACTATAACCATTTCTCTCGTTTCTCAATCTTTAGAATCTCTATTTGCTGCATCTGATTTTATTACTTTGCACGTTCCAGAACAAGATGATTACGTGATTGGAGAGAAAGATTTTGAGCTGATGAAAGACGGAGTTGGAATTATTAACTGCGCTCGAGGAGGCGCTATAGACGAAGTAGCATTAATAGAAGCATTAGATAGTGGTAAAGTATTTTTTGCTGGTTTGGATGTTTATGAAAGTGAACCGAATCCAGAAATTACTATTTTAATGAATCCGAAAATATCTTTGACACCACATATTGGAGCTGCAACCGAAGAAGCACAAGATAGAATCGGTACTGAACTAGCACATCAAATCATTCATTTACTAAACTAAGTAATTGATTTAAAACACAATAGTTAGGAATTATTAGCTTCGGTTATTAATTTCTAACTTTTTTTTTGATTATATTTGATATCAACCTTTAATCAAAAAACGATGTTCGAACAATTATCACAATTAGTACAAGAATTTGGACAAGAAGCAGTTGTAAAAAATAATGCTGTTCCAAATGAACATAACGAAGCTGTCTTGCAAGAAACTGGAAGCTCTATTTTTTCGAGTTTACAAAAAATGGCTTCAGAAGGTGGAATTGAACAACTTGCTGGATTGTTGCAAGGGAATAATGCTCAAAATGCTTCTAATCCTGCCGTACAGCAAATTACACAACAGCTTACTGGAAGCTTGGGAGAAAAATTCGGCTTGGATAATACTGCTGCAGCTGGAGTTGCCGGAAGTATAATTCCTAAAATACTAAATGGCCTAGTAAACAAAACGAATGACCCAAATGATAGTTTTCAAATTACTGATTTAATTGGAGCAATTTCTGGAGGTGGCACACAAACTTCTGGAATAATGGACGCTATTTCAAAATACGGAACTCAATTTGGTTTAGACCAAAATGCCGATGGTAAAGTAGATATTAGTGATGCTCTTGCAATGTCTAAGTCTAAAGATGGTATAGGAGGAATTATCGGAAAACTTTTTGGATAATAGCATTCCATTTAAAACATGTTTAACCTTTGTTATACGCTTTTCATTTTTGCCTTTTAAAACTTAAATGTTACCTATTTTTCATCAAGCAAAACAGACAAGGTGATTTCGGCAAATTCTTTATTATGAAAAATTCAATTTGCATATTGCTTATTCTCTGTGTGATTATTGCGTGCAATACTTCCAAACCGAATATTTCGAATACAGAAAAACCAAAAACTACTACTAGCAATGATACTATAAAAATTGTAAATGAAGAATTGCAATATGAAGTCATTATTATTGAACCTGGTTTTGATTTTTGGCTACAATCAACTGCTTTTCCAAGAGGCTATTATTCGCAAAGTTATATGGAAACTAAAAACCATATGTATGTTATAGAATGGAACAACCGTGTCCGACAACCACAAAATTACAATCCCAATCTCTACGAAATGACTATCGATTATCAGCCAACGATTAATTATGGTTATGAAGTAAACTATCTTATTTATAATTACATGATTTATTTCCAGAATAAATACAATCAGCGATTATACGGCCGTGTGCCTCCTAGATAGCAAGTTATATTGCTTTAAATCTATCTCAAAATATAAAATATCTCCTAAATTTTGATTTTGTTTTTCATCTTACAGTAATGATTTAAATATCAAAACCATTATATTTGTAAAAAGGAAATTCATTATTAATGAAAGGATTGAAACAACGTTGGGGACTCACATCCAATTGGCAATTGGCAATAATTTTTGTAGTTTTTGCCATTACAGGATCAGCATCTGCGTGGTTATCTAAGCCTTTTTGTGTTTGGTTAGGAATTGCCAAAGAAGATCTCGGTCATTGGTACACTCCTATTCGATTACTCCTCATTTTTCCTATCTATCAGGTTTTATTAGTTGCAATAGGTTTACTTTTTGGGCAATTTAAATTCTTTTGGGCTTTTGAAAAGAAAATGCTCAGAAGTATGGGATTAGGATTTATTTTTAAAGAATAAAAAAAATCACACTATTTCAGTTTATTATCTGCATTGCCTTTAACCCAATAGGTATATATCCAAGTAATAGTAAAAGATGGAATCACATCGGTAAATGGAATTATTTCTTCTACAAAAGTCAAAATACCAGCCACCTTACCTACTCGACCTTCGTACATTTTGGTCATTAAAAAACCTGCCAATGGCGCCCAAACAATATCTGCAAATTCCCCAACTCCTGGAATCGTAAACGAAAGCATTCCAATAGCATCAAATAAGATCCCTAATAAAAATTTGGTCGTTTTTTGTTTATGAAAAGCCTCTTCTGTTTTTAAATTATTCATTTGGAAAAAATTAATTCAACTATAAATTTACAAAATCCAAACTGCATTACAAGTAAACATATAAGTTAAAAATTGTCGAAGCCATTATAATATCGACAGAAACTTTTGTTTCTTTGTGAAAACAGTTTTAAAACAATGATACACGCAAAAAACATACATAAATTTTACGATCAACTTGAAGTATTAAAAGGAGTAGATTTACATATAAAAAAGGGTGAAATTGTTTCAATTGTTGGTGCTTCTGGTGCTGGTAAAACAACACTTCTGCAAATATTAGGAACACTAGACAAACCTAATATTGCAAAAAAAGAGAGTGAAAATGACACTTCTTTAGTGATCAATAATGAAGATATATTAAAAATGAACGATAAATCTTTATCCAAATTTAGAAATGCTAATTTGGGTTTTATTTTTCAGTTTCATCAATTATTACCAGAATTTACTGCTTTGGAAAATGTTTGTATTCCTGCTTATATCGCAAACAAATCTAAAGAAGAAACCGAAAAAGAAGCCAAAAAACTATTAGACTATTTGGGACTATCCCACCGAATAAATCATAAACCAAACGAGCTTTCGGGTGGTGAACAACAACGTGTTGCTGTTGCAAGAGCGTTAATCAACAAACCCGATGTTATTTTTGCAGATGAACCTTCTGGAAATTTAGACACTCATTCTGCTGAAAATTTACATCAATTATTTTTTCAGCTTCGAGAGGAATTTGGTCAAACTTTTGTGATTGTAACTCATAATGAAGAATTAGCCAACATGGCTGATAGAAAATTAATTATGGTTGATGGTCAAATTAGTAATCCATAATTGACATGAATCAAACCGAGCTCAAAGATTTCCTTGACGAAAAAGTACTTCAGTACAATACTCTCGATTTTATTGAAAGTGATCCTGTTCAAATTCCGCATTTGTTTTCGCTAAAAGAAGATATTGAAATTGCAGGATTTTTGAGTGCTACTATCGCTTGGGGGAATCGAAAAATGATTATCAAAAATTCCCATAAAATGATGGATTTGATGGGTAATGCTCCTTATGATTTTGTGATGTCACATAACGAAAATAATTTGGAACAATTAGAATCCTTTGTCCACAGAACCTTTAACGGGCAAGATTTCGTTAGTTTTATAAAAGGCCTGCAACACATTTATAAAAATCATGGTGGTCTTGAAGCTGTTTTTACTAAACATCAGGAAACCGATTCGATGCAAAAAAGCATTTCTGAATTCAAAAAAACATTTTTCGAAATTCAAATTCAAAATAGAGCTCAAAAACACATCTCGGATCCTATGAATGGTTCTGCAGCAAAGCGTATTAATATGTACTTGAGATGGCTATGCCGCCAAGACAATAAAGGTGTAGATTTAGGCATTTGGAAAAACATTTCACCTTCACTCCTATCCTGTCCGCTCGATGTACATTCAGGAAATGTAGCTCGAAAACTAGGTTTGCTTACCAGAAAACAAAACGACGGAAAGGCATTAGCTGAACTGGACATAAAACTCCGCCAATTAGACCCAAATGATCCTGTAAAATATGATTTTGCTTTATTTGGATTGGGAGTATTTGAGAAATTTTAAAATTGCTTTACTTCAATTTTCATTTTCAACACTATTTATTTTATTTCTAAAAAATTTCTAGTTTTATTGTTTTTTTTATGCTTCTTATTTCAAAATAAAGCCAAAATCAAACAGTGTTTCAATGGTTAGTTGCAAAAAACCTATCTTTGCACAAAATTAAAACACAAATGAGTACTTTCGAACAATTCAATCTCCCAAAATCTGTACAAAAAGCAATAACCGATTTGGGTTTTACCTCTCCTACTCCTATTCAGGAAAAAACTTTTTCTGTGATAATGTCAGGTCGTGATATGATGGGAATTGCACAAACGGGTACTGGTAAAACATTTGCCTATTTATTACCGCTTTTAAAACTATATAAATTCACCCCAGGCCATACTCCAAAAATAGTAATTCTTGTACCAACCAGAGAACTTGTTGTTCAGGTTGTAGAAGAAGTCGAAAAATTGACCAAATACATGTCGGTTCGTACTATTGGGATTTTTGGTGGTGTTAATATCAATACTCAAAAAACTACTGTTTATCAAGGATGCGATATCTTGGTGGGAACACCTGGAAGAATCATGGATTTGACATTAGATAATGTGATTCGTTTTGAAGAGATGCAAAAATTGGTCATCGATGAATTTGATGAAATGCTAAACTTAGGTTTCCGCACGCAATTGACTGCTATCTTGGCGATGATGCCTAAAAAGCGTCAAAATATTCTTTTTTCGGCTACGATGACAGATGAAGTTGATACTATTTTGAATGACTATTTTGATTATCCAGAAGAAGTAACGCTTTCGGCATCAGGAACTCCTTTAGAAAAAATCACACAAATCGCTTATCAAGTTCCAAATTTCAATACCAAAATTAACTTGTTGAAACACTTATTAGAAACCAATGAAGACATGAGTCGTGTTTTGGTTTTTGTAAACAACAAGAAGATTTCGGATATGGTTCACACTCGTATTGAAGAGGATTTTGAGGGACAATTTGGTGTGATTCACTCGAATAAATCACAAAATTATCGTTTGAGTACGATGGCTGAATTTCAAGAAGGAAATCTTCGTGGATTAATCACGACAGATATTATGGCGAGAGGTTTGGATATTTCCAATATTACGCACGTTATCAACTTTGAAATGCCAGAATTACCAGAATTGTATATGCACCGTATTGGTAGAACTGGGCGCGCCGATGCTACTGGTACCGCTATCAGTTTCATTGCACCAAGAGAAGAAGAATTTAAATTTGCCATTGAATTATTAATGGATATGGAATTAGGTTTTGAACTTTTTCCTGAGACTGTTGAAGTTTCATCCAAACTAATCGAACCAGAAAAAGACCGTCAACCCATTAAGTTTTTAATGAAAAAGACAAAACTCGAAGGTGATGGTGCATTTCACGAAAAAAGTAAAAAGAATAAAAAAGTCAACTTGGGAGGCCCTGGTGTAACCAAGAAAAAAACACATGGTTCTGTAAATAGAAACATGTTGAAAAACCAAGCCAAAAAACGTAAGGACAAAAAATAAAAGTAGGCAGTGTTCAGTTTTTCAGTATTCAGTTAAATAAACAGCCCATAGTCGAAACTATGGGCTGTTTGTTTATAATAAAATTTATCTTTTTTACTTTTTAACTTCAGATCCTTCACCAAAAATCAAACATACAGGAGAACACAAATCGAAGCTTTTTCCTGAATCTGTTAATGTTCCTTTTCTTTTATGAATCTTAAAAATGACAATATTGTTGGTATATTGATGTCCTACCAATAGAAATTTTCCTGTAGGATCAATTACAAAACTTCTTGGTCCTTTACCCAAAGTACTCGTTTGACCTTTAAAAGCTAATTTTCCTTTTTTCAAAATTTTAAAAACCGAAATGTTATTAGCTTCTCCTCTATTAGAAGCGTATAAAAATTTACCATTTGGAGAAATCTCAATATCAGCAGCGCTAAATGTACCTTTAAAGTCTTTTGCCAAAATACTTGTTTCAAACACCTTACTTAATTTCCCATCCAAATAACTAAAAGAAGTTATCGAGCCGTCTAACTCTTGTAACAGATACACAAATTTCCCATTTTTGCTAAACTTTAAATGTCTAGGACCACTTCCAGCTGTTACCGAAACACTATCTTTTAATGTTAAAACATCAGTAGTAGCAGTGGGATTATAGTTATAAACATATATTTTGTCAGTTCCTAAATCAGTGCTCAAAACATACTTTTTATCTGGTGAAAAATAAACCATGTGTACATGTGCTTTTTCTTGTCTCTCCGGATTGGCTCCTTTTCCATAATGCTGAACTACTTGCTTTGCTTCGGTTAAACTACCATCGGCATTTTTACCAAAAACAGCAATATTGCCTCCTGAATAATTAGCCACAATCACATTGCTATCATCATTAATAAGATAACAAGGATCTGCTCCTTTAGAATCAACTTTATTTATAGAACTTGGTTTTCCGCTAACTGGATCAAAACTAAAAGAACTTACCGTGCTTTCATTTCCGTTTTCATTCACAGCATACATATATTTTCCATCCTTAGAAAGCGATACATAACTAGGACTCGAAATACTATCGGAACTCTTTTTTAATCTAATTTGAGCTTTTTGAGTATTAAATTCATATACATAAATTCCTCTACTACTGCATGAATTGGTATAGGTTCCAACAATAAGATTAAGAAGATTTTTTTGTGCCTGTATTGAAGTAACAGAAAAAATTAAGAGAAGGAATAGATAGATTTGTTTCATTTGTTGATATATAGTTTTAATTGAGTATACATAATTTGCATCTCAATATTGGTGATTTTGACTAATTTACAGTTATGCTGATTAAATATATAAATAGATTACAGAAAAGCTAAAATACTTATAATCTTTCAGAATTACCCCTATTTCATTTCACTTTTGAAAAATAAGAGCAACATTCTAATAAACTGTCTACAAATTTGTATTTTTGACACACAAATGGCAATGCGCTCCATTGTTATTAAACCTAAGAAGCAAACAAAAAACGTAGAATGCACTTTAAACAACCCGAAATTCTATACTTTCTATTCTTATTGATTGTTCCAATTTTGGTTCATTTATTTCAATTAAGACGTTTCAAAAAAGAATATTTTACCAATGTTCGTTTCCTAAAAGCCCTTTCAATACAAACACGAAAAAGTTCCAAAATCAAAAAATGGTTGCTTTTGGCATGTCGCCTTCTTTTATTAGCATTTATAATTCTTGCTTTTGCTCAGCCCTTTTTCGAATCTAAAGACAGCAAAAATGTTAGCAATAAAATGTATATAATTCTAGACAATTCGTTTAGTATGCAAGCCAAAGGAAAAAAAGGGGAATTATTAAAACGTGCTATTCAAGAACTATTGGAAGAAACTCCTGAGAACGTTAATTTTTCTTTACTTACCAATACAGATACTTACTGGGATACCGATATAAAAACCATTCGAAATGAATTGCAAAATCTAAAATACAGTGCAACTCCTTTTCAATTAGGCAATATTTTAGCAAAAGTAAAAGCACATAAATCGGTTTTCAAAAAAGACATTGTTGTCATTACTGATGCTGTAGGTTTAACCTCAAATCAGTTAAAAAACATAGAAACGGATAATATTCCGTATTTTATTATTCCAAAGGCAGAACAAAAAAACAATGTAGCAATAGACAGTGTTTTTATACGTCAAACCCTTGATGATTTCTATGAATTAAGCATTAACACTACCAATTACAGTGAAGATTTCAAACCTGTTTCAATGGCTTTATACAATCAAAACAAATTGATTGCTAAAACCATTATTAACTTTAAAAACAAAAAACAAACCATCAATTTTACAATTCCAAAACAAGCTTTTCACGGTTATGTTTCCATAGAAGACAATGATTTGGCTTATGATAATAAATTGTTTTTCAGCATTTCGGAAATCAAAAAGAACAACATTCTTAGTATTGGAACACCCGAGAAAAATAATTTCCTGAGTCGAATTTACACCAATGATGAATTCAATTATAGTTCTTTCACATTAAACTCTTTAGACTACAACAGTATCGACAAGCAAGATGCCATTGTACTAAATGAGCTAGAAGAAATTCCTCAAGCCTTGCAAACCACTTTGAAATCTTTTGTCAAAAAAGGCGGAAACTTAATTGTAATTCCGTCAGAAACAAGTGATGTTTCCAATTTAAATGCAGTACTGCAACAATTTGACAACACTCAATTTAAATCATTAGAATCGAAAGAAAAACTGATTACTAAAATTAACTTTAGCCATCCATTATTTGCTGGTGTTTTCGAGAATAAAACCAATAATTTTCAATATCCAAAAATTAAAAAAGAGTTTACTGTTGCTTCAACAAGCCCAGCCGTTTTAAATTGTGATGATCAATCCCCATTTTTGACAGCAATTAAAACTGCAGCATCATCTGTTTATGTGTTTTCTGCTCCAATTAATATTAATAATTCTAATTTTCAGCAATCGCCTTTGATTGTTCCTGTTTTTTACAAAATGGCTTTAACCAAACTAAATAACGGAATTAATGCTAACACCATTGGAAATAATACCACCTATTTAGTTTCTGCTACTTTAGCAAAAGACGAAATTCTTACAGTAAAAAATCAAGAAGAACAATTTACACCTGTACAACAATTATTGAATAATAAAGTGCAATTATTTTTTAATGATTATCCTGAAAAAGCAGGTAATTACACGATTTATGACTCTACAAAACCAATAGAAAATATTAGTTTTAATTACGCCAGAACCGAAAGTAATCTAGATCAAATCAACGAAAGTTTATTATCTGATTATAAAACAAGTGATTCCATTACCACCATTTTTGATACACTACAAAGCAATCGAAGTGACAATCAAATTTGGAAATGGTTTATTATCTTTGCACTGCTTTTTCTATTATTGGAAATGGCAATTATCAAATTTGTGAAATAATTTTTTCACCATTAAGACATTAAGAATATTAAGTTTTTCCTTTATTAACTTAATTACTTAATGGTTCAAGAAAATTAAGTTTTAATTTTCTAAACATAAATTTTATTGTTTCAACTAAAGTAAATTATCTATACATGAAAATAATCATCCGAAGCGCCAAAATTATCGATTCGAAAAGTCCTTTTAATAACCAGACTGTTGATCTTTTAATTGTTGATGGTTTTATAAAAAAAATTGGAACGGCACTTCCAAATACAGATAACATCGAAGAATTAAAACTAGATAATCTTCACCTTTCTCAAGGATGGTTCGACAGTAGTGTTTCTCTAGGAGAGCCTGGTTTTGAAGACCGAGAAACTATTGCAAATGGACTTGATGTTGCTGCCAAAAGTGGTTTTACAGCCATCGCATTACAACCTAACTCCTATCCTATTATAGACAATCAAGCTCAAGTAAATTTTGTAAAAAGCAAAGCCAATGGTTCTGCAACACAGCTTTTTCCAATTGGCGCACTAACCAAAGAAAGTGAAGGTAAAGATATGGCTGAATTGTATGATATGAAAAATTCAGGAGCCGTAGCCTTTGGAGATTATACGAAAAGTCTAGAAAACACTAATTTGCTTAAAATTGCATTGCAATATGTACAAGATTTTGATGGATTGGTTATCGCTTTCGCTCAGGATGAAAAAATAAAAGGAAATGGTGTCGCTAACGAAGGTATTGTTTCTACCAGATTGGGACTTAAAGGTATTCCCGATTTAGCTGAAGAATTACAAATTGCACGAAACTTATTTTTATTAGAATATACTGGTGGAAAATTGCACATCCCAACCATATCATCAGTAAAATCAGTTCAATTAATTAAAGAAGCTAAAGCAAAAGGACTGAATGTTACTTGTAGCGTAACTGTTCATCATTTGGTATTAACCGATGAAAAACTAGAAGGATTTGACACACGCTTTAAAGTAAATCCACCATTAAAAACAGAAAGCGACAGACAAGCATTACTTAATGGAATACTTGATGGTACAATTGACATAATCACTTCGGATCATAATCCAATTGACATTGAACATAAAAAAATGGAATTTGATTTGGCTAAAAATGGAACAATCGGATTGGAAAGTGCTTTTGGAGCTTTGATGACCGTATTACCATTAGAAACTATCATCGAAAAATTCACCGAAGGGAAATCTATTTTCAGCATTCCCACCAACAACATTAACGAAGGTGAAATAGCCAATATTACTTTATTCAATCCCGAAGGTGCTAGTATATTCACTAAAGAAAACATACTTTCAAAATCTAAAAATTCTGCCTTTTTAGGAACAAGTCTGACTGGAAAAGCCTATGGAATTTTGAACCAAGGAAAATTAATCTTAGGATAACAAAAAACATGAATAACAACATCGAAGCTGGAAAAACAGCAGCTATTACCAGTTATATTTTAGGCATTGGCGTATTTATTGCCATGTCAATGAATGCCGAAGACAAAAACGGATTTGCTTCGTTTCATATCCGTCAAGGATTAGGACTTACAATTACCTTTTTTTCGTTAGGATTAATCATTGGCAATTTTGATAGTTTAATGATTTCTGCACCAATGTGGGTTTTCATTTCAATATTATGGACTTATGGAATTTTTAGTGCTATAAAAGGCGAAACAAAACCTGTTCCGTTACTTGGAGAATACTTTCAGAAATGGCTTAAAAGCATCTCGTAAAATAAATCTCAAAAATTTAAATTACAAATTCCAAAATTGAACACTAAAAATTGAACACTGAATACTAGAAAATGAATCTATCACTAGAATATAAAATAAGAGAACCAAAAGTTATTCTTAACAAAAATCCGTTATTGCTTTTACTACACGGATATGGCAGCAACGAAGCCGATTTATTTTCGTTTGCAACAGAATTACCAGACAACTATTATATCATTTCAGCTCGTGCTCCTTATGATCTTCAATATGGAAGTTATGCTTGGTATGCCATCAATTTTGATGCTGATCAAAATAAATTTTCGGATAATGATCAAGCCCGAATTTCAAGAGATGTAATTGCTGGTTTCATTGATGAATTGGTAGCTAATTATCCTATTGATGCTAATGATGTAAACCTAATTGGTTTTAGTCAAGGTTCTATTTTGAGTTATGCAGTAGCACTTTCATACCCTGAAAAAGTAAACAAAGTTGTTGCTATGAGTGGTTATATCAATTTGGAAATCGCAGCCGAAGATTACTTAAAAAATAACCTAAGCAAACTAAAAATATTCGCATCCCATGGAACTGTAGACCAAGTAATTCCTTTGGATTGGGCTAGAAAAACATCTCCAATTTTAGAAAAATTAGGCGTAGCAACTACCTATAAAGAATACCCTGTAGGACACGGAGTAGCGCCTCAGAATTTTTATGATTTCAAGAATTGGCTGATTGAAAACTAGTGATCAGTGGGCAGTTTTGTAGTGATCAGTTTTGTATAGACTTATAAAAAAGTGTTCAATTTTTTAGTTTTCAAAATTAACTGAACACTAAAAACTGAACACTGAATACTGATTCTACTTTTGGTATATAAAAGATTGGTTTACTTCAAAAGAAACGCTTTCGTCATCGTTGATAAAATATTTCAACAATACTTCGCCCCAATATTCACCATCATTATAATCTGCAATTATCCAACGGTGATTTAGAACTTTTACTTTATTAATTATAAATTTATTGGTTCCCAATTGCTCTTGTCCTGTATAAGGATTCCCTTTTGGATTAGTATTCAAATCCAATAATTTCCCCGTAACATAAGGTACTAAAGTTGCAAAATTTCTGATTTTTTCGGATTTAGCCGATTCGAAATAATTTTGCGCATTTTCATTTTTTTCCAATGAAAAATAATCTGCATCAGACCATTTATTAGTCATGGATTTCAAACTGTCCTTTAACTTGGTAGTTGATTTTTTATATTTATCCTGTTCAAAAGTTACTTCTTTGCTTAAATACATATACGTATAAACATTAAAAACTAAAGATAAAATTAAAGCGTAAAGGAGTAATGATTTTTTCATTTGTATATTAAATTGTAATTTCTAAGTTATCATAAGCCAGAAAAACGTTATCTGGCAGTTTTTTTTGAACTTCTTCATGAAAACCAAGCATGTGGCTAATGTGAGTTAGATAGGCTTTTTCAGGTTTCAGCAAAGCTATAAAATCAAGTGCTTCCTTCAAATTAAAATGTGTATTATGAGGCTCTTCCCGCAATGCATTAACGACCAGAACCTTGAGGTTTTTTAGTTTATCGATTTCAACTTCATCAATCGTTTTTACATCAGTTAAATAAGCAAAATCATCAATTCTAAATCCAAAAACCTGCAAATCTCCATGCCAAACACTTACTGGAATAGCTATTTTATTACCAATAGAAAAAGACTCATTATTTTCGATTTCGATAGTCCTCACCGAAGGAGCTCCAGGATATCTATTAACTTTTTCGAATATATAATCAAATCGTTTTTCGATATTCTCAAGTACTCTTTTATGAGCATATATTGGGATTTCTCCCTGCCTGAAATTAAAAGGACGAATGTCATCCAAACCAGCAGTATGGTCAGCATGTTCATGAGTAAATAGCACTCCGTCTAGTTTTCTACAATTAGACGATAACATTTGTTGTCTAAAATCCGGTCCACAATCAATCACGTACGAATGATCTTCCCATGAAATCCAAACCGAAACCCGGAGTCTTTTATCCTTAAAATCAGTGCTTTTACAAACTTCATGATCAACTCCAATAATTGGAATTCCCTGAGATGTACCTGTACCTAAAAAATATATTTTCAACTGTGTTTCTTTTTTTACAAAAATAGAATTAATTCTCTTTCATAAGAAGCCTAATTCGTTAACTTTGTAATATAATCTCCGAATTTAAACAAAACAAATGGAAGCCAAAAAGATAAAACTAAAAGGAGACAAAGTTATTGAGCAAATTCCTTCTTTAAAAGACAAAGCACTTCGTATAAATTTAAATGAAAACATATACGGAACTTTTGCTGAAATTGGGGCTGGTCAAGAAACTGTCAGACATTTTTTTAGATCAGGTGGATCTTCAGGAACAATTGCAAAAGCAATGTCAGCCTATGATAAGGACTTTAGTGATGCTGTTTATGGAATTGAGGAAGACGGTCGTTATGTAACCGAAAGCCGTTTAAAAAAGATGCTGAATTTTGAAGGCGAATTAATTGAAGAACGATTGAGCCGAACAAAGCATCCTAACAAAATGTTTTTCAGTTATGCCAATACTGTTGCCACTATTGACTTTGCAAAACAATTTAAAGGTCATGGTTGGGTTGGTATTCGATATCAATTAGATCCAGCTGAAGCTTATAATGAAATAATTATCCATATTCGTTTCAAAGAAACAGATTCTAGATTACAACAAGAAACTTTAGGAACCTTAGGGGTTAATTTAATTTATGGTGCTTTTTATAAGTACAATGACCCAAAAAAACTACTCCGTTACTTATACGATCATCTTGACAAAGACCAATTAGAAATTGATACCATCAATTTTTCGGGACCTCGTTTTGCAGATGTAGACAATCGTCTAATGAGTTTGCAATTAGTCAAAAATGGTATGACCGATGCGGTAATGTTTAATCCAAAAGGAAAAAACATTTTACCAGCTGCCATTTTATACAAAAAAAACATACTTGCTTTTAGAGGAAGTTTCCGTCCAGTTACCAAAGTAAATATGGACATGTATGAGAAATCTTTGAAAATGTTTTTGGAAGAAAACAAAGTAGAGAAAGAAAACACATTGGTTATTTTCGAAATTACTTTATCGAATCTTAGATCTGACGGTGAAATCGACGAAAGAGATTTTATGGATCGTGCCGAATTGTTATGTTCTTTAGGACAAACTGTAATGATATCCAATTTTCAGGAATATTACAAAGTAGTAGAATATTTCTCTAATTATACTAAAGCCAGAATGGGACTTGCCATGGGGGTAAACAATTTAGTAGATATTTTTGACGAAAAATACTATCGCCATTTGAGTGGAGGAATACTAGAAGCCTTTGGAAAACTTTTCTATAGAGATATGAAAGTATTTTTATACCCGATGCTTGGCGACGAAGGAGAAACGATCACTTCTAAAAACTTGAAAGTACATCCAAGAATGAAAGAATTATACAAATTCTTTAAATTCAACGGAAAAGTATTGGATATAGAAAATTATAATCCAGAAATATTAGAAGTATTCTCTCGTGAAGTAATGAAAATGATTAGTTCTGGAAAACCTGGTTGGGAACAAATGTTACCTCCTGGAGTAGCTGAAATCATTAAAGATAAAGGTCTTTTTGGTTACCAAGCTAATTCACTTTTAGAAGCAAATAATTAAGATATATTCTTTTTTAAAAACAAAAAATCCAAGAAAACAATTTGTCTTTCTTGGATTTTTTGTTTTAAAATCAAAATTAGCTCAAAACATCTTTTACTTTAAAATTTGATCAGCGTGCGCTTTGGTTTTAACATCGGAAATAACATCAGATATGATTCCATTTTCATCAATTACAAAAGTGGTTCTGTGAATTCCATCATATTCTCTTCCCATAAACTTTTTCGGACCCCATACTCCAAAAGCATTAATTACTGATTTGTCTTCATCCGCTAATAAAGGAAAAGGAAATTCATATTTATCTTTGAACTTGGCTTGTGCTTTGGCACTATCTGCACTTACTCCCAAAAGCGCATAATTATTGGCTTGAAAACGTTCAAAATTATCTCTTAAATCACAAGCTTCAGTCGTACAACCCGGTGTAGAAGCCTTTGGATAAAAGAAAACTACAAGTTTTTTTCCTTTATAATCAGCTAATTGATGTGATTTTCCATCTTGATCTACTCCTGAAAATTGTGGTGCCTGATCTCCTATTTTTAATGTAGTCATGTTTTTTCTTTAGATACTAAGTTACTAAGAAGCTAAGATACTAAGTTTTAGAAAAATTGGCATTCAAAATTCAATTCAAAAACTAAATAATACTATTTTTACATTCCAAAAAGAGTCTCAGAAACTTAGATTCTTAGTAACTCAGCAACTCAAATAAAATGACAAAACAGGAACGCGTAACATTTGTTATAGACACGTTAAACGAATTATATCCTACTATTCCAATCCCGTTAGACCATAAAGATCCCTATACATTATTGATTGCTGTTTTACTTTCGGCTCAATGTACCGATGTTCGAGTAAATCAAATAACACCGTTACTTTTTGCGAAAGCAGACAACCCTTATGATATGATTAAAATGTCTGTCGAAGAAATCAAAGAAATTATTCGCCCTTGCGGTTTATCTCCAATGAAATCGAAGGGTATTCATGGCCTATCACATATATTAATAGACAAACACAATGGACAAGTACCTCAAAGTTTTGAATATTTAGAAGAATTACCAGCCGTTGGACATAAAACAGCTAGTGTAGTAATGTCACAAGCTTTTGGAGTTCCTGCATTTCCTGTAGACACTCACATTCATAGATTAATGTATCGATGGAATTTAACGAACGGTAAAAATGTAGTTCAAACCGAAAAAGACGCCAAACGCATTTTCCCTGAAGAATTATGGAATGATTTGCACTTACAGATTATTTGGTATGGTCGTGAATATTCTCCAGCAAGAGGATGGAATTTAGAAAAAGATATCATAACCAAAACTATTGGACGAAAATCTGTATTGAACGAATTAGAAAAAAAATAAATAGGGTATAAAAAACAAATTTCACTAATCTTATAAAAAATTAGTGAAATTTATTTTTAGTATGACCAAACTATAGATTTAAAATCTCTTTGAATCTATAAGAATTAATTAGATATAATTTCAAAAACCTTCTCCTCTATTTTAACCATTTTTAATGCTTTAGAGTAGTTTAATAAAAAAGATACAACTTCTTTATCTGGCTTCATTTTTTTAGTCTTTTTCAATTCTTTAGAGTAATTATTTTCCATATCAATATAAAATTTATTTTATATTAGAACGTGAGAATCATACTCTTATTGTTAGTTGGTCAAAACAATTTGATGTTTATCTATAATTTTTCTCAAATTCATGATCGCATATCTCATTCTACCCAATGCTGTATTAATACTAACCCCTGTAGTTTCAGAAATTTCCTTAAAACTCATATCTTGATACATACGCATGATTAAAACTTCTTTTTGGTCTAAAGGGAGCTCTTCTACCAATCTACGAATATTATCCTCTACTTGGTCTGCAATAATTTGATTTTCGATAGTAAGGGAATCATCAGACATTATAGAAAAAATTGAAAATTCCTCTGTTTCTCTGAACATTGGCATTTTTTTTGATTTTCTAAAATGATCAATGATTAAATTATGCGCAATTCGCATAACCCAAGGCAAAAATTTACCTTCTTCGTTATAGGAATTTAATTTTAAGGTTTTGATTACTTTGATAAAAGTGTCTTGAAAAATATCATTGGATACCTCTTTGTCTAAAACTTTAGAATAGATGAATCCATATATTTTAGATTCATGTCTTCTGACTAATATTGATAATGCATTTTCATCACCACCTATATAATCTTTTACCAAGAAGGCATCTGATTTTTGTATACTTGCCATAGCAATTCCTTTTTAGATTTGTTAGTTATTTGGGAATATTTTCTAAAAAGTATTTTTTTTACTATAGGCTCTGAAGAGTTAATTAAGATTAAACATTTTCCAAATTTAACAAATTATTATCAAAAGAAACAAGAAAAATGAGTAGAAAAATTAATTAAAAAAAATAACCTATAAATTTCAACCCATTTCGTTACAGTTGCAAATAACAATATAAGATTTTACACAGCAAAACCAAATTAAATAAGTAAGCTTGATTATAATTGTTTAGAGATTCTCATATTAAAATTGAGTACTTTTGTGAAAATTCATTTTTAGTATGCCAGTTGATATTTCCAAACTCGATCCAAAGAAGAACATCATAATAAAAGGAGCACAAGTACATAACTTAAAAAATGTAGATGTCGCAATTCCTAGAAACAAACTCGTAGTTATTACAGGACTTTCTGGTTCTGGAAAATCCAGTTTAGCATTCGATACTTTATATGCCGAAGGGCAACGTCGTTATGTCGAAAGTTTATCTTCATATGCCAGACAATTCTTAGGGCGTTTAGACAAACCAAAAGTAGAATATATTAAAGGAATTGCTCCTGCTATTGCCATAGAACAAAAGGTTAACACAACCAATGCGCGTTCTACGGTAGGAACATCAACCGAAATTTACGATTATATCAAATTATTGTTTGCAAGAATTGGTAGAACCTATTCTCCAATTTCGGGGCAAGAAGTCAAAAAAAACACGGTTACTGATGTCGTTACAGCTGTCAAAAATCTTGAACTTGACAGCAAATGGTTACTCCTCGCTCCTATTCATCTCGAAGAAGGTAGACAATTAGAAGAAAAACTAAAAGTATTACTCCAACAAGGTTTTGCTAGGATTTTGGTAAATAATGAAATGGTTCGTTTGGATGATTTCACGACAACAGAACAACATTCATTAGATCATAAAGATATCTTACTCATTATTGACCGAATTATAGTTAAAGACGAAGAAGAATTCTATAACCGATTATCTGATGCGGTACAAACGGCTTTTTTTGAAGGAAAAGGAATTTGTTATTTACAAGAATTAAATTCAGATAAAAGGCTTTCATTTTCGAATAATTTTGAATTAGATAATATTACTTTCCTAGAACCTAATGTACATTTATTTAGTTTTAATAATCCTTATGGAGCTTGCCCTGCTTGTGAAGGATACGGAAATATTATAGGAATTGATAGTGATTTAGTTGTTCCAAACACTTCTCTTTCGGTATTTGAAAATGCTATATTTCCTTGGCGTGGAGAAAGTATGAGTTGGTTTCGGGACGAATTAGTAAATCATGCTTATAAATTTGATTTCCCAATTCACAAACCTTTCTTTCAACTTACAGAAGAACAAAAAGACATAATTTGGACAGGAAATAAATATTTCCAAGGATTGAATGACTTTTTTAAAGAACTTGAAGAGAAAAATTATAAAATTCAAAACCGAGTAATGCTTTCGCGTTATAGAGGAAAAACCAAATGTCATGTCTGCAAAGGAAAACGCTTAAGAGTTGAAGCTTCTTACGTAAAAATAAATGGAAAGACGGTTTCTGATTTAGTTGATTTACCTATTAAACATTTGGTTGAATTTTTCAAAAACATCAGTCTAGATGAATATGAAAAACAAATTGCTAAACGATTATTGATTGAAATCAACAATCGTCTATCTTTTTTATCTGAAGTTGGATTGAATTATTTGACTTTAAATAGAAACTCATCAACACTTTCCGGAGGAGAATCCCAGCGTATCAATTTGGCTACCTCACTAGGAAGTAGTCTTGTAGGATCTATGTATATTCTGGATGAGCCGAGTATTGGTTTACACCCAAAAGACACAGAGCGCTTGATAAAAGTTTTATTATCCTTACGTGATTTAGGCAATACAGTAATTGTTGTCGAACATGATGAAGATATTATGAAAGCTGCTGATATGATTATTGATATTGGTCCAGAAGCAGGAACTCAAGGTGGTAATCTTGTAGCTCAAGGCACGTATGAAGAAATCTTGAAGTCAAGCTCGTTAACCGCCAAATATCTGAATGGAGAACTAGAAATTAGTGTTCCAAAGAAAAGACGAACCTCTAAAAATTTCATTGAAATAAAAGGAGCCAGAGAGAATAATTTACAAAATATAGATGTAAAAATTCCTCTTGATGTTTTAACTGTAATTACGGGAGTTTCAGGTAGTGGAAAAAGTACACTTGTCAAAAAAATTCTTTTTCCAGCCATGCAAAAAAAGCTAGACAATGCGGGAGAGAAAGCAGGACAATTTAGCGAATTATCAGGTTCATTTTCACATATTAAACATATAGAATACGTAGATCAAAATCCGATAGGTAGAAGTTCAAGATCTAATCCTGTTACTTATATCAAAGCCTATGATGATATTCGAGAATTATATGCCAAAGAAAAACTTTCAAAAGTAAGAGGATACCAAGCCAAACATTTCTCTTTTAATGTGGATGGTGGAAGATGTGAAACATGTAAAGGTGAAGGTTCGATAAACGTAGAAATGGTTTTCATGGCCGATGTCCAATTGCCTTGTGAAACCTGTAACGGAAAACGTTTCAAAAAAGAAGTTTTAGAAGTAGCATTTGACGGTAAAAACATTCACGATATTTTAACGATGACAATTGATGATTCTATTGTTTTCTTTGAAAGAAATAAACAAACAAAAATCACACAAAAGCTGCAGCCTTTAAAAGATGTTGGTTTAGGTTATGTACAATTGGGACAATCGTCATCTACACTTTCAGGTGGTGAAGCGCAACGTATCAAACTCGCTTCTTTTTTGGTCAAAGGGACGATAAAAGAAAAAGCGCTGTTTGTCTTTGATGAACCAACAACTGGATTGCATTTTCATGATATTAAAAAACTAATGGCTTCTTTTGATGCTTTAATAGAAAAAGGACATTCTATTCTGGTAATAGAACATAATCTTGATTTAATTAAATGTGCCGATTGGGTAATTGATCTTGGTCCTGAAGGAGGAGAAAACGGTGGATTGTTATTAGCCAAAGGAACTCCCGAAGAAATCGTAAAAGACAAAAAATCAATTACAGCGAAATATTTAAAAGAAAAACTTTGAGAAAAGCTCAACAGATTCTTTTATAACTAAAAAGCCATGACATAATAACAGTCATGGCTTTTTCATTATCCCTTTTATATTGAATTAAATTTATGTTATGCTAATCAAAAAATAACTTATATTTTTAAAGAAATTAACCTAAATAACATTTTTGTTCAAAAATGACTCCTTCTTCATCTATTGCAATCAAAACCTTTTTATCTTTTGCCCTTACACGTGCCAAATACAACCAAGGTAACGACCACATCCCTAACGTTGCACAACAAATCAAAAAATTTAGACCATGGTCAATTTTTTTACCCTCTTTATAGAGGACCGTAAAAGGCGTTTTTTCATCTCGCTCAATTACAACAAAACCATTTTGAATTTTATTCGCAATAACCTTTGTAAATAAATTTAACTTATCTGGTTTAATAAAATAATTTTCCATTTCTAAATATTTAAATTAATAAAACATTAATTCTGACATTGAATTCCGCAAATTTAAACCTCTTTAAAGAACCACGCAATACCAACATTTAGTGATGCCTTTAACAAACATCTAACTACCAGTTACTTATAAAATAAATAATTCAAAATATGCTTAAAAAAACGTTAAATTTACAAAAATCAAATAATACTTAAAACTTTACTTACATTTAATTGAACAAATATTCAAATATTAACAAGTAATACATCATTAATTATGATTCCTTCGTAACATTAAAAGATGGGGAAGTATAATTTTTGTCAAGATAATCATTCGGAATAGTAGTTCTGTTTCCATCACGAAGAGAAGTATAATGTGACGACATAATTTCTAATCCTGCTTCATTGAAACAATCTTGAATGTTTTGATGAAGTTTTGAGTAAATAGACGGTTGTTGATTCGGATGTTTGGTATAAGCATTAATTTCATAAGAAACATAAAAGTCATTCAAACTAGTTTGCAAAACAAATGGAGCTGGCATTTTTTCAAGCGAATCCGTTCTCATAGCGGCAGCAATAAGAGCTTTATGGACATCAACCCAGGGCGTATCATAACCAATAGTAATTGTAGTGTGAATTAATAATCCATTAGAATTATCATTTGTATTTGCAGAATAATTAATCGAAGAACTTGACAAAACAGTAGCATTTGGAATTGTAATATCCTCTTGTTTTGGAGTTCGGACTCTAGTTACCAAAGGGCTCTTTTCTATAACGGTTCCAGTTACATCACCAATTTTTATAAAATCACCAATCTTAAATGGACGCATATATGTAATTACTAATCCTGCCACCATATTAGCAATCGCATTCGAAGAACCTAATGAAAATAAAACCCCAACAAATACAGACACACCCTGAAAAATTGGAGAATTGGATCCTGGCAAATACGGAAAAATTATTACTACCATAAAAGCATATACCAATACTTTCACAATATTAAAAGTTGGCATAGCCCAATCACTATAAAATCCATCAATTTTTATTTGACCTTTCTGAATTTCATCCACAAAAAATTTAATGATTTTTAAGATAAATCTAAATAAAACAACGATTACAGTTATTGAAAATAAATTAGGTAAGAAATGAACAAAACCCATTAAAGCTGCTTTGGCTGGGGAAAATATCCAATTTAAAAGAACTGATGCATAATTCTCAGTCTCAGGAAAAATACTAAAAATAGCAGGTAGTGATATGTAAAATATAAAAATTAGAAAAACTATATATATCACTTTAACTATCTTCAAAACAAACTCTAATTGTCTATCAGGCGATAAAACATTAGATTCTTTAATTTTAAATCCAGAAAAATAACGCTCTTTATTTTCGATGATTAAAAACCGCAACCATCTAAATAATTTATTAATTGTAAATACGATTAAAACGACAAAAGTAAGTAGTAAAAAAACAAGTCCGATTCGTTTTGCCCAATCTATAGTATCATTATTTTCTTTTTGAAAAAGTACTGCTTTTTGAATAATAGCAAGATTTTTTTGTGCCAAAGCAAAATCACTACTTCCCATTGTTCTTCCATCTAAATCAGTGACAGACATGACTAAAAAGTCTTTTTTGTATAAAACATCAACACTAATTTCAGATCTCGATAAATTCAATGAATCCTTACTAAAAAAAGGGTCTTTATACAATACTTCTATTCTGCTCGTTATCGCATTGGCACGATTTTGGGCATCAAATGAACCAATTTTATTGTAAATAAAAAACAAAGTATCTCTAAAAGGTGTTACAGGATACCCTTTTAAATTAGATTTTCCTTGAGGAAGAATATTTCTTTCTTTTTCAATATTATTTAAGCTTTTTTCAGATTGCTTTGTTTGTGAAGAAACAAGTATAGAACATCCAAAAAATAAATAAAGGAAAACTAATTTTAATTTTATCATGACTTATTTTTTTAGATTATCTATAAAACTTCTATTAATAAGAAACATTACTTACAAATATAAAAAAACTAAACGATAAATATCAATATTTAAAATAGTAAAACAATATCAATCAACAAAGTAACAAAAATTATTTATTTCTTTTAAATTTAAAAAATACCTTATCTAAAGTCTGATTTATTTCTGGCGAAACAACAAATTTATAGTTCATGTATGTGTATACAAAAGTTACCAAAAGAGATTTTAAACCTATCGCAACAAGTACTAAGATCGATCTTAAACCATTAGAAACAGACGAATTTACTGGAAACTCCCAAAAATAAAAGAGTAAAAAAACAATAAATGTTATTCCAATAGAGTGTAGCGTTTGTTTTGTAAATGGATACAAATGCATTCGTTTTACAACAAAAAGTAATTTAGCCAAACTATAACAGGTAATCGATAATAAAGTAGCAAATGCAGACCCTATAATTCCATATAAAGGAATAAAAATCATATTTAACACTACAGTTAAAATCACCAATCCAACTCCTAGAAACAATACGGCACGATAATACTTTGAATTAAAAATTATAGCATTATTATTACCTAAAATCAAATCAAAATATTTAGAAAGTCCAATCATAAAGACCACTATAATTCCGCCGCTATAATCTTTGGGAACCATTTCATACAACTGTTCGATATTAACAAAAATACAAAGCATTACAAATCCACCAACAATTTGGAGATTTATAGATGTCTTTTTATATAAATCATTCAGCTCATCATGTTTATTCTCGTGCATTAATTTAGCAGTAATTGGATATACAATTTGATGCATCGCACGACTTGGAACAGAAATTACCAAAGCTATATAAGTAGCAACCGAATAATAGGCGATATTTTCAATCTTCATATATTGGTTTAGCATTATTTTATCCCCATCCAAAAGCAAATTAGCTACACTTCCTGACAAAATAATATAGAAAGTATAAACCAAAATATCTTTTACATTCGCTGGTATAACAAATTGAAAAACAGGCTTTTTTATATAAAAAGCATAAAACATGGTAACAACCAAAGCCAATAAATAAATTCCTGCTGTAACATAAACGAATTGAACCACTGTAATCCAATTATAATAAACTCCGATTAAAGTAAATAATGAAAACAAGCGCAAACCTACTTCTTTAATAAAATTACCAAAAACGGAATGCATGTGAACTCTTGCCCAAGCATAAAATATTTCGAAATAGGCCATACATATACCAATGAATGGAATAAGTAAAATAAATGTTTTAACAACTGGATTTTTCTTTGAAACAAATGTCAAAATATCATCAAAGAAGAAAATACCAATTATTGCCAATGGTATACACATCAATAACGGGAATAAAACCGTAAATGATAAAAACTGTGAGCGCTCTTTTTCAGTTTGATATTGAGCATAAAATTTAACTAAAGTATTTTGCATTCCAATAGCAAATAAAGGCATAATTACATTGGCCGCAGAAAGAATATAATTAGTTAATGCATAATAGGTTGCTCCAAGAAAAATGGGATACAAATACAGCGTATTTACAGCTCCAATTCCAAAACCGATATAAGTTATTATAGTATTTTTTAAAGACTGTTTTAATACGATGCCCATTAATAGGAAGTTTGATGTTTAAAGTAGGAATTCCTTATTATTTTGAATTAATCAATTGAACCAATTCTTTGGTCAAATTTTTTCTAGAATATTTTTGCAAACCTACACCATAGGATTGTAATTTCCCTTCTAAAAATTGATTATAATACAATATGATAGTGCTTTTTAATTTTTCTTTCTCCGTATAATCAAAAAAAACACCTGTATTTGTTTCTGTAATAATTTCGGCAAAATCAGAATCTTTTGGCCCAATAGCCATAATAGGTCTATTGGAAACCATATATTCAAATAATTTTCCTGGGATAATACTTTTAGTTTCTTCCGAATTTATTTCGATAAGTAATAAAACTTGAGAGTTTCTTTGATGCTCTACTGCCTCTGAATGGGAAACATAACCCAGATTATTCAGATATGAATCCAACTTAAATTGCGAAATAGTATCTAATACTTCTTGACTAACAGCGCCTATTAATTTCAATTCCAGGTGCGTTTTAAAATCTGGAATTTCTTGAATTAATTCAATTAAAGACTCCCATAAAATAACAGGATTTCGTTCTGACAGAAACGAACCAATATGTGCCAAACTAAACTTAGCATCAAGTGCTACTTTTGTTACTGGTTCATTATCATACCCATTAGTAATGACAGTTATCGGTTTATTAGTAATAGCTGTAAATTCAGTTTTTGTGGTCTTGCTGGTAACAATAACATTATCGGCAGTATTTAGCACTCTAAATTCTAATGCTTTGTGTCTTCTTTCGGCCCTAGTAGATAAACGTAATGATTTATGATATCCGATAGTCGTCCAAGGATCACGAAAATCGGCAAACCAAGTTAGTTTTAATTTTTGCTTCAAAACCAATCCAATCAAATGTAAACTATGTGGAGGCCCAGAAGTAATAACAATATCAATTTTATTTTCGATAATGTATTTCTCCAAATATTCAACAGATGGTTTTACCCAAAAAACACGTGCGTCCGGAATAAAGAGATTACCACGTATCCATAATAAACACTTATCCAAGAAAGTCTGTTTCTTCTTATTAGGAATAATTCCAGAGCTGATTTTTTTTGTTTTGTTTTTGGAAAAAAAAGAAGCTAATTGGTAAGGTTCAAATATTTTATTTTTTAAAATAATTACCTTCTCCGAAACTTCCTTTTCCAGATTGACATCAACTATTGGATAAGTTGGATTTTCTGGAATATAAACAACAGGCTGAATATCAAAATCAGGTAAATATTTAGCAAATTTAAGCCAACGCTGTACTCCTGGTCCTCCTGCTGGCGGCCAATAATACGTTATAATGAGTATTTTTTTTGATTCAGGTTTCAATTTTTTATTTTGTTGATTATACTAAAAACACACAGTAGTGCATCTTTACAATGCTTCTTTCCTTTTCTTTCTATCAACATATATTCCACCTCCCAAAAGCAGTAGCATTCCGATACAACTAATTAAAGTAATTGTACCTCCCGTTTTCACAACTTGAGGATCAAACTTAAACTCAATACTATGCTTTCCTGCTGGAACAACAACCGCTCTTAAAGTATAATCGGCTCTCATAATAGGAGTTTCTTTACCATCTATAAGTGCTTTCCACCCTTTTTCATAATACATCTCAGAGAAAACTGCTAAGCCTTCACTAGAATTATTAGAGGTATATTTTAAATTATTAGATTGATATGAATCTAAGGTAATTGTTGCAGTACTATCTTTAGCGAAAGCTCTATTTTTAATAGATTGAAATTCATTTTCATTAACAATTGCTACTTGTTTTGAATCAATTTTATCTAAAGCTTTCATCTCTTCATCCGCATTTTTTACCATTTCTACTTTGCTCACAAACCAAGCATTTCCATTGGCATCTGGATTTATAATTGGAGATTCTTTTCCTTCCTTATCTGTTTGAATAACATATTTCACATTCAACATATTAAGGATTTCCATATTGTTTTTAGCAATTTGATAATCAAATAATTGTTGAATTCGTTTTGGTCGAACAGCACTATATCCTCCTATAGCTTTATGAAAATATGAAGTTCTTGCTTGCATCAAACCCTGAACATCGAACACACGATAATTAGTAGGGTCTTCTAGAATCTTAGCATCTGTTGGCGTTTCTTGGAAAGGAACTTCTACATCTCTAGCATTTACAAAGTCTTTGTTTGATACATAATTTTTATCCACAAAGAATAAATCAGAAACCATAAATAAACCTACCAAAATAATAGCTGTATTTTGGGCTATTTTGTTTTTAATAAATAACCACAGAACACCCGCAGAAATTAAAATAAAAAATCCTGATCGCAATAAATCGGCACTATACAATGATTTTCTATCTGCAACTAAAGCGTCTACAAAACTTGGTCCGTAATTTTGAAGAAAATAACTATCATTAGCAGTTGAAAAACTAAATAACGATTTAGATAAAAATAAAACTATAACCAGCCCTAAACCAATAGCTCCTGATTGCAATAATGGTTTTAATTGTTTTTCTTTCTCTAATTTAAAAAAAGATTGCAATCCCATAATGGCCAATACAGGAAAACACAATTCCAAAACCACCTGAATAGACGAAACTGCTCTAAACTTATCATACATTGGAATATAATCAATGCAAAAATTTGTAAGTGCAGGGAAATTTTTACCCCAAGAAAGCATTAATGATATAAATGCTCCACCTAAGAAAGCATATTTAATTTTTCTTTCATCAGTAAATAAAGCCAAAATTCCTAAAAAGAAAACTACTGCTCCAATATAAGCTGGTGCTGATACTATAGGCTGATCTCCCCAATAAGTAGGCATACTATTTGTAAAATCGGTAGCTTGCGACTCAGGAACACCTTGCGAAATCATAAACTCAAACATACTACTATCTGTTCCTAACTTTTCGTTGTTAGAACCTCCAAATAATCTTGGTGCAATCAAATTAAAACTTTCAGCAATACCATAACTATATTCAGTAATATAATCACGAGTCATGGCTAAATCTGTAGTACTTTTAGAACCATCAGGATTAAAACTTAAATCGCTTTTTCCTCGAATACTAAAATTGGCATATTCGGCTGTCGCCAATAAATTACCTGCATTAGCACCAATGGCAAATATTCCTGCAACAAGAAGTGTCCCAAAAGAGATTAGTAGCGATTTATATTCTTTTGATTTAATTCCCTCATAAATAAAATAACCTGCAAGAATCAACAATAATATCAATAAATAAAAGGTCATCTGAAAGTGATTTGCATTCAATTCCAATGCTCCTGCAAACATTATAAGCAAACCACCCCAAATATATTTTCGTTGAAAAACCATTATAAAACCAGCAACTACCATTGGCATATAAGCAATTGCATGCGCTTTGGCATTATGACCAACTCCTAATATAATGATTAAATAAGTAGAAAACCCAAAAGCGACTGCTCCAAAAAAAGCTTTTAAAGGATCCGCTTTTAAAACTAACATCAAAATGTAGAAACTCAAAAAGTATAAAAATAAATAATCAGCTGGTCTAGGTAAAAAACGTAAAACGTCATCAATAGCTCCTACATAATCATGAGGATATTTAGCACCCAATTGATAAGTTGGCATTCCTCCAAAAGCTGAGTTTGTCCAATATGGCTCTTCGTGATAAGTAGCTCTAAAGTCATTTTGTTCTTTGGCCATTCCCGTATATTGGGCTATGTCCGATTGAAAAATTTGTTTTCCTTGTAATACTGGGAAAAAATAAAGAGTAGAAACGAGAACAAAACCAAGAATGGCAAGTGCGTGCGGAAAGAACTTTTGAAGTTGCTTCATTATATAAGTTTAGATTTTAGATTGAGGATTAACGATTTTTGATTTCAGATTTTAGTCCCGAAATTTCGAGAGAAATTTTTAGATTAACAATATTAAGTATAAATGATTTTAGATTACGCGATGAAAACTAAATTATTTTCTTTAAGAGGTTCAAGACTTCTAAAATGCTTCGCCAATTCGCTATCGCTCGGGTCAAAAATCGTTAATCAAAAATCTCAATTCATCAATCGATTTCTTCATAATCAACATAATCCCCTACTTTTTTGGTTTCGCGAGGATTTTTACTATTGGCTGTATCAATTATAATTTCATTATTATTAGACGTTTTTCGCCAAGAAGATTGCTGTTGGTATTGTTGGTGCTGTTGCTGAAAATTTTGCCCCGCTTTTTCCACTACCTTTTTTACTGCTAAAGGCAAAAACAATCGAAATAAGAATTTAAATATATAATAGAACGCTATAAAGAAAAATATCGTTTCTATAACTCCCGAAAAAGAGGCTGTTTGCATAATCAAATAATTTTTATGCAAAATTAATAAATCAATATTGAAACTTTGAAGCAATTTAAAAATATCATTCTTAAAGAAATGATAAAAAACAGTCATAGTCTCAAAAAAATCAATAAAACACACATTACCAACAGTCCTGAATTTTATTTTATCAGAAAATTCAAAAAACACCATACAACTTAAAAACAGTTTTTAGCTTTATTTTTTTAACAAAAACACCCGAATCAAGACGTAATTTCACATCGAAAACGAATTTTTAAATTCAAAAAGTTAAATTAAAATCATAACAAATTGATTTTCAAAACATAATAAAAAGCCAATTCTTAAAATTGCATTAGTTTTTATGAATAATAAACAGTAATTTTGCACCCTATTTTAAAAATACATATGAATAAATTTGAACAATTAGGATTGAGCGAATCGTTACTGAAGGCGATTTTAGATCTAGGATTTGAGAATCCGACCGAAGTACAGGAGAAAGCGATTCCCCTATTATTGGAAAAAGACACAGATTTAGTTGCGTTGGCTCAGACAGGGACAGGGAAAACGGCAGCATTTGGTTTTCCAGTTATTCAGAAAATTGATGCCAACAATAGAAATACGCAAGCATTGATTTTATCTCCAACACGTGAATTGTGTTTGCAGATTACCAACGAACTTAAAAACTACTCTAAATACGAAAAAGGTATTAATGTGGTAGCAGTTTACGGTGGGGCTAGCATTACAGAACAAGCGAGAGACATTAAAAGAGGCGCACAAATTATAGTAGCGACTCCAGGCAGAATGCAAGATATGATTAACAGAGGATTGGTAAACATCTCTCAGATTAACTATTGCATCCTTGACGAAGCAGACGAAATGTTAAACATGGGTTTCTACGAAGATATCGTAAACATCCTTTCTACTACGCCTGACGAAAAAAGCACATGGTTGTTTTCTGCAACTATGCCTGCTGAAGTAGCACGAATTGGAAAACAATTCATGACTGACCCAATTGAAATTACTGTAGGTGCAAAAAACTCTGGTTCAGCTACTGTATCACACGAATTTTACTTAGTAAATGCTCGTGACCGTTACGAAGCTTTGAAAAGATTAGCTGATGCTAATCCAGACATTTTCTCAGTAGTTTTCTGTAGAACAAAACGTGACACACAAGCTGTTGCCGAGAAATTGATCGAAGACGGATACAGCGCTGCTGCATTGCACGGAGATTTATCTCAAGCGCAACGTGATGGTGTAATGAAATCTTTTAGAGGAAGACAAATCCAAATGCTTGTTGCGACTGACGTTGCTGCTCGTGGAATTGACGTTGACAACGTAACTCACGTAGTAAACTATCAATTACCTGACGAAATCGAAACTTACAATCACCGTTCAGGTCGTACTGGTCGTGCTGGTAAATTAGGTACTTCTATCGTAATTGTTACTAAAAGTGAATTACGCAAGATTTCTTCTATCGAAAGAATCATCAAACAAAAATTCGAAGAAAAAACAATCCCTTCTGGAATTGAAATCTGCGAAATTCAATTGTTACACTTAGCTACTAAAATTAAAGATACTGAAGTTGATCACGAAATTGACAACTACTTACCAGCTATCAATGATGTTTTAGAAGGTTTATCAAAAGAAGAATTAATCAAGAAAATGGTTTCTGTTGAATTTAACCGTTTTATTGCTTATTACAAGAAAAACAGAGATATCTCTAACCAATCTTCAGACAGACGTGAGCGTGATGATAGAGATGGTGCTCCAAGAGAAAACAATAATGGTGGTGCTACAAGATACTTTGTAAATATTGGATCTAGAGACAACTTCGATTGGATGTCATTAAAAGATTACTTGAAAGAAACATTAGACTTAGGTCGTGATGACGTATTCAAAGTTGATGTAAAAGAAGGTTTCTCTTTCTTTAACACTGACCCAGAACACACTGACAAAGTAATGGAAATATTGAACAACGTACAATTAGAAGGACGTCGTATCAATGTTGAAATCTCTAAAAATGACGGTGGTGGAAGACGCGATCACAACGGAAGAAATTCTGGTGGTGGATTTGGCGGAAGAAGCTCAGCTCCAAGAAGAGAAGGAAGTTTTGCTCCAAGAAGAGAAGGTTCTGGTGGCGGCGGATTTAGAAGCGATAGAAATTCTGCTCCTAGAGAAGGTGGTTTCAGATCTGAAAGAAGTTCATCTGCTCCAAGAAGAGAAGGTGGTTCTTCAGAAAGACCAGCAAGACGTTCTGAAAGTTTTGGTGGTGATTCATCAAGACCAAGAAGACCAAGAAGAGACTAATACAATTAGTATTTCTAAATATAAATCTCCCTTAATCGGGAGATTTTTTTTTTGACATAACATCAATAATTAACTATAAAAACATAAATTCGTTTGCGTAAATAATCTCAGATTGTTAATTTTCTTATAATTCTAATCGAACCATATAATATTTAATACCGTTTTATTACTTTTAAACCTTTAAACCGATTTATGAAATATTTTATACTTTTTTTATTTTTAATTACCTCTTTAAATTCAGTAGCCCAAAAAGCTGAAGCGCCTATAAAAATATCTGGTACGATTATCAGTGACAATACTGGCGTTCCATTAGTTGGAGTTAACATTATCAATATCAACCAAGTAACAGGAACCACAACAGATAGTAATGGTAATTTCGAACTTCCAGTTACTCAAAGTGATACACTACATATTACTCTTCTTGGCTACGAATCACTACGCGTTCGTGTAACTAATGACTGGATTAAAAACAAAAAAACGACAATTCAGTTAACACAAAAAGCAATTGAACTAGACGAAGTAGTAATCAACAAATACTACCTAACCGGTTATCTAGAAATTGACTCCAAATTAATCCCTACAAAAAAAGATTATCGTTATAGTATTTCAGGCTTAGGCCAAGGTTATGAAGCAGGACAATACGCTCCAGAGGCCTTTGGAAAAGTATTAGGTTCCATCTTTAACCCTGCAGATATGCTTTATAATTTCTTCGGAAAAAGACCCCAGCAACTCAAAAAACTTCGAGAATTACGAAAAGATGATACCGTGAGAAACTTATTGGAAACCAAATACGATCGAGAAACCATCTCCTTACTACTAGGAGTCTCACAAGATGAAATTGGTGAAATCTTAGAACGCTGCAGTTATTCCGAAGCTTTCGTTAAAACTGCCACCGACCTTCAAATCATGGATGCCATAAGCAGTTGTTATGAACAATATAAAATATTGAAGAAAAAATAAAATCACTGTCCATTATATAACTTTTAGTAGTTTACAAATTATTTGGGCGTGCCACCATAAAGAAAAGAGACCAATTCATCGCAACGGTGAATCGGTCTCTTTTCTTTATGGTGGCGGGCTATACGCGTTACTTCGGTAACTTGCTTCTATCCCTCACGCATCACAACATTATAAATATAATATCAATGACAATTTCAATGGCAATGACAATAAAAAAATTAGAAATATTTATAAATAACAAACTCCTATCTAAATTTTGAAATTTGTTTATTTTAAATTGAAATTTGCTATTGCAATTGTATTGTCATTGCCATTGAAATTTATTTCTGAGCATTTTCCTCAAAATACCTTGCTTCAATTCTTTTAATATCCTTGATAGATTTCTTAGCCCAATCCAATCTTTTCACCAGAATTTCTTCTTCTGTCAATTGCCAATTGATTTCCGAATTACGCAAACGATTCGTTAGATTCTGAATAATAATCGCCGCCGAAACCGAAATATTCAAACTCTCGGTAAAACCCACCATTGGAATTTTAAGAAAACCATCTGCTTTACTAATAATCTCCTCTGACAAACCATCCCTTTCAGTACCAAAAAATAAGGCACTTGGCTTCGAAATATCAAAATCCTCTAACAAACAATCATTCTCATGCGGGGTAGTTGCAATAATCTGATATCCTTTACCTTTCAAAGTATCAATACAATTTGTAACACTATCGTAAGTACTAATATCAACCCATTTTTGAGCTCCCATCGCAATTTCTTTATCGATTCGTTTTCCGTAACGTTCCTCAATCACATGTAATTCCTGAATTCCAAAAACCTCACAACTACGCATCACAGCACTTGCATTATGCATTTGAAAAACGTCTTCCACAGCAATTGTAAAATGTTTAGTACGGGTTTTAAGAACATTCAAAAATCTTTCTTTTCGATTATCCGTTAATATATTTTCAAGAAATTCGAGGTAATCTAAATCAATCATTGCAGTATTTTTTTTTTGCTAAAATACTAAAAAAGACTAGTTTTATAATCTAATCATTTACAGATGAAAAAAAAATTAGTAGTTCTTACTGGCGCGGGAATTAGTGCCGAAAGCGGTATCAAAACATTTCGAGACAGCGATGGATTATGGGAAGGCCATAATGTAGTGGACGTTGCAACTCCTGAAGGATGGCACAAAAATCAAGCATTAGTACTTGATTTTTACAATCAAAGACGCAAACAATTAAAAGAAGTACAAACTAATCTTGGACACCAAATTTTGGCCGAACTAGAAAATGACTTTGAAGTTTACATCATCACCCAAAATGTAGATGATTTACACGAAAGAGCTGGAAGTACAAATGTTATTCATTTACATGGGGAACTTCTAAAAGTTAGAAGCTCTAAAAATGAAGATTTTATATTAGATTGGCAAGATGACTTAAATATTGGTGATAATGACGAGCAAGGATATCAACTTAGACCACATATCGTTTGGTTTGGAGAACAAGTTCCAGCTTTAGAACACGCAATTACGCTTGCCGAACAAGCTGATTATTTTCTTGTAATTGGAACTTCACTACAAGTTTATCCAGCTGCGGGTTTAATTAATTATACCCCAAAAACAACTCCTATATATTATATTGACCCCAAACCTATAAAAATCCCAAATCTTAGAAATCCTCTTGAAGTTATTCCAAATATAGCGTCCGAAGGCATGCTTATATTAAAAGAAAAACTCCTTACTAATCGATAACAACAGTATCAAAAGTATTCAATAATCTCATATCAAGAACTGTACTTTGGTTATCTTCACTTTTAGTATACATTGGTCTAAATTTTACACCATAAACAATTTCTTCAAAAGTGTACGAAGTTCGGGTGGCAACTGTAGTACTAAACATATCGTCAAAAGTTTTTATAATCACTATAATTTCACCCGAAATCGATTCGTAATCTCCTGCTACAAATCCATACAAAGGACTTTCACTTGTTATAGGATGAACCAATGTCCAAGTTAACGCAAGTGAATTTATTTTTTGATATTCCAAATCCAACGTAAAAAATTTATTAGCCATCACACCATTCTCTTCCATTCTCATTCCAAGAGTTACGCTTACTTCCGCATCAATGTAATTTGTGTTTTTGTAGGGAGCTAACCTAAACATCAATGCTTTTCCATTATTAAAAGGAGCAATAATGGCATTATGAGAAAATTTTAAATAAATAGCAGGTTTGCTAAACCGTCCAAAAAACAAACCTGTGGCGATAGCAAAACTCAGTAGTCCCATTAAAGCTTCGGCTGAAGACAAAGCACTAGTATAAAATCCCGTCGGGCTAATATGTCCATAACCAACTGTTGTAAATGTCTGGGCACTAAAAAAATAAGCTTCCCCAAACTGAACCCATACACTATCATTAGTCCCAATCCCGTTGAGATGCTCAATTCCAATTCCAAAATAAAGCAACGCAAACACAAAATTAATTGAGATATAAAACAATAACAAAATCGAAAGAAATTTCCAGGAAGACATATCCAACATAGTATGATACCAACTAATTCTGTCTAGAATACCAATACCTTTTTTGCTTGCATTTACAGATCCGTCCTTATTAATAAATCGTCCACCTGTATTGGATGCACTGCTACCAAATCCAGTATTAATCAGTGATTTTGCTTTACTATTAAATCGGTGAAATAATGCCATATTTTATTTATTAAATAGACTGCAAATTAGGTAATAAAATCAATCAAATAAAAAATAAAAACGTCATTCAAATAAATTCAAACAATTAAAAATAAAAAAGAAAATTTCAACAAAATAAGTTTAAATCGACATTACAAATACATACAAATAAATTATGTTTGTAATCTAAAACTTAATCATGATGGAATTTTTTATTGACTTTTGGTGGATATTATTAATTGTATTATCACTTCTTTTTTACAAATTTGTTTTACGCGTTTTCTTTGGAATGGTAATCGTTCCAGAAAATAAAATTGGACTTGTCACTAAAAAATTCGTACTCTTTGGAGCCGAAAAATCATTACCTGATGGCAGAATTATTGCCACTAAAGGAGAAGCTGGATATCAAGCTAAAACACTTGCTCCAGGACTTTATTGGACAATGTGGCCATGGCAATTTGCGATAGACATGACCTCTTTTACAATCATTCCCGAAGGAAACATCGGATTGGTACTCAGTAAAGATGGGGCCGAAATCCCAACAGGTCGCATTCTTGCACAAAAAGTAAATTCAGATAATTTTCAGGATGCTACTTTATTTCTTGACAATGGAGGTCAAAAAGGAAGACAATCCGCTTTTATCACAACAGGATCTTACCGTATTAACACACATCTATTTGAAGTAGTTATAGCTCCACAAGTAGTTATTTCCGAAAATATGGTTGGAGTTGTTACTGCTATGGATGGAGAACCTATTCCTATCGGGCAAATTGCCGGTAAATTTGTAGATGGACATAATAACTTTCAAGATATTGATCAATTCTTAAAAAACGGAGGAAATCGTGGATTACAACCTCACGTTATGTTAGCTGGATCTTATTATATTAATCCATGGGCAGTTCAAATAGAACAAACTCCTATGACTGATGTCCCAATTGGATATGTTGGCGTTGTTATTTCATATATAGGTGAAGACGGAAAAGATGTAACTGGAGACACTTTCAAACATGGAAATATTGTTTCCAAAGGGCAACGTGGTGTATGGATGGAGCCTTTTGGCCCAGGGAAATATGCTCTTAATAAATATACAACAAAACTAGAACCAGTTCCGACCACAAACTTAGTACTGAATTGGGCTGATGCCAGAAGTGAATCTCATAATTTAGACAAAAACCTTTCGACTATAACCGTTCGTTCTAAAGATGGTTTCCCTTTTAATTTAGATGTTTCCCAAATCATCCATGTTCCTGCTAATGAAGCACCAAAAGTTATTGCCCGTTTTGGAAGTATGAACAATTTAGTTTCTCAAGTTTTAGAACCAACAATTGGAAACTATTTTAGAAACTCAGCTCAGGAAAGTGACGTAATCTCCTTTTTATCAACCAGAAAAGAACGCCAAGAATCTGCGAAAAATCACATTAAAATAGTTTTAGACGAATATAACGTAAATGCTGTTGATACTTTAATAGGAGATATTGTTCCACCCGAATCGTTAATGAAGACTCTAACAGATAGAAAAATTGCAGAGGAAGAGCAAAAAACCTATCAGACACAAAAAATGGCACAGGAACAGCGTCAAGGAATGGAAAAAGAAACTGCCATTGCCGATATGCAAAAAGAAATTGTAAAAGCTTCTCAAAGTGTTGAAATCGCACAACGAACTGCTGATGCCACCGTTAAAAAAGCAGAAGGTGATGCTACTAGTTTAAAACTAAATGTAAATGCCGAAGCTGAAGCCACCAAAATGAGAGCCAATGCGGAAGCTGAAGCTACAAAAGCCAGAGCAGGAGCTCAAGCCGAAGCTACAAAACTTACTGCTAGTGCCGAAGCCGAAAGAATCTCTAAAACTGGTTTAGCTGAAGCTGAAAAAATCATGGCTATTGGTAAATCAACTGCGGAGGCTTATCAACTTCAGGTTTCTGCCATGGGTGATGATAACTTTACAAAATACAAAATCACCGAAGAAATAGGGAAAGGCAAAATTAAAGTTATACCTGATGTTCTTATTTCTGGAAGCAATGGAACCGACGGATCGATGAGTGGTTTGCTAGGGCTAAAACTAATGGAAATGATGGATGCTGATAAAAGTAAAACAAATTTAAAAAAAGGAGAATAGTCCTTAATTGTTTTACTTTTAACAAAATACAAAACTTGTCAAAGTAAATTTATTTTTTAAAAAATAAAAAAAAACTATATTTGTTTTTTTACTAAATCATTCAAAAAACCAGAATTATGAATCTAAAATTACCTCTCGTTATTGTATTAATAGTGTTTTCACAAACTTTTTTTGCTCAAGAAACCGCAAGTACAGAATCTACTTCAACAAACACTACAACTAACGCTGCCGCCGCTCCAATTGATTATAAAAAACAAATACAAGAATTAAAAGAACAGGAAAAAGCTTATTTAGCTAAACTAGAAGTTGACAAAAAAAATGCTAAAATAAAAGCTGAAGCTGATAAAAAAGCAGCAGATGAAGCACAAAAAGCTGCAGAAAAAAATGCGGCTGAAGCAAAAATAGCTGAAGCAAAATATGCTGCCGAAGTAAAAGAAGCTGAAGCAAAAGCTGCAAAAGACAAAGCTACTGCTGAAAAAGCGCAAGCTGAAGCTGATAAAAAAGCTGCTGAAGCCGCCAAAGATGCAGCAAACAAATCAGCAAAAGAAGCAGCTGTAGCCGCAAAATTACAAGCCGAAGCTGATAAAAAAGCTGCCGATGAAGCTGAAAAAATTTCTAAAGAAAAAATAGCTACCTATAAAAAAGAAGCTGCAGCTGCTAAAGATGCTGAAGAGAAATTAGCAAAAGAAGTTGAAAAACTAAAAAAGGAAAAAGAAGAAGCTGACAAACAATTAGCTGAATCAGCAAGATTGTCTTTGCAAAAATCAACAAAATTAGAAGAACAAATTGCTAAAGCTGAAGCCGAAGCTCAAAAAGCAGCCGCCGCTCAAGCTAAAATAGCTGCCGAAAAATCAGCAGTAAAATAATTACTTCACGACTAAAACAAAACTTAAACTTAACCCGTTTAAATTAAAAATCCGTTTTTCAACGGATTTTTTTTATTCTCAAATTCAACAAAATTAAGCACTACAAACACAATGGTATTCACTTTTTAAAAATGTCTATCTTTACCCAAAAAAACAATACCATGCAACATATAATTGACCGTTTTGTAAGTTACGTAACAATAGATACTGAATCAGATGCTAATTCAGACACAACCCCAAGTACTGCAAAACAATGGGATTTAGCCAATAAATTAGTCGAAGAATTAAAACAAATTGGACTAGAAGAGGTAACTATCGACGACAAAGCATATATTATGGCGACACTTCCTAGCAATGTTACTCATGAAGTCCCTACAATTGGGTTTATCTCCCATTTTGATACTTCTCCAGATTTTTCAGGAGCGAATATAAAGCCACAAATTATTCCAAATTATGATGGTAAAGACATTGTATTAAATGCTGATAAAAACATCATTTTATCTCCATCTTATTTCAAGGATTTACTACAATATAAAGGACAAACATTAATTACAACAGACGGTACAACATTGTTAGGTGCAGATGACAAAGCAGGAATTACTGAAATTGTAACTGCTATGGAATTCCTAATCAACAATCCCGAAATCAAACACGGAAAAATCAGAATTGGATTCACTCCAGACGAAGAAATTGGCCGTGGAGCGCATTATTTTGATGTTGATAAATTTGGAGCAGAATGGGCTTATACCATGGATGGAAGCCAAGTAGGAGAATTGGAATTTGAAAATTTCAACGCTGCTGGTGCCAAAATTACTTTCAAAGGAAAAAGTGTTCATCCTGGTTATGCTAAAGGGAAAATGATTAATTCAATGCTTATCGCAAATGATTTTATCAACGAATTACCTAAAAAAGAAACACCACAAGAAACCAGAGGATATCAAGGTTTTTTCCATGTTCATCATTTATCAGGAAGTATCGAAGAAACTGTTTTAGAACTAATTATTCGAGATCATAACAAATTGAAATTTGAAAAACGAAAAGAATTAATCCATAAAATAACTAGAAAATTCAACAAACAGTTTGCTAAACAATTTGGAGAAGATATTGTTATTGCTGATGTCAAAGATCAATATTACAATATGAAAGAAAAGGTCGTTCCTGTAAAACATATTGTCAACATCGCCGAAACAGCCATGAAAGAACTTGGAATTAAACCAATCATCAAACCAATTAGAGGCGGAACGGATGGCTGCCAATTATCGTATAAAGGATTACCATGTCCAAACATATTTGCTGGTGGTCATAACTTTCATGGAAAATACGAATATGTACCTGTAGAAAGTATGCAAAAAGCAGTGAACGTAATTGTAAGAATAGCCGAATTGACTGCTAAAGGTGATTATCTAAAAAAAGAAACCACAGCAAAAAAATAACAAAAACTAAATCACTACAGCATGGATATGATTAATCATTGGGAAGCTGAATTGGATATTTTAAAAACAATTATAGCAAAAACAACTTTGGTTGAAACCAATAAATGGGGAGGTTGCATCTATGTACTTAACAACAAAAATGTTATAGGTATTGGAGGTTTTAAAAACTTTTTCTCTATTTGGTTTTTCAATGGTGCTTATCTCAAAGATGACAAAAAACATTTGATTAATGCTAATGAAGGAGTTACCAAATCATTGCGTCAATGGAGATTTACAACTAAAGAAGAAATCATCGAAGACGAAATTCTAAGCTATATTAAAGAAGCTATAGAAAACGAAGAACAAGGCAAAATCATTAAACCTGTCAAAACAAAAGAAGCAATTGTAATTCCAGAGCTTTTACAAAAAGAACTTGATGATAACATGCAATTGAATGATTCTTTTTTACAATTCAGCCCTTATAAGCAAAAGGAATTTATAGAATACATAGAAACTGCCAAACGGGAAGAAACTAAACGCTCGAGAATAGAAAAAATAAAACCAATGATCCTAGAAAATATTGGTCTAAATGACAAATATCGATAGTTTAAAATCTCTTTTTACAAAATGCCTCATCACAGATTAGATTTGTAATGAGGCATTTTTGTTTTAAAAAACATCAACAAAAAATTAACATCAAGACATCTAAACATTCGTTATATTTGTTAATACACATAAAAACAATTCAATAAAACAAAAAAACCACATCTTTTCCTGCTTCAATAAAACATAACTCATTTTTAATTATACCATTATGATAGAAAAAAAAGAAGAACCAGAAGTGAAGATTACTCCGGAAAAAGAAAGTCCTCTAGAGTCTACAAAAAGTGAAAATTCTGAAACTACAGAAACAACGGCTGCAAAACCAATTGCAAGACCGAGAACTGCCAGAACTACTGCCCCAAAACCAACTATTGCAAAACCTGCCGCTACAAGAAGAAGTACTGCTGCTAAAACTGTTGCTACAAAACCAACAGCTATAAAATCAACTGTTGCAAAACCCGCAGTTGCAAAACCCGCAGTTGCAAAACCTGCTGTAGTAAAGCCTGCCGTTGCAAAAACAACTACAGTGAGACCAAGCAGAGCCAAAGTTACACCTACACCAACTGAAGTTGCAAAAATAGTAATTGAAGAAATCGAAATAGAAGAAGTAAAAGCTGAGAAAACGCCAGCAAAAGAAAAAAAGAAGAAAAAGAAGAAAAAAAACAAAGGGAAATCAAAAAAGAACGACAAAAAAGCCAAAGCTAAGAAACAAGGAAAAAAAGCTAAGAAAAAGAAAAAAGATAAAGCTAAAAAAGCAAAACTGAAAGCCAAAGGCAAAAAGAAAAAAGCGAAAGCTAAAAAATCAAAAAAGAATAAGAAGAATAAAAAGAAATAAGTTCAAAAAAAAAATCCCAAATTCCAATTAGTAAATCGGAATTTGGGATTTTAAATTTATATTTTTTAACTATGCTTTTTTGTTCAAAGTAGCGCTCAATTCCAAAGAAATTGAAGAACGTTCCATTTTCAATTTTCCTGACATAGTTTCAATAATTACAGTTGTTTCAGCAAGTTCAACAACTTTACCGTGAATTCCACTTTTTGTAATTATTTTATCTCCTACTTTTAAGCCGCTTTCAAATTCTTTTTCGTTTTTAGCTCTTTTTTGTTGTGGACGAATCATGAAGAAATAAATAACCACGAACATCAATAAAAACGGTAAAAACTGTTGTATTTGTCCCATAATTTAAAATTTAATATTTGTTAATTTTGTTTATATTTAATAGAAATGAAGTTGCCTTTTAAAGAAACACTATTACATCAAACCTCTCCCGATTTTTACGATTCTTTTATTTCCCTCAAGCTCTTTAACCAAATTATCCAAAATTCCATTAATGAAAATACTACTTTTTGGAGTTGAATATTCTTTGGCTAACTCTAAATATTCATTCAAAGTTACTTTTACAGGAATAGATGGAAATTTCAAAAATTCACAAATTGCCATTTTAAGGATAATCGTATCAATTTCGGCAATACGTTCACTGTCCCAGTTTGGAGTTTTATCAACGTATTCTTTAGCTAATTCAGACTCGTTCAAGACTGTTCTTCTAAACAAATCTTTTACATAATCTCTGTCCTCATTGTCTTTGTATAATTTTGGAACTCTAAAATTATCATCCTCACCTTGCTTAATCGCTTTCAATTGTTTGATGATATGCGTATTTACCAAAGGAATATCATCGATCCAAGTTAATTTATCATCTTCAAGATAATCGTATAATTTTTCATTTGGAACAATAACTTCTGAAAAAATATCCACTATAAAAGCTTTATCTTCCTCAAATGTATTCACGCTATTACTCATGTATTTTGCATACACTTCACTTTCTTTAATAGCATTAAGCAACAAAATTATGTAATCATCATTTTGAGCCCAGTTATTAATCGAACGGTTTTCTAAAGCAATACTAAGGGAATTGTTCTCTGCAAGGATTTGAAAAACGCTGTTTTTAATGAATTTTTCATTAGGATTACGTTCTTCTTTGGTAGCCAAATGCTTTTGACTTGAAAGATGTAAAAAAATGGTTTCTTTTTTGCAAATTTCTATTAACGAAGAAAGCATAATAAGGTATAAATCTTGAATTGCGTCAATACTGTAAAAAAGGAATTTCTCTTCTTTTTCCAAATTATCAGAACCATTTTGATGCATTGCATAAATGGATTGCATGACTTTAACTCGAATGTGTCTTCTATTTACCACCTTGTAAGAACTTTTTAAATTAGCCTGCAAAATTAATACTTTCATCTCTTAAATGAAAATTTATAGTCGCTTTATTTGAAAAAAGTAATCAGTATGCAGTGATCAGTATTCAGGAAGCAGTGTTCCGTATTTTGGACATAAAAAAAAGTGTTCAGCATTTTTAAAATAAAAACACTGAACACTCTTTAAAACGGAATACTCAGACTTTCAAAACTGAATACTCAAAAACTGACCACTGATCACTACTTATTGTTCTCTATTTTTCTCAAATCGATACGATTTTGAGCAATAGTCAACGCTGCTTGGTGAGTAGTAATACCTTTTGCAACAGCATAATCAAAAATTTCCAATGTAGTATTGTAAATATTTTCGGTTCGACGCATTGCCTCATTTTTATCATAATGCTCAATTTCAGCATACACATTGATAATACCACCAGCGTTAATTAAGAAATCAGGAGCATAAAGAATCCCTCTTTCCTGCAAGATTAAACCATGCGTATTCTCATTTGCCAATTGATTATTCGCTGCACCAGCAATCACTTTTGCTTTTATTTTGTTTACAGTCTCATCATTGATAGTGGCTCCCATCGCACAAGGCGCATAAATATCAACATCTGCACTATACAAATCATCTCCTGTAAATACTTGCGCATTATACTTAGAGGCTACTTGATATAATCTTTCTTCATTGATATCAGTAATAAATACTTGCGCCCCTTCTTTAGTCAAATACTCCACTAAAGTTTCTCCTACGTGACCAATACCTTGAACTAATACTTTTTTACCTTCTAATTTCTCTGAACCAAATTGCTGTTTCGCAGCAGCTTTCATCCCCATATACACACCGTAAGCTGTAACTGGCGATGGATTACCTGACCCGCCTCTTTCCTCAGAAATACCAGCAACATAAGGAGTCACATCTCTTACTAAATCCATATCAGATGTTTCCATTCCAACATCTTCTGCAGTAATATATCTTCCGCTTAGTGAATGAACAAATTCACCAAATTTAAGCATCAATTCAGGCGTTTTTTGAGTTTTGGCATCACCTATAATAACTGCTTTACCTCCACCAATATTCAATCCCGTGATAGCTGCTTTATACGTCATCCCTCTCGAAAGACGCAAAACATCATTCAAAGCCTCCCATTCGTTAGCATAATTAAACATACGAGTACCCCCTAATGCTGGCCCCATAGTCGAATTATGAATACCAATAATTGCTTTTAATCCTGTATCTTTGTCATTGCAAAAAACAATTTGCTCATGATCATTAAAAGACAATTGTCCAAAAACAGGATCCATTTTTTGAAGTTCTTTTACAGTTGTAACATTAGCATCCATAGTACTATTTTTATTTAGTTAAAAAATACGAATTCGTTAAAAATACACTTCAAACATACATAAAAAATAAACATACAATAATTAATTTACTTAAAAATAAATATTTAATAATAAAACCCAAAATATTTATTTCAATGCAAATGTTAAAACTTAAACATTAAGTTAAAGAATAAAAACAATTCAATATCGAATCCCTCATAATTATGAAAGAATTACGCTATTTAAATAAATATTTCATCAAATATAAATTCAGCTTTTCTCTTGGTATTATTATCACTATAATCGCACAAATTTTTTCTTTATTTACTCCGAAGCTCATTAGCAAATCTTTTAATGAAATAGAAGCCTTTTCCAAAAGCAATTCTGTTGACCATAGTATTATAAGCCAGCAATTGATTTCGAATATTTTATTAATTATTGCAACTACGATTATTGCAGGATTTTTGACTTTCCTCATGAGACAAACACTTATTGTAATGTCTCGTCATATCGAATTTGATTTAAAAAACGAAGTCTTTCATCAATACGAAAAACTATCTCAGAACTTTTACAAACAAAACAGAACAGGCGATTTAATGAATCGTATTAGCGAAGATGTATCAAAAGTTCGTATGTATGTTGGACCCGCGGTGATGTATACTATAAACACTTTTATACGTTTTGCTATCGTAATTGGATATATGTACAATGTTTCTCCAACACTAACTTTATACACCATACTACCCTTACCCCTACTGTCCTTTTGTATATTCAAATTAAGCTCTGAAATCAATAAAAAATCCACGACTTTTCAGCAGTATTTATCAAAAGTATCCAGTTATACTCAAGAAGTTTTCTCTGGAATTAGAGTGATAAAAGCCTATTCTTTAGAAGATCAGCATCAAGACAACATTACTGATTTAGCCAATGAAAGTAAAAGCAAAAGTTTGAGCCTTGCCAAAGTGCAGTCACTTTTTGGCCCTTTAATGATTGCTTTAATTGGCGTAAGTAACTTAGTAGTTATTTATTTTGGAGGTTTAATGTACATAGATGGCACCATCAAAAGCATAGGAACTATTGCAGAGTTTATTCTATATGTCAACATGTTAACTTGGCCTGTTGCCTCATTGGGATGGGTTTCGTCTATGGTTCAAGAAGCTGAAGCTTCGCAAAAAAGACTCAATGAATTTTTGAAAATAGTTCCCGAAATTCAAAATAAAAATCCAAATCGATTCAAAATAGAAGGTACTATTACATTCAACAATGTAAGTTTTACTTACGAAGACACTCAAATAAAAGCACTTCAAAACGTAACTTTCACAGTACACAAAGGAGAAACTCTCGCAATTTTAGGAAAAACTGGATCTGGAAAATCTACCATTTTAGCACTACTCTCTCGATTATACGATGTTACCAATGGAGAAATTTTGATTGATAATAATGAAATCAGTCAGGTTAATTTATTTGATTTACGAAACAGTATTGGGGTTGTTCCTCAGGATGCTTTCTTATTCTCTGACACCATCAAAAACAACATAAAATTTGGCAAAGAAAATGCTACCGATGAAGAAGTCGAAAACGCAGCAAAAAGCGCCGTTGTACATGAAAATATTATTGGTTTCAATAATGGATATGATACGATATTAGGTGAAAGAGGAATTACATTATCTGGTGGTCAAAAGCAACGTGTTTCTATTGCAAGAGCCATTATAAAAAACCCTGCCATTTTACTTTTTGATGATTGCTTATCTGCCGTCGATACTGAGACCGAAGAAGCAATTCTAAACAACCTTTACGAGATATGTAAAGATAAAACTACTATAATTGTTAGTCACAGAGTATCTTCTGCCAAAAATGCCGATAAAATTATCATTTTAGAAGATGGCAAGATAATTGAACAAGGTTCTCATAATCAATTAATAAACCAAGAAGGTCATTATGCAGCGCTGTATTTAAAGCAACTTTCGGAAAAAGAATTGCTGTAATTGTTGTATAATACATATATTTTTATGATTTTTGATTGCTATTAAATAAAAAATGACGAAAAGATTATGAGAGAAAATGATATGTTAGAAAAAGAAGAAATATTCTCAAAAGTTTTAAGAGCTGGAAGAAGAACGTATTTCTTTGATGTTAGAGCTACTAAAGCTGATGATTATTATATTACAATAACTGAAAGCAAAAAATTCACAGAAGAGGATGGTTCTTTCCACTTCAAAAAACATAAAATCTACTTATACAAAGAAGATTTTACTGCATTTTCAGAGATTTTAGAAGATATGACCTCTTATGTTTTAAACCATAAAGGCGAAGAAGTAATATCTGAAAGACACCAAAAAGATTTCAAAAAAGAATATGCTTTAGACAAAACTGACGAAGAAGGCGTACCTAGCACTTCTAGTTTTACTGATATCGAATTTGACGATATTTAAAAAATAAAACAAAAACATAAAAGAGGTTGCCTAATTTTTTTAGACAACCTCTTTTTTTTGTGTTTAATTTAACCGCAAAGTTCGCAAGAAAAAGGAAAACTCAAAGTCCGCAAAGCTTTGCGTACCTAGCGTAAAAACCTTGCGAACTTTGCGGTAAATTAAAAACTTACAATTCTTTTCTAAAAGTCTTTCTTCTACAATGAATCACAGGATTAAAATTTTTCCATATCAATTGAATAGCGATATTATCTGCTAATTCAGGTGTTCTATAACAATTTTCTACTCCGTTTTCGGTGAAAGTCTTATGATATTCATTAAAAATAACTGCTGTTACTCCTTTGTTTTGGTAATCCGGATGCACTCCAATAAGATAAAACAAAACATCTTTACTACTGCGTTTGGCTTTTAATAAATGTAAAAAACCGAAAGGAAATAATTTTCCATTCGCTTTTTGAAGTGCTTTAGAAAAACTTGGCATTACAATTGCAAAAGCGACAAGTTTACCGTCTTTATCCTCTACATACTTTATATATTCGGGATTGATAAAACTGATGTATTTATTCTTGAAATATTCTTTTTGAACATCTGAAATAGCAACAAATGAAGATAATTTTGCATATGATTCATTAAACAAATCAAACATTTTATCTACATAAGGCATTACAGCTTTAGTCGATTTAAAATTAATTGGCGTAAGTTGGTATCTTTTTTTAACTAACTCATTAATTTTTTCAAAAAACTCGGGTTTGGCATTCGCAAAAGGAAATTTATTTTCGACATATTCTTTTTCTGTCACGTATCCTAATTCTTCAAAATGTGCAGCGTAATAAGGATGATTGTACCAGGTAATCATGGTTCCTAATTCATCGAAACCTTCCGTTAGAACTCCAACTTTATCCAGATTAGAAAATCCCATCGGACCTTCTACATATTCCAGATTATTATTACGACCCAATTCATATACTTTTTCAAGCAATGCTTTTGTTACTTCAATATCATCGATAACGTCAAACCAACCAAAACGAACTTTCTTTTTTTGTTGGTGATTCACCTCATCCCAATTGATAATCGCTGCGATTCTACCAACAATCACATTGTCTTTGTACGCTAAATAAAAAGTAGCCTCAGCACTCTGAAAAGCAGGATTTTTGGTTTTATCAAAAGTAGCTAACTCATCCAAAATTATTGGTGGAACCCAATACGGATTGTCTTTGTATAAAGAAAAAGGAAATTTTATATATTCAATTAACTCGTTTTTAGTCTTTGCTTCTTGTATGGTAATCATTATTTTTTACGCTAATTTATTTTATTTCTTCGAACTTTTAAATTCATTTTGAGTATTCGTTTTTTTAGCCATTTTTTTAGCCGTTTCTTCTTCTTTAGTCAAAAGACGTACTTCTTTGTAGCTTCCATCATAACGCCACGAAACCCCTACACCTCCATAAAGCATGGAAGGAGTATCTTTAAAATTGGTACTTATGGAGGCATCAACTTGAAGATTTTTATTAATTAAATAAGCGGCACCACCACGAACAATAGCATCACTATAAAAATCACTGTCTATTCCCTGATTTTCAATAAAAGCAGACCAATTTTTGTTAAATCCTTTTGTCAAAGTTAAAATATAACTCAAGCTAGGATAATCTGTGCCAATATAATTGTAAATAACATTAGTAACAAAAACCCACGAACCATCACCTAAATGGTTTTGTAAAATCAAAGCCGCTTTCGGAGAAATACTCGATTCTGGTGTAAAATAATAAGGATTATCAGCTGGTGTAAAATTAGCTCCACCAAAAACGGCTACAGCAGGAATAAGCTGGTGCCAATTGAATGAATGATTTTTTTTCCAACTGTAAATGTTTGGTTCTCTTTTATACCCTTTATTTGGATCATAAATTAAATATTTTGCCCCGAGAACTGATTGCTTAAAATCTGATTTATCAACAACATTCATTGGATAATTAAACGTTTCAATTACATACTGCGCATCTGCAATAAATTCTAGATTTTCTAAAAAAGCACCATAACGCACTTCAAAATCCATACCAAATCCATTGGCATTATATCTCAACAAACTATGATCTTCTGTAATTCCAAAAACACCAGTTTCTACTTGCAATACCGTTTTCCCTACAGCAAAAGCCGACATAGATTCGCCTGGTCTATTGGAATTAATCTGATCTGTATATTGTCCGTAATGAGCTATTGGAAATAAAAAAAGAGAAGCTAAAAGTACTTTTTTGATATTAAACATATTAATTTATTTGAATGAAAAACTATAACGCATTCCAAATGTACTATATTTTATTGTAACTATCATTTGGTTAAAATTCCTTTAAAAAGTTTACAAAAAAAGCAGACACACCAATCCCTAGTTCGAATTCTGATTTAAAAAAGAAATCAACTTTTGAGTTGCTTTCCCTCGATGACTTATCGTGTTTTTAGTTGCTAATGAAAGTTGTGCAAACGTTTCTTTGTATCCTTCGGGTCTAAAAATAGGATCATAGCCAAAACCTTCATCTCCAATTTTTTCTAAAGTGATTACACCACGAGCAATTCCGGTAAACAAGTACTGCTCCCCTTTTAGATTTAAAGTAATAACTGTCTTAAATTGAGCCTCTCTATTTGCTTCATTTTTCAAATTCAAAAGTAATTTTTCCATATTATCTTCAGCCAATTTTTGTTCACCAGCATATCGCGCCGAAAAAACTCCAGGTTCCCCATTTAAGGCATCTACCTCTAGCCCTGTATCATCAGCAAAACAATCAAAACCATATTTTTCAGTTACATAATTGGCTTTCATGATAGCATTCCCTTCAATAGTATCAGCAGTTTCGGGAATTTCTTCATGACAACCAATGCTTTCCAAGCTGATAATTTCAATACTTGGAGGCAACATACTTTGTATTTCTTTTATTTTATTTTTGTTATTGGTAGCAAAAACGATTTTCATATTAGTAGCATTAAATAAGAAGTCAAAAATACGTTTTTTGCAACCAATAATTAAAGAAAACACTAATTTGTATAATCCCTGATTCTGCCTTAATTTTACATTTCAATTAATTCAATCCAACAGAAATTATGATTATAGATTTTATAGAAAATTCAGCTCAATACGAAACATTACATCCTTCCTTTAAAATTGCTTTTGACTATTTAAAACAAACTGACAAAGAAGCTTTAGACGGTTTGGTAGATGAAAATGCGGGCGTAAAAATGTTTGCTTACAAAGGAGAAGGGAAAAGTAAAGAGAAAAGCTTAGAAACATTTGAATGCCATGACAAAAACATCGACATTCAGTTTTGCGTTAGCGGAAGTGAAGGCTTTTTATGGAAACCAAGAGTAAAATGCCTTACTCCAAACGGAGATTATAATACAGAAAAAGATGTTCGCTTTTTTAGCGATGCGCCTGACACTTATTTTGAATTGCAAGCCAATCAATTTGTGATATTTTTCCCAGAAGATGTTCACGCTCCAATGATTAGCGAGAACGATTTGGATAAAATTGTAGTGAAAGTATTGATTTAGTTTACATTTTAATCTTATTCTTTTTACTAATAAAACTATAGCAAATATCAGCAAAACACACCACGTTAAAATACAGTTAAAATACTTATTTTAAATGTTTTAACCAAAATAAATCGTAAATTTGATTGTGGTTTTGATTAATTACTTGAGATATAATATCACAAATATTTAAGTATTAGAAAAAGTATCTCAATAGTCAGCTATACCGAGTTTAGAGTATAAGTTAGATAATGATAAATCAGAACGTACAAAGGGAAAGAGGGCTTTTTTAGCCCTCTTTTTCATTTTTAAAACTTTCAAAACAACACTTTCAATGTTGAAACTCAAAAAAGTGTTTAAAATAAAAATTCTTATATTTATTACATTTAATAGACGCTTTTTTATTAGCTACCATAAATCTTCACCATGAAACCAATTCCTTTCAATATATTTTTAGAAACAGCTGAAAAGTTTTCTCTCTTAAATAAGGAAATGGCGCAAAAAATAGCCGGTAGTTTAGGCTTACTTTTTATTAATCAACAAGAAGCTGAAGAAAACGTTTGTTTTGCAAATAGCAATGATGTACGACCTGAATTTAAAGAAAGCTTTACTCAGCAAGACTTACTCAAATATAACTATGCAGTTTTCCATTCATCAACGTATCGTGAAAAATACGAGGAATTTCAAAAAACAGATTCCCTAAATATTCCTATTCAAACTGATAGAATCAAATTTTGGAAATTAGTTCAATTAGGTGATGAACTACGTAAAATTCATTTATTAGAAAATGATACTATCGAGCAAAACAAAATACAATATCTAGAAGATGGCGATATTATTGTTAAAGAAATTGATACCATAATAATTTAGTAAAACAAAAAACGTTATTTTTAACTCAACCCTTTAGCTTTTAAAGAAAGTAGAATTATTAATCCCAAACATAATTATGATAGAAATTTTATTAAAAAATAAAAGATTTCATAAAGTGCAAAGTGTCGACGAACTTCCACTTTCAGATTTGGATTTTCATGTTATGCAATTTCTTGATTATGGAGATTCAGAAATAAATTGGCTGGAGAAAAATTACGGCCTTGATTTTACTATCATGAAGCATTTTGAAGATATTGAGATAAGTTCGCACTTTTTAGAAAATCAAAATCAGGCTGCTTTTCATTTTTCATTTCCATGTTATAATGGAGACAAAAAAATAATTGAAGAGCCAATATTTATCATAATATCTCAGTCAGGATTGTTTTTGTTTTCCAGTTCTAATCTCGATAATTTTTTGAATAAAATGTATTTAAACAAATTCAAATCTTTGCGAGAATTAGACGAATCAAAAGATATTTTAGAATTTCAGTTCAGTTTTATATCAGATTATTTTGCTGATACTACTGAAAATTTAGCTCGAAAGATTAAAATACTTGCCAATACCATTCTAATCGAGAAGCAATTCTCTAATAATGAAATGGATAGTATCACTGAATACAACTTCAGTAATATGCTCGTAAAAGAGTTACTTATAGAAACCACAAGAGTTTTCAGATTGTATATTAAAAGCAATTGGGCACAAAAAATGGGATTAAAAGAAAACATTAGATTGGACTTAAACGATCTTACTGTAGTTTCCGATTATATCCAATTTAATTTTGATCGTCTGGATGATTTGAAAGAAAACATTTCAAACAAAATTGATTTAGAGCAAAACCATATTTTTAAAATGCTTACGGTTGTAACGGTGTGCATTTCACTACCAACGCTCATAGCTGGAGTCTACGGAATGAATTTTGAAAAAATGCCAGAACTCGAAACTTCTTATGGCTATCCGATAGCGTTGATTGCCATGTTGTGCTCTTCTATTCTTCCTTTTATTTATTTTAAAAGAAAGAAGTGGTTATAAATAAGTCGAAAGTTTAAAAGTCGTAAAGTCAAAAGCATAAATATTGTTGTAAATTATTGAAATTCAAAATATTGACATTTCATACAATTTTAAAACACGACATTAAACGGTATCAATTACTTAGTTGTTCAATCTATTATTTAAAAGACCTCTTTCAAAATTTAGAATTCTGAAAGAGGTCTTTTTAAAAACCCAATTTTATTCGATTTTAATGTTTAGTCACATTCGTTAAATTATCTGGAAAATACGCATCTGATAGATGTGCAAATTCATCACCACGCATAAAGATATTGATATCTACTTCACCAAAACTGTTTTTTCCGGCAGCTGCCAAAAGTTCGTTTGCAGCGTGTAACGTATTTTTATGAAAATGATACACTCTTTCGGATTTATCGGTTACAACTAATCCTTTCATCAACATTTTGTTTTGGGTAGCAACTCCTGTTGGACATTCATTATTATTACAACGCAAAGCCTGAATACAACCCAACGAGAACATAAATCCACGAGCCGAATTACACATATCGGCACCCAATGCAATCGCACGTAGAATAGAATAACCCGAAATAATTTTTCCACTACAAATCACTCTTATTTTATCTCTGATTCCCAAGCGAACTAATGTTTTGTTTACAAAAATAAGTGCTGGCTCAAAAGGCATTCCAACACCATCTGCAAATTCTAGCGGTGCAGCTCCAGTTCCTCCTTCGGCACCATCGACTGTGATAAAATCGGGATAACAATTATGATGAATCATTTCGTTACAAAGGTCTTCAAATTCAGAAGTTTCTCCGATACATAATTTAAAACCAATTGGTTTCCCATTTGACAATTCACGCAAGTGAGCAATGAATTCTACCAACTCCCTAGCATTTTGAAAAGCACTGTGACTTGGCGGAGAAAGAATGGTAGTGTGTGGTTCAACTCCTCTTATTTTGGCAATTTGCTCCGTGTTTTTTTGAGCAGGAAGAACTCCCCCATGACCTGGTTTTGCCCCTTGTGACAATTTAATCTCAATCATTTTTACGGCTGGAAGATTCGCTTTTTCAGCAAATTTATCAGCATCAAAACCACCTTCGCTATTGCGGCAACCAAAATAACCTGTTCCTATTTGCCAAGTAATATCGGCACCGTTTTGATGAAATTCGGTTAAGCCTCCTTCTCCTGTGTTGTGATAAAAATTTCCTTTTTGTGCGCCTTTATTGAGTGCTACAATTGCATTTTCGCTCAAAGAGCCAAAACTCATCGCCGAAATATTCAGTAAAGAAGCGGAATACGGTTGTGCACAATCTGGTCCTCCAACGAGAACTCGAGGCAATTCATGATTGACAGACGCTGGAAACATAGAATGCTTGATTCCTTCGTAACTCGATTGATTTAAAACTAATTGGGTTCCAAACGGAGATGTCGCATCAATATTTTTGGCTCTTTGATACACTAAGGAGCGTTGATTTCTTGAAAATGGTTTCCCATCAGTAGTACGCTCTATAAAGTATTGCTGAATTTCGGGAGCAATCATTTCGAATAAATAACGAAAATATCCCAAAACAGGAAAATTTCTAAGGATAGTATGCTTTTTTTGAATGGTATTGTAATATCCAACAATGATTAGAATTACCATTATTGTCGAAAAGACAAATCCTGTTTTCAAAAAATAATTGAAACCAAGGGAAATTAGTAATAAAGTGAAGCTTATTGCGAATAATTGTTTTCTCATAGCTATAAATAGTTTATAAGTTTTATGATTTGTTTTCTTAATTCTTATGCGAAGCGCAAACGTACATAGACATGTTTGATTCCTTTTTTATCCGATTCTCTTTCGTCGATTTCGAGAATGTCGGTAAGGGATTTCAACATGGGTGTTAGTTTTGAAAAGCCATAATTTCTTGGGTCGAATTCGGGTTTTTTCTTTACGATAAGGTTTCCCACATCACCAAGAAAAGCCCAGCCATCTTCATCGCCAATTGCATCAAGAGTATCTTCAATAAGTTCGATAGTTTGGTTGTCGATTTTGCTAGGAGCTTCTTTCTCTACAGTTTTTTTAGATTCAGCTACAGGAGTTACAGTTGGTTTTAGGGATTTATTTTGAACGTTAGCTATTTTTCGAGTTTTTTTGATGGCTCCATCCAAAACTTCGATAAAGATAAATCGATCACAAGCGCTGATAAAAGGTTTTGGAGTTTTTTGCTCCCCGATTCCTATCACTTTCATACCCGATTCTCTTAATCGAATTGCTAATCTGGTAAAATCACTATCACTGGAAACGATACAAAAACCATCCAATTTTCCAGAATATAATAAATCCATCGCATCAATAATTAAAGCTGAATCTGAGGAATTTTTGCCAACGGTATAGCTGTATTGCTGTATTGGAGTAATAGCGTGTTCTAATAAAACGTTTTTCCAGCCGTTAGCATTTGGTTTGGTCCAATCGGCATAAATACGTTTGGTGGTTGGAGTACCAAATTTGGCTATTTCTTCCATCATTCCTTTGACATTGCTGTAAGGAACGTTGTCGGCATCAATAAGTACAGCGAGTTTTAATTCTTTTATGGTTTGTGACATGAATTTAAAATAACAGGTTTTATATCCAAAGATACAAAGTTTATTATGAAAACTACTGCCCTAGCCCTGATGGAAATGGAAAGCCTCGATGGAATAAACCTATTTTTTCTTGTGGTGCAAGAGCGACTGGAGGAAGCTCCTTGCGGCACAATAGAAAAAAAGGTTTATGACGGAGAGCTTGTAATGTACAGCAGGAATTGCTCCCGAAAAATAAATTTGCTTTCGATATGGTAATACATTATAAATAATTATTTTTGCAACTTCTTAAAATTAATAGTAGTACAGATATATATTATGGTAAAAGATTTATTCGAAAGAATTCAGAACAATAAAGGGCCTTTAGGAAAATGGGCTTCACAAGCAGAAGGTTATTTTGTTTTCCCAAAATTAGAAGGAGATTTAGGACCAAGAATGAAGTTTCAAGGAAAAGAGGTTTTGAACTGGAGTTTGAACGATTATTTAGGTTTGGCTAACCATCCTGAAGTGCGTAAAGCAGATGCGGATGCGGCTATCGAATATGGTGCTGCTGCCCCAATGGGTGCGCGTATGATGAGCGGACACACTAAATATCACGAACAATTAGAGAATGAATTGGCTGCTTTCGTTATGAAAGAATCGGCTTATTTATTGAATTTTGGTTACCAAGGAATGGTGTCTATTATTGATGCATTGGTAACTAGAAATGATGTGATTGTATATGATGTTGATGGTCACGCTTGTATTATTGACGGAGTTCGTTTGCATAGCGGAAAACGTTTTACATACAAGCACAACGACATCGAAAGTATGGAGAAAAACCTGCAGCGTGCTACAAAATTAGCTACTGAACAAGGAGGAGGAATTCTTTTTATTACCGAAGGTGTTTTTGGAATGCGCGGGCAACAAGGAAAACTGAAAGAGATTGTGGCAATGAAAGAAAAGTACAATTTCCGTTTGCTAGTTGACGATGCGCACGGTTTTGGAACACTTGGAAAAACAGGAGCCGGAGCAGGTGAAGAGCAAAATTGCCAAGACGGAATCGATGTTTACTTCTCTACGTTTGCAAAATCAATGGCAAACATCGGTGCTTTTGTGGCTGCCGACAAAGACATTATCGACTACTTAAAATACAACTTGCGTTCTCAAATGTTTGCAAAAGCATTACCGATGATTCAAACTATCGGTTCATTGAAACGTCTGCAATTGTTGCGTGATAACCCAGGATTGAAAGACAAATTATGGGAAAACGTAAACACTTTACAAAACGGTTTGAGAAGCAAAGGATTTAATATTGGAGACACAAACACTTGTGTTACGCCAGTTTATCTTGAAGGAAGTGTACCAGAAGCAATGGTAATGGTAAATGACTTAAGAGAAAACTACGGTATTTTCTTGTCAATCGTAATTTATCCGGTTATTCCAAAAGGAATGATTTTATTGCGTGTTATCCCAACCGCTTCTCACACATTTGATGATATTGCTCAAACACTTACTGCTTTTGAAGCGATCCGTGAGAAATTAGTAAACGGCACTTACAAAGAAATTGCTTCTAGAACTAAAGTAGATTTGGACGCATAATTTTTAGTAGTACATTCAAATATAGAAAATCCATCAGCTCAGTGTTGATGGATTTTTTTTTTGGAGCAAAACTATACTGCATTTCATTAAATTCAGTCCCGCTATCCGTTACAATCTCCCGAAAAAAAAATCGGGAGGATTTTCACTTCTATCGGGGCTATTCTACAACTTTACTTTTTCATAAGAACCAATACTAGGAACGTATAAAAAAATCTGTATTTTTATGGCTTTAAATTATAAACCAAAAAAACAAATACAATAAAAATCCACGGCAATGGACACACAACTATTAATTTTACCCGGACTTGGAAATTCAGGAGAGAAACACTGGCAAACTTTTTGGCACGAGAAATTCAAAAATTCTATTCGTCTAGTTCAAGACAATTGGGACGAACCAATTCGCGAAGAATGGATTAACCGGTTAAACGAAGAGATTTCAAAACTCACTAATCCGACAATCCTAGTAGCACATAGTCTGGCTGTTTCATTAGTATTGCATTGGGCGAAGACAAATTCAAATAAAAATATTATTGGCGCTTTATTAGTCGCTCCAGCCGATGTTGACTCACCGGATCATACACCCGAATGTGTTAGGAATTTTTCACCAATGCCCATCTACGAATTACCATTTCCATCCATAGTTGTTGCCAGCGAAAATGATCCTTACGCTTCATTTGAAAGAAAAAAATATTTTGCAAAAAATTGGGGAAGTGATTTTGTAAGCGTCGGGCAACAAGGACACATCAATTCTGATTCTGATCTAGAATATTGGGAAGATGGCCAAATAATATTACAACAATTAATCACAAAAACAAACCTTTAAAAATGGTAAATCCAATAGTTTCTGCATCTTGGTTACAAGAACATTTAAATGATTCAAATTTAATTATACTTGAAGCAAGACTAGAACAAAACCAATCTAATCTGGAAAATCAAAACCCTGATTTGCAAATAAAAGGAGCTCGTCTATTTGACATTAAAAATAATTTTAGCGACACTAGTAATCCTTTACCAAATACTTTTCCTTCGGAAGAGCAATTCACTGCCGAATCCCAAAAATTAGGTATCAACTCGAACAGCACTATTGTAGTTTATGACACTTTAGGAATTTATTCCAGCCCAAGAGCCTGGTGGATGTTTAAAGCGATGGGACATACTGAAGTTTATGTTTTGGATGGTGGACTTCCAGAATGGATTAAAGAAGGATTTCCAACGGAAAAGCAACAGCAAACAACTATCTACCCAAAAGGGGATTTTGAAGCCAAATTTCAGCCTGAATTAATTAAAAACAAAGAACAGATTCTGGAGAATATCACAACCAAAGAAGCTGTTCTTATGGATGCCAGATCTGCCGATAGATTCCATGCTATTCACGAAGAACCGAGAGCGGGAATGAGAAGCGGACATATTCCTGGATCCGTAAACACTCCTTTCACCGAACTACAACAAGACGGAAAATTCAAATCAAACGAAGAATTAAAAGACATCCTAAACCTTAACGATCAACCTTTATTGTTTACCTGCGGTTCTGGTATTACAGCCTGCATTGTTTTATTGGCAACTGAATTGATTTCCGATAATCCAAAAGCGGTTTATGATGGTTCCTGGACGGAATGGGGTCCGAGTGATTTGCCTATTGAGAGATAAACTATTATCGCCTAAATTTTCAACACGAATTAAACAATAAAAAAAGTTTAACAAGTAAGTTTCACTTTAGAGCAACTTATATATCTTTGTATTATGACAAAACAGCGTACAATATTTTTTTACAAAGACTATTTTGAGGAATTCTTCGTAAAACAGCGTGAGAAAGTCAAGGCAAAAATTATTTGGACGTTAGAATTGATAGAAGAATTAGATCGAATACCCGAAATTTATCTTAAACACATAGAAAACACAAACGGACTATTTGAAATTAGAATTCAGCAAGGAAGCGACATTTTTAGAATATTTTGTTTTTTCGATGATGGAAAATTGGTGATTCTGGCTAATGGGTTTCAAAAGAAAACGCAAAAGACTCCAAAAAACGAAATTGAAAAAGCTATTAAAATTAAAAACGAATATGAAAGCGACAAATAAAAATATCAATACACTAGACCAATTTAAAGATAAACATTACGGGAAAGTTGGAACAGAAAAACGTGATGAATTGGATGCAGGTTATGAGAATTTCAAAATAGGTGCGATGATTCACGAGGCAAGACTTCAAAAAGGATTAACTCAAGAAGAACTCGCAGTAAAATCTGGAACAACAAAATCTTATATTTCAAAAATTGAAAACAATGTGAAAGAAGCAAGATTCTCAACGCTTCAAAAAATAGTTGAACTTGGCTTGGGAGGACATTTGGAGTTGTCTATAAAATTATAAATTGATAGCTATATTTTCATAATACTACCCAATTCTCAATCCATTTTCTATTTTGAAATCGGGAGCTAATAAAATCACGTCTCCCTCCTCGCCTACTGCGCCAAGTACCAAACACTCACTCATAAACTTTCCAATTTGCTTTTTGGGAAAATTGACTACGGCTACGATTTGCCTTCCTAATAAAGTTTCTTCGGTATATCGTTTTGTTATTTGTGCCGATGTTTTTCGGATACCGATAACGGCTCCAAAATCAATTGTGAGTTGAAAAGCGGGCTTTTTGGCTTCGGGAAAATCATTGACTTTGAGTATCGTTCCCACTCGCATTTCTACTCTTTCAAATTCTGACCAAGTTAAATCCATATTTTATTAAGCTACTAAAATTCTAAGTGACTAAGATACTAAGTTAAAAACAAAAAAATCCCAAAACGTTACCGTTTTGGGATTTCCTATTTATATTCCTGTAAAGACGTTGCAATGCAACGTCTGTACCAAATATTATTATTTTACGTCCATCAATTCAACGTCGAAAATCAAGATAGCATTTGGTGGAATAACTCCGCCTGCACCTGCTGGTCCGTATCCTAAATCAGATGGAATCACAAAACGAGCTTTATCTCCAACTTGCAACAAAGCAATACCTTCGTCCCAACCTTCGATTACCTGTCCTTGACCTAATCTAAATTCGATTGGTTTTTTTCTTGGATAAGAAGAATCAAAAACTTTACCGCTTTCTAATGAACCTTCATAATGAACAGCAACTGTTTTTCCGCTTTCTGCTTTTTTACCAGAACCTCTTTGGATGAATTGGTAACGCAAACCGCTTTCTGTTTTTTCAAAACCAGCAGCTAATGTTTCCATTTTTGCTTCTGATTCAGCTTTTGCAGCAGCTTCTTTTTTCATACGAGCTCCTTTTAAACTAATAAAAGCTTCAATAGCATTCCATTTTTGAGCTTCTTCACCAACTCTGATGATTTCTAATGTATCCAATGAATCCCCTTGAGCAACAGCATCAACTACATCTTGTCCTTCAACTACATGTCCAAAAACAGTATGTTTGTTATCTAACCAAGAAGTTGGTACGTGTGTAATATAAAATTGAGAACCGTTTGAACCAGGTCCTGAATTAGCCATTGCTAAAACTCCTGGTTTATCATGTTTTAAAGAAGGGTGAAACTCATCATCAAATTTATAACCTGGATCTCCAGTACCAGTTCCTTTTGGACAACCTCCTTGAATCATAAAATCAGGAATAACTCTGTGAAAATTAAGACCATCATAGAATTTTTGCCCTTGAGGTTTCACTTTGTTTTCCATGTTCCCTTCTGCAAGAGCTACAAAGTTACCTACAGTTCCAGGAGTTAAATCGTGTGTTAATTTTACTAAAATCGACCCTTTTGCGGTATTGAATTTAGCGTATATTCCGTTTTCCATTTTATTTCTTTTTTATTGAAGCGCAAATTTACAAATTAATTCTATATCAATTTGCACTTTCTATTTTTTAGACTTTGATTTATAAGTAAGCCCGTAAACTACTAATGCCAATATTGCTAAAACAATACAGCCAATAGTAACTGCATGCCAACCGCCCAACTTCCACAATAATAAGCCATATGCAGATCCGCCAGCAGTTCCTAAAAAGCTAAATGACATAAAAACTGTATTTAATCGGTTTCTGGCTTCTGGCAAAAGTGAATACACCCGAGTTTGATTTGAAATATGAATACTCTGAATTCCAACATCCATAAGAACAATTCCAATAATAATTCCAATTACGCTTGCTGCCGAAAAGTAATAAACCACAAAACTGATTAAAAGCAATAAACAACCATAACCTACAGCAATTCTAGAACCTCCTTTATCTCCTAATCTTCCCACTAATGGCGCCGCCAAAGCTCCGGAAGCTCCTACCACACCAAACAATCCTATTGTAGCACTATTGAAATGAAACGGCGCATCAGAAAGTAATAAAACCATTGTGGTCCAAAAAGCACCAAATTGTGCAAATGAAAACACATTGATTAAAGTCGCTTCTCTCAAAACAGGTTGTGTTTTTATCAGCGTAAAAAGTGATTGAATTAATTGTCCATAAGAACCTTTAAATTGAGGTCGGTTTTGTGGAAATGTGTTCTGAATGACAAAGAATATCAAAAGACAAATTCCCGCAGCAATCCAAAACATAGATCTCCATCCAAAAAGCTGACCAATAAAGCCGCTTAAAGTTCTGGAAAGTAAAATACCTAAAAGCAATCCACTCATAATAGTTCCTACCACTTTCCCACGTTGCTCAGGCGCGCTTAAAGAAGCTGCCAAAGGCAAAATAAGTTGTGGCACTATGGATGTGATTCCGATAAGCAGTGAGGCGATTTGTAGAATAAAAAAACTTTTGGCAGTAGCTGCAATAATTAAAGCAATCACCGAAGCAAAAGTAGTCATCAAAATTTGTTTCTTACGCTCTATTTTATCGCCAAGTGGTACCATAAAAAACAAACCAATGGCATATCCCGCTTGAGTTAAATAAGTTATTGTTCCTGCAGAGGCTTCTGGAATTTTAAATTCTTTAGCAATTAAAACAATCAATGGCTGGCAGTAATACAGATTGGCAACTATAAGCCCAGTACAGGCTGCCATAAATAGGACATTTGTTTTGGATAAATTCATGCTGCAAAAATACTATTCTAATCCAAATTTTATTTTTTGAACACCTTAAAACATCGTTAAAATTACAATGAAAGGTTCTTTTAGTATGTTTTTTTCTGCATAAAATCTTCTCGAATAGGACTAAAAACATCAATTAACAAACCGTCTTCTAGACAAAGTACACCGTGAATTACATGAGGCGGAATGTAAAAACAATCCCCTGCTGTCATCACTTTTGTTACATTATTGATTGTTACTTCAAATGATCCTTTGGCAACATTGGTCACTTGCGAATGGTAATGTTCATGCAGTGTCCCAATAGCACCTTTTTCAAAAAGAACATTCACCATCATGATCGTATCATCATAACCCATTATTTTTCTCTTAATCCCATCGCCCACTACTTCCCATTCGAATTCATCGTCTTTTATAAATTCTTTGCTTGCTCCAAAACTTTGCATTGTATTTTTATTTTATATGATTATTATTTGATTTTTTATTTTCTTTAAATCCTCTTTGTTTACCATTTTATTCAAAAAGAGATTTGACTTTTGGAGATTCTTCTCCTTTTTCAGTAAGATATAAAGCAGCGCTGTCGGCATTTAAAAAGTTCAAAATTACCGTCAAAACTGTTCCGCCTTTTTTATCATACATAATTGTAAAAAGACCAATCTCTGATTTATCGACTGAATACTTAGCGTTCTTTTTAAAATCAGTTTTGTATTCTACAAAATAAAAATTATTATTTTCATCGTAATATTCTTTTTTGAACTCTATGTAATATTTGTTTTCAACATTATCCTTAGTGTTATTTTTAAACAGAATTCCTTCTTTTATGTCAAAAACAAAATCATTTTTTTCTAACGAAAACTCTTGTGGCGGAACACTTTTATACAATGTCTGTACAGAAATTTTCTGTGAATACAATTGATTAAAGAACAATACTATAAATATGTAAAATGGGAATTTCATGCGGTTTTATTAGGATTGGGGCATGTTTAGAAAACTATAACTTTCTGAAACTACAGCAAATTTAAGAATAAATCAGTCTATTTGTCGCATTTACTAAATCTCCAAATACAAAACCAACTTTCCATTAAAGCTTAATGCTTAAATCTGTTGTAGTAGCAGTTAGCTATAACTATTTTATGTTTTATTCGTAGTTTTTTATTGTTGTCAACAATTCAGCTTTATAATTATAAATTTCATCTAAAGAAGATATTAGTTTCTTTTCGCCATTATCTTTTCCATTGTTGAAAAGTTCAATATATTTATTTGATGAATTAAAGTGTAAACGACAAATAGGTTTTCGATTATTATCATCTAATAAAACACCAAAATATGATTGAGTATCTCTAAATGCAATTCTTGAAGCTGGCAAAATTTCTCTTAAAATTGCTTTAATTATTTGAGAACCTTCAATTTCTTCTTCCGTTGTGATGAATTTTGGAGTTTCAACATTTTCGTCAATTGCTGTAATTTGTTCAGTTGTTTTTGAAGGAACAATTTCAGTTATATTTAAAGCATTTTTTAATCTGAAGTTTATAGAATCATTTATTGAATTGGAAAATGCTTTTTTAGTATATTCTTTAAATGCAACTAATCTTGGAGCTGTCAAAGGTTTATTAAAAAATCTGTTTACTAAAATGCGAACTATTTCGTCCGAAGGCTCTTGTATTTCTTTTTCAAATTCATTTCTAATTGCTTTTATATATTTCAATCCTTCTGCAGAATCTAAAATTTCTTCAAGATTATATCCATTCTTAGAAAAATTTTCTAAAATTTTTAAACTTGTATCTTTCAAGTTTGATATATCTAGAGTAAAAAATGGCTTTTCATCCATTATATTTGGTTTCTCTAAATCTGCATAAAAATTATAAATATGTCCGTTTGTTAAAACACCAAAACGTGATTTTGATACGTGATAATATCTATGAAGTTGAGAATTATGAGCATCAACATTTTCTTTCCAATTTTTACATTCTATTATTAAAATTGGTTCACCATCTCTTTTTATTACATAATCTATTTTCTCTCCTTTTTTAGTTCCAATATCACAAACAAATTCAGGAATTACTTCTGTAGGATTGAAAATATCGTAACCAAGAATTTGAATAAAAGGCATCACAAAAGCATTTTTTGTAGCTTCCTCTGTATTTATTTGATCTTTTAAAGAGTCAACTCTTTGATGTAATTGTTGCAATTTTAATTTTAAATCTTCCATAGATGTTAATATTTATTTTGTGAATTTATTTTTTAGCAATATTTTTTAGTGTGGTCATAGCTAACATTTCATTTTGCGCTATTATTCTCAAACTCCTAGTTTGTAAATATATCGAAATTTCTCATATATTACTTTTAAAACGAAAATAGCTTTTAAAACTCGTAATTCCACTGATGCCTAGCCCTGATAGTAGTGAAAATCCTTTTTTGAGGCTTTTTTTGCCTCAAAAAAGATTGTAACGGATAGCAGGAAATAGCTCCAAAAAAAAATGACATCCTTTCGAATGTCATTTCTTTATATTGAATTTTATAAAATTACTTTGTTAATAGTCCCGCGTTTTTTAAATACGGTTCGATTTGCATATCGTGACCTATGAATTCTTTGAAAGCCTGATTTAAATCGACACTGTTCCCAACAGATAAAATGTATTTCTTGAATCGCTCACAATTTTCTCTGGTCATACCACCATGAGCCTGCATCCAGTCGTAGGCATTGTAATCTAATGTTTTGGACCAAGTATATGCGTAATAACCTGCTGAATATCCACCTCCCCAAATATGGGCAAAATAAGGTGTGTGGTAGCGAGGAGGCACTTCATTTACCAATAATCCGTATTTTTCTAAAGCTTCTTTTTCGAAAATCAAAGTAGGTTTGAAATCAGATTCTTTTTCAACACTGTGCCAAGCCATATCAAGCGTTGATGCAGCCAAAATTTCGGTCACATCATATCCTTTATTGAAAGTTTCGGCTTTCTTAATTTTATCGATTAATGTTTGTGGAATTGGCTCTTTAGTTTGGTAATGAATTGCATAATTTTTTAGAACCACAGGATCTAATGCCGCATGCTCATTGATTTGAGATGGAAATTCTACGAAATCCCTTGGCACAGCTGTACCAGATAATGACGTATAGTCCTGATTAGCAAACAATCCGTGTAAAGTATGTCCGAATTCATGGAACATGGTCCTTACATCATCAAAACTAATTAAAGAAGGGTTTCCTTCTACTGGTTTAGAGAAATTGTAAACATTTACAATTACTGGTTTTTGCTTTAAATAATGTGATTGACGAACAAAAGAATTCATCCAGGCACCTCCCTTTTTATTATCACGTGTGTAAAAATCCAAATAGTAAATAGCGATAGAAGTCCCTTTTTCGTCAAAAACTTCATAGACCTTAACATCTGGATTGTACACAGGCAAATCTTTTCTTACCTTGAAAGTGATACCGTACATTTGCTTAGCGGCAAAGAACACTCCTTTTTCTAATACGGTAATCAATTCGAAATAAGGCTTAATTTGACTTTCGTCCAAATCGTATTTAGCTTTGCGTACTTGTTCGGAATAAAAATTCCAGTCCCAAGCTTCTAATTTAAAGCCAGCATTTTGGGAATCAATTAAATCTTGAATTTCTTTAGCTTCTACTTTGGCTTTAGCAACAGCTGGAGCTGCAATTTTGGCTAATAAATCCATAGCTGGTTCTGGAGTTTTTGCCATTTGATCTTGTAGTTTCCATTCAGCAAAACTTTTCTTGCCCATCAAATTTGCTTTTTGCAAACGTAGTTTTGCTGTTCTCTCCAAAGTCTCACGAGTATCACCATCATCATTCTTTTCGGCACGATACCATGATGCTTTGTATATTTTTTCTCTTGTAGCACGGTTTTTTAAACTAACCAACAAAGGTTGTTGGGTTGTGTTCAATAAACCGATTAAATATTTATTTTCATATCCTGCTTCTTTGGCTTTTTGTTTGGCAGCTTCAATTTCGCCAGCACTCAATCCATCTAAATCAGTAACATTATCAAATAAAACAGCTCCATTTTTTCGAGCTAACAATAGTTTGTTTCCAAAAAGAGTACTTAAGCTGGCTAACTCTTTATTGATACTTTTCATTTTTTCTTTATCCGCTTCAGATAAATTAGCTCCTGCCAATTCAAATTTTTGCAAATAATATTGTGTCAGTTTTTTGTCTTCACTTTTCAATTTATCTAAATCGATTGCTTTAAAACGATTATACAGTTTACTGTTTAAATAAATTTTATCATTGTGACCTGATAATATAGGAGCATATTCTACTTCAATAGCCTGCAAGGTCGGATTAGTATTAGAACCCGTCATATTATAAAAAATACCTGTGGCTCTGTTCAAATCTACTCCAGCGGTTTCTAATGCTAAAACAGTATTTTGAAAAGTAGGTTTAGCAGAATTGTTAGCAATGGCTTCAACCTCCTGATCGTGAATTTTTAAACCGTACTCAAAAGCGGGTTTAAAATGTTCGTCTTTAATAATACTAAAATCTGGTGCCTGATACTGTAAAGTACTTCTTTGTAATAGTGGGTTTTTCATTTTTACATCATTGTTTTGAGCGTTTATAGTTTGCGCCTGCAGCGAAAAAACAAAACACAATGAATTAATTAAAAGCAGTTTGGGAAAAATTTGCATAATAATGAATCATTTATTAGTGAATGATAAAAATAACAAAAAAAATCATTTAACGCATTAAAATCACAAACAATCTAAATCCTACGATTATTTTAAAAACAACACCATACATCTACAAATAATTAAAAACAATTTGAAAAAAATAAATTTATATTTGTTACACTACTTCAAACCAAAAAAACGATGAGTTCTATATTCGACAAAGATGACAATCAATCTATAATAATCCGAATCAATACACTTACACCTGAAGCAAAAGCATTATGGGGCAAAATGTCTGTGGATCAAATGCTGAAACATGCCAATGAAACTATTATTGTCGCTTTTGGTGAAACCCAAGTAAAAGTCAATTTTGTTTTAAGACTTTTAGGCAGAATATTAAAAAAGAACGCCTTTAATTCTGGGTTTGGAAAAAACAGTCCAACTGCCAAAGAGTTTATTTTTACAGGACAATATGATTTTGATGAAAGTAAAACAGAATTGATAAAAAACTTTAACCGTTTTACCGAAGGAACTCAATCAATCACTGTAATGAATCATCCTTTTTGGGGAAAAATGACTTATGAAGATTGGAACAAATTAATGTGGATTCACATCGATCATCATTTGAAACAATTTGGAGTTTAGTATTCAAACCATAAAATAAAAGCCCCTTAAATGAGTATAATTAGACATAAACATTACTTTTTATCCTATTCTGAAGAACACGAACAAGCAGAATGGGCAGCCTACTATTTAACTGGTAAATCACGATACGAACACCATTACGAGCGACCTTATTTTAAACAAGATCCATTGATTGATACCGAATCGGCACATTGGAGAAACTACAAAGACACGGGCTACGACAAAGGGCATCTGGTGCCTGCAGCTGATATGAAATTTTCGGAAGAAGCGTATAGAGAGACTTTCCTTACCTCGAATGTAGCACCACAAAATAGAGATTTTAATGCTGGTGTATGGAATCGATTGGAACAGAAAATCAGGTATTGGGCGGATAAATACGAAGCTCTTTTTATAGTTACTGGAAGTATTTTACATGATAATTTAGTAACTATTGGCGACGAAGAAGTTTCGATACCCGATTATTTTTTTAAAATTGTAGTCAGAGTTGAAAATGACATGTTGGTCATGATTCCGTTTTTGGTTCCCAATGCAAAATCTGATGCTCCACTATATACTTTTGCAAAAACCATCGAAGCAATCGAACAAATTACTGGTATTGATTTCAATGAGAAACTATCTGAAAAAATAGAAGAAAAAATTCAAAAAGAGTTAAGTTATAAGGAATGGAGTTTTAGTTAAACTTCTTTTTAACCGCAAAGTTCACAAAGTATTATGCAAAGTTCGCTAAGCTTTGCATCATTGCGCTTTTAAAAGGTAAATTATAATTATCATTGCGAACCTTGCTGTTAAACGCTATATTTGCGCTTCTTAAAAAAACAACATGAGAATTGATATTATAACTGTATTACCTGAATTATTACGAAGCCCTTTTGAAGCTTCGATAATGAAACGCGCCATAGACAAAGGAATTGTAGAAGTTCATTTTCATAATTTAAGAGATTATACAACCAATAAACAAAAAAGTGTTGATGATTATCCTTTTGGTGGCGGTGCAGGAATGGTTATGACTGTTCAGCCCATTGATGCTTGCATCACCCACTTGAAAAGCGAAAGAACATACGATGAAATCATTTATATGTCTCCCGATGGTGAAACGCTAAATCAAAAAATGGCCAACACCATGTCGATGTATGAAAACATTATCATCTTATGTGGACATTATAAAGGGGTAGATCAACGCGTTCGCGATCATTTTATTACCAAAGAAATCTCAATAGGTGATTACGTGCTTTCTGGAGGAGAATTAGGAGCACTTGTGTTATCTGATGCTTTAATCCGATTGATTCCAGGGGTATTAAGTGATGAAACATCTGCTTTGACAGATAGTTTTCAAGATGGATTACTCTCAGGCCCTATTTACACTCGCCCAGCCGATTACAAAGGATGGAAAGTTCCCGATGTATTATTGAGTGGCCATTTTGCTAAAATTGACAAATGGAGAGAAGATACTGCCTACGAACACACAAAAACCAGAAGACCTGACTTATTAAACGAATAATTTTCTTATATTTATACTTTAAACGTAAGGAGTAGTTTCACTACTTGATAACCATAAAAAGTATAAAATCATGAAAGAATTAATCCTAAAAGTAGCTTTAATTGTTACGCTTTTAATTTCGAGCGTTTCTTTTGCCCAAGGAATAAATAGAAAATCCTTATTGAATGAACTTAATAAAACGTATGGTGTTGCATTAAGTACAGACGAAAAAACATACTACGAAAATGCTAACAACAAATTAGTATTGGACTTATTTGGTTTGGATGAAAAAAAATTATCCAAAGAAGATCGCGATAAGGAGATTGATAAATTATTTGACATAAGAGACAAAACGTTGACTTCGTCTCTAGGTATAAACAAATACAGTGATATTAAATCTACTACAAACAACAAAATCGCTCAAATCACTCAAAAAGTAAAACTGTCAAAAATGACTCCTTAATTTTTTTTACAATACAAATTACAAAAGAGCTTTTCATAGATAAAAGCTCTTTTTTTTTGCTACTATTAGCCAAGGAATTACCCCTTTAAAATATTTTATAATTCATAATCGAGAATTCATAATTATTTTTTACATTTGCACCCTCATTAGACCAACCTCTGGCGAAATCCGTGAATGTTGCTCTTTTTAAAAACCATAATAAAAAAACATCATGGCAGATTTATTGAAATTCGTTCAAGACGAATTCGTAACAAGAAAAGAATTCCCTGTATTCGGAGCTGGAGACACAATCACAGTTTACTACGAAATTAAAGAGGGTGAAAAAACAAGAACACAGTTTTTTAAAGGTGTTGTAATTCAAAGAAGAGGTTCTGCTAACACAGAAACTTTTACAATTCGTAAAATGTCTGGAGCAATTGGAGTAGAGCGTATCTTCCCAGTTAACTTACCAGCTTTACAAAAAATTGAAATCAACAAGAAAGGTGCTGTACGTAGAGCTAGAATTTTCTACTTCAGACAACTTACTGGTAAAAAAGCTAAGATTAGAGATAAAAGAAGATAGTTTACTACTTTCTTTAAAAATTAAAGTCCCATTTCGATACTCATCGAATTTGGGACTTTTTTTTTGATAATTTTAAGGCCTTAAAAATCATAATTCAAGAATCAAACACTACTAAAAATATCAAATTCAAAATATCACAGAATATGTGTTTAAAATTATTTTTTTATATTAAATTTAAAACACTTTTACATCATCATTTCTTATCTTTGCCCGCCTTATCTCAATCGTTTTCATTGCTAGTAAGGCCTTTTATAAACTTATGATTTAGATCAAAAAAATAAAAAAATGACATCAAAAGCTAAAATTTTTTACACACTTACAGACGAGGCTCCTTTATTAGCAACCTACTCTTTCTTACCAATTGTTCAAGCATTTACTGCTACTTCTAATATCGAAATTGAAACTAGAGATATTTCTCTTGCGGGAAGAATCTTAGCTAACTTTTCATCGTTTTTGAAAGAAGACCAAAGAATTGAAGATTCTTTATCTGAACTTGGGAAATTAGCAACTACTCCAGAAGCTAATATCATAAAATTACCAAACGTTTCTGCATCTGTACCGCAATTGAAAGCAGCTATCGCTGAATTACAATCACACGGTTATGCAATTCCAAATTTCCCTGAAACTCCACAAAACGATGCTGAAAAGGAAATTAAAGCAAAATATTCTAAAGTATTAGGTTCTGCTGTAAATCCAGTTTTACGTGAAGGTAACTCAGATCGTAGAGCACCAAGAGCTGTTAAGAATTTCGCAAAAGCGAATCCACACTCTATGGGAGCTTGGTCAAGTGATTCTAAAACAAAAGTAGCTTCGATGTCAACTGGTGACTTTTACGGAAGTGAAAAATCAGTTACACTTACTGAAGCAAATGATGCTAAAATCGAATTCGTTGCAAAAGATGGTACAACTACTGTTTTAAAAGCAAGTACTCCTTTGAAAGCTGGTGAAATCATTGACAGTTCTGTATTAAACATTACTGCTTTAAAAGCTTTTGTAACTGAAACTATCGCTGAAGCTAAAAAAGAAGGTGTATTACTTTCAGTTCACTTGAAAGCAACAATGATGAAAGTTTCTGACCCAATCATTTTTGGTGCTATCGTTGAAGTGTTCTTCGCAGCTGTTTTTGAAAAATACGCTGAATTATTCAAAAAATTAAATATCGATACTCGTAATGGTTTAGGTGACGTTTATGCAAAAATCGCAGGACAACCAGAACAAGCAGAAGTTGAAGCTGCACTTACACAAGCTATCGAAAACGGACCAGCTTTGGCAATGGTAAATTCTGATAAAGGAATTACTAACCTACACGTTCCATCTGATGTAATTGTAGATGCTTCTATGCCAGCTATGATCCGTACTTCTGGTCAAATGTGGAATAAAGAAGGAAAAGCACAAGATACTATTGCGATTATTCCAGACCGTTCTTACGCTGGAGTTTATACAGCTACTATCGATTTTTGTAAAAAACATGGTGCTTTTGACCCAACTACAATGGGAAGTGTTCCTAACGTAGGTTTGATGGCTCAAAAAGCAGAAGAATACGGATCTCATGACAAAACTTTCCAAATAAAAGCTGACGGAGTTGTTCGTGTAGTAGATCAAAACGGAACTGTTTTAATGGAACAAGTAGTTGAAGCTAATGACATTTTCAGAATGTGTCAAGCTAAAGATGCTCCTATTCAGGACTGGGTTAAACTAGCCGTAAACAGAGCACGTTTATCTGCTACTCCTGCTGTATTCTGGTTGGACGAAAACAGAGCTCACGATAGAGAATTAATCGTTAAAGTTCAAAAATACCTTAAAGATTATGACACATCAGCTTTAGATATTCGTATTTTGAATCCAGTTGCTGCAACTGAATTTACTTTAGAAAGAATCATCAAAGGTTTAGATACTATTTCGGTTACTGGTAACGTATTACGTGATTATTTAACTGATTTGTTCCCAATTCTTGAAGTTGGAACTTCAGCAAAAATGTTATCTATCGTTCCATTAATGAATGGTGGTGGTTTGTTCGAAACTGGTGCAGGTGGATCAGCTCCAAAACACGTTGAGCAATTCATTGAAGAAGGTTATTTACGTTGGGATTCTCTTGGAGAGTTCTTAGCTTTGGGAGCTTCTTTAGAGCATTTAGGACAAACATTAGACAATGCTAAAGCAATTATTTTATCAGAAACTTTAGATGAAGCTAATGATAAATTCTTGGCTACTGATAAATCTCCTGCTCGTAAAGTGGGACAAATTGACAATAGAGGTTCTCACTTTTATTTAGCTTTCTACTGGGCTCAAGCTTTGGCTGCTCAAACAAAAGATGCTGAATTAAAAGCCATCTTCGCTCCTATTGCTGCTGAATTTGAAGCTAACGAAGCAAAAATCAATAGTGAATTAATTGGTGCACAAGGAAAAGCACAAACAATTGGTGGTTACTACCAACCAACACCTGAATTGGTTAGCAAAGCGATGCGTCCAAGCACAACTTTCAATACTATTTTAGATAAAATTACAGCATTGAAAACTGCTTAATTTATCTTAGTTTATATATTTCAAAAGACAACTCGAAAGGGTTGTCTTTTTTTTTATACAATCATTTAAGCATTCAACAAAAGTCATTTTAAATTAATAAATCACAAGAAACAATCTATTATATCAACTGTTGCTTTTTAAAAATTATTTTGATTTAAAAACATACGTTTTTCCAGCTTCAGTATTGAAATCATACAGTTGGGTATTAGGAAGTTTAAAACCATTTAAAACTGCTTTTTGAGCAATTAAAGGCTCTTTGATAGTTTCTACTTGGTAAAAAGAATTTGTATTTTCTCCTTTGGCAATATTTAATTCTGCCTCTCCTTTTAATTTCACATCTGATGCGATACGCAGTCTACAGTTTCCTCCTAAAGTCGATTTTATAGTTAGTTGTTTTGCCTTACCATTTTCCCATTCAATAGCAACTTCAAAACCTCCTCTAGCTTTTAGACCTGTGACTTTACCATTTTTAAAATCATCTGGCAAGGCAGGAAGAAGATAAATAGCGCCATCATAACTTTGCAGCAACATTTCGGTAATTCCTGCTGTACAACCAAAATTACCATCAATTTGAAAAGGTGGATGAGCATCTAAAAGATTTGGATATGTTCCTCCAGATTGTCCTTTTATTTCTAAAGGAGCTGGACTTAATTGATCTTTTATTAATTTAAAAGCTCTATTGCCATCCAATAATCGAGCCCACCAATTTACTTTCCAACCCATAGACCATCCTGTTGAAACATCTCCTCTTGAAATCAATGTGTTTTTGGCTGCTTCAATAAGTTGTGGTGTTCTAAATGGTGAAATTTGTCCAGACGGAAACAATCCATATAAATGGGAAATATGACGGTGGTGGTCATTAGGCTTATCCCAATCATGAAGCCATTCCTGCAATTGAGAATACTGCCCTATTTGCATTGGAGGCAATCTTTTTAACGCAACCGATACTGAATCAGCAAAAGATTTATCTGTTTCTAAAATTTTAGAAGCATTAACAATATTATTAAAAGTATCAAAAACCAACTGATTATCCATTGTTGTTCCTGCTGAAACGCCCACACTTTTCTCATACGTATTTTCTGGAGACATTGACGGAGCTACAACTAGCCATTTATGCTCAGGTTCTTCCTGAAGTACATCAAGATAAAATTGAGCAGCACCTTTAAGAACAGGATAATATTCCTTTAAAAATTTACGATCACCTGTAAAAAGATAATGTTGCCACAAATGTTGTGTAAGCCATGCACCACCCATTGGCCAAAGTCCATAAAATCCACCATCTACAACTCCTGTCATGCGCCATAAATCGGTATTATGATGCATATTCCAACCTCGGGCATGATACATTTCTGATGCGCTTTCTTTTCCAGTTACTGACAAATCTTTCAGCATACTAAATAAAGGCTGATGCAATTCACTCAAATTCGTAATCTCAGCTGGCCAATAATTCATTTCGGTATTAATATTTACCGTATACTTACTATCCCACGAAGGATTTAATTTATGATTCCAAATTCCCTGAAGATTGGCTGGCTGATTTCCTGGCTGTGAACTCGAAATCAATAAATACCTTCCGAATTGAAAATAAAGCCCAACCAATTGTGGATCATAAGAAGTAGCAAATTCCTTAATCCTCACATCGGTTGTTTTATTAGACTGAGGGGAATCACCTAAATACAATGATACTCGATTAAAGTATTTTTGGTAAGCCTTTATATGACTTTGAAAAGATTCCGCATATTTTTTTTTAGATGCTTTCGCTAAAACAGCAGTAGTTATTTGGGTTGGATCAGCAGAAAGATCTTTGTAATTTTTAAAATTGGTAGCTATAGCGATACGAATAATGACCTCATCAGCATTTTTGATTATTAGCTTATCAGCGGTAGCGGTTAAGTTTCCACCTTTTAATGTACATACTGCTTCTCCAACAAATTTTACTTTGCCTGTTTTATTATCCACACTTGCTGTTGTACCTTCAAAAAAAAGTTTCTTATTTTGAGTTCTAAAATTACTCAACACCTGCGGACTTGTTGCTGATAAAGAAAAACTAATACTTTTTTTCTTATCAGCAGTTAACTTCACCAAAACAATATCATCAGAAAAAGAAGTTAACAGCGTTCTTTTATAAGTAACTCCATCTACTTTATAACTTACAGAAGAAACTGCATTTTCTATATCCAAATCTCTCTTATATTCTGAATAATTCTCATGACCAGGAAATTCAATCCATAAACTTCCAACAGTTTGGTAAGGCATTCCATAGTTTAAATCTTTGGGAGCCACTCTAGGAAATGTAGTGTTTGCCAAATCTTGAGCTTCTTTATTTTTTCCCTCAAAAAGCAATTTTCTAATTTCTTCTATATTTAAAAATACATTTTTAGGAACATTATTACCTGGTTCCCCAGCCCAAACGGTTTCTTCATTTAGCTGAAGTTCTTCTTTTTGAGGATTACCAAAAACCATAGCTCCCAAACGACCATTACCAAGCGGTAAAGCTTCATTCCAATTTGTAGCGGGTTTATCGTATTCAAGTTTTAATTTTTGCTGTGCAATTCCTTGAAAGATACTTGTAGAAATCAATAAACAACTTGCTATAATTTTAATTTTATTCATTTTCTAGTAATATAAATTTGAATGTATTATTTTTTTTTAAACAACTAATTACTAGTAATTAACTAAACCATTATTAACACATTAGGCTTAACAAACACTAAAAATCTTCATAGTTGGATTGCAATTTAATTCTTAATAACGAAACTATCAATCTCCTTTTCATTTGATTTGTGATTAAAAAAACATTCATAACTAAGCGAACATTCATTTATATTTAATACTTTTGCTTCATTAAAAAATAAAAAATGAGAACTAGAGATTCCAATAAAGAAGAAATTGTCAAACAAAAAGCCATTGAATTGCTTGTAGAAAAAGGAATTGAAGGTTTTAGCATGAATCGATTGGCAAAAGAATCAGGGGTTTCAGTTGCTACTTTATACATCTATTATTCGGACAAAGACGATTTAATAAAGAAAATTGGAATCGAAATTGGACACAGTTTCTTTAGTGAAATGGGCAAAGATTTTTCACCAACGATGCCTTTCAAAGAAGGTTTACGAAAACAATGGGAAAACAGATCTCGATTTGCGCTAAAACATCCGTTGAATGTTGCTTGTTGGGAATTGTTAAGCCATTCCAGTTACAGAGATTTTATCTTAGAAGAAAGTCTATCCGATTTCAAAATCATAATGGGAAGTTTTTTCAAAAATGCTATAGATAAAAAAGAATTAATTCCAGTTTCTGTAGAAGTATTTTGGAGCATTGCCTACGGACCTCTATATTCTTTATTACGCTTCGAGAACGAAGGCAAAAATTTTGGAGGAGGGCCTTTTAAACTCACTCAAGAAATAAGTGAAGAAGCATTTGAATTAGTTATAAAAGCATTGACCCCCTAAAATAATGAACCATGGAAAACCATTTAGAAAATGTATTGGTTTTTGCAACCAATATAAAAACCGAAAATGATAAGCAAAAATAATAAATACTCTGGACAAACATTCCGAAATCCATCAATGGAATATTGACCAAGAAGATATTGACTGTGTTTTGCGAATTGTAAGCAAAACATTATCCGAAGAACAAATAATTGACCTTATTGATAAACACAATTTTGAATGTGTTGCATTAGAATAAACAAAAGAAAATGAAAGAAAAAAATACTCCGTCAATCCCTTTTACATCGTATCAAAAACTAGCCGTTTTTTTACTGGCAATTACACAATTTACCGTAATTCTAGATTTTATGGTTATGTCTCCTATGGGAGATATTCTGATGAAATCGCTGGACTTAAAACCTGCCAGTTTTGGTTTAGTAGTTTCTGCATATGCCTTTAGCGCAGGAATTTCAGGTTTACTAACAGCTGGTTTTGCTGATAAATTTGACCGAAAAAAATTATTATTATTTTTCTACATTGGTTTTATTGCAGGAACCATTTTATGCGGAATAGTGACTTCCTATTATTGGTTGGTAGCCGCAAGAATCATCACTGGTTTATTTGGAGGCGTTATTGGTTCCATCTCTATGGCTATTGTTGCCGATTTATTTAGCCTTCAGCAACGAGGAAGAGTGATGGGATTTATACAAATGGGATTTGGCGCCAGTCAGATTTTAGGTATTCCGATTGGTTTGTATATTGCTAATGCTTGGGGTTGGCATGCTCCATTTCTATGGGTTGCCACAATGGCTGGCATTATTGCTTTGATTATAGCCGTTAAATTACAACCAATTACAAAACACTTAGAGATACAATCAGACAAATCAGCATTTAAACACTTAATACACACCATTGCAAAAAAAGATTACCGAGTTGGTTTTACAGCCACGGCTTTGCTTTCCATTGGAGGTTTTATGTTGATGCCATTTGGTAGTGCTTTTGCCATAAATAATTTAAAAATAACCGAAAATGAATTACCAATGTTATTCATGATTTCGGGTTTGTCTACATTAATAGTAATGCCGTTAATTGGGAAATTGAGTGATCGAATAGACAAATACAAAATATTTGCATTTGGTTCTTTATGGACCATTGTAACGATTGCAATCTACACAAATCTGGGAGCTACTCCTTTTGTAATAGTTGCATTGGTAAATGTACTAATGATGATGGGAGTTATGGGGCGTATGGTACCTTCAACAGCATTGGTAACAGCAATTCCAGAAATGCAAGACCGAGGTGCTTTTATGAGTATCAATTCGTCTTTGCAACAAATAGCAGGTGGAATCGCAGCAGCTTTTGCAGGAACAGTCGTTATTCAAAAAGATAAATTTAGTCCATTAGAACATTACAATACTTTAGGAATTATAATTATTTCAATTTCTCTTATTTCTATACTATTGATGTATCGTGTAAACAAACTTGGGAAAAAAAGAGCCAAAGAAAAAGTTGAAGATCTTCCTTTAGCAATTCAGGAAATATAGAGAGTTTTATAAAAAGCATTTTTAAACCTTTTAGAATCCTTAAAAAACTCTTTTAAAATAGTATGGATAACATATTAGCCATTATAATTCCAGGAGCTTGTTTGATGTTAGTATTTATGTTATTTATTAATATACATAAAGCGAACATCAATGCCAATAAATGGCTAACACTATTTGTTCTTTGTTTATTTATACAAAATAGCAACAGTGTTTTATTTCAACTGAAAAATAATTCGCTTTATAAGATTATTGAAATCTCGAGTTTCTTTATTTCACCACTATTCTATTTAAGTGTTTCTTCTTTTATAAACCCAACAAAAAAATGGAGACCAAAATGTTTTTTACATTTTGGTTTAGCATTTCTCTTTATAGTTTTCACTTTTTTTCTAAAACCTTCTAGTACTATTACCTCAAATATATTGGGATTAATTTCTCTAATTTTCAATTGTCTTATTGGTATTCAAGTTATTGGCTATTGTTATTTATGCTTTAAAAAAATAACAAAACACCAAAAAGACATAAAACTTTTTTCTTCAGCCATAGAAAGTGTTGATTTAAAATGGCTCAAAAACATAACATTGGCGGTAATCTTTCTAGCACTATATTGGGCAACTGGTATTATATTTCAAGTTAAAAACGAAAATGAATATTACTATCTCTTTTTAGAAATCATAAACCTTTTTATCATTTTTTATATCGCGTACTATTCTTTAAAACAAAAAGAAATTTACCCTTATTCTAAAAAAGATAAAAAAGAATTAAAAGAGATTATCATCGAATCTTTAATTCCAGAAGAAAATAGAAAAAAGATAATTGAAGATGAAAAATTAGAATTCATCAAGTCCGAATTACTACAATTAATGCAAACAGAAAAGCCTTTTTTAGATTGTGAATTGAGTTTAATTAAACTTGCCTCGAAATTAAATATTACTTCCCATCAGCTTTCGTATGCAATCAACTCTGGATTTCATGAAAATTTTTATCAATTTGTCAATCGCTATCGCATTGAAGAAGCTAAAAAATTATTGTCTACTCCAGAAATGAATTACCTGAACTTACTTGGAATTGCCTTTGAAGTTGGTTTTAATTCAAAGACCGTTTTTAATACTACATTCAAAAAAGTTACAGGAAAAACACCTTCTGAATTTAAAAAAAGTTGTTCCGATTTATAATTAAGAACACTCAACCCACTATTATTATTGATTTTTGCCTAATAACATCAAACCTTTAACAATGAAAACATTAGCAAAACTCATTCTCTTTCAATTCAACAGCCCTAGTACAATAAGCTGTTTATTAACAATAAATTAACTTCCACTATGTAATAAATAGTACAAAAGCACGTCTAATTTACAACTCAAAACCCTTATAATGATTTTTAAGAAATTTATTCACACAACCCTCTTCTTATTGAGTGCATTAACTGTTTTTTCGCAAGAAACGAACAATGCCGACACTAACAAACAAAAACTCACCATTAGCGGAACCATTACGGATGCCAAAAGCAACGAAACCTTGATTGGTGTAAACGTTTATTTTCCTGAATTAAAAATAGGAGCTTCTACCAATGAATATGGCTTTTATTCCCTCACTTTACCCAAAGGCGATTATGATGTTATAATTAGTTATGTAGGTTTTCAAAATATTACCGAAAAAATTTCATTGACCAAAAGCGTTAAAAGAAACTTTTCACTTAAAGAATCGGGAAATGAATTAAAAGAAGTAGTAATTAATTCCGAAAAAAATACTGCTAACATTCGGAAACCTGAAATGAGTGTCAACAAATTATCCATTGCCACTATCAAAAAAATGCCCGTTGTTATGGGAGAAGTCGATGTTATCAAATCGATTTTATTTCTGCCCGGAGTTACCAACGCCGGTGAAGGACAATCAGGTTTTAACGTTCGTGGTGGTGGTGCCGATCAGAATTTGATACTTTTAGACGAAGCAATGATTTTTAACTCTTCGCACGTTTTTGGTTTTTTCTCTGTTTTTAATCCAGATGCTATCAAAGATTTAAAATTATACAAAGGCGGAATTCCTGCTAAATATGGAGGACGAGCTTCCTCAGTATTAGATGTTTATCAAAAAGACGGAAACAGTAATGAATTTCATGCAAATGGTGGTATTGGTCTAATTACTAGCCGAATCCTTGCGGAAGGTCCTATTGTAAAAGATAAAGGCTCTTTCTTAATTGGAGGTCGTGCTTCTTATGCTCACCTATTTTTAAAATTAGCCAACAATGACAATTCAGCCTATTTTTATGATTTAAATACAAAGCTGAATTATAAATTCAACCCAAATAATAGCATGTATCTTTCTGGATATTTTGGGAGAGATGTCTTTTCTTTAAATGAAACTTTTGCAAATACATACGGAAATGCAACTTTAAACTTGAGATGGAATCATCTTTTCAGTGAGAAATTATTCTCTAATCTATCGTTTATCTACAGCAATTACTATTATGGATTAACGCTTGATTTCCTTGGATTTAATTGGGATTCCGGAATTAAGAATTACAATTTAAAATATGATTTCAAACATTATATAAGTAATAATATCAAACTAAATTACGGAGTTAACTCTACCTATTACGACTTCAATCCTGGTACTATTGACCCAAGCGGTTCTAATTCTACAATCAACTATAAACAATTAGAAAAAAAATACGCTTCTGAAAACGGTATCTACATAGAAGCCGAACAAATCTTAACGGATAAATTAGCTGTCAATTATGGTGTACGCTATAGTTCATTCAGGAGATTGGGAAGTTCAACAGTCAACCTATACACAAATAATCAACCTGTAGCTTACGATTCTGATTTGAAAATTTACGAAAAAGCAACACCTATCGGAACAGTTTCGTACAAAAAAAACGAAAGCATCGCTGATTATGGCTACTTTGAACCTCGTCTTTCAGTAGCTTACGAACTGAATAAAAATCAATCCGTAAAAGCTAGTTACAACCGCATGGTGCAATACCTGCAATTAATTACCAATACTGCTTCCCCAACTCCTCTTGATGTTTGGACGCCAAGTGATAATTATTTAAAACCACAAATTGCAGATCAAGTAGCGGTTGGGTATTTCAATAATTTTAAAGACAATAAATACACTTTAGAATTAGAAAGCTTTTATAAAAAAATCCAAAACAGAATGGATTACATTGATGGCGCAGATTTAATTGCCAATGAAGCCATTGAACAGGTAGTTCTTAACGGAGAAATGCGATCTTATGGTCTAGAAGTATTGCTTCGAAAAAACAGTGGCAAATTGAACGGATGGATTGCTTACACCATTTCCAAATCGCAACAAAGAACACCTGGAAGAACACCAGACGAAGTCGGAATCAATAACGGCGAATGGTACCGTTCTGCTTATGACAAATTACACAACTTAGCTGTTACCGCAAATTATACCTTAAGCGAAAAATGGAATTTTGGAGGTAATTTTACCTTACAATCAGGACAACCCACAAACTTTCCTAACGGACAATATGTTTACCAAGGAATTACTGTGCCAAACTATGGAGTACGAAATGCAAGTAGCTTACCCATCTATAACCATTTAGATGTTTCAGCAACTTACACTCCTAAACCATATAAAAATAAAGGTTGGCAGGGCGAATGGGTTTTTAGCATTTACAACATCTATAACCGAAAAAATGCCGCTTCAATCAGCTTTAGAGAAAATGCAGATACTGGCGCAAACGAAGCTGTGAGACTATCTATTTTTGGAGCCGTGCCTTCAGTTTCTTATAATTTTAAATTTTAATACAATGAAAAACATAAAACTATTCATAACCCTTCTAATCACTTCTTTCACTGTTATCAGTTGTGAAGATGTAGTCAATGTCGATTTGGAAAATGCTGCTCCAAAACTAGTTATAGACGCCTCTATAAAATGGGAAAAAGAATCAAAAGGAAACTTTCAACAAATCATATTAACCACAACTACCGACTATTATTCTAACACAATTCCAGTTGCCACAGGAGCTGTCGTGACTGTTACCAACGTTTCTTTGAGCACTCCAGTCACCTATAAATTTATCGAGGACGAACAAACAGGAGAATATAACTGTAACGACTTTGTTCCTATTATTGGCAATAATTACACCCTTAACATAACCTACAAAGGGCAAAATTACACCTCTACTTCTACTTTTATGCCCACTCCAGATATCCTAAGAATAGAGCAATCTATAAAACCGGGGATTGAAGGCAAAGATGTATATGAGATCAAATACTACTTTCAAGATAATGGAGCCGAAGATAATTTTTATTTCATAGGAGTAAAGAATAAAAACATCGCTTATGCTGAATATAACGTTCTTACTGATGAATTTTCCCAAGGTAATGAAATGTTTGCCTTCTATCGTAGTGACGATATCAAAAAAGGCGATCTAATCGAATTTGGTCTACAAGGAATCACAGAAAAATACAGTAATTACATGACCAAATTACTTAATACAACAGGAACTAATAATGGACCTTTTGCTACAGCACCAGCAACTTTGCGAGGAAATATCATCAACCAAACCAATTCTGATGACTATCCATATGGCTTTTTTCAACTTTCAGAAATAGATACCAAAACTTATACTATTCAGTAGCTAATCCAGCTATTCATTACAAATAAACCAGTTTTATAAACAGTTTAGTAAAGGTTTCAAGGAACTTCCGTTGGTCGTTCTTGTAACCTAACTAAACTAAAGTTTATAACACTGGTTTATTTTTCATTACTATCTGGGCTATTGATTGAAGATTAACGGTTTTAGATTTAAGATATTTCATAACTTTACAGAAAATTTAGGTAAAAATCTAAATTCAAAACCCCATATCCTATTCTAATATTCTTCACTCTGAAATCAAAAATCAGAATTCTAAAATCAAAATCAAATGTCATCACACCATATCGTTCGCGACGACCAAGAACCTGCTTTAATCATTGCTAACGGTGCCTCCTGCAATCCCGAATTATTAGGGCAGTTATTAGAATGGTCTCCGTTGGTAATTGTACTCGATTCGGCAATGGAACGAGTAATGGAATTAGACATTAAAGTAGATGTTTTATTGGGTGATTTCGACCGAGGCTTTGATCCAGAGATATATAAAACCACACAATATCCCCTTGAAATTATATACACCCCAGACCAAGACAAAACCGACTTAGAAAAAGCATTTGATTACCTTATCGAAAGAAAAATACCCGCAGTAAATGTCGTTTGGGCTACAGGAAAACGTGCCGATCATACGCTAACTAACGTTACCAACATAGTTCGATATCGAGATTTGCTAAAAATTGTAATTCTCGACGACCATTCCAAAATATTTTTACTTCCAAATAAATTTGAAAAATGGTACACCGCAGGCACACCAATTTCTCTAATACCTGTTGGAATTGTAAACGGAATCTATTCTCAAAATTTAAAATATACTTTAGAAAATGATACCCTTACTATGGGCTATCGAACAGGATCCAGTAATAGTGTTGCTCAAGACGGACTTGTTGTCTTAACTCACACTGATGGTGATTTGTTGCTTATGGAATGTATCGATTAAAATTTGGAGTTATAATTACTCAAATTAAAGACTTAGCAAGTAAATAATTATCTTCAGTTCTAAATATTATATTTGTGGACCAATTATAAAAGCAACTAAGTTTCCATAGAATACTTTTTTGGTTTTACCCCAATATGCGTTTCAAAAAGTCTGGTAAAATGACTCAGATTACTAAAACCCATTCGGAAACCCACTTCAGAAACTGATAATTTATGTTCTCGAAGTAAAGCAGCCGCTTCTTGCATTCGGAACGATTGAAAATAATGAAAAAGACTGATCCCAAATATTTGCTTAAAAAGGCGTTTGAGTTTTGATTTGCTAAAATTAATCTCTGAAGCTAATGCGTCTAGATTTGGTGAAACATCCAATTGCTTCAACATAGCATCTCTAATTTTATAAATGGCTTGCACATCATCTACATTCAATGCAGATATAGCTGTATTTTCCCTTTTCAGCAATTCAGCAATCAATAGACATACCAATTCTTCGGCTTTTACCTTATAATAAAAAGAAGCTAAATTGCTTGGAATTGAATTTGACAACATTTCAAAAGCCACTTTTTGTATGCTAGCTGGTAACAATTCTTCAAACAAAAAAGACTGCTTTTGGTTTGTAATAGTATCCAAAATAGTATTTTGATAATCTACTTTTAGCAATTCTTTCAAGTACGCTATTTCAATCCCGATTACAATAGAATTGAACAAAGTCTTACTAGGATAAAACTGATCTCCATTTATATTTCCAGAAAAAAGCTGAACAGACTGACGTAATTTCATATGGGTAAGTGAGTCTTTATTTTCGATATTTCTTAAAAAGATATTATGAAATTTAAAGATTACTACTCCAGTAATATTTTCCTCAATAGTTCTTTTTATAAGCAAATCTTCCTTCAACTCATAATCTTGAATCATCATTCTAAGACTCGAATTAAATTTGAAACGCTGTAGAAATCCTTTTCCAAATTGCTTTGGAATAATAACTCTACCACTATCATCAACCGTCATGTTCAACTTATCTGTAAAGCTTTTCCATGAACTGTTCCCCTCTTCTATTATTATTTCCATTAATGATCCTTTAGGACTAAATTAAGAACAAATGTAGCTATTTTGTCTTATTAGATTATTTTAATTTTATATCATATTAAACAATCTAAAATGAATTTACTAAATAACAAAGGAATCGCTATCATTGGTGGAGGACCAGGCGGACTCACATTGGTAAGACTTTTACAAAAAAAAGGTGCTACTGTAAAAGTATATGAAAGAGATTTCAATAAAGAAGTAAGAGTGCAGGGAACAAGATTAGACTTACACAAACACTCGGGATTAAAAGCACTAGAAGAAGCTGGTTTGATGGATGCCTTCAAAGCAAATTATAGAAATGATAATGAACGAACTCGCATTGTGGATGAACATACTAACATTTTATTTGACGAGAATAATGAGAATATGGGTAATTTTGGAGACGAATGGTTTAGCCCCGAAATAGAACGTGGGACATTACGAACTATTTTATTGGATTCTCTTAAACCCGATACCGTTGTTTGGGATAGTCACATTATTTCTCTAGAAAAAAAAGATGACGCTTGGGAAATTATTTTCGAAAATGGAAACAAAGCAAATGCTGATATTATAATCGGGGCTGATGGCGCAAATTCTAAAATTCGCCCATTTGTGACCCCAATCCAAGCCTTTTACTCGGGAGTTACCATTTTACAGGCAACTATTGAAAATGTTGATGAAAATGCACCAAATATTAATGCCTTTTTTAAAGATGGAAAAATTATGGCTCTGGGCGATTCAAAAACAATAACTGCAGTAAGTGCCAAAGGTGACGATAATCTGAAATTTGCTCTAAGCTGGAAAGAAGAAATAAATTGGCTTGAAGAAAATGGTATTAATTTTAAAAATGGTAAACAAGTTTTGGAATGGTTCAGAAAAACCTACTCCAGTTGGAATCCAATTTGGAAAGAACTATTTGAAGCAGAAAATACAATATTCATTCCAAGGCCCCAATACTGCATGCCTTTAGACCAATATTGGGAAGCACAACCAAATATAACCTTACTAGGCGATGCAGCACATTTAATGCCTCCATTTGCAGGCGAAGGGGTAAATATGGCCATGTTTGATGCTTTACAATTAAGCAAAAGTTTAACCAACGGAAAATTCATGGATTTAAAATCGGCAATAGCCCATTATGAAAAAGAAATGTTTTCCCGATTTGCCGAAATAGGAAAGCAAACACTAGACAACACCAATTGGATGCATTCACCCAAAGCATTAAAAAAAATGACAAAATTATTCATCAAAGCTGAAAGATGAGCAACTTTTTTCAGGACGAGACATTGCCAAAAAAAATCCCTTGATAAAATGTATTATCAAGGGATTTTAAATTTAGTATTTCAAATATTATAAAGCAGGTAAATCACCATTACCTTTAGTTGGTAAATTGCTATAACCCATCAAATATAAATCAACTTCTCTTGCAGCTTCACGGCCTTCAGAGATTGCCCATACAATTAGAGATTGTCCTCTTCTCATATCTCCAGCAGTGAAGATGTGAGGAACATTCGTTTGATAGTTAGTAGCTTTATAATTAGTTCTAACATCAACTTCTAAACCTAATTGCTCTGCTAATGTTTTTTCTGGACCTGTAAAGCCTAAAGCTAACAAAGCCAAATCACAAGGCCAAGTTTTCTCTGAACCTTCTTTTTCAATTAATTCTGGTCTTTGTCCTGGAGTTAATTTCCATTGAACTTCAACAGTTTTTAATCCAACTAATTCTCCTTTTTCATTAGCAAGGAATTCTTTAGTATTAATTAACCAGTTTCTATCACATCCTTCTTCGTGAGATGAAGATGTTTTCAACTGTAAAGGCCAAAATGGCCAAGGAGTAGTTTCGCTTCTTCCGATTGGTGGTTTTGGCATGATTTCAAAATTAGTCACCGATTTTGCTCCGTGTCTGTTTGAAGTACCAACACAATCTGATCCAGTATCACCACCACCGATAACGATAACATCTTTTCCAGTAGCTAATACTTGATCTTCAATTTTTTCACCAAATACAACTTTAGTTTGTTGTGTCAAGAAATCCATTGCCTGAACAACACCTTTACTATCTGCTCCTTTAGTTGGCAAACCTCTTTTTTCAGTAGCTCCACCACATAATACGATAGAATCAAAAGCATTTAATTCTTCAACACTATAGTTAACACCTACGTTCACATTTGTTTTAAAAATGATTCCTTCAGCTTCTAGTATTAATACACGTCTGTCAATAATTCCTTTTTCCAATTTGAAATTTGGAATTCCATAACGTAATAAACCTCCTATTGCATTGTCTCTTTCAAAAACCGTAACAGTATGTCCTGCACGATTTAATTGTTGAGCAGCTGCTAATCCAGCAGGACCTGATCCAATAACTGCAACTGTTTTTCCAGTTCTTACTGCTGGAGCTTGTGGTTTAATCCATCCTTCAGCAAAACCTCTTTCAATAATATTTTTTTCAATATTCTCGATAGCAACTGGTTCTTTTATTATTCCTAGAACACATGATTTCTCACATGGTGCAGGACATAAACGACCTGTAAATTCTGGAAAGTTATTTGTTGATTGTAAAATTTCCAAGGCACTTTCCCATTCTTCCTGGTGCACCATGTCGTTAAAATCAGGAATTAAATTTCCTAACGGACATGAGCTATGACAAAATGGAATTCCGCAATCCATACATCTAGAACCTTGTTCTTTGATTTTTTCTTTTGTTAACGGAATTGTAAACTCATTATAATTTGTAACTCTTTCTTGAACAGCAACGTTACTTTCGTCGGCTCTATTATATTCTTTAAATCCTCCTATTTTACCCATGACTATTGTTGTGCTATTAATTCTTCAATTTGCTTTTCTTCTGCCAATCTTTGTAATGCCTTTTTGTAATCTGTTGGCATTACTTTAATGAAATGTTTGCTCTCATTTTCCCAATCTCCTAATATGCGTTTCGCTAAAGGGCTATTGGTGTACATAGAATGATTTTTGATTAAGTGTTTTAATTTCGCTAAATCATCTTCTTCTAATGTCTCTAAGGCAACCATTTCCATATTGCACAATCCATTTTCAAATTTCTTTTTGTCGTCATATACATAAGCAACACCACCGCTCATACCAGCTGCGAAGTTTCTACCTGTTTTTCCAAGAATAACTACTGTTCCTCCTGTCATGTATTCACAACCGTGATCTCCAATTCCTTCAACAACAGCAGTAGCTCCAGAGTTTCTAACAGCAAAACGCTCTCCAGCCATACCGTTGATGTAAGCTTCTCCGGTAATTGCACCGTATAAAGCAACGTTACCAATGATAATATTATCTTCAGGTACAAAAGTAGCTGTAGGTGGTACTTTGATAATTAATTTCCCTCCAGAAAGCCCTTTTCCTAAATAGTCATTACAGTTTCCATGAATTTTAAATGACAATCCGTTAGTTGCAAAAGCTCCAAAACTTTGTCCAGCAGAACCTGTAAAGTCAACAAGAATAGTATCTTCAGGCAATCCTTGAGAACCATATATTTTTGAAATCTCATTACTTAAAATCGCACCTACAGAACGGTCTGTATTTTTGATATCAAATGTAACTCTTGTTTTCTCTTTTCTATAAATAGATGGAATAGCCGCTTTTATAATATCAAAATCAAGTACATTTTCTAATGCGTGATCTTGAGTAGTTGTATTGTGATTTGGAACTGTTTTCGCTTTCTCTGGTTTGTAAAGGATGGTAGACAAATCTAATCCATTCGCTTTATAATGTTTAATAGCTTTATTAACATTTAATTTTTGAGATTGTCCAACCATTTCTTTCAATGTTCTGAAACCAAGTTGAGCCATAATTTCTCTCAACTCTTCAGCGATAAAGTACATGAAGTTGATGATATGTTCAGGTGTTCCTTTGAAATTTTTTCTCAATTCAGGATCTTGTGTTGCAATACCTACTGGGCAAGTATTCAAGTGACAAGCTCTCATCATGATACAACCTGAAGCTACAAGAGGAGCAGTTGCAAAACCAAACTCTTCAGCACCAAGTAAAGCAGCGATAGCTACGTCACGACCTGTTTTCAATTGACCATCACATTCTAAAACTACACGACTTCTTAAATCGTTCAAGATTAAAGTTTGTTGTGCTTCGGCAAGACCGAGTTCCCATGGAATACCTGTATGTTGTAATGAAGTTAATGGTGCAGCACCAGTTCCTCCATCGTATCCAGAAATTAAGATAACGTCCGCTTTTGCTTTAGCAACACCGGCAGCAATTGTTCCAACTCCAACTTCGGCAACTAATTTAACGTTTACTCTAGCTTCTCTGTTAGCATTTTTTAAATCAAATATCAATTGAGATAAATCTTCAATAGAATAAATATCGTGGTGAGGTGGAGGAGAAATAAGACCTACATAAGGAGTAGAATTTCTTGTTTCTGCAATCCAAGGCACTACTTTTTCACCAGGTAATTGTCCACCTTCTCCAGGTTTTGCACCTTGAGCCATTTTAATCTGAATCTCTTGCGCATTTGTCAGGTAGTTAATAGAAACTCCAAATCTTCCAGATGCTACTTGTTTGATGGCACTATTTTTAGAATCACCATTCAATTCTTTTTGGAAACGTTTTGGGTTTTCTCCACCTTCTCCAGAGTTAGATTTACCTCCAATTCTGTTCATTGCAATCGCTAAATTCTCATGAGCTTCCTGGCTGATAGATCCGTAAGACATCGCACCAGTTTTGAATTTCTTCACAATTTCAGTCCATGGTTCTACTTCATCAATAGAAATTGGGTCTAAATTGTTAAATTCAAATAAACCTCTAATAGTCATCAAGTTTTCACTTTGCTCGTTAACCATTTTAGAGTATTCTTTATAGCTTTCTGGGCTATTCAAACGAACTGCTTGTTGTAATTTTGAAATTGTAGTTGGATTGAACATGTGTTTTTCACCATTTCTTCTCCATCTGTAAATTCCTCCAATTTCTAAAGGCAATAAATTTGCAATTTTAGATTTTGGAAATGCATTTACATGTCTTTTCTTAACTTCTCTTTCAATTTCCATTAATCCAATTCCTTCTATTCTTGAAGGAGTATAAGGGAAGTATTTTGAACTAAAGGTTTTATTTAAACCTAAAATTTCAAAAATTTGAGCTGCTTTATAGGAATGCAAAGTAGAGATTCCTATTTTATTCATGATTTTCAGAATACCTTTTGCAATTGCTTTATTATAGTTTGTAATTGCATAATCTGCTTTTATTCCTGTAATAAAACCTTGATTTACTTGGTCATGAAGAATTTCATTTACCATGTAAGGATTGATAGCACTTGCACCGTATCCAAACAATAAAGCAAAATGATGTGGTTCACGTGGTTCAGCAGATTCGATTATAATACCAAATTTAGAACGAACTTTTAGAATGTTCAAAGAGTGGTGAATATAAGAAGTAGCTAACAACATTGGTATTGGAGCCATTTTTTCGTTTACTCCTCTATCTGAAAGAATAACGATATTGCATCCTTCTGAAACTGCTTTGAATGTTGCTTGTACACATTTTTCTAAAGCACGTTCCAAACCATTTACACCTTTTTCAATTTTATATAAAGTAGAAATAGTTACTGATTTGAAATCAGCATGATCGATACTTCTAATTTTATCCAAATCCTCATTAGAAATAACTGGGTTTTGAATTTTGATTTTTTTACAGTGAACATCAGTAATATCAAAGATGTTGTAATCTCCTCCAACTGCTAAACTCGTATCTGTGATTATTTCTTCACGAATACCATCCAATGGTGGATTAGTAACCTGAGCAAATAATTGTTTGAAATAGTTATATAATAATTGCGGTTGATCTGATAATATAGCAAGTGGCGTATCATTACCCATAGAACTCAAAGCTTCATTACCTTGCCCTCCCATTGGATTAATGATTGTTTTTAAATCTTCGATTGTATAACCAAACAAACGTTGTCTAGCTTCAAAATCAGTTTCTTCAGTTGGAATTGGATTATTCGTATAAGGAATTTGTGCCAATTGTAACATATTGTTATCTAACCACTCTCTATAAGGGCGTTTAGTAACTACTGAATGTTTGATTTCATCATCTTCAACAATACGACCTTCATTCATGTCCACTAAGAACATTTTTCCTGGCTCTAATCTTCCGTGTTGAATTACATCTTCTGGTTTTACATCAAGTACACCAATCTCTGATGACATGATAACAAAACCGCTTTTAGTCAATGTATAACGAGAAGGACGTAATCCATTTCTATCTAATAATGCTCCAATTACGTTACCATCTGTAAATGGAATAGAAGCTGGACCATCCCAAGGCTCCATAATACAAGCATTGTATTCGTAGAATGCTTTTTTCTCATCAGACATGGTTTTGTGTTTTTCCCATGCTTCAGGAACAACCATCATCATTACTTCTGGCAAAGAACGTCCAGTCATTAATAATAACTCAACAACCATATCCATAGAAGCAGAATCTGATTTTCCTTCTAAAATGATTGGGAATAATTTTTTCAAATCATCTCCAAAAACATCACTTTTCATTAATTCTTCACGAGCACGCATTCTGCTCACGTTTCCTCTTAATGTATTAATTTCACCATTGTGACACATATATCTAAATGGTTGTGCCAAATCCCAAGAAGGGAAAGTGTTTGTAGAGAAACGTTGGTGAACCAAAGCTAAACGGGTTACCAAATCGCTATCTAATAAATCAGTATAGTATCTACTGATGTCTTCTGGCATCAATAGACCTTTGTATATAATAGTAGTAGTAGAACAACTTGAGAAGTAAAACATATGACTTTCAGAAGTTCTTGAATTGCGAATCGTATGCTCAGCAATTTTTCTAGCCATAAATAATTTGGCGTTGAATTGTTGCTCAGTAATATCCTGACCATTTTTACCAACAAATACTTGTTTTACAGTTGGTTCTTTCTCGGCAGCTATTTGTCCTAAATTAGAAACATCCACAGGAACATCTCTCCATCCTAAAATAGATAGGTTTTGATCTTTTATTGCAGATTCAAAAGTTTCTTTGCAAAAGGCAACTTGGTTAGGGCTTTTTGGCATAAAAGTCATACCTACTGCATATTCTCTAACTTCTGGAATTTCAAAATCACAGACCTTCTTGAAGAAATCATGTGGAATATCAAATAAGATTCCAGCACCATCACCAGTTCTTCCATCTGAGCTTACCGCTCCACGATGTTCCAACTTGATAAGGATGTCTAGAGCCTTGTGAATAATATCATTAGACTTGATTCCATTCAAATTACATATAAATCCTGCGCCACAGTTGTCGTGCTCAAATTCGGGTAAATAAAGACCTTGTTCTTTAACTCTCATGCTTGATATTTTTTTTTACAAAATTAAAGATTTCATAACATATAACTAATGAATCTTGACTTAAGGTCTTATTTTTGCTATAAAATTAAAAATATAATATAAAATTGATAATAATGCTTATTTTTCACTTTTCAATTGATATATTATCAATAAATATTTTTCTGTTTTTTTAAAAGCAACTGTTTTTGTAATAAATATAGGGTAATACATTTTAGAGATAATTATTTTAACAAAATAGATGATTATTTTTAAATTTTATTTTTCAATTCCATTTAAAGCATAGGAATCAGTTTTTTGCTTTCAAACATTATAAGATATGAGTAAAAAAAGTTTTAATTAAATTTAATTTTGCTATTTTTGCGCCACTTTCGATATGAAATAAATTTTTAGAATCTAGTCAAAACATATATTATGAACATACACGAATATCAAGGAAAAGAAATTTTAGCTAGCTATGGCGTTCGCATTCAACGTGGAATTGTAGCTAATAGTCCAGTAGAAGCGGTAGCAGCTGCAAAACAATTAACTACTGAAACTGGTACTAGCTGGTATGTAGTAAAAGCTCAAGTTCACGCAGGTGGTCGTGGAAAAGGTGGTGGAGTTAAGCTTGCTAAAGGAATTGACAAAGTAGAAGGAATTGCAGAAGAAATCATCGGAATGCAATTAGTTACACCTCAAACTTCAGCAGAAGGAAAAAAAGTACACAAAGTTTTAATTGCTGAAGATGTATATTACCCAGGTGAAAGCGAAACTTCTGAATTTTATGTTTCTGTTCTTTTAAATAGAGGAACTGGACGTAATATGATCATGTATTCTACTGAAGGTGGTATGGATATTGAAGAAGTTGCAGAACACACTCCACACTTAATTTTTACTGAAGAAATTGATCCAGCTGTTGGATTACAAGGTTTTCAAGCAAGAAGAATTGCCTTTAATTTAGGTCTTTCTGGAAATGCTTTCAAAGAAATGGTAAAATTCATCGATGCATTATACAAAGCTTACATTGGTTCTGACGCTTCTATGTTTGAAATCAACCCAGTTTTAAAAACTTCGGATGATAAAATATTAGCTGTAGATGCTAAAGTAAATATCGATGATAATGCTTTATACAGACAAAAAGTATATGCTGATATGCGTGACATTCGTGAGGAAAATCCAATCGAGGTTGAAGCTAAAGAAGTAGGATTAAACTATGTAGATCTTGACGGAACTGTAGGATGTATGGTAAACGGTGCAGGTCTTGCAATGGCAACTATGGATTTAATTAAGTATGCTGGTTTTGAACCTGCAAACTTCCTTGACGTAGGTGGAACTGCTGATGCAAAACGTGTTGAAACTGCTTTCCGTATTATCTTGAAAGATCCAAACGTAAAAGCAATTTTGATTAATATTTTTGGAGGAATCGTTCGTTGTGACCGTGTTGCTCAAGGTGTTGTTGACGCTTACAAAAACATGGGAGATGCTATTAAAGTGCCAATCATTGTTCGTTTACAAGGTACAAATGCTGAAATTGCAAAAGAATTAATTGATAATTCTGGAATGCCAATTTTATCTGCAGTACAATTTCAAGAAGCTGCTGATCAAGTACAAGCTGCACTTTCTTAATTAAATAAGAAAAACTTATATATTGAAAATCCTGAGTGAAAGCTCAGGATTTTTTATTTTTAATTAAGATTATTTAAAAAACTATTATTTAAAAATTGTCTCTTTAATCTTTTTACTAATACTTGCTATGTAATCTTTAGGATAAGTTCTTTCCCCCATAAACAAATCAGTCATAGCTTCGGCAGAATACTGTCCGTATTTTTTTAAAATAATATTTCTAAAGCTTTTTTTACAATAAAATTGACGCGCAAGTATAGCACCTCTTTTAATTTCAGGCAAAATAGTAGTTTCTAATTTTTCAACATATAAAGTGGCAGCCTTTTCTGAATCTAAATTACTTTCTATAATAGCTTGAGCAGCTTGCACACCACTCAGAATGGCGTTCGAAATACCTTCTGCAACTAATGGATCTGCTAAACCTGCAGCATCTCCTGTTAAAAAAACATTTTTTTGCACAAAATAATCTGTTCTCGGTGTTACTGGAACGACAAAACCATGTCCTACTTCATTCAGTATTTCTGTAATCCCTAATGTTTTTAAATACTCAGCATAATAGTGTTTGAGATTCATTTTTTTATTGGTTTTCACCATAACTCCAACCCCAATCGAAAGATGATTTTTTTTAGGAAAACACCACCCGTATCCATAAGGAATAGCATCAATATCAAAACGAACCTCTTTAGACAATCGTTCAAAATCAAGTGCAGGAACTTCAACTTCATATTCTAATGCCGGAATGATTGTTCTCGTTTCTTTCCAGCCTGCTATTTTAGCTATTGGACTTAATGCGCCATCTGCAGCTATAATAAATTTAACACTAACATCTCCTTCAGTTGTATGAATCGTTTGAGTTTCTCCAAAAGTAATATCCAAAACTTTATGATTTTGCAATAAAGTAACTCCATTATTCCTGGCTTTTTCTACTATTAAATTATCAAAAGTATCACGCATAACCATGGTAACGATAGGATTTTCTCTTTTGGTAGTGATACAAGGGTATTTTTTAGAAAAATAAAGATCCATTGAATGGAAATTCTTTTCTACTACAGATGAAATATCAAACGGCATCTTTTTGAGACCTCGATAAACAAGTCCTCCACCACAAGTTTTATATCTTGGCAGGGTTTCTTTTTCAATAATTACAGTTGAAATTCCTGATTTGGATAACTCAAAAGCCGCAGAAGCACCAGCGGGACCACTACCAATAATCGCTACATCAAATGATTTCATCAGTTTTTATTGTAAAACTAAATTAATAATTTGTATTCTTCAAAATTATCTACAGCTAGTATTATACAAATAATTGGTTTTCTGTTTCAATTCAGACATTAATTTATTTTAGACTTCCATATCTATAACTATAATGATTTTGCATATAAAATAAAGTTATCATTAGGATTCGATTATCTATTAGATATGAAATATCTTTACGTATTATTAATTTAGTGAGAAATGAAATGAGCATGACCGAAAATAAGTAGTAAAAACTGATAGCATTCACGCGAATTACATACGACCAATAAAAAAAATAAATATCCCCATATGAAACTTCATATTCAAAATAATTTCACAACAGAACTACCTGCTGATCCAAGCGAAATCAATATTCCAAGACAAGTAGAACGAGCTTGTTTTTCATATGTTACACCAAAGCAACCTTCTAAACCTACTTTTATTCACGCTTCGGAAGAAGTAGCATATTTAATAGGATTATCTTCAAAGGATATAGTATCGGAGGAGTTTTTGAATGTTTTTTCAGGAAAAACTGTTTACCCAGAAACAAAACCTTATGCTTTACCTTATGCAGGGCATCAATTTGGTAACTGGGCTGGGCAATTGGGAGATGGTCGCGCCATCAATCTAACCGAAGTTGTACATAATAATCAATCCTATACTTTACAACTAAAAGGAGCAGGACCTACCCCCTATTCTCGTACCGCCGATGGTTTTGCCGTTTTGCGTTCTTCCATACGAGAACATTTGTGTGCCGAAGCCATGCATTATTTAGGAGTTCCAACGACGCGTTCACTTTCTTTGATGCTTTCTGGAGATGAAGTATTACGAGACATATTATATAACGGAAATCCTGCTTATGAAAAAGGCGCAATTGTTTGTAGAGTAGCACCATCTTTTATTCGTTTTGGTAGTTTTGAATTATTTTATTCTCGAAATGATCGTGTTAATCTCAAATTGCTAACCGATTTTACCATCAAACATCATTTTCCTGATATCAAAAGTGAAAGTGTAACAAAATATCTTGACTTTTTTCAAGAAGTTAGTCGAACAACACTAGATATGATTGTACACTGGCAACGCGTTGGCTTTGTTCATGGCGTGATGAATACCGATAATATGTCTATTCATGGCGTAACTATAGATTATGGTCCTTATGGATGGTTAGAGGATTACAACCCAAATTGGACTCCAAATACAACCGATAGAGAAAATAAACGATACCGATTTGGGAATCAGCCAGAAATTGCATTGTGGAATTTATACAAATTAGCAAATGCCTTATATCTTTTGATTAATGATGCAAAGCCGCTAGAGGAAATCTTAAACGCTTTTAGTGTTAACTATCAAAAAGAGTATTTGAACATGATGCGAAATAAACTTGGATTAAAAGTAACAAAAGAGGAAGATGCTATTTTAATTGAAAGCTTGACTGAATTACTTCAATTGATAGAAACAGATATGACCATTTTCTTTAGGAATCTGAGTAACATCCAAAAAACGGATACGGTAGAAGTTGCTTTTGATGTAATTAAAGAAGCTTTTTATAACGAGAAAGATCTTAATGCGTCTATTTTGGATAATTGGCATGTTTGGCTAGAGCATTACAAGAACAGAATCATTCAGGAATCACTGACCGATGCCGAAAGAAAAGAGCAGATGAATGCCGTAAATCCCAAATATGTATTGCGAAATTATATAGCACAACTATGTATTGATGATGCCGATAAAGGAGATTATTCATTACTTAATGAACTATTTGAATTACTCAAAAAACCTTACGATGAGCAACCTAACAGTCAAAAATGGTTTGCCAAAAGACCAGATTGGGCCAGAGATAAAGTAGGCTGTTCTATGTTAAGCTGCAGTTCGTAAATATTTTAGATTAATGGCTTTCAAAGTCGTCAAAATTGCAAAATGCTTTCCTGTAAATTACAAATACAACTGTGTAATTTGTAATATTTCAATAAGAAAAAGCAGCAGTAAAATTATAATTTTACTGCTGCTTTTTCTTATTGCATTAAGTCTCAGATTCTGGTTCTTCAGATTCTTCTAGCTTACTATCGGATTCATTATTAATTATATGAATATCCTGTTGAGAAAAAGGAATCACAATGTTATTTTCTTTCAATGTTTTGTCAATAGCAATTATCAATTCACTTCTCGTGTCATTATCAAAATCAAAATGGCTGATCCAATATTTCAGAACTAAGTCGATTGAGCTGTCTCCAAATTTAGTAAACCAAATTGCTGGCTGAGGTCTCATAAGGACATTCGTATTTTTCTCTAGAATTACAAAAAGTAAATTTTTGGTTAATTCTAAGTCGGTTCCATAAGCTACACCAAATCGGATTTCTGATCTTCGGCTACTGCTCCCAAGAGTCCAATTGGTTAAATTTTGGTTTAATAATTCTCCGTTTGGAATAACTACATCGGCTCCATCAAATGTTGTCACCACACTGCTTCGGATACCAATTGATTTCATTTTCCCAGATTGTGCGCCAACTTCAATAATATCGTCTAAACTTACCGGTTTTTCAAAGGCTATAATCAATCCACTTATTAGATTATTAACTAAACTCTGCATACCAAAACCAATACCAACTCCCAAGGCACTAATGATTAAAGTTATTTTATCCAGAGGGATTCCTGCTGACCCAAAAGCAAGTAAAACACCTAAAGTCACAATAGTTATTCGGGATAAAAATAACCAGCTTCCAAAATTTTTGCTCTTGTTTTTATCTTTAATAATTTGATTATCTGAAGCTAAAAATGAAACCACTTTTGAAAGGAAATTAGACAATAGAATTACAACAAAAAAGGTTAGAATATTTTCAAATGTGAATGTAATATTTCCAAGGCTTCTAGGTTCAGAGATGGTATTTCTAAAAGGATCAACAATATTTTGAAAAGTATAGGTATTTCTTATCATCAACAAAAAACAGCAAACAAAGAGGATTAAATAAAACCCAATACTAAATTGGTGAGGAATACCATTTAAGTTTTTCTTTCGCTTGTCTTCATCATCAACTTTCAAAATTTTAGATATCAAATTAATTTCCTTAACAATAATAAAGGTGCTATAAAGAGAAAACACTACTATAATAAGATAAACAGCTTTTGTCATTAAAAATTTACCCAGATTATAATGGCCATTTAGCAAATAATAGAATGAAAAGAACTGAAGAATAGCTGCTGCAATGATATACCACAAATAAACTTTTCTTTGAATTTTCGCCCTATTCATGAATGCATAAATTCCTATTCCAATGCCTAAACAGTTTATTGCCAAAATCAAAAAGGACTCCCCTACAAAGTGAATCAAAATTATAATATCAAAAAAAGCAATCATATTCAATAGAAAAATAGCAATCCAGATTTTCCAAACAAATGTATTGATTGATTTCCTCATTATTATAGTCAATGAGATGGTCGATATTGTCCAAGTTATGATTGAAAAAATAAGCGGTGGCATAGGAAGAACAAACTGATACAAATTCAGAACAGCCAAAATAGCAGTGGTAATAGGACTATTTAGGATATATATATCAAATAACATTTCTTTTTTATAACCCAAATCAAGGAATTTATTCTTTTGCAGTTTAAAATATATTGCAGTTCCTACTATTAGAATCAGCATCAAAAGAATAGAGTTTATATTGTTTATCACATAAAAATATAATACCAAATAATTTGTTTTTAAAGAAAAAGCCAATGGATCATCAATTATCAACCTTTTGATATTAAGACTCTCAAAAACAGGCACTTTCTTGGTAAATAACTGATCAACTTCTAATTTTCTGAGTCTATCATTTTCAATTATATCTGACTCAATTTTAAATTTTAATCGGTCACCCATAATTTCCAATGTTTGGATGCTGTCCACTGCATTTTTTAGCCTTTCTGAGATAGAATTAATATCGGCATCAATTTTTAGGGATTGCAGTCGATAAATTTCACGGGCAACAGAATCCGTAGGTACATAATACAAATTTTTATCTGCAACTAAGGAATCAATTCTTTCTTGCGCTCTACTTACCTGTTGATTTTCTACACTTATTTTCAACAAACGATTACTGGCACGTTTTAATAATTCATCAAGTAAGATGGAAGTTGAACTAAGATTTCTGTCAGTTTGAACTCTGAATTTTTTTTCCCCTACAATTCCTTTAACGGCAAATTCTTCCCATTCTTTTAATTGATGAATTTCTTCAGTAATATCCTTGTAGTCAAATCCCCTGTTTAAAAGAATCTTTGCATTTTGCAATTCAAATTCTATTAAATTGAAGATTCTATTTTGTTTTTGGACTTTTTGGTAACTAATGTATTTTTCCTGTCTCGTTTTCTTTTCATTTTCAGCTTTACCCTCAAGCATAAGCTGATTTACCCTATTTTTAATTCCAATTTCTTTAACAATGGAATCCATTTCCCTTTTTTGGGATTGAGAAACAACTGAGAAAAAAGACATTAATGTAAAAAAAACAAAAATAGAATTCCAACTATTAGCGTTATTATTTTTGACAGGCTTATTGCGTTGAAAAGTAAAATTTAGCATAGCTATAATATATTTGTAATGTGTTATTTCGTGGTTTCTCATTAATTTAGGAACTGAAGAAAACAATCTTATCGCCTTTATACTTCTTTTGCACCAGGATGCAATTAAATCCTTATTTGCTCTGGCTTTTTTACTTACTCTTTTAATTGAAGATTAATTACTAGATGTATATCAAATTTAACAAAAAACTATTACAATTTTCGATAAAGGCTAAAAAAGAGTTAGTCTTTATAATTATGGAATAGGACCAATTAAGACATAGAAAAATCCTGAACTTTCATTCAGGATTTTTTATGCAGATGTCGTAATAAGCAACTATTTATATATTTCAATGTTAACTAAATGTTACCAATGTAAATTTAATGTTATCAATTTGAAATTAACTTTTGTAGGTCTTTTGGCTATTTTTATGTGATAAGTGTAATTTATAGTCGTTTTTTTTGTTTAGTCAAAAATTTTAAAAGATATTTTTTTTTGATATAGAAAAAAATAAGATTTAAAGCATGCGTTATCAACAGGTTAAGTTCTATTTTGTAAGTTTTTATACGGAAAAACTGTTGTACTTTTGTCCTGTAATTAAAAACTAAAAATCATGAAAAAATTATTTTTAACGGTTATTGCTACTTTATTTATTGCTAATACTTTTGCTAATACAAATCATCCTAATCCAATAGAAAAAATTGAAACGAATAAAGAATTAACTACTTTATTCAATAGTAGCCCATTTTCTGAGAATGCATATCAAGAGGTTTTAGTAAAAGTAAAAATTACTTTGAATGAAAATCGCGAAATAGTTGTTGTGGAGACTAACAGTAAAGATAATGTACTTAATGATTATATTAAAAACACTTTGAATAATCAAAAAATTGCCTCTGATGAATTGAGAGCTGGTGAAGATTTGGAATTTGCAATTATATTTACAAGTAACTAATAGTTATTATTAATAAAAACAAAAAATCCTAAGTAGTCTTAGGATTTTTTGTTTTTACCAAAATTGTATTTTACTTTTTCTACAACGGGTGTTTTTCCGTTACCTTTTGGAAATTCTTTTTTACTAGGCTTTTTAGCTGAATTCGATTTTGATGGGCTTTGATCTCCACGAGATCGTTCTTCATCCTTTGGTTTAGCTTTAAATTCTGGTCTATCTTTTGAACTTTCTTTCTTTGGAATTTCCGCTTTGTGTTTAGCCAAAACATCATTTGGATTTTTCGGATTTTCTTTGGTTCCTCTTAAATGTATTACTAATCCGTTTAAGAAGTTACGCAAAACCTGATCCCCACATTCCATATAGTTTTCGTGTTTTTCATCACGAAAAAAAGCGCCCAATTCTGATTTTGAAATTCTAAAATCTACCAATTCTAAAATTTCTACTATTTGGTCGTCACGTAACATCAAGGCTACTCGAAGCTTTTTAAATATATCGTTATTTGTCATTTTTTTATTTTTAAAGCACAAAGATAAGCATTTGCAAAATGAATTAGTCATTATTGTTTTCGAGAGTGTAAAAACACTTTACCGATAGTTTGAAAATATATTTTAATTCTATTATTTTTGATGCAAAGGTGATACCTCCTCTAAAGATTATTTTGTACTATGAAAAAATTCTTAATAGCTTTTGTTTTATTTTTTTATTTATTGTTTGCACAAGCTCAAACGGGGCATGAAATCAAGATTAACTTGAAAAATTGCAAAGATACCATTGCCTATTTAGCTTTTTATCAATTTGATAAAATGTACATTTCAGACACTTGTAAAAAAGTGGTCAATGGAAATATTATATTTAAAGGAAAGAAAAAATTAGACAAAGGAGTTTATTTTTTACTTAGTCAGGAGAAAGGAAATTATTTTGATTTTATTGTTGACGAGCAATCTCAAAAGCAACAAATTAATTCGGACAAATCAAATTTAATTGAAAATTTAAAAGCTGTTAACTCTAAGCAAAACGACAATTTCTTCAATTACATTCGTTTTGTATCTGCCAAAAACAAAGAATTTGATAGTTTTAAAAAATCAATAAAAGAACAAAAGAAACCTGATTCGATTGCGCTTTTGTCCAAAGAATTCAAAATTTTGGATGAAGCGATTTTACAGAACGATTTGAATGCGGTCACTCAAAATAAAGGAACATATCTATCCGAAATGATCAATTTAAAAATGGATAAAAAAGCAAAAGATATTCCAAAAGCATCTAACGGCAGACCCGACAGTCTTTACGCCTACAACTATCATAAAAAGCATTTTTGGGATGGAGTCAATTTCCAAGATGATGCTATGTTGAAAAATCCATTTTTTGCAAATAAAATAAAGCAATATTTTAACACAGTTGTAGTTCAACATCCTGATTCTATTTGTGTGGAAATTGATAAAATGATGATCAAAACCAAGTCAGGAACTAAAATGAATATGCATTTATTAGCCTATTTTACACAGACTTATGAGATTCCAAAAATTATGGGAATGGACAAAGTGTTTATTTATATGGTTGATAATTACTTTAAAACAGGCAAAGCCAAAGGAATTTATGATGACAGTGTCATTAAAATTATTATCAATCGAGCAGCTATTTTAGCACCATTACAACTTGGAAAAACTGCTCCAGAACTTAACATGATTGATATTGCCTCACATGATAAAATAGCTAAAATGGGTTTTGATTCGGCTAAAACAAGCGAAGAAATCACCAAAGTCTATTATGCTAATAAAGAGGAAATTGAAAAATCATATACATCATTATCCAGTATAAAAGCCGATTATTTGATTCTTATTTTTTGGGATGTTGACTGTGGCCATTGCCAAAAAGAAATACCTAAAATCCTTGAATTATATCATGATTTACTGAAAGAAAAGAAAAATGTTCAGGTTTTTGGAGTTTATACTCAAAACGAATTTGATAAATATAAAAAGTACATCGACGATAATAAATTAGATTGGATCAATGTATATGATGGAGTTCACATCAATAATCTCAAGGATAAATACGATGTAGTGACTACACCTGTTATTTATATTTTAGATAAAAACAAAGTGATTAAAGCCAAGGGAATTGGTTCTGAATCCATTAAAGGTATTATTACTCAAATGGAGAAAGAATATTCTAAGAATTAATAATTTAATTTTTAGATTTGAAAAAAAAGAATATTTTAGCTGAAAATACAAATTTGATGAATACTCAAGAAGAAAAAATAAAGTTATTATCGGAGATGATTGCGTTTTCAGTTGTAGATGGCAGATTGCATGAAAGAGAATATCAATTTGTTTGGATAGTTGCTCAGGAATTGGGTATTAGCAGAGCCGAATTCAATGATTTATTTCGTAAAGAACTACCAACTGGGGTTATCAAATCAGAGTTTGAAAGGATTCAACAATTTTATCGTTTGGCATTATTGATGCATTGTGATAATGTTTTACATCCAAAAGAACAAGAAGCTATTCGTCAAATTGCCATTAACATGGGATTGAATCCAAGTGCTACGAATCGTATTTTAAAATTAATGCAAGCAGCTCCTAATGGTATAATTTCTCCAGAAGTACTATTAAGTCTTTTTCAAGAGCAACTCAATTAATGAATTTGCTCTTGTAGTTTCTTAATCTCATCACGTAGTTTTGCGGCTTGTATAAAATCTAAATCTTTTGCCGCTTTTTCCATTAATTTTCTCTTTTCACGGATCAATTTTTCTAAATCGGGTTTTGACATATAGGCCGTTTCTGGTTCAGCAGCGGCTGATAAATTATGCCCCAATTCATATTCTACCAACTTATTATTGGTAAAGGCACTTTCTATTTTTTTATTTAAAGCAACAGGAACTTGATTGTTTTGCGTATTAAAATTGATTTGCTTGGTTCTTCTGTATTCGGTTTCATCAATTGTTTTTTGCATGCTGTCGGTAATTTTGTCCGCATACATAATCGCTTTTCCGTTTAGGTTTCTTGCAGCACGACCAATCGTCTGAGTAAGTGATCGGTGACTTCTTAGAAATCCTTCTTTGTCCGCATCAAGTATGGCTACCAATGAAACTTCTGGTAAATCCAATCCTTCACGAAGTAAATTCACCCCAATTAAAACATCAAATATCCCTTTTCGTAAATCTTGCATGATTTCAATTCGCTCCAAAGTATCTACATCAGAATGAATATAACGACAGCGGATATTAACTTTATCCAAATATTTAGCTAATTCTTCTGCCATTCTTTTGGTTAAAGTAGTGATCAAAACACGCTCATCTATTTCAGCTCGGGCTTGAATCTCTTCAATCAAATCATCAATTTGATTCAAACTCGGACGAATTTCTATGATAGGATCCAATAAACCTGTTGGTCGAATAATTTGCTCTACATAAACGCCATCACATTTTTGCAATTCATAATCGGCCGGTGTCGCCGAAACATAAATCGTTTGATTTTGCATGGCTTCAAATTCCTCAAATTTCAATGGCCGATTATCCATCGCAGCTGGAAGTCGGAAACCATATTCCACTAAATTCTCTTTTCTACTTCTATCACCACCATACATAGCATGTACTTGCGAAAGCGTAACGTGACTTTCATCCACAACCATCAAATAATCTTTTGGGAAATAATCCAATAAACAGAAAGGTCTTGTACCCGCTTCCCTTCCATCTAAATAACGAGAATAATTTTCTATTCCAGAGCAATACCCCAATTCCCGAATCATTTCTAAATCGAAATTAGTTCGTTCTTCCAAGCGTTTGGCTTCAAGATGTTTTCCAATTTCTTTAAAATAATCCACTTGTTTAACCATGTCTTGCTGTATTTCCCAAATAGCATTTTGCAATACATCGGGCGACGTAACAAACATATTCGCAGGATATATTGTCAATTTTCCGAAACGTTCAATCACTTTGGAAGTCTTTGTATCAAAACTTTCAATTTCTTCTATTTCATCTCCAAAAAAATGAATTCGAAAGGCATCATCGGCATAACTCGGATATACTTCAACGGTATCTCCTTTTATACGAAAATTTCCAGGCGTAAAATCAGCTTCCGTTCTGGAATACAAACTTTGAACCAAACTTTTTAATAATTGTGTTCTTGAAATCATTTGGTTGGTTTCAAGAGCAATTACGTTTTTTTGAAATTCGACAGGATTTCCAATACCATAAATACAAGAAACTGATGCAACCACAATAATATCTCTTCGCCCTGAAAGTAAAGAAGAAGTGGTGCTCAAACGCATTTTCTCTAATTCTTCATTAATAGATAAATCTTTTTCAATGAAAACGCCCGTAACAGGCATAAAAGCCTCCGGTTGGTAATAGTCGTAATAAGAAACGAAATATTCGACTGCATTATTAGGAAAAAATTGCTTGAATTCCGAATATAATTGGGCAGCCAAAGTCTTGTTATGTGCCAAAATCAACGTTGGTTTTTGCACTTCCTGAATGACATTGGCAACCGTAAATGTTTTTCCTGAACCCGTAACTCCCAAAAGGGTCTGAAATTGTTCGCCAGTCTCAATACCCTGCACTAATTTTTCGATAGCCTGAGGTTGGTCTCCTTTGGGTTGGTAATCGGATACGACTTGGAAATTCATATGTTATAAGTCAAAGGTTAGAATCGCAAAGTTACAAAGTTTGAATGCTATACAACAACGTACAATAAAATTAAAAATTAGAGCTATTCTAAAAATGAAAGCATAGCTTCATTCACTTCCTTGGTTTGGTCGATAGTTAAAAAATGCCCCGCATCTTTTATAATTTTGGTTTTGCCTTTGACTAAAAATTCTTGAGCTCTTTCAATACTTTTTTCAGAATTGATAACATCCTGATCGCCGATTAAAACCAGTACTGGATTACCAATTGATTTTAGCTCATCATCCGAAAAAGGTTGCATTTGAAGCATACTTGCATTTGATTTTGAATATTTATTGGCTAAATAAAATTGTCTTCTGTAAATAGAATTGATTTTTTCAGGATGTGTAGAAAATATTTTTAATGTTTTTTTGAATTTTTTCTCACTCGGAAAAAGTTTTAAAAACAATGCAGAAGATGTTTTTCCAACTTTATCAATATATTCGAATGTTTGTGCAGGGCTTAATAAAACGATTTTATTGATAGAATTGTTTTTTTGAATAGCTAATAAAGTAGCAATCCAACCGCCACGGGAAGCCGCAACGATATCAAAGTTTTTTAATTTATAGTAATTGAAAATATCGTTGTACCAAATTACTATTTCTTCTTTTGAAAGTGCATTGGATGTTAAAGTGGATTTATTAGGCTCCATCAAAAAATCGATAGCATATATTCGATGGTTTTTTGCCAAAGCCTTAATATTAGGATACCACATTGTTGAACTGGCATCCATACCATGAAGTAACACTAACTTTTTTCCGTTTTTGGGACCAGTCATAATGATGTGAGCTGTTCCATAGCGGGTTTTTATATTTTCTTCTTCATATGGAACATCCCAGAGTTTTAAGGCATTATCATAGGAAGCAATATAATTGTCTTTTTCTTTCTTTGTTTCAAAAGTATAATCGTCAAACTTTGCTTTCTTTGAAGAAGCACAACCAATAAAAAGCAATAATACTAGAGTTTGCAGTAGCAATTTTGACATAATTTTAAAATTATAATTTACTTTAAAGATACTCTTTAATAAGGCTTTAAAGTATTAAAATTCCAATTTAATGTTATGCAATTACCATTGTTTATTAGAACAATTGTCAGGTCCAGATAATTATTCAATGGATGAAACTAATACTGTAACCACTGCTTATTCTTCAAACTTCCAATTTGCTTGTTGTTCTTCAGTCAAAAAAGTCCAGGCAACAAATCGGCTTGTTTTTTGGCCTTGAGCCATATCAATCGTTTTTATGGTTGCTGGGTGTACTTTTGCTAATGTTTTATAAATACTTTTTAGGTTATCACTTTTAGAAACTAAAGTAGTAAACCACAAACATTGCATTGGGTATTTGGCACTTTCGTAAACCATTTGTTTAATAAATCCTAATTCGCCACCATCACACCATAATTCCGTATTTTGACCCCCGAAATTTAAAACTGCTTTGTCAGTTTTAGGTGCTTTTGGATTCAGGTTATTTACTTTCCGAGTAGCGCTTTTTTGTGCTTCCTCAGCTGAATTATGAAAAGGCGGATTGCAAAGCACAAATGTAAATCGATCCTCAGGAGTTATAATATTTTTGAAAATAAAACGGGATTCAGTTTGTTGTTGCAAACTAATCGCATCAATTAAGTTCGGATTAGCTTCGATAATTTTGCTGCAATTTTCGATAGCTTTTGAGTCAATATCTGTCCCAACAAAACTCCAGCCATAAGTGGCGTGACCGAGAATAGGATAAATACAATTTGATCCCACACCAATATCAAGACCCATTACATTTTCGCCTTCTGGAATTTTTCCTTTATTGGATAAAGCTAACAAATCGGCGATATAATGAATATAATCAACACGTCCAGGAATAGGCGGACAAAGATAATTCTCAGGAATATCCCAGCTTTTAATATTGTAATTAGCAATTAACAACGCTTTATTGAGTGCTTTTACAGCTTTAGAATCACTGAAATCAATAGTTTGTTTTGCATGTTCGCTATCGCACGAGTCAATGGCATGCTCATTGATTACCACAAAATTTTGAAGTTCAGGGCAAACAGCAATTAATTCTTGAAAATTATATCCCAATCGATGTTGGTTTCTTGGATGTAAATTGGTTTTAACCGAAGGCTTAGATTCTTTCATTATATTTAATTTCGATGCAAAGATACTGATTCCAAATTTGAAAATTTTGAAGATTATTTTGCTTAAAATAAAGGACTTAAAATAGCATTAAAATTCTCATAAATTATTTTATATCATTTAAATAACTGTTATGCATACATAATATATTATTACCTAAATTTGCAGAAAAAATAAAACAGCTTTTTTAAAGAACACCAAATTATTTGATAAAAATCATATCAATTACAGTTGAAACATAACTTACAAAGTCCAATAAAGTTAAGAAATTCAATAGGTAACAGCAATTTGTTACAATAAAAACAATTTGTTATATTTTGTTAAATAACATAAAATAGTTTGGTCGTCATATTAAAGAATAATAAATTTGTAAAAAATAATAATTAAAAGATGCAAGCAAACGATTTACTACACTTAGCAGAACAATTTGGAAGTCCACTTTATGTGTATGATGCAGAGAAAATACAATCCCAGTATAATCGATTAACAAAGGCATTTTCAAAGGTTTCAAATTTACGCATTAATTATGCTATGAAAGCATTATCTAATGTTGCCATACTTCAATTATTAAGAGATATGGGATCAGGATTAGATACCGTTTCTATACAAGAAGTGCAATTGGGTTTACATGCTGGTTATGCCCCAGAAAAAATATTTTATACGCCAAACGGTGTTTCTTTAGAAGAAATAGAAGCAGTTCACGCTTTGGGAGTTCAAATTAACATTGACAATTTATCAATATTGGAGCAATTTGGTGCAAAACATCCACATGTTCCAGTTTGTATCCGTATTAATCCACACGTAATGGCTGGTGGAAATGCAAATATTTCTGTTGGACATATCGATAGTAAATTTGGTATTTCTGTACACCAAATACCTCATTTGGTACGTATTGTAGAGAATACAAATATGAACATCGTAGGTATTCACATGCATACAGGATCAGATATCTTAGATATTGAAGTGTTTTTATATGCAGCAGAAATTTTATTTGACACTGCAAAAAACTTCAAAAACTTAGAGTTTTTAGATTTTGGAAGTGGTTTTAAAGTTCCTTACAAAAAAGATGATATTGCAACTGATATTGATGAATTAGGTAAAAAACTATCTAAAAGATTCAATGCTTTCTGTACAGAATACGGTAAAGATTTAACGCTAATATTTGAACCTGGAAAATTCCTAGTGAGTGAAGCAGGATTCTTTTTAGCAAAAGTTAATGTGGTAAAACAAACAACTTCGACTGTTTTTGCAGGTATTGATAGTGGATTTAATCACTTGATTCGTCCAATGCTTTATGGTTCTTCACATTTTATAGAAAACATATCAAATCCTAAAGGTAAAGAGCGTTTTTACTCTGTAGTAGGATACATTTGTGAAACAGATACATTTGCGACTAACAGAAAAATTTCTGAAATAAAAGAAGGAGACATTTTATCTTTCCGAAATGCTGGAGCTTATTGCTTCTCAATGTCTTCTAATTACAATTCAAGATACAAACCAGCCGAAGTGTTATGGATGAATGGTAAAGGCTATTTAATCAGAGCGCATGAAAAATTTGAAGATTTATTGCAAAATCAAATTTCATTGCCAAAAGAAATAACTGAAGCAGTAAACATTTAAGAAAACAAAAAATCCCGAAATATTTCGGGATTTTTTTTTGCTAAAAAACTGAATTCAATTACGAATGTAGGTCACTCTATGGAGTTTTTAAAACGAATCTCTTTTTCTACAAACGGTTAACTTCTACGAGGTTTATTTAATTTGTAAAGCACCTTTTGAACTTATATTTTAAATACCATAAGTTTATCATTTAGCCCCGATTGCTTCGCCAGTTCGCTACGCTCGTATGTAGTGAAAATCCTTTTTGTTTTTTCTTTAAAAACAAAAAGATTACAACGGATAGCGAGACTAGATTTATTAAAAACCTAAGGTAACTGCTCCATAAAACAAACAATAACTTCTCAGACAATTTCTTCATAAATAAAAAACGTCTAACAAAACCATTTCTATTCAACAGTTACATCTTTAATTGCTCAAGAAAACTAAAACATGCATAAAACAAAAATATCCCATTTGTTGTTACAAATGGGATATTTTATGACTGTAAAAACGATTATTTTTTAATGAACAAATCTTCTAAAACTTCACCTTCCGAACCGTTTGGAGTAGTGATTTTTAACATTTTAGAAACTGTCGGAGCGATTTCTGTAATATACTCTTTTTTATTTGATTCTCCTTTTGGAACGTGCCAACCATAAAAAAGCAACGGTACATTAGTATCATAACTATTAGGAGTTCCATGAGTAGTTCCTGTTCCAAATCCATAGCTTTCCAAATAGCCCGGTCCTTCAAGAATAACAAGATCACCACTTTGTTTTGGATCGTATCCTTTGAAAATAAAATTCAAATAATAATCTTGGGCAGCACCAGCCAAAATATCTTCTTGCGTGTATATTCTTTTTACATATGGCTGTTCCATTAAAAAGTCTTTGAAAACTTGTTTCACTTTGACCAATTCCAAACCTTTTTGTTTGATAGCTGCTTTATCTAAGAAAACATTAAAATTAGAATAATTCAAAATTAAATTTGCCCCAAAAGTATCAGTTGAAAATTTACTCAAAGAAGCAGAAATATCTTTGGAAGGAATGTTATCTACATTTAATTTACGATCTTTCAAATAAATTGCATTTTCAGCAACAGCATGGTCTGCTGTCAAGAAAAGCAAGTAATTATCCTTTCCAACTTTAGAATCTAAATAGTCCAAAAATGCAGCAATAGTAAGATCCAAACGCAAATAAGTATCTTGAATCTCCATAGATCTAGGACCAAAAGTATGCCCTACATAATCAGTTGAAGAAAAACTTACAGCAAGAAAATCAGTAATATTATCTTTCCCTAATTCTTCTTTATCTACAGCTCTCATGGCTAATTCAGCCAAATAATCATTTCCAAATGGAGTCGTTTTCAAAACTTCCATTCCACTTTCTTTATAAATTTTACTCAAATTATAAGGAAACACAGGTGGCAAAGATTTGTCTAATCTTCCTTCATAAGGATTATCATCAGGTAAACTTTCGTTATAAGTTTCAATTGGTCTCAATAAACTCCACCCTTTATCAATATATTTCATATAATTCTTTTCAGAATTAAATTGAGTAACCCAATCCGGCATTTTATCACCATAAAAACTACTTGAAATAAACGCTCCTGATTTAGTACTCCAAAAAGCCCAATTCGCAAAATGACCTGCTGGCAAAATAGCGCCACGATCCTTAATACTCAAACCAATTACTTTGCCTTTAAAATTTGTAGCCATTCTCAATTCGTCTGTAATTGTAGTGGTCAAAAGGTTTTTAGGAGACATTGCTCCTTCTTTTTCAGTCCCTTCAACTAGCGTTTTAACACTAGCATCATCTGTACAATACATCGTTTTACCAATGGAACGGATATACCAATCATTTCCTATAATTCCATGAGTAGCAGGAGTCGTACCTGTGTAGATAGAAGCATGCCCAGGAGCCGTAAATGTGGGCATATAGTTATAATTCATGTTATAAAAAGTAAACCCTTCACCCATCAGTCTCTTAAAACCGTTGGCTGAAAAATCATCAGAAAACCGGTACAAATACTCCATTCTCATTTGATCAACAACAATACCAACAACCAATTTTGGTCGTTGCTGTGCTTGACTTTGAATCGCAAAAACACAAACTAAAAACAAAATAATTTTTCTCATAATATATTTAAATGGTGAACAAAAATACTTTTTATCTTCTAAAAAAGAGATAAATAGTAAATATTAAAACAACAAATTTACGTTACCGCTATTACTGCGGGTTTGGGGCTGAATTAAACTCTATTTTTGGATTTAAAAAAACATTTAGAAGACAAATTCATGAATAACAACCAATTATCATCACATGCTAAAAGTCTCTACGAGAGAGCTAAATAAACAATCTCTTTTACAGAAGACTCACAATATTATATGCCAATACTCGATTACTATATTTGACATATAACTGTTTTCTGTTTTGTTGATTTTTTCTGGTTATGAATGAAAGAGTACAATCTTCACCGCTATTGTCTTTACAAACAAAAGAATAAACAATATCAGTAGCATTTTCTTCATCAGGGAGGTATTCTATGATTTCAAATGCCTGAATGGCTTCCGAGTAAATTGTAATTCTATTTTTTTTTGTATCCAAATTGATTACAATGCTTACTGGCTTTAGTTCACTCCACTCTCCAAATTTGCCTTTTTCTCCTTTTGCAGCAACACTCAGTCCAGTAGTTTTAAATTTATATACCTGGCTGAATCCTTGACTTAATCCAAAAAAAAGAAACAACAACAAAAACGATTTTTTTAATTTATTCATTATCTAAAATTTTGTAAGAAACAAATATAATAATTTTAAAAGCCAAACAAAGCTACTTCCTGTTTTGCTTGTTCAAATTCGGAAATCATGCTCTCAATTATTTTTTTTGCAGGTAAAACTTCTTTAATTAGTCCTGCAATTTGTCCAATTTCTAACTCCCCTTCTTCTAAGTCACCTTCAAATATACCGCGTTTTGCTCTTGCTCTCCCTAATAAAGTTACTAATTCTTCTTTGCTTGGACATTTTTCATACAATTGCTGTACGTCCTGGTAAAATTTATTTTTGATTAAACGAACAGGCGCCAATTCTTTTAAAGTCAATTGAGTTCCACCTTCTGGAAGTTCAATAATCGCTTGTTTAAAGTTTTCATGAGAAGACGATTCTGTCGAAGCTGCAAATCGGCTTCCAACTTGTACACCATCAGCTCCAAGAACCATTGCTGCCAACATTCCTCGTCCCGTAGCAATTCCACCAGCAGCTATTAACGGAATTGATATTTTATCTTTAACCATAGGAATCAAAGTAAATGTCGTAGTTTCCTCTCTACCATTATGCCCACCAGCTTCAAAGCCTTCTGCAACAATCGCATCAACTCCTGCTTCTTGCGCTTTTAACGCAAAAACTGAACTGCTAACTACATGCACAACCATTATCCCTTTCTCTTTCAAAAAAGATGTCCACGTTTTTGGATTTCCTGCTGATGTAAAAACTATTTTAACCCCTTCTTCAACAATAATTTTCATTATCTCTTCGATATTGGGATATAACAATGGAACATTTACCCCAAAAGGTTGTGACGTTGCTTTTTTACATTTTTGAATGTGTTCTCTCAATATTTCTGGGTACATAGAACCAGCACCTATTAATCCTAATCCTCCTGAATTACTCACGGCACTAGCCAATTTATAACCACTATTCCAAACCATTCCACCTTGTATGATTGGATATTTAATATTGAAAAGACTGGTGATTTTATTCATAAATAAAAAGACGATTATTGTTTGATTAGTTTTCCAGAGATTACTTTACCATTACAATCAATTTCATAAACATAAACCCCAGCTTGTAATGTTTTTAATGAAACCGAAGGCATTGCTCTGTTAATAGTTTTTTCGAATACCTTTTGACCAACTAAAGAATAAACCCGAAATAGACCAGTATCAAAATTATCCGAAAAAGAAACGATACTTATATCGCTGGTAGGATTTGGATATAAAAAAACACTCTTTTTACAAATATCATTTACATCTAACCCATTTGACAAACCCAAACTAAAATCAGGAATTCCATATCCATATTGATTATTTGGTGTGTTATATTTATCAGCCGATTTTATAATTAAATCTTTAATTTCCTGATTGGTTTTATTAGGGAAAGCTTGCCATAAACAAGCCACTAAACCGGCGGTTATTGGACCAGAGAAAGAAGTACCATTTGCTGTAACAATTGTTCCTGAAGGATCCGATAAAACAACTGACTGTCCTTGCGCCATAACATCTGGCTTTATTCTTCCATCAAATGAAGGTCCAATAGAACTAAAACTCGTTATTGTTTTCGATGTATTAACTGCACCCACTGTAAGTACCGAAACTCCATCTGCAGGCGCTCCAACATGAGGATTTGAAGTTGCTCCTTCATTCCCCGCAGAAACAACAACCATCATTCCTCTAGAAAAAGCGATTTCGGCTCCTCTCGTTATATAAGCTGTTTTACCATCCATCTCTGAATAAGTGTGGCTATAACTTGCTTTATCCATCTCAAAATAGCCTAAAGAGGTATTTATAACATCTACTCCCAAACTATCTGCTTTTTCAGCCGCTTCAACCCAATACGATTCCTCTACAGGATTTTCGCTCGAATCATCTTCTGTTCTAAATAAATAATAAGAAGCATCGGGTGCGGTTCCTACAAGGGAATTTTCTTTATAACCTCCCATACTTGAAAGCACCATAGTGCCATGAGAATCTCCTGTATAAAAATTAGCATTTCGATTTACAAAATCATAACCACCCGAAATTTGGGAATTATCTCTTAATCTTTGAAAGGGTTGAGCTGTATTCACTCCAGGAAAACCAGCATCCATAACAGCAATTATTTTTCCTGAGCCTGTATAATTTTGTTGGTGCAAAATATCACCATGAAGCATTTGTATTTGGTTTGCCGAACTACCATAAGTAAAATTTACTTGAGTTTCCAAAACCTTAACTATCGATTTTGTTTTAGAAGCACTGGCTATCTTTGAAGTCGAATTGAGCGCTTTATTTGCAAAATCAACTTTATCGACTATGTTTAAAGATTTCAACGAATTAATAACAGCTTCCGTACCTCTAATATGCAAAGCATTCAACCATTTAGATTGCGCCATAACGGTAATACCTGAGACTGCTTTTATTTGATTAATATTGCTTTTATCAATAGGAATGTCTTTAGAATCTAAAGGAATACTTTGTCTTATCCTTCTATCCAAAGCCCTTTGAGAAAGCATTAGCAAAGGGGTGTCAAAATAAGATTGAGAATTATTTTTTGTCTTAAAATAAACCCAAGCGTCTTCTTGAGCAAAGCCCGAAAAACAAGAAAAAAACAAAATAAAAAATACAATTTTCTTCATGTTTGACAACTATTTTAAATTTATGAAATAACTCCTGAACCGATTAATTCATCACCAATATACCAAGCGGCAAATTGTCCTTCTGTAATAGCAGATTGTGGCTCTTCAAATGAAATATACATTCCGCTTTCAAATTGATGCAAAGTAGCTCGTTGCAAAGGTTGTCTGTATCGAATTCTTGCCATCACTTCCATTGTTTCTCCTTCAGCCAAAGCTAAATCTTTACGAATCCAATGTACTTCAGTTTTATCAATAAACAAAGCTTTCTTAAATAATCCTGGATGCATACTCGATAAACCAGTATAAATAGTATTGGTATTTACATCGGTCGCAATCACAAATAAGGGATCTGTAGTTCCTCCTACGTTCAAACCTTTTCTTTGACCAACGGTAAAATAATGCGCCCCTTGATGTTTCCCCATTACTTTCCCCATAGTAGGGGTATAAGGTAATTTTCTAGAGGCAAAAGACAATTTATCTTCAATAGATAATTCGCCATCAATATCATTAGAATATACTGAGTCATTTTTATCAATTTGAATAATCGTTCCTTCTTTAGGCTGCAATTTTTGTTGCAAAAACTCAGGTAAACGCACTTTCCCAATAAAACATAATCCTTGTGAATCTTTCTTTTCGGCGGTAACCAATTCCATTTGAGCTGCAATTTCACGAACTTCAGGCTTAGTTAATTCACCAATTGGGAATAAGGATTTAGACAACTGTTCTTGAGACAATTGACATAAAAAATAAGATTGATCTTTATTGTTGTCAACTCCAGCGAGAAGTTGATATACTTTTTCTCCATTAAATTCAACTTCACCTTTTCGGCAATAATGTCCTGTTGCTACATAATCAGCTCCAAGACTTAAAGCGATTTTCATAAAAACGTCAAATTTTATTTCACGATTACAAAGTACGTCTGGGTTTGGGGTTCTTCCCTTTTCGTATTCGTTGAACATATAATCAACGATTTTCTCTTTATATTGTTCGCTCAAATCAACCGTTTGAAAAGGAATCCCTAGCTTTTCGGCAACTAACAAAGCATCATTATTATCTTCCAGCCAAGGACATTCATTAGAAATTGTCACTGAATCATCGTGCCAATTTTTCATAAAAAGACCTATTACTTCATATCCTTGTTGTTGCAATAAATATGCTGCAACACTCGAATCAACACCACCTGAAAGACCTACAACTACACGTTTCATATACTGACTTATATTATTTCCCTAATACAAATTAGGAACAATTCGCAGAATCTAATTGGTATTTTTAACCAAATTAAAGATTATGCTCCTTACATTTTAAAAAATTTAATTCTTGAAATTTTAATCACTTGCAAAAGTACAAATAATAACTAGAGATACATCAACATTGGGATTGATGAAAACAATGCTACAATAATCGAAGTCAATACTTTTGATTCTTAGTTTTACCCAAAAAAGAATAACAAAACTATTCGGTTTTAACTTTATCTCTTTTAAGTTGTGGCTTTTTCGGTTTGTTCATATCTTCTTCACTAGTCAATTTTCCATTGATGAAAAATTGCCATTTACCTACTTTCTTACCGTTTTTAAACATTCCTTTCGCAATAACAAGATCATTTGGATCTTTATAAACCGCTTCACCTTCATATTCACCATTTTTAAAAAAACTACTTTCTAAAACAATACCCGTTTCTGAATACTTTTTATAAACACCTTCTTTTAAACCTTTTTTATAAATTGTTTCATCAACAATTTTGCCACTTGGATAATAAACAGTTCTAGTTCCTTCTAATTTTCCGTTTTTATAATTTTCTAAAGTCATAATTGCTTTTGAAGCTTTGTGGTAATACTTCCAAGGTCCTTCACGCAATTTATTAACCTCTTTTCCCTCACTCACTACATTTTTCTTTTGGTCATAAAAAATAGTATAGCAAGAATTATCATTTGGACTAAATGTTCTTGTTGCTATAATAGTTTGTGCCTTCGTATCATCAAAAAAGTTAAAAACACCAACTTCTTTTCCATGTTCAAAAGTACCTTCGTATCTAGGTCTACCAGATGTTTCATATACCCCTTTCCATACACCATGTTTTTTCCCTTTGTCATCTACAGGGTTATTATCCGTTTGAGAAAAAACGATTTGGCAACACAAAAAAAGAACTAAAAATCTAAAAATAGAAAACATATATTTATAATTTAATTATCTAAAACCAATACCAATATAACTTCAAAAAATCACGAATAGTATGACTTTCAAGTTATTTCACAAAAGTACAAAACCTGATACTTTTAAATTAACACACTCTTTATTAAAACAAAAAAGCTCCTATTTTATTAGGAGCTTTTGCAATATGTATTAAATATTATTTCTTTTTATCTCTTGCTTTTTGAGCTTCGGCTTGTTCCATAGCGTCTTGCAAACGTTGTTGAAATTTACCTGGTTTTTTTGGCTCTTTCGCTTTATTCTCTTGAATTTGCGCATGTATTTTATCAGAATCTACAATGTAGTTTTTGATAACAAACATAATTCCGATAGTAATTAAATTCGAAATAAAGTTATACAAACTCAATCCAGCACCATAACTATTGAAGAAAATCAACATCATGATTGGTGAAATATAAATCATGTATTTCATCATTTTAGCCATATCTGGCATTCCTTCTTGTTGGGGAGCTGCCATTTGCTGATCGCCAGAAGTCATTTTCATATAAAAGAAAATTGCAATGGCTGCCAAAATTGGAAACAAACTAATATGATCACCATACAATGGAATATGGAAAGGCAATTTATAAACCGAGTCAAATGAAGATAAATCATCTGCCCAAAGGAAACTTTTTTGTCTCAACTCAAAAGCTGATGGAAAAAACTGAAACGAAGCATACATAAATGGCAACTGAATCAAAGCAGGAATACAACCAGCCATAGGATTTACACCTGCTTTATTGTATAACTTCATCGTTTCCTGTTGTTTCTTCATTGGGTCTTTTTTGTATTTTTCTCCCAACTCAGTAATATCAGGTCTTAATACTTTCATCTTAGCCTGAGACAGAAATGACTTATAAGTAATTGGTGACATAGCCAATTTAATCATAATGGTAAAGATAATAATGGCAATTCCATAAGCAATATAAGAACTTAAGAAACCGAATAAAGGAATAAAAATCCACTTATTGATCCATCCAAAAATACCCCAACCTAATGGAATAATTTTCTCTAAATTTTCATCATATCCTTTTAAAGTTTTATAATCTGAAGGTCCAAAATACCAACTCATTTTATAATCTACTTCACCATTTGTGAAAGCCAAAGGCATATTAGCATTAAATTGTTTAACAAAAATAGTATCAACCTTTTCATCGACAGCTAATTTATTTGATTTAAGAACCGCTTTTTCAAAAGGAGTATCTGTCAATAAAATCGTAGAGAAGAAATGCTGTTTGTAGGCTACAAATTTAACTTTATCAATAGATTCTTCTTTATTGGCCCCATCACTAACATTACTAAACTTCTCATCACCATATTCGTAATTCAAAAGAGTGTAGCGATTTTCATAAGAGATACTTTTCTCTGTTCTAAACGTTTTCATGTTCCACTGCAAATCCATTGGTTTTGCTGTATTCAAAACTTTATTAAGACCTTGAGAACGGATATCAAAACCAACCATATAGTCGTTTGGTTTTAAAATGTATTTGTATTCTAAAAATTCATTGGCACCAGCTTTCAATTTCATCGAAAGAATTTGATCAGCACCAACTTTAGATAATGTAGGTTCAAAATACAAGTTTTTTGTATTTAAAATTCTACTGTCATTTGTTTGTAACTGAATATTCAAATCGGCGTTATTATCTTTTATTAAAGAAACTAACTGACCAGATTTTTTTTCAAATTTTTCGAAATTTTTTAAAGTAGCTTCAACAATATAACCTCCTTTGTTAGCAATTTTTAATACTACATAATCATTTTCGATTGTTGTAATATCATTTTTAGCAGAAGGTAAAGTCGCTGAATAAGCAAATCCTCCTAATGTTTTTTGCAATTGTGCTAATTGTGTAGAATCTCCTGCAACAATAGCTGTTGGAGTCACAATTTGTTTTGCAGCTGCATCTTTAGCAGCAGCTTGTTTTGCAACCAATTCTTTTTTAGCCTTTTCTGCAGCAATTTGCGCCTCCGAAGGTTTGTTTTGGTACATCATCCAAAAGAATATACCAACGATTAATAACATACCTATAATCGAGTTAAGGTCTAATTTTTTTTCTTCCATTTTATTTATTGTTGTTTTTCATCTTCTCAATTTCATTCAAATAAATCAAGAACTGACTTTGTTAGTCATCCATTCACATTCAATGTTACAATATGGATGATTATCTTTTAAAAAATAAATTATATAAAACTTACTTCTTTTTTCCTTTTACTGCTGCTGCAACAAAACTTACAAAAATTGGATGCGGATTTGCTACTGTACTTTTATATTCAGGGTGGTATTGCACACCTATAAAGAAAGGATGATTTTCTAATTCAACAACCTCTACAAGACCAGTATCAGGATTTACACCTGAAGCAATTAATCCTGCTTTTTGCAATTGATCAACATATTGACTGTTGTATTCGTAGCGGTGACGGTGACGTTCTGAAATAGATGTCTTACCGTAAATTTTATTAGCTAATGAATCTGGTGTAAGCTCACATTTCCATGCTCCAAGACGCATTGTTCCACCTTTATCTGTTACTGTTTTTTGATCTTCCATCAAATTGACAACAGGATTTTTGGTTTTATCATTCATCTCAGTAGAATTAGCATCTGCTAAACCTAAAACATTTCTAGAATATTCAATAATCGCCATTTGCATTCCCAAACAAATTCCGAAAAATGGAACATTGTTTTCACGAGCATAACGAATAGTTTCAATTTTTCCTTCAATTCCTCTTTCTCCAAAACCTGGAGCAACAAGAATAGCATCTAAACCTGATAATTTCTCTGTAATATTTTCTGAATCGATAAATTCAGAATGTATTGAAATAACATTTACTTTAGTCTCATTAGCAGCACCTGCATGGATAAAAGCTTCTAATATCGATTTGTAACAGTCTTGCATTTCTACATATTTCCCAACCAAACCAATATTTACGGTATGTTTAGGAAATTTCAATCTACGTAAAAATGTATTCCAGTTTTTTAAATCTGGAGCTGCTTTTTTAGGTAAATCTAATTTTTTCAAAGCGACAACATCTAGTCCTTCTTCCAACATTAAATTTGGAACTTCATAAATAGTCGATGCATCAATAGATTGAATAACTGCTTCTCTTTTTACATTACAAAACAAAGCCAATTTATTACGAATTTCATCCGAAATCTCATGCTCTGTTCTACAAACCAAAATATCAGCTTTGATACCGCTTTCCATCAAAGTTTTAACAGAATGCTGTGTTGGTTTTGTTTTTAATTCTCCTGCTGCAGCCAAATATGGTACTAAAGTTAAATGAATAACGATTGCATTATTTTCGCCTAAATCCCATACTAATTGACGAACAGACTCTATATAAGGTAATGATTCAATATCCCCAACAGTACCACCAATTTCAGTAATAACAATGTCAAAATCACCTGATTCCCCAAGCAATTTCATTCTATCTTTAATTTCATTAGTAATATGAGGTACAACTTGAACTGTTTTTCCAAGAAATTCTCCTCTACGTTCTTTTTCTATTACCGAAAGATAAATTCTACCAGTAGTTACATTGTTCGCTTGAGAAGTAGGTACATTTAGGAAACGCTCGTAGTGTCCTAAATCCAAATCAGTTTCTGCACCATCATCTGTTACATAACATTCTCCATGTTCATAAGGATTTAATGTTCCTGGGTCAACATTTAAATAGGGATCAAACTTTTGAATAGTTGTTCTATACCCTCTTGCTTGTAACAATTTTGCCAAAGATGCTGCTATAATTCCTTTTCCTAAAGAAGAAGTCACACCACCTGTAACAAAAATATATTTCGTTTGATTCATTCTGTTGTTGTTTGTATTGTAGTTATGTAAAAAACGTGGCAAAAGTACAAATTTAATTAGACAATTAGCTAATTAGAAAATTAGAAAATGAATCAATTTGATAATTTAGGAAATAGATAAGTGATAATTAGAAAACAATGAATTAAATTCATTTTAAACCAATATATTATAATTATCTCTCTAAAGATTATCTAATTTTCTAATTCCCCCGCTAACTAATTATCTTAAGGTTTTGGGTACTTCTTTTTTATGTTTCGAATTAATTCTTCGAGTCCGTTAAGTTTTAACTCATAAATTAATTTCAATTGTTCTCCGAGCTCTCCTTTTGGAAAACCTTTATTACTATACCACACAATGTAATACTCTGGAATATCAATAAGGAACCAACCTTCGTATTTACCAAAGGGCATTTTCGTATGGGCTAGTTTTATGAGTTGTTTTTGGTTTTGATCCATTTTAAAAAAGAAAAAAATGTACTTTGTTTTGCTGCAAGGTACATTTTTAGTTGAATGATATACAATACAAATTTATTTTTTTGGAGCAGAAATTTTAGTTTTTACAGAAATTTCAGATATGGCTTGACAATAAAAATTATATATTTACAAACTAATTTTAACATTAAACATCTTAATAAATGAACAAAATAATAGTAGCATTAGCATTATGTATAACCGTTGTAACAGGACATTCTCAAACCTTAAAGCTTTATATGAATCAGGATACTGATAAATTTGGTTTCAAAGATGATAATGGAAAAACAATTATTTCGGCAAAATACAATTATGCTGGTGAATTTAAAGAAGGTCTCGCAGCAGTCGAACTGAATTCTAAATGTGGTTTTATAGATGCTACTGGAAAAGAAGTCATCCCACTACAATATGACGAAACATATAACTTTAAAAATGGAAGAGCAAGTGTTAGGCTTAATGGAAAATGGGGATTTATAGACAGTCATGGAAAAGTTATTATTCCACTAGAATATGATTCTGTAAATGAATTTTCCGAAGAACTTGCACCAGTTAAGAAAAAAAATAAATGGGGCTTTATAGATATATCTGGAAAAGTTATTATTCCGTTGAAATACGATCAAGTATCTAATTTTTCTGAAAAACTTGCGGCAGTTAAGTTAAATAAAAAATGGGGTTTTATAAATTATGAGAATAAACTAATCATTCCGATGGAATATGATCGTGTAGATAGTTTTTACGAAGGACTTTCATCATTTAAGTTGAATGGGAAATATGGTTTTATAGATAAATCGGGAAATGTAACTGCACCTCCAAAATATGATGAAGTAGACAGATATTTCGAAGGTCTCGCAGAAGTTAAGCTGAATCATAAAAAGGGATTTATAGACCATTTAGGAAAAGAAATTACTCAATTTAAATATGATCAGGTAAGCTCTTTTTCAGAAGGACTTATAGCTGTTAAGCTAAACAGTAAATGGGGGTTTCTAGATAAGTCAGGAATAGTAGTTATACCTATGATTTATGAGAATGCAACTAGCTTTAATAAAGGAACCGCAAAGGTTCAATTGAATGGCAACTATTTTTCTATAGACAAAACTGGTAAAAAGAAAAAATAGTACTAATTAGCTTGAAAAAATCGTTTGGTATTCATTTAATAAATAAGATTTTTAAATATAGAACCTATTTTAAAATTACAAATAAGAACTACTGTGCAAGATTTCCCTACAAGGTATTTTGAGATATGCACTAATTTTATAAGTTTGTTTTGATCTATTCTAAAAACAAAAAAGAAGCTCGAATAAAGAGCTTCTTTTAATTAAAATTATTAATCGCAATAAATATTTTATTTCCAAATAAAACTAATATCTTTTTCAATTTCAGTATTCAAACTCAAGAAAACAGGACAAGTTCTAGCTGCTCTTTCTAAAATAATTTTATCTTTTGTTTCTGTTACACCTTGCATTTCAAAAATAATTTCGATAGCACCAATACGTCTTGGTTCAGCATTCATGGTTTTAGTCACTGCAGCAGTTGAACCATTAAAATCAATATTCAAATCTCTTGCTTTTATCCCCATTATAGTCATCATACAGCTTGCCAAAGCATTAGCCACTGTATCTGTTGGAGAAAAAGCTTCGCCTTTTCCGTTATTATCAACTGGAGCATCAGATATTATTTCGCTTCCTGATTGTATATGTATGGAGGAAGTTCTTAAATCTCCTAAATAAGTTACTTTTGAAGTCATTTTTTATTATTTTTAATTATCTTTTATCAGGTCATCTGTTAGTAGTTTTCTGAAACCGACAACCAACAACAGACAACCTACAACTTTTTTTACTTTGCTTCTTTTACAGTCAGATCAGTATCATAATACAAGATATAAAGACCTTTATTAATATAACCGCCTTCTTCTTTTTTATGATATTCAAATTTATTTTCTACTTGTTCTGTTATCATTGTTTCAGCAGTTTCCTGATAAGTTTTATCTTGAGACAAACGCATCATAGTATCAAACGTAATATCGAAACCACGAATAGCAAACGTACTTGGATTTACTTTATTCTTTTTTCTATAACTCTGCATGAATAATTGTGCTTCGGGTGAATTATTTTCACGAGTTGCCGATGGATACATCAAATGCAACTTAGTTAAATTTTCGAATCTAACCTCATCGGTATCCAAAGTTTCATTCGGTTCCAAAACAACTAATTGTACCTGATAAGAAGCCATTACACTAATCATCGTATTTATAGTATACTTAACCATGGCAGTATTGGTTGTTTCCAAAATGATATAATTCATTTTATCTTTTACCAATAATGCTTTAAAACTTTCTACATTTAAACCTCCAGTTTCAGTCAAGGGAGCAATTTTGACAGCCTTTTGATTCTCTAAAATATATTTCTTTATAGTTTCTTTTTTCTTGTCAATAACCGCTATTATGTTTCCTTGCTTTGCATTTAAAAAATCAAACATAGCTGTTTTTAAATCAGAATTAGGAACAATCGATTGGTATAAATTTGGAGTGGGATTCCCCGCATCTTTTGACAATGGAGAAATCACCGGTACATTATTTTGACCCAATATTGAAGCTGTTTTTTCAACGTTCGCTTGATAAAATGGCCCAACCACAGCATCCGCATTAGCAAGATCACTATCATTAAAAATAGTCGTTACATTCGAAGTTGTTTTAGTTTCATTCGAATCAAAAACTTTAACATCCATTGTAATTCCCATTTGCTTAGCAGAATCAATTGCCATTAAAGCACCCGAATAAAAATCTAAAGTCATATTTAGAAATTTATCATTATTCAATCGATTAACATTTGAAGTAAGTGTATCTCCTCCGTTTTTGGCAACATTAAAAGGTAATAACAACACTAAAGTCTTTTTATCATTGCTATTTTTCTTAGCTAAAACAACTTTTTGTTTAGTAGAATTGGCTGCAATTTGATTTGATTTTGATGGTACTTTTAAAACCATTCCTTCTTGAACACCGCTAGATAAAGCAGAATTCAACTCAATCAATTGTTGTTGTGTTAAACCAAACTGTTTTGACAAGCTATAAAAAGTTTCTTTGGCCTTTACAGTGTACTCGATATAACTTACAGGTTCTACATGCGGTACAGCAGATTTTACCGGAGTTACTTTTGTTTCCGGAACAGTACTTTTTGGTGCAACTTTTGGTCTGCTTCCTTTTATCAATAACTCATATCCTATTGTCAAGTTAGAGACAATCTCAGGATTTTTTTGTTCTAATTCCCCAACTGTTATACCATATTGTTTTGCGATAGAAAACTTTGTTTCTTTTGGCAATACGGTATGATATACCACTACATTCTTAGCTACAACAGTTGGTTTTGGGCCATTCTTAGAAGGAATATTCAAAATTTGTCCTACTTGTAAACCATTTTTTTCAAGATCTGGATTAGCTTTTTTCAAATCTTGATCCGTTACATCGTATTTTTTTTCAATTGCAAATAATGTTTCTTTCGGAAGAACTTGATGTGTTTTTGGAAGTTGTTTTGTTACGGTCGTAGTTTTTGTATCGGGTGTAGTTTTTGCAGCGATCGCAGTGCTTTTCCCTTTACTTTTTGGAATCAACAAAACACTACTTGGCTTTAATCCACTTTGTGCATCTGGATTAAGTTTATAAATATCATAAGGAGTAATATTAAATTTTTGAGCAATTTGAGCTACTGTTTCTCCTTTACCAACAATATACTTATCTATTTTTTCTTGCGCTATAACAGAAGTCAATGAAAACAATACCACGCCAAGTGCTACAAAAAAACAGTTTTTATTAAATAGGGTCATTGTAATTTATTTTTAGTAAAAATACTGTCTTTCGAACAAATATCCTTTCTACAGTTGTTAATTTATTCTTTAATTGATTTATTCAGAAACTACATTTGCGATGTAGATTTTTTCAATAAGTGGTCTCCCTTGTTTTTGAATACATTCATATTGAGCTTCTTCTTTAGTTTCAAACACTTTTGAATACACATAATAAGAAAGCACATTTATATTATAAAAGAAATTACTTTCCAAAGAACCAGAATCTGATAATTTTTTAATGAAAGCATCTCTTTGCTTGGCATCTTGAAAACTTCCTAATACAACATAATAACCTGCTTTCAAATCCTTAACACCTTCCACTTTCTCAATTTTAATGGATTTAACTTTCGTGGGTTGCTTCGCTAATTCTTTATTAATTTTATCTAATGTAAGTGGCTTTACAACTACAGCAGTTTTCGCTTTTACCTGAGCCTCAGATGCTTTATTTTGATAACTTTTATTTTTTAATTTAGCTAAATTATCATCAAAAGCTCTGGCTTGTTTACTATAAAAATCAGCTTTACTAATATGCAGTCTCAACTCAGATTTACTTTCGTTGTTCAAAGAATCTAATTTTGTAATCAGCTTTATATTATTTAAATCACGAACACGTTGTTCCATTTCCATGGTCTTTAATTCGGCAGGAGTCAATTTTGTAGGTTTTGCTTCTACAGGTTTTGTTTTGCTATTATCGCGAATACTTTTCTTGTATTCTTGATTTTCCTCCACAGCAATACGTTCCGCTTTGTCCATTAAACCTGTATATACTTTTCTATTATCAGCCAATTGTTTTTTGAGCTGTTGCGATAATTCATTAGTTTTTTGAATATTTTCATTTGAAATTTTTTGCAAACGAACAGATTCATCAAGATCTACTAATTCTGTTTTTTTTAGTACTGATAAATCTTTACTCATTGTATTTACCAATGAATCTAATTTTACCAAAAGAATTTCCTGTATATTTTTATTGGCTTCTAAAACCAATCTCAATTTTTCAGCAGAACTTTCTTTTGTATTATCAATTTCTTTCAAATCTACCAAAAGACCATTAACCTTAACTACTCTTTGATTGATTTCTTGTTGTAATTCTAATTTATCTTTTAAACTGTTGATTTCTTTTTCCTTCGCTTTAGATTTCTCAACCACCACTTGCTTTTCTGCTAAAGCAAGCATTAACTCTTCATTTTCATTGGTTGGTTTAACCTCTTTAACATTAATTGCTAATTTATTACCTTCAACCAATCCATTTACAATTTCTGGATTTTGAGATTCCAATTGTTCAACTGAAATACCAAATTGTTTGGTTATAGAATACTTAGTTTCCTTTGGTTTTACCACATAAAAGACAGTTTCAGAATTGATAACCCTTACTCTTCCATCTATAGTTTTCTTTTTATTCGGAATAGTAATTTCTTGCCCAATCTGCAATCCATTTTTCAAAAGAGCAGCATTATTTTTATCTAAATCTTCTACAGATACATTATAAAGTCTGGCAATGCTAAATAAAGATTCTTTAGCCTGAACAATATGAGTCTTTTTAGACGAAGTAGTTTCTGTTTTAACTTCTTGTGGAATGACCAATTCCTGACCAACCTGTAATCCATTAGCAAGAACACCAGCATTCGCATTTTGAATAGCATCTGCTTTAACATTATACTTTGTTGCCAATCCAAACAAGGTTTCTTTTGGAGCAACAATATGGGTAATTGAGTTTTGAGTTTGAGGAACTAATTCTGGAACATTCAGCATTTGGTTTTCCGAAATTCCGTTTTGAGCTTCTGGATTCAATTTATAAATTTCAGAAGGTGTAGTTTTGTAATTTTGAGCGATTTGGGTTATATTTTCGCCTTTTAAAACTTTATGGGCTGTTGTAGAATGTTGTCCAAAAGAGAAATTAAAACAAAAAACAACAAGCAAAAAAACGCTAAAAAAATTTTTCATAAGTAGGATTAAAAAAATTAAGTCGTTACAAATGTAACGACTTAATCTTAAAAAATAATACTATTCCCACTCAATTGTTGCAGGTGGTTTTGAGCTAATATCGTAAACTACACGATTCACTCCTTTTACTTTATTAATGATATCATTAGACACTTTCATCAAGAATTCATATGGTAAATGTACCCAGTCAGCAGTCATTCCATCAGTAGATTCTACTGCACGAAGAGCAACCACTTTTTCGTAAGTACGCTCATCGCCCATTACTCCAACGCTGTTCACAGGAAGCAAAATAGCTCCTGCTTGCCAAACTTTATCATACAATCCCCAAGATTTTAATCCGTCGATAAATACTTTATCCACATCTTGTAAAATTTGTACTTTCTCTAAAGTAATATCACCTAAAATACGAATAGACAATCCTGGTCCTGGGAAAGGGTGTCTTCCTAATAATTCTGGATCAATTCCTAAAGTTGCTCCTACTCTACGTACCTCATCTTTAAAAAGCATACGTAAAGGTTCTACAATCTTCAATTTCATATAATCTGGCAAACCACCCACGTTATGGTGTGATTTAATAGTTGCAGACGGTCCTTTTACCGAAACCGATTCGATTACGTCAGGGTATATTGTTCCTTGCGCTAACCAGGTAACGTCTTCAATTTTATGTGACTCATCATCGAAAACTTCGATAAATGCGTTACCAATTGCTTTTCTTTTTAATTCTGGATCAGTAACTCCAGCTAAGGCATCGTAAAAACGTTGAGAAGCATCAACTCCTTTTACGTTTAGTCCCATTCCTTCGTATTGATCTAAAACGCTTTGGAATTCATTTTTACGAAGCAATCCGTTATTAACAAAAATACAATACAGGTTTTTACCAATTGCTTTATGTAATAAAACCGCCGCTACTGTTGAATCCACTCCTCCTGAAAGACCCAAAACAACTTTGTCGTTTCCGATTTTTTGTTTCATTTCAGCCACAATCTCTTCAACGAAAGCACCTGGCGTGAAATTTTGAGGAACTTCAGCAATTTTCACTAAGAAATTCTCTAGCATTTTTGATCCATCTGTAGAATGAAAAACTTCTGGATGGTATTGAATAGCATAAGTAGTTTCACCTTCAATTTTGTAAGCAGCAAATTCTACATCGTGAGTACTTGCTAATTTTACACCATTAGTTGGTAATGCTTTGATACTATCACTGTGGCTCATCCAAACTTGGCTGTTTTCAGAAACGCCTTCAAAGAAAGTCTCGTCTTCTTTAATGTAGGATAAATTAGCTCTTCCGTATTCTCTGGTGTTTGAAGCAGCAACTTCTCCTCCACTAAAATGGGCTAAATATTGCGCTCCGTAACACACAGCAAGCATAGGAAGCTTACCTCTAATTTGTGATAAATCTGGATGTGGTGCATCTTCTCCTCTAACAGAAAAAGGGCTTCCTCCAAGAATTACGGCTTTATAACTTGATAAATCACTCGGAAAATGATTGTAAGGAAAAATTTCGCAGAATATATTTAATTCGCGAACTCTACGCGCAATAAGCTGTGTATATTGCGATCCGAAATCTAAAATAAGTACGTTGTGTTGCATGCGCAAAAATACTTTATATATTCGGAATTGAAAAATTGATTTTTGATTTTTTTTTAAGTTTCTGAATTTCTAAATTTCAAAGTCACTACGCTAAACTAAAATCTTAGTAACTCAGTCTCTTAGTGTCTTAGTAACTTATAAAAACTATTCTTTTACAATAATAATGGAGGCTTTAAAACCAGTGCCCAAATTCCATTCACTGGCAGAAATTAGATTATTTTTATCATCATAAACTTTAAATTCGGCAGTATTCGGTCCTGACTGTCCTTGATTTAATGCTTCAAAATCAATTTTATTAAATCCTTTTACCAGAACTACATCAAAACCTTTAAAATTACTATCCAAATACACTTGAGATTGAATGATAACGCCATTCAAATACACCCGAATTAAATCCCCATCGACATATTGAGCATCTCTATACATTACAGTAGCCGATTTCGCAGTAGAACTATAGGTACCTAAATCTTGATTGCGACGGTACGCTAAACCTTCTTGACGATCTGTCCTTTTATTCAATTTATCTCGCACTTCATCACCTGGATTCATAAACTCATTCTTAGGGATCATTGACATTTCACTTTTGGTTTTCACATCATAATCATCAACAGGATTCGGCGGTGATTTAATGATATTTGGACTCTTGTAAACATTTGGCGTTATAATAACCGGAACATTAGGATCTACTGGCGGAACATACTTCTTCTCTGGTTTGGGTTTGGTATTTGCTGGAGGAATACCTTTGAACTTATTACTAAACTCAATTTGAGCTTGTGAACAAGTTATAAAACCAATTAGAAAAATAAATAAAAGAAAATGCTTCATAGTAAAAAAAGTAGGCTTTTGTCTTCAAACATCAATTCAAAAATAGAAAAACATCAATTAGAAAATCATAAAACAAACATAAATTATTTTTATTTACCTGCTAAAAAATTCTAAATAGTAAAAACAAACCTCTTATAAATACTCAAAAAAACAGTCATTATCTAAACCCCAGATAGAAATAGAAGCCGTTACAATAATAGCAGTCAAGTCCAAAATAGAATCGATTAATAAAGTCGTAGAAATTAAAATAAAATTATTAATTTGTTATAAAAAGCACAATTCAATCACATTAAAGCTTCTGCTTCAAAAGGGACTCTTTTTTTAATTCTAATTTTTATAAATTCGCACTTTAATCGAAATTCATCTATAATTTGAATAACGCATTAAACAACAATCAACAAACTTTAAAAAACAAATAATGAAAAGAGAAAACATCTTAACTGGATCGCCTTGGGAAGACAAAATGGGATATTGTCGCGCAGTTCGTATTGGAAACATCATTGAAGTATCTGGAACTGTTGCTATCGTAGACGGTGAAAAAGTAAAAGCAGATGATGCACATGCTCAAACTTTAAACATTCTTGAAAGAGTAGAAAAAGTGTTAGAAGATCTTAACGTAGGAATGAAAGATGTAATTCGTACTCGAATTTTCACAACTGATGTTTCAACATTTGAAGCGGTTGCAACAGCTCATGCAACTTTCTTTAAAGACATCAAGCCAACTACAGGATTTTATGGTATCAACCAATTGGTAGCTCCAGAATATTTGGTTGAAATTGAATTTACAGCTATTGCTTCAGAATAATTCTAAAAAATACTATAAATTGCAGTGCTTTTGTATAAACATTTAGCTTAAAAAGTATTGCAATTAATGGATTTTCAAAAAATAAAACAACTAATGCTTATCACACTCAAATGGCTTCTCATTTGTTGTTTGATAGGCATTTTTTCTGGATCAGCATCAGCTTTTTTTTTAGTTGCGTTAGAATATGTCACTCAAATTAGAATTCACAATACTTGGCTTATTTGGTTATTACCGTTTGGCGGATTACTCATTGGGTACCTTTATTTCATATCAGACTCCAGAATTGCAAAAGGAAACAATCTCCTTTTAGAAGAATACAACAAACCCGAAAAAAAGATTCCTTTGCTGATGGCTCCTCTAGTGCTGTCGGGTACATTGGTAACGCATCTTTTTGGAGGATCAGCAGGTAGAGAAGGAACAGCGGTACAAATGAGCGGGGCGATTGCTGATGTATGCAGCAGCATTTTTAAAGTAAGCCGATCTAAAAGACGAACATTGATTATTTTAGGAATCAGTGCTGGTTTTGCTTCTGTTTTTGGAACACCGTTAACAGGAGCTATATTTGCTTTAGAAATTGTTATTTTTAGTAAAATCAATTTTAAAAGTAGTATTCTATCTTTTGTAGTAGCATACATCGCTTATTTCACAGTCGAATTTTGGAACGTAAAACACACTCATTATAGCATTCCAACAATACCGGAAATGAATTTCAAAACTTTATTTTGGGTAATTGGGGTGAGCATTCTATTTGGTTTTGCCGCGTTGCTTTTTTCCAGATCTACTCATTTTTGGAGTAAATTATTTTCCAAAAACATCAAATACCCTCCTTTGAGACCCTTTGTTGGTGGAGCTATATTAGCATTGACCTTTTACTTTATGGGTAATTTGAAATTTACAGGACTAGGAGTTCCTGAAATTGTGAATGCTTTTTCAATCCAAAATGCACCTTATGATTTTCTTTTAAAAATACTTTTTACAGGATTTACGCTTGGAGCAGGATTCAAAGGAGGCGAAGTAACTCCGCTCTTTTTTATAGGGGCTACACTAGGAAGCGCATTATCTGTAATTGTTCCTTTGCCAATTGCATTATTGGCTGGAATGGGATTTGTAGCTGTATTTTCGGGAGCAACCCACACTCCTATTGCGTGTACAGTAATGGGAATGGAACTTTTTGGTATAGATTGTGGTATTTACATTGGGATTGCCTGTGTCTTTGCTTATTTCTCATCAGGTTCTATAGGGATTTACCATGCTCAAATTGTAAAAGGTCCGAAGTATATTTTGTATCAAAAGTTTAGAAAAAAAAGACTGAAATTTCTTTAACCACTATTTCTTTATAATTTCTTAAAACTTTTCAACTTTTAGTTTAAAAAATGTAATTTCGCAAACTATGAAAATACAAGACATACAAGCGATACAGTTGTTATTATCAACGCCAAAAAAGATTGCTATAATTCCACACCGTGGTCCAGACGGAGACGCTATGGGTTCGACATTAGCATTATATCATTTTTTATTAAAAAACAATCACTACCCAACAGTGGTTTCTCCTAATGATTATCCTGATTTTTTAGCTTGGATGCCAGGCTCAGAAACAGTAAAAATATTCGAAAAAGACAAAGAAAATTGCACCAAAATACTTGAAGAAGCTGAAGTGATTTTCACGTTAGATTTCAATGCATTGCATAGAGTTGGCGAAATGGAACAAACGTTAGAGAAACTTACGGCTCCGTTTATCATGATTGATCATCATCAAAAACCTGATGATTATGCAACCTACACCTATTCGAATGTTGCTTTTGGATCTACTTGCGAAATGATCTATAATTTTATTTCATTTTTGGATAAAAAACAAGATTTAGACAAAACGATAGCTACTTGTATTTACACGGGGATTTTGACGGATTCGGGTTCATTTCGTTTCCCAAAAACGACTGGAACAACACATAGAATTGTAGCCGATTTGATCGATCTTGGAGTAGAAAACACATTAATTCCTGCCTTATTATTTGATAATAGTTCGTATAGCCGTTTACAATTACTGGGACGCGCTTTGCAAAACTTAAAAGTGATGATGGAACACAAAACATCATATACTACATTGACGCAGGAGGAACTAAATAGCTTTAATTACATAAAAGGCGATACTGAAGGCATTGTTAATTATGGTCTGAGTATAAAAGGTATTGTATTTACAGCTATTTTTATCGAAAATAAAGAAGAAGGAATTATCAAAATTTCTTTCCGTTCCCAAGGCGATTTTGATGTAAATCAATTTGCAAGAGATCATTTTCAAGGGGGAGGTCACTGTAATGCTGCCGGAGGTAAATCAGAGATTTCTATGGAAGAAACCATTAGTAAATTTGAAAGTTTAATCCAAAATTTAAAAATATAGTAACCTATGAACTATCTTAAAGTATTACTTATTGTATTTTTTTCTGCTATTTTAGTAGCTAGCTGCAAGCAGACCCAAGAAGCAAGAAAACCTATTTCGCATTCATCGGGTAGTTTCATGAAGCAATCTATTGCTCGAAATAAAAAAATGATAGCAAAAGAAGAAGACCAGATTGCAGCTGTAATTAAAAGTGATACTACCAAAAAATACATTGCCTCTAAAAAAGGATATTGGTATTATTACGAATCCAGAAACTTAACAGATAGTCTGACTCCTAAAAAAGGAGATATTGCTCTTTTTGATTATGAAATAAAAGATTTAAACGGAAAAACCATTTATTCAAAAGAAGAATTAGAACGACAAATCTATAAAGTCGACAAACAGGATATCATGATGGGATTGAGAGATGGTATCAAATTAATGCGTAAAAAAGAAAAAGTACATTTTCTATTTACGTCGCACATGGGATACGGGTATCATGGAGACAATAACAAAATAGGAATTAATCAGCCTTTGTTTTGCACCGTAACACTTTATGATTTTATGCCTGAAACAGAATATAACAAACAAAATCAACCGGCTGCAATCGTAAAAGCAAACACTACGGTAAAACCTAAAGTCATTGTAAAAGACACGTTAACAAATTAATTAAAAGAATTCAGAATGAAAAAAAATGTTTTATTTCTATTATTAGTTATTACAACTTTAATTTCTTGTAAAAATGAATACGCGAATTTACCTGATGGTTTATACGCAGAAATAGAAACCAACAAAGGAACTATTCTACTGGAATTAGACTATAAAAAAGCACCAGTAACGGTTGCTAATTTCATAACATTGGCAGAGGGTGAAAACGAATTTATTGTAAATGACACCCTGAAAGGAAAACCTTTTTTTAATGGATTAAAATTTCATAGAGTAATAAAAGATTTTATGATTCAAACTGGTGATCCGCTGGGAAATGGATCTGGAGATACGGGTTACAAATTCAAAGATGAATTTTCAGATGTGAAATTTGACAAAGGAGGAATTTTAGCAATGGCAAATAATGGTGCAGGAACAAACAGCAGTCAATTTTTTATCACACATTTAGAAACGCCTTGGCTTGATGGTAAACATACAATTTTTGGACATGTAGTAGATTACAACCTGGAAGTAGTCAATAAAATTGAGCAGGATGATTTTATAAAAAGTGTAACTATTATTAGAAATGGTGAAGACGCAAAGAAATTTGATGCCAAAAAAACGTTTTATGATTATTTCAAAATAGAATCAGAAAATCAAAAACAAAAAATAGCGGCAGAGGCCGCTGCAAAAAAAGAATATGAAGCCAAATACAAAGCAGTTTGTGAGCAAAAAACAGCTGAACTTACAGCATTAAAAAGCAAAGCTATCAAAACTTCAACTGGGCTTAAATATGCAATTACTAAAAAAGGCAATGGCAAAAAACCTGCTATAGGATCTATTGTTTACATTCATTACGCTGGCTTTTTTGAAAATGGGACATTGTTTGATTCAAGCCTTGAAGATGTTTCTAAAACCTTCGGTAAATTTGACCCGGCAAGAGCAGCTGAACATCAATATATACCAATGGCTTTTCAAATAGGAAAAAAAGACGGTTTAATACCAGGTTTTATTGAAGGAATTGAAAAAATGGCAATTGGCGACAAAGCAACACTTTTCATTCCGTCACACCTTGCTTATGGAGAAGCTGGAGCAGGAGATGTTATCCCGCCAAATAGCAATATAATTTTCGAACTTGAATTATTGGAAAAAATGCCTAATTAATTTTAACCTAAAATATCTATAAACTTTAAAAAATGAAATCTAAAATCTTATTATTACTCTTCTTAGGAGTAATCAATTTACACGCACAAAGCACCAAAAAAGCAGTTCCAGCAAAAAAAACTGCTACTACTGCTACTAAATCTACAACAAAACCAGCGGCAAAACCAACTGTTCCTGTTGAAGGTATTTTTGCTACAATAGCAACCGCCAAAGGAAATATTACTATTCAATTATTCTATAAAGAAGCACCTATTACAGTAGCTAACTTTATAAGTCTTGCCGAAGGAAACAATCCATTTGTAACTGTTGAAAGATTAAAAGGAAAACCTTTTTTTGATGGTTTAAAATTCCACAGAGTTATCGCTGATTTCATGATTCAAGGAGGAGATCCTGATGGTAATGGTTCTGGAGGACCTGGTTATGCATTCAAAGATGAATTTAATAGTTCAAAATTTGACAAAGCTGGAATATTAGCAATGGCAAATTCTGGTCCTACTACTAACGGAAGTCAATTTTTTATTACCCATAAAGATACACCTTGGTTAACTGGAAAACACACTATTTTTGGTCAGGTAACACAAGGACAAAGTGTCGTAAATGCTATAGCTCAAAATGATGTTATGACCAAAATTACGATCACTAGAAAAGGAACTTTAGCTAAGAAATTTGATGCCGTAAAAGTATTCTCTGATTATTTCAACAACAAAGCAGAGGATCAAAAAAAGCAGGCATTAATAGATGCTGAAAACCAAAAAAAGCAAGCTGCAATTGATGCTGAAGCTAAAAAAGCGTACCTAGAAAAATACGCCCCGATTATTAAAGCAAAAACAGCTTATTTCGCAACCGAAAAAGCTAAAGCTACTACAACTCCATCGGGATTAGCTTATAGCGTAATAACAAAAGGAACAGGCATAAAACCTGCTGATGGTTCTACATTTTATTTTCACTATGCAGGTTATTTCGAAGATGGTACACTCTTTGACAGTAGCTATGAAGAAGTAAGCAAAGCTTATGGAAAATTTGATGCTAACAGAGCGGCACAAAATGGATACAAACCATTCCCTTTTGAAGCTGGAAAAAAAGAGGGTTTAATTCCAGGTTTTCTAGAAGCGGTAGCCACTATGTCTTATGGAGAGAAAATAATTGCATTTATTCCTTCTAATCTAGCTTATGGAGATAGAGGCGCAGGCGGTGTAATTCCACCAAATGCAAATTTAATTTTCGAATTAGAAATGTTTGAAAAACAACCATAATCTAATTTTTACATCTAAAAAAAGCCACGACATTTTATTATAAATATCGTGGCTTTTTTATGTGAAAAAAATATGAATTTTATTTTTTAAACTTCCATTCAAATTCGTCTTTGCTGTTGATTATTGCACCAATTTCAAATTTAACTACTTCATCAAATTCGGTTTGAAGTATAATCCAATTCTCTTCATTAAAGTAGTTTTCAAAAGTATCAAACTCTTCTTGAGTAAACTTTGTTATTCCTTTTGGAGCCAAATCTTTCTTAACATCAGCTATTTTTCTATTCATTATTTTGCTGCCAAATAATTCTAAATCTGAACTAGAAGCTACTAAATATCCTAATCTCAACTCTTCATCTTTATAAAAAGTCATACGGATCTTAAGATTATTATACACAAAAATCACGTTATCATCTTCGTCTTTATAATCTTTATTAGGTTTACCGTAAGCAGTTATAACATCATTTTGTTTCATTCCGAAAATGAGCTTGTCAATTCCGCTTTTAAGATTTATTTTCATTCTTTATTTTTTTATTTCTTTTGCATACAAAGGTATCCTTTTTTGAATCAATTGTATTTTTTACTTAAAACAATGTTTTAAACATATAAGACATATAAGTTTTTAGCTTAAAGTTCAAATTAGCAATTAATGAAGTTATTATACCTCCTTACTTTTGAGAAGTACTCTAAAGTTTTTTTCTCAAATTCTCTTTAACCTCATCAAACCATTCATTTTTTAAAATACTCAATATAATACTATCCCTGCGAACATCACTTCCCGAAGTTGGCATGTGGCTTCGCAGAACACCTTCAACTTTGCAGCCGATACTTTTCATGGCGGCAATACTTCGCTGATTATCATTATCGGCACGAAATTCTACACGTTCCATCCCAAGGGTTTCAAATGCAAATTGCAAAAGCAAAAATTTACAATGCTTATTAAGTCCAGTACCTCTAAAATCTTTTCCATACCAAGTATAGCCTAATTGAACTGTTTTGAAAGGCAAATTGATATCATAAAAACGAGTGCTTCCAGCATATTTACCTGTTTTTTTATCATAAACTATAAATGGGAATTCAATTTTATTTTCTCTCGCTTTTATCGCTAACTGAATATAATTTTCCAGATTTTCTTTTCCATTCGCACGAACTAAGGAGTAATACCAAGTTTCAGGTTCATTGAGGGAAATATCCAAAAGATTGTCAATATCTGTTAATTCTAAAGATCGCAGTAAAACTAATTCATCTTCGAGTATTATATTTTGAGGAAATTCCAATGTAGTCATTATTTTTTTTAGCTAATTTATAAAATTGATAAAAAACACAGAGCCTTTTATTTCAAAAATATCATTGATTTCTAATTCATCTTGCTTCGTCAGTTCGCTCTAGCAGAGGCAAAATAAAAACCCGCAATATAAACTTCTTTACATTGCGGGTTTCTAATATAGATTAATTCAAAAAAACTATTCATTCATTTCATCATAACGCACTGGAACTTGTGGGTCATATAATGGACATTTGAATTCATCCAAAGTATCGGCGAGAAGATTCATAGTTTTACCTTCAGTACCATAACAATCAATTTGTATGCTTTGCGGAGTTGTTTTGACTTGAAAAGCTCCTTTCCCTTTGGGATTTTGCCAACTGTTCTCATCCACTTTTTCCCAGCTTGAGAACACACTGTTAATTCTATTTAAAATAACATCGACAGGAAGTATTTCAAGACCTTCTACTTCTTGTTGTTCTACCAAAGCTTCATAAACCAAATGATGGTTTAGATAAATTCCTTCCTGATATTGCCAAAAAAGTAGTTCGTACATATTGAAAAAAAGTTTAATCGTTTAATTGTTTATTTGTTTAATCGATGATTGGCTAAACGTTTAAACGAATAAACGATTAAACAGTCCTTTAGTATTCGAAAGTACCGTATTCGCTGTTGATTGTTAATTTCTTCGCATCAGAAGCCTCTACTCTACCTACAATTTGCGCATCAACATTGAAAGATTTTGAAATAGCAATAATGTCCTGAGCAATCGCTTCTGGTACATATATTTCCATTCTGTGACCACAATTGAACACTTGATACATTTCTTTCCAATCAGTTTTTGACTGCTCTTGAATCAATTGAAACAAAGGCGGAACTGGAAATAAATTATCTTTTATGATATGCAAATTATTTACAAAATGTAAAATCTTGGTTTGAGCTCCTCCACTACAATGAACCATTCCGTGAATCTCTTGTGAAGTATATTTGTCTAAAATTTTCTTGATGATTGGCGCATACGTTCTTGTTGGGGAAAGTACAAGTTGTCCAGCATCGATTGGTGAATTTTCAACTGCATCAGTTAATTTTACCTGTCCAGAATAAATCAATTCATTAGGAACTGCAGCATCATAACTTTCTGGATATTTGTTCGCCAAATATTTCTCGAATACATCATGACGAGCCGAAGTTAATCCGTTACTTCCCATTCCACCATTATAGCTTTTCTCATAAGTTGCTTGACCAAAAGAAGCCAATCCAACGATAACATCGCCTGCTTTTATATTTGCATTATCAATTACTTTGGAACGTTTCATTCTAGCTGTTACAGTAGAATCTACGATGATGGTCCTTACTAAATCACCAACATCTGCCGTTTCTCCTCCTGTTGAGTGAATCGTTACTCCAAAAGAATCTAATTCTTTTATCAATTCTTCAGTTCCATTGATAATAGCAGATAAAACCTCACCTGGAATAACATTTTTGTTTCTTCCAATAGTAGATGAAAGTAAAATATTATCGGTAGCACCTACACACAATAAATCGTCAATATTCATGATTAAAGCATCTTGAGCGATACCTTTCCAAACCGAAATATCTCCGGTTTCTTTCCAGTACATATAAGCTAATGAAGATTTTGTACCAGCTCCATCAGCGTGCATTATAAGACAGTAATCTTCGTCCTGTGTCAAATAATCTGGGACAATTTTACAAAATGCTTGAGGAAATAAACCTTTGTCAATATTTTTAATGGCGTTATGCACATCTTCTTTGGATGCCGAAACACCGCGTTGTGCATATCTTTTTGAAGTATCTGAACTCATTTTTCTAGTTGTGTGTATGTTGGGCAAAGATAATTTTAATGTAACAATTATACAATTAAATTTCAATAGCAATATCAATGGGAATTTCAATGACAATATCAATGGGAATGGCAATCAGAAAATTCAAATTTTAAATCTTTATCTTTTTATTAATTAGCCATAATTTCAATCTCAACGCGACGGTTTGCTTCTCTTTCAGCTTCGTTTTTTTCAGGTAAAGGGTACAACGGTTTTGTACTGGCAAAACCAACAAAAGTCATTCGGCTTTTATCAATTCCATTAAATTCTAAAAATTTGTAAATAGCTTTGGCTCTTTGAGTACTGAGATCACGAAAGTCTTTTTGTACACAACAAATATGCCCTTGAATTTGTATTTTTAAATCTGGAACATTTTTCATCACCGTCAGCAATTCATACATTACTGATCTGGATTGTGGCATTATTGCAAAAGTATCAACAAAAAAATTCATGTTTTCTAACTTAAGTTTTTCACCAACATTAGCAACACTCACTTTTTTCATAAAAACGGTATCCATTTTTAAAGTAACAGCAGAACCATCGGGGTTTTCGTAGGTATAAGTATCTATAAATTTAATGTTTGACTTTTTCTTCTCTACAACTACTTCTTTCTTTTCGGATATTATTTTTTCTTCATTTACAAAATCTTTTGGAAGTATATAGTACAACGTAACTTTCCGATTTTCGGCTTTGATAGTAGATAAAGCATGTAGTTTACCAAAGCTTCTTGTTTTGAAATCTTCTCTAATTTTGACCTTCCCTTTTATAATATTGAATACATAATTAATTCTTTTTTTAGCCAAAGTATCATTGTATCCTACTGATCCTTCTTCATCACAAAAGCCGTAAACCCCAACCACTTTTACTTCCTTATTAACTGACAACCATTTATTCAGATTCAATAACTCTGTTTTTTGCAATACAAATTTGTCGCTATCAAAAAAGAAAGAAACTTGTTCTTGAGCAAAAGCAGAAGAAACTACAAAACCAAACAGTAATGCGATAAGGAATTTCATATTTTAGAGATTTATCATTCAAATTTACACTAAAAATTACAGTTTATAATTAGCAACAAAATGTAACAATCAAAAATTAAAAACAAAAACCGCTTCACAAGGAAACGGTTTTATCATTTTAAATGCAATAAACTTTATTTAGTCAAAAGCAATTCTCTGTATTTAGTCAAAGTCCATAATTCATTATCGACCAATAATTCCAATTTATCACAATGATTTCTAATGATTTCAAAATAAGGCTTTACATTATTGCAATACATTTCGGCCATTACCTGTGCATCGGTCAAATTATTTGCTTTCTTTCTTTCTTCAGTCATCTCTTCTACTTTAGAATTAATTCCTTCTATATGTCCCGAAATCTCTTTTATCAAAATAATTTGTTCTTTCGCAATAGATTCAAATTCTGAACCAAAAATGTCTTTCAAGCCTTTTACATTTTCAATCAAAGTATTCTGATAACGTATAGCTGTTGGAATAACATGGTTTTTAGAAATATCCCCTAATACTCTACTTTCAATTTGAATTTTCTTGGTGTATTCTTCTAATTCTATTTCATAACGGGCTTCTAATTCAACATGATTCATAATACCCATTTCTCCAAATAAATCAAAAGCTTGTTTTGAAGCTCTTGATTTCAATGCCTCTGGAGTAGTTTTAAAATTACTCAATCCTCTTTTTGCTGCCTCTTTTTGCCAAGCTTCACTATAACCATCACCTTCAAAAAGAATCTTTTTAGATTGTTTGATATATTCTCTTAATACATTAAAAATCGCATCGTCTTTTTTCATGTCTTTAGATTCTATCAAAACATCTACAGCAACTTTAAAATCCTTCAGTTGTTTGGCAACAATAGCATTTAATGTCGTCATTGCATTGGAACAATTTGCAGATGAGCCCACTGCTCTGAATTCGAATTTATTACCTGTAAAAGCAAATGGAGAAGTTCTGTTTCTATCTGTGTTATCCAAAAGAACATCTGGAATTTTACCCACAACATTAAGCTTTAAATCGGTTTTTTCTTCAGGAGATAATTTCCCTGTAGAAACACCTTCCAATTCGGCTAAAACCTTAGTTAACTGCTCACCTATAAAAACTGATATAATTGCTGGTGGCGCTTCATTAGCTCCTAGTCGGTGATCATTACTAGCTGTAGCAATAGCTCCTCTTAATAAAGCTTCATAATCATTAACCGCTTTGATTGTATTAATAAAGAAAGTCAAAAATTGCAAATTAGTCATAGGTGTTTTACTTGGACTTAACAAGTTTACCCCTGTATCCGTTGATAATGACCAGTTATTATGTTTTCCGGAACCGTTTACACCTTTAAAAGGTTTTTCATGAAACAATACTTTCAAATCATGACGTTCTGCTACTTTTTGCATAACATCCATCAATAGACAGTTATGATCTACCGCTAGATTTGCTTCTTCAAAAATAGGTGCAAATTCAAATTGATTTGGAGCCACCTCATTATGACGCGTTTTCACAGGAATCCCAAGCAACATACACTCTTGTTCCAAATCTCTCATATAGGTCAAAGCACGAGTTGGAATAGATCCAAAATAATGATCATCAAGCTGTTGTCCTTTAGCAGAAGTATGTCCTAATAAAGTTCTTCCTGTCATAATAAGATCTGGACGAGAATTTGCCAACGACTTATCAATCAGGAAATATTCTTGTTCCCAGCCTAAAGTAGCCGTTACTTTCTTTACATTCTTATCAAAATATTTACAAACCTCAGTAGCAGCTTCATCCATTGCAGATAAAGCCCTTAATAATGGAATTTTATTATCTAAAGCTTCGCCCGTATAGGAAATAAAAATAGTTGGAATACATAAAGTTGTTCCAAATATAAAAGCAGGAGACGTTGGATCCCAAGCTGTATAACCACGAGCTTCGAATGTATTTCGAATTCCGCCGTTTGGAAAACTGGATGCATCCGGCTCTTGCTGCACTAATTGAGCACCACCAAATTTTTCTAATGGATCGCTACCGTCATACGAAGTCTCAAAAAAAGCATCATGTTTTTCAGCCGTTGTTCCCGTTAATGGCTGAAACCAGTGAGTATAATGAGTAACTCCTTTAGCCAAAGCCCATTCCTTCATTCCCATGGCAATATAATCTGCCAGTTTTCTATCTATTTTATTTCCATATTGAACCGCACCCTGCACTGCTTTAAAAGCATCCGAAGTCAAATATTGCTTCATCGCTTTATCATTAAATACATTAGAACCAAAAAGTTCTGATTTTCTTCCTGATTCCTGAAAATCTATTAACTTTCTATTTGAAGCTTCTTTTAAAGCTTGAAAACGAATTGATGACATATCTTATATATTAAACATTAATATCCTTTGAATAAACATATGCAAATATAAATCATTCTATTCAACAAATAATTATTGCATCGAGTAGATAAATTACATTCAGCTTTAGATTAGACAGACTACTTTAAAAATGTATCAAAAGCATGATTTTTAAAAATATAGTACTAAAATTCTTAATTAAAAATTAATATTGAAAAAACATTGATTACGAATTTAATTATTATACCCCTCTAAAATTACAATTTTTCAAATATACACCTCGTAAAATGCAGTAATATCAAAAATTAAAAACACTCAAATAAAAACTACCCCCCAATTTTAGGACGTGAACAAATATTTTTATATTTGCAATCAGAAAAATCAAAAAAAAATAAATTATAATATTATGGCTAAAATTAAATTAGAATACCTTTGGTTAGATGGATACGAACCAACACAAAACTTAAGAAGTAAAACTAAAGTTGAAGAGCACGAAAACTTTCAAGGAACTTTAGCTGAAATCGAAAACTGGTCTTTTGATGGTTCATCAACTAAACAAGCTGAAGGTGGTTCATCTGACTGTTTATTAGTTCCTGTTGCAATTTACCCAGATCCAACTCGTATTAACGGATGGTTAGTAATGTCTGAAGTTATGTATGCTGATGGTACTCCACACCCTTCAAACGGTAGAGCTACTATTGATGATGACAATGACGATTTCTGGTTTGGTTTCGAACAAGAATACTTCATCATGGATACTAAAACATTATTACCTTTAGGATTCCCTGTTGGAGGTTACCCTGCTCCACAAGGTATGTACTACTGTTCAGTAGGTGGAAAAAACACACACGGAAGAAAATTAGTTGAAGAGCATGCAGATTTATGTATCGCTGCAGGACTTAACTTCGAAGGTATTAACCAAGAGGTTGCTTGCGGACAATGGGAATATCAATTATTCGCTAAAGGTGCTAAAAAAGCAGGTGATGAAATCTGGGTTTCTAGATATTTATTAGATCGTTTGACTGAAAAATATGGTTACTATATTGAATACCACCCAAAACCACTAGGTGATACAGACTGGAATGGTTCTGGAATGCACGCTAACTTCTCTAACGAAGTATTAAGAACATGTGGTTCTCAAGAAGTTTACGAAAAAATCTGTGAGGCTTTCCGTCCTGTAACTGCTGAGCACATTGCTGTTTATGGAGCTTACAACGACCAACGTTTGACTGGTAAACACGAAACTGCTTCTATCCATGATTTCTCTTACGGAGTTTCTGATAGAGGATGTTCAATCCGTATTCCTTTGATGACTGTTCAAAAAGGATGGAAAGGATGGTTGGAAGACAGAAGACCAGCTTCAAATGGAGATCCATACAAAATTGCTGCTAGAATTATCAAAACTGTAAAATCAGCTTTGTAATTATAACAAATATATTAAACTACAAAAAGTGCCTTTCTAACCGAAGGCACTTTTTTTTATACAATAGAATATCGTATTTTTAATCAAATTCAATTATGCCGATTATTTAACAATCACTATTTACAAGTTAAAAACAAATCTTACATTTGAATTAAACCAAAAATAAATCATACTATGACAGTTTGGATATTATTTATAGCACTAATTATCATTATACTAGCACTTGATTTAGGCGTTTTCAATAAAACACCGCACATCATTAGCACAAAAGAAGCTAGTAAATGGACAGCCATTTGGTTTACAGTTTCCTTACTTTTTTCAGGAGTTGTCTATTGGTTATACTCTACCGACTATGTATTAAACCCCAGTCAATTAAAACCATCTGTAGCAGCAATGAAATTCATTACCGGCTATTTAATAGAACTATCCTTAAGCATTGATAATATCTTTGTAATCGCATTGGTTTTCACTTCGTTTAATATCTCGAAAAAATACCAACACCGCGTTTTATTTTGGGGAATTTTGGGGGCTGTAGTTTTTAGAGGCTTAATGATTTTCTTTGGCGTTTTATTGATTAATAAATTCTCTTGGACAACTTATATTTTTGGCGGATTCTTATTATTCACGGCTTTAAAAATGCTATTTACCGCCGAAAAAGAAAAAGAATTTGACCCTAAAAAATCTATCATTTATAAAATCCTTGGAAAATTAATTCCAATCACACATCATACTGAAAAAGAACATTTTTTTATAAAAACCGAAAAAGGAAATGCTGCTACACCTTTATTTGTAGCGTTAATAGTTATTGAAGTAATGGATGTTGTTTTTGCAGTAGACAGTGTTCCTGCCATTTTAGCCATTACATCTGATCCTTTTTTAGTATTTAGTTCTAATATTTTCGCTATATTAGGGCTGCGTTCTTTGTATTTTTTCTTGGCCAATATGCTGGAAAAATTCAGTCATTTAGAATACAGTTTGATCGCTATTTTGAGCTTTGTAGGATTAAAAATGCTATTACATGATCACATAGAAATTCCAGAATGGGGCTCTCTTGGTTTCATAGCTATTTCACTGATTATTGGAGTTATAGTTTCTATAAAAATGGAAAACAAAACTAAGCAAAAAACAAAGTAATTCAGAACTATCATTTTTTACAAATAAAAAAAGCTGCCAAATAGAGATTTTGGCAGCTTTTTTTAATATTTAAAAATCAATTAATTTAAAACTTTCACTTTTGAATCATCAATATTATATGCCTTAATAACCGCATCATAATCTGAAAGATTTACTTTTTTAGCAGTAGATTTACCAGTCAAATCACCAGGTACAATAACAATTCTAAATGTCTGTCCGTTAATAAAACTTGGCGTTAACGCTAAATTATAGGTTCCACCAGCATAAATAGTGAAATCCTTTTTACTGAAATCAAAATCATAATCTAATTCTCCTTGACTTAAGTATAGTGTTCTTGGAATTGGTTGCCAAATTGGAGTCGCAGAATCGATTGTCCCCGCTAAACGATAAATTAAAATAACATCTCCATCGTATAATACAGGATCTAATTTTTGATAAATTATATACCCGTCAACATTATCAAGCGAGAAATTCACATTCCTAAGCTCAAAAACCTCGCTAATCAAGCCGTCTTGCCCTGGAGGCCCTACAGGTCCTTCCGGTCCTTCGCAACTAGAAAATACCATTAAACCAACAATCGCTAAAAGTGTAATTATTTTTTTCATCTTATTTATATTTTTAAGGTTTAATAAATGTATTACAAAAATCAAGCCAAAAATAATTATTTGATTAAACTTCAATCGAAATAGTTAAATTCTAATTCATAAAAATAGCTTTCTATGAATACTACTCAATAAGAGATTTTAATTCATGTCTATATTGCGAAGCACTTTTTCCTGTAAATGCCTTAAATGATTTATTAAAATGACTAAAATTATTAAATCCGCTTTCAAAACTAATTTCAGTAATACTTTTTGTGTTTTCCGCCAAAAGTTTTGAGGCATGAACCAAGCGATAATCATTTACAAAAGTGGTAAATGTTTTATTAGTTATTTTTTTAAAATACCTACAAAAAGAAGGTGTAGTCATACTCACCATATTTGAAACAGTATCAAGCTGAATAGGTTCTTGAAAGTTATCTTTTACATAGTTAAAAACAACATTAATCCTATCATTATCCTGCACTTGTAACTCCAACGCAAAACCATCTGCATTCAAAATGGTGTATTCATCACTTACCCCTAGGTCATTCAAAATCCTAATCATTCTTAATAATCGATCAAAATTAGACCGATTTTCCATCTCTTCTATTACAGGTGCAATCCTTTTTATAGTTTCTTTACCAAAAGCAATTCCTCCTTTTGCTTTCTTAAAAAGATGTTGAATGTTTTTTAGTTCCGGAACATTCAAAAAATCACTCCCTAAAAAATCAGCAGGCATTTGTATAACAATTTCATTTTTATTACCCGTTTGTTCGTTTGTAAATCCACAATGAGGCAAATTACTACCTATTAGTACCAAATCACCATCCGAGTAGTAAGATACATGACTTCCAATCTGCCTTTTTCCAGAACCTCCGTTTACAAAAACCAGTTCGATTTCAGGATGATAATGCCAGAGATCAGATTTACAATTCGACTTCTCAACATAATTTGAAAAAGTAAAAGAACTACCAAAAGTTGGCGTAATAAGTTCGAGTGTTGGATTTATTTTTTTCATATACGTCCATTTTAAAATACTACTCAAATTTACCACAAAACTGTCTTATATTATCAAAAATTAACATACAACGTTTTCGTAAAGTTAAAATAACATATAAATCAGAAAATCCTGTTGCGTTATGTAATCGATTACCCTTGTACATTTGTAATAGAAATTTAATTAATAAACTAAAAAAACAAAACATATGAAAACGATCTTAAAACTTAGTCTAGTAGTATTAGTTGCAATGACAACAATAAATACTTATGCAATCAATGGTGATTTTTTATTAAAAGTAATGAGAGGTAATGGCAAAGAAATTAGTTTTGCTGTAAATCAAATTCAAAAAATTAAGATAACTATCACAGATAAATTTAACAATGTTATCTATTCTGAATTAGCAACTGGAAAAGATGGTATTTTAAAGACATACAGCTTAGAAGAATTTCCTGAAGGAACTTATTTTTTGGAAGTAGAAACAAACTCTAAAAAAATAACACATGAAATTGTTGTTACAAGAGAATTTTCTACACTATCAAAAAAATCAATAGCTGAAGTGCAAAAAACTGATTTAAAAATTAAAAATCAAAATGTAGCTAATAACTAGGACTCTTTTTGCCCTTAATTAAAAATATAAGAAACAGCTTCAAATTGAAGCTGTTTCTTTTTATACAAAAAACACATTTAATAAACAGTTCAGTTTACTAAATGTGTTTTAATCAATTATGAAAATCTAACTTAAAAAACTACATATTTCGTCTATACTGTCCTCCTACTTCAAACAAAGCCTCCGTAATTTGTCCTAATGAACAAACTTTTGTTGCTTCCATCAAATGTTCAAATAAATTATCACCTTTGATTGCTGCTTCCTGAAGTGTGCATAAATGCTCTTTTACCAAATCGGCATGACATTGATGCAAATTATCCAACATCGTAATTTGGTATTGCTTTTCTTCCTCGGTTGCACGAATTACTTCTGCTGGAATTACTGTTGGAGAACCTTTAGAACTCAAGAATGTATTTACGCCTACAATCGGAAATTCACCAGTATGTTTCAATGTTTCATAATACAGACTTTCTTCTTGAATTTTAGAGCGTTGATACATTGTTTCCATTGCACCAAGTACTCCTCCTCGATCTGTAATACGATCAAATTCCTGTAAAACAGCTGCTTCAACCAAGTCTGTCAATTCTTCAATAATGAACGAACCTTGAATTGGGTTTTCATTTTTGGCCAATCCTAATTCTTTATTAATAATCAACTGAATAGCCATTGCCCTACGAACCGATTCTTCTGTTGGCGTTGTAATTGCTTCATCATACGCATTGGTATGCAATGAGTTACAGTTGTCATAAATTGCATATAAAGCTTGTAAAGTCGTACGAATATCATTGAAATCAATTTCTTGCGCATGTAAAGAACGTCCCGAAGTTTGAATGTGATATTTCAGCATCTGCGCTCTTTCGTTGGCTCCGTATTTATTTTTCATGGCTTTCGCCCAAATTTTTCTAGCAACACGGCCAATTACTGCATATTCAGGATCGACACCATTTGAGAAAAAGAACGACAAATTAGGTCCAAAATCGTTGATATCCATTTCGCGACTCAAATAATATTCTACATAAGTAAAACCATTAGAAAGCGTGAAAGCCAACTGCGTGATTGGATTGGCCCCAGCCTCAGCAATATGATAACCCGAAATAGATACTGAATAAAAATTTCTAACATTTTTAGCAATAAAATATTCCTGAACATCCCCCATCAATCGCAATGCAAATTCAGTAGAAAAAATACAAGTATTTTGAGCTTGATCTTCCTTTAAAATATCGGCCTGAACCGTTCCTCTAACTTTTTTAAGTGTTTTGGCTTTTATCTTATCATATACTTCCGAAGGTAACACCTGATCACCAGTCACTCCTAACAGAAACAATCCTAAACCATTATTCCCTTCCGGCAAATCGCCTTGGTAATGTGGTCTTTCAACTCCTTTTTGTTGGTAAATTTTATTGATTTTATCCGTAATCTCATCTCCAAGATCATTCTCTTTTATATAATGCTCACACTGCTGATCAATAGCTGCATTCATAAAGAATCCAAGCAACATAGGTGCTGGTCCGTTAATAGTCATACTCACTGATGTCATAGCATGCACTAAATCAAAACCTGAATATAATTTTTTAGCATCATCCAAACAGCATATTGAAACTCCAGCATTTCCGATTTTTCCATAAATATCTGGTCGGATATGAGGATCGTTACCATATAAAGTAACACTATCAAAAGCAGTAGAAAGTCTCTTCGCTGGTAATCCCGTACTTACATAATGAAAACGTTTGTTTGTTCTTTCGGGACCTCCCTCTCCAGCAAACATACGCGACGGATCTTCTCCTTCACGCTTAAACGGATACAAACCAGAAGTAAAAGGGAATTCTCCTGGAACATTCTCCTGTAAACACCAACGCAAAATATCCCCCCATGCTTTGTATTTAGGCATTGCTATTTTTGGAATTTGAGAATGCGATAATGACTCCGTATGTGTATCCATTTTTATTTCTTTGTCACGAACTTTAAAAGTGTAAATTGGATTTTTATATAAGCTGACTTTTTCATCCCAATTCAAAATCATTTCCCAATTGTAAGGATCCAAATCCATTTTTACTTTATCGAATTCGTTCAATAAAAGATTTAGAAAGATTCTATTGTCATCATGTTCAACCAAAGCACTTGGAAGCACTGAACTATCATCAATCCCAGCTTTATTGATTACGGGAACTTTTCCAGAAACACTTTCCAGCGTTTTAAAAATTCCATATAATTTTTGAGCCACTTGCTCCTGACTCAAAGCAATGGTATCGTATTTTCTGTTATTTTCGGCAATTTCAGATAAGTAACGCGTTCTGTGAGGCGGAATCACATAGATTTTCTCGCTCATTTCACGGGTAATTTCAAAAGTTGATTTTAAATCCGCATCGGTTTTCTCAACTATTGTATCCATGATAGATTTATACAAAGTATTCATCCCTGGATCATTAAATTGAGATGCAATAGTTCCATAAACTGGCATCGCATCAGGATTTACATCCCAAAGATTATGATTACGCTGATATTGTTTTTTCACATCACGAATAGCATCCAAAGCACCGCGTTTATCGAATTTATTCAAAGCTACTAAATCGGCAAAATCAAGCATATCTATTTTTTCTAATTGAGTCGCCGCACCAAATTCGGGTGTCATTACATATAGAGAAACATCAGAATGATCCATAATTTCCGTATCGGATTGCCCGATACCCGAAGTTTCCAAAATTATAATATCGTATTTCGCCGCTTTTAAAACTTCAATAGCTTCGGCTACATATTTTGACAATGCCAAATTGGATTGGCGTGTTGCCAAAGAACGCATATAAACTCTAGGATTATTAATCGCATTCATACGAATTCTATCTCCTAATAATGCTCCTCCCGTTTTACGCTTTGAAGGATCGACAGAAATTAATCCAATAGTTTTTTCTGGAAAATCTATTAAAAAACGACGTACCAATTCATCTACTAATGATGATTTTCCAGCACCACCAGTTCCTGTAATTCCAAGAACTGGAATCTTTGATGTTTTATTTTTTTCGTGAATTACATCAAAGAAAGGTTTCGCTATTTCAGGAAAATTCTCTGCAGATGAAATTAAGCGGGCAATAGCAGTTGGTGTTTTATTTTCGATTAAATCCAACTCATTGGTTAGTTTATTCCCTATTGGAAAATCAGAACGTTCAACTAAATCATTGATCATTCCCTGTAATCCCATCGCGCGCCCATCATCCGGAGCATAAATTCTGGTAATTCCGTAGTCTTGTAATTCGGTTATTTCCGATGGGAGGATTACACCTCCGCCTCCGCCAAAAATTTTGATATGACTAGCTCCCTTTTCTTGAAGCAAATCATACATATATCTAAAATACTCATTGTGCCCACCTTGATAGGAAGTCATGGCAATAGCATTAGCATCTTCTTGAATAGCAGTATTGACTACTTCTTCTACACTTCGGTCATGACCCAGATGAATTACTTCAACTCCTGTGGACTGAATAATTCTTCTCATTATATTTATTGCAGCATCATGCCCATCAAAGAGGGATGCAGCAGTTACAATTCGGACTTTATTTACGGGTATGTAAGGTTTAACTAATTCCATTTTGCGAATATGATAATTTAAAGATGCAATTTACATAAATTTTAAAATAAAAATCATTAAAAACAATGCAAAATAAAAAATATGACAACATTGTTTTTTATTAAGATTAAAGAAGCTTTATTTTCATAAAAAATTGGTATTTTCGAACTTTAGCCCCGATGGAAACGAAAAGCCCGGAATGGATAAAAATAGTTTTTCTTGCTCCAAAAAAGCGACCAACGGAAGCTGTTTTGGAGCTTAGAAAAACAGTTTTATACATGAGGACTTGTAGTGTACAGCGGGAACAGCTCCTAATTATTTTTAGAAAATTTAAAACAAATGCAAAGAATAACTATACTTATCCATTGTGAAGATAAAAAAGCAATTATTGCCTCGGTAACTAATTATATAGCTTCGATTAATGGAAACATCATATACCTCGATCAACATGTTGACGCAGATGAAAATGTATTTTTTATGCGATTAGAATGTGATTTTAGTGATGATAATTGGAATTTTGAGTCGATTAAAAGTCGCTTTCAAGACAATCTTGCCACTCCTTTTGATATGACTTGGGCAATGTATCCTCAAAATCAAAAGCCGAAAATGGCTTTGTTTATTTCTAAATATGATCACTGTTTATATGATATTTTGGGTCGTTATTGCGCTGGTGAATTACCGCTTGAAATCCCTTTAATTATAAGTAATCACGATGATTTAAAACCAATAGCAGAGCGTTTTAACATTCCATTTTTCCATGTTCCTTTTACAAAAGACAACAAAGAAGAGGGGGAAAAAGCACAACTTGAATTATTAAAAAAATTCAATATTGACTTTATCGTTTTAGCTCGTTATATGCAAATAATTACCCCAAATCTGATTGAACTTTACAAAAACAAAATCATTAATATTCACCATTCATTTCTTCCAGCCTTTCCTGGAGCGAAACCATATCATTCGGCTTTTAAGCGTGGTGTAAAAATCATTGGTGCCACGAGTCACTATGTTACTGAAGAATTAGACGAAGGTCCAATTATTGAACAAGATATTTCGAGAGTTTCCCACAGTCATTCTATAGAAGATTTTATCATGAAAGGGCGCGACTTAGAACGAATCGTACTTGCGAGAGCTATAAAATTACATGCCGAACGAAAAACAATGGTATATAATAACAAAACGGTTGTATTTTCTTAATACAACCGTTTTTGTTATTTTAATAAATCTCTAAAAACTATTTCAAAGGATATAGCCAAATATTTCTCATTGGACATTTAATTTATAAACAATCCCTTTCCTTTTTTATAAAAAAGAAAGGGATTTGTTTTTACTTTGAATTAGTCACTTTTTATTTTAGTGTCACTTTTAAAATTTTAATAACCAGAATTACCGTTATCCCCTTTAGTAGCCTCTGATCTTTGAATTAAACCATCACCATTAAGATCATTACCACTTGGAAGACCAGTTTTAATACCTTTTAGAAATTTTGGCCATATTTGATCCATATCTACAGGACGAAATTCTACCAAATCCCATCTGTCTCCAGCATCTGCACTACAACCAGTACAAGCGTCTGTTGTGAACTTAATTAAATGCCTTCCAGTTGTTGTTACTTCTACAATACCTACAAGTCTAGAATTAAGATTGTCACTTTGAACATGTGGAAAAATATAACGTTTGTAACCTTGCGACTCTAATACTTTATCATTCACGCCTGATCCTGCAGTAGCTGGATTATTTGGAAATTCCTGCCCATTCATAATTCTAGAGGTTTGTATACCATCAAAAAACACCTTTGTATTTGTAGAAGCTTTAGCGTTTTGACGATAAGAAACCCATACTTTGTAACGACCTTTAATAATTACAGGTGTCTTTAATTCAATATCATTATTACCATTACTACTACCACTAGCATTTTGAAGACGAAAACGAAAAATATTAAAAAGATCCCCATTAACTGCTGCAGGCCATGGTTGCCAATTAATTGATCCTTGTCCTACCCAGGTTATACCACTAAGTGCTCCATTATTTCCGAAACCAAAAGTCACTCCAGCTGTTTTTCTGTAATTAGCAACATTCGCAGCGAATTCAGGTTGATCACATATATCAAAATAAACTGGTGCTGCAACACGTTTTTTAATAGTGAAATGTCCATCCACATAATGCAATACTCCATTAGAACAAGTTACATTGCTTAGATCTCGTATTATTGCAACACCTTGTTCTTGTACCCCATTAAAAATATCATGATTCAACAAAATAGACTGCTTATCTAACTGAGAACTAATCACTTCAAGTGGTGCCTTAGTTAAAAAGGTAGGAGTTGTTGCCATATCACTTAAATAATTTAAATTAGGCAACACATGATATTGAACAAATAGATTCAAACTATCCGCTGGATTCATTGGATCAGTTCCTTTACTATATCTGTTTTTTAAATCCTGTAAAGAACTAAAACCTGCTTTAGTGAAAACATCATTACTTTGTGCTAAAACAGTTAAAAAACTACCAACCTTATTAGCATCATAAGTAATAGGAAGGTCTAACTTATCATACCATCCAGTAGCTTTTAAAACTTCGGTAAATAAAGAAAGATTTTTATCTGCTTCAATGGTCTTTGCTAGTGTTTTATTAGCAACTCGCAACACTTTATCAATAGCATGAATGATACCATTTCCAGCTAAAATGTTAGAAACTACAATATTTGATGTTTTATTAACTGTTATACTTGAAACACCATTGATGTTCGCTGCTCCAGTTATTAAATATTGACCATAAAGAGTAGGCGTAGTAATTTTACCATCAGTAAAAGCTGTTGTAGATATTGTCTTATCTATAATATGTATTTTAACGATATCTTTCAAATCTTCTAATGGCACTTCTTTTACTGAACTAACACCTAAATCAGCTAAATACTGTTTAACAGCATCATTGGTTGGAAGAAATAAAGTATATGTCCCGTAGGTATTCATAAATGAAGCGTAATCTGTAATATCAAGAATTTCTAAAAACAAAGAATATTCTGGATTTGCTCTTAAATATTCAGTAATATTAGGAGTTTTATCTGTACCTTCTTTTATCTGTTGCTCTGAACAGCTCTGAAACACCAGAACAATCAAAAACACTAAAGTAAATCGCAAGAGGCTTGGTAATTTTAATAATCTTTTCATGTTTTATTATTTTTTATTTATAAAATGGATTTTGTAATTATACTTTTTTAATATTAGATCATAGACATTAAAACGAAAAAGCTTTTTTATTTTCTTAGACTCTATACATATTATTCCCCAACAAATTGCCTAATGAGTTAGAACTGTTACTTAAAAAACTTTCAAACCTAAATCCAGCACCAAGTCAATTACTATTCTCAGACAATGATTAATCACTTTCATTTTATTCTTTTTTAAGATTTAAACATGTTGTAATATTTTAACACAATAACACCATTAAATAAAATAAAAAAATTACATAATTTTAATATAAAATTATTAACTGTTAAATATATAATAAATATACAAAATAAAAACATAATTAACAAAAAAACAAATCATATTTTCATTTATTAATTTTATACTAAAACACAAAAAAGATATCCTATGGTACATTATGTTTATTTATTTTTGAAAAAAAATAGAAACAAAATGAAAAAAGCCCTACTCCTATTCCTTATTTTACCAGCGATTAGCAATGCCCAATTCAAAGACATATTAGCAAAAGCAACCGAAAAAATAAATGCAGTTACAAAATCCAACAATACGATAGATATTACTGCTGGATTAAAAGAAGCCTTAAACAAAGGAGTTACTCAACAAGTATCAAAATTAACTGCGACCGATGGTTTTTATAAAAATGAAGCCGTAAAGATTTTAATGCCCGAAGAATTAACCAAAGTAGACAAAACTTTACGTAAAATAGGAATGTCAAAATTAGCGGATGAAGGTATTCTTGCTCTAAATAGAGCTGCCGAAGACGCAGTAAAAGAAGCTACACCAATATTTGTATCAGCCATCAAAAACATAACTATAACTGATGCCAAAGGTATCTTACTAGGAAAAGAAAATGCTGCAACGGTTTATTTGCAATCAGCTACTACAACTTCGCTTTATGCTAAATTTAATCCCGTGGTGCAACAGTCAATTGGTAAAGTTGGAGCCGATGTGATTTGGACAAAAATAATCAAACAATACAATACTATACCGCTTGTAACCAAAGTAAATCCTGACCTTACAGATTATGTAACCAACAAAGCATTAGATGGTGTTTTTAAAATGATTACTGTGGAAGAAAAAAATATTAGAACCGACATCAATGCTAGAACTTCAGATGTTTTAAAGAAAGTTTTTGCTTTGCAGGATAAAAAATAAAACACGAAAAAATCAATTGGTTATACATTTAAAACCGTGAAAATTTTGATATGTTAAATTAAATTTCAAAACTTAACTTTTTAAGAATAACTAATAACAATTCCTTAACAGCATAACATCTACATTATACTGATCTTTGTAGTGTAATAAACTGGTTATTTATTATTTTGGTTTTGGTTAGTTATAAAATTGCCTGCATCTATATGACGCAGGCATTTTTTGTTTTGGGATGTATTGATTATTTTGCGGTATGTATAAAAGATAAAACAGCTTTATTAAAAGCGTTAGGCTGTTCTACATTTACTACATGACCACAATTTTCGATTACGAATAATTGAGATGATTTATAATGACTTTCTACCACTTTACGAACTGATGGCAGAAACATATAATCTTCTTCTCCCATTATATAAAGTGTAGGAATATTTAATTCTACTTGCCTAAACCACTTTAGCACAGGATTAATTTCAGCTGTGAGCTTAAACCATTTGATAAATTCCTTTTGGTACAATTTTTTAGCTTCATTAATAAAAAGCGATCTAGATTGTTTGTGACTTTTTTTAGGCATAATCACAAAAGCAAAAAACTTGTATAAAACCAAATATGGCAGCACATATTTAAAAGTATTTCCCAAACGCATTAAAATTTGCGAACGAAAATTCATTTTTAAAATGGCTCCCCCAAGAATCATACTTTGCACTCTATTAGGATACATTTCAGCTAACTGTCTAATAAGTATAGTTCCTAATGAAATTCCAACAAAGTGTGATTTTTCTATTTTTAGATGATCCAAAACTTCCAGAATATCATTAGCCAAAGCCGAAAAAGTATATTTCTGTTTGAAAGCAGTTTTCAATGTAGTTTTAGATTCCCCATGACCTCTTAAATCCAACAACAAAATATTGTAGCTTTTTTTAAAATCACGAATTTGCTTGAACCAAATAGAGGAACTTCCTCCAGCACCATGAACAAAAGTTACCCATTGATTGCTGTTTTCGTTCTTATATATTGTATAATTAATCACTTAGCTTTTTTTTGTTGGGCAAATATAGTTCTTTTTTAGGCTTTTGAATTGCTGGATTTTTAGATTATTAGATTGTTAAACTTTTGATTTGTTAGATTTTTAAACTTTAAACCTTTCAAATACTATTATGCAAAAATTTAAAATACTCCAAAGCTTTCATCAATCGGCTTCCGTACCAAGAAAACATTTCTCCATCGACTAAAATAGCTTTGGCATTATTTAAATTTCTTACAATCTCATAACCATCTTCAGTTTTAAACGGAAATGGTTCCGAAGAAAGCAAAACCAAATCCAGATTTCCATTCTCATCCATTTTTTCAAGTTCAATTTCAGGATATCGCTCTTTTGAAAAATACTGGTTTTGAAAATGATTCAGATGTAACAATTCATCAATAAAAGTTCCCGAACCTGCCACCATATAGGGGTTTTTCCAAATAAAATAAGCCACTTTTTTAACTGGAACATTGGCAATAAAACCTTTAAAATCGCTCAAAGCAAAAGCTAACTTATCGTTCCATTTTCTGGCTTCGGTTCTTCGATTAAAAAGTTGTCCAAAGTCGGAAATCATTTGAAAATTATCTTCTATAGTAAAAATATCTGTTATCCAAACGGGGCAAATCTTTCGCAACTCTTCAACTATTTCTTTGGTATTTTCTTCTTTGTTACAAATAATAATATCTGGTTCTAGCGACCTAATTTTATCATAATTGACTTTCTTGGTTCCGCCTACAATCTTTTTAGTCGATTTAAGATGATACGGATGCACACAAAATTTAGTGATTCCAACTATTTTATCTTCAAGCCCCAAATCAAATAATAATTCGGTTTGAGAAGGCACCAGAGAAACAATCCGCTGAGGAGAAGTTTCAAATGTGTGGGATATACCGAGTTGGTCTATGAATTGTTTCATTTTAGAAATTGCTTAATTTTGTTTAAAAGTTTGAATTGTTTAAAAATCAAGAGAAAACAACTTTAAACATTTAAACTCTTTAACCTTTTAAAATCTCTTCCATTTCTTCCTGCATCTTCAAAGCTTCTATTCTTGCAACTTTGGCAAAATCAGCACCATTTGAAGCGTAAATAATAGCACGAGAAGAGTTAATTAACAATCCTACTTTATCATTCATTCCGTATTTACAAACTTCAGAAAGACTTCCTCCCTGCGCACCAACACCTGGTACAAGTAAGAAACTATCAGGAACAATTTTACGGATTTCGGTAAAATATTCAGCTTTAGTAGCACCTACAACATACATTAGATTTTCAGAATTCTTCCAAGTTTTGGATGTTTCCAATACATGTTTGTAAACTTCTTTCCCATCAACTTTTAATGTTTGAAAATCAAAAGCACCTTCATTAGAAGTTAAAGCCAACAATATAGCATGTTTGTTTTCGAAAGCAAGAAAAGGTTCAACAGAATCTTTACCCATATAAGGAGCGATTGTAACGCTATCAAAATTTAAATCTTCAAAAAAAGCTTTGGCATACATAAAAGATGTATTTCCAATATCGCCTCTTTTAGCATCAGCAATTGTAAAAATTTCAGGATAATTTACGTTGATATAATTAATGGTCTTTTGCAATGAAGCCCAACCTTTTAATCCATAGGCTTCAAAAAAAGCAATATTAGGTTTATAAGCAACTGTTAAATCATGAGTTGCATCAATAATTGCTTTATTAAATTCAAAAATAGGATCTTCTAATTCTAATAAATGTTGGGGAATTTTATTCAAATCAACATCCAAACCTACGCATAGAAATGATTTTTTGATTTTGATTTGATCGTTAAGTTGTTGTGTAGTCATGTGAATTTTAGTTGTGCGGCAAATTTACAAACTTGAAATTAAAAAACTTGAAATTTTGCAACAATCCTAAAAAATTGTGTAAGCCGTTTTAAAAGGAACGAGAATATATTTGTAAAGAACATCAAAATGATGATTTAAAAAAAAGAAAAAAAATATTAATTCTAAAAATAAACGATCATGAACACTACAGAAATTAAAGGAAACTGGAACGAAATTAAAGGGAAATTGAAACAGAAATATGCCGACCTGACGGATGACGATTTGTTGTATGAAGAAGGGAAAGAGGACGAAATGTACGGCAAAATCCAAAAAAGAATTGGTAAAAGTAAAGATGAAATTACAAAATGGATTGCTGATTTGTAATTAAGTTTCAAATTTTAAAAATTGAACTGCCTAAATTATTTTTTGATTGAGAAATTACAAAATAGTATAGGCAGTTTTTCCTAATAAATGTCTATCAGGATTTTAATCCATCCTATATTATGCATCGATCTGAAACTAGATTATATTTTAATCAAAAAAATAGTTTAAAAACTAAAAACATAGTTCCGAAACAGTACTTTTATTTTAATTATTAGCTAATTCTGCAATATTATCAATAAATTTACGATTAAGAATGAAAGTATTATTCAAATTAACAAGTGCTATTTTTAACAACTTTAATAGCCAAATAAAATAAATCATGAAAATATTTATACGATTTGATTTTAATAAAATTTGCAATAAAATTCTCGAAGAAAAACTAGAGGAATTCCAAATAAAACATAGAGTTTTAGGTTTTGGAGAAGTTGAATTTTTAGAAAAAATACCAGCCGAAAAACTGGATTTATTCAGCCATTCCTTAAATAATTATGGAATTGAAATTGTTGAAAATCAAAAAACCATTTTGATTCAAAAAATTAAGGATGCAATAGTTGATATGGTTTTTAATGAAGATACCGATATAAACGTAAAAAGTTCTGTATATTTATCTGAAAAACTAGGTCATTCCTACGGTTATTTATCTAATCTTTTTTCGGAAGTAACCTATACGTCTATTGAAAACTTCATTATTCTACAAAAAATTGAACATACAAAACAATTAATCATAAACAGTCAGTTATCATTAACAGAAATAGCCTTTAAGCTAAATTATTCTAGTGTTGCTCATTTAAGCACACAGTTCAAAAACACTACTGGTATAACGCCTTCAGCATTTCAAAGAATAATAAAAAGACGAAGAGAAATTAGCTCTAAACAATAAAAACCAAGAAACATGCAACACGATTCGATACTTATTACCCTAGCAGACGATGATGAAGATGACAGATTATTTTTTACTGATGCCTTTGAAGAAATAAAAATTAATACAATTGTCAATACTGTAAATAATGGCAGAGAATTGTTAAACTACTTAAATCTTCCAGATACAATATTACCTAATATTCTTTTTCTGGATTTAAATATGCCAATTTTAAACGGAATAGAGTGTTTGAAAGAAATTAAATTAAATGATAGATTTAAAGATATTGTTGTTGCAATATATTCTACCTCATCTTCAGATCAAGATGTAGAAGATACATTTGTTTTGGGTGCAAATATTTACATTAAAAAGCCTAGCAATTTTAATAATTTAAAAAAAATATTGTCGGATGTTGTCACTATTAATTGGCAATATCATACTAATGGATTAAATAAAGACAATTTTTTACTCAGAATGTAATGTTATTAAAATTTTATGAAAACCAATAAAAATAAATCTTCAGTTTATCATAAAATTATATTTATAATAAGTTTACTTATTGTATTTGTTATTAGTCTACTTACCGTAAAACATATCAATAACATCTCTAAATCTACAAAATTACTCATGCACACGTATGAAGTAAATTTAGAATTAGAGCATCTATTTTCCTATATTAAAGATTCTGAAAATGATATGAGAGGTTATATTATTTCTAAAGATAATTTTTATTTAATATTATATAAAAACGATATAAAAAACATAAACAACACTTTTTCTACCCTTAAAAAGCTGAGCAAAAACAATATCAATCAACAAGAAAATTTAATATCATTATATAAAACAATTAATAAAAGGTATGAATATATAGCAAATTATTCGAATCTAAATGAAAACTCAGACCTCTCTAAAAATTACGATTTCAAAAAAAATTTTAGAGAAAGTAACACCCTTTTGGCTGACATTAGAATCAAATTAGACGAAATGGTTCATAATGAAAAGTATAATTTAAGACTTCAAAATTCAATATACGACAAGCAAATATATCTTACACCAATCTTTACCTTAAGCATTTTATTTATAACTCTTTTGCTTTTAACTTTTACTTATTTTAAAACCACAAGAGATTTAGAGAAACTTCAAAATGCAAATACCAAATTAAGCAAATTTAATTTTTTAAGTTCCCAGGCTGAAATTCTCTCTGAATTTGGTACTTGGGACTTAAATTTGGATACTGACGAAATAATTTATTCTGATAACTTATATAGAATTTTGGGAACAGAACCTCAATCTTTTGATGCAAATCAGGAAAATTTCATGAAATTTATACATCCGGAAGATGTCGAAATTGTAAATACTATTTTTCAAAAAATTATTAAAGATGAAGATCTTCCACATGTTTTCTTTAGAATTATCAGACCAGATAAAAACATTCGTATAGTAAGATCTGTTAGAAAACTGTTTACTGATAATTGGGGTAATAAAACCATTTTAGGCGTAACCGGAGATATTACTGATGAACATAATAAAAATCAATTATTAAAGAGTAATTATGAAGATTTAATAAAGATAAACAATCAACTAAAGATTTTCGATGAATCAAGTAAACAAGCAGAGATTCTTGGAAAATATGGAAGTTGGGTTCTAAATCTTAAAACCTTAAAATTCACTTATTCGGATAATAGCTTTAGATTATTGGGTTTTGAACCTCAAACATTTGATCCAAATATCGAAAACTTATTAGACCTTGTTCATCCAGAGGATAAAGAAATTGTAGATATAGCTTATAAAAAAGCATTCGTTGGTTTAGAAATTCCAAGTATAAATTATAGAATTATTACTAAAGAAGGCAAAACCAAGCGATTTAGAACTATTGCTAAATCATTTACTGATCTAGAAGGCACACAAAGTATAATTGGAACTACTCAAGATGTTACAGAGGATTACAATAAAAGTTTACAATTAAAACAACGAAACTCAGAATTAGAGAAACATGTCAAAGAATTGAATGAATTTAATCAGGTAGCCAGTCACGATTTACAAGAGCCTTTACGAAAAATTCAAACTTTTATTTCCCGAATTAATGATAAAGAAAAAGATAACCTAACAGATATTGGTAAAGAATATTTATCCAGAATAGAAACAGCCTCTAATAGAATGCGGGTGTTAATTAATGATCTATTGCAATATTCTAAAGCCAACAGATCTGAAAAAAATCTTGTAAAAACTAATTTGAACGAAGTTCTAAAAGACAGTTTAATAGAATTATCTCAAACTATTGAAGACAAAAAAGCCATTATCAACTATACTGAATTGCCTACAATCAATGGAATTCCTTTTCAAATTCAACAGCTTTTTTCAAACTTATTGAGCAATTCACTAAAATATTCAAAGGAAGATGTTAGTCCAATAATTGATATCAGTTGCAGCAAAGTTTTGGCAAAAACACAAAGTATTTTGAATGATAAAAGCACAAAAGAATACTATAAAATAACCTGCTCAGACAACGGAATTGGTTTTGAACAAGAGCAATCCAAAAAAATATTTTTACTTTTCAACCGTCTTCATGGTAAAACTGAATATCATGGAACTGGTGTAGGACTCGCTATTTGCGAAAAAATTGTAGAAAACCACAAAGGCTATATTTTTGCTAACAGTAAAGTTAATGAAGGAGCAACATTCACTATCTACTTCCCTGTCCGTATTGCTTAAACTCATATTCTTTTTAGATGGTAATATTATAATACTAAAAAGAAATAATACAATTCCATTCGTTAATATATCGTGAACTTTGTATCAAAACAAAGGTCATGAAAAAGCTGATTATCTATCAACCCATTCTTTGTTGTTTATTTGCAATCTTTGGTATACAATCTTGCACTAATCAAGAAAAAGAAAACAACAATTCTATTTTAGAATCTACCAAAGAAGAGCCTACAATTGATTTTAATTTAATTGACTGCCTGAATGAATACAATCAAAAAAATATTAAACTTTCGGATATTACATTTGATTTAACCAAAGATGTAAAGACACTTCAGCTCCTTTTGAAGATCAAAAAAAATCACCAAGACATTGATTCTGAACTAAAAAAATTGACAAAACAGAAATTAATAATTATCCCAAAAATTGTTTATCAGATAAATATAAATCCAGATTCTATAAAAGGTAAAAAGGCTACTCTTTATCTTTTAAAAAAATTAAAAAATCAAATAGAAACCCAAATTTCATTATTTGACAGCATCGAAAAAAACAGCCAAAATACGGATTTCAAAATACTTGCCATAAAATCAAGAAAAATATTAGAAAACAATAATAATGTATTAAACACTTTAACTTATTTAAAATGAACTATTACAAACAATATATTATTTCATTATTTAAGGTTATAAAAAATGCTGCCAACTGTTTTTCTGAACATAAAGTAATGAAAATGAGTGCTGCGTTGTCTTATACAACAATGTTTTCAATGGGACCTTTGCTTTTAGTTATTTTATTTTTATCCGATTTCTTTTGGGGAAAAGAAGCAACTGAGGGAGCTATTTACAGCCAAATCAAAAGTTTTGTTGGGCCATCAAGTGCTGCGCAAATTCAGACTATAATTGAGAATTTAGCCATATCAAATAATGGGCATTTAGCTGGAATAATAGGTGTAATCACCTTATTGATTGGTGCAACATCAGTCTTTGCAGAAATTCAAGATTCAATCAATACCATTTGGGGAATCAAACCCAAAAAACAATCAGGGTTTTGGCTTTACATCAAAGCACGTTTGTTATCCTTTGGCGTAATAGGAAGTTTTGGTTTTATATTATTAGTTTCATTAGGCGTTTCAACTATAATGGATACATTGAGCAGCCAGTTTTTTTCTCGGTTTTCAGACTCATTATTTTATGTAATATATGTATGTAATAGCTTAATGACTTTTATAATTATCTCTTTGTTATTTGGAGCAATTTTCACCATTCTCCCAGATGCAGAAATAAAATGGAGGCAAGTTCGATTGGCCTCATTCACAACAGCTATATTATTTATGATAGGTAAATTTTTAATCTCATTTTATATTTCTAACTCTAATATTCAAAATGTTTATGGGACAGCTGGTTCATTTGTCGTCTTGATGATTTGGGTTTATTATTCATCGGTTATACTTTATTTTGGAGCTGAGTTTGCAAAAAGTTATGCTATACAGTTTTCAAGCGATATTGTCCCATCAAAATTTGCTGATTTGGTTAATACAGTAGAAGTTATTTCCGATCAACAAACTGTTCAACAGGCCGACAAAGAACTTAAAGCCATCAAAGAAAACCAATTGATAAAATAACCTATCCATTTCTATTAAAAAAACAATTACTTCTCTAATAAGGGAAGTTTTTTTTTGCTTTAAAAAATATTTCTATAAGTAAAATGGTAATTATATAAAACATCAAAAGTATGATATAACACAATGATTCTGCTTCAGTTGCATCTTTGTAATATAAACATCGATACCTAACCTATGAAAAACAGAATGAAATTACTATCCGCAATAGCCTTAATCGGACTATCAAATACCATTCATGCACAAACAGATTCATCTACAATACAATTTGGCGTAAAGGGCGGTGTAAATTTCTCTAACATATATAATGAAGAGGTTGACGACAATAATGTATTGACCAGTTTTAATGCCGGTATTTATGCTTCATTTCCAATTACGGATTTAATTGCCATTCAGCCAGAAATTTTATACAGTCAAAAAGGAGCCGAATTAAAGTACGATAATGCCTTTGCAACAGGAGAAGCAAAATTTAAATTGAATTATATTGAAGTTCCTGTTTTAGTAAAATTTAATCTAACTGAAAATTTAAATATTCATGCTGGTCCTTATGTCGCATATTTAGTTGATGCCCAAGTAAAAAATAATTCTGAAGGAGGCTCTTTTAATTTTGAAGACAATTACAATAATGACGATTTCAACAAATTTGATGCTGGACTTTCAGGCGGAATCGGATTAGAATTTAATTCTGTCGGATTTGGAGCTCGTTATAATTATGGTCTATCAAAAATAGGAAAAGAAAAAGAAATTGCAGGAACTACCTATACTACATCCGAAGGAAAAAACAGCAATTTAAGCATTTATGCCACATTCAGAATAAATTAATACTAATCATAAAAAATAGAAATCATGTCAAATTTATTGTATTTAATAGCGGTCATTCTAGTGATATCTTGGGCTTTAGGTTTTTTCGTTTACAGCGCTGGATCAATAATTCATATTTTATTGGTAATTGCAATAATTGCAGTTTTACTAAGACTAATAAACGGAAAAAGAATTTAAAATAACTTAAAAAGAAAAAAATGAGAACAGACAAAACAATAATCGGAATTTTAGGAGGAGTTGCAATTGGTGCAGCATTAGGCATATTATTAGCGCCTGATAAAGGTTCAAACACAAGAAAAAAAATTATTCAAAATAGTGCGGCTGCAACTGATGGTTTAAAAAGCAAATTAGAAAACATCACCAATACCTTATCTGAAAAGTATCATTCAATACTAAACAAAAGCGAAGAACTTGTTGACAAAGAAATGGATAAGTTTAATATCGAGAATATCAAAAAAATGAATAAAGAACTAGGAGAACTAAAACAATTCCCTACTGCAAAAGCATAAGTCAAAATATTTTAATCACTAAAAAATTTAAAAAAATGAAAAATTTAAAAATAACATTCGTACTAATCGCAACAGCAATTGCATTCGCATCTTGTAAAGATGAAAAACAGGAAACCGCACAAAAAGCATTAGATGTTTACACTAATTATGTAGATTCCGTGAGCAAAATTACGCAAGAAAAAGCTGTTGAAAATTGGCAAACAATTGAAAGTGATTATACCAAACTAAAAGCAGATGCCGAAATTTCATTAGCAAACGCAACTGATAAAGCAAAAATTCAAGATAATTTAGACAAGTCTACAATCCAATATGAGGAATTTAAAACTAACATTTTAGCTGAAAAAGAAAAAATGGAAGCAAGTAGTTCTAAATCGGTGATGTATACAACATTATTTGGTCCAAGTTATGTTAATGATGACATGAAATTCAATTGGGTAAATAAAGACAATATATTGAGTGTGTATGATAACTTTGTGACTACGGTACAAAAAAACAAAGACTCTTATTCTCGTGAAGATTGGGACGAAATCAAACTTGTATATGAAGCTTTAGACTCTAGAAAAAACACAGTTGAAAAAGAAGGTTTAACTAGTCACGATAATAACAAAATTGCGTTACTAAAACTTAAATTTGCACCAATGTACACCCTTAATAGAATGGGAGCAAAATCAGAAGAAAATGCTGAAGCAAAAAAATAAGCTTTCATCTGTTACAAACTGAAAAAGCTATTCACATTCTTTTTGAAGGAATGTAAAAAAGAAATGAGGTCTTTGCAGACCTCATTTCTTTTTTTATAATAATAGAAAAACTAATTATAATTTTCCTTCGTATACAGTTCCTACGTGTATTACTTCGGTTCTTCTGTTTTGAGCTCTTCCTGCAGCTGTTTTATTACTAGCTACTGGTTTAGATGATCCAAAACCTTTATACGTTAAGTTTTCAGGTTTAACACCTTTAGCAATCAATGCATCCATAACCACTTTTGCTCTTGCTTCAGAAAGTTTTTGGTTTGCTTTAGCATTTCCTACGCTATCAGTATGACCTTCAATAGAGAATTTTGCATTAGGATAATTTTTAATAATATCTTTAATAGCATCTAATCTTCCATCAGTTTGACCTTTATCAGCACTTTGTAGAACAGCTTTTCCAGTTACAAAGAATACCGCTCTTGCTTGAACTTTAAGTTCTTTTAATACTGCAGCAGTTACTTCTGGACAACCTTTGTTACTTGCAGGTCCAGCAACAGTAGGACAAGCATCCTCTTTATCTGTAATACCATCTTTATCTGCATCATAAATAGGACAACCACCATTTTCAACTAATCCTTTTTCGTTAGGACATTTGTCATCTTTATCTAAAACTGTATCTCCATCAGTATCAGGCCAAGGGCAACCTTTGTTTTCAACTGGACCAGCAACAGAAGGACATGCATCCACGTTGTCTAAAAGAGTATCACTATCAGCATCTCCCCAAGGACATCCTTTATTTTCAACTGGACCAGCAACTTTAGGACAAACATCATCTTTATCAGCAACAGTATCAGCATCAGCATCAGGCCAAGGACAACCTTTATTTTCAATTGGACCTACAACTTTAGGACAAGCATCATCTTTATCTATAACTTCATCTCCATCAGTATCTTTAAATTTCTTTTCATATACTGGAATTTTAAATCCAAAATATACATCCGCAGCTTTAGATTCTTTAGAAAGCATATTAGTAATCAAAGAACTTGAACCAACAAATACTGGACCAAAACGCAATCCAGTACCTACTTGCATACCATTGAATTCCATGTAGTTTATAGGTAATGAAAAAGTAAACCATCTTGTTTCGTAACGAGGAGTCAACATCCATGTGTTTTGAGAATAAGTAGTATTACGAGCATTATTATCTACTAAACTTAGATTCCCAGTTGCATTTAAATAAAATTTCTTATAGATATTCCAATCAACATCCACGTGCAACATTGTAGGCAATTTTGATTTGTATTCGCTGTATGTTGTTTTAGGAGTTCCATAATGTTCAGTTAAAAAATCTTCAAGGTTATCAAAATCTTCAAGATCTTGTGCAGTAGCTTCACCGTTTATGTTATATAGATCTTTCTTCATGTTTTTGTACGTGATAGAACCAATATCAGTAACAGATGCACCAAAACGTATTTTGTACTTATTTAAGTCTCTAAAATTATTATCGGCAGCTTTAGCTTTATTCACATCATACGAATCATAATCAGGTCTCCACTCGTATACTAAACCAAAATCAGCACCAAATCCTTTTGAATCAGAATCAAATTTAAAGTCATCATCACCAGTAATAACATCCTGACTACTCGCTACAGTAACAGTTCCTGTTGTTGTCAACTTACTTGATACAAGATCACCAGTTTGATTAAAATTAGCTGTAATACCATTTCCGTCTACATAAGAATTAATTCCACCCACTAAATATTTAGCTGTAAAACCTCCTTTTAAGAAATGTTGTTTACTTTGCCATAAAACAGCAGCATAAGAAGCTCCAATTTCACCCCAAGTATGCCCTACTACATTTGGACTTCCAACCTTAAGATTCGTAAAACTTTCCACATCATCAAATCCATCTTTAAATCTATCAAATAATTCACCGTTTATTTCATTTCCATTTAATACTGCTCTTGCTCTTGTGTAAATTGCAATAGCATGTTTTGGAGCTATATTAAACATGAATGAAGGCCCCATAATATCAGAATACATAATTCCACCGTTATTTTGAGTAGGAGTTCTAACAGCATCTTTATCAGAATCAAAAGAACTACTTGGCAGTTTAAACAAATTAACACCATAGTAATCATTGTTTAATGAACTACTGGTTGAAAACAAATTGATATCCGCTTTGAAACGAGAATCAACAATAGACGCAGGGTTAAAAAGTACCCCTTGAACTCCAGCATAATTATCTGGAATATACCCCATGTACGATTGGGCATTAATTTTCACAATTGAAAACAGAACAATTAAAAAAAGTATTTTTTTACTCATAAATTTGATTTTAGACTACACTAATAGTCATTTGTTAATTTTAAGACAAAATTAACAAAAAAAAGCACTTAACAAAGACTAATCTTTAATTAAGTGCTACTACTTTTTGGGTATTTTTTATTTAGAAAACTTCGCTGGCTTCTTTTAATTTCTCCATATTATTCACTAATGCTAACTCGTCCACAATCTTCTGAATATCACCATTCATGATATTTCCTAGATCGTATAAAGTCAAACCAACACGGTGATCCGTCACACGCCCTTGAGCATAATTATACGTACGAATCTTTGCCGAACGGTCACCAGAACTTACTTGTGATGTACGTTTAGTAGCATCTTCAGCTTGTTTTTTGGCCAATTCCTGCTCATATAAACGAGAACGCAAAACGCCCAAAGCTTTGTCTTTATTTTTATGCTGTGATTTCTGATCCTGACATTGCGCCACCAATCCTGTCGGAATGTGCGTTAAACGTACTGCCGATTTCGTAGTATTTACCGATTGTCCACCAGGTCCTGACGAACAGAAGAAATCCACACGAACATCATTCATATCAATTTGAACGTCAAATTCCTCTGCTTCCGGAAGCACCATAACCGTCGCTGCCGAGGTGTGTACACGTCCCTGAGTTTCCGTTTGCGGTACACGTTGCACACGGTGAACACCCGCTTCAAACTTCAAAGTTCCGTAAACATCCTCTCCCGAAACTTCAAAAATCACCTCTTTGAAACCACCCGAAGTCCCTTCGTTCATATCGACAACCGAAGTTCTCCAACCTTGTCCTTCACAGTATTTAGTATACATTCTGAATAAATCACCTGCAAAAATACTCGCTTCATCCCCACCCGTTCCGGCACGAATCTCCACCATTACGTTTTTCGCATCTTCAGGATCTTTTGGAATTAGCATGAATTTAATTTCATCCTCTAATTCCGGCAATCTTTCTTTGGCTTCGTCTAATTGCATTTTGGCCATCTCCGTCATATCGGCATCACTACCGTCAGCAATAATTTCGTTGGCTTCTTCGATATTTGCCATCAAAAGCACGTATTCATCACGCTTTTCAGCCAAAGCTTTTAAATTTTTATACTCTTGATTCAATTGCACATAACGTTTCTGATCCGAGATCACATCCGGCTGAATAATCAAATCCGAAATCTCATCGAAACGTTGTTTTACTATTTGAAGTCTATCTAACATCTTTATCTTCCTTTTTATTGGACTGCAAAATTACAAAATTTTTGTTGAAAATTCTATCATTAACTTTTTGAGTTTTTTAGGGTCTTTTTCTAAAGAATCATTAGTCGAATTATATGATTTTTCAGGAGCTATTTCCTGCTATTCGCTTGTATCTTTTCCTTGCTAAAGAAGCAAGAAAAAGGATATTGCTTCTATCAGGGCTAGGGCTTTTGTTTTCAAAAAGATTTACAGTTTTCAAAATTAATGGATTTTGAAGTAATTATCTTTGAAACTATTTTTATCCGTTTTTCAATGTTAATTTATATATTTGAAAACCTTCCTATCTGCACTTAGATGATCGGTAGATTTACGAGACTAAGTTTCGTATAACCATAAGTTGGTTGATATTTTACCAAAAAAAAGCAAATGATTACAAAATTTATTGAAGAACTTAAAAAATTAAACGTGGAATATTGCTTAAACGAGCAAGTTTACGATTATAAAAAATTAAAATATATCATTGTAGGCGATAATCCTGGAAAAACTGAAAAGAAAGAAAATAGATTTTTTATCGGAGCTTCTGGTCAAAAATTAAGAAAACACTTCGAGTCAAATAAATTGGTAGATGATTTCAATAATGAATGTATCATTTTTAATAAAACATTTATACATACTGTAAAAACTGAACAATTAGAGTCTATCAGGATAAATATTGGTATAGAACTATTTGATAATATCCAAATTCATTGTGCTAAAGAAATCTCAAAAATTACAAATGAGTTTAATATTCCCATTTTAATTTTTGGTAAAAGTAAAATTGGAGCAAATTTACTTTTTGAAAGTTTTTGGAAAGCAATAAATGAATTCACAATTATAAAAGAAAATATTTTGGTCTTTAACCATCCTTCATATAATCATTTCTTCAATGAATGGGATAAATACAAAACAGATTTAAAATTAAACTCCAAAGAATTACTTAAAGAAATTGGAACTATTAATTCACAAAAAATACAATTATCAAATACAAAAAAACAACTGAAGCATTAAAAACCCAAATTCCGCGAAGTGTAGGTGCTCTACGAAGTCTCCCGACTTCGCTTTTTTTTTTAAGTTCTTGAAAACCTTAAACTTCTCAAAAGTCTCCCGACTTTTAACGCATATGCCTTTATAACAACATGTTTTTTAAAAATCATCGTAAAAACAACAAAATCATTATTTTGTAGTTTTTTATTTATATTTTAATTCTAGACTAACTATAATATTCTAATTTCAAATAAACTTTCAAGATGGATGAAAACAAAACAGCAACTAGAGAAGGCTATACTATACGAGACCAAACTTTGCCACATTTTATAACAGCAACTGTAGTCGATTGGATAGATGTTTTCACGAGAAAAACGTATAGAGATACAGTTATTGAGTGTTTCGATTATTGCATTAAGCACAAAGCGATGGTACTTTATGGTTATGTAATAATGAGTAATCACATACATTTAATCGTTCAATCCAGTGATGGTAATCTTTCTGATTTAATACGTGATTTCAAAAAATTTATAGCTACCAAAATCTTAGAAAAAATTCAAACCGAACCAGAAAGTCGAAGAGAATGGATGCTAGAACGGTTTAAATTAGCTACCGAAAGTCATTCCAGAAACAAAAACTATCAGTTTTGGCAATATGGCAATCACCCCGAAGAAATCTATACCAATAAATTTATGTGGTCCAAACTAGATTATATTCATCTAAATCCTGTACGCGCAGGAATTGTTGAAAAAACATCACAATACATTTATTCCAGTGCCAGTAATTATGTTTACGACACAGGTTTACTAAAAATAGAAAAAGCAGACAATCCTATTGTTGATGTTTTAAATCCTAACTCTTTTGCCAAATACAATTTGTATTGATAGTTATAAAATGCTTTAGATTATAAAGATATTCACGGTAAAAGTCAGGAGACTTTTAGTAGATTTACGTTTTACAACAACATTTAAAAAAATTCGAAGTCGGGAGACTTCGCAGAGCTGAGTAATTTTATACTATCAATAATCTCCCCTGCTGACGCGAGCGTCCCGCTCGTGCCTCTGCTCTTCAAAGTCTCTCAACTTCCTGCTGTAGTTCTACCTATTTCCCATACTACATTTACCCCCTATCCAAACCATAGTCGCACCTGCCAAAACTAAAGGCTCTCCTATCAAAAGCATAGGAGCTCCTACTAAAATCATAGGTACTCCTATCAAAAGTATAGGAGCTCCTACAAAAACAATAGGCACTCCTACCAAAATCATAGGAGCTCCTACTAAAACCATAAGTACGCCTATCAAATTCATAGCTGCTCCTACTAAAATCATAGGAGCTCCTACAAAAACTAAAGGTCGCCTACTTAAAGTATAGGCGCGCCTACAAAAACGATAGGCACGCCTATCTAAAATTATGGCTTGCCTAAACAATTCAAAGGCTCGCCTATCAAAACCAAAGGCGACACCTTCAAAATAGATAGCCACGCCTATCAAAACTATAGGCGATGCCTAATAAAACTAATGGCGAGCCTATTGAAATTAAAGGCTCGCCTATCAAAAACAAAGGCAACACCTTCAAAATTGATAGGCGAGCCTTAATATTAGTATGGCGTAGTATTCCTTTCTCTGCCAAATCCCCCGATTTGCCCACACACACTTAGGAAACAATATAATTCCACAATCAAAGTCATCACTATCAATTTTTAAATCAACATCAACTTATTATACAACCTCTTTTTTCAAAAAAAATTAAATAAAAAATTGCGTAGTTAAATAACTACACTTATATTTGAAGTCAAATAACTACACAATGAATTTACGAAGAGATGTTTTCCAAGCCATAGCAGACCCAACAAGAAGATCCATTTTGTTATTGGTTACTGCTCAATCGATGACAGCAGGCGCAATAGCTTCAAACTTTGATACTGCAAGACCCACAGTTTCAAAGCACCTGCAAATACTTACCGAATGCGAATTATTAAAAAAAGAACAAAACGGAAGAGAAATATATTATCAAATAAATCCCCAAAAAATGAAAGAAGTCGATGTTTTTATTGAACCCTTTCGAAAATTGTGGGATGATAGATTCAATAAATTAGAAGCAATCATGAAAGAATACAAATCAAAAGAATAAATAATATGGAGGCAAAAACAAAAATCAATGCCGAGGAAGGCAAACAGGATTTAACAATAACAAGAGAATTTGATTTACCATTAGAATTGCTTTTCAAAGCCTATTCAGAACCAGATCTTGTTGCACAATGGATGGGAACAAATGTGCTAAAATTTGACAATAAAAAACATGGCAGCTATCAATTTGAAACATTGTATCAGGGAAATGTCGTGTTTCGTGCCAATGGCGTAATTCATGATTTTATTCCTAATCAAAAAATCACACGAACCTTTGAAATGGAAACAGCCTCTTTTGGAGTGCAGCTTGAAATTCATCAATTTGAAAAAATAACTGACAACACAAGCAAAATAAACATTCACACCATTTTTGAAAGTGTTGCTGTTCGAGATCAAATGCTCAAATTGCCATTCAAGCAAGGCATCAACATGGCACATAACCGTTTACAAGAAATAGTAACTAATTTAAAATAACATCAAATGACAAAGACAAACAAAATAATTTATTGGATTTCTACTGCCCTATTGAGTTTTGGAATGTTAGGAAGCGGTATATCTCAAGTGCTGCATGTAAAAGAAATGAACGAATTAATTACACACGTTGGCTATCCTTTATATTTTATGTACATCATTGGTGTGTGGAAAATTCTTGGTGTAATAGCTATTTTAGTTCCAAATTTTAAATTAGTAAAAGAATGGGCTTATGCGGGTTTCTTTTTTTTAATGACTGGTGCACTAGTATCACATCTATTTATGGGCGACGCTGGGAAAGCAATATTCGGACCTCTTTTTCAGACCATTTTTATAATTCTGTCTTGGTATTTCAGACCTGCGGACAGAAAGTTAGTTTCGGCGAATTAGCAAACGAATGCTACCCTAGCAAATGTCATTAAGCTAACTATAATTTTCTTCACAGAGACGCAAAGGAATCGGTTGTGAACTTTGTGTCTCTACATTTTTGTAAGATTAAAAATCTTAGAATCTTAGAGCCTTAGTTGCTTAGCAACTAAACCCACAATCTTCAAATTTCTTTTCAATACCAATTTCAAAATTCCTAATTTGCGCCCTCAAATCAAAAGGAAAAAATGAAGGTCTGTATTGCCGAAAAACCAAGTGTAGCACGCGAAATCGCATCCGTTTTGGGAGCCAATACCAAACACGATGGGTATTTCGAAGGCAATGGCTATCAGGTCACTTATACCTTTGGGCATTTATGTACCTTAAAAGAACCTAACGATTATAAACCCAATTGGAAAAGTTGGGATTTGAACAATCTGCCTATGCTTCCTGAAAAATTTGAAACCAAAGTGGTACAAAATTCGGGTATTCAAAAGCAGTTTAGAATTGTAAAAGGTTTATTTGACAAAGCAGAATTGGTCATCAACTGCGGGGATGCCGGGCAGGAAGGAGAACTCATTCAGCGTTGGGTAATGAACGAAGCCAATTATAAAGGCGAAGTACAACGCTTATGGATTTCTTCCCTTACCACCGAAGCCATCAAAGAGGGGTTTCAAAACCTAAAACCATCTGCCAACTACGATAATTTATACTACGCCGGATTTTCCAGAGCCATTGGCGACTGGTTACTCGGTATGAACGCTACCCGTTTGTACACCGTAAAACATGGTGGATATAAACAGGTTTTGTCTATTGGTCGGGTACAAACCCCAACCCTAGCAATGGTGGTGGATCGATTTAAAGAAATTGAGAATTTCAAACCTCAACCTTATTGGGAGTTACAGACTTTATACAGAGAAACGCTTTTTAGCTATGAAGAAGGACGTTTTCTGAATAAGGAAGATGGCGAAATTTTGGCTAATAAAGTTAAAGAAAGTGAATTCGAAATTGTTTCTGTCGAAAAAAAGAACGGTAATGAGTATGCTCCAAAACTGTTTGACCTAACAGGTTTACAGGTATATTGCAATCAAAAATTTGGCTTTTCAGCAGATGAAACGCTCAAAATTGTCCAGACTTTATACGAACAAAAAGTAGTCACTTATCCTAGAGTCGATACCACATTTTTACCAAACGATATTTATCCAAAAGTTCCTGGAATTCTACAAAAGCTGACTAATTATTCTGAGTTGACGCAGCCTCTTTTAGAAAAAAAGATTAAAAAATCACCTAAGGTTTTTAATGATAAAAAGGTAACCGATCACCACGCTATTATTCCAACAGGTGTACAATCTAATTTGCAATACAATCAGCAACAAGTATATGATATTATTGTAAAGCGTTTTATTGCTGTCTTTTATGATGATTGTTTGGTTGCTAATACTACAGTAATCGGAAAAGCAGCCGATGTACTATTTAAAACCACCGGAAAAGAAATCTTGAAAAAAGGATTTCGAGTTGTTTTTGAAGATCCAAATGCCAAAGAAAAAGAAGCCGATATATTAGCAAGTTTTGTTGTTGGCGAAAAAGGACCGCACGTACCTTCGTTTTTAGAAAAGGAAACCAAACCTCCCAATCAGTTTACGGAAGCGACTTTATTGCGTGCCATGGAAACTGCCGGCAAGCAAGTCGATGATGAAGATTTACGTGAATTAATGAAAGAAAACGGTATTGGCCGTCCATCAACCCGAGCTAATATTATAGAAACTCTTTTCAAACGCCAATACATCATTCGAAACAAAAAACAGGTTTTGCCAACGCCAACGGGAATTCAACTGATTGATACCATTCAAAATGAATTAATCAAATCGGCCGAATTGACGGGTTCCTGGGAAAAGCAGTTGAAGGACATTGAAAAAGGAACATTTACCGCTGGATCATTTATCAAAAACATGAAACAGATGGTTGAAGCTTTAGTATATGAAGTACGAAGCGAAACCAGACGTGCTAATATTTCGCATGAGGGAAGCATTCAAAAACAAGAGGCTACGGTTGAGAAAAAGAAAGCAGCAGGAATTTTGGCAGAAGTTTGCCCGAAATGTAAAAAAGGAAACTTAATAAAAGGGAAATCGGCTTACGGATGCAGTGAATATAAATCAGGCTGCGATTTTCTATTGCCCTATACTTTTGCGGAGAAAAAAATATCAGAGAATCAATACTTGCGATTACTTCAAAAAGGATCTACTGTAAATCTAAAGGACTTCAAAACCGATGAGGGTACTGTAGAAGGCTTGCTCCGTTTTGATGAAAATTTTAAACTCATATTAGAACCAAAGAAAACCGTTGAGAAAACGGAGAAAACAACATCCGATTCATTGACCTGTCCGAAATGCAAAAAAGGAACGGTGCTAAAAGGAAAAACAGCTTACGGTTGTGGCGACTATAAATTGGGTTGTGATTTTAAAGTCACTTTTGATGTCGTTAGAGAAAAACTGAAAGATCAAAAACCAACTAAGGAACTGGTTCATTCTATATTAAATGAAAGTATCTAGTTTTTTAGCCACAAATTTCAACAAAGAATCTACATCTTAAAATTTAACCGCAAAGTCCACTAAGGAAGCGCAAGGCACGCAAAGCTTTGTAAACTTTCCATAATTCTTTGCGCACTTTGCGGTTATCTTTCCATGACAATTAATATACATAATTTTTAAATGATTTTTTCATAATTTAGCATTTCAAACAATATCAAATAACCACTCCTATGTTTCAAAAAACAACCTTTATACTGCTTTTGTTAGCTATTGTTTCATGTAAAAACACTGAAGCAACCGAGAAAGATCAAATAAAATCAGCCAACTGGTTACTTGGAAAATGGGAAACCAAAACCGCTGATGGTGATCTTTCCGAGAGTTGGAAACAGCTTAACGATAGTACTTTCAAAGGAGAATCCTTTTTCGTCAAAGGAAAGGATACTTTACATTTTGAATCCATAACATTACAGCAAAAAGGAGAAGAACTTTTTTATAATGCTACTGTAAAAGGTCAAAACGAAAATAAAGCAGTCGCCTTTAAACTCACAACAAAAACCGAAAAACAATTGGTTTTTGAAAATCCAAAACACGATTATCCACAAAAAATAAGCTATACCCGAATTACCAAAGATAGCCTTGTCGCATCGATATCTGGAGTACAATTAGGGAAACCAAGCTCCGAAAAATTCGGGATGAAAAAAGACTCAATAGCTAAATAACAATCTTTGTCTTATAAAAATTTTACCTTGCCTAAAAACAGCAAGTTTTTTTATGCTCTAAAATGCCCTAAATCATTGACTTAATTATTTTATTTGTAATTAATCTAAATAAATACCGTAAAATAAAGTTAAATTTTTACATTTGCACTATTCTTATTTGTTCTAAATAATAACAGTAAAATTAAAAAAATTTACACTTTACCTATGAAATATTTGAATCAACAATTATCCAAATTTAAATTATTCTTATTTCTCTTAATTCTTTTCACAGCTACCACTTTTGCACAAACTAAAGGAAGCCTAAAAGGAACCGTTCAAACTAGTGATAACAAACCCGCAGAAGGAGTTTCGGTTACCGTTAAAGAATTAAACAGAACAACCATCGCTGATAATAATGGTTTTTATACTATCAAAAACCTACCTGCTGGCAACTATACTTTAATACTTACATTGGTTGGTAATAGTGATGTTCAACAAAAAGTAACCATAGTGGCTGGTGAAACTGCAACTGTTGACATCAATTTGTCACTCTCCAATAATCAATTGAACCAAGTAGTCGTTTTGAGTAATAAAAGTGCTTTTAAAACCAACCGTGTTTCTTCTTCACTTCGCTTACAATCTCCTATTATAGAGATTCCACAAAACATACAAATTGTAACTGGAAAACTTATTCAAGATCAACAAATTAATAATATGCTTGAAGGTGTAACCCGCAACGTTAGTGGTGCTACAAGGGTAGAGCATTGGGATAATTATGCTAACATTACTATGAGAGGTAGTCAAGTTGCTGCTTTTAGAAATGGTATGAACGTAAGTACAACTTGGGGCCCGTTGACGGAAGATATGAGTATGGTAGAACGTATTGAATTTGTAAAAGGTCCTGCAGGATTTATGTTATCAAACGGAAATCCAAGTGGTTTTTATAATGTGGTAACTAAAAAACCAAGCGGAAGAAACAAAGGTGAGGCAAGTTTATCTTTAGGTAGTTATGGCATGTACAGAGGTACATTGGATTTAGATGGAAAATTAACTAAAGACGGAAAACTTTTGTATCGTTTCAATGCAATGGGAGAAAAGAAAGACAGTTATCGTGATTTTGACTTTAATGATCGTTATACTTTTGCACCTGTTTTAAAATATTTATTTTCTGATAAAACTTCAGCAACATTAGAATATACACAACAATTTTCAAAAGTAAATGCTATTGGTAGTAACTATGTTTATGCCAAAAATGGTTACGAAGAATTACCAAGAAGCTTTACTACATCAGAAAAAGAATTAGATCCTACACAAATGCTGGAAAGAAGTCTTTTGGGTATTTTCGAACATAATTTTAATGACAAATGGAAAATTACGGCCCAAGGTTCCTACTTAAATTACGAACAAGAAGGAATGTCATTATGGCCAGGTGGTTTTGATGATACAAATGATGCAATCCTTAAAAGAGCTGGTGGAAACTGGGATATTTTAGGAAAAATATATGTTGGACAAGCTTATGTAAATGGTCAGGCTCAAACTGGATCTGTTTCACATAAAATATTGTCTGGATTAGATCTGAGTGATAAAACCTACTATCATGATTGGTCACAATCTTTTACTTTACCTGATTTAGACATTTATAATCCAGTACATGGTATCGCAGAATCACCAAAATTTGACAGAAGCAAAGACATCAAAGACAGAGGCGTAAAATATTATAATAACTATAAAGGTTTTTATGCGCAGGATGAGTTAGGGTTCTTAGATAATGACCTTCGTTTAACATTGGCAGGAAGATATACTGTTCTAAAAGCTGGTGATGTATATTCTGGTGGTTCAAAAAACGAAAAATTCACGCCTCGAATTGGATTGAGTTATTCTATTGACAAAAACACATCAGCCTATTTTGTAAGAGATGAGTCTTTTACAGAAAATTACGGAAGCGATTGGCAAGGGAAAAGTTTTAATCCTCAAACCGGAACAAATTTAGAATTAGGTTTCAAAAGAGACTGGCTAAACGGAAAATGGAATTCAACACTTGCTGCCTACCAAATTACAACAGACAATGTCCTTACATTAGATGCTGAGCATTCTACACCTGCTAAACAATTTAGCAAAGAAGACGGTCAACAAAAAGTAAAAGGTTTTGAAGTTGACATTAGAGGAGAAATCTTTAAAAACTTAGATGTTGTTGTAAATTATGCTTTCACAGAAGGAAAAATCACCAAAGATACTGACCCAAATATGGTCGGAAATCAAATTCCGGGAAGTAGTAAACATATTCAAAACACTTGGCTAAATTATAAAATAGATAACGGATTACTGAACGGATTGGGTCTTTCATTAGGATATCAATATCAAGTAGACAGAGCTCCTTGGTACATTTCACCTGATAACACGACTTCGCTACCTGATTATTTCCGTTTAGATGGTGGAGTTTCTTATCAAATCAAGAAAGTATACATAAATCTTATTGTTAATAATATACTTAACAAATACCTGTATTCAGGTGGATATTACAGCTATACTGACATGTACTACTGGCAAGCAGAAGCTGGAACAAATGCAAGACTAACTGTAAGTTATAAGTTCTAAATTATTTTAATTACGATCAACTAAATTCAAACTCCCCATTTCGGTGCGGAGTTTTATTTTTAATACAGCAAACAAATTAACAAGTAAATAAATACGGAATAATTGTTTGTTTTTTTATAAAGAACAATTATATCAAATAAATTAAAAGCCATGAAATCAAACTCATTACAAAAAGTATTATTCGTAATACTAACACTATTATTCAGTGCTTCAACATTCGCACACGCACTTTGGATTGAAACTAAAGCAATTGGAACTAAAGGAAAAGCACAAAAAATCGATATTTATTTCGGTGAATTTTCAGACAAAGACATTACCAAAACTGCCAAATGGTTTTCGGATATAAAAGACTTTTCGTTAGTATTGATTACTCCTTCCAAAAAAGAAATCAAATTAACCTCAACAGCTTTAGAAGATAAATACCAAGCTTCATTCATTCCAGATGAAGAAGGTGTTTACACAGTAACCATGCACCATACTGTAAAGGATGTTTATGGAACAATGAAATTAGATTACAATTCAAGTGCCACCGTTACAGTTGGAAATCCATCAAAAGGAAATGAAGCAACCGCAAATACAAACATAATCAGTTTATTTTCCAAAGAGATCACAGCAGCAAAGAAAAACGGAAAAATAACTGTAAATGCTTTATATGATGCTAAAATTGCAAAGAGCCAAAAAATGAAAGTTATTGCTCCAAATGGCTGGGAAAAAGAATTATGGAGTAATGAAAATGGCGAAATATCCTTTACACCGCTTTGGTCTGGAAATTATATGGTTGAATTTGCTTATACAGAAAAAAGTGAGGGTGAATACAACGGCAAAAAATACAATGAAATCTGGAAAATGGCCACTTATTTTATTGCCGTAAAATAATTTCTATTAGATATTCAACACTACATTTTACTATTAAAAGATATTAACCTAAAACTGAATGCCTTTTAATAGTATTATAAAAAATCAAATCAATTATGATAACCATAGCTAATAGTATTCTATTTTTTGCATTCTATACTTTGTATTATACTTCCAAACGAGTTCCATTAACTTATAATCTTGGTTTTGAAAAATGGCTGCAAAGAAACCCAAATTCAACCAAAATCATAGGGATATCATTATTAGTAACATCCTATCTTTTATGGGTTTTCATTACTGCCTTTGGTGTTGGAACACTATTATTTGTTATAGCATTAATGACTATTGGTAGTTTAATAGTCATCTTAAAACCTTTGCAAATCATACCTCTAAAAACCATCTTATTACTTTTTATCATAATAGAATTTTTAGAAATTTATTACTCTTAAATCATTTGTTTACTTATAAATATGCCTGCAAATCCTAAATATTTAACGCAATCCAAAACGCAACGTTTTGCCAAAATAACCGCCGCAATACTGGGTGGCTATTTAGTTTCGGTAAGTTTTCATTTGGCTCTTGCTGCTTGGTTAGACCAAGTAACTATAATTATCACAATGGCCTTTAGTGGTTTTATACTCTGGGTAGCTTTGATGATTGTTGCTTTTTTGGCAAAAAACGGTTGGAAAATTTGGGGTATTTATTTACTACTGACTTTATTTTTTGCTCTTATTGTTTATTTAGGTAAAACCTATAATTAGTCACTAACTTTTATGAATAACAGAAACTATAATATTTATTTTCATACCCATACGGTTAGCGGTATCGTAATAAGCGTGGTGCTTTATGTGATTTTCTTTGCTGGATCTTTTTCCTTTTTTAAAGAAGAAATCAATAGTTGGGAACGAAATGAATCCATAATAATCAATAAGGAAGTTACATTAAACACAGAAACTATATTAGATTCTATAGGCAAAAAAAATAATTTGCACGCCCGCACTATATCATTTTGGCATCAAAATAATTCTAGAAAAATAAGTGTTTCTCTGGAAGGTTCAAAAGACAGCTTGGCATCCAAAGAAGATAAAGAAAGTCTGTACTTTAAATTAGACAACCAAACGTACAAAACAACTACTTATGAAGAATCGTATTCTTTGGGTGAATTCCTGTATCGACTTCATTTTTTAGCCCAAATCCCCTACCCTGTTGGTTATTACCTTTCTGGATTTGTGGCTTTGTTTTTTCTATTTGCAATAGTAACAGGAGTATTGTTGCATTGGCAAAAAATAGTATCTAACTTTTATCTTTTTAGACCGAAAGAAAAATTAAAAACAATGTGGACAGATGCACATACTTCATTAGGCATCTTAGGTTTACCTTTTCAATTTGTATATGCTGTTACTGGTGCTTTTTTTATGATTAAATTAGTACTTCTTGCACCAATATTATCTACTTTTTACAATGGCGATCAGGACAAATTATACAAAGATTTAGAATACAATTCTGCACCTTATGAGTATAAAAACACTCCTTTAAAATCACCTTATCGTATTGACGAACTAGTTAACGAAGCAAAAACCAAATGGAAAGATTTTGAAGTGACAGAAGTCAAAATTGAAAATTATGGCGATACAAATATGCACCTTACAGTTGGAGGACAGTTATCTACTAACCAAAAATTTACAGGCAATGGTGAATTAGTTTATAATGTTGCGACTGGGAAATTAGTAAAACAAAAAGACCCATATACTCAAAATACCTATTTAGATGGTGTGAAAAGCGTTTTATACCGAATTCATTTTGGCGATTATGGAGGTTATGCCTTGAAAATAATTAGTTTTATATTGGGAATCATTACCTGTTTTGTCATTATTTCTGGGGTTATGATTTGGCTGGTTGCTCGTGATAAAAAGAACATGCCTGAAAAGAAAAGGCGTTTTAACCGTAGAGTAGTTCGCATCTATTTAGCAATTTGCTTGAGTATGTATCCAGTAACGGCTCTTACTTTTATTATTTGTAAACAATTTTATCCTCTAAGTCAATCAGGCATTTATACCGTTTATTTTGTGAGTTGGCTATTATTAAGTATCTTTTTTATTGTAAAAAGAAATGATGCTTTTACTAATAAATATTGCCTGCTTTCGGGAAGTATTCTTGGTTTTATGATTCCAATTGTAAACGGAATCGTTACTGGAAATTGGTTTTGGATTACTTATAACAACGAATTTCATTCCTTTTTTATAGATACTTTTTGGATTGTTTTGGCTTCTATCAGTCTTTATGTGGCTTTGAAACCCAAAAAAAGTAATACAGATAAATAACAACAATACACATTAAAACAAATAACCTCTAGCTTTCACTAGAGGTTATTTGTTTTAATATGGTAATCAAAAATAGTTGGTCCGTTTTATTTCTTTTAAAATTTCACTTTCTTCTTTCCCCATTTTCGATTATACCAAATTATAAATCCTGTAACTGGCAGACTGGCTATCAAATATTTTTTTTGTTGGTAATCTCTTCTATGAATTTCAAATGGAGACTAACATTAGATCGCATTAGCCATTAGACTCAACTTCGAATTCATTTTACTAAATCGTGATTTACATATATTGCACATCTATCAAAACCTCATAGAAGTTAATTATTTATAGTACAGCAATTTGTCTCAATAATTAAGCTCCATATGGGCGACCTGTATTTGTATATTTCAGGTCGCTCCTACGGAGCTTTCTTTGCACGCCTTAGTGAAATTTATTCCTATTACTGGATTTAGGCTAAATTATATTTATGTTTAGTATAATAAATCATTCGTACTCAAAAAAAAACCACATAATCAAAGCTATAAAAGCAATGATTATATGGTTATAAAAAAACTTAAATTATTGCTTTGGCGATAATTGAGTAATAGCCGAAATATCTGTTCCTCCACCTGTTACTTTGGCACCAGCTGTTGCAACTCCAGTTGCTATATTTATTCTATATATACGAACTTCATCTTTTGTTTTGAATGCTTTATAAGCGTTTCCATCTTCAAAATACATACTTCCTACTCCAAAATAATAATCACCTCCGTGATCTGGCAAACCTGTTACTGGTGTAATCGTTTTAGCTGCTAAGTCTATAATTGCAGATTTGAATTTGTAGTTAGTAAATAAGAATCCCCACAATATGTCATCAGCTCCTTCTGGAATATAATTGACAAATACTTTTTCTCCACCAACTGGATATGCTGATAACACTTTACCTTTAAGAGCACTAGCTTCAATATCAAAGAAATAAGAAGAATCAAACACTGTTGTACCTTTATTGATACGAAGAATTCCTGATTTTTTTGTCGTTTCTAATGTTTCATATCCACCAGCTAAAGCATTTGAAGAAAAAGTATAAACATTCCCAGAATCAGTACGAACAATACCTGTTCCTGTATAATACATTCCTGCTGCTGTTGTACGGGTATCTTCGATTCTTTTAACAAAAGTTAAAGATGGATAATCATATATTCTTATGTATGCATTTTTCTGATCCATATTCCAATCTTTGTCTCTATTAAATACAGATACATAAACCTTTCCATTACTTACCGTTACTGCTGTAGGAAAGTCAAAACGCCCAGCAGCTGTACTAAAATCGTCAAACTTACGAGCAGTAATTGCCTGTTTTGATGGATCATAAACCATCAATTCATTATTTGTGGATGTTCCGTCCCAAGAAGCTCCAATGTTTATTACTTTATCATCATCAGTAACTCCATAAGCATAAGAAGATTCAATAAAAACACGATTTCCTGCTGTTAATTGGCTAGCACTATTCAGGTAAAAAGGAGCTGCACCTTCAACGTCTTCGGCATTAAGAGCAAACATTGTATTGGCAACAGGAACATAAGAACCTCCTTGTTCAATTCCTTTTACTGTCATATCAATAGTACCAGTCATAAACTCATCTAGCGAATCAAAACTCCACATATAATTTGCATTCCATGTATCTGTTTGATATCCTATTACGTATTTACTTCCTTCAATAGTATCATCACCTCCATTATCGTCACTACATGAGAATAATGAAACTGAAATTAGCGCAACTGCTAAAAGGTTTTTAATTTTAATTGTTTTCATATTATTTTAATTTTAGTTAATTATTATCTGTTTTCAAGTCACAGATTTGTTGTATTAAGAATTTTGATATTCGAATTAATTAATAAAGTATCGCAGTTTTAAAGTGAAAGATCTTCCAGGTTTTTGGACATTATAATAATCATATAACTTTTCATTAGTGATGTCAAAACACTCCAGGGCGATGTTATATTTTCCGTTTTTTAAAGAATAAGCCACATTCACAGAGTAAAAAAGCTGTTCAGGGATTTCTTTTTTATTATATTTTCCTAAAGAAGGAGGATTTAAATAATAACTGTCTGTATAATTGGTTGATATATTAGCTGTAAAGAAATCATCAGCATATTTTATATTTTTAAAATGAAAACCTAAATCAGCGTTTCCATATAAAATTGGAATATTAGGCACTTGCTTGTTATACAAATAATTAACCTGATTCGTTCCTGGCTGAAGTGTATTGTCTTTATTCAATGTTTGCTGATAAGTAGCATTCAAATCAAATGTTAACCATTCTTTATAACCATAGTGAACCACTCCATCAACACCTGTAACTTGTATATTTTTAAAGTTTACGTTTATACTTTTATTGCCATCAAGTCTGGATTGAATAAAGTTATCTGCCTTTCTATAAAGAAAATTACTTTCAAAACCGAAGGAATGTATTTCAAACTTCTTTTTATATGAAAATCCTAAATTTAAATTATCGCTCTCTTCAGGTTGAAGATTTGGATTCGGATTTACTCGAACACCACCATCACCTAACAACTCTTGCGCTGATGGAAGTCTAAAAGCATGCTCATAAGATGCTTTAACTTGGAATTCTTCTGGAACTACAAAATAAGCTGCAGCAGTACCATAACCAACATTATTGAAAGATGGTTTTACTGTTACATCATCTGCATATTGATCATGAGTTGTGATTTCGCCTTTCATATCAAGCATTTTGACAAATGCGGTGTAGGATAATCTTTTTTGAAGAGCAGATAAATCATAACCAATACCTACAATATTTTTATTTATATATGGTTTTGTAACTATATAATCTGAATCATATTCATTATTTTCGGTTCGCTTATAACCTAAAAGTGTATAATTAAGAGAGAATGAATTATTTTCGTTTAGGTCATATTTAAGATTAGCATTACTTTGAAGCGATTTTACATCCAATACCATTAGGGTTTTAACTAAGTTAATTTCACCGCCACTTTCATAATTTTTAATAGTATAATTTCCTGACCAATCATATCTGGCAGACGAAGTATCAATCGTTCGTTCTTGCGCAATATTATAAGAAGCTGCTAAAGTTGCAGTTAGGTTTTTGGTAAACAAATTGGCTTTTTTGTACTTAAGTGAGGGCACAAAGTTTTTACTATCTGTAAATGCATCCCCAACAACTCTCAACATTGTAGTCCCTTGTTGAATCTCTTTTTTATTTGTACTCGCAGCAACGCCAAACAATAAGTAATCAGCGTATTTTTTGTCTTTAACACCCACTTCTGCCATAATAGTTCCTTGCTTGTAGGCGTCATGAAAATGTTCAAGTTCTTGAACTGGACCAAAAACTCCGGAAAAAGCATCTGGAATCTGCGCATCCACTTTATAATTATTATCTGAAAAATTGACAAAGGCATTAATATTAGTTACGAAACCTTTTTCATTGGTAAAACGGGTATTAACAGCTGCTTTATGTGTATTAAAAGACCCATAACTATAGGAAGCATCAATATATCTTTTTGCACTTTTATTTGTTACAATATTTACTGCACCACCTAGTGCATCTCCTCCAAGTTCTATTGGAACAACACCCTTGTAAACCTCAACACGTTCTGCCATTGTTGCCGGAATATTGTTTAGTGTAAAAGAAGAACCATAATTATCTATTGGAATTCCATCCATAAAGAACTTGACCTGGTTCCCTGAAAATCCATTTAATGAAAAATTAAAAGTAGATCCCATACCACCAGTTTCTCTGACTCGAACGCCTGTAGTTCGGTTTAGAATCTGATTCAAATCAGCCGAAGTATTATATAGCTTTTTTAAATCAACAGCAGTAATATTATACGCTTTTTCCCGAACACGTTGCACTTTCGATTTTCCATTAACGTTTACTTCGTTCAAACTAGCCACATCCTCCTCCATCGTAATATTTTCAATCTTTTTCCCTTCTGGAGCTAGGTTTATAGAAATTCTATTGGTCTTATATCCTACGTTAGAAATTACCAAAACATACTTACCAGGAACTGCGTTAATTTTGTACTCTCCCTTTTCATTAGTAGATGTTGACACTGCTGTTCCTTTTAATAAAATTGAAGCACCTTCGGCTGGTTGCCCATTATTTGTTAAAACAACTCCTGAAATAGTTGCTTTACCTGTTTGAGAATAAAGCTGTGTTATTGTCAAAAACATTGTTATTAAAACTGCTATTTTTTTTGCTTGCATTATTTTGATGTTGGTTCAAATTAAATTCGGCACAAAAGTATTATTTAAAATTATTCTAAACAACACTATATTTAATTATTCTAAATAAAAATAACAAAACAAAATGCAAAATATTGATACACAAGAAGTTGATTAACAATTTTAAATACGTTTTTTCTGATTAAAACAAAAGATATTATTGAAAGTTGAAATAGAATATTGAAATGGTATTCGCAAAAACACAATATAATTCTAGTTTTTATTCTTAAGAATGGAGTTCAGGTGAGTAAAGGTATGGATTTTGAATTAATTGCTAATCCAATATCAGGTTAAAGTGTTGTAGCAAGATATGCTTATAATGATAATCGAATTGTAAAAACAAGCGAAAGTAGCAAAGCTATAGAAGGTAATAAAGTAACTGGATCTCCTGAGAATATAGCAAATTTCTCTGCAACTTATCATTCAGATTTTAAAACCTATTTTGTTAGTTAGTGGGTCAAAACACCTCTACCTCTAAGAAATATGAGGAATGGGGTGTTTTGTTTTTAATACAATAGAAATTTTATAGAATTGCAAACTAAAGTACACTCCTAAAATGCATTATTTACGAATAGAAGTTTAACACAAGAATAAACAACCTTACAACTTTTATCATGGTTTCAGCTAATTAACGCTATTTTTGCAGGGAATTTTATTTAAAATGAAGAAGAAGAATAATTTAAAAAAAGCTATAGGTAAAATACATTTATGGCTCGGATTGTCATCAGGAATTATTGTATTCATAATTGCCATAACAGGTTGTTTGTATGCTTTTCAAGAAGAAATACAAAACTATACTGAAGAATATCGCTTTGTAGAAAAACAAAATAAACCTTTTCTTTTGCCTTCGCAATTGGAACAAATTGCCAGAAAAGAACTTCCAAATAAAGCCTTACATGCCATCAAATACAATGGAAACGAAAAATCGGCTGAAGCTATATTTTTCCATTTCGAACCTACCTATTATTATATTGTTTACCTGAATCCTTACACTGGCAAAGTATTGCAAAAAGTCAATATGGACGAAGGCTTTTTTGAATTTATATTAGATGGCCATTTTTACCTTTGGCTACCCGATCAAATTGGACAAACGGTTTGTGCAACTGCAACATTAATTTTTCTTATACTCATTATTTCTGGGTTCTATCTTTGGTTTCCAAAAAATAAAAACGCTGTCAAACAACGATTTTGGTTCCGATGGAAAGATAAAACAAAATGGAAACGCAAAAACTATGACTTACACAATATCACTGGTTTTTATGTTCTCTTCATAGCTCTTATTTTTGCAACTACAGGTTTGGTTTGGGGCTTTCAATGGTTTGCAAACTCCTATTACAAAGTTCTTGGAGGAGAAAAATCATTGCTGTATGAAGATCCTATTTCTATAAAAAATACTGTTCATCCCATTAAACCATTGGATAAAATCTGGTTGCAAATGCAAAAAGAATATCCAACAGCCAAATCTATCGAAGTACATCCTCCAGAAAATGACAGTACGTCTATTGCTGCTAATGCTAATCCTGAAGAAGGAACATTTTGGAAAACCGAATACCGCTATTTTGACCAATATTCTTTAAAAGAACTAGAAGTCAAACACCTTTACGGAAAATATAAAGACGCAGCTATTTCAGATAAATTATTACGAATGAATTATGATCTACACACTGGTGCTGTATTTGGATTAACAGGGAAAATATTTGCTTTTTTAATCAGCTTGCTTATTGCGACACTTCCTATATCTGGTTTTTATATTTGGTGGGGAAGAAATAGAAAAGAAAAAAGTAAATAATCTATTTCTTAAGAGCTATTATTTTAAGCTCGCTAAGCTATTTTATCAGTTCTATTTATATGGTCAGTCATTTATTTCTATATTCAGATTAAACCTTTTATAAATTTTTCAATCCAAAGGCGATAAAAAATAATCACGTTATTTTCTGTTAAAAATAAATAAAACAAGTCCAAGACTAAAACATTGGTTTTATAATATTAATTTCTACATTTGCATTATTTTTATTTATTCTAAATAGCTTTTGATAAAAATTACTATTACAAAATAACCCTTACTTTATATTATGAAAAAACAACTTTTCATTTCTTTTGCATTAGCAGCTACATTATTTGTTAGTGCTCAACAAAAAAACGCTCTTTTGGAACAATCATTTTGGAAAACAAATCCAGATGTAGCAGCTGTTCAAGCTGAAATCGCAAAAGGCAGTAATCCTTCGGAATCAAACTCAAGATCTTTTGACCCTGTAGTTTTAGCCATTAATAATGATGCACCAGCAGCTACTATCAAATTCTTATTGGAACAACCAGGAAATGACGTAAACAAACCGACTCATGATAATCGCATTTACCTACATTGGGCAGCAAGCAAAGGAAATCTAGAAATCATAGAATACTTAATTGCTAAAAAATCAGATGTTAATTTAGAAGACAGCCATAGCAGCTTTCCAATTACAGCAGCAGCAAGTAGTGGTGTAACTAATCCAGCAGTTTATGAAGCTTTTTTTAAAGCTGGTGTTGAACCAATGAAAAAATATCAAGACGGGGCAAACCTTTTGCTTATCGCAATACCTTATGACAAAGACCTTAGTCTTGCCAATTATTTTACAACCAAAGGAATGTCAATTAAAGATGTAGATGCTAATGGCAACACGGCTTTCAATTATGTAGCTAAAACTGGTAATATTCCTTTCTTAAAAACACTATTAGAAAAAGGAGTAAAATACACTGACAATGCACTTATTTTTGCAGCGCAAGGTTCACGTAGAGAAACAAATACACTTGAAACATACAAATACCTAGTAGAAGATTTAAAAATCAAACCGACAACTAGAAGCAAATCTGGTGAAACTGTATTTCATTATCTGGTAAGCAAACCAAAACAAACCGAAATCATCAATTACTTTTTGGCTAAAGGAGTGAATATTACCCTAGCAGATAACGAAGGAAATACTCCTTTGATGGTTGCTGCTTCATCTAGAGAAACAGGTACTGCTACAATAGAACAAATATTGACAATTGTAAAAAACATAAATGGTCAAAATGGAAACGGAGAATCTGCATTAACAATCGCGGTTAAATCTGGAACTCCAGAAACTGTAAGCTTACTTTTGGATAAAGGTGCCGATGTAAAAGTCTTGGACAAACAAGGGAACAATTTAGGTTACTATTTAATACAATCTTACCGCCCACAAATGGCAATGGGAATGGGTGGTCGTCCTGAAGGTGGAAATGCTCCAAAACAAGATGCCTTTGTTGCAAAAACAAAATTACTTCAAGATAAAGGATTAAACTTGGCGACTCCTCAAAAAGATGGTAACACACTTTATCACTTAGCTGTAGCCAAAAATGATTTAGTTTTATTAAAAAAATTAGCTGATTTAAACATTGATGTTAATGCTAAAAACAAGGATGGTTTAACAGCTTTACATAGAGCTGCAATGATTGCTAAAGACGATACCATTATGAAATACTTGATTTCTATTGGTGCAAAAAAAGACATCACTACTGAATTTAAAGAAAGTACTTTTGACTTGGCAAAAGAAAATGAATCTTTAAGCAAAAACAAAACCGATTTAACATTTTTGAAATAATAATTCAAAGAACATAACTATAATAAATAATTCATAATTCGATATGAAATCAATACTTAAAATAGCTTCCACAACTGCCTTAATATGTCTTTTATCATTTCAAGCAACTGCTCAAACGAGTAAATATAAATGCATGCTCCAAATGTCTAATTATGTTGGAGATGGTGCTTATGTTGTGGTATCCCTTCTAAATCCAAAAGGGGAATATGAAAAAACACTTTATGTAATGGGTGATGACAAAAAATGGTACAAAACCCTTAAAGAATGGCATAAATTTTATTCTAAAAAACCTACTGATATCAGTGCTACAACAGGAGCTTCTGTAACTGGAGGAGATCGAAGCATTACCACTTTTGAAATAGAAGATTCTAAAATTAACAAAGGGTATAAATTACGTTTTGAATCTTCAGTTGAAGATCAAAAATATTACACCTCCGATTTAGAACTTCCGTTAACTACTGAAGCAATGGCTGATAAAACAGAAGGAAAAGGATACATTCGATATGTAAGATTGAATAAAATCTAATAAAAAGACTTTACTTTTAACTATATAAGGCATATAAGATCATTTAAGATTGGTAAACAAACTTAACATATCTATTTTTACATTAAATACTAAAGCAACTATTTGTCATTCTGAGGAACGAAGAATCACATAACGTGAATGTAGGATATGATTTCTCCTTCGTCGAAATGACAAATTATGTATTTTATATTCAGGTAAATTCAAATATAAAATGGTATTATATGCCTTATATAGTAAACATTTCAAACAAAATCATTATCAATGACTCTTTCTTTTTGGCGTTACACTCACTTAACTTTAGCGATTTTTTCGGTTGCCTTTTTAATTGTGGCATCAGTAACAGGTACTATACTTGCAGTTGATGCAATACAAGAGAAAATTCCGTCCTATCGAGTGGAAAATTTCGACCAAGTTACATTACAGGAATCTTTACCGAAGCTTCGCAAAATTTACCCTGAAATAACAGAATTAAGTGTAGACCACAATCAATTTGTAACCCTTCAAGCGATTGATAAAGATGGAAATGATGTTAATGCCTATATTGACCCTTTGACAGGAAAAATAATAGGAACTCCACACAAAAAGAACGAATTCATTCAATGGGTTACCTCCTTACATCGTTCTTTGTTTTTGCACGAAACAGGGCGATTTTTTATTGGAGTTAATGCTTTTCTTTTACTGCTAATTGCTGTTTCAGGTTTCGCTTTGGTAATTAACAGACAGCGAAGCTTGAGAAAATTCTTTTCCAAAATCATCAAAGAATATTTTACGCAATACTACCATGTTTTATTTGGTCGATTGGCATTAATTCCAATTTTAATTATTGCACTTTCAGGAACCTATTTATCTATGGAACGTTTTCATTTTTTTGAAAACAAAACTGAAGAAAAGGACAAAATTGAAACCAAAGCCACGGCTGTTGCTAACAATAAATTTGACTTTAAAAATACGCTTCTTGCAAATGTTACTAAAATCGAATTCCCTTTCTCCGATGATGCCGAAGATTATTACACCTTTGAATTAAAAGACAGAAAAATCGAAGTCGATCAATATTCAAACGAAATTATTACCGAAGAAGTTTTTCCAATGTCAGCTGTTTTAACAGAATTGAGTTTGGATTTGCACACAGGTCGAGCCAATCCTTTTTGGGCAATTGTTCTTGGTCTTGCTTCTTTAAACATACTTTTCTTTATTTATTCGGGCTTTGCAATGACATTAAAACGCAGAGCAAGTCGTATTAAAAATAAATTCAAAGCCAACGAAAGTAAATACATTATTTTAGTTGGTTCCGAAAATGGAAGTACACTGCGTTTTGCCAATGCTATTCAGAAACAATTAATTGATCAAGGCGAAAAAGCACATATTGCTCAAATGAATGATTATTGCCTGTATCCAAAAGCGGAACATTTATTGATTTTTACCTCAACATATGGTTTGGGCGATGCTCCAACTAATGCGAGTAAATTTGAATTCCTTTTGAGTAAACACCAACAACAACAAAACATTCATTATTCAGTAGTTGGTTTCGGTTCTAAATCGTATACTGATTTTTGTGGTTATGCCAAAGAAATTGATATTATCTTATCCAGTCAAGATTGGGCGCATCAATTAACGGATTTGCAAACCGTAAACGACAAATCTGCTGACGAGTTTGTTAGTTGGGTAAAACTATGGAGCAAAAAGACAGATATTCCATTGGCCACAACTCCATCTTTATACAATCATATTCCAAAAGGTTTAGAAAAATTAATGGTATTAGATAAAACAACTGTTTCTGATACTGAACAAACTTTCTTACTGACTTTACGCACCGAAACGCAAAGCAAATTTACTTCAGGAGACTTATTAGCTATTTATCCCGCCAATGACAATAGAGAGCGTTTGTATTCTATTGCAAAAAATAATGGAAATATTCAATTGGCTGTAAAATTACATCCTTCAGGTTTGGGTTCCGAATTTTTATACAATACAACAGTAGGTGATATTTTCAAAGCCCGAATTATTAATAATCATGCTTTTCATTTTCCCAAAAATGCCAAAAGAGTAGCTTTGATTTCAAATGGAACAGGCATTGCTCCTTTTTTAGGTATGATTCAACAAAATAAGAAAAAAGTAGATATTCATTTGTATTGTGGCTTCCGCCAAAAGACTGAAATCACTACACACTACGAAGAATTTGCATATGAAATGATGCAAAAACAGCGATTAACTAATTTACACTTGGCTTTTTCTCGTGGTGAAAATCAACATTATGTAATGGATTTGATTAAAAGGGATGAAGACTTTTTTGCTGATTTCTTAAAAAATGATGGAGTAATAATGATCTGTGGCGCATTACAAATGCAGATTGATGTTGAAAATATTTTGGATGCCATTTGTTTAGCCAAAAACAATACAACTCTTTCCTATTATATAAACAAACAGCAAATTTTGACTGATTGTTATTAAAATGATGTTTAAAATAGTCACTGATTACACTAATTTTCGCAGATTAAATCATTTAAATCTGTGGAAAAAAAACCGCAAATTCGCAAAGTGTACTTAAAACATAAAATAATTTGTGAATTTGCGGTAAACATTTTTAGAATCTGAAAGAAACAAACAAATGGAATTGAGATTAAAATTCATAACCCCTTATTTAATTATCACTTTTCTGTTTATCAGTTTGTATAGTAATGCCCAAGTTTTACGAAAAAGAAACACCATGCTTATGGGCGGTCGTTTTGACATTACTATTGTAGCCAAAGATTCACTTACAGCGGAACAAAGCATTGACGAAGTTATTGCAGAAATAAGTCGGATAGAATATTTAATTTCCGATTGGAAACCTACTACACAAATTTCCCAAGTGAATCAAAATGCTGGAATCCGACCGGTTAAAGTAGATAAAGAAGTCTTTGAATTAACCCAAAGAGCACTCCATTTTTCACAAATTACCAATGGTGGTTTTGACATCAGTTTTGCCGCTATGGATCGAATTTGGAAATTTGATGGATCAATGACTGAAATGCCTTCGGCGGAAGCCATAAAAAAATCAGTCGAAAAAGTGGGGTACAAAAACATTATTTTGGACAGTGTAAATTCTACCATTTTTTTAAAATTAAAGGGAATGAAAATTGGATTTGGCGCTTTGGGCGAAGGCTACGCAACAAACAAATGCATGAAAATGATGCTTGCCAAAGGAATCAAATCTGGAATTGTAAATGCTACTGGGGACATGAGCACTTGGGGAAAACAGCCTAACGGAAAACCTTGGAATATTGGCGTTACAAATCCCTTTCATCCTGAAAAATTATTAGGCGTAATTCCGCTAACACAAGGTGCGGTTACTACTTCTGGTTCTTATGAAAAATTTGTTGTTTTTGATGGCAAACGTTATTCTCACATAATCAATCCTACTACGGGATATCCTGTAACGGGTTTATGTAGTGTAACTGTTTTAGGTCCTAATGCCGAAACCGCAAATGGATTGAGTACTTCAATAATGATTTTAGGAAAAACTGCAGGATTACTTTTGCTTCACAAATACCCTGATTACAGCTGCATTATAATTACAGACGATGGCAAAGTGGTAAAATCTAAAAACTTTAAAATCAAAAAATTCAAAGCTAAACTTTAATTTTTTAGGCTTATAACGTTATAATTTAGAGTTCTTTATTCTTCAATTTTTCTCACCATCAGGACCATAATAAATCCTAAAAATGCCATTATTAGAAACGCCCATTTCATACTTAAAATTTCAGAAATAAAACCAACCATTGGTGGCACAACCAAAAAGCCAAGATAACCAATAGTCGAAATTGAGGTTAAAGCTGATCCATTACTCAAACTTTTTGATTTTCCTGCAATACTAAAAACCAATGGAACTACGCAAGAAACCCCTATTCCTATTAAAGAATAACCTAAAATTGTAGGGTAAATAAAAGGTAAAAGAAAACAAATTAAAAATCCCAAAGTGATAAAAATCCCGCTAATCAATAATATTTGTTTGATACCAAATTTCATTACTGCATAATCGCCAGAGAAACGTCCTAAAGTAACAGCTGTCATAAAAAACACAAAAGCCGCTGTGGTAAGTTTCGGAGATGCATGCAATACATTCTGAAAATAAATACCACTCCAATCGTACATTGTATTTTCACATGCCATAGCAACAAAACAAATTAGGGCAAACTTTATAAGGTTTTGATCAGGCATCGAGAAGAATTTTCGTTTTTCTCTCAAAGGTTCTGTTTTGATGGTCATAGGATAAAAACAAGCCATAACTCCCATCATCGCTATACTAATTCCGAGTAAATGATATGAGGCAGCAACATTTTGCGTCACCATAATATAACCCAAACCCGCGCCTGCAAATCCTGCCAAACTCCACACTGCGTGAAAAGTAGTCATAATCGATTTTGAATATAATCTTTGAACTTCCAGAGCTTGTGCATTCATCGATAAATTCAGAATATTACGCGATGATCCAAATAGTAAAAGAATAATAACTAACTGCCAAACAAAAGACGTAAAACCTGGCAAAGCCAAAAAAATATTAAACAAAACAGCTCCCAACAACATACAATATCGGCTACTAAACTTATTTAGTAATCGTCCTGTAAATGGCATTGTCAGTATTAAACCTATTGGAAATGCAAATAAAACAGCTCCGAATTGTGCTTCGCTTAAATGCAATTGCTCTTTAACACTCGGAATTCTAGAAGCCCATGAGGAATATCCAAATCCGGATACAAAGAAAAACACTGTGTTTGCTAATCTGTATCCTTTTGGGGTATCTATTAGACTTTTAAAATAGGAAATAATCATTATGCAGAAATAGTCAATTTATTTTAACTGCAAAATTAAGCTTTTTAAAACTATTTATAAATTAAGACTATAAATCATAAACTTTTAATAGTTTGGGTATAATTCGGAACGCAATCCAAACTAGCATTTGAAAAAGCGGTAGAGTTTTCAACTTATAATAAAAAAGCAAAAACACTATTAAATAAAAAATAACGATGCAGCTCATTATTAATTTCCTCCTTAAAAATTAACATCAAAAAGATCTTTAAACTCTATTCTCAGACATAATTTGAGCATTTTTAAAATCTAAAATTGCCAATTAATTACTTTTTTCCAAATAAAAAATAAACATTTTTTGAATTAAAAAACTGAAAATGAAATAGTTAAATACTGTTAAAATATTATTAATATTTAGTCTAAATAAATTGCAAAAACAAAATTCAGGTTGTACATTTGCATCGTTATTTTAATTAATTCTAAATAAAAACGATGAAACGCATTTTACTCCCTCTGACATTTTTTGCTTTTTGCTTTAATGCTCAAGCTCAAGAAATGGCAAGTAATACTTCAAAATCAAATGACAAAGAATTATACTATTTTTCTTCTGATACGATAAAATCAATAAATGATACTGTAAAGAAAAGAAGAGGACAAGAATTAAAAGAAGTTAAAGTTACAGGAAATAAATTACGCAAACCTGTTAGTGCTTTACGCTCTGGTTTAAAACCAATGGATACACCACAAAGCATACAAGTAATTGGTTCAGAGGTAATCGAGCAACAACAAGCTATTCGTTTGAGCGAAGTAATAAAAAATGCTAATGGTATCAATGTAAGTTCTGCTCGAGGTGGTGCTCAAGAATCTTTTTCTTCAAGAGGATACGCTATGGGAGCCAGCAATATGCTAAAGAATGGTTTCCGTTATAATTCTGGTTCTATTCCTGATGTTTCTGGTTTAGAAAAAGTAGAATTCCTTAAAGGAGGTTCTGCGCTATTATATGGAAATGTGGCTCCAGGGGGAATCTTGAATTTGGTAACAAAAACACCTTCTTTCACACAAGGAGGTTCTATATCAATGCAAGCAGGTAGCTATGCATTCTACAAACCTTCTATTGATTTTTATGGACCTTTAAATAAATCTATTGCTTATAGAATTAATGCTTCTTATGAAAATTCTGAAAGCTTTAGAGATGTTGTAAAAAATGAACGTTTATATATTAATCCATCTTTCCTTTTTAATATAAGCGATAAAACACAGATTACATTACAAGGGGATTATTTAGATGCTGATTGGACTCCAGATTTTGGAACAGGAGCTATTACTTATCCTTTATATTCAACAATTGTTGATGTACCACGTAACAATTTCTATGGTGCTCTTTGGTCAGTTGGAAACACAAAATCAGCTAGTGCTTCTGCATTTGTTAACCATGATTTCAACAAAAACTGGAAATTGAATTTCAATTCTTCTTTCCAAACTTATGACCGATATTCAAAATCGACTGCTCAATTATCAACTGTACAACCTAATGGTGACTGGAAAAGAGGATTGACTGAAGGTAAAAACATAGAAAACATCTACGGTGACCAATTAAGCTTACAAGGAACCTTTAATACAGGAGCTATTAAGCATCAATTATTTACTGGTGTAGATTGGGAAAATTCATTTGCAACTGCATATACTTACGGATTTTTCAAAAAACCAACAACAGCAACAGCTGTAACTACAGAAGATAAATCTATAAATCTTTATGACTATGATGCACTAAGTACTCAAAGTACTGAAGCTCCATATCCTTCTAGACAAACTCAAATTGCAAATACAGACACGAATCGTTTTGGTGTATATTTTCAAGATTTAATTTCAATTACAAAAGAATTTAAAGTTCTAGCTGGTCTTCGTTGGTCTTGGCAAGAATCTGAAGTTACTACATACAAAGAAGTTGTAGATACAAAAAAGGATATTCTTGTAACATCGGTAAATAATGTAGCTCCAGTTGTTGGTGACAAAAAATTAGATAATGCTTTTTCTCCAAAAATTGGAATTGTTTACCAACCTTTAACTGACATGTCTTTATTTGCAAGTTATTCCAATTCATTTACTCCAAACACAGGAACAACTGTAGATTTACAACCAATTGAACCTTCGATCATTGATCAATACGAAGCTGGTGTTAAAACCGATTTCTTAAAAGGAATGTTAAGCACAAACGTTACTGTTTACCAAATCACTAATAGTAATTTAGCACAAACAGCCGAATTTAAAGCAGATGGTTCTCTTAATAGTGACACAAACATAAAAACTTTAAACGGACAAACAAAAAGCAAGGGTATTGAAGTTGATGTTACCGCTAGACCAATCGACGGTTTAAGCATCATTGCTGGATACAGTTATAATGATATGCGTTACAGTAAAACATCAGGACTAAACGGAAGCCCTGTTGAAGGTGATCGTTTAGTTGGAACTCCAGCAAACACAGCTAACTTAAGCTTTTTCTATACAGTACAATCTGGATTCTTAAAAGGAATTTCTGTAGGAGCTATAGGAAATTATATTGGAGACCGTATTGCTGGTTGGAATAACCAAAACAGTACAGACCTTGTTAAATACCCTGACGGAATCTATCATAGAGAAATTCCATTGGACGGATACACTACTATTGATGCCTCTTTAGGATATACTTGGAACAAGTTTTCAATATTATGCAGATTATCTAATATTACAAACGAGTTGAATTATACAGTACACGAAAATTACAGTGTAAATCCAATTGCACCTCGTCAATTTATGACAACTTTAAAATACAAGTTCTAAAATCTCAAGTTTAGTTATATTTTTTTTCCAAAACTTTTTCTGACCATTTCATTTTTTGATAAGCAGAAAAAGTTTTTGGTTTTTAATAATCAATCAAAAAAACAAATAGTAAACCACTGAATATTCAATTGAACAAAAATGGATCTGACTTATATCAGGTCCATTTCTTTTTTGAAACTACCCAAGCCTATTCTTTCTCTCTTTTTTCGTAAATTTACTTGTCAAATCCAATCGGAAATCGGAAACCAAATTATAAAAACAAAAACATGAATAAACAGAAAATAGGATGGATTGGTCTTGGAAACATGGGCGTTCCAATGGCAAAGAATCTTCTCAAAGCCAATTATGAAGTGACTGTTTATAACAGAACAAAGGAAAAAGAACAGGAATTAATCAACCTAGGCGCAATATCGGCAGCAAGTCCGCAAGAAATAATTCAAAAATGCGACATAATTTTTACAATGCTTACCAATGACAATGCCGTAAAAGAAGTTTTCCAAAACGAAACTGGTTTATTATCTAAACCTGGGATCGGTAAACTCATCATCAACATGAGTACAATTTCCCCTGAAACTTCCAGATACTTAGCAGAAATATCCAACAATCATCAAATAGAATTTTTAGACGCGCCCGTATCAGGCAGCGTAAAACCGGCCCAAGATGGTGCTCTTATCATTCTTGTGGGCGGTAGTGTTGGAAATTATGAAAGAGCAAAACCCCTGTTTGACATATTGGGAAAATCCTCCCTTCTTTTAGGTGATATTGGCGTGGGAAGTTCAGCCAAATTAGCCATCAATTACTTTTTAGCATTAAATATTCAGGGATTGGCAGAAACGGTTTTATTTGCCGAAAAAAACGGAGTGAGCCGTGAGAACATGCTAACCATTGTTAACGAAGGCGCATGCGGAAATGGAATAACCCATATAAAAACTCCCTCTCTTTTAGCCAATCAATACCCAGTTGCATTTCCGTTGAAACTTTTATACAAAGACCTTAATCTAGCCAAAAATGAAGGATTGGACTCTCCTTTGTTTAAACCTCTCTTCGAAAGTTTTCTGCAGGCAAAAGACAATGGCTTGGGAGATGAAGACGTAATGGCCATCATCAAAAACCTTTAATCCATCAAATAAATTTTAATTATTTAACTAAAGCCAAGACATAATTTACTAGTTTTGGTTTCAATTAAATTTTTTTTAAAAAAATAATATGCCTAGCCCAGTTTCAGAATGTCTATACTGTCAAAATAATGACACCCTGCATCAATTAATGATTAAAATAGGTGATTTAAAAGTATCGCAACTTTTCCTTTTTAAAGAACAATCATACGCTGGTCGTTGCAATGTGGTTTATAAAGATCATGGCGTGGAGCTTTATGAATTAAGCGATGAACAACGCAATCTATTTTTTGAAGATGTAGCCACTGTTGGAAGAGCAATCGCTAAAGCTTTTAATCCTACCAAAGTTAATTATGGTGCCTATAGCGATACACTTTCTCACTTACACGTTCATATCGTTCCTAAATATAAAGAAGGTTACGGTTTTGGAACTGTATTTGAAATGAATCCGCAAAAAACGTACTTATCGGATGCTGAATATACTGAGGTAATCGAAAAGATTAAATCAAATTTATAAATCAAAAAAATCCCAATTCCGAAAATTTTCAGAATTGGGTTTTTTAAACTTTGGGTTTTCTTATCCTTGAATTTTATTTTTCTGAATAGCTCTCAGTTTCATAAAAACAAAAACCAAGCCTATTACAGCTAAAACCCAAACATAATTATCGATAGGAACTCCATCATCTCCTTCTAAACCAGGACCACCTCCACCTCCATCTCCTGGACCTGGTTCTCCTGGGTAAGAAAACATTACAAAAGTGGATAAAAAGAACACTGCAGCTATATAATATTTTAAAGAATTATTTTTCATTTTTTAATGATTTTAAGGTTCTTAGTTTAGAACTTTTTTACTCACTATTTTGTTGTCCTCTAAGCTTATCTGAACGATCAAAACTTGGTGCGATTTCAAGTTAGCGATAGAAGCAGTATCGGCTTTCACATTTTTTTGTTCAGCAATTAATCTTCCTTGAATATCAAAAACTTTAACGTTATTGATTACACTTGCTCTTGAGGTGATGTATAAAGTACCATTATTTCTATATGCCGTTACACTGTTGTCGTTCATTACTGGCGTATCCACATTCAAGGTTTTTTGGTATTTCAATGAAAATCTAGTATTGTCAACACCAGCTGTAGCAGTAAAGTTGTAAGCTCCTGCTTTCAAGTTGGTTTCAGCTCCCGTTTTGCTATCTACAAGATACACTTCCTGACTTCCTAAAAACAAACCATCAACGTGGTCTATGGCGATGGTAAAATTACCATTAATAGCAGTTTTGAATGCCAATGGTACAATATCCGTTCCATCAAAAGGCAGGCTTCTTCCTTGAATAACAAATTCTTCGTTATTAAGTAAAGAGTTCAAAGCACTAGAACTATCATTAAAATATTTACCATCAATTGCGGCATCAACACCTTGTGTAGCATCTGTCATATAAGCTACCAACATTTGGCTAAATGCACCTGCAGCATTAGTAAGGTTTAACCAAATACGATTTCTTTCCACTGTATTTTTAATTTTCAAAATTTGATTGGCATTATTTGGTAGACGCATAGTATTGGTAAATTGAATACTTGTCGAAGTAGATTTAGCTATAAAACCTTGACCAACTTGGATAATTCCACTTGGTGTAATTCCAATAGGGTCTGCAGTGTTCGAACTAGTTGTCCCAGTTCCACCCGCTTTTGTGTATGTTGCATAAGAGGTAGTTGGTGCAGTTAATTGGTCTAGATTATTCTTTTTTCTCCAGAAATACAACGGACCAGTAATCCCATTAGCTGTGATAAATGCATCTGCACTTATAGTAGAAGGATAAGGATTACCAATTGCGTAATAAGACCCTGCAGTAAGACCGGTAAGAGAAACAGTTCCATTATTGGGTACTCCAGTAAAGATACCCGGATAATTCAAAGTAGCTAATCCAGTATCATAACCTGTTTTAGGATCGCTATTAGGCATACGGATTAAATAACCAGTGCCTTTTGCAAAAGTACTTGCAGATGAAGCTATATCGTATAAATTAGTAATTGGGTTGTACGTATAAAAACGTGTTGAAATAGTCAAAGGCGAAAAGTTAGCCAATGTTTGAGTACCCGTAACTGGTGATGACCATAAAGTGTAATCTAGACGGAACAGCGCATTGCTATTGCGATTTACATTAATAACTCCTGAATTGATGGAATTTGCATCCGTCTGAACCAAATTGGAGTTGTTGCTCAAGGTAAAAGTACTTCCAGCCTGTATAGTTAAAGCTCCAGTCAATTTTACATTATATCCAGAAGGAATAGTAACTGTAGCATTATCCTTGACTGTTAATGTCAAAGCAGTGATATCCGCAGCTTCACTATATGTATCTTCAATTTCTGCATTAATAGTTGCATTTGGTGCAGCAGGATACCAAGCGCTGTTCCAAGTAGCTAGAGGATAATAGGTCGCTGTTGCATCTTTTACCCAACCACTACTTGGTATTGCAGCCAGATCAGTGACAACAATACGACTTAAAGCAGGATTAGCTGTACAATCAAAAGTATTTAGACTATTCAATCCTCTAACATCTAAACTTGTTAGACTGTTGTAGGAGCAATCTAAATAGGTCAAATTTGTCAATGTACTTACATCTAATGAACTAATAGAATTGAAATAGCAATCTAAATAGGTCAAATTTGTTAAACCGGTAACATTTATTGAAGTTAATTGATTGTCCCAAAGTTCAATTTTAGTTAAGTGAGTTAACATACTTAAATTTAAACTACCTGTTAGCGAGTTAGACCCGCATTGTAAAGTTTGCAAACTACTAAAATCCTGTATACCTGTCAGATCTGTTATATCGCTTAAAAAAACATCTAAATCTTTAACACTGCTAATATCGGAAGTCAACACATGTCCATTAACATTACCATCACTATCATAACCCTCTCTAATTAATGCTAATTCAAAATTTGGGTCAGGAATTGATGTATATTGTGCAGAAGCCAAATTTGTAAACAACGAAAATAATACCGGGATTAGTAAAACCCGAATTTGATAACCAAAATTTGGTCTTAAATTCTGTAAAATATGCTGCATAGCTATTTTTTTAAATTGTTTGGGCAAGTTTTAAAAATTTTGGAGTGCTTCTAGACTAAAAAAAGCATTTGCGATACAAAATTAAAAAATTAACTGCACATCTATTTTTTTTTCACTTTTTTTTAAGTATTAAGTATCTAATATGAAGACATTTACTTACTAAAAAGACCGATTCAAATCGGCCAAAACACAGGCTATGATAAACCGAGGAAATGATATTATATAGTAAACATTTATCTAAATAAGGTACTAAAAGAGCAGTAAATACGGATACTATGATGTAAATTTAACCCGTTGGGTGTAATTCGTTTTTAATATTAATTTTCGGCAGTTCGAGTGTTCCCCCTTTTTGGGGGCAGTATATTAATTTTATGACTATCCGTGACTAGTACCATTTCGCAGAATAAATTAGTTGTTGAATGTTTTTCGCAAACTTTATACTTTATGCTCTTTGCGTCTCTGCGTCTTAGCGAGCCCAATTTCACGCAAAGGCGCAGAGACGCAAAGTGTATTTTCAATATTTAGACTCTTGATATGAGTTACGGACAGTCATATTAATTTTCTTTATAAAAAAAACGAATGAAATTGCAGTCGTTAGAGTTTTACACGAAAAAATGGATATTAAAAACAGGTTAAATGAATGAATGAATGAATGAATAAACGAGATCAAACGTAATTCAAAAAACAAACCCGACAAATTTCAAAAATCTGTCGGGTTTTATATTTTTAGCAAATTCTGATTGTTATTTCAATCCGGCTAAACTCTGCTCAATAGTAGCAATTTTAGCCAATGCATCGGCTTCTTTTTGTCTTTCGTTTGCCAAAACTTTCTCTGGCGCTCCGTTCACAAATTTCTCATTCGAAAGTTTATTTTGAACAGATTTCAAGAAACCTTGCGTGTATTCTAACTCCGTAGTTAGTTTTGCAATTTCAGCTTCAACATCAATATTCCCAGTAATCGGAATAAAATATTCGTTAGATTTTACACGGAAAGATAATGCCCCATCTACTTTATCCGAAACATATTCTAACGAAGTAATGTTTCCTAATTTGGTCACAACCGAATCAAAATAAGTAGAAGCGTTATCATTGTTTACCACCTTCAATTCAATCGTATCCTTGAATGGAATATTCTTGTCTTTACGAATCGTTCTGATTCCAGAAATCACTTCAATCGTGTTTTCAAAATCTGTAATTAATTTGGCATCAAAAGGTTTTAATTCTGGCCAAGTTGAAACTATTAAAGCTTCTTCTGTAGTTCTTTCTGCAATATGTTGCCAAATTTCTTCTGTCAAGAAAGGCATAAATGGATGCAATAATTTAAGATTATTTTCTAGCATTTCTATTGCTTTCGCAAAAGTTACGCTATCAATTGGCTGTTGGTAGGCTGGTTTAATCATTTCCAGGAACCAAGAACAAAAATCATCCCATACCAATTTGTAAATTCCCATCAAGGCATCAGAAATTCTATATTTTTCAAAATTATCTTCAATTTCTAAAAGCGTTTGTTGCAACTTAGCCTCATACCATTCAATCGCCACTTTAGAAGATTCTGGTTGTGGAATAGTTTCTGAAACCTCCCAGCCTTTAATCAATTTGAAAGCATTCCAAATTTTATTGGTAAAACCTTTTCCTTGGTTACACAATTCTTCATCAAACATAATGTCGTTACCCGCAGAAGCACTCAAAAGCAATCCAACACGTACACCATCGGCACCAAATTTTTCAATTAACTCTAATGGTTCTGGTGAATTACCCAACGATTTAGACATTTTACGTCTTTGTTTATCACGAACCAAACCAGTCAAATATACATTTGAAAATGGTTTTTCCCCTGCATATTCGTAACCAGCAATAATCATTCTCGCCACCCAGAAAAACAAAATATCTGGACCAGTTACTAAATCATTAGTTGGATAATAGTATTTGAAATCTTCGTTTTCAGGATCCATAATTCCTCCAAAAACAGACATTGGCCATAACCAAGAAGAGAACCAGGTATCTAAGGCATCTGCATCTTGAGTAAGGTTGTTGGTTGTTAGTTGTTGGTTGTTGGTTTTCTCTTTGGCTAATGCCAAAGCGTCTTCGATGTTTTCAGCAACTACAAAATCTTCTTTCCCATCGCCATAAAAATAAGCAGGAATTTGTTGTCCCCACCATAACTGGCGCGAGATGTTCCAATCGCGGATATTATTTAACCAATGTGCATACGTATTATTAAAACGTGCTGGATGCAATTTAATATCACCATCAACCAAAACAGATTGAATCGCTGGTTTTACCAAATCTTCCATTTTCAAGAACCATTGATCAGATAATCTTGGTTCGATTACTGCTTTAGTTCTTTCAGAAGTTCCTACTTTATTCAGGTGGATTTCAGTTTTAGCCAAAGCTCCACTTTCTTCTAATTCTTTTGCAATTTCGGTGCGAACCACAAAACGATCTTTCCCTTGGTAATGCAATCCAAAACTATTTAAAGTAGCATCTTCATTGAAAATATCAATAATTTCCAAATTATGCTTCTCCCCTAACGTTTTGTCATTCATATCGTGAGCTGGAGTCACTTTCAAACATCCAGTTCCAAACTCTACATCTACATATTCATCTTCAATAATCGGAATCACTCGACCGCAAATTGGCACAATTGCTTTCTTTCCTTTCAAATGTGCAAAACGCTCATCATTTGGATTAATACAAATAGCAGTATCACCAAAAATAGTTTCCGGACGAGTTGTTGCAACTGTCAAGAAATCTTCGGAACCTTCGATTTTATATTTTAGGAAAAATAATTTCCCGTTTTGTTCTTCATATATAACTTCCTCATCAGACAAAGTTGTTTTAGCTTCCGGATCCCAGTTTACCATTCGGTAACCCCTGTAAATCAAACCTTTGTTATATAAATCCACAAAAGATTTAATTACAGAGGCAGACATATCTGGATCCATTGTGAATTTAGTTCTGTCCCAATCACAAGAACATCCCAATTGCTTTAATTGCTCTAGAATTGTTCCTCCATATTTATCGGTCCATTCGTAAGCATGTTTCAAAAACTCTTCACGACTCAAATCTGATTTATTAATCCCCTCGGATTTTAATTTGGCTACAACTTTAGCTTCAGTTGCAATAGAAGCATGATCCGTTCCAGGAACCCAACAGGCGTTAAAACCTTTCAAACGCGCTCTTCTAATCAAAACATCTTGAATGGTATTATTAAGCATGTGCCCCATGTGTAATACCCCTGTAACATTGGGAGGTGGAATTACAATCGAATAAGGTGTTCTGTGATCTGGCTCAGAATGAAAATAATTATTCTTCATCCAGTAATCATACCACTTATTTTCAATGGTTTTAGCGTCAAATTGTGCAGGAATTGTCATTGTATTGTTTATTTGTTTAATCGGTTATTTGTTTAATCGATTAAATGAATAACCGATTAAACAAATAAACTTATCTTTTGGTCTGATTTTTGTTATTGTAATTAACGACAAAAGTAAATAATTAAGCACAGTATAAAAAATAGAAATAAAAAATTGTCCGTTAATTAAAAGATAGTACATTTACTATACTTTCAAAAAAAACTAAGAAATGAAAAATATAAAATTACTTATAATATTCCTATTTTTAAGCTACACGGGCTTTGCGCAAAGTGGTCCTAAGATAGAGATTCAACAAACTGACAATACGATTGATTTTGGCAAAATAAACAAGTCTACTGATAATGGAGTTCGAAACTTTACATTTACCAATATTGGAGATGCTCCTTTAACTATTACAGGATTCCAATCTACAGCTAGTTTCACTATTTCATATAAACCTAATCAGCCAATTGCTCCGGGGAAATCAGATAAAATAGAAATAAAATACAATATGGTTCCTGGTCCAATTCGTAAAACCATTACACTAGAAACAAATGCCGTAAATTATGACGGAGGTCGAGTTCCTCTCAAAATTAAAGGGGAAGTAATGACCAATTAAAACAAACTAATTCCTAAAAAAACGCTTTTAAAAAGCGTTTTTTTTTATTTATAAATCATCGACCAATTGAAATGCGAATTTTAAAACTTCATTATTCCTTTGTATTTCTAAGTAAATCCATTTATCCTCATGTAGCTTAAACATTTCATTCAGTTTTTGTAGTGAATAATTATAAGCTGCTGTTTTATTAACCTTAAGAATTAGATCTCCCACTTGCAAACCACATTTTGCTGCAGCTGAATTTTTTCGAATATTAGCAATTTCATAAATTGGTTTGAGCTGAAATTTATATTTAAAATCATTCGTAATTCTATTTCCTTCATTATCAAATGTAATTGCTCCGGATATAGGAACCGTCTCCAACCTTACTGTTTCTTTCACCCATTGAATGCCATTGTGTTTTATTTCAATACCGCTTTTATTATAAGAAAAATGATCATTAAAATCACCGTTTTTTTTCAAATATAGCTGAGCATTTTTATAATCAAATACTACCGAAAAGCGTTTTAAAATTTCTCCTCCAATAGATCCAACTCTATTTTTCACCATACGAACATTTTTTATAGAACTTGAATCTGGGAAAGCTACGATTGGTGACTTAAAAGTAAATTTATCAAACGAAAAATTAGAAATCCTGGCTCTTTTCCCTTCGATATCTCCGCTAAAACCTTTTCCTAAAAAATCATCAAAATTTTTAGCCGGCACTTTAATTTGATCTGATAAATTTTGAAAAAGCCACACTGAATCACTATTGCCTATATCTATTAATAATTTTACCTGTACTTTTTGTTCATTAATATCTACTTTACCAATCAAATAAGGCTTAAACTTTTCAATTGTAATGGTCATTTTATCGAATTTTCTTTCGATTTTTTTTTGATTTAAATCATCGTTCTTATACACAATTATTCTCTTGCTAGTATAATCAATGCGAACCAAATTGTCTTTAAAAAATTGATAGCCAATAATACCATTTACAGGAATACCAATTTGTGATGAAAGATTAAAACTCTGATCCAAAATGACATAAATAAGCTGACGAGTTGCTTTAACGCCATCCAAGTCCAAAATATTATTGGTAGTTTTTAATCCTTCAATTGCATCTTCACTGCCTAAACCTCGCAGAGTTATTTTTTCGGAATTAAAAAAATTAACTTTTGGATTATCTTCCAAACTAAAAAGAATAGTTTCCTCTACCCCAGTATCCAAAAGAAAATTCAACTCTACGCCATTTACCTTTATAGGAACAAAAACTAAGTTATTTATTAGTTTTATGGGTATCGAAACTTTTTCAACTCCTTTATCAAACACAAAACTGTCCTGACCAAAAACTGGTATTATTGTTAGTAATAAAAGAAAAAATACACATTTTTTTTTCATTTAGTGATATTTCTACATTGTTACTCAATTATACAACAATAATCAATCAAAAACAATAAAATAGGCATATTGTTTACTGTGTTTTTGGAAAATAAATTGCAAATTTGCACCTCAAATTTTATAATCATGCCTGAAATTTCAATCAGAGGTCAAAGAATGCCGGAATCACCAATTCGAAAATTGGCTCCATATGCAGACATAGCGAAGAAAAAGGGGCATAAGGTTTATCATTTAAACATTGGACAACCTGATATAAAAAGCCCTGAAATTGCTATCCAAGCGATAAAAAACATTGACTTAACTATCATAGAATATGGCCCGTCAGCGGGATACGAAAGTTACCGAAAAAAACTAGCCCAATTTTACACCAAACAAGATGTAAAAGTAGGTTATGAAGATATAATGATAACCACTGGTGGTTCTGAAGCACTTTTATTTGCTCTTGGAAGCATCATGGATCCAGGAGATGAAGTCATTATTCCTGAGCCATTTTATGCCAACTATAGCGCATTTTCAGAAGAATCAAGTGCCAAAGTTGTACCCGTAATTTCTACTATTGAAAGTGGATTTACGCTACCAACAATTGAAGAATTTGAAAAAGCAATCACATCAAAAACAAAAGCTATTTTAATTTGTAACCCAAATAATCCAACAGGATATTTATATTCAGAATCTGAAATTAATCAGTTGGGAGAATTGGTTAAAAAGCATGATTTGTTTTTAATCGCAGATGAAGTATATCGTGAATTCATATACGATGAAAGAGACAAACACTTTTCTGTAATGAACTTAAAAGGAATCGAACAAAACGTAATCATGATTGATTCAGTTTCTAAAAGATACAGTATGTGTGGCGCACGTATTGGTTGTATGGTAACTAAAAACAGAGCCGTTATTGCTGCCGCGATGAAATTTGCACAAGCTCGTCTATGCCCGCCAACAATCGAACAAATTGCTTGCGAAGCTGCAATTGATACACCTCAAAGTTATTTTGACGAAGTAATCGTTGAATACAAAGAACGAAGAAATATTTTAATAAGCGAATTGAACAAAATAGAAGGTGTAGTAGTAAAGACTCCAAAAGCGGCTTTTTATTGTATCGCCCAATTACCCGTTGATAATACCGATGATTTTGCACAATGGTTATTAGAAAGCTTTAATTCGAATGGTGAAACTGTAATGGTAGCTCCAGCAGCTGGATTTTATTCGACACCTGGAGTTGGTTTAAATCAAGTACGAATTGCATATGTTCTTAAAAAAGAAGATTTAATAAGTGCGGTTCGGATTTTGAAAGAAGCACTAACTGCTTACAATTCAAAATAAAGAAAAAGAAAAACACCCTTACCTTATAAATATCAAAAGGCAATAGCAATTTATGTTATTGCCTTTTTTGTTTTGATATCAAAATAATCAATATTTCTATCGATTTTATGTATAATTAAAAGCCAAAGCGATAGAAAATGTTTCCTTTTTATTAATTATCTTTACCCCTTAAAAATAGACACTCATAATAATAGTAGCTTTTAATGATAAACAACGAAGAATTTCAGGACGAAATAGGAAACAATCATATTAGTACAAATGCTCAAAATCCAGTAAGAAAAGACGCTTTTGACATTACCGATGAAGAAAAGATTGAAAAAATAAAAAAAGATGTTGAAAACATTCTACTAACACTAGGAATGGACTTAACTGATGACAGCATGAAAGGAACCCCTAATCGTGTTGCAAAAATGTTTGTAAAAGAAATTTTTGGAGGACTAAATCCAGACAAAAAACCGAAAGCATCCACTTTTGAGAACAATTACAAATATGGAGAAATGTTAGTTGAAAAAAACATTACGCTCTACTCTACCTGCGAACACCATTTATTGCCAATTATCGGAAGAGCACATGTTGCTTATATTTCGAGTGGAAGAGTTATTGGTCTTTCTAAAATGAACCGTATCGTAGAGCATTATGCCAAAAGACCTCAAGTACAAGAACGTTTAACCATGCAAATTGTTCAGGAACTTCAACAAGCTCTTGGCACTGAAGATGTGGCTTGCGTGATCGATGCGAAACACCTTTGCGTGAATTCTAGAGGAATCAAAGATATCGAAAGCAGTACGGTAACTTCAGAATTTGGTGGAAAATTCAAAGATGCTCAAATCAAAAGAGAGTTTTTGGATTATATCAAATTGGAAACAAAATTCTAAATAAAATGTTGAATTGGTTATTTGTTGAATCGATCATTCGCTAAACACTTTCACAATGATGAATTGGCTAATCGTTGATTTGTCAGAATGGTAGTTAAACGATTAAACAATACACAATTAAACGATTCAACTTTTTAAATAAACAACAAGATGTATATTTTTTCATTTGAAAAACTTGATGTTTGGCAAAATTCAAGAGAATTTGTTTTAACAATTTACAAACTGATAAATAATTTTCCGTCAACTGAAATTTACGGTATCACATCTCAAATAAAAAGAAGTTCGTCATCTATTGCGACAAATATAGCTGAAGGAACTTCTAGAAACACAAATAAAGATAAAGCTCACTTTCTTACTATTTCATATTCTTCGGCAACAGAAACATTAAATCATCTTATAATTTCAAAAGACCTTGATTATATTTCTGAAAAAGAATATTTAATTTGCAGAGAAAAACTTGAAAAAATTTGTAACCAAATAAACAGCTTAAAAAAATATTATCTTTCACAAGGGTAAAAGTTTAATCGTTGATTCGTTTAATCGGTAATGCGGTAAACAATTCAACAATTAAACGATTAAACAATAAACGAATAAACACATGCCGCTATATAAAAGTCAGACCTTAAAAATATACAATTCTCTTTCTGGAGAAAAAGAAACATTTACACCAATTAACGAAGGAAATGTGGGGATGTATGTATGTGGGCCAACGGTTTACAGCAATGTGCATCTTGGAAATGTAAGGACTTTTATGTCATTTGATGTAATTTTTAGATACTTATTGCATTTGGATTATAAAGTGCGTTATGTTCGAAACATTACCGATGTTGGTCATATTGTAGACGATGTGGATGAAGGCGAGGATAAAATTGCTAAAAAAGCGCGTTTGGAACAATTGGAACCTATGGAAGTGGTACAACGCTACACAGTAGATTTTCATGATATTCTGAATGCTTTTAACTTTTTACCACCGAGTATAGAACCAACAGCAACTGGGCATATTATTGAGCAAATCGAAATCATAAAAACCATTATTGACAAAGGAATTGGTTATATAGCCAATGGCTCTGTTTATTTTGATGTTGTTAAATTCAATGAAACGAATCATTACGGAATATTAAGTGGCCGTAATATTGAAGATATGCTGGCTAATACCCGCGATCTTGACGGACAATCTGACAAAAGAAACCCACAAGATTTTGCGCTTTGGAAAAAAGCCGAACCACAACATATTATGCGTTGGCCATCTCCTTGGAGCGATGGTTTTCCAGGTTGGCACTTAGAATGTACAGCAATGAGTACCAAATATCTTGGCAATCATTTTGATATTCACGGTGGCGGAATGGATTTGAAATTTCCACACCATGAATGTGAAATTGCACAAAACGAAGCTTGCACTGGACATACACCGGTAAACTACTGGATGCATGCCAATATGTTAACTTTGAATGGCAAAAAAATGGCAAAATCGACTGGAAATAACATTTTGCCAGGAGAGATTTTAACTGGTGATAATGCTTTTTTGAGTAAAGCCTTTTCAGCATCTGTGGCTAGATTTTTTATGCTACAAGCACACTACAGAAGCATTCTTGATTTCTCTGACGAAGCTATTACTGCAGCCGAAAAAGGATATAAAAGATTAATGGAAGCGATAGAATCTTTAAATGGAATTTCACCAAGCGAATCGAGTTCATTAAATATAGCTGATTGGAAACAATTGTGTTATGATGCCATGAATGATGATTTCAATAGTCCAATCCTTATTGCACAATTATTTGAAGGAGTTCGTTTTGTTAATTTATTGAAAGACGAAAAAGAGACTTTAAATGCCGCAGATTTGAAATTATTCACAACAACAATGCAAGCTTTTGTATTTGATGTTTTAGGATTGGAAGAAGAGAAAACCAATGGTAATACCGAAAAACTAGAAGGCGTGGTTAACATGCTTATCGGTATGCGTAAACAAGCTAGAGACAATAAAGATTTTGCATTATCAGATCAAATTCGCGACCAGCTAATAGCTTTAGGCATTCAATTAAAAGACGGGAAAGAAGGAACAACATTTAGTGTTCAGTAGTCTAATTTTTAGTATTCGGCTGAACACTGATTACTTTATAAAAATATGCTAAACAAAATCCTCATCTATCCATTTGTATTGCTCGTTCGGTTTTATCAAGGCGCAATTTCTCCTTTTACTCCCGCAGCCTGCCGATTTGAGCCCACCTGTTCTAGTTATATGATTCAAGCCTTACAAACTCATGGATTGTTTTATGGAGGCTATTTAGGTTTAAAACGAATTTTAAGATGTAATCCTTGGGGCGGAAAAGGATATGATCCCGTTCCTGAAAAGAAATGTAAGCATAAACATTAAACAAAAATGCAGATGATATTGGTTTTGTTGGAATATGTAATTTACGCATCCTCATTAGTATTGTCCACTAATTCATGGTCTAGCTGATTTCTTACCTTTTAGTTAACATAATTACTCAATTCAAAATAGTATTTTCACAAAAAAATAAAAAATTAAATGACACACGCTTTAAACATTGTCTGGAATCCTTCCGAAGGTATTGATTTAGGTTTTTTCATTATTCGCTTTTACAGTTTAATGTTCGTAATTGCTTTTGGATTAGGATGGTATATCATGAAGCAAATTTTTGACAGAGAAAACATTTCCATCGACAAATTGGATTCCTTATTTGTTTGGACAGTATTAGCAACATTAATTGGTGCTCGTTTGGGGCATGTCTTCTTTTACGATTGGGAATATTACAGAAACAATCTAGCTGAAATCGTATTACCTTTCCGTTTTAATCCAAAATTTGAATTTACAGGATATCAAGGTCTAGCTAGTCATGGAGCTACTATTTCCATCATCATTGCTATGTACTTCTTCAGCAAAAAAGTACTTCATAAACCAATATTATGGATATTGGACCGAGTAGTTATTCCTGTAGCCAGTGGAGCAATTTTTGTGAGATTAGGAAATTTTTTCAATTCAGAAATTTTAGGAAAAGAAACAACTTCAGCATTTGGAATTCGTTTTGTGAGAGACCAATTTACTCCAAGAGAAGCTGTAAATGCAACACAACTTCCTACGCCAAAAGAAGCTTATAACGCTATTGCTACCAATCCTCAATATGCTAATTTACTGGAACAAGTTCCTGCTAAACATCCAGCACAATTGTATGAAGCTATTTGTTATGTTTTTGTGTTTGCAACCTTGTTTTTCCTTTACTGGAAAACGGATACCCGAAAAAAATCTGGCTTTTTATTCGGTTTGTTCTTAGTTCTTTTATTCACTGTTCGTATCGTAGTTGAGTCAGTAAAAGAAAGTCAAGGCGGTTTCGAAAGCGATTTAGGAAACATATTATCAACAGGTCAATGGTTGAGTATTCCTTTTATAATCGTGGGATTATATTTTGTAATTACTGCAAAAAAGACAAGCGAAATATAAATTGAGTTTTTCATAATTTAAAATGCCACTGAAAATTCAGTGGCATTTTTTTTATTATCCAATTCTAGAAGTCACATAAACTACTATTTTTTCTTCTAAAAAAAGTTCCGAAGTGTGATCAAATTTCAAGAAATATGGTTGTTCTTTATGCAAATCCAGTCCTTCCTTATTTTTCCAAACTTCGTGAAGGATAAAGATATTTTGATCATCTATATTTTGATGTAAATCATATTGAAGACAAGCTTTTTCCTTTTTAGAATTTTCTGCTAAATTTTCCAAAACCGCTTTTAATTCTTCTCTATATCCAAATTTACTTTTGATAATTACTGTCAAATTTATTTCCATAATTAGTTCAAAAATAATTGAGACAAATGATTTCTGTACATTTCTAAATCACTATCTACGTTCGCTCCTTTCATAACATCATGAAAATGCAAGCTTTCTAAAGGTTTCAATCCTGTAAACGCATTCATTTTGTGAAATCCAAATAATGGTCCATCATCGACACTTGTTTCATCAAAAAACTCGCCTGGCAACGTAAAAGCTTCTTTCGGTGCATTCCAAGAAGTAGTTACCATGTATTTTTTTCCATGTAGCATGCCACCTGTTCCGTAATTTATCGCTGGGTTTTTAGACGATCTACCATCGCTTTTATAAATACCATTGTTATGTCCTTCGGTAAAAACTACATCAATATATTTCTTCAAAGCGTGTGGCAATTGAAACCACCAAATCGGTGTATGATAAATAATCACATCAGCCCAAACAAATTTATCCACTTCTTGAGCTGGATCATACTCATCATTCACATCTGTACTTTTCACTTCGAAATCTTTATGATTTATAAAAAAATCTGCAGTGGCATTCGCTATTGTTTGATTGAATCTTCCTCCTGAATGTCCAAACTTTTGACCTCCATTTATTATAAATATCTTTTTCATATCGTTTTATATTAATTTGATACTGCAAATTTACAACCAACATAACTATAATAAAAATAACATAATTCATACATTTGTATCATAATTATAATACTTATTGGAATGGTAAATCTAGAATGGTACAGAACTTTCAAATATATTTACAAAACTGGTACTTTGACTGGTGCGGCTGAAGCATTATTTATTTCACAGCCTGGAGTTAGTTTACATTTAAGTTCACTTGAAAGTTACGTCGGTTATAAATTATTCGACAGAACTAGCAGAAAAATGATTCCCACCGAAAAAGGAAAAGTACTCTATAATTTTATAACCGATGCATTGTCTAAATTGGAAGAAGCAGAGAAAAATTTTCAGCGAAGCACAGAAAAAAACACGCCAACAATAAGCATTGGAATGTGTTTTGAGACGTTTCAGATAACTTTAGAGCCATATTTAGCAACATTTCCTTTCAATGTTATTATACAATTTGGAGAATACCCTGAAATGATCGAAAATCTAGACAAAGGAATTCTAGATTTAATCATTACCCCACAAATGATAGTCAAGAACACTATCGATTATCAAGCCTTCTCTTCAGAAACGATTGTTCTCATAGGCGGTAACGAAACAGATTCAGACGCCTTTGACAATTTAAAAAAACAAAATAACTTAGAAGCTATAGAAGACTGGCTCAAACAGCAAAGATGGTATGGAACAACAGGAGACATGGAGCATTTAAGACGCTTTTGGCAGCTAAATTTCAACAAATACGCAGATTTTAGACCTAACTATATTGTTCCTAATTTAAACTCAATAGTACGCTGCTTGAGCAACAGCAATGGATTAGCGGTAATTCCAGATTTCTTGTGTAAAACAGAACTCGAAAACGGAAAAATCAAGCTTTTGTGGCAAGGAAAAACACCTTTAAAGAATACGCTGTACTTTGCAACAAAAAAGAAAACCATTTATATAGATCAAATACAATTAATAAAAGAAACCTTCATCAAAATAATGTAAGTAAAAGCATTTCTGAACATAATCATACATTAGTTACTCTAATTATAAAGTAAAAAAAAAGATTCAACTTTCGTTGAATCTTTTTTAAAAAAATATACTTGTTATTTTTAAGCTTGCACTTCTTGGTGTTTAACTTCCACTTCATGCTTCTCATCTTTAGAAATGGTATCAACCAATACCGGAGTTGCAATAAACAATGAAGAATAAGTACCAATAATAATACCGATAAGCATTGCAAAGATAAATCCTCTAATAGATTCACCTCCAAAAATAAACATAATCAACAATACAAAAATCATTGTCAATGAAGTATTGATTGTTCTTGACATTGTAGAGTTAATAGATTTATTTACAATCTCAGAGAAAGAACCTTTTGTTTTACCATCTAAGAACTCACGTACTCTATCATAAACGATTACAGTATCATTCATAGAATAACCAATAACTGTCAAGATAGCCGCAATGAAGTGCTGATCAATCTCCATACCGAAAGGCATGTATTTCCAAAGCAATGAGTACACTCCTAATACGAAGATAACGTCATGTGCTACCGCTGCGATTGCACCTAAACTATATTGCCATTTTCTGAAACTGATTACTAAATACAAACCAACAATAAGCATTGCTCCTAAAACAGCCCAGTAAGCATTTGTTTTAATATCTTCCGCTACAGTTGGACCAACTTTTGATGCTTGTAAAACACCCAATTTTTTACCTTCATAAGCATTTACAAACTTATCATAAGTCATATCTGCACCATAATGCTTTTTCAGAGTTTCAAACAACTTTTTGTTTACTTCTTCGTCAGCAGCACTTCCAGTTTCTTGAATTTTATATTTAGTTGTGATTTTCAACTGATTGTCTTCACCAAATATTTTAACCTCGGCACTACCAAACACTGCAGTCAACTCATCTTTAACCTCTTCTGGCTTCATTGATTTGTCAAAACGTACTTGGAAAGTTCTACCTCCAACAAAATCAACACCCTGATCAAAACCGTTAGTTGCAATAGATGCAATACTTACAATAGTTACTACAGCAGAGAAAAGGTAAGTCCATTTTTTAATTCCCAAGAAATCAAAATGGAAATTTGTAAAGAAATTTTTAGAGAAATTAGTAATGAAAGTCAAATCATTTTTACCAGCAATATTTTTATCAATAAAGATTCTAGCAATAAAGATAGAAGTAAATAAGGATGTAATAATACCGATTAATAAAGTAGTAGCAAAACCTTTAATTGGTCCAGATCCGAAGATAAACAATACAGCACCTGTCAAAATGTGGGTTACGTTAGCATCCACAATAGAACGCATCGCACCAGTCCAGCTATAAGAAGCTTTAACTGCTTCATCAAGTGACTTACCAGCTCTTAATTCTTCTTTTGCTCTTTCATATATAATGATATTTGCATCTACAGCAGTACCCATTGTTAAAACGATACCTGCAATACCTGGCAATGTAAGTACAGCACCTAAGCTTGCCAAAATACCAAACATAAATAGTAAGTTAACTGCTAAAGCAATATTTGCATACCATCCTGCTTTACCATAGTAAATCATCATCCAAAGAGACACTAAAAGCAATCCAATTACAGCAGAATTTGTACCGTTATCAATAGCTTCCTGACCTAAGGACGGTCCTACAACTTCAGACTGAACAATTTCAGCAGCAGCAGGTAATTTACCAGCTCTTAATACGTTTGCTAAATCTTTAGTTTCTGTAACATCGAAATTTCCAGAAATTTCAGATCTACCACCAGCAATTGGTCCACTAGAAACTCCAGGTGCAGAATAAACAACATCATCAAGAACAATAGCAATATTACTTTTTTGAGTATAAGCTCTTCCTGTTAATTCTTCCCATTCTTTAGCTCCTGTGTTATTCATTTGCATAGAAACAGCAGGTTTTCCTAATTGATCAAATGTATCACTAGCATCAGTAACAACACCACCTCCCATAGAAGCAACATTATCTCTATTTCCTTTTAAAGCATATAATTCAACAGCTTCAACATCTTTTTCTTTTGCATCTTTAATAGTCGTTGGTTTTCCCCAAACGAATTTTGCATAACGCTGGTCACCTGCCAACAAAACTCTAATATCAGCTCTTTTAAAATAAGAGTTAATTACAGCAGTATCTTTTGGAGAGAAAAGACCAAGAACTGGTCCTCCACCTTGAGCAAGAATTTTATCAATAATAGGATTGTTTCCTTTTTTTGTAGTAGTAGAATCTTTTGCATCAGTCAATAAAGCACTTAAAGAATCTTTTGCAACAGTTTTAGATTCAACTTTTGCTACTTCAGTTTTTTTCAAAGCCTCATTAGCGGCCATGATGAAATTACCAATTTCTTCAACTTTATAAGTTTCCCAAAACTCTAATTGAGCTGTACTTTGTAATAACTTTTTAATTCTATCAACATCTTTAGCTCCTGGAAGTTCTACTAGAATTCTTCCAGACTCTCCTAATTTTTGAATATTAGGCTGAGTTACACCAAATTTATCGATACGTTTTCTCAATACTCCAAAAGCACTTTCTACAGATTCATCAACTTTTCTTTTGATTACTTTTTGAACTTGTGCATCTGTCATTTGAAAAGTAACTCCACCATCCCCTTGCAAACTTCTGTTAGCAAAAATATCTGGTGACGCTAATTTCACAGACCCTTTAGAGTTCGCTTCGAAAGCTTCAAAGAATGCGTCAATATACGTTTGATTTCCTTTTTGATTTGCAGTGGCATCAGCCAAAGATTTATTAAAAACAGGGTTTTTCGAATTATTTGACAATCCTTTCAAAATGTCTTTAACAGAGATTTGAAGAATCACGTTGATTCCACCTTCTAAGTCAAGTCCTTTATTGATTTGTTTATCTTTTACTTCATTGAATGTAAAATCAGTAAAGCCTAAATTAAATACTTTTTCTTTACCAATTGAATCCAAATATTTTAATTCTTTTTCTGGATTTCCTCCAGCAAAAGATTTTGCATCACTTTTGACTTTACTAGAGATAAAAGTGAAAGAAAGTTGGTAAATACTTACCAATGCAAATAGAATTGCGAAAAATTTAATAAGTCCTTTATTCTGCATTATTACTAAAAATTAATTATTTTTATTTATTATTTTTTGTTTTAAACCCTATAAAATAAGCCATTACGTCATTTTTGAAAAACAAAAAAGAAGTGTACGATTTATATCATTTTTTTTAAACCGAGCAAATATATAATTAACGGAAAGATTAACCAATTTATTTATTAATTAATATCAAAAAAAAGACCGCAAAATTGCAGTCTTTTTTTTTATGCCGTAAATTATTATGCTAAAACCGATTTTAAATCAGCATTCATATTTCTTACTGCATCAGCACTTTTAGCAAAAGCTGCTTTTTCAGCATCATTCAATGCAATATCCACAATTTGCTCCACACCATTTTTACCTATAATACAAGGTACTCCAATACAAATATCATTTTGACCATATTCTCCTTCGACAAAAACAGAACAAGCTATCATTTTCTTTTGATCATTCAAAATACTATCAACCAAATAAGCAACAGAAGCCCCCGGAGCATACCAAGCCGAAGTACCTAATAAACCAGTAAGTGTTGCACCACCTACCATAGTCGCTGCAGCAACTTTATCCAATTCTTCTTGAGACAAAAATTGAGAAACAGGAATACCATTATAAGAAGCTAATCTTGTTAAAGGAATCATTGTAGTATCACCGTGACCACCAATTACCATAGCTGAAATATCATTTGATGGTTTATCTAATGCTTTAGACAAATAATATCTAAAACGAGAGCTATCCAAAGCTCCACCCATACCGATAATTCTGTTTTTTGGCAATCCAGTAGCTTTCAATGTCAAATAAGTCATTGTATCCATAGGATTTGACACCACAATAATAATACAATTTGGAGAATGTACTAATACATTTTCTGCAACAGATTTAACAATCCCAGCATTAATTCCAATTAATTCTTCCCTAGTCATTCCAGGCTTTCTAGGAATTCCTGAAGTGATAACAACAACATCACTGTTCGCTGTTTTAGAATAATCATTGGTAACACCTGAAACATTGGTATTAAATCCAGTATTAGTAGCACATTGCATGATATCCATAGCTTTACCTTCGGCAAAACCTTCTCTGATATCCAATAATACTACTTCACTTGCAATTCCTCTATAAGAAATTGAATCTGCACAGGATGCTCCCACATTCCCCGCTCCTACAATGGTAACTTTCATTTCTATTTAGTTTTATATTATTTGCAAATTAAAAAACACAGTTACCCTAAAGAACTAAGCATCAATATTAGCGTAAACAGCATTTTTCTCGATAAACTCTCTTCTTGGCGGTACTTCATCCCCCATTAACATTGAAAAAACCCTGTCAGCCTCAGCAAGGCTATCAATATTTACTTGTCGTAAAGTTCTAAAAGCCGGATCCATTGTAGTTTCCCACAATTGCTCAGCGTTCATCTCTCCAAGACCTTTATAACGTTGAATAGCAGCACTTCCTCCCATCCTAGCATTTGCCTGATCACGTTGATCGTCATTCCAAGCATATTCTTTTTTATTTCCTTTTTTAACCAAATATAAAGGCGGAGCTGCAATATAAACGTGCCCTTCCTCAATTAATTCTTTCATAAAACGGAAGAAAAATGTCAAAATCAAAGTAGAAATGTGACTACCATCGACATCGGCATCACACATGATAATTACTTTATGGTAACGTAATTTCGAAATATTCAAAGCTTTACTATCCTCTTCGGTTCCAATAGTTACCCCAAGTGCTGTAAATATATTTCGAATCTCTTCGTTTTCAAAAACTTTATGATGCATTGCTTTTTCAACATTCAAAATCTTACCACGTAATGGCAAAATAGCTTGAAAAGCACGGTCACGACCTTGTTTTGCCGTTCCACCTGCCGAATCTCCCTCGACAAGATACACTTCACATTTTGCAGGATCTTGTTCTGAACAATCCGATAATTTTCCTGGTAATCCACCGCCACCCATTACGGTTTTGCGTTGTACCATTTCACGTGCTTTCTTAGCTGCGTGACGAGCCTGAGCAGCCAAAATTACTTTTTGAACAATGATACGAGCATCATTTGGATTTTCTTCCAAATACGCTTCAACCATTTCTCCAACAGCTTGACTTACAGGCGAAACAACCTCTCTGTTTCCTAATTTGGTTTTGGTTTGCCCCTCAAACTGAGGTTCGGCCACTTTTACAGAAATAATTGCTGTAAGACCTTCTCGGAAATCATCTCCAGAGATATCAAACTTCAATTTATCTAGCATTCCCGAAGTATCAGCATACTTTTTTAAAGAACGGGTCAAACCAGTTCTAAAACCTTGTAAATGCGTCCCTCCTTCGTGAGTGTTGATGTTATTTACGTAAGAAAAGATATTCTCACCATAACTTGTGTTATAGATTAAGGCAACTTCAACTGGAATTTCTCCTTTGTCGCTGTCCATTGAAATTACATGTGAAATAATTGGCTCACGATTTCCATCCAAATAACGGATATATTCTTTTAAACCTTCTGTAGAATGAAACACTTCCGAAAGAAAGTTTCCATCTTTATCAACTTCTCTTTTATCAGTAAAAGTAATTGTAATTCCTTTATTCAAGAAAGACAATTCTCGCATACGCGCCGAAAGAGTATCGTATGAATATTCTATTGATTGTGTAAAAATAGAAGGATCTGGATAAAAAGTTACAATTGTACCTCTTTTTGTAGTTTCACCAATTTGTTTTACAGGATAAAGTGCTTTTCCTTTTTCATATTCTTGTTCATATACTTTTCCATCACTACTATGAACGGTCGCTCTTAAATGGTTTGACAACGCATTTACAACAGAAACTCCAACTCCATGCAGTCCTCCAGAAACTTTATAGGAATCTTTATCAAATTTACCTCCGGCACCAATTTTAGTCATTACAACCTCCAAAGCCGAAACACCTTCTTTTTTATGAATACCAACTGGAATACCACGTCCGTTATCTTCAACAGAAATAGAACCATCTTCATTAATATCCACTCGTATCGTATCACAATGACCTCCCATTGCCTCATCGATAGAGTTATCTACTACCTCATACACCAAGTGATGTAATCCTCGAACACCTACATCTCCAATATACATCGAAGGACGCATTCTTACGTGCTCCATTCCTTCTAATGCCTGAATACTATCTGCTGAATAATTATTTTCCTTCTTGATTTCTTCGCTCATATTTTTTATTCTAAAAAATGTAATTTTTGTCTAACGAACAAATATATAAAAACAGAAATTAGAACACAGTTAAAATTAGCTTTTAACCGCTTAAGTTATTAACATTTTGTTGATTTTTTAGCTTAAAAATCAACCTTTCAACCCTTACACTTAGCACCATTGACTTATTTCTATCTTATTATTTTTTCTCAACTAATCAAAACTGACAAACATTTAAATTTTCTATACAAAAAAGACAATTTGGGCGTGCCATCAGCAAACAAAGGGGCTTAATTTTGCATGCGCATATACAGCCCCATTGCTTGCTGCTGTCGGGCTATCCGCCTTTACTTTGTGTTTAATAAAAACAGTAACTTTATTCAAAGGAAAACAGAGGTGAACTATGCTATCCGCCAAGCTTGTGACTTATGTAGCGCATTAGTCCTCTGTCTTCTCCTTGAATCCCGTTGAATTGCTTCAAATAGAATGATAGACATCAAGGTCTAATAAAGGCTCTAAAGAAGTTCAACATTTTTGTTTATCCTAAATTCAAAGTTATGAAAAACTATTTATTTTATGTAGGTGTTGATATTTCAAAATCAAAATTAGATGTAGTGCTTTTAAAAAAAGAAGAGCCAAATGTAATTAATCATTTCATTGTAGAAAACAATTTAAAAGGTGTTAAGGAAATTTTAAAAAACTTAACAAAACAGAAGATAGATTTAACTGCTGTTTTGTTTTGCTGTGAAAACACCGGGGTTTATACTTTTCCTTTGAGTAGCTGTCTATCTGAAAGCAATCTTGATTTCTGGGTTGTACCAGCCATTGAAATCAAACGATCTAAAGGAATCTCGAGAGGCAAAAATGACAAAGCAGATGCTAAAGACATTGCTTTGTACAGCCTCCGAAATGTTGATAAACTAAAACTCTCTACTTTGCCAGAAACAGTAATTCAACAATTAAAATTGCTTTTCACTGAAAGAGAAAAAGTAATGAAATCATTTAAAATTTTTGAGAGGACAAAAGAGAATGCTGCTTTTATGCCAAAACAGATTTATCAATCAATTAAAGGAATAAATAATAAAACGGTGAAGTTTTTAAAAGCAACATTAAAATCTATTGAGAAGGAAATGGAAGCAATAATATCTAGTCATTCTGAATTGAAAAAACAATTTGAATTGATTAAAAGTGTTCCTGGCATTGGAGATAAAACGGCTATCTATATGTTAATTGTTACAAGAGGTTTTACAGCATTTGATAATGCGAGGAAATTGGCTTGTTACGCTGGAACCGCCCCTTTTGAACATACGTCGGGTTCGAGTATAAAAGGACGAACCAAAGTAAATCATATGGCAGATAAAAAAATGAAATCAATATTACAAATGTGTGCTTTAGTAGCAGTAAAACATGATCCGCAACTCAAAGAATATTATGAAAGAAAAAAAAGGGAAGGCAAAAATGCTATGTTAATCTTAAACAATGTAAAATGCAAAATAATAGGACGTGTTTTCTCTGTAATTAACAGACAAACACCATATATAAACACATATAAATTTGCCTGTTAATCTTTTAAATTTAATTGTTTTTTATCATAGAATGCGCTACTTCGGTAGCCTACTTCTATCCCTCACGCAAACCCGTAGTCCTAAATAAATTTTATTTTCAACAACAACTTCCCACCACCAATTAAAAGAATTTAAAAACAGATACACAATCAGAAAAACAGCAATTAAAAAAGACGTTTTTTAAATAAACCAAAAATTTGAAAATACTATCAACAATTGTACTTTTGCATTATGAATGATAATTTTATAAATGAATTTTTCGGCATCGGAATTCAAAACGGAAAAACTCCAGAAAACTTGGGTGTTTTATGGCGCTCTGCACAAAACTTAGGAGCCAGTTTTATTTTTACTATCGGCAATCGATATGCAAAACAAGCTTGTGACACACACAATGCTGTAAAATCGATGCCTTACTTCCATTACGAAAATTTTGATGATTTTTTCAACAACCTACCTAAAGGTGCACGCTTAGTTGGTGTAGAATTAGATGACAATGCTGAAGACTTAGAAACTTTCGAACATCCAAGACGTTGTGTATATTTATTAGGCGCTGAAGATAACGGCCTTTCTAAACAAGCCATTGAAAAGTGCCATTATTTAGTAAAATTCAAATCCGAAAAAAGTTTAAATGTATCAGTTGCAGGAACTATCGTTCTATACGACAGAGGACTTAACAAACCGAGATCTTAAGGCAAACCACAGCATTTTTAATCACATTACCACATAAAAAAAGCGGATTTATATCTTTCGATACAAATCCGCTTTTACTATTAATTTAGATTTTAAAAATCTATTATCTCATAATCTTCACATTCATTTCTTCTACCTTTTTATCTGATAAAAGAGATGGTGCTCCAAATAATAAATCCTCGCTTGATCCTGTTTTAGGGAAAGCCATAACTTCACGAATCGATGCCTTTTTCTCTAAAATCATCATTAAACGATCGATTCCCCAAGCAATTCCTCCGTGTGGCGGCGCTCCATATTGAAAAGCTTTATACATCGTTCCAACGCTCTTCATCATTTCTTCTTTGTTATAACCCATATTTCTATAAGTTGCTTCCAAGATTTCAGATTTATGTGCACGAACTGAACCTCCACCGATTTCATAACCGTTTAAGATTATATCGTATTGTTGCGCGATGATAGATCCAATTTCATTATCATCTCCTTTCATATGCTTTTCTAAATCGTAAATCGCAGGCATCGAGAACGGATTGTGTGTAAATGTCCATCTACCTTCGTCTGTTCTTTCAAACATTGGGAAATCAACCACCCAAGCCGGACATAATTCCTTCGGATTAATCAAATTTAACATCCTACCCATTTCTTGACGAACGGCATCCAAAGCTTTATTAGCTGTAGCATAATCCGCTGCAGAGAAGAATACAATATCACCCACTTGCGCATTAGTCGCTTTGATAATTCCTGCAGCAATTTCTTCACCTAAAAATTTGATAATTGGCGATTGCAAATCCTCTTCATTAACGATAATATAAGCCAAACCTCCTAAACCGTGTTGTTGTGCAACAGCAGTCAGTGTTTCAATTTGACCTTTAGACATACGCTTGTTTCCTTGCTCTTGAGCCGAAACTTTGATACATTTTACAATTCCACCTTCTTCAATTGGTTTACTGAATACTTGGAAAGTCGTATCTTTTACAATATCTGTAATGTCTTGCATTTTCAAACCGTAACGCAAATCAGGTCGGTCACAACCATAGAAATCCATTGCATCTTTATAGGTAATCACTTCAAACGGACGTAAAATCCATTTTTTACCGTAAATTTTAGCTACTATTTCATTGAACATTTTCGTGTTCAAATCGATAATTTGTTGCATACTTGCGTAAGCCATTTCCATATCCAATTGCGTAAATTCCGGCTGACGATCTCCACGAGAATCCTCATCTCTAAAACAACGTGCAATTTGGAAATATTTCTCATAACCACTTACCATCAACATTTGTTTGAACTGCTGAGGCGCTTGTGGAAGCGTATAAAACATACCCGAACCTTTACGTGTAGGTACAATAAATTCACGTGCTCCTTCATCAGTTCCTGCACTTAAAATCGGCGTTTCAATTTCTAAGAACTCTTCTTCATCTAAAATGTCACGCAACAACTTAATTACTTTATGACGGTTTACGATGGCTCTTCTAACTTCTTCGTTTCTGTGATCTAAGAACTTGTATTGAAAACGAATCGCTTCGTTTGTCTTTGCCGCTCTTTTAATTTCGAAAGGCAATGTTTTAGACAAGTTTAGAATTTCTAATTCAGAAGTTTCTAATTCAATTTTACCGGTACGCAAACCTGCATTATAGTCATCTTCATTACGTCCAACAACGATACCTGTTACAGCAATTACTGATTCCGGTTTCAATTTCACCAACTCATCGATATTAGGAAACGATTCTCTGCTGATACGTACTTGAAAAATCTCATAACTTGAATCACGTAAATCGATAAACATCAATTCACCGTGGTCACGCACACTCGCAATCCAACCGGACAACATCACTTCTTCTTTGATGCTTTCTTCTGATAATTGCGAAATTTTATGCGTTCTATACGTATCTTTTATAATAATTGGAACTTCAGGAAGTGTTTCTTCTTGTTGTTCTTTTGTAGCAACAACCGTTTCTTTAGCAACATTTTCAGAAGTTGCTGCCTTTTCTAAAACAGCATCGGCTCCTAACTTGTCTAAAATAATTTGACGAATTACTTTACCATTCGCTCCTTTTCCGATAACGCCTAAAACTTTACCAACTAAAATACCTGCTTTTCCTTGGTCTCCTGCTTTGATATCATTGGCAACAGCCTCATTCTCTGAAAGAACTTTAGCTATAACTTCTTGAATCGTATCTTCTGAAATCGTATTTTCTTCAAAATACTTTTTGTAATCAAAATTTTGATCTTTCAAATAACCCGTAATCGCATTTTGAACTAAAACCGCAGTGATTTTTTCAGCTTTAAACAACACAAAAATGGTTACTAAATGCTCAATATTATGGATTTTAGCGTAGTCTTCTGCCTTAACATTATTTGACAAAGTTTTAGCAACAAAAGACGGATCATTGATTTCGTTGTTTAATGTAACGAAGGTTCTTGAACGCAAAGCATCAGCTGTAAAAAATTTAGCATCTTGTGGCAAAACACCTCCACCAATTAAAATAGATTCCACTGCATAAGGCAAAGCGCTTGTATCCACTTTAATCGCATCGATTTCTGCTTTGATATTTACAAAAGGTAAATCCGGCTCCGAAATAAAACGGTAATCCGCTTCGAATTCTTTTTTACGCATTACTTTGGTTTGCTTCAAATCAGCATCCCATAAAACCGTTGTTTGATCAGGTCTAAATGCAGCATTTTCTATGAAATAATTGAATTGTTTCTCCACCTCTTCTTTCAAAGCTTCCACCATAAACTTAAACGAGTTCAAGTTTTTGATTTCCGTTCTTGGGTTTAAAACATTCGAATCAATTTTGCGTAAAGAAACCGAAACATCCGATTTGAATTCTCCTTTTTCTAAATTCGCTTCCGAGATTCCTAAATTCTGAACAATACGCTGAATGTATTGCGCATAAGTCGAAGCATCTTCAATATTACGAACGCAAGGTTCTGTAACAATTTCGATTAATGGCACACCTGCTTTATTAAAATCGACTAACGAAATTTTCTTTTCGTGCATCAATTTTGCAGCATCCTCTTCAATATGAACTTGTGTTAAATTTACAGTAAATTGAGAACCATCATTTCTATAACAAGACACTTTTCCATCAGGAATGATTGGATTGTGAAATTGTGTTATTTGTATGTTTTTCGGATTATCCGGATATTCGTAATGTTTTCTATCCCAAGAGATAATTTCATTACTAAAAGTAGATTCTACCGCTTTTCCAAAATAAATCGCTTTTGTAATTGCTTCTTTATTCAGGGCAGGCAAAACGCCCATTTGTCCCGTACAAACGGAACATATATTTTCGTTAGGTGTTTCTATTTCTTGATTTGGACAAGAACAAAACAACTTGGTTTTGGTATTCAATCGAACGTGAGTTTCAAGTCCAATTACCAATTCTAAATCGTGGGCTTTTAATGCCGCTGTTAATTGCTCCAATTCCATTATATTGTATCTTTTAAGAAGTTTGCAAACTTCAACACTAATTCATCATTATTTTTTGCTGCCGTAATTTGCAGTCCTGTACTTGTTCCTTGTGGCACGGTTAAAGTTGGTAATTGCCCCAAACTAAAACCAACCGTATAAGCATCTGACAAATACATCGCCAACGGATCTTTTAAACTGTCTCCAATTTTAGGAGGAGTACTTGGTGTAACGGGCGATAAGATAATATCTACTTCGTTAAAATCTTTACTGAAATTTTCAGAAATCTGATCTCTTAAAGCCAATCCTTTCAAATATATTTCATCTGAAAACCCTTGAGACAACACTTGGTTTCCACCCACAATTCTGCGCTTAGTTTCTTCTGAAAAGTTTTCAGAACGCGTTACTGCATAAGTTTCAATTAAATTTTCAGCTTCAATACGGTTTCCATAATTTGTTCCATCAAGACGAGATAAATTAGAAGCCGTTTCTGCCATTGCCAATGTATAATAAGTCGAAACTAAAATATCAGATTTGAAAAAATCTAATTCTTTTACCGCAATTCCTTTGGCTTTTATTTTTTCGATACTAGCTAAAAAATCCGCTTTTATTTGCGAATCAATAGCTTCACTTTCGATAAAGTTTTTGAAATAACCAATTGTTTTCACAGCTGAAGTTGCAATTGCTTCTTCACTAATTTCATTTGAAGTAATTGAGGTTTGATCTTTTGCATCTTTTCCGCTCATTACATTCAACACAATTCGAATATCTTCAACCGATTTTGCCAATGGACCAACGCAATCCGTAGAGGATACATAAGCCATCAAACCGTATCTTGAAATTCTTCCGTAAGTTGGTTTTAAACCGTAAATATGATTGTATCCTGCAGGCTGACGAACAGAACCTCCCGTATCGCCTCCGATAGAAAATACAGTGTAATCTTTAGCAACATTTACCGCAGAACCTCCACTTGAACCTCCTGCTACTAATTCCGGATTGATAGCGTTTTTCACGGCACCAAAAATGGTGTTTTCACTCGAAGACCCGTGACCAAAACTATCGCAGTTTTCTTTTACTAACGGAATAGCACCTGCATCCAATAATTTTTGAATGGCAGTAGCGGTATAAGGCGATTTATAATTTTTCAACAAATCTGAACTTGCAGTAGTGAAAGTTCCTTGAACCATAAATACATCTTTAATTCCAAAAGGAATTCCTTCTAACAATCCGATGGTTTCTCCACTTGCAATTTTAGCATCTACTTTAGCGGCTAAATCCAAAGCCAAAGTATCTAATAAAGAATTGACAGAATTGTATTTATTTTCTTTAAGTAAGTTCAGTTTTTCTTGTACCAAAACCGTACAAGTTATTTCTTTCGACACCAATTGTTGGTGTATTTTTTTTATCTGAGAATCCATTTTATCCTTCTATAACTTTAGCAACCACTAAAAATCCATTTTTCTTGTTCGGGAAGTTTTCCAAAATAATTTGTTTCTCCATAGCCGAACTTTCTACCACAACATCTTCTCTTAAACTATTTACAGACACAGCATTATGATTGACATTATTTACAGCGTTATTATTAGATGGAACTGCATTTTTAATTACATCAAATAATTTGTTCACAGACTCTGAGGGCTGCGCACCTTTAATACTCGACAAAATGTCGACTGTCATTGTTTTGCTCATAATTTTGTTTCGTTTAACGTCAAACTTTTAAGGTGGCGAATTTACAAAAGTTTTATTTGGGAAGCCTATTTTTTTTGAGGATTTAGATAATACTCTTCAAAAAAGATCATCAATTTAACATGATGTTAAATTTATTCACATTATATAATACAATGTTAAAATAACATACAAGTAAAGAGGAATGGAACATAGATTATAACAGATTTTATTCAATACTCTCAATTAAATACTTCGATCCATTAATTTCAAATTGAAATTCAACTTTATTCCCTAAAATATTTAAAACGAAATTGCAATTATATTTACTCCAAGAATTGCAATTTTAAAAAAATATAACATATAATAATTAATATCATTTTCTTAAAAATCAGCAGATTAATCATCAACCTTTAAAACCCGATACTGAAGCATAATTGATATCAAAACAAAATTCTATATTTGCTTAAGCAATATAATTAAATATCCTCATGAAACTTAAACCAAATTATGAAACCGAAAGATTAAATTGGATTGACCAAGTAAAAGGATTTGCAATTTTCTTGGTTGTATATGCCCATAATTTCCCTTTTAATGAAAAATATATCTACAGTTTTCATATGCCTTTATTCATTATGATTGCAGGTTTTTTTCACCCAAGCACTTCAAGTTTTACTAATATCAAAAAAAGATTTAATTTCATAATCATTCCTTATTTTATTTGGAGTTTTCTTTTATTTATCTTTTGGTTTTTTCTAGGTAGAAAATATGGAAGTAATGTTCCTTTAAATTTATCACCAATCAAAAATCTAATAGGTGTTTTTTATTCACAGGGAGGACAAAATTATATGGACTGGGGAATTCCACTTTGGTTCCTACCTTTTATTTTCTGTACCTTCCTGATTTTAGATTTAATTAAAAAAATAAACAACAAAACTTTACTCTATATTATTTTAACTCTTATCCCAATAATAGGCTTTATTTACACACGTTTCAATCAAGAAAATTTGGTCTGGAGTATAAACATTGCTATGGTAGGTTTACTTTTTTACGCATTTGGCAATTATTTTTTAAAAAAAATAACAAGTCTATCAAAGAACAACTCCATCCTTCTAATGTTTTTTATGGGATTGATCAATTTGTATTTCTATAATAGCAACACAAAAATAGATATGTACAGAGCCTACTATGGAATTGAATTTTATTTTATTTTGAACGGCATTTGTGGAAGTTTATTTATTCTTTTGTTCTTTAAAACATTTCCCTTTTTTAAATTTTTAGAATCTATTGGTAAATTTTCGATGACAATATTGGCATTACAATTATTAGCCATGACATTCATTAAGTTTACATTATTAAAAATATTTAATCAATCTGAATTTAATTTCTCAGAATGGGAAAAATTTCAATATAGTATTTTACAGATAATTATATTAACACCTAGTTTTTTTTTAATCAACAAATATTTACCTATCTTAAATGGAGGCTATAAAAAAATATAAGAAACAACTTTATTTTCATTTTATTTTAAATTTTTATTTTGGAATATTCATTACTTTCGCTTCTTTCAGTCACATCCCTTTAAATGATTTCAAAGACCATATTTATTATTTTTCTCATTTTTTAGCTGTACAGTTTTCTGTATTTGGTTTTCTTTACTTTTTAAGTTTAAATAGATTGGTGTTTACTATTGCATTCCCTTTGTTATTTGTTTTATATTCAATTATTGCTTATTGGATATATTTTCAAGATATAGCCATCTCGCAAAGTATAATTCAAGTATCAATAGAAACAAAACCAGATATTATTTTAGACCTAATCACTATTCCTTTTATATTATACATTCTATGTTCAATAATAGCTTGCATTATTATATTAAAAATATATTTTAAAATAGGTATTAATCAATTGAAATCACCGCTTATACTATTTGCAGTAATTGGAATTTTCACACATACTCTTTTTGAAAATTATAAATATGGTTCATTCAACAGAAGGCTGCCTTACAATGTTGTTTTTTCCATTAAAGACTATTTTAATCAGAACAATATAATCTTTAAACCAATCAATAAAATTTTAAAAACGAACGTTGATAGCTTAAGTGTCGTTTTTATTCTTGGAGAAAGTGTAAGAGCAGATCATTTACAATTGAATGCTTACAGTAGAAAAACAAATCCTTTTCTTTCGAAAAGAAAAAACATTATAAGCTTTCCAAACACCTATACTCCATTAACTTATACTGCTATAAGTGTTCCTCAAATTTTAACAAATGCAACTCTTACAGACGATTATAGTCAACCAAAATACTCGTTGATAGACGTATTAAATCACTCTAACATTATGACAAATTGGATTGGCAATCAGACCCCTGAAAAAAGCTACGAAACATTCATTAAACAATCAAATTACAGCAAAATAATTGATCCTCTTCATTCTGAATTGAGTTTTCAAAAAGATTATGACGAAAAATTATTACCTATTTTTAAGGAAAGATATTCCCCATATAAAAATCAATTCACAACAATACATATGATAGGAAGCCATTGGTGGTATGAAACTAGGTATCCGAATTCATTTAGAGTATTCAACCCTGTTATTAAAAGCAAACACATTCCTTCAAATTCAAAAATGGAAATGATAAATTCCTACGATAATACTATCGTGTATTTAGATTATTTCATAAATGAAACTATAAAACATGTTGAAAAATATAATTCCAATACATTAATCATCTATCTTTCAGATCATGGAGAAACATTGGGAGAAGATGGCTTATGGCTACATGCCCAAAAAAGTAAAGAAATAGAGCATCCTGCAATGCTAATTTGGTACTCCAATCGATTTAAAGAAAAGCATAGTAAAATGATAGCAATCTTAAAATCTAACAACAGCCAAGAAATAAATTTAGATTTCTTTTTTCACAGCATTGTAGATTTGTATAAAATAAAAGGAATAGAATACAGTAAAGAAAAAAGTATTTTACAAGACTAAATAACACCCCTTTCATCCATCCAATGAAACATATTTTTTAAATTTCAACATTCAAGTTGGATGGATTCAATTCGTAAACAGAACTTATATTGTCTTTATTAGTAGATTATAACCTACTCTACACTCTCAATAGTGTATTTAGTAGTATTAATCTCAAAAGCAAACCCAACTTTATTTCCCATCAATTTATTTCCAAGAGGAGATTGCGGGGATAAAGCGATGACATTAACTCCATCAACATTGATTTTTGGAAGTGCAAGACTTAGATACAAATAGATTCCATTGGCTTTTACCAAACTTCCCAAAACTATAGTTTCTGCAACTATAGATGCGTCAATTTTATCTAAAACTGCTTTTTGAGTCAATACTTCTTTGAGTTTTGTATTGAGTTTTTCCTGTTCAATGTGCATCATAGACAAAGCCGTCTCGTGCTTATCGCCAGCTGAACCTTTGGCGTCGTTCTTAGAATCTTCGGTCAAAGCCACAATCATGTCTTTGAAAACATCGATTCGATCTTGAACTAATTGATGGTATTGATTGTATATTTTTTGTTTGAAAGTCATAGAGAAGGTTTAACCGCGAAGTTCGCAAAGAATTACGCAAAGTTCGCAAAGCTAATTTAAAAATTTAATACATAAGAGATGCAAGTCAAAGTTTAAGTAAACCCAACAAAAGACAAAACCATAGCGTTCTTTGCGCAATTCTTTGTGAACTTTGCTATTATTTTCCTAAAAATCAAACTTATAATTCGCTCCCAACATCACTTGAAAACCTTGAACTGGATAATTCAACCATTTTTGATATCCTTTATTAGTGATATTATTAGCTTTCAAAAAAGTGGTAAATCTTTCGCTGTATTTGAATCGTACATTAGCATTCAAATCGAAATAGCTATCTAATGTGATAGCTCCAGGAGCTGTAACATAAACAATATCTGTGTTTAACTGATAATCTTTACGCTCGCCTATATAAAATAAATTTACGCCTGCAAACCATTTATCAGTAATCATAAAATCTGCTTTACCATTCAATTGAAGTTCTGGCAAATTCCATGCTTCTTGCTCTGCCTTTTTAGTATAGCTATTTAATGTTACATCTGCTTCAACTGTTATTCCTTTGGCTAAATCAGCTTTGATTTCTCCATAAAAACGCATTGTCGTCAAATCATCATAAACTACTTGAAATGAGTTTCCAAAACCATAATTGGCATTTGTATTGTTTTCAGTATAATCATTACTTCTAAACAATGCTTTATTTTCATCATGTATATAGGACGCTCTTACATCATAACTCACAGTGCTTGCTAATTTTCCTTTTAATCCCCCCTGAATATCATACAACTCATTTGTAGGCTTAATATTTAATGTAGGCGAAACATAAGGATTCTCATCTACAAAATCTTTATAGGTGTTTTGCTGTAAATTCCCAATGGCATTCGCATAAAATATCATCAAATCTCCCACTACGTTATATGAAGCCTTAATCGACGGATAAATATAAAACTTGTTGCTCGTATTATCTTTACCCATACTATAAACCAAGCCAGCACCAATATCTATTGTCCAATCATCTCTTTTCATCACAAAACTTGGCACTATTCCTAGATTAGTAAAGCCATATTCAATATCGGCGGTATTGGTTCCTGAATAATCCTTCTTAAAGCTGCCGTCAATATAATCAACAAAAACTTTGGTTTTGATGGCTTCATCCATCACGTCAAACTTAAAAGTTGGAGCTAGTAAAAAACGATTCTCAGCCGAACTAAATGCATCTGTAAAATGTGTAAATTCAAGATTCATATCATTTAAAACACCATCCTCAAAGGCTATAGAACCACCCGCAGTAAATGTATTATATGATTGCTGTGGATTAATACCATATACCAAGTCCATGCTTTCTGGAAGCGTCAAAGTATCCCCGAAATTTGCTGGCAATCCATACCAATTATAAATTTGATTTCGATAGCCTGCTTTTAAATTCCAAGCCATATTTTGCTGATTGTTTCCATATTGCAAATCAATTTTGGTATCATAATAGAAATCATCAAGAAGAATATCTTTTATACCTCCTTGTGACGAATTATGGCGAAACATTCCACTTACATATTCGTTATTATTAAGATCTTCATTTACATACAGTTCAGCATTTAAAGCCCCATAATTACCGATACCAAGAGTGGCATAATTTTTAAATAAACGGTCTTGTTTGGTTTTTTCAACTCCCTGGGCATTTCCTTTGGAAGGAGCAAATGTAGAAGCGACTGGAAAAGGCAAAATAGAATAATTTACATTTTCTTTTTTAGCATTCTCCTCGTTAATAATTACTGGAACTTCTTTTACTTTGAAAGCATCAGAAATTGTCGGAGTATACGGTTTTACAACATTTACTACTTCTGTACCAATATTATCTTGTTTGTTTTGAGCAAATGAAAACTGGAAAAACAAAATAAATAATACCACAAACCCACTCGATATTCTCAAAGGATTTAAAACCGATAGTATTGATTTTGTATATTTAAAAGATTTTATTTTGTTTTTAAACGCCATTGTATTTTGTTTTTTACTTCTATTTTTTTGAGTATTCATTACACTTCCCATTCCCCTTTTGCAATGAATTGTGTTTTTCCTCCAATTTTTATATCAAAATTATCTCCAACCAATTCCCCATCAAAATAAATTTGCGAAGGTCTGTTGATAAAATCTCCCTGATGATTCACCATTTTTATCTCTGTCGAATGATATTTCAAAAGAAAAGCCTGCAAACAAGTACTAGCACTTCCTGTTGCTGCATCTTCCAGTAGCTGATTATTTTCAATGCATAACATTCTGCTATATAATTTTCCATTATCAAAACAATAAAAATATAACGCTCTATGCGCTGTCTTACAATGAGCCAGCAACCATTTAGTCATTTTAACCAAGTCGAGTTTTAAATTCTCTAACGCTTCTATATTTTGAAGCGGAACAATCACAAAAGCACTCCCTGTAGTCACTTCCTGAATAGGAAATTCAGCTTCAAGATCGGTATTCTTCAAATTATTAAAAGATAAAAAATCTTCCTTCGAGAAAACATCTAAAAATTGAGGCTGTGCGGCTTGTAACCAAACTAAATCTCCAGATTGCTGAATTGGAATTTGACCAATTGGAACTGTCAACTTAAAATTTTGAGGGTTATTCGCTACTATTTTATTCATTAAAACCCACGAAGTCCCTATTATTGGATGACCTGCAAACTGCATTTCCTTTTCGGGCGTAAAAATTCTAATTGTTGCACTGTTATTTTCAGGTTGAATTTTAGTTATAAAAGTACTTTCAGCAAAATTAATTTCGCGCGCAATTTGCTGCATTTTTTCAGTACTTAAATTGTCCGAATCTAAAAAAACAGCCAACTGATTTCCAGCATATTTTTTCTCGGCAAAAACATCTACTATATAAAAAGGTAATATCATTTTGTTTGTTTTTATTTAGTTATTGATGAATTTGTTTTAGACTCTTCTGCTTTTATTTTATTCAATTCTGTTTTTGCTTCCTCAACCACATCTGGATAATCCTTGAAATTTTCAATTACATTATCCAAAATATAAGTCGCCTGATAACTATCTTTTAAACCATAATAATTTTTCGCCATTAAAATCAAGCCTTTGGCTCCATAATAACGATAACTCGAATAGTTTTTGGCCAATTTTTGAATCGCTGTATTCGAAATTTCAAATTTTCCGTCTTTATTTTTAAAGTAAGCATCATAATACAAAGCCTCTGCTGCCAACTCGCCTTTGCTTACGCTTAGTAATTTTGCGTAAGCGACTTTAGCTTTAGCCTCATCACCAGATTGCATAGCAGAACGCGCCACTATAATTTGAGCATCACTTTTTACATTTTCCTCAGTTTTTGGATTAGCCAAAACCTTATCAGCATACACTACTGAATTTGAATAATTCTTTGTTTCATAATAACATTTCATCAAATTCGCTTGCGCAAAAGTTTTATTTTGAGGAAAATCGGCTTCATTTTCTAAACGAATCAAAACAGGAATTGCTTTATCCATTTTTTTATCTTTCAAAAATATTTGAGCCAAACGAACCAAAGACTGTTCTGTATATTCGCAGCGAGGCTGGCTTATCACATACTCATAATTAGGAACCGATTTACTTTCTGATCCTTCTGTATAATACAATTGTGCTAATTGAAAATTAGCTTGTAAAATATGAACTCCATTAGGAAACTTGGTCACATAATTACTGTACCCCGAAATAGCTTGTTTGTTATTACCTTGTCCCAATTGTTTTTCAGAAGCCTCAAAAGTGTCATTATCTAACTCCAAGTCAGTAACTGCCACAAAATCCAAAGTACGTACCCAGGCAGCATATTCATCAACTTTTCCGTTATCAACATAAATCAATCTAGCCGTAGAAACCGCTTCATAAGCTTCTGGAGTTTTAGGGAATTCGGAAGCCACTTTTTTAAATTTAGCAATAGCCAAATCATCTTTATCGGAATTATAATAAATCAATCCTTGTCGCAAAATAGATTTTGAGGTATAGGAACTGCTTTTATAATTTGCAATTAATTTATCATAAGCCTTTATAGCCAAATCTTGCTTATTCTCGGCTACATATGTATTTCCTAATTCAAACAAAGCATCATCTTGATAATCAGATTTTGGATACAATGTCAAAAACGCATTCAGCTCTTCTATTTTTTTGCTGTTTTTCGAAAGAAATCCGTAACAAAGCGTTTTCTGGAAATAAGCATAATCAGCATCTACACTTTTTGATTCTATTACCTTATTATAAGCATCTAATGCAACCTGATATTTAGTAGTTACAAATCGGCAATCAGCAAGACGCAAATAAGAATCATTTAGACGAACCTTATCTATTTTATTATTGTCAATTTGACTTTGGAAAGAATTCCCAGCTGTGTCATACTCTTTTAATTTGAAATTAGCGTAAGCAATATTATAATTAACGTTTTTATATTCAGCCGTTTCTTTGGATTTTGGCAAATCTAAAAACTGTTTGTAGCTCAATAAAGCTTCTTTGAAATTTTCTAAATTAAATTCGGATTCAGCTTTCCAAAAAGCAGAACGAGCAGTAATTATAGGGTCTTTTGGTTCTTTTAAACCTTTTTCGAACATAGACAATGAACCAAAATAATCACTATCAGTGTACAATTCCAATCCTCTATAGAAAACAACTTTTTGATAAACTCCTCTGTTTTCTGATGATTTGTTTTTCTCCAACAAAGTCAACGCTTCCTTATAATTCTTGGATGAAATATAAGAGTCTATTAATAATTTTTCTATCGCATTATTATTTGGATTGGTTGGATATTTATTCATAAAAGCCAATAAAACTTCAGGAACACTTTGGTATGAATTCCCAATTTCATAACTCAATTTGGCATAATTGAAATTGGCATCTTCCTGCAGTTTCAAATTAAAATTCATTTCGGATGCATTCTTGAAAGCATTCAAAGCCTGTTGTTTTTTATTGGATTCCAAATAACTTTCTCCCAAATGGTAATACGCATTTTGAGCGATAAAATCATTTCCATCAATAATTTTATTGAATTGAGAAATGGCATTTTCATAATCCTTCTGAACATAATAAGCGTAACCTAATTGATAAAAATCGGTGTTGTTCCATTTCCCATTTTTACCTTTATATCCTACCAAATAAGGAATTGCTTTGTCGTATTGTTTTAGATTAAAATAGCTTTCACCAATGATTTTATTCAATTCAGATTTTTCTTCAGGAGTAGAATTTGGCATTGCTTTAATTCCTAAATCAATGGCTTTTTGAAATTCACCTGATTTAAAACTCATGTCGGATTTGTAGTAAGATAATTTCTCGGCATATTTTTCATTTCCGGAAACTTGGTCAAATTGCTTATTTGCTTCGGCATAATCATTCGATTCATAGGCCATGAAACCCATATAATATTTGCTTTGCGTGCCATATTCATCAGAACTGGTTACTCTGCTAAAATAACTTTTGGCTTTTTGAGCATTTTTAGCATCAAAATAAGTGTATCCTTTTTGGAAATTATACTTGTTGCGCTCGCTGTCTTTTAAAACACTTTCGTCAACTCTTTCAAACCAGTGCATGGCTTCTTTGTATTCGCGACGATCAAAATAGTAATAAGCAACATCTATAAAAGCCTGATTTTGTTTTCGGCTAGCAGGATATTCTTCTACAAAGCGATTAATAAGCTCCTCGGCATTATCCTGATCGGTACGAATAGCACAATTGGCGATATAATAAGCGCAATCGGATTGCAAACCTTCGGTAACAGCCTTCTCTTTTACCTGCTTAAAAATAATTTGTGCCGATGCATATTGTTGATCTTCATATAAAGAAATCGCTTTATCAAAATCTTTTAATGGGTAGGTATAAATTGTTGATTCTTGAGAAAACAGGAGGGTTATTGGAACAAAAAAAAGGAATAAAAAAAGCCTGATATGTTTACGCATTGTTGTTTTTATTTAGTCTTTCAAAGATATTTAAACTGTTTCTATAACGGAAGCCCGATTGCTTTTATTATAAACTATTTTTAAACACATTCTAAAATCAATCCTTCCTATCAGAATAAAAAAGATTGTAATAATTAGAATTTGGATTTTATCTTTTGTTATTTGTTATTTGGATTTTATCTTTTTACTTTTACCCAATAAACAAATTCTATTATGTCACAATCAGTACTGTCTTTAAAAAACGTAAACATATATCAAGAAGGAAAAGCTATTTTATCTGATGTAAATTTAGAAGTCAATCACGGCGAATTTATCTACATCATTGGAAAAACTGGTTCTGGAAAAAGTAGTTTATTAAAAACATTATATGCTGATTTGCCATTATTAGAAGGCGAAGGTAAAATTGTAGAATTTGATTTAGCTACTTTAAAAGAAGATGATATTCCGTTTTTGAGAAGAAAATTTGGAATTGTTTTTCAAGATTTTAAATTGTTACCAGATCGTACTGTACAAGACAATATGCTTTTTGTTTTAAAAGCAACTGGTTGGAAAGACACAGAGGGCATGAATGCTAAAATAGAAGAAGTGCTTTCTAAAGTAAACATGGAAGATTTTGCGAATAAAATGCCACATCAATTGTCTGGTGGTGAACAACAACGAGTTGCTATTGCAAGAGCCTTATTGAATGACCCTGAATTCATTCTTGCCGATGAGCCAACGGGGAATCTTGATCCACAAACAAGTACCGAAGTTCTTGAAGTTTTAAGAAAAATCAATGCCAACGGAAAAACAGTCATTATGGCTACTCACGATTATGCCTTGTTGATGAAATTTCCAAGCAAAACTTTAAAATGTGAGGATGCGACTATTTTTGAGGTTGTACAAAGGACTGTATAATGCTTTCAATACTTATACCTACTTATAATTATAATATTTATTCTCTTGTTGAAGAATTAGAAAAACAATGTAAGAATATTGATATAAATTTTGAAATACTTTGCCAGGATGACTGCTCTAATTCTTTATTAAACACTAAAAATAAAGAAATTAAACTTCTTCATAATTGCTTTTTTTTTATCAATGAGACTAATATAGGAAGAGGCAAAAATCTAAATTCTTTAGTTACTAAAGCAAAATTTGAATGGATTCTTTTTTTAGATTGCGATACCTTTCCAACAAAAGATAACTTTATAAAAAACTACATAGAAACTGCTTATCAAAACGATTTAATAGTATTTGGTGGAATTGTTTATAAGAACAAAAAACCTGAAAGAGATGCTTTATTGCGTTGGATTTATGGTCAAAAAAGAGAAGCTTTATCTTTAAGTAATAGAAATAAAAGACCAAATTTCTCTGCTCTAACTTCCAATTTATTAATCAAAAAAGAGATTTTTTCAAAATATCCTTTTGATGATTCAATCACAAAATATGGTTACGAAGATTTGTGTTTTTTTGCTGTTTTAAATAACAATCATTTTGAAGTTAAGCATATTGAAAATCCAACCTATCATTTGGATTTAGAAACTTCCAATTTATTTTTAAAAAAAACCAGAACAGCTCTCGAAAACCTTAATTTTTTAGAAAAGTCCAATAAAATATCCGAAAAAGAAAGTAAAATAATTGTAGCTTATCAAAAATTAGATAAGCTTAAACTGACCCCTTTTATTGCTTTTATATTTTCAAAAATACAACTAAAAATAGAAACCAATTTACTTTCTGAAAACCCTTCTTTATTTTGGTTTGATATTTACAAATTGGGTTATTATTGCCAATTAAAATCATCTAAGTAAAACGTCTTTAAATAATTCTTCCCAAAGAAGCATAATCTTATCTTTTGAAAAAATTGAAGCTTTATTTACAGCATTTGCACCTAATTGTTTTTGCATTATTTTATTTTGCAACAAAACATTAAGCTCTTCCATATATAGTTTTTCATTATTATCCGGAATTAATAATCCATCAACATCATTCTCTATAATGTTTCCCGGACCAATTGGGCAATCATAAGCTATTACCGGTAATCCCAAAGACATTGCTTCTAAAAGTACTATTCCGAACCCTTCAAATCTTGAAGTCATCAAAAAAATGGAAGCTTCTTTATATATTTTTTCTATATTCTTAACGGGCAATAATAGATCTATTTTGTCCTGAAGTTGCAGCTTTTCAATTTCTTCTTTTAATAAAAAAGTCTCTTCGGTAAAACCTCCGTAAATTTTCAATTTCCATTCTGGATTTTGAGAACTAATTTTTTTCCAAATCGGAAACAATCTATCTAATCCTTTTTCATACGAATGCCTTCCGATTGCAATAGCAACTTTCGAGGTTAGTTCACTCTGTTCCTTTGGTTCAAAAAACAATGCATTTGGGATAATTTTAGCTTTATGAAAACCCCATTCGGCAGCACTATTTTTGGTAAGGAATACAACCTGATCAAATTTAGTAATCGAAAAACACTTAATAATGGAATGTAATTTTCTTTTCAAAAACAAAATAAGAGAAATCTTCCTATTTATTATTTCCCTTTTCGAACCATGAACTTCTAAAATAATCGGAATCTTAGTTTTTAAGAGCAAGGGCAATAAGAACCCTTTTAATCCATTATCCGAAACCACAATTATATCTGGACAAATCTGATTAACAACTCTTTGAACAGCCTTTTTAAAGTTAAAAATATAAAATAAAGATTTGTTATTAAGTCCCAAATTAGTGAGATGTATCTTTTCATTAAAATCATAAAAAGTCGAATTTTCAAAAGTTTCATTGTAAACAATAACAACCTGATAATTAAATCTTTTTACAAAATAATCCGATTTTGAAGCCAGTGTTTTCTCTACACCTCCTGCTGTTGAAACTACCGAAGTTACATATAGGATTTTCATTTTGTAGTCGCTAAAAAAGTATTATAATCACGAATATAATCTTCTTCTACAAAAACATCAGAAGCAACAACAAGACAAACCGCTCCTGATGAAAAGTTTTGCAATTCTCTCCAAATTCCAGGTGAAATTAATAATCCCAAATTAGGTTTGTTGAGTAAAAAAGATTTTTTTTCAAAACCAACATCAAGAACAACCTCAAAACTTCCACTAAGTGCAATTAAAATTTCCTGCTGTTCAATATGTGAGTGACCGCCTCTGAAAGCACTACTAGGAACATCAAAGAGGTAATACACTCTTTTTAGTTCAAATGGCAAAACATCATTTTGCAGGAATGCCAAATTTCCACGAACATCTTTTATTACTGGTAATTTTATTAATTGTATATCGTTAAGCATTATTTTGGTTTTGTAATTTATAAAAATCTATTCTTCCTAATTTGGCATTTTTTAATGCTTCTCCAATTTGATTTATTTTTAGTTTCCTTTGTTTTAAATCAAAAAAAAGTTTCATAGCTAAATGAAATTTACAGTTTTTCTTTAAAACTCTTGCCAAAAAAGCCCCCTGAATATAATACCTTTGCTTAAAATCTAATCTATCTGTAGTTGTTATTACTGGATTAATCGCAATCACTTTTGGAATATAAACTAATTGTTGCTTTTTTAATTTTAAATCTGTTAAAAAAATAGCCTCTTCTCCCATTAAAAAATTAGCTCCCAAACCAAAATTGACATCAAACATTACCTTCGCTTTTTCTAAAATAGCTTTATTAATCGTAATCTCTGAAGAAAAAATTCCAAATAAATCAAGCAGACTAAGATTTGTTTTCGATTCTTCTAAATATTTTCTAAATAATTCGCCTTCTGGATTTTTAACCTGAAAACTGATAACTACAGCAAGAGGATATTCATTATAACTACGAATTATTAAAGAATCAAATCCTTCTTTAAAAATTTCATCATCATCTGAAATTAAAAGTATACTTTTTCTACTCTTTTCTAAACCTAAATTCCTACTCTTAGACAGACCTTTCTCTAATGAATTTATCACTCGAACAGAAGAGAAATCGGAATTCAATAAATTACTTCCCTCTGTTTGATTAATGATAAGAATTGAAAATTCAGAGAAATGACAAAAAGGAAACATTGGAATCAAAAAATCCAAATTCGTCTTATTCATTGTTGAAATTACAATCTCTAAATCTTCTTTTTTTAATTCTTTTCGCAATTTGATAGTATATTTACACAAATATAGAAATTTAAAGTTGCCATATGAAAATACTTTTGGTCGGAGAATATAGTCGATTACATAACTCTTTGAAAGAAGGGTTAAAAGTTTTAGGGCATGATACTTTTATTATTGCTGATGGCGATCATTTCAAGAACTTTGATGTTGATTTTTCTATTCGTCCCACTCTTTTCTCCAATTATTGGCTAATTCGAAAATTTGCTAATTTTTGCTACAAAATTTTCAAAATAGATTTCCTAAAATTAGAAAGAACATATCGCTTTTATCATTTTTTGCCACAATTAAAGAATTTTGATGCAGTACAATTAATCAATTCAGATGCAATAGAAACTTATCCTGTTTTCTCAAAATATTTACTTAAAAAAGTATTTACTCAAAATAAAAAAACAACGCTTTTAATTTGTGGGGACGAAACTCCGATTATTGATTATTTACTAAAAGACGAATTACAATATTCTATTTTAACTCCTTTCCTTCATAATCCAAAATTAAAAAAAGAGTTTTACTATTCTTTAAAATATACGCACAAAAATTATCGCAATTTATTTGAATTTGTTTCTAAAAATACTTCCCAAATAATTTGCTCTGATTTGGATTATAAAATCCCAATGGAAAGAATGGGATTTCAAACAAGCTTAATTCCTAATCCAATTAATCTCGAAAAAATACAGTTTAAGCCTCTTGAAGTTTCAGGAAAAATTATCATTTTTTTAGGAATAAATATTGGAAGCAGTATTAAAAAAGGAACTTCCTATTTTGAAGAAGCGTTAGAAATTATTTCACAAAAATATCCAGCACAAATCGAAATTATAATTAGCCGAAGTATACCTTACCAGGAGTACATCAATATTTACAACAAAGCACATATACTTTTGGATCAGGCATATGGTTTTGATCAAGGCTATAATGCCTTGGAAGCTATGGCGAAAGGAAAAGTAGTATTTACAGGTGCGGAAACCGAGTTTACTGAACACTATAATTTGACCGAAAGAGTTGCAATAAATGCGTTACCCGATGTCGATTATTTAGTCCAAGAATTATCTTTTTTGATTGAAAACCCAAAAGAAATAATTGCCATCGGTAAGCGAGCGAGAACATTTATTGAAAAGGAACACGATTATGTGAAAATTGCCGAGAAATATCTAAAAAATTGGGAGGAATCTTAAAACATATTCATCAATTTTACAACATATAAAGCAAAGCCTGTTATTATTTTTTATAAAAATAATATTATTTTTGAGACAATATCAGATAAAAAATATTGTCTAACCAAAACATTCTATAAATTTAAAAAATATGCAAACCACTATTATATCAAGTAAAGCTAAAATAGGAAATAATGTCAAAATTGGTGATTTCTGTATCATTGAAGATAATGTTGTGATTGGTGACAATACAATTATCAAAAATTATGTTGAACTTAGAGAAGGTACTATTATTGGCGAAAATTGCTATATAGATTCTCGAATATCTTCCTCTGGAGATTGCAAAATCGGCAATAATGTAACTATTCGTTATGATAGTATAATAGCTAGAGGTGTAATAATTGGTGACAACACCTACATTTCACCAAAAATGATGTCAAACAATTTGAATACAAATATGAATCAAGTTGGAGGTGCAGAAATTGGAGCTAATGTGTTTATAGGAACAAGTTGTGTACTCCAACACGGAATAAAAATTGGAGATAATACCGTACTAGGTTCTTTGTCTTTTGTTAACAAAGATGTCCCTGAAAATGAAATTTGGTTTGGAAATCCTGCAAAGTTTTATAAAATAAATGAAATTAATAATATCTCAAATGAAATCCATTTACCTCAATAATTTATAATTCAATTACCTTATATTTTTTTAAAAGTTCTTTTTCATTTTCCCAATCTCGCGAGTAATTATTTTTTATAAGTCTCGCGGGAATACCTCCGATTAAAATATTGTTTCCCAAATTTGTATAATCTTTATTACACAACGTATTGGACGCAATTACACAATAATCTGGAGTTTTTGTATTAGGCATTATCGAAATTCTATTCGAAAAAGCATTATGGGTTCCTATATAGATTGGTCCTGACATCGGATAATGCTCCCCTGTCACAGTATTTTTCATCGGATGCGAATTAGTATCTATTATTTGAGATTCATAACCAATACCAGACCAATCTCCTATAATAATTTTGTTTGTACAAACCACTTTAACATCAGATCCCAAACACGACATATATCCAAATTCACAATAAGCATTTTTGCCTATATATAAAATCACATCTTTACCAAAATGCGAATAACCATTGAATACTAACTTACCAAAAAGTGAAAATTCAGCTATTCCTTTTGATTTAGTGGCAGTTTCAAAATGCTGACCATAACCAATCATTGCTGTTTTAATTGGTCCATTTATTATAATTTGTCCTTTAATGTTTTGAAAATGTATTTTTCCATAAAAAAAAACAGGAAGTTTTTTTGCTGTACTAAAAGGGAATTTTTTAAAATTAAAATACAGTGTTTTAGTCCAGTTAACAGTATAATAAAATTTCATCCTGTGATAATAAGACCTTAATTTTCTATAAATATTTTTAAATAAACTAATCATTTTTTCTATTAATTACGGAATTGAATATTCCTTTTAATTGTATTTTTTTATTCACCTGATGCAAAACAAATAGTAACGAAACTAACCCCATCAACGACATCAATCCATATTTTAATATTGAAAATTCTATATAACTGAATAAAAAAGTCATTAAACATATTACAATACAAATCAAATATATTTTATAAAAATCATTATCGAAATAAAACCCGTATCTCCTTTTTACAATAATTTTAATAACAAAAAAATGAATCAAATTATAGACCAGAAAACTAAAACCAAGACCTTCTAATCCGTAAAAGAAATACCCTAGAATATTCATAATCAATAACAAAACATTAAATCCAACAGCCGTTTTTACAAATATTTTCGAATCTCCTTTGGCAATTATCACATACCCCATTGACCACGAAACTGCTCTTAACAACATTCCTAATATTCCAAAAGAAACCATTGAGGTAATGGAAATAAATTTTGGAGTATATAAAATTTTTATAATTAGCGGAATAAATATCAAAAATAGAATTATTATCGGAGTAATAATAAGTATCGATATAAATGATTGCTGAATGACGCTTATTCTAACTTTTTCATTTTCATCACAAATAGCAGCCAATCTTGGAAAATAATCAGTAGCCATAACCGCAAAAATAATACCTACATACGAATTTAACAATGTAAAACCTGCATTATAGAAACCAACTTCTTCTATACCTCCTATTTTACCAACATAAATTTGAATTAAATAAGTAGAAAGCAAAGTTAAAAATCCACTCAATGTCAACATTATCCCAAGTCTAATGATGTGCTTGCCTTCAGTAACTAATTGATCGTTTGAAACATCTTCTTTTACAATTTCTATTTTTTTTGAATAGTAAAAAGAAAAAAACAAAGAAGACAAAGAAGCAATAATAATTGTGGGCACTATAGCATCAATTCTGTAATAATAATACAACGGAATCGAAAACAGCAACCCAAATAAATTTCCATAAAAATTGGTTTTTGCCAAAAGTCTCATTTTCCTTAACCCCTGTAAAACTACTAATTTTCCAGTTGACAACTGTTTAAAAAGTAAGGTGATTGAAAGAAAAACAAATGAAAAAGTATGTTCTGAATGTCCAAAAGTAAGCTGACTTAACCAACCTGAAAGAAACAGAGTTAATAAAGCGCCTAAAATTCCCGTAAATAACACCAACTTTTTAACAATTGTCACATTAGCCGAAACAGTATTTAAGTCATCATTTTTATAACTGCCCGAAATGTGTTTTACTGCACTTGTCTCAATTCCCAAACTTGTAATTCCGCTAACAATATTGATCGTAGAATTTAATAATGTAGCAATTCCCATTCCGGCTGGACCAATAAATATTGCAATAAACTTAGTCCGAATAATCGAAATGATAATATTAAAAAACTGAACACCTCCAAAAAGAGAGGTGGTTTTTAAAATTTGCAAATAGGGCGATCTACTTTCAGACACTATCTAATATTTATTTAAAATTTCTATAATAGAATCAACTTCTTCCATTGTCAAAACAGGACTTATAGGCAAACTCAGAACCTCTTTATGTATTTTTTCGGTGATAGGAAAGGACGAATGATTCCATTCTGAAAATGCTTTTTGTTGGTGTGGCGGAATAGGATAATGAATCATGGTTTGAATTCCGTTTTCTAATAAAAACTGTTGCAATTCATTCCTATTTTCGGTTCGAATAACAAATAAATGAAAAACATGATTCTCTGAAAAATCCCAAAAAGGCAAAATTATTTTATCATTTTTTATTTCTGACAAATAGCGTCTGGCAATGGCTATGCGTCTCTTGTTTTCGGCATCTAACTGGGGTAATTTAACATTCAAGAAAGCCGCTTGCAATTCGTCTAATCTTGAATTTACACCAATATATTCATTCTGATATTTAACTTCTGAACCGTAATTACGTAAGGATAGAATGACTTTAGCCAATTCGGAATCGTTTGTAGTGATGGCTCCACCATCACCCAAAGCACCTAAATTTTTTCCAGGGTAAAAACTATAGGCAATTGCAGATTTTTGATTATCAATTCCTGATTTTTGATTTTTGATTGCACCATGTGATTGTGCTGCATCTTCTATAACTAATAAATTATTTTGTTTTGCAATCCCGTTTATAGTATCCATTTCAGCTAGTTGACCGTAAAGATGTACCGCTAAAATTGCCTTGGTCTTGGATGTGATTTTTTCCGAAATTAAATCCGGACAGATATTGTAGGTTTCCAACTTTGGCTCGACCAAAATTGGAATCAAATCTACTTGCATAATAGCCAAAATACTTGCAATATAAGTATTTGCAGGAACAATTACCTCATCTCCTTTTTGTAATTTTCCCAATTGTAAATAGGCTTTAAAAATTAAAACTAAAGCATCAAAACCATTACCTACCCCAATACAATAATCAGCTCCACAATATTTAGCAAAATTAGTTTCAAACTCCTTAACTTCGTTGCCCAAAATATACCAGCCGTTGGCTAACACCAAATTCAATTTCTCTTGAAAAGCAAATTGATAGGGTTCATTTATTTTTTTTAAGTCTAAGAATTTTATCATATCAAAACGGTATCTAACAGATAATGATTAGAAGTCTCAACTTCATAGAAATCCTGAACTAAAGAATTTGCTCCAAAACTTTCTTTCCAGAAATTAATATTTTCAACAATTTCCAACCCCTTATTTTCATGTGAGGGACCAAGATCAAAAAAAAACTTCCCCCTAGCAACTTCTTTTATTAGAAAATCATATAAAAAATCAATACATCCCAAAAAATTATTTTCTTCACTTCCAGCTATATATTGTGGTTTCGCAACATTTTTTGTCATAAACAAAGTCGTTCCTGCCACTAATCTCTCATTGCTATAAACATTAAAATGACGAATATTTTCGGGAAATTTACTTTTCAACGACATTATTTCTTTCAATGAATGAACAGGTTTAGAACCGTATTTATCTTTTAAATTGGGAATCAAAAGTTTATTCCAAAATATTTCAAAATTAGATTCCTCTTTGATGATTAAATTTTGAATCTTTCCTCTATTGATACATTGTTTCCTAGATTTAGAAAAAACAAAATCATTATTTAAGGAGATAACCGAAAGATTATGTTTCATTATTATCTTCCCTTTACACACATACATCAAATAATTAATTTCATCCGACAAATACTCACAATATATAGATGGAATCTGTTTTAAAACTAATTTGTAAATTTGATTTTCATTAAGATATTCAAGGATTGCTTTAAAAACAAAAATAGTGTTGTATAACTTGGATTTTGGCAACAAAACCAAACCTCCATATGTCAACCCCTGATGCGAATAAACACAATCTCCAACCCTATTTGCGGGCAGTACAGCCACTAACTTTACACCTTCAAAAACCATTAAAGAATAATCTTCAAATCGGTCTTTGTGGTAATCCATAAAATCACGATGAAACAAGAAAGTAGCATTCTTGGCTTGGCTTATAAAAGCGTTCCAATTCGCATAATCAGTTTCTTGATATTTTTTTACACTATAGTTTTTCAAAATTGGGAATTAAAAGAGTGGAAAAGTACGCAATTAGGACAATATTATAAATAGTAAATAGAGAAAAAAATTTAATGTAAATTTTATCGATTTTTACTGATTTTTCGAAGAACAAGTACTAAAATGATTTATTCATTTTCCAAAGGAGCAAAATGCCATTTGTATTTTACGGCCAATAGGCGAACCACAATAATTACAGATGAAGTGATTAAATATACAGCATCACTTTCTACATTCATTTTTCGAAGCGTAAAGAATACGATTCCACCTAGAATACAGATAGTAGCATAAACTTCCCGGCGAAAAATTACTGGTATTTCGGTGCATAAAATATCTCGGGTGACTCCTCCAAAACAGGCAGTCATAGTTCCTAGTGCAATGCAAATAACGGGATGAAGTTGATAATCAATTCCTTTTTGTATTCCTATTAAAGTAAAAACGCCCAATCCAATAGTGTCGAATAAAGCCAATGAGGTTCTGAGTTTATCTAATTTTTTTCTAAAAATAATCGCTAAAATAAATCCCCAAACAATTACATAAACATAAGTTGGATCTTGCATCCAGCCAACAGGCGTACGGCCGATCATCACATCACGCAAGGTTCCGCCTCCTACTGCGGTCACAAATGCAATGATGAAAACACCAAAAGGATCTAGCTTTTTGCTCATTGCAGTTAATGCACCTGACATTGCAAATGCCATGGTTCCAATAATATCTAGAAGGTGAAACATTGAAATTTTTAGATTTTAAGTCATGCTTAGTTTTCAAAATTAAATAAAAAACTACTATACTATTGATTATTTCAAGAATTTAAAAAATGGTAGTACCTTAGCATCTTAGAAACTTATTCCTTTACAGCTTTGAAACAAATCACTTCCATCCAAAACCCTTTTATAAAATCCTTGGTTCTATTGCAGGAAAAAGCAAAGACCCGCAAACAATCTGGAACATTTTTAATAGAAGGAAAACGTGAAATTTCATTAGCATTAAAAGGTGGATATGAAATAGAAACGATTTTGTTTTTACCCGAAGTCTGCTCGGAAACCGAAACCCGAAAGTTAGCGAATAGTGCCGAATTGATAGAAATCAACAAAGAAGTCTATCAAAAATTAGCATACAGAGATACTACCGAAGGAATTTTGGCTGTAGCCAAAGCCAAATCGATGCAGTTATCCGACTTACAATTATCCGAAAATCCATTAATTATTATTGCCGAAGCTCCCGAAAAACCTGGAAACATTGGCGCATTACTTCGCACTGCCGATGCAGCAAATCTTGATGCGGTGATTATTGCTAATCCAAAAAGTGATTTATACAATCCAAATGTAGTTCGGTCTAGCGTAGGCTGTTTGTTTACTAACCAAATTGCGACGGGAACGACTACCGAAATTATTGCTTATTTAAAAGAAAGAAACATTAATTTTTATTGCGCCACTTTGCAAAATTCAACTTCCTATCATACCCAAGATTATACTTCGCCAACGGCTCTAGTTGTTGGGACAGAAGCTACAGGATTGACGCAAGAATGGCGAGATGCTGCCACTCAAAATATTATTATCCCAATGCAGGGAGAAATAGACAGCATGAATGTTTCAGTAGCTGCTGCTATTTTAATATTTGAAGCTAAGAGACAGAGAGGCTTTTGATTTTAGATTGATGATGTGAGAAATTTAGAATTTTGAATATTTTATAAATCTTTATTCTAAAATCTACAATCAAAATTCCACCTCATTCCTCTTGTGTATTCCCTAAAAATTTCATATTTTTAAGAATTGAACCCTGCCGTTATGATAGAAATCGATACAGAAAAAGAAAACAAAGCAATTGCCCAAGAATATAAAGAGCTACTACGCATTAGTTATCAAACTTTAACCACAGAGGATAAAAAACTGATACGTAAAGCTTTTGACGTTGCAGTTGATGCTCACAAAGACCAACGCCGTAAATCGGGTGAAGCCTATATTTTTCATCCAATAGCAGTTGCCAAAATCGTTGCCTCAGATATTGGTTTGGGAGCAAGCTCTATTGCAGCAGCCTTAATGCATGACGTTGTAGAAGATACTCCGATCACTGTCAAAGACATCGAAAAAATGTTTGGTTCTAAAATCGCTCAATTGGTCGAGGGGTTAACCAAAATATCATTGGTACAAAAAGACCTTAATGTATCGATGCAAGCAGAGAATTTCCGTAGAATGTTATTAACTCTCCATGACGATGTTAGGGTAATCCTCATAAAAATAGCCGATAGATTGCATAATATGCTCACTATGGACTCAATGGAAGATCACAAACAGGTCAAACTAGCTTCCGAAACCTTATACATTTATGCTCCACTAGCGCATCGATTGGGACTTTATAAAATAAAAAATAAACTAGAAGATTTAGGTTTAAAATACACTGAACCAGAAAGGTACAACAACATCGTTAGCAGAATAAGAGAAACCAAAGAAGAACAAGATCTTTATATCAAAGACATCTCAGAAGTGCTCCAAAAAGCGTTAGACGAAGAAAATATAGACTACATTATTAAAGGCCGACCAAAATCCATTTATTCTATCAATAGAAAAATGCTGGCTCAAAATGTAAGTTTTGACGAAGTTTATGACAAATTTGCTTTGCGTATTGTTTATAAATCAACTCCACACGAGGAAAAATTCCTAGCTTGGAAGATATACTCCATTGTAACCGATCATTACAGACCCAGTCCAAGCCGATTACGCGATTGGATATCATCCCCAAAATCAACTGGTTACGAAGCATTACACATTACTGTAATGGGACCAAAAGGGCGTTGGGTAGAAGTACAAGTACGTAGCGAGCGTATGGATGAAATTGCCGAAAAAGGATACGCAGCACATTATAAATACAAAAACGGAGCTACCGAAGAAAACGGTCTCGATGTTTGGTTAAATCTTTTAAAAGAAGCTCTAGAAAACTCAGAAACCAGTGCTGTAGATTTTGTAGAAGATTTTAAAATGAACCTCTACTCGAAAGAGATTTATATTTTTACCCCAAAAGGAGAAATTAAATCTCTTCCAAAAGGTGCTACTTCATTAGATTTTGCCTTTAGCATCCACTCCGAAATTGGAATAAAAACAAGAGGAACCAGAGTCAACGGAAAATTAGTACCCTTAAATTACGAATTAAAAAGTGGTGATCAAGTAGAAATCATTACCTCACAAAATCAAAAACCAACCATTAACTGGCTAGATTTTGTTACTACTTCGAGAGCAAAAAACAAAATTAGAAGTGTACTCAACGAGAACACCAAAAAAATTGCCGAAGACGGAAAAGAACTTCTTACGCGAAAACTAAAACACCTCAAGATAACTTTAAACGAACAGTCTATCAATGAGTTGGTCAACTTTTTTAAATTAAAAACAAGTCTGGATTTGTTTTACAGAGTTGGAGTTGGCTCTATTGACAACCAACAATTAAAAGATTATGCCAGCCAAAAAAGCAATACGTTAATCAATTTTTTCAAAAACAAAATCAAGCGTAATACCAGCACTGCCAACGAGGATATTCACAAACAAGTTATCAGTAACAATTACGACATGTTGGTTTTTGGGAAAACGCATGACAAACTCGATTATAAATTATCCAGTTGCTGTAATCCAATCCCAGGCGACGAAGTATTTGGTTTTGTTACCATAAATGAAGGCATCAAAATACACAAAAAAGACTGCCCAAATGCCATTGCCTTACAATCCAATTACGCCTACCGAATCATGCAGGCCAAGTGGATAGATTCCACCCAGCAAGACTTCAAAGCCACCATTAATATTATGGGAATGGATAGTTTAGGACTGACAAACGAACTGACAAAAGTAATTTCAAATAACATGAACGTGAACATACAAAGTATTTCACTCAGTGGTGAAGCGGGAATTTTCAAAGGTCAAATATCCGTGATTGTACCAAACATCACCCTTTTGAAAAAATTAATGGACAACATCAAAAAAATTGATGGAATTGACAAAGTAACACGAGTCTATAAAAACTAACTCATTCAACATAAAATAAACTTTTGGCATAAAAATTGTTATAATTAATAAGAAAAAAGCAATAACATATAATTCCAAAAACAATTAGGGCGTGCCACCATTAGAGAAAGAGACCTACTCATAAATACCGCATATTTAGGTCTCTTTCTCTAATGCTGTCGGGCTATACGCGCTACTTCGGTAGCTAGCTTCTATCCCTCACGCACGTAACAATAGCTTACAACATAATCAGAAACAGTACAACATACCAGTATTAACACCAAAAAACAAAACCTCTGATTTAGAATTAAAACCCTATTTTTTTATACTTTTAAAATAATAATTTATCTTTGCACGATATGACACTCATTTCTACAGATAACAACAAAAATCAAGAGATTGTAAAAAACGTTTTTACAATGTATCTTGAAAACAAAGGACATCGCAAAACACCTGAACGTTATGCCATCCTTCAAGAAATTTACGATAGTGAAGAACATTTTGATATAGAAAACCTATACCTCAAAATGAAAAACAAAAACTACCGTGTCAGTAGAGCTACTCTTTACAATACCATCGAATTACTACTAGATTGTGCTTTGGTCCGCAAACATCAGTTTGGACAAAATCAAGCACATTACGAAAAGTCCTATTTCGATAAACAACACGATCATATTATTATGACCGATACTGGTGAAGTAATTGAATTTTGTGACCCACGAATTCAAACTATCAAAAAAACAATCGAAGAAATTTTTGATATCGAAATCACTAATCATTCCTTATACTTATACGGAAACAAGAAAAACAAAAAAACAGAAGAAAACACATTAGAAAATTAACTAAAAATAAAATATAGAATGACCGTAGATTTATTATTAGGATTACAATGGGGAGATGAAGGAAAAGGAAAAATTGTTGACGTTCTTACATCAAATTATGACATAATTGCTCGTTTTCAAGGAGGCCCAAATGCAGGACATACTTTAGAATTTGATGGAATTAAACACGTACTTAGAACCATTCCATCAGGAATTTTCCATAAAACTGCTATCAACATTATTGGAAACGGAGTTGTAATTGACCCAGTAGTATTTCAAAAAGAAATTGAAGGTCTTGAGAAATTTAATTTGGACATCAAAAGCAAATTAATTATTTCTAGAAAAGCACATTTAATCTTACCAACACACCGCTTACTTGACGCAGCTTCTGAAGCTTCAAAAGGAAAAGCTAAAATTGGTTCTACTCTTAAAGGAATTGGACCAACATACATGGACAAAACCGGAAGAAACGGATTGCGTGTTGGAGATACTGAATTAGAAGATTTCGAAGAGCGTTACCGAGCATTGGCTGACAAACACGAAGAAATGATTAAATTCTACGATGTTAATATTCAGTACAATTTAGCTGAAATGGAAAAAGAATTCTTCGAATCTATCCAAGTTTTAAAAACATTAGACTTTATTGATAGTGAAGAATATTTGAACCAAGCGCAAAGAGCAGGAAAATCAATTCTTTGTGAAGGTGCTCAAGGATCTTTATTAGATGTTGATTTTGGAACGTATCCATTCGTAACTTCATCAAACACTACAGCAGCTGGTGCTTGTACAGGTTTAGGAATTGCTCCAAACAAAATCAAAGAAGTATACGGAATTTTCAAAGCTTACGTAACTCGCGTAGGTAGTGGCCCATTCCCTACTGAACTTTTTGACGAAGATGGTGCAACTATGGCCAAAGTTGGAAACGAATTTGGATCGGTTACAGGAAGACAAAGACGTTGCGGATGGTTGGATTTAGTAGCTCTAAAATATGCTGTTCAAATCAACGGAGTAACACAATTAATGATGATGAAAGGTGATGTACTTTCTGGTTTCGAAACTTTAAAAGTATGTACTGAGTACAATTACAAAGGAAAAAACATTTCACATTTCCCTTATAACATTGAACCAGAAAATGTAACTCCAGTATTCCAAGAGTTCAAAGGGTGGCACCAAGATTTAACTGGAATGACCACTTATGATCAATTACCAGCTGAACTAAAAGCATACATCGAATTCATCGAAAAAGAAGTTGAAGTTCCTATAAAAATTGTTTCTGTTGGACCAGACAGAAAACAAACAATTCTTAAATAATACAACTAACGTCCCGATATATCGGGACGTTTTTTTTTAACATTCAAAACATACCTCATGAACAATCCAAAATATAAAATACAAAAAACAGAATTACTATCAGACAACTGGTATATCCTAAATAAAGTTACTGTAGATTATCAAAAAAAAGATGATTCATGGGACACACAAATACGTGAAGTCTATGATAGAGGCAACGGAGCCGCTATACTTTTATTTAATGAATTAAAAGGAACCGTTATCCTAACCCGACAATTCAGACTCCCAACCTATTTAAACGGAAATAAAAGTGGATTAATGATTGAAGTATGTGCCGGATTGCTCGATGAAGACGATCCTGAAACTTGTATTATTCGAGAAACCGAAGAAGAAACAGGATACAGAGTACATTCCGTTAAAAAAATCATGGAAGCATATATGTCTCCAGGAGCAATAACTGAAATTTTACATTTATTCATAGCCAAATATGACCCAAGCATGAAAGTAAGCGATGGCGGCGGATTAGAACACGAACAGGAAGAAATCGATGTTATCGAAATCCCATTTGCCCAAGCATATGTGATGATAGAAGCGGGAGAAATAAAAGATGCTAAAACCATCCTCTTGTTGCAATATGCTAAAATTCATGATTTGGTATCTTAAAAATTGAAGCACTATATTTATTTACCGCAAGGTTCACAAAGTTTTGCGCTCTTTACGTTCTTTAATAATCAAAATCCTTGCGATCCTTGCGGTAAATTTTATTTAGCTTTCATTAGAGTTAGCTCACTTTTGTCAAAGTTCCAAACCCACTTTCTTCAAATCTGTGGCTAATAATTCAAACATGGTATTACATTTATATAGTCACGTATAGCATTTTTAAATAGAATTGGCTACAAAATACCAAAACACTAATGTGATAAAGGAAAGAGGAATTCCAAAACCAATCATCATACTAGACAATCTGGGTTTTAAACCATAAGAAGCAGCAATAATACTAGAGGAAATCATAGGAGCCATAGCAGCTTCCATAATAGAGACTTGAATCATTTTGGAATGCTGATCTAATACCACAACATATAATAAATAAATCAAGGCTGGAGTCAATATTAATTTATAAACAAGTCCCAAACCTAGAAATTTAAAGTGTTTGCTTCTTCTGTCAAAATGCAATTGCAAACCTACCGAAAGCATTGCCAATGGTGTCATCACACTTCCTATCTTTTGCAAACCAATCTGAATGTATTGATGAAAATCAAAACGAAACAAATTCATAAAACAAGCAAAAAGGAAGGCTATAAATGGCGGAAAGAAAAGTATTTTTTTAGCAATTTCAACTCCATTCGAACTTGCCTTAGAATATAAAGTAGCAACAAAAATACCTAAAGTCGAAAGTACCACAAATGTTCCTGGCTGATCGACTAAAATTGCCATTTTCATTCCCTCTTCCCCATACAAAGCTTGTATAATTGGAAAACCTAAAAAAGAAGTATTACTAAAACCCGCAGTCATAATTAAACATCCTGTGAGTTTTCTAGACCATCCGTATTTTTTCCCTAACAAACTAAAAAACAACCAAGAAACTGTAAAACTAATCCACGTTACAGCAATCGGATACAATAATTTTGTATCTAACTCAATTTTTGGAATGTAAAATAAGGCTAAAGAAGGAAGACAAAAATAAATAACAATGTAATTCAATCGCTTGTATGTATTGACTGGTAAACGTTTTACATTTTGCAAAAGAACGCCAAGCAATAAACAAACAAAAATTAAAACAATGTTATACATAGTGTAGAATTGAATGCAAAAATACCATTAATAATCTATTTAATAAAGTCGCAATCATTGAAATTAATTTGTAAAACGAATGAATAAGTTAATTTAATTCATATATTTGCAATAAATTTTATTACAGTATGATTTCAGGTAAATTTGCCATAACAATTCACATTCTAACCCTTCTTTCAAAATTTCCAGATGAATATTTATCATCGGACTTTATAGCAGGAAGTATGAATTTACATCCTGTTCTGGTTAGAAAAGAAATTGCAAACCTGAAAAAAAATAATATTGTAGAAAGCAAAGAAGGCAAAAACGGAGGTACTCGTTTGTTGAAATCTGCTTCAAAAATTACATTAGACGCAATATTCAAAATGACTTTTGACACGGTAACATTGGGGTTTTCAAAAAACGAACCGAATCCAGATTGTCCAATAGGCAAACAAATAAATAAAAATTTAGAAAATTTATATGAAGATATTAATCAAACCATCAGTATGCAATTGAGCGATATTACATTGGAAAATTTTTCAAATAAATTTTAATTCTATTTTTTTACACTAAACTGTAACATTTTTTATTACTTTTAAATATACATAACTATGAAAATCACAATTATTGGAGCCACTGGATTTGTAGGTTCCGCAATTTTAAATGAATTAGCAGGCAGAAACCATGAAATTACTGCAATTGCAAGAACTCCAAAAGAAACATCAGGAGTGAATTGGGTAGCAAGTGACATCTTTAACATAGATTCTTTGGCAGCAACCTTAAAAGGAAACGATATTATTGTTAGTGCTTACAACCCAGGCTGGACAAACCCAAATATCCATGATGAATTTATAGCAGGAGCCAAAGCTATTCAGGAAGCTGTAAAAAAATCTGGAGTAAAACGTTTAATCACCATTGGTGGAGCAGGAAGTTTATACATTGCACCAAACATACAATTAGTTGACACCCCAGAATTTCCAAAAGAATATTATGTAGCAGCATCAGCAGCAAGAGAATATTTGAATATCATTAAGGAAGAAAAAGAATTGGATTGGGTGTTTTTTAGCCCAGCAATCGAAATGCATCAAGGAATCACCACAGGACGAACAGGAAAATATAGATTAGGCCTAGAAAACCCTGTATTTGATGAAAACCAAAGAAGCATTTTATCTGTAGAGGATTTAGCTATTGTTATTGCTGATGAAGTTGAAACTCCAAAGCACCATCAACAACGTTTTACGGCAGCTTATTAATCTTATTCAAATTCAGAAAACGAAAACAGTTTCAAAACAGTAGCTTTTTGAAACTGTTTTTGTTTTCAATACTTTTACTTTACTAAAAAAGAAAAGCATTTTGTCCATCAAAAAAAACAATCCAAGCGCTATAGATGAAAAAGCTGGTATTTTTCCGCCCGAAATTATCAATTCTAGTGCTATGCAAAATATAAAGGAATCTAGAAAGAAGCAACCTTCTGCCACAGAATTAATCGAAGGAATTCTATCTAAAAACATAACAGCTTTAAGTCGTGCCATTACTCTAATAGAAAGCACCAATAACGAACATTTATCCAAAGCCAATGAAGTTATTCAAGCATGCTTACCTCATGCTAACAACTCCATACGCATTGGGATCACTGGTGTTCCTGGTGTCGGAAAAAGCACTTTTATTGAAGCCTTTGGAAAGCATTTAACTAGTTTGGGAAAGAAAGTAGCAATTCTTGCTGTAGATCCAAGCAGTACAATTTCCCATGGAAGCATACTAGGTGATAAAACCCGAATGGAAGAATTGGTAAAAGATAAAAATGCATTCATTCGACCGTCGGCATCGGGAGAGACTTTGGGAGGCGTTGCCCGAAAAACAAGAGAAACTATAATTCTTTGCGAAGCATGCGGATTTGATGTCATCCTAATTGAAACAGTTGGTGTAGGACAAAGTGAAACTGCTGTTCACAGTATGGTTGATTTCTTTTTATTACTAAAAATACCTGGAGCTGGCGATGAACTTCAAGGCATCAAACGCGGCATTATGGAAATGGCAGATGCTATAATCATTAACAAAGCAGATGGTGACAATATTAAAAAAGCAAACTTAACGAAAGTAGAATTTAACAGAGCTTTGCATTTATTTCCAGCAAAAAAATCGGGTTGGATTCCAACGACTGCAACCTGCAGTGCCATAACTCATTTAGGTATTGACAACGTTTGGAAAGCTATCAAAAAATATCTTGAATTAGTAAATTCGAATAATTATTTTTTGGAAAAACGCAAGGAACAAAATCTCTTTTGGATGATAGAAACCATTGACGAACAATTAAAAAATAATTTCTACAATCAGCCAAAAACCATTCAGCTATTGGACTCCACAAAAAAAGAGGTGCAGAATAATACCATTTCTCCTTTTGCAGCAGCACAAATTTTATTAGATAGTTATTTTAAAAAATAATACGAAATCAATATTTCTGAAAATGAAAATCAGCACTCAAAACTTTTGTTGATAAAAAGGTTTCGGCAGATAGATACTTTATTTTTAATATGAGTTATAAATTATTTTTCACAGCCCTCAACTTATATTCTTTGTCTTTATATAAATTTCCTGCCGTTATCACATGAGCCAAAGCATCTTTTGCAAACTCTTTATCTAATTTAACAGGAATTAAAGTTGTGTCATTTTTTATTTCAAATTGCAGCGCTTTCAAATTAGGCTGCATGATTACCACCCTGTTTTCAACTCTAAAAGCGTTGATGTCGTTAAATTGCATCATGCATCTTCCTTTGGCTGAAGGCTGACTGCTATTCAGATTCCTACCTACCATTGGCGTTTCAAACTGACCTCCAACATAACTTAATAGAGTAGGCGGAATATCTATCTGACTTGCCAATTTACTGTACACTTTACCCTTTGGTACACCAGGGCCCAATATCAACGCTGGTATATGAAATTTATTGATTGGAACTAAATTCTTCCCATATGTTCTTGTATTATGGTCAGCAATAACAATAAAGATAGTATTCTTAAAATAGGCTTCTTTTTTAGCCATTTCAAAGAATTTACCAATTGAAAAGTCCGCATATTTCATTGCGTTGTTAACCGTTGCCGCTTTTTTGTCATAGAGTTTGATTTTACCAGAAGGGTACTCAAACGGTTCGTGGTTTGAAGTCGAAAACATTAAAGAGAAAAACGGTTTACTTCCTTTGCTTTTAAAATAATTATTAGCCTTTACAGCCAAATCCTCATCAGAATATCCCCATGTGCCTTTGAAGGCATATTTATTTCCATCAGAATCAAAATCATCCTGATCTACAATATCTTGAAAACCATTTCCATTAAAAAATGAAGCCATATTATCAAAATTTGACATTCCGCCATAAATAAAACTAGTCTCATAGCCTTTTCGTTTAAAAGCGTCAGCCAAATCAAAAAATCCTTGTTGCGAACCCCCTAATTTTACAACACTCTCTGATGGCGAAGGAAGAAATCCAGTAACTACTGCTTCGATTCCGCGTACACTTCGGGTTCCTGTACAATATAGATTTGTAAAAAGAAGTCCTTCTTTAGTAAGGCGGTCAAACTCTGGAGTTAAAGGCTTACCTCCTAAACTTCCCACATATTCAGCTCCTAGACTTTCCTGTAAAAACACCACTAAATTATAGGGTCTTTTTAAAAGCACTTCTGGATTCTGTATGTGAAGAAAAGGAATTTCAGGAGTAGTAAATTCATGCTCCCCTACTGTCATGTATTTTTTCACACGAGCAAACGCTTCAGCTTTGTCCATTTTTCCGTACATCTCGGTATTTGCCTCATTCTTGAGAGAATACGCCGCAAATGCAACCGTATAAAATGAATTTATCCCTAGAGAATTAGTCAGCTGATCTGTCGAAAAAACAGCATTACTAGCATTAATAGGACGCTTGGAAGTAAGGCTTGAACGTGCTCCAAAAAAAAGCAAAAAAGCAACTAAAGGAAATACGATTAATTTGGTTTTATAATCCGATTCTACCGTACAAAAATACTTTTTTCCTTTTTTGACAGCAAAATACAAAGCAGTCCCCAAAATTGAAAAAGTAACGATTATCGAAACCAAATAGCTTTTCAAAAGCATTCCCACAACTTCCCGTGGGTAAATTAGATAATCCAAAAATATTTTATTTGGCCGTGTATCATACTGTTTAACAAAATCTGGAGTCGCCAATTCGATAAAAAGAATTAGAAAAAGAACTGTAAAACTATAAAGAACCAAAAACAGATTGGTGTACTTGATGGATTTATTCGGCAGAAAAGTTATTAAAAGCGCTGGTAAGAATGAAAAATAGCATAACAATATCAAATCCATTCGAAGACCAATAGGAAAGATATACCAATAATCTTGAGTTTCAACAACTCTATCCTTAAATAAAAAAAATAAAAACAAACGACTTAACGTTGTTATCAGTAATCCAAATACAATAAAATTAAAAACAGGTTTTAGAAAAATATATTTTCTCATTAACAAAAAATAAAATTTAAGATCAATTAGATCCTAAACGATTAATAAATTATATAAAATTGAATTTGACCCAAAAAAAGTATCGACATACTCGCCTAATCCTTACTCTTAGGTGTGATACAGTTGTGTTAATCAACTAATTACTTTAATTATATTTCACATAATTATCAAATCAACTATATTATATTGTAGTTCGTGATGAACTAAATAGGCAAATTTATTACTCAATTTAGAAGAAAAACTGAATTTCGCTTTTAACAAAACGGTTTTTTAGTCGTTTTGGAAATATAAGATTCAGAAAAAATTCAAAATTGAAAGATAGTTTTACCGTACAATACTAGCAAAGGCTTCAAACTACGTTTAAAACAATGAAAAGAAATATTTTTTTTTAGTCGTCTTATTCTTATTTTTTTAAAGTTAAATCGACATGTAAAATAGTTGATTTTTCTTATTTTTACATATTAGAAATAAGTAACCAAAAAATAACATTTTGATCACTTTATTACTAACTGAAAAAAATAATTTTTGTTTGTCTTTGTTTTGCAATTAAAGGGAGATTTATCCTATACAAATTAACCTAAAAATAATACCGATAATAATCATTAAAGTACAACTTATGAAAATATTAGTTACAGGTGCAGCCGGATACATTGCCTCGCACACAGCTGAAAGACTGCAGTCGATGGGATATGAAGTGGTTGGTTTGGATAATTTTTCAGATTATTATGATGTTTCTTTGAAGCAATTAAATGCAAATGCTTTGAAAGCGAAAGGTATTACTATCGAAAAAATTGATTTACGATATGCCGAGCAGCTTCAGTCATTACCGACCGATTTTGAATATATTTTTCATTTTGCCGCACAGCCAGGCATTTCGGCCACTTCTAGTTTTGAGGACTATTTAGGAAACAATGTTATTGGAACAAAAAACTTAATCGATTTTTCTTTAAAAAATCAAAAACTGGCTCTTTTTGTTAATATTGCCACATCATCCATTTATGGTATTCATGCCACATTTAATGAATCGGCCGCACCATCACCAGCTTCTTTTTATGGTGTAACTAAATTAGCCGCTGAACAATTAATCTTAGCAAGCTGCAGACTGGGCCAATTGAAAGCCTGTTCTTTACGACTATATTCAGTTTATGGTCCACGTGAAAGACCAGAAAAACTATACACAAAGCTAATTGCCAATGCTTTCAACAACATCCCATTCCCTTTGTTTGAAGGAAGCGAAAATCATTTAAGAAGTTTTACCTATGTACAGGATATCGTTGATGGAGTTGTGAGTGTAATTGGTAAAGAAGATTTAGTTAATAATGAAATCATCAATTTAGGAACTGAAGAAGAAAACACAACCCAACACGGAATTGAAGTTGTAGAGCAGATTTTGAATAAAAAAATCAAAATAGAATTGGTTAAAGCTAGAGTTGGTGATCAACTGAGAACAAAAGCTGTAATCGACAGAGCAAGAAAATTATTGGGTTATAATCCTCAAACGAGTTTGTATGAAGGACTGAAAGCACAGGTCGAATGGTATCAGGATAATTTCATCAATAAAGTATCCAAATCTGATACAATAAGTTAGATAAATGATTATTAAACAATTAGAATATAATTTTTTAAAAACAATAGCTTAAATTTATGTCAACCAAAAAATTTAATTTCAATGGATACTAAATTTTTAGCTACAAATACAAAAAGTTCCGTCTATTTTATCCTGTTAGCCGTCTTTATTGTCACATTATTCCAGCTCGGTTCTTGGGGTTTGACTGAAACAAGTGAAGCGCGTTATGCACAAATTGCTAAAGAAATGTTTGAAACTGGAGACTATATCCATCCAAGAAAAATGGGGATCTCACATTATCACAAACCTCCACTAACCTATTATATTACAGCACTAGGGTATGCCATATTCGGAATCAATGAATTTGGCGCCCGTTTTTTTTTATCAATTGCACTATTAGTTCAATTGATTCTAATTTACAAAACGTCCATGCTACTTTTTAATGACAGAAAAACATCTTTACTGTCAGTTGCTTTGTATTTTTCAACTCCTTTGATTTTAGCATCCATCCGAAATTTGACTACAGATGCCTATTTAAACACTTTTGTTATAATGGCTGTTTATTTTTGGCTTAAATATTTAGACGATAAAAAATTCTTTTTTTTGTTTTATCTTTCACTCTCACTAGGTTTTTTTACGAAGGGTCCGTTAGTTCTCATTCCTGTTATTATCTTTCAACTAACATGGTTTTATTATAACAAAAAAAAGATTCGGTTTTCTCTTTATGATTTCTTGGGAGTCCTCTTTTTTTTTATTTCTTGCGGTTGGTGGTATTTGGCTGTTATAAAAGATAATCCAATGGTTTTAGACTATTTTACCAGCAACCAGCTTTATCAAAGAATGTTTTCAAATGATGCGTTTAATAGAGGAAAACCTTTTTGGTATTATATTGTTTTTCTCCCTTTATCATTATTTCCATGGATAGTTTATATTTTTCTGACTTTAAAGAAAACAGACTCGACAGTTTTAAAAAGGAAAATTTTATTAGCTACCTTTTCCCTAATTATTTTCCTTTTTTCAATATTCAAGACTAAATTGATTTTTTATGTCTTGCCATCATTAACATTTCTAATACTATTCGTCTCAACTCATTTGGTTCAATTGAGCGAAAATCATTGGAAAAAATTTACACTTTATCTCCGCGGTTATTTCATACTGCTTTTTGTTACCATTCTAATAGCCATCTTAATTCACAAAATAGAACTTGATCTTCCTTATGTTTTGATTTTACTATTTGGGTTGCTAATTAGTATTTTTGGAATAAAAAACGAAAGCTGGTTTTACAAAAATTTATATACACTTGTAATAAACACTTTGGCATTAGTGGTGTTTTCCACTTTTTTAATGAAATCAAATGAGTTACTTATCAATTCCGCAAAGCCTATTGCTACTTTTGTAAATTCACTAAAATCTAAAGATGTATATGTCTATAACTATCTGCTCCCGTCAATGTCTTTTTACACCAACAAAAACATTATAACTCTCAACAATGGAAACTATACCAGTAAAAGAGAAGTTCAATTTGAACAAAACTTAGACTATTTAAAACACTATTACAACTTGGAAGAAAAGAATGAAATTACACGACTAAAATCTGATTTCAATACACAAAATACAGTTTTCCTAGTAAGAAAAAAAGAAGAAATCCCCGAATATATCAAAACGGAAATCGCTTCTTATACAAACAAAAAATATTTCGGAAAATGGGTACTTTATTATAATTAAATTACTCCTAATCAATTAAAAATCAAATACAATTACTTAAAAATTAACCAATGAATTTTGAATTAACAATTATCATACCTGTCTATAACGAAGAAGACAATCTCGATCGCGTACATCAAGAAATGAAACAGTTTTTGTCAATTTCGAAAAAAAAGACAAAAATTCTATTTGTAAATGACGGCTCGAAAGACAACAGTCAATCGCTAATTGAGAAAATCTGCAAAGACAACGAAGAATTTACTTTTATTTCTTTTGAAAAAAATGCAGGTTTAAGCGCCGCAATTAAAGCTGGTTTCGATTATGTTGACACTCCTTGGGTGGGTTATATTGATGCCGATTTACAAACTGCTCCTGAAGATTTTAATGTTTTAATGGAATTTACAGGAGAATTTGACCTTGTTACCGGAGTGCGTTCTCAGAGAAAAGATTCTTTTACGAAAAATATGTCTTCAACCATTGCCAACGGAATTCGAAGAGCTTTCACAGATGACGGCATGGATGACACGGGCTGTCCTCTAAAAATAATCCGTACGGATATGGCAAAAAGAATTCCGATGTTTAATGGATTACATCGTTTTCTGCCAGCCATGATTTTATTGCAAAACGGTAAAATCAAACAAACTCCGGTAAGACATTTCCCAAGAGTGGCAGGCGTTTCAAAATTCAATCTTTGGAATCGATTATTAGGTCCATTGCAAGATTGTTTTGCTTATTTGTGGATGAAGAAAAAATACATCAATTATAGCGTAGCAAAACAAGGATAATGAACAACATCATCATTTATTCCGTAGGGTTCATTGCTCAAATTTTGTTTTCGAGCAGAATGATATTACAATGGATTATTTCAGAAAAAAACAAAAAAGTATTAACTCCTGTTTTGTTTTGGGAAATTAGTTTATTTGCTTCTTTTTTGTTGTTTGTATATGGTTATTTCAGACATGATTTCTCGATTATGTTGGGGCAAACAATTACTTATTACATTTATATCAGAAACATTCAGTTGCAAAATGACTGGAAAAAAATCCATGTCATTCTCAGATGGTTCATACTGTTATTTCCCGCTTTTATTGTTTGGTATTCTTATAACAATAATGTCTATGATTTAGACAATCTTTTGCGAAATGAAGCAATACCAAAATGGCTTCTTTGGACAGGAATCATAGGGCAAGTGCTATTTACATTGCGTTTTGTTTATCAATGGATTTATTCTGAAAAGAAAAAAGATTCCGTTTTGCCATTAGGCTTTTGGATCATCAGTTTGACTGGATCTCTTATCATATTTATTTACGCCATAATCAGAAAAGACCCTGTTTTATTGGCTGGTCACGCCATAGGTTTAGTCATTTACACAAGAAATATAATAATCATAAAGAAGGATGTCAAAATTAATTCATAATTATACTTTTTGGCTTTTTATAATAGCCTCTTTGATGCTTTTTCCACATTTGGATGTTATCGAAACCAACATTATGGAATCTCGTAATTTTATTACAGCTAGAGAAATGGCAACTCAAAATCATTGGATTCTAACCACTTTAAATGATTTGCCACGATATGAAAAACCACCATTGCCAAGTTGGCTAACAGCCATTTCTGGAATTATTTTTGGATTTGACAGTATGTATGGTATGCGAATTCCTGTAACATTAATCACCCTATTACTTGTATTTGGAGTTTATAGACTTTCGGAAAAATTAGATTTATCCAAACAGCAAAGCTTCCACAACGGATTGATTTTAATTACGTCTTTTTATATTTATTTCGCAGGAAGAGACAACCAATGGGATATGTACACTCATAGCTTTATGGTAATTTGTATTTTGTTTTTATGGAATTTATTGAATGACTCAAAGAAGCCTCTATTCAATGCTGTAATGGCAGGATTATTTTTTGGTTTTTCCTTTTTAAGCAAAGGACCAATTTCGGTTTATGCTTTATTATTACCATTTTTAATTGCTTACGGATTTACCTATAAATTTCAGTTGAAAGACAAAAAAAAGTACCTTATTCTGATTCTTATATTGGGATTCATCATTGGTTTGTCATGGCCTTTATATGTAAAATGGGCAGATGCTGCAACCTATTTGAAAGTGACCAAAATAGAAAGCAGCCGATGGGGGAATTATAACACCAAACCTTTTTATTATTACTGGAGTTTTTTCACCCAAAGCGGTATTTGGACAGTTCCTGCCTTAATTGCATTAATTTATCCGTATTTAAAGACCAGAGTCAGTAATTTAAAAGCCTATCAATTTACGTTGATATGGACATTAGCTTCGGTAGTTTTACTTTCGATTGTTCCTGAAAAAAAATCAAGATACTTGTTACCAGTTTTAATTCCGATGGCTTTGAATACGGGATTTCACATCGAATATCTGATTAACAATTTTAAAAATATCACTTTAAAAAAGGAAAAAGGAATTATTTATTTTGCCTTTGGACTTATCGGAATCATTTGCATTGCTATTCCAGTTGGTATTTTTATTAAAGTAAAAAATGATATTGCAGGATTTGAATTTTGTCTAATTGCGTTAACACTTTCTTTATTAGCCATAGGTTATGTATTAATTACAAACCTTAGAAATAAAAACTTCACAAAAGTATTCTATGCTGTAATAGCCGTTCAGATAGCTGTGGTTGTGTTTGGGATACCATTTACAAAGCTCATTCTAAAAAATCCTGATTACGCTAGTGCAAAAGCAATTAGGAACAAAGAAAAAAGTCTTGGTATTCGAACTTACGAATTATACGCATTTACACCCGAGATTGTATGGGATTACGGTTTTAGTATTCCTATCTTATTAAATGAAAAAACCAACAAACTAAACTTACCCGCTGAGAGTAAATTTGGTTTATTGGCTTTGGAAACTGATACTATTAATTCTAAAAAAGAATTCCAGAATTATAATATAAAAAAGGTTTCGTATATCGATTTGAATCATGTTCCGACAGATTCAAAAAAACACAATGATCGATTGGTTCGAATATACTATCTCGTTACGAAGAAATAATTATTCTTCGTAACGGGTAATTTCCCTGTCGTAAAATTCATTGGCAAGAACAATTAGTCCTTCCATTTCGGCGTTCAATTCGGCTTCATCCAGGTCTTCTGCTTCTTCCATAAATTCGACCTCATCGTCTTTTAGATTGATGATAAATCTTGGGTAATCCAAGTGAATGATAAAAATATCGTCTGGAAAATCGGTATTGTCTCCTAATAAGAATTTTGGTAATTCCATGTGTTTGAATATTATTTAATGTAAAAGTGTAAAAATACGTTTTTTATTGAGATTCCTTTTTTAAAAAAGAAGTTATACCATTAGCAAATATAAAATAATCCAATCTACTCGTTCTTTGGACTATTTTATATTCACTTATGGTATAAAAAAAATTAAAGTTGTTGTCTAGCCCTGATGGAAGCGACATCCTTTGTGTCCAGGGTTTGGACACAAAGATACAGCGGACAGCAGGTGAATAGGTATTTTGAAAACAAAAACTTTTGCTCCTAAACTTCTTTATCAGCATGCTCTTCAACCAATTTCTTTGTCAAATGCGCAAATCGAATGTACAAAAACAGAGCTGCAGCTGTTAATCCAGCCAAAAGACCAATCCAGATTCCAACTGCTTTTAAGTCAGTATATCTGCCAAGATAAAAAGATATTGGGAAGCCAATAATCCAGTAAGCTACAAAAGTAATATACATGGGAACCTTGACATCTTGGAAACCTCTCAAAGCACCCAAAACAACCACCTGTATTCCATCAGAAATTTGAAAAATAGCCGCAATCAATAACAATTTTGAAGTAATCATAATGATTTCAGTATTATCCAAGGCCTGTGCCGGATCGTGCATATTTAAAAACAAATGCGGTAAGAAATTATGAAAAACTACAAATATCAACGCAAAAAAGGCTTCGGTAATTACCGCCAATAAAAAGATAGATCGGGCTACGATAATCAAGTTTTTATAATCGGCCACTCCCCTAGCATGTCCAACACGGATCATAGCGGTAACACTCAATCCCATAGCCACCATAAAGGTTGACGAGGCCAAAATTAACGCAATTTGATTCGCCGCCTGACTGTTTTTTCCCAAAGATCCCGAAAGCCAAATTGCAGCTGTAAACAAAGTCACCTCAAACAGCATTTGCATAGCAGAGGGAATTCCAAGATCCACTATTTTTTTAATTATTGTCTTTTTGATTTCTTTGAAAGTGAAATTTTTAAAATACTTTTTCATAACAGCATTGTGTTTCATCAAATAATGCATGAAAACGACCATCATTATTCTAGAAATTACTGTTCCCAAAGCAGCTCCTGTCACACCTAATTTTGGAAAAATCCAAAATCCATAAATCAGCACATAATTAAAAAACACGTGTACTACATTGGTCAAAATAATAGAATACATTGAATATTTAGTCAAGGACAAACCATCGGCAAATTGTTTATAGCCCTGATACATCACAACTGGAATCAAAGAAAAAGCTACCCAATCAATATAAGGAGCCGCTAATGCAACCACTGCTGGCGGCTGATCCATAAAATACATCAATTGCTTTGATAATACTGTTATAATGAACAATGACACTCCCAAAATAGTACATAACAGTAAACCGTGATGAAAAGTGGTTCTTATTTTTTTATCATTTTTCTCCGCATCAGCTTCGGCAACCAAAGGTGTAATAGCTGTCGAAAAACCTATCCCAACGGCCATCGCCAAAAAGATAAAACTATTCCCCAAGGAAACAGCTGCCAACTCGGTTGAACCCAAATTTCCAACCATATAATTATCTACAATCCCTATCAAAGTATGGCCTAGCATTCCTAATATTACAGGGTAAGCCAATTTAATATTATACGAGAATTCTTTGGTGTATTGAGAAAATTTCATCTTGAATTTATTGAGTCGGCAAAGGTAATTAGAACAAACTGATTCTATCACTATTAATGTAATTAAAGAAAACGTAATCCGTCTTAAACCCGATATTATATAATAAATCCGAATAATTCTGTAATAACTTCCAAGAGCTAGCAGTATATCTTTGCATAATACTCTTACAAACTAGGAGTTAAAATATTTTTCAATTAATTAAAATCTACTATTATGAAAACTACAGAAAAAATCAAAATCGTTATGGTATTAGCAATTTCGCTATTATTTGCAAATAACACTAAGGCGCAAGAAACAACAAATTACGATCAAGGATTTCGTCTTGGTTTCGGTGTAACAGGAGGATATGCAGTTCATGATCCTTATAAATTAGCTTTAAGCGGAGATGCCAGATTGCAATATGACTTATCCAAACAATACTCTTTGACGCTAACAACTGGGTATAGTAACCTATTCGTAAGCAAAGCTGATGGAAATGATGTTGGATTTATTCCTGCAAAGCTTGGTTTTAAAGCCTTTGTTTGGGGTGACCAATTTTATATAATGGGAGAAGGCGGTGGCGCTTTTGCTGTTTCGAATGGCTATCATAAAACCTCATTACTTTTAGCTCCAAGTATTGGTTATGCAACGAAAGACATAGATATTTCATTGAGGTATGAGCACTATAATGACTTTGCAAGATTGAATAATGATGGAAGTATAGGAAAAGGTGTTGGTCAAGTAGGTGTTCGTGTTGCTTATGGTTTTAAATTATAAAAAACATTCAGATTCTTAAAAAAAATGTGCTGTATTCCAGCACATTTTTTTTGCTTAAAAACGAAATATGATAATTAATTAACTCTTTAAAACAATATATATTAAAAATAATTATACTTTTTTAAACATATGTCAAATATTTTTATACTTTTGATAAACAATCGGTTGTGTTAAAACAATCGGTTGCTTTTATATCTAACCAATTACTAAAAAACCAAATTATGAAAAAAAATTACTTATCAGTATTGTTTGTACTCATTGGCACAACAGTAAGCATGCATGCTCAAAATCTTTTATTAAACAGCGGATTTGAAAATGGAACAGGAGATAATTTTACAAACTGGACAAAAACCAATGGTCCAGCTAATATAACTGCCGAAACAGTAACTATTCATGGCGGTGTTAGAGGTATAAAAGCAATTTCTATGGGTGCTAATGAATACAATGTACAATTGCAAAGTGATGATGTTGCTACAACAATTGGAGTAAACTACGAAATAAGTATTTGGATAAAAGGTACAGCTGGAGGCAACACCATACGCTTTTCAACAGTTGGAGGAACAGCAGTTTATGCACCACCTTATACTGTAACAACTGCATGGCAAAAATACATTTACGGTTTTACGGCTACGGCTACCACAACCAAAATTTCATTGGATTTAGGAAAAGGAACAGACACATTTTACATAGATGATGCCGTAATGTTAGACTTATCTACTACTCCATCTAAAGATTTTATCCTTAATGGTAATCTAGAAGCAGGTACAGGCGATACCTTTACCAACTGGAATAAATATAACGGCGTAGCAAATTTAACTGCCGAGACCGTTCAAGTTCATGGCGGAGTTAGAGCCTTAAAAGCAGTATCTACAGGAGCAGCCGAATACAATGTACAATTTGTTACAGACATCATGACCTTAGTTGTAGGAAGAACATACACAGCAAGCATGTGGATAAAAGCGGTTACTGGTGGCACTACCGTTCGTTTTTCAACTACAGCGACTCCTGCTGATTATGGTCCGAACACAACAACTACAACGGCCTGGCAAAAAATAAGTTACACTTTTCAAGCCAAAAATGAATCAACCAGATTAAATTTAGATTTAGGAAAAAGTACCGATACTTTTTATATTGATGATATTAGTTTTATTGGAGCTAATCCATCATTAGGAACTTCACAATTTGAAACTCCAAATAATACTGCTATTTTCTACCCAAACCCAGTGATAAACACTTTGTCCTTCTCCCCTAACGCTGACATAAAATCATTTAAAATTTATGATGTGACTGGTAAAACCGTAGTTAGCAACAATAAAGCCGAAAATGTATCATCGGTTGATTTATCAGCTTTGAAAAAAGGAATATACATATTAACTACTGATAGCAACCAAAGTTTTAAATTTATAAAAGAGTAAGAAACCCAATTTATTTCATACCAAAAGCCATCTGATTCATTCGAGATGGCTTTTTTGTTTGAAAACGATATTACAAATCGATTACATTTCTTAGCTTTTAATTCAAAGAAATATAGTATTTTCGGGCAGCAATTTCCCGCTTTCCATTATAATCTTGTTCTTGCACTTGGTTTTTTATTAGGTCGTTGCAGGAGCTTCCGTTGGTCGCTCTACCTCTCCCATAAAAAATCCAAGTCCACTCCAAGGATTTTCATTTTAATCGGGGCTGCAAACGGCTAACAACATCATTTATGGAAAAATTCACCCTCGAAATACTTTTTCACATCATCGGAATAGGTTCTGCATCTGGGCTTATTTACAAAGACAATACTTTATTTATTATTGGTGACAACAGCGGATTTCTGTACGAATATGCGATTCCTTCACAAACGTTGCAACAGCATCAAATCATCGAAAATTCGGCTGCAAATATTGCAAAAAGCGAAAAACCAGATTTTGAAGCGATCACTCATTTTGGAGATACCCTCTATGTTTTTGGTTCGGGTTCTACCCAAAAAAGAAACAAAATGATTGAGATTAATACGCTACAAAAAGAAATAAGAACCAACGAACTCACGGATTTGTATGGTGTAATGCAAAGTTTCGCCGAAATTAAACCCGAAGACTTTAATCTTGAAGGTGTCATTTACACCGGAAAAGAATGGTATTTATTCAACCGTGGCAATGGAGCATCAGGGAAAAATGTAGTATTTACTATTCAAGGGAAAAACTTAATTAATGAGTTTAATATCGTTTCCAACAACTATAAATTACCCAAAATAAAAGGAATTCGCAGTAGTTTTACTGATGCAGTAGCGGTCGACGAGAAAATATATTTTTTAGCAACAGTCGAAGATACTAAATCAACTTATGAAGATGGGGAAGTACTCGGGAGCTTTATCGGTTGCATTGATACCAAAACAATGAAAATTGATTTTACCAAAAAAATCAGCGACAGTCAAAAATTTGAAGGAATTACCGTTTATCAAAATACAAATAATAAAATTGAGTTTTTACTTTGCGAAGACAAAGACACTGAAGTACTAGAAACGAGTATTTATAAATTAACAATAGCCAAAAAACATTAAAAAATAAAGTAATGAACGACTTAAAAAATAAAAACGCCCTTATTACAGGTGCTGGAAAAGGAATTGGAAAAGCCATAGCCCTTGCATTAGCAAAAGAAGGTGTAAACGTAATTTTATTGGCACGAACACAAGATGAAATCGAAAATGTGGCCGCAAAAGCACGCTCATTAAGAGTAAAAGCGCTAGCCATAACAGCAGATGTTGCTGATATTAACTCGGTAAATAAAGCCGTAGAAAAAGCTTTAGCCGAATTCAAATCAATTGATATTTTAATTAACAACGCTGGAATTGCAGCTTTTGGAAACTTCTTAGAATTAGAACCTTCCGAATGGGAGCGCATCATTCAGGTAAATTTAATGGGGACGTATTATGTTACACGTGCTGTTTTGCCTAATATGATTGAAAGAAAAACAGGAGATATTATTAATATTTCGTCTACAGCGGGATTAAACGGAAATGCATTAACAAGTGCTTATAGTGCTTCGAAATTTGCAGTTTTAGGATTAACTGACTCTTTGATGCAGGAAGTACGCAAACACAACATTCGTGTTACAGCTTTAACTCCAAGTACTGTTGCGACCGATATGGCAAAAGATTTAAAACTTACCGATGGCAATCCTGATAAAGTAATGCAATCAGAAGATATGGCTGAATTAATTATCGCTCAATTAAAATTAAACCGACGCGTATTTATCAAAAACAGTAGTATTTGGTCAACAAATCCTTAAAAGCAAGTTGTCCTGCCACAAATAAAAAAAATTAAACCATTAAGATATTAAGAAAATTAAGAGCAAAATCTTAATGAAACTTAATATCTTAATGGTTCAAAGAAATATTTTAATTTTTAAAATATTTCTATCTCTAATTATTTGCTTTTAAACCTCAACGTTTAAAAACTCCATTCGAACGCTTCCGTCTTCATCGATTTTTGTCAAATTAATTTCATGTAAAGTGTTTACTAATTCTGGATTCCAAGGTGTTTTTACTTTTACGTAATTCTCGGTAAAACCATGAATGTAGCCTTCTTTATTTTCACTTTCAAAAAGCACTGTTCTATTCGTTCCCAACTGACTTTCATAAAAAGCACGACGCTTTTTAACCGACAAACCTCGTAGCATTTTGCTTCGTTTGCTTTAAGTTAATTAGGTGTTTTATAATCAATACATTTTAATATACTTCTCATAACGGTTTAAAAGAGTTTTATCCAGAAATGATGAAGTTTAAAATTTACAGAATTACATTCACATTCAAATTTATGTAAAGAAATCAATTCATTATTAAAATCATCTTTCTTTTTCATAGTTTCATTAATATTATAATTCTTTTGAATAGTTTCATTCACTTTTTCAAACCAATATTCAAAAGAATTATTCTCAACATAAGCAATTAAGCCATTATCAAAAATCCCAGTTGGATCTCCATGTATTCCTTTTTTAAAACGCTCAATTCCTCCACTTGAATTACCTGAATTATTTGTACCTAAAACGTACTCATCTTTTGCTTGAGTATTATATTTAGGTAATCTTTTCCCTTCAATGAAAAATATTCTAGTATAGTTTTCATTGTTTAAATAAAAATATATATCCTCTCTTGCTTGCTTCCCTTTTGATACATTCTCTTTACTTACACCAATCCAAACTTTTTCATTTGTTGTTCCAAGATAATTAAAAGCATCTGTTAGTAACTGGTTTTTCAAACTTTCATTGTCCGAAGATTTAAGTTTTGATAAACTTTGTGAAATTCCACTACGAATTATATTAAATATAATATCTAAATATGGAGAAGTTGGTAAATTATCAAATTGCATCTTTAATAACCTTTTTTAAACATTATACTCTTCACTTCTTCAGCATCTCTATATGCAATACTTTGTGTCCAATATTTCAAAGTTCTCGGTTTAAGAAAACTGATACAATTAGGTTCATTTATATATGTTACAATCCGATTTATTCGTAATCCATTATTAGAAACATCATCTTGTAAAATATTTTTGTATGTCTTTTCATTTTTATCAGACAAAATTGATTCAATTGACTGATTTATATCAGTGTGACAAAGAGTTACCCATACCCAATCTTCATCAATAATTATTCTTTTAGTACGAAATTTGTAATCTCCATTTTCATATAGATAATTCATGATCTCACAAAAAGCCAAAGAATATTTTTCTAAATTTAAACTTGTAGCATCATTGAAAAGAGATCCTGTTGTTTTATTAATAGACTGCGCTAATAATTCAGTATCATCCCAAACAGCATTTTCTATTTCACTTAATCCATCAAAAGCAATAAGTTTTCCTTCAGCATCTAACTTTAACGGAAGATTCATTATATCTTGGGCATCAATAGAATATTCTCCGCTTTGTTGCATATAAATTTTGGATGACAACAGTTTTATTAAAGTTCGATAAATAAGTCTATTTATTTTAAATATTTCCACAAATCTCTTCATTACTAAATCATTTTCCCCTTTTAGACCTAATACTCCAGGGAAAAAACCAATCTTCTTTGTATTAAAAACTATTGGCATAGAGTAATTAGCATTTAATCTAATAAGAATATTTGGAGGATTCAGAATATCAGCATTAATATTTCTTTTTACCAAATGTTCTTCTTGAATATATGTTGCCCCTTCTATTGTGTCTTGAACAAAATTTTTCGAATCAAGGAGTTCCATACCTTTTAAATCTATCTGATTTAGAGAAGAAATATCAGAACGAAAGCCTGTATAATCTTTCATTAAACTTTTTACAGAAATCTCATTATTAGACAAATACTTATCAACATAAAAATGTAATCTACCGCCACCTAAAAGGTTGGTTTTCCAATAATATTTATCAGTTAAGGATCTTTCAAAAGGAACTTGAAAACGATCATATTTATCAATTTGAAATCTTAATGCCCCTTTATGATTCAAATATGAACTTCGAACAATTATATGCTCTATAGGTTTTTGTTTGCTTCCAATATTCTGTACTAATATAGCAATTGTAGCGACTTTAGTTTTTCCCCATAAAAAATCTTTTAAAGGAGTGAAATCATAAATTTTCTGAATATTCCACTTTGAAAAAATAGTTTTTCTGAATTGTAAAGATGTTGGGTTATATAAAAATGCAGATGAAGGCATTATCATAAATAATGACCCAGAAGGTTTTAATAATTTTTCTAAAGATTTATAGAATATTGTTAATGCAGGATTTTTATATGGGAAATCTATTTTTTTATCCTTTTCATTTAAATAATATTCATTATCACATATATTATCTAATCCTATTTCTGCATTTAGTATATTTTCACTTTTATCTATATTAAAAGGAGGGTTACCAACAATCACATTAAATTGTAAATCGGTTTCCTTATACCATTTAAAAATCCCTTTAACACCAAGATTACCTCTTATAATTAAGTTGTCAAATTGGATTAAATCAATATCTTTAGGATTAAAATGACTTGTATATTCAATCTGAAGAGATGTGGCGGTTATGGAAATTGCATCAGGATTTATATCAACACCATATATACAATTAGACAATATTTGCTTTAATTCATAAATATCTTTTTCTCCTTCAACTTTCGTTTTATTGTTTTGCAACATCCATAACGTGATTAGTCTTTTGTAGGCAAGAACAAGAAATATTCCTGAACCACATGAAGGATCAAGAAGCTTAAAGTTTTCGAAATCAACTTTTTCATCAAAAGGTAAAAGCTCATCTATAAGTAAACGAGCTAAATGAGGTGGAGTATAATATGCTCCGTCTTTTTTTTGCCTTCCATCAACGGATAAAATAAATCTTTCATACAGCCTAGAAATAAATTCAATTGGAATAAACTTTAGGTCATATAATTTCCAAAAAGCTCCTTGTCCATCTTGCCCAAAACGACCATCTAATGCAATAGCAATCGTAGTAAGATCACTTTTTGATATTTCTTCAGCTTCTTCATTAGTTAAATTAAATACACCTCCATTAAACTTTTGATTTAATTTAGCAAATAAATCTAGAATATTACCATCTTTAATAACATCACAGAACGTTGTATTCTTTTTTGGATCATTAATAAAAGATGAGAAAAAATTGTTTTTGAAAATATTTTCGCCACTATCATCAACTTGTTCTTCTAAATACTTAATTAATATACATTTTACTATCAGAGACCTGAGTGTATGAGGAGAGCAACCAATTTTATCTTTTTTAGAAAGAATATTCTTATCTATGTGTTCAAGTAATTTTACATAGGGAGAAACTGAAAGATAATCAGTAGGCTTCTCCTCAAGAATTCTTCCAGAAAATATTATTTTTTTTAATTTTTTATCTATTTTAGAAATAGTAGGAAAAAGAATATTCGCAGTCAATTCACCTTCACTCGAAATCTTTACAGGCTGTCGGGTGTCAATGATTTTAAATTCATCAGAGTAAACAATAACAGCAATTGCAATATCTCCGATTGTCCAAATCTTTTTATTGATTAAAGCGAGTTTTTGCTCATCAAGATATTGATTTCTATAATCAAATATGTAAATAAAAGGTATTTTATCTTTTTCTAATTCACTATCAAGACAATAAAAATAATCAGCTTCAACACTTTTAGCTTGAAATTGATAATACTTTAATCTATTGTTATGTAATTCCTCTGATACACAATACAAATTATTAGCATATTCATCGAGTGATAAAAAGTTAACAATTGAATTGTTTTCAGTTTCCATCCATTTAGTTTTATAATAACTTCAAAGTTAATAAAATCATTTTATATTTTATTTTATAAGGCCTTTATTTTGTTTGAGAAAATCTATTTGGACATTACTTAAAATAAAGATATTTTTTGAATTTTATTAGATTCAATAACAGATTTTTACGATATTCAGATAACTATTAAATCAAAAAAAGCTTTTATTTATAAACAGGAATATTATTGTAAAATTGTAATTATTCGCAAATTAAAACATTGCCAAACTCCATTCGAACGCCTCCGTCTTCATCGATTTTTGTCAAATTAATTTCATGTAAAGTGTTCACCAATTCTGGATTCCAAGGTGTTTTTACTTTTACGTAATTCTCGGTAAAACCATGAATGTAACCTTCTTTATTTTCACTTTCAAAAAGTACTGTTCTGTTGCTTCCTAATTGGCTTTCATAAAAAGCACGACGCTTTTTTACAGATAAACCACGTAGCATTTTGCTTCGTTTGGCTCGAACATTGGCAGGAACAACACCATCCATATTCGCAGCTTCAGTATTATCTCTCTCCGAATAAGTAAAAACATGTAAATAAGAAATATTCATTTCGTTCAGAAAATGGTACGTTTCCAAGAAATGTTCATCTGTTTCTCCTGGGAAACCAACAATCACATCCACACCAATACAAGCGTGTGGCATTACCTCGCGAATTTTATTTACGCGTTCCGTATAAATTTCACGCAAATAACGACGTTTCATCAATTTCAAGATATCGTTACTTCCTGATTGCAACGGAATATGAAAATGTGGTACAAAAGTTCTGCTTTTGGACACGAATTCTATTGTTTCATTTTTCAATAAATTAGGCTCAATAGAAGAAATACGCAATCTTTCGATTCCTTCTACTTCATCTAAAGCTTGTACTAATTCCAGAAAAGTATGTTCGTGTTTTTTATTCCCGAACTCCCCTTTTCCGTAATCTCCAATATTTACTCCTGTCAGAACAATTTCTTTGATATTTTGTTTCGAAATCTCGTAAGCATTTTTCAAAACATTTTCCAACTCGTCACTTCGGGAAATTCCGCGTGCTAATGGAATCGTGCAATACGTACATTTATAATCACAGCCATCCTGAACTTTTAAGAAAGCACGGGTTCTATCCCCGATTGAATAACTGCCAACATAAAAATCAGCTTCGGCTATCTCACAAGAGTGTACTTCGCCAAAATCATTCTTCGATAAATCATTGATATAATCGGCAAGTTTGAATTTCTCTGTAGCTCCAAGAACCAGATCTACTCCATCCACATTTGCTAATTCCTCTGGTTTTAACTGTGCATAACACCCTACTGCAGCGACAAAAGCCTTGTCGTTCAATTTCATCGCCTTTCGCACTACTTGCTTAAATTGTTTATCAGCATTCTCCGTAACCGAACAGGTATTAATTACATACATATCAGCAACTTCTTCAAAATCAACGCGATCAAAACCCTCATCTTCTAAATTACGCGCAATGGTTGATGTTTCCGAAAAATTTAATTTACAACCTAAAGTGTAAAAAGCGACTTTTTTTCTATTTTCCATAAGATAACTCAATTAATGAAATCGTTGTCAAAAAATTGAGAGTGCAAATTTACAAACAAAAATTTATAAAAGGAAATTCTATTTTAATCCTTTGTGATTCAATAAATTATTTTACTCTGTCATAAATTGGCAGACAAACTATCTATCTTTGAAAAATAAATCTAAAAATTATGTCAAAATTAATTTATTTTAAAAGGTACTTATACGTTATTGACCGTTTGAGAAGCCGACCGTGCAGTTTCAACGATTTACAGGAGCATGTCATGCGTAAATTAAAAAATGACGATATCGACACAGCTTTCGAATATGCAATTCGCACTTTTGAACGTGACAAGAAAGATATTTCAACTCTTTTTGGAATTGACATTCACTACAACCGCAAAGACAAAACCTATGCTATTGATGAAGAAGAAATAGAAGACCAGTCGGTAACCCGGATGATTGATGCTTTTTCGATTCATCACGCACTGCAAGAGGGAAATAAATTGTCACCAAGTGTGTTTCTTGAAAAGAGAAAATCATTGGGTACCGAAAATATTTATGGTATTATTCACGCCATACAAAATAATTATATTCTACAATTAACATATAAAAAACATTGGGAAGATTTTAGTACCCAACGCGAACTGAAACCCATTGCAATCAAAGAATCGCAACAAAGATGGTATTTAGTCGCTTGGGACAAAAAAGATGATAGAATAAAAACTTTTGGTTTAGACAGAATCTCCAACCTAAAAATCACCAACTCTAAATTCAAACCCTTTAATTACAACGTAGAAAAAGAATTCCAACACGCTTTTGGGGTTGAAACTTATGAGGCAGCAGAAAAAGTGGTTTTAGAGTTTTCTAAACAGCAAGGCAATTACATCAAAACCTTTCCGTTGCACGAATCCCAACGCATTGTGGAAGAAACCGAAAATACTGTAATCCTAGAAATTTTCATTCATACCACCAACGATATTAAAATGGAATTATTGAAATACGGCTCGAATGTAAAAGTAATCTCTCCTATTTCGCTTCAAAACGAAATCAAAAACAGAATTTCGGAAATGTCTAATCTTTATATATAATTATGGAAAAAGAAGAATTTGTGCGCTTGTTTTCAAAACGGATGGATAAACTAGAGCTTACTTTTAAGGAGAAATTCCCTGATGGGATAGATGATAGAACAACAGGGTTTATTCCGTTAGGTTTTCTGAATCGATTAGTAATTGATGGCAGACTATATAAGATAAAAATTTCAGGGATGGAAATTACAAATACAAATGAATAGCAATTAAATTTATGGATTGTTTTACCGCAATAGATTTTGAAATGGCAACAGGTTACAGGAATAGCATTTGCCAAGTTGGATTGGTAAGAGTAGAAAACGGAATCATTACCAAAGAAATCAATCTATTGGTTCAGCCTCCCGATAATTATTATTGGAATCGCTTTACGGACATTCACGGGATTTCCGGAAAAACTACTTTGAACACTCCTGCTTTCGGCCAAGTTTGGCATCAAATTGCGCCGTATATAGAAAATCAAAATGTGGTAGCGCACAATGGTTTTGGCTTTGATTTTCCTGTTTTGAACAAAACACTCGCCTACTATAATTTACCAATTCCTGCCTACAATAAATTTTGCACTTATAGGATTTATAAGTCAAACTTGGCTAACTTGTGCAAAGAACATAATATTCCGCTTAACCATCACGATGCATTGAGCGATGCTAGGGCTTGTGGGGAATTAGTTTGAAAAACAAAAAATAACTAAAAACATGAATGAAATTACCATTGACGAAAAAAGAACCACAACAGAAATAAAAAATTTGCTTGAAAATGTAAGTGCAATTCAGAAGAAATACGACAATATCGCAGAAATTACTGGAGAGAAATTTAATGTTTTTTCTGTTTTAAATTTGACAAGCAATGAGGTACGTACACACTCTGCATTTATAGGAGAACTTTTAAACAGGAGAGGTTCACACGGTTTAAAAGATATTCCTTTGAAACTTTTCATCCAAATGTTAGAAGAAAAATTCATACCTAATAAAGTAGATGATTACAAAAATGAAAATGATTTAAACAGATTTAAAATCAATACAGAAACATCCAAAACTATTGTTGAAAAACATATTGGAAAATTAAACGGCGACAAAACAGATGGCGGAAGAATTGATATTATTGTAGAAGACAATAACAAAAAATCCCTTATCATCGAAAACAAAATCTATGCTGGGGAACAAGAAAATCAGTTGATTCGATACAATAATTATAACAACGAAGCTCCGATTTTATTTTTAACCTTAAAAGAAAGCAAACCTAAATCAGCGAAAGGATTGATTGAGAACAAAGATTATTTCAATATTTCCTATAAAGATGATATTGTAAAATGGTTAGGTGCTTGCGTAAAAGAAGCCACAGACAAACCAATGCTTCGAGAGGTATTAAAACAATATACTTATTTGATTAAAACATTAACAGGACAAACACTTAATAAGGTCATGAGTAACGAAATACAAGAGATAATTTTAAAAAATTTTTCAATCGCAGAGCAAATCTTTAAAGATTTTGAAAATGCAAAAAATAAAATACGCAAAAGTATAAGAGATGGTGTGATTAAAAAATTAAAAATGGAATTAGATGTTAAATATGAAATTATTGAGCATAAGAATGTCGGAGAAAAGAATTCAGGAATCTGGTTAAAAGTTAAAACACCTAAAACAGAAAGTGTTATTTTTGGAATTGAGCCTTTCAGTGGTAATGGAAATGAAAGAAACAGATTGTTTTATGGAGTTTTAAATTTGCAAAATCAGAATAAGGATATTTTTATACGAAACGGGTTTTCTAATGATGAAAAAGGTTGGTGGAGAGAGAGAAATCGCTTTGACACATTGGAAAATTTATATATTGATTTTAATAATATTGAATTTCTTGAACTTTTAGGAAAAAGCGAAAAAATGCAAGAAATATTAATAGATAATATCAGCAATGAAACAATCAAATATGTAAATGATAATTCTGAACGTATTCTTAAAATTTGTAATGAAATAATTTAAAAAATTAGTATGACAATTTATGGATAAAATAAATAAACTTTTGGAACAAGTTTCAAGTATTCGAAGAGAATATGAAAAAGCAAAAATTACTGAAGAGAATTTTAATGTTTTTTCTGTTATGAATATGGAGCATAGTGAAGTTAATACTCATTCCTCAATTATAGGCGAACTATTGAATCCTAATGGCTCTCACTGTCAAGGAGATTTTTTTTTGAAATTATTTATTAGTGAAGTGCAAAATTCCTTTGGTTCAGATATTGAATTAAATAATTTTAACACTTTGATTAATGATAAAATTTGTGAAAGGACGGTCAGTTTAGATATAGATTGGGAGAATATTACTGGAGGCAGAATTGATTTAATAATAGAAGATAAAAAACAAATTCTAATTATTGAAAATAAATTATATGCTATTGATCAACCTCTTCAGTTAATTCGATATGACAATTATGCTAAAACAAAGAAAAAAGAATACAAAATTCTCTACTTAACATTGTTCGGAAAAAAATTAGAAAAAGAAGAAAAATTAGATGGAATAATAAGAGGCTACAATTTTATACATACCGAAATAAACGAATATAAATTGTTTGCCGAAAACAACACAAACAATAATTGTTTGTATTATCCTATTTCCTTTGAAGTTCACATAAGAAGTTGGATAAAAAAATGTCTCAAAAACCAAGAATTAAAACCATTATTAAAATCAACTTTACAACAATATTTAGCCTTAATTGAAAAAATAACATTCCAAACAATGAGCGAAGAAATGAAAAAGGAAATTGTATCAACAATACTAAAAAATCCTGAAGAGAATATTAAAAGTGCTTTTGAAATACATACAACTATACATAATTTAAAACGAGAATTATACAAAACATTTATTGATATTTTAAAAAACAAGATAGGATTTGAAGAAATTAAAGAAGTTAATAACATCGATATTGTTGATATAAATGATGATGCAGAATATTGCGGTGTATATTTGAACTTTAGAGCTTTAAAAAAGAATACAATTGGAATGTTTTTTGGAAGGAAAAATGATAATTCTCCATTTTCAGAAAATGTTTTTTTTGGCTTTAGAAAGAAAGAAGGTTTAGAAGATTTAATTGAAAAATTCGAAAATAAATATGATTTTATTTCTACTCCTTTTTGGATTTATAAAAATTCGGAATATAATAATTGGGGCGATTCTCCTGAAATTTGGGAAGATGTAGCAAAAGGCAAAGAAGGGAAAGTTTACCAAGAAATAATATCCGTAATAAAGGAAATCATTGAAATTGAAAAACTCTCTAATTAAATATGACACTATTCTCAAAAACGACACTCGTGTGAGTGTCGTTTTTTTTTATTCAAATAATTTTCAAAAAAAGAAAAATAAATCTTTTGATAAAAAAATTATTCCGCCACACTTTGGCACATTCCAATAATTTCTTTGTTATATCGAAAAAAAGAAAACCAATTATAAAAATTAAATTATCATGGACCTTAAATATTCAAGATTAGACAATTGTATCTTACTAGACAAGTTAAAAAATGAAGAGATAAACAAAACTTTAGCTTATATGCTCGATTTTAAAGAGCATAATAATCTTGTAGTTATTCCAAATAAACACTCCATCGAAATCTCTAATGCTTCCATTTGTATTGCAGTTATCTTGTATGTAGGTTTTGAGAAAGAAGAATATCAAGCCTTAAAAAAGAAAAACAACTTTCATATAGTAATTTTTGAATCAATTATATCAAGCATGTGCGAATTTGAAAACTTGCCTATAAAGCATATTGATTATACTGCATTATTTTTTATGTCATTGGCAAGATCAGAGGATAAAAAGATAAAAGATTTTTTGAGCCTTAATAATTTAAGAGAAAATAATACAATATACAAATTAACAAAAAAACATATTTAATCTGCCGCACTTTGTCCTACTCGCCTCATAATTTTATCCTTGGGAAAGCCGAAAACCAATTAGAGTAGGCAAACTAAAAACACAAAACTATAATGGCACAAATGATTTTAAAAGGCAAAGAAATGATTCGAATTAACCCATCAACGAAAACCAAAATTGAATATTCGACAAACGATGGAAGAAGCTGGATACTGCGTTACAATTCCAACAACTGTGGAGATTTTAACGATTTAACCGATAACGGCAAAGAAATTTTAGGAATGACTTCAAAGGGATTGTATTATTCTACCAATGAAGGCAGAAGTTGGATAAAAAGAAGTTAAAATTCAATTGTTATTTTATAGTACTATTCAAACCGTCACAATATAGCATTGTGGCGGTTTATTTTTACATCATAATAGCTACAAAAACTTAGTAATTATATTAAGAAAACGACTTTGTCAATTCTTACTGCTAATGAAGCATCTCAATTTTCTTATTCAGGCGATAAAATGGAGAATATTACCCAAAAATTATTAATGGGTGAAATTATTTTTGGTACAAAACCTAACTTCGAAAAAATCCTTTTTTCTAAAAATGAAAAATAGAATAGCAAAACTAAAAATGCTATTAGGTTTTAAAAAAACTTTATTTTCCCTTTAGCGTTTTGTTCCTATTCATTAAAATATTAATTTCACAATTCCAAAAACAACTCAACGGGAGTCCTTTCATTTTATACCAAATAAAGGCATAGTCCCATTTCAAAATTCAAAAAACTAATTATTTTAAAAATAATTTAGAATAAAAGTAATATTCTGCAACTTTATCAGTTAGAACAAAAGGATCAAATCATATAATATTTGTCTCTCTCCTTTAAATATACATAACAAATTAAATATCAGTGTTTTGAATTAAAACCATAATATTAACACTAAATGGGATTGCCGAAAACCATAAAGAGTAGGCCAATATTAAATAAATAACAAAAATTAAATGAAATCACTTTACCTCACAATCTTCCTACTATTCATCACACTTTGCTCAAAGGCACAAAATGCACCAACAGCTATAGCAACTAAAAATCCTTTTCCAACAATCAGTACTTTGACTGCTTGGGCTAGTTATAACTCTCAAGAAAAATTCAATCTTGATATCAGAAGTCTTGGTTTTAAATTTGAAGAGAAATCAGTAGAAACAGCTTCAACTGCCTACACTTACATTAGAAAAGTTACAGTAGAAAACATCAACTATACTGATAGAATTGTATACAGAATTGCTAATGATAACACAGCAAGTATTATTTCATTAGTGACCGCTTCAACGGATTTGGTTTCTTTTTACACGCCACAATTGGCTGGTTATAAAACAGGGAAATGCGACAATGAAATGTCTAAAGACAAAAAAACGACTTGTACCTGTTATACCAGTGATAAATTCGCCATCGATGTTTGTGACGAAAGAGTTAAACTGACAATGGGTGACGGAAACAATTACTTTATCTCAGTAGCTAAAAAATAAAACTTTTTTTAAATTCTAAAAGCCGTTTCATTGCAGAATGAAACGGCTTTTTTTTGATTATAAAAACCAAAATACAGATTACATTTTTTAAAATATATTCATCTTAAACACATAAAAATATTATTTTAAAACCCATTAAACCAATCAATTCAAAAAACATCTAATAAAAACTAGAGTTTACTAAGAATTAAAACCTTAGCTATTTTTTTATAAATTTAACTACTTCAATAAAAAACTTCAAATGCTAAAAATACTTCAAGACCAAATCAAAATTTTCTTATTGCTAAGCTCTTTTTTTGCTGCTTCTCAATCAAAAACTGTGATTAGCACCAAACCATTCCAAGATGGAGTCAATCATTGGTATCATATCAAAGCCAATGACAATATCATAAATCCAATCGATAATCAGCCTGTATATGAGGAATCTGATTACACCAAAATTGCAGACAACATTATATATTTTCAACGTGATAATGGTGGATGGCCTAAAAACTATGACATGAAGGCTATTTTAACCCCTGAACAAATAAAAGCTGTGATTTCTTCGAAAGCTAACTTGCATACCACATTTGACAATTCTACGACTTACACTCATATTTATTATTTAGCACAAGTTTATACGGCAACTCAAACTGAGAAATACAAAGACGCTTGTATTAAAGGAATTGATTTTATACTTAATGCACAATACGATAACGGTGGTTGGCCTCAATATTTTCCTTTAGAAAAAGGCTACAGTCGCTATATCACTTTTAATGATGGTGCTTATATGGGCATTATGAATCTGTTGAAAAAAGTGGTTACTAATGATGCTAACTTTGCGTTTGTCGATGCTAAAACTAGAAAAAAAGTTACTGTAGCTTACGAAAAAGGAATCGATTGTATCTTAAAAATGCAAATTAACGATAAAGGAAAATTAACGGCTTGGTGTCAACAACACAATGAAAAAACTTTATTACCGGAATGGGCTAGAAAATTTGAACCACCAAGTATTTGTAATGGCGAAAGTGCTGAAATAGTTTTGTTTTTAATGAATATAGACAAGCCAAATGAAAAAATAATTAATTCTATTCAAAGTGCTGTAAAATGGTTTTCAGATTCCAAAATATACAATACTCGAGTAGAAACTTTCAACGCACCTGATTTAGATTCTAAATACAATACAAAACCAGTTACTGTTGATTGTCGAGTGGTAAATGATCCTACTGCTCCTCCTATTTGGACCCGTTATTATGAATTAGTTACAGAAAGACCTTTATTCTGCGACAGAAATAGTATTTATTTATATTCCTTGGCAGAAGTTGGCAGAGAAAGACGTGTTGGTTATGCCTGGTATACTTACAATCCTGAAAAAGTCTTGAAACAATATCCAGCATGGCAAAAAAAATGGGTTCCAACAGCTGAAGTTTTAAAACCCTAACACCATGACATTTTTAATACCAATTAGAAATATAAAATAATTGAATTATATTTCTAATTGGTATAAATGAACGAATTCATTAATTCAAAATATATTTTCTAATTACCTCGGCAACACCGTGATTATTATTAGAAGCTACAATAACATCACCAAATTCTCTTAATTCAGCGTCAACATTATCTACCCAAACACCTAGTCCGGCATATTGTACCATCGTTAAATCGTTTCCTGCATTTCCAACAGCTATAATTTCACTTTGATGAATATTGAGTCTTTCTGCCAAAACTTGAATAGCAGCTCCTTTATCAATTCCGTTTGGTGCAGCTTCTAGGAAAAAGGGTTTTGACATACACACACTCAAATCTGGCATAGCATTTTTTAAAACGGCTTCTACACCTTTGAGATAACTTGGCTCTTCGAGCAATAAACATTTTACTGCCGAAGTTGTTACTGCATCTTTAAAACTTGGAACAATTAAAAGCTCCAAACCTGTAATAGTAGCCTCAACATCAATATATTCCGAATGTCTTTCGCTAATAATTTGTTCGCCTAAATAAGTAATAATATGAGTATTATTTTGCTTGCTAAAATCGTATAGAGAATGAATTTGCTCTTTGGTCAGGGCGTGTTCAAAAAGCACTTTGTCTTCTTTTAAATCTGTAATCGTTGAACCATTAAAAGAAATCATATAGGAATTATAATGATCCATTTTTAATTCTTTAGCATAAGCAGTCATCGCAGATGTTGGTCTTCCTGAAGCTAAAACTACATAAACTCCCATTTCCTGGGCCTTAAAAATCATTTCTTTATTCTCTTCGGATATGATATGATCATCATTTAACAATGTGTCATCCATATCCAAAACAATCATTTTGTATTGCACTTCTTTCATTATAAAGTTATTATAAAAAAACCTTGATACTGGAATAAGTGTCAAGGTTATAAAAAATTAAAATCAATTTAATTTAACTAGATACTCAACCTAAATTCTTCGATAACTGGATTTGCTTTAGCAAAATCAGTTTCTTGGATAAACACCTCAACAGCTGAATCCGAATTTGGAAAACCCGACATTCTAGCCGATTGGATATTGTTTTTTATTGATGTTTCAACTCCTGCATCTTCAATTTTTTTTTGTAGTGCCAAAGCCAAAATTTCACTTCCCGAAAACACTTTCATTAATCCCATAATGTTTTATTTTTTAAAATTATTATTATATCAAATCTTCAAACTAAAAGCGAATTAAATTATGCCAAAAAATTCAATTTTTATTAAACTACAATTTAAGTTTCATCATAATGTCTGTTTGTTCTTCATTTCCTAATTTAAAAATATGTTTATCAAACTCAACAAAACCATTTTTCTTGTAAAAACGTATTGCTCTAAGATTTTCTTCCCAAACACCAAGCCAAACATATTCTGAATCGTTCAGTTTTGCAACTTGAATAGCTTTATCATAAAGCAATTGCCCAACACTTTTTCCATGAAACTCTTTTGACACATAGATTCGCTCAATTTCAAGAGATTTGTTATCCTTTAATTCAGTTTGTGAGTCTCCAAAGTTGAGTTTTAAATACCCTATTACCTCATTATCAACTGTTGCAAAATAAAAATCAGAGTTTCTATCAGTAAGTTCTTCAGTAAGTTTTTCGTTAGAAAATCCAACCTCCAAATAGCTTTTCATATTCTCTTCAGAATTTGATTCTGAAAACGTTTCTTTAAAAGTTTGCCTACCAATTTTTTGCAATTGGTCAATATCGTTGAGCGTTACTTTTTTTATTGTAATGTTTACCATATTAACGGTATTTTATTTAAAAAGACTATTCCTCTTCGTCGCCTATTTCTTCTTCAGGTTCTTCAAAATCATCAACATCCAGCAATACTGATTGTTCTTCTTCTAAATCCTCTTCGTCCTCATCCTCTTCTTCATATTCTTCGTCAAAATCAAAAACGAAAGGCTCTAGCAACATTTTGTCTGCTAATATTTCTATACGATCTGTAATTTTATCGGTAAAAATAATACGTTGTGTTTTGGCAATACTATTTGAGATTCTCATGATTTTTGTCTCATTACGCAATTTCAAAATAGGATCGGCATCATCAATAATAAACATTTTTAGTCGGTTCACGTTATAACCGGCTGTAGTAAACATCTCACTCAATTTAACAGGAGTTCCAATCAACACGTCGATACCTGCTGAAATATAATTTTTGTCATATTCCATATCGCCTTTTTCATGAACCCCAAACACTCTCAAGTTAGTAAATTTCCCAAACTTTTCAAAGAGATCTTCCATTTCAAGTACTTTTGCTTTATTTTCAACAAAAATTAAAGCACGAGGCGATTCTTCCCCCTCACAAACCAATTGCTGAATTACATTCATAACAATCGTTGTTGATTTACCTGATCCTTCCGAAGAAGAAATAATAGCATCTGCCCCACTTTTTATAGTCGAAAAAGTTTCCTTTTGCAAGTCATTAGCCTCTGTCAAACCACAATCGATTAAGGCTTCCTGCAATACTTGATTAATTTTTTTTAATTTCATTTTTTTATTATTGAGATTAAAAAACAAAATAATATAAAGATAACGGTTGTAAATTCTTTAAATCATTCCATTTTTAAATCATTAAATTTCATTTATTTACTTGCAAAAGCTTTAACATCCGCTTCTGAAATTTCATTTCCTCCCAGAATAATCAAACGCTCTACCACATTGCGTAATTCCCTGATATTTCCAGTCCAATCGTATTCTTGCAACAACAGAATCGCTGGTTCCGAAAAATGTTTAACTGCATTTCCGTGCTCATTAGCTATTTTATCAGCAAAATGTTTTACCAAAGCAGGAATATCACTTCTCCTATCATTCAAAGAAGGCACATTTATAAGAATTACTGCTAAACGATGATATAAATCTTCTCTAAAACGTCCTGCTTCAATTTCGCTTTTTAAATCTTTATTCGTCGCAGCAATCACTCGAACATCAATTTTTATATCACTGTCTGCTCCAACCCTTGAGATGATTCCTTCCTGCAAAGCTCTCAACACCTTGGCTTGAGCCGATAAACTCATGTCTCCAATTTCATCTAAGAAAATGGTTCCTTTATTAGCTGCTTCAAATTTTCCTGCACGATCTTTCACTGCCGAAGTAAAAGCTCCTTTTACATGTCCAAACAATTCACTTTCTATCAATTCGCTTGGAATGGCAGCACAATTTACTTCAATCATTGGAGCTGTAGAACGTTCGCTTTTGTCATGTAATTGATGAGCAACTAATTCTTTCCCAGTTCCATTTGGTCCTGTAATCAGAACTCGAGCGTCGGTTGGAGCTACTTTATCAATCATAATTTTCACTAGATTGAGTGATTCACTTTCACCAACTATTTCGTATTTCTTACTGACCTTCTTTTTTAAAATTTTATTTTCGACAACTAGTTTTTTTCTGTCTAATGCATTTCGAACCGTATTCAACAAACGATTTAAATCTGGTGGTTTCGAAATATAATCAAAAGCACCAAGACGCATTGTATTAATAGCCGTTTCCATATCACCATGACCAGAAATCATTACAATTGGAACTTCGGTATTGAACTTTTTTACTGCTTCCAGTAATTCGACACCATCCATTCTTGGCATCTTAATATCACATAACACTAAATCGTAGTCGTTCTCTTTTATTTTTTCAAGTCCTATTACCCCATCTTCAGCAGCATCTACTTCATAAGACTCATTTTCTTCGCAAAGTATTCGAACCAATACTCTTCTAATCGCTTCTTCGTCTTCAATAATTAAAATTTTACTCATCTACTTTTTAGTTTCTAAGATTCTGAGTTTCTAAGTTACTAAGTTTCCTAAAACTTACCAACCTAGAACTTCAACAACTTTTTTTTATATTTTCAAATTCTATTCTTTAACAAAACTTAGCCTCTTAGTATCTCAGCAACTTAGCAGCTTCTAATACTTAAGCCACTTATATAATTCTCCCCAACTTGGTTTTTTACCATACATTAAAATTCCAACACGGTAAATTTTGGCAGCAAACCAAACGACACCAAGAAAGCTTGCGAATAACAAAGATACAGAAATTGCAATTTGCCACCACGGCACTCCAAAAGGAATACGCATTAGCATCACTATTGGCGAGGTTAATGGAATCATAGAAAAAACAACCGCTATTGTCCCATGCGGATCATTGATTACTGTAAAAAATCCAATATAAACACTCAGTATCAAAGGCATAATGATAGGCAAAAGAAATTGTTGCGAATCTGTTTGGTTATCTACAGCGGCCCCAATAGCAGCATAAAAAGAGCTATATAAAAAATAACCTCCAATGAAATAAACAATAAAACCAATCAGGATACTCGCAATAGGAAGGCTCCAAATTTCTTTAATATACATTTGAGCTGTTCCTGAGAATTCTTGTTGTGCTGCTTGCATCAATTCAGGTGAAACTCTCGCCGTTGGACCAACATTAACTCCAAAAAATGCAGAAGCCGCAAACATTAACGTCAAACCTATTATTGTCCAAATTAAAAACTGCAGCAATCCAGCCAATGAAGTTCCTATTATTTTCCCCATCATCAATTGGAAAGGTTTTACCGAAGATATAATAATCTCAACAATACGGTTCGTTTTCTCTTCAATTACGCTTCGCATCACCATATTACCATAAATAATAATAAACATCATTACCAGATAACCAAAAGCTCCACCAATTCCAATTTTAATTTCATTCAGCCCTCTAAGACTCTCCTCTCCAGAAGCTTTTGACAAATTTAAAACAACTTCAGCTTTTGCTTTTTTGATGGCCAAAGTATCTAAATGTGCCAATTCCAGATTATTCTTCGTTAACTTATCTGCAATAATACCTTGTGTTTTCTCGATAAAACCAATACTCGGACTTTCATTTGAAACCAACTGAATTTTAGTTTCCAAATCTTTATTGTTAGTTGTTTTGGGTACATAAAGCAAGGCCTCAAAATTCTCTTTAACAATACTATCTTTCAGAAATTGAATGTCAATTTTGGACAAATCCAAATATTTATAATCACTATTTTTATTATTTAACGCTATAAACTCATTAACAAACAAACCCGATTCATCGTGAATTGCAACCAGCTTAGTTTCGGGTTTCATCGAACTTAAATAGGTAATAAAACCAGTAATAGCAACAAATAGCAGTGGACTTAAAAAAGTCATTACAATAAATGACTTATTGCGAACCTTAGCTATAAACTCTCTTTTTATGATTAATGATATAATGCTCATTCTCGACTTATGATGTTTAATTTAATATAGACAAAATTGGATATTATTTTTTATATTGACTTTCTTACTAACTTTCGACTTTCCAATCATATTTCGTTTCACAAATAGGTTCATTTGTAACTTGGCAGATGAGTTTTATTCACAGGACAAAACGAAAAAAGAAGACAAACATTTGAAAATAAAAGTATTAGCAATAGCAATTATTGCCAATTAGTAGCTATTATCATTGCTGAATACTGATAACTGAATCGAAAATCAAATTAGCTAAATTCACCATCCCCGTATCTGAAGGATGATTACTTACAGCATCGTCTTCATACTGACCATATGCATAGTTATTATAATGATTTTGAAAATCTATTAAAGAAATGTATTTATAATTATTATCCTTAGCAACTTTCTCTTGGATTAAATCTTTTTCAAGAGAACTCCATAAATTACCCGTAATAATTACTTTAGTATTTTTTGTCTTAAAGTGATTTATCATTAAAGTTAATGAAGATTCATAATTTTTAAATTGTTTCGAAGATGTATCTATATTTTCTCCTAATCTGACAATAAGAATATCATATACTTTATTTGAGATATCGGTATACTGATTAAGATCATAATCAAAATTAAGTTCCCAAAAAGAAATATTTTTTGAAGATACAATAACATTTTCATTAGAATAATAATCTGTCATTTTAACTGTTAGCAAAGATTCAAAATCTTTATCAGGCGCAGATGCTGCCATTCCCCAATTACCATACCATCCTCGTTCTGGTATTGGCTCCCGATATGTTATGGAATTACCAACAATTAAAACTTTTAAGTCTTTTTTTTCCGAATGATCATTTTCACATGATATCAAGATAAAAATAATAAAAAATGATATTCTAATTTTCTGTTTCATATAAATATTTTTCATCATTATTCACGCCATCAATTAATAACTGAAAGATTTTCCTTTGATTTGATTTTAACACATACAGCTTAAACCTTAAATATGTATAATGTATAAAATCAAAAATTCAAACAAGATTTTGATATCTGTTAAAGTATAATTTTTAATGCTTAATTATTAATTAAACTTCTCTTGTTTTAGATTCATTGATTTTGAATATTTTCAATCACCTTTAGCTACTAGCTTACTGTTTGGATAAAAATATCATTTACACTTGGAATTTTTTCAACAAAATGGGTTACCTGTCCAAGCTGTGTTAAAACATTTAGTAATTCATTTGGTGTAGCATTTCCAATCTGAATCTCTAATTTTAATTCATCGTTTAATGATTTAAAATCAGCTTGCCCTACAGAAAACTTTTGAGTAATATCAAACATTAACCCTTCAACATTGTCTGATAAAATTCCCACTTCAAAACTATTCGTCTTAAATTGTCTTTTTACATCAATCAATTTTCCTTCTATCAGCTTATTAGATTTATGAATTAATGCAATATGATCACACAATTCTTCCACGCTTTCCATTCTGTGAGTCGAAAAAATAATAGTTGCTCCATCCTCTTTCAATGCTAAAATTTCATCTTTAATCACATTAGCATTTACGGGGTCAAATCCAGAAAAAGGCTCATCAAAAATCAATAATTTAGGCTTGTGCAAAACGCAAACTACAAACTGGATTTTCTGCGCCATTCCTTTAGATAATTCCTGAATTTTCTTGTTCCACCAACCTTGAATTCCCAAGCGATCAAACCAATATTCGAGTTGTTTTTTGGCTTCGGTTTTGGACAAACCTTTCATTTGTGCCAAATACAAGCATTGTTCACCGACTTTCATAGTGCTGTACAAACCTCTCTCCTCGGGAAGATATCCAATATGCTGAATGTGTTTGGGCTGAAGCTTTTCACCATCAAGAATAATTTCGCCGCTATCAGGCATTGTAATCTGATTGATAATTCGAATTAAGGAAGTTTTTCCTGCTCCATTTGGACCTAGAAGTCCGTATATACTCCCTTTGGGAACGGCTAATGATACTTCGTTAAGCGCAACATAATCACCATATTGCTTTACGACTTTATTTACTTCAAGAATATTGCTCACGGATGATTTTTTAGAATTGCAAAAGTAGTTAATTTGCAATGATTATAGTCGAATTATTCCACAAAAAACCTAATGATTTAAGCCTTTCGACAGACACAATAAATAAAAAAAACATTCTTCTGTAACCGCTTTAAAAAGTATAAAATACAAAGCCTATTTTTCAGGAGCCAATTCCAGCTGTCCATTTTATCTGTGTTCCCGAACCCCGGGAACACAGGATGCCATTTCCATCTGGGCTAATGAGAAAATTACCGAATATATTTGAAAAACACTGAAATAAAACATTTTTTTGACAAAAGAAGAACTGCCTAAATACACACAAAAGAATTAACTTCGTCAAATCTTCAGATTCATGAATAAATGAGGATTTTATGGTAAATAATAAGAAACTGTTCACGTATTTAAAATAGAATTTAAAATTAAAAGTATGCTGATTGAAACACTTAAAACTTTATTTGACCGCGATTTAAACAGATTGCGTATTGAAATCGAATTATACACCAACGAAGAAAATATTTGGAAAATTGATAAGAATATTTCCAATTCAGCAGGAAATCTTTGCTTGCATCTAATGGGAAATCTCAACACCTATATTGGAGCAGAAATCGGCAAAACAAATTACATTCGAAATAGAGAACTCGAATTTTCTTTAAAGAATATCTCTAAAGCCGAACTGATTGAGAGTATTGAAAAAACAAAAATAGTAGTGGCAACATCCCTTGATAATTTAACTGATAAAGAACTAGAAAGGGAATATCCTATTTTGGTATTTGATAATAAAACGGCAACAGGGTATTTATTAATTCATTTAACAACACATCTAACATATCATCTTGGACAAATAAACTATCACAGAAGACTTTTGGATTTAGATTGAAACCAAAAAAATATCCCCATTCTAAAAACAATTAGAATGGGGACTTATATATTTAAATCTTTTGAAAAGATTAAGAAAACATATCTTTTACTTTTTCAAAAAATGATTTGTCTGATTTTTCAGGATTTGGAGTAAAGTTATCATCAGTTAACGCTTTTTCAAAGAATTGTTTTTGTTCTTTGTTTAGTGTTTTTGGAGTCCAAACATTTACATGTACCAGTAAATCTCCGTTACCATAACCATTGATACTTGGAATACCTTTTCCTTTTAATCTTAGAATTTTACCTGACTGAATTCCCTCTTCAAGTTTGATTCTTACTTTACCGTTTACAGCATCAATATCTTTTGAAATTCCAAGAACCGCTTCTGCAAAACTGATGTATAAATCGTAGTGTAGATTTTCGCCTTCGCGTTTCAAAAACTCATGCTCAATTTCTTCGATAACAACAATCAAATCTCCCGAAACACTATTTCCTGGAGCGTCATTTCCTTTACCAGAAACTTTCAATTGCATTCCATCAACAACACCAGCTGGGATTTTTATAGAAACAGTTTCGTCTTCAGCAACCATTCCTTGAGAGTCAGCATTATTTGGTTTTTTATCCAAAATTTGTCCTGAACCTCCACATGTTGGACATGTAGAAGCCGATTGCATTCTTCCCAAAATAGTATTGGTAACACGCATTACTTGTCCTTGTCCGTTACAAGTAGAACACGTTTTATAGCTTACGCCTGGCGCTTGAACTTTACGTTTTACTTTTACTTTTTTCTCAACACCATTAGCAATTTCTTCAATAGTCAATTTTACTTTGATACGTAGATTGCTTCCTTTTACGCGACGAGAACCTCCGCCTCCGCCACTAAATCCGCCAAAACCGCCACCAAAAATATCTCCAAACTGGCTAAATATGTCATCCATATTCATACCACCATGGTTACCACCGCCACCAAATCCACCTGAACCATCAAATGCTTGATGACCGTATTGATCGTATTTTGCTTTTTTGGCAGGATCACTCAATACTTCATAAGCTTCGGCAGCCAATTTGAAATTTTCTTCTGCCGATTTGTCGTCAGGATTCTTGTCAGGATGGTATTTCAAAGCGCTTTTTCGGTATGCTTTTTTTATTTCAGCTGCATCAGCACCTTTTGAAATACCTAATATTTCGTAAAAATCTTTTTTCATAATTTAAAGTAAAAACCAAATTTTAAAAATCCTAAATTCCTATAAATTGGAATTTAACTACCAATTACCACTTTTGGAAAACGAATAATTTTGTCTCCTAGTTTATATCCTTTTTCAAGAACATCTACAATTTTTCCTTTCATTGCATCTGAAGCCGCTGGGATTTGTGTAATTGCTTCTGCAAAATCAGCATTAAATGCATCTCCTGCGTTAACGTCAACTTGCTCCAATCCTTTGGCAACCAATGTGCTTTTTAATTTTTCGTGAATTAATTCAACACCTTTAGCTAACAACTCATCCTCAGATTTGTTGATTTCAATTATTGCTCTATCAAAATCATCTAATACAGGCAACATCGCAAGTAAAACCTCTTGATTAGCCGTTTTGAATAATTCGATTCTTTCTTTAGTAGTACGTCTTTTATAATTTTCAAATTCAGCAAATAATCTCAAAAACTTATCTTTTTCTTTCGCTAAGTCTTGCGCTAATTGCTCTTCAACACTTAATTCTTCAATAATAATTTGCTCTCCATTTGCATTATTTTCTAATGTCACATCGTCTATTTCTTGATCGAATTCTGTATTTTCTGTAGTCATATTGCTCTTATTTTTAAAAAAATTCTTAAACATAGTTTTATTCTTTAAATCCGATTGCAAAAGTACTGCCAAAACTTATAAAATGTCAAATTGTCACTCTTTTTTAAAGAATTAAATACACATTTAAAAAAAGCACTTCCTTTCATTCAAAAAAATTAATATAATTTTAAGACTATTACGATATAGTTTACTTATATTTGATACAGATTTATATTCTAACCCAAAAGAGTACAACTCTCCAAATTAAAAATTTAAGGTTGTTTTCTATATTGTAATTATTAATTCACCATGCCTTATATCAAAAAAAGCTTCGTTTTAAGATAACGAAGCTTTTTTTTTATTTTAAAATTTGAGTGTCTATTTTTATTTCGCACGAATACTCCATTCAAAATCCATTTCAGAAACCTGAACTCCTTCTTCATTAGTTCCAATTGATTTCATCCAAAAGGTTTGACCTTCGCCATTTGCGATCGTCTTTTGAACTGCTTCCTCTATCAAATGTCCATCTTTACACACAAAAGTGATTCGTCCTGTAGCTTTCTTAGAAAAATTAGATTTGTTGTTTGCTACTAACATTGATATTTTTTTGCCACTTGCTTGAATTTTATCAATCACCATGGCTCCAGTTGTCATCTCGGCAGCCATAGCTTGAACTGCAAAATACATAGAATTAAACGGATTTTGATTTATCCATCTGTGTTTTACTGTAACTACACACTGATCTTTATCAATAAATTTAACCCGTACACCACAGATATAGGCTGAGGGTAATTTGAAAAGTATAAATCGATTCAATTTTGATACCGTTAATTCCATAGTGCTTCTTTTTTTTGCTAAAGTACAAAAAATACTATGCATACATATTAAAAAGAATAATTAACTCTATTTTGCTTTTAGGCAAAGTCTTTTGTTGCGGCACCCTTTTTATCTGTCATTTTACGCAAGTCTAAAAGCAAGACTTTTAACATCCTTTAAAATTCCGATTAGTGCCTAGAAAGACATTTTATTACTTTATAGAGAGTTATTTCTTTCAAAATAATGATTTTTTCTTAAAATTATGTTAATATATACTACTATGCTATACAAGATACTTTCTTTTAGCCATATATTTGCATAAGAAATTACTAGGTAAATCATTTAGTAAATTTTTCTAATCAATCATCACCCGAGGCGCAGCCGAACTGTTTGGAGCGTAGCGGAATAAATCAAAAAACGAAATCAAAAAAATGGAAACTTCAAACGAAAAAAAAATTGCTGCTCTGGTACACTTAAGTACTTTTAGTCAATATATCATCCCTTTTGGGAATTATATTTTTCCGATAATAATTTGGACTTCAAAAAAAGACGAATCTAAATTTGTGGATTACAATGGCAAACAAGCACTTAATTTTCAATTGAGTGTTTTAATTTATTCATTAGTGTTGGCAATGATTGCTATTCCAGCTTTTATATCCACAATTTTGAGAAACATATCTTTCAATGAATTAGTACATAATGAAGATATCGTATTTGAGAACTTCGATTTTGGAAACAGCATTGGACTTTTGACAATAGGAGTTTTAACGCTTTTTGCATTTGTCTGTATGAAAGTTGCTGAATTCTTTTTGATCATTTATGCTTCGGTAAAAGCATCAAATGGAGAGGAATATAATTATCCGTTAACCATTCCTTTTCTGAAATAATAATAAAGTTACTAAGTTGCTGAGATTCTAAGTTGCTAAGACCTCATCAGTCAAATTTAAAAACTTAGAAACTTAGTTTCTTAAATCAATTAAAAAATCAATCATCAATATGGAAAGGAATATAATCACCGACAACAATTTCTTTTCTAAAATAATAAGTAGTTACTAAGTTGCTGAGATTCTAAGTCGCTAAGACCTAATCAGTCAAATTAAAAAAACTTAGATTCTTAGAAACTTAGCAACTCAATTAAAAATCATCAATCAAAAAATGAACAGTTTAATCAACAAATCAACTCAAATTAAAGAATTATGAACATTGAAAACACTAAAGCCCAGATGCGTAAAGGTGTTCTTGAGTTTTGTATCTTATCTGTATTAAAAGAAAAAGACGCTTATACCTCGGAAATATTAGACACTTTGAAAGACGCTAAATTATTGGTAGTGGAGGGAACTATTTATCCGTTATTAACTCGATTAAAAAACGACGGACTACTCAACTATCGTTGGGAAGAATCTACCTCGGGACCACCTAGAAAATACTATGGACTAACCGAAATTGGACAAACTTTTTTAAACGAATTGGATGGCACTTGGACTGAATTGTCTAATGCCGTAAACTTAATAACCAACCAAAAATAATAGTCATGAACAAAACTGTAAATATAAACTTAGGTGGAATGTTCTTTCACATTGACGAAGATGCATACCAAAAATTGACCCGTTATTTTGAAGCAATAAAACGTTCGCTGTCAAAATCATCTGGACAAGAAGAAATTATAAAGGATATCGAAATGAGAGTTTCGGAATTATTGACTGAGAAACAAAAAAGCGAAAAACACGTAGTTACAATTAGAGAAGTTGACGAAGTTATCGCAGTAATGGGACAACCTGAAGATTATATCATTGAAGATGATGGTCCAAACTCATCAGCAACAAATGATTTTTATGCTCCTAGAGCTCTAAAAAAATTGTACCGTGATAAAGAAAACGGAATGATTGGTGGTGTTGCAACAGGTTTAGGTCACTATTTTGGAATTGAAGCCGTTTGGTTAAAAGTCATATTCCTGATATGCGTTTTTGCTGGATTTGGAACTGGAATTGTAGCTTATATTATTCTATGGATTGTGACTCCAGAAGCAGTAACTACAACCGAAAAGCTAGAAATGACAGGAGAACCTGTTACCATTTCCAACATTGAAAAAAAAGTTCGTGAAGAATTTGACAATGTTTCAGATAAAATAAAAAATGCTGATTATGACAAATATGGTAATCAAATAAGATCGGAAGCTGGGAAATTGGGAAACGGTTTTAGCGATTTTATCATGACTGTTTTTAAAATCTTCGCAAAGTTTTTAGGTGTGATTTTAATTATGGGCGGATTATCTGTACTCGTGTTACTTTTTATTGGAGTATTTACTTTAGGGACTAGCGTTTCTATTGATTTTCCTTGGCAAAATTATATAGAAGCCGGTAATTTTACAGATTATCCTATTTGGGTTTTTGGTTTATTAATGTTCCTTGCAGTAGGTATTCCGTTCTTTTTCATGACTTTATTAGGTTTCAAATTATTGGCACCTAATATGAAATCAGTTGGGAATATTGTAAAATACACTTTACTAGCTGTTTGGTTAATAGCGGTTTCGATTGCCATTTCTATAGGCATAAGACAAGTATCAGCATTTGCAGTTAATGGAAGAACCGTTCACAAAGAAACAATCCCTCTTCATGCAAACGATACCCTTTATATAAAATTCAGACACAATGATTATTTTGCCAAAGATGTTGATGACCGAAAGGATGTAATGATTACAAAAGATTCGTTGGACAACGACATTATTTATTCTAATCAAGTAGGAATCAGAATTGAAAAATCGGATGAGAAATATGCCTACATCCAAATCGAAAAAGAAGCTAAAGGAAGCTCATTATCAGAAGCCAAAAAAAGATCGGAAGCCATTCGTTACGGGTACCAAATCATCGGAAACAAATTGATATTAGACAATTACTTAATCACAGATGCGAAAAACAAATTTCGCGACCAAGAAATAGAAATTACACTATTCTTACCAAAAGGCACTCTATTAAAACCAGATGATTCTATGGCTCATTATGATCGTACCAATGGTGATTATTTTTTATGGAATCCTGGAAACAACGAAATCTACAGAGTGGAACAAGATCTTATAGAATGCATAAGTTATGAAGAAGACAATCATAACGATGATAACGAGTCTAATATCACTATTAATAAAAATGGTGTAACAATAGAAGGTGATTCGACTGTAAAAAGTAAAAAGAATTTTAAGGAATTGAAAATCAACAAAGATGGTATAATTATTAAAACCGAATAGTCATGATAAAAATATTCGCATTAATTACCAAATTCATTGTTATTACATTAATAGCACTCTTATTTGGTTCTTGCAATCTAAAAGGACAGAATTCTATAAATGGAAGCGGTAATGTTACTACCGAAAACAGAGCGGTTACAAACGATTTTAAAAATGTAGTAGTAAGCAATGCTTTAGATCTTGAAATCGAGCAATCTGATAAACCAGAAATAACTGTAATTGCGGATGATAATATACAGAAAGAAATCACCACAACTATTGAAAATGGTGTACTTACAATTTCGAGCAAAACAGGCAACTATACTGATATTACTTCTAAAAAAATAATTGTAAAAATGCCTGTTATTGAAGGATTAGAAGCAACATCAGCCTCAACAATTATGAGCAAAACAACACTAAAAGGAAATAGCCTGACTTTGGTTTCAGCGAGTGCGGCATCTATTCTTGCCACGGTAGAATTTGAAACTATTCAAGTGACATGTACTAGTGCTAGCAATCAAACTATCAAAGGAAAAGCAATCCATTTAGAAACGAAATCTTCTAGTGGTTCGGTTTTGGATGCTAGCGGATTATTAGCAAATGAAATCATTGCAAAAGCTTCTAGCGGATCCTCAATGTCTGTTTCTCCAATAGTGAATTTGAAAGCAAATGCTTCTAGTGGCGCAAATATTGCTTACAACAAAATTCCAAAATCACTTCAAAAAGAAGAACATTCTGGAGGAAGTGTTCACCAAGAATAATCAAAAGCATTAAAATTCATAAAAAATCATCCATCAAAAATGGGTGATTTTTTTATATTTGCATCGAACCCAAACCATACAAAATGAAATATTCACACCTAGTTATTTTTTTCTTTTTAGCTACAACTTTGTCCATTGGTCAAAATAAAGAAAAAATAAAAGGATCTAAAGTCGTAGTCGAAAAACTAATAGAAACCGAAGCATTTACCGCTTTGGAAATTGAAGACAACCTAACTGTATTTTTAGAAAAAGGAGATAAAAACGAAATTAAAATTGAATCCGATGATAATCTTCAGGACGTAATTTCTTTTGATATCAAAGAAAAAACACTTCGTATTTATACTTCTAAAGAAATTAGTAGTTTTAAAAAATTAGCTATAAAAATCAAATATACTAATGATTTGAAATCGGTAACTGCCAAAAATATCGCTATTATAAATGCACTTGAAGCCGTTCAACTAGATGACATTACCTTTAAATCATTAGATTATGCCAAATTATATTTAAATGTAAATTCAAAAAGCTTCAACTTATTTTCAGATGATAAAACAAAGGTTGAATTAAATTTAAAGGCCGAAAAATCAAAAATTCAACTGAGTAAAAATGCTCAAATCAAAGCGTTAATCACCACAACCGACCTCTCATTTGACATGTACCAAAAAGCAACTGCAACGATTGAAGGAGAAAGTACTAATGCCACTTTACGCCTAGATAATGACAGTGCATTTACTGGATCTCGATTCACAATTCATAATGCTGATGTCACTACAGAAAACGCTACGGTTTGTAATTTGATGGCAGATACGACTCTTATTATTGATGCCAATAATACTTCGAAAATATATTTACTTGGAGCACCAAAAATTGAAGTACGTAAGTTTCTAGGAGAAGCACAATTGATTAAAAAAGCGAAGTTATAAGTAAGTCGAAAGTTTAAAAGTTGTAAAGTCAAAAGACTAAACAGCAGTTATAACAACTAAAAAAAACAACTAATTACATTTTTATCAGATTTTAAAATACGACATTATACTACGCTTATTACTTAATGCCTTTCTTTTAAAATATTTTGAATAAAATAACAACAACTATTTTTGACTACATTACCATAAAAAAAGTCCCAATTTAAAAAATTGGGACTTTTATATTTTAAAGTAACGTTTTAATGTTTTGCTGCCAAATATCTTTCGGCATCAAGAGCTGCCATACAACCTGTACCTGCCGCAGTAATTGCCTGACGGTACACATGATCTGCAGCATCACCCGCAACAAAAACACCTTCTACATTTGTTTTTGAAGTCCCCGGAGTATTTACAATATATCCAGTTTCGTCAAGAGTAAGATAGTCTGCAAAAATATCAGTGTTTGGTTTGTGACCAATAGCTGCAAAGAAACCAGTGGCAGGAATATCAAAAATATCGCCTGTAGTTTTGTTTTTTGCTTTTACACCTGTAACTACTTGACCATCTCCTAAAATTTCAACAGTGTCGTGGTTCATCAAAATAGAAATGTTTTCTGTTTTGCGAACGCGTTCTTCCATAATTTTAGATGCTCTAAATTTATCAGAACGAACTAACATTGTTACTTTAGAACATAATTTAGATAAATAATGTGCTTCTTCACAAGCTGAATCCCCTGCTCCAACGATTACAACTTCTTGATTTCTGTAGAAAAATCCGTCGCAAACCGCACAAGCTGAAACTCCACCACCCATTTTTAAATAATGTTGTTCCGAATCTAATCCTAAATATTTAGCAGATGCACCAGTCGAAATGATAACTGTTTCGCAATGCAATTCGATTTTATCATTAATCCAAACTTTGTGAATATCACCGGAAAAATCAACTTTAGTAGCCCATCCATCTCGGATATCAGCACCAAAACGTTTTGATTGTTCCTGCAATTGTACCATCATTTCTGGACCAGTAACTCCATCAACATAACCTGGGAAATTTTCAACCTCATTCGTTGTAGTCAATTGACCACCTGGCTGCATTCCTTGGTATAAAACTGGATTCATGTTGGCTCTAGCTGCATAAATTGCTGCAGTATAACCTGCAGGGCCAGAACCTATAATAAGACATTTTATTTTTTCGATTGTATCAGACATAATATTTGTATTACTTTTTTAAACAGCACAAAAATAAGTTTTTATTATTGGAAAACTATATTAAAATAATCAGTTTTTATTATTCCAATATAGACATGTAAAGAATCAAATAAATCATCTCTGTAGAGTCATAAAACAACAACTTTACCACATAAATTACCATAATAATCACCTCTCATTAGTAGTCAGACAGTACAGGATACTTATAATTATAGAGCATCTTATTTTAGTCTTATTTTTCCGAATTACAAAAAGAATAAACTTTCTAAGTGTTTAGAAATCAAAATCATTCTAGATTGCTACATAAATAGCAACAAAATAAATTTTACTGTATAGTGATTTAATTGCACCAAAACTTTACCTCAACGCAATCCGTTGTGTAAAACCAAAATTATTAGAACTATTATTATGAAATTAAAACAATATACTAAGATTTTATTATTCCTTTTTTTTGGATTGATATCATGTGGCTTGTTTGCTCAAGGACCAATTGTGAGCTTTGAACATATTACGTCAGATAATGGACTTCCTCAAAATACTGTTCTTGGGATTGTAAAAGACAAATATGGTTTTATGTGGTTTGGTACCTGGAATGGTCTTTCTCGTTTTGATGGATATTCTTTTAAAACTTATAGATACGACCCTAAGAATAAGAAAAGCATAAATAATAACAGAATTCAAACCATTGTACTTGATAAAAATCAAAATTTATTAATACGAACTTTTGAAAACGATCAATTATGCCGCTATAACTATGAGCATGATAATTTTGATCGGTTTGATAAAAATAAAATCAATAACTCGCTTTTTGATTGGAGCGACAGACGAAAACATGCTGAATCAGTCAGAGTCAGATATAAACACTTCATGTGGAATATCGATTTAAAAACAAATCTTCTGATAGAAACAAACACTACATCTGGAAAAAGAAAAACATATAATAAAAGCTCTTCTGACAACGAGGATTTAAACGACCCACATGTTACAGATATTTTCAAAGACAATCATAATATTTTATGGGTAGGCACTTATAGTAGCGGTATTAATAAAGCCAATTTAAATGCCAAGCCTTTTACACATATTAACCATAATCCTTCAGTTTCCGAATCATTGATTGATAAAAATGTCATGGCAATTTGCGAAGACAAGGCTGGAAACGTATGGATAGGCACAAGAGATAGTGGAATTACAATAATGGGAACCAAAATACGCCACATCCAAAAATCTACTAAATCAATAAGCAACAATCAGATAAGAGCTATTTTTTGTGATTCGAACGGCATTGTATGGATTGGTACCAAAGAAGGCCTTACTTCCTATAATCCGTCAACTAATGTTTTTAGGGATTTGTCTAAAGAATTAAATTATAAATCTGTATTTAATATAACAGAAGACAAAGAGCATAATTTACTAATCGCTTCTTGGCAAGGTTTCTATAAATATAATGCTGCACTTGATAAATTCAGTCATTATGACGCTGAGAAACTAATGATTCACCCACACACAAAGGTAGCAATACAGGACACAAAAGGAAGAATATGGGTAGGATGTGAAGGCGAAGGAGGAGCCACTGGAGGAATCAATCTATTAGCTCCTATTAAAGGTGCAGATGGTTTTAGACTTGTAAACCATTTTCTTCATAGTGAAAACAAAAACTCAATAAGTGATAATCGTATTAACTGTATTTATGAAGATAAAAGCGGAATTATTTGGATAGGAAGCGGAAATGGACTCGATAAATATGATCCACTACATAATCGTTTTAGTAATCTTTCTACAGATAATCAATTTCCAAAATCTCCAGTAGTCGCAATATTAGAAGATGATAAAGGCTATTTATGGATTAGTCATAAAATGGGAATATCACGTTTGCACAAAAAGAGCCTTAAAGTACGAACCTATACATTACAGGATGGCTTACAAAGTAATGAGTTTTCTTGTGGGGCAGCTTTTAAAAGCAAAACACATAATAAAATGTATTTTGGCGGAAATAATGGCTTTAACGTTTTTAATCCTGATAGTATTCTTACTGAAAAAACGCTTCCGAATACTGTAATTACTGATCTGGAAATATTAAACCATCGTGTAGCTATAAATGAAAAAGTGAATGGACGAGTGGTACTTACTAAACCACTATATTTAACCAAAGAAATTCAACTTAATAATGAAGACAAAAGCATTTCTATAGAATTTGCAGGTTTGCATTATTCTAATCCACAAGCTAATAAATACGCTTATAAACTTGTAGGATTTGATAAAAACTGGATATATACTGACGCTAACAGAAGATATGCAACATATTCTAATCTGAATTCTGGAAAATATACCTTCAAAGTTATATCCTCTAATAGTGATGGGGTTTGGAATCTAAAGCCTGCTATATTACATATTGAAATGTTGCCTCCGTTTTGGGCGAGTACTTGGGCCTATTTATTCTATATAACCATAGCATTACTAACTCTATTGGCATATCATAGATATTCTACAAGGATTACACTGCTAAAATCAAAATTAGCATATGAAGCTCTTATTCATAAGCAGGAGCATGAACTTCATCAAAATAAACTACAGTTTTTCACCAATATTTCTCATGAAATTAAAACACCACTTTCCTTGATTTTAGCCCCATTAGAAAGACTTCTTGGATTACATACTGAAAACCAAGCTATTTATTCCCAACTGTTAACTATGAAAACCAATGGTGATCGACTCCTTAAACTCATTAACCAGCTCCTTGATTTCAGGAAGTTTGAAACAGCCAATTTAAAGTTAGATTTACAAAAACAGGACATCATAGCCTTCTTATCGTATGTTGTAGAATCATTTAAAGATAGTGCCGCTTTAAAAAAAATACAATTGACTTTTGTACATGATATTGATAATTTCCATTTTATTTTTGACCAAGATAAACTAGAAAAAGTACTTTCTAATCTATTATCTAATGCATTAAAATTCACTCCTTCTTCAGGATGGATTAAAGTACAATTTTCGGTTTCTGATAATGATGAAACCCAATATGCAATAATCGAAGTCATAAACTTAGGAAATAAAACAATTTCTGAAGCTGACAGTGAAATCATTTTTCTTCCTTTCCAACAAGCGAATAGTAACAATCGCAGCGGAACAGGTTTAGGGCTTGCTTATAGCAAAGGACTAGTTGAATTGCACGGAGGCCTTATCAGTGTTAAAAGTAGATACCTAAATGATGATGAAATTCATTCTCAGACTACATTTAAAATAGAACTTCCTCTGCTACTCGAAAAAGAAAGTTTACTTGTGGAAAGAGAAAATATCATAGAACCAAAAAGAGCAACAGAAGAGTATCATTTATTTAATAATGAATATATTGATACAAAAACAGTTGATTCCAAAAAATCACTCACTAATAAATCTCAGATTATTTTATTAGTTGAAGACAATGAAGATATGAGAGCCTATCTTAAAGAATATTTTTCAACTTTTTATACTGTTATTGAAGCCAGCAATGGGATAAGAGGATTTGATATTGCTTTAAATGAACTTCCTGATCTTATTATCTCTGACGTAATGATGGATGAAATGGATGGATTTGAATTTTGTAGCAAAATAAAAAGCGACATTAAAACTTCACATATACCCGTTATTCTTCTTACTGCCAAAACGATGCTTGAAGCAGAAATTCAGGGAATAGAAACTGGAGCAGATGATTACATAACCAAACCTTTTAATCTTTCCCAACTTTCTGCAAAGGTCAAAAACTTGATTATTTCAAGAAACAACCTTAAAGAAAAATACCGCAAGAAAATATCATTGGAGCCAAGCACAGAGATACCTATGTCTAATGACGAAAAGTTATTGCAAAAACTTCTTGAATTTATAGAGCAAAACATCTCAAATCCTGAACTTAGTGTAGAAAAAATCTGTATTGGTGTTGGAGTTAGCAGAAGTCAATTGTATAGAAAAGTTAAAGAACTTACAGGACTTAACCTCTCCGAAATGCTTAAAGAGATACGTTTAAAGAAAGCAAAACAGTTATTTTTAGATAGTAACTTCACCGTTTATGAAGTAGCTACTGCTGTGGGTTTTTCCGATATAGATTATTTTAGAAGATGTTTTAAATCAGAATTCGGTATGTCTCCTACTGAGTACAAATCGATAAATTTAAAACAACAGGACTAACTGAATAATACATCTCTTAAAAGTTTATTTCATCAATCCCACAATTTTATATTGGCATAAAAATCGGAAGTAATATGAAACTATAACAATTAAGGCTATTGATCAATTTTGACTGTTTTTAATCAAATAAAAATCTACTATTAATTATCATTAATAAAATGCGTTTCATATAGATAAATCAAAATCCTTCTTATTATACTTCAATTAACCAATAACATAATTAGTAAAATTTTAGCTTTAAAATTTTACTTAAAATAAAAAAAACTTTAATTTTTTTAATAATTCACTACTATTTAACCTATTTACCATTTTTTACTGGCAGTTAGGAACGATTTTTACGTATGTTTTTTAGGTCTTTATTTTATTTTTGTCATTTAAATTTTACAGGAATTAACACTCAAAAAATAAGTAACCCAAATAAATTAATAAATATTTCAAACCCAAAAAACTATGAAAAAAACTACGTTTTTAGTAATGCTATTATTACTACAATTAAGCATCCTGCATGCACAGAGGAAGATGGAAAACCTAGGACGAGGTGTTGTTGCAGTTCGCACTAGTAACAGCATTTTTGTCAGTTGGCGTCTATTAGGTTTAGACCCTTCAAACATTGGCTTTAACCTATACAGATCTACAAACGGTGGTACAGCCGTAAAACTTAACAGTACTGTTTTAACAGCAGGCACTAATTATAACGATACTACAGCAAACCTAACATTAAAAAACGCCTACTATGTTAGACCAGTAATAGGAAGTACTGAACAGGCAGCAAGTGCAGCTTATACAATAATTGCAAATGAGGAAGTCAAGCCATGCTTTACTGTGCCTGTAAAAACTGGTGCAGCAATCCACTTTGTTTGGGTTGGTGATCTCGATGGTGATGGTGAATACGATTATGTACTAGATCGTATTGGTGACGCTTCAGGTCATAGCAAAATAGAAGCCTATAAACGAGACGGAACATTCTTATGGGATATCGATTATGGTCCAAATAGCGTTAATCAGGACAACATTTCTCCTGGGTCCGCAACAATTGACGTAGGTAATTGGGACGGAGTTACCGTTTATGACCTTGATGGAGATGGTAAAGCAGAAGTAATATCTAAAATAGCAAATGGCGTACGCTTTGGAGATGGTTCAACATGGAGCAACAGCAGTGATACAAAACAATGGATAGCAGTACTAAACGGACAAACTGGCGCTTTAAAAAGTTACATCAGCGTACCTAGTGATTATATTACCACAGGACCTTTGGCTTGCAATCTTGGAATCGGATATCTTAATGGAACAACACCAAGCATAATAGCTAAATTTAAAAATAGAAATGCCGACAAATCATTTAACCTTATGGTGTGTGCTTTTAAATATAGTGGCAGCAACACCACCTTACAATGGAAATGGTTAAGAGGCAATACTAATGCTCCAGATGGACATCAAATAAGAATAATAGATGTCGATGGCAATGGTACTGATGAAGTTTGCGACATTGGTTACTGCCTTAATAGTGATGGTACATTACGTTATGAACTAGGAAGTCAAGGCGTTGTACACGGAGACCGTACCCAAATAGGAAAACTTGATCCTAATGGCGCTGGTATGCAAGGATACGCTGTACAACAAGACAATGCAAGCGGATTATTGGAGTATTATTATAGCGCTAGCAATGGAAGTATGATTTGGAAACATTATGGCACAATTGCAGATGTAGGACGCGGTACAGCAGCAGATATAGACCCAACATATAGTGGTTTCGAGGCCTGGTCTTTTTCTGGTATGTACAATTTAGCTTCTAACACAAACATAACCGCTACCAACCCTTATCCTAACTTCAGAATATGGTGGGATGGAGATTTACTGAGTGAAAACCTACATGATGGTAAAGTTGAAAAATGGAACTATACTAGCGCTACAGTTTCTCGTTTACTTACTTGCTGGAGTTATGATACTTCAATAGGAAGTGACCGAGATGCACCATTATTTTATGGAGATATAACAGGAGACTGGCGTGAGGAAATAGTAATGCATAACGCAACTGATTCTCAATTGGTAATCTTTACCACTAACACCCCTTCTACCACAAGGCTTTACACATTAGCCCATAATCCTGCTTATAGAAACTGTATGACTTTAAAAGGATACATGCAATCGCATCAAGCTGATTATTTTTTAGGTTACAGAATGACTACACCTCCTACTCCTAACATTACCTATGCTGTAGGTACAGGTAAATACGGCCTAGATTCTGATAAAGATTTAATATCTGAGACAGATACAAGTTCTATTAATACGTCAGATACAAATTTCAGCATATATCCTAACCCAATAATTGGCAATGATATCAATATCAAATTATACCTTGATACCCGATCAGACGTAAACTTCACATTAACTAATCTGCAAGGTCAAAAAATATTTGAAAAAGAATTAGGCGAAATAGAAAAAGGCAATAATACTTTAACAATAAATAGTACTGAAAATTTACCTTCAGGAACGTATATAGCCACCGTAAAACATAACGGAGAAATACATTCTATAAAGCTATTAAAAAAATAAAACTTCTAAATTATTAAAATAGAAAGCACAAAAACTGCATTGTTTTTGTGCTTTTTTATTTTAACATTCTGTATCAAAATCCTTGGTTGTCTTTTTAAAACTAAACTGCATAAAAAAACCTCCTTGGTTCACAAGAAGGTTTTAGTCGGGGTGGCAGGATTCGAACCTGCGGCCTCCTGCTCCCAAAGCAGGCGCGATAACCGAGCTACGCTACACCCCGTAACGCGGGTGCAAATATAAAACTTTTTTTTGCTTATCCAAAGCTATTCTCCAAAATAATAAATAATATTCTTTTGAAGAAAAAAACAAGTTTTATATGATAGTACCCTAAAAGACTTTAAACCAAAACGAAACGCTTCTATTCTTATAAATAAAATCATGTATCATCCTAAAACTAGCGTAATGATTATGCAACGTTTTCATCTTGACTGTTTTTAGTTAATACTATCAAATTGAAATAATCAACTAAATCACTCCCTGAAGAATACAATTTTTAACCAACTGAGCCGTATTTTTACAAGCAGATTTATTCAAAATATTTTTGCGATGTTTTTTTACTGTCAAATCACTAATAAAAAGTTTTTCAGCAATTTCGATGCTACTTAACCCATCAGCTATACTTTTAATAATATCAATTTCTCGTTTAGAAAATTCAATTGCATTTTTAATATTGTCATTTGGTTTTAAATCCATATAAGATGGTTCACCGTTTAACCCAATAAGCGAACTTTTATAAATATTCTGATTTGTGAGATGATCAATTCTGGTATGTATATTAAGTGACTTTCCATATCCTCCATCCCCATCTAACGTTAACATCAGTGACTGATGGTTAAGCATTCCGTATGTTCCTTCTTTCATCATGGATCTGAAACAATAATTGATCTTATAATTTAATAATTTTTGAGCTCCAATATTATTATAAAAAAAATCATTAAAAAAAGCTTCTGTTTGTGCCACAAAAGGCATATCATCTGGATGTATTGTCCCCAAGACATCATTGAAAGTAACCACATCAGGATCAAAACCATGAATATCAGAAATAGATGAACTTACATTAGAAATAGACATATCATAAAAATCTACAATATAATAATAGAAAGGCCCTGTGCTAATAATAGAGTTAGTGAGGTTATCAAAAGTAATCTGAGAGAATTCCGTATTCTCCTTTGATCTATTTTGAGTATCCATCCAAACATCATGAAGTTTTTGTATTTCTTTTGTCATAATTTTTTTTAAAAGTTTACAATAGATAGATAATACTGATTAATAGCTGTTTATAATTAAATTTTAGTTTCCTCCTCAAAAACTAAAAATATAAAATTTTAACAGAAAAAATAACACATTCAATTACAATTTAGCATTTATCAAGTTATTTTAATTCAAACTAAATACTAAATTCATTGAATGTTTTTTTTAATCAAAAATTATTCAAATTCATTTCTTCAAAATTCAGTAACGTCATAAAATTAATCCATCCAGCTAAAACAATTAATCCTTATTTTTGCATCATAACAAACAAATCATTTTATGCTCATCATTGGAATTGCAGGAGGAACAGGGTCAGGAAAAACGACAGTAGTACATCAAATCATGAATGAACTACCAGAGGCCGAAGTTGGAATTATTTCTCAAGATTCTTACTATAAGGAAACACAGGATCTAAGTTACGAAGATCGCTCCAACATTAATTTTGATCATCCAAGAGCAATTGATTTTGAGTTATTGGTAGCGCATCTCAAAGAATTAAAAGCAGGTAAGACTATTAATCAACCCGTTTATTCTTTTGTACAACATAACCGAACTGATGACGTTGTTGTCACACATCCTCGAAAAGTGATGATTGTAGAAGGCATCCTAATCCTAACTAATCCAGAATTAAGAAGACTTTTTGACATCAAAATATACGTACACGCTGATTCAGATGAACGATTAATTCGACGATTAAAAAGGGACATCGCAGAACGCGGAAGAGACATGAATGAAGTTTTAAACCGTTATCAAAACACCCTAAAACCAATGCATGAGCAATTCATCGAACCGACCAAAGCTTTTGCTGATATTATAATTCCAAACGACCGCTTTAATACAGTAGCCATAGATGTAGTTCGAGCGGTAATTAATCAACGTATTTTGTAATTTTGTTGTAATTTTATTGCATCATAGAAATGCAGCAAAACTTTTAGGCTTTATAAAACTAAAGTTATACCAAACAAAATTTCACTTTTCTATTAAAATTAGGCATAAACCCCAATGAAGAACCCATTTAAAGACAATTATTGGTTTAAATTTTTGAGTAACAAATACGTTTGGGTATCGTTATCATTTTTGATATGGATGGTTTTCTTAGATAATTACTCTTATTTTGAACATCGATTTTTAGACAAACAAATTGATGGACTAGAAGAAAATGCTGCTTATTATCAAGAAGAAATCAAAAAGGATGAAGAAAATATCAAACAGCTAAAAAACCCTATGCAAATAGAGAAATATGCTCGCGAAAAATACTATATGAAAAAAGATAGCGAAGATATTTATATCATTCAATTTGATGGTGATACTGTAAAGAAAAAATAATCTGGTTGCCAATTTAACAATCGGAACAATGTTTTGAATATACAAATACAAGAGTTATTTTGTTCTCATTACTTAAATCTAATCACAATTAAAATGGCCAAGAATTTATTCGATGATTTCAGTCCAGTTTCTGCAAAACTTTGGAAACAAAAAATCCAATTTGAACTCAACGGAGCCGATTATAATGAAACTTTAATCTGGAATTCTCCCGAGGATATCAAAGTGAAGCCATTTTATGATAAAGAAGATTTAACCAAAATACATTCTGTTTCCACAAAAGTTTCTCAGTTTAAAATTTGCCAAAACATCTTTGTATTTGATTTTAACAAATCAATCGAAAAAGCTTTAGACTCTATTAATCGTGGAGCCGAAAGTATTCGTTTTACCATTCCAGAAGAAAGCGTAAACATCAGAAAACTATTGGATCAACTTCCTTTAGAAAAAATTACTATTTACTTTCATTTTCGATTCCTTTCAATCGATTTCGTCAAAAAGATTGATGAAATAGCAAAAGAAAAAAAAGCAACAATCTTTTGTCTTTTGGACCCAATTGGGCAATTGTCTAAAGATGGAAATTGGTATCAAACAAAAGAAAAAAATAATTTTGATACCCTAAATATACTTTCTACAGCAACGACATCACTTTCACTCATTAGCATTAATAGTAGTTTGTACCAAAATGCTGGAGCTAATATGGTTCAACAAATTGCATACAGCCTTGCTCATGCTAATGAATATTTTAATCGAATAGCAATTATAAACAAGCCTATCGTTTTTCAAATATCAGTGGGAGCCAATTATTTCTTTGAAATTGCAAAACTTAGAGCATTCCGAATACTGTTTAAAATAATAGCTCAGGAATATCAACATAATCTAGATTGCCATATTATAGTTACTCCAACAAAACGCAATAAAACCATCTATGATTATAATGTCAATATGCTTCGAACTACAACCGAATGTATGAGTGCAGTTCTTGGTGGTGCCAATGCAATTGCCAATTTGTCTTATGATGCTTTGTACCACAAAGACAATGAATTTGGAAATAGAATTGCAAGAAATCAATTGTTGATTTTAAAAAATGAAAGCTATTTTGACAAAATAGATAATCCAGCAGATGGCAGTTATTATATTGAAAATTTAACCCATCAACTAGCTGAAAAAGCATTAGCGTTATTTAAAGATATAGAAACCAAAGGCGGATTTCTAAAACAATTGAATGAAGGCGTTATTAAAAGAAAAATTCAAGAAAGCGCAGATGCAGAACAGGCTTTGTTTGATTCTGGGAAAGAAACTTTATTGGGAACCAATAAATACCCGAACAAAAATGACAAAATGAAACAGGATTTAGAATTGTTTCCATTTGTAAAAATCAAACCTAGAAAAACATTAATTACACCAATAATCGAAAAACGATTGGCAGAAAAACTGGAACAGAAACGATTAGCAAATGAGTGATAAATGATTGATTTCCAGCAATAACAACAAACGATAAAAAAACTATCTTTACAGTATAAAAAAATATCATGGAAGCAATTAGACAAATAGTTACCGTAAAAAACCATCAAATCAATATCACTTTACCGCTTGACTTTATTGCAGATGAAGTAGAAATCATCATTTTTCCAACAGATAAAAAAGGAATTACTATTCCGGAATGGCAGATAAATGAAGTTAGAGAGAGAACAACCGAATATCTAAAAGACCCATCAATTGCACAAGACTTTTCTGAAGCCATGAAAGAAATTGAAGATGAATTATAATCTAAAAATTCTTGAAGCTTCTAAGCAAGACATAAAAGAAATTGCACTTTGGTATAAAAATAAACAAAGTGAATCTGGAAAAAAATTTACTAATGCTGTAAAAAAAGAGGTAAGTATTATACATAAAAATCCACTTTTATATCAAATTCGGTATGATGATGTTAGAATTGCATTTACAGAAAAATTTCCCTATTCAATCCATTTTTCAATTTATCAAACTACAATTGTTATAAAGGCAGTTTATCATACTTCCAGAAATTCTAAAATCTGGATTAATCGAGATTAATTCTAGTAATGAATTTCTATTACTTTAATAAAATGAAAAGAAAAGATTTACAGCATATAACACTTAAAAAAGATTTTCAGTCTGCAGTCTGCAGTCTGCAGTCTGAGAACTTTCTAACAGCCGAGGGAATTGAACTTCACAAAAAGTACACGGAAAAAGATATAGAAACGCTCGAGCATCTTGACTTTGCAGCTGGCTTTGCACCTAACTTACGTGGTCCTTATGCGACTATGTATGTACGCAAACCCTGGACAATTCGCCAATATGCAGGCTTCTCTACAGCTCAAGATAGCAATGCTTTTTACAAACGAAATCTTGCCGCAGGACAAAAAGGACTTTCCATTGCTTTTGATTTACCCACACACAGAGGTTATGATTCAGACCACGAACGTGTAGCTGGCGATGTTGGAAAAGCGGGAGTAGCCATCGATACTGTTGAAGACATGAAAGTATTATTCGACCAGATTCCACTCGATGAAATGTCGGTTTCTATGACTATGAATGGTGCTGTTTTACCAATTATGGCTTTTTATATTGTGGCTGCCGAAGAACAAGGTATCAAACCTGAACAACTTTCAGGAACCATTCAAAATGATATTTTGAAAGAATATATGGTACGTAACACCTATATCTACCCTCCTACTCCTTCTATGAAAATCATTGCTGATATATTTGAATATACGAGCAAAAAAATGCCAAAATTCAATTCTATTTCTATCTCTGGCTATCACATGCAAGAAGCTGGAGCAACTGCCGATATTGAATTAGCATACACACTTGCAGATGGATTAGAATACATTAGAACAGGATTGTCAACTGGTATGAAAATAGATGATTTTGCTCCTCACCTCTCTTTTTTCTGGGCAATTGGCATGAACCATTTTATGGAAATTGCAAAAATGAGGGCTGCCAGAATGATTTGGGCAAAACTGCTCAAACAATTCAATCCTAAAGATGAAAAAACATTAGCACTTAGGGCTCATTGTCAAACATCAGGCTGGAGTTTAACAGAACAAGACCCATTCAACAATGTAACTCGAACCTGCATAGAAGCTACTGCAGCCATTTTTGGAGGAACACAATCTTTACATACCAATGCACTCGACGAAGCAATTGCATTACCAACAGACTTCTCGGCACGAATTGCCCGAAATACGCAAATCTATTTACAAGAAGAAACCAAAATCACCAAAACAGTAGATCCTTGGGCGGGAAGTTATTATGTAGAAAGCCTGACTAATGAAATTGTAGAAAAAGCTTGGAAACTGATTGAAGAAGTGGAAGAATTAGGCGGAATGACCAAAGCGATTGAAACTGGTATTCCAAAAATCCGAATTGAAGAAGCTGCAGCCCGCAAACAAGCTCGAATAGATAGTGGACAAGATATTATTGTTGGCGTCAACAAATACCGATTAGAAAAAGAAGATCCATTACAAATTCTAGATGTAGATAACCAAATGGTTCGGCAACAACAGCTAGAACAATTAGATCATATAAAAGCAACCAGAAATTCAAGCAACGTCAAAGTATCTCTTCAAAAATTAACCAATTCTGCTCAAACGGGCGAAGGGAATTTATTAGAAATTGCTGTCGAAGCTGCTAGAAATCGTTGCACATTGGGAGAAATTAGCAATGCTTTAGAGCAAATTTTCGGAAGGTATAAAGCACAAATTAAATCTTTTAGCGGAGTTTATAGCAAAGAAATGAAAGATGACAAAAGCTTTGAAAAAGCAAAACAACTAGCAGACGACTTTGCCAAGCAAGAAGGCCGTCGTCCAAGAATAATGATTGCCAAAATGGGGCAAGATGGTCATGATCGTGGTGCCAAAGTAGTTGCCACAGGCTATGCCGATATCGGTTTTGATGTTGATATTGGATCCTTATTTCAAACTCCAGCCGAAGCGGCGAAACAAGCTGTGGAAAACGATGTGCATATCCTTGGTGTATCTTCACTTGCCGCTGGACACAAAACATTAGTTCCACAAGTAATCGAAGAGCTAAAAAAATACGGCAGAGAAGACATTATGGTAATCGTAGGCGGAGTAATACCCACACAAGATTATCAATTTTTATTTGATGCTGGTGCTGTAGCCATTTTTGGCCCTGGAACTAAAATTAGTGAAGCCGCCATCAAAATATTAGAAATTTTAATCGATTAAAATTTACTAACGGAAAATAGGTTTAATTAAAAAAAAGCGTCCATTTGAAATAATTTCAAATGGACGCTTTATAATTTAAAAGTTAAACATCGTTTAATCAACGCTTGCGGTACTATTGGCTTGAATAAAAGAAGTATCATAACCTCCAAATTTCACCAAATAACTCCCCAAAGAAGTACCATAAATATCCCTAAAAGAACGCTTCCCTTTGTATCTGAAATACTTTTTAACGGTACCAGGACCAGCTAAATGTGCCGCCGCCAAAATTCCAGATTCGGTGATTCGGATTCCGTTCAAAACGGTTCCTTCGTACTTTTGGATGATATGTCTCAGCATCCATTTGTTTTGAGATAAAAGAGCTATAAAAGCTTTTTCTTGCATTTTTGGACTATTTAGAAAAGCTAAACTATCATGAATACCGATAGTTTTTAAAGTTTCAACACCAAATTGGTATTTTCCTAAATAACCAAGAGAATTAATTTTTCTGTATTTACCTTGCGACTCAAGAAAGCCTATGGCTTCTTTATAACCAATAAAGAAAGTTCCAGTATAGGGAATTTCAGAATTGGTATAATCAGTCTCATTTAATGATGGTAGTAAGTAGGATGTATCATCTGTTTCGTGAATTAGAAACCATGGGGTTGATTCTAATTTTGATGGTTTAAAACCTGAGCTTAAAAAAGCTACTACTACAATTAAACTTGCGTAAAAATACCATTTTTTTATCATAAATAAGTTTTCTTCAAAACGCTGTCCCGTTAAGAAATTTCTATGCCCAAAGATACGACTTAAAAAATAAAGCTGAAAATCAAGGCTTTAAACTTATCAACTTTTTAAATAATACCTAGTTAAGGCACTAACTGCGTGGAAGTTCTCATTTTGAAATAAAAATAAAAAAAACGAAAAATCACTAAATTTTGAACCCAAAAAGATATACTTATTCTTATTAAAAAAAAGACAAAACGTCTCAAAAAAGCATAATTAGACCTAAATGATTACATTTTCTTCAATTTACTATAACGTTTGAGATGAAAAAATAGGAATTCTTAATCTATCTATTTAATTTTTGGGCATGACCACAAGGGTCGGGCTGTCCATTATATCTTTTCTTTTCCAAAAAAAGGAAAAGAAAAGGATGCCATTTCCATCCCTCATGCAAATCTGGTTTCATAATAGCTTTTTGTGTAAAAATTTAGATTAGTTTTTTACAATTTCAGTCTGCAATTCCGCTATTAAAGTCATTGCGAGGAACGAAGCAAACACACTAACAAATTTAACCCAAACAATTGATGCTGTAAATGAGATTGCTTCGTTCCTCACAATGACATACAAAACCAAAAAAAGCTTCAAAACTGTCCTAAAACACCCTTGAAGCTTTTTTTAAATTTCAACAACGACTCTATAAACTATCGCTGTACGCCTTGACTATTAATCCAATCCGAATATTTTTTAGCATTTACATTGTGTTCTGCCAAAGTCGCTGCAAATTCATGATATCCAAAACGATCTACACTGGCGCAGAAATAGATAAAATTATGCTTTTCAGGATTTAAAACAGCTTCAAGAGCCGTAATATCTGGCATTGCTATCGGACCTGGAGGAAGACCAATATTTACATACGTATTATAAGGGTGTTTCATAATCAAATCATTATAAAAAACTCTTTTTATCACTTGATTAAAATCATTAGACTTCTTTTTCATTGCAAAAATAACCGTTGGGTCAGCTTGCAAAGGCATTCCTAATCCCAATCGATTCAAATAAACACCTGCAATTCTTGGTCTTTCATCTTTTTTAACCGACTCTTTATGTACTATCGAAGCCAAAATAGTAGCTTGAATAGGTGTTAAACCTTGTGCTGCTGCTTTAGTTATTCTTTCTTTGTTCCAAAAATTATGGTATTCTTTAATCATTTTATCGCGAAACTTCACCGCCGAAGTATTCCAATAAATATCATACGTATTCGGAATAAACATTACCAACACATTTTCTTCAGTAAAACCATTTTCTTTCAAAAAAATAGAATCCTTAAATGTATTTAAAAGTTCCAAACTATCTGGCTCGATTTGAGAACCAACACGCCCTGCTAAATTCTCTATACGTTCTTGGTTATTAAAAGCTAAACTAACAGGATCATTGAACTTCATCGCTTTGACTAACTCATAACTGTTCATTCCACTTTTCAACAAAAAACGACCCGCTTTTACGTTTTCAGGATAACTTGTTTTTCCAGCAACCAATTCAAAGCGATCCATATTTTTTACATAAGGAGCAATTATTTGCTTTGCTTGCTCATAATTTGAGTTTGTAGGTACATAAACGTACACCTCTTTTTCTGTAAACTTGGTGTTACCACTAAAAATTTGATACATCAAAACAAACCCGTACACTATCAAAACTGATATTAATACAACAGATACTAATGATACTATTTTCTTTAGATTCAAAATATAAAAATTTAAAATTGCTGCGCCAGTTCGCTGTCGCTCGTGTGATTATTTATTAATTGAAAAACGGCTTCATCCTTGTAAACTCCATTGACCAAAGTCCAATCTTTTTTTACGCCGATTTTTTGAAAACCAAATTTAGTAAAAAGAGCAATACTAGCTTCATTTTCACAACCAATATTTGCATACAATTGATGCAAATTAAGATTATAAAAAGAATAATGAATCAATAACTCTAAAGCTTCTGAACCAATCTTCTGATTCCTATTCTCATCCTCCTGAATTACAATACCTACGCCTGCTCTATTGTTTTTTGGATCAAAATCAAATAGATCAATTAATCCCAAAGCTGGAAAATCCTGATCCTGACAAATCGCTAATCGCAATTGTTTAGCTTCGTAAATATCCTGATGGGCATTTTCTAAATATTGTTTTACTAAAAACCGACTATAAGGTGTTTGCGTATTACTCACTTCCCAAATACGCTGATCATTTTCGATAGCATAAATAAACTCCAAATCACTGGGTTCAAGTGCTCGAATGTATATGTTGTCGCCTTTTAATGTTTTCATTAAGAATTAATCATTTTTATATCCAATTTTTTTTCTTGGCTCATTATTTTCTTTTTTATCAATAAGCTCATCAAGATAATTGAAAACTAACTCAATGTTTTTAGAATGATTAGAGAGTTTCTTTTTAATCTCCTCTATTTCAAGCTTCATACTCAAACTATCAGTAAGCATTTCTCTTATTCTGGTAAAAACCCTAATAATTTGTATGTTCACTTTAATTGCCGTTGCACTATTAAGCACGCTTGACAACATTGCAACGCCTTGCTCAGTAAATGCCATTGGTAAATATCTTGTACCTCCCCAATTTGAGGTGCCAAATTGGCTCCTCAAATTATCAAACTCTTGTTGATTTAGTTCGAACATAAAATCTTCTGGAAATCGTTCCATATTTCTACGAACTTGCCTTTTTAGCTGTTTGGTTTCAACAGCATACAGTTCCGCTAAATCTTTATCAAACATTACTTTCTGATCTCTTATTAAGTAAATTTTACTGCTAATAATATCGTCAGGAATGGTAATTTCATTATTCATAACATCTATTTACGTGTAGAAATATTTTTTTTGCATCTTAAAAAAACCTAGGAACCTCTGCTTCATTTTTTCTTAAACCTCTATAGTTCCTTTAAATACAAATTCTGCAGGGCCTTTCAAGAAAACATTAGTAAAACCATTTTCATTTTTATCAAATGAAACCACTAATTTTCCTCCTTCAACATTAACATTAATAGCAGTTGCATTTGTTTCGCCAGTAGCATTCATAGCGATGGCAACCGCAGTAGCTCCAGTACCACAAGCCAAAGTTTCATCTTCTACTCCTCTTTCATAAGTACGAAGTGCAAAAGTAGTTTCATCTATTTTTTTCACAAAATTGATATTACTTCCTACTGCACCATATAATTCACCATAGCGAATTGCCGCACCATTCTCTTTCACATTGTAGTGCTCTAAATCTTCCACAATTTGTACATGATGTGGTGAACCTGTATTCAAGAACGAATAATCCTCCTTAATATCGATTGTAGGGACATCAATCATTTGCAACGAAACCAACCCATTATCTTCAAATGATGCGTGATGCAAACCATCTGTTGCGATAAAAGTTGTTGCATTTTCTATAACGTCTAAATCTTTGGCAAAAGCCACTAAACAACGACCTCCATTACCACACATTGAACTTTGATTCCCATCGGAGTTGTAATACACCATTTTAAAATCGGTATCCGTGTCGTTTTCTAACAAAATAAGTCCGTCTCCTCCTATTCCAAAACGTCTGTCACACAAATGAGCGATCAATTGTATATTGTCTTTTGGAAAAAAGCCTGAACGATTGTCAATCATAACAAAATCGTTCCCAGCACCTTGATATTTATAAAATTCTAATTGCATTTTTATTTCAATTTTAGCACTACAAAAGTACAAACTATTAATGAATTGTTAATCATTGTTAAAGAGCGTTAAACCATATTGTTCGAAAAAAAAAATCTACTAAATTCGTAATGAAATAACTAATAATATTGAGAAACTGAGTTTCTGAGTTGCTAAGACACTAAGCCTTTATTTTATAAAAGAAAGAACGAAATAGCTACTCATTTATTTTAAGTATTACCAACATTACTATTTACAACCAATTAAAAACAAAAAGCAAAATGAAACAAATTTCAAAATTATTCTTGGTATCCTTGTTAAGTGGCGCAACAACCCTTGGCGCATACAAATTATTATTTGACAACAATGGTTACTTTTCTTCAAACAAAAATGGAATTACAACACTTGCTCCTGAGTCTTACGCAAGGCAAACGAGTTTAGGTGCCGAAAATGTGGACTTTACAACTGCGGCAGACAAAACCATTCATACGGTTGTACACGTAAAAAACGTTTCGGTAAGAACAATTTCTAATCCTATAATGGAATATTTTTACGGTTATGGCGGACAGCAACAGCAAGAGCAAGTTGGAACTGGTTCGGGCGTTATTATTTCGGAAGATGGTTATATCGTTACGAACAATCACGTTGTGAAAGACGCATCGGATATTGAAATCACATTGAATAACAAAAAAACATACAAAGCAAAACTCATCGGGACCGATTCTAAAATGGATATTGCTTTGCTAAAAATTGATGCCGATGAAAAACTGCCGTATTCCACATTTGCCAATTCTGATTCGGTTAAAGTGGGAGAATGGGTATTGGCAGTTGGAAATCCGTACAATTTAACTTCAACAGTAACTGCAGGAATTGTTTCGGCAAAAGCCAGAAATCTGGATACGCGAGGCATACAATCTTTCATACAAACAGATGCAGCCGTAAATCCAGGAAATAGCGGAGGCGCATTGGTAAATACTCGTGGAGAATTAATCGGAATCAATACTATGATTTCGTCAATGACAGGCTCATATGTAGGATACTCTTTTGCAATACCTTCAAATAACGCCCGAAAAATAATTGAGGACATCATGGAGTTTGGCAATGTACAAAGAGGAATTCTAGGAGTTGAAGGTGGTGAACTAAACGGAACTGCATCCAAAGAATTGGGCATTATGCAAACTCAAGGTTTTTACATTAACAAAGTAGCTAAAAACTCTGGTGCCGAAAGAGCAAAACTGCAAAAAGGTGACATTATCATCAAATTAGACAATCAGGATATTGCTACTTTTGCGGATCTTTCAGGTTATGTAAACACAAAAAGACCAAATGACAAGATACAAGTAACCATTATTAGAGAAGGCAAAAATATTATTGTACCAGTTATATTGAGTAAAAACGAATCTTTCGCTACAGAATTTAAAGGAATCGAACTGGAAAATATTGATGTTGCCGACAAAAAGAAATTCAAATTGGATTATGGCGTTAAAATTAAATCTATTACCAACGAAAACTTAGCGCAATACACCAATGAATTAGTTGGAAATATCATTTTGAGTATTGATAATGTGAAAGCTACCAATATTGAAACCATTTCTAAAATTTTGAATAATAAAGATGAAAAACAAAGTATCCGTATTGAAATGATTAATAAAAACGGAGAAGTGATGCGAATCATTATCTAAAAAGTTAAAACACTAAATCTAAAGCCAGTTTACAAAATGTAAGCTGGCTTTTTTTATTTCAAAAAAAAGTTAAAAAAAGTTACGAAATCGATTGAAATAAGTAATTTTGCGTTGATTTTTAAAAATACGTAACAAATATTGTATTTTTTGTTATTAAAAATTTTACCTAACATTACAAATTTCAGCATGACGAAAATGGATTTATACGAAAAAGAGGTTTCGTTACAAGCCGACAGAAGACGCTCAGGTGTCGAATTAATAAAAATAATTAGCGATTTATGGTATGACAAATCCATCGAATTGGTTTTGTTCCGAAATCAATTAATAGATCGAAATGTAAGCGAGGTCATCAACTTACATGAATACGCAGCAAAATTTGTTGAAAAACCCATTTCAGTTTCTGATTCTGTAGAAATTGCCAATGTTATTCTTACTTTAGATTTGCCACCATCCAAATTAGACATTGGTAAACTAACGTATGAATACCGCTTGGAAGATGAAAAACACCCAGATGTAAGGCATTTTGTTTTAGAGAAATTAAAAAAAGCCAAATCATCGAAAGAAATTAAACCAAAAGATGTTGTTCTTTATGGGTTCGGCCGAATCGGACGTTTATTGGCAAGAGAGCTAATGTCTAAAACTGGCAAAGGAGATCAAATGCGATTGAGAGCCATTGTCACAAGAGACAAAAATGATGCAGTAAGTTTAGAGAAAAGAGCTTCTTTACTGCGCTACGATTCCATTCACGGAGATTTTCAAGGATCAGTTGTTGCCGATGTTGACAACAATGCATTAATCATCAATGGCACTACTGTTCATATCATTACTGCCAATACTCCTGAAGAAATTGATTATACTAACTTCGGGATAAACAAAGCCCTCGTAATTGATAACACAGGTGCTTTTACCACCAAAGAAGCTTTGAGCCGTCATTTAGTTTCAAAAGGTGTTGCTAAAGTTTTGCTTACTGCTCCAGGAAAAGGAGTTCCAAATATCGTTCATGGAGTGAACCAAAACGAATACAATCCAGACGAAACCGACATTTTCTCCGCTGCTTCTTGCACCACCAATGCTATTACTCCAATCCTAAAAGCGATTGAAGATACTTTGGGCGTTGTAAAAGGACATTTAGAAACTATTCATGCGTATACTAATGACCAAAATTTGGTCGATAACATGCACAAAAAATACCGTCGTGGCAGAGCAGCAGCTCTCAACATGGTCATCACCGAAACGGGTGCCGGAACAGCAGTAGCCAAAGCATTACCCTCATTGGAAGGAAAATTAACTTCAAATGCTATCCGTGTTCCTGTTCCAAATGGTTCATTAGTTGTACTGAATCTTGAAGTAAAAACGGAAACTTCGGTAGAAGCTATCAACGACATCATTAAAAAATACGCTTTGGAAGGCGAATTAGTAGAGCAAATTAAATATTCATTAAATAACGAACTGGTTTCATCTGATATAGTTGGAACCTCAGCACCTTCTATATATGACAGCAACGCGACTATCGTTTCTAAAGACGGGAAAAATATTGTATTATATATTTGGTACGACAACGAATATGGCTACAGTCACCAAGTCATTCGACTTGCAAAATACATTGCCAAAGTAAGGCGCTTTACATATTACTAGCCAAATCTTTTACAGGTTGGAAAATATTTTTTTAGTTTTAATTTTAGTTTTAGTTATTTAGAAATAAAATTCCCTCCAGCCTGTATGTATTAAAACCGACTCGTTCTTGTGAACTTGTCGGTTTTTTCGATTTAAGAAACATCTTTAAATTATTCATTTCCAATGTTAAGTTTTTAGTTTCGTTAAAAACTTAACATTGCTCTACTGTTTTAATACTTTACATTTGCTTAACATTCAGTTAATGTTAAAAACAACTAATCAATCACAATTTTAAAATGGAAGAAAATAAACAACCCGATTCTATTATTTTAGAAAACGAACCAACAACCACTGATGTATCAAAACCAGTTATAAAAAAAGCTCCTACCGTACGAAAACCTAAAATTGTGACCGAAATAGTTCCTGCTATTATTACTGCTGACACAAAAGGAGTAGAAAGCGAAATACCGAGTACTACCGAAACAAATACAGTAGAAGTTACACTTGATACTACAGAAAACTCATCTGAAGAGAAAACAAAAAAGTTAGATAAAAAGAACATTAAAAAATTAAAGAAAATGAGCGAAAAAATCAAAGAGAAAGAAAAAGCGAAAAAAGCAAAAGACAAGCAAAAAGAGAAAGAAAAAAAAGCTAGAAAAAAGAAAAAAGAGAAAGCTAAAAAAGAAAAAGCCAAAAAGAAACTAAAAGAAAAAAAGGCTAAGAAAAAAGCTGTTGCTGCTGCTAAAAAGAAGAAATCAAAGAAAAAATAATTTCTATAAAATCGGAACTAATAATTCCGATTTTTTTTTGCTATAATTTTAACTACAGAGGAAAAACCACACCTTAGAAGATTTGCATAAATCTTTTTTCAATTTACTTTTTTAAATCGGCAAAACCGTTGTACTCTTCACTTCCGAGATAATAAAAAAACTATTAATCAAAGATACTTCGGGCAAAACCGATAATTTCTTTTGATGAAAATGATGATAACTTTCCATATCCTGAAGTACGATTTTAAGCATGTAATCAAAGTTTCCCGATACAAAATTACATTCTACAACTTCGGGCAAATTCAAAATAGCTTGATTAAAACTATCTGAAATATCAAAAGTTTGCTTCACTAAAGTCACCTGACAATAAACTGTAAGGTTCTTACCAAGCTTTTTCTTATTCAAAATAGAAACATACCGCTCAATAATACCTTCTTTTTCAAGACGTTTTACCCGATCATGAACAGGGGTTAGCGAGAGATTGATACTATTCGAAATATCTTTTAAAGTCAAATGAGCATCTTCTTGCAGAAGGCGTAATATTTTCTTGTCAATTTCATCTAAAATCATAACAAAAATGGAGTTAAAACAATTAAAAAATAACAAAACAATCCGATTAATTTTCTTTTTGGAAACAAAAACCAAACCAAATAAAGAATAATTTTATACTAAATTACTAATTAAAAATAAAATTTTCTTATTTTAATTTACAATGAATGAAAATTTTCTTTATCTGTTAAATTTGTATCAGATATTATATCAACCTTTAAATACTATAGTTATGATAATCGGTATACCAAAAGAAATCAAGAATAACGAAAATCGTGTTGCTCTAACTCCAGCAGGTGTTGCTGAAATGAAAAATAACGGTCATACTATTTATGTACAGAAAACCGCCGGCGAAGGAAGTGGTTTTCCTGATGCAGAATATACTGAAGCAGGTGCTATAATCTTAGCAACTATTGAAGAAGTATATAGTATTGCAGATATGATTATCAAAGTAAAAGAGCCAATCGCTTCAGAATATCCTCTTATCAAAAAAGATCAATTACTTTTCACATACTTTCACTTTGCATCATCAGAACCATTAACTCATGCTATGATTGAGCGTCAAGCAGTATGTTTGGCATACGAAACTGTTGAAAAAACAGACCGTAGCTTACCATTATTAGTTCCAATGTCTGAAGTAGCAGGTCGTATGTCAATTCAAGAAGGTGCTAAATATTTAGAAAAACCATTAAAAGGAAGAGGAATTCTTCTAGGTGGTGTTCCAGGTGTTCCTCCTGCAAAAGTAGTAGTACTTGGCGGTGGAATCGTAGGTACTCAAGCTGCAAAAATGGCTGCAGGTTTAGGAGCTCAGGTAACTATCATGGATGTGAGTTTACCACGTTTACGTCAATTGGATGATATTATGCCAGCCAATGTAAACACTATCATGTCTAACAATTACAACATCAAAAAAGCAATAGTAGATGCTGATTTGGTAGTTGGCGCAGTATTAATCCCAGGAGCAAAAGCACCTCACTTAATTACTCGTGATATGCTAAAATTAATGCGTCCTGGTTCAGTACTTGTTGACGTAGCAGTTGACCAAGGAGGCTGTATCGAAACTTGTACCCCAACCACTCACGAAAACCCAACTTTCATCATAGATGACATTGTACATTACTGTGTGGCTAATATGCCAGGAGCAGTTCCATATACATCAACACTAGCACTTACCAATGCAACTTTACCTTATGCAGTACAATTAGCTAACAAAGGATGGAAAAAGGCTTGTGCTGAAAACCAAGAATTAAATAAAGGATTAAATATTGCTAACGGAAAAATCCTTTACAAGGGTGTAGCCGAAGCTTGGAATCTACCCTTTAATGAAGACCTAATATTAGAAAACACTGTTTCCTAATATTATATAAGTGCTTACTACACTAGAAAAACCCGTTTTGTTCTCAAAACGGGTTTTCTGTTTTAAAAATGATAGGAGAACCTATCAAAAGAATACGAGCTCCTATTAAAATCATAAGAGAACCTACCTAAACTATAGGAGCTCCTATTAAAGTCATAGGACCTCCTACCAAAATCATAGGAGATCCTATCAAAAACATATGACCTCCTACCAAAACCATAGGAGATCCTATCAAAACAATACGAGCTCCTATCAAAACCATAGGAGCTCGTATCTATATCATAGGAATTCTTTCTACAAAAAAATCCGCCTCGTGAATCGAGACGGATTTTTACTTAATTCTTTTACAACTGCTCACTAAAAACTGAACACTGAGAACTTACTCTTTTGGTTTCGTCAAATAATAAATCGGAATTCCAATCAACATTATAAAAACACCCCAGCCACAAGTACTTGGTTTTGTGTATAAAAGAGCAACACCAATAGCAATGGCAATAAGAATATAAAGTGCTGGCAAAAAAGGATAACCAAAAGCCTTATACGGTCTTTCGGCATCTGGCATTTTCTTACGAAGAATAAAAATTCCGTAAATAGTAAGGATATAAAATATCAAAACTATAATTACAACAAAATCTAACAAATCACCATATTTTCCAGTCAAACATAAAGCCGAGGTCCAAAAACACTGAGCCCACAATGCCCAAGCCGGTACACTTGCCTTATTCAAATGAGAAGCTTTTTTAAAGAACAAACCATCTTGTGCCATCGTATAATAAACCCTTGCCCCAGACATAATCAAACCATTATTGCAGGCAAAAGTAGAAATCATAATCATCAAGGCGATAATTACTGTTCCAATATTTCCAAAAATATTTTGTGATGCCACAACAGCCACTCTATCCGATTCTGCTGTAGCAATATCCTGCAAAGGAACTACCGCCAAATACATCACATTGGTCAAAATATAAATACAACTTACAATCAAAGTTCCCAAAAACAAACTCAATCCTACATTACGTTTTGGATTTTTGATTTCGCCAGCAATAAAAGTTACACCTTCCCAAGCTACGCTCGAAAACAACGAACCCACCAATGCCGCAGACATTGCCGAAATTAAAGCTACTCCACTAATCGGTAGCCAAGAACCCGTTTCAACATTCAATGATTGAGAAGTCCAAGCATTTGCCCAGTTGGCATCCCAAACATCAGATTTGGCAGCCACGAACCCGAAAACAATCAATCCAAAAATCGACGCAATTTTAATAACCGTCAAGACCGTTTGTAAAATCTTGCTATTCTTTACACCACGACTATTAATATAACTCAATAAAATAATGGTGATTATCGAAACTATTTGGGCTGCACTAACTTTAAAATCGCCCAGTTCATAAATAATATTTTTTTCGCTCACAACGGGATATAAATAGGCCGCAAATTTAGAGAAAGCTACACCCACCGCAGCAATTGTACCAGTTTGTATTACGGCAAAAAAGCTCCAACCGTATAAAAAACCAATCAATTTTCCGTAAGCTTCTTTTATGTAAACATATTGTCCGCCTGCTTTAGGAAACATCGAGCTCAACTCACCATAACTCACGGCGGCAATCACAGTAATAAATCCGGTAAGTACCCACATCGCAATCAACCAGCCGGCAGAACCCAATTGGCGCACCATATCCGAGCTTACAATAAATATTCCAGAACCAATCATAGATCCCACTACAAGCATGGTTCCGTCTAGTAATCCGAGTTCTCTTTTAAATTCTCCTGGGTTGTTATTTTCCATTATTTTGAGGTTATTTTTTTGGTTGGCTAAAGGTATACTTTTTTTTTAAAATTCGACAAAATACACAATTGCATTAATGATTTCTTATAAAATTTCCCAATTGTTTATTTATTTATAGAAATTCAACAACCTTAACACCATACCGATTTATAACAAATTAACAGAAAATCAAACACTTATATTTCTATCAAATGAAATTGCTTAGAAATCATTTACATTTTATAAAACTCTGCCTTTTTTTTATAAATTTGAATAGTGCTTTTTAAAAGACATTTAAATTATAGGTCCCCATTAACAATCGATTATTTTGTAAAAAGCAATCAATCCTAAATTTGTTACAGTACCAATAATGATGACAAATGCTTATTAAACAAAGGAGTCAAATCATTAACCTACAAATTAAATAAATGTCGAAGATCAAAAATTTAAAAAATTTACATTTTTCCAATGTATTTATTTTACTGCTAATTGTATTAGTTTCTTGTGCCTTACTAATTTGTATCAATATTTTTACCCTCAAAATTTCATCTGCAAATAGATCGTATGTAAATGGTGAATCACATTATTCAAAAGGTCAAAAAGATGCAACCCGACATCTTATGACTTATTTATATACTAAAAATCCAACGCAATGGAGATTGTATGAAGAAGAAATAAAAGTCCCACAAGCAGATGCTACAGTTAGAAAAATGCTTTTAAAAGCAGAGGTCAATGAAATTCTTCGCAAAGCATTTATTACAGGCAGAAATCATAAGGAAGATGTGGATGATATGATTTGGTTATTTCTTAATTTCAAAAACGTCTCTTATTTTGCAAAAGCTATACACGAATGGGGAGTAGGTGATACATTAGTTTCTAAGCTATCCCTAATAGGAAAACAAATAAATTTTAAAATAAAAAACAACCAATTAACGTTAGCGAATCAGCGACAATTTCTTCAGGAAATTAGTATTATCAGCGACAAACTTACTCTTAACGAACGTAACTTTTCGACTACATTGGGCGAAGGAACTCGCAAAATAAAAGGCACACTTGTCATTATTAATATCTTTTTAATTATGATTATTGTCTTAAGTGTCTGCCTTTATTATTCTATAATGGTTAAAAGATTAATTGCTTCTAAAAAAGAAATTGAAATTAAAAACGAAGATTTATTATTAGCAAACCACGAACTTGACCGTTTTGTTTATAGTGCATCGCATGATTTAAGATCCCCGATAACTTCATTAAGAGGTCTTATTGAAATCACTCAATCAGAAAATGATGTAACTCAAATTAGAGAATATTTAGCCTTAATGAGCCAAAGTCTTGTTAGACAGGATCAATTTCTTAGAGATATTATAGATTATTCTAAAAATAAAAGAAAAGAAATAATCATAGATCCCGTAAGTCTCAAAGAATTATTTGACGAAGCAATATCCCAATTAAAGCATCTGGAAAACGCCAACCGAATCACAATCACAAAAGAAATTTTAGTCGATGAAATTCAAAGTGATGGTTTGCGCCTAAAAATTATTATTTCTAATTTATTATCTAATGCAATAAAGTATGCCGATCCTAGCAAAGAAGAAATGTTTATTTCTATTAAAACATATAGTACAGATGGCTTTTATAAAATTGAAATATCCGATAATGGAATTGGAATTAAAGATGAATTCATAGAGCATATTTTTGAAATGTACTTTGGAACTAACAAAAATAAAGGATCAGGATTAGGGCTGTATATTGTAAAAGAAGCAGTCGAAAACATTAATGGCACTATTGAGGTTTCTTCAAAAAACAATATTGGAAGTACGTTTACTTTAAAATTCCCAAACTCAAATAGTATTTAAACTTCTATTAACTAATGACAGCGATACAGATTTGTATATAGATTGAGAAATTTCAAAACAATTCTATTATCGAATTATTTCAAAACACGATTAACTTGTGCAAAGTTGCGATGATAATACGCCTCTTTTGTAGATGAAATAATCACTCCGGAATGTGTTGATGAATGAATAAATTTTATTTCATCCTCTCCTACTTCGATAACCATTCCTACATGATTGATTCGGCTTCTGCCATTTGTTCTAAAAAAAATCAAATCACCTTTTTGAGCATTTTCATTATCAATTTTTTCTCCTATTGAAGATTGTTCAATTGATGACCTTGGTAATTTTATATCAAATGCACCAAAAGTAGAATACATTAAACCTGAACAATCAAACCCAGCAGTTGTAATTCCTCCGGATCTATATCTAGTTCCAATTTTATCTGAAGCTTCACGGATCAATCTATCAATCAAATCTTGGCTCGCAATTGGAAACTGTGTTGTTATACTATCTTGCTTTTTTTCAGCTTCGGCTACTACAACTTCTTCTTTCTTTACCGGATTTTCAGTAGAGGTATTAGAAGTACCCGGAACTTGAATAATCAATTTTGTACCAACCTCTAATTTGTTTTGAATAGAAGGGTTTAGTTTTTCTAAAAAAGCTACAGTGATGCCATATTTTTTGGCAATTCCATATTTTGTTTCTTTAGGTAAAACCAAATGGGTAATTTCGGAAGTTTGATTTTCAGAATCTGCTTTAATTTCTTTTGTTGAATTTTCAGTAACAACTGGAACAACCGATTTGTTTTCAGCAACTGGAGTTTCCTTCTTTTTCAAAACTTCTTCATTAACTACTGATTTAGTTTCAGCAGCTGTAACTGTATTTGCATTTGAATTTGAATTTTCGCTACCTGCAACAGCTTCACTGACTATTAATTTTCCATTACTAGGAATTGTGATTAGCTGTCCAACACTCAAGCCTTTTTTTCCAATATTTGGATTCGCATTTTGCAATTCTTTTAAAGTAACCCCATATAGTTTGGCAATAGCATACAAAGATTCTTTAGCCTTTACTTCATGCGTTACTTGTTTGGGTGCTTCTACAGTTTCTTGTGGCTTAGCATTTGATAAAGTGGCGATTTCCTTTTTGGTTAATCCTGATGGAATAATAATCGTTTGACCTATTTTCAAGCCTTCTGATTCCAGTTTTGGATTCGCTTTATAAAGTAACTCTGTAGTAGTTTTGAATTGTTTTGTAATTCCGTACAGCGTTTCCTTAGGTGACACTTCGTGATTAACTTCGATTGTTTGTTCTGACACTAAACTTTCGGAAATATTTTCTTTTTTTGATTCAGAATTAGGAATTAATAAAACCTGATTGAGATGTAAAGTTTTTTTAGCATTAGGATTCAGCTTATAAATAGCCTCTATCGAAACATTGTATTTTTGAGCAATACTAGAAATTGTTTCTCCTTTTACTATACTGTGTTTGGTTGTATTATCTTGCGAAAAAACACTAATACTACACAATAAAAATGTCAAAACAATAACTCTAAAATATCTCATTCTTTTTTTATTTTCATCCTAATATTAACAATACTAACGTATTAATGGATGAATTATTATTTTTATTATATTTTTTCTTCAAAAAACCATATTTTTTTCAAGAATTACAAATATAAGTTTTTAAGTAAATTCGAAAGTTAAAGCATTACTAAATTTTCAAAAAAAGTTATAATTACATTTTCATTAAAAGTAATATTATTGTTTTTCAGGTTTTTAACAATAACAGCATACTCACTTTCCAACAACATTAATTCAAATATGATTTCATGAATACTGAATATCCTAGCCCTGATGGGAATAAAAAGCCTTGTAAAGTAGACTTGTATTTTTTCTTGATATAAAAGAGCGACCAACGGAAGCTCCTTTTATATGTTAGAAAAAAACAAGGATACGAACAAGCTTGAAATGACAGCAGGATTAGCTCCCGATTATTATGGCAAATATGTCTAAACAAAAAACTCCCAAGTTACCTTGAGAGTTTGATATATAAATTTTTAAAAGCTTATGCATTAGCTTCAGCTGCAATCAAGTTCAATGCAGAACCAGCAACGAACCAACCAATTTGACTCGCATTATAAGTATGGTTGGCCAAGATGATATCTTTGCTTCCATCAGCGTGAACGAATTCTATACTTAATGGTTTTCCTGGAGCAAAATCAACTAAATCTGTAAAGTTGATAGTGTCATCTTCTTGGATTTTGTCATAATCAACTTCATTGGCAAATGTCAATCCTAACAATCCTTGTTTTTTAAGATTTGTTTCGTGGATACGGGCAAATGATTTAACTAACACTGCTTTTACACCTAAGAAGCGCGGCTCCATAGCGGCATGCTCGCGAGAAGATCCTTCACCATAATTGTGATCTCCAATAACTACTGAAGGTATACCAGCCGCTTTGTAGGCACGCGCTACACCAGGAACTGCATCAAACTCGCCTGTCAATTGGTTTTTAACAGAATTTGCTTTTTGATTGAATGCATTGATTGCACCAATCAACATATTATTTGAAATATTATCCAAATGTCCACGGTAGCGTAGCCAAGGTCCAGCCATAGAGATGTGGTCTGTAGTACATTTTCCGAAAGCTTTAATCAATAATTTAGCCCCCGTAATATTTTTTCCATCCCAAGGTTCGAAAGGCGCTAACAACTGCAAACGGTCTGAAGTTTCGCTTACTACAATCTTAACGTTTGATCCGTCTTCGGCCGGCGCTTGAAAACCTGCGTCTTCAACAGCAAAACCTCTTTTTGGCAATTCGTCACCAAATGGAGTAGTTAATTTTACCGCTTCACCATTATCATTAATTAAAGTATCAGTCAATGGATTAAAATCCAATCTTCCTGAAATAGCCAATGCGGCCACCATTTCCGGAGAAGTTACGAAAGCGTGCGTATTTGGGTTCCCGTCTGCTCGCTTAGAGAAGTTACGGTTGAAAGAATGTACGATAGTGTTTTTCTCTTCTTTATCTGCACCTGCTCTATCCCATTGCCCAATACATGGTCCGCAGGCATTGGTAAACACTTTAGTTCCCATTTTTTCAAAAGTAGCGATGATTCCATCTCTTTCGATAGTGTAACGGATTTGTTCCGATCCTGGATTGATTCCGAATTCTGCTTTTGGGGTAATTCCGTGTTCTACTGCTTGGTTTACAATTGAAGCGGCACGCGCCATATCTTCATAAGAAGAGTTAGTGCAAGAACCGATTAATCCCCATTCTATTTTAATTGGCCATCCATTTGCGGCAGCTTCTGCTTTCATTTTTGAAACCGGAGTTCCGCGGTCTGGCGTGAAAGGCCCGTTGATATGCGGCTCTAATTCTGATAAGTTGATTTCGATGAGCTGGTCAAAATATTTTTCTGGATCTGCATATACTTCTGGATCTGCAGTCAAGTAAGAAGCTACTTTATCGGCGGCATCCACTACATCCTGACGATCTGTAGCCGTTAAATACCTGCGCATAGAATCATCATAACCAAATGTAGATGTTGTAGCGCCAATTTCGGCACCCATATTACAGATAGTTCCTTTTCCTGTGCAAGACATTGAAGTAGCACCTTCGCCGAAATATTCTACAATAGCGCCAGTTCCGCCTTTTACGGTAAGTATATCGGCTACTTTTAGGATAACATCTTTTGGAGCAGTCCAACCCGATAATTTTCCAGTCAGTTTTACTCCTATTAATTTAGGGAATTTCAATTCCCAAGACATTCCAGACATTACGTCCACAGCATCAGCACCACCAACACCGATAGCTAACATTCCCAACCCGCCTGCATTTACAGTATGTGAATCGGTACCGATCATCATTCCACCGGGGAAAGCATAGTTCTCTAAAACGATTTGGTGAATAATTCCTGATCCCGGTTTCCAGAAACCAATTCCATATTTATCAGATACAGAAGAAAGGAAATCAAAAACTTCTTTTGACTGTTTATTAGCAACTGCTAAATCTGATTCAGCACCGTTTTTAGCTAAAATTAGGTGATCACAATGAACGGTAGTTGGAACCGCAACTGTTTTCTTTCCAGCATGCATAAATTGCAACAAAGCCATTTGAGCCGTTGCATCTTGGCAAGCAACTCTGTCCGGAGCAAAATCAACATAATCAACTCCTCTTCCGTAAGCTTGCTTAGCAGTTCCATCCCAAAGATGGCTGTATAAAATTTTCTCCGTTAAAGTAAGCGGACGACCAACTATTTCACGTGCTGCATCAACACGAGTTTTCATGTTGTCATACACTTTTTTAATCATTTCAATATCAAAAGCCATAATGTTTTAGGTTTTTTGTCATTAATAATTTAAACACTACAAGATACAAAAAAATAGAGTATAAAAAAAAGCCTGAATCATAAGACTCAGGCTTTTAAACTATAATTAACTAATTATGTGAATTATTTAACTAATAACTTATGAGAAGGCGCAAACTTAGTTAAGTTGATTCCTTCTACTGCAGTTTTATATTCTTCTATTGTTGGAGTTCTACCAAGGATTGTAGATAATACCACAACTGGTGTAGAAGAAAGTAATGATTCTCCTTTTTTACCATCAGTATCTTCAACAACTCTTCCTTGGAAAAGACGAGTAGATGTTGCCATTACTGTATCTCCTTTGGCAGCTTTTTCTTGGTTACCCATACAAAGATTACAACCTGGACGCTCTAAATACAACATGTTTTCATATGAAGTACGTGCTGCAGCTTTAGGAACGTTATCATCAAATTCGAAACCAGAGTATTTTTGTAAAATTTCCCAGTCACCTTCTGCTTTTAATTCATCAACAATATTATAAGTAGGAGGAGCAACAACTAGTGGTGCTTTAAACTCTACTTTACCTTCTTGCTCATCAATATTCTTAAGCATGTGAGCTAGAATTTTCATATCTCCCTTGTGAACCATACAAGATCCGATAAATCCAAGATCTACTTGTTTAACCCCACCATAGAAAGATAAAGGTCTGATTGTATCGTGAGTATATCTTTTAGAAACATCAGCATTATTAACATCTGGATCTGCAATCATTGGCTCAGCAATCACATCAAGATCTACAACAACTTCTGCATAATACTTAGCGTTTGCATCTGGTCTTAAAGCTGGTTTTTCACCTGAAATAATCTCAGCGATTCTCTTATCAGCAATAGCAATCAATCCTTTAAGAACTTCATTTTTGTTATCCATTCCTTTGTCGATCATGATCTGAATTCTACCTTTCGCCATCTCAAGAGATTCGATCAAAGTATAATCTTCAGAAATACAGATAGAAGCTTTTGCTTTCATTTCTGCAGTCCAGTCCGTAAACGTAAACGCTTGATCCGCATTAAGAGTTCCTAAATGAACCTCAATAATTCTTCCTTGGAATACATTCTCTCCACCAAATGTTTTAAGCATTTGAGCTTGTGTAGCATGAACCACATCACGGAAATCCATATATCCTTTCATGTCTCCTTTGAAAGTTACTTTCACAGATTCCGGGATTGGCATTGAAGCTTCACCAGTAGCTAATGCAAGAGCAACAGTTCCTGAGTCAGCACCAAAAGCAACACCTTTAGACATTCTTGTATGAGAGTCACCACCGATGATGATAGCCCACTCATTTACAGTAATATCATTAAGTACTTTGTGAATTACATCCGTCATTGAATGATAAACGCCTTTCGGGTCACGAGCTGTGATCAATCCGAAGTCGTTCATAAATTTCATCAATCTCGGAATATTTGCTTTAGACTTATTATCCCAAACTGAAGCAGTGTGACAACCTGATTGGTAAGCACCATCAACAATTGGAGAAATCACAGTAGCAGCCATAGACTCTAATTCCTGAGAAGTCATCAAACCAGTTGTATCTTGCGAACCAACAATATTTACGGTAACACGAACATCTGATCCAGCGTGTAAAATTTTACCTGGAGTTGTTCCAACTGCGTTTTTATTAAATATTTTTTCTACAGCTGTAAGACCTTGTCCTTCAATAGAAACCTCTTTTGACGGAGCATATACAGGTACAATAGCAATACCAAGTGTCTTTGAAGCAAATGTTTGTAATTTTTTTCCAAACACAATAGCGTAAGATCCACCAGCTTTTATAAATTCAATTTTCTGAGGTGTAAATGCCTTAGAAATATCAATTAATTCTTTATCCCCGTTGTAAAGTTTTTTTGTTTTTGTGTTGATTGTAAGAACAGTTCCAGTAGCAACAGAATAAACTTCTTCTAGAATAGGATCACCACTTTCATTACGAACAGGGTTACCATCTGCATCTAATTTTTTTACCCAGTTTTTAAGGTCTAAACCAATACCACCAGTAACATCAACAGTTGTCAAGAAAATTGGAGAAATCCCATTTGTTCCTGCAACGATTGGAGCAATATTAATAAATGGAACATATGGACTTGCTTGTTTACCACTCCAAAGCGCCACGTTGTTTACACCTGACATTCTTGAAGAACCAACACCCATAGTACCTTTTTCAGCGATTAACATCACGCTCTTATCAGGATTCGCTGTAGCTAATGCTTTGATTTCAGCTTGTGCTTCAGGAGAAATTAAACATTTTCCATGCAATTCACGATCTGAACGAGAGTGCGCTTGGTTTCCTGGAGAAAGTAAATCAGTTGAAATATCTCCTTCACCAGCAATAAAAGTAACTACCTTAATTTCTTCTGCTATTTCAGGTAATTTAGTAAAGAACTCAGCCTTAGCATAGCTCTCTAAGATATCCTTAGCAATTTCATTACCGTTTTTGAAAGCCTCAGCTAAACGATCTGTATCTGCCTCATAAAGATAAACTTGTGTTTTCAAAACTTCAGCAGCTTGCTTAGCAATAGCAGCCTCATTTCCTAAAGCTAAATCAAGTAATACTTTTATAGAAGTCCCACCTTTCATGTGTGACAATAATTCTAAAGCAAAAGCAGGCGTAATTTCAGCAACTACTGATTGACCTAGAACGATTTCTTTTAAAAAATTAGCTTTAACATTAGCGGCAGGAGTAGTTCCTGGTACAACATTATAAATAAAGAATTTAAGAGAATCTTCTCGATATGCGTTATCTAAATCTTTAATTTGTGCGATGATTTCGCTTAACAATTCAGCGCCATCAATAGGTTTAGGATGAAGCCCCTGACCTTTACGTTCTTCGATTTCCTTAAGATAATCATTATAAATGTTCATAATAGATTTTTTTCAGCGTTAAAGGCAGATTTTCTTGATTATTTCAAAATCAAATGCCATAATAAGTTAGTGATTTTTTTTGTCCTGCAAATTTAATAATTAAAGATGAGAATTTAAAGAAATTTAATAGAAGTACAATTTCTAAAAAATATTATTGCAAAATAAAAGATTTCACTACGTTAAAATAAGAAATAAACATAATTGATCTAATAAATTTAGAAATTTCGCAATTTGATTTTTTGTTTTAACAAAAATAAAAACTATTGTTAAAACAAAAAGTGTTAGATTCCTATTAGAATATAACACTTTTCAATAATTTCTTATTTTTTTCTTTTAAACAAGCTTTCCAATTATCATTTCCTCAGAAATTCCTTCAGCATCCGCCTTGTAGTTTTTAATGATTCTATGACGTAATATTCCAACTGCAACCGCTTTTACATCTTCTATATCTGGGGAAAATTTCCCGTAAAATGCAGCATGTGCTTTTGCAGCCAAAATTAAATTCTGTGAAGCTCTAGGTCCTGCCCCCCAATCCAGATAGTTTTTTACAAATTCATTAGAAAGCGCATTATCAGGACGTGTTTTACTTACCAATGTTACTGCATATTCAACAACATTGTCAGCAACCGGAATACGGCGAATTAAATGTTGAAAATCGATAATTTCCTGAGCTGTAAATAATGCGTTTATAGTCACATTTGAATCAGCGGTTGTTTGTTTCACAACCTGAACTTCTTCTTCAAATGAAGGATACTCCAATTTTATAGCAAACATAAATCGATCTAATTGCGCTTCAGGCAAAGGATAAGTTCCTTCTTGCTCAATAGGATTCTGCGTAGCTAATACAAAATAAGGTAAGCTCAATTTATGATTTACTCCAGCAATTGTAACCGAACGTTCCTGCATCGCTTCTAATAATGCCGCTTGTGTTTTTGGAGGAGTTCTATTGATTTCATCAGCTAAGATAATATTCGAAAAAATAGGCCCTTTTATAAATTTGAATTGCCTGTTCTCATCTAATATTTCACTCCCTAATATATCCGAAGGCATCAAATCAGGCGTAAATTGAATTCTTTTAAAATCCAACCCTAAAGCTTGTGCCAAAGTATTTACCAATAAAGTCTTTGCAAGCCCAGGAACTCCCACCAATAAAGCATGGCCTCCTGAAAAAATACAAAGTAAAATCTGATCGACAACAGCTTCTTGACCTACAATAATTTTAGATATTTCTTTCTTTAATTCATTACGTTTTTGAACTAAATTTTGAATAGCTGTTACATCCGACATTTTAATATTTTTTTTAATTAAAAAAGAGTTAGTAATATGAAAACATAAAACTAACTCTTTTTATTTATTTAATGAAAATTATTTTTTAATCCAGTTATTAGCAAAAGGACAATCTTTATATTCATCAACAATCTTTATATAAGTATCCTTTATCTTAACATCAAACCACTTTGCAATCGCTTTGATTTGTTTTTCTTTCAAAGCCAAATCTTTAATTTTAATATAATCCTTAGCATAATCCGCAGTATGCGAATCGATTCTATTTGTCACTACCATTATTTTATAATCTTTCTTACCCTCCTTATCTTCAAGAGACGGCAAAGAAATCTCATTATCTTTCAAATTAGAAACTATTGAATAGATAGAAGGATCCATATTCGTTAGTTCAAAATGTGTATCCTGAGTTTTGGGATTCACCAAAGCACCACCATTAGCCCTTGTTTCTTTTTCATCCGACATTGTTCTAGCTGCCTCAGCAAAAGTAATTTCCTTATCTAGTATCTTTTTTCTAATTAAAGTAATTTTTTCTTTAGCTTCTTTTAATGATTCCTGAGTAACTGCTGGCGAAATTAATATATGTCTCAATTCAATTTCCTGTCCTTTTATTTTCTCTACATAAATAATATGAAAACCAAAAGTAGTTTCAAAAGGTTCTGAAATCTCACCTTCAGCAAGACTAAAAGCTACATCTTTAAACTCTTTTACGAAAGGCGTTTTTCGAGTCATTTTATAATAACCTCCATTTTTACTCGAACCAGGATCTTCAGAATACAAAACGGCCTTAGTCGCAAAACTCGAACCCGCCAAACACTCTGTTCTAAAACCATTCAATTTATCAATGACTTTTTGCTTATCTGCATCGGTAACTTTTGGTTTTATAACGATTTGAGCCACTTCTAATTCGGCACCAAAAACAGGTAAATCTGCAGCAGGTATTTTTTTAAAGAAATCACGAACTTCTTCTGGTGTAATTTCGACTTTCTCAACAATCTTTTTAGTCATTTCACCTGTAAGTTTCTGCTCTTTTAACACATCAAAGAAATAGGTTCTAAATTCTTCTTCTGAATCTTTTTGATAATATTTCACCAATTTATCCATTGTCCCAATTTGTTGCAACATATAATTCAGCCTTTCATCCATCATCCCTTTTACTTCGGCATCACTAACTATAATACTATCTTGCACCGCTTGGTGAGCATATAATTTATCCTCCAATAATTTCCCCAAAACCTGACATCTTGTTACATCTTTCGCAGATCCTCCTTGACTTGTAATTTCTAAAAATCCTTTATCAATATCTGAATCCAATATGATATAATCTCCAACGGTTGCAACAACACCATCAACTTTGAGCTTTTTAGTAGAAGAAACTGGTTCCTTCGCAACTGTAACAACACTATCTTTTATAATTTCTTGAGCATTTACAAAAGTTAACGAAAAAAGCAAAAGAAAAAAAGGCAACATAACTTTATTAGTCATGAATTTTATTTGTGCAATTTTTAAAGGCATTTTTTATTTTTTATATTATTATTATTTCAAAAAGTCTGTTTCAAAAAACGCATCCTATTTAAAAACAAGCTTTTAAAACAAATAAACTATCGAATTAAAACTCCAAAGAATTAAAACGCAATAAATCAGCAAAATACTTACATTTAACTGAACTTATAACCAACAAAAATAACAATTCGAATGCATTAAACAAGTTTCCCAAGTACTATTAACAAAAAATTATTAAGTTGTACTAACAATAATTAGTTAACATTATAAAGAACTATAAATTACCCACAAAAAAACATTAAAAGTCTTATAGAACTATTCATCCACACTACAATTTTAGTCCAATTATCCATTTTTTAAGCAGATAGAAGCCTTGTTTATTACTTCATCATTACTTTTATAAAAACAAAGACAAAAAACAGGACTTCAATTAAAGCTAAAAGCAAAAATAACACTCCAATTTTATCATCTACAATTGCAATTGAACTCAGGTTATGAGCATATTTTTTTTTAATCGCATTTATAAATAGTACTTTTGCAAACTATTGAAATAAAAATATGAGTTTTTTAGAAGAAATACAGAGAAGACGTACGTTTGGGATTATCTCACATCCTGATGCTGGAAAAACAACACTAACAGAAAAATTACTTCTTTTTGGAGGAGCAATTCAAGAAGCTGGTGCTGTAAAAAGTAATAAAATAAAAAAAGGAGCCACGAGTGATTTCATGGAAATCGAGCGTCAGAGAGGGATTTCAGTATCCACATCTGTTTTAGCTTTTAATTATGAAGGGAAAAAGATAAACATTCTCGACACTCCGGGACATAAGGATTTTGCTGAAGACACTTTTAGAACTTTAACTGCTGTTGATAGTGTAATTGTTGTAATTGACGTTGCTAAAGGAGTCGAAGAGCAAACTGAAAAATTAGTTTCAGTATGTAGAATGCGTAAAATCCCAATCATTGTTTTTATCAACAAATTAGATAGAGAAGGTAAAGATGCTTTTGACTTGATGGATGAAGTGGAACAAAAACTGGGATTAACAGTTACTCCCCTTAGTTTTCCTATCGGAATGGGATATGATTTTCAAGGAATTTACAATCTTTGGGAACAAAACATCAACTTATTCAGTGGTGATAGTCGCAAAAATATTGAAGAAACAATCGCTTTCTCTGATGTTCAAAATCCTGAATTAGAAAAAATAATCGGTCAAAAACCTGCAGATCGTCTACGCGAAGAATTAGAATTAATAGACGAAGTGTATCCTAAATTTGATCGTCAAGATTATTTGGACGGTAAATTGCAACCTGTATTTTTCGGATCCGCTTTAAATAATTTTGGAGTTAGAGAATTATTAGATTGCTTTGTAAGCATTGCACCATCTCCAAGACCAAAGGATTCAGAAACCAGATTAGTTGATCCAAAAGAAGAAAAAATGTCTGGATTTGTGTTTAAAATTCACGCTAATATGGATCCAAAACACAGAGATAGATTGGCTTTTATAAAAATCGTTTCTGGTACATTTGAAAGAAACAAACCCTATTACCATGTTCGCCAGAAAAAGAACTTGAAATTCTCAAGTCCAAATGCCTTTTTTGCCGAAAAGAAAGAGATTGTCGACATTTCATATCCTGGTGATATCGTTGGATTGCATGATACTGGAAATTTCAAAATTGGTGATACTTTAACTGAAGGAGAAATCATGAGTTTCAAAGGAATACCAAGTTTCTCTCCAGAACACTTTAGATATATCAATAATGCAGATCCAATGAAAGCCAAACAGCTAGACAAAGGTGTAGATCAGTTGATGGATGAAGGTGTTGCCCAATTATTTACCTTAGAAATGAATAATCGAAAAGTAATTGGAACAGTTGGAGCACTACAATACGAAGTTATTCAATACCGATTGGAACATGAATATGGTGCAAAATGTACTTATGAAAATTTCCCTGTACATAAAGCTTGTTGGGTAAAACCTGATGATGCTAAAAACGAAGAATTCAAAGAATTTAAGCGTATTAAACAGAAATTTTTAGCACATGACAAGTACGGTCAATTAGTATTCCTTGCTGATTCTGATTTTACAATTCAAATGACTCAAAATAAATATCAAAGTGTAAAATTATTTTTCACCTCTGAGTTTGATTAAAGGTTAAAAAACTAAAACAAAAAAAACGCCAATTTAAAAAAATTGGCGTTTTTTATATATACAAATTAAATTCAACCTTAAATACTTGCTAGCAAGATTTAATATTTAGTGCTTTTTTCAAAAGCGTTTTTACCATCAAATGATTTGGTTCTCTGCCCGAAGTCATGAAACTTTTCTTAGAATACATACCGTCATTAGAAAAGCTTTGTCCCACATCTTCTTTCGTTCCCATAAACCACAATATAAAATTCACATTTGAATTTATAACAGAACTGGATACTTTTACCGGATTTTCAATCACAATATTATTATGATTTGTTAATACCTCCTCAGTTGAAATTTGTAAACTTTCCTTTTGTCCAAAAACTGTAGTACTCGAAAAAAAAGTAATCAAAACCACAATAAATAAAAAACTTCTATTATTTTGAAACGCATTAAAAATTTTGCTCATCCGAATTATTTTCCAATATGTTATGTTACATATTCAGGGCGCGAAAGTAAATGAATAGTTAAGTGAGAAAAAAAATAGTCGTTTAAGTACATATAAAGTCGTTTAAGTACACAAACCAATATGACGCGTAACAAAATAATAACATTAGAGAAAAAAAACAGCAAAAAAAAAGACTCCATTTCTGGAGTCTTTAAATATAAAATTATGCTTGCCCTGCGGGACCAAAATTTAATGGAATTGGAGGTTGTTCACCCTCTTTTATTTCACCATGCGCTAATTCAAAACGATGAACATTTTCACCAATTGCTTTGAGTAATCTTTTAGCGTGTTGTGGTGTTAAAACAATCCTTGATTTTACTTTAGCCTTAGGAACACCAGGCATAATACAAACAAAATCTAATACAAATTCAGATGAAGAATGATTAATTATAGCCAAATTGGAATAAATTCCTTCAGCTATTTTTTCATCCAATTCAATATTAATCTGTTCTTGTTGTTGGTTAGAATTGCTCATAAAATTTAAATTTTTTCAATACTCTCTCTCTACTTTCGCAGAGAGAGAACATTGAGGAAAGAATTAATAAATATACTCTTCTTTATTTGCCATCATATCATTATAGTCTTCTCTAGATCCTACAATTGCATTATCATATTCTCTCATACCAGTACCAGCAGGGATTCTATGACCAACAATTACATTTTCTTTTAATCCTTCTAAGAAATCAACTTTACCTGCAACAGCAGCTTCGTTTAATACTTTTGTTGTTTCTTGGAAAGAAGCAGCAGAAATAAATGATTTAGTTTGAAGAGAAGCTCTAGTAATACCTTGTAAAACTGGAGTTGCAGTAGCCGTAATTACATCACGTGCAGCAACAAGATTTTTATCAGTACGTTTCAATAATGAATTTTCATCACGCAATTGACGTGGTGTAATGATTTGACCAGCTTTCAACACACTTGAATCTCCAGCATCTTCAACCACTTTCATTCCGTATAACTTATCGTTTTCAACAATAAAGTCTTTAGTATGAATCAATTGATCTTCTAAGAACAAAGTATCTCCTGGATCTTGAACTCTAACTTTACGCATCATTTGACGTATCACTACCTCAAAGTGCTTATCGTTAATTTTCACCCCTTGAAGACGGTATACCTCTTGAATTTCATTAACCAAGTACTGTTGAACAGCAGCAGGGCCTTGAATTCTCAAAATATCATCTGGAGTAATAGCTCCATCTGACAATGGTACACCAGCTCTTACGAAGTCATTTTCTTGAACTAAAATTTGACTTGATAATTTAACCAAGTATTTTCTAACATCACCAAATTTAGACTCAATAACGATTTCACGGTTACCTCTTTTGATTTTTCCAAAAGAAACTACACCATCAATCTCAGAAACTACAGCTGGGTTCGAAGGATTACGAGCCTCTAACAACTCAGTAATTCTAGGAAGACCTCCTGTAATATCCCCAGATTTAGAAGAACGACGAGGAATTTTAACTAAAACTTTACCAGCTTTAATTTTCTCTCCGTTTTCTACCATCAAGTGAGCTCCAACTGGTAAGTTGTAAGAACGGATCAATTCACCTTCTTTACCGTAAACCAATAAAGTTGGAATTAATTTTTTGTTTCTTGATTCAGAAATTACTTTTTCTTGGAAACCAGTTTGCTCATCAATTTCAACCATGAACGATTGTCCTTGCTCTAAATCTTCATAAGCAATTTTACCAGTAAACTCAGAAACGATAACTCCATTATATGGATCCCATTTACAAATCACAGTTCCTTTAGCTACAGAATCACCATCATTTACAAAGATGCTAGAACCGTAAGGAATGTTGTTTGTACTTAATAGAATTCCTGTTTTTTCGTCAATCAATTTCAATTCAGTAGAACGAGAAACTACAATATCAACTGCATTTCCTTCTCCATCTTCTCCTTTTACAGTTTTTAAATCTTCAATTTCTAATTTACCTGCAAAACGAGTTACAATACTAGATTCTTCAGAAATACCTCCTGCAACCCCTCCAACGTGGAAAGTACGTAATGTCAACTGTGTACCTGGCTCCCCAATAGACTGTGCTGCAATTACACCAACTGCCTCACCTCTTTGAGTCATTTTACCAGTAGCTAAGTTTCTACCGTAACATTTAGCACAAATACCTTTAGTCGCCTCACAAACAAGTGGTGAACGTACTTCAACTTTCTCCACTGGAGAAGCTTCAATACCTTTAACTAATGCTTCAGTGATTTGAGTACCAGCATGAACTAAAATCTCACTTGTTAAAGGATTAATTACATCTTGCAATGCAACACGTCCTAAAATTCTTTCACCTAATGATTCAACAATTTCCTCATTTTTCTTCAAAGCAGAAACTTCAATACCTCTAAGAGTACCACAATCCTCGATATTAACAATAACATCTTGAGAAACATCATGTAATCTTCTAGTTAAGTATCCAGCATCAGCTGTTTTCAAAGCCGTATCCGCAAGACCTTTACGAGCACCGTGAGTAGAGATAAAGTACTCAAGGATCGAAAGACCTTCCTTAAAGTTAGAAAGAATTGGGTTTTCAATAATTTCACCACCACCAGCAGTAGATTTTTTAGGCTTAGCCATCAAACCACGCATACCAGTTAACTGACGAATTTGTTCTTTGGAACCCCTCGCTCCAGAATCAAGCATCATATACACAGAGTTGAAACCTTGCTGGTCTTCTCTAATGTTTTTCATTGCTAACTCTGTTAATTGAGCATTTGCTGAAGTCCATACGTCAATAACTTGGTTGTAACGTTCGTTATTGGTAATAAGACCCATGTTATAGTTTGCAGAAATACCTTCAACTTGCTCTCTAGCATCTGCAATTAATTTTGGTTTTTGTTCTGGGATTCTAATATCACCAAGAGAGAATGATAATCCTCCTTTAAATGCGAATTTATACCCCATATCTTTCATATTGTCCAAGAAAGCCGCAGTTTCAGGAACACTAGTAGAACTCAATACGTGCCCAATAATGTCTCTAAGGTTTTTCTTAGTCAATACGTCATTGATATATCCAGCTGCTTCAGGTACTACTTCATTAAATAATACACGTCCAGCAGTAGTTTGAATAATTTTATAAACTAACTGACCTTCTTCATTAAAATCTTTTGCTCTAATTTTCACTTGAGCATTCAATTCTAATCTTCCTTCATTTAAAGCGATATTAACCTCTTCAGCAGAATAGAAAGTAATTCCTTGCCCTAAAATAGTTTTCTCAGGTGTAGACAAACGCTCTTTGGTCATATAATAAAGACCAAGTACCATGTCTTGAGAAGGTACAGTAATCGGAGCACCATTTGCAGGATTCAAGATATTATGAGAAGCCAACATTAACAATTGTGCTTCCAAAATAGCCTCTGGTCCTAATGGTAAGTGAACCGCCATTTGATCCCCATCAAAATCCGCATTAAATGCAGTACAAACTAAAGGGTGCAATTGGATTGCTTTTCCTTCAATTAATTTTGGTTGGAATGCTTGAATACCTAATCTGTGCAAAGTAGGAGCACGGTTTAGTAATACTGGGTGTCCTTTAATTACATTTTCAAGGATATCCCAAACTACTGGCTCTTTTTTGTCAATTATTTTCTTAGCAGATTTTACTGTTTTTACAATTCCTCTTTCTATCAATTTACGGATAACAAAAGGTTTGTATAATTCAGCTGCCATATCTTTTGGCAAACCACATTCAAACAATTTCAATTCTGGTCCAACAACAATTACCGAACGAGCAGAATAATCCACACGTTTTCCAAGTAAGTTTTGACGGAAACGTCCTTGTTTACCTTTTAACGAATCAGATAATGATTTCAAAGGTCTGTTTGATTCTGTTTTTACTGCAGATGCTTTACGAGTATTATCGAAAAGTGAATCTACAGATTCTTGCAACATACGTTTTTCGTTACGAAGGATTACTTCAGGAGCTTTAATCTCGATTAATCTTTTCAAACGGTTGTTACGGATGATTACACGACGGTATAAATCATTCAAATCCGAAGTTGCGAAACGACCTCCATCAAGAGGCACAAGAGGACGCAATTCTGGTGGAATTACCGGAATCACTTTCATAATCATCCATTCAGGACGATTTTCTCTGTTCAAAGTAGACTCACGGAAAGATTCTACAACTTGTAGTCTCTTTAACGCTTCAGTTTTTCTTTGTTTTGATGTTTCGTTATTAGCTTTATGTCTTAAGTCATATGATAATTCGTCAAGATCAATACGTGCCAATAAATCCATAATACACTCTGCTCCCATTTTGGCAACAAATTTATTAGGATCAAAATCATCTAAATATTGATTGTCTGCAGGAAGAGTATCTAAAATATTCAAATATTCTTCTTCAGTTAAGAAATCTAATCTTTGGATAGATTCACCATCCGCATTTTTAGCAATACCTGCCTGAATAACTACGTATCTCTCGTAGTAGATAATCATATCTAATTTCTTAGATGGCAAACCAAGGATATAACCAATTTTATTAGGAAGAGAACGGAAGTACCAAATGTGAGCAATTGGCACAACAAGGTTGATATGCCCTACTCTATCTCTACGTACTTTTTTCTCAGTAACTTCTACACCACAACGGTCACAGATGATTCCTTTGTAACGTATTCTTTTGTATTTACCACAAGCACATTCAAAATCTTTAACTGGTCCAAAAATTCTTTCGCAGAAAAGACCATCACGCTCTGGTTTGTGAGTTCTGTAGTTGATAGTTTCTGGCTTTAACACCTCACCTCTTGACTCTTTCAATATTGATTCTGGCGAAGCCAATCCAATTGAAATTTTGTCAAACCTTTTTACAGGATTCTTATCTTTATTATTATTTCTATTATTCATCATAGTTTTTACTATTGATTTATTTGCAATTAAAAATTGATTTTAAACGTTGCATTACAACATTTCTACCTCGGATTACTTCTCTAAACTTCAAACAAATTTTTGAAGTGCTAATTATAGGCCATAGCGTATAAAAAATCGGAACGGGTTACGGGTCTAAATCCTAAAAACTCTTTTAAATGCCAAAATAGAGACGTTGCAGTGCAACATCTCTACTGTGACAAAATTTTATTTATTCTTCTAAACGAAGATCAAGTCCAAGACCTTTCAATTCATGCATTAATACATTGAATGATTCTGGTAATCCTGGTTCTGGCATAGACTCACCTTTTACGATTGCCTCGTAAGTTTTGGCTCTACCTATAACATCATCAGACTTAACAGTTAAGATTTCACGAAGTGTACTTGATGCTCCATAAGCTTCAAGTGCCCAAACCTCCATCTCTCCAAAACGCTGACCTCCAAATTGAGCTTTACCTCCAAGTGGTTGTTGTGTAATCAACGAGTATGGACCGATAGAACGTGCGTGCATCTTATCATCAACCATGTGTCCTAATTTCAACATATAAATAACTCCAACAGTTGCTGCTTGGTGGAAACGTTCTCCAGTACCTCCATCATAAAGATGTGTATGTCCAAAACGTGGTACTCCAGCTTCGTCAGTCAATTCGTTGATTTGATCAAGAGAAGCTCCGTCAAAAATTGGAGTAGCAAATTTTCTACCCAAATTCATACCAGCCCAACCTAAAACTGTTTCATAGATTTGTCCAATGTTCATACGCGAAGGTACCCCAAGTGGGTTCAACACAATATCAACTGGTGTTCCATCTTCAAGGAAAGGCATATCTTCATGACGAACGATACGAGCAACAATACCTTTGTTACCGTGACGTCCTGCCATTTTATCCCCAACTTTCAGTTTACGTTTTTTAGCAATATATACTTTAGCTAATTTCAAGATTCCAGATGGCAACTCATCACCAACCGTAATTGTGAATTTCTCTCTACGTAAAGAACCTTGTAAGTCGTTCAATTTAATTTTATAGTTATGAATTAAATCATTAACCATTTTATTAGTTACATCATCAGCAACCCATTGACCTTTACTTAAGTGAGCGAAATCTTCAACAGCATAAAGCATTTTTTGAGTATATTTTTTACCTTTTGGTAAAACTTCTTCACCCAAATCATTCATTACACCTTGAGAAGTTTTTCCATTTACGATATTGAAAAGTTTCTCAATCAATCTATCTTTAAGCTCAACAAACTTCACTTCAAACTCCATTTCAAGTGCTCCTAAAGCATCTTTATCTTGAGTACGTTTACGTTTGTCTTTTACTGCTCTTGCAAATAATTTTTTATCTAAAACTACACCATGTAAAGAAGGAGAAGCTTTCAATGAAGCGTCTTTTACGTCACCTGCTTTATCCCCGAAGATTGCGCGAAGCAATTTTTCTTCCGGAGTAGGATCTGATTCTCCTTTTGGAGTGATTTTTCCGATAAGAATATCACCAGGTTTAACCTCGGCACCAATTCTAATCATACCATTTTCATCTAAATCTTTAGTAGCTTCTTCAGAAACGTTTGGTATATCATTCGTTAACTCTTCATTACCTAATTTAGTATCTCTTACCTCTAATGAGTAATCGTCTACGTGGATTGAAGTAAAGATATCGTCACGAACCACTTTTTCAGAAATTACAATCGCATCCTCGAAGTTGTATCCTTTCCATGGCATAAATGCAACTTTAAGGTTTCTACCTAAAGCTAATTCTCCATTTTGAGTAGCATATCCTTCAGACAATACTTGACCAGGAATCACTCTATCCCCTTTTCTTACGATAGGTTTAAGGTTGATACTTGTTCCTTGATTGGTTTTTCTAAATTTAATTAAGTTGTATGTTTTATCATCAGATTCAAAACTTACCATTCTTTCTTCCTCAGAACGATCGTATTTGATAGTGATGATATTTGCATCAACGTATTCTACAACTCCATTTCCTTCTGCGTTAATTAAAACTCTAGAATCTGAAGCCACTTGACGCTCTAAACCAGTTCCAACGATTGGAGCTTCAGGACGAATTAATGGTACGGCCTGACGCATCATATTAGATCCCATCAAGGCTCTATTCGCATCATCATGTTCCAAGAAAGGAATCAAAGATGCAGAAATCGAAGCAATTTGATTTGGAGCAACGTCTGTATAATGTACTTGAGAAGGGTCAATTACTGGGAAGTCACCTTCTTGACGCGCAATTACGTTTTCGGCAGTGATTTTACCTGTATCATCCATTTTAATGTTTGCTTGCGCAATTAACATTCCTTCTTCTTCTTCAGCACTTAAATATATAGGAGTAGATTCTAAATCAACAACTCCATTAGTTACTTTACGGTAAGGTGTTTCGATGAAACCCATTCCGTTAACTTTAGCATAAACTCCAAGAGAAGAAATCAAACCAATGTTTGGTCCCTCAGGAGTTTCAATTGGACATAAACGTCCGTAGTGCGTATAGTGAACGTCACGAACCTCAAATCCAGCTCTTTCTCTCGAAAGTCCACCTGGTCCAAGTGCAGATAATCTTCTTTTGTGCGTAATCTCAGCCAATGGATTCGTTTGATCCATAAATTGAGATAACTGGTTTGTTCCAAAGAAAGAGTTGATAACAGATGATAATGTTTTAGCATTAATCAAATCTATTGGTGTAAACACCTCGTTATCTCTAACGTTCATACGCTCTCTAATGGTTCTAGCCATACGTGCTAAACCAACACCGAATTGTTGAGACAATTGTTCTCCAACTGTTCTAACACGACGGTTTGATAAGTGATCAATATCATCAATCTCCGCTTTAGAGTTGATCAATTCAATCAAATACTTAACAATAGTAATGATATCTTCTTTGGTAAGCACTTGCTTTTCCATTGGAGTATCAAGACCAAGTTTTTTGTTTATTCTATAACGACCTACTTCACCTAAGTTGTAACGTTGGTCAGAGAAGAACAATTTATCGATAATACCACGAGCAGTTTCTTCATCAGGCGGTTCTGCGTTACGCAATTGTCTGTAGATATGCTCAACAGCTTCTTTTTCAGAGTTTGTTGGATCTTTTTGTAATGTATTATGAATGATAGAATAATCAACAAGATTATTATCTTCTTTATGCAACAAAATAGATTTAACGTTTGAATCGATGATTTCTTCAACATTATCTTTGTCGATAATAGTATCTCTATCAAGGATTATTTCGTTACGTTCGATAGAAACAACTTCGCCAGTATCTTCATCAACGAAATCTTCATGCCATGTATTTAAAACACGAGCAGCTAATTTTCTACCAATATATTTTTTAAGTCCTGTTTTAGAAACTTTAATTTCCTCAGCTAGGTCGAAAATCTCTAGGATATCCTTATCTCTTTCGAACCCAATTGCACGGAATAAAGTAGTTACAGGTAATTTTTTCTTTCTGTCGATATAAGCATACATTACGCTATTGATATCTGTAGAAAATTCTATCCAAGATCCTTTAAAAGGAATTACTCTCGCAGAATATAATTTTGTTCCATTGGCATGGAAAGATTGTCCAAAGAAAACCCCAGGAGAACGGTGCAATTGAGAAACAACAACACGTTCAGCACCATTGATTACAAAAGTACCACTAGGAGTCATGTAAGGAATTGTTCCAAGATAAACATCCTGAACAATAGTTTCAAAATCTTCGTGTTCTGGATCTGTACAATATAGTTTTAACCTTGCTTTTAATGGCACACTATATGTAAGACCTCTTTCGATACATTCTTGAATGGTGTAACGTGGCGGATCTACAAAATAATCCAGGAATTCCAATACAAAGTTATTTCTTGTATCTGTAATTGGGAAGTTTTCCATGAAGGTGTTGTATAACCCTTCGTCGCCTCTTTCGTCAGATTTGGTTTCCAATTGGAAGAAATCTTTAAACGATTTTACCTGAACATCCAAAAAGTCTGGATATTGAGGTATGTTTTTTGTTGAGGCAAAATTCAATCTTTCAGTTTGATTTGATATCATCAATTGACAAAATTTTGATTAAAAAAAAGTAATTTTTTGTGTGAATACACTCTGTAATGTATACTTTCTTTTATGATCAATACATCTTAAAAATAAACCAGTATCTGTAAATTTTTTTCTTCGTATTGACTAAAAGCTATTTCGTATTTAAAACTCTTTAAGATAACTTTTAGAGTACAATTTAATTATACGAAAAATGGTTTAGGTCTTTGGACATACATCCAAGACCTAAACCTATTCTCTAAAGCGAGTTGAATTATTTTAACTCAACAACAGCTCCAGCTTCTTCTAAAGATTTTTTAAGACCTTCAGCCTCTTCTTTAGTTACACCTTCTTTAACGTTACTTGGAGCACCGTCAACTACATCTTTAGCTTCTTTCAAACCTAAACCTGTAAGTTCTTTAACTAATTTTACTACAGCTAATTTAGAAGCACCAGCTTCTTTCAATACTACAGTAAATTCAGTTTGAACATCTTCAGCAGCAGCTTCTCCACCACCTGAAACTACTACAGCTGCAGCAGCTGGTTCGATTCCGTATTCATCTTTTAATATTGTTGCTAATTCGTTAACTTCTTTTACAGTTAAATTAACTAATTGTTCTGCGAATTGTTTCAAATCTGCCATTTTTTCTATCGTTTTAAAATGATTTGTAAAAATATAATTTATTTATTGTGCGCTATTTTAAGCAACAAGGAAACCAAATTCCCTGTTTTGAGTATTAAGCTTCAGCCTCTTCGCTGTTAGCGAATTGGTTTTGTAAAGCAGAAATAACTCTTTGAGCTGGTGATTGTAATAATCCAATGATTTCACCGATAAGCTCTTCTTTAGATTTAATAGTTGCTAATGCATCTAATTGATCATCACCAAGGTAAATTTCAGAATTGATATAAGCTCCTTTTAATACAGGTTTTGCTGATTTTTTTCTAAAATCTTTGATAATTTTTCCAGGTGCGTTTGCAACATCTGAAATAAATATAGCACTATTACCTGTCAATACAGAAGGTAAATCTCCATAATCATTATCTGAAGCTTCCATTGCTTTTACAAGCAAAGTGTTTTTTACCACCTCTAATTTAATACCTGCTTTAAAACAAGCTCTTCTCAAGTTTGAAGTTGTTTCTGCGTCTAACCCAGAAATATCAGATACATAAATTATGTTTGTACCAGCTAACTGTGCAGTTAAATCTTCAATCGCGATTGATTTTTCTTCTCTAGTCATACTAAAAATTATTAACTACCAATTATACTGCTTTAGGGTCCAATGCAATTGCAGGACTCATAGTGCTTGTAAGGTGAATACCTTTAATGTAGGTACCTTTAGCAGCAGTTGGTTTAAGTTTGATTAATGTTTGAATAATTTCGTGTGCATTGTCATAAATTTGCTCAGCTCCAAAAGAAACTTTACCAATTCCTGCATGTACGATACCAGTTTTATCAACTTTAAAGTCAATTTTACCAGCTTTTACCTCTGCAACAGCTTTAGCAACATCCATAGTTACTGTACCAGTTTTAGGGTTAGGCATTAAACCTCTAGGTCCTAAAATACGACCTAATGGACCTAATTTACCCATTACAGCAGGCATAGTGATGATAACATCAACATCTGTCCAACCGTCTTTAATTTTTTGTAAATAATCGTCAAGACCTACATAGTCTGCTCCAGCTTCTTTAGCTTCCGCTTCTTTATCTGGAGTAACTAATGCTAATACTTTAACATCTTTACCAGTACCGTGAGGCAATGTTACTACACCTCTTACCATTTGATTCGCTTTTCTTGGATCTACACCCAAACGAACTGCGATATCAACAGACTCATCAAATTTTGCAGAAGCAATAACTTTAATCAATGCAGCTGCATCTTTCAAAGAGTATAATTTGTTCTTTTCAATTTTTGAAGCAGCCTCTTTTTGCTTTTTTGTCAATTTTGCCATGTCTTTCTCTTAATTAAAAAGGAGAATCTCCTGATACAGTTATACCCATAGATCTAGCTGTTCCAGCAATCATGCTCATAGCAGATTCGATTGTGAATGCATTTAAATCTACCATTTTATCTTCAGCAATTGCTTTGATAACATCCCAAGTAACGCTAGCTACTTTTTTACGATTTGGTTCACCTGATCCGGACTTTAGCTTTGCAGCTTCCAATAACTGGACAGCCGCTGGAGGAGTCTTTACAACAAAATCAAATGATTTGTCTTTATACACAGTAATTTGTACTGGGCATATTTTGCCGGGTTTATCTTGAGTTCTAGCATTAAATTGCTTACAGAATTCCATGATGTTTACCCCAGCAGCTCCTAAAGCAGGTCCAACCGGTGGCGACGGGTTCGCAGCACCTCCCTTAACTTGTAGTTTAACTACCTTACTAATTTCTTTAGCCATTTTTAAAAAATTTAACACGACAATCATTGGAAGCGATTGCAGTGGTTATTATAGATGTAACAAAAATTATACTTTCTCAACTTGCATAAAACTCAATTCTAAAGGTGTTTTTCTTCCGAAAATTTTCACCATTACTTCAAGTTTACGCTTTTCTTCATTTATTTTTTCAACTGTACCATTAAAGCCATTAAAAGGACCATCGATCACTTTAATAGTTTCACCTAAGTTGAAAGGAATTGAACGAGTATCTGTATTTACAGCTAACTCATCAACTTTACCTAACATTCTATTTACTTCTGACATTCTTAACGGAACTGGCTCTCCACCTTTTGTTTCGCCTAAGAAACCAATAACACTTGTGATAGACTTGATAATATGAGGAATTTCTCCAACCAAATTGGCTTCCAACATAACATATCCAGGAAAATATACTTTATCTTTTGATAATTTTTTACCTTCTTTTACAGTAACTACTTTTTCAGTAGGCACAAGAACTTGCGAAACATAGTCACTCATTCCCAAACGAGCTATTTCTGTTTCAATATAAGCTTTCACTTTATTTTCTTGTCCGCTTACCGCACGAACGACATACCACTTTTTTATATTATTATCAGCCATTACAAAAAATTATGCTTTTATCCAGTTAAAAAATACAGCTAATGTTTTTGCACATACTTCATCTACTCCCCATGTTGCTAAAGCAAATACCACTGAAAATACAGCAACAACAATCGTAAGACGTTGCACTTCAGCCCATTCCGGCCAAGTTACATTTGATTTTAATTCCTCAAATGATTCTGATATGTAATTAACAACTTTTGTCATAGTGATTAGTTTATTTTGCACGGGCGGAGGGATTCGAACCCCCATCAACGGTTTTGGAGACCGCTATTCTACCCTTGAACTACGCCCGTAGTTAATAAAAACCAGTGTCATCAAAACGACACTGGTTTTGGTATTTATATAGTATTAAGCTACAATTTCAGTTACCTGACCTGCACCTACAGTTCTACCACCTTCACGGATAGCGAAACGTAAACCTACGCTCATTGCGATTGGGCTTAACAAAGAAACATTAATAGTTAAGTTGTCTCCTGGCATTACCATCTCTACTCCTTCTGGTAAAGTAATAACTCCTGTTACGTCAGTTGTACGTACATAGAACTGTGGACGGTAGTTATTATGGAATGGAGTATGACGCCCACCTTCTTCTTTTTTCAAGATATAAACCTCAGCTTTGAAAGTAGCGTGTGGTTTTACTGATCCTGGCTTAATGATAACCATTCCTCTTTTGATAGATTCTTTATCAATACCTCTTAACAATAAACCTACGTTATCTCCAGCTTCACCTCTATCAAGGATTTTACGGAACATCTCAACTCCTGTAATAGTAGAAGTCAATTTTTCAGCTCCCATACCAATGATTTCAACAGCATCTCCTGTATTAGCAATACCAGTTTCGATACGACCTGTAGCAACAGTTCCACGACCTGTAATTGTAAATACATCTTCAACTGGCATCAAGAATGGTTTTTCAGTATCACGGATTGGCTCTTCGATCCAGTTGTCAACAGCTTCCATTAATTCAAGAATTTTAGGAACCCATGCAGCATCATTATTCAATCCTCCTAAAGCAGAACCTTGGATAACTGGACAGTTGTCACCATCATATTCGTAGAAAGACAATAAGTCTCTGATTTCCATTTCAACTAATTCCAATAACTCAGCATCATCAACCATATCCACTTTATTCATGAAAACTACCATTCTAGGAATACCTACTTGGCGACCTAAAAGGATGTGCTCACGTGTTTGTGGCATTGGTCCGTCAGTTGCAGCTACAACAAGGATAGCACCGTCCATTTGAGCAGCACCAGTAACCATGTTTTTTACGTAATCCGCGTGACCTGGACAGTCAACGTGTGCGTAGTGACGGTTAGCAGTTTCGTACTCAACGTGTGATGTATTAATAGTAATACCTCTTTCTTTTTCTTCAGGAGCATTATCAATTTGATCAAATGATTTTGCTTGACAGTAACCAGCATCAGATAACACTTTTGTGATTGCTGCTGTTAAAGTAGTTTTACCGTGATCTACGTGTCCGATCGTACCAATATTTAAGTGTGGTTTCGAACGGTTAAAGGTTTCTTTTGCCATTTTACTTAATTTTTAATCTAGTTTATATATTTATTTCAATTTCCTACTTACTTGAGCCAACTACGGGAATTGAACCCGTGACCTCTTCCTTACCAAGGAAGCACTCTACCCCTGAGCTAAGTCGGCAGAATCCTTGTTAAGGATTTAAGATTTTCAATTCAGCATTCTAAATCTCAAATCTATTTTGTGGGGAGAGCAGGATTCGAACCTGCGAAGTTCACACAGCAGATTTACAGTCTGCCCTCGTTGGCCGCTTGAGTATCTCCCCTTTTTTTTATCAATAAAACCATGAACTATTCCAAATCGCGTTGGAAAAAAGAGCCGGCGGAGGGACTCGAACCCACGACCTGCTGATTACAAATCAGCTGCTCTAGCCAACTGAGCTACGCTGGCGAAATCAATAAAAAAAGTCCGCTATTTCTAACGGACTGCAAATGTAGAGATTTTATCTTTTAATCAAAACATTTTTTGAAAAAAAATTTAATTAAATATGAGTTCTTAACTTTTCTTTACGTTTTACCAGTAATCGCTCCAGAGATTCCGCTGCTTGTTCTACTGCTTCTTCAAAGGATTTACATTGTTTTTCAACCAAAAAATCATCTCCAGGCACATTAATCTTTATTTCAACATTTTTATTCTCCTTCTCACTTGTCTTTTCCACCTTTAAAAAAACATCCGAAGAAACAACTTTGTCATAATATTTTTCCAACTTATCCATTCTTTCTTGAACGAAATCTACTAGCTTTTTGTCAACTGCAAAGTTAACCGCATGAACATTTACCTTCATAATCAATATTTTTAATTGTTAAACCCATTCAAAATCATTTTTTATTCCTAGGATGCGCCTCTTGATACACTTTTTTTAGTTCAAACAAACTACTATGTGTGTATACCTGAGTAGAAGCAAGACTAGAGTGCCCCAATAACTCTTTAACTGAGTTTAAATCAGCACCATTATTCAATAAGTGAGTAGCAAACGTATGCCTTAATATATGAGGACTTTTTTTCACTTTCTCAGAAACAGTACTAAAGTAAGAATTTATTAATCGATACACAAAAGAATCATTCAATTTTAACCCTTTTTTTGTTAGAAAAAAATAGTCTCCATCCACCATCGTTTCCAACAAGGAACGCTCTCCAACATACAACTGCAACTGCTTCAATACTATAGGCAAAACTGGCAAAATACGCTCTTTATTCCTTTTTCCCAACACCTTTAAAGTACCATTTCCTATATTGATATTAGAATATTTTAATTGAATAAGCTCCGCCCTTCGTATTCCAGAAGTATAAAACAACTCAACTATAAGTTTATCTCTTACCTCCTCAAAACCTTCAGGAATTGAATTCCGAGACAAGGCTTCAACCAATTCTTTTTCTGAAAAAGGAATCTGAAGTTTTTTTTCCGTTTTCAAAGCTTTATGCTTCAACAACGGATTAACCTGAATTTGTTTGATTTTTAAAAGAAATTTATAAAACGCTTTTAAGGAAGCTATTTTTCTATTAACAGTAGTATTTGAAACACCATCATCAACAAGTGTAACAATCCAACTCCTAATTTGACTGTAATTAACCCGCTCAACAGTATCTTGCTCAAAACACTCCTTATTAAACACCTCAAAATACGAGATATCATTTAAGTAAGCATTTACAGTATGTGGAGAATATTTTTTTTCGAGTTGCAGATAATTTCTAAATGCCTCTTTATTATTTGTAGTCATAAAAAAACCGTTAGCATCAAAGTTAAGAAACTTTAATTACTAACGGTAATTTATTTTAAAATGCAATGACAGTATTAGATGTTCTCGATACTATCTCTCATATTTTGAATATAAGCTGCTTTTTGGAATTTCATTCTATTGATAACTGATGGCTTAATAAAAGCAGTACGCGCTCTTAATTGTCTTACAGTTCCAGTTTTATCGAATTTTCTTTTGTAGCGCTTAAGTGCTCTATCGATATTTTCTCCGTCTTTAATTGGTATAATTAACATAATTTTATCACCCCCTTTCGTTAAGTCGGCAAAATTAAACATTATTTTGAATTCTGAGCAATTAATTTTTATTTTTTTCGAATTTATTTTACAAAACCAAAAAAAACAGAATTAAATTTGAAAAGCCTTGACCCGCGTGAAGGGTAGAAGCTAGCTACCGAAGTAGCGCGGATGACCTGACAGCTTACTAATAAAGGGGCGAATAAGCGCAAACAAAATTTGCCCCTTTATTAGTATGGTGGCACGCCCAACTATTTACTTTAATAAATTCCTTGAAATTACAAGTTTCTGAATTTCGGTAGTACCCTCGCCTATGGTGCATAATTTTGAATCTCTATAGAATTTTTCTACTGGATAATCTTTGGTATATCCATAACCCCCATGTATTTGAACAGCATCATTGGCAACTTTTACACAAACTTCAGAAGAATACATTTTTGCCATTGCTCCTAATGTAGTTACAGGCCTGTGTTTTTCTTTAAGAAAAGCTGCTTTATGCAACAACAATTCCGATGCTTCAATTTCGGTAGCCATATCGGCTAGTTTAAACGAAATTGCTTGAAAATCTGATATAGGTTTCCCAAATTGATGTCTTTCTTTAGAATATTTCAAAGCTGCTTCATAAGCTCCCTTGGCAATTCCCAAAGACAAAGCTCCAATTGAAATTCGGCCTCCATCCAAGATTTTCATAGCCTGAACAAATCCTTGCCCAACTTCACCCAATCTATTAGCATCTGGAACACGGCAATTATCAAAAATTAATTCAGCTGTTTCGCTGGCACGCATTCCTAATTTATTTTCTTTTTTTCCTGAAGTAAATCCTGGCATTCCTTTTTCAAAGACAAATGCAGTCATTCCTTTTGAATCTCCTTTTTTGCCAGTACGAACAATTACTACCGCGATATCTCCAGAAATAGCGTGAGTAATAAAGTTTTTAGCGCCATTTACAACCCAAAAATCTCCATCACGAACAGCTGTTGTATTCATTCCACCAGCATCAGAACCTGTGTTATGTTCGGTTAAACCCCATGCGCCTATATGCTCGGCTGTAGCTAATTTTGGAATCCATTTTTTCTTTTGTTCTTCGTTTCCAAAAGTTAAAATATGATTGGTACATAAAGAATTGTGAGCTGCAACTGATAATCCAATAGAAGGATCTACTTTTGAAATTTCCTCTACAACAGTAATATATTCATGATAACCTAATCCAGATCCACCTAATTCAGTTGGAACTAAAACTCCCATAAAACCCATTTCCCCTAATTTTTTAAATAATTCAGTTGGAAAAATTTGGGCCTCATCCCATTCCATTATATAAGGTCTTATGTTTTTCTCTGCAAAATCCTTTATAGATTGCGCTATTAAAGATTGTGTTTCGTTATAATCAAAATTCATCGTAGCTATCATTAACATTAAAAGCTCAAATATAAGGTAATAAAACTTGCTTTATCAACAGGAAAACCGTTAATCTTTATCAAATCATCAATGTTTTTAAAATCACCATTCATACTTCTATATTTTACAATCTGTCTAGCAAGATCATATTTAAAATAAAAAAACTGAGAAAGTTCTTTTAAAGAAGCATTATTAATATCGATTTTGCTTAAATTAGGGAGTTTGGCAACAACAAAGTGCTTGTTTAAATTTAGAATTACTTCTGGAGATACTCCCCAAACGTCTTTCAATTGTTCCATCGATACAAATCCACCCAATTTATCTTTTTGGGTTAAAATCCTAAGCGATATTATCTCTCCTATTCCATTAACCTTAATTAAATCTTGTTGAGTAGCTTGGTTAATATCCATCACAGCTATCTTTTCCTTTTTAGCGAAAGCCGATTTTGAAAAATCTTTATAGTGATTATTCTCCTTTTTATGATTCACCCAATCTGGAAATTTAAAAAAGGGAGCAATAGCATTCAAAAGTGAATCTGAAACTTTGGTTACGTTTTGAAACTCTTTAGCGGAATTAACATATTTATTCTCTTTCCTAAAAGCCAGAAGCCGGTCAATTTCTTCAACAGTCATTCCTAATTTATATCCTTTATAGTCAGAAATAAAATTTGGATTAAATGGATACCTCTTAGGTCTTTCATTAGATTTTTCTATTTTTAACGAATCAACTTCAGCCTGCAAAGACAACCACTGTTGCTTATCCAAATTATTTTCTCGAATTGGATTGAAATCAATAAAAAAATAAACCAATTGCAAAACAATAATAATTCCAAAAAACAAGAAGAGTCCTGTTCTTTGCTGATTAGTAAATTTAAAATATCTTGTTTGCACTCTAAAATTCATTTTTAAAACATTTATTATTCTCATCCAGAATCTAAATTAAGCTAAAAAAAATCATTTTATTAAGAAAATTATCAAATATCTACCCTCATTGATAATTATTTATTTTATCTTTAAAAACAATTTATTATAACGAATTTCTTGGCATACAGCGCAATTTGCACCATTATCTTTAAAGTTTTGAAGATTTTATAACTTAAAAGGAGATAATTGTTTTTATTATTTACAAAAAACGATACATTTGAAGCTTAATAACAATTAACCTAAATATAATATGTCTATTTGGAAAAGAAAACCGCTGGCACAACTATTAGCTGAAGCCGCAGATTCTGAAAAAGGATTAAAAAGAACATTAACTGCTTGGTCCTTAATTGCATTAGGTATAGGTGCTATTATCGGTGCTGGACTATTTGTAAGAACGGCTACAGCTGCAGCACAAAATGCAGGTCCATCTGTAACTATAGCTTTTATTGTTGCTGCCGTTGGTTGCGCTTTAGCTGGATTATGCTATGCTGAACTATCTTCTTCTATTCCAATCTCCGGAAGTGCATATACCTACACTTATGCCACTATGGGTGAATTTTTAGCATGGATTATTGGTTGGGATTTAATACTTGAATATGCAGTTGGTGCTGCTACGGTAGGAATCGCTTGGAGTGAATATCTGAATAATTTACTGGTCAATGTTTTACATGTGAGTCCAATTCCATTTGAATACTCACATTCGCCGTTTCAAACTTCAGCAGAAGGAGTGAGTGGAATAATCAATTTACCTGCTTTATTTATAGTTGGTATTATTAGCTTACTTTTAATAAAAGGAATTCAAGAATCAGCTTTTGTTAATGGGATAATCGTAGTTGTTAAAGTAATTATTGTAATCTTAATTATAGTTATCGGTTGGAATTTTGTTAATCCTGCAAATCATACACCTTATATTCCACAACCTTCAATCTTTACAGATGAGCATGGAGTTGGTCATAGTTATGGAGGAATTATGGGAATCTTAGGAGCAGCTGGAACTGTTTTCTTTGCCTTTATTGGTTTTGATGCTGTAAGTACAGCAGCTCAGGAAACAAAAAACCCAAAGAAAAATATGCCAATTGGAATATTAGGATCACTAGCCGTATGTACCGTTTTATATATTCTTTTTGCTCATGTTTTAACTGGTCTTGAACCGGTAGAATTTTTCAGAACAGAAGGAAAAGAAGCTTCAGTAGCATTAGCTATTAAAAATGCAATGGGAGCTAATTACGAATGGTTAGGTCAATTTGTAACTGTAGCAATTCTTGCAGGATTTTCTTCTGTTATATTAGTAATGTTATTGGGACAATCAAGAGTTTTTTACTCAATGGGTAAAGATGGTTTACTTCCTAAATCATTTAGTACATTACACTCAAAATATAAAACACCTTATAAAGCTAACATAGCGATATTGATAATCGTAGGTTCATTTGCCGCATTCATTCCTGGAGACATCGTGGGTGACATGACCAGTATAGGAACTTTATTTGCCTTTGTATTAGTTTGTATTTCGGTAATTATTTTAAGAAAAAAAGAACCTAATATGATTCGCGAATTCAAAACTCCATGGGTTCCTTTTGTTCCATTATTAGGCGTTGCAGTATGTTTTGCGATGATGTATGGCTTAGGCTGGACAAACTGGTTAAGACTTTTTGCCTGGATGGCACTTGGAGTAATATTCTATTTTTCTTATGGTAAGAAACACAGTGTACTAAACAATCCAGAAAAATAATTTTTCCCTATAAATCAAAAAAGGATTATAGAGTAACAATACTTTATAATCCTTTTTTTTATTCTAATAATTTTTTACAAATCAAAAACAGAAGTTCGTTTGGCTCTTACTAAATCTTTCAACTTAATCCAAAAAGCCAAAGTCAGATAAACTCCAAATCCTAAACCAGCAGTTACAAAAGAAATATAAATAAAAAACAAGCGAACGTTTGTCACGCGCATTCCCATTTTATCTGCCAATCGGGATGACACATGAAAGCCGTACTTTTCTAAAAAGAACTTCAATCGTATTACTGCACGCATAATTTTGAGCTATTTATTTAAACAAAACTACAAAATTTATAATTTAACAAATCAATAATTTTTTAATAACTCCATTCCGATAGCGCAATCTAAGCACTTACTCTTATTACAATACTCGTTTTTGAGTTCTAATAATGATTGTGTTTCAAATGCATTTTTGGCTTTTATTCCAAATGAACTGAATTTTTCAACTATCGAATTGTTTTCGGGTTCTACATCATTTAAAACAGTTATTAAATCTTCTGAGGCCTCTTTACCCATACTTTTTGCATAGGCAAATTGAAGCGGAATAATAGTATTCAAAATCAACAAATCGATAAAAGACTTAGATAATTGTTTCTTTTTCTTAGGACTTTCTTTATCGAATTGATAATGGGTTTCCCAATACGGTGTAACCGAAACATTAAAAATTTCATAAATGCTATCAACTACATTTAAGCCGTTTATTTTCGAAAATAGATTTTGCTGTTTATGAAATAAGTTAGCCAATTGTGAAAGCCGAATCGTTGGAAAATTATCAGGTCTATGCTTAAAAAACTGTACCGGTTCTATAAAGTTTTTTTCAATTTGATATTTATGAAGCAAATAAAAATACCTAAATTTCAAATCTTTAAAATAAGTATCCTCTTTCTCAGCATCCAATAATCCAGCTGCTCCAAATAATAAAGCTTCGAGATTTTCGACTTCAAAACATTCTTTTCGAATTACTGAAAACGGTATAGATTTAGCAATTTTAAGAAACGTTTCACCATTAGTATTCAATCCGAAATTTTTAGCTAGATGACAAAACAAAACGGTTTCCCAATCGTTGTTTGTACTCTCTAATAATTCTAATATTGGTTTTGATTTTCTTTCTAGGCGCTCAAAAAACAATCGCTCTTTCCAATTATTTAAAGTGAATTCTGGAATCTCTTTTAATTGCTTTTCGCAAAAAATCCAAGATTTAGGAGTAACTAGTTTTTGATAGTTATTTAGGGTCGTCGAACTAATATAATTTTTTAGTTCCAAAACAGGAATCTCTGAATTATCACTTCTAAAAATTTCTGAATCATGTTCCCAAACGACATGTAGAATTACATTTTCATAACCAGCATCTTTCTCATGATGATGTACATACCAATCAGATGACTTTAGGTGAATTTCGACATTTCCTGCCCATTTTTGATTTCCAATTGTAATTTGTGCATTGAAAAAATCGGGACCAGCCAATTCTAAATACTGTCCTACATTACTGATCGTGATTTCCTCTTGATTGCATGTTTTTAGATGTAAAGTATCAAACTTTTTGAACTTCCAGAGATAATGGAGAAAATCTTCTTTCATGTTTTTCTGTCTTTAGAATTATTAGACGCCTGTCTAACAATCTAAAGTAATAAAAAAAAGAAAAATTAACCTACAAAAATTAAAAAAGAATACAATTACTACAAATAAAACAAAATACTATCTAAGTAAATACAATTTTGCACAAGCAATCGCATCCGATAAAGCTTCATGATGATTGAGTTCGATCTTCATTGCTTTACAGCAGTCGCTTAAAGTTGTTGGTTTCAAACCTTTGGATTTGTATATTTTTACGGTGCATTCCCAACGAGAACCAATATTCAAATCCTCGTAATTCAGCCCGTAAAGCGCCATAGATTTAGATAAAACATTTCTATCGAAACTTTCATTATGCGCAACTACAACTCTGTTTTGAAGTCTTTTTTTAATTTCAGGAAAAACTTCTAAAAAGGTTTTAGCATTTGCAGTATCTCTCGGATAAATGCCATGCACCCGAATAGTATAAGGATTGTATACATTGTTTGGAGGCTTGATTAAAGTAACAAACTTATCTACAATCACACCATTTTCTACAGTTACAATTCCAACCGAACAAGGATGGTAAGCAGTTGCAGTTTCAAAATCTATAGCGGTAAAAGTCATAGCTGTCTTTAAATTTGCAAATTAAAATTTGAGGTTTAAAACTTTATAATTTGCGTTGTAATCAAATTAATTAAAGAAATTCCAAACTAATCCAAAACGAATTAAGAAATCACGATATGGATTATTGGCATCTGAAAAATAATTGTTTTTTGAAAACAAAGAGTTAAAATGTTCAGCCTTTAAATAAAGTCTGGTGCGCTGAATTTTGACATTTACAAAATAATCAAGAAGAGGAGCATTACCAATTTTGACCCTATCCTGAACAAAAAACTCTCCAATAACAGGGTTGTAATTATTGGTAAAATAACTTGTGAAATAATTCAATTCAATACCTGTTTGAAAAAACAATTTCTTGCTAAACATAGAATCAGTATAATACAATGTATTTCTAGTTACAAATTCGGGAACATTTAAAATTGCATCCGACTGATCCACTTTTTGAAACAATAAAGTATTATCCAAAGCAAATTTACCAACTACAAATTCTCTAGCAATCTTTAGCGAAGCATAATTAATTGCTTTATTATATTGCCTAGGCGCTACAATTTGCATACTATCTTTTCTCTCTGCAGCAGTAGTAATATCGGCAAAATATAAATGGTCATTTAATGAATTCAGCTGCACAGATAACGCAACCCATTTGGTATCAGCATTAACACTAATCGAATTTATTTTTTCATTCACAAAGTCATTTGACCAGTTGTATCTTTTATAACTACTTTGCAACAAATTGTAGTTGTTATTAGGCAGCTTGTTCATTGTTTGATAACGAAATGAAATTTGATTTTCATCATCCCAGTCATATACTGCAGATGCGTCTAAATTAAATAAATTCTGATCTGTAACCGATTTTGAATATAGAATTTTACCATTCCATTTGTCTTTACGATAATTGTATTGCCCGCCAACCGTATTAATTTTTTGTTTTAACAAATTACCAATCGTATTTCCATTATCCAAATACAAAACATTATTATAAAAATAATTGGAGTGTACATCATCAACAAAGAAAGTAAAAGAACCCAAAGTCATATTTTCATACACTAATCCAACCTTGTTGTACATCTTATTGTATTGCGTAAGGTCATTAAGATCATTAGTTACAAAAGAATCTCCAAAACGATTTACCAACAGCCCACCCACAGCAGAACCAATGGTTTGTTGCTTGTAATTATAAAACATTTCTTCATAGCTAAACTGCTGTGAAACATATAAATTATTCGCTCCTTTTACGGGATTAATTCTAAAAGTCTGATCTAAAAAAACACGACCTCCTTTAAATACTGAACTCGCATCTTCAAAATAAACACTTAATCGTTCCCTATTATCAAATAAAGGATCTCCACTTTTAAAATCATTAATATTACTAACCCCACCATTTTCTTCACTATCAAGCTTCTGCGATGTATAGTGCATATTAGCAATATAGCGTTCATCTTTAGAATTATAACTCGTTGTAAATCTAAAATTCCCTGCTTTAACCTGTTGATTGATGTATCTTCCCTCCGAGCGCAATGCCTTATAAGCAATAGAAAAATTAAGTCTTGGAGTAACATTTAATGAAAAATAAGAATCAGCAGATTGTCCTCTTCGAATCGTTGATTTAAAATACAATTCAGTAACTGGAGTAGCCACATTAGCGTATCTAATATCTTCGGCTTTTGCATAATTAAATTGCTTAGCCGTAAAACCAAATCCAGGATAAGGCGAAAAACCGTTTAATCCATATTGCAAAGTATTGTAGGCTTGTCCGATATTAGGAAACTCTAAAAGTCCAAAATTATCTTTCCTCAAATAATTATGACTATACGCTTTTCTAATAGACTGTGTAGTATCAATATAAGTTGTATCACGGCTTAGCGTAATAATTTGATACATATCATAAGTTGCTTCAGGCGCTTTTTTCTTCTTTATGGAATCCGAAGAATTATATTTACTGTTATAATCAATTTCTTTAGCACTATTTACTTGAGAAAATAGCAGAATTGGAAAAGCCAAAAAAATTAAAGAAAAGAAAATCCTCATTTTAAACGATTATAATTAGGCAAATATTTTATAGATATATCCAGCAAAGGTAAAGGATAAAAACGTATAAATAAAAAAACACTTTAATTTATAAACCACAACTTCCAATTTCAAAATAATCTGGGCGAGCCACCATCCTAATAAATGGGCCAATCCACTTTGCGCATATACGCCCATTCATCAGGATGCTGTCAGGCTATACGCACTACTTCGGTAGTTTGCTGCTATCCTTCTCGCGGTCACAACAACCAAAAGCAGCATGACCATACCGCTAATTTCTCCAAAAACCATTCACTTCACAAAAAATCAAGAAAAAATCACAATATTTGCCAACAGAAAAGATTTAATTATGCTTCAAAAGAATTTCTCCACTTTCCTGCTCGAAACCGGCACCGACGAAGCCGGACGCGGCTGTCTCGCAGGTCCAGTAACTGCTGCAGCTGTCATTTTACCAACAGATTTTGAAAACAGCATTCTAAACGACAGCAAGCAACTATCCGAAAAAATTAGAGAAAAACTAAAACCTATTATTGAAGCTCAAGCGCTCACGTATGCAGTAACGCATTTGCATCCGAATGAAATTGACGAAATCAATATCCTCAACGCATCGATGAAAGGAATGCAGGAATGCATATTGAAATTAAACACAATTCCCGAATATATAATCGTTGATGGCAATAGAGCATTGAATGCCAAATTAGGTTTGAAACATCAATTTGGAAAAAAATTTACAATAAAAGAAATTGAATTACTGAAATCGATTCCCAATCAAAGTATCATAAAAGGAGATTCAAAATATTTAAGTATTGCCGCAGCTTCTGTTTTGGCAAAAACCTATCGTGATGAATATATGGATAAAATTCACGAAGAATTCCCGATGTACAATTGGAAAAAAAACAAAGGTTACCCAACAAAAGAACATCGCGAAGCCATTAAAAAATATGGTCCTACCAAATACCACCGAATGAGTTTCAGACTTTTACCTGAACAGCTAAAATTGGATTTATAGACTTTTGGATTGTTAGATTTTCCGAGTTATCCAATAATCGAACATTCAAATAAATCAGATAAATGTTTTACTATTTTGGCTTTCACTTCAGCTTCATCTACTTTTTCTACTCCTAGTTCAACATGTAGCGAAGTAACCGCTTTACCACGAATTCCACACGGAATGATGTTATCAAAATAACCCAGATCAACATTGACGTTTAAAGCAAATCCGTGCATGGTTACCCAACGTGATGCGCGAACACCCATGGCACAAATTTTTCGGGCAAACGGAGTTCCGGCACCAAGCCACACTCCAGTTTCACCATCACTTCGTCCAGATTCAACACCATATTCTGCTAAAGTTAAGATGATAGCTTCTTCTAAAAAACGCAAATATTTGTGTATATCCGAAAAGAAATTCTCCAAATCCAGAATAGGATATCCTACAATTTGTCCAGGTCCATGATAGGTTATATCCCCTCCACGATTGATTTTATAGAAAGTAGCTCCTTTTGCTTCGAGTTGTTTTTCGGACAATAACAGATTTTCAAAATCTCCGCTTTTCCCTAGCGTATATACATGCGGATGCTCAACGAAAAGAAAATAATTAGGCGTTGGAATCTGAGTTTCTTCTCTCCTATTTTGGATTTTTAAATCAACAATACCTTTGAATAATTCTTCTTGGTATTCCCAAGTTTCTTTATAGTCTTTGTTTCCTAAATCTTGAAGTTGTATTTTTTTATTCATCATCGTTTATTCAAAAACTACATTAAGATTTAATTTCTCTGGATTTTCAGAATAATCCATAAAAGGATATTCCACTGTAATCGTTTTTCTGTCGGCACTAAACATGGCATCAGGATTAGAAACCGATTTAACAACCTTAGGAAAATGATATTTCAAAGTATATTTAGATGAAGCAAAAAACATTTTTGCCATCCCAAGCGAATCTGCTGTTATTTTTTTAATCTGATCTTTTGGCATAATCACTATTCTACTAAATTTTTTACCATTATAATTAAAACTTAGTTTCGCATTACTGTTACTCATACCACTAATCATAGCAACAGGATTGTCTTTCTTATCTGATTTCCCTTTTAAATTTTTTAAAGAACTCATATTTTCCATCAAACCATCTAATTCATTTACGCTTTTAAATGGCAGATTCATAGAAAGCAACAATTGCTTGGTTTCTGAATTCATTTTTATATTTATCAAAACGTTTTCCAACTTTTTTAGAGCAGTTTGCTGCTCTACAGATAACTTAGCTATACTGTCCTTATTTTTTTCAAAAATTTGTTTGAACGAAAAAGTAGAATCGATACTCTTCGTATCTTTCTTTGCATTCATTCCTTGTAAAGCCTGATCTCCTGCCATAGCCATAAAACCTGACCCATCAATTTCCAATGAGAACTTTCCAGTTCCATCAGCTTGAACATCGATATTCTCAGTAAAATTACAACTCACCAATAGAAATAAGAAGGTAAAAAGCAATAAAAATTTTGATTTCATTATGCTGTAGATTTTTTTCAAAGATACAAAGTCTGGTTTAATTCTATTCTTCCTAATTTGGAAAGAAAAATTTCTCGCCTAGCCCTGATGGAAACGGCATCCTTTTATGGCGGGGTTCGCCATAAAAGATATAGTGGACAGCAGGTGGAGTGGTGATGAAAAGACCAAAATTCCTGCTCCAAAAAATCTAAAAACTGCATTCTGAAATCTGCAATCTATTTGTTATCTTTGCGCACTTAAAAAACAGTATATAATGGCCTTATCAGAACAAGAAATCATCCGAAGAGAAAAACTTCAATCTTTACGTAATTTAGGAATCAATCCTTATCCTGCTAATCTTTTTCCTGTAAATCATACTTCGAAGCAAATAAAGGAGTCTTTTGAAGAAGGTAAAAAGGTGATTGTTGCCGGGCGTTTGATGAGTGTGAGAGATCAAGGAAAAGCTTGTTTTGCTGAATTACAAGATAGCGAAGGCCGTATTCAATTGTACGTGAATCGCGATGTTTTGTGTGAAGGCGATGATAAAACTCTGTACAATCAGGTATTCAAAAAATTGACCGATTTAGGTGATTTTATTGGTATTGAAGGTGAATTGTTTACGACACAAGTTGGTGCGAAATGTATTCGTGTGAGTGGCTTTACTTTCTTGAGTAAAACGTTGCGTCCGTTACCATTACCAAAAGTGGATGAAGACGGAAAAGTTCACGATGCTTTTAACGATGCTGAATTGCGTTACAGAATGCGTTATGTGGATTTGACAGTGAACCAAAACGTAAAAGAGACTTTTATCAAGCGTACCAAATTATTCAATGCAATGCGTGGTTTCTTTAATGAAGCGGGATATCTAGAAGTAGAAACTCCTGTTTTACAATCGATTCCTGGTGGAGCTGCGGCTCGTCCGTTTATTACACACCATAACTCATTGGACATTCCGTTGTACATGCGTATTGCGAATGAATTGTATTTAAAAAGATTGATTGTTGGTGGTTTTGATGGGGTTTATGAGTTTTCGAAAAACTTCCGTAACGAAGGAATGGACAGAACACACAACCCAGAATTTACCGCTATGGAAATATATGTAGCCTACAAAGACTACAACTGGATGATGGAATTTACGGAGCGTTTGCTAGAGCATTGTGCTATTGGTGTAAACGGAACGAGTGAGGCTACTTTTGGGGAGCATAAAATCAACTTCAAAGCGCCTTATGCTCGTGTTACAATGACAGATTCTATCAAACATTTTACTGGTTTTGATATTTCTGGCAAAAGTGAAGCGGAACTTTTTGAAGCTGCCAAAGGTATGGGAATTGACGTGGACAATACAATGGGTAAAGGAAAATTGATTGATGAGATTTTTGGAGCGAAATGCGAAGGGAATTATATTCAGCCAACATTCATTACTGATTATCCAAAAGAAATGTCTCCGCTTTGTAAAGAACACCGTGACAATCCAGAATTGACAGAACGTTTCGAATTGATGGTTTGTGGTAAAGAGGTTGCAAATGCTTACTCTGAATTGAATGACCCAATTGACCAAAGAGCCCGTTTTGAAGACCAAATGCGTTTGGCTGAAAAAGGTGATGATGAAGCGAACGGAACAATTGATGAGGATTTCTTGAGAGCTTTGGAATACGGTATGCCTCCAACTTCTGGTTTAGGAATTGGAATGGATCGTTTGATGATGTTCTTGACTAATAATGCTTCTATTCAGGAAGTGTTGTTTTTCCCTCAGATGAGACCTGAAACCAAAAAATCTCAAATTGAATTGACTGATGAAGAGAAATTTATCGTAGATTTATTAAAAGGTAATGAAAATAAAATGGATCTTCAACAATTAAAAATTACTGCGAATTTAAGCGGTAAAAAATGGGATGCTGCTATGAAAGGCTTGTCTAAAAATGGCTTGACTAAAGTGGCTGTTGAAGGGGAATATAAAATTGTAGAATTAATAGAGTAATTTTCTATTCTATCTAATATTTTAAAGGAGCTTCAAATTTGAAGCTCCTTTTTTATGTTCTTTGATTTTCTAAAAATAGTACCAATTCATCAACATTAGTATATGGATTTAAATTAAAAATTTCAACACCATAATTATTTGCAATAACAGACAATCTAATATTTTCAGTATTTGATTTAGCAATGCTCAACTTATCTTTTAATATTGAATAATGTTTAAAGTCATTCTTCTCATAATTTTCCATTCCTGAACATTTCTTTAACTCTTTTTCCAAAACTTCTTCTGAAGAAAATGCCTTAGTCGAATTTTTGAAATGATACAAATACCAAGACTCAAAACAAATACTTGAAAAAATTACTTTTATATTTTTACTTGATGCTAACCTGAAAGCTTCATCTCTTTTTGCTTGATTATCATGATCGAAAACGACGAATATTTCACCAAATCCATCTCGTTTAGCTTTTTTTATTGCTTCTTCAACAACTCCTTTGCAATCTACTTTATTACTTTGAAAAACATCCACACCAATAGTTTTAGGCAAACGAAAATCCTCTTTCATTGCATTAAAATAATTCTTCTCTGTCAATCCTTCACAAAGAATCAAAACTTTAGTTTTAAATGCTCTGGCTTTAAAAGTATTATTAGGTCTTTTAGCCATAATTATGAATTTATAAAATCAATTAATTCATGTCTAAAAGTTTCTCTAGCGATGCTAGGCACTGCACCCAATCGTCCTTCTAAATACCATTTTTCATAATTCCCTTCTCGAATTCCTTTTATATCTGAAACTGCAAACATTTCAGTTTCGCCTTTTTCATTCTTCTCTACCAAATTGATTTGATCCCTTCTTAATTTATTTTCCGGGCTTAATAAAGTGGTGTCGTGAGTAGCAAAAATAAATTGTGCACCTTTTGTATTCACTTCTGGATCATTAAATAAACTCAAAATATATTGCGCTATTTCAGGATGTAAACTTCTCTCAAATTCATCAACAATAAATACACCTCCATAACTTAAAGTTAAAAAAACCAACGGAATAAATGCAATAACTCTTTGTGTTCCAGAGGACTCATCATCAAACTCAAATTCTATCTTCTCTCCATTCGCATCCAAATGAAAGGTCTTAAGTTTTCCATTTTCCTCCTCAAAATCAACAACTTGGGTATCAATCTTTTGAATCAATGATTTAGATAATTTCAAAATTTCATCATCCATAAAAACAGAACTACTTTCTATTTTATTAAAATCATCGGAATGAAGAGTATCAGTTGTAAGTGTAAGTAATTGTACAATTTCCCAATAAACTTTTCTAGCAATTACATTGTTCTCTAAAGCCACTTTACCCAAAAATAACTGATTTTCTGTTGTACGCTGTTTTATCGTCTCAAAAATTCCTTCATAACCATTTCCTTTACTAAATTCTTTACGATTTCTCTCAAACACTTTTACCTGCATTCCTTTCGGATAAAACAACAGTGATTCTTTTAGGATTTCATTTCTAAAAACCTCAACAGAATAAACATACAAAACATTATCAATTAATATATCAATTGAAAAAGATGAGGGTTTATTAATATTTTTTTTATTAAGTTTAAACGGATTAAACAATGTAATGGAATCATTAGGCTTATTATCAGTAGAATTTTTTACAAACTCTTTGAATTCATATAAAGCTCTAATAATATTACTTTTTCCACTTGCATTTGGTCCATATATAGCCGCAGAAGTAAGACCATAATAATCTTTATTCTTTGTTGCATTGGGATTTGTCTTTATGATTCTGTTGACTGGATTTTTCAAATCACTAGGAATCATAGACAATTCGACCATTTCATTGATTGACCTGAAATTTGCTATTCTGAAGTTTAACAACATTAGCTAAAGGTTTAATTTGTAAATATATTGCAAATATACACTTTAATTGATTCAACAATACACATATATTAACTTTCAAATCAACTGTGCAGCTTTGTTTTCAATTTCCTTATTCTTTAGTAAGTCTTGAATATTTCCTAATGTTACCAAAGCAATCTGAGTTAAAGCTTCGTTGGTAAAAAAGGCTTGATGCGCCGTTACCAAAACATTTGGAAAACTCATCAATCTTTGTATATCATCGTCCTGAATTATATTTTCTGACAAATCTCTGAAAAACAATTTTTCTTCCTGCTCGTAGACATCAATGCCCAAATAACCAACTTTGCCTTTTTTTAGTGCCGCAATAATATCAGAAGTATCAATTAAACCACCACGGCTCGTGTTAATAATCATTACATTATCTTTCATTTGAGCCAATGAATTTTTATTGATAATATGACTCGTTTTATCATTTAAAGGACAATGAAGCGAAATAATATCACTTTCCTTAAAAATGGTTTCTAAAGTAACGAAACGAACGCCATCAGCTTCCATTTCAGGATTTACAACAATATCATACGCTAAGATTTTACAACCAAAACCTTTAGCTATTTTAGAAAAAGCTTTACCAATATTTCCCGTTCCAACTATTCCAATTGTTTTGCCATGCAAATCAAAACCTAATAATCCATTGAGAGAAAAATTTTGTTCACGCACTCTATTGTAGGCTTTATGAATTTTTCTGTTTAAAGTTAAAATCATTGCCATAGCATGTTCGGCAACAGCTTCGGGCGAATAAGCCGGCACTCTACAAACTCGAATTCCATGTTTTTTCGCTGCCTCTAAATCAACATTATTAAAACCGGCACAACGTAAAGCGATTATTTTAACCTGTTTTTCAGCCAATGCTTCTATAACGGTAGCATTTACTACATCATTCACAAAAACACAAACTATAGTAGTATTTTGAATAAGATTTATCGTAAGGTCGTTTAATTGCGTCTCAAAAAATTCCAATTCCAAACCAGTATTGTGTTTTTCAAAAAATATCCTATCGTAGGGTTGTGTTGAAAAAAAAGAGATTTTTTGCTTCGATAAACTTATATTTTCTTTCATATTTATATTTCTTAATAACTTTTCTTAAAATTTTATTGGTAAATGATACAACCTATAAAGTCGTAAAATCACACACTAGTATATTATCATTTAAAACTACGAATAAAAACAAATCTTACCCAATAATATTAATAATTAGCACAAAAAAAATACTGTCAAAATCTAACGATAAAGAACTAAAAGCATGATAAAGGTTTATTTTAAGATTAGTAGAATAAATCAAAACATTATATAAAAAAGAAAAAGCTGTGTAAATAAAGTTTTTTTGGGGCTTATAGATTTTTGTTTCTTTTTCAGTATTATAAAATAATGTTAATATGATAAAAATCATGTTTACCGTTTTTAAAAAACAATAATTTTACATTACAATTAATTACTACAACCTGATTAACAACTATTTAATCAAATAACAAATTCAATTAAATAAAAAATATTTCTAATTAAAATGAACATTAATTTTTGCAGTCTAACTTTTAATTTAAACGAAAAACATGGAGATTTTAGAAAAAACAACAGTAGGAGAATATGTTGCAAAAGATTTTAGAACCGCAGCTTTATTTTCAAAATATGGCATTGATTTTTGCTGTAAAGGAAACAGAACTATAGAAGAGGTTTGTGATAAAAAAGAGTTAAATCCAGACAACTTATTACATCAAATTGAAACAATTTTGAATACAAAAAATGAGTCAACGATTGATTTTAATTCATGGCCAATCGACTTATTAGCAAATTATATCGAAAAAAAACACCACCGATATATTGCCGAAAAAATTCACATTCTTCTTCCTTTCCTGAGCAAATTATGTAAAGTACATGGTCAGCAACACCCTGAGTTATTCGAAATCAACGAATTGTTTATTGGTAGTGTAGAAGAACTATCTCAACACATGAAAAAAGAAGAAATGATTTTATTTCCTTTTATCAAAAAACTGGTTAATGCTATTATTGTAGATGAGCTAATGGAACAACCTCATTTTGGAACTGTCGAAAACCCAATTGACATGATGAAGCACGAGCATGATGCCGAAGGGGAACGTTTTAGAAAAATAGCCGCATTAAGCAATAATTACAATCCTCCCGCCGATGCTTGCACTACTTATAAAGCAACTTTTGCAATACTTCAAGAATTTGAGGAGGATTTACACAAACACATTCATTTGAAAAACAATATTTTATTTCCAAAAGCAATCAGACTCGAAAAAGATTATTCAGCACAATTTATAAACAATCTCAAAAATTAAAATTAAAGCTAATTTGAGCAATAAAAATAGTAGATTATAAAACTAAAAAGGAACTTCATAACGGAGTTCCTTTTTTAGTTTTTAGGCTATAAAACACACGAAAAAACATGTGCTATTTAAATATTAAAAACTCGTAATCAATAATTTAAACAAATAAAAAAGTGATAAATTATTATTAACAATTAAACCTTAAACAATATCACAAGTCTTAACTTAAAACAAATCTATTTACTATGAAAAATTTAATTACTGCTGCATTAATCGCTTTTATGAGCGTAACCGGTTTTGCACAAGAAAAACAAGATGTGCAAAAAAAACATCAAGGACACCAAGGAAGTCCGATGGAAAAATTCACCCCTGAACAACGCAATCAATTAATGTTAAAAAAAATGACATTAGAACTTGATTTGACTGCATCACAACAAAAAGAAATGGGTACTATCATTGCTGAACAAAGCGCAAAAAAAGAAGCCTTTTTGAAGAATAAAAAAACTACAACAGAAAAACCAACTTCTGATCAGATTTTTGAAATGAAGATGAAAATGCTTGATGAACAAATTGCTACGAAAGCAAAAGTTAAAAAAATTCTTTCAGCAGATCAATATAAAAAATGGGATGAATTAAAAGAGCATCACCGTGAAGGTATGAAAAACCATTACCGTCAAGAAATTAAAAAAGATACGACGCATAGAAAAGAGCAAATAAAAAAATAATTGCATCTCAATCCCAATGATAACAAACAGGCTGTCTAGTTTTAGATAGCCTGTTTTATTTTCAGCCTAGACTAAATTTATTATTTCAATTTACCTAAATTTCTTTCATAAAAGCATAATACTCGACCTTTTTTTGTTTTTAAAAAAAAGTTATATTTACTAAAAATAGCTTAAAATCAAAAAATGGAAATTATTTGTAAAAACTGCCATCAATCTTTCAAAGGTCATTATTGCGGTAATTGCGGACAAACCGCAGAGACTCATCCTATAAATTGGCACTTTTTATGGCATGATATTCGAAAAACACTTCTCCATTTTGACGATGGGATAACCTATACTGCCAAACAACTATTTACTAGACCTGGTCATTCGATTCGAGAATTTATAGAGGGAAAAAGAGTGCGCTATTTTAAACCTATTTCTCTAGTGATGCTATTAGCAACAGCTTATGTCGCTTTAATTCATTTACTTAATATTGAGACAATCGTAAACGCAAACCATCCGGATCCCAGTACCGGTATTGATGCTAGAAAAGTTGCAGAATGGCTACAAGAACATTTTGCTTGGATTACGCTAGCCTTTATCCCCATACATACTATTGGCACTGCTATTACTTTTAGAAAACAAGGCTATAATTTTTTCGAATATTTTGTTCTCAATACTTACAAAGCGTCACAAAAATTATACATCTCAATACTTTTTATCCCCGTATTTTATTATTACAGTGGAACCCCAGCTATTAATACAATAACCAAAATAATTCTTCTCATTGATTTTGTGTTGTATTTTTGGACCAATCAGCAATTTTTTAATCATTTATCAAAAACAAAAACATTCTTTTTGACACTATTAACTCATTTGATATTTTGGTCTTTTATCTTGATAATTGCTTGCATTGGAATATTTATTAATAATCGTCTCTAAAAAAATTCCATCATACAAAAAAGGCTTGATGAAAATCAAGCCTTTTATTATTTTAAGTAATACAAACGTTTTTAGTTTACATTCATCCCCACTGCTATAAGAAGTTTAGCGCGCTGATAAAAGCGAAAAATTATAATTAATACCAAAATTTACAAATGTGTTATTTAAATCTCCTCCATGGGTTTTTACATAACCAACTGCTGCATGCAAATTTAATTTATCACTTACTTTAAAATTCAAGCCAGTACTTGGTTTTATGACAAAACCCTCTCCAGTATTTATATCACCACCTCCAGCTGCACCACCTAAAATTTGCGCAAAAACAGTTGTTGTTTCATCAAAAAACCTATTGGTTTCAACACCTAAGCCAACAGTACCTTCTGCGTATGCACCTGCATTACCAAAATTAGCAAAAGAAGTCTGACCTGCTGCATAAATATTCTTATTTAAAAAGAAGTTAAATTCTACAGAAATCTGGTTCATGTTTTGTGTGTGCTTACCGTACATTCTCTGTACATTGAAATAGATTTCTTCTGCAATAATAACTTCTACCCCTTTGAATTCAGCTGTGGCCTTTGTATTTCCTTCGGATGAAATACCATTTATATCTTCCAAATATTTCAATCCAAAACCAAAAGTTGATGCATTAAAACTTTTATCAAAATTCAACATAAAACCCTTATTTACTGTAAGATAAATGTTTTTCAAAACCTTTTGTTCTAAAGAGATATCGGGGTTAATTAAAAATCCTCCCTTGGTATCAACACCACCACCACCACCAGCACCAACACCAAATTTTGCTAAAATATTGGTTCGGTTTTTATTCATTGACAGATGATAACCAGGTCCTACAAAAACATCCATATAACCCGAAGGAATTCCGCTATAAGCTCCATCAGCTTTTATAAAATAGAACCAATTTTTTCTAAAGTAAGACTGTATTTCAAAACCTGCTAACCGTATTGTTGTGTTCTGCTTAAACTGAGAATTTTCATCAAACGATAAATTATCAAAATGAACAAACAAACCGAAACGATTACTTGGCTGATTCCAAGCAGTTTCTTTTAAGCCTTCAATAGAATAATCGTTTCCATTTTCAGTAAAATCAGCATAATCAAACGATAAAGGAATTTGGATAGCAGCATTGAATTGATGACTTTTTATTTTTCCGTAATCAAAAAAGTTGATGTAACTATACCCTAAAGTAACATCAAAAGGTTTAAAATGATATCCTAAATTTGCATGAGGTATTATGTATGCTCCTCCACCATCTGGCGTAAGGGCTCCTCCACCTCCTCCAAAATGCAAACCAGCATCAACAAATAGATGATTGGTAATATTTTGTTTTATACCAGCATTAATTCCTAATCCAAAAAAACCACCGCGTTCACCACTAACTGCACCATATAAACCTACACCAGCATAGCTGTATTTATTAAGCATTACGTTATAATGAATACCCGTAAGAGTCATGTTTTTTTCTTCAGGATCAGGCATTTTTACCGATAAAAAATCTAGTTGAGCAAATCCAAATTGGGATTTTTTAAGAGGAATCTCTTTTTGCTCTTGAGAAAGAACTATTGAAACATTCAGTAAAAGGATAACTAAAATCAGGTTTTTCAAAACTACTTTTCTTTAATATAAATAATTATTGCTTTTTGAATTGGTGTGTTTTACACTTCATTCTTGCCGCCAAAAATAGTTGAAAAATAGTTATAACGAAATGATTTCACATTTTATCACAATACAAAAGAGCGTATGCCAATGTTTTTCAAATAGTTAAAAAAGCACAATACACCAATAAATAGCCCAATTACTTCATTTGATAAAAAAACTTCACAGATTTTAAAATATTTAAAAAATCCGTGAAGCTTTAGTAAAAAACAAACCCCTTTAATTTAGACTACTTTTAATTCAGGGATACAAAGCTCAAACAGCTCATTCTTATATTGATTTAATTGATTCTCGATATTTTGTTTGCTCTTTTCAAACCAATTATTGGAAGAAATTAATGATTGATAATAGTCAACTCCATCATTCAAATTACTTTTAAAAGCCTTCAATTTCTTTATCTGAGGTGCTGTGATTTGCTCTGAAAACTCATTGATTTCATTTTTCAGATAATCCATATACATTTTCAATTCATTGATAAGCACATTCGGACGGTCATTATTTCCAAGTACCGAAGCATTTCCGTAAATATGTTTTACCATATTTGAAAGAGAAACTTCTTTATCGAAATAAGCTAAATTGGGACCTGGACAAATAACAACACCTTGGGATTGTCCTTTAATCTTAATGTTATTTTCAAGATAAGAAGCATTGGCTAAACCTACGCATAAACATGATTTCTCAGTAATGCTGTTTTTCTTTTTATCGAAAGCCTCTTTAGACAATGAATCTTTTAAAGCATCCAATTTGTCTAATTTTAAATCTTGATAACTTTTAGAAGCGGGGCACATTCCTTTTGGACCATATTCTTTGCTCAGTGCCAAGAACTTTTTCGGACATGAACTTCCTGCTTTCTCTTCTTGAATGCGTTTTTGTTTAAAATATTCATTGGTTGTTCCTTTCACTGCATTAAACGGAATTCCCAAAGGCGAAATATGACTCAAATAAAAATCGTCTTCTTTTGCTTTTTCCAATAACCTCCTTGTTTCCAAATCTACTGAAGTTGCTTCGGGAACCAATAAAAATGGCGAACCCCAACCTACAGAATCTACTTGGTAGTGTTCTAATAAAAAATCATGCTCTTCAGCCGTTCCCACGCCGCCTTGTACAGTTATCTTTAATTCTAATGGGTTTTGCGGAACTGGAAGTCCTTTTATTTCTAAAGTTTTTATCATCAACTCATGAGCCGATTGGATTAATTGTTCTTTCTTTTGTTTGAATTCTTCCAAAATTGGTCCTAATAAATAACCATCGGTAGCAAAAGCATGACCACCACAATTTAACCCTGATTCTATACGATATTCAGAAACCCAAAGTCCTTTTTTTGCCAAAAAATTCCCTTGGATCATCGCCGAACGAAAATCACTTACTTTCAGAATAATTTTCTTTTGCAGCTTATTATTAGCATCCGGATAAAAAACAGGAAAATTTTCAAAATAAGCATACAATCTAGGATTCATTCCCGCCGAAAGCACTACCGATGAAGACAAATTACTATTCGCAAAACCACGAAGCGAAGCATGAGCATCATTAAACTCAACTGGCAATTGTTCGTTTTTATTAAAATTATCTTTATCGACTTTGGTCATGATATTCACATCAATCTCACCTGGAGAGAGATTTTCTTCAAGGTAATTTTTGATAGTTTCTTTAAAAGCTATTCCATCGTCAATAAGGTTTTGAAGCCCTTTTTTAATTTCTGATTTATTGGGTAACATGGCTACGTAATTTTCCAAAGCCTGTTTGCTTTCTGCTAATTCTGTTTTGAATTTTTCAAATTTATCTTTTACAATTGTATCCATTAAATTCAAATATGAAGTAATGCGTTCTGCTCTATAATCATGTATCTTTTCTGTGATTTCCTGATAAGGCATTTTGAATTTTTCGCTATAAAAAGCATTCATTTTTTCAATCAAATCGTCATCTATAATAGAAACAACAGAAGATATACCATATTGCGCCACACGAATTGGGCTATCAATCGTATAGGCTAATCCCATTACAGGAATATGAAAAGTGTGAAGTGTTTTTTTAGTTTTCATAAGTTAAAAATTGGTCTATTACATTTTGTACAAATATCTCTATCCTAATTAGCTTAAAAGCTGATAATTATCATACTATCAAAAAACAGATAAGAATACATTTGGAGGTTACCAAAACCCTAACGTCATTTTTTTAACAAAAACATCTTTTTTGATAATTTTAGAAAGCTTGTGAAAACGTGTAGCTTCAAAGTTTTACCTTATATTTGCAAAGAATTAAACTTCAATTAAAAACAACACTATTAAAGTTTTTACAAAATGAAAAGTCTTAAAGAGCGTATATTGGAATTAAAAAAAGAAAAAAATGCAGTTATTTTAGCGCATTATTATCAAGAATCCGATATACAAGATGTAGCTGATTATGTAGGAGACAGCTTGGGATTATCTCAAGAAGCAATGAAAGTTGATGCCGATATTATCCTTTTTGCAGGAGTTCACTTTATGGCCGAAACAGCCAAAATATTAAATCCCACTAAAAAAGTAATTTTACCAGATTTAAAAGCGGGTTGTTCCCTTGCCGAATCATGTCCTCCTGAAGATTTTAAAAAATTTACAGAGGCACATCCTGATCATATTGTTATCACTTATGTAAACTGTTCTGCCGAAGTAAAAGCATTAACAGACATCGTAGTTACTTCATCAAATGCTGTTAAAATCGTAGAATCTATTCCAAAAGACAAGCCTATTATTTTTGCTCCAGATAAAAATTTAGGTAAATATGTAATGGAACAAACCGGTAGAGAAATGCTACTTTGGGACGGATCTTGTGTGGTTCACGAAGCATTTTCGTTAGACAAACTGATTGCTTTGTACAAACAAAATCCAGATGCTCAAATTATTGCACACCCAGAATCTGAAACCCATATTTTAAAAACTGCCAACTATATTGGTTCTACCGCAGGAATGATTAACTATGTAAAAACCAATCCAAGCAACAAATTTATTGTAGCTACAGAAGCTGGTATTTTGCATAAAATGAAACAAGAAGTACCTAGTAAAATTCTGATTCCTGCTCCATCAAACGAAGACAATACTTGTGCTTGTAGCGAATGTGGATACATGAAAATGAACACTTTACAAAAAGTATACGATTGTTTATTGAATGAAACTCCTGAAATTAATGTCCCAGATGACATTAGAAGAAAAGCATTAATCCCTATCGAACGTATGCTCGAATTATCTTAAGAATGATTACAACCAATTATTTAATTATAGGTTCTGGAGTAGCAGGTTTAACATTTGCACTCAAAATGGCCAATCGTTTTCCTGAAAGAGACATTACCATTGTAACCAAAGCAAATGCTGACGAGTCTAACACCAAATATGCACAAGGTGGTATTGCTATTGTTACCGACAAAACCGAAGATTCGTATCAAAAACACATAGAAGACACGCTCATTTGCGGTGACGGATTGTGCGACGAAGAAGTAGTTAAAATGGTTGTAACCGAAGGCCCTAAACGATTAAAAGAATTAATTGAATGGGGAGCTCAATTTGATAAAAATGCCAAAGGAACTTTTGACTTAGGCAAAGAAGGCGGACATTCTGAAAACAGAGTAGTGCATCACAAAGACCAAACTGGTCATGAAATTCAGCGTGCTATTTTAGAACAAGTAATGCAAAAAGAAAACATTACCGTTCTGGATCATCATTTTGCATTAGAATTAATTACACAAGACAATCGTTGTGTTGGTGCTTATGCGCTTGATGAAAAAACTAACGAGATACTCACGTATCAATCTGATTTTACATTACTGGCTACTGGCGGTATTGGACATTTATACGGACACACCACCAACCCAATCATAGCAACAGGAGATGGAATAGCCATGGCGTACCGCGCCAATGCTGTCATTCAGGATATGGAATTTATACAATTTCACCCAACGGCTTTATTTGATAAAGGCAGCGGTTCAAAATTTTTAATATCTGAAGCTGTTCGCGGTTTTGGTGCTCGTTTGAGAACCAAAAAAGGCGATTTTTTCATGGAACATTACGATTCAAGAGGTGATCTAGCTTCGAGAGATATTGTTTCTCAAAGCATCGATTTGGAACTCAAAAAATCGGGGGACGAATGTGTTTATTTGGATTGTACCCATTTGGATATAGTAGGTTTCAAAAACCACTTTCCAATGATTTACAACCATTGTAAAAAAGTAGGTATTGACCTTGAAAAAGAGTGGATTCCTGTAGTTCCTGCCCAACATTATTTGTGTGGCGGAATAGTGGTTGATATTAATGGAAAAACATCTATTAAAAATTTATTTGCTTGTGGCGAATGTTCTCGAACAGGTTTGCATGGTGCTAATAGACTTGCTTCAAACTCTTTATTGGAAGCTTTGGTTTATTCGGATAAAATATATCATTATTTGGCCGCAAATCCTTTTATAGAACCAAAAACTACCAACGCCATTCCAACATGGCCTATTCAATCTAAAGAAAAAATATCTCCTGAATATATTGCACAGACTAAAGCAAAACTGCAATTGTTGATGCGTCAAAATGCGGGTATCGTTCGATTTGATTCGGATTTATTAAAAGCCAACGAAGCTCTTAAAAACATGCAAAGCGAAATCGATAAGGAGATTCAAAATCATATCGCCAGCACCGATTTATACGAACTGAATAACATGATTGACATTGGGAAACTTATTGTTCAGCAATCCATTAACCGCAATGGCAATTGTGGTGGATTTGTGAAATATGATTCAAAAGATATTACAAAGTAAAGAGTTTAAAAAAATAAATACTAAAGTCCCTTGACAGAAATGTTGAAGGACTTTTTGTTTTACCAAAATCTTCCTTAAATAAAAAAAACTATTTACAACTATTACTATCGTTGTCTTCTATTCCCTGTTGGTAAATAGCCAATGAGTTTTTTTAACCGAAGAAAAAAGTCATTTTATATTATTTCTTTATTAAAATTTTACTTCAACTTGGCATAATAGAAGTATTTATATACCAGTAAATTTACAACAGGAATACAAGTTTTCTCGTTTCCCTTAAAGTTCTTGTGTGTGCGTGAGGGATAGAAATAAGCTACCGAAGTAGCATGGATAGCCCGACCCCCGATAGAGAAAAGGGCAATGACGACAAAGTAACTAGCCCTTTTTTCTATCGGGGGTCACGCCCAAATTATTTTTATAAGTTTAAAATAAGAGGTCGTTATCCGCCAATTTTAATCATACTTCTGTTTTTAGAAAACAGTTCTGGATTTTGAAATTTAATATCATTATCCATTCCGCCTCGCATGGCGTGTTTGGATTTTATATTTTGAAAAATAAGTGGTTCAATTGGTTCTCCTGCTCTTAAAGTATCGAGCAAAGAGGTTTCGGTATTCGAGAACAGGCAGTTTTTTAGTTTTCCGTCAGCAGTTAAACGGATGCGGTTACAGGTGCTACAAAACGGATTCGTCACCGAACTAATCACTGAAAAACTACCTTTATACGATTCAATTTTGTGATTTTTGGCTGTGTCGTTTGGTTTGTCCTGAACACGTAATACATTTTCATTAAAATAAAAATTTTCTACTTGTTCTATAATTTCGGCATAAGAAACTAATTTTTCTTTATTCCATTGATTGCCGTCAAAAGGCATAAATTCTATGAAACGAATTTGGATATCTCGCTCTTTGGTTAGCTCAATAAAATCGACGATTTCGTTATCATTAAAGCCTTTAATTACTACAACATTTAGTTTAACATTAAAACCATTGGCGTCAAGCAAATCTAGATTTTCTATTAATTTTTCAAAATAATTTCTACGAGTAATACTATTGAATTTGTCTTTTTGCAAGCTATCAATACTTACATTCAGAGTTGTAATTCCAGCTTCCTTAAAAGTATCTATAAAATCGTGAACCAAAATTCCGTTGGTTGTTAAAGTCAACTCAACATCTAGTTTTCCTAAACGTTGAATAATGTCTTTGGCATCTTTACGTACCAAAGGCTCACCGCCAGTTAATCTAATTTTGGTCACACCCAAGTTCACAAAAGTTTGGGCAATGGTAACAATTTCATCTGCAGTCATCAGGTGCGCTCTTGGTGTGAGTGCAATCCCTTCGGCAGGCATACAATATGTGCATCTCAAATTACAATGTTCTGTAATCGAAATGCGGAGGTAATTGTGTCCTCGACCGTGAGTATCCTGCATTTGAATTGTTTTATTTTCCATGGTTGAAACCATTAAGTATTTTGAATAAATGCAATATTGACGGAAAAACAGCATCCATAGATTCGCTGGCTCCTGCGGTAGAACCTGGTAAAGCCAAAATCAATGTATTTCCTTTGAAACCTGCTACACTTCTGGATAACATCGCATAAGGCGTTCTGTCCTGACCATAAGATCGAATGGCTTCCTCGATACCTGGAATACGTCGGTCTAACAATGGAATAACCGCTTCGGGAGTAACATCTCTATTCGACAATCCTGTTCCTCCAGTAAGAATAACCAAGTCTTTATTCCCATCACACAACTTATTGATCGTTTCCTGAATATCGCTTACCTCATCTGGAATAACTGTATAATTTGAAACGCTTAATCCAAGGTTTTTTATTTTATCAGAGATCACTTTTCCAGCTCTATCTTGTTTTTTACCGCTTGCTACACTATCCGAACAAACAACTACCGCTACCGACAAATCGAGATCTTTTTTGACCCCATAATCTGATTTTCCACCTTTTTTGTGAAGCAGTTTTATTGTCGAAATTTCTACTTGTTTGTCAATTGGTTTTAGCATATCATACATCGTCAGAGCTACAATCGAAGCGCCGTGCATAGCTTCGACCTCAACACCAGTTCTGTAAATTGCTTTAACGGTTACCTTTATCAATACTGAATCTTCTAGTAATTCGTATTCAATTCCAGTAAACTCAATCGGCATTGGGTGGCAATCCGGAATAGAGTTCGACGTGTTTTTAACCGCAAATAAACCTGCAGTTCTTGCCACTTCTAATACATTTCCTTTTGGAACAGTGTTATTCAAAATAGCTTGCATCGTTGCTGGAGAACCAACTTTTACGATTGCTTGGGCTGTTGCTGTGCGTTGTGTAATTATTTTATGGGTGATATCTACCATAGAGATTTCAGATTTACTTATTTTAGATTTTAGATTCGTATATGTTTTACTAATCTATTTTTTTGCCAAAGATTATAATGATTAACTCAGATTTACCAAATAATAAAAATAAAATCTGTGTTTATCTGTTCCATCCGTGACCAATATTTTTTATGTGTTTTTTTTCCAGGTATAACTTTCGTCTTCAAAAATTTCTTTTCCAAAAACAGCTGTCTTTTCTTTTATTTCTTCTACCAAAAATTCCAAGGCTTTATAAACCACTTTTCGTCTTGGTGCCGAAACAAAAACAAACAAACAAATCTCTCCTGTTTTTACCGTTCCCAAACTGTGGTAAATATGCAAACAGGATAATTCATATTTGGCGAAAGCGGCTTCTCTAATTTCATAGAAAGTCTGTTCTGCCATTTCTTCATAAGCAGTATATTCAATGGCGGCAACTGTTTTTCCGTCGATTACATCGGCACGAACTTGTCCTAAAAATATATTGTGAGCACCGATAGTCGTTTTACTTTGATGCTTGGCAATCGAATTCCCAATGAATTCTGATGTTATTTGTCCCTGAATAAAGGAACTTTTCTTTGGTTTATCTGTTGACATATTTTAGTTTTTCAGCCACTGATGACACGGATTAAACGGATTTTCACTGATTGTTTTTTAATTGATTTATAAAATTTTATAAATCCGTCTTTATCTGTTCAATCCCCATTGTCTGTGGGTTATTTTATTATTTTATTGAAATTGTCATTGCTATTGACATTGTTATTGAATTTGATCTTTTAACGATTCAATCCCTTTTCCTAAATGAAAGACACCTACAAAGCCTGATTTTTGCAAATAATTCATCGCTGCCAGGCTTCGTTGACCGGTTTGACAAAACAAAACAATCTCTTGATTTTTATCTAATTTCTTACTGTATTTTTCTAATTCGCTCAACGGAATCTGAATGACATTTTCCCCTTTAAACTCAGGCAATTCATCCGATTCCCGAACGTCAATAACAACGATTCCTAATTGATTACATTTTTCTAAAAAAGCCTCAGGGCTTAGGTTTTCTATTGCTTTTTTATGATGCAAAAGCGTACTTCCGTTTATAAATCCTTTTTCGATTGCTTTTGGATTTCTGGCAAAATCAATGATTTGAGTTTGAAAATTCAAAGCATCATAAATCAATAATTTCCCCGATAATACTGTGCCTATTTCTAAAATTATTTTTAGCACTTCGGTAGCTTGCAAGGCACCTAACGTATTAGGCAAAACTCCCAAAACTCCAGATTCCACACAATTTGAAACTCCATTTAAACCTTCTTGTTCTGGAAACAAACAACGGTAACTAGGTCCATTTTTATAATTAAAAACCGAAACTTGTCCTTCAAATTTATAAATCGAAGCATAGACAACCGGAAGCTTTTTAACCACAGCCAAATCATTTATCAAATAACGAACGGCGAGCGTATCTGTACAATCCACAATAATTTGATAGTCCTGAATAATTTCTAATGCATTTTCTGTACTGAAAAATTCAGGAAACACATTTGCGTTCAATTCTGGATTGAGTTCTAGAATGGCGCTTTTAGCTGTTTCTGCTTTACTCTTTCCACAATCTTTTAATGTATAAAGCAATTGTCGATGCAAGTTAGTTTCATCTACCACATCACCATCGACAATTCCAATGGTTCCAACTCCTGCAGCTGCTAAATTTTGCAAAACAGGACAACCCAAACCTCCAGCTCCAATTACCAAAACACGAGCGTTTTGTAATTTAAGCTGACCTTCTTCTCCAATCTCTTGAAGAGAAATTTGTCTGGAATATCTAGTTGTGTTAATCATTGTATTTTTTTTTATTAATACTGTTGTTTTGCGTGAGGGATTGCAGTGGAGCTCTTTTTTGAGGCGTTTTTTTCGCCTCAAAAAAAGCGGGAACGAAAAGCCCGACCCGTAGTTTTTCACGGAGGGTCACGCCCACACGAGCGATAGCGAACTGACGAAGTAAATAAAATTATCCCCCAGCAAAAGGTGGCAAAAAAGCAATTACATCCTGATCTTTAATGGTGTTATCCAAACTACTCATCGCTTGATTTACTGCAATAGAATAGTTGGTGTTTTTCAATTTCTCGTAAGTCGTTTCCATTTTGGATTTCAAAAAAGAAACTGACATCTTATTTTCTTCCATAGAAAAAATCTCCTCTTTTTTCTGGGTAATATCTACGAGAGAACCAAAATATTTTAATGTTATGGTCATTTTATTAAATTTTGATATTCTTCTTGTGTATTTATATTTTGAATTTGATCACTCCATTTCTCTGGAACAACAATCGTTTGGTGTTTTACATCTTCAATTACAGTTCTTAATTTCAATTGTTTTCCTGCGATATGCTCGCCAAAAACAACTCGCATAGAACGATCGTAAATTGCAATAAGCGGACTGGTTTTCCCTTCGATTGTTGTTTGCGTAACCATCAAAGTCTCTTCGTGACTTGCTACCAGCCATTCTAATAATTCAGTAGAAACCAATGGAACATCAACACTTAAAACCAAATTGACTTTGGTCTTAGACGAATTCAAAGCAGCATAAAGCCCACCTACTGGGCCTTTGTTTTCTATAATATCTTCGACTCTGGTAAAGCCAAAAGCATCATACTCCTTATTCCCTGAAACAATTAAAATATTAGAACCAACAATAGGTTCCAAAGCCTCACAAATATGTTTAATAAATGGTTTCCCATTTAAATCTAACAATCCTTTGTCAGTCCCCATGCGCTCGCTCTTTCCGCCGGCTAATACAATCGCTGTAATGTTTTTTTCCATCTTCTTATTCTACTTGGTTATTTTGGTTTTGGTTAGTTAATTTAGAAATTATAGTATTCAAATATTTATAACGAATGTTTCTCTAGTTGCATATCCAGAAATTTCCAACAAGCACTATTGATTTCTTCAAAAGATTCAATAAGTAACTTACCATAAGGAGTAAGAACCGTCCCTCCACCTTTATTTCCGCCAATTTGAGTCGCAATTAATGGCTCTTTCGAAGCCTTGTTGGATGCATCCACTAACTTCCATGCTTTTTGATAGGAAATATTCATTTCCTTAGCAGCTTTGTTAAGCGAACCTGTAGATGCTATCAGCTTTAATAACTGAATTCGTCCTTCACTAATGACAATTCCTTCATCAGTTTCAATCCATATTTTACTTTTGATTTTCAAAATTGATTGTTTTCGTTATACTAATGCAAATATAACGAAATGATTCTTTCTAAGAAACAAAAAAAGGTATAAGAACCTGTTTTTTTGTTATAAACCTAATCTGGTTTTAATAGCAAAAAAAGAAGCAAGACACACTAAACCACATCATTTTAAATTCTATTTAATATCAATAAATTATTAAAAATTAATTACATTCGCTTCCTTTAACAACCATAACCAATTAAAAATGAACACCAAACAAGCCACAACCATAAATGAAGTTATACAATGTTTAGACGAAATTATTGCAGCGTCAAAAATAGAACAATGTGCCATTGGCTTGTTTACCACTTTATATAGGGAAGTTACGATACAAATAAAAAACGGTATCGAAACGGGTTTATTCCAAAATCCGGAGCGAATGGAAAAACTGGATGTAATTTTTGCCAATCGCTATTTAAGAGCTTATTACCAGTTCAAAGCCAAAGAAAAATGTTCAGAATGCTGGGGATTTTCGTTTACGAAAGGCGAAGAATATTGGCCTATTGTAGTACAGCATTTATTACTTGGAATAAACGCTCACGTCAATTTAGATTTAGGAATTGCCTGTGCACAAGTCAGTACTCCCGAAAGTATTTTTGACTTACATTCTGACTATAATAAAATCAATGAAATTTTAAGCAATCTAGTGGAAGGAGTTGAAGAATGTTTAGTTGAAATTTGGCCAACGCTAACCTATATATTGAAATTATCCGGCAAAATAGACAATTTCTTTATTGATTTTAGCATGAAAACCGCAAGAGATGGTGCATGGAAATATGCTACTGAATTTGTCCTTCTTCCAGAAAACGAAAGAGAAGCTTCCGTACAGCAAAGGGATATTAAAATCACTAAAATAGCCAAATTAGTTTCAAATCCTGGTTATTTTGTAAGCGGCATTTTTAGGCTCATTCGATTATTTGAAAGAGGGAACGTAGCTCAAAAAATTATTGAATTAAGCAAAGTAAAATACAACCCAGTGACAGAAACTGTGGCAACCCCTGAATGTGCTGTCTTAGTTTAGCCTATAACAACAACTCAAATTATTGTAATGCAAAGTTCACAAAGAAAAAACCGCAACGTTCGCAAAACTTTGCGAACCTTGCGGTTAATTATCTAATTTTCAAATTACCTAATTATCATATTATCTAAGCCTGTTCTTTTTCGAATCTAGCTATTACTTCCTGATAATAGTTAAATGTGGTTTTTGCAATCGATTCCCAACTGAATTTTTCTAAAACTCGCACTCGGCCTGCTTTACCCATTTTTGTAGCTAACTCTTCATTATCTAACAATGCATTCACTTTCGCAGCTAATGCTTTTTGGAAAGCTGTCGGATCTAACGGATTGAAATTAGTTCTGGAAATACTTTCCAACGGAATCAAATATCCTGTTTCTCCTTCAACAATTATCTCTGGAATTCCACCCACGTGACTACCTACAACAGGAGTTTCACAAGCCATCGCTTCGAGGTTGATAATCCCGAAAGGCTCATACAAAGAAGGACAGGCAAAAACTCGTGCATGACTGTATAACACTTTGACTTTTTCACGAGGCAACATATCAGAGATCAAAATCACGCCTTTTCTTTTAGTTTTCAGCTCATCAATAAGTGCTGAAGTTTCCAGAGCAATTTCTTCGGTATCGGGAGCGCCAGCGCAAAGCACAATCTGGCAATCTTCATTAAAATATTGAGCAGCTTCAATCAATCCTGAAATTCCTTTTTGGCGGGTAATTCGACCCACAAAAAGTACAAACGGAATATTTGGATCGATTCCATATTCTTTCAATAAAGCTTCGTCAAAAGTAGGTTTGTAAAATTCAGGATCAATTCCGTTATGGATTACAGTAACTTTTTTTGGATCCACGCCATAGGCTTCTACCACATCGGTTTTCATTTGTTCGCTTACGGCAATAATACCATCGGCAGATTTATATGCGTTGGTTTCAATCCATCGGGACATAAAATAACCATTCCCTAATTGTTCTACTTTCCAAGGACGATGCGTTTCTAAACTGTGTGTGGTCAATATCAACGGCACTTGTAATAATTCCCTAGTAAAAACACCAGCCAAATGTGTGTACCAAGTATGGCAATGAACAATATCGGCTTTCGGAGTGGCTTGAGCCATTTCTACATTTCGACTTAAATTATGAAACATCTTAATATGTTCATTTTCGGGATCAACCATTTTGGTCAAACAAGAATTTATGCCTTCTACATGCATAGAACCCTTATCTTCATTTTGATCTCCAAAACATCGAACTTCGACTTGCGCCAACTTAGCCAATTCATGGCTTAAAAAATCAATATGTACTCCTGCTCCTCCATAAATATTAGGTGGAAATTCATTACTATAAAGCGCTATTTTCATTTGGCAGCTAATTAAAATTTAAAAAATAATTTAAGTGCAACTCATTAAAACTTTGAAACACACTTTGACTCTCAATTTAGTAAAAATACAAAACGACAATGTATTTTATACAGAAACTGTTCATTATTTTTTTGACATTTTTTTAGCTTCATCTACAAAAAACATAAACTTTTCACAAAAGACATTATTATTTAATGATAATAATTACTACATTTTAACTAGTTTAGCATAATAATACTGTTTCTTTTTTATTTAACTAAAAAAATCAAAAATGAATCAAAACGACTCACATTTCTACGGATATAATTTTGAAAAAATTGCAGATACACTTATTCGCCTTGGCGTACTCTTTCTGTTAATTGGTTGGTGTTATGACATCTTAAAACCCTTCGTTTTAATAATAATCTGGGCGATAGTTATTGCCATAGCCTTTAGTCCAATTTATGAAAGGGTAGTTCGATTATTTAAAGGTCGAAAAGTATTAGCCACCATATTTGTCGCACTGATATTGCTTACTATTATAGTCTTACCCAGTGTACTCATAACCCAATCTTTATACGAAGAAATCAATAATTTTGCCCATTACTACCAGACCAATGAGCACCTGATTCCGCCTCCTGGTGAAACCACCAAAAATTGGCCAACCATAACAAAACCAATAGTAGAAATTTGGACAGCCGCCTCCGCTGACATTTCCAAAGTAGCTCTTAAATATACTGATGAATTAAAAGTTGCTGGTGCATGGCTACTGCTCTCTTTAGCAGGAATTGGCAAAGGTATTCTACAATTTATAGTATCGATTGCCATTGCAATGGGCTTGTTATTATATACCGAATCATTAGTCAAAGTTTCTAAAAACATTTTTATCAAACTAATAGGTTCCAATGGTGAACATTATGCCGAAGTTACCGTAATTACTATTCGTAATGTTGTAAAAGGATTCTTGGGCGTAGCGTTAATTCAGTCGTTAATGATTGGAGTTGGATTCTTTTTGGCAGGAGTGCCTTTTGCTGGAATTTTTACAATTATCTGTCTTTTTCTTGCTATAATACAAATAGGAATTGGTCCAATCGCCATCCCGGTAGTCATTTATATGTATTCTGTTACCGATGCCACAACCTCAACCATACTGGCTGTTTGGGTAGGAATCACTTTAATTTCAGATAATATCCTAAAACCAATATTCCTAGGAAGAGGCAATCCACCTGCACCCATGCTTGTAATATTCTTGGGAGCCATCGGTGGTTTTATTTTCAACGGTTTCATTGGATTATTCTTGGGAGCAGTGATCCTAACATTAGGTTATAAATTCTTCCTTTCGTGGATAGACATCAATGAAGAACCTCAAATAGAAGAAACGCCAATAGAGGCAGAAGAATAATTTACTTAATCAATTTGCCAAACGTCATCTGGGCGTGCCACCATAAAGAAAAGGGAGCTACTCATCACAGCGGTGAGTTGCTCCCTTTCCTTTATACTGTCGGGTCATCCGTGCTACTTCGGTAGCTTACTCCTACCCCTCACGCAAAATTTGTCATTGCGAGGAACGAAGCAAACTCACTATCACAATCAAATTCAGTAAATAATCAGTCAGAATGGAAGTACAGAGAGAGATTGCTTCGTTCCTCGCAATGACACACCTATTAACTATTCAATAATTCCAAAATCTTGTCCACATTTACTTCACTGTAATCGTTGATGTAAAAGTCACAAGGAGGCAATTGCTCTTTTGTATGTGAGCTCAAAACGCCAACTACTTTCATTCCTGCATTAAGACCTGCCGTAACTCCTGAAAAAGAATCTTCAAAAACAACACAGTCAGACGGAGCAACACCAACACGCTCTGCCGATTTTAGGTACACTTCCGGATTGGGTTTATGATGCTGAACGTCCTGACTTGCCATCATAGAATCCATTTTGTCTCCAATTTTTAAGGCATTAATAATCAAGTCGAGATTGGCACGCGGAGCTGATGTCGCAACGGCAGTTTTAAAACCACGAGATTTCAGTTCTTCCAAAAACTTCAGATAATTCGGAATTGTCTCTACTTTATCTTTATAAATTTCGCGAAACATCAATTCTTTTTCGTCTTCCAATTTTTTAAGTTCCTCTCCAGCAATGGGACGCTTAAAAAAATGCGTCATGATATAACCATTGTGTTTTCCGTACATATGTTCTTCAAACTCTTTTTGGGAATGAGAAATTTGGTACTTATCAAAAAATGCTTCAAAAGCCTTCCCATGATCTGGATTGGTGTGACAGATTACACCGTCCATATCAAAAATTACACATTGCTGTTTCATTATATTTGTAGTTATTTTAAAAGACTGCAAGATACAATCATTTGCATTTTATTGAAAGCTAAAACAAAATTTAAACAATTCTTTAATTGAAGAAATACTACTTTTACAGAGACAATTTCTAATCCTTAAAGATAAAATATGGCAACAGAACTGAAGGAGATGTTCAATACAAAATTCTACGAGCATTTGGCAACCCAATTTAATAAAGCGGATGCCCGTTTTAACATTCAACAATTTGTTGACTCGGTTACAAACGGATTAGAAAACAGGTCATTAAATGAACGATTACGATTTACAACGATAACACTCAAAAATCATCTTCCAGCAGATTTTAAAGAGGCTGTAAAACTATTAAACGCTGTAATTCCAAACAGCCCCAGAGGTTACACATCGCTTATCTTTCCTGATTATATTGGGCAATTTGGCATTCACGATTTTGAAACTTCAATGGAAGCATTGGCTTATTATACACAGTTTGGTTCTTCTGAATTTGCCATTCGTGAATTTTTAAAACATGATTTTGACAAAACCCTCGCAGTAATGCAACTATGGGCCGAATCTCCCAATCATCATATTCGAAGGCTTGCTTCCGAAGGTTGCAGACCTCGTTTGCCTTGGGCGATGGCAATTCCGGAGCTCAAAAAAAATCCGAATCCTATTTTGCCTTTATTAACGATTCTAAAATCAGATTCATCCGAATATGTGAGACGAAGCGTTGCTAATAATCTTAATGACATTGCGAAAGACAATCCACAAATTGTAATTGAAATTGCCAGTAAATGGAACGGTCACGCCAAAGAAACCGATGCGATTATTAAACACGCTTGCCGGACGCTTTTAAAACAAGGAAATACTGAAATTTTAAAACACTTTGGACTTGACAGTTCAAAAGTCGCCGTTGCCAATTTCAAAATAAACACACCAAAAGTGGCCATTGGTAACCATTTGGAATTTTCATTTTCTATTCAAAACAATGATGAAAAACCACAAACCATAAGACTTGAATATGCTGTTTATTATCTTCGACAAAACGGGCAGCTTTCAAAGAAAGTTTTTAAAATCAGTGAACGAATTTATCAGCCAAATCAATCTTCGCATATTAACCGAAAACAAAGTTTTAAACTGATTACCACCCGAAAATTTTACATTGGACAACAAAAGCTTTCTATCATCATAAACGGAGAAGAAAAAAATAGCATTCCATTCGAACTGACAAACTAAAAGAGTCAAAATTTCAAATCAATCCAAGCAAACGAAACAAATATTCATAAGGATTTATTAAGCTTTTATTATATTTGAAGTAAATAAACTGAGAACCTTCACTGACTGACATTATAAACAATATTCAGAAAGACATGAACGAAGAAATCAAATTATACAATGCCAAACAAAATTCAGGCGACAAGGAAATTTGCGATCAACTTGCTACAATCATTTGTAACGAATTGCCTGAATCCGAAAATAAAATTTGGCACGCACATCCTGTTTGGTTTTTAGACGGAAACCCAATTGTTGGTTACAGCAACCAAAAAGCTGGAATACGACTAATGTTTTGGAGTGGAGCTGACTTTGAAGAAGAAGTTTTAAACGTTCGAGGTCAAAAATTCAAAGATGCTTCTATATTCTACAATGCTATTTCTGAAATAGAAGCCAATGATTTAAAACGCTGGCTGAAAAAATCAACAGAAATACAATGGGACTATAAAAACATCGTAAAAAGAAAAGGTGTATTAGAACGATTGAAATAAAGTGCGAGATTAAATTTAAAAATCATGAATAACACAAGCCATCACGATGAACGAATTGCAAAAATGATATTTGCTTCCGTATACCCCCATTATGTTGCAAAAGTCGAAAAGAAAGGCAGAACTAAATCAGAATTACATCAAGTAATCGAATGGTTAACTGGATATAATGATGTAAAAATACAAGCGCTAATTGAAGAAAAAGTAACGTTTGAAAAATTCTTTCAAAATGCTACATTACATCCTAATGCTCATCTTATCACTGGTGTAATTTGTGGCTATCGAATAGAAGAAATCGAAAATACATTAACACAACAAGTAAGATACCTAGACAAACTGGTTGATGAATTGGCCAAAGGAAAAGCCATCGAAAAGATTTTAAGAAGTTAATTAAACAAAATTAAATATTTGTAAAATGAATTATTCATTTAGAAAAGCTACGGCTACCGAAATTCCTGCAATATGGGACATTTTACAACAGGCGATAGCACGCAGAAAAGAAGATGGAAGTGACCAATGGCAAGATGGATATCCCAATCCCGAAGTGATTAAAAAAGACATAGATGCAAATCAAGGATTCGTTTTAACCGATGGAGAAATTATTATAGGATATACAGCCGTATTGATAAATGACGAACCCCAATACGCAAAGATAATTGGCGAATGGTTATCGAATGATGACTTTGTTGTATTTCACCGAGTAGCCATTTCAGAAAATTATTTAGGCAAAGGTTTATCTAAAAAAATACTGGAATTTATAGAGGAATTTGCCCTAAGCAATAACATATACAGCGTCAAAGCTGACACCAATTTTGACAATATTGCCATGCTGAAAATCTTTGAAAAATCGGGTTACAAATATTGTGGCAAAGTATATTTTAGAGGAGGCGAAAGAAAAGCTTTCGAAAAAGTTTTGGCTAAAACCAGCTAAATTGTAAAATAAAAACATGGAAAAAAACTACCCTTCGGTATTAGACAGAACTAAATCAACCTTAATTGACACTATTCTACTAATTGCTTGCATGCTCCTATTTACGGATATTCTTGATATGTTTGAAAAAGTGCCTGATTGGACAAGAGCTGCATTATTTATATCGTTATTAATGTATGAACCAATCTGCACAACTTTTGGAGCAACCTTAGGTAATGACAAAATGAAAATAAGAGTAAGAAAAAATTCAGACACAACCAAAAGGCTTAATATTTTTCAAGCTATTATTCGATACTTTTTTAAAATTGTACTTGGCTGGCTTTCTTATATCAGTATTTTTATAAGTCCAAAAAGCAGAACTCTTCATGATGTAATTTCAGGAAGCATAATGGTCAAAGCATAATAATTACAGTAAATAAACCTCAACTTTATCCCCTTTTTTTAATTCATAATTCCCATCAGGAACATAAACCAATCCGTTGGCAACAGAAAAAGAATTAAGCATCGAAGAATTTTGGTGAGACAAAATTTCTGCTTCCCCATTATTAATATTTGCTTTTAAAAACTGCGAACGTGAATTTTTCACATCATAATCATGGGCAATTGGCAATAGAATTGCTTGCTGATAATTGACTTCAGCGCCCGATAAAATATTTAGCGTAGGCAAAACATAAACATAAAAACAAGTCAGGCAAGCGGCAGGATTTCCTGGCAATGCAAAAATCATTTTATTGTTTAACTTTCCAGCAAATAAAGGTTTCCCCGGTTTTTGATTTACTTTGTAAAATAAAGTTTCTACTTCCAGTTCTTTCAAAGCCCTTGCTACGAAATCATAATCTCCAACCGATATTCCACCAGAGACTAATACTACATCATTATTTGTTAGAGCTTCGTGCAATTTATTTTTAGTATTTTCAAAATCATCATTGACTTCGTACAAAGTTACGGCATCATAATAACCATCCATCAATGCCGATTGCAACATAATTCCATTGCTTTCATACACTTTTCCGTATTCGAGTGGTGTTCCAGGTTTAGACAATTCATTTCCTGTTACAACAATTCCAACGTTTGGTTTTTGATACACTTTAACTTTTGTAAAACCAAGTCCTGCTAAAAATCCAATTGCAGCAGCATTCAAAAGGGTTCCTTTTTCAAGTGCCAAATCTCCTGCCGAAATTTGCTCGCCTATGGGTCTAACATTGGTTTCGGATAATACTAATTCATCCAGCAACAACTGTGTTCCGTCTGCAGTAACCTTTTCAATTTGAATAACTGCTTGTGCCGAATCGGGCACTGCAGCTCCTGTAAAAATCTTTACGGCTTGACCAGGAAGCAATTCGACAATATGAGAATCTCCCGCTTTCACTTCACCGACAATTTCATACTGCAAATTATCATGCAAACACAAAGCATACCCATCCATCGCCGATTGACGAAAAGGAGGCATATTAATTGGTGATAAAAGTGATTTTGCCAAAATATGTTTTCTCGCTTGAAAAAGAGAACATTCTACTTCGGTCAACACTGGTAAATTTGCTTGTAATATCGAAAAGGCTTCTTGAGCAGAAATCATATGTATAAGATTAATTTATTTTCAAAAATACAATTCGAAAATGAATTTAGCGAACTGATTCAAATAAAACACAAATTCCACCAATTTACACAAATTGATTTGTGTAAATTGGTGGAATTCTTGTTTATTATTTGATGTTATTTAGAACGTTTTAGAAATTTTATCAATTGCATTAATAGTAAAATCTAAATCTTCATAAGTCAATGCATCTGTGATAAACCAAGTTTCATAGGCTGATGGTGCGATATACACTCCTTCGGCTACTAATCCGTGGAAAAATTTCTTAAAAGTTTCATTATCACCTGCCGCAGCAGATTTAAAATCAGTTACTGGATTTGCATCAAAATGGACTGAAATCATAGACCCAATTGTATTGATAGTGAATACAACATTATTGGCTCTCAAAACTCTCTCGATTCCTGCGCCTAAATAAGCTGTTTTTTCTTCCAGTCTTTTGAAAATATCACGATCACTGTCTAATGCTTGCAACATCGCCAATCCCGCTGCCATAGCTAATGGATTTCCTGATAAAGTTCCCGCTTGATAAACAGGTCCAAGCGGTGCTAAGAAATTCATAATTTCGGCACGAGCTGCAAAAGCACCAACTGGCAATCCTCCTCCAATTACTTTCCCGAAGCAAACAATATCAGCTTTGATATTAAAAAGTTCCTGCACTCCGCCTCTCGCCAATCGAAAGCCTGTCATTACTTCATCGAAAATCAATAAAATTCCATTTGCAGTACACAACTCACGTAATCCTTCCAAAAATCCTTTAACTGGTGGAATACATCCCATATTACCAGCAACTGGCTCAACAATTATTGCTGCAATCTCATTTTTGTTAGCTTCAATTAAAGTCTTCACATTTTCCAAATCATTGTATTTGGCTAGCAAAGTGTCTTTAGCTGTTCCTTCAGTCACACCTGGACTATTTGGCGTTCCAAAAGTTACTGCCCCGCTCCCCGCTTGAATCAAAAATGAATCGGAATGACCGTGATAACAGCCAGCAAACTTGATAATTCTATCTCTTTTTGTAAATCCGCGAGCTAAACGCACCGCACTCATACACGCTTCTGTTCCCGAATTCACAAAACGGATTTTATCGATATTCGGAACCATCGAAACAGCCAATGCAGCAATTTGAGTTTCTAATTCAGTAGGCATTCCAAAAGAAGTTCCCAATTTTGCTTTTTCAATTATTGCTTCCACAACAGGCTCATAAGCATGCCCTAAAATCATTGGTCCCCAAGAGTTAATGTAATCAATTAATCGGTTTCCGTCTTCATCGTACAAATACGCTCCTTTGGCACTTTTAACAAATATTGGCGTTCCGCCCACGGCTTTAAAAGCTCTTACGGGTGAATTTACTCCTCCTGGGATTACTTTTTCTGCCTCAGCAAAAAGGGCACTACTTCTTTTATAGATCATTATATTTAGACTTATAGATTATTAGAATTTTAGATTATTAACTTTATGTTTTGAAAAATCACCCAATCCTTGATGATAGCAATTAGCTTATTTTTCAAGCTTACTTATTAATTCTTCGCCATTTTCAACACCATTCAATATATAAAATGTTCCATTATTAGATATAATTCGGTGTCCACTAGGAATTTTGGTTATTTTTTTAATCGATTGTAATTCTGTGGTCTTTTGTTTTCCATTTTCTGTAATAATTAATTTCCCGTTTAGGATTTCATATTCGGAATTCACTTTATTTCTAAAGTTTCTGTCAAAATACCACCATGCAATAGGTGCAATTAGGATTATTCCAAAGAAAAAAAACAACTTTTCTATTGGCAATGTATTAAATTTTGTTAAAATTGCTATACTTGCAATAATAACACCTACTCCGTAATTAAGGGACATAAATACCCTGTTCTTTTTAATCGCTTTTGCTTTTCTTTCTTCGGAAATCAAATACTTCATTTTTATTTTTTTTTAAATCACTTACCATCAAATAACTGACAAAACTAATTGAATTGATAAAAAATACTCCTTTTATTATTTCTGTAAAAACAACTGAGAATTGCCAACTTACTTCACAATCAGCTTCTGTCCTATCGAAAGTGTATTCTCTGTTAGATTATTTTTTTGCTTTAATTCTTCTATTGATAAATTGAATTTCTTAGAAACCGAATAAAAGGTATCTCCTTTTTGAATCTCATACGAATTGGTTGAGTTGGTACCAAAATCATTTTGTGCTACTACTTTAGACTCTTCTTTTTTGATATCTTCTTTTTTATATTCTTTCCCTAAAACTTTGGAATCATATTCATGTAAATTATACAATTCAATGTAACCAATTAATTTTTCAGGATATTTTGGGTCGGTAGCATAGCCCGCTTCACGCAACCCTTTTGCCCATGCTTTGTAATCACCTTTCGGCAATTTAAACAAACTGGCATATCTAGTTTTACCTGTTAATACCATGGCATGGTCTTTATACGATTCAGAAGCCTGATTGTATTTTCTAAAACATTCATTCGCAGAATCATCATCCTTATAGACTTTATTACCTGTCCAATCGTTATGACATTTTATTCCAAAATGATTATTAGCATTTGTTGCTAAATCACTTTGTCCCGCTCCTGATTCCAGAATTCCTTGTGCCAAAATAATACTAGCGGGAATTCCGTATGTTTTCATATTGCTCATCGCAACGCCATTGTATTGAGCAATATAACCATTAACTATTTCGGTGGTTGACTTTGTTTTACCACTACCGCCGTTTTGGATTGGTTTAGAATATTTCCATCCTACCGGTTTTTTTGTGGTTTGAATTGTTGATTTTGAAGAACCACAACTTATAAGAGTTGTAATTAAGAGAAATAAAAATATTTTCTTGATCATATTTTGATATTTGATATTGATTTTGCTGTTATACATCAATCAATGTTTTGTTTTTATTTTTCAAAAGCGTATTCATCCCTTGAATTCCCTGTAATCCTCCAGTATGAATCAATAGAATTTTGGAATTTTCAGGGAAATAGTTTTTTTGTATTAAATCTATAACGCCAAAAACCATCTTTCCTGTATAAATCGGATCCAAAGGAATTTTTGTTTGTCTATAAAACTGATTAATAAACTGAATCAATTCTTCATTTACCTTTCCGTAGCCCCCAAAATGATAATCGGTTATTAATTCCCAATTTTTGTTGGTGGCAAAATTACGAATTTCATCTTTTAAAAAGTCCCCTTTTAATGCTGGAAATCCCAAAACTTTTTGGTGTGGCAACGCACTATTAATAATCCCCGAAATCGTTCCGCCAGTTCCTACTGCACAGCATACATAATCAAATTTAGAGTCTTCCTTGGTCAGTATTTCTTCGCAGCCTTTTACGGCATATTCATTCGTACCGCCTTCGGGCACCAAATAGAAAGAACCGAATTTATCTTTTAGATTAACTATAAAATCGGGTTCGGTTTTCATTCGATAATCTTCCCTTGTTACAAACTCAAATTGCATTCCGCATTCCTGAGCAAACAATAAAGTCGGATTTTCTGAAATTTTATCAGCTAATTCATCACCACGAATAATACCTATAGTTTTAAAACCCTGTTCTTTTCCTGCATAAGCTACTGCGGCAATATGATTGGAATACGCTCCGCCAAAAGTCAATATGGTTTCCTGATTTTCAGATTTCGCCTGAAGCAGATTATACTTTAGCTTCCTGAATTTATTCCCCGATATAAAAGGATGAAGCAAATCTTCCCGCTTTATTTCGAGTGAAATTCCATTCGGCAGTTTGTATGTTATTTTTTGATTCAAAGTTTAGGATTTATTAGTTTTTAAATAGTTCAAAAAACTAAAAAAAGTTCTCGTTTCAAGGTAATTCAAATTGATTTCATTTGCATAAGCTTCCCTTTCAAAACTTATATTCCTATAGGCTAAATTAGCATTTTTGTACTGTAGCAAACGTACCGCATATTCGACAAAATACCAAAGAAAAAAAGGCAAAACGAGTAATTCTAATTGCTGTCTGATGTGTATTTTTTCGTGATTAACCAATACTTTATTTTGAGAATCAAAGGAGTGTTTTATTAATACGAAAGGAAAGATTGTTAACCCTCGAAATCCTTTAGGAATTAAATATTTGACAACAATCACAAACATTGTTTATAAAATTTATAGATTTGTACTGATAATAGAGTCAAAATTAAAGAAAAACACAATCGACCAACAACAAATTTCAAGTATAAAAACAGAATGGCAGAGCAAAGTAGTGAAAATAAATTAATAGAAGGAGAAGATTTTTATTATACGCCCGAAGGATATAAATGTTTTACCGAAAAATACCATTTGAAAAGAGGTCATTGCTGCAAAAGCGGTTGTCGTCATTGTCCTTATGGATTTGATAAAAAGACTGGTTCGATAAGAAAATAGATTACAGAAGGCAGAATTTAGATTTCAGTATTATCATTAAACATTCGAAAGCAGAAATGGATATTCTTTCTTTAAAATATAGAATTAAAATTCACAAGTCCTACCACAGGTCGGATATACGGTATCCCTAGTTTACCATATAAATTCTGCATTTTAATTAAAAAATGATTATTCGCTTTTTAGATTATTCGACTATTCCAAAAAATCTAAAAATCGAACAATCTGAAAATCTAAAAATCTAAAAAAAAATGACTTTTCAAGAACAAATACAACAAGGAATCCCTTCTATATTACCACAGCCAAAACCGTATGAAACCAACATTAACCACGCGCCGAAACGGAAAGAAATCTTGTCTGACGAAGAAAAAAAACTGGCACTTCGAAATGCTTTACGCTATTTTGAGCCAAAAAATCACGCCGAATTAATTCCTGAATTTCGCAACGAACTAGAGACTTACGGCCGTATTTATATGTACCGTTTGCGTCCCGATTATAGAATGTATGCCCGCCCAATTTCGGAATATCCTGAAAAATGCGAGCAAGCCAAAGCCATTATGCTAATGATTCAGAACAATCTGGATTACGCGGTGGCACAACATCCGCATGAATTGATTACTTACGGCGGAAATGGTGCGGTTTTCTCAAACTGGGCGCAATATTTATTGACGATGAAATACTTATCGGAAATGACCGATGAGCAAACGTTGACAATGTATTCTGGTCATCCAATGGGATTGTTTCCTTCTCATAAAGAAGCGCCAAGAGTCGTGGTGACCAACGGAATGGTAATCCCAAATTATTCGCAACCCGACGACTGGGAGCGAATGAATGCCTTAGGCGTTTCTCAATACGGGCAAATGACCGCTGGAAGTTATATGTACATAGGCCCGCAGGGAATTGTCCACGGAACGACAATCACAGTTTTAAACGGTTTCCGAAAAATAAAACGCAGTCCAAAAGGAGGTTTATTCGTGACTTCTGGATTGGGAGGAATGAGTGGCGCGCAACCGAAAGCCGGAAATATAGCAGGCTGTATCACAGTTTGCGCCGAGGTAAATGCTAAAATAACACATATTCGCCACAGTCAAGGCTGGATTAATGAAGTGGTAGAAGACATTGACGAATTGGTCAAAAGAGTGGCATTGGCGAAAGCCAATAACGAAACCGTTTCTATCGCCTACCTCGGAAACGTGGTCGATGTTTGGGAACGATTTGACGAAGAAAATCTTTATATCGATTTGGGTTCCGACCAAACTTCGCTTCACAATCCGTGGGCTGGAGGATATTATCCGTTTGGGATTTCATTTGAAGAAGCGAATGAAATGATGGCCAATAATCCTGATTTATTCAAGGAAAAAGTACAGGAAACATTGCGTCGCCATACAAACGCCATTAATAAACACACAGCCAAAGGAACGTATTTCTTTGATTACGGAAATGCCTTTTTACTGGAAGCTTCGCGTGCCGGTGCCGATATTATGACCGAGAATAATATTGATTTCAGATACCCAAGTTATGTGCAGGACATTATGGGTCCTATGTGTTTTGATTATGGTTTTGGCCCTTTCCGCTGGGTTTGTACTTCTGGAAAACCTGAAGATTTAGCCAAAACAGATGCTATTGCCTGTCAAGTTTTGGAAGAAATGGCCAAAACTGCACCAATAGAAATTCAGCAGCAAATGCAGGATAATATTCAGTGGATAAAAGGCGCACAGGAAAACAAATTGGTTGTGGGTTCTCAAGCCCGAATCCTATATGCAGATGCCGAAGGTCGTGTAAAAATTGCCGAAGCTTTCAACCAGGCTATTACCAAAGGTCAAATAGGATTGGTAGTTTTAGGTCGTGACCATCACGACGTTTCGGGAACCGATTCGCCTTACAGAGAAACTTCCAATATTTATGACGGTTCACGCTTTACAGCCGATATGGCGATTCAAAACGTGATTGGCGACAGTTTCCGTGGCGCTACCTGGGTTTCCATACACAATGGTGGTGGCGTTGGCTGGGGTGAAGTTATCAACGGTGGTTTCGGAATGGTGCTTGATGGCTCCAAAGAAGCTTCCCGTCGCTTAGCTTCTATGCTTTTTTGGGATGTCAATAACGGAATCTCAAGGCGCAGTTGGGCTCGTAACGAAGGCGCTGTTTTTGCCATAAAACGTGCAATGGAAGTCGAACCGCTGTTAAAAGTAACATTACCGAATTTGGTGGATGATAAATTGTTGGAATAAAACAAAAGCAAATCTAAAAATTTTTAAATCTGCTGCATCTGCTAAAATCTGCGTATTAACCTTTTTGGTCACGCAGATTTTTGCAGATTCACCAAATAAAAATAAAATCTAAAGAAATTTTCAGTAGCTAATCCTGCTTTCCGCTACAAGATTTTTCATAAACTCGTTTTTTTCTAAGAACAAAAAAGAGCTTCCGTTGGTCGCTTTTTTTATTCAAGAAAAAAATACTCGTTTATCAAAAAATGCTTTCCGCTACTATCAGGGCTAACACAGCTAACTACAAACAAATGCATTTTAAAAAATCTTTTTTTTAACTACCTTAAAACAACCAAATTGGTACGATTTTTGCAGTTGCATACACCAATATAAATCAAATAAATATGAAAACACTTAAGCTCCTTCCCATATTATTACTTTTCATACTTGCATCTTGTGATACAGTCCAAGTATATTCAGATTATGACAGATCAGTTGATTTTGCACCATATAAAACGTTCGCTTTTATGAAATCCGGTATTGATAAAGTCGAGATATCTGATTTGGATAAAAAAAGAATTCTAAACGCCATCGACCGACAAATGCAAGCCAAAGGTTTTACGAAGAGTGAAACTCCTGATTTATTGGTAAATATTTTCACCAAATCTCGCGAACAAGTGAGTGTTAACCAATTCAACGCTGGCTGGGGATACGGTTGGGGTTATGGCTGGAATCCTTATATGTATGGAGGACAAACCACCGTTAGCTCATCAACAGAGGGAACTTTGTACATTGACCTTATCGATGCCAAAAAGAAAGAACTTGTCTGGCAGGGTGAAGGAACTGGAACGCTCAGCAAAAACATGGACGAAAAAGACGTAATTGTTAATGATATTGTTACCCAAATTTTGGCACAATACCCACCGACCCTTCCTAAAGCTAAAAAGTAATAGTTTATTTTCTTAGTCACTTTAAAAATGAATATATTTGTAATCTAAGCACAAAAAATGAAAAACTTAATTAACATCATCATTGCCATTATCATAATTATCATTCGATAGCTATGGCGAGGTGTTGTATAAATAAGTAATCAATATATTTATGAAGCCTCCCACATCGGGAGGTTTTTTTATTTTATAAAACCAAGAAAACTCTATCAACAACAAATTGTCGAATCATTAAAATATGATTCTCAAAAGTAAAACACAATAAAATGGAATTATTTACAGCAATACAACAAGCACAAAAACAATTAGAAAATGTAGTTCCTACAACTCCCTTGATTGAAAACTTAAATTTATCAGAAGAATTTGGAGCAACAGTTTTACTAAAACGTGAAGACCTGCAAGTGGTTCGATCCTACAAAATAAGAGGGGCTTACAATAAAATGAGTTCCTTAACTGATACCGAAAAAGAAAATGGAATTGTCTGTGCCAGTGCTGGAAATCATGCTCAGGGAGTGGCGTATTCTTGCCATCTTTTGAAAATAATGGGCAAAATTTACATGCCAAAAACAACACCCAAACAAAAGGTAAAACAAGTACAATTGTTTGGAAAAAATTATGTTGAAATTGTCTTGACTGGCGATACTTTTGATGATGCTTACGGAAAAGCCGTTACTGATGCCTCCCAAAACAACAAAGCATTCATTCATCCTTTTGATGATTTGGAAGTTATCGCAGGACAAGGAACTGTTGGATTAGAAATTCTGGACACGTACCACGAACCTATTGATTATGTATTCATTCCCATAGGTGGTGGTGGCTTGGCATCGGGACTTTCGACAGTTTTTAAACAATTGAGTCCTAATACCAAAATCATTGGAGTAGAACCTCAAGGAGCTCCTTCGATGAAAACTTCAATTGCCAATCATAAAAATACTCCGCTTGACACTATCGATAAATTTGTCGATGGCGCAGCAGTGAAACAAGTAGGAAATCTGACTTTTGACATTTGCCAAAAAAACTTAGAGGACATCATACTGGTTCCCGAAGGAAAAGTATGCACCACCATATTGCGTTTGTACAATGAAGAAGCCATGGTAGTAGAGCCTGCAGGAGCATTAACGATAGCAGCTTTGGATTTTTACAAGGAAGAAATAAAAGGAAAAACCGTAGTCTGCATTGTTAGTGGCAGCAACAACGACATCGAAAGAACCGCAGAAATAAAAGAACGTTCCTTGCTCTATGAAGGATTGATGCATTACTTTATGATACAGTTTCCGCAACGTCCTGGGGCTTTAAAGGAATTTGTAAACGACATCTTGGGTCCTGATGATGATATCACCTATTTTCAGTTTGCCAAAAAGAATAGCCGCGAAGTAGGATCGGTCGTTGTGGGATTAGAATTGAAGAATCCAAATGACATTCATGCTATCAAAAACAATATGAATAGTAAAGGATTTGAATACCAATATCTCAATGAAAGGCATGACCTTTTTACCCAATTGATAGGATAAATTAACAATTCATTTTCTATCGCTTTTTTAATTATAACGTATCTTTGAAAGAGCATTTTACATCAAAATATCATGATAAACAAAGACATTTCAAACATAGAAGACATTCAATTATTAGTTAATACTTTTTATTCAACAGTACAAAAAGACGATTTGATTGGCGCCATTTTTAATGAAAAAATAGGTGATCGCTGGACAGAACATTTAGAGAAAATGTACCGCTTTTGGCAAACGATTTTATTGGAAGAACATACTTATTCCGGAAGTCCTTTTCCTCCTCACAGACAGCTTCCTGTTGAGAAAAAACACTTCAATCGCTGGATGGAAATTTTCACTAATACCGTAGATAGCTTATTTACTGGACCACTTGCTGAAGAAGCCAAACTTAGAGGGCAAAATATGGCAGAAATGTTCAATTATAAAATTGAATATTTTAGGCATGAAGGAAAGCATCCACTTTTGTAAAAAAACGAACGGCATTAATTTCAACCATAATAGGTTTAAAATTAATGCCGTTTTATCTTAAAAATTATTTATCTAATTTCCAGTTAACTTCCCAACGCCTGCATAAGTTGTTACTATACTTTTTACATCAGCTGTTGTATTGGTTAACACCGTTGAATAATTGTACGGAATAGTGGCAATACAATCTGCAGGATAACCTTCTTTACTAGTGCAATCTATTTCTTTATTATCAATACGTTCCGCACTTCCAACAATCTTGCTGTTTTTAGAATACACTGTGTTTTTACATTTTTCGAAATAGTTTTTCTCAACACGTATGCAAGCCCCTACACGGGAATTCACAATACCTCCATAAATATCATAGGCATAATTATTGAAAAAATGTGCCGTACCCCCTCTATACAACGGCACTCGCTCTTGAATAGTTTTATAGTAATTATGATGAAAAGTAATCTTTCTATCCGAATACAAGTCTTTATCAGAACTACCTATTAAACTGCATTTATGATGGTCATGAAAATAACACCAAGAAATAGTAATAAATCCACTATTATCTTTCACATCAACCAATCCGTCATATAAATCCTGATTGGTTTGTTTGTATGGATCTTCTTCAAAAAACTCACAATGATCAATCCAAATATTAGTACTAGTCTGCGATATTGAGATTAAATCACCTTCATTGACCAATATCTGAGGGCGACCTTCGTCTCCTAATTTACTATAGGTTCTAGGAATATTTTCTGAATCAGCTGGTATTGCTTTAGCAACAGATATCAATGAAAATTTAATATTTTGAATAATAATATTTTTGGAATTTTTTATTGTAAATCCTACACCATCCAAAAATGCTTTATCCCCTACCCCAATAATACTTTTATTTGAAGCAACTTTAATGGATCCAACATAGTCTTTATTAGCAATACTTCCTGATCCTTTTATGGTATCAGAAAATTTAATTATGTATTTAGTATCTATAGTTTCGGCATATTGTTTAAGTTCGGCAAAAGTTGTTACTGTTACTTCGGTACCACCAGCTCCACCAGTAGTTCCGCCATTTTCGGTAGCAAAACCAACTAAAGAAAAATCAGGTGTTTGAGAATATGTGCATGTCGTTACCGTAAGTAAAAAGACCGCTGAAAAGAGTGCATTTAGCAATTTTGAATTCATAATTTGGTTTAGTTAATGTGTGGTTTTATTAACGTTTCGAATTTTGTAATCGATTACAAAGTCCAAAATTAATTTTTTTTTTGACAGCACACTATTATTTTAACTTTATTACTATCATTTTATTACTTTGAATCAAATTGTATTAAAAAATAACACCAAAAGAATCTCTTTCTCATCTGACTCTAATACACTAAAGACTGGAACATAAACTCATTTCAATATATAAAAGTAGTAAAGATTATGATTGAAAAATATTTGTTAAGTCTCCGTCTATCCTAGCCCAGATAGCAGTGGAAAGCATTTTGCTAAAAAAAGCTAATTTTTGTTGCCCTAAAAAAGCGACCAACGGAAGCTCTTTTTGGGGCTTACAAAAATGCTTTTTTTAGCAAAATCTTGTAACGAATAGCTGGAAATAGCTCCTGAAAATCGTACTTTTACATACAACCATATCGTTTTCGCTATGACTATAAAAATAAAAACCAATCCGTTATTAGACCGTTTGCCTAAACATCTAAAACAGTTTATCAAGCCTCAGGATTATAGCGATTACACTCCTATTAATCAAGCGGTTTGGCGGTATGTGATGCGCAAAAATGTGAATTATCTCTCGAAAGTAGCTCATGGTTCGTATTTGGATGGTTTGAAAAAAACGGGAATTGAAGTTGACAACATCCCAAGTATGTACGGGATGAACCGCATTCTAACCGAAATTGGCTGGGCTGCTGTGGCGGTTGATGGTTTTATTCCGCCGAATGCATTTATGGAATTTCAGGCGTATAATGTTTTGGTGATCGCATCAGATATTCGTCAGCTGGAACATATTGAATACACTCCCGCTCCCGATATTATTCACGAAGGTGCCGGTCATGCTCCTATTATTGCCAATCCCGAATACGCGGAATACCTTCGTCGTTTTGGCGAAATAGGCTGTAAAGCAATTTCATCTCATAAAGATTATGAAATGTATGAGGCGATTCGGTTGCTTTCTATTCTAAAAGAAGCGGAAGACACTCCACAATCTGAAATCGAAAAGGCAGAAAAAGCGGTGGAAGATTTACAAAACAATATGGGCGAATTATCGGAAATGGCGCAAATCCGAAACCTGCATTGGTGGACCGTAGAATATGGCTTGATAGGAACATTGGAAAACCCAAAAATATATGGCGCTGGTTTATTATCATCCATTGGCGAAAGCGCTTGGTGTATGACGGATAACGTGAAGAAAATCCCTTATGATTTCTCCGCTGTCAACCAAAGTTTTGATATTACCAAATTACAACCTCAGCTTTATGTTACTCCAGATTTTGCTTATTTGAGTTTAATTTTGGAAGAATTTGCCAATACGATGGCTTTGCGCACAGGAGACTTGTCGGGTATTGAGAAACTCATTCATTCGAAAGCATTGGGAACTGTTGAATTGAGTACAGGCTTACAGATTTCGGGTGTTTTTACCAATGTTATTGAACACGAAGGAAAACCAATTTACTTTCAAACCACAGGAAAAACTGCTTTATCCTATCGTGAAAAAGAATTGGTAGGACACGGTACGAGCACGCATCCTGAAGGCTTTGGAAGTCCGATAGGAAAACTAAAAGAAATCAATCTGGCTATTGAAGATATGAGCCTGAAAGACTTAAAAATATATGGTATTTATGAAGGACAAACCAAAACTTTAGAATTTGAAGGCGATATAAAAGTGGTTGGTGAAATTATTACCATTAAGAGAAATCTTCACGGAGAAATCATTTTAATTTGTTTCAAAAACTGCAAGGTTACGCACGGAGAAACCGTTTTATTTCAGCCAGAATGGGGTAATTATGATATGGCTGTGGGCAAAAAACTGGTTTCGGCTTTTTCAGGTCCAGCTGATGTTAGTAGTTTTGACTTGATTTCGCATGTTCCTTCCAGTAAAACCATTAAAGCCAAACAAACTGCCGAAAGAGACGACTTGGAAATATTATATCAAACGGTAAGAAGCATTCGGGAATCAAATGATAATACTACTTCATTGGAACCCATTTTTATAAAATTGCAGCAAAATCATCCGAATGATTGGTTGCTTTCTATTGAGTTGATTGAGCTTTTGAATGCTAGAAAAGAAACTGATTTTATACAACAAGTGATTTTACATTTGGAAAGACTAAAAAAACAACGTCCCGAACTCGGAAAATTAATTTCAAACGGATTGGAGTTGATTTTTGAAAATGAAACTATTTAAAAACACAGATTTCACAGATTAGCACAGATTAAAAATATAGTAACTGACTTTATTTTGCCACAAGGTTCGTAAAGATTTACGTAATGAACACAAAGCTTTGCGAACCTTTTGGTATATCATAGATTCCAGATTAAAAAATCTGTGTCAATCTGTGAAATCTGTGTTTTACAACTTCAAATCCTGTTGCAGTTCTTTTTCGTTTGTAATTTCTTTTCCCTCGTATTGTAGTTTCCAACCCATAGTATTAGTTAGAATCAAAATCTTGGAGAGCTCACTTATCAAACGGTTTTGAGCATTAGATTTTAACGAAGATTTTTCGATTTTTTTAGCCAAATTTGCCCTTACCGTTTTATTGATTTTATTATAATCATCACCCGTAAACTGATTCATTTGACTTTGTTCTACATCATAAAACTTGATGTCTGGGCTTATTTTAATTTCTTCTTTTGGTATACTTAATATCGTGATAGTTTTATTTGCTTCATCAATATCGTATTTCATTTGGTGCAAATCATAGGAAACCGTAACATCAGCATTGACAATAACAAGGGCTTTTTTCTCAAACGAAAGCATGTCCATCATGTATTTTTGCTGGTTTTTATAGGTAATGACTTCTGAAAAATGTCCTTCGGTAACTACTAATTTGCCAACATTCACAATTTGTTGTTGTATCAAGTTTGTATTATAATCCAAAGTTGAATCATCCTCTTTCTTGAACGTACAAAATTTGAAAGCCAAAAATACTCCGACAACTATTATTATTCCAACTATAATTCTCTTTAGCATAATTAAAATTTCATAAATAAATATTGAGATACTAATTTAGTCATTTTTTCCTTCAATTTTGATTCAAATTTTTTATGACTTTCTGAATTGGGGTTAAAAGATCTGTGAGAAAGACCTTTTTGAATGCTTCCAACTTCATCCATTGTAACATAAGCTACCTCAGAAATTGTAGTTTCTTTGAATCGTTGCCAAATATAATCTATAGCCACTTGACTTGGATGTAACATGTCTTCGGCATAGAAACGATAATCCCGAAGTTCGTCCATCATGATTTCGTAGGAAGGAAAGTAATCAGTGGTCAGTTTTAAGTGGTCAGTTCTCAGTTTGGTTTGAATTGCAGTAATCAGATTGGCTTTACTCCATTGATTTTCGACAAAACCGTCTTTAATATGGCGTACTGGTGAAACGGTAAAAATGAAACTGCAATTTGGATTTATTGATTGTATCAAACGGATTGTATTTTCAATACTTTCCTGAATTGTTGCAACGGTTAGCAATTCTTTTGTAAACTGTTTTTGGGGCACTTTATGACAATTGGCAACTATTTCAATCTTTCGATACACCCAAGAAGTTCCATAGGTAATAATGATATGTGTTGCTTCTTCTAATTGCTTTTTTGCCTTCCTTAGAATTTGATTCAGATTCACCAATAATTCTTCTGCATTCAAATGGCTTAAATCCGAATGAACTTCAAAGCAATGCCAGCGTTCATTATGAAAAAAAATATCATCCTCGGTAAATAAAACATCATTGATAACTCGATTAATAATTCTTTCAATCGAAACCGGATTAAAAATAATTCCGAATGGATTCGTTGCGCTTTGGAATTTAAAATACTGAAATTTATCCCCCATATTTTCGGCAAAGCAAGAACCCAACGAAACAATTTTGGAGTTGTAGTCTATTGACGAGGGATTTTGTGGGATATCGATTTTGGTTGTAAAGTTCATTTTGCATTTTTAACCTTTCAAAAATACGAAATAAAAAATACAGAATTTGCATCCATAATATTTTAATAGACCAATTAAATTGATTAAATTTGATAATAAGGGCTATTCTTTACATAAACAGCAAAAAACCTTAAAATTCATAAAATAAAAAAATATTTAATTCTGAATAAATATGTAAAACATTTCTTGATTTGAAAACAAATTAGGAATTCTAATAATTAAATTTTAAAACAATGACTCTAAAAAAAGTAATTACCGTATTAATGTTAGTTTTAATATCAGTATCCTCTTTTGCACAAGCAAAAAAACTTGACAAAATCATCACAAAAGATTATCAAGTTATTGAATGTACGATTTCAAAAATGTCTGACAAAACAGTAGACTATTCAATGCCAAATGAAACAATGACTATCGTAATTGATGTTTCAAAAATTGCCCGAATTGATTTTGCCAGCGGAAGATCGCAAACTTTTGCCACTGCGGAAAACACAATAGACAGTGCTCCAACTTCAACAATAAGTGTTTCAGCAAATAGTAATGCAACTTTCAGAGTGAATACAGTGGCTGTACTACCTGTGCCTTTTGTAAATTCTGAAAATATGACCAACTCAGAAGAAATGGCAAAATTTGCACAAAACGATATCTATGACAAACTTTTAGACAAGTCTTCTAATATATTGCCGTTGACAGTTCAGGATTTAAGAACAACAAATAGCTTACTGCGAAAAGCTGGCATCGATTATAAAAACATAGACGAAACTCCGATAGAAGAACTTCATAAAATTCTTGGAGTAGACAATATTGTTGCAGCAAAAGTATCTTATACAGTTACCCAAAACCAGACCTCAGCCGCTTATTCTTCGCAAAATGCAAAAGTAAACGACAATAAAGTAAAAGCAAATGAATCCACTGTTGCCAATACCAATACCCAACTATTGTTTGATTATCACGTCTATTTTGATATGTATAAAAATAATTCCAAAATATATACCCAAAACAGAAAGCCTTTATTTAAATTAAAAGATGCCTGGATGGACTCCGTTAGTTACTTATTAAAAAGAAGTCCCATTTATGTAAAATAAAATTATAAAAAGGTAATTTGATCAAGAATGGTTGCTTTAAATATACGATAGCTTGAAAATTATAAAGCCTTAAACAATCCGCTAGAAACTGATTCTTTAAGGCTTTTATTTTATCAAACACCTTTATAAAAAGGTAATGAATAATTTCTTGAAAACTACTTCACAAACTCAACCGCTTTAGTCAAAGCCTCTGCAATTCCATCTGCATTTTTTCCTCCTGCGGTAGCGAAGAAAGGCTGTCCTCCTCCTCCACCTTGGATATATTTCCCTAATTCACGAACCACCTGGCCTGCGTTTAGCTTTTTATCAGCAACCAGTTCTTTAGAGATATAACAAGACAATGTTGGTTTCCCTGCATCGGCTGTAGCCAATACCAAGAATAAATTTGTTCCTGCTGTTCCTAATTCATAGGCTAGATCTTTTGCTCCTTCTGGGCTCAAATCTACCTGTTTCGCTAGGAATTGAATTCCATTGATTTCTTGCAATTCTTTTACCAATTCGCCTTTCATGTTTTTGGCTTTATCTTTCAACAAAACCTCCAATTGTTTTTTAAGCGAAGTATTTTCATCCTGAATGGACTGAATCGCTTTTACAGGATCAACTGCATTTTTCAAAACTTCTTTTATCTCAGCAAATGAAATTAATTGTGATTCAAAAAATTCTTTAGCAGCTTCGCTAGTAATTGCCTCAATACGTCTAATTCCTGCCGCAACAGCACCTTCTGAAGTTATTTTGAAATGCCAAATATCACTTGTGTTAGGAACGTGTGTTCCTCCGCATAATTCTACCGAATCACCAAATTTGATCATTCGAACCAAATCACCATATTTTTCTCCAAACAATGCCATTGCACCTTCTTCAATAGCTTGGTCTTTTGGAATCGCTCTTTTTTCTATCAATGGCAAACTCTCACGAATCCTTGCATTCACGAAATCTTCAACTTCTTTAAGTTCATCATCTGTCACTTTAGAAAAATGAGAGAAGTCAAAACGCAACGAAGCAGAACGCACCATCGATCCTTTTTGCTCAATATGAGTTCCTAATATTTTTCTTAAACCTTGATGCAACAAGTGGGTTGCCGTATGGTTTGAAGATGTTTTTGCTCTTTGAACAGCATCCACAACAGCCGTAAAACTATCAGTTAAATTATCCGGCAATGATTTTGCAAGATGAATTGTTTGATTGTTTTCTTTTTTAGTGTCAATAATATAAATAATGTCACCATTTTGAGCTTCCAAATAACCTTTATCTCCCGTTTGTCCTCCACTTTCACCATAAAATGGCGTAGCATTGAAAACCAACTGATAAATCTCACCATCTTTTACACTGTCCACTCTACGGTATTTAGTGATTTTTACATTGTGTTTCAATCGATCGTAACCCACAAATTCCTGAACATCATCTTCAACCAAAACATTCCAGTCACCGGCAGTCACTTTAGAGGCTGCACGAGAACGTTCTTTTTGCAATTGCAATTGTTCCTGAAATCCTTTTTCGTCCAATTCCAATCCTTTTTCAGACAAGATCAAAGCCGTTAAATCGATTGGAAAACCATACGTATCATATAATTCGAATGCTTTTTTACCATCAATTATAGTACCAGAATTGGTATTAATAACAGCATCCAACAGCACCAATCCTTGATCCAAAGTTCTCAAGAAAGAACTTTCTTCCTCACGAATCACATTCGAACACAATGCTTTTTGCGAACGAATTTCAGGGAAAGAACCTCCCATTTGAGCGCTCAAAGTATCAACTAATCTATATATAAAAGGTTCTTTGGTATCTAAGAAAGTAAAACCGTAACGAATAGCACGACGCAAAATTCTACGGATTACATAACCAGCTCCCGTATTCGATGGCAACTGACCGTCAGCAATCGCAAAAGCCACCGCACGTACGTGATCCGCAATAACACGAATCGCAATATTTACTTTTTCCTCTTCTTCGTCTTTTGCTTTAATCGTATATTTAGTTCCAGTAATCGTTTCGATTTCTCTGATTAGCGGTGTAAAAACATCAGTATCATAATTCGACTGAACCCCTTGCAAAACCATGCAAAGACGCTCAAATCCCATTCCAGTATCCACGTGCTGAGCTGGCAATTTCTCTAAAGAACCATCGGCTTTACGATTGAATTCCATAAATACGTTATTCCAAATCTCCACCACGTGCGGATGATCTGCATTCACCAAATCCTTACCAGAAACCAAAGCTTTTTCTTCAGCAGAACGAATATCAACGTGAATTTCAGAACAAGGTCCGCAAGGTCCTTGGTCACCCATTTCCCAGAAATTATCTTTTTTGTTACCAAGTATAATTCGGTCTTCGTCAATCAACGTTTTCCAAATATCCCAAGCTTCTTGGTCAAAAGGCACATTCTCATCAGCATTTCCTTCAAAAACTGAAACATACAATATATCTTTCGGTATTTTATACACTTCCGTCAACAATTCCCAAGCCCAGTGAATCGCTTCTTTCTTGAAATAATCTCCAAAAGACCAGTTCCCCAACATCTCAAACATCGTGTGGTGATACGTATCAATCCCCACTTCCTCCAAGTCATTATGCTTTCCAGAAACACGAAGACATTTTTGCGTATCGGCAATTCTCTTACTTTTTGGAGTTCCCAGGCCTAAAAAATATTCTTTAAACTGCGCCATTCCCGAGTTGTTAAACATCAGGGTTGGATCATCCTTAAGAACAATCGGTGCAGATGGAACAATTAAATGCCCTTTACTTTCAAAAAAATCTAAAAATTGTTTACGTACGTCTTGTGATTTCATTTTGCTGTATATATACTGTAATTCGTTTATTTTTTTTGTTTCTGAGTTACTGAGATTCTAAGTTACTAAGCCTTAAAAAAACTTAGAATCTTAGTCTCTTAGAAACTTAGAGTCTTTCCTCTGGACGTGCCACCATTAGAAAAAGGGGCCAAATTTAGCAACCGCTTACTCGGCCCCTTTCCCTAATGCTGTCGGGCTATCCGCGCTACTTCGGTAGCTAGCTTCTATCCCTCACGCGAACCAGTATTATCATGAACTTTATTCTAAGCTAAAAAACTCAGCCTCTCTATAAAGACAGACCGCATTTATTTATTATTTAAAAAAAAGAGTCGAACAACTGAAACATTTATTAAATTTGTTCGACTTACCTTATATTAAGTTTGCAAAAATAGGGTATTTTAAAATATGGCGAAAGTAAAATATTATTACGATTCAGTAAATCTGGCCTATCGGAAAATAAAAATCAGAAAAAGAAGAAAATTTGGCTATGTTGTTCTGTTTTTATTAGCCTCGGCGCTGTTTGGTTTTTTGACTTTTGTACTATTATTGAATACACCTTATTTTGACACACCAAAAGATCGTTTGCAGGCTCGTGAAATTGAAAATTTAAAGTTGAATTATGCCATTTTGAACAAAAAAATGGATCAGGTTGATGATGTAATCGAAGATATTGAAGATCGGGACAATAATTTATATCGTGTTTATTTCAACACTGCCGCCATTCCCTTGGAAGAAAGAAAAGAAGGATATTCTAAAATAAATCGGTATGCAGCATTACAGGGTTATGACAATTCAAAATTAGTAACTAGCACGACCGAAAAAATTGATGCATTGAGTAAAGAATTATCGATTCAATCCAAATCATTGGACAAAATTGTAGAATTAGCTAAAGCAAAAAACAAATTATTAGCAGCAATTCCAGCAATACAACCTGTAAAAAATGAAAATTTAAAGCAAATGGCCTCTGGTTTTGGATATAGAACCGACCCATTTACGAAAGCCAGAAAAATGCATGAAGGAATGGATTTTACTGCCAAATCGGGAACTCCAATTTATGCCACTGGCGATGGAGTTGTAGTAAGAGCCGATAATACGGCTTCGGGATATGGGAATCACATCGTTATCAGACACGGATATGGATACGAAACTTTGTATGGACATTTGAGCAAATACAACTGTAGATCTGGACAATCCGTAAAAAGGGGAGATCTTATAGGATATGTTGGCAGCACGGGACGTTCAGAAGCGCCACATTTACATTACGAAGTACATAATAACGGAAAAGTAGTAAACCCCCTTAATTTTTATTATGGCAATATTTCGGCGGTAGAATACGTTGCTATTTCAAAAATTGCAAATCAGGAAAATCAATCTTTGGATTAAAAATTTTAGAAGAAAAAAAAGAATTATAGACTAGAAGTAAAAGTGATTAGTTAAGTAGCATAGCTAACAACTAAAAACCAATAACTAAAAACTAAATAAAACATGCATATTGAACTTTCACCAGATAAAAGATACTACAGCATAGGCGAAGTCGCCAAAGCATTTGACGTTAATGCTTCTTTAATTCGTTTTTGGGACAGTGAATTTGATATCCTGAAACCAAAGAAAAATGCTAAGGGAAATAGAATGTTTACACCCGAAGATATTAAGAATTTAAAACTTATTTATCATTTGGTTAAAGAAAGAGGGTTCACATTAGAAGGCGCCAAAACCCATTTGAAAGAAGGACAAAAGAAAACAATGGATAAATTTGAAATTATCAGCAAATTAGAAAGCATAAAAATGCAACTGATTAGCATTAAAAACGAATTACAACAACAATAAATAAAAACAACAAACAAACCTTAAATTAAACAATTATGAATTTTAAAAGATTTTTACCTTGGATTATAGTAGCTGTAGTAATCATTGGACTTTACAGCTGGGCATCTGGAATTTATAATACAGCAGTGACACTTGAACAAGACGTGAAAGAAAGCTGGGGAAATGTTAACACTTCTTATCAAAGAAGAAATGATCTTATCCCAAATTTAGTAAACACCGTAAAAGGATACGCAGAACATGAAAAAAGCACTTTAACAGCCGTTATCGAAGCTCGTGCAAAAGCAACTGGAATTACAATTGACCCAACAAACGTTACTCCGGAACAACTAGCTGCATTCAATTCGGCACAATCAGGAGTTTCTTCTTCCTTATCAAAATTATTGGTTAGCGTGGAGCAATACCCAAACCTGAAAGCTGATGCAAGCTTTATGAAATTACAAGATGAACTAGCAAGTACAGAAAATCAAATCCTAACAGCTAGAACGCGTTTTAATGAAGCCGTTAAGCCTTACAACAACAACATTAATACTTTCCCAAGAAATATCTTGGCTGGAATGTATGGTCTTAAACAAAAACCATATTTCGAAGCTGTAGCTGGTGCAGAAAAACCTGCTGAAGTAAAATTCTAAAAATAAAATCTGATACAGATTTCACATATTCTCACAGATTAAAATTTGTGGAAATCTGTGAAATCTGTGTTTTAAAAAATAATTTCCATGTCAAAAGTAGAAGATTTTTTAAGCACAGAAGAGGAACAAGAAATTGTTGAAGCTATTCGTATAGCCGAAAAAAACACTTCGGGTGAAATTAGAGTACACATAGAAAAAACAACTTCACTTGACGCTTATGACCGCGCCATGGAAGTGTTTCATGAATTAAGAATGGATGAAACGGAACTGCAAAATGGTGTTTTAATCTATTTGGCGGTCAAGGATAAAACTTTTGTTATTTGTGGAGACAAAGGCATCAACGATATTGTTACCAATACTTTTTGGGACAGTACGCGTGATGTGATGATTGCTCATTTCAAACAAGGAAATTTTAAACAAGGATTAATCGATGGTATTTTGAAAGCTGGAGAAAAACTCAAAGTGCACTTCCCATGGCAGGAAGGCGATACCAACGAATTATCAAATGAAATATCAAAAGGATAATGAGAATAAGTCAGAAAGTCGAAAGTCGAAAGTCAGAAAGTCAGAAAGCAAAAACACAATGGAAGTTATTTCTTTATGTTTTAGTTTTCTTAAATAGTGGTTTTCTATTTGCTCAATTTACCATTCCGGAAAAACCTAGTTTTCAAACTTCGGTTTATGATTATGCCAATGTTTTAAGCGCACAGGAAAAATCTCAACTCGAAGAAAAACTCATCAAATATTCTGATTCTACAACTACTCAAATTGTAGTAATTACAATAGAGAGTCTCAAAAATGAAAACGTAAACCAGTTAGCAACAAATTGGGGACAAAAATGGGGAATTGGCGGTACTAAAAAAGATGATAATGGAGTCATTATTCTTTTGGCTAAAAACGAAAGAAAAATAGCAATCAACCCTGGTTACGGTTTAGAAGATCGATTGACTGCTGGAATTGGAGGGGAAATAATCCGAAATATTATTATTCCCGAATTTAAAGCAGGTAGTTATTACCAAGGTTTAGACAAAGGAACTGATGCTCTTTTTGATGTTTTTAAAGGCAAATACAAAGGAGAACGCAAGCAACAAACCCAAGGAAAAGATTTTCCAATTTTTCCAATCATTGTAATCGTGATCATTGTTTTGATATTACTATCCAAAAATAAAGGTGGTGGTAATGGCAATTCGGGTAACCGTGGCGGTGGTGGCCCTAGCCTACTCGATGTCATTCTACTAAGCAGTCTTGGAAGAGGTGGCGGAGGTGGATTTGGCGGGTCTTCAGGCGGTGGCTTTGGAGGCGGTGGCGGAGGCTTCGGTGGAGGATTTGGCGGAGGCGGATTCTCCGGTGGAGGTTCTAGTGGAAGCTGGTAAAATATACAAAACATAAATGAGAGCTACAACGGCTCTCATTTTTTTGACCTTCAAAATTAGCACATTAATAACAAGAATTAAACAAATTTTTATTCAGTATACTATTTTCATAATTAGCCATACATTCAAAAAATTTTAGATATCATTTAAAAAATAAAAGATAAATACACTAAAAAATATTGTTTTGAACTAAATTTAAAAACAATAAATTCAAATCATTACTATATGAAAATCCATCTCTTTTTACTTCTTCTTTGTTCTTACTTTTCGGTTTATTCGCAAGATTTATCCAATATTGACGAAAAAGAAATTCCCAAAGAAATTGAGGAGATAAATTCTTTAATCACTAAAGAGCCAAGTGCTGACAACTATTATCTTAGAGGATATTACTATTATCAAATTAAAAATTATTCACAAGCAATATCTGATTATGACAAGGCAATATCATTAAATCCGAATAATTATAAATTTTATTATAGTAAAGGCAATACAAATATTAAATTAAAAAATTATAAACAAGCAATAGAAGAGTATACAAAATCTATTGCTTTAAATGATAATTTACAAAAAGTCTACTTCAATAGAGCTTATTCAAAGTCAATGATTAACGATTCAAAAGGGGCAATTGACGACTATTCCAAAAGCATTTCTATTAATCCCAAATATCTGCAAGCCTATGAAAACAGAGGAATTCTAAAAAGGAAATTAAACTTGCACAAAGAAGCTATTCAAGATTTCGATAAAGTAATCGAAATTAACCCCAAATTTGTTGAAGCGTATCAAAATAGAGCCATTTCAAAAGCCACACTTAATATTAATGCTACGAACGATTTTGACCAAGTAGTAAATTTGACCCCAGAAGACCCAGAAGGATATTACAATAGAGCAATCTATTTTATTAATTTTAAAATCAAAAGAGATTATTGCTCCGACATAAAAAAAGCAGTTAGCCTTCACTATGAACCTTCAATAGAATTAGCTGTCAAATATTGTAAAAAATAACACAACAGATATTCTAAAGCTGGATAAAATTTCAAAAAAAATACCATTACATTTATAAATTGTAATACCACAAGAGTTACAGTTTGTTTCGAAAAATTGAATTTAAAAGTACAGCTTAATACTGTACTTTTTTTTGTTTTACAAAATGATGTCAAATTCAGGTAATGATGTCAAAATAGTTATTTTCAAAAACATCATTAAAAAAAAACTCCCCTTTATTTTCGAAAGAATAGACGTTTTCAAATCTTTAGGATAAGATCTATGTCCTATAAAAACATCCACCATCGCATCAGACAAGTGCTGTCCATATTTTTTAATAAAAAGATTTCGAAGTATTTTTTGCTCATAGAAAAATTTAGACAAAATGACTCCTGTTTTTATTTCAGGTAACATTTTTTGTTCTAATTTTTTGTGATATAATTCAGAAGCTAGATCAGCATCCAGATTACTTTCTACAATGGATTGTGCCGCTAGAATTCCACTTATTATTGCATTCGAAATACCTTCAGCAACAACAGGATCAGCAAATCCTGCAGAATCACCAATTAAAAAAACGTTCCTTTTCACAAAAGAATCTGTTCTAGGAGAAATCGGAATTACAAATCCATGAGATTCTTCATTTCTAATCTCATTAATCCCTAAAACTTTTAAATATTCATGATAACATTTTTTTAAATCAATTTTTTGTTTTGCTTTTATAATACCAACCCCAATTGATAAATGCTTTTTTTTAGGAAAACACCAGCCATAACCATAAGGGACAATATCGACATCAAAACGAACATTTTTCGATAATCTTTCAAAATCAGCAGAACAAACCTCTACTTCATATTCTAAAGCTGGAATTATAGTTCGGGTTTCATTCCATCCTGCCATTTTTGCAATAGGACTTAAGGCCCCATCTCCCGCTATGATAAATTTTGCTTGTATATCACCTTCAGAAGTATGAATGGTTTGAATATCTCCAAATGAAATAGCAGTGACTTTATGATTTTGTAAAAGAGTAACTCCGTTTTCTTTTGCCTTTTCTACAATTAAACTATCAAAAGCATCACGCATAATCATACTGATAATAGGCTTATCATTCTTTGTTGTAAATTTTAAATCAGTTTTTCCAAAATAAATATCAACTTCGTAAAACTCCTTCTCTATTACAGTTGCAATATCAAAAGGAACACTTTTTCTCCCTCTAAAAACCAAACCACCACCACATGTTTTATATCTTGGTAAAACTTCTTTTTCAATAATAACGGTTGAAATTCCATTTTTAGATAATTCCAATGCTGCCGAAGCTCCTGCTGGACCACTACCAATAATAGCTACATCAAATATTTTCATTTGCTTATATTTAAAAACTAAAAGAATATTTGGCAAACAAAGATCTTTCAATCCTTAGTTTACTACTTTTTATTTAATAAAAAATCATCTTTTACTTCTCACTAACCCTAAATCGATGTGCTGAACATGTAACTTAAATATTAGTGCAGAATTACATTCTGTCCCAGAGAAGCAAAATAAACAAAATGTATACAATTAAACCATTCTAAAAGTACCGCTTTATTTAGTTAAAAAAGTTTACTTAACATCATCTTTAAATAAAGGAATAATCATTCTGATTTCACAGTACCTTTTACGAACTGAAATCCTTTCTTGTTAAAACTTATGTTCCTTAATATAAAAACTTTAAAATTAAAAAATATTAGTGCTATTTTATTAAAAAGAAATCGGATTTACGTTAAAAAATATAACAGTATTAATGTGAAAATTATAATATAAAAATCATTTTATTTGCAAAGCGGCTTTTATATTTTATCGATAAGTACTCTATTGATAGGTTTAAGCCAATACTTTAAAGAATTAAATTTTTAAAATTTAAAAAAAAAGCTATATTTGAGTCTTAAAAACTTATTTAAAAAGAATTCAGCCAATGTAGGCATTCATTTTAACCGTTAATCCAGCTCATAATGCTTTCACATAAAACCAAATATGCTCTTAAAGCACTTCTTTATTTAGCACAACAGGATGAAAACCATATTTCAAAGACTATTGAAATTGCAGAAGAAGCCAATATTCCTAAAAAATTCTTAGAACAAATTCTTTTGGATTTAAAAAGAGGTCATTTTGTTGGTAGTAAACAGGGGAAATATGGTGGTTATTATCTTTTAAAGGACAAAGAAACAATCACTTTGGCCGATATTCATCGCCTTTTTGATGGTGCAATTGCATTATTACCTTGTGCTTCATTAAATTTTTACGAACGCTGTTCAGATTGTAGTGATGAGGAAGAATGTCATCTACGACACGGGCTGATGGCTATTCGAGATGAAACTTTAAAAGCTATGCAAGGCATTACAATAGCCTCATTAGTAAAAAAATAAAAAAATATTTCGCTAACCCTACTATTTTTATAGAATTAATTATATCTTTGCATCAAGTTTAAAATATGACTAACGATCAAAATTAAAAAAATGCAAACAAATTACTTTAAAATTAATGTTGTCAGGAAAAGCAACAAACCATCAAATTTCCAAACTCTTAAAAAAGATAGTATAAAAATGTGTTGTATGTGCATGTGCTAGATATAAAAAATTTAATTTAAATTCTACTAATTACATATAATATATTAAAATAATGAAAAATACATTTATAAAAACAATTGCAAGTTTATTCTTTTTACTAATTTTCTCGACTTCATATAGTCAAAACGTTTTGCAGGGAGTCGTAAAAAACGATCAAGACACACCTATAGAAGCTGTCAATATAATTCTAAAAGGAACCACCAATTCAGTAACTACTGATATTAATGGTAATTTTAGCATTGAGTCCAAAGTACTTCCATTTACAATTATTGTACAATACTTAGGCTACACAACCAAAGAAATTAAAATAAACGAACTACCAACTGCTGCTAAACCCTTTCAAATAACGATTAGCACTGGTGAAGAAAAAGTGTTATCTGAGGTAGTTGTAACATCAAGACGTAGAATCGAAAAAGCACAAGATATTCCAATTGCAGTATCTGTTGTTACTGGAAAACAAGCTGAAGCAGCAGGAGCTTTCAACGTTAATCGTATCAAAGAACTAGTTCCATCTGTTCAATTATACTCTTCAAATCCTAGAAATACAGGTATAAACATTCGTAGTCTTGGTTCTCCTTTCGGACTTACCAATGATGGTATCGATCCTGGTGTTGGTTTTTATGTTGACGGTGTTTATTATGCTCGTCCAGCAGCAACAACTTTAGATTTTATTGATGTAGAAAGAATTGAAGTATTGCGTGGACCACAAGGAACTTTATTTGGTAAAAACACAACTTCTGGAGCTTTTAACATTACCTCACGTAAACCAAGCTTTACATCAGGTGCTGATTTTGAAGTTAGCTATGGTAACTATGCGTTTCTTCAAGCAAAAGCTTCTGTTACTGGAGCTTTGAGCAAAAAAATTGCAGGACGTCTATCTTTCTCAGGTACACAACGTGATGGTTTAATCGACAATATTGTAACAGGAAGATCAACAAACACATTAAACAATCAAGGTTTTAGAGGTCAATTACTTTATCAACCAACTGAAAACACTGACATTACATTTGCTGCCGACCTTACAACTCAACGTCCAGATGGATATGCTCAGGTAGTAGCTGGTGTTGCTCCAACACAAAGAGATCCAAAACGTCAATTTAACGCAATTATTGCTGATTTAAATTATCAACTTCCAAGTTTAAATGCTTTTGACCGTAAGATTGATCACGATACTCCATGGAGATCAGGACAAGATTTAGGTGGTGCATCTCTTAATATTGATACCAAAATTGGAAAAGGAACACTTACTTCTACTTCAGCTTGGCGTTTTTGGAATTGGGATCCATCTAATGACAGAGATTTCACAGGTTTACAACAACTTGCAAAATCGCAAAACCCATCTAGACAGTGGCAAATCACTCAAGAAATTCGTTACGCAGGTCAACTTACATCTAAAATAAGTGGTGTTGGAGGAGTGTTTTTTATTGACCAAACATCAACTACAAAAGGTACTGAGGAATCTGGTAATGCTCAATGGAGGTTTGCTCAGGATTCTTTTACTCCAGCAAATACTGCATTATGGAAAACTCCAGGTCTTCTTGATGGATACGGAATACACACATTGGCCGAAATACACTCAACAAGTGCTGCAATTTTCGGACAATTAGACTGGGAAATTACTAATCGTTTGCATATATTACCAGGTTTAAGATACAACTATGATAATAAATCAGCAGATTATGACCGTAAAACTTACGGAGGTCTTCAAAATCCTACTGCTGCACAACTTGCCTTGCAACAGAAAGTTTATACGAATCAAAACTTTTCATCAGATATTGACAACACAGACTTTTCTGGAAACATAACCCTAACCTATAAAGCATCTGACAAAATTAATGCTTATGCAACTTATGCAAAGAGTTACAAGCCAGTTGGTGTAAATGTAGCTGGGCTTCCAACACCTCCTGCAGGTCAAACTCTAGCTGATCTTGCAGTAGTTAAGCCAGAAAGTGTAAATCACTATGAAATAGGAATTAAAACTTCTCCACTAACTAACTCAATATTGAACTTGACCGTTTTTAATACTGATATCAAAGACTTCCAAACCAATGTTCAGGCTGCTGAATTAGGTGTTAATCGTGGATACCTTGCTAATGCTGATAAAGTACGTGTAAGAGGTGCAGAACTAGACGCTAGTTTTTTCATTAACAAACACTTGACTATTAATGGAGCTGCCACATATACTGATGGTAAGTATGTTAAATTTACAAACGCACCACTTCCATTAGAAGAAACTGGTCTTGTTGTTGATGGTAAAGCTGTAAACTATAAAGATGTTTCTGGAACTGATTTACCAGGCGCTTCAAGATGGGCTGGATCATTAGGAGGAGAGCTTTCTAATAATGCAAAATTCTTCGGAAACTATGGAAAAGTATTCCTTGCTCTTGATGGTTACGCTCGTTCAGAGTTCTCATCAAGCCCTTCAGCTTCTAAATATTTAGTTGTTCCAGGTTATGCAATTTTCAATGCTCGTGCTGGTTTCCGTGCAACAGATGGTTTATCTGTTTACTTCTGGGGACGTAACCTTTTAGACAAAGATTATTATGAGCAATTATTGCCTGCTGGTGGAAATGCAGGACAATATGCAGCTGTACTAGGAGATCAAAGAACGTACGGTATTACATTGCATTACTCTCTATAAAAACATATTTCAAACAACCAAAAAATTAGTAGGCCGTCATATCCTGCTAATTTTTTGGCTTTGAAATAAAAAAAAGGACAAGATGAAAAGATACAAAAATGGATTATTAGCATCTATAATTCTAATAATCGCAGCAAACCTAGTTCCTACTAAAATTTCGGCTCAAGATTTATCAGGAAACATCAGTATCTCAGGAGCATTTGCTTTATACCCTATTACGGTAAAATGGGCAGAGGAATTCAAAAAAACGCATCCAAAAGTTAAAATAGATATTCAAGCTGGTGGAGCAGGAAAAGGAATAACGGATGTTTTATCTAAAGTAACAGATATCGGTTTAGTCTCTCGTGACTTAAACAATGCCGAACTTAAAAAGAAAGCATATGCCATTGCAGTGACTAAAGATGCTGTAATTCCAACTATAAGCACTACAAGCCCTTACAAAGCTGTGTTATACAAAAGAGGTATAAAAAAAGAAGCTTTAAATAATATATTCATTACTGGAAAATACAAAACCTGGAATACTTTGGGTTTCAAAAGTACGGCTGCCATACATGTTTATACTCGATCTGATGCCGCTGGAGCTGCTGAAACTTGGGCACAATATTTTGGTAAAAAACAAGAAGACTTACAAGGAGTTGCTGTTTTTGGAGATCCTGGATTGGCAGAAGCTGTCAAAAGAGATCCTACAGGAATAGGCTTTAACAACATCGTTTACATCTATGATACAAAAACGAACAAACCAACTAATGGACTTGTACCTATTCCTATCGATCTAAACAATAATGGAAAACTAGATCCAGCTGAGAATTTTTACAATGATATTGACCAATTAATTGCTGCTATAGTTGCTGGAAAATATCCATCACCGCCTGCTAGAGATTTATATTTTGTTACTAATGGAAAACCAAATAATCCTGTTGTAAAAGCCTTTATTAAATACATCCTTACCGATGGTCAAAAGTATGTTACGGAAGCTGGATACATCAAACTTCCTAACGAAAAACTAAAAAAAGAATTAGAGAAGGTAAAATAATATCTTCTTAGCAATTAATTATTTTTTTTTAGGAGCAGAATATCAGATGTTTTTAGAAACATGGGACTACTTTTCGCTAAATCTTTGCTTCTTTAAAAAAGCAAATCATAAGACTTCGATTAGAGCTAAGGACAAAAACTGTACCATTATGTCAACATCAACAAATACAATTAGACTTAGGGCTTTAAAGAAAAAATCCACCCTAAAGCAAGTATTGAAAATCATGAGGGGTTTTCAAAAGCTTAGTCGGGTGGTTTTCTACAGCCCAATAAAAAATAAAAGATTACTCAAAGACCGGTTGGTTAGCAAAACATTCCTTGCATTTACAATCTTATCCATCTCAATGGTTGTGCTAATTGCCATAGGTTTGTTCTATAAATCAATACCTCTTTTAAACAGTACTTCACTTTCTAATCTACTATTTTCTTCCGAGTGGAAACCCTTCAAAGAAGCTTTCGGTTTTTATTCATTTATAATAGGTACACTTTGGGTAACTGCTATTTCTATTATAATTGCTTTGCCTTTATCGCTACTTTCTGCTATTTATCTTTCGGAATACGCACATGCACGCGTTCGTAAATTAGTTTTACCCTTAATTGAATTATTATCGGGTATCCCGCCTGTACTTTATGGCGTCTGGGGAATTTTGGTTATTGTTCCTTTAATTCAAGACATTATAGCGCCTCATTTTGTAGAATTTACAACGGGCTATTCAGTATTGGCAGGAGGAATAGTTTTGGCCATTATGATTTTTCCACTTATCATAAGCATCGTTATTGAGGTATTTGACAACATTCCACAGGACTTGCGAAATGCATCCTTATCCTTAGGAGCGACGCAATGGCAAACAACTAAAAAAGTTGTGCTTCGCAAATCTTACGACGGAATTGTAGCAGCGGTAGTCCTTGCTATTTCCAGAGCCTTTGGAGAAACGATTGCTGTTTTGATGGTCTGCGGAAATTTGGCACAAATCCCCCAAAACATTTTTGAATCCGGTTATCCATTACCTGCTCTTATTGCTAATAATTATGGCGAAATGATGTCTATTCCAATGTATGATTCGGCACTTATGTTTGCAGCTTTACTCCTATTCGTCATTATCTTTTTATTTAATACAATTTCGAGAGTTATTTTATATCGAATCGAAAAAAGAAATACCTAATTCTAATGGAAGCAAGAAAAATAGAAGAAAATATATTTCGATTTCTGATGATTTTAAGTACTATAATCATCAGCAGTACTTTATTTATGATAGTCTACACACTTTTTTCAAAAGGGATTGGATCACTGAGCTGGGATATGGTTTCTAAAATTCCAGAAGGTGGTTTCTACATTGGTAAAGGTGGTGGGATTTTGAACGCAATAGTTGGTTCTATTTATATTACATTGGGTTCAACTTTTTTAGGACTTTTAATTAGTCTACCAATAGTAATTTATATTAATGTGTATGCTAAAAGAAATGCTACTCTGGCTACGCTTACCCGATTAAGTTCGGATATTTTGTTTGGTATTCCATCTATTGTATATGGTGCATTTGGATTTACAATCATGGTGTATATGGGACTGAAAACCTCTTTACTTGCTGGAATCATTACCGTAACATTAATGATAATTCCAATACTGGTTAGAGCCATTGACGAAGTAGTTCGTGTTGTTCCGGAAGATATGTCAAATGCAGTTTTTGCACTGGGTGGCACTCGATATGAATCTGCTAAAATCATATTGAGGCAATCAATCCCTGGAATTGTAACAGCAATATTACTTTCTTTCGGGAGAGCAATTGGTGATGCTGCCTGTGTACTTTTTACAGCTGGTTTTACAGATAGTATTCCAACTTCTCTAGATCAACCAGCGGCTACATTACCATTGTCTATCTTTTTCCAATTGAGTAGCCCTATTCAAGAGGTTCAAAACCGAGCGTATGCTGCAGCAGTTATCTTAACGATTATTGTTTTAATCATCAACATCGTAGCAAAAACAGCAAGCAAAAATCTTTCAAAAAATAAAATATGATTATTCAACCTCACATAAGTATCCAAAATTTAAATGTTCATATTGGTGATAACCATATTTTAAAGAACATCAATCTTGATATTCCAGACAAAAAAGTAACATCATTAATTGGTCCATCTGGTTGCGGAAAAACTACGCTTCTAAAAACGATGAACCGATTATTAGATCGTCAAAACGATGTTCGTGTAGATGGTAAAGTTTTGGTAGATGGCGAAAACATTTACGATCCAAAGGCTGAAGTTACTCACATTCGAAAAAAAATGGGCTTACTTTCTCAAAGACCTTTTCCGTTACCAATGAATATTTATGACAACATCGCATATGGGCAACGCATTCATGGTAACAATAAGAAAAAAGAGCTTGACGAGATTGTAGAAAAATACCTTCGAGGCGTTAATCTTTGGGATGAAGTAAAAGACAGACTAAAATCACCAGCAACCCGACTATCCATCGGACAACAACAGCGATTATGTTTAGCGAGAGGACTGGCTATTGAACCCGAAATAATTTTGGGAGATGAACCAACATCTGCATTAGATCCAATTTCAACACAAGCGATAGAAGAATTATTTTTAGACCTAAAAGACAAATACACTATTGTTTTGGTTACACATATTTTGCGTCAAGCCAGACGAGTTTCAGATTATGTTGGTTTTGTCTATATGGGAGAAATCATAGAATTTGGTCCAACGGAAGAAGTACTTTTAAATCCAAAAGAAAAATTAACCCAAGATTATGTAAAAGGTTTTTTGGTTTAGCAAAAAAACAAATTCTATTTAAAACATAGACTTTGTTTACATTTGCCGAAAATTGAAATTCCTTTAATGAAAAGTATTAAAATCTTTGGCCTTTTATTTGTATCCTTTATTACTAAAGCTCAGACCGAAAAAAATGTAGACCAACAAAGCATGCTTTGGACACGATATTTCAATCAATTGACAATAAACAATAGATGGTCTATACATACTGAATTTGATAATCGCCTATTTATAAACCCTGTTGAAGAAAACTTATTTGTCATTCGAGTGCAAGGGCACTATAAAATTAATAACAATATAGAAGTTGGTGCAGGATATTCATATTTCAATGTTGCAACCCAGGATCCTGAAATCACAAATGACTTCAAAACTCCAGAACATCGAATTCAACAGTATATAAATTGGAAACAAGATCTAAGTAGCAACATTCTTTTGCTTCAGCGATTTCAGGTAGAAGAGCGATTTATACATAATGCTAATAAAGAGGAACTACTTTCGGGGAGCACTTTTTATTGGAGATTCAGATACCGCATACAAGGGGAATTTTCTTGTTGGAAAAAAGAGCAGCAGTATCTAAAATCCATCGTATATGGAGAAATTATGATTAATGCTGGAGAAAATGTTATTAAAAATACGTTTGACCAAAATCGATTTTATGCCTCTGTACAATATGGAATTAATAAAAACATAGCATTAGAATTGGGTTATTTAAAAAGTTTCCAAAAACGTGCGAGCGGTGTTGATTATTATGACAGAGATATTATTCGATTTACTTTTTATCATAAAATAAAACTAAAAGAAAAACACAAAGAGGTACTTAATTAAGTATATCTATTCTATTTTTCGTTCGTTTTATGACAAAAATGCCCTTTTCTAAACTAGAAATAAACCGAAAATGAATACAGAACAACAAAGTTACACCTTACTCGATTTAATAAAATATTTCCTCAAACTCGGCACAACTGGTTTTGGAGGGCCTGTAGCTTTGGTTGGCTATATGCACCGTGATTTAGTTGAAAACAAAAAATGGATTAATGATTCTGATTTTAAAGAAGGATTAGCACTAGCACAATTAGCGCCAGGACCATTAGCAGCTCAATTAGGAATTTATATTGGATTTGTACATTTTGGTATTTTAGGAGCAACCGTATCAGGTTTAGCTTTTGTAATTCCCTCCTTCATAATGGTCGTTTTATTAGGCATTGCCTATCAAGCGTATGGCGGATTACCATGGATGCAAGCTATTTTTTATGGCATAAGTGCTGCTGTCATTGGCATCATTGTTTTGAGTTCCTACAAACTTACTTCCAAATCAATCAGCAAATTTGAAATCCCAGCCATAAAAAGCAATTGGTTACTTTGGCTATTTTACATCATTGCCATCATTCTAACCGCTGTAACGCAACAAGAAGAACTATTACTATTCGTAAGTTTAGGTTTTATCTACATGATTGTAAAAGCACCACCTGCATGGATTAAAAATCCTAAAATAAGTTCCTTTGCTCTATTAACTACAGCAGGATTTTCAACCGTAGAACTTGGAAAATTAGGCGATCTTGCTTGGTTTTTTATTAAAGCTGGAGCTTTTGTTTTTGGAAGCGGACTCGCTATTGTTCCTTTTTTACATGCAGGAATTGTCAATGAACATCATTGGCTGACCGAAAATCAATTTGTAGATGCCGTAGCTGTAGCCATGATTACTCCGGGTCCAGTCGTAATAACAGTAGGCTTTATTGGCTATTTAGTAGCTGGATTTGCAGGAGCAACTGTAGCAGCGTTGGGAGTTTTTCTTCCTTGTTATTTATTCACCGTAATTCCAGCTCCTTATTTCAAAAAGATTTCTCAAAACAAGAGTATCAAAGCATTTGTTGATGGAATAACTGCTGGAGTTATTGGTGCTTTGGTTGGTGCAGTAATTGTAATTGCTATCCGAACAATTGTAGATATCCCAACAGCACTAATCGCTATAGGAACAGTTCTTACTTTGATCTATGTCAAAAAAATACAAGAACCTCATATTATTGTCATTGCAGCGCTTTTGGGTGTTTTGATTAAACTGATATAATTTCTAAAAACAAAAGTCTCAAACACTCCTCATAGTGTTTGAAACTTTTTCGATTTTAAGATTAATAATTACTGTATATTAATTCATATCATTGTTTCCCCCATTGTCATTCCCTCCATTATCATTTCCTCTATTACCACCATTGTCTCTGTTTCCTCCCCAATTTCCGTTTCCTCTACCTTCTCTCATTTTATCTCTAGCTGCATCTTCCAAATCTTTCTTTTTCTTAAGTTGCTCTGGAGTCAATATAGCTTTGTATTTAGCATCTGTCACTTTTTTCTCTTCTTGTCTTTTTGCTCTGAAAGCATCTCTTTCTTCAGTAGTCATTTCTTTAGCATTTCCTCCAGAACGTTCAGCTCTCATCGCTTCCATTTTTGCACTTTGTTCTGCAAGAATAGGTTTTATTTGCTCTTGTTGTTGAGGAGTCAATGTTAATTCAGTGGTCATTTTATCCAACAAAGCTTGATTTCTTTGCTCTGGAGACATTTTTTCTCTTTTTGGTTTATCTGACTTTTTATCCCCTTGAGCTTGGTCTTGTGCAAAAGACGAAACACTAACAGCTAATAATGCTGCAATAATTAAATTTTTCATATTGATTTAGTTTTAAGTTTAAAATTATAAGACATATTTGTTTCAAAATAGTTTAATCAACAATTCCTTAAATTTTTATTAAAAAATGGTTGCCTGCTTCTATAAACTATTCAACTCCAAAAATAATTAATCCATATTCATATCACCACCGCCTCTTCTATTACCTCCATTACCATAACCTCCGCCATTACCACCATAAGCTCCGCCGCCTCCTGGAGAACGTCTATCTCTTGGTCCGCCAAAACTTCCCAATTTATAAGCTAAAGAAAGCATTGCATATCTTTTTAAAACAGTATTCTCTTCATCACGAATAGTTGTAGGCGAAATAGTTCTTGTTGCACTTTGATTTTGATTTAAAACATCATAAACTTTTACTTTTAAAATCATTTTTTTCTCAAAAAAACCATAAGACAAACTGGTATTCCATAAATAAAAGTCTTTCTTGAAACCATCCGAAATATTTGAATTGTAGGTATAACCAAAATCATTACCGAAAATCCAATTCTTCGGCCAATAATTAGTAGTTTGTATATTAACTCTATGAACTACATTCGAACTAGCTTTTAATGACGAATTCTCGTATCTTGATTCATTATAAGTCAAACTATAATTAGGAGCAATAGTAAGTAACTCACCATAATCGTAAGAGAAATTAACTCTAGGAGATAATCCCAATGACTTTGAGGTATACATAACAGTATCAGTATATCCTTTGTCTACTGCATAGCTTGCATTTAATCCAAAACCATATCGTAGCACATGCGCATCAAATTTCTTAGTTTGGTTCCAATTTCCTCCAAGAGAAGTACTATAGGTTCCTGAAATATTTTTATAAGTAGTTGTTCTTTTTCCATTGGTTTTTTTATTTCCATTTTCATCGTATTCAATATTCCCATTAGAATCTAATACAGGATCATACACAGAATTAGAAACTACATCACTATTATAAAAATCTCCTCTTGCAAATATACCATAGCCTGAACGTGTACGCGTATCAAAATTTCTATAATTAACATTTACACTGTTTTTTTCAATCGGATCCAAATTTGGATTTCCTACTATTGAATTCAACGGGTTCGTTAAATTGGCTACAGGCAATAACTGACTTGAGGAAGGAAGTGAACTCGAATAATCATATCTAAAAGTAAGAGCATTTGTATTACTCATTTTATACCTAATTTGAGCTCTTCCGTAAGGCAAAACGTATTGCTGATTCAAATCTGTATTTTTATTCAAATACAAGGAATGATTATCATAATCGACAATTGAACTACTTGAATTAAAATTAAAAGTAAATTTATTTTTTTCGAAAGTAAGACCCGCTTTTGGAGTAATTGAATTTTGTTGCGAAGTAGTATAGTTTGTCTGTGATTCATTTAATTTGGAATACATCTGTGTACTTTTATCAAAATCATATGTTTTTGAATCATTTACATCATTATTCCAGCTAAATTCTGAACCAAATCGAATTCGTAACGAATCGGTTATTGGTTCTGTATATTCAATTTCTCCATTATAAGAATCTGACTTATTATCACTTGTTACATTCTGATTTCTATCAACATCTGGTTTATTTCCTTGATAAAAAACAGTGAGAGATTTATTGTAAGCATCAGAATCACCATTACTATTATTATTACTAAAAACTAAACTCAAGTTACGTGCTCTTTTCTCAAAAGCTTTATTAAAATTAATAGTATTACCAAAAGTGGTAGAAGAACTCTCCCTGTTCGAAGAGGAATTACTTTCATTTAAAAGTGTTCCACTTTCATTCGTATCCTTACTAAAAGCATCTCTTGTCTCACTATTGCTACGAGATTCATTAATGTTAGGCGTAATAACAAATCTTGTCGTTGGATTCATTTTATACTCAAATTCAAAATTGGCTTTGTTTCCTGTATTTTCATTTCTAGTTTTTGAACCTGCTTCTGTAAAAATTGTTCCAGTAGGTTGGAAATTTGCTTGATTCGATTTACTTTCGTTTTCATTGATAGTATTCGAAAAATTATAATTGGCAGAAGCATCCAGCCCTTTAGTCCATTCATCATTATAGTTTAAACCAACCAAATTAGAAGTAGTTATTCCTTTTCCATTCCCAGTACCTCTGGTATTTGATCTTGAATTTCTTCCTCCGCTCATATTGTCAAATACATCATCTTGTGCAAAACCAGTTGAATTGATATTATTAGCCGCAGCTAATACACTTATTTTACGTTTTTTGTTAAAAGAATTCAATAACAAACTAGTATCATAGCGATCATCCGTCCCATAACCTCCGGAAAATTTACCAAAGTACCCTTTATTTTTCTTTTCGTCAATTGTAAAGTTAATACTGGAATCATCCGAACTGGCTTCTTGTCTGGAAAGTTCTTCTTTTTTGGACTTCAAATCCGATACCTGAACTTTATTAATCATGTCCGCTGGCATGTTTTTCAGTAATATAGCTCCGTCTTTACCAAAAAAAGATTTTCCATTAACCAAAAACTGCGATACGGCTTTTCCATTTACCGTTACATTCCCGTCAGTATCAACTTCAACCCCAGGTAATTGCTTCAACAAAACTTCAACAGTAGCATCAGGCCTTACTTTGAAAGATGAAGCATTAAACTCTATAGTATCTTTTTTTATTCGAATAGGTGGTGCTTCCGATTTAATTACAACTTCGTCAAGAGTATTAGTGATTTCCGCCAATGATAGCTTTCCAAAATCTTTACTTTCTAAAAGTCCCTTTTGTTGTGCAACATAGGTCTTATACCCCATATAATTCACTTTCAAAAAAACAGGATTTTCATATTTTTTTGTACTCAATTTAAAATCACCATTTTTATCAGTAGTGGTGTATTCTACAACGGTAGAATCTTTCACACTAGAAAAATAAACCGTAGCCGATTCTATTGGTTTTTGAGTATTCACATCAACAACTGTCCCTTTTAGAACAATCGCATTTTGGGCACTTACTGTAGACAATAACAGTAGAAAAAATAAAGAGAAGTAAAACTTAAACATAAAAGTATTTTTATTACACATAGAAGATAAGACAACTAAACACACAAAAGGTTTAATTGTATTTAAAACATTTATTGATATTTTGATAAATAAATGTTTTTTTAAACAATTATCTACCAAATCTATTAAACAAAAAAGCTTACAAAATTTAATTTGCAAGCTTTTTTTGTAAAATTAATCAGTAATTATCTAAAAGATCAATTTAAATTCTCATTTTCTTCTTACCTTCTTTATCTTTCGAACCAAAACTTCCAATTTTATAAGTTAAAGAAAACATACCATATCTTTTTAAAACTGTATTTTCTTCATCACGAATTCTGGTTGGCGATATTGTTCTTGTAGCGCTTTGATTTTGATTTAAAACATCATACACTTTTACTTTTAGAAGCATTTTTTTATCCAAAAAAGCATACGACAAACTCGTATTCCACAAATAGAAATCTTTTTTAAAATCATTCGAAATTTTCGAATTGTAAGTATATCCAAAATCATTGCCCCAAACCCAATTTTCAGGCCAGTAATTGGTAATTTGTACATTAACCGCATGTACTACATTTGAACTGGCTGTTAACGAAGAATTTGTATATCTTGATTCATTATAAGACAAAGTATAGGTCGGCGCCACGGTAAACAATTCACCATAATCATACGAAAAATTAACTCTAGGCGAAAGTCCCAATGATTTTGTACTGTATAAAATGGTATTTGTAAATCCTTTAGCCAAAGAATAATTTTCATTTAAACCTAAACCATATTTAAAAACATGCGCATTTCTTCTTAAGGTTTGATTCCAACTCCCTCCAGCTGAAGAATTATAGGTTCCTGTAACGTTTCTGAAAGTAGTAGTTCTTTTTCCATTAGTTTTTGGTTTCCCATTAGAATCGAATTCAATATCCCCATTGGAATCTAATACCGGATCATAAATAGTAGTTGAAACTACTTGATTGTCAAAAAAATCTGCTCTTGCATACAAATTATAGCCCGAACGACTACGTACATTAAAACTTCTATAGTTCAAGTTCACACTATTTCTTTCGGTTAGATTTAAATTTGGATTTCCTACTACAGAATTTAATGGATTCGATAGGTTCGCTACCGGCATTAATTGATTTGAAGAAGGAAGACTACTGGAATAATCATATCTCAAAGTAATAGTTTTTGATCTTTTAAACCTATATCCAATTTGAGCATTCCCATAAGGCAGGATATATTTCTGATTCAAATCGGTGGGTTTATTCAGGTATAATGAATGATTATCATAATCAACAATAGAAGTACGAGAACTCAGATTAAAAGTAAACTTATTTTTTTCGAACGAAAGACCCACTTTTGGAGCAATAGAATTTTGGCTGGAAGTGGTATAATTAGACTGCAAATTATTTAGAATAGAATATGTATTAGAAATAGAATCCCGATCATAGGTTTTCAAATCATTTATATCTTTTCTCCAACCGAATTCTGAACCTAATCGAATTCGCAACGAATCGGTTATTGGTTCTGTATATTCAATATCGGTCGAATAAGAAGCATTGCTGTTATTACTTTTTACATTTTGATTTCGCTCATCATCGGGTCTGCTTCCTTGATAAAAAATAGTCTTAGACATATTTAGAGCATCTGAATCACTATTTGAATTATTATTATTGAAAACAAAACTCAAGTTGCGCGATCTTCTTTCGAAAGATTTATTAAAGTTTATGCTGTTTTCAAAATTAGCGTTGGTACTTTCTCTATATGAACCTGATTTGGTTTCATTTAAAGCCACTCCATTTTCATCCTTAGCAGAACTATACGATTCCGATCTATTATTACTGCGAGATTGATTTATTGCCGGCGCAACAACAAGCCTCATCATAGGATTTATTTTATAATCAAACTCTAAATCTGCTTTGTTTCCTGTATTTTCATTTCTAGTTTTAGAATTGGCATCTGTAAAAATAGCTCCAGTAGGCCTAAAATCTGCTTGAGTGGATTTCGATTCATTTTCATTAATTGTATTCGAAAAATCATAACTTGCCGTAGCGTTACTATTTTTTTTCCACTCATTAGAATAATTAAGCCCAACCATATTTGATGTCGTAATTCCTCTTCCTGTAGACCTGGCACCCAATTTGGTATTTCTCCCACCGGCCATATTATCAAAAACTTCATCCATAGCAAAACCTGCTGAATTGATATTATTCGCCAATGCCAGTAAACTTATTTTTTGTTTATTATTAAAATAATTTAGGATTAAACTGTTTTCATACCGATCATCGGTTCCATAACCACCGATTACTTTTCCAAAATAGCCTTTGTTTTTCTTTTCGTCGATAGTTATATTAATACTGGAATAATCAGAAGTAGATGCTTCCTTTGACAATTCTTCTTTTTTGGTTTTGAAATCAGATAATTGAATTTTATTAATGATATCGGCAGGCAAATTTTTTAAAGCGATTGCTCCATCTTTACCAAAAAACGATTTACCATTCACCAAAAACTGTGTTACTTCTTTTCCATTTGCCGTTATTTTCCCATCACTATCTACTTCAATTCCTGGTAATTGTCTCAATAACGTTCCCAAATTAGCATCAGGACGAACCTTATAAGACGCAGCATTAAACTCTAAAGTATCTTTTTTTACCAGAATGGGCGGCGTTTCCCTTTTTATAACTACTTCATTTAATAAAGTTTCATCTTCTAAAAGGAATAATTTTCCAAAATCTTTATTCTCTATAAGTCTATTTTGCACCTCAGAATACACCTGATAGCCAATAAAATTAATCTTTAAGAAAACAGGTTTATCGTATTTTTTCGTAGCTATTTTAAAATCTCCATTTTTATCAGTAGTCGTATATTCAATAACCGTAGAATCCTGGACAGTAGAGAAATAAACCATAGCCGATTCTAACGGTTTCTGAGTACTATTATCATGCACCGTTCCCTTAATAACAATATTATTTTGGGCATTGACAGCAAAAAAGAAAAGGAAAAACAGTAAAGAAAAATAATTTTTAGTCATAGGCTATTTTAAGTATACAATTATGACTAATGCCAAACGAATGTATGTTTTAATCCAAAGTATTTTAATTTAATACTGATAAAAAAAGCGTCCAGAATCATTTCTGATAAACTATTTTAAATGTGTATTTTCTATATGACAATGATTTTTACAAAAGGTTTAACTGTGCTTTTATACCATTTAGATATAGAGAAGTCTAATTATTTTTATCAAATCGAGCGCAATGTCATTAAGTTAAGGAATTGCTGTTTTTATTTTCACGCAGATTTTGCAGATTTTTGCAGAAAAACAAGTAAAAAATCTGCCTAATCTGCTGAATCTGCGTGCTGTTTTTTAATTTATTTTATTAACTTAATGACATTGAAATCGAGCACAGTCGAGATTTAATATTTGCTCTCGACTTCGTTCAAACTTACAATAAGACCATTTTATATATCTAATTGGTATTAAACATTTATTTTGCCATAACTATAGAACATTATTCCAAACAATATCTAAATATTTAAAAAAAGCCAAAAAAAAATCCCGATTGCTCGGGATTTTTAAATTTTTATTTCTCTCTGATGTAGATATCGATTGGCACTCCTGAGAAGTCCCATTTCTCTCTAATTTTATTTTCAAGGTAACGTTTGTAAGGCTCCTTAACATATTGCGGCATATTAGCAAAAAACACAAACTGAGGCGTTGGTGTTGGCAACTGCATACAATATTTAATTTTCACATACTTTCCTTTAGTTGCAGGTGGCGGATACGCTTCAATCACTTTCAACATAAATTCGTTGAATTTAGAAGTTGAGATATGTTGCTTTCTATTTTCAAAAACCTGAACAGTCGCTTCCAATGCTTTCAACAAACGCTGTTTGGTCAAAGCAGAAACAAAAAGAATAGGCACATCCGTAAACGGCATTAATTCTTTCTTGATTTTCTCTTCGTAATCACGCGTAGACATCGTATCTTTTTCTACCAAATCCCATTTGTTTACCAAGATTACAACACCTTTACGGTTTTTCTCAGCCAACCAAAAAATACTTTGATCCTGACCTTCAAATCCGCGAGTCGCATCAATCACCAAAATACAAATATCAGCATGCTCAATCGCACGAACCGAACGCATTACCGAGTAAAATTCTAAATCTTCTTTTACTTTCGCTTTACGACGAATACCTGCCGTATCAACCAAATTAAATTCAAAACCAAAACGGTCAAATTTTGTATCAATAGCATCACGAGTAGTTCCCGCAATGTCTGTAACCATAAAACGTTCTTTACCAATTAATGCATTGATAAAACTAGATTTTCCAGCATTAGGACGACCTACAACTGCAAAACGTGGCAATACCACTTCTTCTTGAACCGGTAATGGTTTCTCTGGAAAAGCATCAATCAATGCATCCAATAAATCTCCTGTTCCACTACCAGAAATACTAGCAAACGTGTAATATTCACCTAAACCAAGGTTATAAAACTCAAGAGCGTCTTTCTCACGCATCGCATTATCTACCTTATTAACAGCCAATAAAACTGGCTTAGTCACTTTACGCAACAAACGGGCAACAACATCATCCATCGGAGTAATTCCCTCCTCAACATCTACCACAAATATAATAACATCGGCTTCATCGATAGCCAATTCTACCTGTTTACGGATTTCACCTTCAAAAACATCATCGGATCCACGAATGTATCCTCCCGTATCAATCACAGAAAACTCTTTTCCGTTCCACTCGCTTTTACCGTAGTTTCTATCTCTGGTAACTCCAGAAACTGAATCTACAATAGCTTCTCTTCTTTGTATCAGCCTATTAAAAAGGGTTGATTTCCCCACATTAGGTCTTCCTACTATCGCAACAATATTGTTCATAATATAAATTCAAATATTTTGCAAAGGTAGTGTTTAAAAATGGATTTCTAGTTTTTTAAAATATTTGATTTTTTGGCCTTATCAATTCGCTAACTATTTGATAATCTAATAGTACTATTCAAATCACTTCCTACCAAAAACCCAATACAATATAGCATTCAAAGTTTTAGTAGCTAATCCAGCTCTCCATTGCAACTCCTCGTTCAAAAAGGAGTTGTTCCAATGCGCTTGCAGGAGCTTCCTCCGGTCGCTCAGCAACCACAGGAACAACAACCTTTTTTCACTGCGGGGTTTCCATTTCGATCTGGGCTAAAAAACGAGAATTCCAAATGAATTTATAGTATAATTTAATATATTTATAATAACTCTTTATCAAAACTGCTAATAGTTATTTTATATGCCTTTAGAAATCAATAAAATAGATTTAAAATTCAAATTAACTCCCTTTATAAAGTTATATTTCTTGCTGGCGATTATGTCCATTGCAATACTTGTGACAGGAATCTACGGTATTAATAAGTTTAAAACATTGAATCATATTACAGGAACGATGTATGCTGATCGTTTCGCTCCAATACAAAAGTTATCTTCAGTTCGTTTTTATTACGGTACAAATCTGCTTTCAATACTATCTAAAGTAAAAAAACATCAGCTAACTTATAAACAAGCAGAAATACAACTAACCCAATCTGAACAAAAAGCAAAGCATAATTGGAAAATCTACCAACATACATTTCTTAAATCAAAAGAAACCCAGTTGCTAGACAAAACCAATGAGATAATAAAAAAAGCTGATCTTACTTTAGAAAAACTAAAAACAATCCTAACAAAAGAAGATTCGGTTGCCCTTGAGAATTTTATGGCAAAAGAATTGTATCAAACTATTGCAAACATTGAATTTAAAATAGACCAATTAATAGCATTACAAATAAGAGTTTCGGAAGAAAAGTTCAGAACATCAAACCACATCTATCACAAAACACATAGGAATCCATACATTTTCCTTATTATTTTACTTTCTTTCTCGTCTTTGCTAGGACTTTATATTATTAAAAATATCAGGTTACTTATTAAAAACCTTCAAGTGAATAATGATCAAATTACTCAAAGTGAAAACAAATTCCTTGAATTTATCAAATATGCAGGGGACTCCGTTTTCCTGATTGCCCCAACTTACCAAATTATAGAAGTGAATGATAGTGCCTGCAATCTCTTAAATTATTCGAAAGAAGAGCTTCAGAACATGAAAATATACGAACTTATGACTGAGGCTGACCAGCAATCATTTCCTGCCGAATCCAAAAAAGTAGATAAAAAAGGAGGTTTATTACATGAAAGAATATTTGTAAAAAAGGACGGCAGTCTAGTTGACACCGAAGTAAATGTCCGTGCTGTCGAAGGAGCAGGATACATAACTGTCATTCGTGATATTACCCAACGCAAAGAAGCTGAAACAAAAATAAAAGAAAGAGAAGCACATCTAACAGCTCTTTTTGAAAACATAGAAGGTTCGATAGCATTATATGATACCAATAAAAAAATCGTGCTTTTTAATAGTCATTTTGCTCATAATTATAAGCTTCTTACCAACCATAATCCTAAACCTGGGGATGGAGCCCATGATTTTTTATCGGAAGAAAAAAAGAAAGAACCATCAAAATGGATGGATAGTGCACTAAATGGCAATAAAGAAGTTTTTGAAAAGGATTATTTGAGTAATGACAAACTTGTTAGTTTCAGGACTTCATTTACCCCCGTCATCAACGAAGGAAAAGTAACAGGCATTACCTCTTTTTCACTTGATCTTACAAAAATCAAAGAAGCTGAACTTAAGGTTTTGGAAAGTGAAGAAAAATTCAGGTTAGCATTTATGAACAGTCAGGATGCATTTTCTATTAGCTCTTTCGAGAATGGAAAAATAATCGATGTAAATGAAAGCTTTTGCAATATATATGATTATACCAAAGAAGAAATTATTGGTAAAACTTCAATTGAACTCAATCTATATTTTGACAAAAATGATCGAACAAAGTTTTATGAAGCCGTTAAAGCCAATGATTTTGTAAAAGACCATGAAATAGTAATGCGTAAAAAAAACGGAGAGGTTGTTATTGTTTCAATTTCTGCAAATATCTTGATGCTGAACAACGAAAAGATTATGCTTTCGATCGCCAGAGATATAACAGCGCAAAAACGAACAGAAAATGAGTTAATCGAGAGCAAAGAACAAATGGCAATGTTTATTGAATACAGTCCTGCTTCACTTGCCATGTTTGATATGGACATGCGATACATTGCCACCAGCCGAAGATGGCTGACCGATTATAAACTGACAGACCAAGACATAATAGGCAAAACCCTCTACGAAATATCTCCGTGGATTAGTCCCGCATGGAAAGACATCCACCAACGTAGTCTCAATGGTTCCATTGAAAGAAAAGACGAAGATTTATATATTAAAAATGACGGAACCATAATTTGGCTAAAATGGGAAATTCGTCCTTGGCATAAGGTTTCTGGAGAAATTGGAGGAATCATTATAACCACTGAAGCCATCACCGAACAAAAAGAATCAGAATTAAAATTTAAAAATCTTGTCGAAAAATCATTGGTAGGAGTTTATATCGTACAGAATGGAGAGTTTGTATATGTAAATCCAAAATTTGCTAGTGAACTCGGCTATACACAGGAAGAAATCTTAAACCTAAATGACTTTCGTGAGATAGTAGACAGCGAATACATCCCTCCAAAACTAGTAGAATGGAGAAAAAAAATAGACGCTGGTATTATTGATGATTTCCATATAGAACTTAAATACAAAAGAAAAGATGGGACAAGTATATGGGCCGAGATATATTGTGGAGAAATAATCTATAAGGGAGCAAAAGCTATTTTGGGTTCATTCCAAAACATAAACGAACGAAAAAAATTCGAAGAACAACAGCTATTAATGAGTTCTATAGTTAATTCTTCCAATGATGCCATTATCAGTAAAAATATTGATGGAATAGTAACATCCTGGAATAAAGGTGCCGAAAAAACATTGGGATATGCACCAGGAGAAATGATAGGTCATCACATTTCTAAAATTATCCCCTCACATTTAATTGATGAAGAAAAAGAAATTTTAAAAAATATACGAGCAGGACGTTCTGTCAATTATTATGAAACACAACGCGTAAAAAAAGACGGAGAGTTAATCGAGGTATCGCTAACTATTTCTCCCATTGTTGATTCACTTGGCAGAATAGTAGGCGCTTCAAAAATTTTGCGGGACATTGCCGAACGAAAAAAAGCGGAATCAGCCCTAAAAGAGCAGTCAGACACTTTTGAAGCAATAATTGAAAATGCTAATGAATCGATTTGGCTGCTTTCGCCAGATCTAAAAGTTTTACAATTCAACAAAACAGGCAAGCAAAGGCTTCTTGAAAACCGTGGAAAAGAAATTTATCTCGGTGCCAACTTTAAAGATTTCTTACATATAGGAAGTGAAGATGTCTTTATGCCAATGTTTAATACTGCTTTAGAAGGCAAATATGCCGAGCTTGAATCCTGTCAAAAAAACATTTATGGTGACATATTTTGGCTAAGAACGAGAATGTATCCTATTTATAATACACAGAAAAAATTAATAGGCGTAACTGTTCTTGCCGAAAACATAACTGATCGTAAAAAAGGCGAAAAATTAATAGAGCAAAGTGAAGAAAAAAATCGCTCATTAATTGAAAACATAAGTGATACCATTGTTTTAGTAAATGAAACATTAGAAATAATGTATCAAAGCCCTTCGAATATTCGAACAGCTGGCTTTACTTTGAAAGATCTTGCAGGAAATACGGTTTTAGACATCATACACCCTGACAATGTACATCATGCATCTAAAATTATTGAAAAAGCGAAATCATCTCCTAACAATCCAATACCATTTCAATTGCGTATACTTCACAAAAAAGGCCATTATATCTGGATTGAAGGAACTATTTCCAACCTGCTCCTCAATGAAAGCGTAAAATCTTATGTACTTAACTATCGTGATATTACATTCCGAAAATTAATGGAATCTGAGCGATTAAAAATCACAAGTGAAATACTGCAAAGAAACAGGGATCTGGAACAATTTACCTATATAGTTTCACATAATCTGCGGGCACCCGTCGCCAATATCATGGGAATAACAGATTACCTGAAAGATAAAGAAACAGAGGAGGACGAAAAAGAGGAAATGCTTAATGGATTGAGTGCATCAGCAAATACATTAGATTCGGTAATACATGATCTTAATACTATTCTGCAGACAAAACGAGATATTAGTGAGAGGAAAGAAACAGTGAAATTTTCAGAAATACTAAATGATGTTAAATTAAGCATTGCTACCCAAACGAATAAACAGATTACGTTTCATGCTGACTTTTCAGCAATTGATGAAATGACAACCTTAAAAAGTTACATGTACAGTATTTTCTACAATCTTATTTCAAACAGCATAAAATACAGACAACCTGGAATCGAACCTGTTATAGAAATCAGCAGTCAATTAATTAAAAATAAAATTAACCTTATTTTCACAGATAATGGACTAGGAATAGACCTTGAAAAAAATAGCGAAAAGGTATTTGGTTTATATAAACGCTTCCATTTGCACATAGAAGGAAAAGGAATGGGCTTGTATATGGTAAAAACACAGGTGGAAACTCTTGGCGGAAAAATAGCTATAAAAAGCAAAATCAATAAAGGAACTCAATTCAAAATTAAATTTAAAATCGAAAAAAGCAATAATTAAAAACAATCCAAATACCACAAAAATACAACCGTTTTATCTTCATCGACGATGATTCAATAAATAATTTATTATTATCAAAAAATATTTCTGAAACAGAAATAAACACTTTTATAGAAGCAGAAAAGGACTTGATATAATCAAGTCCTTTCTTAAAAGCCTAATGCTGGCAATGCAATTCTTTTTCAGGTGTTAACTATATTGAGAAACCTTTATCAGTCGATTTTTTTTAAAACACGGCCTATAACTCTGTAAAATAAAAACCTATTGGTTATAACCGAAACGTTTCAACATATTGGCGTTGCTTCTCCAGTTTTTATTCACTTTCACATACAATTCAATGTGGATTTGTTTTCCAAAGAATTTCTCTAAATCTACTCGGGCATCCATACCTACTTTTTTCAAAGCAGCACCTTTGTGACCAATAACAATTCCTTTTTGAGTTTCGCGTTCTACCATAATCAAAGAACGAATTCGGATGATATTTTCATCTTCGAAGAATTCTTCGGTTACAATTTCTACCGCGTACGGAATTTCTTTACTGTAGTTCAATAATATTTTTTCACGAATCGTTTCGTTTACAAAGAAACGTTCTGGTTTGTCTGTCAATTGATCTTTTGGATAATAGGCAGGTGATTCTGGCAAAAGCGAAATAATCCTTTGAAAAACTTCTGGAACATTAAAATTCTGCAAAGCCGATATTGGATAAATCTCTGCATTAGGAACTTTAGCAGTCCAAAAAGCCACTTGCTCTTCCAATTGTGTTTGATTTGAGTTGTCAATTTTATTCAACAACAATAAAACTGGAATTTTAGAATGGATAATTTTATTGAAAAAAGCTTCATCTTTTAATTCCTGCTCCCCTATTTCAACCATATAGATTAAAACATCAGCATCTTCAAAAGCAGATTTCACGAAATTCATCATCGATTCCTGCATTTCATAAGCCGGTTTGATAATTCCAGGCGTATCCGACAAGATCATTTGAAAATCTTCTCCATTTACAATTCCAAGAATCCTATGACGTGTTGTTTGCGCTTTAGACGTAATAATTGATAATCTTTCACCAACAAAGGCGTTCATTAGCGTTGATTTCCCAACGTTTGGATTCCCTATGATGTTTACAAAACCTGCTTTATGTGACATTTCTATTATAATTTATTTTGCAAAGGTAGTTATATCAAGTCAATACAGGAAATAAAACATTTTTTTAAGTTTTTCTTGTTTTTCTATAAATTCGGCGTATCTTTGCACCCGAAACAACGCGGGATAGAGCAGTAGGCAGCTCGTCGGGCTCATAACCCGAAGGTCACAGGTTCGAGTCCTGTTCCCGCTACTAAGTAGCCTTATTGAGATTACAAAACGCACATCGCGGGATAGAGCAGTAGGCAGCTCGTCGGGCTCATAACCCGAAGGTCACAGGTTCGAGTCCTGTTCCCGCTACTAGAAAAGCTTCAGAGAAATCTGGAGCTTTTTTCGTTTTAATCCTCTTTCTCAACGTCTCGTTGTGTTCACGAGTAGGATGCTCGCACCAGCAGGGTAACATAATCAACAGTATAAAAGAATATTGAAATGTTAGAAATTCTTTACCAAGACGAATATATTATAGCAATCAATAAACCAAGTGGATTGTTGGTTCACAAATCATTTTATGCGCGCGATGCAAAAGTGTATGCTATTCAGGAATTGAGAAATCAAATAGGGCAACACGTTTATCCTATTCATCGGTTAGATCGCAAAACATCTGGCGTCTTGTTATTTGCGTTGGATAAAGAGATTTTGAAAATTATGAATGATCGTTTTGCCACACGCGAAGTCGAAAAAAAATATTTAGCCATTTTACGTGGTTGGTCGCCCGAAGAACTAACAATTGATTATGATTTAACTAATGATGATGACATCAAGCAAAATGCAATAACATACTTTCATCGTTTACAAAATGCCGAAGTTGCCTTAGAATTTAATAATAAACCAACCTCACGATATTGTTTGGTAGAAGCAATTCCAAAAACTGGACGTATGCATCAATTAAGAAAACATTTCAAACATATTTTTCATCCCATTTTAGGAAGCCGTCCACATGGTTGTAACAAACAAAATAAATTATGGTTGGAGAATTATGACCTAAAAGGAATGATGCTTCATGCACATCAATTAATTTTTAATCATCCAATAAAAAATGAACAACTAATCTTGAATGCAAAGATTAATGAAGAGTTTAGCAGAGTAGGTACTATTCTTAATCTAGATTTGAGTAAGTATAAGTAGAATACTAATTTGTAAATTATTATTCTACTTTGAATTTATGATGCGCATACTTCCCGCTACTAAAACAAAAAGCTTCAGAGCAATCTGGAGCTTTTTTTGTTTATTTAGATTTACAAAACAATGTCTAATTCAGATTGCGGGTGCGAAGTCAGGAAACATTCGCACAGCTTGCATGAGAACTCCTCGGAGAGCTGTTCATTTTAGTTAATCATTTCTTAATCCCTTAAGAAAAATCATCAGTATTACTATAAATTCGTCTTACCAATTAGTATGAAATAAGTTATTTTTCAAAAAATGACTTATTACTATGATGGCCCAAAACAAATCTCAAGAATAACTTTTATCTTAAAAAATTGATTTATACAACACTTTTAAATATTGCAGTTTTTCAGGGAATAGTCTTAGGCTTAATTATTTTAAAGTCTTCTTTATTCAATAGTAATTCAAATAAATATCTAGCATATTTATTATTTACACTTTCAATTATCTTACTGAATCATGTTTTTGAGGTTGAAAACACGTTTACTACTTATCCTTTTTTGCACTTTATTGACAATATCGAGTGGATATTTCTATTACCTTCTTTCCTATTCCTCTTTATTAAAAACCGGATTGATGATACTGTAAAAAGCAAACAAAAAGTTTATTTATATTTTATTCCATTTGCTTATTCCGCTGTCCTTAATATTGCACGTGATCTTGATTATGTTGCAGGAATTTATACTATTCCCGAATCAGGCAATGGTCTAATGACAATACTTGGTCTTGTTCATCTTATTTTAGCCCTTACATTCATACCATTTCTACTTCTTTACTCCTATTTTATTATAAAACATCTAAGAGATCCACAGGAAAAAAAATGGATAATTACCTTATTAACAATTGTTACTTCATTAATATTCGCTTTTCTTATTATATATCTAGCTAGTTTATTTATTAAGTTCAATCTTTCTTCGGCTATGAGTGTGCTGGCTTTATCTGCAACATTCATAATTCACTGGACAGCTTATGTAGGCATTTACAAATACAAATTGGCCAAAAACAAAGATGCTGTTTACAATTTTCTAAATAATGATTTAGCTCTTTCGTATAACAATCTGCAAATTGTAGAATATAATACACCAGAAGAATATAAGGAATCTATCACGGCAGATAATCTTTATTTTCAAAAGCTGGAACTTCTTTGCAAAGACCAGCACATTTATACCGACAGTACATTAAACAGAGAAAAAGTCGCGGATAAATTAGGTATAAGCCCAGGATATGTTTCACAAATTGTAAATACGATAACAGAAGACAACTTTGCCAATTACATAAATAACTATCGGGTTGAAGCTGTAAAGGAAATGATTTCAAATTCTGAATATGAAAACTATAATTTGCTGGCGATGGGATTAGAATCTGGGTTTACTTCAAAGACAACTTTTTACAAAGCCTTTAAAAAAGTTACTGGTCAAACTCCAAATGAATATAAAAACACCAGCAAATAAGTACCATTTTATACAGTTTTAAGCTTTTGAAACCTTTTCTAATTTTTCATAAACGAATTTTGGCTTCAAATAATTCAAAACAATTTTTATGAAAAAAATTTTATTACTAGCTGTTGTTACAGTTTTAGGATTTACAAATGTTAATGCCCAAGAAATTAAATTTGGTGCTAAAGGAGGTTTAAACTTTGCGTCTATCAGCGGAGATAATACCGGAGGTAGTGATGTTGTAACAGCATTTCATTTTGGTGTTTTATCAGAAATTCCCATTTCTGATAAATTTTCTTTTCAACCTGAATTAATGTATTCGGGTCAGGGATATAGTTTCAATCATAATACAATTGCCTTAAGTTACTTGAACATTCCTTTAATGGGAAAGTATTATTTAACAAAAGGATTTAGTGTTGAAGCCGGACCGCAAATAGGTTTTTTACTTTCTGCTAAAAATGAAAAGACAGATGTAAAAGATTCGTTTAAAACTTTTGATTTTGGTGTTAATTTTGGCTTAGGCTATAAGCTTGACAACGGACTTAATTTTGGCGTACGATATAATCTGGGATTAACTGATATTAATGATTTACCTAATTCTTCCAGTAACAATAAAAACGGAGTATTTCAAATATCGGTTGGTTATTTCTTTTTCTAAAACTTAATGATTAGTTTGTAAAATTTATGATTCAATCTAAAAAAGAAGTCAAATTCTTGTTGCAGTTTTATAAAAATCTTCAATAAATTGGTTAGCTATTTTAATGCTTTCCGCTAATAGAAAAGCTCCGGAGAAATCTGGAGCTTTTTTCGTTATATGTCTCGTCCTGAAAAAAGTTGACTATAATTACCTTAATTATGTCAACAGAAAGAAAAGAATTCAAAAAGCCGTTAGCTCCACAAACTTTCGGAGAGCTATTCAAAAAGCAAGTAGTAAAAGAATTTGAACAGGGATTATTTACAAAAGCGGAACTTCGCAGGCGCTATAATATTCGTGGTAACAGCTGTATACCCCGTTGGTTAAAAAAATATGGTAAATTTACCTATCAAGATAAACTAACCATTGGCCGTCCTATGAAAGATCCTCAATCTCAGCGCATCAAAGAACTTGAAGCACAATTAGCCAAGAAAGAACAAGAATTGTTGGTTTTTAAAAAGTTTATAGAAATAGCCGAACGAGAGCTAAAAGTTGAGATTGTAAAAAAGTCTGGTTCCAAGCAGTCCAAGAAATAAATCATATTTACAGGATTAGTCCTCAGGGAATATGTCGATTGTTTGGGTATAGCAAACAAGCTTATTATAAACGAAAAACACATCTGTTAAAATCAGGTTTAGACAAAGAGTGCCTAAACTCTTTAGTGATGTCAGTGCGTCAAAAACTGCCCAAAACGGGAGGTAAAAAACTATATTTTATGTTGAAAGATGATTTTAAGAAACATCAAATAAAGATAGGCAGAGATAAATTATTTGATTTTTTACGAGATGAATATTTATTAGTTCCGAAAGTTCGAAGATATTACAAGACAACCAATTCAAGACATTGGATGCGTAAATATCCAAACTTAATTAAAGAGATAGAAATCAAAAGGCCTGAGCAAATTTGGGTAGCTGATATTACTTACCTTAGAACTAAAGATAAAACACATTATTTACATCTGATAACAGATGCCTATTCGAAGAAAATTGTGGGCTATAAATTATCGGATAATTTAATGGCAGCTTCTACATTAGAAGCTTTAAAAATGGCTGTTATTAATAGAAAATACAGTAACAATCTTATACATCATTCAGACAGAGGCTTGCAGTATTGTAGCAAAGAATATACCGAATGTTTATCCAGAAACAACATTCGGATAAGCATGACGCAAAGTTATGATCCCTATGAAAATGCAATTGCAGAAAGGGTAAATGGAATTTTAAAAGAAGAGTTTGGATTATTTGAAATTTTTGAGAATGTTGAAAACTTAAAAAAGCAAGTCGAAGAATCTATTCTGTTTTACAATCAAATTAGAGTCCATTTGTCTATAAATATGCTTACTCCTAATCAAGCGCATTCTCAAAATAATATTAAACTAAAACGATGGAAAAAAATAAATCGGAACAGAAGTAATTCTGTCCCGATTTAACTAATTTTATAATATTAATCGAGTCAACCTTTTTCAGGACAACTCAATAATTACTTTTTAGATTTTTTTCACAGACACAAATTACAAATCTGTGGTATCGGATTAGTTATACTTTAATTCCAACTTCACTCCTATTTTCAAACTTATAAATTATATAAAAAAAATGTTTTTGCATTAAAATATTATATATCTTTATGATATCAATTTAATATCATTTAAATATTACTCATTATGAAAACAGAAAAAGTTTTAACACCTTTCAATGGCTATTTGGTTGTTGTCATTCTATTATTTTCAATGGCAGTAGCAATATATGGCTTTATCTCAAACAACATGATATTAGCAGTGGCTTCACTACTACTATCTGTTCTTTTAACAAAGGGCTTTATTGTAATAGGCCCGAACAGCTCACAAGTTTTATTACTGTTTGGAGATTATATAGGAAGTGTTAAAGAAAGTGGTTTGTTTTGGGTAAACCCTTTTTATAATAAAACAAGTTTATCTTTGCGTGCCAGAAACTTTGAAAGCGAAAAAATTAAGGTTAATGATAAAATGGGGAATCCTATTTTGATTAGTGTTATATTAGTCTGGAAAGTCAAAGATACCTTTAAGTCTACGTTTGAAGTTGATAACTATGAGGGATTCATTAGAATTCAAACGGATTCGGCTGTTAGAAAACTTGCAGGTTCTTTTCCATATGACCATTTTGAAGACGAGAGAGCTACTGTAACATTAAGTACTAATTTTGACGATGTTAACAAAGCACTTGAACACGAAGTTACGCAACGATTAGAAATTGCAGGAATAGAAGTAATAGAGTCAAGAATTGGATATCTGGCCTATGCTCCTGAAATTGCTCATTCGATGTTACGACGACAACAAGCGTCGGCTGTTGTTGCTGCGCGTCATAAAATTGTAGAAGGTGCCGTTGGTATGGTTGAAAGTGCTTTAAAACTATTAGCAGATAAAGAAATTATAGAATTTGATGAAGACAGGAAAGCAACAATGGTAAGTAATTTAATGGTAGTACTTTGTGGCGATAGTGAAACTAAACCTGTGATTAATACTGGTACTTTAAATCAATAAAAAGATGTCTGAAAAAAAGTCATTTGCATTAAGAATTGATTCAGAAACGATGAAAGCAATTGAAAAATGGGCTAATGATGAATTTCGTAGTGTCAATGGTCAGATTGAATGGATGCTTAATAATAGTCTAAAGAATGCAAAAAGATTAAAGGAAAAAAATGAACAAAAAAAATAAAGAATATAATGATTATGTAAACTATAGCCATAGTTAAGCTGTTTTTCAAAATGATCTTTTACTAAATATCTCAATTTTTAAAACATCAATACAATGGTTTGAGAATTGTTTCGTCAGGAATACTAGAAAAGCTTCAGAGAAATCTGGAGTTTTTTTATACCTAAAAAACAAGAATTTACAGTACTCTAGAAAAATTGATAGCCTTTATTAGATTTAAAAATAAAATGCGCAAAGTCAAAGACATTTGCGCATTTTTCTTTTAAAAACTCTCCAGACAGTAGCGTTTTTCATTTAGTTCTTTATTTGACCCAATTCTTCAATTACAACTGTTACTGGCCCTATTAAACCTGAACGTAAAAGTGGTTTACTTTTATCAAAGAAATCCAATGTACTAAAAGTGATGCGATTTGTGCTTGGTCTTTGTGTATTGTTTTTTACCCAATCTGGTATTTCTAACAGGTTTCTGCCTATGGAAGGATTTGGATCAACATACGTAAATGTTCTCATTGGTCCCCACTTGCAATCTTCAGGTTCGTATTTGTCTCCAATAATTCTATTTACCCACAAATTGGTTATTTTAACTTCTACTTTGTTTTCTCCTTCTTTACAATACTGACTAATATCTAAAACAAAAGGAGGAGTCCAAAGCACTTTTGCCACTTGGTTATTTACCGTTACAGTGGCAATATTTTTCACCTCGCCTAAATCAAGAGTTATCCTTTTATTTTTAATCTGATTTGATTTCAAATAAAATGTTTTAGCATAAGTAGCCGAGCCTGCAAAATGTTTAATACCAAATTCAGGATTTTCATTCCAAGGTGTTAATTCTTTAAAATAAGCATAGGCTGGAGCTCCTAGTTTCTCAGGAAAAGTAACATTCCAATTGGTATTTAAAGACAGCTTTTCAGCATCCTTATTTTGTTTCTTTACAATGACCTTTCCATCGTTTAACTGAAGTTTATAGGTTCCTTTATTTTTTAAAATCAAATAAGTATCTTCTGTGTTATTCGTAATGTATTCAGCGGTGCTAACCACTTTATCATTAAGCGTTACTGATTTTATGTTTGGTTTTTCGGCATCTTTTATTTTAGAGATAAAAACGACAAAAAAAGATTCATTAGGTTTCATATCGACAGTTACAGCTGTAGTCGCACCATTATTTTCCCAAACCAATGCCTCTTTCATTTCACCTGTTTCTGCATTCCATATTTCAGGTTTCATTTCAGAAACTCTAAATTTAATTGTTTTCTGATTCCTTTCGGAAGATTGATTTGAAATAAAGTAATAATGTTTATTATCATCTTTACGATGAATCCAATCCATATCATTTTTATCATCTACAATTTCAACGTCCTTTACTATATTTTCTAATGCTATTACTTCATCGACAGAATACCCTGCATACACTTTACCCTTTCCAATATTTCGAATGCTTTTTTGAACCTTTCCTTTATCGTCAACAGCTCCAAAAAGTTTCTCGCTAATAGTTTGCACTTCGGCATTTTCATCTAAATAATTATTCAATCCAGGAACGCCTTCAAAACCTTCACCAATGACGACAGCACCTTGGTTTACTAATTCTTGAATTTTTTTCACAGTTTCTAATTCGATTCTTCCTCTTTTTGGCAGTACTAAAAATTTAAAAGTTTTACCATCAGGTAATTGCAGTTTATTCTCCACTACCGAAAAGCGGTTTTGAAGTTCTTTGGCATTGCAAATATCTGCCTTGAAACCTTTAGGACTGTAAGCATTCTTATCACTGAAAAGTTGTAAGTAACAAATATCGCTCTCAAATAATCCTTTTTGTAGCAGTAACTGACATCTAGTAACATAAGCTACCCACTCTTTGGCACCATTATCCCACCAAGTTTGTGAAGGACCAAATTGTGTTCCCCACCAATCCATTGTCATTCCTGGTTTTAGATCTGGCCAAGGCTGGTGAGCGCATGCGTGTAACATAAACAAGTTTACTCCTTTACAAAAGGCTCTATCACCATCTTTTTTTAAATCGGCTAAGTCCGTTTGCCAGGCATATTGTGGCTGACCTGTAAATGCTTCGGCCGCTACTATCTTCTGCCCGTTTAGATGTGCATTACTGGCAACTGGCAAAATGCTGCTCCAACCCCAAGTGGCAGGACTCGCCCAAAACTCACACATGACCATATCTCCAATTCCACGTATTGAGCTATCATCAAAGTTCTTTTTCCCTGTTCCATAAGGTTCAACCAAAAAATTTAAGCCTGGAGTTTTATGAACCAACTCTTCTAAATGACCATAATAATTTTGAGCAAACAACTCATTAATTACTCTTGACCAATCATTTTTAAAGCGTCTCGTATGGTCATTGGATTCTAATATAAAACCTTCTCTAGTAATTAACCAAGGAAGCAAATCATAACCACTGCGTTGTTTAAATTCAGCCGCCATGTTGGGAGTCCAATCCTGATTACCTGCTTCATAACTATCTATTTCGATGCGTTTAAATGTAGTTCCGGCGTGCTCTCCCATCGCCTTTAATAATTTTCCCGGATATAATTCCCAAAAATGATCCAAGGCTTCTTTACTCAATTTGTCTACTTCCAAACCTTGACCTGATAAAGGTGCAGTTTCATTACGATGCCCAGTAGTTGTATGACCAAATCTCAAAACAGTCCATTCCCCTTGTGGTAATGCTTTTATCAATCTGTCTTTTGCATCCAAACCGTTTGTTATAATGATCAGATCTTCTTTTTTTAGCTCTTTTTTTCCTGATGGAATGGCTATGATACAGATATCTTTATAATAATTCCATTCGGTGCTTACTTCGCCTTTGGCGATTATCTTTTCCTTAGATTGTTTTCCTGAAACAGTCGTTTTTGAACATATCACCTTTTGCATAGAATAGGCAACATCCAAACCTGGAGCACCACTTGATGACCAACCAGGGCAGTTGTGAGTTCCAAAATCAAAACCAAGTCTTTTGCTTTCTGCAAGTGTATACTGCATCAAATCCAACCATTTATCACTAAACACCGTATTTTCTGGATCTTCAATACTTAGTTGAGTAGAGCCAATTAAAAATTGCTGAACGTTTGTAATTCCAACCTTTTTATAGGCTTCCAAATCATACGTAATTCCTTTTTTGGTTACAAGACCATTCATCCATTGCCAAATAACATAAGGAGAAGCTCCTTTACCCTCTTTAAAATCTGTAGCTATTTCTCTGTTTTGTCCAAATAGACCAGACAAACAAAGGAAAAATGCAAACAAAAACAGACATCCCTTTTCTTTATATAAACCGTAGCGCTTATTTATGAGTAACATATTTACAAAATTTAATTTATTGAATTTTCACCAATCAAATTGACATTAATTCTATGACTAACAACAATTCATAAAAATTAGCTTGGGATTTAATTTTGTTAAAAATATATTTTTAATGCCTTTCTTTTGTCCTGCAGTGTCCTGTAAGAATGCATTTTAAATTGGATATAAAAACAAAAAGCAGAATAGAACTTAGGTTTTACTTCTTAACTATGTGATTGAATTATGATGACATATTAAATTTTCCATCGCTATATAAAGTAAAGTTATTTTACAAGAACATAAAAAAAATGCGCAAAGTCAGAGACATTTGCGCAGCTTTTCGGAAGGATACCTCGGAGAGTAAGGTTAAATTATTTTTTATTTAATATTTGCCATTTGTAATCATAAAATCTTTTGCTTTTTATATAATATTGATCTTTTTCTTTTTTTATCAAAAACATACTTTCGCTTTCGTCAGAAGTGCATATTCCTTCACCTGTATATTTTAATTTAATAGTATCGTTGTCTTGAGTAATACTGTAAGTTCCTTCACAATATGCTTCAAGAGAATTATTTGTTCCGATGCTTAAAATAGCTTCAGAACTACGAAAATTAAAATAAAAACTAATCCCAATTGGATTGCCAGTTTCGACGCTAGAAACATCAGTTTTGATCACATAGTCCCCTTTTAATTCGATGTTTTTATCTTTTAGTATTTGGTTAGAATTATTTAAAAATTTATTTTTCCAATCTTTATATTGTGAGTCATTTTCGCTATTTATATTGAGAGTTATGGACTTTTTCCACAAACCATTTATATTTTTAAAAATTATTTGTTTGTATGGGTAATTAGGATAATAAGGAACATCCATATTGACATTGTGCTTTAAATATTTTTTATCAATTAGAAATATGCATATATCATAGGATTCCTTCAAGCTATTAATATCCATTTTATTAATCTTGATTTCTGCTTTATCAATATCACCATCTACATTAAATTTTTCTTTAGGAATAAGATATACTTCTACATTTCCTAATTTATTCGTTATATTTGATTGATATATACATCCATAATCAGGAATTGTAAAGTATCCATCCATATATGAATAATCACCGCATTTTAAAAGATTGTCTAGTGATTCATCAGAATAATCTGTTTCGTTAACCACTATATTTACATCTGTATTTTTTTCTTCAGTTTTAAGTGTTTCTGAATCATTATTACCTTTACAAGAAGTAAGAAGAAGGAGCAGTCCTAATAATTTAATTAATTTCATTTTTTATAATTTTTTAGTGTAATTTTTTGGTCTAAAATAGCCTTTCCAACCTGCATGATTTAATAAAGCTTTACCTGTTCGTTTGTATACAGCAGTTCTTGAACTGCCTTTTCCAGAATAACCTCCATTATTGTTATTGGTAGTTTCATCTGCACTACCTATGTAACCAATCGCTTCTAATATAGTAACGAGGTCGGTTTTTTCATCGAAGTCATATACAATTCCAGTATGACCAACACCATCTAATCTTCTCCATACAAAAACATCACCTCTTTTAGGTTTAAAATCTTTTGATGCACTTCCAGAGACAAAATCAATATTTTCTGAGTCTATTGCTTTTCTAAAATCCTTTTGCGTAGTCATGACTCCTGTGTTTAGTTCTTTAACATTGGTTGTTATTCCTAGTTTAGTTAAATAAATTGATACGGTTTCAGAACAATCTAAACCTTTTAATCCTTTTTCGGAAAGCGAATTTCTTACTCCAAGTTGACTATAAGGAATATGTTTGTCAACTAGTGATTTCATTTCATCCAAAACCCCAATATCATTACTTTCCTCTTTATCTTTTACCGCTCCACAAGTAAATTCTTTTTCTTTTTTCGAAAGACCTTCAGCAAAACTTATACGATATCTTCCTAATATTTCAACACGCTGAATTTTATTATCGTTGTTGTTCTCTTGATCAACACTTTTGTTTGCATTATAATTTTTAGTACTTATTTTTTCTTTTTCTGTTTCAGGATTTTCATATTTTTCATATAACACATAATTATCATTTTTAACTATACCAATTGGAGCAAATACTTGTAAATAGATATCTTCAGGGGATAATAGTTTTTTATGCCAATTATACAGCATGAAATACTTTTTAACGTATTCAAGTTGTTCCACATCAGTCATCAATGCTAGTTTTTTCTTATTGAGATTTAGAGAATTTTCTTTGTTTAAAGCATCAATCGCATCTTTTGTAAACTGTATTAAACCAACTGCTCCACTAAAATTTTCACCAAGTTTGTTAATAGCTTCTTTTGACAACCCTTGATATTTTTTTCTTTTTTTTCCATTGTCGTCTATATAACTAACTAATTCAATTTTCGATGGAGAAAATGTTTCAGATGTTTCCACTTTCATGACGGCCATTAATCCATTAGCCATTGTCTTATATTTATCAGGCCATAAATCTTTACTAATTTCAATAACTTTCTTTCTAAAGTCACAACTTACTTTATTTCCCCAAATCAAATCATAGTCCTTACAAACACAAGTACCATTCTTTTCCTCTTTTTTCTCCTCTTTAGAATCCTTATCAGGCTCTCCAACTTTTAGAGGATTATTTCCTGTAGGCGTTGTTGGATTAGGTACAATCATTGGAGCTACTTTAAATAAACCTTCACACCAATCTATAATGTTATCACCATTAGATTTTTCTTTCTCTTGTTTTTTGGATGGGCCTTTTTTCTGAGCGGGAGTTACTTTAGTTGAGACTGTTGGTTTTACTGTTGTATCCTTGTAACTAGGATTATCAACATTAGTATTAGCACTAGCTGTTTTTTTATTCAAAATTTCGGCTGTGACATAATACTCATGTGTTTTACCCTCATCAGCATCCCCTTCCGCTTTTATGGCATCAGCGATTTTGGCAAAATCAGGTACTAAAATAAAATCAATATCGGCAATTCCATTTTTTACAGTGCCGGAAAGTGTTTTCATTTTATTCTTTTCATTCGCTTTGTTGTGCCCAGCACCTTTGGCATCATCCTCCCATAAAGTAGCATATACTGTATGCCTTTCCATGTGTACGCAATGTACTCTCGCCTTGAGTGTTTGACCGTAAGCAAAAGGTTCCGAAGGAGCTTTACCATTAGAATCTAAAAACTCAATACTCACTATTTTGGGGCTATCTGCTTTTTGTACTTTTATGTCTAGACGAGCTCTTTGCCCGCCTTTTTGAACCATAATTCGAATCCCTTTTCTGTCTAAGCTTTTTTGTAAAAAAGTATAGAAAACAGTGTTACCTGTTTTGTCATTTTCTTTTGTTTTACGCCATCTGCCATTTTCTAACACATGTACCGTCCACTCCACTGGATATTCAAAAGAATCAGGTTTTGATCCACCAAAATTTCTAGTAGGTATTGCGCTAGAGAATAATTCGTTTACCGAATAAGATTCCGCCACACTTATTTTAGGTGTTGAATTTCCAAATATTTTTAATTCAGACATACTATTTCTTTTATTTACAATAGAATTACTTAATCACTTTTATATCACTTTGAGACAAAGATTAAAACTCAAATTTGTTTCATAGTAATAATTATTTTGTAAATATATAAGAATTAAACTATAATTATGTAGTGGTTTTAAAATAAATACTTACTTATAATTAGAAATAAATTGCTCTATGAATAATTTTAATTGTTTAAAAAGTGTTATTGCAAAAGCTGAAAACTAATCTGAAACCTTTGAAATTAAATGTGTTGACAATTTTTCAATCTCCAAATATTAAAAACAAACCAATATCTTTTGCAATTCGAAATGTTAATCGTAATATTGCAATAATAAATTAAAACAAAATGGGAGCTACTAAAACAGAACATTTTACTGATGCACAAAACCAAATCGCTTCGATTGCAAAGGCTTTGGGACATCCAGCAAGAATCGCCATCATTGAATACTTATTAAAAGTAAACGAATGCATTTGCGGCGACATTGTTAATGAACTTCCTCTTGCCCAACCTACTGTATCGCAACATTTGAAAGAGCTCAAAAACGCTGGCATCATAAAAGGAAATATTACAGGAAATTCAATTTGTTACTGTATCGACGAAAAAGCGATTGCCCTTTTGAACACCTATTTTTCTAATATTACACAAACGATTTCAAAATCAAAATGTTGCTAAAGCATTTTTTTAATACATATTATCGCAATATTGCATTTAACCAATAAATAAAAAATCATGAAATTATCTGAAATAAAAGAAATTTTACCAACATTAGAAAATGTTGAATTTCAACTAGAAAATGGGACTTTCGTGCCGGAACATTTCCACGTAACCGAAGTAGGAATCATTATTAAAAACTTTATTGATTGTGGCGGTACAATTCGAAATGAAAAGGTTGTCAATTTTCAGCTTTGGGATGCCAATGATTTTGAACATCGCCTAAAGCCTAATAAATTATTGCATATCATTACACTTTCGGAAGATCAATTGGGGATTGAAGATTCTGAAATTGAAGTGGAATATCAGAGTGAAACCATTGGCAAATATGATTTAGCTTTTGATGGTAAAACTTTTATTCTTAAAAACAAAAGAACTGCTTGTTTAGCACAAGATTCTTGTGGAGTTCCTTCTGAAAAAGTTTCTAAAACAAGTAGTGAACCTTGTTGCTCACCTGAGGGAAATTGCTGTTAAAATTTAAAAATCAAAATAAAATGTCAAAACCAGAATCAACTTTATTTTCTGAAATACAAAACACAATTAAAGGTTTAAAAATTGAAGAAATTACAATAGAACGAAAAACAATTTTACAACCTCTTGTAGCATTCATTCAGACTAAAGTAAATGAGCAAAAAGAAATCAGACTCAATCTAATTTGTACACACAATTCAAGGAGAAGTCATTTATCTCAAGTATGGGCGCAAACGGCATCGGCCTATTTTAATATAAAAAATGTTTTTTGCTATTCTGGTGGAACAGAAGCTACTGCCATGTTTCCTATGGTTGCTAAAACTTTGGAAAATCAAGGTTTCAAAATCAAAACAATATCAGAAACAAACAATCCAATTTATGCCATAAAATATTCCGAAAATGAACATCCAATTATCGGCTTTTCGAAAAAACATGATGACGATTTTAATCCCAAAAATGAATTTGCTGCAATCATGACTTGTTCACAAGCAGATGAAGCTTGCCCATTTATCGCAGGAGCAGAAAAGAGAATTCCAATAACTTTTGAAGACCCTAAAGCATTTGACAACACACCACAACAAGCAGAAAAATATAACGAAAGAAGTTTACAAATTGCAACCGAAATGTTTTATGTTTTCTCCCAAATCAAGCAATAATTATGTCAGCAAATAATTGCACTCCCACATTAGAAAGAAAAAAGCTGGGATTTCTGGACCGTTATTTAACGCTTTGGATATTCTTAGCAATGGCAATAGGAGTTTCTGTTGGTTATTTTGTTCCATCAAGTAGCGGTTTCATCAATTCATTTTCGAGCGGTACAACCAATATTCCTTTGGCTATTGGATTAATTCTAATGATGTATCCTCCATTAGCAAAAGTAAAATATGAGCAAATGGGAGAAGTTTTTAAAAACACGAAAATCCTTGGCGCTTCCTTACTTTTAAATTGGATTATTGGTCCAATTTTAATGTTTGCATTAGCATTATTATTCCTAAATGGTTATCCCGAGTATATGATTGGCATTATATTAATTGGCCTTGCTCGCTGTATTGCTATGGTTGTTGTCTGGAATGATTTGGCCGATGGAAATCGAGAATATGGCGCTGGCCTTATTGCCTTAAATAGTATTTTTCAAGTGTTATTTTACAGTATTTATGCTTATGTATTCATTACTGTATTGCCTCCTTATTTTGGATATAAAGGTTTTGAAGTAAATATCAGTATCGGACAAATTGCTGAAAGTGTTGGAATTTATTTAGGTATTCCGTTTGCACTTGGTATTATCAGCAGATATGTATTAATCCAATTAAAAGGAGAAGAATGGTTTCAAAACAAATATGTTCCAATCATTTCACCTATAACACTAATTGCTTTACTTTTTACAATACTTATAATGTTTAGTCTTAAAGGCGAACTTATTGTACAAATTCCAATGGACGTCATAAGAATTGCAATTCCATTAGTCATTTACTTTATAATAATGTTTGTTGTTAGTTTTTTTGTTGGCAAACATTTTGGTGCCGACTATTCAAAATCAACTGCAATAGCATTTACTGCGACAGGCAATAATTTTGAATTAGCAATTGCAGTCTCCATTGGTGTTTTTGGCATCAACAGTGGACAAGCATTCGCAGGCGTAATTGGTCCTTTGGTTGAAGTTCCAGCACTAATTGCTTTAGTAAACGTTGCTTTTTGGTTCAGAAAAAAATATTATAGTACAGTACAAGAGAATTAACTTTGATGTTGCAAAGCTAGAAATGGCTACACAATTTAGATTTATAATTATTACCTACTATTAAAAAGCTTCAGAAAAACCTAAAGCTTTTTTCATTAAAACCGTTTACTTTTAAAAATGAATTACAAGCACTTCACCAACTTTCGTTTTAGGTAATTTAAATCTACCATTAACTGATTTCAATTCGACCGATTTTCCATTATAATTCAATTGTATTTTTGGAACTTTATCATAGTTCACATACATTATTGCTCCAGTTACATTCACAATATTTGCAGTAATTAGTTTTCCGTCTTTCCAATCCATTGCAACTTGAGCACCATTTTTGGCAATAATTCCTTTAATACTTCCTTCTTTCCAAAGTGTTGGTAAAGCCGGTAAAAGATACAAATCCGTGTCATCGCTTTGCAATAGTAACTCCTGAATTCCTGCCGCTGCTCCAAAATTTCCATCAATTTGAAACGGAGCATGAAAATCAAATAAATTAGAATAGGTACGCTGAGCCAATTGGTAACGCCATAATTCTAAAGCCTTGTCCCCTTTCTGAACACTAGCCCACATCAAAAACTTATTGGCAATAGACCAACCTGTAGCATCATCGCCTCGGTTTTCTAAAACGATTTGAGCTCCTTTTTGAAATTCTGGCGTTTTTGGATTAATTAAATTCCCTGGATACAACCCGACCAAATGAGAAATATGGCGATGAAAAGAGTCTCCTAGTGCTTTCCCATCTTTATCTTTATTATAAGCAACTTCCTGACTCCATTCTTTTATTTGACCATCAGCACCTAGTTCTATTGGTTTTTCAAGGTTATTCCTTAATTCCTCCCAAACTCGTTGTTTGTCTGAATCAATATTCAGAATTTTCGAAGCTGCAATACTGTAATCCAAAAGTCCTGAAATTAGCTCTAAATCGTATTTCACTCCTGTTTGGTAAGGCCCATGTTCTGGAGATCGTCCTTTACCAGTTGTATAAAAATAGCCTTTAGGATATTGCTTCAAATCATCTGATTTTACTTTATGACTATTTAAATAAGCAACATAAAAATTAGCTGATTTACGCAATATGGGATACAATTGACTCGCAAGCCATTTTATGTCCTGACTGCGTTGAAACAGATCCCAAACATTGTACATTAAAAAAGCAGTATTCCCGGGAGATTGAATACTAGTCGAACCTGTTAAATCCGTTTGACCGTTGATCGATTGTTTGGTATGCATCACAAAAACGCCATCTACCACATCATTTTTAGAAGACTGAAAAACAATATTTTTATTTTTATCCAAATTATAAGAAGCCGTACTCACATCATACATATTGCGAGCCGTTACTGAACCTGCAGGAATTTGTGTATCAACCCAGTTTACAAGCGCTTTTCCGCTATCGATAAGATTAGCTCCACCTGCAAACCAATAATTCATTTGTAAATTAATATTAATGCAATAGGTAGATCCCCATATTTCGGCAACGGATTGATTCCATTTTCCCTGAAGTGTTGCTGGCAAAGTTTTTTCACGAGAAGAAGCAATCATCAAATAACGGGCATATTGATAAAAAAGTTCTTCTAGTTTTTGATCCAAACCATCGTATTGGGCTTTTGAATACGAAATCTTTTCACCTGCTTTTATGCCTTTTATAACGGCACTGTATGCCGCAACTCTTTCATTTGTTGGAATTGCTATTGCATCCGTACTTTTAGCCAACTTAAACTCCACACGGTTAAACAAATTTTGATAATCTGTGATGTGCTGCTGTTTTAGCTGCTCATAATTTTTCCCATACGTATTGGCTAATCGGTTTTCAGCCTTTTGCATCGCATAAGCTAGGCCATCCTTATGCTTAAACTGAGGTTTGTCTGTATCCACTTTTCCATTTGTTCCAATGACAAAAGCATTCGGATCATAATCAGTTGCCGAAGCAATGATAATTGTTACCCCACTCGCATTTTTAACCTCAACTTCACCATAATGATCTACAATTTCCCCATCATCAGCCAGTACTTTTATTTTGGTACAATACTCCAAATCTGATGGCTGGCTATATGTTGCTTTTCCACCTCCTGTATATGGTTCTGAATCTTTAAGTTTACCCGTAATTGTAACGATTCCATTATTAACCTGAATATTTCCAGGATGTGCAGATACGGGTTTTACAGTGAAATTTAGCGCTTTTGCCTGATCAGCCGTGTATCGCAAAACAATAACCTGAGCTGGATAACTGGCAAAATATTCCCTCTTATAATTTACCTTTTCATATTGATAACGAACAGAAGATACAGCAGTATTTAAATCTAAATCTCTGTAATAGTTAAGAATATCAGTATTTTGCGGCATATTAAAATCAACAAAAACATTTCCAGTATTCATAAAACCGTTTATCCCCTCGCCCATTTTTCGGTTTACATTGTCGGAAGCTACCTTTTCCTGAACACCTCGATAACCGGCTGCCCAAAAGCTTTCTTCGTTAAACTGAATGTGATCTTTTCCCGGCATTCCAAAAAGCATTGCTCCCAAGTACCCATTACCTATAGGCAATGTTTGTTCTTCCCAATCTTTTCCATCACGATCATAAATAGTTGACTTTGGGTCATAAGCTCCCGTTTTATACCATAATACATTGTCTAGTTTACCTGTTTTATAAGAATCATCATAAAGATAATTTACACTCAGGTTTTTAGTATTTACTACGGCAGGATCAACTCCAGCGGGAACCTTTTCGGGAGTCATCACACTTGGTCCATTCCCGTAACTAGGATGTGTGATCCAATTGGAATAGATTGGAATCCCTTTGTAATTTCCTTTTTTGAAATCTTTTGTCAGCAAATTTTCTCCTGAATTCGACACTATTTTAACACGCAAAAATTCAGCTTGCGTTAAATCAATTTTCCATTCGGCAGCAATGAATTGATAACCTTCATTCAGTTTATCAAAATATACTAACACTGTAGATTGTCCAAGCTTTTTTTCTTTATTATCAAAAGCTTCCAGTACCAAATTTGCCTTAGACCAACTCTTCGATTCTTTTTTAAATTGAATTCCCAGAACTCCTTTTGCTTCTTGCAAATTGGTTAATCCTCCTTCTAAAACTACTCCTAATACCTCATTTTTTTTGTCTTTTGCTTCTTGGGCAAAGGTTAAACTTGTGAATAGAATGGTGAAAATTAAGCTTAGAAAACGATATAAAATATTTTTCATTTAAAGTATATTATGGAAGTTCTTTTTTAAATATTTTCTGCAATTTTTTAATAAAATCCTGATTTAGTAATTTAATTGATAAATACAGTACTGAAACCTATTTATCAAATTCATAATTAAAATAATCTACATCTATAAAACCTTTTTCGTTCATATCATTATAGCAATAAACTCCAATTCTGTCGCCTCTATATGCTCCCCATTTTAACTGATAAGCTTCTCCAAATGGAATAAATATTTTCCCATCTGTACTATATTCATATTTACTTACCCCATCTAAACTCCAAGAAGATTTAAGCCAAATCTGATTACTTTCTAATTTCAGTTCTTCTTTAAATTCTCCTTTTACAGCAAATTCTATTTTTTTTACTCCATCTTCAAAGCTTACTCCAATGGTGGAATAGTTCGGTGAACCAAAATGGGTTAAACCTGCCTTTTGTCCATCTGCCATTCCACTTAAATCTAATTTCACAATCACCTCATTTAACGATGTACGCAGTACTCGTTGTGTTAAAGTATTACCTGCTTTTAGTAGATTGCCTTTTTCTATAGGCTTAAAAGCATGCAACCTCAACCACCCTTTTCTCTCGGTCAAAGACCATTTATCCATTCTAGGCTGATAATTCCACTCCCATTGTAAACCTAGTTTTTTCTTATCAAAATCATCACTGGTTTGTGGATAGAGCATTTTTTGTCCCTGAACGGGAATTTTACCTTCCCAAACCATATTCCCTATTTTATTATCATCTGCCTTTCCTAGTATTGGCCAACCATCAACCCAATTTACAGGTAACAAACTCATGACTCTCCCTGACCAATCACCACTACTGCCATGATGGGTTAGAAAATACCACTCGCCTTTTTGAGTTTGAACTATACCTCCCTGATTGGGTTCATGATATTCTTTTTGAGCGTAACTCAATTGTTTTATCTCTTCGTAAGGTCCGTAAATATTTTTAGAACGTCTCATCATCACTACCCTTCCTCCTGATTTTACTTCAGAAAAAAAGTGATAATACATTCCTTTGATTTTGTATAGTTTATTGGCTTCACTTCCTTTAGATTGATAAATGATTTTATCCGATTCTTTAATTAAACTTTTACCATCACTTGTCATTTTAAACAGATGGATTTTATAGTCATCGGCAAATTTTGTTCCTATCAGGTACCCTTGTCCATCCTCATCCCAAAATGGACAGCAATCATCCCATCCTTTTTCTGCTAAAATAGAAGTAAGGGGCTCCCAAGGACCTTCTGGATTTTTAGCCGTAGTCATAAAATAACCCATATCTGGATCGCCAAAATAAATCCAAAACTTATTGTCATGATAACGAATAGCACCTGCCCAAACTCCTCTTCCATACCTATTCATCTTATCCCAATTCATTTCTGGTGAAATGGAAGTTATGTCTTCTATCGCATGACCGACAATCTCCCAATTCACTAAATCTTTAGAATGAAGTATTATAAATCCTGGAGAATATTGAAATGTAGAGGAAACGGCATAATAATCATTCCCAACTCTAATACAGTCAATATCGCTATAATCTGCTGGGAGAACAGGGTTTTTATAGGTTCCATCATTTTGATTTCCCCATTTTTGCCAATCGCCCCAAACTATTTTTTTAGGAGATTCTTGTGCATTACTCTGCATACAAAAACATAGCAATATTAATTTTGCACAAACTATTGTATATTTTAATTGTTTAATCATTTGGTTTTAATGAAACTTATTCAAAAGGTGTAATTAACCCTTTGCTGTAATTGAGCAAATTTTATTTAACACATAGAAACATAGATTTTATTAAAAAAAAGAATTCAAAAAAGAAATACATTTCTTTCACATAATATGTTATGTGTGTTTTAAAAAAGTGAAAACGCCTTCTTTCGAGCTTACATTATCTATGTTTCTATGTGTTGAAAATAATTGTATCCAACTGGCTATAGTTAGTACTGTATTATAACTTAAATATTTTATCCATCATTACCCATTTTTCTCCCGCTTTTGCACTTGGCATAGCTTGTTGAAATTTCCACATTACTTTTTCCCATTCCTGAACTTTTGGATTCAAAGCATCCATTTTTTGCTTTCTCTCGGCTGAGTAACTTTCGTCAACCTCCATAATCATGAAAAGGTGGTTTTCTACCAAATAAATTTCCATATCCAGAATACCAGCTGATTTAATGCTTTCTGTAATTTCTGGCCAGGCTTTACCTTGGGCGTGATACGCTTTATATTCCTCAATTAATTGAGGCTCGTTAACTAAATCGCAAGCACAACAAATGCGGTTTGTATTCATTTTTTTATTTTTGATATTATTGTTTTAAAACTCTCTTTTACCTTTTAGATATATAAAAAAGTCTAATTATTTTTTGTCAAATCGAGCGGAGTCGAGATTCAATAGTGGTTCTCGACTTCGCTCGAAATGACAAATTGGACTTATAAACCATAATGACATTATAAATTCAGTTTGTAAAATGAATTAGCATTTTCGAACCAAAACTTATTCTGTTCAGCGGTATTAAACTGAGACAGATAATTCTCTAAAGTTTGCACCACTTTTGAATAACTAGCAGCCAGATTACTAACAGGCCAATCAGATCCAAATACGGTTCTTTCTGTTGTAAAATTTTCGAAAATCACATCTAAATAAGGTTTTAAATCTTCTGGTTTCCATGAATTCCAATCGGCTTCGGTAACCATTCCAGAAACTTTGCAAACTACATTTTCTGCCTTTGCTATTTCCTGAATATTCTTTTTCCAAGAATCGATCTCTCCTGATTTAATATTGGGTTTGGCAATATGATCAATAATAAATTTTTGATTCGGAAAGCGATTCACCAAATCAATAGCTGCCGGTAATTGTCGATGAAAAATAAGAATGTCATAAGTAAAATCAAATGCTGCCAGAGCAGCAATTCCATTTCTAAAATCATTTCTTAGCATAAAATCATCCGCTTCGGCTTGTACAACATGTCGAAAACCTTTTATGATTTTATGTGCAGAAAAATGATGCAATCTTTCAGAAACAGTTACATTTCGTAAATCAACCCAACCAACAACCCCTTTTATAAAATCATTTTTGGAAGCCAAATCAACCAAAAAATTTGTCTGTTCTTCAGATTGATAAGCTTCGACAGCAACACAACCTTGAAAGTTATTTTCAATCAATAAAGGCAACAAATCTTCGGGTAAAAAATCCCTTTTAATTTTTTGCATCGACTCATCAATCCAACTGTCCCTAATTGGGTCAAATTTCCAAAAATGCTGGTGTGCATCAATTCGTTTATTCATAATTCTAATTAGTTAATATCGTTAATTAAAGCACGATCTAAGTGTACGTAACCGCCTTCTACAAAAATAAACTGCCCTGTAGTATGCGAAGAACGATCCGAAACTATAAAAAGTACTGTATCTGCAATTTCTTCTGTTTTTGTCATTCTGGATTCAAGAGGAATACTTTTATTGATTTTTTTCAATACTGTATCACCATCAGGCAAAGTTTGCAACCAATCATCGTAAGCAGGGGTATAACATTCTGCAATCATAATTGCATTCGAACGAATTCCAAACGGAATCAAATCTACCGCCCACTCTCTGGTTAATCCAAGAACTCCTCCTTTTGCGGCAGCGTAACCTGAAGTACCACCTTGTCCAGTTAAAGCCACTTTTGAACCAATATTCACTATATTTCCTTTGGATTCTTTTAAATATGGAAGCGCAAATTTTACCAACAAGAAGTAACTGACTACATTGAGTTTTAATGAATTCATAAACTCGTCGTAAGTTGCATCTAAACCGACTCCGTCATTTACTCCAACATTATTAATAACCACATCAATTCTACCGTATTTTTTAACGATTTTGGCAACAGCACTTTCTATTTGAATTGGATCAGTAACATCCGTTTCTACAAATAAAGAATCAATTCCTTTATTTTGCAAGGCTACTGTATAATCAAAACCTCTGCTATTTCTATCAACAATAACTGGAATTGCTCCTTCATCAGCCAAACGATCAATTATAGTTTTCCCAATACTCCCTTCTTTTCCAGCCGAACCTGATACGACTACAACTTTTCCTTTTAAATATAAATCCATAAGTATTGTTTTCAGCGTTAATTCAATTCAATAATTGCTTTGATGGTATTATTTTTTGGATCAATCCATTTTCCAAATTCAGCAATCATATCCGAAAAATCAGCTCTATGCGTAATGTATTTTTTAGGATCTATTTTTCCCTCTTTTAAACATTTCATCACATATTCAAAATCTTCAATAGTCGCATTTCGGCTACTCTTTAAAGTAGATTCTCTTTTATGAAAATCGGGATGACTAAAACTCAATTCTCCTTTTTGAAGACCAACCAAAACAAATCGGCCACCATGAGAAATATAATTAAAGGCGCTATTCATCACTTTTTGATTTCCGGTAGCATCGATTACGACATTTGCCATATCTCCATTAGTCAATTCTGCTAATCGGGTAGCAACATCTTCTTTCAACGGATTGATAGTTTCATCAGCTTGTAATGCTTCTTTACAAAAATTAAGGCGATACTCATTGATATCCATAACAATAACTTTTGCTCCCGCAATTTTAGCAAATTGAATCAAACCCAATCCGATTGGACCAGCGCCCATTACTAAAACGGTATCGGTTGCTTTTACCGCGGCTCCACGAACACCATGTGCAGCAACTGCCAGTGGTTCAATCAAAGCCAATTCATCAAAATCAAGTCCTTGACCATGTAATAAATATTGCTCTGGAATCGTTACATATTCAGCCATTCCGCCATCAATGTGAACTCCAAAAACCTTGATATTAGCACAACAATTGGTCAAGCCATTGCGACAAGCCACACATTTTCCGCAATTGAAATACGGAATAAAAGTCACTTTGTCACCAGATTGAAAACCTTTGGCATTACCTTTTATATATTCAGCAGCTAATTCGTGACCTAAAATTCTTGGATATTCAAAATACGGCTGAGTTCCTCCAAAGGCATGAATATCAGTTCCACAAACCCCAATTCTTCTAATTTTCAAAAGCACTTCCCCTTCTTTTGGCTCTGGCATTGGTTTCTCTTTTATTAGAAACTCTTGCGGTTTTTCGCAAACAATATATTTCATTTTAATTGAATTGATTTTTTAGAAGTCATTAAAAAAAACGACTTCCAAATTTGTATTATTTTCTATATGCTTTAACTACTTTCCATACTTAACTCAATAACATCGCCAGCTTTGATATAGATTGGGTCTGGTTTAATGTCTAATCCCACTCCTGTTATTACTGCTTTTTGTTGTGTTCTGAAAACAGTTTAGTTTAGTTTTATCAATTTACTTTTAAAGCTGCCAAAACAAAGAGTACAACATATTCCTAAAACATGATTTTACATAGATATTCTACGCCATACTATTTTTTACTTTATGTCCGACTAAACCAAAATAAAGAATGATCGCAAAACAAATTAGAGGAATAATATATCCCGCCTGAATATCGTCATTCTCCATATCTATTAATGTTCCCATAGCATAAGGAAGTATAGCACCGCCAACAATAGCCATCACTAGCCAAGAAGAGCCCGTTTCGGTATTCGATTTTAAACCTACTAATCCCAAAGAAAAAATAGTGGGAAACATAATCGACATAAAAAAACCTAATCCGCCCAATGCATAAATAACATATATACCTTCTCCATAAATAGCTACTAAACATAAAAGAATACTAATAACACAGTAAATAGAAAGAAGCACATAATCTTTAACGAATTTCAAAAAGAAGGTTCCGATAAAACGGCCTGCCATAAAAAGAAAACCATAAACACCAAGGTAATATCCTGCTGTTTTTTCGTCTAACCCAGCACCTTGTTCTGCAATTCTGATAAAAAAACTAGTAATACAAACCTGTGCCCCTACATAAAAAAACTGTGCTACAACTGCCCAACTTAAATGTGAAAACTTCAAGACAGAGAAAAAACCAGGTTTAATTTCAGCCTCTTTTTGCTGTGGTTTCATTGAAGGAAGATGCATAAAATAGAACAAGATGGCTACAAAAACCAATACTGTTCCCAAAATAATATAAGGTAACTTTACAGCAGAAGCTTCCTCTAGTAAATAAGCCGCTTTTGTTGCATCAGGCATTGCTGCCATTTGCTCTGCAGTATGATTTTTTCCAGAAAGGATAAACATGGAACCAACAATTGGTGCGACCATTGCTGCTAATCCATTAAAGGAAGCTGCCAAATTCAATCTTTTAGAAGAGGATTCCGCTGGACCTAAAATAGCTGCATACGGATTTGCACTGGTTTCTAAAATAGTTAAACCACACCCAATTACAAATAATGCAAATAAAAACAATTCATAAGTTCTACTATTAGCAGCGGGTACAAACAGAAAAGCACCAGTTGCAAAAACCAATAATCCAATTATAATACTATTTTTATAACCAAAACGTTTAATAAGCATTCCAGCAGGAATTGCCATAATGAAATAAGCAAAAAACACTGAAGTATCTATCAATGTCGATTGGCGATTATTTAATTCACATGCTTTTTTCAAGTGCGGAATTAAGATAGAATCCAAATTGTGCGCCATACCCCATAGAAAAAACAAGCTCGTAATTAAAATGAAGGGCAATAAATAGTTTGCTCCTACACCTTTTTCTGTTTGCACTTCATGCTGGTCACTCAATTGGTTAATAATCTCCATAATCTACTGTTTGTTTCTTGAATTACTTTTTATTGAATATTAAATAAATGATACTAAGCGGTAATTTCTAAAGCATTCGCATATGAAGCTTCTGGTTTTTGACTTGGAAAATGAACTTCCAAACCATTTTCATTTTGCGTAAATTGAAGCTCTTCACCTGTACTTACTAATTTTACTCTCTTTATTTTTTGAGTATAATAAGCAGATTTATTTCCTAAACTTTTAATAACGGCAGTACCACTTTCTGACCAAGCCATTACGGTAGCATAAAGTGTTTTATCTTTTTGTGCAAAGCGAATATCTTCTGAAGTATAGGCCTTACCTTTTCCTTCGTTAAAACCTTGGGCGGTTAATGCTCCTGCACTTCCTTGCTGTGGACCTTCTCCAAAAATTTTCCAAGGACGGGTTCCATAAATACTTTTGCTGTTTAGTTTCATCCAAACCCCAATTTCTTTCACAATTTCACGTTCCAATTCGTCAATGGTTCCATCACCACGAACTGGAACATTAAGCATTAGGTTTCCATTTTTACTAACCACATCTACCAATGTATGTATGACCGTTTTGGCAGATTTGTAACGTTTGTTGTTGTAAACACTGCGATCATAATGCCAATTTCCTAAACAAGTATCGGTTTGCCAAGGCAAGGGTTCAATTTTGTTACTTTGTCCTTTTTCAATATCCCAGACTATAGCTTTTCGCTGTGATTCGGTTAATATTTTACCCGTTATTACTGCCTGAACGGTTCTATTTTTCTTCAAACTTTTATTGTACAAATGTGCTGCAATACGCAAACCTGCATCACTAACAGGCCACAATGGCAATGCTGTATCGTCAAAATAAATCATGTCAGGATTGTATTTATCAATCAAATCAATTGTTCTGTCATGAAATTTTTCTGAATAAGCTGGCGTTGGTATTGAAGCTCCATCTGCCCAATCCCATTGGCTGTGTACCGATGCCTTATTCGAAGTTTTGGTACTTAATGGATGCTTTTGTGTGTACAATTCCTGAGGATCTAAACCTTCCCACCAAGTCCCTTTTCCATCTTCTTTGGTTAGATTTCCATCATAAGGCACTCCTGCTAAAGCACCATTTTTATCAGCACCCTGAGAAGTATCAAACCAATTCCAAGCATGAGCCGCATGAACACTCACTGCAAAAGGCAATCCCGCTTTGCGAGCCGCTTTTTCCCATCCTGCAATAATATCTTTTTTAGGTCCCATTTGGGTTGAATTCCAATGAGGTTGGTGCTTGCTATCATATAAATCTAAATTATCATGATGATTTGCCATTGCCATAAAATATTTAGCGCCAGTCTCTTTATATAAATTCACCAATTCCTCTGGATTCCATTTATCAGCTTTCCAAACATTGATTACATCCTTAAAACCAAATTTTGAAGGATGTCCATATTTTTCTACATGAATTTTATACTGTCTGGAACCTTCCTCATACATATTTCTTCCATACCAATCTCCTGCTTCTGGTTCACATTGTGGTCCCCAATGTGCCCACATTCCGAATTTAGCATCACGAAACCAATCGGGTACTATGTATTTTTGTAGAGAATCCCATGTCGGCTGAAACAAACCTTTATTTGCAACAGCATTAATAATACTACTTTGTCCTAACAATGGCGACAAATAAAGTCCTGCAATTGCCGAAGCTCCTAATTTTAAAGCATTTCTTCTATCCATTTTTTATTTTCTTAACATTAATGAAATATCTATTTAAAAGTAACTTAGGGATAATTATTAGTAAACTAATTGGTAATAAGAACAGCTCCGTTACAAGGAATTATTAATTCTATTTCTTGATTCTTTTTCTGAATTACATCAGTTACTGAACCATTCAATACATTATCATCACTATATTTTTTTAGCTTTTCACCTGCTGCAATCATTCCTAATTTGACTTTTGTACGTACAACTTCTTTTTGAGCATTTATACCTGCGACGTACCATTTACTTCCTTTACGACGTGCCAATATTGCGTATTTCCCTGGATAACCTTCAATAAAACGAACTTCATCCCAAGTCGTTGGTACTTCTTTCATAAAATCAATAGCCCATTTTGGAGCGTCGGTTAAATTATTAGGTGCCAATGCAAAATGCTGTACACCGCTTTGAAACAGTACTGCTGTTGCCAAAGCATATACATCGGAGGTCATTCGTTTTGAACCTTTGTTAGGTGTGTTTTTATCATTGTAAAATTTATTCAGAGCACTTCCTCCAAAATCCATGCTTCCAACCGTATTACGAATAAAGCAATGTAGCGTTGCGTTAAAGGCTTCGGTATCACAATTGCTTTGATTAAAATATAAATTCTCACTTGCTAAAACCGCTTCGCTAGAAACATAATTAGGATACATTCTTTCCCAACCACGAGGCAAAGTAGTACCATGAAAAATCACCATAATTCCATAATCGTTGGCATCGTATAAAATATCTTCATACAACTTCATTGTTTCTTGTTTATCACCACCAAAAAAATCGACTTTGATTCCTTTGATACCAATTTTTTTCATCCAGGCCATTTCTTTACGTCTGGCAATTGTATTGTTCATAATACCTTTTGGAGTTTGAGGCGCATCATTCCAATTTCCATTAGAATTATACCATAAATACAAACTCACTCCTTTGCTAGCAGCATATTTTGCAAAAGTTTCCATCTTATCATGTCCTATTTTAGTATCCCAAAAGGCATCAACTAAAAGTGTCTGATACCCCATGTCTGCACTAAAATTGACAAATCTAATTTGCTCATCATAATTCATACTTTTATCCTGGCCAAGAATCCAACTCCAGGAACCTTTTGTATATTCATATTTTTGCGAAGCTTCGTAATGAGACTTAACTAAATCAAATGGAACAGTAGTTTGCACAATAGGTGCTAATGTTTCTCCTACTGTTATTGTACGCCAAGGTGTTTCGCTAGGGAGAGCAATTCCTGGAGCTGATGAACCATTGCCATTGTTTTCACCTACCATTGGAAAACCAATAGTGTATAATCCCTTTTGACCACCAATTAATCGACTAGCGCAATAATTACTATCAACTCCTGTTTCTGAAATTAAAACCCAACCATTACTATCTTTCATTTTAAAAAGGCAAGGAAAAGTATAACCATTACCCATACCATTTCCTCCAATTGGAGCATCAACAGTATACGGAATTTCATAACTTGGCATTGTCCTAGCATAGCCAACCATAGCATCACTTTGAGCAGAAAGAAAAGTCGTTGTTCCTGTTGGGAATAAAAATCCGGAAACCTCTTCATTTACTACAGCCGAAAGCGCTTTATTCTGTGGATACACTTTATATCTAAAGGCCACATCATTGTTACTTACTCTAAAAACCACATCGATTGCTGTTTTCTTCTCTTTGGTAAAAGAAAGTGCCATTTCATTTGCTACATAATGAACTTTGCTCTGTTTTATATTAGGCAATTCATAAGTTTCATCAATTTTATTTTGAACTATTTTATCTTTTAATTCCAGTCCTGAACTAAAATCACCCACATTCGTTTTTAGTCCTAGCGGAGATTGCTCTAAAAATATTTTTCCATTATAAAGAACATTATAAGTCGGTTTTCCATCAATTACAGACACTTGTAGTTTTAGTTTTCCGTCTGGACTATTTATTGTAGTTTGTTGGGATTGAGCATTTCCTTTGAAAAGACAAAGCAGAAAAAAGAAATAAATTAATTGTATACGAATCATTCTTTTGGTTTTAAAAATTACAGCTAACATGTTTAAGTCTATTAATGGATTAAAAATCAAAAATACTTTTATTTAAGCTTAAAATTTATTAATTAGCATTTTTATCCTTAAATTTCGCCGATTTAAAAAACAAAGATAGCAGACTTACAGGTCTTGCTTTTTATTCAAAAACGACTTTTTATTATTCAAAACCGACTTTTCACTGCTGTATGTCAAATACAAATTTTAAACATTCTTTTTCCTTATTACATATCGATCATGTTACACTCGATAATCACTGGAACTACTACAACATAGTTAGTCCTTATTATCGCTTGTATTATATTGATGAAGGTTTAGGATCTATTTCGGACAACGTCGCTAAACATATTTTAGAACCTGGATACCTTTATCTTATACCAAGTTTTACCCTATGCAATTTGAATTGTGATTCGCATCTAGGTCAATATTTTATACAATTTTTTGAAGAGTCTGCAGATGGAATTAATTTATTTTCTAATAATCGAAAAATAATAAAAACCGAAGCCAATGAAATAGACATTTTATTGATAAAAAAAATGCTCCAAACAAATCCCGGAAGAGGAATTAATCGCTCTGACAATCCCATTATTTATGAAAAAGAAGCCTATTACAAAGAATATCGTTCGTTGAATAGAGAAATGAAAAACCACCTAAAATTTGAAAATCAAGGAATCCTTCTTCAATTAATTTCGAGATTTTTAGGCGCTAAAGATTTCATAGCAAACAATAACGATACAATCCCATCCAAAATTCTTAACGCTATAAGTTACATACAAGTCCATCTAAAAGACAATCCGAGCATTGAAGAACTGGCTGATAGAGCGAACCAAAACAAAGATTATTTCTCTAAACAATTTCTTCTTCATACTGGTGTAAGACCATTGCAATATATACTTGAAAAAAAAATAGAACGCGCACAATATCTGATTGCAACTACCGACAAGACTTTTTTAGAAATCGCCATAGATACTGGCTTTTCTAATTTGCCTCATTTTTCAAAAATATTTAAGCGATTTGTAAGCTTAACACCCGGAGAATATCGCCGATTAAACAAATCGACACTATTCTGATTTTTTACAATCATTTTTCAGAAATCCGAAAAAGCATATCAAATTTTACATACAATTTGCTTCAAAATCACAATTTAGCCACTCTTTTATTCATTAATTAAAAATAATATTTTACTTTCGTAATCGATTACGGAAATATGAAAACAAAAATTACCATTAGCGATATTGCAAAAGAATTAGGAATTGCCCCTGCAACAGTTTCTCGTGCACTGAGCGATCATCCTGAAATAAGCGCAAACACTAAGAAAAAAGTCAAAGCCGTTGCAGAACGCCTTGATTACAAACCCAATAAAATTGCCTCTTCATTACGTTCTGGAAAAACAAAACTTATAGGCGTGTTAATCCCAACAGTCGAACATTTATTTTTCGGATCTGTCATTCATGGGATTTCAAATCTAGCCAGCGAACATGGTTATGACGTACTTATTTATCAATCAAACGAATCAGAAGAATTTGAAAAAAAAGGAATTGATACTTTTATCGGCGCGCGTGTTGACGGAATTTTAGTTTCTATTTCAAAAAATACAACTGATTTTTCACATTTTAAATCCATCAAAGACAAAAATATTCCAATCGCTTTTTTTGACAGGACTAATGATAGTTTAGAAATTTCATCCGTTTGCATTGATGATTATCTAGGAGCTTTTATGGCAACAGAATCATTAATTAAATCAGGATACAATAGAGTTGCTCACATTTCAGGACCTCAACACATCAAAGCTTTCTCAGAAAGAGTCCGCGGTTACAAAGCCGCTTTACAACAATACAATATTGATTTCGATCCTCAATTAATTTATGATGGAGATATCAGTATTGAAGCTGGACGAAAAGGCGTTCAGTATTTTTTAAAATTAGAGAATAAACCAAATGCCATTTTTGCAGTCGAAGATATCACCGCACTAGGCGTTTTGAAAGAATTAAAAGAAAAAGGAATTAAAGCTCCTAATGATTTTGGTGTAATCGGTTTTTGCAATGATTTATTCGGAGAACACATTACTCCTTCTTTATCAACCATCGATCAAAAAACAGTTCAAATGGGCGAAGAAGCATTCAATCTCATTTATGAATTAATTTCAAAAAAAGAAGAAAAAACAAACATTCAAAAACGAATATTAACTCCAACATTAATAATACGAGAGTCTTCAAATAAGAATCAAAAATAAATTTATTAACCACCGTAAACGATTACGTAAAATTAAGAAAAATGACATACCAACCAGCAGCCAACCGATATGAAAACATGGAATATCGCAGATGTGGAAACTCAGGACTTAAACTTTCTGCATTTTCATTAGGTCTTTGGCACAATTTCGGAGAAAACAGTGATTTTGAAAATAGCAGAAATTTAATGAAAACTGCATTCGATAATGGAATTACCCATTTTGACTTAGCCAATAATTATGGCCCGCCTCCTGGATCAGCAGAAGAATGCTTAGGTAAAATTTTGAAATTGGATTTCAAAAATCACAGAGATGAAATGATTATTTCTTCTAAGGCAGGCTACACAATGTGGGATGGTCCTTATGGCGATTGGGGATCCAAAAAATATTTAATTTCCAGTTTAGATCAGAGTTTAAAAAGAATGGATTTGGAATATGTGGATATTTTTTACCATCATAGACCAGACCCAGAAACTCCTTTAGAGGAAACCATGGCTGCTTTAAATTTAATCGTTCAGCAAGGAAAAGCTTTATATGTTGGTATTTCAAACTACCGCCCAGCCGAAGCCGAAAAAGCGTTCAAATTATTAAAAGAAATGGGGACTCCATGTTTAATTCACCAACCTAAATATTCAATGTTTGAACGTTGGGTAGAAGATGGTCTTTTGGATTTATTAGGAAAAGAACAAGTTGGCTGCATTCCGTTTTCTCCATTAGCTCAAGGTTTATTAACTGATAAATATCTAAATGGTATCCCTGCTGATTCTAGGGTAGCCACTAGCGGACAATTCTTAAAAGCAGACCATATCACCAAAGAAAGGTTAGACAAAATCTTAGCACTAAATAATATTGCAAAAGAAAGAGGTCAGAAATTAGCACAAATGGCATTGGCTTGGATTCTACGTGACGAAAGAGTGACCTCGGTATTAATAGGTTCCAGCAAACCAGAGCAAATTTTAGACTCCATTAAGGCTTTAGAAAACACTACTTTTAGCTCGGCAGAATTAGAAAAAATCAACTTAATCTTAAAATAAGCATATTAAAAAAACAATAAAAAAAATCAACAAACATGAAGGATTTTAAAAATAAAAGGGCAAAAAAAGTCAACCTTAGCCTCTTATTCTTTTTAGTATTTGCAACAACGAGTGTTTTTTCTCAAGAGCGAAAAACAATCAACTTTGATGCCAATTGGCAATTTACAAAAGGAGAAATAGCAGACGCAGAGAAACCTGCATTTAATGACCAAGCATGGAAAACACTTAATGTTCCGCATGATTGGAGTATTGAAGGACCTTACGACCGTGAAAATCCATCTGCTCGTGGAGGTGGTTATTTACCTACTGGAATTGGGTGGTATCGTAAGTCATTTGAATTAGATGCTACTGACTCCAATAAAATATTCTCTATTGAATTTGATGGCGTAATGGCTAACAGCGATGTATGGATTAACGGAAAACATTTAGGCAAACGCCCTTATGGATACATTAGTTTCTCTTATGATCTGACTCCATATTTAAACTTTGGAAAAGGAAAAACCAATGTAATTGCTGTTAGAGCTGATAATTCTGTTCAGCCTGCTTCACGTTATTATACCGGTGCGGGAATTTATCGTCATGTACGTTTGGTTGGAGTAAATTCAACTCATTTTACACAATGGGGAACACAAATCACAACGCCTAATCCAACTGCACAAAAAGCAGTAGTGAATGTAAAGACTGAAATAGAAAACAAAGGAACTGCTGGAACATATAAACTGCAAATTAGCATTATTGACAGCAAAGGAAAAGTAGTTAAGTCAACAGAAAGTCAAGAGAATATTGCTGCTAAGAAAACCAGTGATTTATCAAAAAATATTGAAATTCAAAACCCAAAATTATGGGATATTGAAGATCCAAATTTATATACAGTTGTTACTAAATTATACTCAGGAACAACACTAATTGACAATCAAACGATTTCATTTGGAATAAAAAAAGCGGAATTTAGAGCCGATACTGGTTTTTGGTTAAACAATAAAAACTACAAAATAAAAGGGGTTTGTTTGCATCATGATGGCGGAGCTGTTGGTGCAGCAGTACCTCTGGGCGTTTGGAAAGAACGTTTAAAAAAATTAAAAGAAATAGGTGTAAATGGAATTCGTACCTCTCATAATCCAGTAGCTCCAGAATTTCTTGATTTGTGTGACCAAATGGGATTTGTCGTTATGGATGAAACTTTTGACACTTGGACTGCAGCCAAACATAATGGAGAAAAAGGGTATAATTTATATTTTAAAGATTGGTGGGAACAAGATACTAAAGACATGATTTTAAGAGATAGAAATCATCCTTCCGTAGTTATTTATAGTATTGGAAACGAAATCCATGACAATCTTAGTTACCCTGAAGGTTACCAAGCCTATAAAATGCAAGAAGATGTTGTTAAAAAATATGACAACACCAGACCAGTAACTATGGCACTTTTCAGACCAGCCAACTCTAAAGTATATCTTAGTGGTTTTGCAGAACATATGGAGATTGTAGGGCAAAATTACCGCGAAAACGAATTGATTGCAGCACATGAAGCGCATCCAACCTGGAAAGTTATTGGTACCGAAAATACCCATGCGATTAGTCAATGGTTAGCTTTACGAGACAAGCCGTATATGGCAGGACAATTTTTATGGACTGGTTATGATTATTTAGGAGAAGCCGATTGGCCTGAAACTACTAATAATCAAGGTTTATTTGACAGAGCTGGAAACTGGAAACAACAAGCACTACAAAGAGACAGTTGGTGGTCATCAAAACCTGTGGTTCATATTGTAAGAAAATCAGATAATGCCGGAGCAGGATTCTGGGTTGCCAATTGGACACCAAATGATTTTGATACTTATGACAATGCCAAAGTAAATGTTTACAGTAATTGTGACGAAGTAGAACTTTTCCTGAATGATAAATCATTAGGTTCCTTAAAAAAACCAGCTGATGATTCGCCAAGAGAGTGGAATGTTACTTTTGAAGCGGGAACAATAAAAGCAGTTGGAAAAAACAACGGAAAAGTTGTTGCTCAGGAAGAACATACTTCTGCTGGAAAACCTGCAAAAATCATCTTAACCAAAAGCAATGCCACAGTGGCTAACAACTGGGACGATGTTACTTTTATTACCGCAACTATTGTAGATGATAAAGGAATTAAATGTGCAAATGCCGATAATCTAGTAAAATTTTCTATTACTGATTCTGGTAAAATTATTGCGGTTGACAATGGAAATATATTAAGTCACGAAGGCTACCAAGGACCTGCAACTACCGCCTTTCAAGGAAAAGCAATAGCAATAATTAGAGCAGCTAAAGACAGCGGCACAATTACTATAAAAGCAGATGTTGAAGGTTTGACACAAGGATCAATTCCTGTTGAAATTGTTACTGCGAAAAATTAAATTTAAAAACTAAAATACCAAATACCACAAATTTACCCCCCTATTAACGACAAAAAGCTCCGGAGAAATCTGGAGCTTTTTTTATTACCCCAACTCTTGTATTTCCATTCAAATTAAACCAAAAAAAAGACCATTCTTTCGAACAGTCTTTTATTTATCCATTACAGAAATGAATCTATGCCATAAACAAGGAATACTTGTTAGAGTTGAATAGAACCAAGTCATAAGGAACTAATTTTGGAGCTACTTTTTCTGATGAATTATCAAACGTGATATTATTGTGTTTTCTAAACAAATAAATTTCTTTCAAGCAATTTGACAAACTCTGATGAATTAAACTTGTAAAAATTGGTAATTGTTTATCTCCAACTAATAAATCTATTTGGTAATTAGAGCTACTTTTCGATAGATTATTACCGATAATTCGTAGTGTAAATGTTGTTGGAATTCCGTTTTGCTTTCCTTGATACTGTACTACCATAACTATTTAAAATTGATTAGATTATTTTTTATCTTATTCAACCCTCTTTCAGTTGAATTCTTAGTAAAAGTATAAAATAAAAAGAAACTGATAAAATAACAACCCATAAATTATCAAATTTATAACATTTACTTAAAAAACAATCCCAACTTATTGTAAACCAAACAAAACCTCACCAATTGGACTTTACGTTTATTTAACAAAACCACACCAAAACGATTTCTTTTAACATAAAAACGAAAAACCCTGTAATGTATGAAGTTACAGGGTAATCTAACTAAATGTATTAAAACAAACAATCTTCTTTTTCTTCTCCTTGTTTTAAAGTTTTATCCTTTAATAACAGGCAAAGAAACCACATTTCCCGCTTCGTTTCTCATGGTCATGTTCAACTTATCTAATAGCGATAATTTATTGGACACCAGACCAGAAAATAGATTATAGGATATATTCATTTTTTTTAAATGGGTCAATTTCTCCAGTTCAACTGGCACTTGACCTTTAAAATCATTATCAAAAAGATTTAAATTCTCTAACAAAACCAAGTTTCCAATTGATGGGCTCAACTTGCCTGTAAATCGATTTGTATATAAAGAAAGTAACTTCAAAGATTTTAATTCATAAAAAGAAACAGGTAATGTTCCTTGAAACGAATTTTCATATAATGACAAGTTTTCAAGCATTGATAGTTTTCCTATTTGCTGTGGTAACTCTCCTGACAGAATGTTTCTATCAAGTAATAAAACTTTTAAATTAGGCAGTGTACAAATTGAAGCTGGAATAAAACCAGTTAATTTATTAAACGAAAGATCGAATATTTCTAAAGTTTTTAAATTTCCAATATTGAGTGGAATTTCACCATTCAACAAATTAGTACTTAAATTTAACTCACGCAAATTCACCAAAGTCGTAATTTCAACAGGTATGCGACCCGTTAAATTATTATTCTTTAAATTGATAGAAACCACTTTATCATCAACAACTTTTACGCCATACCATTTATCCATTGGCAAAGAAATATCCCATTTATTGGTCCATTTACTTCCATTGGTAGCTTGGTTTAACTTTATCAAAACTTCCTTTTCTGCCTTTGAAACACTAGCAAAAACGGAGAGTGAAAAGAATACGGTAAGAAGTAGTAGCGTAATTTTATTACTCATTTGCTTTGTTTAAAATTGATTCTCAAAAATAATTAAAAACTTCGCTAACAAACAAAAAAAATCGATTAATTAATATAAAAAAAATATTTTTGGTAATTTATCTCACAAAAAAATTCAGACTAAATAAACTGAAATAATTAACTAACCAGCATAAATAAAGAGATTTTCATCTGCTTCATTTTTTTCATTCTTCAAAGACATTTAAACGATTTTAAGCAATTTGGATTTATTGACTTACATCAATTTTTTCGACCTCTATAAACTTCACCTTTGCATAGAACATTAAAAATTAGAAAGATGAACAAGAAGTATTTCCGGTATATCAATACGCTATTTGTAGTTTTGCCAATGACTATGATTATGGCGTTTGTGGGATTGATTCGAAATTATGGGTTTGGGGAAGATTGGTTTTTTAAATTCTTAAGTGCGTGGAGCGTAATGCTTCCTGTTGCTTATCTGTGTGCCTTTTTAATTATACCAAAAGCAAAAAAACTAGCTGAAAAAGCAACTTCTGAAAAGAAAACTACACAATCCATTCAATTGTAGTTAATCCTGATTTAAATTTGTAAAAAATGTATGAAGATGTATAACCAACTGGCACAATTTATTAGAGACAAAGTGAGCATTTCTGAAGAAGAGTTAGACTCCATCTTGCCATTCTTCAAAATGATTTCTGTTAAAAAAAATGAGTTTTTGGTAAGCCATGGCGAATTGGGTCATCAACTGTACTTTGTAGACAAAGGATGTCTCCGTATATTTTTCATCAACGAAGAAGGACAAGAATCTACCCGTCATTTGGCTTTTGAGAATCATCTTGCAGGAGCGGTTATTTCATTTATAACTAATATTGCTGCTCTGGAATATGTTCAGGTACTCGAAGATTCTCAACTACTTTATATCGAACGAAAAGATTTTTTCTATTTGTTAGAAAAATATCCTATTTGGGAGAAATTCTACAGGCATTATTTAGAATATGCTTATGTTACCAATACCAATCGCCTGATGTCTTTCGTCACGATGGATGCCAAAACGCGCTATGAAAACCTGCTAAAAGAAAGACCCATTGTGGTAAAAAGACTTCCCAATAAAGTGGTCGCTTCGTTTTTAAATATCTCGCAGGAAACATTGAGTAGATTGAAGTCTAAGAAATGAAATGTACAGATTCAAAACATTTTAAAAATTACAACTTATAAAATTCATCTGTGATATAGAAAACAGTATCGATAAAATATAAATTACTTTGAAAAGTCAGTACGTTTTCATCGTGTAAATCTTCGAGAATTATTCCTAAATCAGGATTAAAGTAATCATTATTCCTTGTGTTTTTAAAACCATTTTCATTAAGAAATTTTTTGACATTTTCTAATTGTGTTAATTCGTCAAATTTGATAAAATCCTGTTCAACAACAGCATATAAAATTTCTTCAGATTCATAAAACCCAACTAATTGATAAGCGGTATCTGGAAAAAAGAAATTGTTCAATAATAAATTATTGAAATAATCTTCCCACGATGAATAATAAATTGAATCATTGAGTTTCAAAACCTGAAACTCATCCTGATGTAGATAAACCTTTTGCTCAGCGCCACTGGAAACAAAAGAATTAATATCAATATTTGTTTTCCAAAAATTATTTTGATTACAAAATTGCTTTATATTCTCTGCTTCTTCACTTTTGATTTGCTTGCTGCCTTTAGCTTCGCAACTTGCGCTCTTGCTTCTTCTAAGGTAATTGGCGACCGCTTGGATAGCATCTCCATGCCTAACTTGGCTCTTTCCTGAAATGATATTTTGTAGTTCATGTTTCATGAAATTTTATAATACAAAGATAAAGATTTAATTGTTATAATATTTTAATTCTAAAATACACTATTTTGCTATTGTAGCTTCTTGAAATTTTATTGCTTCCTCTCGTATGTAGGCACTACTATCCAGTTTCAAAAATTGGATTAAGAATTCCTTATTTCAATTCATTTTTTACAATATCCCCTAAACGTTTGAGATCAGCGTCTAGTTTATCGTTCCATTCCAATGCATAATTGAGTCGCATACAATTGTTGTATTGATTGTGTTGTGTAAACATTCTTCCAGGAGCAAAACTGATTTTTTGCTGAATTGCCCGATCATACAATTCGGCAGTATCAATTGCTTTGTCTAATTCTAACCACAACATAAAACCACCTTGTGGCTGTGATATTTTGGTACCATCAGGAAAATAATCCTCGATAGCTCTTTGAAACTGTAGACAGTTGGCATACAGCTTATTTCTAAAAGTACGCAAATGATGGTCATATCTGCCATGTTCCATAAAATCTGCTATTACTTCCTGATATAATGCTGGACTAGAGATGGTTTGAGAGAATTTTTGTCTGATGATTTTTTCCTTAAACTTTCCAGGAGCTACCCAGCCTACTCTGTAACCTGGCGCTAATGTTTTTGATACTGAACCACACCACATTACAATCCCTGCTTCATCATAATATTTGCAAGGCTTTGGTCTTGATATACCAAAAAAAAGATTCCCATAAAGATCATCTTCAATCAAAGGAATGTCATATTCTGTGAGCATTCTCACCAATTCTTTTTTATGTTCATCAGGCATCAGGCTTCCTAATGGATTGCTGAAATTACTAACAAAACAACAGGCTTTTAGTTGAGGCAAGACTTTCTTTATTGCTTCTAAATCTACGCCCGTTATAGGATGTGTAGGAATCTCAATTGCTTTTAAACCTAAAGATTTCACAATTTGAATAATGCCAAAATAAGTAGGACTTTCAATAGCTATCGTATCTCCAGGTGTAGTTACTGCCATAAGACAATTAAAAAGTGCATTCATGGTACCTGATGTGGTAACAAGATCGTCTTCGGTAAGTTTTCCTTCCAGTACCAAAGACCATTTAGCGACTGTTCTTCTAAGATTAACATTGCCTTGAATGGGCTCGTAGCTAGTACCTCCGTCCTCAAAATTACGCACCGCCTTAACAATACCCTTATTGAGTTTTGCAATAGGCAAAAGACTTTTATCGGGAGCACCGAGAGAGAATTGCGTAATATCTTTACTATTTAGCGTATTGAAAACTTTACTTATCAAGTCTTCTGTTGGCTCCTCATTATAAGATTTTAATTGACTGACAGATGGAATCGAAAATTTACGCTGCGAAGTTTTGCTAACAAAATAGCCAGATTTGGGTCTTGGTTCTATAAGTGATTTGCTTTCGAGCTCAAGAAAAGCCTGCTTGGCCGTATTGATACTGACATTATAAAGCTTATGCACAGAGCGGATAGAAGGAAGTTTTTCTCCCAATTTTAATGTTCCGCTGCTAATTTGTCCCTCTATAACTTTAGCTATCTTCAAATATAAAACTTCCTTTTTCATACCATCAATTTTTGTGTATCTAACTTAATTACAGCTATTCCACCAATCTGTTAATTTTATAATAGCTGCATTAAGTTTGCTACTGTCTTTAACAAATGTAGTATCTATTATTTTTCTGGCTTTTTCATTTAAGATCTGTTGTGTTTCCAGAGATTCAAATCCGTCTCTAAAATAACAATTAATTTCTATTTGAAAACTCGGGTTAACAACTACAGCAGCAAAACCTATTACTTCATTTCCAGATTTTCCAAATACTAAAGGCAGTCCAAAATTTTCTTTTAGAGAAACGACATCACTTTGCAGCAAATCGGTATCCAAAGCAACTTTTGCTTTTACATTGTTGTAAATAGCTCCTACTTCTTGTAATTCGGTCAGGCTTACATCACCGTATTTTATTTCCTTCTTAATAATTGCTTGCTCTTTCATAACTGTTTTTCTTGAAATACAATATTAAGCACTTAATAAAAAAAGACACAGATACAGAAATACATTTATTTAAGGATACAGATTTGCGATTAACATAGAAAAGAGTAAAGTATAATTCAAAAATTAAAGTCTAATTTATGACATCTATCAATTTTTCACATCACGCTAAATTTGATTTAAATATCGAACATTTAAAAACAAAAAAGCTCAAGAACTAAATCCTTGGAATATTGGATTTTATTTCCCAGAGGGTTTCTTAAAAAAAATTGCAACACTTCATTTCGAAGTGTTGCAATTACAAAAAAAAAAAATCAAGTAAAATAAATTAACTAACTAATCTATACCGATAGAAGATGAGGCTTTTACTTCTTGACTTTGAATGTTTTTAATCATCCAAACTCAAATTATCAACCTCAGCAACTGTAATTTTATTTAAAATAAACTGAATCAGTTTTATTAACTTTTTATACTTTTCTCCGTCTTTAATTTCCATAGCGTTTCTATAAAAACATCCACATCTTGGGTCGTGTTATAAAAAGCTAAAGACGGTCTAACAGCGGTTTCTACTCCCATTCTTCTCAAAATAGGCTGAGCACAATGGTGCCCAGTTCTCACAGCAATTCCTTCTTTATTTAATGCCTGGCCAACCTCATCATTGGTAAAACCCTGCAAGTTAAAAGAAAGCACGCTTGCTTTATGGGCAGCAGTTCCTATCAATCGAACACCTGGAATTTGTTTCAGCAAATTGGTGGCATATTCTAATAAATAATGCTCGTATTGCCCGATTGCTTCTATCCCGATTTTCGAAACATAATCAATCGCAGCTCCAAGACCAATAGCATCGGCAATGTTACCTGTTCCTGCTTCAAAACGATTCGGTGCTTTGTGGTATTTAATCTCCTCAAAAGTCACATCCTGAATCATATTTCCGCCTGATTGATACGGTTCCATTTCATTTAGCAAATCTTCTTTGCCATAAACAGCACCAATTCCCGTTGGTCCAAATAATTTATGACCAGAGAAAACCAACCAATCAGCATTCAGATACTGAACATCAACTTTCATATGCGAAACAGATTGCGCTCCATCTAACAGCACTTTAGCACCAACGGCGTGAGCCATTTCGACCATTTGTTTGGCTGGAGTTACCGTTCCTAAAGCATTTGAAACTTGTGTAAAAGCAACTAATTTTGTTTTAGAATTTAGCAATTTAGCATATTCGTCCAACAGAATTTGTCCATCATCGTCCACAGGAATTACTCGCAATTTCAAGCCTTTTTTATCTGCTAGACGTTTCCAAGGCACAATATTAGCGTGATGTTCTAAATTACTAACGATAATTTCATCACCCGAAACCAAATTATGATCTCCCCAGCTTTGAGCTACTAAATTGATTCCTTCTGTTGCGCCGCGAACAAAAATAATTTCGTTTACGGATTTGGCATTCAGAAACACTTTCACTTTTTCACGAGCGGCTTCATACGCATCCGAAGCTCTCGCTGCTAATTCGTGTGCGGCACGGTGAATATTAGAATTTTCATGTTCGTAGAAATAACTCACACGGTCAATTACTGATTGTGGTTTTTGAGTTGTCGCTGCATTGTCAAACCAAATTAAAGGTTTACCATTCACCGTTTCTCTCAGAATTGGAAAATCTTTCTTGATGATATGCGGATTGAAATTCGTTCCACCAAAACCTTCAAATTCATTGTGACCTACAGGAGCAACATCTGCTTTTTTAGAATCAAACCCAAAAGGATTTTCATTTAAAAAATAATAAGAACCCGGAGTATCAATAATTCCCGGAGTTGTTACCAAAGATGGAATTCCAAAACTAGAATTAAGTGCTTCCAAAGCCGTTTTCAATTCCGCTTCAAAAGAAGTGTGTTCGAATTCAAATGGCAAATAATTCTGATTCAAATTTGTTGACGAATTACCGCCGCTATTTTTCAGATTCGGATCACTGAAACCTGTTTGCGGATCAGCCGCATTGATATTATTTCCGTTATTTACCGCAAAGGGATCGGCGCCAGCTCCTGAAACAGGAGAAGATCCAAATCCTTCGTTGATATCCACGTTCAAATCACCTAGTTGCGAAATATTTTCGATAGTTGGATCGGAAAAAGCATTGTTATACCCTCCAAAACCTGGCGATTTTCCATACTGTGCCACCGAAGGCGATCCGCCAAAACCACCAAACGAAGGCGGTGTTTGTACAGAACCTATCGGACTGGCTGAAACCGCTGGAGTTGCCAATGGTGCAAAACCAGATTGTCCCAACACCGTATCGTGATTGCTAACTGGAAACGCCGCTTCTACTCCACCTAAATTACCCGCTGCAAGCAGTGTTTCGGCAATTTTGGTAGCACGAGGATGTTCACTGGCATTTGGACTCAATGAAATTTCTTTTGGAAATTCATTGGGCAAAGCACTGAACAGCTCATTGGCTAACTTTTCCAAGTCATCAATATTAGGCAATCCCGTACCTGTTGTATTAATATTTGTACTCATGATACTTACCTATTTCTACATCCTCTAATACCGCGATAGCGTCATCAACAGTTACTGCCAATGAGCAATACAACGATACTAAATAAGAAGCAATGGCTTTTTCGTTTATTCCCATAAAACGTACAGATAATCCTGGAGATTGTTCTCCTTGTAATCCTGGTTGGATAAGACCAATTACACCTTGACGGCTTTCTCCTGTACGTAATAAAATGATTTTAGATTTACCATCTTTGATTGGCAATTTATCAGAAGGAATAAGTGGAATTCCTCTCCAAGTTAAAAATTGAGATCCAAACAAAGAAGTTGTTGGAGGTGGTACCCCGCGACGTGTACACTCACGACCGAAAGCTGCAATAGCTAAAGGGTGCAACAAGAAAAAACCAGGTTCTTTCCAAACTTTTGTCAATAATTCATCTAAATCGTCTGGAGTTGGCGCTCCTGATCTTGTTTTTATAATTTGAGAAGGCGCAACACTATTCAACAAACCGTATTCTTTGTTGTTGATTAATTCGCTTTCCTGACGTTCTTTGATTGTTTCGATAGCCAAACGCAATTGCTCTGAAATTTGGTTGTATGGTTTGCTGTACAAATCAGAAACACGAGTATGTACATCAACAATAGTCTGAACCGCTGCTAAATTATATTCTCTTGGATTGTCAATATAATCCACAAATGTATTTGGTAAAATACGCTCATCTCTAGCCGAACAATCTACTTCAATGTGATTGGCATCTTTTACTTTATTCAAACGATACACCCCAGATTCTACAGGAACCCAGTGTAATAGATGTGTAAGCCATCTTGGGCTTGTTGCCATTGTAGGTACCGAACGTGTAGCGATTGCTAATTGCCTTGCAGCTACGTCTCCTAACGCAGTTTGCTGTTTTTTTACTTCTGCCATTGTGTTTGTTTTAATTTATATTTATTTATACTTGAATTTTTATTTTAAAAAAATACTGTTACGCTAATTTAATGTATTACAAACAATTAACAACAATATCAATTCTTTATTTGATGGTTAAAAACAAACCACTTAAATCATTACAAAGCAGTATCAAATAGCTCATCTACAGATAAATATCTTTCTCCTGTATCGTAATTAAAGGTTAAGATTACTGCATCTTTAGGTATTTCACTTAATTTTTGACCAACCGCAGCCAAAGCCGCTCCTGTAGAAATACCCGAAAAAATTCCTTCCTCTTTAGTTACTTTTTTTGAAAAAGCAAAAGCATCTGATTTTTCAACCGTAATAATCTCATCTATATATTCTCTATTAAAAACAGCTGGAACAAATCCAGCACCAATCCCTTGAATTGGGTGAGGCGAAGGCAAACCACCACTTAAAACTGGTGATAAAGAAGGTTCTACCGCAAATGTTTTTAATTTAGGAAAATGTTGTTTTAGAATTTTTGAAACTCCTGTGATATGTCCGCCTGTTCCCACTCCAGTAATTAAATAATCAATACCTTCTGGAAAATCATTTAAAATTTCCAATGCCGTTGTTCTTTCGTGAACAGCAACATTTGCAGGATTATCAAATTGCAATGGCACAAACGAATTTGGAGTTGAAGCTGCTAATTCATGTGCTTTTTCTACCGCTCCTGCCGTTCCTTTTTCTCTTGGTGTTAAGACAAACTCAGCACCATACGCATTCATTATTTTTCTTCTTTCGATACTCATCGATTCTGGCATTACCAAAATCACTTTATATCCTTTAACAGCTGCTACCAAAGCCAATCCAATTCCTGTATTTCCAGAAGTTGGTTCTATAATAACTGAATCTGGATTTAGAAGTCCTTTTTTCTCAGCATCTTCAATCATTGCCAAAGCAATTCTGTCTTTGATACTCGAACCTGGGTTTGATTTTTCTAATTTAATCCAAACATTATGCGTTGGAAAAAGTTTATTCAATTTGATGTGGGGAGTGTTCCCTATAGTTTCTAAAATGCTTTGATATTTCATAGTAAATTATTTTTTTGCCACGAAGGTCGTCCGTTTCTTTTCACGCAGATTCCGCAGATTTTCGCAGATTTTTTAAAAAACATTTATTCGAATCACACAATCTGCTAAATCTGCGTGCTTATTTTTTTACAGATTTGTTCTAAAAATCTTTGTGTCAATTTTCAACTCCTTAAATCGAATAAAAAATAGGTTCCGGAAAAGGATTATTATCCTTGATCTTTATTTCATTTTTATGATATACTACTGAATTGGATGGAATAGTATAGGTAAGCCAAACATTTCCTCCGATAATAGAATCTCTTCCTACGGTTGTTTGTCCTCCAAGGATAGTACTATTGGCATAAATAATTACGTTATTTTCAATCGTGGGGTGTCTTTTTATAAAGGCTTCTTCTTTCTTTACACTCAAAGCTCCAAGGGTAACTCCCTGATAAATTTGAACATTATCCCCAATGATAGCCGTTTCTCCAATTACAATTCCTGTACCGTGGTCTATAGCAAAACCATCCCCTATTTGTGCTCCAGGATGAATTTCTATACTGGTTTTACTATGTGCATATTCCGAAATAGTTCGTGCCAAAAGCTTCAAATCCTGCTGCCATATTTGATGTGAAAAACGATAAATCGCTATTGCAAAAAAACCAGGATAGGCATATAAAACTTCTTCTAAAGATTTGGCTGCTGGATCTTTTGCAAAAATTGTTTTAGCATCCTTTAGAGCCTGTTTGTATAAACTTGGTAATGAATCGAAAAAAAATTTAGTCTGCTGCTGGCTTTTGTTATTATTGGGAGCAAAATCCAACACTAATTCAGAGAATTGTCTTTCTAATTCGGCAAACTTGTCTTCAATGATAGTTACATCACCAAAAGATTTTGACGTATTCGAAAACAAAACAGAAAACAACTCATCTATAAATTGATGGATTAATTTCTTTTTTGGCAAAATCAATAAATCTTGATGTTGTTGCGCTATTTCCTGATAAAAAGATTTCATAATAATTATTTTATAGTTGAAAGATACCTTTTATTAATCTTACTATTCTGATAAAAATACTAATTTTATTTACCAAATAATAAGAAAGCAATGATTAATGTAATAATAACATTAAACAACTGCGCTATCAAAAAAGCATACAATGGCTTTTTGCTGTTATTACTAAACAAATCCTTAAAATTGGTTTCTAAACCAATACTGGTAAATGCCAAAGCAAACCAAAGTCCCTGTAAATTCTTCAAACTATCTTTAACAGCATCTCTTGTCTCGGATGGAATTAGAAAAGAAAAAATCAACGAAGCAGCAATAAAACCAATGACAAACTTTGGGAAACGCTCCCAAATAATTCCTAAAGTGGGTTTCGATTCTACCGCTTCAGCCGATTTATTATGCGTGTAAGTCCAATAAACTGATATTGCAAAAGCAGCGATCCCTAATAAGACGTTTTGCGAAAATTTCACAATCGTACTGATTTTCAGCGCCGTTTCTCCAACCAATGAACCCGAAGCCACAACAGCTCCCGAAGTATCAATACTTCCTCCCAGCCAGGCACCAGTTACTTCTTCTGGAAAATTGAAATACTTAGCAATAATTGGCATAAAAATCATCATTGGAATGGCGGTTACCAATACCATCGAAATAACATAAGACAATTTTTTAGAATCTCCTTTGATCGCACCAGATGTAGCAATCGCTGCAGAAACACCGCAAATGGAAACCGCACTGGAAATCATCATCTTTAACTCATCATCTACTTTTAATTTTCCACACAGCCAGAAAGCAAAATACCAAACCGATAATACCACTACCAAAGCCTGAATCAATCCTAAAGAACCTGCTTTTAATATATCAGAAAAAATGACACTGGTTCCTAATAACACTAATCCAATTTTTACAAAAATTTCGGTTGAAAGTGCTGTGCGAAACCATTCTGGAAGTTTGAAAAAATTACCAATAGACAAGCCAATAGCTAAACTAAAAATAACTGCTTCCAAATTAAGTCCTTTTACAAATGTATTACCTGCAAGAATTAAGGCTATAACGGTTAACACATACACTACTGGAAAGCCTAATAAAAAGTTTTTAATTGATTTACCTACTAAAAAAGCACCTGTAAGTCCGATAACCAAAAAGTAAACAAATTGCAGAAAAAGATCAATTATATTACCATAACTAAATACCTCATTTCGTAAATCCGTACCATTCGACCACTTGAACACAGGAACTGAAGGCAAATAAATAAAGAGAGAGATTCCTATTATCAAAAATCCTAAGATTACTACTGTCCAATCTTCGTGAATGCTGAATTGTTTTGTTTGTGATGACATTTTAAAAAAATTATTAATTTTTACTGACTGCTCCTGGTATATTTTCATTTCCTGGGCTGATTTTACTAAACTCGACAACTCCTGTTTTATCTGCCCATACATTATACGCAGCAGAAAGTTTATTGACAATATCTGGGTTGGCATCGGCGATATCCTGAGTTTCTCCTCTGTCTTTTTCGAGATCATACAATTCCCATTTGTACTTTGGATAAATCGAAACAATTTTCCATTTTCCATCTCTTACCGCTCTGTTTCCTGCTCTTTCCCAAAAAATAGGCTCTCCTCTATTTACTTCCGAAGCATTTTCGAATAATACTGGCAAAAGACTTTTTCCAGCCAATGGATTTGTTTTTACTCCATTGTATTCTTTTGGATATTCAATGCCTGCCAATTCATAAAAAGTAGGAGCTAAATCGATAATATGCCCTGTTCCTTTTTCAATTCTTCCACCTTTAATTTTTGATGGAAACCAAGCTATGAAAGGAGAACTGAAACCACCTTCGTGCATATCATTTTTATATTGACGGTAAGGTGTATTCGATAATGAAGCCCAATTTTGCTCCTGATAATCGAATGAACCTGAAGTTCCTATTGGTCCGTCATTTTTTACTAAACCTCTTTTCAAAGGATTATATGTGTTGAAACCGCCTTGCGCTCCATTATCAGAAATAAATACGATGATGGTATTTTGATCTTTTTTCAAGTCTTTCAATTTCTTCAAAACCTTGCCGACGTTTTGATCCATATTATCGACCATCGCGGCATACACTTCCATTTTCGTTTTCCAAAATTGCTTTTCGTCATAGGTTAATTTATCCCATTCTGGCACTTCTGCATCTCTTTTGGAAATAGTTTGATTTGGCAGAATGATTCCGCTTTCTTTTAATTTTTGGATTCTGTTTTCTCTCAAAACATCCCATCCTTTATCAAATTTGCCTTTGTATTTGGCAATATCTTCCGGTTTGGCTTGCAATGGCCAATGTGGTGCTGTAAAGGCGAGATACAAAAAGAAAGGTTTGTTTTCTTTGTTTTGTTCATCCAAAAATTCAACTGCATTTTTTCCTATTTCATCTGTAAAATAATAAGAATCATCTTTTGGATTTTGCTTTTCATTATTTTTCAAAAGTGTTACTGGATATCCTGTTTTTCCAAAAGGCAAAGGTTTCGTATCAAAATAATTGGAAGCTCCTTTTAAGATGCCGTAGAATTTATCAAAACCTCTTTGGTTTGGCCATTGCGCCTGATCTTCAGAACCGACGTGCCATTTTCCAGACAATAAAGTACTGTAACCACCACTTCTAAAAACTTCACCCAAAGTCAAAGATTCTTTGTTCAAATAGCCCTGATAGGCTGGTAATCCTAAATTCACGTCAAAATAACCTACTCCCGCTTTGTGCTGGTATTGCCCCGTTAACAAAGAAGCTCTGGTTGGTGCACAAATAGAATTATTGTAAAACTCTCTCAATCGCAAACCTTCTTTAGCCAATCTGTCTAAATTAGGTGTACTGATTTCTGACCCGTAATTTCCCAAATCGGAATAACCCATATCATCCACCAAAATCAGAATAACATTTGGTTTTGAAGTTTGTGTAGTCGTTTTATTTTGAGCTTGCCCTAAAAAAGTAAATGCTAATAGCAAGTTTAGGGTTATAACTGTTTTCTTCATTTTTTAATCTTTAAAATCTTATTTATTTATCCTTCACACAACGAAATCCCAAGTGATTACAAGCACTTGTCGTTTCTCCTTTTCCTCTGCTTCCAGCCACATAACGGATACAATATTGGTCACTACATAAATAAGAACCTCCTTTTTGAACGTGCTTTTCTACTCCGGGCTCTTCAGGATCATTACTTGTTGAAGGCCCTTGTGGATTATCTTTAGCACTGCTTTTATAATAATCATCACGGTATAAATCATTACACCATTCCCATACATTTCCTTCCAAATCATAAATTCCAAAAGGGTTTTTAGGAAAAGATTTCACTGGAGCGGCACCTACAAAACCATCTTCGGCTGTATTGTTATTCGGGAAAGTCCCTTGAAAGATATTGGCAGCCCATTTTCCATTTGGTTTGAGTTCTGAACCCCAATAATATTTGGTTGCAGGTCTTGTTGCTCTAGCTGCAAACTCCCATTCTGCTTCTGTTGGAAGGCGTTTACCTGCCCATTCAGCATAAGCTTTAGCATCTGGATAACTAACCTGAACCACTGGATTATTTTCTAATCCAACAATGCTACTTTCTGGTCCGGTAGGATGTTGCCAACTTGCACCTGGAACATATTGCCACCATTGTTGCATATTCTCTAGAGAAACTTTCCCTGCGGGTGGCACAAATACTGCCGAACCTGGTACTAAATTCTCTAGCGGAACACCTGGATAATCCTTTGGATCTAATGGTCTTTCGGCAATTGTTACATAATTTGTTGCTTTTACAAAAGCAGCAAATTGAGCATTTGTTACTTCGTGTTCATCAATCCAATAGCCTTTTACAGTTACTTTATGGACGGGTTTAGCATCGGGATAATCAGAAGTTCCCATATTAAATTCACCACCAGCAACCCAGACCATTTCATTGGTTGAACCCGTTGGATTTTCTTTAGAAGTAGCATTAATTGATTGCAACAACAATGCTTTTTTGGATGTATTTGCCTTGCACATCGCAAGACAGTCAGTTGTAGAAATTGCTACAGTCTTACTTTCTTGACTGTAAATAGGAGTTAAACTTGTAAAACTAATTGCAACAATTAAATTATATATTTTTTTATACATGATTGGTAAGCTCAAAATAATCTGGAATCTATCTATTAAAATTTCAATAAGTAAAAAAACAACAACAGCAACAATACATCAGGCAAGGTATCCCAAATACCAAGTAACCTTGCCTTTTCTCGAAAGAGATGTATTGAATCGCCACCATTTTATTTTTTACTTTTTGTAAAATATAAATTCTACTTATTCCATAGAACAAAGATATATTAAAAAGACAAACTTCCAAATTTTAAATTAATTTTCTTTCAAGAAAATTAAAATCATAAATCGACAAAGTATTTTTGCTTCCCAAAATCAAATTCATAATACGTTAAGTTTGGCCATAATGGCTTGATCAAACCTTTTTCCCAATTTTGTAAAGCGACTTGTAATTCTTTTACTTTTTCTGGATTTTTTTGAGCAAGATCAGTAGTTTCAGATTTATCATTTGCCAAATTATAAAGCCATTGCTTGTGTGTTTTTCCACTAATGATTAATTTCCAATCACCACTTCGAATCGCTTTAGCATCTCCTGAACGCCAATACAAATTATGATGAGCCACTTTATTGTCATTAACAGTACTCACCAAATCTACCCCATCATAAACCCTATCTGTTGGTAGTTTTGAATGAATGGCAGCAGCTATCGTACTAAAGATATCCAAAGAAATAACAGGAGTATTATAGACCGTGTTTGGTTTAATCTTTCCTTTCCATGATAAGGCAAAAGGCACATTGATTCCACCTTCAAAATGAGAAAATTTTCCACCTTTAAAGGGAGCATTTGTAGTAGCGAATGTATAATCGGCACCACCATTGTCACTTGCAAAAAAGATAAGTGTATTTTCTTCTAAACCCTCTTTTTTAACCTTGGCTACAATTCGCCCAACAGCATCATCCAATGCGCTAATCATAGCAAAATACACTCGTTTGTTTTCATCTTTTACATTTGGAAAACGATCATAATACTTTTTGCGAACCTGAAAAGGAGTGTGAGGCGCATTAAACGGAACGTATAATAAAAACGGTTTTGTTTTATTTTTATCGATAAAAGCTTCTGCTTCCTCAGCAAATTTTTCTGTTAAATAGGCTTTCTCTTTTATGATTGTAGTATCTCTACGAATCTCACCAATTCCGACACGTCCATTTCCCCAAATCGTTTTATCAGTGAAATCTTTATGATGATGATTGATAATATCTGGATTATCATCTTCTGGAGTGTAAAGAGAAAATGCCTGATAAAATCCATAATGATAATCGAAACCTCTATCCAACGGAAAAAAACCTTTGTTATGTCCCAAATGCCACTTTCCGACAATAGCAGTACTGTATCCTTCTCTTTTTGCTAAGTCTGCAAAAGTAATCTCGGATTTTGGCAATCCCTGAGTTGCTATTGAAGCTTCATTTGGATATTCAATTTTTGGATTTAATTTCCAACTATTGGTATTAATCAAATACTTGAAACCATAATATTCTAAGTTATTTTTTGGATAACGATCGCCTGGCTGAAATTCGTGACCAAATCGTTCTTGGTACCTACCCGTAAGTAAACCTGCTCGCGAAGGTGAACAAATTGGAGCAGAAACATAACCATTGGTAAAAGTCACTCCCGAAGCTGCCAAAGCATCAATTTGAGGCGTTGGAGTTGATTTTCCTCCATATAACGAGATATCATATTTCCCTAAATCATCGGCCAATAAAATAATAATATTGGTTTTCTTTCCAGAATCTGCAGATGAATCTTTGGTAGCTAAAAACTCCTTTTTCCCTTCTGATAATTTTTCATCAACCTGAACCAGAGTTCCATTTGTATTTATGGGCCAAAATAAAAATGCTAGAACTATTAAAAATACTCCTAGAATCGGAAAAACTATTTTTTTATTTACTTTAAATTTTGCCATAATTTTTTATTGTTTTAAACTCAATTCTACAATAAACAGCATTTTAAAAACATTATTTAAACATAATAAGTCATATAAGTTTAATTAGAATAAAATGAAGTAAAAACTATAGTTCATTTAAGTAAAATCAAAGAACCTTACAAAGAACATTTTTAACTTATACTCCCTTTTAAACACTAATTTCACTAACTTTTTTTGACTTATATGTTTAAAATTATATGACTATCCGTGACTAGTACCATTTCACAGAAAAATTAGTTATTGAATGTTTTTCGCAAACTTTGTCCTTCCTATACTTTGCGTCTCCGCGTCTTTGCGAGCCAAATTTCACGCAAAGGCGCAGAGACGCAAAGCATGTTTTTAATATTTAGACTCTTGGTATGAGTTACGGACAGTCATATAAAATTAAATACTGTTTATTTTAGAATATAGTACTATTATCTAATGAGCTAAAGCCACATCAACATCTTTTTTCAAATCAGCCGAACCGTCTTTTTTGAAAACAATTTTGTTGTTTTTATATAAAATCAAAGTTGGAAAAACCTTTACCGTTTTTAAATCGGCTATGATTTGTGGATTATCTTCCAAATCAATTTCTACTATTTTTAAATTAGTCCCATAGTCTGCTCTGATAGTTTCTAAAACTGGTTTTACTTTTTTACAAGCTCCACAGTATTGAGATCCGATATCTACCAAAACAGTATTATTTTCGGCAATGATTTTTTTGTATTCTGCCAATGTCAATTTACTTTTTGAATTGGAATAAAACGGTTTTCCAGCACCTATCCAGGCTGCTATTCCACCCTGTAAATCGTTTACTTGAGAGAAACCATTTTTTAGTAATTCTTTTGCCAATTGTCCGCTTCTTCCTGAGGCAATCGAATATATAAATACTGGTTTTGATTTATCCAATCGAGCTACATATTCAGCATAATTCTTTGTCTCCAAATTAAAATTAACTGACCCATTAATATGGTTTATAGCAAACTCATCTGAACTTCGGGCATCAATTATCTGTGGATTTTTCTGCTCCTTAACTTTCGCATAAAACGAATCTATTGGTAATGTAAATGTGTTTTGATTTTGAGCAAAACCTGCAATTGTAAAAAGGAATACAAATGCTTTGATACTGTTTTTTAAGATTTTTTTCATAGTTATTTATTTGTTTGTTTGTTAATTATGGTGTTACAATATTCCAATGTGGATTCGCAGGTTCAAAAACACTTGCCAGTTCTCTGAATTTAAAAGGATCACCCTCAAAAATCACCCCTTCCGAAGTTAAAATTTCTCTTGCTTTATCTGGGTTTGTAAGCAAATCGGCAAATTTCAATTTTGAGATAGCCAAAGTAAATTCAGCTTTTTCATCTACACGAGTACTGCTTTGATGCAAAACGCCATTTTTAAGATAAACCAAAATATTTTTGTTTAATTCAGGGAAAAGAAAACGCAGTTTAATATCTTTTCCAGCAGCTTTAGTTCCATCAACAGTAACCGATAAGTAATCGAATATAGCTTCTGGAGTCAAATTGGCATAGAAATTATTGCTTCCACTCACTGGATTTTTAGGTGTACTAACATCCTGACGAAGCTCTTTGGCTCCTGATAAATATAAATCTCTCCAAATAGCCGATTCACTTTGATACGCAATCTGCTCGAAAGCATCTGCTTGTAAATTTTTAGCGGCTGTATTAGCTGGATTTGCAAAAACAACGTGTTTCAAAACTTCGGCAACCCAACGGTACTCTCCTTTATTATAACTTTCATTCGCTTTTTTCAAAACAGCCGCTTCACCACCAAACCATTCAACATATTTTTTGGCAGCTTCAACTTGTGGTAATTTGTCGTAATCAGCTGGGTTTCCATCCCACCAACCTAAATAAAATTGGTATGTAGCTTTAGCATTATGCTTTACTGTTCCATAAAAATCACGGTTGTACCATTCTTTGGCTAATTCTGCCGGGAGTTTTATTTCATCGGCAATCTCGTCTGGATTTAGACCTTTATTCGCCAAATGAACCGTTTGATCGTGAACGTATTTGTATAAATCGCGTTGTTTTTCCAAGAAAGTAATTCCTTTGTCGTGACCATAAACCGGCCAGGTATGAGAAGGAACTATGAATTCGGTTTTCCCTCCAAATAAATCAATGGCTTCATCCAAATATCCTGCCCAAGCTTTGGCATCTCTGGTTTTGGCACCACGAGGCGTTAAAACATTATGATAAGTATGGCTGGCAATTTCAGCAGAGAAAAATACTTTTTGTGCAGGAGCAAAAACCGTTAATTCGGCAGGTGCTTCAGAATTTGGCGTAAGCTGAAAAACTAATTCTAAACCATCAATATTAAGCGTTTGCCCTGTTTTTTCTATTTCGAAATTAGGCTGTAAAAGCGATGAACCTCCGCCTCCGCCAGAAAATGGTTTTCCGATACCAACATCTATCTGACCTGTTTCACTTTTTGGTAAACCTGCCCCAAATTGATAACCTGCTCTGCGTTTCATTACGTTTCCTAAAAGTACATTTTCGCTAACCGCTTCGTCATAAAAACCTTTTGGAGTGATGAACTTCACTTTACCTGATTTTATATCTTCGGCACTTATCAAACCTTCTAAACCGCCATAATGATCGGCATGACTGTGTGTTACAATTACAGCTAAAATAGGTTTGTTTCCAACATGTTTTTTTACTAATTCATAAGCTGCAAGTGATGTTGTGGCACCACTCAATGCATCAATAACTACGTAACCGGTTTTAGTTTCTATAAAAGAAATGTTAGCTATTGCAAACGAACGAACCTGATATACCCCATCGGTAATTTTGAATAATCCATGGATATTGTTTAGTTGTGCGTGACGCCATAAGGCTGGATTTACTGTTGCTGGAGACTTGCCTTTTATGAAGGCAAACTCATTTAGATTGACCGCAACATCTCCGTTTTTAGAAAGAATTTTTCCATCTTCCACCGTTGCTATAAATCCGCGTTTGGCATCTTCAAAATCAGCAGTATCATCAAAATTTAATTTTGAATAGACCGCTTCATTTGATTTTTGCGTAAAAGTTGATGCTGGCTTTGGTGCTTGTGCTCCTGCAACAATTGTACAACCAATTAGTAACGCAGTTATTTTATTTTTTTTCATTTAAGATTAGATTATTAGAGAACTCTTGCTACTTTTTTAGTACTAATTATTTTTTTGAATAGGAGGTTTTGTCCAATTTCCTGTTTTTAAATATTCCTCTTTAGGCCAATAAATGCGAACAGATAAATTAAATTCGTCTTTGGAAACAGGCAGCCAGTTACTATCTTTTTCAACGCCAGGACTGTCTTTTTGAACAAAAATATCCAATGAACCATCTGCATTGTATTTAAGATTACTTCTATCACCAATGGCATATCTTCTTATTGGATTTTCAACCAAATATCCTCCTTTATCATAAGGTGTAATTGACCAAAAAGCACGTGAAGGAGGTGTTTGATTCGGTTCAAAATGAATGACATATTTGTTTTGACCATTCAAAATTTGTCCTTCAGTATCTTGTGTGTAAGACAAGTAAGCCGCATCTTCAGGTCCTAATGCGCCTAAACCTAAATAAGCAACTGAAGCTCTTTTTAAATAATCAGTTCCAAAATGACCAATAGTGGTATCTGGTTTAGAATTTTTTCTAGTTGAAACAATGGAACGGAATTTATCTAATTCAGATAAAATTTGGGTTGGTAAAGCATTTAAAGCCGTTTTTTGATCGGCATTAAAACTAGTTAAAGAAAATTTCTGTCCTGCTTTTATTCCGATTTTGGCAAATTTTTCAATTGCGGGTTTATCGGCTTCTGTACTAGGATTCTTCACTAATAATTCATTCAGATAGTTAAAATATTCCTCAACAGAAAGTTGCTTCAAAGCTGTTACCACATTTTTATTTTCCAGCAAATACTTTCCAGCATTAGTTGATTCAACAGAATAAGTAATTTTTGAAGTTGCTACGTTATTTTTTACCACACCGTTTAACTGGCCTAACGGTGTAAGTGTTAAACCTTCTTGAATTGGACTAACAAAGTTTTTTCCGTCTTCTGGACTGTTTACTTGTATTCTTCCAATAATCCAGACTAAATCAGTTGGAGACTTCACTTCTTGAATACCAGCAGGCAATTTACCTTTCCATTTAGGTCCTGTAATAATATATTTTTGAGCTTTTGTGCCTGTTGTTCTTTTTCCAAATGATGCAAAAACATTTGTAAAAGCATCCGATAACGGAATAACTGCATACCTGTCTTTCAAATCTGGAATATTCAGAACAATTGGTTCATTTGCCAAATCTAAAAAAGCACTGGAATAAAACGTATCATTATTAGGTCTTACTACGGTTTTAAAAGTATGATCTGGAAACACTTTTAAATGTCCAAACTGATTAATATTTCCCCGAGATGCTAATCTTGTTAAATCAGTCAAAACAAGAGGTAAACCATAAATATAAGCCTCTTTAGCTGTAGTAATCAATTCGGAATTCTCTGCTGAATTAGATTGTGCAATAACTTCCTGATGGAGTGAAAAACTTAAAAACAGTCCTAAGAATATTTTGGGTAAATCGAAAATTTTCATTTTAAAATAATTATTTGTTATAACGACTGGACTGGCTCGTATCCATTTTGATTTGCTGGAACAACATCTTTCTTTTGAGAAAGTGGTATAGCCAAAACTCCTTGTGCCAAAGCGCTTCCTGCTTTTTTGGATTTGAATATTGGCCACAGAAATTGTGCGTACCATTCTTCTTGTTTGTATGATTTGATTCCATACGATTTTGGGAATTTTCGGGTAATCAAAGCGGTTCCGAAAATTATATCCCAAATGAAAAACATATTACCAAAATTCCCTTTGAAATGTCCTATTCCATCCCCACTCGTATCGGCGTGATGTGCGTGATGCGTTGCCGGAGTAGAAATAACACGTTCCAAAACCCAAGCAATTGGATGCAAGATTCTGTATTTGTAAAAAGGTTTGTCCCAGGCAATACTGGAATGTGCGCCAATAATGATGATACTTTTTAAAACTCCCACAAACAAAGCTGGTAAACCTAGTCCTAAATAGACCAAAGTAGCTGTCAAGTAAATTTGAGAGAAAAACACAGTGTAAATAAAGTTTTGTCTGTTCAACATCGCTATTCCCATATACGGAGCTGAATGATGCGTTCTGTGAAAACGCCATAAAAACGGAACTTGATGATGCAAACGATGGTACCAATATTGCGTTAAATCATCCGCTACTGCAATCAGGAAAAAGCCTCCCCAAAACGGAACCCATGAAAGTGTGTTTGCCAAACCTGGAATTAAAACAGGTAAAAGTGTTAAACTAAAAAAAGCAATAACAGGCGGAAAAAGTAATTTTGGAGCTAAAAAAGAAATAATATCTATTTTGCGTTCTTCACCTGTCCATTCGTCATCATATAAGCCTGCTACGAATTCGACAATTCCAATAACTATCATAAAAACGGGTAATCCCCAAGTTTGTAAATTGGTAAAAACTGGTTTTGCAAATTCTAAAAAGGAAGGTAATGTAAGGTGCGATTCTGCTACGATTCCATTATTTAGTTTGAAATAAAGGTAAATTGCCAATACTGGTAAGCTGTAAATTGCCAAACTGATACCTAAATCTCTTTTCAGCTTTTTTGTTGTTTTTTTTCCTAATGCCATGATGTATTACTTTAAAAACAGAGCTGTCAAATTGAATTTAACAGCTCTGAATAGTTTTATTTATTTTTTACGATTGAACGGGTTCGTAAACATTTTGATTCGTTGAAACAGTTTCTCTTTTTTGAGAAATTGGAGCAGAAAGAACACCTTCAGCTAAAGGGCTTCCTTCAATTTTTGATTTGAATATTGGCCAAAGAAATTGTGCATACCACTCTTCGCTTTTGTATGTTTTTGTACCGTATGATTGAGGAAATTTTCTCGTAATTAAACCTGTTCCGAACATCACATCCCATATAAAAAACATATTTCCGAAGTTTCCTTTAAAGTGACCAACACCATCTCCGCTTGTATCTGCATGATGTGCGTGATGAGTCGCTGGAGTAGAAATTAAACGTTCAAAAACCCATGCAATTGGATGCAATACTCTGTATTTGTAAAATGGTTTATCCCAAGCAATACTAGAATGTGCCGCTAAAGTGATCGTGCTTTTTATAACCAAAACAAACAAAGCAGGAATTCCTAATCCTAAATAAGTCAAGGTAGCTGTCAAATAAATTTGAGAGAAAAACACCGTGTAAAGAAAGTTTTGTCTAGAAGCCATCGCCATTCCCATGTATGGAGCCGAGTGATGTGTTCTGTGAAAACGCCATAAAAACGGCACTTGGTGGTGCAAACGGTGGTACCAGTATTGCGTTAAATCATCCGCAATTGCAATTAGGAAAAAGCCTCCCCAAAATGGAACCCAAGAAAGTGTGTTTGCCAAACCTGGAATCAAATATGGTAAAGCCGTTAAACTAAAGAAAGCTGTAACTGGAGGTAAAAGCAATTTTGGCGCTAAAAAACAAATAATATCTACTTTACGTTCACGTCCTGTCCAATGATCATCGTATAAACCTGCAGCAAATTCGACAATTCCCAAAACAATCGCGACTACAATAAATCCCCAGCTTCTTATGTTTTTAAAAATGGGCTGCAAAAACTCTAAATAAGATGGTAATGTAAGATGTGATTCTGCTACTATGCCATTATTTAATTTAAAATAAAGGTAAATTGCCAATACTGGCAAACTATAAATAAAAAGACTAATTCCTAAATCTCTTTTCAGTTTTGATGTATCTAATGCCATGATTTCTTATTTTAAAATTTGATTAACTAATGCTAAACCTCCAGCCAAAATGACTAACGGTACTAAAAACACAATTGCTCCTACAACAATTTTTTTTCCGATAATTTCAAAGTCTACTCGTTTCATAATTTTTATTTTTTATTGTTATTAAAAGATTTTAGGTCTTTTAATATTCTAATAAAAGACCTGAAATTTTGAATTCTTATTTACTACCTGTTTGGGATTCTCCTCCCTTTGTTATTTGTTTTGTCAATTCCTGAATGCTTTTATTTTTACCCGCAGCACTTTGAAGTCTTGAAAACACATCTTGCCAATCAAGCAATGGATATACATTATTTTCTTTGGCCTGCTCATCAAACAGTTTTTTTAGCTCTGCTAATTTTTCAGGATATTTAGCTGCCAAGTTGTTACGCTCGTTGAAATCTTCATTCAAATTGTACAATTCCCAAACATCATCATCAAACTTATTTGCTGATGGCTTCTGATTTTGTGTAGCCGTTTTTTGTCCTAAAAATGGATCAGGGTGTGCTGCTCCTGCTTTCCAGCCATCTTTGTAAATCGCTCTGTTACCAAAAATATAATAGTATTGTATCTTGTGTAAAGATTCGGCTTTGGCATTATTCAATGAAGTATAAAAAGAAGAACCTTGAATAATATCTTGCTTCACTTCTTTAATTTTCTCTGGTGCTTTGATTCCAGCAATTTCTAAAGTAGTAGGAAGAATATCCGTTACATGGCTGTATTGGTTTCTGATTCCGCCTTTGTCTTTGATTCCTTTTGGATAAAAAACAATCAAAGGATTACGAGTTCCTCCTTCAGATTGTGCATCTTGTTTCCAGTTTTTGAAGGGAGAATTGGTAGCTTGTGCCCATCCCAAAGGATAATTAGTATTCAAGCCTTTGGCAGTTCCAATTTCATCAATGTTCTTTAAATTGCTCTGAAGATTTTGCTCTTTAGATACCCCTTGAGAAAAAAGGCTTTGATTGATTGTTCCTTCGGTAGTTCCTTCTTTACTTGCTCCGTTATCTCCAATAGCAACAAAAATCAATGTATTATCCAACTGATTGCTTTCTTTCAAATAGTTAACCACTCGTCCAATTTCGTAATCCGTATAAGTCAAATATCCCGCATATACTTCCATGAATCTAGCATATACTTTCTTTTGGTCTGGAGTTAATTTTTTCCAATCCGTAATCAATGGATTTCGTTCTGGTAAAACGGCATTAGCAGGAATTACGCCTAATTTTTTTTGGTTAGCCAATACTTTTTCACGGTATACATCCCAACCTTCGTCAAATTTTCCTTTGTATGGTTCTACCCATTTTTCGGCTACTTGATGAGGCGCATGAACTGCCCCTGGCGCATAATACAAGAAGAAAGGTTTTCCTGGAGCCGCTTTTTGTTGTTTGGTGATATAACTAATTGCTTTATCAGTAATTTGCTCTGTTAAATGTCTTCCGTCTGGTGTTATGTGCGCTTGATCTTCAACTAAATCTGGTTTGTATTGATCGGTTTGTGATCCTAAGAAACCAAAAAAGTGATCGAATCCTTTTCCAGTTGGCCATCTGTCGAAAGGTCCTGCATCAGTAGCATCGTCATCTGGAGTTACTCCATATTTACCGACTGCAAAAGTGTTGTATCCGTTTTCTCTTAAAATCTCAGCAATCGTTCCTTTATCCGATGGAATTTTTCCGTCCCAACCTGGAAAACCTGCTGAAGCAAATGCATGCGAAAAGCCACTTTCATGAACTCTTCCTGAGTTTCTACCCGTCAATAATGCTGCACGAGTTGGTGCGCAAATCGCCGTAGTATGAAAATTAGTGTAACGCAATCCATTATTTGCCAAAACATCAAAAGTTGGCGTGTTAATCAAACCTCCAAAAGAACTTGAAGCTCCAAATCCCACATCATCTAACAAAATCCAAACTACGTTTGGAGCACCTGCTGGCGCTTTTACTGGCTCTATCCAATATTCTTTTGAATCAGCTAATGTTTTACCAATGACACCTTTATAATTTGGATCTGGAGTATTTTGGGCAAAAGTAAATTGGGCAACAACTAAAGCTGTTAATAAAAATCCCTTTTGAGGAGTTTTGAGTTTTGAATTAAGTTTAATTTTTTTCATTGTTTTTATTTTTTTATAGATTATTAATGAAGGCTTTATCAACCTTCTACCAGACTAATATTTAGTAATCAAAATATTTAAAAATCTTTTAATTCTATAGATTTAATATACTTTTAATTACTGTTTTTTATTAAATTTTTAAACTCCAGAACGATGAATAGCAGTTATTAATTTTGCCTTTTTACAGATATCCTTACCAATCTTTTTATAAAACGAATAACAAAAAAAGTATTCATCAAAATAAACAAGAGAACCAAATAAATAACTAGTCTAACTAATCTCATTTTTTTAATTATCAGAGCTACCAAATTAATATTCAATAGCTCTGAAATAGTTTTATTTATTTGCTTTAGTCAATAATTCCTGAGCAGATTTACCTTCCGTAGCAGGTGTTTGATGTATTTTTCTTTGATAAACATCAGACCAGTCAATTAACGGATACAGGTTATTTTTCTTAGCCTGTTGATCAAATAGTTTTTTAAGTTCAGCTAGTTTTTCTGGATATTTCTTAGCCAAATCTTTTCTTTCATTAAAATCTTCATTGATATTGTATAATTCCCAAACATCTTTGTCGAAATCAGCATTCAAAACACCTGCTTTTGTTTTATCAACCAAAGCTTCTTTTACATCGATAGAACTTTGATGTGCTGTTCCAGCTTTCCACCCATCGTTATAAATAGATCTTGCACCAAAAATATAATAATGTTGAATTTTATGCGAAGAAGCAACTTTAGCATCATTTAAAGAATTGTAAAACGAATATCCTTGAATGGTATCCTGCTTGATTTCTCTAATTGATTCAGGCGCTTTAACACCTAAAATATCAAGAGTTGTTGGCAAAATATCAATTACGTGGCTGTATTGAGTTCTGATTCCTCCTTTTTCTTTAATTCCTTTTGGATAGTAAACAATCAAAGGATTGTGTGTTCCTCCTTCTGAATTAGCATCTTGTTTCCAAGATTTGAATGGAGTGTTAGTCGCTTGAGCCCAACCTAAAGGATAATTACCATACGTTTGAGGAGTTCCAATTTCACCAATTCGTTTTAAATTATTTTGAAATACCTGCTCATCTGTTACTCCAGCTACATAAGTTTGTCTGTCGACAGCTCCTTGTAATGTTCCTTCTTTACTGGCACCATTATCACCTATTAAAACGAAAACAAGGGTATTCTCTAATTGATTTGATTCTTTTAAATAATTCACCAATCTTCCAATTTCATAATCGGTGTATGTTAAATATCCAGCATATACTTCCATAAATCTAGAATATACTTTCTTTTGATCTGGTGTTAATTTTTTCCAATCTGCAATAATTGAATTGCGTTCAGGCAATACCGCATTGGCAGGAACAACTCCTAATCTCTTTTGATTAGCTAATGTTTTTTCACGATACGCATCCCAACCATCGTCAAATTTTCCTTTATAAGCATCGCTCCATTTTGTAGCTACCTGATGTGGCGCATGAACCGCTGCTGGAGAATAATACAAAAAGAACGGTTTCTCTGGGGCTGCCTTATGTTGTCTGGTAATATAACTAATCGCTTTATCGGTAATTTGCTCGCTAAGATGTCTTCCGTCTGGAGTAACATGTGCTTGATCTTCTATCAAATCTGGTTTGTATTGATCAGTCGCTGAACCTAAGAATCCAAAGAAATGTTCAAAACCTTTCCCTGTTGGCCATCTGTCAAAAGGTCCCGCATCTGTGGCATCCTCATCTGGAGTAACTCCATATTTACCCACACCAAAAGTGTTGTACCCTTTGTCACGTAAAATCTCTGCAACTGTTCCGTTTTTTGAAGGTAATCTTCCATCCCAACCTGGAAATCCTGCAGACATTATAGTATGTGAGAATCCACCAACATGGACTTTATGAGAATTGCTTCCAGTTAGCAAGGCAGAGCGTGTAGGAGCACAAATTGCTGTCGTGTGAAAATTAGTATATCTCAATCCATTGTTGGCTAGACTCTCTAAAACTGGTGTATCGATCAAACCTCCAAAAGCACTTGAAGCGCCATATCCAACATCATCCAAAACAATCCAAACCACATTTGGAGCTCCTTTTGGGGCTGTAACTGGCGCTGGCCAATATTCTTTTGAATCGGCTAATGTTTTACCAATAACTCCTTTAAAATCTGAATCTGGTTTATTTTGAGAAAAGCCAAATTGTGCAGCAATTAAAGCAGTAATCAAAAGCCCTTTTTGTGAGCTTCTGATGATTCTATTATATTTTATATCTTCCATTTTGTATTATTGTTATGTTATTATTAGCATTCACTTATAGAATTTCTATAGTAAATATTTCATTACACTATTTTATTTTATTCCAATCTTCGACACCTACTTTTAAAGACCATTGCTGATGTAATTCAATCAGACTTTTAAGTAGTTTTGGTTCTAATTTTGCCACGTTTTTTGTTTCAGTTCGGTCTGTAGCAAGATTGTATAATTCCCAAGGCTGATTGTTTTCGGCTACCGCTTTCCACTGGCCTTTTCTTACTGCTTTGCTACCTTCATGCTCCCAAAACAAAGCTTCATGTGCATCAGATTGTTTTCCTTCAAATTCCTTTTTTAGGCTAATACCTTCTAAGGGTGTTAGATTTTTCCCTTCAAATGAATCAGGATATTGAAAACCTGCAAACTCCAAACAAGTTGGAAAAATATCAATTAAATGGCTTACTCTGTTACTTACTATACCTGGCTTAATATGCTTTGGATAATAAGCAATAAAAGGAGAAGCAATACCGCCTTCGTGGGTGTTCTTTTTGAATAATTGAAAAGGCGTGTTGCTTACATTTCCCCACGGACTTTCATAACTATCAATTGACGCAACCGAACCTGCTGTTCCATTTTTTTGTGTAACATAATTCCAATTTTTCACATCATCGGCACTTCCACCATTATCCGAAAGAAAAAGAACAAGTGTATTATCTTCTTCTCCCAAAGACTTTACTTTCTGCAGGATTTCCCCAATTCCAGCATCCATTCGGTCGATCATCGCGGCGTAAATTGCCATTCGGGTATCCCATTTGTCTTTTTCTTCGACACTTAGTTTTTCCCAGTCTGGCACTTTTTCAAAACGATTTGATAAGTCCCAATTTTTATCAATGATTCCTTGTTCTTTTAATTTTTTAAAACGGCTTGCTCTTAATTTATCCCAGCCTTGCAGGTATTTGCCTTTGTATTTTGCAATATCTTCTGGCAATGCCTGAATGGGCCAATGCGGCGCATTATAAGCAACATACAGAAAAAAAGGCTTTTGCTCATTTCGCTGTTTTTCTAAAGAATTAATAGCAAAATTGGTAATCTCCTGAGTCAAATAAGTAGATGTATCCTTGCGAATAATTTCTTTATCTCCTTTCAAAAATGTAACTTTTCTTCCATCGTTATACAAAGGTTCCGAGTTGAAATAACTGCTCCCATTGTTTTGTAAAGTAAAAGAATCATCAAACCCTCGATTTACCGCCCAAGCTGATGGTGCTAAACCAACATGCCATTTTCCAGAAACAATAGTCTTATATCCTGCCTGTTTGAGTGCTTGCCCAATCGTGATACAATGCTCGTTTAAATACCCCTGATAGGCAGGAACTCCCTTGTCTTGCACCATATCCCCAACACCTGCTTGGTGTGAATACAAACCTGTAAGTAATGAAGCTCGAGAAGGACAGCAACGCCCTGCATTATAAAACTGTTTTAAGATAAGCCCGTTTTTAGCGAGCTTATCCAAATTTGGCGTTTTAATTTCTGAGCCAAAAGCACCAATATCTGAGAAGCCTAAATCATCCGCCAAAATGACGATGATATTAGGTTGCTTTTTTTGTGCCAATAGCTGAAATTGTGCAACAACCAATAGGGCAATAATGAACAGTTTTTTAATCATTTTATTTACTCGTATTAATACCCAGGATTCTGTGGTAACCCAACTGGATCCAGATTTCTTTCGCTTTGTGGAATTGGATACAAGTTATTGCGTTCTGAAACAGTATTTTTAGCTGTTACTTTTTTCACTTCACTAACCAAAACTCCCCAACGCACTAAATCAAACCATCTTTGTCCTTCTTGTACAAATTCTTTTTTACGCTCTTCACGAATTGCAGCTCTTAACTGATCTGTTGTAAGTCCAACTAAATCAACAGTTGCATCAGGAGTAGTTATCGCTTTTCCAAAAGCTCTTCTTCTTATTTGATTTACATATTCAATAGCTTCTGGCGTTACCCCAGACTGCTCATTGATTGCCTCTGATAATGACAATAAGATATCGGCATAACGAATAATTGGGAAATTAATAGCGACATTACCTGGTGTAGCCAAATTGGTAACATCTAAGTATTTACCAAAAATAGGTTTCGGAAAAGTATATAGTGTTCCAGTCGCAGGATTTAATAATTGCTTTTTATAACTCACATCTCTCCTAGTATCACCTGCTGCATAAATATCATAGAACAAAGCTACATCCGAGATAATATCTGCTGGTTCTGTAGCGGTAAATCCTGTAAAAGATGTTCCTTGAAAAGAACTTCCGCTTGAACCATTACTTGCTTGATTTGGTTCGAACTGAACAGAAAAAATATGTTCTTTACCATTCTTTTTTGCTTTATTGAATACATCTGCAAAACTTTCAAAAAGTGCATATCCATAGCCTCCATTAATAACCTCTCTAGATTTAAGAATAGCATTTGCCCAATCTTTTCTTGTCAAATATACTTTCGCTAAAATCGCTTTTGCTGCTCCCGAAGTAGCACGCCCAGCATCATTGGCAGCATAAGTAGATGGTAAACTTTCTGCTGCTTTCAAATCCGAAATAATCTGTGCATAAACCTCATCTACAGTAGCTCTTTTTGATTTTAAGCTTTCAATATCGATAGAAGTTGGTTCATGTAAAACAATCGGAACTCCTCCCCAAAGACGAACTGCCTGAAAGTATAATAAGGCTCTAATAAATTTAGCTTCATTAATCAATCTTGTTTTTTTAACATCAGTTCCTGCTACTTTAGGAATATTATCAATAGCCACGTTCGCTCTATTAATACCGTTATAAATTTGGCGCCAAGCTACTTGAACACGATCTGATGTCGCATCATGAGTCAAACTACTTAATGCTCTTACCTGAGGATTCGTTGCCGAAACTCCAGCCGCAGCATAATCTGAAGCCATATCAGTTAGGAAATAAAGGTTTCTTCCGAATAAACTTTGCTCTCCTGGATCAATATTTAAAGAGGCATAGACAGCAGTAATACTGGCAGTGGCATCCGCCTCGGTTTTAAAGAAATTATCTTCAGTTATAAAAGAGGTAGGTGTGACCTCTAATTCTGTGCACGATACAAACAGACTAGCACTTAGTATGAATGTTATTATTATTTTTTTCATCGTTTGATTTTTTATTTTACTTAAAAAGTTACGTTCAAGCCCGTGATGAATGTTCTAGAATTTGGATAGGCACCAAAATCAATTCCGGGATATAAATTGTTTTGTTCATAAGAACTTACCTCTGGATCATAGCCAGTATATTTAGTCCATGTAATTAAGTTTTCAGCAGACACATATACTTTAATACTTTGTGTTCCAATTTTTGATGTAAAACTTTTTGGGAATGTAAATCCGAAAGTGATTAATTTCAATCTCAAAAAGGAAGCATCTTCAACATAACGCTCTGTAAGAATTCCTACTGGAGAGCTAGATGCTCTAGGGATTTCATTACTTGGATTTGTTGGAGTCCAACGGTCTACTAAAGCTTCGGCAGCATTAGTTCCAAGTGTAGAAATTTCTAATTGTTGGTTTAAGGCATTAAATATTTTACCACCGTAAGCCCCTTGGAAAGAAAAATTCAAATCGAAGTTTTTATACGAAAGTGTATTTCCAAAACTTCCAACAAATTTAGGCTGTGAACTACCTAGATCACCTTTATCTGCAGCTGTGATTGTTCCGTCTCCATTAGTGTCTACATATTTTCTGTCCCCTAATTTCGTATTCGCAAGACTGTTTATTTTAGGTTGTGTATTGATCTCTTCTTGAGTTTGAAAAATACCATTGGATTGGTAACCCCAGAAAGTTCCTAGAGGCAATCCAACTTTTACGATTACAGGTTGTTGCTGTAATAAAGTACCATTTGGAACTACTGGAAAAAATTGATCCACTCCATTTCCAATTTCAAGTACTTTGTTTCTATTAGCTGAAAACACAATGTTCGAATTCCATGAGAAGTTTTCTGTTTTTATATTTTCAGTAGTCAAACCAACTTCAACTCCTTTATTTTCAACTCCTCCAATATTTTGAAGAACTGTAGCATATCCTGAAGTCAATGGAACTGGTACATTGATAAGCAAATCATTTGTTTTCTTGTAGTACACATCAAAAACAAAATTTATTTTTCTATCCAATAACGATAAGTCTAAACCTAAATTATATTGATCTGTTTTTTCCCATCTCAAATCTGGATTTGCCAAACGTGTTGGTGCCAATCCTGTATATACTGTACCTCCAAATGCATAATTAACAGAACCAATAGAAGCTAGAGAAAGATAATTTCCAATTTCCTGATTTCCAGTTGTACCAGCACTTAACCTAAGTTTAGCATCACTTACTACACTTTTGATACCTTCAGCAAAATTTTCATCGGTAATGTTCCAAGAGAAACCAGCTGATGGGAAATACCCCCAAAGTGATTCTGAACCAAATCTAGAAGAACCATCCGCACGTGCTGAAACCGTTAAATTATATTTTCCTTTATAAGAATAATTTACTCTGGCTAACCACGATTTTAATATACTTTCGAAAGCATCACTATAAGGTTTTACTGCAACACCATCTTGTAAAGCGTTGTACGTATTAGCATCATTTACAAAAGTATTTGATCCTGCATTTACCACTTCCCCTTTTGTATATTGAAGTGTATATCCTGCCAAAGCTGAAAACTTGTGGTCTTCACCAAAATGTGTATTGTAGTTTACCGTATTTTCGTTTAATACAGTACCTACTAATCTATTACCAACTGAAGCAACTCCATTAGTACCAGCACCTGGTGTAGTTGTAGATGGAGCATAATAATTTTGTTTCGTATTAATCACATCTCCACTAACAGCTACTTTAGCAGTGATTTCTTTGTTTATTTTGTATTCACCAAACAAACTAGTCAGGATTCTGTCAATTTTAGTTTCATTGGTTGTGTTTTCCAAATCATTAATTGGGTTACCAATAATACCGTTAACAGCTGTTGAATAAGGATTATTCGTAAGATTATAACTTCCGTCAGCGTTTCTGATAGGAACAACTGGAGGTTGATACAAAGCAACAACTAATGGATTTGGTTGTCTACCACCACCGTTACCATTATTGGTTCCAATACCGTTTGTTAGTGAATTACTATAATTAACATTCACACCAAATTTGAAATTTTGAGAATAGTTTCTTTCATAATTAGAACGAAGAGAAATTCGTCTAAAATCAGAGCCAATTACAACTCCTTCCTGATCAAAATAACCTGCTGAAACAGCGTATCTAGAACGATCATCACCACCAGAAAATGTCAATTGATGGTTTTGAACTTGAGCCGTTCTAAAAGCTGCCGATTGCCAGTCATAATCACCTGAAGTTTTTAGTGCCTCTATTTGAGCTGCAGAAAAAGAAGGTGCTTGACCAATACTTGCTTGAACGTCATTACGCAAACTAGCCCATTCGCTAGCATTTAATAAGTCAATTTTTTTTGAAACATCTTGGAATCCAATATATCCTTGATACGAAATATGATCTTGTCCTTTGACACCTTTTTTGGTAGTAATAATAACTACACCATTAGCACCACGTGAACCATATATAGCTGTCGCTGATGCATCTTTTAAAACTTCAATAGATTCAATATCACCAGGACTAATTGTTGATAATACATTGACACCCGCTCCAGCATTAGATACTCCCGCAGTACCATTATTATTATCATTATAAATTAATATTCCATCTACAACATAAAGCGGTTCATTACCAGCGGTGATTGAGTTTCCTCCTCTAATACGAACACTAGAAGTAGCCCCAGGTCGTCCTGAACTTTGAGTTACAACTACCCCTGCCACTGCACCTCTTAATAAATTATCTGCAGAAGAAGTGACCTGATTTAGATTTGCTTTTGGAACTGAGGAAACTGCTCCTGTAATGTCTTTTCGTTTTTGAGTTCCATACCCTACTACTACTAATTCATTAAGTTCCTGAACGTCTGCTTTTAAATTGATGACTACTGGACTTCCATCAACAATAACTTCTGCTTTTTTATAACCTATGTAGCTCACAATTAAAGTATAAGGAAATCTTTGTCCAGTTTGGAAATAAAATTTTCCTTCTGAATCTGTTACAACCCCGTGTGTAGTTCCTTTTATATTTACTGAAACTCCTGAAAGTGGCTGGTTGGTTATTGCATCTTTTACTGTTCCGTCTAATTTAGAATTAATTAATGGCGTTGTTTTTTGCGCATAAATTCCAAAAGAGAATAGAAAAATGCCAAGCCACGAAAGATTATATAATATTTTTTTCATTACTTTGTTTTGGTTTAATAAATAAGGAGTCCGAAAGCTGATTTATCGACTTTCTATCCTTTTTGAGATGAACATTCTTTTTTTAAACTTCGCCATTTCTGTTGCCGCAGAAATGGCTTTTTTTTATCTACAACAACACATTTGTTTTTTCATTTTATTTCTATTTTTATTATTACTATTTAAATTATTTTTTTATCAGAAAGTCATATCACAAACACTCAAAATAATTTATATGTGTTATAATAAATTATTTTAAAGAGGATTATTTCGAAATGTAAATGATTATAAATTGAAAAGCTCTAACAGCAACAACACATTCGACTAAGAGTGTCGAACAAAAAGGATCCTTGCGTGATCAAAAAAGGGGTATTTTTGATTGTTTCCAAAATATTAGTATTAAGATTTATTATAGTTTTTTAAACTCTACTATTTCTATAGACAAAAGTAAGTTAAAATTTCAAACCACCAAAAAAAATCATAACTATTCACAAAAAAAATGTTAATTTAAAATTTACTCATATTCAAATACTTATAAATCAATAATATATGAATACAATATTTTTAATAATCTGAGAATATTTTTTTTTGTAATACCTGAAAATTATCAAATCCAAAACCAATTCTTACATAAAAAAAACAGCATTATCATTAATGATAATGCTGTCATACTATTTCTAACGAATACTATTGGTAGTCAATTAAAATTGCATTTTATTTCTTCTTTTTGTAATCTTTATGAAATCTTATATTATTGTTTACAGCGTTTTTTTCTAAAGCACCATCATCACTAGCCCAAGAAATTTTAACCGCCTTTTTAATAATTCCTACTTCTATAGGTGGAATTATATTACTATTTATTTGATTCATATTATTTAGTATTTAAAATATTATTTTGATATTTTTTAAAAAGAATTTGGAAACCAAAGACTCGAACCAAATATTACAATTTGATTTTGAATATATCATCCAAAGTTGTTTTAGCGGCATGATAACCGCACATTCCGTGAACGCCGCCTCCCGGAGGTGTTGAAGAAGAACAGATATAAATTCCTTTTGCCGAAGTTCTATAAGGAGAAACACGCAGAGCAGGACGAGTAAATAATTGCCCAATATCAATGATACCACCATTAATATCTCCTCCAATATAATTCGGATTATAAGCTTCTATCTGTGATGAATTCATTGTGTTTTTAGCCAGAATCTGATCTTTGAATCCAGGCGCAAAACGTTCTACCTGATTTTCAATAGCAGCCGTCATATCAACTGTCGAACCGTTTGGCACATGGCAATACGCCCAAGCGGTATGTTTACCTTCAGGCGCTCTGGTAGAATCAAATAGACTTTGCTGTGCCAGTAGTACAAAAGGTTTTTCAGGATGTCCGCCTGATGATGCCAATTGTTCTCCAGCAGCTATTTCTTTAAAGGTATTACCCAAATGAACGGTTGCTGCCTTATTGCATTCTGACGCAGCAAAAGGTATTGCACCATCTAAAGCCCAGTCAATTTTAAAAACTCCCATTCCATACCGATAGCGTTCCAATTGCCATTTGTACAAAGGAGAAAATTTCTCTCCAGCTATTTGCAGCAATTGTTTTGGCGTAACATCAAACAAAACTGCATCCGAAGAAGGCAATTGATCTAACGATTTTACCAAAAAGTTAGTTTCAATTTTTCCGCCAAGGGAAATAAAATAAGAAGCCAACGCATCGGCAATAGATTGTGAACCTCCTTTTGGAATAGGCCAGCCATGCAAATGCCCGACTGCTGATAAAACCATCCCAATTGCCGCAGAAGAATAATTCGTCAGAGGCTGTATCGAATGCGCTGTCATTCCTGCCCATAAGCCTTTTGCCTTTTCTGTTTCAAATTTTTTGGCAATCCAGCTCGCTGGCTGCATCGCTTTTAAACCAAACTGAGCCAGCAGCAAAGGATGCTTTGGAATACCCAAAGGTCCTAAAGTATCATCCACAATCTTAGGCCAGGATTCTACCAAAGGTTGGATAAGATCCAAATAAGCCTGTCCATCTTTGCCTAATGACTTAGCCGTTTCTTTAATAGAACGTGATAAAATAGCAGCATTGCCATTATCAAAGGGATGAGCAGCAGGCAATGGCGCATGAACAAATTCTAATCCATGTTCGTGTAAAGGCAGATTAGCAAAAAATGGCGAACCCATTGCCATAGGATGAATAGCTGAACAGATGTCATGCTTAAAGCCTGGCAAAGTCAATTCTGCAGTACGCATACCACCGCCAATAGTGGGTTTGGCTTCCACAATCAATACCGAGAGACCTGCTTTCTGTAAAGTTATAGCCGCAGACAAACCATTAGGTCCGGAACCTACTACTATGGCGTCAAAATCTTTTTTGCTCATGCTTTTAAATTTCTAAAATGATTTTATATCACTTTGTTTTCCTTCATACAAAGGATATTTCCTGTCTTTTTTATCCAATACTACATAAATGGAATCTTTATGTTCATTGATTCCAGAAAGAATTATTCTGGTTTTTGTCGGTCTTTCGTAATGAAGAATTTGCCTTTCCTCTTTGTATACCTTATTTTTATTAAACAAAGTAAGAACCTTTTTTATAGTATCTTCTTCATAATAGAAATGACGTCTTCCTCCACCAGTTCCTGCCGATTCATAAGCTCTATCCACATCTTTAAATTGTTTTCCTCTCCCCGCTTCTCCATGAATAGTAAAGGTATTGAATACTGAATAAGATATCGTTGACCATTTTTCGAAAGTTACATTTTGCCATCTCAAGGAATCCACAGGCGAATAAGCTAATGGTTTGTTATTCAATTTGAATTCTGAAACCTGATACAAACCTCTGGCATCAGTTAATCCAGGTCTTGAAGGAACTTTATACGAATCGTGTTTGTAATTGTACCAATGCAAATACCCACTCAAAATAAAATAGAAACCAAAAACAAAGGTTTTCAATCCAATGCGTAAGTACCTTTGCCATTTTTCTTTGAATGGAAATTGATACACATTTAAAGAGGTACTTTTCTCATTTACAATCAAATTCCAGATTTGCGGTAAATAACGCCACAACACAAAACCTCCTGCAATTACATAAAATGAAGCTGCCAAATGAATTCCTCCATCATAAGCGTGGTTGACAAAAGCAATATTGCCAATCATTGCAAAAGCTAAAGCCGCTCCCCAAAAACGGGTTTGCCTGAAAAAAAGCAAAGTCATAATCAAAAGCTCCGCAAGTCCTGCAAAAATTTCGTAATTATGAACAAAACTCAGCTGAATCCAATACAATTTCTGGGCTGTAAAATCTCCGTAATTAGTATTGAGTTGAGTCAGAGCCAATTCTGGCATTTGCGTTGGAAACACTTTTGCAAAAGTAAGTCCATTCAGTTTTATCAGCATCGAATAGCTTACTGCAACAGTAATAAAATAGTATAGTACTCTGTAATTCTTTGATTTTTTATCAAAAAGAGTCCATATTGCACCACCGACTATTCCAATTAAAAGCGCAAGCCCCCAATTGATGTAACTGGCGATACCAAATGTTCCGCTTTCGGCATTCAATTTTAGAAAACTCACATTCGACTGGGCTATCGAACCAATATCTCCAGCCCCTTTATTGTTTTCTACAATTTTAATCGGATTGAATCCGGAACCGCTTAATTCACCAATATTTCGAATGTGCAAATGACTCCAATCTGTTGTAAACCATTTGGTATAAAAATCAATATCCAAAGGAACTACCAGTAGAAAGAAAAAGATAAATGCAATTCGGAACGCAATTTTTTCAGTATTGGTCCAATCCTTATTTTCTTCGGTTGGATTATCGGAATTGTTCTGAATTTCTTCTTTTTGAGAAACTTCAACTTTATCAATAGAAGAATCTTTTTGCTTATCAGAATCCGATATTTCGTTTATATTTTTAATTATTTCAGACATAATCTTATTTTATTTTTAATGAAATTCCGGCACTGGTTTTCTGCCATCTTTAAGAAGCGGTAATACCGAATTGTCTTTATCTAAAACCACATAAATAGAATCTTTGAACTCATTGGTACCCCACAAAATAATTCTCGATTCCGAAGGTCTACTGTAATGCAAAACCTGTTTTTCCTTTTTGTCGGCCTTATTCTTATTTTGCAAATGCAATATGTGATTAATAGTATCAGCTTTATAATGATACCATTTTCTTTCGTTTCCAACGCCTGATAGTTCCCAATTAATACCTATATCTCTTTTGGCAGGATTGCGTTTATGTTTTTTATTACTGCCAAATCTTCTAACATCGCCTTCCCAGTTAAAACTCCATTTCCCATCATACACTTCTCCTAATCGAGGATAACTTCCTGCTGCAAACATTTCAATTTGCTGTGGTCTATTCACTACTTTAAAACTTAAAGAAGACCAGTCTTCAAAAGTGACATCGTGCCAACGAATTGAATCATTAGGAGAATACGGTACCACTTTTCCATTCAATTTAAACTCGGTTACATTATAATATCCTTTCGAATTTTCAAGGCCGGGTGTATTTGGAATTTTATAAAAATCATTGTGCGTAAAAGCATATACCTCTAAACCAAAAAACAGAATCACAAAAACAAAATTGAAACCATATTTTACAGTAAGTCTGGCATAATTTTGCCATTTTACCGGGAATGAAGGATAAAAAGTTTCGATTTTAACATCTTGTTGCTTCACGATCAATTTATAAATTCCGGGTATATAATACCAAAACACAAATAAGGCGATCATAGCCATACCAGCACTTGGAACTTGTTCTCCAATATCATAAGCGTGATTGGCGATTGCAATATTTCCGAATACGACGAAGGCCAAAACTGCTCCTACCGGAATTGTTTTTCTGAATAGTAAAAGAAACCCGGCAAGGAATTCTGCAAAGCCTAAAAAAACTTCATAATAAGGAGCAATTCCTAGTGATTCCCAATACAATCTTTTGGCAAAAAAATCAATAAAATCAGTATGCTCCAATCCTACATTTGGAAAAGGCATTTGCATGATAAAAAGCTTTTTGTAGCCCCACGCAATTCCCGCATAAGCAACACGATATCTGGCAAAAACCCGAACCCAATAATACAATACCTGATATTCTTTTTTACCTTTATCAAAGGCTGTCCAGATCAAACCTCCTATAATTGAGACTATCAAAACAAAAGGAAAATTGACGTAACTCTCCAATCCAAAAAAACCACTTGCAGAAAATATATTGATAAACTGCGGATTGTAAAAAGCCACAATTTCTGTAAGGTTTCCATAGCTTATATGAGCGTAATCCAGATTATATAAGAATTGGTAAAAACCCAAATCCCACGGAATACAAAATATGCTAAAGAAAATAAAAGCTATTCGGAATATGATTTTCTCCGAATTCGTCCATTCCCGTTTTGATGGTTTTGTTTCATCAATCTCCACTGCTGGATTTGATTCTACCTTTGTAAAATCAATCGGAATTCCCTCTGGATTGTTTTCTATATTTGAAATTAATTGAGACATAATCTTAATTATTTAAAGGATTTATCATCTACAGTTTTATCGGTTTTCTACGTCCTTCAAACAACAAATACTTTTTGTTGATTCGATCCAAAACAGCATAAACAGAATCCTTTTTCTCATTTATTCCTTTTAGAACAATCGTAGAATCATTTACCTGAGTGTAATTCAATACAAACTTTTCGTCCTGATGATGCTTGTTTTTATTTTCTAATAAAAGAGAATGCTTAGTACCACCAGTCTGATATGAAAAATAACGTCTGCCTCCCACTCCTGCTGATTCGTAGTTTCTGTCTTTGTCGTTTTCATGATATCCGTCGGTTGGCGAAGCATCAATTGTAATTGGTTTTGCGGTTTTGATACTAAGGGTTGCCCATTTTTCAAAAACTACATTTTGCCATCTGTCAGGATTGGTGTTAGAATATGGAATCACCTTATTGTTCAGCTTAAATTCACGTACATTATAATAGCCATAAGTTCCTTTCAATCCTGGAGTTACTGGATATTTATAAGATCCTCCTGTGTAGTTTGCGTAGGTTTCCAAGCCTAACAATACTACAAAAACTAGAGCAGCAGTTTTTAATGCAAAACGTGTTTTATAAAGTGTGTCCTTACCAAAATTGGGAATGAATTTATTTGCAATAGTGTACTTTCCTGAAAATAGTAAACTATTCAATCTAGGTAAATCATAAACCACTAAAAATAACGCAATTAATAACAAGAAAGCACTATAAACATCTTCTCCAATATTATAAGCGATGTTAGCTGCAAAAACATTTCCGATGAATCCAAAAATAAGTCCTGCACCAAAAGTGGTTGTTTTTCTGCACAACAAAAGCAATCCAGCCAATACCTCTACTGCACCAAGAAAACTCTCATAAACTTGGGTAATTCCTATGGTATGAAAATAAATTTTCCAAGGGTAAAAATCTCCATAGTTTGTATGCAGATTACTAAGCGATGGATAAGGAATCTGTAATGGGAATAATTTAATCAATCCATAAGCAATAACTCCAATTGCCAAACGATACCGTAATCCCACACGAAGCCAGTAATATAAAGTATCATAATCTCTTTCTTTACGGTCAGTGGCTGTCCATACATATGTTCCCAAAGCTGCAATAATCAACACAACTCCCCAATTGGCATAGCCTGTTAATGAAAAAAATTGTGGTGTATATCTTGTCAGATTAAACAAATCATAGAAATTAAGATGCAGCCAATCGATAGAGAACAGCTCGCGATAAAATTTCCAGTCTAATGGCAAAATTTGTAGAGCAAAATATAGAATAAAAAAGCGCAAGGCTATCTTTTCATAGTTCTTCCATTCGGAAGACGGATTATTTGAAATATTTAAAAAACTCATACTATTATATTTTAAATGATAAAATTCTAGTGATTAGTAAAAAGGATTTGGAGCCAGCAAGGGATCTAACTGCGTTTGAACTATTGGAATAGGAAATACCAATTCATAATCGGCCACTTTTGTATTTGGATCCAATGCTTCCAGTACCGTTTTGGCTCTGCCTGTTCTTACTAAATCAAACCAACGATGACCTTCCCAAGCAAATTCAACTCTGCGTTCATTTTCGATTGCTAATAAAATTTCGTCTTTAGTAACTGCTGTAGATGGCGCGATTTCAGCTCTGTCTCTCACTTTATTAAGATCACTCAATGCTCCTGTAGCTGCAGATAAATTATTCAATTGCGCTCTTGCTTCAGCTCTGATCAGGTACATTTCTGCAATTCTGAAAATGTAAGCAGGATCTGTAGCAGGAAGCCTGTAATATAAATTACCGTACCAAAGCGTTGTTCCTCCTTGAGTTACGCTTCCTATTAATGCTTTTCTTCCGCCAGAAAGAGCTGCATTATTTAAGAGCTGCACAAATTTGTCATTCGGCGCATAACGATAGGTTCCTCCTTGTGTTGGATGCTGCATTTGTGCACGGATTGTACTCGGATTGATAGCACTGTATTCTAATTCAAAAATAGATTCTGCTGTACCCACAACATTACCAGCAAACCAAGAACTGTAAGGTTTAAGCAAAGTATAATCTGCGGTTTTATCAATTAATTTAGTCGCATATTGTTCTGCTAATGCCCATTCTTTTTTATAAAGATGCAGTCTGGCTCTCAATGCCCAAACGGTTCTCTTGGTAGCTCTTATTCTGTTAACTCCATCTGGCAATAATACTTCCGCCTCTTCCAGATCTTTAAGAACCTGTGCATACGTTTCTGCTAAAGAACTTCTGCTTACTTTTTGTCTGTCCTCAAATGAATTAGTTGGCTCTAAAATAATCTGCACGCCCCCCCAGGCTCTCGCTAAATCGAAATAAGCCAAAGCTCTTATAAATTTTGCTTCGCCCACATATTGTGCTTTAAGAGCTGGAGTCAGCAATGGATCCTGAACACTAGGAACTTTGGCTATTACTTGATTTGCTCGATTTATCGTTGAATAAATAGCAACCCATGAAGTATTAAATAGCGGATCATCGGCTCTAAAGTTTACATTCACAAGGTTTGCCGCACCTCCGGTAGTAAGGTTTTTTACATCTCCACTAGGAAAATAACCTAATGTCACATAATTTTCACCATAATATCCGCTGGATGCCAATTGTCTGTAAACCCCTCTTAATGCTGTTTCGCTAGATCCTTTATCAAATATTGGATTTTCATCAGAAACTGCATTTAATGGTTCTGGTTCCAATATATCACTACATGATGCAAACAAAGAAATAGTTATTAATGCTAAAATGGTATGTTTTAAAGTTTTCATCTCGTAATTATTAAAATGTGATTAAAAAGTTAGATTTAAACCTAACTGAACAGTACGCGGCTGTGGTGGTGTTCCGTAATCGTACCCTTGAATGTTACCCGTCCCTAAATTTGACTCTGGATCTGAACCTGTATATTTAGTAAACATCAGCAGGTTGCTTCCTGTAAAATAAAGTCTGAATTTTTGGATTCTTAACTTGTTGCTAACTTCTTTAGGCAGCGTATATCCTACTGTAAGCGCACGTAATCTTATGAATGAACCATCTTCCAAAAAGCGGCTGTTTTCCTGTCTGGAATAGTTATCAGCAGTTAATCTTGGTGTATCTGTTATTTGGCCTGGAGTAGTCCAACGATCCAATTGGCTTGCCAATAAAACTCTGTTGGCATCTAATGTTCCTCCTGTTTCTCCTAACATTCTGTTATGGTTCCAAATTTCATTTCCATAGGAATAAGTAAAAAATACACCTAAGTCAAAATTTTTATATTGGAAAGTATTATTAAAACCTCCGAAGAATTTAGGCCATGTATTTCCAACAATCTGACGGTCATCTGCGGTAATTTTTCCATCTTTGTTGTAATCTTCAAAAACGGCATCACCTGTTTGAGGATCAACATACAATTGTTTGTAAAGCCAGTAAGAATAAAGTGGTTTTCCTTGTTGTAAACGAATCAAATCTCTTCCTGCAAAAGGAATATCTGCTGGAATTTTTTCGATTTTATTAATGTTTTGTGAGATATTAAAATCCGTTTTCCAAGTGAAATTTTTGTTTTGAATATTCACCGTATTAATTCCTAATTCAAAACCTTTATTACTTATTTCACCGTAGTTAGTTAAGTAAGACGAAAAACCGGTTGTTGCTGGAGTAGCAATTTGCAGTAAAACATCAGAAGTATATTTTTGATAATAATTAAACTCCAAATTTATTCTGTCGCTAAATAATCCTAATTCCAAACCAGTACTAAACTGAGCTGTTTTTTCCCATTTTAAATCTGGATTGGCGATTTGCAAAGGAGCTGTTCCTGGTCCTTCACTGCTGCCCACTTTATCTGAATAACCATATCCTCCATTCCAAAGTCCTTGTGAAGCAAAGTCTGCAATTCCAGTCTGATTACCTGTTAATCCATAGCTGATTTTGTATTTCAAATTGCTAATCTGCGATACATCTTTTAGGAAACTTTCTTCTTTAATTCTCCATGCAGCACCAATGGCAGGAAAATAACCCCACTTATTATTCTCTCCAAATCTTGATGAACCATCAGCTCTTATTGTAGCCTCAAGATAATACTTCCTGTTATAATTGTAATTTACTCTTGAAAAAAAGGATAATAATCCGCTATTAGTCGTAAACTGAGAAGCAGTTTGAGTAGCTGCAGAAGATATTTGTGTGTAGCTGTTGTTTGGAAAATTGGTTCCTGTTGCTGAAACATTCTTAAGTTCAACATTTTGTATGGTATTACCAATCAATATTCCTAAATTATGATCCCCAAATGCTGTATTGTAGTTCAGCGTCTGCTCATTAATAGCAGTAGTTGATTGTGTTACACTTTCAGATCCTCTACCGCCCGCAGCTCCTAATATTGTTCTTGTATCCCAATATTCATTTTCATCGTATAAATTATAATCTAAACCAAAACTAGAGCGAAATTTAAGCTTTTTGGTAAAATTGACATCTAAATAAGCGTTTCCAATATAATGATAACTCGTTGACCATAAATTAACTGTACTGGTTAACACATCAATATTATCAAAATTAACCCATTTCAGAGGCGTTCCATCCTGAGCAAAAATTGGCAGATAAGTTGGAATATTCAATGATGCCTGCAAGAGTGTTCCATTTCCGCCATTAGCAGGTCTGGCCTGATCTCTCTCACTTTTTGAGAAAGTATTACTAACACTAAAAGAAACACTATTATTAATTTTGTGATCTATATTAAATTTAAAACTGGCTCTGTCAAATGACATTGGTTTCCATATAGATTCCTGAAAAGTATAACCTCCTCCTAAATAGAATCGGGTAGTATTGGACCCTCCCTGAACAGCCAAATCATAATTGCGTAATTCTGCTGTCTGATTCAAATAAGCCATCCTATCGTAAGTAGGCTGATTTTCTGGTAATCCTCTTCCTGGAACTCCATTTATCACTACTGAAGCTGGTCTGAAAGGCTGAGCAGTACCCATATTTTTATTATATTCATTTACCAATAGTGCATGTTCTGGTCCGGTAGTAGTTTCCCAAATTTTATCTTTTGGAGCCCATGCAAAACCTCCTGAAGTATTGAACTCAATTCTTGTTTTTTGTTCAAAAGTCCCTCGTTTTGTAGTTACAATTATAACTCCATTAGCCCCTCTTGAACCATAAATGGCAATAGCACTCGCATCTTTAAGAATTTCAATACTTTCTATATCTGATGGATTAATATCGGCAAGTGGTGAGGTTGCTCTGTCCTGTGCGATATTCTGCAAACTAGCATTATTAATAAATACCCCGTCTACAACATACAATGGATCATTACCTGCATTAATAGAAGTAGCTCCTCTTACACGGATAAAAACATCAGAACCTGGCACCCCTGTATTCGTATTTACCTGAACACCTGCTGCTTTTCCTTGCAATTTTGCATCAAAACTAACATCAGGTATTACTCTAAGTTCTTCTGGATTTACTTTAGAAACGGATCCGATTAAGTTTTGACGTTTTTGTGTACCATAACCCACAATAACAACGTCATTAAGTTCTTTTACATCCTGCGATAATTTAATAAAAACAGGGCTTCCGTCAACTTGTACTTCTTTTTTCTTATAGCCTATATAGCTTACAATTAAAATATAAGGAAATTTTTGTCCGGTTTGGAAATAAAATTTTCCGTCCAAATCTGTTGAAACTCCATGTGTTGTTCCTTTTATAACTATAGAAGCTCCAATAATGGGTTCGTTTGTAATTTGATCTATTACTTTTCCTTCGAGTCTAGATTGAATAATGGGCTTCGTATCTTGCGCATGAATTACAAATGAGAATAGAAAAATACCGAGCCATAAAAAATTGTATATTATTTTTTTCATTACTTTGTTTTGGTTTAATAAACAAGGAGTCCGAAGGCTGATTTATCAACTTTCTATCCTTTTTGAGATGAACATTCTTTTTTTAAACTTCGCCATTTCTGTTGCCGCAGAAATGGCTTTTTTAACTACAACACATTTGTTTTTTTCATTTTATTTTTTTTAATTATTACTATTTAAATTGATTTTTTATCAGAAAGAAATATCACAAACATTCAAAATAATTCATATGAATTATTTTGAAGTGATTATTTCGAAATGTAAATGAGTATAAATTGAAAAGTTCTAACAGTAACAACAAATTCGACTAAGTATGTCAAATGAAAAGGATCCTTGCATGATCAAAAAAGAGATGTTTTTGATTGTTTTCAAAATATTGGCATTAAGGTTTATTATTTTTAAACTCTACTATTTCTATAGACAAAATTAAGTTAAAGTTTTAAACCACCAAAAAATATTATAACTTTTTATTAAAAAAATGTTAATCAGAATAATAAAATGAAATATACTTTTTTAAATAAAACACAAAATACTGAATATCAATTATTTAAATTAAAGTTTATTTTAATATAAAAAAGAAGTGCAAATCCCATTTTAACATAAGCTAAGATTTATATACAATTTTAAATCCCTATTTGTAATTATTTTTTAATTTAAAATAGAGTTTGACTTTAATTAATAGGAATTAAGAAGAAGTATCATATTGCCTTTAGTTTAATCGCGAAATTGCATCCAAAATCACTTTTATTCTCCATTTTCCAAAAAGACAGGTATTTAACATAGAGTTAAAATACAGATCAACAAAAAAATTCATGACATTATACAGATGATCCAAGTATCAATGTAGAGCAAACTTGTTTGATCATATCAATAAGACTCAGGTATTAGAAAGAAGAATTAACACACCTGATCACATGCAACAAATAAAAAAAGTGCAATGATTTTCTTCAAAATCATTGCACTTAAAACAAAACAAACTATACCTAATTTTGTTATCCTAATTTATTCATCTGCTGCCAAAATCCCTTTAGCAGAATCGGTGACTTTCATTTTAAAAGCTACACCAGATTCGTTTCTCATCATAAGACTAAAGCCTTCCTTTTTAGCCAATACATTTGGAACTGATCCCGAAAATGTATTATAAGCTAAATTTATATTATCTAAGTTTTGTAACTTAACAAGGGCAAAAGGTATTTCTCCACTCATTTTATTATCAAATAAACTTAAATTTGTTAATGAAACTAAATTTTCAACATTATTGCTAATATTTCCTGAAAATTGATTGCTACTCAACGCTAGTACTTTTAACTTTTTCAATTCATATAACGATGCTGGAAATTCACCTGTTAACTGATTATTGAATAAAGATAATTCTTCCAACTCCTTTAAATCCCCAATCTTACTTGGTAATTGACCAGAAAGCTTATTCATAAAAATCTTTAATGATTTTAAATGTTCTATTTTACAAATAGAATTTGGTATAGAACCAGTCAGTTTGTTAAACGATAAATTTAATTCTTGTAATTTTTTTAAGTTTCCAATGTTTTCAGATATTGTTCCAGAAATTTCATTTTTAAATAAATTTAATACTGTTAAATCTTTAAAATTTGTAATTTCTACAGGTAAAGTACCTACCAAATTATTATTAGATAAATTAATACCAACAATTTTTCCATTGGCTATTGTAATACCATGCCAAGTTTCAATTGGAGTATTCAAATCCCATTTTATAACCCATTGACTACCATTTGTATTTTGATATAATTTCATCAAAATACTTTTTTCGCTACTAGAGACATTTGCCAGTAATGAAACGGAAAAAAAAACAGTTAAAAATAATGTTATACAATTTTTCATGAGACCAAATTATTAAATTTCAACGTAGCAAAATAACGACTAATGACAATTAAATGCAAATTTAGTCGACAAACTACACTTTTTGAACAAAAATATAGCTATTATCTTATAATTATTCAAAATTTAACAACCTGTCAAAAAAAATAATTATATTTGAGACTATTATAACCTTAAAACCTAAATTATGGAAATGAATTGGATTGCAATTTTTGTAAGCGCATTAGTAACATTGATTGTTGGATTTATTTGGTACAATCCAAAAGTATTTGGAAGTATTTGGATGAAAGAAACTGGACTCACTCAAGAGGAACTCAGAAAAGGAAATATGCTGAAAATATTTGGTCTTACTTATATTTTCTCTATTTTTATTGTAACGGTAGAAATGGCCTTAACAATTCACCAAAATGGTGCAGTGGGAATGATCGGCGGGCCAATGAAAATTAATGAAGCGCTACCCTCTTTCCAAGCTTTTATGAAAGATTACGGTACCGCATACAGAACCTTCAAACATGGTGCTTTACATGGATTTATATCTGGATTGTTTTTTGCGTTTCCAATTATTGCAATAAATGGATTATTCGAAAGAAAATCTTGGAAATATATTTTTATTCATGCCGGGTATTGGCTACTAACCTTAACCATAATTGGATCTTTGATTTGTGGCTGGCTTTAATCAGCATATATAGAAAAAGCCTTATTTCTACATTTTCTAGAAATAAGGCTTTTTACTTAAAATAAATTTTCAATCTGTTGGGCCAATTCAATATCTTTTGTTGTAACCCCACCTGAATCATGTGTATTCAATCGGATATTAACTTTGTTATATACATTAAAAAGTTCCGGATGATGATTCATTCTTTCGGCCAAAACTCCAACTTGAACAATAAAACCAAGTGCTTGAGTAAAGTTTTTAAATTTGAAATCTTTTTCAATTGCATTTTCTTTAAAATGCCAATCCTTTAAAGTTTCCAAAAAAGGACTAACTGATTCTGCTGTAAATGTTTTCATTACTTATTTTTTTAAAGTGAATCCTATTGTACAATATGTTGAAGAATAGAACTAAAGTAACCAAAAACAATAAATATAACTAATTAAAAAACAAATATTTAACACCATACAAATTACATGAACCTCTAAAAGGTTTCTTATTTAATCCCATCCAACCCACTCCCTACAAGAACAATATCGAAGTTATGAAACAAAAGAGAGTGAGTCAGAATCAGATTGTTTTACATATTTAACAAACTCATTTTCAATTTATTAATTCTATAATTTTAATAACCACTATTGCTGTTATCGCCTTTCGTGGCTTCATTTCTTTGAACTAAATAACTTTTACCAGCAACTGGAACACCTCTTCTAAATTTTGGCCATAGTTGATCCATGTCTACTGGACGGAATTCTACCATATCAAACCTGTCTGCATCTTGTCCACCACCACCATTAGGAACATCTGCGGTAAATTTAATTAAATGTCTTCCTGTTGTGGTTACTTCTACAATACCCACCAATCGAGAAAGAACATTATCTGTTTTATCAAATGGAAAGAGGTAACGTTTGTAGCCTTGCGACTCATACACTCTGTCATTAATAGCAGTTAAGGGAATACTTGGATCATTTACAGTTTCTTTCTGATTGATAATTCTAGAGGTTTGCTCACCATCAAAAAACACTTTTGTTAGAGGTGAAGCTTTGTCCCCTGAACGGTAGGAAACCCATATTTTATAGCGCCCTTTAATAAGTACCGGAGTTTTAAATTCAATATCATTATTACCGTTAAGACTGCGGCGAAAACGAAAAATACTTAAAAGATCCCCATTAACTGCTCCATTGTAATTATTCCAGGTTAATGTTCCATTTCCAACCCAAGTTATCTCACTAAATGCTCCATTTGCAAGTGCAAAAGAAAGTCCTGAACTTTTCCTGTAATTCGCCACATCAGCAGCCATTTCCCTTTGATCACATAAATCAAAATAAACCGGACTTGCAGAACGTTTTTTAATAAAGAAGTTTTCATTCACATAATGTAATACTCCATTAGAAGCAGTAACATCGCTACTTTCTCTTATTATAGCAACGCCTTCTTCAAATACACCATTATAAACATCACGGTTCAAATAGATAACATCCTTCTCTAATTTGGAAGCAATCACTTCAAGAGGGGCTTTGGTTACAAAAACTGGTGTTGTTGCAAAATCAGCTAAGTAGCTTAATTGAGGCAATAAACGATATTGTACAAACAAATTCAAACTATCAGCTTCATTTTTAGGATCATTCAATTGACTGTATCTTAGTTTTAAATTATCCAAAGTGTTTAATTTAATCAAGTTGCCATTTGGCGTTTTCCATGTAGCCTTTTCAAACACATCATTAGTTTGTGCCAATACAGTCAAATAACTAGCTACTTTATTAGCATCATAAGTAAGTGGCTGATTTAATTTTTCATACCAACCAGTAGCTTTTAAAACTTCGGTAAACAAAGAAAGATTTGGATCCGCTTCAATCGTCTGTGCTAATGTCTTATTGGCAACACGAAGTACTTTATCGATAACCTGAATAATTCCGTTCCCGACTTCTACATTGGAAGTAACGATTCTGGATGTTTTATTAATTGTTATACTGGAAACTTCATTGATGTTAGTAGCGCCAGTTGTTAGATATTGGCCATACATACTTGGTGTCGCTATCTTTCCATCAGTAAAGGAACTTGTATTTACTTTCTTATCCAAAATATGTAGTTTAGCAATATTTTGTAAATCAACTAATGGCACATCCTTTAATGAAGTGGCACCTACGTCTTTCAAATATTGTTTCAGCGCATCATTAGTTGGAAGAAACAAAGTATAAGTACCATAGGTATTCATAAATGAAGCATAGTTGGTAATCTCTAGAATCTCCAAGAACATAGAATACTCAGGATTTTCTCTTAAATATTGAGTTATATTAGGGGTGTTATCTGTATTTTCTTTTATCTGCTCTTCAGCACAGCTTTGGAATATTAAAGCTATTAAAATTGCGAAAATAAGTTTCGAAAGGCTGGGGAATTGTAATAATGATTTCATTACTTTGTTTGGGTTTAATAAATAAGGAGTCCGAAGGCTGATTTATCAACTTTCTATCCTTTGTGAGATGAACATTCTTTTTTTAAACTTCGCCATTTCTGTTGCCGCAGAAATGGTTTTTTTTTAACTACAACACATTTGTTTTTTCATTTTTATTTCTATTTTATTTTTACATTTTAAATTGAAAAGCTCTAACAGTAGCAAAAACCTATTTGATTAAAAGTTTCGAATGAAAAGATCTTTGTGTAATCAAAAAAGAGATGTTTTTGACTGTTTTCATAATATTTGTATTATGATTTATATCGTTTTTAAACTATACTATTTCTATAGACAAAAGTAAATTAAAATTTAAAACCCCCGAAAACACGGGCTACTTTTATCAAAAAAATGATTAATTAGGATAAAAAAAAATATTGAATAAATAAATTAGATATAAATAATTGATACAATAATTAAAAACATATTTGATTAAATAAAAAACAGTTCAAGAACCATAAAATTCATTTAATTAAACGTGAATTATACACTAATTTAAAATCCTATGTTGTTATTTATTTTAATTTGAGATTAAGATTGACTTTAAACAAATAATTGCCCTTCGGTTTTAAAGAAAGATTTACCATAAACCAGATCGAATGGCATAAATAAAAAAGTGCAATAATTTTTAAAATCATTGCACTTTTTATTTTTATCGTTTGTAAGTTTTATAAAAAACAAAAGGACAAAGAATCGTAGATTCTTTGTCCTTTTGTTTTTAACTATTGAAATGATTTATTATTTCACTTCACATTTGCTGCAAATTTTTTAGACTTCTTTAAAAGGTCTTCGTGATTATTTGAAATGTCTTTATACAAATTTTCAAATTTTCCTTTTACTTCTCCAACTAAGTCTTTGCTTTTATTTAGAAATTTTTTCTTTGTGTTTTTACCACTATCTGGTGCAAATAAAATTCCCATTACTGCTCCCGCTGCAACAGCGCCTAATATCCCTACTACTAATTTTCCTGTGCTCATAATTTCTGTTTTTTTTTAATAATTAAACGCTTTTACCTTGGATAAGTCTTAATATAACAGCAATAAGTGCTATAACAAGAAGAATATGAATGATTGATCCTGCGCTATAAGCAAAGAATCCAATTGCCCAAAAAATAACTAAAATAACTGCTACGGTATAAAGTAAATTACTCATGATTTCTATTTTTTTAAGATTATTTTTTATTATTAACTGTAATATTGTTTAACGCATCTCCTAATCCTTCCATATCATGATTGAATTCTCTTTTAAAAGATTGCCAATCAGAATTAGCATCATTTTTATAGTCTCTCATTTTCACTTTAAGCTTTTCATTTCTTTCGTTCAAAGTGTCTATTTTTTTTTGATATTCTATATCAGCTGATTTTCCAGTATTTTTTATGTTTTGTTTTAATTCAGCAATACGAGCATCATTTTTTTCGATAACAGCATTCATTTCATTTTTGAAATTTTGCCATTCTTCTTCATTTGCTTGTTGCTTAGCTTCTGCCAAATCTTCTTTAGCTTCTTCTACATTTTCTTGAGCCGCTTCCTCTTTAGGAGTCGGTTTACAGCTTATAAACATTGTTGAAACAGTAAACAATGCAAATACGGGGATAAAGACTAATTTTTTCATTTTTAGTTAATTTAGAAAGTTATAATAATTTTTATGGCTGAAGTTTTAATCCAGCTTTAATACATTACAAAGATGTAGCCTTTTAAGTATAAAAAACTTATATAACTTTTAAAACAAATTACAGGATTCCCATTTGGTATATTTTAAATAAGAAAATTTATTTTTTGGAATTAGCTATGGAGTCCTTTTTTTTAGATTTCTCTTCCTGTATTTCTTTTTGCTTTTTTAGTTCCTCTTTCTTTTTTTCTTCAGCAGCTTTTTGTTTTTTATTGAAATAGCCTTTTAATAAAATATTATGTTTGGCAGCTTCCATATTTTCGCTAAGTCCTTTTGAACCTGTTTGAAGATTAGACATTGTGGCGTCTAATTTTGTTGCAAATTCTTTGTCGTTCATCAACTTAGCCAGAGCTCCATTTCCATGATTCATATTATAAGAGAAAAGCGCTAATTGAGTTGTAATTATCTCTGCATTATCGACACTTTTTTTGACACTTTTCATCAAATCCTCCATCTCTAATGGATTTTTTGAAGAAATAAAGGCATCATCCTTAATAATTTTATTAGAAGAAGTTCCTGGCGAAATAGTTAAGATTTTATCCCCCACCAATCCATCCGAACCAATACTGGCCTTCGCATCTGTTTTTATATATTTTTGCACTTCTTTTTGCAAGATCATAACCACAACTACTGTAGAATCATTTACGATTTCAATTTCATTAACAGTACCAATATTTATCCCAGAAAACCTCACATTATTTCCTACTTTCAAGCCACTAACAGTTTTAAATTTTGCTTTTAATTGAATGTTAGCTCCAAATAAATTTTGTTGTTTTCCAATAAAATAGACAGCGAGGATAAATAATACTAATCCTCCCATAATGAACATTCCTAATTTCCAATTTGATTCGGTTTCTTTATTCATAATACAAGTTTTAATTAATTAAAAAAGGAACGTACCCATTCATCTTTACTTTTTTCTAATTCATCATAAGTTCCTTCGGCAGTAATAACTCCCTCTTTCAAAATCAAAATTCTATTCCCTGTCATTTTTGCACAAGCCATATCATGAGTAATTATTATAGAGCTGGTTTTGTATTTTTTTTGAACAGACAATATTAATTCACTAATTTCCCTTGAAGTAATTGTATCTAAACCTGAGGTCGGCTCATCGTATAAAATAATTTCGGGTTTTACAATTAATGCTCTGGCCAATGCAATTCTTTTTTGCATTCCTCCAGATAATTCAGATGGCATTTTATTAATAGATTCTTTCAAACCTACACTATCAAGTGCCTCAATAATTTTACTTTCTATTTCTGATTCCGACAAATAGCGGCTGTGATGTTTTAATGTAAAGGCTAAATTTTGTCTAATAGACATAGAATCATACAATGCCCCATTTTGAAACATAAATCCGATTCTAACTCGAATTTCATTAAGCTCATCATTGTCTAATCCAGTGATATCTGTACCAAAAATTTCTATATTTCCTTTATCTGCTTTTACCAAACCAACTAAACATTTAATTGTAACCGATTTTCCAGAACCAGATCTGCCAAGTACCACTAAATCTTCTCCTTTATTTACGACAAGATTGACTCCTTGCAGAATTTTATTTTTTCCAAAGGTTTTATGCAAATTCTTGATTTCGATAATAGGTTTTTGCGTTTTCATAATTTTATAAAAATAAATCGGTTATCTGAACAGCCAGCATATCTATAATAAAGATGGAAAGTGAAGCCAAAACAACAGCTTCATTTGAGGCAACTCCCACACTAGCAGTTCCATTCGATGCGTTAAAACCTTTGTAACAACCTATTAAACCAATAAAATAACCAAAGACAAATGTTTTGATAAAAGCAGGTATTAAATCAATGTATTCGACATGTTCGATCATATCAGAAAAATAACGGTATAGCGTTATCTTTCCATGAATATTGTAACCAACATAACCCCCAACAATACCAATAAAATCAGCATAAATTACCAAAAGGGGCACCATAAGCGTTGTGGCCAAAATTCGAGTAACAACTAAATATTTAAATGGATTTATTGCCGAAACTTCCATAGCATCTATTTGTTCCGTCACTTTCATGGCACCTAATTCAGCACCAATTCCAGAGGCAATTTTTCCCGCACAAATTAAAGCCGTTATTACTGGAGCGATTTCTCTAATTAAAGATAACGACACCATACTTGGCAACCAAGATTCAGCACCAAACTTTAGCAATGTTGGCCGTGATTGAATCGTTAGCACCAAACCCATTATAAACCCTGTAATTGTTATTAATGGTAGCGTTCTGAATCCAACGGCAAAACATTGTCTGGTAAATTCTCTAAATTGAAAAACAGGTCTAAAAAGTTCTTTAAAAAACCTGAAAGCAAAAACAGAAATATTCCCAGCTTCTTCAAAAATATTTTTTATATAAATAGTCAAAATAGTATAGTTTTTACAACATTTAATTAAATCACAATACACTTAATTTCTACTATAAAAGTATATTCATTACCCTAAGAAAGCATTATAGAACTTTGACTATATTTTATACTATTCACACCTAAAATATTAGTTTTTAAACATTATATTAAACTAATTTTTAAACACAAAAAAGGCTGTCTTAAAAAAACAGCCTTTAATACTCGACTCAATAATAACCCAATTATCAATATCGATTATGCCAGATACCTTCTCAAAATCCAAGCAGTACTTTCGTGTTGCTGTAATACTTTCGTAAGCAAATCTGCTGTTCCTGCATCATGGTTTTCATCGGCAGACTTATCTATATCTTTTCGCAATTCGCTTATTAAAATTTCGTGGTCTTCAAGCAATTCAGAAATCATACTCTTTTGTACAGGGTATTTTCCTGGATTTTCTTTAACTCTGGAAAGCTTTGTAAACTCGTCCATTGTTCCAATTGTTTTGCCTCCTAACTTACCTATGCGCTCTGCAACTTCATCAATAATAGCTTCTAATGCGGTATATTGATCTTCAAATAATTTATGAAGTTCCATAAAACTTTCACCTGTCACGTTCCAATGAAATTTTCTTGTTTTGACATAAAGCGTCATTTCATCAGATAAAACAACAGAAAGTAAGCTATTTGCTTTTTTCAAATGATCCTCGGTAATTCCAATTTTTGGTATCATACTATTTTAGTTTATTATTTTAGAAATCATCAATGTCGTTTGTTAGGACCAAAAAATTATTTTTTGGTGATAGACTTCTTCTCTTGACTAAACAACATCGATTATTTTGTAATAAATTATTAATTTTTCTATATGTAAAATTGTAAAAAACTGTAGATTAAATCATTATAAGACTTTCTGCAAAAGTTATATAATTTACTGTTTCAGATACCTATTCGTAATGGCATTTTAACTCCAGTTTGCAGAGGGTAAAAATCGTTTTCTTTTTTCTTGCTCGAAAGCATTCGTTTTTCAACATTGGTTTTGCTTCTTTTGGACAAGTACTTTTCGACAGTAAATCTTGCCATTAAATAACTAACTGTTGATTCGGCACCTTGATTCAAGTTGATATAATCTTCTTCTAACCCATCATAACAACCTCCCGTACAAGGATTATAAATAATTTGGTTCAAATGATTATTTCCTAAAAACCAACTGAAACCAATTTCCATTTTTTTCAAATAATCTTCTTCTTCAAAAGCATCATAAAACTTTCCAAGGGCAAGAATAGTATAAGCTACATCAATAGGTTGCTCACCGCCCACTTTTTCATAATCCATCTCTTCACCAATTTTTAACCAACCTTTATTTGAAATCACTCTAATTCTATCCTCATTATAAATTTTTGACAATAAAAAGTCAAAAGTTTTCTTAGCGATCTCTTTATACGTATTTTTTCCTGTTGCTAAATAAGCACACAACATCGCTTCAGGCAAAATACTGTTGGCATAGGTTAGATAACTCTCAAACCACTGCCAGTTTTCTTTGTTTTCATGTTTATACATTTGAACCAATCTATTAGCCAAATGCTCAATTAAAGCTATATTTTGAATAGATTTATTTTTCAAATTACTATAATAAATACCTTTAATAATAAAAGCCATTGCCCGGGTAGAATGAATCTCAGTCACTTTAGACAAAGCATTTTGCATTAATGATATTGCATCTTCCTTTAGTTCTGAAGGCAAAATATTTCCTATAGAAATTAAATATCCTAAAGCCCAAATAGCTCTTCCGTTTGCATCGGCAAGGTTTTCGCTGTTTTGCTCCGTGAATTTTTTATTTTTTTCATCTACATAATTTAAAAAACTACCATCAGGTTGAAAACAGAATTTTATAAAAGTAAAATAACGTTTAATGTATTCTAAATCTTCATTGCTTTTTGTTAATTCAAAATGCTGGCACATTGCTACTAACGCTCGTGCATTATCATCTAAAGTATACCCTGATTTTAAATCTGGTTCATTGATTATTGAGAACTGAATCATTCCAAATTCCGTTGTCAATTGTTTTAAATGATAGAGATTGATTTTAGGCGTTTTATAATGTAAAGACATTTTTTTACCAGCAGATTTTTTAAACAATGTAGCATGAGCAATTGCTGAGTTTTCCCAGACAGTTGGTGCTAATTTATGAATACCATTTAAAGCAATATTTCTTCGCAATTGTTCATCTCCCAATAAATTAATAACGTTATCAGCTAATTGTTGTGGGTTTTCAAAATCTACAATAATTCCAGTTCCATTTTTTAATACTTCGACAGCGTGCGGAATTGGTGTCGAAATAATAGGACAACCAGAGGCTATCGCATACGAAAAAGTGCCACTTACTGCCTGATTTCTATCTTTTGAAGTAAAAAGATAAACATCAGTTAATTGTAAATATTCTAATAATGAATTTAATGGTAAATATTCATCAACGAATTTTACATTATTTTGCAACTCTAATTGTTTTATTCTGTCTTTCAGGAAATCTCTATATTTTTCTCCTTCGTGTTTTACAACAGTTGGATGTGTTTTTCCAAGGATAAGAAACAATACATCTGGCTCTTTTTTGACAATACTTTGTAAAGCATCTATAGTGGTTTCGATAGATTTTCCAGAACTTAATAATCCAAAAGTTGAAATAATTTTTCGCCCAGATAAATTATATTTTTCTTTAAGAACTTCTTTATTTGAATGTTTTACCAAATGCGTTCCATGCGGAATTACAGTTGTTTTTTCCTGTAAAACTCCATAATCAGTTTCTAATATTTTTGCAGAATTATGGGTCATTACAATGAAGGCATCAACAATTGTGTTAATTTCTTGAACATGTTTTTTAAATTTCTCGTCAGGACGAGGCAAAACAGTATGAAAAGCAACGATTATAGGTTTATTAATCGCTTTTAAAAATGATATAAAATCCTCTTCATTTCCTCTAAACAAACCAAATTCATGCTGAATTAGAACTATATCAATAGCTTTATTTTCATTACATTTTTTAGCTAATTCTGTATAAGAATTTGGATTATCTGTTTCCAAAACTGCGTATATATCCTCATTATAAGTATGCTTTTCATTTTGATTTTCTAAAGCAGCAATTTTTATAGCAAAAGATTTTTTAAATTTATTATTTAAAGCCAAAATTAAATCTTGTGAATAGGTTGCAATTCCACATTCTCTTGGCGGAAAAGTGGTAACAAATAAAATTTCACGCAACTTTATTTGACTTTTTTGAAAGCCTAATCTATTATCAGTAATCACTTTAAGATTTTTGTTTGTCGAAAATAAATGGATGTTTTTCATGTCAATTTTATTTTTTATTTTTTCATATTCACTAAAGATCAATTCCCCTTTTTGTAATAATTTAAGGAATTATAAAGTTCAACTTTATGAAAAAGAAGTAGTTACATTTATTTTATTTAAAGTTATAACATTCACACTTTTTCCTTTATAAACAAATGTTAATAATGAATTATTTATAAGAAAAAAATTGAAAAATATTTAAGTTGTTGCCAGGTATTACCTTTTCAGCATATATAATAGGAACTGATTGTGGATTTGCCTAAAATCAAAAGAAGGAATTAATCTTTGACATAATTTATAACCGATTTTTTCATAATTATTACTTAAACCAAATGGGGTGTTATAAATATTATCTAATTTTGAACAAATATGTCTTTCAAAATTGGATACTAACTATTCTTTCAAAATCTACGATAATACTTCATCATTGCCTATCGAATGGAATTCCATTTCTTCTGGCAATAATATCTTTCTAACTAGAGAATATCTCCAAGTATTAGAGCAATCGGCACCCGTAAATATGACGTGTCATTTTATCGGATTATTCCAAGGAGAAGAATTAGTTGGAATTGCGCTTTCACAATTTTTGAATTTAAACAAAATGGAATCTTTTGGAGATCGGGATAAATGTGTAAAAACTGCTATTCGAAACAGCGTTTTTAAAAACTTCACTTCACATATTTTAATTATAGGAAACAATATGCTCACTGGGCAAAATGCTTTTGTTTTTTCTGACAAAATCGACACTATTCAAGCTCTGAAAACTTTAAAAAAAGCTTCCGAAAAATTAAAAGTTATTTTTAAAAAGAAAGGAACTAAAATACATATTACTACTTTTAAAGACTTTTCTATAGAAGAAATAACTAATTTCGAAAGTGCAGGATTTCAAAATCACTTTCGCTTTTGCACACAACCCAACATGGTATTTGAGATTCCAAATCAATGGAAATCGGAACAAGATTATATTGATGCTTTATTAAAAAAATACCGTGACCAATACAAACGCGCTCGAAAAAAAGCCGACAGTATTGAAAAACGAAAAATGCATTTAGAAGATATTATTAAGCATGAAGAAACTATTTATGAGTTATACCATCATGTTGCCCAAAATGCTTATTTCAACACTTTTTTTCTAGCCAAAAATCACTTCCGAACTTTTAAAGAATTACTAAAAGACAAATTTCTTTTTTACGGATACTTTATCGACAATAAATTAATTGGGTTTAATACCTTAATTAAAAACGGAAACGTAATGGACACTTATTTTTTAGGATATGACGAAAGTATTCAACGCGAAAAAATGCTGTATTTGAATATGCTTTACGACATGGTAGCATACTCTATTAACAAAGGATTTAAGGAAATAGTTTTTGCCAGAACAGCCTTAGAAATAAAGAGTTCTATTGGTGCAAAGCCCAAAGAAATGTTTGGATTTGCACAACATACCAACTCTGTAGCCGATCTTGTTTTTGAAAAAGCCTTTAATTATTTGGAACCAAAAGTGGTTTGGCAAGAACGAAATCCATTTAAATAATACTAATCTATGGAATTGCAGTTTTCATTTGTTTATGCAAAATATGAATTTCTAATTCATTTTGAGCACCGCAATATTCACCATCAATTTGAAAATTAACTGGACGATCTGTTTTTACAAATGCTTTTTCTGTTGAAATAATTACAATATCATCAGAATCGATTGGCATATTTCCAGTAATAATCATCCCTAATAATACCAAATCAAGACTTTTTAAAATAATCAATTCAAATTTCCCATCATTCATACTTCCATTAGGATTGATCGTAACTCCAGTTCCATACTTTTGAGAATTAGCAATGACAATCATTCTGGCGGTATGTTCTACCGTTTGATTATTGGCGGTTACAGAAGCTAAAAAAGGCTCTTCTGAATCTTTTAAAGTAGTGTAAGCCTGCATAGCATAACCCCAAAAACCACGAGTATCACTTTCTTCATAATTCTTAACCAAATCAGCATTAATGCCAATATCACTCAAATGAATGCACTTTTTACCATTAATGCATATCATATCCATTTCAATATAGTGATGTAAAAAAGCAACCTTCAAATTTTCTTCAAGTGTTGTGGGCAAATTCAAATCTACTGCCAATCCATTAGCAGAACCAGCAGGCAAAATTCCGATAATAACATCGTGTTTTTCCATAGCTTCGGCTACCAATTTTATGGTTCCATCTCCTCCAGCAACGACAATTCGTTCTGGATTATATTCATCATAAAGCGATTGTATGGCTAAGACGTCTTTTTCTCCAACGGTTTCATAAATTATTAAACCAAAATTATTTACAACTGAAAATTCTTCTACAGCATTCAATAAATCAGATTTATCTAAATCACCCGAAATTGGATTCACAACGAAAATGATATTCTTTTTCAAAATTTTATCTTTAAAATCGATTAAAATAATTAATTTACATCTTCTATAAAAGTACACAATAAATGAAACCAATTTTACAATTATATCGAGGTTATGCCAATGAACAAGAATTGATTGTAATGGGGCATGTTTTTAAAACAGAATATGATTATGATTTTCAAAAGAAAAGCTTCAAAAATGCCACCTCTATTGTTCATCTATTTCGAGTAAAAACAATTGAAAATTTTGATATTTATCTTCAATATGGCGAGTCTGAAATTCATACCAAAACTTTAGATGATGGTTATTTCAAATTTTGCATTCCACTTGAAAAAGAATTTAATTTTGGATGGATGGAATATGAGGTAAGCATCAAACACGAAGATCAAATCATCACTTCAACAGGCAGTTTTATTAGGCCTCACAAAGGAAACCTTGGCATTATATCCGATATTGATGATACTTTTTTAGTTTCACACACACATAATTTCTTCAAAAAATTATACATTTTATTATTCAAAAATGTGAATAACCGAAGAGTTTTCAAAGACGTTGTTCCCCATTATCAAGCCTTAAGTTCGGCAGGAAGAAACAACAAAGACGAACAAAATGCTTTTTTTTATATTTCAAGTAGTGAGTGGAATTTGTATCGTTTTATTGTGAAATTTACTAAAATTCATCAACTGCCAAGGGCTGTTATTTTATTAAAAGATATTAAAACAGGCCTTGCTGATTTTTTCATGAGTGGAAGAGGCAATCACAATCATAAATTCGAAAAAATAAAACACGTTTTAGAGTTTTATCCACACCTTAAATATGTATTATTGGGCGATGATTCACAACACGATCCTATTTTATACGAACAGATTTGCAAAATATTTCCTGTTACCGTAAAAGCAGTCTACATTCGACAAACAGGAAAACATCAAAAAGAAACCACAAGATTAATCTTAAAGAACTTAGAAAATCTTGAAGTTTCTGTTTGTTATTTTAAAGATAGTAGTGAAGCTATTATGCACTCTAAATCTATTGGACTGATTTTATAGCCCAGCGTTTTCTATTTCCTCTTGAACAACTTCCCAATCCAAAAGCAGTTTATCTAATTCTGTTTTCTTTTTATTATAAGCACTAAAAAAAGAAGCGTCTTCAATATGTTTATCATAATTGGAAGCCAACATTTTATCATCGTGTTGAATATCTCTTTCCAATTGCTTGATTTGACTTTCTACTTTACTCAGTTTATTTTGTAAAGCTTTACCCTTTTTCTGATCTTCATAAGAAACCTTATTACTTTCTTTTGGAGCGGCCGCTTTTATAATATCCTTTTTCTCCACTTCACGCATATTTTCCAAATTGCGTTGTTCTAGGAAAAAGTTGATATCACCTAAATATTGCTTGATTTTTTGATCTTTAAATTCATAAACAAGATTTGACATTCCTTGAAGAAAATCCCTGTCGTGAGAAACCAATAATAATGTTCCTCCAAACTTTTGCAAAGCAGCTTTTAAGACATTTTTAGATTTGATATCCAAGTGATTCGTTGGCTCATCCATCAACAACACATTGATTGGTTGCAACAACAATTTACACAAAGCCAAACGGTTTCGCTCTCCTCCAGAAAGTACTTTTACTTTCTTGTCTACATCATCTCCACGGAATAAAAAAGAACCCAACATATCACGTACTTTCGAACGATTGGTATCTGTAGCAGCGTCTTCCATCGTTCTTAACAATGTAATTTCACCATCTAAATATTCAGCTTGGTTTTGCGCAAAATACCCCAATTGAACATTATGTCCTAATTTAATAGTTCCATCATATTCAAATTCATTAACAATAGCCTTAATAAAAGTAGATTTTCCTTGACCATTTTGACCAACAAAGGCAATTTTACTTCCTCTTTCCACTAATAAATCAATATCTTTCAGAATCACTTTGTCACCATAAGCTTTAGTAACATTTTCAGCTTCAACAACAACTTTTCCTGGTTCTTTTGAAACAGGAAACGAGATGTTCATTACTGAATTATCATCTTCATCCACTTCAATTCGTTCAACTTTATCTAACTTTTTAATCAAAGATTGCGCCATAGACGCTTTAGAAGCTTTGGCTCTAAATTTCTCAATTAATTTTTCCGTTTCTTCAATTTTCTTGGCTTGATTTTTTTGAGTTGCCAATTGCTTTTCACGAATTTCATGACGCAACTCCAAATATTGAGAATACGGTTTATTAAAATCGTACGCTTTTCCTAATGAAATTTCAATAGTTCTATTAGTAACATTATCCAAAAACATTTTATCGTGAGAAACGATAACAACAACACCTGGATAATTACGCAAAAAACTTTCTAACCAAATGATACTTTCAATATCTAAGTGATTCGTTGGCTCATCTAATAACAACACATCATTGTTTTGCAAAAGTAATTTCGCTAATTCAATACGCATTCTCCAACCTCCAGAAAAAGTTTCTGTTTGATTATTAAAAACATCTCTTTTAAATCCTAAACCTAAAAGAATTTTTTCCGTATCACCTACATAATTATAACCACCCAATAAATCAAAACGATGGGTATAGTCAGACAAATCTTCAATAATTTGGCTATACTCTTCACTTTCATAATCGGTACGAGTAACTAATTGATGATTGATCTCTTCAAGTTTTTTCTCAACAATTTTTATTTCAACAAACGCTTCATAGGCTTCTTCCAAAACAGTTCGTCCACGTTCAAAATCGATATCCTGACGCAAAAATCCCATACGAATGTCTTTCTCTTGAGAAATAACACCTGAATCAGGTGCAAAATCTTTTGCCAACATTTTAAGCATCGTAGATTTTCCAGCACCATTTTTTCCCACTAGACCAACACGGTCTCCAGCTCCTAAACGAAAAGTTACTTCCTCAAACAAATAAGAACCACCAAACGAAACCGATAAATTATGTATATTAAGCATGTATTAATTATTTTATTCCTTTATGTATTAGTAAATTTGGACATCATTAGATAGAACAAATTATTTATTTTGCAAATGTTAAAAAAAGGATCCAAATTATATAGCATTTTAACAGGAACTTGCCCTAAATGCATGAATGAGAGCATGTATGTAGATAAAAACCTATTACATATTGGTTCAGTTCTCAAAATGCATGAAAAATGCAGCCACTGTGGACTCAAATATCAAATAGAACCTTCTTTCTTTTATGGTGCAATGTATGTTAGTTATGGATTGAATGTTGCGATAGGCATTGCAACATTTATCATTTCCTATATGTTTTTTAAAACAGATATTCAAACCTCATTTATTGCAATCATTATATCTTTAATTTTTTCTTTTCCAATTGTCTTAAGATGGTCTAGAAATATTTACATCAATATGTTTGTCACTTACGATCCAAACACCAAAAATAAATAAATCTATTTTTTTCGCTTGTTAGTAAATCTTTTGATATCAATTTCCTTATCAAGCAAAATATTATATTCTATATTCTCAAAAAGTGCTTTAGCCATTGCTGGACCGAGCATTACACCTCTTGTTCCCAAACCATTCAAAACATGAATATTTTTGTAATTTGAATGGGTACCAACTAGTGGTCTACGATCTCTAACCGTAGGACGAACTCCAGCATTGTGTTCTATTATTTCAAACTCATAAGAAATAATTTCTTTAATTCTATCTATTAATTCAACTCTTCCTTCTTCTGTAGGCAAATCCGTTTTGTCTTTCCAATTGTAAGTTGCTCCCACTTTAAAAAAATCATTCCCTAATGGTAGAATAAAGACACTGGTATTCACAATTACATCAAGTTTTAAATCTGGTGCCTTAATAATAAAAAGCTCACCCTTGGTTCCATCCAGAGGTAGCTCATTAAAAAAAGGATTAGCATGCAAACCAAATCCTTCAGCAAAAACAATATGTTTAGCTTCAATCTCCTTATACGATATACTGTCTTCTTTAATAATTAATGCGTCATAATCAAAAGACTCTAATTTTAAAAGATTGACAGAAGCAAGATAATCTTGATATTTAGAAACCAACGATGCAGTATCAACATATCCAGTTTGCAATACTTCTCCATAACCAAAAGGAGATTCAATACCATCATACTTATCAAAGCATAAAGAAGTAGATAAAAAGGGTGCTAGGGCTTTTTTATCAGAAGCAGCAAACCAATTATTCTGTTCTTCAATTGAGAAAAACTTTCTTAAAATTGGTATTTTGAAATCAAACTTATGATTAATCTTATTATTCAAATTAGAATAAAAAACTGTCATTAATTCTAATTGTTCTTTGGCTTGCCATACTTCACTAAAACGCTTCAAAATAACAGGATTGTATAATCCTCCGGCAATTTTAGATGAGTTTTGAGAATCATTATTAAAAACAACAATACTTTTACCATTCAATAGTGCAATTTCAGAAAATGAAATTCCCGCTAAACCAGATCCTACAATGATATAATCAATCATGGTCAATACTATAAATTATTAAAAAATAAAAAACTCTTACTTTATATAAGTAAGAGTTTTTTATAAAACTACACTAAGAACTTAGTAGTTCCACATATCATGTTCAAAGTCACGAATTTTATCTTTAATTCTATCAGACTCCAATAATTGATTCAAAGCATTTTCATTCACATACTCTGTGATTAAACGATCTCCATAAACATTTTCTTCTTTGTATATAACACCACTAAATTGACGTGAATCTAAAATTCTATCAAAAGAAATTGGCATTGAAGAATTTTTCTCATTGAATGCTAAATACTGGTGTAAATAATCACGAATAGATGGATAAAAAATCCAAAACAAATCAATATAATCAGGATTTTCACTTCCAACCTCTCTAGCTTCAGGTGCAATTGGACAAATTCCTAATAGACGATATTTTAATTCACTCTGACGCTTATCAAAATACCAATATCCTTTTAATTTATATCCTGTGATATCTTGCGCTGTAAGCTCTCTTTTATCAATAAATTGAGGATCTAAAACTTTAGCATTGGGAACAGTAGCAGGTCCAACCACTTTTACTTTTTTACCTTTAACAGTTTTGTAAGTAATCGACGGTTTTGCTTTTGGGTAATACAAATCTCTATTTGCATTTACTTCTTCTCTTCCTGCATTGGTAGTATCAATGTAAGTAAAAGAACTGCTCATGTCTTTAAAGGTTTTTTTAGTATTAAAATAGTCATCAGCATACACTTCTGTTATTTTATTAGTTTTAATACCTTTAATTAAAACATCAAACAATGATCTTCTGTCTTTTCCTATGTTAGTAGAATCAACTGGAAAATAAAGCGGAAAATTAAATCTTTCATTCAAATCAACTATTTCCCAAGTAGTTTTTCCCATTAATATATCTCTATCATCAACATAACCATAAGCTAAAGGCTTATCATTATCAAGAGATACTTGAGATTTAGTTTTTACGCCTATTTGCTCAGGTGTTTTAGCATTAAGCAAATTAGACTGTGCAAATGAAGAAAAACTCCCTGCAACTAACGCAACAACAACTACTAAATTTTTAGTCTTCATCTTATTAATTATTAAGTTATCTAAGTAAGTTAAATTCTACTCAAATATTATTGTATTTCATAAATTACTGGTGCTGTTCTTGAAAGCATAATATCAGAACCAACTAATTTAGTTTTAATATCAGAAATCGTAACTTGATCACCTCTTGTTGCTCTTGCTAACGCAGTTTTACATTGAGCATTTACTCTGTCTCCAGAAACAATTACAGCAGCTTGACCTGTAACTTTCAAAGTAAATCCAACTACATTCAAATTAACATTAAAGTCAAAATCTGGCAATTTAGCAGAAACTTGAGAAACTTCTAAACGAGATTTAGCTCCTTTAACAATTCCCATTTCTCCTCCGATTGCACCAACTGGAGCTGGAATACCTTTAATTCTAAAAGATTTTTTATCAGAAACTTTTGAACCATCAGGCAATGTTCCTGTAACATTAATAACAACTTCAGAACCTTGACCAGGATTCATATTATAAGTACCTGCTTTACCCGCAGAAGATAATCCAGGAGCACTAGCACTAACTTTATCAGGAGAAATACCTGCAAAAGAAATAGTCATTGGGTTAATAACACCTCTATAAACTACATTCATTTTATCTGCAGAAATAGTAGCTGAATTTGGTTTTGGAACAACCACATAGTTTCCTACGATTGGAATAGCAACTGGCTTTCCGTCTTCCATGAAAGTAAAATTACCATTAATGTCGTGTTCTCCAACATTTCCAGCACCAAAACTAAAATCAACTTGACCATCATGTAAAGCTGACGCTAAATTTAAATTACCACCGTTAACAACAACTTTAGTTGGAACTGTCGATTTATCAAAACGACCTAATACAATCTTACCTTTCACAGCTTCACCAGCAAAGAAAGCTGATTTTTCAGGAATAACAATAGCAGTATAATTTTTCATAGATGCAGCAGCTACAGCTGTTGAACCAGTTAATCTTCCTAAAATTTGATTTTCAATAGTATTAACATCATTTTGAATAGCTGTTAATTTTGCAACTGAAGCAATTAATGGAAAATGTTTAAAATTATAATCTAAGTTATTCTTAGTAATACCTTCTTTATCCTTAACATCTCCTGTATTGAATTTAGTATTAAATTCAGTTAAGATATCTTTAAATTTAGGATCAGATCCTAAAGCAGATTTAATTTCAGATTTATACGTTTCAACAGCATTTACAACTTCTTTTCCTTTAGCTGATAAACCGTCTCCACTAAACCATGACTCATCTAATTTTGAAGAATTATCCATTTTTTCATATGGCAATTTTCCATCCTCTTCTTTTTCAACATCTTTAGTCAAATCTGATTTAAGAGACTGAACATATTTATAAAAAGTAGTCGTAGCTGCTGCTACCTTTTTTCCAATTTCATTAGGAACTTTATATTGCTCAGGTTTGTCTTGAGCTTTCATATCCAAATCTGCCAAAATAGCTTCATTTGAAGTTAATGCTAAGCCATTTGCAGTTTCGAATCTTTCGTTTATTAATCCAAAAGCAGATAAAACTTCTTTGGACATATTTAATGCTAACATTGCAATGAAAACCAAATACATCAGGTTAATCATCTTCTGTCTAGGGGTTAATTTTCCTCCTGCCATTTTTTCTAATTAGTTTTTATTATTAAAATTATATTATAGTTAAAAAACTAATTATCCTTTATTACTCATTGCAGAAAGCATTCCACCATAAACATTATTCAAAGAAGCAATATTTGCAGTCATTGATTGCATTTGCTCTTTCAATTTGCTTGCATTTTCAGCTATTTCTTTATTTGCTTCAGCATTTCTAGAAGCACTTTCTAATTGTACTTTATATAAACTATTTAAAGACTCCATTTGAGCAGCTGCAATAGATAATTCTTCACTGTATTTTTTTGTAGCAGCAATTGAATCGACAGCAGGAGAAATATTTCTTGAAGCATCTTCAAAATTACGGATACTTTTTCCTAGGCTATTCATTAATTCACCATCAATTTTAGCTTCTTTTAACAAAGCATCTAATTTAGTAGACAACAAACCATCAGCTTCATCATGATTAACTTTTTTTGCCTTAGTATTAGCAGCACCGCCAGCTAATTCAGGATACACTAAAGACCAATCCAACTCTTTATCTACAGGCTCGAATGCCGAAAGAGCAAAAATAAAAGCTTCAGTGCAAAGACCAACTACTAATAATGCACTTGCTCCAGGGTAATGTTGAATTTTAAAAAGCGCTCCAATAATTACTACTGCTGCTCCCATACCATAGGTAAAATTCATTGCTTTTTTGCTCAATAATGCCATTTTTTAAAAATTTTTAAGGTTATTTATTTAATTAATTTAGTAGGTTTTTTTTATTTTTTTCCGTTACCAGTAGTCTGAGTTCCCATATAATCCTGAACAGTTCTAAAACCGATATAACTTCTTGCTGAATCAGCATATTCAAATGCACGAGTACTTACTTGCAAGAAATAAGAAACATCTTTCCAAGAACCACCTCTTACAACTTTACGTTTATTAGAATTATCAATAATTGCTGGATTCATTGTAGACATGAATTCATATGAATTTGCATCATAAGCAGAATCAGTCCATTCAGAAACATTACCAGCCATATTGTACAAATTATAACCATTCCCTTCATACGATTTAGCCTCTACAGTATATAAAGCCTGATCTGCAGCATAATCCCCTCTATTAGGTTTGAAATTCGCTAAGAAACAACCTCTATCACTTTTCGTATAAGGACCTCCCCAAGGAAAAGTAGCTGATTCTAATCCACCTCTAGCCGCATACTCCCATTCTGCCTCTGTTGGCAATCTAAAAGAGTTAACGTTATCAAAATGATTTTTCTTAGATTTAATATAAATATTTTTATTCAAAGTTCTCCATTCACAAAATGCTTTAGCCTGATTCCAAGTAACACCAACAACTGGATAATCACCATAAGCTTTATGCCAAAAATAATCATTATGCATTGGTTCATTATAGGAGTAACTAAAGTCTTTAATCCAAACTGTAGTATCAGGATACACTTTCACCTCTTCGGTTCTGATAAAATCCTGTCTTTTACCCACTTTTGCTTTCGCTGCTGCTTGAATATCCATCCAAGTATAACGGAATTTAAGCTTATTCACATCCATAGTCCTTAAGCCATTGTAAGAAGCTTCTAAAGGCAAATACATAGAATCCATTACTTCTACATAATATTCATCTGGATATTTCTTAGCATCTTTTACAAGCTTAGCTTTTCTATTTAATCTTTTATAAGCATTTGGATCTTTATCAGTCCCGATGCTATAATAATTATCATACATATACTTATCGTATGCTGTCATTTTTTCTGGATCAGAATTACTAAATGAATAATCAGCTATACTCCCAGAATTCTTCCCTTTACCTTTTGCATCAGGAGCAGCCCCTTGACCACTTTCCTCAGCTAAAATAGCCAAACGCAAACGTATTGTAGAATCTTTTACCCATTCTACGAATTGACGATACTCACTATTTGTTATTTCTGTTTCATCCATATAAAAAGACCTAACAGTAACTGTTTTTGTTGGTGCATCACCAACATTTGCAATATCACCATCCGATTTACCCATGATATATGATCCACCAGGCACTAGTGTCATTCCATAAGGTTTCTCAGGATGCCACTTTGCTCCTTTTACACCAACCAACTCACCTTTGTCGCTTGATCTACCACAGCTAATCAACACTGTTAAAATTGCCGTAAATGCAATGAAATTTTTCATAAAAAATTGGGGATTATCTATTCATTATTATCAGACCGTAAACCTATTTATTTTTTTATTAAAAAACAATTCTTTTAGGGTCATAAATTATTTAGCCAAATGTATATTAAAAATTTAAAAAAAAAATATTTTATCGGTGAAGAGTTGAAAAATAACGGCAAAATACTCACTTTTGAAAGAATTGTAAGTATTACGCATTTAATTCAAATATTCACATAAAATTAACTCTTTTACTAAAAAACTATTAAGTTTAAAAAAGCAAAAAACTAAACAACATTTTTTCGTTGTGCTTTCCACCATCTTTCTGGCATTTCTTGATTACAAGCTGCCAAATATTCCTCATAGGAACACGGTAATAACGTGCTTTTCTTTAATTTATTGTTAGAACTTACAACAAATGGTATCTCGATCCACCATCTATCCGTTTTATCACTTTTATAAAAAACCAAATCCTCTTCTTCAAGCGGCACATTATATTTTAAATATTTTTCTCTGCTTCCAAAAGGATATTCATGAGATCTATAATGATACCCCTCTATAAAATACCAACAAATTTGTGCAATAAGCACTGCTTCTTGCTTTGAATTATTATGATTAAAAACACCAAATGAAGTCACCTTATCACTTATACCTGCATACCTAGACAAAGAGCATATTTCTTTACCATTAAAACCATTAGGATTAAAATCAATAAAATTTCCTGAATCCGAAGATTTTACTGCTTTTAAATCTATGCTTACTAAATCAGCATCTCTAAAAACTGGCTCAGCAATCGTAATATTATTAGAAACTTCTCCTAATCGATAAGCATCAAAAAACAATTTCTCTATTAAGTCAATTTCCTCTTGAGAATTATAGTAAGTTTGGTAGCCAATATTACAAAAATTAAACAAATTATTAGGCTCGTCTATAATTATTTTTGTTAAAAAAGAATCACAACTTATTGCTGCATTTTCTTTACCAAAATCAAACTTACTATCAATAGAAACTAAATTTACCATTTGCTCCAAATCATCATATGCTCTATAAATAGAATACGTAATATCCTGAGAGCCACCTATAATTATTGGAATTATTTTCTTTTTTATTAAACTAGCTGCAATCTTTTTAACAGCAAAATAAGTATCCTCTTTTGAATTACCCGCAAGTACATCTCCTAAATCGGCAATGCTTGCTTTCCAATTCCCTGGAAACATACTATACAACTCTTTACGAACAGCATTTAAATCAACATCCGTAGTTACATTTTGGTCTCCTCTATTATCCTTGACACCTATTATTGCAATATTAATTGTATCTAAATTTGGAGCAGAATCATTAGTATGTAAGACTATTTTACTTCCCAAATGCTGAGTAGACAATCCTTGTATAAACTTTAGAAGCTCATTATCTAATGGTACTAAAAAATCAAACTCCATTTTTATACTATTTCTTTACTTTCTTAATTCAAATATTACCTTAAAATAAAACTTAGAATAATTAAATCTAAGTTTTTACTTCTTTTTGGTCACTGCTTTTTTAGCAGCTGGCTTCTTAGTTGCAGTACTCTTTTTGGCTGCTACTTTTTTAGCTGGAGTTTTCTTGGCAATCATCTCTTGAACTTCAACTAATGTCAATTTGGTTGCATCAACATCCTTGCTTAATTCAATTTTTATTTTGCCTTTGGTTATTACAGAACGACCCCAACGCGCTTTTTCTACCAATATACCTTCGTCTTCCCAGTTATGAAGTACTTTATCAATATTCTTTTGTAATTTATCTTCAATTAAAGCTTCAATATCTGACTGAGAAAGATTATCAAAATTATACTTCTTACTTACATTTATAAAAATTCCATTCCATTTGATAAAAGGACCAAAACGACCAGTTCCTTTTTGAACACCTTCACCTTTATAAACAGCTATAGGCGCATCAGCAATAGCTTTTTCATCAATTAATTCCTGAGCTCGCGCCATAGACACATCCAAAGGATCTTCTCCTCTTGGCAAAGAAATAAAAATACTTCCATGTCTTACATAAGGACCATAACGACCATTACTTACTTCTACTTCTTCATCTTTATAAAGACCTAAATTTTTTGGAAGCAAAAATAAATTCAACGCTTCTTCTAAAGTAATAGTTCCAATATTTTGATCCTGTCTAAGACTAGCAAATTTTTTCTCTTCATCTTCAGCATCTCCAATTTGTGCCATTGGTCCAAATTTACCCAAACGAACCGAAACTGGTTTCCCTGATTCTGGATCAACCCCTAGTATACGCTCTCCACTTTCTCTATCGGCATTAGCTTCAACATCTTTCACTGTTGGGTGAAATTGATCGTAGAACTCCTGCATCATCTTTGTCCATTCGATGTTTCCTTCGGCGATTTCATCAAAATCATGCTCTACTTTGGCAGTGAAATTATAATCTAAAATGTTTCCGAAATTCTTAACTAAGAAATCAGTAACAATTGTACCAATATCAGTAGGAACTAATTTCCCTTTATCAGAACCTGTATTTTCTTTGAGTAACTTCTCCACTAACTTACCTGACTCTAAACTCAATTGCGTATAATTACGCTCCTGACCTTCCAAGTTTCCTTTTTCAACATAATTTCTGTTGATAATAGTAGAAATAGTTGGTGCATAAGTAGAAGGACGTCCAATACCAAGTTCTTCTAATTTTTTCACTAATGAAGCTTCTGTGTAACGTGCTGCAGCTCTAGAATATCTTTCAGTTGCTGTAATATAATTATTTTGAAGTTTTTCATTAACCTTTAAAGCAGGCAATAATCCTTCTTGTTCTTCTTCTTCATCATCATGTCCTTCAAGATACACTTTCAAGAACCCTTCGAAAAGTAAAACCTCACCCGAAGCCGTAAAAACTTCACTGTGATTATTCGCTTCAATTTTAACGTTAGTTCTTTCCAGTTTTGCATCACTCATTTGAGAAGCCAGAGTTCTTTTCCAAATCAAATCATACAAACGAGCTTGATCTCTATCAATATCTACAGTATGACGTGACATATCAGTTGGACGAATAGCTTCGTGCGCTTCTTGTGCTCCTTTGCTTTTGTTAACGAAAGTACGTGGAAATGAAAATTCTTTTCCATAAGACTTGATAATTTCAGCCTGAGCAGCATCCATCGCCTCTTTAGACAAGTTTACACTATCCGTTCTCATGTAAGTAATAAGTCCAGCTTCATATAAACGCTGAGCTAATTGCATAGTGATTCCAACAGGCAAGTATAGTTTTCTAGCTGCTTCCTGTTGCAAAGTTGACGTTGTAAAAGGAGCCGTTGGTGATTTTTTGGTAGGTTTAGTTTCTAAATCTGCTACCTTATATATTGAACCGATATTTTGTTTTAAGAAATCTTCGGCTTCTTTTTTAGTGTTAAAATTCTTTGGAAGCTTTGCTTTGAAAGACTTACCTGCCTCATTTGTAAATTCAGCCACAACAGAATATGTTGCTACAGCAGTAAAATTTTGAATTTCACGTTCTCTCTCAACTATCAATCGAACAGAAACAGATTGTACACGACCGGCAGACAAACCACCTTTGACTTTTCTCCAAAGTACAGGAGACAATTCATACCCAACCAAACGGTCTAAAACTCTTCGAGCCTGTTGTGCATTAACTAAATTATAATCAATTTCACGAGGCTTATCAATCGCTTTAAGGATTGCAGTCTTCGTAATTTCGTGAAAAACAATACGCTTAGTTTTTTCTTTTTTAAGTTTCAATTCTTCCGCCAAGTGCCAAGAAATAGCCTCTCCCTCGCGGTCCTCATCACTCGCTAACCATACCATATCGGCATTTTTAGCTAAAGTTTTTAATTTGGACACCAATGCTTTCTTATCTGAAGAAACTTCGTATTTTGGTTTAAATCCATTTTCGACATCAACACCAATTTCTTTAGAAGGTAAATCGGCGATATGTCCATAACTTGACTCAACCTGATAATCACTTCCTAGAAATTTTTCGATTGTTTTTGCCTTTGCAGGGGACTCAACTATCACTAAATTCTTTGCCATCTTGCTTTTGTTTGAATCGCAAAAGTAATTTTTTTTTTTAAATATCAGCCGTTCATTGATTTTAAAAACACTTAAAATCTCATAGAAAGCAATTCTTGACACACAAAACAGTATTTTTTTTAAAATTTTAGAAATCAACTTCAACAGCAATGGCAATTTCAAAAATCAATTTTAATATTGATGACAATAAATTTTTAATGACAATAATTAACAAACTATTCGCCTTTTTAATTTACAACTTCAACTTATTAATTGATAGTCTTTTTGAAATTGCCATTGTTTTTTATACCTATATATAATACCAAAATCCATAATTAGTTTTTCCAAAAGCAAAACCATTTAATTAATTTATTAAATTTACTACAACCAACCCCCAATCAAAACCTGAATGAATAGAACGGAACAACTAAATAAGCTGAAAGAAGAACAAGTTTGGGACATCATCATCATTGGCGGAGGTGCAAATGGACTGGGAACTGCTGTTGATTCTGCAAGTCGAGGTTTCAAAACAGTCCTTTTGGAGGCAGTAGATTTTGCAAAAGGAACATCAAGTAGAAGCACCAAATTAATTCACGGTGGAGTTCGGTATTTGGAACAAGGAAATTTAGCATTGGTTATCGAAGCTTTAAAAGAAAGAGGCTTGATGATGAAAAACGCCAAACATCTTTCAAAAAACGAATCGTTCATTATTCCAAATTACAACTGGTGGGGAGGAATATTTTACACTTTAGGATTAAAATTCTACGACCATTTAGCAGGTAAATTAAGCCTTGGAAGCTCAAAATATTTATCCAAAGAAAAAACGATAGAACAATTACCCTCAATAGAACAAAAAGGATTACGCAGCGGTGTACTCTACCATGACGGACAATTTGACGACTCTCGATTAGCTATTAATTTGGCACAAACTGCCGTAGAAAAAGGAGCTTATGTACTCAATCATTTTAAAGTCACACAACTATTAAAAAACAACAAAAATCAAATTATCGGAATCGTAGCCACCGATCAAGAAACTCAAAAAGAATATACCCTAAAAGGCAAAGCAGTAATTAACGCAACAGGAGTTTTTACTAATGCAATTATGAAAATGAATGACACTGTTTATAAAAAATACATTGTTCCCAGTCAAGGGATTCATTTGGTATTTGACAAGTCATTTTTATCTGGTGAACATGCATTAATGATTCCGAAGACGAGTGATGGAAGAGTACTTTTTGCAGTTCCCTGGCATGATAAAATTGTAGTTGGTACTACTGATACCTTAGTTAAAAAATCAGATATTGAACCAATAGCTTTGGAAGAAGAAATTGAATTTGTACTCGAAACAGCACAAAGATATTTAGCAAAAAAACCAACGCGAGCAGATGTTCTTTCGGTTTTTGCAGGATTGAGACCATTAGTAGCTCCAGAAAAAAATGGACAAAGCACCAAAGAAGTTTCGAGAAGTCACAAAATAATAGTTTCAGAAACTGGATTAATCACTATCACTGGCGGAAAATGGACAACGTATCGAAAAATCGCCGAAGATATTGTAGATAAAGCCATCGCAGTGCACAAATTACCAAAACGCAAATGCAAAACCAAACATTTGTCCATTCATGGAAATAAAAAAAATAGTGTTACTGATTTTGAAAACCATTTGTTTGTTTACGGAACGGATGCGGCAGCTATCCTCCAATTACAGGAAAACGAACCTGAATTAAAAGAAAAACTACATCCAAATTACGACTATACTTTAGCCGAAGTAGTCTGGGCTATTCGGCAAGAAATGGCTACAACTGTCGAAGATATTTTGGCGAGACGAGTTCGGTTGTTGTTTTTGGATGCCCGAGCTGCAATTGCTTGTGCCGAGAAAGTGGCTGATTTATTAGCCAGAGAATTAGGCCGTGACGAAAATTGGATTCAAAATCAATTGGTCGAATTTAAAACTGTTGCTAATGGGTTTTTATTGAAGGAGTTTCGGGTTTTATAAAACAGCAACACCAATTCTTTAAATAGAAATTTATTATGAAACCGAAAGTCCTAGCCCCGATTGAAGTGTAAAGCCCAGAGCAAAAAAAGTAAAAGTTTCCTGTTCTAGAAAAGCGACCAGCGGAAGCTCTTTCTGGAACTTTGGAAACTTTACTTTTTTTGTGAGGACTTGTAACGGAAAGCGGGAATTAGTTCCAAATGATTTAAGAATGAAGATTAACGATTTTTGATTTTTGGATATAATAATTAGCGAGAATACTCAAATAAATCACTTTTTAATTTAGTCTTCCAAAATCTTAAATCTACAATCGCTAATCTTCAATCTAAAATCCTTTAATTTTTGTTAATTCTTCGGCTGACATCTTGTCATATTTACTGTAATTGCCTTATCTTTGCACTTTGAAAATACCCAATGGAAAAGATAATTGAAGAAAGCAAACAAGGAAATAGCCTTGTTCTAGAACATAAACCAGAGAATACCAAAAAACTTTTTATAGAGAGCTACGGCTGTGCGATGAATTTTTCGGACAGCGAAATTGTAGCTTCGATATTGTCTGATGGCGGTTACAATACCACTTCAGTTCTGGAAGAAGCAGATTTAGTTTTAGTAAATACTTGTTCCATTCGGGACAAAGCAGAGCAAACAATTCGCAAACGTCTGGAAAAATATAATGCAGTGAAACGTACCAATCCGAAGATGAAAGTTGGAGTTTTGGGATGTATGGCGGAACGTTTAAAAGAAAAATTTCTTGACGAAGAGAAAATTGTAGACCTTGTTGTTGGTCCTGATGCTTATAAAGATTTGCCTAATTTATTGAGTGAGGTTGAAGAAGGCCGTGATGCAATCAATGTTATTTTGTCCAAAGAAGAAACGTATGGTGATATTTCGCCAGTTCGATTGATGAGCAACGGAATTACAGCATTGGTTTCCATCACCAGAGGTTGCGATAATATGTGTACGTTTTGCGTGGTGCCTTTTACCCGCGGACGTGAACGCAGTCGCGAACCACAAAGTATCATGAATGAAATTCAAGATTTGTGGAGCAAAGGTTTTAAGGAAATTACGCTTTTGGGTCAGAATGTTGACAGTTATTTATGGTATGGCGGCGGATTGAAAAAAGATTTTGTTAATGCAACCGATATGCAAAAAGCAACAGCGGTGGATTTTGATCAATTACTGGAAATGGTTGCGGTTGGTTTCCCAAAAATGCGTATTCGTTTTTCAACTTCGAATCCGCAGGATATGCACGAAAGTATTTTGCATGTTATTGCCAAATATCCGAACATTTGCAAACACATACACTTACCCGTTCAATCTGGCAGCAATCGCATTTTAAAAGAAATGAATCGTTTGCACAGCAGAGAAGAATACATGGCTTTGATTGATAAAATTCGTTCTATTATTCCTGACGGAGCGATTTCACAAGATATGATTTCGGGATTTCCGACAGAAACAGAGGAAGATCATCAAGACACATTGAGTTTGATGGAATATGTGAAATATAATTTTGGTTATATGTACAGTTATTCTGAACGTCCGGGAACTTTGGCTGGAAGAAAAATGGAAGATGATGTCTCTGAAGAAACCAAAGCACGAAGACTGCAGGAAATTGTGGATTTACAACAAAAACATGCTTGGTTACGTTCTGAGGAATTTATTGGAAAAACAGTTGAAGTTTTGGTAGAGAAAGTTTCGAAAAAATCAAAGGAAGAATTTTCTGGAAGAAATTCACAAAGTATTACAGTAGTTTTTCCAAAAGAGAATTATAAGATTGGGGATTTTGTAAATGTAAAAATTACTTCTTGCACCTCGGGAACTTTAAAAGGAGAAGCGGTAGGATTGAGTGACATGAATTAGAAATAAATAACCGCAGATTCGCAGATTTTTATTTTATATCTGTGGTAAAAACATAAAAATGAAACAAAAAATAGTTTACGCAATAATCGCATTTTTAGTCGCTTTTGGAACAACATTCTATGTGATTAGAACTTATTTTCCAAAACACAAAGCTGAAACTGCCATCCAAAAAGATACGCTTACAAAGCCATAACAATAGAAAACGAATCGAGCAGTTATTCAAACAAATACTAATTTGTATAATTCGAGACAAAAAACGCTAAATGGATACAGTACAATCAATAAAACAACGTTTTGAGATTATTGGGAATGACCCTAAACTTAATCGTGCGATAGAAAAAGCCATTCAGGTTGCTCCTACTGATATTTCGGTTTTGGTAGCTGGAGAAAGTGGTGTAGGAAAAGAAAGTATTCCAAAAATCATCCATTCTCTATCACACCGAAAACACGGAAAATACATTGCTGTAAACTGTGGAGCTATTCCAGAAGGAACTATTGACAGTGAACTTTTTGGCCATGAAAAAGGAGCTTTTACAGGTGCAACCAGCACTCGTGAAGGTTATTTTGAAGTAGCCAATGGCGGAACCATTTTCCTTGACGAAGTTGGAGAATTACCTCTTACTACTCAAGTACGTTTATTGCGTGTTTTAGAAAATGGAGAATTCATAAAAGTAGGTTCTTCACAAGTTCAAAAAACTAATGTCCGAATTGTAGCCGCTACCAATGTTAATTTATTCAAAGCTATCGAAAAAGGGAAATTCCGTGAGGATTTATACTATCGCTTGAGTACAGTAGATATTGTTTTACCTCCGTTACGAGAACGCAAAGAAGATATTCATTTATTGTTTAGAAAATTTGTTTCCGATTTTGCTGCTAAATATAAAATGCCTCCATTAAAACTTGATGAAAGTGCTATTTTGCTTTTGCAAAAATTTCGCTGGAGCGGTAACATCCGTCAATTGCGAAATGTTGCTGAACAAATATCTGTATTAGAAACCAATAGAGATATTACTGCCACTACTCTAAAATCATATTTACCATCTGAAGACAATAACACTTTGCCTTCGGTGATAAAAGATAAAAAGAACGACAGTGACTTTAATACTGAAAGAGAAATTTTATACAAAGTTCTTTTTGACATGAAAAGCGATTTACATGATTTGAAAAAATTAACTTTGGAATTAATGCAAAACGGCAATTCTAATGTTCAAGAAACCAATAAATCATTAATCAAAAAAATATACGGCTCTAAAGAAGAAGATAGTGAAATAGATTTTGAAGAAGAACCGAGAACTCAGTTTTTACCGAACTCAAACAGAGAAGAAGAATACGAAGAGCAAGACTCTAATAATTATCTTCTAGCTGAAACTATTGAAGAGGAAGAAATATTAAGGCTGGAACAAAAAGAAATCGAAATGATTAAAAAATCATTAGAGAAAAACAAAGGAAAACGAAAAGCAGCAGCTGATGAATTAGGAATTTCGGAACGTACTTTATATCGAAAAATCAAGCAATTTGATTTGTAAAAAGAACTAGAAAATTAAAAAAAGGTTACTTTTGAAAAATGGTTTGTATTTTAAAAAATTCTTCAAAAGCAGTATTTCACAATTAAAACATGAAAAAAACACACATATTATTACTCCTTGTTATCTTGACTATTACAAGCAGCTGTTCTGTATACAACTTTACAGGAACAGGTAAAATTGACGCCAAGACATACCAAGTAAACTTTTTTCAAAATAACTCAGATTTGATTGAACCGGGGATTGATAGAACTTTCACACTAACTTTACAAGACTTAATTCAGAATCAAACGAATTTACACTTGGTGAAAAATAGTGGTGATTTAACGTATGAAGGTGAAATTATAGATTACCGAATCAGTCCAATGACAGCAACCGCTGATCAAAAAGCTGCTCAAAACCGATTAAAAATAAAAGTAAATGTTAGATTTACTAATAAAAATAAAGAAGCAGACGATTTCGAAAAAACTTTCGAATTTTATTACGATTTCCCAGCAGCACAACAATTGACAGGAGCTACAAAAGACGCTGCTATCAAAGAAATCTTTGAAAGAATTACACAAGATATTTTCAACGAATCATTAGCAAAATGGTAACGTTTTTAATTTAAAACATTACAAAACATAGTAAAATACGAATACTTAGAAAATGAACATTAGTAGTTATAATTATTTATTGAATCAACCCGAAGACATCAACGATATCCAAACGGTGGCTTTAGAAAAAGTATTGGATGAATTTCCATATTTTCAAAGTGCCAGAGCGTTACGTTTGAAAGGACTTTACAATCAAAATAGCTACAAATATAATTTTGCTTTAAAAATAACTGCTGCACATACTACAGATCGAAGCGTTCTATTTGATTTTATTACTTCAGAATCATTCATAGCAATTCAAAGAAAAACGTACGATAAAAAAATAGAAGAGTTACTCAATATAACTGTTATTGACAGCCAGATTATCAAAAAGGAAGAAATTCCAACAGCCAAAAAAACTCCTTTGGAAAATTCTATTCTCACCTCTATAAAAGAAGCCAATATTAATAACGCACCAAACAAATCACTCTTTATTGATCAGGTAGAAATAGATAAAAATGTAGAACAATCTATACTTGATTCTATTAAAGAGTCAGTACCTGAGAAAACTGCAGATGAAATAACGGAAGTAAAAGAAATAACAGAAGCAGAAAAAAAATTAGAGATTGGAAAACCAATAGATTTTTCAAGATCAGAAACACATTCATTCCATCAATGGCTTCAAATTTCTAGGATGCAACCCATAATACGCGAAAATCCACAGATAGAAGACAAAAGTATGCCCATAGAACCCGAACAGCAACCCGAGCCAATCATTGACGAGGACAAAAAGAAAAAAGCAGAATTAATAGATAAGTTCATAGAAACCAGTCCAAAGATTTCGCCAATTAAGCCCGGAGCCGTTTTTACTCCAGTACTCGATATCAATAAAGAGGACAATTCTTATTTAATGACCGAAACTTTAGCCAAAGTTTATTTGGAACAAAAAAAATATCTAAAAGCGATACAAGCTTATGATATATTAATTTTGAAATATCCAGAAAAAAGTAGTTTCTTTGCAGACCGTATAAAAGATATTAGGATAATACAACAAAATAACAATTAACAATAAATAGTATGTTTTCAATTTTTTTAGTTTTAATTACAATAGTATGTTTTCTATTGATCGTAGTAATAATGGTTCAAAACCCTAAAGGCGGTGGGCTTTCTTCTACAATAAGTGGTTCTCAAATGTTGGGTGGTGTACAAAAAACTACTGACTTTTTAGACAAAAGTACTTGGACATTAGCAACTATATTAATTGCTTTAATCTTACTTTCAGGTTTAAGTTTTACAGGAACTTTGAGTGATTCTGATTCAAAAATCATCGACAATACTGAAACTTCAGCTCCAAAAACTAATGCTCCAGTTCAAAATGCACCTGCAGAAAACACACCTGCACCTGCAACTCCAGCAAAATAATTTATTTACATAAATATATAGAATGCCAGCCTGTCAAAGCTGGCATTTCTTTTAAGAAAAAATGTCAGTTTTTAACCCTTGGCATAATTTCTGAAATCCGATTCGCATCAATTAATAACAACAAAATATCATATTATTATGGCTTTAAATATTAAACCACTTTCAGACCGAGTCCTTATCGAACCAGTTGCTGCCGAAACTAAAACGGCTTCAGGAATTTTCATTCCAGATACAGCCAAAGAAAAACCACAAAAAGGAACAGTAGTTGCCGTAGGAAATGGCAAAAAAGACGAGCCTTTAACTGTGAAAGTTGGCGATACTGTACTTTACGGAAAATACGCTGGAACTGAATTAAAATTAGAAGGAAAAGATTATTTGATTATGCGTGAAGAGGACATTTTAGCAATCATTTAAATTTTGTTTCAAGTTTCAGGTTTCAAGTTTTGGATCCTGTAACTAAACTTTAAACAAAATAAACTTTAAACATTAAACAAAAAATTAAAATGGCAAAAGATATAAAATTTGATATTGAAGCACGTGACGGTTTAAAACGTGGTGTTGACGCATTAGCAAATGCAGTAAAAGTAACTCTTGGACCAAAAGGTCGTAACGTAATTATTGGAAAATCTTTTGGCGGACCAACAGTTACTAAAGATGGAGTTTCGGTTGCAAAAGAAATCGAATTAAAAGACCCATTGGAGAACATGGGGGCTCAAATGGTAAAAGAAGTAGCTTCAAAAACTAATGATTTAGCAGGAGATGGAACTACAACTGCAACCGTTTTAGCGCAAGCTATCGTAAAAGAAGGATTGAAAAACGTTGCTGCTGGTGCAAACCCAATGGATTTGAAACGTGGAATTGATAAAGCAGTTGAAGCTATTGTTGCTGATCTTGCAAAGCAAGCTAAAGTAGTAGGAAGTGACTCAGATAAAATAAAACAAATTGCTTCTATTTCAGCTAACAATGACGAAGTAATTGGTGAATTAATCGCTAATGCTTTCGCAAAAGTTGGAAAAGAAGGTGTAATTACTGTAGAAGAAGCTAAAGGAACTGATACTTACGTAGATGTTGTAGAAGGAATGCAATTTGACAGAGGATATCTTTCTCCTTATTTTGTGACCAATCCAGAAAAAATGGAAGCAGAATTAGACAGTCCTTACATCCTTTTGTATGACAAAAAAGTTTCTTCTTTAAAAGAATTATTACCTGTTCTTGAGCCAGTTGCTCAATCAGGAAAACCATTATTGATTATTGCTGAAGATGTTGATGGAGAAGCTTTATCTACATTGGTAGTAAACAAATTACGTGGTGCCTTAAAAATTGCAGCTGTAAAAGCTCCAGGTTTTGGTGACAGAAGAAAAGCAATGTTAGAAGACATCGCAATCTTAACTGGTGGAACTGTAATATCTGAAGAAAGAGGATATACTTTAGAGAACACAACTATCGAAATGTTGGGTTCTGCAAAAAGAGTAAACATAGACAAAGACAATACAACTATTGTTAGTGGTGCTGGTGAAGCTGACATGATCAAAAATCGTGTTAACCAAATCAAAGGTCAAATGGAAGCTACAACTTCTGATTATGACAAAGAAAAATTACAGGAGCGTTTGGCTAAATTAGCTGGTGGTGTTGCTGTTCTTTATGTTGGTGCTGCTTCTGAAGTAGAAATGAAAGAGAAAAAAGACAGAGTTGACGATGCACTTCATGCAACTCGTGCAGCTGTTGAAGAAGGAATTGTTGCTGGTGGAGGTGTTGCTTTATTAAGAGCAAAACAATCACTTGATGCTTTGAAAGCAGACAATGCTGATGAAGCTACAGGAATTAAAATTATTTCTCGTGCTATAGAAGCTCCATTAAGAACAATTGTTGAAAACGCAGGTCTTGAAGGTTCTGTTGTTGTAGCAAAAGTATCTGAAGGAAAAGGTGACTATGGTTACAATGCTAAAACAGATGAGTATGTTGATATGTTAAAAGCAGGTATTATCGATCCTAAAAAAGTAACTCGTGTAGCTTTAGAAAACGCTGCTTCAGTTTCTGGAATGATATTAACTACTGAATGTGCTTTGATCGATATTAAAGAAGAAAATGCAGGTGGAGGCCACATGGGTGGAGGTATGCCAGGCATGATGTAATAGCATTTCAAATTATATTTCAAAATCCGTTTCGATTCTATATCGGGACGGATTTTTTTTGCTTCGAATCCAGATCAACTTAAATCCATAAATTATCTTATATAAACATAAAACCTTTATTAACTACTGACTTACCAAAGGTTCTCGCATTAAATTTTAAGCAACACTTCCCAAAAGATTATGAATATTTTAACTCACTCAGATTACTTTTGCAATTAAATTTGGAAGCAGAATTTAACTACAAGTTATATTATCTTAACCTTTTTATTTACATGAAATCAATCTTCAAGATTTGCAGTTTACTTTTTTTCATTCACAGCTCTGCTCAAACAATCAGTAATCAAGAAAAAATCAAAAACTATATTGAGACTTTTTTTCAGCACGACAGAGAAATAATCCATGTTCAATTCAACAAGAATATTTATACAAACAACGAAAACCTTGCATTCAAAGGATATGTATGGAGTAAAAACAATAATGCCCCACATGCCAATACGACCAATGTAGAATTAACTGTATATAATGAGCAGCTGGAAATAGTGCAAAAACAATTGCTTTTTGCAAACAAAGGTACTTTCTCAGGAGGCATTCATTTGAATAACAAATTCAAATCAGGCAAATACACATTCCATTTTTACACCAATTACATGAATAATTTCAAGGAAGATGACTCCTTTACTCAAATAATTGAAATCATTAACAAAGATGAACCCTATAATTTAAAGTCTAACGAACCCAATTACAAATCAGCCGAAATAACTTTGTTTCCTGAAAGCGGTTCAATTATAAATGACATCAACAATACAATTGGTGTAAGAATAAAAGATTGTAACAAAAGAGGAATAGAAATAGCAGACGGAATTATTCTAGATTCTCACTCGAATGACGTTGCTCACTTTCGCACCAATAAAATGGGTAATGGCGCTTTTTATTTAATTCCTAAAATAAACGAAACCTATACCTTAAAAATAAATTCAGACAAATTAACAATTTCACAGCTCTTACCTAAAGTTAAAGAAACAGGAATTGCAATAACTTACAACAATAACCTCGGACAAAACAGACTACTCATTAACATTAAAACCAATGAGGACGGAATTAAAGCATATCAAAACAAAAAATTCACTTTAGTTATTCAACAAGATGGAAAATCAATTGAAAAAGAGATCACTTTCAATAATAAAGAAACTACGCAGGCATTAATTATTGACAAAGAAAAACTATCAGCCGGAGTCAATAGCATTCGGTTAATTGATGAAGATTTAAACGAAATCACAGAGAGATTAGTCTACATCTACCCTACAACTTCTGCTATTACAACATTCGACATAAAATCAACCGCCAACGATAGCATCGCCTTATCTGCAAAAACAGATATAAACCAAGCTAATTTAAGTATTAGCATTCTTCCAGAAAATAACATTTGCCTATCTCAAAAAAGATCTATTAAAGGCACTTTTTACCTTAATGCTTATTTAGAAAATCCTGAAACTGACGACTACGCCTATTATGATCTTGACAATAAGTATAGAAAACAAGACATGGACTTATTAATGTTAAACCAAAACAAAAGCAAGTTTCTTTGGGAAAACATAAAATCTAATCCTCCAAAAATGAATTACATTTTTGATAAAGGAGTAACAATAAGCGGTAGAGTAGACAAAGTAATCGCTCCAGATTCAAACTACAAAATCTCACTTGTCTCTCTAAAAGACAAAGTATTTGATGAAACACCGATAGATAAAAGTGGTAATTTTAAATTTGAAAATTTTTACGCTAAAGACTCAACCGTTTTTGTTCTACAAATGGTAAATGAAAAAGGTTTAGCAACAACAACCAAAATAACCGCTCGAGTTCGTCCGAACCAAAACATGTTCCCATTACCCTTGCAATTTAACACAACCATTTGTCCAATAGAAAAAACAGCAGAAAACAATTTTACATTTGCCAATCTAAAATTGGACAACAAGTCAATCAACTTAAAAGAAGTAATCATCAAAACCAATCCAAATGCAAATTTAAAACACAAAGCAGACATGAGTGGTTTTGCTTCGGCATATAAAATTCAACCTGGAGATTTTGGAAAAGTATTAGACTTTATTGGAAGAAAAGGCTATCGAACTGGTATTGATCCAACAACTAATGATGTATTTATCAGAAATGGACGAGATGCATACTTAGGTGATTCTTCAACAATGCCATCAGTGTATCTCGACAATGTGTTGGTCTATGACTTAAACTTTTTATTTAATCTTTTCTTAAACGATGTCGATGAAATCTATATTGATTCATCTGGATCTTCGGACATTACGAGTGTCGGAAATGGAACTATCAAAATCTTCCTAAAAGCGCTAAATAGCAACAATAAATACATAAACCCCAAATGCACTCCTATAATTGCAATCAATGGCTTTGCACAAGACATACAATTTGAAAACACACAATTTGCCACCGATAAAGAGTTCGATTATTTTGGAACTTTAAATTGGCTGCCAAATATTGTCAGTAAAGACAATTCAAATTACAAAATTGAATTCCCTAAAGGCAATCAAAAAGCATATCAGATTTCATTGGAAGGATTTTCGGCAGAAGGCCAATTAATATCTGAAATTAAAACGATTCCTATTCCAAGTTCCAACAATTTAGGAGCCGAAAATTCAAAACCGACAGAATAAAATCATAGATTTAAGATATCATTAAATAAAAAATCAAAGTTCAATAGATTGAACTTTGATTTTTTTTATTGGTTATTAAATTCTGATTTATCTAAACTCAAAAATAAATCCACAAAAAAACCGTCTTGTATTTTATAGTAAGACGGTTTATTTTTTTTTAAAATTCTAAGACTCTTGATGAACCACTTTTTTCTTAATTAATTTCAAGAAAACAGGCAATGTCGATACTAAAATAATTCCTATCACTATTTTCTCAATGTGTTCTTTTAAGTCAATTCCCCATTGATCTATACAAAAGCCATATAAATAATGACCCGAAAATATTAATATAAAAGACCATAAAATAGAACTCAATATATTAAAGTACATAAATTTTTTCTTGTCCATGCTCCCAATACCAGCAACTATTGGAGCAAAAGTTCTAACGATGGGTAAAAATCTAGCATAAATAATTGCTTTACCACCATGTTTTTCAAAAAACTCTTTAGACTGAATAAGGTATTTTTTCTTAAACAAAAAAGTATCTTCTCTATTGTATAAATAATATCCGCTTTTGGCTCCAAACCAATACCCAACCATATTTCCAAAAACACCAGCTAAAGCTACTAATGAAGAAAGTATAACAAGATTTACAATATCACTTTCTATAAAAAGTATATTCTGAATTAAATCACGACTATAAATTCCAGCAAGAAAAAGTAAACTATCACCAGGAAGAAAAAAACCAGCAAAAAGACCAGTTTCAGCAAAAACAATAAATAATACGATATACAAACCCAGTTGAATGCCACCAATTGTAAAAGTTATATAAAATTCAGGATTTACTAATTGGGTCCAATCAAAGTTATTCATAAAGACTTGTTTTTATTTAGGTCGTGAAAGTAAGAATAATTTAGGTGAACCACAATATTATACACTATTTTAAAGTTTTATTAACGATTAAAAAACAAAAAAAACACCAAAATTCACATATCATTTTGGTGTTTTTATTTTTATTCAAAAAACTTTGTATTTACTCTCAAAAAATTACAATCTCTCATATTGACAACACGAATGAAGTTTATCATAATCTTCCTTTGTAGATTTTAAACTATCTGTGTCATGCCCCACTTTGGCAATTGCTTTTTTTACATCAGTTATAGAACATTTCTCCTCGTTAATAACTACACTCAATTGATGAGTCTCAATATTCCATGAAGCCGATTTCACACCTGGAACCGAATAAGCAGCTTTTTGAATTCTCTTCTGGCATTGCTCACAATTCCCATTTACTTCGGTAGTATATTTTGCGTTTTTATTTTTATTTTCTTGTGCTGAAACTGACAGTCCAAAGAAAGTGAACAGTATTACTACTACAATATTTTTCATCTTTTTTTAATTTTAATATTTTTACTTTTTATTGATTTTTGAAATTGACATTAATAATTATTTTATTTTAAACCTCAAACCCGCATAATACATCTGCCCAAATACTGGTGCGTATAACATGGTTGCATCAAAATAGGTGCCAAAAGGATTTTGCGCATCCACAATGGCAGTTTTCTGAGTATAATTTCCAATATTCTCACCTCCTACATACGCTTCAAAAGTACTAGAAAACACTCTTGTAATTTGAGCATTCATCAAAGAATAAGCAGGAGACTGTTCTGGAAGTTGATAAGCAACAGGATTAGAAGCAGTGTACGGTAATTGTTGTTCACCTATCCAATTGTATGTAAAGTCAAATTTCCATTGTTGCCCTTTATCCAGAAGTTGAGTTTCATACCCCAAATTCGCAAAGAAACGATGTGCCGCCTGCAAAGGTCTTTGGTATTTTCCCGACAAATAATCAGTTTTGATATCATAATATTTGTAAGCAGAACGCAATTCTAAATGCTTAGCCAATTCGTAGTTAAACTCCAATTGGAAACTATTGGCATATGAAGCACCATCCAAATTATGAAAAACCACCGATTGTGGACTTTCCATAACATCTACCACAATTTGGTTTTGAAAATTGGTTCTGTAAAAATCGGCTGTCACATCTCCCTTTCTATTAAACAATTTGAATCCCTGCATAAAACTAAGACCATAATTCCATGCAATTTCTGGATCTAATCCATACAATTTGCCTCCAGCATTTACAACATCAAACATTCTGGAACTTGCAAACAAGTTTTGATTTTCTGCGAAAATATTAGCGGGACGTTTCCCTCTACCCACCGAAGCTCGCAATACTCCTTTCTCCCAAGGATTATATTTCAAATGTAGCCTTGGTGTAGCAAAAACTCCCAAACGATTTCCATAATCAACTCTACCTCCAAGGATCAGACTAAAATCATCCTGATTATCAAAAGTATATTCAAAGAAAGCACCCACAGTATTATCTATTCTACTATAATCCGTCGTATTAACAAACTCCGAATAATCATCATAGGTAAAATTCAACCCCGTTGCAAACTTGTTTCTATCATTATCAATTATCGAATTAAAAATCAAATTCGAATAAAAACTATTCTGTTTGATGGTATAGCCATTCAGCCCAAAATAAGAATCTTGATTATAGCTGGAAAATGCATTTTGAAAACCGATACTTTGAAATGGCTTATCCTTAAAAACATATCCAATTTTTGTAGAAACGTCAACTTTTTTGGTATCAATTTCCGAACCCCAAAAATTGGTTGTTCCTTTATCAGTATCAGGATTAAACTGCAACTGCCCCATTTGCTTTTTATCATCCATAAATTGGAAATTAATAAAACTCACCCAACCCGTTTCGGCATTATAATATTGGTAGCGATTGAGTAAATTAATTTGCTTTTGCAAAGGATTATCTAAGAAACCATCGTGATTCCTATCCATTTTAGAATCTCGAATATTGCCATGTAACAATAAACTAGTAGCCCATTTATCAGACAATTTAGTATTAAAATTACCATTTAACTCAAAACGAGAATCGGTAGAACCATAAGCATTCAATAAAACCGGACCATCAGTTAATGGTTTTACTAATTCGGTGTTAATTTGACCCGAAATACTTTCGAATCCATTTACAACACTTCCTGCACCTTTACTGATTTGAATACTTTCTATCCAAGGCCCAGGCGTAAAAGAAAGTCCAAAAGCCTGTGAAGCACCACGAACCGAAGGAACATTTTCTTGGGTTATCATCAAATAAGGACTTGTAAGACCTAACATTTTGATTTGTTTTGTCCCTGTCAAAGCATCCGAAAAATTGACGTCTATTGAAGGGTTCGTTTCAAAACTTTCGGCAAGGTTACAACAGGCTGCTTTTAGCAATTCCTTTTTAGTAACCAACGTAGAATTTGCAGTAAGGGTATATGATTTTTGCAATGCCTTTCTTTTGGATTGTACTTTTATTTCTTGTAAGGTGTCTTGAGAATAAGAACCAAAAGTAACCAACAAGAGCAACAAAAGTAATATTGTTTTTGTTTTCATGATGTATGTTATAATGATTAAAATATAGGTCAAACCATATAAAAAAGGTTCAACTTTAATTAAACATTACACTCGATCATAAAGGAGATATTGGCTGTACAGCTTATAAAGTGGAGGCGCATTAGCATCACAATAATACAAAAGTGACACATTATTTTTAAAACCAGTAACCGCATTAAAAACGACAGATTGATATTCAGTAACTAAAAAAACCGAATCAAACTGAAAAGAAATAGTTTTAAAAATCTTATCAATTGCCTTTTTCTGAACGATAATCTTTTTGTCTTTACAACAACTGTCTTTTTTACTTGTTATTTTTTGGCAACACCCCTTTTCATCTTGTAAACTTGACAATGATGTATTAGAGTTCAACGAAATTGAAGAAACTGTATCACCACAATAATGCACATAAAGTGCGAATCCTACATTGGAAACCAAAAATAGAATCGCCAAAAAGACACTTATATGCTTCTTAAATTTCATGTTACAAAATTAGCAATATTAATATATTAAAAGACCAAACTCTTGTTAAATATTACAAAGCCAAAACCTACCATTAGAACAATCAATTCTATTAGGGCATGACCCAAAAGGGTCGGGCTGTCCATTGTATCTTTTCTTTTCCTAAAGAAGGAAAAGAAAAGGATGCCATTTCCATCCCTCATGCAAATCAGGTTTCAAAACAGCTTTTGAGTAATTCAATCAATTTAAGTTTTTGAAACCACTTCTAAAAGAAAACAGAAGTTACTTTTTCAGCTTTTGAAAATAAAATGCAGGAATAAAAACAATAACAAACAAAGGCTGAATTAGAAAACGTCTTATATAAAAGAGCACAAAATTTTCGTGACTTTTAAAAAAATAAAGTACCGAAAAGAAAGCAATTATCAAGATCACGAAAAGCATTGCATATAAAACAGAAGCAAATAAAATCATCTCTTTATCTTTAAAAAGCAAATAAAGAATTCCTAACGAAATCACTGTATTCAAGAAGAAACGAAACAACAATCCTAAAAACAATGATCCAGCATTAAACTCTGGCAATGGCATCTCCAAATAATCGTGTTCAAAGTAAGCCAAAAAAGGATCATAAAATAATTGACTTTCAAATGCTCTTATAAACATTAAAAACCCAACCAATAGCATCAGAAAAAAAACAGCAGTTTTATTTTGGAATACTTTATTTAGCATATTTCGAGAATTTATTAACCCAAATTACCCATAGCATAAAAACGCTTCCATAAATGATCGCAGGAAACAAAACACCGTGTAATAAATGCATTTTTTCTGGAAAATGATGAAGTAAAACAATCAGAATAGCAATCCGAAGTACATTTAGAATATAAATTAACAGACTCCCGCCAAAAATAAAAAGTAAAGTATTTTTTAGACTTCCAGAAAAAGCAATAATAAAAGAAATAAATAAAATAATAACACTTATTCCGTTGCAACCTTCAACAATCTGAACAATACCTTTATTTTGAAAATACACCCTAACAAAAGGTTCGTTAGCTACATAAATCATTTGGACTGATTCTGTAAAAAACGAAATCACACTTTGAGTATTTTGCCCAACCACTTTTGTGATTGTATCTAATTTATCACTCTCGAAACCATTCAAAAAATACTGATAAAGCAACGTAAGCAAAATATAACAGCCAAAAAAACTAGCCAAAAAGACCAAAAAAGGTTTGTACTGTTGGAAATATTTTTTCAAAATTAAATTTTAAGCAAATTTATGCATTTAAAGAATCCGCTTTAAATACTTTTGTAAAAAAAATAACAGAATATGACTTTTCAAGAATTACAACCAAAAGTAACCGAGATAACAGCAAACACAACACTTAACAGAGACGAAAAACTTTTAGCAATTTGCCAACTTTTAAGCGATTCCATTTCTTACTATAATTGGGTAGGTTTTTATTTTGCCAATCACGAAACCAAAACACTACACCTTGGCCCATACGTAGGAGCCGAAACCGACCATACCGTTATTCCATTCGGTAAAGGAATATGCGGACAAGTAGCAGTTTCTAATTCGAATTTTGTAGTTCCTGATGTAAGCGCACAAGACAATTATATCGCTTGTAGTTTTACTGTAAAATCCGAAATCGTAGTTCCTCTTTTTGTAAACGGTGAAAACATTGGTCAAATCGATATAGACAGCCATGTAATTGATCCTTTTAATGAAGAAGATGAGCGCTTTTTAGAATTTGTGAATGAAGAGATTGCAAAGCTGTATTAAAAATATTACGTTTGCTTTCTAACCCAAAACCATTTTATGAAATCTATTTTACTTACTTTATTTTTCTTGCCTCTATTTATTTTTTCACAAAACAACAATGAAAAAAAGATTTATTTAGACTCCTTATGGAATGAATCAACTGAAGCAAATTATAAATATTACCAAATTATAGAACCTTATGATTTAGAAAAAAAACTATATAAAATCAAAAATTATTACAAATCCAGTGTCTTACAAATGGAAGGATATTCCAAATCAGGGAACTATCCAAATAATAAAGAAAAAGAATGTGTATTTTATTATGAAAACGGAAATAAAAAAAGCGTCGAAAATTATCATAATAATAGATTACTAGGAAAAGACGAGCAATGGTATAAAAATGGCACCAAAAAATCAGAAGGTGAATATTTTGAAGACGAAAAACACAATACCCAACATAAACTAAATCAATTTTGGGACGTGAACGGTATCCAGAAAGTCGTTGATAACAATGGTTATTTTGAAGACAAAGAAGAAAATGAATCTTCAAAGGGAGCAATAAAAAATGGTTTTAAAGACGGTGATTGGGAAGGCCAATTCTTAAACTTCAAATCTAGCTACAAAGAAACCTACAAAGACGGAAAATTAATTTCGGGTGAAAGTTGGGATAGTAATAAAAAATCTTACCTGTACACTGAAGTTGAAATTAGACCTGAACCAAAAGGAGGAATAATGGAGTTTTATCAATACATTGGGAAAAACTTTAGAACACCTAAAAACATGCCCAAAGGCACTAGTGGAAAAATCAATGTTAAATTTGTAGTTGAAAAAGACGGAACAATAACACAACCTATAATCATTAAAGATCTTGGTTATGGCACAGGCATGGAGGCTGTACGAGTTTTAACAAATTATAATGACTTTAATCCAGCCGAACAAAGAGGACAAAAAACAACATATATTTTTCAACAATCAATTAAAATTTCAGGTCAATAGCTAAAATAATTCCCATGAAACAAAAACTAATTCATACTTTATTTCTACTAATTACGATAGTTAATTATTCGCAATCAGAAAATGATAAAAAAATATCTTTGGATTCTAGTTGGCTCATTAGAATAAATTTAAATATTTATTCAATGAATGCAAACAATGAAACCCCTAATGAGAATCAAGCAAGCTATAGAATAATTCGAAATTATGAATTAAACAAATCTCCATATATTATTAATGATTATTACAAATCTGGAGTTTTACAATGCGAGGGAAAATCAATTGTTAAAGATATCTTGTGTAGACAAGGAGAATTTATTTTTTATTACGAAAACGGGAAGAAAAGAACAGTCGCTAATTTTAATTATGGTGTTCAGGAAGGCAAAGACTTAGAATATTATGAAAATGGAAACAAGAAAGAAGAAAGAACGTATATTCCCAATTCTAAAGATGGTAATTCTAAATACAAAATTGATCAATTTTGGGACATTAACGGAACGCAAAGAGTAATTGATGGCAATGGCGATTATGAAGAAAGTACCAAAAATTATTTTGGTTCAGGAAAATTAAAAAATGGATTAAAAGATAACGTTTGGCAAGGTTGGGATAGAAACCCAAACAATAAATTTACCGAAACATACGAAAATGGCAAGCTAATTTCAGGAACAATTATCGATGAAAACAATATCAAAACAGCTTATACTGTTCTAGAAAAAAGAGCGCAACCTAAAAATGGTTATCAACATTTTCATAAGTATTTAGAAGAGAATATTAGTGTTCCTAACAAATTTGATTATCTCGTAAATGAAACCTTTATACGATATGTTATAGATAAAGATGGAAAAATTACCGACCCAAAAATCATAAAATCAATGAATCCTAAATTAGATGAAAAAGCAATAAAAATTCTTTTAAGCTATGAAAATTGGATTCCCGCAGAGCAAAGAGGACAAAAAATAAAAACCACATCTAGTTTACCTTATTCTTATTTCATACTACATTCAAAGTAATGCGAAATAATTCACAATTGTCCATCGCTAATGCTCATTTATCCACTTTCCCTGATGATCGTCTGCAATGGGTATCTATATAAATTTGAAGATAAGCCGCAGCGTTGCTAATCTAACTAATTAAAACAGGGATAACTTTAAATAAGCATATTACTTCTTTTTTTATTACGATTCTTTGAAAAAGAAAATATTTGAAAAAGAAAATGTCTGGCATCCATACTTTGAAAAGCAGCGAAACATTTTGATAATGTGAATACAATAAGCAGCATTGCAAACGCTTTATTTAATTCACAGCAATAAGCAGTGCCTGTGACAAACGAGCACCAGACAAATTAAGTCCAATTACATTTTTTCCTTTAAAAAATAAAATAATATTTTTACAGAAAATATCTCAGCCTACAATATTAATTAAACCAATAATGAAATCAATTTTATTTTCTATTTTATTTCTTTTTGTTCCAAAATTAGCTATTTCACAAATTTCAGAAAACAGCAAAATTGTTCTTTCTAACAATGACAAGCTAATTTATCTTGACTCAATTCACCTTGAGACCAAACCAAAGGATTATAAATTTTTAAGAGTAATCAAAGATTACAAACTAGATAAACAAATTTACACTGTCCTTGATTATTATAAATCAGGTGCATTACAGATGCAAAAAACCTCAAAAAGCAAAGAAGGCTACACCACCGACGGAGACATAACTTATTATTACGAAAACGGCAATAAAAAATCTATTGCCAATTTCGTTAACAATATTCAGTCGGGCGACGATTTTGAATGGTATGAAAACGGAACTAAAAAACAATATCGTACATACATTGCAAAAAACGTTTATGACAAACCTACACACAAAATCAATCAATATTGGGACAGTAACGGAGTGCAAAAAGTAATTGATGGTAATGGCGATTATGAAGAAGTAAATGAAAAATATTTCGCCTCAGGAAAAGTCAAAAATGGATTTAAAGACGGTCTTTGGGAAGGCTACGACAAAAACATTGGATATACTTTTAGTGAAACCTACGAAAATCAAAAATTAGTCTCTGGCGTAAGCATTGACAAAGAAAGAGTGACCCACACCTATACCGTTATAGAAAAACATCCAGAACCGAGAAACGGGATGGCAGATTTTTACAAACATATTGGAAAAACATTTGAAACACCAAAAGTACAAGGCCTCGCAGGAAGAATATACGTGAAATTTTTTGTAGATAAAGATGGCGGGATTACTGAACCAAAAGTCATAAGAGACATAGGATATGGAACGGGCGATGAAGCAATTAAATGCATATCAAGTTATGGCAGCTGGACACCTGGAGAGCTAAGAGGAATAAAAGCAAGAGTCATGTATACCATACCAATTACCGTTATAGCAAGGTGATAAAATAATTCACAATTCATAATTCATAATTCACAATTTTTATTTACTTTTGCACCCGTCTTACAATAGCTGTTCGACATACATAACAATCATTAAATAATATTCGAATGTATTTAACTAAAGAGATTAAAGAAGAAATCTTCGCTAAACACGGAGGAAAAGCAGAAAACACAGGATCTGCAGAAGGTCAAATCGCGTTATTCACTTACAGAATCAGTCACCTTACTGAGCACTTGAAAAAAAATCGTCACGATTTTAACACCGAGCGTTCATTAGTACTATTAGTAGGTAAAAGAAGAGCTTTGTTGGATTACTTGAAGAAAACAGAGATCAACAGATATCGTGAGATTATCAAAGTATTGGGTATTAGAAAATAATCAATATAAAAAAAAGAGGTGCGAAAGTGCCTCTTTTTTTATTTACTCTTTAGATTTAAAAAAAATATTTTAAATTTAGAGTTTGTTATCAATTTTTAAAGAATTGACATTAAATTAAAAAAAGTTTGGTTTTTCATTGGGTTTTAGGCATTAACTACGCAACAACTACAACTAACAACACAACTAAAACCCATTGTATAATCAATTAGAAAAAAATTTATGATTCCACAATTATTTGTAGAAAGTATCGATTTAGGTGATGGCAGAAGCATCACAATCGAGACAGGACGTTTAGCAAAACAAGCAGACGGTTCTGTAGTAGTAAGAATTGGAAAAACTGTTATTTTAGGTACAGTAGTTTCCGCAAGAAAAGCAAGTCCAGGTATCGACTTTTTACCGTTAACGGTAGATTACCGTGAAAAATTTGCTGCAGCAGGACGTTTTCCTGGTGGTTTCTTCAAAAGAGAAGCTCGTCCAAGTGACAACGAAGTGTTAACAATGCGTTTAGTTGACCGCGTTTTACGTCCACTTTTCCCATCAGATTACCACGCAGAAGTACAAGTTATGATTCAGTTAATGTCTCATGACGATGAAGTTATGCCAGATGCATTAGCAGGTTTAGCAGCTTCGGCAGCTCTTGCATTGTCTGACATACCTTTTGAAACTTTAATTTCTGAAGCTAGAGTAGGAAGAATCGATGGTAAATTCATCATCAATCCATCTCGTGCTCAATTAGAATTATCAGATATTGATATGATGATTGGAGCTTCAACTGATTCTATCGCAATGGTAGAAGGAGAAATGAAAGAAATCTCAGAAGCAGAAATGGTAGAAGCCATTAAATTTGCTCACGAACATATTAAAGTACAAATTGCAGCTCAAGAAAGATTAGCAAATGCATTTGGAAAAAAAGAAATTCGTACGTACGAAAAAGAAAAATCGGATGATGCTATTTACGCTAAAGTAAAAGCAGCAGCTTATGATAAAATCTACGCTATTGCAAGCAAAGGTTCGGCAAAACACGAACGTTCAGCTGCATTTGACGCTGTAAAAGAAGAAGTAAAAGCATTATTTACTGAAGAAGAATTGGCAGAAAACGGAGACTTAGTTTCTAAATATTTCTACAAAACCAATAAAGAAGCAGTTCGTAATGTAACTTTAGATTTAGGAACTCGTCTTGATGGAAGAAAAACTACTGAAATTCGTCCAATCTGGTCTGAAGTAGATTATTTACCATCTGTTCACGGTTCTGCATTGTTTACACGCGGAGAAACTCAAGCATTGGCTACAGCAACTTTAGGAACTTCTAGAGAAGCAAACCAAATTGATTCACCATCAGAACAAGGTGAAGAAAAATTCTACTTACACTATAACTTCCCTCCTTTCTCAACTGGTGAAGCACGCCCTTTAAGAGGAACTTCAAGAAGAGAAGTTGGTCACGGAAACTTAGCTCAAAGAGCATTAAAAAACATGATTCCTGCTGATTGTCCTTATACAATTCGTGTAGTTTCAGAAGTATTAGAATCAAATGGTTCTTCTTCAATGGCTACTGTTTGTGCTGGAACATTATCTTTGATGGATGCTGGTATTCAAATGATTCGTCCTGTTTCTGGAATTGCGATGGGATTAATTACTGACGGAGATCGTTTTGCGGTTTTATCTGATATTTTAGGTGATGAAGATCACTTAGGAGATATGGATTTCAAGGTAACTGGAACTTCTGAAGGAATTACAGCTTGTCAAATGGACATTAAAATTGACGGATTGAAATATGAAATCATGGAGCAAGCTTTGGCTCAAGCTCGTGACGGACGTTTACATATCTTAGGAAAAATATTGGAAACGCTTGACAAACCTAATGCAGATGTTAAAGCTCATTCTCCTAAAATTATCACTAGAACAATTCCTGGAAACTTCATTGGTGCATTAATTGGACCTGGTGGAAAAGTAATTCAAGAATTACAAAAAGCTACTGGAACAACTATCGTTATCAACGAAGTGGATGAGCAAGGGGTTATTGAAATCCTTGGAACTGATCCTGCTGGAATTGAAGCAGTATTGGCTAAAATTAAGTCAATCACTTTCAAACCGCAAATGGGAGAAGCTTACGAAGTGAAAGTAATAAAAATGTTAGATTTTGGTGCTGTAGTTGAATATACTTCTGCTCCAGGAAACGAGGTTTTATTACACGTATCTGAATTAGCTTGGGAACGTACAGAAAATGTTACTGACGTAGTTAATATGGGTGATGTATTTGAAGTGAAATACTTAGGTGTTGACCCAAAAACTAAAAAAGAAAAAGTGTCAAGAAAAGCACTTTTGCAAAGACCTCCACGTGAGGAGAAAAAAGAGTAATCAGATCTTAGTTTACTAAAGGTTTAATTCATAGCAAACCCCGTTTCATGTACTTGGAACGGGGTTTTTCTATTAATTGTCTCGTCCTGAAAAAAGTTGACTATAATTACCTTAATTATGTCAACAGAAAGAAAAGAATTCAAAAAGCCGTTAGCTCCACAAACTTTCGGAGAGCTATTCAAAAAGCAAGTAGTAAAAGAATTTGAACAGGGATTATTTACAAAAGCGGAACTTCGCAGGCGCTATAATATTCGTGGTAACAGCTGTATACCCCGTTGGTTAAAAAAATATGGTAAATTTACCTATCAAGATAAACTAACCATTGGTCGTCCTATGAAAGATCCTCAATCTCAGCGCATCAAAGAACTTGAAGCACAATTAGCCAAGAAAGAACAAGAATTGTTGGTTTTTAAAAAGTTTATAGAAATAGCCGAACGAGAGCTAAAAGTTGAGATTGTAAAAAAGTCTGGTTCCAAGCAGTCCAAGAAATAAATCATATTTACAGGATTAGTCCTCAGGGAATATGTCGATTGTTTGGGTATAGCAAACAAGCTTATTATAAACGAAAAACACATCTGTTAAAATCAGGTTTAGACAAAGAGTGCCTAAACTCTTTAGTGATGTCAGTGCGTCAAAAACTGCCCAAAACGGGAGGTAAAAAACTATATTTTATGTTGAAAGATGATTTTAAGAAACATCAAATAAAGATAGGCAGAGATAAATTATTTGATTTTTTACGAGATGAATATTTATTAGTTCCGAAAGTTCGAAGATATTACAAGACAACCAATTCAAGACATTGGATGCGTAAATATCCAAACTTAATTAAAGAGATAGAAATCAAAAGGCCTGAGCAAATTTGGGTAGCTGATATTACTTACCTTAGAACTAAAGATAAAACACATTATTTACATCTGATAACAGATGCCTATTCGAAGAAAATTGTGGGCTATAAATTATCGGATAATTTAATGGCAGCTTCTACATTAGAAGCTTTAAAAATGGCTGTTATTAATAGAAAATACAGTAACAATCTTATACATCATTCAGACAGAGGCTTGCAGTATTGTAGCAAAGAATATACCGAATGTTTATCCAGAAACAACATTCGGATAAGCATGACGCAAAGTTATGATCCCTATGAAAATGCAATTGCAGAAAGGGTAAATGGAATTTTAAAAGAAGAGTTTGGATTATTTGAAATTTTTGAGAATGTTGAAAACTTAAAAAAGCAAGTCGAAGAATCTATTCTGTTTTACAATCAAATTAGAGTCCATTTGTCTATAAATATGCTTACTCCTAATCAAGCGCATTCTCAAAATAATATTAAACTAAAACGATGGAAAAAAATAAATCGGAACAGAAGTAATTCTGTCCCGATTTAACTAATTTTATAATATTAATCGAGTCAACCTTTTTCAGGACAACTCAAAAAAATAATTAGGACTGGCGAAAAATTATTAATACAAGGGATTTACTTTTCACAACCATAAACCTTATTTTTCTTACATTATAAAGAATATTAAAAGCGTTTTTAACAGAATAAATCAACATTAGTACAAAAAATAATAAAAACATTACATTTTATTCAAAGAAAAAAAATATCTTTAACGTGAAAAATATTAACAAATAACAAAAAATTAAATTATGGCATTTAAAGTTATCCAAACCACAAAAATCAACACCCAAGAATTTACATTCCTAGAACCAGATAATGTAAACTATCCAGTATCTCCAGCAGCTTCTACAAAATACTATACTCCTATAGGCGGTTCTCTAACTCTAAAAGTTAGAGCTACTTTATACATAAACTCTGAAGAATCTATAGCTCCAACTATAAAATCTGTTAAAGAAAAAGATGGAGTTTTGAAAATCAAATTCAATTCCAATTTAACAAAAAAAACTCCAGAAACATGTGATGTTTGGTATGTAGAACTAGATTACACTTCGGAAACAGTAGCAGATATAACAAAAGTCATTACGTACTTGATAGACAACAGTAGAGAAGACGGAGAAAATGATGACCCACCTGTATCAAGAGGCACTAGAACTGACTCACAAGATTAATTATCAACACAAGGTATCTCTTAATTTTAAAATAGTATTCATTTAAAATTAAGAGATATATTCATAATTTAATTTATGAACAATTTAAAAATCATACTTTTATTTTTAATTTATCCTTCAATTATTCTATGTCAAAATAAAACCTACATAGATAAATTTGAGTTAGAACTTAAAAAAAAAGCTATTGAGTATAAGAGCGAAATTAACTTCAACAAGGCAAAAGCCTTCTATTTAAATAAAAATTGGGACTCAACTTTAGTGTATTCCATGAAACAATTGAGTACTAATCATAAAACCCTTGCTGATTATTGTTTTTTTTTAAGAGGTATTTCATTTCGAAAAAAAGGATTATACAATCAAGCAGAAAAAGAGCTTACTTTGGTTTCTAACAAATTCATATTTTATCCATTAGTGAATTTTAATTTTGGTCTAATAGCGGCAAAAACAAATAAATACCAAAAAGCAATCAATTATTATCTAAAAGCAGATAGTGCTTTAATCAATAAAAACAATACCTCTCAAATAAATAAAATCAACATGAACATTGGTAATTGTTACATTCATTTAAAACAATACCAAAAAGCAGAAAAATATTTATTTAAAAACAACAACTTATTACTATCAAAAGGAGATAGTCTATCCCTTTTTGAATCTTATACCAATATTGCCAACTTATATTATGAACAATATAAAGATAAAGAAGCTCTTATTTATTTCGAGAAAGCTTATACATTGTCAAAAAAAATAAAAGATTTTGAAAAAAAATTCTTAGGTTCAATTAACATGGCAGTTTTTGAAGAAAATAGAGGCAACTACAAACAAGCATTCGTATATAGAAAAGAGTCCGAACAATGGAAAGATTCACTCAATAATCAAAACAAAATCTGGGCCGTTGCAGACTATGAAAAAAAATATGCGATAGCTCAAAAACAAAAACAAATCTCAGTACTCGAAGTAGAAAACAAACTAAAAGAAACACAGCGTAAAACTATGTTTTTTTCAGTATTAGGTATGTTATTGCTTTTGGTAGGTGGTATGTATGCGTATGCCCAAAAAGTAAAAAATGCTAAAATCATACTCTCACAAAAAGTAAAACTGGACGAACTCAATGCGACCAAAGATCAATTATTCTCAATCGTCAGCCATGATTTACGTTCTTCTGTAAATGCCTTAAAAACTAGTAATACCAAATTAACCAATTCCTTAGAAACCAAAAATTACAGCCAGCTAGACCAACTCTTGCAACAAAACAACTCCATTGCAAACGGTGCCTACAGTTTACTGGACAATTTGCTCCATTGGGCATTGCTACAAACCAAGCAATTGTATTTTAGCAAAGATTCAGTTCATCTTTTTTCTATTGTACAACAAATAGAATACAACTATAAATCCTTACTACTCGATAAAGCCATTACTTTTGAGAATGCAGTTTCGAAAAATAGTTTTATCTTCGTAGACCTCGATTCACTAAAAATTGTGCTTCGTAACCTACTTGACAATGCTATAAAATTTTCACATCAAAATGGACAAATTAGCATGTATACGGTGGAAACAAACAATGATTTTTGCCAACTCGTGATTGAGGATACTGGTTTAGGAATGTCTCAAAACACTATAAACGAGTTGCTTCAAGACAATGAATTATTAGCCAAGAAAAGCAATTCAGAAATTATAGGAACAGGACTCGGAATGCAATTGTGCAAACAAATGATTAAGAAAAATGGCGGTACGCTAGCCATAGAAAGCGAACCCAACAAAGGAACCAAGATTATCTTGACGTTCCCAAAAACAGCTGTTTAAAATCTTCTAAAAAATAGTTCCCTTCTTACCTCTCAATGAAACATCATAACTTCACTCTAACTTAGAGGAGCCGTGAGTCTTTGCGAGGAACGAAGCAATCACACTCAGCATATATAATTCTATATTTCACTTTTATTAACTTTTGTTAGTGCTTTTAATTCTTCCCGCAATAGTCAGCACAAAGTAATCATACGCAAATCCATTACACCTTTTAACAAAAAAAATGAATAAAAAAAGAAAAATAATTAGTAAGCATTAAACTATATTTACAGCCAACAAAACCAAACCGGATGAGAAAAAAATACCCCCATTATCATCAATATGATTTTATGGATTGTGGCCCCACCTGTATAAAAATGATCTGTAAATTTTATGCCAAGAACATTGATTTGGCCTATTTACGTGAGATTTCATTCATATCTGGACAAGGCACTTCGATGGCAGGTTTAGTTGATGCCTCTGAAAAAATTGGTTTTGCCACTATGGGACTTAGCGTTACCTATCAAACCCTAGCCGAAGATTTGCCTCTGCCATGCATTGTACATTGGCGACAACGCCATTATGCAGTTGTTTACGAAATCAAAAAGGATAAAGTAATTGTAGCTGATCCGGCAAATTTTGGACTGATAACCTATACCAAAAAAGATTTCCTGAAGGGCTGGCTCGCCGACAAAAAAAAACAGGAGGATTCAGAGGGCATCGTATTGTTGATGGAACCCACTCCCCTTTTCTATGAAGATGAAGAACACGTTACAAAAAAGACCAATTTATTTCCTTTTTTAAAGCAATACATGAGACCTCACAAAAAATACATTGCCCAGATTTTTTTGGGATTGTTTTTTGGCACGGTCATCCAATTGATATTTCCGTTTCTTACCCAGCAGATAGTAGATACCGGAATCAACACCCGCAACCTTAACTTCATCTATCTTATATTAATTGCCCAAGTGGTTTTGTTCGTTTCCCAGTCTGCACTTAGCGTTTTTCGCAATTGGATTTTACTTCACGTGACCAGCCGCATGAACTTAAGAATGCTGTCTGATTTTATAATGAAATTAATGAACCTTCCTATAATCTATTTTGACAGTAGAGCCACAGGAGACATTCTTCAAAGGTTAAAAGACAACTATCGCATTCAAGAGTTTTTGTCGACTACAACGCTAGACATTCTTTTTTCGACACTTACCCTTTTTGTCTTTAGTACCATTTTGGCCTATTTCAATGTGTACTTATTCTTGGTATTCATAGTTGGATCTGCTTTGTATATGATTTGGATTTTATTATTCATGAAAAAGCGTGCCGAATTGGATTTTCGTTATTTTGATCAACAGGCAAACTACCAAAATACAACTATCCAATTGGTGAACGGCATGCAGGAAATCAAGCTCAATGGTTCCGAAAAGCGCCGTCGTTGGGACTGGGAAGCCTTACAGACTACCCTCTTTAAATTAAATATAAAAAACCTTTCATTAAACCAAAGTCAGAATGAAGGTGGGCGTTTTATAGACCAAATAAAAAATATCTTTATCAGCTTCATTGCTGCCAAAGCCGTTATCAATGGTGAAATGACCCTTGGAACAATGCTCTCCGTACAATACATAATAGGACAAATGAATGTTCCTATAAATAATTTTTTAGGTTTTATAAGAAGTTATCAAGATGCCAAATTGAGTTTGCTAAGGCTTTCAGAAATTCATAACAAACCCAATGAAGAACCAGTTGACGGCGGATTCATCAATGAACTTCCCGAAAACAAAAGCATCAAAATAGAAAACCTCAGTTTTAGATACGGCAGCTCGGCTTCAAAAATGGTTTTAAAAAATATCAATATTACCATTCCCGATGGAAAAATTACGGCTATCGTGGGCGCAAGCGGGAGCGGAAAAACAACCTTACTGAAACTATTGTTAAAGTTCAATGAACCTACAAGCGGTCAGATCTATGTAGGCCCAACGAATCTAAAAAATTTAGGCTTCAATTCCTGGAGATCCAATTGTGGCGCCGTAATGCAGGACGGATTTATTTTTGCCGACACAATTTCCAGAAACATTAGCGAATCTGACATTAACGGGTTGATTGACCAAAAAAAGCTGCGTATTGCAACACATACTGCTAACATAACCGAATTTATAGAAGAATTACCTAATGGCTACAACACAAAAATAGGTTCTAGCGGAATAGGCATAAGCGGCGGTCAAAAACAACGCATTTTAATTGCCCGAGCGGTTTATAAAAACCCAGAATACATCTTTTTTGACGAAGCAACTTCGGCATTAGATTCCAACAATGAAACGGTAATTATGAAAAATTTAGACGAATTTTTCAAAGGAGATTCGGCTAGAAGCAAAACCGTTATAGTAGTAGCACACCGCCTGAGTACCGTAAAAAATGCCGATCAAATTCTAGTTCTCAACAAAGGAGAAGTAGTTGAGCAAGGCACACACAGTGAACTAGTGGCGAAAAAAGGATATTATTTTACATTGGTAAAAAACCAATTAGAACTTGGCGATTAATTTAAAAAAACAACGTTATGTCAAACACACCCGAAATAGATTCCAGCAGTGAAGCTATAAGAGATTATCTTGAGCAAATTCCAAACCGATTGATTCGCTGGGGAAGTATAGTGCTTTGTAGTGTTTTGTCAATATTATTTGCCGTCACTTGGTTTATAGAGTATCCCTCCATTGTTCGAACCGACTTTAAACTGATCTCGACCCAAACACCAAAACCCGTAATCGCAAAAGTAAACGGGCGATTGGAACAACTATTTGTAACAGACAGCCAACGCGTCACATTGGGACAAATCTTAGGCTATGTGGAAAGCACATCTAAACATGAAGAAGTTTTGAGTCTTGACAAAGAACTTAATCAATTGGTGAGTTTAGTCAATCATAAAGATTTGGCACACTTAAAACAATGGCGTTTGAAAAATTATCAAAATTTGGGAGATGTGCAAGCCGCTTATCAAGATTTCCAACAAGTATATGTGCAGACATTGGCCTTATTTAGTGATGGATACTATCAACAAAAACAAAATTTTCTAAAAGCCGATATTAGCGAATTAACAAGCCTGAGCCAAAATTTAAAAAATCAAAAACAAATTCTAAATCAGAATGCAATGCTACAGGAGAAGGAGTACCAGATGAATCAAACATTGTACAAACAAAATATAATAGCGGTCTCCGACCTAAACAAGGAAGAAAGCAAACTTTTGGACAAAAAAATACCGCTAAAAAATACAGAGACTGCCTTAATAAACAATACTATGCTCATACGGACCAAAGAAAAAGAACTTTTGGATCTGGACAAACTCGCCGTAGAACAAAAAGAAATGTTCAAGCAATCCCTAAACACTTTGAGAAGCGTGATTGCCTTATGGAAAAATCAGTATCTGTTAATAGCCCCAAACAAAGGCGTTATCAATTTTACGGGAGCTTTGCAGGCCAAACAAAACCTCAGAGCAAACAGTATTGTAATGTATGTTGCCGGCAATAAAAACGACTATTTGGGCGAGATAAAAATTCCACAGGATAACTTTGGGAAAGTAAAAATAGGACAGCAGGTACTCATTAAATTTAAAGGATACCCTTTTGAAGAATTTGGAGCCTCCGAAGGCAAAATAAAATCGATAGCGCAAATTCCAAGTCCAGAAAACAAAAGCTTTTATGCCATTGTTGTCTTACCCAACGGGCAAAAAACGACTAACAGCACCCAAATCATTTTTAGAAACGGCATGACTGCCTCTGCCGAAATCATTACCGAAAACAAAACTCTGGCAGAACGTTTATTTTACAGTTTCAAAGAATCGATAAGCAGGTAATCATACAGACAATTTATAAAAGAATATCGTACAGAACCGTAAACACTCGTAATTGCAATTTTTTTGACTTTTTTATATGCGAGTCTTGATTTTTTGGCTATATTTAACTTTCCAAAAAAATTAATACCACAAACAAAAAAATAGCTTTCGAGCACGCCCAAGCGAAAGCGGACGGACGAAGTAAATTCAGAATGATTTTAAATTGTATTGAAACAATTCGAATCATTTTGGAATTCTTTACTGTACCCTTAAACTTTCTTGGCGTCATCCTATAATTTCTTTATGCTCAAGCATATTGAAATAAATCCTGCTATTTTTATTCAAGCAAACAGCATTACCGTTATAACCCAAAAGTCATAAATCCCAAGTGACTCAAAAGAAATTGGAAATTACTATAATCTAAAACTAAAAATTATGAAAAACAAAACATCAAAAACCGAGAACACAGCAAAAACTGCAAAACTACAGAACCTAAAAACTCTTTCTAGAAAACAATTAGAGGCTATTTTTGGAGGAGACGGAGACGGTGATAAAACTACTGGTAGAGGTACTGAAACAGATCCTGACCATGACTCGTAATTATTAACAGAAAATATCTCTTAGTTTTAAAATCATATTCATTTAAAATTAAGAGATATTATCCCGATAGCGCGTATTTGCAATCCGTGCCCACAAAGTCATAAACCTCAAGTGACTCAAAAGAAATTGGGATATTTCTAAAAATTAAAATCTATTACCATGAAAAACAAAGCAACACAAACCTCAAACACAGCAAAAACTGCAAAACTACAGAACCTAAAAACTCTTTCTAGAAAACAATTAGAGGCTATTTTTGGAGGAGACGGAGACGGTGATAATACTACTGGTAGAGGTACTCATACAGATCCTGACAATGACGGGTAATTATTAACAGAAAATATCTCTTAGTTTTAAAATCATATTCATTTAAAATTAAGAGATATTATCCCGATAGCGCGTATTTGCAATCCGTGCCCACAAAGTCATAAACCTCAAGTGACTCAAAAGAAATTGGGATATTTCTAAAAATTAAAATCTATTACCATGAAAAACAAAGCAACACAAACCTCAAACACAGCAAAAACTGCAAAACTACAGAACCTAAAAACTCTTTCTAGAAAACAATTAGAGGCTATTTTTGGAGGAGACGATGATACTACTAGAGGTACTAAAACAGATCCTAACCAATAATTATTATAGGAAAATATCTCTTAGTTTTAAAATCATATTCATTTAAAATTAAGAGATTTATTACTTAATAAAATCTTCATCAAAAATCCTTCAAATTTTAAAGAAGGACTTCATTTTGTAAAATCGCAATCTTAATATTAAAAAAGATTGGGATTTTGCTTTGTATATCCATTAGTATGATAACGAAGATTATAGCTTATTATTAGAGTGGCAGTATTATTTTAAGAGCTGCAATACACTTAAATTCCATCGTGCAAAATGCAAAACACCATAAACCTTACCGTTTGATAAAACCATGACTTTTGAGAATGCCGTTTCCGAAAATAGTTTTATCTTCGTAAAAGTCGTTCCCTAAAAATTGTATTATACAACCTGTATAATAATACACATAGAAAGCGAACCCAACAAAGGAACCAAAATAATAATGACGTTCCCGAAAACACAACAAAATGGATAATATCAATGTACTTATAATAGAAGACACCAAAGAGCAAAGCGACGCGCTCAGCAAAGTCTTATTGGCTAACAAATACAACATTGTAGGCGTTGCCAGAAATTATACTGATGCACTGACTTTATTCTACCAAAACACTGTAGACATCATCGTTATCGATGTATTCCTCGACGGCAAACCGGACGGCATTACCTTTGCCGAGACTATCAACATAGTACCAAACGCCTCCAAGCCTTTTGTTTTTTTGACTAGCTCGCAAGATCGTCAGATTTTTGAAAGAGCGAAACTTACTAAGCCTTTTAGTTTCCTGATGAAACCCTTCAATGAATTGGAGATTCTCTATGCCCTTGAAATGGCTGTCGAAAAATTCTACGAACAAACCAATGTATTTCTGAGTGAAGATCAAGACACCGTAATCAGTAATGATTATCTGTTCATAAAAAAGAAAAACGCATTGAAAAAAGTGTCGCTCCGAGACATATTGTACATAGAAGTCGAAGAACGCTATTGCAATATTGTCACCGAAAAAGAAAAATTTGTAATTATGATTTCGCTGACAAAAATCAGCGCACTGCTGGACAAGGACAAATTCATCAGAACCCACAGAAACTCGATCGTAAACACCGATAAAATTGAGGAAATCATCTTGGCCGACAATCTGATCATTCTTCAAGGAAATCACAAAATAAACCTCAGCGATACCTATAAAGATTTTATCAAAAAAATGAACATCATATCGTAAGCGCCCGTTTTTAGCTTTGACAACATCTTCTATTGTATCGAATGTCTTTTTGTGTCTTTTCACCCAATAGTAGGCATTATTTCCAAAAAATAAATAGCCTAACTCTTTAACCCTGATGCAAGTGGCATCTCCCGATTTAGAAAAATAAGGCTTTTTAGCCGCAGTTTCCCTAAATCGGGAAATATAGCAAACAGCAGGAATCCATACCTCCCGATAAAGCCCAATCCTCCACTTCTTATTTTACTGATAACAAGTATCTTAAACCAAAACAATCCTTTATTCTATTCAAAAACATAAGTTCGTGTTTTCAGTCTCTCTTCTCATGACAACAAAAATCGTGTTCATGACATTTTTAAAAAAAAAAGTGATTTACACTTTAATTTTACTTCACTAAAAAATCAAAATAGCAAATAACATGAGACTCGAACTTAACAATCATACGAATATGCAATTCAAAACTCTTTTTATCAAAATCAATCCTTGGATTGGACTTCTAGCTGCATTGTGCATCATTGTTCCAAGTTTATATGACATCTTGGATGATCCTTTTCACCTTACTTCTGATCACTTAATTTTGGCAGTAGGTTTGTTTTTTATGATTTTATTTTTAAAACAAATTTTTGATAGAATTATCAATTTAGAAGGAATGGAATAAAACCCACCGTACGTAAAGTTATTAGTGAATAGCCTTTAGTAATTAGCTGAAAAACCATAGGATATTGTAAATAAAAATTTTATTTAGGAAAAATCAAATCATAAGATTCAGATTCTACCCTTTGGCTAATCACTCTTTACCAATCACTAATGACTAAGTAAATTATACATGCCTTTAGCGTTTTCTTCTATTAACTAGTTCAATTAACTAATCCTCCAATTAACAATTAAATTAGTTAGATTTACCTGTCTCAAGCTATTTGAGGCAGGTATTTTTATTTTATTTAAAAAAAGAATCGAACTATTGTAACTTTTTTGAAACCCCATACGTATAATCACTTGTACACTTAAAAAATTGAGGAGACAAAAACATGAGACAACTTAAAATCACCAAGCAGGTTACCAATCGTGAAACCGCTTCATTAGACAAATATTTACAAGAAATTGGAAAAGTTGACCTTATTACCGCTGACGAAGAGGTAGAATTAGCACAAAAAATTAAAGCTGGGGATCAAAGAGCCCTAGAAAAATTAACAAAAGCTAATTTACGTTTCGTTGTTTCGGTAGCTAAACAATATCAAAACCAAGGATTAACACTTCCTGATTTGATTAACGAAGGAAATCTTGGATTGATAAAAGCGGCACAACGTTTTGATGAAACTCGTGGTTTTAAATTCATTTCATACGCTGTATGGTGGATTCGTCAATCGATTCTTCAAGCTTTGGCTGAACAATCTCGTATCGTTCGTTTGCCTTTAAATAAAATTGGTTCTATCAATAAAATCAACAAAATGTATGCCTTATTAGAACAATCTAATGAGCGTCCACCATCTGCTGAAGAAATTGCAAAAGAACTTGACATGACCGTAAATGACGTAAAAGAGTCTATGAAAAACTCTGGTCGTCACTTATCAATGGATGCACCTCTTGTAGAAGGAGAAGATTCTAATCTTTATGACGTATTACGTTCTGGAGAGTCTCCAAATCCAGACAGAGAATTAATACACGAATCATTACGTACTGAAATTGAGCGTTCATTAGAAACATTAACTCCAAGAGAGGCTGATGTAGTTCGTCTATACTTTGGTTTAGGGGATCAACACCCAATGACTTTAGAAGAAATTGGAGAAACTTTTGACTTAACTCGTGAGCGTGTTCGTCAAATTAAAGAAAAAGCAATTCGCAGATTAAAACATACTTCTAGAAGTAAAATTTTAAAAACATATTTAGGCTAATTAGTCTTAAAGTTAGAAAGTTTATAAAGTCCTAAAGTCCCTTTTGACTTTTAGACATTTGACTTTCGACTAATAGTAAACAACAGTCTGATTAACTGTTCGTTTTTTGATTGATGATTGAAACTCCGGCTGATTACCGGAGTTTTATTTTTATCAATAAAACTCCGGTCTGTTCGAACTTCGTTCTCGGGTTTCCGGAGTTTTATTTTTTTATAATTACCTTTGCAAAAAATAAAAAGATGCATTGCTGTGCATCTCAACAAAATAACTACACAATGAAGAATACAATTATTGCACCGTCAGTATTGGCTGCTGATTTCGCAAATTTACAACGTGATATCGAAATGATCAACAACAGTCAAGCCGACTGGTTTCACATAGACATTATGGATGGCGTTTTTGTTCCAAATATTTCTTTTGGAATGCCAGTACTTCAAGCCATCACAAAACACGCAAAAAAAACAGTTGATGTGCATTTGATGATTGTAAATCCAGATCAATACATCAAAACTTTCAAAGATTTAGGTGCTGATATTTTGACCGTACACTACGAAGCCTGTACTCATTTACACCGTACACTTCAAGCGATCAAAGCAAACGGAATGAAAGCGGGTGTTGCATTAAATCCTCATACCAATATTGATTTACTGGAAGATGTAATCAATGATATCGATATGGTTTGCATCATGAGTGTGAATCCTGGTTTTGGCGGACAATCATTTATCGAAAACACCTATACAAAGATTAAAAAATTAAAAAATTTAATCATTAAAAAAAATGCTAGCACAATTATCGAAATTGATGGTGGTGTAACCAATAAAAATGCTTTACAATTAGTGGAAGCTGGCGCAGATGTGCTTGTGGCTGGAAGCTTTGTTTTTAATGCCGAAGACCCAATTCAAACAGTAGCCGATTTAAAAAAATTAACATCCTTCTAAAAATTAGAATAAAACATATTAAAATCCGAAGTTCACGCTTCGGATTTTTTTGATTATAAACTCAACTATTTCATATTACAATTTCACAACATTCACTTAATCTAAAACATACAAATAATTGATAATAAAGTAACTATTTCATTAAATGCAACCATCATCTGATAAATACATTTGTATGAAATTTAAAAAACTACTTTATGAAAGAATATCTACATTTAAAATTAAGAAACTCTTTTGCCCCAAAAATAACAATGGGATTATTTTCTATTACAGCATTGTTTTGCTTTAATCAAAATAGTCTAGCCCAATCTGTAGATCTTTCTACTTACGTTCGAGTGGGTCGATACGATTTACCAGAACCAACAAGATCAGCTCACCCAACTAATAATTTATTGGCTCAGGAAGCTTCTGGAGTAACTTACAATTGGGACACGAATACTCTTTTTATTGTTGGAGACGGAACTACCTCTGTTACTCAGGTTTCCCTAACAGGGCAATTTATCAATACGATGACACTAGCTCAGGGAAGCAGCCCGCAGGGAACCGATTTTTATGATTCAGAAGGGATTACTTATATCGGTAATGGTCAGTTTGTAATGACTGAAGAACGCGACAGACAAGTTGTTTTGTTTACTTATGCTGCTGGAACTACGCTTACCAGAAGCAATGCTAAAACGGTAAAACTAGGAACATTCGTAAACAACATCGGAACAGAAGGACTTTCTTATGACCCGTTAACTGGAGGTTACATTGTTCTAAAAGAGATAAGTCCTATGGGGATTTTCCAAACTGGAATTGATTTTAATGCAGGAACTGCTACTAATGGCTCAGCTACAACAGAAAACTCTACAAATCTTTTTGACCCAGCATTATTGGGAGTTACAGATGTTGCCGATGTTTTTGCGTTATCAAATTTACCAGCTCTTAATGGCACATCTCTATACAGCAACTTATTAGTATTGAGTCAGGAAAATGCAAAAGTCCTAAACGTAAATCGAAGTGGTGTAATTTTAAGTTCCTTGACTATCGTATCTGACCCTGGAAATCCTTTAGATGCTGCTAATCAACAACACGAAGGAATGACTATGGACCGTAATGGAGTATTATATATTGTAAACGAAAATGGCGGTGGAGATATTGATCACCCACAGCTTTGGGTTTATGCACCTTCGACTTCAGCAAATCAAGCACCTACAGCTATAGCCTTAACAAACACTACAAATACTATTTTAGAAAACACAATTACTACTCCAGCAGTTAAAATATCAGATATTTTGGTAACAGATGATGGTTTAGGAACCAATACTATATCAATATCTGGTGCAGATGCTAGTTCTTTCGAAATTATTAATTCTGCTCTCTACATAAAAGCAGGTACAGTACTAGATTATGAAACCAAAACAAGTTATGCTATCACTATAAATGTTGATGACAGCACTGTTGGTGCAACTCCCGATGCTTCGGTTAACTTTACCTTATCAATTACAGATGTTGTCAATGAGGTAGCACCAATTGCAACAGTAAGTATTACAGAAGTAGCACCTTGGTCTAGTAGCAATGCCTTAGTTGGTGCAGATTGGTTTGAAGTAACAAATAACGGAACTACCGCACTTGATATTACAGGTTGGAAAGTAGACGATGATTCTAAGCTATTTTCTGCAGCTTTAACCTTAAATGGAATCACAAGTATTAAACCAGGAGAATCTGTAATTTTCTTAGAAACAACTGCTGCTAATAATGCAACCGTTATTGCTAATTTCAAATCGGCTTGGTTTGGAAATAATCCTCCAGCTAGTTTACAAGTTGGTAGTTATACAGGTGGTTCAATTGGTTTAAGCTCAGGTGGTGATGAAGTAAATTTATTTGACGCAAGCGGAAATCTTAAAGCTAAAGTTACTTTTGGAGCTTCAACAACAAATAAAACATTTAACAACGGAGCTAGTCTTAACAACGCTACAATTTCAACAATAAGCCAAGCAGGAACTAACGGTGCATTTATAGCAGTGAATGATGCTAATCAAGTTGGTTCTCCAGGTTCTATTGGAAATCTAATTATTTCAGAAGTAGCACCTTGGGCTAGTGGAGACAGTCCTGTGGGTGCAGATTGGTTCGAAGTAACCAATACCAAAGCAGTAGCAATAGATCTTACAGGATGGAAAGTAGATGACAATTCCCAATCGCCTGCAGCAGCTGTTGCACTAAACGGAATCACTAGTATTAATCCTGGAGAATCTGTAATTTTTATTGAGACTAATGATTTAGCTGGCAAAAAAGCTTTATTTTTAAGCAACTGGTTTGGAGCAAATCCTCCTGCAAATTTAAGAATTGGAAACTATACTGGGTCTGGTGTTGGTTTGGGTTCTGGTGGTGACCAAGTAAATTTATATAATGGAGTAAGTAGCACACCAGTAGCTTCTGTATTATTTGGCACATCACCAACTGGTACTTTTGGAACATTTGACAATACAGCTGGACTTAACACTATAATTACTCCGATTACTAAGATGAGCACAGTAAGTTCTAATGGAGCATTTGTAGCTTTAAACAGCAGCAAAGAAATTGGTTCTCCTGGTGTTTTCGTAGCAGCCACAACTTACTTATCTGTTTATTCACCTTCGGAAATGAATGTTTCATTTAAAGTAATTGCTTATCCAGTTCCTGCAACTTCAACATTCCAATTGGATTTAGCTACAGCTAGTAATGATGATATCGAAATAAAAGTATATGATTTAAATGGAAAGTTAGTTGAAGCTCTTAAACTTAGTACTGACGAACTTAAAAATCAAAAATTAGGAAACGATTATCCATCAGGTTTTTTCATTATTAATGTGAATCAAGGAGAGAATACAAAAACACTACGTGTGATTAAAAAATAACACCAAAAATATCTCATTAAAAATCCTCGTCTGAGCAATCAGGCGAGGATTTTGTTTTAAAATTTTCATCAAAACCATACCATTATTGATATTTATTTTTTCAAAGCATTATAGTTTTTTAAAAGAAAATGCTTCAAAATAACCAAAGTAAACTTGGTTTTTTGAAGCATTTTTAATTTGTGGCCGAGACAGGGTTCGAACCTGCAACCCTCAGAGTCGAAATCTGATATTCTATCCAGTTGAACTACTCAGCCATTATAAGATTTATGATTGCAGACTTTAGATTTAAACCTGCAATCATAACTATTTTTTAAGTCAATAATTTCTTCACAATAGTAGAAATAGTTTTTCCTTCAGCTGTTCCTCCCAATTGAGCTGAAGCTAATCCCATTACTTTACCCATAGATGCTATTCCTGATGCTCCAGTTTCTGCAATGATTTTTGCAATTATTGCTTCTACTTCAGCTTCGCTTAATTGAGCTGGTAAGAATTTCTCGATTACTGCAATTTGTGCCAATTCTGGTTCTGCTAAATCCAAACGATTTTGCTCTGTAAATATCCTAGCACTTTCTTTACGGGTTTTAACCAATCTTTGAAGTAATTTAATCTCGTCATCAGCCGATATTTCTTCTTTTGAACCTGATGCAGTTTGCGCTAATAAAAGCTCTGATTTGATAGCTCTTAAAGCTTCTAATGCAACTGTATCTTTGGCTCTCATGGCGGTTTTGATTTCGTCCATGATTTGTATTGATAAACTCATATTCTGTATATTTTAGATTTTAGATTGTTGAATTTAGATTTCAGGAATTGACCTTAATCTTTATTTACATTTTTAATTCCTTTTAAAATAGAAATCAAAAACATCCTTATTTTGAAATGAAAACGTTTATTCAATTACAAATTAAAAATCTGCAATCTTAAATCTACAATCTCAAATCACCTTGTACAGCTGGATAAGGCCCGACAAATTTAGAAAATTTTACTGGCAATAACAACTACTTGCTTGATGCTTTGTAATCAAAAAATAGCCCGAAAATATATTTCAACTTTCGGGCTATTTTTAAAAAAAATGGCTTTGTTAATCTACATTGTCATGTAAATAAGAGTTATTAGAACGCAACTGCAAATCATTATTACTGTCTGTTCCTACTGATATTCTTGAAGTAGAATTATTGGTTTGTGAACTATTAAGGTCGATACCAAATCTTTTGTAAGCTGGTTCTCTTTCTAATTCATCTACTTTAGAAACGTTATCATGAAATTTATAATTAAAATCTTTTAATTTTCTTCTTCTTTCTTCAGCTCTAAATCGCAATGTTTCTTCGATAGTCATATCAATCGGAGAATTATTTTCTAAAACTGGAGCAACATCAGCAACTGGATTTACTACTTGTTTCATAGTAATATTCAATTCTGCTGGAATTACTTCCTCTTCAACTTTGGCTGCTGGTTTAGATTCTACCAAATCATTTTCAACGTCCATATATTCTTCTAATGAATATTTTATAACACCTTTATCCGATAATTCAGTTACAGGCACTAGTTGAACAGGTTGTACTACTTTGATCTCACGAGTTTCATTCGTCAATTCAAACAAGAAATTATTAGTTTCTTCTTGAGTCTGAACAGGTTCTGATTTAGCTAAAGGTAAATCAAAAGAAAAAGCAGTTTGCTCTTGAGTTTCTTCCAAACGAACTGGAGCTGTTTGTACTTCTCTAATAGATTCGATTACTGGTTTTTCAACAATAAAATCAATCTCTTTCATAGGAGAAACGATTTCAAATGTGACATCTAAGTTTTTAATAAACTCAGTCATTCCAATTAATTCATCTTCATTGATAGAAGAAATTACTGGCTCTGGAATTGCAACATCTTCTACTAAATCAAAAACAATTCTGTCTTCGGTTGTAGCAGCAACTGGTGTTTCACTATTCAAATTAAACCCAGCAACAGTCTTTGTAGATAAATCAAAAACTCCTTTTTGCTCATCTCCTAACGTGTGAATTATTTTTTTAGGCTCAACATTTACGATTTCGTTTTGTTGTTCCACATTAAAACCTGTAGCTATAATAGTTACCGCAATAGCATCTCCAAGCGTTTCATCTTCACCAACTCCCATAATAATATTGGCATTTGAACCCGCTTCGAATTGAATATGCTCATTGATTTCGGCAATCTCATCGATAGTAATTTCGTTAGTTCCAGAAACGATAAGCAACAATACGTTTTTGGCACCTGTAATTTTATTGTCATTCAAAAGTGGTGAATCTAAGGCTGCAACGATACCTTCCTTAGCTCTATTTTCACCAGAGGAAACAGAAGATCCCATAATAGCTGTACCACTATTATACAATACTGTTTTCGCATCACGTAAATCGATATTTTGTGTATAGTGATGTGTAATTACTTCAGCAATTCCTCTTGAGGCTGTTGCCAAAACTTCATCCGCTTTTGAAAATCCTGCTTTGAAACCAAGATTTCCGTAAACTTCTCTTAGTTTATTATTATTGATAACGATTAACGAATCGACTTGTTTACGCAATTTTTCGATTCCAATAAGCGCTTGTTCTTGACGCACTTTACCTTCAAACAAGAAAGGCAAAGTAACAATTCCAACCGTTAAAATATCTTTTTCTTTGGCTAATTGAGCAATAACTGGAGCAGCTCCTGTCCCTGTTCCACCACCCATACCTGCAGTGATAAAAACCATCTTAGTATTTGCATCCAATACTTTTTCAATATCGGCAACACTTTCGATAGCTGATTGATGACCTACATCTGGATTTGCACCAGCACCTAGTCCTTCAGTTAAATTTGCTCCTAATTGTATTTTATTAGGTACACTACTATTCTCTAATGCTTGAGAATCTGTATTACAAACGATGAAATCAACGCCTTTAATACCTTGTTTGAACATGTGATTTATAGCGTTACTACCGCCTCCACCTACACCAATTACTTTGATAACATTTGATTGATTTTTTGGCAAATCAAATGAAATACTTCCAAATTCTGTGTTGCTTGACATCATATGGGGTTTTAATTTTTTTATTAACTTTATCTTTCACTACTCTAGGCTTGGGGCAAAAAGGAATTCTGATAATTTTTATTTATTGCTATTTACTTATTCTGCGTTGTCTAAAAAATCTTTGATCTTATCTACATATTTATCAAAAAAAGATCTTCTAATTTTATTTTCTGTAGACTCTTCTTTTACAGGTGCTACATGAAGGACTCTTTCAGGTTCTACATATACCTCTTCTTGTATTTCTATTTTTTGTTCTACAACTGGCTCCCTATAATAAGTTACTTTTTCAGGCGCAACACTTACTTGCATTCTTACTGCACTTTGGGTTTTGTTTTCGATACTATTCATCACTAAACCAACCGCAGTTGCATATAACGGACTAGAAATCTCTTCATCTGAATTCCCTGCTAAATGCTCGTTTGGATAACCAATTCTAGTATCCATTCCCGTGATGTACTCTACTAATTGTTTGATGTGTTTTAATTGAGCACCACCACCTGTAAGAACAATACCTGCAATCAATTTTTTACGAGGATCCTCATGTCCATAAGCTCTTACTTCTGTAAAAACTTGTTCAATGATTTCAACGACTCTTGCATTTATTATTTTAGAAAGATTTTTTAACGAAATCTCTTTAGGCTCTCTACCTCTTAAACCTGGGATAGAAACAATCTCATTGTCTTTATTTTCTCCTGGCCAGGCAGAACCAAATTTAACTTTTAATAATTCAGCTTGTTTTTCTATAATAGAACAACCTTCTTTGATGTCATCTGTGATCACATTTCCTCCAAAAGGAATTACAGCCGTATGTCTAATTATTCCATCTTTAAAAATTGCCAAATCAGTTGTTCCTCCACCTATATCGATAAGCGCAACACCTGCTTCTTTTTCTTCTTGACTTAAAACTGCATCTGAAGATGCTAAAGGTTCTAATGTTAAACCTGACAACTCAATGCCAGAACTTTGAATACATCTCCCAACATTTCTAATAGACGATGCTTGTCCAACAACCACGTGAAAACTACTTTCTAGTCTTCCACCATACATTCCGATAGGTTCTTTTACATCCGATTGCCCATCGATTTTAAATTCTTGTGGCAATACATGAATAATTTCTTCCCCTGGCAACATGGCCAATTTATGAACTTGGTTGATTAATAAATCAATATCACTTCCACCTATTACCTCTTCTGGATTACTCCTACTGATGTAATCACTATGCTGAATACTTCTGATGTGTTGCCCTGCAATTCCAACAACAACATCTTTAATTTTATAACCTGAATTATTTTCTGCTTCAAGAATTGCTTGCTGAATCGATTGAATAGTTTGCGTAATATTATTTACGACACCTCTTGCAACACCTAAACTTTTAGATTTACCAACACCTAAAATTTCAAGTTTTCCATACTCATTCTTTTTGCCTATCATGGCTACAATTTTCGTTGTCCCAATATCTAGACCTACTGCAATGTTCTCTTTTTCCATTTTCTATTATTTTGTGCAAACCACTTGTTCCGTAAACCTGAGATCTATTTTTTTATATTTATACAATGTACTATCCAAACTTACTCTTTGAAAAAAAGCTTTATAGTTTTTAAATTTTCGTTCGATGTTTATCAAACCACCGAAATCAATTTGATAATTATAATTTCTATTCTGCATTAATAAGCTACCATTAGGCATAATTTGTATACCAATGATATTTTTTCGCAAAAAAGCATCATCATAAATTATTTTAAATAATCTGAATAAATCTTTGTTATTTTTCTTGTTTATATCCCCAGAAACAAGAGGAACTCTAGCTGTAAAATTAGCCGATAAAGGCATAGTATTTCCCTCGCTATCAATATAGAAAGAACCCTCATCATTAAAAACCCTTGCAATTGGCATCTTTTGTTTCACAACTGCTTTTAGAACACCGTCAATACTCACATACACATCTGCTTTCTCAATCATTTCTTGAGCATTTAACACTTGCTCCAATTTATTCAAATCTACCCTATCTTTTTTAATGGTTGAGGGGTTCGAATTATTTTCTATCAACAATTTATTAACCGTTTCTGTTTTCAAAAAAAGAGAGTTATCGCCTACAAAAACAACCGAAACCTTAGTCAATTTTCTTTTGGAATTTCTTTTAGAAGTAAAAGAAAAAAGAAAAATAACCAAACAAAACATTAATAATAATCTTATATTATTCCAATTAAAGACTTTCATACAATGCATTTTTTATCGACGGAACCATTTCTCCTAAATCGCCAGCTCCGATTGTTACAATTACAGTGGCGTCATTAGCTAAAATTTCGGCAATTAAATCTTCTTTACTTACTATTTTTTTATGTTCATTAGTCATTTTATCCATAAGCCATTGTGAAGTAATCCCTTCCATAGGCAATTCACGAGCCGGATAAATATCCATCAAAAAGACTTCATCAAAAGCTGATAAACTTTTAGCAAAATTATCAGCAAAATCCCTAGTTCTACTAAATAAATGTGGTTGAAAAATAGCCAATACTTTTTGACCTGGATATAATTCACTAACTGCTTGATGAACCGCATTTATTTCGGTAGGATGATGTGCATAATCATCAATATATACTAACTTTTCTTCTTTGATTTGATATGAAAAACGTCTCCTTATACCTTTGAAAGAATCTAAAGCCTTGGCAATAGCTTCAATCGGAGTACCGTATGTTACTGCCATTGCTAATGCCATTAAAGCATTCATCAAATTATGCTTGCCTGGTAATCCGAAACGTAGATATTTAATAATTCCGTTTGGAGTTTTTACATCAAAAACATAACTACTGTTTTCTATTCTAATGTTGAAAGCTTCAAAAACAGCTTCTTCATTAACCGCGCAAACTACACCTTCAATTGGTAATTCATTGGTTATAAAAAGCTTGCTCTTATCTTCAACTTTGTTTGCAAATTCAACGAATGAAGCTTCGATAGCATCACTCGTTCCATAAATATCCAAATGATCAGCATCCATTGAAGTAACACAAGCAATATTTGGGTGCAAATGCAAAAAAGAACGATCAAATTCATCAGCCTCGACAACTGTAACCGTTTTACCTATTCCAATTAAATTAGAATCGTAATTTTCAACAATTCCACCTATAAAAGCCGTTACATCTGCTCCGCTTTCATACAAGATATGCCCCAAAATACTAGAGGTTGTAGTTTTACCATGCGTACCTGCAACGGCAAAACAAAAAGTATCTTTGGTAATAATTCCTAAAACTTCGGCTCTCTTTTTTAATTCGTATCCACGTTCTAGAAAATAATTCCATTCTGAATGTTTAACTGGAACGGCAGGAGTAACAATAACTAGTGTATTCTCAATATAATAATCTTTTGGAATTGCATTAATATCATCTTCAAAATGAATATCAATTCCACTTTCAATCAACTCACTAGTAAGCATAGAAGGCGTTTTATCATAGCCCGAAACTTGTTTTCCGATAGCTTTAAAATAACGTGCCAAAGCACTCATTCCGATACCTCCAATTCCTATGAAATAGACGTTATGTATTTGATTTAAATTCATTTTGTATTATTTTTAATTTTCAAAATATCAATTCAATAGTTCTTTTATTTAATCAATTTAATGATTTCGTCAACAATTTGAATCGTTGCATTAGGCATAGCCAATTGCTTAATAGTATCCGACAATTGCTCTTGTTTTCCTTTATCTTTTATTAAAGACTCAAAAACCAAACTAAAGTCTTCATCCAATTGGGATTCTTTCAGCAAAAGAGCACCTTTCTTATTCACTATAGCTTGAGCATTTTTCGTTTGATGATCTTCGGCAACATTAGGAGATGGAATAAAAATGACCGGTTTCCCAACAATACACAACTCCGAAACCGAAGAAGCTCCAGCTCTAGAAATAACCACATCTGCTGCAGCATAAACCAAATCCATTCTTTCGATAAAAGCTACTACTTGAACATTATCTTTATTGTATTTTTTATAATCTTCTAAATAAAACTTCCCACATTGCCAGATAACCTGAACATTTAAAGAAAGTAGCTTATCTAATTCTTTTTCTATTAATTGGTTTATTTTTCTAGCACCAAGACTACCTCCCAAAACCAATAATGTCTTTTTACTTGGATCTAATTTAAAATAAGAGACAGCTTCTTCTCTTTTATCTTGAATATCTAATAAATCTTGACGTACTGGATTTCCAGTTAAGACTATTTTTTCTTGAGGAAAAAACCGTTCTAAATTTTCATAGGCAACACAAATACTATTTGCTTTTTTGCTCAATAGTTTATTTGTTATTCCTGGAAAAGAGTTTTGTTCCTGAATAACCGTTGGAATATTCATGCTATTTGCCATTTTTAATAATGGACCACTAGCGAATCCACCAGTTCCTATAACAACATCAGGTTTGAATTCTTTAATAATTTTTCTGGATTTCCATAAACTATCTACTAATTTAAAAGGAAACATGGCATTTTGAAGTGTTAATTTTCTTTGCAAACCAGCAATCCAAAGCCCTTTTATTTTGTAACCTGCTTGAGGCACTTTTTGCATCTCCATTTTGTCTTTGGCACCAACAAACAAAATTTCAGCATCAGGAAAACGAGATTTCAATTCGTTTGCGATTGCTATAGCAGGATAAATATGACCTCCTGTACCTCCTCCACTTAAGATAAATTTGTGCTTTGCCATTTTGAAAAAATTCTAAGTTGCTTCTTTTAATACTAAATCGTAAGGAACCCTACTATATTGTTTAATAAACCCAATTATTTCAATACTGCATTCATTGGGTTAGATGAATTATCCGTAATAGAATAATCGTCTGAATCTAAATTATTATTTACATTTTTAGAATCTGTATCTGCCTCTTCAAGATCTGCTTCCATTTCTCTGTCAATGAGTTTTTGAAGTATTTCTTCTCGTTTTTCTTTATCCAATTTTTCTTGAGCGATTTCCTCTTCTTTTTTAGTCACGCTTAAAATAATTCCAAGTCCAAAACAAGTCATCCAGATAGAACTACCTCCACTACTTATCAAAGGCAAGGTTTGTCCCGTTACTGGTAATAATTCAACCGCAACTGCCATATTAATCATGGCTTGGAAAATCATTGGAAACCCTAACCCTATAACCACTAGTTTTCCAAAAAGAGTATTGGCTTTATGTGAGGCAACTACAAATCGGAATAATAAAAGTAAATACAAAACCAAAACTCCTAATCCTCCGATTAACCCATATTCCTCAACAATAATGGCGTAAATAAAATCGGAAGAAGATTGTGGCAAAAAATTCTTTTGAACACTCTTACCAGGACCTAAACCATATATCTGACCTGAAGCAATAGCAATTTTTGCTTTTTCAATTTGATAATCATCCTCATCTGCTTTATTGCTTGTAAAATTTTCAATTCTGCTACTCCAAGTCCCGACCCTACTAAAAAATTTAGAATCTGGGAAAGCTTTTCCAATTAAAACAAAAAAACCTAAAAACACAATTCCAGAACCTATAATAAAAAATATGTATTTCATTGGGTATCTTCCAATAAAAACAAGCATAAGCACCATCGAAAAAATTAAAGCTGTAGTAGAGAAATTGGCTGGTAAAATAAACATCAGTGTGATAAAAACTGGAGTCCAAAGTTCCCACAAAGAGGACTTGAAAGTAATTGGTGTTTCTCTAGTTTTAGACAAATAACGAGCTACAAAGATAAACAAAACAATAGCCGCTAAAGTTGATGTTTGAAACGACAATCCCACAAAAGGAATTTGAATCCATCGGCTCGCATTGGCACCCCCTATTACCGTTCCTTTAAACAAAGTATATGCTAATAAAAGCCAAACTACAGGAAGTCCTGCCTTTGAAATTGCTCTAAAATAATGATATGGTATATTGTGAATCCAATATATGATTAAAAAACCAATACAAATATGAGCAAAATGTTTTACCAAATATCCCAATGTATTCCCCGTACCATGCCCTAAATAAGCCAAATTACTACTAGCACTAAAAACAGGCATAAAAGAAAACAGGGCTAATAAGGCCACGAATGACCAAATACCTTTATCTCCTTTTAACTTGTTAATTAGCTCTTTCATTTCAAATTTAGATTTTAGATTTTAGAATTAAATTTCAATTTAGAAATTGAAACCTGTTTTCTAAAACTTCAATTTATAGATTTTTAACTGCTTGTTTGAATTGTCTCCCTCTATCTTCATAGTTTTCAAATAAATCAAAACTTGCACAGGCAGGCGATAGTAAAACAGAATCTCCTTTTTCAGATAAACGTTGCGCCATTTTAACAGCATCGTTCATATTATTCACTTCAATCATAATATCAACTACATTACCAAAAGCATCAATTATTTTTTTATTATCTAATCCTAAACAAATAATAGCTTTTACTTTTTCACGAACAAGAGACATTAGTTCATGGTAATCATTCCCTTTATCAACCCCTCCTACAATCCAAACTGTAGGCGTAGTCATGCTCTCTAAAGCAAAGAAAACAGAATTCACATTAGTTGCTTTAGAATCATTTATATACTGCACATTTTGAATTTTCAGTACTTTTTCCAAACGATGTTCAACACCTTGAAAATTGGACATACTTTCACGAATAGTAGATTTTCTAATTTTTAAAATATTAGCTACCGAACTTGCTGCCATAGCATTTTTTAAATTATGTTTTCCTTCTAATGAAATAGACTCTGTATCCATTGCAAATTCTTCGTGATTGATCTTAACTTCCATTGTGTTGTTTTTTATATATGCTCCCTCGTTAAATTCATCGGTTAACGAAAAAGGAATTAATTTAGCTTTTACTTTATTATTTTTCAACCATTCTATAATGGCTTCATCGTTTGCATCATAAATAAGAAAATCTTCCTCGGTTTGATTCATTGTAATTCGAAACTTTGAATCAATATAATTTTGATATTTATAATCATAACGATCCAAATGATCTGGACTAATATTGGTTATTATAGCAATGTGCGGCTTAAAATCTACAATACCATCCAACTGAAAACTGCTCAACTCAATGACATAATAGTCATAATTATTATCAGCGACTTGCCAGGCAAAACTTTTACCTACATTTCCTGCTAATCCCACATTCAAACCAGCCGCTTTCAAGACGTGGTAGGTTAACATCGTAGTAGTCGTTTTTCCGTTACTCCCAGTAATCCCGACGGAAACTGCTTTTGTAAAAGAAGAAGCAAATTCAATTTCAGATATTACAGAAACCCCTTTACTTTTTAATTGCTTTACGATGGGTGATTTATCTGGAATACCTGGACTCTTCATCACAACATCAGCATTCAAAACCAATTCCTCTGTATGCTTTTCCTCTTCCCAAGCGATGTCATTTATAACCAACACCTCTTTATAACTATCTTTTATTTTTCCAAAATCGGAAACAAAAACATCATAACCTTGTTTCTTACCAAGAATCGCTGTTCCTACACCGCTTTCTCCTCCTCCTAAAATTACTAGCCTCATATTATCTTAATTTCAATGTAACAATTGACAATATGGCTAACATAATTGCAACTACCCAAAATCGTGTGACTATCTTGCTTTCATGATATCCTTTCTTTTGATAATGATGATGAAGAGGTGCCATTAAAAAGATTCTGCGTCCTTCACCAAAACGTTTTTTCGTGTATTTAAAAAAACTTACTTGCAGTACAACTGAAAAATTTTCAACCAAAAAGATTCCGCAGAATAAAGGGATAAGCATTTCTTTACGTACAGCAATAGCTAGTACTGCAATAATACCTCCGATAGTTAAACTTCCTGTATCCCCCATAAAAACAGAAGCCGGATAAGAGTTATACCAAAGAAAACCAATTAATGCCCCAAGAAAAGATGCTATAAATACCGTCATTTCTCCAGAATTGGGGATATACATTATATTCAGATAATTGGAAAAAATAATATTACCTGACACAAACGTAAAAATCATGAGAGCAAAAACGGACACTGCGGAAGTTCCTGCGGCCAAACCGTCAATTCCATCGGTTAGATTAGCCCCATTTGAAACTGCAGTAACAATGAAAACAACTACTGGAATAAAAATTAACCAAGCCCATTTTTCATAACCATCACCTGTCCACGCTAATACTTCGGCATAATCAAATTCGTTATTCTTAAAAAAAGGAATTGTAGTAGCAGTAGATTTTTCTTCAAGTGAAGCTTGATTAATTACGGTCTCGGTAGTTGGTCTAAAAATATCTCTTTTACCCGTATCCGTTCTAACCGTAACTGCTGGACTAAAATATAGTACTGACCCAACGATTACTCCTAAACCAACCTGACCAAAAACTTTAAAAATACCTTTAAGCCCTTGTTTGTCTTTTTTGAATATTTTAATATAATCGTCAATAAAACCTATAATCCCCATCCACAACGTGGTAACGATTAATAAAACAATATAAATATTATGCAATTTTGAAAAAAGAAATACAGGAACCAGAGTTGCAAATATGATAATAATACCTCCCATAGTAGGTGTACCTGCTTTTTCATTTTGTCCAGCTAATCCAAGTTCACGAACTGTTTCGCCCACTTGTTGCCTACTCAAAAAACTAATTATACGCTTTCCATAAATAGTCGACAATAACAATGACAACAATAATGCTAAAGAGGATCTAAAGGTAATGTATTGAAAAACTCCTGCCCCAGGAACATCCATTACTTTGTCTAAATATTGAAATAAGTAGTATAGCATATTGTTCTATTTTAATAATTGATCTAAAATTTCTTTTACGTTTTTCATATCGTCAAAATCATGACGAACCCCTTTGATTTCCTGATAAGTTTCGTGTCCTTTTCCAGCAATCAATATAATATCGTTTGGTTGTGCCAATTGACAAGCCGTTTTAATTGCTTGAAACCTATCTGTGATTGACATAATTTTTTTAAAATTTTGAGCTTGCACTCCTTTTTCCATTTCATGAATAATCGCTTCTGGTTCTTCATTTCTAGGATTATCAGAAGTTAAGATTACTTTATCACTCAATTCTGTTGCAATGTTGGCCATCACTGGGCGTTTTGCAGTATCTCTATTACCACCACAACCTACAACTGTTATTAATTGTTCATTTTTAGTACGAACATCATTAATTGTATTCAAAACATTTTCGAGTGCGTCTGGTGTATGAGCGTAATCTATAATAGCCGTTATATTGGAATTAGAAACGATATATTGAAAACGCCCAGAAACGCTTTCCAATTCTGACATCAATCGAAGTACTTCAAAACTTTCCAAACCTAATTCAACAGCCGTTCCGTATATTGCTAAAAGATTGTAAGCATTAAAAGTTCCAATTAATTTTACCCAAACTTCATTCCCGTTGATTTTCAACAGCAAACCAGACAATTGATTCTCTAAAATTTGCGCCTTATAGTCTGCATACGTTTTTAAGGCATATGTCAATTTTCGGGCAGCAGTATTTTGAAGCATTACTGGACCGTTTTTATCATCACTATTTGTTAAAGCAAAAGCAGTATTAGGTAAATGATCAAAAAAAGATTTTTTAACATCTCTATATTCGGCAAACGTTGGATGGTAATCTAAATGATCATGAGATAAATTAGTGAATATTCCGCCTCTAAAATGCAATGCTTCAGTACGCTTTTGATGAATTCCATGAGAACTTACTTCCATAAAACAATATTCAACATCAGCCTCTATCATTTCATTAAGGAAATAATTAATTGTAATAGAGTCTGGGGTTGTATGAGTTGCTTTGTGTTCTACTTCATCAACCAAAATCTTAACTGTAGACAACAATCCAACTTTGAAACCAGCTTTTTTAAACAATTGATATAACAATGAAGCAATCGTAGTTTTACCATTCGTACCTGTAATCCCAACCAATTTTAGTTTTTGAGAAGGATTATCATAGTAATTTGCAGCCATAAAAGCCATTGCTGAATTTGTGTCTTTTACACAAACATAAGTCACGCCATTTGTCAAACTTTCTGGAAGTGTATCACAAATAACTACTGTAGCCCCCAGACCAATTGCTTTTTCAATAAAATCATGTCCATCAGAAATGCTACCTCGAATGGCAACAAAAACATCATTTGCTTCAATTTTTCTTGAATCAAAATGCAATTGATTTATAGCTATTTCTGTAGAACCCGTTACAGATTCAATTGCTACTTTATATAATATATCTTTTAATATACTCATGATAATTCTAATAGAATTGATGAATTTTTCTCAATATTCTGACCTGCTTGAAGCGATTGTTTTTTTACTTTCCCCACTCCTACAACTTTAACTTTTAAACCCAAATTCCCTAATAAAGCAACTGCATCCATTCCTGACATCCCTTTTACATTTGGAATTACATTTTGTTTTTTTTGTGCTTTAACGTAGTAGCTATTATAATCATTGTCTTGTTTGGGATTGGGGCGATCCAATTTCTTAATCACATTAGTAGAAGGCGTATCTGTAAATATTTTTTGAGCTATTCTTTTGAAAACTGGTCCAGCAACATCGGCTCCGTAATAATTATTGTTCGCCGTATTAGGTTTATGAACCACTACAATACAAGAATATTTAGGATTATCAACAGGAAAATAACCCACAAATGAAGAAGCATAATGTTTATCCATTCCCCCATTATGTGCATAATTCATTTGAGCAGTACCTGTTTTACCAGCCATAGAAAAATCCTTAGAATACAATTTAGATCCAGTTCCTTTTTTTACCACATTTGCCAAAACAGCCTGAACTTTACGCAACGTTGCATCGGAACAAATCTTTGGGTTCATCACCTCGGTATTGTATTTTTTTATAGTTTTATCCCAAGCCTTTATCTCAGTAACCAACATTGGCTTTACCATAACCCCATTATTAGCAACTGCATTATAAAATGTCAATGTTTGCAATGGCGTAACCGAAACACCATATCCAAACGCCATCCAAGGAAGTGAAATATTAGACCAATTTTTATCACTTGGTTGTGGTATAAAAGGTCTACCCTCTCCTCTGAAAGCCAATCCTAATTTTTTATTTAATCCAAATGAATTAATATGATTTACAAATTTTGTTGGATCATTTTTATAATTATTATATACCGCTTGAACCATTACTGTATTTGAAGAAAGTTCAAATCCTCTAGCCAACGATATTTTACCATAACCTCCTTCATGAGAATCCCTCACTTTACGCCCAGAATAAGTCATTACTCCTCCATGACTATCATATACTGTACTTGTGTCCGCAACTTTATCTTCTAGAATTGCAATTAAATCGACCAATTTAAAAGTTGATCCTGGCTCATGAGATTCAGCATATGCATAATTTGTAGTTTCATAATAAGACCCATCATTTGCTCTTCCTAAATTTGAAATTGCTTTGATATGCCCGGTTTTAGTTTCCATAACTACAACACAACCATGATCCGCTTCATATTCCTCTAATTGTTTCAATAAAGCATGGTGTGCAATATCCTGAATATAAACGTCAATAGTTGAAATTACATCATAACCATCTTGAGGTTCCACTTCGTTTACATCACGAATAGGTTTCCATTGCCCTTTAGCTATTTTTTGTTTTAAAATTTTACCGTCTTTGCCATTAATAAATTCACGGTACGCCCACTCAATTCCTTTACCATCAGAGTAACCCTCATTCCTATTTCTTTGGTAACCAATAGTACGCTCGGCAATTTGACCAATTGGATGTTCTCGAATTGTTTTTTGATCAATGATAATTCCTCCTTTATAAGGCCCCAAATTAAATAATGGAAATCCTTTTATTTTCATGTATTGAGTAAAACTCAATCCTTGGGCTATCAAAAAATACCTGTTTTTATGCTCTCTCGCTTTTCTAAGTTCATTTTGAATAGTACTACTTGGCTTATTTAATACAATACCCAACGAATCCGATAATAATTTTATATTTTTTTCAAATGTTTCTGTTTTCGGAGCTACCGCATCAAAACGAATAACATAATTTGGAATAGAAGTAGCTAAAAGACTTCCATCTGCAGAATAGATATTTCCTTTGTTGGCAGGTATTACAAAGTTCTTAACTGTTCTTTGTTTAGCTAGCTCTCTGTAATGATCACCATCAACCCATTGGATATTAGTTAACTTAACAGCAATAGCCATTGCCATCAAAAAGATGAAAAAGGCAACCAGATAGGTTCTGTAGGATATATATTTATCTTCTACTGCCATAATTTTTCTAAGAAATTTTTCTCTTCGTTTTCTTCAACTTCAATTTTTATCGGAGGAACCGTTGATGGAAATATTTGCTTTTCTTCCATTTTAGCCGAAACCGTAGACTCCATTTTAAGCTTCATCAGCTCTGAACGTCTATCTACAAATTCAGAACGTAATTCTTTTACTCTGTTTGTTAATTCAACAATCTTAAACACTTTTTGTTCATAACGTTGGGTATTTGCAATCATTATTATAGCAAGAAAAATCACAAAAACGATAAAACGCCAATTCCTAACAGCGTTATCATCAATAAGAAACTGTGCTTTTAATATGTTATAAATTCCACCTTTCATCTTCTACTACTTTTTCTCTGCAATTCTCAATTTAGCGCTTCTGGCTCTATTATTTAATTTGATTTCTTCATTACCTGGAACTATTAATTTCCCTACAGTATTGAAAGGAACAGAAAAATTACCATAAAAATCACGCTCAGGCTCTCCTTCAAACATTCCGTTTTTTATAAATCTTTTCACCAATCTATCCTCTAATGAATGATACGAAATCACACTTAATCTTCCTCCTGGTTTCAAAATTTCTAATGATTGTTCCAAAAATTCTTTTAAAACATCCATTTCTTGATTCACTTCAATTCGAATCGCTTGATAGATTTGTGCCAATATTTTATTTCGAACTCTTTCAGGTAAATATTTTGCTAAAACTTCTTTCAATTCATCAGTCGTTTTGATTGGACTGTGTTCTCTAGCTTCTATAATTGTTCTTGACAAAGCTGGAGCATTTTTCAATTCACCATAATCCAAAAACACTCTTCTCAAGTTGGCATCATCATACTCATTAACCACTCGATACGCATTCAAATCATTTTTCTGACTCATTCTCATATCCAGTCCAGCATCAAAACGGGTTGAGAAACCTCTTTCTGCAACATCAAATTGATGAGACGAAACTCCCAAATCTCCCAAAATGCCATCCACTTCTTTCACACCATAAAAGCGTAAAAATCTTTTTATAAATCTAAAATTTTCATTAATTAATGTAAATCTTTCGTCTGGTAAAGCATTTGCTAAAGCATCTTCATCTTGATCAAAAGCAAACAATTTTCCATTAGGTCCTAGCCTGCTCAAAATTTCCTTTGAATGACCACCGCCTCCAAAAGTAACATCCACGTAAATCCCATCAGGATTTATATTCAAACCATCCACAGTTGGATGAAGCAATACTGGATTATGATATTCCATTGTCGTCGTCATTTAAATTTCCCATTACTTCTTCGGCTAAATCTGCAAAATCAACATCTGCCCCATCTATCGATTTCTCATACAAATCCTTATCCCAAATCTCTACAATATTAACTGCAGAAGAAAAAACCACATCTTTATCAATACTAGCAAAGACCACTAAGTCTTTAGGAACCAACAATCTACCTAAAGCGTCTATCTCTACCACTTTTACTCCAGCAGTAAAACGACGAATAAAGTCATTGTTCTTTTTTACAAAACGGTTAAGTTTGTTGATTTTTTTCATCATCAAATCCCACTCTTCCATAGGATACAATTCTAAACAAGGCTGAAATACAGAACGCTTCAAAACAAAACCGTTTTGAAGCGAGGAAGCCAATTGCTTTTTTAAGGGAGCAGGTAATAAAACCCGTCCTTTTGCATCGACTTTACACTCATATGTTCCTATAATTGTGTCCAAGTAAATTGTATTAATTGTATGAAGCAAAAATATACAAAATATTACCACATTTTACCACAATATACCACTTTGTTAATAAGTTTAACCACTTTTACCCGAAAACGCTTAGTTTATAGACTATCAAAACATTAGCCCTTAAGTAGATAATTTGTAAGAAAGCTTTTGTTTTGTTAAAAAGCATGCATTTTCAATTATAAAAGTATACTCTTAAAAGCTTAAATAAAAACCTCTTTATTCGTTAAAAAAATAGTAAAACCTACGCAAAAACTATTTGTTTTCACTACAGAGAATAAAAGGTTAAAAAAAAGCTACTAAAATTCTTTTTAATTTTTTAAACCCTATATTTGTGACAAATTGAAATTGTTATTTTAAAACATGGAAAAATATTACAAAAAAGAAGGCAAATACGGATATTACGAAGCAGGCGAAGGAATTCCGATTGTCATCTTACATGGTTTAATGGGAGGATTAAGTAACTTTGATGCAGTAGCCAGTTATTTTTCAAATAAAGGGTATAAAATTATCATTCCCGATTTACCTATATACACTCAAAACATATTAAAAACGAATGTAAAGAGTTTTGCTATCTATGTAAAAAACTTTATTACCTTCAAAAAATTAGACAGAGTTATCCTTTTAGGAAATTCATTAGGAGGACATATCGCGTTATATCATACTAAATTATACCCAGAAAAAGTATCAGGACTTGTGATAACAGGTAGTTCAGGCTTATATGAAAGTGCCATGGGCGACAGTTATCCAAAAAGAGGTGATTATGAATATATCAAGAAAAAAGCCGAAGATGTATTTTATGACCCTAAAATTGCAACTCCGGAACTTATAGACGAAGTGTATGCAACCGTAAATGATCGCGTAAAACTGATTAAAACTTTGACAATTGCCAAAAGTGCTATTCGTCATAATATGGCCAAAGATTTACCAAAAATGCATGTGCAAACTTGTATTATTTGGGGAAAAAACGACAAAGTTACGCCGCCAGATGTAGCCGAAGAATTTAATAAATTATTACCTAATTCGACTTTATACTGGATTGACCAATGTGGACACGCCGCTATGATGGAACAGCCGGAAGAATTTAATAAACATCTAGAAGACTGGCTTACTCACACTCACCTAGCTGAACACTAATCGACTAGAGAATTTTATACTCAAAAACATGAAAATCAATACTGCCGAATTCGTTATAAGCAACTCAGATGTGAGCAAATGTCCAAAGGATTTTTTGCCCGAATATGCTTTTATTGGTAGATCCAATGTTGGAAAGTCTTCATTAATTAATATGTTGACTAATCATAAAAAATTGGCAAAAACGTCTGGAAGACCTGGAAAAACACAACTTATCAATCACTTTTTAATCAATAACAATTGGTTTTTAGTTGATTTACCAGGTTATGGTTATGCTAAAGTTTCCAAAAAAACAAAATCTGTTTTTCAGGAATTTATCACTGATTATTTTGAAACAAGAGAGCAATTGGTTTGTGCTTTTGTTTTAATTGACGTTCGTCATGAAGCGCAAACAATCGACATTGAATTCATGTCTTATATGGGTGAAAGTGAAATTCCATTCTGCATTATTTTCACAAAGGCAGATAAGATTAGCAAAGTAAAAATCGATTCTCATATTGCAGCTTACAAAAAACAAATGTTTGCGAACAACTGGGCCGAAATGCCACAATACTTTGTGACATCGGCAACCGAATCTACAGGTAAAGAAGAATTACTGAATTACATTGATGAAGTAAATCAAGAAGTATTTAAGAATCAATCGGAGTTTTAAATTATAGTCTTTAAAAAAAATCCCAAAACTGAATTTTTAAAATTTCAGATTTGGGATTTTTATTATTGATTATAAAAAATTAATATTTACTCAAATAATCTTGATTATGATTATTTTTTATATTATCAGGAATATCTGTTTTTGAATAATCTAAACCTTGTGTTTTTAAATAAGCTATTAGTTTCATTTTTTCCCGAAATTTTTCACTATTAATCTCAAAGGCCATATTTCTAAGATCATGTAATATAACATATTCACCTGGATGAAACTTAGAATCTATTGGGTATTTTGATTTTCTAAAATCAACTTTTTGCTCAAAAATTAGATAATTCACAACATAAATGCGACGACCTCCTAAAGCTATATTCAAAGCCGAATTACGTCCATATGCTAATTTATCAAAAAAATTTGGATCAGCACCAGCTTTAACCAAGATCTTTACACTTTCTAAATCACCATGCATTGAAGCTATCATTAAAGGGGTCTGAAACCTTTTAGAATAAAAATTCACATCACCTCCCTTTTTAATTATATATTTAAGAATCATCTCTCTTTTGGTTGGATTCTGAATAAATTGGATGCTTTCAACAATAAGATTGTCGCCGTCTGTACCTCTTAAGTTAGGATTAAGACCTCTATCCAAAAGTTTGAGAATGACTGTTGGATTGTCTGTCCAAAGCGCAAACATCCCTATAGTCATTCCAGACTTTCCTTCTTGATAATTAATACTTTCTTTTGGCACTGCATCAATGAGTTTTGTTATTTCTTTGTTATCCTCCGGATTTTTCGACAATGCCTCTGCTAAATCATACAAGGGACTCCCATAATACCGAGCAGGATCATTTGCTCGTAAAATTCGCCCCCAAACTTCTTTCTCTCTTGCTTCAGAATATTTAATTGCTGGCGCTTCTTTTGCCCATTTGTCTTTATCGCTTTTTGATGTACACGAAACAATTGTTAATATTAACATCAGAAATCCTAAATATTTACTTTTCATCTATCTTTTATTTAATTACAATTTTATTTTTCATTATTATTTTAATGAATTTAATGCTAAAGAAACAAAAAATCCCAAAACAATTACTACATTGCTTTGGGATTTTCACAATTTATCTTACAAAAACCTACTTCTTTAGTTCCAACTTTTCAGCAAAATAATCACAGAAGTCCAACATTGTATCCGACATCTTTTCATCATTTGTTGCTCTTTTAAAAGTTTCTGCCATAGAAACTAGTGTTTGGTGGAAGAAAATTTTCATTTCGTCAACTGGCATATCTTTCGTCCATAAATCAATACGCATACTTTCTTTGGCTTTGCTATCCCAAACATTAAGCATAATTGCTTTCGATTCCGAAAGGTTTACTCCACCATCTTCTGCTGTCCACAACAGTTTTTCTGGTACGCGGTTTTCGTCTAATTCGACTAAAAATTTAATTTCTGAGGTATTTTTATCTGACATTATTTCTTGGGTTTGTATTTTGATTGTTCGAAAATTTCTTTTGCATTCATTTTTAACATCTGATCCAACTTGACATCATTGTTTGTCATAAAAGATCTAACAATTTGCCATCCAATCCAAGAACCTACTTGTCCTGGAGAATCATTATCTATTTCTAAATAAAATTTTGAAAATGGTGCAGGATCGATAAAACGAGAAGTTAATCTTTGTTCATCACTAAAAAGCATTTCTTTTTCAATGAAATATCGCCAAATATAACTTTCATTTTCCTGGCACCAAACAATTTGCTCTGGAGTATAGCCCATTTTTTCGGCATCACTGTATTCCGGAAGCAACAGATCTTTCAAATAGAGTTCTTTTCCAAAATAAATCATTTGTGATAGCAAATTCTTATCCGTTGGAGGAGCAATTTTTCCTAATGAAAAACTCTTCACAACATCGGGCATCATTTGTCTTTCTTCAAAATTTTGTTTCAGATATTTCGGAAAAGTGTAAAACTTATGCTCCTTCCCTAAGTACAATTCTAAAGAAATGATGATTAACGAATCGGCATAAATTGCTTTATTATTATAATCCATATCCGAAATCAGCGTAATCACTTTGGGTGTTTTAGTCTTTGGAAAATAATATTTCATATGCTGAACCAAAGTTTCCACATTATTCTGAATTCCCTCTGTTGAAGGATATTTTTTTTCGACTTCTGTATATACTTCTCTCCAAATTGGAGCCGTCATTTTATTTATCCAAACAGTGTCATTAATCTGAGGCGAAAAAAAATAAGGGTATTGTTTTTTCAATTTCAACAAATCTTTCGGAGCAGTTTCAAAGAACTGTTTATCAAAACGTTCCACCTTAACAGTTCCTACTGGTGTTTCTTCAATAGCCTTTTCAACTTTGCTTTTTTGGTCACAGGACAATAAAAGCAAACTGCAAACCATCGATAAGAGAAATAATTTCATGTATATTTTATTTATTTATCAGTTTCCTGACACATTTAGAGAATAATTCATAAATCTTCATAGTGTTTTTCAACCTAAACCAAACATCCTCTATTCAATTCTATTATTTTATTTAAATTTGTTACCAAAGGGATTCGGAAAACATACTACACATTATTTTTTGCAAATATACATCCCTGCTTTTTAAAACTTAAACTATTATGACTAAAAAAAGAACCCTACAAATCGAAAAAGTAAATACTCATATTGTAGAATGGCTAAAAAGCTACGCAGAAAACTCAAAAGTTAACGGATTTGTTATAGGAATATCTGGCGGCGTAGATTCGGCAGTAACCTCAACACTTTGTGCTCAAACTGGCTTAAAAGTATTATGCGTTGAAATGCCAATTCATCAAGCTCTAAGTCACGTATCAAGAGCGAAGGAACATATTGAACAATTAAAAAATAGATTTCCTAATGTAACCAATGCAGTTGCTGACTTAACTACGGTTTTTGAAACATTCAAAAAAGAAGTCCCTACAACTGACAATGAAAGTCTTGTAAATTTATCACTTGCCAATACTCGTGCCCGTTTACGCATGACAACTTTATATTATTTCGCTGGAATTCATGGTTTATTAGTTGCTGGAACAGGGAACAAAGTAGAGGATTTTGGAGTAGGTTTTTATACGAAATACGGTGATGGCGGAGTCGATTTGAGTCCAATAGCGGATTTAATGAAATCTGAAGTATATCAACTAGGTGCTTATTTGAAAATTCCAAATTCTATATTGACAGCAGCTCCTACAGATGGATTATTTGGTGATGATCGATCTGATGAAGACCAAATAGGTGCAAGTTATGATGAATTAGAGTGGGCAATGGAAGTAACTGATTTGAAAATAGATATAAGCACATTTACTGAACGCCAAAAAATCGTTTACGAAATTTATAAAAAACTTAACAAAAACAACCAACATAAAATGAATCCAATACCAGTTTGTATAATAAACTGTTAAAAAAAAATAATTTGTCCGAAAAAGCAGACTTATACCGATATATTTTTTTAAATTTGTTATTCAAAAACAATCCTAAAACTAAATACCATGATTAAAGTTTGTTTAGCAGATAACTATCCTGTAGTACATTTTGGAATAAAATCGTACTTCAAAGACCATTCGGAAATCTCCATTGTAGCCAATGTAGGTAATTTTGCAATGGTAAAAGACATTCTACTTTCTAAAGAAGTAGATGTACTTGTATTGGACTTAGAACTTGAAGGCTTATCAAGTATTTTCGAAATCAAATCGGTTTTGAAAAATTTTCCAAAAACAAAAATTATTTTTTACAGCGGACTTTCAGAACAAATTTACGCTCCAAATGCTATTAAAGCAGGAGTTTCTGGATTTGTTCACAAAACCGAAAAACTTGAAACTTTGGGTCAATCGATCGTCAAAGTGAACCAAGGAAAAATCATCATGAATGAAGCAGTCATGAAAAACATTGCTTTGATTGCAAAACAAAGCAAAAGTGAGCGTTTGTACAGAAAACTTTCCAATCGTGAAGTTGAAGTATTACGCTATTTAAGCGATGGTAAGAAAAACCACGAAATTGCTGAAATTTTATCACTTAACGAAAAAACAATCAGTACTTACAAATTACGATTGTTGACTAAATTAAACGTTACGAATCTAGTAGATTTAGTAAATAAAGCTAAAACTTTAGAAATCGTTTAACTGTAACGAGACATTACTCTTCCTAATTTTTTTGAAAAAGAATTAATTAGTTTGTAGTAATCCATCGCCAAAGACATAGACTCTGTATTATCTGAACCTGGTTCATTTGATACAGAGTTTTTTAATTCATCTATAATTTTATCAACCAAATACCAGCGCATAGTCAAAATAGTTTCTGACACATACTGACCAATGGTTTCGTTTTTTGTTTTTGGAATAATATTTTGACCAATCCAATCGTGCAAAACTAATCTTTCGTCTTCCATCAAAATATCAGTTACTTCTTGAGCAAAATCTGAATTTAAATGCGATAAATATTTCTCAATTTCTACATTTTCATTTTGAAGAAAATATTGAATTAAGTCATTAAAAATATCACGAAACAAAGGATTTGCCAACTCTACTTCGTCTTCCTGTAAACTCAAATAAATTCTTTGATACACTTTGTATTCCTTCTTTTCGGTAACATTTTCAATTTCACCAGAATCGTTGGTTCTCAAAAAAACATCTTCAAATTCCTCGGTCTTATTTCCGTACAATAATAATATTTCAATTATTTTACGCTCCAAACGATATAAAACATCCACTTTAGCCGTTTGGACAGGATTTTCGTTTTTTACAATTTCAAAAGCTGTTTGCTCCTGCTTTACTTTTTTCCCAACTTCGGCAATATCTTTTTTAACTAATTGAGCCAATGTGCTAGTCAAAACTTGTTCCGAAATATCCATTATTCTGGAACATTCCTGAATATAGATTTCGCGCTGAATTCTGTCTGGTATTTTCGAAATACTGGTCACCATATCCCGAATCAAATCTGCTTTTTTTACAGGGTCGTTCTTAGCTTCATTCATCAAAAGAGATGCCTTGAATTGAATAAAATCTTTAGCATTCGAATCCAAGTAGGCTACTAAATCTTCATAAGAATTTTTTCTTGCAAAACTATCCGGATCTTCTCCATCAGGAAAAGTACACACTTTTACATTCATTCCCTCTTCGAGGATTAAATCAATTCCTCTCACAGAAGCTCGAAGTCCAGCAGCATCACCATCAAAAAGCACTGTAATATTTTTGGTTAACCTATTAATTAATCGAATCTGATCAGGCGTAAGAGCAGTTCCCGAAGAAGCAACCACATTTTCAACGCCACTTTGATTAAACTGAATTACATCTGTATAACCTTCAACCAAAAAGCAATTATTTAATTTCGCAATAGATTGTTTGGCTTGAAAAATACCATAAAGCACTTTACTTTTATGATAGATTTCACTCTCAGGTGAGTTCAAATATTTAGCCGCTTTTTTGTCATTAGTTAAAATTCGACCTCCAAAACCAAGTACTCTTCCCGACATACTCTGAATTGGAAACATCACTCTACTTTTGAATCTATCAAATGGGCGATCTTCTCTAGCAATGGTTAATCCTGTACTTTCTAGAAACTCCAATTTATACCCTTTCCCCAAAGCTTCTTTAGTAAAAGCATCCCAGGTTTCTGGAGAATAGCCTAATTCAAACTTTTTAATGGTATCATTACTAAAGCCGCGTTCTTTGAAATATGAAAGTCCAATTGCTTTTCCTTCTTCCGAATTTAAAAGGATATCATGAAAATATTTTTTTGCAAATTCAGAAACCAAATACATACTTTCGCGAACATCCGTATTAGCTTTTTCTACATCAGTTTGTTCAGTTTCTTCAATTTCGATATTGTATTTTTTTGCCAAATACCGAATAGCTTCCGGATACGTAAAATGCGAATGTTCCATCAAAAAAGCAACAGAATTCCCGCCTTTTCCAGAACTAAAATCTTTCCAAATTCCTTTGGCCGGCGACACCATAAATGATGGAGAACGCTCATCAGAAAATGGACTTAGTCCTTTGAAATTACTTCCCGCTCTTTTTAACTGGACAAAATCGCCAATAACCTCCTCTACTCGAGCAGTTTCAAAAACAGTATCTATTGTTGCTTGTGATATCAATTTATTTGGGGAAATTTAATATTGAAAGATTTAAAAATTTAAACATTGCAAAATTACAAAATCCAAATCAAAGGGTTTTACTTTTTCCTTTCGATAACGTAGTTTACCATCAAAATAAGTGCTGCTTTATAATCAGATTCGGGATAATCGTTCAGCAGTTGTAATGCTTCTTGTTGAAACTCTACCATTTTATTTTCGGCATAAGTCAAACCGTGATTGTTTTTTACAAAAGCTATCACTTCTTTAACTCTTTTTTTGTCTTTGTTGTAGTTTTTTATCGAATTGATAAGCCAGCTTTTTTCTTTTGGAGTACAATTATTAAGAACATGAATTAACGGCAAAGTCATTTTTTGTTCTTTAATATCGATTCCTGTGGGTTTACCAATGGCTTCTTCCGAATAATCAAATAAATCATCTTTGATCTGAAAAGCCATTCCTATGAGTTCACCAAATTTTCTCATGTTCTCCACCTGAATCTCATCCTCGACAACCGATCGTGCCCCAAGAGCACAACAAGCAGCAATAAGAGTAGCTGTTTTTTTTCGAATGATTTCGTAATAAACAGCTTCAGTAATATCAAGTCTTCTCGCTTTTTCTATTTGAAGCAATTCTCCTTCGCTCATTTCTCGAACCGCTACAGAGATAATTTTAAGTAAATCAAAGTCGCCATGATCAATAGAAAGCAACAACCCTTTTGATAACAAATAATCACCTACTAGAACGGCAATTTTATTTTTCCAAAGTGCATTAATCGAGAAAAAACCTCTGCGACGATTACTGTCGTCTACCACATCGTCATGAACTAATGTTGCTGTATGAATAAGCTCTATTACACAAGCCCCCCTGTAAGTTCTTTCGTTTACTGTTCCTTTGGATACCATTTTTGCCATCAAGAAAACAAACATAGGTCGCATTTGTTTTCCTTTTCTATTGACAATATAATAAGTAATACGGTTTAAAAGCGCCACTTTGGAAGTCATCGATTCGTAGAACTTTTTCTCAAAAAGTTCCATTTCGTTAACTATTGGCTGTTTTATTTGTGTGGTAATATTCATTTAGAAGCCAAATATACTATTTTAAATAAAAAAACGTTATCCATATTATGTTAAGTGTAATATAAATTGTGTTTTATTGCTACACAATTCTCTCATTATTTACGTAATAAATATCCAACCAATAAGGATTGTAAGTATGATTATAACTTTATAAAAATAGTATTTAACAGTAAAATTTCATTACTAAAATACAAATAATTCTACTCAAAAAAACAATTTAATAAAATCTTTGATTTATTTTAAAAAACTGATTTTTAATGCTTTTTGCTATAAACAAAATAACGCATTAATTTATTCAAGTAATTAAGCCTCTTACTATTAAACCTAAAAATAATTAACTATGAAACCAAAAAAAACATTTATTGCTTCCTTTTTAGCAATAACCTTTTTTATTAGTTGTGATTCAACTGATAAAATAAACGATGACAATACTGCAACAAGTCCAAAAGATCAAATTGCTACAGATTCAAAAATTGACGCCTCGATTGATGATGTTACCAATATTGCTGAGAATCAATTTTCAATAAAACAAAACACAACCAGTAAATCATCTACCCAAATAAAAAGCATACTACCTGCCTGCGCTACCACAACATGGACTCTAGCAAATGGGACTTTTACAGGTACAATTGATTTTGGAACCCAAGGATGCACTCTTCAAAACGAAAACGTACTAAAAGGAAAAATTATCCTTAGTTTTTCAGGCAATTTTACTACTCCCGAGCAAACCATTAGCTATACTTTTGATGGATTTTACCATAATGGCACAAAAATTCAAGGCAACAAGACCATAACCAGATCTCTAAAAAGTACCGAATTGTTAGCAACTGTACACCCAGTATTTACTTGTACCACGGACATGACAGTCACATTTGAAGACGGAAGTATTTATACAAGAACAGGAAACAGAGTAAGAGAATTGATAGAAGGTTATGATACTATAGGTGATTGGGATGACAATGTATACCTTGTTACTGGTAATGAGAACACGAGTAAAGCTAGTGGAGACACGTGGTCGAGTACTATTAAAACACCATTGCGTTATGTAACAACCTGCAGAAAACCATTCCCTGTATCTGGAACTGTTTTAAAAATTAAAAACGGAGTCGAAACTTTGGTTGATTATGGAAATGGAGAATGTGATAATCTTGTTAATGCAACCACAGCAAACGTTACTATTACTATAGAATTAAAAAGATAGACAAAATTTCTTAAACCAAAAAAGCATCAAAAAGAATATATCCATTCTCTTTAATGCTTTTTGGTTTTTATTATAAAACTTTTAAGCTTCTTTATTGGCTAACTGTCCACAGGCAGCATCGATATCTTTTCCTCTGCTTCTTCTAACTTTTACAACAATACCAATAGCTTCAAGTGCTTTTATATAACCATTTATAGCCTCTTCAGAAGCTTGTTGAAATTCGCCATCATCAATTGGATTGTATTCTATCAAATTAACTTTACAAGGAACATATTTGCAAAACTTCACCAAAGCATCAATCGAAGCTTTATCATCGTTAATACCTTTCCAAACCACATATTCATATGATATTTTGCATTTTGTTTTTCGATACCAATATTCCAAGGCTTCTCGCAAATCTGCTAAAGGGAAATTTTGGCTAAAAGGCATAATTCTGGATCGAATTTCATCAATTGCCGAATGCAAGGAAACAGCAAGTTTGAATTTCACTTCATCATCAGCCATTTTTTTAATCATTTTAGGAATACCAGATGTAGACACCATAATTCTTTTTGGCGACATTCCTAAACCTTCTGGTGAAGTAATCATTTCGATTGCCTTCAAAACATTATTATAATTCATAAGTGGCTCACCCATTCCCATGAAAACAATATTAGACAACGGATGATTGTAGTATAATCTACTTTCCTTATCTATGGCAATAACTTGATCATAAATTTCGGCAGGTTCTAAATTACGCATGCGTTTTAATCTCGCAGTAGCACAAAAATTACAGTCCAAACTACAACCCACTTGACTAGATACACAAGCCGTAGTTCGTGTTTGAGTTGGAATAAGTACACTTTCTACCACTAATCCATCATGCAAACGAACAGCATTTTTAACTGTACCGTCTTCACTTCGCTGCATGGTATCCACTTTGATGTGATTTATCACAAAATTGCTTTCTAGCATAGAACGTGTTTGTTTGGAAACATTACTCATGTCTTCAAAACTATGTGCTCCTTTGCTCCACAACCATTCATATACTTGATTCCCTCGAAATGCTTTATCACCATTAGATGTAAAAAAATCCCTCAACTGATCTTTCGATAATGCTCGTATGTCTTTTTTCTCAATTTGCATGGTGCAAATTTAATGACTATTTATTGATTTGTTGTTTCGATGATCAATTTTTAAACAAATTGGTTTTTATACTTTTTATTTTAATGCATAATGATAACCAAACACTATTCATAAACTTAAAAAAATATTCAAAAGCATTTTTTTTTGTAAAAATTTTATATATTTACATTACAAATTTCTTTACAAGAAATAAAGCACATTTCAAGTGGTTTTAAAATAAATTATTAATACTATAATTTAATAAAACCAAGACTTAACGTCATATAAAAAAATCCCATTTCCTACATAGAATAAATTTAAAATATTGGATTTCAAAAAATTATATTTAAATAAAATTATGAATAATTATTTTAGTATATAAATCAGATTTTAAAACATTACAATTACTTAACAGCTCACAACCTTTTAATAAAATCTGTTTTTGTATTTTTATTAACATGCTTTATCTTATCAATATTATCTTTGTAAATTTGATTAACAAACACATCTAAATAATTTAATAAAAACTAAATCAATCTCAATGTTCATACAAATTATTAACTACAATTAATTAAAAAAATCATGAAACCAACATTTAAAACATTAATCTCTTCAATGGCTTTGTTTGCAATAGTGCTAACAGCAAATGCTCAAAAAAACTTTGCTTTAGACACAACAAAATCAACTTTTTCAGTATCAGGAACTTCAACTATGCATGATTGGACAATGAAATCAGCATCAGGAACTGGAACAGCTAACTTAACTTTAACCGACTCAAAATTAACAGCTATCACTAGCTTGACAATAAATCTTCCAGCAGAATCAATTAAGAGTGAAAAAAGTTCAATGGACAAAGTAGCTTACAAAAGTTTAAAAACTGATAAATTCAAAAGTGTCAAATATGTCTTAAAATCAGCTACTAAAGTAAATGAAACCACATGGAATCTTGTTGGAACTTATACTATTGCTGGAGTTGCTAAAGAAGTAAAAACAGATGTAAAAGCAACAATTGCAAATGGTGTTATTTCTTTGGATGGTTCTAACAAGATAACTTTTACCCAATTTGGAATGAAATCCCCAACAGCTATGCTTGGAACAATAAAAACCGGAGAAGATTTAACAGTAAAATTTAGTATAAAACTCAAATAAACAATCATTTAAACAAAAATAACCAGTTATGAAAAAAATTATTTTATTTGCGGTTAGTATACTTTCACTGACTACGGTGGATGCACAAGTATCATTTGGAAAAATGCAAAACATGATTCCGAGAAGCAAAGAAGGATTAAACATCTTTGACGTAAACAAAAATGATGTTGAATTTCAAGGTTTGAGTGTAGACTTAGGAGGAGCATTAGCTTTGCAATTCCAAGGATTAGACTCATTCAACGACCAAAGAGAAGGTTCTTACACCGCTTCAAATGGAGCTATAATTTCTGGCAATGCTGGTACAGCAGGATATAGACTAAACAACTTAGAAAATAATTTCAATTTACCTGCCGCCAACCTTGTATTTGGAGCACAGTTAGCTGATGGAGTACGTGTAAACTTAGACGTCTATCTTTCTTCAAGACATCATAATGAAACTTGGGTAAAAGGTGGCTATTTACAAATTGACAAGTTAGACTTCATTAAAAAAGATTTCTTAGCAGATGTTATGAAATATACCAGCATAAAAATCGGTCAAATGGAAAACAACTACGGTGATGCCCACTTTAGAAGAACTGACAATGGGAACGCCCTTTTAAACCCTTTCGTTGAAGGCAACATTATGGACTCTTTTGAAACTGAAATGGGAATGGAAGTTTATTACAATAGAGAAGGATTGGTTAGTATGATCGGAATTACAAACGGAAAATTAAACCAAGGTGTTGCCGAGTTTGTTCCATCTAGCGCAACACCAACCGCACCAGATCCAAATACAACAGTAAGCCCAACTGTTTTGGCTAAACTGGGTTATGACAAACAATTAAACAAAGATTTGAGAGTAAGACTTACAGGATCATACAATCACAACGCCAACATGGGTGCAAATCCATGGGGCTCAGACAGAGCGGGTAGCCGTTATTTTGGAGTTATGTCACATCAAGCTTATACGTACAACATAACGCCTGTTCCAAACAATTTCGATCCTGCTTCTAATGCCACTACTGGTAGATTTAGCCCTGGATACGCAAACTGGTACACTGCATTTATGATAAATCCATTTATCAAATACAAAGGATTAGAATTCTTTGGAACTTTAGAATTCACTCAGGGTGGAGACAAAAAAGGAAGCGACGCATCTCGTAATGTAAATCAATATGCTGCCGATTTAGTTTATCGATTTGGAAAAACTGAACAATTCTATATTGGAGCAAGATACAATATCGTATCCGGAAACATTTCTACTCAAACTCAAAAAGTTAATGTAGATAGATTCGAATCTAGCTTAGGCTGGTTTATGACCAAAAACGTAGTTGCCAAACTTGCTTATACTGATCAAAACTATAACGATTACAGCCAATACAGCGGAAGCAGTCTAAATGACCTATATGGCGGGAATTTTAAAGGAATTATGTTTGAAGCAGCCATTTCTTTCTAATATGAAACGAAAAATAGTTTTTATAATAATGGGTTTAGTACTTTTTCTTTTATTAGGAAGTGCTAAGCCCATTTTTTTAAATGACCCAAACATTATAATAATTAACCAAATAAAAATAGAAATTTTAGGAAATTCAACTGTTGGTAAATACAAATGTGATTGTCCACATACTTTTCAAGATACTATTTTTTTAAACTCAACAACAAAAAATAGTTTAAAGTCTGAAATCTCAACAGCTAATTTCGATTGTGGCAACAGAATCATGAATAAAGATTTGAAAACCACTATTAAAGTCACCAAATTTCCAAAAAGCACTGTTACCATAACCAATATAAAACCCTCAGGGACAGATTATAAATGCAGTTTGAATTTTAAAATAACAGATAAGATTCTTTCCTATCCTAACTTAGCTTTAAAAAATACCAAAGATTTTCTTGAAGGAACTGTGAATGTAAAATTTACCGACATAGGATTAGAACCACCAACCAAGATGGGTGGTGTTATCAAAGTAAAGAATGAATTTGTGATTCATTTCATCTTATATAAATCGTAATTTTTTTCATTTTAATTATCCTATTAAAAGACTTAACCTAAAAATAGTCTTTGTTATTATTACAATTCCCTTAAGCAATTATCATCCTTATAACTTGCCAAAAACTAATTTCTTTAGCAAAAAAATATCAGATATTAGAACAACTCCTTTTTTATGTATATTAAATAAATAACTTTGCGATAAATTTCAATACGCTACAAAATGCATTTCATTTCTCAAGATTTAGAAGATTATATCGAACAACATTCTGAAAAAGAACCTGAATTATTGGCGGCTCTCAACAAAGAAACCTACCAAAAAATATTATTACCAAGAATGCTAAGTGGTCATTTTCAGGGAAGAGTTTTGAGCATGTTATCCAAATTGATTCGTCCAAAAAACATTTTAGAGATAGGAACATACACAGGCTATTCAGCTTTGTGTTTATGCGAAGGAATGCAAGAAAATGGGCAATTACACACCATTGACATTAAGGAAGAACTAGTTGATTTTCAGAGAAAGCATTTTGACAAGTCTCCATGGGGAAAGCAAATTACACAACATTTGGGAGAAGCAGTGGCTATTATTCCGAATCTTGATTTAAAATTTGATTTAGTTTTTATTGATGCTGACAAAGAAAATTACCTTAATTATTTTGAAATGATTCTTCCCAAAATGAACAAAGGAGGTATTCTTTTATCAGATAACGTACTATGGAGCGGTAAAGTACTAGAACCTATTCATCCTAATGACATTAGCACAAAAGTATTAGTAGAATACAATTTGCTGCTTAAAAACGATCCAAGAGTAGAAACGGTATTATTACCTATTCGTGATGGTTTGACTGTTAGTAGAGTTTTATAAAGCTTATTATTGTTCTAAAATTACAATAACTTTTAAAAATACTTAGCTCTTAAAATTATAGTGGAAAATACTTTATTTGAGTAAATCTATAAACGTTATACATGAGGTACCCCATTATAAATCCAAATAAGTATCCTGTTAGAATGTCTAACGGATAATGTAAACCTAAATAAATACGGCTGTAAGCAAAAATTAAAGGCCAAAGAAACAATAGTCCAAAATACTTAAATTGCTTCTTGAAAATAAGATATAAAAAAGTAGCCACTGCCATCGTATTCGCTGCATGTCCAGAAAAAAAGCTAAAAGATGTACGTGATTGAACAACTCTTATAATATCTTTTATTTCGGGATTATTGCAAGGTCTTGCACGTTGAACCGTGTATTTAAACAAATTCGTAATTTGATCGGTAGCCAGCAACAAAATTGCCACAAACAACAATAAATAACCTGTTTTTTTGATTCCTATTTTGGTGTAAATAAGATAGAATAATAGTAAAAAAAAGGGAATCCAATTGACTTGCTTAGTAATTATTAACCATAGCCCATCATAGGTTTCGGATCCTAAACCATTAAGATAAATAAATAATTGAGTATCTAGAGAAACTATTTTTTCCAGCATTACATTTGACGTTTTACAGGCCCAGTTATATCATCTAATATTGAAGAACCATCTGGATTTGTTGCCCCACTCGCAACGCTTTCTTTAGTTTTATTAACTTCGGAAGTAAATGTATCTGTAATTCCATTGAAGACATTGGTTGTATCTCCCAAAATACTAGTTTTAGCTTTCTCAATTTCAGAATTAATACCACCTGTAAAAGTATTCAATGTATTTTGATCAAAACCATTAGCTTCTGCTCCTTTTTGAATTTCACTTTTGATATCATTGGTTGCGTTTTTAAGTTGTGCCATGGCTTTCCCCATTGTTCTTGCTATTTCAGGCACTTTATCAGAGCCAAAAAGCATTAATACAACAAACAAAATAAAAACTAATTCGCCTCCTCCTATTCCAAACATAATTTTTCTATTTACGAATACAAAGATATTAAAATTTAAAACTCTGTCTTTTAAAATTGTCTTAAAAAAAACAACTAAGACGCTAAGTTTCTAAGACACTAAGTTCCAAAGTCCTTATTTAGAGTTAAAAATAGCATCCAATTCTACCCTGACATTCGTAAAATAAAAAAAATGCTGAATTTCTAAAATCCTAAGCTTTATTCGCTTAAAAAATCTTAGAAACTCAGCATCTTAGAAACTTAGTATCTTATTCTTAATTAATCAAACTTAGATTTAGTTTCTACTTTTGGCCATGAATTGTTGGTCACATCGATGTCTGCTGTTTCTAATTTAGGATCAATTTGGATTTGCTTAATTGCTTTTGAAGTAGCATATATTTTCTTTGCCGTTTCATTATTTTGTCTCCAAATTTGCGCAGGGTATTTATAATTATCTACCGTGCCATCCTCATATGTAATTTGAACAATAATAGGCATTGGCATTCCGCCAGGTTTATTAAACTCTACTTCATAAAAATATTTAGGATTGCTCAAATTCGCTTTTTCTTCTGCAGAAACATTTTGAGCCACATAATCCGAAAGTAATTTGACTTCCTCTAGTTTCAGTGATTTCTTTGAATCAGCTTTCAATTCTGAATTATCCTCTTCTATTAAATATACAAATGGTCCTTTTTCAAAACCAAAACGTCCTTTTTTTACTTTAGCTTCTTTCAACGCTAAAGTTGGAGTTTCCGTAACATAATATTGCTTTACATTTTTAATTCCAATATCTACAAAATCTGTTGAATAAAACCAACCTCTAAAAAACCAATCCAAATCAACTGCCGATGCATCTTCCATAGTTCGGAAAAAATCTTCTGGAGTTGGGTGTTTAAATTTCCATCTATTTGCATACATTTTGAATGCGTAATCAAACAACTCACGCCCCATAATAGTTTCTCTCAATATATTAAGACCTGTTGCAGGTTTTCCATAAGCATTGTTTCCAAATTGGATAATACTTTCAGAATTTGACATAATTGGCTCTAAAAACTTTTGATCACCACTCATGTAAGGAACAATATTTTTGGCAGGCCCACGTCGAGAAGGATAATTAGTTCCTAATTCTTGCTCGGCCATATATTCCATAAATGAATTCAAACCCTCATCCATCCAAGTCCATTGACGTTCATCTGAATTCACAATCATTGGAAAAAAGTTATGTCCAACTTCATGAATAATAACCCCCATCATTGCATTCTTAGTTACCTGAGTATATATTCCATTTTCATCTGGACGACCATAATTCCAACAAATCATAGGATATTCCATCCCTTGATCTTCTGCCGAAACCGAAACTGCTTTTGGATAAGGATAATCAAAAGTATGTGAAGAATAACTTTTTAAAGTATGTGCAACCGTTCTTGTTGAAGTTTCACCCCAAAGTGGATTTGCCTCTTTTGGATAAACCGATTCGGCCATAACCACTCTATTTCCCATTTGCACCGCCATCGCATCATAAATAAATTTTCTTGACGTTGCGATACCAAAATCTCTAACATTTTTGGCACTAAATTTCCATGTTTTTTTCTTGTCTGAAAATCCTTTTTCTGCTGCTTCTGCTTCAGCTTGCGTTACAATAACAACAGGTTTATCAAATGATTTTTGAGCCAACTCGTATCTTTTTACTTGTTCGGCTGTAAACACTTCGCTTCTATTAGTCAATTCTCCAGTTGCATCAATAACGTGATCCGCAGGAACAGTAATATTCACATCAAAATTTCCAAATGGCAAAGCAAATTCACCAGCTCCCCAAAACTGCATATTCTGCCAACCTTCGACATCATTATATACAGCCATTCTAGGATAAAACTGAGCTATTACGTACAATCTATTTCCATCTTTTTCAAAGAATTCATATCCTGAACGCCCGTTACTTGTTTCTTTTTGGTAGTTATTAATATTGTACCACCATTTTGTAGAAAAAGTAAGCTTCTCACCTGGTTTCATTGGAGTAACCAAATTGATCCGCATCATGGTTTGATTGATTGTATAAGACATAGGATTTCCCTTTGCATCCTTTACATATTCGATATTAAAACCGCGTTCTAATTCTGGTTTTAAATATTTATCCGTGAATTTAGCAGGAGTTAAAACAGCTTCTATCTTTTCGCTTTCTGCTAATGGTGACTGTGATTTTTTTGCAGCCTGATTTTGATCCAATTGCACCCACAAATATTCCAAATTGTCAGGAGAATTATTATAGTAAGTTACGGTTTCCGATCCGCTTAATTTAGCATTTTTATCATCCAACTCTACATCAATTTTATAATCGGCTTGTTGTTGATAATACGCAGGTCCTGGAGCTCCTGACGCTGTACGAAACATATTAGGCGTTGCTAATAAATCATACATCTGACTAAATTTATTTGTATCATATTTACCCCCTTGTTTAACAGTTGGGATAACCTCTTTTTCTTGTGCCAATAAAATTGTTGGAAGAATAAAAAATAACGAAAATTTTCTCATAAGCTAAAGCTAACATTGCATTTAAGCCGTGAAAATAATAATTTATAACAAACTACTCGGTAAATGTCAATATTTTAACACTTGTTTTGCAGAAGATTCTGTAAAAAGAAAACTTTTCTTATTGCCGAAAGCAGTAACATGTAGAATATTTTGCTGTTCTACAAAACAATCTATTAGTATAGAATTATAAATTTCGAGTGATTTTATCTTGGAAACGTCCTTGATACTTAAATAACAAATCAACACATTGTCTTCCATTTCTTTACTTAAGAAATTCATCGGTTTAGACTGCCCATTAACTTTTATAGAAAAATTATCAGTTAGGTATTTTTTTAATAAATCTACACTTTCAGCTGATTCTTTAGAAGATCCTAAAAAGGTTTCTTTATTATACTTCTTTTGCAATGCTTTATTAAGATCATCAACAAAAATTCGAGTTGTAATTTGAAGCATTTTCTTTTCGGGTGCATAATTTATTTGACTTATCGACATATAAAATTTATGCATCTCAAAACTACTCATCGAATAAGCAAAAAACAATAAAAACACAGCAACTATTCCTTTTCTCATTTCCCTACTGAAGCAATATTCTTAAAGGTATCGTATTTATTAATTAAAAAATCCATGATTTCAAATTGCTGACTAGGATCAAGCAGAGTTTTCGACTTAGGATCATTTTCACAATACATCAGAAAAAGTCCAATTTGATCATCCTTTATTTTTAATTTATCAGTAAAAAAAGAATAACTCACACTATGCATCGCAACATTAGTAAAACTCACATCCGAAACAAAATCAGATTTTTCAGGATTGTCTTTAAATAAACTTTTAAATACTTTATTATAAACACGAATAACATCCATAGCATTAGGATCGCCTGTACCCGTTGGCATCATCAGAATATTATTTGGTGAGGATTGTTTATCATCAAAATATTGAGTATCAACAATTTTTTGAGTATTATTAAAATCATTATGTGGCACATGCTTCGCATAAACCACTACACTCAATAATTCATTAGCTACTGCATGCAATTTAATGGTGTAATATGAAGACTTAAAATCGGCATCTTTGAGTACTACTTTTTCACTTTTAAAACCCAAACTCGTAACTAGCAAAGTATCATTAACTTTAGCCAAAATACTAAACGATCCTTTACTATCAATTACGTCACCTGTTTGTGAATTTATATTAAAAACCAAACCACTTTCAATGACACCCGCTTCATTTACTATTTTTCCATGCAAAGTTTTTCGTGTCAACAATTGACCAAACGAAAGCTGACAACTCAAACACAATATCACTATTTTTAATATATTCTTCATTTATAATTACTTAAGGCATTAACAAGTTAAAATAATCCGTATGGCCAAAACTACACTTTTGGACTTATTAAATTTACGCTTTTATTTAAAACTTTACCTTAAGTATTTTATTTATTTTTTACAGGCTAATAACAGTTTACCAACCAAAGAATTCAAAAAATAAATACAACTATCAACTCTCTTAATTTTCCAATCTGTTTTTATTGTAAACAAAAGCCAAATTGGTCATCAAAAACATACTCATTGCTTTATTTTTCAGCCCCAAAGACTTAACAAACTCAGAATCATCGACACAATAATATTGAAATCCCTTGATAAGTTCTTCAGGAATTTTTAATGTTTTGGTATAATATTTATCTTCAAACATATACTCCAACTTTTTCATCAAAGTCTCCTTCTTTTCAATTTCTAAATTCATTTTAAGAGCATCTCTTTCACCAGAAAGATAACTAAACGCTCCGTCAATTCCCCCTGAATTAGAATACAATCTTCTCTCTTGCGGAGTCAATTTAATTTGTCCTTTCGGAATTATCCCTAAATTTTCGGCCGTTATGTTAGCATATTTATTAATAATTACCTCATCCAATATAATGCTATTAAAAACCATATTCACTTCTACAGTTCCCGAAATGTATTCATGTTTATAAACATATTTGCTTAAATATTTATAATCAATTCCAGAAAAATTTAGAATATCTCCTACTTTGGCCTGAATCGAAAAACATCCTTCTTTATCGGTAACCGCCATCATTTTATTCATACAATTAATCACACTAATCCCTTCCAATTTAATAGTATCTGAAATAACAGTCCCCGTTATCATTTTCTCCACATTGTTTTGAGCAGTCAACAACTGACATTGACCTAAAAAAACAAACAACACAATTAAATTATTTCTCATAGATGGTCGTTACTATTTTTAACTTTACAAACTTCGCCTTTTCTTTACTAGATTATTTTTTATCGCTTTTTTGATTTTTATTAAATTCTGAAGCCATTGCAACAATTAAAAACATACTTATCGTTTTGTTTTTTTCATTTAAAGACCTCGCAAAATCAACATTTTCAATACAATAATATTGAAATCCCTTAATAAGTCCTTCGGGTATCTTCAAGGTCTCGATATAATATTTATCTTCAAATAAATTTTCAAGCTTTATCATCAAAAATTCTTTTTTCTCAATTGAAAGCTCTTTTTTAAGCATTTTGGTTCTTCCGTTTATAGCATTCAAAATTGGATCAACCGCCAACATTCCACCTAATAAACCTAACAAATGTATCGGTTTAAAATCACCAGCAGTCTGCAACCTTCTTTCTGCTGTAGTCAATTTGACTTGATCTTTTGGAATTATACCTAAATTCTCAGCGCTTATATTTGAATTCTTATTGACAATAACTTCATTCAAAACGATACTTTTCGGAGTCAAATCAACAGCAATACTTCCAATAGTAAACTCTTGTCTATTTATAAACTTCCTCAAAAATTCATAATTTATAGCCGAAAAACTCAAAATATCTCCTTCTTTGGCAAGAATCGAAAAATGACCATATCCGTCCGAAACTACCATAATTTTATTTGACGTATTGGTAATATTTATACCTTCCAAAGGAGAAATAACATTAGTAGTAACTTGCCCATTTACCCATTTCTCAACACTTGTTTGAGCAATAACAAACTGGACAATAAAAAAAGAAATTAATAAAAAAGTAAAATTATTTTTCACAAGCGTCTAAATATCTTTCAAAACTTCATCTTAACTTCATTTATAAAACGTAAAAGTATCTCAAACCATTCCAAATTAATTACTAATGCATTTGTAAAACTTTGTTAATTAAAAACAGCTTCAAAGCATAAAAAAAACAATCATTTTATACCTTTACAACAAATCTTACACCTAGAATAAAATGAAAAATTGCATTATTGCCAGCACTTCAACTTTATATGATGGAGAATATTTAGACTATTTATTACCCGAACTACAATTGCATTTTAAAAACTGCAAAACAATACTTTTTATACCATTTGCAAGGCCAGGCGGTATCACACATGATGATTACACTGCAAAAGCAGCTATAGCTTTCGCTAAAATAAATATCGAATTGAAAGGCATTCACGCCTTTGAAAACCAAAAAGAAGCCATACAAAACGCAGAAGGTTTTTTTACAGGAGGAGGAAACACTTTCCTGTTAGTTACTCAATTATACAAAAATGATCTAATGGATATACTGGCAGATACCGTAAAAAAAGGTACACCCTATTTAGGAACAAGCGCAGGAAGCAATATTTGCGGGTTAACCATGCAAACCACCAACGACATGCCTATCATCTACCCACCAAGTTTTCAAACCTTAGGACTAATTCCTTTCAATTTGAATCCCCATTATTTGGACCCAGACAACCAGTCAAAGCACATGGGAGAAACAAGAGAAACGAGAATAAAAGAATTCCATGCTTTTAACACAATACCAGTTTTAGGACTACGAGAAGGTAGTTGGCTAGAAGTAAGAGGCGAAAAAATCACTTTGAAAGGAAACTTACAAGCAAGACTTTTTAAACAAAATCAATTGCCAGAAGAATTAGAAAGCGGTAGCGATTTGAGTTATTTAAATTAAAAATATTTGGGCGAGACCCCAACCCAAAAAAAGGGCAATGTTACTTTACGGATATACGCCCTTTTTCTGGGTTGCGGTCGGGCTATTCGGGCTACTTCGGTAGCTTCCTGCTATCCCTCTCGCAAAACGTAACAACAAAACGACTGCAGATGTAATAAAGGAAAAATCTGCGTCAATCTGTTTAATCCGTATAATCTGTGGCCCATTTTAAATGAGTAAGGAAATAGATTTTTCAAGAACATTACAGTTAAGTTTAGAGCAAAAAAAAACCTCAAATAAAATTTGAGGTTTTGGAGCGAAAGACGAGGCTCGAACTCGCGACAACCAGCTTGGAAGGCTGGAGCTCTACCAACTGAGCTACTTTCGCATTAATCATTAAAATTTCCCTTAAATCAAAAAATTGATTCTAGAGCGAAAGACGAGGCTCGAACTCGCGACAACCAGCTTGGAAGGCTGGAGCTCTACCAACTGAGCTACTTTCGCATTATTGAGGTGCAAAGATAAATAATAAAAACAGTTAATTGCAAATTTTTTTTGAAAAATAAATTGACATTTTTCAATATAATTTACAACCATTTTAAAACTAAAATGTTATACTTTTATTTATTATATTTTTTTATACCAAACACTAAACAAATAACTGTTTTAAACACCTATCTGACACCTAAAACTACTCTTCGGGAAGAAAATCTAACCGATGGTTAGTTCATTTGAAGGTTAAAATTTATGCAGAATGTATCGCCTTGACTATTTTTAAAATAAAAATTAGCAGGAATTATACCCAAATCTAAATAATAACGTCAACTTTACACTCAACAAATCAATATGATCATTGATACAAAAGAGGTTTAATTACTACTAATGACTAAACGATAAAACAAGAATAATGAACAAGTGTTTTCTATTTATTGTCTTACTAGCAATTTTAAGTTGCAAAAAATCGCCTACACTAAGTTTAAATGCTTTCAGTACATCTATTACTAATGACAAAGGAGAAAAAATCATTCCTATTGACACTACATTAATTAATGGTTTTAAAAGCAAATCACTTTCCGACTTTTATACATACAAAAATAACCAGACCGTTTGGCAAGCTGAAAGAAATAGAAAAATTGTCATTGAAACGATTAAAAATTGTGACTCAGAAGGACTAAATCCAGCTGATTATAGTATTTCAAAATTATTGGAATTAGAAAAGAAATACCCTGAACTAGATGAAACACAATTAGTAAATTATGATTTATTACTTACTTATAATTTTCAAAAATACCTTTCTCATCTCCGAAATGGAAAACTAAACCCTGCAAAACTATATAACAACTGGGACTTACCTATTACAGAACTAGACACCAAATCCATATTAATTAATGCACTGGAAAAAGACTCATTGGTAAGCGAAATAGAAAAATGTCAACCCAAAGCACAAACCTATGACAAACTTATAACTGCTTTACAACTCATTAACGAATTCCCAGAAGACAAAACAGAAGCTATAGTTACTGATGAAAAAAAAATAGAACCCAATACCACCAATAAAGCTATAACTCTTATCAAGAAAAAGCTATTGTATTGGAAAGATTTGGAAAGCAACGACAGTGTTACATCAAAATATGATATCAAAACTGTCAAAGCAGTAAAAAAATTTCAAACCCGACACGGTTTAATTTCTGATGGCATTATTGGTCAATCAACTATAAACGCACTAAATTTTACCAAAGAAGACAGAAAACATCAAATTATTGTCAATTTGGAACGCTGGCGATGGTTTACAAAATCTTTTGACCAAAACTATGCACTCATTAACATACCAGATTACAGTTTAAACATTGTAGAAAACCAAAACATTACGATGAGCAAACGCATTGTGATAGGAAAAGCTAAAAGAGAAACACCTGTACTTACATCAGTTCTGCAAACAGTTGTTTTTAATCCTACTTGGACTGTCCCCCCAACTATTTTAAAAGAAGACATTATCCCTGAATTAATTAAAAACAGAAACTTTTTAAACAATAAAAATATTGGAATTTATGATTCTAAGAATAACAAGATCGATCCTTTAAAATGGGATGAAAAAAAACCAAACGGCTATCGTTATGTACAGGAACCTGGGTATTATAATGCTCTTGGTGTAGTCAAAATCAACTTTCCAAATCATCATAGTGTATATTTGCATGATACCAATCATCGTAATTTATTCGAAAGACACAATCGCTCTTTAAGCTCTGGTTGTATCCGAATTCAAGAACCTTTAGAATTAGTTCAATTACTATTAGACAATCCAAAGAAGTTTTCAAAAGAGAAAATTGACTCTATAGTTGCTACTAAAAAAACGCTTTTTATAAGCATAAAAAAACGCTATGCAATATACCTTTGGTATTGGACAGCGTGGAGTGAAAATAACGAATTGATTTTTAGAAACGACATCTATAGTTTAGATGCCGCTCTATATACCGAATTACGAAATTGATTTATTTTGCTTAAAATTATTCACAATAGAAGGATGATAAATATATAGACAAGACTGTCCTTTTATCATTTCAATAATATTTGAAACAAATTCTACCGGTACAGCTGGACAGCCTTGACTTCTACCCAATCTTTGATGATTTTTAATAAAAGATTCCGAAACATAGTCAGCACCATGAACAACTACAGCTCTATTTCGTGCATTATCATTTAGACCTTTTTCTAAACCATCTAATTTTAAAGAAATACCGTGCTTTCCATTATACACCTCTCCAGTTACATAAAAACCCAAACTGCTTTTGAATGATTCAGGAGTATTTGAAAAATTAGTAGCAAATTCTTCACCTGTATTTCTACCGTGAGCCACTAATGACTGAAACAAAACTACATTATTAGATAAATCTATTACCCAAAGACGTTTTAAATTAGATGACATACTAAAATCAATTAGTGTCAAAATATTACTTTTAATAAGCCCTTTATCTTTCAAGGCATAAAATCCTTTTAGAGCTACATCAAAACATTCTTGTTTAGGTAATTCAAATCGATTCGTCTTTAATGAAGAATATACCAAATCAACTTTGGCGTCAATATTATTTTTTAGGACTGAAACAATTTTCTTTTTAGTGGTATTTTTATGGGTGTTAGTAAAACTTGCTGAAAATGCAAATAAACCGAACAGAATAATCAATGCAAGAATTAACCTATAAAGCGCTGTGTATCTACTCATTATGTTTTTATTAAGGGTGTCAAATATACAATTATAAATTACTTATCAAAATGGCAAAAGCATTTTATCGATAAAATTTAACGGTTTGTCGGTTTTTTAACAAGAATAAAACATTTTTTTTGTAATATTTTTTCCTATTTTTGTTTATAAACGACACTTTTTCATGATTATAGATCGAAATCTCATTATGTTTTTAATGCTTCTATGCAGTGCTATTGTGCATAGTCAAAAAAAGACAATCCGTGCGAATTCTATTATGTCTAAAATTTCGATTGATGGTAAACTAACTGAAGAAGCGTGGAACTCATCCGAGACTGCAACTGATTTTGTAATGTATCAACCTGATAACGGGAAACTCATTAACCCAAACAAAAAAACAGTTGTAAAAATTCTATATGACAACGATGCAGTCTATATAGCTGCTATAATGAATGATGAAAATCCAAGCCAAATAAAAAAAGAAATTACCAATAGAGATACCTTTGGAGTTAGCGATTATTTTTCTGTATTCATCAATGGTTTTAATGATGGACAACAAGATTTTAGATTTTATGTTACAGCAGCAGGTGTCCAATTAGATTGTATAGCAACAGAAGACAATAAAGATTTTTCATGGGACGCTATTTGGGACAGTAAATCGATTATAACAGATAATGGCTGGATTGTAGAAATGAAAATTCCTTATGCCGCCATACGATTTCCTAATTCAGACAAGCAAACCTGGAGCATCAATTTTCTAAGAAACATAGAACGCGATGTACAGGTTTACTCTTGGAATTTAATCGACGCTAAAATTGGAGCCGAACTCACTCAAAACGGATTACTAGAAGGAATCGAAAACATTAAAACACCTACTAGGTTATTCTTTATACCTTATGCTTCGTTTTACAATCAAAAAGACAATACACAATCAGAGAACACTTTCAAAGGAGGTTTAGACATTAAATATGGCATTAATGATGCTTTTACACTAGATGCCATTTTAGTTCCCGATTTTGGCCAGACCAAATTTGACAATGCAATTTTAAATCTAGAACCTTTCGAACAACAATTAGATGAAAATAGACCTTTCTTTACCGAAGGAACTGAATTATTTTCCAAAGGAAACCTATTCTATTCCAGAAGAATTGGAGGATTACCAAGTACAGAACCTACTCTTGAAGAAAATGAAGAAATTACCGATTATCCAACTACCGTAAATTTAATCAATGCGGTAAAAATATCAGGTCGTACCAAAAAAGGATTAGGAATTGGTTTTTTGAATGCTGTCACTGAAAAAACATACGCAACTATAAAAGACACTATAACTTCTACAATTAGAAAAGAAGTTATTGAACCACTAACAAACAATAACATCGTTGTATTAGACCAACGTTTTAATCAAAATTCATCTGTAACCTTTATCAATACAAATACTATTCGTAACGGTGAATTTAGAGACGCAAATGTTACTGGATTACTATTTGACTTAAACACGAAAAAAAACAGTTATAGCTTAAATGGCGATTTCAAATACAGCTCTATAAAAACATATAAAGATTATGATGGTTATAAAACTACATTAAATTTTGAAAAAACAAGTGGAAAAATTCGATATGAAGTTTCAGGAAAATACATTTCCGAGAATTATGATGTCAATGATCTCGGACTAATTTACTACATTAATTACCATGATGCTTACGCAAATATGAGTTATAGAATATTGAATCCTACAAAGACTTTTAATAAATTCAAAATAACTGAAGAAGCTAACTTGGAAATTCAAAATACAACGGGTAAAATTCAAGAAAACTATTTAAAAACCATCATAGAAGCGTCAACTTTGAGTAACACTTATTATGAATTTTCATTACTTTATACCCCTCGCGAAACTTATGATTTTTACGAACCTCGAGTTTATGGCCGCTATGTAGCTGTTCCAAAAAGGCTATCTTCCTACTTTGGATTTGAAACAAATAGAAACTATGCCTTTACAATAGATGCCACCGTTTCTTTTACCAAATATGACGAAGAAAACAGACATAACTATGGCCTATACATTAATCCAAAATACCGATTCAACAATCAGTTTTCGTTAGAATACGCTGCAGAATATACTAACAAAAAAAATGATCGAGGCTTCGTTGGCTATGACGATTCTGGCATTGTCTTTGCAGAAAGAGGAAGAGAAATTCTCTCAAATGTAATCACTGGTAAATTTGCATTAACAAACAAAATGGCCTTAAACCTTGATGTCCGTTATTATTGGTCTTATGCTGACAACCACGAATTCTTTACTTTGCAAAACAACGGAATTCCAACCCCAAATTCAGGGTACAACCTCAACAAAAACAGAAATTTAAATTCCTGGAATTTAGACCTCTCCTATTCATGGTGGTTTGCCCCAGGCAGCGAAATGATTGTATTGTACCGCAATTATGCTTTAGAAGAAACAAATCAAGTAGAAAAAAATATTTCAAGCAATTTAAATGATATTTTCAATAGTAATTTAACGAATATCATCTCTCTCAGTATCCGCTACTATATTGATTACAATAGTATAAAAAATAAGTTCTAATTCAATTATTTAAAACTAGCTATAATAATTTATCCTTCATCGAAATATCAATTAAGTATTTTCAATTATAAAAAGGTATTATTCCAAAATAAAATCTAAATTCTCTTCAATTTCTGCACCTATATAATTTTCGTCTAGAAGAGAATCAGCTAATAGTTTTTTGCTTTCCTGTAAGCGAATGATTTTTTCTTCGACCGTATTTTTCGATATAAACCGAATCACATTTACTTTATTTAATTGCCCAATTCTATGCGCTCGGCCAATCCCCTGTTTTTCCGCAAAAGGATTCCACCAGGGATCCAAGAAAACTACGTACGAAGCTTTAGTGATATTAAGTCCGACGCCACCTGCTTTCAAAGAGATGAAAAATAACAAAGGTTTTTCCTGTTCCTGAAAACGATTGAGTTGATATTCTCTTTCTTTCAAAGGAGTTTCTCCCGTAAGTTCACAGAAATCAATTTTGTTTTCTTTACACCAAGTTTTATAAAAATCCAAATTAGAAACAAACGAACTGAAAACAATCGTTTTTTGGTTGGATTGTACCAAAGTTTCCAAATATCGGGTCACGGCAATATATTTCCCCGAATCCATTTCGGACTTGGAATCAATCATTCTAGGGTGATTACTCAATTGTCTCAAACGCATCAACGTATTGATGATGTTGATTTTATCAACTCCAGAACCATCAGTTTTTAATAGCGAGTTTCGGGCTTTGGACTTTTCCTCTTCGTATAATTTTTCTTGTTCAGGTTCCATTTCGCAATAGAAAATCTGCTCGGAAAGTTCCGGTAAATCTTTTAAAACCTGTTCTTTGGTACGACGTAAAATAAAAGGACTAATGAGATTTTTCAGTTCCAATAAACTGTTTTCGTCCTGTTTTTTCTCGATTGGGAATTTATAATTTTCAGCAAAAAAGGAATAACTCCCCAATATATTCGGATTGATAAATTGCATTTGCGACCATAAATCATCGAGGGAATTTTCTATTGGAGTTCCGCTCAGCGATATTTTATGACTGGCTTTTACTTGGTTGATTGCCTTGAAAATTTTAGAGTTTTTGTTTTTGATGTATTGACTTTCATCCAAAATTAAATACCTGAAATTGTGTTTTTCCAAAATAGAAATATCTCTCGAAACGACAGCGTAACTCGTAAAAATTACATCATATTTTTCCAGTTTTTTCGAAAGCAGTTTTCGGTCGTTCCCAATGTATTGCACTCTGCGGAAATGCGGTGTGAATTTCCGAGCTTCGTTATACCAATTAAAAACTAATGATGACGGCAGAACAATCAATGCTTTTAAGTATTCTTTGGCAACAGGAATTTCGTTTCCAAACAAATCGAGTTGAACGTTTTCGGCTTTTTCAAAATCTAATTGTTCTTGTACTGCAACCAGTGTGGTCAAGGTTTGAAGTGTTTTACCCAATCCCATATCATCGGCCAAGCAAGCGCCCAATCCATTATTGTAATGTTCCAAAAGCCATTGGACTCCTTCAATTTGGTATGGTCTCAAAGTTGCTTTTACTAAAGATGAAGGTTGGTATTCAATATCACTTTTTAAATTTATCGAACCTTTCAACTCTGGAATGTCTTCCAAGACAGCAAAATTACTTTTGAGTAAAGTAAGATTTCCATTTTGGACTTTTGCCAGTTTTGCCATTGGACCGTAAAGCGTCATCCATTCAATCGGGATTAAAAAGTAATTTCCATTAGGCAAAAGAAAGAGTCGGTTTCGGGTTTTTATGTTTTCAATAATTTCACTGAAACTAAATTCAAATGCTTCGCAGACTACTATCATTTTGATGTCAAACCAATCGCTTTTTATTTCATTCGAGAACTGAATGTTCACTTTGTGAGTGTCAATTTTCTTGCTGTCAATTTTTAAATCTTTAACCAAAAAACTCGAAGATTCGAGAATTTCCTGATTTTCTATTATCCATTGAAGCGTTGCGTACGGATCTTTATTTTCTACTTTTGGCGAAAGCCCAAACAATCCATTTTCAGTTTTAATTAAGCCGATTTCTAATAATTTATTTTCAAATAATGCTTCTTCGGCTGTCCTTTTATATTGAATAACTTTGATTTCATCCAAATTGAGAGTGTCTATTTCGGAATGGATTTTCTTAGGTTTACTGTTATCAAAACTGAAACCGTTATAATCGAATAAAAGATTAATAAAATAGGTGTTCTTAAAAAAATCGTGTGTCAATTGAAGCGAACACGAAGTTATTTTATCCTTGAGTTCGATTGCAAATCCAGTGGCTTTGATATCTGCTTTTTTTACCACATCCTTAATGAATTTTTCAAAGTATTCAGAAACTAATTTTGAAGGGATTTCAACGGTTTTCTTCTTCAAAAAAGGAGTAATTTTTTTAGTGTTGATATCTTTTAGAAGATATAATTTATGATGCGCAACTAACCATCCAGGCTCGTCCAATAGTAAGGTTACAGACGTGTTTGATGGATAAAATGTTGTTTTATCTTCTTTTAAAAGTAATGTATATGAAATTCCGTCTTCGTGTTTATCGAATTCAAGACTGGTTTCCAATGTTTGGTTTTTAGTAGCAATTCTACTAATACGAAAATCTTTTTCTTTTCCTAAATTCAACGATAGTGGAAAATCGTGTTCAGAAACTAAAGCATAAAATTGTTCTAAATTAGTTTTTATAAATTGCCTTATACCAAATTCCAGTTTGCTGTCTTTCAATAAATCCTCAATATTTTTGGATGACTTACTGTTTTTGCTAAATTTCTTAAAAATTACTTCAGGTTTGAGCGCTTCACAAAGAGATAAAACTTTTCTAGTGTTTGTGTCTAAATTTTCAAAAATAACTCCAAAACTTTGAAGAACTTCGGGACTCGCTTTCTTTTCTAGATAAGTTATGGCTTCAGAATGTCCAACAATATAAGCAGTCGGAATATGCGTGTTTAGTCTTTTTTCAAAACTAATATCAAAACAGAACTGATAGGAATTTTTAGTTTCCAAAAGTAAAAAGGTATTTGATTGTTGTTAGATTCTTTAAAAGACAAATTCCACAAATTTGCACCTATTGATTTGTGTAAATTTGTGGAATCTATATAAGTTTTTAACTTATTGTAAAATAATTATTTAAAACAAACGGGGATGATTTCGCCTTTTGCCAAACAATATTTTTCTACCAATTCGGGAGCTATTTTATTCGTATAATCTTCTTCAATAACGGTAAAACCGATGCTTCTCAGTTTGTCAAAATAATCACGCCCATAAATACGTACATGGTCGTATTGACCAAATATTTTAGCACGCTCTTTTTGGTCAGTAATAGAATCATCTGCAAAGGTTACATCTCTTTTTAAATCTTGCGGAATTTGAAGAATTGCCATTCCACCCGGTTTTAAAACACGATACAATTCCTGCATTGCTTTAGTATCATCCGGAATGTGTTCCAATACGTGATTGCAAAGAATAACATCGTATTGATTGTCTTCAAAAGGCAAGTTGCAAATGTCCGCCTTTACATCCGCCAATGGCGAAAATAAATCTGTTGTGGTGTAATCAAGATTTTTTTGCTTGCGAAACATTTTATAAAAAGCCTGTTCCGGTGCAAAATGCAATACTTTCTTGGGAGCCGTAAAAAAATCGGTTTGTTCGTTCAAATACAACCAAAGCAAACGGTGTCTTTCCAACGAAAGCGTACTTGGCGAAAGCACATTATTACGCTGTGTTTCGTACCCGTAAGGCAACATTGACTTAAAACTTTTTCCATCAATAGGATCAGTGTATTTATCTCCTCTTAATGAAAAAGCAATAATAGGACGAACCGCATAACTCAGTCTAATTAATAAAGGACGAGGGATTGTATTGAGTATAAGTTTAAACGCAGATTTCATTTGATAAAAATTTAAACACAGATTTCACAGATTTGCACAGATTAATCTATAGTATGATTCGTTTGTATTTCAAGCTGTCTTCTCCAAAATTGATTAGCAAGCCGATTTTGTTTTTTGATGCAGCAAGGTAATTAAGTGTTTGTTTTATTTCACTACTTGAGAGCGCTTGAATTGCTTTTATTTCTAGGATAATTTCCTCGAAGATTACAAAATCTGAAAAGTAGTGATGTGGTAGAACAATATCTTTATAAGTAATGTTATATTTTTTTTCTCTTTCGAAAGGGATTTCATTTTTTCTAAACTCATATTCTAATGCATCGCCATAAATTATTTCACTATGACCTTTGCCAAGAATTTTATGGACTTCCATACAAATTCCAATTATTTTGAATGTTTCTTCCTTTAGATAAAATTCTTCCATTTTTTAAATTGTACTATATTTAAGTTAATCTTTGAATATTGGCCTAAATATACTACAATTTAAATTATGACATAAAAATGATTCGATTTCATATATTTTCTACATAATCTGTGAAAATTTGTGAAATCTGTGTTTTAAACAACCAACGGCACTTTTCTAAATTCATCTTCTTCATTACTCACAATACCTAAAGCTTTGTAGATATAATAAAAAGTCGATAAAATCTCAGGTTTCCCATCAATGATAGCAACATCATGTTCAAAATGAGCAGATGGTTTTCCGTCAGCAGTAGTGATTGTCCAACCGTCTTTATGCTGTTTGATGTTTTTGGTTCCCATGTTGATCATCGGCTCAATAGCAACAACCATCCCTTCGATTAAAAGCTTTCCGCGACCACGTTTTCCGTAGTTAGGCATTTCTGGGTCTTCGTGCATTTTTTGTCCAACGCCGTGACCAACTAGTTCTCGAACCACACCATAGCCGTGTGCTTCAGTATATTTTTGGATAGCGTTTCCAACATCTTCAACGCGGTTTCCTGCTCTTAGTTCGCGGATTCCAACGTATAAAGATTCTTTGGTAACTTGAAGTAATTTTCTAGTTTCTGGAGCGACATCACCAATTTCAAAAGAATAAGCGTGGTCTCCGTGAAAACCATTTTTAAAAGCACCACAATCTACCGAAATAACATCACCACTTTCTAATGGTTTGTTATTTGGAATTCCGTGTACTACCTGAGAATTTGGACTCATACACAATGAATTCGGAAAATCATAAAGTCCAAGGAAGCTAGGAACAGCTCCGTGGTCACGAATGAATTCTTCGGCTCTTTTGTCTAAATATAATGTGGTAACTCCTTCTTTTATTTCAGAAGCAATCATCCCTAATGTTTTTGATACGATCAACGCACTTTCGCGCATTAATTCTATTTCCTCACGGGTTTTTTGAATAATCATATTTTCGAATTTTCAGTTTGCAAAAGTACAATTTTAAAATTATTTCTTTTGTGTTGAGTTTGTTTTAATTTTTAGTTTAACCGTAAAGTCAGCAAAGGAGAGTCACAATGTCCGCAAAGCTTTGTAAACTTTGCGATATTCTTTCCAAGCTTTGCGGTTTAATTTTAAAGGATAGTCGTAAATTAGCAATAAATCAATTTATTAGTTATGAATGTACCCGTAAATCAAGAAGATAGTAAGAAAGAAAGTGATTTGGCAAAAATGAAAAGAAATGCATTTATCCTTTTGGGATTTGCAGTAGTCCTTTTTATTTTTTCTAATATTTACGAAATAGCTTGGTTGAAAGCTTTTAGCGAAGCCGCAATGGTAGGTGGTATTGCTGATTGGTTTGCTGTAGTGGCATTATTTAGACATCCGCTGGGAATTCCGATTCCGCACACGGCTTTGATTCCGAGTAATAAAGACAAGATTGGTGAGAATCTAGGAAGTTTTGTTTCGGATGAATTTTTGACTCGTGAAAAATTAGAAGTAAAAATTGAACAATTTAATGTAGCTATAAAAGCTTCGGATTGGTTAATTGATGGAAAAAATGCGAATCTGGTTGCTGGTTTAATTGTTGACAATGTGATTCCAAGAGTTTTAAAAACCATAGATGATAATGAAGTACAGCAGTTTATTCAAACCCAATTTAGTTCAAAATTAAGTAAGTTAAATTTTGGTGAATGGATTGCTCTTGGTTTAGAATCATTAGCGAAAAGCGAAAAACAAGAAGTCTTAGTAACCAATGTTTTGAAAACGCTTATTATCGAATTAGAAAACAACAAACATTTAATACAAGAGAAAGTCAAAAATTCAACACCATTTCTTTCTTTTGGCTTGGCCGATAAAAAAATAACTGAAGGTGTTTTTAATGGATTATATGATTTTCTAGAACAAGCAAGTATGCAAGACAGTGCTATTCGAAAAAAAGTAAACGATTATGTATTGCAATTTATAAAAGAACTTAGAGAATCGCCTGAAATGCAACAAAAAGTCAATGCTTTGGTTATTGGTTTTGCTAAAAAGGAAGAAGTTCAAGACTATATTAGTGGAATTTGGGCAGAAATAAAAACGGCTATTGAAAATGATCTAGCACTAAAAGAAGACTCTTCTATTAAAAATAGTATTGCTAATATGACACAAAATTTTGGTAAAGGAGTACAGAATGATGCCGTATTAATGGCTAAAATTAATGACTTTATCAAAAACGATGTCTTGTCAGTACTTATCAATAATAAAAAAATGATTGGCGAATTAATTTCTTCTACTGTAAAAAGTTGGGACACTAATGAAGTTGCAAAAAAATTAGAACTGGAAATAGGTAGTGATCTTCAATTTATACGAATTAATGGAACTCTTGTTGGAGGCTTGGTTGGACTTTTGATCTATGCATTCGATTGCCTTTTGCTATATTTTGTCTAAAAAAAAGGGTGCGGAAAATTAATTTCGCACCCGATTTAAAGTCTATTTATAAAAGCATTAACTCGCTTTTTTAAAATTATAGTAATGAATGACAAGTCATTGCTGCCGGTTGCTCGATTCCCATCAAATCAAGGATAGTTGGAGCAATATCTCCTAAAACTCCATCATGAATAGTTTTTAAGTCTTTGTCTACCAAAATAATCGGCACTGGGTTAGTCGTGTGAGCGGTATTTGGAGAACCATCAGGATTGATCATTGTTTCGCAGTTACCGTGATCTGCAATAACTATTGTTGTATAATCATTTGCAAGAGCAGCTTCGATAACTTCTTTTACACAAGCATCAACAGCTTCACAAGCTTTTATTGCTGCACTCATAATCCCTGTATGTCCAACCATGTCACCATTAGCAAAATTTAAACATACAAAATCAACTTCCCCTTTATTCAATTCAGGAACCAAAGCATCTTTCAATTCAAAAGCGCTCATTTCTGGCTGTAAATCGTAAGTGGCAACTTTTGGAGAATTTCTTAAAAGTCTAGTTTCTCCTATAAAAGGTAATTCTCTTCCGCCAGAAAAGAAGAAAGTAACGTGAGGATATTTCTCTGTTTCTGCAATACGAATTTGTTTTTTGTTTGCTTTTTCCAAAACTTCACCTAATGTTTCTGTAATGTTATCTTTGTTGTACACCACTTTTACATTTTGATAAGTTTCATCATAATTAGTAAGCGTCACATAATACAAGTCCAATTTATGCATGTTTTGCTCATGGAAATCTTGTTGTGATAATGCTTCCGTCAATTCACGTCCTCTATCAGTTCTAAAGTTGAAGAAAATAACAACATCATCTTTTTCAATAGTTGCAATTGGAGCATTATTATTGTCAACTATTGCTACTGGCGCAATAAATTCATCAGTTACATCAGCTTGGTAACTTGCATCAATAGCAGCAACTGGATCTGAAGCTTTTGCTCCTGCTCCATTTACTACTAAATCATAAGCGAGTTTAACGCGTTCCCAACGTTTGTCACGATCCATAGCATAATAACGACCAATAATAGAGGCTATTTTTACAGGTGTATCTTTGATATAATTTTGTAAATCTTGAATGTATCCTTTTCCAGATTTTGGATCCACATCACGCCCATCAGTAAATGCATGAATATAAACTTTGTCCAATCCGTATTCTTGAGAAGCATCAATTAATCCGCGTAAGTGAGAAGTATGTGAATGAACTCCACCATCAGAAACTAATCCTAAAAAATGTACTTTTTTATTATTTTCTTTAGCGTAAGTAAAAGCATCAATTAAGACTTGTTCTTTCGCAAGAGTTTTATTGGCTACAGCCAAATTAATTTTGGCTAAATCTTGGTAAACAATTCTTCCTGCCCCCAGATTCATGTGTCCTACTTCGCTGTTACCCATTTGTCCTTCTGGAAGACCAACATTTAAACCGTCAGTACGAAGCTGTGCACTTGGGTATTTTGTATATAGGCTATTTATAAACGGAACATTTGCATTATCAATTGCAGAAACTTTCGGATCAGGAGATTTTCCCCAACCGTCTAAAATCATTAAAATTACTTTCTTGTTCATGGTGTGAAATTTTTTGCAAAGATAAAGCTTTCTCAAAAAATAGAAGTTGTTCAAAACTACTATTGCATATAAAAAATAAAAGTGCAACAAATACCTAAAATTGTGTTGTAAAAAGTGACCATATCTATGTTAGATTCGTTATTTTTCAAAAACAGAAACTTAAAGTCTCAAAACCAATTCTTAGTTACCAAAAGGAGCAACAAAGTAATCTGAAAAAATACTATCAAATTAAAATTCTATTTATTTTAGCATCCCCCCTTATTCAAATATATATTCAAAACTTCCGTTAATTTGTATATTTACAGTTCATGAACACAATTCTAAAATGAAAACAGCCTTCGTAGTATTACTTTCTTTTTTCTACTTAACGACCAACGCCCAAGTGCAAACTGAAATAGCGCCTCCTTATAATATCAAAACTGCTTCTTTTATTCAAAATAGTCAAAATGTAGTTCCAATTTTCAAGCTAGGAGAATCATTTGATTTTCAGTTTGATGATCTATTTGGCAATGAAGCCGATTACTACTATGAAATTACACATTGTGACTATAATTGGGCTCCAACTGACATTCCAAAAAGTGAATACCTATCAGGTTTTGATGGTCAAAAAATTCAAGAATATGTAAACTCATTTAATACGCTACAGGTTTTTTCGCATTACAAATTATCAATCCCGAACAATTACACAAAATTACTTTTAAGCGGTAATTATGTGTTGACCATTTTAAATTCTGATAAAGAAGTAGTTCTAAAAAGGTATTTTGTACTATATGAAAATAGTGTGTCAGTTGCTGTAAAAATAAGAAGACCGCGTACCGTTAAGAACATTTATTCGAAACACAATCTGAATTTCGAAATTAACACCGATGATTTTCTTTTACAAAATCCAACGCAAAATCTAAAAGTTGTACTGTTACAAAACGCTAACTTCAACACCGCTATTAAAAACATTGTGCCTCAATACAATTTAGGTAATGTATTTATTTATAAATACGACCAAGAAACTCAATTTTGGGCGGGTAATGAATTTTTAAATTTCGATTCAAAAGATATTAAAAACGCTAATAATTATGTAAGCTATGTAAATTCTGATAATGGAATTTACAATACGCATTTATTTACCAATAACGCCAAAACTAGTTTTCCTTACTCCAACTATTCCGATGTTAATGGAAATTTTACCGAAAGAAAAATAGATGGCGAAAATTATAAAATTGAATCTGATTATTCTTGGGTTTACTTTACCTTATCATCACCGCTAACAAATCCGAATTCTTCTGTTTATATAGTAGGGATGTTTAACAATTACAGTATGACACCAGAATTCAAAATGGATTTCAATACTAAAAACGGTCTTTATGAGAAAGCTATTTTAATCAAACAAGGATTTACAAACTACCAATACGTCACAGTAAACAACAAAGGAATCATCGATCAAGAGAATGCGGTTGACGGAAATTTTTATCAAACTGAAAATGATTATACCGTATTAGTTTACTACAAAGGAAGCGTGGATCGGTATGTAAGAGTGGTTGGAAAAGGAGCAGCAAATTCCTTAAACATAACAAATTAGAAAACTTTATTAAAATTTAAAAGAGTATACATTTTTTTTGTAGATTTGCCAGCAAACAGCACTTAATTAGCTCATTAACATGGTTTCACAAATAACAAGAGGCATTAAAATTTCGGTATTGACTAGTTTTGAAGGAACATACTTCAAAAACTACAAGATTCATTTTGCCTTTAGTTATGAAATCACCATCGAAAACCACAGTAAAGATTCTGTTCAATTGACTTCTCGTCATTGGGAGATTCATGATTCTTTAAATGATTTAGAATATGTAGACGGAGAAGGTGTAATTGGTAAAAAACCAGTTTTAAAACCAGGCGAACGACACACTTATAGTTCTGGCTGTTTGTTATCATCTCCTTATGGAGCTATGAAAGGATATTTCAACATGATTAACTTTACTACTACCAAATCTTTTAGAGTAATTGTCCCTACTTTTAAAATGTGCGCTCCTTTCGCATTAAATTAATTTGACTTTAATTATGACATTTTTAGCATGATTTAAATCATTCCTTTGTACTTTTGCATCAAATTATATAATTGCTTACTAATTAATTATAAAAGACATGTTAAAAGGATTTTTTAATGTACCCAAAGCGGTAAACGAACCTGTAAAAAGTTACGCTCCTAATTCTCCAGAAAAAGCTTCAGTTTTATCGGCTTACAAAACAATGTGGAATTCAAAAATCGACGTCCCATTATATATAGGAAACGAAGAAATTAGAACCGGAAATACCAAAAATATGTCAGCGCCACACGATCATAAACATATCGTTGGAACGTATCATTTAGCTGAAAAATCACATATTGAAAAAGCCATTGCCAATGCATTAGAATCCAGAGCTGCTTGGGCAAACATGGCTTGGGAACAGAGAGCTGCCATTTTTCTTAAAGCTGCCGAATTAATTGCTGGTCCTTACAGAGCAAAAATAAATGCCGCAACCATGATTGCGCAATCCAAAAATATTCACCAAGCCGAAATTGATGCAGCTTGCGAATTGATCGATTTTTTACGTTTCAACGTAGAATTTATGACTCAAATTTATGCAGACCAGCCTAAATCAGCATCAGATATGTGGAACCGTTTAGAATACAGACCGCTTGAAGGTTTCGTTTATGCGGTAACTCCATTCAACTTTACTGCTATTGCAGCCAACTTGCCTGCAAGTGCTGCTATGATGGGTAATGTTGTAATTTGGAAACCAAGTGATAGTCAAGTTTTTTCTGCAAAAATCATTATCGATGTTTTCAAAGAAGCGGGAGTTCCTGACGGAGTTATCAACGTAGTTTTCGGAGACGCTTTAATGATTACTGATACTGTTTTGGCAAGCCGCGATTTCGCTGGAATCCATTTTACAGGATCAACACATGTATTTAAAGATATTTGGGCAAAAATTGGAACTAACATTCATCACTATAAAACATACCCAAGAATAGTTGGAGAAACTGGTGGTAAAGATTTTATCATTGCTCACCCAAGTGCCAATCCAAAACAAGTTGCTACTGGAATTGTACGTGGCGCATTTGAATTTCAAGGGCAAAAATGTTCTGCCGCTTCAAGAGCTTATATTCCTCAAAGTTTATGGCCTGCAATTAAAGAACAATTGATTACCGATATAAAATCAATGAAGATGGGTTCTCCAGAAGATTTTGGAAACTTCATTACCGCAGTGATTCATGAAGGATCTTTTGACAAATTGGCTAGTTTTATTGATCAAGCTAAAAAAGATGCTGATGCTGAAATTATCGTTGGAGGAAATTACGACAAATCTGTTGGTTACTTTATAGAACCAACTATTATCGTAACAACAAACCCACACTATACTACAATGGAAACCGAATTATTCGGACCGGTTATGACAATTTATATTTACGAAGACGAGAAATGGCCTGAAACATTGAAATTAGTAGATTCTACTTCTGAATACGCTTTAACTGGAGCTGTTTTCAGCCAAGACCGTTATGCAATTGAAGAGGCTACAACAACTTTACAAAACGCTGCTGGAAACTTCTACATAAATGACAAACCAACTGGGGCTATCGTAGGAATGCAGCCATTTGGTGGAGCAAGAGCTTCTGGAACTAATGACAAAGCTGGTTCTGCATTGAACTTATTGCGTTGGGCATCTCCAAGAACTATAAAAGAGACATTTGTAACTCCAGTCGATTACAGATATCCGTTTTTGGGATAATTTTTCAAAGAAAATCTTAAAAACCATACAAACAGAAAGCCGATTCTAAAATTTAGAATCGGCTTTTTTGTTTACAAACCTTAATTCGATTCTTTTTTGAAAGCAGAAAAACTGGCCATTTAACATGTATCCGACTATCCATTTTTTCGGTCTTCTCCATTGGATGCTAAATTCAAAAAAATATAAAATAATAATAAACTTAGTTAATTAAGTAAAAACCTAACTTTTAGAAAAAGAACATGTATTTTTGCAAAATATTTCCTAAATATTAAAAAAAACCATGGCGAAAAAACTACTATTGTTCATTCTTATTACCTTAATAACCAACAAACTATCCGCACAAGAAAAAAGCAACATTCCTGAAAGCTGCGCAAGTGATGCGTTAAATGCAAAAATACTAGCATCAAATCCTGGCTTGCTTGCAAAAAAGGCACAATTTGAAGAAACAGTTAAAAAAAATAAATTAACAGCAAAAACTGCAGCCACAACATACGTTATCCCCGTAGTCGTACACATTATGCACAAAGGGGAAGCATTAGGAACAGGCACCAATATCACTGACGAACAAATTTATGCCAAAATCAAAATTCTGAATGAAGAATACCGAAAAATTAGCGGTAAAAGAGGAGATGGAGCAGGTGTAGATACCGAAATCGAATTTGCCCTAGCTGTTAGAAGTCCTTCCGGACAATCAACAAATGGCATTAACCGTTACAACATGTCCTCAAATTCTGCATATATGAGCAACGGAGTCAATGCCTCTAATACAGCAGGCATAAATGATTCTGAGCTAAAACAACTTATTGCATGGGATCAGCATTTGTATTATAATATTTGGTTAGTTAGCGAAATTGACAATAATGAAGGAGGTGCAGGAACGCAGGGATATGCTTATTTAGCACCAATGCATGGCGATGCTTTGGATGGTGCTATAATTTTGAGTAATTGTTTCAAAGATTTAAACAGCACGACCGAAACCCACGAACTGGGTCATGCTTTAGGCTTATACCACACTTTCGAAGGAGACCGTGATTCTAATTCGCTTCCAATTTGCCCTACAGGCAATGGCGATTATTGTAACGACACGGCGCCACACCAAAGAGATGTAAACGATTGTTCAATTACAGGAACAAATTCCTGCGATGGTGGATCATCAAACGAGCTTTTCATAAAAAACTACTTGAGCTATTCATACAGCAGTTGCCGAAACATGTTTACCAACGACCAAAAAACAAGGATGAGAACAGCATTAACTAGTTTAAGAAGTTCTTTTTTACCAACAAACAATAATAATAAATTAGTCCCTGTAAGCACTCCTGTTGCCAACTTCACTCCTGCAACAGCAACACTTATAACTACAGGAGAATCTATAGCATTTTCAGACACCTCCAAAGGAGTTCCCAACACCTATTTGACAGGTGATAATTGGGCTGGAATGACTTTTAGCTGGACTCTTACTAATGGAACGACAATCCTGACTTCAACGGAACAAAATCCAACTTTTACTTTTACCGTTCCCGGCGACTATACAGTAAAGCACACTGTTACCAATTCTCTTGGCACAGGCTCTATTACAACAACAAACCTGATTCATGTTGCTAATCTAACTATAGCTCCTTCAAGTAAAACTACCTCACAAAACGCTGCTAATTTTGGTTACACTATTAGCTACGTGAATTTAAATGCTATTTCAAAATACACCAACATATCTATTAATTCACCTTATTCAGACTATTCACTTAGCGATAAAACGGTATTAACAACTGGCGAAACTTATCCGTTGACAATCACCGTAAAATCAAGTAGCCAATTCCAAGAATACTATGCCGTGTATATTGACTATAACAACAATAATATCTTTGAAGAAAGTGAAAAAATAACTTCAGGAAACATTCCTACCGCTTCCTCCCCTACTAATTTAATAACAAATATTTCGCTGCCATCAAATGCTGTAAAAAATACGCTATTACGAATGAGAGTTGCAGGAAATGCTGATGCGAACATCACCAACAATATGATCAACGGAATTAGTACATTCTTTATTGGCGACACCAAAGATTTTGGAATTTATATTGTGGATGCTCCAGGGACAACTTTAGGAATTGACACAACTGAAAAAGCAGAACAAGAAAGATTTTTCTATCCAAATCCGGTTAGCGACATCTTAAACATCGATTACAAAACGGAGATCAAAAAAATCGAAGTACACAATTTATTTGGGCAATTGGTGCATACTGAAAAATACACTGACGCCAATTTTAACGCTTCAACCAAAGAGATAAATCTCACAAAATTAGAAAGAGGAATGTACATCATTACCCTTTTCACCAACAATGGAAATTCAACTTTCAAAATTTTGAAAAAATAATTGAATTATGTCCTCAAAAACAAAAAAACGCAGCCGTTGGGCTGTGTTTTTTGTTTTTGAGGACATTACCATTTTATTAAATATTCAAAAACTAAAAAGGCAAACTATTAAAAAACATAATTTGAAATTGGGTTCTACTCGAGTTGGATAAGATTTGTGACATTACACCTACTTCCATTTTTAAGCTTTTATTAAAACAGTATCCGACACCGCCATAAATACGGTCTCTGTCAAAATAACTAGCTTCGGTATTGATAAAAATTTCATTATAAGCCGAAGCATATATTGCATTTTTATCCATCTCTTTTTTATTGATTGGAACATTCAAAGAAAGAAAATACCGCAAACGCATCTTATAATCATCTTCAATAAATCGTTGTTCAAAACGGTATCTGTGCTGAATATTTACTCTTCCAAATTGTTGTTTAGTGATGAACTGCTCAAAAATTCTATGCTCATCCGTTTTAGACTTATCATCTGTTCCTGATATATAAGGTTCAGAATAAACAAAAGCATATCCTAGCAATATATTATTATTGTTTTCGGATAAATTATATCCAATCCCAGTTCTTAAAAGCAGTTGTTGTAAATCTCCAACAAAATTATAGTTTCGATATTGCACCTCATTGTGAAAATTCCATCGATTATTTATTTTTTGATTTCCAAAATATATAAACCAGTTCCCTACTTCTGAATCTTGTGCATTTCCATTGGCAAACGTAAAAAACACCAACAAAAAACAAAATGATTTTAACCTATTTATCATTTAATTTATTTTTTCTTTGACTTTAGGACTTTCAACTTTAGGACTTATTAAACCACAAATTTCAATGGCAAATGCACCACTTTTTTAGTTTCAAAGAATTCATCTTCAAAAAAATCTGCAATATTATATTCAGTAGCTCTTGGAAAATCTTTTAATTCTTCGGTTAAATCTCCGCCTTTTAGATAAAGAATACCATTTTTCAATTCATGTTTGTGTTGTTTCTTTATTTTTGTTTTTACCCAAGAAACGAAGTCTGGCATATTGGTTACCGCACGACTCACAATAAAATCAAAATCACCTTTTACATTTTCGGCACGAAGTTGCTCTGCTTTTACATTTTTTAATTCCAAAGCTTCGGCAACCGCTTGTACCACCTTTATTTTCTTAGCAATCACATCAATTAAATAAAAACGAGTTTCTGGAAAAAGAATTGCTAGAGGAATACCTGGAAATCCTCCTCCTGTACCTACATCCAAAACATAAGTTCCTGGTTCAAATTTATTTACTTTGGCAATAGCCAAAGAATGCAATATGTGTTTGGTATACAAAGAGTCAATATCTTTTCTAGAAATAACATTGATTTTTTCATTCCAATCATGGTATAAAAAATCCAGTTTTTTAAACTGTTCTATCTGAATATCAGACAGTTTAGGAAAATACTTTAAAATCTCATCCATCTTATTAATTTTTAACAAAAGTACTGCTTTTAGCTTAGAAATATTTAACTCAATATTGTATGTTGAAAATTTATATTGGTTACCTTTGCAAACATTCAAAAAATTATATGAGTAATACCGCACCAACATTTGCAAAGCAGGACAGTTTAAAATTTTTCAGGACACTTAATTCTCGTGTGAATAACTATTTCAAAGAAAATAATATCGAGAAAACAGGTAACTGGAAAATCCATTTAAAGACCGTAATTCTTTTTACAGTTTTTCTTGTACCCTATTTTTTGATACTTACTTTAGACATGCCTTTTTGGGTTCATCTACTGTTGACTATCGTTATGGGAATTGGAATGGCTGGAATTGGTATGAACGTAATGCACGATGCAAATCACGGATCCTATTCTACCAAAAGCTGGGTTAATAAATTCATGGGAGGTACCATTTATGTTTTAGCAGGAAACGTTCACAACTGGCAAGTACAACACAACGTATTACACCATACCTACACCAATATAATTGGGCATGACGAAGACTTAGAAGCAGGTAGAATTATGCGTTTTTCTAAAGAAGCAGAATGGCATAAATTTCATAGATTTCAACAATATTATGCTGTATTTCTATATGGTTTACTAACTTTTAATTGGGCGATTACTACTGATTTTAAGCAAATGAGAAATTACATCAAAAGAAAATTATCTTATGGTGAACCTAAAAGCCCAAAAGTACTTTGGACCACTCTAATCATCACTAAAATCATTTATTTAGCTATTTGGATGGCTTTACCAATGATTATTGGAATCACTTGGTGGAAAGTTTTGGTTGGATTTTTTGTAATGCACTATACCGCTGGATTAATCTTGAGTATTGTATTCCAATTGGCACACGTAGTAGATGAAGCTGCCAATCCACAACCAAATGAAACTGGCGAAATGGAAAACACTTGGGCTATTCACCAATTATTTACCACAGTAAATTTTGCTCCAAAAAACAAAATTGTAAACTGGTACACAGGAGGATTAAACCACCAAATTGAGCACCATATTTTTCCACATATTAGCCACGTACATTATGGAAAAATTGCAAAAATTGTAAAAGAAACGGCAAAAGAATGCCAATTACCGTATTACGAATACAAAACAATGTCAGCTGCAGTTGTGGCACATTTCAAACATTTAAAAACGCTGGGGCTAGAACCAGCTCTTTAATAATTAACAAAAAACTAAAAATTTACATTTTAATGAGCAATCCACTTTCAGACAGAATTAACAATTTAGCTACATCACAAACATTAGCGATGGCTGCATTGGCAAGAGAATTAAAAGCACAAGGAAAAGACATTATCAGTTTAAGCTTAGGAGAACCAGATTTTAATACTCCAGATTTCATCAAAGAAGCTGCTAAAAAAGCGATTGATGACAACTACAGTACGTATTCTCCAGTTGACGGATATGTTGATTTAAAAGAGGCTATTTGCAGAAAATTCAAAAGAGACAACGGATTAGATTACAAACCATCACAAATCGTAGTTTCAACAGGGGCAAAACAATCATTATACAACATAGCCCAAGTAATGTTAAACGACGGTGACGAAGTTATCTTACCTGCACCTTACTGGGTTTCATATTTTGAAATCGTAAAATTATCAGGAGGAGTTCCTGTAGAAGTTCCAACTTCTGTAGATACTGATTTTAAAATCACTCCAGAACAATTAGAAGCAGCTATCACGCCAAAAACAAAAATGATGTGGTTTTCTTCTCCTTGTAATCCATCTGGATCTGTATACAGCAGAGAAGAATTAACAGCTTTGGCTAAAGTATTAGAAAAATATCCAAACGTATATGTAGTTGCTGACGAAATCTATGAGCACATCAATTTCTCAGGAACTTTCTGTAGTATTGGTTCTATCCCAGGAATGTTAGAAAAAACAATTACTGTAAATGGAGTAGCAAAAGCGTTTGCAATGACAGGATACAGAATTGGATACATCGGAGCACCTGAATTTATCGCAAAAGCGTGTACTAAAATTCAAGGTCAAGTAACTTCAGGAGCAAATTCTGTAGCACAACGTGCAACAATTACTGCTGTAGATGCTGATCCATCTGTATTGAATCACATGGTTCAGGCTTTCCATAGCCGTAGAGATTTAGTTGTTGGATTATTGAAAGAAATTCCAGGAATCAAAATCAACGTTCCAGAAGGAGCATTTTATGTATTCCCAGACGTTTCTTCTTTCTTTGGAAAAACATTAAAAGGAACTCTTATCAAAGATGCAAATGATTTCTCTATGTATCTTTTAGGTGAAGCAAACGTAGCAACTGTAACTGGTGATGCTTTTGGAAACCCAGATTGTATCCGTTTCTCTTACGCAACTAGCGAAGACATCTTAAAAGAAGCATTAAAAAGAATCAAAGAAGCAGTTTCATATACTGAAGTTACTGCTTAATATAATTTTCTTTAAATTTTAAAAATTCCGGATTTCAGGCCTACCGCTTGAAATCCGGATTTTTTTTTATCTGAGTACACCCTTAAGTACAAAAAAACTATCATTAAAAAATCACACCTCATGGTACAGGATAGTAGAACTCGTTTTTATATATATTTTTATCCAATTCTAATCAACCTTTCTATTAATTATGAACCAAAATTTACAAACCAAGTTTTTCAAAAAAACAATTCTCTTATTGCTCTTACTATTTGGAATAACCACTCAAGTAACTGCTCAGCATACTGTTGAAAAACTTAATCGTGGACTAGTTGCCATTCGACTAAACACTAATCAAGTCTATATTGACTGGAGAATGCTAGGAACCGATCCAATAAATACAACTTATAATTTGTACTTTAATGGAAAAAAGGTCACCGAAAGTCCTTTTGCGACAAGCACCAATTTTACACATGACATCACTACCAACGGAGCTTATACTGTCCGTGCCATCATTAATGGAGTCGAAGAACCTGTTTCAGAGACTGCCACTGTTTGGGCCGATCAATATTTAGATATTCCGATGCAAATACCAGATGGTGGAATTACTCCGGATAATGTAGCTTATACCTACAACGTAAATGACTGCAGCGTGGGCGATGTAGATGGCGATGGTCAATACGAAATTTTTGTCAAATGGGATCCATCCAACTCACATGATAACTCGCATAAAGGGTATACAGGAAATGTATTTATTGATTGCTACCGTTTAGACGGCACTCGCCTTTGGAGAATTGACTTGGGTAAAAACATTAGAGCTGGTGCTCATTACACCCAATTTATGGTTTATGATTTAGACTCGGATGGTAAAGCCGAAATCGCCTGTAAAACCGCCGATGGAACCATAGACGGAACAGGAACAGTTATTGGCTCAGCTACCGCAGATTACAGAAATGAATACGGATATATTCTATCAGGCCCTGAGTTCTTAACTGTTTTCAATGGAGAAACCGGTAAAGCAATGGCAACAGCCGACTATTTACCATCACGTGGGGAAGACATAGGAACGTGGGGAGACCGATATGGAAATAGAGTAGATCGTTTTATTGCAGCCGTTGCTTATCTTGATGGCGAAAAACCTAGCTTAGTAATGGGTCGTGGTTATTATACAAGACTTGTGCGAGTAGCTTGGGACTGGCGAAACAATAAACTCACACAAAGATGGATTTTTGACAGTAACGATTCTGCGAATTCCAGTGCTGCTGGGCAAGGTAATCATCAAATGACAGTAGGTGATGTTGACGGCGATGGCAAAGATGAAGTCTGTAATGGCGCCAGCACAATTGACGATAATGGCACGCTATTATATGCTAACGGCTTAGGCCATGGAGATTCTTTACACATGACCGACATGGACCCTGACCGTCCTGGACAAGAAGTATGGCAATGTCATGAAAGCCCTAGAAGTTATGGAGACTACGGTCTTGAATTTAGAGATGCAAAAACAGGAAAACCATTATGGGGTGCTAGCGGAGAAGGAAAAGACGTAGGCCGTGGCCTTGCTGCCGATATAGATCCTCGTTATAAAGGATATGAATGTTGGGGAGCCAAAGGAAATTTATATGATTGTAAAGGAAATGAAATCGGGACTTCAAAACCTTCCATGAATTTCGCTATTTGGTGGGATGGTGATTTAAACCGAGAATTGTTAAATTCAAATAGAATCGACAAATGGGATTATAGCAATGCAAAAAGCGTCAATTTGCTAACAGCCACAGGATATTCATCAAACAATGGAACTAAATCAACGCCTTGTCTGAGTGCCGACCTTTTTGGAGACTGGCGTGAAGAAGTTATATTCCGTAAATCTGATAATACTTCCATTAGAATTTACACGACTACTATCCCTACTACTCATAAATTATACACTTTAATGCACGACACTCAATATAGAGTAGCAATAGCATGGCAAAACTCTGCCTATAATCAACCACCACATCCAAGTTTCTATTTAGGAGTTGACATGGCGCCGCAAACAAAACCAAATGTAGTTGTAGCAGGTAAAAAATAAAAGACGCAATAATCAACTTTAGTTTTTCGTAATCAAAAGCTTCAAGATTTTTCTTGGGGCTTTTTTTTATCAATACAGCAAACCAACAAATAACAACATTGTTCATTTTTTTAACTTAAAAAAAATAAAAATAAGAAAAATAATCACAATTTATTATTATTAACTATTTATTTTGTGTATTTTTCACAATTATTAGCTAACCTACTCAACCAAAGCATTATGAACAAAAAAATCAAAGCCAATTTCCTCAGAAAAACAGCTATTTTACTTCTGTTTTTATTTGGAATATCTAACCAAATAACTGCACAACGCACTGTAGAAAAACTCAATCGTGGTCTTGTTGCAATGCGTTTAAATACAAATCAAGTCTATATTGGCTGGCGAATGTTAGGAACTGAACCAACTGATGTAAGTTATAATTTATATTGCGATGACGTAAAAGTTCCAGAAAGTCCTTTTACAACTACAACCAATTTTACACACACCATCGCTACCAATGGAACTTATACAGTCCGTGCCATTATCAATGGAGTTGAAGAACCCGCTTCAGAGACTGCTACTGTATGGGCAAATCAATATTTAGACATCGCCATGCAGATACCAGCTGGCGGAACTAATCGAGACGGAGAGATTTATACCTATAATGTAAACGATTGTAGTATAGGAGACGTTGATGGTGATGGACAATATGAAATATTTGTAAAATGGGATCCGTCTAATTCAAAAGACAACTCTCAACCAGGTTTTACAGGAAATGTATATATAGATTGTTATCGATTAGACGGAACCTTTCTTTGGAGAATCGATTTAGGAAGAAACATTCGTGCCGGAGCACATTATACTCAATTTATGGTGTATGATTTAGATTCTGATGGAAAAGCAGAAATGGCCTGCAGAACAGCTGACGGAACCATAGATGGAGCTGGGACAGTTATTGGCGACGCTAATGCAGATTATAGAAACACAAGTGGTAGTAAAACCACAACAAGCACTTATGGTGCTGTGATATCGGGTCCTGAATTTTTAACGGTTTTTAACGGACTAACAGGAAAAGCAATGGCAACTACTGATTATCTGCCAGCACGTGGAACAGTATCCTCTTGGGGTGATAGTTATGGAGGCCGTTCGGAACGTTTTGTTGCTGCGGTGGCTTATCTTGACGGATCTAAACCAAGCTTGGTGATGGGGCGTGGCTACTACACCAGACTAGTTCGCGTGGCTTGGGATTGGAGAAACAACACTCTCTCTCAACGATGGATTTTTGACAGTACTACTTCTGGAAATTCAGCTTACGCAGGAATGGGAAACCACCAAATGACAGTGGGAGACGTAGATGGAGATGGTAAAGACGAAATCTTTAACGGCTCTTCAGGGATCAATGATGATGGCACAAAATTATACGCTAATACCTTAGGTCACGGAGACGCTTTACACATGAGTGACATGGATCCTGATCGTCCTGGAATGGAAATCTGGCAATGCTTGGAAGAACCAGCCAAATACAAAACTAATGGTTTAGTATTTTTAGATGCTAAAACAGGAGCAACACTATGGGGAATACCTGCAAACGCAGATATAGGTCGTTGCAATGCTGCAGATATTGACCCTCGCTACAAAGGTTACGAATGTTTTGGAAGTTCAGGTGGTGTAAATTATTTAATGGATTGCAAAGGAAACCTTATCAGCAATAAAAAACCTACGCAGAATTTTTCAATTTGGTGGGATGCTGATTTGAATAGAGAATTATTGGATTCAAACAAAATAGACAAATGGGATTACATGAATGGCAAAACCAGCAATATGTTAACTGCAACTGGGTATTCATCTAACAACACCACCAAATCGACCCCTTGCTTAAGTGCTGACCTCTTTGGAGATTGGAGAGAAGAAGTTATCTTCCGAAAAGACGATAATACTTCTATTAGAATTTACTCAACTAACATCCCTACCACTAATAAATTATATACTCTGATGCACGATACGCAATATAGAGTCGCTATTGCCTGGCAAAATTCAGCTTACAATCAACCGCCACATCCAGGTTTTTATTTAGGAGTGGATATGGCAGCACAAACACAACCAAACATTGTTACTACAGATATAAACAAACTAGCAACCAATGACTATTCAAAAGAAGTCCCTTCGGCAAATGCTGTTGTATATCCAAATCCTGCAAACCAAACTTTCACTATCGCTGCAAAAGGCAAATTCACTTATACTATTCACAATATTATAGGGAAGGAAATCGCTAAAGGGAAAGGTGAAAACCAAGTAGAAGTATCCGAAATCGCAGCTTCATCAGGAGTATATATAATTAGTATCAAATCCGAAAAAGGAACCTCAACAGTAAGATTGATAAAAGATTAAAACCACTATTAATATCACCATCAAGAGCCTCAACATTTTTACTTGAGGCTTTTTTTATGGGGTTCCCTACGGTCGGGCTATCCGTTGCAATCTTTTGTTTTTTAAAGAAAAAAACAAAAGGATTTCCACATCTATCCCTAACCCAAAAAAGGGGACAACAAGCAAGACGTTTTTCGTTTAAAAATAAAATTCAAAAGTTTAAAAATGGAATAAAAAAACCAATCCTTTCAATTAAAAATCACATCCCTTTTTTTGTTAAATTTGAACATACTACAAGTGTAAAGCCTTTCGCTTTTATAACGAAGTAGAAATTGTAAATCATTATGGCAAATCATAAAAAGTTAATTCTTTACATCGCTCTTTTCTCTACTACCCTTTTATCAGCACAAACTGCCGAAATACCTTTTAAAGTAAATCCTCTTTTTGACCTTAAACAACCCGAGACTTTAGGACTTACTTTTGCAAAAGGGGCAGAAACATTCACCATCTTTTCACCCAAAGAAAACGAAAACAAATACAATCACGGTGTTGTTTTATTTGCTTTCAAAGGAATGCTGTATGCACAATGGCAGAGTTCTTCTATCGATGAAGATGGAGCAGACACACAAGTATTTTACAGCCGAAGCACCGATGGAAAAGTTTGGGAAAAACCAATGCCATTAACAACAATAGAACCTCAAAACATAAAAACAAGCGGAGGCTGGTGGAGTGATGGAAAGACACTCGTGGCTTATTTAGGCATTTGGCCCAAAAAAGAAAACACCCCTAAAGGAGGATTCACCCAGTACATAACATCTACAGATGGAATACATTGGGGAACACCAAAGCCAGTAACAAATAGCGAGAACAATCCTGTATCAGGAATTATCGAACAAGACGTTCATAGCTTACCAAACGGCAGAATTATAACCGCTTTTCACATGCAGCCTGGTCTAATCGCAACGCCGTTCTATACCGATGACACTTTGGGAATAACTGGATGGAAATCTGGCAAAATGGAAAACCTTCCTTCTAAAGATATTACTATTAGCAGAGAATTGGAACCTAGTTGGTTTTACAGAAAAGACGGTGCAATTGTAATGATTTTTAGAGACCAAAACGGTACATTTAAAAAACTAGCTGCTATAAGTCATGATAACGGAGTAACCTGGACCATACCAACACTTATCGATACACCTGATTCCAGAGCGAAACAAAGTGCTGGAAATTTACCAAACGGAATGGCGTATATGGTAAACAATCCATCAGGAAACAAAAATCGCTTTCCATTGGTCATTACGGTGAGTAAAGATGGCTTTTTATTTGACAAAGCCTATTTGCTTCGAAGCGGTGGAAAAGATTTACAACCGATGAAAACCGATGGGAAATTCAAAAGAATTGGCTATAGTTATCCCAAAAGTTTTGTTTGGAAAAACTATCTGTATGTAGGATATGCTACTAACAAAGAAGATGTTGAATTCACTAGAATTCCTCTGGATAGTTTTTAGCTTTGTAGCATTTAAAATTAGAGCATTTTTCTTAAAAAAATTAGCCACAGATTTGACGGATAAAACGGATTTTACACAGATTTCATTTTTAACACATTAAATTAAAAATCCGTGCTAATCTGTTAAATCCGTGCCATCCGTAGCTAAATATTCCGTTTAGAAATACAACATTTTTTTCAAAGCAAATACCTTGCTTTTTTTGCTAAATTTGGGCATAAACAAATACACATCCTGTACGAACCTATCACAATCTGTTCGTTACATAAAATATAAAAAATGAAAATACTACTTCTAGGTTCAGGCGAATTAGGAAAAGAATTTACAATCGCCGCGCAACGTATCGGTCAAACCGTAATTGCTGTTGACAGTTATGAAAATGCTCCTGCAATGCAAGTAGCACACGGTTTTGAAGTCATCAATATGTTGGACGGAGAAGCATTAGACAAAATCGTTGCCAAACACCAACCCGATTTTATTGTTCCCGAAATTGAAGCTATCAGAACCGAGCGTTTTTATGATTACGAAAAACAGGGGATTACCGTAGTTCCTTCTGCGAAAGCGGCGAACTTTACAATGAATAGAAAAGCGATTCGCGATTTGGCTTCTAAAGAACTGGGATTGCGAACCGCCAATTACCGTTACGCCACTTCAGCCGAAGAACTGCAAAAAGGAGTCGAAGCAGTTGGAATGCCTTGCGTAGTAAAGCCATTAATGTCTTCGTCTGGAAAAGGACAATCCACCATAAAAACAGCTGCTGATATTGACAAAGCCTGGCAATACGCCGTAGAAGGTTCCCGTGGTGATGTAGTCGAAGTTATTGTGGAGGCTTTTGTAAAATTCAATTCGGAAATCACGTTATTGACCGTGGTTCAAAACGACAACCCTACCCTATTTTGTGCGCCAATCGGACACAGACAAGAACGTGGCGATTATCAGGAAAGTTGGCAACCGGCAAAAATATCGGACGCAGCCTTATATGAAGCTCAGGATATGGCCGAAAAAGTAACGGAAGCTTTGGGCGGAGCAGGATTATTTGGCGTCGAATTTTTCCTTGCCGATGACGGCGTTTATTTCTCAGAGTTATCTCCAAGACCTCACGATACGGGAATGGTTACTTTGGCGGGAACACAAAACTTTAATGAATTTGAATTGCATTTACGTGCTATTTTGAGTTTGCCTATTTTCGAAATTACTTTAGAAAAAGCGGGAGCGAGTGCCGTAATTTTAGCTTCCGAAAATTCAACAAATCCAACTTTTACAGGAATAGAAAAAATCGCAGCTTTACCCAAAACCGATTTCAGAATATTTGGAAAACCTACTTCAAGACCGTATCGTAGAATGGGTGTGGCTTTGGTCAATGACACTTTGGACACTGCAATTGAGGAAGTGGTTGAAAAAGCGAAAGCTGCTGCTGGATTAGTAAAAGTCATAGCTAACTAATTAAAAAAATAAACACGAATTTCACTAATTAGCACGAATTTGAATGCTGTGATTATTTCACAAATACTCAAATGCTCAAAGAACTATTGTAATTTTATTTTTAGGGCCACAACTTTTAATTATACCATAGCCAACGGTTTCAAACGTTGGAGATATTAAAGAGACAATACAATATCGCAAATTGATTTTGCAATACGTTACCAACGGTTGAAACCGTTGGCTATGAAAGCAATGTTTGCAAACTATATTTCGTGATACAGATTCACCTTAAATATCAGTAAAAAAAACTGTGTAAATCTTTTTAATCTATGGCAAAAAAAACAATTGGTAATCTTTGCTTACTATCAATTAACAAAATACTCGCAATATCGGGTATTTTTTTTGCTTCAAAATAATTTTGAAACTGAAATCAAACAAAAAATGTAGCGTATTTCGTATTATATATATACCTTAGTTTTCGAACCAAAAAACTAAACACATGTCAAATCTTACCTATAATCGCATCGATACTACAATTTCAGAATCATCTATTAGTTCCATTAAAACCAATTTGCAACATATTAGCGCTTTACTTCCTCCCAATTCATTAACAGCAGATGAGAAAAAATCTTTTCGGGGTATGGATGCCGCCAACAAAGCATTTACCGAAGACTGTATCAATCAGCTCCGATCCAATGGTGCCGAAACGATGCCTTCGTATATCAAAATTGACAATCTGATCGCCGATTTAAAACTATTTGAACAACTCGATATTCTAAAATCAATGCTTAATCAGGTTATTAGTCAGGTCAATGCTGCCCAACGATTAGCGGGAAAAGAAGCTTATGACACCGCACTAAAGGTGTATGAACTTTATGAAACTGCCTCAAAATCGGGTGTCCCTGGATCTAAAACTTCATTTGAACTGCTTAACCAAAGGTTTAAAACGAACACTGGCAGAAAATCGGATACCCAATTAAAAAGAAAACAACAATAAATAGTTATAAATAACAATTAAATTAATTTTTATAACTATTTAATTGTTTATTTTAATAATAAAATTATCTTTATAATCAATTAAATTATTATTATTAACAACCAAATTAATATATAAAATAACTAAATTGTTATTTTTGATAATTAAATTGATATATTAAATAATTCACTTCTATTTCAAATCAAATAATGGAAAAAAACGTACACATCGGCACACTATTAAAAGGATATATCAAAGAAAACAATGTTTCGAAAGCAGCTTTGTCAAGAGCCTTAGACATTGATCCAGCAAATCTTGAAGTCCGTCTTAAACAGGCTTGGATTCGCACCGATATTCTTTTAAAAATAAGCAATTTACTGCAACACAATTTCTTTACGGATATTGCCGCATTACTCCCTGATAAATTTTCAACGAACAAAATAGGAGACCAAGCAAAAGATGATTTAATAGCCGAATTGGAACTCGAAATAAAAATGCTGAAACGGGAACGTGATGTGTTAAGCAACCTCATCAGTGCAAAGATAAAATAGCCTGTTATTTCTTCAAATCCCTAAAAGCTGTCGGCGTCATTGCTGTATGCTTTTTAAACAATCGCACAAAATACGAATAGTCATCGAAACCCAATGCTGTAGCAATTTCGTTGACTGTTCTTTTTTTATCCATTAGCATTCTTTTGGCCTCTAAAATAATTCTCTCCGTAATAACCTGAGTCGTGGTCTTCTTTAGGATTTCATTGCATATTCTATTCAAATGCTTTAAGGTAATATGAAGTTGAGAAGCATAAAAGGAAGGCGCTTTTTCTGTTAAAAAGTAGTTTTCCAAAAGCACATTAAAATCTCTTATTTTCACATTATATGAATGTGTTTCGAGAATATTGTTTTCACTGTACTTTCGGGCAATTTCAATATGAATACTATCCAATACATTGATGATTTTATCCTGCTTCATCATTTTATTCCCTTGATACTCCGCCAACATACTATGAAAGTAGGGTTCTATAGCTTTGGTTTCTTTAGCATCCAAAATCATTTCGGGTGAATTCCCTAAGGAGTGATAAAACGGATAAGCGTCAATTGTCTTTTGACGAAAATAAAGATTATACATTTCCTGAGAATAAAAAACCACAAAACCATCAATATCATCAGACAAATCCCAATGATGAATTTGACCAGGCTGCAAAAAAAACATACTCCCCGGCTGAATTTTAAACGTATCAAAATCGATATCATGCGTTCCTGATCCATTGGTAAAAAGAACCAATACATACGAATTATGCCTATGCGGTTCTTCGACAAAACTGTGATCTACCAAGTGATTTTTGAAGGTATTTATATAAAAATCACTATTCACATCATTACAATTGAACCGCTGAATAGAATATATGGGATACTTTTTCATAATTTCAGAAATGTCTTTTTTGTGCTATAATTAGCGAATATAGAAAACTTTTGAGACATGAATAAAAAATACCTTTGATAAAAAATAAAATCATGTCACACGCACTTATTCACATCCTAAATAATGATTGTCCACATTGTCTAAAAGGAAAAGTATTTAACGAAAAAAATATTTTCTTAAACGTTGGATTCCCAAAAATGAACCCATATTGTCCTCATTGTCATTTCAAATTCGAAAAAGAACCTGGCTATTTTTTTGGTGCTATGTATGTAAATTATGGTTTGACGGTCGCACAAGGAATAGCAACTTATTTAATTGCTCATCAATTTTTCGCAGAAACTTTTGATTTAAGAATCATTGGGATTATTACAGCAGTAATATTATTTATGGCGTCTTTCAACATTCGTTTATCAAGATTATTATGGATTTATATGTTTAAAAACTATTCTATTTAAGAGAAGAACAACACACATTAAAGTCACAAGGCATTAGCTATTGAAACTTTCAACTGCAATAAAAATGGCACACAGATGACACGGATTGAACTGATTTTACACAGATTTCAACTAATTTTTTAACGGATTTATTTAAAATCCGTTCTAATCTGTTACATCAGTAGAATCCGTGGCTAATAAATTATTTAGCCAAATAGGAAAATAATATTTATTTTTCTAAAGCGAATGCCATTCTAAAATCATCTTTTCAAAAAAAATTCCAAAAAAAACCTTAAGAAATCCCAACTTATAGAAAATTACATTTTCATTTTTTTATGTTTGTAAAAACAAACACTTGTAAATGAAATTATTGATCGTTGAAGATGAACCTAATTTGTTATCCGTTTTAAGAAAAGGATTTACCGAGAACAACTTCGAAGTAAGTGTCTGTCTTGACGGAGAAACTGCGTTGGAAATGATTCAGAACAATGATTTTGATGTAGTGATTTTGGATGTAATGCTTCCGAAAGTTAACGGAATTGAGATTTGCCGAAGATTAAGAGCCATCAAAAACTTTGTTCCCATTCTTTTATTAACAGCATTGGGAACTTCTGAAAACATCGTTAACGGATTAGAAAACGGCGCCGATGATTATTTGGTTAAACCATTCAAATTTACGGAACTTAATGCAAGAGTGATGGCTTTGGCAAGAAGAGCCAATTTAGATACTCAAAAACCTGACATTATAAAACTAGAGGATTTAGAAATAAATGGAAAAACCAAGTCGGTACATCGAAATGGAAATCCAATACTTTTAACGCATAAGGAATTTAGATTACTCTATTATTTAGCCAAAAATAAGGGAACAATCGTTTCCCGAAATCAAATTCTGGACAATGTTTGGGACATCAGTTTTGACATGAACACCAATGTTGTAGATGTGTACATTAATTATTTGAGAAAAAAAATCGACAAACCTTATAACACCAAAATGATTCAAACCATAAAAGGTTTTGGTTATTTATTACAGGCTGAAAATGAATAATATCAAGAAAAAAATCACCTATTCGTACGTTATACTCTCTACATTTAGTACTGTACTTCTGTGCATATTGGTGTTTTTTTTATTTAGAAGTAACAACCAATATTATTTTTTAAAACGACTTGAAGATCGCGCCAAAATTGTTGCTTCGATTCACTTCCAGAAAGATCCTGAAAAAATTAAGTATTACAAGCAGCTTAAAAAAAATGGTTTAGAAGAATTGATTCAAGAAGAAGATTTTGTACTAAAAGTAAATAGTCAAAACACTTTTGAATACAACACCAAATTAAACTTACCCAACGAATTTTATACTAACGTTTTAAAAAACGGAAAAGAATCCTTTGAAATAGATAACAAATATTACTTGGGTCAAATTTTTACGGAGAATGGCCAAAAATACATTGTAATCATTGCAGCAGTAGACCGAAAAGGACATCTTACAACCGTTTATATTTCAAGAATTATGATTCTTGGAATTGCCATTTTCTTGATTATCTCTTTTTTTCTAGGACGATTATTAGCCAAAAAAGTAATAATTCCTGTCTCCAATATAGCCAAAGAAGTAAAAAGAATCAGTGCTTCCAATTTATCCCGAAGACTACAAAATGATGGACATACAGGCGAAATAGCCGACTTGACTTCGACCTTCAATGATATGCTCGATCGATTGGAAACATCATTTGAAATTCAGACTAATTTTATCAATAATGCTTCTCACGAATTAAAAACACCTATTACCACCATTATTGCCGAGGCAGAAATCATGCTTCTCAAAGACCGTGAAAAAGAAGAATATATTACTTCATTAGAAAATATTTACAGACAAGCTTCTAAATTAGGAAGTTTAACCGAGAGTCTTTTAAAACTTACTCAAACGGGTTATGACGGAACCAAACAAGTCCAAAATGTTGTTCGCATGGACGATTTGTTATTTGAAGTAAAAACAGACTTAGATACTTTTTTCCCAGATAATAAAGTAAGCATCAAACTAGATATTTCTGCAAAAGACAGCAATTATTTATCCATTCCATGTAACAAAAACTTATTAGAATTAGCTATAAATAATATTGTTGCCAATGGGGTAAAATACTCGGATAATAAAGAAGTTTTTGTTAATCTTAGTGCTACCAAAGACACCATTAAAATTGTAATTAGCGATATCGGAATCGGAATCCCATCGGAGGATATTCCACACCTTTACGAGCCTTTTTTCAGAGGAAAAGAAGCAAGTAAATATATTGGTTACGGTTTAGGACTCCCATTAGCTATGAAAATCATCCGAATGCATAATGGCGAATTGCAAATTCAATCCGAGAAAGACAAAGGAACTATCGTGACTATTTTGTTCAAAAAAACCAACATTAAAAATTCTAATGTCAATTCTTAGGATTTTCTAATGTTATTTTAAACTAGCTCTAATGTAGCTAAGATTACTTTGTAAGTACAAAAAAACAACCGTACTTATGAAAAACTTTTTAATCCCTACCCGACTAACTTCTGATACGATATCAGCAGTCAAAACAGCCATTAATCATTCTAAAAATGGAAATACAAAAATCATTCTATTTTTAGTTACTGATGAAATTGATTCATTCTCGGCGGCACAATATCTAAGAGAACAAGACAGTCAAATAACCCATAAAGAAATGGATGTATTAGACAATTGTCGTGATCTAATTGAACTTTTTCCTAATTGCAAATTAGAATTCAAGCGTCAATCTGGAATCTCGTCTCCGCTTTTAAAAAACTTTTTGCATTTACATTCCGTTGATTTAATTCTCCTTACAAAATCAATCATCACAAGTAAAAAAAGTGTACACATTAATTTGATACATAGTATTGAAAATCAAAAAATACCAATTTTACGTCTCATCAATGACTCTACGACTCAACTGAATAAAGCGATTTATTTAGAAAATGCTTTTTCCCGATTAAATATCGATGACATTCAGCAATATATGCATGATCAATTTCCATTGCAAAAAATCAGTCAAGTCCTAAAAAAAGAACAGGAAACGTCTGAGTACACCAATCTTCTTTTGAACGATATCTTATCAAAAAATGATATTGATTTTGTAATTGAAACCCGTACTTCAGAACGGTCAAAAATTAAAAAGAAAAACGAACTGAATCAACATTTTGAAATTCCCGTTTTATCATTGCATGAAGAAACCGTTTAAAACAATTACATTATGTTACTAAAAAAGAAAATACCACTAAAATACATACTAGGCAAAATTAAATATGAACTTATAATAGTACTAGTATACACCTGTTTATTTGATATTTTTCATCGGTTTAATCCTGAGCTAAATACTGAAATACCATTGGCAATCCCATCTGTTATTGGAACCGTAATTTCGTTATTACTTGCCTTTAAATCGAACCAAGCGTATGACCGTTGGTGGGAAGCTAGAATTGTTTGGGGAGCGATAACTAACGATTCAAGAACCCTTGTTAGACAAATCATAACCTTTTATAAGGATCCTATTTTTTCGATAGAATCGAATAATTTTATCGAAAAAATAGCAAAAAGACAAGCTGCCTGGTGTTATGCTTTAGGAAATGCGCTTCGTGGTGAAAATGTATACAAACCTATTGAAGGCTTACTTTCTGCAGAAGAATTAGACTATGTAAAAAGACATAAACACGTACCCAATGCATTATTAATGCTTCACGGAAAAGATTTAAAAGATGCTTTGGATGGAGAAAAAATTAATATGTATCAACAAATCGAATTAGATAAAACATTGACTCGTTTTTGTGATCAAATGGGTAAATGTGAACGTATTAAAACGACAATATTCCCAACTACTTATGGATTATACATTCACATGACTATCTATTTATTCATTATGATGTTGCCTTTTAGTTTACCAACTATGTTGCGTACTTTAGAAATTCCATTAGTTACCATAATAGCAGCAGCCTTTTTCTTGGTTGAAAAAATGGCTATTCATCTACAGGATCCATTCGAGAACAAACCAACAGATACGCCTGTTTCTACTATTGCCAAAAACATTGAGAAAAATTTAATGCAAATGGTAAATGAATACAATGATGAATTTTCAAATCAATCGGATCATTTCGAATCCAATACATATCCTAAGAAAGCAAAACCCAAAATGGAAGACTATTATATTTTATAGTTAGTATAATTAAGTTTTCCCTAGAGCCTGTAGGAACAACGTTTCTTGCAGGCTTTTTTTTATGATTATAATTTTACAAATAGTTAAATAATCGTACTTTTGAAAGAATGAAGGCCATTCTCGAAAACATCAGCAAACACGTTACTTTAACGCCACAAGAGCAAGAACTTTTTCTCTCTAAAACAGAAACAAAGCAATACAAGGCCAAAACCGTTTTGCTTAATGCGGGAGAAGTTTGCAAACATTCATATTTTGTAAATTCTGGTATTTTGCGCAGTTTCAATATTAATGACAATATTGTGGAGCATGTTTTGAGTTTTGCCTGTAGTGGCTGGTGGATAAGTGACATGTATAGTTTGCTTTCGCAAAAACCTGGAAACCTTTTTATTCAAGTTATCGAAGATGCCGAAGTAGTTATATTATCCAAAGAAAACCAAGAAATTCTATATAAAGAAATACCTCAACTCGAACGCTTTTTCAGGATTCTGACTGAGAATTCATTGGTAGCACATCAACAGCGCCTGATGGATAATTTGAGTTTAACCGCCGAGGAGCGTTTTGAAAAATTTTGCACAAAATACTCGGACTTAATTTATAATGTTCCTCAAAAACAAATTGCTTCTTATCTTGGTGTGACTCCTGAGTTTTTCAGCAAAATGAAAAGCAAAATGTTGCGGAAATAAAACTTAACGAATACTAATATAAAAAACCAAATAACCACAAGGGGATTTTATTTCCAATGCCGTATTCAATATCGTCTGAAACTACGAAAGCATTATCAATAAATTCAATTTGTTTTGCTTTTTTGTCTTTACCTCCTATTTCAAATGTAAATTTTTCATCAACCAAAAAATCTCCTTTATCAGTATAATTGAGTCTATGACGATGATTCAATTGATTTGCAAAAAATGTTTCACGCAAATTTCCAATATTAGTATTTTCTCTTGACAGCAAGTAAGCTAAATTGGTGTTCTCTAAATAAATTTTAGAAGGCTTTTGTAACCTACTAATGCCAGATGCTTCTTTAAATAAATTATGAGTAAGCCCAATCTCATCCAAATAATGCAAATAACTTAATAAGGTTGCTCTATTAATATTTATCTTTTCACTCAATTTACTAACGTTAGGAACAAATGGAACCGACTCAGCGATGATTACTAATAACTGTTTTATTTTACCAATATAAGATAGTTCTACATTGCGAAGTAGTGGAAGTTCTATTTCCAAAATCATATTGACAACCTCTGCTAATCGCATAAAATATAATTCTGGTTGTTCACGATAAAAAGGATAATAACCTTGTTTTAAATAATTTTCAAAATATTGAAAAGGCCTTATCTGATTATTGATTTTCCGCGCTTCCTCTTTGTGGTCAGTAAGTATCTGATCCAACGAAAGAATATCAAAAATCTGCCCTGTTTCTACTGCTATGAATTCACGAAACGAAAATCCCTGCATAGTATAAACTACTGCTCTACGGCTTAAATCGGCACGAGCATTAAGAATTTCAAGCAATGAAGAACCTGTAAACACAATTTTGAGCTCAGGATATATATCATAGATATTTTTGAGCTCTTGTGCCCATCCTTCATATTTATGCACTTCATCTAAAAAAAGATATTTTCCCCCTCTACGTTCAAAATCCTTCACTAATTCTAGAAGTGAGTTTTTATGAAACCAAGTAGTATCTAAACTCACATACAATGTTTCATTCAATTTATCAGCAAGATGCAACTTTATATATTGTAACAAAAGCGTAGTCTTACCAATTCCTCTTGCTCCTTTTATCCCTATTAATCGGGCGTTCCAGTTAATTTCATTCATTATAGAACGAACAAAATCTACCGAAACATATCGCATTCTTTGCTCAAACTGATTGTTTAAATCCTCCATATCGTTTTCTTAATTAAACAAAAATACAATATTTTGTTTACTTCACTAAACAATTTCAAGCAAAAAATAAATAACAAACTAAACAAAACATTAATCCTTACATTATTATTATCATAATTATAGCACTCGGTATTTTAGAATTACACTTTCTTAATCTAGGTTAAGTGCCTTTTGCTTACAACTGATGTAAATTTGTATAACAAAAATCATTAAATTTATATATCATGGCAACTACTACAGTTTTACACAAAGCAGATACAAGAGGACACGCAGATCACGGATGGTTAAACGCTTATCATAGTTTTAGCTTTGCTAGCTGGTACAATCCAGATAGAGTTCAATTTGGAGCATTACGCGTTTTAAACGATGACACCGTTGCAGCAGGAATGGGTTTTGGAACACATCCACACGACAATATGGAGATTATCACTATTCCTTTAGAAGGTGATTTGGCTCACAAAGACAGTATGGGAAATACTGAAACCATCAAAACTGGTGATATACAAGTAATGAGCGCGGGAACTGGAGTTCAACACAGTGAATTCAATCCAAATGCAGATCAACGCACCAAACTTTTTCAAATTTGGTTATTCCCAAAAGTGAGAAATGTAGAACCTCGTTACCAACAAATCACTTTAGATACTACTGAACAAAAAAATAATTTTGCTCAAATATTATCCCCAAATCCTGATGATGATGGTGTTTGGATTCATCAAGATGCTTGGTTTCATTTAGCTGATTTTGAGGCAGGTTTTGAAAAACAATATGAATTGAAAAAAGCAGGAAACGGTGTTTATGCTTTTGTAATTTCTGGAACCATAACTATTGACGGTCAAGAATTAGAAACTCGTGATGGTTTAGGTATCACTGACTTCAAAACTTTGGATATTAAAGCATCCACAGACGCAAAATTTCTGTTAATGGAAATTCCGATGGCTTATTAAATAGATACAAAGTTTCTGAGATACTAAGATTCTAAGCTATTAATCTTATCATCTCAGAAACTTAAAAAAACTTAAACTCTTAGCGACTTAGAAACTTAGCAACTCAAAAAAAATGAACGAAGAAGTACAATTAGAATTAACTGATAAAAACGGTTTTTTCCATATAGATGTGAATGGTAAGACGGAAGCAAAAATGACTTTTGTATTTGCTGGTCCAAATAAAATTATCATAGATCATACTGAAGTAAACGAAGGAAACAACGGAAAAGGTTTTGGAAAAAAAATGGTAGCAAAAGCTGTGGAATTTGCTCGCGAAAAAGACATTAAAATTATTCCGCTTTGTCCTTTTGCAAAAAAAGTTTTTGATAAAACTCCCGAATTTAGAGACGTTTTATAATCCTCATAAAAAACAAACCTTATGGAAAATCTATTAGAGAATGACATTACCGGAAACATTGGAACACAAAAATACCTGTGCACTATTGCTTGGCGCAATGGAAAATTACTAATGGATGAACCTGAGAATGTTGGCGGAAATGATTTGGGCCCAGACCCCTTTTCGACTTTATTGGCATCGTTAGCTGGTTGTACTTTATCTACTTTGAGAATGTATATTGATCGAAAAGGCTGGGATATTCCAGAAATAAATATTTCGCTAAATATATCTCAAGAAAATGATACTGAATTAACAACAACGATTAGTCGTTCTATCAGCTTTCCAGGAACCGTTGATGAAGACACCAAAAACAGATTATTAATTATTGCCGAAAAATGCCCGATTTCTAAAATATTAAAAAACAAAATACTAATCAATACCACTATATAATCATGGATCCAAAAGACATCAAAAAAGAATACACCAATGGTGAAGTGACGATTGTGTGGGAATCAGGAAAATGCATACATTCTGCCATGTGTGTTAAGAACAATCCAGATGTTTTTCACCCAAAAGAGAAACCTTGGATTTTACCCGAAAAGTCAACTTCTGAAAAAATAATGGACACCATTAACAAATGTCCATCAGGAGCACTGAGTTTTTACCTCAACAAAAAAGATTAATCCTCATTCAATTTCCGAATCACTTTGGCAGGATTACCCACTGCCAATGAATTTTCGGGAATATCTTTGGTTACTACCGAACCTGCGCCAATTACGCAACCGGCTCCAATGGTCACTCCTGGGCAAATAACAGAATTTCCTCCTATCCAGCAATCATCTCCGATGGATACAGGTTTTGAACTTTCGACAGTTCTTCTTTCAATAGCATTAAGCGGATGCGTCGCTGTGTAAATATGCACACCGGGAGCAAAGAAAACATTGTTCCCAATAGTCACTTTCATTGTATCCAAAACCACACAATTGACATTGAAATACACATTCTCCCCCGAATGAATATTATACCCATAATCACAATGAAATGGAGGTTCGATGTATAACCGTTTATGAGAATTAGGCATTAACTCCCGAAGAATAGCTCGTGATCTTCCATTCATCAAATATTCGGTGACATTCAATTTATGCAATAATTTTTTAGCTCTGGTTCTTTCTTCGGTTAGCTGTTTATCATTGGCAAAATAGATTTCACCCAAAAGCATTTTTTCTTTTTCGGTCATTTTAAAAAATTTATAGAGTATCCCTAAACTCGATTGGCACTTTTAAAAGCAACAAAATCAGTTATTTTAAAAAAAATAAAACAATAATTAAGTATTGTAATCAGGGATAAAGATAAGCATTTGGCATTTTTGTAATCTACTCAAAAATTAATAATAGTTAATCAAAATCGAAACGTTAACAAATCATCAATAAAAAGCCATAAAATTATTGTTTCAAGAGTATTAACACGTATTTTTAATAAATTATTATCAATAAAATTCGTTAAATAATGTTTTTTTTTCAATATTTGTATAAACAAAATATGTCATAAAAAAACTTCTTATGTCCATAAAAATAGCCATTTCACATAAAACAACATATAAATTTGACCGAAGCGTTAAATTATTCCCACATGTTTTCAGACTTCGCCCAGCAGTACATTCTCGAACTCAGATTGAAGGATATACATTTAAAATTAGCCCAGATAATCATTTCATAAATTGGCAACAAGATCCTTTTGGGAATTATCAGGCTAGAATTGTTTTCCCAGATAAAATTAAAGAATTAAAAGTCGAAGTCGAAGTCATTGCAAAACTTCAAGTCATCAATCCATTTGATTATTTTGTAGAAGAATATGCTCAGAAGTTTCCATTTAAATATGACAATGTACTCGAACAAGAATTAATTCCTTATTTGAAATTAAGTGAAGAAAGTCCAACTTTTTTAAAATTTATTGAACAAATAAAACTAAACGATTCTTTAGAAATAAATGATTTTTTAGTTTACATGAACCAAGTAGTTTATAAAACACTTACTTACAATCTGAGAATGGAAGTTGGTGTGCAAACTCCAGAAGAAACATTAAGGCTAAAAAGTGGTTCTTGTAGAGATTTTGCTTGGTTATTAATTCATATTTTGAGGCACTTTGGCTTAGCCACACGTTTTGTTTCTGGTTATATCGTACAATTAGCACCAGATGTCAAATCTCTTGATGGCCCATCTGGACCCGAAAATGATTTTACCGATTTGCACGCTTGGGTTGAAGTGTATCTCCCTGGCGCTGGTTGGATTGGGCTCGATCCTACTTCTGGACTTTTTGCCAGTGAAGGGCATATTCCATTGTGTTGTACTCCGCATTATGAAAGCGCTGCGCCTGTAACTGGAGCAACAGAAAAATGTGAAGTAAGTTTTGAATTTGAAAATAAAGTAACCCGAATTCATGAAGACCCAAGGGTTACCAAACCCTATTCTGATAAACAATGGGAAGACATCATGGAAGTTGGAAATGTCGTTGAAAATGATTTAATTCAAGGGGATGTTCGTCTAACAATGGGTGGAGAACCAACCTTTATTTCTATTGATGATTTTGAGGGTGCCGAATGGAATACCGCCGCCGATGGGCCACTGAAACGAAAACTAGCTTATGATTTAGCATTACGTTTAAAACAACGATTTGCTCACGGAGGTTTACTGCATTTTGGACAAGGAAAATGGTATCCTGGAGAATTATTCCCTCGTTGGCAATATGGGTTATACTGGAGAAAAGACGGATTCCCTTTATGGAAAAATGATGCTTTGGTAGCCAAAGAAGGAGAAACCAAATTCACCTTTCACGATGCTGAAAAATTCGCAACCGAATTGACCAAATTCCTAGGAATTGATACTAAAAATTTATTACCAACCTACGAAGACCCTATCTATTGGGCGCTTGAGGAAGGAAAACTTCCAGTGAATTTGGATCCATTAAAAGTGAATTTAAAAGATTCTATTGAACGCCATAATCTCGCAAAGGTTTTAGAAAAAGGGTTGAATAATCCATCAGGGTTTGTTTTACCAATACGAAAAAATTACTCTTGGGATAATTGGGAAAGTTGTGCATGGGAATTTAGAAGAGGAAATTGTTTTTTAATTCCTGGAAATTCTCCTATTGGTTTGCGTTTACCTTTAGACTCCCTGCCAAAAGTCTCCAAAAACAAGAGAGAAACAGTTGTTGACAGAAGTTTATTTGAAGATTTACCTCCATTAGGTGATTACTCTGAAAAAGTAAAAAAACGTTACGGAACTATTGCAAAGATTTTCGAAGCAATTAAAAAAGTAGCTTCCAAAAAAGAGGATAAAAAGAAAGAAGACTCCACCGTATTCGAAGTTGACACTTTCATTACCGCGATGTGTGTACAAGAACGCGATGGCATGTTATATGTTTTTCTCCCACCAACTGATTATTTAGAAGATTATATTGACTTAATTACTTCGATTGAAAGTACTGCCGAAAAGCTACAAATGCCCGTAAGAATTGAAGGATATCAGCCAAAAACGGATTACAGGGTAGAAAAAATGATGGTTACTCCAGATCCAGGTGTAATTGAAGTGAATGTACATCCAGCCAAATCATGGCAAGAAATTGTAGACAACACAACAGCACTTTACGAAGAAGCATTCTTAACTCGTCTTGGTACTGATAAATTTATGGTTGATGGTCGTCATACAGGAACTGGCGGAGGAAATCACGTAACGTTAGGTGCAGAAAGACCCGAAGACAGTCCGTTATTGAGAAGACCTGATTTATTGCGAAGTTTAATTACCTATTGGCAACACCATCCAGTTTTGAGTTACCTTTTTGCTGGACCTTTTATTGGACCAACGAGTCAAGCTCCACGTATTGACGAAGGCCGTGATGAACGCCTATATGAAATGGAAATTGCTTTTGAACAAATCCCAAAAGACAGAGAAGTTCCTTTTTGGATGGTGGATCGAATTTTTAGAAACCTATTGACTGATATCACAGGAAATACACACCGTACCGAATTTTGTATCGACAAATTATACTCTCCAGATTCTTCAACAGGACGTTTGGGAATATTAGAGTTACGTGCGTTTGATATGCCGCCGCACAAACATATGAATTTAGTTCAGAATTTATTAGTTCGGGCTTTGGTCGCAAAATTTTGGAAAAACCCTTACGAGAAAAAATTAATTCGTTGGGGAACCGAACTGCATGATAAATTTTTATTACCTCATTTCGCTTATTTGGATATGATTGATGTCGTAAATGATTTAAAAGATGCCGAATATAATTTTGACATTTCATGGTTTGATCCTTTCTTCGAATTTAGATATCCGCATCATGGTAATGTGACTATTGATAACATCCAGTTAGAAATTAGATTAGGAATAGAACCTTGGCACGTACTAGGAGAAGAATTGTCTAGTTCTGGAACTTCTCGATTTGTAGATTCTTCTTTAGAGAGATTACAAGTAAAAGTTTCAGGAATTGTACCTGATCGTCATATTTTATTATGCAAAGGCTGCCGAATTCCGTTAAGAAGCACTGGAACCAAAGGAGAATATGTAGCAGGAATACGTTATAAATCATGGAACCCACCATCCGCATTGCATCCTAATATTGGAATTGATGTACCGCTTGTTTTTGACTTAGTAGATACTTGGAACAATAAAGTAATTGGTGGCTGTACTTATTTTGTAACACATCCTGGTGGAAGAAGTTTTGATAGTTTCCCCGTGAATAGTTTTGAAGCCGAATCAAGAAAAATAAGTCGTTTTTGGGATTTTGGTCACACACCGTCTTCAGCACTTGAGGATGTCGAAAAAGAGAAAGAGATGATTGCCAACAGCACTGCAACTTCTCGTTTTTTAATAGAATCTAAATCTGAACTAAGACTTGATACACCAATAGAACTTATTAATCCTGAATACCCTTACACTTTAGATTTAAGACATTATTGGAAAGCAAAAGAATAGGATAATTGCATTGTTGTTCGCTTTAAAAGCCATTATTTTGCCAATTATTAAAAAGCAATTCATTTACAATTAACAAAATGATTCAAGATATTTCATTGGGACTACTCCATTCATATAAAGAAAAAATTAATTCTTACGACGAAGTACTTGACCAAAATGGTGAAATTAAGCCATATTGGAAAGGGCTTTTTGATACCTTAGAATCTATTGGCATCCATGAATTAGAATTACGCAATCAAGAAATCGTAAAAAAATTAAAGGAAAACGGAGTTACTTACAATGTTTACGAAACCAATAAGGAGTCTAATCGTGCTTGGAAACTGGACCCTATTCCATTTCTAATTCATGAATCGGAATGGAAAACTATAGAGCAAGGATTAAAACAAAGAGCCATTTTATTAGATTTAATTTTAAAAGATCTTTACGGCCCTCAAACTTTAATTAAAAATGCCATTATTCCTGCTGAATTAGTTTTTGATAATGCTGGTTTTTTACTGCCTTGTTTTGACATTATTCAAAAGCAAGACAAACGATTATTGAATTACGCAGTTGATTTAGCTCGGGGTCCCGATGGTAAAATGTGGCTATTAGATAATAGAACTCAAGCCATTTCTGGACCAGGATATGCACTCGAAAATAGAATTGTAATGAGTAAGGTTTTCCCTGAACTCAATGAAAAAACATATCGAAAAAGGCTTTCTCCTTATTTTAATCAATTACAACAAACCGTTGATTCCTTAGGAAATAATAGCAATGAAAATCCAAATGTGGTTTTCTTGACTTCTGGTCCTGGAAACGAAACTTATTTTGAACACGTTTATCTTTCTTCTTTTTTAGGGTATACATTAGTACAAGGAAATGATTTGGTGGTTAGGGATGGTTTTGTTTGGCTAAAATCTATCGATCAACTCGAACGGGTAGATGTAATTATCAAACGATTGGATGACGAATGGTGTGATCCACTAGAATTACGTAGAGATTCTCTACTCGGAATTGCTGGTTTATTACAAGTGATTCGTTTAGGAAATGTTACCGTTTTAAATCCTCCGGGAACGAGCATATTAGAAAATTATGGATTGATGGCTTTTATGCAAAATGCCTGTAAATTTCTACTCAACGAACCTTTACTAATCAGTTCGATTGCTACATGGTGGTGCGGACATACCAAAGAATTAAACTTTGTTTTGGCTAATTTACCCAAATTAATCATAAAGAAAACCAATCGAAAACAAGGTTTTAGATCCATTTATGGGCGTTTATTAAACAAAGAACAGCTTGAAGATTTAAAAAAACTAATTCTCAAAAGCCCAAAAGATTATGTGGCTCAAGAAGAGGTAAGTTTATCTACCACTCCTGCCTTTATTAACGGATCAATAGAACCAAGATATGCCGCAATTCGTGCTTTTTTAATAGCCGACGGAACCAATTACAAAGTGATGCAAGGCGGCTTAACACGAAGTTCCGCGGTTAAAGATAAATTTGAAATTTCAAACCAATTTGGCGGAATTTCAAAAGACACTTGGATCATAACTGATGCACCAACAGAATATCACGAAAAAACAGTTGAACGAAAAAACACCAACAATCAGCTAAACAATTCATTGACCAGCCGTAACGCCGAAAACTTATTTTGGTTGGGACGCTTGTGCGAAAGAACAATGGCGCTGCGTGGTTTTCTAAAAATAATATTGAATAGACTTAATGAAAACGTGGTTAAACACGGCAACAAACAACCTGAATTCTTAATTGTTTTGTTAAAATCTGTAACCCATCTGTCTCAGACCTATCCGGGATTTGTGGGAAAAGAAGCCAAAGACGGAGAAACAATAGACAACGAAGCCATTTTTGTAAATCCGATTACAGAGTTACTTCTTTTGATAAATGATTCAAAAAAACCAGGTTCAGTTGTTTATAATATGCAATCCTTACTAAATACTATTAATCAGGTTAGTGAAAAATGGAATCTTGATACCAGACGCATCATTAATCTACTAGAAGACTGTCAAATTTCGCTTAAAAATACTAATACCAATACTATTAACCATGTCAATCAGGCTTTAGATAAATTACACATTCGACTTTTTTCTTTCTATGGCAACATATATGAAACACTACCACGAGATAATGGGTTTTACCTAATGGAAGTAGGGAAAAATGTAGAACGAATTTTATCTTTGGTTTCTGTATTTCGTTCCACTTTCAATTACAAAAAAGAGGAAGAAGAGGAAGCTGTTTTGATGGAAGCTGTTTTGGAATACCACCATTTATTAGCCCAATATCGAAATATTTACAAATCGCATTTGAGTTTGAAAGCAGTAATTAATATGGTGTTTTTAGAAAAAAACTTACCTTATACCCTATCTTTTTTATTGGATATCCTAACAAAATATCTTTCTAAATTACCCAAAACCAATGAACCGAATCGATTGAGTATTGCCGAAAAATCAGCTTTAGAAGCAAGTACACTTATTAAGTTAATCGATGCCGATAGTTTAATACAAGTAGATGAGGCGACACAATTTCGTCTCAATTTAGACAAAACGCTGGAGGATGTTTTCGAATTGATTTCAAACGTTTCCAATAACTTATCTAGTTTGTATTTTAATCATTCTGTGATGCAACATTCTGTTTTAGACACCCTTGAAAATATAGATACTGATGAAATATAAATTAAAACATCAAACGCTGTATACCTATGTAAATGAGGTACACAATTATCAAAGTATTTTGTGTCTTCAACCGCAAAATTCTACAAAACAAACATGCACAAATTTCAAAATAGAAATTGAGCCTAAACCTTCAAAAATATATTCTCGAGTGGATTATTTTGGAAATACTCAGCATTATTTTTCGCTTCATCAATCACATAAATCGTTAAAAGTTACGGTTTCTAGCGAAATCGAAGTATTAGAGAACGTGACACAGCTAACTTTAAACACAATAACTTGCGAAGAAGCTAGATTAAAATTCACAACCGATCGCGCTCTCAAAATTGAAGTTTTACAATATCAATTACCTAGCCAATTCATAACTTGGGATGAGGAAATTGTCGCTTTCGCTGAAAGCTGTTTACTTCCAAACACACCTCTTTTTGAAGCAGTATTAAATTTAATCAAAAAAATATATACTGAATTTCAATTCAAATCAGGCTCGACAAATGTCAATACACCTATAAAAACTGTTCTTAAAGAACGAAGAGGAGTTTGTCAGGATTTCTCTCATTTAGCAATTGCAAGTTTGCGTAGCGTTGGTATTCCTGCCCGATATGTGAGTGGCTACATCGAAACATTACCTCCGATAGGGAAACCAAAACTAGAAGGTTCTGACGCTTCACACGCTTGGATATCGGTTTATATCCCCGAAATGGGCTGGTGCGAATTCGATCCAACCAATAATATGATTCCGCAACAACGTCATATTGTAACCGCTTATGGAAGAGATTTTGCTGATGTATCGCCTTTAAAAGGAATTATTTTTAGTTCAGGAGATCATAAAGTAAAAGTAGAAGTAGATGTGATACCTTTAAAATAATTTACTATCAAAAAGCATCCTCTTTTAACGCCACGAAAGCTATCAATACTGGATTTAAATTCTGCAAAAGCTTTGTTTTCAGAATTTAAAAACTCCGGAATTCCTTTTGGGTATCAACAAGCCAATTGTCATAATATTTCTCACTATATCAGTTTACTATTAGCTTCTAAAGGCATTCAATGCGCAAAAATTTGGGCCTTTGCTCCCGCAGTTTATTCCACTTCTAATAGTAATTTGATTTCGTTTATTGACAAAAAAAACATCTCTCCAACAGGAACAATTGATTGGGGCTATCATGTAGCTCCAGTAATACAAGTTAAAATTGAAAATAAAGTACGTAAAATGGTCATTGACCCAGGTTTATTTCCTAATGGAATCGTTAGGTACAGGACTTGGCTGGCGAAACTAAATACTAAGAAAATAATCTATTTGATTATGGATTCCGAATGGTATTTATACAATTCCTCGATGATTCCTAATGCGCAATTACAATCTGCTTCTAATGACTTATTAAATTCAAATCGACCAAATATTAAGCTTCCCAATTGGTTTTCAGACAAGCATATTACTGATTTCTTTAAGTACGAAGAAGAAGCTTTAGAGCAACATTGGGTTGAAAAAGGATTAGCTGTAAACGAAACAGCCATAACTTTTTATGATTCTGAAATTGAACCCATTTTGCAATCCGAACAACACCAGAATTTAGTTACTGATTATAAAATGTTAGCTGGAAATGTCTTTAATTTTGAAACTATTATTAGAGATAATAATTGGAACTACGAAATGAATAACGACTTTCAATTGAAACATCAAAATATCATAGCTCAATACCGTGAAATTTATTTTTCGAATCTTGCTAAATGGAAAGAAGCCCTTGCTTTATTAAAACCCTAATTTTAATAGATTTTCATAATTCTCAGGATAACACTTTTTTAGTATTCTTCAAAACATCTAATAATTCGACCAAATCAATTACAGCATAAGTCGATGAATAATCGGATACCGCATAAGGCAAAATGAGGCTGTTATTATGAATTATTGAACCGCAAGAATAAACTACATTTGGCACATAGCCTTCACGCTCATCTTCCATAGGAGCTATCAAAGGTTCTGGGAGTCTTCCTATTTCTTTGGAAGGATCATCCAAATCAAATAATGAAGCTCCAATACAATATCTTCTCATCGCTCCTACTCCATGCGTTAATATCAACCAACCTTCCTCTGTCCATAAAGGAGATCCACAATTCCCAATTTGTGTTAATTCCCAAGCATATTCAGGTCTCTGAATAATTTGCGGATTTTTCCACTGGTTTAATCTAGACGAATACATCAGATAATTATTTACGCCATCGACTCTGGCCAGCATAGCATATTTCCCTTTTATTTTTTTTGGAAACAAAGCCATTCCTTTACTTTGGGATTCTTCACCATACAAAGGCATTACCCGAAAAGTATAAAAATCTTCGGTTGTAATTATTTTCGAAAGTATTGAATGTCCGTTATAAGCGGTATAAGTCCCCATTATCATCTCTGAATTATCATCATCAACAAAACGAACAAAACGAGCATCTTCGATACCACGACTCTCCGTATCTACTATAGGAAATATAACACGCTCCGAAATATCCGAATCATGTTTGAATTGTATATCATAAAAAGAATTCATCAACCAAAGCACTTCTTCAAAAGCTTCCTGATCTTCTTTTTTAATATTTGGCTTTTTTAATTCTGCCTGTACCAAATCTTTAAAAACAGAATATTCAAATACATCTGGTAAATTGCTTAGTATCGTAGAGTAAATATCTAGAGTATGCATTTCTGCTAATTTGGACAAAATTCGTTTTTTATTAAACATCATTTTATGAGAAACCTCGGCTTTTTCAATACTGTCGCCAATTCGCATCATTCTAAGATTATTATCCTTATCAATAATTCCTCTTCTAAATACGATCGACGAAACATGCCCTTCACCAGTTGCTCTAAATGAAATAATTATCCTTTTTTCTCCCTTTTCTAAACCTGATTGATCAAAATCTTCTACAATGGAAGGATTAAAAAAAGCAGCAGATTCAATAGAATACTCCATAGTTAAGTAAGAACCTATAAGCCATTTTCTTTCCTCCGACAATTCTTCTTCATTGATTTTCATTTTAGTAATTATAGGTCTGACATATTCATAATGTTTATAAAATATAGCAGATAAATTCCTATGCCGTCTTGCAAAGTCTCTGTTTATTTGTTCTAAAAATTTATTTACATCAGAATTACTCATAACCAAAATACGGCTAATTAACTCTTTTGTTCGCTCTTCACCATTCATAAAATATCGAGCAACAACCCTACTGGAATCAGGTAAAAATTTTATAGTTTTTCTCGTAACAGATACCTTCATAAATTTGATTTTTTTATTAAAACACAATAAGTAAACGCATTTTGAATATAATAAAACGTATTCCTTGTATTACTTCTTATTTAATTATTAAAAAAAAATCTACTACTATGAAAACCTACACACTAAAAGGCAATCAAAATTTTATAGTTATCAATTTTTATTCAAAATAAGATTTCTAAACCACATGTAAATCTGAAAAAGCTTAAAATAGCAAAAGAAAGTTGTTATTGTAGTTGACAACCTATTTCAAATATACGAAATAAAAAAAACAATAATTTGACTTTTAATAAATTACAAACAAAATCAAATATTTAATTTTTTATGTTTTATTTCTTAATCTAGGTTAAGTACTCTATTTCTATTGTCGCTGTAAATTTGTCTTATCAAAATGAAACAAATTATTAAATAATAAAAAATAAAATTATGTCAACAACAAAATGGGCAATTGACCCAACACACTCAGAAATTGGATTTAAAGTAAAACACATGATGTTTACAAATGTTTCAGGAAATTTCAAAACCTATGATGCAACAATCACAGCAGAAGATGATACCTTCGAAAATGCTAGTTTTGAATTTTCTGCAGACATCAATTCTATCAATACCAACAATACAGACAGAGACAATCACTTGATTAGTGGTGATTTTTTTGACGCAGAAAGCTATCCAAAACTAACATTTAAAGCTACTTCTTTTTCTAAAGATGGTGATGACTATGAATTGGCAGGTGATTTGAGTTTAAAAGGTGTTACAAAACCAGTAAAATTTCCAGCAGAATTCAGCGGATTAATGAAAGATCCTTGGGGAAATACCAAAGCAGCATTGAACATAACTGGTAAAATAAACCGTAAAGATTGGGGATTAAACTATAACGCAGCATTAGAAACTGGAGGCGTTTTAATTGGAGAAGAAGTTCGTTTGAATATCGAATTACAATTGATAAAATTATAAATCATTTCCAAAAACTGATTTTTATATCCTTACAAACCTCCCTGCTTTATTAACAAGCGGAGAGGTTTTTTTTGTCACATTTGCATCTTTCTTTATAAATCCTAAAAAAACACTATTTTTGCATCCCGATTGAAAGTAATTTTTCAATCTTTAAATTTTTAATCTTTAAAATTAAAGACATGAAATGCCTTTTGGCATTCCATCTGACAAATAAAAAAACAATAAAAAAATCACAGATGAAAGCATACGTATTTCCAGGTCAAGGAGCACAATTCACAGGAATGGGTAAAGACTTATATGAAAGCTCGCCTTTAGCAAAAGAATTATTCGAAAAAGCCAATGATATTTTAGGTTTCCGTATCACAGACATCATGTTTGAAGGTACTGCAGATGAATTAAAAGAAACCAAAGTTACACAACCAGCGGTTTTTTTACACTCAGTAATCTTGGCAAAAACTTTAGAAGATTTCAAACCAGAAATGGTAGCAGGACATTCTTTAGGTGAATTTTCAGCTTTGGTGGCAAATGGTGTATTATCCTTTGAAGACGGATTAAAATTAGTTTCACAACGTGCATTAGCGATGCAAAAAGCATGTGAAATTACTCCTTCAACTATGGCCGCTGTTTTAGGCTTGGCTGACAATATTGTGGAAGAAGTTTGTGCTTCTATTGATGGTGTTGTAGTAGCGGCAAATTATAACTGCCCTGGACAATTGGTAATTTCTGGTGAATTTAAAGCAGTTGAATTAGCTTGTGAAGCAATGAAACAAGCAGGTGCTAAACGTGCTTTATTATTGCCAGTCGGCGGAGCATTTCACTCTCCAATGATGGAACCAGCAAGAGAAGAATTAGCAGCAGCTATCGAAGCTACTACATTCTCTGCTCCTAGCTGTCCAGTTTATCAAAACGTAACTGCTAGTGCAATTTCGGATGCAAATGAAATCAAGAAAAATTTAATTATCCAATTGACAGCTCCTGTAAAATGGACACAATCAGTTCAACAAATGATCGCTGATGGTGCAACTTTATTTACCGAAGTAGGACCAGGAAAAGTATTGACTGGATTGATTCATAAAATTGAAAAAGAAGCAGCTACGGCTCATGCTTAATTACTTCTTTTTATCCTTATAAAATCATCCTCGTGAGCAAAAGTTCACGAGGATTTTTTATTTCAAAGCTCTTTTGCTTCCTCACAATGATTGTTAAGAATTCCGGTAATTAAATAATTATTATTCTTTTTTTCAAAGAAAACATACCAAGTCGTTCTGTTATTGGAGTTATAAAAAATGTAGTTAGAGCCTAGATATTGGAGTTTTTGTGGAGTAGTTTTGTGTGGAAAATAATTAATCTCCAAAATAATAAAGTCTACAATTTTATCCACATAAAGCTGAGCATTTTCAGAATAACTAAAGTACTCTTCCTTAAAAAGCACATAAACTAATTCATCCAAATAATCTAAAACCTTGTCCTTAAATATTACTTTTTCCAAGGATATGCTTTTATTCTTTTATGCATTTCAGCCTTGAATTCTTCTGGAGTATAACCGTTTTTAAATTCTTCATCAAAATCAAAAGTAGCTCTGTCAATTCCTTTGAATTTAATCTTCGAAGATTCATAAACCACAGCAGGTTCTTCTACTTTGGTTATTTTCGGGTTTACTTTTTTAGGATTCATAGCTTTTCTTTTATGTAACGAATTTACAATTAATTATTTAAAACAAAAAATCCCAAACTATCTCTAGATAATTTGGGATTCGGTTTTAATTATAAATTATTTTTTATACTGGTAATTTATAAGCTTGTCTAGCGACAAGTAACCATTTGTTTTTTTGTTTTTGCCAAATGAGCATAATTCCTATTTTGATATCCTTATCTACACCAGCATCTTTTGTATGAGCAGCTAAATTATGACGAACAATAGCTAAATCTCCAACAATCTCAATGGTTTGATTTTGAAATTCAATACTAACAAAATCAGACTCACCATTCACAATTTTTTCTATAAAAACAGTTTGATTTTGAATATTCCCATTCGAATGCCCGTAGCTTAAACTTTCAGAAGTTAAATCTTTTAGTTTTTTTCCATCGGCATCAATCATCGCTTGACGCAAAACTTCAACACGAGCAGCAACAGCACTTCCTTCTTTGGATTTAGAAGCATCCTGAGAAAAACCTGAAAACTGAACTAAAATTATCGTAAGAATTGTCAAAAAATATTTCATATATAGCTATTTGTTATTTTAAAAATTCCAGAACACTATCTGTGATAAATTTAATTTGTTCATCATCTAATTCTGTGTGCATTGGTAATGCAATAACTTCTTTTACCAATTGATTTGTCACTGGGAAATCTTCTTCTTTGTAACGCACATCCAAATATGCTTTTTGCGAATGCAATGGAATTGGATAATAGATAGCACAAGGAATTGCTTTATCTAATAAATGTTGCATCAAAGCATCTCTATCAGCATCTACAATTCGAAGCACATATTGGTGAAAAACATGATCATCTCCATTCCAATCAAATGCTGGAGTAACAATATTTTTATTTCCTTCAAAAGCAGCATTGTATTTTGACGCTGCTAATCTACGTGCAGTATTATACTCATTCAAGAAAGGTAATTTTGCATTCAAAACTCCTGCTTGAATACTATCTAACCTTGAATTTACTCCAACAACATCATGATGATAACGCTCATACATTCCGTGATTTACAATCCCACGAATTTTGTGCGCCAATGCATCATCATTAGTAAAAATAGCACCACCATCTCCGTAACATCCTAAATTTTTAGAAGGAAAAAATGAGGTTGAACTCACATGACCAATAACTCCTGCTTTTTTCTTACTACCATCAGCAAAAGTATAATTTGCTCCAATCGCTTGAGCATTATCTTCAATAACATACAAATTATGGGCTGCCGCGATAGCCATAATTTCGTCCATATTAGCAGAACGTCCAAATAAATGTACTGGAACAATCGCTTTGGTTTTTGGAGTAATCGCTTTTTTGATTGCATCGATAGAAATATTCATATTTACCAAATCAACATCAACCAAAACTGGAGTCAATTGTAATAAAGCAATAACTTCAACTGTAGCTGCAAAAGTAAAATCGGCAGTAATTACTTCGTCACCTGGTTTTAAATCTAATCCCATCATTGCAATTTGCAACGCATCTGTTCCGTTAGCACAAGGAATTACGTGCTTAACGTCTAAATATTCTTCAAGGCTTTTTTGAAATTGATGAACTTGTGGTCCATTAATATAGGTATTCGTATCGAGAACTTCTTGGATTGAAGCATTAACAGTTGTAGCAATTTTATCATATTGACTCTTTAAGTCAACCATTTGTATTTTTTTCATTATAATCTTTCGTTTAAAATTCTTGAACAACAAAGTGGACAACGCTCACGCAAAATTCACAAAGTTTTACATTTGCAACAAAAATAAGGATTTTAGCAGAATGATTTTATAGATAATTAAAAGAAAACGTATTTTAGCCCCAGAAATTTTTTGATATGCTTTTTCTCTACACTTTAATCGTTCAAATTGCGAATTTTTTATTAAAAATCATCGCTCAATTCAGTCCAAAAATCAAGCTTTTTGTAAATGGAAGAAAAGCTGTTTTCGAAATTTTGGCAGCAAAAATAAAAGCCAATGATAAAACCATTTGGTTTCACGCGGCCTCATTAGGCGAATATGAACAAGGTTTACCCGTTATTGAAAAGATAAAAGAAAAATTCCCAAATCATAAAATCATAGTTACTTTTTTCTCTCCCTCAGGTTATGAAGTTCGCAAGAATAATACTGTAGCAGATGTTACTGTATATCTACCTTTGGATACACGAAAAAATGCACAACGCTTTTTACAGCTTGCTCGTCCAGAGATGGCATTCTTTATCAAATATGAATATTGGCCTAACTATTTGAATGAACTTCGAAAATTGAAAACTCCAACCTATTTAATTTCGGGAATTCTAAGAGAAAACCAACTGTTTTTTAAATGGTACGGTGGATTTTATAGAAAAGCATTAGAAACATTCACTCATTTTTTTGTTCAAAATGAAATATCAAAAAAATTATTACTGCAATTGGACAAAACCAATGTAACTGTTTCTGGCGATACCCGCTTTGACCGGGTGGTTGCTATTTTAGAAAAAGACAATACGCTTGATTTTATAGAAAACTTCAAAAACGACACACTAACGATTGTAGTAGGAAGTTCGTGGCCAAAGGACGAGAGTTTATTAATTAATTACATTAATCAAACTAAAGAAAAAGTCAAGTTTATTATTGCACCACATAATATTAAAGCAGAACAAATTCAAGAATTAAAAAAATCTACTTCTAAAAAAGTAGTTTTATTTTCCGAATTAAACACAACATCAATCAAGCCTCTAAATGAATACGATGTATTTATTATAGATACTATTGGAATTTTAACCAAAATCTACAGCTATGCGGATATAGCATATGTGGGCGGCGGTTTTGGGAACCCAGGAGTCCACAATATCTTAGAGCCAGCCACTTTTGGCGTTCCTATTGTCATTGGACCAAATTTTTCTCATTTTGACGAAGCCATCAAACTAGAAGAGAACAAAGGCTGTATTTCTATAAAGAATTACAATGAACTAAAAATTGCTTTTTCAACGTTAATTCAAAACAAAGAAACGAGAGATGAAAAAGGAAAAATTTGCGCTGAATTTGTACAAAAAAACAAAGGAGCTACCAATTCAATTTTAACACAAATAACTCCTTAAAAAAGCCTTTAAAACAAGTTTTAAACATAATAAATGATTTATAAAACAGAAATACAAAACGTTATAAATGAGAGAATTTTTCAATGAATATCGTTTTTTACTAATTTTTCGTTCAACAAATGGAAAGTTAAAGCCCTAATTAGAAATTATTTTTAAAAAATAAATGAAAAAATATTTTACATATTAAAAAATTTATATCTTTGCCAAGAATTAATAATTAACCTTTATATTAAATTAAGATGAAAAAAGTATTTTTAAGTTTAGCTGTTGTTGCTGTATTATCTGTTGTATCTTGTAAAAAAGCTGATGCTCCTGCAGAAGGAGAAGTAGCTGCTGATACTACTGCTGTAGTTGCTGATACTGCTGCTGTTGTTGCTGATACTGCTGCTGTTGCTGCTGATACTGCTGCTGTTGCTGCACCTGCTGCTGCTACTGAAGCTCCAGCTGCTAAGTAATTTTAAATTACACTAGAAAAAAATAAGCTGCATTTAATGCAGCTTTTTTTTATGGAATAAAGTCAAAAAAAGGGAATTAAAAACAAAGACTAAGCAATTACTTCAACTCATTAAAACCAAGAAGAAATTCGCTTTTTAAACTCTTCTAAATTAATCCCTAAACTTATAAACACTGAAAGAATTCAACGCAAACATCTACACCTTATTCTTTCACCCCCTCCTTAACAATATTTATAAATTTTGATATCTAAATTCGCTAAACATCGTAGGAGTGAACAAATTTCAAATAACAATAAGCTCATCACTACTTCATTGTTTTAAGCAGATAAAAATTAGATCAGGATATTTACCAGTAAATGAAGATATGATAAGAATCAAGAACCTCAAGCATCATCTCTCCTTTCATTGATTCCAAAATAAAAACCATTAGAAATCATAACATTTTCACGATTCGATATTTACTTTTTTTTGACATAAACCTCAAAAACAAAAAAAGAGAGGTCTTAATTTCAAAACACCCTTCAAATACTATTACTACTCTACCTTTTTACACACTCTTCTTTTTTATTTTCAACTTTTACATATATAGAAACTAGCTTCGAGTAAATAATTTTCATCTCTACCATCATTAAAAATCATTAACTAGAATCAAAACAAACAGACGATCTAGAACAAAAAAACTTTCAGAAAAATAAACCACTAAGAGTTACTCTACTTATAAAAGTATAAATAACACTAAAAACCCCCTTACAGAACACCCCTAAAAGCAAAAACCTCTGAAAATCAAATGATTTCAGAGGTTTTAAGTACCCGGAGCCGGAGTCGAACCGGCACGGTTTCCCACAGGTGTTTGAGACCAGCGCGTCTACCAATTCCGCCATCCGGGCTTAGCAGACAAAAATAATTAACAATTATTTTAACGCAATAAAGAGATTCTTACTGGTAAATAAAAACCTTTTCCTTTAACACGGTGCAAATGTAAAAAAAATATTTAAACATTCTAATAAAAATACTTAAATTTTTCCTTTCAGAGTTGAATTAATTTCATAAATTTGCACCTCGTTAAAAAACATTACACACAACTAACTACAAAACAACAAATTAAATGTCACACCTAGAACCTGAAGCTAAAATTTTTGCTTGTTCAAAAAGTGAATATCTTGCAGAGAAAATTGCAAAAGAATACGGTATACCATTAGGTAAAGTAACAATGTCTACTTATAGCGATGGTGAATTTCAACCATCTTATGAAGAGTCTATCAGAGGGTTACGCGTATTTATAGTATGCTCTACTTTTCCAACTGCGGATAATTTGATGGAATTATTACTAATGATTGATGCTGCAAAAAGAGCATCAGCAAGACATATTACTGCTGTAATGCCTTATTTTGGTTGGGCAAGACAAGACAGAAAAGACAAACCAAGAGTGCCGATTGGAGCTAAACTAGTTGCAAATTTATTAAATGCAGCTGGAGCAACAAGAGTTATGACTATGGATTTGCACGCAGATCAAATACAAGGATTCTTCGAGAAACCAGTAGATCATCTTTTTGCATCTACTATCTTTTTACCTTATGTAGAAAGTCTTGAACTAGACAATTTAATGATTGCTTCACCAGATATGGGAGGATCGAAAAGAGCTTATGCGTATTCGAAATTCTTAAATTCTGAAGTAGTAATCTGTTACAAACAAAGAAAAGCGGCCAACGTTATCGAAACAATGGAGCTTATCGGAGAAGTAAAAGGCAAAAATGTAATCTTAGTAGATGACATGATTGACACAGGAGGAACTTTGGCGAGAGCCGCCGATTTAATGATCGAAAAAGGAGCCTTAAGCGTAAGAGCAATTTGTACACATGCCATTTTATCGGGCGGTGCTTACGAAAAAATTGAAAATTCAAAATTGTTGGAACTAATCGTAACCGATTCTATTCCGTTGAAAAAGCAATCAAACAAAATAAGAGTAGTGAGTTGTGCACCACTTTTTGCCGAAGTAATGCACATGGTTCATCACAACAACTCTATTAGTAGCAAGTTTTTAATGTAATTCATTACACAAAACAAAAGCTATTTAGAGACAAGTAAAAAGCAATTAGCGAACTAAGCTAAAAGTAATTACTTAATAAAAAGAGTTTAATTAATAACTATATAAATTTTTACAATGAAATCGATTACAATTAAAGGATCAGAAAGAGAAAGCGTGGGCAAAGTAGCAACTAAAGCCTTACGTAATGCTGGATTGGTTCCTTGCGTATTATACGGAGGAAGTCAAGCAGTTCATTTTTCAGCGGAAGTTATAGCTTTCAAGAACTTGGTTTACACTCCAAACGCGCACACAGTTGTGATTGAGCTTGGAAACGGTAAAACTTTCAACGCTGTATTGCAAGATATTCAGGTTCACCCGGTATCTGACAAAATTTTACACATTGACTTCTTTCAAATCCATGATGACAAAGAAATCACTATTGAAGTTCCAGTTCATATCGTTGGAAAATCAAAAGGAGTTATGGCAGGTGGAGATTTACGTTTGAACACTCGTAAATTGAAAGTTAAAGCTTTACCAAAAAATCTTCCAGATTTCGTTGAAGCTGATATTACTCCTCTTGACATGGGTAACAAATTATACGTTACTAAAGTGCCAACTCCAAACTTCAAAATCATGCACCCAGACAATACTGTTATTTGTCAAGTGAAGATTTCTCGTGCAGCTATGAAAGCAGCTCAAGAAGCAGCAAAAGCAGCAAAAGCTCCTGCAAAAAAGAAAAAATAATACTTTTTCAATCTATATCAAAAGCATCAGTTTCACAACTGGTGCTTTTTTTTGATTTAAAGCGAAAAGATTAGATATAGAAATAATTTGGAGCAACACAGTTGATAATTTCAAGACCATCAGTCCCGCTATCCGTTTCAATCTTTTTGTTTTTAAAGAAAAAACAAAAAGGATTTCCACTTCTCTCGGGGCTAAGCCAAATATTCAGTTTTTCAAAACAAAAAAATCAATTGCACCTAGATTTTATCATATAAGTTTGTTTAAGCCCTGCTCATATGACCTTATATTTCTTATATGATTAAAATTAATACTATCTGTTTAGAAATTCGAACTAGTTAGGTTTTATGATTTTGCTTTAATAATAAATCCAACAATTTGATATGCCAGTCAACGCTTTTCCAAACATTTTCAAATTATCTCATTTTCAAATTGACAAATTAACCAATTAGTTTATTTTTGCAACATGATAAAATGGATACAAAACCTGTTTTCATCACCAAAAACAGCAGAGAATATAGACACTATGAAGAAATTTTTAATCGTTGGCCTTGGCAACATTGGCTCCGAATACGTAAATACCCGACACAATATTGGTTTTAAAGTCTTGGATTTCCTAGCAAAAAAAGAAGGGATTTCTTTTGAAACAGTAAAACTAGGCGCACTTGCCGAATACAAATTCAAAGGCAGAACGTTTTTGCTACTAAAACCAAACACCTATATGAATTTAAGCGGTAAAGCGGTAAAATACTGGATGGACAAAGAAAACATTCCGCTAGAAAACATATTTGTCATCACCGACGATTTAAACCTTTCGTTCGGAACTGTTCGAATTCGCAAAAAAGGTAGTGATGGAGGTCATAATGGACTCAAAAACATCAATCTCGTCTTGAACACCCAAGAATATACCCGCTTCCGATTTGGAATCAGTGATGAGTTCAAAAAAGGGCAACAAGTAGATTATGTATTAGGAGACTGGGATGATAATGAAAAAACAAAACTTCCAGAAAGACTAGAACTCGCTTCCGAAATTATAAAATCATTTGGCACAGCAGGTTTAGAAAACACTATGACCACATTCAATGGAAAATAAAAAAAAAGAGAGACCATTGTCTCTCTTTTTACGTTAAACCATTTCAGCTTTCAAAACAATCTGTTCTTCAATAGCATCCCAAAGTCCTATTCTTTTTTCTAAAGCCAAAACCGAAACGGATTGTACCTCAGACCATTTTTTTGAATCTTCACCACAAAGTTCTTTAATCATTGTCATCGCCATTGGCCCATGCTCATCTGCATCTAACTCAATATGTCTTTCAAAATAATAAAGGAGTTTACTTAAATCATAATTTGGAAAATTAGATTGAAATTGCTTTAAGATTTCAGTAAACATATTTGGAATTAGATCTTCTCGTCCAAAAGTAAATGCAGCAGCTATTTCATGAGGTTTTCCTTCTTCAATAACTCTAAACGTAAAATCAAGAAACGCTTTAATATTTGGATGCAAATCACTTTTCTTAATAGCTACAAATATATTTTTAAGCGAATTAACTTCTTCTAAAAATCGTTCTATATTAGTTGTCTTTGCACCACAATCCTGCATCGCCTCCAAGTACATTTCAAAATGACTCAAACGTCTGCCATCAATACTTAAATCACTTTCTTCAGCCAAAACAATTTCATTGATTAAATATCGAGTTTCAGGATATGGTGAAGCAAACCAAGGCGTCGTAGTACATGTTAATTTATTTTGCAATGCTTTCAATAGCGACATAAAATCCCAAACAGCATACACATGGCATTCTAAAAAATCATGTAAATCATCAATAGTATTAATTTTTTTATATAATGAGTGGTTTAATAATTGTTGTTTCTGTGTTTCAATGCTAGCATTGATAGTTGCAATATTCATCTGGACTGTTGTTTTTTTTGTAAAATTAAAAAAGCTTCCTGATTACAAGAAGCTTTATTAACAAATTTATAATTATTTTAGTATTTGTATGATTTTATTTAAAAGCTGCAATCCCAGTAACATCCATTCCAGTAATTAACAAATGAATATCATGAGTTCCTTCATAAGTAATTACAGATTCTAAGTTCATCATGTGACGCATAATTGAGTATTCACCCGTAATCCCCATTCCACCTAACATTTGCCTAGCTTCACGTGCAATATGCAAAGCCATATCTACGTTATTTCTTTTCGCCATAGAGATCTGAGCTGTTGTTGCCTTTCCTTCATTTCTTAAAACTCCAAGTCTCCAAGTCAATAATTGTGCTTTTGTAATTTCAGTAATCATTTCAGCCAATTTTTTTTGCTGTAATTGCGTACCCGCAATTGGTTTATCAAACTGAATTCTTTCTTTTGCATAGCGCAAAGCTGTATCATAACAGTCCATTGCTGCACCAATCGCACCCCAAGCAATTCCGTAACGAGCAGAATCTAAGCACCCGAGTGGCGCTCCGAGTCCAGATTTATTAGGCAATAGATTTTCTTTAGGAACTTTTACATTATCAAAAATTAACTCTCCTGTAGACGAAGCACGAAGTGACCATTTATTATGAGTTTCTGGAGTAGTAAAACCTTCCATCCCTCTTTCTACGATTAATCCATGTATTCTTCCTTCTTCATTTTTTGCCCAAACAACGGCAATATCAGCAAATGGAGCATTTGATATCCACATTTTAGCACCATTCAAAAGATAATGATCACCCATATCTTTAAAATTAGTAATCATGCTACCAGGATCTGAACCATAATTGGGCTCAGTCAATCCAAAACAACCCATCAATTCTCCGGTAGCCAGTTTTGGCAAATATTTCATCCTTTGGTCTTCGTTTCCATACTTCCAAATAGGATACATTACCAATGACGATTGCACTGATGATGTAGAACGAACACCAGAATCTCCACGTTCTATTTCTTGCATAATTAGACCATACGAAATTTGATCCAACCCTGAGCCTCCATATTCAACAGGAATATAAGGTCCAAAACCGCCAATTTCACCGAGACCTTTTATAATCTGTTTTGGAAATTCTGCTTTCTGTGCATATTCTTCTATAATAGGAGAAACTTCGCGCTTTACCCAAGCACGTGCAGAATCACGAACGAGCTTATGCTCCTCACTTAATAAATCATCTAGATTATAATAATCCGGGGCTTGAAATAAATCGGGTTTCATGGCATCATTTTTTATTATTACAAAACTACATAAAGAAATATAACAAAACTAAAATGTAAAGTTATATTTGTAAATTCTACTTTTAAAAACCACTAATTAAAGAACTTTATTGGACATAAATTAAAAAGGATAGTCAAAAACTATCCTTTACTTAATATCGTGGTTAATTATTAAATCATCCTAACTTTACCAAAGCCACCACTCTACTTTTGCTCCCAAATATTGCCCCCAACTCTTTGTACCACTTTGTGCTAGGTAAGGAGAATACAGGTTGTCAGCAGCAAATTTGTTATAGTGTGCCACGCTATATACTAGCCTAAAATGTGGTCTTGCCCAAACATCTCGTATCGCAGTAGGAACTAATGTTGGCGCAATAGTAAACTTTGTCATCTGCGCAAAATCTTGTGTACCGTCTTTTCTCCAAGCTAAATCAAATTCATGAAGTAAATGCAACCAGTCTTTTATATACCAGGTTCCCCTAGCTCCAAATGAAATATCTTGTTTTCGGTTAAATAACAATTGCTTTCCTAAATAATCTGGCGCCTTATTTAAACTATCACTAGCACCCCTACTTTTGGTATAAATAGCATATCCATTTAAGGAATATTTATTATTGAAATTAATCAAAAAAGTTTCGGTGATCGCAAGAGAGTTTGCTTTTCTAAAACTATTAGTCTCGATGTTTGGAGCTCCATACGTGACATACGTTCGGCTACTTCCTCCATCTCCACCATTTGCTATTCCACTACCATAACGGGCACTAATTGCATTAAACGAACCCGGCTTAGATGGAATATCTTTAAAATATTTAGCACCTAAAACATAACCATGATCAGCAGGGTAATTATAAATAGTATTAGCGTTTTGTGCATTTCCAGACGGGAGTCTTTGAAATTCAGCAAGGAACTTTACATATCCTTTTTCTAACATCATTGTGTGCTCTAAAATAGAAACATATCTATTACGCAATCCTAAAGTAGGTGTACCATTTACAATATTAAGATAAAAATTAGGAGGTAATGTAGATGTCGTATCAATTGAACCTGCAAAAATAACAGATACTTGAGTATTTTTATATTTTATTCCGACGCCTTGCCCCGAATGATCATCAAAATAAAAATGGTCAATAATATGAATATCATCACCCCTAAATAATCTTGCTCCCAGCCAAACACTCCATTCACTCCCCATTATATTATTAGCTTCGGCATATAATTCAGGTAAAGCTGTTACGATTCCTCCAATTGATTTATTAGAAACATTACCTATTAACTGACCTTGAGTAGTATAAAAAGCAAAGCGGGCTTGTACGTTTATTTTTGTTTTTTCTTTCTCTGCGATAACAGGATCAAAGTGTAATGCAGTAGCTAACTCAAAATAATCATTTTCTTCAAAACGACCTCCAATAGACCCCATTCCATTTAAATTTAGAGACCTGGGAAAATCACTGTTCGGGGCCCCTAAGCCATAAGCTATACCAGCTCGACCATAACTTCCAATTGAAAATAATTTATTGGTAGTTGATGGAACTTGAGCCAATAAATGCATCGAAAATAAAAAAAAGAAAACGAGCGTTAATTGTTTTTTCATAGCTTCAATTTTAAGGGTCTAATCAAAGATTTACAATTTAATATTTAGTAATCGTTGCTATTTCTTACTAAGCTGTAAATGTTTGCTTTTTAATGTTTTGAAAACTTTGTCTTTAAAATTCTTATTAATGATTTAAATCAAATTTAATATTTTTTATGATAAATTTAAGATTTAAGATTAAGAATTATTAAGAAATATCGTTTTTTTTAGAGTCCTAAAATATATTTCACAAAAAAACATTAGATATAACAGTCATTAGCTGATAATATCACTTAAAGGTTTTAATTTTTTTTAAAAATAAAAGAAGAAAAGATGTTACATCTTCAGATAAAACGCCTTAGTCAACTCAATATATTCTGGAGTATAAATGTGTCGTGCCGTTTCGATAATTAATTCATCAATAGGAAAATTGACAATTTCATTTCTACTAAAAGCCAATAAACTGCGTTTAGTTTCACTTATTGGAGTTCCTTTTACGCGAGTAATTTTTAGAGGATAAAGTTCGTATTCTTTAGCAAGAGCCAAGAAACCTTCTTCTTCTTTAAAAGGAATTATAACGGAAAAAATTCCATTTTCCGAAAGTAATAAATCTGCCGCCTCGATCAAATCTTCAAAAGGCATAGCGTCTTGAAAACGAGCTAAATCTCGTTGTTCATTCTCAGATTTGTAATCTTCACTATAAAAAGGAGGATTGGAAACAATTAAATCATATTCATCTTCGGGTTCTTCAACAAATTCGTCCAAGCCGGCATGAAAACAAAATAAGCGGTCATTCCAAGGGGAATTTTCAAAATTATCTGTAGCCTGTTCGTAAGCTTCTTCATCAATCTCTAAAGCATCGATTTGCTGCGCTCCACTTCTTTGCGCAAGCATTAAAGCAATAATTCCAGTTCCTGCACCAATATCTAAAACACTAAAAGGATTGTTTTCAATAGGAGCCCAAGCACCAAGCAAAACACCATCAGTACCAATCTTCATAGCACATCGATCTTGTTCGACAGAAAATTGTTTGAATTGAAACATGGAGATTTTTGATTTCAGATTGTAGATTAACGAATGCTGATTTTAGATTTTTTCGAATAACCGAATAAACAAATAACCGATTTAACTTTCCTAAAGGTACATTTCGATTAAGCCTTCTGGCAAATCCATGATGACTTTTTTATTTTCTCGATCAATTTTAACCAAAAAATGATCAATCATAGGAATAAGAATTTCGGCATCGCCTTTTAAAACTTCAAAAAGAGGCTGAGCAGTAGTATCATTGATAGATTGAATTTCTCCAACATAACCAAGACGTTTGTCTTCTACCTCAAAACCTATAACTTCATGAAAGTAGAATTTATTACCTGTAAGTTTAGGCAACATTTTTAATGGAAGATACAAATCGTTACCCAATAAGGCATCGGCTTCTTCTTCGGTATTCACATCTTCAAAACGAATACGAAGGAAATCGTTTTTGTGTAGTGAACTATTTTCAATAAAAAAAGGAACCAAGTGTTTGTTGCATTCAACAAACACTGATTCCAAGTTTTCGTATAACTCAGGTTCGTCAGTATCTAAATAAGCTAAGACTTCCCCTTTGAAACTAAATTTTTTGGCAATTTTACCTAAATAGAAACAATCTTCTTTACGCATCGTCGCCTACTAAAATTATGCTTCAGTTGTTTCGTTATTTTCTTCTGCAGCAGGAGCTTCTTCAGCTTCAGCAACAACTTCTTCTTCAACAGCAGGAGCTGCAGCAGCAATAGCATCAGCTTCAGCTTTTGCAGCATCAGCTAAACGTTTTGCGTTTACAGCTTGTTCTGCTTTCAAAGCTTTTGCTTTAACATCAGCTTGCGCTTTAGATAAACCATCTTTTTTAGCATCAACTTTTCCAGCTTTAGCTTCTAACCAAGCAGCTAATTTTGCATCAGCTTGTTCTTGAGTCAAAGCACCTTTACGAATACCTCCATCAAGGTGGTGTTTCAATAAAGCTCCTTTGTAAGAAAGAATAGCTTTTGCTGTATCAGTAGGTTGTGCACCATTGTGCAACCATTTTACTGCGCTATCCAAGTTTAATTCGATAGTTGCAGGATTTGTGTTTGGATTGTAAGTACCAATTTTTTCTAGGTATTTACCATCTCTTTTTGAGCGAGCATCTGCTGCTACAACCCAGTAAAAAGGTTTTTGCTTTTTACCGTGTCTTTGTAATCTAATTTTTACTGACATAATCGTATGATTAAATTTTGAGGTACTCGACCTCGATTAATTAAGGGTGCAAAGATACATCTTTTATTGAAACAATCTAAAAAGTTTATTATTTTAATGAGTAACACATTGTTACCCTTAATTCTAAACACAAAAATGCTGCCCAAATTTAAAAAATCATTCTTTTTTTATTCAAAATTCAAACTTATATCTTCCTATTTAAGTTGATACTGAAATTAATAACAACCCAAAAAGCAGTTTTTAAGTGTTAAATCAAAAAGATGACAAGACAACAAAACAGAGCTTTTTCATAAAATATCTGATAAATAAGCTAATTTATAGTTGTTTAGAAAAAAAATAGAGTACATTTGTTTCAATTATTATAAATAAGTACATATGAATATTTTTGTTGGAAGCCTTCCATTCAGTATTGAGGAAGCAGATTTAAGAGAGTCTTTTGAGGCTTACGGAGCAGTTGATTCTGTAAAAATTATCAGTGATAAATTTACTGGAAGAAGCAAAGGATTCGGTTTTGTTGAAATGACAAATGATGACGAAGCTCAAAAAGCAATTGACGAATTGAACGGAGCTACTGTTCAAGGACGTGCAATCGTTGTAAACAAATCTGAACCAAAACCAGAAGGCGAAAGAAGAAGTTTTAACAACAACCGTGGTGGTGATTCTCGCGGAGGTTACGGAAACAACCGTGGTGGAGACAACCGTGGTGGTGGAGACAGAGGAAGATATTAATATTTTTTTCAATCATATATCAAAAAGCCGGTTCAAAATCTTGAACCGGCTTTTCTTTTATGCTTTTTTTTTAAAATCAATCCAAAAAAATCAAATCATTATCCGAAAAATCTAAAATTTCAGATACTGAAGCATATTTGACAATTTCATCAATTCCTTTCTGAACCCTTAACTCAGTAGTATATTTTCTGCTTAATGCAAAAGGAGCTTCATCCAAAAATAATCTAAAAAAATATTTCCCACCAGCAGATCTATGCTTCTCAAAAGCGGCCAAGTTAATATTACTTTTAAAATATTCTATCGCTGCCTCGCATTCAAATTTAAGCTCATACTTCATACTCGTAAAGATCACTTTCCCTTTTTTTGAAGTAAAAACAAATTTATATTGATCGTCAAATCTTTTACTAACTACAAAAGCCCCCATTTGATTTTAGATTTAAGAATTAAAATTACAGATTTTAGACTTCAAAACACTCGCATTCAAACTACTTTACTATCTAATTCATACAAATAAAAAAAGCTCCAAACATAGTTTGAAGCTTTCTTGTACTCAGAGCGGGACTTGAACCCGCACGAACATTGCTGTTCACTGGATTTTAAGTCCAGCGTGTCTACCAATTTCACCATCCGAGCATTATGTGGTGTTAGAGCGAAAAACGGGGCTCGAACCCGCGACCTCGACCTTGGCAAGGTCGCGCTCTACCAACTGAGCTATTTTCGCATTTCAATTCTTAAAAGAACCGCAATATTTGTTTCATATTGCGGTTGCAAATTTAGAACTTTTATTCAATTACACAAGACTTTTTTTGAAAAAAAATAAAGATAAAATTTAACGTTCTGACAACGATAACTTTAAATCTAAAAATCATTTCCTTGTCAACATCCTTTTAATCTCATTGAGTTTCATCAATGCTTCAACTGGAGTAATCGCATTTATATCCAAATTCATTATCTCTTCTTTTATCTCCTCTAACAAAGGATCATCCAAATTAAAGAAACTCATTTGCATTTCGTCATTTGCCGATTTTACACCATTTAAAACATCACTCGAATGATTTTTTTCTAATTTCTTAAGCATCTTTTGAGCTCTTGAAATTACAAGTTGCGGCATTCCGGCCATTTTCGCCACATGAATACCAAAACTATGCGCACTTCCTCCTTTTACCAGTTTTCTAATAAAAAGCACGGTATCTTTTAATTCTTTTACAGAAACATTGTAATTCTGAATTCGAGACATTGTTTCACTCATCTCATTCAATTCATGATAATGCGTTGCAAATAATGTCTTCGCTTTTGACGGATGCTCATGTAAAAATTCGGCGATAGCCCAAGCAATCGAAATTCCATCATAAGTACTCGTTCCTCTACCGATTTCGTCTAATAAAACCAAACTACGATCGGATATGTTATTCAAAATAGAAGCCGTTTCATTCATTTCAACCATGAAAGTAGATTCGCCCATCGAAATATTATCTGAAGCACCTACCCTAGTAAATATCTTATCAACTATTCCCATTCTTACGCTTTCAGCAGGAACAAAACTTCCCATTTGAGCCAACAACACAATCAAAGCTGTTTGACGCAAAATAGCCGACTTACCCGACATATTTGGTCCCGTAATCATAATTAATTGTTGTGTTTCTCTATCTAAAAAAACATCATTGGTAATATATGGAACACCAACTGGTAACTGCTTTTCGATCACAGGATGCCTTCCTTCTTTTATTTCAAGTTCGAAAGTGTCATCAATTTCTGGGCAAACATATTTATTTTCAATCGCCAATTGAGTAAAGCAACACAAACAATCCAATTGTGCCACTAAATTAGCATTCATCTGAACAGGCTTTATATAAGTAGCTACCCAGCTTACTAACTGCTCAAATAAATCATTTTCAATTTTCTGAATTTTCTCTTCTGCGCCCAGAATTTTAGTTTCATATTCTTTTAGCTCTTCTGTAATATAACGCTCAGCATTTACTAATGTTTGCTTTCTAATCCATTCCTCAGGTACTTTATCTTTATGCGTATTTCGAACTTCAATATAATATCCAAAAACATTATTGAATGATATTTTTAAAGAAGAAATACCTGTACGCTCTGATTCTCTTTTTTCGATCCCTTCCAAAAACTGCTTTCCAGAAGTAGATATCGCACGCAAATCATCTAATTCTTCATTAATACCTGTAGCTATTGCATTTCCTTTTGCAATTGCCACTGGAGCATCTTGATTTAAAGTTGTTTTAATTTTTTCACGCAATAAATCACAACTATGCAAACTATCTCCAATTACTTTAACTGCTTCCTGCGGACTTGACAAAGCCAATGTTTTAATCGGAATAATAGCATCTAGTGATTCCTTTAAATACACTACTTCTCGCGGGGAAACTTTTCCAGTAGCAATTTTAGAAATCAGACGCTCCAAATCCGAAATCTGTTTGATTTGATTTTGAATATTTTTTAAAATATCTTGATTTTCTTTTAAATAAGAAACCACCTGATGACGGCTTTTTATTTTATTAGCATCTTTTAATGGCAATGCCAACCAACGTTTTAATAAACGACCACCCATTGGCGAAAGCGTTTTATCAATCACATCCAACAACGTAACTGCATTCGGATTATAACTGTGATACAATTCCAGATTTCGAATTGTGAAACGATCCATCCACACGTAAGCATCTTCAGCAATTCGTTGAATGGCTGTAATATGCTGTACTCTATTATGTTGTGTTTCGGACAAATAATACAAAATTGCACCCGAAGCGATTATTCCCTCTTTCAATTCTTCAACTCCAAATCCTTTTAAAGAAGTCGTTTGAAAATGCTTAGTCAAAGTTTCAACTGCATAATCTTCTTTAAAAATCCAGTCTTCCAAATAGAAATTATGAAAATCTTCTCCGAAAGTTTCACGGAATTCAGTTTTATTATTTTTTGGAACTAATACTTCACTCGGATTAAAATTTTGAAGCAATTTATCAATATACTCCGCATTTCCTTGAGCTGTTAAAAACTCACCTGTTGAGACATCCAAAAAAGAAACCCCAATCATTTTATTAGCAAAATAAACGGCAGCTAGAAAATTATTTGTTTTGGAATGCAAAACCTCATCATTCATAGAAACGCCAGGCGTAACCAGTTCAGTCACCCCACGTTTAACAATTGTTTTGGTCATTTTAGGATCTTCTAATTGATCACAAATCGCAACACGAAGTCCTGCTTTCACCAATTTAGGCAAATAAGTATTGATAGAATGATGTGGAAAACCTGCGAGCGCAGTCTCTGTTTCGGAACCAGCCCCTCGTTTGGTTAATGTAATTCCCAGAATCTTTGATGCCCGAACTGCATCTTCTCCAAATGTTTCATAAAAATCTCCAACCCGAAACAACAAACAAGCATCAGGATATTTCCTTTTGATTTCATTATATTGTTTCATTAATGGAGTTTCTTTAACTACCTTATCTTTTGCTGCCAAAATTGTTATATTTGAATGAATAAAAAACACAGCGAATTTATAATTTTATACCGCAAAAAACTAAAATGAAAAAAAATTAAATTATTTTTAAGAAAGTTTTAGACCTCAATTTTGTTAATTTGTATAAATTTGTGAAGTAATTTAAAAAAACTATGAGAAAAATATTTTTATTAGCTATGCTAACTGTTTTAGGAACAACGTTTTCTAACGCTCAAGAATCTTCTAAGAAAACTAAAAAAGCAAAAACAACAGTTGCTGCATTACCAAAAGTAGATGGCGCTGGAATGGTTTTTGAAAACGAAACAATTGATTATGGAACTATAGCTCACAATGCTGATGGTAACCGTCAATTTGTATTCACAAACAATGGTAACAAACCATTAGTTATCACTAACACACAAGGATCTTGTGGATGTACTGTGCCTACTACACCAAAAGAGCCAATTGCACCAGGAGCAAAAGGAGTTATTGGAGTAAAATATGCGACTGACAGAGTTGGTCCATTTACAAAAACTGTTACTGTAACTTCAAATGCTGAAGGACAAGCAACAAAAACACTTACAATTAAAGGTACAATTTTGCCAGATGCTGCACCAGCTGCAACTAAAAGCTAATACTCTTTTTTTAACAAAATAAAAGAAAGGCTTCCTGATTTTAGGAAGCCTTTTTTATAAAATGTCTCGTCCTGAAAAAAGTTGACTATAATTACCTTAATTATGTCAACAGAAAGAAAAGAATTCAAAAAGCCGTTAGCTCCACAAACTTTCGGAGAGCTATTCAAAAAGCAAGTAGTAAAAGAATTTGAACAGGGATTATTTACAAAAGCGGAACTTCGCAGGCGCTATAATATTCGTGGTAACAGCTGTATACCCCGTTGGTTAAAAAAATATGGTAAATTTACCTATCAAGATAAACTAACCATTGGCCGTCCTATGAAAGATCCTCAATCTCAGCGCATCAAAGAACTTGAAGCACAATTAGCCAAGAAAGAACAAGAATTGTTGGTTTTTAAAAAGTTTATAGAAATAGCCGAACGAGAGCTAAAAGTTGAGATTGTAAAAAAGTCTGGTTCCAAGCAGTCCAAGAAATAAATCATATTTACAGGATTAGTCCTCAGGGAATATGTCGATTGTTTGGGTATAGCAAACAAGCTTATTATAAACGAAAAACACATCTGTTAAAATCAGGTTTAGACAAAGAGTGCCTAAACTCTTTAGTGATGTCAGTGCGTCAAAAACTGCCCAAAACGGGAGGTAAAAAACTATATTTTATGTTGAAAGATGATTTTAAGAAACATCAAATAAAGATAGGCAGAGATAAATTATTTGATTTTTTACGAGATGAATATTTATTAGTTCCGAAAGTTCGAAGATATTACAAGACAACCAATTCAAGACATTGGATGCGTAAATATCCAAACTTAATTAAAGAGATAGAAATCAAAAGGCCTGAGCAAATTTGGGTAGCTGATATTACTTACCTTAGAACTAAAGATAAAACACATTATTTACATCTGATAACAGATGCCTATTCGAAGAAAATTGTGGGCTATAAATTATCGGATAATTTAATGGCAGCTTCTACATTAGAAGCTTTAAAAATGGCTGTTATTAATAGAAAATACAGTAACAATCTTATACATCATTCAGACAGAGGCTTGCAGTATTGTAGCAAAGAATATACCGAATGTTTATCCAGAAACAACATTCGGATAAGCATGACGCAAAGTTATGATCCCTATGAAAATGCAATTGCAGAAAGGGTAAATGGAATTTTAAAAGAAGAGTTTGGATTATTTGAAATTTTTGAGAATGTTGAAAACTTAAAAAAGCAAGTCGAAGAATCTATTCTGTTTTACAATCAAATTAGAGTCCATTTGTCTATAAATATGCTTACTCCTAATCAAGCGCATTCTCAAAATAATATTAAACTAAAACGATGGAAAAAAATAAATCGGAACAGAAGTAATTCTGTCCCGATTTAACTAATTTTATAATATTAATCGAGTCAACCTTTTTCAGGACAACTCAAAACATTATTCATACAATGAGAAAACTCGAGAACAGCGAACTAGATAGGAAATCAATTGACGATTTTAAGAAATCTGAAAAAACACCTTTAATTTTGGTTCTAGATGACATACGCAGTTTACACAATATAGGTTCCGTTTTTCGAACTGCTGATGCTTTTTTGATAGAAAAAATAATTTTGTGCGGCATTACAGCTACCCCTCCCAATAAAGAAATTCACAAAACAGCTCTTGGCGCCACCGAAACCGTCACTTGGGAACACCACGAAAATGTACTGGAAGTTATCACAAACTTAAAAAAAGAGAACATCATTACTCTTGCCATCGAACAAGTAGAAAGTGCTATTTTCCTTCAAAATTTTAAAGTAGAGAAGAATCAAAAATATGCTTTAATCTTCGGTAATGAAGTCTATGGAGTAGCACAAGAAGCTGTGGCTTTATGTGATGGTTGTATTGAAATTCCGCAATTAGGTACTAAACATTCTTTGAACATCTCAGTAAGTGCCGGGATTGTAGTTTGGGATTTATTTCAAAAAATGAATTGGCCAAAATAAAAAGTATTATTTAGAAAAAAACAATACTTTTATATAATGAGAAGATATGTTTTTTTTAGAATAATTATACTCGTATCCTTTTTATTTTCAAATAGATCCTATTCATTTTATGTTATAAAAGAGAATACTAAAAAATCTATTTTACCAACAAATATATTAGGCAACATTAGTATAAAAACGGCTGTTGCTATTGACCCTCCTTCAATAAGTGCTGATGGGAATCAAATATATTGTTCTCAATCTCATTTGAAAATTGCAAAAAATGTAATCATAACGCATGACCCCTCAGAAACTGGTACAGATGCCGTATATATTCAAATTGCCTCAGGTTATGTAAAAGGTCAGGATTTCCTTGATTTAAGCAGTGCTTTTACCTCTTCAAATTCTTCAATAGTTGCAAGTTTCAATGCAACTGAAGGAAAACTTAAATTATATAGTCCAACCGACAGTACAATCCCCTATGCCGACTTTGAAACAGCAATTGAAGAAGTTGAATTTTACAATTGGTCAGCATCGGCATCAGGAACTCGAACTTTCTCCATTAGCACAGGAGACATGGGACAATTAAGTTATCTACCCCGAAATGGTCATTATTATCAATATATCCCTGATTTAGGCATTAGCTGGACATCGGCAAGAGATAAAGCTGCCGCAAAAAACTACTATGGTCTTCATGGCTATCTAGCCACATTAACAGCCGAGGATGAAGCACAATTAGGCGGAGCGCAAGCCTCCGGAGCAGGATGGATTGGCGGAAGTGATGCCCAAACAGAAGGCGAATGGAAATGGGTTACTGGCCCTGAAGCTGGGACAATTTTTTGGTATGGCAAAAACAATGGTTACAGCCCCAATTACGCAAATTGGAATTCACCTGATGAACCTAATGATAGAGGAAATAACGAAGATTATGCTCATATAACTGACCCCGCGGTTGGAAACCTTGGAACTTGGAATGACCTGCCAGAACCAGGTGATGGTCCAGGTAATTATTTTCCTAAAGGCTATATTGTAGAGTATGGCGGCATGCCTGGAGATATTGTTCTACATCTTACAGCCAGTACTACTTTGACAATTGCTTCTATAACAACTACTACACCTGTAACAAGATGTAATGCTGGAACAGTTACACTTCAAGCAACTACTACCGTAGGAACCATTAATTGGTATGATACTGTAACAGGCGGAAATATATTAGGTACTGGACCTAGTTTTACTACTCCAAATTTAACAACTACAACAACTTTTTACGTAGAAACCACTACCCAAGGCTGTACAACTAACAGAACAGATGTAGTAGCTAGAATAAACATTAGCCCTACAATCACTTCTGCCAACTCACCAACACCTCTTTGCGGATCAGGGACATTTCAATTAAAAGCAACACCTAGCGAAGGAGTTGTAAATTGGTATTCGCAAACTGGAGGAACAATCGTTGAAACAGGATTATCCTATACAACTCCAACTATTACAACTAATACGACTTATTATGCCGAAGCTAGTTTTAGAGGTTGTGTTAGCACCACAAAAACTCCAATTAACTTGATTATTTACCCACTTCCACAAGTAAGTGATCAAACTTTGACAAAGTGTATTTCACAGACTATTACTCTAGACGCAGGCCTTCCCAATATGACTTATCTTTGGTCAACTGGCGCTACCACACAAACTGTTAATATTATCGATAAAGGTGAGTATACTGTAGCCGTAACAAGCCCTTCTCCTCAAAACTGCACCAGCAAAAAAACAATTAATGTATTTGAAAATAACAAACCCAAAATAAAAAACATAGTCGTTGATGAAATAACAGCTACTATTGAACTAGAACAGAACGAAAATTATTTTGAATATTCTATAGATGGAATTAATTTTCAAAGTTCTAACGTATTTATAAATACTCCAATTGGACTACAAACTGCCTATGTTCGAGAAATAAATTTATGTAGCAGCGACCAAAAAACATTTATAGTTATTGTTGTCCCGAAATTTTTTACTCCAAATAATGATGGATATAATGATGTTTGGAGAGTAAAAGGCATAGAAAACTATCCCTTAGCCGAAATCAATATTTTTGACCGTTACGGAAAATTAATAACGCAACTTAATAGTTTTAATACTAGTTGGAATGGCACATTTAACCAAAAAATATTACCCGCATCCGATTATTGGTATGTATTAAAAGTAGATAAAGAAAGTCCAGAAGTAAAAGGACATTTTTCGTTGAAGAGATAATATTACAAAATGCTTTTTTCCTGAATTTTATTTAATACAAAAAGATAATCTTCCTGATTATTTACAAAATCACGATCGGAAACATCAATAACCAAAACATTTAAATCAGTTTGAGTTTTGATATATTCTAAGTAGCCTTTATTTATTTTTTCTAAATATTCAGCAGTAATATCTTGCTCGTAACTTCTGCCACGGTTTTTTATATTTTGCAATAAACGACCTGTATTTTGATAGAGGTAAATATACAAATCAGGCTTTGGCATTTCCTTATAAATAATATCAAAAAGAGTACGATACAATCTAAACTCATCAACTTCCAAAGTAATTTTAGAAAATAACAGCGATTTAAAGATATGATAATCGGCAATAATAAAATCTTTAAACAAATCAAATTGCGACAAATCATCTGATAACTGCTGATATCTGTCTGCCAAAAAAGACATTTCTAAAGAGAAAGCATATCGACTTTGATCTTCGTAGAATTTGGGCAAAAAGGGATTATCGGCAAAACGTTCCAAAACCGTTTTAGCATTAAAATCCTGAGCCATCTTTAGTGCCAAAGTAGATTTTCCTGCGCCAATATTTCCTTCAATAGCAATATAATTATACTGATTTAAGCGAATAGAATTCAAAGGATTTGCTAATTTCTGAACTACTTCACAAACACTGTCATCGGGTGTTATTTGAAGCAATTCTGGAATTGTTTTTTTCAAAATTGGATGCATCCAATCTAAATTTAGATCCTGAAAAGGCAACAAGACAAATTTTCGATTTTGCATCAACGGATGAGGAATTTGAAGATGCTCAACATGAATGATTTCAGAATCAAAAGCAATCAAATCGATATCAATAATTCTAGATTGATAACCAGAATTTTCATTACGAATGCGTCCCAGTTTTTTTTCAACCAGCAAAACTTGTTTCAAAATTTGCTCAGCATCTTTAGTGGTATGCAAAACCAAGGCACAATTATAGAATGCCTCACTTTCAAAACCCCAAGAAGGTGTTTCATATAAATTGGACACTTTTATAATAGTCCCAATTTCCTGATGAATCAGTTCCAAGCACAATTCGATGTTTGTCAAACGATTGCCTTGATTACTTCCTAGAGATAAAATGACTTGATACTGTAATTCCATATTAAGCGCAAATTAAGTGAAAGAATTTTAGAATAACATTATATTTGGTCACTCTGTTGCATTTTATTTTTATTAGCGACTGTAACAAATTAACACTTCTTGATACTTATAAAGAAAATATAATATATGAAATTTTTAGGAAACGTAATGGCTACCATTATTGGTATTTTTGTTTTTTGCATGTTATTTTTCTTTGGAATACTGCTTATTGGAGCAATTTTCGGAGGCGAAGAAGGAAAAATTGAACTCAAAAACAATTCGGTTATCGAATTGAAATTAGATGACATATCCGATGATTATGCTGGAAAATACAAAGACCCTTGGATTGATATTTTTTCAGAGAAAAAAAACATAGGACTTACTGATGTTATCAACTCAATTGCTATAGCAAAAACAGATAATGATATCAAAGGAATTTCTATTTTGAACCAAAATTCATCATTGGGACTAGCACAAAGCAAAGAACTTAGAGAAGCTCTCGAAGATTTTAAAAAATCAGGAAAGTTTGTTATGGCATACGCCAATGAATATACGCAGAAAGATTATTATTTGAACTCTGTTGCCAATACCATTTATTTGAATCCATCTGGAGATCTTGATTTTAAAGGATTATCAACTGAAATAATGTTCTTTAAAGATTTACAAGAAAAATCAGGAGTAAAAATGGAAGTTATCCGTCACGGAAAATACAAAAGTGCCGTTGAACCTTTCATTGAAAACAAAATGAGTGATGCTAATAGAGAACAAACAACTGCATTATTAAACTCGGTTTGGAGTTCAGTATTGCAGGATATCTCAACAAGTCGTCATATCCCTGTCGCACGATTAAACGAAATAGCAACTGGTTTATTAGCGCGAACTCCAGAAATGGCAAAAGCTAACAAACTTATTGATATTGTTGCTTATGAAGATGTGTACCATGACGCAATCAAAAATGCATTGAAAGTAGCAAAAGACGAAGATTACAACAAAATTTCGATATCTGATTACACTCAAAAAGTAGTCACTACTGCTATAACTTCTGAAAATGACAATCAAATTGCCGTAATCTATGCGCAAGGCGAAATCCAAAGCGGTGAAGGAGATGTTAATGTAATTGGTGAAGGTTCTATGCGTCGTTCTTTTCAAGAGGCTAGAAAAAATAAAGATATAAAAGCTGTTGTACTTCGTGTAGATAGCCCAGGTGGTAGCGCCTTGACATCTGATTTAATTTGGAGAGAAATTGAACTGACTAAAAAAGTAAAACCAGTTGTAGTTTCTATGGGGAATTATGCTGCCTCTGGAGGATATTATATTTCATGCAATGCCAATACCATTTTTGCCGAAAAAAATACCATAACAGGTTCTATTGGGGTTTTTGGAGTTTTACCAAATTTTAGTCAATTATCTACCAAAATTGGAATTAATACAGAACAAGTAACAACAAATGAAAATGCCAAATACAGTCCGTTTGTACCTTTAAATGAAAAATTTAAAAGTGTAACTCTCGAAGGAATTGAAAGAGTTTATAGAACATTTGTAACACACGTTGCCGAAGGAAGAAAAATGACTTTTGCACAAGTAGATTCAATTGCACAAGGTCGCGTTTGGACAGGTACGGAAGCGAAAAAAATTGGTTTGGTAGATAAAATTGGAAATTTAAATGACGCCATTAATGAAGCCGCATCATTAGCAAAAATCAAAGATTACTCAACTCAAAACTTCCCAGAATACGAAAAAGATTTTTCAGATATATTAGCAAAACTTCCTTTTGCAAAATCAAAAGAAGCTTTAATCAAAGAGGAAATTGGAGAGCAAAACTATTTTATATTACAACAAATTAAAAAAATGCAACTTCAAAAAGGAATCCAAACCAGAATGCCTTTTGAAATTTCAATACAATAATTTTTTTAAAATAATAAAACTCAAACCCTTTCCGTTTTAAACTGAAAGGGTTTCTTTTTATGAAATCGCCATGATTCCAAAATCATAAAATAAAACTAAAGAATGGCGATACCATATTCCGATGAAAAAACAAATATTATCTTCTTATGAAAATTTTACCTACTAACTAATTAATAAACCCTTATTTTTGTAAATAGTAACCCAAATTACCGAATCCATATGCTAAAGAAAATTTTAAAAATCGTTGGAATTGTATTAGTTGTACTTGCTGCTTCCCTATTTGCAATCCCTTATTTCTTTAAAGATCAAATAAAGGCAAAAATTACCGAGGCTATCAACGAAAAAGTGGATGCCAAAGTTTCTTTTACCGATGCTGACTTAAGTTTATTCAAAAATTTTCCAAAAGCTACTGTAACTCTAGACCGGTTATTGATTATCAACAAAGCTCCATTTGAAGGGGACACTTTAGTTTCTTTGGGCGAATTGAATTTAAAAATGTCTATAAAGGAATTATTTAAAGGCAAAGAGGAAGCCATGGAAATTGAAGGAATCACTTCAAAAAATGGTTTTATCAATATTATATTCAACAAAGATGGAATTGGAAATTTCGATATTGCTTTAAAAGACAACAATCCTAAAGAGAATGACACCAAAAGCAAGCCATTATCATTGAAAATTCAGAAGTATCAAATTGAGAATTTCAAGTTCCAATACTTTGATGAAGCATCGCAAATGAAAATGATTATTGACAGTTTAAATCACGAAGGAACAGGGGATTTTAGTGGTTCAAAACTAGATTTAGATACCAAATCGACTGCTAAAGTTTCATTTGATATGGGGAAAATCAATTACATGAAAAATGTTGCTTTGTCACTAGATGCGGTTCTTGGGATTGATTTAGAGAAAAGCAAATACACATTTAAAGAAAACAAAGCTTTAATCAATCAATTGCCGTTAGAATTTGACGGTTTTATACAAATGGTAGATACTGGACAAATCTATGATTTGAAATTCAAAACACCGACTTCCTCATTCAAGAATTTCTTGGGATTGATTCCTGCTGCCTATTCTTCGAGTTTAGAAGGTGTAAAAACTACTGGAGATTTTACAGTTAATGGTTTTGCAAAAGGGATGCTTACGGACACTACCATTCCAAAATTCAACATTGCCATTGCTTCCAATAATGGATCTTTTCAATATCCGAACTTACCAAAATCCGTTCAAAGTATTGTGATTGATACAAAAATAATAAATGAAACGGGAATCATGAATGATACTTATGTCAATCTGGACAAACTTTCTTTTAGAATAGATCAAGACGTTTTTGATGCCAAAGCCAATATAAAAAACATAAGCACTAACGCATTGGTTGATGCCGCTTTGAAAGGAACAATCAACTTAGCCAATCTTTCTAAAGCATATCCTATAAAACTTAGCAAACCACTTACCGGGATTTTAAAAGCAAATGTTACCACCAAATTTGATATGGCTTCAGTCGAAAAAAGTCAATATCAAAACATTAATAATGCGGGAACTATTGGTTTAACAGGATTTAATTATGATGATGGAAACGGTAAAAACATGACCATAAGTAATGCCTTGGTACAATTTAATCCAAGTCAGGTGAACCTAAAACAATTTAATGCCAAAACTGGAAAAAGCGACCTTAGTGTAACGGGAGTTTTAGATAATTTTTATGGCTTTTTGTTTAGAAAACAAGAGTTAAAAGGGAATTTCAACATGTCTTCTAATCAACTAGTTGTTAGTGATTTCATGACAACCAGCACTGCTCCAGCCACTACAGGAACTACAGAAACTAAAGCACCAGCAAAAACTTCGAAATCCGAACCCTTAAAAATCCCTGCTTTCTTAAATTGTACGCTTACCGCAAAAGCCAATACAGTTCTTTACGACAACCTAACATTGAAAGCTGTTTCGGGGAAAATGATCATCAAAGACGAAAAAGCAACCTTAGAAAATGTAAAAACATCCATTTTTGGGGGTAATATTGGGGCCAGCGGATCAATTTCTACCAAAGGGAAAACACCAATTTTTGACATGAATCTTAATTTGAACCAAGTTGATATTCAACAAAGTTTTACTCAATTAGATATGTTGAAGAAAATAGCACCGATTGCTGGTGTTGTAAATGGAAAAATAAATACTACTATCAAATTGAACGGAAATCTGGATGCTACTGAAATGACCCCTGATTTAAAAACAATTTCTGGTGATTTGATTGGGCAATTACTTTCTACAACTATAAATTCGAACAATTCGACATTGTTGAAAGCGTTGACTTCTAATATAAAATTTGTCAATTTAGATAAAGTAAACCTCAACGACATCAAAACCTATTTAACTTTTAAAGATGGTAAAGTTAATGTAAAACCATTTGACATCAAGTATCAGGATATAAAAGCCACAATTGGCGGAACGCATGGTTTTGATCAAAGCATGGATTACAACATTAAATTCAATGTTCCTGCCAAATATTTAGGTAAAGAAGCCAATGCTTTTATCGCGAAAATGTCTCCTGCTGATGCTGCTAAATTTGACAATATTCCAGTAACTGCTTTGATGACGGGTAACTTTAGCAATCCGAAAATCTCCACAGATATGAAAACGGTGATGACTAATTTGACCATGCAATTGGCCAAACAGCAATCGGATAAACTGCTTAAAAAAGGAGGTTTAGAATTGGACAAATTTCTAAACACCAATAAAAAAACAGATACTGACACAACTAAAACCAATGCCCAAAAAGAAGATATTAAGAAGAAAGCAGGCGATTTATTGAATGGTTTATTCAAGAAGAAAAAACCAGCAGAACCTGCTGCACCATAAATTGTTTAAGCCAAAAGCCGTTTCCTAATAAATTGAAACGGCTTTTAAATTTAACAATAGTTCGATTTATTCCCCCTAATTATCTTCCTCTTCTGTTGCTGTTAAACCTTCATCAATTGGTTCCCAAAGCTCAATTTTGTTTCCTTCGGAATCCATAATGTGTATAAATTTTCCATATACAAATGTTTCCATATCATCGAGAATAGTTACTCCGTTTTCTTTAAGATTTTTTACAAGCTCTTCAATATTCTGAACTCTGTAATTAATCATAAATTCTTTTTTAGATGGTACGAAGTAATCACTCCCCTTTTTAAAGGGACTCCATTGCAGTTGATTTACTTCGTCAGGATTATCAATATTTCTGGATTCAAAAGTAGAACCCCATTCATTGACATCAAGACCTAAGTTTTTAGCATACCATTCTCTGGTTTCAGCCGGATTGTCTGAAAAAAAGAAAATTCCGCCAATTCCTGTTACTTTAGGGATTGCATATTCTGTTTTATTTTTTGAACCTTCCATAACTTTTATCTTTTGTTTATTCATTATTTCATGAATACAGATTTCATACAAGAAAAATACTAAGTTATGGAAATTATCTGTTTCATCAATCGCAAAATATAAATACCCGAAAATGTCTTTAATAGTAATTTTTAACTCCATTAATTATCCAGAATTATGTAATAAATGATAATGAATAACTAAAAAACTAGCCTAATTACAACTTATTTTAAACATCAATTGACACTACATACCCCTCAAAACTTCTAATATTGAAAACTGTACCATCTTCAAAAATAAGATATTGCCCTTTGATCCCAGTTAATTTTCCTCTGAAATGAGGTGTTTTATCCAGACTTAAACTGGCTATTTTTTTGGGATAACTCAAAACCGGAAAATGCATTTCGTACAGGTCGTTTTTATCCAAATGATAAAATTCCTGAACTTCGGTTGGAATGAGAGTTTCTACTTTTAATTTCTCGGCAATTAAATCAATAGGCACAACATCGTTTTGAAGCATTTTACGCCAATTGGTTTTATCAGCATAATGATTTTTAAGCGCTACCTCGGTAATTCCTGCTAAATAACGGTTGGGTACTTCGACAATAGATATCGCCTGAGTTGCCCCCTGATCAATCCATCGCGTAGGCATTTGCGTTTTGCGGGTCACCCCTACTTTGACCTCACTCGACAAAGCCAAATAAACGATATGAGGTTGTAATTGTACTTTTTTTTCGTAGTCTAAATCTCTATCTGCAATACCAAGATGAGCCGTACTTAACTCTGGTTTCATAATCCAATCGCCTACCGCTGGGCTCGAATAGAAACAGTCGTAACAGAATCCTTGACGAAATATCTTTTTCTTTTTACCGCAATTCAAACATTGATATCCTTCAAAATTAATTTCCAGTTCTTTGTTTAATAGCTGATTCATATTCAAAAAACTGTTTTCGAAAACCAGGTAATATTGGATAGGATTTCCAAATTCGGTTTGCATTTTAGAAAGTACTCCTTGGTATGTCATTGAAATTTTTGATTGTAGATTAACGATTTTAGATTTTAAGTACCGATTCTAGAATTCAAAATTTTTAGAATCCCAAATCTAAGTCATAATCTTTATGACAAATAGAATTGTTTTTTACAAAAAAACACTATTTTTGGTACAAGAGCAAAGTTAGCATTTGTCCATCGATATTCAAATCTTAAATTTCTATCTTTTTCTACTTAGGAAAAAAATCAGAAATCTAAAATCGTTAATCTAAAATCCTAGATCTCCATGCCTTTAGCAATTATAAATTCTATCGCTTCTTGGTTCTTGAAACAAAGAATTCACCAGATTGAGCTTTTCCTAAAGTATCCTAATGAAGTTCAGGAAGAATTGCTGATGAATTTACTCCGTTCCTCTGAAGAAACGGTTTATGGTAAACAATATGATTATGCCTCGATAAAATCATACAAAACCTTTACAGAAAGAATTCCAATTTCTACCTACGAGGATCTGGAACCTTTAATAGAACGTACACGTCAAGGAGAACAAAATGTACTTTGGAGCACACCCGTAAAATGGTTTGCCAAATCTAGCGGTACCACTAACGCTAAAAGTAAATTTATACCTGTAAGCAGCGAAGCACTTGAAGATTGCCATTACAAAGGGAGTAAAGATTTATTGTGTTTGTATTTGAATAATAATGAGGAATCTGAAATGTTTGTGGGTAAAAGTTTGCGCTTGGGAGGCAGCTCGCAGATTTATGAAAATAACAATACTTTTTTTGGTGACTTATCGGCAATTTTGATTGAGAACATGCCAATTTGGGCAGAATTTAGCAGTACGCCAAGCAGTAAAATTTCTTTGATGAGTGAATGGGAAACCAAAATGAGTGCTATCATCAAAGAAACTATAAATGAAAATGTAACGAGCTTTGCAGGTGTCCCTTCCTGGATGCTTGTACTTATGAATAAAGTCCTCGAAGAAACAGGAAAAACAAACCTAATGGAGGTTTGGCCCAACTTGGAAGTATACTTCCATGGAGGTGTAAGTTTTGACCCTTATCGAGAACAATACCAAAAAATACTTCCGCAAAACGGATTCAAATACTATGAAATTTACAACGCTTCTGAAGGCTTTTTTGCTATTCAGGACTTGAATAACTCAAGTGATTTGCTGTTAATGCTGGATTATGGAATTTTTTATGAATTTATTCCGATGGATACTTTTGGAACACCAGATCAAAAAGCGATTCGATTATCGGATGTTCAATTATTCAAAAATTATGCAATGGTCATTACGACTAATGGAGGTTTATGGCGTTATTTAATAGGCGATACCGTCCGATTTACTTCTTTAAATCCGTATCGTATTCGAGTAACGGGGCGCACCAAACATCATATTAATGTTTTTGGAGAAGAATTAATGGTCGAAAATACTGATCAGGCTATCGCCAAAGCTTGTAAAATAACTCAAACTGAAGTAGTTGACTATACTGTTGCTCCCATTTTCATGAAAGGCAAAGAAAAAGGAAGTCATGAATGGATGATCGAATTTAAAAAAGAGCCAGAAGATATTGCTACTTTTCAAAAAATATTGGATGAGACTTTACAATCCTTGAACTCCGATTACGAAGCCAAGCGTTACAACAATATGACCCTTAATCCTCTAAAAATAAATGTAGCCAGAGAACGATTGTTTTATGATTGGCTTAAGGAATGTGATAAACTCGGAGGTCAGCACAAAATCCCAAGATTATCCAACAAAAGAGATTATCTCGAACAATTAAAGGAGTTGCAAAACTTGATTAAAAACTAAAAGAACGGTTCTTTATTTTATGTTAATCTTCAAATATTAAGGTTGACTTTCCAAAATCTTTTTCACGTTAGCTAAATTTTGAGCTTGGTCTTTTTTAATAAAATCTTTAAAAGCTAAAGACATTAAATTCATAGGATAATCAGCATGTCCGTAGAATTCGTTAGTGATTTTTGTTTGATTTTCAGAAATTGCTTCAACTATTGTGGCTGCTGAATCATCACCTTTCATCGGTTTTTCAAAATGAATATCTACATCAATTCTATTGGGTGTTATTTTTGTAATTTGTTGTGAACCTACACCCACATTATCATCTTCACTTACCCAAGATGATTTAGAACCTACAGTTCCATCAACTCCAGTATATTCAATTTTTACTTTTGGATCTTTCATTACCCAAACGCTGTAATTCTCTTGATTTTTAATCATTTTCACATAATCAAAAACCACTTTTTGTGGTTTATCGATTGTAGTAGAAACAGATATCGTATAATCTTTTGGAACAATTAATGCAATTATTAAAAGCAAAGCAATAATTCCAACTATTCCTATCCCTATAAATTTAAGCACTTTCATGTTTGAAGCGTTTTATTTAGCAGGATTTTCATCAAAATTAACCATCCAATGAATCCCGAATTTGTCTACAAACATTCCAAAATAAGCTCCCCAAAAGGTTTTATTCATTGGCATGAAAGGATTTCCTCCCGCAGAAAGTCCGTTGAAAATTCTATCGGCTTCATCGGTGCTTTCTGTATTAATCGAAATGGAAACATTGGAACCAAAAGCTACATCTCCACTTGATTCATTACTATCACTTCCCATCAAAATGGTATTTCCAATAGGCAAACTCACGTGCATGACTCTGTTCGCATCAGCATCTGATAATTTTGCACTATTCTCGTCGATAGGCATATCTTTAAATTTTCCGATATATGGAAATTCTCCACCAAAAACAGATTTATAAAATAGAAATGCTTCTTCGCAATTTCCATTAAAAATTAAATACGGATTAACTGCTGCCATAATTTTTTAAGTTTTTTTTTTTAATTAGTTACTAAGGTTCTAAGTATTCTCTGTTTTTTTTGGAAGTATTACTGCTAATTAAATTCTAAAGTTTTCATCATTATTGTTTAGGTAATTTACTTAAATCCATGTACAAAACATTCCAACGATGTCCGTCCAAATCAGCAAAACCGCATCCATACATCCAACCTTGATTTTCGGCAGGTTCAGAAAAAACATTACCACCTGCTTCCCGTACTTTAGCAGCAAATTCATCAACTTCTTGAACACTTTGGGCATCAATTGAAATCAATACCTCAGATCCGATTTGCGTATCTGACACTTTACTTTGAACAAAGCCCTCAAACATCTTTTCTTCAAAAAGCATGATGACAAAATCACTAACTCCAACAAACATACATGCTGATGAATCAGTTTCATGTTCTACGTTGAAGGCAAAACCAATTTTAGCAAAAAAGGCTTTCGCTTTTCCCACATCTTTTACTGGTAAATTAAGCCATATTTGTTTTACCATCACTATTGTTTTTTATATTTAAAGACATTCTGCATATTTTTTGAAATTATCCAAAATAGCTTGCCATCCTTCGCGTTGCATTTCTTCAGAATTTTCATTTTCAGGATCGAAACTTTCAATAATTTCTACACCATCCTCCAGACCAATAAAGTAAACATCTACTTTTCGATCATCACCCAATTTATACTCTATCAATGAATGATCTTCAACTTTCGTATATTCTCCTTCAAAATCGAAACTCATGGTTCCATCTTTAGAAGCCATAGTAGATTTGAATTTCCCACCCACTCTTAAATCATTTTCAGCATAAGGAGTATGCCAATCCTCTGAGGCATTATTCCATTTCATAATATGAGCTGGAGTAGTCCATAATTTCCAAACTTCTTCAAGAGGAGCTTCTACGATGCATTTAACTGTTAACATAAGCAAATTATTTTCTTATAAAATTACAAATAATCTAAAACAAAACTCTTTTTTAATCACAAAAAAACCTGCTCTATATACAGAGCAGGTTTCAGCAATATTTCTTTAATTATTAAAACTTAAGAAGCAATCTCCAAACGTTTCAATAAATTTTTGTTCAATGTTTCTTTGGCGTATTCCACATCAATTTCTAATTTTTTATCATCAGAACTTGGCAATTCATACATTGCATCAGTAAGGATAGCTTCGCACAACGAACGCAATCCACGAGCACCTAATTTGTATTCCAAGGCTTTTTCTACAATAAAATCCAATGCTTCATCAGTAATGGTAAAATCTACCTCATCCATCAAAAACAACTTTTGATACTGCTTGATTAAAGCATTCTTAGGCTTAGTCAAAATAGCACGCAACGTTTCTCTGTCTAATGGGTCCATGTGCGTTAAAACAGGCAAACGACCAATAATTTCAGGAATCAAACCAAAATCTTTGATGTCTTTTGGGATAATATATTGCAACAAATTGTCTTTATCAATATTATCTACATTTTTAGAAGTAGAATAACCCACAGCCTGACGGTTCAAACGTTTTGAAATAATACGCTCCACTCCATCAAAAGCACCACCGGCAATAAACAAAATATTCTGAGTATTTACCTCAACAAATTTTTGGTCTGGATGTTTACGTCCTCCTTTTGGTGGCACATTCACTACAGTTCCTTCCAATAATTTCAACAAAGCCTGTTGCACTCCTTCTCCTGACACATCACGAGTAATTGAAGGATTGTCGCTCTTACGGGCAATTTTATCAATTTCATCAATAAAAACAATTCCTCTTTCTGCTTTAGCAACATCATAATCGGCTGCTTGTAAAAGACGAGTCAAAATACTTTCAACATCTTCTCCCACATAACCTGCTTCAGTAAGTACAGTTGCATCGACAATAGCAAGTGGCACATCTAACATTTTAGCAATCGTTTTGGCTACCAAAGTTTTTCCTGTACCAGTTTGTCCTACCATAATAATATTACTTTTTTCAATCTCCACTTCATCGTCCAATTGCTGTTGCATCAAACGTTTGTAGTGATTGTAAACCGCAACAGACATTACTTTTTTGGTTTGCTCCTGTCCAATTACATATTGATCAAGGAAAGCTCTAATTTCTTTTGGTTTCTTTAAAATTAAATCACCAATTAGTTTAGATCCTTTATTTGTTTTTAATTCTTCCAGAACAATTCCATGCGCTTGTTCGATGCATTTATCACAAATGTGAGCATCGATTCCTGCAATCAATAAATTAGTTTCCGGTTTCTTTCTTCCGCAGAAAGAACATTGTAATACTTGTTTTGCCATTCTATTTTTGGTTGATAGTTGATGGTTGATAGTTGATGGCTTGTGCCCAACAACTATCAACTGTCAACCAATAACTATTTATCCTCTTCTTAAAACCTCATCAATCATTCCGTATTCTTTGGCTTCGTCTGCAATCATCCAGTAATCGCGCTCGCTGTCTTTGTGTACTCTATCAAAAGTTTGACCTGAATGCTGTGAAATGATATGATATAATTCATCTTTCAATTTCAACATTTCACGTAAGTTGATTTCCATATCAGTTGCAACTCCTTGTGCTCCTCCTGATGGTTGGTGAATCATTACTCTTGAATGTGGCAAAGCAGAACGTTTTCCTGCTGCACCAGCACATAAAAGAACTGCTCCCATAGAAGCGGCCATTCCAGTACAAATTGTAGCAACATCCGGTTTGATGTATTGCATCGTATCATAAATTCCTAAACCTGCATAAACACTTCCTCCAGGTGAATTCAAATAAATCTGAATGTCTTTGGAAGCATCAGCACTTTCTAAGAATAACAATTGAGCCTGAACGATATTTGCAATTTGATCATCAATTCCTGTTCCTAAGAAAATGATTCTGTCCATCATTAATCTTGAAAAAACATCCAATTGAGAAATATTCAATTGACGTTCTTCAATTATATAGGGAGTCATTCCTTTTGGGTTCATTGCCGATACTATTTTATCATAGTACATCGCATTTACTCCTTGACCTTTAATCGCAAATTTTTTGAATTCTTTTCCGTAGTCCATATTATAAAATAGTTTAAGGTTTAAAGTTTAAAAGTTTGAAAGAATTATACAAAGACCATACCTCATTTACAAATGATGTCAATATGTCTTCTTTTTTAGCCCAGATAGTAGTGAAAAGTTTTTGAAATGGATACCTATTTTTTGTTGGTAAAAAAAAGCGACCAGCGGAAGCTCTTTTTTTGCCTTACAAAAAAAGGCAGCAATGAAAAAACTTGAAACGTATAGCTGGAATAGCTCCTAAAAATAATTCAGGGTAAATTCAAACAAAAGAGCGTCAAAAAAAATTTCCTGACGCTCAAATATAAACCTTTTTAATAATTTAATATCAGTAATAAAAGCATAAAATTTAAAAAGCTTTCGGTTTTTATAACTTTCGACTTTTAAAATTTTGACTTTATATACTAAAATTTATTCTCCGTAAGAAGCTGCAATAAACTCTTCGTAAGTAACTTCTTTAGTAGTTGGGTTTGCTTTTTCTTTGAATAATTCCAATAATTTAGCTGCAACTACCTGATCAGAAAGTCTTTTTACTTCTTCTTGGTTAGATAAAACTTTAGCAACAATTCCTTGAACTTCTTCGTCAGTAGGATTTGTTTGTCCAAATTGAGCCATTTGTTGTTTGATTGCATTTGTTGTAAATGATTTCAAATCTTCAAAAGTAATTTTGATATCACTTGTAGCCATTGCTTTTCCTTCGATCAATTGGAAACGTAAACCTTTTTCAGATCTAGCGTATTCAACAATTGCTTCTTCTGGAGTTAATTGTTTTTCTCCAACAGTTTGCAACCATTTGATTAAGAATTCAGATGGCAAATCGAATTTTGTGTTTTCGATCAAAAATTCCTGAACATCAGCCAATAATTTTTGGTCAGCTTGTTGAGCGAATTGAGATTCAGCATCTTCTTTAATTTTTGCTTTCAAATCTTCTAAAGAAGCAACTTTTCCTTCTCCGAATAATTTGTCGAACAATTCTTGGTTCAATTCAGCTGGCTCAGAAACATTGATAGCGCTGATAGTGAAATCAACATCAATTGCTAAATCATGTACATTATCATGACCTACTTTCAAGTAATCCATTAATTGGTGATCGTCTTGAAATAAACCTTTAGTATTTACTGTTACAACATCTCCAACTTCTTTACCAATGAACAAATCAGCCGTAGCTTTATCTTTAAATACATCTAAAGAGAAAGTTGTTTGATTATCAATTCCATTTTCTGCATTTACAAAAGTACCCGCGATATCAGAATCAGCAGTAACTTTTTCTACAGGATTTGCATTTCCAAATTGTTTTTGGATACGTGCAACTTGACCGTCAATTAATTTATCATCAGCAGTAACAACATACTTCACGATATCATTTTTAGCTTCAAGATCCAATTCAAAACTTGGCACTAAACCAATTTCGTATTCGAAAACTAATTCTTCAGCATCCCAGTTGAAGTTTTCGTTTACTTTAGGAAGTGGAGTTCCCAAAAGATTTAATCTTTCAGATTGTACAAAACGCTCCAAAGCCAAATCAACAACTTTTTTTACTTCTTCTTGTTTAATCGCTTTACCGTATTGTTTTTCAACAAGATCTTTAGGCACAGCACCTTTTCTAAAACCTTTTACAGTTGCTAAAGGCATTTTTTCGTTTATTCTTTTTGCTACTTGTCCTTTGTAATCCATGTGAACAACTGTCATTACAATTGTTTCATTCACAGCGTCTATTGCTACTCTTTTGATATCCATCTTCTTCTTTAATTTACATTATAAAATTGGGTCGCAAAATTATGAAATTTTTGCAACCCAAACAAGTTTTTAAAGTTAATGAATTCTAAACCCCTTTTTACTAAAAATCAACAGGTTGAGATCAATCAGTAAATTATAGTTTTAGGAAGCAACTCGATGGTTCTTTCAACTTCTTCCATATCGATATAAAAACTATCTTCCTTCGGGATACCTACTACAAATCCATAATTTATATTTTCCATATCTGTTGTAATTTTAATAACACCACAAAAACGATTTGGAGGTTGCAACGTTAAAACCGACGTTCCTGGCTCAAGCACCATTAATCCATGCATTAAGTGACTGCCTTCAATACCGACAAGAACTTGCGCACCTACACAAGCAGAAATAATTTCCGCCACGCTGTGCTTGGTAACATCAACGATTCGAAATCCATATTTATCACGGAGTTGTTCGGCAATTTCAATTTCATTTAGCATGATACGTGTTTTTCCAGAATCACGCCGTAAAATAAATACTCCAGGGTGTGAAGTACCAGGAAAAATAGACAATAATTTATTTCGATTTATAGAGAATCGTTCGTGCTTACTTTTATTGTTACCCCAATCTTCATCAAATAGTATTGCATTTTTCATAAATGCGGCATTAGTTCGAATTGGATTCATCCCTAACATAGACTCATAATCAAGCATATGCGGACTTGTAAAGATGTTTGAAGTCACTGGCACTCCTTCAGATGCAGCCAATGGATACATAGTACAATCATCCGTTAACCAAAGACCAAAAAATGCATTTCCGTCATACGAATTATAAATAGAGGCGTTAGTTATTTCGGTATCTACAACAATTGGCGGAAAAAAATGCATGCGAGTTGTAAGTTGCGAACGAGGATGAAATAAAAATTGATGCAAATCTTTATAAATAGTACCATTAAGCATCCAGATATTTTGAAACTGGTAGGCACGGGTTGGTTCATGTTTTTTTTCATAACCTCCATGCATCATGGTATATGGATCATCGGTATAAGCAGTACCTGTTACACGATCTAACTGACCCTTAAGAAAATACGCCTTTGAAACAATAGTTGTATTTCCGGGTGCAATTTCCCATGACTTAACAGAAAGGCTATCCAAAACACTTCCTACACGAAACATGGGATTTGGCTTTTTTAATCCTTTAAGGTATTTAGTATATCCTATGGATGTAAATCGAACCTTTTTTTGAATTAATGATTCATCATATATTAATTGTGAATTTTCCATTCGATATCTCCTTTGCAATTAAGTTAATATTATAAGTAGGTTGTAAATTCCTTGCTAAGGTACTTTTTTTTTACATAAAGAGTCAAAATTGTACCGTTTTACAACACTCCATTAACATCATAAAATTATACCCATTACCATACAATAATATTATATAACTCTCAAAATATTTTACACTTTTCACACGTAGACAACTATGAATCAATTACAAATAACAACTTTTTCTCAATCTACTTATGAAACATAATTCATTCTGTTATGGACATTTTACCTCAAACTAAATTCACTCAATGCAATTTAAAATAAAGTGAAGTTATACTTCATACAAACTCACAAAAGTAGAAGAAAACAAAAAATCCCTTTTTATTTCACCAAAAAAACGAATAATGGGGGCATATGAGGGTGTTATACCACTACAAAGCGGGAGTAATACTCCCCAAAAAGGACAATACACCCGCCTTTTTACACCCTGTACCTACCCTTAAAAGATGGGGCTAACCCACTTTTAAGGGTAGTATTACTCCCCATAACAGGGTGTAACACCATTACTTTTAGGCACCTTACACCCCTATTTGTGGGAGGTATAAGGAGGATAATGGGATATAAAAGGACTTTTAATTATGTATAAAAATTGTTTTTATATTTGCTTTGTAGATAATTACTGAAATTTTCTGATTTACACCTAAATCATTCATAATTAAATAAATTGACAAAACATTTAAAACATCTGATTTTACTCTTTCTGGCTTTTGGCCTGATGGTGAATGACAGCATTTTAGATTCCCAATCAAATTCAGCAGAATATTATCAAGTATCCTATCTCAAGACTGAAAACAAATTCAGTCATAAGGATTCTAAATCATACCAATTCTATCAGATTCATTTATCTAAAAAAATTGTTTCTCCAATTCTTTTTCCGCACCTAAAGTTTCAAGATCTATATAATCTTCAAACTAGAGTATTTCTAAAATTGCGAATTGCATTATATCAAAACATAAGCGCAATAAAAGCTCAAGGTACTTTTTTGATTAAAACAATAACTTCAAGTAATCACGATTCCGATTTATACATAGCCTAGAAAATTCCTTTTCTAAGCATTTATGCAATTCCATGCATAATGATGATAAAAAATGTCTAATCATTTATCATTTAAAAAATGTATAAACACAATAACAAAACACGTTTAGAGAAATCTAAACAACCAACTCATTGGCTAAAAAGGAAAATCATGCTAATTATTACGGCATTTATGATAGGAATGTCAAACGGAATGAACATTGGTGATAATATGATTCTCAAAAATCAAAATCATACCGAACAGCATAAAAAAGATTGATTTAAATTTTACCGTAAATTTCGCTAAGAAAAAAACGTAAGGTTCGCTAAGCTTTGTGAACCTTGCGCTCTTTGCGGTTATTTTTTATTATGAATCAAAATTTTTATTTCGTCATAAAACATTACAATACTTTGTGAGACAAAACTTAAAACTTTTTTAAATTTATTTTACATTTGACAATACTAAAAACCAACCAAAATAAACCTACGCGAATGAAAAAAATAATTTTATTAGCATTATTCTTTCCAATACTATCTTTTGCTCAAGAGAAAAAAATATGGGCCAAATCATACCTTAACCAACAAGCTCCAAAATTAGTTGTAGGACAATGGATATCGGAGGAACCAAACATTACAGGCAAATTTATCCTAATTGATTTTTGGGCCACTTGGTGTGCTCCATGTAAACTAGCAATACCTAAACTAAATAAATTACAAAAAGAATTTAAGGATAATTTAATTGTAATCGGACTAAGTCATGAATCAAAATCTAACGTTAAAGAACAAACAAATCCCACAATTGAATATTATAGTGCTATCGATACTAAGAAAAGATTAGAAACCCTTTATGAGATAACTAACATTCCACATTGTGTCATTATTAATCCTGAAGGAGTTGTAGTATGGGAAGGCTTTCCGTTTTCACAAGAAGAAGAATTAACATCGGAAGTCATCAAAGATTTAATGGAAAAAATTGATTATTCTACCTATTCTATTGCTGAATTAAATTCTAAAAAAACAGAACTCGAATTAGAATCCAACTATGTTTTAGTAAACGATTATTTAGAGAAAATTGAAAAAGGAGACATTAGCCATATTCCATTAACAAACATCAGCAAGACAATTATAAAACGTTATTGGGATAACATACCCGAATTACAAACCTATAATAACAATTGGAAAGAGGCAAATCTTAAATTAACTGATTTTATTAAAAAACATGCTCCTGAACTAACTGAATTACTTAAGAACAAAAAAAATGGTGTAATTGATAATGAGGAGTATATTAAAGAATGTAATAAAATTTATGCAAATCTAAGAACCGATTACCCTGATGAATACCCAGTCCTTATAGAAAACAACCAATACAATCTTAAACTCATGTGGAAAGCAACTGCAAGATACATATTGGAAGATTACAGAAAGAACAAAAAAACGTTTCCTACTTCTTGGATTCCAGAAAAACAAAGAGAAATTTCAGAAAACAAGAGAAAATACAAAGTGATAAAACAACGACTAGTAGCTGTTCAAAATGAAATGAATAAAAAAGCATAACATCAAACAATACTATAAAAGATCAATTTAAATTTTACCGCAAAGAGCGCAAAGAAAAAAAAAGCAAAGCACACAAAGTTTTGTGAACCTTGCGTTCTTTGCGGTTATTTTTTATTATGACTCAAAATTTTTATTTCATCACCTACCGATACAAGTCCTAATTCAAGTCCAATTACATTTTGGCCAAACAATACTTTATTGCCGAAATTTCTATATTTCGCTAATGTTTTCAATGGATCTTTCCCTGCAATAATCCCCTTTTCCTGATCAACAGTTGTCATCACACAACGATCACAAGGTTTTACTCCAACAAACGAAAGACTTCCAATACTAAAATCTCTCCAGAAATCTTCTTCAAAAGCTACTCCATTAACAAAAACAAAATTGGGTCTAAATCTGTTTATAGGAACTTTTACTTCCAAACGCTCATTCAAATCGTCCAGTGAACTTTGTCCAATAATTAAAAAAGGGTATGCATCCGAAAAAGAAGTAATTTCATTTCCAAAAATAGCATATTTGGGATCCAGTTTCCGATGACTTTCTTCGGGCATATATACCAATCGAACCGAAAATCCCAACAGTTTTGTAAACCATTCCGTAATAACAGGACTTACTTCAAAAGCATCAATACTATCATCCCAAACGGTTACTAAAGTTTTAGCATTGTCATTCCCAAAAACAGGACGAAGTGGTATATCAATGGATTCTAAAAGTACTTTGTGAGTAATTTTTAAATTATCCCCTAAAATTTCTGGTCGAAAAAGCGCTAATTCAGGATGCTCTCTTTGTGATATAAACCGACCATAATCATCAACTAACAGCCAACGTCGATCCAATTCTAAACCACGATCAGTAACATGAGCTTCTTTTAACGAAATACCACCCAACGATTTTACAGGATACACCCAAATTTCTGAAAGTTTCAACATAATTTTATTTTTTTCAAAACTACAAAATATTCCATCTCAACATTCTTAGTGTAACCCAAAAAAAACAGCCTTATAAAAAGGCTGTTGAAAAAATTAATATTTTAAAATTCATTTATTTTATCCATTTTTCATTGAGGTCAGCAATGATTTCAAATTTAAATCAATAGTTATAGGATCTTAACTTTATTAAAGAATACATGAAAAATTATAGCTAAAAACGCAATTTATTTGTCCTTACCTACAAGAGAATAAACAACAGACTGAGATAAAGACAATATCACACTAAAAAGCATAGCTATCCAAAATGTATCTACGACAAAACCACCAACAATTTTGGTGCATAACAATATTACTAAAGCATTTATCACCAACAAGAACAATCCTAAAGTCACTATCGTAAAAGGCAAGGTTAAAAACACCATTACTGGCTTAATAAAAACATTAAGCAGCCCTAAAACAACTGCGACAACCATTGCTGTAAAAGGACCAGCAACATGAACACCTGGCAATAAATGAGCAATTCCAAAAACCAAACCCGCCGTTACAATTATTCTTACAATCAAACCCATATTATCATTTTTAAAATTTCAATAAATATAATAAAAATTTGACACTATATTCTTCTATTTTAAAAAATCACTTGCTAATTCATAGAACATTACAGGATTCTCGGCATGTAACCAATGCCCAACATTTGGAATAGTTGCGATTGTAAAACTTGGAAAATGATCTTTAATAGCATCCAAATCGCTATCAAGTATATAATTTGAATTTCCACCTCGAATAAAAAGAACAGGTTTTTCAAAAACCAAACCAGCAGCTAATTCCTTACCAATTTCTTCGATTTTTTTATTAAAAACCTCCAAATTAAATCGAAAAGCTAATTGTCCCGGCTCAAGCCAATACAAACTTTTCATCAAAAATTGTCTTGTACCAAAATCTGGAATATAATTTTTCATTATTTCTTCAACATCATTCCTGCTAGGCTTTTTAGAAAAATCTACAGCATTTAATCCTGCCAAAATATCCTGATGATGAGGAGCGTAAAATTTAGGTCCAATATCTGCAATTATCAACTTATCAACTAGATTCGGATAAGTAGCAGCCAAAAGCATCGCAGTTTTTCCTCCCATAGAATGACCAATAACATCAATCGATTCCAAACTATTCTCTTGACAATAATCATAAACATCCTGAACCATAATTTCATAACTAAAATCATCCGAATGAAAAGTGCGGCCATGATTTCGTAAATCCAATAAATGAACCTGAAAACCATCTGCTACAAATTGAGTTCCTAATGATTTCCAATTATCAGACATTCCTAAAAAACCGTGAATTATAAGTAAAGGCTTCCCAGAACCTTCTATTTTTGAGTAAAGCATATTGAATAAATTTAAAGCCGTAAAGATAAAAACTTATCTGTCAATCTATAACATAAAAAATTACTACAGAGTTTTCTTTGATTTATAATTATTAGAAAAAAGTTTACAATTTTGTGTTTTTAAAAAGAAACAAAAAAACTACCTTGCGCCTTTAAAAATCAAAATCGAAACTTTGATTTATTTAATAAATTAAAAACCTAAACTATGATTAAAAAAATTCTTTTAATGTCTTTAGTTGTTTCTCAACTAACAATCTCATGTTCAAGCGATAATAGCTCAGAAGAAAGCTTAGCAGATCAAATTGCTAGCATTACTGGACTACCTTATTCTAAATTAACTCCTGCCGAACAAAAAGTAAAACTAGAAGCAGAAGCTAATGAAATGTTAGTTCAATTAGACAAAACAAAAAATCTAAGCGCTATTGAAACATTAGAAAACTTAGACCGTTTACTTGATATTAGCGTAGTAGATATCTTTAATGGAAAAAATGATAATAAAGTAGAAGACATCATTAATGTTTCAGGTGTTTATGGTATTTATACTTGGAATAATGCTCAAAAAGTATGGGTTAAAACTGAGTCAAAAACTGAATTAACATTTATTTTCCCTGCTAAAGCAACTCAAACAACAAACAATGCATCTTTCTCTACTAAAAGTACTTCTTCTGAGGTAAAAGTTCCTGTAGAAGAAAGTTCCAACTGGCAAACAAATACTACGGTAAATGACTATTTCTTTTTACCTTCAACAGTAGATGCAACTCTAACCATTGACGGTACACAGGCAGCTACTTTTTCACAAACTGCTAAATATTCTAATGCTAATGGGACAACTCCAGAAGAATTTGGATACAAAATGAGCTTAAATGGCTATTCTTGGGAAATAAGCAGCAAAAAAGCTACTGAAAGCTCGGTTAAAGCTTTATTTTCTAATAATGGTAAAAATCTTATTGAGTTTAATTCTGGAAGCACAGCAGATATTGACAAATTATTAAGTGGCGAAGAACTTGCTCAATATAGAGGTAAAGCGAACGGATTAATAACATTGATGGACAACTTTGCAATTGTTGCTAACATGGATCTTGCTACTAACGCAACTGATGAAGCTGCTTTAGAAAAAAACAATATCCGTCCAACTCAGCCAAGTTATAATGATCCTAAAGCTGATTTTAAAGCATATTATACAGCTTTGAATGCATACGAGAAAAAACAATCAGAAAGTGCAGCAGCTACTTTCAACAAAAATATGAAGCTAATTTTAGTGTCTAAAAAAGACGGAACTAAAATTGCTGATATTGTTCAACATTCGGAAAAATCAGGAAATGATTATGTTTTTACCTTACCAGTTTGGGATGCTCAATATAAATATTGGTCATATAGTAGTAATGGAGAATCATTTTCACAACCGTATCTTGATGAAGTTTATTACTTAAAATTCAACGATGCTACTGAAGTTGAAATGGGAGCATATTTCTCTACAGGATTTGAAAAATTTCAATCAAAATTTGAAGATTTCATTAATGCCTTCTAAAATAATTCTATTTTAAAATTTTATTTAAAGCCGATTTGATATTTTCAAGTCGGCTTTATTTTTTCGCAGGTGTTTTAACCACTATAGTACTCTGACCATACCCTGCCCAAATACCGAGCGCTCCTTTTATATTAGATTTTAAACTTGTGTTAGAAGGATAAATTGGATTTTTCGCATTAACAATTTCATTTTGCCAGCTATTCCAAAAATCTAATGCGTCTTTATTTTGAGTTCTTAACTTTACATGTATCAAATCTCCATCGGTAAAATAAGGAGTATAATCAGCTTTAGGAAAAAGCAAAATTCCTCGATTAAGTTGCATCGAAATAGAAGATTCTTTAAAATTTTTATCATCTAAATTGCCATAAAATGCAGGCACAAAAACTGGCTCTACGCTATCAATTTTTGTAGCAATCTGATAAAAATTCTTTTCACTGATTGGATCATCAAATTTTACAAATACATAACCAATTGTATCAGCAGGGTTCGTTTTTATATATTCTGCGCTTATCAGAGAAACACTTTTAGGTATTGTTGTTTTTGCTTCAATTACACGATTTAGATATTCGATTTTTAACGAATATTCTTTTCCTTCCACTCCTTTTACTACTGATCCAAAATACACGAACGGAGGCACTCTGTTTTTATCATTTTTCACTCTTAAAACCTCAGACGTCTGACCATCAGAAATCGTGATTTTCGCCGAACGTATTACATGATCTAAAACACTTGTCGAGTCAATAACGTCGGTAACAGGAATACTGCTTGATAACAAAACCTGTGCAAAATCACCCTCTTCAATCCACCCTTCTACTACAATTTTAGACTCTAAAGTAGATTGTTCACTATAATTATCTTTAGAACAATTAGCCATTATAAAAGCAAACAGGAATAGAATATACTTTTTCATTTGTTAAAATTTAAATCTCCAACTTATTGAAGGCAATATTCGATATAAAAATTTCTCATCTGGCTTAACAATTATGCTGTTTTTATCTTTTTTGACATCAACATCCAAAACAACATATATGGGGTTTTTTAGATTAAAAGTATTGTAAATTGAAAAATTCAGAGCACTTTCTTTTTTATTAGTTCTAAAGAAAAAGTAATTTACAGATAAATCGGTGCGGATATAATTTGACATAGTCGCATTATTATATTCCGAATATTGCTTGACAGGATTATTGTTTATAAAATACCAAGATGTTGGCAAAGTGTAACGATTACCAGAACTAAATATTTGAGTAACCCCAAAATTCCACTTTTGATTTAAATCGTACATACCAACCAATGAAAGATTATGACGTCTATCATATTTTGCAAAATAAGTATTTCCATTATTCAGTTCGTCAAAATTTCTATCAGACCAACTCAAAGTATAACTAATCCAACCTGTAAACTTTCCGTTATTTTTTCGCAACATCATCTCTAAACCATACGCCTTTCCTTTTCCGACCAATAAATCATTTGTCAAGGTTGTAGTCTCATTAAATTGAGTTACACTATAAGGGTATTCAAGTAGATCTTTCATCCAACGATAAAAACCTCCAAAGGATGAAACTATGTTTTTGGAAAAATTCTGATTAGAACCAATCGAAAATTCATTCGATGATTGCGGCTTTATTCCATTTGAACTTGCAAACCAAAAATCTGTTGGAATCCCGACACTTGAAGTTGTTATCAAACTTAAATACTGATATTGTTTATTATAAGTTGCGTAAAAAGAATATTTATCATTGGCAGAATAATTCAAAACCATACGAGGTTGAAAATGTAAATAAGAATCTGCTTTTGATCCAGATATGTAATAATTAACTCTAAGACCTAATTCAGCATTTAAATGGTTGGTTAATTTTGGCCGGACAGTTGTAAAAACAGCTACTTCATTGGCATTAATTATACTATTTTGAGAAGTATTATTTGCTCCAGATAAATTTTCTACATCGATTTTTTGAGGCTGTAAATTATGGTAAACATATTGTAAACCACTTTCTGTTGGAATATTTTTTATTGAATAAACAACAGAATTATTAAACCCAAAATCTTTAACATAAGAAGAAACCCCAAACTCAATTGCAGCTTGCACCATATTTAAATCATTAGAATATTGGCTAAAATAGACTGAATTTGACATACTTGATTTATCTGAAAACGTTGTTAGTAAAGTTGGAGAAACAGTAAAATTATTCCACTTTAAACTCGATTCTAACCCAAAATCAGCATCTTTAATTTTAAAAACATCTGCACTCACAAAAGCATCTACAGAAAGCAGATTGTTCTTAGAGATTTGAGACAAAAAAGTCAAATTCCCATCAGAAAATCCATATTTAGTGTCTTGAATATCATTATTTTTGGAATTAACATTCATCAATGGAACAATAATTTCATCAATATATGTTTTTCTACCTGATATATAAAAACCCGTTTTCTCTGTCACAGGAACTCCGACAGTAAGTTGTGATGCCAAAATACCGACATTCCCTTGAATAGCAATTTTTTGGGGGATTTTTTTATCTGGCATTAATAAAGTAGTAGAACTCAAGCGTCCACCATATTTAGAATTAGAACTAGATTTGTCAAATTCAAATTCTTTGATATGGTCTGTATTGTAAAAAGGAAAAATGCCTAACAAATGAGACATTCCATAAATGGGAGTTCCGTTATATAATATGGCATTATGCCCGGGATCTCCTCCTCTTACATATAAATATCCATTAGCTTCACCAGAATTTTGAACACCTGGAGTAAGTTGCAAAATTTTAATAATATCTGTCGTTCCCAGTATAGTTGGTACAGCCGATAATTCTTTTAAATTAAAAGATAATTTACCTCCAGATAATGCAGTAATACCTACTTTTTTGTCATTCGCTATTACAACTTCTTTTAAAACAGAAGCTTTTTTTTCTAATAAAATTGAAATTACTGTATCTTTTAAACAATCAAAATGTACATTTTTTTCAATATACTCAAAATGATTAACAGCTATTTTGACTTGCCCTAAAGAGATTCTTTGGACAAAATTACCGAGACTATCGGTAATAACGTAATAGTGCTGATTGTTTACATCAAAAGAAACATTTGCTCCGATTACATTTTCGTTTTCAGAAGATTTTATATTTCCAGTTACGGTAACTTTTGATTGCGAATACAAACTTGAAAAGCAAAAGAAACAAAAAAAAATAATTGATTTCAACAGATAGTTTTAATAAGAAAAGTGCGAAATTAAACAATTATAACCCAATTTCATTAGGTTATAATTATTTAATTTAATTCTTACTTCAACTTTTGTAAATACATGTTTACCACATTATCTAATCCAAGATATAAAGCTTCGGCTATTAAAGCATGACCAATAGAAACCTCTAATAAACCTGGAATATTTTGTTTAAAAAACTGAATATTATCCAAACTCAAATCGTGTCCAGCATTAATTCCTAAACCTAATTCGTTAGCCAAAATTGCCGATTTTACATACGGATCAATTCCTTTTTCGTTTCCTAAACTATATTGATGTGCAAAAGCTTCGGTATACAATTCAATTCTATCCGTTCCTGTTTTTTTGGCGCCTTCTATCATTTCTGCGATTGGATCCACAAAAATGGAAGTTCTAATTCCGTTGCGCTGAAATTCCTGAATAACTTCAACCAAATAAGATTGATTTTTAACAGTGTCCCAACCCGCAGATGAAGTAATTGCTCCAATAGCATCTGGAACCAAAGTCACTTGATCTGGCTTGCATTCTAAAACTAAATCAATAAAATTATGCTGTGGATTCCCTTCAATATTATATTCTGTATATACAATCGGTTTTAAATCTCGCGCATCTTGATATCGAATGTGACGCTCATCTGGACGGGGATGAATCGTTATTCCCTGCCCTCCAAATTGCTGAATATCAGTTGCTACTTTTAATAAGTCTGGTACATTTCCGCCACGAGCATTACGCAAAGTGGCAATTTTATTTATATTAACGCTAAGTTTTGTCATTGAAACAAATAGTATTTGAATGTATTATTATTTTGAGAAGACAAAAATACAAAGTAAAAGGTAGCATATTCTGCATATTTTTGATTATTTTGCATCGATTATTGACTAACGATTTATGACAGATTTAAAAGACTACATCACGAACGACTACAAAGCGATTGATACCCAAGAAACCATTGGGGCTGTTCAAGATTTTTTTGATGATTTAACTTTTTCTCATTTTCCAATTACTGAAGAAGGAATTTTTATTGGAAGCATTGTAGCCGATGATATTGAAACTTTTGACAGTGATAAAAAAGTCACCGATTATAGATATACTTTAGAGCATTTTTTTGCAAGAACAAATATGATTTGGTTAGACGTTTTAGAAGTCTTTGCAAAAAACCATGCTAATTTGGTTCCAATTTTAGATGAGAACAATAAATATATTGGCTATTACGAAATTGAGGATGTCATTAAATTTTTCCATGAAACCACTTTTTTAAAAGAACAAGGAGCGATTATCATAGTTAACAAAAACATTTTAGATTACTCCATGAGTCAAATTTCACAAATTGTCGAAAGTAATAATGGTAAACTTTTAGGACTTTTTATTTCAAATTCAGATCTAAACTCCGTCGAAGTTACGATTAAAATCAGTAGTGGATCATTAAACGAAATCATTCAAACTTTTAGAAGATATAATTACGAAATCATTTCAGAACATGATGAAGATAATTACATCAATAATTTAAAAGAGCGTTCGGATTATTTAGATAAATATTTGAATATGTAGTTATTGAATAGAAGAATTAAATCTGCAATAACAAACACAAAATATCAAAAAATGAAAGTAGCTATTTACGGCCAATATTATTTGGTTAGCACGGAACCAATTATAAATGACATTTTTACTTTTTTCAACAATAATAATGTAGAAATGGCTATTGAATCCAATTTTCTAAACATGTTGCATGAAAAAAAACTAATTAAAAAAGAATACAAGACGTTTTCCGCACATGACGAATTAGATTCTAGTTTCGACATGCTTATTAGCATTGGTGGCGATGGTACGATGCTAAGAGCCGTAACATTAGTACGAAATTCTGGAATTCCAATATTAGGAATAAACGCTGGTAGACTTGGATTTTTAGCTACAGTACAAAAAGAAAACATTGCGGCATTTATGCAAATTGTTATTGACAAAAAATATAAAATTTCAAAAAGAACCTTATTAAGCTTAACATGTACTCCCGAAAACACAGCTATAGAAGGACTTAATTTCGCTTTGAATGAAATATCAGTAAGTAGAAAAGACACTACGTCGATGATTACTATTGACACTTATTTAAATGATGAATTTCTAAATTCGTACTGGGCTGATGGTTTAATTATTGCAACTCCAACAGGGACTACTGGATATTCCTTAAGTTGTGGCGGTCCAATTTTAACTCCAGATGTAAAAAGCCTTGTTATCACCCCAATTGCTCCTCACAATTTAAACGCTAGACCTTTGGTTGTTCCTGACACAACAGAAATCCGATTAAAAGTATCAGGTAGAGAAGAACAATATTTAGTCTCTTTAGATTCAAGAATTACAAGTGTAAAAAATGATTCTATTTTAAGCATTAAAAAAACCAATTTTGAATTAAATATGGTTGAAATCCCAGAAGAAACATTCCTTAAAACACTGAGAACTAAATTACTTTGGGGTGAAGACAGAAGAAATTAAATAAAACTACACTATACGAATTATTGTTATTTTACCGTTTACAACTATACAGATTCCTTTGCAAAAAGGAATCTTCTTTTAAAAAAAGACAGTATTCTTTAGTTGCGTATTGAATCCTATTGATAATTATTATATTTGCAGGCAATTTAAAAATTTATGAGCAAGATTTTCTTTTCATTTTTGTGCTTTTTCACCTTTAGTACCATTCATGCTCAAATTCATGAAATAGGTATTTTCGCTGGAGGCAGTAATTACATAGGAGATACAGGATCAACAACTTATATTGATCCAAATAAAGCTGCTTTTGGAATTTTATACAAATGGAATAAGAGCCCAAGACATGCTTATAGATTTTCATATACACAATCCCAAATTTCAGGAAATGACCATGATTCTAAAGAACCAGGTCGATACAACAGAGGATATCATTTTACTAATAATATAAAAGAATTATCTGCAGGATTGGAATTTAATTTTTTTGATTTTAATTTGCATCTGGAAAGACCTAAATTCACACCGTATGTATACAGTGGTTTAAGTTATTTCATGTATGACAACCTGTATGTTACATCGGGAGAAACAAAAAAAAATGGCACAAAAAACTCTATTGCTATACCAATAACTTTAGGTGTTAAAACCAATATATCAAGGAGTTTCATTTTAGCATTAGAAACGGGAGCAAGATATACATTCACAGACAATATTGACGGTAGCAATCCTAGCGATAGTAGCTTACCAAAATTTGGAAATATAAATAATAATGATTGGTACGTATTCACAGGTATGACATTGACTTATACTTTTGGAAAAAAACCATGTTACTGCGCAGATTAATATAAAGATGTTAAAAGACAAAATAAATACAAACAATGTTCCTAAACACCTAGCCATCATCATGGATGGAAACGGTCGTTGGGCGAAACAACAAGGATTTCTTAGAACAATTGGACACGAAAGTGGCTCAGAATCTTTGACAAAAATCATAGAAGAATGCTCTAATTTAGGTATTAAACACTTAACGCTTTATACTTTTTCTACCGAAAATTGGAACAGACCTAAATATGAAGTAGAAGCTTTAATGAAAGTTTTAATAAGATCCTTAAAAAAGGAGCTTAAATCAATGCTGGAAAATAACATTAAAATGAATGCTATTGGGAATATAGATAAACTCCCTTTAGCTGCTCAAAAAGTGATTTTTGATTGTATTGAAAAAACCAAAGAAAACACTAAAATGACATTGACCCTAGCTTTAAGCTACGGATCCAGAGAAGAATTAACACATCTAATAAAAGAAATAAGCAATAAAGTTAAAAATAATATAATTTCAATAGACAGTATTGACGATTCAATTATTAATGAGCATCTTTACACGCACAATTTACCTGATGTAGATTTATTAATAAGAACTGGTGGCGAACACAGAATAAGTAACTTCATGTTATGGCAAATAGCCTATGCGGAATTATACTTTACTGATGTGTTATGGCCAGATTTTAAAGAAGAAGATTTATATGAGGCTATCATTAGTTATCAAAAAAGAGAACGTCGATTTGGAAAAACAAGCGAACAAATTAAATAATTTTTTAGTGTTAAATAGAAGCATAAAACTAGTCCTTACTTTTATAATTTTAGGAACTTTCACCCAAATTAAAGCACAGGATAGAGTACCATTTGACCAAGGTAAAAAATACATATTAGGAGATGTAAAAGTAGTTGGAGATATTAGCTTCAATCCACAAACTGTAGTTACATTTGCCGGTTTGGAAAAAGGACAGGAAATAACAATTCCTGGCGAACAAATCAGTAGCTCTATAAAAAAATTAGGAAAACTTGGACTCTTTGATGAAATTGCTTTTTATATCAATCGAATAGAAAATGACAGTATTTTTCTAGACCTTAATATTAAAGAATTACCCAAAATAAGTCAAGTTAAATTCGTTGGAGTATCCAAAAGTAAAACCGAAAGTTTTATTAAAGATAATGGTCTGACTAAAGGCAAGATTGTAACCGAAAACTTAATTACGACTACCAAAAATTATATTGAGAAAAAATATAAGAAAGACGGATTTTTCAACACTAAAGTCAACATAATTACATCTAAAGATACTACTGAAATAAATCATGTAAACATGGTTGTAAAGGTAGATGTTGGCGACAAAATCAAAATATACAAAATTGATTTTGAAGGAAATAAAGAAATCCCGAGTAAAAAACTGCTAAGTTCAATGAAAAACACAAAAGTTAAGAACTCAATTAACTTTTTGAAGAGATCAAAATTCATTGAAGACAAATACCAAGAAGACCTAGAAAAAATAGTAAGTGACTATAAAAAAATTGGATATCGTGATGCCCGAATCGTAGGTGACTCTGTTGCTTACAACGAAAAAAACAATGCGATTTACATCAAAATTAAAGTTGAAGAAGGACTTAAATATTATTTTGGAGACGTTAAATTCATTGGGAATACTGTATATTCTGATGAAGGTTTAAGAAGCATGTTGGGAATCCGCAAGGGTGATGTCTACAACGGTGTACTTTTACAAGAAAGAATTGCCGACAAGTCAAAACCTGATGGAGATGACATAACCAATTTATACCAAAATAATGGATATCTATTCTCTAACATTAATGCTGTAGAGACAAAAACAACAGATAATACAATAGATTTTGAAATTCGAATTACAGAAGGACCTATTGCTTATTTCAATAAGATCACAGTAGTTGGAAATGACAAAACCAATGATAAAGTTATCTATAGAGAATTAAGAACAAAACCAGGAGAAAAATACAATAAAGCTGAACTTGTAAGAACCATAAGAGAGATTGGTCAATTAGGTTTTTTCGACCCTGAAAAAATAGATCCAAAATTCAAGAATGTAGATTCTGGAGCAGGTACAGTAGATATTGAATACAATGTTGTAGAAAAAGGAGCCAGTCAAATAGAGCTTCAAGGAGGATACGGCGGAGGTGGTTTCGTTGGTACTTTAGGATTATCTTTTAATAACTTTTCGGCAAAGAACATGTTTAACAAAGAGGCCTATCATCCACTTCCAATGGGAGATGGACAAAAAGTAGCTTTACGTTTGCAAGCGAGTTCGTATTACAGAACGTACAGTTTATCTTTTTCTGAGCCTTGGTTTGGAGGGAAAAAACCTGTTTCTTTTAGTACATCATTTGCATTTAGTCAACAGTACAGTTCTAATTATCAGACACAACAAATTGATAAATCTAAATACATTAACATTTTATCATTATCAGTAGGATTGGCAAAAAGATTAACTGTGCCAGATGATTTTTTCACCCTTTCACAGTCACTTAGATTCCAACAATACGATTTACATAATTACTATTATGGTTTATTTACATTCGCAAATGGTAGCTCAAAAAATCTATCTTACAACGTTGGTTTAACTCGTAACAGTAAAGGGGTAAATCCAATATTCCCTACTTATGGAGCTGAATTTAGTGTAACTGGTGAATTCACTCTTCCATATTCACTTTTCAACGGAATAGATTATGCTACATTAGGAGATCAAGAAAAATATAAATATATTTATTCTGGAGTATCTTATGTAGATAGCAATGATAGAGTAGTAAATTCAGGTGATTACTTGGACAAACTGCCTTCATCTGGTACTGTTGCAAACAAAGTTGATCATTATCAAGATGCAGTAGCCGACCCTGCAAAAGTAGATCAGGAAAAATACAAATGGTTAGAATACTATAAAGTTCAATTTACTGGAGATTGGTTTACTACTTTATATAAAAAACTGGTATTACGCAGTTTAGTACAATTCGGATTCTTAGGAGCTTACAATCAAGATAGAGGAGTTATTCCTTTTGAAAGATACTATTTAGGAGGAGACGGTATGGCAGGTAGTTCTATAGACGGAAGACAAAACATACAATTAAGAGGATATGAAAATGGCTCTTTAACTCCTGCAAATAGTAATGGAGATGCTTATGGAGCAACTATTTATAACAAATTCTCATTAGAATTACGTTATCCAATTACTCTAAAAGCAGCAGCCTCTATTTATGCATTAGCTTTTGCAGAAGCAGGACAATCTTATGCGTCATTATCAGATTATCAACCATTCAATTTAGCTCGTTCATCAGGAGTTGGATTAAGAGTATTTATGCCTGCTTTTGGATTATTAGGAATTGATTTTGGTTATGGATATGATGCAGTTCCAGGAGCAATACAACCAAGTGGATGGCAAACGCACTTTATAATTGGACAACAATTTTAAATAAATTTGGCTTGAAATTTCTAAAATTAAAAATTATGAGAAAAGGATTTTTATTTATAATTTTATTCTTAATTGCAATAACAATTAATGCTCAAACCAGAGGAAACAAAGTAGGTTACATTGATATGGAATACATATTACAAAATGTACCAAATTATACCGAGGCTAAAGCACAATTAGAGCAAAAAGCTAATAAATGGAAACAAGAAATTGAAGCTAAGAAATTAGAAATAAACAAACTAACTGAAGCTTTAAAAGCCGAAAAACCTTTATTAACAGCTGAATTAATAGAAGAAAGAGAAACCGAAATAAAGTTTCTTGAAACTGAAAAATTAGATTACCAACAAAAAAGATTTGGTCCAAATGGAGATTTAATAATCCAAAAAGCGGGCTTAGTAAAACCAATACAAGATCAAGTTTTTACAGCTGTTCAAGATATTGCTGAAGCTAAAAAATATGATTTTATATTTGACAAATCTTCACACTTAACTATTCTTTTTGCTGCAAAAAGATTTGATATTAGTGACCAGGTTATTCGAGTATTAAATCGAACTGAAAAAAGAGAACAATTAACTAAAAAACAGTTAAAAGAAGAACAAATAAAAGAAGAAAAAGAAGATGCTTTAGACGAAAACCCTGATCTGGCAGCAAGAGAAAAGGTAATATTAGACAAACAAGCTGCAAGGGAAAAATTAGTAGCTGACAAAAAAGCAGCCCAAGAAGAGACAAAGAGAAAATACGAAGAAAAAAGAAAACAATTATTAGCCGAAAGAGAAGCTAAAAAAAATGGCACAGTTGTTGCCCCAGCTAGTACTGACAACACAAATGCCACAACAACTGGAAATACAGACACTGCTAAAACAGCAGCTCAAAATGTTCAGGAAGAAAGAAAAAAAGCTTTAGAGGAAAGAAAGAAAAAAATTCTGGAAGAAAGAGAAGCTAAAAAGAATAGTGCCGTTTTTACGCCAACAACTGCAACTGATAACAAAAATGCTACAACAACAACTGGAAATACAGACACAGCAAAAACTGCAACTCCAGAAGTTAAGCCAGATCTTCAAGAAGAAAGAAAAAAAGCTTTAGAAGAAAGAAAGAAAAAAATTCTGGAAGAAAGAGAAGCGAATAAAAAAGCTCTTGAAGAAAAAAGATTAAAAGAAATTCAAGAGAAAGAAGCACTCAAAAAAACAAATGAAACGAAATAAATACAAACACTATTAATTATTAAACATTTTAAAAACGATGAAACAATTCAAAACTTTACTAATTGCTGCAATACTATTTATAGGAGCTAATCAAATTTCAAGCGCTCAAACTAAAGTGGCACACGTTGATGTAAGTGAAATTATGGGGAAAATGCCAGCTATTTTAGATGCTCAAAAGCAATTACAAACGTTGAGTACAACTTATGACGCTGACTACAAAAAAATGGTAGACGAATACCAAGCAAAATTAAAAAAATACGAAGCTGAATCTGCTACTGTTACAGAAGCTATAAATCAAGAACGTTCTAAAGAAGTTCAAGATATGCAAAAAAGAATTGTTGACTTTAGAGACAACGCTCAAAAAGAATTACAAAATAAAGAATCTGAAATCATGAAACCAATTATGGAAAAAGTAAAAGCTTCTATCCAAAAAGTTGGTAAAGCTAAAGGATTCCAATATGTATTTGATAGTTCAACTCTTTTACTTGCTGACGGAACTAACATTACTATTGATGTAAAAAAAGATCTAGGTTTTTAATCTAATAAAACCAATTAAAAAGCTGCTCTCTCTAAACAATTTTTAGACTGAGCAGTTTTTTTTTACGCTATAAAATGTAGTATATTTAAACTTGGAAATCCAACTATCAACAGTAGTTATAAAGTATCAATAAACAATACTCTATTTAAATTTAAAAGCATGACTAACAATAATCCTATTGGCGTTTTTGACTCTGGAATTGGAGGAACTTCTATCTGGAAGGCCATTAATGAATTATTACCAAACGAAAAAACCATTTATTTAGCAGATAGTAAAAATGCTCCCTATGGGCAAAAATCAAAAAAAGAAATCATTGCGTTAAGCATGAAAAATACTGATTTATTGATTGAAATGGGGTGCAAATTAATTGTAGTAGCTTGTAATACCGCAACAACTAATGCCATTCAGGAATTAAGAGCAAAATACGACATACCATTTATTGGCATAGAACCTGCGATAAAACCAGCAGCAACAAACTCCAGAACTCAAACAATAGGAATACTGGCCACAAAAGGAACCTTAAACAGTGAGCTTTTTAATAAAACGACAGAGAAATTCCAAGACACCAAAATTATTGAGCAAATAGGTTATGGCTTAGTTCAGTTAATTGAAGAAGGTAAAATCGAATCTTTAGAAATGACTCAATTACTCTATTCCTATCTTACCCCAATGATTGAAGCTAATATTGATTACTTAGTTTTGGGCTGCAGTCATTATCCTTATTTGATCCCGCAGATAAAAAAAATTCTCCCTGATCACATTCACATTATAGATTCTGGTGAAGCTGTAGCTAGACAAACTCAAAATATACTCAGAGAAAAAACTGGTTTTTCAGATAACAAAAAAGGAGAATCTATTTTTTACACTAATACTAATCCTAAAGTATTAACAGAAATCTTAGAAAACAAATACAAGGTCGAAGAAAAAGAGTTTTAATTTATTCCTCTTTCCTTCTAACAAACCAAACTCCATCTAGATTAAGATTTAATGTCAGTTTGTGGTAATTTTCCTGAATTAATGAATTGGTAATTTTCCCTTTACTTCCATAAGTATACGAAATAAACAAAGCAGAAGATAAGTGATCTAAAGGCAGAGAAACTCCTACAGAAAAATTCTTATCATCAATTTTATTATTGCTCACCATCAAATAACCAGAATCATAATGAGCACCCGCTGCAAATTTTATTCTATCAAAATAATTTCTGGATGTTTTTGCTTTAAGATATGATAAACCAAATGAAAACTTTTCCTGATCCGTAAAACTACCATACATGTCAGATTGATTAGTAGCGCTCCAAAAGCTTTTTTCATAATCAAAAGTTACATTCAATTTCTTCGAAAATGATTTGTTCACCCCAAATCCAATATCCAAAGGCAAATAAAAATCATCTGTATCTGATACTTTATCAGTTTCTAAATTCATAGTCCCAAAATCGTTTATAACAGTAACTGATTGTGTTTTGGATGCATTTACCCCTACAGGAGATTTTACATTCAATCCAAAAGTTAACGATGGACTCATTTTGAATTGTGAACTTAAAATAGGTCGAATACCGGTATAGCTAACTTTCTTATCGATACTTGTAACCGAATTACTAATTGAATACGTTCTCTCATCTGTTGTATTCCCAAAAAGAACGGAAGCAGAAAAAGCCAACGATAATTTATTTCCAAATTTATAGGCATATGACAGATCCAAATTATTCAATCCCCCTGTACCAATGACATCCAAATAATAATATTCATTACTCCCATCAATTATTGGGATTTTTAGTCCTGACACTTTAAAAGAAGAACTTGAATAAGGCATCATCGCAACACTAAAAGCAGATTTTTTGGTAATAGGAAAAGCAAAAGCAAAATGAGAAAACTGAACATTATTTCTATTTTCCGTTTTTAAATTACTTTGAAAAGAGGATTGAATTCCTGTTCCTCCAACTTCAAAAAAGAAATTATTGGCAGGAATATCTACCAAAGAAGCAGCATTTTTATTATTGATAAAATCATCCGAAGGTAAAGCTATTCCAGCAGCACCCAATGCTGATGTTATTCCAAAATTAGACTCGTACAAACTACCTAATCCAAAAAGCGAATAAGGCGAAGTAGCGATACTTTGACAATAAGATGCTAAAGAAGAAAAAAACATTAAAACCAAAAACGAAATATATTTTTTCATTTAATACGTTATATAATAAATTTGCAATTTTAATTTACTGTCCTTATTTATTTGGTCTCCCAAAGCAACTCGCCCAACAATTTTTGATAAAGAGGGTAAAGTAAAGAGTAAGCCACTTTTCGAATCAGACTCTTTTAGCATTTCTTTTTGCAAAAAAGCCCCCAATGATATTTGATAACCCACATTTTCACCAAACTCATCATCTGCATTAGTCAATATAGCCACTTCCGTTGTACCATTAGAATCTGCAAATACTGATTTTATTCGATTTAGTTTATCAACAACATAAACACTTAGCGTATCTGGCAAAGGGTACATTTTAGAATACGAATTTTTGGCAGGCCTCAGAATTAACTTCGCATCTACTATTGCACCTTTTTCTGAGAGGTATTTCAACTCTTTTATATTTGGAAAATCTATCCGACAAGCTATTCCTGCTCCAGATTGAATAAAGCCTGTATTAGAAGTAAGCTTACTGGATAAGTTCATTTTGGATAAAGGCAAATCTTGAATTAGTGTACCTACTCTATCCGACGAAACAGCATTAAATTGCTTACTAATATCTGAAATTGTAAAATCCATAGAATAATTATCGCTCGTACTACCAATACCTTTTGAATAATACAAACGAACCACACTAGTCATTTTAAACCCAATTACACTAGAAGAAGCGGTTGATGATGATTCTATTACAAAACCCTTTAAATAATCTGTAAAGTCTGTATAGCTTTCAATTTCATGATTCTTAAACTTATTAAAAAGCTCCTTTCCAAATACATTGTCCAATTTTATATTGATACTGTCTTTACCAATTGGTTTTGGTCTATAACTGATTGTACCCAAACTATTATAATCATACGTTAAAGCCGAACTATTATAAAAACTAGAATCATTCGTATTAGGCTTAAAATTTTTCAATACTCTATGAACATTTAAAGTCTGAACCTTTGTAGTATCAGCATAATAATAGTTATCATATCTCAAAATCATTGCTATCGAATCAAAAACATAACCTGTAGCTTCAGTATCTGAACTTTGGTTGTACAGATTAAATGTAGAAGTAGCAACTTGAAAATAACTGTCCGATTTTATTTTTCCAAAAAGCGGATCATCATAATTCCCAACTAGAATTCTGCTTTCACTTGAAGTAACCAAAGAATCCAATTTTATAGTAGACACATCAACTGTTACTGTATCTATTGAAATTACTTTGTTTTTAAGAGCTAAATAATCTGCTCCAACGACAAACTCACCTACATCAGTATCTGAATCGCAGGAAATAATAAGCAAGCCTGCAAAAATTAAAACCAAAAACTTATACATACTCCATTTTTTAAGCAAATATATAAGCACACATTCCAGCAGTCCTAACAACATATACCAATTAGCATAATCTATCCATAGAAACAAAAAAAGAATCTACAAGTTCTTATTCTGTTTCAAATCGAGATTCAACCTATTGAATCACCCGTTTGTCTATAAAATAAGGGCAAGCATATATATTCTTTTTTATTAATTGACTACACAACTACATTTGAGCCAATAATTAAATAATGAGAATACACTACTATACAGCACTATTGATTCTAATACCACTATTTAGTGTTTATGCACAAAATGGAAGTGTCATAAATTTTAATACCAAAACAGAACCAATAGATAATGGTTCAATAAAACAAACAGAAATTGGAATACTTTTTTTCAAAGAAATCAATACCTCAAATAAATTGACCAATACTTTTAAATACAAGAGCACAACAATTTCGGATGAAATAGAAACCTATCTATTAGAAAATTATAATTCTAATTATAGTAATACTCACTTTAATAGTTTTGGCAACGCTTTTCAATTTTTTCATCAATTGACAGAAAAAACAAAATTGAATCTTAGCATCGAACCTACCGTGAATTTTCAGAATACTATTAGCATTTCTGATGTGACTATTTTAGGAGGAATTGAGATTAATCAAATACTAAGCAAAAAAAACAGCATTGATATTGGAATAAAAAGAATGACCGTTTTTGGAAAGCCACAGATACTACCAACAATCTCATTGAACCATCAATTCAATAAAGACACTTATTTAAAAATTGGTTTTCCAAATTCTATACTAAGCTATTTTAGTAGTGTTCGTGATAATTTTAGTTTAACAAATGATTTTAGCGGAAGTAATTACAACCTAAATCCACCCATTATCACTGACAATGGAAGTCCTATAACTAAGGTTGGCTTTTCTCAAATGGAAACTGCATTACAATATGAAAGAAATATAGATACCTCATGGTTTGTTGGCATCAAAGGAGGATATTCTACAAACAAAGAATTTAAGTTTTCTGATAAAAATAACACATCAGAAATAAATCAATCACTAAAAAATGGAAACGTTTTTTCTATTAGCATAAAATACAAACTTTAATAAACACTATACACATTATGAAACATTTTAAAAAAGGGATATTTATTTCCACATTACTCATTAGCTTAGTTTTTATTGGATGCAGTAATGACGATGATGAGGAAATACTAGGAAACTGGGTAAAAAAATCAGCATTTGATGGACCTGCCCGATCCAGCGCAACAAGTTTTGTCATAGGCGCGTATGCCTATGTAGCCACTGGTTACACGGGAGATGAATATCTAAAAGACTTATGGGCATACAACTCGACAGGAGATTATTGGGAACAAAAAGCAGATTTCACAGGTGTTGCCAGGAGTTCAAGTTCAGGTTTTGAATTAAACGGAAAAGGCTACCTAGGCCTTGGCTATGATGGAACTAACAAATTAAAAGATTTTTACCAATACAATCCAGATACCAATTCTTGGACACAAAAAGCAGATTTTGAAGGAACTGCCCGTTATAGTGCCGTGGGTTTTCAAGTGGGCGGAAAAGCTTACTTGGGAACAGGATACGATGGTAATTATTTAAAAGATTTTTATCAATATAGCGATACGAATAATACTTGGACGCAGGTAAATGGTTTTAGCGGTAACAAAAGAAGAAATGCTACAGTATTTGTAATTAACAACATTGCCTATTTAGGAACTGGAGTAAACAGTGGTGTAAATCAAGTTGATTTTTGGGCTTTTGATCCAAACACAGATGTATGGACTAGAAAAAGAGATTTAGATGATGACGAGAGTGATCACGAAACCTATTCTATCGTAAGAGCCAACGCATCTAGTTTTTCAATTAATGGACTGGGCTATATTGCTTGTGGTTCAAGTGGAAACACCATTTGGGAATACAACCCTGGTACCGATATTTGGACTTCCAAAACAGCATTAGAAGGATCAGGAAGATCTGATGCGCTAGGGATAACCATAGACGGAGCAAGAGGATTCGTTATGTTAGGAAAATCAGGAACTTCTTATTTTGATGATGTATGGGAATTTAAACCAAAAGAAGAACAAAATGACGATGACAATTAATACCAACAACAAATTCTTCTGGAAAAAAAACCAGAAGAATTTGTCTTATATTTTAAATTTAAGCCTAATTCTATTTTTAATCGGATCAATGTTATTTGTTATTTGTCAAAAAGAACAAGACTTAAAAATTCAATCAATAAAAGTTACGGATGGTTGGGGATATCAAATTACCAACAACGATAAAATCATTATAAAACAAACCATAATACCCGTAATTCGCAACTCCAAAAGCTTTAAAACAGAAAAAGAAGCATTGGCTGTGGGGCAATTAGTTGTCAAAAAATTGAACGCTAACAATTCGCCAACAATTACAAAAAATGATTTAATTTTATTAAAAATAAAAATGTAGATGAACATCGTATTAATTAAAAATAGTGACTCCAATAAAATACTAATTCATACTATCATTTGGTGTTTTTTTATTGGCACCTCTCTAATTCAATTTTACGAAAGTCCACAACGCATTGGTATCGATTTTTATATCCAATGGATAACAGGAATAATCATATTTTACCTCAACTATAATTATCTGGTTACTTACTTTTTACTACAAAAAAAATATGGATATTATATAGGTATTATATTAGTTTTGATTACCATTTTCATGGTCTTCAGACATGAATTTTTTACTCCGGAATTTAAGGAAATGAGACGTCCAAACGACATGGATTTTTCAAGAATGCCTAATAGATTTCAAAACACTGACCATAGAATTTACAAAAGGGATCAACCTTTTTTCTTTAAAATTGTACCTGCTGTCTTTTACCTATTAATTGTAGCTATTAGTACAATTATCAAAACATTATCTGAGTTTTATGACGATCAACAAAACAAATTGATTACCGAAAACCAAAGAACGGCAACAGAATTAAACTATTTAAGAAATCAAACCAATCCTCACTTTTTATTTAATTCATTAAATAGTATTTATTCATTAGCGCATAAAAAATCTGATTTGGTTCCCGATGCCATTGTTACTTTATCCGAAATGATGCGGTATATGCTTTATGAAACCGATAATAAATCTGTTTTACTCGAAAAGGAAATCAATTACATTAAAAACTATATTGAATTACAAAAACTAAGACTTAACAACATTGAAAATATTAGTATAAACATCCATGGCAATACTAGAGATAAATTTATAGAACCCATGTTATTGATTTCATTTATTGAAAATGCATTCAAATATGGAACCGATTATAAAGGAAGTGCTTATGTGAAAATCGTAATAACAATCGTAGAAAACACGCTCACTTTTTGGATAGAAAATCAAATTGCAAACCATAAGAAAGATCCCGAAAATTCAGGAATAGGCTTGGCTAATATCAAAAATAGACTTACTTTGCTTTATCCGAACACACATCAATTGGAACTAACATCAACAGACTCAAAATATACCGTTAATTTGGTTTTACAATTAGATCAAATTCGGGCATAAACAAATACAGCATTTGTACCAATATTATAAATAAGGAAATATGAAATCGCCATTAACAACGAGTTTATTGCAAACAAGCATCAATAAATAAAGGCGATAACATATATGACTTCTAATAAATAAATTTTGCATATATGAAATGTGTTATTATAGACGACGAGCCATTAGCTGTAGATTTATTGGTAGAATTTGTTGGAAGAGTAGATTCACTCGAACTGGTGACCACATTTACCAATGCAATAGACGCTATATCGATAATTAATCAAACCGAAATTGATTTAATCTTTTTGGATATCGAAATGCCACATTTTTCTGGAATTGATTTTATTAATGCGATCGAAAAAAAACCATTAATCATATTTACAACTGCTTATTCAGATTATGCTGTCGAAGGTTTTAATCTTGGTGCGGTAGATTATTTAGTAAAGCCAATTCCTTTTAATCGATTTTTAAAAGCGGTATTACGAGCACAACAAACTTTTGCCCCAAAAAGTCTTCCTGCAACAAATCCAACAATAAATTCTCCAGAAATTGAACATGATTTTATGTTCGTACGAGCGGAATATGAAAATGTAAAAATTAATTTTACTGATATTTTATTTATCGAAGGACTAAAAGACTATGTCAAAATATATACTACTGACAATAAATACACCTTGACTTTAATAAGTTTGATAAAACTAGAAAACTTATTATCCTCCAAAGGTTTTGCAAGGATTCATCGTTCGTATATTATTAATATCAAACACGTAAAGTCCATTCAAAAAAACAAAGTATTAATAACAGATAAAAGGTTGCCAATTAGTGAAAGTTATAAGAATTCCTTTTTCGAAAAAATAAATATCTAAGCTGGAATTCAATTAAAATTTGGCTTTTACTCTTTGAACCAACTCGAATACATCACATAATTATTTGAAATGCGTTCTATTTCTCCAGCAAAATTAGACTGGTCAATATCCTTCACTTTCTTAGCTGGAACGCCAGCCCAAATGGTACCTGATTCTACAACTGTATTTTGTGTAATTACAGATCCTGCTCCTATTATTGAATTGCTCTCAATAACGCAATTATCCATAACAATAGCTCCCATGCCTATTAATACATTGTCATGAATAGTGCATCCATGTACAATGGCATTATGGCCAATAGAAACATTATTACCGATAACAGTAGGGTGTTTTTGATAGGTACAATGAACAATTGCTCCGTCTTGAATATTCACTTTATTTCCAATGGTAATAGAATTTACATCGCCACGAAGTACAGCGTTAAACCAAACACTGCATTCAGTGCCAAAAGTAACATCACCTACAATAGTAGCATTTTCAGCCACATAACAATCTTCAGGTATAATTGGTGATTTTCCGTTAACAGACTTTATTATCATACTTAAAATTATAATTAGTTAATTGCTGGACAATTACAATCGTATTTTCTAGGTCTACATGAAAAGTTGTATCCCAAAGTTATTTGATGAAATCCTGAATTACTGTACTGTACATCCCCCAACAAATGAGTATAAGTATAAGCAAACATAAACCTATCATAATTAAAACCTAAAACAGGAGTAAGATATTGTAATTTCTGGCTATTGGTTCCACTTCCATTGGTATATTGGGCTCCATCAAAACTTTTTCTATAAGACAAACCACCCCATAATTGCCCCATTTCTAAATTTTTATACGCTTTTAAATTCATATCCAAAGCACTTTCTTTTGTTTTATCTACATATTGATAAAGCAAAGATGGCTCCCATAAAACCTTATTAGCGTTACCAAAAATATAGCCCCCACTAATGATAAATTTTCTTAAATTATCACTTTCATATTCAGTATAGAGTTTTTGCCTGGTTTCTAAAACGTTTTTCACAACAGCATTTAAACTGAAATCGAATAAATTATAAGAAGCACCAATATCTAAATTAAAATAAGAGGCGTTTTCCTGTATATCTCCCAAGATAGGATCGTAATCTCCAGATTGTTGAAATTCACTTTGATCTAATTGACTTTGATTAAATCCAACATTAACCCCAAAAGACAACTGATTCAAATCAATTTCGTCTCTGGAAAACATGATATGATGCGCATAAGTAGCTTTGAAACCAAATTGCGAATGATACCCATTAACATCGTTAAAAACAATAGCTCCCAAACCCGATCTCTCTCCTACTCTACCATTATAACTTAACGTTTGAAGAGCTGGTGCGTCATCTTGACCAAACCATTGTTTTCTTGCGGTAAGCCTTAGTTTACTACAATTTGAAGCACCCGCCATAGATGGGAAAATCAAATAATAATTATCTGATAAATAGTCTGAATATACAGGTATTCCTTCCTGTGAAAAAGTATTAAAACTAATAAAAAACAGAACAATCACTAACTTGATTCTAGTATACATTTATGGAATGAGTTATAAAATTAATATCAAAAAAAATACTTTTGTTAATTTATTCATTAAAAAATCAAATATAGTTAATCGTAGAAAATAACTTTAGTAAATTTGCAAAAAATCGACGAATCATGACTAAAATATCTATAAAAGAAACACAAAACCCGACCATTATAAAATTTGAATTTCCAGATTTCATCACACAAAATGAAAGCTATGAATTTAAAAACATTGATGAAGCAAAAGCATCTCCATTAGCCCAACAACTTTTCTATTTACCATTTGTAAAAACGGTGTATATCTCTGGAAATTTTATTGCTGTTGAAAGATTTAGCATTGTAGAATGGGACGATGTAAAAGAAGCTGTTGCAGAACAAATCGAGGCGTATGTTGAGAAAGGTGGAGTTATAATTATTGCGAATGAAAACAAACCAAAAAAACAAGCAATTACTGTTTATGGTGAGTCTACTCCAAATCCAGCAGCTCTTAAATTTGTAGTAAACAAAATGATTACAAAAAATGCTGTTGAATTTAAAAATATAGATCAAAGCGCTGCATCTCCATTGGCAACCGAATTATTTAAATTCCCGTATGTTAAAGAAATATTTATTGACGAAAATTATATTTCAGTTACCAAATATGACATTAATGAATGGCAAGACATTACATTAGAATTAAGAACTTTTATCAAACAATTTATTGAAAACGGAGGAACTGTTCTTGACGAAAATTTAATTCAAACAATTGTTAAAGACGAAAAAGCTAAAGACGAATCTTTCGACTCTCTTGATGAAACTTCTCAAAAAATCATCAACATTTTAGAAGAATATGTAAAACCAGCTGTTGCTGCAGATGGGGGAAATATTCTTTTTGACTCTTATGATGAATCTTCTAAAACGGTAAAGGTAATTATGCAAGGAGCTTGTAATGGTTGTCCTTCATCAACTTTTACTTTAAAAAGTGGTATCGAAAACATGTTAAAAAGCATGTTGAATGACGAAGGAATTAAAGTTGAAGCTGTTTAATTAGTAGCACAGCAATCTGTTTTTTTAATAAAAAATCAAATTTTAAAAAACGTTTCCAATAATGGAAGCGTTTTTTTGTGCCTTCAAAGTTCTAAATCATCCGAAACACAAACAAACACTCTATGAATAGTAACTGATTTTCAGTATTTTAAATAAAAAAATCTTACATTTGGTATTCTAATCAAAAAATTGAAAGCCATGGGATTATCATCATTTTTCAAGACTCTATTTGGCTCAGCCAAAGAAACAACAAATGAATTAATAGAAAAAGCTGAAACCACTATCGAAGAAACTAAAGTAAGCACTCAGCCTTATATAGAAAAGGCAGAAGCATTTGTAGACGAAACTGTTGACAAAATTAAAGAAACAGCATCTCCTCATATCGAAAAAGCAGAAACCTTTATAGACGAAACTGTTGACAAAATTAAAGAAACGGCATCTCCTCATATTGAAAAAGCAGAAATCTTTATAGACGAAACTGTTGACAAGATCAAAGAAACAACAACCCCATACATAGAAAAAGCAGAAGAACTATTAAATGATGCTAAAGCAAAAGGATCTGAAGCCATAAACAATCTAAAAGAGAAAGCAGACTCAGACGAAGATGATGTAGAACCAAAGAAAATTTAAACTTCTTTTAACAGAACAACACACTAAATAGACTTTCTTAAAAATATTAAATTACTATTTTTGCAATTCAACTCAAAACCTTCTCCATCGAGAAGGTTTTTTATGAATTAAAAATATGATTTTAGATCCAAATTACGTAGAACGATACGCAAATTCATTAATTACAACTATTTTAGAATATTCTCCTAAAGTCATTTCTGCTTTAATTATTCTATTTATTGGTCTATATGCCATTCGAATAATCAACAGGCTTATTCGAAAAATAATGGTTAAAAGAAACTTAGACCCAACTCTTAGCAAGTTTCTCGCCGATATTTTACTTTGGGTTTTAAGAGTATTATTATTTGTTACTTTTATCGATAAATTAGGAATTGGAACCTCTTCATTTGTAGCCATTCTAGGAGCAATGGGACTTGCTGTTGGTTTATCATTACAAGGTTCACTATCTAATTTTGCTGGAGGAATGCTTATTATTCTCTTCAAACCTTTTAAAGTTGGAGACACGATCGAAGCGCAAGGAATACAGGCTACAGTTTTGGAAATACAAATTTTTGTAACCAAATTAATCACTGGAAATAATCAAACTATTTTTATTCCGAATGGTACTTTATCAAATGGAACGATAATTAATTATTCTATGCAGGGATCTCGTAGAGCCGATTTGACAATTTCAATATCATACGGAACCGACCTTAAAAAAGCAAAAGATATTATAACTAAAGCTTTGGCTGAAAACCCAAAAATATTGACTTCGCCTGCTGCTGAAGTATCGGTTAAAAATTTAACGGACAGTTCTATCCAATTAGCAGTAAGACCTTGGGCAAAAAACGAAGATTTTAGTGGTGTAGTAGCAGCAACTTTGGAAGACTGCAAATTAGCTTTTGACAATGCTGGCATTGCTTTTCAGCCGTATGTTACGGAGCTATCCAACAGTAATACTCCTTCACAACAATATAATACAGTAATAAATAAAGGCTAACTACTTTTTTTAGGAGTAGTAATTAAAAAGTCTTTCAAATAATACGGTTCAAAATAAGCGACATCTACAGTGTCGCTTATTTTGTATTTATCAAAACTCAAAGCACTCATTTCATTGGCAGAAGGGTACTTAATTTCATCCAAAAAGATAAAATTCTCTTTGGTTAAAACCATTTTACATTTCTCGTTACAATCTCCAATAAAATAGAGTTTCTCAGTAAAATTTTCAAAAGAGTTTTCCTCAATAATTTCTGCTAAAACTTCTCGTTGTTTTTCTAAATCAGCAGAAAAAACAGCACTGTACACTTCCATTCTTCGGGCATCAATCATTGGTACAATTAACCCATCAGTAATCGAAACTTTTGAAGCTAGTGTTTGCAAAGTATCGACTGCAATTAATGGTATATTTAAAGCATAACACAAACCTTTGGCCGCAGAAACTCCTATTCGCAAGCCAGTGTAAGAACCTGGTCCCTGACTCACGGCAACAGCTATTAAATCTTTCAATTGAATTCCAGCTTCATTGATAATTTCTTCAATAAAAACATGTAAACGCTCTGCATGCGAATAGCCTTCTTCAGCAATTTCTTTACACAATATAGTTTTTCCTTCTTTTGCCAAAGCAATAGAACAATTTTTGGTAGCAGTTTCAATATTGAGAATGTAGGACACTTTATTTTAGATTTTAGATTGCTGATTTTAGATTTAAAGATCGAAAACATCAAATTCATGGATATGGTTGCAAATTTACACCGAATTTTCAAAATTCCTTATAAAAAAAGCACGTCTAGAAAAATCTATACGTGCTTCGAGTTTTTATTTAAAATTAAATCTAAGTTACTTTTTCTTATCTTCTTCCTTTGGAACAAACACTTTATCCCCAGAATTCAAATCTTTAGAAACCGTTGTATAAGGTCCTGTAATTATTACTTCTCCCTTTTTTAGTCCAGTTACAACTTCGATATTTGTGTCATCTTGAATTCCCGTTTTTATAATTCTGATCTTAGCTTTATCTCCAACTTTCACAAAAATACATTCTAGTTTTTTATCACTTTTAGGAGCTACCTTTTTCTCATCCTCATCTGGACCTCCCATTTGAGAAGGCTTAACTGCTGTTGTATCTGATTTAACCACAACAGCACTAATTGGCACTTGAACCACATTCGCTTTTGTAGTTGTAATAATATCAACTGTAGCCGTCATTCCAGGGCGAAAAGGAGAATATGAAACGGGTTTTCCAACTACCAAATCCTTATACGACTCTTTCAAAATTCGAACTTTAACTTTAAAATTAGTCACTTGATCAGCAGTTAAAGTAGAACTTGCAGAATTAGAAATACTAGTCACAACTCCTTTGAATTGTTTTTTCAAATAAGCATCTACTTCTACATTCGCCAAATCACCTACTTTTATTTTTACAATGTCATTTTCGTTAACATCAACTTCGACTTCCATATTGTTTAAGTTGGCTACCCTTAAAATTTCAGTACCAGCCATTTGTTGCGTTCCCAAAACTCTTTCACCAAGTTCTACATTCAACACCGATATTGTACCATCTGCAGGAGCATAAATAACAGTTCTGCCCAAATTATCTTTAGCTTCATTTACCGATGCTGAAGCACTTTGAACATTATAATAAGCAGACTTTTTGTTCGCTTTTGCTACTTCAAAAGAAGAAACTGCCTTGTCCCAATCGGATTTAGAGATAATTCCTTTTTCAAACAAAGTCTTATTTCTTTCATAATTTGCCTTAGCCTCAGTATATGATGCATCAGATTGGCTTAAACCTGCTTTCGAACCCGATAAATTAGCCACACTTCTATTTAATCCAGAAGTATACAAATCAGGATTTATTTTTACCAATAAATCTCCTTTTTTTACTACCTGCCCTTCTTTAATAGGTAAATCTATAATTTCACCAGAAACCATCGAAGCTATTTTTACTTCAATTTCGGGTTGAATTTTACCTGTAGCCGAAACGGTTTCTACAATTGTACCCACTTCAGCATTGGTGATTTCGACTTCTTTGCCTTTATCTTTATTCCCTATAATTCCGGCTTTAGATAGTCCTATCAGCAATCCAATGACAACTACTGCTACTCCTAATATGATATAAATTGTTTTTTTTGACATAATTAACTATTTTGTGGTAATTGGGACAATTGGAATTCCAAAGTAGAATTCAAGTATTTTAATTCGGAACATGTAACTGTATTTTGTTCTAATAACATCAGATTGTGCATTTGTTAGCAAAGTCTGTGCTTGTGTAAAATCAAAAGAATTCATCAAACCAACATCATACTTTTCTTTAGCAAAATTATAAGCTTGTTGCCTTGCTTCTAAAGTCACTGTTGCGGCATCATAAGTATTTAAAGCTCCTTTCGCATCAGTAAATGCCGTGTAAATGTTGCGTTGTAAATCTAAACTTTTTTGCTCTAAATCTATTTTAGACTTCTCTAAACTTAATTTATTACGCTCCACATTATTTCTAACTGAAAATCCGTTAAAAATTGGAACATTCAATTGAAAACCAAAGTTATGTCCTTTATTATCACTAAACTGATCCAAAACAGAATGTGGCCCTGAAAAAACCGGATTTCCGTTACCATCAGTTCCAACTAATCGGTCACTGTAACTTGCACTAGTCCCAAATTGATAAAAACCTCTTAATGTAGGCTGGTAAGCACCTTTTGCAATTGACACATTTTTTTCGGCTATTTCAAGATTAGTCTGAGCTAACTTTAATTCAGTTCTAATTTCTTTGGCCTTATTATAAATTTCAGTTGGTGATACAGCCATGATGTTATATTCGTCCTTTGCATTGGTATCATCAATTACATCAAAATCTGTAAACTCTTTTAATTGTAAAAGCTGTGCTAAACTCAATTTCGAAATCAATAAATTATTCTCCGAGATAGCAATATTTTGTTTATCTGTTGCCAAAGTAGCTTTTAAATCAAACAAATCACCTTTTGGTATTGATCCTGCTTTCACCAATTCTTCAGAACGTTTAAGCCGTTTTTCATCAATCGTTAATTGTTCGTTTTTTACTTTTAAATCTTCTTTGTAAGCTAGAATTTGAAGAAAAGCATTAGCAACATTTAGCGAAATATCTTCTTGCATTTTCAACAATTGATACTTTGATGCAATAATAGATAATTCTGCTTTTCTATAGGCATTTTGATTCTGCAAACCTTTATAAATATCAACACCTGCATTAATTCCTAACGAAGAATACTGTGTTGTTTGAGTTGAAGCAATATTGGTGACTGGGTTAACGTTCAGTCCTATATTCCAAGAGTGCGAAGCATTTCCACTTACAGATGGCAAATAACTGCCTAGTGCTCCTTTTTTATCAATTGCAGCATTTTTAACATCTAACTCAGAGAGTTTTATTGTTATATTATTGTCTAATGCATAACGCACAGACTCTTCTAATGTCCATTGTTTTGATTGCGCCTGAGTCGACAAACCAAACCCAAACAGCACGGCAAAAACAAGACTATTACACTTATTTATTTTCATATATTTTGAATGAAAGCATAGTAAAAAAGATACTACACAAATTTAACATTTTTTAAAACCAGCAAAACTCTTTTATACGTTCGAATTATTTTTTCTCATCTTCCTTTTTTAAACCTTGATTCCAAACTTTAATTTTATCAGAAGCTTTAATGCCACTTTTTACTTGAACATAAATCCCATCACTTACGCCAAGTACAATATCTTTCCTTTGGAAGTTTTGACCATTTAATTGAATTTCAACGTATGGCTTTAGTGTTTTTTTATCAAATTGTACTAACGCTTCTTTTATCGCTTGTACGTTATCAGCTTTTTCTAAAATGATAGAAGCATTAGCGCTTAATCCTGCTCTAATAAATGTATTATCCCTATTGGTTAGCGTCGCTTTAATTTCAAATTGAATAGCACCATTTTCAGTTTTACCTTTAGGAGCGATATCAGTCAAGATAGCAGTGAATTTTTTATTTTCGATAGCTCCAACAGTAATTTCAATTGGCATATTTAATTTTATTTTTCCTACTTCAGATTCGTCTACCTTACCAACAAATATCATTCTTCCAACGTCTGCTACACTCGCAATAGTTGTTCCTTCATTAAAATTATTACTCTCAATTACCTGATTACCTACTTTTACCGGAACATCAAGTACCATTCCGTTTACAGTAGAACGAATCAATGTATTCGCATAATTTCCTAATCCCGAACTCGTTCCTGTCTTTACGATATCAAATCCTTGAACAGAAGCGCTATAATTTTGTTTCGCTTGATTATAAGCTAATTGCGCTGCATCAAAATCATTCGCAGAAATCACCCCTTTATCAAATAAAGTTTTTTGTCTTTGATATAATTTCTCTTGATTATCTAATGCAATTCGGGCCGTTTTTACTTGATTTTGAGAACTACTCAAATTAGAAACATTGGCAACTACTTTAATTTTTGCAATCATATCGCCAGCTTTTACAGACTCTCCAGCTTTGATATATACCGATTCAATAATTCCAGAAATATTTGGTTTGATTAAAACTTCTTCATCTGGAACGATATTTCCTGTGGCAAGCGTGCTTTTTACGATGGATTTCACTTCGACTTTATCGGTTTCAAAAACGATAGGAGATTCCTGATTTTTGGCATATAAATAATATAGTGCCCCGAAAAAAACTATTGCAATTAAAATCAATATGGTTATGGTTACTCCTTTTTTCATTTTATAAATTTTTATTCGATTATTATTATTTTGATTGATTTTATTATTCTGTTCTTAAAGCATCAATAGGTTTTACATTTATTGCTGTTTGTGCGGGGATTAATCCGGCCAATAATCCCGAACCAACTAATATTAACAAAGCAATAAAAACGACCACTAAATCTACACTTGGATTCGCAAACATCATCCCATCTGTTGGCATTGATGACAAAACTAAATTCAAAATAGCGATTAAACCAGTCGCTACAGCAATACCAAACATTCCCGAAATTATTGTAAGAAAGATTGCTTCTAATAATATCTGGGATCGAATAGCACCCGGAGTTGCTCCTAATGCTCTTCTAATTCCTATTTCTTTAGTACGTTCTTTTACGACAATAAGCATGATATTTGAAATTCCAATAATACCCGATAATAATACTAAAGTCCCAACAAAATAGGCTATAAACTTTAAAATCATAAACAAATCCTGCACTTTTTGAAACTCAGCAAATAAATCAAAATTACCCACCGCTCTCTCATCATCAGGGTTAATAATATGTCTTTCACGCATGAAAGCAAGAATTTCAGGCTTCAGTTGGGTAATTGATGCATTATCATTTGCGGTAAGCGTCATCCAGCCTACAGTATCTCCATAATTAAAAACTTGCTGAAAGGTAGTAAAGGGAACAAATATATTTTTTTGAGCTGCTTCAGCATCACCATTATTGTTTCCTTTGGATTTGTAAACTCCAACCACCAAAAAGTTGACTCCATTAACTTTGATATATGTACCAATTACCTCTTCGGCTTTCACATACAATTCATTAATGACGCCTTGCCCAATAACACCTACTTTACGTCTCAAAAGAATATCTTGTTGATTTACAAAACGTCCTTTGATGATATCCATCTGCTCTTGCTTAATCAATTCTGGATAATCCCCATAAATCGTATAAGCTCCCGTTTTTGTCCCTCTAACAACATTACTAATTCCATCAAAATCACCTAATTGATTACGAGGAGAAACATATAATAAATCAGGAAATTTTTGTTTTAAAGCTTCAACATCATTATTTTTAAAATTATAACTTCGAATTTTAGGTAATCCTTTATAAGCTTTTGATGTTTTTTGAGTCCACATAAACATGGTATTGGTAGCAATACCATCAAATCCTTTTTTCACACCATTTTCAAGACCATTTGAAGCTGCTAATAAAATCACCAAAATAAAGATACCCCAAAACACACCAAAAGCGGTAAGTAGCGTTCGAAAGGTATTGGCAGTTAAAGCCTCTAGAATTTCATTCCAATTTTCTCTATCAAACATAATTATTCGTCTCTAAGTGCTACAATCGGTCTAATTTTGGCTGCTCTATAAGCAGGAACAAATCCTGCCAAAGCACCGGCAACTACCAAAACAATTAAGGTTGATACGGCTACAGTAAAATCTACTTGTGGATTTACAAAATAATCACTTTGCGCATGAGGTCCTATTAACTCTAAAAGAGCTAACCCTGTTAACAATCCCATGAACCCAGAAATAGTCGTAATAAAAATAGACTCGTGCAAAATCATTATAATAATTGAAACTGGCGAAGCTCCAAGCGCTTTCCGAATACCAATCTCTTTAGTTCTTTCCTTTACAATAATCATCATTATATTACTCACCCCAACAACTCCTGCAATAATGGTACATATTCCGACCCACCAAAAAAACAAACGGATATAAAGATTCAAATCATAAAATTTCTTCGCATCGACTACAGTATTATTCATTCCAATAGCACTTTCATCATCAGGAGCAATTCCGTTTTTGCCTTTTAATAGTATCTTCAAATCTGTAGTGAATTTCATCGCCTCTGCTAAAGCTTCTTCATAACTAACCTTCTTTTTTAGAGTATAAGCCATATAACTAACTTTATCCCCTAACCCAAAAACCTGTTGTGCAGTAGTCAAAGGCACGAACACCCTGCTTTCTTCTCGCTCTCCACCTGGATCTGTAAAAATACCAACTACTTTAAAATTGATATTATTCACTGTGATTTGTTCTCCAATAGGGTTTTTCCCTTTGAATAAATCTAAATTAATTTTTTGACCAATGACAGCCACTTTTTCATGGTGAATTAGATCATTTGGAGTAATATACCTTCCCTCAACAACAGATACGTTTTCAATTGCCAAACCATCAGGATAAACACCACGGTATTGGTAATTCCCAGATTCCTTACCATAAACTACACTTATTCCTCTAGCAGTATATATTGAGCTGTTTTTATCGAATTGCTCTCCAAATTTTTGAACTGAAGCATCATAATCACTATTTCTAAATTGTATTTGCCTTCCCGGATTTAACCCTTTGTAAGCCTTAGTTGTTGCACCAGACCAAACCTCAATTACACCAGCGGCATCTTGTTCAAATTGTTTTTCGATTCCGTTTTGCAACCCTTTTCCAACACCTAACAAAATCACCAAAATAAAGATACCCGAAGCCACCGAGATTCCCGTCAGGAAAGTTCTCAGTTTATTCTTGGCAATAGCCTCAAATATTTCCTCCCACCGTTCTATATTAAACATAAGAAGATGCTCTTACTTGTTCTACCATTTTATCATCAATGATTAATCCGTCCTTTAACACCACATTCCTTTTGCACATTGCTGCAATATCTGGTTCGTGAGTAACAATCAAAATGGTTTTTCCTTCATCATTAATTCCTTGAATCAACTCCATTACTTCATAAGAAGTTAATGTATCCAAAGCTCCAGTTGGTTCATCTGCCAATAAGACTTTTGGATTTGAAGCCAAAGCTCTGGCAATTGCAACACGTTGTTTTTGTCCTCCCGAAAGTTCGTTTGGTAAATGATGCGAATGCGAAGCTAAACCTACTTTCTCTAAATATTTCATAGCTATCTCATTGCGTTCTTTCCTTTTCATCCCTTGATAATACAACGGAAGAGCCACATTATCCAATGCACTTTTATAATTTATTAAGTTGAAAGATTGAAAAACAAAACCAAGAAATTGATTTCGGTATTTAGAAGCAATGGTTTCGTTTAATTTTTTGATAGGCACATTATCTAAAGTATAAAGTCCTGAGTCGGCCTCATCGAGTATTCCAAGAATATTCAACAACGTAGATTTTCCAGAACCAGATGAACCCATAATTGCAACCAATTCACCCTCTTTAATACTGAAATTAATTCCTTTTAGGACATGCAATTCGGTATGCCCCATTTTGTATGATTTATGTAAGTCTTTAATTTCAATCATAATTCTATATTTTTAAACAACACTAATAATCTTCCAAAAAAAATCAATAAGAAAAGAAATATTTAACTGAATCAATTTATTACATAAGACATATTTCTGTCAAAAATGTTACACCTACATTTAAAAATATATTTGTTTGATTACATTTGCTGACAAAAAAATGTAACAAATGCTAAAATCTTTTTTATATCTAGTTATTTTCACCTCAATTCTATCATTAACGATAAGCTGTTCTTCTACTTCACAAAAAATTGAAGCCTTAAAACCAGAACCAGACGATGCTGTGCCATTAACATATCAAAGCATCCCATCCTTTATCAATTTACCCGTTAGTGTTAAATTAAAAGACATTGAAAACCAAACCAATACTTTATTAAACGGCTTGATTTATGAAGACAATAAGATTGAAGATGATAATATTGAAATTAAAATCTGGAAGCAAGCTCCAATAACTATCGTTAATGACAATGCAAAAGAAGGCGAAAAAATAAAAACTGTTTTACCATTAAAAGTTTGGGTAAAATACCGAATTGGAACCAAAACCATGGGTGTTGAGTTATACAAAAATCAGGAATTTAATCTAAACGGGGTAATCACATTATTAAGTAGTGTGAGTTTAAACAATTGGAAACTTAACTCTAAAACAAACCTAAAATCCCTAGATTGGACTGAAAGTCCAACAATGACCGTTTTTGGAAAAAATATGCCAGTGACCTACCTTATCAATCCTGCCATCAGTCTTTTTAAATCACAGATAGAAAAAAGCATTGACACAGCAATTGAAGAATCAATGGATTTTAAACCAAATGTTTTAGATGCCATTTCTAAAATAAGCACCCCTTTTGAAATGAGTCAAGAGTATAAAAGCTGGCTTAGAATTGTTCCATTAGAAGTATATTCTACAAATGCCAAACTTAAAAATGACTCCTTTTTGCTCAACATGGGGATGAAATGCAATATGGAAACATTAATTGGTAAAAAACCAGAATCAAAATTCGAAAAAAACAAAATCGTACTAAAAGCAGTAGATAAAATCCCGGAACAAATTGCTGCTAATATCGCTGCCGTTTCTACTTATCAAGAAGCCTCGAGAGTAATGACTACAAATTTCGTTGGACAAGAATTTGGGTCAGGAAGCAAAAAAGTAAAAGTTCAAAATGTTGCTATTTGGCACAAAAATGGCAAGATTGTTATCGCTTTGGATCTTTTAGGAACAGTAAATGGAACTGTCTATTTAAATGGCATTCCTCAATATAATGATACAACCAAAGAAATCTATTTTGATAAATTAGATTATATCTTGGATACCAAAAGTAGATTAATGAGAACTGCAAACTGGTTAGCCCAAGGAGTTATTTTGAGAAAAATGGAAGAAAGTTGTCGTTATTCTATCAAACAAAATCTGGATGAAGCCAAACAAAGCATGGCAGCTTACTTAAAAAATTATTCCCCTATGCCTGGAGTTTTCATTAATGGAAAAATGGACGATATTCAGTTTCAAAAAATAGAATTGACTAATCAAGCTATTATTGCTTTTATTAAAGTGAATGGAATCATCAACGTATCTATTGATGGACTGAAGTAGAGTTATCAGTGATTATAAAAAAAAATCAGTTTCTGAAAATATTTTCAGAAACTGATTTTTTTTTAATTCCAATTTGAAATTGATATTGAAATTGATTTTTGCTATTATTATTTAGGATTTCTTCTTTTTCATCCTATAAATGTAAATACCAATTAAAGCAACAAGAATATACGGAATGACCATTAAATAAACGATACCATCATTTATCGCCTCTGCTTTGACTTTATTTTCATCTCCACCTAAAGCAGCACGACACATAGCGCATTGCGCAAAAGAAGAAACAGAAAAGAATAAAGAACATAGAATGTAGAAATACACTCTTGATCTAATTCTTCCTTTTTGTATTTTGCTTTTTGTATTTTCTAAACTAAACATAATAAGGCGAAATCATTAAATACACAATTACACCAGTTACAGCAACATATAACCAAATTGGAAAAGTAATTTTCGCAATTTTTTTATGTTTATCAAATTTACTTGCTAATGCACGAACATACGTTATCAAAACCAATGGGATAATTGCGATTGACAAAATGATATGTGTAATTAAAATAAAGAAATACACATATTTCAGCGCTCCTTCACCGCCATATTTAGTAGATTCAGCAGTCATGTGATACGCTACATACATGGCTAAAAAAGCAACAGAACATCCAATAGCTGTTTTCATTAACAACTCATGACGTTTGCTATTTCCATTTTTAATTGCAATAACTCCCAAAACCAACAATATAGCTGTTATTCCATTTACCGTTGCATAAATAGGAGGCAAAAACGTTAATGGAGCCACATCAATCCCAAAATCCTTTAATTTCACTAAAAAAAGAATAGCTACTACAACAGGAATTGCGATTGACAACAACACAATCCATTTATTATATTTTTGTTCTATGGTATTATTTTCCATTATCTATTAATCTACTTTTTTATTTGTAATTCTATTTATTCTTTCAACAAAGCCTGAATATCTTGTTGAATTTCTCTGATTCCTTTTTTCTCAAGTCCGTCGTAATATAAAATAGGATTTCCATAATCATCCTTTCTACATCTGATATTACCATTTTTATCAATCAAGGCAAAAAGACCAGAATGTTCGAAACCTCCATTAACCTTACTATTTTCACCTACATAGATATTAAAACCTTTATTAGAAAGATTATAGATATATCCTTTATCACCAGTCAAGAAATTCCAATTAGCAGATTTTACACCCAGTAATTTAGCATGCTCTTTTAAAACTTCTGGAGTATCATGCACAGGATCTATAGTAATAGAAGCAATACCAAAATTTGGATTTCCAAAAAAAGTATTTTGCAATGTTACCATATTGGCATTCATTTTTGGACAAATAGAAGGACAAGTAGCGAAGAAAAATTCTAAAACATATACTTTTCCTTTATAAAAATCATTCGATACTTTTACATTATCTTGATTTGTCAGTTCAAATTTTGGAGCAGGGCCAATTTTAACTAACTTTTGATCTTCTTCTTTAGAACCGCCTACTTTATCCAAACGATCCCCTTGAACAATACTGTTATTATTTACCCTCTCAACAATTTTAGGAACTGCATAAATCCCAAAAACTAGTATGATAAAGGAAATTCCTATATATGACTTATTTTTTAACATCTAATTGTTTTGTTGCGTTATGATTCTTTTTTAGAGCTGCGCGGTACTCATAGAGGATAACCTTAAAATCATCTAACATTTCATTACTCAAATCTGCTGGATGAAAAGTACTATACCCTTCTTTATAACCTTTCTTTTCTTTTCTACCTCTTAAGTTTCTCTCTTTATCTACAATGTAAACATTAGGAGTTCCGAAATCAGCTTCCAGATTCCCTTTTAATTTTAATTGGCTATAAAACAATTTAATTTCCTCTGGAGTAGTAAAAACAAAATGCCAATTACTCACATCTGTAAAAGTTCCCAAAGCACTAAGTACACTTTTAACTTCTTCTTCAGTACCTAAAGGAGCTACAACAACAAACTGTAGATCTTTAAAATCATGATAGCGCTGGTAAATTTTTTCATTTAAGTTGAAATAATTACCTCTGTTTTTAAGAATTTCAGTGCCCGAAAAACCAAGAATCGTAATTTTATTATTTAGACTAACTTTTTCACCATTCAGAGATTTCCATTCACCAAAATCAGGAATCTTATGCGTTATTACTGGTAATTTTGTAAAGCTATTAACCCCTGAAGCGAAAAAAAGATAGGCTACGATAGGCAATACAAACAACACAAAAAGAACTATATTTTTTTTCATTATGGTATTGTATAATTTATTGTATTAAAATAAAAAAAGGCATCCGTTATAACGGACACCTTTAATATTGAATTAATATCTAGTTAAAAATTCCATTTAATAGTAGAATTTTTAAAAACCTCAAATACATAATCTCCTTCAGTCAATAAAATAAAAAGTAAATAACAAACCAAGAATATTAATGGTAAAACAACTGATCTTCTCAACCATTTATTTTCACCTTCCATGTGCATAAATGCCCATACAATATAATAAGCTTTAACTAAAGTCAAAATAATAAACAACCAGTTTAACAAACTCATTGTTAAAAAAGTATTCATATATAAAGCATCTGGTCTAATGATACCAAAAGCAACCTCAACTGTTGTGATTAAAGAAAGAAGACCGAAAACAGTCCAAATTCTTTTTGTATTAGAAACATGTTCGTGTGACATAATAATAAAATCTAAAATTAAACTAAATAGAAGAATGTGAATACAAATACCCAAACTAAGTCAACAAAGTGCCAGTACAGACCCACTTTTTCAACCATTTCATAACTACCTCTTTTCTCATAAGTTCCTAAAAGAACATTAAAGAAAATGATGATATTGATTACTATTCCTGAAAATACGTGGAAACCGTGGAAACCAGTGATAAAGAAGAAGAAATCAGCAAAAAGCTTACTTCCGTATTCATTATGAGTTAGATTAGCTCCTTCGATTACTAATTTAGCTTGATCCAAACGCACTTGAGATTCTTCTCTTGAAAGTATAATTTTCTTTTTGTCTTTATTTAGAGTTTCAATTCTAATCAAAACTTCAGGATGAGCTTTAAATCCAGCTTGAACCTCAGCAACAGTATAGTTAGGAATAGTTGATTCTTCCATAAACCATTTTCCTCTTGCTCTAGATAACTGCTCTCTTTCAACAGGCAATTTAGCTGCAAATTCTTCTAAAGCAACACGGTGTCCTTCTTTATCAACAAACTGTAGTAAACTACCTCCTGTTGTTTCAACAGCACCATATTCACCTTTGATAAAGTTTTTCCATTCCCAAGCTTGAGAACCAACGAAGATAAGTCCTCCAATAATTGTTAAAAACATATAAATGGCAACTTTATCTTTTTTCATTTGATGACCTGCATCAACGGCTAAAACCATTGTTACAGATGAAAAAATCAAAATAAAAGTCATCAATGCCACATAATACATCGGAGCTGAGACTCCGTGTAAAAACGGAAAGTGTGTAAACACCTCATCGGCCAATGGCCAAGTTTCAATAAATTTAAATCTAGAAAATCCGTAGGCTGCTAAAAATCCAGAGAACGTTAAGGCATCTGATACGATAAAAAACCACATCATTAATTTACCATAACTGGCTCCCATTGGCTCATTTCCGCCTCCCCAAGTTTTTTCACTATTTGCAGTAGTTACTGTCGCTTCCATAAAAGTTATTCGTTAAAAAGTTCCCAAATTTACGTTTTTTTCTTATTTAAAGAAATATAAAAATAAAAATAAATAAACCCACAAGAAATCAAGAAAGTGCCAGTACATCGCACCTAGTTCTATTCCAAGAGTTTGTGTTGAATTATATTTTTGTTTAAAATGATTATAAATAATAATTAGTAATGATATCATACCTCCAGCCAAGTGCAACAAATGTACAATTACTACAATATACAAAAAAGTGGTAGTAATAGAACTGGCGCTTCCAGTAAAATAATATCCATTTTCTACTATCTGACCAAAGCCAACAAATTGCATTATTACAAACAAAATACCTAAAGCCAGCGTAGCCAAAAGCAACAATGTAGTCTTACTTTGATTGTCCTTTTGAATAGCCTTTTTAGCCAAATGAAAAGTAACACTACAGCCAATAATAGCTATAGTACTAAAATAAAAACCTGACGGTAATTGAAAATTCTTCAACCAATCTGCTCTTGATTGACTTACCACATAAGCACTCGTGAGACCTGCAAACATCATTGTCATGCTCACCATTGCGAACAACAATATCAATTTGTACGATCTTGCCGTTCTCGATTTATAATCTCCGGCTGTCATTGTAACTTCCATAATTATCTTAAAAATTTATCTACTATATACACTAATTGCAATAACGTAATATACGAAACACTAACTAACATTAATGTTCGTGCGGCTTTTGCCGTTTTTATCTGATACAATCGAACTGAATAAAACAATACCCAAAGCCCAAGCAACAATACTAAAACAGCAGCAATTGGAGAAAGAAACAAATGCCCAGTACGCCCCAATGCAGGCAACAATGATGCAATTATTAACCAAACGCTGTATAAAATAATTTGCAATGATGTTCCTTTATCTTTCTTACCAGTAGGCAACATAAAGAAACCTGCTTTTTCATAATCTTCATATAAAAACCAGCCAATTGCCCAAAAATGAGGGAATTGCCAGAAAAACTGAATTAAAAACAAAGTTCCTGCTTCTATTCCAAATTCACCAGTAGCTGCAACCCAACCTAACATAAATGGAATTGCACCAGGAAAAGCTCCTACAAAAACAGCAAGTGGTGTTACGGTTTTAAGTGGTGTATAAATACTAGTATATAGAAAAATAGAAATAGCGCCAAACATGGCTGATTTTGGATTGATTGTATACAACAAAGCAATACCTAAAACAGTAAGCAGACTTGCCACAAGAAGTGCCAAACGAGGAGACATCCTTCCTGATGCTACAGGACGATTTTTTGTACGATCCATCAACGAATCTAAATCTTTTTCTATAACCTGATTGTAAGCATTCGAAGCTCCAACCATGCAATAACCTCCTATCGCTAGTTTCAATAAAACCAACCAACTAAAAGGATGTGCGCTATCAAAACCAAGAACATAACCTGCAATTGAAGAAAAGACAACACTTATGGCTAAACCAGCCTTTGTAATTGCTTTAAAATCAAAATAAATAGATTTGATGGAAATGAAATTTGGTGTTGTACTCAATGTAGATAATATTGATGTTTTTTTGAAAACTTGTGCAAAGATACAAATTAGATTCAAAAATGGTCTATGAATTTATAATTTGAAAAAATTGTTGCTTTTTTAATCCATTTTTACGGCATAATCACCAAGAAAAAAATATTTATATCCTAAAAATACTAATAATCAAAGTACCAATTAAACACATCTGACCTAAAACCAACAGTAAACCAAGTTGTCTGTTCCTTAAAAACAGTTGCTGTATTAGTTGTTGGATCAAAATTTCTATATAAAAAATTACCAAAAAATTTAAAATTAGTAGCCGGATTAACCAAATATCCTACTTGAACTTCGGATACAAAAACACTTGTTTTATTTCCTTGACCAACTTTAACCCCTTTATCATAAGGTCTGTTTGTATCATAATCTTTGTAGATATTTTGTCCATAATTATAAGTATTATCAGCAGTATCAAAATCAAAACCACGAGTTCCAACAGTAAACTTAGTATTGGCATAAAAACGGTCTTTGTTATAATAGCCTAATAAAACCAATTCCTGAAAATTACCACCCCATTGGTGCCCTAAACTTTGATTGTTATGACCATAATTTGTAATTGGCTCACTATGCGAGTACACGTAAGGACGCACATGATTAAACTCTAATTGCAAGGTCAAATTGTCTACATTAAATGCCTTATAATATTTAGCTCCTAATTGATAACCTAATTTATTCTTCCAACTACCATCTCCGGCAGCAATATCACCACTAGAAAACTCATCAATGAGAAATTGCCCATAAAGATTTACTTGATTATTCCATTTATATTTTGATGTAAATCCTAAAAGAGCATTACCACTTTTAGAAGAAGAAGAAAACTCAACAGCTCGGTAAAAAACAATAGGATTAACAAAATTGGCATCAAAACCTCTGCCATTTGTATTGGTCCAAACAACCGATTCAAATAAACCTAAATTAAATCTATTGGATATATTCCAACTCAAATAATGATTTACAACATATTTTGAAGCGTAAGTTTTATCTAGTGTAACATCGGGACGAACATCTTTCAGCCACATATAATCTACAGTATATTTTATTTTCCAAAAATTAGCATTAATCTTAAAAAAAGGATACGGACTAGCTCCATCACTTAAAAGCAAAGAACGATACCCATCACCAATAAAATTCTTACCGTACCCTAATTGCAAATCCAAAAACTTGGCAGCATTGTACGTAATATTAGCATCCGCCAAAGGAAAATCATAACCATCTGTCCCATATTGCTTAGCAATCCCTATTCCTGGAACGATAGCGGGATTACCTCCAGATGGTTTAATAGAATTAGCATAAGCATTATAATAATCAGCAAAACGCCCTTGACTCTCATAGAAAGTAGTAGTAAAATTTAAACGCGAACCTAACCCTCCTTTAACGTTAAGCGCTCGTGTATTCACATACGTGTAATCACTTGAACTTGGATTAGAAATACCTCCTTGAACATTAAACAAAAAATTCAATGCGAACCAATAATCTTCTCCCTGAATTTCGGCTAAATTTTCATTCCATGTTTTTCGTCCCCACCAACTCTTTTTGTCCTTCATCAGACTAGCATTGACTTTTTGAAAATTATAATATTTTTCAACTTCAGCATATGTATATGGTTTTGAAGCCGTATGATTATTACTTCCAACTTTATTCATTTCTGCATCAAATTCAGCATAATAACTATGCGAAAAAGGAATACTTAAATGACTTGTAAATTGAGGATTATCAAATCGCTTATAAACAATACTATCTAACTCTGTTAAACCAGCATTAATATTGATATTGTCATTTTTGATTTTTGCAGCAGCGGCAATTTCCTCCGGAGATAATAACGGAATCGCAATACTTAAATTGAACTTAGAATACGTTGGATTGCCATTATAAGTTGGCGGATCTATTGTTGGCAATTTACCAAAAACCCTTTTTGTTTCTGTTATTAACTCTTCATTACTTGAATTCACAAATAACACTTTAAACTTACCTTCAGCATCAACTTCAAAAAGCACTTTTACAATCCCTTTGTATTGATTTTGTTTCAGCTTTTCTGGCACTTGAAAATTTTGATACACAAATTGTTGCACTTCTTTATAAAAACAAGTTTCTAATTCTTGTCGCTCTAAATTTTTACAATTTGGAAAAACAGGGAATCGATCATCCGAAGATTCAGAGTGATTACTACTTGGAGTTTGCGCATTAATAGCGAATGCAGAAAAAATTAAAAGAAAAGTCAGGGCTTTTTTAATCATTTTATTTTATGTCAAATCAATATTTTGAAGATGTTTCTTCACCATTTGCAATAGCTTTTGCACCCGATGTCCCAATACGTTGTACACCAAGATCGATCATTTCTATCGCTTCTTTATAAGTTCTTACTCCACCAGCTGCTTTTACTGGAAGTGGTGAAGCGTTATTTAGCATTATAGTAATTGAAGATATTGTAGCTCCATTAGGCAAATCATTTTCAGTTTTAAAAAAACCTGTAGATGATTTCACAAAAACAGAACTATATGCTTCTGGTTTAAAATTAGCGACTACCACATTTTTAATTAATGCAGTTAGTTCGGCTATTTGTGCATCATTGAGTGCTGCTACTTCAATAATCCATTTTACAATTTTATTATTACTCAGTCCCAGTTGAGTCCCTTTCAATATTTCATCTTTAACCAGATCGATTTTACCTGCCTTAAAAGCTTCATAATTACAAACGAAATCTAATTCATCAGCACCATTCTGAATACATTCAAAAGCTTCTTCTAACTTTTTAATGATAGAAGAACTCCCTTCAGGAAAATCAATAACCGTGCCTACTAAAACCTTTGAATTCGCTTCGACAATCATTTGACTTGCTAAAGCGACTCTATCAGGACGAATCATTATCAGCTTGAAGTTTTCATCTATTGCTTCTTGAATAAATTTTTGAGCAACAGCTTCGTTCTCACTTTCGCTTAAACCTGCCTGACTATTTGTTTTTAAATAGGTCGAATCCAAATAATTTTTAATATCCATTCTCACAATTTAAAAAGTTAAAAATGCAAAATTACATTATTCAAATGAGATGACATCAAACCAACTTCAATAGAAACAAAAAACCCACCGAAGTGGGAATTAATTCTTTATTATTATTTTTAAAATATTGTACTTATTACAAATTATAACAGTTAGAACAGCTAATGATGCTCCAACCAAATTAGCTACACCATCCAAAACATCTGCGCTTCTTGTTGATGTTACTAAGCCCTGTAAAACCTCTATTGTTATCCCAAACACAAACGAAAACAAGAATGAAATCAATAAAGGTTTAAAAATAGAATCTGAATTGAACTGTTTATAAAAAAACAAAAACCAGACAAAAGTAAACACTAAATGAAAAAACGTATGAATACATTTATCTAAATTTGGAATCTCAATAACAGGAAGATCGCTTGATTTTACTAAACACAAATAAGTCACAATACCTGTCCATAATAATGCAACTAAAAAAAGAAAAAATTTAGGCACCTATAAGTTCTTTATAAGCTTCACTAGAAAGTAATTCTTCTATTTCTGAAGGATTCGAAATTTTAACTTTAATCATCCATCCGTCACCATAAGGATCTGCATTAACACTTTCTGGAGTATTTTCTAAAGTATCATTAAAAGCAATAATTTCGCCAGATAAAGGAAGAAATAAATCAGACACAGTTTTCACAGCTTCAACAGTACCAAAAACCTCATCTTTATCTAAAGATTGATCCAAAGTTTCTACCTCAACATATACAATATCTCCTAATTCTTTTTGTGCAAAATGTGTAATTCCTACTGTAGCAATATCGCCTTCAAGACTAACCCATTCGTGATCTTTCGTGTACTTTAAATTTGCTGGTATGCTCATAAAATAGTATTGATAATTAATAATTATTTATTTTGCCACAAATGTAACAATCTTATGTACAATTATGGCTCAGATTTTTAAAAATTAATTTCCAAAATTATAACGGAAAGTAAATCCTGAACTAATATTCGTTAAAGGAAAAGAAGTCGAAATAACTGGTTTAGAAAAAGAATGATTATAATAAAAAATAATCGTTAGGTTTTTACTCAATGAATAATCAGCAGTAGCATTTAAAGTCCAAATGTTTTGTCCGCCTCCTAATTGATTGTTATCATAATCCAAATAACGCACAATCGTTTGACCATCTCTATATGTCAAATCGGCCTTTATATTGATATCACTTTTTATAACACCCGTTGGATTATCTGCTAGTTTCGATGAAAAAACCACATCTTTTATTCTATACCCTAATCCAACTACATACTCTACTCCATGTACTTCAGTCAATAAATTGTTATCAAAACTCATCGATAAAGCCCTGTCTCTATTGATCTGAGTTAATATTTTAAATGAATTTTTTAATTCAAAATCCACACGCACTAACGGATTAAATTGTTCTACCAAAGTAACATTAGACATAATAATAGGTGTATAATAATTACCACTTTCATCTAAACCACCTGGATTATTAACATAATTATAATTTGATCTAAAAGAATTCACAGTATATGATGCTCTATAATTTTGCTGCAAAGAAAAACGTTTAAAAGTCTTCTTGAAAAATTCATATCGCATTAATCCATTATATTTAATAGCCCAATTGGGTATTGGAAAACTTTTAAAGATATCAAAAGAAACATTATCTGCACTATTTCCAGAATACGCTGCCAAAAACGAAGGCAATAAAACCGCCTGGCTTGAACCCGAGAAACCTAGAGGAAATCCTTTGGAATCAAGATTAGCCGGATTAGTAATATCAATTCCTCTTTCTACAGCAAGCCTATTAGCTACAACAATTCTATTATTTCTAAACTGATCAAAAGCTGTAGAATGTATTTCATTACTAGTGCTAAATGAAGTTCCTATTAATACAGTCGAGATAGAGAATATTCCATAATTATAAGGAGATCTTGAATTATAATTTCCATTGGTGACATCATATTGTTCTGAAAAATTTTCAGAATAGGAACGATCTGCCAATAAATCAATTTTAAGATCCGGAATCAACTCTATATTGGCCGAACCTTTAAAAATTTGATTTTTTACAGTCGTATAATTTTGATTGAACTCCTGATATGTTGTTAACCAGCCATTTTTAGCAGCCTCATAACGCACATCACTTTGACTACCAAAAACAAATCCTAAAGTAGGTTTTGAAGACCCAAAAAAGCCTACACTTGGCGTATATCCAGGCAACACAGTACCTTGATTTTCAGTAAACGTTAACTGAATACTTTTCACACTAGTTAATACGCCTTTTAAACCATCCATAAACGGATTTTGATTACTGATTTTTACAGGAGCTGCTTTTACAATTTTTTCTCCAGGTTTTGGAGGTCCCATAACTTTAGGAGGAGCTTTAGTTGCACCTTTAGAAATCCCAATATATTTATATAAGGTTTCCATATTTAAGGTCGTATTAAAAATACTCGATTGTGCATTTTGAACCGTATTTCCTAAATTATAAACCTGACTATCAATCGTTATATTGCTTAATGCTGTTGACGCTTTTTGCCAACTATAATCTCCTGTATATGAATAATTCGCTTTGATAAATCCTAAAACCGGAATTTTATTTAGCGGAATTTCATAATTTAAAATAAACTGTTGCATGTGAAAATTAGCTGTTCCTGGATCAAAATAACCATCCCAAATAGTTACATTATCAATAGGTACGTCATTTTCATCTAAATAATTTCTAACTAAATTTCGAGAAGCTGCCTTATAATTAATCTTTAAAGATTTTGTCAAATTAAAATTAAATCCATACTCGTAATTAAATCCAAAATTCCTTCTGTATAAAGGTTCAAAACCAATTCCAATATCTTCAACTTGTCTAAATTGCTGTTCGTTATATTGTCTTACTACATTAGTATTAAAAGTAACACTAGAAGGCAAATAATTAAAATTAAGATCACTTAAAAACTTCCAATAAGAACTTTTTTTAGTAAACTTCGCTTTCTGAAATGGCTCTATTGGCTTTGGCTGAAATGCAAAAGCATAATCCACAGTTGTTCTGGATTGTTGATCAGTATTTTGTTGAATTTCAAAATCATGACGTTCTACTTCATTATAATACTGCGAAAAAGTAAAATTTTCAACATCATAAGGCATTGGTTTTTTTACTGGGCTACGATCTTTACGTACACCAATTAAGTTAATGCTTTTACGTTTGGTATAATCAATGGCTTGTGTCAACTTCGCTTTTCTTTCAGCGTCAGTTTCAGCGTCATCCAAAACTTGTTTTAACTTAATATCTTCATAAAACGGATCATATTCAGGCGTAATAACTTCCTCTCCAATGGAATAATTAAAAGGCAAACTAACCCCCCATTTTTTAGGCAAAAATCTTCCTAAATTAATATTGGTCACCACATTATATTGTTGAATATCTTCTCGACTTCTTTCGTTTGGCCCTTGTTCAATTGTTCCAAATCCAAAATTTTTAATATTCCCCGTTAATGAAACCGTAGCTAAATCGGCAAAATTAGTATCAACATTTAATAAAGCAGCTATTCCACCTTTATTATCCATATCTGCTAAACGAAGCTCATTAAACCAAACTTCACCCTTGATATCCTGATGAGGCTCATTACTTTTTACTCCAAGCATGACATTTCGAATCAAACCTAAGTTTGGATTCCCTTTTATCCCAAGACGCAACTTAGTATCACCATCTCCTCCTTCAACATTAGGGTCGTCATCAGCGAAATAAATACCATCGGCTGGTAAACTATTCTTGTCAATTTTTAAAGATTTTAATTTCAAATTCGTTAATAATGCAAGAGATAAATTGATTTCATTATCTGATGGCCAAACTAATTCTGGACTCAAAGCCGGACAGTTTTTATCTCCAGAAGAAGGTGCATTTGTCACCTTCAAAGGAATTTCTATCTGATAAAAATCTTCAGAATAATCGGCTCCAATACGCATAAAAGCAACCAATTGATTGTCTTTTAATGCTATTTCTCCTGGTAAAGATTCAGCATGCAAAAACATTTTTAGGTTATTATATTGACGCATGTCAATATTAAAATTTTTGAAAGCACCACGACCATCCAGTGGCTCTAATCCACCTCCAGAAATTCGCATAGATAATGATTGCTCATTCTGATTGATAACCGTATTATTATTATACAATTGCTCTCTTTGTACACTTGGAGGACTTACATAATTGATAGGACATCTATTAGCGTTTTCTTCAATATTAACAGAAGCTGTTTCAAAAACAGTAGCATCATCATCTACATTTAAATCATTTGTATCCAATGAATTTGCATAACGTCTCCATTCTCCACGAATCAGATCTAAAGCTCCAAAACGAAGAGTAACTTGGTCTGTAAAATTGGTCAAAAACATCCTCATAAAACGGATAGATCTAAAATCTGCAATTTTCCCAATGGTATTTTGAGGCTGAGAAATAGGAATCTTAAACTGAATCCATCTTGCTTCTGTAGTAGCTCCATTTGCTAAAGTCACTACCGTATTACGTACATCAGATATATAATTTTCTCCAACAGTCATATTAGGCTTCATATCAATGCTATATTCGTAATATGCATTAATCGTATTCATTGTATTATCTCTATTTACGTCCTCAACATCTGGAAGTGTTGTTGACCCTCTATTTGGAGAATTTATACTTACTGTAGAATTGTTCTCTACACCGTTATATTTTTTATAGCGATCCAATACATTTCCAGTAGTATTCAAATAATAAAGATAATCATCACCTGCAGGATCAGGATCTGATGCATAATTAGTATATACTTTTGCTTCTTCCTTCGAGGAAAGTCCATCAAAACCAATATCTTGATTAACACGATTACTTTCGACATTATCAAATGCATAAATTAATGATTGTGATGCTGGTGCATTACCCCAAACTGGTGCTGGATTTGCCATAATCTGATCAGGTCCAAAACCATTTTCATATACTTTACGACCATCTTTCAAGACATCTTCGGAAATCTCCCCAAGATTAAAGTAAATTTTACCCGCATTGGTATTCGTAGTTTTTCCTTCACCTATATAAGGATCCATAACCCAGAATTGAATATACTCTACGTTACTTTGTTCGAAATTTGTTGAACTTAATGATCTTACAATACCTCCAAAATTCTCATTCGGCACATCACCTACATTTAAGTAATTATTATATGGACCACGCTCTTTTGGATAATAACTCAAATCCAATGTGCTTACAACAAGTGACTGTCCTTGTACGATATCCGTTAACGGATACAATTCTTCACTATATACTCTTCTTGTTGCATTCGTAGACAAATCATCATTTGAAATTCCTGATGGTTTTGAGGTATAAAAAACAGGATCTATAGAATACCATGATAATTTTGCTCTTTTAGAACCATAAATCAACCCATCTAAATTACCCTTAAAGTCATAAATAGTAGGTTTCGTAGCATTTTCATTGGTTGGTGTAGAAGATAGACTCCATGCATAAGGAGAACGCAAATCTATTGAAGACTGAGAACTTTCAAAATCATCAACATAAATAGTAGACTCTCCTTGAAACTTATCACCATCAGCAGCATTGGGCATCAAGTAAGCAAACTCTCCACTTACAGCAATAGAAGATGGTGCATCCGTATCTATATTAGGAAGCTTATTAACTAAACGAGTAAAAAATGGAACTTCAGAAGAAAAATTACCATGTAATCCAAAGACGCTATTATTAACAGATTCTTGTCCGTAACTCGATTTTTGGGTAAATGGCTTTTCTTTCATATTCAAAAAAGTAGCCCCGACCATAAAATTCTCTGAAATTAAATGATCTACATTCACTCCAAAAAACCTTCTAGTTTGTTGACCAAATACAGAGTTATTTTCTAATGAAATCTCAATCGGTGTATTTGAAGCTTGTAAAGAAGGATCAAGAATTTGAACTTTCCCTAATTGATAATTGACACTATAATCAACACCTTCGACCAAAACCCTACCCGCTGCAGTAACTTTTACGGAACCTAAAGGAACATTGAAAGCACCAATAGAAATTCCATCACCTCCAACAGATTTAAATTTCCCTCTTAATAAAAACTTATTCAACTCTGGATATTGAATCGCTCCCGCTTGAGTAACGCGATACATATAAGGGTTCACATATTTTTTTTGATTATCATTATAGGTGTTTACATCATTATAATCTTCTGAAGAACCTTGATTTTTTAACTTAGAAAATAACAACTCTCCAAAGGGTTCTTTGGTAGTAAAAATCATTCTTCCGTTTTGAGTATCAACCGTCATTCCTGGAATAAAATCAAAAAAACCATCTCCTCCTGCTTGCGGATCATTATTGTAATTTAATTTATCCAAATTAAGAACTTTCAATAAAGTAGTATTTTCTACTGTATTATCAGCTGTTGGATTTGCCGGAAATGAAGTCCCTGGAACTGGTGAAATATAATTTAATGGCGCTGGATTTTTATACAAGACATTTAACCTAAAATCTTCTTGAATCAGTTGGTAAGCATTTGGAATTTGATAAATATTTTTCATCATTAAATTCCAAACTGGATTACTTACATTGGTCAAACTACTCTTTAACATTTTCAAAATTAAAGTCTGAGAAACAACAGTTTGGCTTGATTGACTTCCACCAACAACTGTCGCTTCAACACCATCATTACCAAACTCTCCTACTTGATAGATTTTATCTCCAATAGAATATTGATAAGCAACCGCTAAAATTTCGTCATTTCCTAATCTTTGTTGCAATGAAATATATCCTAATTGAGCATTAAAAGTATATTCATTAGGCAACAACTTTCTAGCATTTTCTAATTTGGAATAATCTTGTCCTTCATTAACACTGATTGAAGGAGAAAAACCAGAACTTGCTGTTACAATTTCACGGATACTACTATTTAAATATCCTGCATTATTATTAATTAAAGTAGGATCATATAAGTTATTCGTATTATCTGATGGAGAATCCATAGGCTTTACGAACATTCCTGTTGAAGGATTTAACACCACTACTTTATTATCAGGCACATTAGATAATTGAGCTTCCCCTAAATCCTGTAACGCGATGATATTTCTTAAATTATTACTTGTAGAATTTACTCTATTTTGCTTATTGGTAATCCAAACTTCTAATCTTGTGATTTGAACTCTTGAATCTATAAAAGGATAATTTTTTAAAGAACCATCATACTTATCTCTAAAATATTGAGACAAGAAAAAGTGCCTGTCATTGTCATAATCTAAACCATACATTTCAAATTCCTGAACGGTTCCTCCTCCTTGTGCAGTTACACTTTTGGCCTGCGATTTTTGTTCAGAGAAAACGCCTGTAATACTAGTTTTACCAAATTGCAATTCGGTTTTTACTCCAAACAGACTTTGAGCACCTTGAATCAAGGTACTATTTAGAGGCATGCTTACATTTCCTACTTCAATTTTTCGAACAATATCGTCTTCTGCTGGAGTATATTCTAGTTTTATTAAATTTTGAAAAGCAAAAGTCGATTGTGTATCAAAATTAGCATTTACCTGAAGTCGGGTACCTACTTTCCCTAGCAAACTCATACTTATTCGTTGATTAAAATCGAACGAAGTATTGGTTCTATTTCTAGGCGAAAATGCTGGATTATCTTGTTTTGTATACAATAACCCCAAATCGATTTCGACAGATCCAGTTGGTTTTACATCGATGGTATTACTACCAAAAATAGATTCAAAAAGTCCTGACTTAATATAATATCGAGGCAATAAATCTTTTTTTGCCGCTTCACTTCCAGCTTTATTTCCATCAATTGCATCTAATTTTTTTCCAAAATACTTACTCATTGATTCTTTAAGCATCAATTTTTCGTATTCAGCTGGCGTTAAAACTATAGGATAATTGATGTTAAAATCGTCAATCGAACTATTATAAACATAAGTATTAGTTATAGGATCGTAGGTATAGGCCGATAATATACTCTTTGGGTTTGATAATTGAAGTTCACCAACATCATATCCTTTTTTAATAGTATCCTGCACTACGTCTTGCACTTGAGCCTGAGACACAAAGCCACAAAAAAACACCAATAAAAAAATGTAAATTTTATGCATATCAACTGGGCTTATGACCTCTTATAAATTTTTTAAAGCTTTTTTTATTATAGTTTCCACTGTAGCCTCTGGATCTTCTTTGACAATTTTTTCAATGACTTTTTCAGAAGTTTTTCTAACAAAACCAAGAACTTCTAAAGCAGATAACGCTTCATCTTTATTTGTATTGCTTTGTAACATTGAAACTTCATCCAAATCATATAATTTTAACACCTTCTCTTTCAAGTCGAGAATTACTCTTTGTGCTGTTTTGCTACCAATTCCTTTTATTTTTTGAATAGTCACAACATCACCAGAAGCGATCGCATTAATAATTTGTTTTGGGTCTAAAGATGAGAGCATCGTACGGGCAATACTTGCACCAATTCCAGATACTGATAATAACATTTTAAAAATCTCTCTTTCAGATTTTTCAACAAAACCAAACAAAGTATGTGCATCTTCCTTTATTTGAAGATACGTATACAATTTTATAAAATCGGCATTAGGTAATAAAGAATAGGTATGTAACGATATATTTACATGATAACCAACACCATTACAATCAATCACTACTTCGGTAGGATTTTTTTCTACTAACTTTCCTTGCAAATGTGCTATCATAAAACAATTTATCTGTCCAAATATAATAAAATTTGAGATTAAAAGACAAACACACTGTTAATAGTTGGTCAACACTTTTAACGTATAAACCAGCACATTGCATTTTTAATCTTTAAATCTCAAACTTTAATCTTTAAGTATTTTAATTCTATTTATTTTTTAATCTCAAACTTTTTTCTTGTGCATCAATAACTGCAATTGCAGCCATATTCACCATCTCCTCAACACTAGCACCTAACTGAAAAACATGGACTGGATGTTTCATTCCCATCATAATTGGTCCGATTGAGCCATTCTTATTCAGCTCTTTCATCAATTTATAAGTGATGTTACCCGATTCAAGATTTGGAAAAACCAAAGTATTCACTTTTTTTCCTGCCAACTTTGAAAAAGGAAATTTAGCCGCTAACATATCTGGATTCAAAGCAAAATCAGCTTGAACTTCTCCATCAACAATAATTTCCGGATGATGTTCATGTAAATAGGCTACAGCTTCTTTCACTTTTACAGCACTTTTATTTACCGAAGAACCAAAATTAGAATAAGAAACCATTGCTATCACTGGTTCGACTCCAAACATCTTTGCTGTATTAGCAGTCATAACCGCAATCTTTGCCAATTCCTCTGCCGTTGGATCTATATTTATTGCAGTATCTGACAAAAACATAGGTCCTCTAGCTGTCATCATAATATTAGTAGTCGCTACTAATGAAGCATGAGGCGCTTTCCCAATTACTTGCAACATTGGTTTCACAACCGAAGGGTAACTTCTAGAATATCCAGAAACTAAACCATCAGCTTCTCCAGTATTAACCATCATAGCAGCGAAATAATTTCGTTCTCTCATGAATCTCTCAGCATCATAAAACGACATTCCGTTTCTTTTTCTAGACTCCCATAAAGTAGTTGCATATCGGTTTCTTCTCTCTTTTTCTTCGTCTAGTTTTGGATCAATAATTACAATATCGTCATCAAAACCTAACTCTTCTTTTAATTCAAGAATAATTTCTTTATTTCCTAATAAAATTGGAAATCCAATACCTTCTTCAAAAACAATTTGAGCTGCCTTTAAAACATCTAATTGTTCCGCTTCGGCAAAGACAATTCTTTTAGGATCTGTTTTGGCTCTGTTTGTAATCAAACGAATCATTTTATTATCGTTACCCAAACGATCCAATAATTCTTCTCTATATTTGTCCCAATCTGTTATTGGATTTAAAGCAACACCAGATTCCATAGCTGCTTTTGCAACTGCAGGAGCAACCTCTGCAATCAATCTTGGATCAAAAGGTTTTGGAATAATATATTCTCTACCAAAACCTAATTTTGTAGCTCCATAAGCAATATTCACTTGTTCAGGCACATTTTGTTTGGCAAGTGCAGCAAGCGATTTTACAGCTGCCATTTTCATTGCTTCATTAATCTTTGTAGCACGAACATCTAATGCCCCTCTAAAAATATAAGGAAACCCAAGTACATTATTCACTTGATTAGGATGATCTGAACGGCCAGTAGCCATAATTACATCCTTACGTGTTTCGACAGCAAGATTATAACCAATTTCAGGATTTGGATTGGCCATTGCAAAAACAATAGGATTATCTGCCATTGTTAACAACATTTCAGCAGACATAATATCTCCAGTTGATAATCCTATGAAAACATCTGCCCCTTTTACTGCATCCACTAGACTAATCGAAGCTCCGTCAAAAGCATATTTTTGCTGTAAATTAGATAAACTAGGATTATCTTTAGTTAAAAGACCTTTGCTGTTGTACATCAAAATATTCTCTCTTCTTACTCCTAATAAAACGTATAAATCAGCACAAGCAATAGCTGCAGATCCAGCACCAGAAATAACCATTTTTACATCTTCGGATTTTTTATTAGCCAATTCCAGTGCATTGATTAAAGCTGCTGCTGATATAATAGCCGTCCCGTGTTGATCATCGTGCATCACAGGAATATTTAGTTCTTCAACTAATCTTCTTTCGATTTCAAATGACTCGGGCGCTTTAATATCTTCTAAATTAATTCCACCAAATGTTGGCGCAATGTTCTTTACCGTTTGAATAAATTCCTCTATATCTTTGGTTCCAATCTCTATATCAAATACATCGATATCCGAAAATATTTTAAACAAAAGACCTTTACCTTCCATTACTGGTTTTGAAGCTTCTGGTCCAATATCACCAAGACCTAAAACAGCTGTTCCGTTAGTAATTACTGCTACTAGATTACCTTTTGCAGTATATTTATAAACATTATTAACATCTTTTGCGATTTCTAAACATGGCTCTGCAACTCCTGGCGAATAAGCCAAAGATAAATCTCGTTGTGTTGCATAACTTTTGGTAGGGACTACTTGTATTTTTCCTGGAGTTGGCTTAGCGTGATACAATAACGCTTCTCTTCTTTTACTATTCTTGTCCATTTATATTGTTTTTTCAAAGGACAAAGATAACGGACTTGTACTAAAAACAGACGTCATTATCTTGTTCTTTTATTTATTTTCAGATAATATATGCCTAAAAAAAAAGCTACACAGAATATGTAGCTATTAAATAAAAATCTCAACAGACTCTTAACGTGAAATATAAGAATCCAAATGTTTGATAGTTTCCTTTTGAACTTCAATTATAGCTTTTACTACGTCCCCTATAGAGACAAGTCCAATTATTAAATCATTTTCAATCACTGGTAAATGTCTAATTCTTTTTCCACTCATTAATTCCATACAGAACTCCAAATTATCCGAAGGCTTTACGGTAATTACCTCGGTCTCCATGATTTCGTTTACGGGTGTTTTTTTTGATGATTTATCTTTTAAAACAATTTTTCTAGCATAATCTCTCTCCGATAAAATTCCTTTTAAAACTCCATCATCAATTACAAGAATAGCTCCTATGTTTTTTTCTCCCATAACCCGTAATGCTTCGAATACCGTAATGGTTGAAATTACAGAATAAACTTCAGCTCCTTTTGTTCTTAATATCTGATTTACAGTCATAATCGTTAAATTTTAGAAAGTTAAATTTAGAAAAAAAAGACATACGAAAAGCAAAACAATAAAAATATTTTATATCCTAAAACAATAATTCAAAGACCAAAGTGTTTCGACATTACTGCATCGAAACAATAATAAATTCACTTCTTCTATTAGCTTGATGCTCTTCTTCGGTACATTTTACACCATCTGCACATTGATTTACTAATTGAGATTCTCCAAATCCCTTTCCACTTAATCGAACAGAATTAATACCATTTTCTATCAACCAAGCCACAGTAGCTTTTGCTCTTCTGTCTGATAATTTTTGATTGTATTTGGCACTTTGACGACTGTCTGTATGCGAACGTACTTCGATTTTCAAACCTGGATGTTCTTGCATAACCGCTAATATTTTGGACAGTTCAAAGGCTGCATCTTTACGAATAAATGATTTATCTAAATCAAAATAAATTATCGGAATATCTAATACTTTTGCCAAATCTGTTCCTACACTTATTGGTTTGAGTCGTCGCTCTAACACTAGTGGGTACTCTTTATTTTTGCTGTAAAAATTGGTTCGAACGAAATCTTCTTTAGTTTGATATTCTTCTTTCTCACCTCGAATGTAATAGCTTTTCCCGCAATCAACAGGAAATTTATATCGTCCATTAGCATCCGTTTGTGTTACTTGAAGTGGTTTAAAATCATTATCAAACAAAGTTACCTTAGCCCCAATTAATATTTGTTTTGAATCAAAATCAGTTACAATACCTGTTAATATTGCATCACAAGTTAATTTTTCATTTTCAACAAAACGATAAATATCATCATATCCTTTTCCTCGTTCTCTATTAGAAGAAAAAAATCCATTTCGATTTTTAGTATTTATTATATAAGCAAAATCATCCTCTGTACTATTGATTGGTTCTCCTAGATTTTGAATATTATAGAAACTACCATCTTTTTCGATTTTAGCAACAAAGACATCCAATCCACCTAAACCTGGCCTTCCATCACTAGCAAAATACAAATCATTATCACTTGAAATAAAAGGAAAAGTTTCTCTGCCTTCGGTATTAATTTGTGACCCTAAATTTTCTGGAGAACCATAAGTACCGTCTTCATTAATTTTAACTTTAAACAAATCAGACTGACCGAAAGTGCCTGGCATGTCTGAAGCAAAATACAAGGTTTTTTCATCAATACTCAAAGCGGGATGGGCAACACTATAATTATTACTATTAAATGGTAATTCCTTTACATCGACCCATTGTCCATCATTATTCAATACTGCTTTATAAAGTTTTAGCAGCGTAATTTTATTTGTATCTCTTCCTCTTTTTCCTTCTAAAAAATTATTTCTGGTAAAATACATTGTCTTACCATCTTGAGTAAAAACTGGGGTTGATTCATTAAATTTTGAATTAATTTTACGTTCAAAACGCTCTGGTTTTCCCATTCCACCATCGGGTTTGATTTCTGCCCAATATAAATTTGTAAAAGATTTATTGGTCCATTTAAAGACTTTTTTAGAAACACCTCCTGTATCTCTTGCCGAAGCAAATACCAGTTTTGTTCCTAAGAAAGCACTTCCATAATCTGAAAATTCTGAATTCACCTCTGCATCTACGACTTCATAACGATTTGAATTGGCTTTAATTTCTTCTAGATAAGTTCTATTTTCGCTGAATAATTCTGCTCGTTTATCCTTTTTTGTTTTCAAGACAAACTGCTCTAACATTTGGTCTGCTTTAACGTAGTTACCCGAAGATTTTAAAGCTTGTGAATACCTATAAAAATATTCAGCTTCTTGATCTGGGTAAGAGCTAAACAGTTGATCATACCATTTTAAAGACTGTGGTAATTCTGCCTTAAAATAATAAGCATTCCCCAGTTTTTGAAACATTTTTTCATCTTGATATCCTTTTTCTGCTACTTTTTCATAATTAGTAATCGCATCTACAAAAGCATAACTATTATACTCCTTTTCGGCTTTTGACAATATTGTTTTTTGAGCAAAACCATTAACAAAGAAAAAACTTAGAAAGAGACTATAAACTATATTTTTAATTTTCATACGCATCAGTATTAGAAGAATCTTGGAGAAATAATTTTGTCGTAAGCATTAAACAATTCAAATCGCAAGAAAATCTCATGTGAACCTGAATTGTAATTCGCTAATTCGGTTGTTTCAAAATCATAACTGTATCCTATAAACCAAGATTTAGTTGCTTGAAATCCTACCATAGCACTCATAGCAGCACTCCATCTATATGCTAAACCGGCAACAAATTTTTCATTTATCATGAAATTAGTCGAAACATCAACTTGTAGAGGCGCACCTTGAACATATTTGGTTTGCAAAGAAGGTTTCAGTTTTAAATCTGGATTCAAATCAAATACATATCCTGCTATCAAATAATAATTAATTTTTTCGGTTGCAATATGACTCACTGAAGCTGACGTTGCTGATTTATCATAATGCTTAGTTTCTAATAAATTGGGAGCTGATATTCCTATGTAACTATTATCAGAATGCAAATAGAATCCAACTCCAATATTAGGCGAAAACTTATTATCTATATTATTTTCAAAGATTGAATTCCCTGGATAATAATCTAGTTTTGAAAAATCTACATCCAACAAATTGGCACTCGCTTTTAATCCAAAAGACATTTTATACTGATAATTTACCGGAATGGTATATGAAAAATCTACCGCAATATTATTCTCTACCGAAGGCCCTATTCGATCATTCACAAATGACAAACCCAAGCCCACTTTACTTTCATTAAAAGGAGTATTAATTGAGAATGAATTTGTTACCGGCGCTCCTTCCAATCCAACCCATTGTGTACGATGCAGAGCAAATACACTCAAAGCCTGTCTAGAACCTGCATAAGCTGGATTTACAACAATGGGGTTATACATATATTGTGTATACTGAGCATCTTGCTGGGCATAACTAGCAATTGTAAAAAAGATTACTACCAACCCGATTATTTTTTTCTTCATTTGTAATTTTTATTTATAACAACTTGAGGTCTATAAATCTATCTTCTATTTAAATACAAGTATCCTGATTTCTCGATATTATCAGAGTTACTATTTCTGTATTTCAAAATATAAAAATAAGTACCTACAGGTAATTCTTGTGATTTATCGACTGTCACACGTCCTTCAGATATTCCTTTAAATGCCTTGTCGTTATTATTGTAATTCTCCTTTTCAAATATCAATACACCCCAACGGTTATAAATCTCTACGGTATTCTCAGGATAACATTCTATACCTTGAATAAAGAATACTCCATTTGGACCACTTCCGTCTGGCGATACTGCATTGAATACTTTTACTATACATTCATTAAGAGATAATATTGTTGGATTATCATCAATGGCATTGAATGCATCCGATTTGTCTTCAACTATTACTCCATTTGGACTTGTTCCATAAACGGTAGCTTGATTTGATATAGTTCCTGAAGTAATATCCGATTTCTTAATAACATATTTACCTTCAAAATTAGTTGAATCTATTTCCCCAACTCCCAATGTCAATGCACTTCCAGATATTACCACACCTGGTAATGGATCTACAATATTTACATTTATTAAAGGCACATTACCAGTATTAGTCACTTCAAAACGATATGTAACTGTCTCACCATCCTGCGCATAACCATCTCCGTTTTCATCATTAAAATGAGCTGTTTTTACTATGGCAATACGTGGGCGGCTTTGTACCAATACGGTTATTGTAGCTGTACTACAATTATTCAAATTTGATTTTTCACAAATTGTGTAAGTCAAAACATAATTACCTTCTGGAATATTAGCTATGGCACTCAATAATCCATCATTAGTTATTGTGAAGTTTACATTAGGTTTAAAAGTCAATACTACATTAGTTGGATTTATTGGTAATCCATCAAAAGTATCATTCGTTAATACATCCAAAAGAGATTGAACTTTATTACTACTTCTTATTGGAATTGCTATATCATTAACTGCCGAAATACCTGGTATTGGTTTAACAACAACTGTTGCAGTCGCAGTATCACAATTACCATTATCTGCATTTTCACAAATTTGATACGTCAATTGATAAGTTCCCGCAGGAGTACCTGCTTTTACATCAATTGAACCATTACCATTTAAAGTTAAAGCACCTTTTGGATCAGGAGTTATTAGCGCAAGAGTAACATCAGACGGATTAATTGCAATAGTATTCAAAAGATCATTCTTAAATACATTTAATACATTAGTTGCTCCGTTTACTCCATCAATAGAATTTACACTATCATTTATTGCATCAATTACAAAAGTTGGTCTTGATTTACATAATGGGCTAGCTGGTGGATAGTTTACGACAACAGTTACCGTTGGATTAAGAGCAAACGTCAATGTTGCACTAGGAACAAGAGTTTCAAAACCATCTGCAGTTTGAATCCATTGATTATTTGTAAATACCCATCCTGGCCAATCTGTTCCATTACCGTTTGTATCTATTGTCGCACCTGGCCATAACACATTACCGCTTAAAGGCAAATTAGTCATTGTAGTTATTACATTATTACTACTATTAGTCCAAGTAATGGTTAAACCATTTATTGGAGTAAAGTTTACTGGAGTAGCCGTATAAGAAACATACGGAACGTCATTAATACAAACTGATTGAGCAGTAATATTCATTATTGGATTTACAACTTCAACTGTAACAATAGCAATATCACAATTTGCTGGTGTTACACCAATTTCACATAAACTATAAGTAAGTGTATAAGTATCTGCTGGTGTATTTGGCGCTAATTCTATAGTTCCATCAGGTTTTAATGTCATGTATCCTGTTGGGTCAGCAATTGTTTGTGCTATGCTAACTTGACTTAATGTTGCATTTCCACCATTATATTTATCATTATCTAATACATTTAAAACAGTAATAACTTGATTAATTCCAACTATTGGAGTTGGTTTAGTATCCGGATTAGCTTCGATTGGTGTTATCCCCACTGGAATACTGATTGTAGCCGGAGTAGCATCTACTGCACCACTATTATCAGTTGCTGTGAAAGTAAAACTATCGGTTCCGGTGAAAGTACCGCTTGGATCGTATGTTAAAGTAGCTGCCTCTGCTGGAGTTAAGATTTGGTTTACCGTAACTGGCGTTCCTGATAAAGCCAAAGTACCATGAGCGGGTAAAGTCAGTACCGTATAACTCACTATTGTTCCATCTGAATCAGTAGCTGTTAAGGCATTGATTGCCGTAGCAGTTGCCGTTGAGGCGATAGTGCTGTTAGCATCATTATTAGCCACTGGAGCGTTGTTACCCACTGGAAGGCTGATTGTAGATGGACTTGAATCTACAAGGCCATTATTATCAGTTGCCGTGAAAGTAAAACTATCGGTTCCAGTAAAGGTACCGCTTGGATCATACGTTAAAGTAGCCGCCTCTGCTGGGGTTAAGATTTGGTTTACCGTAACTGGCTTTCCTGATAAAGCCAAAATACCATTAGCTGGTAAAGTCAATACTGTATAACTCGCAATGGTTCCATCTGAATCAGTAGCTGTTAAGGCGTTGATTGCCGTAGCTCCCGCTATTGAAGCTATAGTAGCATTGGTATCATTATTAGCCACTGGCGCGTTATTGCCCACTGGAATAGTGATAGTCGCTGGTGTAGCATCTGAAGTTCCGCTGTTATCCGTTGCTGTGAAGGTAAAACTGTCGTTTCCTGTGAACAGTCCGCTTGGATCGTAGGTCAAGGCTAATGCCTGAGCTGGAGTCAATACTTGGTTTACCGTTACAGGAGTTCCCCCTAAAGCTAGAATACCATTGGCTGGCAGACTAAGTACCGTATAAGAAGCAATTGTTCCATCAGAATCTGTTGCAGTCAAGGCGTTGATTGCTGTTGCTGTTGCTGTAGATGCAATAGTAGCATTGGTATCATTATTAGCCACTGGCGCGTTATTGCCCACTGGAATAGTGATAGTCGCTGGTGTAGCATCTGAAGTTCCGCTGTTATCCGTTGCTGTGAAGGTAAAACTGTCGTTTCCTGTGAACAGTCCGCTTGGATCGTAAGTCAAGGCTAATGCCTGAGCTGGAGTCAATACTTGGTTTACTGTTACAGGAGTTCCCCCTAAAGCTAGAATTCCATTGGCTGGCAGACTAAGTACCGTATAAGAAGCAATTGTTCCATCAGAATCCGTTGCAGTCAAGGCGTTGATTGCTGTTGCTGTTGCTGTAGATGCAATAGTAGCATTGGTATCATTATTAGCCACTGGCGCGTTATTGCCCACTGGAATAGTGATAGTCGCTGGTGTAGCATCTGAAGTTCCGCTGTTATCCGTTGCTGTGAAGGTAAAACTGTCGTTTCCTGTGAACAGTCCGCTTGGATCGTAGGTCAAGGCTAATGCCTGAGCTGGAGTCAATACTTGGTTTACTGTTACAGGAGTTCCCCCTAAAGCTAGAATTCCATTGGCTGGCAGACTAAGTACCGTATAACTCGCTATCGTGCCATCAGAATCTGTTGCAGTCAAAGCGTTGATTGCTGTTGCTGTTGCAGTAGATGCAATAGTAGCATTGGTATCATTATTAGCCACTGGCGCGTTATTGCCCACTGGAATAGTGATAGTCGCTGGTGTAGCATCTGAAGTTCCGCTGTTATCCGTTGCTGTGAAGGTAAAACTGTCGTTTCCTGTGAACAGTCCGCTTGGATCGTAGGTCAAGGCTAATGCCTGAGCTGGAGTCAATACTTGGTTTACTGTTACAGGAGTTCCCCCTAAAGCTAGAATTCCATTGGCTGGCAGACTAACTACCGTATAACTCGCTATCGTGCCATCAGAATCTGTTGCAGTCAAGGCGTTGATTGCTGTTGCTGTTGCTGTAGATGCAATAGTAGCATTGGTATCATTATTAGCCACTGGCGCGTTATTGCCCACTGGAATAGTGATAGTCGCTGGTGTAGCATCTGAAGTTCCGCTGTTATCCGTTGCTGTGAAGGTAAAACTGTCGTTTCCTGTGAACAGTCCGCTTGGATCGTAGGTCAAGGCTAATGCCTGAGCTGGAGTCAAGACTTGGTTTACCGTTACTGGTGTTCCCCCTAAAGCTAGAATTCCATTGGCTGGTAAACTCACTATGGTATAACTCGCTATCGTTCCATCTGAATCTGTTGCAGTCAAGGCGTTGATAGCCGTGGCTGTTGCTGTAGATGCGATAGTAGCATTGGTATCATTATTAGCCACTGGAGCGTTGTTGCCCACTGGAATATTGATCGTCGCTGGAGTAGCATCAGAAGTACCGCTATTATCCGTTGCTGTAAAAGTAAAACTATCGTTTCCTGTAAACAAGCCGCTTGGATCGTAAGTCAAGGCTAATGCCTGAGCTGGAGTCAAGACTTGGTTTACCGTTACTGGTGTTCCCCCTAAAGCTAGAATTCCATTGGCTGGTAAACTCACTATGGTATAACTCGCTATCGTTCCATCTGAATCTGTTGCAGTCAAGGCGTTGATAGCCGTGGCTGTTGCTGTAGATGCGATAGTAGCATTGGTATCATTATTAGCCACTGGAGCGTTGTTGCCCACTGGAATATTGATCGTCGCTGGAGTAGCATCAGAAGTACCGCTATTATCCGTTGCTGTAAAAGTAAAACTATCGTTTCCTGTAAACAAGCCGCTTGGATCGTAAGTCAAGGCTAATGCCTGAGCTGGAGTCAAGACTTGGTTTACTGTTACTGGAGTTCCTGCTAAAGCTAGAATTCCATTGGCTGGTAAACTCACTATGGTATAACTCGCTATCGTTCCATCTGAATCTGTTGCAGTCAAGGCGTTGATAGCCGTGGCTGTTGCAGTGGATGCGATAGTAGCATTGGTATCATTATTAGCCACTGGAGCGTTGTTCCCCACTGGAATATTGATTGTTGCTGGAGTAGCATCAGAAGTACCGCTATTATCCGTTGCTGTAAAAGTAAAACTATCGTTTCCTGTAAACAATCCGCTTGGATCGTAGGTCAAGGCTAATGCCTGAGCTGGAGTCAATACTTGGTTTACCGTTACTGGAGTTCCTGCTAAAGCTAAGATTCCATTGGCTGGTAAACTCACTATGGTATAACTCGCTATCGTTCCATCTGAATCTGTTGCAGTCAAGGCGTTGATAGCCGTGGCTGTTGCTGTAGATGCGATAGTAGCATTGGTATCATTATTAGCCACTGGAGCGTTGTTCCCCACTGGAATATTGATCGTCGCTGGAGTAGCATCTGAAGTACCGCTATTATCCGTTGCTGTAAAAGTAAAACTATCGTTTCCTGTAAACAATCCGCTTGGATCGTAAGTCAAGGCTAATGCCTGAGCTGGAGTCAATACTTGGTTTACTGTTACAGGAGTTCCCCCTAAAGCTAGAATACCATTGGCTGGTAAACTCACTACGGTATAACTCGCTATCGTTCCATCTGAATCCGTTGCAGTCAAGGCGTTGATTGCCGTGGCTGTTGCAGTAGATGCAATAGTAGCATTGGTATCATTATTAGCCACTGGAGCGTTGTTCCCCACTGGAATATTGATTGTTGCTGGACTTGCATCTACCAGTCCATTATTATCAGTTGCCGTGAATGTAAAACTATCAGTTCCGGTAAAGGTACCGCTTGGATCATACGTTAAAGTAGCCGCCTCTGCTGGAGTTAAAATTTGATTTACCGTAACTGGCGTTCCTGATAAAGCCAAAATACCATGAGCTGGTAAAGTCACTATCGTATAACTCGCAATGGTGCCATCACTGTCGATTGCTGTTAAGGCATTGATTGCCGTAGCTCCCGCTGTGGAGGCAATAGTGTTATTAGCATCATTATTAGCCACTGGTGCGTTGTTGCCCACTGGAAGGCTGATCGTCGCTGGACTTGCATCTACCAGTCCATTATTATCAGTTGCCGTGAATGTAAAACTATCAGTTCCGGTAAAGGTACCGCTTGGATCGTACGTTAATGTAGCCGCCTCTGCTGGAGTTAAAATTTGATTTACCGTAACTGGCGTTCCTGATAAAGCCAAAATACCATGAGCTGGTAAAGTCACTATCGTATAACTCGCAATGGTGCCATCTGAATCAGTAGCTGTTAAGGCATTGATTGCCGTAGCTCCCGCTGTGGAAGCAATAGTGTTATTAGCATCATTATTAGCCACTGGTGCGTTGTTGCCCACTGGAAGGCTGATCGTCGCTGGACTTGCATCTACAAGGCCATTATTATCAGTTGCCGTGAATGTAAAACTATCAGTTCCGGTAAAGGTACCGCTTGGATCATACGTTAAAGTAGCCGCCTCTGCTGGAGTTAAAATTTGATTTACCGTAACTGGCGTTCCTGATAAAGCCAAAATACCATGAGCTGGTAAAGTCACTATCGTATAACTCGCAATGGTGCCATCTGAATCAGTAGCTGTTAAGGCATTGATTGCCGTAGCTCCCGCTGTGGAAGCGATACTAGCATTGGTATTGTTATTTGCTACTGGCGCATTGTTGCCCACTGGGATACTGATCGTCGCTGGTGTAGCATCTACTGCGCCACTATTATCAGTTGCCGTGAATGTAAAACTATCAGTTCCTGTAAATGTTCCTATTGGATCGTACGTTAAAGTGGCTGCTTCTGCTGGAGTTAACACCTGGTTTACCGTTACTGCTACTCCGCCCAAAGCTAAAGTACCATTCGCTGGTAAAGTCAGTACCGTATAACTTGCAATCGTTCCATCAGAATCCGTAGCAGTCAAGGCATTAATTCCCGTTGCTCCCGCGCTGGATGCGATAGTAGCATTGGTATCATTAGTAGCTACTGGCGGGTTGTTTACAATGATAGTTCCAGTAGCTGTAGCTGGAGGACATCCTCCAGTTGTAGTTACAGTATAATTGAAAGTTCCTGATAATGTTGGTGTACCGGTTATAGTCGCAACATTTCCTGTCCAAGATCCAGTTACACCTGTAGGTAATCCAGTGAATGTTGCACCAGTCGCACCTGTTGTAGTCAATATGATATCAGAAATAGAATTATTAATAGTAATGTTTTGATTTTCTCCTATTGCTATACTATTTAAAGGACTAATGGTCAAATTCAACACTTGGTCTGCTGTACAACCATTATTGTTGATTCTCGTTCCTGTTTGAGTAGTTGAATAAATTATTCCATTAGCTGGCCAAGTATAGTTATCTCCTGAACAGATAGTAATTGTAGTGACTATATCTGTTGGTTTTACAGTTTCTATTACCACTACAGTTGCCGTAGCAGCAGTAGTACATGGAGCCGTTGCAGCCACAGTATAAGTATACGTTCCGGCACCAGCGAGTGCTGGAGACCAGGTTCCTCCGCCTGCTGGTGTTCCCCCTAATTGGGCGAATAATTGGCCAGCTGTTACAGTGCTTCCAGAGCAGATAGTCAGTGTTCCGTTAGTTCCGGCATTAGGCTGTGCCTGTGCGCTCACCACTACAGTTGCCGTAGCAGCAGTAGTACATGGAGCCGTTGCAGCCACAGTATAAGTATACGTTCCGGCACCAGCGAGTGCTGGAGACCAGGTTCCTCCGCCTGCTGGTGTTCCCCCTAATTGGGCGAATAATTGGCCAGCTGTTACAGTGCTTCCAGAGCAGATAGTCAAAGTTCCGTTAGTTCCGGCATTAGGCTGTGCCTGTGCGCTCACCACTACAGTTGCCGTAGCAGCAGTAGTACATGGAGCCGTTGCAGCCACAGTATAAGTATACGTTCCAGCACCGGCGAGTGCTGGAGACCAGGTTCCTCCGCCTGCTGGTGTTCCCCCTAATTGGGCGAATAATTGGCCAGCTGTTACAGTGCTTCCAGAGCAGATAGTCAAAGTTCCGTTAGTTCCGGCATTAGGCTGTGCCTGTGCGCTCACCACTACAGTTGCCGTAGCAGCAGTAGTACATGGAGCCGTTGCAGCCACAGTATAAGTATACGTTCCGGCACCGGCGAGTGCTGGAGACCAGGTTCCTCCGCCTGCTGGTGTTCCCCCTAATTGGGCGAATAATTGGCCAGCTGTTACAGTGCTTCCAGAGCAGATAGTCAAAGTTCCGTTAGTTCCGGCATTAGGCTGTGCCTGTGCGCTCACCACTACAGTTGCCGTAGCAGCAGTAGTACATGGAGCCGTTGCAGCCACAGTATAAGTATACGTTCCGGCACCAGCGAGTGCTGGAGACCAGGTTCCTCCGCCTGCTGGTGTTCCCCCTAATTGGGCGAATAATTGGCCAGCTGTTACAGTGCTTCCAGAGCAGATAGTCAAAGTTCCGTTAGTTCCGGCATTAGGCTGTGCCTGTGCGCTCACCACTACAGTTGCCGTAGCAGCAGTAGTACATGGAGCCGTTGCAGCCACAGTATAAGTATACGTTCCGGCACCAGCGAGTGCTGGAGACCAGGTTCCTCCGCCTGCTGGTGTTCCCCCTAATTGGGCGAATAATTGGCCAGCTGTTACAGTGCTTCCAGAGCAGATAGTCAAAGTTCCGTTAGTTCCGGCATTAGGCTGTGCCTGTGCGCTCACCACTACAGTTGCCGTAGCAGCAGTAGTACATGGAGCCGTTGCAGCCACAGTATAAGTATACGTTCCGGCACCAGCGAGTGCTGGAGACCAGGTTCCTCCGCCTGCTGGTGTTCCCCCTAATTGGGCGAATAATTGGCCAGCTGTTACAGTGCTTCCAGAGCAGATAGTCAAAGTTCCGTTAGTTCCGGCATTAGGCTGTGCCTGTGCGCTCACCACTACAGTTGCCGTAGCAGCAGTAGTACATGGAGCCGTTGCAGCCACAGTATAAGTATACGTTCCGGCACCAGCGAGTGCTGGAGACCAGGTTCCTCCGCCTGCTGGTGTTCCCCCTAATTGGGCGAATAATTGGCCAGCTGTTACAGTGCTTCCAGAGCAGATAGTCAAAGTTCCGTTAGTTCCGGCATTAGGCTGTGCCTGTGCGCTCACCACTACAGTTGCCGTAGCAGCAGTAGTACATGGAGCCGTTGCAGCCACAGTATAAGTATACGTTCCGGCACCAGCGAGTGCTGGAGACCAGGTTCCTCCGCCTGCTGGTGTTCCCCCTAATTGGGCGAATAATTGGCCAGCTGTTACAGTGCTTCCAGAGCAGATAGTCAAAGTTCCGTTAGTTCCGGCATTAGGCTGTGCCTGTGCGCTCACCACTACAGTTGCCGTAGCAGCAGTAGTACATGGAGCCGTTGCAGCCACAGTATAAGTATACGTTCCGGCACCGGCGAGTGCTGGAGACCAGGTTCCTCCGCCTGCTGGTGTTCCCCCTAATTGGGCGAATAATTGGCCAGCTGTTACAGTGCTTCCAGAGCAGATAGTCAGTGTTCCGTTAGTTCCGGCATTAGGCTGTGCCTGTGCGCTCACCACTACAGTTGCCGTAGCAGCAGTAGTACATGGAGCCGTTGCAGCCACAGTATAAGTATACGTTCCGGCACCAGCGAGTGCTGGAGACCAGGTTCCTCCGCCTGCTGGTGTTCCCCCTAATTGGGCGAATAATTGGCCAGCTGTTACAGTGCTTCCAGAGCAGATAGTCAAAGTTCCGTTAGTTCCGGCATTAGGCTGTGCCTGTGCGCTCACCACTACAGTTGCCGTAGCAGCAGTAGTACATGGAGCCGTTGCAGCCACAGTATAAGTATACGTTCCGGCACCAGCGAGTGCTGGAGACCAGGTTCCTCCGCCTGCTGGTGTTCCCCCTAATTGGGCGAATAATTGGCCAGCTGTTACAGTGCTTCCAGAGCAGATAGTCAAAGTTCCGTTAGTTCCGGCATTAGGCTGTGCCTGTGCGCTCACCACTACAGTTGCCGTAGCAGCAGTAGTACATGGAGCCGTTGCAGCCACAGTATAAGTATACGTTCCGGCACCAGCGAGTGCTGGAGACCAGGTTCCTCCGCCTGCTGGTGTTCCCCCTAATTGGGCGAATAATTGGCCAGCTGTTACAGTGCTTCCAGAGCAGATAGTCAAAGTTCCGTTAGTTCCGGCATTAGGCTGTGCCTGTGCGCTCACCACTACAGTTGCCGTAGCAGCAGTAGTACATGGAGCCGTTGCAGCCACAGTATAAGTATACGTTCCGGCACCAGCGAGTGCTGGAGACCAGGTTCCTCCGCCTGCTGGTGTTCCCCCTAATTGGGCGAATAATTGGCCAGCTGTTACAGTGCTTCCAGAGCAGATAGTCAAAGTTCCGTTAGTTCCGGCATTAGGCTGTGCCTGTGCGCTCACCACTACAGTTGCCGTAGCAGCAGTAGTACATGGAGCCGTTGCAGCCACAGTATAAGTATACGTTCCGGCACCAGCGAGTGCTGGAGACCAGGTTCCTCCGCCTGCTGGTGTTCCCCCTAATTGGGCGAATAATTGGCCAGCTGTTATAGTGCTTCCAGAGCAGATAGTCAGTGTTCCGTTAGTTCCGGCATTAGGCTGTGCCTGTGCGCTCACCACTACAGTTGCAGTAGCAGCAGTAGTACATGGAGCCGTTGCAGCCACAGTATAAGTATACGTTCCGGCACCAGCGAGTGCTGGAGACCAGGTTCCTCCGCCTGCTGGTGTTCCCCCTAATTGGGCGAATAATTGGCCAGCTGTTACAGTGCTTCCAGAGCAGATAGTCAAAGTTCCGTTAGTTCCGGCATTAGGCTGTGCCTGTGCGCTCACCACTACAGTTGCCGTAGCAGCAGTAGTACATGGAGCCGTTGCAGCCACAGTATAAGTATACGTTCCAGCACCGGCGAGTACTGGAGACCATGTTCCTCCGCCTGCTGGTGTTCCCCCTAATTGGGCGAATAATTGGCCAGCTGTTACAGTGCTTCCAGAGCAGATAGTCAGTGTTCCGTTAGTTCCGGCATTAGGCTGTGCCTGTGCGCTCACCACTACAGTTGCCGTAGCAGCAGTAGTACATGGAGCCGTTGCAGCCACAGTATAAGTATACGTTCCGGCACCAGCGAGTACTGGAGACCATGTTCCTCCGCCTGCTGGTGTTCCCCCTAATTGGGCGAATAATTGGCCAGCTGTTACAGTGCTTCCAGAGCAGATAGTCAAAGTTCCGTTAGTTCCGGCATTAGGCTGTGCCTGTGCGCTCACCACTACAGTTGCCGTAGCAGCAGTAGTACATGGAGCCGTTGCAGCCACAGTATAAGTATACGTTCCAGCACCGGCGAGTGCTGGAGACCAGGTTCCTCCGCCTGCTGGTGTTCCCCCTAATTGGGCGAATAATTGGCCAGCTGTTACAGTGCTTCCAGAGCAGATAGTCAAAGTTCCGTTAGTTCCGGCATTAGGCTGTGCCTGTGCGCTCACCACTACAGTTGCCGTAGCAGCAGTAGTACATGGAGCCGTTGCAGCCACAGTATAAGTATACGTTCCGGCACCAGCGAGTACTGGAGACCATGTTCCTCCGCCTGCTGGTGTTCCCCCTAATTGGGCGAATAATTGGCCAGCTGTTACAGTGCTTCCAGAGCAGATAGTCAGTGTTCCGTTAGTTCCGGCATTAGGCTGTGCCTGTGCGCTCACCACTACAGTTGCCGTAGCAGCAGTAGTACATGGAGCCGTTGCAGTCACAGTATAAGTATACGTTCCGGCACCAGCGAGTGCTGGAGACCAGGTTCCTCCGCCTGCTGGTGTTCCCCCTAATTGGGCGAATAATTGGCCAGCTGTTACAGTGCTTCCAGAGCAGATAGTCAAAGTTCCGTTAGTTCCGGCATTAGGCTGTGCCTGTGCGCTCACCACTACAGTTGCCGTAGCAGCAGTAGTACATGGAGCCGTTGCAGCCACAGTATAAGTATACGTTCCGGCACCAGCGAGTGCTGGAGACCAGGTTCCTCCGCCTGCTGGTGTTCCCCCTAATTGGGCGAATAATTGGCCAGCTGTTACAGTGCTTCCAGAGCAGATAGTCAAAGTTCCGTTAGTTCCGGCATTAGGCTGTGCCTGTGCGCTCACCACTACAGTTGCCGTAGCAGCAGTAGTACATGGAGCCGTTGCAGCCACAGTATAAGTATACGTTCCGGCACCAGCGAGTGCTGGAGACCAGGTTCCTCCGCCTGCTGGTGTTCCCCCTAATTGGGCGAATAATTGGCCAGCTGTTACAGTGCTTCCAGAGCAGATAGTCAAAGTTCCGTTAGTTCCGGCATTAGGCTGTGCCTGTGCGCTCACCACTACAGTTGCCGTAGCAGCAGTAGTACATGGAGCCGTTGCAGCCACAGTATAAGTATACGTTCCAGCACCGGCGAGTGCTGGAGACCAGGTTCCTCCGCCTGCTGGTGTTCCCCCTAATTGGGCGAATAATTGGCCAGCTGTTACAGTGCTTCCAGAGCAGATAGTCAAAGTTCCGTTAGTTCCGGCATTAGGCTGTGCCTGTGCGCTCACCACTACAGTTGCCGTAGCAGCAGTAGTACATGGAGCCGTTGCAGCCACAGTATAAGTATACGTTCCGGCACCAGCGAGTGCTGGAGACCAGGTTCCTCCGCCTGCTGGTGTTCCCCCTAATTGGGCGAATAATTGGCCAGCTGTTACAGTGCTTCCAGAGCAGATAGTCAAAGTTCCGTTAGTTCCGGCATTAGGCTGTGCCTGTGCGCTCACCACTACAGTTGCCGTAGCAGCAGTAGTACATGGAGCCGTTGCAGCCACAGTATAAGTATACGTTCCGGCACCAGCGAGTGCTGGAGACCAGGTTCCTCCGCCTGCTGGTGTTCCCCCTAATTGGGCGAATAATTGGCCAGCTGTTACAGTGCTTCCAGAGCAGATAGTCAGTGTTCCGTTAGTTCCGGCATTAGGCTGTGCCTGTGCGCTCACCACTACAGTTGCCGTAGCAGCAGTAGTACATGGAGCCGTTGCAGCCACAGTATAAGTATACGTTCCGGCACCAGCGAGTGCTGGAGACCAGGTTCCTCCGCCTGCTGGTGTTCCCCCTAATTGGGCGAATAATTGGCCAGCTGTTACAGTGCTTCCAGAGCAGATAGTCAAAGTTCCGTTAGTTCCGGCATTAGGCTGTGCCTGTGCGCTCACCACTACAGTTGCCGTAGCAGCAGTAGTACATGGAGCCGTTGCAGCCACAGTATAAGTATACGTTCCGGCACCAGCGAGTACTGGAGACCAGGTTCCTCCGCCTGCTGGTGTTCCCCCTAATTGGGCGAATAATTGGCCAGCTGTTACAGTGCTTCCAGAGCAGATAGTCAAAGTTCCGTTAGTTCCGGCATTAGGCTGTGCCTGTGCGCTCACCACTACAGTTGCCGTAGCAGCAGTAGTACATGGAGCCGTTGCAGCCACAGTATAAGTATACGTTCCAGCACCGGCGAGTGCTGGAGACCAGGTTCCTCCGCCTGCTGGTGTTCCCCCTAATTGGGCGAATAATTGGCCAGCTGTTACAGTGCTTCCAGAGCAGATAGTCAAAGTTCCGTTAGTTCCGGCATTAGGCTGTGCCTGTGCGCTCACCACTACAGTTGCCGTAGCAGCAGTAGTACATGGAGCCGTTGCAGCCACAGTATAAGTATACGTTCCGGCACCAGCGAGTGCTGGAGACCAGGTTCCTCCGCCTGCTGGTGTTCCCCCTAATTGGGCGAATAATTGGCCAGCTGTTACAGTGCTTCCAGAGCAGATAGTCAAAGTTCCGTTAGTTCCGGCATTAGGCTGTGCCTGTGCGCTCACCACTACAGTTGCCGTAGCAGCAGTAGTACATGGAGCCGTTGCAGCCACAGTATAAGTATACGTTCCGGCACCAGCGAGTGCTGGAGACCAGGTTCCTCCGCCTGCTGGTGTTCCCCCTAATTGGGCGAATAATTGGCCAGCTGTTACAGTGCTTCCAGAGCAGATAGTCAAAGTTCCGTTAGTTCCGGCATTAGGCTGTGCCTGTGCGCTCACCACTACAGTTGCCGTAGCAGCAGTAGTACATGGAGCCGTTGCAGCCACAGTATAAGTATACGTTCCGGCACCAGCGAGTGCTGGAGACCAGGTTCCTCCGCCTGCTGGTGTTCCCCCTAATTGGGCGAATAATTGGCCAGCTGTTACAGTGCTTCCAGAGCAGATAGTCAAAGTTCCGTTAGTTCCGGCATTAGGCTGTGCCTGTGCGCTCACCACTACAGTTGCCGTAGCAGCAGTAGTACATGGAGCCGTTGCAGCCACAGTATAAGTATACGTTCCGGCACCAGCGAGTGCTGGAGACCAGGTTCCTCCGCCTGCTGGTGTTCCCCCTAATTGGGCGAATAATTGGCCAGCTGTTACAGTGCTTCCAGAGCAGATAGTCAAAGTTCCGTTAGTTCCGGCATTAGGCTGTGCCTGTGCGCTCACCACTACAGTTGCCGTAGCAGCAGTAGTACATGGAGCCGTTGCAGCCACAGTATAAGTATACGTTCCGGCACCAGCGAGTGCTGGAGACCAGGTTCCTCCGCCTGCTGGTGTTCCCCCTAATTGGGCGAATAATTGGCCAGCTGTTACAGTGCTTCCAGAGCAGATAGTCAAAGTTCCGTTAGTTCCGGCATTAGGCTGTGCCTGTGCGCTCACCACTACAGTTGCCGTAGCAGCAGTAGTACATGGAGCCGTTGCAGCCACAGTATAAGTATACGTTCCGGCACCAGCGAGTGCTGGAGACCAGGTTCCTCCGCCTGCTGGTGTTCCCCCTAATTGGGCGAATAATTGGCCAGCTGTTACAGTGCTTCCAGAGCAGATAGTCAAAGTTCCGTTAGTTCCGGCATTAGGCTGTGCCTGTGCGCTCACCACTACAGTTGCCGTAGCAGCAGTAGTACATGGAGCCGTTGCAGCCACAGTATAAGTATACGTTCCGGCACCAGCGAGTGCTGGAGACCAGGTTCCTCCGCCTGCTGGTGTTCCCCCTAATTGGGCGAATAATTGGCCAGCTGTTACAGTGCTTCCAGAGCAGATAGTCAAAGTTCCGTTAGTTCCGGCATTAGGCTGTGCCTGTGCGCTCACCACTACAGTTGCCGTAGCAGCAGTAGTACATGGAGCCGTTGCAGCCACAGTATAAGTATACGTTCCGGCACCAGCGAGTACTGGAGACCAGGTTCCTCCGCCTGCTGGTGTTCCCCCTAATTGGGCGAATAATTGGCCAGCTGTTACAGTGCTTCCAGAGCAGATAGTCAGTGTTCCGTTAGTTCCGGCATTAGGCTGTGCCTGTGCGCTCACCACTACAGTTGCCGTAGCAGCAGTAGTACATGGAGCCGTTGCAGCCACAGTATAAGTATACGTTCCGGCACCAGCGAGTGCTGGAGACCAGGTTCCTCCGCCTGCTGGTGTTCCCCCTAATTGGGCGAATAATTGGCCAGCTGTTACAGTGCTTCCAGAGCAGATAGTCAGTGTTCCGTTAGTTCCGGCATTAGGCTGTGCCTGTGCGCTCACCACTACAGTTGCCGTAGCAGCAGTAGTACATGGAGCCGTTGCAGCCACAGTATAAGTATACGTTCCGGCACCAGCGAGTGCTGGAGACCAGGTTCCTCCGCCTGCTGGTGTTCCCCCTAATTGGGCGAATAATTGGCCAGCTGTTACAGTGCTTCCAGAGCAGATAGTCAAAGTTCCGTTAGTTCCGGCATTAGGCTGTGCCTGTGCGCTCACCACTACAGTTGCCGTAGCAGCAGTAGTACATGGAGCCGTTGCAGCCACAGTATAAGTATACGTTCCGGCACCAGCGAGTGCTGGAGACCAGGTTCCTCCGCCTGCTGGTGTTCCCCCTAATTGGGCGAATAATTGGCCAGCTGTTACAGTGCTTCCAGAGCAGATAGTCAAAGTTCCGTTAGTTCCGGCATTAGGCTGTGCCTGTGCGCTCACCACTACAGTTGCCGTAGCAGCAGTAGTACATGGAGCCGTTGCAGCCACAGTATAAGTATACGTTCCAGCACCGGCGAGTGCTGGAGACCAGGTTCCTCCGCCTGCTGGTGTTCCCCCTAATTGGGCGAATAATTGGCCAGCTGTTACAGTGCTTCCAGAGCAGATAGTCAAAGTTCCGTTAGTTCCGGCATTAGGCTGTGCCTGTGCGCTCACCACTACAGTTGCCGTAGCAGCAGTAGTACATGGAGCCGTTGCAGCCACAGTATAAGTATACGTTCCGGCACCAGCGAGTGCTGGAGACCAGGTTCCTCCGCCTGCTGGTGTTCCCCCTAATTGGGCGAATAATTGGCCAGCTGTTACAGTGCTTCCAGAGCAGATAGTCAAAGTTCCGTTAGTTCCGGCATTAGGCTGTGCCTGTGCGCTCACCACTACAGTTGCCGTAGCAGCAGTAGTACATGGAGCCGTTGCAGCCACAGTATAAGTATACGTTCCGGCACCAGCGAGTGCTGGAGACCAGGTTCCTCCGCCTGCTGGTGTTCCCCCTAATTGGGCGAATAATTGGCCAGCTGTTACAGTGCTTCCAGAGCAGATAGTCAAAGTTCCGTTAGTTCCGGCATTAGGCTGTGCCTGTGCGCTCACCACTACAGTTGCCGTAGCAGCAGTAGTACATGGAGCCGTTGCAGCCACAGTATAAGTATACGTTCCGGCACCAGCGAGTGCTGGAGACCAGGTTCCTCCGCCTGCTGGTGTTCCCCCTAATTGGGCGAATAATTGGCCAGCTGTTACAGTGCTTCCAGAGCAGATAGTCAAAGTTCCGTTAGTTCCGGCATTAGGCTGTGCCTGTGCGCTCACCACTACAGTTGCCGTAGCAGCAGTAGTACATGGAGCCGTTGCAGCCACAGTATAAGTATACGTTCCGGCACCAGCGAGTGCTGGAGACCAGGTTCCTCCGCCTGCTGGTGTTCCCCCTAATTGGGCGAATAATTGGCCAGCTGTTACAGTGCTTCCAGAGCAGATAGTCAAAGTTCCGTTAGTTCCGGCATTAGGCTGTGCCTGTGCGCTCACCACTACAGTTGCCGTAGCAGCAGTAGTACATGGAGCCGTTGCAGCCACAGTATAAGTATACGTTCCGGCACCAGCGAGTGCTGGAGACCAGGTTCCTCCGCCTGCTGGTGTTCCCCCTAATTGGGCGAATAATTGGCCAGCTGTTACAGTGCTTCCAGAGCAGATAGTCAAAGTTCCGTTAGTTCCGGCATTAGGCTGTGCCTGTGCGCTCACCACTACAGTTGCCGTAGCAGCAGTAGTACATGGAGCCGTTGCAGCCACAGTATAAGTATACGTTCCGGCACCAGCGAGTGCTGGAGACCAGGTTCCTCCGCCTGCTGGTGTTCCCCCTAATTGGGCGAATAATTGGCCAGCTGTTACAGTGCTTCCAGAGCAGATAGTCAAAGTTCCGTTAGTTCCGGCATTAGGCTGTGCCTGTGCGCTCACCACTACAGTTGCCGTAGCAGCAGTAGTACATGGAGCCGTTGCAGCCACAGTATAAGTATACGTTCCGGCACCAGCGAGTGCTGGAGACCAGGTTCCTCCGCCTGCTGGTGTTCCCCCTAATTGGGCGAATAATTGGCCAGCTGTTACAGTGCTTCCAGAGCAGATAGTCAAAGTTCCGTTAGTTCCGGCATTAGGCTGTGCCTGTGCGCTCACCACTACAGTTGCCGTAGCAGCAGTAGTACATGGAGCCGTTGCAGCCACAGTATAAGTATACGTTCCAGCACCAGCGAGTACTGGAGACCAGGTTCCTCCGCCTGCTGGTGTTCCCCCTAATTGGGCGAATAATTGGCCAGCTGTTACAGTGCTTCCAGAGCAGATAGTCAAAGTTCCGTTAGTTCCGGCATTAGGCTGTGCCTGTGCGCTCACCACTACAGTTGCCGTAGCAGCAGTAGTACATGGAGCCGTTGCAGCCACAGTATAAGTATACGTTCCGGCACCAGCGAGTGCTGGAGACCAGGTTCCTCCGCCTGCTGGTGTTCCCCCTAATTGGGCGAATAATTGGCCAGCTGTTACAGTGCTTCCAGAGCAGATAGTCAAAGTTCCGTTAGTTCCGGCATTAGGCTGTGCCTGTGCGCTCACCACTACAGTTGCCGTAGCAGCAGTAGTACATGGAGCCGTTGCAGCCACAGTATAAGTATACGTTCCGGCACCAGCGAGTGCTGGAGACCAGGTTCCTCCGCCTGCTGGTGTTCCCCCTAATTGGGCGAATAATTGGCCAGCTGTTACAGTGCTTCCAGAGCAGATAGTCAAAGTTCCGTTAGTTCCGGCATTAGGCTGTGCCTGTGCGCTCACCACTACAGTTGCCGTAGCAGCAGTAGTACATGGAGCCGTTGCAGCCACAGTATAAGTATACGTTCCGGCACCAGCGAGTGCTGGAGACCAGGTTCCTCCGCCTGCTGGTGTTCCCCCTAATTGGGCGAATAATTGGCCAGCTGTTACAGTGCTTCCAGAGCAGATAGTCAAAGTTCCGTTAGTTCCGGCATTAGGCTGTGCCTGTGCGCTCACCACTACAGTTGCCGTAGCAGCAGTAGTACATGGAGCCGTTGCAGCCACAGTATAAGTATACGTTCCGGCACCAGCGAGTGCTGGAGACCAGGTTCCTCCGCCTGCTGGTGTTCCCCCTAATTGGGCGAATAATTGGCCAGCTGTTACAGTGCTTCCAGAGCAGATAGTCAAAGTTCCGTTAGTTCCGGCATTAGGCTGTGCCTGTGCGCTCACCACTACAGTTGCCGTAGCAGCAGTAGTACATGGAGCCGTTGCAGCCACAGTATAAGTATACGTTCCGGCACCGGCGAGTGCTGGAGACCAGGTTCCTCCGCCTGCTGGTGTTCCCCCTAATTGGGCGAATAATTGGCCAGCTGTTACAGTGCTTCCAGAGCAGATAGTCAGTGTTCCGTTAGTTCCGGCATTAGGCTGTGCCTGTGCGCTCACCACTACAGTTGCCGTAGCAGCAGTAGTACATGGAGCCGTTGCAGCCACAGTATAAGTATACGTTCCGGCACCAGCGAGTGCTGGAGACCAGGTTCCTCCGCCTGCTGGTGTTCCCCCTAATTGGGCGAATAATTGGCCAGCTGTTACAGTGCTTCCAGAGCAGATAGTCAAAGTTCCGTTAGTTCCGGCATTAGGCTGTGCCTGTGCGCTCACCACTACAGTTGCAGTAGCAGCAGTAGTACATGGAGCCGTTGCAGCCACAGTATAAGTATACGTTCCGGCACCAGCGACTGCTGGAGACCAGGTTCCTCCGCCTGCTGGTGTTCCCCCTAATTGGGCGAATAATTGGCCAGCTGTTACAGTGCTTCCAGAGCAGATAGTCAAAGTTCCGTTAGTTCCGGCATTAGGCTGTGCCTGTGCGCTCACCACTACAGTTGCAGTAGCAGCAGTAGTACATGGAGCCGTTGCAGCCACAGTATAAGTATACGTTCCGGCACCAGCGAGTGCTGGAGACCAGGTTCCTCCGCCTGCTGGTGTTCCCCCTAATTGGGCGAATAATTGGCCAGCTGTTACAGTGCTTCCAGAGCAGATAGTCAAAGTTCCGTTAGTTCCGGCATTAGGCTGTGCCTGTGCGCTCACCACTACAGTTGCCGTAGCAGCAGTAGTACATGGAGCCGTTGCAGCCACAGTATAAGTATACGTTCCGGCACCAGCGAGTGCTGGAGACCAGGTTCCTCCGCCTGCTGGTGTTCCCCCTAATTGGGCGAATAATTGGCCAGCTGTTACAGTGCTTCCAGAGCAGATAGTCAAAGTTCCGTTAGTTCCGGCATTAGGATTACTTCTCACAGTAAATGTTACATCTGAACTTCTAGCAGCACAACCACCAGTAGCAGCAATAGTATATCGTATTGTTACCGCTGTATCAGATGTTATATTGGCAGGAGTGTAGATTGTACTAGCTATCGTTCCTCCACCTGCTTGCACACTCCAGGTTCCACTTGCTGGAGTTGCTAATAAAGTTTTTGTACTACTCTCACAGATAGTAGCTGTTGAAGTAGTATTGTTTGGTGGAGTACCACTATTGTTTACTGTTATAGTTGTTGTAACTGCTATTGCACGACTACATCCTCCATTACTTACATTAGTTAAATTCAATGTGGTAGTAGGTGAGACCCCTAGTGTAGTTACAGTTACCGTACCTCCTGAACCTATAGTTGCTGAACCTGAAGTTGCTCCCGTATAAGTCACTATATCGCCTGGTGTACCCGTAATAGTGAAAACAGCATTACTTCCTGAACAAATCGGACTCGGCGAGGCCAAAGTTGGTACAGTTAATACACATAAATTAGCAGCTCTAGAAATAACAGGACCACAAACATATGTACTTACTGTAATTAAATCTCTATAATCGTAACCGCTCATTGCTAGTGTTACATTTGCAATAGTTAGAGTTAGAGTATTAGTTCCTGAATACTTACCTGTATCTGTAATATTAATCCAAGTACTCCCATTGTTAGTACTTACCTGCCATTGGTGTTGTACACTAGCTGGTACAACAGTAGTTGTAAATGTAGCAGTTCCTCCAGTTAATACAGATTGATCCGCAGGTGTTGTAGAACTTATAACAGGACCCACTGCAATTGCATTTGTATAATCGCCTGTATAAGATGCAGCCGTTACCCTACCATTTCCTGCATTTACAGCTGGAGTTCCTGTTCCATACACTCCACCGTCACTTCCATCTGCTGTTTTTAAATTATAATATTCATTCGCATCTGAACAACCATCATTATCAGAGTCTAAATCGAATTGATTTGGAATTCCATCACTATCCGTATCACATGCATCCGAAGATTGTACAAACATTTGTTGTGCTCTTTCTCCTATTGTATCGGTATCTCCACCTGTGACACCGTAAGCAAAAGTACCTGTTGTATAGGAATTATGATAAAGTGAAATTTTATACAAAGGATCTCCTACAAGAGTTGTATTTGGAACAGTGCTAGTATTAGTGGTCAAAACTGCAGCTCTATAATAATTAAATACAGCTGCACCAGGTCCATTTATACCAGATGAACCTAACGTAAATCCATTATTAGATAAGTTTGCCCCAACAACAATACTCGTTGTACTATTTGAATTTGCATAACCCGCTACATCACCATATAGATTCCCTCCTCCATTCCCATCAATATCAGCTAATGCAATCATTAAATTATTGATTGTCGATGGTGTTATAGCTCCAGTTGACGTGGTAACTGTACCTGTTGGCACAAACTGAATTGTATAAGTAACATAAGGATTAGTATTAGGAACAATATCTCTGATTACTAAATCTCCAGCGATGCTTATATTTACGGTTCCTGTTCCTACAGACTTCGTTTTTATTTCAAGAATAGCATCATATTGAACGCCTAGATAGGTAAGCGCATTAACCTTTATTAGTCTATCTCCAACAACTAAACCAGTTGTAGCGTCAATTACTGCTGGTTTTAGAGCTGAGAAATCATTAAAAGCATATGCTACAGCGCATTCAGCTATATCATTAACTCCATCATTATCATCATCTGAATCGACGGAATTAATAACACCATCGCCATCATAATCATCTGCAGGATTTGTACCTCCAACAATTTGAGCATGTGCAGAAACAACCAAAAACAATAGTAAACCTAACACTATTCTTTTTGACGTTAATAAAGATTTTAACTTTTCTGAAATAATTTTTGAATTTTGAATAATCATACTATTATTTAATTTAAAGCTATTTTATAAATTGAAAACGTCAATAACATAGTCATCTCACTATTGTTTAAATGGCTACTGGCAAAATCAATAATTTGTGTTAGGTTAAACAACGGCAATGTAATTTGGTTCGTTGTGTAATAGTTGTCTTCAATAACTTTTACATTTTCTGTTTCAGTTGGATTTGCTAAAATAAAAATCTCATTAAAACGTATAGATGTATTGGCTTTTGTTTCAAAAAGAACAAAAATTAAGACTATAAAAAATCCTTTTCTCAGAATAGTGTTAAAAAAAAGAAATGAAGTGTTTTTCAGCAGTAAAATATTTTTCATAAAAAATATAAAATGGATATTATCGAAACATCTAACTAAGATTTTATAGAGAAAATAAAATCGTATCCTTCTCACCAAAAAAAGCAAGAAAGATTAACAAGCGCATCGAAATAAAAGGATTCCATTTTAAAAACAATATTCCCTTAGTATGAACAAAGCATAATTTATCAATGCTAAACAAGGATTTCATTTTTACAGAAAATACAATACAAGAAGTTAGAAGAAAGCATTTAAGCCCTTTGAAAGTAAAATTTTGCATAGACAACTTCGATTTGGTTAGAAAAACCAAAAACTAAATATCTAAAACAAGAATCAATAACAAATAAAGATTCTTTAAAAAAGGAAAAAAGAATACTCTACAAAAGAGTTGCACCAGAATTTTAAAATCATAAAGTAAATAAATTACTTACTATAATTAAAATACAGCCTCTTAGACCTTTTATATAGGATTAAATTTCAGTAGTTTGGAATTGCGAAACTACTCAAAACTAAACAAATCCACCATGTTTATCGATTAAAAGCATATTTTACCGCTTATTAACACTATTATTTATATGAAGCACATTAAAGCACTAAACAGCAGCAACATAATGTAAGATAAATTGACAAAATAAATAATACTGTTATCACTTCAAAAAATTAACATTCCGTTTTATACCATCAAATTTAGAACGCTTAAGTGGTGAGTCCTTAAACACTTTTTTAAAAGTTTCTTCAGTAATTTCCAACCAATCTTTTTTGGACATAGAAAGCAATTCAGAATTAGCATTTAGCAATGGTTCATTATGTGGTTGTGAAAAACGATTCCACGGACAAACATCCTGACAAACATCGCAACCAAAAGCCCAATCGTTAAATTTGCCTTTCATTTCTGTTGGAATATTATCTTTAAGTTCGATAGTAAAATAAGAAATACATTTACTACCATCAACTACATAAGGAGCAACAATAGCCTGGGTAGGACAAGCATCTAAACAAGCTGTGCAAGAACCACAATGATCGGTTGTAGCGTGATCATAATCCAAATCCAAATCGATAATCAATTCAGCTATAAAATAAAAAGAGCCTACTTTTTGAGTAATTAAATTACTGTTTTTTCCAATCCAACCTAGGCCACTTTTAGCCGCCCAAGCTTTATCCAAAACGGGTGCAGAATCGACAAAAGCGCGACCAGAAACATCTCCGATATTGGATTGAATAGAAAACAATAATTCTTTCAATTTTTCTTTAATAACATAATGATAATCTTGACCGTAAGCATATTTAGAAATTTTATAAGAATCTTGATTTTGAAATTCAGAAGGGTAATAATTCAACAAAAGTGAAACTACACTTTTAGCATCCTCAACCAGTAAAGTTGGATCCAAACGTTTGTCAAAATTATTTTCCATATAGGACATTTGACCATTCATTTGTTTTTTTAACCAATTTTCTAATCGGGGTGCTTCAGCTTCTAAAAACCCGGCTTTAGATATACCGCAAGATAAAAACCCGAGACGTTTCGCTTCGGATTTAATAAATTCTGAATATCTTATTTTAGAATTAATCATTATCTTTTAGTAAATAAAACTTCAACTCCCACAGGCTTTAAAGTAACCAGCGGATTAAACAGAGCCTCTCCACTTACTGGTTTTATTTTGTATTTTTTTACTATCTTAAAAACCGTTAAACACATTTCATAAATAGCAAAACCAGTACCAATACACATCCTAGGACCACCGCCAAAAGGGTAAAAATACTGCATAGAATATTTTTTTTGTTCTCCTAAAAATCTTTCTGGGTTAAATTTTTCTGGATCTTTCCAATATTTAGGATTGCGATGCAATTCGTAAAATGAAACACCAATAAGCGTTTGCTTTTTTACATGATAAGAAGCGATAGTATCATCGACAACATTTTGCCTATCTATAATCCAAGCAGGAGGGTATAAGCGCATTGATTCATTCAAAACAGCATTGATATATGTCATTTTTTGAAGTTGCTCCACAGTATCATTGGTTTGTGATTCAATTTCACTAATCTCTTGCCATACTTTTTGTTGAATATCAGGATGTTTTGCTAAAAGATAAAGAGTAAAAGTCAATGCATTTGCAGTTGTTTCGTGACCAGCTATAAACAAAATCTTAATTTCATCTATTAGTTGTGTTACTGACATTCCCTCTCCTGTATCTTCATAACGGGTATCCATCAGAAATTGAAGCAGATCATTAGATTTTTCCTTAGAAATAACCCTTCTATCAATAATTCCTTGAATTATATTATTATTCTCTAAGGATAATTGAAAATGTTTTTTTACTTGTCCACTCAAAAAAAACCACCAACTTTTATGAGGAAGTCTAATTTCTTTGATTAAGAAATTTTGCACTTCCTCAATAATAAATTTCATTCTATGTAACTTTTCTTCAGCGATAGAAAGATGAAATAATGATTTAGCAACAACATTAAATGCTAATTGACTCATCACTGGAAAAAGATCCACTGTCTCTTCTTCTGCTAAATTGTTCAATTCAGAAACAATAATCTGTTCCATATTGACAACTAATTCATTCATCTTTTGCTTATGAAATGCGGGTTGGATTAGTCTTCTTTGTTTTAGCCAAAAATCACCATCCGATGTCAATAATCCTTTACCCAAATACTTTGACAGATATACCGTTTGAAGATTTGACTTATAATAGTTTTTATGATTTTTTTGTAATATATACTGAGCAACTTCATTATCTCTTGACAGAATCAAATGTTTTGTTCTACCAATTTTAACAGAAAAAGTATCTCCTAATTTTTCAAAATACTTTTTATGAAAAGGAATCGGATTTTTACGAATACCCTCAATATCTAAAAAGAAATTAACTATGGAAAGCTTTTCAGGATAATTATATTTCTTCATTTTAAATGATACTAATTTTAAAAAAGTCCACCTTGAATATTCGCCCTAACTTTCCCCAAATGTATATATGCCTTCTCTGTAACTTCCCTTCCTCTCGGCGTTCGCATAATAAATCCTTCTTGGATTAAAAAAGGCTCATAAACTTCTTCGACAGTCTCACTACTTTCAGATACGGCTGTGGCCAAAGTAGATAAACCAACTGGCCCTCCTTTAAATTTATCAATAATGGTATTAAGGATTTTATTATCCATTTCATCTAAACCATGTGCATCCACATTCAATGCTTTTAAGGCGTAGCGAGCAATTTCAATATCGATTGTACCATTCCCTTTAATTTGAGCAAAATCACGTACACGACGTAATAATGCATTAGCAATACGAGGTGTTCCTCTACTTCTACCAGCAATTTCAATTGCAGCTTCCATCGAGATAGGCATTTTAAAAATCATTGCACTTCGTTCGACAATAGTTGTCAAAAGCTCTTTGGTATAATATTGCAATCTAGAAGATATGCCAAAACGGGCACGCATCGGAGCTGTCAAAAGCCCAGATCGAGTCGTTGCACCAATAAGCGTAAAAGGATTTAAATTGATTTGAACTGTCCTTGCATTTGGTCCAGACTCAATCATAATATCAATCTTAAAATCTTCCATTGCAGAATATAAATATTCTTCAACGATAGGGCTTAAACGATGTATTTCATCAATAAATAAAACGTCACGCTCTTCCAGATTTGTAAGTAACCCAGCCAAATCACCTGGTTTATCCAATACAGGTCCAGAAGTAATTTTGATACCTACTTCTAATTCATTGGCCAAAATATTAGCCAAAGTTGTTTTACCTAAACCAGGAGGCCCATGAAAAAGGGTATGATCAAGAGCTTCTTTCCTTTGATTGGCAGCCGCTACAAAAACCTTAAGATTTTCCAATACTTGATCCTGACCAGCAAAATCATCAAATGACAATGGCCTTAATCTTTTTTCAATATCAAGCTCTTCAGAACTGTAATTATTACTTGTTGGATCTAAGTTTTCATTCATGCGATAAAGGTAAAAAAAGTAATCGTTCTATATAAAAAAATGCCTCTCAATAATGAAAGGCATTTATATAATTCTTGAAATTCTAGTGATGTAAAACTACTTCTCCTTCTTTCATTGGAACTGTTTGAGGTACAAAATCCTCTTCATGTCCAGGATTACTGTAATCATAAGGCCAACGGTGTACTTCAGGAATTTCTCCAGGCCAGTTACCGTGAATGTGTTCTACTGGAGTAGTCCATTCTAAAGTATTAGATTTCCATGGATTTTGAACAGCTTTCTTACCAAAGAAAATACTACTAAAGAAGTTGTATAAAAATACTAATTGGAAAGCTCCACCGATTAAAGCAAAAGTTGTAATCAAAACGTTTACATTCTGTAAATCATCGAACAATGGGAAGTTAGTATTTGTATAGTAACGTCTTGGTAAACCAGCTAGTCCAATAAAGTGCATTGGGAAAAATACTCCGTAAGCACAAACTGCAGTTACCCAAAAGTGAACATAACCTAAGTTTTTATTCAACATTCTACCAAACATTTTTGGGAACCAGTGGTAAACACCAGCAAACATTCCGTAAAGTGCAGATATACCCATCACTAAGTGAAAGTGAGCTACAACGAAATAAGTATCGTGAACATTAATATCCAATGTACTATCTCCTAAAATAATTCCAGTTAAACCTCCTGTAATGAAAGTAGAAACCAAACCAATAGAAAACAACATTGCAGGATTCATTTGAAGATTTCCTTTCCAAAGTGTCGTAATATAGTTGAAAGCTTTAACCGCAGACGGTATTGCAATCAACAATGTTGTAAAGGTAAAAACAGATCCTAAGAACGGGTTCATACCCGAAATAAACATATGGTGTCCCCAAACAATCGTTGATAAAAATGCAATCGCAATAATTGACATAATCATCGCTCTATAACCAAAGATTGGTTTACGAGAGTTTGTAGCAATAATTTCAGATGTAATACCTAAAGCAGGTAAGATTACAATATATACCTCAGGGTGACCTAAGAACCAAAACAAGTGTTCGAAAAGTACAGGAGAACCACCTTGATAATGTAAAACTTCACCAGCAATATAAATATCAGATAAGAAAAATGACGTTCCAAAACTTCTATCAAAAATCAACAACAAAGCAGCTGATAATAATACTGGGAATGAAATAACACCAATAATTGCAGTAACAAAGAAAGCCCAAATAGTAAGAGGCAATCTAGTCATAGACATCCCTTTTGTTCTTAAGTTAATAACTGTAACTACATAATTCAATGAACCCATTAAAGAAGAAGCAATGAAAATAGCCATAGAAACTAACCATAATGTCATCCCTAATCCTGAACCAGGAATCGCTTGTGGTAAAGCACTTAATGGAGGATAAATTGTCCAACCTGCAGATGCTGGTCCTGCTTCAATAAAAAGTGAAGAAACCATGATTACACTTGATAAAAAGAATAACCAATACGATATCATATTCATAAAACCAGACGCCATATCCCGTGCTCCAATTTGAAGTGGTATCAGTAAATTACTAAATGTTCCACTTAAACCGGCTGTCAACACAAAGAAAACCATTATAGTTCCATGTATTGTTACTAATGCTAAATAAATATCATTAGCCATAACACCATTTGGCGCAAATTTATCTCCTAACAAAATATTAAAAATTTTGAAAGACTGTTCTGGCCAAGCCAATTGCATTCTAAATAGCAAAGACATACTTACACCGATAACACCCATTATGATACCAGTTAACAAATATTGCTTAGCAATCATTTTATGGTCAATACTAAAAATATATTTAGTAATGAAAGTGTCTTTATGGTGGTGTTCGTGTTCGTGATCGTGTCCGTGATCGTGACCTTCTGCTGACATATATTTATACTTTAAATTTTCTTAATAATTATTTCATAGCTATTTTCACAACAGCTGCAGTATCTTTTGAAACAGCTGAATCTTTCCCTAAAGGAGCAGTAGCACCTGGAGCAGCTGGTTCAACTTTAGAAGCTTTAACTTCACTAACTAAAGTAGCTTTTTCGCTTAACCATTTTTTATAATCTTCAGGAGTATCAACTACAACTTTCATTTGCATATTATAGTGAGAAGCACCACAAATTTTATTACATAATAATAAATATTCAAAAGTGTAAGGATCTAATCCTGGCTCTCCTTTTGCAACTAATTCTAAACTTTTCTTAGATCTAATAGCATTAATATTAGCTACTTTTTCTATCATATAAGGTAAAGATTGATATTCCGCAGTAGTATAAATTGGAGTAAATGCAAACTCAGTAACCATTCCAGGAACACAATTCATTTGAGCTCTAAAATATGGAAAGTAAGCAGAATGCAATACATCTTGAGATCTCATCTTGAAATGTATTTTTTTACCTTTAGGAATATGCAACTCAGAAACAACAATATCATCTTGAGCATAAGGATCTGACAAATCAACCCCTAAAGTATTAACTCCTTCAATTAATCTAACATTTGCTTTACCTAAAACATTATCAGCACCTGCATATCTTGCTGTCCATTTAAATTGTTGAGCATATAATTCAACTACTATAGTATCATCATCCTCATCAATAAACATTATATTAGTCCAAGCATACAAACCATAAAGGATTAATCCAGCCAAAACAACAGCAGGAATAACACTCCAGATTGCTTCTAATTTATTATTATCAGCAAAATACAAGGCTTTTTTATCCTTATTACCTCTGTATTTAAAAGCAAAATAATGCAATAATACTTGAGTGATAGCCTGAACAACAAAAATTAAAACCCATGTAATATTCATTAGGCGATCAATTGTTGCACCGTGCTCAGAAGCTGGAGTATGAAGTACTAAATGTCCCCATGTATAAACTCCATATATTGTAAAAATATAGATGAATGCTAAAAAACCAAACATCAAATATCCTTGTACATTGTTATCATCATCGTTTGCAACTTGCGAATCGTCCGAAGTCGAAGAAACCTGAGTTAAATCGAATATTTTCGTCAATTGCCATATTGCAACGGCTAATAAAACTAAAACTATAATTACCAACAAACTTGTCATCTGTTTATCTCTTTAAATATTAATAATGAAAATGTTTACTCTCTTCTATATATGGATTTCTTTTTGGTAACAAAGGAGCTTTAGTTAATGCTGAGAAGACAACAAAAATAAATAATCCAAGAAAGAATAAAACGGATGCAATTTCTGAAACACCAATGAACCAACTACCTCCAACAGTACCAGGCATAATCATATTAAAGAAATCAACATAATGACCTAACAATATTACTGTACCAGCCATAACTAAAATCCAAGTGATACGTTTAAAATCAGTATTGATTAAGATTAAAACTGGGAATAAGAAATTCATAACAACAGCTCCAAAGAAAGGTAGATTATAAACTTGAATTCTCATAACAAAATAAGTAATCTCTTCAGGAATATTAGCATACCAAATTAACATGAATTGTGAAAACCATAAGTAAGTCCAAAACACACTAATACCAAACATAAATTTAGCTAAATCATGAATATGGCTAGAATTTACATTCTCTAAGTATCCTTTTGATTTCAAATAAATAGTAACCATTGTAATCATAGTAATTCCACTAACGAAGAAGCTAGCAAATACATACCATCCAAAAAGTGTACTAGACCAGTGTGGATCAATTGACATAATCCAGTCCCATGACATAATAGACTCAGAAACAATAAAGAATACTAAAAATCCAGCTGAAATATTAAAATTCTTTTTGTAGAAAGAATTATCATTAGATTCATCTTGAGCTAAACAATTTTTTCTAGAAAAATATCTATATGCATTCCAACCAGCTAAAAAGATAGCAGCTCTTACAATCCAAAAAGGGAAATTTAAATACCCCGATTTTCCAGCAATAATTGCATCATAATTCTCATGACCTTTAGTTGTAACACCTTCAATTAACCAAGCAAATAAATGATTGGCATGCAAACCACAAAGTATTAATATAATGAAAAATATAACCGACCCTACTGGTAAATAAGCGGTAATACCTTGCATAACTCTAAAAAGAACTGGAGACCAACCTGCTTGTGCCACTTGTTGAATACCATAAAAAACTAATGTTCCTAAAGAAAGCAACATAAAGAAGATACAAGCTACATATAATGCAGACCATGGTTTATTTTGCAATTGGTGTAAGACATGCTCAGCATGTTCTTTCTTCTCAGCAACCTCTTTAACCTCTGCTTGCTCTTTTGTTAATACTTCAGCATGAGCTTCAGGAGTAGTCAACTCATGATGAGCTACATGCCCTTCCTTACTTTCAGCAGCAAGAATCTTTTCAACATCTTGAATGTCTTTAGGTGCAGTTAAAAAACCATATCCAATTCCTAAAAGACCAATAGCCATTAAGATGAAAGAAAAAGTTTTTAATTTACTTGAAAATGTATACATATCTATTACGATCAGTTTGTTCAACAATTATTATTGTGCTTTAAGTTTAAGAACATAGTCAGCAACCAACCAACGTTCATGAGCACTCATTTGATTAGCATGAGAACCCATAGCATTTAAACCATAAGTTTCCACATAAAAAATACTTCCTTCAGTAATATCTCTATCTTTATAATTAGGTACACCAAGAAATTTTTCTCTTTCAACTAATTTCCCTTTACCATTACCAGCTGCACCGTGACAACTAATACAGTAAATTTCGAAAAGCTCTTTTCCTTTACCAGAATTTCTATCTAATGAATCTAATGGAGATTTTAAATTAGCTTTCGCTAATGCATATCCCTCTGGAGTATTTTCATATTCGAATGGTTCAAAACCTCTATTAACCGAACCAACGGCAGGAAGTCGTCCTTCTTTTCCATCTTTAAACACATCAACTGAAGCAGCAGCATAAGGCTCACCACTCAATGATTCGTACATATTTGGAAAATATTGATAATTAGGACTATCAGTGTTATGACATGATGAAACCATTATCATAAGACCAAATAAAAATGTTATTTTATATAAACTTTTCATATCTATAATTAATGCTTTTCAATTACTTTAACTTCTACCGCTCCAGTACCTTCGAAAAAAGAAACTAATTCTTCTTCATTATTATTAATGGCAACTTCCATTAAAAAATGATCATCAGTAGTTCTAACATCAGGGTTTTCAGCTTCTTTAAACGGCCATAATCTACTTCTCATATAAAAGGTAATAACCATTAAGTGAGCTGCAAAAAATACAGTTTCTTCAAACATAATAGGCACAAACGCTGGCATATTATCGATATAACTAAAACTTGGCTTCCCTCCGATATCCTGAGGCCAATCCTGAATCATAACAAAATCCATCAAGAAAGTTCCAAAAGACAAACCACACAAACCATAAATAAAAGCACATATTGCTAAACGCGTAGGCGCAAGTCCCATAGCTTTATCCAATCCGTGAACTGGAAATGGTGTAAATACTTCTTCAATATGATGATGAGCTGCACGTGTCTTTTTTACAGCATCCATCAAAATATCATCGTCATTATAAATGGCGTATATAACTTTATTACTCATGATGTGAATGTTTATTAGCTTCTCTTTCTTTAATATATTTTTCTCCTGTAGCTTTCAATATAGTTTTAACCTCGGCTTGTGCAATAACTGGGAATGTTCTTGCATACAATAAGAATAACACAAAGAAGAAACCTATTGTTCCGATAAAAATTCCAATATCAACAAATGTTGGAGAAAACATAGTCCATGAAGATGGTAAATAATCTCTATGCAATGAAGTCACGATAATTACAAATCTTTCAAACCACATCCCGATGTTTACCACAATCGAAATTATAAAAGAAAACATAATGCTTGTTCTTAATTTTTTGAACCACATAAACTGCGGAGAGAACACATTACAAGTCATCATTGACCAATATGCCCACCAGTAAGGTCCTGTTGCTCTGTTCAAGAAAGCGTATTGCTCATATTCTACACCAGAATACCAAGCGATAAACAACTCTGTAATATAAGCAACACCAACAATAGAACCAGTAATCATGATAATGATGTTCATCAATTCAATGTGCTGAATAGTGATGTAAGCTTCAAGATTAGAAACTTTTCTCATAATAATAAGCAAAGTATTTACCATTGCAAATCCAGAGAAAACCGCTCCAGCAACGAAGTATGGAGGAAAAATTGTAGTATGCCATCCAGGAATAACAGAAGTAGCAAAGTCCATCGATACAATAGTATGTACAGAAAGTACAAGTGGAGTTGCTAAACCAGCAAGAACTAATGAAACTTCTTCAAAACGCTGCCAATCTTTAGCTCTACCACTCCATCCAAAACTTAGTATAGAATATACTCTTTTATTGAAAGGTGTTATAGCTCTATCACGCAACATTGCAAAGTCAGGTAACAAACCAGTCCACCAGAAAACTAATGATACTGAAAGATAAGTAGAGATTGCGAATACATCCCAAAGCAATGGTGAGTTAAAGTTCACCCAAAGAGATCCAAACTGATTTGGAATTGGTAATACCCAATACGCCAACCAAGGACGCCCCATGTGTATAATTGGAAATAAACCTGCCTGAATTACAGAGAAAATGGTCATTGCCTCTGCAGAACGGTTAATCGCCATTCTCCATCGTTGACGGAATAATAAAAGTACCGCAGAGATTAGAGTTCCAGCGTGACCAATACCAACCCACCAAACGAAGTTAGTAATATCCCAAGCCCAACCAACTGTTTTATTTAATCCCCAAGTACCAATACCTGTAGACACTGTGTATATAATACAGCCTAATCCCCAAAGGAAAGCTGTTAATGCAATTGTAAATACAATCCACCATTGTTTATTTGCTTTACCTTCTATAGGTGCGGCTACATCAACAGTTATATCATGATAAGATTTATCACCTATAACTAAGGGTTTTCTAATGGCTGCTTCGTAGTGAGACGACATAATCCTTTATTTGATTCTTAATTAATAATTTTTGTACTAGGTATTTCTAACTTTAACGTGGTATACAACATTTGGTTTTGTTCCAATATGCTCTAATAAATGATAACTTCTTTCATCTTCTGCAAGTTTAGTAACTACAGCTTCTTCATCATTTACATCTCCAAATATCATTGCTCCAGTAGAACAAGCATTTGAACAAGCGGTTTGAAATTCACCATCTTTTATTGTTCTTCCTTCGTTTTTAGCTTTCAAAATTGTTGCTTGTGTCATTTGAATACACATAGAACATTTTTCCATTACTCCACGAGAACGAACATTAACATCTGGATTTAAAACCATACGCCCTAAATCATCATTCATATGATAATCAAATTCACTGTTTTTATTGTATAAGAACCAGTTAAAACGACGTACTTTATAAGGACAGTTATTAGCACAGTAACGAGTACCAACACATCTGTTATAGGCCATTTGGTTTTGACCTTGACGCCCGTGTGAAGTTGCAGCAACAGGACAAACAGTCTCACAAGGAGCATGATTACAATGTTGACACATTACAGGCTGGAAAGAAACTTGTGGATTATCTCCAGCTTTTTCCATTTCATTAAAAGTAGACAACGAACTAGATAAACCAGCTATATTCTCTTTTCTTTCATTATCACCTTCGAAAGTACTTTCAGAAGAATAATATCTATCAATACGCAACCAATGCATATCTCTACTTCTTCTTACTTCAGATTTACCAACAACAGGTACGTTATTTTCGGCATGACATGCAATTACACATGCTCCACAACCTGTACAAGCATTTAAATCAATAGAAAGATTAAAGTGATGTCCTGTAGAACGATCAAATGAACCCCATAAATCCACTGAAGTAGCAGCTACTTCTTGGTGATCTAAAGAAACTTGTGGCTTTTCATTCCACAATTCAGCATCTTTAGTATTAAAAATTTCAAGAGTAGTTTCTTTAATAATATCACCTCTACCCATTAACGTTTTCTGACCTTGAACACAAGCAAACTCATGTTCTCCTCCAGCTTTCGCAATTGTTGCTGTTTGTATATTATTGAAACCACCATATAAAGCATAGGCATTAATACCTACTTGCATTTCTTCTTTTAAAGCCGCTTTACGACCATAACCTAAAGCCATTCCAATAGTTCCAACCGCTTGACCTGGCTGAACAATTACTGGAACATTTTCAAGTTTAACTCCATTAGCAGTTAAAGTTACATAGCTACCGTTTAATCCACCGTTAGCAACGATTTCATTTGATAAACCCCATTTCTTAGCATCAGCATTAGAAACAGTAACATAATTATCCCAAGACACCCTTGTTAATGGATCTGGAAACTCTTGCAACCATGGGTTATTAGCTTGTTGACCATCACCCATACCTGTTTTAGTATACAATACTAATTCTAAACCTGCAGATTTAGCCTGAGCTAATGCATTTGCAGCACCAGTATAATCAGCAGTACCTCCAGCAGCAGCAGCTACAACACCAACATAAACACCATCATGTAAAACTTTATTCCAAGAAGAACCCGCAATTACAGAAGCAGAAAAAGCTTTCAAATAATCATAATAAGTTCCAGGAATTCCATTTATAGACAATAAAATATCTTGAAATTGTTTTGTATTAAATAATGGACGAATAGTTGGTTGAGTCAAACTATATGTTCCTTTTGTCAAAGTTAAATCTCCCCATGCCTCTAAGTAATGAGGAACTGGAGCAGCTATTGTAGACAAAGAAGCAGTTTCATCTTCTTTTAATGACAATGCAACTGAAGTTTTTACTTTTTTCAATCCTTCAACAAATAATTTACTATCCGCTAAAGTATAAACTGGATTAACTCCACTCATAATCAAAGTGTGAACACTTCCAGCATTCATATCTTTTAATAATTGAGCAACTTTTTCGTTAGATCCTTTACGTATTTGTCTAGCTCCAGAAGCACTAAAAGATTCACTTGCCAAAACCTGATTAATAGCCAAAACTAATAATTGAGCATTTTTGTCTTGAATCCCAGACACTAAAAGTCCTTTTGCTCCTGCAGCTTTTAACTGTTGAGCAGCTTTAGTAACATCTGCTTTAAATGCTGCATCTAATGAATTAGCAACAGATGAACCAGTAATTACACTATATATAAGTACTAATGCTTGTTTTTGATTAGCAGTTGACATTGCAACACGCTTATCAGCAGCAGCACCAGATAAAGTCATATTAGACTCTAATTGTATGTGTTTTGATATTTTTTTACTTCCTGTAGGACCTGATGGTATTCTACCTTTAGCATAACCAGCATCATATCCTCCACCTTGCCAATCACCAAGGAAATCAGCCCCAACAGAAACAATTACTGAAGCTTTTGAAAAATCATAATCAACTAAAGCTCTTTCTCCATAAACAGTTTCAAAAGCATCTAAAGCTTCTGAAGAAGAAACAGCATCATATATTACATGTTTAGCATTTGGATTTTTGCCAATAAAATCAGCAATCAACTTTTCAGTAGATGGACTAGCTAAAGTATTTGTTAAAAACACTACTTGCCCTCCTTTTGCCTTAGCATCAACAATACTAGATTTAATTTTTGAATCTACTGCAGACCATGAAGCGTTTTTAGCATCCAATTTAGGCTCTTTCAAACGCATACTGTCATACAATGACAATATAGAACCATGAATTCTAGCATTAGCAGAAAATTTTGCTCCAGCAATAGTATTATTATCTATTTTAATTGGACGCCCTTCACGTGTTTTTACCAAAAGGTTTGCAAAATCAAAACCATCAAAAACCGAAGTTGCATAATAATCAGCTACTCCAGGAACGATTTGTTCAGGTTGCAACACATAAGGAATTGATAAATGCACAGGGCCTTCGCATGCAGCAAGAGAAGCCGCAGCTGTACTAAAACCAACGTACTTTAAAAAGTCACGACGTGTAGTTGAAGAAGAAGACAAAGCCGCTTCATTTCCTAAAAACTCATCCGTAGGAATCTCTTCAACAAATTCGTTATTTCTAAGCGCCTCAACAATAGAACTACTTCCGTCTAGTTCTTCAACACTTTTCCAGTATTTTTTGTTTGATGACATATTATATATAAATATTAATCTTAATAATTTTTTTTTGTTCTTTCCTTTAATCTTCAATCACTTAGTGATACCAATTAAATTCTTAATAGTGACATTTTCCACACTCTAAACCACCCATTTGAGCAGCAGTAAGTTTATCAACACCATATTTTTTAGAAAGTTCTTCGTGTATTTTTTTATAATACTCATTTCCTTCCATTTTAACATCTGTTTTTCTATGGCAATTAATACACCATCCCATTGTTAAAGGAGAGAATTGTTTCATTATTTCAAATTCCTGAACTGGACCGTGACAAGTTTGACATTCGATACCAGCAACAGTAACGTGTTGAGAGTGATTAAAATACACAAAATCAGGTAAGTTATGAATACGAACCCATTTAACAGGCTCCGTTTTTCCAGTATAAGATTGTGTTGTAGCATCCCACCCCACAGCTTTATATAATTTTTGGATCTGTGCATCATAGAAAGCCTTACTGTATTCAGGTGTCGCAGTAGTTTCCGCAACCTCGCTGATGCTTTTATGACAGTTCATACAAACATTTAAAGAAGGAATTCCAGCAGTTTTACTAACTCTAGAAGCAGAGTGGCAATATTTACAATTGATTTCATTATCACCAGCATGAATTCTATGAGAGTAATGTATTGGTTGTATAGGCTGATAATTTTGATCCACACCAACCTGCATTAAAAATCCATACACTAAATACGCTCCTACAAGCAACATAAATATAGCAGATACTAAAACTAAAAATTGATTTTTAACAAAGGCTTTCCAGATAGGTAAAGTTGGCTCTTTCGAAACAACCTCAATTCCGTTTGCAGCAGCAATTTTACTCAATACTTTGTTTACTAAAACTAACATTACAATAAGTATTGCCATCACTAATGCCAAAGCACCTAAAATAACATTATTAGAAACACCAGTTTCTTGCCCTCCTGCAGTTCCAGGAACTGAAGCAGTTGGTCCAGCAGCTGCAACTTCAGCCTTTGGCTCAGAAGTATAAGCAATAATATTATCAATATCCGCTTCAGATAACTGAGGAAAAGAAGTCATTGAAACTTTATTATTTTCTTCAAAAAGCTTAACTGCAACAGGGTCACCAGATTTAATTACATCAGCACTATTATGAACCCACTTGTAAATCCAAGCCATTTCATGCTTTTCAGATACGCCTCTCAATGCAGGACCTGTAGATTTAGCATCAAGTTTGTGACATGCAGCACAATTAGCATTAAAAAGCTCTTTACCTTTTGCTGCGTCACCTCCAGAAGTTGCCGCTGGAGCCACTGCTGTTTCAGCAACTGCTGCAACTGGAGCAGCATTCTGAGCAAATGAAGTTACGGAAATACTCAACACTAATGCTAAGCTTAAAAATAATTTCCTTGAATTCGAATTATGGTTACCCACCTTTTCCATATATTAATATTGATTATCTACTAAAATCGCCCATTTCATGTCAAATAAACATGAAACTAAGCGAACCTTATTTAAAAACTTCGACAAAAATACGACTTAAGAACTATTCTCAAAACCTTAAAATAATCTTAATTATAATTTATATTTAATCTAAATAATAAAACGAATTTCCATTTCCTGTTAAAATGTTATTTTTGTAAAATAAATAATCAGATTATGAGATTTTTAAGACCAACACACCCATTATTATTGCTTCTTTTATTTTGTAATACAACAACAAAAATAGGTGCACAAAATTCAAATTTAACATTAAATGCAGACCCAAAATTCGAGCAATTACTGACAGAAAAAAGAAAATCGAACCCTAATTTGTCTTATAATGACAGATACAAAATTCAAATTTTCAATGGAATAAGCGAAAATGCAAAAAAAACGCTATCGGAATTTAAACAAGAATACAAAAATCTAGATGGGACAATTATTTTTAACACACCAAATTATAAAGTTTGGGTTGGAAATTTCAGAACTAGAATGGAAGCAGAAAGTTATCTTGTTGATATCAAAAAAAGATACAAAAATGTATTTCTAATAAAACCAAATAAATAAGATTTTTACACTATAAAAAAATTAAAACAAACTATTTCACAAGCTTCCGAATGATTTCTACACCAAATTTGGAAGCAACTTGTGAGACAAATTCTTTAAAATCTACTACAGAATCTTCATTTGCAATATCCGAAATAGTACGAATAACTACATAAGGAACATCATATTCAAAACAAACTTGCGCAACCGCAGCTCCTTCCATTTCAACACACAAAACATCTGAAAGAGCAGCCAAAAGGTTCTCCTTTTGAAGATTACTCGAAAAAAATTGATCACCACTTGCTATTTGACCAACAACAACCTTTTGTTCATACAAAGAAAACACCTCTTGCTGTTTTAACGAAAGCAAATGAATCAAACTTTTATCCGCAACTAATTTACCTATACAATCCATAGCATTATCAAGCAAATCCTTAGGCGGAAACAGCATTGTTTTCCCTAATAATGGTATTTCAAAGCGATCCATTATAGGGCGAGCATCCATATCATGCTGCACTAAACTACTCGCAATAATAACATCTCCAATATTCAAATCTCGACTAATAGCGCCTGCAACTCCAGTGAATATTAATTGAGTTATCTTGAATTCAACAATTAAATGAGTTACCGTTGTTGCTGAAGCTACTTTCCCCCAACGAGAAAAAACTACTACTACTTCAACATCATTTATTGTGCCTGTATAATAGGTACGCATTCCTTTTACTACTTCTTTTTTATCTTTAAGCAGGGAAACAATTCCGTGAATTTCTTCGGGCATTGCGCCTAATATTCCAATTCGTTTTTCATTCATTATTAAAATCATTTAAACTATTTAACTAAAAACTTAAGTTCGTTTGTAATTACAAAGAATCACTGCATCCATTTTTAGCGCTAACCATTGAATTACCTACACAATTATCTTTGCCTTTTTTCCTCAAAAATAAATTAATAAAAAGCAGAATACATATAACCAAAATATTAAATCTTGCACTTCTCCTCCTAAAATAAATAATCATACTCCACACAACATTAAATCGGCAAATAGAGATATCTAAAATTACGTAACAAAAAAAATCCCAACGAATTGGGATTTTTAAATTATATAACTAAATATTATTTCAGTTTCTTTTTGATAGCAACTTCATGGTATGCTTCAATAACATCTCTTTCTTCGATATCATTATATCCTTTTATTTGAATACCACAATCGTATCCTTTAGCAACTTCTTTCACATCGTCTTTGAAACGTTTCAATGCAAGAAGCTCACCTGTAAATACTACTACACCTTCTCTAATGATTCTGATTTTAGCATTTTTGGCAATTTTACCATCCATAACCATACAACCAGCGATAGAACCAACTTTAGAAATTTTGAATATCTCTCTAATTTCAGCTGTACCAAGAACTTCTTCTTTCATCTCTGGCGCTAACATTCCTTCCATTGCATCTTTCAAGTCATCAATAGCAGCATAAATGATAGAGTAGTAACGGATATCTATTTCTTCTTTATCAGCTAACTGTCTAGCATTTCCAGCAGGACGTACATTAAATCCGATAATGATTGCATCTGAAGCAGAAGCTAACATAACATCAGATTCTGTAATTGCTCCAACTCCTTTATGAATAATATTGATTTGAATTTCTTCAGTAGACAATTTAGAGAACGAATCAGATAATGCCTCAACAGAACCATCCACGTCACCTTTAAGAATAATGTTTAATTCTTTAAACTGACCTAAAGCAATTCTACGTCCAATTTCATCTAATGTAATATGTCTTTGTGTACGTACAGATTGTTCACGCATTAATTGAGAACGTTTAGCGGCAATTTGTTTTGCTTCTTTTTCATCTTCAAAAATATTGAACTTATCACCCGCAGTAGGTGCACCATCAAGACCTAAAACAGAAACTGGAGTTGAAGGACCTGCTACAGTAACAATATTTCCTCTCTCATCATGCATCGCTTTAATTTTACCATGATGTTTACCCGCTAACATGTAATCTCCAATTTTAAGAGTTCCGTGTTGTACTAATATAGTAGAAACATATCCTTTTCCTTTATCCAAGAAAGCTTCAACTACAGTACCTTGAGCAGATTTATTTGGATTAGATTTTAAATCTAAAATTTCAGCTTCTAATAATACTTTCTCTAATAATTCTTTAACACCCGTACCCACTTTAGCAGAAATATCATGAGATTGAATTTTTCCTCCCCAATCTTCTACCAAAAGATTCATACCAGCCAATCTTTCTTTTACTTTTTCAGGATTAGCATTCGGTTTATCAATTTTGTTGATTGCAAATATAATAGGCACCCCAGCAGCTTGTGCATGCGAAATAGCCTCTTTGGTTTGCGGCATGATATCATCATCCGCAGCAATCACAATGATTGCAATATCGGTAACTTGAGCACCACGCGCACGCATCGCAGTAAACGCCTCGTGACCTGGTGTATCTAAAAATGCGATTTTTTGACCGTTATCTAAAGTTACTCCATAAGCACCAATGTGTTGTGTAATACCTCCAGATTCACCAGCAATTACATTCTCTTTACGAATATAATCCAGTAAAGATGTTTTACCGTGATCGACGTGACCCATTACTGTAACAATAGGAGCTCTAAAAACTAAATCTTCCTCTTTATCTTCAACTACTTGAATAGCTTCCTCGATATCTACAGTAATAAACTCAACTTCATAACCAAACTCATCAGCAACAATTGTTAATGTTTCAGCATCTAATCTTTGGTTCATGGTAACCATGATACCTAGAGACATACAAGTTCCAATCACTTTAGTAATTGGCACATCCATCATTATTGCAATTTCACCTACAGTAACAAATTCAGTAACTTTAATAGTTTTACTTCCTTCGTCTAAAGCTCTTTGCTCATCATCAGATTTTTGACGGTGCGTATCTCTTTTATCTCTTCTATATTTTGCCGCTTTAGATTTACCTCCTTTACCTTGGAGTTTCTCCAAAGTTTCACGGATTTGGTTTTTAACCTCTTCCTCAGTAGGCTCAACCTTAGCAACAATTGCAGGTCTGTTTCCTTTTACAAATCCAGGTCTTGCACTTCTATTGACATTAAAACCTCCTCCTCCAGTATTCGGAGTAATTTTATTTGGATTTGGCGCTCCAGGAACTCCAGGAGTAGCTGGCGGTCTAGGCGCACCTGGCTTTGGAGCAATTCTTTTGCGTTTATTTTTATTCGCATTATTAGCACCAGCTGCTCCAGGAGCGCCAGGCTTATTAGGCGTAATTTTTGGATCTTCTTTTTTCTTTTTAGGCTTATTGAATTGAGACAAATCAATAACCTGACCAGTTAAAGTTGCACCAGAAAGTTTTTGGTATTGAGTCGTGATTGATTCTTCAACTGGAGCTTCACTTGTAGACTCTTCAACTTTTTTATCTATAACAACTTTCGGTTTTTCGACAATTTTTGGTTCCTTAAATTTAGGCTTATCTTTAACCTCGTTTTCTAAAGAAATAGGAGTTTCTTTTTCAACTTTTTCTACAGGCACTTCCTTTTTTTCAACTGCTTCAACAGTAACATTTTTAACTTCAACTTTAGAAGGTGTTTCACTTGGAGTTACATCTATAGGAGCAATTACTTTTTCAGCAACAACAGGAGCTGGAGCAGGAATTGGTTTTTTAGGATTAAGATCAATTTTCCCAACTTGAACAGGCCCAGCCAAGACAGCTTTAGCTTTAATAATTTCTTGCTGTTTTAAACGTTCCTCTTCAATTTTACGTTTGTCTTCAACTTCTTTTTCACGTTCTACACGTAAAGCTTCTTTCTCTTTCCTTTTCTCTTCACCAACTTCCTTAGAAGCTTCTTTATTCCCCTTGTCGCCTGCAAACTGACTTTGTAGGATATTAAATTCTTGTTCAGAAATTTTTGTGTTTGGATTTGACTCAATAGCAATTCCTTTATCTTTTAGATAATCCACAGCCCTTTCTAACGAAATATTTAATTCCCTTAAAACCTTGTTTATTCTAATAATTCTCTCTTCAGACATAAAATCTTTTTATTATTACCTTATTCGTTGTTCTGTTTTTATTATATAAAAACAGAAATTTATTTAACATGAGGAATTAGACAGTTTCTTAACTATCAAACTCTTCATTTAATATTCTCATTACATCTAAAATTGTTTCCTCCTCTAGATCAGTTCTTCTAACTAAGTCTTCTACATCATGTTTCAAAATACTTTTTGCAGTATCTAAACCAATTTTTGCAAATTCCTCAATAACCCATTCTTCAATTTCATCCGAAAACTCTGTCAACTCAACATCATCATCATCAGCTGTAGTTCCTGCAACATCACCTTCACGAATTACATCTAATTCATAACCTGTTAACAATCCAGCCAAACGAATGTTATGACCACCTCTACCAATTGCTTTAGAAACTTCTTCCAATTTCAAAAACACTTCAGCTCTTTTAGTTTCTTCATTAATTTTAATAGAAGAAACTTTAGCAGGACTTAAAGCTCTAGTGATATACAATTGTACATTACTAGTATAGTTAATTACGTCAATATTTTCATTTCCTAATTCACGAACGATACCATGAATACGAGAACCTTTCATACCCACACAAGCTCCTACAGGATCAATACGGTCATCATAAGAATCAACAGCTACTTTTGCTTTTTCACCAGGAATCCTTACAACATTTTTAACCATAATTAAACCGTCAAAAACTTCTGGAATTTCTTGTTCAAATAATTTTTCTAAAAACTTATCTGAAGTTCTAGACATAATAATCTGAGGCTTATTTCCTTTTAATTCAACGCTTTCAATAATTCCACGAACGTTATCTCCTTTACGGAAAAAATCAGAAGGGATTTGTTTTTCTTTTGGCAAAACAATTTCATTTCCATCATCATCTACCAAAATTACGACTCTTGGACGTACATGATGCACTTCAGCAGTATAAATATCACCAATAATATCTTTAAATTGCTTATAAAGATTCGTATTATCGTGTTCGTGTATTTTTGAAATTAAATTTTGTCTTAAAGCCAAAATCGCTCTTCTACCTAAATCTATCAATTTAACTTCTTCTGAAACTTCTTCGCCAATTTCGAAATCGGCTTCGATTTTTCTAGCTTCAGTCAATGTAATTTCCTCATTTTCAAAATCCAAATCCTCGTCGGCAACGATTACTCTTCTTCTCCAAATCTCCATATCTCCTTTATCAGGATTTATAATGATATCGAAATTATCATCTGAACCGTATTTTTTCTTCAATGCATTTCTAAATACATCTTCCAAAATTGCCATAAGCGTTACACGATCAATAAGTTTATCATCTTTAAACTCTGAAAATGAATCGATTAATGCTAAATTTTCCATGCGAATTCTTTAATTAAAATGTTACTGTAACAACTGCTTCTTTAATATCTGCGTAAGGAATCTGTAATTCTTTTTGAACTGTCTCTTTTCCCTTACCCACTTTTTTGGCTTCTCTAGCTTTCCATGACAAAATTATAAAAAGATCATTAGCTTCAACTAATTCTGCCTCAATATTTTCTTGATTGGTTTTAACTATTAACGTTCTACCAATATTTTTTTTATACTGTCTAACTAATTTTAATGGAGAACCAACTCCTACTGAAGCTACTTCTAAAGAAAAATCTTGCTCTTCCCTATCTAAGTTACCTTCAACAGCTCGACTTACATCAATACAGTCTTGCAAAACCACTCCATTATCTCCATCGATTCCAATAATAATTTTAAAACTATCCGTTATTGTCAAGTCAATTAAAAAAATAGATGGTTTTTCCTGAAGAGCCTCTTCTACTACTTGCTTTACTTTCTCTTTAAATGTCATATCTTTATAAAAAGAGGGGACATTAGTCCCCTCATTATTTAAGTTTTAATAAATAACGGTGCAAATATAGTGTTTTTTTATAAATCTAAAAAATTGATTACTATTTAAAAAAATTATATCTTTAAAGTAACCATTGAAAAATAGATTTACTCAAAATAAACCCAAATTATCATGAAAAAAATTCTAATTCCAACTGATTTTTCAGATTATGCAGACATAGCAATAGAAGTTGGCGCACAAATAGCAAAAAAAACCAATAGTGAAATTGTTTTGATTCACATGTTAGAATTACCCACCCATATGAATGATGCTATTTCAAACGAAACAAGCATTCCAGAAATCATGTTATTCAAACGCAAAGCCGACGAAACTTTAGCAGACATCAAAAACCGTCCTTATTTAGCAGGAATTAAAATTACCGAAGTTGTGAGACTTGATGGAGCTTATACTGGAATTAACAATTACACCAAACAAAACAACGACATTGATTTAATCATAATGGGATCTCATGGAGCTACTGGCATCAATGAAATTTTCGTTGGCTCAAATACCGAGAAAGTAGTTCGACAATCAGAAATTCCAGTTTTAGTAATCAAAAACAAAGCAGAAGACTTCAAAGCGACAACTATTGTTTTTGCCTCTGATTTTTCAAACGAAATCAAAAAACCTTTCAAGAAAGTATTAGAATTTACCAAATTATTTGAAGCAAAATTAAAACTAGTAATGATTTGCACACCAAATAGTTTCAAAAGTACTTCAGTGGCACGTAAAATCGTAAATGAATTCATTTCTGAATTTGACATGCCTGAATTTTCTTTTGACATATATAACGAAAACAACATCGAGAAAGGTATTATAAATTATTCAAAAGAAAACAACGGAGATATTATATCTTTTTGTACCCATGGCAGAACCGCTTTAAACCACTTTTTCTCAGGAAGCATTTCGGAAGATTTAGTAAATCATTCAGCCAAGCCTGTATTAACATTTAGAATATAAATTCAAAAACCAAAATTGAATTCAAAATTACTACGCAATTTATTGCCTAAAAAAAAGAATCCCCGTAAACGTTATGTTTGCGGGGATTTCTCATTTTGCTAGTTGGTCTACAAGGACTCGAACCTTGAAAGACTGCACCAAAAACAGTTGTGTTACCATTACACCATAGACCAGTAAGCTTGCTAACATTGCTGCTAAGCGAGTGCAAATTTAAAACAAATTCCTAGTTGTGCAAACTTTTTTTAGCTTTTTCTTCAAAAAAAATTGAAATAATTGGATTTTAAAAACCAAAACATTCTTAAACATTTGAAAAACAAAGCCTTTGCCAATTTGATTATTTTCAATAAAATTATAATAATGCAACTTCACTTTAAAAAAAAAAACATTTTCTTTGTAACACTTTTAAAAACATATAAAAAACAGAAGACTAGTATATGAAATCATTCAATTTCAACAAATGGAATACCATTACAGGTTGGTTTGCCTTTACAATCGCATTAATAACTTATACACTTACTGTTGAACCCACAATGAGTTTTTGGGATTGCGGAGAATATATCGCTACAGCCGCAAAACTAGAAGTTGGCCACCCTCCAGGAGCTCCTTTATTTCAAATGATTGGCGCTTTCTTTGCCATGTTTGCAATAGACAAAGAGCACATAGCATTTATGGTAAACATGACTTCAGTATTTTCGAGTGCCTTTACTATATTGTTTATGTTTTGGTCTTCGACTATGATTTTGAAAAAAGTCATAAGCCAATATAGTGAAATCAATGACAACAATGCTGTTGTAATACTTGGAAGTTCATTAGTAGGTTCACTTGCTTATACTTTTTCGGATAGTTTTTGGTTTAACGCTGTAGAAGCCGAAGTTTACGCAATGGCAACTTTACTAATTTCGTTATTATTATGGCTAGGTTTGCGTTGGGAACAAGACATGGATACTCCAAGAGGACATAAATGGTTATTATTAATTTCACTTGTTGTTGGATTGTCATTTGGAGTACACTTTATGGCTTTATTAACTATTCCAGCAATTGGGTTTTTATATTTTTTCAAAAACTATAAAGTAGTAACGGTCAAAAATTTTATAATTGCCAACATTGTAGTTGTATCGGTTTTACTTTTCATCTTCAAGTTACTATTACCATTAACCATGGCATTCTTTGGTAAAACTGAAGTTTTCATGGTCAATTCAATGGGATTACCTTTTAATTCAGGAACTATATTTGTAACACTGCTACTTATCGCTTTCTTCTATTTCGGCCTAAATTTTACTCGCAAAAAAGGACTAATACACTACAACACACTTATACTTTGTATTCTTTTCATCCTTATCGGATTCTCAACATGGCTGATGCTACCTATTCGCGCCAATTCTGACACTGTTATCAACGAGAACAAACCATCAGATGCCGCAGAGGTATTGGCTTATTACAATAGAGAACAATACGGAGTAAACCCATTGTTTTACGGACCTCAATATACAGAAAGTTTTGTAGGTTTAGACCCGACTACTCCTTATTTAGACAAAGCGCCTAACTACGAGAGAGACTACAAAACCGGTAAATACGTAATTGTAAACAATTACAAAAACGCCGAACAAAATACTGATGATAGTCAAAAAACAATTTTGCCAAGAATGTGGAGTTCGGAGCATATTGAAAACTATATTAATTTTACACATCCGCCTGCATTCAAAATAAATCCTGACTATCCATACGAAGAGGACTTAGCAAAATATGGTCTAGATCCGAGTAAATTAAGTGAGGAAGATTACAACAAAGCAATCGCACAGTTAAAAAATGAAACTGAAAAAACAGTAAGTGAGTTCAGACAAGCATACGCTCAAAAACAAATTGACAATGAGGGTTATGTTGCTTTTTTAAAACACTATAGCGATTATTTAATTATAGAAAAACCAACTACTGCCGACAATTTCAGCTTCATGTTTGAATACCAATTTGGCTATATGTATTGGAGATACTTAATGTGGAATTTTGTTGGAAGACAAAATGATGAACAAGGAAGATACGATTATCTTGACGGAAACTGGATAAGCGGTATTTCATTTATTGATAGCCTACACGTGGGTTCTCAAGAAAATTTACCTCAAGATGTTTTAAACAACAAAGGTAGAAACGTATATTTTTTCCTTCCATTTATCCTTGGTTTAATTGGTATCATGTATCATGCAAGCAAAGACCGAAAAAGTTTTTATGTTTTATTTGCACTTTTCCTTTTTATGGGAATAGCATTAAAAATATACCTAAATGAAAGACCATTTGAACCACGCGAAAGAGACTATGCATTAGTAGGTTCCTTTTATGTTTTTGCTATTTGGATTGGATTTGGAGTTTATTCTTTATACGATAGTTTCCATAAATATCTTTCACCAAAACTTGCTGGACCAGCTATTATAGGCGCCTCTTTATTGGCAGCCCCAATATTAATGGCTTACCAAAACTGGGATGATCACGACCGTTCTGGAAAATACACCGCTACATCAATGGCTAAGGCCTATTTAGAATCTTGTGATCCAAATGCCATTTTATTTACTATTGGAGATAACGATACCTTCCCCCTTTGGTACGCTCAAGAAATAGAAGGCATTCGTACAGACATTAAAATTGTCAACACAAGCTTATTGATGACCGATTGGTATATTGACCAAATGAAGAGAAAAGCTTACGAATCTAACGCCTTACCTATTTCATTTACACACAATGAATACGTAGGAGACAAATTAGATTATGTTGCTCATATTCCTAAAACAGAAAGTCGATGGAGTTTAAACGACTTTATTAACTTCATAAAAAACCCAAAATCAACTGTAGAGATGCAAAATGGGCAAACCATACATTTCTATCCAACTGATAAAATCAGAATCACTGTTGACAAAGCCAAAATTATTAAGAACCATGTTGTAAATCCAAAATTGAATGATTCTATTGTTCCTTATATTGATATTGATATAAAAGGAAGCGCTATCTACAAAAACAGATTGATGATGTTAGATTTAATCAACAACAACGACTGGAATCGACCTATTTATTTTAGTGGAGGAGCATTCGATGCTGAAGATTATTTGTGGATGAAAGAGTACCTTCAATTAGAAGGTATGGTTTATAAATTAGTCCCAATAAAAACTGCGTTAGACAAAGATTCAGGTCAAATGGATATGGGACGCATTGACACTGACAACATGTATGCCAAAGTAATGGCATGGGATTGGGGAAATAGTGACAGTAACAAAATTTATCATGATCCAGAAACTCGCAGAGAAAGTTTAACTTACCGAATGAATCTATCTCGATTGATGACACAATTAATCGCTGAAGGAAAATTAGACAAAGCAAAAAAAATCATCGAATTAGCGATGACAAAAATGCCTTTGGATAAATTTGGGTATTACTCATTAGTTGAACCATTCGCTAAAGGATATTATGATGTTGGTGACAAAGCAAAAGCACATGATTTATTAGAAAAACTAATGGGCAAATACAAAGACAACCTTAATTATTATGCCAAATTAGACCCTTCTGAACAATCTAATATAAGTATTGAAATCATTACAGATATCGAGCGTTATAGAAGTTTATTGACTGTTATGCAAGAGAGTAATGACATAGATTTTTACAATAGCAGCAAAAAAACTTTTAATACTTACATCGAAATATTTGCTCGTTTTGGACGTAAAAAAGAATAACCGCTTAACATAATAAGAACAAAAAAAATGTAGTGCCAAATAAAATGCACTACATTTTTTTTGTTTAAAATTGAATTTAATTAATTAAATTGTAATGTTGAATTATGAAATAAGTACATTCTTAAATTGAACATAAACATCAATTATAACTATGCAAATTTCATATTTCAATAAAAACAAATAATATGTACACATGAAACTCTATTGGATTAAGACAAATACTTTTATTAAAAAAATATTCTCCAATTATGTGTGGGAAATCCCTAATACTGAGAACAAAATCTATCTCACTTTTGATGATGGACCAACTCCAGACGTAACCGAATGGGTTTTGGAAAAATTACAAAAACAGCAAGTAAAAGCAACATTTTTTTGTATTGGGAAAAATATAGACAGCAACCCTGATCTATTCAAAAAAGTAATCAATGACGGACATGCAATAGGAAATCACACTTTTAATCATTTAAACGGTTGGAAAACTAATACAGCTGATTATCTAGAAAATGCTGCTTTATGCCAATCGGCAATCTATGAACACCAACCTGTGAACCCTAAACTATTTCGCCCTCCATACGGCAAAATAAAAACATCGCAATCAAAAAGACTACGAGAATTAGGATTTAAAATAATTATGTGGGATGTTCTGAGTGCTGATTTTGATCAAACCATAACTCCTGAAAAATGTTTAGAAAATGTAATTGAAAATGTAGTTTCTGGAAGCGTAATTATTTTTCACGACAGTGTAAAAGGATACAAAAACCTAGAATATGTACTTCCAAGATCATTACAAATCTTAAAAGACAAAGGTTTTACATTTGATACAATTCAATAAAAACAAGAAATAATCAAATTACAGCTGCTCTTGTACAATTCCAATTAAAGTATTAGCATCTAACTCGCCAGATTGCCTCCAGATCATCGCACCTTCTTTGTAAATCATCAAGGTAGGCAGGCCTTTAATACGCAAAGCATCTGCTAATTCTTGGTTTTTATCTACATCGATCATGATAACTTTTACTTTATCTCCAAGTGCAGCCGCTACATCTTTTATAACAGGATGCATCGATAGTGAAGGTTCGTTCCAATCTGTGTAAAAATCTATTAACACAGGAACTTGTGCATTTATAAGTTCTCCAAATTTTGACATAAAACCAAAATATTAAATTTCTATTAGTTTCAAAAAGAGATATTAGATTACAAATTTAGTATTTTATACCAATTATGCTAATTTTTCACCCTTTATTAGTTGAATTACCGTAATCTCGGGCATAATCCCTACCCTACCTGGGTAAGCATGAAATCCAAATCCTCTATTAACATAAACAAATCTACCTAAATTTTCATATAAACCTGCCCATTGCTTGTAAACATATTGTGCCAAACTCCATTTAAAATAACCCGGAATTTCTATACCAAATTGCATTCCGTGCGTATGCCCAGAAAGTGTTAATTGATAATGTTTCTCATCATGTTGCACTACTTCATCCCAATGACTTGGATCATGACTCATTAAGATTTTAAAATCCTCTTTTACTAAATGCTGCGAAGCTTTATTTAAATCCCCAGCCTGTTTGAAGTTACGACCCCAATTCTCTACTCCGACTAAAGCAATTTTATCTTCCCCTTTTTCAATAAAAGTATGCTCATTCAATAATAAAGTAAATCCAATTTGACCATATAAACTCTTGATATCTTCAAAATTTTTATCCTTGGCAGATTGTGATGGCCACGTAACATATTCACCATAATCATGATTCCCTAAAACTGAATACTTACCGTATTTATGCTCCTTAATTTTATTAAAAGTTTCAATCCAAGGATGCATTTCTTTAGCATGAGTATTTACAATATCCCCTGTAAACAAAATCAAATCTGAATTTTGTTCATTTACTAAATCAATAGCATGGCTAATTTTTTCGGGATTATCAAAACTACCGCTATGAACATCTGAAATTTGAGTAATGGTAAAACCATCGAAAGCATCTGGCAAATCAGGAAAATAAATTGCCTGTTTTATTACTTTGAAATTGTATTTTCCTTCAAAAATTCCATATATCAATGACATGAAAGGAACAGCAGCAAGTCCTAAACCAATTTGGCTAACGAATTTGCGTCTGGAAGGTAAAAAAGTTTCTTTACTATTATTATCAATAAAATAATTAATTGCCCCCGCTGACAATCGAAACACATCTTCTCCTAATAAAATTACTGTTACTACAATTTTTGGAACATATACCAAAAGTAATAACCCCATAGTAAACATGGTTTGCTTGGTTTGTCCAACCGAACGATCAAATTGAGTAAACGAATAAAGGATAAAAATAAAGAGTAAAAGACTAATTACTTGATACGAAATCAAAACCCATTTCAGCTTTACTAATGTTTTAACAGCCTGAAATGCATAAAGCTCAATAACAAAAAGAACAACTCCAAATAGAAATAAACGTAATATCATTATTTATACAATTTTACACAAAGAAACAACTATTGAAAATGCTAAAATCTATATTATAATAATTTTAACGCAAAAAAAGGGAGCAAATTTCTTTATCTCCCCTTTTCCCCTATTAAAACCAATAATTAAAATCGTTTTAAAATAAATCCAAGCAATGCATAAATAAAAGAATTTATTATTTTTTTGAATCTGCTGCTTCAGTTTTTGCAGGATCTACTTTTTTAGTTGCTTTTTTGTGTTCTTTCTTAGTTGCTTTAGCTTCTTTCGCAGGAGTAGTTTGAGCTGGTTCAGTTTGTGCATTTACCATAACTGTTGTTCCAAGAGCAATTGCCAATACCATCAATAATTTTTTCATGATTTTAAATTTTTAAATTAATAATTCATTTATTAATAGGTCAAATTTATTCATCGAAAATGAAGATTAAATGAAGATTTGCCCTCCCAAAAAAAATTAACTTTTAATTAGGTTTTTGACCGTTTGGAAACAACAAAACAAAAGTACTTCCTACATTAATCTCCGAAGTTAACTCAATCACAATATGATGAAATTGCACAATACTCTCAACAATCGCAAGCCCCAAACCTTGTCCTTCCTGCTCAAAATGAACCCTTGCAAATCGTTTAAAAACATTTACTTGCTGTTTCTCATTCATTCCAATACCCGAATCTGAGATTGACAAAAAATAGTTTCCTTGTAAAAAGCCGTCCTTAATTTCAATTTTACCAGATTTTTTATTGTACTTTATTGCATTGACAATTAAATTATAGAATAGAATATGCATCAATGTTTTGTTTCCAATAAAACTAAAATGATGTTCTATTTTTTTATCAAAAGACAATCCTTTATCTTCAATCCTATCTTGTAAATCAACAATCAAATTACTGATAATTTCATCAAAATTTATTGTTTCGTTGGCTTCATATTGATTGTTTTCAATTTTTGAAATCAATAATAAATTAGCAATTATCTTTTTTAATAAATCCAAAGTACTAAGGGAACTGACAATTTTATCTACAACCGAATCCTCTAAAGAAGCATTTTGAAGTAAATTCTCAAATTTGCTTTTCAGCAATGCAATGGGAGTTAATAATTCATGGGAAACGTTAGCAATAAACTGTTTTTCTTTTTTAAAAGACTCGCTAATTCTATCCATCATTTGATTAAGAACAAAATCAAGTTCCTGAAAATCCTTAGAATGCGATTTTACAGGAGTATGATCAAAAGCCTCTGGTTCATTGATATGCCGAATTTTGGTATCGATAATTTTATAAAATGGTTTTAGCAAATATTCAATATAAAAAGTATCTACCAAAAAAGTAATAACAATAATAATCGTCAAAACAATGGTAATAAAAAGACGAATTATAAATGTGAGGTCATTTATTTCACTTAAACTATTCCCTATTTCTAAAAGATAATTTTCATTTTCATACTTAAAATAATATTGAAGAATTCTATAATCATTTCGTTCTTCTTCAATTATTCGCGGCTCATTAATAAAAAGAGTTTTATCCACCACATTAGCAGTAGGAACCCGGGATAACACCAAAAATTCACTGTGCAAAGTAGAAAAGCTTGCGTACGTTTCGGAGGTATCGTTCCGAACAATAAAATCATTTATTTCTTCCTTGTCTAAATGTTCAATAAATTTCTGCTTTTTCTCTAATAAGCTTTTATTGATATGATTATAAACTACTTTTTCGACCAAAACAGGAAGCATTAACCACAAAACCAAAATCAACAACAAACGAGTTAATGCATTAAAAATAGCTAGTTGATGTTTGAATTTCATATCCTTGAATTTAAAAAAAATTAAGCGTTTATCCTATACCCAACATTGCGAACTGTTTCAAACCAATCAATTTCGGCATGTTTATCCAATTTTTTTCTAAGATTCCGAACATGTACATCAATAAAATTAGAATCCGAATTTACTTCAAGAATATCACCCCAAATATGTTCTGTTAATTGCAAACGTGTAATTACCCGATTTTTATTCAAAACTAAATATTGAAAAATATCAAATTCTTTTTTTGTTAAATTAATTGGAGCATCATTAAAACGCACTTTGTAATCTTGCAATTGCAAGCTAAATCCATGAACATCCAATTGATTGACTGTAAATCCGTGCATTCTTCTAATAATAGCAAATAAACGAGCACCTAATTCGGTTAAAGCAAAAGGCTTCGTTAAATAATCATCAGCACCCAATTGCAATCCACTTATTCTATCTTCCAACTCTCCTTGAGCGGTAATAATAACTACCGCAACTTTAGAACTTGTTTTGCGAATTTCTTTCAGGACATCAAAACCACTGCCATCAGGTAATCCCAAATCCAAAAGCATAATATCATAATCATTGCTATTGATTTCCTCTAGGGCTTCTTCGCAGTTTTTGGAAATTTTGCAGATATAACCGTTACCTGAAAGATATTCTTTTAACTCAATAGCCAATTCGGGGTTGTCTTCAACAATATGAATTTTCATAACTGCATATTAATTTAAAAATTACTCAAAATAACAACTAATGTAAAAACAAACACATTAGATTATTAAAACTTTAACTCCCTTAAATATAAAAAAGTCAGTAAATTTCTTCACTGACTTTCAAAAACAATTCCTTCTTTTTTTACTATCATTCACAAATACTAACAAAAAAACATTAATTATTTTTTTGCACTAGAACTTGGAGCTTCTGCTGTTACGGCTTTTTGTTCTTTTTTAGTCTTGTTGTTTTTGTGGTGTTTTTTGGTTGTAATTTCTTTTGCTGAAGCTGTTTTTGCATCTTTTGCTGGGAATGCATGAACCATTGCACTTGTTCCTAAAACGGCAACTAATAACATCAATAAATTTCTCATGATTTCTAATTTTTTTGAATTAATAATTTATTATTTATAGGTCAAATGTATAACTGATAAATGAAGACAAAATGAAGATTGGCTGCAGCGGTATTCTTTATGAAAATTTTAACTTCAAGTAACATTCAACCAAAGCAATTAGTTTCAATTGCTAACTATTATCCTGCAAGTTTTTTTGTTATAAAACCATTTTAATATATTTGAAAATATAAACAAAAACAAACCTTCAATCGCTTTTAAGCGCACTGCACACTATATGAAAAGAAATGATCCAAACACAAAAATTTTATTTATCGCAAAGAAAACTTCTATGTATTTTATCAAAATAACCAAAATGAAAACAACACTATTATTAATTTTAACGCTAAGCATTAATTCACTTTATTCACAATCAGACAAAACTGAAGACAAGAGTTCTGACAGCACTCAATTATCAGGCATGACTATTGAAAACAAAACAAGTAACACTAATAAAGGAGGAAATAAATTCTATAAGTACATAGCGGACAACTTCGTTCCTTCAAGTGATGAGAATTTTACTGGTGGAAAAGTTATAGTAGAATTTGTCGTTAAAACTGATGGATCAGTGAGCGTTACTCAAATAATAAATGACCTTGGTTTTGGAACTAATGAAAAGTTAATAGAAGTATTTGAAAAAAGTCCAAAATGGAAACCCGGTATAAAAGACGGGAAACCAGTTGAAGTAAAATTTAGTATGCCACTAAATATTCAAGGAAGGAAAAATTAAAAAAATATCTTTGAGGTACTATTTTCAATTATAAATTTCAGGAACAAATTCATTTTTAAAACGCAATTGTCTATTTTTACAGACTAAATTTTTTATATGTCTGCTCAAAAACGTCTTTACCTTCTCGATGCTTATGCATTAATATTTCGTGGTTATTTTGCTTTTATAAAAAACCCAAGAATCAATTCTAAAGGAATGGATACTTCGGCTATTATGGGTTTTATGAATGCATTGATGGATGTTATCAAGCGTGAGAAACCAGATCATTTAGCCGTAGCTTTTGACAAAGGCGGAAGTACTTATCGCTACGAAATGTATCAGGAATATAAAGCTAATCGTGACGAAACCCCCGAAGCCATTAAAATTGCCGTTCCCTATATTCAGGAATTATTGCGTGCTATGCACATTCCGATTATTGAAGTTGCCGGTTTTGAAGCTGATGATTTGATTGGAACTATTGCCAAACAAGCCGAAAAGGAAAACTATAAAGTTTATATGGTAACTCCAGATAAGGATTTTGCTCAATTAGTTTCCGAAAATATTTTCATGTACAAACCAGCAAGAATGGGTAACGACATAGAAATTTGGGGAATTCCAGAAGTTTTAGCAAAATTCGAAATCACTCATCCAGAACAAGTAATAGATTTTCTAGGAATGATGGGTGATGCTGCCGATAATATCCCTGGATTGCCAGGCGTTGGAGAAAAAACAGCTAAAAAATTCTTGGCAGAATACGGATCAATGGAAAATCTTTTGGCTAACACACACCAATTAAAAGGAGCAATCAAAGCCAAAATTGAAGCCAATGCCGAATTAGGTTTATTGTCTAAAAAATTAGCCACCATTCTTTTAGATTGTCCTGTACAATTTAATGAAACAGATTACGAATTATCGAAACCCGATGTCGAAAAAACCGATGCACTATTTCTAGAATTGGAATTTCGTCAAATGAAAGCGCAGTTTGACAAATTATACAATCCAACGGCAATAGAAAATGGCAATATCAATAGCAATGACAATGAAGAAAAGGCAATAAAAAAAGCTCTCGCAAAAAAATCTAACGAAGATCAATTTGATCTGTTTGGCTTTTCGGAAGAAGAAAGTGGTGAAACAAAACCCAGTTCATTTTATGCTACTTTAGAAAACACAGAACATTTTTACCAAATAATTCAAGGCGATTTTGCTGTAAAATTGCTTTTGCAAAACTTAATGAATCAAACTTCGGTTTGTTTTGATACCGAAACTACAGGAATTGATGCTTTGAATGCCGAACTAGTTGGAATGTCATTTTCTTTCGAAAAAGGAAAAGCATTTTACGTTCCGTTTCCGGAGAATCAGGAAGAAGCACAAATTTTAGCAGATAAATTCAAACCTTTTTTCGAAAATGAAACTATCGAAAAAATTGGTCAAAACGTGAAATACGATTTGAAGATCTTATCAAATTATGGTGTTCAAATCAAAGGAAAGTTATTTGACACAATGATTGCGCATTATCTGATTAATCCGGATATGCGTCACAATATGGATGTTTTATCTGAAACGTATTTAAAATATTCACCAAAATCTATTGAAGATTTAATTGGCAAAAAAGGTAAGAATCAAAAATCGATGCGTGATGTAGCTTTGGAAGACATCAAAGAATACGCCGCCGAAGATGCTGATATTACCTATCAATTGAAACAAAATTTCAGTCCAATTTTAGACAAAGCTGAAACCAAAAAATTATTTGATGAAATCGAAATTCCGTTAATACCTGTTTTGGCTGCCATGGAATTAGAAGGAATCAATTTGGATGTTCCTTTTTTACAATCAATGTCGGTTGAAATGGCTGTCGAAAGCAATGCATTGGAACAAAAAATCTATGAAACTGCTGGAGAAAAATTCAATTTGGCGTCCCCAAAACAGCTTGGCGATATTTTATTTGACAAATTAAAAATTGGCGGAGCCAAACAAAAGAAAACCAAAACTGGCCAATATGCAACTGGCGAAGAAGTTTTATCTTATTTAGCCAATGACAACGAAATTGTTCGTGATATTCTAGAATGGCGTCAAATGGTAAAACTGCAAAGCACCTATATTGATGCATTGCCTAATCAAGTTGATTCAAAAACTGGTCGCGTCCACACCGATTATATGCAGACAGTTGCAGCAACAGGACGTTTAAGTTCCAACAATCCAAACCTGCAAAACATTCCTATTCGTACCGAAAGAGGACGTTTGATTCGAAAAGCATTTATTGCCCGTGATGAAAACTACACATTAGTTTCTGCGGATTACTCTCAGATAGAATTGCGAATTATTGCGGCTTTGTCTGGCGAAGAAAATATGATTAAAGCTTTCCAAAATAACGAAGATATCCACAGAAGCACCGCTGCAAAAGTATTCAACGTTTCATTGGAAGAAGTAACCAAAGAACAGCGAAGCAATGCTAAAACTGTGAATTTCGGAATTATATACGGCGTTTCTGCTTTTGGATTAAGCAATCAAACATCGCTTTCGCGAAAAGAAAGTGCTGAGTTGATTGATGCTTATTATACTACGTATCCAAAACTAAAATCCTACATGTCTAATCAAGTTGATTTTGCCAGAGAAAACGGTTATGTACAAACAGTTTTAGGAAGAAGACGTTATTTAAAAGATATCAATTCTGCCAATATGATGGTCAAAAGTGGTGCCGAACGAAATGCAGTAAACGCACCAATTCAAGGTTCTGCTGCCGATATCATCAAAATTGCGATGATTAATATTCACAAAAAATTAGTTTCAGAAAACTGGAAAAGCAAAATGTTATTGCAGGTTCATGATGAGCTTGTGTTCGATGTTCACAACAGTGAATTAGAAAAAATCCAGCCGATGATTAAACATGAAATGGAAAATGCTTTTAAAATGGATGTTCCCTTAGATGTAGAAATTGGTTTGGGTAAAAATTGGTTAGAAGCGCATTGATTTTAGAGCCAGTGTTTAGTTTTTAGTATTCAGTTCAACAACAAAACCAGAAGGCAATGCCAACAATTTGTATTGAATAGTTTTGGCCAACCGGTAATCACCAAGGGCATTGGGATGCAGTCTATCTGTATCTTTGTCATGAAAGTATTGCGATTGTGCATCGGCCATTGGAAACAAACCACTTGTAGAATAGAGGTCAATTAACGGAACCGCCCAATAAGAAGCCGCTTGTTTTAAAATATCAACATAGGAATCGATATATAATCCTTGTCCGTTTGCATAATTTTCATCAGGCTGCACATTCTTGTCGTTAAATTTTGCATACCCTCTGTGAATGGGTGTCATAATAACAATTTGCTGCTGTGGGTAATTATTCTTCAGGTAAGACATCGCTTTATTGATACGTCCGCAAAAGGTTGAATCATTCAGGTTAGGAGTACGATATTTACGCGTTACTTCTTTTCCGTTAAAGTTTGTTTGTTTTATTGTTTCACTAAAAAATTCTCCCACTGGGATATTGTGGTTATAATCATTCGTACCTGCAAAAATCAATATTGCGTCAATACTCGTTCCTTTTTCTTCGTGCAGTTTCACAGATTGTTTGTAAATATCATTCCATTGATTTCCGCTGATGCCATATACAAAAGGTTCTATCCCCAGTAATTCATTTAAATATTCCCAATAAATACAAGTAGTTCCAACACGGCGTTTGTCTGTCATCGAATCACCAAGAAAGGCCACCTTCATCCCCTTCCATTGCGAGTTTAGTGTTTTTTCAGAATCGGTTAATTTTACTTTTGGGACGGTTTGTTGTGCAAATCCATTAAAACCAACTGTCAACAAAAGGATATAAGCAATTGTAATTATATGTTTCATATGTGTAAATGATAATTTGTTTCTTGATTTTTTACTTATAAAAATAAATCCGCTAAAAGCATTATTGCTGTTGGCGGATTTTAAATTTGAAATAAACTACTATTTAAACTTTTATTATTTAGTAGATTCTCTTTCTTTTAATTTTGTTTTGATAACAATAGTTTCATACGGTTTTTCCTCATCATCAGATTCTAATCTATCAATTAATAATCTTACCGCTTCTTCTCCAATCTCAATTCCATGCTGACTTACAGTGGTCATACTAGGAGACAATCTTCTAGAAGCTAAAATTCCATCGGCAAAACCAATGATTTTTAAATCTTTAGGGATTTTATACCCTTTCTTTACTCCAACTTTTAAAGCCGCAACAGAATCATTTTCTTCTAATGCAAAAACTCCATCTACCAGATTATTAGAATACAATTCATCAATCTTCTCAGCTAAATCATGATCAGATTCTGATTCTGTTCGAATAATAATCTTTTCATTAATTTCAATATTATTTATTCTCAAGGCATTTAAATACCCCTCAGCTCTTAATTTACCAACACTTAAATTATTTGAAGAAGAAATTAAGGCAATATTTTTACAACCTAAATCAATCAGATGTTGCGTTGCATTTTGACCTGAATCAAAATCATCAACAATCACCTTATCACATTCGACTTCATCAGTTGTTCTGTCAAACATCACAATAGGAGTTCCATCATTTATAATAGAATTAAAGTGACTGTAATCATTCAATTTTTGCGCTTCCTCAGAAATAGATAAAACAAATCCATCAATAGTCCCGTTACTCAACATTTCCATAGTATGCGCCTCTTTTTCTAAGGATTCATTAGAAATACACATAATTACATTATAACCTCTCTCATCTGCTACCTTTTCAATACCACTAAAAACTTTAGCAAAAAATGAATTTAATATATTAGGAATAATAACTCCAATGGTTTTTGTTTTTCGGTTTTTAAGATTTAAACCAATAACATTGGGTTTATAATTCTTTAACTTGGCATATTCTTTAATTCTAACTTTCGTTTGTTCGCTTATTTCAGGACTATCATTAAGTGCTTTAGAAACAGTTGATACTGAAACATTAAGTTCTTTTGCAATTTGTTTTAAAGTTGCTTTTGCTTTCATTGGAGAGTGGTGGTATATAAACCTAAATTAACAGTCTTAAAAAATTAATTTTATCCATATTTGACAATACTTTCCTCAATTTTTACTGAAAATCTAAAAAAATACGGACATATAATTCGATAAAACGGAAAAGTACAAAAAAATTGCAACATCAAAAAAAAATTCATCGAAATTATTGCAAAAGAAAGAAACACAAACTAAAACAAAATTCCGGTTCAATAAATATATATTTGATTATCAGCACCAACTCAATAAAAAAATAATCAATTAAGCTATTTGGTTTTAAAATAATTAATTGTACTTTTGCACTCCCTTTATTGGGAATGGAATGTTTAATTAAAATATATTATTGTGAACGCATTAAGCTACAAGACAATTTCAGCAACAAAAGCCAATTCTACAAAAGAATGGATTGTTGTAGACGCTGATGGTCATAACTTAGGACGTCTTGCTTCAAAAGTCGCTATGATTTTAAGAGGTAAGTACAAGCCAAGTTACACACCACACGTTGACTGTGGAGATAACGTAATTGTTATCAACTCAGAAAAAATCAACCTTACAGGTAACAAATTGGATGAAAAAACATACATCCGTCACACTGGTTACCCTGGAGGACAAAGAACTTTAACTGCTAAAGTATTGCAAGCAAAAAACCCTGCATTATTAGTAGAAAAAGCGGTAAAAGGAATGCTACCTAAAAACAAATTAGGAGCTGAACTTTTCAGAAATTTAAATGTTGTTGTAGGATCTGAGCACAAACAAGGAGCTCAAAAACCTAGAACTGTTAACCTAAACGATCTTAAGTAATGGGAGTTATTCACAAAATCGGTAGAAGAAAGACCGCTGTTGCACGTGTTTATGTTTCTGAAGGAACAGGAGTTATCGTTGTAAACAAAAAACCATTCGCAACTTATTTCCCAACTGCTACTTTACAGTACAAAGTTTTGCAACCATTGTCTATGACAGAAAATGCATCTAACTTTGACGTAAAAGTAAACGTTTATGGAGGTGGTTCAACTGGACAAGCAGAAGCTGTAAGAATGGCATTAGCACGCGTTATGTGTGAAGTAAATGCTGAAAACAGAGGGATCTTGAAGCCAGAAGGTTTATTAACTAGAGATCCAAGAATGGTTGAACGTAAGAAATTCGGTCAGAAGAAAGCTCGTAAGAGATTCCAATTCTCTAAACGTTAATATTGCCTGTCTTGTTCAATTAGGACAAGACATTCTAGAATGTATTAAAAAATTTAAAACAATGTTGTTGTTGTCCCATCGAGGTGGGAAATTAGTTTAGCATCTAAATGTATGTAGCCGAGAAATCGCCATTCCTACATTGCTAATCAACAGAACGTAAACTAGTACAAAAAATGTCAAACAAAGTAGAAGTAAAAGAATTACTAGAAGCAGGTGTTCATTTTGGACACATGACTAGAAAATGGGATCCAAATATGGCTCCTTACATTTATATGGAGCGTAATGGTATACACATTATCAATCTATATAAAACTGCAGCAAAAATTGAAGAAGCTAATGACGCTTTGAAAAAAATCGCTGCATCAGGTAGAAAAATATTATTTGTTGCTACCAAAAAACAAGCAAAAGACATCGTTGCTGACAAAGCAAAAGCTGCAAACATGCCTTACATCACTGAAAGATGGCCTGGTGGAATGCTAACTAACTTCGTAACTATTCGTAAAGCTGTTAAAAAAATGGCTACTATCGATAAAATGAAGAAAGATGGTACATTCATGACACTTTCTAAAAAAGAGCGTTTACAAGTTGATCGTCTTCGTGCTAAACTAGAGAAAAACTTAGGTTCAATCGCAGATATGTCTAGACTTCCTGCAGCATTGTTCGTAGTAGATATCAAAGCTGAACACATCGCAATAAAAGAAGCTCAAAAATTAAACATTCCAGTTTTTGCAATGGTTGATACTAACTCTGATCCACGTGAAGTAGATTATGTTATCCCTGCAAATGATGATGCTTCTAAATCAATTGATAAAATTTTATCTTTAGTAACTGCTTCAATTATCGACGGTCTTGCAAATAGAACTTCTGATAAAGAAACTGATGCTACTGAAGTTGTAGCTGAAACTGAAGCTCCTGCAGCTGAAGTTGCAGCGGTTGAAGCTGCTCCAGCTCCAGCAACTGAAGAATAAATCAAATTTTAAATTCCAATTTTAAATTCCAAATTCCCCAAAAAGATTAATAACATTATGTTAGTAATTTAATAAAATTGGAATTTGGGATTTAAAAATTGGAATTTTTACTTTTAATAACACTTAAAATAAAATATTATGTCAACTATAACTATAACAGCTGCAGACGTAAACAAATTAAGACAAACTACAGGTGCCGGAATGATGGACTGTAAAAAAGCTTTAGTTGAAGCTGAAGGAGATTTCGATAAAGCTATACAAAACCTTAGAGAAAAAGGACAAAAAGTTGCTGATAACCGTTCTGACCGTGAGTCCTCTGAAGGTGCTGCTGTTTCTTTTATCAATGCAGATAAAACTAAAGGAGCTATCATTACCTTAAACTGTGAAACAGATTTCGTAGGTAAGAATGAAACTTTCGTAGCTTTAGCTAAAGAATTAGTTGAAAAAGCGATTAACTTCTCTTCTAAAGAAGAATTCTTAGCTTCAGATTTCAACGGAATTACTGTCGCTGAAAAACTAATTGAGCAAACTGGTGTTATTGGTGAAAAAATCGAAATCGGTGGTTTTGAAATCGTAGAAGGTGCTTTCGTAGGATCTTATGTTCACGTTAACAAAATTGCTGCATTAACTGCAATTTCTGCAGCGGTTCCTAATGCTGACGTATTAACTAAAGACATCTCTATGCAAGTTGCTTCTATGGGAGCTGACACATTATCTTACAAAGATTTTGACCCTGCTTTCGTTGCCTCTGAACTTGATGCTCGTATTGCTATCATCGAAAAAGAAAATGAAGAAGCAAAACGTTTAGGAAAAACTTTGAAAAATGTTCCTAAATATATTTCTTTCTCTCAATTAACTGAAGAAGTTTTAAAACAAGCTGAAGAAGATGCTAAAGCTGAATTAAAAGCTGAAGGAAAACCAGAACAAATTTGGGATAAAATTATTCCAGGAAAAATTCTACGTTTCATCTCTGACAATACTACTTTAGATCAAGAGAAAGCCTTATTAGATCAAAACTTCATCAAAGATGATAGTAAAAAAGTTGGTGATTACGTTAAAGGATTCAACGTTGAAATTACAAATTTCAAAAGAGTTACTTTAGGATAATCTATTGATTGCAACAAACGGATTCTATTTTAGATTTCGTATACATATAAAATCCCATCTTGTTTCATTACGAGATGGGATTTTTCTTTACTAAAAATGTCTGATAATTGTTAACATAAAACAAATAAGCATATTTATCTTAGCACTAAGCGTCGAATTTCACTTATTAGAAGATATACAAAAGAGCAAAAAACAAACGATTGTTACCACCCTAAAACAACCTACACTTACATTTCCTATTTAATGGCAAATAATTCATTGCTAAACAAAAAATTAACCCATAAAAAAACAGCAGTAAACTTTTGCCTACTACTGTTTTTTAAATTGTAATTGAAAATATTGTATTCTAATTTATGATTGAAAACCAAAAAACTAAACTAATTGCTGTTCATTTTCTACAGTTACCATTGTAGCTTCTGCATTTCTCAATTCTTCTTTTTCAACCATTTTAGAAAGCCTAAAAACTAGTAATGTCCCTACTACTCCCAGACCCGTCATGAATAACCAATTTGACTCATAACCTGAATTTTGAATGATTTCCATACCTGTTTTAGCACTTAAAATATGTGCAAAACTATAACTCATAGTAAAAGCTGCCATGAACTTCCCTTCTTGCATATGTGATCTATCCATTGCGAACGAATTAGCAAACGGAAAAGTCAACATTACACCGCAAGTCATGACAAACATCATAGGAACCAAAACAGCCTCAAAAGGAAGCAACAACAACAAGAAACTAGTCGCCATTAACAACAAACCAAAAGAGATAACTTTATGATTATTTATTTTATTTCTATTCACATAATTTACAATTGGAAGTTCAAAAAGTAAAATAAGCAATCCATTTAAACTCAAAAGTAAACCACTATCAAATTCAGTCATATTGAATCGTTCTTTGTGATATAAAGGTAAAGTGGTAAAAATCTGAAAGAAAAGAATACCAGTAATCAAACAAATAACCAAATGCAGCATAAATGGTCTGTCTTTCATAACTGAAACTTTCACTTTAGGTTTATTTTCTTTAAGCACTTTAACAGGTATTTTTTTCTCTTTAACAAAAAGAACAAAAACGATTATAGCCAATATACAAGTAGCGCCATCAACGTAGAAAATATACTCATAACCTAATTGCATAATAATCAAACCTCCTAATACAGGTCCAAAAAGGAACCCTAAATTAATAGCGGCACGTGTTAATGAATAAGCACGAGCTCTATCTTCTTTTTTAGTAAAAGTTTTCAAACACACCAACATTGCTGGTCTAAACATATCTGCAACACTAGTCAGAATTAGAATACCTACACATAGCTGTTCAAAAGATGTAGCATATTGCAACAAAACAAACACTATTCCACTTGCAAACAAACTAAAGACCATGACCTTGTAAAAGCCAATTTTATCCGAAAGCTTACCACTCAGCCAAGTTCCAATTATAGAACCAATTCCAAAGAAAACCATCACCCATCCAATTTGGCTATAAGTGAAATGTAGATTTTCTTTCATATATTTTGAGAGGAATGGAATAACCATAGTACCTGCTCTGTTAATGAATGTAATTAAAGTAAGTATCCAAATCTCTTTTGGGAAACCTTTGAAATTGTTAAGGTATTTTTTTATCATAATTAATTTTTTTTGGGGCTAAAAATTTAGTTATCTTGGCAAAAATAGATTTTTTTTTGAATTATGCAACACTCAAATAGTTAAAAAACAAAACATTTTCTAAACATTCACCAAACATTTATAAAAATTAGGTGATAAACAATTTTTATAAAAAAAAATACAAAATAAAGGAATTATTCAATTTTTAATATAGATTTGTATTTATTAAAAAACCCCAAATAATTAAAATATGAGAGAAAAAATTTACTATTTGATAATTTGCCTTATTCTTTCCTATTCTACGCAAGCACAACTCTATGGAGGAATAGAAATAGGAAGTAAAGGAATCAAAATGACAGTCCTTGATGTAGAAAACATCAAAAGAAACACGTATGATGTAAAAGAATTTTGGACTGAAAACGTAGGTATCGCTACAGGTATTGGAATAGATGGTTCATTATTAGCAGAAGATATTGAAAAAGCAGGAGCTGTAGTTTACTCCAATTATAAAAAAATGCTTGCTGAATATAAAATTGAAGACAAAAACATTTTTATTGTGGCTTCATCTGGAGTTGGTTTAGCGAACAATACGAATGACTTAGTTGTAAAAATCAAAACACTTACAAATAAAAAAATAGAGATTATATCTTCCTCACTTGAAGCTAAGTTACTTTTAAGAGGTTGTATCCCACCTAAAAATTATTTAAATTCTGTGATTATAGATATTGGAGGAGGAAATACTAAAGGTGGATACGCAAAAGAAATCAATGAATCTTCTGTATTTTTCCCAATATCATGTGATTTAGGAACTGTTACATTAACAGAAATAATCAATAAAAAATGTAAACAAAAAACAGTATTTGAATTCAACGAAAACCTTTTTGACTACTTACCTACAATAAGAGAAAATTTCAAAAAGATGTACACTAGTCGCCCTGAATCTCAAGACAAAAGCAATGTTTACATCTCTGGTGGAGCTGCTTGGGCTTTTTACACTCTTTTGACTGGACTAAAAGCTGAAGAAAATTTCACACTAGTAAAATATGATGACATCTTAGGAATTAGAACTATTGCAGAGAATAACTACCAAAGATTTGTTACCAATGCTGAAACTAACGTAGAAATGCAAAAAGTATTGAAAACCTACCAACAAAAATACTTAATTTCTGCATTTAATCTTTTAGAGACTTCACTTGAAGTTATTCCTAACATACAAACTAAGAAGATTTATTTTGCTAAACAAGGTCAAATAGCTTGGTTAGTAAGTTACGTTTTCGACAGTGCTAAAGGTGTTAAACAAATTTATTAATACTTTAAATGTGTTTTTATTGAAGTATTAAATAGCTTCGAATAAAACACATTAAGAATAAAATACCCAAAAGGAGTTGTCTAATAGACAGCTCCTTTTGTTTTTACTAGAATTTTAATCAAAATAAATAGTTAAACCCATAATAATATAAATTCGTTTTATTAGATTAAAAAAATAGATTAAATTTGAATAATTGTTCCAATCTCTTAACACATTAATTATGCCGAATTTTAAAATTTTATTCACATTCATTATACTTGTAACGCTATTTAGCTGTGGCAAAAACAAAGAGAGTGAAGAACACGAATTAGAACAAAAAAAAGAGCCTAACTACGAGCAAAAGGACACAATTAATCCTGAACCACAAAGAAAGGATACCCTTCATTTGTCACCAGAAGACAGTATAAGAGCAGTCAAACAATCTATTTTAAGAAAACAAAAATTCAAAAAAAAGAAAGAAACAGAAACTGAGACTGATACTGGAAATGTGACTGGAGCTGAAACCGAAATAGAAACTGGATCCGAAACAGTAACAGTAGTTAACAACGAAAACCCAAAAGAAACCCCACAAGCCAATACCGTTAAAAAAAGAGCTGTGCCATCTTTTGTATACATTAAGAAAATACTAAATGAAAGCAAAATTGGGGAATTAATGACACAAAAAGATTTACAAAGTAAATTCTACATCCCAAAAGAAGCCATTCAATTAGTCAAAAGTGTAACCAAAATATCCGATAACGAACTCGATATCAAATGGAAATCAACTTGGATTATAGAAAAAATGTCTGATGCTAAATTTAATGATGGACGACTTAAAGTACGCTTCGAAAAAAATAAAATGTATACCTCAGGCGGTGCAATTGGAATCAAATACGAGAAAAAAATGTATACTGATTTGTATCTAATAGGACGCTCAGCTTACATTCCAACAGTTAAAGGATACTATTGGCAAATAGGAAACTAATGCAAAAACAACTCATAAGATGCGGTTGGTGCAATTCCAGCGAATTATACCAAAAATATCACGACAAAGAATGGGGAGTTCCCGTATATGAGGACACTAAGCTATTCGAATTTCTACTTCTGGAAACTTTCCAGGCAGGATTAAGTTGGATTACCATCTTAAATAAAAGAGAAAATTTTCGCAAAGCTTTTGACAATTTCGACTATAAAAAAATAGCTAACTATTCAGAAGATAAAATTCAAGATTTGCTTCAAGATTCAGGTATTATTCGAAACAAGCTTAAGGTTTATTCAGCAGTTTCCAATGCCATAGCCTTTATAAAAATTCAAGAGGAATTCGGTAGTTTTTCCAAATACATCTGGGGCTTTGTCGATGGAAAACCCATTATAAACAACCGAAAAAGCCTAAGCGAAGTACAGGCCACCACTCCCCTTTCCGATGCCATCAGCAAAGACCTAAAAAAACGTGGATTCAAATTTGTTGGCTCTACAGTTGTGTATGCCCACATGCAGGCCACCGGAATGATAGACGACCATGTAGCCGATTGTTGGAAGAGAAATTAACACAAAATCACCGTTTTAAGTTTCAAGAACACAAGTTACACCTGTAACAACTTTAAACTTTTAAATCATTAAACTTTCAAACTTTTTTAATTACATTTGCTTCACACTTTAGGGGTGTCTGCAATCGCAGGCTGAGACTTTACCCTCGAACCTGATCTAGTTCATACTAGCGTAGGAAAAAGTAAGATGACTTCTTGTCGCACATTTGTGCGTAATTGCAGCCATTCCTAAAGTATAATTACATACTAAATTCAAAAGGAATGGAGCTAAAAATCAACAATCAAACAAAACAATTTGCCACTGACAGCTTAACTGTTCAGGCACTTCTTGACTTGGAAATTCCTGAAAAACAAAACGGAATTGCCCTCGCCATTAACAATACCGTAATTCCAAAATCTGATTGGAATTTCCATCTCATCAAAGAAACCGACGATATTTTAATCATTTCAGCAACTCAAGGCGGATAAACATTTCAATTAAAAGATTGAAAGATTCAATGATTAAAATATTTATCAAACACATCTCTTCAGTCTTTCAATTTTTTAATACTTAAATCTTTCAATTAAAAAAATATGAACAACGAAGAAAAAATCTCAAGAACCCCGTTTCCAAACTCCAAAAAAGTATATATCGATGGAGAAATCCACCCGATAAAAGTCGCAATGCGCGAAATCTCCCTTGCTGACACTAAAATGTCCAATGGAAGAATAGAAAAAAATCCTTCGGTAACTGTTTACGATACTTCAGGGCCTTTCACCGACCCAAACATCGAAATTGACATCCGAAAAGGATTGCCACGCATTCGCGAACAATGGATACTAGACCGCAACGACGTAGAAGAACTAACCGAAATCTCTTCCGAATACGGAAAGTCACGCCTGAACGACGAAAAACTAAACGATTTACGTTTTGAATATTTACACAAACCAATGCGTGCCAAAAAAGGGGCCAATGTTTCTCAATTGTATTACGCTAAACAGGGCATCATCACTCCCGAAATGGAATACATCGCGATTCGTGAAAACCAACGCATCGAACAATTAAACGAGCAAACCAAAGCAATGCAGTGCCAACACAATGGACATAGCTTTGGAGCTAACACACCGAAATCTAAAATCACTGCCGAATTTGTTCGTAGTGAAGTAGCAAGAGGTCGTGCCATAATCCCAAACAACATCAACCACCCTGAAAGCGAACCGATGATTGTGGGACGCAATTTCTTGGTAAAAATTAATGCTAATATTGGAAACAGTGCTGTAACTTCAAGCATTGAAGAAGAAGTAGAAAAAGCCGTTTGGGCTTGCCGTTGGGGAGCCGATACCATTATGGATTTGTCCACAGGTAAAAACATACACGAAACTAGAGAATGGATTATTCGTAACTCACCAGTACCAATTGGAACAGTTCCCATCTACCAAGCCTTAGAAAAAGTAAACGGAATTGCCGAAGATTTAACTTGGGAAGTATTCCGTGATACCTTAATCGAACAAGCAGAACAAGGCGTTTCTTATTTCACTATTCACGCCGGAGTTTTATTACGTTACATTCATTTGACTGCAAACCGTGTTACTGGAATTGTATCTCGTGGTGGGTCAATTATGGCAAAATGGTGTTTATTTCATCATAAAGAAAATTTCCTTTACACCCACTTCGAAGAGATTTGCGAAATAATGAAACAATACGACGTTGCCTTTTCATTAGGAGATGGATTGCGTCCTGGTTCAATTGCCGATGCCAATGATGCTGCACAATTCGCAGAATTAGAAACATTGGGAGAATTAACAAAAATTGCTTGGAAACACGATGTTCAGGTATTTATTGAAGGTCCAGGTCACGTGCCAATGCACATGATTAAAGAAAATATGGACAAGCAATTGGAACATTGTGATGAAGCTCCTTTTTACACTTTAGGACCATTAACTACTGATATTGCTCCTGGTTATGACCACATTACTTCTGCCATTGGAGCAGCTATGATTGGTTGGTACGGATGCGCCATGTTGTGTTATGTAACACCAAAAGAACATTTAGGCTTACCAAATAAAAAAGACGTAAAAGACGGTGTTATTACTTATAAAATTGCCGCACATGCTGCCGATTTAGCCAAAGGTCACCCAGGTTCACAATACCGTGACAATGCCTTGAGTAAAGCCCGTTTCGAATTCCGTTGGGAAGACCAATTCAACTTATCATTAGACCCAGATACAGCTCGTGAATTTCACGATGAAACTTTGCCTGCTGATGGTGCAAAAGTGGCGCATTTCTGCTCTATGTGCGGACCAAAGTTCTGTTCGATGAAAATCTCACAGGAAATCCGTGATGTTGCCGAAGCAGAAAAAGGAATGGCAGCCAAATCGGAGGAATTTATTGAACAAGGAAAAGAAATTTATATCTAAGATGATTGAAAAAATTAAAAGATTTAAAGATTGAAAACTTTCGTGTTTAAATAATTTTTAAATCTTTTAATTCTTAAATTTTTTAATCTAAAGAAAAATGATCGTAATCACAAATCCAATTTCGATAGCTAATGAAATCGACACCATCTATTCTCTTTTTGAGAATGGATTGGGGTTGCTTCATATTCGAAAACCAGATTTTTCTGCAGCGGAAATGAGATCTTTTTTATTGGAAATAAAATCAGACTTAAGGGAACAATTGGTTTTGCACAGTCATCATCATTTAGCTTCGGCATTTGGCATCAATCGAATTCACTTTAGCGAAAGCGAAAGAAAAAAAACAGCAGCATTATTCGGAAAATCAGCATTTGAAACATATAAAACAAAAGGATTCCATTTATCGACTTCGATTCATAGAATGGATGATTTCAATGCTTTGGATAACAATTTTGAATATGCCTTTTTGAGTCCAATTTACCCGAGTATTTCCAAAGAAAATTATTCTTCAAAAACAGATTTATTCGAAGCCATTAAAAATAGGATTAATTACAAAACGAAACTAATTGCTTTAGGCGGAATTGAATCAAAAAATACAGAACAAACATTAAAAAATGGTTTTGATGACGTTGCCCTTTTAGGAACCATTTGGAACAGTAATTATCCAATAGAAAATTTTAAATTATGTCAGCAAATCGCCCTTTCGTTTTAACAATTGCAGGCTTTGACCCTTCGGCTGGAGCTGGAGTTTTAGCAGATATCAAAACCTTTGAACAGCATGGAGTATATGGTTTTGCCATTAATACTGCCAATACCATTCAAACCGAAAATGAGTTTTTCGAAATACAATGGACTGACTTGGCTTTTATTTTGAAATCTGTAAAAAAATTGTTTGAGAATTACACTATCAAAGCGGTAAAAATTGGCATTATCCCTTCATTAGACTATTTGAAAGAAATTGTTTTTACCATAAAAAAACTTTCACCAAAAACAAAAATTGTATGGGATACGGTTCTAAAATCTTCTACTAATTTTGATTTTACAATTATTGAGAACCGTCTTGATTTGACTAAAATCCTAAACCAAATTGACTTAATTACACCAAATTATAATGAAATTAAAATCATTTTCCCAAACTTCTCACCTCTGTCTTGTTTTATAAATTCACTATCACTCGTACAAAGCGGATCATGTGGCGATAGTAGTTCTGTTTTACTAAAAGGAGGTCACAATCCAAATGAAATGGGGGTTGATTATCTCTACACTGAAGATGTAATTCATCAACTTTTACCCAGAACAATTGAATGTTATGAAAAACATGGATCAGGCTGTGTCCTTTCCTCGTCCATTGTAGCCAACATAGCATTAGGACAAGACTTAAAAACAGCTTGTGAAAAAGCAAAAATATACACCGAAAACTATTTATTATCTAACTCAACTAAACTAGGATTCCATTATGTATAATAAATTACAATACATCTCTCAAGGAGAAAGCGTCGAAGAACAATTGTACAACATTCATCAGGCATTAGACAATGGATGTGATTGGATACAAATGCGATTCAAACATCAAAAGCCCAAAAAAGCCTTTGCTTTAGCCGAAGCTGTAAAATTTTTATGCGAAGAATATCTCGCTAATTTCATTATAAACGACAACGTACATTTAGCCAAACAATTTGCTGCCGATGGTGTTCATTTAGGTCTTTCGGATATGGATGTCACAGAAGCAAGAGCTATCTTAGGTAAAACCAAAATTATAGGTGCAACTGCTAATACTTTTGAAGACATAGTAAAACAAGTAAATAATGGTTGTGATTATATCGGTCTTGGTCCATTTCAATTCACCAAAACCAAAACAAATTTAAGTCCAATACTAGGTCTTGAAGGTTATCGCTCCATAATCTCTAAAATGGAACAGGCTAAAATTGACATTCCGTTGTATGCTATTGGTGGAATTACAATGCAGGACATTGACCCCCTAATAAACACAGGCATTCATGGCATTGCCGTTTCTAGCATTATTACCAAAAGCAATCACAAAATCGATTTAATCAAACAACTCAACGAAAAACTATATGGCAACGTCATTGTTTAAAATAGGAGATAAAATATTAGAGTCACGCTTATTTTTAGGAACGGGGAAATTCGGATCCAATCAACAAATGGAAGAAGCTATTTTAGCTTCAGGAAGTGAATTGGTTACTGTGGCTTTGAAGCGTATCGATTTAGAAACCGATACTGATGCAATTTTAAATCACTTAAAGCATCCTAGAATAAATTTACTACCCAATACTTCTGGAGCAAGAAATGCCAAAGAAGCTGTTTTTGCAGCACAACTAGCTAGGGAAGCTTTAGAGACCAATTGGCTAAAATTAGAAATTCATCCCGATCCAAAATATTTGATGCCAGATCCAATCGAAACTTTAAAAGCTACCGAAGAATTGGCTAAACTAGGATTTATTGTATTACCCTATATTCATGCAGACCCAGTTTTATGTAAACGTTTGGAAGATGCTGGAACATCTGCTGTGATGCCTTTGGGTTCACCAATCGGAAGTAACAAAGGCTTAAAAACTATTGATTTTTTAGAAATTATTATTGAACAAAGTAACGTCCCAGTAATTATTGACGCAGGAATTGGCTCACCATCTGATGCTGCTAAAGCAATGGAAATGGGAGCTGATGCTGTTTTGGTAAATACAGCTATAGCCGTTGCAGGAAATCCAAAATTGATGGCCGAAGCGTTTAAAGAAGCGGTAATTGCAGGAAGAAAGGCTTATGAAGCCAAACTAGGGCAGCAATATAGGCACGCAGTTGCTTCTAGTCCTTTAACTTCTTTTTTGTATGAATAGCATTTATTTAACCGCAAAGCACACAAAGACAAAACGCTAAGCCCGCAAAGCTTTGCGAACTTTGCGAAAAACTTAGCGCTCCTTGCGTTTAAAATTATGAAAACATTCAAATCCATTTTTGAACAATACGACTGGAATACTATTCAAAACAAAATATATCAAACTTCCGAAAAAGAAGTTGAAAACGCTTTGTCTAAAAACAAACGCAATCTGGATGACTTTCTGGCTTTGATTTCGCCAGCAGCCCAACCTTATTTGGAACAAATGGCACAAATAAGCCACGAACTGACCAAAAAACGTTTTGGCAAAACCATTCAAATGTATGCCCCTTTGTATTTAAGTAATGAATGTCAAAATATCTGTACCTATTGTGGTTTTAGTTTAGACAATAAAATAAAACGGAAAACCCTGAGTGAACGTGAAATTACATTAGAAGTCGAAGCCTTAAAAAAAGCAGGTTTTGATCACGTATTATTAGTTACGGGAGAAGCCAATTACACTGTAAATATTAATTATTTTCTGAATGCTATTGAACAAATCAGAAAGGATTTTTCGATAATTTCAGTTGAAGTACAACCTCTTTTGCAAGAGGAATACGAACGTTTACATGATGCTGGTGTGTATTCCGTTTTAGTGTATCAGGAAACGTATCATCAAGAAGTTTATAAAAAGTACCATACCAAAGGTAAAAAATCAAATTTTGATTTTCGATTAGATACTCCAGATAGAATTGGGAAAGCAGGAATTCATAAAATAGGTTTGGGCGTTTTATTAGGTTTGGAGGACTGGCGTACCGATAGTTTTTTCAATGCTTTGCATTTGGATTATTTACAAAAAACCTATTGGCAGACCAAATACTCCGTTTCTTTTCCAAGGCTTCGTCCTGCGGAAGGCATCATTGAACCTAATTTTATTATGAATGATAAAGATTTGGCTCAACTTATTTGTGCCTATCGATTGTGGAATGAAGATTTGGAAATATCCATTTCGACTCGAGAAAATGAGAAATTTAGAAACAATATTATTCCGCTTGGTACAACAAGCATGAGTGCTGGTTCCAAAACGAATCCTGGCGGATATGTAGTTGATCCGCAATCTTTGGAGCAATTCGAGATTAGTGATGAACGTTCTGCTTCGGAAATTGCTACACTTATTTCCAGTCGAGGATATGAACCTGTTTGGAAAGATTGGGATAGAAATTATAATTTTAGATTTTAGATTAACGATTTTAGATTGCAGATGTAATGAGTGTAATACAAGATTTTTTACGATACAACCGCCAAATGATATTGCCCGAAATTGGTGATTCAGGACAAGAGAAACTAAAAAAAGCTAAAGTTTTAGTAATAGGTGCTGGTGGTTTGGGCTGCCCTATTTTACAATATATAGCCACTGCAGGAGTCGGGGCTATTGGTATTGTAGATTTTGATAAAATAGAGATTCATAATTTGCATCGGCAAATTTTATATACTGAAGATCAAATTGGATTATCGAAAGCCAATACAGCTAAAACAACTATTGAAAAACTAAATCCGCTAATTACTGTTTTAGCTTTTGAAGAAAAATTAACTATCAATAATGCATCAGAAATTATAAGTGATTTTGATATTGTAGTTGATGGTTCGGATAATTTTACAACTCGGTATTTAGTAAATGATACTTGTGTGGCTCTAGGAAAAACTTTGGTTTATGGAAGTATCTTAGGTTTTGAAGGTCAGTTGGCAGTTTTTAATCATAAGGGGAGTAAAAATTTAAGAGATTTATTTCCAGAGCCACCAAATCCTGATGATGTACCTAATTGTAGTTTTAATGGCGTTTTAGGCACTTTGCCAGGCATGATTGGAACAATGATGGCACATGAAACTTTAAAGCTGATAATGGATTTACCAAGTCTCAAAAATGAATTAATTCTATTTAAAACTACGGAATGGGGTTTTGTGAAATTGAAGTTTTAACTTTGAGAAATGGGTCACGGATGCAACAGATATACACGGATTTTTTTATTTACTCTTCTAGATGTTTTTTGAAAAATATGAATTGGAGAATTTTAGAAGTTGGTTTTAAAATTTCTACTGTTTTTTGCCCCTGATGGAAGTGAAAAGCCCGGACTGAAAAAAACTATTTTTTCTAGGAATAAAAGAGCGACCGGCAGGAAGCTACTTTTATGGCTTTAGAAAAAAAGTTTTTTGAAGGAGGACTTGGATTAGGCTCTAAATAGTATCTTTAATAATTGACATAAATTCATTACGCTCAATTTCTATACAGCCTAAACTTTCGAGATGTTCATTGTGCACTTGGCAATCTAACAACCGATAATTTTCTTCTTTCAGTTGATTTACTAACCCAATAAAAGCAACTTTGGAAGCATTTGAAACCAACGAAAACATACTTTCTCCACAGAAAACATGTCCCAAATCAATACCATACAATCCGCCTATTAATTGGTCATTTTGCCAAACCTCAACAGATTTTGCTATTCCTAATTCATTGAGTTTGCAATAGGCTTCAATCATTTCATTGGTAATCCAGGTTCCTGTTTGTCCGTCGCGTTTTACTTGTTGACAATTGGATATAACATCTTTGAAATTTTGATTAAATGTCACTTTAAAGATATTGCGATTAAGGATGTTTCGCATGCTTTTGGAGACAATTAAGTCATCTAGAAACAACACCATTCTAGGATTGGGCGACCACCAAATAATAGGTTCCCCTTCGTTAAACCATGGGAAAATTCCGCTTTTGTAAGCTAATTGCAAACGTTCAGGAGATAAATCACCGCCTATAGCAAGAATCCCATCGCGATTAGCATGGGAAACGGGAGGGAAAAATAAATCTGATGTTAAGTAATGCATGTTCAATTTCAAAAGTCAATTTCAATGGCAAATTTAAATTCTAAATAAAAAAGAAATTCCAAATTCCAATAAATTTATAATTGGAATTTGGAATTTAAAATCTGCTTTTATTTTTTTAGAAAGGCAAATCGTCTGCTTCTTCTTCGTTTAAGTTTGTTGCTGGTGCAAAAGTTGCAGCAGCTGGCATTGGAGGTGCTTGCTGAGTTGGTGCATCGGCAACTAATCTTTCAATTCTCCAACCTTGAATACTATTAAAATATCTTGTTTCACCTTGTGGATTAATCCATTCTCTTCCTCTCAAATTGATTGAAACTTTTACAGCTTCACCAATATTATAATTGCTTAACAAATCACATTTATCTTGAGTGAACTCAACCAAAATATGTTGTGGGTATTGTTCATCAGTAGTAACAACCAATTCTCTTTTTTTGAATGCCGCACTTACTTGTTGCTCTGGATTTACAACTTTAATTTTTCCAATTACTTCCATCTTCTTTTTATTTAATTATTGTTACTTTGATTTTATTTTTTTGGCTAAAAGCACTTTCCAAGCCGAAATTACATCATTATCTAAAAGATATTTTTTGGCCTCCAAGTGCTGTTTTTCAAGGTCATCGGAGCTCAAAACTGCCTTTACAGCAAAATTTTGCTTTACAAATATACTAACTTCTTCAGTAGTAGGCAAGGCTTCTATATTACCTAACATCCCTAAATCGTTTCCATCAAAAACTGTGCTGTTTTTAACAAAATCGGGAATGGCATCTACTCCAACTCCCAGATTTGTAAGTGGTTTGGGCACTTGAAACAACCCTTGATTTGATCTAGAATACCAATTGGCCCCCAATCTCGAAACCAAATCAATTTTGTGCTGATCGATAGTTCCGTTTTCATTTAAAATGGCTTCATCAATATGAATACGAACCACTTCGCAAAGGATTAAATTTCCTGCACCACCTTCTGTCCCCAAAGGAATTATCTGAGTCACTTTGCACTCAAACTGCACAGGTGATTCTTTTACCCTGAATGGTTTTACGACATCTGAAGGAACTGGTGTTAGCCCTGATTTTAAAAATTCATCAACATCTTCGGCATATTCTGTGCTTGCCAAAGAAGTTTGCTGCACCATATCGTAATTTACCATGTTGATAACTACTTCTTTTGTGGCTTCGGCATTGATTAAAGTGTGCTTAACCGAATTGTCACGAATCCGCCTTGCGGGTGAAAAAATTAATATCGGCGGATTGGCACTGAATACATTGAAAAAACTGAAAGGCGACAAATTAGGAATCCCATTTTTACTGATAGTACTGGCAAAAGCTATGGGTCTTGGCCCAACTGCACCTTGCAAATACCCTTGTAATTTTGCGGTTTCAATGCTTTTTGGATCAATGCTAATCATAAACTTTTTATTTAGACAAAAATAACAAAATAGCAGATTAGATTCTAGGTATTTAAATAATTTTATTATGAAAGCAAATGCCGTAGCCCTGATGAAAACGACATCCTTTTGTGCCGGTGTTCGGCACAAAAGATACAGTGGACAGCAGGAATAAGCTCTTAAAATCAACCATAATCAATGCTTTGGAAATAATGATTTTTATCCCTACACAATCCGAAGTCCAATATTTCGTTATATTTATACCACAAATTTACTTTTATGAATTTTTCCGAAAATAGCAACCCCATACGTTGGATCATTATTTTAATCTCATTTTCGATAATTGCCATTATCCTTTGGAATACCTATACTTTTTTTCAAATATTCAAAAATGAAGAAAGAATAAAAATGAACCTTTGGGCTACTGCTCAAAAAACCTTAATCAACGCCAAAGAAAACACCGAAGTCGATTTACCTCTTCAAATTTTCAACAACAACACCACTATTCCATTGATTTTAACCGAAAATGACAGCATTATAAACTCGGTTAATATTGATGAAGAAATCATAAACAATAAAACTAGAGCCACTAACTATTTAAACGAATTAAAAAGCGAGAATGAGCCTATCAAAATCATTTATGCTCCTGGAAAATCACAGAATTTATATTATGGAAATTCTTCGCTGATAGGCAAACTGAAATATTACCCAATCGCTTTATCGTTAATCATTGTTTTGTGCGGGATTCTTATTTACAATTTTTACCTCAGCCACAAAATGGCCACCCAAAACAAATTGTGGGCAGGAATGGCTAAAGAAACAGCTCATCAAATAGGGACACCACTTTCATCGTTAATTGGCTGGCTGGAGATTTTAAAAATGGAGAATATTGATGAATCTATTACTCTTGAAATTGAAAAAGACATTGAACGTTTGCAGACTATTACCGACCGATTTTCTAAAATTGGTTCCGAACCTAAATTAGAATTAAAAGACGCCGTTGAAGAAACCAAACAATCATATAATTATTTGATTTCCCGTTTTTCTAACCAAATCGAATTTTCGTTTAAAGCACCTTCGAAGCCAGTAACTATTCTTTTAAACCCCACTTTGCATAGTTGGACAATAGAAAATCTGGTTAAAAACGCCATTGATGCAATGAAAGGTAGAGGAAAATTGTCGATGGAAATAGAAGAGGATAATCATCATCTAAAAATAAACGTAACCGACACTGGTAGCGGCATACCAAAAAAAGAATTCCACCGTATTTTTGAAACTGGTTTTACCACTAAAAAAAGAGGCTGGGGACTCGGTCTTTCTTTAACTAAAAGAATTGTTGAGGAATACCACAAAGGCACGATTAAAGTATTGCATTCCGAGATAGGAAAAGGGACGACAATGCAGATTATTTTAAAGAAAAACTAAAAGCAAATCAGTTTGGTTTTGAAACTGTTCCCACAATGGAATAAACCATAGTTTTTCGAATTGACTCAGGTTTAGACAAATACAAATTGACAAATTGCAACTGTTCTTCAGCTTTAGCTAAATATTTAGAAATATTATTATCAAGATTATCAAGATTAGCTTTGTTTTGATCACCAATAAATTCTATATCACAAATAGCAACTTTACATTTAGCCAATTCGTCTCTTGGTTCTTGAATCTTTTTCCTGATTTCCTTGTCCGAAACCAAAGGCTGAAACTGTCTCTTCCTGTAATTACTAAAATCAAAATAATTCTTTACAGCTTCATTATATTGTTTTTCAATTTCTTTTATTTTAGAAAGGTTCACTTCGAATTTAGCCCTATTTTCTTTATCCTTTTCATAATTTCTCCGATTCATAGCATCAATGTAAGCCATAGAAATAAACTGATTTTTCATTCCTCCTTTTTCAATTCTTTGAGACATTTCTAAATACTGATCCACTTTAGGTAAACTTTCGAACCTAGCAATTTCTGCCACGAAATCAAAACTTTTCTTAGTTTTATCATCGTCATAGACTCCATCAATAAATTCTTGATTGATAATAGGGAAATCCCGAAATTGCCATAAATAATCAAATGGCATATGGGTAACAACCATTATTTCTGGATCAACTTTAAAATGATTATTATTGAGACTTCGGGTAAATACTCCGTTTATAACATAACCAGAACCCCAAGTTGGGTCAAATAAAAACCATTTATTATCAATTCTAGCAGCATTCCATGAATGAGATAAATTATCGACTCTTTGCTTGTTCCACTTTGTATATCCATTTACCACCATCGATTTTATTCCTACCGCAGTGGCCAAATTATTAAAGATATTAGCATAATCAAAACAGTTTCCCTTTTGACTATTAAATGCTCTTATAGTTCTATCATTAAGTGTTTCATCAAATTTAACCTCAAACATATTGTCAGCATCATAACTAATAGTATGGGCTGTCCAATAAAAAACAGCACGAATTCTATCTGATTCTGTTTGAAAATTATTTTTAATATACTTAGCAATACTATCCATCGATTGATTAAAATCAGCTGGCATTTTATCCACCTTCATATCTATCAAATCGTAATTTTTTTGGACTTTTTGTTTTTTCTGAGCCAAAACAAAAAAGGAAAAGAAGCAAGTAAACAATAAAAAAACATTTCTCATAAACAGCACATATAGAAAACAAAAAAAACACCTCAAAACCATTTGTTAAGAGGTGTTTTTACAATTATAAATTACTTTTAATATCTTGAGCTAAAGCCTCAAATTCTTCTTTGCTTAAAACTACTTTTTTCTGAAAACGTATATCATCCATAGTATTTAATGGTATCAAATGAACATGTGCATGTGGCACTTCAAGACCAACTACTGACATTCCAATTCGTAAGCAAGGAACTGTTTTCTCTAATGCAATGGCCACTTTCTTAGAAAAAGCCATTAAACCAAGATATAAATCATCTTCAATGTCAAAAAACTTGTCTATTTCTTGTTTAGGAATACAAAGGGTGTGCCCTTTTGCATTCGGATTAACATCCAAAAAAGCTAAATATTTTTCATCCTCAGCAATTTTGTAACAAGGAATTTCTCCGTTTACTATTTTGGTGAATATAGAACTCATTGTTTATTTGTTTAATCGTTAATTCGCTTAACCTGTTAAACAAATTAACGGTTAAACATTTAAAAACTATTCTCTTGAAATCTCTAAAATTTCAAATTTCAAAACACCGTTAGGCACAGTAATTTCGGCAACTTCGCCTACTTTTTTGCCTAATAATCCTTTTCCAATAGGAGAAGTAACAGATATTTTACCTGTTTTCAAATCAGCTTCACTTTCGGCAACTAAGGTATATTTCATTTCCATTCCGTTAGTTTGGTTTTTGATCTTAACATGAGACAAAACTAAAACTTTAGATAGATCCAAATGTGTCTCATCTATTAACCTCGCATTAGAATGAACTTCCTCCAGTTTTGCGATTCTCATTTCTAACATTCCTTGCGCCTCTTTAGCTGCATCATATTCTGCATTTTCAGACAAATCCCCTTTGTCTCTTGCTTCTGCTATATCTTGAGATGCCTTTGGGCGCATCACGCTTTTTAAGTAATCTAATTCTTCTCTTAATTTTTTTAATCCTTCCGCTGTGTAATACGATATTGCGCTCATAATTTCATCATTTATATAAATAGAAAAAATCCCATCAGGACGGGATTTCTTTCCACAAAGATACTATATTTTTTAGTTTAGTTAACAATAATATGTTAATCCTAATAATTTCAAAGTTAAATAATTTAAATTTGTTTCACTAATACTTTATATTTAATTTTAAATAATGAAAAAATACATCTTATTAATAATTATATCTCTTTTTTTCTTGGGATGCAGCAACAGTGAGAACTCTAATAAAAACCCAAACATACCTAACTACAGTTTTTCGGTTGAGCTCAACATGAATTTGCCACTTTATTCAAAACTTAAAAGCCCAAGCAATGCCGTCTATTATTCGGATGCGGGTGCAAAAGGAATTATAGTTTTCAATACTGGCAGTGGCTATAATGCTTTTGATGCAGCATGTCCAAATCAGGCAATCAGTAGTTGTTCAACAATGACAATCAAGGGGGTTAATGCTGTTTGTGCTTGCGATAATAAAGAATACCTCTTATTTACTGGTCAAGCAATCGGAGGAGATTTGCCTTACTTCATGAAACAATATCGAGTAGAACAAAACGGGGATATAATTCGTGTTTATAATTAAGCTATTTGAGCGTAAACACAATCCTTTTAAAACCAAAAAATCCTGAAAGTTTAATAGCTCTCAGGATTTTTTTTTACAAATGAATATCTTCTAAAACTTTAGCGTAAGCCCTGCTAAAAAATTCGCTCCAGCTTGAGGATAATAATACACATAACCACCTCCATAATCTGCTCCGTTAGAAACATAATCAACATTGAATATATTATTTGCTAAAACATTAATGACAATCGATTTAAAGATTGAATTCATTTTAATTTCATAAGTAGCATTTAAGTCATTCACGAAATAATCTTTCAATTTACCACTGTTATCGTCAATATTATTCAAATATTGATCGTTAACAAATTTAGACAACCAACTCACTCTGAATGAATTTATTGGTTCAAAAGTCAAAATATTACCTGCAATAAAATCAGGTGAATACGCAATATTCGTATTCCCTAGATTAATTAAATCCCCATCATTATTTTCAGTAACAAAATCAACATTCTTATTACTACTTAAGGTAAAATTTGGAGAAATAGTCCATTGTTTTGAAAGCCTCACAGTCGCATCAACTTCCAATCCTAATCTATAACTGTCTCCACTATTTTGGCGAATAGGACTTCCCACATCATCAACACTTCCGGTTAAAACCAATTGATCTTTGTATGCCATATAATATACATTGGTGTTCAGCCTTACTTTTTCAGAAACATGTCTCCATCCCAATTCGTAATCGTTTAGCTTTTCTGGTTTTGGACTTCCATTTTCATAATCCGTTCTGTTTGGCTCACGATTAGCTCTGGCATACGAACCATATAAGGCATTTTTTTCATTAATATCGAAAGTAAGTCCAGCTTTTGGGTTAAAGAAATTGAAATTATCATTTACCAAACCAGTTTCCCAACTATTGGCTTTGTAACTTACATTTCTGTATTGTAAATCACCATAAACACTCAAGTTGTCCAACAATTGATAATTGGCTTTCGCAAAAACATTTCCATCACTTTTTGTTGAAAAATCGTCATAATAATGATCTCCAAGCTCACTTTGTGAAGCATATCTCGCCCAAATTACTTTCCCAAAATGATCTCCTTCATATTTATTCCATCCACCACCTAAAATCACATCTAGTTTTTCAGTTTTATAATTAGCCGAAAAAGTAGTTCCATAAAAATCATTATCCAACCATTTCTGACGAATTAAATCGGTTGTAGTTATTGTACCAACTGGATCTAAATTATAATCTGCCATATCTGCATCTTCCTTGTAATTCTCATAATAGCCTTTTCCTTTAGTATAATGAAAAGCTAAATTAGTTTTCCAGTTTTCGGATATTTTTTCGTTCCAATGCAATTGATAATGATCTTGTTGATAATTATCCGTTTCATTGTCATAAAAACGAATATTTCCAGCTTCATCGGTAAACATTCCTGCCGAGTTAAAGGTTCTGTCAGACTCTAAAGTTGTCGCATCAATTCCGTTCCAAGCTTGATACGTTTTTTCTTTTCCTCCAAAAGCCAACGCTTTGATTAAAGTTGTTTTCCCTACATAAGTTCCTTGTAGAAAATACGATTTCAAGTCAGAACTTGCTCTATCGATATAACCATCTGATTTCAAAGTAGACAAACGTCCTGCAATTTCGAAATGATCGTTCATCAAACCCGTACTGAATTTTACCGTATTTTTATTGGTATTAAAACTTCCGAAAGAGCTGGAAATTTCACCCGTACTTTTATTAGCATAATTATCTGTCAGCATATTCAAACTTGCACCAAAGGCACCAGCTCCGTTGGTAGAAGTTCCAACACCGCGTTGCAATTGCAAACTTTGTACTGAGGAAGCAAAATCAGGCATATTGACCCAAAAAGTACCTTGGCTTTCGGAATCATTGTATGGAATTCCGTTGATGGTAACATTTACTCTTGTTGCGTCACTTCCACGAACGCGAATACCTGAATAACCAATTCCATTCCCTGCATCTGAAGTCGTGACAACAGAAGGCAAATAATTCATTAAAGTTGGAATATCTTGTCCAAGATTTCGTTTAGCTAATTCTTCTTTACTCATATTAGAGAATGAAACTGGCGTTTTTGAATCTACGCGAATAGCCGAAACCAATACTTCGTCGAGTTGATTTACCTTAGTAGTGTCTTGTTGTTTTTCCTGTGCAATAGAGAAGAAAGACGCCAGAAGAAAGACGCCAGAAATTAGAATCTTACTTTCGTTTTGATTCTTTTTAAAAAATAAAGTGTTCATCCGTAAATGGTTTACGAATAAAAGGGGGAATTATTCTTTTGTTAAATTAAAAAATGATTTGTTTCGATTTTCAGAATGAATAATATATACTCGCTCTAAAATCTTTTCCCTTAACAGCATTACCTGTTCAGGTTCTATGGGTATAATCTCAGCTCGTTATTTAGAGCACCCCTTTGAGACAATGCAAAAGTACTATTAAAAATCACAAAAATCAATAACAAATTTCAATAAGAATGTTATTCTAAATTTGGTTTCCTACGTGATTGTTTAATCTCTGAAATATTTTTTTTGTCTTTAATTCGTTTTCGAATCACAGCTTTGGGAATTTTAGTAGGCTTTCGCTCTTTTGGAACATACAATCCTTTTTTTAAAATATCCAAAAATCGTTTCGTAACAATCTCTTTATTTTTAAGCTGACTTCGATCTTCATCACAATTCAAAATCAAAATTAATTCTGAAGTTAGCCTATGTTGTAAATTGGTTTCCAAAAGCATTTTCTCTTCATCTGAAAAAGCGATTGAATTACGCAAATCAAAAGTTAGCACAACCTTAGACGAAACTTTATTTACGTTTTGTCCACCGGCACCACTACTGCGTACAGCTTTGTATTTAACTTCAGAAAGAATCGTTTGAATTTCCATATTATAATGGTTGATGAGCTTTTTTCAATAAATCGTTTACTGTTTTTACAGGATTAAAGGTAGACAAAGGAACTTCTACGAAAACAGTTAACCAATTAGCCATAGCACCATTCCATAATCCTGGAAGTTCATAAGATTTCAAATCAACACCTCCTAAATTTTTGTGCACAATAAAACCACAATCTGCATCTACAAACTGTTTCAAATCGAACTTTTTGTTTTGATAATTTTTCAACCCACAAACTAAGTCAACTGGATTAAAATGAGTTGATTTGTTTAATAATTTCAATTGTTTACTATTCTCTAAATCAATTTGCGATGTTTCAACAATTTGCAATGTTACTTTACCATCACTTCCTTTTACCCAAAAAGGTCCACCTCCAGGTTCTCCTTCATTTTTCACCATTCCACAAACGCGAATTGGTTTATCGAGCAAATCCCTTAATTTACCAATTTGAATTTTGCTTTTGAATTTATGAAAGTCATTACTCAATTCGATATTCAATTTTTCCTTAATAAAAATCAAAATCTCCTCTATCTTTTTATCACTTATCTCTTTACTTTCTAACGCCTTCAAGTACTCAAAAGTTTGAGATTGTACCTCCAACAAAATTCCAGCCAATGCTTTTTTATAAAATGAAATTTGATGAATATCATTTTGAATCACGTTGTCTATATTCTTCACAAAAACAACATCAGCATCGATTGCATTTAAGTTCTCTATTAAAGCACCATGACCACCTGGTCGGAAAACTAACATCCCCTTTTGATCTCTAAAAGGTTTATTTGCTATATCAACTGCAATGGTATCTGTTTCCTTTTTTTGACATGAAAAACTAACTTCAATTTTGGAATTTGATTTTATTTCAATTCCCTCTTTAATTTTTTCAATGATTGCTTCAAAATGCTGTTGATGGCAATCCGAAACCGTCAAATGCAAATTTGAGAGATTATTAGATGCTGCATAAAAAGCACACTCATGTAAATGCTCTTCAATAGGTGTAACTATATTTGCTGGGTATTTATGAAAAGGAAGAATCCCTTTTGGTTTATTAGCAAAGTTAAAATACTCAGGAGACAAAAGTGTTTTTATGAAATAATAGTTTTTAAGATCATTTCTAAGTATATTAAAATTAGGATATATTTCGTGTAATTTTTTGTCTACCATTTCAAAAAAAGGAAATTTATCCATACCTACAATAAACAGAGACAATTCAGTATCCTTTTTTCTGTTAATATAAGAATTAATAGTCTCGTTTTCTGGGTCATAAGAATTCAAAAAAGTGTTTAAAAACTTAAACATTCTTGTAGCGGCACCAGAAGCTGGTACAAATTTCTCTAACTTTATTTTTGATTTATTAATAACAAAAAAATCTGCTTTTTGTTCAAATTCAACATCGGATATTTTTAGAATTCCATGTTCTAGAGTCGCTGGATTGACCAAATCAATTTTATGAATTCCTTCATTAAAAATACAAAGTTGTTTTTTTATATTTTCAAGTGGAATACCGTGTTCGTGAATTTGCAAAAAATCAACAGGAGAGAATCCCATCTGCAAAGCCATTGTCAAATCTTCTATAATAGCAACTGCCTTTTTTAAACGAGTATCTCTGTCTCCAGAAATAGTTATAAAAGGCTTTTTATTATCAATTAACGATTGTTTAAAAACTTCAAAAACACTTTCTCTTCCATTAGGACTGTCTCGTAATCCATCATCTTCCCAAGGCACGTCTATATCCGTCAGAAAAAACAAATCATACTGATGCGCACGAGCTGCTTTGTCTAATAAAGAATCGCAATAATCATAATACAATTCAGAGAATACTTTTGTCACTAACAAATTAGTATCACAAAAAAGATATCTATTTGCTATTAACACTCCTTCATTTTCAAGTTTAGTTTGTCCATAAGCAATAGGAAGCATATCGTCGATATCACAAATCCCACGACCGCTATCTAATTTTTCTTGAAGATAATCCCGAGCAAATTCGGGTACCCAAACTGTTTTATAATACTCAGCTAGTTGTGTTGCCAAAGTAGTTTTCCCAGTAGATTCTGGTCCAAAAATAGCAATTTTTATTATTGGTGAAGCTCCAGATTCTGTGAGCTGTTTAAGATTTTCTTCCATTCTAAATAACCGTAAACGGCAATAATTGTGAATACTAAATATTGAAAACTAGTAAAGGTATATCCCTTTGCAAAATAAAGCGGTATAGAGAGCACATCTCCTAAAATCCAAAACACCCAATTTTCGATTTTTCTTTTGGCCATTAACCACATTCCAACGAAAAAAATCGCGGTCAACAAGGTGTCCAAATAGGAATACCAGGTCGTAAATTTATTAAAATAAAGATACACGACAACAACAAAAACAAGAGTTAATGCAAAAATAATTACGCCAATTACCCGCTCTTTACCATTCATCGTGGAAATTGGAAATTCATCGATATTATCCTTTTTTCGAGTCCAATGATACCATCCAAAAATGCTCATTATAAAATAATATACGTTTATCATTGAATCTCCTAACAAGTTCCATTTCCAAAGTAAATAAGCATAAATAGAGGTACTAATTAGTCCTGTGGGAAAAACTAGAATATTATCTTTCTTTGCATACCAAACACTCAATAGTCCAAAAAAGATACCGATAAGTTCTAAATATACTTCATGGATAGGATACCCTTTATATTGAGCAAATAAATAATCTATCATTTAATTTGATTTAATTTAATTTGTTAGAGACGTTGCTGTTAGAGACGTTGCACTGCAACGTCTCTACATGTTTTGATTAAAAAAATTGGCATCATTTTCAAAAGCGGTTCCGATAACAACCAAGTCAGCACCAGAATCATACGCCCTTTGAATACCTTTTAAATCAATAATTCCACCGCCAACAATTAATGGAATTTCTATATTCTGAGCCACCTTTTGAATCATTTCTAGTGGAACAGCTTGTTTAGCACCACTTCCTGCTTCCAAATAAACTAATTTATTTCCTAACATTTCTCCCGCTTGTGCCGTTGCAACAGCTAAATCAAGCTTAGTTCTATCTAATGGTTTGGTTTTGCTAATGCGTTCTACAGCTGTTTCTCCTCCGCTTTCTATGAGCATATACCCTGTCGAAATAATTTCGAGTTGCGTTTTTTTTAAAAGCGGCGCTGCATCCACTTGATGTTCTATCAAATAGTCCGGATTTCGACCAGAAATCAAAGACAGGAATAAAATAGCATCGGCCTGATCTGAAATCTGAGATGGGTTCCCTGGAAAAAGCACAACAGGTAAATTTATCTTTTGCTTTAAAGCAATAACCAAATCGTCCAGAATATTATTTTGAACATGGCTTCCACCAATGAAAATATGTGTAGCAGGTGATTGATTGATTTTTTCGATTAAATACCCCAAATTATCCCAAAGAATTTTATCAGGATCTAAAAGTATGGCGAGTAATTTTCGCTTTTCCAGTTTGGATTGAAGAATTTGGGAATAGATTGTCATAGGCTTTTTGGAAAGTTGCGCAAAGTTAACGCAAAGATGCACAAAAAAACATTTTCTTTCAAGACGCAAAATTCCTACTCAAATTGAATTCAGAAATTATTTTTCGAAAGCATAGACTAAAGTAAAATTCTCAATTTCTAAATAATTCACTTCGAACTTTTTTTCCAAATTATCAAATAGAAGACAAGCGTGAGTTTGGTTTTCCATTAAAGAAAAAGGTGCTACCTGAATGTGATCTTTGAAACTGATTCCTTTTTCATTTCTAATTTTGAAAATCGCTTCTTTGGCTCCCCAAATAACTGTCAGTTTTTTGATGTATTCCTCTATAGGTTTCAATTTTAAATAATCGAATTCAGTATCAACAAACTTATCGGCAATGCGAATAATTTTTTCCCTTTGCAGCTCCATATCGATTCCAACGGTTTCATCGCTAATAATTATCGATGCAAAATTGTGAGAGTGTGTGATTGAAATGTGACGATGATCACTTAAATATGGTTTACCAAATTCATCATAATGCAAATCATAATCTGAAATCCCTACTTCTTGTATCAGCATACGAACGCACAAAAAAGCGCGTTGATGTGGTTTGGATTTCATTCCATTTAATCGAATTTGTGTTTTTTCTTTTAAAATTACTTTCTCGACTAACTCATCATAGGATTCGGTTACCTTCCAAATCAATATTTGTGTTGTGGGACTGACGTTTATAGTTTTGAATAAAGGCATTATTGAATTATAAGTTATGAGTTCATAAACTCCGTCTGTTTTTTAGCCCCGATAGAAGCGGCATCCTTTTTTCGTGCTTTTTTGCACGGAAAAAGATATAGCGGATAGCGGGATTAGCTCCTTAAAAAAATTATTTCCTTAAAATTCAAAAGATTAGAACATTAAACAAATGATAAATGTCCCCGAATACTTTTTAAATAATAAGTTATTATGTAAATTTGCAAAAAATTTTACAATTACAAATATACTATAAATGAGTACAACGACTACGCCTTATGTGGCTTTCAAAGTAAAAGACATTTCTCTAGCGGCTTGGGGAAGAAAAGAAATTGAATTGGCTGAGGCTGAAATGCCTGGTTTGATGGCGCTTCGTGCTGAATATAAAGACGAACAACCTCTTGCGGGTGCTCGTATTGCTGGATGTTTGCACATGACAATCCAAACTGCTGTTTTAATCGAAACTTTAATTGCTCTTGGTGCTGAAGTTACTTGGTCTTCTTGCAACATTTTCTCTACTCAGGATCAGGCTGCTGCTGCTATTGCTGCTGCTGGAATTTCAGTTTATGCTTGGAAAGGTCTTGACGAAGAGTCTTTTGACTGGTGTATTGAGCAAACTTTATTCTTTGGTGAAGACAGAAAACCATTGAACATGATTCTTGATGACGGTGGAGATTTGACAAATATGGTTATTGACCGTTTCCCAGAATTGGTTCCTGGAATCAAAGGATTATCTGAAGAAACTACAACTGGAGTTCACAGATTATACGAAAGAGTAAAAGCTGGAACTTTGCCAATGCCTGCAATTAACATCAATGACTCGGTTACTAAATCTAAATTTGATAACAAATACGGTTGTAAAGAATCTGCAGTTGATGCTGTTCGTCGTGCAACTGACTTGATGTTGGCTGGAAAAAGAGTTATCGTTTGTGGATATGGTGATGTTGGAAAAGGAACTGCTGCTTCTTTTAGAGGTGCTGGTTCTATTGTAACGGTTACTGAAATTGACCCTATTTGTGCTTTACAAGCTGCAATGGACGGTTATGAAGTGAAGAAATTAAACACTGTGATTGCTAATGCTGATATCATCATTACAACTACTGGAAATAAAGACATCGTTTTAGGTTCTCATTTCGAACAAATGAAAGACAAAACTGTTGTTTGTAACATCGGTCACTTTGATAACGAAATTGATATGGCTTGGTTGAACAAAAACCACGGTGCTTCAAAAATAGAAATCAAACCACAGGTTGACAAATATACTATTGCCGGAAAAGATATCATTATTCTTGCTGAAGGTCGTTTAGTAAATCTTGGTTGTGCTACAGGTCACCCAAGTTTTGTAATGAGTAACTCATTTACAAACCAAACTTTGGCTCAAATCGAGTTGTGGAAAAATAGTGCTGCTTATAACAATGACGTTTACATGTTACCAAAACATTTAGATGAAAAAGTAGCTGCTTTGCACTTAGCTAAATTAGGAGTTGAATTGGAAGTTTTACGTGATGACCAAGCGGCTTATATTGGAGTTGAAGTTCAAGGTCCATTCAAACCAGAATATTACAGATACTAAATCTATTTTAGATTTCTGAATTTAGATTTTAGATTATTTCAGAACCCTTGCAGAAATGTGAGGGTTTTTTGATTCTAATTGATAAAAAACATTCCTAATTCACTAACAGTTAACAACAAAAATTTTTTTAAAATAATTTTACGTATTAAATTTGATACAATATTAAATTATTTAATATGGACGATATTGGAAAAAGACCACAATTCCTTCGTGCCGGAAAAGATGATTTTTTCAAAAAACTGGCCAAAGAGGTTCATGAAACCGTACTGAAGGATCAAAGATTAAAATATAAAAACATTCTAAAAGCATTGGGTCTGCTTATTGTTTTTCTTATTTCTTACTCCTGTATTTTAGCATTTGGAAATAGTACTCCTCTATTATTTTCATTTTATATCGTTATGGGATTTTCAATGATTCTCATTTTTGTAAATTCTTTTCACGATGCCAGTCATGGAGCCCTTTTTGCAACCAAAAAACAAAATCGAATATTCTGCTACATTATAGATTTTTTTGGAACCAACAGCGAAATTTGGATTCAGCGCCATTTGTTATTACATCATCCCTATCCCAATATCCAAAACTGGGATTGCGACATCAAACAAAGCGACGTGGTACGCATTTTCCCTAATAGCCCTTTCTATAAATTTCACAGATACCAGCACATTTATATGTGGTTTTTATATCCATTTTACACCCTTATTTGGTTATACATTAGAGATTTTAAAGATTTTTTTGGAACGAAAGACAACTATTTAAAACGAGTTTACACTATTCCTACTATAGAATATATAAAACTTTTTATAGCAAAAGCATTCAACTTATTACAGATGCTAATTATCCCTTATTGCGTTTTAGAACAATCATTCGAAACTATTTTTACCGCTTGGATTGTAATGCACCTAACCTCAAGTTTACTGGGAGTTGTAGCACTGGTATCAACTCACGCCGATGAAACAGCTCATTTCCCATTACCTCCTTTGGATGGCAAAATGGAAGTTACATGGGCTGAACATCAACTGATGTCTACCAAAGATTTTAATGCCGGAAATCCAGTTCTTGATTTTCTTTATGGAGGATTTACACATCATGTTGCACACCATTTATTCCCTACAATTGGGCACACGTATTATCCGAAAATAACTCCAATAATTTCTAAATACGCCAAAGAAAATCAACTCACATACACTAGTAGACCCGCCTTAGAAGCCATAAAATCACATTATTTATTATTAAAAAACTCCAGTCAGGCAGAATCGATTTTCTATTCGTCGGAAATATAAACTCCAAAATAAATTAATGTTTTCATTTTAAAAATAATCCATAAAATAATGAATGAATTAAATCTCTTATTAATTATTTTAAAACATAATTTTCAATATCTTAGTATTTATAATTAGAAACCTCCTAATTATACAGTTTAACAACCAACTCAAAACAAGAAGCTTTGAAAAGAAATTTCCCCCTCCTCCTTTTATTCATTTTTTTAATAGTTACTCAAATCAATTTTGCCCAAAATAAAAAACCAAAAGTCGTATTAGTACTAAGTGGCGGTGGCGCAAAAGGAATTGCACACATTCCGCTTTTACAAAAACTCGATTCATTACACATTGTTCCCGATCTTATTGTTGGGAATAGTATGGGAAGTATTATTGGAGGTTTATATGCTATGGGCTATTCTGGAGACAGTATCGAAAAAATCACCAAAAACATCGATTGGAGCAAATTATTAGGTGGAGGTCAGTCACTAAAAACGGTAAGTGTTGAAGAAAAAAGAGAATTTCAAAGATATTTGGTCGGTATTGGGATTAAAGACGGAAAACCCAATAGCGTTAGTTCTATATTGAATGATCAGAACCTAAGGGAATACCTTTCGGAACTAACCTTTCCGGTTTACAATGTTAAAGATTTTGACAATCTTCCAATACCGTTTCGAGCTATGGCAACGGATTTGGTCGAAGGAAAAGAAGTAATTTTAAGCAAAGGTAGTTTAGCTTTTGCCATGAGATCGAGCATGTCTTTACCAGCCGTTTTTAACCCAATGACTTATGAAAAAACGGTCTTAGTCGATGGAGGAGTACTAAATAATTTTCCAACAGATATTGCCAAACAAATGGGTGCCGACATAATAATCGGGAGCGACGTAGGAGGCGGAATGGAGCCCATTGAAAAACTGAACAATTTTGCAACTGTATTAATGCAAACCAGTATGTTCCCAAGTAATATCAAAAATCCAGCAAACAGAGCACTCTGCGATATCTTGGTAGATCACCTACCAAACTTGCGTTTCTCTACTGCCGATTTTGCAGAAAGTGATGAAATCTATAAAGATGGTAAAATTGCAACAACCCAAAACCTACCTGCTTTAGTAGCTTTAGCAGAAAAATTAAAAGGATATCAACAACGAACTCATGGACTCCCAAAGATGTCCAATGAATTTATTATCGATACCATTGTTTATAAAAACATTAGCAAGGAAAACATTCCTTTGGTAATGGCTAGAGCAAACTTTAAAACAAAAACAAAATACACCACCAAAGATTTAATATCCGGCATTAATAGAGCCATGGGGACTAATCTTTTTAGCCAAATCACTTATAACTATTTTATAACAGATCAAGATAAACTAGGAATTGTATTAACTGGTTTTGAATATGCCAAAAACCAAGTCAATGCCTCTTTACATTATGATACTTATAGAGGTGTTGGACTAATTCTTAATTACACAGCCAGAAATATTCTAGCTGAATCCTCTAGACTAGTTATTACAGGCGATATTGCAGAACAACCAAAAGTGAGAATTGATTTTCAGAAAAATTTTGGAAAAAACAAAGATTGGTGGTGGGGATCTGAACTTTACGGGGCCTTTTTAAGGCAAGAAATTTTTATAGATGGCAAATCTGCAGACAATATGCTCTACAATGCTTTTGAATTCAATAATGAGATAAACAAAAATTTAAATTCATTAAAAAGCTACGTTGGGTTTGGTTTAAATTACCACTACACTAATTTAAAACCAAAATATGACACTGAATACAACCCAAATTTATTTAACATTAACAGCTATAATTTTAATGATTCAGAAATAAACCTACATTATTCCTATAATGACATGGATAAAGTTTTCTTTGCCACAAATGGAACAATTCTAAAGGCTAATATAAGCCGATCTTTATTTACAAATGCTAACATCTCATTTTCTGATTCTGACCCAACCTTAACAAGTTTTTCTAACTCAACAAACGGCTATACTAAATTTGGATTTACAGTCGAAAGAAGAGCAGTCTTAAAAAAGAAAATTACGGGAATGATCGGATTTGATTCTTATTTTATATTTCAAGACAAACTTAAAAATGATCAAGCCTCTTTTTCAGATTATGGTTATGCTGCAAAATATTTCTTAGGAGGAATTATACCAAGTTCCGGCAGTAGTCGCTTTTCATTTCCGGGACTAAATGAAGATGAGCTCAATGTTACACAATTTATGGGAATTAGGCTTGGCGTTCAAATAAATCCGACAGGAAAAATATACTTAACCCCTCATTTTAATGCTGCAACAGTTGGCTTTGGCAATTTTAACGAATATATTGACAACGCATTTAATTCAAAAGGAAATTGGGATAAAAATTTAGAAACTAGCCTTGTAATGTCAGGTGGCGCAGCTATTTCTTATCAATCAATTTTAGGTCCCATCCATTTTGATACTTCATGGATAAATAACATTGATAAACTAAGATTGTTTTTTAGCGTTGGATTTTCATTCAATCCTTAAAACTAACAAAAATTACCATTAGAAAATCTTTGAAATAATCATCCATTTGTGGATGCAAATAATACATCATACAATCCAATAATTATATAAATTATTTTCAAAATTATGATATAAGAATATCTAAACTCTTCACTAACTTCATAAGTATTTAAAATTTAGATAATTATGAAAACCATATTTCTTGTATTCATACTTGCATTGCCTTGTCTATGTATAGGACAAATCGCAACCCAAATAGATTCTCTTGGGGCACCAACCAAATCTCATGGCAACTATTCCAAAGTTATAGGATGGAAAGATGGTGAAACCCCAATTGCTCCCGCTGGATTTACTGTAACAAAATACGCAGATGGTTTTAAAAATCCACGCTGGATGTATGTAACACCAAATGGCGACATACTAGTTGCCCAAAGTAATTCCAATTACAGCTTACTCAAACAAATTGGAGCAACATTAAAAGGTGTCTGGAGATCCAATAATCTAAAACACAGCGCCGACATTATCACCCTGCTTCGAGACAGCAACAAAGACGGCGTCCCAGAATTAAGAGAAACCTTTCTTACCAAAAATAATGGTCTTAACCAACCTTTCGGAATGTTGGTAATCGGCAATTGGTTTTATGTCGCCGATACCAATGCTATTTTACGATACCCATACAAAGCTGGACAAACCAAAATAACAGATAAAGGAGAAAAAATTGTCGATCTGCCTGCAGGAAAACACAACAGGCACTGGTCTCGAAACATCATTGCCAATAGTGACAACTCCAAAATTTACATTGCTGTAGGCTCAGGATCCAATATAGCCGAAAATGGAATTGAAAACGAACTTGATAAAGCCAACATATTGGAAGTAAATCCGGACGGTTCTGATTTAAGGGTTTTTGCAGCCGGTCTTCGCAATCCGGTGGGAATGGATTGGGAACCAAAAACCAAAACACTTTGGACAGTAGTAAACGAACGTGACGGATTGGGAGACAATCTTGTTCCTGACTACTTGACCTCTGTTAAAGAAAATGCTTTTTACAGTTGGCCTTACGCCTATTTTGGTCAGCATGAAGATATAAGGGTCAAAGAAATAAAACCAGAATTAGTAAAAAAAACCATAGTTCCTGATTTTGCTTTAGGATCACATACAGCATCCCTTGGACTTGCTTTTTATACAGGAACCTCATTTCCTGAAAAATACAGAAATGGTGCTTTTATTGCTCAGCATGGCTCATGGAATCGAAAAAAGATAGCTGGTTATCAAATGATATTTGTTCCTTTTAAAAACGGAAAACCATCAGGCAAATCAGAAGAATTCCTTACCGGCTTCATTGTAGATCCTGATAAAGATATCGTTCACGGAAGACCCGTTGGTGTAATTGTAACTCCTGAGGGAGATTTATTAATGACAGACGACAAAACCAACACTATTTGGCGGGTAACTGCAACAAAATAAAAATATACAAACAAAAAACCCGCTTCTTTCGAAACGGGTTTTGCAATATCTAATCCTTATGATTATGCTTCGAATGGAAGTATAGAAACATAAGATTTATTATCTCTTTTCTTTTGGAAGTGAACAACTCCATCTACTCTTGCGTGTAGAGTGTGATCTTTACTGATGTAAACGTTTTCACCTGGATTGTGTTTTGAACCTCTTTGTCTTACGATGATGTTCCCTGCGATAGCAGCTTGTCCACCAAAAATCTTAACGCCTAAACGTTTTGATTCTGATTCTCTACCATTCTTGGAACTACCGACACCTTTCTTGTGAGCCATGACGTATTAGTTTATTTTGTTATTATTCTTGTGTATCTTCTTTTTTAGCTTTAGGAGCTTTTTTTACTTTAGGAGCTTCTGCTTCTTCAGTTGCTTCAACAGCTGCTTTTTTCGGAGCTGCTTTTTTAGCTGTTCCACCTGCAGTAATACCTTCAATTACAATTTGTGTAAGATATTGTCTGTGACCGTTTCTTTTCTTGTATCCTTTTCTTCTTTTCTTTTTGAAAACGATAACTTTATCACCTTTTAAGTGTTGTAACACTTTAGCTTCTACTGAAGCACCTTCTATAGCTGGGGCGCCTAATGTGATTGATCCGTTATCATCTACCAAATAAACTTTATCAAAAGATACTTTTGATCCTTCTTCATTTGACAAACGGTGAACGTAAACCTTTAGGTCTTTGCTAACTTTAAACTGTTGCCCTGCTATCTCTACGATTGCATACATACTGAATTGTTTTAATAATTTTTAAGGTTGCAAATATACAATTAAATATTTACCCTGCAATCCTTTGCTCAAAAAATATTTACAGTCTGTTTTCAATCATTTCATACTGTATTTTAAATAGTTATGAAATTAATTAAAATCATGGTTAATATATTGTTAATGCTCAATTTACTAATCACTCGCTAAATAAAAAAACTACTTTTGTCTTAACGAAATCAAAACAATTAGCAATAGAAAATAAGTTTATTAATCTTTGCAAAAAAAATAGCAAGAATGTTAGGTAACGCAATAACGTTAGGAGGAGTGGCTTCGGCTCAAAAAGTAGCTTTCGAAGAATATGATTTAGACAATGGACTGCATGTTATTTTACATCATGATGCTTCGGCTCCTGTTGTAATTACATCGGTTATGTATCATGTAGGTACCAAAGACGAAAATCCGGACCGCACTGGTTTTGCTCATTTTTTTGAACATTTATTATTTGAAGGCACCCAAAACATCAAAAGAGGTGAATGGTTTAAGATTGTCACTTCAAACGGAGGTACCAACAACGCCAACACCACAGATGACCGTACCTATTATTATGAAATATTCCCTTCTAACAATTTAGAATTAGGGCTATGGATGGAATCCGAAAGATTAATGCATCCGATAATCAACCAAATTGGGGTCGATACACAAAATGAAGTTGTTAAAGAAGAAAAAAGAACCAGCTACGACAATAGACCATATGGCAACATATTAGCAGCTGTAAAACAAAACATGTTCAAAAACCATCCATACCGATGGACAACCATTGGATCAATGGAACATATAGATGCGTCGACATTAGAAGAATTTCAAGCCTTCAATAAAAAATTCTACTTACCTAATAATGCCGTTTTAGTAGTTGCAGGTGATTTTGAAAAAAAACAAGCCAAAGAATGGATTGAGCAATATTTTGGACCAATTGCTAAAGGCGAAATAACTCCTAAAAAAACTTTTACAGAAGAGCCTATTACTCAAACCATCCATGCAACGTATGAAGATCCTAACATTGAAATCCCAATGTTAGTTACCAGCTACCGTACTCCTTCAATGAAGAGTAGAGACGCAAGAGTACTAGATTTAATTTCATCGTATTTAAGTGATGGAAAAAGCTCTAAACTCTATAAAAAAATAGTTGATGATAAAAAAACAGCATTACAAATTGGGGCTGTAGGTTTTAGCCAAGAAGATTATGGAATGTATATCATATATGGTTTACCAATGGGCAATTTTACAACTACTGACCTATTAAATGAAATCGACGAAGAAATTATAAAAATTCAGACTGAATTGATTTCTGAAAATGATTATCAAAAACTACAAAACAAATTTGACAATACCTTTGTAAATTCAAATTCGACAATAGAAGGAATTGCTAATAATTTAGCGACTTATCACTTATTATATAAAGACGTAAACCTAATTAATACTGAAATCGAACTGTATCATTCTATCACTCGCGAAGAGATAAGAGCCGTTGCCCAAAAATACTTAAATCCAAATCAACGTTTAGTTTTGAATTATTTACCTGCAAAAGCATCTCATTAAAGAAATTGATATCTTTAGAAAACAAGTAATAGTATCCATCCTTTTATTATAAACAGGAATTATGTCAGTACAAAATAGCGCACAACCCAAACCAGGAAAATCACCTATAATCAATATCAAAAAACCACAAACTTTCACCTTGACAAACGGCATGAAAGTATTGGTGGTAGAAAACCATAAATTACCGCGAGTTACATTTAACCTTACCTTAGACAATGCACTATTTGCTGAAGGCGACAAAAAAGGAGTAGATGAATTAACCAGCAATCTAATTGGAAATGGAAGCAAAAAAATATCCAAAACAACCTTCAATGAAGAAATAGACTTTTTGGGTGCCGACATCAATTTTAGTGCTCATGGCGCTACTGCAAATTCTCTTTCCAAATACAGTGGAAGAATTTTAGAATTATTAGCCGAAGGAGCATTACACCCTAATTTCACTCAAGAAGAATTTGACAAAGAAAAAGCCAAATTAATTGAAGGCATGAAAGCCGAAGAGAAAAGTGTAACTGCAATTGCAAATCGACTGGTTGATGCTTTGGCTTTTGGCAAAAACCATCCTTCTGGCGAATACATGACCAAAAAAACACTAAACAATATTACACTCGCCGATGTAGAAACCAATTACCACAATTATTTCGTTCCCGAAAATGCTTATTTGGTAATTGTAGGTGATGTAAAATTTACCAATGTTAAAGCAGCAGTAGAAAAACTATTTGGCACTTGGGAGAAAAGAAGCATTCCAAAAACAACATACGCCACACCAGTAAATCCTTCGAATCTACAAATTAATTTAGTAGATGTTCCAAATGCAGTTCAATCAGAAATCACCTTAGTCAACACGGTGAATTTAAAAATGAACGATCCTGACTTTTTTCCTGCGGTAATTGCAAACCAAATTCTGGGTGGCGATTTCAACAGTTATCTGAATATGAATTTACGTGAAAAAAATGCCTGGACGTATGGTGCACGATCTAATATTGGAGCTGGAAAACATACTACAAAATTCTACGCTAAATCAGCTGTAAGAAACGCAGTTACCCATAGTGCTGTAGTAGAATTTATTAAAGAAATAAAAAGAATCAGAACCGAAAAAGTAACTGACGAAGTTCTAAAAACCGTTAAAGCTGGTTATATTGGCAGATTTGTTATGCAAGTAGAAAAGCCGCAAGCCGTAGCGAGATACGCTTTGAACACAGAAACCGAAAAACTTCCTGCCGATTTTTACGAGAAATACATCCAGATCATTAATGCCGTTACTACAGATGATATATTACGTGTAGCCAACAAATATTTCTTAATAGACAATATCCGAATTGTAATCGCCGGAAAAGGATCTGAAATCGCACCTAATTTAGAAAAACTAGAAATCCCGATGTACTATTTTGATAAATATGGCAATCCTCTGGAAAAACCCGTTTAAAAAAAATATTAGTGATTAGTGGATAACAATATATAAGACAGCATTTTTAAAAAGATAAATAATGAAAGCAAACAATTTATTACAACAAATCAATTTTATCAAAGAAATAGACAAAGTCAAATATATTCAGCGCAAAACAAAGCTATTTAATAGTGACAGAAATGAAAATGACGCAGAACATAGTTGGCATTTAGCAATGATGACAATTGTTTTAGCAGAACATTCCGATGTTCCAGTTGATATTTTGAAAGTACTAAAAATGGTTCTGATACACGATATTGTTGAAATTGACGCAGGTGATACATTTCTTTACGACACTACGAAAAGCCATTCAAATACAGATGAAGAAAGAATAGCAGCAAATCGAATTTTTGGAATGTTACCGAAAGAACAAGCAGATGAATTTATTTCTATTTGGGAAGAATTTGAGGACGGACAAACCAATGAAGCAAAATTCGCTAAATCAATGGACAGATTTGAACCATTACTCCAAAACATTTCAAATAATGGCGGAACCTGGAAAGAATTTGGAGTGAGTTATGATAAAGTTTACGAAAAAAAGAAAGCAATAAAAGAAGGCTCAAGCTCCATTTGGAATTATGCCGAAAACTTATTAAACGAAGGCGTTAAAAAAGGTTTCCTGCAAAAATAAACCGTTTGCATAAACCTATTTTTTAGCCGATAAATATACCCCTATTAAAATCACAAAAGCACCAATACATTGAACAAATGTGAGCGTCTCATTATCCAAAACCCCCCAAAAGAACGCGACAATCGGAATCAAATACGTAACCGATGTAGCAAAAACAGGCGATGAAATTTGGATTAATTTAAAGAAAATAACATTTGCAATTCCAGTACCTACCACTCCTAAAATTAGAATAAACCAAAGCGAATGCTCTACTTTTTCGACATGAACAACCTCAAAAAAATCAGTAAAAAATAAAATACCCAGAGCAGGAAAAAGCAATATTAAAAAGTTCCCTGTTGTGATACTCAAAGGAGTTAGATCTGATAAATATTTTTTAATCAAATTCACGTTCGTAGCATAGCAAACAGAAGCAATCAAAACCAAAATTGCATAATAATAGTTCTGTTCCGGATGATTAACAGCTCCGTTAAAAACCAAAAGCAAACAACCCAAAAGCCCGATAATCACTCCCCAAATTTGACTTCTCTTAAAAGTAATTCCAAAAAAAGCGGCTCCCAATATCAGAGTATTCAATGGAGTCAGCGAATTTAAAATAGCCGTAATCGAACTGTCAATTTGAGTTTCGGCAATAGCAAAAAGATAAGCTGGGACAAAAGTTCCAAACAAGGAAGTCAACGCTATATATTTCCATTGATGGCGCGGTATTTTAAGCAAGCTCTTAAAACCTATTAAAAGCAAAAAAAGAGCAGCAAATATAATTCGCAAAGAACCCAATTGCAAAGCCGTCAATCCAATTAATCCCTTTTTTATCAATATAAATGAACTCCCCCAAATCAACGAAAGAATAAACAAATACACCCACTTCAACTGCTTTGACATCATAACCTCAATTTTGACGCAAAATTGTAACAAATTTGGCAACTAACACTCCTTTTTTAATTATTTTTGCGATAAAATCATTAAATCTTAAAATCTCATCATAATGAACTTCACAAAAACAATCGCAGTAATAGTGCTTTCAGGTGTATTTTTTGCAAGTTGTAAAGACAATAAAACTGAAGTAAAAGCAGAAACTGCTTCAACAGAAGCTACTACACCAAAAGTAAAAAAGGAAATTGCTACCGAAAATCTACAAACCGCAAGCTTCACTATAGAAGGAATGACTTGTGCAGTAGGTTGTGCCGCAACAATCCAGGAAGAATTAACCGCACTTGACGGAGTACAAACTGCAAAAGTTGATTTTGACAAAAAACTGGCAACCGTAACATTTGACAAAACAATACAAAATCCTGAAAATTTAACTAAAATAGTTCAAGCTACTGGTGACGGAAAGACATATAAAGTATCCAATATGAAGTCTTAAACCGACTGATTTACCAAAACAAAAAAAAGCATTCGTCATTGGCGAATGCTTTTTTTATGACGTAACACAAGTAAAAATCCGTTCTAATCTGTTCAATCCGTATAATCTATGTGCCATTTCGCGTGCTAAATACTGTTTTCAACAAGCATTTTAGATTATTTCCACTTCAAGGTTTCCATCAGGCGCTGCATATCGTTTTTAATATAACTGGCTGCTGGCATAATAGAATCGAAATTGGGTTTTGTATAAAAATAAACAGAACCTGTAACAAAATGTTTAATACTATCAGTGGCATAAAATTGAGAGTTTGTTGCCGCATTTCCATCCACTTGATAAAACATTCCGAATACTTTTTTATCTGGATTTATATAAGGCTGTTCTAATATATCATCAGCTTTGATAACATGTTCGTATGTCAATTTTTGAGCATCTCTAAGCAACTTATTAATATTACTACTCACCGGTTTATAAGTAAGATAGATAGTTGCTTTCATTTTTGGATACGTAATTGAATAACCGCACCCTTTATCTTCCTTTACAATCGCTTTAGAATTTACATCAAATTCAAAAGGGCAATTTCCTTTAAAACCAATATATTCCGCTTCGGGATAATCCAATCGTAAATAACTAGAAGGTTTTGGTAAAACATCCTTTTTACATCCAACCACAGTCAGAAAGAAAGTAAAGAACACTACTAGTATGATAATTTTTTTAAACATTTTGTATTTTATTCAATCGTTACTTTAATTTGTTTGATTCGTTTTTGATCTACTGATTCAATGACAAACGTACAGTTTTCAAAAACTATTTGTTGTCCTTTTTTAGGGTAATTTCCCAACAGCTCCAAAATAAATCCGGCCAAGGTTTCCGCCTCTCCTTTTTGTCCTTCAAATACAGCCTCATCAACATCGATAATTCTGAAGAAATCTTTTAGGTTTATTTTGCCTTCAAAAATATAGTTTTTATCATCAATTTTAGAAAAATAAACCAATGCATCATCAAATTCGTCACTAATATCGCCAACTATTTCTTCTATAACATCTTCAAGCGAAACCAATCCAGATGTACCTCCATATTCATCTACAACAACAGCCAAATGGCTTTTCATGTTTTGAAAATCTTTCAGCAAATCATCTAATTTTTTATTTTCAGGAACAAAAAAAGGTTCTCGCAATAACGTGGTCCAATCAAAAACTACATCATTAATATAAGGAAGTAAATCTTTAACAAACAAAACGCCTTCAATCTGATCTATATTGTCTCGATAAACTGGAATTCTCGAAAATCCATTTTTTATTATTTTCGGATAAATAGAAGCGAATGATTCTGTTATTTCTAAAGCAAAAACATCAATTCTTGGACTCATTACCTGTTTGGTATCTGTATTCCCAAAAGACACAATTCCTTCCAATAATTTTTGCTCATCACTAGAAGTTTCATCGGTAGATGTTAACTCTAATGCTTGTGAAAGTTGATCTATTGAGAAATTCGTTTTTTGTTTTGCCAATTTATTTTGCAAAAAAATGGTAACCTCCCGCATCGGAATACTTACAGGCGACAAGACTTTATCTAATCCAGAGATAGGATAGGCAATTAATTGGGCGAATTTTACATTATTTCGGCTAGCATATACTTTTGGCAAAACTTCCCCAAAAAGCAACAATAGAAAAGTTACTAAAATTACTTCGATTATGAATTTTAAAACAGGTGATTCTATGACTGCAAAAATATCTTTCCCTACAAAGGAAAACAAAATTACAACTCCAATATTAATAAAATTATTGGCCACGAGTAATGTCGCTAAAAGTTTTTTTGGTTTTTCTAAAAGATGGGAAATGATTTTTCCTTTCGAATTATTTTTTTGAATAGAATCCTCTAAATCTTTTTGTGATAGAGAGAATAATGCGACTTCGGCACCAGAAACTATTGCCGAAAAAAACAGCAAAATAACAATTCCGATAAAACCGAATATTAAAGTAAAGTCAACTTGAGATGCTATCTCTAAACTGGGCCCTGAGTCCAAATTGATATAAATTAGTTAAACAATTAAAACGGCAAGTCGTTGATAGGCAAACCGTTATTTCGAGGGTCAAAGTTAGTGTTTTTTGCGGATTCCGAAGAGCTTAACGGTTTATTACTTTCCGTATCTTTTTTGACATTCAAAAAAGTAAACTCAGTTACCTGTATTTCCATAGTATGTTTGGTCGTACCATCTTCGGCCTGCCATTGTCTTGATTTGATGCGCCCTTCTACATAAATCCTATCACCTTTAGAAAGGTATTTTTCGCAAATTTCAGCGGCTTTATTACGCACTACAAGAGTATGCCATTCGGTAGAAGTAATTTTCTCATTGGTCGTTTTATTGATGTAAACTTCATTAGTAGCCAATTGAAATCTCCCAATACAGTTTCCTCCGTCAAAATAATGCATTTTGACATCTTCCCCAAGATGACCTATAAGCATTACTTTATTTAATGATCCATTCATGATTGTGTGGTATTTCTACCAAAGATACGTATTTTTAAAAAACTAATATTATTTGATTTTGCAAATAATTACTAAATCCTGGCACTATATAATATAAGGAACGATTATTCATCAATTGCTACAATAGCAAAACCACAGCCTGCTTAAAAAATCATCTTTATAACTAGAATTATTTAGTATAAGATAGAATTCCTAGCCTACCGTTTGGGTGAGGGATAGAAGTAAGCTACCGAAGTAGCACGTATAGCCCGACGCTATAAAGCAATGGGGCCAAATACGCGTTCCTATAAATTGGCCCCGTTGTTTTATAGCGGCACCCCCAACTAATTTTACAATTTCTCTTCGATAAAATTATGAATCACTATCGGGAACGGGAATGTTTTGACAGCTTTGAGATCTAACCCTTTTCCGAGAGTTCCTTTTAAGGTGGCTTTCCAAAATTTAATATGCAAATGTTGGTGAGACAGTTTATGAATAATACTTTCAGAATTATATTCTAATAGACTTACGACTTTATTTTCATCAGGAAAGCAATCTTGAATTTGCTGAGCAATTGTGTCAAAATCTTCGACTTTCTCCGTTTCAATCAACGGAAACTCATATAAATTATGCCAGATTCCTTTGGCCGTACGTTTTTGAATGATAGTGTTTTCTTTTTCGTCTATACCTATTATATAATTAAAGTATCGATTTCGAACTTTGAGTTTCTTGGATTTTACAGGTAATTGATCTACAATCCCTTTTTGCAAGGCGGCGCAACTGTCATTGAACACACAAATACTGCAATTGGGATTTTTGGGAACACATTGTAGCGCACCAAATTCCATTATAGCTTGATTGAATTGCGCTGGATTGTCTTTTGGCATCAATTCAAAAGCCAAAGCAGCAAATTCCTTTTTGGCAGAAGCTTGAGCTATATCGGTTTTTATATCAAAATAACGAGATAATACTCGAAAGACGTTTCCATCGACCACAGGAACACATTCATTATAGGAAAAAGAAGCAATGGCGGCGGCGGTATATTCTCCAATTCCTTTTAGTTTTAATAAGTCAATATAATTATCAGGAAAAGCTCCTCCCATTTCGTGAGCAACTATTTGAGCGGTTTTATGCAAATTTCGAGCACGAGAATAATACCCTAATCCTTGCCAAAGTTTTAAAACTTGCTCTTCGTGTGCATTTGCTAAATCAAAAACGGTTGGAAAAGCTGTCGTAAAAGACAAAAAATAAGGCATTCCTTGCGCTACTCTTGTCTGTTGCAACATGATTTCTGACAGCCAAATTGGATACGGATTAGTTGTTTTTCGCCATGGCAAGTCTCTTTTATTTTGTAAGTACCAATCAATTAGCGTATTATAGAATTTCATCATAAAAATTTAGAAAGCAAAAGTAAATGTTTATGTAATTAAATTTTAACGATTTAGGTTGATTTATTGTTTTTTTAATTCTTATATTTGCACACTCAAAAAAATTATTACAACATAATAAAAAGGAAAGAAAATGACGAAAGCAGATATCGTAGCGAAGATTTCAGAAAAATTAGGACTTGAAAAAGGTGACGTTCAAGCAACTGTAGAGACTTTTATGAACGAAGTAAAAAACTCACTAGAAACTGGTGACAATGTTTACTTAAGAGGTTTCGGAAGTTTTATCGTTAAAACAAGAGCTGAAAAAACTGGAAGAAATATTTCCAAAAATACCACTATCAAAATACCAGCACACAACATTCCTGCTTTCAAACCTGCAAAAGTATTTGTTGAAGGAGTAAAAGTGAACAACGAAGCAAAATAACACTATTAATTAATCATAAAATCTATTAGATATGCCAAGTGGTAAAAAAAGAAAGAGACATAAGGTAGCGACGCACAAACGTAAAAAAAGAGCGAGAGCTAACCGTCACAAAAAGAAAAAGTAGTTTTAAACTACTTTTTTCTTTTTTAAACGTTCATTGAAATTGAAATTTAGTATTCAGTGGTCAGTTTTTAGTCATCAGTTTACTGCCAACTTAAAACTGCTTACTGCCAGCTAATTTTCCCCGGGTACAAAACCTGTTTAATTATTGTTTAATCCATCCTTGCTGAAAAGTTGATGGCTGGCAGTTGATAGTTGATGGATTTTCCAACAACCAACAACCAACAACCGACAACCCATAAGTACGGATAAAAATTTACAAATGAACAAAGAATTAATTATTCGTTCTAGTTCTGATTTTGTAGATTTTGCCTTATTAAAAGATGGAAAACTAATTGAATTACACAAGGAAGAAGAGAAAAGCAACTTTCAAGTAGGCGATATTTTTATTGCCAAAATAAGAAAACCCGTTGCTGGACTTAACGCTGCTTTTGTAAATGTTGGCTTCGAAAAAGATGCCTTTTTACATTATCACGATTTAGGACCTAACTTAGCTTCCCAACTGAAATTCATAAAACTTGTAAGCGCAGGTAAAATAAAAGATTTCTCCCTAAAAAACTTTCAGTTTGAAAAAGAAATAGACAAGAACGGCACAATTACAGACGTAATTAGCGCCAATCAATCTGTTTTGGTACAAGTTGTCAAAGAACCAATATCGACCAAAGGCCCAAGATTAAGCGCTGAGCTTTCTCTAGCTGGAAGATTTATTGTTTTGGTTCCGTTTTCTGATAGAGTTTCTATTTCACAAAAAATAGAAGACAAAAAAGAAAAGGAACGTTTGAAACGTCTTGTACAATCAGTCAAACCAAAAGGATTTGGTGTTATTGTTCGCACAGTAGCCGAAGGCAAAAGCACAGTAGAATTAGAAAAAGATTTGCAGAACCTGCTAAGCAGATGGAATGCAATGTGTAAAAAATTACCAACTGCTCATCATCCATCCAAAATATTAGGAGAGCTTAATAGAGCTTCTTCGATATTAAGAGATGTATTTAATGATACCTTTAGTGGTATTCAGATTGATGATGAAGAGTTGTACCAACAAACAAAGGATTATGTGCAAGAGATTGCACCATCCAAACAATCAATTGTTAAGTTCTATCAGTCTAAAGAGACACCTATTTTTGAGAAATACAATATAGAGAGACAAATCAAGACTTCCTTTGGAAAAACAGTTTCCATGAGTAAAGGAGCTTACCTTATTATCGAACACACTGAAGCTCTACACGTTATAGACGTAAACAGCGGAAACCGTTCTAATAAAGCTACCAATCAGGAAGATACTGCCATGGAAGTTAATATGATTGCAGCAGCTGAAATCGCTAGACAATTACGTCTTCGAGACATGGGCGGCATCATAGTAATTGATTTTATCGATATGTCTAATCCTGAAAATCGTAAAGTCTTGTTCGACTTCTTGAGAGAAGAAATGAGCGACGATAAAGCGAAACACAAAATCTTACCACCGAGTAAATTTGGGCTAGTCCAGATTACCAGACAAAGAGTAAGACCAGAAGTTAACATCAAAACAAGAGAAGAAGATCCAAACAATGAAAATGGTGAAATTGAAGCACCAATATTAATCATTGACAAGATAGCTTCCGATCTTGAAAGAGTTTTAAAAACCCACAATAAAGTTGTTCTTAATGTACATCCGTTTGTGGCTGCATACCTCAGTAAAGGTTTTCCATCATTGCGTTCAAAATGGTTTTTTGAACACAAAAAATGGGTGAAAATCATACCACGTGACGCTTACACGTATTTAGAATATCATTTCTACGATAAAAAAGGAAATGTTATTTCAGAATAAAAACAAAAACCGCCTTTCGTGAGATTGGCGGTTTTTTTGTGTCTTGTTTTTTTTAGGAGCTTAATCCAGCTATCCGTTACAATCTTATATGCCTAACCCCGGCATATAAGGATTTTCACTACTATCTGGGCTAGGGCATTCGTTTTCAAAACAGCATAAAAGTTATTAGCATAAAAAATCGCCTTTCTCATTAGATAAAAAAGACGATTCTATATATTAAAATAAAGCTTTTAATTAAATCTCAACCGTTTGAAGTTTTAATGTTCCTTTCTTGCGCTGCACCAACAACACAGTAAACAAAACACCCATTAACGACATTCCTATTCCAATCAAATTAGGCGATGCATAACTAAATCCCGCAATCAAAGGCAATCCTCCTAAGAAAGCTCCCAAAGCATTTCCAATATTAAATGATGCTTGTATAGCTGCCGAAGCGATCATTTCAGCACCAACTGCAATCTGAATCATCAACATTTGGATTGATGCAATAAAAGTAAACGAAATACATCCCGTTGAAAACACTAAAAACAAACTAACATAAGGGTTATAAGAAAAGAAAAACACCATTGTCAAATCTAAAGCCATTACAAAAAACAAAGTGATAAGCGTTTTCTCAGGCGGAAAAGAATCAGCTAATTTACCTCCAATAATATTTCCAACAACCATCCCTGCACCAGCCAATATCAAAATATAAGGCACACTGGCAGCATCAAAACCAGAAATATCAGTCAATAAAGGAGCAATATAACTAATCCAACAGAACAACCCTCCTACCCCAATAGCTGTTATCAGAATCACTAACCAAGCTTCAATTTTCTTAAACAATTTCATTTGCTTTTTCATTGACACTCTATCATTGGAAGGCAGATTTGGCATCCAAAAATAAAGAGAAATAAACGTAAGTATTCCAAAAAATCCAATTAGAATAAAAGTATAACGCCAGGAAAGATGATGCCCAATATAAGTTCCAATAGGCACTCCAATAAGATTAGCAATTGTTAATCCAGCAAACATAATAGATATTGCTTGAGCCTCTTTTCCTTTATCAGCAAGACGGCTGGCTACTACAGCTCCAACACCAAAAAAAGCGCCATGAGGTAATCCAGATAACAATCTAGTTAAAAAAAAGAATTCAAAATTCGGTACAACTATAGATAAAGAATTAAAGAAAGCAAGCATAGCTGCCAAAACCATAAGCGTTTTCTTTGGCGGATAATTTCGAGCCATGATAACCAACAAAGGCGCCCCAATAACCACTCCTAGCGCATAAGCCGAAATTAAATATCCTGCAATTGGAATACTAACTTTTAAATCCGAAGCGACGTCAGGTAAAATTCCCATCATCACAAACTCTGTAATTCCTATCGTTAAACCACCCAGAGAGAGTGATATCAAACTTTTTTTCATATTTCCCTAAAATAAATTAATAATCAACCTCCATTTACTTTGCAAATTTATTCATAATAACAGCGAAAAAATTGTAATTTTGCGATATAAACTTGCAACTATAGGCTATGAAAAAATTAAATCAATTTGACACTTTAGTGATTGATGAATTTGAGGAAGATAAATACCACCTACCTACACATAGTCACACCTATTACGAAATCATTTACATTATCAAAGGGAGTGGAATTCATCAATTAAATAACAACTTACTTCCGTATCAATCAGGAAATCTATTTGTGCTTTCACCAGATGATGTACATTATTTTGACATAAAAAAAACGACTCGTTTTTTCTTTATAAAATTCACCGACACCTATTTTAATTCAAATAGGAAATTGTCTTGTGATGAGTTTCTGCTCAATACTCCAGAGAACATCATGCGTGATAAATCACTCAAAGAAAATGTGTTAAAACTAGATGAAACTTGTGCGAATATTTTAAAAAATACCATTAATAATATAAGAGCTTACAATTGCAAAGCCAACATTTCGACTTCACCAATCGCATTCTACCAAATCTTATCCATTTTTGGGTTGATAAAAGAAAGTCTACAACAACAGAATATAAAAATCACAGGTTCGGGAATAGACAACGACCAAATAATCTCTTATATCCATCAAAATATCTACAAACCAAAACTGGTTCAGATTAAATCTATTGCAGAACATTTTAATATTTCTCAAAGTTATTTTGGAACTTATTTCAAGCGAAATTTTTCGATCAGCTACAGAGATTATATTAGCAAATTGAAAGTCCAATTAATCGAAAAAAGAATTTTAAACAAGCAATTATCGATGAAGCAAATTGCTTATGAATTTGGTTTTACTGATGAAAGCCATCTTTCTAATTATTTCAAAAAACAACGAAATATAAAACCTAGTGCGATAAAGAAATTATAATAAGACCTTATTTTCTTCTCGAAACAAAAAACCGTTTCATTAAATCGGCAGCTTCGTTAGCCATAACTCCTGAAACTACTGTCGTCTTTGGATGTAATTTGGTTCCCATTGTTATAAAGCCACGTTGATCATCACGAGCACCAAAAACAATTTTGGAAATTTGACTCCAGTACAAAGCCCCTGCACACATTTGACAAGGTTCAAGCGTAACGTAAAGAGTACAATCTTTCAGGTATTTCCCGCCAAGAAAATTGGCAGCAGCAGTTATAGATTGCATTTCGGCGTGAGCGGTTACATCATTGAGCAACTCGGTTAAATTATGACTACGGGCAATGACGGTATTATTAACCACAATAACGGCTCCGACGGGAATTTCGCCTTTATCAAAAGCCATTTCAGCTTCTTGCAAAGCTTTTTTCATAAAGTACTCGTCCGTAAAAATGTTTTCCATAAAACAAAAATACACTTTTGAACTAATTTTAATTACTTTTAAAATCAGAAACACATTCTATGGAAAGAAAATATAAAATCACGATTCCTGAACCCTGCCACGAAGACTGGAACAAAATGACACCAAAAGACAATGGCAAATTTTGTGGAAACTGTTCCAAAAATGTAGTCGATTTTACTAATATGTTCCCTGATGAAATTCAAAGTTATTTTCAACAGCACAACAACATTTGCGGAAGATTTAAAAATTCTCAATTAGATTCGTTGACAATTCAAATCCCAAATCGAGTGTTGTATTCGCAAAGGCACTATCATAAGATGTTTTTATTGGCTTTGTTCATAGCTATGGGTACAACTTTATTTAGTTGTTCTGATAAAAACGGAAACAAGCAAAAAATTGATAAAATTGAAGTTGTTGAAGATACCTCAGAAATAAAAAATATTACTGTTGGCGCACCATTACCTCCAAAACAGAATTCTAAAAACACTCTTCTTTCACCGCCTCCTTCATCAAAAGCAAATCAGGTAAAATTTGTAAAACCAAAAACTATAAGTAGCGGGGAAACAATAAAGCAAAATAATATTGTTTATGAAGACAATACAACATTTGGCATAATAGGAATTAGTGCGTATCCAGAATATGCAGGAGGGGAAATTCTTTTTCAAAAATATATCAAAAAAAATTTTAAGTTTACTAAAGAGTCAAAACTCCTAAATGACATATTAATTGCCACTTTTATAATTGAAAAAGACGGTAAATTAGATTCAATAAACGTTTCAAAAGATCTAGGATATGGCACAAAAGAAGAACTTGTTAGAGTATTAAGCAATACTAAAAAATGGTATCCTGGAGAAGTAAACGGAAAGAAAAGGAATTGTAAATTTCAATTATCACTTACAATAAAACCAGACACTATTAAAAAATCATTCTTTAGTACCAAAATCACTTCCAAGATTGACACTATCAAGCTTGAACGAATTACCAAATTCGAAAATGATTAATTTTAACTTTAAAACCGTAAATTTGCTTTTTATCATATAATGAAAAGCAATTTACTCGAACAAATTCATTCCCCAATTGATTTACGCTTACTTGATGAAGCTCAACTTCCTCAATTGGCTCATGAATTACGTGATTTTATTATCAATATTGTTGCGACCAAAGAAGGACATCTTGGTGCCAGCCTTGGCGTTGTAGAACTTACGATTGCTTTGCATTATGTTTTTAACACCCCCGAAGATTTATTAGTTTGGGATGTGGGTCATCAAGCTTACGGACATAAAATTTTAACCGAAAGAAGAACCATTTTTCATACCAATCGTCAATTAAACGGTATTTCAGGTTTCCCAAAAAGAAGCGAAAGCGTTTATGATACTTTTGGCGTAGGACACTCCTCTACTTCCATTTCGGCCGCATTGGGAATGGCAATTGCCTCCAATTTAAAAGGAAATTTTGAAAAACAGCATATAGCAGTTATTGGTGATGCTTCAATAGCCTCAGGAATGGCTTTTGAAGGATTAAATCACGCTGGTGTTACAGATGCTAACTTATTAGTTATTCTCAATGATAACGCCATTGGAATTGATCCGAGCGTTGGTGCTTTAAAAAACTATTTCACTGCCGTAAAAGAGGGAAAAAACCCAAGGCAAAACAACATGATTCGCTCTCTTAATTTCAATTATTCGGGTCCAATCGATGGCAATGATCTTTTTGCGGTGATAAAAGAATTGAAGCGTTTGCAAAAAATAAAAGGCCCAAAATTTTTACATCTAATTACAACAAAAGGTAAAGGGTTACAACAAGCCGAAGAAAATCAGGTAAAATACCATGCTCCAGGTAAATTTGATGCTTCGACAGGTGAAATTATTCCAAAACAAGAAGAACATTTACCTCCAAAATACCAAGATGTTTTTGGCTTAACCATTTTAGATTTAGCCAAAAAGAACGAAAAAATTGTTGGAATCACTCCAGCAATGCCTTCGGGAAGTTCTTTAAAATTCATGATGGACGCTTTCCCAAAACGTGCTTTTGATGTAGGAATTGCGGAGCAACACGCCGTAACATTATCCGCGGGTATGGCTACTCAAGGAATGATAGTCTATTGCAATATTTACTCTACTTTTTTACAAAGAGCCTATGATCAGGTTATCCACGACGTAGCTTTACAAAATTTACCTGTGATATTTTGTTTAGACAGAGCTGGTTTGGTCGGAGAAGACGGAGCAACACATCAGGGTGTTTTCGATTTGGCTTACTTGCGCTGTGTTCCAAACATGATAATTTATGCTCCTTTGAATGAAGTCGACTTACAAAATATTTTATATACTGCTCAGTCAGGATTAAATCATCCAATTGCTATTCGCTATCCACGAGGCCGAGGTGTAACTAAAAACTGGGAAACAAACTATTTCAGCAAATATGAAACTATTCCAATTGGAAAAGCAAAACTCATCAAAAATGGATCAAAAGTAGCAATTTTATCTACTGGAACTATTGGCAACAATGTTAGTTTGGCACTTGCCAAAATAGAACAGCCAGAAAATTTTGCCCATTATGACTTTGCCTTCATAAAACCATTGGATGAAACAGAATTACATACCATTTTTAAGCAATTTGAAACCATAATTACAATTGAAGATGGTTGCATAAAAGGAGGTTTTGGAAGTGGTATATTAGAATTTGCGGCCACCCATAATTATACTTCAAAAATTCAGCTTTTAGGAATTCCTGATGCATTTATTGAACAAGGATCTATCAATGAACTGCAACAATATTCGGGAATTTCCGTTGATAGTTTAGAAATAACTTTTTCAAGTTGTTGAAATTAACTATTTTGCACCCTAAAATACCACTGCTTTCGTTATGACTCCAATAAAAAATCTCTTTGTAATATTATTTTTATTTTACTCTATTTGTAGTTTCTCACAAATTAAAATAATCACCACATTAGTAGACACCACTATTACCGAAAAAACAAATCCTCAACTAACAAACGGGATTATCACGACCAAGCCAGATACTATTTCCTATTGGAAACACAAAAATATCGTAGGCCTTGATATTTCAGAGATTGCTTTTGTAAACTGGAGTGCTGGAGGAACAAGTGCTATCACTGGACTAGTTAGAGGAGAATTCAAATATGACTATAAAGACGACCTTCAAGTATGGTCAAATGAGCTTTTTTTTAGATATGGCTTGAACAAACAAGAAGGAATTGAACTTAGGAAAACGGATGATGTATTCAAAATCAATTCCACTTATGGATTAAGAACAAGCCCTAATTCAAATTGGTATCATTCGGCAAAATTCAACTTCAACACTCAATTTACTGATGGATATAAATATCCTAACATCGAAGATCCTATTTCAAAACCCTTTGCCCCTGCCTATATCTTTTTAGGGATTGGATCGGAATACATTTACAAACCCGAAAACTTTAATTTGTACTTATCTCCATTAACCTTAAAAAGTACATTGGTACTTGATCAAACATTAGCTAATTCTGGTGCTTATGGTGTAGAACCAGCCGTTTACGATGCTAATAAAAATTTAATTTCCGAAGGCAGTAAATCAAAAACAGAACTTGGTATCTTAATAACATCTTACATTGAAAAAGAAATATTTACCAATATTATTTTAAAAAACCGTCTAAATTTATACACCGATTATTTACATAATTTTGGAAATATTGATGTGGATTGGCAATGTTTTTCTTATCTGAAAGTTAATCAATATGTAAAAGCAAATGTCGGCTTCAATTTAGTTTACGATGAAGATATCGATGTGATAACAGAAAAAAATGGAGTAAAATATAATGAAGGAGCTAAAGTCCAATTAAAACAAGTATTGGGAGTTGGTGTTGAATATATATTTTAATAATCTAACTTTTTCTATTCTTTATTGAATACTAATTAGATTTTAAAATCAGTACCCAATCGTTCCCATCTTCTTTATTTCCAGAAGGCTGAAATTCTTGAGTCCCTTTATTTGCGAAAACTCCAATTTTGGTTATATCTCCATTTCGAGGGTTATACCAACTGGCTTCGACTTTCTTTCCTGCAATTTTACCCATATTGACACTCAATTTTCTGCCATTGTAGGTATAAATAAGAGCATAATTCTTTCCTCGAGTAGCTACCAAATAATCGTATTTCTCACCTTGATTGGCTACTAAAGACTGATCAGGAACACGTTCTAAATATGGAAAACCCAACATCAATTTTTTAATATAGCCCATTTGTTGAGCCCCTGGAGCGTTAATCGCTTCTGACCAAAGCACTCTGTTTCCATAAGCTGCTTTATCACCTTTTCGAAACATTTGCATAACGGCGCTATGTCCGTAAGTATAACCTGCAGCACCTGCAAAAACAGACCAATAACCATAACGTCTCACATCTTTATCCGTCCATTTGGGTTGTAAAGTATCGTGCAAACCATGTGGAATTCCTTCATAAGAAGGTTCTCCATCCAAAGTTGGTTTGATAGGTTTTAAAGTTAAATCTTTTTGAACAAATTTATAATTATCTTCTTTGAAAGAATTCTTCAATGTATCTTGATCATATGTGCGGTGCCCTGATTGAAACATATTAAACTCTAACCATCTGGCATTTTGAAAATTATCAGAAGAATCAGTACGTCCAAAAGGATGAAAAGTCATTAACTGATCCGGATTACTATTTTTAATTGTATTACCAATTATGTTCCAAATATTTTGAAATTCATTTCCTTTAGTATCTCCACCATTTAGCCAAATAACATTCGTTCTATTTTTATATCGATCGGCTAAAAACTGAGCATATTTCAGTGCTTGCTCTTCATTAACTTTTTTTCCTTTTGCAACATTTGTCCCCCAAACAGGAACCATAGCTACGTAAATTCCATTTTTTTGAGCGATATCCAAAACGTAATCGATGTGATCCCAATAGTCATATTCTACAGGATTATTAAAATCATTTCCTGGTGTAATTAAGGGTTTTGAAATATCTTCGTTAACCAAAGCAGTATCGCCATACACATTGGTCACATTTAATGTATGCAAAATCATAACCTGAGCAACATTAAATCCTTTTTCTTTTCTATCTTGAAAATAGTTTTCTACTCCTGCTCGATCTAATTTTCCAAAAAGTAACCAAGCCGTATCTCCCAACCAAAAAAATGGTTTTCCTGACTCCGTAACAAAATAATGTTGATTCTTTGAAACTTTAATTTTCGGTAAAGCTTCTATTTTTTGAGCAGATTGAGAATATCCGCTATATATCACAGACAAAAAACAAATACAAAAAGCGAATAATCTTTTGATTTTAAAATTCATTTGGTGATTTTATATTCTTTTTAAACCTTTCTCTTTGTTTTATTTATTTTAAGCCAATTAAGTATAAACATTCTCACACTTGTGTTAATGCATCTCTTTATTAATTCTTAATAACTCCGTTGTAATAATTAAAAATTTTTAATGTCCTTTCAACAACTAAAGATGAATATGAACCTACTCGGAAATTTGACTGAATTGTACCTCCTCCTGAATATTCCTCATTAGTCATAGTCCCAATTAGGTAAAGTTCAGCATCACGAAAAGCCAACCAAGCTTTTTGCGCAGTAACAAGAACCTTCTTGTCTTTAGGTTTAAGCAATTTCATAAGCTTACTGTAATACTTATTCATTAACTTATCATAAGCAGTAGTCAATTCAGCAACGGATATATTCATACCTGCTGTTGAATAATCGATTTCAATTCGTCTAGATGCTATTGACTCTATTCGAAATGTGTCTATTTTGAATTCTATTTCGTCAGCATTAAATTCTTCTTTTGAAAATTTCAGTTTTAGTTTAGGAATTTGGACTTCCACTTCTGCTTTTATTTTTTTCAAAATTTCTGGAGATATTTCTTTTAGACTATTTTGGCCGAGAACAATATTCCCTAAAAAGCAAAGAATCATTGATAAAAAAAAGTGTTTCATATAGTATAGCTTTAAAAAAACTTGTCCCTAAGATATCATTTAGAACCTAATTCGTTTTTTTGCCATTAATTGTATCGTATAACTCCAACGCATTTCCATCGGTAAGCATAGAAACAAAATGACAAATATGAAGTAATCTTTCATATAAATTCTCCTTAACCAATTGATGTTTTTCGGGCAACATTTTCAAAATTAACCCATCATAATTAGACAATTTACCATCATACTTATTATTAAAAGCGGTTATAAATTTATCGAGTAATGTTTGTATAATTTGATAACCAACAATTTCTTTTTCGACCACTTCGCGGCTTTGATAAATATTATTGACACTAATTTTTATAATATCATCCATCTGAGCTTTATATTTACTTTTATCGGTTAATGCAAAAGGGAATTCTCCTTTCATAATAGCCTCTTCATTTTCAATAAAAACTTTTACGGCATCATTAATTAAACTCCCAATAGCCAAGGCACGCAAATAACTGATTCGATCTTCCTTGGTTTCTAATGTCTTATATTTGGAAGTATCAATACTGTCTTTTACCAATTTTATCAAATATTCCAAAGCAAAATCCTCCGAAACCAAACCTAAGTTGATTCCATCTTCAAAGTCAATTATGGTGTAGCAAATATCATCTGCTGCTTCAACAAGATAAGCAAGAGGGTGTCTTTCGAAACCAATATCATCTCCTTTTTTATTAATAATCATTCCCATTTCGGAAGCTACTTCTTGAAAGAATGTCTTGTCCGTTTGGAAAAAACCGTATTTCTTGTCGGCAATATTTTTGGTTGGTTTTTTAGGTAAACTCTCTTTTGGGTATTTCATAAAAGCCCCCAAAGTTGCATAGGAAAGCCTAATACCGCCATCAACACCCGGTCGTGAACTATTTAAAACTGAAAATCCATTAGCATTCCCTTCAAAATCTATTAAATCTTGCCATTCTTTGGCAGATAATTGTTCTTTGTACTGCAATCCTTTTCCAATCGAAAAATATTCGCCAATAGCTTTTTCGCCAGAGTGTCCAAAAGGCGGATTCCCAATGTCATGAGCCAAAGATGCCGCCGCCACAATAGCTCCAAAATCATTCATTTGATAGCCATGAACTTCTTTTAAATGTAGATATTTTTCGATGATTTTTTTTCCAACCAGTCTACCCAATGAGCGTCCAACAACGGAAACCTCCAAACTGTGGGTTAGACGAGTATGAACAAAATCGGTTTTTGAAAGCGGAATCACTTGTGTTTTGTCCTGTAAACTTCTAAAAGCAGAAGAGAATATGATTCGGTCGTAATCTACTTCGAAACCTAAACGGGTATCATCTTGCTCGATTCGTAATCTTTTCCCTTTGTCTCCTTGCCTTTTTAGTGATAATAATTGTTCCCAGTTCATTGTGATATTTTGATTGAAGATTTAATGGATTTTGATTTTAGATTTAAAACAACCAAAAATACATTTTATTTTAAGATTTCCATCTAACTAAATTACTTTACAAGGCGGTTAGTTGCTCGCGCGTGAGGGATAGGAATAAGCTACCGAAGTAGCATGGATAGCCCGACCCCATTGAGGAAAGGGGCTGTATAAGCGCCACTATAAGTAAGCCCCTTTTCTCAATGGGGTCACGCCCAAATTATTTCTATTTCATTAAATAGCCAATGCTGTACTATGCTTTATTTCCCCCATAACAAAGACACTTTGGGTATTCCCGATATTCTCGATAGTGGACAATTTATTCATCACAAAATCCTGATAACTGGACATATCTTCGACCAGGATTTTCAACATAAAATCATAATCTCCGGCGATGTTGTAGCATTCTATGATTTCTGGAAGCGCCACAATGTCTTTTACAAAGTTGGCTCCAACGTTTTTGGCGTGTTCTTTTAATCGAACATTACAAAAAACGGTCATCCCTCTTTTTAATTTTTGCTTATCTAATAAAGCAACATATTTCATGATATAACCATCTCGCTCCAAACGCTTAATTCTTTCATAAACAGGAGTTGGAGTTAAGTTTATCCTGCTTGCTAACTCTTTTATATTAATATTTGAGTTGTTTTGTAGCTGATTTAGAATAGCCAAATCGGTTGCATCTATATTTTCCATAGGAATAATTACTGTTTAAGGTTCTTTTTACAATTTAATTCAGGATAAAAAACTAAAATAACAATCTAAATTAGTTCATTTTGGTTTATTAAAGCAATTATTTAAATACAAAACACCATTATTATACATTTGTTCAGCAATAAATACTGACATAAAATGAAAACAAATAACTTAGGTTACCCAAGAATTGGCAGCAACAGAGAATTAAAAAAAGCGAATGAATTGTACTGGTCTGGAAAAATCTCCGCCGAAGAATTACTAGCTGCAGGTTCCGCAATTAGAACACAAAACTGGAAATTACAAGCCGAAAATGGTATTGATTTGATTCCTTCAAATGATTTTTCACTCTATGACCAAGTATTGGATCTGACGCTTACTCTTGGTGCAATTCCTGAACGCTACACTGAATTTGCCAGAACAAACAATTCACTTGATTTGTATTTTGCTATGGCTCGTGGAGCGCAAAAAAACGGACAAGATGTAGTGGCAATGGAAATGACTAAATGGTTTGATACCAACTATCATTATATTGTTCCTGAGTTTACCAAAAATCAAAAGTTTGAATTGTTTTCTACCAAAGCAATAGCTGAGTTTATTGAAGCTAAAAACCTTGGAATCATAACTAAGCCAGTACTTATTGGACCAGTTTCGTATTTATTACTTGGAAAAGAAAAAGAAGAAGGTTTTCATAGAATAGATCTTATTCACAATTTACTTCCAGTTTATTTTGAAATTTTACAAAAACTAGAAGCTGAAGGTGCAACTTATGTTCAATTAGACGAACCTTTTTTAGCTTTAAACTTGACTAACAATGAGCGTGAAGCGATTACTTATGTTTACAATGAAATCAACAACAAATTTCCTTCTTTAAAAATAATATTAGCCAATTATTTTGATTGTTTTGGAGAAAATATCGATACAGCTTTGGCTTTGCCAGTTGATACTTTTCATTTGGATTTAGTACGTTGTTCTTTGCAATTGGATGATATTTTAGACTCGGGAAAATTGGCAAGCAATGTCAATCTATCTTTAGGAGTTGTTGATGGAAGAAATATTTGGAAAAATGATTTCAAAAAGTCATTAGCTATTATCGAAAAAGCGGTGACTGCTTTGGGAGAAAATCGAATTTTAGTTGCACCTTCTTGTTCTTTAATTCACTCTCCTTGCGATTTGGATTTAGAGACTAATGATGCAACATTGACTCCAGAGATTAAACAATGGTTGGCTTTTGCAAAACAAAAAATTAAAGAAGTTACTTTATTGAAACAATTGGCTTCTAATGAAATTGACCATGATTATTCCATCGAATTGGCAGAAAACACCTTAGCCAATCAAGACCGTAAAACCTCGAAATTAATTCATAACGAAGCGGTCAAAAACCGAGTTAAAGGAATTAAAACTGGAGATGACCAACGTCAAAACGCTTTTGCTACTCGTCGCATAAAACAAGCCGAAGCTTTACAGTTACCATTATTTCCTACTACTACTATTGGTTCGTTTCCACAAACACCTGAAGTAAGAAGCTGGAGAGCTAAATTCAAAAAAGGCGAATTAACTCAAACCGAATATGATGCTTTACTTGAAAAAGAAACGGAAGAAACCATTCGTTTTCAAGAAGAATCAGGAATTGACGTTTTGGTTCACGGAGAATTTGAGCGTAATGATATGGTGGAATATTTTGGTGAACAATTGGATGGATTTACCTTTACTAAAAATGGTTGGGTACAAAGTTATGGTAGCCGTTGTGTAAAACCTCCAGTTATTTATGGTGATGTTTCTCGTCCAACGCCTATGACTGTAAAATGGGCTGAATTTGCTCAATCATTGACTCCAAAATGGGTAAAAGGAATGCTTACCGGACCAGTAACTATCTTGCAATGGTCTTTTGTCCGTAATGATCAGCCTCGTTCTGAAACTTGTACTCAAATTGCTTTGGCAATTCGTGATGAAGTTGTTGATTTAGAAAAAGCAGGAATCAAAATCATTCAAATTGATGAGCCAGCCATTCGCGAAGGACTGCCTTTGCGAAAAGAAGAATGGGCTGATTATCTAGATTGGGCAATTAAAGCCTTTAGAAGTTCGGCCAGCGGTGTTGCTGATGACACTCAAATTCACACCCACATGTGTTACAGCGAATTCAATGATATTATTCAGAACATTGCCGATATGGATGCCGACGTAATCACCATTGAATGTTCGCGTTCGCAAATGGAATTACTGGATGCTTTTGCCGATTTTAAATTTCCAAACGAAATAGGCCCTGGTGTTTATGATATTCACTCGCCACGTGTTCCTTCCAACGAAGAAATGGTTCACTTGCTTGAAAAAGCAGCAGCTGTTATTCCAGCGAATCAATTATGGGTAAATCCTGATTGTGGTTTAAAAACGCGTCATTGGGATGAAACCAAAAAAGCGTTAATCGAGATGGTAAATGCGGCTAAAAAAATGCGTGTTGCTGCTACTCATTTAGAAACAGTTTAATATTTATTTCAAAAACCATTAAGGAAGTGTATTGCAGTTAGAGCTCATCATTCATTTGCAATCATTACTTGATGGTTATTTACAAAAAAAGGCTTCGTGATGAAGCCTTTTACATTTATTTTGAATTAATAATTATAATGTCGCTGCTCCACCATCCAATAATAGTTCGCCACCAATCATAAATTTAGAATCATCGGAAGCTAGATAAAGAAATCCTGCCGCCATTTCTTCTGAAGTTCCCAAACGTTTTGCAGGAATTCCTGATGCGAAATGTGCTTTTGTTCCGTTGGCTTCTTCTTCGGAAGCACCGCCTCTTGAAAAAATTGGTGTATCAATTGGGCCAGGAGAAAGCACATTTACACGAATATTTCTATCCAATAATTCGGCAGATAACGTTCTTGCCAATGAGCGAACCGCTGCTTTCGATGCTGAATAAGCTGCCGTTGTAGCAAACCCCTTATGAGCAACCGTAGATGCGGTAATGATAATCGAAGCACCATCATTTAGATGTGGTAATGCTTTTTGAATCGTAAAGAAAACTCCTTTGAAATTAATATCGCTGGTTTGGTCAAACATTTCTTCTGTGTAATCGGCTAAAGGTGCAGCAATGAATACGCCAGCATTTACTACCAATACATCTATTTTTCCAAAAGTATCTTTAATATTTCCGTAAGTTCTATCAATGTTATTTATGTCCGAAACATCGCTTACCAATCCAATCGAAGCGTTCCCTATTTCGAAAACTGCTTCGTCAATTGTCTTTTTATTACGGCCTGTTATCGCCACTTTTGCACCTTGTTCTGCAAATAATTTTGCTGTTGCTAATCCTATTCCGCTGTTACCTCCTGTAATTACGGCTACTTTGTTTTGTAATTTTTTCATTATTTATAGTTTGATTATTTTAAGTATTTAAATATCTAAATATTTCGATGTTTTTGATTAAAAAAAAGCTAAAGCACTAAACTGTTAATATAGTCTGCATAAGCAGTGCAAACTTCTTTGTTAACGACAAATTTCAAATTACGTCCTTCTTTATCTGCAATCAATAAATCAGCTTCTATAAGTTGCTTTATATGATGCGACATAGTAGATTGGGCCAGATTAAACTCAGCCGAAACATCACAGCATTGCACACAGCTTTCGCTATTGCTGACAATCTTCATAATCTTTAAACGATAAGGATCGCCCAAAGCTTTTGAGATTTTTTCGACTTGTTTTATGTTTAAACTTGTAATCATGAGGCAAAGATAAAAATATATTTTTAATACATCGAAATATTTCGATATATTTTCTAAATTTGCACCAACACTACTTCATCTACTAATTTTAGATTTGAATTATTTCCTTTAAAACATTCTCTATGAAAATTTTATATACCTACATCAAAACCCATAAAACGCTTTTATACATAGCGTTATTTTTGGCCACAATAAATCAATGTTTTTCGTTATTCGATTCTATAATTATTGGTAAACTGCTTAACGAATGTGGGGTCGGTGTAGCTAACTTCAATCACAATCAGCTTAGCTTTACCAAAGCAGTTATTGGTTGGCTGGCATTATCTCTTGGCGCAGCAATGGTTTCCAGAATTGCCAAAAACTTTCAGGATTATTATACCAACATCATCATTCAGCGAACAGGTGCGCAAATGTACACGGATGGAATTCAAAAAGCACTACAATTGCCTTTTCAAGATTTTGAAGACCAACGAAGCGGTGAGACTTTAGGCAAACTTCAGAAAGTAAAAATTGACTGTGAAAAATTTATTACTTTATCTATTTCATTGATTTTTCAATCAATAGTTGGTATCGTATTTGTCGTGGTTTATGCAATTAGTATTCATTGGCTTTTGGGACCTATATTTCTGGCAACCGTTCCAGTAATCGCTTTTATCAGTTCGTTTTTAGGTAAAAGAATCAAGAAAGTATCCAGAGAAATTTTAGGCGAAACAACCGCATTGGCAGGGGCTACAACCGAATCCCTACGAAATATTGAACTTGTAAAAAGCCTTGGATTAACCCAACAAGAAGTCAACAGATTAAACGCAACAACCATTAAAATCCTTGGATTAGAACTCAAAAAAGTACGCTTCATCCGTTCGTTGAGTTTCATACAAGGAACAACGGTTCATTTTATGCGAACCACTTTAGTTTTTGCACTTTATATGTTCATTTTTCATGACATCATCAAACCTGGAGATTTGATTACTTTGATGTTCTTTTCATTCTTTTTGTTTAATCCACTGCAGGAACTTGGTAATGTGATTGCAACTTATAATGAAACGAAAGCTTCGATGGATAATTTTGCTGATTTAATGAATTCCAAAAGTGAAGAAACACCAGTAAATCCTAAAACTATTGGCGCTATCAATCATTTGCGTTTTGAGAATATTTCGTTCAAACACCAAACTGCCAGTTCCTATGCCGTAAAAAATATTTCTTTTGATGCAAAAGCTGGCGAAACCATTGCTTTTGTTGGTCCGTCAGGAAGCGGAAAAACGACTTTGGTCAAAATGCTTGTCGGACTGTACAATCCTGCTGAAGGCGCTATTTTTTATAATGAGAAAAATGCCAAAGATATTGACCTTACCGAGTTGAGACAGCAATTAGGTTTTGTAACCCAAGATGCGCAATTATTCTCGGGAACAATAAAAGACAATTTACTGTTCGTAAAGCCAAATGCTACCGACGAAGAAATTAATGATGTTTTACAAAAATCGGCCTGCCAAAATTTACTGGCTCGTGCCGAGAACGGAATATACACCACTATTGGTGAAGGCGGTATTAAAGTATCGGGAGGAGAGAAACAACGTTTATCAATTGCCAGAGCATTGCTAAGAAATCCGCATTTACTGCTTTTTGACGAAGCAACATCAGCATTGGATTCGATTACCGAAGAAGAAATCACCAAAACCATTCGAAGCATATCGTCTAAGCAAGACCAAATTACGGTTTTGATTGCGCATCGTTTATCGACCATTATGCACGCTGATAAGATATTTGTTTTGGAACAAGGACAAATTATTGAACAAGGCAAACATCAAGATTTATTGGATGAAAAAGGCTTGTATTATGCGATGTGGAGACAGCAGATTGGGGAGAGAAAGTAACGAGTTTTTTTCTAATTATTTTGAATAATTTACAATTAAAAAACCCTAGTAGATTTTGATTTACTAGGGTTTGTATTTTATAATCCCAATCTTTTAGACCAGTTTTTAGGAGAACGCGAGGTATGAAAAACGCCAATAACAATAATTTCGCCCTTATCAAATCTATAATGAATCCCATAAGGGAACCGTGAAATAAATCTAACCTTTATATTTTTATATCTTTTTTGAAATACATCTGGATTTCTCAAAATAGTATCAATTCCTGCTTCTAGACAAAGTTCAAAATCATAAGAAAGCCCTATTCTTTGTTCTTCATACCAAAGAACAATATCTTCAATATCAAATAACGCTTCTTTTACGAAATGAATTTTATACACTATCGAATACTTTTTAAATGGTTTTTAACCTCATCCCAAGTATATAATTCCGTTTTCCCTTCTTCCAAATTTTTTATTCGAATATCTAATTCTCTTTTCACATCATCAGAAATTTCTAAATCATTTTTAGAAACACTGTCCCATAATTGCTCGGCAAGAACAATTTTTTCAGCATTGCTGTATTTAGACAAATTTTTAATTTCCATAACTCATTGCATTAGTATTGAATACACAAATTTAAACAAAATTAATTATGAATCAATAACTCCCTAGCCCCGATTGTAGTGGAAATCCTTTTTTGAGGCTTTTCGCCGAAAAAAAGATTGAAACAAAAAGCGGGAAATAGCTCCAAAAAAAAACAGCCATCATAATTGACAGCTGTTCTCTATATTCTTTGTTCTTTCATCCTAATTAAGACCCACACATTTCGCATTCATCTGGACCAGCATTTTTAGCTAATTCAATCATTGCTCTGTATTCTTCGGGAGTCATTTGAGCTTCCACCTCAACAGCTTCAAGAACTCTTGCTTGTTGTTTAGAATCTGGAATTACTTCCTCTTTTTTATCATTGTTTAATGTGAATTTAATCGCATCAACAGCCGCTTTTGTTCTCAAGTAGTACATTCCAGTTTTCAAACCAGATTGCCAAGCGTAGAAGTGCATAGAAGTCAATTTAGAATAATTGGCATCTTGCATAAACAAGTTCAATGATTGTGACTGATCTACAAAATATCCTCTTTGACGGGACATATCGATAATATCTTTCATAGACATTTCCCAAACAGTTTTGTACAATTCTTTCAAGTCTTGCGGAATGATATCAATATTTTGAACCGATCCGTTTTGACGCATGATTTCTTGTTTCAAGTTCTCATTCCATAATCCAAGTCTTACCAAGTCATGTAGTAAATGTTTATTCACTACAATGAATTCACCAGACAACACACGTCTTGTATAGATATTCGAAGTATATGGTTCGAATGCTTCGTTGTTACCTAAAATTTGAGAAGTTGAAGCTGTTGGCATTGGCGCAACTAATAACGAGTTACGAACACCGTTTTTAACCACTTCTTTTCTAAGCGAAGCCCAATCCCATCTTCCTGATAATTCTTCGTCTTTCATTCCCCACAAATTGTGTTGGAATTCTCCATTTGACATTGGAGAACCTTTGAAAGTAGAATAAGGCCCTTCTTCAATTGCCATTTCCATAGAGGCGGTACAAGCTGCGAAGTAAAGTGTTTCGAATATTTCTTGGTTTAATGTTTTAGCTTCATCACTTGTAAAAGGTAAACGCAACATGATAAAAGCATCAGCTAATCCCTGTACTCCAAGACCGATTGGTCTGTGACGCAAATTGGAGTTTTCAGCTTCTTTTACAGGATAGTAATTTCTGTCGATTACTCTGTTCAAGTTACGAGTCACACGTTTGGCAACATCGTATAATAATTGGTGATTGAATGCTCCGTTTTCAACAAACATTGGCAACGAAATAGACGCCAAATTACAAACAGCTACCTCATCACTTGAAGTAAATTCCATAATCTCAGTACATAAATTCGAAGAGCGAATGGTACCTAGATTTTTTTGGTTTGATTTTCTGTTAGCCGCATCTTTATACAACATATAAGGAGTTCCAGTCTCGATTTGAGATTCTAGAATTTTTTCCCATAATTCACGAGCTTTGATAGTTTTTCTACCTTTTCCTCTAAATTCATAATCAGTATATAAAGCTTCGAATTCTTCTCCATACACATCATACAAACCTGGACATTCGTTAGGACACATCAAAGTCCAAGTAGAATCTTCCTGAACACGTTTCATGAATAAATCTGAAGTCCACATTGCGAAGAATAAATCTCTTGCACGCATTTCTTCTTTACCGGTATTCTTTTTCAAATCTAAGAAGTCGAAGATATCGGCATGCCAAGTTTCGATGTAAATTGCAAAACTTCCTTTTCTTTTTCCTCCTCCTTGATCTACATAACGAGCGGTATCGTTGAAGACTCTCAACATTGGCACAATTCCGTTTGAAGTACCGTTTGTACCACGAATATAAGAACCCGTTGCGCGAACATTGTGAATAGAAAGTCCTACCCCACCCGCTGATTGCGAGATTTTTGCTGTTTGTTTTAAAGTATCATAAATACCGTCAATACTGTCATCCTGCATTGCCAAAAGGAAACAAGAAGACATTTGAGGTTTTGGAGTACCAGCATTGAACAAAGTTGGAGTTGCGTGAGTGAAATACTTTTTAGACATTAAGTCATAAGTCTCCATCACCGATTTTAAATCGTCTAAGTGAATCCCAACAGCGACACGCATCAACATGTGTTGTGGACGCTCTACGATTTTACCGTTTATTTTCAATAAATACGACCTTTCCAAGGTTTTGAAACCGAAATAATCGTAGTTAAAATCTCTTGTGTAAATAATATGAGAATCCAAAAATGCCGCATTATCCATGATTACTTTATGAACCTCTTCGGCTAATAAAGGTGATTCCTGGTTGGTTCTTGGATTGATATAATGATACATTTCATTCATCGTTTCCGAGAATGATTTTTTAGTATTTGAATGTAGATTTGATATCGCAATACGAGCAGCCAATTGTGCGTAATCCGGGTGAGCAATTGTCATAGAAGCAGCAGTTTCTGCAGCAAGATTGTCTAGCTCAGATGTAGAAACTCCATCATATAAACCTTCAATAACTCGCATAGCTACTTTAACTGGATCTACCAATTCATTCAAGCCATAACACAACTTTTTAATTCTCTCTGTAATTTTGTCAAACATTACAGGCTCTTTGTGGCCGTCTCTTTTTACTACGTACATACTCTATGATATTTATTTGTGAATGAATTATGAATTACGAACAGTAGGGATTCATAATTCACTTTTTTTACTCAGCGTCAATCCATAACGTACTTCGATACTTTGTTTCATCGCATAAAATGAAATGAAACAAAACGCCGTCATATATCCCGAAATGAATCGGGCTGAATCAACTTAGCTTTTTAGATTTGGGGGAAATCTGACAAACTACTTAATATAACTATTCTTTACTTGTTTTATTTTAACTGTATTTTAAAAATCCGCGTCAAAACTTATTTTTTGGGAATCGCCTTCAGAAACTTTAACTCCTGATTTTTGATATTCAGCAACTTTTTTCTCGAAGAAATTAGTTTTCCCTTGAAGTGAAATCATATCCATAAAATCGAATGGATTTGAAACATTGTATTCTCTATCACAACCCAATTCTACTAATAACCTGTCGGCTACAAATTCTAGATATTGTGTCATTAAACCAGCATTCATCCCAATCAAACTTACAGGAAGCGACTCGGTGATAAATTCTCTTTCTATATTCAAAGCATCAACAATGATACTTCTAATTCTTTCTTTTGGCACTTTATTAATCAAATGGTGATTATGTAAGTGTACCGCAAAATCACAGTGAACACCTTCATCACGGGAAATCAACTCATTTGAAAATGTTAAACCTGGCATTAATCCACGTTTTTTCAACCAATAAATAGAACAAAATGCTCCTGAAAAGAAAATTCCTTCTACTGCTGCAAAAGCAATTAATCTTTCAGCAAAAGAATCTGATTCAATCCATTTTAATGCCCAATCTGCTTTCTTTCTAATAGCAGGAAAAACATCTAGAGCATTAAACAATTCTGCTTTTTCAGCTTCATCTTTTACATAAGTATCAATCAAAAGAGAATAGGTTTCGCTATGAATGTTTTCCATCATAATCTGGAAACCATAGAAAAATTTCGCTTCAGCATATTGCACTTCATTCACAAAATTTTCAGCCAAATTTTCATTTACAATTCCATCAGAAGCTGCAAAAAACGCCAAGATGTGTTTTATAAAATAACGCTCATCATCACTTAACTTATTATTCCAGTCATTTAAATCTTGAGATAAATCAATTTCTTCAGCAGTCCAAAAACTAGCTTCCATTGATTTATAAAACTCCCAAATATCTTGGTGTTTGATAGGGAAAATTACAAATCGATTCTTGTTTTCTTGTAAAATTGGTTCTATTTTAGACATTTGATTTGGATGTTTATTTTGATGTTTTATAATGAAAATGAATGCGAAAATTGAATTACAAAGATTGTGAAATAATGCGGTTATTAAAAGCCAAACTTATTCACAATACCTCTTAGTTTTTAACAATGAAATAAAATTATAGTATTTTTCATTCAAATTTTATTTTATTGATTATCAAATAATTATACCTAATAAAACGATGTAGATACCCATTAAACAATGAGATTTAAAAGAAATATGGTAAATTTAAGAGTTGCTCTTACAGGCCTTTTTTTAAGTCTTCGGCAACTTTTTCAAGCTCCAAATACCAGTCGTTTCCAAAGCGACGAACAAGTGCTTCTTTGACAAATTTATAAACCGGAACTTCGAGTTCTTGCCCTAAAGAACAGGCTGCATCGCAGATATCCCATTTATCATAATTAACTGCTGCAAATTCGGTAAAATCTTTTACTCGGATTGGGTATAAATGACAAGAAACAGGTTTTTTCCAGTCAACTATTCCTTGGTTATAGGCTTGCTCTATTCCACAAAGCGCCGTTTTCCCATCAAAGATTACGTAAGCGCAGTCTTTATTATCAATTAGTGGTGTTTCAAGGTCGCCATCAGTTCCATTTACCCAAGTTCCTTGCGCTTCGATAGCCTCAATTCCTTGTTTTCTTAAAAATGGTTTTACTTTAGGATATATCTCTTCCAATATCTTTGTTTCCTCTAAACTCAATGGAGCGCCAGCATCGCCATCGACGCAACAAGCCCCTTTGCAAGCTGATAAATTACAAACAAATTCTTTTTCGAGTATATCCTCCGAGACGATGGTTTTTCCTAGTTGAAACATTTTGCAAAGGTAACTAAAGATTCAGGAAATAAAAACATCCATTTAAACTTACGCCTTTAAACAAAACAAATTAACACATTGCAACAATTTTACTTACATAAATAACAAATTCACTTTATCACTTACAACAGTAACCTATTAATTATCTGAGCATTATTTAATAAAACAAAAACTGACGATTTAACAATACAACTCTTAAGATGAAAAATATATCCGTATTTTTGAAAGTCTAAATGATTCTTACTTAATTATTCATTAAAAATTTTAATACTATGATGAATTTCAATCTAAAGGAGATAATAACCGTAAGCATGGTTCTTTTTGCTGTAATTGATATTGTAGGTTCCATTCCAATCATCGTTGGGTTGCGAGCAAAACATGGTCATATCGAATCAGAAAAAGCAGCTATAGTTGCAGGATTGATTATGATTCTTTTTTTATTTATAGGAGAAGAATTCTTGGGACTCATAGGAATCGACGTTCACTCATTTGCTGTAGCAGGATCATTTGTATTATTCTTTTTAGCATTGGAAATGATTTTAGGAATTCACCTTTATCGAGACGAGGAAGCTAGTTCGGCTTCGATAGTTCCACTAGCTTTTCCACTTATTGCAGGTGCGGGTACTATGACGACTTTACTCTCTTTACGTTCACAATTTCATACACTAAATATTGTCATTGCCATTGTACTAAATATAATACTCGTATACATTGTTTTGAAATCATCGGGTAAAATCGAGAAAATGCTAGGAAAGAACGGACTTGGAGTGATTCGTAAGACTTTTGGTGTTGTTCTTTTAGCAATAGCTGTTAAATTATTTGCTGCGAATGTTAAAGGTTTGTTTCTCTAAAATAAAAATTAATACATTTACCCACTAATATTTTAATGGTAATGATTACTTAATATCTAACCGTATCAAAAAAACGATTTATTGATTAAAAAATTACCCATAAAAGCAAATAAACTCAACTATGAAAATTTTCACTAACATCTTAGTGCTTTTAGCCGTTTCACTTCTTGTTTTTAACATCACTTTGATTGATTTTCAAAATCCATTTAAAGGAGATAGTGTAATAGCCCTTGTTGGTGTAGTCGCTTCATTTTGTGCTGTATTAATTCTTCTAATTTTTAGAATGTCTAAAAAAATAGTTGAAAAAATGAACGATAACGCATAACAATGTTTGACGTATTAATTATAGGCGGAGGCGTTTCAGGAATGTCATGTGCATTGGTATTAGGCTCTGCCAAAAACAAAGCGTTTGTTACGAATAAAAGAATTGGAATCTTTACTCATCAAAAGACTTCAGCACTACAAGAAGCACTTTTCAACAATGCTTATGGAATTGCTCCAGGGAAATTAGGCTCCGATTTACTAATCGAAAGCACTGCTAATTTATCCCAAAGCTACCCTCATATCACACAAATTCCTGAAGAAAAAGTATTAAAAATCGAAGGAAGCTACCCAGAATTTACTGTTATTACCAACAAAGACTCTTACAAAACCTGTAACGTTGTAATTGGAATTGGTTCTGCTAATACATTTGCCATCGAAGGTTTGATGCAATATGTTGAGCCTCACAAAAAAGCTTTACCCGAAAAACAAAGAATCCAACTTAAGAACATTGACCATAAAGTAACCGATGGTATTTATGTAATAGGAACTCTTGCTGGATGGAGAAGTCAATTGGCGATTGCCGCAGGAAGTGGTGCCGCTGTTGCTACCGATTTACTTACTTTATGGAATGAAGGCACACAAACTCATTCTCACGATAGTATTCGATAGATTAATTTTACTTAATCGCAATTATCTCTTTAACTTTTATATGATTTTCGGTTTCGGTTTTCCAGATTTCTCCTTTTAGCGAAACTTCTTCCCCTTCTTTAAGTAGTTTGTAATTTTGAGGACCGCCAACATTTACGATACTAATTATTGCAAAATAAACTTCATTTTTATCCGAGTTAATTTTTGCTGTATAACCGTCTTTTCCAAACTCAACAGCTATTACTTTTCCTGAGATTGTATTTTTATTTTTTATACAAGCACAAGAAATTAAAAAAACCAGAAGCATTAAAATTGCCGAAAATCGAAGTATATTTTTCATATTTATTTTTTTACTGCTTTAAATTCAAAACTGCTTTTATCATTGCATCATCTTTCAAAATCATTTGATAATAATAAATATCACCGTACAATTGTCGCGCAAATTCAGCATTGACATATCTTTTGACTAAAACTTTATAATTCTTCAAAGCAATCTCTAGTCCATTTTGAGTAAGATATTTTTGAAAAGCATTAAAATACAAATCAGATCCATTGATTTTAGTTCGAAATTGATCAAAAGTTTCTTTTGCGAAAGCATTTCTGTTTTTATCTAATTGTTCGAAAACAAAATGACCTACAATTCCAGATTGCAATAAATACGAGATATTTTCAGCTCCATGTTCAGCTTCCAAAGGCACAAAAACATCAGGAACAATCCCTCCGCCTCCATAAACGATTTTTCCTTTTTTAGTTTTAAACTTCAAGGAATCGACTACTTTTATACTATCTTTTTTATACAATTCTCCGTGTAAAAAGCGAGATTCTGATTCTTTAAAATACTCTTCATTCCCTTTGGCATACGGTTTTTGAATTGATCTACCTGTCGGCGTATAATATCTGGCAATTGTAAGTCGGACCGCTGAACCATCATTAAAATCCATTTCACGCTGAACCAAACCTTTACCAAAAGAACGTCTTCCTACAATCGTACCACGATCATTATCCTGTATTGCTCCCGCTAAAATCTCACTAGCCGAAGCACTATTTTCATTAATCAAAACAAATACCTTACCAGTTTCAAAACTGCCTTTTTCAGTAGCATACATTTCTTCGGTTGCTTCTTTTGCACTTTTGGTAAAAACAATCAACGTATTGTCTTTCAAAAACTCATCGGCAATACCAATTGCTTCTTCCATATAACCTCCACCATTATCACGAACGTCGATTACAAGAGATTTTACGCCTTGTTTTTTCAAAGTAGCCAAAGCGGTTTGAAATTCAGCATAAGTAGTTTCGGCAAAACGATTAATTTTGACATAACCAGTAGTTGCATTTAATCGTATCGCAACATCAACACTTTTCAACGGAATAATATCCCGTTTGAGTTTGATTTTCAATTTTTTGTTTTCCGATTTGCGGTAAACTGTCAATTCTATTTGAGAGCCAACTTCTCCTTTTAGCTTAGCATACAAACTGTCATTTGGCAATTTTCGCCCAAATAATTTCGTTTTATCTGCAAATAAAATACGATCTCCTGCTTTTATTCCTGCTTTAGCCGAAGGTCCATTTTTTAGAGGAGTTATAACAGCAACAGAATCTTTAAACATGTAAAAATTAATACCAATACCCACAAAATCACCTTTCATAGTTTCGGCAATTTCAGATTGTTCTTGTGGTGGAATATATACAGAATGTGGATCTAACTTTGCTAAAATATTATCAACAGTAAAGCTTACTATTGAATCAGTATTGACATCATCAACATATTCATTGTCGATGAAATCAATCAGTTTATCAAGCTTTTCTTTGGTATTTTTTTTACTAATAAAAGATTTAGAAGACGGCGAGCCAGAAAGACTACCTATAAAAATTCCAAGTGCAAAAATACATCCAATAACTATGGGTAAATATTTATTATCAAATTTCATTTTCTTCGTCTTCTAAGACGGGAATGTGCGCTACTTCTATTCCTGCCTTAATTAAAAATTGCAATCCAGAATCATCGCGATACCCATTATGATACACCACTCTTTTTATTCCAGATTGATGAATGAGTTTGCTACAATCTTTACAAGGGGAAAGCGTGATATACAAAGTAGCTCCTTCGCAGGACTGAGTAGATCTTGCTACTTTTAATATGGCATTGGCCTCGGCATGTAAAACATCCCAGCGTGTCAAACCATTTTCATCTTCACAACGATTTTCAAAACCAGATGGCGTTCCATTGTAACCATCAGAAATAATCATTCGGTCTTTTACAATAATGGCACCTACTTGTTTTCTGGTGCAATAGGACAATAAACCCCACTCGGTGGCCATTCTTAAATATGCTTTATCGTATTTATTCAATTTATTTTTTTCCATTATATTATCTTTTCCAAATTTCGTTTTCTAAAATCATAGGCAAAACCACCCCAATTATAAACGCTGACATTACCAATGCCCAATCGCGTTTTGAAAAACGAAAAACAGTTTGCACGATATATGACAAAATCAAAACTACAATAACCACCGTTATTTGAGCCGCTTCTATTCCTAATGCAAATTCGCTCATAGGCAACAATTTTGACATATTACTTCCTGCCAATATACTTTTAAAATAATTTGAGAACCCTAATCCATGAATAATACCAAAGAATAAAGTGATAATAAAAACCAGATTGACACTATCATTTTTACTGTTTTTACCAGCTGTAAATAAATTATAGAAAGCGGTTATCAGAATTGTAATTGGAATCAATAATTCGACCACATTTACTTTGACAGCAATTATTCCAAAAACCGAAAGAAACAATGCTGTAGTATGACCTAAAGTAAATACGGTTACTAAAAGCAAGATTCTTTTCCAATCATTAAATGAAAATGGAACAGATAACGCAATTAAAAATAAAACATGATCATAAGCATATATATTTAATACATGTTTCAGACCAATTTGAAAGTAAATTAAAAATTCTGACATTGCTAAAATGAATTAAAATGATAAGGGGACGTAAACTTACGATTAATTTTGAAAATGGAATATTTGATTAAAAAATCATTAATCAAAAAAACAAAAACACACATCCTTCATGTTAAAAAACGTCTAAAATGTAAAATTAGTACTTAAAAAAGAACTAACTTTATGTCAAACCTTAAATCCTAAACATTATGCCTTTTTCAGACTTATTCAACAGTGAAAACATCCAAAAGAATCGAGGTCATTTTTCAGCCATTGTCCGTATAGCCCATGCAGACGGCAATATTACAGAGCGTGAACAAAATTTTTTGGATAAATTAGCTGTAGCACTTCAAATTTCTAAAGAAGAATATGAAGAAATTTTAGCCAACCCCAATAAACATGAAATCAATGCCCCGTACTTATATGTTGACAGACTCGAAGCACTTTATAAACTAGCCCGAATTGTACATAGGGATCATCAATTGGGAGATTTACAAGAACACTTAATGGTTAAGTTTGGTTTAGCCTTAGGTTTTACTCCTAGCAATGTCAATTATATAGTAGACAAAGCACTAAAATTAGTAGACTTAGAAGTTGATGAAGAAACTTTCCTATATGAAATGAAGAATATGTATAAATAAAAAAAGCTCCCAAAAATGGGAGCTTTTTTTTGGTTGTTTTTTGGTTGGTATTGCCTTAATATTTACTCAATTTAGCTTTATGCATAAAGTCCTCAGCTTTTTCAACCATGTTTAAGCTACCGCAAAAGAAAGGCGCTCTTTCATGTAATTCTTTTGGTTGAATTTCCATTATTCTATTAAACCCATCAGAAGCTTTCCCTCCTGCTTGTTCAACAATAAAAGCCATTGGGTTGCATTCGTACAATAAACGTAATTTTCCTTTTGGAGCCTTAGAACTTGTAGGATAAATATAAATTCCTCCCTTAATCATGTTTCTATGAATATCTGAAACCAAACTTCCTATATATCTTGATGTATAAGGACGCTCCTCTTCTTCAAGCTGACAATATTTAATATAGTCTTTTACACCTTGCGGAAAGTGAACATAATTACCCTCATTAATCGAGTATATATTTCCATCTTCAGAAAATTTCATATCTGGATGCGAAAGGTAAAAAGTACCAATAGCAGGATTCAAAGTAAATCCGTTTACTCCATGACCTGTTGTATAAACAAGCATAGTCGATGTTCCATAAATCACATAACCAGCAGCTACCTGATTAACACCTGGCTGTAGAAAATCCTCCAAAGTCACAGGAGTTCCTATAGGTGTTATTCTCCTAAACACTGAAAAAATAGTTCCCACAGAAACATTTACATCGATATTAGAAGAACCATCCAATGGATCCATCAAAACAACATATTTGTTATTATGACATTTATCACTTCCTTCAACAGTAATATATTCGTCATTTTCTTCCGAAGCTATACCACAAACAATTTCACGATTGATTAAAGTTTGTATAAAAGTCTCATTGGCATACACATCCAATTTTTGTTGGTCTTCTCCTTGAATATTTTGCTCTCCAACAGCCCCAACAATATCTACTAATCCTGCTTTATTCACTTTGTAGCTAACGACTTTAGCTGCTAACCGAATTGAATTGATAATCCGAGATAATTCTCCAGATGAATACTGAAAGGCTTCCTGATTTTCAATAATAAATTCGCCTAATGTTTTGTTTCTTTCTTCCATTACGAAATCGTTGTAGTTAAATTTGAAGTCACAAATATCGGTTTTTTTGTGATAATGGAAAGAATAATACTAAGATAGTTTAGCAGTATTGTATATTTGCTACATATTCCATAAAAACAAGTTCTTAATTGCCCTTTTTTTGATAGAATTGTACAATAAAAATACGAAATCGTGAAAATACGTAAAGGCCAAAAAGAAGACATGAATGGTGTTTTGGCACTAATTCAAGAACTAGCTACATTCGAAAAAGAGCCTGATGCTGTTTTAATTACAGCAGAAGATTTGGTTCGTGATGGTTTTGGAGACAAACCACTATTTGAAGTTTTTGTTGCCGAAGTTGAAAATCAAATTGTAGGCATTGCATTGTATTATTACCGCTACTCTACTTGGAAAGGAAAAACAATCCATCTGGAAGATTTAGTTATCAAAGAAACTATGCGCGGCACAGGATTAGGTTATGCTTTGTATTCTGAAATTATCAAACAGGGACAAAAAGACAAAGTAAGAAGAATTGAATGGAATGTCTTGGACTGGAATACACCAGCAATTGATTTTTATCAAAAATCTGGAGCCAAAATATTAGACGAATGGCGCGTTGTTCAAATGGACGAAGCCGCTGTTAACTACTTTGTAGAAAATAAATTAAAATAAAATACGAACCAATTTAGAGTAAAATCTAAATTAAAAAATCTAAAATCTGAATTAAAATGAGGGTATTCAAATTTGGAGGCGCATCTGTAAAAGATGCAGCTGGAATTAAAAACGTTTATGACGTTTTGCAACAAGTGGGTTATGAAGATGTGTTGGTAATTGTTTCGGCAATGGGAAAAACAACAAATGCTCTTGAAGACGTAATCAAAAATTATTTTGACAAGTCCCCAGAATTAAATTCTTCGGTACAAGAAGTAAAAAAATACCACAATCAAATCTTATTAGATTTGTTCGAAGATGAAAAGAATGAAGTTTTCGAAGCAGTAAATACACAATTTGCTGATTTAGAATATTTCTTAGCTCACAATAAATCTCCTAATTACAATTTTGTTTACGATCAAATCGTAAGTTTTGGGGAATTAATATCTACTACTGTTTTAAGTCATTTTATGGCTTTCAAAGGAATTCAAACGCAATGGTTAGACGTTAGAAACTTTGTAAAAACTGACTCAACTTACCGTGATGCCGAAGTAGATTGGGAATTAACTCAAAAAAATATTGCCAATAATGTTAAACGTAAAATCCTAAACATTACTCAAGGGTTTTTAGGATCTGACGAAAACAATTTCACAACTACATTAGGACGTGAAGGATCGGATTATACGGCAGCGATTTTTGCTTATTGCTTAAATGCTGAAAGCGTAACAATCTGGAAAGATGTTCCTGGTGTAATGAATGCCGACCCAAGATATTTTGAAAATGCTAGTTTGCTAAATCAAATTTCATATCGTGAAGCTATTGAACTTGCCTTTTATGGTGCCTCAGTAATTCACCCAAAAACTTTACAACCGTTACAGAAAAAAGAAATTCCGTTGTACGTAAAATCTTTTATCAATCCGTTGCTAAAAGGAACTGCTGTTTCCAAAGGAGTAGATTTAGAGCCTTATTTACCTTGTTTCATTGTAAAAAGAAATCAATTATTAGTATCCTTATCTTCGATCGATTTTTCTTTTATCATGGAAGAAAACATCAGCGAAATCTTTGGTTTATTTCACCAGTTTAAACTAAAAGTAAACTTGATTCAAAACTCAGCAATTAGTTTCTCGGTATGCGTAGAAGATAAATTTGGCAATTTCAATGAATTGAATGCGATACTTTCAAAAAAATTCAAAGTAGATTTTACCGAAGACGTAACGCTATATACAATCAGACATTTTAATGAAAATGCTGCTCAAACGGTTGAACAAAACAAAACGGTTCTATTGAAACAAGTAAGTAGAGAAACGATGCAAATCGTAACTAAAGAAAGCTAGGAAACAAAGAGCAAAGTTAAAAGTTACTATTAATTCTTTTAAATACTAAAATGGAAGCGGATTATTTCGACTTCCATTTTTTTTTAGGAGCAGAAATACCAGACTTTTCAACAAACTAAAGTCCCGCTATCCGTTACAATCTTGTGTATCGAACCCCGGCACACAAGGATTTTCACTACTATCGGGGCTAAACATAAAAATCTAGTTTTTTTGATACCATTTCAAATCAGTTTAAACAAATAATAAATACTATTTTTGACACTTTAGAGTTATATTATTTATGCTTAAAAAAGTACTATTTTGGTTTGTCATTTTATTTTTTTCTGGGCTACACGCTCAGGAAATAGATTCGACTTACAGCACCAAAAAAGTAGCTTTTACACTTGATACTATCCGAATAGAATCAGTGAGTATTAATCCTAGTTTTTTCAAAATTCTGGACAACAAAAATCAAGTCATAGACAGTACTTTGTACCAGGTAAACTTCCCTAAAGGCTTTCTATTATTCAAAAATAAAAACGATTCTCCCATAGATTCTCTAACAGTTCAGTATCTAAAACTACCCGATATTTTAACCAAAGAATATAGCATATACGACAACAGTCGAATTATTGACAACGATGCTACGAATCAAAATTTATATAAAATTCAAAATCCGACAACAACTAAAAACATCCCTTTTGATGGTCTTGTAGCTGAAGGAAGTCTCTCCAGAGGTGTTTCTATTGGAAACAATCAAAACGCTGTTGTCAATTCGAATTTAGACTTTCGAATCACAGGGAAAATATCCGAAAAAGTAAGCATTAGAGCTTCGATTCAAGATACCAATATTCCTGTTCAAGAAGGAAGTTATTCCCAGCGACTCAACCAGTACGACAACATATTCATGGAACTTTTTACCGATACTTGGAATATTCGCGCTGGCGATGTTTTTATTGGCAATAAGACAACACACTTCCTTTCATTTAACAAAAAAATACAAGGATTACTAGCGACCGTCAATTTTGGAGACGAAGACAAAAAGACAACTGTTTTTGCCTCGGGTGGTCTGGTGACCGGTAATTATGCCAGCACTAACTTTAAAGGGCAAGAAGGAAATCAAGGACCTTATAAATTGGTTGGAAAAAATGGAGAATTGTATGTTTTAGTCATTATTGGTTCGGAACGCGTTTATGTCAATGGGCTTTTAGTCAAGAAAGGCCCCGAAAATGATTATATCATTGATTATAATTCGGGAGAAATTGTCTTTACTCCGCAATTCCCTATTACTTCTGAAATGCGAATTGTAATCGAATACCAATATTCTGAAAACAACTATTCTCGATTTATCACTTATGACGGCGGGAGTTTCACAGAAAAAAAATGGAGTTTTGGAGCCAACTTATATTCTGAAGCTGATTTAAAAAATCAACCCGTTCAGCAAAATCTTTCCAACGAGCAAGCTCTAATTTTGGCAGCAGCGGGAGATGATAAGAGTTTGATGGTGGCACCATCGGCCGTTATTACAACCTATGACGAAGAAAAAGTCCAGTATAAAAAAACCATTCTCGGCACAAGTTCTATTTATGAATATTCTACAGATCCCAATGACGAATTATATAATGTACAGTTTACTTTAGTTGGTCAAGCCAAAGGAAATTACATTTTAACGAATCCAACCAGCGTCGACAAAATATTCGAATATGTAGCGCCAATTAACGCAATTCCACAAGGTAATTACGAACCCGTAATTCAATTAATGGCACCTCTAAAATCACAAGTCGCTACTTTTTTTGGAAAATATAATCCTTCGGAAAAAACGGCATTAGATTTTGAATTGGCAGTTAGTAACAACGATCAAAATTTATTTTCTCCCATAGACGACAATAACAATCAAGGTTTAGCCGGCGAAATCAATGTAAAACAGCGACTATATTCCAAAAAATGGAATGTTGATGCTTTCGCCAATTTTCAAGCAGTTCAAGCCGATTTTAAACCTGTAGAAAGAATCAACAGCATTGAGTTTTATCGTGATTGGAATGTAAACTCAACTACAACAGGAGATCAAAGTTTATTAGCAACTGGTATTAATTTTAATTTAATTCCAAAAACAGATTCAACAACGGTAGCTCATATTACCTATGCTTTTGAAAAATTAGCACTGTCTCAAAATTATTCGGGAATCAAAAATAACCTCAACGCTAATATTGAATTCAAAGATTGGAATATAAAAAACAATGGCAGTTATTTAAAAAGTGATGATACACAAAACAATTCTACTTTCTTAAGGAACCTTTCACAAGTCCGTTATCAGCACAAAAATAATTGGATTGGCAGTACTATTAACTTTGAAGACAATCAAGAAAAAAATAAAGTTACTCAACAATATTCTCTGATTAGTCAACGCTTTTCGGAATTCGGAATATTCGGCGGTCACGGAGACAGCACCAAAGTTTATGTGCAATTAGGATACGCCCGAAGAGTAAATGACAGCGTACAGAACGGATTGTTGCAAAGAGTAAACACTTCAAATAGTTATAATTTTCAATCCAAATTATTAAAAACAGAAACTCGTGACATTTCTATTTTCATCAATTACAGACAATTGGATTATACAGATCCAACTTTAGAAAACACACCTTCTCTTAACTCAAAAATAGTTTATAGCGATCAATTTTTTAATAAATTGGTTCAGAGCAACACCCGTTATGAAACCAATTCCGGAACCATGCCTTTTCAAGATTACACCTATGTTGAAGTTCCCGCTGGTCAAGGAAAATACACTTGGAATGATTACAATGGCAATGGAATAAAGGATTTAGAAGAATTTGAAATTGCCCCTTTTCCAGACTTAGCAACTTATACTCGCATCTTTTTACCAAATCAAACGTATATCAAAACCAATCAAAATAGATTTTCACAATCCTTTATCATCAATCCAACAACTTGGCAAAACGCTAAATCTTACAAAAAAACCTTATCACATTTTTACAATCAGGTTTCATTTATTATGGATCGAAAAGTAAAAAATAACGAAGGGAATTTAGACTTAAATCCCTTTCAATCTTCAGATGATGCTGTTTTGGGGCTTATTAAAACGTTTTCCAATGCCTTGTCTTATAACCGAGGGAAAAAAGACAATTCTGTTACTTATACTTTTATCAAAAACGATTTGCAAAATCTGTTATCTATTGGTACCGCCAAAAATAATAATAAACTTCATCAACTGGAATATCAGCATTTATTACACAATAGTTGGCAATTTGATATGCTTGGAAAAACCACAGAAAACACTACCGAATCTAAAACTTTTCCCGAAAAAAACTATATTATCAAAGGTTATTCCTATATGCCAAAGATTAGTTATTTATTTTCGAAAGATGTGAGTTTAGATGTTTTCTATGAATATCTAAACAAAGAAAATCAAATTGGAAATTTAGATGCTTTAAAACAAAACCGATTTGGCACCGATTTTAGCTATATAAGTAATTCAAAATTTAATATCAATAGTGAAATCTCATTATACAAAAATGACTTTATAGGTAATGAATATTCTTCAGCAGGATATCAAATGTTGGAAGGTTTGCAAAAAGGACAAAACATGACTTGGCGAATATTATGCCAAATTAATTTGACTACATTTTTGAATTTAAATTTAATTTACCAAGGTCGAAAAAGCGAAACAAGCGATGCCATTCATACAGGAAGTATCGAGTTAAGAGCTTATTTTTAAACAATTAGAATATAGTTGTAAAAAAAATCAGTAAATTTAAATCTAATTTAAAATCTAAATAGCTATGAAATCACAGATTGCTTCTCCTGTTCGCCTTTTAGGCTCGGGTTACGAAAACAAAAAAAACAAACTGATAAGCTTGAGTAAAAAATTATTGTTATTAAGTCTCTTCTTTATAGCTTCAAATACTTTTTACGGTCAAACCAGCAGAACGAAAGAAAGAGCAAAATCAGAAGTAAAAAATAATGTCAATACAACAGCTAATAACAATTCGAATGTAAATGACGCCAAAGAAGCTAAAGCTAAAGTAGACAAGGCAAGCAAAGTAGCCGAAGATCCAAAAGCTGCCGCTAAAACAGGAGCAAAAAACAGCGTCAATACTAAAGTTAACAACAACTCGAATATAAATGACGCCAAAGAAGCTAAAGCTAAAGTAGACAAAGCAAGCAAAGTAGCCGAAGATCCAAAAGGAGCTGCTAAAACAGGAGCAAAAAACAGCGTCAATACTAAAGTTAACAACAATTCGAATGTAAATGACGCCAAAGAAGCTAAAGCTAAAGTGGATAAGGCAAGCAAAGTAGCCGAAGATCCAAAAGCTGCCGCTAAAAAAACAGCGACAGACAAAACAAACAGCGCAAAAAATGAAGCTGTCTCAAAAACAAAGGATAAAGTAACTGGAGAGTACAACGGAAAAAAAGTATATACTGGTCCACAAGGAGGCAAATACTATATTAATTCAAATGGAAATAAAACCTATATCCAGCAATAAAGTTATTTTTTGAATATCGCACAAAAGGCTTTCCATTATTGGCAGGCCTTTTTTGTTTACTCAATGCAATAAAGAAACTGTATGTTTGTCTTTAGCCTGATGTTATTACTTCAAATAAATAATCCTGCTAAGGTTTAAAATAATCATTTAGTAATACCTTGCAAACATTTAAAAATAACCCTTCAAGTATCTTTAGACTTACAAATAAACCGTAAGACTGACACATGAATTTAAACTCTAAAAATAAAACTATTTTGATTGCGCCCTTAAACTGGGGACTAGGTCATGCTACACGTTGCATTCCTATTATTAAAGCGTTACAAGAAAACAATTTTACTCCCATAATCGCTTCAGATGGGATTGCTCTTGAGTTACTCCGCAAAGAGTTTCCCTATTTAAAAAGCCTTGAATTACCTTCTTATCAAATTGAATATGCCAAAAACGGCAAGAACTTTAAATGGAAATTAATAAAAAGCTTACCCAAAATACTGGAAGCTATTAGCGAAGAAAAAAACACCGTAAAAAAATGGGTTAAAAAATATAAAATAGACGGAATCATATCAGATAACCGCTTAGGGGTTTTTCATAAAAAAATTCCATCTATTTTCATCACTCACCAGTTGAATGTCATGACTGGAAACACAACATGGATTACCAGCAAATTACACCAACATATCATAAAAAAATACACCGCTTGTTGGATTCCTGATGTCAATACACAATTGAATTTGACTGGAAAATTGGGTCATTTAGAGAATAATACATTAACCCTACAATATCTAGGACCACTAAGCAGAATGCACAAAATGGCATTACCCAAACAGTATGACCTTATGATTATTTTATCTGGACCTGAACCACAACGCGGAATGCTGGAAGCTCATCTAACCCAAGAAATAAAACGTTTTGACGGAAAAATAGTTTTTATAAAAGGCATCATTGAAGCTGAACAAAAAAAAGAACAAATAGGAAATGTAACCTACTATAATTTCATGAAAAGCCGGCAATTAGAGCAAACTTTTAACGAAAGCAAGCAAGTACTTTGCCGATCAGGTTATACCACAATTATGGATTTAGTCAAATTGAATAAAAAAGCTTTTTTCATACCTACTCCTGGTCAATATGAGCAAGTGTATTTGGCCGAAAAACTACAGAACGAAGGTCTAGTTCCATTTGCAACTCAAGAAGCTTTTAAAATAGAAGATCTTTCGCAGATAGATCAATTCAAAGGATTACCCCTACTAGATACAACTGTAGATTGGGAAAAGCTATTCAAGGTTTTTTAGAAGCTAAAAAAATCATTCGCCCAAAATATTGGTATATTTGTGTATAAAGCTTACCTGAAACTCCTGATAAAAACAAATATTTTTATTAATCAGAACCTCTGTATGTCTTACAAGAAGATAAATATTCTTTTTTTTATACAAAATTATAAAAATAGGCTCCATCTATTTTGCATGCTTTTTTTATGCTTCCAATCTTTTGCACAGATCGAAAAAGAAAATCAATTTACAAATGAAATTAGATTTAACCGAGTAACAGGCAATAACACTGCGATTGAATTTGACTTTGGCCACAACTATACAAGTGAGCCTAATGAAACCAATCCATTTTATAAAAGTTCACAAATATCGGGTAGGCTTTGGCTGCATTATTATGCTACAAAAAAGTGGAAACTATCTGGATTTATTTCTTACTTATATAACGAAGATGTCCCAGAAATTACTCAAAAAGAATCTCCTGAAATTCGTTTTGCAGCCCAAGGTATTTATTATTTTATCAAAAAAGATTATGTCCTTACTAATAGATTTCGAATTGAAGATCGAATTCTACAAAATGAAGATTCCTCATTCGATGTTGTTTACCGTTTTAGAGAAATGGTAAAATTAGTATATCCGATTAGTGTTGTTAAATTTGGAAAAGGCTCTTTATACGGTATTGCTTCCGAAGAAATTATTTTTAAAACCGATGGTTCTACAACTGGAGGCAATTTTTTTGACCGCAATAGACTTACTGTAGGTCTTGGGTATTCGTTTTCTGATACTTTTCAATTTGAGCTAACGTATATCAATCAATACCTGCCGCGAGACACAAATGACAAGATGTATAATACTATTTCAACCACCTTAATATTCAATGATTTAATTTCCATTTTAAGGAAGAAAAATGGAAAGATACCAACATACTAGACATAAAAAACTTATCTTTTTAAAATTATATCCAAAAAAATCGGAACAAGCTTACCTTTATTCCGATTTTTTTTTTGATAATTCTATTTTTAATTTATCCTTTAGATGTCATAAACTGCTTCATTACTCTGATAATAAATCATCTATTTTATCATGTTTGATGATTTTGGCATTGACCATAAAATAAACATATTCGGCTATATTGGTACAATGCTCCGAAATTCGTTCCAAATGTTTTAAAACTATTACCAAATTAGTACCAGAAACCACTGCTTTGGAATTGACTTTCATTTCATTGATAATATCATGAATAGCTTCATCACATTTATTTTTAATGTCTTTATTTAAAACAAATATTTCCCCAATTGTGCTTCCTTCGCGGGTAATAAAACAATTGTTCGTTTTAGCAGTAATTAATTCAACTAATTTAGAAATATCAACGATATTGAATTTTACAATCAAGTCGTGTTTTTCTTTTATGTTTTTAGCTCTTTTTACAATACTGATAGATAAATCACCAATTCGTTCAATCTCATTGCTAATTTGCATTGCCGACATAATAAAGCGCAAATCCGAAGCTACTGGTTGTTGCAAAGCAAATATACTTTGACAAATTTCATCAATTTTGACATCCAATTTATCAATTTTGCTTTCCGTTTTTTTAATAATTTTTTGTTCGGCTACTTCTGGTTCTTGCAAAAGTATTTTAACCGCTTCGCTGACTTGACCTTCTGCCAATTGCCCCATTTTTTCAATAATGCCTTTTAATTTATCTAATTCTATTTCGAAATGTGTTTTCATTTTTTTTAATTTAAAAATTGAAAGATTTTAAAATTTAAAAATTACGAGATAAATAAAAGATTTTCAATCTTTCAATTTTTTAAATCATTTAATTTTTAAATTATTTTAATTGTGCTTTTTATCCAAATCTTCCGGTAATATAATCTTCGGTTTGTTTTTGCGAAGGCTTAGTAAAAATAGAATTTGTTTTTCCCATTTCAATTAAACTGCCCATATAAAAGAAAGCGGTATGATCACTCGTTCTAGCCGCTTGTTGCATATTGTGTGTAACAATAATGATTGTGTACTTATCTTTTAATTGGTGTATTAACTCCTCAATTTTGGAAGTAGAAATAGGATCTAATGCACTTGCTGGCTCGTCCATTAAAATAATATCTGGGCTTACCGCCAATGTTCTTCCAATACAGAGCCTTTGTTGTTGTCCACCAGAAAGACCCATCGCAGAATCATCCAAACGATCTTTCAGTTCATCCCAAATAGCCGCTTGACGTAATGATGTTTCCACGATTTCATCCAATTGTGTTTTATCTTTTACGCCATTGATTCGAGGACCATACGCAATATTTTCATAAATGGATTTAGGAAAAGGATTGGACTTTTGAAAAACCATTCCAATCTTTTTTCGAATATTAACTACATCAACATTTTTATTATAGATGTCAATCCCTTCTACAAGCATTTCGCCTGTAATAGAAACATTAGGAATTAAGTCATTCATCCTATTGATACACCTCAAAAAAGTAGATTTGCCACAACCCGAAGGACCAATTAAAGCAGTCACTTTATTAGCCGGGATATCCATTGTGATTTCATTCAGCGCTTTTTTATCACCGTAGTATAATGACAAATCATTTACTTTTATTTTTATGTCTTTCATTATTTATTTTTTATCTAGTCGTTAGTGATTATTCCTTTTCACTAATGGCTATTGGCTTATCGCTAATTACTTTGCTTTTCTTCTAATTCTTGATCTAATGATTACAGCTACTATATTTAATGATAATGTTAAAACTAATAATACTAATGTGGTAGCAAATTGTATCGGCATGGTTTTTTCCACATCTGGAGATTGGGTAGACATAATATATATGTGATACCCCAAATTCATAAATTGGTCACTCAAAGAACCTGGAAGTGTTGCTAAATAATAAGCTGCTCCTGTAAATAAAATGGGAGCAACTTCTCCTGCTCCTCTACTTACAGCAAGAATAGTTCCAGTCATGATCCCAGATATAGATTCGGGCAAAATAACTTTCCAAATAGTTTGCCATTTGGTAGCTCCTAGTGCCAAACTTGCTTCTCTTAACTCACGAGGAATTGTTTTTAAAGATTCTTCGACAGAAACGATAATAACAGGCAATGTTAACAAAGACATCGTTAAACTTGCCCAAAGAATATTAGGTTGGCCCCAACGTAGTTGACCATCATTCAGAACGGTATCGGCTCCAGCTCCTATAAACTGAATAAAAAAACCAAGACCAAAAAGGCCAAATATAATAGAAGGCACCACTGCCAATGTACGTACTGAGAATCGAACAGCGGCTGCGAATTTTGAATTTTCACGTGCATATTCCGTTAAATAAAGTGCTGTAATTGTACCAAAAGGAACAGCTGCAATAGACATTACAATTACCAAAATGAAAGTCCCTATTACCGCCGGAAAAATTCCACCTTCGGTCATTCCATTAGTTGGAAAAGAAGAAATAAAATCCCATGAAAATTTAGAACGACCTTGATAAACAATAATTCCCAAAATGACAAAAAGAATGGCAATAATAAGAATCACAGCAAATTGTGTAATACCAATGAAAATTTTCCCTCTTGTTTCAGAGTTATTTTTTCTACTTGAAAAAAATTGATTTTCTGTTTGATTTAAAACTGTTTCCATAATTATTTTCCTTGAAATTTTCTCAACAATTTACCTTTTACATAAAACTCTGCCACAGCATTTAATGCAAAAGAGAAAATAAAAAGTAATGAGCCTATAAAAAATAACACACTATAATGTGTTTCTCCAAAAACAGTTTCAGCCATTTCGGAACCAATCGTTGCTGCAAACGTACGTACACTTTCAAAAGGATTAGCCGAAACTAATGCAGCATTTCCTGTTGCCATAAGAGCAATCATAGTTTCTCCAAAAACCCTTCCTATTCCTAGCAATAATGCCGCGAAAATACCTGGAGTTGCCGCTGGCAAAACCACGAAAAAAGCCGTTTGCCATTTACTAGCACCTAAAGCTAAACTCGCTTCGGTATAGGTTTTCGGCACTGCAGCCAATGCGTCTTCTGAAATCGTATAAATAATTGGAATAGCTGCCAAAGCCATTGCTACCCCGCCAATAAAGGCATTCAATCTAGAGTCGTAACCAAAAATATCCTGAAAAAAACTTGCCAAAACCATCAAAGCAAAAAAACCAATAACCACAGATGGAAACGCAGCAAGCATTTCGATAATAGGCTTAATTATTTCTTTAACTCTCTTTGATGCAAAGCAGGCCGTATATAAAGCAGCCAGTACCGCCAAAGGACCAGCGATAAGCATGGCAATAATTGTCACTTTTAAAGTCCCAATTAAAAGTCCGATCAAACCAAATCTGGGATTATCAGATACAGGAACCCACTCTGTAGTTAAAAATGTATTCCAAGTGCTATCTGCTCCTTCTTGATCTTGGGCAACAACATCTGCAGTTTCGTCTGTTGCTGGTGTCATTAAATCTTCCTTTGGAGCATCTCCATAAGATTCTGGTTTCAGTTCCTCATTAGAAACAGATTCCGTACCATAGGTTTCTGGTTTTAAATCTTCTGTTGGCTCTGCTCCATACGTTTCTGGCTTCAATTCTTTGGTATTTGCACTATAAAGTTCCGGTTTATTAACCGTTTGAGCATCAACTTCAGTTACTGCCTTAGACCCTGCTCCAAAACTGAATAAGGGTATTGACTCTTTGAAAACAAAAACAAAAATTAAAAAGATAGTCGCTATGGATAAAAAAGCAACTGATGAAATAATTTTTTCAGCAAGAAATTCAGAAATTCTAAATTGCTTCTTCAAACTTTCTTCGGTAAAAATATTTGGCTTAGGGGAAATTTGAGGATCCATCTTCTTTATTTAGAAATTCGTAAACCATAAATACCCCTCACTTTAAAATGGGGATATTATAGTATTATTTTAAAGGATAATATCCCACTTCAGCAATAAGCTCTTGTCCTTCACGACTTAAAACCCAGTCTATAAAAGCTTTTGCATCACCAGTTGGTTTTGCTTTCAGATACATATACAAATATCTTGAAATTGGATAAGTATGATTTCTAATTGTTACTTCTGATGGCAAAACTCCTTTACTATTATCATCTTTTTTAACAGCGCAATCTTTTACTCCTTCGGCATAAGCAGCACCACCATATCCAACAGAATATTTATCTTTTTTAACCGCATTTACAATAGCAGCTGTTCCTGGCAAAGTTTGACAAGAAGGAGCAAAATCAGTTTTAACCACATTCTCTTTAAAGAAAGCAAAAGTACCAGAACTGCTTTCTCTACCATATAATTTGATGGCAGCATCTGCTCCGCCTACTTCTTTCCAGTTAGTAATTTTGCCAGCGAAAATTAAACCAATTTGTTTCAAAGTTAGTGTCGAAACTGAATTTGCTTTATTCAAATAAACAGACAAACCATCCTTAGCACACGGAATTTCAACTCCCGATGAATTGTATTTTGCCTTTAATTTTTCCATTTCGGATGTTTTGATCGGGCGACTAGAATTAGCAATATCAGTTGATCCATTAATTAATGCCGCTAATCCAACCCCAGATCCTCCACCAGTAACTTGAATAGAAACTCCTGGTTTTTTCTTCATATATGCCTCAGCCCATTTCTGCGACAAAATAACCATAGTATCCGATCCCTTTATAGTAACTTTATTGATAGTTGTAAATGAAAAGCCAATAGTCATTACCACCATCAAAAGAATCGCTATCCTAAATTTTATTGCATTCATCTTAAGTATCTTTAAATTTTTAACAAAAATAAAGCTAGCACGTTAAGCCTATGTTAAGTAAGCATTATTCAATCTTTACTATTTAACTTATTTAACAATAATTTTACAATAACGAAAAAATTAAATAACCAAAATTACATTCAAAATACTAAATATCAATGTTTTAAACACTAAAACAAACACAAAACACAAAAAAACAGGCTGTTTCTCTAATTAGAAACAGCCTGTTTTTTTTGTGTTTTGTATTATAAAATTAAAAATTGATCTGCGCCTGTAATCGTAACAGATTACCTTCTTGCCTATTATTTGGAAGTTCACTGTCTTCAAATGTTCTGTCAGCAACAACCCATTCCGCTGTTAATTCAAATGCTTTCAATGGCTGCCATTCCAATCCAAACTCGTAATCTCTTACGATATAACTTCTAGCGTCTTTTTCAAATTTTTTCCCTCCATCATAATATTGAAATTTAGCAAAAGGATATAAAAAATGGTGTTTTTCTAATGATATGTCTAATTTATAATTTAAGGTTATATAACCTCCGTTCAAATCAGTAACTTGTACAGAATTAGTAAGCTTGTCATAGCGAGGACCTTTTCCAAAATTGTACTCAGTTTGAACTCCAAATGGTCTTGGATACAATACAAAAGTAGCACCAACTCTTTGATCCGTTACATATTTTCTATCAAAATTTGTTATCACCCCAGAAGATATTTCACTTGTAAAAGCCCATTTTCCAGTATAAGCTTGCAAACCTGGCTCTATAATTTGACTTCCAATAACAAAAGGATACGTTATTCTAGTTACTACGTGCAAATCTCTATTGTTTTCCGTTTTATTTACATTGGCACCATTATAAGCCCCAAACGCAAACACTCCATAATCTCCAGAACCTTTATATCCATCTTTTACAAGCATTGCAAAACGCTCTCTAATTTCACTAGGTGCCCAGTAAAAAAACATTCCTAAATCTCTTTCGTTAGGAATTCCGCTATTCAAAGCATCATTACGATCTAAAGTCAAACGATTTTGACTTGATTGCATATTTTCGAAACCGAATGGTATTTTACTTTGTCCAATTCTAACTCTATATTCCCTTTTTTTATCAAACGAAATATCAGCGTAAGCATCTCTAAGTTGAGCAAAATGATTTACCCCAGTTGATGGAGAACTTACAAAATCAGGCTGAATATAAATAAAGACATTAGGAAGCGCATATCCTGAGAAAACAAGACGGGCTCTTCTTATAAAAAAACCATTATTGGATTTTGCATCTGGCTCAGTTGAAGTTGTTCCCCAAGATTTGTCACATTGATCACAAGATACTTTATCATTAGTAGAAAATAATCCGTTGTATCTTACTTGAACATATCCTCTAAAAGAAAATTTTCTATACCACGCCTCTTTCTCCGCTTTTTCTTTATCAGTTTCTTCTTTAGCGACAACTTTCTTACTATCAATCTCTTTCGCTTTGTTAATAGAGTCTAAAACACGAATAACTTCTTTTTTAACCGCATCTTTATTTACATCTTGCGCATTTGCTATAAATGAAACACCTAACAATAAACTTGCAAATAAAATTTTTCTCATTTTTTTATGATTAATTTTTTTGCAAAGGTGATGCCGTTATGTTAAGCTATTGTTAACACAACGTTATTTAGATGATAATTTAATGTTAATAGATATTCCCCTAAAACGAATTGAAGTTTTTCTATAAGTTAAAAAGACGTAATTACTTAATTACAAATTATTTATGACTTGAATTTAATTTATTTCAAGATTACTAAATTATTCAATTCCTTTATTCTTCAAACCAAATTGATCGGTAATAAATGTCTTTTCGAGTGTAAATGAAAAGTCAGAACCAATCCCAAACTCACTTTCTACATAAATTTTTTCTTTATGCGCTTCAATGATATGCTTAACTATAGAAAGTCCTAATCCTGAACCTCCTTCGCTTCTCGAACCACTTTTATCTACTCTATAAAAACGTTCAAAAAGACGTGGTATATTATGTGCTTCTATCCCTTCTCCATTATCTGAAAAACGCACTATAACTTTTTTATTGGTTAAATTCACAATGGAAACTTCAGTCAAACCGCCTTCTTTTCCGTATTTTATGGAGTTTACGATTAGATTTTCAACCACTTGTTGAATCTTATCTTTATCACCATTTACAAAAACAGGCTTAATATTTTCATTCTCAAACGACAAAGTGATATTCTTTTTTTCTGCTTTCATTTCTAACAAATCGAAAACATTTTGAATCAGCTTAACAAGATCAAATTTGGTAAACTCAAGATTCAAATCACCCGATTCTAACTTGGTAATCATATCCAAATCTTCAACAATGTAAATTAATCTCTCAACACCTTTTTCGGCACGTTTTAAGTATTTTTTTCTAATGGTTTTATCTTCCATCGCACCATCAAGAAGTGTCGACAAATATCCTTGAACCGTAAACAATGGTGTTTTGAGCTCATGGGAAACATTTCCTAAAAATTCTCTTCGATACTCCTCACGTATCTGCAGCATTTCTATTTCTAACTTTTTATCAGTAGCAAATTTCTTCACCTCTCTGGTCAAAGTCTCCATATCTGTCGTGATAGGCTTATTGATAAAAGTAGTGGATTCTAATAAAGATACATCATCGTAGATTTTTTTTACTCTACGATAGATAAAACGTTCAACACGATATTGCAAAACGAAAAAAGAAAACATGTATACAAAAAACAGGCTAACAAAACCAAACAATAGCATTTTGCTGAATGAAGATTTATATAAAATTACAGAAAGAATCATACAAAATCCAGAAACAAACAGACTGATATACAATGCTGATTTTATAGCAAACTTGTAACTTTTTTTGAAACTAATATTCATTATTGATTTGGCAAACATTTTAGATACATTTGAAAAGACTATAAAAAACCTATCAAAAGTACCACTTATTTTAAACTTCGAACTTATACCCTACTCCTTTTATGGTTTTAAAAAGTTCATCACCAATTTTTTCACGAAGTTTTCTAATATGTACATCTATAGTCCTACCACCAACAACAACATCATTACCCCAAACTTTGTCTAGAATTTCTTCTCTTTTAAATACTTTTCCTGGTTTGGAAGCTAGTAAGTAAAACAATTCAAACTCTTTTCTAGGCAAGGCAATTTCCACATTATCCTTAACGATCTTATATTCTTCACGATTAATTTCGATACCGCCTACATTAAGAGTTTCACTATTTTGATCCTGCTCTTTTAGTCTTCTCATCAAAGCCTTCACTTTACTAACCAATAATTTTGGTTTAATCGGCTTAGTAATATAATCATCGGCACCTGCATCAAATCCGGCAACTTGTGAGTAATCTTCATTTCTAGCAGTCAAAAAGGTAATGATAACATTATTTAATTCAGGAATCTTTCTAATATTCTCACACGCTTCCATACCATCCATCTCTGGCATCATTACATCCATTATAATAAGACTAGGAAGCTCTTTTTTTGCTTTTTCAACAGCTTCTTTACCGTTTGCAGCTGTAACTATTTGGTATCCTTCTTGTGCTAAATTATAGCCCACAATTTCTAATACATCTGGTTCATCATCTACCAGAAGAATCTTGGTGTTTCTTTTCTTCATATTTAATAGCAAAAATTAAGTTTTTCTATTGTATAAACCATGTTATTAGTATACAATAACTTTTTATTGCAATGTAAAAGTAACAATAAACTATTATTAACAATATAAAAAAGACTGACTTAACCTTAATTTAATATGGTAACAATTTCATAATAATTATAACATTGATTGATAACTCATGCTTAACACAAAGACTAGAATCCTGCCATTTCTTTGCCGAAAATTAAATACAACTTAAAATGAAATTAAAATTTCTATTCTTTACACTATTTATTTGTGCTATTGGTTTCTCGCAAAATGGAACCATAACAGGTGTTTTATTAGACAAAGACTCCAACAATCAGCCATTACCATTTGCTAATGTTCAAATAAAAGGAACAAAAACTGGTGTTAATACAGATATTGATGGAAAATATACAATTACGGCCGCTCCTGGAAATTACATTATTCAATTTAGCTTTGTGGGTTATGAATCTGTAGAAGCTCCAGTAACAGTTGTTGCAAATCAAACTGCAACACTAAACAGCTCTTTGGGATCTGGAAGCTACAAACTAAAAGATGTAGTAATCAAAACCAACAGTGGTACAAGAGAAAAAGAAACTGCCTTATTATTGGAACAAAAACAAGCTGTGGTAATCAAACAAAGTATTGGTGCACAGGAAATGTCCCGTAAAGGTGTTAGTGACGTTGAAGAAGGTTTAACAAAAATCACTGGAATTACAAAAGTAGGTTCTCGTGGATTATTTGTACGTGGATTGGAAGATCGTTATAATAATTTGTTGATTAATGATCTAGCTGCACCAACTAACAATCCATTTTCAAAAATTGTTCCTTTGGATTTGTTTCCAACTAATATTGTTGGGGTAATTGATGTTTACAAAACTTTCAATCCAAACATCTATGGTGATTTTGCTGGAGGAACTTTCAATATACAAACTTCAAAAGTAAGCAAGAGCGTTACAAAATTAAATGTTGGCTTTGGTTATACAACAGCAAACAGTCTTAGCGATTTCTTGCTTTCTCAAGATGCACAAACTACAAAAGGTTTTTTTGGTTTTAATGGAAGCGAAAGACAAATTCCAGGTTTTCTTGGAGAAACTGCTACACGAAAAACATTTTCAACTAATCAAGCATTAAACTCTGTCACCAACAATAAAGGTTTTAGTGTAAGTGAAGGAAAAAGTCCATTAAACACAAGCATTAATTTACTTCATTCTGAGAAATTCAACTTGAAAAACAGTAATGTTTTTTCATATTTACTTTCTATAAACTACGATAATAATTTTGCAGTAAGAGAAGGTGTTGACAGAACTATCGATTTACAATCTTCGGGTTCAAAATATCTAAACAACTTTGTAACTACTGACTACCGATTTAAAACTACTAACTCAGCATTAGTTGGATTAAACTATAGCACTGACAGACTTAAATTATCGTTTAACACACTATATATCAGAACGACCTTAAACTCAATAAAAGATCAATTCGGTCAATCTGGTGGAACTGCAATTCAAAACACTCTTATTCGTACCAATCAATTGGAAAAAAGTGATTATTTAAACGGACAATTGCTTGGCGAATATGCTATAACAAAAGATAAAAATCAAACGATCAAAGCTGGAGCTTCCTATGCAATTACAAAATATGAGCAACCAGACAGAAAATTCTTTTCAGGTATTAAAGAAGGTGAAGACAAGATTAGTACCTCTTATGGAGGAAATAATTTCTTACGCCAGTATTTAACGGTAGATGGTAATTCATTTTATTCTGCAATGGCTGAGTATAATTTAAAATTTGGAAAAAACGACAAGCAAAACAAATTAACAGTTGGCTACAATGGTAACGGATCTCAGATGGAATCTTCATACCGTTTTGTTGCAAGTGCTGGTAATGGTTTCTCTTCAAGCATAAATAATATTGACAACCAAATAATTAACGATATTAAAGCCAAAAAAGTTGTTTTCAGCGAAAGCTCTAATGCAACTTACAAAGTTAAACTTGACGAAATGGCTAATGCTGGTTATGCAAATTTGTTTTTAAAGTTTGGAGAAAAATTTGAAGTTAATGGAGGAATTCGATTTGAAAACACAACTAAAGAAACCTACTATAGAACATTGGGGACTTTCACTGCTCCTTTCAAGACATTAAAATATGACAACTCGTATTTCTTACCTTCATTAAACCTAAAATATTTAATGACAGAAAGCAGTAATATTCGTTTTGCAGCAAGCAAAACATATACTCGACCAGTTATTATGGAATCTTTCCCTATTACTTTCATAAATCCTGACGGAACATCAACTCAAGGGAATTCAATTTTGAAAAACAGTGATAATTACAATGCGGATTTAAAATATGAATTGTTTCCAACTGCAAAAGAAATGATTGTTTTCGGACTATTTGGAAAACACCTTATCAATCCAATCGAAAAAACATTTATCTCTAATGCAACAACTGGAACAGTTACCACTTTTCTAAATTCTGACAGCGCTAATTTATTTGGTATTGAGGCTGAACTTCTACTTGGATTAGAAAGAATTGACGAAAGCCTAGCTAATTTCTCATGGGGATTTAATGCTACTTTAATGTCAACAAAAGTTACTGTAAGCCCAACATCTGAATCTATAGATGAAGATGGAGTTGTCACCGTAAAACCTTCTATCGAAACACACCAATCGAGATCATTACAAGGGGCATCAGATTGGCTAGTGAATTCAGATTTGAAATATGAATTCAATTTAAGCAAAGATTGGTCAAATACTATTTCACTGGTTTATGGTGTTTTTGGTAAAAGAATATTTGCAGTAGGAACCAATGGTCAAGATAATACTTATGAATTACCAGTACAACAATTAGATCTTGTATGGGGAAGTAAAATTTCTGAACATTTTGATGTGAAATTCACCGCAGACAACTTATTGAATCCAGTACGAAAACTTGAATTCGGAAACGATGGAACGATAAAAGTAGCTGAAGAATCATTATTAGCAAATAGCTATAAAAAAGGAATTGGGTTTTCAGTAAAACTTGGGTATACTTTCTAGAAACTGTTTCTAAAATACATAAACAATTAAAGCTCCGTATTTCGGGGCTTTTTTTATTAATGAATTCGCATTGTACTAAAACATAAAACATTAAAAACAAATTCAATACACTTAACATTTACTTGACATTAATCTTATTTTTTGATAACTCTAATGTAATGTTCTGGTAACTCGCAAGGAGAATTTTGCCTGTAAATTTGTTGAAAATAAAAAACAAAAATAATACAACAACTATGAAAACAAAATTTTTAGCTTTAGCAATGTCTTTAGGCTTATTAATCGCATCATGTAGTAGTGATGATAATTCAACAGTAGAAACAGATGAATTAACTGGTACAGAAAGTATTGTCGTAGGTGGAACTACTACCTTTTCAAGCACAACTCCAGGTGGTACTTTTACAAGTGCAACTCCTGCAGTAGCAACTGTTGATTCTAAAACTGGAGTAATAACTGGAGTATCTGTTGGAACATCTGTTATTACATATGCTGTAACAGGAAATGAAAACATAACAAGAACTGTAACTGTAACTGCAACACCTGCAGCAACAGGAGATATCAAAGGACCAATTACTGCAAACGTAACTTATCCTTACGGAAACTATAACTTAATCGGAATTGTAAAAATCAACTCTGGTGTTACAGTAACTTTTGAAGCAGGATCTACAATCACTATTGACAAAGCTAATGGAGACAATGCTTTAGTTGTATTGAATGGTGGAAAATTAATCACAAAAGGAACTGCTGACAAACCAGTTGTATTTACTGAAAAATCAAAACTTCCAGGATCTTGGGGAGGTATCATTATGTATGGTGATGCTCCTGCAAAAGTAGCTGGTGGAGGTACTACTTCAACTTCAGAAGATGGAAATAAAATTACTTATGGTGGAACAAATGCTGCTCACAATGGTGGTTCATTAGTATACACAAGAGTTGAATATGCTGGTGCAAAATTAGCTGATGGAGATAAAGAAAACAATGGTTTTACTTTCTACTCTGTAGGTACAGGAACAACTTTAGATCACTTAGTATCTTATAAAGGTGCTGATGATGGATACGAATTCTTTGGTGGAACTGTAAGTATGACAAATGCTATCTCTTATGGTAACTACGATGATGCTTTTGACTGGCAAGATGGATGGCAAGGTGCTGCTAATACAAACTGGTACGCTTACCAAACAGGTAAAGGAAACTACGGTATGGAAATAGAAGCTTCATTAAATGACAATACATTTGGACCAACAGTTACAAACATTACTCTAAAAAGAGAAGCTGGAAATGTACCAGAAGTTGGCGACAATCAAGTGGATGCTTTCCAATTCAAAAGAGAAGGAAACGGAACATATAGTAACATCATCATCGATGGTTATGGTAACTTCACAAATGCTGGTGGTACAGTTTTCAAAGGTAGCGCAGTAAGCATACTTGATGATGTAACAAATAACCACCAAGTAAAAACATCTAAAATTAAACTTACAGATGTAAAAATCACTAACACTACGAATGTTTTACCAATTGGTGCTACTGATTTAATTGTGGTTGCTTTCCCTTCTGGAACTTTCACTCAAAGTACTACTGCAACAGGTGCTAATTTAACTGCTGGTGCATGGGCTACAGTTGATGGAGTTAATTTGTTAAAATAAAACTCTTTAGTTAAATAAATATTAAAAACATCCTAAAAATTTAGGATGTTTTTTTTTGTCTGATTTTTTTTCTATCTTTACTCTTCAAAATAAGCTGATGGCAAAAAACTACTTTTATATTATACTCTTAGCGGTCATTTTTTTTACTACTGGTGCACTAGCACAAGATAGTAAACAGCCGAAAATTCAAGAAGACGTTTCAATTGAAGGGTTAAGTTTGTATCCAAATCCCGTGACTAGCGGTAAAGTTTACATCACTTCAAAAAAAGACTCAGAAAAAGAAATAATCATCTTTAATGTATTAGGAAAAAAGGTATTACAAAATATCATTAATACTCGAGAACTAAACATCTCAAATCTTTCACCAGGTGTTTATATCATAAAAATTACAGAAGAAGGAGCTACTAGCAGCAGAAAACTAATCGTTCAATAATTTCAGATAACAAAATCATAAAAGTTCCAATAATCATTGGAACTTTTTTTTGTTCTTTTTTTAAAGGATAAATACCAAAAAACAAAAAAGGCTTAAAAATATAATATCTTTGCCATCAAAAAAATCTTGATTACAACCAGCGACATATTTAGCATTTCGAGTCATAAGCAATTTGAAAAAATAGCTTTGAAAGTATTCCGTTTTCAATATGAAAATAATTTGGTTTACCAGGAATTTTGCGATTTATTAAAAACAAATCCACAAAAGGTAAAGTCACTGCATCAAATCCCTTTTTTACCGATTCAGTTTTTCAAGAGTCACCATGTTGTATCAAACAATAATCCTATTGAAACTACTTTTACAAGTAGCGGCACTACAGGCGCTATTACCAGCAAACATTTGGTGACTGACGTTTCCGTTTATGAAGAAAGCTATCGCCAAGCATTTTCTCAGTTTTATGGAAACATTGAAGATTATGTCATCTTAGCACTACTTCCGTCCTATCTTGAAAGAGAAGGTTCGTCTTTAATCCACATGGTTGAAGATTTAATACAACTTACAAACAACAGCGATAGTGGTTTTTACCTCAACAATCACGAGGAATTAATCCAAAAAATGATTGAATTAGATAAAGCAGGACAAAATGTAATTCTGATTGGAGTTACTTATGCTTTATTAGATTTAATCGAAAAAAGAACCTTCCAGCTACAACACACCATTATCATGGAAACTGGCGGCATGAAAGGCAAACGCAAAGAAATGATTCGCGAAGAATTACACGAACAGCTTTGTAGCGGATTTAGCGTTACTGCTATCCATTCTGAATACGGCATGACTGAACTACTTTCTCAATCGTATTCATTAGGAAACGGCATATTTGAATGCCCGTCTTGGATGCAAATCCACATTCGCGATACCGAAGATGCTCTTACTTATATAAACAACGGCAAAACAGGCGGAATAAACGTAATTGACCTAGCCAACATCAATTCCTGTTCGTTTATTGCTACGCAGGATTTGGGCAAAAAATATCCCAACAACTCTTTCGAGGTATTGGGACGTTTTGATAATTCGGATATTCGAGGTTGTAATTTAATGGTTATTTAAAAAAGTTGAATCGGGTATCATTCCAATTAAACTATTTACCGATTAAACAGTTAAACCACTCTAATCACAAAATAATTTTTCTTTCCGCTTTGTAATAACACAAATTCGTTATTGATTAAATCGTTTGTTGACAAAACAAAATCTTCTTTTATTTTTTCTCTATTTACAGAAATAGAATTCGCTGTTAAAGCGCGTCTTGCCTCACCATTTGATTTAAAAAAGCCTGTTTTTTCATTTAGAACAGAAACAATATCCAAACCTGATTCAATATCAGATTTACTAATTTCGGCTTGAGGAACACCATCAAAAACTTCTAAAAAAGTAGCCGAATCCAATTGCTTCAAATCTTCAGCATTTGAGTTTCCAAATAAAATATTCGATGCTTGAATTGCTTTCTCTAACTCTTCTTTTGAGTGCACAAAAATAGTCAGTTCCTCGGCTAATTTCTTTTGCAAGACTCTTAAATGTGGCGCAACTTTGTGTTCTTCAATTAAAGCATCAATTGTTTCTTTATCTAAAAAAGTAAAGATTTTGATATATTTTTCGGCATCCACATCTGTTGTATTCAACCAAAATTGGTAAAATTTATACACCGAAGTTTTATCAGCTGTTAACCATACATTTCCACCTTCGGATTTACCAAATTTAGAACCATCTGCTTTAGTAATCAAAGGACAAGTCATTGCAAACGCCTTGGCTTCTTCTCCAACATTCATTCTACGAACTAATTCAGTTCCTGTGGTGATATTTCCCCATTGGTCTGAACCTCCCATTTGCAGTAAACAATTGTATTCTTTGTGCAAATGATAAAAATCGTATCCTTGAATCAATTGGTACGTAAACTCAGTAAATGACATTCCTTCACCTTCTCCAGCTAATCTTTTCTTCACAGAATCTTTAGCCATCATATAATTTACTGTGATTCTTTTACCCACATCACGTGCAAAATTAATGAATGACAAACCTTTCATCCAATCGTAATTATTGACTAAAACAGGCGCATTCACAGTAGTATCATTAAAATCTAAAAAACGAGATAAAACACCTTTTATTCCTTCAACATTATGATTTAAAGTTGCTTCATCTAATAAATTTCTTTCATCCGATTTCCCAGAAGGATCTCCAATCATTCCTGTAGCACCACCAACTAAAGCAATAGGTTTGTGACCAAAATTTTTAAGATGAACCAGTAAGATAATCGGCACCAAACTACCAATATGCAAAGAATCTGATGTAGGATCAAATCCGATGTAAGTAGTTGTCATTTCTTTTAAAAGTTGTTCTTCTGTTCCTGGCATGATATCGTGAACTAAACCACGCCATTGTAATTCGGAAATAATATTTTTCATTTATATAATAGTCAATTTTGGGCAAAGATAAAATTTAATGTTGATTTGCTTATTTGTTTAATCGGTTAATCGTAAAAAAGTTTTACCAAATAAACACTTTAACGATTTAACGAATCAACATAAAATAATATATTTGTAAATATGATATTAGTAACAGGAGGAACAGGTTTAGTAGGAGCACATCTCTTAATTCACTTAACAGAAAAAGGTGAACGAGTTCGAGCCATTTATAGAAATCTGGAAAACATCCAAAAAACTAAATCATTATTTTCATTATACAAAAAAGACTCTCTTTTTGAAGCCATTGAATGGATACAAGCTGACATTCTTGACATTCCTACACTAGAAGATGCTTTTCAGGGAATCACACATGTGTATCACTGTGCTGCGATGATTTCATTCGACCCAAAAGACGAAAACCGCATCCGAAAAACAAATATCGAAGGCACAGCGAATATTGTAAATTTTTGTTTGGCTTACAACATTCAAAAACTTTGTCACATAAGCTCAATAGCTGCTCTTGGAGACCTGGCTGCTCACGAAACAATTATCACTGAAGAAACCGAATGGAATCCCGAAAAACTGCATAGCGATTATGCAATTTCAAAATATGGTGCTGAAATGGAAATCTGGCGTGGTCAACAAGAAGGACTTCAAGTGGTAATGATAAATCCTGGCGTTATTATCGGACCTGGTTTTTGGGATCAAGGAAGCGGTGAATTTTTTACCAAAATCAAAAATGGATTTCCTTTTTACACGAAAGGATCTACTGGTTATATTGCTGTAACCGATGTAACGACAATTATGTATCAATTAATGAAGAGTGACATACATGGAGAACGATACACATTGATTGCTCAAAATATTACTTTTGAAAATATCTTATTCTCTATAGCGGATGCTTTAAAAGTAAAAAGACCCAAATTTCACGCTACCCCTTTAATATTAAACAGTTTATCCCAATTAGACTGGGTAATTTCTACAGTTTTTAGAACAAAAAGACAACTTAGTAAAGCCACTGTAAAATCATCCTATTCCACTGATTTATATTCTAATACAAAAATAAAAAACGCCTTGAACATAACATTCACAGACGTTTTTGATTATATAAAAGAAATTGCTATTTAGTAACTTTATTTGTTTTTTTAGTCTTTGCTTTCTTTTTCTCAGCATTGACTTTAGCGATAGAATCTTTCTTTTTAAGTTTTAATTCTTTCTCTTTTTTTACCTTATTAATAGAATCTTTTTCTCTCTTAATTTTTAATTCTTTTGCTTTCTTCGCTTTTGCTTTTTTAAGTGCTAGAGCCTTTTTTTCAGCCTTTTTATTTATTAAGTCTATTGACTTTTTCTCATTTTTTAACCGATCATTAACCTCATCATACATTTTTTTATACTCTCTATAATCGGAAGCATAATAAGCATTACTCTTTACAAACTGAATACTGTCAATTTTGTATTTTTTAAAAATATATGTATTTGGATTAACACCATTAGCGTACAATATGTCTGGATTTTGATATTTTATAACATCTAAAAGAAACACATCATAAAGAATCTCTTTCATTACATTTTTTTCAATAAGATTATCTGGCTTTTCCACCAAATCCTTATTACAACTTAAAAATAAAGCAACCAAAATAAAAAGTGATAGTACTTTTTTCATCTTATATTTTTTATCGGTCGAATAACATTCTTTCTCCCGCACGAATGTCTTTTACTTTAAAACCAGAGTAAACCAACTTACCATTAACAAAAGTATGCGTAATTCTAGATTTAAAAGTATATTTTTCAAAAGGTGACCATCCGCATTTTGAAAGTATATTTTCTTTCTTCACACTCCAAGGCAACCCTGGATTGATTATAACTAAATCAGCATAATAACCTTCCTTAACAAAGCCTCTCTTTTCAATTTTGAAAATTTTAGCAGGGTTGTGACACATCTTTTCTACAATCTTTTCCACACTTATCTTACCTTGATGATGCGCTTCAAACATAGCAACAAGAGCGTGTTGTACCAATGGTCCTCCAGAAGGAGCTTGCAGGTATTTTTGTTTTTTTTCTTCTAATGTGTGAGGTGCGTGATCAGTAGCGATTACATCAATACGACCATCATTCAACGCTTCCCACAAGACTTTTCTATCATTTTCAGTTTTTACTGCTGGATTCCATTTGATAAAATTCCCTTTTGTTTCATAGTCATCATTGGTAAACCACAAGTGATGCACACAAACTTCAGCAGTAATCTTTTTTTCTTCTAGTGGAATTTTATTGGTAAACAATTCCATTTCTTTGGCAGTCGAAAGATGAAAAACATGCAATCTCGCTCCTGTTTTTTTAGCCAAAGCAATGGCTTTTGAAGAAGACAAATAACAAGCCTCTTCACTACGAATAAGATGATGAGCTGTTACAGGAACATCTTCACCATATTCTTCTTTATATTTTTCCAGATTGTTTTTGATAGTCTGCTCATCTTCACAATGAACTGCAATCAACATAGAAGTACATGAAAATATTTTTTCTAAAATTGCCTCATTGTCAACTAACATATTTCCAGTAGAAGACCCTAAAAATATTTTAATCCCAGCTACATTTTTTGGATTTGTTTTTAATACTTCTTCCAAATTATCATTGGTAGCCCCCATCATAAAAGAATAATTGGCAAAAGACTTTTCGGCAGCAATTTGATATTTTTCTTCTAAAATTTCCTGAGTAACAGCATTTGGAACAGTATTGGGCTGCTCAATGAATGAGGTTATCCCACCCGCAACAGCCGCTCTAGACTCAGATTCAATATCGCCTTTATGTGTAAGACCTGGCTCTCTAAAATGCACTTGATCATCAATAACACCTGGCATAAGATAATTTCCTTCGGCATCAATAATCATGCAGTCAGACGATTTCAGACTAATATTATCCGAAACCTCAACAATAAGATTATTCTCTACAAGAACATCTCCTTCAAAAATAACTCCTTCATTAACTATTTTAGCATTCTTAATTAAATATCTATTCATAGTATTCTCTTTTACAAACTGTTAACTATTTTTTTTAAACGCAATAAAATAACTCCAAATACGGCTTCCACTATTATAGAATTACTCATTTTAGACTGGCCTTTGGTTCTATCTGTAAAAATAATAGGCACTTCCGAAATTGCCAATTTTTTACAATAGGTACGGTATTTCATTTCAATCTGAAATGCATAACCCACAAATCTTATTTTATCTAAATTAATGGATTCGAGTACATTTCTTTTATAACAAACAAAACCTGCTGTTGCATCATGTATTTTCATTCCAGTAATCATACGAACATAAACTGACGCAAAATAAGACATTAAAACACGACTTAATGGCCAATTTACAACATTTACACCTGTCACATAACGGGAACCAATCGATAAATCGGCATCACCAAAATGACAAGCATCGTATAATTTTTCTAAATCATTTGGATTGTGAGAAAAATCAGCGTCCATTTCAAAAACAAAATCGTAATTATTTTTCAATGCCCATTTAAAACCATGAACATACGCAGTACCTAATCCTGATTTTTCGGCTCTTTTTTCTAAAAACAATCTACCTTCATACTCTTTTTGAAGCATAACCACTTTATCAGCGGTAAAATCTGGAGAGTTATCATCAATAACTAAGACATGGAAAGGTCTGTGTTGAGAGAGCACAGCCCTAATAATGCTTTCGATGTTTTCAATTTCGTTATAGGTAGGAATTATAACAATGCAATTGTTCATATTACGCGTAATTTCGATGCAAAAGTAACCTTTTTATGCCACTTGATTATTATAAAATTATAATAAATAATGTTATAAAAATCACTAATTTTGCTGTAATTATGACTGAACACGTACTTCATCCTAGAATAACAGACACCAGCGATTGGGTAACCATCCTTTTTATTATGGCTTTGGGTATTATCGCTTTGACTAAATCCATTTATGAAAATCGTTTTGAAGATTTTACGAAATTAATTTTCTCAGACAAATACACTCGAATATACAGAGACAGCAGCCACTTGATGGGTATGTTTACCATTTCGTTATTTTTTGTTCAAATAATCTCTTTTTCATTTTTTATTCAAATTTTATTATGCCATTTCGGCTATGGATCAAAAACGGATTGGGTACTATTTATTCAGATTTTCACTTTTGTTATTTACTTTATTTTATCGAAATATTTGATTGAAAAAATTATTGCTACGGCATTCCAAATAGAAGAAGTTGTCGAACAATTTAACTCTCAGAAGGTTACCTACCGAACTTATATAGGTTTATTATTACTCCCAATTGACATTCTTTTATACTATTATAATTCAATTCTAACCAACATCCCTTTGGTAGCCCTATACGGCATAGTGATTCTAAACTCTTTCCTTTACCTATTCTCGATAAAAACTTACAGAAAAGAAATTTTCAGCAAGTTGTTTTATTTTATTTTATATCTTTGCACTCTCGAAATAGCACCCTATTATTTTATGTATTATTGGTTTACAAAAGATAGCGTTTAGAAATAATTAAATTATGAAAGTGAAAACAATTTTGGTGTCACAACCAGAACCTAAAGTAGAAAATTCTCCTTACTTTGAGTTGCAACAAAAGCATAAAGTAAAAGTTGATTTCAGACCTTTTATTCATGTAGAAGGAGTAAACGCAAAAGAAATTAGACTCCAAAAAATTGATCTAAATAACTACACAGCTATTATATTAACCAGCAAAAATGGCGTAGATCATTTCTTTAGAGTAGCAGAAGAAATGCGTTATAAAATACCTGAAGGATTAAAATACTTTTGTCAATCTGAAGCAATAGCTTTTTATCTACAAAAATATGTAGTTTACAGAAAACGTAAAATCTACGTTGGACCAAAAGATTTTGCTGATTTGTCGCCTTTAATCAAAAAATACAAAGACGAAAAATTCTTGCTTCCAGCATCGGATCAATTAAATGCGGACATTCCTGTAACATTAAACGCTTTAAAAGTGGATTGGACTCCAGCTGTTTTTTACAAAACAGTTATGAGTGACTTATCAGACTTGGCCGATGTTTACTATGATGTTTTAGCATTCTTTAGCCCTACTGGAATTAAATCTTTATATAAAAACTTCCCAGATTTTGAACAAAACAATACTCGAATAGCCGTTTTTGGTAGTACTACTCAAAAAGAAGCATTGGATCACGGATTACGTGTAGACATTATGGCTCCAACACCAGGAACACCATCAATGACAATGGCTTTAGAAAAATATATTGCAGAAGTCAACAAAGCAAAATAGATATATCCAAAATCTAAATATTTTAAAAATCCAAATTCCAATTGTACTTAATTGGGATTTGGATTTTTTATTTTTAAAACAATCTCAACTGTTTTTGAATCCAAATTAAAATCGAAACTTTTATTTCCCTAGATCAATAAATTAATAACCAAATTCAATTATAATTTGAAAATTTAGTAACTTCGAAAAAGAAAAAAACTAATTTCAAAACTATCAAAAAAACATGAAAAAAATTCAACTACTCACAATACTGACCGTTATAGCAATGCTAACGGTTAATTGTAGCACTAAAAAAGGAAAATCAGATTATGTGGAAGCAAAAAAAATAAGCTACAATAACGACATCAAACCAATTATCGCTAATAGCTGTACTCCTTGTCATTTACCTCCTCAAGGAAGAAAAGAACCTCTAGAAAACTACGAACACGTAAAAGAAAATATAGATGCAATAATTGCACGAGTTAAATTACCACAAGACGACCGTAGATTCATGCCTCCTGTAAATAAAAAACCAGCTTTGACAACAGACGAAATAGCTCTTTTAGAAAAATGGCAACAACAAAATACGCCTGAATAAAGATTGTAATTAGAGAATATAACAATTAGATAATATGATAATTAGTCAATTAGATAATTTACTTTTTACCTATAAAAAAACCTGAAAGCATTTAGCTCTCAGGTTTTTTTTTAATTTTCTAATTGACTAATTAATTCATTTCTAATTAAAAATTAATTTCTCCTGCCGCCCATATAAATAGAGATATAATACAACAAAGTAGCAATTGAACCCAAAGCAGCAACTACATAGGTTCTAGCAGCCCATTTCAAAGCATCTTTTGCTCCTGCTTGTTCTTGTTGTGTTAGCATTCTTTTGTTCTCTAACCAAGCCAAAGCACGATTACTAGCATCATATTCTACTGGCAAAGTCACAATCGAAAACAAAGTTGTTGCTGCAAAAATTACAATTCCAATCAATAAAAGTGCTGGAAAGCTATTAATCATAAAGATCCCGGCAAGTAAAATCCATTGCATATAAGAAGATGCCACATTTACGATAGGCACCAACTGAGAGCGCAAAGTCAACATACTATAAGCTGTGGCGTGTTGCACAGCATGACCACATTCGTGCGCCGCAACTGCCGCTGCTGCCGCATTTCGTTGGTTGTAAACCGCCTCGCTTAAATTCACTGTTTTGTCCGCCGGATTGTAATGATCGGTCAATTGCCCTTCTACCGAAATCACTCTTACATCACGTATTCCATGATCGGCAAGCATTTTCTCAGCGATTTCGCGTCCAGACATTCCGTTTTGCAAATGCAGTTTCGAGTAAAATTCAAACTTACTCTTTAGTGTAGAACTCACTAACCAACTTGCCAGCATAATACCGCCCGCAAGAATTAAATAACTCATTCCCATATTTTGTATTTTTAATTTAAAGTTTAAAATCTACAAATACAACATCAAATTATGAACCAAAATTCAATTGTGTCATTTTGGCATTCCTAAAATTATTTACAAATCGTAATAAAGGCTATCAATTCTGCACCTTCATAATAGGTAAAAGAAACATTTATAACCTCATATCCTTCAGAAGACTTAGCATTCAGGAAAACCTCAACTTCTTTTGATAATTCTTCTTTCATACCGGAAAAACCAGCCTTTTTTTTCAAAATGTGAACTTCGTGCTTTTTCATTTTTTTTGTTTTTTATATTGGTTGTAAAAACGCAAAAAATGTTACATAAAAAAAAGCAGAACAAATAGCATTTAAGTAATTAGTGTATATCAAAATACTAACATCCAATATTATCATTCCGTAACGTCTTTTGGCACGAGTCGGAATAATACGTTTTGGGAACGCTTGAACATTATAAAGACATTATCGAAGGTCAAATTTTACGTAAAAAGTAAAGTATATTTTCAAGATTTAGATCCTCGGCAGGAGTTGAACATCATTATACAATACTAAATAGTTATAAATAATAATTAAATTGATATTTATAACTATTAAATTATTTTTTATGACAATTTAATTAATATTTTAAATACTTAAATTGATGTTTTTAACAATTAAATTGATATTCACAATAATAAAATTGATGTTCCTAATAATTTAATTATTACATTAAACAACATGAGCGTCCTTTCTCATGAAATTTATATATTTCATCGAAAAATATTATAGATATCAATGTATAGAGACGTACTGCAGTGCGTCTCTATAACATCATATTACAAACATAATCCCATAAAAAATCCCAAACCCCAATCGTTAAATTGGAATTTGGAATCTATTTTTTTGTCAATTGCTATTGACATTGAAATTGTTATTGAAATTTGATTTATTTCTATCCCACCAAATTAATAATTTTCCCTGGAACGATAATCACCTTATTGGGCGTTTTACCATCCAGTTGTTTTTGAGTTCTTTCATCTTTCATTACGATTTCCTCGATTTGTTCTTTGGTTAAATCCAAAGGCAATGTGATCGTAAAACGCATTTTTCCATTAAAAGAAACTGGGTATTCTTTCTCTGATTCTACCAAATGCTTTTCTTCAAAAACAGGAAAATCAACAGTTGAAATCGATTCTGTATTTCCTAATTGAGCCCATAACTCTTCAGCAATATGTGGTGCATAAGGCGAAATCAAAATCGCTAATGGTTCCAAAATCGCACGAGAATGACAATTTTGAGTTGACAATTCGTTCACACAAATCATAAACTGTGAAACCGAAGTATTGAAAGAGAAACTCTCGATATCCTCTGCTACTTTCTTAATAGTTTTATGCAATGATTTCAAGTTATCTTTCGTTGGTTCGTCATTGGTAACAATCAAACCATTTTCGTCAAAATACAAACGGCATAGTTTTTTCAAGAAACCAAAAACTCCCGAAATTCCTGCTGTGTTCCAAGGTTTGGCTTGTTCCAATGGCCCTAAGAACATTTCGTATAAACGCAAAGTATCAGCTCCATATTCATTACAAATATCATCCGGAGTTACTACATTGTATTTGGATTTCGACATTTTTTCGATTTCGCGACCAACGATGTATTTGTCGTTTTCGAAAAGTTCTGCATTATAATTTACATCTCTCCACGATTTAAATTTCTCAAAATCTAATTCATCTGAAGAATTTACCATTGAAACATCTACGTGTTGTTTTACTTTTTCAAATCTAAAAATATTTTTATATGATTTATTTCTATCAATTTCAGCAGAAGATATTGAATCTGGATATCTTTCTAATATCCATTTATCTAGTTCTTGATAATCATCTTTTTCAAAATTATTTTTTGAAACTAATAATAAAAATGGACTGTGTACAGATTCAGCCATAAGTTTTTTCCCCGCAGATATATCAGATGGGATATAATTACTAAATGAAACCCAATATCCATACACGAATGCACTCATCCCTAAAATCATCCCTTGATTAATCAATTTCTTGAATGGTTCTTCAGTTGGCGCAAAACCTTTGTCTTTTAAGAATTTGTTCCAAAAACGGGAATATAACAAGTGACCTGTAGCGTGTTCGCTTCCGCCAATGTATAAATCTACACTTTCCCAATAAACCAAAGCTTCTTTGCTAGCAAATTCTCCTTCATTTTTTGCATCCATATAACGCATCCAATACCAAGAACTTCCCGCCCAACCCGGCATAGTGTTCAATTCGAGAGGAAAAATTTCGAAATTATCAACCAAATCAGTATTTACAACTTCATTGTTTTTTGTATCCCAAGCCCAGATTGTTGCATTTCCCAAAGGAGGCAATCCATCTTCGGTTGGCAAATATTTTTCCACTTCTGGCAGGATGATAGGCAAATGCTGCGCATCAATCATTTGCGGTAAGCCATTCACATAATACACTGGGAAAGGCTCTCCCCAATATCTTTGGCGGGAGAAAACCGCATCACGCAAACGGTAATTGATTTTCCCTTTTCCTTGACCTATTTTTTCAAGCTCTTCAATTATTTTCTTTGTTCCTTCTTTGTATCCTAATCCATTTAAAAAATCAGAATCTACTAATTGGAAACCTTCTTTAGCTCCAAAAGCACTTTCAGAAATATCTTTATCGAAAATGTTTTTGATTTCCTGCATTCCGTTTTGCCCTTTGAAGAAATTCGCAAAAGCATAATCTCTTTCGTCACCGCAAGGAACCGCCATTACAGCACCTGTTCCGTAGCCTGCGAGAACATAATCCCCAATCCAAACAGGAATTGGTTCTTTGGTAAACGGATGCTCTGCATAAGCTCCGGTGAAAACTCCCGAAATGGTTTTTACATCCGCCATACGCTCTCTTTCGGAACGCTTGGCTGTTTTTTCGATATAGGCTTCAACTTCTGCTTTTTGTTCCGGAGTTGTGATTTGAGCCACCAATTCGTGTTCTGGTGCCAAAGTCATAAACGTAACTCCAAAAATCGTATCAGGTCTAGTTGTAAAAACTGAAATAGTTGTTGGTTGCTGGTTGTTGGTTGTTGGAACTACATTAAAAGTAACCATTGCTCCAACGGATTTTCCAATCCAGTTTCTTTGACTTTCTTTGATGCTTTCGCTCCAGTCGATATCATTCAGACCTTGCAGTAAACGCTCAGCATAAGCCGAAATTCGCATACTCCATTGCGTCATTTTTTTACGAATAACCGGGAATCCACCACGTTCTGAAACGCCGTTTACGATTTCGTCATTTGCCAAAACCGTTCCCAATCCCGGACACCAGTTCACTTCTGTTTCAGCTAAATAGGTTAAACGGTATTGCAACAAAATTTTCTCCTGCTGTTCTTTTGCGAAAGCGTTCCATTCATTTGCCGAAAAAACTTCAATATTATCGTCACAAACCGCATTTACATTCGCATTTCCTTCTGTAGAAAAAACAGAAACCAAAGTCGAAATATCCTCGGCCTTGTCTGTATTTTTATTATACCAAGAATTAAACAGTTGGATAAAAATCCATTGTGTATGCTTGTAATAATCAGGATTCGAAGTACGAACTTCACGATCCCAATCAAATGAAAATCCTATTTTGTCCAACTGCTTTCTGTACCCGGCAATCACTTTTCCTTCCTTGTCCACACCACCGTCAATATTTACGCGAGTCGTGTCCTCAGGACGCTGCCCTGTCTGAATCGCATATTGCTCAGCTGGCAATCCAAAACTATCGTACCCCATTGGGTGCAAAACATTAAATCCGCGATGTCTTTTGTATCTCGAATACACATCCGAAGCGATGTACCCTAACGGATGCCCAACGTGCAATCCCGCTCCAGATGGATAAGGAAACATATCCAAAACATAATATTTTGGTTTGTCTGAATCGTTTTTGGCAGCAAAAGTTTTATTGTCAGCCCAGTATTTTTGCCATTTGGCTTCTATTTCGTTCGGATTGTATTTCATTTCTTCAAGTTTCTAAGCATCTAAGATGCTAAGTTTCTAAGATTTTCTCTTATTTTTCAGTTGGCAAATTTACGTTTATTGTCGCTTGTTACCAAAGCAATTTTTTATTTAAAAAACCGAGTTAAATTAATTGATTTTGGAGCAGAAAGTTTTGGCTTTTCAACAAGCATTGGTCCCGCTATTCGTTACAATCTTGAGAGCCGAACCCCGGCTCACAAGGATTTTCACTTCTATCGGGGCTAGGGAGAAAGATTGTTTTTTTTTACACAATCCCTTGTTCTTTGCTCCTCTACGCCTTTGCGCGCTCAATTTCACGCTGAGACGCAGTGACGCAAAGTATACTACCAGTCATAAAAAATAAATCAAAAACGAATTACCCCTAAGTAAGAATACTTACATTTGTTAATCAAAAAACAGAAATCGACTAACGATGAATACCAAAAAATTGCTCTTCAAAACGATAATTCTGCTAATGTTATCAGCATTTAGCGTTGCCAAAGCCCAACAAAAAATCACAATCGTTGCGGCCGCTAATCTAAAAATTGCTTTAGACTCGATTGCTACCGTTTTCAAAAAAGAAAATCCAACTATTGATGCACAAGTGGCTTACGGCGCTTCGGGAAAATTATTTGAACAAATTTCGAATAGTGCTCCTTTCGATTTATTCTTTTCTGCTGATATGGATTATCCCAATGAACTCAAGAAAAAAAAGCTGACAACATCGGAAGTTAAAATGTATGCGATAGGAAAATTGGCTATTTGGAGTAAAAAAACAGATCCGAATAAAAGAAAAATAAACAGTCTTTTGGACGCCAACATCCATAAAATTTCCATTGCCAACCCAACAACGGCACCTTATGGCGAAAAAGCTACAGAAAGTTTGAAGTTCTACAAAATCTACGATAACGTAAAAAGCAAATTGGTTTTCGGCGAAAACATTACACAGACCTCTCAATTCGTTACCACAGGTGCCGCCGATATTGGAATCATAGCCTTATCATTGGTACTTACCCCAAATATGATCAAAGAAGGAGGAAAACATTATATTATTCCTCAAAAAAGTCACGCTCCTTTAGAACAAGGTTGCGTACTTTTGAAACACGCACAAGGAAATGCTAGTGCTACTAAATTTTATAACTTTATATCTTCGAAAAAAGCAGTCGCAATTTTGAAGTATTATGGTTATGACACCAAAGCAAAATGAACACACTAAACGGAAATATAACAACGATTCAATCGCATGAAGGAATTTCATTGGTGAAAGTAAATTCCAATGACACCATTTTCACTTCCATTGTTTTGGACACGCCCGAAACGGCTTCTTATCTCGAAACAGGACATTCCGTAAAAATCATTTTTAAAGAAACAGAAGTCATTATTTCTAAAGATTTCAAGCCAAACATCAGCATCCAAAACCGATTGCAATGCACCATTGAATCAATAAAAAAAGGAGTTCTGCTCAGTCAGATCAATCTGATTTTTGGTAAAACCATTATAAAATCCATCATAACAACAAATGCCTGCGAGCAATTAGAATTGAAAGAAAACGACAGCGTTTTGGCATTAATAAAAACGAACGAAGTAAGCTTATCTCCCAATGATTAATCTCGAACCCATATGGCTCACGGCAAAATTGGCTTTGATCACAACACTGATTCTTTTGGTTGTTGCCATTCCGCTCTGTTATTGGCTGACCTATAGCCGATTTCGATTCAAAACCATTGTTGAAGCTTTGATTAGTCTGCCTTTGGTTTTGCCTCCATCGGTTTTGGGATTTTATCTTTTAGTTGCTTTTAGTCCGGAAAATGCTTTTGGAAAATTTCTATCTGATTATTTCGATTTGCGATTGGTTTTTACTTTCGAAGGATTGATTCTCGCTTCTGTTTTATACAGTTTGCCTTTTATGGTAAATCCCATTTTATCAGGCTTAAAAAATCTGCCAGCTTCTTTACAGGAAGCTTCATTTACCTTAGGAAAATCAAGATTTACAACGATAACAAAAATTTTATTACCTAATATACAAGCTTCATTATTGACCGGAATCATTATGACTTTTGCGCATACAATAGGCGAATTTGGTGTGGTTTTGATGGTGGGTGGTAGCATTCCCGAAGAAACCAAAGTCGTTTCCATTGCTATTTATGAAGAAGTTGAAGCGATGAATTATCACAATGCCAATGTGTATGCTGGAATATTGTTTGCGTTCTCTTTTTCAATTTTGTTAGTCGTTCATTTAATCAATAATAAGTCCCGAAAAACAACTCTTTATTAATGATACAGTTCAATGCTTATAAAATGCTACAAACGGCTGACGGCGAATTGCCTTTGGACATCTCATTGACTTTTAACAGAGGTGAATTTCTTTCTATCTATGGAAATTCGGGAGCCGGAAAAACTACCCTTCTCCGAATATTGGCGGGACTTACTCAAGCAGAAAAAGCACACATTGAAGTAGGAAACGAAATTTGGGATGATTCTGAAAAGAAACAGCATTTACCGATTCAAAAGCGTTCCGTTGGATTTGTTTTTCAGGATTTCGCCTTGTTTCCAAATTTGACTGTAAAAGAAAATTTAGAATTTGCATTGGCTAAAAATGGATCGAATGAAATCATTTCGGAATTAATCGAATTGATGGAATTACAATCGCTACAAAACAGTAAACCACAAAACTTATCCGGTGGACAAAAACAACGCGTGGCTTTGGCAAGAGCCATTGTCCGTAAACCTAAAATCCTTTTGCTCGACGAACCACTTTCGGCTTTAGATGACGACATGCGGTTTAAACTTCAGGATTATATCTTGAGAATTCATCAAAAGTATCAATTAACCACTCTGATGATTAGCCATTCTATTCCCGAAATCTTCAAGCTATCCGACAAAGTTATCATTTTGGATAAAGGAAAAATCATTAAAGAAGGCACACCAAACGAGGTATTTGCTGAAAAAAAAATAAGCAGTAAATTCAAGTTGACAGGAGAAATAATCAGCATAACCAAAAGCGATATCGTCTATGTGATACAGGTTTTTTCTGGGAACAACATTATAAAAGTTGTCGCTACCGAAGACGAAATAAAAGATTTCAAAATAGGACAAAAAGTATTAGTAGCTTCGAAAGCATTTAATCCTATCATTCAAATTTTATCATAAAAGCAAAATACTTAATTAAATATTTTTTACATAAGTAAAAATACGTATGTTTGCAAAATGTTTTTAAAAACATAACCCTATGCCAGAAAATAAAAAATACGACATTAAAGTGAGACTTTGGATTGAAGAAGCCGAAGGTCCATTTTTAGGTATTGGAAAAATTTGGCTATTGGAAAACATCCGTAAAACAGGCTCTATCACGAATGCTGCCAAAGAAATGAAAATGGCTTATCGTCAAGCTTGGCAATTAGTCGAAGAAATGAACAAACGCGCCGAAAGTCCTTTGGTCGAAAAATTATTGGGAGGAAAAGGCGGCGGCGGAACCCGATTGACCGAAGCAGGAGAAAAAGCTATTCAGACTTTTTACGAAATAGAAAAACGCATCAACGATTTTGCTCAAAAAGAAACTCAAAATCTGAAGTTTTAAAAAATTTGCACCTCACTATTCATTTTTAAACACACTGAAATTTACTAAACAGAAAACAACTAAACTAAATTACTAACCAGCAGTATTCATTTTTAAACATACTGAAAAATTATTATTTTATGAACTTAAAATTACTTTTAATACTATTGTTATTTAGCTTCAAAGCCATAGCTCAATCAACAGTAGAAAACTTCAAAAAAGAAAAAGATACTGTCAAGACAGAAACTCTTAACGAAGTGGTTGTAACCGCTTCGCGTACCAAAGAAACATTTTTACGATCCCCAATAAGCATCGAACAATTAAAATCTACAGATGCTAAAAATTACGGTTCGCCATCCAATTTTGATGCTTTGGAAAATTTAAAAGAAGTGCAAATCATCACTCCGAGTTTAGGCTTTAAAGTCATCAACACCAGAGGTTTTGCCAACACGACCAATGTTCGATTTGCTCAATTAATAGACGGAATAGACAATCAGGCTCCACATTTAGGCGCGCCAATTGCCAATGCCCTTGGAGCCAACGACCTTGATATTGACAAAATTGAAGTGATACCAGGATCGGCTGCTGCATTATACGGAATGAATGCCATCAACGGATTAGCAAATATCCAGACAAAAAATCCATTTGAATATCAGGGAATGAGCATTCAGCAATTAACAGGTGTAAATCATACCGGAAACGCAGACCGATTTTCTCCTCAACTTTTTACCACAACCAACCTCCGTTATGCTCAGGCATTCAATTCAAAAATTGCCTTCAAAATAAATGGTTCTATCACTAATGGAACGGATTGGGTTGCTGACAACAGAACCGATTTGGCTCCAGACATCAATGCTTCGACCAATTTATATGGTAATGACAATCCCGCTTATGATGAAGTGAATGGTTACGGAAATGAATCAGCCAACAGAAAAACATTAACTTTAAAAGGTAAAAAATACGTCGTTTCGAGAACGGGTTACAGAGAAACCGACATTGCCGATTATGGTATTGAAAATTACAAATGGGACGGTGGTTTGTACTTCCGACCAAAAAAAGGACACGAATTATCAGTGACTTACAAAGGCGCTTTAATCAATACTGTTTATCAGCGTTCAAACCGTTTTAGATTAGAAGATTACAAATTAAGTCAATATGCTGTTGATTATCATACCGATATTTTTATGGTTCGCGCCTATTTGACACAGGAAAACACGGGTAACTCATACAATATGCGCTCTTTGGCTGAAAATATGGATCGTGCTTTTAAATCCGATGACAAATGGTTTGCCGATTACACAACTGCCTACAACAATGCCGTAACCAATGGATCTGCTGTCGCTGATGCTCATAAAATTGCCCGAACTACTTCCGATCAGGGAAGATTTATTCCAGGGACTGATGCGTATGAACAAAAGAAAGAAGAATTGGTCAACATTAACAATTGGGATTATGGCGCGGCACTTCGTGTAAAATCAAGTTTGATTCATTCTGAAGGTTTATTGAATTGGGATAAAGCTTTTGAAGATTTTTTCAAAAAAATGGGTGCGCAACTCTTAAGTGGTTTTGATTACAGAACGTACATTATTGTTCCTGATGGTAATTATTTTATCAATCCTGAGAATCCTGATAAAAATTTAAAATATGGAAAAACAGGTGGATTCACTCAATTGAGCAAAGATTTGTTTAGTAAAAAACTGCGTTTGAGTGCTGCTCTTCGCGCAGACAAAGCCGATTATTTTGATGTAAAATTTACACCAAGATTTACTGCGGTATTTTCTCCAAAAGAGGAAATTAACTTCAGAACTTCTTACCAAAGCGGTTACCGTTTTCCGAGTATTTTTGAAGGGTTTTCGAATGTAAACAGCGGTGGTGTAAAACGAGTTGGCGGATTGCGAATCATGTCTGATGGGATTTTTGAGAACTCGTATACCAAAGCATCTATTGATAAATTTCAAGCACAAGTAACCAGCGATATCAATACGCTTGGTTTAACACAAGCCCAAGCTATCGATAAAAACCAAACTCTGATTCAAAAAAATCCTTACACTTATTTAGAACCTGAATATGTACGCTCTTTTGAATTTGGATTTAGGGGCCTTGCTTTTAAAAAGAGTTTGTTTATTGATGCTGATTTTTATTATAACAGATACGAAAACTTTATTGCTCAGGTAGAAGCCAGTATCCCAAACACGACTGATCCTGCACAAATACCAACTGCTCTTTATGCTAAAGCTACTCAAAGCCGCTACCGTTTATGGACGAATTCTAAAAGTAAAATATACAATTACGGAAGCAGTTTAGGATTGAAATACCGAATCAACCACATGTTCACATTTTTAGGAAATACAACCTATTCGAAACTGGATCGAACTGATGACAAAGACGGTTTAGAAGATGGTTACAACACACCACAAATTATAGCAAACGGAACAGTTGTAGCCGAAAATATTTGGAAAAATCTTGGAACAAGTGTAACCTATCACCAACAAAGTAAATACGATTATGTTTCCTTCCTTGTCAGTGGTGAAGTACCGGCTTATTGGACAATGGATACACAAATCAATTATAATTTCGAAAAGCCAGGCGTTATAGCCAAACTTGGAGCAACTAATTTTCTAAACAAACCGTATTATTCTATTTTAGGTGGGCCTCAAATTGGAGCCTTTTATTATCTGTCATTAACCTGGAACATTGGTAAACTTTAACAACCAGAATGTTTTTTTAAAAATACAAAATCATTAAAAGTATAAATCAACTACCTTGATGATTAGTCACTCTATTCCCGAAATATTCAAACTATCCGACAAAGTCATCATTCTGGATAAAGGAAAAATCATCAAAGAAGGAACTCCAAATAGTGTATTCGCAGAAGAAAAAATAAGCAGTAAATTCAAATTGACAGGAGAAATAATAAGCATCACTAAAAGCGACATCGTCTATGTGATACAGGTATTTTCTGGAAATAACATTATAAAAGTAGTCGACACCGAAGACGAAATCAAAGATTTTAAAATAGGACAAAAAGTATTAGTAGCTTCGAAAGCATTTAATCCAATTTTGAGTAAATTAAAGTAAATAGATAGAACACGAATTGCACGAATTAAAATATTTTTGGAACTTTATAAAACAACAGAAATACATACTTCCAATTGACAAACCCTGCAGTGAGGAATGGAATACAATGACGGAATCCAACAAAGGGGGAATTTTGTCTGCATTGCTAAAACTGTTGTTGAATTTACTCTAATGAAAGAGTATCCTCCAAATTTGAAAAAAACATTTGATTACTCGGAATTCCTATGATATGTTATACATTTAAACATACTTTTTTTGTGCCAAAAACCAATTGTTTTACTATTTTTGAACAAAACAAACGAAGATTTTTTCACCGACTAACGTTACTTATAATTATTTTATGAAACAAAAAATACTATTTCTTTTAGCAAGTGTTATTCTTTTAATAGCCTGTTCAAGTGATAATAATTCCGAACCACAATTAACAGAAATACCACAATCCTTTCAAATGTATTACAATGGAAAATATAAAGTGTTTTCTAATCTTCGCGTTATAAAATCTGTATATAATAAAGACCAATCCAATGAATATTCAGCTTTGAATATAGTAACATGGCAAGAAAATGAATCCTTAACAGAACGCATGAGCCTATCAATAAACAAATGGAAAAATGGCAGAACAATAGTTAACGAACTTTGGTATGTTGATCCAGATGACAAAACCTACATTTATTCACCTAGTTCAAATGTTGATTTTAAAGTCGAAATTAATCCAAATACAGATGTATATGAAATAAAAGGCACACTTTATGGAATAATTTATCAAAATAGTGGGCCAAGTGAAATAAAAATAACTCAAGGTATTTTTTCTTTTAAATACTAGGTCAGTATTCATTATAGATTCCTCCATGAAGTCAATAAAGAGATTTTCGAACTGATAGTAAATTTTAGAAATATAATTTGTAATCCGTACCCGCAACGATGAAATAACACAAAATATTTTGTTCAATTCGCTTTTTTATCTACTCTTTCCTTTTTTGTCAAAGCATAATTTTATTCAGAAACCAAACTTTCTACACGAAAGTTAAAACTTTGACCGCCTTTAACTTCAAATTAAAGAATATGTTTATTATTTTTACCCCATAATTATAACAAACTATGGCTTCATCCTTTGATAAATTTCAAAAACGCAGATTACTTTCTTCTTATTTCTCGGTAGTATTGAGTATATTCTTAGTGTTATTTCTATTGGGAGTATTAGGCTTTTTCATTATAAATTCTAAAAAACTGGCTGACGATTTCAAAGAAGAAATTGCGATGACCGTATTTTTTAAGAACGAAGCCAATGATACTATTTTGAAAGCTTTTGATCAGGAACTAAAAACTGCTCGTTTTGCAAAATCGTACGTATATGTTTCTAAAGAAGTTGCTGCAAAGGAACATTCGGATATTATTGGAGAAGATTTTGTTACCTTTTTAGGAGAAAATCCTTTGCAAAACTCTTTCGATATTCACTTAAAGGCTAATTATGTAGTTAGAGACAGTATTTCTAAAATTGAATCACGTTTGCGAAAAAATGCTATGATTTCGGATATTGTTTATGATAAACAATTGGTAAATCTGGTTAATGATAACATCCAAAAAGTGAGTATGTGGATATTGATTGCAAGTGGTTTATTGACCATTATTGCTGTGTTATTGATTAATAGCTCATTGCGTCTGTCTATCTATTCTAACCGATTTATTATTAAAACAATGCAAATGGTGGGAGCTACCAAATCTTTCATTAGAAAACCATTTGTAACCCGAAGCATTAAACTCGGAATGATTGGAGCTGGTCTTGCAATTCTTGCATTATTAGGATTACTCATTTATCTTGATAATACGTACCCAGGTCTAGGAATTTTAGATGATAAATTGATTGTCGCTATTGTATTGATTAGCGTATTCGGAATCGGGGTTTTGATTACTTGGCTAAGTACATATTTTGCAACACAACGATTCTTGAATTTAAGAACAGACGATCTTTATTAATTTTAGATTGTAGATTAACGATTATAGATTTTTGATTTAAAATAAATAAAATGAACAACGAAGAAAATAAACACGAATTCCTTTTTGAAAAAGTAAATTATAAAATTCTATTAATTGGAATTGCGGTAATAGTTGTTGGATTTTTACTAATGTCTGGTGGCGGAAGTGATGATCCAAATGTATTTAATGAAGATATTTTTAATTTTAGAAGAATTCGTTTGGCACCAACTACAGTTTTAATTGGGTTTGGTATCACAATTTATGCTATTCTTAAAAATTCTAAAAAGTAGTGATTTCTCACTCTCTAAAATAAAAAAATGAATACATTACAAGCTATCGTCCTTGCTATTATTGAAGGAATTACTGAGTTTCTACCTGTTTCTTCTACAGGACATATGATTATCGCTTCCTCCTTTTTTGGAATTGCACATGATGATTTCACTAAGCTTTTCACGATTGTTATTCAGCTGGGAGCCATTTTATCAGTAGTGATTTTGTATTTCAAGCGCTTTTTTCAATCCTTTGATTTTTATTTCAAATTATTAGTTGCTTTTATTCCAGCTGTTGTTTTTGGCTTGCTTTTCAGTAAAAAAATAGATGCTTTACTCGAAAATCCTGTAACTGTTGCTGTTTCATTATTAATTGGCGGTGTTATTTTATTAAAAGTAGACGATTGGTTCAATTACCCAAATGGTTCAGAAACCACAGAGGAGATCACTTATTTACAAGCTTTCAAAATTGGAATGTTTCAATGCTTAGCAATGATTCCAGGAGTTTCTAGAAGTGGAGCTTCTATTGTTGGAGGAATGTCACAAAAACTAACACGAACTTCTGCTGCTGAATTCTCATTCTTTCTGGCTGTTCCTACTATGTTGGGAGCTACAGCCAAAAAATGTTATGATTATTACAAAGATGGTTTTGTCTTGTCTCATGACCAAATCAATTACTTAATTTTAGGAAATATAGTGGCTTTTATAGTGGCACTTTTGGCTATTAAATCATTTATTGGCTTTTTGACCAAAAACGGTTTTAAAGTTTTTGGTTACTACCGTATTATCGCTGGAATTATATTATTAGCGATTCATTATTTCGTTCATCCTTTGACTGTACTATAATGACTACCGAAGATTTTTTAAACGGTCAAATTCTGTTAATTGACAAACCTTTGCATTTTACTTCTTTCCAAGCAGTAAACAAACTCAAATATGCGTTAATTAATAAAGCAGGATTACCAAAAAAATTCAAGATTGGACATGCAGGAACGCTCGACCCATTGGCATCAGGACTATTGTTGGTTTGTACTGGCAAATTCACTAAAAAAATTTCCGAGTTACAGGGACAAGCCAAAGAATATACTGGAACTTTCTTCATTGGAGCAACAACCCCTTCCTACGATTTAGAAACCGAAATTGACCAAACTTTCGAAACTTCACATATTACCAATGACTTAATTCATGAAACGATAAAACAGTTTTTGGGAGAAATTGATCAAAAGCCTCCTATTTTTTCAGCCATAAAAAAAGACGGGGTTCGCTTATACGAACACGCTCGTGCTGGAGAAACGATAGAAATTGCTTCCCGAAAAACAACTATTCACGAATTTGAAATCACAAGAATTGCACTTCCTGAAATTGATTTTAGAGTCGTTTGCAGCAAAGGCACTTACATTCGTTCCTTAGCTTTCGATTTTGGAAAAGCTATGAATTCTGGTTCACATTTAACTGCTTTACGTAGAACCAAAATTGGTGATTTTGATGTGAAAAATGCTATTGATGTCACTCTTTTTGAGCAATCGCTAGATTTAGAATCTAAGTAATTATTGACTTTAAACTTCTAAGCCGTAGATTTATCGACAACATTAAAGTGAAAATTCAAAAAAATAGATCCGTAGATTCTAATCAAAAAAAAACACATGACAAATACCTAATTGAATTTGCGATGTGTTTTTGCTAAAATAAAAAGTAATATTACTTCATACTTTTTCCTTTAAAGTTGTTTGCTCCATTAGTTAATAATGAACCGCGCTTTCATTTCCAAACAGAAAATTTGACACGTAATCATAAGCCTTTTCAAATAAATTTTTCATAACGATGTTTTTTAAATTGTTAAACAATATTTAAAGACACCAATAAAAAAAAGTAAATCAAAATAGTAAACCTGGTTAGCAATCACTAAGTTACACTTTTTTTTCAAATAAAAAAACATAAAGCACAAAGAATTATTTATTATTCCATAAATACAATTGAAACAAAAGTTTATCATATAAAGCATAAATCCTCATCTAAAAATTACATTGGAATACAACCAAAACGTATATATTTCCAAATGTCTTAAATGATTAAAAAACGATAGTATTATTTTATTCTTGTAGCTAAAAATCAAATTAAACATTGATAATCAATTATTTGATTTAAAAACAGCAATCGAGTTCAAATTTCAAACAAATTTATAACTATCATTACGTTTAAAACGTGATAAAAATCACTCTAAAACAAACAAAATGCTTATATTTAGTATATGAACAGTAAAGCAAAATCAATAGGTTTAATTCTATCTGGAGGCGGATCAAAAGGAATCGCTCATGCAGGAGTTTTACAATTTTTGGAAGAAAAAAATATTCATCCTCATCAGGTTGCAGGCTCTAGCGCAGGTTCAATTGTTGCCGCATTATACGGTAGCGGCAAATCTCCCAAAGCCATTTTAGACTTTTTCAAATCCATTTATTTTTTTCATTGGAAACATTTTACTTTTTCGAAAGCTGGATTAATTGATTCCGAATCATTCAAAGAGTATTTTTACGATATATTCAAAGAAAGTACTTTGTCTGACCTCAAAATTCCGGTCTATATCACGGCAACCGATATGATTAAAGGAAAATCTAAGATATTTGGTCCTGAAACAAAAACAATAGATGCCATTTTAGCATCATCATCATTTCCCGGAATCATGTCTCCTTATGAAGTAGACGGCAATTTATACAGTGACGGCGGCATTCTCAATCATTTTCCAACGGATATTTTAAAAGGGAAATGCGAAACTTTAATTGGTGTTTATGTGAGTCCTATTCATAAAATTGAAGCCAAAGATTTAAACTCAATCAAATCAGTAACGGCGAGAGCTTTTGATTTACTTTCAGCGAATTCGAGTACACAAAAGTTTGACCATTGCGACTGGATAATTGAACCCGAAGCTTTATCATTATATAGCACATTTGAAACTAGCAAAATTAACATGGAAGCCATTTTTAATATTGGATACGAATCTGCTAAAGAAACATACGAAAAACTTAATTTAAATATTTAGGGAACTCTATTTTTTAAAAAAACAGAATATGTATATATTTGCACAAATTTCGCAGCATTGAACCCAAACGAGTGATGCAGATTTACTTTCGATAAATGAAAGGAAACCTTAAAAAACAAATTGACTGATGAAATACAAAAGAATCCTTCTGAAATTAAGTGGTGAAGCTCTAATGGGTGATTTACAATACGGAATTGACCCGAAACGATTGGCTGAATATGCCGATGAAATCAAGCAAATTCATGCTAAAGGAGTTGAAATCGCTATAGTAATTGGTGGAGGAAACATATTTAGAGGGGTTGCTGGAGCAAGTAAAGGAATGGATAGAGTACAAGGAGATTATATGGGAATGCTTGCCACTGTTATCAACGGGATGGCATTACAAGGTGCTCTTGAAGACAAAGGAATGAAAACTCGTTTGCAAACTGCCTTAAAAATGGAATCTATAGCAGAACCTTATATCAAAAGAAGAGCAGACCGTCACTTAGAGAAAGGAAGAATTGTAATTTTTGGAGCAGGAACTGGAAATCCTTATTTTACAACAGATACAGCTGCCGTTTTACGTGGAATAGAAATCAACGCTGATGTTATTTTAAAAGGAACTCGTGTTGATGGTGTTTATGATTGTGATCCAGAAAAAAATGCTGGAGCAATAAAATTTGACTTCATTTCTTTTGAAGATGTACTGAAAAAAGGATTGAATGTAATGGATACCACAGCATTTACTTTAAGCCAGGAAAACAAATTACCAATAGTTGTTTTTGACATGAACAAAATTGGAAATTTATTGAAAATTTGTACAGGAGAAAACATAGGAACAGTAGTGAATATATAGACATCTTGGATTATTGGATAATTAGACAAGAATAAAGAAAATCTAAAAAATCCAAAGATCTAAAATCTAAAAATCTAAATTATGACCGAAGAAATTGAATTTATATTAGATAGCACAGAAGAATCAATGACAGGTTCTATCGAGCATTTAGAAAAAGCATTTTTAAATATTCGTGCAGGAAAAGCATCACCAGCAATGTTGGGAAGTGTTTTTGTTGATTATTATGGATCTGCATCACCGCTTTCACAAGTGTCTAAAATTAGTGTGCCTGACGCAAGAACAATTACACTTCAGCCTTTTGAAAAAAACATGCTGCATCCTATCGAGAAAGCAATTATGATTGCTAATCTAGGTTTCAACCCAATGAATAATGGAGATGTGATTATCATTAGCGTTCCACCTCTTACAGAAGACCGAAGACGTGAATTGGCTAAACAAGCTAAATCAGAAGCAGAAGATGCAAAAATCGGGATTAGAAACGCTAGAAAAGATGCTAATACTGATATCAAAAAATTAGAGAAAGAAGGAACTTCGGAAGACATTTGTAAAAGTGCAGAAGAACAAGTACAAAACTTGACTAATTCTTATATTAAAAAAATTGATGAGCTTCTAGCAGTAAAAGAAGCTGAGATCATGAAAGTGTAATCTTTCGATCCAAACAATTATTAAATCTGTCTTGTTCTAAAAAACAAGACAGATTTTTTTTAGGTATTTTGCCTACTCAAAATCATAAAAAACTTGTTCAAAATGTTTTTATTAAAAAATAATTGCAATGAACACAAATTGGTTCTTAACACAAACTTGCATTTGCTAACCAAGTGTTTATGATTTTATAAAATTAAAAACCGAATCTAAAAGACAATTTTATCATTAAAAGTTGTTTCTTTATAACTTCATATAAAAAGAATGAAAATTGATTGTAAGTGAGAAATAACAACACAATTAATAAGCTTGCAATTATTTCGGCAATATCTTTTCTATTGCTGTTCTGTCAATTTTCGTTTGCACAATCCGACAACGATTCCTTAAAGTGTCCTATAAAATCTCTTCCCGAATTTTTTAGAAAAAAAGATTCTCTATTTGTTGTTAAGCCATTAAAAAATGATTTTTTACTCGTTTTACCAGTGCTTTCAGTACAACCTGCGAATGGATTCATTTATGGAGCCATAAGTCAATATACCTTTAAAGACAAACAACCTGACGACAAATATTCTACTGCTTATCTGATGGCAACTTACACCACTAAAAAGCAACTTTTGATAGATGTAAAAAACAACTTGATACTACATCACAACAAAATTTATATGGGTGGTGATTGGCGCTATTATAAATTCTCGCAGTCAAATTACGGCCTAGGATCGGATATTATTCCATCCGATGAACCTGATTTTTCGATAAGTTCAATAGCCCAGCCTATGAAATATGACTATTTCAAATTTCATCAAACCGCATCCATTTTAGTCGCCGATGATTTGTTTGTAGGAGGTGGAATCCATTTTGACGGTTATATGAATATTTTTGACCAGACTTTGGATGTTGCCAATAATCAGCTCACATATCATTATGTATACAATACATCACATGGTTTTAGCACTAATAAATATTTTGTAAAAGGAATCAGCGCCAATGTGATTTATGACTCAAGAGACAACTTAGTAAATCCCAACAACGGATTATTTGCAAATGTTAACTACAAAACGAACCTAGGAATTGAAAAAAATGGATCGCCAAGTTCCGTATTATTTACTGAACTTAAATATTATATTCCTTTAAGTAAGACAAACAAACAGCACGTTTTGGCTTTTTGGAGTTATGCCCAATTTTTAACAAAAGGAAATTTACCTTATTTAAATTTACCTGCTATTGGTGGTGATCAACAAAGCAGATCAGGAAAAGGATATACACAAGGGTTACTACGAGGACAAGATTTGTGTTATTTTGAAACAGAATATCGTTTCCCTATTACTTGTAATCAATTGTTGAGCGGAACGGTATTTGCCAACTTTACATCAACGAGCGACAGAGATCGAGATATTCAGGTTTTACAATTCATACAACCGGCATTTGGTATAGGTTTACGCCTTTTAATCGACAAAGCAACAAAAACCAACGTGATGGCTTCATATGGATGGGGTCGACACTCACAAAGTTTTTATATCAACACAGGAGAGAGTTTTTAGTGAACATCCCTTTGTCATTTGTTTATGGCTAAACTTCAAATCATTTAGTCAATTGTAATAAAATATTGCTAAAAGTCAATTTTATCCTTGATTTGAAAATTTAACCCAGAATCCTCCTCCTAATTTCTTCTCGGCAAATTTTAATCCAAAATATATTTTTGGACTGACCAATATTACCCAATCTTAATCAATTAAAGTATTCATAATTAATTACTTACAAATGTCGTCACGCATTTTAAAGTGTTCTTAGTAATTCATAAAACAATACCTACTTAACTGTTAAAAAATTCCTGTTTTTAAACTGAAAAAAGAATAAGATTATCAAACATCAAAAGTTTGGCATTAAATTTGTATCTTTTAAAAGCGAATTAAATCGATGAAATACATTTTAATAATTAATAAATAATCTTTTACTTTCAAAATAGATAATTTTAAATTTATGTAAATAGCAATTGACAGCAAGAATACTCAATGCGTGATTTTATTAAAAAAATCATTTAAAAAAATAAAATAAAATGGGCGAAAATATAAATATCGAGAATAACAACATTCCAAAATTTCTAAATTCGACAACCAAAATCGTTTTCAGTACAGTAATACTATATTTTCTAATTGCCAAATTATCCCTATTTATATTTCTCACTGAAATTAACATACTTCCCTTTTTTCCATCGATTGGTTTTGCAATTGCTGCGACGCTACTTTTGGGACGAAAAGCAGTTTTTGGAGTGGCAATAGGCTGTTTTCTATTTTCTATAAGTTTATATAAAAACGATTTTCAAAATGCCGCAACATTTGAAGAACTTATTAAACCATTAGCCATATGTATCATCAGGCCAATTATAGCTGGTCTAAATGCATTTCTTGTTTCCTATTTAAGTCAATTATGGTGCAAAACAAAATATCCTTTCGGCAACAAAAAAAATGTTCTGTTTTTTGCTTTTGCTAGTTTATTGGGAACTTTTATAAGTGTCAGTATTGGTTTTATGCCGCTTGCAATGACTTCTTATTTCTATTTGGATAATAGCATTTTAATTTGGAGCAACATGCTCAGGGGAAATGCTTTGGGCGCCATTGTATTTACTCCATTGGTCGTTTCATGGTTCTATAATACCGAAAATATCACTCAATGGACAGCTGCAAAAAAAGCAGAAAGCTGCCTTCTAATCATTTCCACCTTAACGCTATCATTATACATTTTTGAAACGCACGCCAACAACGAATCCATTTTATTCTTTTTATTGATATGGGCAGCCTCCCGATTTGGGATGAGAGTAATTACGCTTGTATCCTTAATCATTACGATCATAGCCATATATTGTACAGGACATCGAATGGGCGGATTTATTTTCAATGGTTGGGATAATGACTTTTTAATGTTACAATTGTTCTTATTTGTAAATATGGTCTCGATATTATTTTTAAAGGCAATATTACAAGAAAAGGAAAACGAAGAAAACAAATTAAAAATTAGCGAACAAGATTTAGGTTTAGAAAAAAACATCCTCAAAGCTGCCATTGAGAGTCCGAAAGGAATCAGCATTTCTTGCTTGGACACTAATTTGAACTATCTTAGTTTCAATTCGACCCACGCAAAGTATATGAAAAATGAATATGGAGTAGATATAAAAATCGGCGAAAATCATATCGAATACATTACAAAAGAAAACAGAAAAGAAGAAATCAATTCAATTTATCAAACCATTTTAAAAGGCAGCACATTTTCTGTCGAAGAAAAAGACGCTACAGGACAATATTGGACTATCTATAAATCCCCTATCAAGAATCAAGATCGAAAAATTATTGGAACAACTACAATTGTTACCAATATTACTGATTTAAAACTAAAAGAAATACAATTAGAAAAAAACAACTATTCTCTTAATGAGCGCATTAAAGAGCTACGATGCTTATTTGACATCACGAAAATAATTAGCAACAAGGCACTTTCAAAATCTGAAAAAATGGAAGCATGCGTTCAAATTATTCCAAAAGCGATGCAATTCCCTGAAATTGCTAACTGTCGAATCCAATTTGGAGAGAAGGTATTCATTTCTGACAATTATAAAGAAAATGATTGGTTTCTCAATCAAAAGATTACAGTAAATGGAGAAGAATGCGGTTGGATAGAAGTAGGCTATTTTGATGCAAAAAAACTAGAAAAAGAAAATATTTTTTTAGATGAAGAAATCAAATTATTAGAAACATTATCCGATATTATTTCTAAATCCGTGGAAACCAAAATAGCTGAAGAAAAGCTCCTAAAAAGCGAAGAAACCTATCGCGTTTTATTTGAAAACGTTCAGGATGTCTTTTTCAAAACATCAGTAAAAACAGGAGAAATAGTAGACGCCAGTCCCTCCTGCATCACTTTTAACGGAATTACAAGAGAAGAACTCATAGGTCAAAACAGATCATTTATTTATTCTGATAAAAATCAAATGCAATTGATGTTCCAAAAAATAATAACGGAACAAAAAGTCGTTGACTATTACAATGAAATAACAATAAAAGGAAAACATTATTATGTATCGATTAACGCTAAAGTTATATTCGATTCAAATGGAGAACCTGAATTTGTAATAGGTTCAATAAAGGACATTACCGAAAGAAAACTAGCCGAAGAAAACCTAAAAGTAAGTGAAGAAAAGTTCCGTGCTATGTTTGAGAATATCCAAGATATCTATTATATGCATACCCTTGACGGAAAAATATTCGAAATAAGCCCATCTGTCGAAAAACATTTCAAGTACACAAGAGAAGAAATGATTGGAAAATACACTAGTGAACTCTATTATGATTCTACAAAACAAAATGAATTCAGAGAAAAAATCACTAGAGATGGCTCTATAACCGATGAACATGTTCAATTAGCGACTGCTACAGGAGAAGCCGTATATTTTTCTGTAAACTGCAAAATAATTTATGATAAAAATGGAAAGCCTTCCCATGTTGAAGGATCAATGCGTAACATTAACGATAGAATAATCAATCAGCAAAAATTGGTAGTCGCTTCTGAAAAAATAAAAGAAAGCGAAGAAAAATTCCGTTCTATTTTCGAAAATTTTGAAGACGTTTATTTCAGAACAACTGTAGATGGAATGATTCTTGATGTAAGTCCTTCGTTTGAAAAACATTTTCTTAGACCTAGCTCACAAGCTATCGAAAGTTCGGTATTTAATTTTTATTATAACAAAGAAGACAGAGAATCATTATTGAAAAAACTGAAAGAAGAAGGACAAGTCAGAGATAGTGATATCCGATTTGTAGACGGAAATGGAAACATTGTGTTTTTCTCAGTAAATGCCCGATTAATATATGATGAAAATGGAAGACCAATCTACATTGAAAAATCTATGAGAAATGTGAATGACCGTATTGCTTTCCAAAAAGAAATGCTTGCTAAAAACAGAACCCTCGAATTTCAAAACACGGAATTAGAACAGTTTGCTTATATAGCATCACACGATTTACAAGAACCGTTAATCACTGTAATTCATTGTATACAAATGCTTCAAGAGGAAATAGGCGGGAATTTAGACGAGGACCAAAAACAGTATTTACAATTCATTAATAGCTCAACATCTCGTATGCAAATATTAGTCAAAGGATTATTGGACTACTCCAGAATTGGGAAGGAAAGAAAAACCAGCAAGATTAACTGTAATGAAATTGTTGCCAATGTCCTTGCAGATATGAACGTGAGTCTAACAGAAAGCAATGCCGATGTCAAATATGAAAACCTGCCTGTCATTGAAGGCAATACTACCGAAATGAGACAATTGTTTCAAAACATGATTAGTAATGCCAATAAGTTTAGAAAAAAAGACCAACAGCCAAAAATAAAAATAACGGCTGTAAAAGAAGAAAACAACTGGTTATTTTCCATTCAAGACAACGGAATAGGAATTGAAGCGGAAGATATGAATAAAGTTTTCGTGATTTTTAAAAGACTGAATAATCGCAGTGAATACCATGGAACTGGTATAGGACTATCACACTGCAAAAAAATAATAGAGCAACACAAAGGAAAAATTTGGGTCGAATCGAAAGTTAACGAAGGAAGCACATTCAAGTGGACATTCCCCGTAGAACAAAACTAATAGTATATAAATCAAAAACCTTACAATGCAAAAAATGGAAAATAAATTAAACAGTATCTTATTGGTTGATGATGATATTGCTACTAACTTTATCAACAAAAAAATCATACAAAAAGCCAATATAGCCGAGTATATCCAAGTAGCTTTGAATGGCAAGGAAGCTTTGGAATATCTTTGTAACCTAGGAAATTTTGAATCAGACGATAACAAATCCCCACAGCCTCAATTGATATTATTAGACATCAATATGCCGGTTATGGATGGCTGGGAATTTATAGAAGCTTATCGAAATTTGAATATCGCAAACAAAGAGAATATTATTATTGTAATGCTCAGCAGCTCATTCAACCCTGCTGATAAAGCAAAAGCAGAATCGATACCGGAAATTTCGGAGTTTAGACAAAAACCTATGAGCAAAGAAGCACTACTTAAAATTATAGCAACGAATTTCCCATTTATTGAATAACAGTTCTCAAAAACCGCATCATTCTAACCGCAAAGCTCATAGTGTTTTGTCATAAATTTTAGGGTTTAATGATGAGTACCGAAGGTGTATTATTGAGCCAGGTACTATGCGAATCTATTAACTTTTTCCAACTTTCGAGGCTAATAATCATTAAATCCTGTTGCTCTAAAAATTCTTTTTTAATTGTTCTGTCCTGCATCATCATAATATGATTGGGCGCAATTTGTTCAATAGAACGAACAGATTCCTGAATTTCTCTACTGTTTCTGATTTCTCCTACTGCATCCAAAACAGTAATTTGAGAACCATTATTATGTATTAGCTTTTGAGCAAACTCTATCAAATAATCATCTTCTTTACTGAAAATTGGCATAAATATTCGATTGACTTCTGCTAACTCCTTATCAACAAGAATTCCAACTGGCATTTTGCTATTGGCAATAATTTGTCTCGTTCTTTCATCAAAAGGAGAATTTTCAAACAATCCTTCTTTTCCAGTAATTTTATCTATAAGACGATCTGGATTAATAATTCGCGTCGTAAATCCAAGTACTTTACCAAGTAATGTTCCTTCAAAAATAGATTGCCCCAAACCAACCAATAACAAATCATATTCTCCATGATTAGCGGTCTCAGTAATTTCAGAATCAATATCGTTGGATACTTTAAACAACGTGACTATTTTTTGATTTAAATTTTCAGATTCAGAAAGAACCGGCAAAAAGATTTCCTTTTCATAATCTTTTACGTCAAAGGAATGCAGTTCCGAACTTAACGACAAATGCATGGCTGTTACAATGGTATTTCCACCTTGTTTCTTTACGAGACTGTTGGCAACTTTAAGCAGCGTTTTACCTTTATCGGCTGTAGCAAAAGAAATAAGGATTTTGAATTTACTTTTATTGCTAATTTCTTCAGGGACAATTGTAGGTTTATCTCTAAAGACATAGTTTATCAAATCCAAAGCAGGTCCTGTCATAAATGTGGTTACCAAAGCCATAATCACCATCATAGTAAAAATTTGGGTAGACAAAACTCCTAAATCATATCCAATGTTTAATACAACCAATTCCATCAAACCTCTTGTATTCATTAAGGTTCCTATAGATAAACTGTCTTTCCAACTATGACCAACAAACTTTGCCGCAAACGCACTACCGAAAAACTTACCAGCAACAGCTACCAAAATAATAATTCCAGTTATTTTCCATAAATGCGGATCATCAATCAATCCGATTTGAGTTCTTAAACCTGTAAAAACAAAGAACAAAGGAAGCAAGACAACTACAGAAACGTCTTCTATTTTTTCGATAAAAATAGAACGGAATTTATTGTTTTCAGGCATAATTGCACCTGCTAGGAAAGCTCCAAACAAAGCATGAATCCCTATCAATTCTGAAACATAAGCAGATAACAACAGCGTCAAAAAGAAAATTGCCACGACAGATTTACTCAGACTTTCTCTTGTTGAATTCAAATCACCCACTTTTTTCAAGAAAGGACGAACCACTTTTAGCATCAGCAACACATAAAATACAGCCAATACAATAACGTATAAAGAACTGGTAAACGAACCGGCTTTTACAATGGCAATTACCGCAGCCAAAATACACCATGCTGTAATATCATCGGCGGCGGCACAAGTAATTACAATTGCTCCTAATTTGGTTTTATGAATGCCGCGTTCCCGAACGATACCTGCCAAAACAGGAAATGCAGTTATACTCATCGCAATTCCCAAGAACAAACCAAATGAAAGAAACTCAACACCCTGAGGTGCAAAAGAATGATAAATAAAATATGCCAGACCTAAACCTAGTGCAAACGGTATTATGATACTCGCATGACTAATAACTACCGCATCATGCGCTTTGTTTTTAAGTGCTTTCAAATCGAGTTCCATCCCAATAACAAACATAAAAAGGATTAATCCGATTTGGCTCAAAAACTGCAAGTTGCCCAAAGAATCCTTTGGAAACAGCATGGCTGAAAATTCAGGAAAATACATTCCGATTAAAGAAGGTCCCAAAACAATACCCGCTATCATTTCACCGATTACCGTTGGCTGTCCAATTTTTCGGCAAACCCAACCAAAAAAACGAGCAACCAAAATAATAGTTACAATTTGTGCCAAAAGAATAGCCAATGGATGCTGCAAATTTTGAGTCATTGACATTAAAAAATCATTCCAATGCCCATTTTCTATATGGTGAGGTACAATATCCCTTCCAATTTCTAATGTTTTTCCTTTTAGAATAATCCAATAGATTAAACCCGAAAATCCACCTATAATAGCCAAATAAAAAAAAGTTTTTTGAATATTCTTCATATACACACTTTTAAACTAATTAATTTTCATGCAAATATGAGAACTGATTTTCGAGCAATAAAATGAATTTGAATCTAATTTTAAGGAGATGTAACAAGAGCGAAAAACTTTGTAATAAGTTAGATTTTTACTTTCGATAAAAAATCATTTCGATACGTTTCGCTTAAAACTAACACTATCGGTTTTTCGTTTTTTTCATGAATCGAAAGGGTAATTTCGTTATGATTGAAAAACTGCACTGCCTTTATCGCAATGATTTCTTTTTTATTAACTCTGCAAAAATCCAACTTAGGAAGCTGCTTTAATAAAGAATCAAAATTGATATTTTTCAACATTAAAAGACTTCCGTCTGCAAGAATAACTTCCTTGTCTCTACTATCGACAGATGCCGTTTTTATGTACTGAATCTGGTCAAAATATAATAGTGCTTTGCCTTTATCAGTATTCAGATGAATAAATTTCTTGGAATCATTTCGCTTTTGAAATCGTTCCAAAGATTTAGCGACAGCTTTTTCTAAACGTTCTTTAGTGACTGGCTTGATAACATAATCTACTGCATCAATATCAAAAGCTTCGGAAGCATAATTTTTATAGGCAGTGGTAAAAATGACCAATTTGTTTTGCAGCAGATTCGCTAAACTCAAACCATCGATTCCCGGCATTTCAATATCCGAAATGCACAAATCAAAATCGAGATTGGGAACTTCGTCCAATAATTTTTGGGGATCATTAAATGACTTTACAATTTCTAATTCGGGAATTTGTTCACAAAGCATTTTCAGATAAGTTAAACCTGGCAATTCATCATCAAGCAGTAAACATTTGATTTTTGTATTCAAGGAGATTGATTTTTAAATGCGCAATATAAATGTCATTTTCAACAAATTTATCCAATTTGAACTGATTTTTGTATATAATTTTCAATCGTTGTTCCAATGTAGTTGCGCCAATACCGCTTCGTTCTTTTTTTAAGGCTTTCTTCTCTGAAATTTTATTGGAAACCGTCAAATAGAAACAATTATCTTTAAACTCAAACAGTATCGAAATAAAGGCATCGGCACTTTGCAGATCAGCATGTTTAAATGCATTTTCTATTAAATCTATCGAAATCAGTGGTGCCAGAAGATTCTGTTCATACAGTTTTTCTCCATCATTTATCTTAGTTTTCACTTTCAATTCAAAAAGCGGACTCACTTTGATTTTATTAATTTCAATAAGATTTAAAGCAAACTGAATTTCTTCTTTTGGTGAAACGAACTTTTTTTGACTTTCATACAAAATATAATCCAAAACATTCGCCAATTTATCCAAAGCAAAATATGTTTGGTACGCATGCGATTGAATAGAGTTGAGAATATTTTTGAAAAGATGCGGATTGAGTTTGGACTCTAATGTTTCCAACTGCAGATTACCAACTTTCATTTCAAGGAAATCGAATTTTTCTTCAACCCTTTTTTTAGCTTTCCCAGATTCCAACAATCGATACACAAGATAACAAAGCACTATAATAAATACTAAAATAACAACCAGCAATACATATACAATGCTATTATTTCCTTGTGAATTATTCATTATAATTATTTTCTAATGTTTACTTTAAGGTTTAATAATCAATACCGATGGTACTCCACTCAACCACTTTGAGCTACTATCCAATAAGTCTTTCCAGCTTTCTAAACTTACAATCATTAAATCTTGTTTTTCTAAGAACTCATTGTAAAGTATCGATTCATTATTTAAAATTACATTCTTTGGAAATTTCTGTTTTAATGAACCAATAGCACTTTCAATGACAAAATTAGATTCCATATGACCATTCATGTCCAAAAAAGTAATCGTGGCATTATTGTTATAAATTATTTTTTGAGCATAATCAATCAGAAAGGAATCTTCGGAACAATATATTGGAACAAAAACGTGATTTACTTCTTTCAAATCTTTGTCAATCAATACTCCCAATGGCAATTTTACTTTCATTACAATTTGTCTGGTTCTCTCATCAAATGGAGAATTCTCAAACAATCCTTCTTTTCTGGTGAATTTTTCCAGCAATCTTTCTGGATTAATAATTCTTGACGTAAATCCAATTACTTTCCCCAATAAAGTTCCTTCAAAAATAGATTCTCCCAAACCAACCAATAAAAAGTCATAATCTCCTTGATTGGCAATATCTATAATTTCAGATTCAACATCTAATGTAGCTTTGAAAATAGTTGTAATTTCTTGTTTCAAAATAACAGCTTCTTTGACAATTGGACTAAAACTACTTTTCTCTTTATCCTCCATATTAAAAGAGTGCATTTCATCACTCAAAGACAAATGCAATACAGTAATATTCGTAGTTTCTTTTTGTTTTTTAACCAAACTATGCGCTAATCGCAACAAAGATTTTCCTTTTTCATTATTACCAAAAGAAATCAAAACTTTATATTTACTTTGATCTATTTCTTCTTCATGATCGGTAACATCGGTCGTTTTAAAAATATAATTAATTAAATCCAATGCTGGTCCTGTCATAAAAGTGGTTACCAAAGCCATAATTACCATCATCGTAAAAACTTCGGTAGTAAGTACGCCAAGAGCCAATCCAATATTCAAAACAATCAATTCCATCAATCCTCTTGTATTCATCAGAGCCCCAATAGTAAGACTATTTCTCCAGCTTTGACCAACAAATTTGGCTGCCAAAGCACTACCAAAAAACTTACCAACTACAGCAACCGTAATAATCAAACCAGTTACTTTCCACAAATAAGGTTCATTAATCAAACCTATTTCGGTACGTAATCCTGTGAATACAAAAAATAAAGGAAGTAGTAATATCACAGATACATCTTCAACTTTAGAAATAAATACGGTTCTAAATTTAGGTACATCTGGCATAATAGCCCCCATCATAAAAGCTCCAAATAATGCATGAATCCCAATCAATTCGGTAGCATACGAAGATATAATTAGCAACAGAAAAAAGATGGCAACGACAGGTTTACTCAAACTGTCTTTGGATCCATATAAATCCCCTATTCTCTTCAAAAAAGGTTTAACCAAATAAATCATCATCAGCACATAAATCACTGCTAATGAAATAATATACATCGAACTTACAAATGTCCCTGCCTTTACAATAGCAATTACAACAGCCAATAAACACCAAGCAGTAATATCATCAGCAGCAGCACAAGTGATGGCAATAGCTCCTAATTTTGTTTTATGCATACCTCTTTCCTGAACAATTCGTGCCAAAACAGGAAACGCAGTGATACTCATTGCAATTCCCATAAACAAACTAAAAGAAAGAAATTTGACACCTTCTGGAGCAAAACGATTGTAAACAAAATAAGCCAATCCAATACCTAAAGCGAACGGAATAACAATACTTGCATGACTAATAACTATAGCTTCTTTCGCCCTGTTTTTCAATACTTTGATATCGAGTTCCATACCAATTACAAACATAAAAAGTATCAATCCAATCTGACTCAAAAATTTTAAGTTTTCTAATGAATTAGCGGGAAAAAGTGCATGGAAAAATTCTGGAAAATATAGACCTAATAAAGATGGTCCAAGTGCAATTCCGGCAATAATTTCACCAATTACCGATGGTTGTCCAATTTTTTTGAAAATCCACCCAAAAAGACGGGCTACAAGAATAATCATTATAATTTGTGCCAATAAAATAGCCAATGGATCTTGAACATTATGAACCATTGAAATCAAAAAATCTCCCCAAGAACTATCGCTTGCTTTTGGATGAACAATAGTTTTATTCCCTTCCAGATGTTTCCCTTCTCTTAGTATCCAGTATATTAACGCAGTAAAACCACCTGTAACTCCAAAATAAAACAATGCATTTCTGTACTTTTTCATAAGCAACTTTTCAATAATTTCGGTATCCACCTGAAAAAAATCAAATATATATAAATTACAAGCTACAACGGTACTTTGGCATAAAATAAAAACAAAAAATTAACAATAAAATTAACAAAAAGCATTCTTAAAATCTAAGGCGATTATAGCTGTTTTAATTACCTTTGCCGAGCTTAAAAAATCGACATGATTAAATGGTTTAGTTTAGGATTTTGGGAATTAATTGCCAGAATTGTACTTAGAAATAGAATTTTAATGTTATCCATTATTGTAGTGATAACAGCTTTATTGGCAATGCAATGGAAAAACATCCATTTTACGCATACAGAAGCCAACATGTTACCCGATGACAATATCGTCAATGTAGAGTACAATGCCTTTTTAAATAAATTTGGCGAAGAAGGAAATTTGGTCATTATTGGTGTAAAAGACAAAACATTTTTTACTCCAAAAGCCTATGCAGCTTGGTCAAAATTAATGAATACTCTAAATGGTGACAAAGCTGTCGATTTAGTTATTTCCATAAATAATTTAAAAAAATTACAAAAAAATGATTCGCTTCAAAAGTTTGAATTGGTTCCTTTTGTTGACCCAAGCAAAACTACTGATGAAGCCTATCTTCAAAAAATAAAAAAAGAGCTCTTTAATGATTTGCCTTTTTACGAAGGACTTCTTTTCAATAAAAGATCAGGAACGATACGCTCTGCCATTTATTTAGACAAGAAAATTGTAAACACTCCAGCTCGAAAGGATTTTATTCTACATCAATTAGTTCCAGCTGTAGAAGCATTCGAAAAAGAAACCAAAATTGACCTTCGTGTTTCTGGAATGCCTTACATAAGAACGCTAAATTCAGAGACTATCATTAATGAAATAAGTCTTTTCATTGGCGCTTCATTATTGGTAACCTCATTACTTTTCTTTTTCTTTTTTAGAAGTTTTAGAGCTACTTTAATTTCGATAATTATTGTAATTATTGGTGTAATGTGGTCTTTTGGTTTCTTAGGATTATTAAACTATGAAATCACAGTTTTAACCGCCTTAGTTCCTTCTTTAATTATTGTAATTGGGATTCCGAATTGTATTTTCCTTACCAACAAATACCATCAGGAATATAAAATTCACCGAAATAAAGCCAAAGCACTGCAGCGAGTTACGACCAAAGTTGGTATGGCAACTCTTATGACTAATGTGACTACCGCTATTGGTTTTTTTACCTTTATTACTTCCAATAACAAATTGCTTATTGAGTTTGGAAATGTAACTTCCATTAACATTCTTGCCTTGTTCTTTTTATGTATCATTGTGATTCCAATTTTTCACAGTTACATTCCAGCACCAAAAGAACGCCATATTGAGCACTTAGATAGAGGTTATGTAAAATCATTCATGGACTGGATTTTACGAAATGTAAAAGAAAGTCGTTTTTCTATTTATGTTGTTTCGATTTCATTACTAGTAATTAGTATTATAGGAATTTACAAAATGCGTATTTCGGGTAGTATAATAGAAGATATGCCCAAAAAAGCACCCTTTTTCCAAGATATTCTTTTCTTCGAAAAAGAATTTGATGGCGTAATGCCTTTGGAAATTATGATTGACACCAAACACAAAAAAGGTGTAATGAAACTTTCTACCCTCAAGCGAATGGAGGAACTGGAAACAGCAATTGATGAAATTCCGGAATTATCAAAACCTATTTCGGTTGTTAATTTGGTCAAATACTCCAAACAAGCGTATTACAACGGAAGTCCTGAATACTATGAATTGCCTACGTCGCAGGAACAAGCTTTCATTTTATCATATGCCAAAAATGCCACCAAAAACACTAAGGGTGACTTGATGAAAAGTTATGTAGATAAAACTGGTCAATTTGCTCGAATCACAACATTTATGCGAGATGATAACGGCGGTGTAATGCCTATCGTCGAAGCTGAAATTCGTAAAAAAGCCGATAAAATTTTCCCTCCAGATCGATACAATGTAATTATCACAGGAAAAGCATTAGTGTTCCAAAAAGGAACAGGGTACTTACTGGACAATTTACTTTCGTCATTAGTTTTTGCTTTTTTTCTGACTGCTCTTTTAATTGGATTTATGTTCCGTTCATTTAAAATGATTTTGGTTTCTATAATTCCAAATTTATTGCCGCTGTTGCTAACAGCAGGAATTATGGGCTTTTTTGACATTCCATTAAAACCGTCAACGATATTGGTTTTCGGAATTGCATTTGGACTTTCGGTAGATGATACCGTTCGATTCCTGGCGCAATACCGAGAGGAATTAAAGAAAAACGACTGGAAAATACGCAAATCTGTTTATGCAACCTTTAACGATGCCGGACTGAGCATGTTCTATACTTCTATTGTATTATTCTTTGGGTTTTCGGTATTCATGCTGTCTAGTTTTGGTGGAACTATTGCCCTTGGCGGATTAGTTTCGTTGACATTGTTATTCGGAATGTTATCAAACTTGATGTTATTACCAGCATTAGTATTAACATTAAACAAAACATTAGCAAACGAACAAGAATTCATCGAATCCAAAATTAACATCACCGAACATACTGACGAGGCAATCGATGCTTTGACAAAACAGTAAATTGTTGTTTTAGAAGCTAATTCTACGATCTGTTACAATCTTTTCTAAAAATAAATCCAGCCTTAGAGCTGGATTTGTTGTTTAAATAATTTATATATTTACACATATAAACTTACAAAAATGAAAAGAACCGTAGCTCTTGTATTTTTAATGATTGGTATTAATTGCAATTCTCAAAACACAACAAATCAAAAAAAACCGATCCTTACAACTGGAAATGACTCGATTAAAATTTGTCCTTTTGAAAATAATTGTGGCTACTATAAAGGGGAAATCACTGGTGAATTCACTCATGAAAAGGCAAACGGAAAAGGCAGAGCAAATTTACAAGGTAATATTGCAGAAGGCAATTGGAAGGACAATCGTCTGGACGGCTATGGATCCTATGAAGTTAAAACAGTATGTAAATATATCGGAGAATGGAAAGACGGAAGGCTTTGCGGACAAGGTTCCATCACTTATAACAATAATTCAAAATATGTAGGTGAATGGAAAGAGCATAAATTCGATGGTAAAGGAACCATGACTTTTGAAAATGGAGCTAAATATGTCGGGGAATGGAAAGACAACAAAGTCACTGGAAGTGGTTCTTTTTACACTCCAGATGGAGTCAAACATAGTATTGAATGGAAGGATGACAAAGCAAAAGAGAAAGGATACATAACTTATATAAAAAATCCTAAAAATTCAAAAAAATTCATTCTAAAAGGCGACAAATTTACTGGTAATGGAACTATAATAAATTTATATGGGGATGTTTATACAGGCGAATTTAAAGACGGAAATACAAGTGGTCAAGGAACCAAAACTTATGGAAACGGATCGAAATATATTGGCCAATGGAAAAATGACAAACGTGACGGCAAAGGAACTTATATAAATACTAACACAGGAATAAAATATGTAGGCGATTGGAAAGAAGGGGAATTTGACGGCAAAGGAACTTATACAAATACAATCAGAGGAGAAAATTATGTTGGCGATTGGAAAGAATGGAAATTTAACGGCAAAGGAACTTATACAAATACAATCAGAGGAGAAAATTATGTTGGCGATTGGAAAGAAGGTGGAATGAGTGGTCAGGGAACTATGCTATATGGCAATAAAGACAAATATATTGGTACATGGCAAGAAGGCTATAGGACTGGACAAGGTACCTATACTTGGCAAAATGGAGATAAATATGTTGGTGAATTTAAAAGCAATAGTAAAAATGGCAAAGGAACACTTGCATACGCAAACAATGAAAAATTTGTTGGAGAATGGAAAGATGACAATGAAGAAAACGGCATCCTTTATAAAAGCAATGGACAAGTAAAATGCAGTTATAAAAATGGTGTGAAAACGGAATAAAATAATCAGCTATAATAATTTTCTTTGAATTTCCTCAAGAAATTAAATAACAAACTCCCATCTCTTCTTAGGGTTTATTAAAGCTCTTCGCATCTTCTAATAATTCCAAAAGAGCCAATTCTTTCAAAAAAGCTAATGTCTCGATATCTTTAGCCCCGATTACTTCACTATACTTTTACTTTTATAGGAACTCAGTGAACTTCGTTTGTAGTGAAAACCCTTTTTATTTTTAAAGAAAAAATAAAACGATTGTAGCGAAAAACGGGAAATAGCACCCCATATTACACCTTCTCGCAACATGACAATTAAAACAAATCGATTATATTTGTAATTCGATTGAAACACTGATTTTTCTATAATCTAAAATCAGAACTCTAAAATCTAAGATACAAATGAGACACACAAGAATTAAAGATTTACTAAACAGTACCTCGATACTTCATGAAGTAAATGCAAAAGGATGGGTAAGAACTTTTAGAAACAATCAATTTATTGCATTGAACGACGGTTCTACAATCAATAATATACAATGTGTTGTCGATTTTGAAAACACTCCAGAAGAAACATTAAAAAGAATTACAACTGGTGCTGCTGTTTCGGTTACAGGAACTTTGGTAGAAAGTAAAGGCGCTGGTCAAAAATACGAGATTCAGGTTGCAAAACTTGAAATCTTGGGAGACTCAGATCCAGAGAAATTCCCAATGCAACCTAAGAGACATTCTTTAGAATTCTTACGTGAAAATGCGCATTTAAGAGTTAGAACAAATGCTTTTGGAGCGATTATGCGTGTGCGTTCGGTTTTGTCTTTTGCTGTTCATAGTTATTTTCAGCAAAAAGGGTTTGTTTATCTAAATACACCGATCATTACAGGTGCTGACGCGGAAGGTGCTGGAGAAATGTTCCAAGTGACTTCATTGCCATTAGATAATTTACCAAAAACTGAAGAAGGTCAAATTGATTATAAAAAAGATTTCTTCGGAAAACATACTAATTTAACCGTTTCTGGACAATTAGAGGGAGAAACTTTCGCAATGGCTTTGGGTCAGATTTATACTTTTGGACCTACTTTTAGAGCCGAAAATTCAAATACTTCTCGTCACTTAGCCGAGTTTTGGATGATTGAACCCGAAGTGGCTTTTAACAATTTAAATGACAATATGGATTTGGCAGAAGATTTTATCCAATACGTGATTAAATACACTATGGAAAAATGTTCTGATGATTTAAAATTCTTAGAAGGTCGTTTATTAGAAGAAGAAAAAACAAAACCACAAGCCGAGAGAAGCGAAATGACTTTGTTAGAAAAGTTAAATTTTGTGTTGGAGAACAATTTCAAACGTGTTTCCTATACCGAAGCTATTGACATTTTAAGAGATTCTACTCCAAATAAAAGGAAAAAATTCCAATACATTATTAACGAATGGGGAGCTGATTTACAATCGGAACACGAACGTTATTTGGTCGAAAAACACTTTAAATGCCCCGTGATTTTGTTTGATTATCCAGCAAATATCAAAGCATTTTACATGCGTTTGAACGAAGATGGAAAAACAGTTCGTGCAATGGATATTCTTTTCCCAGGCATTGGAGAAATCGTTGGAGGTTCTCAAAGAGAGGAACGTTTTGATGTTTTGGTCGAAAAAATGAGAACTTTAGGAATTGACGAAGAAGAATTATGGTGGTATTTAGACACTAGACGATTCGGTTCTGCAGTTCACTCTGGTTTTGGACTGGGATTCGAAAGATTGGTGCTTTTTGTAACTGGAATGACAAACATACGTGACGTAATTCCTTTCCCAAGAACGCCACAAAATGCAGAGTTTTAATAACGAGTTGATGGTTGATGGTTGTCGGTTTTTAGCCAACAACCATCAACCAATAACCAACAACAATAAATATGCTAAAGCAATTTTTAAATCTAAAAATATCTCAAAAATTATCTCCACAACAAATTCAGTTGATGAAGTTAATTCAGTTGCCTACGCAAGCATTTGAACAGCGATTGTTGGAAGAAATGAATGAAAATCCTGCTCTGGAAGCTGGAAAAGAGGACGAATACGAAAAAGACGAGTACGATACCGAAGAATACGACGATTATGAAGATTCTGAAGCCGACAGAGTAGACGCCGAAGATATTAACATCGACGAGTATTTAAACAGTGACGATACTCCCGACTATAAAACTCAAGCCAACAATTACAGCGATGATGACGACAACAAAGAGACCCCATTTGCGGCTGCAATAAGTTTTCACCAAGACCTCATCAATCAATTAAACACTTTCATTCTGAATGATGAAGAACGTGATATTGCTGAATTTTTGGTAGGAAGCATAGATGACACGGGATATATCCGAAGAAGTACAGCTGATTTAGTAGATGATATGGCTTTTACTCAAGGGCTTTATACTTCTGAAAAACAAGTTGAATCCATCTTGCATATTATTCACGAACTAGAACCAACTGGTGTGGGAGCACGAGATTTGCAAGAATGTTTATTGCTGCAACTCAAACACAAAACGCCAACAGAATCAGTCGATTTGGCGACAGCCATTATCGAACAGCAATTTGATGCTTTTGTGAGAAAGCATTATGATAAGTTGACTCAAAAATTCAACATTTCTAGCGAACAACTTAGAAATGCCATTCATGAAATTGAAAGACTTAATCCAAAACCTGGAGGATCATTTTCTGGAAATAATAAAATCACCGAAAACATCGTTCCCGATTTTACTATTCGCATCGTTGATGGTGAATTAGAACTTTCTTTAAATGGTCGCAATGCACCTTCTTTGCATGTCTCTAAAGATTACCAGGAAATGATGCAAACCTATAAGGAATCTAAAGAGAAATCAAGCTCTCAAAAAGATGCTGTTCAATTCATTAAACAAAAATTAGACTCAGCAAAATGGTTTATTGATGCAATAAAACAACGTCAAGACACTTTGTTTGTAACGATGAATGCTATTATGCATTATCAAAAAGATTATTTATTGGATGGTGATGAAACTCGTTTAAAACCAATGATTTTAAAAGACATTGCCGACATGATTGGGCTTGACATATCGACCGTATCAAGGGTTGCCAACAGCAAGTATGTTGAAACTCCTTATGGCACAAAGCTGATAAAAGAATTCTTCTCGGAAGCAATGAAAAACGATCAAGGCGAAGAGGTATCGACAATAGAAATCAAAAGAATTTTACAAAACACCATCGAAGAGGAAGACAAAAAAAATCCGCTTCCAGATGATCTTTTGGCAGAAATACTGAAAGAAAAAGGATACCCAATTGCCCGAAGAACTATAGCCAAATACCGCGAACAGTTAGAAATCCCTGTTGCCCGTATGAGAAAAAAACTATAATTGTATTTTTAAACCTTAAACTTCTTCAAATCGTTTACATTGAAAAAAATACTTCCTATATTTTCCTATATTTTTCATCCGCTTTTCGCATCTGCACAAGCCTGTCTTTTCTATTTTTTATTCCACAACGCTGATTATACTACTGACCAAATCACTCCTTTTTTTTGGCAGATTTCAATTGTGACTATTTTGATTCCGACAGCATTATACTATTTACTACGTTTTGTCGGCAAAGTAGATTCTATAATGATTGCCGATCTGGAACAACGTAAAATTCCGCTAATCTTTCAAAGTTTTTTAATCATTTTATTGCTGCGAAAAAGCATTCCACTAGAATATTATCCCGAATTGCATTTCTTCTTCTTAGGCGCATTGTTTAGCACATTAGTTTCACTTGGTTTATTATACATCAAATTCAAAACCAGTCTGCACATGCTTACCATTTCTGCCTTAACTGTTTTTGTTTTTGGATTGAATCTCCATTTACAAACAGGAAGTGTCTATCTTGTTCCTTTTTTATTGCTTATGAATGGATTTGTAGCTTCTTCGCGTTTGGTCATGCAGGCACATACACCAAACGAATTAATCATTGGAGTTTTAGTGGGAAGTATTCCTCAAATACTATTTCTTTTTTTGTGGTTATAAAATATAGAAAATCACACCCAGACTCAAAGTATTCATAGTAATAGGTACCGAATTGAGTTGAGCAGTTGATTTAAAAAGGGAGTTCAAGCCATAATACACTTGTAGATTAAAAGCACTATATCCCATTGAAATATAGGCCCCATAAAGAAACTCCTGAAAATCTTTATTCCCTTTGATAACAATTTTTTCAGTTCCATTATCAAAAACAGATTTGTCATATAATAAATAACTGACTTTAAAACCTCCATACAATCTGAAAAACTGAAAAACCTCAGGAGTCGAATTACGCCATCTGAACTCAATCGGTACCTCTACCCTCAATTGTTCAAATCTATTTTTATCATAGCTGGATGGTAAAATTCCATACACTGGATTATCACTAGTTCCAGTAATGCTCATGTTTTGTAAATAATTATTGAAAGTGAATCCAATTCCAGGAGCAATGGCAAAAGTTCTGTTTTTGTTTAATGGAAAATCTCTAAGGAATCCAACACCAAAACCAAACGATATTTTATCTTGGGCAAGTCCATCAGGTTTTTTTACAATTGAATTGTAATTAAGTTGTGCATAAAACTGATCTTCTCTATAAAGACTATCCACCTTTATCTTTAAAGTATCTATTGAGAACGTTGTCTCTTGAGAAAACCCTCTAAAAAATGATAAAAAAAGAAAACAACCAAGAAATAATCGCATCATTAGTTTGAGAGTTTAGTGGGTAGCTAAGGATTTGAAGCCTCCAAAATAGTATTCATGTATAATAGTTTACAAATATCATAAAAAAAATGCTGACCTCATTTAAGATTAAGCGTTTTTGTTTTTGCAGAGAAGATGGGTTTACTCTTATGACGCTCCCTAAAAAGGAAAATGTCACAAATAAAATAGCTATTCTTGGGATGCTTCAATAAGAAACTTTTGTGTATAGCTATTACTGAACAGCAGAAACCGTGTCAGTATTGAAATTAATGTTTTAAAGACTCCCCTTCCACGATGATTTATTGATTTTCAAATAATTAGCACTATATCGTTTTCGCCCCTGTTTAATAGTGATTTGTCTACTGTCTTAGATTTTGCTTTTTATAGTTTTGCTTTAACAAGAAAAGTTCTCTTATAGAAATTAATTCATATGGGAAAAACATCTATTAACTAATCAAAACCAAAAAGCATGAAACAAAAATTTTTACTATTGACTTTTTTAGCTTTCTTTTCAATGCAACTGAAAGCACAGACCTACAATATCGTAGTTGCCAAAGATGGCACCGGTAATTATACCACAGTACAGGCTGCGGTCAATGCCGCTCCTTCTAATAGTTCGACCAGAACTACAATTTATATTAAAAATGGCTCTTATTATGAAGTAATTACTGTTCCTTCAAATAAAACCAATCTGACATTCATAGGAGAAAGTTCCACTGGAACAATTTTAACCTATAACAATTATTCCACCAAAATTAATCCGGCTACAGGAACAGCTTACAGAACCTCTAATTCAGCCAGTACTTTCATCAATGGCGCGGGATTTTATGCATTGAACCTTACATTCGCTAACTCATCAGGACCTGTTGGACAGGCCGTAGCTGTTCGATCTACTGCGGATAAAGCTGTTTTTAAGAATTGCCGTTTTTTAGGAGATCAGGATACTTATTATCCCCACAGCGGAAGATCTTATCATGAAAATTGCTATTTCGAAGGTACTACAGACTTTATTTTTGGAGGAGCCATCGCCTATTTTCAAAACTGCCAGCTTTACACTAAAGGAGGAAGCTCTTTAACTGCGGCTAATACCCCGTCTTATCTGGCCTATGGATATGTTTTTAACAACTGCCAGATTACTGGTTCAGGAAGTAATATTACAGATCTTGGTCGCCCATGGGGAGGATATGCATCAGTTACTTTTATGAATACCAGTATTTCCAATGCTATTAAGGCTGTAGGTTGGAATGACTGGGGTAACGCTGCCAATCAGGCTACAGCACGTTTTTCAGAATATAATAACTCAGGTGCTGGTTATGTTCCGTCTTCCAGAGTTTCATGGTCGAAAATTTTAACTGCTTCTCAAGCGGGCTCTTATACAAAACTAAATGTTTTAAAAGCAAATAATGCCAACCCTCAGGTTACTGATAACTGGAATCCAGACACTATCATTAATTCCGTTTCCCTAGCAGCTACATTGACAAAACACGGAGCGGGAGGATCTAGCCAAACGGTAGCTATAAATACTGCTATTACAGGCTTTTATTATTCATGGGAAAATGCTACTACAGTAACTGTATCCGGATTGTCATCAGGAATCAGTGCTGCTATAGATAATTCAGCCAAAACAATAACCTTCAGTGGAAAACCAACTGTAAGCGGTACTTTTAGCTATACAATTACCACAGTTGGTGGTACAACAAATACAACAAAATCAGGAACTTTCACAGTAACCGCAGCAACTCAAAAAGGTACTGCTACTCAAAAAGTCGCGGCTACTCTAGCGGCTACTTCGCCAGCATTTCCAAGTGCAGAAGGTTTTGGTAGATACACTACTGGTGGTCGTGGCGGAAGAGTAATCTACGTTACCAACTTGAATGATTCAGGGGCAGGAAGTTTAAGGGAAGCCGTTACGGCAACGGGAGCAAGAACTGTGATGTTCAAAGTATCCGGAATCATTGCGCTGAATTCAGATTTGAAAATTAGCAGTAATGACATTACCATAGCTGGTCAGACTGCCCCCGGCGATGGAATCTGTTTAAAAAATTATTCAGTAGCAATAAATGCTGATAATGTTATCATTCGATATGTTCGTTTCCGCATGGGTGACCAAGCTCAGCATGAAGGAGATGCGATAGGTTCCAGAAATCATAAAGATATTATCATTGACCACTGCTCTATGAGCTGGAGTACAGATGAATGTGCTTCATTTTATGACAATGAGAACTTCACTTTGCAGTGGTCAATGATGTCTGAAAGTTTACGTGTTTCTATTCACGATAAGGGAACTCATGGTTATGGTGGAATTTGGGGAGGAAAAAAAGCGTCATTTCATCACAATATGCTAGCTCATCATGATAGCAGAAACGCCCGTTTTTGTGGCAGCAGATACTCAGGACTTCCTAATCTTGAGCAAGTTGATTTTAGAAATAATGTTATTTATAACTGGGGTGGCAACAGTACTTATGCTGGTGAAGGAGGATCATACAACCTTACCAATAATTATTACAAAGCCGGTCCGGCAACGCCTTCGAGCATAAACGACAGAATTATATCTCCAAATGCAGATGATGGAACTAACACTCAGGCAGCAGGTGTTTGGGGTAGTTTTTACGTTAATGGAAATTATACTACAGCAAACTCGACTACTACAACCGATAATTGGAATGGAGTTGACCCTAATCCATCTTCAAAAAGTAAAACGGAGCTTCGTGTAAATACTGAATATAGCTTTGGTGAAATGACCACTCATTCAGCAGCAAATGCCTACAGCAAAGTGTTAGCGTATGTTGGAGCTAGTTTTAAACGTGATGCAGTAGATAACAGAATAGTATCAGAAGCAACTAATGGAACCTTTACTTATACGGGATCAAACGGAAGCACTAAAGGTCTGATTGATACACAATCTGATGTTGGAGGATGGCCAACTTACAATTCTACTACAGCCCCTACGGATACGGATAATGACGGAATGCCAGATAGCTGGGAAACTACTAATGGTTTGAATAGTAGTAATGCTTCTGACGGGATAACGTATACACTGAACTCAACATATACTAATCTTGAGGTTTATATTAATGGACTAGTAGCGACAATCACTGCTAATCAAAATCTAACCGGAACTGCAAACTATACAGATTCTACTGCTGCTGCAGCTACTCTTGTGAAACATGGTGCAGGTTCTTCATCTCAGACTGTAAGTTTAGGTACACCAATAGTTGGTTTTAATTATTCATGGACGAACGCCACCTCTGCTACCGCTTCAGGATTACCTGCTGGTATTACTGCAACAGTTGATGCTTCAGCAAAAACTATTACCATAAGCGGAACTCCTACACAAGCGGGAACATTCAACTTCACAGTTACTACTACTGGTGGCTCTCCAAATGCATTGGTCTCAGGTACAATTACCGTTAATGGTGTTATTTCTGAGATTACGATTAATGAAAATGGAATTGGTTTCTGCTCAGTGGATGGCACGATTGATAGTAATAATGCAGGGTTTGAAGGTGCTGGTTTTGCCAACGCAAATAATGCAATCGGGGCAGGAATTGAATGGTCTGTGAATACTTCTTCTGGAAATTACATACTTCGTTGGAAATATTCTAATGGAGGCACTACTCCTAGAACAGGTAAAGTAATAGTGGATGGCATTACATTGGCTACTGCTGACTTTAACCCTACAACTAATTGGACTACCTGGGCCGAGAATTCAAGCTCTTTGGTCACAGTAGCTCTTTCTGCGGGTAATCATATCATCCGATTGGAAGGAACAACAGCTTCAGGTTTGGCTAACATCGATAAAATAGAGATTGAAGGAATTAATCCTCTGCCGGTTAGTTGTGGCAGTACATCCAAAAATGCTTCATCTATAAATACAATTAATGTTGATGAGGTTAAGGCTGAAGTGAAAATATACCCTGTACCATTTAAAAATGAATTTTATATAGATTTGGGTACTATTGAAAAAGTTAAACGAATTTTGGTATTTAATATGCTTGGACAACAAGTTTATGCAATCAACGAAATTAACGATCCAAAAGTAAAAGTGAATATTAATGGTAGTGTAGGCATATATACAGTTAAAATAATTACTGAAAATGGTATTGTAAATAAAACCATTATCAAAGAATAAGTTTATAGCTTGAGTACTTTTTTGTATTAAACCCTATCAAAAATCTTTAGTTTCTGATAGGGTTTTTATTTTGGAAACATAAACCCAAATCAAGTTGTTAGAAAAACAAAAGACATCTCTGGAAAGACAAGCTTATGTTACCTCCTAAAAAAAATACTGCAGTAATAACAAACCTATTTTATCAATACACTTTTATATTTGGTCATGTCTTTTAAAACGATACCAGTACCTCTAACCACAGCTCTTAAAGGATCTTCTGCAATATATACGGGTAAATCTGTCTTCTGCGAAATCCTTTTGTCAAGACCTCGAAGCAATGCACCTCCTCCGGCGAGATACAGACCCGTATGATAAATATCTGCTGCCAATTCAGGTGGTGTCTGTGAAAGCGTTACCATAATAACATCTTCGATTCTTTGTATTGATTTATCCAAAGCTTTTGCTATTTCCCTATAGGTAACCAACACTTCTTTGGGCTTCCCCGTAAGCATATCTCTTCCCCGAACTGTTAAATCGTCTGGAGCATCCTCGAGTTCTTCCATTGCTGCGCCAACTTCAATTTTTATCGTTTCTGCAGAAGCTTCCCCAACATACAGATTATGATGAGTTCTCATATAGTACAATATATCGTTGGTAAAAACATCACCAGCAATTTTTATAGATGTGTCACAAATAATTCCTCCAAGGGCTATGACAGCAATTTCTGTAGTTCCTCCCCCTATATCCACTACAAGATTGCCCTTAGGCAGCATCACATCCAAACCAATTCCAATAGCAGCTGCCATAGGCTCATGAATCAAAAACACTTCTTTTCCGTTTACCCGTTCACAGGACTCCTTTACAGCTCTCTTTTCTACCGCGGTAATACCACTTGGAATACATACTACCATTCGGAGTGCAGGAGTAAAAAAATTTTTCTTTAGTCCAGGTATATTTTTTATAAACCAGCTGATCATTTTTTCTGAGGCATCAAAATCTGCAATAACCCCATCTTTAAGCGGTCGGATCGTTCTAATATTCTCGTGCGTCTTTCCCTGCATTAAACTGGCTTCTTTCCCTACGGCAATAACTTTACCATTTCTAATATCCCTAGCCACAATAGAAGGGCTGTCTACTACGATCTTTCCATCATAAATTATTAAAGTATTAGCTGTTCCTAAATCCATAGCTATTTCCACTACCATAAAATCAAATAAGCCCATAATATCTTTTTTAAATAAAACGATATTATTACGGTTTTATTCTCGATAAAATGAATTCACCGCCTGAATAGCATAGATTTATGATAATATTAGTATTTCAACTGGGCTTTAAATACCCACAGCATTTTTATCGTAAGTTTAAAAAGAACATAGCATATACACCTCTGGAATATCAAAACCTTTATTAAAGAAGAATCAATTTCTAAAGCAAAACCCCCTTTAAACTTAGCGTTTAAAGGGGGTTCATTCATTTTGACATTTAAATCAGTAGAGTTAGACTATCTTTCTTCTACATTACAAACCTAAATTAGGCAACACAAAAGATTTAGTATTGGGATGCAACCTTATCCATAAACCAGGGTTTGTATTTAATTGCAATATCGCTTCCTCTTTATTTGAACTCAGATTTGTGTTAAGTACGTTTGCATAAGTTTGGATTTTAGCAGGAGCGGAATCAGCATCAACTACAGACTGAACGACCTTTTTGGCCTGTAATATCGCTGCTGGTCCTAAAGTGAGAATATACTCCGCGGATCGACATTCCTTTTCATCACTTTCATTCACAACGCTTCCACCAGCTTTAAATTTGCTAATGTGATGCTCCAAAATACTGCTGGATATTGGAATTATCCCTGCAATATGATGACTCTTCGCTCCAGAGAAAGGTTTAATATAGGCAAGGTGTGATGCTTGATTTTCTTCTGGACCATGACCAATAAAAAATATATCCAAACCACCTAATTCTTCTAATTTAGTCAAATACTCAATAAGTGATGACTCTAAATCTTTTGTATCGGTTCGCATTGGTGTAAAGCTTTTTATTTTTTTGAAAAACGCATCACCTAAAATACGCTCAAAATCCCTAACAAAACTAAAACCATTATTCATACTCAAAGGAGCAAGTGCATCTTGAGTAAACACATTCAGCCTAGCGAGTAGCTTATCCTGTTCTGTCGACTTCGCTAACTCTCCCAGCAAACGATGTAACTCCTGAGCGCCTCTCCCTCCAAGAAGGGCAATATTAATATCACCTTCTTTTGATGCCGCGGTACTGTAAAGCTCATTTAACATTGCCTGACCAACCTCAGCTTCGGTACTAAGAATAGTGGGTGTTATGCCATAATCAGTAAAATTAAATTCTTGAGTACTATTTTGAGACAACCATACATTATTGTTGTCTTCATATCTTGTGAATTGTGAGTTATTTAAATTCATTATAATTATCTATTTATTATGTTAGGCTCATTAATCATGCACCAATCGAATCAATAAATTAATCCTTGTTAGGAACTAAGTTCCTAATTGAACTTTGATGTTTAGCTTCAAATACATTTTCGAATAATTTTATAACTCCTTTATATGAATTAAAAAACTAACGAAAAAACTTATTCAAAGTCGTTTTAATACTTGACACATATAATTACTAGTTTCCTTTTCATAGTTAATTTATTTCTTAGATATTATAAATCTTTCATTGGAATTACCCGAAAGTTATTTTCTTTTAAATATTGAAGAATTTCCTTTAATAAATCAATTGATGTAGAATAATCCGGATGTAGTATATCTGGAACGCCATGAAAGGTTAAAACCAATACATCTTCTCCTTTTAGATCCTGCAATGCTTTCATCGTACGCATTTTATATTTATCAGAAGAGATTACTGTATAACTAGGGATAGCTAGTTTTGAGTCTACATTTACTTTATAATATTCTACACCTCCAGCCCTTGCATACTGATAGCCCATTTCTTTTAAAACCCTCTGCGATATCGTATCATAACGATTCCCTGGATAAGCAAGCGATATCGGTTTTGGGATTCCAAATTCTTTACATTTTTCATCAATATAAACCACTTCTTTTTTAATATCCTCAGGGCTTAACTTAGTCAAGTTTTTATGATGCCCGGTATGATTCCCTATTTCAAAACCTTTTTTATTCAATTCGCTGATTTGCTTCCAATTCATGAATTCTTTTTCTTCACCAGGATTTTTAATTGGGAATTCGCAAACAAAGAAAGTCGCTTTAAAACCCAATTCCGATAATAGAGGAACTACATTATTATACTGTGAAATTTCGGCATCATCAAAAGTTAGCACTACAGTAGGTCTGGGTTCCTTAGAAGGTTTTTGATCTAATTTTTTTATCGTTGATGCATTAGTTGACTTTGGCTCCAACTTTTTTTTTTCAGCTGAACCAGTTGGTTTTTGTTGCAAATTTTTCATGGCAGCCGCATATCTTTTGCCGAGTTCACGCGCAGATGTCGTATCAAAATGCAAATGATCCCCTCTATCTGTCAAATCCTTGGCAGAAACTACAGCCGTGTTTTCTACTTCGGCAGGCAGTTTATTAATTTTTTCGTTGATGAAATTCTCTTTATTAAAATATCCTATTTCACCCGCAACAAACGGAAGGTTAGGTGCATTCAAATCCCTTCTTAAATTAGCAATTAACGTTTTTAGGTTTTCCAAATACGCTTCCGCTTTTTTAGCATCATTATCCGACTCTCCCTGATGCCAAAGTATTCCTTTTAAAACGCCTTTTTCCATCGCTATTTTTGCCCTTTGAATCGCTTCGTCATACGGGAAATTTTCAAAATACTTAGCCCCAGGAGACCATACTCTTATGGGAGAGCCTCCCCATGCACATGGAATAAGTCCTATTTGGGTGTTTTTTTTATCCTGAAGCATTGTTTGTGCAAAACTTATGCCTGGCCCAACCGCAGCAGCCGGTTTATCAAAATGCATTGGATCCTTGGCTGGAACCCAATTATTCGTTTTGTCTAACATCAAAATAGCATCAGATGTTATCTGGCTTTGAGCGTCAACCGTTCCGCGACCCGCCATGTTGGACTGGCCAATGAGCAGATACAACTCCATTGGCTTGCTTGAATTCGCTTTTTGACTATGGGCATTAAAACCAACGCAGCATACTAAACACGTTGCCATTTTTAATGCAGTTTTCAATTTTGTATTCATTTTTAAATATATTTTAGACCGAAGACTTTACGTTGTTTTTGCAATATTTTTTTATAAAAAACAATAAAAATCCCGTCAAAAATAACGGGACTTAAATAAATCGACCTTTTTATTTTGCTGCTGCTTTAAGTGCTTTTTGAGTTTCTTTTTGTTCAGGTGTTAAAATAGCCTGCATTTTATTTCCAACTTCTCTAATTTTTGCTTTGTCAGCATCTTTGTTATCTGGATTTTCCTTAATATCATCATACAATACTTTTTGTTCTTCCAATAAAGGTAGTATTAATTTTTGTTGCTCTGCTGTCAACGTTAATTCAGTTGTCATTTTTTCCAATTTTTTGGTTGACCATGCTGATGCTTCCTGTGCAAACCCGTTCAATCCTAAAGCCAATAAGGCTACAATAAATAGTCTTTTCATTTGTTTTTATTTTTAATTGATTTAAAATATTTTAATCGTTTATAGTTCAGAATGCCAAAATTAATTTAAGCATCTAATTTTTGAATATCAATTACTGCCATTTCATATCAAAATAAGACACCATGCATTATCATATTGTAAAACAAGTTTTTAAAAATAATTATTCTATTGAAATATTTTGAATATTCTAAATTAATTGAGTCAAATATCTATTGTTTTTGAAAAACAGAATACACTGCATTGGCTCCAAAATTTCCAAAATGAGTATTTTGTCTGCCAAAATTTTTGGTAGTACTCGAAAAGTGCATGCACGATACTGAACAAATGCTTGGATTGTGTTAATAATACTTTGGCAATTGTATTAATTATTCGTTCTGAATGGCACAGCAGGTAAACCAGCTTGGTTACATAGATTAGGAATTGCCGACTCATTCCATGCAAATCTCACCGCCACCGGATTTTTAACTTCATCAGACCGAACCACTATTTTCTCACCTTCTATTTCAGCTTTTGCCACAACGAAATTCCCATCTGCTCCAGCAATAGTAAACCAGTTAAGCGGTTGTCCGTCATTGCTTTTTAAACCACCTGCTATATTATCAAAAGAAAGTATTATTTTGTTTTTATCTACTTTAAACGATTTATAAGTGGGGCCCGAACAAACTACTTTTTTGCCATATGTTTTATTCAATGCTACCAGAGCTAATCTATGAGCAACTTCCCATTTATAAGACGGATGAATATTCGAGACATTATCCACTAAATCGCTAATTACAATCATGCCTGAATTATCAATTGAAGACAGACATTTGGTTTGAGCTTCACGAAAGAGTGCAAGCTGTTCTTCAGTATGTTTTACTTTGTCTTTTGTTCTTTTCGAATAAGCATATGGTGCAATTTGCACATAATAAAATGGCATAGCTGGGTTTTTCAACAGTGACCGGTAGGTTTCAACCAACAATTTCATCTTTTCAGGATAAGTTTGTTGATCTTCAATCATGCAATTTGACTCTCCTTGATACCAAAGCATTCCTTTTACGGCAAAAGGAACGATAGGTAAAAACATGCTTTCAAACTTTTGTCCGGGAACCATTCCGTCAATTTTAAAACTGTCTTTTTCCAAAATACTGTCTTTAAATACTTTTGAATTTAAGTAAGCAGTTTTGGGAGTCCATTCTTCAATACGGGTACCACCCCAGGAAGTAGAAATTATTCCGATTGGCACATTTAGTTCAGCGTGAATCTCTTTGGCAAAAAAATAGCCTAGAGCACTTAGCTTTCTCAAGATGGAATCATTGGCTGATGTTACCCAACCAACTGACTTTAAATCTCCATTAGTGCGTTGTTTCTCTGCAAAAATGTATCGAATCTTGTTAGATTTAGATTTTAGTTCAGCAAGTTCTTCCGTAGCCGCGTCAACACCTTTTTCAGGTGCAGTATACTTATTCAGACTTCTATCTAGTGGATATTCCATGTTCGATTGACCCGAACAAATCCACACATCGCCTATCAATATATTTTTAAGAGTGATGCTTTCTTCCCCTCCGTTGATTTCCATTAATGAAGGAATATCTGAAGCTGCGAGAGGATCAAGTGCCAGCTGCCATTTACCCTGAGCATCTGCCTTTGTTTTCTTGCTTTGCTTTTTGAATTTTACAGTAATATTTTCATAAGGCTTTGCCTTTCCCCAAATAATCACAGCTTTATCTCTCTGTAATATCATATTGTCACTAATCACTTTTGGTAACTCTATGGCTTGCACATTATAAAAACTTCCTAACAGGAATAAGCTGAAAAAAATCTTAATTCTAATTTTCATTTACCTTACTTTTTTAAATACAACTACTCTATTTTTTGGCAATGTATAACTTAAATACCAATTTTTAAATTAAAAGAATATTCCCCTGAACCCAACTCTATAATCGTTTTGTCGGCGTTTTTCGAAACCGATTTTATACCATTTTCTACTTTAGGAAGACCATTCATAGTTATAGGAACTATAAATTTTGCAGTGGTATTTGCTGGGATGCTTATTTTATATTCTACATTTTTCCCAACTATTTTCCAATTTCGAAGCTGATAAATTGATGGTGACGTGCGTTACTGAGTCGTTTTCGACAAACTGTTCTTAATGATTGATGAGAATTTCGGTCATCCCGTTAAGAACAAATACTTCGAAAGCCATAAAAACAAAAAACCTCGAAAACACTATGATTTTCGAGGTTTTGAACCCTTTTGACATTTAAATTAGCAGAAAGGAAGGGATTCGAACCCTCGATACAGTTACCCATATACTAGCTTTCCAGGCTAGCTCCTTCAACCACTCGGACACCTTTCTATTTTGGTTTGCAAATAACACAAAAAAAAACGAGTTAGAAAAACAATTTATGCTTTTTAAATGCTTTTTCTGAATTCTTCTATAAATAGTTTTACGGCTTTCTTTTGATAAGCCCCCTGAATGGTTAATATAAACGAATCTCGTTGTGTTTTTACGCCGGTAATCTGAATCGCCTTTAAGTTATCCCAATCTTTCAAAGCCTTTTCGGTAACAATTGTAGCCCAATCACTATCAGCTACCAAACGTAATAAAGCGTGAACTGCATTTAATTCTATCGAAACTTTAGGTTTCATGTTGTTCTTTAAAAACAATTCATCTAAAAATTCTCTCGAATTAAATCCACGTACAGGCAAAATAAGCGGAACATCTTCTATTTTTTTAAATGGAATTTTATCCAAATCAGCTAATGGATGTTTTTTTGAAACCGCCATCACCAACTTGGAAGTAAATAATGGAATTTTCTCAAAAGGAAGCTTTATTTCATTAGAGGAAATTACTAAAACCAAATCTAATTCGTTGTTTAATAATTTTTGCTCCAAAGGTTCTGTAGTGCCGTATTCGACCACAATTTTTAGATTTGGATACGTTTTGGCAAACGAATTGACCACCGGCAAAACTAAAAGTCCAAAAATATATGTAACTCCTATTCGCAATTCGCCGCCAATCATTTGGTTTAAATCCTCGATGGCCTGCTTTCCATTTTCTACATTCTCTATAATTTGTTTGGCGTGAATTAAAAAAACAGCGCCCGCTTCAGTTAGCTGAACTTTTTTACCAATCCTTATAAACAAAGGCATTCCAAGTTCTTCTTCCAGTTTTTTTATCTGTTGTGATAATCCGGATTGGGTTACGAAAGACAATTCGGCAGCTTTTGTAAAATGAAGAACTTCAGCCGTTTTGATAAAATATTGCAATTGATAAATCTCCATATCGATAAGTTTAATTACTCATTATCAGTAAAATTATTAATTTTTCTAATGAAATCATAATCCCGACCTTTGTAAAAAAGATTTAGAATTATGTTTAAAGCGTTAAAATCAAGAAATTTCAAACTCTTCTTCTACGGACAATCCGTATCTGTAATTGGTACTTGGTTGCAAAAAACTGCCGTTAGCTGGATGGTTTACAGTATAACTAATTCGGTATTTTTATTAGGATTAGCGACTTTTTTAAGCATGATACCTTCATTATTTTTGGCACCTTTAGCTGGAAGTATTATCGGTCGTTACAACAGACATCGTAGCATGATTGTACTACAATCATTAGCTATGTTACAAGCAGGTGCTTTAGCTTTGTTGATTTATTTAAAAATTTATAACATTACTTTTATATTGATTTTGAGTTTAATACAAGGAATCATCAATGCTTTTGATATGACTTGCCGACAAACCATGATGGTCGATATAGTCGATAATAAAGAAGATTTACCTAATGCCGTTGCACTAAATTCTACTTTAACAAATTTTGCCCGAATTGCAGGACCAGCTCTAGCAGGTATTATTTTACATCAATACGGGGATGACATTTGTTTTATAGGAAACTTTCTGAGTTATATTCCAGTGTTAACTTCCTTGGCTTTAATGAAAATTAAACCTTACACTAAAACTACCGATAAACTTAGAATGCTAGACGATTTTATTGAAGGTCTGGATTACGTTAAAAAAGAAAATCAAATGGCAAAAATGCTGTTAATGCTAACTTGTAGCAGTTTGTTTGTCATTTCATTTAATACATTAATGCCAGTTTTTGCCAAAGATATTTTTAACGGAAATGCCCAAACTTTTAGTTGGTTTGAAAGTGCAGCTGGAATTGGATCCATAATTTCTGCCATTTATTTAGCTAATTTAAAATCAGGATCAAATATTGACAACATAATGATTGGAGCGAGTATTTTACTTGGTGCAAGTATTTTAGTTCTAGCTCTATCAAACAACCTAATTTTAACCCTAATTTGTATGGTTTTAAGTGGAATTGGAATGATGGGACAAACATCTTCGATAAACATTTATGTTCAAACCAAAAGTACCTCACACATGCGCTCCCGAAGCATTAGTTATTATATGATGGCGTATCAAGGTATGATTCCTGTTGGAAGTTTAATTACTAGCTATATTTCTCACTCTGTGGGAGTAAGAACTACAGTGGCTATTCAGGGGATAATAGGTTTAATTTCTGTAATTATTTATCTATATTACAAAAAACAGCAAACAACAGAAGAGCTTGAAACCTGTCCCGTTCGCTATAAAAATTAATTTGTATTAAAAAATTTAAAGAGAAATTTCACCTCTCAGAGAAGTTTCGAAAGTATTTTTGAAGTCTTCTTGCGGTATATTTTGCCCTAATAAAAACATTAATTTGGTAATGGCAGCTTCTGTAGTAATGTCTTTACCCGAAATGATTCCTAGTTCTTTCATTGTGGTACTTGTTTCATAATGCCCCATACTCACACTTCCAACAGAACATTGAGTCACATTAACAATATGCAAACCTTTGGCAATAGCCTTTTCCAAAAGCTTTAAAAACCATTCTTCTGTTGGAGCATTTCCTGCACCATATGTTTCAAGAACTACTCCTTTTAATCCCTCAATATTTAAAATGGCAGTTAATACCTTTTCGTTTATTCCCGGAAACATTTTGATAATAGCGACATTGTTATTCAAATGAGTATGAACTTTCAAAGAATTCTCTTCATTTGAAGGTAAAAACAAGTCATAATTTATTTTTAAATGTACTCCTGATTCTACCAAAAACGAATAATTAGGAGAAATAAAAGCCCTAAAATGTTCTGCATTTATCTTGGTTGTTCTATTGCCTCGATATAATTTATATTCAAAATAAAGACAAACTTCTTTAATAAGTGGCTTTCCATTTTCCTGCAAAGAAGCAATTTGAATGGCAGTAATTAAATTTTCTTTGGCATCGGTTCTCAAATCCCCAATAGGCAATTGAGATCCAGTAAAAATGATTGGTTTAGAAAGATTTTCGAACATGAAACTCAATGCAGAAGCCGAATACGACATCGTATCCGATCCATGCAACACTACAAATCCATCAAAATTCTCATAATTACGTTCGATAATACGAGCAATTTCGACCCAATGTTCGGGATTCATATTGGAGGAATCTATTGGATTTTCAAAAGAAAAAGTGTCTATCTCACAATCCAATAATTTTAATTCTGGAATATTCTGAAGGAGCTTACTAAAATTAAACGCTTTTAGTGCCCCAGTTTCAAAATCCTTACTCATACCGATTGTTCCACCGGTATAAATCAAAAGAATTCTTGGTTTAGAGTGAGAGTGCATCAACATATTTTAATTTATTGACCACTGGATTTGCATACATATCCAAAAATCCTTGTTTAGCAATTGGATGTTCGTGATCGATTCGCAACTCTAATCTTCTCTCAAAAAGTAATTTTTCGTTTTCAGTGTATAGATGTGCAAAAGAAGTAGAATTATTTAAAATATCATACGCAATAAAATTGGTCGTCCACAACTTATAGTTACTCAAAATAGAGTCATCTATTGCTTGCGCCAAAGCTTGTACTTGCTTATTCGAAGCATCTACATTCTTGACAATTTCATCAATTTCAGTATCAAGTATGTCACCTATATGAATGTGTATTCTTTTCTTTTGTCCAATGATACCACTTAATAAAGTCATAAAATCTTCATTCTTTTCCTTGATATAAATCTCATTGTTTGCTTCTGCCAATAATTGAGGCATTTTTAAAGCATCAGTAGGATCATATTCATAAGAAATAGAAACAGGTACGATTTTTATCTTTTTAAAATAATCCATTATATTAGGCTCATCAGAACCCATAGCAATCATTTTTAAAACCCCTGGATTCGTTTCATCATTACCGTCTTTGGTTCTTCCTTCACGTTGTGCAATCCAAACGGAACGATTTTCATGCAACAGCAACTGAGCCATATATTCGGATAACAATTTGGAACTCACCAATAATTCTCTTGGTGATAATCCACGTTGCACCATGAAATTCCGATTTAATTTGGATAGCGTTTTCAAAAATGATTTTTTAACCAAATTATCACCAATAGCTGATGAAGTCATATCCAAACCATGCTCAAACAAACAAGCATTCAACAGTGAAGTGTCTAAAACAATATCTCTATGATTTGAGATAAATAGATAAGCAGTGTTTTTTTCTAACTTTTCAAAACCAGAAGTCGTTAAACCCTCTGAACTTTTCTCCAAAACCTGCTGCACTCCATGATAAATAAAGTTACATTGAAAATCACGAATAGAGTGTGTTTTTCGAAGTTGCTCTTTCCAAATTTCATCATCTACGCCTGGAAAACAAAAGTTCATCAAGGCTTTCATCATCGGATGATCAATTACTTTTATTATCCCTTCGTTTATTTCGGAATCATAAAAAGAGCGGATCGCATCAAATTTATTCATTTTGGTTTTCAATTTAGTTCGACAAAAGAACAAAAAAAATATTAAAATTACAGAAATTCGAAATTAAATACCGAATATTTCTACAGAATTGTTCGTTGTTATAGTTGCAATTTCATTAGCAGAAACAGCATATATTTGCGCCAATTTATCGGCAATATTTATCAAATAGCTGCTTTCATTGCGTTTACCCCGATATGGAATCGGAGCCAAATAAGGAGAATCTGTTTCTAGTACAATATGTTTCAAATCAATTTTATTTAGAAACTGATCGATCTTACCGTTTTTAAAAGTAACCACTCCTCCTATTCCTAATTTCATATTGAAAGATATTGCCTGCAAAGCCTGTTCATAGGTTCCAGAAAAACAATGAAAAATTCCAAATAATTCGGGTGATTTCTCTTCTTCTAAAATTTCAAATATTTCATCGAAAGCGTCACGACAGTGAATCACTATAGGAAGTCTATACTGTTTGGCTAATTGAATTTGTTTTCTAAAAGCAATTTGCTGTTCGACCAAATGTGTTTTATCCCAGTACAAATCGATACCAATTTCACCAATAGCTACAAATTTCCTCTTAGACAACTCACTTTCTACATGTTGCAATTCATCCAAATAATTATCCTTCACATAAGTAGGATGCAAACCCATCATTAAAAATACGTTATCAGGATAATTGCGTTCCAAATCATACATACTTTCGGTACAATTAGAATCAATGGCAGGAATAAAAAAACGAGAAACACCATTATCAATGGCGCGCTGCATCATTTGATTTCTATCCAAATCAAATTCTTCTGAATATAAATGAGTATGGGTATCGGTAAGGATTGTTTTTGTTTCCAAGTGTCAGATTTAATAGTGCAAAAATACTCTAAAAACAGAGCTTTACCAAAAAAAGGACTGGTAAGGATTTTACCGTCATCTACAATTATGATAAACTCAGATTATAAAGCATAAAAAAAGGACTTTCAAAAATTGAAAGTCCTTTTTTAAATTTTTAGAAAAAAGTATTAATGTGTGTGTTTCGGATTGAAACCATCTTCACTTAATTCTGCATGAACATAATCAGCCACCATTTCGGCTTCATAATCTATTTTTTCTCCTTTAGAGAATTTACGAATAATTTTTTCCATTATATCATAGATCACAGGAACTATGATTAAGGTTAAGAATAATGACGAAATCAATCCACCAATAATTACCCAAGCCAAACCATTTTTCCATTCAGCTCCAGCTCCAGATGCCAATGCAATTGGGAACATACCAAAAACCATCGCAATGGTAGTCATCAAGATCGGACGCAAACGAGCGTGATTCGCTTGAATCAAAGCATTTCTGATAGATTCTCCTGCGGCTCTTCGCTGATTGGTATAATCCACCAACATAATCGCATTCTTACACACCAGACCAATCAACATAATAATACCCAAAATGGTAAATATATTCAACGTATTATTAGTCAAAGCCAAAGCTAATAACGCTCCAATAAACGAAAGCGGAATAGCAAATAATACCACAAACGGGTGAACAAAACTATCATAAAGTCCAACCATTACAAGGTAAACTAAAATAATAGCTGCTAATAAAGCGATCCCTAAAGTACCAAAACCTTCGCTTTGATTTTCTTGATCACCTCCCCAAATATAGTTTACACCAACTGGTTTTTTAAGCTTGTCTAACTTGGCTTGCCATTGCGTTACAATTGTTCCAGTTGGAACCCCAACATTTTGACCTTGTACTGTTACCGAAGCCGATTTATCACGACGCTCCAATTGACTAGGACCTGAACCTTCAGTAATAGCTGCAAATTGAGACAATTTAATTTGTTGTCCTGCATTGTTGATGAAAATCAAATTACTCACATCGGTAATGTTTTTTCTATCAAAAGCATTGTATTTAATATTGATGTCGTACTCGTATTCACCAGCTCTAAACTTCCCATCTGTGTTACCGCTATAAGCTGTTTGCATCGTCATACCTACCGTTTGTAGCGTTAGCCCTAAAGCAGCCATTTTATCACGGTCAACTTGTACGTTGATTTCTGGATTTCCGTCTTCAACTGTTAATTTAATCTCAGTTGTACCAGGGATGCTGCGTAATTCAGCTTCAGCTAATTTAGCAAAAGCCATCGCTTCTTGAGTAGAAGGACCAGTTACAATTAATCCCAATTTTGCATTTTCGGCAGTACCCAAAATACCCACAGGAACAGTTTTTACTTTAGCTCCTACTAAAACTTTTTCCAATTTACGTTTGATTTTTGCAGCATATACAGAAGCATCATCTGAACGTTCTGATTGATCAATCATTTTTACATCAATCTCCGCTTTATATGCAGTAGCTTGTGACCCCCCCATACCTTCTGAAGTTTGACCAACTGTAGTAATTTGACTCTCTACATATTTTTCATTTTTCAAAAAGGCTTCTGCTTTTTGAGTCATAAAGTTAGATTGTTCTAATGAAGCGTCTTTTGGTAATTCGATTTGAACTAAGAACTCCCCACTATCAGAAGAGGCAAAGAATTCTCCTCCAATGAAACCACCACCAAATAAACTGAATATGGTTCCCCAAAACAAAACTAAAACTACTATAATCGTTTTAATATAATGATCTAAACACCAGTTTAACAAGTTAGAAACCCAGTTAGTAAAACGAGTTAAAAGACTTTCGAAACCTAAAATGATTCTTCCAAATACATTTTTTCCTTCGATATGTTCCAATTTTCCAAAACGAGAAGACAACCAAGGAATAATTGTAAACGAAGCCAATAATGACAATAAGGTAGATATAATTACGGTAACACAAAATTGTGTAATAATATTTGACACCAATCCAGAACTCATTGCAATAGGTAAAAATACCACCACAATTACTAATGTAATCGATGTTACTGTTCCTCCAATTTCGGCAGTACCATCATAAGAAGCACGGATACGGCTTTTTCCCATTTCCATGTGCCTGTAAATATTTTCCAATACCACAATGGCATCATCGACCAAAATACCAACTACAAGAGAAAGTCCCAATAAACTCATTAAGTTTAAAGTATATCCTAAAAGGTAAATTCCGATAAAAGTAGCAATCAACGAAGCAGGAATCGAAACCATTACAATTAATGAGTTACGAATACTGTGCAAGAAAAACAACATTACAAAGGCTACCAAAACTACGGCGATTAATAAATCGTGTAATACTGAATCAGCCGCTTCTAATGTGTAATCAGTACTATCCTTAGCAATTCTCAAAGCTAATTGATTAGTTTTATAATCTTTTTCAAGTTTTGCAATTGTTGTTTTTAAATCTGCACTTACCGCAACGGCATTCGCATCAGATTGTTTGATTACTTGTAAAATAATTGCACTTTTTTGATCTACTCTTGAGATTTTTTCAGCAATTTTTTGTGCATCTTGTACATCTGCAATATCATTTAAACGTACTTCAATTCCATTTTTTGAAGACACAACTAAGTTTCTTAATTCGTCTACATTTTTATATTTACCCGCTAAACGAATTAATATTTTTTGATTTCTAGTTTGAATGTTACCCGTTGGGAAATCCAAATTCGAAGTCAAAATAATTTGTTGTACTTGCGGAATAGAAAGTCCATAACCTTGCATTTTTACTGCATCAAGATTTACCTGAATTTCACGTTCCTGTCCACCAATAATGTTTACCTGAGCCACACCTTGCACACGTGATAAAATTGGCGCAATCTTTTTATCAATCAAATCATAAAAAGTAGCTTCATCCATTTTTCCGTTGGCACCAATAGTCATAATTGGTAAATCACTCAACGAGAATTTAGTCAATGCCGGAGTTTCGGCATCATCTGGTAAATCACTAACAAGCGCATTGATTTTACGTTGCGCATCATTCATAGAAATATCAATCTTGGCATTTGATGTCAAGGTAACCGATACAATAGATAAACTTTCGTATGACTTTGAATCAATTTTTTTGATATTTTCTAATGAAGCAATTCCGTCTTCAATCTTTTTGGTTACCGTATTTTCTACCTCACTTGGCGAAGCTCCAGGATAAATAGTAGAAATTGTAATTACGTTTTGTTCGAATTTAGGAATCAATTCATAACCCAATTGGCTATAACTGAAGAGTCCACCAAGGGTTAGTATCGTGAAGAGCACGATAACTAACGAAGGACGTTTTATGGATATTTCGGCTAATTTCATATTTTAATTTTGCTTTAGGCTTTAAGCTTTAGGCTTTAAGCTATTTTTTTATGGCTTTAAGACTTCGACTTATTTAATAATTTCTACAGCATTACCATCTTGCAAGTTAATTTGACCAGTAACAATTACATTCTCTCCATCATTTAACCCGCTGATTATTTCAACTTGATCACCTAAAATTCTTCCTGCTGTTACTTTTTTCAATCTAGCAATTCCATTTTCTACCACAAAAATTTCATTACTGCTCACACTTCCAACAAAAGCATTTCTAGGAACTACTTTTAATTCTTGTTTTTGTTTAGTACCAAAAGTTGCTGTTCCATACATACCAGCTTTAATTGCATTACTAGCATTGTTTGCAATTTCAATTTCTACAGGAAAATTTAAACTTTCGTCAGCTTTTGGAGCTATAAAAATAATTTTACCTGTAGCAACTTTATCAGGGAACACACTAGAAGTAACTGGTACAGTATTTCCTATTTTCAAACCTGCAACCTGACTTTCGTTTACTGAAACTTTCAATTTCAATTTAGAAACATCAACGATTTCAAACATTTGTGTTGGAGGCATACCTGCTAGTATAGTTCCTGGCTCAATGAATCGTTTATTGATAAATCCTTTAATTGGCGCTTTAACTTTAGTATCACCAACATTGATGTTAGCTTGTGTTAAAGATGCTTTTGCATTAGTCAATTGCAACTTAGCTTGGTCTAATTGTTGTTTAGTAACTCCACCTGTAGCATAAGCATTCTCATATCGAGCGTAGTCAGATTTAGCATTTTCATATACTGCTTTAGCATTGTTGGCGTTTATATTAACAACATCGCTTCTAACAATTACTAATGTTTGTCCAACATTTACATAATCTCCTTCATCTACTAAAACGCTGATTACTTTTCCTGATTTTTCTGCAGAGAAATTCAATTCTTGAGTTGGAGCAAAGTTACCATTAGCCACAAAGTCTAAAGAAACGTTCTCTGTTTTCACTTGTGCTACTTTCACAGAAATGGCTGCATTTTTTTCGGCAACAATATCAGTTTTGGCTTTGTTTTCGGCTTTATTCTTCGTTAAAACATAACCGATTACTCCTAAAGCGGCAATAATTATAATTATGGTCGTAATAATCTTTTTCATTTTAGTTATTTATTTAGTGTTTTTAGTTCTCCTTTTGATTTGATTAATGCTACTTCTGCTATTTTGTAATTTAAAATGGCACGAGTGTAATTGTTTTGCGCTTCAAGTGATGCATTTTGCGCATCCAATAAATCAGTTAATGATGCTAAACCTTGAAGGTAATTGTTTTTAGTATTTTTCTGAATCTCTTCAGCCAATCTCATATTTTCTTTTTGATTGGTGATGGTTACATAGTTGTTTTCAATCTGAGCTTTTGCATTTCTATAATCCAAATCAAGAGAAAGTTGCGTGTCTTTTATATCTTCTTGAACCAATCTAATATCAACATCAGCTTGTCTTACTCTAGAACGAGTTCCAAAACCAGTAAAAATTGGAACTCTCAAATTTAAACCAACTGCAGAATAATCGGACCAGTACACACCATTTTTAGGTTTTGCAAACCAAGGCATTTCAGGACCTTGACCTATATAATTATACCCTGCTACCAAAGAAAGTGTTGGATAAAGTTCTGCTTGAATGGCTTTCTTTTGAAACACTAACAATTCTTCTTGTTTCTTCAAAAGCAAAAATTCTGTCCTGTTTGCGGTGTTTGGAGCTTCTGCAAATGTTTCAGGTATGATATCGTAGATTGTTTCTGGAATTACAAATTTATTCTCAATAGGCATTCCCATATAGAATTTTAATGCGTTTTCTTGTAATTCTAATTGATTTTTTACTTGTTGGCGTTCGGTATCAATGTTAGACATTTTTACTACAATTCGATCTAAATCGGTTTTTTTAGCCAATCCATTGTCAAATTGTCCTTTTACAATATCACGAACTCTTACAGTATTCACATAATTACTGTCTAATAACACCAATCTTTCGCGTTGAACATATACTGCATAATAATTATTTGCAACTCTTTCAATAACTTGTTCTTCGGTCAATTGGTTATTGATTTGATAAAATTCACGAGTAGATTTTGCAGCTCTCAATCCAGTAAAAACTGACAAATCAAAAAGTGCTTGATTCAATGAAACACCAAGTCCTGAAGTCCAATCTTGACCAAAAGTAGCTTTTATAGAGGTTCCAGGTGCACCAAAAGCCGCTCCATCAATAATATTAGTTTGTAAAATAGGATTATAGGTTAAACTTCCATTAGCTACAATTTGAGGCAAAGCTCTAGAGCGAATTTCCTGAATTTTGTATTCACTATTTTCAATTTCTAATCTTGATTTTTTGGCATCTGCTTTATTTTCAAGAGCATAATTTATAGCATCTTTTAATGTTAGCGTTTGAATTTGTGCATTGGCCGTAATACCAATTGAACACAAAAATATAAGAATTGTTTTTTTCATTGATGATGATTATTTATTAATGTATTTTTAATTGTTTTTCTAGTTCGATGATTCCTTCTGTTGTTGCCATTGCTCTGGTATGATACTCTAAAGCTTCATATTCTAATTGCTTTGCTTCACTCTCAGAGGCCGTATTTTCATTAATATTAAAAATTAAATAGTAATAGAATTTGACATAAGCTTCTACATTCAAGTCATTACGATATAGTTTTTGTTCAATCCCTTTTTGAATATTTTGTCTAAAACAAAATTCACATTCTTCAATTTGAAATTTTAAAGTATTTTTATAAATCTCCGGATAATGCTTTTTTAATTGGAATATTGGAGAAGTATCAGAAGATTTAAATAATTCGACAAACATGCGTCTGATTTCAAAATTTTCTTCAATTGCATTGTAGTTTTTCGAAATTGCGTTATCTATAAGTTGATGTACTTCTTTATGAAGTAATTGCACACTCTCTTCAACCAGTATTTCTTTGTTGCAAAAATATTTGTAAATTGTTTTTTTAGAAATACACATTTCCCCTGCAATATCATCCATAGTAATGCTTTTAAAACCTAGTTTTAAAAACATTTCGCCTGCTTTTTCTATAATTTTATCTTTCATTTTGCGGCAACTTTTACTTCATAAAGTCTTAAACTGCTAAAACTGTTAAAGTTAATTATTAAATGAGATTATTTTATATTCTCTTTAATAAGAAAATATTATTTTTTTTTAATGCGTAAATTCTAAATTGGCAATAAGTTTAATTTCTTTACCAATTGGGGTGTATCCATTTTGCGAAAGCAAATTATAATTCAAGCCAAAATCTTTACGATTAATACTTCCTGTAATTTCAAAAGATGCTTTTTCTACACCATTGTAATTGTTGAATCCGATAAACTCAGTATCAAATTCGACTACTTTTGTAATGTTTTTGATAGTCAAAAAACCTTTTAAGAAATTGATATTTTTATTTATTTTTTGAAAAGAAGTTGATTTGAATTGAATCAAAGGAGTTTCATTTTCTTCAAATAAATCGGTAAGTTTCATTTCCTTGTTTTTTTCGTCAGAAGCATTTTTTTTGTTATTTACATTTAAGGAGAACTCTATAGAAGCATCCTCTACTTCATTATTTTGTATTGCTACATGCCCTTTAAGGTTGTTAGTGTTACCTGGCAAGTAACCTATTAAGGAATGTCTAGATTTTATTACAACGTCTGATTCATTAGAATCAATAGCCCATGCATTTTCCATAATAATTATTTTTTTAGTAATAGTATATCCTGATATTTTGTTTTTTGATTTTTTTTAAATGTACTTTGGAAACTTTGAACACCGATAAAGTTTCTTTTGTTTTGCAAATATAGAAAGGAAACTTTAAATACCAATAAAGTTTCCAATGTTTTTTTTCAATGCATATCATAAGAAAAAATTATAGTTCCATTTTTACAGTAATTTACAATTCAATAATTCACATTTGAATTGTATCTTTGAGGCTTTATATTCTAAGAAAAAATCTCCATAGAGTAAACTAGATCTCATTTTATGCACGCAATTCATCAGTATCAAGAATTTTTTATCACCTATTTAGAAAGCCAAACTATCAATAAAGAACCCAAAAATTTATACGCACCTATAGATTATATTTTGAGTTTAGGAGGAAAAAGAATAAGACCTGTATTGACATTATTGTCTGCAGAAGTTTTTGAAGCAGAATACACAAAAGCACTTCCTGCAGCTATGGCTGTGGAAGTTTTTCATAATTTTTCGCTAGTGCATGATGACATTATGGATGATGCTCCTTTGAGAAGAGGACAACAAACTGTTCATGAAAAATGGAATATCAATACTGGAATCCTTTCAGGTGACGCCATGCTAATTTTGGCATACCAATATTTTGAACAATATGAACCGATTGTCTTTAGAGACTTAGCAAAACTATTTAGCAAAACAGCTATTGAGGTTTGCGAAGGACAACAATGGGATGTGGATTTTGAAACCCGAACAGATGTTACTATCCCGGAATATCTAAAAATGATTGAATACAAAACTGCCGTTTTAGTTGCTGCAGCAATGAAAATGGGAGCAATTATCGCAAATACTTCTAGCGAAAATGCTAATTTGATTTATGATTTTGGGCTTCATTTAGGCCTAGCTTTCCAGTTACAAGATGATTATTTGGATGCTTTTGGAGATCCCGAAACTTTTGGAAAACAAGTAGGAGGTGATATTATCGAAAATAAAAAAACGTACCTATATCTAAAGGCTTTAGAATTTTCATCTAAAGAAAAAGCGACTCAATTACAAACATTATTTACTACACAATTAGATAATAATGATGATAAAATAGAAACTGCAAAGGTTATTTTCAATGAATCAGGCGCTTCAAAAGCAACACAACAAGCTATTGAAGAATACACTTTTAAGGCTTTTGAAACCTTAGAAAAAATGACAATTTCAGAAGAAAAAAAGAACATTCTTAAAACTTTTGGAGAAAATCTAATGGGAAGAACGGTTTAGATTTTTGATTTAAGATTACCGATTTTTGATTGCAGATTTTAAAACCTAAAATTGTCACTCCTTCTTTCTAATGTTATTAATTGTAAAAAGCCGATTATTTAAATTTAAATCTAAAATCTGAATTCAAAAATCATCATTCAAAAATCTCCATGTTTATAGCACCAATAAATACCGATTTATTACTTAAAGAAGCTGAGCAGGAAATGCTTTATCAGCAACTAATTCTTCAATTGAACAAAGATTTTAATCTTGCAAATGAAGGAATTGATTTCCCAATGAGCATTTTGCCTGAAGAATTAAAAATCCAACTGCACGAAAAAATATATCGAATGATTCAGTACAAATTTGCTGAATATTTGAATTTACTTTATATCATCGATGTTTCGGAAGACCAAATCAAAAAACTCGATGGCTCGGATTTAGTTATTCTCGCTGAAGATGTTGCTTTTCTCATCTTAAAAAGAGAATGGCAGAAAGTTTGGTTCAGGAATAAATACAAGTAGTTACTAAGAATCTGAGACACTAAGAGCTTGATAAAACTACCTTAGAAACTAAGCATCTCAGATTCTTAGCAACTTCAAAAATCAAAAATATGCTCTCACAAAAGGCATAAGAGCATCACCATATACATTGTCATTTTCGTCAAACAAAACATTATAGGCAAGTCCTACAGTTACATTTCCAGTTCTATAACCCGCACCCAAGAATAATGCCGTATTCCAAAAATTGTCTGTATAGCCATTTTGACCGTGATACGATTCATAGTGGTTATTGACATACGATTCATTTAAATTTATTGATAACTGAATTTGTGGAATCGGATTGATATACGTCAGAAAACTCACTCCATAAATTCCAGAATCATAATATCCTTTAGAAGAAACATAACTAGCCTGAAGACCTATACCTGTGGCCAAATACTGATTTACATTATAAATTGCACTAGGAGCGATAGAAATATCGGTATAACCACTTCCAAAACTTATCCCTAATCCACCTCCAAATTGTACTTTTTGCCAAAAAGGATTTCTCGATTGCGGCATTTGTGAGTTTTGAGCTATTACGTTTTCGCAAAACAGTACTGTAATGACTATCAAAATAATCTTAGTTACGACAGAAAACAGGTATTTTTTCATGTAGACAGGTTTTTTTAACAAATTTTTACGTAAAAGTACGTAAAAAAATAGATTTAAATAAATTGCTTTATTGTATTTTTGCCAAACTATTTAACAAAAGTATATTCAATAACATTATGGATAGGTTTTCATTTTTAAACGCGGCACATACAGAATTTTTTGCTCAATTATACGATCAATATTTAGAAAATCCAGATAGCGTAGAGCCTAGTTGGAGAAGTTTTTTTCAAGGTTTCGACTTTGGAATGACCACTTATAATGAAGAAAACCCAGTTCAACGTATAGTTGAATATATAGAGACTGGTGCTGATTGTAGTTTGGTTTCAGATAAATTACAAAAAGAATTCAATGTTTTAAAGTTAATTGACGGATACCGTGTTCGTGGACATTTGTTTACAAAAACAAATCCAGTTCGCGATCGTAGAGTTTCTTCACCATCATTAGATATTGAAAATTTTGGCTTGACAACAGCTGATTTAACAACAGTTTTTGATGCAGGTCAGGTTATTGGAATTCCTTCTGCTACTTTACAAGACATCATCGCTCGCCTTAAAGCAATATATTGTCAGCATATTGGGATTGAATATATGTATATCCGAAATCCTGGTGTTGTAAAATGGTTTCAGGATAAATTAGGAGTCAATAACAACCAACCTAATTTCTCTACTGATGAAAAGAAAAGAATCTTAAACAAATTAAATCAAGCGGTTTCCTTTGAGAACTTTTTGCATACCAAATATGTTGGTCAAAAACGTTTCTCATTAGAAGGAGGAGAATCTGTAATTCCTGCACTTGATGCTTTGATTGAAAAAGCAGCTGAAAAAGGAGTTGAGCAATTTGTAATGGGAATGGCTCACCGTGGACGTTTGAACGTTTTGGCAAATATTTTCGGAAAATCTACACAAGATATCTTTGGTGAATTTGACGGAAAAGATTACGATCAAGAGTATTTTGATGGAGACGTAAAATACCATTTAGGTCTTACAGCAGATAAAATTACTAGCACTGGTAAAAAAATAAACATCAATTTAGCACCAAATCCTTCTCACCTAGAAACAGTAGGTGCAGTAATTGAAGGTATCACAAGAGCTAAACAAGATAAATATTTCGCAGATGATTTCTCTAAAGTTTTACCAATTGCCGTACACGGTGATGCCGCAATTGCTGGGCAAGGTATCCTATACGAGATCATCCAAATGGCACAATTAGATGGATACAAAACAGGAGGAACAATTCATATCGTAATTAATAATCAAGTTGGTTTTACAACTAATTATTTAGACGCTCGTTCTTCTACTTATTGTACGGATGTTGCCAAAGTAACACTTTCTCCAGTATTACACGTAAATGCAGACGATGCTGAAGCTGTTGTACATGCAATGTCATTTGCATTAGATTATAGAATGGAGTTTGGACGTGACGTATTTATTGATTTATTAGGATATAGAAAATACGGTCATAACGAAGGTGACGAACCTCGTTTTACACAACCCGTTCTATATAAAATAATTGCTAAACATCAAAACCCTAGAGACATATATGCTGAAAAGTTATTATCTGAAGGTGTTATTGATGCCAATCATGTAAATGGTTTAGAAAAAGAATACAAAGCTGACTTAGAGCAAAATTTAGAAGCATCGCGCAAAAAGAATTTGACAATCATTACACCATTTATGCAAAATGAATGGAATGGATTTAAGCAAGTTTCTGATGATGTGATGTTGCAAAATGTAGATACTTCTTTCCCTAAAGAAACATTAGATTCGATTATAAAAACGATTTCTACTCTACCATCAGACAAAAAGTTCATCAACAAGATAACTAAAATTGTTACGGATAGAAAAACAGGATATGACAATAACACATTAGATTGGGGAACTGCAGAAGCATTAGCTTACGGTTCACTTTTGACAGAAGGATTTGATATTCGTATTTCTGGACAAGATGTTGAGCGTGGTACATTCTCTCACCGTCATGCCGTAGTTAAAGTAGAAGATTCAGAAGAAGAAGTAATCTTATTAAACGATATCGAGAACAAAAAAGGAAAATTCGGAGTATTCAATTCGTTTTTATCTGAGTACGGTGTTCTTGGTTTTGATTATGGTTATGCTTTGGCAAATCCAAATGCATTAACGATTTGGGAAGCACAATTTGGAGATTTCTCTAATGGAGCACAAATTATGATTGACCAATACATTTCTTGTGGTGAAGATAAATGGAACAACCAAAACGGTATTGTTTTATTATTACCACACGGATACGAAGGACAAGGAGCAGAACACTCTTCAGCAAGAATGGAACGTTACTTACAATTGTGCGCTAGACAAAATATGTATGTTGCCGATTGTACAACGCCAGCTAACTTCTTTCACTTGTTGAGAAGACAAATGAAAACAACTTTCCGTAAGCCTTTGGTAGTTTTCTCTCCAAAAAGTTTATTGCGTGATCCAAGATGCGTTTCAACTGTAGAAGAATTAGAAAAAGGAAGCTTCCAAGAAACTATTGATGACGAAGCAGTAAACAAAAAAGATGTGAAAACATTAGTTTTCGTTACAGGTAAATTCTACTATGATATTGTAGCTGAAAGAGAAAATAACGGAAGAAAAGATGTTGCAGTTGTTCGTGTGGAGCAATTGTTCCCTTTCCCTGCTGAGCAAATCAAAGCGATTATAGCTAAATATCCAAATGCAGATGATTATGTTTGGGCTCAAGAAGAACCTAAAAACATGGGAGCTTACAGCTTTATGTTGATGAATTTTGATTTTATCAAATGGAGACTAGCTTCATTAAAAGCATATGCAGCACCTGCTTCTGGAAGTTATACAAGAGCAAAACGCCGTCATGCAGATGCAATCAGAATGGTATTTGATAAAAATTTATTTAGATAATAAGGAGCTATTTCCTGCTGTCCACTGTATCTTTTCCTTTTTAAAGAAAAAAGAAAAAGGATGCCGTTTCCATCAGGGCTAGAAAAAAATAACAATAAACAGAAGTTGTTTTTAAAACAATTTAAAATTTAAAATTCATCATTTAAAATAATAAGACATGATTTTAGAAATGAAAGTCCCATCACCAGGGGAATCAATCAAAGAAGTAGAAATTGCAACATGGTTAGTAAAGGACGGAGATTATGTAGAAAAAGACCAAGCTATTGCTGAGGTTGATTCTGACAAAGCAACTCTAGAATTACCAGCTGAAATGAGCGGAATTATTACGCTAAAAGCAGAAGAAGGTGACGCAGTAGCAGTTGGGGCAGTAGTTTGTCTTATTGATACTGACGGAGTAAAACCATCAGGTTCAACTCCTGCAGCAGCTCCAGTAGCTGAAGCACCAAAAGCAGCACCTGCACCTGCAACGGCTCCAGCTCCAGTTGCATCAGCGCCTGCACCTGCAGCATCTTATGCAGCAGGAACTCCATCTCCAGCAGCTAAAAAAATATTAGACGAAAAAAATATCGCTCCAGCAACAGTTTCAGGAACTGGTAAAGGCGGAAGAATCACTAAAGATGACGCTGTAAATGCAGTACCTTCAATGGGAACTCCAACTGGTGGAAACCGTGGTCAAGAACGTACGAAATTATCAATGTTGCGTCGTAAAGTAGCTGAAAGATTAGTAGCTGCTAAAAACGAAACTGCAATGTTGACTACTTTCAATGAAGTTAACATGACGCCAATCAACTTGATTCGTAACGAATACAAAGATGCATTCAAAGCAAAACATGGTGGTCTTGGTTTAGGATATATGTCATTCTTTACAAAAGCAGTTACTAGAGCTTTAGAATTGTTCCCAGACGTAAACTCTATGATGGACGGTGATCACAAAATTGCTTTCGATTTTGCAGATATCTCTATCGCAGTTTCTGGACCAAAAGGATTAATGGTTCCTGTAGTTCGTAATGCTGAAAACTTAACTTTCCGTGGTGTTGAAGCGGATATCAAAAGATTAGCTTTAAAAGCACGTGATGGTCAAATCACTGTTGATGATATGACAGGTGGTACATTTACAATTACAAATGGTGGTGTATTTGGTTCTATGTTATCTACTCCAATTATCAATCCTCCTCAATCTGGAATCTTAGGAATGCACAACATTATCGAGCGTCCAATTGCTGTAAACGGTAAAGTGGAAATTCACCCAATGATGTATGTAGCACTTTCTTATGACCACAGAATCATCGACGGACGTGAGTCAGTTGGTTTCTTGGTTGCCGTAAAAGAAGCTTTAGAAAACCCATTAGAATTATTGATGGGCGGAAATGCTAAAAAAGCATTAGAATTGTAATTCATATAATTTTCAATACTAAAAATCCCAAATGATTTATTTCATTTGGGATTTTCTTTTTACATTCGAAAAATAAATAGTTAGATATGAAAATCAAGTTAATCGTACTTACCATTATTTTGGGTTTGAATTCTGTTTTTGCAAATCCACCAGTCAAAAAACGTGTTTTAGTTTATACCAAAAACGGAGAAGGATATGTGCATAAAAATATTGCCGCCAGTGTTGAGGCTTTAAAAAAAATTGGCGAAGCAAACAACTTAATTGTTGATGTTTCAGATGATCCTTCAGTAATGACTATCGATAATCTGGCAAAATACAGCTGTCTTATTTTTTCGAACACCAATAATGAAATCTTTAATTCCGAAGAACAACGACAAGCTTTTGCCGCTTATATTCATCGTGGCGGCTCTTTCGTAGGGATTCACAGTACTTCAGGATCTGAACGTTCATGGCCTTGGTTTACCGCAATGATTGGAGGAAGATTTAAAAAGCATCCTGCTTTTCAGTCTTTCGAAATTAAAGTAATTAATCCAAATCATCCTTCGACTTCGATGCTACCTGAAAAATGGATAAAAGAAGACGAATGTTATTATATGGATGAACTCAATCCTAATATCCAAGTGCTATTGGCTGCCGATTTACGAACAGTAAAGGATAGTGAAAAAGCAGTCTATCCAGGGCGCATTTTTGGAGATTATTTTCCATTGGCTTGGCACCACGAATTTGAAGGCGCCAGAGTGTTTTATACCGCTTTGGGACATGATAGCAAAGATTATGTTGATCCTATATACATTCAACATCTTACAGGCGGAATTTTATGGGCATTGGGAGAAAATCCAAAAGAAGAAAATTCAAAAAAATCAAGAAAATAGAAACCTAAAAGCACTATTACAGTTGTAAAATCTTTAGTAGTTTTCAATTTATTCAGATTTCGAAATTACAATCTAATCAATACTTATTCATGTCATCAAATAAAAAACAAGCTGCTATCAGCTTTATCTTCATCACAATGTTAATCGATATTACGGGCTGGGGAATTATCATTCCGGTTATTCCAAAATTGATTAAAGAATTAATACACGGCGATGTTAGTGAGGCAGCAAAATATGGTGGCTGGTTAACCTTTGCGTATGCAATAACCCAATTTATGTTTGCCCCTTTAATTGGTAATTTGAGTGATAAATTTGGAAGAAGACCCATCATTTTAATATCGTTATTTGCCTTTTCACTAGATTACATATTATTAGCATTTGCTCCAACAATTACTTGGCTATTTATAGGAAGAATAATTGCAGGATTAACAGGAGCAAGTATTTCAACAGCTTCGGCGTATATCGCCGATGTGAGCACACCTGAGAACAGAGCCAAAAACTTTGGAATGATTGGCGTAGCTTTTGGTCTCGGATTTATAATTGGCCCAGTTATTGGAGGTGTTTTGGGACATTATGGATCTAGAATTCCATTTTATGCGGCAGCAGTATTGTGCATACTAAATTTCATGTACGGATATTTTATTTTGCCCGAATCATTGTCCAAAGAAAATAGAAGACCAGTAAACCTAAAAAGAGCCAATCCGATTGGTGCCTTTTTAAATTTAAAAAAACACCCTTCTCTTTATGGATTATTACTTGCTTTATTTTTAATTTTTGTTGCATCCCATGCTGTAGAAAGCAATTGGAGTTACTTTACAATGTATAAATTTAGTTGGGACGAAAAAATGGTCGGAATTTCACTAGGTGTTGTTGGAATTTTAGTAAGTCTTGTTCAAGGAGGATTGATACGATGGACAAGTAAAAAATTAGGAAATGAAAAAAGTATTTACATCGGAATGACTTTATACACGATTGGAATGTTTTTGTTTGCTTTTGCTTCCGAAAGTTGGATGATGTTTCTTTTTTTGATTCCGTATTGTCTTGCAGGGATTGCTGGTCCAGCATTGCGTGCTATAATTACGGGGCACGTTTTACCGACAGAACAAGGCGAAATTCAAGGAACAATTGCGAGTTTAATGAGTGCTGCAACTATTATTGGTCCGCCAATAATGTCAAGTCTCTTTTATTATTTTACACATAAAGGCTCACCATTTGAATTTGCCGGAATGCCATTTATTCTGGGTGGTTTATTGATGATGATTAGCGGTATTGTTGCTTATTATTCATTGAAAAAATATGCTACTTCAAATACAAACAATGATTAAAATAATCAATAATCCCCTTGCCTTTCATCAAAACATCGGCACCAATAATACCATCAACAGGCTTTGCTTTATAGGAAATTAGCGCTTCGTTTACGTGCGATAAGTCAAAAATAACGAGTTCAAACCCCGAATATTTCCAACTCCCTAATTGTAGCTTATTCTGACTTGCGGTTTGTGTTAGCATACCAACTCCCCCAGCTCCGGCTGCTTTCGTCGTAGAATCTTCTGCTTTGACTTTAAAATTGGAAATGCTTTCAAATCCTATACAACTGTTAGATGCACCAGTGTCTAAAATAAATTTACCCTTAACCCCATTTATTTTAGCTTTGATTAAAAGATGTTGAGTTTTGATAACCTTAAATTTTATCTTTTTGTATTTTTCCTTTTTTAGTAATATTTGTAATTTTTCCATTTTCTAAAGAGATGAATATTCAAAGTAAATCAATTATCATTATAAAAGCTAAAAACAAGTCTTCTAATGTAATTATTAATCATGTTAAGTTTTAAAAAGTAACATTTTTCAACCACTTTGAAAAAATCTAAACTATTCGAATAGACAACTTACTGATTTTGAACATTATAAAATAACCAACTTAAAACTTATTTTGATTATAAAATTTGCTTTCTATATTTGCCTCAATAAAACATCACAAAAATTAATTTTAAAGATAGTTAAACCCAAAACTACTCAATAACCTACAAATAGTTACAAACCAAAATGAAAGAGAAAATTACATCCAAAGCTAGTGACTTGTTTTTAAAACTAGGCTTCAAAAGCGTGACTATGGATGATATTGCAAGTGAAATGTGTATTTCCAAAAAAACCATTTACAAATATTTTTGCAACAAAGAAGTATTGATAGAAAAAAGTACTGAGGAGGTCCATCAAGCACTTCATCAGGTAATAGACACCATTGTAGCCAAAAACTACAATGCAATCGAAGAGAATTTTGAGATTCGAAAAATGTTCAAAGAAATGTTTCAGGCAACTGATACTTCGCCATTATATCAATTAAAAAAACACTATCCCGAAATATATCAAAAAGTAATGTTACGCGAAACGAACAAGTGTAATACGTGCTTTAGACAAAATATAGAAAAAGGTATTGAACAAAAATTATATCGAAAAGAACTCAACATAGATGTTTATGTAAAATTCTATTATGCTTTAATTTTCACCATTAAAGAAAATACTATTTCTGAAAAAGATTCCAGAAACCTAGAATTAGAAGCATTAGAATATCACACCAGAGCCATGACAACTCCGGAAGGCATAATCGAATTGGAAAAGCAATTACTTAAAGCAAAAACAGAATAAATAAATTATTTTAACATAAGAGTAAGAGGTTCATCTACAAAATTTGTTTCAATATCACTCTGCGGTAGTAGGATCAATTATTTCAGCTACAAGACTTATTTTATTCGCGGGAAATCCCCCTTGAGTAGCATGTTCCCGTATCATTTCTTCATTCGGTGCTATATAAACACAGTAAATTTTATCCCCAGCAACATAACTGTGTTTCCACTGAATTTGAGGTCCCATGTTAATTAAAACTCCACAAGATACTTTGGATATATCTTTTAATTGTTCCAATGATAAATTCCCAGCATTAGGAATTTCTCTTTCAATAATGTACTTAGGCATAATAATCAGATAAAAATTTGATAAAAACTATCAGGTAGAAATTCTTTGCATTCTATTCTATATAAGAGTATCTCATAAAAAAACATAGAAGAAACTAGGTAAACAAATGCAATACATATAGCTTTAATTTCAAAACAATATGTGTGACTAAAATCGGCTTTTGCAGGAACACGCAAAAGCCGATTTCTTTACAGTCGCAAAGCTGACAATTAAATTATGACAACAAAACATTTAAACTAACTAATTTTAAATTTTGCTTTACACAATGCGCTGTTTTTGTATATTAAAGTTACGCCAAATTAATTAGATTAATCTAATTTTAACAAAGTTATAAGTCCAAATAATCTTCCGAAAAATAAAAAAACCCATTTTGAAGTTATCAAAATGGGTTTAATATATTTAATAAAAAATTATTTAATTGGAAGTAGCAAAAGCATCTTGTCTCCAATTTTTAATTTTTCCAACTTTATTATTTGTAAAATCTACTTCACAAAGACTATTTTTGTCAGCATTTTGAGACCAGAAAAACCATTTTCCTGTTTTTACACCAGCAACATACTCTCCTGAAGCAATTTTATCACCAGCTTCGTTATACGAAACCCAAATACCATCCAGTTTTCCGTTTACAAAATACCCTTCTTGTTGAACTTGCCCATTTTCATAAAAATAGGTCGCTTTCAATTTTTTTCCAAAAGGCTCTAAAACTGGTTTTCCATCTTGTGCGAAAATAACACCTGAGAATAGTATGGCTACTAAAACTACAAACTTTTTCATATCGTTAATTTTTAATTGTTTACATCTTATACATCAAAATTAAGAACAAAATTTACATTAAAAAAACTTTTACTTAACAATTTCGTAACATAGACAAAAGCTTAACATTGGAAATTAAAAAAGCTAGCAAAATCAACACTTTCGTATTAATCCTTTACAACCATATCTGTAGCAGTTTTAGTCAAAACACAGATTTATAAATAATTCTAAAATAAATTTACTTATTAGAAAATCACAAAAGCGACAACTTTTTTAAATAACTTTAGTTCAACAAAGCATCTAAATCCTTTATCAATTCATCCGAAGACGGCCTTGGGGCAACGGCATTAACTATTTTTCCATTGGGATCAATTAAAATAAACCTTGGAATACTGGTAACCCCATAGCTTTTTGCAAAATCTGAATTCCAAGAGTCATCTGCAAATAACTGAACTCCACCTAGATTTTTCTCTTGCACAACCTTTAACCATTTATCAAAATCATCCTCTTTATCTACAGAAATGCTCACAAAAACAATATTTTTATCATGATATTTTTCTTCTACCTTCTGCAAAAACGGAATCTCTCTCATACAAGGACCACACCAAGTTGCCCAAATATCAATATAAACATATTTACCTTTAAAACTTTCTAATTTTGTTTTAGATCCATTATAATTTCTATATTTAAAATCAGGAGAATTCTTCCCATTCATCTTAATTAATTCAGCATTTTTTAACGCTCTTTCATTATTAGCAGTGGTAGCTAACTCCATTTTTTTCGCATACGAACCTGTTATCTTAGCATATTTAACATCAGCAGCTTTTTTCATATTGGAATTCAAAGCTGGATCCAAAATATATTTATCTACTCTTTCATATTCAGATTGCTTTAATTCTTCAATTTTATTTTTAAAATTAACCTCACCATAGTTATAAATCACTTTCAGGTCATTTTTTTTTGAAGCAATTAAAGACTGTGTTAAAAAATTATTTTCACCAGAGCCAGTTCCTGAAAATACAATAGTTTTATACACATCATTCGCATCCATTTTCAATTTTAAATTATAATTACTCTTCAATAAAATTGAAACATAATTTTTACCATCAAAAAACTTATAACTTCCATCCGCAACTTTTAGCGTGTCTTTGTAAACACCATCTTTGTTTTTTATAATTTTTTTAATCATTTTATCTTGAGTTGAAATAAAAAATGGCCCTTCAGTGTTTGTTATCTCAGCTTCAAAAGTGACATAATTATTATTTTGTGCAAAAATCATGCACGAAGAAATGAATAACGTTGTCATCAAAAATATTTTTTTCATAAAAGTTGTTTTTTGTTTTTTAAGATTTCAAATATAGAGAAATTACCTATGAAATTACATCTCCTACAATAATATCACATTGCATCTTTAATCTATCGGAATAGTTTTTGTGATTAAGTTGTTTTTTGTTTTTACTTTTGCAATCTAAAAAAAATATTTTCAATGTATAGAAGTCATAATTGTGGCGAATTGAACGCCTCACATATCAATACCGAAGTAACACTTGCCGGTTGGGTTCAAAAATCAAGAGACAAAGGTTTTATGAATTGGGTCGATTTACGCGATCGTTACGGAATAACACAATTGATATTTGACGAAAGTCGTTCTATAAAAGAAGTTTTTGAAGCTGCCAAAACATTGGGTCGTGAATACGTGATCCAAGTAAAAGGAACTGTTATTGAGCGTGAAGCCAAAAACAAAAACATTCCTACAGGTGAAATCGAAATTTTGGTTACCGAACTAAACATATTAAATGCTTCGCTAACACCTCCATTTACCATTGAAGATGAAACAGACGGTGGTGAAGACATCCGAATGAAATACCGTTACTTGGACATCCGAAGAAATCCGGTTAAAAACAGTTTGCTTTTCCGTCACAAAGTGGCAATGGAAGTGCGTAAATATCTTTCGGATTTAGATTTCTGTGAAGTGGAAACTCCTTACTTAATCAAATCTACTCCAGAAGGCGCTAGAGATTTTGTTGTTCCTTCCCGCATGAACGAAGGACAATTCTATGCTTTGCCTCAATCTCCTCAAACTTTCAAACAATTATTGATGGTGGGCGGAATGGATAAATATTTCCAAATCGTGAAATGTTTCCGTGACGAGGATTTACGTGCAGACAGACAGCCTGAGTTTACACAAATTGATTGTGAAATGGCTTTTGTGGAGCAAGAAGATATATTAAATATTTTTGAAGGCTTGACTCGTCATTTATTAAAAGAAATAAAAGGCATAGATGTAGATAAATTCCCAAGAATTACCTACGAATACGCCATGAAGACATACGGAAATGACAAACCAGACATTCGTTTCGGAATGGAATTTGGTGAATTGAACGAATTTGCACAGCACAAAGAATTCCCAGTTTTCAACGCTGCAGAATTAGTAGTTGGAATCGCAGTTCCTGGAGCAGGAAACTATACTCGTAAAGAAATTGACGCTTTAATTGACTGGGTAAAACGTCCACAAGTTGGTTCGAGCGGAATGGTATATGCAAAATGCAACGAAGATGGAACTTTTAAATCATCTGTAGATAAATTCTATGATCAAGAAGATTTAACCAATTGGGCAAAAACTACAGGAGCAAAACCAGGAGACATGATTTTTGTTCTTTCAGGACCAGCAGATAAAACAAGAGCGCAACTTTCTGCTCTAAGAATGGAATTGGCAACTCGTTTGGGATTAAGAAATCCAGCTGAATTTGCACCTCTTTGGGTAGTTGATTTCCCTCTATTAGAATTTGATGAAGAAAGCGGACGTTACCACGCCATGCACCACCCATTTACATCTCCAAAACCAGAAGACATGCATTTACTAGAAACCGACCCTGGAAAAGTACGTGCCAATGCTTATGACATGGTATTGAATGGTAATGAAATTGGCGGGGGATCTATTCGTATTCACGACAAAGAAACTCAGCAATTAATGTTTAAATATTTAGGCTTTACCGAAGAAGAAGCAAAAGCACAATTTGGTTTCTTAATGGATGCTTTCCAATTTGGCGCTCCGCCTCATGGTGGTTTAGCATTTGGACTAGATCGTTTAGTAGCCATTTTAGGTGGTCAGGAGACAATTCGTGATTTTATTGCTTTCCCAAAAAATAATTCAGGAAGAGATGTAATGATTGACGCTCCGTCTGTTATCGATGAATCCCAATTAAAGGAATTACATATTAAATTAAATTCAAACAATTAGGCAAAAACACTTGAATATCAATAATTTTAGAAAAAAATTAACACCATAATGATTTTCGTATTATATTAAAGATTACATTTGCCTTATTATAAATTATTATTACTATTACAATGCGTACAGGTACAGTTAAATTTTTCAATGAATCTAAAGGTTACGGATTCATTACAGACGAAGAAACAGGAAAAGACATTTTTGTTCATGCATCAGGAATCAACGCGGAAGAATTACGCGAAGGTGACAGAGTTAGCTATGAAGAAGAAGAAGGAAGAAAAGGTAAAGTTGCAGCTAAAGTAGCAGTACTTTAGTACTTAAAATAGCTTACTGTTTTATTGCAAAAAACGTCTAAAAAACGTTTCGATTTAATCGGAACGTTTTTTTTTGTGCTTAACCCAAAAAAAGCCTGCATAATTCGTTATTTATAATCAATAAAAATTATGTTTTTAAGAAGTTATTAACACTACTTAATGAGTTACAAAACTTGTGTTTTAAATACACTAAGGCTATCTTTGTAACAAAATTTTAAGCAAAATTAAGAATTATGCAATCCGAGCAATTAAACTATATCCCAGTCTTTATGCAGCTTATTTTAGCTGTAGGATTTGTTGTAGGTATGATCATTATTTCTGGTAAATTAGGACCAAAAAGATTATCTGAGAATAAAGACAAAAACTTCGAATGCGGTATTGAATCTGTCGGAAATGCAAGAATCCCTTTTTCGGTAAAATATTTCATTGTAGCTATCTTATTTGTCCTTTTCGATGTTGAAGTAATATTCCTATATCCTTGGGCAGTGAATTTCAAGGAGTTAGGCGTTGAAGGAATGGCAAAAATGATTATCTTTATGATGTTGCTTTTAGTTGGCTTTTTCTACATCATCAAGAAGAAAGCCTTAGAATGGGAATAAATTAAGAATGCAGATTTTAGATTTTAGATTTTAGATTTTTATCCATTATAAAAATTTAAAACTTGAGATTTAAGATTTACTTTTTAAAAAGAATAAAATTGATTTTTTACAATATTGATTTTAATTTAAGATTCAAAAAATCTAAAATCTAAAATCTAAAATCTAAAATTAGATGAGTGATTCAAAAGTAAATATGGTTGCCCCGCCAGAAGGTGTTGTTGGAGAAGGATTCTTTGCCACAAAACTGAATGACGTTGTTGGATTAGCACGTGCCAATTCCCTTTGGCCTTTACCTTTTGCAACTTCTTGTTGCGGAATCGAATTTATGGCAACAATGGCTTCACATTATGACTTAGCACGTTTTGGGTCTGAAAGAGTGAGTTTCTCTCCTCGTCAAGCCGACATGCTATTAGTAATGGGAACTATTTCAAAAAAAATGGCCCCTATTTTACGTCAAGTTTACGAACAAATGGCTGAACCTAGATGGGTAATCGCTGTTGGTGCTTGCGCTTCATCTGGTGGTATTTTTGATACTTACTCTGTATTGCAGGGAATAGACAAAGTAATCCCAGTTGACGTATATGTCCCTGGCTGTCCTCCTCGTCCAGAACAAATCGTAGATGGCGTTATGAGACTACAGGAATTAGTAAAAAGCGAATCTGTAAGAAGAAGAAGTTCACCTGAGTACAAAGAATTATTGGCATCTTACAACATTCAATAAGAAAATGGCATTAGAGACAACAGAAATTCAAGACAAGTTAATCGAAAATTTTGGTTCAAAGGTTTTACAATTTAACCAAGACAGAGATATTTTCACATTCGAAGCGGATTCGGACATCATCACAGCTGTTATCCTTTTTTTAAAGAATGATCCAGATTTACGTTTTCATTTTTTAACCGATTTATGCGCCGTACATTATCCAGATAATGAAGAAAACAGACAATTTGCTGTTGTTTATCATTTACACAATTGGTACGAAAACAAACGCATCAGAATTAAGGCATTCTTAAACGGTACAACTCCAGAAATTAAAAGTTTATCAAATATTTTTTTATGTTCCAATTGGATGGAAAGAGAAACGTATGATTTCTACGGAATCAACTTCATCGGACATCCTCAATTGAAACGTATCTTGAATATGGACGAAATGATTTCTTTTCCAATGCGCAAAGAATTCCCAATGGAAGACAGCGGAAGAACGGATAAAGACGACAGGTATTTTGGTAGAACAACAATCAACCAAGAACTAAAAAAATAAATATAATTTTTCACATTAGATAAATGTCAGAACTATTATTACCACCAGAGCATCGCTATGCTAAAATAATCAAAGAGCGACATAATGAAGACGGAAGCGAGCTTTCTATTCTGAATTTAGGTCCTACCCACCCGGCAACGCATGGTATTTTCCAAAATATCCTGTTAATGGACGGTGAAAGAATTCTGGAAGCTGAACCAACTATTGGTTACATCCACAGAGCTTTTGAAAAAATTGCCGAAAATCGTCCATTTTACCAAATCACACCACTTACTGATAGAATGAACTACTGTTCTTCTCCTATCAACAATATGGGATGGTGGATGACATTAGAAAAATTATTAGATATTGAAGTTCCAAAAAGAGCGCAATACCTAAGAGTTATCATAATGGAATTGGCTCGTATTACTGATCACTTGATTTGTAATTCCATTCTAGGTGTTGATACTGGAGCTTACACTGGTTTCCTTTATGTATTCCAATTTAGAGAAAAGGTATACGAAATTTACGAAGAAATTTGCGGAGCGCGTCTTACTACTAACATGGGAAGAATTGGTGGTTTCGAAAGAGACTGGTCACCAGAAGCTTTTAGAAAACTAGATGACTTTTTAAGAGATTTCCCAATCGCTTGGAAAGAATTTGAAAACTTATTCGAAAGAAACAGAATATTTATCGATAGAACTGTAAATGTTGGAGCTATCTCTGCTGAAAAAGCAATGGCTTATGGATTTACAGGACCAAATTTACGTGCAGCCGGTGTCGATTATGATGTCCGCGTAGCACAGCCTTACAGCTCTTATGAAGACTTTGACTTTATAGTTCCAGTAGGAAAATCGGGAGACACGTACGACCGTTTTTGCGTAAGAAACGCCGAGGTTTGGGAAAGTTTAAGCATTATCCGTCAAGCATTAGACAAAATGCCGGAAGGAAATGAATACCATGCCGAAGTTCCAGAATACTATCTTCCTCCAAAAGAAGACGTATACAACAATATGGAATCATTGATATACCATTTCAAAATTGTAATGGGTGAAGTTCCTGTTCCTGTAGCAGAAATCTACCATCCTGTTGAAGGCGGAAATGGAGAAATAGGATTCTATTTAGTAACAGACGGAAGCAGAACTCCTTATAGATTGCATTTCAGAAGACCTTGCTTTATCTTTTATCAAGCTTATCCAGAGATGATTAAAGGATCAATGTTATCGGATGCGATCGTTATTTTATCAAGTTTAAATGTTATTGCTGGAGAATTAGATGCATAAAAAATTATAAATTTTGAGTTATGAATTATAAATGCCAAAACATTTAAAATTTAGAATTTAAAATTCAAAATAATACAAAATGGAACGTAAACATTACAAACAAGAAATAAATATGACTGAAGCATTGATGTCCCGCATCAATGAATTAATCAGCCATTACCCTGAAGATAAAAGAAAATCAGCTTTACTTCCCGTTTTACATGAAGTTCAAGACGCTCACGACAATTGGCTGAGCATTGAACTGCAAGATAAAGTTGCCGAAATTTTACTAATCAAGCCTGTAGAAGTATACGAAGTAGTAACTTTTTACACGATGTTTAATCAAAGGCCTATTGGTAAATATATGTTTGAATTTTGCCAAACTTCTCCTTGCTGTTTGAACGGCGTAGAGGATTTAATGGATTATACCTGTGAAAAATTAGGCGTTCCAGTTGGAGAACCTACAGCTGATGGTCTTTTTGAAGTAAGAGGAGTTGAATGTTTAGGTGCTTGCGGATATGCTCCAATGATGCAATTGGGTGATTTTTACAAAGAACATTTGAATAAAGAAAAAATCGATCAGTTAATAGCTGATTGCAAAGACGATAAAATAATATTACACGATAAATAATATGTCACAAAAAATATTATTAGATAAAATCAATATTCCAGGAATCAAAACCTACGAAGTGTATCGTCAAAACGGCGGTTATGCTTCTGTAGAAAAAGCTCTAAAAACCTTAACACCTGATGAAGTAGTTGAAGAAGTTAAAACTTCTGGATTACGTGGCCGTGGCGGTGCAGGATTCCCTGCTGGGATGAAATGGAGTTTTATTGACAAAAAATCAGGAAAACCAAGACATTTGGTTTGTAATGCTGATGAGTCTGAACCTGGAACTTTCAAAGACCGCTATTTGATGGAATACATTCCTCACTTATTAATTGAGGGAATGATTACTTCCAGTTATGCTTTAGGCGCTAACCTTTCGTATATCTACATTCGTGGAGAATATATGTGGGTTTACAAAATTTTGGAACGTGCTATCGCCGAAGCAAAAGCAGCGGGCTGGTTAGGAAAAAATATATTAGGAACTGGTTATGATTTAGATTTGTATGTACAAATCGGTGGTGGAGCCTACATTTGTGGAGAAGAAACCGCGTTAATCGAATCATTGGAAGGAAAAAGAGGAAACCCTCGTATCAAACCGCCATTTCCAGCAGTTTCAGGTCTTTGGGCTAATCCAACTGTGGTAAATAACGTAGAAACTATTGCAACTGTGCCATGGATTGTAAATAATTCGGGGGCTGATTATGCTAAAATTGGTATCGGAAGATCTACAGGAACCAAATTAATTTCAGCTTCTGGACATATCAAAAACCCAGGTGTTTATGAAATTGAATTAGGATTAAGCGTTTATGAATTCATGAACTCTGACGAATATTTGGGAGGAATGAGTTCTGACCGCCCATTGAAAGCATTTGTGCCGGGAGGAAGTTCAGTTCCAGTTTTACCAGCACATTTAATTTATAAAACTGCAGCAGGCGAAGATCGCTTGATGTCATACGAATCCTTAAGTGATGGTGGTTTTGCTACTGGATCTATGCTGGGTTCAGGAGGATTCATCGTATATAACGACACCTCTTGTATTGTTCGCAACACTTGGAATTTCTCTCGTTTCTACCACCATGAAAGCTGTGGCCAATGTACTCCTTGTAGAGAAGGGACAGGCTGGATGGAAAAAGTATTGCATAGAATTGAAAACGGACACGGACGCGAAGAAGATATCGACTTATTATTGAGTATTCAAAGCAAAATTGAAGGAAACACAATTTGTCCTCTTGGTGATGCAGCAGCTTGGCCAGTGGCCGCGGCTATTCGTCACTTTAGAGATGAGTTTGAATACCATATTCGTTTCCCGCAAAAAATAAAAAACAGAGACCATTTTGTTGCTGAACCTTTTGAAAAAGTAAAGCACTTAGTTTCTAAAGAAATAGTATAAAGAAAGAATTTCAGACAATGAAAGTAACGATAGACGGTCAAGAAATTGAAGTAGAAGCAGGAACAACGATCTTGCAGGCTGCACGTATGATTGGTGGGGAAGTTGTTCCGCCAGCGATGTGCTATTATTCTAAGCTAAAAGGAAGCGGCGGAAAATGCCGTTGTTGTTTGGTGGATGTAACCAAAGGAAGCGATGCTGACCCAAGACCAATGCCAAAACTGATGGCTTCTTGCGTAACAGGATGTCAGGACGGAATGGAAATCGCCAGCAAAGCATCTCCAAGAGTTCAGGAAGCAAGAAAATCGGTAACGGAATTTTTGTTAATCAATCACCCATTAGATTGCCCTATTTGTGATCAAGCTGGAGAATGCGATCTGCAAAACTTAAGCTTCGAACACGGAAAATCAGAATCAAGATTTATTGAAGAAAAAAGAACTTTTGAACCGGAAGATATTGGTCCAAATATTCAACTTCACATGAATCGCTGTATTTTATGTCAAAGATGTGTGCAAGTTGCAGATCAATTGACAGACGATCGTGTTCATGGAGTAATGGATCGCGGTGATCATGCTAATATTTCTACTTGTATTTCAAAAGCCATAACTAATGAGTTTTCTGGAAACATGATTGATGTGTGTCCAGTTGGTGCTTTAACTGATAAAACTTTTAGATTCAAATCTAGAGTTTGGTTCAACAAGCCTTATAACGCGCATAGAGAATGTACAACACCAGGATGTTGCGGTAAAACAACGGTTTGGATGTTTGGAGGAGAAATTCAAAGGGTAACTGGCCGTAAAGATGAGTTCCATGAAGTTGAAGAATTCATTTGTAACACTTGTCGTTTTGACAAAAAAGATGTTGCTGACTGGATTATTGAAGGACCTCGTGAATTTGAAAAAGATTCAGTTATCAATCAAAACAATTATACTCAAAAATTAGAAAAAGTAGAAATAGCTACTGAGAAAAATATTCTTTTGGGTAGAGACCAAGATCGTAAAAAAATAAGTATGGCCTCAAATCCATTGGATACTAACACTAATAAATCTTAAAAATGGATAGTACATTTGTTATAGAAAAAGGTGTGTTTATAGTAGTAATTTTTGCTCTTACTATGTTGATGGCTATGTATTCTACATGGGCAGAACGTAAAGTTGCCGCTTGGCTGCAAGACAGAGTTGGACCTAACAGGGCTGGACCTTGGGGATTGCTTCAGCCGCTTGCTGATGGAGGAAAATTATTTGCAAAAGAAGAATTTTTTCCAAATACTCCTAATAAATTTTTATTTGTTGTTGGACCAGCGATTGCAATGAGCACCGCTTTGATGACTAGTGCGGTTATTCCTTGGGGAGATAAATTACACTTATTTGGAAGAGATATTCTGCTACAAGCTACAGACGTAAATATTGCTATATTATACGTTTTTGGAGTAGTTTCATTAGGGGTTTACGGCATCATGATTGGTGGCTGGGCTTCGAATAATAAGTTCTCTTTGATGGGAGCTATTAGAGCAGCATCACAAATGGTTTCTTATGAGGTAGCAATGGGATTATCGATAATCGCTTTGACTATGATGACAGGAACTTTAAGCTTAAAAGAAATTTCAATTCAGCAATCAGAGTGGCATTGGAATGTTTTGTACCAGCCACTAACTTTCTTGATTTTCCTGATTTGTTCTTTTGCTGAATTAAACAGAACTCCATTTGACTTAGCGGAATGTGAATCGGAATTAATTGGTGGTTATCATACGGAATATTCTTCGATGAAAATGGGATTCTATTTATTTGCCGAATATGCAAATATGTTTATTTCCTCTACTATTATGGCTGTCTTGTTTTTTGGCGGATACAACTATCCAGGAATGGGATGGGCAGTAGAACATTTGGGAGTAAATATTGCAAACGTAATTGGAATGATGGCGTTGTTTGCTAAATTATGCGGTTTTATTTTCTTCATCATGTGGGTTCGCTGGACAATACCGAGATTTAGATATGATCAATTGATGCACTTGGGATGGAGAATTTTGATTCCGCTTGCTATTGCAAATATTATGATTACTGGAATTGTGCTTTTGAGAAGTGAAATTGCTGTTTATTTCGGATTTTAATAGAACCAAAACACGATGTTAACTGGGACTAGCCCTGATAGAAGCGGCATCCTTTTATTTTTTCCTTTAAAAAATAAAAGATACAGCGCATAGCAGGATTAGCTACAAATAAAAAATATAAAATGTCAATAGAAACTATATCCTTATCGGGAAGAAAAAAAATGGTCTCCAATAAAGAGATGACTTTTTTGGAACGCATGTATCTGATTGCGATTGTAAAAGGTTTAGCCATTACTATAAAGCACCTTTTTAAAAGAAAAGCAACGATTCAATATCCTGAGCAGGTTCGTGTGATGAGTCCTGTGTATCGCGGACAGCACATGCTGAAACGTGATGAACAAGGTCGTGAAAACTGTACTGCCTGCGGATTATGTGCTTTGTCTTGTCCTGCTGAAGCTATTACAATGAAAGCGGGAGAACGTAAAGCGGATGAAAAACATCTTTACAGAGAGGAAAAATATGCTGAAATATATGAAATCAATATGTTGAGATGTATTTTTTGCGGACTTTGTGAAGAAGCTTGTCCAAAAGATGCTATTTACTTGACTATTTCTAAAGAATTGGTTCCTGCTAGCTATGAAAGAGAAGATTTTATTTTTGGAAAAGACAAACTGGTTATGCCTCTAGAAATGGCAATGAAAAATACTCAACTTAAAAACGCTAACTAATGTCAACAGTACTTATTCTATTTTGCGTATTGTCTGCAATTACATTGCTAACAGCATTTTTAACTATTTTTAGCAGAAACCCTATACATAGCGCTATCTATTTAGTGATTTGTTTTTTCTCTATAGCAGGACATTATTTATTATTGAACGCCCAGTTTTTGGCCATTGTGCATATCATTGTCTATTCGGGAGCGATCATGATTTTATTACTCTTTACCATCATGTTGATGAATCTTAATGAAGCTGATGAAGTTCATAAGCCAAGATTCACACGATTGGGTGCTATTGTTTCCTTTTGTTTGGTTTGTTTGGTTTTGATAAAAATCTTTATCAACTCAAAACCTATTGTAGAATATGATTATACGGGCGAGGATTACCAATCGATAAAAGTACTCGGAAAAGCATTATTGAATGAATATATGGTTCCATTTGAATTTGCTTCCATCTTATTATTGGTCGCGATGATTGGAACTGTGTTATTGTCTAAAAAAGAAAAATTAGAAAAATAATGAACAATATTTTAACTCAAATTGGTATAGAGAACTATATCTTCCTATGTGTAACGCTTTTTTGCATTGGTATTTTTGGAGTTTTATACAGACGTAATGCGATCATTGTATTTATGTCTATTGAAATTATGCTGAACGCTGTTAACTTATTGTTTGTGGCTTTCTCAACTTACCACCAAGACACGCAAGGTCAAGTATTCGTATTTTTCTCAATGGCTGTAGCGGCTGCCGAGGTTGCGGTTGGACTGGCTATTTTAGTTTCGATATTTAGAAATATTGGATCAATTAGCATCGATAATTTAAAAAACTTAAAAGGATAAATGGCAATGGATACCAATTTAGCTTTAGTCTTACTATTAACTCCTTTTTTAGGATTTTTAATTAATATTTTCTTCGGAAAAGCTCTAGGGAAGTCGATATCAGGGATTATAGGAACACTTTCAATAGTGATTTCCTTTGCTGTTGCGATTTACTTTTTTCTTCAAATTAATCAAACCAAACAAGCTATAAACATTCAGTTATTTGATTGGATTCAGATTAGTAATTTCAATGTGAGTTTTGGTTTTTTATTGGACCAATTATCTATTTTATGGTTGCTTTTTGTAACAGGAATTGGATCATTGATTCATTTATATTCTATCAGCTACATGCATGATGATGAGAATATGCACAAGTTTTTTGCTTATTTGAATCTTTTTATCTTCTTCATGATTTCATTGGTAGTTGGAAGCAATTTATTGGTAATGTTTATTGGCTGGGAAGGAGTTGGACTTTGTTCTTACTTATTAATTGGATTTTGGCATAAAAACCAAGATTACAATGATGCTGCCAAAAAAGCTTTTATCATGAACCGTATTGGGGATTTAGGATTGCTTATCGGTATATTTATCTTAGGAAGTTTATTCTCTACATTGGATTTTGCCACTTTGAAAACTGCTATTGAAGGAGCCTCAAATGTTGATACGCTTTGGTTAAGCATTGCTGCTTTAGCTTTATTTATTGGAGCTTGCGGTAAATCCGCACAAATTCCATTATACACTTGGTTGCCTGATGCGATGGCAGGACCTACTCCGGTTTCTGCATTAATCCACGCTGCTACGATGGTTACTGCTGGTATTTTTATGGTAACTAGAATGCATTTCTTATTTGACTTAACACCAGAAATACAAACAATAATTGCCGTAGTAGGAGGTGTAACTTCATTGGTTGCCGCTACTATTGGTTTGGTTCAAACAGACATCAAAAAAGTACTGGCCTACTCTACTGTTTCCCAATTGGGTCTAATGTTTTTAGCTTTAGGTTTTGGTGCATACGAAGTAGCCGTATTTCACGTAATCACTCACGCATTCTTCAAAGCATGTTTATTCTTAGGATCTGGATCTGTGATTCACGGATTGCATGGAGAACAAGATATGCGAAAAATGGGCGGATTGAAAAAAGCAATGCCAATCACTTTTTGGACAATGCTTATTTCATCATTAGCCATTTCGGGAGTTCCTGTATTTTCAGGTTTCTTTTCTAAAGATGAAATCTTGATGACAGCTTTCCACCATAACATTCCTCTTTGGGTTGTTGGATCTGTAGCATCTATAATGACTGCTTTCTATATGTTCCGATTAATGTTCTTAACTTTCTTTAAAGAATTTAGAGGAACTGAAGAGCAAAAGCATCATTTGCATGAAAGCCCTGCTTTAATCACTTTCCCTTTAATCATATTGGCTATTTTAGCTACTATTGGAGGTGCAATCAGTTTGCCTGGCAATAGCTGGCTGAATGAATATTTAGCTCCTCTTTTTGCGAAAGCAACATCAGAAGAACATGGATTAGGAACTACCGAATATATCTTGATGGCAATTGCTGTTGTTGGCGGATTAGTTGGGATTGCAATTGCTTATGCTAAATACATTAAACAAGACCAAATACCTGATGAAGATGCTGCAATAACTGGAGTTACAAAAGTGCTTTACAACAAATACTATGTTGACGAATTATATGATTCTATTTTTGTTTCTTCTATCAACGGATTATCAAAATTCTTCAGAGACTATGTAGAAACTGGAATTTCATCTCTAGTTTTTGGATTTGGAAAAGTGACTAGCGAACTTAGTTACCAAGGTAAAAAATTGCAGAATGGAAGTGTTGGACTATACCTATTTGCTTTTGTTTTAGGCATGTGTGCCATTATTTCTTATTTATTTCTAGCTCAATAATTATATACTATGAACGTATCTCTAATATTAATCATCCTTTTAGTTGGCGCATTTGCAACTTATTTAGCTGGTGACAAGCTCGCTTCAAAAGTGGCATTATTTTTCGGGTTGGCTTCTTTGGGTTGCTCAATTGTTTTATTAAATCATTTTAATTTAGGAGAAAACATTAGCTATATAAGCCAATGGATTACTTTACCTAAAGTTTCTTTCGCATTACAAGCAGATGGTTTGTCAATAGCTATGGTTTTATTGACAACTGCCTTGACTCCTATTATAATCTTATCTTCTTTTGGCAATGATTTCAAAAATGCAAAAGCGATTTATGCTTTAATATTATTCATGTCTTTTGCAATGACAGGAACTTTCTTGGCAAGCGACGGACTTTTATATTACATCTTCTGGGAATTATCTTTGATTCCTATTTACTTTATCGCCTTGATTTGGGGCAACGGAGATGCTGAAGAACGCAAAAAAGCTGTCGTTAAATTCTTTATTTACACACTTGCAGGTTCATTATTCATGCTAGTTGCATTTATTTATATGTACCAAAAAGCAGGAAGCTTCCTAATCGAGGATTTATACAAATTAAACTTAACAGTTAACGAACAAAAATGGATTTTCACAGCATTCTTCTTAGCTTATGCTATTAAGATTCCTTTGATTCCTTTTCATACTTGGCAGGCGAATGTTTACCAAAAAGCACCAACTCTTGGAACTATGCTTTTGTCTGGGATTATGCTAAAAATGGGATTGTACAGCCTTATCCGCTGGCAATTGCCTTTGACTCCATTAGCTATTAAAGAATACATGTTTATATTCGCCGGAATTGGTATTGCAGGAGTAATTTATGGTTCTATTGTTGCGTTGAGACAAAAAGACCTAAAAAAATTATTAGCTTATTCATCTCTTGCTCACGTTGGATTAATTGCTGCCGGAACTTACACTTTAACCCTTGATGGTTTTAGAGGAGCTGTTTTACAAATGATTGCTCACGGATTTGTGGTTGTCGGTTTGTTTTTTGCTGCTGAAATCATCTTCAGAAGATACGAAACCAGATTAATTGCAGAAATGGGAGGTATCCGTTCTCAATCTCCAAAATTCACTTCTATGTTTTTGATTATGGTATTGGCTTCTGTGGCTTTACCAAGCACTTTCAACTTTATTGGAGAATTTACAGTTTTATATAGCCTTTCTCAAATCAATATTTGGTTTGCCATTTTAGGAGGAACGACTATCATTCTGGGAGCTTATTATATGCTAAAAATGTTCCAGCACTCTATGTTGGGAGAAACCAATACAAAACTATTTGCTGATGTCACTTTCTCTGAAGGTTTGACAATGGTGATCATTATTGCGGTATTGTTTTTCTTTGGAATGTATCCAAAACCAATCAACGATTTGATTACGCCAAGTCTTGAGGTTATTTTGAAAGTAATAAACAAAGCGTAGAAATTCGGTTTTAGAATGAAGATTAACGATTTCAGATATTAATCTTTCAAGTATAAAAAATAAACTATAATAAAATAAATTAGGTCAAAACGAGATTGCCATTGTTAACTTATCAGTGATAAATCTAAAATCCTAAATTAAAAAATAAAAAATGACAACATTAATAGCTATAATAGGATTAGGTATTTTATGCCTTATATTTGAAATCTTTGATTTTAGAAAAGCAATTATTCCAATAACAGTAATTGGATTATTAGCTATTCTAGGACTTACTGTTTCCGAATTTAATTCGCCTGAGAATTACTATAACAATATGATTGTTGTAAGTAAATTTTCGGTTGCATTTTCTAGCCTATTTATTGTCTTGACATTATTTTTGGTGACTTTGGGACATAATTTTTATGAAAATCATCAAAGCAAACTTTCAGATTTTATTGCTATAAAAATATTTTTATTGGCTGGAGCTGTTGCTATGGTTTCTTTTGGGAATCTTGCTATGTTCTTTTTAGGGATCGAAATATTATCTATATCTCTTTACATACTTGCTGCAAGCGACAGAACCAAAGTTAAAAGTAATGAAGCTGGTATGAAATACTTCTTGATGGGTTCATTTGCATCTGGAATTATTTTGTTTGGAATCTGTATGATTTATGGTGCGATGGGTTCATTTGATATTATTGAAATTAGTGAGATGTCACAATCCGCTGAGTTGCCAATTTGGTTTCCAATTGGAATTGTTTTACTGACTATTGGAATGCTGTTTAAAATCGCAGCAGTTCCATTCCACTTTTGGGCTCCTGATGTTTATGAAGGTTCTCCAACTCTAACGACTGCCTTGATGAGTACTTTGGCAAAAGTTGTTGCCATTGCAACTCTTTATAAATTATTATCCAGTATGCATGCCGATATCAATTACTCATTTCAGATCGTTGTCGTAGTTATTTCGATTCTTTCTATGACTGTAGGTAATATCATGGCATTAAGACAAGTCAATGTAAAACGTATGCTAGCATTCTCTGGTATATCTCATGCAGGATTTATGTTAATGACTTTATTAAGCTTATCAACTTCTGCAGGAAGCTTATTGTATTACGCTTCAGCATATTCTCTAGCTGGTATTGCTGCTTTTAGCGTTATTTTATATGTGTGCAAGAACAGAGATAATGAAGATATTGTAAATTTCCATGGTTTAGGCAAAACTAATCCATTATTGGCAGCTATCTTAACGGGATCATTGCTTTCAATGGCTGGTATTCCAATTTTTGCAGGTTTCTTTGCTAAATTGGTTTTGTTTAGTCAAACTATTCAAGCAGGTTATTTAGTGGTGATTATATTTGCTGTTATCAACTCTATTATAAGCGTTGGCTATTACTTTAAACTAATTTTAGCAATGTACACTAAAGAGCCAAACGAAGCCCGAACAGGAAAACCATTCTTGATTTATGCCGTTGCTGTTGTTGCTATTTTATTAAATATTATCATAGGATTGTTTCCTTCATTAGTTTTAGATTTATTAGCATAAAACATATTCAAATTTAAATAGTAAGGCCAGCTAGATTTTAAAATTTAGCTGGCCTTACCATTTTATAAAAAAGCAACAATTTTTAATCGATAGCTATTTCTTCTAAATTAACTCAAAACTTAAAAACTAATTTCAATTCAATAATTTCACTTTAATCTTATCAAATTTATCGAATACAAAACCTCTTTTTTAAAGAAATCATAACAAGGCTTGATATATCAAATATAATCGCTAAATTACGATATGAAATAAATGAGAGTTATGGGAACTACTAAACACTTAGATTTCGATCAAGAAACAAATGCAATCGCAGAAATCTGCAAAGCTTTGGGACATCCTACACGGATGCAAATCATGACACTATTATGGAATAAAAACAACAGAACCTGCGGTGAAATTGTTTCTTTGATTCCATTAGCTCAATCCACTATTTCCAAACATTTATTAGAATTAAAAAAAGCGGATTTATTAAATGTAAAGAATGTCGGAAAAAAAACGATCTACTCTATTGAAGTAGAAAAAATACAAATTCTCAAGAAGTACTTAACCAATTATTTATCTAACAAATTACTTTCCAAAGAAGCAGAAATTGCCATACTTCCTCCAACTCCAAAAATCAAGAAGAGAGATAAATTACATTTAAAGGATTTAAACTATCAATTTCCCAATAAAAAAAATGACTCGGCCCAAAGCAATATGGAGTAATATTATAATAAAAACTTAAAGTGTGAAGGGTACGAAATTCAATTTTGTAATTTCGTGTTTTATATTATTTGGCTATCCCAATAAAAAAATTACAATGAAAAATCAATTGAAAATACAAATCTGGTCAGATATTATGTGTCCATTTTGTTATATAGGAAAAAGAAAAATTGAAGAAGCACTTTCGCAATTCGAAAATAAAGATTCTGTTGCCATCGAATGGAAAAGCTTTCAATTGGATCCAAGTTTTGTTGCAACACCTAATGAAAACATTGCAGATCATTTGGCTGAAAAATATGGAAGAGATATTGATTGGGCACAGTCAACACTAGAAAACATGACTGAAAATGCTAAAAAATCAGGATTGGAATTTCATTTTGAAAAATCAATTTTAGCTAATTCATTAAATGCACATCGCTTAATGCATTTAGCTAAAAAATATCAGTCATCTAACGAGTTAAAAGAACAGCTTTTCAAAGCTTATTTAACCAATGGACAAAATGTAAACGATTGGGATATGCTACAAGAAATTGGAGAAAAAATAGGATTACCTATCGAAGAAATCAAAGAACTTAAAACTACTAACATCTATACAAATGAAGTTAGACAAGACCAACAAGAAGCACAAAGTCTTGGAGTAACAGGAGTTCCATTCTTTGTATTCGACAATAAATACGCTGTATCTGGAGCTCAAGCGACTGATGTCTTTTTGAAAACTTTAGAAAAAACATGGGAAGAGGGTAATTTTAATACTCCAATTCAAATACAAAACCCAACCGAAGCCAATAGTTGCGGCATAGATGGTTGCGATTAATTCCAAAAACATGACCGAAATAACCAAAACCCTACGCTGGGGAATCATAGGATGTGGCAACGTAACCGAAGTAAAAAGTGGTCCTGCCTATCAAAAAACAGCTGGCTTTACTATTGAAGCAGTAATGCGTAGAGATCCAGAAAAAGTGGCAGATTATGCAAAACGCCATGGTATTAAGAAGTATTATACAGATGCCGATGCTTTGATTAATGATCCTGAAATTGATGCTGTATATATTGCGACACCACCTGATACACATAAATTTTATGCATTAAAAGTAGCCGAAGCAGGAAAACCATGCTGTATCGAAAAACCATTGGCTCCAACCTATCAAGAATGTTTAACCATTACTGAAGCATTTGAAGCAAAAAACATTCCTGTATTTGTTGCTTATTACAGACGCACGCTCCCAAAATTTGAGCAAGTCAAAAAATGGATTGATTCAAAAACTATTGGTGACGTCAGACATATCAGATGGCATTTAAGCAAGCCCACAAGCAATCAAGATCGTTCTGGCGAATACAATTGGAGAACTGATATAAAAATCGCAACAGGAGGCTATTTTGATGATTTGGCTAGCCACGGACTAGATTTATTCATTCATTATCTTGGCCCAATAAAAGAAGTTTCAGGAATTAGCTTAAATCAACAAGGACTATATACTTCCAAAGATGCCTGTGTGGCAAACTGGATTCATGAGTCTGGCGTAACAGGAAGCGGAAGCTGGAATTTTGGAACGTTCGAACGCGAAGATGTAGTTGAAATTTATGGCAGTGAAGGGAAAATAACGTTCTCCGTATTTGAAAACGATCCTTTAGTCCTAAAAACCGCTACAGGCGAATCCACTCATAACATACCTCATCCCGAAAATATTCAATTGCATCATGTGGAGCAAATGCGTGATCAGCTGTTAGGAAACTCTAAACATCCTTCCAACGCATTCACGGCGGCACATACTAGCTGGGTAATGGATCAAATTATTGGAAACTAAATACAAAAGCTAAAAAACAGAGATAGACACAAATTAACTATCTCTGTTTTTTTTTAATTATAAGACTTATTAACAGCATCAAAAATTAACTTTCGATATCCATAAGCATACAACAGTATTCAGTAATTTTGTAACATGTATGCTTTAGTCGATTGTAATAATTTTTATGCATCTTGCGAACGTGTTTTTCAACCGAAATTCAACGGTCAACCTATTGCGATATTATCAAACAATGATGGCTGTGTGATTTCGAGAAGTAATGAAGCCAAAGCAGCTGGAGTTAAAATGGGCGTACCCGCATTTCAGATAAAGGAATTGGTTCAACAAAAAAAGGTAACTTTATTCTCCTCCAATTATGCCTTGTACGGAAATTTGAGCAATCGGGTAATGGCAATTTTAGAACAATTTACTCCAAATGTCGAAATTTACAGTATCGATGAAGCCTTCTTAAATTTTGATGGTTTAAACATTTTAGACTATCACGATTATGGTCTTCAAATGAAAAAACGGATTCATAAATGGGTTGGACTACCAGTATGCATTGGCATTGCCGAAACAAAAGCATTATCCAAAATCGCTAATAAAATCGCAAAAGAATTTCAAGACAGAACGCAAGGTATTTATGTAATCGACAGCGAGGAAAAGCGTCTTAAAGCCTTAAAATGGACCAAGATTGAAGATGTTTGGGGCATTGGCTATCGTACCATCAAAAAAGTAAAACTTCGAAAAATCAATACCGCACTCGATTTTATTCAACCGCAACACGAAGCCTGGATCAAGAAAGAAATGGGCGTTATTGGTTTACGCCTAAAATGTGAATTAGAAGGAAAGTCTGTTTTAGATTTAGAACCTATTTCAACACAAAAGAAAAGTATAGCCACTACAAGAAGCTTTCCTAAACAAATAGCCGATTTTGATTTGCTTCGGGAACGCGTAACTACTTTTGCGGCTGTTTGTGCCGAAAAGTTACGAAAACAAAATTCCTGCTGTCACACTATTATTCTGATGTTAGTAGTTGATAAACATACCGTTCAAACATCAAAATACTATTTCAATATGGCAGTAACGCTACCTTATGCTACCCATTCGACCTTAACCATTACAAACACCGTTGTGGGAATGCTAAAAAAATTGCATCAAGGCAATGAAAGTCTCAAGTTTAAAAAAGCAGGTGTTATTGTGACTGAACTTATAGACGAAAACAAAAAACAATTGCAATTATTTGATGAAGAAAATCCTAAACATTTAGCTTTAATGAAAGCAATGGACAAACTGAATCATAAAATTGGTGATACCAAAGTAAAATTAGCCAGTCAAAATTTAAAGCTGACATGGAATATGAATCAGAATCATCTTTCTCCAAAATACACTACATCCTATAAAGAAATATTGGAAATACAATGTCTATAAAAAAAGAACAAAAACTGACTTTCTTTCGTCCTGATTTTGAAAGCGAAATACAGATTCCGTACATATGTGAAGGAGTTTCTGCAGGTTTCCCCTCGCCTGCTGCTGATTTTATGGAAAACAACATTGATTTAAATAAAGAGCTAAGCGAAAATCCTCTAGCTACATTTTACATCAGAGTGAAAGGAAATTCTATGATTGATGCTGGTATCAATGACAAAGATGTATTGGTAGTGGACAGAAGTTTAGAACCGCAAAACAATAAAATTGCGATTTGTTGTATTGATGGAGAATTTACTGTAAAACGTATTCAGGTAGAAAAGGACTGTTTGTATTTAATGCCAGAAAATCCTAATTACGAACCCATAAAAGTTACCGAAGAAAACCAACTCATCATTTGGGGAATGGTAACTTATGTGATAAAAAAAATGTGAAATCAAATTTCTTCGATTTCACATTTTTTATTTTAAGAACAATTATTTATTACCAGAACTTAGCGTAAAGAGCACAAATAACCAACAAAGTAATTACAATCATAACTGTAGTTTGCGGTTTCAATTTGAACATTTCTGTATCCAATTCGAATGCTTTTGGATTCACTTTTGGTCCAGCTAAACTCACACCGATCATTAAAAGCATTGTGAATGCAAATGATAATCCCATACAAATATGGAATGGAATTTCGAAAGCTCCTTTTCCATTAGAGTAAGCAGTATACAATAATGTTTCGTTTCCGAATAATGAAGGTGCAAATTCATTGAATAAAACTGACAATAAGAAACCAGAAATTACACCAACGATAGCAGCTGTACCAGTTGTTCTTTTCCAGAACATACCAAGGAAGAACATAGCGAATACTCCAGGACTAATAAATCCTGTATATTTTTGAATATAAGTAAAACCTCCTACACCACCAATTCCTAATAAGTCATTCCAAGTAAACAAAACAGCCAAAAGCATAGCAGCAAAAATTGCATATTTTCCAATGTTTACTTGAGCATTGTCAGTAGCATCTTTTTGAATGTATTTTTTATGAACGTCTAAAGTATAAATAGTAGAAATACTGTTTACTTTACCAGCCAAAGAAGCAACAATAGCTGCTGTTAAAGCTGCAACAGATAATCCTTTTAAACCTGTAGGAAGGAAAGTTAACATTGCTGAATAAGCGCCATCTTTTCCACCAACTAATTGTGGTAAATGTCCGTTTTGGTATAAAACATAAGCAGCAATACCAGGCAACATTACGATAACAGGCATTAATAATTTTAAGAATCCTGCAAATAAAATACCTGTACGAGCCGTTTCTAAATCAGCACCTAAAGCTCTTTGAGTGATGTATTGGTTACAACCCCAATAGTTAAGGTTGATAATCCAGATACCAGCCAAATAAGCCATTAATCCTGGGAAAGTAAGGTATTTATCAATCTCTAATTGAGTAGAAGTCGCTGTAGGTCTTGGAATAATCATTTTAAAATGCTCTGGTGCTTTTTCCATTAATACTTGGAAACCAGCAATAGCATCATGACCAAAACCAAAATATTGAGCAACTGTAGTCAAGGCAATGTATGAAGTAACTAAACCTCCAATGATTAAAACAGCAACCTGAATTACATCAGTGTAAGCAACTACTTTCATACCTCCTAAAGAGATAATTAAAGCAAAAACAGCTAATCCAACCATAATAACGTGAAGGTATTCACCTCCAGCTAATCCGTTAATTGCAACAGCTCCTAAATACAAGATAGAAGTTAAGTTCACGAAAACGTATAAAAACAACCAAAAAACCGCCATAATCAAGGCCGTTGATTCGTTATATCTCGTTTTCAAAAATTGTGGCATGGTATAAATCTTGTTTTTCAAATAAACAGGAATAAACCAAACAGCCACGATAATCAAAGCGATAGCAGCAATCCACTCATAAGCAGCAACAGCGATTCCTAAAAAGAATCCTTCACCACTCATTCCGATAAATTGTTCTGCTGAAATGTTTGAAGCGATTAAAGAGGCTCCAATTGCCCACCATGTTAAAGTTCCTTCAGCCAGGAAATAGGCTTTGGCGTCGTGTTCATTTCTTTCACGCTTGCGATAAATGGTATATCCGTAAACGGAAACCGCTATAAAATAAATTATAAATACTGCGTAATCTGCAAAAGCTAAATTATTGCTCATTAGTAAATAGTTTTTTTAAAAGTTAATATAAGGGTTATTTTGTTTGTTTTAATAATCTAAAATCCAATTAATTTCGGGATACGAATATAATGCATCTTCATAAGAAAATCGAGCAATTTAATACTCAAATTAAACATAAAATAAAATATGTGTTATTATTCTATTCTTTTTTTATGAATTATTGAAGCCAAATGTAAAATAAAAATTGTTATCTGCAATATCCATAAGTGTATTTAGAACATTTATTTCGCTTATTACAAGTATCCATCATCAAATTAGCTTTTAACTATGCATTTTTAGGCTTAAAATCTGCACTGGTTCTAATCTTTTGCTCCCATTTCCAAGCACTTGCCATAGCTTCTTCCAGAGTTGAAACCGTCTTCCATCCCAAAACCGTATTTGCTTTATCGGTATTAGCATAAGCCGAAGTCACATCTCCTTCTCTACGTTCTACTATTTTATAAGGCAATTTTTTACCGCTTACTTTTTCAAACGCTGCAATTACTTCCAAAACAGAGCTTCCAGTTCCTGTACCAAGATTAAAAATTTCTAAAGGCTCAAGATTCTTTTTATTCAATAATCGCTGCAATGCAATTACGTGGGCTTTCGCTAAATCAACTACATGGATATAATCACGTACACAAGTTCCATCAACGGTTGGATAATCATTTCCATACACTGATAATTCCGCACGCAATCCCATACCTGCTTGAGTAATAAATGGCACTAAATTTTGTGGCACACCAATAGGTAATTCTCCAATTTCGGCAGATGGATGTGATCCAATAGGATTGAAATAACGAAGCAAAATAGCATTGATATCACTTACCTTAACTACATCTTCGATAATTTCTTCACCGATTTGCTTCGTATTTCCGTAAGGAGATAAAGCAGGCTGAATAGGAGTTGTTTCTGCAATAGGCATCACTTCGGCTTGACCGTAAACTGTACAAGACGAACTGAAAATAAAGTTTGCATTTTTCTTTTTCTCTAATTCTTGTAAAATATAAACCAAAGCACCTAAGTTGTTTTCATAATACAACAAAGGATTTTTCACACTTTCTCCAACAGCTTTAGAAGCGGCAAAATGGATTACTCCAGCTACGTCATCATGTTCGGCAAAGAAACTTTGAACGGCTGCTTTTTCTCTTAAATCGATACCCGAAAAAATTGGTTTTTTACCAGTAATTCGCTCAATACCTTCCAAAACTTCTATTGAAGAATTAGAAAGATTATCAATCACCACAACTTCAAAACCTTGGTTCTGTAATTCAACAACGGTGTGAGATCCAATAAAACCTAAACCACCTGTAACAACTATTTTGCTCATCTTTATTTGTTTTTATAATGAACCTCCGGTAATGCTTTTAATAATGCTGCACTTTTCTCGGGTGTAATATCTCTTTGTGCTTCTCCCATCATCTCATATCCAACCATAAATTTCTTTACCGAAGCTGAACGCAATAATGGTGGGTAAAAATGCATGTGAAATTGCCATTCTGGATGTGATTCTCCATCTGTAGGCGCTTGATGAATTCCAGAAGAATACGGAAAAGAAGTTTCAAAAAGATTATCGTATTTTATCGTTAATACCTTTAAAATTGAAGCATAAGCCGAAACTTCTTCTGATGTGAACTCTGTTATTTTTGTAATATGTCTTTTACTGATGATCATTGTTTCAAAAGGCCAAATTGCCCAAAAAGGAACTAAAGCCACGAAATGATCATTCTCAACAACTATACGCTCTTTTTGTTTCAGTTCTTCTTGAAGATAATCCAGCAAAAGGTTGCTGTTATTTTTTTCAAAATAAGCTTTCAAACTATTTTGTGTTTTCTCAACTTGCGTAGGCAAAGAAGACTGAGCCCATATTTGCCCGTGTGGATGCGGGTTGCTACATCCCATTACACTTCCTTTGTTTTCAAAAATCTGAACATGGTTAATGTAATCAACACTTCCTAAATCAGTATATTCTTTTTGCCAAGTTTTAATAATCGCTTCAATACCTGGAAGATCCATTTCTGGCAAAGTCAAATTATGCTTTGGCGAAAAACAAACTACTCTAGCAATTCCTTGTTCTGGCTGTGCTTTAAAGAATGTAGGTTTGGAATCTTCTTCAAACAAAATTGGCTCTTGTTTTACGGCTGCAAAATCATTTTCAAAAACAAAACTTGAGTCATATTTAGGATTGATTTCACCATTGGCACGAACATTTCCAGGACATAAATAACATGTAGGATCATACTCAGGAAGTTCATCCGTATGAATTTTTTCATTTTGTCCTTGCCAAGGTCTTTTAGCTCTATGTGGAGATACCAAAACCCATTCGTTAATTAATGGATTAAAACGTCTGTGTGGATCTTCGTTTATATCAAATTTTTTCATTCTAATTTGTTTTATATAATGATGTACCGTTTCCGATTTTCACATCATAAATTTTCAATTCTATATCAAAAGCTTCTTTATATAACTGAGCAAGTTTTGCTTTGATCGCTTCTACTTCATCTTTTTTAATCAAATTGATGGTACAACCTCCAAAACCGCCTCCCATTAATCGAGAACCAATTACCGCTTTTTCTTTTTTCAAAGTATCAACAATAAAATCAAGTTCGTCACAACTTACCAAATACTCTTTGGATAAACCTTCATGAGTTTCGAAAAGCAATTTCCCAAGTTCTTCGATATTTCCTTTATCTAAAGCCTCACAAGCAAGAGCAACACGATTAATTTCTTTAACTACGAAATGACATCTAACAAATACATTAGGAGACATTTTATCTTTCAAACTAATTACATGACTTTCATTACAATCTCTAAAACTGGTAATTTCTGGAAAATTAGTTTTGATGATAGCAAGTCCTTCCTCACATTCTTGTCGACGAACATTATATTCTGATGTCATTAACGAATGCTTTACATTTGAATCAAACAATATTAAAGAATAATCATTAAAATTAGCTTCATGATAGCTATAATCCAATGTTTTGCAATCAATTTTGATTACTTTATTTTCAAGTCCCATTACACTTGAAAACTGATCCATTATTCCGCAATTGATACCAACCCAGTGTTCTGCTTTTTGACCCATTAATGCAATATCAACTTTTGGAATTGATAAATCAAAAAGCTCTTTGATTCCAAAGATTGTCCCACATTCTAAAGCTGCAGAAGAAGACAAACCTGAACCAGTTGGGATATTACTGCTAAATACACAGTTAAAGCCGTCGAATGAAAATCCATTATCTTGCAATTGTTTGATTACTCCCAAGATATAATTGGTCCAAACTACTTTGCTTAATGTAATCTCGCTAGTCAAATCAACTTCAAATTCCTCATTCAAGTCAATAGCAAAGATTTTAGATTGCTTCGAATTATTTTTAGCGAAAGCGAAACAAATAATTTTATCGATTGCCGCTGGCAAAACATAACCATCGTTATAATCGATATGTTCTCCAATAATGTTTATTCTCCCTGGAGAAAGCACTATTTTTTCGGGAGCGGTACCAAATTTTTCTTGAAAAAAAGAAGTCGTTTCTTTTATTAATAAATCGTTCATTATATTTAAATTACTATTATTTAGAGATTGTTAAAGTATTCGATTTTAAAGCGACACTCGATGCTTGAACAACAATTTTCTTTTTAAGATCTTTTGTTTTCAAAACTATTGTTGCGATACCCGCTTCGGCTTTTATTGGATTCCCTCCTACTAATTCGGCATTCCCATCTGTCAACGCAAAAGTCACTTCATCAGTAGCTGTTGGAATAAGAGTTCCGTTTTTATCTACAATTTTGGCATAAACAAAAACCATATCTGGAGCTGCTGGATTTATTAATTGGCTCGAAACATCATAACTCAATTCAATTTTGGCAGCAGTTTCAGGAGTTTTTACAATATCTGAAACCACCTTTTTACCTTTGATAAATCCTTCGGCTCTTAAAGTACCGGCTGCAAATTTATTGATTTTAAAAACAAAAGGAGCATGTTTTAGTTCATCACTATTTGTATTTACCAATGGTTTTTCTTTAGCCACCAAAATATCGTTTAAATACAAAGCTACTTCATCACAATTACTGTACACTGTTACATTCAATGGAGAATTAGCAGTCCAATAATTAGCAATTTTTAGCATTGGTCCAGAAACTAATTTTTTATCTAAAGAAATATTCGCAGAACGTTGACTTTGGTAAAAATAGAAAGCAAATTTAGGTATTCTAAAAATATCACTAATACCAGAACTTTCCAGATCTGGACTATACCCTCTATTATAATCAAACATTACCCAATTGGCTTCGCCAATAGTCTGAGCACCTTTTCTGTTAGAGTTTGCCGATTCTTGAAAATTATACGCTTGTTGCAACAATCTTTGCTCACCAGCACCACGTAATTGTCTGGAACTTCTTTCTTCTTTTTTTAGATTTGAAAATTCCGTTTGATTAAAACCTGCATTTTGAGCATAATACTCCCAATCTCCATATTCTGCGATAAAGATTTTGCGGTTTGGCTTATTGTATTTTGTCCAATAATTTGGCGCTTTACCATGTTGACGAGCTGGAATAAATAAATCGTAATTAGCATTATCAACCCAACTGGCACTATAATTATGTGCAAATGGCAATTCTTCATGAAGTGTTTTAGTTGCTTCTACCATAAATTTTTCGCTCATTCTCGTCTCATTCAACGAAGCTTCCCAAAAAATAATGCTAGGATGGTTACGATCTCTTCTAGCCATATCTCGAATATCCTGATAGGCATTTTTCTGGAAAGTTTCATTTCCAAAAAATTGCCAGCCTGTCAAACTATTCATTACTAAAATTCCCAATTCATCACAGGCATTCAAAAAAGCTTCGGCATGTGGATAATGTGACATACGTACAAAATCAAAACCTGCATTTTTAATTTTTACAGCATCACGATATTGAGCTTCATCTGAAATAGCATATCCTAAATATGGATATTCCTGATGCTCGTTAGTTCCTGTTATGTATAATTTTTCATCATTTAAATAGTAACCATCGGCTTTTATTTCCGATTTTCTAATTCCAATTTTCTTCGAATAACTATCAATTGTTTTTCCATTAACAACTACTTCAACTTGTAAAGTATATAAGTTAGGGTTTGAAATAGACCATAATTTTGGATTTTTGACACTAATCTTTTGAGTAATAGCTTGGTCTGAATTAGCTTTTATTAGGATTGATTCTGATTGTGATACTGTTTTATCTCCAGCTTTATTGGATATTGTAAATTTCAATACTGCATTTTGATCAGTAGTAAATTCATTTTTCAAATCAACTTGAACTGTACCCGTTGCTTTATCTTTTGCAATAGCATCAAAATTGACATAAATTCCTCCGCTTGCTTTTTTACCAGCATGAACAGCATCAGTGATGTATAATTTATTGGTGGTAATGCAATATACATTTCTGTAAATCCCTCCATAATAGTTAAAATCCAAATCCTTCAAAGGTTTCCCTGGCAAAAAATCAGCGTTATCTTCGTTGTTGACTTTAACTTTAATTGTGTTCTCTTTTTCTGTATCAATAAAAGGAGTTGCATCTACTGTAAATGGCAAATATCCTCCTATGTGAGTTGTCACTTTTTGATCATTAATCCAAACTTCGGCTTGTTGCATTACACCTTCGAAGTAAAAAAACACTTTCTGATCCTTGGTAAAGTTCGTTTTAAACTTTTTTTGATACCATGAAGTTCCTTGAAACTGCTTGATAACTACCAAATTTTCAATTTTATTGGTGTGCGGAATAGTAACATTTTCCCAATTCGAATTTGGTTCTTCTCTTTTGAATTCCCAATCGGAACCGAAATTAAGTTTTGTTCGGCTTTGTGCTTGCGCTTCCGCAAAAGGCAAAGCGACTAACGTAAGAAATAATATGTATTTTAGAATTATTTTCATTTAATTTAAATTATGGATTTACTGCATTTTCTATTCTATTTTAAAGCTCAACTAATTAAACTATTCTTTAAACGCATCTAATGCCATTGACGGTTTCCCATCCGATTTCCAAGCACTTAATTGGTATTTGCTCCAAGATTTTTCTCCTTGAGGTTCCCAATAAATCACACCTAAACCTTTGTTGTTAGGCACCGCTTTTACCGCTTTTATAACAGCGACCAACATATTGTGTGTGTTTTGTTCCAAAGTATAATCGCCGCCAACTTCAACAATCATCACCTCTTTATTATATCGAGCTGACATATCGTTTAAATTATTAGCCAAATCTCCAATGTTTTCTTTATAATCACTTTTAATCCAAAATGGATAATAGGACATTCCGATTACATCATATTTTACATTATTCGCTTTAGCATTATCAAAGAACCATCTGAATTTTTTACTATTATTTCCTTCGTCTAAGTGAACAATCACTTTGATATTTTTATCTATCGCCTTGGTTGCATCATAGCCTTTATTAAGTAATTGAGCCAATTGATTAAAATTGTCAGTACTTCCTTCTGGCCATAACATCCCTCCAGGAATTTCATTCCCGATTTGCACCCATTCCGGAGTAACTCCTGACTGTTTTAGTGCTTTCAAAACATCTTCTGTATGAAGATAAACATCGTTTAACAATTCTGAAAAAGTATGATTTTTCCATTCCAGCGGTTTGGTTTGTTTCCCTGGATCGGCCCAAGAATCACTATAATGAAAATCAATCATAATGCGCATTCCCATTTTTTGAGCACGAACCGCCATTGCAACCGTTTCTTCTTTACTACAATGTCCGCTTGCTTTATTTTTCGAAGGATTTACCCAAACACGCAATCTTATAGTGTTGATTCCACGATCTTTCAATAATTGCAGACAATCTTTTTTACTCCCATCGGCATCATAAAACTGATAACCGGTAGCTTCCATTTGAGGTAACCAACCCACATCGGCACCCTTGGCAAAAGAATTCGCTTTAGATTTTTCAACTGTTTTAGTACCAGCACTACATGAAAAAACAAACTGAATTGCTACTAACAGGAGTGACAATAGGATTATGTTTTTCTTCATGATAGTACTTTCTATTAAAGTGATTGGAATTTAAATATACTTGTATGATTGTATTCGTCTCCTTTTTTTAGAACAGCACTTGGAAAATGTTCATGATTAGGCGCGTCTGGAAAATTTTGTGTTTCAAAACAAATACCACTTAAAGGATGATAATCTGCATTTTCTTTTCCTTTTACTTCATTAAAACAATTACCACCAACATAGATGTGAACTCCAGGCTGATCTGTGTGGACTAACATTTTTAAATTATTTTTCTTGCTAAAGAGTGAAGCCTCAAATTCACTTTTCTTAGTTACCACAAAAGTGTTATCAATTGAAGAAGGGCATTTTTTTGGTGTTAAAAAATCAAAAGGAGTATTGGTTACTTCCAAAAACCTACCAGTTGGAATGTTATCGGCAGTAGTTTCCAGTACTTGATTAGAATTTACAATCAACTCCTGATCTTTCACATCAAACAAATGACCATCCAAATTAAAATAACTGTGATTGGTTAAATTCACTACAGTATCCTCGGTAGTTTTAGCATTGAAGTGAATACTTACCTCATTTGTATCGGATAATGTATAAGTAACTTCAACAGTTAAGTTTCCTGGATAATTCTCTTCATTTGCTGGACTAGAATAACTCAACGTTATTGCTGGATTTTCTCCTTCGATTACTTTTTCAACAGTCCATACTTTTTCACTAAACCCAATAATACCTCCATGTAAAGAGTTATCACCGTTATTTTTATTTAACTGTATTTTTTTTCCATTCAAAGTAAAAGTACTATTATGAATCCTTCCAGCATATCGCCCTACAGTTGTCCCCATATAAGGAGATCCTTGAAGCTGAAACGATTTCAAGTAACCTTCCAAAGTATCAAATCCCAAAACAACATCGACAATTTCACTGTTTTTTAATGGTACTTTTAGCTCCGTAAGTGTCGCTCCGTAAGTGATTACTTTTAAGCTCATTCCATTTTTATTGGATAATTCGTAAGAGTATACTTCTTCACCATTTGGCATCAATCCAAATGATTTGCTTATAGAATTTGTCATAATTTATGAATTGCGTTTTATTTTCATTGTTTTATTATGAAATTTTGATTTCAAAAATAAAACATAATTCGACATAAACATACCAGTACCTACCAGTTTTTTGTATGTTTGCACAAAAGAACACCCCATTGTTATGAAAATCATTTCTATCCACGACAACCTTGGCATTCCAAAATACAAACAAATCATTAATTCTATTGAAAAAGCAATTGAAGAGGGGAAATTTGTAAAAGGTGATCGGCTGCCATCAATAAACAAAATCTGTTTAGAGTTTTCGCTATCCCGGGATACCGTTCTTTTAGGATATGATGAACTTAAAAAAAGAGGTATCATATTCGCAATACCAGGAAAAGGATATTATGTAAAAAGCGTAGAGATAACCATAAAGCAAAAGATATTTTTACTTTTTGACGAACTTAATATTTTCAAAGAAGACATCTACAATTCATTTTTAAAAAATATTGGAAAGAATGTTCAGGTAGATATTTTCTTCCATCATTTTAATGTTCAGGTTTTTCAAAAATTAATAAACGACAGTAATGGAAATTATACCAAATACATCATTATGCCAACTAACTTAATTGATGTGGTTGCATTTATAAAAACCCTTCCTGCAAATGATGTAATTATCTTAGATCAAACAAATGAGCAATTAAAAACCTTCCCGGCAATCTATCAAAATCACAAAAAAGACATCTTCGAAGGTCTTAATAAAGGGAAGTCAAGACTCAATAAATATAAAAAATTCATCATGATTTTCCCTGGTTTTAGAGAACCTCTAGGGATGAAAATTGGATTTGAAAATTATTGTTCAGAACACGCTATTGAACATCAAATTATTCAAGAATTTACGGATAATGAAATCACTATTGGAAGTGTTTATATTATCCCAAATGATAGAGACCTCGTTCGGGTAATTGAGAAATCCAGAGAACAAAATCTAAAACTTGGAACTGATTTCGGCATAATTTCATATAACGAAACGCCTTTAAAAAAAGTAGTATCGAATGGGATTACTACTATTTCAACAGATTTTACAGCTATGGGAAAATTGTTAGCACAAATGGTTCTTACTGGAAAAAAGGAACAAATTGAAAACAAAAGCGCCTTAATTATTAGAAACTCTTTGTAAAAAATATTCTTAAAAATTTACTGCAAAGTGATTCAAAAGTTTCGCATCGTACTTCTCTTTGTCAAAAGTATAGAGATAAGAACCTTTTCTCGAAGAAGTCATATCCTTTTCATCTAATTTTATCAAAATATCCAGCGAATTTATTTTGCTTATAAAGTTTCTTTTATCGATTTCTTTGTCCAAAATAGATTCATACAACTTCAACAACTGACTCATTTTAAATTTTTCTGGTAAGAGTTCAAAGCCAACTGGTTTCATCGAAGTTCTATAACGCAACCTTCGAATAGCATGAGCTAACATATTATCATGGTCAAAAATCAATTTTGGAACTTCAGAAACACTAAACCATTTGGCGTGGTAATTCTGAATCAATTCTGTATTATGATTTTCAATATTAATCAAAGCATAATAAGCAACAGATATCGTTCTTTCAACTGGATCACGATCAATCTCACTATACGTATAGAGCTGTTCCATATAAATATCCTGCAAGCCTGTATAGGTATTCAATATCCTAATTGCCGCAGTATCTAAAACCTCTTCCTTCTTAAGAAATCCTCCCATTAGTGACCATCTTCCTTTCTCAGGTTCAAAATCTCTTTTTATCAAAAGAATTTTCAGCCCTTCATCATCAAACCCGAAAATGATACAATCTACCGCAAGAAGAACTTTGTCTGCCGTACTATAACTATTTAGCATTTCTTATCTATTTTGTCGTAAATATAAGAACTTCCAGAAAAATAACAATCAATATTTAATGTGGCTTAAACACTAATAAAACATATTTATATTTAAATATATTTTTCTGATAATTAAGCAATTATAAATATTATCATTATTTTTACTATTTAAAAATAGCAACTTTTTCAAAATTTTACATCAAATCTTAAGATATTCATTATTTTTTGACTCTATTTTTATTAGATTAATTTGTTAGTGTTTTTTTTTTACATACATTTACAAATGTAAAATTTACACTTATAAGAAATAAGACACGGTCATTATGAAAAAAACTATCCTATTATTATTTATTCTAATTATTTGCAATCAAACAAGCTTTGCACAAAAAGAAATTACAGCAGTTACTATAAAAAATACTGAAAATGCACCAACTATAAACAAAAACATCTATGGCCACTTTGCTGAACATTTAGGACGTAGTATCTATGGTGGTTTTTTTGTAGGCGATACTTCTAAAATACCAAATACCGCAGGAGTTCGTAACGACATTATCGATGCCTTAAAAAAATTAAAAATACCAAATCTTCGTTGGCCAGGAGGTTGTTTTGCTGATACATATCACTGGAAAGATGGTATTGGCCCAAAAGAAAACAGACCTACAATCGTAAATCAATGGTGGGGTGGTACAACCGAAGACAATAGTTTTGGAACACATGATTTCCTTAATTTATGTGAAGTATTAGGCGCAGAACCTTACCTTTCTGGAAATGTAGGTAGCGGAACCGTACAGGAACTAGCAGATTGGGTACAATATTCCAACTTTGGCGGAAAAAGCCCGATGAGCGATTTGCGTAAAAAAAATGGAAGAACAGCACCTTGGAAAGTAAAATTCTGGGGAGTTGGAAATGAAGCATGGGGCTGTGGTGGTAACATGACCGCTGAATATTACTCAGGTGAATATAGAAAATTTGCCACATTCATGTCTGACTGGGAAAATACTGGTGGCCTGATGCGCATTGCATCTGGTGCAAATAGTGATAATTATAATTGGACAGAAACATTAATGAAAAACATTCCTGGGGGTATGCTAGGAGGAGTTGCCATGCACCACTATTCTGTTATCAATTGGAAGAAAAAAGGAGATGCAGTAGATTTTACCGAAGAGCAATATTTCGCCACAATGAAAGAAGCTTTGAAAATGGAAGAATTAGTTACCAAGCATGCGGCAATTATGGACAAATACGATCCAAAACAAAAAATTGCCTTAGTCGTAGACGAATGGGGAGGTTGGTATGAAGTAGAAAAAGGAACTAATCCAGGGTTTTTGTTCCAACAAAACACGATGAGAGATGCGGTTTTAGCAGGAGCAACTCTTAACATCTTTAACAACCATGCGGATAGAGTTCGTATTGCTAACTTAGCCCAGTGTGTTAATGTTTTACAAGCTGTGATTCTTACCGATAAAGCTAAAATGATTTTGACGCCTACTTACCATGTTATGCAATTATATAGTGTACATCAAGATGCAAAATTATTACCAATTACTTTAAATTCTCCTCTTTACACTTATAATGGACAAACACTTCCTGCTTTATCTATTTCGGCTTCAAAAGACAAAACGGGATTGACTCATATTTCGCTTGTAAATGTTGATTCAAAAAAAGCAAACACAGTTGAAATAGATCTTAGTGAAATTGGAATCAAATCCGTTACTGGACAAGTGATTGCTTCATCTAAAATACAAGATTACAATTCATTTGATAATCCAAACAAAATCAAACCAGTAGCTTTCAAAGATTTTGAAATAAAAAAAGGAAAACTAAGTGTTAACATCCCTCCTTTTTCGGTTATAGTGTTAGAAGGAAAATAAAGTAATGAAAATGAAAATCACAAAAATATTATTCAGTTTGAGTATTCTTACAGCTGTAGTTTCATGTAAAACTGCTACTGTAACAAATAAAACTACTGCCGAAAAACAACAACAATCGCTAAAAATAAATAACCCTATTATTACCGATAAATACACTGCAGATCCCGCAGCTATTGTTTACAAGGACATGGTTTATCTGTACACAGGTCATGATGAACCAGGAAAAGGAGTTAACTCTTATAGAATGAATGACTGGCTGGTCTATTCTTCTTCTGATATGATTAATTGGAAAGAACATCCAGTTCCTTTAAAAACTACTGATTTTGCTTGGGCAAAAGGCGATGCTTGGGCAGGGCAGGTAATTGAAAGAAATGGGAAATTTTACTGGTATGTTGCCATATCACATGGTGCAATTCACGGAAAATCGATAGGAATAGCTGTTTCCGATAGTCCTACTGGTCCATTTAAAGATGCCTTGGGAAAAGCATTAATTACCAATGATATGACTACCAAAACTAAAATCAGCTGGGATGATATTGATCCAACAGTGATTATAGATGACAAGGGTCAAGCCTATCTTTTTTGGGGAAATACTGTTTGTAATTATGTGAAACTAAAAGAAAACATGATCGAAATGGATGGTCCGATGCAAACAATAGATTTACCAAACTTTACCGAAGCACCGTGGATTCACAAACACAAAAACTGGTATTATTTATCGTATGCTTATCAATTTCCAGAAAAAATTGCTTACGCCATGAGTAAATCAATCACTGGACCATGGGAATACAAAGGGATTTTGAATGAAGTAGCGGGTAACTCAAATACAAATCATCAAGCTATAATTGATTTCAAAGGGAAGTCCTATTTTATTTATCACAATGGTTCAATCCCTACCGAGGGAGGGAGTTTTAGAAGGTCAGTATGTGTAGATCGCTTATACTACAATGAAGATGGCACTATGAAAAGAGTAATTATGACTACAGAAGGAATAACAGAATAATTACAGTTTTCAGAAAACTGAAAATGGAATAGATAAAAAATGAAATTGTATACCAAAATAAAAGCATTGTTCTTTTTCTTCCTTGTGCTAACTAGTGCATCAGCATTAGCGCAAGACATTGCCGTTCATGATCCTGTTATGATCAAACAAAAAGACACCTACTATCTATTTTGTACAGGAAAAGGAATCAATGTTTTTAGTTCCAAAGATTTAAAAAACTGGAAACAAGAACCTGCTGTATTCAAAGAGAAACCGAGTTGGGCGACTAAAGTAGTCCCTGATTTTAAGAATCACATTTGGGCACCAGATATTTCTTTTCACAACAATACCTATTATTTGTATTATTCAGTTTCGGCTTTTGGCAAAAACACTTCAGCAATTGGAGTAGCGACAAACACTACCTTAAATTCAGAAGACAATAATTATAAATGGATTGATCATGGAATTGTAATTCAATCTCACCCAAACCGAGATGAATGGAATGCCATTGACCCCAATTTAATAATTGATGAGAACAATACAGCTTGGCTTTCGTTTGGTTCATTTTGGGATGGAATAAAACTATTTAAATTAAATCCTGATTTAAAATCAATTGCAGAGCCTCAAGAATGGTATACTATTGCAAAACGCAGAAATACCGCTCTATCAGCAGCTAGTTCCGCTATTGAAGCTCCTTTTATTTTTAGAAAAAATGACTATTATTATTTATTTACTTCTTGGGATTTATGTTGCAAAGGAAAAGAAAGCACCTATAAAATTGTAGTCGGAAGATCAAAAAAAGTTACAGGCCCTTACGAAGACAAAGACGGAAATTTACTAAGCCAAGGCGGCGGAACCCTACTACTAAAAGGCGATGAAAATTATTATGGTGTAGGTCATAATAGCGTTTATACTTTTGACGGTAAAGATTATATTATCTATCATGGTTATGATGCCAAACAAAATAGCAAATCAGTACTGCAAGTAAAACAATTACAGTGGGACAAAGATTTATGGCCAACATTGTAAAGGAACTGCTTAAACTGTATTAATAATGTTAAAAAAGATTATGAAAAAATTAAATTAGTTTAAAGTCCAATTACTTTAAATCTTAAAATAACATAAAAAATGAAATCAAATTTTATCACCAAAATAACCCTTTGTGGCCTTTTGCTAAATGGAATATATTCCCATGCGCAACAAACGACTCTTGAAGTAAATACTAGCAAAACAATTACCAAAATTCAGCCAACGATGTATGGTATCTTTTTTGAAGATATCAATTTTGCTGCAGATGGAGGTTTATATGCCGAAATGGTTAAAAACAGATCTTTCGAATTTGCCATGCCTTTTATGGGGTGGTCACAACCTAACAGTAATACACATTCTTTGAATGCAAATTCGGGGATTGCAACGCCAGTTAGGACTTCACAAAACTCAAACAACCCAGATTTTTGTAGAATTCTCATTAACGATGATAAAGGATACCACATTATAAATGAAGGTTTTAGAGGAATGGGAATTAAGAAAGATGCAAAATATAATCTTTCATTAAAAGCCGCCAATCATAACAATGCCATTAAAAAAATTATCCTACAACTTATTGATAAAGACAAAAAGGTATTGGGAGAAACTGTTATTACTCCATCATCAACTGATTGGAAAGACTACTCATCTCAAATTATTGCAACTGCAACTGAAGCAAAAGCACAATTAAAAATCACTTTTGAAGGTACAGGAACCATTGATTTAGATATGATTTCATTATTTCCAGAGGAAACTTGGAATAATAGAAAAAATGGCTTGCGTAAAGATATTGTTCAATTGTTGTATGATTTGAAACCTGGATTTTTAAGATTTCCTGGTGGATGTATCGTTGAAGGAAGAACATTGGAAAACAGATACCAATGGAAAAAAACTGTTGGCGCTGTTGAAAATAGAGAAACAATGATTAACCGATGGAATCTTGAATTTAAAAACAGACAAGTGCCCGATTATTTCCAGTCTTTTGGATTAGGCTTTTTCGAATATTTCCAACTTTCAGAAGATGTAGGAGCAGAACCGCTTCCGATTTTGAGTTGTGGTATGGCTTGCCAATATAACTCTGGAGAATTAGTTCCAATTAACGAATTAGATCCTTATGTACAAGATGCTTTGGATTTGATTGAATTTGCTAATGGAGCTGAAACTACCGAATGGGGTAAATTAAGAGCAAATATGGGGCATCCAAAACCATTTAATCTAAAATATATCGGAGTAGGAAATGAACAATGGGGTCCAGAATACATCGAGAGATATAAAGTTTTTGCAGCAGCTATAAAATCCAAATATCCAAATATGATTATTGTTTCAGGATCTGGTCCTTCACCTGACGGTGCTTTTTTCGATTATGGAATGCAAGAACTTAAAAAATTAAATGCTGATATTGTCGATGAACATTATTATAAAAACCCAGAATGGTTTAAAGAAAATGCTACAAGATATGACAACTACGACAGAAAAGGACCTAAGATTTTTGCGGGTGAATATGCTGCACATCCAAAAGGTGTAGAAGATGGTCTAAAAGAGAATAATTGGTTATCTGCTCTTTCAGAATCTGCATTTATGACTGGTTTAGAACGAAATGCTGATGTTGTTCATTTAACTTCTTATGCGCCTTTAATGGCTCATGTTGATGCTTTTCAATGGGCTCCAGATATGATTTGGTTTGATAATTTAAACTCTTTTGGTACTGCTAATTATTATGTACAAAAATTATTTTCAAATAATAAAGGTACTGATGTGTTAGCTATAACTAAAGACGGAAAACCTTTAACTGGACAAAATGAATTGTATGCTACTGCTGCAAAAGATGTTGTAAAGAAAGAGTTAATTTTAAAATTAGTAAACACATCAGGTAAAGCCCAAGATGTTACCATCAACTTATCTGAAAACAATGTAAATGCTAAAGGAAAATTAATTATTTTAACTAACCAAAATTTAGAAGAATACAACACAATAGCGGAACCAACAAAAATAATTCCAACTGAACGTGATTACAAAATGAGTGGTAAAAAATCAGTTTTGAACCTTCCTGCCTATTCGTTTACCATTTTAAAATTAAAAATGAAATAACTATTTGATATATTTTAAATACAAACAATTAATAAACAAGTATTTAAATTTACAAGTCGGAATGAAATTAAGTGTTTTTTACACACTTATTAAATAATTATATTATATTTGTAGCTACCTTTAAAAGAATTGGAATGAAAAATTATGTAATAGGATTAGATTATGGCTCAGATTCTGTTCGCGCAGTATTAATTGACACTGAAAATGGACAGGAATTAGCTTCCAGCGTTTGTAATTATAAGCGATGGGCAAATAAACAATATTGTAATGCCTCAATAAATCAGTTTCGTCAACATCCATTGGATCATATCGAAGGATTAGAAACTACCATAAAATATGTAGTCGAAAACAGTAAAGTTGATCCTTCATTAATTCGAAGTATTTGTATTGACACTACAGGATCTTCACCAATCCCAGTTGCCGAAGATGGAACTCCATTGGCATTGGTCAAAGGTTTTGAAGAAAATCCAAATGCAATGATGGTTTTATGGAAAGATCATACGGCTATAAATGAAGCAAATGAAATTAATGAACTAGCTGCCAATTGGGGTGGCGAAAATTTCACTAAATACGAAGGTGGAATCTATTCCTCAGAATGGTTTTGGGCCAAAATTTTACATGTTGCCAGAGAAGACGAAGCCGTAAAAAATGCTACTCACACTTGGATGGAACATTGCGATTTAATGACCTATTTGTTAATCGACAATAAAGATTTAAAAACATTCAAAAGAAGCCGTTGTGCTGCTGGTCACAAAGCAATGTGGCACGAAGACTGGAAAGGATTACCACCAGTAGAATTTTTAAGTCAATTAGACCCGTATTTGGCAACCCTTCGTGGAAATTTATACGATGAAACCTATACTTCCGATTTAGTAGCAGGTAATTTAAGTCAAGAATGGGCAACCAAATTAGGGCTTTCTACCGATACAGTTATCGCAGTTGGAACTTTTGATGCACACTCAGGAGCTGTAGGAGCAAAAATAGACGAACACACTTTGGTTCGTGTAATGGGAACCTCAACTTGTGATATTATTGTTGACACTAAAGAATCTATCGGAACAAAAACCGTTCGTGGAATTTGCGGACAAGTAGATGGTTCTGTAATTCCAGGCTATATTGGTTTAGAAGCAGGACAATCTGCTTTTGGAGATTTATTAGCTTGGTACAAAGAATTATTATTGTGGCCAACTGAAAATTTACTAGCCTCTTCTACTCTATTGAATGAAGAACAAAAAGAACAATTGAAAGCTGAAATCAGCGACAAACTAATTATTCAATTAACTGCTGAAGCTGAAAAAATTCCATTATCCGAAAGTATTCCAGTTGCCTTAGATTGGATTAATGGACGACGAACTCCAGATGCGAATCAGGAACTTAAAAGCGCAATTTCAAACTTATCTTTAGGAACAAAAGCACCGCATGTATTCAAATCATTGGTAAATGCCATTTGTTTTGGATCTAAAAAAATCGTAGATCGTTTTGAAGAAGAAGGTGTTCGTATTGACACTGTAATTGGTATTGGTGGTGTGGCTAGAAAATCGCCATTTATCATGCAAACTTTGGCCAATGTGTTGAATAAACCAATCAAAGTAGCTTTGTCTGATCAGGCGCCTGCATTGGGAGCTGCTATTTATGCTGCCGTTGCCGCTGGAATTTATCCAAACGTAATTGAAGCGAGCCAAAAAATGGGAAGCCCATTTGAAAGTGAATATACTCCAGAAATTGAGAAAGTTGCTGCTTACAACAAATTGCTTTTGGCTTACGATCAATTAAGTATCTATGCCGATCCATCTATTAAAAAAAGAAAAAATGAGTTCACAGTATAAAGATTTAAAACAAGAATGCTACGAAGCCAACATGCAATTGAACGCCTTGAATTTGGTCGTTTATACTTTTGGTAACGTAAGTGCGGTTGACCGCGAAAAAGGAGTTTTTGCAATCAAACCAAGCGGTGTTCCTTACGAAGACCTAAAACCTGAAGATATAGTAATTGTCGATTTTGACAACAACGTTATTGAAGGAAGCTTACGTCCGTCTTCGGATACCAAAACACATGCTTATCTATACAAAAACTGGCCAAATATTGGTGGCGTTGCTCATACTCATGCTACTTATTCTGTAGCTTGGGCGCAATCACAAAGAGACATTCCAATTTTTGGAACAACACATGCTGACCACTTAACTTCAGATATTCCGTGTGCGCCACCAATGGCCGATGCACTTATTGAAGGAAATTATGAGCATAATACTGGAATTCAAATTTTGGATTGTTTCAAAGAAAAAAACCTTAATTACGAAGAAACAGAAATGGTTCTAATTGGAAATCATGGGCCTTTTGCTTGGGGAAAAAACGCCGCCAAAGCCGTTTATAACTCAAAAGTTTTGGAAGTTGTAGCAGAAATGGCTTATTTGACTTTACAAATCAATCCTAATGCTCCAAGATTAAAGGATTCCTTAATCAAAAAACATTACCTACGTAAACACGGAAAAGATTCGTATTACGGACAATAAAAATTTTGTTTAAGGTTTCAGGTTTCCTTTTTGTTTCAAGTTATTGAAAACTCAAAAAAACCTGAAACTTTAATGAAAGAAAACCAAGAAAAAATAACAACTTTATAGTTTCAGATTCCAACAACTTGAAACCTGAAACTTGAAACAAAAAATAACAAAAAAATGATTGATATATCACAAAAAGAAGTTTGGTTTGTAGTAGGAAGCCAAGAATTATACGGCCCAGAAACATTATTAAAAGTAGCAGAACATGCTAAAATCATGGGAAAAGGATTTGATGAAGCTTCTCAAATTCCAGTTAAAGTGGTTACTAAAGACACTTTGAAATCTCCTAAACAAGTATTGGATTTATGTTTAGAAGCTAATTCAAATAAAAACTGTATCGGAATTATCACTTGGATGCATACTTTTTCACCTGCCAAAATGTGGATTGGTGGTTTGAGCATTTTAAACAAACCATTGTGTCACCTACACACGCAATACAATGCTGAAATTCCATGGGCAACTATTGATATGGATTTCATGAACTTGAACCAATCGGCTCACGGAGACAGAGAATTTGGTTTTATGATGTCCAGAATGCGTAAAAAACGTAAAGTAATCGTAGGACACTGGCAAGAAGACCGCGTTTTGACAAAACTGGGAAACTGGACAAGAGTAGCTTTAGGTTGGAATGAACTGCAAAACTTAAAAGTAGCTCGTATTGGAGACAATATGCGTGAAGTTGCGGTTACAGAAGGAGATAAAGTAGAAGCGCAATTGCGTTTTGGTGTTTCTGTTAATGGTTATGATTCATCTGATGTGACTAAACATATTGAAAAAGTAACAGATGCACAATTAGCTGATTTATTAACAGTTTATGAAGCATCTTATAATTTGACTCCTTCACTTTTAGAAGGCGGAGCGCAAAGACAATCTTTGGCTGAAGCTGCAAAAATTGAATTAGGCTTAAGAGCTTTCCTTGAAGAAGGAGGTTTTGGAGCATTTACAGATACGTTTGAAAACTTAGGAGCTTGGAAACAACTTCCTGGAATTGCAACACAGCGTTTAATGGCTGATGGTTACGGTTTTGGTGGTGAAGGAGACTGGAAAACGGCTGCAATGGTGAGAGCATTAAAAGTTATGAATGTTGGTCTTGAAGGAGGAACTTCGTTCATGGAAGATTATACATACCACTTTACACCTCAAAAATCATACGTTTTAGGATCGCATATGTTGGAAATCTGTCCATCTATCGCTGACGGAAAACCATCTTGCGAAGTGCATCCATTAGGAATTGGCGGAAAAGAAGATCCAGCTCGTTTGGTATTTAATTCTCCTGCTGGTGATGCAATTAATGTTTCATTAGTAGATATGGGAACTCGTTTCAGATTAATCGTAAACGAAGTGACTGCCGTAAAACCTATGGCTGAGTTGCCAAAACTTCCGGTTGCCCGCGTATTATGGGATTGTAAACCAAACTTGGATATTGCTGCTACAGCTTGGATTCTTGCTGGTGGTGCGCACCATACAGTTTACAGTCAAGCAGTAACTACTGAATTCATGGAAGATTTTGCTGATATTGCTGGTATTGAATTATTGGTAATCGATGCGAATACAACTATCCGTAATTTCAAAGATACTATCAATGCTAATGAAGCTTATTTTCATTTGTTTCAGCATAAACTTTAATAAATTGTGAGTGGTGTATTGTAAATTGTAAATGGCAAAAAATGCCTTTAAATTCACAATACTTCTCTTTTGGAATGTTATATAAAATAGTTAGTTAAGTTGGTTTTATTTCCTGCAAGATTTTCAAACCCTTGCAGGAATTATTCCGTTAGAGTTTAAGAGTTACTACTTACTCTCTTTTGAAAATTAAATTTGTAAGTTAACAAGAGTTCGCGTGAGGGATTAAAGTGGAGCTCTTTTTTCTTTATCAATTGCCTCGGGTTTAAACCCGAGGCAATTGATAAAGAAAAAAAGCGGGAACGGAAAGCCCGACCCGGAGTTTTTACGGAGGGTCACGCCATAATCAATATTGGCAAACTGATTATTAAATTGAAATGTTTTTTATAAAATATCTAACCCAAAAAAAATAAAATATATGAATCTAGTAAAACGTTGTGTTTTTGGAATTTCCATTTTAAGTTTAGCAAGTTTAAATGTACAGTGCAAAGGAGAGAAAAAGGAAGAAGTTACTCAAGAAGCTAAAGCTACAGACTCTGTGTCTATAGTAAAAACAGAATATGGTAAAACCGAAAAAGGAGTACAAATAGACCGCTATACCTTGAAAAACCAAAAAGGTATGGAAGTCAACATCATTACGTATGGTGGTATTATTACATCGTTGAAAGTACCTAATAAAGCTGGCAAATCGGAAGAAGTGGTGATTGGTTTTAATTCATTGGAACAATACCAAAAAGCTAATCCGTATTTTGGTGCATTGATCGGAAGATATGGTAACCGAATTGCAAAAGGAAAATTTACTTTGGACGGGAAACAATATTCATTGGCCATTAACAATGAACCAAATGCTTTGCATGGTGGACCAGAAGGTTTTCATAGAGCAGTCTGGACTGCAGAAGAAGCAAAAGGTGGAGACAGCGCTTCGTTAAAACTGAAATACGTAAGCAAAGATATGGAAGAAGGTTACCCTGGAAACTTAACGGTTTTTGTAACGTATACTTTGAACAAAGACAACACTTTGGATGTGTCTTATGACGCGACAACGGATAAGAAAACGGTTGTAAACTTAACACAGCACTCGTATTTCAATTTATCAGCTGATTTCACAAAACCAATTTTAGATCATGTAATTACGATTGACTCTGACAAATTAGTTCCTGTAGATGCGACGCTTATTCCAACTGGAAAATTAACAGATGTAACTAATACTCCTTTTGATTTTAGAAAACCTACGACTGTTGGTGCAAGAATTAACAATGCTACTGACGATCAATTGAAAAAAGGATTGGGTTATGATCATTGTTGGGTATTGAATAATCAAGATAAAGGAAACCGTTTTGCTGCTTCGGCTTATGATCCAACTAGCGGAAGATTATTGGAAGTATATACCGATCAGCCTGGAATTCAATTCTACACTGGTAACTTCCTTGATGGAACTCTACCTATGAGAAATGGTGGAACTTACGCTCACAGAACTGGTTTTTGCTTGGAAACTCAACACTATCCAGATTCACCAAATCAAAAAGATTTTCCAACGACAGTCTTGAGTCCGGGAGAAAATTATAAAACAAAAACTAGTTTTAAATTTTCGGTTAAGTAATATAAAATGCAATTACCTTAAAGTTGTTACTTTTTGAATATCTATTTTTAAAAGGAAACAGTTATAAATTTTTACCTCGGATGGCTTTATGCTTCCGAGGTTTTTTCATTTAAATTTCTTAACATAATTTGTAAGTTATTTCAATATTATAGAAGTTAATTGTTATTTTTACATTAATAATTATGTTAATTTTATGTATAGAACTTTAAAAATATTATTTATTATTTTATTTTTCTCATTAGGCAGTTATGCTCAAAAAGAAACCAGTATTTGGTATTTTGGAAAAAAAGCGGGACTGAAGTTTCAGCCAGATGGCAGCGTTGTTGCTCTAACTGATGGCCAGCTAGACACACTTGAAGGTTGTGCTACTTTAGCAGACAGTAATGGCAATTTATTATTTTATACCGATGGTATTACTATTTGGAACAAAAACCATCAGATGATGCAAAACGGAACTGGCTTACTGGGACATTCGTCTGCTACACAATCAGCAACCATAGTTCCTAAACCTGGATCCTCAAATTCATTTTATGTTTTTACATTAGACGCGCTATGTAATCCAAATGGTTTTAGGTATTCTATTGTTGATATTAGCCTTGATGGAGGCCTTGGAGCTGTTACAACCGAAAAAAACATAAAAGTTTACGCACCTTCTGATGAAAAATTATCGATAGTCAAACATGCTAATAAGATTGATTATTGGGTGGTTACACATGGTTGCGGCAATAATATTTTTTATAGTTATTTACTAAGTTCACAAGGTTTAAGCGCTATCCCAGTAACATCGAATGTAGGCACTGTGGAATCTTCATTTGATTATATGGGTAACATGAAAATATCGCCGGATGGTTCTAAATTAGCGATTTGTCGGCAGCAAAACAATTTCGAATTATTCAATTTTGATAGTGCCACAGGATTAATTTCAAATCCTATAGTTTTAAGAACTCCAATCGGTAATCAATTATATACGTATGGAGTAGAATTTTCTCCAAACAGCAACATTTTATATCTTACCGTACATGGAAATTATTTAGATCAAAATAGTATAATCCAATACAATCTAAATTCAAACGATATTGCTGGTTCCGCATTTACTATTTTAACTCCCGGCATAATTCCCTATGCACTGCAGCTGGGTATTAATGGAAAAATTTATATAGCTGCAACTATTTATATAGCTGGACAAGGCTCGAAATTAAGTGTTATTAATAATCCAAATTTTTTAGGCTCAGCATGTGACCTTAATGTAAATACAGTTGACTTAGCTGGACGAATATGTCAACTGGGCTTACCCCCTTTTGTTTCATCTTTCTTCTTTAAATCAGAAATTGAAGCTACAAATTTATGTCTGACCCAAAGTACTCAATTCAAACTAAATACAGACCACATCATAACATCGATCACTTGGGATTTTGGAGATGGGAATACATCCAATGATTTAAATCCAACACATACCTACGCAAACACTGGAACTTATTCCGTTTCCGTTACGGCGATTAGTGCTGCCGATACAACTACCGAAACAAGAAAAATCATAATTTCGCCTATTCCCACTGCAACACAGCCTCAGAACATCTTAGCTTGTGATGATAACAATGACGGCTTGAATTCTTTTGATTTAACCACCCAAAACTCAGCTATTCTTAACGGGCAAGACCCTACTGTTTACGACATAAAGTATTTCGCCAGTGCTGTGGATTATGCTAATAAAATAGCTATTTCGTCTCCAAATAATTACACCAATAAAGTTCCTTATCAACAAGAAACAATTATTGCAGAGGTTTTTAACAAAGCTAATGGAGAATGTAATAGCACAACTACATTTACTATTGATGTGTTTGATACACCAAAACCGAGTACTACTATTTCTAATCTAACGATTTGCGATAACAGCAGTGCAGGAACAGATACTGACGGCAAAGTTGTTTTTGATTTAACTCAAAAAGAAACCAGTATTCTGAATGGTCAATCGGCTGCCCAATTTTTACTTTCCTATTACAAAGACGCAGGCTTAACACAGCCTATTCTAACTCCAGCTGCTTACCTGAATCAAAATCCAACTGAAACTATTTATGTAAAAGTAGCCAACAAAGACAATGTGAATTGTAGTGCAATTACTTCATTCAAAATTGATGTTTTGGCCTTGCCGGTTATTGCTAATGTGGTTGATTTAAAACAATGTGATGATAATATTGATGGCTTTAGTGTTTTTAATTTGGAAGAAGCCATCAGTAAAATAACCGTAAACGCAGCTATTGAAACAATTGCTTTTTTTAAAACGGCTTTAGATGCTCAAAACAACACCAACCCAATTCTTAATTCAACAAGTTATACCAATCAAACTGTTAGTGCTGACCAAGTATTCGTTAGAGTAACTAATACTAATGGTTGTTTTAGAATTGCTCAACTGAATCTTATTGTTTCAACAACACAGATTCCACTGGCTTTTAACAAACATTTTATACAATGTGACGATGCTGTTTTAGGCAACAATACTGATGGAATTACTTCTTTTGATTTTAGTAGTGTAACGAATCAAATTCTGAGTATATTTCCCGTTGGACAGCAATTTGACATTACCTATTATCAAAATTTAGTCGATGCTTTAGCTGAAAAAAATGCAATTACGGATATTTCGAATTATAGAAATACAAGCTCTCCAAACACACAAAATATTTACATCCGTGTCGATAGTAAATTAAATAATGATTGTCTAGGATTGGGAAGCCACATTACACTTACCGTAGAACCGATTCCAATTATACAATCGATGATACAAAACCATTGCAATGTAAATCAGAATGGAAAATATGCTTTTGACACTTCAACTATTCAAGCCAATTTATTGAATGGATTGACCAATGTCACGGTTTCTTATTTCGACCAAAACAATAACTCGCTTTCGAGTCCGTTGCCAAATCCGTTTTTAACTGGCTCTCAAACTTTAAAAGTGGTCGTTACCAACAATACCCCAACAGCTTGTTCATTTAACACCACACTACAATTTATAGTGGCTGATATACCTCAAGCTTTTCCAATTGCTCCATCATTAACAACAGTTTGCGATAATGAAGCAGATCCTATATTACAAGATGGAAAATATGCTTTTGATACTTCTGGTTTTCAAACTACAATTCTTGGAGGACAAACTGGAATGGGCGTAAACTATTTTGACAGTAATAACAACTCTCTTCCGAGTCCGTTACCTAATCCTTTTATTACCAATACCCAAACTGTAAAAGCAGAAGTTTTCAATCCTATCAATTCTACTTGTTCTGCAACAACAGTTATTCCATTTGTGGTCAATCCAGTACCAGATATTCTAATAACAGGAAATGAACTAGTGTGTAGTGACTTGCCTACTTTTACCAAAGTCATCAATGCAAGATTGCTAGACGAAACTCAAAAAAATAATTTTACCTATTCATGGACATTAGACGGAAATCCAATTCTAGGCGAAACTAATTATGATTTGACTGTTAATAAAAAAGGAATTTACAAAGTGTTGATTACTAACACTCAAGGTTGTTCCAGAACAAGGACAATTACTGTAAATGCATCAGATAAAGCAACAATAAAAATAGATATTGTTGATTTGTCTTCGGACAACAGCATAACTGTTTTGGCTACTGGAGCGGGTGATTATGTTTTTTCTCTAGACAATGAAAACGATGACTATCAAACTAATAATACATTTACTAATGTTTCTGCTGGAATACATACTGTTTATATCAAAGATTTAAATGGCTGTGGGATCGTCCCGAAAGAAGTAGCTGTTTTAGGCATCCCAAATTATTTTACACCCAATCAGGATGGATACAATGACACTTGGAACCTAAAAGGGGTAAATCCTATTTTAAATGCAAAAACCATAATTCGAATTTTTGACCGTTATGGGAAACTGATAAAACAGATTAATCCAATGGAGGATGGCTGGGATGGTACTTACATTGGTCAACAAATGCCTGCCTCAGATTATTGGTATTCTATTCAGCTAGAAGATGGCAGGGTTTTCAAAGGACATTTCGCTTTGAAGAGATAAAAAAAATGCGGTCCTTTTATAAAAAATGGGACCGCATAAAAACTATTTCTTAAACCTATAGATATTGAAAAATACAGCTTATTTAATTATAATCTTAGAACTTCCTTTACTGTCGCCATCGACAAGGGTAACAATATAAATTCCAACCTGTGCATTCGGAATCTGAACAACTTCATTGATAACACCCGTGTTTTTAATTGTTTTCTGATAAATTTTTCGTCCAGATAAATCGGTAACAAAAACCTGAATATCTTCCTTATCAGGACTTGTAAACATAACAGTAAAACTTCCTTTATTAGGATTAGGGTACAACATGAAATTTCTAATTTCATAACTAGGAATATCCAAAGTTGTATAAATACTAGAACAAATCTGAATCGATGCTGTATCTATTTTTCCGGTATCACCTGCACCTATATCTCTAAATCTTAATTTCCAAGTCCCTTGAGGATTTTCGCCATTAAAAGCTGCCAAAACACCAGCAGGAACAACCGTTTGATTAGCAGATAAACCACATTTTAATTCCGTGCCCAAATCGTCATACTTCAAAACCAAACTACCACTACTCCCTCCACAAGACTTATCAAACAACTTTACAGTAGTTCCTTTTGGACTTACCACTTCAATTTGTACATCTGAAATATAAGCATGAGTAAAAGCAACATTAAAATTAACATCTGTAATTTCACCATTAGTAGCTGGAACCACAATGGTTTTCTCTGCATAAGTTAGTGATTCTGGGATGTCATAAGGTGCCGAAAAACTATAAGTATTACAACTGGCTTCTAAACTATATCCTAAAGCAAAAGGAGTACTGTTTACTGCATAAAAAACATTGCCTGTAGGTTCGATTAAAACTCTACAGTTCTTAGCAGTAATAGCTGGAGCCATTATCACCTCTGCTCCATCATTAGGAGTATTGGATGCTAATACAATTGGAAAAGTTAATCCTCCATCTGTAGACAATTTAATATTTACATTAGCTGCTCCAGGTAACGAATTAGTTCCATTAACACTCCAATTTATAGTTTGTGCTGAACCTAAAATCCAACTACCATTTGGATCAGTCTGCGAAGTAATCGCAAATGGCCCCTTATTTCCATCAACAGTAACAATCATAGCATCTGAATTCGTTTGCGCTAAACCCGAAGCTGCATTATCTCTGGCTGTAAATACAAAATTTAATGGTCTGGATACACTAGAAACCGATTCCCATTTTGAAGATAATTGCCCTCCTAATACCCTGTTTAATGCTGGGAAATGACGACTATTATCACTAATAGGTAAAAAAGATCTAAAATTTGGCCCATTAGCTTTGGTTAGATAAGCAATACTCTTAGTGTCACTTTCTTTGCTAGTAGCAGAATCATTTTCTTCCCAACAATACGTCATTGTATCTCCATTAGGATCTGTAGCTGTACCAATCAAAACGAAAGGAGTTTCTTTTGGTATAGTATAATCAAGTCCCGCATTGACTGTTGGGGTTTGATTGCTTATTGCAACACTAACCGGACAGGTTAGAGTTGCCAAATTATCTTGAATTTGTTTAATACTAGCATATGCAAAATAATCGTCTGAGTTATTTTGAACATCATAATCAGTGATTCCTGCATAACCCATAATCGTCGAACCACTACCTGGCTCTACACTTACTCCTGTTCCCTCTACATCATATGAAAAAATATGATTTGCACCTAATTGATGTCCCATTTCGTGAGCTACATAATCAATATCAAAAGAATCTCCCTCTGGTTTTTGATTGGCTGGTGAGGTAAAACCGCTTCCTTTAGCATCAGCAACACAAACACAACCTATACAACCAGCATCACCGCCTCCACCCGAAGCTCCAAATAAATGGCCAATATCATAATTGGCATTTCCTATTACAGAGGTCAAAGTTGACTGTAACTCTGCATGCCAGGTACCTACAGTAGTATCATTACCTACTCCTACAGCAGCATTCGAATAAGGATCTGTAGCAGCATTGGTATATATAATATTTGCTTCATTAGCTATAAGTAGCAATTTTACCGAAAGATCTCTATTATAGATTCCATTTACTCTTGTCATAGTCGCATTCATTCCAGCCAATGCGTTAGCTACTGTTCCTCCAAAGTATTGAGCATATTCCCCCGTACAAGACAATGCCAATCGCAAAGTTTTATACACTCCTGTATTAGATTTTGAATCTGCTACTTTCTGAGACAAACCTTTATTTAAAGCAACATCAACTGTTTTACAGGTCATAGGTAATTCCCCTTTACTTCTACTTTTGGAAGTCGAAACCAAATAAATCGAATTATCTTCAGATAAAGGATCAATGAATTCAGAAGCGCTACCTCCTCTTAATACCATTGTTTGAACACCTTTAGGAGCAACACTAAAATTAATAGTGGCTTTAGGATCTGTAATTCCAGTTCCAGAATAGGATCTAATATTAGGATATAGAGCTTGTAAAGCTGGAACAAAATTAGAAGATTCGGTCACTAAAAACTGTTCCATTTTTCCGTCGCTATTTGGAATTACAACAGAAACTTCTTTAGTAGTTACCCCATCATTTACATGAAGTTTTTCAAGGGATTCCTTAAATTCGTCTAAATCTAAGGTATACACTCGTTTAGCATTATACAATAAAGTATCATTTTGCTTTTGAGCTGCTATTTTTCGAGAATCGCCAACTTCTTTCCATGAAGATTTGACTTGTGAAAATCCAGAAAAACTAATAATAAAAATTCCTAAACAAAAAAATAATCTATTCATATAGTGCTATTATATTAATCAAGCCATTAAACTTTGATTAGCATATTTATTATCAGTTCTTTTTATAAACCAACTATTATACTAATACTCCTAAAATTCATACACAAAATTACTCCATTTGTAATGGAATAAATAATTATTTAAAACAAAAACGCAAAATTTAGAGTTCAGAATAACATATATAACAAATTTCATAAATTAGAACACCTTTAATAATTCTAATTCATAAAAATAGAAGCTTCTAAGTGTTCTTTTAAAATAGATAGTATAAATTTGCAAAAAATTTAAAATAGTCACTTTGAAAATTTTTCATTCTATAAACGATTTCCATGTTGCTACAGGAAAAACGATAAAAAAAACGATTCTTACGTTGGGAACCTTTGACGGAGTTCATTTTGGGCATAAAAAAATTTTAGAAAAATTAACCCAAAATACTGAAAACGGCAAGTATGAAAGTTTAGTCCTTACTTTTTTTCCGCATCCTAGAATGGTCCTACAAGAGGATTCGGATATAAAAATGCTCAATACTATAGATGAAAAAATAGCGCTATTGGATCAAATTGGAATTCAAAATTTAGTCATCCATCCTTTTGATGAAAGTTTCTCCAGATTGACTGCCGAAGAATTTGTAAAGCAAGTTCTTGTGAATCAATTTCATATTCATAAAATAATAATTGGACATGATCATCGTTTTGGACGCAATAGGACTGCTAATATTGATGATTTAAAAACTTTTGGCAAACAATATGATTTTGAAGTTGAAGAAATTTCTGCTCAGGAAATAAAAGAAGTTTCGGTAAGTTCTACCAAAATAAGACATGCTCTGGATAAAGGCAATATAGCTTTGGCTAACGAATACTTGGGCTACCAATATTCCTTGACAGGCACAATAACCAAAGGCAGACAACTGGGCAGAACTATTGGATTCCCTACTGCAAATTTGAAACTGGAAGAAAACTTCAAGCTAATTCCTAAAAATGGCGTCTACATTGTTAGTAGTATTATCGACGAAAAAACAGTTTTCGGAATGATGAATATTGGGTTTAACCCAACTGTTGCTGGTAAACACCAAACCATAGAAATCAATTATTTTGATTTTAATGCCGATTTATATGATCAAAAAATCACGGTTTCTATATGGGAAAGAATCCGGGATGAACAAAGATTTGATTCAATTGATTTTTTAAAAGCACAATTAGAAAAAGACAAAAATACGGCGTTAGCATATTTCGAAAATTTATAAAACAGCTTCAAATCATCTTCATAGTTTTCTCCGATTAACCAAATAATAGGCAGAATAGATTTAATTTATTATAATTCATTCAGCAGAAAATCTGTATTATCTAGCAAAAACACCCTTTTAAGAATAAAACGCTTTACTTTTCAAAGATTTTGCAGCGTTTTTATTCAATAATTATCACACCTATTTTGACAAAAATATAGAAAAGCATATTCTATTCTCGAAATGAATTTTATACTGATTCTAACATCCCCACCTAGTTAGAATATAGAAATCACGACATTAACCCATTAACAAAATCATATTTAATTCTTTTTTAAACACAATTACTCACAACTTTTTAACAGTTTTAATTTTATATTACTATTTTTTTGTAAATTTATATCAACCTAATTGCTTACAAAAAGATACTGAATTTTTAACTTTTAAAAACCGTTTATCATGAAAGTAAAAAAAGAAATTAAAAATGGGTACTTCATTTTTATATCTATAGGAACCTATTTCCTATTAATGGAATTTTTAGGCTTATCAAATCTTTTTTATTTGAGGCTTTTTAATATTGTATTCATTGTTTATGCTGTAAATGATACTTTAAAATCGAGAATCGCTCACCATAAGCAAAATTTCTTATCAAACGCTATAGCTGCTTTAACTACTTCGGTAGTCGGCGTTTTTCTCTCCATTGTTGGATTACTGATTTACAGCTATATGAGAGGAGGCGACACTTATATAAATAAGCTATCCGAAACGTTTCTTTTCGGTGGTCATCCGTCTATCAATATGTATTGTTTTACTTTATTTTTTGAGGGAATCGCATCTTCGGTTATTGTTACTTTATTACTCATGTTATATCACAACAACAAATTTGTTGCCGATTAAGCTATCTTTCAAACAATTAACCGTAAGTCTTTTTAAATATTGTTCGTTGGTTCTTTATAACAATTTGATTACTTTTGAACCATCAAAATAAAGGATCGATGAGTATCACAAAACACAATTGGACGAAAGAAGAAATAATTGCAATTTATAATAAACCTATGATGGATTTGCTTTTTGAAGCAGCTACTATCCATAGGGAGCATCATGACCCAAATGTAGTTCAGGTATCTACTTTGGTTTCTATTAAAACTGGTGGATGTTCTGAAGATTGTGGTTATTGCCCACAAGCTGCCAGATACAATACTGGTGTTGAAGGAAATGATTTAATGTCGGTAAACCAAGTAAAAGCACAAGCTCTTAGAGCTAAATCTGGAGGCTCTTCACGTGTGTGCATGGGAGCTGCCTGGAGAAACGTAAAAGATGGTCCGGAATTCGATCAAGTTTTGGAAATGGTCCGCACCATAAACAAAATGGACATGGAAGTTTGCTGTACTCTAGGTATGATTACAGAAAACCAAGCACAACGATTAGCAGAAGCCGGTCTTTATGCTTATAATCACAACTTAGACACCTCTGAAGATTATTACAAAGAAGTTATCTCTACTCGCGGATTTGAAGATCGCTTACAAACAATTGAGAACGTTCGTAAAACCAGTGTAACAGTATGTAGCGGTGGAATTATAGGAATGGGAGAAAGCGTAGATGACAGAGCAGGAATGCTTGTAGCTCTTGCGACTTTAAATCCTCAACCTGAATCAGTACCAATAAATGCATTAGTTGCTGTAGAAGGAACTCCTATGCAAGACGAAAAGCCAGTTGAAATTTGGGAAATGATACGAATGGTTGCTACTACAAGAATCGTTATGCCAAACACTCAAGTACGCTTGTCAGCCGGAAGGATGAATATGAGTCGAGAAGGACAAGCCATGTGTTTCTTTGCTGGTGCCAACTCTATTTTTGCTGGTGATAAATTATTGACCACACCAAATCCTGACGTAAATGAAGACATGAAAATGTTTGATTTATTAGGGTTAAAACCGCAAAAACCTTTTACAAAAGTTGTTCAAAGACCAACTGTTGAAGCAGTAGATTCTAAATTCGAATCTCTAGGAGAAAAACCAAAATGGACTCGACCAAGTCACACCATTGAGAAAAATTTAGAAGCTTCGATAAAAGGAAAATAAACCTTTTTGCTCCAAATAACAAAAGCCCATTTTCAATGAGAAAATGGGCTTTTTGACTTAATAATAACAAGAACAAAACTCTTGACCCCAAATCAATTATAGTTTTAAATAATTTCCCTTAAAGAAATCAAGAAAAAAGCTTCACAAATTGCGAAACTTTTTCCAAATAAAAACTGATATTAATAAGTCATTAACTTAACTGTTTTTTGACCGTCAGTTGCTTTAACAACTACAATCCAAATCCCAGCTTTCATACTAAAATTAGCATCAGTCGCAGTTTCAAATGATTTTACTAAAGCACCATTTAAACCATAAACCGAAACTGTAGTATTTGATTTTACATTAGAAACAGTAATGTTATTTTTATTCCCATAAACAGTTACTGCAGATTCTGTTTGATATGATTTTGTACCAAGTGGATCGGCAGCTATTAAAGATGGTAATGGATCCCAACCATCAGTGCCTTTAGTAAAATTAAAAGCAGTAATAGCTGTTGTCCCATCTGACAAAGTTGGTGTTGCTAATTTAGTAGCCCAAGAAGCACGACTACTTTGATTATTAGCTCCTGAATTTTCAATAGTTCCAAACTCATACATTTTAGCAGATTGACCCGATAAAGTATCCAACCATCCAAGTGGAATAATTAGCGATTGACCTGCAAAATTAGGATTATTTGAAGTTTCAATAGTTGTGTTATAAAAAACAACTTCACTAGTATTTGCTGCCCATGGACGACCAAAGTAACCAGGTTTAGAACGGTATGCCGAAGCTGTCTCTGTGCCTGGTGCAGCAGAAGTAACATTACATTCATACATCAAATAGCCTCTTCCACTAGCTTGTTGTGCAGCAGTAATGTAACTTACATCATTATTATCTTCACTTGTATTCATCGCTAAAGCCGTTTTATAAAAAACCGCATTCATCCCTCCAAAGAGATAATCAGTTCCTCCCATCATTACACCTTTGTAAACCACAACTCTAGCACCCGTTCCTCCGTAAAAAGAATCTTGACGACCAATTACTCTGCAATTTGTCAAAACTACTTTGTCAATATTATTTGCAATAGCAATAGCTGCAGCTCTTTCAACAAAAGATTTAGCTTGAACAGCAGTACTTCCCATTATTTTGGAACGTACTCCTTTGTTTCCATCACCCAATTCTAAAACATCTTCAGATTCTTTCTTAGAAACATATTGATTATAAGAATTCTCAAAAATGATATCATTCGCTATAAAACCGTTAGCATTTACAACCACAGTTGCATTCCAATACGAACCATTAGTAGTTCCTGCACCAGCATTTGTATAAGATGAATATCCATTTTCCTTATTTACTTTCAAAACATCTGCGTGCCATTTTTGATCCGATGCCATACTATAATATTTATAACCGTGACCATAATAAGAAGTAACACGAACAGCATTAGCATTAATATCCACACCGCTATTAGACAAAGCAATACTAGGTGTAGTCGCAGCATTTTTCAAAGTAACATTTGGCTGATTGATTACTAACATTTCTTCATAATTTCCTGGATCAACCATAATAGTCACTCGGTCTGTAGCAGTACGAATCATATTAGAAACTGCAGAAAGTGCATCATTAATTGTAACGTATGTTTTACCTGTACCTACTGTAATTGTTGGAATATAAGCGATTGTTTTAACAATAGAAACATCAGTAATATAAGTTGTATATGCCGATCCCAACATGGTCAAAGTCACATATCCTGGCGCATTTCCTGGGTATAAATATTCTACTTTCTCAACAATTGCGGTACTATTTGTTGCTGTTGTAATTGGAGCACCTCCATCAACTGAAAAATTAGCCGTGTAATAATACGATATTACAACTTTGTCTCCTACAGATACCGGAATCTGTACAGTTCCACCTGTTTTAGCTAATAAATGTCCCGAAGCAATTTGATTTGATATCATACCAACTGTACCTCCAAATACCATTCCTTTATAAGCGACAGTTGAAGTTGTTATAGTTCTATCATCAAAAGACCAATTAGTTACTGGTGTAAAATTTAATGTTTTAGCAAGAGCACTTCCATTGACTATTAAATTTGAGGTTAAATCTAAATCAACCACATAGTCATCCAATCCAGAATAGGTTATTTTATATGTTCCATCTCTTAAAGTTACTGCAGAACCATAATTAAAATCATAGCTATAACCGCTTTCATTCATATTAGTAAATGTCAATTTCAATTTACCCTCTTGTGTAGCATTTAATCCTGTAGCAGTAACAGTTATAGGATAAACCGCTTTCTTCGTAAATTCAATATTTATACCAGACTGTGCTCCTACAATTTGTATTGGATTTGTAGATGAAACCCTATAATCATTAATACCTTGCCCAGAAATTGTATAATCTACACCAGCTTCTAATTTAACTGTATAATTTGACCCCGTGATAATAGGTTGCGGAACATAGATTTTATTTTTTGTTGGATCAGGAGTATATTTTAAAGATGACAACTTTGAAAGATCAGCCCCAAGTCCAACGATAGAACCACTTACATCATACAAATCAACTTTTAAAACAGAAATACCATTATAAGTAGTAGTTGTATCTGTAACATCTAATGATTCACCACTACTAACAATATAGCCGTTTGCATTAAGCAAAGTCACTTTATAAGTATATCCAGAAGCAAGATTTACATTAAATATTCCTGCCGTTACAGGAGCGGTCCAAGATTTTCCCGCAGCATTAGTAAACACAACTGAATATCCGCTAATACCTGCTGCTTGAGTTTCATCAATAGAACCTGTAATTGCTTTATAATTAGCATGTTTTCTTAAAATTCTATAACAATTAAATTTCCCACCTAAACAAGACATTTTAAAATTTCCTGCCTGTTTTGCTTGAAACTTAGCCAAAGTAACTGTAGTTCCTGATGTTACTAATGGGATTAATTCTGTTTGCAAATTAGTTGTAGTATTTACAACAGTAAGATTACTACTTGAAGCTCCAGACTCAATGCTCGCAACAACAGCCACTTCATCGTCTTCTTGTAATGTCAAAGTAAAAAATCGTGTCGTACCATTAGCAGCGGCAGAACCATTACAATAATACCTTCCAGTATAGTTAGGGTCTGTAGTCCCAAGAGTACTGTGTGCAACACAAGTAATCCCTGGATTTGTTGTATATAATCTATCGCTACCTCCTGTTGTAAGAGTTAAAACTCCTGCTGTAAGAATAAGAGGAGTTGCAGGTAATTGCAATGTAGTAGGCAAATTAATGCCTATAGCTCCAGGAACAGTAGCTGGAACAGTAACTGGATACCAACCATTTATAATATCCGCAGTCAGCAAATTATTATACAAACTTGTGTCTAATGTTGCACCTCCCAAATCCCAGACATCCGTCTTTGTTTGAGCTTGAATAAACGATATCGAACTCAACATCGTCAAAAAGAGTAAACGTAATTTTCTTTTCATTTGGTTTTTCTTTAACGGTTAATAATATATTTTAAAATTTTATATGCTTTTACGTAATCCTCTTGTTATAAGTATCCCAAATGCAGAAACAATTTTAAATACTAATTCAAATAGCACAAAATCTTCCCCTCCTAATATTTTTATCTAAATCATTCTAACATCAAAAATCCAAACTACAACTGGTTTGACTGTGTTTTCAATATCCTGCCTATTGATTAATTCTAGATTTAAAATACATTCTTGATAAAATTTACCACAACAACTATCAAATCAAAAACATGTAATCGATTACACAAAAATAGTTTTTATTTTTATATAATTCAATTAATTAACAATAAAAAATTTAATACAATAAAAAAATAATCCTTTTTCAACCATATTAACATGTTAAAACCAACAAAATCATAAATTCACAATAATATCGGTAAGTATTTATCTCAATAAAACAGCACAAAAAAACCCATCCTGAATAAACAGGATGGGTTTCTAAAAAATAATTTTATGCGATTACTTATGAAAAATAATTTCTTCACTCGCCCGTTTACCATCTTCAAATTCTGCCACAACAATCATTAATTGATTACTTACAATCAAATGGTTTATAACAAATTCATTTTTGTCCAAATTACTTTTTTCATAAAGCAAACTTCCTTTTAAATCATACAATTTTACAGAAGTCAAAACCTTATTAGCAGAATTAATTTTTATTTGTTGGTTTTCTACAGATATAACAATTCCTTTGCCTTTGGATTGAACATCAGTACCCAATTTAGAATTATCTGTATAGCGTAACACGAAGCGATTTGAAAAAACTCCTATCTCGGTTGTGAATAAATAGGGTTCGTTCTTTAAATTATGAATTTTATTAGTCATTTTGTCTTCCAAATAAATCTCCTGTTCAGTCAAAAATCCATCAATTGTATCAATACCTATTTTAAAAGTTCCTGCTATTGTGGTTTTATATCCTAATGGCACTTCATCTAAAGCATCAAATGGCAAACTACGCCCTTGTATGGTGTAATTCTTAGCATTACAAACACTGTAAAAATCAATAAAAACATTTCCGTCAAGTGTCGTACCATCATACAAATTATCAAAATCATTGGTTGCCCCTGCCATATATCCCACTAATAATTGTTTAAAAGCTCCTTGATCATTAGTTAAATTCAGCCAAACCCTATTTCTTACTATTGCCGTTATCTTCTTAGTGCTTTGTTGTTTAAAAAATTGACTGTTCATCCCGGAATCGGTAATCCGCATCGAATTGTTGAATGTAAAATTTCCTGATCTTTTGCTGTCAACAAAAAAGGATTGACCAGCTGCAATTTTCCCCAAAGGAACCATACTTAAACTACCTGAAGCCATACCTTCACCAGGCTTAGTAGCTCCCAGCAAAGTATAAGTAGCATAATCATTTGCAGCATACTCATACTGATTATTTAGCACATTTAATTCCCTCTTCTTTTTATGCGCCCAAAAGTATAAGGCTCCATTGATTATTCCCTTATTATAAATCATAAACAAATCAGCATCTATCGCCGAAGGGTATGGATTTCCTATTAAATTGCTTTTATTAACCCCTTGCGAAGCTATAGTTACAAGTCCGTTATGCGGAATTCCTTTAAACACAACATTTTGAGGCGACAAACCTCCTAAAGGTACTCTAGCAATGTATCCTTTAGCAGGAAGCATTTCGCTACTCCCCGATACTGGAGCCCAATTATCAACGAGCCAACTCCAATATTTATCACTACTAGACGACAACTGCCCCATCATTTGGCCAACTACAGGTGAACTCCAATACACATAATCAAAATCATTTACAGCAGAAGTTGTACGATTGTAAATGATTTTCCCCGTATTTATTGCTAAATCATTAATTTGAATCAAACTCGCACCGTTCTCGAAAGTAAGGTTTCCATCCATAAAATTTAAATTATTTTGGAGTTTTACAATCGCATCAGATTCAACATGAACTGCCGCTAAATCATCAATTTTACAAGAACAAGCTTCTAATAAACTGTTCACATTAAAATCGCTCGAAAACTGGACGTTCTTATTAATGTCTGGCAAACCATTAGACCAACCATTATTATAAACCGTTACTGGTGGAGATACTTCAATTGTATTAGAATTGGCACTTACTTCACAATGATTTGTTGCGCGAAGTCGCACATAATAAGAACTACCTGCTCCCAAACCTGAAATGGTTTCAACCAAAACATTTCCCAATTCCTTATTTTGATAACCTGGAACAAAATTTAAAAAATCAGGTTCTTTGGCTACATCAATAAAATAATTATTAGCTAATAATGACGCTGGCCATTGTAAATCAAAAGAAGTTGCGGTACAACTAATACTTTTTGCTGGCAATACTACTGCCTGTGGTTGAGCACAAGAAACTTTTCCATTAAAATTAAAATCATTAACACTAAAACTTCCTGTTCCTGCCAGAGCGGCAAAACCATATATTCTAAATTTAATGGGAGTTGTTACATTTTGAAAAGACATACCCGCTAAAGAAACTGTTGAAGAAATCATATAAGGAACTGCTGAACCAATATTTGAAACCATCGTAATATCTGAAGCAAAATTATCTACACTGGAACGAAAAGAAAAACGTGTGGGACCAAGCAAAGAAATTTGTCCAGTAAATTCAAAATTCTCAAAATCAATCTTTTGATCAATATTTGGTGTTATGACAAACTCAAAATAAGCATTCGGATCGAATGATAGAAGTCCCCAGCTTTTAGCGTCATATCTGTTATTAGCATCTATACCAAATAAAGCACTTCCTCTTCCAATACCCGAAGCACTGATATTAAGATTAACTACTTGATCGGCCACAAAAGGATTAACAGAATTAGGATTAGCTCCAACAATTGAGTTGCTAAATATTGATTGTCCAAAAGAAAAGACAGGATAACAAAATACTAAAATCTTCAATAATTCCTTCATATTTATTTTTATTTAAAATAAATATAAGAATTATAGTAAATATAAAATAATTTAAATAAGATAATTTCTTACTAAAAAACAAATAAACAAAAGTTTTGAATTAGTATATTAAAACATCAAGTTAAAATTACTACGATGACTTTGATTTCCGAAGATTATACAATTAGGTTTGAATCCTTTTCGAGATAGTAAATCAGATAAAAAAAACCATTCTGAATAAACAGAATGGTTTGAAAATTTATAATTTTTAGTATTCTTTAATCATGAAAAATAATTTCTTCACTTACCCATTTACCATCTTCCAATTGCACCATAACAATCAAAAACTGATTACTGGTAGCTAAATTTTCAATGCTGAATTCCTTTTGGCCTACTTTATTTTTTACATAAATTAAACTTCCTTTCAAATCATACACATTTACAGAAGATATGGTCTGATCAAAAGAGTTGATTTTTACTCGGCTATTTTTTACTGATACAATAACTCCTTTGCCGTCTTTCGCTTGAACCTCATCTGTTCCTAATGTTTTTGAGGTATCAGTATAACGCAACACAAAACGATCTGTAAAAGTTCCAATTGCCGTAGTAAACGAATAGCTTCCGCTTTTTAAATTCTGAATTTTATTGGTTATTTTGTCTTCCAAATAAATGTCTTGATTTGTAAAATCTCCATCAAAATTATCAATCGCTATAGTAAATGTTCCAGCTACAGTTGTTTTATAGCCCAATGGTATTTCATCCGTTACACTAAATGGTAAACCACGTGCCTGAATGCCATAATTCTTATCATTAGCAATACTATAAAAATCTACAAAAGTATTTCCATCAAGTGTTGTACCATCATACAAATTATCAAAATCATTAGTCGCTCCTACCATATATCCCACCAGTAATTGCTTAAAAGCACCTCCATCATTGGTTAAATTCAACCAAATCCTATCTCTATCTGAAGCAATTCCTTTCTTGGTACTCGCCTGTTTAAGAAAATGATTATTCTCTCCTGTAGTAGAAACCCTCATCGAATTATTAAATGTAAAATTTCCTGATCTTTTACTTTCAACAAAAAAGGATTGACCAGCAGCAATATTACTTGAAGGAGCTGCACTACCACTACCTGAAGCTGTACCTCCAAACAAAGTATAAAGAGCATAATCATTAGAAGCATATACATATTGATTGTTTGCACTATCATAAACTCTCGGTTTAGTGTGTGTCCAAAAATACAAAGCTCCATTAATTATTGTCTTATTATAATTTATAAACAAATCCGCATCAAGTGCTGAAGGATATGGATTCCCAATTAAATTGCTTTTATTAACTCCTTGCGAAGCTATCGTTTTGACACCATTATTTGGCGTTCCCAAAAACACAACATTTTGAGGTGAAGTACCTAAAGGCACTCTAACAATATATCCTTTAGCAGGAAGCATCACGTCTGTTGCCTTTGCCGGAGCCCAATTGTTAATAAGCCAACTCCAATATTTATCACTAGTAGGTGATAACTGTCCCAACGTACGACCTGCTACTGGCGAACTCCAATAGACATAATCATAATCGTTTACAGTAGAAGTAGTACGTTTATAAGTAATACTACCTGAATTTGTGGCTAAATCATTCTCCTGCACCAAACTCGCCCCATTCTCGAAGATCAAGGTTCCTTGTACATTCAAACCATTTTGCACTTTTAACACTTTCCCAGCAGCAACTGTAATTGTTCTGGTTCCTTTGACTTCGCAAGAACAACCTACTACATCATTCGCTATTGTAAAATCACCATCAAAAACAATATTTCTATTGCTATTACTAGTATTTGGCTCTCCATTGTCCCATGAACCCCCATTCCATTTAGTAGTCAACACAGGATTTATAGTAACAGAAACAACGGCTGAAGTACAAACTCCGTTAGAAACCTTAAAATTATAAGTAGTACCTGAGCCTGTTGCAGCTAAATCTGAAATTGTAACAGAACCACTTCCTCCTGTAGCATCGTAAATATCAACATTATCTTGATATAATGACCATAAACCTGAAGTTGGTAAATTGTTTAATAAAACACTTCCTGTTGCTGTTGCACAAGTAGGCTGCGTTAGTGTTCCACCTGTGGGAGTTGTTAGCAATGCTTTAACTGTAAAAGGCTGTGAGGCTGTTTTTGTTCCGCCACAACCTCCTGTAACTGTATAAACTATATTACAAGTCCCTGCACTAACTGCCGTAACAACTCCCGTTCCGGCTACAACCGTTGCTATTGCTGTATTATCACTAGACCAGCCGCCAGTACCACCGCCTAAAACTTGACCCGATACTGTATATGTACTTGTTCCTCCAACACATTGTGGACTTGTGCCTGCTGTAACTGTTCCTGCACTTGCTGTAGCAGTAACTGTAAAGGGTTGAGAGGCTGTTTTTGTTCCGCCACAACCTCCTGTAACGGTATAAATTATATTACAAGTTCCTGAACTAACTGCCGTAACTACACCTGTCCCAGCTATAACTGTAGCTATCGCTGTATTATCACTAGACCAGCCTCCTGTTCCACCACTTAAAATTTGACCAGAAACTGTATATGTAGTTGTTCCTCCAACACATTGTGGACTTGTACCTGCGGTAACGGTTCCTGCACTTGCTGTAGCAGTAACTGTAAAGGATTGAGAGGCTGTTTTTGTTCCGCCACAACCTCCTGTAACAGTATAAATTATATTACAAGTTCCCGAACTAACTGCCGTAACTACACCTGTCCCAGCTATAACTGTAGCTATCGCTGTATTATCACTAGACCATCCGCCTGTACCACCGCCTAAAACTTGACCAGATACCGTATATGTGGTTGTTCCTCCAACGCATTGTGGACTTGTGCCTGCTGTAACTGTTCCTGCACTTGCTGTAGTAGTAACTGTAAACGGTTTAGATGCCGTTTTTGTTCCGCCACAACCTCCTGTAACGGTATAAACTACATTACAAGTTCCTGAACTAACTGCTGTAACTACACCTGTCCCAGCTATAACTGTAGCTATCGCTGTATTATCACTAGACCAGCCTCCTGTTCCACCACTTAAAATTTGACCAGAAACTGTATATGTAGTTGTTCCTCCAACACATTGTGGACTTGTGCCTGCCGTAACTGTTCCTGCACTTGCTGTGGCTGTAACTGTAAAGGGTTGAGAGGCTGTTTTTGTTCCGCCACAACCTCCTGTAACAGTATAAATTATATTACAAGTTCCTGCGCCAACTGCTGTAACTACACCTGTGCCTGCAACAACCGTAGCTATTGCTGTATTACTACTTGTCCACCCACCTGTTCCACCGCCTAAGATTTGGCCAGATACTGTATACGTAGTTGCTCCACTAATACATTGTGGGCTGGTACCCACAGTTACTGTTCCTGCACTTGCAGCAGGTGTTACCGTAATTGTTCCCGTAGCAGCTGGACTACCACCACAACTGCCTCCTGTTAATGGAATGCTATAATTAAATGTTCCTGATGCACTAGGAGTTCCGCTAATTGTAATCGTATTAGCTGCAAAAGAGGCAGTTACTCCTGCTGGTAAATTTATTGGAGTCCCGATACCTGTAAAACCACTCGTTGTATGAGTAATAGTAGTCATTGCTGTATTAATACAAGGTGTAGGACTTGATGAAGCTGCCAAAACAGAATTAGTAACTGTTATTAAAACTACCGTTGAATAACCTTGACACCATGGAGAGGAAGTCATTTGTGAAGTGACGGCTCTAAAATAAGTACTTTGCGTCAGATTACCTATAACAGTACCTGTCAAAGTAGTAGCTGTAGAATTTATAGTTTGTTTAGGATTAAAATCGATATTGGTAGAATATTCCCAACTAGTAACCGCAGAAGTATTTCCTGTTACTACTAAATCTGCTGGTTTTGTTCCTGAACAAATGGTTTGTGATGAAGCGAGTGTGCCAGAATTTGTAGCTCCTGTTACTGTAATAGTTCCTCGATTAGAATTATTAGAAACCGCACAATAATCATAAGCTCTTATTCTATAATACAACGTTCCAGTTGGTAGAGCCGCAAAATTATAACTTCCGTTATATGTTCCCTTGAAATTGTTGAATCCAGCAACAAAATTAGTAAAACCCGTATCTGTAGCAATATCTAAGTAGTAACCAATAGCTCCTGAAACCTGATTCCAATCAAGCTGTACATAACCACAATTCCCGGCAACATCCCTTACGGTAGGAGAAGCGGTGTTGATTGCTGAATTGACATTTACATACTTATAGCCATTACCTTCACCATTTGCATAACCTGTTCCACAAGAATTTACCGCATTCACTTGAATATTACCACTTTGGTTAGATGTCCCGGTTGTCACAGTAATACTAGTTGTTCCTTGTCCTGTTGTAATTGTCCATCCAGAGGGAACATACCAAACATAACTAGTCGCCCCATTTACTGCAGCTATCGAATAAGTTTGATTTGTTAATCCTGGACATTGAGGAGTTGTACCAGTAATAAAACCAGCTGCCGACGGTGCTCCAACATAAACAGCTCTGGTAGAAATTACCCCTGATAGAGTATAACTAATTATTGAGCTTCCTGCTGCTACACCAGTTACAACACCAGAAGAATTTACCGTAGCAACTGAAGTGCTACTGCTGGACCAAGTTCCTCCAGAGGCAGTAGAAGAAAAAGTTGTAGTTCCATTAACACAAACACTTTGATTTCCAGATAATGTCCCGGCAGTATTATACCCTCCTTGTGTCATTACAGTCGAAAAAGAGGGTGAACCGCCACTACAATAAGAAATTACAGTTGAACCAATAGAAATATCTATATTATTATTACACTGTCCTGAAAGCCCACCAGTGCTAACTTGTAATTCTGCAGCTGCAGGTAGTACTAGATGAGATTTTTTATCAAAATCAATAGTTGCTTTTGGGGTTAAGTTTGGGGTTACGACAAGCGTAGTAGTTGTTAAATTGTAATTAGTATCACTATTGTTTGCATTCAAAAATAAAGTCCCACTAATTGTAACTGTGCCCATTGGCTGTGTAGTAATACCTGAAGTCCCAATAGTTATAGTGTGACTTGGCTGGATCAAAACTGCATATGTTCCTGAATTCTGCCCAGGATAACTTGTTGTTGACGTAACCCAAGCACTTCCATTATAATATTCCCAACTTTCAGGAGTTGTCCAGCTTCCAGAGGCTAAAGAACGATAATCTCCTGTAGTTTGAGCAGAAACAGTGTTTGCAAATATAAAAAAGAACAAAACCATCAGAAACAAACCAATAAATTTTGATTTTCTTGGGGCAAATTCAGTATTTTTTTCTGAATTAAAGTATTTTTTATTCATGTGGTATTTTTTTAAATCTACTATAAAAGCAATAATGTTATAACTTTTTATATATACGTTGATTTTGAAATAAAGGTTTTTGATTTGAAAAATTTAACACTTGTTAACGAAAAATATAGGCGAGTTTAAAAAACTGAACTTTAAACCACTTTTTCTTGAAAACCCATTCAAAAAAATGAAGTTCCAAAAATCATGCCTCATTAAGTTAAAAAATGTTAATTTGAGAAATTGCTGTTTGATTATTCTGTAAAAGAAACTTAACATCACCGCCAATTCCATGGGAATTCGAACAACTAACAGTCGTTGTTAAATTTTTAAAAATTGGATAAACATAAGTTGTGTATGCACTGGAAGTAATATAATTTCCCGTTAGCATAACTTGTGTAAATGCAAAAAAAGGTAAAACTAAAAAACGCAGTAAAACATTAGATCTGGATAGGATTCTAATCATATTCGGGGCTTTAGGATTAAATTTGTTTTTAAATGGACCTGAAATAAATCAGTTGGTATTGCCATAAAAAAGTTTTGCAAAGATAATACTAAAAATCAATGGTTTACAAACATATCGAAAAAAATTAATAGCTAATCAAATGTTAAATTTTAACTGTCTAATTTTTATAAAAAAATCCCTTTCTAAAACAGAATGGGATTTAAAATATCTTATTACTTTAAGGTTATTCGTGAAAAATAATTTCTTCGCTAACCCATTTACCATCTTCCAATTGCGCCATAACAATCATAAATTGATCACTAGACACTAAATCATCAATAACGAATTCATTCTTATTTACTTTATTTTTTTCATAAAGTAAGCTTCCATTCAAATCATATACTTTTAAAGAAGACAACGTCTGGTCAAAAGAATTAATCTTTATCTGGCCATTTTTTACCGATACAATAACCCCTTTACCTTTGGTTTGAGCATCATCTGTTCTCAATGTTTTGGAAATATCGGTATAACGTAGCACAAAACGATCTGTAAAAGTTCCAATTGCCGTGGTAAACGAATAGCTTCCAATTTTTAAATTTTGAATTTTATTGGTTGTTTTATCTTCTAAATAAATTTCTTGATCACTCATACCTCCATCAACTTTATCAATTGCGATAGTAAATGTTCCTGCAATTGTCGTTTTATAACCCAATGGTACTTCATCGGCTACATTAAATGGTAAACTGCGACCTTGAATCGTATACTTCTTAGTATTAGCAATACTATAAAAATCTACAAAACTATTCCCATCGAGTGTTATACCATCATACAAATTATCAAAATCATTAGTAGCTTCGGCCATATATCCTACCAATAATTGTTTGAAAGCGCCTCCATCATTGGTTAAACTTAACCAAACTCTGTCGCTTTCAGCTGCAATTCCTTTCTTAGTAATCGCTTGTTTGAGGAATTGACTATTGTTTCCTGCGGTAGAAACTCGCATCGAATTGTTGAATGTAAAATTTCCTGACCTTTTACTAACAACAAAAAAGGATTGACCTGCAGCAATATTTTTTGTAGGAGCCGCACTTCCACTGCCTGAACCTGTACCCCCAAGTAAAGTATAAACAGCATAATCATTGGCAGCATATACATATTGATTACTTGCACCATCATAAACTCTCGGTTTGGTATGTGTCCAAAAATATAAGGCTCCGTCAATTATTGTTTTATTATAAATCATAAACAAATCGGCATCTAGTGCTGATGGATATGGATTTCCAATTAAATTACTTTTATTAACTCCCTGTGAAGCTATCGTTTTAACTCCATTGTTTGGCGTCCCTAAAAACACAACATTTTGAGGTGACGTACCTAAAGGCACTCTAACAATATATCCTTTTGCAGGAAGCATCACATCAGTTGCTTTTGCGGGAGTCCAATTATCAACAAGCCAACTCCAATATTTATCGCTAGTAGGCGATAGCTGCCCTAACGTACGACCTATTACTGGCGAACTCCAATATACATAATCATAATCATTTACAGTAGAAGTAGTACGCTTATAAGTAATACTACCTGAATTTGTTGCTAAATCATTGTCTTGAACCAAACTCGCCCCATTCTCGAAAATCAAGTTTCCTTGTACGGCCAAACCATTTTGCATTTTTAACACTTTCCCAGTAGCAACTGTAACACTTACATTTGCTTTGATTTCGCAGGAACAACCAACTAAATCATTCGTTAGTGTATAATTGTCCTCAAAAACAATATTTTTATTGCTATTGCTGGTATTCGGTTCTCCATTGTCCCATAAACCACCGATCCATTTAGTAGACAATACAGGATTGACAGTAACAGAGACAACGGCTGAAGTGCAAACTCCGTTAGAAACCTTAAAATTATAAGTAGTACCTGAGCCTGCTGCTGCTAAAGCTGAAATTGTAACAGAACCGCTTCCTCCTGTGGCATCGTAAATATCAACATTATCTTGATATAATGACCATGTACCAGATGTTGGCAAATTGTTTAATAAAACACTTCCTGTTCCTGTTAAACAATTTGGCTGAGTAGTCATATTTATTGTTGGAATTGACAATAATGGATTTACTGTAACCGTTGTTGTAGCAGCACTTGATGTACCACAACCCGTAGCCGTAACGCTTATTGTAGCTGTTCCTGAAAAACTAGCTGCCCAGGTTACCGTTCCAGTGGTCCCGGTACCTGATATTGTATTTCCTGCTCCTGTGACTGACCAAGTATAACTGTTAGCATTAGTAGCTGAAGTGGTATATGTTGTATTTGAACTACCTTGACAAATGGCACTTGCAGAAGGTGTTGGTGTACTTGGAGTTCCAACAGTTGGAGTTACAGTTACTGTAGCCATTTGAACACAACCATAACTATTTTTATAACTAATTGCACTGGTTCCTGCTGTAACTGCTGTAACAACTCCCCCATTATTTACCGTTGCTACTGTTGGGGTTGCCGAAGACCAAGGCGTAGTAGCATTCGCTGTAGCGGATCCAGTTAATGTAGTAGTTGAACCAATACAAATCGATAATATTCCTGATATTGTTGGTGTAGAACTACTAACGCGAACAAAAGCTGCCGCAGAATTTAACGATCCACAATTAGGGCTGGTTGATGTAAAAACAACACGAAACCAAGTATCTTGAGTCACCGTTTGCGAAGGCAAGATAGAACCTGTGAATGCTATAGGTGTGAAGGTTACTAAATCTGTTGTTTTTTCCCATCTGGTAATGGAATAAGACGCACTTGTTGTTGAAAAAGTGATAGGTTGTGAGGATGTATTCCCACTACACAACACCTGATTGGAAGGTGTAATACTGTTTGTAGCACTACAACCCAATGAAGTTCCTGAACAGCCAGGTCCCGCACAATCACCTCCGCTGCCAAAAACCTGGCTCGAACCCTGCGTTGTTATTGATCCTGATGTATCAAACGAACCAGTACCGGTTACGTTAGCATTTGCATTCTCAGTAGCATAATTTCCATTAACAAAAACATAACCCGATACGTTAATGGTTCCTTTTTTAACAGTAAAATCTCCATTAATGATCAAAGCCCCGTTAATAGTAACAGTACTTGAACCACTCCCTGATATTGACATCGCTCCTGTTATCAATTTAGAACCCGAATTTACAGTAATCGTCATTTGATCAATAGACACCACACCACCAATTGTTGTTGTACTATTGTTTGAAATAATTAACGTTCCTGTAGCTACACTATTTGTGAGAGTATGAGTACCATTATCAGTGACATTACCATTAAAAGTATATGTTATTCCGGAACCGATAGAAATATTGACATCTAGAATTACACTACTTCCTGAAGCAACTATAACATCATCAGCTGCGGTAGGTACTACGCCTCCTATCCATGTTGATGGTGATGACCATAGCCCTCCACTTCCAGTACTGGTAATAGTAGCCGCATTGACAAATGAAACAAAAAACAATAGGACTATTGTACTTAGAAAAGATCGACTAAAATTAATCGCTCCGGGTCCATTTTTATTTGGTAACCAAAGACAATTATCCTTCTCAATTTTAGGAAACAATATAATTTCTTTTAACTTATAAATTCGAGAAGAAATAAATACTACAAAAGTTGGTATAGTTCTTTCCATCTGATTTGGGGATTTTGGGGTAATATTTCTGTAAAAACTAGAAAAACAAAAAGAACTTTAGTTCTTTGATGGGGCTCCAAAGCAACAAATGATCTGCTTTATATTTTAATTTAATGTAGAATGTAAAACATAAACTTTTACATATTAAAATTAGGTATATATTACACATTTCTCAAAATAAGCTTATGAAATAATCAAATTCTCAGATAGGTGGTAAAAAATCAATTATTTTGTAAATTTAGCCCCACAAAAAAAAATCCATAATTTTAAATCTGATGTTTTTTATAAGCATATTAAGTGATCAATTCCCTCTTTTCAAGCAACTTATATCGATTTTAAACTAAAATTGATTAAAAAGTTAGGGGCGATCCGAGCGAAACCTACAGACGAAGTTATTTCAAAGATTTACGCAGAATAATTATTTTAATTGACAGCCCTTATTCATCGTCGGGACACAACTTATAAATTCATAAAATAGTAAAAATTGCTACAATTGAATTTATAGTCGAGAATTTCAAAAGAGATTAAGCGAGAGTTTATCGAAGAAAATAAGCAAAACAACCAGGGATGAAGGTAAATTTTTGGCGTTTTCATACCATTTGAATGTATTCAAGTCTAATTATTTGTTGTCACATCGCGCGTTGTCGAGATGAAGTAGAGGTTCTCGACTGCGCTCTAACTGACAATAAGGCCATTTTATATTTCAAAATGGTATTACCAACGTCAAACGAAATCCATATTATAAAAAAATCCCATTCTAAAAAACAGAATGGGATTCAAAATATTGTGTTATTATTAAAGGTTAATCATGAAAAATAATTTCTTCAGTGACCCATTTACCATCTTCCAATTGCACCATAACAATCATAAATTGATTACTAGATACTAAATGGTCAACAACAAATTCATTTTTATTTACTTTATTTTTTTCATAAAGTAAGCTTCCTTTCAAATCATATACTTTTACAGAAGATAACGTCTGGTCAAAAGAATTGATTTTTATCTGGCTATTTTTTACCGATACTATAACCCCTTTACCTGTAGCTTGAGCATCCTCAGTTCCTAATGCTTTAGAAGTATCTGTATAGCGCAACACAAAACGATCTGTAAAAGTTCCAATTGCCGTAGTGAACGAATAACTTCCAGTTTTTAAATTCTGAATTTTATTAGTTGTTTTATCTTCTAAATAAATGGCTTGATCAGTTAAACCGCCATCAACTTTATCAATGGCTATAGTAAATGTTCCTGCAACAGTAGTTTTGTAACCCAATGGTATTTCATCGGCTGTATTAAAAGGCAACCCACGTGCCTGAATCGTATAATTTTTAGCATTTGCAATACTGTAAAAATCTACAAAGGTATTTCCATCAAGGGTTGTACCATCATACAAGTTATCAAAATCATTAGTCGCTTCTGCCATATATCCTACCAATAATTGCTTGAAAGCCCCTCCATCATTAGTCAAATTCAACCAAACCCTGTCTCTATCACTAGCAATTCCTTTCTTAGTACTCGCTTGTTTCAGAAATTGGTTGTTCTCTCCTGCAGTAGCAATTCGCATTGAATTATTGAATGTGAAATTTCCTGACCTTTTACTAATAACAAAAAAGGATTGGCCTGCAGCAATATTTCTTAAAGCGTCAACACTCCCAGCACCTCCAAGCAAAGTATAAACAGCATAATCACTAGCAGCATATATATATTGATTATTTGGGATATCAAGACTTCTCTTTACTCTGTGTGTCCAAAAATACAAGGATCCGTTAATTATGGTTTTATTATAATTCATAAACAAATCGGCGTCTATTGCTGAAGGATATGGATTTCCTATTAAATTACTTTTATTAACGCCTTGCGAAGCGATTGTTTTAACACCATTGTTAGGTACTCCTGAAAACACAACTGATATAGGTGAAGATGTAGAAATATTTCGAAAAGGCACTCTAACAATATATCCTTTAGCAGGAAGCATCACATCTGTTGCTTTTGCTGGAGTCCAATTATCAACAAGCCAACTCCAATATTTATCGCTGGTAGGAGACAACTGACCCAACGTACGATTTACTACTGGGGAACTCCAATATACATAATCATAGTCATTTACAGCAGAAGTAGTACGCTTATAAGTAATACTACCTGAATTTGTTGCTAAATCATTTACCTGAACCAAACTAGCTTCGTTCTCGAAGGTTAAAGTTCCTGTCCCTTGAACTCTAACAACATCTGTTACTGTTAGAGTATTTGTACTATTTACAGTTAAACTACTATCTGTATTTACAGTAAGTACATTTGCATAAAATTGTTCATTTGTACCTGAAATTACAGGTTTGTTCGTTACGTTTGGTATAATTACACAGTCAGTAGCTATGGGTACTGAGCTAGGAGACCAGTTTGATGCAGTATTCCAATCAGTTGTTCCACCAAGCCATGTTTTAGTAACTATTGCATTTATGGTAATTGTTGAACTAGCTGATGAAGTACAAGTTGTATTTGTATTTGAAGTAGTGACATTATATGTCCCTGCTGCAAGTCCTGAAAATATTCCAGTAGTATTTGTTACTCCAGCTACAACAGGACTTATACCTGTGACCGTATATTCAATTCCTGTTGCTGGTGCAGGATCAGAAACAGTAATAGTTCCTGTTGAAATCAAGCAACTAGGCTGAGCTGTGGCACTAGCAGTTGGTATTGTTGGTAGTGGATTGACTATTATTGTTCTTGTACCCGTTGCGGAAATACTACCACAACCACCAGTCAAAGTAACTGTATAGGTAAGTGCTGCTCCAGCAACTGTTGGTGTTCCACTTATAATAACAACATTAGCGGCCCAAGATCCAGACACACCTGTAGGCAGATTAGCAAACGTTGCTCCAGTTGCCCCCGTTGTAGTATAAGTTATATTTGTAATTGGTGTATTGACACAAACCGCTTGAGAATCTGTACCTACAGCTGAACTTAAAACTATTGTGTTATTTGAAATTACGGTTATGGTTGCAGAACCTGTTAAAGATGCTGAACAAGTTGGCGCTGCTTGATATACCGCACTTACTAAATTATAAACAAATGGTCCCGCTGTTCCTGTTGGTGCAGCTACTGTTGCTGTAGTATTAGCACCTACATTTATTGTAGTACTTATACCTCCATTTATGTTATAAGTTACCGTTATCGCATCACTAAGAGGATTCGTAAAAGTAACATTAGGCGTAGTTCCTCCCAAACAAACTGAAGTAGTTCCACTAATTGTCGCTGAAACTGTAGGACGAACTGTTATTGTCGCAGAACCTGTTAATGGTGCTGTACAAGTTGGTGCTGCTTGATATACTGCACTTACTAAATTATAAACAAATGTTCCCGCAGTTACAGTTGGCGCAGCTATAGTTGCGGTAGTGTTAGCCCCCACATTTATTGTAGTAGCTCCTGACCCATTAATATTGTAAGTTACTGTTATGGGACTACTAAGAGGATTCGTAAAAGTAACATTAGACGTAGTTCCTCCCAAACAAACTGAAGTAGTTCCACTGATTGTCGCTGTAACTGTAGGACGAACTGTAACCGCCCAAGTATTAGTTGAATTTGAAAATGTTGTATTACAAGTACCATCTTTCGCTTGACGACGATACCATGTATTAACAGTCAATCCCGTTGGAGGATCATATGTTGCACTATTACTACTGCCTATCGTTACTGGTGTTGTAAAAGCGGCATCTGTACTGCTTTGCCATTGGTAAGTAATAGTAGTATCTCCGCCACTTGCAGCTGTTGTACTTCCAATTGCCCCCGGATCACCATTGTAACAAATAGTTTCTCCAGTCGATGCGATTGTTCCAGTAGTGAAATTAGCACGAACCGTAATTGCCCAAGTATTAGTTGAATTTGAAAATATTGTATTACAAGTACCATCTTTCGCTTGACGACGATACCATGTATTAACAGTCAATCCTGTTGGAGGATCATATGTTGCACTATTACTACTGCCTATCGTTACTGGTGTTGTAAAAGCAGCATCTGTACTGCTTTGCCATTGATAAGTAATAGTAGTATCTCCACCACTTGCAGCTGTTGTACTCCCTATTAAGCCCGGATCACCATTATAACAAATGGTTTCTCCTGTCGAGGCGATTGTTCCAGAAGTAAAAACTGGTCTTACTGTTATAGTTCCCGTAGCATCTGCTGATCCTATACAAGATCCCGTTAAAGGAATAGTATAATTAAAAGTACCCGACACTGAAGGTGTACCACTAATCGTAATTGTATTCGATGCCCAAGCAGCTGTTACTCCTGTAGGCAATCCTATCGCCGTTCCTATTCCTGTTGCATTTATTGTACTATGAGTAATTGCTGTTAAAGCTGTATTAACACATAGAGTTGGTGTAGATGAAGCAACTCCTGCTACTTTACCAATCGTTAATGCAAACGTTTTACTGGCACTCGTACATCCAGCAGCAGTTTTTACAGTAATACTCCCTGTATAGGTACCTGCTGGAACATTTGATGGAATATCTAAGGTTATTGATCCGCTTGTAGAACCAGGTAAATTTCTGTTAGCAATATTAATTAAAAAACCACTAGGCGACCAAATAATACTATATGTAGTAGGAGTACCAGTGGCTGTATAGGGTAAACTAGCAGTTTGAGCTGTACCCGTAACACAAATTGAAGTAGGGTTAGTAGGTGTTACAACTACTCCATTCGTTGGAGTAGTTGCTACATTCCTAACACCACAATTACTTGACCCACATCTATTAGTATAACGAGCATAATAATTCCCAGTAGCTGTCGGATTATAAGTTGTACCCGTACCTATAACAGTACTTCCACAAGAACCAAAAAACCATTCTACGTATGTACCAGCAATTGTAGGTGCTGGAACACTTAGAGTACTATCACTACATAAAGTAGCAATAGTTGGAGCAGTTGATGCAGGGGCAGTTATTACAGGAACAATAACAATTGTTTCATCACTAAAAATTCCTGAGGTTACTGTTCTCTTATAATAAGTAGTTGCAGTAAGCGTTCCTGGTGTATAATCTCTATTTGTAGCTCCAGATATAGGTGTATAAGTACCTCCTATAGTTCCACTTTGTGACCATACAAAACTATAACTTCCTGTACCGTTACCTCCTGTCGGATCTGAACCAGTAATGATACCTGGACTATTACCACTACAAATAGGTAGGGCATAAGTAGCAACAACACTATACGTTTTTATGGTACCATTACAATAATCTCCAAAAAAATCATTAAAAGCTCCTGAAGCGGGTATAGTTACTGTAGTATTTCCTAATAATTCCGTAGTTTTTGCACGACTAGTTGGTGCATGGCAGCCTCCAATAGTAAAATTAGGGTATATACCACCTGGCGTACCATAGCTCGCAAACTTAGTATTTATAAAAACACTTCCATCTGGAGCAGTCAGTACTAGTGGTCCTGTGTTCTCTCCAACTATCCCTCCTCCTAAATCACCTGTTGCATTGTTATAAGAAGCATAATTATTATCAATTACGGAAGCAACATTGATTCTACCCGTAATTCCTGTTGTAAAATAAGCATTAGTTTTGTTTGTTGCTGTTGTTGATGCTACTGCCCCCCAAGAAGCAGAAAGCGGTCCAGTTCCGTGTAAGTAAAGCGTTGTTGCTGCATGTGTAGTAATTGCCCCTAAATTAGCTTTAACAGGTGAAATGATAGACCAAGTATTGCTTACCGTTGCAACTGCACCCAAGGTTTTGTCTCCACTTCCTGAAAGAATAAGATTATTATAGGTTAATGCGGCGGAACCCAAATTTTGAGCACCTGTTTTATTAAACTCAACTGTACTTGTCTCAGCTGTAAAAGTACTCCCTGTACCAGTTACATCACCTCCTATTTTTAATGTACTTGAACCTCCGTTTAATGTACCGCTCCCTCTACTCCAGTCTCCAGTAAATGTATGTGTCAAACCTGTACCTAAGCTCATTATACCTCCCGAACCGTTTATTGTTAAGCTAGCACCGTTTACGTTTCCTGTTAATGTAGCTGCTCCTCCTGTAGTTTTAATCATAGAAACAGCCCCTGTAGTAGTAAAGCCTGCAATGTTTTGAGTTGCAGTTCCAGATATTGTAACACCTCCTGTTGTTCCTGTAATTGTACCAGAGCCATTATTTATAAGATCTCCATTTAAAGTTAGCAAATAAGTAGACATTGCTAAACTTGTATTATTATTTAATGTTAAAGCCGCATTTGTAGCAACAGCTCCCCCTAATGTTTTTGTACCACTGCCTGATAGAGTAAGATTACTGTAAGTTGTTGATTTTACAGTTTGGACTCCAGTAGCATTGTAATTCACTATATTACCAACTGACGTTGCATCGAGAGTAGGTGTAATAGATGTCACACCAAAATTTAAAGTACCTGTATTAATTAAAGTACCTGTCCCTGCCAAGGTAGTTGAAATCGTAAGTGTACCATTATTAGTAATATCATCACTACAGGTTAAATTAGTTATCGACAATATACCATTTAAAGTCTGAGCATTGTTAGTAAATGTATGCGCTCCTGTTCCGCTATTAAATGTACCATTATTAGTAATTCCTCCTCTAAAATTTATATCCGAATTTCCAGTATTATTCCAAGTTCCTGATGAATCTATGGTAACTGAACCTCTGTAACTTTTAGTTCCCGCTGTATTATTGTGCGTTATAGTTCCTGAAATTAAAGCAGCATTATCAACCCTAAAGTTAAAAGCTCCAACTATTAAAAAACCACCCGCCTGAACAGTAATGTTAGCAATTTGTATATTAGCTGCCACTGTTATAGTATGACCATTTTGAATGATAAAAGTATCTCCACTAGCAAGAGCAGCACCATTTGTTGGTGATCCACTTGGGCTAGTAGACCATGAACTAACTGTTGCAAAATTACCCGTAGTTACTCTAGAATAATATGTTGCAGCATTCGCAAAATTCGCAAATAACACCAATAATAAAAAAGTATAAATAAATTTTATTCTAGTAACATTTTTAAATAAAAAAGACATCAACAATAATTTTATTGTTTTTGTCAAAAATGCAGTATTCCCTTCTGAATCAAAGTAATTTTTATTCATAAAGTTGGTTAGGTATTTAATTTTAATAATTTAGGGGCTAAATCGTATCCAATGGTTTTTCTTACTATTTTAAATCAATTCGTTTTTTTTGTTAAAAATTAATTTTTACATTAAAGAAAAAAAGGCTTAAAAGCGTCTTGCTTTTTTCAAAAAAATTAATCTATTTAGGTCAAAAACAATCAAATCTATAAATATAATACTAAGCTAGAACTGTTAAATATTTTGGTAAAAATAAACAATTAAAAGGTTCTTTTGTAAGTAAGACGACACATTTACTAATCAATTTTTGTTAATCAACAAAAAACATTATAATTATAGTAAAATTCTTAAAAAAATAATCCAATAGATTCTTAATGAATTTTACCCTATTATCTAATACTCTTTTTGCGCAAAACAGCCATTTAAAACAAAAAAATCCCATTCTGAATAAACAGAATGGGATTTTTAAAACTCCACTATTTTAACTAATTAATCATGAAAAACAATTTCTTGGCTCATCGAGTTGCCATCTTCGAGTTGAGTAATAACAATCATAACTTGATTACTTCCTTTTAAATTATCTATAATCAATTCATTTTTTCCTAGTTTGTTTTTTTCAAAAATCAGGCTTCCTTTCAAATCATACACTTTTACAAAAGACAAATTTTGATCAAAAGAATTGATTTTTATCTGCCCACTTTTTACCGATAGAATAACCTCTTTGCCTTTGGTTTGAACATCCTCTGTATTCAACAATTTAGAGCTATCTGCATAGCGAAGCACAAAGCGATCCGCAAATGTCCCAATTGTTGTGGTAAACGAATAGTCACCATTCTTTAAATTATAAATTGTATTAGTTATTTTATCTTCTAAATAAATCGCTTGATCGGCCAAAGACCCATCTACAGCATCAATACCAATCTTAAATATTCCTGCTATAGTAGTTCTGTAACCCAAGGGCACTTCATCTACTACATCAAAAGGCAATCCACGTGCCTGAACCGCATAATTCTTAGCATTCGCTATACTATAAAAATCTACAAAAGGATTTCCGTCAAATGTGACACCATCATATAAAGTATCAAAATCATTGGTCGCTCCTGTCATATATCCAACCAATAATTGCTTGAAAACACCTCCATCGTTGGTTAAATTCAACCAAACTCTTTCTCTTTCTATTGCCGTTGATTTCTTAGTAGGCTGCTGTTTAAAAAATTGGCTATTCATTCCTGAATCGGAAATTCGCATCGAATTGTTGAATGTGAAATTTCCTGATCTTTTGCTATCAACAAAAAAAGATTGACCCGCTGCTATTTTTCCTAATGGAGCAGCACTACCGCTAGCTGAACCTCCACCTGAACCAGTTGTTCCTAACAAAGTATAAGTAGCATAATCATTTGCCGCATACTCATATTGATTGCTTACCCCATTTAATGTTCTCCCGCTGCGATGTGTCCAAAAATACAAAGCGCCATTAATTATGGTTTTATTGTAAGTCATAAACAAATCAGCATCTATTGCTGAAGGATAAGGATTTCCTATTAAATTACTTTTATTGACCCCTTGCGAAGCTATTGTTTGAACTCCATTGTTTGGTTTTCCAACAAATTCAACATTTTGAACTTTGGGCACCGAAACTATACCTGAAGGCACTCTGGCAATATATCCTTTAGCAGGAAGCATCACGGTAGCTGCTGTTGCGGGAGCCCAATTATCAGTAAGCCAACTCCAATATTTATCACTACCAGGCGATAACTCTCCCAACTTCCTGTCTACAACTGGCGAACTCCAATATACATAATCATAGTCTTTTATGGTAGATGTAGTACGCTTATAAGTAATATTTCCAGTATTGACTGCCGTGTCATCCAGTTGCACTAAACTCGTGCCGTTTTCAAATGTTAGCGTTCCATTTCCTATGATGGTTAAACCTTTTCTAAGTTTTAAAACTGCGTTTGCATCTACTATAATATTTACACCCGCATTGACCTGACAAGAACACCCTTCTATGGAACTTGATATAGTGGTACTACCTCCATCCATAATAATTTTCTTAGAAATATCAGGATTACCATTGCCCCATGCAGACCCATTCCAGGTAGTACTAGGCATATCTGGAATAGCTACAATTACAGCTGAAGAAGATAAGCATCCAAAATTATTTCGAACCTTAAAGGTATAGCTTCCTGTGGGTAAATCTGTAACTAAAGTTGAAGATCCCGAAGTGGGTGCCGATACAACATTACCCTCAGTTCTTTCTAAAGTCCAATTCCCGCTAGGCAAACTATTGAGAACAACCGTGCCTCCAGCTGTACATGTCACACTAGTTATAGTACCCTGGACTGGTACGGATGGAATCGCATTTACGGTAAGTGCAGTCGTATTATTGGTTCCATTCTTCAAATTAACATTAACGGTATTGGTAAAAGAATACGTAACATTATAAGGGGTTATGTTTGCAGGCAATGTTGCTGTAGTATAATTTACAGAAAAAACACCTGTACTTCCTACAGTAGTTGTATTTTGAGCCACACCATTAATTGTCACACCTATAGCTTCTGCAGAAGGATAAAAACCTCCGCCAATAGCATTAATTCCACTAACTGTTCCACTAAGTGTTGTCATTGCAGTTCCAAAACAAATACTTTGGCTCACTGTTAAATTTGAAAAAACTGCCGTTGGTCGGGTATCTGTAGAAACGGTTACTGTTCCTGTAGTCGGCTGAAAATAAGCATTATCCTTATAAGCAGCAGTAGCAGTTGTAGAACCCCATACTCCATTAATTTTTTTGTAGACGCCCAGTGTAAGACTACCAGCTGCTATAGTAGTTCCACTAGCAATACTTGCTGTTGCTCCATTGATATATAAATTACCCGCAACCGAAGTAGTGTTCGAAGTAGATTTTATTCCACTGCCGCTAAACGCTAGATTATTATACGCTTTTGGAAGAACTGTCTGTGCAGCGCCATCATAATTTACTGTAGTCCCCGTCCCATTTAAAATAATAGTATTTGTTCCTAACCCTGATAAACTAAAAGGCGCTGTATTACTTAACAGCAACGTTCCTGTTTGTGCTCCTGTACTCATTGATAATGTAGAAGTAGTAGCAACCAAAAGTGCATTTGCAGTCGTAATTACCCCGTCTATATTTACAGTTCCACTTTCTATATAAAAAGAAGCATTATTACTTGCAGTTAAAACTCCTAAACTGTTCAACGTAACTCCAGCTCCTGTAATATTGAAATTTGAAATAGTAGAAGTTAATCTTGTGTTGCATAATAGTCCTATACCAGTACCTAAACCTACAACTAAAGTGTCACAATTTATCGTTCCGCCACCAGTTAAAAAAGCATCCCTATCAGATAAAACTCCAATCGCTACAGTAACAACAGTAATGGTGTCAGTAATATTTAAAGAGAATCCTGTATTCACATTTATCGTTCCGTTGCCTACAAAATTTATAAGGTTACAAGCAGCATTTGCAGTTACCGTAATTACATTTGAACCTTGAATATTAACAGTATCAACAGGACTTGGTGTACCACCTGTAGTACGATAATTTTGATTAGTAACCGTGTTTGCAGCATTTCCAACTAAAACAAGGCTGATATCACTATTAATAGAAGCTACAGTACCAATTACTACACCTAATTGAGTAGTAATTACAGAACCAACAGCTAGCTGAGTCAAAAATGAAGTGCCTACGCCTGTAACTGTAGTTAAAGCAGTTGAAGAGGTTACAGTTCCTGTTCTAGGTATATTAATAGCTGTCCAGGTGGCAACAGCATTCCAATTACCAGTAGTAGCACTGGTCACTGTTCCTGATTGTCCAAATCCATTCATTTGCAAAAAAACAATCAGTAAAAACGTATAGAGTAATTTTTGCAACATCACTTAAAACTTTTAAGTTAAAACAAAAAAAGACTAAAAGAGCTATACCAAATATAGCTTATTTTATTCAACATAAATCTTTTTATAAATAAATAGCCATATTATTTTGTATTATTAATAGTGTTATTTAAACACAAATAATAGCAGTCGGATGTAACAAAATCTAACACTATTTATCATTTTTACGGAATCGAAAAAATTAATTCGGTAAAAAACGGAATAAAAAAGAAACCGACACAATACAAATTTGAGTCGACTTCTTTATTTAGAATTAATTCACTTGCTGTCGCTATAAAATAATTTTACTGGCAATCCATTTACCGTTATTCAACTGGGTATTAACAATTAAAACTTGTCTTGCTACACCTAAATTAGGAATCACAAATTCTTTACTATTAACATTTTTTCTTTCAAACAATTGTATTTGTCCCATGCTATACACCAAAATAGTTTGTATAGGCCCCTGTTTAGAATTAATACTTATTTGATCGTTATTAACCGATACAACTAATGATTTTTGTTTGCCCTCATAAACCGTTCCTTCAATGATCGCTACAGCTGGTTCCTCAACAACAGGTTCAGTTGCAATTGGAGCCGGAACTTCTGGAACTGTCACAACAGGTACTTGAACAACTGGCTCAGTTACAATGGGTGCAGGAACTTCAGGAACTGTTACAATAGGTACTTCAACAACTGGCTCTGTTACAATTGGAGCAGGAACTTCAGGAACTGTTACAATAGGCACTTCAACAACTGGAGGAACAATTACAATAGGAGTAGGATCGATTGGATCGGGAACAGCTGCAATTGGTTCTTCTGGAATATGATTTACATAAAGCAACACAAAACGATCATTAAACCGTCCGATTGATGTTGTAAAAGTATAAGCCCCGTTTTTTAAATTATGAACCACTCCTGTGGTTTTGTCTTTCAGAAACACAGCCTGATCAACAAATAAACCATCGAAATGATCTATACTAATTTGAAATTCACCTTCAATTTTAGCTTTGTATCCCAACGGAACTTCATCAGTATCCAAAAAAGGTAAACCTCTTGCTTGTATAGTTAAATTTTGACCGTCACCAATACTGTAAAAATCAACATATGGATTCGAATCGATACTAACTCCATCATACAAATTATCCCAACCATTGGTGGCTCCGGCCATATAGCCTAACAATAATTGTTTAAAAGCTCCTCCAGAATTTGTCAAATTTAGCCAAACTCTGCTTCGCGTTATTTCAGCCGTATTCGAGCTACTAAAACTGGTAGTCGTAACACCTTCAAATTTAAAACTCTCATGACTAGCCTTGCTTGACAAAGCATTAGAATGTACCGCTTTTGCAAAAGAAACTTGTGAAATTAAAAAACACACATTCATTAAAAGTAAAAATTTTTTCATAAGAATAAAGTATTAAGATTATACCAGTATTGAATTGTTTTATGGAATGTGACAATAAAAAATCAACAAGATTTTTTGTGTTTATCAAATCAAAAATGGTGTTGAAGCGTATGATTAATTTTTCAACCTTATCAAACTTAATAAATGAATTCAAAAAAATAGAAGAAAAGCATATTTAATCGATGAAATACATCTTTTTTTTAAAACAGTATTATTAGTATTACAAATAATCGAATTAAAATTTAGAAAAAAATGGAAAATTATAACTTTTAACTGTAAAAGGATTTTGAACACTTACAATTACAAACGACAGTTTATGATTTCTTTCCAAAAGACTTACTTTTGCTATATATTAAAAAAAGGTTCATTTCGAATGAAAGAAGTATATTCCATTAAAGAAGCAATTCAAAAAATAGAACATTTTTGTGCCTATCAAGAGAGATGCCATGAAGAAGTGGTTTCTAAATTGTGGAGTATGAAATTAAATTCATCAGAGATAGACGAAGTTATTGTACATTTAATAGCGCACAACTTTCTTAATGAATCACGTTTTGCTTGTAGTTTTGCTCGCGGAAAACACCGCATTAAACATTGGGGAAAAATCCGCATTACCAATGAATTGAAAATGCGAAAAATCAATCAAACCTTGATTAATATTGCACTAAAGGAAATCGAACCCGAAGAATATATCGCCACGTTTGAAAATTTAGCCGAAAGGAATTGGAACTCCATAACTGAAAAAAATATTCTCAAAAAAAGAAAGAAATTTTGTGATTATATGCTTCGCCGAGGTTTCGAGAGCAATTTGATTTATGAAAAGGCAAAAGAATTGGAAAAAACTGATAACCAATGACAATCCTCCATTTCATTCGTCAAATTATTATCAAAAAAATGGCATACTAATCATACTGATAAAACAGATTTAGTTTTTAGCTCTAGTAGAAACAAAACCGCTCCCTAACTGACACTTTTTTAATTATCCGTGCTAATTGCTAATATCCGTATAATTCGTGCAGATCTGTGGCTAAAATGCGTCTCTAAACACTCAACAAAACACTCACCGCATTCCCGCCAAAACCAACAGCATTTACTAAAACTTTGCGAATAGGTTTCGTCTGTATTTGTGCTTCCGCAAAAGGAACTCCGATGAACTGATTATTTTGCATCATCAAAATAGCCATTTCAACACTCAAAATCCCAGATGCACCAAACGTGTGTCCAATTTTCCATTTGTTTGTAGTAAGCATTGGCAAATTTGAACCAAAAACCTTTTGAATCGCTTTATATTCAGTTAGATCGCCTGCTTTAGTTCCTGGAGCGTGCATCACAATAGCATCAACTTCAGATAAATCGATATTTTCCAAAGCCATTTTCATTGATTTCTGAAAACAAGTCGCTTCTGCCGAAATGGAAATGTTATGTTCCAATATTTCAGTAGCATATCCAATACCTTCTATATAGGCCAAAGCATTTTCTTTTTTACCAATTTCCAAACAACAAACAGCAGCTCCTTCGCCAAGAATCATAGTATTCTGCTTTTTCTCAAAATCTAAAGCCCGATTAGGGAATTCCTCTTCGCTATTAGAATAAATTTTCAAAGCCCTCATCTGACCAACAGTGAAATCGGTCAAAGGCGCTTCACTTCCGCCTACCAAAAATTTCTCTGACATCCCAGCACGAAGCCAAGCCACACCATTCAATAAAGCATGCAAAGCTGTCGAACAGGTAATAGAATGTGAAATTTCGGGACCTGAACTCTGTAAATCGTGAGCTACCCAAGAAGAAATATTTCCTAAAGTTGTTGTTGGTGAAGCCAAAGTTTGTGCTTTTCCTGATTCTAAATATTCCTGAAAGTGTTTTTCGAATAAATCAGTTGCCCCGCGGGAAGAACCTATATTTATTCCGAAAGCATCCTTAGAAGTCCAACCAGCATTTTCTACAGCTTTTCGAGAAGCTGCCATGGCATACAAAACCGATTTATCTAAAGATTTGTATTTAATATCAGATTGTTTTAAAGCTTCAACTATAGCATTTGAATTATCATCCAACTTGGCAACGAGTGTGTTTTTATGATCTAAGAAATGACTCGTAAAACAATGATTTCCGTTTTGATAATTTTCCCAAATCGTTTTCGGGTCATTACCCAATGGAGAAATAGATGCTAGTGCTGTGATAGAGATAATTTGTGACAAAATATTCAGTTCTGGTTTGACCGCAAAGGTCGCAAAGTTTTACGCAAAGTTTACAAATAATTATGCCTATTTTTTGGCTGAGCTGTGAGCATAAATGGCACACGGATGACACAGATTAAACGGATCTACACTGATTCTTTAATTAGTATGGTTTCCCTTTTTTAGTAATTCTAAGAATGTGCATTATTTTTTATCCGTGTAAATCCGTTTAATCCGTTCAATCTGTGGCTAAATATTTTGCACGCGGTTAAACCTAAACACTTTCCAAAGCACTTCCCACAACTTTATACACTTTTTGCAATTGTGCATCGGTATTTACCAAACTGTGACTATAAATAGCACACAGATTCTACTGATAAAAACAGATTTTAAATTTAAACCATATAAGGATATTTAAGCGGAAATTATTTTAAGTCATCCGTGTAAATCCGTTCAATCCGTGTCATCCGTGGCCAATGACTAAGCAATTTCCAAAGCACTTTCGACCACTTCATACACCTTTTCCAATTGTGCATCTGTAATTACATAAGGAGGCAAAATGTAAACGATATTTCCAACTGGTCTCAGAATTATTCCATTTTCAATAAAGAAATCATAGAGTCTGTTACGCAAAGTCCCGTAATAACTTGCAGAAGTTTCGGTTTTTATTTCCAATGCAAAAATCACTCCGAGTACTCTCGTAGTGGTAACCATTGGATGATTTTCAACTCGTTTTTGAAAATCTAAATGGTTTTTATTGATTCGGATTAAATTATCCTGCATTTCCTCGGTTTTCAACAAAGACAAACTCGCCAAAGCCGCTGCACAACCTGTAGGATTTGCAGTAAAAGTGTGTCCGTGAAATAATGCCTTATTGATATCTTCATCATAAAAAGCATCAAAAAGATCCTGAGTAAAAGTCGTAATCGCCATCGGAATGGTTCCTCCCGTCAAAGCTTTGGACAAGCACATCATGTCCGGTTTTTGAGTCAAATAATCACAGGCAAAAGTTTTACCCGTTTTCCCGAAACCTGTCATTACTTCATCGGCAATCGTTAAAACATTATTTACTTGACAGATTTGGATTAATTGATCCAATGCTTCGGGCTCGTACATCACCATTCCGGCCGCTCCCTGTACCAAAGGCTCAAATATAAATCCAGCACAATTATGATTTTTTATAACTTGTTTCAAAGTATCAAAACTTGCCTGCTCCTGTCCTTTCACAGGAACCGGAATCCGAACCACATCAATAAACATTCCTTGAAACGCCTGTGTATAAAATGAGATCCCGCTGGCGGCCATTGCGGCAAAAGTGTCGCCGTGAAAAGCATTTTCGAAAGCAATAACGGTTGTTCTCTTTTCGCCTTTATTGTAAAAATACTGTAAAGCCACTTTGATAGCCACTTCAACAGAAGTTGACCCATTATCGGAAAAAAATACTTTCTTTTGATTATTAGGTAAAATAGCCAATAGTTTTTCGGCCAAAATAATGGCTGGCTCATGCGTAAACCCTCCAAACAAAACATGTTCTAACGTAGTAAGCTGTTTGTAAATCGCATCGGCAATAAACTTATTGGAATGCCCATACGGATTGACCCACCAAGAAGCAATAGCGTCAATATATTCTTTATTATTTTCGTCCCAAAGCAACGCACCTTCGCCTTTAGTTATCGCGATAGGAAGTGCGGCCGTTTTGTGCTGTGTATAAGGGTGCCAAAGATACTGGCTGTCTCTTTCGATTAAACTCATTAGATTTTAGATTATTGATTAACGATTTCTGATTTTAGATTGATTTTTGAAATTGACATTGCCATTGAAATTGATTTTTGCTATTGCTATTGAAGTTCTAAAAGATTCTCTCTAAACCGATCAGCATATTCTTTAATTACGTTTTGGTCAAAATAGGGTTCCTGCTCTATTCTGCCGATACATTTAAGCCCTGTTTTATTCAAAATAATCGATTCGGTAGCTTTATTTTCATCACCTGAGAAAACAATTCCTCCAATCGCTATTTTACGATTAAGCAAGGATTCAATTGTCAATAGTGTATGATTAATACTTCCTAAGTAATGTCTGGAAACCACTATCACTTTATAATCGGGTTGTATTAAATCTATAACGCAATCCGTATCATTCAGAGGTACAAAAACGCCGCCCGCACCTTCAATGACCAGATTATTTTGTGTTTTTGGCTCTTTTACTTGTTGCAAATCAATGGTAATTCCATCTAATTGAGCTGCAAGATGAGGACTGGCTGGAGTATTTAGCAAATAGCTATTCGGATGTATTTCCGTTTTGCTATTTGAGATAAACGACTTGATTTTATGACTGTCTGAGTTGTCAACATCTCCCGCTTGAACGGGTTTCCAGTAATCGGCTTCAAGAGCCTCAACAATAATGGATGAAGCAATGGTTTTGCCCACATCGGTAGAAATTCCTGTAATAAATAGTTTCATGTTTTGGCCCACGGATAACACTGATTAAACAGATTATCACGGATTTTAAAATTACTTTTTATTGTTTGTATATATAATACGTTTGAACTCTGGATCTTCTCCAAAATTTAAGACTAATCCAACTTCGATTTCTGTTGCTTTTAAATAATTCATTAATTGAGCCACGTGGACATTCATAAGCAACTCACAAGCTTTAAGTTCAACAATGACTTTATCCTCAACGAATAAATCAGCATAATATTCACCAACTAATTGATTCTTAAAATAAACTTTTATTTGTTTTTGAGCTTCAACTTTATAACCTAAAGCTTTTAATTCAAAATACATTGCATTTTGATATACTTTCTCTAGAAAACCATAACCAAGTTGATTATAAACAGCATAATATGCTTTCAAAATTGAATCCGTAACATTTTTATAAAGTAGGTCTGCCATAATAAATCTGTGTCAATCAGTTTAATCAGTGTTATCCGTGGGCTAATATACAAAGCTACTCAACAGCGTCAACATATTAGTTATTTCCTCTTTGCTGTTATAACTATGCAGACAAAAACGCAGTCTCTCCTGCCCTTCAGGAACCGTTGGCGAAAGCACAGCTTTGACATCAAAACCATTTTGCTGTAAAGCAATAGCAACACTTTTCACCTTTTCATTTCCAGGAATAATTACACTTTGAATAGCCGATTTGCTTCGAATGAAAAGCGGACTCAAATACAGCATTTTTTTCACCTGATTAAAAAAAACAATATTATCGCGAAGTAACTCAAGAGCCTTTTTATCCTCTTCAAGATGATAATACCCCATTAAAATAGTAGCCACCGAATGAGGAGAAAGCCCTGTGGTGTAAATGAAACTTCGGGCAAAATTAACGAGATACGATTTTAACTCATCTGAACCCAAAACAACAGCTCCGTGACAGCCCAAACCTTTACCAAAAGTCATTATTCGAGCAAATATTTTATCCTGCAATTGTAAATATTGAATCAATCCTCCCCCCTTTTCTCCAAAAACTCCTAAGGCATGGGCTTCATCAACTACTAAATAAGAGTTGTGTTTCTCAGAAATGGCAACCAATTCTTCGATATTAGGACAATCTCCGTCCATAGAAAAAACAGTTTCGGTTACAATATAGATGATTGCATTTTTTTCATTGCCATTGCTATTGTCATTGCTATTGCCATTAAAATTGACAATCTTTTTTTCCAAATCCTCAAAATCATTGTGTTTGAATTTATAGGACTTGGCATTCGATAATTGAATTCCATCCCGAATGGAAGCATGGCACAATTCATCATACAAAATCAGATCGCCTTTTTGCGGAACAGCACTAAAAAAACCAACATTGGCATCATATCCCGAGTTGAACAGCAAAGCCGATTCCGATTGATGAAATTGAGCTACATAATTTTCAGTTTCGGTATATAAAGTATGATTACCAGAGATTAGCCTCGAGCCAGTCGCTCCATTATTTTTTATATTATAATTCAATAAAAATTGATGGGTGTCATTAAAAATCGCTTCCGATTTTGAAAAACCAATATAGTCATTCGAAGAAAAATCAATTAAATCATTCGGTTGCGGAAGGATGCGTAATGATTTATTTTGCCTTCGGATTTCGAGTTTATCGCTAAGATTTTTTGGAAAATTCATAAAAGCAAAGTTATAAAAACCAATTGTAACTATTCAATTTTTAGTAATTAGTCTTTAGTGATTAGCTTTTAATTGAAGCTTTCAAAATAATAAAAATGTTTTCTTTATTGAAGATGTTTTAGAGAATTGAAAATCTAAATAGAATTTATTTTTCAGGCAAAACACTTTTTTCTTCCAATGCTTTCTGCTCAGCAGCATTTTTTTCGGCCGCCCTTTTCCCAGCTTTACCTTTTCCTATAGGCAATCCAGCTGTTACATAAAGCGAGCGATTGTATTGGTTTGGACTGTCGGCACCTTTAAGAAGCGGCACCAGTCCATAGTAATATTGTAGACCGACATTCATTCCGTATTTTGTTTTTATTCGATATCCCGCACCAATTGTCAAACCAGCATCGATAACATGAATCTTGTCACGTATATTTTTTGTATACTCCACATCGTCTCCATAATAGTTTTGATGAAACACATCAGTCGCAGTAGACAATAAACCTAATTGCGTACCTGCTTTGACATATATATTATTATCAAACTTGTATTTAATCATTAAAGGAACATTAAAATAGTTTATTTTCCTCTTTATGGATCCTTCAACGAATACAGCATCCAATTTCTCATCATCCAATGAATAAACGGCAATTCCTTTCGCCCCCATTGTCGATTTTACGATAACTCCCGTGTTGAAAATCCAGGAAGGATTCTTAAGATTAAAATCAAAATAAAAACCCAAATTAAAATCGGTTCTATAATCCGAATCCAGTTTCGAAATGGTGGAAAAATTAGCACCACCCTCCAAACCAAATTCAATATTAGGAGAATTCAATTTGTCACCAAAAATTAGAGACATTAACACTTGCGATTGAGCAGAATGAAAACTAAAAAATAATGCAATGAAGAGTAAAATCTTTTTCATGTGTTGATATTTAGTAATCTTCTTAAAGCCTCAAGCTATTTTTTATTTAATAAATTATTTTAATTATAGCCCAAAGCGATATTGAACACTAGTCAAAAATTGGGTACGTGTTCCTAAAAAGCCACATTCTGCACGCAACATAAAATGCCTGTTGAATTGATATTGGGTTCCTAAAATAAAATTCCACATGTCTTTAGGCGCTTTTTCAAGAGAATATTGCACTGTAGATGTTTCAGCTGTACTCAATGCACCGTCAATACCTGTTAAAAGGTTTCCAGCAGTTTCTAATGCCCTATTTGCAGTTTCATATTTTGCTTTATTAGATGGTTTTGCCTGATCTTTACTAGATAACCCATTCCACCAATCGTCTACTTGAACTTGCCTGTCATTTACTTTGGTGAAAGCTTCATCCAATTTGGCCTGCGCACCGTCTAGTGGTAATACATCTGCTAAAGCTAAAGAACCATTTGTCCCACTTTTTAAATGTACTCTAAATGCACCTGCCCAAACCGCAAAATTTTTCTCTGGTTTATTAAGTTTAAAGGTTTTCCCTAATCTTGGACCAAAAACAAAACTCATCGCAGGTTTATCAAGAGCACTAATATCTGTCCATGCAACATTCATATCTAAGGCTAACCAACCTCCCCCAATACCAATAGTAGGAGTCATACCTAGTCCAAATGAAGTACCTTCAAAATCTGCTTTAGTATTAAAGGAAGTTATTTGAGACCAATTATTGTTGACATCTGGAATCCAAACACCAGCATCAATGTTAGTAGACATTTTTGCTTTACCAAAAATCCCATACACATTCAAAAAAGGAAACAACCAGATATCTGGTCTAATAGTGGCAGCATATCCTGATGCTTGTGCGTTATTGAAGCGTATGATTTGATCCAGATTGTACATAGGCCCATTATTGAAACCAACTTCCAAATTCTTTATAGTTAAATCAGATTCCTGCCAAAAATAGTTTACCGAAATACCCGCAGAATAAGGCAATTGAAAGCCTTTCTTAGTAGCTTTATCTCCCCATATAGGCAATGTATAAGGATATTCCGCTACCTTAAGACTATCCAGCAGCGCCTCTTGGTTTTTTCCTACCACTTTATTCGTATAGACTTGCGAGAAACCTATATTATATATTAATAAAAAAAGAAATATTAAAAATTTATTCTTTACCATTTTCTAAAATTTAAATTATCTATACTCTTAAAAACTCATAAGGTAAAGTTAAAAAAATAATCGGTCAAATCTTTTATTACCTATTATATTTTGATTACAAGAGAAAATTAAAGCATAAAAAAAGCCTGACTTTCGTCAGGCTTTTTTTTATCTAAAATTGGAATTGTCTTAATCAGCTAAAACAATTACTTTATTATCTTTTAACTCTAGAGTACCAGAGGCAATTTCTAAAGTATAATTGTTATCACTTACTTTGGTAAACAAACCTGCTTTTTCTTCATTTAATTCAAAGTTTCCAGCAGTAGTAATATTAATTGTTCCTTTTTGTAGCAATGAAACTATTGGTGCGTGGTTATTCAACATTTGAAAACGTCCATCTACTCCAGGTACAGATATAGATGTGATTTCTCCTGAAAATAATTTCGCTTCCGGTGATACTATTTCTAAAATCATAATTATTTAGTTAATAGTTGATCGTTGATGGTTGATGGTTGCTTGTAACAACTGACAACTAACAACTAACAACCAATTACGCTTCTGCCAACATTTTTTCTCCAGCCTCGATAGCTTCTTCAATAGTACCTTTAAGGTTAAAAGCAGATTCTGGCAAGTGATCTAATTCACCGTCAATAATCATGTTAAATCCTTTGATAGTATCTTTGATATCTACTAAAACACCTTTTAATCCTGTAAATTGCTCAGCAACGTGGAAAGGTTGAGATAAGAAACGTTGTACACGACGTGCTCTAGATACAGATAATTTATCCTCTTCAGAAAGCTCTTCCATACCAAGAATCGCGATGATATCTTGTAATTGTTTGTATTTTTGAAGAATTTCTTTTACTCTTTGTGCACAGTCATAATGCTCATTACCGATAATGTGAGGAGCTAAAATTCTTGAAGTAGAATCCAATGGATCTACTGCAGGATAGATACCTAACTCAGCAATTTTACGAGACAATACAGTAGTAGCATCTAAGTGAGCAAACGTTGTTGCTGGCGCCGGGTCAGTTAAATCATCCGCAGGAACGTAAACCGCCTGTACAGATGTAATAGATCCTTTGTTTGTAGAAGTAATACGCTCTTGCATAGCTCCCATCTCAGTTGCCAATGTTGGCTGGTAACCTACCGCAGATGGCATACGACCTAAAAGAGCCGAAACCTCAGAACCTGCTTGTGTAAAACGGAAGATATTATCAACGAAGAATAATACATCTTTTCCTTGGTCAGAACCTGCACCATCACGGAAATACTCAGCGATAGATAATCCAGAAAGTGCCACACGAGCACGAGCTCCTGGAGGCTCATTCATTTGTCCGAAAACGAAAGTAGCTTTAGACTCTCTCATTCCTGGCATATCTACTTTAGATAAATCCCATCCTCCATTTTCCATAGAGTGCATGAATTCCTCACCGTATTTAATAATTCCTGACTCCAACATCTCACGAAGTAAGTCATTTCCTTCACGTGTTCTTTCTCCTACTCCTGCGAATACAGAAAGTCCACCGTGACCTTTTGCAATATTGTTAATCAACTCCTGAATCAATACTGTCTTACCTACTCCAGCACCACCAAACAATCCAATTTTACCTCCTTTTGAGTAAGGCTCAATCAAATCGATTACTTTAATACCTGTAAATAAAACTTCAGAAGATGTAGATAAATCTTCAAATTTTGGAGCTTGTCTGTGGATTGAAGTTCCGTTTTCACCTGTTTTAGGTAAAGCTGGCAAACCATCAATAGCATCTCCAATTACATTAAACAAACGTCCGTAAACATCTGCTCCGATTGGCATTTGGATAGGACTTCCTGTACCAACTACTTCATAACCTCTGCTCAAACCATCTGTAGAGTCCATAGAAATGGTACGAACAGTATTTTCACCAATGTGAGATTGTACTTCAAGTACTAATAATGTACCGTCTTTTTTTGTGATTTCTAATGAATCATAAATTTTTGGAAGTTCAACATCTTTTCCGTTGAAAACTACATCGACTACTGGTCCAATGATTTGGGCAACTTTTCCTATTACTTTTGACATTGCTTATGTATTTATTAAATAGCTATTTAGGTTTATGAAATACAGACCATCGAAACTCATCGAATGGATACTTTTTTCAGAGTGCAAAGATAATTTTTTAAAATATAAAATCAATGTTTTTTTTACAAAAAAAGTTAAAATTTTAATATATTGATTTTTAAGGAGTTTCATATTCATAAAACATCTTATTTTACATTAAAAACTGAAAAACCATCACGTTTAAACAGTTTGTTTTAATATCAATTAACAATCTGAATCACTTTATCATTACAAATAATAAATTTTATTTTACTTCAAATACACAATTCTCAACCCCACACCCGATTTAATAAAACAAAAAAAGCGAGGAATCATCCTCGCTTTAGTATTTTTTTCAATTGATTACTCTACCGTAACTGATTTTGCTAAATTCCTAGGCTGATCAACATTACACCCTCTCAAAAGAGCAATATGATAAGATAGAAGTTGCAAAGGTATCGTTGTTATCAATGGTGATAAAGCATCTGATGTTTCCGGTATTTCGATAACATAATCCGCTAACTCACGAACTTGAGTATCACCCTTAGTTACAACCGCAATAATTTTACCACTTCTTGATTTTATTTCTTGTATATTACTTACAATTTTATCATAATGTCCTTGTTTTGGAGCAATTACAATAACCGGCATTAATTCATCAATTAATGCAATCGGTCCGTGTTTCATTTCAGCAGCAGGATACCCTTCAGCATGTATATATGAAATCTCTTTAAGTTTTAAAGCACCCTCAAGAGCTACTGGAAAATTATACCCACGTCCAAGGTATAAACAATTTGGAGCATCTTTAAAAACAGTTGCAATTTCTAAAGCTTTCGCATTAGTTTCTAAAGCTTCCTTCACCTTTTCAGGAATAATTTCTAATTCTTGAAGATAAGTATGAAAATCAGAATGCGATAAAGTTCCTTTAGCCTTAGCCAAACGTAAAGCTAACATAGTCAAAACAGTAATTTGAGTAGTAAATGCTTTTGTAGAAGCAACTCCAATTTCTGGTCCTGCATGAGTATAAGCACCCGCATGAGACTCTCTAGAAATAGAAGAACCAACTACGTTACACACACCAAAAACAAACGCCCCATGCTCTTTTGCTAATTTTATAGCAGCCATAGTATCTGCAGTTTCTCCTGATTGAGAAATTGCAATTACAACATCTTTACTGTTTATGATTGGATTTCTATATCTAAATTCAGATGCATATTCTACTTCAACAGGAATTCTAGCAAACTCTTCGATAACATATTCTGCTACCAAACCTGCATGCCATGAAGTTCCACAAGCTACAATTATTATTCGGTCTGCATTCAAAAATTTCTCTAGATTATCTTCTACTCCAGACAACTGAACTATTCCTTCGTTAGCGTGTAATCTCCCTCTATATGTATCTTTGATAACGCTTGGTTGCTCGTAAATTTCTTTCAACATGAAATGATCGTAGCCTCCTTTTTCAATTTGCTCTAAGTTCATTTGAAGCTCTTGAATATAAGGATCTACAATAGAGTCATCTTTAATTTTACGCACCTTCATAGATCTATGCAATCTGATGTTTGCCATTTCACCATCTTCAAGATATACTGCATTTGTAGTATACTCAATAAACGGAGAAGCATCTGAAGCGATAAAATACTCCCCTTCACCTATTCCAATAGCTAATGGACTACCAAGTCTTGCTGCTACAATTTCATCAGGGTTTTTTTTATCAAAAACGGCAATAGCATAAGCTCCTACCACTTGATTTAAAGCCACTTGAATCGCTTTTCCTAATTTTAATTTTTCATTTTTCTGAACATCTTCAATAAGATTAATCAAAACCTCAGAATCTGTATCAGAAGCAAAAGTATACCCTCTTTTTATCAACTCCGTTTTTAAAGGAGCATAATTTTCAATAATTCCATTATGAATAATCACCAAATCCCCAGAATTAGACACATGTGGATGTGAATTTACATCATTCGGCACACCATGTGTTGCCCAACGTGTATGACCAATTCCAATCGTACCATTTGTAGTAATTTCTTTTTCAGCTTTTAATTCAAGATCAGAAACCTTACCTTTAGTTTTTGATAATTTTACAGACTCACCATCATAAATCATTACCCCTGCACTATCATAGCCACGGTATTCTAATCTTTTAAGACCTTTTATTACTATAGGATAAGCTTCTCTATAACCAATGTATCCAACAATTCCACACATATTTTTCTTAATTAGCTTTTGTATAATAGACTACGAATTTCAATCTCTTTTTATAATTTTTATCATCAAATGGGATATTATTACCAAAAACAATAGCTCCTAAAGGATTCATTACCGAAGCCATTGGTGCTTTTAACGGAACCGCAGTTTTATCACGTGACGAATAAAAACTAAATTTATTAATATCTTCCGTGACAACTAAACCTAAATCTACATTCGTTGAATCAGCATATTTTACGAGATTTCTAACATGATCCGTTATCCTAAATTTATAATATAAAGCTCCGGTCGCAGTTTCTTTATCAAGAATTCCGCCAAAAACATATTTATTATTTTTAGAATTGTTTGCAGTTGAAACATCCACATAATCTGCTACTACCTGGCTGTTTTTGAAATCATACAAGAAAATTCTTTGCGGAATAGAAGCAGTACCCATTGCATCCGAATTTAAATAAAAAGTCAACTCTGCTTGGTTAACAAGACATTTATTAGTGCGTAGAATATCTAATTGATCTGCCACACCATTTGGCGCTCCACTTACACCATCAGCTCCAAATTTATCATCTCCAAATAATTTCAAAACAGACATAGATCCTTCTCCTCCTTTTAAATATAAATTAGGAACACCTTCGGCTTTAACAATATTAGTAGCTGGTTTTGTAGCATCAGTATAATTGGCATTAGTATTACTTTGATCTAATAAACTAACCGTGTTACCGCTTAATTGAATAACCAATGTTTTCTCTGTAACACCTTTATCTTCTGTATAAGTAAGTGTTATCACACCTCCTTTAAAATTAATCATTGCCATATTCGTAGCGCTGCCATCAACTTTTTCCACATCAAAAAACAACCCTTTAAAATATTCTTTAAACACTTGATTATTTGCTAAGGAAGAACTAGGGGCTTTAATTATCTTCTGTTGAAAAAAATCAGCATTCAAATTCAATGTCATTGCTGGCGCCAACCTAGTAGTAGTCTTTGTACCATCAGTAGCTGTTGTTGTCACGACACGCTCAGCAGGATTAAAAAAGAATGATCCATTTTCAGCTGCATTAGAACTATCATTTAAAAGCACTCCTTTTTTAACACCATAAAAATCAGGATACTGATTACTATAATATTTTTGAGGCTTTGAAAATTGTTCATTAGGATCTAAATCAGTCATATTATACCCAGATTCATAGACACTTAGCTTCATTTTATTTAAACTAGGATTATCAGCATTAGGTCCATAAATAGAATCCAACAAATAAGTACTACTAACACCATCTGAATTTAAAACCGTCTTAGAACTATCGTAAAAATAAGGTATACTTAATACCGCACTCTTTATTTCAGCGGTTTCACTAAAAGTTGCCCCTAATGAAGCAAGAGCAACTTGAGTTACAAAACTAGCTTTTGTTGTACCAAAAGAAGGATTGTCATAAATCCCCAAAGGATTTATCTCTAAATTATTCGATTGAATAGGCTCAATTTTTTCATTGTAAGCAACAACTGGAAATTCTCCCTTTACAATCCCAAAAGAGTTGTTAACAATAATATCTTCACCAACAACACTAAATTCTTTATCACAGGAATTAAAAAGAACAATAAAAAACAACAACAGAATTGTTTTAAAAAAAGAATTTCTAAGCATACTTATTCGTAAAAGTTTGATTTATAACAACATATTTTGATAGAATTCGGTATAAGCTACAGCAAATTCATCTTTAAATTTCAAAGGTAAAAAAGGTTTACCTGAAGACTCTATAAATTTTGTTAAACTTGGAGAAAGCCCGTCAGAGGCAATAATAACAGCATCAGAATTACGGATAGAAGTTTTCATAATATTTTCGAAATTAGGTAATTCCAACTCTGAAATTGCTTCATCTGGAACACCATCGAAACGTACTTTATTAATCATTTCTGCATCTAAAGTCCCATCAAAAGACTGGCTGTAAACTGAAGTCACAATTTTAGTATCCGAAAACAATGCTTCATTTTTATAAAAATGCTTCATGTAAACTGGCAGCATAGCAGCCATCCAACCGTGAACATGAATAATATCTGGAACCCAATTTAATTTCTTAACAGTCTCTACAACTCCTTTAGCAAAAAAGATAGCACGCTCATCATTATCAGCATACATTACCCCTTCTTCATCTGCAAACGTCGCTTTTCTCTTAAAGTACTCTTCGTTATCGATAAAATAAACTTGTATTCTTTCTTTTGGAATAGAAGCTACTTTAATAATAAGAGGCATATCCAAATCATTTACCACCAAATTCATCCCTGAAAGTCTAATCACTTCATGTAATTGGTGTCTTCTCTCGTTAATATTTCCATAGCGCGGCATAAATATTCTAATTTGCCCTCCTTGATCATTAATCATTTTTGGTACGTCGTAAGACATTAATGAAACCTCATTTTCAGCGAGATAAGGAACAACTTCAGATGATACATATAATATCCTCTTATCTTTCATAATATTAAATTGATTAATTGTTGGCAATAAAAAACATGCAAAATTACAAAATTTTATGCAGTTATGGAGTAAAATATTAAGTTTGCACTTAATTTAAACAAAACAGCCATGCAAATTTTCTATGGAAAAACGGCTTTAATGGATTACTTAAGCTCAATAAAAGCAACAAATTCCACGATTGGTTTTGTTCCAACTATGGGAGCTTTACACAAAGGACATCAGTCGTTAATGGCACAATGTACTCAAGAAAACACTATCACAGTTGTAAGTATTTTTGTAAATCCTACACAATTTAACAATCCTGAAGATTTAGAAAAATATCCTCGTACATTAGATACAGATATTATCAAAATTACTGAAATAGACCCTAATATAATTGTATTTGCTCCTACTACAGAAGACATGTATGAAGGAAAAACCTTGTCACAGCCTTTCAATTTTGATGGATTGGAAAATAAAATGGAAGGAAAATTCAGACCTGGCCATTTTGATGGAGTTGGAACTATTGTAAAACTTCTTTTCGAAATTGTACAGCCTACAAGAGCCTATTTTGGGGAAAAAGATTTTCAACAAGTTCAAATTGTAAAGAAAATGGTAGCCAAAAACCATTTGCCTGTAACTATAGTTATGTGTCCTATTTTAAGAGAAACCAACAACTTAGCTATGAGTTCTCGAAATGAACGCTTAACTTTGCAAGCTAGAAACGAAGCATCCATCATTTATAAAACATTAAAAGAAGCTAAAGAAAAATTCACAAACAATAGCGCTCAAAAGACAACCCAATGGGTTCAAAATGAGTTTGACAAGAACAAAGATTTCACTTTAGAATATTTTGAAATTGCAGATGAAGACTCATTGTCAACCTGCAATCGAAAAAATAAAAACAAAAAATACCGAGCATTTATAGCGGTTTTCATCGACAACATACGCTTAATAGACACTATTTCATTAAATTAATTACCATGCACATTCAGGTTGTAAAATCAAAAATTCACCGAGTAAGAGTTACAGGAGCTGACTTAAATTACATCGGAAGTATCACTATAGACGAAGCATTATTAGAAGCATCAAATATAATAGAAGGGGAAAAAGTATCGATCGTAAACATTAATAATGGAGAACGTTTTGACACTTATGCCATTGTTGGAGAGAGAAATTCTGGAACAATCACTTTGAATGGTCCTGCGGCACGAAAAGTACAAAGAGATGACATCATCATCATTATTTCGTATGCAACTTTAGAATTTGAAGAAGCAAAAACATTCAAACCTTGGATTGTTTTCCCTAATGAAGAAGACAACTCCTTAACATAATACTTTTACAACATCTTCTTTTTTGATACAACAAATAAATACTTATATTGCTGTACTATTTGCCTCATAAATAATTAACTCCCCTAATCGTATGAAACATTTATTAACAGCATTACTAGCCCTTTTTTCCATTTGTAGTTTCGCGCAAATAAAGACCGTCACTCTTAATTCTGAAAAACTCAAAGGAAAAAGAGACGTTTTCATCTCATTACCTGCTTCTTATGAAAAAAACCCAACCAAACAATATCCTTTATTGGTTTTATTAGATGGAGACTATTTATTAAATCCATTTATTGGCGCTTTAACTTATGGTTCTTATTGGGATGATTTACCAGAAGTAATCATTGTAGGTATTAGCCAAAATAAAAATGATCAAAGAACAATAGACTGCGGAATAGATCCAGTAACAGGATTACCTGACGGAAAAAGTATAGATTTCTTCGATTTTATTTCTCTAGAACTTATTCCAAAAGTTCAAAGCGAATTTAGAACGACCAATTTTAAAATCATTGCAGGGCATGATACTACAGCCTCTTTTTTAAATTTCTTTTTATACAAAGACAAGCCCTTATTTAACGCTTATATCTCTCTATCTCCAGAATTACATGTAAATATGGAGAATACTGTGACTGATATACTAACGTCTTCCAAACTGCCTATTTTTTATTATTTATCTACCTCTGATGGAGATGAAAGAAAAATGCACGAAAGAATTAAAAATTTTGACAATGGTTTAAAAGCAATTCAAAATCCAGATTTGAGTTACAAATTCGAAGATTTTAAAGATGCTTCCCATTATTCGCTTGTTTTACATTCGATACCATCGGCATTATACCAAATTTTCGCAGCAGCACAACCCATATCTATTCATGAATATGACACCAAAATAGTTACACTTAAAGAGGGCTATGTAGATTATTTGAAAAAGAAATACGATATTATTGAAAATTCATTTGGTCTAAAAAACCCAATTAGAATCAATGATTTTAAAGCCATAGAAGCGGCTATTTTAGAAAACAAAGATTATAACGAATTAGATGCTTTGGCTATTCTTGCTGATAAAAATTATCCAAAAAGCATGTTAGGAGATTATGAATTAGCGATCATGTTTGAAAAAAAGGGAGACAATCCAAGAGCTGTTCGTTATTATATGTCTGGATTTAATAAGGAAGAAATTGCAGATCTTACCAAAGATATGATGTTTGCTAAAGCCGAAGAATTGAAAAAAACTTTTGCTAAAAAACCAAAAATCAAAGGCAAAGTAGGGCAAGACACTTCGACAGCTGCACAAACTGAAGCGCCAACTACAGAGGCAGCACCTACTACTGAAGAAAAAAAACAATAATAATGGCCAAAGTAAAAACAACTTTTTTTTGCCAGAATTGTGGTGCGCAATATGCCAAATGGCAAGGTCAGTGCAATTCCTGTAAAGAATGGAATACTATTGCCGAGGAAATAATACAAAAAGAAGAAAAAGTAGCTTGGAAAAGTGAATCTTCTGCCACTAGTAAAGCTCCAAAACCTTTACGAATTAATGAAATTGACAGCGCCGAGGAAATTCGGCTAAATACAACAGACAACGAACTGAACAGAGTTTTAGGAGGAGGAATAGTTCCTGGCTCTTTAATCCTTTTAGGTGGAGAACCTGGTATTGGAAAAAGCACGCTGTTGCTACAAATTTCATTAAAATTACCCTATAAAACCCTTTATGTATCGGGTGAGGAAAGTCAAAAGCAAATTAAAATGCGTGCCGAACGTATCACTCCAAATGGAGATAACTGCTATATTCTTACCGAAACTAAAACGCAGAATATCTTCAAACAAATTGAAGCCATTCAGCCAGAAATTGTTATAATAGATTCGATTCAGACTCTGCATACCGATTATATTGAATCTACTGCTGGAAGTATTTCTCAAATTCGAGAAACAACTGCCGAGTTGATAAAATTTGCCAAAGAAACCAATATTCCAGTTATTTTAATTGGACATATTACCAAAGACGGAACCATTGCAGGTCCAAAAATATTGGAACACATGGTTGATACGGTACTTCAATTTGAAGGCGATCGCAACCATGTTTATCGCATTTTACGGTCGTTGAAAAACCGTTTTGGATCAACTGCCGAAATTGGAATTTACGAAATGTTAGGCAGCGGATTACGAGAAGTATCCAATCCATCCGAGATATTGATTTCGCACAAAGATGAAGAATTATCAGGAACAGCAATTGCCACCACACTCGAAGGCATGCGCCCCTTGATGATCGAAATACAATCATTGGTAAGTACTGCTGTTTATGGAACGCCCCAACGCAGCACGACAGGTTACAACGCCAAAAGACTCAATATGATTTTGGCCGTTTTGGAAAAAAGAGCAGGTTTCCGTTTAGGAGCCAAAGACGTTTTTCTGAATGTAACAGGCGGAATCTCCGTAGATGACCCTGCTATTGATTTGGCTGTAGTCGCTGCCATTTTATCCTCTAATGAAGATATTCCGGTAAACAAAGATTTTTGTTTTGCTGGCGAGGTGGGTTTATCTGGCGAAATTCGTCCTGTGAACCGTGTGGATCAACGCATTCAAGAAGCTGAAAAACTAGGATTTTCGACTATTTTTGTATCGAAATACAATAAAATTGCATTGAAAAACACAGGAATAAAAATTCAATTGGTTGCTAAAATTGAAGATGTGGCGAGTATGCTCTTTGGATAAATTTAATTTGAAAAATAATATAATGTACAAAACAGCCCTTTCCAATGGAAAGGGCTGTTTTGTTTTACGTAAAAAAGTAACGTGTTTTCGACATTTATACCATTTAGAAAATATAAAATAGCCTTATTGTCTCATCAAGCGCAGTCGAGAACCTCTATGTCATCTCGACTGCGCTCGGTGTGACAACAAATTATTATAAACAACAATTAAATTGTTATTTACAACTATTTAATTGTTTTATTAAATAGTTTAATTATCATTTATATCAATTGAATTATCGTCAATATTAATTTAATTGTTATTTATATTAATTAAATTAATGTTCTATAATCCAAATGTCTCCATTTTATCTTTTGATACTAATATTGTAGATACTGGCCAAGACGCTGAAATCGAACCATTTTTTTGTGATACTTTATATGTCACATTTGCATTTCCACTAGTTTTTTTAAACAAAAATTTTACTTGGTCAGATTTAATAACTAATTCAAATGGAGTCGTTTGATTTTTTATATTTTTTTGTCCTTTGCTATAAATGTCACTGATTAAGCAAGCATCAAATACAATAGTAATAGATGGTTTGTCTGAAATCACAGTTAGTATTAATTCATTTCCATCAATCTTGGCTGTAGTTGGGTTGTGCATTGTTTGAAATGAATAAAAACTTATAAAAGCAATAACAAATCCAATTGCAAGTAACATTTTTTCATGAATTTTAATTTTTTCCATTTTCATTTAGTTTATTTAATATTTAATTGGGCTAATTCGTTCTATTTTTTATTAAAATAAACGTACAATATATTATTCAATTGTAACGTATTTTTACATTGTAGATTTACTGAATGAAAAAAGCTAAATATCCATCCAGTTTTTAATGGTTGCATTGTAACTCCTTCCAGAAGTAATGCTCGTTTTCTTAGTATTGTTTAACCTAATCACGAAACGACTGTTAAAATACTTTTGTACTTCATCTACATAATTCCTGTTTATAATAATTGAACGATGTATCCGCATAAAATTGTCTGGCAGCTTCAACTCCAATTGTGATAAAGATTGCTCAATCAAATGATTTTCTTTATTGGTAAATACAGTAACATATTTTTCATCGGCTTCAAAATGAGTTACCTCATCCAGTTTTATAAAAATGAGTTTATCCCCTTTTTTTACTGTTATGGAGGTCATCTTTTTCTCTTCTTTTTGATGATAAAATTCTTTTAAAACCTCCAAAATAGTCGCAGAAGAAAGATTATTTTTAAAACTAGAAAGTTTATCCACAGTTTGTTGCAAACGTTCTAATCTCACGGGTTTCAACAAATAATCGATACTATTGGTTTCAAAAGCTTTCAAAGAATATTGGTCGAAAGCGGTACAGAAAATCACAATGGGTATTTTATTTAAACGTTCCAATAGTTCAAACCCGTTAAGCCCTGGCATTTCAATATCCAAAAAAATAACATCGGGTTGTAGCTGATAGATTTTTTCAACGGCTTCTATTCCATTTTTGGCTTCATCAACTACTCGAAAAGTTTCAGGAAAACTTTCCAGTAATTTGTGCAAACGCGCTCTTGCAGGCGGTTCGTCATCTATAATTAGCGTGGTGTAAGGAGCGTTTTTCATTTAAACTGTCGCAATATAAATTGTTATTTCTTTTTTGGGTTGATTGTACCAACTGATTTCAGCTTTGTCTCGATAACTAAATCGCAACAAATCATAAACCGTTTGCAAACCGTGCCCACTGACCAATCCTTCTGGAAAATCAGGACCGTTATCCTGAACCGAAATCAAAATGCCTTTGTCTTTTTTATTCACTTTCAAAACAATTTCACCTTGACCTTCAATTTTAGAAACGCCATGTTTTACAGCGTTTTCTATCAAAGGTTGAAGCATAAACATTGGAATTTCTACAGCTAATAAATCGGGTTCGACATCAATAGAGAATTTCAATCGGTCACCAAAACGGATTTGTTCAATTTCTAGATAATTTTGAATCAAACTTAATTCATCTTTCAACGTATTCACTTTTTTATTCTTTTGGTTGATACTGTGCCGAAACAAATCCGACAAAGACAAAGCCATTTTCTCCGTTTTATTAGCATCTGTATGCGCCAAACTAGCTATGGAATTCAGGGCATTATACAAAAAATGCGGATTAATCTGCGATTGCAGCGCTTTAACTTCTGCCTCGGCTTTGGCTTCTTTCAAACGGCTTAACTCTAAGTCTTTTTCTTTAACCAAAGACTCAGAAAAATGATTCAGATACAATAACAATCCTCTGCCAAATGCTAATCCAGCTGAGAAAAAAACATATGGAAACATAAATTCTACAACCCCTAATGAACCCCAATATAGCGCCCCTAACAACACCATTGGAATTACAAATACAATAAAAGTATAACTAACTTTCAGAATCAATTGATAACTCAAGCTTTCATTTCCTTTAAAACTAATTTTCTCTAAACCCCAAAGCAAAAAGGAAATTAGGGAAGCGGCTGAAACTGAAAGAACGAATTGAAATAAAATAATATTGCTACAAGTTGTAATTGAATCAAAATTCGTTAAGTAATTATAAATATTGCAAAAATTTATAAAATTTATAAACACGAAGAATGTTGGAAATAAATAATTCAGATAAGAATATTTATATTTTCTATTTTGAAAAAAACTCAAAATCAATACAAACACCAAAACACCTAAACTAATAATTATAGCGAATACTTTAATATTGTGTTCTTTTTTATTAATAAAACTGCTCGCATAATGCCACGGATAATTGGCATACATATAGGTTTTGAATTGATCTATAAAATCATCTGAATATAGTTTTTGGAGTAAAAACTTATCTAATTCATTGAAATCCGCTCGGTCAGGATCAAAATTTGAAGTTTCAAAAACTCCATTTCTGTTGTAGCAAACTGGATATAGCTTAGTGGGATCTAAATAACAAAGTGTCCGAAGAATCTCATATCGAATATATTTTTTTCTTTCTTTATATGCTGCTTTTTTATTAATATCAAATGAAATACAAATCGGTGTATAGTCATGTTCTGAAAATGGTCCAAAAATTTCTCTTTCAATAGAGCCAATTTCATTCGGAGAACTCAAAATTCCTTGAGAATCAACTAAACGATTTGTATCTGAAACTTTATTGAAATTTAACACAGTTGTAGATCCCACCAAGTCATAGAAAGAAATCTCTTTGTATTTTTTGTCATAACCATTGTGTCCTGCAATTTCCAAAGATACTCCTGCAAAATTTTTAAAATAGTCAATGGTTTTATTTGGAATTACTGTCCTTAATTCTTTAATTATTTCATTTACAACCAGACTGTCTTGCTTTGAAGCATTATCTAACGAAAAAAGTATCGGTCCTTCTCGCTTAAATACTTTTTCCATTTTTTCATCGAATAATCTGTCTTTTACATATTCCCAGTTTTTGTTTTTCGGATTAGGATTTTTGCTTTTCTCTGTTTCTATTTTTTGATCCAAAGACATATTATCTTTAGAAACAACAACAAAACTGGTAATTACCAGAATCAATATTAATACTATTAGTTTTTTCATGTTTATGGATTTGTTTAATTATTTAGCAAATGAACAAATCGAACCCATTTGAAAAAACATATTTCCGACGAACTGCAATAAGGTGATATCAACTGCTTTTTGACACCAAATTACTTTGAAATCAGGAGCAATTTATGGCATTTAAATTAATCCATAAAATAATATTCATACATCAAAATTCTAAAGAAAATCATAAAAACATTTCCTTTTGCATTATTTTCCTTTTCTTTATAAGCTAATTCCAGAAACATTTTTTTGCCTTTTTATTAAATACAATTCATGAGAACTACCAAACAAAAGATAGTCTTAGCTTCCAAAATATTCGGAGTCGTTATTGCCGTACTCTTAATTGGCTTTCTATTCTTTAGAGATGAACTTTTAGACCAAGCTATTGACAAAGCAGCTGTTACAATGAAACTGGAATACAATAGTGATTTTGCTATAAAAAAAGCCTCATTTGATGGTATTTCCGGAATAGAATTAAACGAAATCACACTTGCTCCTCACAACTTAGATACCATTTTTAAAATACAAAGAATAAAAACAAGTGTCAGTTTATGGAAATTACTAATTGGTGAAGTACAACTTGGCACTCTTGAAATAAAAAATGGTTATGTTCAATTGACCAAAAAAGGAAAGATCAAAAACTTTGGTGCATTTTTGAAAAGAGACAAAAACGAACCCAAAACAACTAAAAAAAGAGATTACGCAGAATTTGCTTATCGCATAATATCCAAAGTACTTAATTTGGTTCCAACGGATATGACACTTGAAAATTTAGTTTTCAAAATCGATGATAATGGCAAAAAAGCCACAGTAAATTTTAAAAAACTAACTCTATTCGAAACCAAATTAGAATCATCCATCGATGTTCAAACCAATACGTTTGCGCAAAAATGGAGAATTAACGGAATTGCAGATCCAAGAAATAAAAAAGGAGATCTACGATTTTTTAATATTGATACAGGAGCTATTAAAGTTCCTTATTTCGATGAACGTTACAATCTAAAAATGAGTTTTGACTCTATTCGATTCAACATTCAAAACATTGACATGAGTGGCGGCGAATTGCATTTTGATGGTTATAGCTCAATTGCCAACTTAAAAATAAACCATAAAAGAATTGCGAATAAAGATGTTAGCATCAAAAATGCACGATTTGATTATCGTTTCTTATTGGGTTCCGACTTTATTTCGATTGATAGCAGCTCTACTTTTCAATTCAATAAAATCAAATTACATCCTTACCTATCTTATAACACTGAGAAAGATACCGTTTATAAATTCAAAGTAAATATTCCAAAAATGAAAGCTCAGAACTTTATAAGTTCTCTTCCTGATGGGTTATTTACCCATTTTCAAGGTATGGAAGCCACCGGTAATTTTGATTATAAATTGGATTTTATGTTCAATAAAAACAAACCAAATACCATTGTTTTTAAAAGCAATATCAACAAAGACAATCTAAAAATTACCAAGTACGGCAATATAGATTTGGGTAAATTAAATGGAGAATTCACCTATAGAGCAATCGATAAAGGTGTATTACAGCGTCCAGTTTTTGTTGGAGCAAGCAATCCTAATTACACTCCTTTAGATCAAATATCACCTTATTTACAAAAATGTGTCCTAACGTCCGAAGACCCTTCTTTTATGTCCCACCATGGATTTATAAACGAAGCCTTCAAACAGTCGATTCTTAAAAACATACGTACCAAAAAATTCTCTCGTGGTGCAAGTACCATAAGCATGCAATTGGTTAAAAATGTATTCCTAACTAGAGAAAAAACATTATCTAGAAAACTCGAAGAGATTCTTTTGGTTTACATTATCGAAAACAATAGAATTACCAGCAAACAACGTATGCTGGAAGTATATTTCAATATTATCGAATGGGGACCAAATGTATATGGAATTGGTGAAGCTGCACAATTCTATTTCCAAAAAAGACCTGCCGACTTAAATGTAAACGAATGTTTGTACTTGGCAACAATAATTCCAAAACCAAAGAAATTCATGTGGCAGTTTGACCAACAAGGTTTACAAAAATCGTATGCAACACAGCAGCAGAAGTTCTTGAGAAATCTTATGTTCCGTCGTGGTTTATTAGTTCCTGAGGATACAGTCGGTTTATCATCATCAATAACGCTTACCGGACGTGCGCATTCGTTATTGAACATCAAAGTAAAAGATACAACTGTAGTTGATTCTTTGAAAGTAATGGAAGAGTTTGATTTTTAATTTTCTGTTAGGCATAAATAATCCAGATAAAAAAGCACTTACTTCACTAACAAACAATAAGTTATGTGTTTATACAATAGTTTTTATTTGTAAATTAGCGTTTACTTTAAAAACTAGTCGATTATGAAAATAATAGCTTTATTGTCATTCACGTTATATAGTTTTAGTTTTTCCTATTCCCAAACTATAGGACTACAATCTTTTGCGAGTGGCTTTACAAGCCCCTTAGAAATTGTAAATGCCGGCGACAGTCGTTTGTTTGTTGTCGAACAAGGTGGAATCATAAAAATTTTAAATACCGATGGGACTGTCAATTCAAGTCCTTTTTTAAATATTTCAACTCTAATAGCCAATAGCGGAGAACAGGGCTTATTAGGTCTGGCTTTTCATCCCAATTATGTCTCTAACGGCTTTTTCTACATCAACTATACAAATTTAGCTGGGAATACCGTAATTGCAAGGTACACTGTAAGTTCAGGAAATCCCAATATTGCTAATACTTCAAGCGCAAACATTCTTCTGACCATTGCCCAACCCTATACCAACCATAATGGGGGCTCCTTAAAATTTGGCCCGGATGGTTATCTCTATATTGGTATGGGAGACGGAGGTAGTGGGGGTGACCCTCAAAACAGAGCACAAAACACTAATGAATTATTAGGCAAAATGCTTAGAATAGATGTGAATTCGGGGACTCCATACGGCATTCCTGCTGATAATCCTTATGTAGGAATTGCAGGCGCCGATGAAATTTGGGCAATTGGACTTCGAAATCCTTGGAAATTCTCCTTTGACAAAACACTGGGAAATCTATGGATTGCCGACGTAGGGCAAGGTGCCATTGAAGAAATTAACACTGCTCCAGCTACACAAGCCGGATTGAACTATGGCTGGCGCTGTTACGAAGGAGATACTCCTTATAACACTACAGGCTGTCCATCGCAAGCATCTACAAAATCCCCATTAAAAACTATAAACCATTCGACTGGAGCCTGTTCCATAACTGGTGGATATGTATATAACGGAACAGTTTATCCTAATTTTAAAGGGCTGTATTTCTTTACTGATTATTGCAAACCTTTAATTGGAATGATGACTTCCGGCGGAACACTGACCTATTCCCAAGAATTTACAGGAAATAATTTTGCAACTTTTGGCGAGGATGTAAATGGAGAGTTGTACGTTGCTGCCATCAATAACGGCACTGTTTTCAAAATTATTGATACTTCGCTAGGCATCAATACTTTTGACAAAACACAATTTATAATTTATCCCAATCCGGCTAATTCCGAAATTATTGTCCAAAAATCAAGCAAAAATTATCCTACTGAAGTCACACTTTTTGATTTAGAAGGTAAAATGCTGTTGAAGAAAAAAATGGAAAACAAAGACATAAACATTGTCAAAATAGATAATTTTTCCAAAGGCTTTTATATCGTAACCGTCAAAAATGAAGAGGGTCATATGTCGAGCTATAGACTGATTATCGAATAATTTGAATGTAATGCATAAACACAAAACCCTGTCAGAGTTTTAAATTCTGACAGGGTTTTGTGTTTATTTTTATTATGATTAAGGTGCAGGATCAGGGATAATAGCCTGAATTGCATCAATTTCTTTTAAAAATTTAATCTAATAAACGACATCAATTGGGGTAGCATTTTCTTTTAGTTAAGCCTTTATAGTTTATTGAGCGTAACACTTTTTGTAGTATTTTTGGCTAAATTTTTTATTAAAAATCAGAAATCTAAAAATGAAAAAGCTATTATTATTTACCTTATTATTTTTTAACATAGCAATCCAAGCACAAAAATTCAAAACTTTTAATCATGCTGTTGAAATTGGCCCTAACGACAATTTAAAACTTTATTTAAGTTCTTTTTTTAAACTAGAAGATAATGATTGTGCCGATTATTATATGATTGCCAAATTTGACAAAGAAAAATTCTGTTTTCTAGATAGCATTAACGTCTTTTATAAAAATGACAAACTCTTTTTAAAAGGTCGTTATAAAGATGCTCAAAGAAATGGTTCTTTTACTTGGTATCATAAAAATGGAAAAGTTGCAATTACTGGAGAATATCAAATGGACAAACGTGTTGGTATTTGGCAGTTTTACTATCCAAAAGGAAATGTATATAAAAAAGTAGAATATAAAAATGGACAAGAATATTTAATAGAATTTTACGATAAAAAAGAAAATCAAAAAGTTAAAGATGGCAATGGTTTTTTTAAAGATGAACTTCCTTTAGTCCAATCAACAAATTTAAATAAAATTGAAGGAGCAGTTGTCAATGGACTGCCCGACGGCTCTTGGGAAATAGAAACTATGGGACACCAATCACTTGTGGTAGCCCCTAATTCTCCAAATCAAGCTTTCAAAAAGCAGCTTGTACCAATGAAAATGTGTACAGAGTCTTTCTCAAACGGAAAATTTACAAAAGGAATTTCTTATTCTCATGTTTCTACTATTGCAGATAGTTTCTATAGCAACAATTACCTAACTTCTTTTACGGGAAATCTTTTCGTTGAGGATTTGTCCTTAATCCGCTCCGTTTATTGTAATCCCGCTACTATGGACATCACCAATAGCAAATTTTACAATAGTATAAAACTAAATTTCAACAATTCAGAATTAAAAAATTCTGCACCAAACAATTGGTTTTTAGTAACATTGGAAATGGATAATAACCAAAAAATAAAGTCTATTGAATTGTATTCTACAGCGCCTGCTGAAATTACAAATCAATTAAAAAAGATGATACAAAACATAGAAATACCAAAAGGTAGAATTATTGTTTCAAATAGAAAGCTATACTTTCCCTTCGGTATTAAAGACCACGAAATCTATTTTCAAAAAGAAAATTAGGTTAAATTATTTAAAAAAAGCCACCAAAAAATTAAATTTATGGTGGCTTTTGTTTATTTGATGATATTTGAATTACGGTGCTGGATCAGGAATAACCGCCTGAATAGCATCAATTTCTTTTAAAATTTCTCCTGAAAGAGAAACTGTAATCGTATCAATATTCTCTTTGAGCTGTTCCATTGTAGTCGCTCCGATAATTGAACTCGTTACAAAAGACTGCTGCTGTACAAATGCCAAAGCCAATTGTGTTAATGTTAATCCGTGTTTGTGCGCTACTTTTTGGTATAGTTTGGTAGCTTCTGTTGATTTTGCACTGCTGTATCTTGCATATTGCGGAAACAAACTCAGTCTTGCATTAGGATGACTTTCCCCTGTCAAAAATTTACCTGATAAAACTCCAAAAGCCAATGGCGAATACGCCAATAATCCCACATTCTCGCGAAGGGAAACTTCGGCTGAAGCATTTTCGAAAAGACGGTTCAATAAAGAATATGGATTTTGAATGGTTTTGATTCTTGGCAAATTATGGTACTTACTCTCTTCAAGAAAACGCATCACTCCCCATGGATTTTCATTAGAAACTCCAATATGTTTGATTTTCCCCGCTTTCACTAAGCCATCTAATGTTTCCAGAACTTCATGGATATTATCTTGCCAAGCATCTTCTTGAATTTTAAGACCTCGTTGTCCAAAGCAATTGGTTTTACGTTCTGGCCAATGCAATTGATAAATATCCAAATAATCGGTTTGCAGACGCTGCAAACTCTTGTCTAAAGCATATTGAATACTAGCAGGAGAAAAATCCAGTTTGTCGCGCATGTAGCCAAAAAGTGGATTCGGTCCAGCAATTTTGGAAGCTAAAACTACTTCTTCTCTTTTTCCAGTTTTTTTGAACCAGGTACCAATGATTTTCTCAGTGCTTCCGTAGGTTTCTTCTCTGCTTGGAATAGAATACATTTCGGCCGTGTCAAAGAAATTCACTCCATTGTCGAGAGCGTAATCCATTTGGGCATGTCCTTCGGATTCTGTGTTTTGCTGTCCAAAAGTCATCGTCCCCAGACATATTTTGCTGACTTTGATATCGGTATTCGGTAAAGTGGTGTATTTCATTTTTTTAAGTGGCTAAGATTCTAAGAAACTAAGTTGCTAAGTTTTGTTTGAAAGCAAAGATAAAAATTAGTTTATCGATTATGGATTGGCTACGATTAATTTTAACTTTGATTGCGAAATGGGCCACAGATTTAACGGATCGAACAGATTTGCGCGGATTTTTTATTGTTTTTTTTAAACGCCATAGTCAGAATATGGATTTTGGGTTTAACAAAAAAGGTTCAACGTTTTCACGTGAACCTTTTCAACTTAGAATCTCAGTATCTTAGAGTCTTAGCATCTTCCTCCTAAAACTCATTCAACATTTTTGAAATTTCGTCCAATTTTGGAGTTAGAATAATTTCGATTCTACGATTTTTTGCTTTTCCTTCTGCAGATGTATTAGGTGCTAATGGAGAATATTCACTTCTTCCTGCTGCGGTAAGATTTTGTTTGTTTACTTTTTTGTTTTCACCCAAAATTGTAACAATAGCTGTAGCTCTTTTAGTTGAAAGATCCCAGTTGTCAGCAATTGGTCCAGAACCTTCATATGGATCATTATCAGTGTGTCCTTCTATCAATACAGAGATATCAGGATTATCGCCCAATACTTTACCTACTTCAACAACCGCTTTTTTACCTTCAGAACCTACGGCCCAACTTCCGGAATTGAAAAGCAATTTGTTTTCCATAGAAACATATACTTTTCCGTTTTTTTGTTCTACTGTCAAACCTTTGCCTTCAAAACCATTTAGCGCTTTAGAAAGCGTTTCTTTTAGTTTTTTCATGCTAGCTTCTTTCGCCGCGATAAGATCTTCCAATTCTTTTAAGCGTTGACTGCTTGCATTCAGTTTTTCTTGTTCTTGTGCCAAAGCTTTTGCTTTTGCATCTAGTTGTGCCAATAGATCACGATTTTTTTTCATGTTGGCCTCCAATGATTCGTTGCTATTTTTTTCTAAAGCAGCGTACGAATCCTGCATCACTTTCATTTTGTTTTTGGCAGCTTCATAATCAGCCTGAACTTTCGCTAAGTTGGCGTTGGTATCATCCAATTTGGATTGTAAAGCAGTTTTTTCGGATTCTAATTGTTTTTTGGAAGCCAAAAGAGCAGCATTCTCATCTGAAATATTTCTGTTTTCTTTTTTTAAATCGGCAAATTTGGTTTCAAGATCATTGTAGATTTTCTTGGAAACACAAGAAGTTGACAATGCTAAAACTAAAAGTCCGATGGAAATTTTTTTAATCATTTTTGTTACGTTTTATTATTTATTGTGGTATTAATCAAAAGTTCTTTAAAAACGTAAGGCCCTAGCCCCGATAGCAGTGAAAATCCTCCCGATTTTTCTTCGGGAGATTGAAACGAATAGCGGGATTAGCTCCTTAAAATTTTCATTACTTTATTATTTGCAATTGATATTGATATTGATATTGTCATTGCTATTGAAATTCTCCTATTCTATTTCTACCAAAACCGGGCAGTGATCAGAATGCACAGCATCTGGTAGTATAACGGCTCTTTTGAGTTTATGTTTTAAAGAGTCGCTCACTAAATTGTAATCGATGCGCCAACCTTTGTTATTCCCACGAGCTCCAGCGCGATAGCTCCACCATGAATATTGGTGCGGCTCGGAATTGAAATGACGAAAACTATCAACAAAACCAGATTTCATGAATTTATCCAGCCACGCTCGCTCTTCAGGTAGAAAGCCTGATACGGTTTTGTTTCGAATCGGATCGTGAATGTCAATCGCTTCATGACAAATGTTGTAATCCCCACAAATGATAAGATTAGGAATGGTTGTTTTGAGTATATCAATGTAGTTTTGAAAGTCATCCATGAACATGAACTTATGACTTAAACGATCGATATTAGTTCCCGAAGGCAAGTACAAACTCATTACAGAGCAGTCATCAAAATCGGCTCGAAGATTTCGTCCTTCAAAATCCATATGCTGAATTCCTGTTCCGTATACTATATTGTTGGGCTTAATTTTTGAAAGAATGGCAACGCCACTATAGCCTTTTTTGGTAGCTGGATAATAGTATTGATAAGGATAACCCGCAGCCGTAATGTCGGCAACAGGGATTTGTTCTTCGGTAGCTTTGATTTCCTGTAAACAAATAACATCTGGATTGGCATGTTGAAGCCATTCAATAAATCCTTTGGTGATTGCGGCACGAATTCCGTTTACGTTGTACGATATTATCTTCATTAGTTAGCTTTAGTTTTATATCCGAAATATTTTTGACTAGATTAGAAGGTTCATCTTCCCTATTTTCAATCACACCATCAGATTATTATTTTATTCTGGAATCCAAAAGTAGTAAAAAGCAGAAAGATTGATTCAAAAAAAAACATAAAAAATGGACTATTTTGCTATCTTTGCGTCTTGCTCAAAAAAGAAAAAATAAATGGGTTTAGTTACCGCGAAAGAAGTTGCAAAGACAATAAACACTGATAAGTACGGGGTTTTCGGTACTTTTTCTGGCTGGTTGTTGATGAAAGTTTTAAAGATTTCGACATTAAACAAAATATACGACAGGAACAAGCACTTAAAGGAGTTGCCGTTCTTGAATGCCATATTGGATGAGTTTCAAATTAAATTTGAAATTCCCGAAGAAGATTTTAAACGTTTACCAAAAGATGGTGCTTATATCACTATTTCGAATCATCCGCTTGGAGGAATTGATGGTATTTTGTTATTGAAATTGATGCTTGAGAGAGAACCTAATTTCAAAATTATAGCGAATTTTTTATTGCATCGTATCGATCCAATGAAACCGTATATAATGCCTGTAAATCCTTTTGAAAACCACAAAGACGCCAAGTCTAGCGTGGTAGGAATTAAGGAAACGTTACGTCATCTTAGAGATGGAAAACCTTTGGGTATGTTCCCAGCCGGAGAAGTTTCAACCTATAAAGACGGGAAATTTGTAGTTGATAAAGCTTGGGAAGAAGGTGCTATAAAAGTGATTCGAAAAGCACAAGTTCCTGTAGTTCCTATTTATTTCCATGCCAAAAACAGTCGTTTATTTTATTTTTTATCTAAAATAAGTGACACCCTTAGAACAGCGAAACTTCCTTCGGAATTACTGACTCAAAAGGACCGTATTATCAAAGTACGTGTTGGAAAACCTATTTCGGTTGCCGAACAAAATGAATACACATCTATTGAAGAATACACGGAATTCTTGAGAAAGAAAACCTATATGCTAGCCAATCCTTTTGAAAAAGAAAATAATTTTTTGAATACCGCTAGTTTAAAACCAACTAAAGCTCCAAAGAAAATTGTTACCCCAGCAAGCACCGAAAAGATGATTGCCGAGGTTGAAGCTTTGAGAACAGCAGATCTTCGCCTTTTGCAAAGCAAAAACTACGAAGTCTTTTTCGCAGAAGCCAAACACATTCCAAATATCCTTCATGAAATAGGACGTTTACGTGAAATTACTTTTAGAGAAGTAGGCGAAGGAACAAACGAATCTATTGACATCGATAAATACGATCAATATTACCGTCATCTTTTTTTGTGGGATGATGAGACCAAACAAATCGCAGGAGCATATCGCATGGGATTGGGATCAGAAATTTTTCCAAAATACGGTATTGAAGGCTTTTATTTGAATGGTTTATTCCGTTTTGAACCAGAATTACACGATATGATGAGCAAATCTATCGACATGGGTAGAGCCTTTATCATCAAAGATTACCAACAAAAGCCAATGCCTCTGTTCTTATTATGGAGAGGAATCATACACACTACTTTACATTATCCTGAACATAAATATTTATTAGGTGGTGTGAGTATTAGTAATCAATTTTCGGATTTCTCAAAATCATTGATGATTGAGTTTATGAAATCGCATTATTACGACCCATATATTGCACAATACGTTCACCCGAAAAAAGAGTTTAAGGTAAAATTAAAAGATGCAGATAAGGACTTTATTTTTGATGAAGCTGAATCTGATTTAAATAAATTTGATAAACTTATTGATGAATTAGAACCAGGGATTTTGAGACTTCCTGTACTGATTAAAAAATACATCAAACAAAACGCAAAATTGGTTGCATTTAATGTTGATCCGTTATTCAATAATGCCATAGATGGACTGATGTACATACGAATTGCAGATATTCCAGAAAGCACTATGAAACCAGTTATGGAAGAATTCCAAGCGGAATTAGAACGCAAATTGAATGATAAAGAAGAGCAAGAACAAGACTAAAATCTCACTCATACGCATAAAAAATCCCGAAAGTTTCGGGATTTTTTATTTCCAAATAGATTCTTTTAAAATAGAATCAAATGTGTGGCTTTCAACAAAATAAGTAATTCTCACTATTTGATAGCAAATCAAAAAACAAGCTAGAACGTAAGCCAATTTTTTATTATACAAAATTCCATTGAAATATTCTTTTTTGGTGATTAATTCAGTTACTAAAACAAGTATTGTTACTATACAAAAAACAACTACAAATGGTCCTAAAATATGGTAATACAAACTTTTATAGAGATCGCCTTCATAGAAATAAACTAGTGACTTTGTTATTCCGCAACCTGGACAAGGGAAACCAGTAAGCATTTTGAAAGGACATAAGGACTGATCCGTTTCAAGATGATTATTCTGATTATGCAACATTAAAAAAAATGGAATTATAAGGGTTATTAAAGCCCCTATAATTCCGAGTATTTTACGTTGTCGTTTCATTCTTTTATTAATACAGCTTATTAATTTCGCTTTGCATTATCATCGCTGCAATCATTGGAAAAACCAACCCTAAGATCAAATAAAGCAATGAATCATCTTTAACAGGCAAACCAAGTCTTCTTTGAGTAGCAGGCAAACCATCTTTTCCTGCTAAATAAAAGAAATAACCATTTATCGGATAGCAACAACCAGCAAAAATAGCTATAGGACTCGAAATAATTTCTCTTTCGGATACTGCATTCAACACTTCGGATACTTTTAAATTCCAATAGATTAAATACAGCCCACAGGTTAAAAAGCTCAAAATTAACACCACTACTGGATCTACTTTGAATATTGGAATTGGATTCTTAGGAATATTCCAAGTTTCTTCTGGTTTATTTTCCATAATTTAGAATTTGTTTGTCATTGGACTAAATTATAAAAAATATCATAAAATTCTGTTTTTTAAACAATTAAAATCTTACACACTTATTTTTTACCATACAAAGCTTTAATTTTATCCACAATCACTTGCGCCAATCGCTCATGGCTTTCATAAGTCCAGCCTGCAATGTGTGGCGTTAATATCACTTTTCGCCCATCCAATAAATACTGAAAAGCTTCTGGCGTGTTTTTGTCTTGAAAAAGATTTTCAAAAGACAGCTTCTCGTATTCCAAAACATCTAAACCAGCACCAAGTACTTTTCCCGATTCCATCGCATGAACTAAATCGGCGGTTACTATATTTTTCCCTCTTGAGGTATTAATAATCCAAATGTTTTTTGCGAAAGCATTAATAAAATCCGAATCTACCATTTTGTCCGTTTCAGGTGTCCATGGAATGTGCAAACTCAATACATCTGTTTTTTGTTGTAGTACTTCTAATGAAACCTGCCTAGCATTGGCGTCGCCCACATTTTCTTTAATATCATAACACAACACTTCGACATCAAAACCTCGAAGTTTTTTAGAAAATGCTTTTCCCATATTTCCGTATCCGATGATACCAACTGTTTTGCCGTCTAGTTCGTAACCGCGATTTTTTTCTCGGTTCCATTCACCAGAACGAATTTCGCTATCTGCTATATTCAATTTATTAAAAAGAGATAAAATCATCCCTAGAGTATGTTCACCTACCGCATTACAATTTCCTTCAGGTGCAGCAATGAGAGCCACATTTTTGGAAGTCGCATAATCGCAATCAATACTTTCTAAGCCCGCTCCTACCCTTGCTATGAATTGCAAATTGGTAGCTTTGTCCAAAAACTGTTTGTCGATTTTAAATCGGCTTCGAATAACAATGCCCTGATAATCTTGAATTTTAGCTTCAATTTCTTCTTTAGAAGAAGTAAAATCGGCATGATTTATAAAACCAGCTTGTTCCAATTGCTCCCAAAGCAAAGGATTATTGCTGTCGATATGAAGAATTTTAATGTCCATGATAGGTATAAATAAATTAAGATTTCAAAATTAATTAAAAAATTACGGTTTAGACTTTCAACCTAAATTAATTTACAAATGCTTAAATTAGCCATTCCTATTTAATCCTAATACAAAAATGAGATTAACAAATACATTTACCGAATTTTTTAAAAGTGAAAAAGCAGGCGGTATATTGCTACTTTTTGTAACCATAATTTCATTATCACTAGCTAATTCTCAAATTCAAACTGAATATATTGCTTTTTGGAACACCGAAATTGGACATCACTCCATTACTCATTGGATTAATGACGGATTAATGACCATTTTCTTTTTAATGATTGGATTAGAATTGGAACGGGAAATGTATCATGGTGAATTAGCTAATATCAAAAATGCTGCACTTCCAATTTTTGGAGCATTGGGAGGAATGATTGTACCCGCCGGGATTTTTCTAGCGTTAAATTATGGAACGATTACACAAAACGGAGCTGGAATCCCTATGGCAACCGATATTGCTTTTGCCATTGGTGTTTTATCTTTATTAGGCGACAGAATCCCAGCTTCCTTAAAAATATTTTTAACAGCTCTTGCCGTTATCGATGATTTAGGTGCAATACTTGTTATTGCTTTATTTTACACCGAAACAATTGCTTATAACAATTTGTTAATTGCTTTTGCCATAATGGGTTTCTTATTCATCTTGAATAGACGCAAAGTTCATAATTTAATCCCTTATCTAATTGGCGGTGTTTTTATTTGGTATTTTATGTTGAATTCTGGAGTACATGCAACTATAACTGGTGTTTTGCTGGCATTTGTAATTCCATTTGGAGATGGTGGAAAAAAAACCTCATCGTACCGATTACAGCACTTTTTACACAAACCAGTAGCCTTTATTATTCTCCCGTTATTTGCCATTGCCAATACCTGTATTGCTATAAACACCAACTGGCACGAAGGATTAATTCATTTAAACTCTATTGGAATCATACTTGGACTTGTTGTAGGAAAACCATTAGGAATTTTTCTTTTTTCATTTCTTGCTGTAAGCATTGGAATTTGCACACTGCCAAAAGACTTAAAATGGAAAAATATTTTGGGAGCAGGAATGCTAGGCGGAATTGGATTTACCATGTCCATTTTTATAACTTTATTGGCTTTTAAAAATGATGGTGAAGAAGTCATAACCTACTCTAAAATTGCTATTCTAATTGCTTCTTTTATATCGGGAACTTTTGGTTTTATCTGCTTAAAGCTAACTTTCAAAGCGCCAAAAAACGACTAAAAGAAAATATATAAATAAAAAAATGGTTTTTTAATTCTTTCAAAAGAACATCAAACAACAACAATCCTACGATTATATTTGGATAACGACTACACTCCAAATTAAGAAATTCTACATTCTTAGACCAATAAAAAAACTTTCATTTGAAACTCATATTGAGTTAATAATCTAAATGACAACTGTTTTTTTTCATTAAACAACCATTCAATAAAAGAGCCTTTTTAGCGAAAATCTGGAAATTATATAAATTAAAAATACAAACTTATAACGAGTATTTTAAAAGATTGAATCGCCCAAATATTTCACAACTAAACGTAAAATAAAACATAATTAAAATTATAATTTTACGTTCTAATAAAAAAAACTCATGAAAAAACTTATTTTAATTATTGCATTTGGTTTCATATCAAATGGCATTTTTGCTCAAAGTCCTTTAGAGGAGGGTGGCGTTCAACTTAACGCTGGTGTTGGATTATCTGGTTGGGGAGTCCCAGTTTATGTAGGTCTTGATTATGGAATTGCAAGAGATTGGACTCTTGGAGGTCAACTCTCATTTCAAACAGATGATGACCCTTATCATTACAACAACAATACATACCACTATAATTCATCCGCAATTGGAATTGGAGCTAATGGAAATTATCATTTCAATAGAATATTACATATGCCAAGTAAATTTGACTTCTACGCTGGAGCAAGTTTAACTTATTACATTTGGGATTATGATGATTACGATGGCAATCCACATCCAGACAATACGTCTTTAGGTCTTGGGTTACAAGTTGGTGGCCGTTATTTCTTTAATGATAGATTTGGTATCAATTTAGAACTAGGTGGAAATACAGGAACTAGCGGTGCAAAATTTGGAGTCACCGTTAAATTATAAAATGTACCAATAACTTTCTACAAAAGGGGCTGTCCAAAAGACAGTCCCTTTTTGCATAATTTAAACATACCCTATCCTTACAACGATTTATAAAAAAGTAGCTTCCTTTATTTATAAATTAGAAATAAACTAATATGATTATTTCGTTAAATTTGTTTACTAGATTTATTTTAATTGATATTGATTTATCTACAGTTAAAATAATTATACTTAACAAAAAGCAAAAAAACATCAAAAATTGTAGAAAACAGATATCGCATCAAAGTAATTACTATGATTAACAAAAAAATAAATACCGTTCAGGAAGCACTTGAAGGAGTTGAAAATGGAATGACACTTATGTTCGGTGGCTTTGGGCTTTGTGGTATACCCGAAAACTCCATTGCCGAATTAGTTCAAAAAGAAACGCAACAATTAACCTGTATTTCAAACAATGCTGGGGTTGATGATTTTGGACTAGGTTTACTTTTGCAAAAAAAACAAATCAAAAAAATGATTTCTTCTTATGTGGGAGAAAATGCCGAATTTGAACGTCAAATGCTTTCAGGAGAACTCGAAGTAGATTTAATCCCGCAAGGAACTTTAGCTGAAAGATGTCGTGCTGCTCAAGCAGGTATTCCTGCCTTTTTCACACCTGCTGGTTATGGCACTGAAATTGCCGAAGGAAAAGAGGTTCGTGAATTTAACGGTAAAATGCACATTATGGAACATGCTTTCAAAGCGGATTTTGCTATTGTAAAAGCTTGGAAAGGAGATACGGCTGGAAATCTAATTTTTAAAGGAACTGCAAGAAACTTCAATCCTTGTATGTGTGGTGCTGCCAAAATCACCGTCGCCGAAGTAGAAGAGCTGGTCGAAGCAGGAACATTAGATCCAAACCAAATCCATGTCCCTGGTATTTTGGTACAACGCATTTTTCAAGGGGAAAAATTCGAAAAAAGAATTGAACAACGTACAGTAAAACAAAGAAATTAGATAATTTAGATAATGTGACAATTAGATAATGCGTTTTAATTATCCACTTATCATATTAACTAATTGACACATTTAGAATTATGTTAACAAAAGAAGGAATCGCAAAACGAATTGCTCAAGAATTAAAAGACCGATATTTCGTAAATCTAGGCATCGGAATACCAACTTTAGTTGCAAATTATATTCCAAAAGGAATTGATATCGAATTCCAAAGCGAAAATGGAGTTTTAGGCATGGGACCTTTCCCTTTTGAAGGAGATGAAGATGCTGATATCATCAATGCAGGAAAACAAACTATAACAACCTTGCCTGGAGCTTCCTTTTTTGATTCGGCTACTAGTTTTGGAATGATCCGAGGACAACATGTTGATCTAACTATTTTGGGCGCAATGGAAGTTTCAGAGAATGGAGATATTGCCAATTGGAAAATACCAGGAAAAATGGTCAAAGGAATGGGCGGAGCCATGGACTTAGTTGCTTCAGCAGAGAATATCATTGTAGCAATGATGCATGTTAATAAAGCTGGAGAATCTAAAATTCTTAAAAAATGTACATTACCCTTAACAGGTGTTGGCTGTGTGAAAAAAGTAGTAACCGAATTAGCCGTTTTAGAAATTACTCCCCTTGGTTTTAAACTCTTAGAACGCGCTCCGGGAGTAACTGTGGAGCATATTGTAGCCTCTACCGAAGCTAGCTTAATCATAGAAGGCGAAATTCCAGAAATGACGATTGATTAGGATAACTCCATATTAAGTCTAAAAAATTTAAAGAATATTACTTAGGGTAAGATTAGTTTTATGTTTAACTTATTTAATATATTTACTACAAATAAATTAAATTTAAAAACATGAAAAAAATTTATCACCTATTATTATTTTTATTATTTACAACTATCACAATTGCTCAAGATAAAGGAGCTTTTGTAGCAAACCTTTATGGTAATTATACTTTTTCTGACAGAGTAAACTTTGATTATGGCCACGCTAACATAGAAGAAGGTTTTGAATATGGAATTGGATTAGAGTTTTTCCCTTTAAAATCCTCATCCATCGAAATTAAATATTTAAGACTAGACACCTCAATATCAGTTTATAAATCAAATGGTGACAAAATTGGCTATGATGACAAAGTAGCAATCAATTACATTCTAGTGGGTGGAAATCATTATTTTGACAAAGGAAACAAGCTAACACCATATTTAGGAGCTGGAATTGGAATAGCCATACTCGAAACCCCAAATCAAGATAATGAAACAGACTTTGCTTGTGAAATTAAAGGAGGAGTGAAAATAAAAACTGCATCGATAGTTTCTCTAAATCTTCAGGCTTCAATAAAATCAATATTTATAAATACTGACTACGGCAGTAACATTGGAGGATATTGGGTACCCAATACAGGTCCAAATTACGGAACTTCATTTCAATTTGGCTTAGGAGCTATTGTGGGATTCAATTTTAAAAAAAAGCAATAGCATTTAATTTCGTCAATGAAAAAGTAGGAAGTGTTATTTTATCAGCAAAATTAAAAAATAAGAACGACGCATAACTCCCTAACAAATAAAAGCATTCATTAGCTCAAGCCAGCATTTTTAACACATATTTTGTAATAATTTTAATTTTTTATTTATATTTGTTGTAAACTAAAAACAGACAAAAATTATGAAAAATTACAGTTTATTACTAATCGCTTTTTTATTTTCAGCAAGTATGATAGCTCAAGATAGAGGCTCAGTGGTACTTGATGTTCATGGAACTTATACATTCTCAAACAACGTTAACTTTGATTATGGTCACATTAAAGTTGGCGATGGCTTTACTTATGGTGCTGGATTAGAGTTTTTCCCTCAAAAATCAACATCTATCGAGCTTAAATATTTAAGACTAGATACTTCAATGGATATTGATGTACCAGGTGTTGCTAACGACGTTAATGGTGACGGAGCATTCAACTATATTTTAGTAGGTGGTAATCATTATTTTGACAATGGAAACAATGCGGTTCCTTACGTAGGAGGAGGTCTTGGTATGTCAATTACTGAAGGACCATTTGGAGGAAGCGACACCAACTTTGCTTGGGAAATCAAAGCTGGGGTTAAAATAAAAACTGCTTCTATTGTTTCTGTAAGTCTTCAAGCTAATCTTATATCAACAGTTGCTCCTGCAGGTACAGACACTTACTGGGGTTACTGGGGACCTGTAGCCGTACAGGATTACGCCTATTCTTATCAATTTGGACTTGGAGCTATTATCGGTTTCAATTTTAAATAATAGAAAAAAAACTTATCAAAAAGCAACTCAATCGAGTTGCTTTTTTTTTAGGCGATTAATTCTAATACAAAAGTTTATACCAAAACAGATCTTCACTACATGACGGTACAGGATAAAAAATTCATACTAAATTTGCATCTTGTCAAAAAAAAATTTTAGTATTATTATCCAAATGAAAAGCTTTACCAACTTAATCAAGTTATTTCTATTTCGCTACAAATTTTGCTGTTGCTTGTGTCTTTTTAGCTTCAGTACTATTCAGGCTATGCCAGAAACAATTTTCAATGTTAAGACATTTGGTGCCACTGGTGATAGCAAGACACTTGACACAGAAGCTATCAACAAGACCATTATTGCAGCAGTAAAAGCAGGTGGCGGTACCGTTTATTTTCCCGCTGGCACTTACCTTAGTTATTCTATTCGCCTTCAAAGCCATATTTCACTTTATTTAGATCAAGGGGCTACAATTTTGGCAGCTTCACCTTCTGGCGATATAGGTTATGACTCACCAGAACCTGCCTCAAATGATAGCTTTCAAGATTTTGGACATAGTCACTGGCATAATAGCCTAATATGGGGCGAAAATCTGGAAGACATATCAATCCTCGGACCAGGAAAAATTTATGGAAAAGGATTAACAAGAGGAGGACCTTATAAAGCCCCAATTGGAAACAAAGCTATTGCGTTAAAGCTTTGCCGAAATGTAATATTGAAAGATTTCACCATACTTTATGGCGGGCATTTTGGGATACTTGCTACTGGTGTGGACAATCTAACCATTGATAATCTTAAAATTGACACCAACCGAGATGGAATGGACATTGACTGTTGCAAAAATGTTCGCATATCTAACTGTAGTGTCAATTCTCCATGGGATGATGGTATTTGCCTCAAAAGCTCTTTTGCTCTGGGGTTCAATCGTCCAACAGAAAATGTAACCATCACCAATTGTAGCGTAAGCGGCTTTGACCGCGGCACTTTTTACAATGGTACCTACCAACGAAATGAAGCAAATTTAGTACCTGACAAAGAAGGACCTACTGGACGCATTAAGTTTGGAACAGAATCTAATGGCGGTTTTAAAAACATCACCATCAGTAATTGTGTTTTTGAATATTGCCGTGGACTGGCACTTGAAACAGTTGATGGTGCTGTATTAGAAGATGTAACGATTACCAACATCACCATGCGAGATATTATAAATTCCCCTATTTTCTTACGATTAGGAGCACGCATGCGAGCTCCAGAAGGCACACCAGTAGGCACTTTAAGACGTATCAATATTAGCAATATAAATGTGTACAATGCCGATTCGCGTTTTGCGACTCTTATCAGCGGAATTCCTGGTCATGACATTGAGGATGTTCGCCTTAGCAATATCAGCATTTGGTATCGCCCACTCGATTCTCAGGTAACCAATATTCAAAAAGAAGTACCTGAATATGAAAAAGCATATCCTGAACCACAAAAATTTGGTGTATTACCAGCCTATGGTTTTTTTATTCGCCATGCTAAAAATTTAGAATTAAATAATATCAACCTTTACTTATTAGGCAACGAAACACGTCCAGCAATGATAGTGACCGACGTAAAAGGTATAAAACTGAGAAACATAGCCGCCCAAAAAGGAAGCAATGCTGAATTACTTGTATTAAAAGATGTAAGTAATCTATCTATAAAAGATTGCAAACCATTGAAAAACAAAGAATTTAAAAAAACACGAACAAAAAGTTACTAAGTATAAAACAAAAATACCGTTTAGTTTCGACGGTATTTTTGTTTTAAAATCTTTCCTGTTTGATCTAATGACTAGAAAAGATTTTACCCTTTCTCAAACTACCTCAGTAATCCTCAATTTTACCGCAATAATTTCATCAGAAGTCTTAATAATCATACTTTTGAGAAATTAATTTCATTATGAAAAAGAATATTACCTTTTATGCAATGCATTTTTGCTTGTGTTTTGTATTTCTATTTTTACCGTATGCTTTTACTACAACTGGCAGCATTTTTAGTTTGCCTAAATTAGCAAGCAATCCACACGATAGGATTTATTTTTTCATTTATTTTTTGTTGCTGATCTTCTTCTATTTCAATTATTACATTCTAATTCCAAAAATTTATTTTAAAGAAAGACAAATTACATATGTGATTACTCTCGTTTGTTTTTTATTGTTTTTTCTTTGGATTTCGAAGGTTTTTGATACTCCAGATCATAATTTTCTTGATTTCGGAAATCAGAAACAACAATTTACAGGAGACAGGCCTCCTCCAAGACCAACGCATTTTAATCATCAAAATGTTCCTTTGCCTCACAAAATGCGACAATCAGGATTAGACAATTCGGTTCATTTTGGAGGGCCTCCTACCCAATACAATCATACTATTTTGGTTTATCTTATCGGGGTCATTTCAAGTTTATTCATTGCTATAAAAATTAGGCTTCGAAAAGTAGAAGAAGATAAAATGAAATCAGAATTGTCTTTTTTAAAAGCTCAAATTAACCCACACTTTTTATTCAATACGTTGAACAGTATCTATTCATTAGCCATAAAAAAAGATGACAAAACCGCCGATGCTGTTGTACAATTATCCGAATTGATGCGGTATATTATTACAAATGCTAATGATGATGTTATTGCTTTAGATAAAGAAATCAATTACATCAACAATTATATACAATTACAAAAAACTAGATTAGGAAATACCGTAGCTGTTGATTATACAATGGAGGGAAATGCGTTTGGGAAAGCTATTACTCCACTTATTTTAATTTCATTTATTGAAAATGCTTTCAAACACGGGGTAAATCCAAATGATAATTCCGAAATTTGTATTCGAATTACGATTGAAGGAGAGTATTTGACTTTATTCGTTTCAAATAATAAAGTACAATCTGTTCAAACTGATAGTGGTATTGGCTTACAAAACACGATAGAAAGACTTTCTCTTTTGTATCCCAATAGTCATGTTTTATCTATTAATGATAATCCAAAAAAATATCTGGTAAACTTAACAATTAAAGTAGCATGATAAAAGCGATTGCTCTTGATGATGAACCACCTGCACTGGATATTTTACAAAGTTTCTGCGAAAAAATAAACACTATTGATTTGCAGAAAACCTTTACCAAGTCGGAAGATGCATTCAAATATTTGAAAAAATACCCTGTCGATTTATTGTTTTTAGACATTAATATGCCAGCTATTTCAGGTATTGATTTCTATAAAAAGTTACCACACAAAACGATGGTAATATTCACAACTGCCTATTCTGAATATGCTGTAGAGGGATTTACATTGAGTGCCACCGATTATTTATTGAAACCTATTTCGCTTGCACGATTTGAACAAGCTGTAGAAAAAGCTTACACGCAATGGAAAACACAAAATCAAAACCCAGAACAACAATATCTTTTTATACGTGCCGATTATAGTTTGATAAAAATTTTACTTTCGGATATTTTATTCATCGAAGGACTAGATGATTATCTTAAAATCCATATTCAAAATCAAAAGACAATTGTTGCTCGAATGACATTAAAGGCCATTTTAGAAAAATTACCTGAAATAGATTTTGTAAGAGTCCATCGTTCTTTTATTGTTTCTATATCCAAAATAGAGAAGGTCAGAAATAAAATGATTCACATAAACAACGAAGAAATTCCCATAAGCGCGAGTTACGAAACCACATTTTTTGCTTTGCTCAATAAACAATAACACATCTGACCACATTTAAAACTTATTTACCTCTTAAAATCATCGCATTACCTCATAAATTATAATCCCTTTATGAGTTTAAATACTTTTACAACTGCAACCTTAAAATTGTATTTAGTATGGAAAGAAAAGAATTTTTAAGAGGATTAGGCCTAGTAGGATTGGGAGCTTTGACTATTCCTGTAATTAAAGCTTGTAGCAATGATGATGATAGTTCATCATCAACATCTGATACTACACAAGCAACTAGTACTGGAGAAACTTCTTCTAGTAGCACATGTTCCGTTACCTCATCGGAAACTGCAGGGCCATTTCCAACAAAAACCCCTGGATCATTAGTTACATCAAACATCGTCAGTGATAGAACTGGAGTTGCATTTACCATTAATATCACTATAAAAAACACTAATGCAAACTGTGCTGTATTGGCTGGAGCCATTGTAGATATTTGGCATTGTGACAAGGATGGTTATTATTCTGAGTACGGTGGAACATCTATGCAATCTGCAGACTTTACTTCGGTACATTTTTTGAGAGGAAGGCAAACTACCGATGCAAATGGTCTGGTTAAATTTAAGTCTATTTTTCCAGGATGGTATAGCGGCAGAGCGACACACATACACGTTCATGTTTACAATGCTTCGGGCACATCGTTATTAGTTACTCAAATTGCATTTCCAGAAGGTTCAGGCAGTGCTGTAGCTTTGGTAAATGCATCAAGTGCTAATGGTTATACAAAAGGACTTTCCGGATATACCTATAATGCCTCCGATAATGTATTTTCTGATGGTGTTGCCAATGAAATGTCGACCGTAACAGGAAGTGTTTCCGAAGGTTTTATTCTAACTCATACCATAAATGTGGCTGGATAAACTCTTATTTAATTTATTAGTTTCTAAAAATGATCAAACAAACACCTACACAAATTTTTAAATCCGATTTACGTGGTGTTTCTGGATCGGATGGAATTCAAAATTTATCGACTTTCAATTTTGGAAACTACCAAGATGAGTCTCGAAAACCGTTTGGCACCTTGAAAGTTTTAAACGAATTACTATTAGTGCCTTCGCAAAAGACCTTTACATTCATTGAATCCAATACTGAGGTGTTTCTTTTACCGCTTTTTGGCGGAATTGAATACAAAGACAATTTAGGCAATATTGATTTCATTAGAATTGAACAAATCAAACATATTTCTGCTCAAAAGGGAATGTCATTTAAAACCTTCAACCCTTATGAAGCAGAAGATGTAAGTTATTTAGAAATTTGGTTAGCGGCCGAAACCAATAATCTTATATCCAATTCATCTAAATTGGATTTTGGATTTTCTGAAAGAAATAAAATAAATCTGCTTTTCGAATTTTCAAATACTTTAGGCTTTATCGGTATTTATGATGGAAGAAAAGAAGGTTTTTATACATTGAAAAACCATTTAAACGGCGTTTTTCTTTTTGTAATTAACGGTGCATTTGAAATTGAAAACAGATTATTACAACAAAAAGATGGTTTGAGCTTAAAGGAAATAGAAACCGTAGAATGGGAAGCTCTCTCGGAAAATGCTATTTTATTACTTTTTGAAATTCCAATAGAAAATTTATAAAGTCCTATGTACAAAGCCAAAATACGATTAGCTTACCGAATTGTGATTGATAGCACTTCTACATTTCTTTGGGACAAATATGTTTGGGAAGATACCTTCAAAGAATATTTGATGCAACATCAGCAATTTAATTCGAAGGAAAACCCAAAAAACACCTTTAGAGAATTATTGACCGAAAACGAAAAAGCAGTTCAGCTGCATTACTTGGTGGGGATTGCCGCTCATGGTTATGTGGAGCAGCTAAAAGGAAATTTCCATAGGATTACGGATGTATTGGGAAATAATTATTTACCGTTTTCCAATTATCAATTAGACATCATTAATACGGATATTACAGACCTTTCAAAGCATAAAATTGGGATTACTTTCTATTCGCCGGTTTTAGCATTAATAGACATCATAGAAGGCAATTATTTGGTTTCAAAAAATTGTGAAGCCGTCGACGGAATGGAAACCTTAATGTATCCTGTACAACCCCATTTATCAATATGTTATTATCAAAAAACAAAAATACCACGATAATTTTAGAACGAAAAAGACCGTCAAATTTGACGGTCTTTTTTAATATAAATAAATTCTTTTTTTTCTAAAGATTCTCAAAGAAATCATTCCCTTTATCATCCGTAATAATGAAAGCTGGAAAATCTTTAATGGTAATTTTTCGAACAGCTTCCATGCCTAATTCTTCAAAATCAACAACCTCAACTGAAAGAATGTTTTCTTTAGCCAAGATCGCCGCAGGACCTCCAATAGAACCCAAATAGAATCCACCGTAAGTTTTGCAGGCGTTCATCACATCTTTGGTTCTGTTTCCTTTAGCAAGCATAACCATACTTCCCCCATTTTTTTGGAACTCTTCTACATAAACATCCATTCTTCCTGCAGTAGTTGGACCAAAACTTCCCGAAGCCATTCCTTCTGGTGTTTTTGCAGGACCCGCATAATAGATTGGATGGTTTTTAAAGTACTCTGGCATTGGTTTACCTGCATCCAATAATTCTTTAATTTTAGCGTGAGCAATATCACGAGCTACAATTAAGGTTCCGTTTAGTTTCAAACGCGTTTTGATTGGGTATTGAGACAATTTCTTAAGAATATCTGCCATTGGCTGATTCAAATCAATCTCAACTGCTTCTTCCAAATGAGGCGGAGTTTCTGGTAATAAACGTCTTGGATTTACTTCCAATTGCTCTACAAAAATTCCGTCTTTAGTAATTTTTCCTTTGATATTTCTATCTGCCGAACAAGAAACTCCCAATCCAACCGGACAAGAAGCAGCATGACGAGGCAAACGGATTACACGAACATCATGCGTAAAATATTTTCCTCCAAATTGCGCTCCAATAGCACTTTGTTGGCAAATCAATTGTACTCTTTTTTCCCATTCTAAATCACGGAAAGCCTGACCTGACATATTTCCTGTTGTTGGCAAATGATCGAAATAACCAGCCGATGCTTTTTTAACCGCAGCTAAATTTGCTTCTGCTGAAGTTCCTCCAATCACCAAAGCCAAGTGATACGGTGGACAAGCCGAAGTTCCTAAATCCATTATTTTGGCACGAATGAAAGCATCTAATGATTTTTCATTCAGTAACGATTTCGTTTGTTGGTATAAATACGTTTTGTTAGCAGAACCTCCTCCTTTTGCTAAAAACAAGAACTCGTATGAAGCTCCTTTTTTGGCATAAATATCAATTTGCGCCGGAAGATTTGAACCTGAGTTTTTTTCTTCAAACATGCTAATCGGCACAATTTGAGAATAACGAAGATTTCTTTCCTGATACGTATTAAAAATTCCTTTTGAAAGCCATTCAGCATCATCAGCTCCCGTATATACATTTTCGCCTTTTTTAGCCATTACAATCGCTGTTCCGGTGTCCTGACAAGAAGGTAATTCCCCATCGATAGCCACAACTGCATTCTGCAATAAATTATAAGCTACAAAACGGTCGTTGTCTGTCGCTTCGGGATCATCTAAAATTGCTTTTAGTTTTTCTAAATGGGAAGTTCGTAACATAAAAGAAACATCTTTCAACGCTTCCTGAGCCAATAATTCCAATCCTTTTGGATCAACAGCAAGAATTTCTCGGTCGCCAAATTGTTCCACTTTTACAAAATCGGAAGTGATTTTACGGTATTGTGTATCGTCTTTTAAAATAGGATAAGGATCCTGATATATAAAGTCCATAGTTTGTGTTTTTTAAAGAATGCCAAATATAAGAATTAAGGAGGAATTCTAATGTGATAATTAGCCGCTATTGTTCATAGATTTGTTCTAATTTATTGATAAAAAAAGTCAGAGTTAGACGAAAGAAATCCGAATTTAGCGTTAAAAGTCATTATCGATTCCATTTGTGTCCAAAAACGATATAATAACCCCAACTGTCTGGTCCTTTGGCCACATCAAGACCAGCGCGAAGACCATAAGTTCTCGCAACAAGATATCTAAAGCCTGTTCCATAATTGTAGACCGTTTTGGCTTCAGAGAAATTTTCTCCTTTTTGAAAAACTTTTCCAAGACCTCCATATGCCAAAACACTCCAGCGGGTATTCAGGTCAAAACGCTGTTCTGTTTCCGTCAGTAATGTAGCTTGGCCTTGGTAGCGATAAGCTGTAATTCCTCTCAATTTAATATATGGTAATTGATGAAAAGGTACGTCTCCATAAGCTTGTAGCCCCTCAAATCGCAATCCTGAAATCCACTTATTGGTTATTGGAAAAAAATAGTGAACAAAAACTTCTAATTTTTCAAATTTATAATCACTACCTGTCCAGTCATCGTTTAAGTAATAAGCAAGATTAGCTCTATAACCATTATCTGGAGTAAAAATGGTATTTCTTCGATCCCAGTCCAAATAAACACCCAATGAAGCAACCGTTTTTTTGAAATCTTCTGAAGTAATATTCGGAGGCAATTCGTAATCAAAATTCGGATTGATTGTCATTTTAGAATTAAAATATTCCACTCCTGCATAAAGATCGCTTAAAGTTTTCTTTGAAAGAGAAACCATAATGGGTATCGTCTTATAATTGAAATCGAATTTCTGATCATCTCCATTTTCGAATTCTTTATAATAGGCCAAATTATAATCAACGTAACCTAAAAAAATACGATATTTCAAACCGTATTTAGAAATCACTTCTTTTCTGTAGAGACCAGTAAACCAAGATTTATTTGCCGTATATGCTCCAAAAGCAGCCGTTACAGCAGGTGCAATATAATCTTTGTGCCCTATTGGGTTTTTCTGAGGCGAAATAAAGACGGGCGCCAAACCTCCACCAAATCCCCCAAGAGCCGCTTCGGTTACAAAAAACGGAATTGGTATAAAGCCTTTGGTGTTGTCAATCATAACACTGGCATCAAATTTTCCGTCAAGCGTATCTCTAAGCATTTTTTTTCGGTCGTCTTTAGTCATTTTTTGTTTGGTCTGTCCAAAACTAAGCGTTCCAAAGACCAATAAAACACTTAAACAAATTAGTTTTAATAAGTATGAATGGGATTTTTTTTTGACCATCTTTTTAAAATTTTAAAATAAAAGATTTGAAACAAAACACATTACAACAAAAATAACTTTTTTTTAGGATTGGTACTTACTATGAATCAAGGATTAAAAAAACTATTACTTTTAATTAATTTACAAAAGAACTAAAAAGCAAAAAGCCTCTCAAAATGAAAGGCTTTTGCAATACGTATTAACTTAGATTTTTAATTAACAGAAATTAGGTTAATATCAAAAATTAAAACTGAACCACCAGGAATTCCATTATAAGCATAGTCTCCATAGCCTAAACTAGATGGTACTAAAAGCTTTCCGCTTCCTCCTTCTTTAAAATACGGAATTCCTTCTGTCCATCCTTTTATTACATCTTGTAAACCAATTGAAATTCCAAGAGTTGTACTTTGATCAAAAACACTTTTGTTTGTAAAATAACCTTTATAAGCAACAATCACGTTTGAAGTTGATATAGGCTGTTTACCTGTCCCTTGATTGTCTATTACATAATATAATCCTGAGTTCGTTTTTACTGCATTTAATTGATTATCCGCAATATATTTTACAATTTCGGCATCATTTGCTGTACTATTATCTACAACCGCAGTTAATTTGATTTCATAAATCAAAACAGCACCAGCTGGAATGTTTTTTGAAATATCACCACTCCCGTAAGCCAAATGCGCTGGTACCAGAAGAATACCACTTCCTCCTTCTTTGAAGAAAGGAATTCCCTCTGTCCAACCTTTTATCATTGACTGCAAATTCACAGTAATACCAGCATCTGTACTTTGACTAAAACCTTTTTTGTCAAGAAAATAACCTTTATAAGAAACTGTTACATTTGAAATTGCTGTTGCCTGTTTTCCTGTTCCTTGTTCGTTAATTACATAATACAAACCTGTATCTGTTCTTTTGGCATCTAACTTGTTTTCGGCAATATAGGCTTTAATTTCTGTTTCGTTTTGAGTAGTATAATCAACTTGTTCATCAGAATTATTATCACTGCAAGACATAAAAAATACAGCAATAATTGTTAAGAATGAATATTTCATAGTATTAGATATTTTAGTTTTCACGGCAAATATAACTTTTTGACATTTCAATGATTAATAAGATTTTCTTAAAAAAAACTTATAAAATGACAAACAATTCTTTTTATAACAGTGAAGGAAATATTTTAGAAATCAAAAAAAGCTACAGATTCCATGAAATCTGTAGCTTTCTAATTTTATAAGTATGTTAAATCTAATTAACTGTATTTAATGTAATATCAAAAACAAGTACTGATCCTCCAGGAATAGGACCTTGTCCTTCTGGACCGTACCCTAAATCGGAAGGAATTAAGAGAATCCCTTTACCACCTTCTTTAAAGTACTGAATTCCTTCTGTCCAACCTGGAATAACATTGCGTAATGGAAAAGAAATTCCTTTTGCATCACTTTGATCAAAAACTGTTTTATTCGTAAAATAACCTTTGTAAGCAACCGTAACCTCAGAATCGGCAGTAGGTTGTTTTCCTGTTCCCGCTTCTTCAATTACATAATACAAACCAGATTCTGAGCGTTTTGCATTTAAATGATTATCGGCAATATATTTTAGAATTTCTGTTTCATTACTGGATACCGCAGATACAGGAGCAGGAGTAATATTTTCTTCTTTTTTCTTGTCGTTACATGACATAAAAAGAACAGCTATAAGAGCTAAAAAAGAATATTTCATAATTGTATTTAATTGATTAATGTAATTAACTCTAATTTTATTTAGAGTTGTTGACCTAAGTTTTTTTTACAGCTTAAAATCTAACTTAATAAACTAGTAACTAAGAATAGAATAAGTAAACCTATAGCGATGTATTTGGTGTATTTTGACATTTTTTTATTGTTTAAAATTATAATTATTGTATTTTTTTCAAAAGAATGAAAAAAATATTAAAACTCCTAGAATTATTACTACATCATTCTGTTAAAATTAATTACCAGGACAACAGATTGAAATGCGTTTTTACAATATTTATCGTTCCTACTCTCCAACGGATTAAAATCCGTTGCTACAATATAAATCGTTCCTACGGAACTTATACATTTTATAGAGCCATCGGCTCGAGACATTTTGTAGCAACGGATTTTAATCCGTTGAAAACAATCAAATCTGTTCAAATGAGAGCCATCGGCTCGAGACATATATAATTCATTGGATTCATATCAAATTTTCAAAAATATATCTTTCATTAAAAGGTATTTCAAACTTATCTAAAAATTCCAAATATTCTTCTTTGAAAGTTTGTTTCTTATGGTGTTCTTGTTGATTAGCTATATATTTATAAACAACATTAATTTGAGAATGCCCATAAGAAAACGCACCATAACCTTCCTGCCATTCAAATCTTGATTTTGTTAGATGATGGTCATTAATATATTTTGATGATTTTGCCTTTATAGTTTTCATTAATTCCGATATTGAAACTACAGGTTTAAGACCTAAAAAACAATGAACATGATCTTCAACTCCATTTACAATGATAGTTTTACAACCCGTTTCATTTATTAGATTGCCAATAACACCAAATAATGTAGATTTCCAATCATCAGTAATAACCGCTTCACGATATTTTACTGCAAAAACAACCTGAATATATACTTGATGATAGGTATTTGCCATATTGTGTCTTTTATTTTCTGTCCCTACGCCAACGGATTAAAATCCGTTGCTACAATATTTATCGTTCCTACGAAACTATTTTAAAAAAACCAGCTGGCCACGAAAATTGCCGTAATCACACAAACCACATCAACTAAAAGCATTGTTCCTAAAGCGTAGCGGGTATTTTTGATATTTACCGAACCAAAGTAAACGGCAATTACATAGAAAGTACTTTCGGCACTGCATTGAAAAATACTGCTTAATCTTCCCGTCATGGAATCGGCACCAAAAGTATTCATCGAATCTATCAAAAACCCTCTTGAACCTGCTGAACTAAAAGGTCTAAGTAATGCTACCGGTAACGCATCGGTAATTTGCTTATTCACACCCATATTCGAAAATATAAAGGCTATCCAGTTACTGATAATTTCAAATAAACCGCTGTTTCTAAATAAAGAAATCGCTACTAACATTCCCAAAACATAAGGAAAAATGGTAACTCCAGTTTTTACTCCATTATTCGCTCCAGATACAAAAGCTTCGAAAACTGTGGTTTTGGCTTCGGTAAATTTTTTCTCTTTGATAAATGAAAACACCAATGTGAATGCAATAATTGCAACCAATATTAAAGCTGAAAGATTAGAGGTGAAATAGTTTTTCCCGATTAAATCCAAATGGTTTACATACATCAATAAACCAACAATTGCAGCTATTAAAGTTATCAAAGCCACAACCAAAGAAGCACTCTTGAAATTAATTTTTTGTTTGATTCCAACAATTAAAAAAGCAGCAATCGTTCCGATAAAAGAAGTAATGATACAAGGCAACATTACATCGGCTGGATTGGTTGCATTTGCAGCAGCGCGATAGCCAATAATAGAAGTTGCAATTAATGTCAAACCTGAAGCGTGCAGACACATAAACATAATTTGAGCATCACTTGCTTTGTCTTTTTCGGGATTTATTTCTTGTAGACTTTCCATGGCCTTTAATCCAAACGGAGTTGCAGCAGAATCTAATCCTAAGAAATTAGCAGCAAAGTTCAAAGTCATATAGGAGATAGACGGATGGTCTTTTGGAATACTCGGAAACACTTTTACAAATACTGGACTCAGCAATTTAGCCAATTTTCCAGATGCTCCAGAAATGATTAAAAGCTCCATCAATCCGCAGAAAAATGCCAAATAGGCCATAAGTGGCAGAATCAAATCAAGCAACGTGCTCTTACATGTAGGCAATAAACCATCCGATTTTTGAACACCGCTGAAGATTTTTACGGTTTTATTTTTATAAACATAAGTGGTGTCTGCATTTAGCGTATCACGATTAATAATCATGGTTTGATCCGTAGCTTTCTTGATACTGTCTTTGATAAAAGCAGGAACTTGTTCAATATATTTTTCAGATATAAGAACTGGATCATCTTTTTTTCCATTTAAGACATAATCAATGGTATAGGTGTTGGCAGAAAACAAACTGACAACTATAAAAACAATTGATGAAATAAAAATAACTAACCAGAATCTACTTAATACCATAATTTATATTTTTTGTAAATGTAATAAATCAATCGGAATTGCACTATCAATAGCAATATTGAGAAAACTTCAATAATAAAATGATTTGTAAGTTGACTAATTTGAAATCTGAACCACTATAATAGCATCTATTTTAATAGACTGACTATTCAGTCAACATCTCTGATAGCTTGTAAAATATGAAAAAAAAGAATAATTACTGTAACTTCTTTCATATTATGAAATTAAAAATAATCTATACGTTGTTCTTAAAATAATAACGAAATTTATTTGATACTAATTTTTGTTTCCAGATAATTTTCAAAAGGTTTAATCGCTTTAAAAAGAGTACTTTTTTTATTTTCATCTAAGTCAGAAAAAAATTGAGTCTCTATTTTAGCGTGATCTTTTTTTATTGTCCGTTTCCAAGTTCCGATGACTTTCCCATTTTCGAGAATAATGGGTTTAAAAATTCCATTATTAGTAAATGCTTTTGACTGATGTTCTAATAAAATGGAAGCTTCACGAGTTTTATATGAAATTAAAATCTCATCAAAAGCAGGCAGAAAATGAACGCTTTCGCAAAAGTTATCAACCTCCGTAAAATTAGTTCCAAACCAATACTTTTGATTATCAATTTCTATTGAGTACAGCTCAGACTCTATTGTGTTAATAGCCAATCTAGCCGCAGTTGGCGGAAAGCCTGACCACCATGAAAAGTCGAGTAAAGTAGCTGGGCCGTGGCTTTCAAAATACCGTTTGGCTAATTTGGCTAGTGCTTCTTCTTTAGTTAAAGTTGTTTTGGGTTTCGAAACCCTTTCTTCAAGCAAAGCATAGCTAATCTGCTTACCTTTCATTTTACCATTACAAACTAGACCTTCCAATTCAGCATTCATCATAATAATAACGGGAGATAAGTCCCCAGAAGCCTTTTTAATATTAAGCTCCTGCATGATTTCGTCCCGCGTTAAATGATTGTTTCCGGACAGTAGTTTTTCGATAGATGAATTAACCTGATCCAGTTTCTTTTCATCATAACCGTGTTGTCTGGCTGATGAAGTAAAAAGACGTTTAACTTGTGCTCTGGATAAATCCAGCATCCAGTAAATATCATCAGCAGAAACAAAATGCCAGGTTGGACGCAGAATATGCGTTCGAATAATTTTACCTGAATTAATAGCCTCTTCAATTTCTTTTTCAGTAGCATTGCATCGCGAACCAATTGCCCATTTTGCCATGGCATAATCTTGCGCCTGTATTGCACCTAAATGCTGCACTATTTCTTGTGGTGTGTTCTGATTTTGTTTTAAAAGCTTTTGTGAAGCAAGCCGATAATTTGCAATTTCCTGATGTATCATTTGAAGTAAAATTACACATGAATGATCTCATCTTCAATCAATAAATCTTCTCTTCGCAAGCGAAGAAAAATTTGAGCCACAGCAATGGTATCTTTTTCGCAATAAGTGACTATTCGGTCAATATCTTTTTCTACATAAAAAACATGACCAACCTGACTTCCATCAATATCGCCTTTGGGAGAAGGAATCCCAAGCACTTTACACATTAATTTTAAAGAAGTATAATGTTTGTAATCGCCAAATTTCCATAATTCTAACGTATCTAAATGTGGAATTTCCCAAGGTTTTTTTCCAAATAAATTCAGTTTGTCAGGAATCGGAATCTGATTGATAATCATTCGGCGTGCCAAAAACGGAATATCAAATTCTTTGGCATTATGCCCGCACAAAACATGTTGTGGCCCATTGAAATGATTATTCAGCAGATTATTAAAGTCTTTCAAAAGTTTTGGCTCTTCACCAAAAAAAGAAGTCACTCTAAAGTTTCGAATATCACCTTTGATCACAAAAAAACCAACTGATATACAGACAATTTTTCCAAATTCGGCCCAAATTCCAGCTCGGTCATAAAACTCTTCGGCACTAAAATCATCTTTGCGTTGGTATTGAGTTTTTTGCTCGTACAGCACCTGAACTTCGGAATCCAAAGTATTAAAATCTTCCGCTTCTGGAACGGTTTCGATGTCAAGGAAAAGAACATTATTAAGGTTTATTTTTTCAATCATTTTTAGATATAGGTTACACTGACTTGAGCGAATTTACGCACTACAAATTGGTATTTATAAATTTAAAAGTAGTCAATTTTAATTTCTAAAAAAATAATTTACGCAAATCTGCTTTGTCAGTTCGCTATGGATCGGATTTGTAATCGTTATTTTTTTTGACTTCATAAAGTAAAAGTGTTTTGTAGTACTCAAAAACAAAAACACACCCAAACCCCTGAATAAGAACAATTAACACCTATACTAACAAGTGTATTTTATCATATTTGCAATTATTAACTAAAAAAACCAATAAATATGAAAAAACGAATTTTACAAAAAAACCAACTATCAATCTCAAAAACCAGAGATTATGAAACCTAAATCAATTAATTTAAAGAAACTTAGTATCAAAAACTCAATTAATTTAAAAATGACAACAATGAAACATCTCTTTCTAACATTTATTTTATTTTTAAGCACCTCTTTTTTCCTTTCTTGTTCAGAAGAAAAAGATCAATCAATTCAAGCTACAGAAGTTGCTAAACCTAATGAAGCTGTTGAGGCTATTACAACAACTGATCCTACAAAATCAAGAACTACGCAGAAAATAGCAAATTGTCAAAGCGCTTCTATTCATTTTCAGGAATACTGGTTAAATAACAATCAGTGGGGATCATCTAATGCTGGATCAGGAACCCAATGTGTATGGTTAGATAGTCAAAATAGTTGGGGAGCCTATGCAACACATACGGGCTCCAATTCATCTGGGATAAAAGGATATCCATCCATGGTTTTTGGAACACAAGGAAGCGTTGTTACGACAACTAAATTACCGAAAAAAATTAGTGATTTGGGAAATGTTCATACGTGGTGGACTTGGACTGCGAGTGGAAGAGCTTGGAATGCAACATATGATATATGGTTTAACAACAGTGATTATGAGCTTATGGTCTGGATGCAATGGCAAAATTCATGGCCAATGGGAAATAGTTTGGGTGTAGTTTATGCCAATGTAACCCTTTCGGGATACCAATGGAATGTCTATAAAAAAGGTAATATTTTTTCTTTTTTACTTGTAAATCAACAAGGATGGATAAGTATGGATGTTAAACCAATTATAAACTTTTGTGTGTCTAAAGGATGGATTCCAAGCACAGCATCTATGAGTAGAATTGAAGCTGGTTGGGAAATTATCGATGGCGGTACATTTGAAACTAGCTCATTTGGAATATCTCAAATATAAATAGTTTCAATCGAATTATAAAATTATCAAAAGACCCAATTGCTGTAGTAATTGGGTCTTCTTTATTAGCAAAATGAACAGAATAAAACCATATAAATTAGTTTTTGTTTACTTAGAATAAACTCTGCTGCGTTGTAGGATTTTCGAGTTCTAGTAACCACTTTTTTCGCCATAGTCCCCCTGCATAACCAGTGAGCGAACCATCAGTCCCGATAACTCGGTGACAAGGAACAGCAATCCAAAGCGGGTTTTTCCCATTGGCGGAAGCGACAGCGCGAATCGCTTTGACATCTCCTAATTTTTTAGACAATTCCAAATAGCTCATTGTTTTACCAAAAGGAATTTCAAGTAAACCTTTCCATACTTTTTGTTGAAAATCTGTTCCTTTTGGGTTGAGTTTGAAATCAAAATCGGCTCTTTTCCCTTCAAAATAATCATTGAGTTGGGAAACAGCCTCCCGTAAAATTACAGGAATTTCATTTGATATTTCTCCTTCATCCAATATTGAAATTACAGAAATACCATTTTCATCACCTGTAATTTGGGCGATTCCTAATGGTGTTTTAAAATATGCTGTAGCTTTATCGTTACTATTCATTTTCAAGTTTTTGTTGCATTAGAAATTGTATCGCTGCTTTCGAAATTTCTGATTGGCTTCCTTTTGGCGTAGCCAATAAAATATGAGTAAAAAGAAACCTCCTTTTGATTTCTACGTATTCCAATTCAGGATAATTATAGTTTTTCATAATCGCAGTTGGAACAATCGAAATACCTAAACCGTTCTTAACTAATTGGATAATCGACGAAATATTATTGGATTCATGCACCACTTTTGGCACAAAACCATATTGAGCACAAATTTGCAATAAAACATCGTAAAAATAAGGCGCATAATCTTTATTAAAAAATACAAAAGTTGCTTCTTTCAATTTTTCGAGTTCCTCTTCGGCTGTAATATTATATTTATTCCGATTAAATACAATAGAAAAACTGTCTTTGAACCATAATTGAGAATCAATTTTTGAGGAATACAAAGGCGCACGAATGATTCCAAAGTCAATTTTTCCTTCTTCCAAAGCTGCAATTTGTTTGACAGTCGGCACTTCATAAAGTCGAAAATTAACAAAAGGATATTTATCAGATAAAAATTCCAACAGCTTCGAGATATGTCCCGAAAAAGTAGAACTCACATAAGCGATTCGAAACTCCCCGCTTTTATTTTCGCTAATTTTTTTGGCAGTCAAATTAATTCGCTCCAAATTTTGAACCAATTCCTGAATTTCTTTTTGGTAATATTTTCCCGCATCAGTAAGTATTACGCGTTTGTTGTTGCGCTCAAAAAGTTGTGCCCCAATTTCGGTTTCCAATTCTTTGATTTGGCGACTCAACGGCGGTTGAGAAATAAACAACTTATCGGCAGCACGAACAAAGCTTAATTCTTCGGCTAATTTTAAGAAATATTTTAAATGACGTAATTCCATAAATACCTTTTAAGTATTAATAATTGACAAATTAAGTATTTTTAAGTCATATATAAAAATTTTAAGTTTGTAATGTAAAAAGAAATTCATGGAACAGAATTGGAAAGACAAATGGGATGAAAGATATAGTAATCAAGAGTTTGCTTATGGAGAAGCGCCTAATGAATATGTCAAAAAAAAATTAAATAAACTAAAGCCAGGAACTATTCTTTTCCCCGCAGAAGGAGAAGGTCGTAACGCGGTTTATGCGGCCAAACTTGGCTGGACTGTTTTTGCATTTGATATTAGTATTGAAGGAAAAAAGAAAGCATTACAACTTGCTCAATCTAACAATACAACGATTGACTATCAAGTTGGCGAATTAGAAACAATGCATTACGAAGAAAATCAGTTTGATGCTATTGCTCTTATTTATGCTCATTTTCCTGCTGCTGTTAAATCTCATTATCACAAGATTCTTGATACTTATTTGCGAAAAGGGGGAGTAATTATTTTTGAAGCCTTTAGCAAAAACCATCTTAATTATGTTCTAAAGGACGAAAAAGTTGGAGGTCCAAAAGATATTGAATCTTTATTCTCTATTGAAGAAATACAATTAGATTTTCCAGATTATGCTTTTGAAGAATTGGCAGAAATGGAAATTGAACTTAATGAAGGCCTATTCCACAATGGGAAAGGTTCCGTAATACGATTTGTGGGAAGAAAAAAATAAAATTTACAACTATGAAAAAGTCAACAGTAACCGAAATCAAAGAACGTTTTGATAATGATGTCGAACGTTTTGCAAATTTAGAAACAGGCCAAGTCGCCACTATGGATGCTCAAATTTCATTAGAGCTTTTAACTTCGGCAGCAAAAGCCATTAAACCAAAAGCCACAACTGTTTTGGATATTGGCTGCGGAGCTGGTAATTATACTTTGAAAATGCTTTCTAAAACACCTAATTTGAATGCAACTTTGATCGATTTGAGTCAGAATATGTTGGACAAAGCTCACGAACGTGTTACAGAAGCTACAACTGGAAAAGTCGAAACCATTCAGGGCGATATTCGTGATATACAATTGCCGCAACATCATTTTGACATCATCTTGGCGGGTGCCGTTTTGCATCATTTAAGAGAAGATGCTGATTGGGAATTTGTCTTTCAGAAATTATTTGATAGTTTAACGGTTGGAGGCTGTTTATTGATTTCGGATTTGTTGATTCAGGATCACGAGGGAGTAAATCAATTGATTTGGAATAGATATGGTGAATATTTGGCTCAACACGGAGGCGAAGAATACCAAAAGAAAGTTTTTGATTATATCGAAAAAGAAGACACACCGAGATCGATGACCTATCAATTGGATTTAATGAAAAAAGTAGGTTTTTCGAGTGTTGAAATATTACACAAAAATGCTTGCTTTGGTGCTTTTGGGGGGATTAAATAGTAACCGCAAAGTTCACAAAGGGTTTATAAAAAAGCAAAAACCATCTCTTAATCGAGATGGTTTTTTGTATCCTAAATTTTCTAGCCCCGATGGGAACGGCATCCTCTTGTGGCGGGGTTCGCCGCAAGAGATATAGTGGACAGCGGGATTAGCTCCTGAAAATTATTATTTCAAATTGGAATTTATATAAGCTTCAACAGCTTTTAATTCTTCGTCTGAAAAAGTTTTGGTGATTGCTAAATTGGCTTGCATTACAGCAAATTGTTCAGGATCGACAATCGCTTCGCTTTCGCCTTTAAGGAAATTAACCATATTTCCACTTTTCTCTTTATAGATTTTGGCAATTTCTTGAATACTTGGTCCAATCACTTTTTGATCCACTTGATGACAAGCGACGCAATTCCCTTTTCCTTCGAAAATTTCTTTTCCTAGCGCTTCTGGAGTTTGAACTTCAGTAGTCGTTTCAGTAGGTTTTCCAAATGATTCATTACTTTCTTTCTTGCAAGAAAACGCAAGAACTGCAATAGCTATTAGTGCTAGTTGTTTCATATCGTTATTATTTTTGGTTCAGGATTATAGCAGCTTCTTTGGCAAAATAAGTCGAAATTAGACTGGCTCCCGCTCTTTTGATGCACATTAATTGTTCCATCATAATTTTGTCATTGTCAAGCCATCCTCTTTCGGCAGCGGCTTTGATCATCGCATATTCTCCCGAAACATGAAAAACAGTTACCGGAACATTCACAGCATTTTTTACTTCGCGAACGATATCCAAATAGGCAATTCCAGGTTTTACCATGACCATATCGGCACCTTCTTCGACATCCCAAACGGCTTCTTTAATTGCTTCTATGCGATTGGCATAATCCATTTGGTACGTTTTTTTATCTTTTGGAACAACAACATCCGCTTCTCTTGGCGCACTGTCTAAAGCATCGCGGAAAGGACCGTAAAACGCTGATGCATATTTAGCCGAATAACTCATGATTCCCACGTTGTGGAAACCTGCAGCGTCTAATCCTTGGCGCAAGCGCAAAACGCGACCGTCCATCATATCGGATGGGGCAACGAAATCGGCACCTGCTTCAGCATGAGAAACTGCCATTTTTACCAAAGCATCGTTGGTAGAGTCGTTTTCTACATCGCCATTCGCAATAATTCCGTCGTGGCCATAAATAGAATATGGATCGAGAGCCACATCTGGCATAACAATCATTTCTGGACAAGTTGTTTTGATAGCGCGAATAGCTTGTTGCATCAATCCGTCTTTGTTCCAAGCTTCTTTACCTGTATTGTCTTTTAAATTCTCACTTACTTTTACATAGATATTTACTGCGCGAATACCTAAAGCGAATAATTCTTTGACTTCTTCCACCGTTAAATCTATCGAACGACGAAAAATTCCTGGCATCGAAGGGATTGCAACATTTACATTTTCGCCCTCTGCAATAAACATAGGAAACATAAAATCGGATGGGCTTAAAGTAGTTTCGCGAACTAATGAACGAATGGATTCGTTTACGCGTAATCTTCTACCTCTGTGTAATGGGAACATAATTATTTTAGATTTTTGATTGCTGATTTTAGATTTTTGATTGTGTAGTACTTCAGATATTCTGAAATCACAAATCGCTAATCGACAATCCAATTTATTAAAATTTTAATATTTTATTTTTATGTAATTGAAGCTGAATAAATCTCTTTAATGGTTTTACCAAGCTTGTTATTAAAATCAATATCAGACTGACCAGCAGAAAGTCCCTCAGAAAGCGCTCTGGAAAAACTTGCTATCAATCCGTGGTTTTGCGCCAGTTTAGCATTGGCTTCTTCTTCTGAATATCCTCCAGACAATGCCACAACACGCACAACATGCGGATCAGACATCAGCTCTTTGTAAAAATCATTTACTGTTGGGATAGACAATTTCAGCATCACTTTAACATCTTTATCCAGTAAACTAAGTTGTTTCTTGATTTCTTCTTTTAGAATTTCTTCTGACTTTTCTTTATCAGTGCTGTAAATATCGACTTCAGGCTCAATGATTGGGACAAGTCCTTTTTCGAAGATTTGTAGGCCAACTTTAAATTGTTGTTCCACCACTCCACGAATTCCTTCGGTATTTACTTCTTTAATAACAGAACGCATCTTAGTCCCAAAAATATTTTTTTCTACTGCTCGAGTTAGCAATTCATCCAAATTAGGAATGGGTTTCATCAACTGTACGCCATTAACAAGATCACCTAAACCTTTGTCTACTTTTAAAAACGGAACTATATTTTTCTTCTCCCACAAATAATCAGCCGTATCTTGTCCGTCAATCTTGCGATCCATGGTGTTTTCAAACAAAATAGCTCCTAATATATACTCACTGTCAAAAGCAGGACTCTTGATTATTCGGGTTCTCATTTCATGTACAAGTGTGTACATTTCTTCATCATTCGTAAAACTGTTTTCTTGCACTCCGTATTGTGCCAGCGCTTTTGGTGTACTTCCGCCACTTTGATCTAATGCTGCAATAAATCCTTGACCGGAATGCATACGATCTAATTGTGCAATGTTCATTTCTCTCTTTTCCATAATAATGAAATTTAGTTACTATAAATATTTTGCGTGTGCATCCCAAAAAACGGCTATAAAAACACTAAATAAATTACTTTAGATCCATTCTCGGGGATTTTCTAACACATTTACTAATTTCTCTTCTTCACTTCCTGCTTCCGGATGATGATCGTAAACCCATTGCACATTCGGCGGTAAGCTCATCAGGATACTTTCTATCCTTCCATTGGTTTTTAATCCAAATAAAGTGCCTTTGTCATGCACCAAGTTGAATTCTACATAACGGCCTCGACGAATTTCTTGCCACGTTCTGTTTTCGGCAGTGTATGGAAGGTTTTTTCTTTTTTCGACTATTGGAACGTAGGCTTCTAAGAAACTATTTCCAACTTCAGTAACAAAGTTAAACCAATTTTCCATTGACATCGTATCGGTTGCTTTGCAATAATCGAAAAACAAACCACCAATTCCACGGGCTTCGTTTCTGTGTGCATTCCAAAAATAAGTATCACATTGTTTTTTATATTTTGGATAAAACTCTGGATTGTGTTTGTCACAAGCGGTTTTACACGTTTGATGAAAATGTACTGCATCTTCTTCAAATAAATAATAAGGGGTTAAATCTTGTCCGCCACCAAACCATTGCTGAATCACGTTTCCATTGTCATCGTACATTTCAAAATAACGCCAATTGGCGTGAACTGTCGGTACCATTGGATTTTTTGGATGCAAAACCAAACTCAAACCGCAGGCAAAAAAATCGGCTTCTCCTACGTTGAATAACTTTTGCATTGAATCCGGCAATTTTCCGTGTACCGCCGAAATGTTGACACCGCCTTTTTCGAAAACTTTTCCGTTTTCGATTACGCGGGTTCTTCCTCCCCCACCTTCTGGGCGTTCCCAAAGATCTTCACGGAATTTGACTTGACCGTCAACAGCTTCTAATCCTGCTACTATTTGGTCTTGAAGGTTTTGTATGTATTGGTAAAATTTATTTTTCATTAGAAATTTGCTTTACAGCAGCTATTTTATTTAAAATTCCAAACGAAAAGACCTTACTTTCCTGTTGGATATAATTGTAAATCGCAATGGCTTTTTGTGAAAAATTAAACTGCCTTTCTTTGGAAATATCGACTAAAAAATCAGCAAATAATTCCAACTGATTCCAATCGAGATGAAGACGCTGTAAATGAACAATCAATTCGTCTTCCTTGAAATTATTAAGACTTTCGACAGTCATCGCTAAATCTTTTAAGTCATTTTCAAGAAGTAGAATGTCTTCTAAATTCCAAAACTTAGGCACATAAACCAATGACATCAGCTTTTTGAGCACGTTGTCAATTCGAATACTTTCTTGGTCTCGTAAGCCTTTGTTTAGCATTTTTTTATTGGTTATTGGTTGGCGGTTGATAGTTGATAGTGATTTTCCAACAACCATCAACTATCAACCGACAACTATTAGTTCCCGTATTCCTTCACCGCATCAATAAATGCTTTGGCGTGGTCTACAGGAATAGTTGGTAAAATTCCATGACCAAGGTTTACGATGTATTTATCTTTTCCGAATTCGTCAATCATTTCGTGTACCATTTTTTTGATAGTTGGAATTGGCGAAAATAAACGACTTGGATCGAAATTTCCTTGTAGAGTAATGTTTCCACCAGACAAATAACGAGCATTTCTAGGCGAACATGTCCAATCTACACCAAGTGCAGACGCTTTACTTTTTCCCATGTCGTTTAAAGCAAACCAACATCCTTTTCCGAAAACAATTACTGGAGTTACCTCAGCCAATGCTTCAATGATTTGGTTGATGTATTTCCATGAGAATTCTTGATAATCTACAGGAGACAACATTCCTCCCCAAGAATCAAAAATTTGAACAGCATCAACTCCTGCTTTTACTTTTTCTAATAAATATAAAATAGTCGTATCAGTGATTTTCTGTAATAAAGTATGAGATGCTACTGGATTAGTGAAACAAAATGCTTTGGCAGTATCAAAACTTTTAGAACCTTTTCCTTCCACAGCATAACAGAAAATTGTCCAAGGTGAACCTGCAAAACCAATCAAAGGAACCTCATCGTTCAACATTTCTTTGGTCAATTTGACTGCATCGAAAACATAACCTAAAGTTTCATTTACATCAGGAACATAAACCTGATTCACTTGTTCCATCGTACGAATTGGGTCTGGAATAATTGGTCCCAAATTGTCTTTCAATTCTACGTGAATTCCCATCGCTCTTGGCACTACCAAAATATCTGAAAACAAAATAGCAGCATCAGGTGCAATTCGACGAATGGGTTGAACGGTAATTTCAGCAGCTAATTCAGGGGTTTCACAACGCGTAAAAAAATCATATTTATCGCGTAAAGCTCTAAATTCCGGCAAATATCTTCCCGCTTGACGCATCATCCAAACTGGTGGACGTTGTACTGTTTCTCCTTTTAATGCTTTTAAAAATAGGTCGTTCTTTAACATTTTCTTTATTGCTTTAGGCTTTAAGCTCAAGGCTTTAAGCGTTTATTGTTTTTAAATTTTGCATATTGCTTAAAGCTTTCTGCTTATAGCGTTTCAATTACTGATTCAATCACATCTTCAACTGATGGTTGTTCTGCGATGACAATATTTTTAGTTTTATTTTCTAATGCTGATGCAGTGGTTTCGCCAATACAAAAACAAACTTCTTTTTTGATTGTGTTTTCTTTTAAATAACTTTCAACACCTGAAGGACTAAAAAACAAAATCGCCTCTACTGAATCCTTTATTTTATGAGGTGTTAATGTAGTTTCGTAAACTTCGATTTCATTAAATACTACTCCTGCTTCTTTTAAAGCGTTTGGTAATGTATCTCTGCGTTTATTTCCGCTAAAAAAAGTAAAGCATTCGGAGTTGTAAATCAAAGTGATGATTTCTGCTAAATCAGATGCATAACCAGTGTACGCTACTACGTCAAATCCATTTTCTGAAAGTAATATTTTGGTCTTTAACCCAACACAATATACTTTTTTAGTTTTTAGTTTTTCCAATTCTGGATGTTGTAAAACACTTTCAACCCCATTTTGACTACTAAAAATCAAACTATCGTTTATGTTTTTTAAATCAAAAGATTTGATTTTTGTTGAAATAAAATCACTTTCGATGCAATCAAAACCAGCGTCAATTAGTGCTTTTTTTTGGTATTCAGCAAGTATTTTGGTAGAGAGTATTTTCATGTTTTGGAAGACCAATTTATTTTTTTAAAGCAGCTTTTATAGAAGCCATCAATTCAGCTCCACCATTATCTAATATTTCTTTAGCACAATTGAAACCTAATTTTTTCCATTCTTCAACAGGAACAACTTTTTCGATTTCTAATTTCTGTTTTCCATCAATAGCTAACAAAATACCTTTGAAAGTAAAAGTATCTTCTAATTCACAATAAGTGGCCAATGCTCCAATAGGCGCTGTACAACCTCCTTCAAGAGTTTTTAGAAATTGTCTTTCTATATGTGTACAAACTTCTGTTTCGACATCATTAAGTTGCGAAACGGCATCTAGTGTATAATCATCATTTGCCATAGCGACAACAACCATTGCCCCTTGAGCTGGCGCTGGAATCATCCAATCCAGATCAATAAAATCGGTCGGTTTCAAGTTGATTCTTTCTAAACCTGCAGCTGCAAAAACGGCTCCACTCCAATCGTTGTCCTTTAGTTTTTGCATTCTGGAATTTACGTTTCCACGTAAATCAACGACACTATGATTTGGGTATTTATTGAGCCACATTGCTTGACGACGCAAACTTCCTGTAGCGATAGTTGCGTTTGATTCTAAAAAATCAAGATTTCCTTTATGCACCAAAATATCCAAAGTATTGGCTCTTTCCAGAACCGCCGATTGAACAATACCAATAGGCAAAGCCGTTGGCACATCTTTCATAGAATGTACAGCAATATCTACATCACCATTAATCATGGCAACATCTAATGTTTTAGTAAAAATTCCAGTGATTCCGAGTTCGTAAAGTGGTTTATCAAGAATAATATCACCTTGAGATTTTACGGCAATAATTTCGGTTTTATAGCCTAAATCGTTTAATTTTTTTTCTACGGTATGCGCTTGCCAAAGTGCTAATTCGCTATCGCGGGTTCCAATTCTGATTCTTTTTTCAGCCATTTTTTGTTTCTAAAACCAAGGTTTTTTATTTTTTCACCATTAAGATATTAAGTTAATTAAGCTAGACGTTGTAAAACATAAAGCTTAAATTGTCTCAACGATTTATAATGAAATTTTAAGCCATAAACTTAATTTTCTTAATATCTTAATGGTTCAATTTTTGTTTAATCTATCAATCTTGCAAAATAATCATTTACAAGAGGCTTCATTGATTTTGTTATATTTAAAGTGTTAAAATTAATTAATAACCCTTGAGGTCTTTGCAATAATTTCATATACGTAAGTAATTGTGCTTCGTGGATTGGCAAAAGGTTTTCTATAGCTTTTAATTCAACAACTATGCAATCATTAACAAGTAAATCAATTCTTAAATCAGATTCTAATTCAAGGTTATAATAATCTATTTTAACAACTAATTGTTGTTTAACATCGTATCCATTTTGTTCTAATTCATATTTAAGGCACTGCTCATAAATGCTCTCTAAAAGTCCCGGTCCTAAAGCTTTATGCACTTTTATCGCAAAACCTGTAATTTCATAAGCTAATTGTGTAACCTCTTTTTTTGTCATAGAACTTTTTTATTTTTCACCATTAAGATATTAAGTTTATTAAGACTGCTTTTATAAATACAAAACTTAATTTTTTTTAAATCTTAATGGTTCATTTTTTTTAGCCTCAAAACTTAATTTTCTTAATATCTTAATGGTTAAAATTTCATGACAAATTGATTTTGTATTTTTCTTCGATTTCAGAAGTAGTATTTTTTGGTGCCAATTGTCCAATTTGAAATATTTTCTCAATAAACTCAATACTTTCATCTACCGAAGTATTTTCGTCTTTCAAATGAGTAGCAAATTGATTGGTTATTTTTTGAATGATTCTAGCACTGATTAAATCAGCCTGTTCTTCATTAAAATTGGAAGTTTTTTTTCTTTGAAAAGCCAATTCACTTGCTACGATATCGCTTAATTTAGCTTTTAATGCGTGAATGGTTGGTGCGTATTTTCGACCATTCATCCAAATATTAAATTCTAATTTTATATCCTCGATAATCGCTTCGGCAGCAGGAATATGTTGCTTTCTTCTTTCTAGAGTATCGTCTGTCATTTGAGACAAATAATCCAAATGAATTAAAGTTACACCTTCAATTTGTTCAACATCCGGATTTACATTTCTTGGAATTGATAAATCCAAAATCAATAATGGTTTTTTCAAATTCAACAATGCTTTATCAATTGTTGGATTTTTAGCACCTGTAGCAACTACCAAAACATCAGTTTGTTGTAATTCTTCTTGTAAGTTGGCATAATCTTTTACAATAACATTGAGCTTTCCAGCCAATATTTCGGCTTTATTCTTCGTTCTGTTTACAAGAGTGATATGCCCGTTTTTAGTATGTTTTACTAAGTTTTCACAAGTATTTCTACCTATTTTTCCTGTTCCAAATAATAGAATATTTTTGTCTCCAATGTCTTCTACGTTTCGGATAATATATTGAACGGATGCAAACGAAACGGATGTTGCTCCAGAAGAAATTTCAGTATCTGTTTTAATTTTTTTACTCGCTTGAATTACCGAGTTTACTAAACGATCTAGAAAAGTGTTTACTAAATCTAGTGTTTTACTTTGATTGAAAGCGATTTTGATTTGGCTAATGATTTCAAAATCACCTAAAATTTGGCTATCCAAACCTGTCCCTACACGAAACATATGATTAACCGCTTCTTGATTTTTATATATGTAAGCTACTTCTCTAAATTCCTCTACAGTACCATTACTGTTGTCGCAAAGTAACTTGATTAACTCATAAGGATGATTGGCAAAACCATAAATTTCAGTTCTATTACAAGTAGAAGTGATAATTAATGATTCTATTCCTTCGGCTTTAGCTTGTTCCAATAAGGCAGATTGTGCAGTAGCATCTAAACTAAATTTTCCTCTAATTGTAGCATCTGCTTTTTTGTAACTTAAACCTAAAGCGTAAAAAGTGGTAGTTTTGGACATATTAAAATTTTCCATATTATACTTTCCTTAAAAAGTTTGACAAAATTATTACTAACTATTTTATAAAAACAACGCTAGAGGAACTTTTTATATCGCTACGGAATAAATTGATTCAAAATAGCAAATCTAAATAGTGTTTATTGCCATTTGTAATGAAATCAAGCCTTCAATACCTAGTTATGTAGATTTATTCTAAATAACCCTTTTGCTTTTGCTTTAAATTTTATGCGAAAAAATATCGCTTAGGGGGCAGAGAAGTATCCTTAAATTTATAAATCATTCACTTTCATATAAATAATTAACGAAAGTGCTGAAATTTTAAAGAAAACAACTTTTAAATAAAAAACGCTACCAAAAAAGCAGCGTTTTTTATAAACAACAAAATTATTTTTGAACGATTGGAGTTCTCAATGATTCTAAAACAGCAACAATATCAGTATAAAGTTCTGTATTTGAAGCAACACCATTTGCATTGGCAGCGGCACCAACATAACCTTCAAATTTAGTATAATCAGCACTACTGGATTTTGTTCCCATACGCTTGTTTATCGCTGGATCATGAGCGGCTACCATACTCAAACCAGAATAGGTATTTACAGCATTTGTTCCTCCGGTATTGAAAGAGAAGAAATCAGTTAAATTATCAGATAATTTAGCAATGTTTGTTGTTTGAGTACTTCCTGTTTCTGCTAAAAGTGGTGCAAAATGAGCTTGTAAATTCCCTGCTGCATTCGATTGAACATCTGCAACGATCAGTCCAATAGCTGAATTTACTACTTTACGAAAACTTAAACGCCCTTTTTCGATCATTTGTCCTGAATTATCAGGATCTGCTACCATTGCACTACCACCTAATCGATTGTATATTGATTCTTTGGCCATTGGTGCTGGATCTTCATCGTCATTGTTGCAAGATGTAAAAGTTGCCGATGCAACGATTAATACACTTAGTGTAATTTTAGAAAAATTTTTCATGATAATAAATATTAAAGGTTAATTAAAAATTTGATTTAATGATTTAGCTACTTTATAGGTAAAACTGTTTTGATCTATAGGACAAACTTCTTTATTTGCCAAATTTGCTGGCAAAATGTAACGTTGAGCATCATAATGTCCTTTGTTCATTAATTCGTTATACACTTTTTCAGAATTAGTGATTTTATTGTTGTGGAAATAAACCACCACATTTCTTTTGACAATTATTGAATCGGATGTCAATCCTTTAATAGATCTTAAATCTGCACAAATCTGTTTGGCTTTAGCAGAATCTATATTTGTTTTAAAATCGATTCTACTAACTTGTAGATTTGGACTTTCATAAACAGCAGGTTTGGCTGTAATAATATGGAAAAGCATAATGCCAATAAATAGCACGGCAACTGTTGATAATGTCCATAGCCCTCTTTTGATTATTTTTTTAGTTTTCATACCGATGATTTTAAAATTGATTTGACTTTAAAATGATATACGAGTGCTTTTTTAATTTGGTTTTATTTAAAAGGAAAAAACATCAATTTAGAATTGTTTTAAATACCGAAATCAATATCAAGTCAAATAACTTTAGAAAACTCTGGCCAGATTAAATCCAAAAAACACATCACCTTTTGACCAATCGCCCGTAGTTCTAGCCAAATATCCTGCTTCGTCAATACCTTGAGAATTGGTAAAGTGCATTTGAAAAACGTGACCTCCAGTTTCTAAATCAAACCCAATAGAAAACGGATTGTTATAAATAGAATTCGAAGCTCTATTTAAATGTGCAGCGTAATCCATATTTAACGACCAGCGTTTAGCGAATTTGTATCTCCCACCAAAACCTATAGCATATTGCGAATTATTTTGCGCTTCATTTTCGACAAAGTTTTCGTGAAAAAATGTCGGCACCAATTCTAACGACAACTTTTCAGAGAATTTTCTAGAAATCAATAATTGCGTTACATAAGTCAACCGATTCTCAAATTTTAATTCAGGATACACACTTTCCTTGAGCGTGTTGTTAATAGACAAACTGCTAAAACCAACAATGCAAACTGGAAAACCATCTTTTATTTGAGGAAACAAAGCATATTTTGCTGCAAAATCATAAGCAAATTGACTTCTGGCAGCACTTATATGAAGTCCGTTTGTTAATCCGTAAATGAATTTGATTTGAGTATTGGCATTATCCAATCCATAAAAACCCTCAAATCCATCTTGTATAGACCCAAATCGGTGCGCTACAACAAAGTACAAATCACCTTTTGCAGCCAGTTTTGTAGATTCTAGATTAACGATTTTTAGAGCTTTAAAGGCAGACGTTACTTTTTCTTTGGCAACAGGAGTGTCTATTCCAGCCAATAAATCGTCTTGAGAGTATGTCAATAAAGGAAATAAGAATAATAAGAGTAAAAGCTTTTTCATGATGTATGGTTTTGAGTTATTTTATTTAATGTGCTACTGAACTTTGGTCCATTTTAAATTCTCCCAGCAATTCATCGTATCCTAAAAAACGTCCTTTGATTTTTAGTTTTTTACCCGATGTGATGTTTTTTGGCAAACTGTCTTTGAAGGTTGCAAACACTTTTTCCCCTAAAACAATTCCTTTGCTTGCCACATCAACTGCCGATATTGTGGCTGTTAATTCAATAGTTTTATCTTGATATTTGACATAAGCCAAACTATCATTAGTCGTGAATTCTCTCTCCAATCCAGAAATAGTTACTACATAGTCAACTGTTTCTAAACTAATATCTCTGTGGGCTTTATACGTATAGAGATAAATCGGACTTGCAATTGCCACGGAAAACGAGATTCCTAGAAGTATTTTTTTTATCATGGCTAGTTTTTTGGTGTTTGAAGTATCTACGTTAAAAACAAACCTTTGGTTTTAAACTATAAATCTGCAGTCTAAAAAAACTATACCATTCATTTTACCGTATATGATTTAGAAATCCTTTTACGATTCTTTCATTTTAATTTAAAACCAATCACTATGAATGCGAAAACTCTTTTTGCCGTCTTGTCATTTTCTTCAGTCCTAGTGGGTTGTACCAATGACAATCCAAGTACGTTAATGGACGATACACCAATGATGGGCTTAACAACTTATAATCAAAATGTAAAACCCATCATTGACAACAATTGTGTAGTTTGTCACGCTGCTGTTCCTAAAAATGGAGCTCCGATGTCTTTAGTCACTTATGAGCAAGTGAAACAAGCAGTCTTAAATCGCGGATTACTGACCAGAATTTCATTAGAAAACGGAAATGGCTCCTTAATGCCTAGTGGTGGACCAAGAATGCCTCAAGCCACAATAGACATTATTATTAAATGGGAAAAAGAAGGATTATTAGAACAATGAAAAAAATCATACTCATAATCATGCTATCGTCTCCATTCATTGTCTTTTCGCAAGAAAAACTGATAACTAAATCAGGGACAATAATATTTGATGCTTCATTTCCTTCTTTTGACGAAGTCAGAGGAACCAACAGCAATGTCACTTTTGTTTTAAATCCAACAACAGGAGAAATTGCAAGCTTGGCTATAATGAAAGGGTTTCAGTTTGAAATCGCTTTGATGGAAGAACATTTCAATGAAAATTATATGGAAACGGATCAATATCCAAAAGCAATTTTTAGAGGACAAATAGAAGGATTTGATACTAACAATTTGACAGGGGAATATAAAGACTACATCATAAAAGGAAAATTGGAACTTCACGGTAAGTCTAAAGAGATAAATGCTAACGCAAGAATCAGTAAAACTGGCTCACGAATCACTATTTTTTCCAGCTTTCCTGTAAATACAAGTGATTTTAGCATCCCAATTCCTGCGCTTATTAAATACAAATTGGCTAGTAAGGTAAATATTAAAATTAGTGCTGTTTTGATACCTGACTTTAAGTAATAAAACTATAACAAGAATAACTGCTTTTTAATCATTATCAAATTACAAAACGTTCAATACCTATTGCCAGAAAAATAATTTAAAACTAAAATCATGAAAAAAATTATACTCTTAATAATGCTATGTATTTCAACTATTGGCACATCACAAGAAAAAATGATTAGCAAATCAGGTACGGTTACTTTTGAAGCTTCGGTTCCTTCTTTTGAAGAAGTTAAGGCAACCAATAATAGTGTAACTTTTGTTTTAAATCCAGTAACAGGAGAAATTGCCAGTTTGGCTATAATGAGAGGATTCCAGTTTAAAATTGCTTTGATGGAAGAACATTTCAATGAAAATTTTATTGAAAGTGACCAATATCCCAAAGCGATATTCAAAGGAAAAATTGATGCTTTTGATGTGAATAGTTTAACCGCGAATCCCAAAGATTTTATTATAAAAGGAAAGCTAGAACTTCACGGAATACCAAAAGATATAACCATTACCGCAAAAATTAGCAAAACGTCTTTAGTAATTAAAATGTCATCTAACTTCAGTGTAAACGCAAGCGACTTTAATATTGCAATACCAGCTGTTGTCAAAAACAAACTAGCCAATAAAGTTAATGTTCAAATGGCTACCAATTTTAAATATTAAAGAGACAAAACAATAAAGATTTTATAAATTTAGGAGCAAGTAAACGATAAACCATCAAAAAGATTTAATTTTGAAAGACCAATTATTCGTTTCAACAGAAACGACAATAACAATTTGAATAAAGTAAATCAACAAAATGGAGGAAGAAATAAAAATTGACGATGATTTTATTTTAATTCGTTTTCAAAATAACACCGATGAAATCATAACATTTCAACGTCCTGTTCAATTAGGCTTGATTCAGTTTCATTTTGGCTTGAAAGGAAATGCCAATTACATTTTCAATCAAGGAAATTACAACTTAAAACTCAATGAAGAGAAAGCGTTACTTTTTTATAATACTGAAAAAGAGCTGCCTTTGAATGTTGAAGTTGCTCCAAAAACATGGTTGATTTCTATATTTGTTTCCATCAAAAAATTTCACGGATTATTTACAACAGATGCTGAACATGTTCCATTCTTAAGCAAAGAAAACCAGGAAAAAAAATACTATAACGAAAGTAATATTAGTCCATCGATGGCGATTGTTTTGAATCAAATGTTTCATTACAATTTGAATCCATCTATAAAAAACTTGTATTATAAAGGCAAAGGGTACGAATTATTAAGTTTGTTTTTTAATCGAAGTGAAGATCCAAATGCCGAACAATGTCCATTTTTAGTAGATGAAGAAAATGTCTTAAAAATTAAAAAAGCCAAGGAAATCATCATCGCCAATATGGCCGAACCACCAGGTTTACAAGAATTAGCCGATCAAATTGGTTTGAATTTAAAGAAACTAAAAATGGGTTTCAAGCAAATTTATGGCGATACGGTTTATGGTTTTCTATTTGATTATAAAATGGATACTGCCCGAAAATTACTCGATAGCGGTTCCTACAATGTAAACGAAGTGGGTTTAAAAATTGGTTACAGCACTGGAAGTCATTTTATTGCTGCTTTCAAAAAGAAATTTGGAACAACTCCCAAAAAATATTTAATGTCGATTAATACTAATATTTAAAAAACTATCATTTTTAAATATTAAATCATAATAAAAAAATAACATTTATCATATTTCCAAAAAGTGAGTTTCTTTACTTTTGACGAAAATTAAAACCTATATATGAAATGAGCATAAACGTAAATTGGTAAAAACACCAATAGTTATTATGCGAATTACATTTGACCATTAAAAAACAACAAAAATCTGCAAATGAAAGGCGTATTATTAGTAAACTTAGGCTCTCCAGATAGTCCAACTCCAAAAGATGTAAAACCGTATTTAGACGAATTTTTAATGGATAAATACGTGATTGACGTTCCGTATTTGTTGCGTGCATTATTAGTTCGTGGTATTATTTTGCGAAAAAGACCTGAAGAATCAGCTCACGCTTACGCAAAAATTTGGTGGGACGAAGGTTCGCCTTTGGTAGTTCTTTCAGAAAGAATGCAGAAAAAAGTACAGCCTTTGGTAAATGTTCCTGTGGCACTGGCAATGCGTTACGGAAGTATGACTATAGAAAAAGGACTTCAGGAATTGCAAGACAAAGGAGTTACCGAAGTATTGCTTTTTCCGTTGTATCCTCAATATGCAATGGCTTCAACTTTGACGATTTTAGTGAAAGCAGAAGAAATTCGCAAGAAGAAATTTCCTCAAATGACCTTTACGGATGTTCCTGCGTTTTATAACAAACCTGATTACATTCAAAATCTGGCTAATTCAATGAAAAAGCATTTAGAAGGTTTTGATTATGACCATTTACTATTCTCTTATCATGGAATTCCAGAGCGTCACATTCGTAAAACAGACGTAACCAAATCACATTGCAAAATCGATGGTTCTTGTTGCAACACACCTTCGCCAGCACACGATTTTTGCTACCGTCATCAATGTTATGAAACGACCAAACAAGTCATAAAATTATTAGGCATTCCCGAACGTAAATACAGTTTGACTTTTCAATCCAGATTAGCTGGTGACAAATGGCTGGAACCTTATACCGATATAGAAATCAACAAAATGCCTGCGAAAGGAATTAAAAGTTTAGCAGTGGTAACGCCTGCTTTTGTTTCGGATTGTTTAGAAACATTAGAAGAAATCGCCATGCGCGCCAAAGAAGATTTTGAAGAAAATGGAGGAGAAGATTTCTTAGCAATTCCTTGTTTGAATGATGATGATGAATGGTGTGAGACAGTAGGAAATTGGATTAACGAGTGGGCTAAATAGAAAACAGAATAAAGAGTAAAGAAAAAAGACATTAATAAATGGAAGTCTACAACTACCTTAAATCCCTGCACCTCATCTTTGTTATTACTTGGTTTGCAGGTCTTTTTTATATCGTTCGTTTGTTTGTCTATCAAATTGAAGCCAACGATAAACCTTCGCCAGAAAAAGAAATTTTGCAAAAACAATACAAGATAATGACGTATCGATTATGGTACATTATTACTTGGCCAAGTGCTATTTTAGCAAGTTTTTTTGCATTTTGGATGTTGTTTTTTACTCCAATGGGAAATGCTTGGTTGCAAATGCCTTGGATGCATGTTAAACTTTGTTTTGTATTTTTATTGTATTTATATCATTTAAAGTGCCAGCAAATTTTTAGCCAATTACAAAGAGACGAAGTAAAATACACCACTAATTTTATGCGTTTGTGGAATGAAGGTGCTACAATAATATTATTTGCAGTCGTTTTTTTAGTAGTTTTAAAAAATGCCGTAAATTGGATCTACGGTGTAATCGGAATTTTTATATTTTCGATTACTATTATGCTTGGTTTTAAATTTTATAAAAGAATTAGAGAGCGAAATAAATCATAATCATGTCTAAAAGTTTTAAGATTCCGTTAATTTCATTACGTTTTAGAATCTTCCTTTCAATGGTTATATTAATCATTGCAACCTCACTTTTACTCATAACCATTTCTATTTTCCAATACAAAAATGTTGCCAAAGAATACAATCAAAGGCAAATAGAAAGTATGGAAGATTATGTAAACAAGCATATTACTTATGTGCTTTCTACGTCACCTTATCCTCTAACCAATGATAATTTAAAATTAATTTTTAAAGATAAAATCCACGAAATATCAGACATTCAAAATACTGAAATACAAATATATTCCTTAGATGGAACACTAATAAAATCGTCTAAAGAATCCTTTTCGGTAGAAGAACATTCTCCTAAAGTCTCCAAATTTATAGTTCGATTAGTCAATGCTTCCATAGAAAAAAGATTTGTTGAAGTCAATACTATCAATGGAATCAAGTATAGATCGTCTTATAGTCTTATAAAAAATAAAAAATTCAAACCTATTGCCATCCTAAAATTACCCGATATTCCAGATGATGGGTATTATGAAAAAGAACTGAACAATTTTCTGATTCACTTAGCTCAAGTCTATTTGCTAATGAATGCAATAGCCTTTGGACTGGCCTACATATTATCTTCATTCATAACCAAACCAATCTATGATTTTGCCGAAAAATTGAGAGAAACGAGTTTGAATCAGAAGAATGAAAAAATTCCATTTTCGGCGAAGATTAAAGAAATCAACATGTTATTGATTGCATACAACAGAATGATCGAAGAACTCGAAAGAAACGCTGTTGTACTGGCTCAAAACGAGCGTGATTTGGCTTGGAGAGAAATGGCCAAGCAGGTTGCTCATGAAATCAAAAATCCGCTTACGCCAATGCGCCTTACTATTCAAAGTTTTCAGCGAAAATTCAATCCTGAAGACCCTAATATCAGACCAAAACTTAATGATTTTGCAGAATCATTAATACAGCAAATAGACACGATGAGTTCGGTAGCTTCGGCTTTTTCTGATTTTGCTTCTATGCCCGCTCAACAAAACGAAATGCTGAATGTTGTTGAGGTAATAGAACTGACTTTGGATATTTTTAATGAAGATTATATCGTTTTTGAATGTTCGGAACAGGAGATTATTTCAAAAATTGACCGAACACAACTCATACGAATCATTACCAATTTGGTCAAAAATGCAACGCAATCTATTCCCGATGATCAAGAAACCAAAATGATACTGGTTACTGTAAAAAAGACAACAGACCAAGTTATTATTGCCATAAAAGACAATGGAACAGGAATAAATCCAATACATATTGAAAATATTTTTGAACCGAAATTCACAACCAAAAATAGCGGAATGGGTCTAGGTCTCGGAATTATAAAAAACATTATAGAAAACTACAACGGAACAATTACCTTTGAAACTAAATTTGGAAGAGGAACCATTTTTACAGTGACCCTACCCATTATTAACACCTAACATCAATCGAAATGAACTACGACAATCTTTTAATCTCTATTGAAGACAATATCGCAACAGTAGTTGTCAATAGACCAACCAAATTAAATGCTTTGAATATTGCAACTATAAATGATTTGCACAAAGCCTTTAAAGTATTGGGTAAAAACAAAGAAATCCAAGTTATTATACTTACAGGAAGTGGCGAAAAAGCGTTTGTTGCTGGTGCTGATATTTCAGAATTTGCACATTTCACAATTGAAGAAGGTGCGCAACTTGCTTTTCAAGGACAAGAATTACTTTTTACTTATATAGAAAATTTAAAAACGCCTGTTATTGCAGCAATAAATGGTTTTGCTTTGGGTGGCGGATTAGAATTAGCGATGGCTTGCCACATTAGAGTAGCATCTGACAATGCCAAAATGGGTCTTCCAGAAGTTTCTCTTGGTGTTATTCCTGGATATGGAGGAACACAACGTTTACCGCAATTAGTGGGTAAAGGCCGTGCTATGGAAATGATATTAACAGCCGAAATGATTACTGCCGATGAAGCCAAAAAATCTGGTTTAGTTAATCATGTAGTACCACAAACCGAATTAATTGAATTTGCAAACTCGATTGCTCAAAAAATTATAAAAAACTCTCCTTTTGCTATTGGTAGAGCGATAAAATCTATCAATGCTAATTTTGCTGAAGGTAAAAATGGTTATGAAACGGAGATAAAAAACTTCGGGCGTTGTTTTGGAACAGAGGATTTCAACGAAGGAACGAAAGCATTTTTAGAAAAAAGAAAACCTGTTTTTAAGGGGAAATAATATATCTATTTTTAACCTACATGAATAAATTAATTTTACTTTTTGCAGTTGTAATGGCTTCCTTTTCAGGTTTTGCTCAAAATATTCCTTTTAAAATTCAAAAAAGTGAGCTTTTTAAAGATGAATATAAAGAGTCACAAATAGTATTTTCTAAAGATGATGGAAATAACGGAATTTTAATAGTACGATCCTACGTAGGAAGTGGTGTTTCCACTAAAAATGGTTTTTACATAGAACATTATGATAAAAATTTAAAACTCATTAAAGAATTTGAATATGAGACAAAGCATATTTTAAGTGAAAAATCGAATGTAGTTATTGGAATCTGTTCATTCGACAATCAAATTCAAATAATTGAAATTTACCATGATTTAAAACAAAAAACATATATCTGCCAAGCAAATATTATAACAGAAGATTTTAAAATATCCAAAAAAGAATTATTTAGGTTAACAAAAGAAGAAGTAAAAAAAGTTGGTTATTTTAATTTAGAATCTGTTTTTAATGAACGAATTGGTAAACTTTGGACAAACGATAATTCTGGTGATTTAAACAGTCAAATTGATAATTCTTCCAATTTTAGTTTAAGTAATGAATTTCAAATGCCAAATGGTAATAGATCTGACATAGTAATGACAGTAAATGAAGCAAATAACGCTTTTGTTATTTCTATCGATTACAATGCTCAAAATTCAGAATATTTAAAGTTGTATTTATTTGACAATAAATTGAATAAAAAAATAGAAACTGAATTCACAAGAAACATTAAAGACAAAAAATACTTTTTTCAGAACATCCAAATCGATCCAAATGGAAGTTCAATCTATATATTAGGAAAAGCGTATTTAAACAACTCAGAGAAAAAAGAGGGTGGTAGATATTCATTTGAAATGACCAAAATTAGTTCTGAAGCTCAAAAATCTCAATTTATTGACACTAAAGAAAATTTTGTTGGCTCTTTAAAATCCATTTTTCATAATAATCAGCTTCTTTGCATTGGGTTTTATTCAGAAATCGATGATTATAAATATAAAGGAATTAGCTATTTTAAATTAGACACAAATTCTCTAGAAATTTTAAAATCAAAATACAATCCTTTTTCGGAACAATTTATGTTTGATAAATATGGAGAAGAAAAAGAGAAAGAATTGAAATATTTAACTTTTAAAAATTATTTTTTTACTAAAAATAATGAGCTATTTTTTAATGCTCAGGAAGAATATACAGTAACCACTAAACGTAATAATAGGGGCGAAATTGTAATATATTTTCCTTATGACGATATTGTCTCTGCAAAATTAAATAATGATGGTGATTTAGTTTGGGCAAGAAACATCAATAAAAGGCAAAGTCACCAAAATAGCAACAATGAAAATTTTGGATCTTATACAGCTACTATTCAAGAAGACAAACCTTGTTTTTTTATTAACTCTGGCGAAAAAATCAAAGAGTTAAAAAATCAAAGAATAGAATTCACTGACATTCCAAAGAATAAATCCAATTTAAACCTTATACGAGTAAATGAAAAAGGTGATTTCGAATATGAAAAAATCCTAGATGATGAAGAAAATGAAGTGCCATTTATGGTTGCGAAAGGTATTCCTTTGGGTAATTCCGTGTACTTCTTAGGAAAAAAAGGAAGCACAAAACAATTATTAAAAGTAACTTTGTGAGATTAAAATATCAAAATTATTATATATTCTAAAAATAAAAAACCAATCTATATGTCCTTCCAACCTGTATTTGCTGAATTCTGGGAAAAAGTAAAAGAAAGCATTGCTGATAAAACCTACGCCAAACTAACTTTGGCAAAAACTATTGGTGATACTGAGTTGAAAAATATCTATGTACGTCCTGTTCTATTGGAAAATGATGTATTTAGTCTTTCGATCATTGCTCGCTACAAAACAGAAGAAATCGAAAGTTTCCATTCATTGGAAGAAGCTTTTTTCGTTTTATCTCCGTATATGAATAATCCTTTTTTGACAGCATTATTATTCACTACAGAAAACGATATTACCTTCAAATTAAATAAAAAACGTGTTGGAAGTATTATAGAACAAGCACCAACTTTTAAGAGTGCTTCAGATGTGATTTTGGAAATGAAAGAGAAAGGACTTTAAATTTAATATGATAATTTTCAGATGGCAATATACTCAATACAGTTATCTGAAAATTGCTAAGTTTCTACTCTTTCCCGTGCTGCATGAGCTCTTTTGGAAATTTATCTAAAATAAGATTGAGATTTATATTGTGTTCCAAATATGCTTTGAGTCCAGCCAAAACGATTGTAAATCCACCTGTTGAATCTTTAATTGCTTCTAACAATTCGTCACCGGTTTTATCAAAACCATAATGTTTAATACTAACAAAAGTCGATCCGTCGCTTAGTGTTTTGAAATTAAAATCAACAAGAGTTGGCACTTCCGAAGTAAACCACTCAATAACTATTTTTTGATTCGGAATAACCTCTTTGGTCACTACTTTGGTTGAAAAATTATACATTTCCCATTCCCAAATTACTGTTTTACCTACTTCGAGTTTGTCACTGCCTTTTGTAAACCAAAAATGTTTTGTCACTTCTGGATCAACGAAAGCTTGAAAAACTTCTGAAACAGGCTTTCTAATTAGCAAATCAGCTTCTGAACATTTTAAATTACTTTCTGACATATCTGATTGGTTTTGAAAAAGTTGAAATTCTACTATCTAAAAATCTATATTTCAACATTAAATATACTAAAAGAAGTTTTATGAAACGAATTCCATAAAACTTCTTTTAAGCAACCAAACATAAAAAGTTCCAAAAGATTTTAATCAATCTTTTTCAATATTACATCTATTCAAAAGATAAATAAGCTGAATCTTTTAATGATTTTTCTTTTGTAGCCGCCATAGCACTTATAGTATTCTTAGTACTAACAAGAGCTAGAGTAATTGTGTTTTTCTTACTGTCTTTTGCCAATTTTTTAAATTCATCCGCTTTTAATTCTACTGTATACAATCCATCTTTATTAGATTGAGGAATTAATGAAACACCAAGCAAAGTTCCTAATTTTGGTGCTGAAAATGCTGTGATTTCATTTTCATTCCATGAGCTATCTTCAATAGAATAAATTTCAAGATTTAAAACGTCATTTGGTTTATCCTTACTTTGAAAAACTTTTAAATTAACATTTAAAGCTATATATACTGCTGATTTAATATTTCTAGGCAATTCGAATTTTAAAAAGGAAGTACGAGCATATTTATTACCGAGATCCGAATTCGCAATCATTAGTTTTAAAGGATCTGTTTTACCTAAAGCAGCGTTAACCGTTTCACCTCCCTGGATATAAGCATCTTCTATTACATTAATTCTTTCTTGAGCCTGAACAGATGTACCAAAAATTAACAATACAAATATTGTTTTAAATACGTTTTTCATATAAATTTATTTTAATTACGAAATTAGATTTGGAACCAAAATTAAATAAACCAATAAAAAGCAAGGAGTATAATCATCTCTATTTGGATGAAAATCTTCCTGAAAACATATTGTATTTTTTATTATTTTAAAAATTTAATAACTCAAATTGAAGCACTTAAATCCCTTCATTCAATTATTAGAATATTACTACTCACTTATAGCTCCCCATCCCATTCGGCATAAAACTGAGCTAAAAAACCTTGCATATAATTATGTCTTTTTTGGGAAATTTGTTTTCCGGTTTCGGTATTCATTTTGTCTTTTAGCAATAATAACTTTTCATAAAAATGATTGATTGTTGGCGCCTGAGTATTTTTATACTCTTCCTTGGTCATACTCAATTGTGGCGCTATTTCGGGATTATGCATCGCTCTATTTTTAAATCCGCCGTAGTTGAACGCTCTAGCAATTCCAATAGCTCCTATTGCGTCTAAACGATCCGCATCCTGAACGATATCCAATTCGATAGACGAGAATTGCTTTTCGTTATTTCCGCCTTTAAAAGAGATGTTATTGATGATTTGGATAACATGTATAATAATATCTTCTGAAACACCTTCTTTTTCCAGAAATTCACGCGCTACTTTTGGACCAACAGTTTCGTCTCCACCGTGAAATTTACTATCAGCGATATCATGAAGTAAAGCTCCGAGTTTAACGACTGTTTCATCACAGCTTTCTCCTTTTGCAATTAAAAGTGCGTTTTTATACACTCGCTGAATGTGAAACCAATCATGACCTCCTTCGGCATTGGCTAATTTTTCTTTTACAAAAAGGATGGTTTTATTTATTAGATCTGGATTACTCATTTACTGTTTTATATTTATAAAAAAAGCTGATTTTTAAAGTCTAAACCTCAAAAATCAGCAATGTTAATTTTAATATCAAAAATCAATATCAATTGCAATGTCAATTTTAAAAAAATCTAAAATCTGAGTTCTGCAATCTTAAATTTACAATCTAGCCGGTTCTACCCATTTAAATTGAAATGATTCTGTTGGAATAACCAATCTTTCTGAAATTTTCGCCATTCTAGAAGGCAATTTCATCAAGTAATCACGGGCTTTTTCTGCTTCATCAGTTAAACCACCAATTTTGTCGATTTCCCATTTTTCAACTAATTTCTGCATAATATCTACATAATCGTTGGCGGTATACACCCCAATTCGTTGTGCAGAATCAGAAAAATGTTCGAATGCGGAGCTTATTTTTTGTCCAGATTCTCTCAAGAAGTGGGCAGGCATTACAATTTTTGCTTTCATCATGTATTGAAACGCAAGCATCATTTCGCTTGGATCCAATTTAAAAATTTCGGTTACAAAATGGCTGTATGCGTGATGGTGACGCATTTCATCTCCAGCAATCATTTTGCACATTTTGGATAATTTTTTATCACCATAAGATTTAGCCAACTGCGAAACTCTGTTGTGAGATACATAAGTCGCTAATTCTTGAAAACTAGTGTACACAAAGTTTTTATATGGATCTCTTCCGGTTCCAATATCGAAACCATCACTAATTAAATGCTGTGTTGTCATTTCGATTTCACGCATGTTTACACGCCCTGACAAATACAAGTATTTATTCAGTAAATCACCATGACGATTTTCTTCACCAGTCCATTGGCGAACCCACTGAGACCATGAATTTCTACCTTCATTGTCAACACCTTCTAGTTCCATTAACCAGTTTTCGTAGGTTGGCAAGGCTTCTTCGGTAATCATATCACCCACCATCGCAACCCAGTAATCATAAGGCAAATCTTTAGAGATTTCTCTTAATTCTTTTACTTCTTCTAGAAAATTATCACTTTCTGAATTAGGCAAAAAGTCAGATGGCTGCCAAATCTGCTCCACAGGGATTAGATATTGGTCCATAAATCCCTCTACTTTATTTTCTAGAAATTGCATAACTTCTAGACGAATGTTTTTTATAGACATTATATACTAATTATTAAATTTTTATTCCGTTTACAACAGCTGATTCTGTTTTTTGCATGATCTCTTTAAACTCAAAATCTTTAACTGCAAATGATTCATGTACCACAAAGGTAATATGATTTCCTAAACCATAAGGAAAAGAGCCGTATTTTAAAAGTTTCCACGAGTTATTAATACTTATGGGAACGATATGTGCCGATGGGGCATTTTTACATAAAATTTTCAAACCTGTTTGAGCAAATTCCTTTGGTTTTCCGTTTCGGCTTCGTGTCCCTTCAGGAAAAATTACCGCCGAACGTTTATGCTGTTCAATATAATCTGCTATTTTTTTGATGGCAGGTATAGCTTGTTTCGGATCTTTTCTATCTATAACTACCGATCCTCCATGTCTCAAATTATAAGAAACACTTGGAATTCCTTTTGCTAATTCTTTTTTACTTACGAATTTGGGATGAGACCTTCTCAAAAACCAAATCATTGCAATAATATCATATAAACTTTGATGATTGGCTACAAAAATAACTGGCACTCCTTTTGGAATACTTTCTCTATTCTCAAAACTAAAAGTAGTTCCTAAAATAATAACAATTTGTAACAATACAAAGTTCAGATAATCAACGCTTTTTTTATGAGCTTGATACCCAAAAACGTTTAAACAAATCCATTGAATTGGATGAAAAATCACCAAAGTCAATAAAATTAACACCAAAACGATAAAAGATAATGGATACGAAATTAACTTCTGCATACTTTTAAATTTGCCACAAAAGTAGTAAATATATTTTTAGTCTATTTATAACTATTCCAAATTAATAAATGAAAATATACTCTTTTGAAAGACAACAATTTAAGAAATTTTTTGATATAAATAAACAAAACACAAACAAATTTTCACGCTTAATACTTATTCGGCAACATAAAAAACCATCTATTGTACGACCGCACATTAATTGTACCTTTGCTCTACAATAACGCATCTATTTTATAAAATGAATTTTACCTATCCTAAAAGCGAAAAACTAAAAAGCAAAATCACTATTGGTTTATTATTTACCGAAGGCAAATCGGTGGCAAAATATCCTTTGAGATTAGTTTACAATACTGGAACTTTTGGTAAAGAAGAAAAAATAAAAATTGGCGTTTCAGTTTCAAAAAAATACTTCAAAAAAGCAGTGGACCGTAATTATTTCAAAAGAGTATTGCGAGAAACCTATAGACTCAATAAACATTTACTAATTGACAATCTAGATCAACCATATTCTTTTATGCTATTTTACCAATGTAAAGACCGATTGACTTTTGAAGAAATCAATACTAAAACTATACAGTTATTTGAAAAATTCGCGTTGCAGATAAAGCAGTCAGATTTAAATTCAGAAAAAAAGCAACAATAAATTTTTAGCAGTCAAATTAAAATCTACATTATTTAGCTGACGTATTTTACATTTGAGGCCAATAAAATAAACCTTTGTTACATTTAATTATTATTTTAGTACAATAAAATCAATCCCTTTGAAAATGAGAACGAATTTTTTCCAAAAAAAAGTCATTATACCTGTAGTTGCATCCGCATTTTTGTTTGTGGGGGTAAGTTTCAAAGACGACTATTTTGAGATTGCCAAACAATTGGAAATTTTCACAACCATGTTCAAAGAATTGAATAAGAATTATGTGGATGAAACCACTCCAGCTGAGTTGATGAATAACGCCATCAAGGGAATGTTGAATTCTCTTGACCCTTATACCGTTTATTTTAATGAACAAGAAGTGCTTAAGTTTAAGATTAACAATACAGGGGAATATACAGGAATTGGAGCATTAATTACTCGCGAAAATGATAAATTAATTATAAAAGAACAGTATAAAAATTTTCCTGCCGATAAAGCTGGTCTCAAAGCTGGTGACGAAATCATTCAAATTGGAGACACACCATTAGCCGATTTTAAAGATGATGCTTCACAGCTTCTAAAAGGATCTAAAAACACTAAAATTGACATCAAATACATTCGCCAAGGAAAAACCTATTCGACGGTTATTGTTTTGGATGAAGTCGAAATCAAATCGGTTCCTTATTTTGCTAAGATTGATGATAAAACGGGTTACATTGTTTTAGCTCATTTCAACAAAAAAGCTTCTTCTGAAACCAGAGAAGCACTAGAACAATTAAAAAAACAAGGTGCCGAAAGAATTGTTTTGGATGTAAGAGGAAATCCTGGTGGATTATTGAACGAAGCGGTAAACATTTGCAACATTTTTGTACCTAGAAATGAAATCATTGTAACAACCAAGTCCAAAGTTGAAAAGCACAACAACACTTATAAAACCACACAAGAGCCAGTAGATACTACAATTCCTTTGGTGATTTTAGTAAATGGAAGAAGTGCATCTGCCTCAGAAATTGTTTCGGGAGCTTTGCAGGATTTAGATCGTGCTGTGATTTTAGGAAGCCGTAGTTTTGGAAAAGGATTGGTACAAAAACCAATAGATCTCACCTATGGAACTCAACTAAAAGTAACAATTTCCCGTTACTATACACCTTCAGGAAGATGTATTCAAGCTTTGGATTATGCGCATAAAGACAAAAACGGCGTGGCCACCAGAACTGATGCTAAAAACTACAACACCTTTAAAACCAGAAAAGGAAGAACCGTATATGATGGCGGTGGTGTTTTGCCAGACATCGAAATGGAAGAAACAAAAACGAGTCCTATTGCCAATGCCTTATTAAAAAACGATGGCATTTTTGATTACGCAACTAGTTATTATTACAAAAATCCAAATTTAGGAGCAAAAATCCCTGTAATCACAGATGCTGATTATACTGATTTTAAAAATTATCTAAAAACTAAGAAAATCAATTTTGATACTGAAACAGAAATAGCTTTAAAAAACACTTTGGCTACAGCCAAAAAAGAAAAATTAGATGAAGCAATTACTGCAGAGTATCAACAATTGCTTACCGCACTTCAAAAATCGGAGAATGTATTATTAGACAAAAATCAAAAGGAAATAAAAGGATTGCTTCTGGACGAAATCATCAAGCGGTACCAATACCAAGAAGGACTTTATGATTATTACATAAAGAACAATCCTGAAATCAAAAAGGCAGTTAGTATTCTGAATTCAACACCAGAATATAATTCGATTTTGAAAATTTAAACTCTAAGCGAACCTCGAAATCCTCTGGCGGCGTAATAAGAATCCGCTCCATTGTGATATATAAACACAGTTCCGTATCGGTAATCGGCAAAGATTGCACCTCCTAGGTTTCTAATATCTGCTGGTGTTGCAATCCAGCTAGATGTTTTATTGTCAAACTTCCCTAGTTGCTGTAAGTCTCTATATTGTTCTTCTGATAAAAGTTCTACACCCATTCTAGCTGCCACTTCCACGACACTATCAGTGGGTTTATTAGCTTTCCTTGCATCCAAAGCTTTTCGATCATAACAATAACTTCTTCTGCCAGAAGGACTTTCGACGGAACAATCGAAGAAAATATATTCGTCAATCTTATTATCATATCCTACAACATCTGGTTCTCCACCTGTTTCTTCCATTTCATTCAATACCCATAATTTTTCAGAATTAGCTTCTAATTTTACCTGAATATTTTTCCATTCGAGATTTTTATGGCGATCACTGTTTTTCTCAAAACGATCTTTTAATATCTTTAATAATTCTATTTTTTTCTTTTCTAACAATTCTTTTTTAGCTCCCATTGTTCCAATTTTTTTAATTATAACCGAATAAAAAATTATCGCTATTTTACGATAATATCAACATGCTTAAGGTGTTTGTAAATAAAACACTTTATAAAATTATTAACTATGCCTTAATTCAAAATTACAATAGAATTTCCAAAGTGCTATTATTTGTTACTACTCTTTGTTCCAATTCATTCCCAAAACCAATTGCTTTTTAGTTTGGCATTTGATTAAACATTTCTGTTATTTTTTTTAGTCCTTCAGGCGAGTGCATCCAATCAGTGTTATCCATTGTTTCCTTTCCAACTTCCGCAAATCTTTCGAACATTTGTTTCTCATAATGAGCTATTGCCGATTTTAAATCAATATTATCATCTTTAGTCAAACTTTCGCTTAATTGTAAAGCATCTAGCATGGCCATATTTACGCCTTCACCTGCAAAAGGAGGCATTAAATGTGCTGCATCACCAATTAATGTGATATTGGATTGTGCTTCCCAAGATTGGTTCAATGGCATGCAATACAAAGGATTTGGAACAAGATAATTTTTCTCAGCTTCGAATAATTCAAGCCAAATATTGTCCCACTTCGAGTATTCTTTCTTAAACCATTTTAAAACATGTTGATTATTTTTAAAATCTATATCATTATTTTTAATCCAATCAACATCCACATTCCAACCAGCATAAAAATCCAAACTACCATCACCTTTAGCACTTACACTCAATGTTTTTGAATCACCAAAACCCATAATTTTTCCGCCTTGTAGCAGGTCATTAATTCTAGGAGTATTCTTTTCTGCATCATAAATATTTCCCATTAATACAGTTACACCAGAATAAAAAGGCTTAATTGGAGTTACAAATGGACGAATTTTGGAATTAGCACCATCTGCGCCAATTACGATATCGGCAATGACAGTATTTCCATTTTCAAAAATAATTTTCCATTGATTATCGATTTCTTCAAGCGAAAAAACATGACTATTCCAAACAACGGTATCTTCCGATAGAGAATCTAATAAGAGATTACGCAATGGTCCACGGTCAATTTCGGGTCTGAACCATTCATCGCCAAAATCACCTTTAGCTTCATTATCATGTTCATCAAAAAAGATTTTTGCATTTTCATCAACAACACGAAGTCGGTCAGCATTAGGTCTGTAATTTGCTTTGAAAACATCCATCAAACCTGCCGCTTCCAATGCTTTTAATCCCGATTCATGATGTAAATCAAGTGTTGCGCCTTGAGCTCTTACCTCTCTATTGAAATCTCTTTCGTATACATTTACAGTAGCACCTTTATTTTGTAAAAGCCTAGCTAATGTTAATCCACCAGGGCCTCCGCCAATAATAGCAATTTTTTTATTTTTTAGTAAATTCATTTTACAGTGATTTTATAATTACAATGCAAAATTACTTCTTGGGTAAATCTAAAAATTGTACAAATCGGTCATTCTCATTCTTATTTAATTCTTTTGGTGTTAAACCAGAATGTTTTTTGACAGTTTTTATAAAATGGGCTTGGTCTGCAAAGTTAAGTTCCGGGAAAAATTTACCTTCTTTGATTTGCGGTAATGATGCTTTGAACCGCAGAATATTGCAATATTCTTTCAATGAAATCCCAATATATTTACTAAAGTAACGATTGATTTCTCGGCTTGACCAAAATGATTTCTCTGATAATTCTTTCACAGTCATTGAACCATCTGATGCATAAATGTATTCAAATAATTTACGCTTTTTATCCTCGACTTTTTTATCTTTTAGAATACTGAGCATCTTTTGAGAAATCTTCTTTACAAAATGATCAAAGTCATTTAAATCATCAATAGTAATGTTCCAAAAATTGTCAGGAAGAAATAATGGAATATTTTGTTGATCTGCAACCGATGTTTCAAGAATATATTCAACGGCAAGTAATTTGAAACTAACTGCAAAAATGGTCGTTTTTACAGCAAACAGGGTTTGCGAAGATTGCCTGTCTAAGTCCATAAGCATAGCATTCAAAGGCTCAGTCTCAGAAAAAGTAAAAAGCACATCAACTCTACCATCTGGCAAAGTAGCAATATCTTTTTCATTATCTGAATTATTGATGAGCATCCAAAAACTTCCTACAAACTCAGAAAGTTCAGGACTTGGTAATGCTGTCTTTAAAACTAACTCCTTTATCACAGCTTAGTTGTTTCAGGTTTATTTGGAAAAATTAGTTCTTAATCATTACAATATGCGGAATATCATCTTCAAGATACATTTCGCTTGATTGTACAAAACCTTGTTTCTCGTAGAATTTCTTCAAATACAATTGAGCTCCAATAGTGATTTGGCTTTCGCTAAAATGTTCAAAAACACCTTCAATGGCTCTTTGCATCAAATCATGTCCCCATTTTCGGTCTCTGTAATTAGAATCTACTGTCACTCTTCCGATGGAAGCAGTATCAAAAGAAATACCCGCTTTTAAAAGTCTTGCATGAGCAACAATTTTATCTTCATAAATTCCAAAAAGATGTAAAGCCACTTTGTCCTTCCCATCCAAATCAAGGTAGACACAGTTTTGCTCTACTACAAAGATCTTACTTCGTAATTGAAGTATATCGTATAATTCGGTTACCGTTAATGCCTCAAAAGGCTTTATTTTCCATTCTATAGACATCTGAGGAAATATTATTTGTTTTTTATAATTTAGAAAGTAAAATCATTATTTCTAAAAAATCAATTTAACTGCACACTTTTAATTATAGTCTCTAATTCATGCATGTAATCACGTTGCTCTTTTGAAGGAATGTAACAAAATCCTTCTAGAAAAATAATTCGATTATTTTTTGAATCCACAATTAAATAATTAATAAATGCACCAAACATAAAATTATCTTTCAATCGCCAAGTCCCTTTAGTTTCATACGTTAGTTTGCCATCAAGAGTGATTTTGGATTGATAAATAGGATAGGATTTATCAATATAAAAACCAGAAGTTGCATCTTTCCCTTTTATGTATAAAGCCCCTATTGAATCGTGAATTTGTATAACTTTTTCCAAAACATTGTCATTAGAATGAATAACACTTATCGGCAATTGAGTAATGAGCAAACTTGTATTCCCACTAGTAAATTCATTTTTAAGCCAAATAAAACTTGTGTTTTTTAAAGCATAAGAATAACTTTTAGGAATTTTTAAACGAAGTTGAAATTGCTTTTGAATTACTAATGGGTTGAGTAACGAATCATTTAGCAAAAGTTGATGCGATTTGATTTCTTCTTCTTGAATGCTTTTAATAATTTGTGGAGCTCTTTTCTCAATAATATCCAATATATCTGAAATGCTTTTACCAGTAATATGAATCGCATTTTGAGGCGTAGCGTATTGATTTTTATTGATCTTAAAATAATTTTCATTTCCAATTTTAACAACAATAACAGTTCTGCTTTTGGTAACAAAACCTTCCATTACATGAATTGGATACTGATTAATATCGAATTGAGGTTCTTCTTTAGACAGACCTTCTACTGGACTAGCAAATTTATTTCGGATACTATCCCCAATTATACCATTCCACAACTGATCGTCAATAACTATCGAAATAGAATTAATCTTAGCTGTTGAAGGTCTAGTACTGTTTTCATTTTTCTTAGAACAAGAAAAAAACAAGAATGTTACCAAAGAAAAAAAGAAAATTTTATTCATTGATTAGATAGTTATTCATCAAAGAAAAAAAGACTTAATTTTCGTCTTTAGAAATATTTTTTAATTTAAATTTTCTAAAATCAATTGGCGAACCCTCATAATTCAAAGAAATTTTACCTTCCGTAGAAGAAGCTTCGGTACATTGATTCACTAGCTTACCATTCAAATATTGAGTGATTTTTCCATTAAATGAGCGAATCAAAACTTGATTCCATTCCCCGTAAGGATTTTCGTTAGCACTAAATTTAGGTGAAACCACACTTGCACCCGCTTCCACTAATTTACCGTTTACTACCGCTGTTATATTATCTAAAAAAATAAAATCCCCAGTAGTATTCTCTTTCATTTGAAATTGAATTCCTTTTGGCCAGATATGATCAGGAGAATCAGTTGGTATATTGTACATCACCCCACTGTTTTTAGTAGCTGAACCTCTTTTATATTTTTCTTCTATATTCCATCTAAATTCAAGACTCAATTCGAAGTTTTTATAGCTTTTTTCAGTTATTAGATAACCAATATTCTCTCCATACATTCGAATCATATCATCACTAAAATCATAGACTTCTGATGAAATACTTTTTTGATTATTTGTTTTGGTAAAAGCATACCAGTTGTTCTTAGAGAACTTTTTATCTTGAGCAGCACATGAATTTAAAAGCAAAAGAAGCGCAAAAGCGAAGGTGGTTTTTTTTAGCATTAAGATATAATTTTAAACGAAGTCTATCCTTTTATTTTTAAACCCATACCAGGTTTTAAGTCATCAGCCGTAATGTTGTTCCATTTTTGCAAATCAGATACGGTAACGCCAGGATATTTTTTTGAAATACTGAACAATGAATCTCCTTTTTGAACTAAATAATTAGTCTCTGCATTTTTTGAAGAAGTAGTTGTTTCTTTTTTCTTGAATGAATCTACAGTAGCATAATTAGTATTAATTGCGATTTCATTTTTGGCAACAATTAAAACATTCCCAAGAGCTAGATTATTAGAGTGTAAATTGTTCCAGCTTTTTAATTCAACTATTGAAGTACCAAATTTTTTCGAAATACTCCCAAGGTTATCTCCCTTTTGAACTTCATATCTAATATCTCTCAGTTCTGGAGCAACTGGAGCTACGACGGCAACTGCTTCATTAGTTTCAACAGCAACATTACTTACTTGTATTGAAGCTCCTAATTTTATGCTTGCAGAAGTTAAATGATTCCATTCTTTAATTTCCGCTACAGTTGTATTGTATTTCTTAGCAATAGTGTTCAAGTTATCTCCTTTTTGAACTATATAGAAATTGGAAGCATTAGCAGTAATTAATGAATCCTTTTTTTCAACTGAAATTTTAGATTCTGTTGTCGCTACATTAGTATTATCCTTAACAACAATTGCCTTATTTTTATCCTGATTTGAAGCTAAAGCTATATTGGTATCAGTTTCTTTATCAGAAATAATTTTTAATGATTTACCTGCTGCTACAGAATTTCCATTAATACGGTTCCACTTTTTTAAATCAGAAATATCAACATTATTTCTGCTAGCAATATCACTTAAATTGTCACCCTTCTTGACTTTGTAATACCTGACTTTACTATTCGATGCTAAAGCTGTAGAATCTTTTATGAAAGCATTTTTCTTATTCTGATTTGTTTTTTCTTTCTTATCCAATTCGTATTGAACGTAAGCATATATTTTATCTTCATTAGAAGTAAAAACAGCGACTTTGCAAGAAGGAAGTCTTAAGTAATGATTTTTACCTTCATAACTAGGAATAACATTACGCTTGTAAGAGGGGTTTAAAGCTTGTAATTGCTCAATAGGAATATCTAATAAATTAGAAATTTGAGCAAAAGACATTTCTTTTTTCACCATTACGGTATCGGTTTCAAAATGTCTAACTAAAGCTTGTTTAGGATTGATTCCATGTTCTTTATGGTATTCATAAATGTACATAGTAGCAAGAAATGCAGGAACATAACCTTGAGTTTCTAACGGTAAGTTCTTTTTGATATTCCAAAAATTTTGTTGCCCACCAGAACGACGAATCGCCTTTGTAACATTTCCTGGGCCTGAATTATACGAAGCTAAAACTAAGTTCCAATCATTAAATATGGCAAACATATTGGTCATATACTGAGCTGCTGCTTCGGATGCCTTTAAAGGATCAGAACGTTCATCTATATAAGAATCTATATTTAAATTGTATTGTTTTCCAGTTTGGTACATGAATTGCCACAATCCTGTTGCACCTACTTTGGAAACTGCTTTTGGATTCAATGCCGATTCTACAACAGCTAAATACTTAATTTCTAAAGGAACATTTTGCTTTGCTAGCGCTTCTTCGAAAATAGGGAAATAATATTGGGCGACTGCCATTTGATTGGCGAAAGCTTTTTTTCTGTTTTTAAGGAAGGACTTTATTAAATTTTCTAAACCTTGATTGTATTCGATGTCAAAAGGAGATTTGGCATCCATTGCAGCTAATCGAGATTTTAATAATTCGGTTGGTAGCTCTTTATCAATATCTTTATCAACATTTACAGTATTTATTTCAGTAGCCCAATTATTGTAAATATCAAGAGAATTACCTATTTGGTTCATCCATAGACTATCACTTTTGACAGTACGATTGTAAGATACGAAAGAGTTTTTTATAGAATCTAAATATGAAATTGGTTTTGGTACACTTTCACCTTCTAAATTTCCAACAGCATTCTGGGAAAATCCACAAATAGTGAACATCAAAAAAAACGAAAGTGTGATATTTTTTATTTTCATAACAGTATTTTAATTTGCTATTATTCAGATTCTTAGAAATAAATTTATGCAAAATTAGAAGGTATTCTCTAAACAAAATCATAAATAATGTTAAATATACAAATAAAATCGTCGTTTAACCTAATTTATGACCATTTGTGAGGAAAAAATTTCAAAAAATGCAATTAAAAAAACCGTAAAAAGGTAAAATATTTAAAAAAAAACTTAAAATAAAACCTCAAAAAGGCTTTTAAATGAACTACTAAAAATTGATTTACAATTTGATAACGTAAAATATTGACATTTAGTATTTTATTAAATAAAAAAACCTCTAATTGCATATTTAGCAACTAGAGGTTAGTATAAAATAAATTATTTAAAACTTAATAAGATAATAAACTTCTTAGTCAAGTATAGCTGCAATTCCAGGTAAAGTTCTACCTTCTAACATTTCTAGCATAGCACCACCACCAGTAGAAACATAACTCATTTTGTCTTCAAAACCGAATTGTTTTACGGCAGCAACTGAATCTCCACCTCCTACTAATGAGAAAGCTCCATTTTCAGTAGCTTCAGCGATATAATCACCTAATGCAATAGTTCCTTTTGAAAAAGTTTCCATTTCGAAAACCCCCAAAGGACCATTCCATAAAATTGTTTTAGATGCTAAAATTACCTTTTTGAAATTTTCCAAAGATTTAGGACCTGCATCCAAACCTTGCCATCCATCAGGAATTTCTCTTACATCTACAACTTGAGTATTTGCAGTATTTGAGAAATCATCAGCAGCAATTACATCAACAGGAATGTGAATTTGAACTCCTTTTTCTTTAGCCAATCTTAAAATTTCAAGAGCTAATTCTTGTTTATCATCTTCACAGATAGATTCTCCTATTTTACCTCCTTGTGCTTTGATGAAAGTAAAAGTCATTCCACCACCAATAATCATGTGATCAACTTTATCAAGAATATTTTCAATAACTGTAATTTTAGAAGAAACTTTAGAACCTCCTAAAACTGCAACTACAGGTTTTTCACTGTTTTTTAAAACTTTATTTAAGCTTTCAATTTCTTTAGCCAATAATGTTCCGAAACATTTTTCAGTTGGGAAAAACTGTGCAATAATAGTTGTAGAAGCATGTGCTCTGTGTGCAGTACCAAAAGCATCGTTAACATAAATATCTCCAAGTGAAGCTAATTCTTTTGCAAAAGCAACATCTCCAGCTTCTTCTTCATCATGAAAACGTAAATTTTCTAATAATAATACTTGTCCTGGTTGCAAATTTTTGGCAGCTTCTTGAGCTTCAGCACCAATGCAATTGGCAGCAAATTGTACAGGCACACCTAAAATATCTGAAGTAGTTTTTAGGATATGTTTTAATGAATATTTTTCTTCTGCTCCTTTTGGTCTTCCTAGGTGTGACATTAAAATAACACTACCACCATTCGATAAAATATAATCGATAGTTGGCTTTGCAGCTTCGATACGAGTAGCATCTGTTACATTAAATTTTTCGTCTAATGGCACGTTAAAATCAACTCTTATTATTGCCTTTTTATTATTAAAATCAAAATCATTCAAAGTCTTCATGGTTCTTTTTTTTAGTTGTTTTTAAAAGAATGCCAAAGATATAACTTTTAAATAAGTATTAAATTTGATATTCCTAAAAAAATATGAAATTACCAACGAAATCGATGTAAATAGAAAATAAATATAAAGAATTTATGATGATTGAAATTAATAACCATTAGAAATACTGTATTCTCCTAGATAAAACTAAAAATCGATAACAAAATAACGAACAGATGGGACTGATAATTGAAATTCAAACTATAATAAAAGTTAATCATATCAATAAAAAACCCTATTAAATCCTTAGAAAAGGAATCAATAGGGCTTATTATTTATTATAAAAAATATTATCTAATCATGCACAGGTCCTTGGGTACATGGACAGTTGCTTAGTCCTTGCAAGAATCTGAATCCAATTGTAAAAGAATGGGTTCCAGAATTACGAGTTGCCAAATCATTGGTTAATGTTACTTGATAAGAATAACCCATTGAAAAATATCCTTTAGAAAATCCAATTATTGGACCTATTCCTAGTGGCTGACCAATCTGATCATTCAAAAAACGATAACTTGCTCCCACCCAATAATAATCTTCATATCTATTGAATTGGCGATACTTAATATTTAAATCCGTATTGGAACGTCCATCACTTTGAAATAATTGATAAAAAACAGATGGTTCTAATTCTTGTCTATCTCCAATATTAAATACATATCCTGAATACAATTGATAATTAGAAAGCAAATTAGGCTCCAGTTTTGTTGTTGTAAAATCGAGGTTTTTTTGCAAAATATTGGTAGCAGTTGCGCTTGCATAAAACCCTCTGTTACGGTAAAGAAATCCAACCTCAAAGTTATTGTTAACCGTTGAGCGATTGTCTGTTATACCTGGATCATTTGCCATAGAGGTACCATTTAAATTAGGAAGATCTATTCGAAAGGTATTATAAATATACGAAAGACCAAATGAAAGATATTGTTTAGTATAATAGTCCAAAATGATATGATGAGCAAAAGTAAGCTTCCCTCCGGCTTGTTTGGTATCTCCATTGGAATCATTATACAAAGTAAGTCCTAATCCAGATTGGTCTAATACTCTAAAATCGGCATAAAGTGCCTGACTTCTAGGAGCATCTGCAACACCAACCCACTGCTGATATCCATTAAGGTTAATTCTAAAATTATCACCAATTCCAGCATAACTGGGTGAAACGACAAACGGGTTATCAGCTAAATATTGAGTAGCTACTGGAACATTCAACTCTTGACTGTAACCTGCTGTTACAGTCAAAAGCAAAATGCTGATTAGTATTTTTTTCATTTTATTTTTTTTCATTTTAATAACTCCTCACATTATTATTCCATTCAACAAAATGCAGTATTATCGGTATAGCGTAAAGTGACCAATAAACTCACGATCATCTTGGGTATGTCTTAATTTCAAAACATACCAGTAATCACCCATTGGTAACTCAGTACCATTGTATTTACCGTCCCAAGACTGACCTGCTCCAAAAACACCCACTTCACGTCCGTAACGGTCATAGACAACAAACTTAATACCTGGATAGTTCTCTGTGTTTGTTGGTTGCCAAGTGTCATTTATACCATCACCTGTTGGAGTAAATATTGGCGGTATTATAATATCAATAAATTCAAAATATTTAGTTACAGAAAGTGAACAGCCATTAGTGTCAGTCACCGTAAAGGTATAATCACCTGATTTGAAATAAATATACTTATTGTTAGTTCCAATATCTTCACCATTTACTGAATAATGATACACACCTGATCCACCTGTTGTAGTAGCCACAATTTCATTTAATCCTACAATGTCTAATGACATAGCCAAAGGATCAACTTTATTGACATGGAAAACTGGCGTAGCATCTACACAACCATTTTTATGATGAACCATAATAAAATGATCTCCAGGAACAAGGTTAGTGAAAACATTACTTGGTTGTGTACTAGAACTATTGTCTAATGAATATTCAACATCAGCAGGGCTATTACTTGCGTCAATGGCTACAGTAATACTATTAGCAGCTGAATTATTAACACAATCATATGTAATAGTCGCAGTTGGATTTAAAGTTACTGAAGGTTTTAAACCGACAACCACTTCAAATGTACAAGTATTAGCATCTTTAATATAAACTATATGTTCACCTCCAGATAGACCACTAAATTTAACTTGGTCCTGAACGTAAATTCCATTAGGATCATCCAAAGTAGTGCTATATGGAGCAACACCTCCAGCAATAGTTATATCGAAAGCTCCTGTTTTATCACCAGCGCAAAATTCTTGAACTTCAGAACCTGGAACTACAGATGAAGTAATAACAGCTGGCTGTTTAATCTCTATAGCTGTGCCTGCAGCGATAGAATAATAGATATAACATCCATTTTGATCCTGAACGACAATTTCATATTTACCAGGTGCAAGATTTTCAAAAACACCATTATCAAAGAACTTATTTAAATTAGGCGAAATCGCATATTTAACAATTCCTGTACCAGTACCGTTGGCAGAGATAGTGATTTTACCATCATTATTACCATTACAAACAACATCAACATGTGATTCAATAGCACTTAAAGCTGTATTAGGCTCGGTAATAACTATTGGACCAGAAACTGTATTACAATCAATACCACTATTTACTCTAACATAATAAATTCCAGCAGCTATAGATGTAAAATTACCAGCTGAATTTTGTACTGCACTAGCAATTGGATTATGTGTGCTATCTAATAAAGTATAAGTATAACCACCCAAACCACCTTTGGCTTTAGCAACAACCACCCCTGTTAGATCTCCTTTACAGTTTATAACAGAGTTTACAATATCCAAATCAATAGCCAATGGTTCTAATGGATCATTTTGAATATCATTAGATACTATACTTACACAACCATTAGCATCTTTAACGTAATAGTGGAAAGTCCCATTTGGAACTGAGAAAGTAGCAGTATTACCAATCATCGCTATTGGTGACGCAAAACTAGGATCAGCACTATAAGTATAACTTCCAGTTCCTCCAGTTGCAGAAAGTGTCAATGTTGATTGAACTAAACAAGTCTGTAAAGTAGCTAAAACTAAACTAGCTTCTACTTTTGTAGGCTCGTTAATTGTAACTGGCAATGATGTAGAACTACAACTCCATCCATCAGTAACAGTAATACTATATTTTCCTGCTCCTAATCCTGTAAATATTGGAGAACTTTGAGGGCCAGAAGTAACCACTGGTGACATAGACTCATAATTTAATTTATAAGAATAATTACTTCCTTGACCACCTGAAACTCCTGTAGCAGTTATGCTAGCTGATTTATCATCTTTACAAGAAACCATCAATGTACTTGGAATAGCTGTTACTGTTATTGGTGTAGGATTATTTAAAGCTACATCTATAAAAGCAATACATCCATGCGTATCTTTTACATTTACTCTATAAATACCATTTGATAAATTAGTATAATTCGTTTGAGCAGAATAAACACTAAATGGTAAACCATTTTTAAGCACTTCGAATTGATAATCACCCAGCCATCCACCTGTAGCGGTAACCGAAATAGTACCATCGCCTGTAGCACAAGTAATCATTGTATGAGTCTCGGCAAATGCTAAAGCAGCTGTAGACTGATCGATGGTAAAACTAGTTGTTACAGCACATTTTGGACTGTTTGTTAATGTAGCTGTTACAGTGTATGAACCAGTTCTTAATCCAGATACTGTCCATGGACCTGCTGATGTAGAAGTTCCAGTAATTGGCGTTGCCAATACAGTACTCGTAATCACATAGTCGAAGATACCTGCATCATTACTTGGAACCAATTGATTATCGACAATAGTCAATTCTACTGTTCCTTCATTTGAACCATAACAAACGACATCGCTTGTTTTATTTACTTTCAATTCGAACGTATTTGGCTCATTTACATAATGAACACCTTGTATACTACATCCTGTATCTATATTTTTAACAGTAACTAAATAATTACCCACTAACAATCCTGTAAATACTCCAGTTGTATTAGTTTGGCTTGGATATAGACCTCCTTGAATTCCAGTTGTAGCATTAACATCTACCAAAGTAAATTCTAAATTTGTTGGAGTTCCACCAATACTACTCGCAGAAACGGTAACATCTTCAAGATTTGTACAGGTAATAGCGTTATTAACAGTCACATTTACTTTGTCCAAAGTTATATATGGATTTATAGTAAATGCAGTAGCCGTTGACCCTACACATCCTTTATCATCATAAACATTTACGGTATAACTACCACCTAACAAATTGGCTTCGGTATATACGTTACTTGTCCCTTTTTGAACTGGAACAGCATTTCCGTTTTTAATGAACTCATAAATAGTATAATTACCAGAACCACCTATTACACCCGCAACAGTAATAGTTGCAAAATTCATTGTGTTTGAACCTGAATTACAAGCAAATTGTACTGGAGTTGGTGTAGGAACTGTAATAACTGCTGGCTCATTCACAGTAGTTGAAGCCGTTGCCTCACAACCTTTTCCAGAAATTACCTTAACAGTATAAGTGCCTGCAATTAATCCTGTAAATACATTAGAAATTTGTGGAGTTCCTCCATTCAAGCTATACATATAAACTGGGTTGTCATTTATACCAGCTGCTGGAGTATCCAAAGTTGCTGTAATGACACCATTATTACCTAAGTTACAAGTAACATGAGTTGGTATCAAAGTTAAACCAGTAACTAATGTAGCAGGTTCAATTGTAAAATCAATTGATTGAACACAATTCGTACCTAAATCTCTCACGTAAAATTTATAAGGAATAACATTTGGAGCTAAACCAGTAAATACATTACTAGCCACATACGTTAATCCGTCCTTACTATATTCATAACTTGATGGTATTGTTCCACCAGTAGCCACTAAAGTTACTTCACCATCCGCAGCGTTACAAGTAGGAACTTTAGTAATTGAAGCTGATAAACTTAATGGTTGCAAAATAGTCACTGGAGTTGCAACTGATAGACATCCATTAGCATCTTTTACAGTAACATTATAATTTCCTGGAGCATTTACTGTAATGATATTACTAGTTTGGAAACTAACTCCGTCTAAACTGTATTGTAATGCAGAACTAAATCCAGTAGCTGTTACTGTAATATCATAAGTACCTGTTGCACTAGGACATTGTGTAGCAATAGCAGTTCCTATTGTTGGATTAGTATCTAAAATAATTGTTTGGGCATTACTAGTTGAACAACCATTGGCGTCTTTTACATATACTATCCAACTCGTATCGGCACCATTATTAGTGTCAATAGCTAATTGGTTATTTAAAATAAAAATTGTTGGAACTGGATCAGTAGCTCTAGCCACTGCGTATTTATATGGTCCAGTACCACCTGACCCTGCTACCGTTATTGTAGCATTATCGTTGTTACAATTAATATTTGTCGCAACAGATGTAGAACTTAACACTACTGGCTGACTAACCATAAAGTTAACTACATTATCAACACAACCAGAAACATTATCAGTTACAGTGAACGTATAATTACCTGCTGTAAGACCAGTATAACTAATAATATCACCATTCTGTGTAAATGTACCTGTTGGTGGCGTTAGACTAAAGTTATAACTTCCTGCAGTGATATAATTAAACACTCTAAAAGCTATAGCGCCAGTATTACCTCCATTACAAAGAACATTACTCATTAATTGAGCCGTAACCTCGATTTTTGAAGCTTCACTTACTATAATCGCTTTAATAAAACTACAGCCATTGGCATCTGTTACTTTTATAGAATATGTATCTGGAGCCAAGTTCGCAAAACTATTTGTTGCACTTGGGGCTGTTACCGCAGTAGTTGGCGAAATAATTTCATAAGTATATGGCATCACACCTCCTGTTACTGAATTTACAGTAACTGTAGCAACTGGCGTATTACAGTAAACAGGACTCGCTGTTAAATTCATATCCGTTGGCGGAGTGTATGGCACTATAATGGCAGAACCACTAGCAATACAACCGTTAGCATCATGAACCACATAATTTATAGTTTGAGGGCTACTTACTGTAAATGAATTTGAAACTTGGAAAGTTCCTCCTCCATTAAAACTGTAACTATAAGGAGCAGTTCCATCAACAGCAGTAATAGTTACTATAGCATCCCTATGTGTATTTGCAGTATCACATCCAAATGGAGTTACGGAAGCAGTAGCTGTTAATACAACTGGCTCTGTAATAACAATCGCTGGAGCAGCTACAGAGGTACAACCTTTTGCATCGGTAACTACAATTGTATAAGAACCTGCTGTTAAACCTGTATAAATTCCATTAGCATCTCCAGTATGGTTTACTACAGGACCTGATAAAGCAAAAGTATAAGGTGCAATTCCATTAGTCGGAATCACAATAAAGCTACCATCATTTCCTAATTTACAACTTACGTTTACTGGAGTTGTTGTTGTGAAAGTTGGAGTCGCTGGAGTTGTTACAGTAACAGTATTCGTAGTTACTGAACATGTAGCTCCATTACTGTCCGTTATTACAAAATGGTAGGTACCAATAGCTGATACAGAAGCCGTAAATGTCGGTCCTGCAACACCTGTAACCAAACTTCCAACAGGCGTTACACCTGAATACATTTGGTAAGAATAAGGTGCTACTCCATCTTGTATCGATACTTCAATTGAAGCATTAACTGGCGCTGCACAATACAAATCTTTGATCAATGTAGCCGTCGCTAATAATTGTTTTTCAATTTTATAATTAACAAAAGCCTCACAACCATGATCATCTTTAATTCCTAATATATAAGTACCAGGACCATTAAAAGTCGCTGTAGACGATCCAATCGCAAATCCATTTACAGTGTATGATTTGGCGCCATTGTAAGTGCTAGTTAAACCACTCAAATTAACTGTTAGAGGAGTTCCTGTAAAACATTGTGCCGTAGGAAGACTAATTGTCGGCGCTGCATCTAAAACTACTGGTGTAGTAACTTTTACAGAAATACAACCATTAGCATCTTTTACATAAACATCCCAAGATAACTTAAGAGCATTAAGATCTGTATCTACTGAAATTACTGGGTTAGAATCATACGTCGTTGGCGCAGAAGCCCCAGCTAATACAGCAGCATAAGTGTAAACGCCTGTTCCTCCCGCTACGCTACTTACTGTGATTTGAGAAACATCTTGTGAACAGAATACATGTGAAGCAGTCGTACTAAAAGTAATCGCAACTGGTGCTGTTAATGTAACTGAATCACTTTTTGAACAACCAGTAGTATTATCTGTTACTGTTACTGTATAGATTCCTGCTGTAAGTCCTGTTAAAGTAATTACATCATTAACAGTTGAGATTTGTGCCGCTGGAACAACTGGTGAAGTTATAATTGTATAATTGCCTGTAGCACTAAATCCTGTTACTGTAAATTTAGCCGAACCATTGTTATTAGTACCGTTTAATACGTTACATGAAATGTTGTTGGCCAATACACCAACTATAGCAATAGGCGTTAACGCTTTTACTGTATATAATTCCTGATACGTACAACCATTAGCATCCGTTACCTGGAAAATATAATCCCCAGCTGTTAAACCTGTGAAACTACCTGTTGAATTAGAGGTTCCAGAAGTAATATTTTGATACGTAAATGGCCCAACTCCATTTATAATATTCGTAATATTTACTGTACTGGTAGTATTCGCTAAAGGTGAACACCAAATTGCTGTACCTGTAATATCCATTTGTGTTGGCGGATTCAACGGATTCACAATAATGTTTTGAGGAACTGTACTACAACCATTAGCATCTTTTACAGAATACTTGATCGTTTGAATACTTCCATTATCATTTACTGTAAAAGTATTTACAGTATCATAAGTCAGACCGTTATCAAAACTATAATAATAGCCTGTTCCTGTTCCAGTTTGTGTACCATCATGCCCCACTACAGTAATCACTCTAGTAATACTACAAGTTGTATTTGCTGAAACTGAAGCAGTAGCCGTTAATACAACTGGTGCTGTAATAACAATAGCTGGAGCAGCTACAGAAGCACAACCTTTTGCATCGGTAACTACAATTGTATAAGAACCTGCTGTTAAACCTGTATAAATTCCATTAGCATCTCCAGTATGGTTTACTACAGGACCTGATAAAGCGAAAGTATAAGGTACAAATCCATTAACTGGGTTTACAGTAATACTTCCATCATTCCCTCCTGCACAGCTTACATTAATTTTAGATGTGCTGAAAGTTGGAGTCGTTGGAGTTGTTACAGTAACAGTATTCGTAGTTACTGAACATGTAGCTCCATTACTGTCCGTTATTACAAAATGGTAGGTACCAATAGCTGATACAGAAGCCGTAAATGTCGGTCCTGCAACACCTGCAACCAAACTTCCAACAGGCGTTACACCAGAATACATTTGGTAAGAATAAGGAGCTACACCATCTTGTATCAATACTTCAATTGAAGCATTAACTGGCGCTGCACAATACAAATCTTTGATCAATGTAGCCGTCGCTAATAATTGTTTTTCAATTTTATAATTAACAAAAGCCTCACAACCATGATCATCTTTAATTCCTAATATATAAGTACCAGGACCATTAAAAGTCGCTGTAGACGATCCAATCGCAAATCCATTTACAGTGTATGATTTGGCGCCATTGTAAGTGCTAGTTAAACCACTCAAATTAACTGTTAGAGGAGTTCCTGTAAAACATTGTGCCGTAGGAAGACTAATTGTCGGCGCTGCATCTAAAACTACTGGTGTAGTAACTTTTACAGAAATACAACCATTAGCATCTTTTACATAAACATCCCAAGATAACTTAAGAGCATTAAGATCTGTATCTACTGAAATTACTGGGTTAGAATCATACGTCGTTGGCGCAGAAGCCCCAGCTAATACAGCAGCATAAGTGTAAACGCCTGTTCCTCCCGCTACGCTACTTACTGTGATTTGAGAAACATCTTGTGAACAGAATACATGTGAAGCAGTCGTACTAAAAGTAATCGCAACTGGTGCTGTTAATGTAACTGAATCACTTTTTGAACAACCAGTAGTATTATCTGTTACTGTTACTGTATAGATTCCTGCTGTAAGTCCTGTTAAAGTAATTACATCATTAACAGTTGAGATTTGTGCCGCTGGAACAACTGGTGAAGTTATAATTGTATAATTGCCTGTAGCACTAAATCCTGTTACTGTAAATTTAGCCGAACCATTGTTATTAGTACCGTTTAATACATTACATGAAATGTTGTTGGCCAATGCACCAACTATAGCAATAGGTTTTAACGCTTTTACAGTATACAACTCTTGGTACGTACAACCATTAGCATCCGTTACCTGGAAAATATAATCCCCAGCTGTTAAACCTGTGAAACTACCTGTTGAATTAGAGGTTCCTGAAGTAATATTTTGATACGTAAATGGAGAAACTCCATTTATAATATTCGTAATATTTACTGTACTGGTAGTATTCGCTAAAGGTGAACACCAAATTGGTGTACCTGTAATATCCATTTGTGTTGGCGGATTCAAAGTATTAACTGTAATTGGATTACTAGCCACACAACCATTTGCATCCTTTACATAACCAGTAACAGTTACTGAAGAATAGGTTTCATAGGTGTTTTGACTAGAGTAATGAACTCCATCAAAACTATATTCATAAGTACCTGCGCCACCACTTCCTGTGACTGTAACTATCGCTTTTTGTGGTATGTTTCCTGTTCCGCAGGTTAATTTAGTCGTAACAGCAGCTGTAGCTACTAACGCTACTGCTGGAGCAACAATAACAGTATTATTTGTTAATGAACAACCTCTTCCTGAGTTTACTTTTACAGTATAAGTTCCTGCCAATAATCCTGTAAACACATTAGAAGATTGAGCTGCACGAATGATAGGTGCAGTAATTTCATAACTGTAATTTGGATTATTATTTGCTGCTCCCAAAATAACCGTAATACTTCCAGTGCCAGTAGTTTCACCATTACATAAAGCTGGAGTTGTAGTCGTTGTAAAAGTAACAGGAGTTGGGACACTTAAAGTAACCGAAGCTGTTGTGCTACAATTCGTAGGTGTCGCAGTATCAGTCATTGTTACTGTATAGGTACCTGCTGGTAATCCATTAAAAATATTAGAAGGTTGAACTGGACGAGTTACAGGTCCAGCAGTAATTGCATAACTATAAGAAAGAGTTCCCCCTGCTCCTGATATTGTAATTATACCATCGTTATTAGCACAAGTTGGTAATGCAGTAATGGCAGGTGTAGCCACTAATGGTGCTGCAATAGTAATTGTTTCAGTAAATGAACATCCATTGGCATCTTTTATAGTAACCGTTTGAAGACCTGAACTTAGTCCTGTAATAGTCGGATAAGGGAAAATAGCACTTTGTGGAGCACTTCCATTTACAACAATTGTATATGGAGGAATTCCAGCTGTAGTCATATCTACTTTTAGATCAAAATTACCTTCATCTGCACATTTATCTATTACAGATAAAGCAATTACAGGAGTTGGATCTTTTATTAAAACAACTACTGGAGAAGATTTAACACAACCGTAAGCATCTTTCACATGAACATAATAACTTCCCGCAACAACAGAACTGAATGTACCGTTTGTACTAGCTGTAGACCAAGAAGAATCATTTTGCAATGGAGCTGTCGCTGAAGTTGAAATTTGATAAAGATACCCAGGAGTACCATCTTTAGCCAATGCGTTTATGATTCCTAAATTGTTACAATTTTCATTTTTAATTACCGAAGCAGAGACATTCAATAGAATAGCTGATTGAGTAATATTAAAATTAGACGTTACCACACTACAGCCCACATTGGTAGCTCCAACATCTTCTTTTATTAAAACAAAATAATTACCAACTGCCAGTGCACCAAAATTGGTTATTGAAGTTATTCCTGTTGGAATCGTAACTGATACCGCTGCTCCTTTAGGTGCTAACGTAAATGCATCATATAGTTGGTAAATAATTGGTGTTGCTACTCCATAAGGATTGGTTATATCAAAACTTACCTTACCATCTGTATTTCCGGTACAAGTAATATTTTTTGGAACAACATTACTTATAGCTAAAGTTGATGACGTAGGTATTGGTGCTGCCGCAGTTTCAAAATAATAACATTTCGATACACTATCATAAACTACAAAAGTATAAGTAACACCTGGAATCAAATTAGTGAATTGGGCGTGTTTACTTCCCGTCGCATCTTCTGATAACCATGTTCCAGTAGGATAAACCATGCCTGGACCAGTATAAATTGCAAAAAAGAACGGTCCAGAACCAGTTAATGAACCCGCTAAATTAATATCAGCTTTACCACCAGTACCACACGTTGCCGAAGCATTAATAACTATAGACAAGTCATTTGGAGGCGATGCTACTAATATATTTTGAATTAATTTAGAACAACCGTTCGCATCAACTACATTAATTTGGTATAACCCAAAGTCAACTACATTAAAAGTTACAGAAGTACTTCCTGAAGCATTTAGTTCTGAAGCACTATAACCGTTTGCTCCTGTTACAAAATAATTATAAGGCCCTACACCTCCAATTACAGAGTCAATAATCACAGACCCTTTAGAAACACCTCCAGCTCCACAAGTAATTGGAATTTCATGATGAGTAACAGCTATAGGTGCATTTTGTGTAATTGTAATAGTAGCAGGAACAATATTAATACAACCTTTGCTGTCTTTTACAGTTATAGTATAAGTACCTGCAGTTAGACCAGTGAATGTGTTTGAGGATTGATAAGTTACGCCGTTTTTACTATAGGTAAAAGGTCCAATTCCTTTAGATGAGTCAATAGTAACTTCAATTATACCTGTAGCATCCCCATTACATTTAATATCTTGCTTTAGAGTTAAAGTCGTAATAACAGGATAAACAATTGGATTAACAGTTATTACATTAGAAACTTTGATACAACTATTTGCGTCAGTAATTTCGAACTGATAAGTATGTGCTATCAGTGCTGTTGGTGCTGTATAGGTAAATGAATTACCTGTGACTGGAACAACAACTGAATACGGAGCACCATCAATACTAGTTTTATAGGTAAAAGGTCCTTTACCTCCAATTAGAGTAACATTAATTAGACCATCTGGAGAAGCTGTACAATCTAAATCCTTTGTCAAAACAGCAGTAGCATTTAATACTTGATTTACTGTAACCGTTGTTGTACCTGTACAACCATTTTTATCAGTTACAGTAACTGTATAAGTTCCTGGTGCAACAGTAAATGTATCTGCAGGACTTGGTGCAACACCTGTATTAATAGTATAAGTATATGGTGCTACACCACTAGCACCTAAAGCTACAATTTTAAAGTTACTTCCTGAAACAGTACATTGACCTATTACCGAAGCTGTTACAGTTGGTTTAGGATCCATTACAATTGGCACATCTATTGGCGAAGTAATCGTACATCCTTTTGAATCCATGACCCAAACATCCCAATCTGTTGCTATTGTAGGATCTAAATTGGCAATATTTGAAGTAACATAATCTGATGATACTGGAGTAGCTCCATTTGGTACAAAAGCATATTTGTAATTTGGAGTACCACCTGTTGCATTAATAGTCACTACCGCATAAGGTGTTACACAATTAGCATGCACATTACCTGCTAAACTAGCCGACACAACAGACGCTGGTCCAGTAATAGTTATTGAAGTTGAAGCGGTACATAAGGTCGTTTCATCTGTAAAGGCAACAGCATAAGTACCTGCACTCAAACCAGACAATGTAAATGTTGAAGCGGTTTGACCTGTTACAGCTGTCCCCGCATTTACTTTATAACTATAAGTAGAAGCAAATCCGCTTATATTATAACCTATCGAACCTGTTGTATCTCCAAAACAAGCCACATCAGAAAATTTAGAAGCAGTTGCAATAATTGGTGCAACTGGTGCAATTGTTTTTGAATCTTGTTTTGAACATCCATTAGCATCCGTTACTTCAAAAATATAATTACCCGGAAGCAATCCTGTATATATACCATTGCCATCACCAGTAACATTTCCTACTGCTGATACAGGAGCTATAATCTTATAAGTAAATGGTGCAACACCTGCAACTGGAGTCAATGTAATACTTGTTGTTGTAGCATTACATGTGATTGGCGTAAGACCTGTGAAGGTAATTCCTGTTGGTGGGTTTAATTTTTTAACCGTAATGTTTTGAGAAACCGTGATACAGCCATTAACATCTTTTACTTGGTAAGCTATTACTTGATCTGAAACACCATTGTCATTAACTACATAAGTAGCAGTTGATGTAAAAGCTCCTCCATTAAAACTATAAGTATATGGTGCTGTACCATCGTGTCCTGTAACTGTAACTGTAGTTGCTGTGCTACAAGTCGTGGTCGCTGGAGCAGCAGCTGTGGCAGATAAAGCAACCGCTGGCTCTGCAATAATAACTGCTGTAGATGCAGAAGTACAACCCAAAGCATCAGTAACAACAACATTATAAGTTCCTGCTGTTAAACCTGGAGTCACAGCTGTTGTAGAAATCGGTGAGCCTCCTTTAGTTACACTAAACGTAAACGGTGCTTTTCCTGAAGTTGGCGTAATAGTAATACTTCCTGTAGCATCGCCTTTACATTTAACATCTACTTTGGTAGTGCTTAATGTTAAGACAGTCGCTTTAGTAGTAACAATTATATCTGTTGAAAATGCAGTACAAGCTGGTACTGCCGAGTCTGTCACTCTAAATCTATAGGTTCCTGCTATAGCTGTTACATAAGGACTGGTTGTCGTCGTATAAGTAGCTCCTCCATTTGATGAAACAGCATAAGTATAAGTTCCTACACCTCCATTGGCCGCTAAATTAATAGTAGTATCTGGTGTACAAGTAATATCTACTACTGGTGTAGCGGTTATTGTTAATTGTGGTGCAAGTACATAAGGGATAGAAGCCACACAACCAAATCCATCTTTTATTGTTAAAGTATAATTTCCTGGTGTTAAACTAAATGTTGGACTAGCCTGAAAGTTTGTTCCATCTTTACTATATGTAGTAGTTCCAACAGCAGTTCCTGTAATAGTAACTGCAATAGCTATTCCTGTATAACAAGGTGGTGTCTGTGGATTAATTGTTGGTCCTACTTCTGAACCAATAACAATACTTCTCTTCTCGAAACAACCATTAATATCTTTTACATAAACATCGATATTCTTTGTTAAAACAGCTGTGTCTACTGTTGTTAAAATACCATAAACCGTACTTGGTACTGTTGAAGGACTTGCAGCGTAAGCGTACGTATAACCTGGTGTTCCTCCTGACAAGGTTGGGAAACTAATAGTAGATTTAGTAGCGTTACAATTAACTTTAGTAGCGTCCAATGTGAAAGTGATTTGACTTGGAGCGCTTATGATTTGAGAAACTGCATTAGAACTACAACCTGTACTAATATCAGTAGCTGTAAAAGTATAAGTATTTACTCCTAAACCTGTTACAACTACTACATTTCCTGTTTTAGTAATTTGAGTTAGAGGAACAGCAGGAGTTAATGTATATGTGAAATTCCCAACGCTACTTGCCCCTGTTACAGTAAAAGTGGCAGTACCGTCTGTCCCACTAAAACATTTAACGTCTGTTTTTGCTCCTGCAGCTGTTATCGTTGCCGCTGGATTGATTGTTTTTGAATCTTGTTTTTTACAACCATTAGCATCCGTTACTTCAAAAATATAATTACCCGGAAGCAATCCTGTAAATATCCCACTAGTAGCACCTGAAGTATTTATCGTTGTTCCTGAAACTATAGTATAAGTAAATGGTGCAACTCCTGCAACTGGCGTCAATGTAATATTCGTAGTTGTAGCATTACATGTGATTGGCGTAAGACCTGTGAAGGTAATTCCTGTTGGTGGATTTAATTTTTTAACCGTAATGTTTTGAGAAACCGTGATACAACCATTAGCATCTTTTACTTGGTAAGCTATTACTTGATCTGAAACGCCATTGTCATTAACTACATAAGTAGCAGTTGATGTAAAAGCGCCTCCTTGGAAACTATAAGTATATGGTGCTGTACCATCGTGTCCTGTAACTGTAACTGTAGTAGCTGTGTTACAAGTCGTGGTCGCTGGAGCAGCAGCTGTGGCAGATAAAGCAACCGCTGGCTCTGCAATAATAACTGCTGTAGATGCAGAAGTACAACCCAAAGCATCAGTAATCACAACATTATAAGTTCCTGCTGTTAAACCTGGAGTCACAGCTGTTGTAGAAATCGGTGAGCCTCCTTTAGTTACACTAAACGTAAACGGTGCTTTTCCCGAAGTTGGCGTAATAGTAATACTTCCTGTAGCATCGCCTTTACATTTAACATCTACTTTGGTAGTGCTTAATGTTAAGACAGTCGCTTTAGTAGTAACAATTATATCTGTTGAAAATGCAGTACAAGCTGGTACTGCCGAGTCTGTCACTCTAAATCTATAGGTTCCTGCTGTAGCTGTTACATAAGGACTGGTTGTCGTCGTATAAGTAGCTCCTCCATTTGATGAAACAGCATAAATATAAGTTCCTACACCTCCATTGGTAGCTAAATTAATAGTAGTATTTGGTGTACAAGTAACATCTACTACTGGTGTAGCGGTTATTGTTAATTGTGGTGCAAGTACATAAGGGATAGAAGCCACACAACCAAATCCATCTTTTATTGTTAAAGTATAATTTCCTGGTGTTAAACTAAATGTTGGACTAGCCTGAAAGTTTGTTCCATCTTTACTATATGTAGTAGTTCCAACAGAAGTTCCTGTAATAGTAACTGCAATAGCTGTTCCTGCATAACAAGGTGGTGTCTGTGGATTAATTGTTGGTCCTACTTCACCTGCTATAACTACGTTTCTTTTCTCCAAACAGCCATTAGCATCTTTTACATAAACATCCCAAGACAAATCAACTCCTGAATTAGTATCAACTGTTAATATATTTCCAGGAACAAAAACAGTCGGAGCTGTAGCTAATGCTTTAACAACTGCATACGAATAATTTGGCGTACCGCCTGTTGTCGCAATAGTAATTTGTGAATTATCATAGTTACAATTTATATTCGTACCAACAGCGCTTGCAATAGCTAATGCTGCAGTTGGTTGTGTAAGTGTTATTGAAAAAGTTACAGTACAAGTAGTTTTTCTATCTGTTGCTGTGATAGTATAAACTTCTGCCGGTTGTGGATTGGTTACATTGATAGTCGTAATAGTTTCACTAACATTAGTAGCGCTCTGAATAATTACATTAGCAGCATTTCTAATTACATAATCGTATCCTCTATCTTTTACGCCATTGACAGTAAACTGAATTGTTCCTTTATCACCAAAGCATTTAATTGGTGTTAATATTAAACCTCCAGCTACAATATCTGGTGCATTTTTAACATTGTAATTTAAATCAAAACTACATCCATTTTTATCTGTAGCTCTAAAAATATAATTTCCAGGTTTAAGATCTTTAAACTCACCATCTGATACTACAGCAGAACTAAAGCCTGCTGGACCTGTAATAATTTGGTAACGAATAGGAGATATTCCACCTATCGCTTGAAACTTAACATGTGCCTCATAATCCGGACACTCTAAACCAGTATCAAACATTACATTAATACCTGTAATAGATACCTTTGAATTAATCACAACCGAGAACGGTCCTGACTGACAGCCATTACTATCTTTGACATAAGCATTTACCGTTCCTGCACCAGTAGTAGAATAAGTATTGCTTGGTGTAAAATTAGTAGTTCCAATAAAACTATATTCATAAGGCCCAGTTCCTCCAGATGGAGTAACCGTTACCACAGATGGAACAGTTCCTGTTGGACTACAACCCAAATCGGTTGCGCTAATAGTTGCAGTAACCACAGCTGGATTTACGATAATCACATCGGTCACTGCAGATTCACAACCTTTACTATCAATTACTTTAACATTATATGTTCCAGATGCTAAACCTGTAAATAGATTAGTCGTTTGAGTAGTATAAGTTGCTACTGAACTTAATTTAATTGCATAGGTATAAGCAGAAGTAAATCCATTACTAGCAGTAATGGTTATTGTTCCGTCATTAGCATTATTACAAGTAATATCAGTTTTAGCAAAAGTTAAGGTTGGAGTTGTTTTTGGAGAAACAATAATAGCATTACTAGTAGCTGGACAGCTTTTGCTATCTGTAACAGTAAACACATACGTTCCAGCAAGTGTAGCGGAATAAGGGAAAGAAGTCACCGTAGTTGGTGTTCCACCATTACGAGAAACCGTATAAGTGTAAGGCACTCCGTATCCACCTGTCACTGTTGTATTTATAGTAGCATCTGCCAAACAAGTTAAATCTTGTGTCAAAGTAGCATTCAATTGCAATTGTGTTGGAATCACAATACCAGAAATAGTAGCCGTACAATTATTACTATCCGTTACCAAAATAGTATGAGTTCCTAGCGCAACATCAGAAAAAGTATTAGTATTTATTGCTGTTGCTCCATCTAAACTATAAGTAAATGGTGAAGTTCCTCCTGATACATTAACTACTAGTTTAGCTTTATTGACAGTGTCATAACATAAATCTGAAGAGCTATCTAAAGTTGCAGTCAATGCTGGTGAAGCTGTTACGTTTACTGATACACCTGAAGTAGAAGCAGTACATAAATTAGCATCACGTACAAAAACTTTATAATTACCTGCTGCTACATTTGTAAATACTGCATTAGTACTAAAACTAAATCCAGGAATTACAGTGACACCATCTGCAGCACGCAATTCATATTGATAAGCTTGTGTTCCTCCACCACCTACAGCAGTGATAGATGCTCCAATAGAACAAGTAGCTTGTTTCGTTACACTTGCTGAAAGCGTTACTGCGGCTGGAGAACTAATAGTTTGTGGCAATGTAAACAAACAAGAACTTGCCGATAAATCATATTTTATATCTACACTATGAGAACCCGCAGATAAATTAGAAATCGTGAATGGTGAGCTAGTTTGTAATACAGGAGTTGCTCCGTCTAAAGAATAATAAAAACCTGCAGCCGCAAAATTTTGTGCAGCAATAGTAATTGTTCCATCATTTAATCCTGCACAAGTTTGGTCTGAATGCCCTGTAATTGAAGCAGCAAACGCTTGACCAGATGGCACTACAAATGGGAAATCAACTTTGGTAATACAAATTTTAGGTAATTGATATACTTGAACATCATCAATAACCGCATCGTTTCCACTATAAAGAATACTTCCTGAACGTATTTTGAAGATCAAATTGGTATTAGTCCCTGTTGGAGTTAAAGACAATGATTTCAAATTCCAAATTTCGTTATTTGCAATCGGACCAGTTGCTTGTGAAGCAACTACTGTACCTGAAGCATCAACCAACTCTATTATGAAATCAGGAACCGCAGCTGTAATAGAACTACGTATTAAATTAGCAAGATATAAATCAACTTTTACTGGTTGATTAGGTATTACATCTACAATAGGCTTACTATACAATACACCATATGGACCTGCAGCAGAACCAATGTTAACCAATAAAAATCTACCATTTGTATCAACTCCATTAGTAGTATGATCTTTAAAATGATACCAAGCTCCTGAATTATTGCCAGTTGGATCATCTGATCTCCAAAAATCATTAGTTACTGAATATTGATTATCTTCTACTGAACGAGTTCCGCACAAATAAGGAGCATTTACTCTCAAATCATTAAAACAATAAGCACTAGCAATACCAGATGTAGTCGTTGGCAAACCTGATCCGAAATCCTCTTTCAATAAATTACTATACGTTGATACACTTTGTAATTTATACTCTACTGTTATGGTATGTGAACCAGAGGGTATATTTAAGAATGTTTTAGGATCTACAGTATTTGGATTTAAAGTGCCGTCTAAATAATAATTATATGTAAATGAAATATTATTAGGATTCGTAACAGTAACCGTACTATTAGCCGTCCCATCACAATTAATAACAGGAGCTGGTGGATTAATACTAGGGGTAGCTGGTTTTGGATCAATTATAATATTTGGCATTGAGAAAATACAACCCAAAGCATCTTTAATATAAAGTGTATAATTACCTGGAATTTTATATGCTTCATTAGTTGTAACCCATGATACCTGATTATCGAAGCTGTACAAATAATAATTTGGAGCGGGAAAAGGAGTTCCGCCTTGAGGGTTTGTAATTCTTACTTTTCCTTCACCTGCTGGTCCACAACCAGCCAATTCACTTACTCCACCAGAAGCAGTTAATGCAGATGCTGGTGCTGTTAAATTAACATCAGGATTAGTATCCAAACACTCAGCCCCACTTAATGTGTATTTTAAAACTGGTGTATAAGTTCCAGCTGCTAAATTTAAAAAAGAACTACTAGACTGGAAATTAACGCCATCAATACTATAACTTAATGTGTAACCATTAGCATTGGTTACATCAAAATTAATTTCACCAGCTTTAACACCATAGCAATTGTTGTTCTTTGAAGTTACAGTATATACTGGTTTTGGATTTTGAGTGACATTTATACTAGTCGTTGTTTCACAGTTATTATAATCAATGACGTTAATTGTATATAATCCTGCTGTTAGAACTTCAACATTAGCTACTCCCTGAAAGTCAGTAGATCCATTAACATAATAATTATATGGTGTCGTACCTCCAATTGGAGTAACTGTAATTTCCCCATTTGAACAGCTTGTTAGTGGAATAGTTAATGCTGAAGTTGCTGTTAACTTTAAAGGTTCTATTATTTTTACATCTTCCGAATACGAACATCCATCTTGTGTAGTAACTTTAACCGTGTAATCCCCAGGTGACAAATTTGAAAAAGTATAATCATTTGGTGTTATTGGCCCAACAGCTGTAACTAAAGTAGCGCCTTGATAAATACTAAAATTGTATTGTGGATTTGCATCATTTGCGGCAACTCTAATAGTTCCTTTATCACCATTACATAGAGGTTGCGTAATGGTTGGAGTCACTGTAAAATCTCTTTTTCTAATTTGAATGTTAGGTACAGTAAAAATACAAGGATTAATGACTCCAATTTGTCTCACATAAACGGTATATAAAGCTGGAGTTGTTATATTATCAAAAATATTACTTGCCTGATAATTAGTCCCATCTATGCTATATTCATAACCTGTCCCTACACCACCTATTGTTATTTTTCCTAAAGTATTACAAATAATATCGTTATGCGTTTCCGTTGGTGTCAATAAATTATGATAGACATTGAAATAAAAACGATTAAAACATCCTCCTGGATAATTTAAAGTAAGTCTAAACTGAGTAAATGCACCTGATGTATTGTTTTTATCAACAGTGAAATTTGGCCCATTAGGACCTGCACTTACCCAAGTACACGAAGGACTTTCATTAGCACAATTCTTATCGATTACTGCTGCACAGCTTCCATTTACATCTAATTTTTCCCATACAATAGTAGAACCATCAGAGATATTAGTGTTAATTGCTTTAGTTGCATTAGAACCACATAAAAAGATATTTGGTAATTGTTTCCCTGCTCCACCACTTACACACGTAACAACTTCATCTGCAAATGGAATTACAGGATTCGCCATAACTGAACCGAAACGAGTAACCGTAACTACTTCTGTTATCGACAAACAGGGTGCCACAGCAGTATTATAAACATAATACGTCCCAGGATTCGTTACAGTAAGGGTTTGACTATTCCCTAAAATAGTACCACTTGTAACGCCTTTAACAAACGGTTTATCTGACCACTTGTAACTATCATATCCATTTGAAGCGGAAATAGTAACACTATTCCCACACAAAATTTCGCTCTTTGTAAAGTTACAATCATCAATTCCAACCAAAAAATTGGTCGCTTTAGGTGTTAAAATACAACCCGTATTGGTATTAACACTAGGATCATCAGAAATTACAAAAGTTGTATTTTCTTTTCCTTTATAAGTTGCATACGCTGAATTATCAATACTATTAGAACAAGCAACGCTTAGCGAATTACAATCTGGAACTACCTTAACTTTAAAACTAATTGTTTTTAAAGGATCTCCTACTTTAACAACATCCTCACTTATGTGAAAAATAATATTTCTCGTTACTGAATTATAACTTTTAACAGTAACTCCAGCAGGAAGCGGATTTAAATCCCCTGGATAATTGAATACAATATTGATTGGTAATTGGTCACGAATTGTCATAAGCGTTTTACCCGGTTTCAAAGGATCGGGATCCAAACCTATAGCATTATCATTACCTGTATTTTTAAAACCTACTTCATAGTTTAATTGTTGCCCTAATGTTACATTTTGATTACCAATATCTACACCAGCAGTATTTTTTACAATTTTGGTAAGTACAATTTTTGGCTCAATAATATCTACTGCAAAAGCATTAAAATAAAAATAATATACATCCGAAGTACTCCCTAACTTAATATTTGCCGATGTAGCACCATTTTTAATTACTCTTCCTCCCGCTTCATTTGTACCGGTTCCTGATGGATTGGGAATATTTAAAATACCTGCGTCAAAACCTAGGGTATTAGAACTTTTAGGTACTCTTGTCGTAAAAAGTTCAGGTGTGTTGGTAGCGGTATCTATAAAAGAAACCGAACTATTAAAAAAATTGTTTGTAGGTCTAATTGAAGTACCAGCATTATTAGTAGCACTAATTGTACTACCGTTAATTTGCAAATAATCTCCAGTAATATTATTATCCCCCTCTATTGCACTAAACGCATATTTTGCACGTACTGGTCCAACAGGAATTGTCTTAAATCCAGAAACAGGAATCGTTAAATTATTTGAACTATTAATTGTAGAAAAACCATCAAATGAGGTAATGTATTTAGCTGGTAAATTGGGGTCTTCATAAACCACAAATAATGACCATCCTGCTGATAGTCCTTCTGAATTGGGTTTAGGTCCAGTTAAAGATGATACATTCGCAACCGTATAATATCCTTGAGGATTTGTAAGTGCTGTCACATATGATGTTACATCAGCATAACAAGCATAAGGATTTGAATTATCATTATTAGAAGCGTTTTTAGAATAAATTAAATTTGATTTTACATTAGCAGAAGTTGGTGTGATATCAACATAAGAACCTCCTGGCACTTTAAATTTAATACTCGTAATTGGATCACTCCCTTTAACTACTGCACTCCAATACAAACCGGCATAAACAACTTTGTAACATGCTGTTTGAGAAGGAACTTTCAATTCAGCACTACTCGAATTAAATGTTGAATTATCCGAATCAATATCAACATTAACCATATCGATACTATTATTTTGAGTACCACCAGTATTGAAGTCGTTTGTTTTATGTTTACTTAGAATATTATTACCTATCAAAAGCATATCCCCTTTAATAGATTTATCGAATCTTGGAGTAAAGCCCACTTGATTTTGGCCTAAAACAACAAAACTTTGCAAAAAGAAGAAAAAAAGAAGTCCTGCGACAATTCTATTTTGAGATAAAAAATAGTTTTTTTGAAAAAAAGAGTTTTTCAAATTTTGAATTTTTTTTACATTTAAGAATCTACAGCAAACACCAAAAGAAAAATTAATTTCAGACAGCAGAGACATGCAATAAGAAAATATAGAAAAAGTAGATTTTTTCATATTTATGAGTATTAATTTCTAATTATTTTTTTATTCAATGGGGCGATTGAATAAAAAAATAATTAGAAAATTTTATAAAAAAGCTTTTTTTTAACTAAAATCAATGATTTAAAATATTTTATACTAAAGTTTATTCTTAAATCAACAAATTAAACGATTATACATTTTTAAAAATTCATTTTTAATTAAATTTTTTGAGATTTATATTACAAATAATGTCTTAAAAAGGACTAAAATTAAACATTTTAAAACAAAATCAAAATCAAATAGAAATTATTTTATTTAAATAAACTTATAAAATTATTTTTCAATTTTTACAATAACCATTTTCCCATTATACGGTTTATTTCCTTTAGCAGATAACGCTTCAGTTGCTTCTTGTATGTTGTCGAACTTGTCAGTGTAAATGAAATACTTACTTGAATTTACATCATAAAAGAAATTAACATTAGACTGTCCAGCAGCTACCGTCTTGGTCACAAAGGCATCCCTTTTAGCATTATCTGAATGAACTGCCAATATCATATAATATCCACTTTCTAAATTCTTATTGTTTTTAATAATTTGCATATTCGATTGATTGTCACCAAAATCAAAATCTTCAGCTTTCAGCGGTACACTACTTACTTTAGTAGTTGCTTTTATTTGTTTTAAAGTAGCCATATCTTGAGCTAAACGATCTTGATCATTTGAAGAAACAGCACGCTTGATTCTACGTTTTTTCTCAATCTCAGTCTCAACTTTGATTTTTTCCAATGCTATAATTAAATTTGCATTAGACTGTTCCGCCTTAACTTGTTCAGCTTTTAAATTTTCAATCGTTTTCAAATAATTTTGATTAATCAAATCATTTTTAGGAGCCTTTTTAAGTCTTTCATTATAAAGTCTATTAAACTCGGCCAAGTTATCTGCCTGAGCTTTATTCAAGTCCGCAATTTGTTTTCTAATAGATTCTAGTTCTGCATTCTCACCAGCAGTACTTTTGAACTCTACTGTTGTATTTTTCACAATTCCTTTATCACTTAAATCATTCTCTTCTCTCATGTCTTTCAGTGCTTTTTCCTTATTAGCCACAGACTGATCTAAACGACTCAACAATTGTTGTTGTCTTCTTTTTGATTCTTCAAGAACAGTTGTCAAATTATCCATTGATTTACCATATTCATCTTTAGGTGTCGCATCTGCTTTGGCTTTTGCCAAAGCTTCAACTGCAAGTTTTGCAGCGGCAGCAGCTTCAATTTTATCTTGTATTGCTTGAGCATCAGCCTTAGCTTTGGTTTCAGCAGCAAGTTTTTCGGCTGCTGCAGCATCTGCTTTAGCTTTAGCATCTGCAGCTAATTTAGCAGCAACTGCATCGGCATCAGCTTTAGCTTTTGCATCGGCAGCAAGTTTCGCAGCGATAGCAGCGTCAGCTTTGGCTCTATTATCCGCAGCTAATTTAGCAGCAAGAGCATCTGCATCAGCTTTAGCTTTTGCATCGGCAGCAAGTTTCGCAGCGATAGCAGCGTCAGCTTTGGCTTTATTATCCGCAGCTAATTTAGCAGCAAGGGCATCGGCATCAGCTTTGGCTTTGGCTTTGGCATCAGCAGCAAGTTTTGCAGCAAGAGCAGAGTCAGCCTTCGCTTTATTATCCGCAGCTAATTTAGCAGCAAGAGCATCTGCATCGGCTTTTGCTTTTGCATCAGCAGCAAGTTTTGCAGCAAGAGCAGCGTCGGCTTTGGCTTTATTATCTGCAGCTAATTTAGCAGCAACTGCATCGGCATCAGCTTTGGCTTTGGCATCAGCAGCAAGTTTTGCAGCAAGATCAGCGTCGGCTTTGGCTTTATTATCTGCAGCCAATTTAGCAGCAACTACATCGGCATCCGCTTTTGCTTTGGTATCGGCGGCAAGTTTTGCAGCAACAGCGTCAGCATCAGCTTTGGCTTTAGTATCCGCAGCAAGTTTCGCAGCAATAGCATCAGCAGCAGCTTTGGCTTTTGCATCCATAATTAATTTAGCCTGAGCATCAGCATCGGTTTTGGCTTTATTTTCAGCAGCCAATTTAGCAGAAACAGCGTCTGCATCGGCTTTAGCTTTAGTGTCTGCGGCAAGTTTCGCAGTAGCAGCGTCAGCAGCAGCTTTGGCATTTGCATCCGCAATTAATTTAGCCTGAGCATCAGCATCGGCTTTGGCTTTATTTTCAGCAGCCAATTTAGCAGCAACAGCGTCTGCATCGGCTTTAGCTTTAGTGTCTGCGGCAAGTTTCGCAGTAGCAGCGTCAGCAGCAGCTTTGGCTTTTGCATCCGCAATTAATTTAGCCTGAGCGTCAGCATCGGCTTTAACTTTGGCATCGGCAGCAAGTTTCGCAGCAGTAGCGTCAGCTTTGGCTTTATTTTCAGCAGCCAATTTAGCAGCAACAGCATCGGCATCGGCTTTAACTTTAGCATCGGCAGCAAGTTTCGCAGCAGCAGCGGCAGCTTTGGTTTTATTTTCAGCAGCCAATTTAGCAGCAACAGCATCTGCATCGGCTTTAACTTTAGCATCGGCAGCAAGTTTCGCAGCAGCTGCGTCAGCTTTGATTTTATTTTCAGCAGCCAATTTAGCAGCAACAGCATCTGCATCGGCTTTAACTTTGGCATCGGCAGCAAGTTTCGCAGCAGCAGCGTCAGCTTTGGCTTTATTTTCAGCAGCCAATTTAGCGGCCGAAGCGTCTGCATCAGCTTTAACTTTAGCATCTGCAGCAAGTTTCGCAGCAGCAGCGGCTTTGGCTTTGTTTTCAGCAGCCAATTTAGTAGCAGGTGCATCTGCATCAGCTTTAGCTTTGGCATCTGCAGCAAGTTTCGCAGCAGCAGCGTCGGCTTTAGCCTTATTTGCAGCAGCCAATTTAGCAGCCGAAGCATCAGTTCTGGCTTTGGTATCTGCAGCCAGTTTTGCAGCGGCAGCATCAGCTTTGGCTTTATTTTCAGCAGCTAACTTTTCTTTGGTATTTACTTCTGGTTTTTTATTCACGGCAGCAGCCTTAGACTTAGCATCAGCATCAGCTTTTGCTTTAATAGCAGCATCTAACTTAGCCTTATTAGCAGCAGCAATTTTAGCCCTTTCTGCATTTTTTGCATCAGCAATTGCTTTGGTTTCGGTTTTTGAAGTAGCCGCAACCTTCTTTTGAACTGGAGCAGGTTCAATTAAAGCTCCTTCCTCTTCATCATCTCCATAATCAAAATTAGAATTTTTAAACTTGTAGGCTAAAACAATTATATGAGAACCTCCTAATTGGGAAATATCACCTAGACCCACACCATAAGAATACTCAAGTGCAATTTTAGGAGTTATGTTAAGACCAAATCCTCCTGTCATACCTAATACCGAATTATAACCTGCTTGGGCCCAAATTCCTTTTGGGATGGTAAAAATCGCAGATCCAGAAAAGACTGTTTTCTCTTTATTAATCTCTGTTTTTACTAAACCAGAAAATTTACTTTTATCAAAAAAACCATAGGAATCAATATAACCTGTATACATTACATGTGCTTCAACACCTTGATTTGGGTCATCTTTCATAATTCCAGAATTGAAATTATAAGTAACCAAATTAGGCAATGAAAGACCAAAATCAAAAAAAGTAGTTCCGTAATTAATTCCTGGATTAATAGTTAATAAAGTATTAGACGGAATATTATCTAAAGAAGGATCTGGAAAATTCGAAATAACTTTTCCGCTATTAACACCACTCTTATAAGCGCTTAAATTAATACCAAAAGTCAAATTACTATCTTCTTGTAAAAGTAAATTGTGTGCAAAATTGGCAACTAGACCAGTAGTACTAAGAATTCCTTGAGTTTGTTGAAAAACACCAATACCAACTCCTTCGTTCTCTTTAAAACGACCTGAGTAACTTAATAAATAGGTTTTTGGAGCATTTTCAAATCCTGCCCATTGGGTTTTATTAAACAAAGTAATATAAGCACTTTGTTGTCTTACAAAACTGAACGTTGGGTTAATAACAAAAGAATTAAACTTTAAAGAGTTTCCAGGTGGAATAACATAAGATACAACACCGTTTTCTTGTTGAGCATAGAAAACATGAATAGAACAGCAAAAAAAGAAAACGCTTAATAAATTTTTTTTCATATTATTTCAGAAGAGTTATCGAACCCTTTTTGGCAGACTCGCCTTTTGGAGTAATTATATAATAAAAAACAGGATTGAAATTCTTAAACTCAATATCAGATTGCGGCCAACCATTAGAATTATCATAATTGTCTGTTTCAAACACTTTTTCACCTAAAGAACTTAAAATCAGGACATGAGTATTTGTATTGTTATAAATTTCTGGAACAATCCAAATATCATTAGTTCCGTCGTTATTTGGTGTCACAACATTAGAAATTTGAGGTACATTATAATTAATTACTGAACTATATTTTACTATAAAAGACATAGAACAGCCCGAGATAATCACTTTATAATTTTCAGGAGTAGTAATATCCAATGCACTTTGCGTAGCACCTAGAATGGCATTATCGTTAAGATACCATTGATAAATTGGATTTGAAACATTAGTAGTCGTAGTTAAAGCTAATGTATCTCCTTCAGCGAATGAAACTGTTTCGGCTTCAGCAACAACTTTATTTATATAAACATCCTCATAATTAGCGATAATAGTAGCCTTAGTTTTCAAATCAATTGTAGCTATTGATTTACATCCTCCAAAGTCTACCTCACAAGTGTAAACACCAGCAACATTTGTTTGATAAGTTTGACTAGTTGCCTGTGCAATTATTGCACCGTCTTTTGTCCAAACATAAGAATTACCAGCAGTCGCGGTTAAAGTGGTTTGTTCTGAAGAACAAAAAGGATTACCCGAACTTGAACTTATAGCAGCAGAAGCAACGATAGAAGAACTTGTAGCAATAACGCTCTGAGATCTAAAATTATCATCCGAACATGGTCCATAATTTAATTTAGCATGATAAACTCCAGGACTATTAATCACTAATGATTTGGTCGATTCGCCAGCGATTAAAACATCATCTTTATACCAATTGTACTTTAATTGTGGGTATTTGAGCGGGGAAGAATTTGGATCGGATTGATCTTGATACACAGTTAACGTTACACTCCCACCACTACAATAACTAATAGTTGGCTTTTTATCATTAATAAAGAAAGCTCCATTGAAAGCCTTAAAATAAACAGGTAAAGATTTGGTACTAACCGTTCCGTAAATTGTAAAACTGCTACTCAATACACCCGTACTACTCTTAACACGTAATTGATACTTATCTGAACCAACTAAGTTTGTAGGTATTGCAAAAGTCAATGTCTTATCGGTTGCTGTGTCTGGAGGTGTGCCTACTAATGGAGGCAAAGGAATAGTCGCTGTTGGAGTAGTAAAAGATCCATTAGTATCAGATAACACAACAGAAAAAGTCACACTTGGATCAAAATTTGATATTACAAATTTGGCTTGATACTCATTAAACACTTGATTAGGATCTGTCGGATGAGGACCTCCTGCACAAATCCTATCATAAGGTAATATTGTAGGGGAAATTGTTTGTGCCAACAATACTGTCATTGGAAGCATTAGGAAAACAAACAGTAAGTTACTAAAAGAAAATAAAGAGGTAATTTTGCTGTTCATACACGCAAAAATTTGTTAGTTAGAAATCAAAACGGGTATTGCATTCTATTAATATTGTTGCAAATAAACTTTATTAATAATAGCGACTTAAGAGATTGTAGCATATTACAAAAAAACTCCTGTTTTACAAATTAAATAATAATGATTTCAACCAATTATATACTTCCACTCGAATTAAAAGGAATACAAAAATAATTGAAATGAAATTTTTAATAAAAAATGAAAGCTAAACCTGCTTTTTTCAAGGTCTAACTTTCATTTTTATATTTTTAGTTTCAAATACTTATTTATTTTGTAGAAGCGGTAATTTTTGTAAGAGCTAATCTAAAATCTGGTCTTCTAGGATTTGCAAAATCGTTGAAAGTTTCAATATTTGAAGTTTTAGAATACAAATTAAAGAAAACACTATTACCGTAATAACTTTCTAAATCTTCATTATTTAAAGAACCCGCAGAAAATATATTCCCTTTACAATTATTTAGATACATTTCCTCAATTCTAATTTTCTTAAGATTTTTATCATTAATGTCTATACTAGTATCCAACAATACAGCTTTATTAAAACCAGAAATTACACTTTTACGCAATACTAAAGTTGTATTCTCTGCAACATATACCCCTTCTTTTACTAAACCAGCTTTAATATCTGCATCGATATCATCACTGTCATTTGCAAGTGTTAAATTAGTAGCTGTTACTGAAGTTTGTTTTTTTGTAAAATCTACATCTTCTTTTTTCTCATAAGATGAAACATCTAGACAACGAGAACCATTGCTATTACTAACATAAGAAGATCTAACAGCTAAGGAATTATCTATCTTAGCTTGAGTACCTAATGTGAATTTAAAATCAACACCATTACATCTGTAAGAAACCATTTTTGTCATTACTGGCTCACCACCAAGAACTTCAAAAGCATCACCAGCAGCATAGCTAACCATTATATTTTCTAAAATAGTCTTGTTACCAATTCCCCCAAGCAAAATAGCGTTAAAATTATCTGCTCCTCTAACCTTTTTTCCAGCATATTCAACTCTGACAAATTTTAAGATTCCAGAAGAGCTTGCAGAATTAGCACCACCATAAGTAGTTAATGATGGATCTAAATCATCATAATTAAAAGAAGCATAAAGACCAAATTTATTAATTGGAGCATCACCAAGAATTACAATACCTCCCCAATCACCGGCCTTTCTAAGACTTTTATTTGAAGTAAAAACAATCGGATCAGTTTCTAAACCTTCTGCAACAATTTGAGCTCCTTTAGTAATAATTAAAGTCCCTCTTGAATCGGCATCTCCAATAATTATGGTACCTGGATCTATTGTAAGTACTGCATTATTTGTAACATAGACATTACCTTGAATGATATACACATCTTTCTTAGTTAATCTTGTATTTACAGTAATATTTCCAGCTAATATTTGAGTTGCTTCACCGTAGTCAGCTTTAGTTGGCTTGAATTCTGTCCAATTATTCAACCAATTGCTTGGTCCAAAAATTCCTTTTTCTTGTTGTGCACTTACAGTAGTAATAACTGCAAGATAAACCCATACAAATAGTAATTTAGTTTTCATAGGTTTGGGGTATTAGTATTTAATTTTATTCTCCGTAGGCTAGAGATTATAACTCATTAAAGAGTTTAAGATCGGTTTTAGAAAACTAAATCTTCTAAAATTTTTATTGAGCTTCTAAATCACGTAATGATTTTAATGTTTGCTCATAAAACAAAACTGCGTTTATAAGTTGTCCTTTATCGCAAAAAGGCAACATTTTTCTTAAATATTCAACCGTGATATCTAAATATGTTTGAGTTGCTTCTTTATCCAAATCCAATGCTTTTTTATTATCACTCGTATCAGGAATACCTAAATCAGTCATAGTTACACCAGGTTTAGTAGCCAAACCAATTTTTGGCAATATTCTTACAATTACCTTCATACGCTCAATGTACAATTCTACCAATTCACCTTTTGACATAGCCTTCAAGGTTTTATCATCGTTGTAAGTACGAATAGAAGCACTTGTGCTGATAATACTTTGTGGCATATTTGGCTTTGCTTGTGCTAAACATTTTGAAGAACCTAATGCTAACATGAAAATACTGAAGAAAATAATTTTAACTTTCATAACTTGGGTTTGTTAATTAATAAAACAAAAATATACAATTAAATTGAATTTGCAAGTCCATAAAAACAAAATAAACCTTTTCTTAACCCACAAAACGACATCTATTACGCATTACATCTATCAAAATCAACACTTTATCGAATAAAATTGTATATTAAAAAAACTATAAAATTAACAAAAAATTTAACAAAAAACGAAGTTTTTACTGTCAAAACAGCAAGGTTAAAATGCAAAAATAATTCCTTCGACACAATCTTAACAAAAGTTATCAACAGTTATTAGTTAAAAACTTCAGCGCTTCAAACGGTATTTACAAAAACATTCTACAACAATACAGTTTAAAAAACAAATTCTAGAATAATAAAGTTTATAATAGAAATTTTTTGAAGCTATCATTTTCTTATATCTTTGCTACATGCAGTTTTCAAAAATTTTAGGCCAAGAATACATCAAAAATCACTTAATAAAAAGTGTCGATTTAGGCAGAATCCCACATGCTCAATTGTTTATAGGACCAGAAGGAAGCGGAACTTTACCAATGGCTATTGCTTATGCTCAATATGTTTTATGCAATTCTAAACAAGGTGAAAACGAATCTTGTGTCCTTAAATTTGAAAAAATTTCTCACCCTGATTTGCATTTTATATATCCAACAGTAACTACTGAAGAGGTAAAACAAAAACCAAAAAGCATTGATTTTATTACCGATTGGAGACAATTTATCCTGGAAAATCCTTACGGCGGGTTGTTTGATTGGTATGCCAAATTGGGAGTGCAAAACAAACAGGGGGAAATTCGCGTAGATGATGCTCAAGAAATTTTAAAATCCCTTTCTTTAAAATCCTATGAAGGCGGTCATAAGATTATGATTATTTGGATGGCCGATAAAATGAATATCGCTGCCTCCAATAAACTCCTTAAACTACTAGAAGAGCCACCTGAAAAAACGGTATTTATTCTAATTTCAGAAAATGAAGAAGATATCATTCAGACTATTAGGTCTAGATGTCAGATTACTCATTTTAATGGCTTAAGTGACCAGACAATTGCCAATGCACTTATTGAAAAAGAACAAATAGAGCTAAAAACAGCTTTAAAAATTGCACATCAATCGCAAGGGAATTTTAATAAAGCTCTTCATTTATTAAATGATGATGACGCCTCCCCATTTGAGCAATGGTTCGTCACTTGGGTTCGGGCCGCATTTAAAGCTAAAGGTAACGCCGCAGCCATACAGGACTTAATAGAATGGAGTGAACAAATTGCAACTTTGGGAAGAGAAACTCAAAAGAAATTCCTGCAGTTTTGCATCGAAATGTTTCGTCAGGCTTTATTACTCAATTATGAAGCTAAAGAACTTGTTTATATTGAAACCAAAGTAGAAAAATTCAAATTAGAGAATTTTGCACCTTTTGTAAATGGCGGCAATATTAATGACATCTTCAAAGAACTATCTGACGCGATGTATCATATAGAACGCAATGGTAATGCTAAAATAATTTTAACCGATTTATCAATAAAACTAACCCGTTTAATTCATAAAAAATAACGACCCATGAATAATATTGCTTCTATTTTAATCTTAGCATTTTTAGCTATCACCTATTTACAATCCTCATACGACAAGTTATTTCACTGGAAAGAAAACCTAGACTGGCTCAAAGAACATTTTGCTGAAACACCTTTACGCAATCAAGTTCCGCTGGCTTTGGGAAATGTTTTAGTATTAGAATTAATTTCGGGAATTTTATGTACTGTAGGTGCTATAGAACTTGTTTTAAATAGCGGCAGAGTTTATGGCTTATATGGAGGTATTTTTTCTTCTATAACACTAATTATGTTACTTTTTGGACAACGATTGGCAAAAGATTATGATGGTGCACGAACTATTGTTTTGTATTTTATTCCATCGGTTATGGCGGTGTATTGGCTGAATTAAAAAAGTCGACGAAAATTTCAATAGAAATTTCAATGGCAATAGCAATTACAATGACAACAACTCCATTAAAGAGAAATATCATAAATTAAATCGTTTACTAATTATCTAATACAAAATATGACGGCAAAACATCCTTCAGAATCCTTAACGATATTAACCGATTTGGTTTTACCGAGCGAGACCAATCCTTTGAACAACTTATTTGGAGGAGAATTATTAGCCAGAATGGATCGTGCTGCTAGTATTGCCGCAGGAAGACATTCGCGTCGCATAGGGGTTACTGCCTCTGTGAATCATGTAGCGTTCAACAAAGCTATACCACTTGGGAGCGTTGTAATTATAGAAGCCAAAGTATCAAGAGCTTTCAAAAGTTCGATGGAAATTTACATAGACGTTTGGGTAGAAGATCGTCAATCCGGAAACAGAACTAAGGCTAACGAAGCTATTTATACTTTTGTTGCTGTTGATGATACCGGGAGACCTGTAGAAGTTCCGCCAATCGTGCCTGAAACTGAATTGGAAATACAACGTTTCGATGCTGCTTTGAGAAGAAAACAATTAAGTTTAGTTCTAGCAGGAAAAATGAATCCTCATGATGCTACAGAATTAAAAGCGTTGTTTGTTGAATAATTTGATTTCTTTTAAATTTTAAATGAAGAATATCAAAAAAGCGAGCAGATTTAGACAGAAAAACAAATTTGTATAAAAAAGTGAGTTTAAATCCCTTTTGTTGCGTGAGGGATGGCAGCAAGCTACCGAAGTAGCGCGTACAGCCCGACACCGTTAAGGAAAGGGGCTCTATATACGCAAAGATAAGTAAGCCCCTTTTCTTAACGGTGTCACGCCCAAATAGCTGATAACGAACTAAATAAATAAATCGGAAATCATTTTGTTAAAAAGTCAGTTATTGTGACTTCAGAAAAAAAAAGTATTTTTACGAGCACTAAAAAATCTACACCAATTATTTTGATTAAAATATTTGGCAAATCATATAAAAGAGAAGAAAAATGAAAGAAAAAGTTGGTTCAGAAAAAGTCAGTTCAGAAAAAGAAGCTAAGTTAAAAGCATTACAACTTACTCTTGACAAATTAGATAAGACCTACGGAAAAGGAACTGTAATGAAAATGGGCGACAAAGCCATTGTAGAAGTAGAAACAATTTCATCTGGTTCATTGGGAGTTGATTTAGCATTGGGAGTTGGCGGATATCCAAAAGGAAGAATTATCGAGATATACGGACCAGAATCATCTGGTAAAACAACTTTGACTTTACACGCAATTGCTGAAGCTCAAAAAGCGGGAGGAATTGCTGCTTTTATTGATGCTGAACATGCTTTTGATAGAAATTATGCTGAAAAATTAGGAGTTGATATCGAAAACCTAATCATTTCACAACCTGATAATGGAGAACAAGCATTGGAAATTGCTGAGAACTTAATTCGTTCGGGAGCTATTGACATTGTAGTAATTGACTCGGTTGCTGCGTTGACGCCAAAAAGTGAAATTGAAGGTGAAATGGGAGATTCTAAAATGGGTCTTCATGCACGTTTAATGTCTCAAGCATTAAGAAAATTAACTGGAACAATTAGTAAAACTAACTGTACGGTATTTTTCATCAACCAGTTGAGAGAAAAAATTGGAGTAATGTTTGGAAATCCTGAAACTACTACGGGTGGTAACGCCTTGAAGTTTTACGCTTCGGTACGTTTGGATATTCGCCGTTCTACTCAAATTAAAGATGGTGATAATGTATTGGGTAACCGTACTAAAGTTAAAATCGTTAAAAACAAAGTAGCGCCACCGTTTAAAGTGGCTGAATTTGATATTATGTACGGTGAAGGTGTTTCAAAAACGGGCGAAATCTTAGATTTAGCTGTTGAATTTGAAATTATTAAAAAAGCAGGTTCATGGTTTAGCTACGGAGAAACAAAATTGGGTCAAGGTCGTGATGCTGTAAAATCATTGATTAAAGACAACCCAGAATTAGCTGATGAACTTGAAGCGAAGATTAAAAGCCATATCAAAGAATTGGCTGACGAATAAACAAAAAAAGCATACAATTTATATTACCTCCAAAAACTTAAATAGTGTTTGGAGGTTTTTTTATGAAATACTATGCCATACTATTATGATGGCACGCCTATCATTTTTGTAGGCATAGCCAATTTTTAAGATAAGCTCGCTTATGAATTTGACAGGCGCGCCTAGCATTTCGGAAAGTATATCCTTTGAAATAGATAAGCGGGCCTAACTATTTTAAAGGATCGCCTTTAATTTTGATAGCTTAGACCTTTTAATTGTTTAGGCGGACTATAATATTAGATCGGCTCGCCTACCAAAACTAAAGACGAGCCTATGAATTAAGTAGGCAAGCTTTCGGATTCATTAGGCGAGCCTACTAAATTGATAGGCGACCTCATAAAATCATATTCAATATTCTAGAAACTTAGAAACGAATAAGAACAAAAAAGTCCGCAATTGCGGACTTTTTATTTGGATTTTGAAGCATCGATATTCTGAAAATTAATTAATTCATCGAAGATTATTTTTCTAACGTGCTCACGCAACTCTTTTCTATCTATTGGTTCTCCAGTAGCGGAAACAGTTTCAATAGGAGGCAACATTTTCGCACGCATCAACCCAGGGCTTCCACTATAATAAGTATAAGACAATCTTTTTTTATTGTCAGGAAAAATAAGAGGCACTATTGGCAAATGATGATCAGCAGCTAAACGAAAAGCACCATCTTTAAAAGTATCTAATATGATAGACTCATCATGCGGAACTCCTCCTTCTGGGAAAATACAAATACTAAGACCTCTATCAATTCTTTTTTGAGCTTGTTCAAACACTTCCATTCTGCTTTTCGAAGAACTTCTATCAACTAAAATACTGGTTCTTTTGTAGAAAAATCCAAACAATGGAATTTTAGCTAATGACATTTTTCCAACAAAAACAAAAGGATTATCTACAACGGCAAGCATCAGCATGATATCGGTCATAGAAGTATGATTGGCAACAAACATGTAGCTTTTTTTACGGTCTAATTTTTGAAGTTTTTCTACTTTATAATAAAAACCCATTCCAAAAAGAACACATTTGGCCCAAATGCGCGACATTTTAAAAAAATAAGGATACCCGCTTTCTGTCAATATAGAAGCTACCAAAAATGGAAGCATAACTAGAATTGGAATAAGCATTACAACGTAAAACCAAATTCGCCAAACGGTCCAAAATATTTTTTTTATACTTTTCATAGAGCCAAAAATAAGGAAACTTGCGGAAAATTTAGCAAAAGAATTAACTTTGCGAAAAAAATAACACACTTCACCATAATCACACGAGATTTAAAAAAATAAAAATGGCAAAAATACTTACAGGCGTTCAAAGTACGGGTACACCACATTTGGGTAACTTATTAGGTGCAATTATTCCTGCAATCGAATTATCTAACAAACCAGAAAACGAATCATTCCTTTTTATAGCTGACTTGCATTCAATTACACAAATCAAAAATGGCGAAACATTAAGAGGCAATACATACAGCACTGCCTGCGCTTGGTTAGCTTGTGGTTTGGATATCGAAAAAGTGGTTTTTTACCGTCAGTCCGATGTAGCACAAACAGCTGAATTATCTTGGTATTTGAGTTGTTTCTTTCCTTTTCAACGTTTGACATTGGCACACTCTTTCAAAGACAAATCAGATCGTTTAGAAGATGTTAATGCAGGATTATTTTCGTATCCAATGCTTATGGCTGCGGATATTCTTTTATATGATGCACAATTTGTTCCTGTAGGAAAAGATCAATTGCAGCATTTGGAAATTACACGTGATGTAGCATCTCGTTTCAACCATCAAATGGGAGAAACTTTTGTCATTCCAGAAGCAAAAATTCAAGAAGACAGCATGCTTATTCCTGGAACTAATGGTGGAAAAATGAGTAAATCAGCGAATAATTTTATCAATATTTTCTTAGATGACAAAGCTTTGCGTAAGCAAATCATGAGTATTGAAACCGATAGTACTCCACTTGAGGAACCTAAAAATCCAGATACCTGCAACTGTTTTACTTTGTATAAACTATTGGCAAATGACGAGCAGATCGAAGCAATGAGAGCTAACTATTTGGGAGGAAACTATGGTTATGGTCACGCTAAACAAGCTTTGTTTGAATTGATTTTGGAGAAATTTAAAACCGAAAGAGAAAAATACAATTACTACATCAACAATCTACCAGAAGTAGATGCCTTATTGAAAAAAGGTGCTGCAAAAGCTAGCATTGTTGCCGATGGTGTTTTGGCAAGAGTAAGAGAGAAATTAGGGTTTGAAGTTTAAATAGCCTTCCAAAAGACAACACGAATTTCACTAATTTGCACGAATCTGTATGTGCAAATTAGTGAAATTCGTGCTTATAGCCCTTACTGTATCGGCAAGTTTTTCTCGAAAGCTGAGCCAAAAGAAATAAACGAATCGGTTCCCCCTACTCCTTCAATAATATGAATTTGCTCGTAGATTATTTTGCGTAATTCTTCATTATTAGCAGCCACAATCTTAATAAATAAAGCATATTTACCCGAAACCCAATGGCATTCTACTATTTCTGGAATCAATTTTAATTGTTCGGCTATCGAATAGGAAAAACGAGCTTCTTTAGTGGTTATTCCTGTGTAGGTAATCGTTTCAAAACCGTAGGCTTTGGCATTTAATTTTACCGAAAAACCAGCAATCAATCCTGACTCCTGCATTTTTTTCACTCGCAGATGGACAAGCGAATTGGACACTTTTAATTCTTTCGCCAATTCAGAATAAGGAATTCTACCATTCTCACTCAGCTTTCTGATGATTTCTTGATCTAAATAATCAGTATTTTCATTGTTTTTGGAGTTTATCATCACTTCACTATTTGGTTGAAAACTATAACTTTGACAATTCTAAAGCAAAAACGATGCTTACTGCTGTCAAAATTACACAATTTATACACAAATATGTCTATTTGTAAATAATCGAGTCTACATTATGTTAGTTCGACAGATTTCTATTTAGATTTGTGTCATTATCACAATTTAAAACACAGACAGAAATGGACAAAAATCAACTGCTTTCGAAACTATGGGAACAATATGCTGAAATAACCCCATCTGCTAAAAAAATACATACTTTATTAGAAAAAAAAGGCGAAACTATTCAAAACGATCACATTGCGATTCGTACTTTTAATGATCCACGCGTCAACATCTCGGTGTTAGAAAAAATTTTCGTAAACGTTGGATATGAAGCTCGTGGAGAATATGTTTTTGAATCTAAAAAATTATTTGCCAAACACTACGAACATACTACTGACAAAGATGCTCCAAGGATTTTTATCTCTGAATTAGAGCTAGAAAAATGTTCCGAATCATTACAAAATACGGTAAAAAAATTACTGGATGATTGCGACCCTAACGAATTTACTCATCCCCAATTAGCTTTAAACAGCACTTTTTGGAAATCAAACTCACAGGCGATATACAATTCACTTTTGGAAGAATCAGAATATGCCGCTTGGATGTATATCTATGGTTTTCGCGCCAATCATTTTACAATTAGTGTAAATGGACTGAAACATTTTCAAAAACTGGAAGAATTAAACAATTTCTTGGAAGAAAGCGGCTGGAAACTGAACGCTTCTGGTGGAAAAATAAAAGGAACTCCTGAGCAATTTTTAGAGCAATCCAGCACATTAGCCGATTTATACACCATTACCTTTGAAGAAGGTTCGATTGAAATTCCATCCTGCTATTATGAATTTGCATTACGCTATGCAATGCCAAATGGAAATTTGTACCAAGGATTTGTAGCATCATCAGCCGATAAAATTTTTGAAAGCACTGATGTAAAATTGCAAAATTAAAGACTAAAAAAATTCAATAACTTGTCAAATTCACCGTTTTTTGAGTTGCATTATGACAAGTTATTGACTTTTTAAAAAAATATTGCTCTCTTTTTGCGAAAAATCTTTATGAAAAATCCATTTCAAAATAAATAAAACAAAATTTAAAATTGCTTTTTGAAGATTAAATTTAATAAAACACAGTCAAAAAGACTATTTATAACAATAACCTCAATTATCGTTAAACGGGCTAGTATTATACCAATATATTTTCAGAATAACAATCGAGGGTTTATCTTTGTGCAAAAAATTTACAAATAATTTTTATTTGTGACAAACACTAAAAAGATGACAGAAAATCAGGAAACATTTATATTCGATTTTGACAGTACTTTTATTAAAGTCGAAGCACTAGATGTGTTATGTGAAGTAATTTACCAGGATAGTGCAGCTGGAGAGCAAATATTAAACGAAATCCAAAGGTTGACTAACCTAGGGATGGAAGGAAAGCTTTCCTTAAAAGAGTCTTTGACTAAAAGAATTCAATTATTACAAGCCAATAGAGATCACATCGGAACTGTAATTGAAGAATTAAAAAAGAAAGTGACTGCTTCGGTAATTAGAAACAGAACTTTTTTCAAACAACATTCTGACAACATCTATATCATTTCGAATGGTTTTAAAGAAATCATCATTCCAATAGTTTCGGAATATGGTATCAAACCAGAACACGTTTTGGCCAATACTTTCAAATTTGACCATGACGGTAAAATAATCGGTTTTGACGAGAAAGATGAATTGTGTGAAAACCAAGGAAAAGTAAAGAAAATAAAATCACTAAACCTTAAAGGTGAAGCGATAATGATTGGTGACGGATATACTGATTATGAAACCCTTGAAGGTGGAGCAGTATCTCAGTTTTTTGCTTTTACCGAAAATGTAAGCCGCAAAATTGTGGTAGACAAAGCGAGTCAAATTGCACCTTCATTGGACGAAATCCTTTATGAACTATCTTATAAAGCTTCTGTTTCTTATCCAAAAAACAGAATTAAAGTTTTATTATTAGAAAACATTCATCCAGATGCTGTTACAATCTTCGAGCACGAAGGTTATACGGTTGAAACGATGAAAGGTTCTTTGAATGAAGATGAATTAATCGAAAAAATCAAAGATGTTTCTATATTAGGAATTCGTTCTAAAACTCATGTTACTGCTAAAGTTTTAGAAAATGCAAAAAAATTACACGCTGTTGGAACATTCTGTATAGGAACCAATCAAGTAGATTTGAATGCTTGTAGCATGAAAGGAATTTCAGTATTCAATGCACCATATAGCAATACCAGATCAGTTGTTGAATTGGCTTTGGGACAAATTATTATGTTAGTTCGTAATACTTTTGAAAAAAGTAAATTGATGCACGAAGGTAAATGGGACAAATCGGCTACCAATAGTGTTGAAATTCGTGGTAAAAAATTAGGTTTAGTTGGATACGGAAGTATAGGATCACAACTTTCTATTGTTGCTGAAGCTTTGGGTATGAAAGTATATTTCTACGATGCCGTTGACAGATTAGCACTAGGAAACGCTAAAAAATGTACTTCATTAAAAGAATTGCTATCACTTTCAGACGTAATTTCATTACACGTTGATGGACGCGCTAGCAACAAAAATATGATTGATGCTGCTGCTTTTGAATACATGAAACCAGGAGTTATCTTTTTAAATCTTTCTAGAGGTCATGTTGTAGATATCGCAGCATTAACAGCTAATTTAAAAAGCGGAAAAATACACGGAGCTGCTGTGGATGTTTTCCCTGAAGAGCCTAAAAACAATGATGAACCTTTTGTTTCTGAATTAATCGGAATGAAAAATGTGATCTTGACACCGCATATTGGTGGAAGTACCGAAGAAGCACAAGAAGATATCGGACATTATGTTGCTAACAAAATCATTAATTACATCAATACAGGTACTACTTACGGAAGTGTAAATCTTCCTGAGATTCAATTACCTGAGCTTCAAAGTGCACACAGAATCATGCACATTCATGAAAATGTAAAAGGTATTTTGGCTCAAATCAATAACATTCTTTTAGAGTATGACAACAATATTTTGGGTCAGTATTTAAAAACGAATGAAACATTGGGTTATGTAATTACCGATATCGATAATTTCCATAATACCGATTTGGAGAAAAAATTAAAACAAATTCCGAATACCATTCGATATAGAATTCTATATTAAGATTTCAGATTGTCGATTCCTGATTTTTGATTGCTGATTTATTCGTCACAACAAATCAGCAATCGACAATCGTTAATCCTCAATCATAAATAAAATGAACCTTGAAAGTCTTGAAAAACAATTAGCTGGAAAATTATTGTACGACCACACTATGCGTACACTTTATGCCACTGATGCAAGTGCTTATAAAGAAATGCCATTGGCAGTAGCCATTCCAAAAACAAAGGAAGACATTCAAAAAATCATTGCTTTTGCCAGAGAAAACAAAAGCAGTGTAATTCCTCGTGCGGCTGGAACTTCTCTAGCAGGACAAGTAGTTGGAAATGGAATTGTGGTTGATATTTCGCAAGAATTTACCAAAATCCTTTCGGTTGATCCAGTTGAAAAATCAGCGTGGGTAGAACCTGGAGTGATTCGTGATGAATTAAACATCCATTTAAAACCATATAAATTATTCTTTGGTCCAGAAACATCAACCAGTAATCGTTGTATGATTGGTGGAATGGTGGGTAATAATGCTTGTGGTGCAAGATCTGTAATTTATGGTTCAACGCGTGAGCATTTACTTGAAATTAAAGGATTTTTAGCCGATGGAAATGAAGTTACTTTTGGAGCTTTAACCAACGCCGAATTTGAAGACAAATGCAACGGAATAAATGTTGTTAGCCCTTTGGAACAAGCTATTTATGCGCAAACCAAAGAATTATTATCATCTCCTGCCAACCGTGCATTGTTTGATGAAAATTACCCGAAAAAATCAATTCCGAGAAGAAATACAGGATACGCTTTAGATTTATTGGCAGATAGCCAGCCTTTTGGCGATCCGACCGAAAAATTTAATTTCTGCAAATTAATCGCAGGTTCTGAGGGGACTTTGTTCTTCTCGACAGCGATTAAACTGAATTTGGTTGATGCACTAAAACCTTTCGCTGGTTTGGTCTGTGTTCACCACAATAGCATCAACGAATCGTTGAAAGCCAACTTGGAAGCCTTGAAATTCAAGCCAGACAGTGTTGAATTAATCGACCATTATATCCTTGAATGTACCAAAGAAAATATTGAGCAAAGCAAAAATAGATTTTTTGTGGAGGGCGATCCACAGGCAATTTTGGTTGTTGAATTTTTAAGGGACTCGAAAGAAGAAATTGTCGAAATCGCCAAAGAAATGGAAGAGCTGATGCGTTCCAAAAACCTTGGCTACCACTTCCCGATTGTTTGGGGCGAAGACACCAATAAAGTTTGGAACCTGAGAAAAGCGGGATTAGGATTATTGTCTAATATTCCTGGCGATGCCAAAGCGGTTGCCGTTATTGAAGACACTGCTGTTGACGTAAATGATTTACCTGATTTTATCGAAGATTTTAATGCTGTTTTAAAAGAGCGAAATCTAAGTTGTGTGCACTATGCGCATGCTGCTACAGGAGAATTGCACCTTCGTCCGATTATTGACTTAAAAACCAAAGAAGGAACTGCTCTTTTTAGAACGATTGCTACCGATATTGCTCATTTAGTTAAAAAATATAAAGGTTCGCTTAGTGGAGAACACGGAGACGGAAGACTTCGTGGCGAATTTATTCCGCTGATGTTGGGTGAAGAAATCTACCAAATGTTTATCCAAGTGAAAAATACTTGGGATCCTTGGGGTATTTTCAATCCTGGAAAAGTAGTAAATACACCTCCAATGGACACCAACCTGAGATACAATCCAGATCAAGACACTCCAATGCCAGATACCTATTTTGATTTCTCTGAAAACAACGGAATCGTTCGTGCTGCGGAAATGTGTAATGGTTCTGGAGATTGTAGAAAAACAGAAAAAAGCGGTGGTACAATGTGTCCGAGTTATATGGCAACGCGTGATGAAAAACACACCACTCGCGCCAGAGCCAACATATTGAGAGAGACCATCACCAATTCGACCAAAGAGAATAAGTTTGATGACGAAGGTTTACTTGAAGTGCTAGATTTATGTTTAAGCTGTAAAGGATGTAAATCCGAATGCCCTTCAAATGTGGATATGGCTAAGCTAAAAGCAGAAACCTTACAACAATACCATGATAAAAACGGAGTGAAATTCCGTTCTAAATTAATTGGTAATACTCCAAAAATCAATCAAATATTCTCTTCATTACCGTGGTTGTATAATTTTGGAACCAAAGGAATCATAGGAAACATTGTAAAACGTTCTACTGGTTTTGCCACCGAAAGATCGTTGCCACAAATGCACAAGATTACCTTTCAGAAATGGTTCAAAAGCTACAGACAAACGGGTAATTTCATTAACGGAAAAGTCTATTTGTACAATGACGAATTCATGAATTTCAATGATGTTGAAATTGGCCAGACTGCCGTTAAATTGTTTAACCGTTTGGGTTATGACGTTGTGATTCCAGAAATCGGCTTCAGCGGAAGAACGTATCTTTCAAAAGGTATGTTGAAAGAAGCCCGTGAATTGGCAGAAAAAAATACTGAGGCTTTCGCCAAAGTAATGCCGGAAAACGCAATTTTAATCGGAATCGAACCTTCGGCAATATTGTCATTCCGTGATGAATATCCGGATTTATGTCGTGGTGACTTGAAAGCAAAAGCCAAAGCATTTTCAAGCAGAGCAATGCTAATCGAAGAATTTTTGGCTAAAGAATTGGATGAAGGACGAATCACATCTGCATCATTTACTGATAACCAAGAAAGAGTTCGTATGCACGGTCACTGTTTCCAAAAAGCGTTGTCTTCATTAGTACCATTAAAAAAAATCCTAATGTTGCCACAAAACTATACCGTACTCAATATTCCAAGCGGATGCTGCGGTATGGCTGGATCTTTTGGATATGAAAAAGAGCATTATGACATTTCGATGAAAATTGGAGAATTGGTTTTATTCCCAACCATCCGCTCAGAAGAACAAGCTACGTTGATTTCTGCTTCAGGAACGAGCTGTAGGCACCAAATTAGCGATGGAACAAGCAGAAAAGCATTTCACCCTGTTGAAATACTATTTAAGGCTTTAAAATAGTTATTTAAGATTTTCAAATAATAATTTATAATTGCAGATGTTTTAGGACATCTGCATTTTTTTTTTAATACCCAGACTAAAAAAATCTTATCACATACTAAACAAGTTAAAAAAACATACGATAAATAATATCAAAAATCAATTCATTTAATTACTACCGACTAGTGAAGAATTTTTATCTCAAAGAACTGCATTGTTTACATTATCCAAAATATAGTTAGATGGTGTTTTTCCTAAATTTTTTTTGAACATAAAAATAAAAGCACTTGTAGTTTCATACCCTAAATCATAAGCAATTTCCTTGATAGATTGTTTTTCTCCCAATCTTTTTATTGCTTCCAAAAGTTTTAATCGTGTTCTCCAATCACTGAAATTCATTCCCAATTCTTTAATAAACAAGCGAGACAAAGTTCTAGTACTCATTGAGGATAATTCTGCATAGTAATCCAGAGTGTATTTACTGCTAATGTCCTGCATTAAAAGCAAAATTATCTTTTTCAATTTTACATGATTGCTCGTGGGTAAAAAAGTAGAACTCGGCAAAATTGTTGTTAATTCATCCAAAAAAACATCTATAATTCTTCGTTCCGAAAGACTAATGCTACCAGTATTATCAAAAGAAATAATTTTGAATAAAAGTTGCTTTAGAAACACAGAAATATCAAAAGAAAAACTACATTTTGGGAGATCAGCCGTAAAGGACGGATCTATAAAAACACTATATAAATTAACATTTTTTTGAAAAGTTACCTGATGCTCCACATTACTTGGAATCCAAAGTCCCTGCAATGGGTTTACTACCCAAATTTGATTTTCAACTACTACATTCATAACACCACTCGTGGCATAAATAAGTTGTGCTCTAGGATGCGAATGGGATAAACATATTGCACCTGTAATCATTTCTGTATACCCAGTAACTGGTAAAGACGGATTTATTAAAAATCCGAAATCTACAATTGGATATGTCTGATATTCATTATTCATTGTCCAAATATAGCAATTAAGACAACACGATTTATTTTCATCTTTGTTAAATCAAAAATGATTGTCAAATAAATAAACGATTACCTATGACAAATGCTAAATTACAATCTGAAATCATTCAGAAAACAATCTATCCCATTTTATTTATAATTAGTTTTTCTCACTTTATAAATGACCTTTTGCAGGCTGTAATTCCTTCAGTTTATCCATTATTCAAAGAAAAATTTAATTTAAGTTTTGCTCAAATCGGGATGATTACTTTTACTTATCAACTTACCGCTTCTATTTTACAGCCTTTTGTTGGAATGTACACCGATAAAAAATCAAAGCCCTTTTCATTGATGATAGGAATGAGTTTTACTTTGGTTGGACTCTTTTTTGTATCGATAGCTTCTAGCTTTGCTTATTTATTACTAGCCGTTAGTTTGATCGGTATTGGTTCCTCAATCTTTCATCCAGAATCGTCCAGAGTTGCTCATTTGGCTTCGGGAGGAAAAAAAGGATTAGCCCAATCTATTTTTCAACTTGGCGGTAATGCAGGAAGTGCGGTTGGCCCTTTACTTGCTGCTTTAATTGTAATTCCACACGGACAATCTTATATCGTTTGGTTTTGTCTTATTGCACTAGTTGGTATTTTTGCTTTGTATAAAATAGCCATTTGGTATAGCAGTCATTTGGAAGAAAAAAGACAAAAAAAGACTAACGCAAATGAAATCGTCACTCATAATTTATCTAAAAAAAGAGTAGTTTTTTCGTTGGTAATCTTGCTGGTTTTAATTTTTTCTAAGTATTTCTATATGGCAAGTATTACCAGTTATTATACATTTTTCCTGATAAATAAATTTCATGTTTCTATACAAGAATCGCAAATCTATTTGTTTGCCTTTTTAGGAGCTGTAGCCGCTGGAACATTATTTGGAGGTCCTTTGGGCGATAAGTTTGGCAGAAAATATGTAATCTGGATTTCGATATTAGGAGTAGCTCCTTTTACATTGATGTTGCCTTATGTTTCTTTATTTTGGGTGGGTATTTTATCAGTAATTATTGGGCTAATACTTTCCTCAGCCTTTTCAGCAATTTTAGTTTATGCGACTGAATTATTACCGGGAAAAGTAGGCCTGGTTGCTGGTCTTTTCTTTGGTTTTGCCTTCGGAATGGGAGGTTTAGGCTCTGCTATCTTAGGAAAAATAGCGGATATAACAAGTATTGAATACGTTTTTCAAATATGCGCTTATTTACCGCTAATTGGTATTTTAACTGCTTTTTTGCCTAATATAGAAAGTAAAAAATAAATAAAGTACTTAGCTTCGTGCTAAAGAATTAAAATATTAAAAATATACTTTGTGCCTTTGCGTGCCCAATTTCACGCAAAGGCTCATAGTAACAAAGAATTGAAAGAATATAGATTTTGAAAACCTTCATAAAATACTTTCATAAAAAGATGATTATCTTTAGCACAGAATAGTTATTGAAAAAACATGACAACTAAAAAGTGGACTGTAAAAAAAAGTTTGAAGACAATTTGGATAACGGCAGGGCTAGTATTCACGCTTTGGCTGTTTTATTCTTCACAATCACATGGCATTGACGAACAGTTTTTTCATGACAGCAACACTATTAAAGTTGAAAACACAGATGATTTTTATTCATTTTCACCAAAAAAAACATTCAAAAACGTATTTATTTTTTATCCCGGCGCAATGGTCGATCCAAAAGCGTATGTGCCACTTTGCAGAAAAATTGCAGATAACAATATAAAAGTTTATTTAATCAAAATGCCATGGCGACTTGCTTCTAATGGCTACAACAAGCCCAAAGAATTAAATCTGTTTAACGACACCACTAAAACGTATATACTTTCAGGACATTCATTGGGAGCGAAAATGGCAGCACAATTTGTATTCGAAAATCCTAATTTAATAGACAAACTCATACTCATTGGCAGCTCTCATCCCAAAACTTTTTCTCTTGTTGACAGCAAAGTACCAGTCTTAAAAATTTATGGTTCAAATGACGGAGTGGCAGACGAAAAATCAATTTTGGATAATAAATCAAAACTACCAAAAACAACAAAATTTGTAAAAATAGAAGGCGGTAATCATAGTCAATTTGGCTATTATGGCTTTCAATTGGGAGATAATCAAGCAACAATTAGCAGAGAACAACAGCAAGTAGAAACTTTGAAAATTATTTTAAACTTTATAAATGAATCCTAGAATTATAAACCTAAGAGAAAAAAAATTAATTGGAAAACGACTTACAATGAGTTTTACCAATTACAAAGTGAGCGAACTTTGGAAGGATTTTATGCCAAGACGAAAACAAGTAGACAACAATTTATCCAACGATTTAATTTCGATGACAGTTTATGAGCCGACTCATTTTTTAAATTTTAGTCCAACAAATGAATTTGAAAAATGGGCAACCGTTGAAGTTTCAGACTTTGATAATGTACCGTCCAAAATGGAAACATTCACTTTGGCAGGAGGACTATATGTAGTTTTTGATTATAAAGGTTTAAATACAGATGATTCTATCTATCGCTATATTTATGGGGAATGGATCCCGAATTCGGATTATGATTTGGACAACAGACCTCATTTTGAAATTTTAGGTGATAAATACAAAAACGGTGATCCAACATCTGAAGAAGAAATTTGGATACCTATAAAACAGAAACAATAAGCTCAAGATTAAAAAAACCTTCTTGTCCTTCCTTTAGTAATAAATTTTAAAAACGGCCAGCCTTTAAAAGTTTGCTCTTGTTTGGCGTAATTGTAGCACTGGTTTTGTCTAATATACTTAAATCAGTAAACCATTCTTCACATAAATTAGTCCATAAATTGATCGATTTGGGTTTATTTTTTAGAGCAATTGAATGTCCGCCTTCAAGGAAAACATGTAAACTTCCTGAAACATTATGCTCCAACATGCCTTCATAGAAAAGAATACTATTAATAGGATTTACAACTGGATCATTTTGCGCAACAACAATAAAAGTAGGCGGAGTGCTTTCGCTAATATGCTTTTCATTTGAAAAATAATCAATATTCTGTTGTGTTGGCTTATTTCCCAAAAAATTATTCAGACTACCTTGATGCGCATATTTTCCCATGGTTATAACTGGTGAAATTAGGATCATAAAGTTCGGTTGGAAAGAGAATTGATCTACAGCATCATTAACAATCGAATAATCTTCCGAATGAGTTCCTAATGTAGTTGCTAAGTGACCTCCTGCCGAAGCTCCCATAACTCCAATCTTTGAAGGATTAATATCCCAAGCTGTTGCGTTTGATCGAATCATTTTCATGGCTCTTTGCGCATCTTGAATGGGTCCTTTTTCTCTTTCAATTAAATCCGGTGACGTTGGCAAACGATGTATTAATACAAAGGCATTTATTCCCATTGTATTCAGCCATTTAGCAAATTGAAATCCTGCAATTGCATACGTTAATTTAGCATATCCTCCCGGCGGACAAATTAACACGGCGCTTCCTGTATTTTCTTCCTTGGATGTAAAAAAAGTATAGATTCCGGGTTGAGCTACCTGAGTAATTCTTTCTCTTTCTTCGATAAGTTCTAATTTTAATCCCTTACTGTTAGGCATTTTTCCTGCTGGCCATAAAGGCAAGTATTCTTGCGACTGTATTTTGATGTTAAAAAAGAAAAGAAAAATAATCAGAGCCTTTGTCTTCATGTATTGTTATTATTTTTAATTGGTTTTATAAAGATAAACTATCTTTTAAAACATAAACTCATACTTTTAAAACAAACCTTCCAATGCTTTATTTTGTATTCCAATTTTGGTGTAATCAAAATTCAATTTGTTTTTTAAAATTGACGCGTATACACTTCTAAAATCAATTTCATGTTTTAAATCTCCACGGTCTAAATCGGCAAGATTTGGGTTATTTCCAATAATTTTTCCTCGATTATTTCCACCAATAACAAACATTGGAGCTGCTGTTCCGTGATCTGTCCCTCGTCCATTATCTTTTACACGACGCCCAAATTCTGAGAAAACAACGATAGTAACATTCTGTAATTGTTGCGATTTTTTTAAATCTTCATAGAAACTAAAAACAGCATCATTGAGTTCGGTCAATCTATTTTTATGAATAGAAAGTTGATTGTCGTGAGTATCAAAACCACCAAGCGAAGTATAATAAACTTTAGAATTCAGATTTCCTTTTATCAGTTTAGAAATCCATTCTAGGTTTTTAGCTAAACCTGTTTTTGGATAAATCACATCTGAAGGAGCTGATTTTGTTAATGCTAATTGAATATCATCTGAACCTTCTATTACAGAATTGGCTACTTTTCGAACAAAATCCAATTGTGGATTACCCGATAATTGCCCATCGTTTTCTAATTTGTTTTTAGTTTTAAATCGGTCAGGATCTTTTACAGTAATAGAATTTGGTTCATCGCCTTTCAATGCCAAATTATCAATATTATCAATGTTTATACCCGCTGTAGGTTGGTGTTCCTTGCATTGCAAATCGAGATAACGTCCAAGCCAACCATCATTAAGATATTCCTGATGGGTTGGTGCTGTCTGCCATATTTCCTGACTTCTAAAATGAGAACGCACTGGATTTGGATAGCCCACATTTTGAATAACAGATAAATCTCCATTTTGTTGCATACTCGCAAATCCTTTCAAAGCAGGATGAAATGCCATTCCTTTTCCAGAATTTAAAACCTCAGTTTTTGAAATCGCAATTATTGGACGCGAATCATAATAAAGCGCATCTTCAAACGGAATAAAAGTATTCAGTCCATCATTTCCTCCATTTAACTGAACAAAAACCACACATTGCTCGCCCAAAACCAAATTCGTTTGTGAGCCAAAAGAGTACAAAAAATCAGGTAATAGAAGTGAGCCTCCTGTAAATGTACCTGTAAGCGTTAAAAATTTTCTTCTGTCCATAATCGTAGTCTTAAAGTTGTAAAGTCATAAAGTCTAATAGAAATGGGGCTTCTGACTTTCGATTTATATTATTTTTTTTGTATCAATATCAAATACTTTAAAAATTGTGAGCTTCATTACTTTTCTGAATTTGAATTAGCTTTAAATATTTGACATATGAAAAATAGCTTTGAATATATGAAATTGTTAATCCATCCAATCCGTTTAAAAATCCTTTTTTGAAGAAATAGCATCGTATAAACGATACGGTTCCATTAATAAAAGGCTTGTACTTTCCTATTTTTACGCCTTCGTCAAAAAGTTGTTGGGCATGCCAACTTGAATATTGATTCTTCTTCGCAATAATTTGATCTAATGAATCCCAGCCATAATGCAATATGTGAACGGGAACTTTCTTTTCATTTGTTGTAACGATGGTTTGATGAACTTTAGAATCAGAAGGTCGCGCTGTTTTTTTATTAAAAAAACGCACTTTGTGATCTGGATACCAACCGGCAAAATCTATTAATTTATCTCCTAAAAAATTTTTGACACGGAAACTTAGACCATCAAAATTTCCTTTTAAATATTTTTCTGCCAAAATATAATCCTCTGCATCTTTGTCTAAAAATTCATCTGCATCCAAATTAAGAATCCAATCATTTTTACAAAATGGGAGTCCATGAGAACGTTGTGGACCATCACCAAGAAAAGTCTGTTCTATGACAATTGCCCCTTTTTCTCTAGCAATCTTAACAGTTCTGTCTTTACTGAATGAATCAACTACAATTACTTCATCGCAAACTTTAAAAAGTGCATCAATACACTTCCCAATCATTTTTTCTTCATTAAAAGTGATTACTAAGCCACTTATTTTCATACCATTCTTTTATTATTATAACTGCTTTTTCAATTGCTTTTATAAATTATATTAATTGAAATTCGGGTGTCTTTACCATAAAATTGAATAATCGCAATACAGCGTTTTCCGAGCCCTCCGTTTTACTGTCAAAATCATATTTTAATAATTGTTCAAAATCCTGTTGATCGGAAGGATCGGTTTTAAACAATAAACGGTCTTCTAGTTCGGCAATGATTTCCTTGTTATTTCCTTCTTTATTCCAATTCAGTTTTACTCTTAGTTGTCGATTTGGGTTTTGAGTCATCATTGCATTTTCATCAATTTGTTTCTTTGCTCGGATTAAATTTTTTCCGTTACAAAGTAAATCGGCAACGTTATTTCTTTGCAAAAAAACCTGCGAAGTAAGCCACGCGCTCCCTCCATCCCATCCTTTTACATTGGGCTGATTGAGTAAATCCATTCCTTGCGATTTCAAAAAATTGGTAATTAATTTTTCGTTTGGATTTTCGACATTCAGTTCATTCATCAATTGCAAAATATACTCCAGAGGGCTTTTAATCTTAGAACCTGCGTTCTTTTTAGCAAATTCTTCAGTGAAAATTTTAGTCAAAAGTGGTTTAATTTCAAAATTCTTTTTCTTGAAATAATCACCATAATAATGAACTAGTTCTTCCTTTGGGTTATCATAAATAAACCATTTTAATATTTTTCGGGTTACCAAATAAGGAATATTAGGTTGTTCAAAAATAATATCAATCATTTCATCTATTTTGAAATTACCCTTTTTACCAAAATAAATGAATTCTTCATTGTCTTCAGCTTTATCTCTGTAAATAGCACTTTCTTCTCCTATACCAAGGCCAGCAAGGCCTTTGGCTCCATTTTTTATATCCTCTTCCGAGTAATTCCCGATGCCAAGTGTGAAAAGTTCCAATAATTCCCGACTTAAATTTTCGTTGAGTTTGCCTTTTCGATTGTCTGTATTATCGAGATAACGCACAACTGCATTACTTTGAACAATTTCTTTGGTCAAGGTTTTGAAATTACCAAAAGCATTTTTTCTCAAAATTTGATTGTGTTGAAACATCCAATAGTTCACTTTCACTTTTTGAGCTGTAGCCACATAATGATTGTGCCAAAAGCAAGTCATTTTTTCGCGAAGTGGAAATTCAGCTGTCGCCATTTTATCAATCCACCAAGCTTTCATTTCTTCCGAAGTCTGTCGCTCTTTTTTTTGACTTTCTTGTTTTTGTTCTACAGTAGCATTTTTATAAAATTCTCGTTGCTGTCTAAATTCCAGACTGCTTTTTGGACTATCATCTAAAAAAGATGGAATAGTAGAATCAACAGGAAGCATAAATGAATTTTCCAGAAAAGAAGCCAATCCTTTTTGAGCAATTTTTGATGCTTCTTTATTAGAGAAACCCAAACGAAGTGACCAAAGCGTATTTTGATTCATAGCAAAAGAGTTTAAATGAATACAGTATCTTTTATTATGATTGTTATTTCTGAAAAAGGTTTAATTATATAATCATAAAAAAAACTACGTTAGTATATAACGTAGTTTTTTAAGATAAATTTTATCTCTATACATAACTCTAATTATAATTACAGAAGAAAAACAGCCTAAATCGCCTCAAACATTTTCCCAGGCAAAGGCCTTATAACTCCTTTTAATTCCATATTAAGTAATAAACCCGAAATTCGATAAATAGGAAAATCACAATGCAAAGCAATAATGTCCATCAGTTCTTTTCCTGTTTTTAGAAGGTAATCATAGACTTTTTGTTCATCATTATCTAGCGTTACGAACAATTGTTTTTGAATAGGTTTGGATTCTTGTGCAATATCCCAATTCAGATTGTATATCAAATCGGCAGCAGAAGTAAGCAAATAAGCCTTTTGAGTTTTGATCAAATTATTACAACCTAAACTGTATTTATCCGTTGTGCGTCCTGGAACGGCAAAAACATCCCGGTTGTAATCATTGGCCATATTGGCGGTGATGAGTGAACCACCTCTATCAGCAGATTCTATCACAATTGTAGCTTCGGTCATTCCTGCTACAATCCTGTTTCTTCGAACAAAATTTTCCTTATCTGGATTGGAAGCACTCCAAAACTCGGTCATAAAACCACCATTTTGTTCCATTTTTGCCATATACTTTTTATGTGCTTTGGGATAAATTTGATTCAAACCATGTGCAAGTACTCCAATAGTTTGTAAATCATATTCCATAGCCAATTGATGTGCCACAATATCTACACCATAAGCAAAACCGCTAACGATTATTGGGTTCAAAGGCGCCAAATCTTCTATTAATTTTCGACAAAACTCTGTCCCATAAGAGGTAATTTGGCGCGTACCTACGATGCTTATTATTTTTCTGTTTTTTAAATCGATATTTCCTGCTGAGAAAAGCAAAACTGGTCCATCAATACAATGTTTTAATTTATCTGGATAGTTGCTGTCCTGAAAACTAAGAGCCTCAATGTTATTTTTTTGAATGAAATCTAACTCCTGGCGCGCTTTTTCAAAAATAGATTTATCTTTAAAATTTTTAAGCAAAATGGATCCAACCCCATCAATGGAGGCAAGTTGTTGTGGCTTAGAATTCAAAACATTTTCGGCAGTTCCAAAGTGTGTAAGCAGCTTTTTGGCCATAATATCCCCTACGCCTTCAACACGCAGTAAAGCCAACAGGTAAAATAAATTTTCTTCTGACATATCTTACAATTATACAATAAATATTTGATACTGAAACTGCTTACAAATTCAAAATAATGTGATTTTAGGAAAAAAGAAGCCCAAAAAACTACATTAAAAAAGAAAACTTTAAAAAACGAAACTCTAATTTATTGATAATGTTACACATGCAGATTGTTAATAAAAATTGTGAATAAAATTTTGATAACTATTCCCGTTGCATAACTTTGTTAACATGAAAATAGAACTTTACATCGCCCAACTTTTATATCGTTATCAATGTGTAACCGTTCCAGGTTTTGGAGCTTTCTTGGCTGAAATTCAATCGGCTCAGTTAGTTGAAAACTCTCATTCTTTTTTTCCACCAAAGAAGACGATTTCTTTTAATACACATATAAAAAATAATGACGGATTATTAGCCAATCATATCGCTCAGATTGAAAAAACCTCTTATGAATATGCCGTTAGCGCTATTGAATATGAAGTTTTAAATTGGAAAAAAGCATTACAAGAAAACCGAACTTTTTTGATAAAAAATATTGGTGTACTTAGTTTGAATACTGAAAACAATATTCTTTTCACACCTAATGAACAAACTAACTATTTGACAAAATCTTTTGGACTGACTTCTTTTGTTTCACCAGCGGTGAAAAGAGAAGTAGAACTTCCAAAACCTGAAGTAGTATTAGAAAATGAAGAAGTTGAAATCGAAGAAGAAAAACCAATTTTCAATTTCGTTCCAGATACTGAAACCCCAACAAGAAATCCATATCTAAAATATGCAGCTGTATTCGTAATAGGATTAGCTGTTGCTGGATCAATTGGATATCCATTGTATCAAAACCGAATCGCATCTGAAACTATTTTGGTAGAAACAGCAGTGCAAAAAAAGGTGCAAAACAAAATTCAGGAAGCTACTTTCTTTATACAAACGCCAATACCAGCAGTTACTCTTACTTTAAAATCGGACAAAAAAGAAGTAACTAAATTACCCTACCACATTATGGCAGGTGCATTTAGAAGTGAAGCAAATGCTCAAAAAAGATACCGCCAATTAATTGCAGAAGGATTTGATGCTAGAGTTTTGGGTATCAATAAAAATGGGCTTTATCCAGTATTATACGGAAGCTATACTACTTTTGCGGAAGCAGAAAAAGAGAAAAATAAAATCACCGAAACAGATAATCCCGATGCTTGGATTTTGATTCAATCTTTATAGAATACTTTTTAATTACCAACATTCAATCTCACGAATAGAACTGAATAAAAAGTTTTATTCGTGATTTTTTATTTATAGACCACTTGCTTCCAGTTTACCGAGCTTTAGAACAACTTTTAAGCTTCATTTAACCAACATCTCATCAAAAACACAAAAGAATATTATAAAAACATTTTAAAGCCAACTAAGCGGTAAAACAAGATTATTCTAAATGAAAAAGGAGCCAAATAAACGTAATGTCTATTCTGGCTCCTTATACTATTTCAATCACACTCTAACTTATTTAAAATATAATATTTATCTTACAATGAAAACTCTTCGGTATCTTGTTCTGGAGTTGCTGTTGAGTCTTTGACCGTAGTCGCTCGCGGTGTATAGCAATCTACTTTAATAGAAAGATTAGCAGGTCTTTCGAAAGATTCTTTAGATATCGTTAAGGTTTTATCTTCATAACACTTATTCATAAAATATCCCCAGATAGGCAAAGCCATTGCAGCACCTTGTCCATAAGTAAGACTTTTGAAATGTGCCGAACGATCTTCGCAACCTACCCAAACACCTGTTACAAGATTAGGTACAATCCCCATAAACCAACCATCTGATTGATTTTGTGAAGTCCCCGTTTTTCCAGCGATTGGATTTTTAAACATATACGGATATCCTGTCCAACGTTTGTCTCCGTTTCCTCCGTTTTGAGTTCTTAATCGAGCTCCTGATCCAGTTTCGGTTACTCCTTCTAAAAGTTTAATAACAGCAAAAGCAATGTCTTTATTCAAAACATCATGAGACTCAGGAATTGGTTCATAGATTACTTCTCCACTTTTGTTCTCAATTTTAGTTAAGAATTGTGGTTTTGTATACACTCCTTGGTTGGCGAATGTACTGAAAGCAGCCACCATGTCTTCAACAGTTATTTCTACAGCTCCCAAAGCAATAGAAGGCTGAGTAACAATTTCGGATTTAACACCTAATTTGTGCGTCAATTCAATTACAGCTTCTGGTCCAACTTTGTCTATTAACTTAGCCGAAACCGTATTTATAGAGTTTGCCAATGCTTGTTTCAGCGTAACCATTCCGCGGTATTTATTATCCGAGTTTCTAGGTTCCCAGTCTTCAGTTACGTGGTGACGTCCTTTGCGAATCATAAATGGTCCATCAAGTATAGAATCACAAGGAGACATGTTCAATTGCTCAATTGCGGTAGCATAAACAAAAGGTTTGAATGTAGATCCAACTTGTCTAGCTCCTTGCCCTACGTGATCATATTGAAAATATTTATAGTTGATTCCACCAACCCAAACTTTGATATTACCTGTTTGAGGCTCCATAGACATTACTCCCGCTTGCAAAAAGTGTTTGTAATAACGAATAGAATCCAATGGCGTCATTATAGTATCTCTTTCTCCTTTCCAGGTAAAAACTGTCATTTTAGTTTTCTCACTGAATGTTTTGATGATTTCTTCGTCGCTTTTGTCTTGCTCTTTCAAAACATCCCATCTGTGAGATGATTTCATCGCCTGATTTAAAATACGTTGAGTTTCTGCTTCAGAAATATTTACAAAAGGAGCATTTTTATTGTCTTTAGATTGAATAAAAAACTCTTCTTGCATGTTGGTCATATGCGCAGTAACAGCTTCTTCGGCATAAGCCTGCATTCTTGAATCGATAGTCGTGTAGATTTTTAAACCATCTTTATAAATATCGTAGTCAGAACCATCTGGTTTTTTATTTTCTTCTGTCCATTTTTTCATGTATTCACGAAGGTACTCTCTAAAATAAGTAGCAGTCCCTTCTCTATGACTTTCAAGTTTAAAATGCAATGTGATAGGCAAGCTTTGCAATTGGATTTTTTGATCTTCGGAAATGATGTGTGCTTTTTCCATTTGATGAAGCACTACATTTCTTCTATTTTTAACTCCAACTGGATTTTTTACAGGGTTGTATAATCCCGAGTTTTTGAACATCCCAACTAAAATAGCCGATTCGTCTATAGTCAAGTCTTTTGGTGCTTTTGAAAAATAAGTTTGCGCTGCTGAACTTACCCCTACTGAATAATTACCAAAATCATAGACATTACAATACATCGCAATGATTTCGTTCTTGGTATATTGTCTTTCTAATCGAATGGCAATAATCCATTCTTTCATTTTTTGAACGATACGAAAAGGTAAAAATTTTGATCCTTCTCCATGAAATAACTGCTTCGCTAATTGTTGAGTCAAAGTACTAGCACCTCCACTTGTTCCTAAACTTGCTATCGCTCTTAATGTTCCTCTTCCGTCTATACCAGAATGCTCATAAAAACGAGCATCTTCTGTTGCAACTAAAGCCTGAACAAGGTTTTTTGGTAAATCAGAATATTTTAATTGAGAACGATTTTGCTTAAAATACTTTCCTAAAACAACCCCATCTGAAGAAATTACTTCGGTAGCTAAATTAGAATCTGGATTTTCTAAATCTTCAAATGAAGGCATAGATCCAAAAAGCCCCCATGAGGCAAACAGGAAGAATAAAGCAATAATTCCCAGTCCGTAGAAGTAAATTTTCCAAAATTTCTTGGAATAATATTTCACATCTTTATCTATATTTTTTGTCTGAGGGTTATTTTTTTTAACAGCCATAATCGAGTTTTAATCTTTATTTTCTATTCTAAAACCTATTTCAGTAATTCCATCTAAAAGAGCCACACCAGGTACTTTTCCATTTTCTCTTACTGCTTGTTTAATGTGTACTTTGTATTTTCCTCTAAAGCGAACATTCTCTTTATAATAGAGTTTGCTTTCTTTAATATCTGTAAAACCATCGCCTAACAATGTTCCATCAGGTTCTGCCATTTGATATTCTAAAGTATCTACTTTAGTATATCCATTTGGACTTTCTAATGAGACAATTAGAAAAAGATTACTGTATTTATAATTGTTGTTATCTCTTAAATTTACAAACAAATTATATCTTTTTGTTGAATCCAAAACAGGTAAATCAAAAGTAACAATACTGTCTTTGTTCCAGGCGCTTCCTACAGATTTATACTCGTCAAAAACTCTTTTTTTATCACATGAAAAAAGGAGTACTGTTACAAAAAGCAGTAAAAGACTATTCTTTATTCTCATTTTTTTTAATAATTATTGGTTTTCTAGGTTCGTCTGTTTTATTATCTGCTACAGGAGGACGATTGTTATTGTTTTTGTTGCGGTTGTTGTTTTTATTACGATTCCTATTAGCGTTATTAGCATTCGGATTCTCTTTAACCGGATTCTCTTTGTTAGTATTCGGAGTATTCGAATTGTTTGGAGTAGTGCTTTTTTGTATAGCAGCAGGTTTATTTGCATTATTTGGAACAATAGCTTTTTCTCCAGCAATTCTAGGTTTTTTATTTGGCTTTTTCTTTCTTTTTGGTTGGTCAAAACGAGTTAAACTTTCCTGCCCCATTGCATTATTAAAATTCTTTTCTGGTTCTGCAATGACTTCTACAGCATAATCTTCTAACGATGACACCTTGTTTTTTAGTTTATTCTCAGCAATAATTTCTTTGACTTGATCAATTTTTAAGACATGCCAGTTAGAAAAATTATTGGTATAAGCAAACCACATTAATCCTTTGAAAATGTCTTGTTTTTGACAAATAGCGTCTCCTTTTTCGGTACTTAATTTGGTTTCAAATTCTGGAAAATCTTTTAGAGCATCCATGTAAGTATCTAGCTCATAATTTAAACAACATTTCAATTTTCCACATTGTCCAGCCAATTTTTGTGGGTTTAAGGATAATTGTTGATAACGTGCTGCCGAAGTATTTACACTTCTAAAATCAGTTAACCAAGTAGAGCAGCATAATTCTCTACCACAAGAACCAATACCTCCTAAACGAGCAGCTTCCTGACGAAAACCTACTTGTTTCATCTCTACTCTTGTGCTGAATTCTTTAGCAAAATCTTTGATTAAAAGTCTAAAATCGACTCTGTCATTGGCAGTATAATAGAAAGTGGCTTTTGAACCGTCTCCCTGAAACTCAATATCCGAAATTTTCATTTCTAATTTTTGAGCAATAGCCAATTCACGAGCTCGTACTTTCATAGGCTCTTCTTTGTTACGGGCTACAGTCCAGATATCAATATCTTTTTGAGAAGCTTTTCGGTAAATTTTAGAAACTTCATTGCTTGTATGATTCACTCCTTTTTTCTTCATTTGAATTTTTACCAATTCTCCTGTAAGTGTCACAATTCCGATATCATGTCCTGGAGAAGCAACAGTTGCTACAATATCTCCTATGCTTAATGTTAAATTCTCGGTATTGCGGTAAAATTCTTTTCTACCGTTTTTAAAACGAACTTCCACACAATCAAAAGGAGCTTCTCCATTGGGCAAATTCATGTTCGAAAGCCAGTCAAAAACCGTTAATTTATTGCAGCTATCGGTGCCGCAAGTCCCATTATTTTTGCAACCCTTTGGTGCACCACCATCAGAAGTTGAACAACTTGTACATGCCATAATTTTATATGTAGTATTGCTATAAAAGCAATTTAAGTTCTTAAAAAGATTAATTGGTAAAGATAGTATTTTTTTGGATTATGTCACAACGGTAAAATAGGGCAAAGAATCATAAATATTCTATAAAAAAAACCATTGCAATTTTCAAATCGCAATGGTTTTTATGTAGTGTTTGTTGTTTTTTTAATCCTTTAAAATTTTATATAATTTATCAGATAATCGGATTCTAAAAGGAACTTCAAATGTAATTCTATCTCCTTTTTTTGCAACCGTATTTTCAGTTTCGTTGACGATTATTTTTCCTAAAACCAATTCTTGGTTTCCGGTTGTTGGTCCTGAAATTAAGATTGTATCACCGCTATTCAATTCGTTATTTTCGATAGTGAAAAGTCCCACTTGAGCTTTTACATAATAATGTTCCGCTTTTCCAAGTAATACTTTTTTGACTTTTATTTTTTGGCGAATATCGGTCGGTTTTTTGGCTGTAGCCAATGCAGTATCGCTCAGTTCGCCAGAATGTTTGAATTTTAAACTTTCGGATTTTCCTTTTCTGAAAACTTTATTTCCAACTTGTTTTCCTGTTCTCAATCGTACCTGATCAACCAAAGGCATGTGGATAATTTCCAGACATTCGGTAGAACAGCAGTTATCCATAGCCGCTTTACATTCGTCACATTGAATAAATAACAAATGGCAGCCATCATTTTCACAATTGGTGTGATTGTCACACGGCTTTCCGCATTGGTGACATTGTGAAACTATGTCATCTGTAATTCTTTCGCCCAAACGATTATCGAAAACAAAATTCTTTCCGATAAACTTGCTTTCCAGACCTTCTTCTTTTAGCTGTTTAGCATAATTGATAATCCCGCCTTCTAATTGAAAAACATTTTTGAAGCCTTGATGTTTGAAATAAGCACTCGCTTTTTCACAACGAATTCCTCCGGTGCAATACATCACCAGGTTTTTATCTTCTTTATGGTTTTGAAGCTGCTCGTTAATTATCGGTAAACTTTCTCTGAAAGTTTCAACATCGGGAGTGATGGCACCTTTGAAATGGCCCACTTCGCTTTCGTAGTGATTTCTAAAATCAACTACTATGGTGTTGGGGTCATCCAGGATTTCATTGAATTCCTTTGCTTTTAAGTGAACTCCAATATTGGTTACATCAAAAGTATCGTCGTTCAGACCATCAGCAACAATCTTGTGACGCACTTTGATGGTTAGTTTCAAAAAAGAGTGATCGTCCTGATCTACGGCTACATTCAAACGAATGCCTTTCATGAAATCATAGACTTCCAAAGTTTCTCTGAAGTCTTCAAAATTTTCTGCAGGAACACTCATTTGGGCATTAATTCCTTCGTGAGCAACGTAAATTCGACCCAAAGCATCGAGTGCATTCCAGGCAATAAATAAATCGTTACGAAATTGTGTGGGATCTTGAATTTTGGCATACGCATAGAAAGACAACGTAAGGCGTTGTTTACCGGCTTGATCAATCAGTTCAGCTCTTTCTTCTGCGCTTAAGGTGTTGTACAGTTGCATGCTATAAACGTTTAAGTGAGAAATATGTTGGGAACTCTAAATGGAAGAATTCGGGCGCAAAAGTACTGAATTTTTCAGATTTTCAGATGATAATTATCAGGATATTATGATTTAGTCTTTAGTGGCGTTAACAATCCAATGTGATTAAGTTAAATGATTTTAGATTAAGGATTAACGATTGTTGATTTGCTTCGCCTGTTGGCTATCACTCGAGTCAGATTTGGCGTGATTAAATAATTAGATTGTTGATTTCACAAGGCTCTTACATCAAAAATCGTTAAATTAAAGACATAGCACGTGAAGGATAGAAGCTAGCTACCGAAGTAGCTCGGATAGCCTGACAGCATAAAGAAAATGGGCCGACTCACCAGTATGATGAGTAGGCCCATTTGCTTTATGGTGGCACGCCCAAAAGGAGCTTTTAACCTTTAATTTGCTTTAATGAAGTTTTGATTCCTTTAATTAAAGAAGAACTGAAACCGTGAAGCTCCATTTCATTCAATCCCGCAATGGTACAACCTTGTGGTGTGGTAACACGGTCGATTAATTGTTCTGGATGCCCTTTTTCTTCAAGCAGCATTTCGGCAGCACCTTTAACAGTTTGTGCTGAAATAGCCAAAGCAGTTTGCCAGTCAAATCCAATTTCGATACCCGCCTGCATAGAAGCACGGATGTATCTTAAGGCAAAAGCTGTTCCACTTGCTGCAAGAACTGTTGCCGCGTCCATTAATTTTTCGTCAATGATAGGCGCTGTTCCCAAACCTTGAAAAAGTGTTACTGTTTTCTGAGCTTTTTCTTTATTATTTTCGTGAAATGCAATACAAGTCGCCGATGCGCCAAATTGGGCTGCAATATTTGGCATAATACGTACAGCACTGTGATTTTCGCCAATTTTGTTTTGTAAATTCTCGATAGAAAGTCCACTTACTGCCGAAGCAATTACTTTGTTTGAAATAACAGGCAATATTTCGGCCAAAACAGTATCAACCTGATACGGTTTGATGGTCAAAATAATAACATCTGCTTCTTGAATATTGCTCGTATTATCTCTGGTAATTGTAATTCCCAATTCTTTTAAATGAGAAATTGGCGCTAGATTACGTCTGGTTACCGTTACTTGATTATTAGTTGTAAATTTTGCTATTCCGATTGCTACAGAAGCCCCAAGGTTTCCGCCACCTATAATGTGTACTTTCATTCTGGTTTGTTTTGTTCTTTTATTAATAGTATGTTGAATCCTGAAAAAATGAGTTACAAAGTACCCGAATTATCCCAGATTTATGATTTTAAAATTTAAATAAATTCAAGATTATTTTTGAATTATTAAGCTGTTTATAATTAATAACCCAATATTAATCTGGCAATCCAAAAATAAATAATTATTCCAAAAACATCATTTGATGTAGTAATAAAAGGCCCTGTTGCTATAGCGGGATCAATTTTATTTTTGTGCAGAAAAAGAGGTACTAATGTCCCCAAAGTCGCTGCAAATAAAATTACCACCACCATTGAAATGGAAATAGCAAATCCTACCAAATATTGCTGATACATAATCGAATGATACCCCAACAAGAATAAGGAAATAATAGAGCCAGAGGTCATAGATACTTTCAATTCTTTGCTGAAATAGCTGCGGCTGTAATTTTTCAACGTTCCGTTTGCCAAACCTTGAACAACTATCGCTGAGGCTTGAACTCCAATATTTCCTGCCGTAGCAGAAAGTAACGGTACAAAAATAATCAAGGTTGAAAATTTCTCAAACATATCCTCATTGCCTTTCAATACAAACGAGGCAACAATCTCGATCACCATTGCGATAAGCAACCAAGGCAAACGTGCTTTGATTAATTCATAAACGCTATCGTTAGATTCGATATCATTTGTAATACCTGCAGCTAATTGATAATCTTTATCAGCTTCATCTTTGATTACATCAATAATATCGTCAATTGTAATTCGTCCTACCAAACGTCCCAATTCATCTACCACAGGAATGGCTTCTAAATCATATTTCTGCATGATTCTGGCTACTTCAATATCTTCGGTATCTACATTTACAGAATTCAGTTTTCGAATATAGACATCGCTAATCGCGGTTCTGGTTGAAGTCGTTAGTAAGTCTTTGAGCGATAATCTCCCTTTTAATCGATCTTCATCATCTACCACATAAATAGAATGCACTCTTGATATATTTTCGGCCTGAATACGCATTTCTTTTACGCAAGTAAGCACATTCCAATTCTCATTGACTTTCACCAATTCTTTGTGCATAATACCCCCAGCCGTATCTTCGTCATAACGCAATAACTCGACAATATCTTTGGCATGCTCAACGTCCTGCAACTCAGATATTACTTCGGCTTTTTTCTCTTTCGAAAGTTCACCAATAATATCCGCCGCATCATTCGTTTCTAATTCATCAAGTTCTTCGGCAATTTCTTTTGGCGAAAGCCTGCTTAATATATTTTCCCGTAAATCATCTTCTAATTCTAAAAGGATTTCGGCTGTTTTTTCACTATCTAATACTTTAAAAATATAAGTAGCCTCATCGAAGTCTAATTCATCTAAGACTTCGGCAATATCAGCATGGTGCATGTCATTCAATAAAACTTCAAGTTGCTCATCATTTTTAGTCTGAATGAACTCCTCTAGTTGTTTTATTAATTCTTTGCTGATTTTAAATTCCTCCATCGGCTTCAATTTTTTGGGTCAATGCTATAAACTCTTTGTAATCTAATTGTTCGGGACGAAGATTAAAAACTTCATCTTCTCTCAGACTGTCAGACAAATTTAAAGTTTTTAAACTGTTACGCAAGGTCTTTCTACGCTGTTGAAAAGCCGTTTTTACTACCGTGAAAAATAACTTTTCGCTACAAGGCAAACTATAATCTTCCTTCCTACGCATACGCATCACTCCCGATTTTACTTTTGGCGGAGGATTAAACACATTTTCGTCTACGGTAAATAAATATTCGGTATCATAAAAAGCCTTTACTAATACCGAAAGAATTCCATACGCTTTGCTTCCTTTTTTCTCGCAAATGCGTTCTGCTACTTCTTTTTGGAACATTCCTGCAAATTCTGGAATTTGATTGCGTAATTCTAATGTTTTGAAAACAATTTGCGTCGAAATATTATAGGGAAAGTTTCCAATTATGGCGAATTGTTTTCCAGCGAAAACTTCGTTGATATCATATTTCAGAAAATCCTTTGAGATGATTCTGTCTTTCAATTTATCGTAATGAACACCCAAATATTCAACCGATTCGGTATCAATTTCGATAACGTAGGTATTGATTGGTTTGTCCAATAAGTACTTGGTCAACACTCCCATTCCAGGTCCTATTTCCAGCACATCTTCATATCCTTCTAGATTTAAAGTATCGGCGATGTCTTTTGCTACGCTTTCGTCTTTTAAGAAATGTTGTCCGAGGTGTTTTTTGGCTGTTACTTTTTCCATATTGTTTTATTTAACCGCGAAGACGCTAAGCTTTTTATTTTTTTTGTAATTTACATTTTAAGAAAGTCTAGACTAAGCAAACGCCTAATTCTGAATATTTTCTAATGATCTGAAATCACTTGTAATTCGGTTCTAAAAGTCAACATTTTATCGCCAAACAATTTTTCACCTTCCTCTCTTAAATTTGGTGCATCTTCAAGATAATATCTATCCAATGTTTCCTTGCTGTCTGTAGTATATTGAACAGAATAGGTTACACCGCCCATTTCTTCTTCCACCAAAACACGGACTAAACGTGCTGAAATAAATTTGCCACACGCCAGCATTTCTGGAATGTGCTTGTGCTGCATCCAAATCATCCATTTATCGTGTACACTTTCATGTATGTTTGTGGTAACGTTGTATATTATCATTTTACTGTTTATTTGTTGATTTGTTTAATCGTTAATTCGGTTAAACAAATCAACGATTAACCGATTAAACACTTTTATAAATTCGTATCTCCTCTTAATTCCCTATATTTTCTCCTCGCATCTACAAAATAAATACTGTCCTGATGGCTGAAAATAATTTTCTCATATAAAGCCTTTGCCTTATCGGGCTGTTTCAATTGTGTGTTGTAAATATCTGCTGAGAAATACAAAGCTTCGTCTACATAAATTCCATCACTGTGATGCTCAATAATATCTTGATATTGTGCCAAAGCCAAAGTATAATCACCAAGCTTTTCATACAATCTTCCCAACCTCAACAATGTAACTCCTTCAATTTCCTCTCCTTTAAAACTTTTCAAAATCTGTTGGAACTGAGTTATAGCTTCCTGATTTCTATTTTGGTACAAAAGATAATCTCCTTTGGCAAATTGTTTCAAAGCAGTTTGAGTCGAATCGGCTACTGTATTATCATTAATCAGTAAAAAATACTCAAGTGCATCATTTGCTATTAATTGCGTACTGGCCGATTTCAATTCTTTAAACTGTTTCAAAGCCCATTCAAAATCGGTTTTAAAATAACTCGTTTTGGCAGATTTTAAACTGGCCTCATGCGACAGCACATTGTTTTGCAAGTTTTCTTGAATCTGCGAATAATATAATAACGCCTGATTGAATTTTTCTTCGGAAAGTAAAATATCAGCCAACTCCATTTTACATTGCGCTTGATCGAATGGATTCAACTGCATCTCCATAGCACGTTTAATAATGGCTTTACCTTCTGCAGGATTTCTCATTATAAAACTCGCAAAATGCGCTTGTTTCAGTTGCAAAGATAAAGTAACTGGTGTTATGCCGTATTGTTTTAACAAAACCCCGAATTGAGCATCGATAGCAGCAAAATCTTTTTCTTGTGCTTTTTCCATCCTCATTTGCAACAAATAGCTATTAGCCTGAACGAGTAAATCTACATCGGTCGTGTTTTCTAACACATAATTCATCACTTCAGTGGCAACCTCTTGATCTCCCTCTTCAATAGCCATTTGCCCTAAACTTAGAATATTAGTTAAAGATTCTGGATTTCGTTTATAAATCGCTTTCTCTTGAATAAAAGCTTTTCCAAATTCTTTTTGTTGCATATAAAACCAACTCAGAAATTGATTCCAATAAACATCTTGATTTTTTTGAACCCTTACAATCAATGCTTTCCTAAGACTTTCATTAAATTTAGAATCCCCATCTTTTGACATGTATCGTGTCAATTGATTTTGAATCATCAATGTAGCTTGTTGATTTTGAAATGCTTCATCTAAAAAATTAGCAATCATTTGATCTGTATTTCCTAATTGCCCATACAACATCGCAGTTTGATATTTAAAATCATAAGTTGGCACCATTTCACTAGCTAATAAATAGGACTTTAAAGCATATTCGAGCAATACTTTTTTTTCAAAAGAATTAGCAATTCCATACACTTCATTTGGATTTTTCCGAATCTTATCTATCGCTTCATCGTAATACTTTTTAGCTTTAGCATCATTTTTCTGCAATTGAAAATTATATCCTAAATCGACCAAAAGTGTAGACTGTTTCGACCTTGTCAATCGGTCCTGAATTTCCTTTTCAGCTGGAGCAAACTGAAGCAATTGTTGCATGCAGTCAATTTTTCGCTGAAAATAAAAAGGATTTGATGGTAAACTATTTGATAAATCCTGATAACTGACTAATGCCTTCTCAAAATCTCCTCTATCATAATAATATTGGGCTAATTGCTCATTTTGGGAAAACCCAACTAATGAAAAAAACAAGGCAATATGTAGGAAGAGTTTTTTCATTTTTAAAGCAATTCGTTTCTTGGGACAGGCAATTTTAATAAACATATAAGTCATATAAGTATGCATCAACTTTATTTTAAACTTTTTGCAATATTATTATATGACTTATATGTTAAAATTAATCTATAATATCAAACCCACAATACGGACGCAATACTTCTGGAATTACGATTCCTTCGGGAGTTTGGTAATTTTCTAAAATTCCGGCCAATACTCTTGGCAAAGCCAATGAACTTCCGTTTAATGTGTGTGCCAATTGGTTTTTTCCGTCTTTGTCTTTGAAACGCAATTTTAAACGATTCGCTTGGAAAGTCTCAAAATTAGAAACTGATGAAATTTCCAACCAACGTTCTTGCGCTGTAGAATACACTTCAAAATCATAAGTCAAAGCTGATGTGAATCCCATGTCTCCTCCACAAAGGCGTAAAATTCTGAAAGGCAATTTCAATTCCTGAAGAATGTTTTTCACATGCTCTACCATTCCGTCAAGCGCTTGGTATGAATTATCAGGATGTTCTACACGAACGATTTCTACTTTATCAAATTGATGCAAACGATTCAATCCACGAACGTGAGCGCCATAAGAACCAGCTTCACGACGGAAACATGGTGTGTAAGCGGTTCTCAATATTGGAAATTCGTTTTCGCTTACGATTACATCTCTAAAAATGTTAGTTACAGGAACCTCAGCAGTTGGAATCAAATATAAATTATCGGTAGCGTCATGATACATTTGCCCTTCTTTGTCTGGCAGTTGTCCTGTTCCATAAGCAGAAGCTTCATTTACAAAATGAGGTACCTGAACTTCCTGATATCCTGCGGCTGTATTTTTATCTAAAAAATAATTGATTAAAGCACGCTGCAAACGAGCTCCTTTTCCTTTATAAACAGGAAATCCGGCACCAGTAATCTTTACTCCCAATTCAAAATCGATGATATCATATTCTTTTACCAACTCCCAATGTGGTTTTGCGCCTTCGTGCAGAACTGGAATATTACCTTCTTCATAAACATTCAAGTTATCTTCTGCCGATTTTCCAACAGGAACAATATCAGCTGGAAGATTAGGTAACGTATATAATTTCTCTGTTAATTCATTAGCCAAAACCACAGCATTTTCAGCCAATGCTTTGCTTTTTTCTTTTAACAGAACCGTTTTTTCTTTAAGAATCGTCGCTTTCGATTTCTCACCCGCTTTCATCAACTCCCCTATATCTTTGGCTAATTTATTAGATTCGGATAAAACAGTGTCTAACTCTACTTGCGTAGCGCGACGTTTTTCATCCAATTGTACCACTTCTTCAACAACCTCTCTGGCATCCATATTTCTTTTGGCCAAAGCATTGATTACTTTCTCTTGATTCTCTCTAATAAATGCAATTTGTAACATAGTTTGATTTTTATAACTAAATAATGGAAGCAAATTTAAGGAAATGTTTGCTAAGTATAAGACAAAGTTTGTTCTCTGGTTTTATTTTAATTTTTACAGCTGAATTCCAAAATAAACAGCGAATTGATTAGGGCGTGACCCTCCGTAAAAACTACGGGTCGGGCTTTCCCTTCCCGCATTTTTATATTTGGCGAAGAAAAATCGCCAAATATAAAAGAGCTCAACTTTAATCCCTCACCAGAAAAACGAGACCAAGCCAGAAAACATTTTAACCAAATAAAAACAGTAAATTATCAATTAGAATGATACTAAATTGAACTTATTTCTTAGAATTTTAATCTAAAGAAAAGACCTTTAATCTATTTTTTTTTAATTTTACTAAAAACTAGAAATCATGTTATTAAAAAATATTGAAACCGCATTAAATAAACAAATCCGTATAGAGGCTGAATCTTCTCAAATCTACTTATCAATGTCTTGTTGGGCAGAAGTAAATGGATTGGAAGGAATCGCTCAGTTTATGTACGCTCAATCTGATGAAGAGCGTTTACACATGCTTAAGTTAATTAAGTATGTTAATGAACGTGGGGGTCACGCCCAAATTACTGATTTAAAAGCTCCAAAAACAACTTACGAAACATTCAAAGGGATGTTTGAAGAATTATACAAACACGAAATCTTTGTTTCTGATTCTATCAATGAGTTGGTACATATTACTTTTCAAGAGAAAGATTATGCAACTCACAATTTTTTGCAATGGTATGTTGCCGAGCAAATTGAAGAAGAAGCTACAGCAAAATCAATTTTAGACAAAATTAATTTAATTGGTGATGATAAAGGTGGATTATATCTTTTTGACCGTGACATTCAACAAGTAGCTGCTGCCAGTGCCGCTGCGAATGGTGGCGGTGCTTCTGTCAAATAATTAATTCAATTGCATTATACTGTATTCGTTAGACTAAAAAACTAACTCGCTCAGTATAAGACACCTCTTAATAAATACTATCCTCAAGATGCACTTTGTCTGTTTTGAGGATTTTTTTTGCTCAAAAAGTGTTAAAGTTTATTTAGAACAGATAAAAACAATATACATTTGCATTGGTTTTAAATTCTTTATACCAAAAGTTTCTATTAATTCACTACTATAATTGACCACTACTTTGAGCAAGAAAGAAAAAGAAAAGGATAAAAAGGACAAGAAGAAAAAGGATAAAAAAGAAATCCTTAAAAAACTTAAAGCGGCAGAAAGTTGCAAATCAACTTGTATGTCTAGTTGCAAAGTACCTTTAAACTGTAAATCTAGCTGTTGCGAAAAATTCAAGAAAAGCGAAAAGAAACGTTGCAGTCGTTGCCCAATGTTTGATTTACTTAAAAAAACAGCCTAATCCTAATTAACATAAAATTACAGACATAAATATTCATTTACTGTTGGTTTATAATGAACCACAGTATTAGTTAATATATTGAAAAAGAAGAGTTCCAATGATGGAACTCTTCTTTTTTTTTGCAAAATTGTACCGTCTTGAAGTAACATAACAAAAAACACTAAGCAGTACACAATAAATTAAACTTAAAAAGACTCGTAAAAGCCTTTAAACACTGTTTATTTAAAAAATTAATAACAAAAAAATGAAAAATGAAAAAAAATGAAAAAAAATGAAAAAAAAATTGCACTATTAAAAATTATAATTACTTTTATGTAATCGATTACAACGTGTAATTCCAAAAAAAAACTAAAAAATTATATCATGAAAAAAAAATTACTTTATTTAACTTCTATTGTGCTGTTTTCAGCGGCATCTATTAATGCTCAAACATGGGATTTTTCCACTGCGGCTACAACCTTAGGGACTGTCTCTTCAAACAATTCTGCAACAATTGCTCCGGATGTAACTAATACCGCTACTTCTAAAAAATTTGGACCCACTTATAATACAGGAACAGCTGCAACTATACTTGCTTCAGGTTTTCCTGGTTTAGAATTTGGCTACAAAAATTCTGGGACTACTAGTAATATTCAATTTTTAGATGCAGGGTATTTTCAAGCAGGTGGAAAAGATGTTTTTATCACCATTATAGGCTGTACTGCAGGGCAAAACATAGCTGTTCAATATTCTGCGAAGGGTGCTACAGCAGCTCCTGTTCAAGCTTTTGCAGATCCATCAGGAGCAGGAGCATCTGCAGCTGTTGTCGCATCGTTTCCATCAAATTGTACTGTTAATACAACAACAACAACTGCTACTACTTCAACAGGAACGAGTGATATCAAAGTAGTTAATCTTACAGTAACTGCTGACGGAAATGTTAACCTTGTAGCTGGTACCCCTGCATTCCGCATTTATAAAATTGTAAAAGGAGGAACTCTTGGCACAAACTCTTTCAGTAAAGAATCTGATATAACAGTTTATTCTAAAGATAACAAAGTTTTATTCTCAAACATTAAATCAAAAACTAACGTAGCTATTTACAGCTTAACTGGTTCATTAGTAAAATCAGCTGATATAAATGAAGATTCAGGTTTAGATGTAAAAAATGGTGTTTACATCGTTAAATTGCAATCAGAAGAAGGTGAAAAAACTGTAAAAGTGATTGTTCAATAATTACCTTTTACTTCTTATAGCAAATAGGCTGCCCAAAAGGACAGCCTATTTTTTTTTTGATCAATTCAGATTTACATAGATTGCCTAACTATTGCGGACATAAGCCAGCATGACAATATTGAAGATAAAGCAATTCTAAAATCTGTGAACTAAGCAGACTTCCCTAACAACATAACCTCACTAACCACAACTTCGGTGATATAGCGTTTTTCTCCGTTCTTGTCATCGTAACTACGATTAGTTAATTTACCTTCTAATGCTAGTTGGTTTCCTTTGGTTACAAACTTTTCAATGATTTCAGCAGTTTTTCCCCAAGCAACAACTCTGTGCCATTCGGTTTGTTCTACTCGTTCTCCTTTGTCATTTTTGTAACTGTCGTTTGTAGCAATATTTAAATGCGCTACTTTTCTTCCCCCGTCAAGATTTTTGATTTCTGGATCATTACCTACGTTACCGATTAACTGTACTCTGTTTTTCATTGCATTCATGGCGTGTAAATTTAAATGTTAGTGTATATATAATTAATTATTGATATTGCAATTGACATTGATATTGCTCTGTTTCATTTCGATATGGCAAAGATGTGACAACTCAAAAAAATTATTCGGTTGTAAACTATTTACTTTCGGTTGTAACTAATTGTAACCGTTTGTAAATGGAAATTTTTCGCTATATTTGATATAAATCAAAACTTTATGCAGACAAAAATCAAAAAAGTAGAATTGCGAAATCTGATGATTGAGGACTACAAAGAGTTGAAAAAATCAATGATTCAGGCTTATCCAGAAATGGAAAATCCCTACTGGAAACAGCCAGATATTGAAAATTTACTAGAACGATTTGCTGAAGGACAATTGGTTATTTTAGCTGACGGAAAAGTAGTAGGCGCCGCTTTATCGCTTATTGTAGATGAAATTCTGGTAGATAAAAACCCAAATTATGCCAAAATAACGGGGAACTACACCTTCTCCACCCACAACCCAAAAGGGGAAATATTATACGGAATTGATGTATTTATCAATCCTGACTATAGAGGACTACGATTAGGTAGGAGATTGTACGGTGCTCGCAAAGAGCTGTGCGAACAACTAAATCTAAAAGGAATTGTTTTTGCAGGAAGAATTCCAAATTATAAAAAACATGCTGATAAATTAACGCCTAAAAAATACATCGAAAAAGTTAAAAAAAAGGAAATACACGATCCTGTTCTAAATTTTCAGTTGAGTAATGATTTTCACGTGATGCGAATTATGAAAAACTATTTGGAAGGCGATCTTGATTCCAAAGACTTTGCTGTATTATTGGAATGGAATAATGTGTATTATAACGAAAGTCCACAATTAATAAATACTACAAAAAGCGTTATCAGACTTGGATTGATTCAATGGCAAATGCGTCCATTAGCTAATTTGGATGCTTTATTTGAACAGGCTGAGTTTTTTATTGATGCCGTATCGGGTTACAAAAGCGATTTTGCACTATTTCCTGAATTATTTATTGCTCCATTAATGGCGGATTATAATCATTTATCAGAACCAGAAGCCATTAGAGAATTAGCGAAATACGCAGACCCGATTCGCAAAAAATTTCAAGAATTTGCTATCTCCTATAACATCAATATCATTTCTGGAAGTATGCCTTATTTAGAAAATGGCAACTTGTACAATGTTGGTTTTCTTTGCAAAAGAGACGGAACTTCTGAGATGTATTATAAAATTCACATCACACCAAATGAAGTACTGCATTGGGGAATGAAAGGTGGTTCGCAATTTAAAACCTTTGATACTGATTGCGGAAAAATAGGAATTATGATTTGTTATGATGTTGAATTCCCAGAACTTTCCAGACTTTTGGCCAATGAAGAAATGAATATTTTATTTGTACCCTTTTTGACCGATACCCAAAGTGGTTACACAAGGGTAAGACATTGCTCTCAAGCCCGAGCTATCGAAAATGAGTGTTACGTTGCTATTGCGGGTTGTGTTGGAAATCTCCCAAAAGTGAATAACATGGATATTCAATATGCGCAAACGGCACTTTTTACACCTTCGGATTTTGCATTTCCAAGCACTGGTATAAAAGCAGAAGCTACTCCAAATACCGAAATGACATTAATTGTTGATGTAGATTTAAATTTATTGAAAGAACTCCACGAACATGGAAGTGCCCGAATCCTAAAAGACCGAAGAACCGATTTATACGAAATTAAAAGAGTAAGTAAAACATAATGGAAAACCACTTTAACCTAGAAAAATTAAGATTCCCTATTGGAGAATTTCAAAAACCAGTTACTATATCTCAAAATGATTTAAAAAACTGGATAGCAACCATTGAAAATTTTCCCAGCAAAATAAAAAAGCTAACCGAAAATCTTTCTATTGAAGAATTGAATTGGATTTACCGACCAAACGGTTGGTCTATAAAACAAGTCGTTCATCATTGTGCCGACAGTCACATCAATAGTTTTGTCCGATTTAAACTGGCGTTGACTGAAGATGTTCCCACCATAAAACCATACGAAGAAGATAAATGGGCTGAACTTGCAGATGGCAATTCAGATGTTATTTTGCCTTCTATTCAAATTATAGAAGGGGTCCATGCTCGTTGGATCATTCTTTTGAAATCCTTTGGCGAAAAGGAATTAAAAAGACAATTTACACATCCTGCAAACAAAAAGACATCTTGCTTAGACGAAACAATTGGCGTTTATGCCTGGCATTGCAACCACCATTTGGCACATATAGAACAAGCGATAGCTTATAAAGGGAAGTTTTAAGAAAAGGAATACTTACTAAATAGCCGATGGAAAGCAAAGTCTTTTCTTATCTCGCTTTTTAGCAACAAGAAAGATTGGTACCTTGATAACTGGGGTTGAATCCAATATCATTAAGTTAAGGCTTCAATTGGTCTCGCAAAGGCGCTAAGACGCAAAATACAGAATCGATTTCTTTGCGTCTTAGCGCCTTTGCGAGAGTTAGATTTTAAAAAAATTAGACAGAAATCCTTAAGTTAATAACATTGGGAGATCCCTATGTTTCCTAAAAAAGCTTTATTTTATGCTTCAAAGAATTTATAAATTATAAATAGCCGAATATGAAAACCTGTCTTGAATGCGGTGATGCAATCGTTGGTCGCGAGGATAAGAAATTCTGTAGCGATGGTTGCCGAAATGCTTATAACAATAAAATAAATAAGGATAGCACGAATTATATGCGCAATATCAATAACAAATTGCGTAAAAATTACCGAATTTTGTCGGAGCTAAATGTGGAAGGAAAATCCAAAACAACTCGATCTAAATTAATGAGCAAGGGTTTTGATTTTGAGTTTTTCACCAGTATTCTGAATACCAAATCGGGAAACACCTACTATTTCCTGTATGACCAAGGCTATATGGTTTTGGAAAATGATTACTATATGCTTGTTAAAAAAGACATTTAATACCCCTAAATAATGAAAAAAAATTACTCTTCTCTTATTGTTGCTGTTCTCATCACCGGAATTTTGACGTTTTTGTTTGCTTTCTTAACGCCTTCCTGGTCGCCAAATGAGGAAGAAAAAGTTACGGAGTTTTCGACGAGCCGAGCTTTGGAACATATTACAGCAATGACTAAAGAACCACATTATGTAGGGACTCAAAACCACGAAGTTGTAGCCAACTATATCATTAAAGAATTACAAAAACTAGGATTGGAACCTGCTATTCAGGAAGGTTTTACACTGAGTGATTGGGGCAACTTGGTAAAATCCAAAAACATCATGTGCCGTATTAAGGGAACGGCAAACGGCAAAGCCTTATTATTACTATCGCATTATGACAGTGCTCCCCATTCATTTTCTCATGGTGCGAGTGATGATGCTTCGGGCGTGGCAACGATTCTGGAAGGTGTTCGTGCTTTTTTGAATGCTAAAACCAAAAATGAAAACGACATCATCATACTATTTACAGATGCAGAAGAATTAGGTTTGAATGGCGCTGCCCTTTTTGTAACGCAACACCAATGGGCAAAACAAGTAGGATTGGTCATCAATTTTGAAGCTCGTGGTTCATCTGGACCAAGCTATATGTTGATGGAAACCAACAAAGGAAATGCAGGTTTGGTAAATGAATTTGCAAAAGCTGGTGCGAATTATCCAGTTTCAAATTCCTTGATGTATAGTGTTTACAAAATGCTGCCTAATGATACCGACTTAACGGTTTTTAGAGAGCAAGGCGATATTCAAGGATTTAATTTTGCTTTTATCGACGGACATTACAACTATCATACGCAACAGGATGATGTGGATCATTTGGACAAAAACTCTTTGAAACATCAAGGTTCTTATTTAATGCCGTTGTTAACTCATTTCGCTAATGCAAATTTGAACAGTACGGTTGCCGATAAAGATTACGTTTATTTTACGATTCCATTTACTTTTATCAGTTATCCTTTTAGTTGGGTATTTCCAATGACGCTTATCGCTTTTGGTTTACTTATTCTATTGGTCTTTTTAGGCAAAGTAAAACGCATATTGAAGCTAAAGGATATCATGAAAGGTTTCTTCCCGTTTTTGGGCGCTTTGATTGTTGCAGGATCGATTACGTATTATGGATGGCAAGGTTTACTTTTATTAAATCCACAATACAATGATTTGCTTAATGGATTTACCTACAACGGACAGGATTATATTACTGGCTTTGTATTGCTCAGCATTTCCATCTGTTTTTTCTTTTATCAAATAGCTTCGGCACGAAAAGTAACGATGAATCATTATGTGATTCCGCTAACCTTTTGGATTGTACTTAATGGATTTTTAGCAAATAGTTTGCCTGGCGCAGGATTCCTGATTATTCCAGTGTTTTTTGGTTTGCTTGCTTTTGCTATTTTTATCTTTAGCCAAAGATCCAATTGGATTATAAACCTTATTTGTGGCATCCCAGCCTTACTGATTATTGTTCCGTTTATCGAGATGTTTCCAATTGGCTTAGGATTAAAGGTATTATTTGGCAGTGCAATTTTGACTGTTTTGACCTTTGTAATTCTGTTGCCTCTTTTGGGAGATTTTCATAAAAAGGGCGTTTGGTCCTTATTATTCTTTTTAGTTGCTGTTTTGTTTTTTGCGAAAGCACAATACCAATCTGGTTATGAGTCTGGAAAAGCGAAATCGAATAGCATGGTATATCTTTATAATGCGGATAAAAACAGAGCCTATTGGACTACTTATGACACTAATCTGGATTCTTGGACAAAAGGGTATTTGGGCGAAAATCCGAAAAGTGCAAGAACGCTGAATAACTTAAAATTGTTTAGCAAATACAATTCAGAGTTTACCTATGCTTCCGAAACGCCAGTCAAAACAATAGCTAGGCCTACCATTACTTTTTTAACGGATAGTGTTATAGGTTACAAAAGGTATTTAAAAATAAAAATCACACCTAATCGCAAAGTAAATCGCTATGATATTTTTGCCGATGAAATCATGAGATTCTTCAACTTTAAAGCCAATGGCACCACTACTTTAGGTCAAAAAGGAACGGAACTAGAACGAAATGGCAAAAAACTGTTGAGTTATTATGTTATTGATAATGAACCACTGGTATTACAATTTACAATCAACAGAGCCACTATATTAGATATGGATGTTATGGAAAGTTCTTTTGATTTAATGACGAATCCTTTGTTTGCAACGACTCCAAGAGAAGATTGGATGATGCCAACTCCTTTTGTGCTAAATGATGCAGTGGTGATTACTCAGAAAATAAAACCATCTAAAGTTAGACCTATTGCTTTAAAACCCGAAAATGTAATCCAAAAAGATAGTTTGGTTATTGCTAAAGACACTTTAAAAAAAGCATACTAATACTCTAGCAAAAATTAAAGGCTGATTTAGATATATAAAATGGTCTTATTGTCAGGAGCGCAGTCGAGAACCATTATTGAATCTCGACTGCGCTCGATTTGACAAAAACAATTAGACTTCTCTATATTTCTAATTGATATTACTATGTTTTTTCTAAATGTAACTCTCGCAAAGGCGTGAAGACGCAAAGAAAACGGTTCTAAACTTTGCGACTCTGCGCCTTTGCGAGAAAAACAACGCTTAACTTAATGACATTTCTCTCGATGCGACAATAAATAATTAGATTTACCTATATTTTTTAAATGACATTAAATAAGAAAAAACTTAAATAAATATTTATTTTGTAAATAAAAACTTTAAATTAGCCTAGATAAAAATCATTAATTATTTTAGACTATGGCGAATTTAACCAACAACCGAATTAACACCGCTGCAACTACTGCACAAATCACAGCGGTAAAAACTGCATTACAAACTATTGCTACCAACCTGCCTTTTCTGGTAGGATTGACTACTGAGGAGCGTATTGCCCTGCCTGCAATAAACGTTACCAACAAAGCTTTTACCGAGGATGCTATTAATGCCGGAGTAAACAATGCTGCATTAATTCCTTCGTATGTATCGGTAACGAACATGCAAAGCGATCTATTGCTTTTTTCGCAACTGGACGAAATCATTGGCGTAACCAAGCAGTTACTCGAAAAACTGGAAGACACTCAATTACTGGCGGGCAGCGAAGCTTATACCTCAGCACTTACACTATACAAACTTTTTGGTTCCGCTTCGGAGGCAGGAGTTGCGGGGAGTGACGCGATTGTAACCCAGTTGAAACAACGCTTTGCAGGTCAGGGAGGTCCAGGTCTTCCTGCTGTGAATCCGAACTAATATTTCTAGTAGTAGCAAACAACAAAAACGCTTTCTGTATAAGAGAGCGTTTTTTTTATGTTCAGTTGGTACACTCTAATTCGATTCTGTTAGCCTTAATAACCAATAAAGTTCTCTTATTTGATAATTTTATTCTCAAATTAGAGAACTAAGTTAGCCTTTATGACCAACTTTGTTATCCTAATTAATAACTATGTTGTTATATGTATTAACTGAATTCTCAGATATTATAACCTTATTCTCAACTATACTAATTCAGTTATGCATAATGACCAACTCAATTCTCCTATTTTATAACTCTGTTGTCAAAAAGCATTATTTATATGAAAAATACTATATATTTGTTAAACGCTAACAAGTTATGACAGACATAATGGAACCCGATAAACAGTATTTGCAAAAACGAGATAATGATCCGCCAGCCTTGGGCAACTTTATCAATTGGCACATTCAGCAGAATAAAATCAAAAAGAAAAAGGTATCCGATTTTTTGGAAATACTGCCTACTACCCTTAACCGATATTTTAAGCAATCTTCCTTTCAGTTTGCGATACTATGGCGTGTTTCGCAGGTTACAGAACATAATTTCGTGATGGAACTGGGCGAAAGACTCGGCATAGCTTATGAAACCAAAACAGAAAAGCTACTCAAAGCCCAACTCGCCGAGAAAGAAAAACAAATAGAAACCCTGCAAATACAACTCGAAGTGTATAACAAGATTCATAAAGTGGGGTAAGGTCAGTGAAAATTTAAACACTGTTTATAGAAAATAATATATTTGATAAAATATAAAACGAAACAAGCCATCGTATATACAGCCAACTAGGGGTAGATTGTTACTACTTTGTAGCGAGTATGTACAAGTTACCTGCAAGCTTTTAAAACAGCGAAAATGACAACAATATTATTAGACTCAAACATTATTATTAGATATCCCAAATTTGTTGGGATAAATATGCCCGAAACAAGACTTGTCATTACAGTAGGTACCTTGATGGAACTTTATTCTGCATTAAAATCTACTGATAGCCTGCTCCATGAAATTATAGATGAAGCTCTAGAAATAGGCACTTTATTACTTGTCGAAAACAAACATAGTATTAATGACTTTCCTTCATTAAAAAAACATTTTTTAAGTGAAGGTGATTATTCGCTTTTCGGTGCAGTAGCCGAATATCGTGAAGAAGGTGATCACGTGAAAATTGCTACACTTGATGAAGTGGTGATGAAAGTGGCTTCAGAAATTCAAGTTGAAGTCTTGAGTCAAGAAGAACGTGACGCAATGTTAGAACATTTTGACCATGATAATTTTAATTCTGCAATTAAACTTGACATCCAAAATTACGAGCAAAAACAATATAAAAACTTTGCACTTAAGTTGATTTATGGAACTTTAGTTGCAGGTGTTAGCCAAATAATCTATGAAAATTTATCAATAATTATCTCCACTATAAATATATGGGGAACTATTGCTCTTACATTGCTTACTGGTTTACTCCTTTTTGTATTTCGAGAAAAACAAAGATTGAGTTATGGTGTTTTTGAACTTGTTGTTGGTGTTATTGCAATTTTGGCATTATTTAAGCCATTAGGATTTAATTATTCGAGTATAGAATTCAATTTAGAATTTAATATTAAATTACTAGGAGGACTTTATATAATGGTTCGAGGTTTAGATAATATGGTTAAAGCTGTTAAGAATACTAAAATAGGATTAATTTTAAAAACAAAATTTGGTATTGGAGAATAAACCCGATCGCTCTGATATGTATTAAATTTCCCTGTTCGATAGCGCGGTTTTGCAAACCGTGCCCACAAAGTAAATCGGCAAAACTAAAAACAGTGATAAAAAAGGATAGTAAAAACAAGCTATGCTTGACAATTGGAAAGGGCACGGATTGCAAATCCACTCTATCATACCCAACAGATTTTTTTACCTATCCAAGCGATTGACTAATAAATGATAATCAAATAAATATGAAATTAGAATTTACAAATTGGAATATTAAAATTCTTGCTAAGAAAACTCCTCTTTGGCTAAAGTTACTAAATGGCATAAATTTAATTCCAATATTAGTATGGCCAATAATTTTTTTATTTTCATTTTTCCTTCTGGATAATCCTAATATAATAATTGCTTTAGGATCTGTTATTCTTATAAATAGCTATCCATTTGTATTAATTGGTTCGTTAACTTTAAGTTTTAAACTTTATGAAAAGAATAAAATTATTCTGTCAATTATAGTTCCATTAAGCATAACTTTTATATTGATTCGAATTTTGATGAATTTCTTTAATATAAGCATTTAATATAAAGTACCCTATTGGCGATTTTGCAAACTATGCCTACTTACGAAAGCAATCAAAAAAACAAACCCTGTCAGCTTTTAAAACGCTGACAGGGTAATTTTATAAAGATAGGCTCCAATTAAACTTTTTCAAAATATTTGCTCAAAAGCGCCTTATTACAGTAAAGAATTAGCGTCTTCCTCCGCCGCCTCTAAAACCGCCGCCTCCGCCGCCACTAGAACGAAATCCGCCGCCGCCGCCGCTTGAGCGAAATCCACCACTGCTGCCGCCACTGAAACTAGAACCTGAACTAGAACGATTAGACGAAGGTCTTGAAGATGTATTCGAAGTCGAAGGTCTGCTAGAAGCAGAATTTCTACTAGCGTCACGAGTTGAAGCCGAGTTTCTGTTAGCGTCACGAGTTGAGGCAGAATTTCTGTTAGCATCTCGAGTTGAAGCCGAATTTCTATTAGCATCTCGTGTCGAAGCCGTGTTTCTATTTCCGTTATTTATATTATTTCTATTCCCACTGTTTATGTTGTTGTGCGATATATTATTTGCTCTGTTTCTGCTATTATTATTATAATTGTTGAAATTATTATTATTAATAATAACATTCGTATTATGATATCCATAACCTCCACCATGATAACCCCAATGATTGCTACGGTAAATACCAACTGCCATTACAGTCGCAAATCCAAACCATGGAGGATAAAAACCATAATAATAAGGAGGATAATAAGGAACATAAGCCGGCGAATACACATATTGTACAATTGGTGCTTGCTCGACTACAACTGTAGTGGTTGAAGCAGGAACACTAACAGTAACCGGATCGGAACCTGAATAACCAGGATTAGCAGTCACACCACCGCTTCCTTTTGGAGCAGGCTCAACAATGTAATCTTTTCCATACAATTCTTTGTCACCGACAATTTGAAGCGAAACTTTTTTGTTCTTGTCTTTGGATACCAAAATTACAGCTACATCCTGCGTTTCGGATTTGCTAATTGGATCTCTAAGAATAAATGTAAAATCATCACCGTCTTTCTTGGTATCAACTTTGATAAAATCAACTTTTTTATCATCGTTTAAATCCAAATTATTGATTTTAGTTTTTTCATCATTTAATGATTTTTCAAAGTCTTCGATAGTCTTTGATTTTTGAAAAAGGTCTAAAACAGCATATAAATCTAAATTATCACCAGGCAAACCTAATTCACCTTTAGAATCACCAGTCTGAGAAAAAGCCGTCAATCCAGACAAGCTCATAATTAATACTAAAATCGATAAAAATCTTATTTTCATAACAGTTTAATTTTTAAAATAAGTAATTTAATAAACACGTTAAAAGGGCAATTTTTTAATAGTTATTATCTAATAACTAAACAAATATAGGAAACAAAACCTAATAATTTTTAACTGGTAAGAATTATATATAACCATTAAATCAAAAATTATGCCTAAAATTAAAACTAGGTCATTCTAGTCTAAGAGAGATAAATTTTGATGTTTTCATAAATTTATGAAATACTTAAATAAAAAATCCATTCGGTTTAAATTACTTTCACAAATAAATTACTTGCTATTTTATTAGATATAACCATTTCTACACCATTCACTTTTATTTTCAGAGATAAATCAAAAGTTTCTTTAGTTAGTAGATCAATTTTAGTTCCCAAACCAATTTGCTGTTTGTCTAGGTATTTTAAGAAATCAGAAGAATTGTCTTTTACACCAACACATAATCCAGATTGATTCGCTACTAATTCTGATAGCAATTGCTTTTCTATCGCAATAATTCTGCCTTGTGCATCTGGTATTGGATCTCCATGAGGATCTTCGGTAGGATTTCCAAGAAAATCATCCAACTTATTAATAAGTTTTTCAGATTTGATGTGTTCTAATTGTTCAGCAATATCATGAACTTCATCCCATGAAAAATCAAGTTTTTCAACTAAAAAAACTTCCCATAAACGATGTTTTCTCACAATCATTTTGGCAGTAAGTTTACCATTATCAGTTAATGAAACTCCTTGGTATTTTTTATAATGTACCAAACCTTTATCTGCTAATTTTTTAAGCATATCAGTTACAGAAGATGCTTTTGTTTCCATAGTCTCAGCAATAGCATTGGTACTCACTTCGCTTTCGAGACTGGTCGTAAGATGGTATATGGCTTTTAGATAATTTTCTTCGGAGAAAGTCATTTTTTTAAAGATTCTAGGTTTAAAGATTCTGAGTTTCTAAGTGTAAAGTCATAAGAAAAAATCTTAGAAACTTAGTGACTCATAATCTCAGCAACTATTATTTAACAATTAACAAAGGTATCGAAATTTTATGACGCAATTTGTCTACGGTTGTACCAAAAATCAAATCCTTTAAACCAGTATGGCCATGTGTTCCCATTACTAAAATATCAAAATTTCCAGAATTTATAATTTCAGGTATTATTTTGTTTGGTTCTCCAAAACCTAATTCTGTTTCCATTTTGAAGCCCTTTTGCGAAAGCATTTCTTTATATTCTAATAATAATTTTTCGTCAATAGTCGTTTCGTGATCATCAACATTTTGACCATACATTAACGCTCCGACGGTTTCCACTACGTGAATTAAAGTATATTCAGCATCCATTCCTCCCAATTCAAAGGCATTGTTTATCGCTCTCTCATCAGCTGAAGAAAAATCTACTGAAATAGCGATATTCTTTTTAGAATAATTTCCCGATTTAGAAAATTGTAATTTCAAATTGTGTGGCGAATGATTTTGAATATTATGTTTTGCCTTAGTTATAAAAGGTTTAAAAACAATGTAAAGCAATAATCCCAGAAAAGAAAATGCCAACGGAACTACAGTAAGCCAAATAATGATTGGGTTTTCAGCGGTATCAAGCCATCCATCAATTTCGTCAAAAACCAATTTTGCATTAAGTGAAACAATAATTAAAGCGATAATCCATGCTGCAATTTGAGTTGTTTTAGAAATATGAAAACCGTTCATTTTAGTTTTATCACTCACAAAATGAATAAGCGGAATAATTGCAAAACCCAGTTGTAAACTCAAAATAACCTGACTTAAAATCAATAATTTTCCTGTTACACTTTCTCCATAAATTAAAATGACAACTACAGCTGGAACAATGGCGATTAATCGGGTAATTATTCTTCGAACCCAAGGCTGAATTCTTAAATTTAGATAACCTTCCATTACGATTTGACCTGCCAATGTTCCTGTTATTGTAGAACTTTGTCCTGCAGCAATCAAGGCTACGGCAAACAAAATTGGTGCCCATTTATTTCCTAAAAGTGGTTCTAAAAATTGATGTGCATCTTGGATTTCGGCTACTTCAAACATGCCATTTCTATAAAATGTAGCTGCTGCCAAAATCAAAATTGCAGCGTTTACAAAAAAAGCCATATTCAAAGCAATCGTCGAATCAATCAAATTGTATTTCAAAGCCTGCTTGATTCCTGCTGGCGTTCTGTCAAATTTTCGGGTTTGTACCAATGAAGAATGTAAGTACAAATTGTGTGGCATAACCGTTGCACCAATAATTCCAATAGCGATATATAATGCAGCAGAATTTGGCATCGAAGGAATTAAACCATAAATCACTTTATGGAGTTCTGGCTTAGCAAAAATCATTTCGAAAATGAAAGAGAATCCAATAATAGCAACTAATACGATAATAAAAGCTTCCATTTTCCGAATCCCTTTATTGATTAAAAACAACAATAAAAAAGTATCCAAAACGGTTATCAAAACTCCCTCAATAAGTGGTATATCAAACAACAAATTGATTCCAATTGCCATTCCTAAAACCTCAGCAAGGTCACAGGCTGCAATAGCAATTTCGGCCAAAAAGTATAAAATATAATTAATCGGTTTAGAATAAGTTTCTCTAGATGCTTGAGCCAAATCGCGTTGAGTTACGATTCCAAGTCTCGCGCTTAAACTTTGCAATAACAAAGCCATTAAATTACTCATCAATAAAACCCAAAGCAAAGCATAACCAAACTGACTCCCTCCTGCAATATCAGTTGCCCAATTTCCAGGATCCATATAACCCACACTCACCAAATAGGCAGGGCCAAAAAAAGCTAATATTTTTCTAAAAATTGAGGATTTGTTTTGTGTTTGGACGGATTGATTTACTTCTTCTAAAGATTTGCTCATGACTGAATTTGAATTACTAAGGCAAATATATACAAATAAATTTTGTTAATGAAATAATATTTTTAGCTTTGTCTAAAATTTAATTTAAACAAATGAAATATTTATTTTTTGCAATATTGACATTGTTAACAACACTATCTTATTCACAAGAAAACAGATCAATTACAGGAGTGATTAGAAACAAAACTACCCCACTCGAAAAAGCGATTATTGAAATAATTGGTACAAACTATTCGGCAGAAACTGACGGCGAAGGTATTTATAGCTTTCAAAACATTCCCCAAGGAGATTATAAAATACAAGTATCAATCTTTGCTTATAAGACCCAAAGAAAAAACATCACTATAAAACCAACAGAACAAATCCAATTGGATTTTCAATTGCAATCAGATGAAAATGAATTAAACGAAGTTGTTGTTTCTGGAACTTTAAAGCCCATAAAACGGTTAGAAAGTGCCGTTCCTGTAGAAGTTTACACGCCGATATTTTTCAAGAAAAACCCAACTGCAAGCATTTATGAAGCTTTGCAAAATGTAAACGGAGTGCGGCCACAACTCAACTGTGGCGTTTGTAACACCGGGGACATTCACATCAATGGACTGGAAGGTCCGTACACATCAGTAATGATTGATGGAATGCCAATTGTTAGTAGTTTATCAACTGTTTATGGATTATCCGGAATTCCGAATTCGTTGGTAGAAAGAATCGAAATTGTAAAAGGTCCCGCTTCCTCTTTATACGGAAGTGAAGCCGTTGGCGGATTAATTAATATTATTACCAAAAACCCGATTAAAGCACCTGTGTTTTCTGTCGATGTATTTACGACATCCTGGTTAGAAACTAATGCAGATTTGGGAGTGAAATTCAATATTGCTCAAAAAGCGACGTCCTTATTGGGATTAAATTATTACAACTACAGTCAAACAATCGATAACGACAACGATGGATTTACCGATGTAACGGCACAAAATAGAATTTCATTATTTAATAAATGGAATTTCGTCCGAAAACAAAACCGATTATTCACTATTGCCGTTCGCGGAATGTATGAAGATCGCTGGGGCGGTGATGTGCGTTGGGAGAAAAAATACCGCGGTGGAGATGAAATTTATGGCGAAAGTATTTATACCAAACGGGGCGAACTTTTAGGAAGCTATCAATTACCTACAACCGAAAAACTAATGCTGTCTTTTTCAGGAACCATGCATTTTCAAGACAGTCGTTACGGAACCACGTCTTATATTGCCAATCAAAAAATTGCTTTTGCACAATTGACTTGGGACAAGAAAATTCAAAATAATGATCTATTAACAGGTATTGCTTCACGTTATACCTATTATGACGACAACACTCCAACAACAGCACTTTTAAACGAAAATAGTCCAGAAAAAATGTGGCTTCCTGGAATTTTTATTCAGGATGAAATTACTTTTAGCGAAAAACATAAAATACTTTTAGGAATGCGATACGATTACAATTCCATTCACGGAAATATTTTTACACCCCGATTTGCCTATAAATGGAAAATCAATGATAACAATATCCTCCGTTTTAATACAGGAACAGGATTTAGAGTGGTCAATTTATTTACTGAAGACCATGCTGCCTTAACTGGCTCTCGCGAAGTTATTCTTGCTGAAAATTTAGATCCCGAAAAATCTGTGAATGCCAATTTGAATTACATCAAGAAAATATACTTTTCAAACGGTACTTTTTTAGGTATTGAAACCACTGCCTTTTATACTCGATTCAGCAACAAAATTATTTCCGATTATGCTACTGACCCGAACAAAATCATTTATAACAACATTGATGGTTATGCTTTGAGCCAAGGAATTAGCTGTAACGCAGACATCAATTTTACCAATGGACTAAAATTTATTCTGGGCGCCACCTATATGGATGTTTCCAATGTAGAAAACGACATCAAAACAAGACCATATCTAACCGAAAATTTTACAGCAACCTGGACTATTTCTTATAAAATTAATCCGATTGATTTGACCATTGATTACACAGGAAATTTATATAGTCCTATGAAATTACCATTATTAAGCGACACCGATCCAAGAAATCCTAATTCACCTTGGTACAGTTTACAAAACATTCAATTTACATATTCAGGCTGGAAAAATTTTGAATTATATGCCGGCATCAAAAACCTGCTTAACTTTACTCCAAAACAAAACAATCCGTTCCTGATTTCGAGAACAGAGGATCCTTTTGACAAAAATGTACAATACGACACGAATGGAAAAGTATTGGTAACACCTGACAATCCTTATGGTTTAACATTTGACACCACTTATGTTTATGGTCCCAATCAAGGCATTAGAGGTTTCTTTGGATTGCGATATAATTTATTTTAAATGAAGAAATGGCTTTACATAGCATTGATTTTCTTTTTGGTAATTCCATCTGGTTTTGCCCAATTGAAAACCTATACTTTTGAAGAAGCTGAAAAAGTAGTAAAAGAAAAGCCAAAACCATTTGTAATTTTCATCCATACTTCTTGGTGTAATTACTGTAAAATGATGGAAAATTCTACTTTCAAAAACCCTGAAATAATCAATCTTTTAAATACTAATTTTTATTTCATACCATTGGATGCTGAAAGTAAAAACGACATTCATTTCAATAATCATACATTTCAATTCAAGCCAAACGGCCAAAACACAGGTATTCATGAATTAGCAACAGCATTAGCTACTGTTAATTCTCAAGTGGTATATCCTACTCTTACTATTTTACACGCCGACTATTCTATTATTTTTCAAAAACCTTCTTTTCTAACTGCGAAAGAATTACTTATTATTCTCAAAAAAACAAAAGAATAGAATCCTTATCAAACTATAACAAAACTTTATACTGCAAATTAAGTTCTTGCAACTAAACTTTGTAACTTTGTAGCTCTAAAAATTAATTATAAAAATAAAAAATATGTATCCAGAAGAAATGGTAAAACCAATGCAAGCTGAATTAACAGCTGTAGGTTTTCAAGATTTACATAGTGCAGAAGCAGTTGATAACGCTATCAAAGCTGAAGGTACAACATTAGTAGTAGTGAATTCTGTTTGTGGTTGTGCTGCAAGAAATGCACGTCCAGGAGCGTCAATGAGTTTAAAAGGAGCTAAAAAACCAGACCACTTAATCACTGTTTTTGCAGGTGTTGACAAAGAAGCAGTTGATGCTGCAAGACAACATATGTTTCCTTTTCCTCCATCATCGCCAAGTATGGCTTTGTTCAAAAATGGTGAATTGGTTCACATGTTAGAGCGTCACCACATCGAAGGGCGTCCAGCAGAATTAATTGCTGAAAACTTACAAGATGCTTTTAACGAATATTGTTAATTCAATCTAATACCAAATAAACGTACTGCATTAGCGGTACGTTTTTGTTTATAATCCCCTCTAAAACGACTTTTTTGAATACAGAACTTCCTTTTATTGATTTTGATGTTATTGACAACAAACAACAATATCTAATCAAAGTGAAGTATGCCCTACTCTTTTTTAGACTACGATAATCGTAGATTTGGCTACAGCTATAGTTTTTTTGTTACGCAACTTTACAACATTAAAAAATAGACAAATGAAAATTATAATCACAGGTTCATTAGGGAATATCAGCAAGCCATTAATTCAAGAATTAGTACAAAAAGGACATCAGGTTACAGTAATTTCAAGTAAACTGGAAAATCAGGCAGCAATTGAAACATTAGGTGCTAAAGCAGCCATTGGTTCTGTAGAAAATAGTACGTTTTTAACGGAAACCTTTACAGGCGCTGATGCTGTATACTGCATGATTCCGCGAGCAAACTATTTTGATCCAAATCTTGATTTAGATGCTTTTACTCGAAAAATAGGAAACAATTATGCGGAAGCAATTGAGAAGTCTGGCGTAAAACGTGTTGTATTTTTGAGTAGTATTGGTGCACATTTAGAAAAAGATTCTGGTATAATTCTTCGCTATCATGAAATTGAAGCTTTTCTGAATAAACTCTCAGATGTGGGAATTACTTTTATGCGTCCTACTTCATTCTTTTACAATTTAGAAGCTTATATCCCGATCATAAAATATCAAGGAATTATCGCTGCAAATTATGGTGCTGACAAAATGATTCCGTGGGTTTCTCCATTAGATATAGCTTCAGCAATTGCTGAAGAAATTACAACTCCGCTCGACGGAAGAAAAATTCGCTATGTAGCAAGTGAAGAACTTACTGGAGAAGAAACGGCACATATTTTAGGAAACGCAATTGGTAAACCTAATTTGAAATGGGTTTTAACAACTGATCAAGAAACTTTAGTTGGCTTAATAAACATAGGTATGCAGCCTAAAATTGCTGAAGGTTTGGTAGAAATGTACGCTGCGCTTTACAACGGTTTGCTAGCTGAAGATTATTCCCGGAACAAACCTGTTATAATGAGAAAAGTAAAACTGATAGACTATGCAAAGGAATTCGCTTTGGTTTTCAATCAAAAATAAGTATCTTTTACTATGGCAAATAATCAACCGTACAGGATAAAAAGCATAAGCGAATTTCGTGAGTTTCGAGGTTTGCCAAAGCCAGAACATCCTTTAATCAGCGTTTATAATTTTGAAGAAATTAAAAAGCTTAATGACGATGAGCCAAAAAGCATTATACTTGATTTTTATTCGATTTCTCTAAAAAGGAATACAAATGCAAAAATGCGTTATGGCCAGCAGGAATATGACTTTAATGAAGGTGTAATGTTATTTATTGCGCCTGGGCAGGTTTTTTCCATAGAAGCAAGTACAAATCTAAAACACTCGGGATGGTCTTTATTAGTCCATCCTGATTTCTTGTGGAATACTCCGCTGGCGCAAAAAATCAAACAATACGAATATTTTGGATATTCTGTTCATGAAGCACTACATCTTTCAGATAAGGAAGAAGCGATGATTATTGGCATTATGAAAAATATTCAGCAAGAATATCATTCGAATATTGATAAATTCAGCCAAGATGTGATTATTGCGCAACTCGAATTATTGTTAACTTATTCTGAGCGTTTTTACAATCGCCAATTCATTGCAAGAAAAATAAGCAATCATCAAATTCTCGCACGATTAGAAAATCTTCTGGATGACTATTTTAACGAAGATTCTTTAATCAAAAAAGGATTGCCAACAGTACAATTTATCGCCGAAAATCTAAACATTTCGCCTAATTATTTAAGCGGATTATTAAAACTGCTTACAGGCCAAAGCACGCAGCAGCACATACACAATAAGCTAATCGAAAAAGCGAAAGAAAAACTTTCTACAACCGATTTATCAATAAGTGAAATTGCTTTTGAATTAGGTTTTGAGCATCAGTAGTCATTCAGCAAATTATTCAAAACAAAAACAAATATTTCCCCTTTAGAATTCAGACAATCATTTAATTGACTTAAACAGTTCCCAAAAGGAAATAAAATATTCGAAAAATGCATTTTAAATTTAACTGACTTTAAAACAAAAAACCACGCAAATTGCGTGGTTTTTTGTTTATCAATAGTATCGTCTATCTAATTCCAACCGCCACCTAAAGCTCTATACAATTGGATTGTTGAACTCAATTGGTTTTGTGTCAACTCCGAAAGGCTTAATTCTGCATCAAACAAAGATATTTCCACTTGTAAAACCTCTAAATAAGACACATAACCATTATAATATCTTGCATTCGACAGTTCCAAGTTCTTTCTGGCCGCAATAACCTGTTTGTTTCTTGCTGTCCATTCATCTTTATACGTTTTCACGTTTTGCAGCGATTGTTCAACTTCAGCAACGGCTACAAGACACGTTTTTTGGTAATTAAGTCTTGATTCTTCAGCAATTTGACGGTATATTTCTACTCTCCTTCTATTTTTACCAAAATTAAAAATCGGTCCAGCAACTGAAGCGCTGGCGTTTTGCAGATAAGAAGAGCCATCAAACAAAGAACTTACCTGACTGTTTGCAAAGCCAGCTAATGCAGCAATGTTAAACGAAGGAAAACGCATCGCTTGTGCAACACCGATTCTCTCATTAGCAGCCATATAATTTCTTTCAGCTTGATTTACATCAGGTCTGTTTTTTAATAAAATGGAAGGAATAGAAACAGGTATGTTATCCGCCACCTGAAGCTCTGTATTCGTTTTCCCTCGTTGTATCGGAACTGGAGCTTGACCAATCAAAATTGAGATAATATTTTCCTGAATGGTAATTTGTCTTTTGATAGCTGGAATAGTCGCTTCGGCAATCGCCACTTGTTGTTCGATTTGAAGCTTATCCACTTCAGAAACATAACCTGAAACAAATCTTTGATTAATGATTTCAAAACCTTTTTGTCTTGATTCTAAAGTCTTTTCTGCTATAATCAGACGATTATCAAAATCACGAAGCTGGAAATAAGCAACAGCTATATCGCTTACCAAGTTAGAAAGGATTACTTTACGACCTTCTTCACTAGCAATTAATTCATCTTGAACTGCTCTATTCTCATGACGAATTTTACCCCAAAAATCCAATTCCCATGAAAGAGAAGCTGATGCATTAGAAGGCATAAAAGCTTTTTCATTGCTATTGATTGTTGCGCTATAACCAACAGCTGGCAATAAATCGGCTTTGGTATAACCCAATTCTGCTCTGGTGCGTTCAATACGAGCCATCGCAATTCTCAAATCATAATTATTTTCCAGTCCCTTAGTGATTAGCCCTTTCAAAACATCATCATTAAAAAGATCAAACCATTTCACATTAACCACAGAAGCCAATGTATCTGCATTTGCAGAACCATGCTGAAAATTAGCTGCATTTTGATCTTCTGGCTTTTTATATTTAGGCCCTACCAAACAACCCACAGGAAGTATTGCAAGTGCAAGAATAATTATTATTACTTTAAATTTATTCATCATGTTCCGTAGTTTTTGAATCCATATTATTTTCAATTGCTACACCTTCATCCTTCTTTTTGCCGATATTTTCAATCATAACAAATAAACCTGGCACAATCAAAACTCCCAACACTGTAGCTACAAGCATTCCGCTAAATACTGCCATCCCCATTACTATACGTGCCTGAGAACCAGCTCCTGTAGCGGTAAGCAATGGAACAACACCGAGTATAAAAGCAAAAGCAGTCATCAAAATTGGGCGAAAACGTAACTTCGCTGCTACCATCGCTGATTCATACAGCGGTTTGCCTTTTTCGTATTCTTCTTTGGCAAATTCCACAATCAAAATCGCGTTTTTAGCAACAAGTCCAATCAGCAATACTAGCCCGATTTGCGCAAATACGTTGTTAACATAAGCATCACTGCCCATACGTGCCAAAAACAAGCCTAAAAACGCTCCAAATACCGCAAAAGGCGCTCCTAGCAATACGCTGAATGGCAGTTTCCAACTTTCGTACTGTGCTGCAAGAATTAAGAACACAAACACCAATGCCATTAGGAATACTGTCCCTCCTCCTGGAGAATGTTTTTCTTGATATGATAAGTTGATGTAATCGTAACTCATATCTGCCGGCAAGGTTTCTTTTGCGACTTCTTCTAAAGCATCTAGGGCTTGTGCACTACTATATCCGTCATTAGGGCTTCCTCCTATCTCAGCAGCCCTAAATAAATTAAGACGGTTAGTGAAATCAGGTCCTGTAACTTTGGTAGCTGTAACTAAAGTAGATACTGGCAACATATCCCCATTGTTGTTTCTTACGTAAATATTATTTAAATTTTCAGGACGTAAACGATCTACGGCATCCCCTTGTAAGTACACTTTATACTGGCGCCCAAAGCGATTAAAATCATTTACATAACTACCTCCCAAAAATGCTCCTAATACTTCAGTAACTCTTGAAACCGGAACTCCAAGCTTCATTGCTTTTTCGTTATCAATATCAAGTTTTATCTGTGGAGAACCAGCGTTAAAAGTGGTATAAATTCTCTTTATTTCAGGACGCTTTTGAGCCGCAGCAATAAAAGCCTGCGTTTGCTGTGCCAAATATTGTGGCGAATTACCCCCTCTATCCTGCAGCATCAAACTGAAACCTGCAGAAGCTCCCAAACCTTGAATCGCAGGAGGACCAAATGCAAATGCAGTTGCTGTAGTAATTTGAGTGGATAATTTTTTGTTCAATCGATCAACCAGTTGTTTTGCTGTTTCTGCTCTTTCTTCCCAAGGTTTTAAGGATATGAAAATAAAAGCATTATTCGGCTGATAAGAATTGGTAAGCATACTAAATCCATTGATTGTAGTATAGGATAATATCGATTCTTCTTCTTTTAAGAAGCCATCTACTTTTTTTGAAATTTCATCAGTACGTTGCAGAGATGATGCCGGAGGCAATTGTATGTTTATCAACACATAACCTTGATCCTCTTCAGGGATAAATCCAGGCGGTATTCCTTTGCCCAAAAACACTACTGCAACCAAAATTACTGCTAGCAGAATAATAATACGTGTTGCTTTTTTTGCAAAAAATGTTGCTCCAGATAAATATTTATCGGTTACTTTTTCAAAAATACGGTTGAAACCAGTAAAAAATTTGGCAAGCCAGCCTGTTTGCTCGCTAACTGGTTTTGTAGGTTTTAAAAGCATGGCACAAAGCGCCGGACTTAATGACAAAGCACTAAAAGCCGAGAAGGCAACCGAGACGGCAATGGTTATCGCAAACTGCTGATAAAAACGTCCTGTAATACCTGGCGTCATAGCAACCGGCACAAACACCGCAATCAAGATAAGAGCAATGGCTATTACTGGCCCCGAAACCTCTTTCATCGCCTGAATTGTTGCATCCTTTGGATTTTTTCCATGCTCAATGTGATGTATTACAGCCTCAACCACAACAATCGCATCATCCACAACAATACCAATCGCTAATACCAATCCTAATAACGATAAAGTATTTATAGAGAATCCTAACAATGGAAAAACCGCAATCGTTCCAATCAACGATACTGGTACCGTAATCAATGGGATCAAAGTTGCACGCCAGTTTTGAAGGAAAATAAACACTACGAGAATAACCAGCAAAACGGCTTCAAATAAAGTATGAACGATATCGTCAACCCCAGCAGTAATTGCAAGTGTGGTATCTAATGATTCTTGATAAACAATGTCTTTCGGGAATTTTTCAGACATTTTTTTCATGGCATCTTTAGCTAATTGAGCTACTTCCAAAGCATTACTTCCCGGCATTTGGAAAACCGTAATTGCAGCAGTTGCACTACCATTTCTACGTGCATTTGAACTGTAATTCTCAGTTCCCAATTCAATTCTAGAGATATCGCTTAATAATACTTCTGAACCGTCTGGCTTACTTTTTACCACAATTTTACCAAACTCATTCTCAGTAACTAAACGATCTTGAAGCGTAACACCATACGTAAAATCAGTTCCTAATGGAGTAGGCTCTGCGCCAAATTTCCCACCAGGGCTAATCATGTTTTGAGCGTTCAAGGCATTTTTAACATCATCAACAGTAATACCCAGTTTACTCATTAAGTCAGCCTTTAGCCAAACCCTCATAGAATAATCACTTCCCCCAAAAAGGGAAACTTCTCCAACTCCCTTGATACGTGCCAATTGATCTACAATGTTGATATTAGCATAGTTATTCAAAAATTTTGAATCGTACTTAGGATTGTTTGAGGTAAGAGTAAAAAGCATCATCGGGAACGACAATGATTTTTTTACAACAACCCCTTGTTGCTTTACGCTCGAAGGCATAAAAGGAGCTGACTGCGCCTGACGGTTTTGGGTAAGCATATTAGCATTATCCAAATTAGTTCCTACGTCAAAAGTTACCTCGATAGTACAAGCACCATCTGATGTATTTGTCGATTTTATGTAAAGCATTTGCTCTACTCCATTTACCTTTTGCTCAATTGGTGTTGCCACAGCCTGCTCAACATTCAAAGCGTTAGCTCCGGTAAAAGTAGTTGTGATTTTTACAACTGGTGGGTTGATATCCGGATATTGTGATATTGGTGTCTTTTGCAATGCAAGCAATCCTAGTATCACAGTTATGATACTAATTACTATTGCTACAATTGGTCTTCTAACAAAAAATTCTCCCATAAATGATGTTTCTAAATTGTTATTTGGTCATTAATGACTAATTTTCTGCTTTTCCTGGAGTCCAGTCTATAATTTTTGGAGTTATAACGCTTCCTGCTTTTAATAAGGACGTGCCGCCCATAGCTACTTTATCATTGGCTGTCAATCCCTCAGTAACTATATATGAGTCTTTGTAAGATGGACCAACTTGGATTATTTTCATATCCACTTTATTATTGTTGTCCACTACATAAACCTGGAAGATACCCTGCATTTCAATTACAGAACGCTGCGGTATTATGATTGCGTTTTTACGGACATCCGTAACTACTTTTGCTTTTACAAATTGGCCTGGACGAAGCAATCTGTCAGGATTTGCAAATGATGCCTCAAAAGTAACTGCTCCAGTTGTTGGATCTATCTGTCTGTCAGCAAAACTGATTTTTCCTGTCTGTGGATAAATAGAACCATCTGACAATTCTAATGAAACTGATTTTCCTGCTCCTACTAAAGAAGAATTTTTCTTGCTGATTTCTCTAAAGATGCGAAGGTATTCTTGCTCACTCATTGTGAAACGAACCCTTACATCGCCTAAATCAGAAATTGTATTTAAAACAGAAGCTGCTCCTGGACGCACATAGTCCCCTACTCTTACTTTTGAAATCCCTATTAATCCAGAAATTGGAGCTAAAATTCTGCAGTATCCTAATTCGATTTTTGCATTTTCCAAATTGGCTTTTGCTGCTTTTAATGACGCTTCAGAAGCATTGTATGCTGCTTTCGCCCCTATCAATTCCCTTTGGCTAACTGCGTTTATTTTTGCTAACGGAACCATCATATCATAATCTGATTTGGTTTTTGCCATTCTCGCTTGTACTTCAGCCAATGAACCTTCGGCCTCATTCAGCTTAGCTTTATATGGTAAAGGATCAATTGTGTATAACAATTCTCCTTTGGCAACCACTGCTCCTTCTTTAAAATTAAGGCTCTCAATCACACCGTCAACTCTAGGATTGATCTGAATATCTGATTGTCCAAAAGTTTGCCCCGTAAATCCAGACTCTAATCTAACATCTTGCTGCAGCACTTTTACCACTGAAATTTCAAGAGGCTTAGCTTCTGGAGCCGCTTCCTTTTTACAGGAAATCAATAAAGTAGAAAAAGCAATAACAAAAAATAATATCTTATTCTTTTTAAATTCATTCATAAAATTATCATTAAAATTAATAGAAATAAAAAACACATTAAAAGCCTTAAAATCTGGTCTAAATTACAAAAAGCCTACGAATAACTCTTAAATAATTACAAAAAAAATAATTTTACTTACCCAATTAGTCCTAAAGAACCAAAATTAATGATTTTATAGAAAAATCCCACAGTGGTTGGCACTAAGCTTCCCACATTACATAAGAAACAGATTTAAAGGTTTTTTTGACAAACTCAATTTAATTTTAAAAATACCAGTTTTGGCTTAATCGCATTAATAGAAGTACAAAGTGTTTTTTTATTAAAAATAATCCCTGTAATTGATTTTTCACTAAATTAGTTCATTATTAATTCATTAAGTTATTAATACGATAAAAAAATTATTCCTTTTCAAATAACAATAGTCTTTCATTAACATTAAATTTCGGGATCATGTCAAAATCAAATAAAAAAGAACAGAATGACTTTGAAGAAAAGCTAATAGATTTAAGCTCTTTAAGCAAAAAAGAATTAGTTCAAAAAGCTAAAAAATTTTCCAAGCAATATTGTGTTGGTGATGGAAATGGCTTTAAACTAAAAGATTATGAAACCAAAGCCAGTTTTAATTTAGGCGAGGAAGGAAAACCACTAGTAAAACAAACTTTAGAAATAGGTGTCGAAGCTTTGGCAGCTCTGCAAGATGTACTATATGCACAGGACAAATGGTCGGTACTACTTATTTTTCAGGCTATGGATGCTGCGGGCAAAGATGGAGCTATCAAACACGTCATGTCAGGCGTTAATCCGCAAGGATGCCAAGTATTTTCTTTTAAAGCTCCAAGTTCTGAGGATCTAGACCATGATTTTTTATGGCGCTGCCAAAAGCATTTACCCGAACGAGGGCGCATTGGCATTTTTAACCGTTCTTATTATGAAGAAGTTTTGGTCGTTCGCGTGCATGAACAAATTCTAAAAAGCCAAAAACTCCCAGAAAAATTATTCACCAAAGATATTTGGGAAGATCGTTTTGAAGACATTCGCAATTTTGAAAAATACTTGCATAGAAACGGAACTATTGTCATCAAGTTTTTCCTTAACGTTTCTAAAAAAGAGCAAAAAGAACGTTTTATAGAGCGTGTAGACAACCCAGATAAAAACTGGAAATTTAGTGCTGCTGATGCTAAAGAGAGAGGATATTGGAATGATTATATGGATGCCTATGAAGAATTAATAAAAAATACTTCTACCAAAAAATCACCTTGGTATGTAATTCCTGCAGATAATAAATCATATGCCCGTATTGCTGTTGCATCTGCAGTTATCACAGCATTGGAAGAGCTAGATTTAGAATATCCAAAAGTAAGTGAAGCAAAAATAGCTGAATTGCAAGAAATCAAAAGGGCATTGCTAAACGAAGAAGACTAAATCCTAAATTATGATTTCTAAATTATTTCCAATTATAAATTGGAGTAAAGAATACAAAACAGAAGACTTAAAAAAAGACTTTATTGCCGGCATTACTTTAGCCGCTTATGGAATTCCCGTATCTATGGCATACGCTACACTAGCAGGATTGCCACCACAATATGGAATTTATGGTTATCTCATTGGTGGATTATTTTATTCCCTATTAGGTACCAGCAAACAACTGGCTATTGGTCCAACATCGGCAATTTCATTATTGATTGGCACTACAATCGCTACTATGGCCAATGGCGACACACAGCGCTGGGCTGATATTGCATCGCTAACAGCTTTAGTCTTTTCGGGCTTAGCCATACTCGCTTATCTATTGAGATTGAGTAGCATTATAAATTTTATTAGCGAAACCGTTTTGGTCGGATTCAAAGCAGGTGCAGCCATAACTATTGGCTTAACACAATTACCCAAGCTTTTTGGAGTAAAAGGAGGAGGCAAAAACTTTATGGATAGTATAATTACCCTTTTTCATCAACTGCCTGATACTAACATCAGTGTTTTTCTTTTTGGCATTATCGCAATTATCATTCTACTAGTTGCAGACAAATTAGCACCAGGACGACCTGTCGCTATACTGGTTGTAATCGTATCCATTGTACTCATTTCAACAACCTCCTTAGCTTCTCATGGATTTACAACCGTTGGAGTGATTCCAACAGGATTACCTCAACTTCATTTGCCAACATTACGTATTAAAGATGTAGATGGTGTATTACCGCTAGCTTTGGCTTGTTTCTTATTATCCTATATTGAAAGTGTTTCGGCAGCAAGAACATTAGCACAAAAAAACGGATATATCATCAATGCCCGTCAAGAATTACTGGCACTTGGAGTGGCCAATGCTGCCGTTGCTTTTGGACAAGGTTATCCAGTAGCTGGTGGATTATCACAGTCTGCTGTAAACGATACTGCTGGGGCAAAAACAACAATATCCTTACTCTTTGCGTCTGGTACTATTGCCTTATGTTTATTATTTTTAACAGGGTTTCTACAAAATTTGCCTACCGTAATTTTAGCTTCCATTGTATTGGTAGCTATCCGAGGACTTTTTGATCTAGAAGAAATCAAACATCTTTATAAAATAAACAAAAAGGAATTTTACGTTGCCATGATTGCATTAATTGGTGTGCTCATTTGGGGAATATTAACTGGTGTTTTACTCGCAGCAATAATAACTTTATTACTATTAATAAAAGAAGCCTCCCGACCAAATGTTGCTTTTTTGGGGAGAATACCAAACACCAAACGCTACACAGACATAGAACGTCATCCCGACAATGAAAGTATTCAAGGAATATTACTTATTAGAATTGAATCCTCCATATTTTATTTTAATGTTGAATATATCAAAGACCAAATATGGAAAAAAATCAATAGTGAATCCGATTCGTTTAAAGCTGTAATACTGGATCTCAACTCTTCTCCACGCATTGATATTACTGGAGCACGATTTTTAAAACAACTCTTTATCGATTTGGAAGCCAAAAACATCTCCTTAAAAATTGCTGAAGCCCGCTCCGAAGTTCGGGACATCTTGCGTTCCGAAAATCTGGAGACTCTTTTGGGTCACATCAGCCGGGCAGTTTCAGTCGATGATTTAGTGGTTAATACTATCAATTCTAATTTGGAAGCGCAGACTAATAAAGAAAACAACTAATTACCTTATAATCAACACCATTTTCTCTAATAGAAGTCAAAACAAAATTTATTTTCTATAATTTATCTTTTTAAAAAATGTTTAAGAAAAGGTAAAACCTTATTTTTACTTTTTATTATTTAGAAACACCAGTCAATAATCAATTTAGATTGTGTTAGGCAATTAATTTTAAGCAGTCAAAATGGATAAAGATATATCAGCAAAGGCATTACCTCAGCATCAGATACTGAAAGCCGATTTATTTCCAGATTCCGAATCCCGTTTAGATTCTATGGAAAAGAAAGAAAATCCTATTGACGATTTAAGCATTCTTTTTAGAGATTTAACTTCCACAAAAACCAAACGAGAAAGTATCGCTCAACTCATTGAAAAATTAGATGTTGAAAAAAACGTCAGATACCAAAGAACACCAGAAGATACTTATTGCAATGTTTACGCTTATGATTTTTGCCATTTCTCTAAAGTGTATTTGCCCACGGTTTGGTGGACAGACGAATCCTTGGAAAAAATAAAGCAAGGGCAAGAAGTCAACGCCATTTTTGAAAAAACTGTGGACCGAATTTATTCAAGTGCTATACATGATTGGTTTTTAGAATGGGGAAATCATTTTGGTTGGGAAAGAATGTTTACTGTCGAAGAAATTCAAAATAAAGTCAACGCTAATGGAGGAGTTGGGATTATTTGCGCCAAAAGAAAAATAAAAGGACTCTCTGGACATATCGTTCCTGTTGTTCCAGAAACGGATTCTCATAAAGCATATAGAGAAAACGAAACGGTATTATATCCACTGCAATCACAGGCGGGAATATTAAATTACAACTATTTTTCGGAAGTTAGAAAAGATTGGTGGAATGATGAATTATATTCTTCTCATGTCTTTTATTATCACGAATAAAACAAAACAATTAATCATTTTGTAAAACATTTAGCACTGATTTACAGCTGATTTCTATTATAAAATTAATTTTAATATTATTATTTGATTTTCAACACTTTAGGCAGTTGCAAATACCATAATAATAACCTACTTTTGCAACTTGGAAAAAACAAGGATTGTAAAAGCTTTAATCAGCCTATTCATCTTCTTAAATTATTGATATAAAAGGAATTAAAAAACAACAAAAATTTTATAAGACCTTTATAAAATTTGACTTTTTATCAATCATTCAGTCGGTTCAAGTACAAAATTTCTGAGACTGAAAATATAAAACCCTGTATTTTAAGAGTAAAAGAAAATTATTTTAATGGATGTAAATCCGTTACAAACCCTTTTGTTTGATTTCAAATAAATGGCATCCGCATTTCTAAATTAAAAGTCATTAACCATAAAAAAAGAAAATTAGTATAAATGAAAGACAATCAGAACAAAAAATATTATTGGGGAATTGGATTAGAAAACGAAACCTACATGCAATTTGAAGAATCCCTTATAGTTACTGGTGAATTTATACAAGAAAAAATTGGTTTTGAAAAATACAGTATTGATTATAGAAAATGTTATAAACCCGAAAGTCTTGCCCCTTTATTAAAAAAGGCTTTTGGCTTAAATCAAAATTATACCGTGAGCCGAATGATTAATAGCCATTCGCTGGAAAAACTCGATATAAACTACCAACACAAAATGCTGTCGGCTATAAAGTCAGTAACGAATGATATTGAGATTGATGGAACAACTCCGCAGCCGCTCGAAAACCCTGAATATCTAGGAAAATCCATTATGGAACTTTTCCTTGAAGAACAGCCATACAACATTCAAAGTATGATTACCCAAAGAAATAAAACGATGGGATCTGTACATTTTGATGGTGATTCTATTGAATTTGTAACCAAATATTTTGAAAACAGAACGATTGAAGATTCTTGTAAAGAACTAAAAGCGACCAAAAAGTTATTTCTAGATACTATCAACGAATCGGCTGTATTAAATGGAAAGCTAAACTTTCCGGATTACAACAATGGCCTTAATATGTTTATGACGAATCAGGAAAATCTTGTTTTGTTTAACAATGGAACCTATCATTTTCATATTACGTTGCCTTCATTAACAGAAGATAGTAGGATTGTTGATTATAAGGATTTTGAAAAAACACATTCCAATGCTATTTATTTATTGCAATGGTTTGAGCCGTTTTTTATAGCTACGCTAGGAAGTCCTGATATTATGGGTGTGATAAGCGATAAATATAGTCTGGATAAGAAATTCACATTGGGTTCTATGCGAAACGCTATGTCACGCTATATTGGAGTTGGCACTTTTAATAAAGCGATGCCAAAAGGAAAAATTCTAACCTACAAAGTAGATGATTTTAGAAAACTGCTAAAATTTGAAAAAGAAGAAAACATCTGGTGGCGCGACCAAATTGAAGCAGATATGGAATATGAATTACTTCCAGAAGTTGGTCTCGATTTCAATCAGGAAAAAATGTACCAAAGTGGTTTTGAATTCAGAAGCTTTGATGAATTTCCTGCAACTTATTTAAACGATGTTCTTTTTTCTATTATCTTAATATGCGAGCATTCATTGAACCTGCCTAATGTCAAGTGGGGACACGACAGTGTGGCTTGGAATAATTTAGTTTTTAAAACATTAAAATTTGGTTATCTAACCGAAATTAATGAGGAAGAAAAGAACGAAGTCTTAGATTTATTACAATTATTAAACCCATCAGACAGCAATTATAACGCACTAAAAGCTGAATTTAATACCATCATAATGCTTGATGCCTTTTTCTTCAAAATTCTGGCTGTTTTGCACGATAAATACAAAGACAATAATGTTTGTTTGGATTCCATGTGCGGGAAAAAATCAAATTTTGCTCCAAAATGGGATAACTTCAACAAATACCAAACGGAAAGACATTTGCAACAAATAGGATCTTTTTGCGAGAATTAACTATTCTACAATTATGATTTAATGAGATTGATGGATTTGACACTAAAAAGTACGCTCAAATCCATCAATAAACTTACGCATGGTATATTGTTTGGTGTAACTATCATAATAACCCAAAATATAGTAGTTTTTGTAACGAATAATACTTGGCAAGGTTACTTCAAGATGTTCTTGTTCAAAGCCTGAAATAAAATCAACAGCAAGGGGATCTTGACTTTTCTTGAGATGATCTAATTTTTTATCAAATACACTTTCGAAATAGACTGTAGTTGGTACTTCACGGTACATTAAATCACCATTGAATTGATTACTACTAGTCAATGAATTTACAACATCTGTAAATTGAATAATACCTGTTCCGCCCAAAGTAATCAAAATAGAGTTAGAAGTTTTGTAAACTGTCAATCCTACGTCCAAATTCACTAATTGATTCAAAAACTTGGCGGTGTTTTTAAATTCTTTTGGCTTTTGTCCATCCAATTGTAGCATCAAAGGCGAACTTTTAAACGGAATCGTATCCGTTTTCGAAACTAGACTACTTTTGATAGTCTCTGCTGTTTTATAATCCTTTATTTCAAACAACAATTCATCAGCATTAACTTTAAGCTGATATATTTTACCTTCATGGTAATAGGAATTGGATAGACTTACATAATTTTTAGTTGACGCCTTCGAAAAATTTTTCTCCTGAATTTCAAAAGTGGCAAGATCAATATCAAATCCTTGTGTTTCATTGTCATTATGATCGAATGTGAGCAGAAATCGGTTCTTGAGGACGTATAATTTTGTTTTTTGCGCACCTTTGAATAATGGATTGAATTGACTTGTTTCTATTTTTTCAACGGGAAGAGCATCCAGAATTTGACTAAATTTTATAGCTTTATTTCTACTGTTTTTAAATCTAAAAGAAGTGAAATCCAATGTTTTTTCTTCTTTTGTCCCATTTTTAAAAACATATAATATTAACTTTTCTTCAAATTCCTTTTTTGCAAGTATATAAAAAGCGTTGTTTTCTTGAAATCGAGTAATAACAGTTTGGTTAAAAAATTGCAAATCATAATTGAGAATACTACTTGTAGATTTGGTATTCAAATCATATTGTACTGCCAGTATTTTATTCAATTCTTGGTTTGACCAATACAGCGTTGGGTTTCCTTCAGTGTTAAAACTATATCCTACGATTTGTTTGTAGCTTATATCAGGTCTTGGCAATGAATATTGATTGGACAAAAACAAAGCAGAATTGTATTTTAGAATCGTGAGGTTTTCTTTATCAGACGCAAACACAAATAAATCGTGAGTCGATATATTTTCGGCATTGATAATTTGTTTGAATTCTTTGGCTTTCTTGAGTTCCAATGGGTAAGTCGCCAAAACAGTTTGACTAAAAATCAAAGAGCTTTGGATTAGTATAAAAAAAAGAATGATTTTTTTCATGTCCTTATTGAGTATAAGATTGTTTCTGTAAGAATCAGCAAAAATTGTTCCGTTTTATATTTTAAAAATCATTGATTCATTATCTCTTGAAAATAGTCTACCATTTGTCCTACGTGCATGGCGTCCATCAATCCATGATGCACATGAATAGACATAGGCATGGTTCGTTTACCCTCTTCGGTCACCGTCATTTTGCCAAATGAAATTTTAGGACAACTATCTGGAAAAGTCATATTTCGAGCATGAGAAAGCGACGTAAAATTGAGCCAGGGAATTGCCGAAAAGTGAATGAGATTATCCTCATTAAATTCCCGTGTAAATAAGCCTGTTGTATTTTGAATGCGTTCAATTTCTATCATCGCGCTTTGTTCAAAAATTGAATAATCAGAATGATATTGTATCAAAGAAAATCCAAAAGTACCATCGGCACGACTTATGGTTGCCGATCCGTCAATTCTGTTGTAGGTATAAATATGAGTGTTTTCAATACGATATCGAAAATTTTCAAAAGCATTTACGGCTACCAACGTTTTATGCAAATAATAAATAAAGAAAGACGTTTTTAATATTTTGGATGTTGTATACGCTTTGGTGCAATCGATGTTTATGGTTACTCCAAAAAAAGGTTCCTGCATTTGCTTGAAGAAAAGGAAATGTTCCTTTCGATTCCAATTGTCCAATTCTAAAAGCGTTTTCATTTTTTAGTGTTTAAGGGGAATGTTTTAAGTCTAAAACCTAGCTAAAATACTAAATAAAAAGTATTCTAACTAGGTTCAAAATGTTTTAAAAAGCACATTACAATTCTAATAACGGTAAAACTTCGATTATTTTTTCGAATGCTTTAAAGTTTTTGTGTTCTACTTTATGATCAATTTTTTCATGCGCCCAAGTCGTGTGAAAAGGAATATGAACAGCATGTCCTCCAATGGCTAAAACAGGTAAAACATCTGATTTTAAGGAATTACCAATCATAAAAAACTCTTCGGGTTTAATCTCTAGACGTTTAATCAAATCCAAATAATCCACTTCCTGTTTGTCTGACATTACTTCGATATGGTGAAAATAATCCCCTAAACCCGAATTGTGTAATTTTCGACGCTGATCCAGTAAATCTCCTTTGGTAGCTACTACCAATTTGTATTTGCCATGCAAAGCTTCCAAAGTTTCTTCAACACCATCTAATAAAACGATGGGTTTTTCGAGTAATTCTTTTCCGTATTGAATGATTTTTTCAACAACCTCAACGGGAATCGTATTGTTCGAAATCGTCATTGCTGCTTCTATCATCGAAAGAATATATCCTTTGATTCCGTAGCCATACAATTTGAGATTGTCGATTTCAATTTTGAATAGCTCCTTCGAAATTCCTTGATGTGAAAGATAATCTTCCATCAAACCACAGAATTTTTTCTCCGTTTCTTCAAAATAGGTTTCGTTGATAAATAGAGTATCGTCGGCATCGAAGCCAATAACCTTTAAATTTTGAATTTTGCTTTTGTCTAACATATTGTAAAAATATTTTTTTCTAATGTTTGTTTTTTTCAGCTACGAATTACTACTTTTCAAGAATGTCTTCAATGAAATTGTTTTATTGTAAAAGGTAATCCTGATTCCGAAAAGTAAAATAATTCCACCGATAATCATTTGTAAAGTTATTTTTTCTTCCAAAAATAACCATGCTAATATTGAAGTAATTACTGCCTGACTTAATAAACTGAGTGAAACTCTCGTTGTACGCATGTGTTGTGTAGCATAACTAATCGAAAGCCATGCACACAATTGGCAAATTACAGCCTGTAGTACAAATACAAACCATCCAGTAGTAGAAAATCCTGTAAAAGATTCATTCAAATAATAACAAAGGATTCCTAAATAAGTGCTTGATGCCAACAAACTTATGACCATGAATGATAAAATGTCAACTTCTGAAAGCACATTTTTGCTTACCAAAAGATAAATCGAATATAGAATTCCGGACAGAACCGCAAACAGAAAAGCCTGATCAAAATTCAATTCCATAAAAAAACTAAAACCAACCAACGTTACCATTCCTAATAATGAAACAACCGTTCCGATCCAAAAGTTCGCTGCAGGTTTTGATTTTAAAAACAAAAAAGAACCAATTCCGACCCAAAGTGGAGATAAATTAGTCAATAATGATGCTTGTGTAGCGCTTGAATCCTGAATGGCGATATTCCAAACTGCCACATCAGAAGCAAATAAAATGCCGCATAAACCAGCTAAAAGTGTCAATTTTAAAGTTGGAAGTTTAAATTTTTTGGTCAAAAGCACATAAGGCAAAAGCAAAATAACCGCAAAAAACATTCTGTAAAAAGCTGAAATTAAGCCCGAAGCCAAACGCAATTTTATCAATATCGGGAAAATTGAAATGCAAAGTATTCCGCAGATTAAGGCTAATCTTGGTTTTGTGATTTTCATTTTATTAGATGGCAGTTTTGAAATTATGATGACATTAGAGTACAGCGTCTCTATGTGTATTTTGATGATGCTTTTTAATTGTAAAATTTATCTTCTTTCCAATTTGTTACATTGTTTTGTATGTAATTTTGAATTCTTTCAAACGATTCAGAACTACGGATGATATGATCGTGAAAACGTTCTTGCCATTCAAAATCAGCATGAATGTAATGTGCGTGTTTGGTTACGACCGATTTATAAGAACGCAAAATAGTTGAAATTGTCCCAGATTTTGGCGAAATTTTTGTCATGTGTTCGTTTTTTATTCCGTTACCCACCGTAGAGACGTTGCACTGCAACGTCTTTTCGTCCTGTATATAATCATCATGTGTAGAATTGTTGTGTGTAGAGACGTTGCATTGCAACGTCTTCACATCCACGGAGACGTTGCAATGCAACGTCTCTACATTGTCATCAACAACATTGGTTTTATTAATAATCAATATTCCATGAACATGATTTGGCATAACCACGTAATTCCCTAATTCAATAAATGGAAAATGTTTTGGAATTTCTGCCCAAAATGTATCCGCAATCTTTCCAATCTCATTTAATTGCATCTCATTTTCACCATTAGCAGATACAATTTCGCCAAAAAAATGTTTCTTGTTTTTAGTGCATATCGTTATAAAATAAGCCCCATTTTGACCATAATCCCAATTTTTCAATCGTGTAGAAGAAATGCGGTATTTGTTTTGGAATTTTACGTTCATATTATTTTCGTTTCCATTTTCGTAGGGACGTTGCACTGCAACGTCTCAGCTGTTGATAATAACGAATGTAATATTTTTCTATATGTTTTACAAAAACAAAATACTCACATTTAATAATATAGAGACGTTAGGTGTCTTAATCTGGTTTATTAATCTAAACAAAAGAGACGTTGCACTGCAACGTCTCTACGCATATATGATAAAAAAATTTTAATTTATCGTCACTCCATTTCCAACACCATCAGCATCAGGATTTATAAAAACTAATTTCCCTTCGGCATTGGTTGTCATTAAAATCATTCCTTGACTTTCTACACCGCGCAATGCTCTTGGTGCCAAATTCACTAAAACAGAAACACGTTTTCCAATGATATCTTCTGGTTTGAAACTCTCAGCAATACCCGAAACAATTGTGCGGACATCGATTCCAGTATCAACTTTTAAAACTAAAAGCTTGTTGGCTTTTGGCATTTTTTCCGCTTCAAGGATTGTTCCCACGCGAATATCCATTTTAGCAAAATCTTCAAACTGAATCAAATCTTTTTGAGGTTCTGCTTTTTTGTTTTCGGCAATATTAGCTGTTTTAGTCGCTTCTAGTTTGTCTATCTGTTTTTGAATTTCTTCATCTTCAATTTTAGAAAAAAGCAATTCGGCTTCACCAATTTGGTGTCCCGCAGGAATCAAATCTGATTTTGTTGCCACATCGTTCCATGTAGAGACGTTGCACTGCAAGGTCTTTATCAATTTTGCAGCAGTAAACGGTAAAAACGGTTCACATAAAACGCTCAAAGCACCAGCAATTTGCAAAGCAACATACATTTGAGTTTTTGTACGCTCTTCATCTGTCTTAATCATTTTCCAAGGCTCTTCATCGGCTAGATATTTGTTTCCAAGTCTGGCCACATTCATCATTTCGCCAAGCGCTTCACGGAAACGGTATCTTTCCAATGAACTTGAAATTACAGCTGGATACGCTTTCAATTCGGTCAAAGTAGCTTCATCAACTTCTGAAAATTCATTTGGTTGAGGCACAATTCCGTTGTAATATTTATTGGTTAAAACTACCACGCGATTAATGAAATTTCCAAAAATTGCAACCAATTCGTTGTTATTTCTCGCCTGAAAATCTTTCCAGGTAAAATCATTATCCTTAGTTTCTGGAGCGTTAGATGTCAAAGCATAACGTAAAACATCCTGCTGATTTGGAAATTCTTCCAAGTATTCGTGTAACCAAACCGCCCAGTTTTTAGAAGTCGATAATTTATTTCCTTCCAAATTCAAGAACTCATTTGCAGGCACATTGTCTGGTAAAATATAGCTCCCTTCAGCTTTTAGCATCGCTGGAAAAATCACGCAGTGAAAAACAATATTATCTTTTCCAATAAAGTGAATCAACTTAGTTCCTTTGTCTTTCCAGTAAGGCGTCCAGTCTTTTCCTTCTCTTTGAGCCCATTCTTTGGTGGACGAAATATATCCAATCGGTGCATCAAACCACACGTATAATTTTTTTCCTTCAGCACCTTCAACGGGAACATCGATTCCCCAATCCAAGTCACGGGTTACCGCACGAGGTTCTAATCCCCCATCAATCCACGATTTTACTTGTCCATAAACATTCGGTTTCCAGTCATTTTTATGTCCAACCAAAATCCATTCAGTTAAAAAATCTGAATAACGATCCAAAGGTAAAAACCAGTGTTTCGTTTCTTTAAGAATTGGAGTTTCTCCCGTAATAGTTGATTTTGGGTTGATTAAATCAGTTGCATTTAATGTTGAACCACATTTCTCACATTGATCTCCATATGCTTCTTCGTTACCACATTTTGGACAAGTACCCGTAACAAAACGGTCTGCCAAAAATTGATCTGCTTTTGCATCATACAATTGTTCGGTAACTTCTTCGATAAAGTCTCCGTTGTCGTATAATTTTTTAAAGAATTCTTGAGCCGTATCGTGATGAATCTTAGCCGAAGTTCTAGAGTAATTATCAAATGCGATTCCAAAATCCGAGAATGATTTTCTAATAATTCCGTCATATTTATCGATTACTTCCTGCGGTGTAATGCCTTCTTTCTTTGCTTTCATCGAAATAGCCACACCGTGTTCATCGCTTCCGCAAATGAACAATACATCGCGATTTTGCAAACGCAAGTAACGCGAATATATATCAGCTGGTACGTAAACCCCCGCCAAATGCCCAATGTGTATCGGTCCGTTAGTATAAGGCAAAGCCGCCGTAATCGTATATCTTTCTGGATTCTGTATCATGTTTCAATTTTATTGGGTGCAAAAATAAGCAATAGAATTGAGAGTTTAAAGGTTTTTATTAGGAGCTAATCCCGCTATTCGTTGCAATCTTTTTGTTTTTAAAGAAAAAACAAAAAGGATTTTCACTGCTATCGGGGCTAGGACATTTCGTTTTATTCAATGTGTGTTGTTTCTTTACCAGTCCACTATACTTTTGAGAGCGACGGAGAAATCACAATTAGCAATTTGTTATCTTTGCGATACAATTATTTAAAGATTAGAAATCATGGCAAAAGGACCTGAAAAAAACACGAAAAATAAGGCTTTACACACCAAATTGCTTAATCGAAAAAAAGCTAAACTTCAGGAAGAGAAAAAAGAAAAAGCATTGCTTTTGAAAGCTTTAGTTGCAAAAATCAATCAGAAAAAGAACGATAACAAATCGGATACTAAATAATCATTATTGCGTTTGAAACTGAAAAAAAATTATCTAAATAGAATTGATTTAAACTAGTGCCACAACACAAAAAAGCGTAAATCAACACTCAACCTTAAAAATATATTTTGCAACCTTTGCTCAAAAAATCAAACAATTTTATGAGCAAGACAAAACTAATCGTTAACAAAAACGGATCTATAAAAATAGAAGGTGATTTCGAAATAATGGATCCCGACGGAAAATTATACAATCTACAAGGAAGAGCCGCTTTAGGACTTTGCCGTTGTGGATTATCCTCAAACAAACCTTTTTGCGATGGTTCGCACCGTAATAACTTCGAACACGATTCAATCGCATTTGATTTACCTCCAATGAAAACAAGCTAAAATTCTGTTTTCTATTAAAACCAAAAGAAGCCCTATTTTTTATAAATACGGCTTCTTTTGGTTTATTGAAAAATTAAAAAAATAATAAGTCAAGTGTTTGTTATGTAGTTAATTAAGTTAACTTTAAATTGCTATAAATAGTAACGCCTTTTTATGGAACAGTTTACGCATATCAAATCAATTATTGGGATTATTCTCGGTTTAAGTCTAACTCATCTTATTAAAGGATCTGTGAATTTTATACAGCATCCTGGCAGAAAAAAAATCTACATTCTACACTCGCTCTGGGTGTTTTATGTTTTTTTGCTGATTATCCATTTTTGGTGGTGGGAGTTTAATCTGAAACTAATCAAGGAATGGTATTTTGGTGATTATTTTTTTATCATTTGTTATATTCTCATCTTTTACTTGATGTCTGCAATTCTTTATCCAGATGATTTGAATGATTACAGCGGCTACGAAGAGTATTTCTATTCTCGGAAAAAATGGTTTTTTTCTATTTTAGCAATCAGTTTTGGAGCTGATTTAATTGACACAGCCATTAAAGGTGGAGATTACTTTTTATACAATGAAACCGAATATTATCTGCGGATCTTCACTCACATTATTTTATGTCTATTAGCCATAAAAGTGCATAACAAAGTCTTTCATACTCTATTAGTATCATTATTTATTGTTTATGAACTTTCCTATATATTTAGATTGTTTAATATTGAATAAAACACAGTAAGAACTTAATGAACTGATAATTAGAAATAAGTTATAACTATCTTTATTTGAAACACTAACCTATAAACAAAACAATGGAATCAGAATTTAAAGAAAAACAAAAGTTTACTCAATGGTGGTTATGGTTGATTTTAATTGGAATTGCACTTTTCCAAGCGTATGGATTTTTTAAAAAGTTTATCGAAGGGAAAAATTTTGGCGATGAAATAATGTCAAACTTGGGGCAAATCATCTTTACAATACTTCCGTTTGGAATCCTATTTTTGTTTTGGTACATGAAACTAGAAACAGAAATTGATCAAAAAGAAATACGCATCAAGTTTATTCCTTTGGTAAAAAAAACATTTAATTGGGACGATGTAAAATCAGCCACAGTTATAAAGTACAAGTTTGTAGGTTACGGAATCCGATTGTTCACTTCGTATGGAACTGTCTATAATATCAAAGGAAACATGGGGTTAGCGATTGAACTAAAAAACGGAGAAAGAATAGTAGTCGGAACACAAAGACCAGAAGAATTAACCCAAATAATTAAAAATATTTATCCAAACAAAGTTGTTTTTCAATAGATTAACTAATCTATTATGGATACATTTTTAAACTCTTATAAAAAATAATGTAACTGTTTTCAAAAATTATGTAATAGTTTTCAGGCACTCTAAAGGTAATTTAGCCATTATTAATTTTAAAAAAATGAGCCATGAAAACTAGAAGCATAGTATTAGCATTAGCATTAAGTATCGGATTATTTACAGCGTCTTGTAATTCTAACGATGAAAACGAAGGAGATACAATAGCTCCAATAGAAGGAAAATGGAATATTGTCAAAGTGGGCACCAATGTGAATGGTGTAGAAACATTGGCTGATCCTCCACAAAACGTAGCTGGTTGCGACCATGATTTCCTTACCTTTAACGTGAACAATTCATTAGTTTCAGGAGATTATGATTCAACTGTTAGTAAATGTGCACTAACAACTGTGTCAGGAACTTATTCTAGACCAGACAGTAAATTAACGACTGTTATAAATGGTGTAACTACTACTTATGACATTGTTAATCTTACACTTTCTGAGTTAAAATTAAAGAATGGGAATGCTATCTCGGTTTACACTAGATAAATCTAGTCCCAAATTCTAATTTTAAATCTGCAATTTGAAACGGAAAAGACTTTAAAAAGTCATTTCCGTTTTTTTATGAATGAAAGACAATCAAAAGTAAAAATGTTGTGTTTGTATTGTTATTTTACCCGAAATTTGCAACCAAACAAGAAAACATAAACTCATATGGAATTCGGCAGAATCATTATCTCAGAAACCGCTGCAAATAGCGAAAACCCACAAGACATTATTAACTCTAATATTTCGGTAATTAACTTAATGCGCGAGGAAAAAATTGATGACGATTTGATCCATGAAGATGCCTTGATGAGTTATTATTTAGATTATTACGCATCGCAATGCACTGAAGGCAATTTTGCTCAATTTGTTTATAATTCTCATTGGAATACTGAACTAAATGAACTTATTGAAGAAGGTTTGCAATTGCTTGGTGCCAAAAAACACTTGGAATTGTTTCAACAGCAATGCAAGAAAGTGAAATTAATGAGCAGTGTTAAAAGAGAAAAATTCTTCAAAGGCAAACTTGAAGGAGTGAACCCAATTAGAGATTTGTTGAACAACGATACCTTTTTCGAAATAGAAGAAAACCTAGTGCAATTAAATGCCGATTTCTTAAAATCACATCCCGATACCGAAATTCTTACAGTAGATGAAATGTTTACGGTTTTGGAAGAATTTGTGGGACACGAGATTAAAAGAGATTAGATTTATTTTTTTGGCAAAACCCTAAAATAGGTGCGGATCCTTATAAAAATCTAATTTCTATTACAAAAACATACGCGATTACATTTTTTTATATTAAATTTATCTCTTTAAAACTCAATCTTTAAATTAGAAAAAAACACTGTTATGAAAAAGATGTTCAGTAAAGGATTAATTGTTTCGAGTGCTTTGTTATTATTAATTTCCTGCAAAAAAGAAGAACCTGTAGCTGCTGCGATTGATGTTAACCAAATCAAAGAAGAAATTCAAGCTAAGGAAAATGAGTTTGCAGATACATACAATGCAGGTGTTATGAAGAATATAGGTTATTTTGCAGATGATGCAATTACCTTTCCACAAAATAACCAACCGGTAACAGGTAAAGAAGCGATAATTCAGTATTTGAAAAGCCACATAGACACAATTTCAAAAGGGAATAAAATTTCATTTACAACTGCCGAAGTCTTTGTTGCAAAAGATGGAGAACAGGTTGTTGAAATTGGTAACTATAAGGTAGTCGATTCTACACAAGTCTTAGTAAATTCAGGAAATTATATGACGTTATTCGTTAAAAAAGACGGAAAATATTATAGCCTTAGAGACATGAGCGCTTCGGAATTGCCAAACAAATAAAAATATACCCATTATTTAAAAAAGGTTGTCAAGATTTAATTTTGACAACCTTTTTTTATTACCTAAAATGAAGTCAAACGCAGATTATATCGATTATTTTCTCCTTACTAATTTGTTTCAAATCATGCAATTCTATTGATTTCAGCCGGCATCCAAGTTTATTTTTGTTCCTTTGCCAAATAATTTAATGATAGAATGAAACAAATAAGCCTATTAGGTTGTGGTTGGCTGGGTTTGCCTTTGGCGAAAGCCTTACTTAAAGAAAATTTTTCGGTAAAAGGGTCTACTACTTCCGAAGAAAAACTTTCAAAATTAACCACAATGGGAATTAATCCATTTTTGGTGGCGCTTGACAGCAAAGGAATTACTGGTACTATAAATGATTTTCTTCACGGAAGTGAAACTTTGATCATTGATATTCCACCACAATTGAGAGGAAAAAATAGTAACGCAACAATTGTGAATGAAAAGGTATTTGTAGCCAAAATAAAAACCTTGATTCCGTATATAGAAAATTCGACAATACAAAATGTACTTTTTGTGAGTTCGACTTCTGTTTATGGTGAAACCAATGCTAGTATTACAGAAGCATCAACGCCAAAACCCGATACTGAAAGCGGTAAACAATTGCTTGAAGCCGAAATGCTATTGCAAAATAACAAACACTTTAAAACCACAATTCTGCGTTTTGGCGGACTCATTGGCGAAGACCGAAACCCAATTACTTTTTTAGCAGGAAAACAAAATATAGAAAATCCCAAAACGCCTATCAACTTTATTCATCAAGACGATTGTATTGGTGTAATCTTAAAAATTATAGCTACTGATTCTTGGAACCAAACCTTCAATGCTGTCAGTCCTTTCCATCCCACGAGAGAAAACTATTATTCACAAAAAGCAACTGAATTAAATTTACCATTACCAACGTTTGATCATTCCAAACCTTCTATTGAAAAACTCATTTTGAGCGATAAAATTAAAACTGTTTTGGGGTATACTTTTATTAAAACCAATTTATAAGTTGACATCAAAAATTAAAACTGCTATTAAAGCAAAAGTCAATTACATTGGATTACCAATTTTGGCTTTATGCTGGGTAAGTTTTTTTTGGGGCACCACTTGGTTAGCCTCCAAAGAAGGCGTAAAACACATGCCCGCATTACAACTTGCGGGAATTAGACAATTCATTGCTGGGGCACTATATTTATGTTTTTTCTTGTTTAAAAAAACATCGTGGCCCAAAGGAAAACAATGGAAAACCATTCTAATCCTTAGTTTACTCAATTTTGCATTAAGCAATGGACTCAGCACTTGGGGCGTAAAATACATCAGTAGCGGATTGGGTGCAATCATTGGAGCCATGGTTCCTTTATGGATAGTGTTTATTAGTGTTTGCAAAGGAGAGCGAATTACCCGACTGGCATTAATTGGAATTTTAATCTGTTTTGGTGGCGTTTGTGTTATTTTTTATGAGCATCTAATGGATTTTTTACAGCCTGATTTTCAATTTGGCATAATGCTTTCAATAATAGCAACCATCACTTGGGCTTTTGGTACTTTATACACCAAGAAAAAGGCAAATAGTTTCAATCCTTATTTTAGTTTGGGATTGCAAATGTTCATTTCCAGTATTTTAATTTTTGCCTTTACAGGAGCTACTGGTATTAGTATTCCTCTTTCACAAATTCCAGTGGCATCTTGGTGGGCTATAGGATATTTAGTGATTTTTGGTTCAATTCTAACCTTCATCGCGTTTATTTATGCTTTGCAAAAACTACCTACTGAATTAAGTAGTGTCTATGCTTATATAAACCCAATAGTTGCTGTACTTTTAGGCTCATTCATTTTTGGAGAACCTTTAACAATCGCTATAATATTTGGTGGAAGCGTTACTTTAATTGGATTGTATCTCATTAATTATGCGATGCGAAAAAGCAGAAGTCAAACAAAATAAGTAATAACCATTATTTAAAATTGTTTTTGATCACAAATCAAATCCATTAAAAATCAATACCGTTAAATTCTCAAAAGGTTTACTTTTTCTTTATTTTTGTACCAAATTAAAATTATGTCTTCTTTTTTCAAAAAATACAGAACTTATATCGCAGTCGTTTCCATTTTTTCTATTGTAACGTTGTATTTATTCTATTCGGCATTAAAGCCAAATAAAACATTACCCATTTATAATCCTGCTGATGTAAATCCAGAATTAGTGGACAGTACTGTTCAATACGTTAGCAAATACCATACAATTGCTGATTTTTCTTTTATCAATCAAAACGGAAAAACCATTACGCAGAAAGATTACGAAGGCAAAATCTATGTAGCCGACTTTTTCTTTACAACCTGTGGTTCGATTTGTCCAAAAATGACCACTAACTTAATCGATGTACAAAAAGCAATCAAAGACAAACCAAATGTTATGTTGCTGTCCCATACCGTTTTTCCTGAAACTGACAGTGTACCTGCCTTAAAAGCTTACGCCAAAAAGTATGGCGTTATTGATGCAAAGTGGAATTTAGTAACTGGCGACAAAAAAGAGATTTATACAATGGCTCGAAAATCATATTTAGCCGTAAAAATGGGAAAACCCGAAGAGCTATATGATATGGTACATACCGAAAATTTTGTATTGGTAGACCAAAAAAGAAGAGTACGAGGTTTTTACGATGGTACTAAAAAAGAAGAAATTCAGCGGCTAATTGAAGATATTAATTGGCTTAGCGAGAATGAAAAAAAGGAGTAACACATATAATTATAAATAAAAATGTATTTTTGCAATCTAAATTTAATCTAAATAAGCTTTGCGAACAACGATACATTCTCTCAAAAAAGGGCAAAAAGCCACGATCTTAGAATTTGACATCGATTTAATTCCATTAAAACTACTAGAAATGGGGTGTTTGCCGGGCAATGAAGTACAATTGCTTCAAATTGCTCCTCTAGGAGATCCGTTATATTTAGACATTAACGGCTCTCATGTAGCCATTCGTATTGAAACTGCTCGTGAAATTGAAGTTGAACTGATCAAAACCAACTTATAATGAGTCTCCAAAATATCAATGTTGCCCTTATTGGGAATCCAAATACAGGAAAGACTTCGGTTTTTAATCAGCTTACGGGATTAAATCAACAAGTAGGAAACTATCCTGGAATTACCGTTGAGAAAAAAATGGGTTTTTGCAAACTTCCCAACAACGTAAAAGCCAATATTCTTGATTTACCTGGAACTTATAGCTTGAACGCAAGTTCTATGGATGAAAGCGTGGTTATTGAACTTTTGCTAAATAAAAATGACAAATTATATCCAGACATTGCCGTTGTAGTAACAGATGTTGAAAATCTGAAAAGAAATTTACTGATTTATACTCAAATAAAAGACCTTGAAATTCCAACAATTTTAGTCATTAATATGGCAGATAGAATGGAAAACAAAGGTATTACGCTTGATATCCCTTACCTTGAAGAGCATCTAAAAACCAAAATTGCTTTGGTTAGTTCCCGCAAAGGTTCTGGAATTGAAGAACTAAAAAACTTAATTGTTTCCTATAAAACCATTCCGCACGAACCGTGTTTGAATGCATCAAGTATTGATCCTGCTTATTTCAAAAATTTAAAAGACGCTTTTCCAAACCAATTAGTTTATAAATTATGGCTGGTTATCACACAAGATGTTAACTTTTTGAATTTAGAACGCAATGAAATTCGAAGCACTTTTACGAAATCACATTCGGAACTAAAACGTTTACAGCAAAAAGAAACAATAAAACGGTATCAGTTCATCAATGAAGTTTTAAAAGGAGGTCTAAAAGTAGATGCTTCACAAGCAACCGATTTTAGAGCTAAATTAGATCATGTTTTAACCCATAAATTTTGGGGTTATTTTATTTTCTTAGCCATACTATTTATCATATTTCAGTCTATTTTTAGCTGGTCAACCATCCCAATGGATTTTATTGATAGCACGTTTGCATCATTAAGTAGTTGGGTTGCTGCAACATTACCAAGTGGAATTTTAACTGATTTACTTTCACAAGGAATCATTCCCGGAATTGGTGGTGTCATCATTTTTATTCCTCAAATTGCATTTTTGTTTTTGTTCATTTCCGTCCTTGAAGAAAGTGGTTATATGAGCCGTGTGGTTTTCTTGATGGACAAAATTATGCGCCGATTCGGATTATCTGGAAAAAGCGTTGTGCCTTTAATTTCAGGAACTGCTTGTGCAATTCCAGCAATTATGGCGACTCGAAATATCGAAAACTGGAAAGAGCGTTTAATTACTATTTTAGTAACTCCGTTCACCACTTGTTCTGCCAGACTTCCTGTTTACGCTATTATCATTTCATTAGTAATTCCAAATCAACGTATTTTAGGCATCTTGAATTTACAAGGATTAACACTGATGTTTCTATATGTTTTAGGATTTGCAACTGCGATTCTATCGGCTTATATCTTGAATAAAATTTTAAAACTGGATACTAAAACTTATTTCGTAGTCGAAATGCCAAGTTATAAATTGCCGTTATTAAAAAACGTTGGAATTAATGTTGTAGAAAAAACCAAAGCATTTATAGTTGGAGCTGGTAAAATCATATTAGCAATCTCTGTTATTTTATGGTTTTTAGCCTCATACGGACCGGGAAAGAAATTTAACGACGCAGAAGCCATTGTAAAAGAAACAATGATTGAAAAGCCTTTAAATAAAGTCGAATTCGAAAATGCTGTCGCTTCTCAAAAATTAGAGAATTCTTACATTGGAATTATGGGCAGGGCTATCGAACCAGTCATTTCTCCTTTAGGATATGATTGGAAAATCGGAATTGCCTTAATAAGTTCATTTGCAGCACGCGAAGTCTTTGTGGGTACACTTGCGACTATTTACAGCGTAGGCGATAGCGATAACGAAGCAACTATAAAAAGTAAAATGCAGGAAGAAGTAAATCCAATAACGGGTGAAAAGATTTTTAATTTTGCCTCTGGAATATCGTTATTACTTTTTTATGCTTTTGCCATGCAATGTGCGAGTACACTTGCTATCACCAAAAAAGAAACCAACACTTGGAAATGGCCTATGATTCAACTCACTTTTATGAGTGCTTTGGCTTATGTTGTAGCTTTGATAGCTTTTCAAATTCTAAATTAAAATATCATGATTCAGGAAATTATAGCTTTTTGTATCCTTGGTTTTGCCGTTGCTTTTTTAATTAAAAAGTACTTTTTCAAAAAGAAAAAATCTGATAAAAACTGCGGTAATGGCGATTGTGGGTGTAGTTAATCGATAACAAACCCTATTCCCAATTTTTTCGATTGTAAAGCAATAGCATAAACTTTATGTGTTGTTATGAAAATTGCTTTCTAAATCTCTGCTTCTTTTAAAATTAAAACTCAAATATTAATTTTGAAAGCTACAACTCCATTCCTTTTTTCTAAATAACTCCCGTACTCGAAAACGGACTCTTTCCTCATACATCTGTATATATAATCCTCGGTTGTTTCCCAAATTACATTCATAATCAAGTTAATAGAAATATAAACTTTAAAAACAATGTTAAAATTTTAATTACCTAAATAAATATTTTTAACAAAAAAAAGTTAAATTTGGTAATAGAAATCAATTTATCTTACGCATTTCCAGATTGCCTTTGTAATTAGATCAAATAATTTAATTTTATTCTTTAAAAATTATGAAAAAGGTAGCATATTCGGTATTGACAATAATTTTATTTTCTTCTCAAATAAAAGCTCAAGACAAAGAACCTGAAAAAACCATGGAGATTAATGGTTTTATAATGATGGATACTGGTTATGATTTTGGGAAAATGGCTCCAGATTGGTTCGACACAATGAGACCAACCAAAATTCTTGATAGTGAAGGTAACGAATACCAAAGCCAAGGGAATGTGTATTTTGGAGTCCGACAATCTACTTTGAATATAAAAAATTATTTTAATACCTCGTTAGGAGAAATAAAAACTGTTTTTGAGTTTGATTTATTCGGATCTGGGAAAAATGCTGGAGAAACCACCTTTCATTTACGTCATGCTTATGCAAAATTGGGCAAATTTTTAGTTGGCCAAACTAACAGTGTATTTGCAGACATGGAAGTATATCCAAATCTTATAGAATATATGGGACCAAATGCAGCTGTTTTCGTTCGAAACATTCAAATTCGATATACACCTATTGAAACGGACCATCAAACTTTAGCGGTTGCTCTAGAACGCCCAGGAGCTACTGGAGATAAAGGGCAATATGGCGAAGGATTTGTTTACTCATCTGTACTTGACGGTGTCGCATTTAGATTTCCAGTACCAGATCTTAGTGCTGAATATCGATACACCGATTCTTGGGGATATTTAGAATTAGCAGGAATTGTGAGAAGTATTAAATGGGAAGATACTAATACCGATGCCTATGATTTATCAGGAAGTACTGTAGGATGGGGATTAAGCTTAAGTACTAAATTACATTTAACCAAAAATATTATTTATCAAGGATCTTTTACATATGGCGCTGGAATACAAAACTATATGAATGATGCTGATGCTGATATTGGAACCAAAAGACAATATGATAATACCCTAACGCCTATCACAGGAGAAGCAATTCCGCTTCTTGGAATCGTTTCGTATTTTAATATTAATTGGAGTTCAAAATTAGGTTCTGCAATAGGTTATTCGGTTATGAATAATAAAATGACCGATGCTCAATTATCAACTGCATATAAATCAGGCCAATATGCGAGTGTGAATATATTGTATTCACCAATTAAAAATTTAATACTTGGACCAGAATTACAATGGGGAAAACGACATAATAATGATTTTGCTGGGGATCCTGTTTTCAATCTTCCTGCTGCAAAAGGAAATACTGGAGATGATGTAAAAATACAATTTTCATTAAGATATAGTTTTAATAACACCTTTTACAAAACTCATTAAAGAAAATGCTAGATTTAGCAATGATTTTTTTAATAAATATAAATAACTGATTTACAGTGATTTTTTAAATATATTAATTACAAATATCAAAAAACTGACCAATCAGTCAACTAAATTAATCTTTAATCATTATCCAAAGTAGATCAAATGTTTCGTCTATAAGCACTAATTGATTTTCTTTTGAAATTTCATTTGAAATAAAATATTCATACAAACCATTTATTTGAGCTGTAAAAAGAGAAAACAGAAACGCAACAGGCATTGGTTTTAAAAGCACTAAATCTATTGCATTTTGAATTAAAACATAAAGAGGATGTTCTTCTTGTATCATTAGATTTTTCGAAGCTTTTTTAGAATACGGTGAATTCTTAAATTGCTGTAGATATTGAAATTCTTCCGCATTATCTAAATTCCATTGTAAAGAAGCAAAAAATAACGAACGGAAAGATTCTTTTGAAACAGAGTGTGATGACAGGCTTTCAATAATAAAATCATCCAAATTTTGCATTATACTATTGTAAATACAAACAATAAGAGTCTCTTTGCTTGGAAAATAATTAAAAAGTGTTCCGTTAGCAACCCCAGCTTCTTGGGCAATTCTACTAGTTGCTGTACCGTGAAAACCGTTTTCAACAAAAAGACGAAGTGCAGTATTAATAATTATTTCATTTTTAGACATAATTTAAAGATTGACTAATCAGTCACAAATATATTAAATTAAAACTAAATTTATTTCAACATCAAATAAAATTCTTATCGCCCAAATGCTTCTCCAATTCTGAAAGTTAAACTATAATCGTCTCTACCGATTCCAGCATCAAAACCAATATTGATTTTCATTGAAGGTATAATTTTATAACGCACTCCCGCACCTACTCCCGGCAATAACTCTGTACTAAAGATATCATTAAATTTTTCTACTGCCGACGCAATACCAAGAAATCCGACAACACCAAATTTCGATTCTTTAAACATCCATCGGTATTCAGATTGAAGTGAATAAACCTGATTGCCTCTATATTTTCCTTGAGAGTATCCTCTTAAATCATCTCTACCCACAACCGACTGTCCTTGAAATGGAACATCTCCTGTACCAATTTCAGAATTAAAACGACCCAACAATACATGTCTTTGGTCTTTTTTTAAATCAAAAAATTGGGTGTAATTTATTTGAAAACGTACAAATTCACTATCACTGCCAATCCAATCACGATAAAACTGATTTTTAAAGTTCATAAAAATACCTTTGGCAGGGAATTGAATATTATCTCTATTATCCTGACTAATTACATAACCAATGTTATTCAATTTTTTTATATCAAGTGAATCATTATCGGCTGTAAAATAGGTTTTAGTATTATTATATTCGAGATAAAGACCCGCATAAAACCTTTTCCAAACGTTGTATTGTACTTGAGACATCGCCATTACAATATCATTAGAATAATCTTCATATTCACCAGCATTATTATCTGCTTCGGTATTAAAATATTGATAGTTGACATTTCCTTTAAACAAAAATGCCTTTACACGCCATTTATCTTCTTTTAAATATAGCGATTCACCAATACCTGCCAACCACGTTTTTTCAGCAGTATAAATTCCCATTGCTGTTGTACTTGAATGCGGCGAAATTGTATCCTTCTTGTTTACTCTATAATACGCTGATGTCATCGCACCAACAATAACTCCTTGAGTTCTATTATAGTTAATAAGCGGAACAGCTGCAAATCTGATTTTTTTTATAGAATCTGGTTTTGCTTGTGCAAATGTCAATTGAGTTGCAAAACAAACAACAATCAAAACGCTAAGTCGTTGAAGGCTTTTTATCATAATTTTTACTTTAAAATTTTATTCCACTATTACTAATGATTAGGTGTTGTATTAAATTCTAATAAAGCTCCAGCATTCGCAATTAAAGTATTTCGCAAATAATTATTCCTTTTTGTTAAAGATAATGTTTTTTATGTAAAAGAAAATCTCAAGTATTTAATAATCAATAAGAAAATAGAACGCTTAATAGTAGCGTATTAAAAGATAATTAAAAAAAACCGATAAGCTCAGTTCTATAACTAAAATCATGTCAATCGGTATGACAATGCGGAATGCTTTTATTATTGAAAAAGTTCTATGATCTAATCCTTTAACTTAAATAAACTGCAAACTAATATTCCACCCAAATAGTTTTCAGAATCTAATAGATAAAATCTCTGTTCACTTAAAATCCTTTCTATCTCTGGGAGTTGTTTAGTATTTAAACATGTTGTCCATCGGAAGAAAGAATATAAAACCTTTAAACCAATTTGAGTACCCCATTTCAAAAGACTATTTGTTTTCGAGATTTGAAAGTCTGTAATGTATAACAAACCTTCTGAATTTAAGTTGTCTTTGAATTTTTCGGCCAATACTTGCACGTACGCATTATCAAAAAGATCTAATAAATAATTGCAGACAATAACATCAAAGAATTGCCACTCAAAATCTTCAACACCAGCACAAATAAACGTTACACGCTTTAAAGAATTTGGCATATTCTTTTCGATTCGCTTTTTGGCATACATTATCATTTTTGGTGAAGCATCAACATAGGTAATATTAATTTCTTCATTTTGTTCTAATACTTTCTGTAAAAAAAATCCAGTCCCTCCGCCCAATATCAAAGCTGTTTTTTGTGTAGAAAGATGTGATAGAAATGCCAACTGACTTTTATTAATCCTATCGAATGAAGCAATACTTACCACTGTATCATAAACTGCTGTAATTCGATCAAATCCTTTTCCTACCTCCTTGCTATTATTATATGACACTTTTTATAATTATAAATGATGAATGTATTCAATCTACTTTTTGAATTTACTTTGCAAAATGAAACTGATTTTTAACAAAGATACCACAGATATATTATACCATTAGAAAAGTTATATTTTACAAACTCATTCTTTTTTTTGTGAATACAAAATTCAGTTCAATAGAGTTTTGCATGTTTATTTACAAGTTTTTACAAGAAATGCTTCAAACTTTTGTAAAAAATAAAACTTCACAATAAAGCTATATTCCGTTGTCAAGCCTTTGTTTTACTCAAAATTATTTTTTAGGCAATCCTATCAAAACAATCATTCTTGCATTTTATCAGATTTATCGTGTAATTTGACTGATTTGTTTCCAACGTAAACATTTTTTGTTTAAATTTATAAGTAACTTCTTATTATAAAAACATTCGGCGTTAGTATTAAATTTAAAACATGCAAAGATGAAAACTAATCAGATTTCCAACAAAGAGTATGCTTATCTAATTTACTCATACTCAAGTATCTCTACATTTTTATTATTAACTATTAGTAAAATCACAGTAAGTCTTGAAAAAGCCTTAATTTTTAATCCAATTGTATCTCAAGTAATTATTTTAAACATGATCATATTTTTCTTTTTTCTTGTATATAAAAGAAAACACGATATCGATCACAAATAAAAAACAGATTTTCTAAAATTTTAAAACAAACAATCTTTAATCAATATAGTTTCTTTTACTTTTTATTTATTTTAAAGTAAATTAAGGATTTGATTTTATAAGTATTCGAAATCTTAAAATTTATTGTAAATCAATTTATTATATCGCTAGAAAGGTTGCAGTTTATATATTTTATTGACTGCAACTTACTGGTATGAAATAAAATTCTACACTTACGTTTCTGCTAATTTTACCGATGGTAAAATCAGCAACAATCATGTAAAACACGGTCATGTACTATGACAAATGACATCCAGAGAACCACTAGAATCGATAACATATTAACGATTATAAATGTTGTGTAAAAATTTCTCTTGAAATTACTAGACTTATCAATTATTTTTTTTGAGAAAAACTTTGAAGCTATTGGAATCAGAGCAACTAACAACAACACAATAATTCCTGGATAAAAACCAGTAATTGCTATACCAACAATACTAAGCATTGCTACTGTATGGGTGAAAACCGTTGAAACCGTGGTAACAACACTAAATGTTCTCATTCGCATTTAAATAATAATTTAAGATTAATTCTGAATTTAAAATATGAAAGCATTTTTAATTACCTGTAATAAAAATTGCTTTTGACTTTAAACTGTTCAATGAACAATAGTTTTAGTTTTTACTTTTACGTGAGGGATAGAAATAAGCTACCGAAGTAGCATGGATAGCCCGACAGCATCCTGATAAAAGGGCCTATACTCGTCTAGAAAATTAGCCCTTTTATCAGGATGGTGGCACGCCCAAATAATTTTTATCTATTTTAATTAAGATTCCAACTGGCTTTGAACATACGGAGTTCTTCCCAAGTAAATTTGTCGCCATATTTTTCTTTTAATGGAGAAACCGATTCTTCTTGGTAACCTGCAAAAGCTTCAGTCAGTTCTTGTACTTTATCTTCGGACAAAACTTCGTGAATACTAATGCTTTTGGACTGAATCAATTTAGTAAGATGCGATAAAATAGTTTCCTGATTATACTTACGAATGATGGCTATTTCCTGGATTGTTTTCTTTTCTAACCACAAATCATAGGTTAGCTGAACTGTTGATTTTTTGGTTTCTTTCGTTCCGGATTTCTTTGGCGAATAGCGTTCAGCATCTTTTTCATCATCAATCAACGTGATATTCACTTTTTTGAAATCTTCAAAAACACGCTCCAGTTTAATGGTTTTGTATTCTTTGATTTCGACCGAGGTTAATTTTTCTTTAGAAATGGCTTCGCCACTAACCAAAGTAGCCACCATCAATTTGGCTTTCATCAATTGGAGAACTGCTTTGGTCTGCAAATCATCAAGTATTTGTAATTCGTCATGAAAAGCTTTGGCTTTTTTGAGTCGTTTTACTTCTTCGAGTTTCCACAGAATTTCGTACAACAATTGATCCATCGGTGCCAAAAAATAATTGACAGCTGCATTGATCCTGTCAGAAATATGGCTGAATTCTAACTGTTCACTGTGGAACAATTTGTCTAGCTGCACCAAAAATTTGGACGAAGGTTCTAGTAATTGCCACATGACTCCTGCTTGATTTTTGGCCCAGGCAGCGTGTTTAGATTTTGTAGCATTCTCTGAATCTTGGTTATAACTGAACTGATGATTGCGCCATTCTTGTGCTAGATTATTCCAATCAAAACTGTTTTTCAGATAGTTGAGGATAAAATTCTTGGTTTCTTTTTTCAAAGCATTGGCCAAGGATTCTTCTGAAGCTTTGTTCTCAGCATAATTCATTACATCCTGATCGTTTGAAATACCATTCATGCGTAGCGGAGAAAGCAAAATAAGCCCGTTTAACGAACGCAAACGCGATAATGCAACATATGCCTGTCCGGGCAAAAAAACTTGCGATACATCGAGCGCAGCTTTGTCAAAAGTCAAACCTTGGCTTTTGTGAACCGTAATAGCCCAAGCTAATTTGATCGGGTAATGCACAAAAGTACCTAAAACCTCCTCCTCAATTTCCTTAGTTAAATCGTTCACCGTATAACGAATGTTTTGCCATTCGTACCTATCAACTTCTATGGTTTTATCTTCATCGGGAAAATGTACCCATATTTCTTTACTGGTCATTGTTTTTACAATTCCCATTTTTCCATTGAAATAATTCTTTTCCTGAGACAAATCATTTTTAACAAACATAATTTGTGCACCAACTTTCAATTGCAAATTGGATTCAATAGGATATATTTTCTCTGGAAAATCGCCAGTGATTACGGGTAAAAACGTAGTATGTTTTCCTTCCAGGTCTTCTAAAGACTGAGCGTTCATTATATCCGCTTTGGCATTGTGCGTTGTCAAAGTAATATATCCCTTGTTTGACTTTAAATCAAAATTCGGTTTTACAAATTCGTTCAGCGTTTCGATGTCCACAGGTGTAATCTCGTTATTACGTAAATTATTCAAAACCGAAATGAATCTGTCATCAGTTTGGCGATAAATTTTAGATAGCTCAATGTACAAAGGCGGATATAATTGCATAACATGAGCGTGGAAGAAAAATTTTCCTTTGTAATACGTTCGAAGCACTCTCCATTCTTCGTCTCGAATGATAGGAGGTAATTGTAATAAATCTCCTATAAACAATACTTGTACACCACCAAACGGAGCAGATTTTTTTCTAACTGATTGCATCATGAAATCCATAGCATCCAGTAAATCAGCACGCAACATACTAACTTCATCGATGATAAGCAATTCCATATTTTGAATTACGGCTCGCTTTTGCCCACTCATCTTGAAATGCCTACGAAGCGTGGCTTTGGTTTCAAACTTAGTAGTATCCGAAAACTGTGGTGCAGAATTGTCAGGAATAAATCCGCCAAAAGGCAATTGAAACATTGAATGTATCGTTACACCACCAGCATTTAACGCCGCAATTCCCGTAGGCGCCACAACCACGGTATTCTTGTGAGTAGTTGCAATAATTTCTTTTAAAAGCGTAGTTTTTCCAGTTCCAGCTTTCCCTGTAAGGAAAACGGACTGCTGCGTTTGATTGATAAAGCGGAGCGCATAAACAGCGGCTTCGGAAATAGATTGCATTTGACTTTTGATTTAAATGTTCAAGGCAAAATTGTTGCCACGAATTCATGAATTGAAATTCATTCAAAGTTAGAATGAAATTTTAAAAAAGAAAATCTGTACGATTACTTTTGTCCCAGTTTATATAATTAAAACAAAAAAACCTTCAATCTCGTTCAAGATGAAGGTTTTATAAACTAATTGTTATTTAAAATTATTTTTTTGCTTCCTCAGCTTTTGGAGCTGATTTATATTTGTCATTCAATAATTTTACAATGTCTTTAGTAATATCATAAGAGTCTTTAGCATACAAAACAGAAGCTGCATCACCAGTACCGTAGATATAATCATATCCTTTTTCTTTACCGTAATCTTTGATGAATTTTTTAACTCCTTTTACAAGAGAATCCATTTCTTTTCCACTCTCTTGTTGCAATTGCATTTGCAAACCTTGTTGAGCTTGTGCCAATTGTTGCTCTCTACGTTGCAATTCTGCACCATTTTTTTGAGCCCATTCTTGACCATTTGCTTGTGCATTACGCTGAAAATTAGCTGCATCTTGCTTGAACCTATTGATTTCAGCTTCTAATTGTCTTCCTTTTTCAGCCGCTTGACCTTTGTATTTTGCTTCTAAATCTTTAGTTTCTGTATACTCTTTCATTAACTCAGCTGTATCAACATAAGCTGTTTTAAATTCATTTGCTTTTACTTCAGCTTTTTTATCACAAGAAACAAGTGATATTGAAATTGCGATAAATAATAATACTTTCTTCATTTTGGTATAATTCATTTTTTTCTGTAGATGACAAAAATATAAAAAAATAGATAGTATTGATAAAAAGTTTCTAAAATGCAGAAAATAAATACTATAAATTTTAATTATTATTTTTAATGTTTGTAATAATTTTTAACTATTACTAATTCTTTCTAAAGATTAGTTCGATATAATTTAGTTATTGCTAATGATGTAAATATGAGAAGAGTATTCTTTATTCTTCTTAGCTTTCCAGTTAGACTGTAATCCAATAAAAAAAGCTTTAATGTAGTTCATTTTACCATTTTTATATTTCTCTGAAAGCAAACTCACATAAAATGAATCAAATTTCATTGGCAATACTTTCTCTAATTTCATCTTTTCCTTAGCAAAAAGCAATTTTATAGCCTTTTTAGAGAAATGCCAAAAATGAATCGGCACATCATAAGCGGCCCAAAAATTCCCGTAATGCTTGGCATCAAACGATTTAAAATTAGGAACGGCCACTATCAAAGTACCTGTTGGTTTTAATAATCGCTTCAATTCTTTAATTTGTTCCTCTAAATTAGGAACATGTTCTAAAACATGCCACATTGAAATCACATCAAAAGACTGACTTTGTAATTCGGAAGTATTTTCTACAAAAGTTACGCCTTTGTTCTTCGCAATTGCTTTTGCTTTATCACTTGGCTCTACTCCTACTGTTTTCCACCCATCTTTTCCAGCAACTGCTAAAAATTCTCCAGTTCCTGCCCCGATATCTAAAATTGCACCTTTAGATGGCTGATGAGAATTGATTAAATCTAATTTATTTTTTAATGCAATATTTTTTACAAAATGATATGCTCTTTCAAAAAGTGATCTTTTGGAGTCAGTATGCGAAATATAATCAGCGCTTTCGTAATATTTCCCTAAAACATCCAAACTTGGTTGAGGATGTGTGATCAACATATCTAATGTTTCATCATGGTAGAGGTCGAAAGTTTCCTGAGAAACGGAATAATCTTTAACTTTTAAAAAATGCTTTTTGTGTGTAATATCCATTGGTGTTTTTAAATAAATAATTTCAGCTTCTACTAAAGACTGAAATAAAACCTTGTTATAATTTATATTCTGTTGAAACTTTACGATTCAACTCTCACTTTTCCCATTTTATTTTTACGCCCGAAAGAATTTATAAATTTTTTGAAATTTGGATATTTTGCTAAACCCAACTTTTTAAATATATTCAGAATTCCAAAGTTCAAACAACGATTGTTTTTGTTCTACAGATAAAAATGTACAATATGTAATTTTTATTTAAAAATAATTTTTCTAACAAACACAACTGTTACGGACGTAGTTTCACGTGGAACAATGAAATTCTAAAACAAAAAAATTCATCGATAAATAAGAAAATCTAGTTAGTGATCCGTAAAACGAATACTTAAAGTAAACTTCAAATATTAAAAAAATTACCTTCCCATGTAAATCAAAAGCACAGAAACATCACTTGGAGAAACTCCACTTATTCTTGAAGCTTGTGAAATAGTTACAGGACGAATTTTACTTAATTTTTGTTTTGCCTCAATTGACATTGATTTAATCTTATTGTAATCAAAATTTTCAGGAATTTTTACATCTTCCAATCGAGTAAGCTTATCAGCATTATTTCTTTCTTTTTCGATATAACCTGAATATTTAACTTGTATTTCTGCTTGTTCTAAAATCTCTTGATCTAAATTATTTTCAGCAACATACTCCTTAACCTTTTCAAATTTCATAATATCTTCCAAATCGATTTGCGGTCTGGAAAACACTTTAAACATTTTGTCACCTTGAGTAATCAATGCCGTTTCCTTCACTTCCAGAATTGGATTTGTTTCGGCAACCGAAACACTCGTCTCTTTGAAGAAAGCTACCATTTTTTCAGATTCTTTTAATTTATGCTCCATTCTTCTCAAACGTGCTTCAGAAGCCAAACCAATTTCATATGACAAAGGTGTCAATCTAAAATCGGCATTATCTTGACGCAACAAAGTTCTATACTCCGCACGAGAGGTAAACATACGATAAGGTTCTTCCGTTCCTTTCGTAATTAAATCATCAATTAAAACTCCAATATAAGCTTCATCTCTTTTCAAAATTAACGGAGCTTGTTCATGCACTTTTAAATGCGCATTAATTCCAGCCATCAAACCTTGAGACGCTGCTTCTTCATAACCTGTAGTTCCGTTTATTTGTCCGGCAAAATACAAACCTTCAACCAATTTCGTTTCCAGTGTGTGTTTCAATTGCGTTGGCGGAAAATAATCATATTCAATAGCGTAACCTGGACGAAAGAATTTTACATTCTCAAAACCTACAACAGTACGCAAAGCTTTAAATTGAATATCCTCTGGCAAAGAAGTTGAAAAACCATTTACATAAACCTCACAAGTATTCCATCCTTCCGGCTCAACAAATAACTGATGACGTTCTTTATCTGCAAAACGATTAATTTTATCTTCGATAGAAGGACAGTATCTCGGTCCCAAACTTTTTATTCTTCCATTAAACATTGGCGAACGATCAAAACCTTCTCTCAAAATATTATGCACTTCGTTTGAAGTATATGTCATGTGACACGATTTTTGAAACTCCAAAGGTTTCGTCAAATCTGAATATGAAAATTTATCTGGGCGTGCATCTCCTTTTTCTTCATTCATTTTAGAATAATCTAAAGAACGACCATCTACTCTTGGAGGAGTTCCTGTTTTCATTCTTCCGGCTTCAAAGCCGGCACGAATTAAATCTTCGGTAATTCCATACGCAGCACTTTCACCGGCACGACCACCACCAAATTGTTTTTCACCAATATGGATCAAACCATTCAAAAAAGTTCCGTTTGTCAACACAACAGATTTTGAACGAATCTCAACTCCCAAAGAAGTTTTGATTCCTTTTATCTTTCCGTTTTCGATTATCAATCCTTTTACCATCTCTTGGTAGAAATCCAAATTTGGAGTTCCTTCCAACATCATTCTCCATTCTTCTGCAAAACGCATACGATCACTTTGAACTCTTGGAGACCACATCGCAGGGCCTTTTGATTTATTCAACATCTTGAATTGAATTGCAGTTCGGTCTGAAACAATTCCGGAGTAACCTCCAAGCGCATCGATCTCACGAACAATTTGTCCTTTTGCAATTCCGCCCATCGCAGGGTTACAAGACATTTGTGCAATGTTTTGCAAACTCATCGTCACAAGTAAAGTTTTGGAACCTAAATTTGCAGCCGCAGCCGCAGCTTCAGAACCAGCGTGACCCGCTCCCACCACAATTACATCATACTCTTCTAAAAACATTTTCCTTATATATTAATCCTTTTTCAAGGAATTGTGAAATTCAAATAAAACCGTTCCGCGTGGAACAAATTCAAAAACTCAAATCAAACTATTTTAAACATGTTCCACGTGAAACATTAGAATAAAATAGAAATCTAACTAAAAATTAAACTTAAAAAAAATACCAAAAAATTTATGTTTCACGTGGAACGTATTGCTTTTTTATATAATTTTGATAGATTTATATCTACTGTTCCACGTGAAACATAGCGATTTTTTCATCTTCTTTACTACGCATTAAAGCTTCTTCTTTTTCTCCTTTGTCTTTATAACCGCAGTAATGTAAAATTCCATGAACTAAAACTCGTTTCAATTCATCATCAAAACTAGTATTGTAATCTTTTGAATTATCCAAAACTCTTTCTGTAGAAACAAAAATATCACCACTAATTTCGTTACCCATAGTGTAATCGAAACTGATAATATCCGTTAAAGTATCGTGATTAAGATATTCCAGATTAATCTTGTGAAGGTATTCATCATCACAAAAAATGTAATTAATCTCCCCTTCTGTTTTATTTTCAGAAACTATCACAGCACCTAACCAAGCCGCAATTGCATCTTCGTTCTCTAAAGTGAATTCTGATTCGTAATTAAAATTGATCATTTGTTATTAAAATATACTTGAACTTTTTGATTAAAATTCGCCCGCAAAGGTAACGATTGTCTGTTTAATATTTCGATGCTATTTAAATAATCTATAAGCTCCTTTGGCAACGGACTTGCAGTGTTATTAAATTTAGTTTTATTCGTTTCAGATTGACGTTTTGAATCTTCTCCTTGAAGACGAATTGCAGTATCTAGTTTTAATAATTCCTGCTTAATAGCAGTAGTTCTTTGTAAGCTTTCGTTATTAAATCCTTTGTTTAACAATTGTTTTTCCAATTGTTTCATCTGCTCTAGAGCATTATTACCAGCTGTACCGATACCTTTTTTATTTAACTCTTCTTGTAATGCTTCACGTAATTGTTTTTGTTCTTTATAAATATCCATCGTAGCTTTGGCATCACCTTCTCCATCTCCATCGCTATTTTGGCCTTCTCCTTTTTGGCCTTTACCTGATTCAGACCCTTTGTTTTTACTATCTCCAGGTTTCTTACCTTCACCAGGCTTATCCCCGGATTTTTCTCCTGGCTTCATTCCTTGTTTCATCTTATCTGATAGCTCACCTTGTTTCTTAATAATATCCGGTAACTGCATACCTGAACCTTTACCTGGTTTTGGCTTACCAGCGCTACTTCCTGACATTTGCATCTGCATACTATTGAGAGAATCACTTAATAAATCAGCTAATTTATTAGCTGATGAAATAGCATACTGCTGCTGAGAAACACCTCTTTGAAGTTGCGATTCTGTAAAACTTTCAAGTGATTTATCAATGTTATATTGTACGCTTGCGACTTCTTTAGTAACAGATTCAGCAATTTTTGGCTGGCGTAAAGACAATGCAAAAAGACTATCATCAATATGTCTGAACTGTAATTTTAAGTTCTGTTGTGTCTGAATGTATTTATTGAAAGAAGGAGAACCCAACCTAGAAGCTTTAAATTGGTCCATATTATCTTCTTGCGAAAATGAATATGCTAATAAATTATCTAAGATTTGACGTAACATTTTTACATCCTCTTCTATCTGATCTTTCTCAGATTCTGCCATAGCCTGATCCATTGCTTTGGACATTTCTTTCATCTTTTTAGCTGCATTCTTTTGACTAGGCTTCGCCTTTGATTGATTATTATTCTGTAAATCTGAAGCCGCTTTTTTAAGATCATCCTTAATACTTTCTTCCTTATTTAAGTCTGATGGGATATTCATAGGAGATTTTAAATCTTCATTATCTTTATTTAATTGCTTAAGTTCTTCTCTGATTTTTTCAAATTCATCAGTTAATTTCTTTTGCTCTTGAGCAAAATTCTCTTTTTCACTCTCTGCTAATTTATCTTCTTTTTGGGATAATTTATCTAGTTTATCACTTAACTGTTCTGCTTTCTTTTCTACATAATAACGCTTAGTCAACTCAACAAGCTGAGCTAAATTTTTATTTTGACTCTTACTATTCTCCTTGAATTTTTCTAACTTTTCAGAAAAATCTTCATCCTTAATTTTATCATTTAACTCATTAAGTTCGTCTAATAATTTTTTGTTTTTATCTAATTCTTTATTGGTGTTTTCAAGTCTCTTTTGCAACAATTCTTTTGTTTCGTCTTTTTTATCAACATTAGATTTATCTAAATTCTCTTTCATCTTATTGGCAAACTCTTTCATTTTATCATTTTGCTTTTGCTGCTCATTGATAAAATCATTGATTTTTTGACGATCTTTAAAATCTAAACTGTTCTTTTCCTTACCCATTTTTTGCAATTTATCCATTTCCGAAAATTGCTTGTCTTGTTTCGATAATGTTTTTTGCATGCTATTAATAGCATTATTTTGTTCTTGAAGAGAGGCATTTTGTTTCTCTTCATCAGATAAAATGTGATTAGAAAACACAGAAGAACGAGAACTTTTGAAATGATGAATAGCATCATTATCAAAAACCTCAAAATAGAATTCATAATTAGCACCTTTCATCACATCAAGATTACTAGGGAAATTAAAAACAAATTGATCGAAAGTGTCTTGCTTAATTGCAATTGTTCCACGTTTGGCAGTATCTACTTTTCCTGCTTCATAATATACAATCTGCAACTTAGACAAACCATAGTCATCAGCTAATTGACCCACAAAATAAGAGTTCCCAGCACTTAAATTAGCTGGTGCATTAGTGATATTGATAGAAGGAAACTGATCTTTTACTATATTTAACTGATAATTCAATTTTTCGAAGTTTTTCACTTCATTATTTGACGTAAATATTTGATATTCTGTATTTTGACTTACTTTTTTAGTTAAAGTAAATTGATTTTCTGATTTAGTAAACGGTGAAGATTGAAACTCATCTTTCCAAACCACATTTTGAGTAGCATTGGTATTCATAATCCAAGTAACTTGAGTTCCTTCGGGAATAATTCCGTTACCACTTCCTTTGACAACCGCATTTTTTAAATTCAGATAAGAAGGATAAACGAACTTCATTTCGAAATTAGAAATCGTAGGAACAGCAATAACTTTCAACTCATAATCTGACGAGACAACCGAGTTAGCTTCAAGATGAAATTCAGTATTAGTAAGAGGTTTGGCTATTTTAAATTGAAACTCACCAGGTTTAATCGATTCTAAAAAATAACTTTCATTACCAATAAAAATCATAACATTTTCAGGAATAACTTTTCCATCCAGTTTCACGTGTAAAGAGAAATCTTTTCCTTGCTCAGTGGTTAAATCTTTATTTAAAATCAAAAATTTAAATGGAGCTGGTGGTACAAAACTTGAATTGAAATGAACTACCCTATTCAAACTTTGTGAAATAATACTACTGTTTCCTGACAAAAAGAAAAACACAAGAAAAAGAATTGGCAAAATAGCCAATGGTAAATATTTTCTGTTAGAATTGAAATCAATTGCTTTTCCGAAAGGAATTGGTCGCAGAGAATTTGCTTTTTGTTCAATAGAAGCCAATAACAATTCTGAATTATAAACAGAACTGTCCGATTTTGAAAGTTGTAAATAATTAATTAAAGTGTCATTTACTTCAGAAAAATGATTTCCAATGATTGTTGAAGCCTGAGTATAATCGATTCCTTTTTGAAATTTAAGGATTTTAAAGATTGGAAAAAGTATAAAACGTAGTAATAAAAAAGCTTCTACTACTACAAAAAACCAAAACAAAAGAGTTCGTCCCTGTGGTTTTAACCAAAGGAAATACTCAATAAAGAGTGTAAATAAGAAATAAATTAATCCAAGGCCAATAAAAAAAAGGATACCGCGAATTAATTCATTAGTATAATACTTCTTTATAAAAGCTTCTAATTTTTGATGTATCGAATTTGATTTTTCCAAAACTACAGTATTAATATAATAACCAATAAAAGTAATAATTTTAAAGGGTATTAACAGGTAAATAAAAGATAATATTAAAGTGTTGAAGAAACACAAATTACAGTTACCAAAACGACAATTTGAAATTGTATATTTGCAAAAAATTTACAATAATGTCTAAACCAGTTCGTGTGCGTTTTGCACCAAGTCCGACAGGACCTTTACATATTGGCGGAGTACGTACCGCTTTATTTAATTATTTATTTGCTAAAAAAAATGGAGGAACTTTCTATCTACGTATTGAAGATACAGACCAAAATAGATTTGTTCCAGGAGCTGAAGAATATATAATGGAAGCTTTGGAATGGTTAGGAATCGCTCCAGAAGAAACAGTAGGGAAAAATGAAAAATTTGGACCATACAGACAGAGCGAAAGAAAACATTTGTACAAACAATATTCTGATCAATTGATTGAATCAGGAAATGCATACTATGCTTTTGATACTGCTGAAGCATTGGACGCACATAGAAAACAACACGAAGCAGAAGGCAAAACCTTTATTTATAATCATCACAATCGTGAAAAGTTAGATACTTCACTAGTTATTTCAAAAGAAGAAACTGCTAGAAGAATTGCTAATAATGAAGATTATGTAATCCGTTTTAAAACTCCGGTTAATGAAACTTTGCATTTACAAGACATCATCCGTGGAGAAGTAAAATTTGAAACAAGTCTTTTGGATGATAAAGTATTATTTAAAGGTGATGGAATGCCAACATATCACTTAGCAAATATTGTAGATGATCATTTAATGGAAACCTCACACGTAATACGTGGTGAAGAATGGTTGCCATCTATGCCTCTACACGTTATGCTATATCGTGCTTTTGGATGGGATGCACCTAAATTTGCACATTTACCATTGATATTAAAACCAATTGGCAACGGAAAATTATCTAAAAGAGATGGTGATAAAATGGGATTCCCGGTATTTCCATTAGAGTGGAAAACTGACGAAGGAGTTTCATCAGGATATAGAGAAAAAGGTTTTTTTCCAGAGACTGTTGTTAACTTCTTGGCTTTATTGGGTTGGAATGATGGAACTGAACAAGAATTGTTTTCTTTAGAAGAATTAGTTGAAAAATTTGATCTAAATAGAGTTCATAAATCAGGAGCTAAATTTGATCCTGAGAAAAATAAATGGTTTAACCATCAGTATTTAATTAAAACTGACGATACTTTATTGGCTGAAGAATTCATTAAAATTATTGAATTAAAAAACCTAAACAGATATTTCTCCTTAGCTGAAATGACTAAAATTGTTTCATTAATCAAAGAAAGAGCAGATTTTGTATCAGATTTTTGGGAAATGAGTGACTTCTTTTTTATAGCTCCAACAAGCTACGATGAAAAAGCAAGTAAGAATTGGAAACCTGAAACTCCTGCATTAATGCAAGAATTAATTTCAGTACTCGAAGAAATAAGTGATTATACTTCACTAAATATTGAAACAATCGTAAAAGATTGGATGACCAAAAATGAAATTGGAATGGGCAAAGTAATGCAACCTTTCCGATTGAGTTTGGTAGGAGCTCTTAAAGGTCCTCACCTATTCGATATTGTTGAAGTTATTGGCAAACAAGAAACTATTTCGAGATTGCAAAAAGCAATTACAACTTTATAAAACAGAAAAGCTCCTCTAAAAAAGGAGCTTTTTTTATATTTAATATTAAAAGAAACTTAAAAACCCTTTTTATTATTTAAAAAATAACTGATAACATAAGGAACTATTGTTTGCAAAATAGACCTAAAAGGATTTGGAATACTTTCTTTATAAGGAGCTAAAAATCCACTGATTATATTTTCGGGAGTAACAGCATCTCTGGTTTTTTGAATACTTAAAACTATTTTTTGATAGCTAATTTCTTTTTCTAATTTCAAGATCTCTAAATCACGATCAATAGCTGCATAAGAAGAATATTTTTTATTTTCCATAATTAATCATTAAAAAAGATTTCTGAGAATTTTTCTAAAATTGGTCCTTCTATTAGTTTGTCTTTAATTAAAAACAAAAGAAACGTAGCAATTAAATACATACCAGCAACAGAAAGAAAACCAATCGCATAACTATCAAAATAAATACCAATAGCTAAAGCTGTAGCAATAGACCCAAATAATAAAACCATACTAAAGCACAATAAAATCAAAGTAAACTTTAAAATCATCGTGGTTGATTTCATTGCAACCTTGAAACCCCACAATTTATAATAAGAAGCTGATTTTTCTAAATAAGCTTGAGCTTGATTTTGAATATCTTCTGAATTTTCCTTTATTTTATCAAATGCCATAGACTAGATTTTATTTCTGTAATTTAGCATTTTTTACTTTAAGTTCAGCTAATTTATTTTCTAAAAAAGTTATCACATCTTCAGATTTATGACTAAGGTTGGAAACAATTTTTTCATAATTGTGATCGATGTCATCTTTGCTTAAAATTCCATTGTGTTTGATTTTATCTGTCACCTCATGTAATTTATCTTCAAAATTGTGTTTCAAATCATCAAACCCATCTTTAATTTTTCCTCTAGTTTTAGAACCTTTATCCGGAGCAAATAAAATTCCAAGACCTGCTCCGATTGTTGCACCAACTAAAATTGCCACTATTGTATTTCCTGTGTTATTTGCCATGCTTATTAAATTTTTAAAAGTTACTACTTATAAATTTACAACTTTATGAACAAACATATGTTAACAAGCCGTTAAACTACAAATTAACATACTAAAAAGCGAAATAAAGGCTTTATTTGAATCCAAAAACTAAAAACGATAATTGATATAGAAACTAAAAAAAATTAGATTAAAATAGAGATATGAAAGTGGTTTTTAATCAATAATTATGATGTAAATTATTTTTAAAATAGATAATATTAATAATAAATTATTTTTATTGTTTTATAAAAACCATAGATAAAATAATTTTACAAAAAAACAGAAAAATACAACCGAAACTAAAACAGAAACAGAAAAAAGACAATTTTCAAGCAAAACTTAAAATTAAAACTCCTAATAAACGAAAATTTAAAAAAGTAACTTGATATAAACAAATTTAAAAAATGCTTTAAAATTAATTTATGTACGTCATTTTTAATAAATATTTTTTATTAAAATTTAAAAAATAATCATTAATATATATAATAAAAAAAGCGCTTTATAAAAAGCGCTTTTAATAGGTAAAATTTATATTCTTATTTATTTAAAAAAGTTTCAATAAATTCCAATTCTCTTTCTGAAGTACTTTTGGTAGGATTGGCTTTTAATTTCAAAACTTCCTCTTTAAAGGAATTTACAAAATCTAAATCATAATCTAAATTACTTAAATTTAAAATTGCTCTAGAACGGACAAAAGTAGATTCACTTCGAAGTGACATCAAATACAATTTTGTCAAATCTTCTTTATCAAAATCCGAAGATTTTAAATTAGCATATTTCAAAATCAGATTAGCAAACAGCAATGAACTTTTATTGTTGTTAATGTTTTTTCTAAAAGAATTTTGCAATAAACTATAATTAGAAATTCCAGCCAACGTCTCCCCTATTGCTTTTCTAATTGCAATACGTTCCTCTCTTGTAGCTACTTTGAAATATTTATTAATATCTTTTAGTGAATTATTAATGCTATTTTCTTCTTTTTTTCCTTTCTCTTCCCAAGCATCTTTAAGACCAACTGTCTTGTTAAATACTAATTTTGAAGTAGTTGCATCTTTATCAACAACGAAGTAACCCAAACGCTGAAATTGAAAATTTTCTCCAATTTTAGCTTCAGCTAAACTTGGTTCAACATATCCTTTAGCAATTTGTAAAGAAGCAGCATTCATAAATTCTAAGAAACTTTTCTCTTTATGACTATCTGGAGCTTCGTCTATAAATAAACGATCATACAAACGAACTTCGGCTTCAACTGCATGTGAAATAGAAACCCAATGCAATGTTCCTGCTACTTTTCTTTTACTTGCTTCTGTACCACTTCCACTTAAAGAATCCGTATCATAAGTAACTTGGATTTCAGTTATTACACCATTTTCATCTTTAGTAACACTCTCTCCTTTAATAATATATCCATTTTTAAGACGTACTTCATTACCAATACTCAAGCGGAAAAATTTAGCAGGAGCCACTTCAAGAAAATCATCTCTTTCAATATATAATTCACGAGAAAAAGGCACTTTTCTAAAACCAGCAGACTCGTCTTCTTGGTTATTTTCAGCATCTAACCACTCCTCTCCTCCTACAGGATAATTAGTAATTACCACTTTTACTGGATCTAAAACAGCCATTACTCTTGGAGCAGTTTTGTTTAAATCTTCACGTAAACAGAAGTCCAAAAGTGATACATCGATAATATTTTCACGCTTGGCAACTCCAATTACATCACAAAATTTACGAATTGCTGCTGCAGTATAACCACGTCTTCTTAGACCTGAAATAGTTGGCATTCTAGGATCATCCCAACCATTTACAATATTTTCTTGTACCAATTGCAAGAGCTTACGCTTACTCATAACGGTATAATTCAAATTCAAACGAGCAAACTCATATTGATGTGGACGCACTTGATTTTCATCATAGATTTGATCCAAAAACCAATCGTATAATTCACGGTGCATCACGAATTCTAATGTACAAATCGAATGTGAAATCTGTTCTACATAATCACTCTCACCATGTGCATAATCATACATTGGGTAAATATTCCATTCATTTCCTGTACGGTGATGATGACGGTGTAATATTCTGTACATCAAAGGATCACGCATCAGCATATTAGTAGATGTCATATCAATTTTGGCTCTCAAAACATGACTACCTTCAGGGAAATCACCGTTTTTCATACCTTCAAAAAGAGTCAAATTTTCCTCAATAGAACGATTTCTATAAGGTCCATCGACTCCTGCTTGTGTAGGCGTTCCTTTTTGAATTGCCATATCTTCAGATGATTGGCTGTCAACATAAGCTTTGCCTTTTTTAATCATAGCAACTGCCCAATCATATAATTGCTGAAAATAATCAGAAGAATATAATTCTTCTGACCAATTGAAACCTAACCATTTAAGATCTTCTTTAATAGCATCAACATATTCCTGCTCTTCTTTGGCTGGATTAGTATCATCAAAACGTAAGTTTACTGGTGCATTATACTTTAAACCTAAACCAAAATTTAAACATATTGATTTAGCATGACCAATGTGTAAATATCCATTAGGTTCTGGTGGGAAACGAAAGCGTAATTTATCTTGTGGAAAACCGTTTGCTAAACTGTCTTCTATAATTTGTTCAATAAAATGAAGTGATTTCTCTTCTGATGCCATTTTTAAAAATTTTAGCAAAGATAAATAATTGATTATAGATAACAGCCAATAACAATATAGACTTTATAGAAAAAACAATAGCCAATTTTTAATACATTTGCATCAATTATTTTACACTTATCAATAGAAAAAATACTTCATTTTACTGAAAAAAATATAAAAATGGGAACAATAAAATTAAAAAACATTCGTACTTTTTCATATCACGGATGTTTAATAGAAGAAGGAAAAATAGGTTCAGATTATAGTGTTGATTTAGAAATAAAAGCCAATTTGAAGCATTCAGCTGAGTCTGATAATTTAATAGATACTGTAGATTACGTGCATTTGAATAAGATTGTTGAAGAAGAAATGGCTATCAGATCTAATTTATTGGAACATGTAACGAAGAGAATTATTGATAGAGCATTAAAAGAAATAGAAATGATTACAAAAATTAAAGTAGGTGTTTCAAAATTAAATCCTCCTATTGGTGGTGATGTAGAAGCTGTTACCATAGAAATGGAAGAAGAACGCTATTTCAATTTGTAGTAATTGGCATAAAAAACAGAAAAAAGTTAACTTTAAACTTTTAAACTTTAAAAATTTGAGTTACTTTTGCCATCCGTTCAAGAATGGCGTCGTGGCCGAGCGGCTAGGCTGGGCTCTGCAAAAGCTCCTACTCCGGTTCGAATCCGGACGATGCCTCTAAAAGAGATACAGCAATGTATCTCTTTTTTTATGCTTATTATTAAAATTTAATAAGGATCAATCCTAAAAAAAACGGCGAGTGAGATTGCTTCGTTCCTCGCAAAGACTTAACACATGTCTTTGCGAGGAACGAAGCAATCTCACTTAAAAGGGTTAATTATTAGTACAAAAAAAGGGACTAATAATAGTCCCTTCTCCTTAAAATATTTTTATAAAAATCTATTTTTCTATTTTCTCAAATGCTTTTTTAACCATTTGTTTTTCTTCTGGAAAGCAACCTTGAATGATTAAAGCAAGACCAAAAATCATTAAAACTACACTAATTCCTCTTTTAATTTTATAAATATTAGTTGGTGTCATTTTATGTTTTAACTGCTTAGCCAAAGCTATTTTGATGCAATCAATACCCAAGTAAGTCACAATAACAGAGATAAAAAACGTAATCACTCTTGAGGTTTCCATTTCTAATTTTGGTCCTACTGAAATAATTACAGCCAGCCAAAAACCAAGAACTCCAATATTAATAATATTCAAGAAAAAACCTTTGAAAAATAGACCTAGATAATTCTTTTTTATAATCTCATTGTCAATGGTTTTGGTATTTACTCTCTTTTCTTTTTTAGTTCCTAAGAAAGAAATAAAACCATAAGCCATCATGATAAAACCTCCAAAAATAAATAAAGAAGAATTATCATTAAGACTTTGAATAAGTCTATAACTTCCTAAATAAGCAATTGTTATAAAAAAAACATCTCCTAAAACTACTCCTAAATCAAAAACAAGCGCGGCTCTAAATCCTTTAATAATACTTGTTTCAAGTAAAATAAAAAATACTGGGCCAATCATAAAACTTAATAATACTCCCCACGGAATACCTGTCAAAATATCGTTTATCATTAAAAAATGACTTTAAAAATTGGTTACAAATTTAATCTTTCTGGACAATAGTTCCACCCATAAATGTTTCTTGTCTTAATTCTTTTGGTTTACCATGAACAGTTATAGTACCTCCAGCCTTTACTTTTGCATCCACTAGAGAGCTAGCTTTTACATCAGCACTTCCACCAGCAGATAAGCTTACTGTAGTTTGAGAAGTTTCTAAATCTCCTGCTTCTAAAATCCCTCCTGAATTAATCGAAACTGATTGGGTGACTGCTTTCCCTATAATTTTAATAATTCCTCCAGAATATGCCTTTATATTTGTTTTTTCGACGTCTAATACTGCAATAATCTGAGCTCCTTCTTGTGTTGATAAATCAAGAGTAGTTTGTTTGAATATATCGGCACAATCTACATTACTTCCTTCATTGGCATCAATACTCTGAATTTTTTTGAAATATAGAGTCACTTTTGCTTCGTCACCAGACAAAATTTTTGTTAATGGCATTCTTATTTTCAAAAGACCATTCTTATTAACAATTTCTACTTTACTTTGGCTTGTTCCGGTAATTACTGCTTTAGTTTCATTTGAAGCAACTAAAGTCACCCTCAGTTTATCAAATACTTTTACATCATCAAAATCCTTAAGTTCTATAGTCGTCTGACTAAAAGAAAATTGAGATATAAGTACAAAACTTATTAAAATTACTCTTTTCATTTTTTAAAAATTAATTATTAATAAAGATTCTAAGATGCTGAATATCTAAGTTTCTAAGATTTAAAAATATAATACTCTTAGAAACTTAGTAGCTCAGTAACTATTAAAAAAGCTTATTCATTTCTTTTAATGAAATTGAAATCCAATTGTTTTTTTACTAAATCAGCATTTTTAACTTTTACATAAATCTCATCACCTAATTGTAATAAACGATTAGAATTGGCACCTACCAATGCATATTGTTTTTCATCAAATGTGTAATAATCCTCTTTTATATCGCGAGTTCTTACCATTCCTTCGCACTTATTTTCGATTATTTCTACATAGATTCCCCATTCTGTAACTCCTGAAATAACACCCAAGAATTCCTGATCCTGATGATTCTGCATGTATTTTACCTGCATGTATTTGATGGAATCTCTTTCGGCATTCGTAGCTAAACCTTCCATTGTTGAAGAATGTAAACATTTAGTTTCATAAAGTTCTTCATCAACTGATTTTCCTCCATCCAAATAAAACTGCAATAATCTATGCACCATAACATCCGGATAACGACGGATAGGAGATGTAAAATGAGAATAATAATCAAAAGCCAAACCGTAATGTCCAATGTTATCTGTCGAATATTTAGCTTTACTCATAGAACGAATCGCCAAAGTATCAATTAGATTCTGTTCTTTTTTCCCGTTTACTTCTGCCATCAAAGCATTCAATGATTTCGAAATATCTCCTTTGTTTCTGAAATCAATTTTATAACCAAACTTAGCAATCAGATTTTGCATTGCTATTAATTTATCTTCATTTGGTTCATCGTGAATTCTATAGATAAATGTTTTCTTTTGTTTACCAATGTATTCTGCCACTTTTCTATTTGCCAAAAGCATAAATTCTTCAATCAAATGATTCGCATCTTTTGAAACTTTAAAATAAACGCCTTCTGGTTCTCCTTCAGCATCCAAATTGAATTTAACTTCTACTTTATCAAAAGAAATAGCACCTTCGTTCATTCTTTTTCTTCTGAATATTTTAGCAAGCTGATCCATTTTTAATGTAGCTGCTACTATTTCATCAGAAACAACATAAGAGCTTCCAGTAATAGAAGTTTCTGCTGGAATGGTATTGTCTTTCGTCTCTATGATATATTGTGCCTCTTCGTAAGCAAAACGCTGGTCAGAGAAGATTACTGTTCTACCAAACCATTGATTTACCACTTGACATTTTTCGGTAATTTCAAAAATAGCCGAGAACGTATATTTTTCTTCTTGCGGACGCAATGAACAGGCAAAATTAGACAGCACTTCTGGTAACATTGGTACTACCCTATCCACCAAATAAACTGATGTTGCCCTTTGATAAGCTTCATCATCAAGAATAGTTCCTTCTTCCAAATAATAAGAAACATCGGCAATATGAATTCCAATTTCATAGTTACCATTTTCTAACTGTTTAAAAGACAAGGCATCATCAAAATCCTTAGCATCTTTTGGGTCAATCGTGAAAGTCAGCGTATCGCGCATATCTCGGCGCTTTGCAATTTCACTAGCTTCAATCGAAGTGTCAATTTTTTGAGCATAAGTTTCTACTTCAATAGGAAACTCTGCAGGCAAACCATATTCGGCAAGAATTGCGTGAATTTCGGTATCATGTTCTCCAGGTTTTCCAAGAACTTTTATCACTTTTCCAAAAGGACTATCGGCTCTTGCAGGCCAATCTTCAATGTGAACCAAAACAACATCTCCTTGCTCCGCCTCTCCTATTTTGTCTTTTGGAATAAAGATATCGGTGTACATTTTTGGATTGGCTGTCGAAACAAAAGAGAAATTCTTCTGAATATCAATTACTCCAACAAAATCAGTTTTAGCTCTTTCAATAATTTCAATAACCTCACCTTCAGCTCTTCTTCCGCTTCTTTTGTTATAAACATACACTTTTACGGTATCTTTATCCAAAGCATGATTCAAATTATTAGATGGAATAAAAACATCTTCTTCAAATTCTGGACAAATAAAATAGGCCGTTTTTCGACCAGTCATATCAATTTTTCCTTCGTAATACTCTCTACTTGTAGCTTTTATTAAATATTTTCCAGGTTCGGATTCTATAATTTTTTTAGAAGCTGCTAAAATTTTTAAATCTTTTATAATCTGATTACGACTTTGGGTATCGTCTAATTCTAACTTAGCTCCTATTTGCTTATAATTAAAGGCTTTATTGGCACTTTGCGATAATATTTTTATAATTTTATCTGAGAAATCTTTCTCTTTCTTTATCGGCTTTCTTAATCTTTTACTCATGTATCTTTTCTTAAAAGTCTAAAATTACAAAATTGTATTCACTATTCCTTGTTATACTATAGTTTTAAACTAATAATAACTTTACTACATTTATATAAAAATTAAAAATGAAAGACTTTAAAACGATTGCTATTTTTAATTATCCACATGAAATTGTGGTACTTAGACATATTTTGGATCAGGAAGAAATTCATTATTTTTTCGAAAACGAATACATTATTTCCATCGACCCATTGGCAAGCTTTGCTTACGGTGGCATCAAACTAAAAGTACACCTAAACGATTTTGAACAAGTGCAGGAAATACTAGACAATTTGAATACAAAACTGTACATCGTTTAAAAAATTTCCTAATTCAATAATTTTTTGGGCGTGACCACAGGGGTCGGGCTTTCCGTTCCCGCTTCCCAATGAAAAATCGGGAGAGCTCCACTTCAATCCCTCACGCAAATCCTGCAAAACAACAACAGTAGTAAAAAAAGAAAACAATTTTTGAAGAAACAGAATAGTTTTAAATTTTTTCTTTGTTTTAAAATTTCAAAGTTGTCAACATATATTAAATACAACAAAAAGAAAATTTAAATTTAAATTAATTATTTATGGTTATTATAGCTTGTTAATAGTTGCTATAAATTTCCAAAAAATTGTGTTGAAATGAAGTTTTAGGTTTTTATATTGAGTTATTAACATAGAAATTGATACTTAAATATTTAGTTTTTAGGACTTTTTTAAGATTAGTTAACAACTGTTAACAATTCAAAAATTATGTAAATTGTAAATAAGTGTATTTTATTTTTTTGTTTACAACCGTATTTAAACTATTGATAACTTTTCTAAAAATTCATCAAACTTTATTTGGTTTTTAAATATCAGTTTTGGATTACTTATTTTTTGTTTACAAACACAAAAAACTTCTAAAATTCTATCCAAAGTTATGAACAGTTTTTGTTAAATTAAGGTTAACTGAATATCAAGTACTTAGCTTTCGCTATTAACATCTTAGAAAATTAACATTTATATTACATTTTGTACATTGATTTTTAGACTGTTACAAATATATAAAGATGTTAATAAACTCTAAATTTTCTTATAATCAGGGACTTACATGCTATTTTAAAATACTCTTTTATTACCTAATTATTAATATAAAGGGAAAAACACTTTTTGTCTTATATCTAAAATAGTTTGGTTAAATTTGCAGTTCTAAATTTAATACAAAAAAAATGAAAATTTCGATAGGGAATGACCACGCAGGACCAGATTATAAAAAAGCAATTGTCCAGTATTTAGAATCAAAAGGACATGAGGTTACTAATTATGGAACAGATACAGAAGCATCTGTAGATTATCCAGATTTTGGGCATCCTGTAGCTACAGATGTTGAAGAAGGAAAAGCTGATTTTGGCATCGTAATTTGCGGAAGCGGAAACGGAATAGCAATGACTGTTAATAAACATGCTGGAGTTAGAGCTGGTTTGTGTTGGACTAAAGAAATTGCTTATTTGACCCGTTTGCATAATGATGCGAATATTGTAAGTATTCCAGCAAGATATACATCTATTCAACAAGCAATCGAAATTGTTGAAACTTTCTTAGAAACTGAATTTGAAGGAGGAAGACACCAAACTAGAGTCAATAAAATAAGCTGTTAATATATTTTGGAGCATCATCATAATCACAATCACGGTCATCACCACCCTCCAGTAGAAGGTAAAAACCTGTTGTTTTCGATTGTTTTGAATCTAGTTATTACGGTTTCACAAATTATTGGTGGTATTATTTCAGGAAGTTTAGCATTACTGTCTGATGCTTTGCATAATTTTTCGGATGTACTTTCATTGGTTTTTAGTTATGCTGCTCACAAATTATCCAGAAAAAAAGCCTCTCTAAACCAAACCTTTGGTTATAAAAGAGCTGAACTTATAGCCGCTTTTGTTAATGCAATGACATTAATAATAGTGGCTTTATTTTTAGTTTACGGAGCTGTAGAGCGTTTTTTTAATCCACAAGAAGTTCAATATGGATTAGTAATTTGGCTTTCGCTTTTAGGAATTGTTATGAATGGTCTATCTGTTTTTATGCTAAAAAATGATGCAGATAAAAACCTGAATATGAAATCGGCTTATTTGCATTTGTTTAGCGATATGTTGGCTTCGGTTGCAGTTTTAATTGGCGGTTTGTTGATGAAATATTTTCAATGGTTTTGGGTTGATAGTGTTTTAACCTTGGCAATTGCTATTTATTTAATAGTTGTTGGTTTTGATTTACTCAAAAATTCTACTCAAATGTTAATGCTTTTCACGCCGAGTCATCTTAATATAAATGATATTATTAGTGAAGTTCATAAAATTTCAGGTGTAAACAAATTGCACCACATTCACGTTTGGTATCTTAACGAAGAGGAATTACATCTTGAGGCACATCTCGATTGCTCTAATGATATAAAAATGAGTGAGTTTAATATCCTTTTAGATAAAATTGAGCATGTTTTATTAGAAAAATTTCACATCAATCACATTAATATTCAACCTGAATTTAGAAAAGAAGAGGATTCTAAAGATTTTATTGTTCAGGATTAGATTTAAAAAATATTGGATGCTTCGCATCAAAAATAATTCAAGCTCGGTCAAAAACTGAGCTTTTTTTATAATGATTTTTAATTGTTTAAATAATACCAGGCTATCAAAAATTGTATAATTACAATTAACCAAAATTTTAAAAGATAACTTTTTTTTGAAGTTTTGTGCCTGAAAGTTAGCATTCCTAATCCAGAACCGATTGTTCCTCCAAAAAAAACACAGCCTAAAAGTGTCTGTTCGGAAATTCTTCTTTTATTGTTTTGAGCTAATTTTTTGTCGTAGCCTATTAACACAAAAGCAATTATATTTAGGGCTAAAAAAGAATATAATAAAATCATAATTGGAGTTCAATTAAAATTTAAAGATAGTATTTTAGCATCTCTTTTTTTCAAAGAAAAAGATTCCTTTTTAAACAGAAATTTACAATGACCAACTTACAATTCATTTCAAAACATGTTGCGACAGCAACAATCAATATTCAAAACACGGTTCAATTACTACAGGAAGACTGCACGATTCCGTTTATTTCCCGTTATCGAAAAGACAAAACCGGAAATCTTGACGAAGTTTTTATCGAACAAATTGCTAAATATCAAAAAGAGTATGAAACGATTGTAAAACGTAAAGAAGCGATTTTGAAATCCATTCAGGAACAAAATGCTTTAATGCCGGAATTAGAAAAAAAAATCCAACAAAGTTTTGATTTACAGGAATTGGAAGATTTCTATCTGCCATATAAAAAGAAAAAAAGAACTAAAGCTGATGTGGCAAGAGAGAACGGATTGGAACCTTTGGCCAAGATAATTATGGCGCAAAGTAAAGATGATGTTGATTTCTTAGCGACACAATATCTGAATGAGAATGTAATCAATGAAGAATCGGCTCTGCAGGGAGCAAGAGATATTGTTGCCGAATGGATTAATGAAAATATCTACGTCAGAAAGCAACTCAGACGATTGTTTGAGCGCAAATCGACAATCACCACCAAAGTGGTTAAGGCAAAAAAAGAGGAGGAAGGCGCCCAGAAATTCAATCAGTATTTTGATTGGTCGGAGCCGTTGACCAAAGCGCCTTCGCATCGTTTGCTTGCTATAATGCGTGCCGAAAATGAAGGTTTTATCAAGTTCAAAGTGGATGTAGAGCTCGATGATGCTTACGATATTATAGACGAATTAATTATAAAAGGCGATAACAGTACGACGCCACACATTCAATTAGCGATTGAGGACAGTTATAAACGTTTATTAAATCCCGCGATTTCTAATGAAACATTGCAGGAAGCAAAGTCAAAAGCGGATGCCAATTCAATTCAAGTATTTGCGAATAATTTAGGGCAGTTGTTATTAGCTCCGCCATTGGGAGAAAAACGAATTTTGGCGATTGACCCTGGTTTCCGTTCAGGTTGTAAAGTGGTTTGTTTGGATGAGAAAGGGGATTTGTTGTACAATGAAACCATTTATCCGCACGCACCTCAGAATGAAACTGCTATGGCGATGAAAAAGATAAAATCGATGGTTAATGCGTATAATATTGATGCTATTTCAATAGGAAACGGAACGGCTTCTAGAGAAACGGAATTTTTCATTAAGAAAATTGCTTTTGACAAGCCTGTTCAGGTCTTCATTGTTTCAGAAGCTGGAGCCTCCGTTTATTCGGCGTCGAAGATTGCGAGAGATGAGTTTCCTAATTATGATGTTACGGTGCGTGGATCGGTTTCTATTGGGCGCAGATTATCAGATCCTTTGGCCGAGTTGGTGAAAATTGATCCAAAAGCAATTGGAGTTGGACAATATCAACACGATGTAGACCAAAATAAATTGAAAGAAGAGTTAGATTCTACGGTGATTCGCTGCGTGAATTCGGTTGGGATAAACATTAATACAGCGAGTAAACATTTGTTGAGTTATGTGAGTGGAATAGGAGAGAAGCTTGCCGAAAACATTGTGACTTATCGTTCTGAAAACGGCCCTTTTACCGACAGAAAACAACTCAAAAAAGTACCTCGTTTGGGCGACAAAGCTTATCAGCAAGGAGTAGCCTTTATCCGAATTTCGAATGCGAAGAATCCTTTGGATAATTCGGCTGTACATCCCGAAGCGTACTCCATTGTTGAAAAGATGGCCAAAGATTTGAAAATAACTGTAAACGATCTGATTGCCAATAAAGAGAAAACAGCTTTAATTAAACCCGAAAATTACATTACTCCCGATATTGGAATTTTGACCTTGAAAGACATTATTAAAGAGCTTGAAAAACCGGGATTAGACCCAAGAAAAGCAGCTACTATTTTTGAATTTGACCCGAATGTAAAATCGATAAAAGATGTTAGGACTGGCATGATTCTTCCTGGAATTGTGAATAACATTACCAATTTTGGATGTTTTGTCGATATTGGAGTTAAAGAAAGTGGGTTAGTTCATATTTCCCAACTGAAAGCCGGATTTGTGAGCGATGTTAATGAGGTTGTTAAATTACACCAACACGTTACCGTAAAAGTTGTGGAGGTGGATGAGGACAGGAAAAGAATTCAGTTGACGATGGTTTTGTAAAAAGGAAAGCCCAATTATCTTGAAAACATTCAGATAATTGGGCTTTTTATTTAAATTGTCTCGTCCTGAAAAAAGTTGACTATAATTACCTTAATTATGTCAACAGAAAGAAAAGAATTCAAAAAGCCGTTAGCTCCACAAACTTTCGGAGAGCTATTCAAAAAGCAAGTAGTAAAAGAATTTGAACAGGGATTATTTACAAAAGCGGAACTTCGCAGGCGCTATAATATTCGTGGTAACAGCTGTATACCCCGTTGGTTAAAAAAATATGGTAAATTTACCTATCAAGATAAACTAACCATTGGCCGTCCTATGAAAGATCCTCAATCTCAGCGCATCAAAGAACTTGAAGCACAATTAGCCAAGAAAGAACAAGAATTGTTGGTTTTTAAAAAGTTTATAGAAATAGCCGAACGAGAGCTAAAAGTTGAGATTGTAAAAAAGTCTGGTTCCAAGCAGTCCAAGAAATAAATCATATTTACAGGATTAGTCCTCAGGGAATATGTCGATTGTTTGGGTATAGCAAACAAGCTTATTATAAACGAAAAACACATCTGTTAAAATCAGGTTTAGACAAAGAGTGCCTAAACTCTTTAGTGATGTCAGTGCGTCAAAAACTGCCCAAAACGGGAGGTAAAAAACTATATTTTATGTTGAAAGATGATTTTAAGAAACATCAAATAAAGATAGGCAGAGATAAATTATTTGATTTTTTACGAGATGAATATTTATTAGTTCCGAAAGTTCGAAGATATTACAAGACAACCAATTCAAGACATTGGATGCGTAAATATCCAAACTTAATTAAAGAGATAGAAATCAAAAGGCCTGAGCAAATTTGGGTAGCTGATATTACTTACCTTAGAACTAAAGATAAAACACATTATTTACATCTGATAACAGATGCCTATTCGAAGAAAATTGTGGGCTATAAATTATCGGATAATTTAATGGCAGCTTCTACATTAGAAGCTTTAAAAATGGCTGTTATTAATAGAAAATACAGTAACAATCTTATACATCATTCAGACAGAGGCTTGCAGTATTGTAGCAAAGAATATACCGAATGTTTATCCAGAAACAACATTCGGATAAGCATGACGCAAAGTTATGATCCCTATGAAAATGCAATTGCAGAAAGGGTAAATGGAATTTTAAAAGAAGAGTTTGGATTATTTGAAATTTTTGAGAATGTTGAAAACTTAAAAAAGCAAGTCGAAGAATCTATTCTGTTTTACAATCAAATTAGAGTCCATTTGTCTATAAATATGCTTACTCCTAATCAAGCGCATTCTCAAAATAATATTAAACTAAAACGATGGAAAAAAATAAATCGGAACAGAAGTAATTCTGTCCCGATTTAACTAATTTTATAATATTAATCGAGTCAACCTTTTTCAGGACAACTCAAATTTATTGTTTTTCCAAATAAACCCATCCAAGAGGTAATGTGTAAATTGCGGTACCGTTAATAGCGGTACCACTAAAAAATACCAATTGGAAAAATCTTTTGCAGTGCCTGAAAATTGTTCGTTCCAAACCAAAATTTCCCAAAGATATTCTTCCGAAAAAGCAATAAAAATCAAAATGGCAAGAAAGAGCAAAAGTCCCTTGAAATGTTTGAAATAATGTAGCCAATTCAAATCTGAAACTGGTTTTTTATCGATTTCTTTCAGATAGATTAAGGCGATATATGGGATTCCATGGGAAACGACATTAAGCAAAGTAAAGATCAAATCATTATTAAAATAAACGATTCCAAAATACCAAGACAAAATTGTCCCTACAATTATTGCATTTTTTGGAATATTAAAACAATTGTTTTTCAACGCTAAATAACTAGTTCTTAGTACATAAAAAACAAGTATAAAACCATAAATCCAGCTTAGAATAGTAATTAAAAACGGATTTTGGAAACGGAAAAATTCATTTTCGACAAACCAGTTAAATTTTCTGGGTGCCGATAAAAACCAATACAGCATTGGATAAATTGTCGCGGTATAAATAACCAGATTGTCAATCCAAGCCCATTTTTTTGGTTCATTACGGGCATATAAACGCATAAAACCGTATTGCTGTCTTATGAAGTGGAAAACCGCTATATAAGCCAATACAGACCAAAAAACACCACTTCCGAAAGAAAACAGAAACATTCCGATCAAGAAACAAAGAATCGGCAATCCAATCAATAATTTTTTTCTTTTTTGAAATTCATCTGCCACAAAATAGGTCTTAAATAAAGTCGCATATACGTGGGCTACATCAATAAAAACAATCAGGAAAAGCCAAGTATAAAACGAATATTTATCTTCGATTTGATGGAGTTGATTTTGGAATAAAAACACGATGGCAACCACCAAAAAAGAAGGCGATAAAATAAACAGGCTATCCGTTTTTGGTTTATGAATCCAGGGCTGTTGCATCAATCATTGTATTTACTGCGTTAATTCCTTGGTGAAAGGCTTCTTCAAAAATTGAAATGCCTGATAAATCACTATGGGCAAAAAAGATTTTATTGGCAATGGATTGAGAGGCATCTTTTTTGGCTTCGCTATAAATAAAACCGGGTACAGGACTTATCATTCCGTGTCCTAATAAATGAATTTCAATGCTTTCTGTAAGCAATTCAATATTGGGATGTGCTATTTTTAAGTCATCAAAAACCATTTGTTTCCAATATTCTTTAGGCTTTTTATAGAATTCCCTGCGTGTTCTTTTTAAATCGGAGGAAGAAAAACTATAGTAATATGTAATTACTTTTTTATCCTGAAGCTGTTGTAAAGATTGCTGTTGATCATAGACATACCCTAGCCCTTTTGAACCATAAATTACATTGTCCCAACACAGCGGAAAACTGCCATTATCATTCAAATCTGAAACTACTAATGTCGCCAATAACCAAGGTGTGTAGTGAAAATTTGAAGCTAAATTTTTCCTGTTTTCCAAAAGATATTGGTTTACAAACTGAGGGGTCGCAAGCAAAATTTTATCAGCTGTTATGGCAATGGTAGTTTTTGTTTTATTATCAAAAACGGTTGCAACTGCTTTATTATTATTGGTTTGAATTTGGAAAACCAAGTGGTTTTTTAACGATTTTCCTTTCGCATATTTTTGCAAATGATGGGCTAATCGCGAATTTCCTTCCGGCCAAGTAAGAACAGTATCTTGTTTGTTTTCGGAAGAATTTTGTTTTCTTCCGGCAAAATAATGGATACCGGCATAAGCCGAAACGTATTCAATTCCCAAGCCAAAATCATCCTTACAGCAATAATCAATATAATTATAAAGCGGTTCGGATGTAAAATTATTGCTGTCAAACCATTGTTTCATCGTGATGGAATCAAGCTCTTTCAGTTCTTTATTTTGAGAGGATTGGGAGAGCGGAATCATAAACCAATATTTTCCTAGTTCGTCTTTTTGCGATCTAAATCCATCCATTAATTTAAAAAAATGAATTAATTCTTCATCTTCCAAAGCTGTATTACCTTCCTTTGGAACGACACCTTCCTGCCAATTATTTTTATAGAACAGACGTTCATCAGGAGCAAAGGTAAGCTGGGTTTCATCAAATTTTGGAAAGCCTTTGGAATCATAACCCAATATGATTTTTTCTTCTTCCAAAAACTGCAACAAGGCTTTATCTTCCATATTTGGCAAAGGCAAATAATGTGCGCCCAATGGATATTTAGAATATTTATTTTCACCATTGGATGAATTACCGCCCAAATGATCTTCTAATTCGACCATCAAAAAATCGGTAATTCCTTTTTTGGTCAATTGTCTGGCGGCGCTTAAACCTGTAATTCCTCCGCCAACAATTAAATAAGGAATTGAAATTTCCTTTGTAGGCTTTGGAAAATTTTTGAGGCGAAGTTTGTGCCCTAAAATATGATTGGTTCCCGATAATCGGATCATCATCGTAATTGCTTTTTCTTTACAGGCATCCAAGAAAGGAGCAATCAGTAAAGAAGCCGTTATTATTTTGAAGAAGTTTCTTCTGGAATTATTGTATTTTTCCCCATTCTTCATCGAAATAGCGTACTAAAATTTGGTTATCTAATCGATTGATTTCGATATCTTTTGAAATCATATCCTGAGAAAAATAGTTGAATTTATCAAACTGATAATTGTAAAAACGAAGCGTATTTACTTTTCGGTTTACGGTATTAAATGTGGTGCCAAAACCATTTATGGCAATGGTATAACCCCATTCGCCAAACGAAGGCACATAAGCGTGATAAGCATCCACTTGCGGAAAAGCCTGCATCACCGTTTTATTGATACACCAAAAAGATTTTGGGGCAAAATAGGGAGAAGTGGTTTGTATAACCGCAACCGCATCTGGGTTTAATAATTTTTGAACTGTGGCATAAAAGTTAAGCGAATACAATTTTCCTAAACTGTAATTGGACGGATCCGGAAAATCAATAATTACTACGTCAAATTTTTCTTGACAGTTTTTTGCCCAAATATAAGCGTCTTTGTTGAAAACACTAACTTTAGGATTGTTGAGCGAATTTTTATTAAAACCAGTCAAAATTGTATTGGTTTTAAACATTTTTGTCATGCCTTCATCCAAATCGACTAGAGTTATTTTTTTAACGTCTTTGTATTTCAATATTTCCCTGACGGCCAATCCATCGCCACCACCCAAGACCAAAACGTTGGCCACGCTTTTTGCCATCGATAGGGCAGGGTGTACCAAAGCTTCGTGATAGCGGTATTCATCAGCTGAGCTAAACTGTAAATTGTTGTTGAGGTACAGTCGATAATCACTTTTGTTATGGGTTAAAACGATTCTTTGGTAAGGAGTTGTGTTGGTATAAATGATGCTTTCCCCATACAGTTTTCCTTCTGAATAGGATAAAATTTTATCGGAGAATATGAACACCGCCAATAAAATTAAAAAAGACAATATCGCTTTGCTTCTTAAAAGGTTTATTTTTTTTAATTCTTTTTTGAGCAGATAACATAAGGCAATAGCAATGGAAACATTAATCATTCCAAAGAATAAGGAAGTGCCCATAATGCCTAGTTTTGGCACTAAAACAAGTGGAAACAGTATAGATGCTAATAATGCCCCTATGTAATCGAAAGTAAAAACATTAGAGACTAAATCTCTAAATTCGACTTTGTCTTTCAGGATGTTCATCAACAGCGGAATTTCCAACCCCACAAGACAGCCTGTTACAAAAACGAGAAAGTAAAGTATAAATTGAAAGGAATAGATGCTCTCGAACAGCAGAAATAAAATAACCGAACTTAAACCACCGATTAATCCAACCAGAATTTCAATTTCAACAAAAGTGTTGAGCAGATTCTTGGTCAGAAATTTTGAAAAATAAGAGCCAATTCCCATCGAAAAAAGATAGACTCCAATAATGAAAGAGAATTGCTTTACCGAATCGCCCAATAAATAACTGGCCAATGTACCCGCGACCAGTTCGTAAACTAATCCGCAGGTGGCAATAGTAAATACGGCAAAAAGCAGTAAGTATTCAAATTTTAAAAACTTTTTACCCATGAATTGCGGCACTAATAATCATTGACATCCCAATGATAAAGGCAGCAAAAACAATTGCTAAAGCCACATTATTGTTTTTTGAAATTTGGTCCCAAGTATTTTCGGGAGTCAATTTTTCAATGATAAAATAAGCTATCAACAGAATGACAATTCCTATAAGGGAAAAAATAATTGAAGCTAAAACGGGTTTCATAGTTAAAATATCCATAGTGTTTTGATTTTATTATTTGTGGTAAAAACGATTAATGCTTATTCTGCCATTAGAATTAGGTTTATAATTTTCGGTCGATTCGCAATCACAGATTCTACTTCCAGTTGCGTTATAATAAACAAAAAGACCATAGAAAAATATTCCTAAAAGCAGCACGAGGTAATTGGTTTTAATAAAAAGTATAATTTTTTCCATACAATTAGTTGTTATTCACTCCATCTTTTTTCTTCAAAATTTTTGTCGAGATAATACATTGCAATAACAAATACAACCATGAATATGATGACCATCCATACATTTCTTGTAGAGGGACTCGACCAAGTTGCTTGAATTTGAACCGATTTATTTTGAGTATCTTCTGTCGCTTTCATTGGTGTGATGGCCAAATGGTATTTGCTGGCAGCCACACCACATATGTTAAATTCTCTGGTTGGTCCTCCTTCTGACCAGTTTTCACCATCCGTGTATCCATGATAATATTCGATGTCTTTGCTGGTATAAATTTCTTCACCATTCCTTTCATTTATCAAAGCCACCTGCACATTGGCCCAAGAATTATCAACATTTGAATTTACCCTTATCGATAAAGGAGCAGCACTTCCATTTAAATTAAAGGAAGGAGTTATATAATCTTTATTTGTAAATTGATCAAAAGAAATTTCGGTATTCAATACATTTTGTTCGACACGGTCTTTGTTGAGATACCAATTGGTTATTAGAATTAATACACCAACAGCACAGAATGTCAAAGCTAAATTTCGAATATTGAATATAAAAGGCTGTACTTGTCCGACACCTTTTTTGGATGGTAAATTAGAGATGCCAAATGCTTTTTTAATTTCACTTTTAGAAATGTGTTTTCCTAAAAAAGCGGTTTGTTGATGACCCATTTTTTCAAATGAAAGCATCAAAGGCGGGTTGATATATTCGATTAGCTCAAATTTATCAAAAACATCAAAATCAAAAAATCCCTGAGCAGCAATTAATGTTGGATAATAATATTCGTATAGATTATAAATAATATCCTCATGTTCAGCAGTTAAAGGATGACTGCTTACTTTTTCTTCAAAAGAAATTTCGTTTAGGATAATCCAATGTCCAGCAGCTTCAGATAAATATAAATAATCGTTTTGCTTCCCTTCTAAAATATATTCAGCCCATTCAAAACCTTCATTTTCCTTGATAAGAATTCCAGTAATTTTGTATTCATTACCATAAAAAGTTCCCGTTTCTCCTAATTCTAACTTTTCATCAAAGGAATATGGTTCTCTTTTATTGTAAAATTTAAACCCCTGTTCCCGAGTGTTTCTATAAACATGGGTACAATTGGGACAAGCAAAAGAAATTGCCTCAAAATTAAAATCCAGAGTTGTTGTTGTATTGCAATTATAACAAGGAACGGTCATAATACTATCGGTTAATTTCGAAATCTTTTAAAATTTTTGCTTCAAAATACTCAATATAAGCGTTGGTAATCGCTTTTACTTTATCGGTATTATCCTGGAGATAATTGCAGAGATAAACATCCAAAGTTAATTGTTGAAATTCTGGCCATGTATGGATACAGATATGTGATTCTTTTAAACAAATAGCAATGGTAAAGCTATTATTGTCAAAATCATGTTGACTAATGCCTACTTTTTCGAGATCGAATTTTGAAATTAACTCTTCCGAAAAAGCAATAAAGTTCTCACTGGATAGTAGTTTTTCTGTTTTTTGAACCTCAAGAGTAACTAGTTTGTGTAAACCTGGGGAATAGGCATTTTGAATCATTAAGCAATTACTTTTTTTTTACTAAAGTAGTATTTTTAGTCGTATTAGGATTGTTTTTTTATTTTCCTTTTTAAAATATTTTAACTTCTTTAGAACTAGTTATTTATATAATTATCTAAATCAACATAATCTTGTTTTCTAGAGATTAATAAATAGGATGAATAAAAAGAATACGAATGTGTAGAAAACAGACTCTATTTACAGAAGTAAAAAGCTACAAAACAAATAAAGCTAAGTATTTTTACTTATACTTAAAAAATTACGAATATCTGAAAAGTAGCGTTTCTAAGTAGATGATACAATCGTTTGAGCTGTGTTTTTGAGTTTATTTATAAAAAATATGCAAAAAAGGAGTCTTTTTTCGAACAGTTTTGGTGGTTTTACAGTTTTTGTAAACTATCAATTCTTGTAGAAAACGCATATATTTACTTTGAATTAAGGCAGTTATTGAAGAATTTGTTTTGGATTTTAATATTTGATCCATATTTTTCAATAAATCTTATTGAATGGCGGCAGACCCAAATGAGTAACTATAAAAAGATTTTCGGCTGTTTTAATCACAAGAACAAGTAATAAGAATTACAATGAAAGAGAATCAAGCCATTTGCAACAGTTGCAGTAATGAAAATTGTTTTATTAAAAAACATATTCATTTGCAAAAGATGCAAAGTTACATAGAGAAGAAACATAGTTTTACGTGCAAAAAGTCGCAACAATTTATTATTGAAGGTGCGCCAATACAAGGATTGTATTTTGTTTACAAAGGAAAAGTAAAAACGGTTAAGACTGGAATTAACGGCAGGGAACAAATTGTAAGATTAACTACAAATGGTGATACCGTTGGTTTTAGAGGTTTTGGTACGAGCAAGCGATATTTGATTGGTGCGTACGCTCTGGAAGATACGGTTTTGTGTAATTTTAGTAATGAAGTGATGTTAGACATTCTTCAAAACATTCCAGAGTTTACTTTTGATATGATGCTTTTTTATGCTGAGGAGTTGAATAAGAGTGAGAATAACATCCGTAAAATTGCTCAAATGAATGTGAGAGAACGTGTAATTGATACCTTATTATATATACATAGAAAGTTTGGTCAAACGAATGAATTGATTAATCTTGATTTATCCCGAAAAGAAATAGCTGATTTTGCAGGTACTACCGAAGAACAAGTGACGCGAGTGATTTCAAGTTTGAAAAGAGAATCATTAATAAAGACGGTTGGAAAGAAAATAGGTTTGGAACAAATAAACAAAATGAAATCAGAAATAATGGAACATAAGTATATCTAAGTAGTTTTATTAGTACACTTTGATTTAAATTGACCCTTTTGGGTCTTTTTTTATGGGCATAAGTCTCATTTTTTGATTTTTGATTAAAATTTATTTTTTTATTATAGAGCCAATAAGTAGTATTTATAAAAACTAAGTATTAAATAAAGTCAATAAAATTAAGGGCTAAAAAATTAAAACTGCCAAAAGGTAGTTTTTTATCTGCTATTTGAGTTTTTATTGCTGTGCAAAAAAGTTGTTTTGTGCTGTCAAAAGCAAATACGTAAGTATAAATACGTATATATCTTTGCTTCATACTAATCAAAACAAATTAACCATGCAAAATTTGAATACTAGAATTCAAAAAAGACAATCGTCAAAAGATAGGAAAAATTCAAAATCTATTTTATTAGGACTTGCCATAGCCTTATTTGGTTATAATGCAGCCAACGCACAGTTAACAGCATCAGGACAATTTAGACCAAGAACAGAATTCAGAGACGGATACAGCACTTTGCAGTCTAAAGACATGGAAACAGCCGTATTTACTTCACAAAGAACAAGATTGAATGTTGGGTTTACAGGATATAGATTTAAATTTTTTGTAGCAGTTCAAGATGTTCGTGTTTGGGGGCAAGATGCTTCAACAATTAACAGAACAACAACAGCTGATAATAACGGAATTCAATTACATGAGGCTTGGGGTGAAATCATTTTGAATGACACGGTAAGCAGCATTCAAAATCTGTCTTTAAAAATAGGGCGTCAAGAGATTGCTTATGATGATCAAAAAGTTATGGGAGGACTTGATTGGTTACAACAAGCACGTTACCATGATGCGATTATCTTGAAGTATTTCAACAAAGGATGGACAGCCGATTTTGGAGCTGCATTTAATCAAAACAAGGAATTATTATCAGGAACAATTTATAATGGAGTTCCGCCTACAACAGCAGGTTACACCGCTGGAACCAATGCTTTAGGAACTAATTACAAATCATTAGAATATGCTTATATCGCTAAGAAGTTTTTCTTTGGAGACATTTCCTTTTTGTTCTTGAGTGATAATTTTAATAAATATACGAATGTTACTTCGGGTACTCCAGCAGTTGTTACCAAAGTAAATGAGCAAGGAATTTGGACTCGTAACACCACTGGTTTATACTATAATGTGAATGCTACTCGAAAATTGAAATTTGAAGGAAGCTTGTACCACCAATTTGGTCACGATAAAAATGGTCGAAGCTTAAGCAGTGATTTGACTTCTATCACAGCGACTTTGCAAGTGGGAAGAAAATTGTTTGTAAGTCCTGGTATTGATTATTTATCAGGAAACGACGGGACAAAATCAGTTACGGCAACTTCAGATAACAATCAATTTGATCCATTATATGGTACACCGCACAAGTTTTGGGGAAATATGGATTACTTCTACGCTTCAAGCGGTTTTGGATCACAAGGTTTGCTAAACTACTTCTTGAAAACAAAATACAACTTGAAAGATAATCTAACTCTTTTTGCTGATTTACATTGTTTTGAGGCAGGAAACACTTTGTCTAACGGGGCGGGAGGAAAACAAAACAGTTATTTGGGAACTGAACTTGATTTAAAAATGTCTTATAACATGACAAAAATGATCAATATTGAAGCTGGATATTCATTCATGCAGGCAACCAATTCTATGGCATCGGCACAAGTAAAAAATGTTGCGAACGCGAATCTAACTCCACAATGGGCGTATGTGATGGTGAATATTAAGCCAAATTTTTTAAACAAAAAGTAATTGATATCAATCTTTAAAAACAAAAAAAATGATACAGACTAAAAAATACAGTAGTACACTTTTTGCCTCCTTGATGTTGGTAATGTGTGTGGTTTTGTTCTCTTCTTTTACAACAAATCCACCAGTTGCAAATGATCCAATTAAATTAGGGTTCATTCCCTTAACAGATTGCTCACCGATTGTAATGGCCAAAGAACTGGGTTTATTCAAAAAATACGGAGTTGAGGTTATCGTAACCAAAGAAACGTCTTGGGCAAATGTTCGTGATAAAATCTTAACAGGAGAATTAGACGGAGCTCATTGTCTTTACACGATGCCTTTTTCAGTATACACAGGAGTAGGAGGAAAGGCAGGTTCTGAAATGAAAATCGCCATGATGCTTAACGTTAACGGACAAGCTATCACATTATCGAATGACTTTTGTGGAAAAGTAGGATTCAAACAAATGAACAAAGTAACACCAGTTGTTGCCGCCAAATTGAAAGCCGAAAAAGAAGTAACTTTTGCAATGACTTTCCCAGGAGGAACTCACGATTTATGGTTGAGAAACTGGATGTCATTAGCAGGTCTAAATCAAAAAGCGTTAAAAATTATTACGATTCCGCCTCCGCAAATGGTTGCCAACATGAAAGTGGGTAACATGGACGGATATTGCGTAGGTGAGCCTTGGGGAGGTGTTGCCGTAAAACAAGGAATTGGATTTACACAAATTGCTTCTCAAGATATTTGGAAAGATCATCCTGAAAAAGCATTGGTTGTTAATAAAGAATTTAGCGAAACCCGTCGCGAAGATTTAAAGAAAGTTATGAAAGCGATTCTAGAAGCTTGTATCTGGTTAGACAACCCTGCTAATCGCAAGAAAGCGGCTGCGATCATCGGGAAAGCACCTTATGTAAATGCCCCTGCCGATGTTATTGAAGCCAGACTAATGGGAGATTATAACTTAGGCTGCAACCAAGGAACTGAAGTATATGACAAAGATTATATGTTGTTTTACAAAGGAGGAACGGTAAACTATCCACGAAAATCATACGCTATCTGGGCTATGGCACAGTTTGTACGATTTGGATATTTGAAAGAAGAGCCTAATTATAAAGCAATTGCCGACAAATTGATTCTTCAAGATTTATATGAAGAAGTGGCCACAAGTATGAAAATCAAAATCCCAACAGACGATATGAAACCTTTCTCTCTTACTATGGACAAAACGGTTTTCAACCCAGCAAATCCATCCGCTTATTTAAAAGTGGTGAAACATTAGAATAAGAAGTTAAGATTCTGAGTTGCTAAGATTCTAAGTCTTTTAAAAATCTCAGAAACTTAGATTCTCAGAATCTCAGCAACTAAAAAAACAACATTAAATCAAAGCATTATGTCACATTCAACTACAGCAACAATCGAAATAAAAGTGGAAGAAAAAAACCACTCTAAGAAAAAAATTATTGGTGGATTAATTAAGAAAAAATCACTTAAAAAGGCATCACGCTATATTTTAGAAAAAGCAAAATCGATTTTATTTGCTTGTATTGGATTGGCTATTTTTTGCGGATTTTGGAGTTTATTAAGTTTTTATACAAAGGATGCTCTTCCTGGACCAACTGCAACTTTAGCAGTTTTATATGAAATGTTGAGCGACCCATTTTATGATTATGGACCAAATGATAAAGGTATTGCATTACAATTATGGGTTTCTATAAAAACCGTTTTATCAGGTTTTGCATTAGGATCTTTAGTAGCAATTCCATTTGGAATCTTGATTGGAGCCAGTTCTTTTTTTAAGAAAATCTTTTATCCAATAGTACAGTTTTTAAAACCAGTTTCGCCTTTGGCTTGGTTTCCAATTGGTTTAGTTGTTTTTAAAGATACAGGAATCGCAACTATATTTATTGTATTCATTACTTCATTGTGGTCTACATTAATTAATACCGCTTTTGGAGTGGGAACTATTCCACAAGATCACAAAAATGTGGCTAAGGCTTTTGGTTTTTCAAAATGGAGATATTTATCCAAAGTTGTTATTCCATACACATTGCCTCATATTATTACAGGTTTACGATTAAGTATAAGCGTTGCCTGGTTGGTTATCGTTGCCGGCGAAATGTTATCTGGTGGTGCAGGAATTGGATTTTTTGTATGGGATAGCTGGAATGCATTGAGTTTAGAAAAAGTAATCTCGGCGATTATTATCATCGGATTTGTGGGAATTATTTTTGATGGATTTTTTACAATGATTGAAAACAAGGTATCCTATAAAGCTTAGTGAAGCTACTAAGATACTGAGTTGCTAAGGTTCTAAGATTTTAGTAACTCAATATCTTAAAAAAACAGAATGTTGTTCTTTAGCCCCGATTGCAGCGAAAATCCTTGTGGGCAGGGGTTCAGCCCACAAGATTGTAGGGAAAAGCGGGAGGAAACTTCTTGAAAAAACAAATGTTCTGCTCCCAAAAAAACTTAGAAACTTAGAATCTCAGTAACTTAAAAACTTAAAAAGATGAGCTATTTAGAAATAAAAGACTTGGAAATCTCTTTTCCAACTCCAAAAGGAAAATACATTGCAGTAAAAGATATTAATTTGTCCATCAAAAAAGGTGAAATTATATCTATAATCGGACATTCAGGCTGTGGAAAATCAACTATTATGAATGCGATAGGAGGGATGTTAACTCCAACAGGTGGATCGGTTGTATTAGACAATCAAAACATCAAAGGTCCTGGACCTGATCGTGGAATCGTTTTTCAAAACTATTCATTATTGCCTTGGTTAACGGTTGAAAATAATATTTTTCAAGCAGTTGATTCGGTTATGAATTGTTCAACAGCCGAGAAACACGAAATCGTGACTAAGAATCTTAAAATGGTTAATTTGTTTCAACATAAAGATAAATTACCAGGGCAACTTTCGGGCGGTATGAAACAAAGAGTAGCTATTGCCAGAGCTTTTGCTATCAATCCAGGCGTTTTATTGCTGGATGAACCTTTTGGTGCATTAGACGCTTTAACAAAAGGATCAATGCAACTCGAAGTTTTAAAACTGTGGAATTTAGATAATAGAGAAAAAACTATTATAATGATTACGCATGATATCGAAGAAGCACTGTTTTTGTCAGATCGAATCGTTGTTTTGCATAACGGTCCAGCATCTACAATTCGCGAAATTGTAACAGTAAATTTGCCAAGACCAAGAAATAAAATTGAAATTGTAAAAACTCCAGAATATATTGAATTAAGAGATCATTTATTACATCTGTTAACCGATCATTTCTCAATAGAAGACATGGGTGTAGCCTATAAAAGTTAGTTAATTTTGTTTGTTTGAAAAAGGTCTTTTCTGCTTTTAAAATGCTAACCTACATTATTTTTAAAAGTAAAAGCATCAGAAATATTTGGTTGTATAAGTCTTGCTGTTTGTTATATCTTTTTTTTTAAAGGGAAAATAAAAAGGTGTCACTACTTTTAGGCTCAAAGTAAAGATAATGTTATTTACTATTGCAATCAAATTCAGATGTGAAAGACCTTTTTAAAATATAAAATTCCAAATTCCATATTTAATATGGAATTTGGAATTTTTATATTAGAAAGAATTGCTAAAAAATTATTCTTTAGTTTCTTCTTTTTTATCAGCTGGCTGATCTTCTTTGGCAGCGTTTTTAAACTCTTTAATACCACTTCCTAATCCTTTCATTAATTCTGGAATTTTTTTACCTCCAAAAAGTAATAAAACAACTGCAATTATAACAAGAATTTCTGGTAAACCTAATCTTCCCATGATTGAATATTTAACGCCGTAGCAAATTTGTAATTATATAATGGACAAAGGTATATAGAATAAATTTAGAAGCATTGATTTTGAACTATTTTTTGTTTGAGATAGCGTTAAATATTTTATAAAATTACAGCATTTGTAATACTACTACTTACATTAGGCTAGTGTTGACAATACTTTTAATCATTATATTTGTCACTTAAACACATATTATGCCAAAAAATCGATTAAAAAGGAAAAAGTTTTGGAACAAATTATTGATCAAAAACCGATTAATAATTTTAAACGAAAATACTTTTGAAGAAATTTTTTCTTTTAAATTGAATATAATGAGTGTTTTTGTTTCGCTTACTTTGGGAGCCATTTTTCTTATTTCGGTTACAACACTATTGATTGCTTTTACTCCGTTACGAGAATTTATTCCAGGCTATTCATCTTCGGAATTAAAAAAAAATGCTACAGTTCTAGCTTTAAAATCTGATTCCCTTTCGAAAGCATTAAAGAAAAACGAAATTTATATCAAATCCATTCAAAAAGTCCTGAACGGTGAATTAGAATATGCCAAATTCAACAAAGATTCTATTCTTTCAAGTACTGAAGAAACAACAGATCCAGTAGATTTGTCTCCGTCACAAAACGAAATTGAATTGAGAAAAAGAGTAAATGAGGAAGAAAAATTAGATTCCCAATCACATAAGACAACTTCCAGAAAGAAAACAAGATAATACTATTAGAAATCTGTGACATTTGAAATCTATCGGTAATTTATCTATTGAAAGTAAATCTCTTATATAAAAAAGTCCAAAATTGTAAATACAATTTTGGACTTTTAAAAATCTAATGTCTCGTTCTTATTATTTTTGAATTATAAGTTTTTGAGCTTTTATTTTACTATCGCTAATACTTTTGATAAAATAGGTTCCTTCAGATACGTTATCTAAATTCAAAGTATTCAAAATATTTTCCTGTAATTCAAATGATTTTACAGTTTTTCCTTGCTGATCTATTATAACATAGCTTCCTTCATAAGGAGTAACAATATTTACTATTCCTTTGCTTGGATTAGGGAAAATTTTAAATCCATTTGATTTTAATCCTTCAATTCCAAGAGAGTTGACTGTGATACAGTTAGAAGTTACAGTACAATTCCCTAATGTAATTTCAACCTTATAATCTCCATTAGCCTGTGGGGTAAATGATCGGTTTGTTTCGCCTGAAAGTAAAGTACTTGGACATTTATACCATTTATAAGTTGCCCCTGTTTGATTTGATGTTATAACACCTGAATTCATGGCTACTGTAGTAATAATTGATGATGATTTATTAATTGTTAAATCCAAAATTTTAGTATCACAACCCACAACTTTGGAGTAACTCCCAGAAGTATTATATGTAGTACTGGTTTCAGACCAGAAATAGCTATCACATGCAGTTATTGTTTGGGTAGATGATGTTGAAGGGGTTCCTGTAACGGTTTTTACTAACACCCTGTTACTTGTACAATAAGCAGTTTCAGAAGCTACATAATAATTTGTATTGTTAACTGTAGGGGTTGCAGTTACTGAATTTCCTGTAGCAAAACTTTGTCCTCCAGATGAGGAAGTATACCAGGTAGCAGTTGTACCTGATGGAGGTGTCGCATTTAAAGTCACAGTAGTAGATCCTAAACAAGGGATATTTTGGGTAGAAAATGTAAATGTAGGATCTGCAGGTTTAATTGATGTTGTTGTAATATTAGAGTTAACAGTTGTAAAATTAGACCCGCTTACTGATGCTTGATTTGTGACCTGACAGGTATTTGCAGGCAAAGAGGCAGCAGCATTAACCGTTGCGCTAAAAGTTATGATAGTGCTTTTTCCGGCAGGCAACGTAAATGGTCCAACAGAAAGGGTTTCTCCAGATAATGTTTTTGAAGTAATCTTTGATGTTAAAGGATTGTTTGCAGTATTATTTTGAGTTTCAGTTGTTGTAACTAATTCTTTCTCTATAGTAGGAGTAGTTACAATTTTTGAGGCTGATGGATTGTCCGGTACCAAAGCAGTTCCCGAAACAATTGTGCCTCCACCTTGTTCGTCTATAGCGGTTCTTGGTCCGGTATTGTTAGCGTTCCAAAAAGTAGTAAGAGCAACAGTTCTGTCACCACTTCCATTTGAATAAGCAGCTGTACCTTGCAAAATAACCTGACTGCTTGTTCCTAAGGACAGAACATCGAAACTGCCCGCAGCCAAACCTGTAACAGGACTGTTAGTTGTATTACCACCTATGTTTGCGGCACTTATTAAAGGACTTGTTGAGAAATTTGCAACAGCAATTACTCCAACGTGTGCGTAGGCATTTGTTACTAAACTAATGTTGTTATTTTTTATGGTGGCATCCATTCGGGCAGAACCTAATACACCATTATCATTGGCTTCAGAAACGATACCGTAGTTCGTAATGTTGGTAATGATATTGTTTAAAATTTCAGTTATATGTTTACCATTTCCATAGGCAGCAACAGAGATACCATTGCAGGATGACCCAATCGATCCACCATCAATAGCGTTGTTGTTAATTCTTCCCTTCATAGTTCCAGTTCCCTGATTTCCTATATTACAAGTGAAAGCACCATTAAAACTTGATTTTATGGTGTTGTTTATCACATTATAGTTTACGGTTGATGTTCCAGTTGCCTGTAGTTCTAAACCATTGCTGCCGGGACTTGAGAGTGCAGCATTTATAGTATTTCCATCGGCGACAAGATTTCCTCCTACCTGAATAGTATTTATTGAACTACCGCCAAAATGTAATGACAAGCCATATGTTTTAGCGTTAGAAAAATCATTTCCTTTTAAAACTAAAGTATTGTTAGAAGATCCATAACCCTGAAAAATAAAATTGCTGGCACCATTTGCTCTGTTAAAAGAATTTTTAAATTGACATCCGGTTACGGTCAAATTCAACGTAGGATTTGTAGAAAGAATACCATTGTAGGCATAAAAACCTCGTCCCCATGAATCATTAACATTTGTGTTGGTTATAGAACAGGTTCCTCCAAGGTTCAAAGCATATATACCGCCAACGTCTGGACTGCCGGTATTGCTTCCGCAACCGGTTAGCGTACTGTTTTTAAGAGAAAAAGTAGTTACATTATTTATGTTTATACCCGTTGCATTATTAGTGCCTGTAATCGAGATATTGTCTAAGTCAACTCCGGTCACCGATTTTAAATGGATGGCACCATTACAAGAAGAATTATCTACAGCTGGTGTGCTGCAAGCTCCTGATGTATTCGAATTAAGAAAAGTTATGTTTTTAAGCGTCACATTGGTACATGAAATAAATTCAGCGCCTTTGGTCGTTATGTTTTGAATAGTTCCTCCAGATCCTGCAGTAGTTCCAGTTCCGACAACTTGGAAAATTCCAGTAGCATTTGATACAGATATTCCCTTAGAACCTCCATTTGCAGAAATGCTTTTGAAAATACAATCTAATACTCCTCCAGCAGCTATATTGACAGGAATAGCCCCAGTTGAAGCAATTGTTACATCCCTTACTTTTAGAGCTCCAACACTTGTGCCTGCCATTGTTGCGGTAGTTCCTGTAAGTGTAATTCCTTCTATATCATTATTTAATTTAAGGTTTAAAACCGAAAAAGTTGGACTCGTTCCTCCAGTTGTTGGTAAAGTATTACTATAAGTCGGGACTGTAATGCCTAATATTGATGCTAAACTGGCTGTAGCTCCCTGACCAATTAATTTTTGATTGTCTGATAAAGTCAAAGTAGTACCACTGCTTCCTGTACCTGTATAAATAAAAACTGAAGCTGTTGCTGAAACTGGGACATTCTGTACGGCTTTAAAAGGACTTGCCAATGTACCGGTTCCACTTACTGCTACTGTGCTGTTTACAAAATATATTGCTGGTAAAACTGTTATGGTTGCAGTTCCCGTACTTGTTTTTCCGCTACCGCTTGTTAGGGTATACATAAAACTATCAGTACCAGAATAACCTACATTTGAATTATATGTAAAAGAACCATTTGAGGCCAAAGTTACTGCTCCGTTGGTTGGGTTTGCTAGTACAGTAACTGTTAAGGCAGTTCCGTCAGGACTAACATCATTTGTTAGAACACCTCCGGCTGCAGTTACAGTTATTCCCACATTTCCAATACTATTATAGGTATCGTTTACTGCAATTGGAGTTGCTTTTAGAGAACCAGGAACCAATGTTAAATTGGTATCCAAAATATCTTGAAAAGTAGTTCCTGTTGCATCACTTGCTCCACTATTACCTAGAGTAAGAGTAAAATCAAGTTGTGAGCCTGGTACAGCATTTCCTCCACCGTTTACAGCGACTGCGTTAGTAACAGAAATAGTTGCAGCAACAACTTTATTTACACTTGCTTTTTCTGTGGTTAAAAACAATTTGTTTTTTTTCTGGGAGGTCTTATTTACAGATTCTTTTTTAGACCCTGTTAATTGTTTTGCTAATGGAGCAACAAAGTTTTTATTAATAAAACCACTGTATGTCATTCCGAATGTTAGGAATCCGAGTAGTATTATAATAACTAAGAGTTTGTTTTTTTTCATTTTTTTCATTTAAATGAGTTAGCATTATTTAAGAAAAGACAGCTTCATATTTCATTCCAACACTATCAAAACCTAATGGAGTTAGAAAGAATTGTAAATCACCTTTTTCAGGATGTACAATTGTAAAAATTCCCTGTTCGTAATATTCATTTTTTTGATCAGTACGAAACACTATCGAAAAAGGATTTCTTTCTAAAGGCGAATAATTATTCAGTTTTGTTACTTCGATTAATTCTGCGTCTAGCTGGACTTCATCCGAAATACGAATTGTAAACACATTATTAATCAATGTATCAAAATCGTTTGAAGTTAGTAAAGCTATATCCATGCATTATATTTTGTTATTTAATTTTATTTTGGACTCCATTCCATTAAATGGTAAACACCATTTGTTTCGCTAATTTTACGGAAGCCTAATCTTTTATATAAATTCATGGCAGGATTAAAACTTTCTACATGAATGGTAACCGCCATGTTTTTTATTATTGCCTTTTTTATTATTTCAGTCAAAATTGTGTTTCCAATATTTTTTTGTCGCCAATTTGGCAATAAAGTTATATCTATAATTCGGATGCCTTTTTTTTCAAAAAAATAATCAATGTACAATCTTCCGATGACAACATTTTCTTTTTCAATTATATAGAATTTTGCTCCTATATAATTTTTTTGATAATACTCATGCTGAGCAAAAAACTGTTGCTCAATAAAATACTTTTTTTGTTCTTCGTTCCAATTCGTTCCTTTTTCTAGTTCTTCTGTACGGGTACTTCCGTATATTTCACACAAAATTGGCAAATCACTTTCGTGAATGTTGCGAAGATTAATATTCTTTATCTCTAAATCCAACTGAAATACTTAATTAACTTCTGGGAGGATAAACCCCTTGAAGTGCGAGACAAAAATTCATTGTTAAATAAGGCATCATATTATTATGCGGTAAACTACCCCCTGATGGTGCAATTGAATTCGCACCCATTGCTGTCATAGCTCCTCCTGAAGTATAAACCTTTAAAGGATTACCACGTCCTAAAATATTATTTGAAGGAGTTGTAGACTGAGAATTCAAACTGGCAACAGAAAAGTTATGATTATGTGCAGGTATTTCAGATTGAAGTAAGGAGACTGTTTCACTGCCGCCAGTTTCACCTAAATCATGTAAAGATAATCCAGGTCCTTGTCCAGGGTGCATAGGCGTTCTGCCTTGCAAATCGGGTAGTGCAAAAGTAGATTTTCCATCCCCACCATAAGTAGTACCTAGTAAAGAAAAAAGTGCCGTATTTTGAGAAAGTGGCATAAGTTGTCCATTACACATTGCCCAACCTCTTGGCGCAAAGTTGAATGGAAATATGCGTATTTCAGCAACAAATGGATCCATAATATTTTATTTTTTTATTAAAAATTTAAAAAATGTTTTTCTATTATTCTATGTTGGAGAAGGAAATATACCAAATAATGAAATAATAAAATCCACACATAAATACGGTTGAAAATTAGTATGAGGCTGACTGCCGCCAGTCGAACTTATTTCCTGAGTAGTTAACGGTATTGTCGGGCTTGTTGTCGAATATATTTTATTACCCGTAGCGGTAGCACTTAAGTAGGCATTTGCAGGACTGGCGCTATTTGCGATGTCAGTAGTAGCTAATAATGCATGGGAATGCGCCGGAATCTGCGTAGTAGTAAGTGTTACCTCTTCTACACCGCCTGTTTGGGCTAAAACGTAGGCATTACCATTGTGAATAGGAATACGGCCGCGTAAATCAGGTAATGAAAAAGTGCTTTCTCCATCACCTCCATAAGTAGTACCGATTAATTGAAACAATGTTTCATTTTCTGAAATAGGAAGCAGTTGTCCTTCACAAAACATCCATCCAGCAGGAGCAAAATTTCCCGCAAACATTCTAATTTCACCAACGTAAGGTTGTGCCATAATTGTTTTTTTTTAGAATTATAAATTAATTTTGAGAAGGAAAAATACCTTGCAGGGCGATACAAAAATTCAAAGTCAAATAAGGTTGCATATTCAAATGAGCCTGACTGCCTCCAACATTTGAAATTGAAGCAGAGTTCATAGCCACTGGGTTTTGCCCCGAAGTATTATACACCTGATTTGGAGCAGTATTCCCTAATGAATTTCCTGCGGCAGGAATGTTAGAGCTTACCGCCTGATTTGTATTGTTTAAAATATGTTGATGTATTGGCATTTCATTTATGGTGAGTGTATGAGCTTCTTCACCACCTTTTTGACCTAGTGTAAAACTGTTTCCAAAATGGATCGGAGTTCTTCCACGCAAATCAGGCAATGCAAAATTGGTTTGACCATTACCCCCAAAAGTTGTTCCTAATAAAGAAAATAAGGCTTGATTTTGATTTATAGGTAAGAGTTGTCCATTACACAATGCCCATCCTTTTGGGGCAAAATTAAAAGACATAATTCTTGTTTCAGATAAAAACGGTTCTGCCATATTGAGACTATTTTATATTAATACTTTATATTTTAGACCAAAACAGAATTTACAGAAAGACTATGTTGGGAAATTATTTCTTTTTGAAAAACGATATTTAATCCTTCTGTTACAACAATTTTTATTGAAGTTTGATTTTGACAAAGTTGTGTTTTTAAAAATACGCTACCTTTTATTGTTTCGAAACCATAAGGATTAAAGTTCTGGATGGGAGAAGGAAATAGATATTTTGATAAATCTACAGAACTGTTGGCTTTTTTCAATTCTTTCATCGCCACAGTTATTGCTTCTAAATCAAATCCTGACAATGATTTTAGTGTTTTCCATTCCCCGTTAGAGTTTTTTCCAAAACATAACAAGACATCATCTAATTTTCCAGAACCATTTACATGGAGATGCATTGGAAACATTTTTAGTTGATTGTCTTCAGAACTGTAACAAAAATTTCCAGAAGATTTGTATCCTATTTTTTCCCAACTTAAACTTGCTTTCTTATAACAAGCTAAAAGTCCTGCATCAGAAAGAATGTCGGAAAAATTAGATTTTGAGAATCGGGATAAAATATTTTTTTCTTCATTGTCTGAATCCCAAATAGAACCGTAAGTATTTTGAGCAAGAAGGGAACCTCCGCAAAAAAGAGTTGTAGTACCTACAAATCCAACATTTTTGATAAAATTTCTACGTGTTAAATCAATCATAAACAATGTTTTATTAGTAATAAAATTATGGTAAAAATAGTAAAAACACTATAAAAAATGATAAATAGTTAAATTATTGTTTTTAAAATTACAATAATCGTTAATTTTTGTCGTTAGTCGATTTTTTTTAAGAGAAAATTCTTATTATAAGTAATTGACTAGTATTATAAAAATATTTGTTTCTAATAAAAGTGTCTAGCTCATTTGTTCAAATTTGACTCATCAATAAAGGTGATTAATTGTTATATTTGCGAGTATAAACAGCTATAAATCTATATATTTCTAAAAAATAAAACCCAAAAGGAATGTCACTAAAATCGCTTGCAGCAAAAATATTTGCACAAAGAATATATAAAAAGACACAGGCGTGGGCCAACTTTCCAGTAGAAACCCAAAAGGCTGTTTTCCTAAATTTAATACAGGATTCAAAACAAACTCAATTTGGAAAGGATCATCATTTTGATCAAATAAAATCGTACGAGGATTTTTCAAAACAAGTACCTATTCGGGATTATGAAGGTTTAAAACCGTATGTTGATAGAGTCGTAAAAGGCGAAGAAAATATACTTTGGAAAGGGAAACCTCTGTATTTTGCAAAAACTTCAGGAACAACATCAGGAGCTAAGTATATTCCATTGACAAAAGAATCGATGCCGTATCATATTGAGGCGGCTCGAAATGCAATATTGCATTACATATATGAAACCCAAAATGCCAATTTTGTAAACGGAAAGATGATTTTCCTACAGGGAAGTCCTATTCTTGAAGAAAAATACGGAATAAAACTAGGGCGTTTATCAGGAATTGTAGCGCATTTTGTTCCAAAATATTTGCAAAAAAACCGATTGCCTTCTTGGGAAACCAATTGTATTGAGGATTGGGAAACCAAAGTAAATGCTGTTGTTGATGAAACTATAAACGAAGATATGACCGTGATTTCTGGAATTCCGTCATGGGTGCAGATGTATTTTGAAAAACTGCAGCAAAGAGCAGGAAAGCCCGTTGGCGAGATTTTCAAAAATTTTAATTTGTTTATTTATGGAGGTGTTAATTATGAGCCTTATAAAGCTAAATTCGAAAATCTTATTGGTCGAAAAGTAGACAGTATCGAATTATTCCCTGCCTCGGAAGGTTTTTTTGCCTACCAAGATTCCCAAAAAGAAAAAGGAATGTTGCTGTTGTTGAATTCAGGTATTTTTTATGAGTTTATAAAAAGTGAAGACTTTTTCACTGAAAATCCAAAACGATATACTATTGGTGAAGTGGAGTTGGGCGTAAACTATGTTTTGATTATTTCGACCAATGCTGGTCTTTGGGGTTACAATATTGGCGATACCGTTCAGTTTACCTCTTTAAAACCCTATCGTGTTATAGTATCGGGTAGAATTAAACATTATATTTCTGCTTTTGGAGAACATGTAATAGGAAAAGAAGTTGAACATGCATTGCGAGAAGCAATGGAGGGAACAAAGATAAGCGTCAATGAATTTACTGTTGCACCACAAATTGCAGCAATTGATGGTTTACCTTATCATGAATGGTTTATTGAATTTGAAAACGAACCGGTCGATTTTGACTCTTTTGCGGAAGCGCTAGATAATGCAATGCGAAAACAAAATATTTACTACGATGATTTGATTGTGGGAAATGTTTTGAAAAAGCTGGTTATTACGAAAGTTGCTAAAAACGGTTTTCAGGACTACATGAAATCTATTGGAAAATTGGGAGGTCAAAATAAAATTCCTAGATTATCGAATGATAGGAGTATTGTAAATTTATTAACTCATAAATAGAAATAAGATTCCCTATAATTTTCTGTTGTAATAGAAAAATTAGGTTTTTTAGATTTTTAAAAAGTGAATAATTAAGTAGGAATGATTTTCATAGCAGAATTGAATTAGTTACAATTCTATAATACTAATGAAGACAGTAAAATCCTTACATTTGAGTACATTAAAGTAGATAAGTATGAAAGACACAAAAAACATATCCAGATCCAGAGCACATGAATCATCTGCAGCCATTGAAAAAATGTACATTACGATGCGTCATCTTTTTAATAGAGGATTTTATAAACCAATGGGAGTTTCAGGAGATACTTTGAGAGAAGCTTTATTGGCTTTAAGACCCGAAATTTATGGAAATATTGGAGAAGAAAAAGTAGAATTAAATGGTCTTTTGTATGTTATAGAACGTCTTCCGATAGGAATAGAAGAATGTCGTTTTATTAATTTAACATCGGATGAAGGGTATTCTAAATCTCATTTTCAAGCCATTGTTCCGCCTAAGAGACGCCGTAATTGTTACCGCATCGATGAGGAACAAATGAATGTAGAAATCACAAGAGGGCGATCGGATATTTATGATATCTTGACGCATTTGACTTTTATTTTTATCGAATCACATAAAATTAAAAATAGAGTTGTACAAGACGAAATAGGAGAAGTTTCGCGTGATTGGATCAAACTAGAAATAGCAGTTTCTCAAACTAAAAAGTTGACTTTGGTAGAAAAGGAAAAAGCGATTTCTCATGCGGCTAATATATTGGGAAGAACGTTTGAGGAAGTTTTAGATATCTACGATGATTTTGGAACTGCTACAGCTCCAGATCGGTTTTTACATGTGATTTATTGGTTGGGAAAATTGGCTATTGCAGAAGAAATTGATAATCATAAAAGGACTATTACATTCAGTCCTGTTTTGAGAGAACGTTTGGGACATCACATTCATGGTGAAATTTGGGCAAACAATATTAAAGAAGTGCTAAAAGTCAATGAATTATTGGAAAGACCTATTCATGTGATTAGTGCCAATATGCACTCTGTGATGAATTCTATTTTTGCGACCCCTCTTTTAAAAACAAAATTCAAAGACAAATCTGATTTCTTTATTTATGAAGAATTGAGTAAATCAGGAGCCAATGAAGTTCGAAGTCAAGTAGAATCACTAGCATTAAAACAAGGGATGATTTCTTTGCCAGATACTTCGGGAACGAATATAGATGTGCAAATTTTTGATACAGCCAAAATAGATTGGTCAAAAACTGCTTTTCCAAATGCAAATTTAACAGAGAAAAAACCTGTGATTATTGTCATGGATTATGCTTTTGGAGAGCAAGCCTATGAAACCATCGATGAATTGCTAAGACCTTATAAAAAAGAAATTTTACTTCAGGTAGAATCGGTTTCTATTATGGGAAAAGCAGGAATTTTAGAAGGAGGAAAAGGAGATATTATGATTCCAAACGCACATATCAATGAAGGAACGGCTGATAATTATTTCTTCGAAAATGAATTGACTCCTCAAATGTTTCAGGGTAATGACATTGCAGTTTATGCAGGACCAATGGTTACTGTTCTTGGAACATCGTTGCAAAATAAGGACTTATTAAAGTTCTTTCATGAATCGACTTGGGCAGTAATTGGTCTTGAAATGGAAGGTTCTTATTATCAAAAAGCGATTCAAGCAGCTTCAAAAATCAGAAAAAGTGTGCCACATGATATCAAAGTCAGATATGCTTATTATGCTTCGGATAATCCACTGGAAACGGGAAGTACTTTAGCTTCTGGCGGATTAGGAACAACTGGTGTAAAGCCTACTTATTTGATTACTATTAAGATTTTGGAACAAATTTTTAATATAAAATAAATAGATAATAATTCATTAGAATCCAGGAATTGACTATTAATGATTTTTAGTAAAACTGGAGATTTATTGGTCTTAAATACAGTTTAAAAGTAGATATTTTCATAGCATTTCGTTTTGGCTTCTAAAAATATTTTACCACAGATTCACAGAGTTTAAAATCATTTTTTAATCTGTAAGTCTGTGGCAAAATTGTGTCTGTTTATCACAGTCGGACTTTTCATTTTTAATTAATTATAAATAAAAAACATTGATTTTTAAGTAGTTATTGTTTGCTTAAAGGTTGTGTTTTAAGAATAAATATTTTCTTTTTAATTATTAGTTAGAAAATTGAAAGGAAAAATATTTTAGTACATTTGCGGTTACTATAAAAAAATTAAATATAGCCTATAAAGCAAATTTATTTATATTTGAAATGTAGTATGAACATAATTGGTAGCTGATTCAATTGAAGCTGCATAAGTTCTAAATATCTCAATAAAAGAATATATATCTACATATGAAAAGAATACTTATCACTGGAGCAGCTGGATTTTTGGGCTCTCATTTATGTGACCGTTTTATCAAAGAAGGCTATCACGTAATAGGAATGGATAACCTTATTACGGGTGATTTAAAAAACATAGAACATTTGTTCAAATTAGAGCATTTTGAATTTTATCACCATGACATCACCAAGTTTGTTCATATACCAGGAAATTTAGATTATATTCTTCATTTTGCTTCACCAGCAAGTCCAATTGATTATCTCAAAATCCCAATTCAGACTTTAAAAGTTGGCTCACTTGGAACACATAATCTTTTGGGTTTAGCGAGAGTAAAAAAAGCAAGAATTCTTATTGCTTCCACATCAGAGGTATATGGAGATCCTTTGGTTCACCCTCAAACAGAGGAATATTACGGAAACGTAAATACGATTGGACCGCGAGGTGTTTATGACGAAGCCAAGCGTTTTCAAGAATCAATTACAATGGCTTACCATACTTTTCATGGTGTAGAAACTAGAATCGTTCGAATTTTTAACACCTATGGACCAAGAATGCGACTTAATGATGGACGTGTTATTCCTGCTTTTATTGGACAAGCAATTCGTGGAGAAGATTTAACAATTTTTGGAGATGGGATGCAAACTCGTTCTTTTTGCTATGTTGACGATCAGGTTGAAGGAATTTTTAGATTATTGCATTCGGATTATGTGTTTCCTGTAAATATTGGGAATCCAGATGAAATTACTATCAAGGATTTTGCTGAAGAGATTATTAAATTAACAGGGACTTCTCAAAAAGTAGTTTATCATCCATTACCAATAAACGATCCTTTGCAACGCCAACCTGATACAACCAAAGCTAAAGAATTATTAGGCTGGGAAGCTAAAGTAAGTCGTTCTGAAGGAATGAAAATTACTTACGATTATTTTAAATCCTTATCTAAGGATGAATTATCCAAAGAAGAACATAAGGATTTCTCTAATTATATCAAATAGTGAAAACAAAAACAGGAAGATACTCGGGGTATATAAGGCCTTTTTCACGTTTATTAGATTTGATTATTATCATTTTTTCTACGACGTATTTTTCGGGTATTCCTATTTTTCACGATTTTTACGCTTTTTTTATTAGTTGTGCTTGGTTTATAATTGCAGCTAATTTAGGATTTTATGAAGTCTATCGGTATACGAAAGTGATTGCCATTTTAAACTGTAGTTTAAAGCAAACTGTTGTTTTTGCTATTTGCTGTTTTGCCCTTGCTTATTTTTATCCCGAAAGATATAGTTTGACATCTATTTTATTATTTGTAACAGTATCAATAGTATTAATACTTGGTTTTAAATTATTTATCTATTTCTTACTGAGGAAATTCAGGATACTATATGGAGGAAATTCAAGAAAGGTAGTACTTATAGGAAAAGACAATAGTGTAAATCCGTTGAAATGTTTTTTTGAAGAAAATCCAGATTATGGTTACAGATTGATTAAAGTATTTGATTTAGATAACCAAATGATGGATTCTTTCAGGACAGTTTGTACTTTTATTTTGGAGAGTAATATAGACGAAATCTACTGCGCTATGGATGACTTATCTAGCAAACAAGTAGAAGATTTTATTTTCTTTGCAGATAATAATTTTAAAACGCTTAAGTTCATTCCAGATCAAAAACAATTACTTTCTTTAAATACGGTTTTCGAATATTATGATTATATTCCTATAATTTCACAACGAACGATTTCTCTGGATGATTCTTTGCATAAAGTAATTAAACGGATTTTTGATATTGTTTTTTCATTACTAATTATAATAGTTGTTTTGTCTTGGTTAATGCCCATCTTAGCAATTATTATAAGATTAGACTCTAAAGGGCCATTGTTTTTTGTGCAAAAAAGAAATGGTTTAAATAATGCAGAATTCGATTGTTTTAAATTCAGATCGATGAAAATCAATGAATTGGCAGACATTGAACAAGTTTCTAAAAACGATACTAGAATTACAAGAGTTGGTAAATTTATTAGAAAAACGAGTATTGATGAGTTACCTCAATTTTTTAATGTTTTATGGGGAGACATGTCAGTAGTGGGTCCAAGACCTCACATGGTAAGTCATACCAATATGTATGCCGAGCGAATTGATAAATTTATGGTTCGTCATGTTATTAAACCAGGAATAACTGGTTTGGCTCAGACCAAAGGATTTCGTGGAGAAGTAGAGACAGAGAATGATATTATAAATAGAGTAAGATATGATATTTTTTATATCGAAAAATGGTCATTATTATTGGATTTTAAAATTGTTTTTAATACTGTTTATAATACTGTAAAAGGAGATGAAAAAGCCTACTGATAAGGAAACGGCTTTAGTCTCTATAATAACTCCGTCCTTTAATTCTGAGAAATTTATCGCCGAAACTATTCAATCGGTACAAAATCAAACCCATCAAAATTGGGAAATGATTATTGTTGATGATTGTTCGACAGATGAAACAGCATCTATTATTGAACAGTTTGTTATAAAAGATAACAGAATTCGTTTTTTCCAACTAAAAATGAATTCAGGTGCAGGAGTTGCCAGAGAGATGGCTTTATCAAAAGCTAAAGGAGACTATATTTCTTTCTTAGATGCAGATGACCTCTGGAAGCCACGAAAACTTGAAAAACAGCTTCAATTTTTAAAAGAAAATAAAGCACCTTTTACATTCTCATTTTATGATTGTATTGATGAGGTTGGGAATTCATTAAATAAAAGGGTAGAAGCACCAAGAAATCTTTCGTATCGTCAATTGTTCTTTTGCAATTATGTTGGGAATCTTACGGGGATTTATGAAACCAATTATTTTGGTAAAATAGCGATTTCATCTACTCGAAAACGACAGGATTGGATGGTTTGGCTGACTATTTTAAAAAAAATCAGAAAAGCAAAACCCGTTCCCGAAAGTTTGGCTTTTTATCGTATTCGAAATAATTCGCTATCGGCTTCAAAAGTTGATTTATTGAAACATAATTTTGCCGTTTATAGAAGTTTTCACGGTTATAATTATGTTAGTTCTATGTTTATTATGATTGGATTTTTATTTACCCAATTGCTTATAAAACCTCGTTATATAAAGAAGGTTTAGTTTTGCATTATTTTTTGTAGCCAATTTTTGTTCTAGGCTTTTCACTTTCTTTTTTCTCCGTTAATTCATCCAGATAGGAAAAAACCAATTCGATATTTTTATCATGGTTTTCTAATTTTTTCTGAATCTGAAGAATATCGATTTTAATTTCTGTTGTGTCCAAAAGCATTTGTCTCACTTTTGTAAAAATACGCATGATTTGGATATTCGTTTGAATAGCTTTATCGCTTTTTAGAACACTTGATAACATTAAAACGCCGTGTTCGGTGAACGCAAAAGGTAATTTTCTTGTTCCTCCCCAACTTGATGTCGCAAATTGCGACTTCAAGTTGTGAAATTCAGTTTCAGTAAGTTGAAACATAAAATCCAAAGGAAATCTGGATTTATTTCTTTTTACTTGTTCGTTTAATCTTTTGCTTTCGACACCATATAGTTATGCCAGATCACGATCAAGCATGACTTTTTGATTGCGGATAAAGTATATTTTGTTAGAAATTGTTTCTTCTGAAATCAAGGAATTGTCGCTCATAATTTTTTCAATTAAAAAAAATAATATACGATTTTATTTACATTATAAAAGAGAAGTAAATTGCTTCAATTTTCCGCGATTGGTTCTTTCCAAGGCTTTTTTTCGATTAAAAGTAAAGTGTAAATTTGGTTCTAAATACAAAGCGACAGCTTGATTTATTTTTTCTATTTGTTCTTTATTCAATTCGGAATCACTAACATATTCTACTTCAAAGTGGTCTATTTTTGTTTGTTTAATGATAAATTCTTTTACGTTTCCATCGTCTTCGATGATGCTTTTGGTTACATAGTAAAACGTTAATCCGGGTGATTTTTTACCACTTGGTAGAACAGCCACATCATTGGTTCTTCCTATTAGTTTTTTGAGAATAGGTTTTTTCAAAGTGCTTTTTTCGTCCAAAATTCCAATGTCTCCGATATCATATCGAATAAATGGATGTGCTTTGTTGAAAAGAGAAGTAATCACAATTCGCCCTGAAGTTCCGTTTGGAACTGCATTATTATTTTCGTCCAAAATCTCTACAAATAAGGTTTCAGAATTGACTTGCCATTGGCCGTCTGGATTTTGAAAAGCAATTAAATCCAATTCAGAGGCTCCATACTCATTGACTATCGGAATGCCAAACTGTTTTTCTAACAGCTGTTTGTCTTGTTCAAAAAGCATTTCGGAGGTGACCATGCACACTTTTAATGTTGGACAGATTTCTCTTAAAAGAATGTTTTTCTTCTGCAAAAATTTGGCAAACAAAACTATTGATGAGGTATAGCCGTTGATATAATCGAATTTCTTGGTTTTAAAGTCTTTCAAAAAACTTTCCAGAACTTCGTCTGATAAATTGAATATCGAAAACCGATATCGATGACTCAAAAAATCTTTAAACCGTTCCTTTTTATTTCCAATATAATCTAGCGGAATTCCATAAAACCGAGCTTGGTAAGAAGAATTAAAATCAATTCTATACCAGCCGAAACGATATATATTGGATGCCCAAGTCAAAGCGTGGCAAAATTTATCTTTAGCAAATACAAAAGGATGTCCGCTGGAACCTGATGTTTTATTGAGATAAACAGATTTTTCGCTGTAACCCAAAGAAAGCCTTTCTGATAATGGTTTTTGTAAATTTGTTTTATTTAAAATTGGTAAATCTGACCAGTTTTCAAAAGAATTTGTTTGTGCCAATTCCTTGTAAAAAGGATTATTATTTAAATGAAAATTGACAATTTCTGTTTTCCTCTGTTCGATAAAATCACTAAAGTTTTCCTCTGGGATAGCAATAATTTTTTGCAATTCGGCCTTAGCTTCCTTCATTGGAAAACCACTTAATTTTAGCGTTAAATCAAATATTTTGAACATTGGCAGGGATAAATTTCTCCAAAAATAATATTTAGCTACCACTATTGAGGATTAAACGTTAACTTTTTGGGATATAATTATTTTTTACGTTCAAAACGAATTATTTTTGCACCACAACTTTTATAAAACAACACCATGAATATTTTACTATTAGGATCTGGAGGAAGAGAACATGCTTTTGCGTGGAAAATGATTCAAAGTCCGCTTTGTGACACTCTTTTTGTAGCACCAGGAAATGCAGGTACTGCTCAAATTGCAAAAAACATTGACATCAGTGCTACTGATTTTGAAGCTATAAAAGCATTGGTTATTAAAGAAAATATAGAAATGGTAGTTGTTGGACCAGAAGATCCTTTGGTAAAGGGGATTTATGACTTTTTCCTGAACGATGAGGATTTAAAAGAGATTCCAGTAATTGGACCTTCAAAATTGGGAGCGACATTAGAAGGAAGTAAAGAATTTGCCAAAGAATTTTTGATAAAACACAAAATTCCAACAGCGGCTTATGATAGTTTTACTGCCGAAACGGTTGAAAATGGATGTAAATTTCTTGAAACTTTGCAGCCTCCGTATGTATTGAAAGCAGATGGTTTGGCAGCAGGAAAAGGCGTTTTGATTATACAAGATTTGGCAGAAGCTCAATCAGAATTAAGAAACATGTTGGTTGGTCAAAAATTTGGTGCAGCAAGTTCTAAAGTAGTTATTGAAGAATTCCTTGACGGAATTGAATTAAGCTGTTTTGTATTGACTGACGGTAAAAGCTACAAAATTTTGCCAACGGCCAAAGATTACAAACGCATTGGCGAAGGAGATACAGGTTTGAACACAGGCGGAATGGGAGCGGTTTCTCCAGTTCCTTATGTTGATGCAGTTTTGATGGAAAAAATTGAAACTCGTATTGTGAAACCAACGATTGAAGGTTTTCAAAAGGATGGAATTGCCTATAAAGGGTTTGTGTTTATTGGACTTATCAATGTAAATAATGAGCCAATTGTTATTGAGTATAATGTGAGAATGGGTGATCCAGAAACTGAAGTAGTTGTTCCAAGATTAAAATCTGACTTAGTGGAATTATTTTTGGCTGTGGCCAATGAAAAACTAGACGAATTTAATCTAGAAGTGGATGAAAGAAGCGCAACGACAGTTATGATCGTGTCTGGCGGATATCCTGAAGATTTTGAAAAGGGGAAAGTGATTTCAGGACTAGAGTCTGTTACAGATTCTATCGTTTTTCATGCTGGAACCAAATTAGATAACGGCAATGTTGTAAGCAACGGAGGAAGAGTAATGGCTATTACTTCTTACGGAGACAACTTTCAGGAAGCGTTAAATAAATCATACAAAAATGTAGATCAGATACATTTTGACAAAATGAATTTCAGAAAAGATATTGGATTTGATTTAATCTAAAACAAAAAAAACACGAATTGAACAAAATAAATAAGTTCAATTCGTGTTTTGGTTTTATTAGGATTGGAGATTTATTCGTCTCCCAAGAAAGAATGAGCAGTAGTATCTTGATACTCTTCTCCGTTTTCTTTATGTAATTTCAATTGTTTAATCCAATAAACCATAGCAACTGTACAAATAATCATAAAGATCCAGTTGATAGTATTAGCACCAAACCAAGTTTTAAGTTCTAATGAACGTAAAAAGTCTAGCGGAGCGAATAAGATATTTACAAATAAGTATTGTATTCCTTCAAAAAATGATGTCATCATAACGTATCTTTTTATTTTTATTATTTTCTTTTTTGGAATTTTGAACATTAAATAAAATTCGGAAGAATCTTTTTTAATCTTACTCCATTCCTTTTTAAACAAGTATTATATTTACAGTCACAAAAGTATAAAATATCCTTATGATAACAAGTGTTTTTAAAAAATCTACACCATTTAATTTTTCTTTGGTTGTTATTTTAATGCTGGTTTTCTTTTTTCTATATCAAATCCAAGAAGTTACTTGGACTAATTCTGTTATTCTTATTCTTCAAAAAGTTGGTTTATTTCTGATTTTATTTGCAACGGTTTTTCTAAATAGTTTTATTTCTAAAAAGAACGGATTGAGTAGGGATAGTACTTACACGGCTTTTTTTACTTTTTTATACCTGATTTTTTTTCCAGATTTATTCAATAATCCTAATTTGATTTTAGCTAACTTTTTTGTGCTTTTAGCCATGAGAAGGTTGGTTTCTTTGCAAACGCTTAAAGAATCCAAAGAGAAACTTTTTGATGCTTCATTATGGATTTTTATGGCAGCTTTATTTCAGTTTTGGAGTATTTTATATATCCTATTGGTTTTCATATCGGTTATATTTCATGTTTCCAGAGATTATAGAAATTGGGTTATACCATTTATAGCTCTTTTTGCGGTATCAATTTTGTTTGTTGCCTGCTCTTTAATTTTTGATATTAATAGTATCGCATTTTTACAAAAGAGTAGCCAAATAGATTTAAGTGTCGATTATTTTACAAACAATTATCAAAACGCCGCTTTTGCAATTTACATAACCGTGGCATTATTTTTTATAATATCAATGTTTTCTACCTTATCAAATAGACCTTTGGTATTGCTATCTTCCTATAAAAAAGTCATTGCTTCATTCTTTATCGGAATTTTAGTTTTCGTTTTATCGGCCAATAAAAGTAATGAGGTCTTAGTATTTACTTTTGCACCATTGGCGATAATGACGACAGCTCATATAGAAATATCGCAGCCGAAACTGAAAGAGGAAATTGTAATATTTGTGCTTTTGGCGTGTAGTTTTTTTACTTTCTTCTCTCAGTTATAATTTAGTACCATACGAAAGATCACCAGCATCTCCCAGTCCAGGAACAATATAACTTTTATCATTAAGTTTTTCGTCTATAGAAGCAATCCAAAGATGGCAGGTATCGGGTAAATTTTGTTCCAGATAAGCAATACCTTCTGGAGCAGCAATAATTACTGCGATATGAATTTCTTTTGGAGTTCCTCTTTCCATTAGTTTATTAAAAACAGCCACTATAGATTGTCCTGTGGCTAGCATTGGGTCAACTAACAATAGATTTTTGTCATTAATATCAGCAATAGCTTCGTATTCTACTCGAATGTCAAAGAAAGCATCATTATTAGGGTGATGTCTATAGGCCGAAATAAATCCATTTTCGGCATTATCAAAGTAATTTAAAAATCCCTGATGCAAGTTCAATCCTGCTCTTAAAATGGAGCATAATACTAATTGATCTGCGATTTCAGTTGTCTTTTTAATGCCAAGAGGAGTCGAAATTTCTACTGTTTTATAATGCAAAGACTGACTCAATTCATAGGCCATAATCTCGCCAATACGTTCAATATTTCTACGAAAACGCATACTGTCTTTTTGAATAGTTACATCTCTGATTTGACTCAAAAAATGATTTAAAACACTATTTTTTTCTGATAAATTATGAATTTTCATGGATCGATTATTAGGAACTGAATTTGTGGAGTTTTTTTTACACTATAAAAGTATAAAAAGTATCTTTGTATTTCTAAAATCATTAAAATATGTTTTCACAATTAGCTTATTCAGTATTTGAACAAAGTATAAAAGATTATCATGAATTTGATAATGTAGACCAACCTATAAACAATCCTTTTCCAAAAGATAAATTCGAACATTTATTATATCTAAAAAACTGGATAGACACTGTACAATGGCATTATGAAGACATTATTCGTGATCCAAATATCGACCCAGTTGCCGCTTTGACTTTAAAAAGAAAAATCGATGCTTCAAACCAAGAACGTACAGATATGGTAGAATATATCGACAGTTATTTTCTTCAAAAATACAGTCACGTTGTGGTAAAAAACGGAGCCAAAATCAATTCTGAAAGTCCAGCTTGGGCATTCGACAGATTGTCTATTTTAGCTTTGAAAATCTATCACATGAACGAAGAAGCAACTCGTGCAGAAGCTTCACAAGATCATAGAGATAAATGTCAAGAAAAATTGAATATCCTTTTGGAACAAAGATCTGATTTGTCTACAGCGATAGAAGATTTGCTAACAGACATAGAAAATGGAGATAAATTCATGAAAGTGTACAAACAAATGAAAATGTACAATGATGATGAATTGAATCCAGTTTTGTATCAAAATAAAAAATAGTTTTTGGAGCTATTTCCAGCTTTCCATTACAATTCCTCACAAAAAAAGTATAGTTTCTATTGTTCTAAAAAGAGCTTCCGCTGGTCGCTTTTTTAGAACAAGAAACTTTACTTTTTTGCTCCGGGATTTTCATTTCAATCTGGGCTAGGGCATTCCGAAATACCAATAAATTAAACGTTTAAAATTGTCAAAAATTAAACATATAGCTGTCATGAGACTTTCCGCAATGGGAGATGTCGCCATGACGGTTCCTGTTTTACGCGCTTTGGTAAAACAGTATCCGGAAGTAAAAATCACGGTGGTTTCCAGACCTTTTTTTAAACCTTTTTTTGAAGGTATCCCTAATCTCTCCTTTTTTGCTTTCGACGAAAAAAACCGTCACAAGGGTTTTAAAGGACTGTTAAGATTGTACCAAGACCTGAAAGCGCTAGATATCGATACTTTTGCCGATTTGCACAACGTGTTACGATCAAAAGTAGTGAGTTTGCTTTTCGCTTTAAGCGGCAAAAAAAGAGCCACAGTTAATAAAGGCCGTGAAGGTAAAAAAGAATTAACCCGTGCCGAAAATAAAATTTTCAAACCACTAACCACGATGTTTGAAAGACACGCCAAAGTGTTTCAAGAACTCGGATTTCCTGTAGATTTAGCTAATCCAATATTTCCCCCAAAAGCTATTTTAGATTCTGATATTTTAAATGTAATAGGCAATTCACAGCAAAAACTAATTGGGATTGCACCTTTTGCTCAATACGATTCCAAAGTATATCCTTTGGATTTAATGCAGGAGGTTATCAATCAATTAGCTTCAACTAAAGCTCAAAAAATCCTGCTTTTTGGCGGAGGAAAAAAAGAAATTGAACTTTTAAATTCACTTTCAAAAGACAAAGAAAATGTGATTGTCGTTGCTGGAAAAATCAAGTTTCAACAAGAATTGCAACTCATTAGTAATCTCGATGTAATGCTTTCTATGGATTCTGGAAATGCACACATTGCAGCAATGTTGGGAGTAAAAGTGATCACGCTTTGGGGTGCCACACATCCGTATGCAGGATTTTCTCCTTTTAATCAACCATTAGAAAACGCCTTGGTTTCGGATAGAAATTTGTATCCAAAATTACCGACTTCGGTGTATGGAAATAAAAAAGTGGAGGGGTATGTAGATGCGATGCGAACGATTACTGTGGAGGAAATTGTTTCAAAAATCCAGACCATTCTTTCATAAGAACAGGTTAAAAATTTAAATTCTAAATTTCAATTTGAAACGATTGGAATTTTATACTGCAATTTTTCGTAATATTACAATAGTGTTGTCCCTTTTGGTTTGTCCAAAAGGGATTCTTTGTTTTTAAAAATTTCTCAAATTAATTTAAGCTACTAAGTTATATTCTCCTTTTAAATCAAGAAGATAATAGCCTATTACTTTCTTTTTATTTCTGTCTACAACAATTGCGACAAAATTGTTTTCTTTTTCAGTAGATAAAAGAATGTGCTCAAATTCCTCTGTTGAATTACGGTAAACTTTATGTACAAGTTCGTTATCTTTAATTTTTTTAGAAATGATTTTGGTAGACTTTAATCTACTTACATACGGCCAAATATTAAAATACGGAACTTCTTTTATTGTAATTTCTTCCAATTTTCCAATCATTGTTGAGTTGTACTTTTTTTCCGAAAGCAATTTAGGTGCTTTTCGGTTTTTCATTATTTTAATTATAATAAGTAAGCAAAAAAATGCTGTTATTATAAAAAGCGAAAAAAAATGTAGGTGGAGGTAGTTGTGGATTGTCATAGTATCTAGTTTTTATTAAAGATGTTTCAACTTCAATCGAGTAAATTAGAGATTTATCACATATGCCTGTCCGAAATTATGGATGTAAAAATTATTCTAATTTATTTTACTAATTTAATAAAAAAGAATCACTTTTAAAAGAAAAAGACTTCCCTTTTTAGAGAAGTCTTTAGTTATCATTAAAAACTATTTAAATTATTCTAAACATCATCATAATCTACACGGATTGTAGCTGTTGTTGGATGAGCTTGACATGTTAAAATTAAACCTTCAGCAATTTCACTTTCGGTAAGAATAGAATTTTTTCTCATCTCAGCAGCACCTTCGGTAACGCGAGCTAGACAGCTGCTACAAATTCCTCCTTGACAAGAATAAGGAGCATCAATACCTTGTTTAAGAGCCGCATCCAGAATGCTTTGTTTTTGTGACATTTCAAAACTAGTTTCTTCATCATCAACCAAAATTGTGATTTTAGAATGACCTTCTAAGGATTTGCTAATAGCTTGTTCTTGAGAAGATGAAGTGAAAAGTTCAAATTTTATAGCCGATTCTTTTACGTTTTTTTCTTTCAAAACACCAGAAACGGTATTAATCATATCTTCTGGACCACACAAATAGAATTTATCAAAATCCATAGTTGCATGTTTTGTATTCAAGGTATAATTTACAGCAGCCTTATCAATTCGTCCAAACAATGCATTTTCAACATTTACTCTGCTGTACACATAATCTATAAATAGACGGCCTACATACTGTAATTGCAAATCGTGTAATTCCTGATAAAAAATCGTTTCTTCAGGTGATTTGTTTCCATAAACAAGGGTAAATGAACTTTTTGGTTCACTTTTCAATACCGATTTTATGATGGATAGAATAGGAGTAATTCCACTTCCTGCTGCAAAAGCAATATAACTTTTTTGACGGTCACTTTCAGGTTCAAAAATAAATTTACCTTCTGGTTTTCCCACTTCAAGAGCATCGCCCGCTTTTAATTTACTATTAGCAAATTGAGAAAAAGCGCCATCTTTTACGGCTTTCACCGCAATTCGCAATTCTCCGCTTCCTGGAGCCGAACAAATAGAATAAGCACGACGAATTTCGGTATTATCTAATGTCAAGCGTAAATTAATGTATTGACCAGCTATAAAAGTATAATTAGGTTTTAATTCTTCGGGTACATTAAAAACTATGGAAACGGCATCTTTGGTTTCGCGTTTTACTTCTTTTACTATTAATTTAAGAAAATTTGGCATGAGATTGTTTTTTTGCAAAAGTAATAAAACTATTTAGGATTGAAAGAATTTGAAACACTACAACTAAGTTTCTTTTTTTAAATTGTAACATTTTCCTATTCCAAACTACTTATTTGTACAACCAAATAAAAAACCATGTTTACAAAATTTATTTATCTCGAATGGAAATCCTTTACGAGATCAGCTTCTTTCGCTTCGAGTTTAGCTATGAAAATTTTAATGGGTTTTCTGGTTCTTTATTTTGCATTAGTTTTTTTAGTATTCGGAATAGGTACGTTTTATATACTTAAGGAAATGAAACTCGATCCTTTGGCAACTGTAAATAAGTTTCTAGTCTATTATTTTTTGATGGACTTGATTATTAGGCTTTTGGTTCAGGCAATTCCAGTAATGAATATCAGACCGTTGTTGACATTACCATTTAAGAGATCGACAATTGTACATTTCTCTTTGGGAAAAACTGGGTTGTCTTTTTTTAATATAGGACATGCGTTTTTTTTTCTCCCTTTTTGTGGTGTTTTGTTATACGAAGGGTATGATCCAGTGAGTGTTATTCTTTGGGGATTAGCGCTCTTTTCATTGGTCTATTCTAATAATTTTTTAAATATCTTATTAAACAATAAAGATAATTTACTGGGAATTTTTATAGCAATTACATTGATTTTGGCTGGCTGCCAATATTATAAGCTTTTGGATATTACTAATTATACGTATCCTTTTTTCGAAGCTTTATTCCACACAAAATGGGTTTTTATACTACCGGTTTTAGTTTTAGCGGGATTGTATATTTGGGCATTTAATTATTTAAAAGGAGATTTATATCTAGATGCAGGATTGTCAGCAAAGAAAGATATTGCTAAAACCGAAAACTTAACTTGGCTAAACCAATTTGGAACATTAGGTACGTTCTTGAAGAATGACATTAAATTAATCAAAAGAAATAAGCGTTCCAGAGCTACAGTTGGTATGAGTGTAATGTTTTTGTTTTATGGTTTACTGTTTTTCTCAGGAGGGGTTGAAGCTTATGACAAACCCATAATGCATATTTTTGCGGGAATTTTTGTGTCAGGAGGATTTTTATTCACTTTTGGCCAGTTTGTACCGAGTTGGGATAGTTCGTATTATCAATTAATGATGACACAGAACATTCCATATCGGGGTTATATAAATTCAAAATGGTGGCTAATGGTTATTGCTACAGTTATTTCGACCATTTTAGCTTGCCCTTATTTGTATTTTGGATGGCAAATCTATCTTACTATTGTTGTTGGAGCTATTTATAATATTGGTGTGAATTCATATTTAGTATTGTTAGGCGGTGCTTTTATTAAAACGCCAATTGATTTATCAATGTCAAAAGCAGCGTTTGGTGACAAAAAATCTTTTAATGTCAATACGATGTTACTTTCTCTGCCTAAATTGGTTTTGCCATTAATTTTATATTGGTTGGGATCTTATTTAATGAATCCAAAACTAGGATTGGTTTTAGTCGCTTTGGCTGGATTATTAGGATTTATGTTTAGAAATGTAGTCTTTTCAATGATTGAAAAAGTTTATAAAAAGGAGAAATACAAAACCATTGAAGCCTACAAACAAAAGGCCTAGAGAAGTTGCATTGCAACGTCTAAAACTAATATCAAAAAATTACAATTACCATGATACAAGTAAATAATCTTTCCAAAAAATACAAAGAGATATCTGTACTCAATATTGAATCATTAGTAATTCCAAAAGGACAAAGTTTTGGTTTAGTAGGAAATAATGGAGCAGGGAAAACCACTTTTTTTAGTTTATTATTGGATTTAATTCAGCCAACAACAGGAAGTATTTTAAATCATGAAATTCAGGTAAATACTAGCGAAGATTGGAAAACTTTTACAGCTTCTTTTTTAGACGAAAGTTTCTTGATCGGGTATTTAACGCCCGAAGAATATTTTTATTTCATTGGAGATTTGAGAGGACAAAACAAAGCCGATGTCGATGCATTATTGCTACAACATGAGGAGTTTTTTAATGGTGAAATACTTAAAAACAAAAAATATCTACGTGATTTGTCTAAAGGAAATCAAAAGAAAGTTGGAATCATCGCGACTTTAATTGGAAATCCGGAAGTGATTATTTTAGATGAACCTTTTGCTAATTTGGATCCAACAACCGTAAATCGATTAAAAAAAATTATTAAAGAATTAGCCAATAATCCAAATGTTACTGTTTTAGTTTCAAGTCATGATTTGCAGCACACCGTTGAAGTTTGTGATCGAATTGTGGCGTTGAATAAAGGAGAAATTGTCAAAGACATGCTAACTTCTAAAGAGACCCTCCAAGAATTGGAATTGTTTTTTGCGGTTTAAATTTAGATATTTCAAAAAGAAATGTATTTTTACAAGTCATTATACTAAAAATCTTTTTATAAAGTTTAATGATTTAAACGTTTACTCTTGAAAATCACCACATCAAAATATACTTTAGCATTAATTTGTATCTCTTTCTTGATAGCTTGTTCTACCAAGAAAGACACTTTTTTGGCTAGAAATTCGCACGCTTTAAGTACTAAACTTAACATATTGTACAATGGACAAATTGCTTTAGACAAAGGTATTAAAGGTGTAAATGATAATACAGCAGAAAATTTTTGGAAGCGTTTGCCTGTCGAAAAAATGCTAATTGTCGATGATGTACCTGTAGATGGAAAAAACAAAAATGCTGATTTTGAATTGGCAGAAGCCAAAGCAACGAAAGCGATTCAAAAACATTCGATGAATATTGGCGGGCACGAAAAAAACTATCAAATAGATGAGGCTTATTTATTACTTGGAAAATCAAGATATTATGACCAACGATTTATTCCAGCCTTAGATGCATTCAATTATATTCTTTATAAGTATCCCAATAGTAGCAATATTTTTGACGCAAAAATGTGGCGTGAAAAAACAAATGTTCGTTTAGGGAATGAAGCTGTCGCTATCAAAAATATTTCAAAACTGATTAAAGACAACGAGTTAAAAAAACAACAGTTTGCCAATGCCAACGCTATCTTAGCCAGTGCTTTTTTGAGTCTGGAAGAGAAAGACAGTGCAGTAGTCAAATTAAAATTAGCCAATCAATTCACTAAAATTCATGAGGAAAAAGAGCGTTATTCTTTTTTACTAGGACAGCTGTATGAAGAGGCAGGTAAAAAGGACAGTGCTATTTATTTCTATCAAACGGTTATAGATATGAATAGAAAGGCTGAAAGAAGATTTGTGATTCAGGCTTATGCCAAAAAAGCAATACTGTCCGATTATAAAGATGCCGATTATGATTTATTTGTCAAAAAATCTAAAAAGATTATGGAAGACAGAGAAAACAGACCCTACTTGGATGTGATTTATCATAGTATTGGAATTTTTTATGATCATCATGATAATAAAGAATTGGCATTAGATTATTATAATGCTTCTTTAGAAACTAAATCTGCCGATTCTTATTTGAATGCTTCTAATTATAGAAACATTGGAAATCTATATTTCAAACATACCGAGTATATCCTCGCAGCCAAAAATTATGATAAAAGCTTGGAATTATTAGATCCAAAAACTAGAGAATATCTTCAAATCTCAAAAATTAGAAAGAATCTAGATGAAGCAATCGTTAATGAAACTATTGCCAAAAGAAATGACAGTATTATATATGTAGCAAATTTAAAAGAGCCTGAGCAAATTGTATATTATGAAAATTATATTCAAAAATTAAAAAGCGCGGATGCTCTTAAAAAAATGCTTGAAGAGAAGCAAAAAAAAATGGAGGAGAATATGTTGTTGAATGGAAGCATAGCTAATCCTAATGATGACGCCCAAAATCCAAATGGACAATCACTCAAGCCGCCAACAGATGCACCTAATATGAATCCAACAACAATTGGAAATACATTCTATTTTTACAACCCTAATACAGTGGCATACGGAAAATTAGAATTTAAAAAAGGATGGGGTAACCGGGTTCAAAATAGTTATTGGAGATTTTCATCAGCAGGAGGAGCAAATGCTACAGGCGATGCTACCGCTGCTGTAACACCAGATAATACAGTCGCCGCTGTTACACTAGTAGATGAAAAATATACAACGGACTTTTATCTGAAACAATTACCAAAATCGCAAAAAGAAATTGATAGCATTGTAAAAGAAAGAAACGCAGTGTATTATGAATTAGGAGTTATTTATAAAGAAAAATTCAAAGAATATAATTTAGCTTCTACCAAATTAGAACAGTTATTAACGTATCAACCAGAACAAAAATTAATTCTTCCTGCTAAATATAATTTGTATAAAATCTATGAAATTACGAATCCAACAAAAGCAGCAGGACTTAAACAAGAGATTGTAAGCCAATATCCGGATTCTCGATATTCACAAATTATTACCAATGCAGTTGCTAATGATGGTGTTGGTTCTGGCACTCCAGAAGGGGAGTACGATGCTTTATACCGAATGTATGAACAAGAAAATTTCGCAGCTGTTTTGCAAAAAATAGATGGTTTAATTTATCATTTTACAGGAGAACCGATTCTTCCAAAATTTGAATTGTTAAAAGCGTATACTATTGGTAAAGTATATGGATTAGAAAGATATAAAAAAGCAATACAATATGTTGCTGATAATTATACTAATACTAAAGAAGGTAAAGACGCTATAGAAATTTTAAACACACAAATTCCACTTTTGGAAAAAATGAGTTTCAGCACGGCCGACAGTAAAAATTGGAAAGTTGTTTTTAAAATTGATAAATATGACACCAAAGCTGAAGCTGCAATCGAAAGTAAAGTAGTTTTGTTTTTTGCCAATGAAAATGTAGAGATGTTAAAATACAGTTGTGATTCGTATACTGAGAAAGAAAGTTTTGTTATAATTCAAGGAATTCATTCAAAAGCGTATGCGCAATCTATAGTTACTCTTTTTGGTGAAAATGCGAAATATAAAGTCAATCAAACGGGAATTATCATTTCAAACGAAAATTATAAGATAATTCAAATCAAGAAAAATTTTGAAGAATATCTTTCATTAAAAAAACTCTAATTATGTTTGATAAAAAACCAAAATCGTACACAGATCTTTTAGGTAAAACCAACAGAATAGTTGAAGGCACTACGATACAAGGAGATATCATTTCATCAGCCGATTTCAGGTTAGATGGAGCGCTAATTGGAAATTTTACATCTAATGGAAAATTAGTAATTGGACCAGCAGGAAGTGTCAAAGGTGATATTATTTGTAATATGGCCGATATAGAAGGAAAATTCGAAGGAATTCTAAAGGTTAAGGAAATCTTGAGCATTAAAGAATCAGCCAGTATTATTGGTGAAGTCGAGATAGGAAAGCTGTCTGTAGAGCCTGGAGCAATCTTTAATGCTTCTTGCGTGATGTTTTCCAAAACCAAAGATACCACTACAAGTGTCAACTAATAAAGATCCCAGAAAGAACAACTACAATAAGTGGTTGGCCTTAATTAATATCCCAATACAAATGGGAGTTATTATTTTCTTGTTTTCCTATCTGGGAAATTGGTTGGATGAAAACCATCCAAGTCCGAAAGTATATTATGTGAAAATAATGGTCATGATTGGCGTATTTTTGGCACTTTATAATGTAATTAGGCAAGTAAACGAAATCAATAAAAAATAATAAAAATCCATAATGATTATTAAAAAGTTGTTGCCTTTTTTAACTTTGGCGGGTGTTACAGTCGGATTATACCTTATTCATAAAATGATTTTCCGTGTTTTTAGTATCAATCAAGACCAATTTCACTATTCTTTAGAAAAGCTTTATTTGTTTTTTATGGTTTTTTCAGCCATTATTTTCAAAATTTTGTTAGTAATAAGAGAACGAAGTTTTGACAATGTTGGAATGTCCTTTTTGATAGCGACTAGTGCTAAAATGGTTTTTTGTTATCTGATTTTAAGACCATTATTGCAAGTGCCTAAAGCTAGTGATCCAACTGAAAAAATAAATTTCTTCATACTATTTATTGTCTTTTTAATAATTGAAACACTTTTTACCATTCGTTTAGTTAATGAAAAGCGATAATCAACATTTTTGGTTGATGAAAATCTCAAAAAAATACTTAGTTTTTGCTTTTTAGTATTAATAAAAAATGTACCTTTGCACCAAATTTTAGAATCGTTAAAAAAATAAGATATTTAAGAGATATGGTGATTTCCAACAAAGCACTTAGATTTATTATAGCAACTTACGTTATATGTCTTCCTTTTACTAGTTTTGCAAATACTGAAACAGCTTCTGCTGATGTTCAAAACATAGAAGCTCATGAAGGTGTAGAATCAGCTCACGAAGCTCACGCAGAACCAACAGATGTAAAATCTAAGGTTAAAGCATTTGTAAAGCACCACGTTTTAGATTCTCATGAATTTTCTTTTTTTCAAGATGATGTAACGGGCGAACATTATGGTTTTCCATTGCCAATTATTCTTTTAGATAATGGACTACAAGTTTTCTCTTCTTCTAAATTCGAACATGGAGAGGCTGTTGTTGAGTCAAATGGAAATTTTTACAAATTAAATCACCACGACGGAAAAATTTACAAAACGGATGCTGCTGGTACTATAACAGAAGATGAAGCAACTGGTTTTCCAACAAACGTGCGTCCTTTAGATTTATCAATTACAAAATCAGTTTTCTCTATAATGATTGCTGCGATTTTGATGTTTGTTATTTTTTCAGGTTTGGCAAAATCATATTCTAAAAATAACGGAATCGCTTCTGGTGCTGGTCGTATTTTTGAACCAATCGTATTGTATGTACGTGACGAAATTGCAATTCCAAATATTGGAGAGAAACACTATAAGAGATATATGAGTTATTTATTGACCATCTTTTTCTTTGTATTGTTTTTAAATCTTTTTGGATTGATGCCTTTTGGTATTAATGTAACAGGAAATCTTACGATTACTTTTTCATTAGCAATCTTAACATTTTTAATCACAAACTTTACTGCTAACAAAAATTATTGGGGACACATTTTTTGGATGCCAGGTGTGCCAAAAGTTATGCGTATCGTTTTAGCTCCAATTGAATTGTTAGGAGTTTTTATTAAGCCTTTCTCTTTAATGATACGTTTGTATGCAAATATTTTTGCTGGACATATTGTATTAATGAGTATTATCGGTTTGATGTTTATTTTCAAAAGTTGGTTAGGAAGTAGTTTGTCATTTGGTTTATCATTTGCACTTTCTATTCTTGAAATATTAGTAGCGTTTTTACAAGCGTATATATTCACGATGCTATCTGCTTTGTACTTTGGTGCAGCAGTTGAAGAGCATCACCATGAGGAAGCTCATCACTAAAAATTAGATTGCTGATTTTAGATGACAGATTTTCAAAATCTAAATTCTAAAATCAATACTCTAAAATCAAAAACGAATTTTTAATTTTTAATACATATTTATTATGACAACTATTCCAAACATTATTGGTGCAGGTTTAATCGTTATCGGAGCAGGTTTAGGTATTGGTAGAATCGGTGGTTCAGCAATGGACGCTATCGCTCGTCAACCAGAAGCTTCTGGAAAAATCCAAACTGCTATGCTTATCGCTGCTGCACTTATTGAAGGTATTGGTTTTGCTGCGTTATTCGCATCTTAATTAAAACAAAAAAAACAATAGTTACAACGGTTGGTTGTAACTATTGTTTTAATTAATTGTTGAAAATTATATTAAACAGATTAAATTTTATTTTTAAATACTATTTACAATTTATAAAAAATGGAAAAGTTAATAAATCAGTTTGAGTTAGGTTTGTTTTTCTGGCAAGTATTAATATTTGTAGGGTTAATTCTTTTATTGAAAAAATTCGCTTGGAAACCAATTCTTGATGCTGTAAATGATAGAGAAGAAGGAATTAAAAATGCATTGCTTTCTGCTGAAAATGCTAGAAAAGAAATGCAAAATTTACAAGCAGATAACCAACGCATTTTACAAGAAGCAAGATTAGAGCGTGACAACATGCTTAAAGATGCTCGTGAAATGAAAGATAAAATGGTTGATGATGCAAAAACTGAAGCTCAGGCTCAAGGTCAAAAAATGATTGATCAAGCTAAAGCGGCAATTGAAAGCGAGAAAAATGCAGCTATGGCTGAATTGAAATTACACGTTTCTACTTTGTCTCTTAGCATTGCTGAAAAAATATTAAAAGAGGAACTATCTAACAAAGAAGCTCAAACTAAATTAGTTGAGAAATTGTTAGGTGATGTAAAATTGAATTAATCATGGCAAGTACTAGAGCAGCAATTCGTTATGCAACTGCAATTTTAGATTTATCCAATTCAAAAGGAGCAGCTGAAGTTGTAAATAATGACATGAAATCTATTGCTTCGACAATTAAAGGTAATGAGGAGTTGAATACATTTATTCAAAACCCAACCGTTAAAGTAGAAGTGAAAGAGAAAGCACTTTTAGAAGTTTTTGCTACTGTTGATAATGTAACCAAAGGTTTGATTCATTTGTTATTTGAAAACAAAAGATTCGAAATTCTAGATGTTATTGCAACAGAATACAGCAAATTATTTGATGTTCAGAATAATGTTGAAGTAGCAAAAGTAACAACAGCTGTTGCTATGGATGCTGCGCTTGAAGCTAAAGTATTAGCTAAAATAGCAACACTTTCTGATAAAAAAATCACGATTGAAAACACAGTAGATTCTACAATCATTGGAGGATTTATTTTAAGAATAGGTGATCAGCAGTATAACGCTTCTGTTGCCAACAGATTACAAGTATTAAAGAGAGAGTTAAGTAATTAGTTTTATTACACATTTAAGTGTCTAAATTATAAATTAAGATGGCGGAAATCAAACCTGCTGAAATATCAGCAATATTAAGAAAGCAAGTAGAAGGTTTTGAATCTGGTGCTACGCTAGAGGAAGTAGGAACAGTACTTCAAGTTGGAGATGGTATTGCTCTTATTTATGGGCTTTCAAATGTTCAATACGGTGAATTAGTTGAATTCGAAAACGGATTAGAGGCTATCGTTTTGAATCTTGAACAAGATAATGTTGGGGTTGTACTTTTAGGACCTTCAACAGGAATTAAAGAAGGATCAACTGCAAAAAGAACTCAACGTATTGCTTCTCTTAAAACAGGAGAAGGAATGGTAGGACGTGTAGTGAACACTCTTGGTTTTCCAATTGATGGAAAAGGACCAATCGGTGGTGAATTATTCGAAATGCCTTTGGAAAGAAAAGCTCCTGGAGTTATCTTCCGTCAACCAGTTACTGAACCATTACAAACAGGAGTAAAAGCAGTTGATGCTATGATTCCAGTTGGTCGTGGACAACGTGAGCTTGTTATTGGTGACCGTCAAACAGGAAAATCTACTGTTTGTATTGATACCATCTTAAATCAAAAAGAATTTTACGATGCAGGAAAACCTGTATTCTGTATATATGTTGCAATTGGGCAAAAAGCTTCAACTGTAGCAGGAATCGCAAAAATGTTAGAAGAAAAAGGTGCAATGGCTTATACAGTTATTGTTGCAGCTAATGCTTCTGATCCAGCTCCAATGCAAGTTTACGCTCCTTTCGCAGGTGCTGCAATTGGAGAATATTTCAGAGATTCTGGTCGTCCAGCTTTAATTGTTTATGATGATTTATCTAAACAAGCTGTTGCTTACCGTGAGGTTTCTCTTTTATTAAGAAGACCACCGGGACGTGAAGCATATCCTGGAGACGTTTTCTACTTACACTCTCGTTTATTAGAGCGTGCTTGTAAAGTGATTGCTGATGATGGAATTGCAAAAGACATGAATGATTTACCAGATTCATTAAAAGGAATCGTTAAAGGTGGTGGTTCATTAACAGCTTTACCAATTATCGAAACTCAAGCAGGTGACGTATCAGCATATATCCCAACAAACGTAATTTCGATTACAGATGGTCAGATTTTCTTAGATGGAGATTTGTTTAACTCAGGGGTTCGTCCAGCGATTAACGTAGGTATTTCTGTATCTCGTGTTGGAGGTAATGCTCAAATTAAATCAATGAAAAAAGTATCAGGTACTTTAAAATTAGATCAAGCACAATTCCGTGAATTGGAAGCGTTTGCTAAATTTGGTTCTGATCTTGATGCTGTTACTTTGAACGTAATTGAAAAAGGAAAAAGAAACGTTGAAATCTTGAAACAAGGTTTGAATGACCCTTATACTGTTGAAGACCAAGTTGCTATTATCTATGCTGGATCTAAAAACTTATTGAGAAATGTTCCTGTGAATAAAGTGAAAGAATTTGAGAAAGATTTCTTAGAATTCTTAAACGCAAAACACAGAGCTACTCTTGATGCTTTAAAAGCAGGGAAATTAACAGACGAAATTACTGATGTAATCGAATCTGTTGCAAAAGAAATTTCAGCGAAATATAACTAATTTTAGTTGATGGTTATTGGTTGTTAGTTTTTGGAAGTATCTGAAAAATCTAACAACCAACAACTAACAACCCACAACTATAATATAAATGGCAAATTTAAAGGAAATCCGTAATAGAATTACTTCCATTTCATCTACGATGCAAATCACATCGGCAATGAAAATGGTTTCTGCAGCAAAGCTAAAGAAAGCACAAGATGCAATCACAGCAATGCGACCTTATGCCGAAAAACTAACGGAATTATTACAAAATCTTTCAGCTTCACTTGATGGTGATGTTGGTGGTGAATTTACTACACAACGTGAAGTAAAAAAAGTTTTAATTGTTGCTATAACTTCAAATAGAGGTTTATGTGGAGCTTTTAATACGAATGTAATTAAGGAAGCTAAAATCCGTTCAGAATATTATGCAGGTAAGCAAGTAGATGTTTTTGCTATCGGTAAAAAAGGGAACGATATCTTATCTAAAACGTTAACAGTTATTGATAATCAAAGTACTATTTTTGATCATTTAACTTTTGATAATGTTGCAGCTATTGCAGAAGCATTAACTCAAAAATTTGTTTCAGGAGAATACGATAAAATTGAATTGGTTTACAATCAATTTAAAAATGCTGCAACTCAAATCGTTCAAGTTGAACAATTTTTGCCTTTAGCTCCTATTCAATCAAATAAAGTGGTATCTAATGCAGATTACATTTTTGAACCTGCAAAGGAAGAAATTGTAATGACTTTGATTCCAAAAGCATTAAAAACACAATTGTACAAAGGTATTCGTGATTCATTTGCTTCAGAGCACGGAGCACGTATGACTGCTATGCATAAGGCAACTGACAACGCAACTGATTTGAGAGATCAATTAAAATTGACTTACAATAAAGCACGTCAAGCAGCGATTACTAACGAGATTCTTGAGATCGTTGGTGGAGCTGAGGCTTTGAAAGGATAATTTACAAAATACATAAAATAGAAAAAAGAGCCATTTGGCTCTTTTTTTATGCTTTGTTTTAAAGGAACAAATAGCTTTATAAACCTTGCTCTGTTTTTTTAAAGGTAAAACTTAGCTTTCCCTTATGCTTTGTTTTAAAGGAACAAATAGCTTTATAGTCCTATGCTCTGTTTTTTTAGGGTAAAACTTAGCTTCTCCCTGTGCTTTGTTTTTAAAGGAACAAATAGCTTTATAATCCTTATGCTCTGTTTTATGGGTAAAACTTAGCTTTCCCGATGCTTTGTTTTTTTATGGGGTACAATTAGCTTTATAAACCCCTTTATCAATTTTATCTTTGACAAATTTCAGTCATTAGAATGGTTTACGCAATACCCACTTTTAGTGATTTTTTGCAATAAATTATATTGATTTTTCCGAATCGTTTCTTTTTGATTACTTTGTTTTATTATTTTAAAAATAGATTAACCTAAAGAATCAAATCACGTTTTAACTTTATTCAATTACAAAACACAAAAAATAACCAAAGAATTGGTTATTTTTGCTTTATAATAATTAACAGACAAAATACTTTGGGATTATATAAAAAGCTTCTTCAACAAACGGCCATCTACGGGCTTGCCACTGTAATACCAAGAATGTTCAGTTTCTTGTTGGTACCACTTTATACAGGATTACTGGATAAAGCGGAGTACGGAAAGGTATCGATAATATTCGCTTGGATGATTTTTTTCAATGTTATCTTGGCTTACGGAATGGAAACGGCTTTCTTTAGATTTTATAATTCTGAGAAAAATAAAGATAGTGTTGTCGAAACCACGATTATTTCTATTTTTTGGTCCACGATCCTTTTTATTTTTGTAGCGTTATTATTTCGAAATTCTTTAGCACTTTGGTCTGGAGTCGATACCCAATACATTACATATTCGATTTGGATTTTGGCATTAGATGCATTAGTTATTGTGCCATTTTCTAAGTTAAGAGCTAATCAAAGGCCAATATTTTATGCTACTATCAAAATAGGAAACGTTCTGGTCAACTTATGTTTGAATTTGTTTTTCCTGATGTTTTTGCCAAGCATATCAGTATCTCAACCAGATAGTTTTCTAAGTACTGTTTACATCGAAAACTTTCAAATAGGCTATATTTTCCTTGCCAATATCATTGCTAGCTTTCTAACATTTGTGGTTCTTTTTCCAGACTATTTTACCATAAAGTGGAAATTTGATTATGAACTTTGGAAACGAATGATGCGTTATGGATTACCCATAATGATTGCAGGAATTGCCTTTGCTATTAACGAACAATTTGATAAAATCCTTTTGGGAAAATTATTGCCTGCTAATATTGCCGAAGAACAAGTAGGAATATATTCTGCTTGTTATAAATTAGGCCTCTTTATGGTTTTATATAGAACTGCTTATACTTTAGGAATTGAGCCGTTCTTTTTTAGCCATGCTTCCAATGAAAATGCACAACAAACCTACGCTACGGTTACTAAATATTTCGTGATTTTTGGATCTTTAATTTTATTATTCGTAATCGTATTTGCCGATCTTTTAAAAGTAGTCATGATTCCAAAATCTTCCTATTGGGAAGCGATGAAAGTAGTTCCGTTAATCATTTTAGCTAATTTTTTCTTAGGGATTTATACCAATCTTTCAGTTTGGTACAAATTGATCGATAAGACTTATATTGGTGCTTATATTTCAATAGTTGGTGCGATTGTAACCTTACTATTGAATTATTTGTTAATTCCAATATACGGTTATTATGGATCGGCTATAGCGACTCTTTCTGCTTACGGAAGTATGATGTTCATCTCTTATTACCTCGGAAACAAGTATTATCCAATTCCTTATGACAAGAAAAAAATATTTGGTTACCTATTGTTATCAATTGGTTTTTCCAGTATTTCATTCTATGGATTTAATCAAAATTATTATATCGGAGTTTTACTTTTAGCAATTTTCATGGGCTTTATCTATTACAATGAAAAAGAAACGCTTTTACGAATTTTGAAACGTCCGACTAAAAACTAGAAGCTATTTCCTGCTGTTCACTGTATCTTTTCCTTTTTAAAGAAAAAAGAAAAAGGATGCCGTTTCCATCAGGGCTAGGGCAGACCGTAATCAACATATTTTATATTAAAAAATGATGACAATCAACATTATCAACAAATCACAACATGCATTGCCTAACTATGAAACCATTGCTTCTGCAGGCATGGATTTGAGAGCAAACTTAACCGAATCGATAACTTTACAACCACTAGAAAGAACCATTGTAAAAACAGGTCTTTTTATAGAATTACCAATAGGTTACGAGGCGCAAGTGCGACCAAGAAGTGGATTGGCTGCCAAAAATGGTGTCACAGTCCTTAATGCTCCAGGAACAGTCGATGCTGATTATAGAGGGGAAATAGGAGTAATTTTAGTAAATTTATCCAATAATCCATTTGTAATCGAAAACGGAGAACGTATCGCTCAACTCATTATTGCCAGACACGAACGCGCCAATTGGATTGAAGTTCAGGAATTATCCGAAACATCAAGAGGAGAAGGTGGTTTCGGGAGCACTGGAGTAAAATAAATTAATTTAATAATTTTAGAGATTTAATAATTTAAAGATTTTGATTCTAATTTTTCAGTCTTTAATTCTTACAATCTTTTAATAAAAAGTATATGAAAATAATTGTCCCAATGGCAGGACGCGGATCACGCCTTCGCCCACATACCTTAACCATACCTAAACCATTAATTCCTGTTGCAGGAAAACCAATTGTTCATAGATTAGTAGAAGATATCGCAGCAGTCTTAAATCAAGAGATTGAAGAAGTTGCTTTTGTAATTCATGAAAGTTTTGGAAAAAAAGTAGAAGAAGATTTAATTGCAATTGCAAATAAATTAGGAGCAAAAGGAACCATTTATTATCAAAACGAAGCACTTGGAACTGGTCATGCGATTATGTGCGCTAAAGATTCATTAAGTGGACCAGCAGTTATTGCTTACGCAGATACTTTAATTCGCGCCGATTTCGATTTGGATACTACTGCTGATAGTGTTATTTGGGTAAAACAAGTTGATCGCCCAGAAGCTTTTGGTGTAATCAATCTAAATGCAGCAAACGAAATAGTAGAATTGGTCGAAAAACCAAAAGAGTTTGTTTCGGACTTAGCCGTAATTGGAATCTATTATTTTAAGGATATTGCTGTATTGAGAGATGAGCTGCAATTGGTTCTGGATAACAATATCATCCACGGAGGAGAATATCAAATTAATGATGGAATAAAGCAAATGATGATGAAAGGAATGAAATTCGTTCCAGGAAAAGTAGATGAATGGATGGACTGTGGCAACAAAGATGTTACGGTAGAAACGAATTCAAGGATGCTTGGATTTCTTCATAACGATGGAGTTAATCTGGTAGATTCAAATGTTAAATTAGAAAATTCAATTATAATTCCTCCTTGTTATATTGGTGAAAATGTAATTTTAATTAACTCAACTGTTGGACCAAATGTATCATTAGGAAATAATTGTCATGTACAAAATAGTGTCATAAAAAACAGTTTGATTCAAACACATTCGCATATAAAAAATGCAGTTTTAGATAATGCAATGATTGGAAATCACGCCAGTTTTGATGGTAATTTTACCAACATAAGTATTGGAGATTACTCAGTTTTAGAATAACTTTAGAACAAATATTAAAAAATAGCAAGCAGCATTATTTAAGTTTTTATTATGCTGCTTTGTTGTTTTTTTAATTTATTTTGCGGTAGAGAACACTAATAATGATTTTGTTTTCAAACACTTCTTTTTTCAATGATAAAAAAATGGACTTCAATATTCGCTTTTTCTGTTTTGCTTAGCAATACGGTTTCAGTATTGGCACAAGGAGAACCTGAGGAAATTAAAGTGGAAGGAGACAAATTTCAAGATTATTTCTATGAATCTTTATTTCAAAAAAGCATTGAAAATTATGATAAAGCGGTAGTTGCATTAGAGCAATGTTCAAAATTGAAACCTAATGAGGCAACCATTTATTTTGAAATGGGAAAGAATTATTTGGCTGCCAAAGATTACAAAAATGCGTATTCCTCTTTTGAACATGCCACACAAATTAACCCAAATAATAAATGGTTTTGGGAAGGAATGTACGATGTGTGTTATGAAACCAAAGATTTCAATCAAGCTATAGTCATTATCAATAAAATGATTCCTTTTGATGCAGAATACAGAGAAGATTTGGTTTCGTTATATATGTTAACCAAACAATACGATAAAGCTTTGGTAGAAATTAATGATTTAAATGACAAAGTTGGAAAAACCGAAAGAAGAGAGATGTATAAAATGGAAATCTTGTCGGAAGGGAAATTTCAAAACTCAGAGGTTAGTAATTTAAAGGCACTTATCGATAAAAATCCAAAAGAAGAATCCAATTATATTGCTTTAATTTTTTTATATTATGATAATAATGAAGAAGATAAAGCAGTGGAAATTGCAAAGAAGTTAGAGAAAGAAATTCCAGAATCGGTTTGGGCACAGGTAAGTTTGTTTAAAAATTATCTCGATAAGAATGATGGATCCAATGCGGTGAAATCTATGAACATGGTTTTGGCAAGTCCAAAAATTGATTTTAAAATAAAACATAGAATGTTTAATGAATTTTTGCTTTTTTCTAATGCAAATCCTCAATTTACACCTGATTTAGATAATGCAATCGGATATTTTAAAAATGACAAAGAAATAAATGTTGCTAAGGAAATTGGTAAGTTTTATCACAATAAAAAGCAATGGGAAAAAGCCATAAAATATTATGAGCTGTCGTATAAAAACAATTCGGAAGTTGATTTGGAAACCAATTTACTTTGGCTTCAAGCCAATACCGAATTAAAACAGTTTGAACCAGTACTCAAAAAAGCCATGGCGATGATTGATGTTTATCCAGCTGAACCGCAATTTTATTATTTTGTAGGCATGGCTAATAATCAATTGCAATTTTTTAAAAAAGCTAAAGATGTTCTTGAAATGGGATTAGATTATATAGTTGAAAATAAAGATTTACTAATTAACTTCAACATACAACTTGGTGAAGCCTATAGTGGATTAGGTGATAATGCTAAGAAAGAATTATATTTTAACAAAGCCAATCAATTAATAAAAGAAAAAAAATAATGAATCGATTTTTAGTAAGACTACTTTTTGTTTGTATAATTTGCGTGAGCAGTTCATTAGTATTGGTGTCCTGTAAAGTGAAAGGAAAAGTCGTAACAGAGAGTAAAAAAGAAGATTCGAATAGCATGACAGCTGAACGAATCGTGAAAAATTATTATGCCAATAAAAGCGATTTTAAAACTTTAAATATAAAATCGAATGTAAAATATAATGATGAAAAACAATCTCAAAATTTAACAGCCGAAATCAAAATAAAAAAGGATGAACAAATTTTGGTGAGTATCCGTTTTTTAGGAATCACTATGGCAAAAGCATTAATAACACCAGCTTCGGTAAGTTATTATGAGAAATTAAACGGTACTTACTTTGAAGGAGATTTTAGTACATTAAGCAAATGGTTAGGAACTGATTTAGATTTTAAGAAAGTTCAAAATATATTAATTGGTCAGGCAATGGATGATTTAACCAAAGCAAAATATCAAGACTCATTAGTTGGTCAAGAATATAGATTGGAAGATCTTTCAAAAAGCAACATCAAGAAATATTTCTTTTTTGGTATAGATTCATTCTTATTAAATAAACAAGAGATTGCACAAACAACCGAAAACAGAAAGATTGAGGTTTTGTATTCGAATTATAAAAAATATAATGAATCCTCATTACCATCGGATATTGCCATAAATGCAGTGCAGCAAAAAGGGAAAACCGAAATTAATTTGGGATACAGTAGTATAACCGTAAATGAAGAACTTAATTTTCCATATAGTGTTCCAAATGGCTATAAAAGAATTTTAATTAAGTAAATTTGAACCAATATAATTGTAAAATGCGAAAATTTCTCTTAGGACTATTTTTTTTATGCACGACCTCCATAATTTGGGGGCAAGAGTCGCAACAAGAAAAATTAGAAAAGCGTAAAGCCGAAATTCAACAAGAAATTTTGGATAATGAAAAGTTATTACAATCGGTAAAGAAAAAAGAAAAATCTGCCGTTAATGTGATTATTTTGCAAAGTAATAAAATCAAACTCAAAGAAAAATTGATTAATACCACCGTGAAGCAAACTAAGATTCTTGGTAATGATATGTATATTAATCAATTAAAAATAAACAAGTTAAATAGAGAATTAGCGATTCTTAAGGAAGACTATGCGAAGATGATTGTCAAATCATACAAAAGCAGATCAGAGCAAAGTAGAGCTATGTTTTTATTATCCTCTGAGAGTTTTTTACAAGCATATAAAAGAGCCCAGTATATGAAACAATATACAGGATTTAGAAAAATGCAGGGGGAAGAAATCAAATCAAAAACAGATCAACTTTTGGGTTTTAATGAAAAGTTGAACGCTCAAAAAATAGAGAAGAAAAAATTATTAGCAGAAAATAATAAAGAAAAATTGTCTCTTGAAAAGGAAAAAAAGGAGCAATTAAAATTGGTAAATTCGATTAAAAAAGACAAGAAAAAAATCTCTTCCGATATTAAAAGAAAACAAACGGAGTCCAGAGCGATTGACCGTCAAATTGATCGTTTAATTCGGGAAGCTATTGCTGAGGCCAATAGGAAGGCAGCAAGTGAAAATCCAAATGCACCCGTTGCGGGCTATTCATCTGCTAGAATAGTATTAACAGCTGAGGCCAAAATATTAGCCGATAATTTTAGAGCTAATAAAGGACAACTGCCTTGGCCTGTTGAAAAAGGATTCGTGTCATTAGGATATGGAGAACAGCCACATCCCGTTTATCCAAGTCTTGTTATTCACAATAGTGGTGTAGAAATTACTACAGAACAAGGAGCTTATGCGAGAGCTGTCTTTGGTGGAGAAGTATCGAGTGTCATCGTTTTGTCTCCCGTAAATAAAGCGGTAATGATACAACATGGAGATTATTTCACGGTGTATCAAAATTTGAGTTCTGTGAATGTAAGTAAAGGTGATAAAGTTTCAATCAAACAAAATTTAGGAAAAATTAGAACTAATGGAGAAGGAAGGACAGTCTTAAAGTTCACTATTTCGCAGAACACGAGCTACAGTAACCCAGCATCTTGGTTGTATAAAATGTAGTTTTTCATAAAAGTATAAGCAGCACTATTTTATTTGTAAAATTAAATAGTGCTGTTTTTTAATAAAATCATTCATTAAGTTTGCATTATATATAATTTACGATGTTAAAATATCTTTTAAGCTTTATTTTTCTAATAACAACGGCTGTACTTTGGAGCCAAGACAATCAACAAAAAAAGTTAGAGGAACGTAAAGTTAAAATTCAACAAGAAATTCGAGAAAACGAGACAAAACTTCAAACGGTAAAGAAGAAAGAAAAAACAGCTACTAAAGCGATTGTTTTACAAAGCAATAAAATTAAACTTAAAGAAGAATTAATTGCTACTACCGAAAAACAAAAAACACTTCTTGGAAATTCAATTTCTGTTAATCAATCTCAGATAAATAAATTAGAAAAGGAACTAGAATTACTCAAGGCAGATTATGCTAAGATGATTGTTCAATCTTATAAAAGCCGTTCAGAAGAGAGTCGTGCGATGTTTTTGTTATCATCGGAGAGTTTTTTGCAAGCCTATAAAAGAGCCCAGTATATGAAACAATATGCAAATTATAGGAGAATACAAGGGCAAGAAATACAATCTAAAACCTATACTTTATATACTTTTAATGCAAAATTAGATGTTCAAAAAAGTGCCAAAGAACTACTGATAGTTGAAAATAATAAAGAACGAGAGTCTCTAGAAAAAGAAAAACAAGAACAAGAAAAATTGGTTGCCTCTTTAAAGAAAGATAAAAGTAAAATCATTGCAGACATTAAAAAGAGACAGCAAGAATCAAGAGCGATAGATAGAAAAATCGATAAATTAATTCGCGAAGCCATTGCCGAAGCTAATCGAAAAGCAGCAAGAGAGAAAGCTGCGAGAGAAAAAGTAGCAAGAGAAAAACTAGCTTTAGAAAAAGCAAAAGCAGATGCCATAGCCAAAGCGAATGCCTTGGAAAGAGCCAAAGCATTAGAAAAGAAAAAGGAAATTGAAAAAGCGAATGCCTTGGCAGCAGCAAAAGCAAAAGCTAATTCTAAACCAATTCCGAAGCCGATTCCGATTCCAAAAGAAGTCGAAAAAGCAATTGCAAAAGTGGAAACTAACGTAGAAACGGTTAAAGTACCAATTAAAGAATCTGAACCTGTTTCGAGTACTAAAATGATTTTGTCACCAGATGACAAAGTAGATTCGGATAATTTTAAAGCTAATAAAGGTAGACTACCTTGGCCTGTCGAAAGTGGGTTTATTTCTTTAGGTTATGGAGATCAATCACATCCAGTTTATAAAACGTTGGTAATACACAATAGTGGATTAGAATTCTCTACTGTTGCCGGAGCCAATGCTAGAGCTGTTTTTGGAGGAGAGGTACTTAGTGTTCAGATTATTTCTCCAGTAAATAAGTTAGTTATCTTGCAACATGGTGACTTTTTTACGATATACCAAAATCTGAGTTCGGTCAATGTAAGCAAAGGAGATAAAGTGAGTATAAAACAAGCGTTGGGTAAAATTAGAACTAATGGTGAAGGCAAAACCATATTGAAATTTATTATTAATCAAAATAATATTTATACCAATCCAAAGGCGTGGCTGTCGAGTAAATAGAAGAAAAAAATTAATAAAATTTTAAATCATCTTATCAAAATTATAATTTATATTTGATAAAATTTAAACAAGAAAATCATGAATTCGAATAACCCTTTTTTAAATAACAAAACATTTTCTACAGCTGCTTCCAGAAAAGATGAAGTGCATTATGCAACTGTTATTGATGCTAATCAAGACATGACTTTGTCTGGAACTATCAACAGAAGTTTAATTCTTTTTTTATTATTGATTGCTTCAGCAACTGTAATCTGGTGGGCTACTTTTAATGGAATGAATCCTATTGTTCCAGCTTTTGGAGGTGCAATTGTTGGATTAATTTTGGTTGTAATCTCGTCATTTAAACCTGAATATTCTCCTTATTTGGCTCCTGGATATGCGCTTTTTGAAGGTTTATTTATAGGTGGAGTTTCGGCTATTTTTGAAGTTAAATATCCAGGTATTGTGACTCAAGCGGTAGGAGCAACTTTTGTAACTTTTGCAGTTTGTCTTGGATTGTATAAATATAAAATTGTAAAAGTAACGGAGCAATTCAAATCTATTGTTATTGCTGCAACATTGGCTATTGCTACCTATTATTTAATTTCTTGGTTGTTCTCAATGTTTACTAGTTTTGTGCCGGTAGACTATGGTAATTCTATGATGAGTATTGGAATCAGTGCTTTTGTAATCATAATCGCTGCTCTTAATTTGTTCTTAGATTTTGACAGAATTGAAAAAGGAGTAGAACAAAAAATGCCAAAATATATGGAATGGTATGGTGCAATGGGATTGATGATAACGTTAGTTTGGTTGTATATTGAATTTTTAAGATTATTATCAAAACTATCTAAAAAATAGAACTAAGAATTTATTTCATATAAGAATGTCTTTCCGAAACGAAAGGCATTTTTTTTTGCGTGAGGGATTAAAGTGGAGCTCTTTTTTCTTTTCAATTGCCTCGGGTTTAAACCCGAGGCAATTGAAAAGAAAAAAAGCGGGAACGGAAAGCCCGACCCGACCTTTTTGGAGGGGCACGCCCACATGAACTTTTATGAACTTATAAAGTAAATAGGAAGACTGAACTTAATTTATAGATGATTAAAGGTATTGTAGCTTTCAAATCATTAAATTTGCATACTTATTTAGAGACATGTTAGAAAAAGAAATAATAAATTTTGAAAAAACGGCTATCGTTGGTATTGTTACGCAAAACCAAAGCGAAGAAAAGCTTAATGAATATCTTGACGAATTAGAGTTTTTGACGTTTACAGCTGGAGGAGAAGTGGTTAAACGCTTTTCGCAAAAAATGGAACGTCCCAATCCTAAAACTTTTGTGGGAACTGGAAAACTGGAAGAAATTTGTCTTTTTGTAAAAGAAAATGATATATCAACTTTGGTATTTGATGATGAGTTATCTCCGTCACAGCAAAAGAATATTTCTAAAATAATCGATTGTAAAATATTAGACAGAACCCATCTTATTCTTGATATTTTTGCTCAAAGAGCAGAGACATCGTATGCTAGAACTCAGGTAGAATTGGCACAATGTCAATATTTATTACCAAGACTTTCTGGAATGTGGACACACTTGGAACGTCAAAAAGGAGGTATTGGAATGCGTGGACCTGGAGAAACTGAGATTGAGACAGATAGACGTATTGTTCGTGATCGTATTGCATTACTTAAAGAAAAGATCAAAACTATCGATAAACAAATGGGTGTGCAACGTAGCAATCGTGGTGCGATGGTACGTGTGGCTTTGGTAGGATATACCAATGTTGGAAAATCTACTTTGATGAATGCGGTTGGTAAAAGTGATGTGTTTGTAGAAAACAAACTTTTTGCCACATTAGATACAACCGTTAGAAAAGTAGTTATTAAAAACTTGCCGTTCTTACTTTCTGATACTGTTGGGTTCATTCGAAAATTGCCTACACAATTGGTAGATTCGTTCAAGAGTACATTAGATGAAGTTCGTGAAGCTGATTTATTATTACATGTTGTTGATATTTCACATCCTGAATTTGAAGATCATATTGCATCGGTAAACCAAACTTTATTGGATATTAAGGCTCATGATAAACCAGTCATTATGGTTTTCAATAAAATTGATGCCTACAAGCATTTGACTATTGATGAGGATGATTTAATGACAGAGAAAACGCCTAGACATTTTACATTAGAAGAATGGGAGCAAACTTGGATGCACCGTTTGGGCGGGCAAAATGCTTTGTTTATTTCCGCATCTAAAAAAGAAAATTTCGAAGAGTTTAGAGAATGTGTTTACGAAGCAGTTCGGAAAATTCACATTACCCGTTTTCCATACAATAAGTTTTTATATCCAGATTATAAAGATGCCGTGGAAAAGGAAGAGAAAGAAGAAGATAATGAATAAACAAAAGACCTTTTAGTAATTGCTAAAAGGTCTTTTTATTTGTACTAAAAATTATAATTCAGACCTACACCAAATACTTCTTTGGTTTGGAATCCTGCAAAAGCATCATCATCATATATGGCTTGAAAATTAAAATTGGCCGACAATATTTTGTTGATTTTCATTACTATAATTAGATTGTAATTGATGTCAATATTTTGAGGGTCTTTTAAATAATTGGAATATAAATTTAAAAGATTTTCAGCGGTTACATTTTCCATTATTGTAAATTTATAATAAGCAGAAGCGTTGAAACCAAACTGGTACAACATACTTTTGTTTGCATCTACTCCAAAATAACTACCATCTACATAACCAGGAATCGAAGTGTAATAACTGTCTACAAAAGTAAATTTGGATGTTAATGGGGCAAAATTAAGTTTTAAATTATCGTTCTTTTTCCAATACATACCTGGACCGAATAATAAATAACCAGGAGACATAAAGTTGGTGTTTTCTTCTCTTATTTCAGCACCATTTACATCATTAGAGTATAGATATCCTTTGGTGAATTGCGTTCTAAAATTGACAAGAAATGAGTAATACCAATACCCTTTTGTTTTTTTGGCGACAATCGAATTGATTTCAAGTTGATCGTCTGTTTTCTTTTCAAAACTGGCACTTTGTGTTTGAAGCAAACCATAGGAAGCCATAATTCTGTTTTCCCATGTAAAATCATCTTTTTTGTAATCTATTTTATAATCAAGACCCAAGTTTCCAGAAAAGTTGTTTTCACCACCAGCTATCCAGTTGCTAAAGCTGGATTGGTTAAAAAGGAATGAAACTTTTCCTTTTGATTTCCAACCATTCGGGATAGTATCATCGATGGTTTTGGCGGCATCTTGTGTTTTTTTGATTAAATCTTTTTCAGCATTTTGTGCATGAAGTAATGCTGTAAGTGGAAGTAGAATGGCTAACAATATTATTTTTTTCATTGTAAGAGTATTAGTTCTAATACAAATATAACTAAAACAATAAAGTGCGAAAAATTACCGAATTAAAAAAAAATTATTTTTTAGCTGCTTTGTATAAAGGAACAGCCGAACAAGCTTCTCCATACATTATGCTTCTAGCGTAAGGTTGAAGGAATTGTGCTGCTAGTACATAAGCTCGCATTGGGACTGGTTTTTTGGAACAGCCTTTAATGATTACGGGTTTATCTTTATATGCTGTATAATCAATTGAAGGAAGTAATTCTTCGTACAGAGCCGAATCTAAATCTTCTATAGAGCCATTTATAATTTTTTTGGCATAAGGAGCTAGATGCATCGTAACTAAAATAATTGCCCATTTAGGAATGATAGCGTCTGTACTACAATGAACAGCTACATATTGATCTTGGTATTTTGACCAATCCTGATTATTAAGATGTTCTCTAAAATCTTTTTCTTTTAACAAAAAGCCATCAAAAAGCCACTGTGAAATATCGATTTGTGCTCGAATTCCAACAGGATAATAGTCTTCAAGATCAAAAACTTCTAGAATACTATTCGCTACTTTATTGATTATTTCTTCCATTTTCAAATGTTTAGTGGTCAGTATTCAGTCTTTTAGTGATCAGCTGTGAACTGAATACTAAAAGACTGAATACTGCCTACTTTTTATTAAAGCATTCCTAATTCTAATTTTGCTTCTTCACTCATTAAATCTTTACTCCATGGCGGATCAAAAGTGATTTCTACTTCAGCATCTTTGATATGCTCGATTGATTTAATTTTTTCTTCTACCTCTTTTGGTAAACTCTCCGCTACTGGACAGTTTGGAGAAGTAAGAGTCATTAATATTTTTACTTCATAATCAGTATTGACCATAACGTCATAAATCAATCCCAATTCGTAGATATCTACAGGAATCTCTGGATCGTAAATGGTTTTCAATTTTTTTACAATTGATTCTCCTAATTCTTCGGTGTTTATTTCTTGTTCCATTTTTGTATTTGTTTTTCACCTTTGAGGTGATATTTAAACAGCAAGTTTTTTTATTATTCTACCATTAAGATATTAAGTTCATAAAGATATAAACTTAATTTTCTTTAATATCTTAATGGTTTAAAGTTTATTTCTTAGCATCAAATGCCAAAGCATACATTTTAATATTTTTTATCATTGAAACCAAACCATTAGCTCTAGTTGGCGAAAGATGCTCTTTCAAACCTATTTCATCAATAAAATCTGTGTCGGCATTTAATATATCACTTGCTTTTTGGTTTGAAAAAGCGCGGATTAAAATGGCGATTATTCCTTTGGTTAAAATGGCATCACTATCGGCTGTAAAGATAATTTTATCATCATTTTGTTCTCCTTGCAACCAAACTTTGGACTGACATCCTTTAATCAAATTGTTGTCAGTTTTGAGTTCTTCTTTGATTAAAGGAAGATTTTTTCCTAAATCGATAATGTATTCATAACGTTGCATCCAATCGTCAAACATGGAAAACTCGTCTATAATTTCGTCTTGTATTTCTTTTATTGTCATTATTCTTTTTTTGAAAAGGATAGTAATGTATTTACTAAGTTCTTTATTTTTTCGGGTGGAAAACCATTATCGAAAGTCTGACTTTCATAATTTTTCCCTTTGTATGTTATTTTTAAATTGGCCATTGCTGCACCATCATGAAATCGTTTTTGAGTGGGTGCTTTTAAATTTGGAATTTCCTCCAAATCCACTTTTTGAAATTCAGTAATTAGGGCATTCCATTGTTCATCTGTTAACGAACTAGAAACCGGTTTTCCATCTCTTGTATTTGTAAATAAAACAGTTTTATTTTCTACAACAGTATTATTATAAAAACCTCTTGAATTGGCAGTATAGGCGATTTTTGCTGTACTTAAATCTAGATTATTTTGACTTTGACAGTTTTTGCCAAGTACTAGCGTTAAAAACAAAAGAGATAGAATTTTCATAATTTTTGTTTTATGACAGCATTATTTTTGCCTTTTTTACAGCATCAACCATCATGTCGATTTCTTCTTTGGTATTGTAAAAAGAAAACGATGCTCTTATCGTTCCTGGAATACAAAAGAAATTCATAATCGGCTGTGCGCAATGGTGCCCTGTTCTTACTGCAATTCCCAATTTGTCTATGATCGTTCCAATATCATACGGATGAATCCCTTCGATATTAAATGATACTACAGAAGTTTTTTCAGCTGAAGTTCCAAAAATTCTTAAGCCTTCAATTTCCAATAATCGTTTTGTGGCGTAGTCTAATAATTCCAATTCTTGTTTCTGAATGTTTTCAAAACCAATTTCATTCATATAATCAATAGCTGTTCCTAGAACAATTCCGCCTGCGATATTAGGAGTTCCAGCCTCAAATTTATGGGGTAATTCAGCGTAAGTAGTTTTCTCGAAAGTGACTTCTTTGATCATTTCACCACCACCTTGATACGGAGGTAATTTATTCAACCAAGCTTCTTTACCATATAAAATGCCAGTTCCTGTTGGGCCACACATTTTATGTCCCGAAAAAACATAGAAATCACAATCCAAAGCCTGTACGTCTGGTTTTAAATGAGGTACTGCTTGTGCACCGTCAATCAAAATAGCAGCTCCAACTTCATGCGCTTTGTCAATCATATATTTGATAGGATTGATAGTTCCCAATGCATTCGAAATATGATTAACAGTTACGATTTTTGTTTTTGGCGAAAGCAATTTATCGTATTCGCTCATTATCAATTCCCCTTCATCATTCATTGGAATGACTTTGAGAGTAGCACCTGTTTTTTCGCATAACATTTGCCAAGGCACAATATTACTGTGGTGTTCCAATGAGGATACCAATACTTCATCACCTGGTTTTAGAATAGAGGCAAATCCATTGGCTACTAGATTAATACCAAACGTAGTTCCCGAAGTAAAAAGCACCTCGTGAAGGAATTTGGCATTAATATGGTTTTGCACTTTGGCTCGGGAAATTTCATAAGCATCTGTCGCCAATTGGCTCAAAGTATGCACTCCCCTATGAATATTGGCATTTATTTCTTGATAATATTTTTCAATCGCATCGATAACCACTTGCGGTTTTTGTGAAGTGGCTCCGTTGTCAAAATATACTAAAGGCTTTCCGTTTACTTTCTGTGAAAGTATAGGAAAGTCGGCTCTTATTTTCTGAATATCTAACATTGTTTTATTTAGATTTTTTCTAAATACAAAAGTACTATAATTGATTTAGTTTTCTATGAAACATTAGTTAATAATTGCAAAAACGATTTGAATGTAAATATTGTTGCTGTTGAAATCAAAAGGAGTTTAATTGTTTGAAGCTAGTATTCTTTTTTTTACTAAATTGTTGTAATTATCTTTCATTATGGGAAAATATTTTAAAATTGGCGTACTTCTGTTTTTTCTGTCTATAGCTTATTTTGGTTTTACCAATTATCCTAAGCTTGAATTAATATCTGGTTTTTCGTCCAAAAATGTTGCTTCTGCGCACTTTATTGATAAGCGTTCGAAAAAAGATATTGAAAAAAATGATAATGACTTTGATGTTATAAGTTGGGCAAGTAGTCAAATCAATGAAGCTGAACAATCGGCAACAGCGACTGTTCTTGGTTTAAAAAAGCGAAAAGCAATTTACAGAGAAGGTTTAGGAGCCACATTAATCAATGATAATTTTGATGTTACAAAGCCTTATGAAATTCCGAAAAGAACGAAGTCAAACAATTCACTTCCTTTTCCTTATGGAGATTTAGAACCCAAAGACACTTTTTTTTCAAATGTAGATTATACCAAATTGAATCAGGCTGTTGCCAATGCTTTTGATGCTGAGGGATATAATGATAAAAAGACCCGCTCCATTTTGGTAATTTATAAAGACAAAATCATTGCCGAAAAATATGTAGAGGGTTTTACGAAACACAGTCTTATTTTGGGCTGGTCTATGACTAAAAGTGTTACAGGTACTCTTTTTGGAATACTTCAAAAACAAGGCAGATTTGACATCTATAAACCTGCTCCTATTGTTGAATGGCAAAGCGACAATCGAAAAAATATCACGACCAATGATTTATTGCACATGAATTCGGGTTTGGAATGGGAGGAGCAGTATGATAAAATTTGCGATGCGACAAAAATGCTTTTCGAAGCTGAAGATATGAGTTGGTCACAATTGATAAAACCCGCAATTTTCAAACCTAATACGCATTGGAATTATTCTTCTGGGACGACCAACTTGCTGTCAGGAATTTTGCGGAAGCAGTTCAAGACGCATCAAGAATATTTGGATTTTTGGTATTCAGCATTGATTGATAAAATCGGGATGCATTCGATGATTGTCGAAACAGATATGGTTGGAAATTATGTGGGTTCATCGTATGCGTGGGCAACAACAAGAGATTGGTCAAAATTGGGATTGCTATATTTGCACAAAGGCAATTGGAACGGAGAACAGTTATTTGACCCGAGTTGGGCAAAGTATGTTTCGACTCCCACAAATACTTCAGAGGGAAGATATGGTGCCCAATTTTGGCTTAATGCAGGAGGTAAATATCCTAGCGCACCTAAAAACATGTATTATTGCAGTGGATTTCAAGGACAAAAAATATTTATTCTTCCTTCTCAGGATATGATCATTGTACGTATGGGCTTGACAGATGATCATCAATTTGATTTTGATGGGCTGTTGAAGGGGATAGTGGGGAGTGTGAAAAAAAATTAACCGCAAAGAAACAGAAGGATAAAACTGCAAAGTGCGCAAAGTATAAATAGTATACCTTGCGCACTTTGCCTAAATTTTTGTAAACCTTGCGGTTAAAAACTATAAATCAAATCCAATTTTAACACCTAATTTATTAGCGATAATAGTGGTGATTCGTTGTTTTAATTCTGGTATTTTGATGTTTTCGATAACTGCATTCGAGAAAGCGTACATCAATAATGCTTTGGCTTCTTTCTTTGGAATTCCACGTTGTTGCATGTAGAACATAGCGGTTTCGTCAAGTTGACCAATAGTACATCCGTGAGAACATTTTACATCATCAGCAAAAATCTCCAATTGTGGTTTAGCATTAATGGTTGCTTTATCGCTCAAAAGAATATTATTGCTTTTTTGGAAAGCATTTGTTTTTTGAGCTTCTTTTTCAACATATACTTTTCCGTTGAAAACTCCTGTGGAGCGGTCATTGAAAATCCCTTTGTAATCTTGAAAACTCTCGCAATTTGGACTCGCGTGGTTCACTAATGTATAATGATCAACGTGTTGTTTTTCGCCAATAATCGTAATTCCGTTTAAGGTACTCGTCAAACGTTCTCCAAAATGGTAAAAGTTCAAATTGTTTCTGGTTAAGTTTCCTCCAAAAGAGAAAGTGTGTACTGAAACATGACTTTCTTGTTTTTGGGAAACATAAGTGTTGTCGATTAAATTGGCTTCCAGATTGTCATTTTGGATTTTGTAATAATCCACAATCGCTCTTTTTTGAGCAAAAATCTCAGTAACCGAATTAGTCAAAACTGGATTGTTGTTCAAACTTTGATGACGTTCTATGATTTGTACATGTGAATTCTCGCCAACAATAACTAAGTTTCTTGGCTGTACCAAAAGAGCAGCTTCGTTTCCTGTAGAGAAATACATGATTTCAATAGGTTTATCGGCAACTTTGCTTTTTGGGATATTGATGTAAGCTCCTTCATTTGCAAAAGCAGTATTTAACGAAGTCAAACTTTCGTCTTTACTAGCTATTTGATTGAAATAGGTATCAATAACCATTTTGTATTTTGGCTTGTTCAATGCCGATGACATTAAGCAAACATCAACTCCTTCATGAGTAGTTGAAGATAAATGGGAACTAAAAACACCGTCAACAAAAACAACTTTATAAGTGTCTATTTCGTGTAAAAAGTATTTTTTTACGTCGCTATATTGAATAGCATTTTCTGTTTTTGGAAAAACGCTAAAGTCATTTTTTAAAATGGCGCTTAACGAAGTATATTTCCAGCTTTCTTCTTTTTTGGTTGGGAAACCTTTATTTTCAAAGTTTTTTATAGCTAAAGTTCGAACGTCATGAAGTTCAGAGTGAACATCAACACGCTCTTCAAAAGCCATAAAAGACGATAGTAATTTTTCTTTTAAATCCATTGGTTTTGTTTAAGGTTTAAAGTTTAAAGTTTCAGGTTTTGCCTATTGGAACTTATTTCCTTTGAAGTCCTTCTTGTTTAGATAAGTGATAAAATTTTTAATTTTACCGCTTAAGTTTTCATAATCTTTTTTTAAAAGTTCAAATTTTTGCTCGTCTATATAGTCAAAATCGAAAACTCTGTATAATTGCGATCTTGTCTCTCCAGCAGAACCTTTTGCAATAGATAAAAATTGTCTAAATTCCATATTTCCATCTCTTTCAAATCCTTCTGCAATGTTATCCATTACAGAACCTGAAGAAGATTTAATTTGTTCCTTAAATTTAAAATCTGTTTTCAATCCAGTCTCAATAGAAATTATATGTATTTCTTTTGCCAACCGTCTTGATTCCTGCCAAATTTCTAAATCTTCAAATCTATTTATTGTAGCCATATTTTAAATTTGCTATTCAGTCTACAACTTGAAACTAAAAAAACCTGAAATTTGAAACAATTTTTAAGCTTCTTGTTCTTGTTTAATCCAGTCGTATCCTTTGTCTTCCAATTCGTGAGCAAGTGATGCATCACCAGATTTTACGATTTTTCCGTTGTAAAGAACGTGAACAAAATCAGGAACGATATAATCTAACAATCTTTGGTAGTGAGTGATTACAACTACTGCATTTTTCTCGCTTTTCAATTTGTTAACACCATTTGCAACAATTCGAAGCGCATCAATATCTAATCCAGAATCGGTTTCGTCAAGGATAGCCAATTTTGGCTCTAACATCGCCATTTGAAAAATCTCATTACGTTTTTTCTCTCCACCTGAAAATCCTTCATTTAATGAACGAGATAAAAATTTTCTGTCGATTTCCAACAATTCTGATTTTTCACGAATTAATTTCAACATTTCATTTGCTGGCATTTCTTCTTGACCTTTTGCTTTACGAGTTTCGTTGATTGCCGATCTCATAAAGTTGGTTACCGAAACACCTGGAATTTCTACAGGGTATTGAAATGAAAGGAAAACTCCTTTGTGAGCTCTTTCTTCAGGAGCTAATTCGGCAAGATCTTCTCCGTCCAAAATTACATCTCCCTCAGTTACTTCGTAGTTTTCATTTCCAGCAATTACTGCTGATAAAGTACTTTTTCCAGCACCGTTAGGTCCCATGATAGCGTGTACTTCTCCTGCTTTTATTTCAAGGTTAATTCCTTTTAATATTTCTTTGTCTCCAATAGAGGCGTGTAAATTTTTTATTGATAACATTTTTCGAATGTGTTTTATACTTTGTTTATTTTTTATCCTACTGAACCTTCAAGTGAAATTTCAAGTAATTTTTGAGCTTCAACAGCAAATTCCATTGGTAATTTGTTCAGTACATCTTTACTGAAACCATTTACGATAAGTGCAATTGCTTTTTCAGTTGGGATTCCACGTTGGTTACAGTAGAAAACTTGGTCTTCACCAATTTTACTCGTTGTAGCTTCGTGTTCTATTTTGGCAGATGGATTTTTACTTTCGATATATGGGAAAGTATGCGCTCCACAATTGTTACCCATTAATAAAGAGTCACATTGCGAAAAGTTTCTAGCATTTTCAGCTCTTGCTCCAATTTGAACCAAACCTCTATAACTATTTTGTGATTTTCCTGCAGAAATTCCTTTAGAAATTATAGTTGATTTACTGTTTTTACCTAAATGGATCATTTTGGTTCCAGTATCTGCTTGCTGATAATTATTGGTAACAGCAATAGAGTAAAATTCTCCGATTGAGTTGTCTCCTTTTAAAATAACAGATGGATATTTCCAAGTTATTGCAGATCCTGTTTCTACTTGTGTCCAAGAGATTTTAGCATTGTTCTCACACAATCCTCTTTTGGTCACAAAATTGAAAACCCCACCTTTACCTTCTTTATTTCCTGGATACCAGTTTTGAACAGTTGAATATTTTATTTCGGCACCTTCTAAAGCGATTAGTTCCACAACAGCAGCGTGCAATTGGTTTTCGTCACGAGTTGGAGCAGTACATCCTTCTAAGTACGATACATAACTACCTTCGTCAGCAACTAATAAAGTTCTTTCGAATTGTCCTGTTCCAGCTTGATTGATTCTAAAATAAGTCGATAATTCCATTGGACAACGAACGCCTTTAGGAATGTAACAAAAAGATCCGTCTGAGAAAACAGCCGAATTCAACGCTGCGTAAAAGTTGTCTTTTTGAGGAACAACAGTACCTAAATGTTTACGAACTAATTCTGGATATTCTTTGATAGCTTCGGAAATACTCATGAAGATTATTCCTTTTTCAGCTAATGTCTTTTTGAATGTAGTAGCTACCGAAACAGAATCGACTACAATATCCATAGCGACATTATTCATCATTTTTTGCTCATCAATAGAGATACCTAACTTTTTGTACATTTCTAAAAGTTCAGGATCTACATCATCCAAAGTTTTATTTGGATCTACAGCTTTTGGAGCTGAATAATACGAAATAGCTTGAAAATCTGGTTTTATATAATGAACATTTGCCCATTCTGGTTCGATCATTTCCTGCCAAGCGCGAAAAGCCTCAATGCGCCAATCGGTCATCCATTGCGGTTCGTCTTTCTTTTTAGAAATAGCGCGAACAATATCTTCGTTTAGACCAATAGGAAACGTTTCCGATTCTAATTCGGTATAAAATCCGTATTCGTATTCCTTGGTCTCTAATTCGATTTTTAAATCGTCTTCAGTGTATTTACTCATTTTTAAGTCTTAAAGTTTGAAAGTCTAAAGTTTGAAAGTCATTATATATATGTCTTTCGACTTTGGACTAAAGGGAGAATGATTCTCCACAACCACATGTTCTACTTGCATTTGGATTATTGAAAACAAATCCTTTTCCGTTTAATCCACCAGAGAATTCTAAAATCGTTCCTGCTAAGTATAGGAATGATTTTTTTTCAACGGCAATTTTTATATTGTTATCTTCAAAAACCTTATCGTTTTCACCTATATGTTTGTCAAATGTCAAATCATAAGATAATCCAGAACACCCACCAGATTTTACGCCTACTCGTACGTAATCATTGGCAGCGTCAAAACCATCTTCTTTCATCATATCGACAATTTTTTTGCTTGCAGATTCTGAAACTTGTATCATTTTATGTTGATTTTGTCTAAATTAACTGCAAAGATAGTGCATAAAAATGTTTTTCCATAATTGATAACATTTATATAACTAATGACAAAATAGAACTTTGTTATATTAGGATGGAATTAAGCCATAGGATTTAGTTAAATTGCAGTGTTTTTTTGAACTTTAAAATACTCTAATGAAACTATATCCTATAGAAACAGGCAATTTTAAACTCGACGGAGGAGCCATGTTTGGTGTGGTGCCTAAAACCATTTGGAACAAAACCAATCCAGCGGATGAGAATAATTTAATTGATATTGCCGCACGTTGTTTGTTAATTGAAGATGGTAACCGATTGATTTTGATTGATACAGGGATGGGAAACAAACAATCTGACAAGTTTTTTGGGTATTACTCGCTTTGGGGAACGCATTCTATGGATAAATCGTTGGCTAAATATGGTTTTCATCGTGATGATATTACCGACGTTTTTATGACGCATTTGCATTTTGATCATTGTGGCGGAAGCGTGCAATGGAACAAAGACAAAACAGGATATGAACCTGCTTTTAAAAATGCAAAATTCTGGAGCAACGAAAATCATTGGGAATGGGCCACAAAACCAAACGCAAGAGAAAAAGCTTCATTTCTTTCCGAAAATATTTTACCAATGCAGGAAAGCGGTCAGCTTAATTTTATTTCGAAACCCGAAGGAGATTTTGAAGTATCTAAGGAGTTGGGATTTGGAATTTTTTATGCCGATGGTCACACCGAAAAACAAATGATTCCACACATTCAATACCAAGACAAAACGATTGTTTTTTGTGCCGATTTATTGGCAACAGCTGGGCACTTGCCTTTACCTTATGTAATGGGATATGATACTAGACCCTTATTGACGATGCCAGAGAAATCAAAATTCCTAAACGCCGCTGCAGATAATAATTACTATTTGTTTTTGGAACACGATGCTCATAACGAAATTATAACGGTTGAACATACTGAAAAAGGAGTTCGATTGAAGGAGCGATTTAGATGTGAGGATGTTTTTTAGATTCAGGATAAAGTAATCTAACAAACCCCCATTTTCAAAGCACTTTGAAAATAGGGGTTTTGTTTTGAAGTAATGTCTTGAGTGTTTGGGAGTTTAGTTGGTTTTAAATTTCCATACTTGACCAACAGTTTCTCCTCCTTTATTGTCTTTAACTACTACTTTCCAAAAGTATTCTTTTGCTGTGACTAAAGGAACATCTAGCATTTTTGCCGTTATGTTTTGACTAACTTTTGCCGTTGGAGGATTTGTAGTTCCAAAATATACATCATAAGTAAGTACGTCTGTTGCATCGACATCAGTGGCATCCCATTTTAATGTTGCTGTAGCTGTTGTCAATACGGTATTTATAGTAGGATTAAGCAGATCTGGAGAAAACGGTAAATGATTGATTACAGCATCGCCCGAAGTGTAGAATTTATAAGTTGGTGAATAATTACTAGACAGCCCATTGCTGTCTGTTGCTTTTATTCTCCAATAGTAAGCCATGTTTTTTTCTAACAAAATGGATTGAGAAAGGTTTGGACCTTCAGTAGTTTTTACAATTTGCGAAAACGTATTGTCTTTTGCTATTTGTATTTGATAGATTATGGCATCTTGATTAGCATCTGTTGACTCATTCCATTGAAAAGTAACTGAATTATCTACACATAATTTATTGTCTGTTGGTGAAATTGATATAGGAATTGTTGGTGCTGAGTTTGTCTCATCATCTCCGCCACTTCCACAAGAAATATATAATAATCCAACTATTGAAAGGTATATAAAATTCTTCATTTTTAATTTTTTATGATTTTTAGATAATCAGTATTGTCTAATTGAATTTTGGCAACATAAGTCCCAGAAGGTTGGTCTACAAGTGAGAGTTGTGCTTTTTCGTTTTCGATAGTATAGGTTTTGCTTGAAATTAAATGACCGTCTAAAGAGTATAAAGTTATCACTACTTCTTTTCTAGATGTTGGCAATTCAATATCAAAATTACCCGATGTAGGATTTGGATAGGCAAAAACCGCTCCATCTAAATTAGTTATAGCTGAGGTATAAATTCCTTCACAAGCTTTGGCTGTTTTCACTTCTAGCAATTCTCCTTTTTTTGTTTCTACAGAAAAATAGGAATCAGTAGTCTTAAATTGTTCTATACCGTCTACAAAAACTGTATAAGGAGCTGTTCCTTCAGTAATTTCTACAGCCACTTTTTTGGAATCCCTAGTCGATTTTCCCGTAATAGTTGCTCCTTTTGCAATTGTAACTGTGAAGATTTGTTCAAAAGTTTCACCAGTAATAGAGATAGATACTGTGTATGTACCAGGTGTCAGATTAGGTAACTTTAAGCTATTGTTAGTAAAAGTATATGATTGACCATTTATACTAGCTTTATAAGCATAAGTTGCAGTTGCGGTAATGTTAATTTCGCCATTATTTGAGCCAAGACAGGTTTCTCCTTTTGACTCAACAGTAAAATTGTTTGAGGGTAAAGGAAGTGGGCATTCTACATTATTAAAAGTGGCAATAGCATCTTTTCTGTTTGACCAATTGGCATTAGAATAAGTTACATCATCCACAAGAATACAATATAAGTTTGGATTTCCGACAAGGTATATATTAGCATTTTTTAGCAAATTATTTTGGCCGTTTTTTAGATTTAAACTCTGAAGTTTGTTTGAAAAACAATATAAAAAATTTAGTGATGTTTTAGAAACATCCAGAGAAGTCAATTGATTAAAATGACACTCTAAATGGCTTAAAGCTATATTTTTAGAAACATTCAGAGAGGTTAATTTGTTATTGTTGCAATATAAAGTTGCTAAATAGCTATTTTTAGAAACATCAAGAGTAGTTAATTTATTACTTTCACAATTTAAATAATTTAAAATTACATTTTTAGAAACATCAAGAGTGCTCAATAGGTTATTAAAGCATATTAAACTTTCTAAAGAAACATTTATAGAAACATCAAGAACGGTTAATTGATTGCCGTAGCAATATAGAGTTCTTAAAGTTAAATTTTTAGAAACATCAAGAACGGTTAATTGGTTGGCGTAGCAATATAAATATACTAAAGAAACATTTTTAGAAAGATCAAGAGTGGTTAATTGATTGGCATAGCAAAATAAATTTACTAAAGAAACATTTTTAGAAACATCAAGTGTAGTTAATTTGTTATTATTACAATCTAAAACAGTTAAAGCTGTATTTTTAGAAACATCAAGAGTAGATAATTGGTTATCCGAGCAATTTAATGATTTTAATTGTACATTTTTAGAAAGATCAAGAGTGGTTAATTGGTTTGTGATACAATTTAGAGTAGCCAAGGCTACAAAATTCTCAATTCCTGTCAAATCTCTAATTGATGATGAATACACATTGAGTGAGGTCAAATTGTTAATGCTACTGGTCAACACTCTTCCATCAATCGTTCCGAAGTCAATCCCTTGATCAATTAAACTACGTTCAAAATTTGTATCTGGAATAAGAGTGTATTGCTCTGTTCCTTTAACATACACTTGCACATCATCAATAAAAACATTGGATGCGGTATTGTCAAAAGTAAATAAGGAAATACTAAAGTCATAGGATAAGCTTTTATCAGGTGTAAAAGTGGTTTCTTCCACAGTCCATTGGCTGTTTGTTGCAAGAATAGTACTTGAGAGTGTTATTGCGCTTCCATTTTTGCTAATATTTAAGTTTATGGGATGTTGATTGCTAGGGTATATATGCTTATATTTAAATCTTACAGTATAAGTCGTTCCAGCAACCATAGGTACTTGAATTGAAATTTTTGGAGCAAGTGTGTTGTCTAGAATTGCTAGACTAAGACTTTTGAAGCCTTCAATATAGTCATTAGCCCTGTTTAGACTTACATAATTCTCTGTTGTCCAACTGTCTAGAGTTGTGCTGTTCGTCCAGGTTTCGAATCCATTGTTTGGCACCAAATTGATTTGGGAAAATAAATTCAAAGTACAAAATGTAAATGCAATAAGTAATTTTGTTTTCATAGGTTAAACTTATTAATAAGTAGCTACACAAGATTACAAATTCCATTTTATTTCACATAATTTTTTTCAGAATATACTCATGTTTTTGTTTTTTTACAATTAAAATCTCTTTCATAAGCATTTTATCATAAAAAACCGTTAATGATTGCGTAACTTTCAATTGACTTCCACTATTTTTGAAATTGATTAGTAAAATGACAAAACAGATGAAAAAAATAAACTTAACCTCATTAGCATTACTTACCGCTTTGTCTGTATGTCTTTCGGCTAATGCACAAACAGCAACTACATATACTGCCAAAAAAGGAGCACTAAGCGAAACTGAATTACAAAGATGGTCGCATTTAGATTTGGCCAAAGACAGTATTCCAGGAATGAGCGTAGATAAAGCTTATGCCGAATTATTAAAAGGCAAGAAAGGTGTCAAAGTTATTGTTGGAATTGTAGATTCTGGTGTAGATATTGACCATGAAGATTTACAGGGAGTAATTTGGACAAATAAAAAGGAAATTGCCGGAAACGGAAAAGATGATGATAAAAATGGATACATCGATGATATTCATGGTTGGAATTTCCTAGGGAATGATGTGCATGAAACACTAGAAATGACCCGAATTGTAAAAAAAGGGGATGACGGTTCGGCGACTTATAAAACTGCTTTGGAGGCCTATACTAAAAAATACGACAAAGCGATGAAGGATAAACAGCAGGTCGATTTTTTGATGGCTACCGACAAAGCGATTCAAACCAATTTGGGTAAAGAAAACTATACTATCGAAGATTTAAATGGAATCGTTACTACAGATCCTGATTTGAGCAAAAGTAAAATGATTATGACTCGTATTTTGACCAATGCTGGACCAAAATTTAGAGATGAAATTAAAGAGTACAGCGATTACGTTTATGATCAGCTTAATTATAATTTAAATAAAGAGCTTGATAGTCGAAAAGTGGTTGGAGACAATATCGATGATATAAAAGACACTAAATACGGAAACAATACTGTTTATGGTCCAGAAAAAGAAGAAGTGCTTCATGGAACTCACGTAGCTGGAATTATTGCACAAGTAAGAGGTAACAATATTGGTGGAGACGGAGTTGCTAATAATGTAGAAATTATGGCCGTAAGAGCAGTTCCAGATGGAGATGAATATGATAAAGACATTGCATTAGCAATTCGTTATGCTGTAGATAATGGTGCCAAAGTCATTAACGGTAGTTTTGGAAAAAGTTTTTCTCCACACAAACAATGGGTTTATGATGCTATAAAATACGCCGAAAAGAAAGATGTATTATTTGTTCATGCCGCAGGTAACGATGGTCAAGATGTTGATTTACCCGAAAATGCAAATTTTCCAAATGACTCCGAAGACAATAAAAAAGAATTTGCTTCGAATGTACTTACGGTAGGAGCTTTGAATAATCAATACGGGAATAGTGTAATTGCTGAATTTTCAAATTATGGAACTTTTAATGTAGATGTTTATGCACCAGGTGATGAAATCTATGCAACTATTCCAAACAATAAATACAAATATTTACAAGGAACATCGATGGCTTCACCAAATGCTGCCGGAGTTGCTGCTTTGATTCGCTCTTATTATCCAAAATTATCTGCCAAACAAGTAAAACAAATATTGATGGATTCTGGAACACCACTTCCACCTCAAGTTCTTTTGGGCGAAAATCAAGAATCTAAACCTGCAGCTAGTTCTTCGAAATCAGCAAAAATGGTCAATGCTTATAATGCGTTATTATTGGCAGAGAAAATGACTAAAAAATAATTGTAACTTCCGATTAATCAAATGGGAGAGCCAAAAAACTCTTCCATTTTTTATTTATAATGCCATGCATAAACTACTACTTTTATTTCTATTTCTTTCCGTAAGTGTCGGTAATCTATTCGCTCAAAAAAAGGGTTATTGGCAACAACATGTCGATTACAAAATGGACGTGACTATGGATGTGAAAACCTATCTGTACAAAGGGAAACAAGAACTGGTTTATACCAACAACTCTTCAGATACCTTAAAAAAAGTGTATTACCATTTATATAACAATGCTTTTCAACCGGGAAGCGAAATGGATGCCAGACTTCAAACTATCAAAGACCCTGATGCCCGAATGGTGACAAAAACTAAAGTGGATGGAGTTGATGTAAAAGAAAGCCGAATCAAAAACCTTAAGCCGGATGAAATTGGATATCTCAAAATTTCTAATTTCAAACAAAATGGAGTTGCAGCTGTGGCTAAAGAAGTTGGAACCATTCTTGAAGTGACTTTGAGAAAGCCAATTTTACCAAAATCAAAAACAACTTTCACACTAGATTTTGAAGGTCAGGTACCTGTTCAAATTCGTCGTTCTGGTCGAAATAACGCAGAAGGAATCGAATTATCAATGACGCAATGGTATCCAAAAATAGCTGAATTTGATTTTGAAGGCTGGCATGCAGATCCTTATATTTCTAGAGAATTTCATGGTGTTTGGGGCAATTTTGATGTAAACATAACCATTGATGCAGACTATACTTTAGGAGGTTCTGGCTATTTGCAAAATCCAAACAAAATTGGTCACGGGTACCAAGATGCAGGAGTTACTGTAACCTATCCTAAAGATACAAAAACATTAACCTGGCATTTTATTGCGCCAAATGTTCACGATTTTGCATGGGGTGCCGATAAAAATTACCAACACGATATCGTAAAAGGACCTAATAATGTCGATTTGCATTTCCTTTTCAAAAACACGCCAGCAGTGGTCGAAAATTGGAGAAAAGTAGAGCCTCAGTTGGTAAAAGTGATGGATTTTTATAATAAAACCGTTGGCAATTATCCATACAAACAATATTCATTTATTCAAGGAGGAGATGGCGGAATGGAGTATGCAATGTGCACGCTAATGTTGGGTAACGGAACTCCAGATGGAATTCTAACAACCGCATCACATGAGTTGGGGCATTCTTGGTTTCAGCATATTTTGGCATCCAATGAGTCCAAACATCCCTGGATGGACGAAGGGTTTACCACTTATATTGAGGATTTAGCGTTGAACGAACTCAAAGCCAAAAAAGAAGAAAACCCATTCAAAGGAAATTATTTGGCCTATTACAAATTAGTTGAATCTGGGAAGGAGCAACCGCAAAGTACTCATGGAGATCGCTATGACGAAAACCGCCCGTATTCTATTTCTTCTTATATAAAAGGAAGTATTTTCTTGTCGCAATTGATATATGTAATTGGGCAAGACAATCTGAATAAAACGGTCAAAAGATATTACCAAGATTTCAAATTCAAACATCCATCTCCAAATGATATTAAGAGAACTGCCGAACGTGTTTCGGGGGCTAATTTAGATTGGTACTTGGTAGATTGGACGGAAACTTTAAACACCATTGATTACGGAATTAAAGAGGTTAAAGAAAACGATAATAAAACAACCATAACGCTAGAAAGAATCGGAAGAATGCCAATGCCGATTGACCTATTGGTAGAATATGTTGATGGAACTAAAGAAACTTTCTACATTCCGTTGCGTATGATGAGTTTTGAAAAAGAAAATCCAACGCCAGATATCAAAAGAACGGTGTTAAACGATTGGACTTGGGCAAACCCAATTTTCGAATTTAATATTGAAAAACCCAAAACAACTATTAAGAAAATCACCATCGATCCTAGTGGTTTAATGGCTGATATCAAACAAAATAATAATGTTTACGAATTGAAGTAAGTAACATAATTTAATAAAAAAGCCTCATTTAAAAATCTAATGTTTTAAATGAGGCTTTTTGTTTATTATCATTTGGAGGTGCCACCTTCCTGATAAATGGGCTAAAATTCTTTGCGGGTATAGGCCCATTTATCAGGAAGCTGTCGGGCTATCCGTGCTACTTTGGTAGCTTACTTCTATCCCTCACCCGGCCAGAACGGTAGTTAAAGATAGACGTTCTTAGCTGTTTTAAAGTGATTGCCTACTAAGAACGTTAGTAGTAATTTTTGTAAAAAAATCGAAAAAACTTGAACGCAATACCAATTATTGGTATCTTTGATAAAAAAATTATGGCACGAAATACATCAATATTATTAGGAGACTATTTTGAAAAATTTATCAATGAACAAATTTCTTCAGGTAAGTATAGTTCAGTAAGTGAGGTTGTTAGAACTGCTTTAAGAGTTTTTGAGCAAGAAGAAGCTAAAACAAAATCTCTAATCAATGAATTGAAAATTGGCGAAAAGAGTAATAAAATCAGAAATTTTGATCGCAATAAAAATCTTGAAATGCTAAAAGCTAATTTTCAAAAATAATGTCAAAGTATATAATTAGTGAAAAGGCATTAGAAGATATTAATAACATTTGGATTTATACGGCAGAAAATTGGTCAGTTGAACAAGCAGATAGATATTATAACTTAATTATTGACGAAATTGAATATATCGCACGTAATTTAGATATGGCTCATGACTTTGAAAAAATTAGAAAATCATATAGATATTCAAAAGTAAAATCACATTTAATTTTCTTTAAAAAAGACAATATTAATGAAATTGAAGTCGTTAGAGTTTTACACGAAAGAATGGATATTGAAAACAGATTAACAGAATAAATAAAAAAAAGCGACTGCTATTTGCACAACCTCGCCAAGGGACAAAAAGATAGGCGAGCCTATTGAAATTAGAGTCATGCCTATTCAAAAAACAGGCAGCACTTATAAAAATAAGAGCAGTGCCGTAATAAAGCAGAGTATAAAAAAACCAGACTATTTTTTAGATAGTCTGGTTTTTAAATATCAACCTAAAAAACAGTTAATTCAACTGTATCTCATTTGTAGTTTTACGTATAATTAGTTAATTTTTCAAATCTTTTTCTTCACTCAAATGTCTAATAATTTCAGCAATAAGCCCTGTCCATCCGGTTTGATGATTGGCACCTAAACCTTTTCCGGTATCTCCATCAAAATATTCAAAAAATAAGTGATTTTTATTGAAAAGAGGATCATTCTGAAACTTTTTGTATTCACCATACATTGGGATTTTTTTACTCACATCGGGAACAAATAACGCCAATAAACGTTTGGCAACACCTTCTGCAGCTTCTTGTAAATTGACCATATTCCCAGAATTATTTGGAAATTCTACTTTGAAGTCTTTCCCATAATACCCATGAAATTTTTCTAAAGAGTCCAAAATTAAATAATTCATAGGGAACCAAATCGGACCTCTCCAATTAGAATTACCGCCAAACATATCTCCAGTGGCTTCGGCTGGGGTATAATCTACCTGAATGGTTCCGCCATCATGTTTAAATTTATAGGGGTTTTCTTTGTGGTATTTAGAAAGAGAGCGTATTCCAAAATCAGACAAAAATTCTTTTTCGTCAAACATACGCTTGAGTATCATTTTCATACGATGTCCTCTAAGGGTAGAAAGCAAACGCGTTTCCCCTTTTCCAGGGTTGTACCAACTAGAAACTAAACTGGCTAAGTCAGGACGGTTTTTCAAAACCCAATCCACGCGACGTCTGAATATAGGGAGTTTTTCCAGTAAATCGGGAGTTAAAACTTCGACAGCAAATAATGGAATAAGTCCCACCATCGAACGAATTTTTAGTAATTGAGCATCTCCATTTGCTTTATGGAGCATGTCATAATAAAACTGGTCTTCTTCGTCCCAAAGACTAATATTATTGTCTCCCAATGATTGCATTGCCCCAGAAATATGAAGAAAATGCTCAAAAAATTTGGAAGCCATATCTTGATAAACAGGATTTTTTAGTGATATTTCACAGGAAATACGCAACATATTTAGGCAATACATCGCCATCCATCCGGTCCCATCAGCTTGTTCTAAATGACCTCCTGTTGGTAAATCGGCAGAACGATCGAATACCCCAATATTATCCATTCCGAGGAATCCACCACCAAAAATGTTCTTTCCGTCTTTATCTTTCAAATTCACCCACCATGTAAAGTTGAGTAGCAGTTTATGAAAAATACGTTCCAAAAACACAGTATCTCCAACGCCATTGTTGGCTTCTTTATCGATTTCATATACTTTCCAAGTGGCCCATGCATGAACAGGTGGATTCACATCCGAGAACGACCACTCATAAGCTGGAATTTGTCCGTTCGGATGCATATAATATTCGCGCAGAATAACCAATAATTGTCTTTTGGCAAAATCAGGATCCAATCGTGCCAAAGGCAAGGTATGAAAGGCAAGATCCCAAGCGGCAAACCAAGGATATTCCCATTTGTCTGGCATGGAGAGAATGTTGGAGGTATACATGTGTTTCCATGTACTATTGCGGCCTTCTTTTCGGCCAACTCCTGGTTTTGGTGTCGATGGATCGCCCTTTAACCATTCAAAAACATTGTAATAATACCATTGTTTAGTCCAAAGCATACCCGCGTATGCTTGGCGTTGAATGGATTTTAATTTTTCGTCTTTTACACCTTTTTGTATACCGTCGTAAAATTCGTCAGCATCTTCTATTCTTTTCTCGAAAATGGTATCAAAATCTTCAAAGGGGTCTTTTGGAGTAGTATTGGTAAATCTAAGGCGGTATACTTTCTTGCTATGTGCAGGAATTATATCATCATAATGAACAGATGCTTTGGTACCAGTTGCCTCTGGATTTACGCTGGTTTTTTTATTATGAATAATATAATCATTAATTCCGTCTTTAGCATAAAGAGATTGAGCAGGAGATTTATACAATTTTTCATAATTGGTTTTATTGTCGCAAAACAAAAGTTCTTTAGCATTCTCTGCATACAAATTGAAGTTACCCACCAATCGATGTTCTACTTCTATGTGTGATTTTCCAACACCCGTTAACATCGGTTTGTGTTTGTAATTTTCATAACCCCAACTCCAAGTGTTTCTAAACCAAATAGTAGGAAGTAGCGTAAACGGAGCTGCTGTTCTAGAGCGATTTTCAACCGTAATTTTGATTAAAATGTCTTGCTCATCGGCTTTGGCGTGTTCTATAGTAATATCAAAATATTCATCTTTATCAAAAACACCTGTATCGAGTAATTCGTATTCGGGTTCTAGTCGACTCCTTTTTTTGCTTTCTTCAATTAATTTTTCATAAGGAAAAACAGCATGAGGATACTTATACAGCATTTTTTGATAAGAATGCGTTGGAGTAGCATCCTGATAATAATATATTTCTTTTACATCCTCACCATGATTGGATTCGGAGGGTGTTAATCCAAATAAACGTTCTTTTAGGATACGGTCTTTGTGGTTCCAAAAAGCAAAAGCCAAACAAATATGTTGTTTATTATCTGAAATTCCAGCAATACCTTCTTCTCCCCAGCGGTATGCTTTGGAACGAGCCATGTCATGAGTAGTACTTCCCCATGCATATCCACTTTCAGAGTAATCTTCTCTAACTGTTCCCCACTGTCTTTCGCTTAAATAAGGACCCCATTTTTTCCAACCTTTGTTATCGGTTCTTAATCCTAATCGTGCTTTTTCAGCGCCTTTTCCGCTATCACTTTCTGACATACTCTTACTGATTTGATTCTTGTTGCAATTTAATTAAAACACGCGTAAAAATTCCTATAGAATCGATAAAAATCAGGAGTAATAATTAATCAAACTATTTTTAAAATTGTTTTATTTATTGAATTGCTATAAACTTCGAATTTGTTGAGATTTCTTTTATCTGATTGGATTCTGAATAAGGATTTTTATAGGTTAAAAATGTTTTAATTAAAACATAAATCACTTAACATCTACAACTATTTTTCCAGTTTTGATTCCGCTAGTTTTAGCTTCAAAAGTTAATTTTCCTGCTTTTTCACTTGCTTGTAAAATGGCGGTTAATTGTCCATTAAAAAGATGCATTTTTGGTAAATGAAAAAGATCTAAACAAGTAGGATCACCATTCGCCGAAGCTTTATAATTACCCGCCCCACTAGTACTAAATTGAATTAGACTTTGATCGGTAGGACATAATCTACCAGCTGCATCAACCATTCTCACAGTGACGTAAACCAAATCTTTTCCATCAGGCTGCATTTCAGTGCGATCTGGAATTAACTCCAGGTGATGCGCTTTTCCTGCGGTATAAATGGATTTTTCAGCGACTTTTTTTCCGTCTTTATCAAAGGCTACTACCTTAACCTCTCCTGGTTCATATTTAACATCCATCCACATCAATCGGTAACGGCTTTGTTTTGTAGCATCGTTTTTTGTTTGCTTACCATAACTTTTTCCATTTACAAATAATTCGGCTGTTGGGTAATTGGTATAAACAAAAACCGGAACGTTTTGACCTTCTTTTCCTTCCCAATTCCAATGCGGTAAAATATGCAAGGTTTCAGAATTTTTATTCCAAATACTGCGGTATAAATAATAGCGATCTTTTGGAAGACTTGCCAAATCAATGATTCCAAATAGCGAACTATGGTTAGGCCAAGCATTAATACTATATGGATTTGGTTCGCCTAAATAGTCAAAACCTGTCCATACAAATTGCCCTAATGTCCAAGTTTTGTCATCTGCCATTGCAAAATCTTCGTCGGGTAAATTAGACCAACTACAATATTCAAAATCGTAGGAAGAAGATTGGTGATCATCATAAACAGCATCTGATTTTTTCTCAACAGGGAATTTATAAATTCCACGAGAACTTACGGTTGAGGTAGTCTCAGAACCCAAAACCATGTTTTGTGATAATTTGCGGAAAGCTTCATCATATCTGTTTACACGGTAATTAAAACCAGGAATATCAATCATATTGGCAAATCCATTTTCTAAAACACAAGAAACTTGATCCATTCCGCAAGTTACTAAGCGGGAAGGGTCTTCACGGTGGCAAATGTCTTGAAGAAACTTGGCTACTTTATAACCTTCCGGACTGCATTGAGTTGGCACTTCGTTACCAATACTCCAAAGGATTACACTGGCATTATTGCGGTAATGGTGCAGCATATTGACCATATCTTTTTCTGCCCATTCTTTAAAGAAACGATGGTAGCCATTTTTACATTTGGCTTTATCCCATTCATCAAAAGGTTCTATCATCATCATAAAACCCATTTCGTCACATAAGGCTACCAATTCTGGAGCTGGCATATTGTGTGCGGTACGAATAGCATCGCAACCCATATCTTTTAGAAGTGTTAATTGACGACGCAAAGCAGCTACATTGATAGCAGTTCCTAAAGGTCCTAAATCATGATGATTGCAAACTCCTTGAAATTTACGTTGCTCGCCATTCAGAAAAAATCCTTTGTCGGCAATGAATTTGATATCTCTAACTCCAAAACGAGTGGTATAGGTATCGACTAATTGGTCTTTTAGATACACATTTGACACCGCCTGATATAAATTAGGAGATTCTGGTGACCATAAAGTAGGATTGTTTACAATGAAATTTTGAACAAATGCTTCGCCATGATTCAGTTTTCGAGTATCGTTTTTTGATGAAACTGTTTTACCGTTTTTATCAATAATTGTAGTTTCAATTCGGATTTCGGATTTATTGGGTACATTTTCTAATTTAGTTTCTAAACGTACCGAAGCATATTCTTTGGATACAAAAGGAGTCGTTAGATACGTTCCCCAAACAGGAACATGTATAGGATTAGTGATTATCAAATGGACATTGCGGTATAATCCTGCACCCGGATACCAGCGAGAAGATTGATCTTTATTCTCTAATCGAACCGAAAGCAGGTTTTTTTGACCGTCATTAGTCAATAAATCAGTAACATCAATAGTAAAGGAATTGTATCCATAAGGCCAAAAAATAGCTTCTTTGCCATTAACCGAAACATGAGCCTCACTCATAGCGCCATCAAAAACCAGACTGATGCGTTGTCCTTTTTGGTAATTTGGAATATTGAAAGAGGTTCGGTACCAACCCACGCCCATATAGGGTAAACCACCAGTTCTTCCTGTTTGTCTTTTGGCTTCTTTTTCTTCATTTTGGGTAATAGCGACTTTTTGTACGTCGTTATTTTCGTCAAATGGACCGTAGATTGCCCAATCGTGCGGTATCGTTACGGTTTCCCATTTTTGGTCTGAAAATCCTATTTGGTTCGCTTCTTTGAAATCGCCTTTTGAGAATTTCCAGTTTTTGTCTAATAAAATGGATTTTCGGATGTTTTGTGCATTACTAAAATGGAAACTTAGAATACTCAAGAGTAGTAATAGGAATGTTTTTTTATTATTCATTTGTAGCTATTTGTAGTTTTTGATTTGGAGTCGTTGCATTTTGTTATGCAGTCCTGTTAATTTCAATTTCCAGCTGTGAAATATAGTATAAAACTTTGGATTTTTATATATTTTGCTTAGGCTGGTGTAAATAGTTACATCGATGTTGTTGTGCGTGAGGGATAGAAATAAGCTACCGAAGTAGCATGGATAGCCCGACAGCATCCAGATAAAAGGGCGTATAAGCGCAAAGTGAAATAGCCCTTTTATCTGGATGGTGGCACGCCCAAATGATTTTAAAGTTTATTTTTTGTGGTATTGTGGACTTAGATTTTTTAACATTTCGATTGTCATTGTTTCCAAATTAAATTGGTGATTCCAGCCCCAGTCTTCTCTGGCGCGGCTATCGTCTATATTTGCTGGCCAGCTATCGGCGATTTTTTGGCGAAAATCGGGATTGTAGGTTACTTCGAGTTCTGGAATGTGTTTTTTGATTTCGTTAGTTATTTCGGCAGGAGTGAAACTCATTGCGGCGAGATTATAGGAAGAACGAATCTTAATTTGCTCAGCGGGTGCTTGCATGATAGTGATGGTGGCGGCAATGGCATCGTCCATGTACATCATGGGCATTTTGGTTTCGGAATTCAAAAAGCACTCATATTTTTTGTCACTTAGCGCTTTATGGTAAATGTCTACGGCATAATCGGTAGTGCCTCCGCCGGGAAGTGTCGTCCAGCTAATTAACCCTGGGTAACGAATGCTTCGAACATCGACTCCAAAATGAGTGTGATAATACTCGCACCATCTTTCGCCAGCTTGTTTGCTAATACCATATACGGTCGAAGGCTCCATGATGGTATATTGTGGTGTGTTTTCTTTGGGAGTTGTTGGTCCAAAAACAGCGATGCTAGAAGGCCAAAATACCTTTTTTATTTTTTTGGCTTTTGCTAAATTCAAAACATGAAATAGCGAATTCATATTCAGATCCCAAGCAAAGGCAGGATTTTTTTCGGCTGTTGCAGATAGTAAAGCCGCCATCAAATAGACATCGGTAATTTGATGAATTTCGACTAAATGTTCAATTTGGTTAAAATCTAAAGCATTTATTACTTCGAAAGGACCCAAATTGACAACATCGTTATTCAGTTTTCGAATATCAGAAGCAATCACGTTATCGGTTCCATAAATTGCTCTGAGTTGATGTGTTAGTTCAGTGCCTATTTGACCGCAAGCGCCTATAATTAAGATCTTTGGATTCATGATGAATGGATTTGAATAACAAAGATAACGATTTCGTTAAATATCACATTTTAATCAATAAAGTTACAAAAATCACAAAATCGTTTTTTAAATGTAGATTGTTTGTCATTTTTGGTTCTTTAAATTCAAATAAAAAGAGGTATTGATGTGAGATTGTTATTCTGATTTTGAAATTCGGTATTGTAAATTTACTTTGTAACTTTGTAGTTCAAATAATTTGGAAATGAACTATAAAGTAACGCTACTTTTTTTGGTGATTTTGATACAGTTTTCGTGTAAAAATGATAACGATAAACGCCTTGCCGATCAGTTAAAGGATATAAAAAAGAAAGAATTAATATTTACCACTATAAAAAAAGGCTGGAATTTTTTTGATTCACCAATTAATACTACTTCCGAAGCTACTATAAAAACCTGGCCAGAATGGCGAGAGTTTATGGAAGAATTGGCCAAAAAACCGAAGCAAACAATTCGCGAATATCAAAAGAAATCCAAAGCATTATCGACCAAAGTGATGGCTTTGAATACCAATATTCCTACTCAATTTGACACACCACAGATAAGAAGCAGAATAGCAACTTTGACTACACAAGTTCGAATGTTAGATTTGTATATCAATCTGACTGATATTTCGGAGAAAAAAGTGGTAAAACTGGTTGCTGAAATTAATATTGAGTTGGTTTCTTTGCAACGACAAATGGATAAAATTGTGGAGAAAGGTAAAATTCCAATGGAGGCAGGAGAATCTGAATTGTTACAAATGATTTTGGATACTACCAGAGCAATTCAAGGTGGAAGTGTAACTCCAGCAATAATACAAGATAATCCGAGTAGTACAACGAATCAAAAAAATCCAAACGGAGCACAACCTTGAGTAAAGCCACTTCTATATATTCAGTTTATGATTCTTCTCCCAAAACAGCTCAGATTGTAGCTAGTCTGCAGGGGAATAATCCAATAAAAATACATTTGGAGGGTTTGTTAGGATCTGCAACTTCATTTGTAATTCAGTCACTTTTTAAGAAATCAGAACTTCCTTTTTTGGTGGTTTTGAATAATAAAGAAGAAGCGGCGTATTATTTGAACGATTTGGAACAAATGATAGGCGAGCAGGATGTGTTGTTTTATCCGGGCTCTTTTCGTCGTCCGTACCAAATTGAAGAAACCGATAACGCCAATGTTTTACTTCGCTCTGAAGTATTGAATAGAATCAATTCTCGCAAAAAACCTGCAATCATTGTTACTTATCCTGAGGCACTTTTTGAAAAGGTGGTTACTCGTCAAAATTTGGATAAAAATACATTGAAAGTTGCCGTTGGTGATAAAATTTCGATTGATTTCCTGAATGAAGTTTTGTTTGAATACGAATTCAAAAGAGTTGATTTTATTACAGAACCAGGAGAATTCTCCGTTCGAGGAGGGATTGTCGATGTGTTTTCGTTTTCGAATGATAATCCGTATCGAATTGAATTTTTTGGTAATGAAGTGGAGAGCATCCGTAGTTTTGCCGTTGATACACAATTGTCGTTAGAGAAACAGAAAAAAATCACCATTATTCCGAATGTCGAGAATAAAGTTTTTCAGGAAAACAGAGAGAGTTTTCTAGATTATATAGCCGAAAGAACGGTTTTGTTTTTTCAGAATACCGAGAATCTTTTATACGAATTGGATAAGCAATTTGGCAAAGCCGAAGAAGCTTTTGAGAAATTATCCAAAGATATCAAACACGCGACTCCAGAACAATTATTCCTTAACCAAAAGGAATTTGTAAAAAGAGCGTTGGATTTTTCGGTTGTGGAATTCAATTCCAAGCCTGTTTTTAAAACTACCAAGAAGTTTGAATTTCATATTCAGCCACAGCCGTCGTTCAACAAGCAGTTTGATTTGTTGTTGAATAATTTGAGCGACAACCATTTTAACGGCTACCAAAATTATTTGTTTTGTTCGAATGAAGCGCAGACGAAACGTTTTCACGATATATTCGAATCTTTGGATGAAGCCAATTCGGAGAATGTCCGCAAGCAATACAAGACGATTGTTCTGCCTTTGTACCAAGGTTTCATCGATCAGGAAAATCAAATTTGCTGTTATACCGACCATCAAATTTTTGAGCGTTACCATAAATTCAGCATCAAAAATGGCTATTCGAAAAAGCAGAATTTAACCCTAAAAGAACTCACGACTTTATCCGTTGGCGATTATGTAACGCATATCGACCACGGTATCGGGAAGTTTGGAGGGTTGCAAAAAATACAGGTCGAAGGTAAAACACAGGAAGCGATTAAGCTCGTTTATGCGGATAATGACATTGTGTATGTGAGTATTCACTCGCTGCACAAGATTTCGAAATACAACGGAAAAGACGGAACACCACCGAAGATTTATAAATTAGGTTCGAATACTTGGAAGACTTTAAAACAAAAAACCAAAGCAAGGGTAAAAAATATTGCCTTCAATTTGATTCAGTTGTATGCCAAACGAAGATTGGAAAAAGGATTCCAATTTGCGCCCGACAGTTATCTGCAAAACGAGTTGGAAAGTTCGTTTATCTATGAAGACACTCCTGACCAAATCAAATCGACGCAAGAAGTCAAAGCCGATATGGAAAGCGAACGTCCGATGGATCGTTTGGTTTGCGGGGATGTAGGATTTGGTAAAACGGAAGTCGCTATTCGTGCTGCTTTCAAAGCTGTTGATAATTCAAAACAAGTGGCGATTTTGGTTCCAACGACTATTTTGGCTTACCAACACTACCGTACTTTTAGTGAAAGATTAAAAGATATGCCGGTTTCTATTGGTTATTTGAACCGTTTTAGAACTGCTAAGCAAAAAGCTGAAACCCTAAAACAATTAGCCGAAGGGAAATTGGATATTGTAATTGGAACCCACCAATTGGTCAACAAAAATGTGGTTTTCAAAGACCTTGGATTGTTGATTGTGGATGAGGAACAAAAGTTTGGAGTTAACGTAAAAGACAAACTCAAAACGATTGCTGCCAATGTTGATACGCTGACTTTGACCGCAACGCCAATACCGAGAACGTTGCAGTTTTCGTTGATGGCTGCCCGAGATTTATCGGTAATTACGACACCTCCGCCCAATAGATATCCTATAGAAACGAATGTTGTTGGGTTTAATGAAGAACTGATTCGGGATGCAATTTCGTATGAAATTCAGCGCAACGGACAGGTTTTCTTCATCAATAACCGAATCGAAAATATCAAGGAATTTGCAGGAATGATTCAGCGCTTGGTGCCAAACGCCCGAGTAGGAATTGGCCACGGACAAATGGACGGTGCAAAACTCGAGGAGTTGATGCTCGCCTTTATGAACGGAGAGTTTGATGTTTTGGTAGCGACAACCATTATCGAAAGCGGATTGGACGTTCCGAATGCGAATACCATTTTTATCAATAATGCCAATAATTTCGGTTTGTCTGATTTGCATCAAATGAGAGGTCGTGTTGGGCGAAGCAACAAAAAAGCGTTTTGTTATTTCATCTGTCCACCGTATTCACACATGACCGAAGATGCAAGAAAACGAATTCAGGCTTTGGAACAATTCAGCGAGTTAGGAAGCGGTTTGAATATTGCGATGAAAGATCTAGAAATTCGTGGTGCTGGAGATTTATTAGGGGGAGAACAAAGCGGTTTCATCAACGACATTGGTTTTGATACGTACCAAAAAATCATGAACGAGGCCATCGAGGAATTGAAGGAAAACGAATTCAAGGATTTATATCCTGAAGAAAACAATATCGAAACCAAGGAATATGTAAAAGACCTGCAAATCGACACTGATTTTGAGCTGTTGTTTTCAGATGAATACATCAATAATGTCACGGAGCGTTTGAGCTTGTATAACGAATTGGCCGATGTGAAAAATGAGGAAGAATTGGTTGTTTTCCAAAACAAACTAATCGATCGTTTTGGTCCAATGCCACCAAGAGCGCTTGCTTTAATGAACAGCATCCGCATCAAATGGATTGCAACTAGAGTGGGAATCGAAAAACTGGTAATGAAAAAAGGGAAGATGATTGGCTATTTTGTCTCCGATCAACAATCGGATTATTACCATTCGACACGTTTCCATAAAGTGATTCAGTTTGTACAAACAAATAGTAGTATTTGTGTTATGAAAGAAAAGCAAACGCCAGCTGGTTTAAGATTATTGTTGACTTTTGATAACGTGAAATCAACTAGAATTGCATTAGAGTTAATGCAGAAGTTGGGTGGCGAGTAGAGGATATTGTTTATGTTTATTTAATCAAATAATCATACTCTTTCAATCGCCCTGTTTTTCTAATTTCAAATAAATCCTCAACGTAAAAACCATAATTTACTGTGATTTTTCCATCGCTTATTTTAGTATAGGCTTCAGGGAAATTTTGTTTGATTTGTTTTTCAAATTTTTCTTCATATTCAAATTCAATTGGAGTGATGAAATTTATTTTCTCAGGTTTAAATAAGTCGGGAGAGATTGTATGAAATAATCCTTTTGGCTTTAAGGGAGATGCCCACCTACCTTCTTTTGTCATATATATATCATCAAACAAATATCTTACTTGAATTAATTCTCCTTTGTATTTCAATACATATAATAAACAATAATCGTATTCCGAAAAACTACCCTTAAAGGGAATATAATTTTGTTCCATTGGATATGAATGTGCGTAAGAGGTAAATTGAATAGTGTCTTTTTTGAAATCACCATAAATGTTTTTAATCACCAAATATTTTGCTAAAGTTCTAGAATCTAAAGAAACACCATTGCAATAACCTAAAGGAGATACCCAAGTTTTAATTTTTTTACCAATAAAAACATATAGTTTTGTTGACTTTTCCTCTTCTGAATGTGAAGGCCAAACCTCACAGGGTTCTAATTTTAGTTTAATATTAATTTTTTTCTTTTTTACTAAATCAGCAACTAAGTATTTTTTAGTTGTATGATATTGAGATTCAAAAAACAGAGAATCCGATAATTTAGCTTTTATTTCAAAATTAAGTAAGTTATCCGTACGTGTTCTATAATTTTTATTGGTCTCAGATTCGGGTTTAAAACCCTGCAATTTATTGCAGTACTTTAGTAATGCGAAAAAATCTTTACCTTTAGATTATGAGTACAGATTTAAGAAAATGTTCGCACACAGTCAGCAGATTAACCTGTCATGTTGTTTGGGTTACTAAGTATAGGTTTAAAGTTTTGAAAGGTGATGTTCAAAAGCGTTGCCGAGAGATTTTGATACAGATCTGTGAAGCAGAAGGAATTGAAATTTTAAAAGGAGTTGTTAGTTCAGACCATGTTCACATGCATATAGAATACGCTCCAAAGCATAACGTCAGCTCAATTTTAAAAAGTTTCAAAGGAAGGACTTCAAGAAAATTGCAGATGGAATTTCCTGAATTGAAGGAGCGTTATTGGGGACAACATTTTTGGGCAAGTGGTTATGGTGTTTGGAGTACTGGAAATATAACCGATAAAATGGTAAATGAATATTTGGAACATCATAGAAGAAAAGAGAATGATGATAATTCAAATTTCATTCTCGAATGAAAAAATGAGGGACTTTCAGTCCCTCGTAAAACAAACCTCTGCACTTTCAGTGCAGAGTGGTTTAGTTTTAAACAATTGTTCAAGAACTTCTAAGCTTTTATTAAATTCAAGATATGAAGTGTCTTTTCTGTTTTCAAATTTTGATTTCTCTTTCCAATTTGCATATAAGGAATGATTGTGTTTTCTTTCTTTATTAATAGTGTCATTTTTGACAATATAAACAACTCGGTCATTAAATTTTCCTGAATTAAAGGCTTTCCCTTTTACTACTACTTCTTGTGAAAATACCATTTGAAATGTTAGCAAAAACAATAAAATATATCTTTTCATTTTGTATTTATATAGATCATAAATTTACTTTTTTTGATTTTAAATTTTGTTTAAAAATGTATCTAAATAATGCTGATAAATTTTAAAGGCAATTTCTCAGTTTTATAGTCGAACAGTTTTCTCTTAAATAATCCGTATATTTGATTTTTACAAATTTATCCCAATGAAATCAAAATCCATAGACGAGTTTTACGAAGAAATATCCAGCGACAGTTTTGCCAATCCGTGCGTATTGTTGCCCAATGGTATTCAAAAAGAAATCGGACATTTCAATGTTTTTAATATCAAAGAATTGTATGAAAGACTTAAAGGGCACTGTAATATGCCTTACGACCGAAGAGCCTATTATAAAATAAGTTTAATTCGGGGCAAAAATAGAGTAGAGTATGCTGACCGTACGATTGAAATTGAAGAACATGCACTTTTGTTTGCAACGCCCAAAATCCCTTATAATTATCTTCCGCTGGATATGGAGCAGTCGGGTCATTTTTGTGTTTTCACAAGTGAGTTTTTGACCAAGGAAAAAATCGGGATGGATTTGGATAAACTGCCCATTTTCCAAACAGATGGTTATCCTGTTTTCCAATTAACAAAAGAAGAAACAAATGAAATTGATTTGATTTTCAAAAAGATACATCAGGAAATCAATTCGGATTATGTGTATAAATATGATTTGATTCGAAATTATGTGGCGGAGCTGATACATTTTGGACAAAAGTTGCAACCTGTAACCGCCTTGTATTCCAAACACAATTCGGCAGCCAGAGTTTCTTCTTTATTTGTGGAATTACTCGAAAGACAATTCCCTATTGAATCATCCCGCCAACGATTGGAATTGAAATCTGCGAAAGATTTTGCGGATCGTTTGTCCATTCATGTCAATCATCTCAATAAAGTTTTAAAAGAAAATACTGGAAAAACCACTACCGAATTAATCAGCGAACGATTGATTCAGGAATCCAAAATTTTATTAAAAGAAACCGACTGGAACATTTCGGAAATTGCCTATTCACTCGGTTTTGAAGAGTTAGCGCATTTTTCTAATTTTTTCAAAAAACAAACTACTTTGTCTCCTTTGTCATTTCGGGTTTAAATACTTTAATTTGAATTTCGCAAATTCTGGATTGATATTTACAACTGCAGAACTTTACAACTCAACTAATTTTGTCTTAAATAATTTAAAATAAAATCTATAATGGGAAATAAAATAGCTCTAGTTACAGGAGGAAGTCGCGGATTAGGAAAAAATATGGCTTTGAGTCTTGCCCAAAAAGGACTTGACATAGTGTTAACGTATCACAGTAAAAAAGCCGAAGCGGAAGAAGTTATTGCTGAAATTGAAAAATTGGGACAAAAAGCAGCAGCCATTCAACTGAATGTTGCGGAAGCAAGTAGTTTTGATTCCTTTTTTGAAAATGCAAAAACGGCTTTGCAAAACACTTTTGGTACTGATAAAATTGATTTTTTAATCAACAATGCTGGTATTGGAGTTCATGAAAGTATTGCCACAACCACCGAAAATCAATTGGACAATATGGTTAATATTCATTTCAAAGGGCCTTTTTTGTTGACTCAAAAAGCTTTAGATATATTAAATGACGGTAGCGGAATTGTAAATATTTCGTCGGGATTGACTCGTTTTTCATTCCCGGGATATGCTGCTTATGCTAGTATGAAAGGCGCAATAGAAACTTTGACTACCTATCAAGCAAAGGAATTTGGAGATCGAAAAATTCGAGTAAATGTAGTTGCTCCTGGAGCTATCGAAACTGATTTTGGAGGTGGAGCAGTTCGTGATAATGAACAGTTAAATCAATTTATTTCTTCATTAACTGCTTTGGGTAGAGTGGGTTTGCCAGATGATATTGGAAGTGTTGTTGCCTTTTTGTGTACCGATGATGCAAAATGGGTAAATGGACAACGAATCGAAGTTTCGGGAGGAATGAATTTGTAAAAAAGATAGGAGTTCACAAAGCTCTTTATCATTTTTTTGGAAACTATTTTAACAGAAAAGAGTCCCGAAATTTCGGGACTCTTTTCTGTTATTCTAAACTAAAAATTATTGTTTGATAAATTTCAAAGTAGTAGAACTTTCTCCAATTTTAACAGTACACAAATAAATACCTTTAGATAATGCTGCTACATTAACCGATAATTTATCATTAGAACTTACATTATTTTTAGAAGAAGAAAGCACTTTTCCTCCTGTAGTTGAATAAATAGTTATCGTTGCATCTCCCGAAACAACATTTGATAACTCAATATTTAAAGTAGTGTCAACAAGTGTTGGATACAATTTTACCCCAGTTAAAGTATAATCTTCTACTCCTAAATTAGGGCAACTAGTTGATATTTCTCCTGCTGCCGTAACTTGTAATGTAGCTCCTGCGCCACAACTTGTATTTGGAATATAAGTAGCTACATTAGCCACAGGCATTACGCTATAAGTATAAGTTGGTTTTGTAGCTGTTCCAACATCAAAACCTGTAACTGCCAATGGAGTTGTTCCTTTTGTACAACCATCAAATTTCACTACAGTTGTTCCGGAACCTTCGTTAACAGGGCTTGAAATAGTAGTTATTTGTTCAAAATTACTGTTTTCTACATAACAAGTGGTTCCTTGATTTCCTGCACCTAAACCAACAGCGGAAGCTCCTGAAACACTAGTTTTATAATAACAGTTTAAGACGTGCAATTCGGCATTTCTAGCTCTTGGCATTCTGGCTTTACAACCTTCTGCCCAATAGCAGTTTTTGAAGATAATACTGTACCTTCCGTCTGTTGGAAAATCAGTAATAGCAGAACCTACTAAATCTGTAAAACGGTGATCTGCAGATCCTCCCGAACCTCCAGCAGTTGGAGCTTTCAAATAAGTAAATTTACACCAAGAAATAGTTACATTATCGGCTGCTCCTTTGTTGTCAAAATTACCGTCCATTCCGTCTTGAAATTCACAGTGATCGACCCAAACATTAGTACCTTCATTAGTAAGGTTATCACGTCCGTCTACATCAAAAGCTCCTGGACCTTCAAAAATTAGGTTTCGGATAATTACATTATTAGAGCCTGGTTTTATATAAAGAGTTCCCGAATTAGCAGCTGATGTTGTAGAATCACTTGCGGATGGAGGATTAGAAGTTACTGTTATTTGAGTGTTTCTAAGTTTTGCTCCTGGCAATCCTATAATTGTTTTATTAGTCAATAATACACTCGTGTAAACACAGTCGATGGTTCCAGAAACTAAAATGACGGCATTAGTCGATGCAGTTGAATTAAGAGCTGTTTTTAATTGAGCATAGGTTGTAACCGTTACTGTATTTAATGCTGTTGGAGTTCCACCTCCCGTTGCAGATTTACCAAAACCTTCTGGTGTAGGCATGTAATAATCTTGTGCAGTAACAATACTGGAAAGACCAAGTAAAAAGAAACTTAATAATAATACAGTTTTTTTCATTTTAAAGTTAATTATTTAAAAATTTGGGAAAATAAAATGCTTAATAGATACAAAAGTAGCTATTTAATTCAATGTGTTATTGGGTTTTATGATAAAGCAAAGTAAAGATTAACATATTATTTTACTTTGTTTTAAGTTTTTATCTCGTCACTTCCTCCACCAAATAAAAAATAGATTTAAAATCAATTCCGCTTGCATTCTCTAATCCAATTTCGCAAGTTCTACTAGTAGAATAACCTTCTTTGCAGTTGGTTGGAATTTGTGCTTTTAATTCGCGTAATCCATGCTCGCGTAGTTCAGGAACTATAAAACCTCTGTCTCCAGCAAAACCACAGCAATTGCTATCAATCATAGTAACATTTTCGGCACAAAGTTGAGACAAAGCGATAAGCTGATCCATTTTTCCAATTTTTTTAACGGAACAAACAGGAAAAACGGCAACGGTATCTTTTTTGTTTTTTACAGTCAAATGAGGCATCACATGATCCAACATAAATTCAATGGGATCCACGATTTTTAAAGCTTTCGAAAATTCTTCTTTCGAATGATAAAAACAGGGACTCATATCATACAAAATAGGGTGTTTCCCATTTTCTGATGCTTTTAATAATTCCTTTTCTAATGCTTCTGATTGAGTATGATTGGCTTCAGCAAAACCTTTACTCGAAAAAGGCATACCACAACATTGACTATCTAATAATTGGGGATAAATTATAGTAAAACCAGCACGAATTAATAATTGATGTGTTAATGCAGTCAATTGAAGATCGTCTGCACCTTGAAAACTATTTTTACCCATACTTCTGTTGATGCAGGAAGGGAAGTAAACTACTTTTAAATCAGAGGTTGTATTCATTTTATGGCTGTTGATTCGTGTTTATTTTGTCGGCTCCTTTTGGCAATTCTGGAATCCATTTTGGTACTTTTTCAAAACTTATAAAATGGATGCCATTAGATAAAGTAGTCATGATTTTTGTTCCAAATAGAGAATGAGAGAAGGAAACTAATTTTAATCCAATTCTCAATAGTGTTGTAGTTCCTGCCATGTGAGAACCAATGTACGCAGCCCTTTTTTTATCACTAGAATTTAGTTCATTGGCACGCCATTCTTTTACAAATTTCCCAGTATCAATATAAACAGGACAAGCCAAAGCACAAAGGCCATCGGTGGCACAGGTTTCGTCTAGTTGATAGGTAACGTCTTTCCGGATGTCAGCCAATCGTTGCGGATCATCATTTGTTTCCTCTAATCGGCTAATTTCACGGGCAATAACAATACGTTGCCTTGGAGATAAAGTTAAACCTTCGGAAACGCAATGTGGTTCACAAAATCCACATTCCATGCATTTGTCCACAATTGCGTGGGATTCTGGCATTGGTTTTAAATTTCGGAGATGTGCTTTTGGATCCGGATTAATTATAACGTTCGGATTAATTTTATTATTAGGATCAAAAATGTTTTTGATGCGTTTCATAATTTCGTAAGCCGTTGTTCCCCATTCTTTTTCTACAAAAGGAGCCATATTTCGACCCGTTCCGTGTTCGGCTTTTAAGGAACCATCAAAGCGATCTACAACCAAAATTGCCAATTCTGACATTAATTTTTCATATCGATCAATTTCTATTTGATTCGAAAAATCTTGTGAGAAGACCAAATGCAAGTTTCCTTCTAATGCGTGACCAAAAAGATAGGCATCGTGATATTCGTATTTTTTAAATAAATCTTTCAATGCTAAACAGGCTTCCGCCAAATGAGACAAAGGGAATGCAACATCCTCTATAATAACAGAAGTTCCTGTTTTTCGCATACCACCCACAGTTGGCAACAACCCTTTTCGTGCTTTCCAATTGAAATAATATTGTTTCGGATTTGAAGTAAATTCATATTCGGAATAAGTAGGAATAGATTCAATTTCTAATCGAATTTTTAGTTGTTTGATTAGCATATTATCCAAATCATTATCCCGACATTCCACCAATAATGCGCAAGCCGATTCTGGCAATGTTTTGAAATATCCAGGCGCTTCAGGATCATTTTCTACCGAACGGATAGAATCACGATCTAATAATTCTACCGCTACAACAGGGCTTGATTTTAATAAAATGGTCGCATTACAGGCATCCTGAATACTATTGAAAATAAGTAATGAGCAGGATTTATATTTTTCATCAATAACGGTTTGAAATGTTACATTCGAAATAAACGCCAATGTTCCTTCCGAGCCCACTATCAGGTGTTTGATAATTTCAATAGGATCTTGGAAATCAACCAAAGCATTAATGCTATAACCCGTAGTATTTTTTATTTTGAATTTATTTTTAATCTTATGATAAAGTGCTTCATCATTTTTGATGGTATCTCTAAGATTTTCAATTTCTTGAATTAAAGCAGCATGATTTTTTTTGAAATCGGCAACACTATTTGCATCTGCTGTATCCAGAAGTGTTCCGTCGTACAATACGATTCGGATATCAGCTATGGTTTGGTAGGAGTTTTGAGCCGTTCCGCAACACATTCCGCTGGCGTTGTTAGCAACAATTCCACCAATCATCGCTGCTCCAATAGACGCTGGATCAGGACCGATCTTTAATCCATGAGGAGCCAACAAAATATTTGCTCGACTACCTACAATTCCAGGTTCTAATTTTACTTTTTGATTGTTGTCTAAAAGTTCAAAATTTTTCCAACCGTGTGTAGCAACAACCAAAACCGAATCGGTGATGGCTTGTCCCGACAAACTCGTTCCAGCGGCACGAAAAGTTAAAGCAATGTCAAGAATTTTGGCTTGTTTTATAATTTCGACAACCTCGGCTTCATTGTGAGCCAAAATGACAATCTGCGGAATAAGTCTATAAAAACTGGCATCTGTCCCATAAGCAAGGGTTTGCAAAGGATTGGTTAAAATACGTTTTGGATCAATGGACTTTGATAAAATGTCTTTTAACTTTTGATAAGATGGAGCCAACATAGCGATTGTATTTTATTTTGAAATGAAAGTGTAAATTTAGGTATAAATAAAAAAACGAAGCACTAAGGCTTCGTTTTCAATTATAAAAAGTTTGTTTTTTAGTTTTTCAAATCTTTGATTACTTTAAAAGCAACATCTACTTCATTTTCGCTTACTAAAATAGTAAATTCATTAGAAGTTGAAATTACCTCATTGATGATAATCCCTTCCCAAGCCAAACGTTGAAAAATGAAATAATATATTCCTGGAACTACAATATTTTCTTTAGGTAATTTAACAGTAATGGAAGCTAAATTTTCTAATTTTTGAATCAATTTTTCAGAGGCAAAATGTTTTTCTACCAGGTGATTAACACTATTACTTACTACTATATTAGTTTCATTTACTCCTTTTGATGAAGTATAAAAAATATCTGGCAATGAATTAATATCAGTAATTAAATCGGCTTGTTTGTTCAAAACGGTATCCGAAACAATGTATGTATAATCTGTTAAAGCCGAACGAACAGTGATTTCGCCTATATTTTTTATTACTTTATTGATTTTGTGGTTCAATCGAAAATCTAATTCTTCAGTCAAACGTTTTAGGGCCATTACTACAGCTCCTTGTTTTACTTCTTTCCCAAATTCACTTTCTAGTTCTGTCATGATATTTCGTGACAAAGAAGTCAAATTAATGATTCCAAGTGACAATGCATTTAGCAAAAAAGGTTTTGTTTTGATGTAATTTTCAACAATTGAGGAAACTGTTTTCATAATGTATAGTGATTTTTACGTAGTTAATACTTAGTTTTTGGATCTAAATTCTTTGCAAATATACATAAAAAACAATTTGTTACAAATATAACATTGTTAAATTTCTTTAAAAATGATAAAAAGCATCTATAAGGTGTTCAATAGCAAAGGATTTTGCTTCTTTGTGAACGGCAATAATATCAAAACGGACATCTAAGTCCAATTTTTTATTATTTACGTATGCATCTACGGCTTTTACCAAAAGTTGTATTTTTTTTGGTTTTACAAAATCTTGGGGTAAACCAAATTCAATAGACGATCTAGTCTTCACTTCTATGATGGTAAGTGTGTTTTCTATTTTGGCAATAATATCAATTTCGGCTTTTTGAAATGTCCAATTAGTGTCCAGAATAGTATACCCATTTTTTTTGAGATATTCCACCGCAAGTTCTTCTCCTAATTTACCTAGTTCGTTGTGTTCAGCCATAGAAATTTTAGATTTTTGAATGTAGATTTTAGATTAACGATTTTAGAAGTAGAAAATTAAATAAAAAGATTCAGTTTTAATTCTCAAATCTCAGTTACACAAATCTGCAATCTAAAATCATTTTTATTTTTCAAAAACCACCGTATTACAATTTTCGTTGACATCGATACTTACAGTGCTACCCATAATTAAAGCTCGATTATCATGAACGTGACCAGCAGGAAAATTATATAGAATTGGAATATTGTATTTTTGAGTTACATCTTCGACAATTTGGTTAGCATCTTTGCCCCACGGAATATCATTGTCTTTCATTTTTGTCATTCCACCCACAATAATTCCTTTGATGCTTTCGAGACAGCCATTACGTCTTAGATTCATCATCATTCGATCAATATGATACAGATATTCGTCTAAATCTTCAATAAATAAAATTTTATCGGTACAATCAATGGCTGATTTAGAACCTAACAAACTGTATAAAATAGACAAGTTTCCACCGACTAATTCACCAGTGGCTTTACCAAAACGATTCATTGGAAACGGATCTATTTGATACGATAGAGCATCACCAAACAATGCCGTTTTTAAAGATGAAATCGATTCGGGAGCTGTTCTTGCGATGCTCACAGGCATAGTCCCGTGAATGGATTTGTACCCCATAGTGTTGAGGTGATTGTGCAAAACAGTAACATCACTAAAACCTACAATCCATTTTGGGTGTTGTTTAAATTTAGTAAAATCCAATAAGTCAATCATGCGTACTGTTCCGTAACCGCCACGAGCACACCAAATTGCTTTGATTTTTGGATTGTCCATTTGTTGCTGAAAATCGGCGGCGCGTTGTTCGTCAGTTCCTGCCAATTGATTCAAATCTAATCCAATAGTACTTCCAATAACGACTTCTAGCCCCCAAGAATGTAATAAATCTATAGTGGGTTTCAAATTATCGTCGACATTTTTTCTGGCAGTTGCCACAATAGCAACGGTATCTCCTTTTTGTAAATAAGGTGGTGTAATCATAGTAGTTTGAGCTTGACAGTTTATAGATTGTAAAACAAAAATAAGCAATAGCATTGGATACAAAACAGATTGTTTTTGAATAAAAGAAAAGGTGCGGGTTTGTATGCTATACATTTAGAAAATGATTTGATTGACTACTTACTTCGAGTGAAAGCAAAGATATGTAATTCTGAATAATAGATTAAAAGTCTGTCTGGTTAATAATCTCCGTAGTATAGTATAAACTGATTTTCACCATATAGATTTACGGTTTTAAACTTTTGTCTCCGATATAATAAATGTAATAAAATTACTATATTTACAAAACATGAATTCAATTTAAAAAAATAATGACGTTCAAAAAGACCTGTTTTTATCTGTATGTATTTTTTATAATGTTTAGAAGCAATGCACAAACTAAAGCTTTTGTGATACATACGGTGGCATTTTACAATTTTGAAAACTGTTATGATACAATTAATGATCCGATGACTAATGATGAGGAATGGACGCCAACGGGAACTCAACATTGGAACAGTAAAAAGTACCATCAAAAACTAGAAAATTTAGCGCGGGTATTATCCGAAATCGGTACTGCAGAAAATCTAAATTCACCAACATTTATTGGCGGAGCCGAAATTGAAAATCAAACTGTTCTGGAAGATTTAATCAAACAACCCAAATTGATTGATAAAGACTATGGAATTGTACACTTTGATTCTCCTGACAAAAGAGGAATTGACGTGGCTTTATTGTATCAAAAGAAACAGTTTCAACCCACGAGTTTTAGCAATATTCCGTTGTACGTTTATAGAAAGGAACAAGCTATTAAAGAAGAAGTCAAAACCGAAACATCTGATAATATAGAAACCGAAGATATTATCGAAGTCAACACTAAAAATTATCGTGTTTATACCAGAGACCAATTATTAGTAACTGGTTTTTTGAATGGAGAAGAAATTCACATCATTGTTAACCATTGGCCATCACGAGCAGGTGGCGAAAAGAAATCGAGTCCATTTCGGGAAGCAGCAGGGGCTTTAAATAAAAAGATTATCGATTCTTTGCAACACATCAACCCCAATGCAAAAATTATTACGATGGGCGATTTAAACGACAGTCCTTTTAATAATAGTGTGAAAAAAGCATTAGGAGCCAAAGGAAAAATTCAAGAAGTTGAGTCTTTTGGAATTTATAATCCTTTCGAAGAAATGGCTAAAAAAGGATTAGGTACGATTGCTTTTCGTGATGCTTGGGATATTTTTGATCAAGTCATGGTTTCAGAATCATTGCTCAAAAAAGACTATAAAAGTCTTCAATATTGGAAAGCTGGAATTTACAATAAGCCTTTTCTAATTCAAAAAAATGGCAAATACAAAGGATATCCGTTGCGACATTCCCTCACCGAAATTGGTTTTAGTGACCACTTTCCAGTTTATGTTTATTTGATACGAGAGAAAAAATGACTTTTAACCGCAAGGAACGCAAAGGTTTAAAACGCAGGGGTCGCAATGCTTTGCGATTAATTTAGACGTCGGATAAATTAGCCACGGATGACACAGATTTTACAGATTTTCACGGAAGTCAAATTTTATAAAATCCGTGCTAATCTGTTTTATCCGTATAATCCGTGGCTAATAAACCATAAAGCTTACCGAACTTCGCGGTTAATGACCTACAAATCAAATCTCCTTCCCTGCTCTGGAAATACAAAGTCCACACCCAAAGCGTTATCTTTTTTCAATTGCTCTTTAATTTTCTGAATATTTTTTGTCGGTGGTTTTCTATGAGTAATGATGATTTTTAAATCCTTTAAATTTCCTTTTCCAGCAAAATCTTCCAATTTACTAAGTTCTTGCATTAAATGATTCGGAGTTAAATGTCCATATAAAGCATTATCCGGTTGTTCATTAGGAAACGAAACTTCAATAAAAATACCTTTTAGTTGTTTTTCAATAATCATTGGCGCAACAGCTTTCCATAATTCAGTTAAATCTGTGCTTTTTTCTATAGCATCTGGACCAGTATCTCCTAAATACAAAACCGCATTAGTGTCATTTTGAATTAAAAAAGCAGTACTTTCAAAAGGATTTCCATGACTTAAAGGAAACGCTTTTACGGTCATAGTAGTATTGGATATTTTAACTTCTTCTTCAAGTGGAAGCGTTTGAAAATGATATTTTTTTATTTGATAACCAGGACCTTCATCTCCAAAATTAGCCCAAGTTTTTCCATTAAAATAATGTTCTTCCATCATTTGCATGCATTTTTTTGTAGCATAAACCGTTTTGGAAGAATCGGCTGGTGAGCTAATTATTAAACCCGAAACATGGTCGAGATGCGCATGAGAAATAAAATATCCTTTAATGTATTTTCGTAAAACTTCATCGACTGAAACCGTAAAAACTTGATTTTCGATTGCTTTTTCAATTCCAGCATTTATAGTGCCCGCGTCGAGACAGATATAGTTATTGGTTTTTACAGGTGCTATCAAATAGGCCGAAAGATTGGTCTCGTCAATTCCTCCTTTAACTCCCAAAGGCACTACCTTAAAAGCTGTTTTCTGCGCAAGCATCGGTAGGGATAGTAAAAACAAAATGATAAAGTAACGAGTAATGAATTTCATGTTCAAAAGGGGATTATAATTTTTAATTTAGATTATAAAAATACTTCCTTCTTTTGTAAAGAGCGAATTTTTTTCTAAAAATTGACAAAACACAATAGAAAGCTATAATTTTACTTCAGTATAATTTTATATGGGCGTGCCCCTTCTTAAAAAACTTTGGGTTGGGCTTTTCGTTCTCGCTTTAATCCCAATGTCGTTAGTTAAGAGATTTTAGATTTAGGATTAACGATTTTTGATTTCAGATTTGTTGTTACTAAATATTAGATTGTCGATTTTACGAGGTTTTTTACATCTGAAATCAAAAATCGTTAATCAAAAATTAGCAATCATTTTATCATTTAATCCCTCACGCAAAACAGTAATGAGAGAAAAATTTAGGTTTGAATCAAATTTGATTTTAACAGTATAAAATAATATCTTTACAAAAAAATATAACAATTTTAACCAAAAAAGTTACAATGACAACAACGACAGATCAATTTGGAATGAAAGAGGCATTAGCGCAATTGGGAGTTAAAACTATAAATGAAGGAACTTCAACAGGAATTAATCATTTTTCAAACGGAGAAATTCTGGAGAGTTTTTCACCAGTTGACGGTAAATTAATTGCTTCTGTAAAAATGAGCACACCAGCAGATTATGAAAAAGTAATGCAAACTGCTACCGAAGCTTTCAAAACATTTCGATTGATACCAGCACCACAACGTGGGGAAATTGTGCGTCAGTTTGGAGAAAAATTACGTAAAAATAAAGAAGCTTTAGGCAAATTGGTTTCTTATGAAATGGGTAAATCATTGCAGGAAGGATATGGCGAAGTACAGGAAATGATAGACATCTGTGATTTTGCGGTAGGACTATCGCGCCAATTACACGGACTGACGATGCACTCGGAACGCCCAGGGCACAGAATGTATGAGCAATACCATCCTTTAGGAATTGTGGGAATCATTTCGGCTTTTAATTTTCCAGTAGCTGTTTGGGCTTGGAATACAACTCTGGCATGGATATGTGGAGATGTTTGCGTTTGGAAGCCATCTGAAAAAACACCATTGTGTGGAATTGCGTGTCAAAATATTATTGCTGAGGTAATCAGAGAAAACAACCTTCCAGAAGGGATTTCATGTTTGATTAACGGAGATTATACAATTGGACAATTATTAACTACAGATAAACGTGTGCCTTTAATTTCGGCTACGGGTTCTACTCGCATGGGTAAAATTGTAGCGCAGACTGTTGCAGGTCGTTTAGGAAAATCATTATTGGAGTTAGGCGGAAACAATGCCATTATTGTAACTCCAGATGCCGATATCAAAATGACCGTTATTGGAGCAGTTTTTGGAGCTGTAGGAACAGCGGGACAAAGATGTACTTCAACTCGTCGTTTGATTATTCACGAAAGTATTTATGATAAAGTAAAAGATGCTGTAGTATCGGCTTACGGACAATTGAGAATTGGAAATCCTTTAGACGAAAAAAATCACGTTGGGCCGTTAATTGACAAACAAGCAGTCGAAATGTATGCAAGTGCTTTAACTAAAGTTGTTGCCGAAGGAGGTAAAATCTTAGTTGAAGGAGGAGTACTTTCGGGAGAAGGATATGAAAGCGGTTGTTATGTAAAACCAGCAATTGCCGAAGCACAAAACTCTTTCGAAATTGTACAGCACGAAACTTTTGCTCCTGTTTTGTATTTGATTAAATATTCTGGAACTGTTGAGAATGCAATCGATGTTCAAAACGGAGTTGCTCAAGGTTTGTCGTCTGCGATTATGACCAATAATTTGCGTGAAGCGGAACATTTCTTATCTGCAGTAGGATCAGATTGCGGAATTGCAAACGTAAATATCGGAACTTCCGGAGCCGAAATCGGTGGCGCTTTTGGCGGAGAAAAAGAAACAGGTGGTGGAAGAGAATCCGGTTCTGATGCTTGGAAAGTTTATATGAGAAGACAAACCAATACAATCAATTATACTACAAGTTTACCATTGGCACAAGGAATAAAATTTGATTTGTAGGTAATTATTATTTCTAATTTCCTAAAAGTGGTGAATTATTAATAAAATATACGCAGTAAAAGCAAATTTAACGTAAAAACTATTTGTCTTAATTCCTTTACTAAACTCATTAGCTATCTTTGGTTTATTAAAACGAAATTTTAGGACACAACATGAAGCAATCATTATTAATTTTATTTTTCACGATAATTTTTTCAGGATCATTACACGCCCAAAATCAAAAATCGTATTTAACAAGCAAATTAATTGCTGGATGTCCGACAGAAATAGATCAGTTATTGAAACAATATGGTGGAATGGGGATAACTATTGAGAGTTATTCAAATTTGAAAACAGGAATTGACAGTATAAAAATTGTTGCTGGAATTATGATAAAACAAGGACAAAGGGACTGTTGGATTTCATCTTACATTAACAATAAATTATCAAGTTTTGAAGTAGTTAGTCTTTTAAAAAATGAATCAAATCAATTCCCTTCAAATAGAATAGACATTAGTTTGGGTAAATCTTCGAAAAAAATTTCTTTAGAGCTAATAAATAATACTTCTACTAATGAACTTCAATATCTATGGTATGACAACAAAGATCATAAAAGTAAAACAGCGACAATTATAAATGTCAATAAAGCATTAGTAAAGGACAAACCGTTTCCATCAATGCAGTTTACTTCTTTGAACGGAGATATTGTTTCTGTTAAAGATTTTATTGGTAAAATAGTTGTTGTTAATTGGTGGTCAATAGGATGTGCTCCATGCAGACAGGAAATTCCAGGATTAAACACATTGGTGGAGAAATACAAATCTAATCCCAATATTATATTTCTTGCTGTTGCTTGGAATAACAAGAATGATTTAGAATCACATCTGAAGGAACATGAATTTAAATACAAGCAGACGTTTAGTGATAAGGAAGAAATAAAAAAACTTTTCGGTAACTCCTTTCCTGTCCATATTGTAGTCAATCCGCAAGGAATAATTACTTCTTATAAATCGGGAGGATATAAGGACGTGTATAAAGAAATTGATAATGAAATAATAAAACAACAAATTGGCATGAAATAGAATTGTAAATTATTTCAAATAAAAAAGCGTCTTGATTGAACAATCAAGACGCTTTTTTTCTTCTATTGAGATTAATCCAAATTAAACGAAGCTCCTAAACTAAAAGTAACTTGATTGTTTAAATGATCGAATACGTCTTTGTCATTATTGTATTTTGCAATTGGGAATCCAAATTCTGTAAAAACACCAAATCCATCAGTAAAAAAGTAACGACCTCCAAGATGACCTCCAAAATTGCGTAATCCTAAGCTCAAACCTGGATAAATATCTAATTGATCTACGCCAATTACACTGCACAAATTTGCATTAACTCTAAATTTTGCATCAAAACGATCTTGAAATTCTGGTTTTAAGTTAGCATAAGTGTTTGTACCATAAATGCCTGAAAATTCATCTACTCCTAATAAATACGTAGCAACAAACCCGTAAGAGAAATTTTCACCAAGACCAAAATCAGCAGATGCTTGAATTCCTGAGCCTCCGTCTTGGATGTTGGCACCAATATTAATTTTTGCATCACCATTACCTTTAAAGGCCTGTTGTGCATTTGTTATTCCAATAGAAACTAAAAATAAAACGGTAATAATTTTTTTCATTTGTTGAAAATATAAATTGACAATTAATTGGCGGCAAATATAGTATTTAGATTTTATTTCGTCCTTTTTCTGTAGGATATAAACTAGGCAAGGGTTCGCTTTGCCAAAACTCTTTTGTATCAACATCTAATATCGTTAGCGGTCCTGTGAATGCGGCACTAGTGTCTATATTCCAGATATTCGCTTTTTGTACTGGAGTTGTTTTTCCAATACGTGAAACTGGAGTGTGACCAATGTAGATTTCGTTGTATAATGTAAAACGTTTTGGATAGTACGGATGATCAGATTGCATTTTTGGATCCAAAGCCAAAGCGGTTTCCCAAAGTGTTCTATCCCAATAAAATAATTTAGGGAAATATTCAAAATTCACTCCGTTCATATTAGTAAAACCAGCATGAATAAACATTCTGTTTTGTTCATCCAGATAATAATCATGTAGAGATTCAAGGAATTTTACATGCCTTTTTTTGGTTTCGTCATTAACTTTTTCATAAGCCAAAACGGTCGCTTCTCCACCATGTTGATACCATTGTTCATTATCTTTATTATCCTTGAGCCATTCTCTTAGTAATTCATCATGATTACCACGAATACAAATTACATCATGTGTTTCTTGTAACGCAATCAAGAAATCAATTACTTGAGGTGACTGGCTCCAGCCATCAACATAATCGCCTAAAAAAATGAGTTTATCATTTGTATTTACGTTTGCTCTCTCCAGAATTTGATGCAAGGCTCTCAAACCACCGTGTATGTCTCCTATTACTAATGTTCTCATTATTCACAATTTGTTCTTTTACAAAAATAGCAGAAAAGTAATATCTATTGTTTTTTTTTACAGACGGGTAATATCGTTTATAAAAAGAAATAACGTTAGAAGGCTCTTAATTATTGATAAACAATACTTTAATTATAAAGTAAGAAATAGGGGGGAAAACAAAATTTAAGTTTTTATTAAGAAAAAATCGGCCAAATTGGCGTTTATAGCCGTTGAATTTCAGGCCAATAATGTAAAAAGTAACTTAATTTTACTTACATTTGGAATTCAAAAATACAACTTTTCTAGTGATTGGTTTTTGATTGAGAATCATTATAATTTTATTAAAATTTTAAAATGAACGCACTTCTGACTTTATTGCTTTTGATGACTAATTTTGTTTGTCAGGTTATTATTGATCTGGTTACTTGGGTTTCAGGATTGTTTAGTTAATTATAAAAAAATCCTAAAGCGCAATACACTTTTATTACACATCATATTTCATTTTTCTTAAAATCCGCAAGGCTTCTTTAAAAGAAAGATAGACCTGTGTGAAAGGCTTTAATACTGTTTTGGCATCTATCAACTTTTGTTTAGCATCTTCAAAACCATTTAGGTAACAAATCATAAAGGTAGATGGTAAATGATTTAAATCTTTTCTCTCTCGTTCCGATAAATTAATGTTCTTTTCTAATTTATTCAATATTGCAATGTTAGAATTATAAATATGGAACAACATTTTCTTATTGTATTTTGGAGGATCAAAAAGAATTTTTCGGTCAATTTTATAATAGCCATTATCCTGAAAATGGATTGTTTGTTCCTCAAGAGGATAATAAGTCATTTTGCCATTCAAATCTAAAGGAACGTATTCAATAATTGTAAAACTATCTTCGTCATAGGTAATTTCAACTACATCAAGAGTTGAATAAAATAGTTTAATTTGTTCGTTAATGAGTTCAATATCTACTCGGGACAAATAGGTTTTGTTTTTGGATTCTTTGATAATTCCAGCCCAGCAAATAACAAACAATTCTTTAAAAACTTTATACTTTGGTGCCATGTCTTTATGGCGAAAATTCATAAAATCAATCACGCCGTCAAGCGTATATTTGATACTGTTTCTAGAATTATTTTCAATTCCGATAACGGTTTCTGTGTTTTGAAAGTTTTTCTCTATTTCCCCTTCCACAGGCATAGTGTTACTTCCTCTTCGAATGAAAACACTATTGGCGGGAATGGTATGTATTCCTTTTTTAAAAGAAGAAATTTTACTATTTGGTTTTATGGTTACCAGACCAATAACCTTATCCTTCGGCAGATTTGGAAAAGGCACATTTTCATATTGAATTCGGGGTGGATTTTCAAGAAAAGCGTTAACTAAATTCTGAATTCGGCTATCGTCAAAAAAATCATCCCCCACAATTTGATTGTTTTCATCTTCTACACCAACTACTATATAAGAATTGTTAGTAGGGTTAGAATTTGATAAGGCACAGATGTGTTTTAAAAATTTTCCTTTTCCTTCTCGGGTGTGCAGATTCAGCTGTCTTTTTTTATCATAAAAACTACTCTCATCATTGTGAGCTAATAGGTTTTTGATAAGGAGCCGCTTGTTAATCATTGCTAAAACAGAATAGTTTATTTTTTATAAATTCTAAATTTACTGATTTTAAACATAATAAATTCAGCAGTAATGAAATAACCAAAAATTTGATAAATGACAATTAAAATTTTAAACTTCTAAAAACGAAAATAGTTACTGTTTTTTTGCTTTCGTTAAAAACTTTTCCAATAATAAATTCTGCGATGCTTTTTAGCCAATAATAATTTTTGAAAACGGATTTTTACTCAAGCTTTAAATTTGGTTATCTCTCTTGTAATGATATGACTAATTCTATGAATTTGTTGTTAATTATTTATACTTCTTAAAAATAGATAAATACTATCATAATTCGTCCTTAAAATTGGGGGATTCGTAGAAGTTTTAACCATTTTTTAACATCTTAGGTCTAAAAAAAAATTCAATTTGCACCATCAAATAAAGACACTAAATAAAAGAGGTTTAAATATAATAATATGGAACAGAATTCAGCGACTTTAGACATTAGAGCAATCAATGAAAAAATAGAAAGAGAGAGTGCTTTTATAGATCTTCTTACTATGGAAATGAACAAAGTCATTGTGGGACAAAAACACATGATTGAGCGATTGCTAATCGGACTTTTGGGACAAGGACATATTCTTTTGGAAGGGGTTCCTGGATTGGCAAAAACATTAGCCATAAATACACTTTCACAAGCCATTCAAGGGTCATTTAGTCGAATTCAGTTTACTCCTGATTTATTGCCTGCAGATGTTATCGGAACCATGATTTATAATATTAAATCGAATGAGTTTTCTATAAAAAAAGGACCAATTTTTGCTAATTTCGTTCTTGCCGATGAGATTAACCGTGCTCCTGCCAAAGTACAATCAGCTTTGCTAGAGGCGATGCAGGAAAAACAGGTTACGATTGGTGATACAACTTTCAAATTAGATAAGCCGTTTTTAGTTTTAGCAACTCAAAACCCTATCGAGCAAGAAGGAACTTATCAATTGCCTGAAGCGCAAGTTGACCGTTTTATGTTGAAAACAGTTATCGATTATCCAAAGATGGAAGACGAGCGTTTAGTAATTCGTCAAAATCTGAAAGGAAGTTATGAAAAAGTAAATCCTGTCGTTTCTGTTGAGCAAATTTTAAGAGCACAAGAAGCAGTTCGTGAGGTTTACATGGACGAAAAAATAGAGAAATACATACTGGATATTATTTTCGCAACTCGTTATCCAGAGAAATATAAATTGGCTGATTTGAAACCTTTAATCAGTTTTGGAGCTTCTCCTCGTGGAAGTATCAATCTTGCTACGGCTGCCAAATGTTATGCTTTTATCAAACGCCGTGGATATGTAATCCCAGAAGATGTTCGCGCAGTTGTACATGATATTTTGCGTCACAGAATTGGAGTTACTTATGAAGCTGAAGCTGAAAATATTACTTCTGTAGACATCATCAATAAAATCATTAACGAAATTGAAGTACCTTAAAAGTTGATGGTTGATAGTTTGTGGTTGATGGTTTTAAACCGACAACCAACAACCAATTACCATAAACCAAATTAAAAATGGATACAAAAGAGCTTTTAAAAAAAGTACGTAAAATAGAAATTAAAACCCGAAGATTGAGTGATCACATCTTTTCGGGCGAATACCATACGTCGTTCAAAGGACGAGGGATGACTTTTAGCGAGGTTCGTCAATATCAATTTGGGGATGACATTCGTGCCATCGATTGGAACGTAACCGCCAGATACAATGAAGCTCACGTAAAAGTTTTTGAAGAAGAAAGAGAATTGACCATGATGTTAATGGTTGATATTTCTGGTTCGGAAAGTTTTGGTTCTAAAAATCAGTTTAAAAAAGAAATTGTTACCGAGATTGCCGCTACAATGGCATTTTCGGCTACTCAAAACAATGATAAAATTGGACTTATTTTATTTTCGGACCAAATTGAATTGTATATTCCGCCAAAAAAAGGAAGGTCTCACGTGCTAAGAATCATTCGTGAATTGATAGAATTTGAACCTAAAAGCTATAAAACGGATCTTGCACAAGCCTTAAAATTTTTATCAGGTACTCAAAAAAAGAAAGCGATTGTATTCGTTATTTCCGATTTTATGTCGGCCGAATATGAGCATACATTGAAGATTGCTTCCAAGAAACATGATATTACTGGTATTCGAGTGTATGATATTCGCGAAGAGAAAATGCCAAATTTAGGAATGGTTTCTATGATAGATGCAGAGACTGGCGAAACGAGACTGATTAATACAGGATCTAAATCGGTGCGAATGAATTATGAAAAGCACTATCACGATAATGTGAATTATTTTAAAGAAACTTTCAGTAAATCGGGTTCAGGAGTTGTAAATACTAGAGTGGACGAAAGTTATGTTACTAAATTATTAGGCTATTTTAAATCGAGGTAGGGATTTCAGATTTAAGATTAACGATTTTTGATTGCTGATTTTCTGGAATGAGATAAAGATTTTTTGGTAAACTAAATATATATAATGAATAAACAAGAACTTGAAAACAGATTAATAGATTTTGCAGCTACTATAATAATTTCGGCTAGTACTTTTAAAGTAAACTACGCAGGAAACCATTTAGGAGGACAAATAATTAGATCTGGAACTTCACCGGCATTAAATTATGGAGAAGCTCAAAGTGCGGAAAGCACAAAGGATTTTATTCATAAAATGGGTATTTGTTTAAAAGAATTAAGAGAAACTTTCGTGTGTTTAAGGATAGTCGAAAAAGCAAATTTAAGTTCAGATTTAAATAATTTAACGATGGCAAAGATAGAAATAAATGAGTTGATTTCTATTTTCGTATCAAGTATAAAAACGGCAAAAACAAATTTGAAATAATATATTTTCTGGATTGAAAACAATTTTTATTAGGTGGAAAATCTGAAATCAAAAATCGTTAACCTTCAATCTTCAATCAAATTTTCCAAAGAAATGTTCAAAAAACTATTAATATACTTACTGTTTTCGACTTCTATTTTTGCACAGCAAAAAGTAGTTACCAGCATCGATACCACAAAAAATAAAATTGGAGCTGAGTTTAAATTAACTTTAAAAACGTCTGTAGATACGTTATCTAAAGTTGTTTTTCCAAAATTAAAAAACATTGGAGCACTTGAGGTGATTCAGTCCTATCCAATTGATACCATCAAAAAAGACGACCGCTACGAATTAATTAAAAAGTACGGTTTGACTCAATTTGATTCGGGGAAATATACCATTCCAAGTATAAAAATTCTGATTAACAATAAAGCATATGCAACGGATTCTATCAAAGTTGAGGTTGCCAATGTTGAAGTCGATACATTAAGACAAAAAATGTATGACATTAAAGATATTGTAAAAGCCGAAGATTCATGGGGAGATTGGTGGAAATATCTTTTGGGAATACTATTGCTTTTAGGAGCAGGTGCTTTTGTTTATTGGTACCTAAAAATTCGTCAGAAGAAAAAAATAGAGGAGGAAGTTTATAAAACACCTATAGAAAGAGCAACAAGTTTACTTAATATATTAGAGAAGAAAGAGCTTTGGCAACATGGTGAAGTCAAAGAATATTATAGTGAATTGACGGATATCGCTCGAAATTATATCGAAGAAGCTATAGAAATTCCTGCAATGGAAAGTACTACTTCTGAATTGATCGATGGATTGAAAACGGCTTCTTTAAAAAAGAAAATGAAACTTTCTCAGGAAACGATAGAAAATTTATTTACCGTTTTGAAACAAGCCGATTTAGTGAAATTTGCAAAATCTAAACCATTAGAATTTGAAATTACCGAAGATAGAAATAGAATTCAAAAAGCGATTTTAACTCTTGACCAAGCTATTCCGGTTGAGGTACCAATTGAGGAAGATACTATTTTGAATGAAGCTCAAAAACAAAAACAAATTCAAATTTTACTTAGAAAAAAGAGAAATCAGCGTATTGCAATCTCAATAGGCTCTGTTCTTTTTTTACTTTTTGCTACAACAACTTATTTCATAGTAACCAAAGGGTTTGATTATGTAAAAGACAATGTGCTGGGACATCCAACCAAAGAATTGTTAGAGGGTGAATGGGTTAAAAGTGAGTATGGAAATCCAGGAGTAATAATTGAAACTCCAAAGGTTTTGAAAAGAATGGATTTGACAAAATCATTGCCAAAAGAAGGAATGGCACTTATAAAAGAGATGCAGTCTTTTGGATATGGAAGTTTGTTGGATAATTTTTATATTATGGTTTCTACTATAAAATACAAACAGGAAGGAACTCTTGATTTGTCTAAAGCTATAGAAAGTTCTTTAAAAGTATTAGAGACTCAAGGGGCACAAAATATGATTGTTAAACAGGAAGATTTTCAAACTAATAAAGGAATAACAGGAAAAAAAGGATACGGAACATTTTCTAGAATTGACAGCAATACTCAAACAAGTTCAAAATTATATTATGAAATAGTACTTTTTGGACAAGAAGGAGGATTACAACAAATAATGATTCTTCATGAAGAAGGGGACAAATATGCTACGGAATTATCAGATCGCATTTTGAATTCAGTAGAACTTAAATCAGCAAGTAACTAATGGAAAAGATAACCTTTTTAAATCCAGAATTTTTTTGGTTGTTTCTTCTGATGCCTGTTGCAATTGCTTGGCTATTTTGGAAAAGAAACCAACAAACAGCAACCCTAAAAATGAGTTCACTTCAAGGATTCAAGGGTTCGGATTCATTATTAACAAAACTAAAACCAGGATTAGATGTTTTGCGCATATTGGCATTATCATTATTAATATTTGCATTAGCTAGACCAAGAACAGTAGACATTAGCAATAAAACCAAAACTACAAAAGGGATCGATATTGTGGTAGCTGTCGATGTATCTGGTAGTATGTTGGCTAAGGATTTTAAGCCAAACAGAATGGAAGCTATAAAAAGAGTGGCTTCTGAATTCGTAGACGAAAGGCCAAATGATAGAATAGGACTGGTGGTTTATGCTTCTGAAGCTTATACAAAATCACCAGTAACAAGTGATAAAGCAGTTATTCAAGAGGCGATTCAAAGTATAAAATACGATAATGTTTTGCAGGACGGAACAGGAATTGGAATGGGATTAGCTACTGCTGTAAACCGTCTTAAAGATAGTAAGGCAAAAAGTAAAGTGGTTATTTTGTTGACAGATGGAGTTAATAATGCAGGGTTTATCGAACCAGAAACAGCATCAGATATTGCGCAACAATATGGTATAAAAGTATACACTATTGGTATTGGTACCAATGGTATGGCCGAATCTCCTTATGCAATTGGACCAAATGGACAACTGCTTTTTCAAATGATGAAAGTAGAAATTGATGAACAATTGATGAAAAACATTGCAGCAAAAACAGGAGGTAAATATTTTAGAGCAACAAGTAATGATAAATTAGCTCAAATTTATAACGAAATCAATAAACTGGAAACTACAGAAATCGAAGAATTGAAGTTCTATGATTATGACGAAAAATTCAGGTTTTTTGCTTTATTAGCAGGTTTTTTATTGTTATTGGAAATAGGTTTACGCAATACAGTATATAGGAGTTTTATATAATAAAAAGTTTTCAGTCTTGGTCAAAGTTTTAATTTGAAAACTGCGACTAAAACTGTGATTAAGAAAAATCAAATGGAATTAGACGAACGCAACTATTTATACTTACTTTTTATACTGCCTGTCTTGGTGGTACTTTTTCTATTTAATTTATATTGGAAAAGAAAAAAACAACGTGAGTTTGGTGATTTAGAAGTAATCAAAAGATTAAGTCCAGAGCGTTCTGTTTTCAAACCAACTTTGAAATTAGGAGTATTGCTATTGGCTTTGGCTATGTTAATAATTGGGTTGGTGAATCCAAAAATTGGAACCAAAGTAGAAACTGTAAAAAGAGAAGGAATAGATATTGTCTTTGCAATGGACGTTTCTAAAAGTATGCTTTGTGAGGATGTAGCACCAAGCCGTTTGGAAAAAAGTAAGCAAATTGTATCTCAGATTATTAATCAATTGGGAAGTGATAGAATTGGGATTGTCGCCTACGCAGGAAGCGCATTTCCTGTATTGCCTATTACAACTGATTATAGTGTAGCTAAAATGTTTTTGCAGAGTATGGGACCGGGAATGGTTTCTTCACAAGGGACATCGCTTGACGAGGCTATAAAATTAGCGGGAACTTATTTTGATGAAAAAAGTAAAACCAGCAAATTACTGATTATGATTTCCGATGGAGAAGATCATTCAGAAGGTGCCGAAGCCGCAGCAGAAGAAGCCAAGAAATTAGGAATGAAAATCGTTACTATTGGTCTTGGAACTGAAAAAGGAGGAACTATTCCATTAAAGAAAAACGGAATTGTAGAAAGCTATCAAAGAGATAATAGTGGTGAGGTCGTAATTACCAAATTAAATCCAAACAGTCTAACGACTATTGCCAAAATTACAGGTGGTGGTTATGTAAATGGAAACAATACTCATGACGTACTGGATTTCATCAAAGCAACATTAGATAAAATTCAAAAGACCGAATTTGAAGCAACTCAAATGGCCGACTTCCAATCGCAGTTTCAATGGTTTTTAGGTATTGGGTTTGTGTTATTATTTATAGATATTTTCCTTTTAGAAAGAAAAACCAAGTGGGTAAAAAAATTGGATTTATTTAACGAGAATAAATAAAATATTAAAATCAAAGGGAATTAACGAGTCGATTGTTGTCCAATACTTTGAATATTAAATAAAAATGAAAAATAGAATTATATACTTACTACTACTGCTTTTAACTTTTGTGGCCAATGCCCAAGTGAAAGATAAAGTTTTGCCTGAAGCAAATGAGGAATATGTAGCCAAGAATTTTGTTGATGCCGAAGCTAATTACAGAATATCAAACTCTAAATTTCCAAATAGAACAGTAGCTTCATATAATTTAGGAAATGCTATTTACAAACAAAATCAATTTTCAGAATCTAAATTCGCTTATGCAAATGCGTTGAAAAACCTAAAAACGAGATCGCAAAAGCACAAAGCTTTCCATAATTTAGGAAATGTTTTCATGAAAGAGAAAGATTATACTCAAGCAGTAGAAGCCTATAAAAATGCCTTGAGAAATGATCCCAATGATAATGAATCCCGTTATAACTATGCTTTAGCTAAAAAAATGCTAAAAGATAATCCTCCTCCAAAAGACGATAAAAAGAAGGACAAAAATAAAGATAAGGACAAGAACAAAGACAAGGATAAAGATAAAAAGGACGACAAGAAAGATCAAGATAAGAAGGATCAGGACAAGAAAGACGGAGATAAGGATAAAAAGGACGATAAGAAAGACGGAGATAAAGATAAAAAGGATGATGGTAAACCCAAAGATGATGGACAACCAAAACCAAAACCAGGAGGAATTCCAAAACAACGAATGCAAAATCTTTTGGATGCCGTAAATAATGAAGAAAAGAAAATTCAGGATAAAGTAAACGCCAATAAAGTAAAAGGAGCTCCTGTAAAAACGGAGAAAGACTGGTAGAATTCAAGTTGATTTGATTAATCGTTTATTTGTTCATTTGGAACACTTAAACGATTAAACAGTTAAACAAATAAACGATTTAAGACAAGTAATGAAACGATATTTAATTTTATTCTTATTATGTTTCCAAGGACTTTTGGCTCAAGTACAATTTGAGGCAAGAGTAAGCAAAACGACGCTTGGTCTCAACGAGAGACTTCGTATTGATTTTGTGATGAATATTGATGGCGATAATTTTGTTCAACCGTCTTTTGAAGGCTTTAGAATTATTGCTGGGCCAAGTCAGCAGGTAAGCCAATCTTGGATTAATGGGAAAACCTCTTTCGAGAAAAGTTATTCTTATTATTTATTGCCTACCCAAAAAGGGACTTTAACAATCAGACAAGCGGTTATTGAATTTAACGGTCAGATTTACAAAACTCAGCCTATAAAAATTAATGTAACTGCAGCTACAGAACAGCCTAGAGATCCAAATGATTCTCAAATTTCTGCAGATGATAATCTTTATTTAGTTGCAGACATTACAAATATGAATCCTTATGTCAATCAGCCTATTACGGTAGTTTACAAATTGTATTTAAGTTACAATATTGGGATTAATAATTTGAAAGAACTAAGCAAACCCAAATACAATAACTTTTGGAGTCAAAACATTGAAATCAAACAATTGGTTCCCGAAGAAGGCATGTTCAAAGGGGAGAAATACCGTTATGTTGTATTAAAGAAAGTAATTTTATATCCTCAGAAATCAGGAAAGCTTGTGATTGAACCTTTGGCAATGGATATTGATGTTCAATTGCCTACCAATCGTAGAGATATGTTTGGACGTATGATAGTGACCGATGGAAATAAAAGAGTATCGGCAGGAGCCAAAACTATCAATGTAAAACCATTGCCAGAAACGGGTAAACCAATAGATTTTACAGGAGCTGTTGGTAAATTTGATTTCAAGGCTATTCCTTCTAAAACTACTTTGAAAAATGGTGAAAGCTTAGATCTTGTTTTGAGCGTTACAGGTACAGGAAACCTAAAATTATTTACGTTGCCAAAACCAGAAGTGCCAAATGCATTAGAAATGTACGATGCGGTTCACAGCGAAAAAGTAAGCACACCATTGTCTGGAATGAATGGCAAAATATCAGATTCGTATACTATAGTACCACAATACAAGGGCGATTATGTTATTAAGCCAATGCATTTTTCGTATTTTGATCTAGGAACTGGAACTTATAAAACAATCAGTTCTTCGGAGATAAAAATCAATGTATTAGATGGGCCTTCACAAACAGCTGGAACACCAGCAACAGCTAGTGCTGGTAAAAATAAGATTGAACCTACGGAACAATTTAGATATATTGATTTAAGAACAAATTTGGTATCCAGTAAAGAGCCTGCTTTTTTTGGATCTAATAAATTTTACGGGTTATTGTTTTTACCATTCTTATTGCTTCCGATAATTATACTATTCAGAAAGAAAAAAGAAGCAATAGATAGTGATGTTTTTGGTAACCGAATTAAAATGAATAATAAATTGGCTAAGAAATATTTATCTGAAGCCAAAAAACAAATCAATAATAAAGAGCCGTTTTATGTGGCGCTGGAAAAAGCAATGCATAATTTCTTGAAAGCAAAATTACATATTGAAACCTCGGAAATGAGTAAAGACAATATTCGAGAATTATTATTGTCTAGAAAAGTAAATCCTCAATCCGTAAATGATTTTATTGCACTTACCGAGAATTGCGAAATTGCGAGATATGCTCCATCATCTAGCGCAACAATACAACACGATTTTGATAAAGCAGTAGCCATCATTTCTGAATTAGAAAAACAAATCTAAGTAACTAAGAGGCTAAGAATTTAAGATTCTAAGAAACTAAAAAAATTAAAATGAAAAACGTTTTTTACATACTATTATTAATCTCACAAGTTTTCTTTGCCCAAACTGGCTTTGAAAAAGGAAGTGATTTATACAAAAATGGGAAGTATGATCTTGCTGTCAAAGAGTATGAATCAGTTTTGGCAACAAATAAAGAGTCAGCCGAATTGTATTTTAATTTAGGGAATTGTTATTATAAATTGCAAAAAACAGCTCCTTCTATTTATAATTATGAGAAAGCCCTAGTTTTAGACCCAAATAATCAAGAGGCCTTAAACAATATAAAATTTGCTCAAAAAAGAACTATTGATGAAATCAAAGTAATCCCAAAAGTTGGTTTTGGAAAACTTCTTCGGGACTTTACCGGAATTTATCCATTCGACACTTGGGCTTGTATTGCTATTGGTTTTGCGGTTTTGTTTTTGATATTTTTTATAGGTTATTATTTTTCTGAAACCGGGGTTATTAAAAGACTTTTCTTTGTGGGAATGTTTATCGTTTTGCTTTTTGTTTTAATGAGTGTTTTGGCAGCTTTTTTTGAAAAAAGTCATTTTGATAACGAAAGACCAGCTATCGTTTTTGCTGAATCTGCTGATGTAAGAAGCGAACCTCAAAATGCTAGCAGTTCGATTTTTATTTTGCACGAAGGCACTAAAGTTTACGTGGAAGAAACACTAGACAATTGGAAAAAAATTCAATTAACCGATGGAACCGAAGGTTGGATTGATAGTAAAGCAATAAAAGAAGTGAAGTAATTAGTGTTCAGGTTGCAGAAAGCAGATTAAAGTTTTTAGACTGCATTCCGCGTAAATATTCAGATTAAACCACAACAGCCCATAGTTTCAACTATGGGCTGTTGTGGTTTATAACAAATTGATTACTAAAAACTGAACACTGATTACTTCCTCGCGTTATCATACCATTTCTCAATAGAAGGGAAAATAAATCCAGCTATCTTTTGAATCGGATTAAAGAAAATAGAATTATCAAGAGTTTCTTTCTTCGCTAGATAATTATGATAATTTATTTTTTGAAAAAGGGTTAGAAATATGCTGATGATCAAAATGGTCTTTAAAACTCTAAAAAAACCACCTCCAACACTATTAATCCAACCTAAAAAGGCAAAATCAGCTACATTGGTTAAGAACTTTCCAAGCATATAAATCCCAACGACCACGATAATAAAAGTAAGGATAAAAGCAAAAATCTGAATGGTATATGGGTTCCAATGCAACCAACTTGATAAAATAGTTTTCACTACAGCCGAAAATTTTATGGCAATATAAATTCCCAAAATAAGAGAAAAGAATGAAGCCATTTCGACAAAAAGACCATTTCTAATTCCTTTGTACAATGAAAAACACAATAGCCCGCCTACAACAATATCAAAAAAACTCATTTTTTTATTTTAAAATTAAAAGCGCAAAGATAAAAGAAATGTTCCTTAACCATTGTCAATTTTCAAGTTCTTATCTTTGCACAAAATAATCCGATTACATTTTTGAAAATCTGTGGAATACATCTGCGATCAAAAATCGTTAATCAAAAATCAAAAATCAAAATGTCAAGAGACACACAACTAAAAGAACGCTGGGAACGGCTTGTCGATATACTTTCCAATCAATTTTCGCAAGGTGAAGATTTAGATTTGGATGCCATCATTTATTTAATTGGAGTACAGGAACTTGGAAAAGTACACCGTGAATTCAAAAAAGACGAAAAACTCAATTTGATGCATATTGCCATTTGCAGATTATTAGAACCATACGGATTCTACGAATTCGAATTTTTTGACGAAGAAGGTTGGCCACATTACAAAGTAAAAGAGCAGTTGCCTCCTTTAAAAGCAGGTGAACAATCTGTTTTGATGAAAGAAGCAATTGTTAATTATTTTCTGGAAAGAGAAGTGATAGATTGATGATTTAATAGTATTGCTTAACGATTTATGATTTATAGGCAGATGTTTAGAAAAACTTCTAACTTCTAACTTCTAGCTTCTAACTTTTTCCTAAATTTGCACTCTCAATTACGGAATGAAAATGATAGATAAGATAAAAGAATATATTGGTGAAGCTCAAGCTTTCTCAACACAAAATCCAGCAGAACTAGAAACCTTTAGAATTAAATTCTTAGGGAGTAAAGGTTTGTTGAAAGACTTGTTTGCTGAATTCAAAAATGTTCCTAACGACCAAAAAAAGGAATTTGGACAAGTGATTAATTTACTTAAAACTTCAGCAGAAGAAAAAGTAAAATCTATCCAAGAAACTTTAGCAAGTAAAGAAGAAATTAAAGGTTTTTACGGAGATTTAACTCGTACTGCCGAGCCAACAATTATCGGTTCTCGTCATCCTATTTCATTGGTAAAAAACCAAATTATTGATGTCTTTTCAAATATAGGTTTCAATGTTTCCGAAGGACCAGAAATTGAAGACGATTGGCATAATTTCACTGCGTTAAACTTGCCTGAATACCATCCGGCACGTGATATGCAAGATACTTTTTTCATACAAACTAACCCAGATATTTTGTTGCGTACGCACACTTCATCTGTACAAGTGCGTTATATGGAAAATAATAAACCGCCAATTAGAACTATTTCTCCCGGTAGAGTTTTTAGAAATGAAGCGGTTTCTTCACGTTCTCACTGTATTTTTCATCAAGTAGAAGGATTGTATATTGACAAAGATGTTTCTTTTGCCGACTTGAAACAAACCCTTCTATATTTCACGAAAGAGATGTTCGGAAAATCAAAAATCCGTTTGCGTCCTTCGTATTTTCCATTTACTGAGCCAAGCGCCGAAGTTGATATTTATTGGGGTTTAAAAACCGAAACCGATTACCGTATCACCAAAGGAACAGGTTGGTTAGAGATTATGGGTTGCGGAATGGTAGATCCTAATGTTCTTACCAATTGCGGAATCGATCCTAACGAATACAACGGTTTTGCATTTGGAATGGGAATTGAGCGTATCGCGATGTTATTGTACCAAATTGGTGATATCCGTATGTTTTATGAAAATGACGTGCGTTTCTTAGAGCAATTCAAAGCAAGCATATAAATTATAAGGAGCTATTTCCAGCTGTCCACTGTATCTTTTCCTTTTTAAAGAAAAAAGGAAAAGGATGCCGTTTCCATCTGGGCTAGGGCATCCCGTATTCAACATATTTAGTTTAGTACAACAATCACAATAATATTCCAAAAGAATGAAATCCGACATCACCATCCCCGAAGTTGAAAACGTATTCCTTGCAGCCGTTCAAGAATGGAGCGACGATTTTATGGAAAAAGTATGGTATGCGTATTTAATAAATGACAGCGATTTTCAATTGGATAGTGTGATGGTGGTTTCTAAAGCTTTTGGAACCATTGACGGTGAAATGAAGAAAACTTCTCTTTTGCGTCACGCTTTCATGGAAGTTCCAGCTGTTTCAGTAGTTAAAATAGAGATGATTGAAAAAAGTGTATTGGCACTCAACAATGAGTTTATGGTAACTTATTTCATCGGAAACACATTATACGACAAAAAATTTATTTTCAAAGCAAATTCCATAAATGAAGAAGCCACCGAAGAAGTGCCTATTTTATTTGTAGAAGGTGTGATGGTAAAATAGTGTTCAGAGTTCAGTTTTTAGTATTCAGTACTTAGCTGAGTGAATAAATAAAAAAGGGATTTTCTTAATTAGAAAATCCCTTTTTTATTGTTGAAAATTGATGTTAGATTCAGCTGAACACTAAAAACTGAACTCTGAACACTAATTTTTAATCAAGTTCCTCAGTCAATTTTTTAAATACTGCTTTAGCTTCTTTTCCTTCATACAAAATGGCATAAACCGCATCAATAATAGGTGTACTTGCACCATAACCTTGGTTTAGTTTATAAGCACTTTTTACGGCATAATATCCTTCGGCAACCATGCTCATTTCCATTTGAGCCGATTTTACTGTATAACCTTTTCCAATCATATTCCCGAACATTCGGTTTCTCGAAAAAACAGAATAACCAGTAACCAATAAATCTCCCAAATAGGCCGAATCATTGATATTTCGTTTCATTTTATGCACTTTTTTGATGAATTTTTTCATCTCACGAATAGCATTACTCATAATAACCGATTGGAAATTATCACCATAACCCAATCCATGAGCGATACCAGCTGCTACTGCATAAATATTTTTTAACATTGCAGCATATTCAGTTCCTATAATATCATCAGAGATTTTTGCTTTGATATAGTTGCTTGATAAATTTTTGGCAACCATTGAAGCTTTGTCTGGATCACCACAAGCAATAGTTAAGTAAGAAAGTCTTTCTAGAGCTACCTCTTCAGCGTGACAAGGACCAGTAATTACACCAATATTATAGTATGGAATGTCGTATTTATAGTGAAAATGTTCGCCAACGATTAAACTGGTTTCAGGAACAATTCCTTTAATGGCTGAAAAAATAATTTTGTCTTTTAAAGAAACGGTAAGTTTTTCTAATTCAGAGTTTAAAAAAGCAGATGGAATAGCAAATATGATGTAATCAGCATAAGCAACCGCTTCATTGATATCGTTGGTAAGTTTTAGTTTTGTATTGTCAAACTCTACAGAGCTTAAGTAATTTGGATTGTGTTTGTGGTTTTTAATGTGTTCAATGGCAGCATCATTACGCATATACCATGAAATCTCAGGAAGATTTACGCACAACATTTTAGCTATAGCAGTAGCCCAGCTTCCGCCCCCAATCACTGCAAATTTTAAATTATCGGCCATTATTTTATTAAATTTCATCAAAAGTACTTAAAATTTGACCAATAATACAAATTAATTTTTTTAACCAAGCCTTTAATTTATAGGGTTTTACATTGGTTTTGGAAAAAATTTAGATATTTAATATTTTTTTTAAAACTCAGCACAATATTTATGTAATGCTTGCGTTGTAAGTCATTATAAATAAATGGTTTAGAATTTAAATATGAATATTGAGTTAGTTAGTTTTGTTTTAGTATTTTGAAAAGGCGTTCTAAAATGGGTTAAGGGAACGCCTTTTTTATGACTATTTTTTACTTTGATTAGTAACTCATTACTACAATTTTTTTTACTTTTTCTAAAGTAATATTTTGTTTTTCTCCCAATGCTTTCCAGCCTCTTTTTTCGAAACGATCGACAATAAAATCAGCTGTTTTTTCAAAGTTTTCTGCATTTTCAGAAAGTAACGTTTTCATTCCCATAGTGTGAAAGAATGCCACTGTTTTTTCAATAGCTTCAGCAGCAATTTCTTCATCAGTTCCAGTTAATTGAAACACGCGTTTTCCGTATTGTGCTAGTTTTTCTTTTTTGGTTTCAAACATTACTTTATATAGATTAGGGCCTATAATTGCTAATGTTCTGGCATGGTCAATTCCATAAAGTGCCGTCAATTCGTGACCAATCATGTGTGTTGCCCAATCACTTGGAACACCTTTTTGAATCAATCCGTTCAATGCCATCGTACAACTCCACATAAAATTGGAAGCCAAAGCATAATCAGTTGGATTTTCTACCACATCAGGACCTATTTGAATTAAGGTCTGCAAAATACCTTCTGAGATTCGGTCTTGTAAATATCCTTCGTGTACATAGGTAAGGTATTGTTCAAGGACATGAGTATAAGCATCTACAACTCCGTTTTGCAATTGTCTTTTAGGCAACGATGCAATTACGGTTGGATCACAAATTGAAAACTTAGGAAATAAGGCCGAACCTCCAAAATCAAGTTTTTCTTGAGTAGTAGCAATAGTCACCACCGAACCTGAATTCATTTCACTTCCTGTGGCTGGTAAAGTTAAAACGGTACCAAACGGAATTACTGTTGAACCTTCTTTGAAAAGAATTCTCTTTTTTAGAATGTCAATAGGATCGCCTTCAAAAGGAACGGCAGCCGAAATAAATTTCACGCCATCGATAACGCTTCCACCACCAACAGCCAGAATAAAATCAATTTTTTGTTCTCTGATTATGGCGACTGCTTTCATTAAAGTTTCAAAATGTGGATTGGCTTCAATTCCTCCAAATTCAACAATATCATATCCTTCCAGACTTTTGCGGACTTGCTCGTGAACACCATTTTTAAAAATACTTCCACCGCCATAAGCGAGAAGAATTTTGGCATTTGCTGGAATTAAAGTTGATAATTTTTCTATTTGTCCTTTTCCAAAAACCAATTTGGTAGGATTGTATAATTCGAAATTTAACATGGGTGTTTGTTTTTTATTAAAGATGCTAAGACACTAAGTTGCTAAGATTCTAAGTTTTTTGAAAGTTTATTTTCAAATATAATCTACTCAAATCTTAGCAACTTAGTTTCTCAGAATCTTAGCGTCTATTTTTATTTTTTTGAATTTAATTGCGCTAATAATTTTTCAGCAACTAGTTTTGAGGATGCTGGGTTTTGACCTGTAATTAGTAAACCATCTTCAACTGCATACGGATGCCAATCGGCTCCTTTGCTATAGATTGCTCCTTCTTTTTGCAATACATCTTCCAATAAAAAAGGAACAATTTTAGTTAATCCAACAGCTTCTTCTTCGGTGTTAGCGAAACCTGTAACTTTTTTTCCTTTTACTAAAAATTGTCCATTAACTTTTACATTTTTTAAAACAGCAGGAGCATGACATACAAAAGCTACTGGTTTTTTATGTGTATAAAATGACTCAATTAAAGCAATGGAATTTTTATCTTCAACCAAATCCCAAAGTGGTCCGTGGCCTCCAGGGTAAAAAACCGCGTCATAATCGGCTTGATTAACGTCAGCTAATTTTTTGGTGTTTTTTAGTTTTTCCAATAAAATTTTATCGGCATCAAATCGTTTTGTGTCTTCGGTTGCTGATGATGGATCGGCACTTTTTGGGTCAATTGGCGGTTGTCCTCCCTTTGGCGTAGCGATGTCAATAATCACGCCTTGATCAAGCAATGCATAGTAAGGCGCGGCTAATTCTTCTGTCCAAAATCCTGTTTTTTCTCCTGTGTTACCCAATTTGTCGTGACTGGTAACTACGAATAATACTTTTTTCATCTTTTTGTTTTTTTGTGCAGTTGCGATAAAACAACTTACAATTAATGCTAGAATTGTTAATACGGTTATTTTTTTCATGATTTATTTTATTTGAGATTACAAATTTATGACGAATATGATATTAGTAAAAATAATTTAAATTATGTTTGTGATAAATATATTTATATCATGGTCAATCTGGAATGGTACAGAACATTTAAATCAGTTTATAAAAATGGCAATTTTTCATTGGCTGCCAAAGAATTATTTATAAGTCAACCAGCTGTAAGTCAGCAAATAGTAATGTTGGAGGCACATGTAGGCTACAAGCTTTTTAATCGAAAGTCCAAAGGGGTTGAACCAACGGAATACGCTAAGTTACTCAATAATCTAATTATTGATGCCTTAGACCGATTGGAAAATGTAGAGAATGGATTTCGTGCCAAAGCTTTTAACGCTAATCGATTATTGTCTATTGGTATATCCAGACATTTAATGAGCAGTATAGGAAGCGCATTAATTTCTAAATTTGATTTTATCGATTTTACGTTTCATACTAATGACGCATTGTTCGATTTGGTGAATTCCAAAAAATTAGATTTTGCCATAGTAACCAAGAAGTTTGACACTTTTGATACGATTCAGAAAAAGGTGGGTGATATCAAGCAAGTTATTGTAGGCTCTACCAATATTGATGTTTCGAGTTTTAAACAAAACATTAAAGCCAAAGATTTTAAGACCATCGAAAATTGGTTAAATGACCAAAAATGGTACAGTCATGATGCCGGAATTCCACATATTAAATTATTTTGGTTGCATGTTTTTGCTAAAAAAAGACCGTCAATCGTGGCCAATTATATCATTCCGTCAGAATATGAAATGCTGGAAATTCTTAGCAGGAATACAGGAGTTGCCGTTACTTGGAATATCAATGCTAAAAATTTTATTCAGGAAAAGAAATTGCAGCTGATATGGAACAGCAAAGATATGCCAAGCACAGAAGTGTTTTTGTTGTCTGGTAAAAATGAAAATTTGAGTTCGTTTTTTGAGGATATTGAAACGGAGCTTAATAAAGTTTTAAGCTAATTCTATTTCCTATAAAAATTATTGTGATCAATATAATCCCAGACTTTATGGGGCAATAATGGCTGAACATTTTTACCCTTTTTGATATTGTGACGAATGTCGGTAGAGGATATTTCTACAATTGGCGCATCAATAATATGAACTTTTGGATGCGATTTTAATTCGAGATTTTCATCTTCAGAAGATATTCTTGGATAGACATAAATAGCATGATTTTCTAAAATCACCTCATAGTTTTTCCATTTATGAAGCGTTTTCAAATTGTCTTCGCCCATAATCAATGAAAACTCATAATCAGGATATTTTTCATGTAAATGAATCAAAGTATTGACCGTATAATTAGGTTGCGAAAGTTTAAACTCAATATCCGATGGTTTTATTTTTGGAAAATCTTCCGTTGCCAGATACACCATTTGCAATCGCTGATGATCATCAAGTAAAGTTGCTTTCTTTTTTAACGGATTGTGGGGTGTTACAACCATCCAAACCTGATCTAAATCGGCATGCTCCGCCATGTGATTGGCAATAATCAAGTGCCCCACATGGATGGGATTATAAGTTCCGAAATAAAGTCCGATTTTCATGAGTTTAATTGAAAGATTTAAAAATTGAAAGATTTAAAAATTATGTAAAGTGACTTTAATTTTTAAATCTTTCAATTTTTAAATTTATTTATTTACAAAATCCTTAACTAATTGATAGGCTTCTTCAAGTGCAACAGGTAAATCATAGTTTTTGATAATCACGTCAAATTGAGGTGCAGTAGCTAATTCTACGTGGGCTTTAGCAATACGCATATTGATTTTGTCTTCGGTTTCGGTAGAACGTTCTTTTAATCTTCTTTTGAGTTCATCAACACTTGGAGGTTTTACAAAAACAGCCAAAGTTTCCTCTGGGAATTTATGTTTTATACGCAAACCGCCAGCAACATCAATATCAAAAATTACGTTTTTGCCTTGAGCCCAAATGCGTTCTACTTCACTTTTTAGAGTGCCATAGAAATTATCACGATAAACTTCTTCCCATTCTACAAATTCTTCAGCTTTGATGTGGTTTTTAAAATCTTTCAAAGACATGAAGTAATAATCTTTCCCATTCACTTCTTCACCACGTGCTTCACGCGTTGCAGCTGAAATAGAGAATTCTAAATTCAAATCTTCCTGCTTTAATAAATGTCTAACGATAGTCGTTTTTCCTGAACCAGATGGTGCTGAAAAAACTATTAATTTTCCCTTTTTCATTCTTTAAATCTGAAATCTATTTTTTAAAGTACGTTTAATACTTGTTCTTTAATTTTTTCCAATTCATCTTTCATCTGAACCACTAATTTTTGCATTTGTGCGTGATTCGATTTAGATCCCATAGTGTTAATTTCACGACCCATTTCCTGAGTAATGAAACCTAGTTTTCTACCGTTAGCTTCTGTTCCTTTGATAGTTTCCAAGAAATAATCCAGGTGGTTAGTCAAACGCACTTTTTCTTCTGTAATGTCAAGTTTTTCTAAATAATAGATTAATTCTTGCTCAAAACGGTTTTCATCTACATTTACTTTCAACTCAGCAATTGCAGTTTGCAAACGATCTTTTATGGCCTGAACACGTTCTGGATCTAGTGCCAAAGCTTCATTCATATACTGACGAATATTACCAATTCTCAACTGAAACTCATTTTCCAAAGATTGTCCTTCGTCTCTGCGAAAATTTAAAATATTTTGTAACGCTTCTTCGATAGCGGTTTGGATTTGAGCCCAATCATTTTCGTCGATTTCTTCGCGCTCTATTTTCATGGTGTCAGGCATACGAACAGCCATTTTCATTAATTCAGTTTCATCAGCATCAGCATAGACATCTCTTAATTGTTTGATGTAGGCTTTTACAATAGGAACATTGACTTTGGTTGAAGTTTGCTCTGCTGTACTTTCGATAAAAATAGAAAAATCTACCTTACCTCTTTCTAGTTTCAAAGCGATTTGGTTACGTAAACCCAGTTCCATTTCGCGATACAGTGAAGGCATGCGTACATTTAAATCTAAACCTTTACTGTTTAAAGATTTTACTTCTACTGTAATTTTTTTGGTAGGTAATTGCAAAGTGGCTTTACCAAAACCAGTCATCGATTGTATCATATATTTTTCTAAAAGTGTTCAAAGATAAGAAAAAAGTGTTCAGAGGTCAGTTTTTAGTATGCAGTGATTAAGTTTAATGTATAATCTTTAGTTTTAAAAAATTAACTATAAATTTTATTATAGCATTGAATACTAAAAAACCGAATACTGTCTACTTCTTTTGTGTTACCAAATAGACGCCAATAAATATCAAAATGGCCGAAACAATTTTGACAAAAGTAAGTTCGTCTTTTCCTAAACTAATGGCAAAAATGGTTGCAAATAAAGGTTGGAGGTATACAAAAACAGCTATCGTAGTTGGCTTTAGTTCTTTCATCGTAAGTAAATTGATCAAGTAGGTCAGAAAGGTTGAGAAAATGACAACGAAGCCTATTTTTAAATAAATATCCATTGGCATTATAGCCCAATTAATGACTTGAAATTCACTCCAACCAAAAGGTAAGACCATGATAAAACCAATTAGATAAATCCATTTGGCAAAGTTAAAAGCATTGTATTTGTCCATTAATTTCTTGACGATTACCAAGTACAATCCGTAGGAAGTGGCATTGACAAAAACTAGAAAGTTTCCTAACGTAGCATTGGTGGCATTGCCAACAGATTTTCCGTAAAGGATAAGAAATGCTGTGCCAATCAAGCCCAAAACAATTCCAAAGATCTTTCGTTTTTGCATTCGCTCTTTGAGAATAATTGCCGAAAGAATAAGCACAATCATCGGTGTTGAAACCATAAGAACTGATGCCGAAATTGGGGAAGTAAGACTCAATCCTTTGAAAAAGGAAAGCATATTTAAAGCGACACCAAAAAAACCAGCAAAAATAATTCGCAAGTAATCTTTGGGTTCGATTTTCTCTTCCCGAACGGCTTTAGATTTTCTGATAAAAAGCCAAACCAACCAAAACAATATAGTTGCTCCGCCCACGCGCATGATAATAAAACCAGATGCTTCAACGTATTTTGGCATCACGTCTTTGGCAATGGTAAAAGTCATTCCGTAAATTATAGAAACAATTGTGGCAAGAATAAGTGCTAGTATTCTTTTAGACATTGGCTAATGCTAAATGAACTTGATGTATATTTTGTTGAGTGTTTCCTATATATATTTTGTCATTTATAATAAAAACAGGACGGCCCAAGAAAGTATAATGTTCCAAAATGTATTTTTTATAATCGTCCTCAGTTAGGGATTTGTTTTTTAAATCCATTGATTTATACAATTGCGCTTTTTTGCTAAACAAAGCTTCATAGCTTCCCGAAAGGCGATGCATCTCTTCTAATTCTTCTACAGTAATAGGATTCTGTTTGATGTCATGAAAAGCTAAATTATGATTTTGAGGCAGAGCTTTTATAATTTTTCGGCAGGTATCACAAGAAGCGAGGTAATATATTTTGTTCATTTTGTTGTATTTTCTAAATGCAAAGGAAAACATTTGATGTTTAAAATGTTTAATTTTATGCAAAAAATATAAATCATGCAAGACACATTTGAAGTTAACAGCACTAGTAGAAAAATGCTAAATGCTTATTTTGAAAATTATACATTAGAACAATTAAATAAAATTCCAGAAGGATTTACTAATAATTTAATTTGGAATATTGCCCATATTGTTGTGACACAACAAATATTGGTTTATAAATTATCGGGATTGCCAATGATGGTTTCTGATGAAATGGTCGAAAAATATAGAAAAGGAACTAAACCAGAACAAGATGTAACGCAAGCTGAAGCAGATGAAATTAAAACATTGTTGTTTGATACTTTGCATAAATTAGAAGTAGATTATAACAATGGTATTTTTGTAAATTATCAAGAATATCGAACATCTACTGGATTTATTTTAAAAAGTGCTGTGGGGGCCATTGAATTCAATAATTTTCATGAAGGAATACATATTGGAATTATGATGAGCATCCGAAAGTTTGTATAAAAATTTGTTTAGTGGTATAAAACTAAAAAATCCAACTTTGTAACTCAAAGTTGGATTTTTTATTAGATATAATTAATGATTTTTATTTTTCTAAATAGAAAACATATCCTATTCCAATAGACGTTAGCCAATCATTACCTTTGTTTTCTTTAAATAAATCTTTATTAGGGTTAAGTCCGTCAACCCAATCCGATCCAAAATACTGTGCTCTTAAATCCAAAACAAGGTCAGACATTCTTGTCAGCTTGTAATGAATTCCCAAATTTAGAGCTATAGAATAAACCATATTACTTTCATTAGAAAATCCATGAGGGCGTCCATCTGAGGGTACTAAATATTTTGGATAAGTAGTGATTACATTTCCAAGCTCTCCTAATTCAGAAGTAGCAGTGGCAGTATAATAATTGATTTGAGGACCAATAGCGATGTAGGGATTAAAACTACCTATTGTGTTTTCGAAATCGTGAATGTGTTTAAAGTTATATTCAAATTGAGAGCCCAAACTAACGAATTGAGTAGAACCTCGCATTGCTTTTAATTGTTTCGATGAAATCGAATTTTTTTCAACCCATTCGCCATAATGTTGCAAATAGGTTTTACTATACGAAAACTGATTTCTGATTTTAAAATGTTCTTTGAAATAGCTATTCGAATTATCATTATAAGAAAAACTCATGTAATCAATAAATGCAATTCCAAGCCCCGTATTATTATAATTGTTTCGTGTATTGTCACGTTGTCCGTAATCAGAACGAAATTGAATAGCTTCTGCTATTACACCTAAAGAATGGCTTATTCCACGTTGGGAAAAAGAACTAAAAGGTAAAGTAATTAATAGTAATAGTACAATTATTTTTAATTTATTCATAAGATTTAGTGGCATTGTCGAGACCGAACAAAGATATAAAATCTGCTAAGATAGAGTTTGTTAAAATAAAAAATAAATAACAAAAAAAATAAAATTTAAAAAAAAGGGTATATCTTTATATATTATTAGCGAAACTATATCGATTTCGTAAAAACACTACCTCATGTGTTGTATTTTTTATAAATGACTAATAAAAAGATAATTTTACTTTGATATGGTGTAAAAAAAGTTAAAATATTCTAATATGATGTATATTTGCAATACTAACGGAAGCGTTTATCAAACGTTTATAATTTAATAATCATGTCAAAAAGTATTACAGATTTTATAGAATTAGTTGCAAAAAAAAATCCTAACGAGCCGGAATTTATGCAAGCTGTTACCGAAGTTGCTGAAACAGTAATTCCTTTTATAGAAGAAAATAAAAAATATCAAAACAAAATGATCTTAGAAAGGATGGTCGAATCCGATCGTATCATTATGTTTCGAGTAGTTTGGACAGACGATAAAGGTGACACACAAGTAAATAGAGGATACCGAATTCAAATGAATTCGGCAATTGGACCATATAAAGGAGGGATTCGTTTTCATCCTTCTGTTAATTTAAGTATTTTGAAGTTTTTGGCTTTCGAACAAACCTTCAAAAACAGTTTGACTACACTACCAATGGGTGGCGGAAAAGGCGGAGCTGATTTTGATCCAAAAGGAAAATCAGATAATGAAGTAATGCGTTTTTGTCAAGCTTTCATGACTGAATTATCAAAACACATTGGTGCTGATACCGATGTGCCTGCAGGAGATATTGGTGTGGGAGGAAGAGAAGTAGGATATATGTTTGGTCAGTATAAAAGATTGAGAAACGAATTTACAGGTGTTTTAACTGGTAAAGGAATTTCTTTTGGAGGATCATTAATTCGTCCTGAAGCAACCGGTTATGGTGATGTTTATTTTGCTCAAAGTATGCTGGCTACCAAAGGAGAAAATTTCGCTGGAAAAATTGTAGTAATCTCAGGTTCTGGAAACGTAGCACAATATGCCGCTGAAAAAGCAACTCAATTAGGAGGAAAAGTAGTGACACTATCTGATTCTGTTGGATATATTTACGATGCAGACGGAATTGATGCTGAAAAATTAGCTCACGTAATGGAGATTAAAAATGAGTTACGAGGGAGAATCAGCGATTATCTTGCTAAATATCCAAATGCAAAATATATAGCAGGTAAACGCCCATGGGAAGTAAAATGTGATGTTGCTTTGCCTTGTGCGACTCAAAATGAGTTGAACGAAGACGAAGCAAAAACGTTAGTTGCCAATGGATGTATCTGTGTTGCTGAAGGAGCAAATATGCCTTCAACACCAGAAGCCGTTCACGTTTTCCATAAAGCCAAAATTTTATTCGCACCAGGAAAAGCTTCTAATGCGGGCGGAGTAGCAACTTCAGGACTTGAAATGTCACAAAACTCATTGCGTTTAAGCTGGAGTTCAGAAGAAGTGGACGAACGATTAAAAACAATCATGAAAGACATCCACGCTTCCTGTGTAAAATACGGTACCGATGCTACCGGTTTTACAGATTATGTAAGAGGAGCCAACATCGCTGGATTTGTAAAAGTAGCCGATGCTATGTTAGCACAAGGAGTAGTTTAATATCAATTATTAATTCGCAAAATTGCCTTTATTGTCATAGATAAAGGCAATTTTTGTATTTATAACATTCAGTTTTAACAGTATTTGGGCGAAACCCCATTATGAAAAGGGGGCTATTTCACATGCCGCTTATTCGCCCCCTTTCCATAATGCGGCCGGGCTATATGCGCTACTTCGGTAGCTAGCTTCTATCCCTTTCGCGAGTTACTTTAATGTAGAATACTATTTTTAACCCGAGAAAAGTTTTAATTTTCTACTTCTGGACAAAATCTAGTTTAAGGATAGTAAACCATACACAGCAGTTTCAATCATTGGAAGCTAACTGTTAATCAATTCAAGTTTCATCGCCTAATTTCTAAAATCTGAATTCTTAATACTGCAATCTAAAATCGCTATTTCTTTACTTTATACTATATTTGTGAACCAATTATCTTTTAAATGAAAAAAAGGCTTTCATATTTACTTTTTTTGTTTGCAATGCAAATCACTTTTGGTCAAACCAATTTATCTTGGCAAGGCTATTTTTCTTATACCCAAATCAAAGCAGTTTCCGAATCACCAACGGTTATATATGCCGCTTCAGAAAACGCCTTGTTTTCTAAGGATAACAATACTAATATTATAAAAACCAATACAACAGTCGATGGACTTGCTGGCGAAACTATTACGGCACTTTATTACAGTCCAACATTCCATAAAAAGATCGTTGGGTATCAAAATGGATTGTTAACGGTAATTAACGAAGCTGATGGTTCGATACTTAAAGTAGTCGATATTATCAATAAAAATTTGCCTGCCACTATAAAGCGGATCAATAATTTCATGGAGTATAACGGAATTGTTTATGTCTGTACAGATTTTGGAATCGTCCAATTCAATCTAGCTACTTCAAAATTTGGAGATACTTATTTTATTGGCGATAATGGATCCGAAATTAGAGTGTCTCAAACAGCCATTTACAACGGATTTATTTATGCAGCTAGTTCTAATGGGATTAGAAAAGCGGATATAACCAGTCCTAATTTAATCGATTTTAAGCAATGGCAAGTAAACATCGTTGGTAATTGGGCAGGTATTGTATCATTTGGAACTGACTTATATGCTGTAAATACTTCGGGTTATATTTATAAATATGATTCAGGAGCCAATATTTTTAATCCTTTTTTAGCATTGACTGAAGCTACGACCAATTTTAGATCAACCACCGATTATTTGATTATAACAACGCCAAATAGTGTATTGATTTATAATAAGCAAATGGTACTAGAACGTCAAGTAAACAAAAGTCAAGTTCTTGAGATGAATTTGAGTTCGACTTTTAGTTGTGCTACTATAATAGGCTCTACTGCTTTTATAGGGACTACTGAAAATGGATTGATTACTACACCTCTTTCAGATGTTTCTACATTCGAGAATGAAACACCGATTGGTCCTTCTCGAAATAATATTTTTGCTTTGCAAGTTACTCCGACACAGCTTTGGGCAGTTTATGGAGATTATAGTATTTCTTATAACCCCTATCCATTAGATAGTTATGGAATAAGTAAATATTCAACAGAAGGATGGCTAAATATTCCTTATGATAAGGTACTTGGTGCTAAATCCATAAGCCGAATTACAATAAATCCAAGTAATGAAAAAGAAGTATATGCGAGTTCCTTTTTTTCTGGATTGTTAAAAATAGAAGAGGATGTTCCGACGATTTTATACAATCAAACCAATAGTAGTTTAGAATCTTTAAAGCTTACTCCTCCAGATCCTAGTTATGTGGATATTAGAATTAACGGAACTGCTTTTGATAAATCAGGTAATTTATGGATTACCAATTCTAGAATTACTGATGGCTTAAAAATGTTAACTTCTAGCGGAGAGTGGAAAAGTTTCGCGATGGATAAAATTTTAGACGCACCTCGGAGTAATGATTTCAATAGAATTGTTATCGATAAATATGGAACTAAATGGATAGCAACTACTGCAAATGGAGTAGTTGGGTATAATGAAAGCAGTAATATATTCAGAAAAATTACTTTTGGTGATGCTTTAGGAAATCTACCAACACCAGATGCTCGAGCTCTTGCTGTAGATCTCAAAAATCAACTTTGGATTGGAACTATAAAAGGCTTAAGAGTTTTGTCTAATGTAAATGATTTTCAGACCGAAAGCCAATTGACAACTGAGAGTATTATAATTGTGGAAGATAATCTTGCTCAAGAATTATTGTATCAACAATCTATAAGTGACATTGAAGTTGATGGGGCTAATAATAAATGGATTGGAACTGCAGATTCTGGTGTATTTATGGTTTCTCCAAATGGGCAGGAAACTAAATATCATTTTACCACTAGTAATTCACCTTTGCCAAGTAACGTTATCAATGACATTAGTATCAATAGTACTACGGGTGAAGTTTTTATAGCTACCTCCAAAGGTTTAATTTCTTTTAAAGGAATCACCACATCGGCAAGTGATAATCTAAATAATGTATATGTATATCCTAATCCCGTTCGCCCAGAATATACTGGAATGGTTAAGATAAATGGATTGATTGACAAAGCTAACGTGAAAATAACTGACATTGCGGGGAATCTAGTCTTCGAAGCGACAACTGAAGGAGGAACTTTAGAATGGGATACCACTGCTTTTGGAAAATACAAAGTAGCATCGGGCGTGTATATGATCTTTATATCGGCTCAGGATGGAGGAGAAACCAAAGTCAAAAAAGTTATGATTATACGGTAGTTTGTTTTTAGTTTTTCTAATATGAAGCTTAAACTATAAACATAAATCATGCAAGTCAAAACCAAAGCAATCGTTATTTCAGCTTTAAAATTTCAAGAAAAAAGCTTGATTGTAAAATGTTTTACACTTTCAAATGGGTTGAAATCTTATATTGTTCGCGATGCCTTTTCCTCTAGAAAAGGGAGTTCTAAAATGGCTTATTTTCAACCTTTGACTATTATCGAAATTGAAGCCGTTCATAAAAACAAAGGAACTTTAGAAAATTTCAATGAAGTAAAAATTGCGTCCCCTTTTCATTCGATACATTCGGATATTTTTAAAAGTACAATGGTTTTATTTCTTTCCGAAATTTTGCACCATTCCATTCATGAAGAAGAGAAAAACGAATCTTTGTTTACTTTCCTTGAAACTGCTCTACATTGGTTAGATGAACACGATGAAATTTCCAATTTTCATTTGATTTTGATGCTGGAAACTACAAAATATCTTGGCTTTTATCCAGATACTTCCGAAATGGATATGCCTTTTTTCGAAATGATAGAGGGTATTTTTACTCCTTTTCAGGCTGTTAGTTCGCTCACAGAACACGAAACACAATTGTTTAAAAAACTAATTAAGCTGAAATTTGATAATAATCAAAAGATTTTTCATGTCATTGAAAGACAAATACTGCTTAAAATTTTAATCGATTACTATAGTTTTCATTTAGACGGATTCAAAAAACCCAAATCTTTGGATGTTTTAAAAGAAGTTTTCTCTTGATTTTCAAATAGTTATTGTTAACAAAACATTAACACAATTAATAACGGAACAATCGTTCCGTTATTATACATTTGTACTATCAAATTGTAATAATCATTAAAAAATAATAAAATGAACAAATTATCAAACAAAATTGCCATTGTTACTGGAGGGAATAGTGGAATTGGTTATGCAGCTGCCAAAGATTTTAAAGAAAATGGTGCAAAAGTTATAATTACTGGAAGAAATGAGCAAGCTACATTTAAAGCAGCCCAAGAATTAGGAGTAACTGGAATAGTTTCTGATCAATCCGATTTGAAATCAATTGATAGTTTAGTTGATGACGTAAAATCAAAATTTGGAAAAATTGATATCGTTTTTTTAAATGCTGGATTGGCTGCTTTTGCATCTTTAGATCAGGCGTCAGAAGAACATTATGATGCCATTATGAATGTAAATGTAAAAGGAGTTTATTTTACACTGCAAAAATTACTACCAATTTTAAATGATGGAGCTTCTGTTGTTTTAAATACATCAATCAACGCATCGGTAGGAATGCCAAATTCTAGTGTATATGCAGCAAGTAAAGCGGCTTTGCTATCTTTAAATCGCGTTTTTGCTACTGAATTAGCTCCAAGAAAAATTCGAATTAATGCTATTTCTCCTGGTCCTGTAGAAACACCACTTTATGGAAAATTAGGTTTGGGTCAAGAAGAAATTGAAGGTTTTGGAAAACTTTTGGGCGAAAAAATTCTTTTGAAACGTTTTGGGCAAGCTGAAGAAATTGCAAAATCGGTTACTTTTTTAGCTTCTTCTGACGCCTCATTTATCACTGGAACGGAATTAGTAGTTGATGGTGGTTTGACTGTTAATTCGGTAGTATAATTATTTTTTGGATTAAATTTGGAATGATTGTTCCAAATGATTAGCTTTGTATATAAATATTATACAAAGCTTTTTTTATGTCACGTACAAAGCAATTTAAGGAAGAAGAGATTCTTGATAAAGCGATTTCCCTTTTTTGGGATAAAGGATTTAATGGAGCTTCGGCACAAGACTTAGTTGATAATTTAGGGATTAGCCGTTCAAGTATTTATGATACATTTAGCGATAAGCGAACACTTTTTATAAAAGCATTGCAGCAATATCGTAAAAAAACAGGTGACGGACTTAAAGAAGTATTGGCTAATTCAAAAGATGCAAAAGCAACAATTCGTGCAATTTTTGAACAAACTATTCTAGAAACCTTACAAGCTTCAGAAAATAAAGGTTGTTTTATGGTAAATACAACGACCGAATTAGCAATTCACGATAATGAAATTGCAAAAATTGTAAACGATAATCGTAATGAAATCCAGAATTTTTTCTTTGAAGCTATTCAAAATGCTCAAGAAATCGGTGCGATATCGAAAGATAAAGACGCCTTGGCTTTGTCACGATTTATTTTTAATAGTTATTCGGGTATTCGAGTATCTGCAAGATCTTCAGGAATGGATAAAGCCACTTTGGATGATATTGTAAAAGTGACGCTTTCGGTTTTAGATTAAAATAATAAATAAACTGCGATTTGGTTTTTTGAATAGTTTTTTAGATGAAATAATTATAGAACATTTACAAATGACTATTTATCAAAATTCATTACTTTCGCACTTTGATTTTAGAAAAGGATAAAATGAGCACAAAATTTACTGAATACAAAGGACTTGACTTGCCTACAGTGGCATCCGAAGTGCTGGATTTTTGGAAGGAAAAAAATATATTTGAAAAGAGCGTAACCACTCGCGAAGGTGCTGAACCCTTTGTGTTTTTTGAAGGACCGCCTTCGGCAAATGGACTACCTGGAATTCACCACGTAATGGCACGTGCTATTAAAGATATTTTTTGCAGATATAAAACCCAAAAAGGATTTCAAGTAAAGCGTAAAGCCGGTTGGGATACGCATGGACTACCTGTAGAATTAGGTACTGAGAAAGAACTTGGAATTACCAAAGAAGATATTGGAAAAAAAATAACCGTAGAGGAGTATAACGAAGCGTGCAAGAAAACCGTTATGCGTTATACTGACGTGTGGAATGACCTGACCGAAAAAATGGGATATTGGGTAGATATGGAAGATCCATATGTAACTTACAAATCCAAATACATGGAATCGGTTTGGTGGTTATTGAAACAAATCTACAACAAGGATTTGATGTACAAAGGCTATACTATTCAGCCGTATTCTCCCAAAGCAGGAACAGGATTGTCTTCACACGAAGTAAACCAGCCGGGTTCTTACCGCGATGTTACCGATACTACGATAGTGGCTCAGTTTAAATCCAAACAAGAAAGTTTGCCTGATTTCCTTCAAGGATTTGGCGATATTCATATTTTGGCTTGGACGACAACACCTTGGACATTGCCTTCGAATACTGCTTTGACAGTTGGTCCAAAAATTGATTATGTTTTAGTAGAAACGTTCAATCAATATACTTTCCGACCGGTTAAAGTTATTTTGGCTAAGAATTTGGTTGGAAAACAATTCGGAAAAGGATTTTTTGCAAGCACTGAACCTTCTGATTTTGAAAATTTCAAAGAAGGAGACAAGAAAATTCCATATCAGATTTTAACAGAAGCCAAAGGAAATGATTTGGTTGGAATCCGTTACGAGCAATTATTGCCATTTGCATTGCCATATCAAAACCCAGAAAATGCGTTTAGAGTAATTTCAGGAGATTTTGTTACAACTGAAGATGGAACTGGAATTGTGCATACTGCTCCGACTTTTGGTGCCGATGATGCCAAAGTCGCTAAAGAAGCTACTCCAGAAGTACCGCCAATGTTAGTTTTGGACGAAAACGGAACTCCGGTTCCATTAGTAAATCTTCAAGGAAAATTCATTGATGGATTGGGAAGCTATTCTGGGAAATATGTTAAGAATGAATATTATACAGCGATAGACGGAGATGCTCCAGAACGTTCAGTTGATGTTGAAATTGCAATTCAATTAAAAGAAGAAAATAAAGCATTCAAAGTAGAGAAATACGTGCACAGTTACCCACATTGCTGGAGAACCGATACGCCTATTTTATACTATCCTTTGGATTCTTGGTTTATAAAAATTACTGAGGTTAGAGATAGAATGTTCGACCTTAACGAAACGATCAACTGGAAGCCAAAAGCAACTGGAGAAGGACGTTTTGGAAATTGGCTGAAAAATGCTAACGACTGGAATTTATCGCGTTCTCGTTTTTGGGGAATTCCATTGCCGATTTGGAGAAACGAAGAAGGCACAGAAGAAATGCTGATAGGTTCTGTTGAAGAATTATACAACGAAATTGAAAAATCAATCGCAGCAGGTTTCCAAAAAGAAAATCCTTTCAAAGGTTTTGAAATTGGAAATATGGACGAATCAAACTATGATTTAATCGATTTGCATAAAAATGTAGTAGATCAAATTACTTTGGTTTCGGCTTCTGGAAAGCCAATGAAACGCGAATCTGATTTGATTGACGTTTGGTTTGATTCTGGTGCGATGCCTTATGCACAATGGCATTACCCTTTTGAAAACAAAGAAAAAATAGACGGAAACCAAGATTTTCCAGCGAATTTCATTGCCGAAGGAGTTGATCAGACACGAGGATGGTTTTATACTTTGCACGCTATCGGAACTTTGGTTTTTGATAAAATAGCATATAAAAATGTAGTTTCAAATGGTTTGGTTTTAGACAAAAACGGACAAAAAATGTCTAAACGTCTAGGCAATGCAGCAGATCCTTTTGAAACTTTAAAAGAATACGGTCCTGACGCAACGCGCTGGTACATGATTTCAAATGCGAATCCTTGGGACAATTTAAAATTTGATTTAGAAGGAATTGCTGAGGTTCGCCGTAAGTTCTTTGGAACTTTGTATAACACGTATTCGTTCTTTAGTTTATACGCTAATATTGATGGTTTTAAATATGCTGAAGCTGAAATTCCATTAAATGAAAGACCGGAAATAGATCAATGGATTATATCTGAATTGAATACTTTGATAAAAGTTGTCGATGAAGCCTATGCGGATTATGAGCCAACCAAAGCCGCTCGTGCGATATCTGAGTTTGTACAGGAAAATCTAAGTAACTGGTACGTTCGTTTGTGTCGTCGTCGTTTTTGGAAAGGGGAATATGCACAGGATAAAATTGCGGCTTATCAAACGCTTTATACCTGTTTATTGACTATTACTAAATTGAGTGCTCCTATTGCGCCGTTCTTTATGGATGCGCTTTATAGAGACCTTACAAAGGCTACAGAAACTGAAAATTTTGAGTCAGTGCATTTAGCACAATTCCCAATTTCAGTTGAAAACTATGTTAATAAAATGTTAGAGTCGAAAATGCAGAAAGCACAAACGATCTCTTCACTAGTTTTATCACTGCGTAAAAAGGAAATGATTAAGGTGCGTCAACCACTGCAAAAGGTAATGATTCCAGTACTTGACGAGAATCAGAGACTTGAAATAGAAGCCGTTTCTGACCTTATCAAAGCCGAAGTTAACGTAAAAGAAATCGTACTTTTAGATGATGCTTCTGGTATTTTAATTAAACAGATTAAGCCGAATTTCAAAGCTTTAGGACCACGTTTTGGAAAAGATATGGGATTGATTTCCAAGGAGATACAAAATTTATCTACGGAACAAATCTCACAATTTGATAAAGAAGGCTCGCTAGCTATTGTTATTGCTGGAAATAGCGTACTTTTATCATTAGAAGACGTAGAGATATCTTCACAAGATATTGAAGGTTGGTTGGTTGCTAATTCAAATGGAATAACAGTTGCGTTAGATATTACAATCTCTCCTGAATTGAAACAAGAAGGAATTGCAAGAGAATTGGTAAACAGGATTCAAAACATCCGTAAGGAAACTGGATTTGAAGTAACCGATAAAATTAAAGTTCATTTGCAAAAAGATGAAACTTTAGAAACAGCAGTTAATGCCAATATTGACTACATAAAGTCAGAAACATTGACAGAAAGTCTTGTTTTTGAGGGTGTTGTAGAGAACGGCACGGAAATTGACTTTGATGGAATAACAACAAAAATAATAATTACAAAAAATTAGTATTATGGTAGATGAAGTAGCAAGATACTCTGACGCTGATTTGGCAGAGTTTAAGGTAATCATTCAAAATAAAATCGTAAAGGCACAGGCTGACTTAGATTTAATTAAGAGCGCCTACATGAATGACCTTAACAACGGTACGGATGATACTTCCCCGACGTTTAAAGCATTTGAAGAAGGTAGCGAAATTATGTCTAAAGAAGCTAATTCACAACTTGCCATTCGTCAAGAAAAGTTTATACGAGATTTGAAGAGTGCATTATTTAGAGTAGAAAATAAAACGTACGGTGTTTGCAGAATCACCGGAAAACTAATTGGAAAAGAAAGACTAAAAATTGTTCCTCACGCTACAATGAGCATCGAGGCAAAAAATCTACAGAGATAAAAGTCTTTATACCACAATAATTAACGCTCCTTTTGGGGCGTTTTTTTTTCTTAATTTATTACTTTTACGCCGTTAAAATTTTTATAGATGTCATTATTCAAAGCATACTTTCTTATTGTTCTTATATTATTGGTCGATCAGGTCTCTAAAATATACGTAAAAACAAATTTCATTTTAGGAGAAGAGGTTCATGTATTCAATTGGTTTCAAATTCATTTTATTGAAAATGAAGGAATGGCTTGGGGAACAAAAATCCCAGGAACTTATGGGAAATTAATCCTAACTGTTTTTAGACTTTTTGCTGTAACAGGAATTGGTTATTGGTTATGGGATGCTGTAGAAAGAAAGAAAAGCTCTAATTATCTTATTGTAGCTATAGCTTTGATATTTGCTGGAGCATTGGGAAACATCATTGATTCTGTTTTTTATGGAGTGATTTTTGATGACAGTTACCAACAACTTGCCACGATATTTACTGATAAACCTTATGGAACTTGGCTAAATGGACAAGTGGTAGATATGTTTTATTTCCCATTTATAAAAGATTATCCAATGCCAGAATGGGTTCCTTATTTTGGTGGACGCAATTTTACTTTTTTTAACGCCATCTTCAATATTGCCGATATGGCCATTTCAACAGGTGTTGGAATTTTGATCGTATTCAATAAAAAAGCATTTCATAAAACACATTAATACTGTTTTCTATTCCGCGATAAGAAGGATTCGGGAAAGAGTACAATAAAAAAGGAGCAATTCATAACGCTGAATTGCTCCTTTTTTTGTTGTCGGAATATCTGCGTTGATTCTGCTTATTTATTATGACCTGGAGCGTAATTTTTGGCGCTTTTTTCACCAGTAATTTTTTTTGCTTGCCCTGGAGGAAGTGGTTTTGATTTAGCAGAATTGTTATTTGTCCCAACTTGTACAGCACAGTTTGATAACGAAATACTGAATACTGTGGCTAAAACAACGACTGTTAATCTTGGGGCTTTGAAATTTCTCATAATTTAATTTATAGATTATATAGGAGCAAAAGTACTGCTTCTAAACTAGAATTCATAAACTCCATTAGGGCAAACACAATAATCCAATAACACATCACTCTCAAAAATATTTAAAATCGTTTCTTCAGCTTCAAAGAAAGAAAGACCAATTTTAATAGTTTCGGGTTGGCATTCTTTTAGAAATTTATCATAAAACCCTTTGCCATAACCCACACGATGTCCTTTTTTATCAAAGGCTAAAAGCGGGACAAAAACTACTTCAATTTTTTTTGATGGAACTTCAATCCCATCAATAGGTTCAGGAATGTTGTATTCGTTTTTCTTTATTTTAGTATTATCTGTCAAAAGAAAATGAGTCATCTCTCTAGTTTCAAAATCACTTTTTGAAATCACAATTTCTTTGTCTTTTCCAGACAATAAGTGGAGAATGAATTCGGTATCGACTTCTTTTTGTTCGGTAATAGGTAAAAAAATATGGAAATAAGTTTTGTCCCAAATAGGAAGTGGTAAAAGAGCATTAGCAATAGCCAGACTTTTTTCTTCTATTTCAGTATCTGTGAGTTCTTTTCGTAATAATTTATACTTCGTGCGTAATTCTTTTTTTAACATAAAAGGTTCTTTTAAATCGGTTATAAAAGTACTCAATTATAAGAAATATAATTATTAGGCTTTATTCTTCTTCTTGTTCGTCTTCTCCAGTATTCGAAAGGTGATAAATGGCATCTCCTTGATACACTATAGGAGAGTGATTCGCATTAAGGATATAACCATCATTTGGAGCCTTAATTTTGCGTTCAAATTTTCCAAAAGGATCAGTAATCATCCCTAGTGTGGTTCCTTTTTTTACAAACTGTCCAACCATATTATTATCTATTAATAAACCAGAGCATTTAGCTCTTAGCCAACCCGATTTTTCAATATAAATAGTATGTTTTTTTTGTGTCGGAGCAAACTGTTTTGGATCTAACATGTCCAAGTGTTTTAAAAGACGTTTAACTCCATCGACACCTTCTCGAGCTACTTCATGATTGATGTCTAAAGATTTTCCGCCTTCAAAAAGGAGCATCTTTACTTTTATTTTTTCACTTGCACTTCTAAAGGAGCCAGTAATATTTTTGGAAAATAAAGTAAAAGGAGCATTAAAAGCATCTGCTAGTATTTTTACTTCGGGATTATTTGGCGTAAGCCTAATTTGAGGAGCATTAAATCGACTAGCACCTCCTGCGTGAAAATCGACGGCATAATCTACAAGTGGCATGATGTCAGTTATAATATGAAAGGCAAAACGACTGGCCAACGATCCTTTTCTGCTTCCTGAAAATACACGATTCAAATCTCTTCCGTCAGGGAAATCCCTTGATCGATTGATAAAACCATAGATGTTTACAATTGGAATACAAATGATAGTTCCTTTTTTGGGTTTGTTTATTTTTTTGCTAATGAGTTGCCTTACAATTTCAATACCACTAATTTCATCTCCATGAATTCCTCCAGAAAAAAGAACGACAGGGCCTTCAATTTTGGAACGTCTTATTATAATTGGAATCGTTAGTTTAGTTGTAGTGTGTAATCGAGCAATTTCTAACTGAATGGTTTTACTTTCTCCAGGCAAAACACTTTCGCCAAAAATCACTAATGGTTTTGAGTCTCTCATGTTGTAAAAATAAAAGCTTAAATATAGAAATTATTTATTTGGTAATGAAAGGATAGTAATTTATTCGGTTTAAAGAAAACTGATATTTTCTTATTGGCAAATGGTTATTAAATGTCTTTTTTGAGATAAAGATTGAATTGCGGTATTATTCTAAAAATTGCCTATTATTTCAAACTCTTTGGTCATGTCTTTTTTCTCAGCGACTGATTTTAAAAATTGCTCCAGCTCTTTAGTCAATGGTAATTGATTTTGATTGTTCCAAAACTCTTTAGAATAACGAAATTTCGCTTCGAAAATATCTTTATCGGTGGCAAAATTGGCATTTATTTTTTCGTTTGTAGGTTTGTTTGTGACAAAATAATCCATAGTATAATCATAATAAAAAGGTTTTTCAGATTTTTTATAGACTACTAGTTCTACTTGGTTGTCAAGCTTTAAATTGCTTTGATAATATTTGCCTGATGCTGCATCTTTAGTAAATTGGGTAAATTTCTCCCATTTGGTTGTTTTGTATTTTCCTGTTGAAGATGGCAAATCTTTATAAGGAACTTTTTTAGGATCATCAATTATCGACAGGGTGTATTCAACTATCGCATAGTCTTTGCGGTTAATAATGAAATAACCTTTCAAAATTTGTCCCGATTGGTTTTTTTCATTGGTTTTAAACTGTATGTACTTAAAATCGCTATCATTAAAACGTATTTCTGTAAAATTACATTTATCAATTTTAGGAATTATATTTATAAAAAAATTTTCAAAATCAGGAAATTGAAAATTAATATTGTCTCGTTTTTCAAAAAGACTCGTTTTTCTCATATTCAAAATCTCGATTGCTAGTTTCTTTTTTTGATTTAAGCTTTGATTTTTTCGGCCATAAATATCTTGTAAAAGAATGTTGATGCTGTCTTTTTTAAATACGTTTCTCAGAAAAAAGTTCACTGTATAATTTTGAAGAAGATTGTCATTGAATTTGTCATACACCTTTTTCATATAGGCATCAGCATTGCTTACAATGACTTCTTGCAATTGAAATGCTTTGATTTCCATGAAAATAGTATCCTTGTTGTTCTTTAACTTGTCAAACGTAGTTTTGATTTCATTATAACCCAATAGTTTTAAATTGATTTCGTTTTTTTGAGAAACAAAAACAAATTTTCCTTCTGAGTTTGTGGTAGAGTTGTCACTTTCATTAGAAATAATAACATTCTCTAATGGGGCTTTGGTGTTTTTATCAACTACTATTTTGTTGATTTGAAAGTTTTGGGCGTATGAAAATGAGCAGAGGAAAAACAATTGTAATACTATTATACGTTTCATGTTTTTATTATTAGTATTGAGAACAACCTTTAGGCTTTTGCTAATTTATTAATTTTACTTGTTAAAACAATAAACAATGAATTGCCTGCTATTTTGCCGTACAGGCGAAGAAATTATTTTTTGGTATTGAGTCGCATTGGTTTGTGCAAATGTTATTCCAATAGTTTGTGCATAATGTCGTCTGTTATTTCATTAGCGTCAATTTTTATTAGACTAATGTGACATAACAGACAGTATTATTTGTAAATTTGAAAAAAGGAAGAGTTAGGATTTTTTTACCACAACAGACTAGTTTTCAGAAGATTTTTTAAAAATGACCAATCCAAATTTAGCACTACAAATACAAACCCTGCCAGATGGTCCCGGTGTATATCAATATTATGATAAGGAAGGGAAAATTTTATATGTAGGTAAAGCCAAAAATCTTAAGAAAAGAGTTTCCTCCTATTTCAATAAAATTCACGACACGGCCAAAACCAATGTGTTGGTTAAGAAAATTGTAACCATAAAACACATTGTTGTTCCCACAGAAACAGACGCACTTTTATTAGAAAACAATCTGATAAAAACACTTATGCCGCGATACAATGTTTTGTTGCGGGATGATAAAAGTTACCCTTGGATTTGCATAAAAAAAGAACCTTTTTCCCGAATATTTTCTACCCGCAGAATGGTAAAAGACGGATCCGAGTATTTTGGGCCATATACTAATTTTAAGACGGTACATACAATTCTAGATTTGATAAAAGAGTTATATCCGCTACGCACCTGCAACTATGATTTAAGCAAAAGCAATATTGATAGTGGAAAATTCAAGGTGTGTTTAGAATTTCATATTGGAAATTGCAAAGGCCCATGTGAAGGATTTGAAACATTGGAGCATTACCAAAAACAAGTTGATGCGATTCGGGAAATTCTGAAAGGAAATTTCAAGGAGAGCATGAAAGATTTCAAGCGTCTAATGTCTAGTTATGCGCAAGAAATGAAGTATGAAGAAGCTCAAAAAATAAAAGAAAAGATTGAAGTTTTAGAAAACTATCAATCACGATCCACTATAGTAAATCCCAAGATTACCAATATTGATGTTTTCTCGATTGTTTCTGACGAAAGTGCGGCTTTTGTCAATTTTTTACAAATTTCACACGGATCAATTATTCGTTCCCATACGATGGAAATCAAGAAAAAATTGGAAGAATCAGATGAAGAATTATTGGAGTTGGCGATAATTGAATTGCGGGAGCGTTTTCAGTTATTGTCCAAAGAAGTGATTGTTCCTTTTGAAGTTGATCTTGGTCCAACGATAAAGATTACTGTGCCACAATTAGGGGATAAAAAGCAAATATTAGATTTGTCCATCCGAAACGCTAAGTTTTACAGAATAGAACAACTTAAACAATTGCAAATTGTAGATCCAGATCGCCATACCAATAGGATAATGGCTCAGATGAAAAGTGATTTACGATTGCCAGTAGAACCAAGGCATATAGAATGTTTTGATAATTCGAATATACAGGGAACAAATCCCGTTGCCGCATGTGTAGTCTTCAAAGATGGTAAAGCCAGTAAAAAAGATTACAGGCATTTTAATATCAAAACGGTCGAAGGCCCTGATGATTTTGCTTCGATGGAAGAAGTTGTTTATCGTCGTTATAAAAGGTTGTTAGATGAAAACGAACCGTTACCTAATTTAATCATTATAGACGGTGGAAAAGGACAATTATCATCGGCATTAAAAAGCATTGATGCATTAGGGTTACGAGGTAAAATTGCGATTATTGGAATTGCAAAAAGATTGGAAGAGTTATTCTATCCCGGAGATTCTATCCCTTTGTATTTGGATAAAAAGTCTGAAACCTTAAAAGTCATCCAACAATTACGAAATGAAGCACATCGATTTGGAATAACATTTCATCGTGACAAAAGAAGTAAAGCGGCGCTGAATTCTTCAATAGAAAGTATTCCAGGGATTGGCGAAAAAACAATGTTGACTTTAATTCAGCATTTTAAAAGTGTTAAAAGATTAAAATTGGCAACTGAAAAAGAAATTTCTGACGTTGTAGGAGTATCAAAAGCCAAAAAAATTACCGACTTTTACAAAGCATAAAAGCATGTTTTTAAAAGAAATAGAAAAAATCAAACAATAAAGTAATTTAACCTTTATGTATAGAATACTGTTTTTTATTCTTTTATTTTTAACTGGTTTGAATTCATTTTCTCAAGACAAACACAAAAAGCCTAAAATTGGTTTGGTGTTAAGTGGAGGTGGGGCCAAAGGTTTTGCGCATATAGGAGTTTTAAATGTATTGGAGGATGCTGGAATAAAAATAGATTACATTGGTGGAACCAGTATGGGCGCAGTTGTAGGCGGACTTTATGCTATTGGCTATAATGCAAAACAAATTGATTCTATTATTAATACCACCAATTTTAGTAATGTTATTAATGATTTTATTCCTCGATCTTCTAAGAATTTTTATGAAAAACGAAATGATGAGCTCTACGCCTTAGTGCTTCCATTTAATAAATTTAGGATTGGTACGCCAGAGGCATTGTCTAAAGGAATGTATAATTTCAATTTATTGAGTCGTTTGACTTTGCCTGTTCGACATGTTCGTGATTTCAACAAATTACCTATTCCCTTTGTGTGTATTGGAACTAATATTGCTTTAGGAGAGCAGGTAGTTTTTGATAAAGGAATTTTGGCGCAAGCCATAACAGGTAGTTCTTCTTTACCTTCTATATTTTCGCCCGTAATCATTGATGATAATCTTATTATTGATGGTGGAGTGATTAATAATTATCCTATAGAAGAAGTTCGAAAAATGGGTGCTGATATTGTAATAGGAGTAGATGTTCAATCGGGATTATTGAGTAAAGATGAATTAAGAAGTGCTTCAAAAGTTTTCTTTCAAATCACCAATTTACAAATGATTGAAAGGATGAAAACAAACGCCAATCTAACAGAAGTGTATATAAAACCAGATGTTAAAAATTATGGTGTAGTATCGTTTGAAAAAGCAACTGAAATCATTAAAAAAGGGGAAGATGCTACTTTTGCAGTATATGAAAAAATAGATATTTTGGTAGATAAAGCACATCCTTATCACAAACCGAAATTAAAGGTTCAAACCGATAGTTTAACTATTGTTGATATTAAAATAAATGAACTTAAAAATTATTCTAGGGATTATATTATTGGAAAACTAAATTTCAAGCCCAAGTCTAAGATAAGTTTCAAAGATGTGGAAACAGGAATAAATAATCTGAATGCTACTCAAAATTTTAACAGTGTAAGTTATTATTTTGATAAAAATGGAGACTACGATGACTTGATTCTAACTTTAACAGAAAGCCCTGTAAAGACAAATTTAAAATTTGCTTTGCATTATGATGGTTTGTATAAAAGTGCTGTCTTAGTTAATCTCACCAATAAAAAAACGTTTTTCAAAAATGACTTTTTATCAGCCGATTTGGCTTTGGGAGATAATATAAGATATTATTTTGATTACTATATTGATAACGGTTTTCAATTGAGTTATGGTTTTAAATCTCAGCTAAATCAATTTAATAAAAACGTTCCTGTTAATGTGATAACATACAATACTTTAGCTTCAAATTCTATTAACGTTGATTATCTTAATCTGTCTAATCAGGTATATATTCAATCCTTATTTGCACAAAAATTCCTTATTGGTGTTGGATCTGAGTTTGAATATCTTGATATTTCATCAGAGACACTCGATATAGATCCAGTATTGACAAAAAGTACTTTTTTTAGTGTTTTTGGTTATATTAAGTATGATTCCTATGATAATAAATATTTCCCAAAAAAGGGTTGGTATTTTTCTGGGAACCCACAATTGTATTTATTTTCTTCAGAGGATTCTGCAAACTTCAAACCCTTTTCGATTTTAAAAGGTGAAGTGGGTATTGCTAAAACAATTTTTAAAAATGTAACGATAAAACTTCAGGCAGAAGCTGGTGCTTTCATCGGGGATAAAAGTTTGCCTTATTTTGATTTTATTTTGGGTGGATATGGATATTACAACACCAATAATTTCAAATATTTTTATGGATATGATTTTTTGAGTATCTCAGGTGATAGCTATTTAGAATCTACTATCACACTCGATTATGAAATTTTCAAAAAAAATCATCTTAATTTTTCGGCTAATTATGCCAATTTAGAGGATGATCTCTACAATTCGTTAGATTGGATTTCATTACCAAAATATTCGGGATATGCTTTGGGATATGGAATGGAAACTATTATTGGTCCAATTGAAGCAAAATACTCATGGTCACCAGAAACTTCCAAATCTTATCTTTGGTTTTCTCTTGGATTTGTTTTTTAATTTGTAATTTTAATTAATTAAAATTGAGGTATTTATAATTATAAAAACAAATAGAATGGGTTTGTTAAAGTATCTTCAATTCTTAATAAAAGAAAATCCAGAGTAAACATTCTAATTAGATAATTTGGAATGCTGTATGGAAACTAATTTTAATAGTTTTCATTTGTTATTAATGTTTCCGAACAGCTTTAATTTTCTAATTAATGCATTATCTAATTATCTAATTTAAAAAATCATGCCAATATATCATAAACTAGGAAACATTCCTCCAAAAAGACACACCCAGTTTGAAAAACCAAATGGAGGATTGTATTACGAACAACTATTTGGTACAGAAGGTTTTCATGGGAATTCTTCTCTTTCATATCATATTCACAGACCCACTCAAGTCAAAGAAATTTTAAAATCATATTCGGTCGAACCCAAAATTGCGATTGGAAAAAACATAAAATCATTATTGTTGAAAGGCTTCGAATTGAAACCCGAAGATGATTTTTTAGAAAGCCGTAAAGCCATGTTGGTTAATAGAGACTGCATCATCGGGCTGGCAGCACCCAGAAAATCATTAACCAATTATTTCTATAAAAATGCCGATGCCGATGAAATGATTTTCATACACAAAGGCAAAGGAAAACTTCGAACTATGCTTGGGAATATTCCTTTCGAATATGGAGATTATTTGATTATACCCCGCGGAATTATTTATCAAATAGAATTTGATTCCGAAGAAAATCGTTTGTTTTATGTAGAATCGCATTCGCCTTTTTATACGCCAAAAAGATATAAAAATGCATCTGGGCAACATTTGGAACATTCACCGTTTTGCGAACGTGATTTTATTTTACCGAACGAATTAGAATCACATGATGAAAAAGGAGATTTCATTATCAAAATAAAAAAAGAAGGAATGATTCATGAAATGATTTATGCTACACATCCTTTCGATGTTGTCGGCTGGGATGGCTACAATTTTCCTTATGGTTTCAGCATTCACAATTTCGAACCTATAACTGGGCGTGTGCATCAACCGCCGCCAGTGCATCAAACATTCGAAACGAGCACTTTTGTGGTTTGTTCTTTTGTTCCAAGACTGTACGATTATCATCCAAAATCCATTCCAGCACCTTACAATCATAGTAATATAGACAGTGACGAAGTGTTGTATTATGTAGATGGCGATTTTATGAGCCGCAACAATATCGAGCAAGGACATATTACACTGCACCCAAAAGGAATCCCTCACGGACCTGCACCAGGCGCAATGGAACGCAGTATCGGACACAAAGAAACTCAGGAATTAGCGGTAATGATCGATACTTTTCATCCTCTTATGGTAACCGAAGAAGCGATGGGTATTGATGATGGACAGTATTATAAATCTTGGGTGGAGTAGTCATTGCGAGGAACGAAGCAATCACATTTAGTATATGACATTTGGTATATCAATTTAAAGCAATCACATGTAATAAATTAATTAGGAGCTATTTCCTGCTATCCGTTGCAATCTTTTTTTCGGTTGAAAAAACCTCAAAAAAGGATTTTCACTGCTATCAGGGCTAGGGCTTTAGCGTAATCATCAACATTTTGGTGAATCAATTTAACGACTATTCGATTAAACAAATAAAATCATGAGTAAAGAAATAAAACCAGTAGAATACGGATTAGAAAAAATATTCGAAGGAGCGCAGGATTTCCTTCCGCTTTTAGGAACAGATTATGTCGAATTCTACGTTGGCAATGCAAAACAATCGGCGCATTATTATAAAACCGCTTTTGGTTATCAATCATTGGCATATGCAGGACTAGAAACAGGAGTAAAAGACAAAACATCTTATGTATTAAAACAAGACAAAATTCGAATTGTCTTAACTACTCCTTTAACACAAGATTCGCCTATTCACGACCATTTAAAAAAACATGGCGATGGAGTAAAAGTAGCTGCGCTTTGGGTAGAAGATGCAAGAAGTGCTTATGAAGAAACGATGAAACGCGGTGCGCGTTCTTTTATGGAGCCAACAGTGGAAAAAGATGAATTTGGCGAAGTGATTCGTTCTGGGATCTATACGTATGGTGAAACCGTTCATGTTTTTGTTGAAAGAAAAAATTACAATGGAGTTTTTCTGCCGGGATACAAAGAGTGGAAATCCGATTATAATCCGGAACCGACAGGTCTAAAATATATAGATCACATGGTAGGAAATGTAGGTTGGAACGAAATGAACACTTGGGTAAAATTCTACGAAGACGTAATGGGATTTGTAAATTTCCTTTCTTTTGATGACAAACAAATCAATACCGAATATTCAGCTTTGATGAGTAAAGTGATGTCAAACGGAAACGGAAGAATCAAATTCCCAATCAATGAACCTGCCAAAGGAAAGAAAAAATCACAAATTGAAGAATACTTAGATTTCTATGGAGGCCCAGGAATTCAGCATATCGCCATCGCTACAGACGATATTATAAAAACGGTTTCACAATTAAAAGCAAGAGGTGTGGAGTTTTTATCTTCACCACCGCATACCTATTATGAAGCAATCCCCGAACGATTGGGAGCGCACATGGAAATGATGAAAGAAGATTTGAACGAAATTGAAAAATTAGCCATTATGGTAGATGCAGACGAAGATGGTTATTTATTGCAAATTTTCACCAAACCCGTACAAGACAGACCGACTTTATTTTTTGAAATTATTCAGAGGATGGGAGCCAAAGGATTTGGTGCTGGGAACTTTAAAGCGCTTTTTGAATCTATTGAACGTGAGCAGCAATTGCGAGGAACGCTATAAAAATTACTTTTTTTTGCATTATCAAAAAAAATTATAGTTAACGAATCCTTAAAATTGCAATTGTTGTGTTAAACTTGGATTTTTATTAAAAATAACTTGATTTATACAATATCTTTGCACTCGCAAATTAGGAAGGGGTGGTTTCCTTCCGAGTTTCATATAAATTTTCATAATTTATAGTTTTTTGGTTAGTTAATAGCATAAAAACTCAGTCATTAACTTGACTGAGTTTTTTTGTTTTAATACTTTTGGAATTATTTTTATAATAGATCGAATCCAATGAAAAAAATTATAGTTTTCTTGTTAGTGATCATCACTTTAGGTTTCGATACAGAAAAGGAAGAGGCTTTTGCAGGAGCTGAATTTTTGAAATTTAGAGTGCATTATGGATTAATAAATGCAGGTTATGCATCTCTAGAAGTTAAAGATGAAACACTAAACAATCAGCCTGTTTTTCATGTTATTGGTAAAGGGTATTCTACAGGTATGACCAAATTCTTTTTTGAAGTTGAAGATGTCTATGAAAGCTATATAGACAAAGACACCAGGAATCCATACCGTTTTGTTCGGAAAATTAATGAAGGTGGCTATACCAAAAATCAAGAAGGGTTTTTTAATCAACGGACCAATAGAATTTTGGTAAAAGATTATAAACATAAAACTGAAAAAGCCTTCGATTTTCCTAATAATGCCCAAGATATTCTTTCTTCTTTTTATTATCTGCGAAATTATCCTAACATAAACAAAATCAAAGCGGGGGAATCTGTTATTATCGACATGTTTTTTGATGGAGAGATTACAAAATTTAAGTTAAAATTTATCGGGAGAGAAGATATTAAAACTAAATTTGGAGTTGTTTCTACCATGATTTTTAGACCTTTGGTGCAGTCTGGCCGTATATTTAAGGAGCAGGAAAGTTTAACAATATGGATCTCAGACGACTATAATAAGATACCTATTCGAATAAAAGCAACACTTTTGGTAGGGTCTATTAAAGCTGATTTGGAAGAATACAGGGGATTAAATAATCCGTTTAAAGTAAAGTTAAAATGACAATAAACGATACCACAGCATCAATTTTAGAAGAAATTGATCAAAAATTCCAACAGATTAATCAAAAAACGGAAACGCATCTTGAAGGATTGCTTTGGTCAAAACCAATAACATATTGGGATTATATACAAACTGATGCGTTATTGAATTTGCAAATTCAAAGAACAACATTGCCAGATGAAATGGTTTTTATCATGTATCATCAAGTCAATGAATTGCTTTTTAAAATGATACTTTGGGAAATGCATCAAATCTCCTATGCTGAAAATTTGACTACTGATTTTTTTACTGAAAGGTTAATGAGAATCAGCCGTTACTTCGATATGCTTACTACTTCTTTTGATATTATGGGTGATGGTATTGAAGTAGAACAATACATGAAATTTAGAAATACACTTACTCCAGCAAGCGGTTTTCAAAGTGCACAATATAGAATGATAGAGATTGCTTCGACAGATTTAATCAATCTTATCGATTACCGCTTTCGATCAACTATTGATAGAAACACACCTTATGAGCATGCTTTAGACCATATGTATTGGCAAGCTGCAGGAAAGGATCATCAAACTGGGGAGAAGTCTTATTTGTTGTTAGAATTTGAGCGTAAATACAAAGCGTCATTTATAACACAAATGAAAGAATACAACACGATAAATCTTTGGCAAAAATTTAAACAATTACCAGATTCTGACCGTGAAAACGAGGCATTAATAAAAGCGATGCGTCATTACGATCATACAGTAAATGTTATTTGGGTAATGGGGCATTTAAATGCAGCCAGAAAATATATAGACAACGGTAAAGGTGACGGCGAAGCTACTGGTGGAAGTGATTGGAAAAAATACATGCATCCTAAATATCAAAGAAGAATTTTCTTCCCCGAGCTTTGGAGCGAGGAAGAATTGGCTAATTGGGGAGTAGAAATATAAAAATAAAAAAAGGTAACTTGAAGCAGATAATTGTAATTGTAGTAGTGCTTTTTTCCATTATTTCCTGTAATAAAAGCGGAGATTTTGTGGAAAATCAAGTGATTCCAAAATCTAAAAAAAGTGATTTTGGATTTAAATTTTCGGATTTTAATGTTGTTCAGGATTCTGTAAAATCAGGAGACACATTTGGCAGTATTTTGCAAAATCAAAATATTGGAGACAAAAAAGTATTTGACATTGTTGCGCAAGTAAGAGATACTTTTGATGTTCGTACTATTCGAGTAAATAAACATTATACACTGCTTCGTTCTAAAAATAAAACCAATACTCTTGATGTTTTTATATACCAACCCGATGCTTTACATTATTATGTAGTTGATTTAAGAGATTCTATTGCAAAGGCTTTCAAAAAGACGAAACCATTGACCTTAAAACGCAGAACAATTGGAGGTATATTAAAAGGTTCTTTATCCGAAACGCTTGAAGGAGCCAAAGTTGAAGGAGCACTGGCTAGTAGAATTTCAAAGATTTTTGCTTGGTCTATCGATTTCTTTAAAGTTAAAAAAGGCGATCGATTTGGTCTGACTTTTACAGAGCGCTATATTAATGATTCTATTTATGATGGAGTTGATAGTTTACAAGCTGCTTTCTTCGAGTATAAAGGTAAAATTATTTATGCTTTTCCATTTGAACAAAACCCAGGTTCTGGCAGAATGGATTATTATGATGAAGATGGAAAAACGTTGAAAAATTTCTTTCTTAAAACACCAATTAAATTCAGTCATATTACCTCTCATTTTAGTTCCAATCGTTTTCATCCAGTACAACAAATATGGAAAGCTCATAAAGGAACTGATTATGCGGCGCCTTATGGAACACCAATTTCAACTACTGCAGCCGGAATTGTAGAACAAACCGGCTATACTGCTGGGAATGGAAACTTCGTAAAAGTAAAACACAATAAAGTATACTCAACTCAATATTTACACATGTCTCGCATATTAGTAAGACGAGGACAACATGTAACTCAAGGGCAAACCATTGGATTGGTGGGTAGTACAGGATTAGCAACAGGACCTCATGTTTGCTATAGATTTTGGAAAAATGGAGTTCAGGTAGATGCTTTAAGACTCAAATTACCTAACGGAGAACCTATGAGTTCAAAAAATAAGGAAAGATTTTTGAAGCAAATAGAGCCTTTAAAATTCGAATTAGATAGTGTTTCTAATCTATAAAAGGGAAGTTTAGAGTTTTTAAATCAAGTTAATTGTTCTCTTGTTTTACTATTATATTGTTATATAATTGTCTGATTTTAGTCCATTCAAACTTAATTCAGTAAGTTTGTGCAACATAAAAAACAAGAATAAAATGGCTTTAAATACTATAAACCCAACCGAAACTTTAGCTTGGAAAAAACTTCAAGCACATTATACCGAAATACAAAAGGCTTCTATGACAGCAATGTTTCAAGCCGACTCTTCAAGAACCCAAAAATTTAATTTGAAGTGGAATGATTTTTTAGTAGATTATTCTAAAAACAGAATTACTCAGGAAACAATCGATTTGTTGCTTGAATTGGCAAACGAAACAGGATTGAAAAGTGCTATTGCTGATTATTTTGGAGGAGCAATTATCAATCAAACAGAGAATAGAGCTGTTTTGCACACAGCTTTACGAGCTGACGAATCGGCTGTAATCAATGTGGATGGTGTGAATGTCGTGCCAGAAGTATATGAAGTAAAAAATAAAGTAAAAGCGTTTACAAACGAAGTTACTTCGGGGCAAAGAACTGGATATACTGGAAAACCTTTTACTGATATTGTAAATATTGGTATCGGTGGTTCTGATTTAGGACCAGTTATGGCTGTTGAAGCATTGCAATATTATAAAAATCATTTAAACGTACATTTTGCATCTAATGTTGATGGGGATCACGTAAATGAAATTATCAAAAAGTTAAATCCTGAAACTACTTTATTTGTAATTGTTTCTAAGACTTTTACGACTCAGGAAACTTTAACTAATTCTGAAACTATTAAAGCTTGGTTTTTAAAATCAGCTAAACAAGAAGATGTTGCTAAACACTTTGTGGCAGTTTCTACTAATATTCAAAAAGTAACTGAATTTGGAATTAATCCAGAAAACGTATTCCCTATGTGGGACTGGGTTGGAGGACGTTTTTCTTTATGGAGTGCTGTGGGACTTTCTATAAGTTTAGCAGTTGGTTTTGATAATTTCAATGACTTATTAAGTGGTGCCAATGAAATGGACGAGCATTTCAAATCTGCTGATTTCGACCAAAACATTCCAGTAACGCTAGCTTTATTAAGTGTTTGGTACAATAATTTCTTTGGTGCCGAGAGTGAAGCTTTAATTCCTTACACACAATATTTGCAAAAATTAGCTCCTTATTTACAACAAGGAACAATGGAAAGTAATGGTAAAAGTGTAGGTCGTGATGGAAAGCCAGTTAATTATGAAACGGGAACCATTATTTGGGGAGAACCAGGGACTAATGCACAACATGCCTTTTTTCAGTTAATTCATCAAGGAACAAAATTGATTCCTTCTGATTTTATTGGGTTTGTAAAACCTTTATATGGAGATGAAGACCATCATGATAAATTAATGTCAAACTTTTTTGCACAGACTGAAGCTTTGATGAATGGAAAGTCTCAAGAACAAGTACAGGCAGAATTTGACAAACAAGGATTAAGTGCAGAGAAAGCAAGTGTTCTTTTGCCGTTTAAAGTGTTTGCAGGAAATAAACCTACGAATACTATTTTGATTCAAAAATTGACACCAAAATCATTGGGTTCTTTGATTGCGATGTATGAGCATAAAATTTTTGTACAAGGTTTTATTTGGAATATCTTCAGTTTTGATCAATGGGGAGTTGAACTTGGAAAACAATTGGCTAATTCAATATTAGACGAAATTCATACTAAGCAAGTTAAAAACCATGATAGTTCTACTACATTTTTGTTGAATCACTATTTAGAGAATAAGTAGAATCTTACAATAGTTGAAAAATTGAAAAAGCCTAGATATTTGAAAATCTAGGCTTTTTTTATGGATGAAAATGTATATTTTTTTAAATAATTCAAAACAAAAGTATTGTTTCTTAATTTTTCATTATTATATTGTTTGTTTTTTGACTTAAATTTTAATAAAAAATTAAAAAATTAATTAATAAATATTAATATGTTTATTTAGTATGCGTGAATACTAAAATGTGTAATTTCTTAAAGTATTGTTAACATTAATTCATTGAAATGTTATAATTTTGCCAAAAATATTTAAACTAACAAGAATGAAAACAATGAAAAATTGGTTACTCTCTGGATTACTGTTTTTGATGGTTTCAACTGTATTTTCGCAAGGAAAAATTACAGGAACTATTACTGATGGGCAAGGTTCGTTACCTGGGGCAAATGTTGCTATTAAAGGTACTTCAACTAGTGTTTCGACTGGTTATGATGGTAAATTTACCATTGATTCTAATAAGAACTCTGGGCAATTGATTATTTCGTACATTGGTTTTGTAAATCAAACTGTTGATTTTACTATTTCGGAAAAAGGTACTGCTAATTTAGGTACTATAGTTTTGGTTTCTGATTCAAATCAATTGGACGAAATTGTGGTTAAGTCGTCTATTATGGACGTTGCAAAAGACAGAAAAACACCTGTTGCTGTTTCGACCATTAAAGCAAGTGAAATTCAACAAAAATTGGGAACTCAAGAATTTCCTGAAATTTTAAAAAATACGCCATCTGTATATGCAACAAAAGGTGGTGGAGGTTTTGGAGATTCAAGAATCAATATTCGTGGTTTTGATCAAAAAAACATCGCCGTGATGATTAATGGTATGCCTGTTAATGACATGGAAAACAGTTCTGTTTACTGGAGTAACTGGGCAGGTTTATCTGATGTAACTTCTGCAATGCAGGTACAAAGAGGATTAGGTTCTTCAAAATTAGCAATTTCTTCAGTAGGAGGAACAATAAATATTGTTACAAAAACTTCAGAACAAAAAGAAGGTGGTTCTATTGGTTCTACTTTTGGAAACGCAAATTATTTTAAAACTCAAGTGTCATACAATACTGGAGTTTTAGAAAATGGTCTTTCTGCTTCTATATTATACAGCCATACTATGGGAGATGGTTATATCGATGGTACAGAATTTGATGCTCATAATTATTATATTGGATTGGGATACCAAACAAAAAATAAAAAGCACGATTTTCAGTTTACATTTACTGGTGCACCACAATGGCATAACCAAAGATATTCTAATATCACTATCGCAACTTACCAAAAATATGGATCACTTGACGATCCAAACACAAAATACAATTCTGATTGGGGAATGCTTAATGGGGAAGTGTATAATATGAGAAGAAACTTTTTTCAAAAACCGGTCATGAGTTTAAACTGGGATTATGCCATAAATGAAACAACAAAACTTTCAACGGTTGTTTATGGTTCTTGGGGTCGTGGTGGCGGAAGTGCTCCTACTGGAGGTGTTAACGGTAAATTTTCTACTGATGCCTCTTTCAAAAAAGCAGATGGAACTATAGATTATGATAAAATATACGCTTACAATACAGGGAAGCCTATTCAATACTATACTGATGGTGTTCCAACTGGAGCTTTCGTTAAAAGAACTATGCTGAATGGACAGTTTGTGAACTCTGCAAATGCTGGAGCTATGGCAAACGATGCTTCTGGTTTTCCTGGAGGGGCTCCTGCTTCATCAGCTGGTATTTCAAGAATTATGTCATCAAACGAACACAACTGGTATGGTGGTGTTGTTAATTTGGACAAAAAAATTACTACAAACTTAACTTGGGATATTGGACTTGATGCAAGAACTTATTTTGGGCGTCATTATCAAAACGTAAATGATTTATTGGGTGGTAGTGTTTTTTATGACAACAAAAATGTTAATTTTCAACCACAAGGGAGATATTTAAGCGAAACATATTCTGTATCTGCTCCTTGGAATGCTTGGTCAAATTCAGACAATGTTGAGAAAATAGGATTCCATAATGACAGTAAAGTAAATTGGCTTGGAGCATTTACTCAAATGGAATATTCTAACGATAATTTGACTGCTTTCATTCAGGGTGCGGTTTCAAATCAAGCTTTTCAAAGAATAGATTCATTTATTTATAAAACTACCGATCCGCTTTCAAAAACATCTTTCGAAAATATTCTTGGAGGAAACGTAAAAGGAGGTGCAAACTACAATATTAACGAGCATCATAATGTATTTGCTAACGCAGGTTATTATTCGAAACAGCCATTCTTCAACGCGGTTTATCCAAACAATAAATCAGTTGTAAATCCAAATTTGACAAATGAGAAAATATTAGGTGTTGAAGGTGGATATGGATATCGTTCTAAAATTGTTAACGTAAATCTTAACTATTACTACACTACTTGGAAAGATAGAAATTATAGATATAATGATCCAGCAACAGCTGCAAATCCAGGCGGTTATTTTGATTTTCAAGGAATTAATGAAATGCATACCGGTGTAGAATTGGAGGCAAATTCAAGAATTACTGATAAGCTTAAAATAAACGGTATGTTCTCTTATGGGAACTGGGAGTATTCAGGGGAAGCTAAGAGTACTAAATTTGACCAAAACAATACGGTTTTAAGTTCGGGTATTTTGTATTTGGATAATGTAAAAGTTGGTGATGCGGCTCAAATGACAGCTTCTTTAGGTGCTTCTTACGAAATTTTGGAAAGAGTTACTTTAGACGCAAACTACAACTATAATAATAATTTGTATGCTTCTATTGATCCTACTAAATTCGATTCTCCAACTAATAAAGGATCTTTAGAACTTCCTTCTTACGGATTGGTTGATGCAGGAATTTCATATAAAATACTTGTAGGTAAACACAAAGACAATTCAGTGAATTTCAGATTAAATGTAAACAACGTTTTTGACGAAGTTTATATAGCTGAATCTAAATCTAACATTTTTGCTGATGATAATCTTCCTGTAGCAACTGGACAACCAGCGGGATCAAAGGGGACTTATACTTCTAATGGTTTGATTTATCGTGGTCTTGCAACTGCTAACCAAGTTTTCTTTGGATTTGGAAGAACTTGGAATTTTAGTTTACGTTTCGATTTCTAAATATTTAGAATCTAAATAAATTTTAAAAAACGGCATTGACTTTTAGTTAAATGCCGTTTTTTTATGCCCTTTTTTGTTATATTTGTTTAAATTAAAAAACTATTTATGTATTCTATTTTACAAAAATTTCATTCGGGTTGGGCTTATGTTGCACTGTTAGTACTAGTTATAGCAGTTATTAATGCCATAATAGGAATGTCTTCCAAAAAAGAATTTACCTTAAAAGACAGAAAAATTGCTTTATTTGGATTAATTGGAACACACGTTCAATTATTGATTGGTTTAATCTTATATTTTGTGTCTCCATTAGGTCTAGATTCTCTTGGACAAATGTCGGATAAAGCTTTACGTTTGACTTCATTAGAACACCCGTTAATTAATCTAATTGCTATTACTCTAATTACAATTGGTTGGTCAAAACATAAAAAATTAACAACAAGCGAATCAAAATTTAAAACTTTCTCAATATTTTACGGTTTAGGATTAGTGCTTATTTTAAGTAGAATTCCTTGGTCCTTATGGTTTTAAAACCATTTGAAAAGTCCTGAAAAGGGCTTTTTTTACCAATAAGTTTTTTGCAATTCAAAGTTTCACCTAATAAACTATAAATGAAAAAAATAATCACACTTTTATTTTTACTGGCCAACATTGGTATAGTAAGTAGTCAAAGTTCTATTATAAACAGCAAAAAATTTTCCATTAATAAAGACACTGTAAAAAAAGCTACTAAGCCAGTAGAAAAAGTTGTTGAACCAGTTGCTATCGCCCCGGATACTGTAATTGTTGAAACTGGAAAGTTTGTCCTATTCAAAAAAAATGCACATGCCTCTTATTACCATGATAAATTTAATGGTAAAAAGACGTCAAGTGGAAAGCGATTTGACAATAGTAAGTTAAGTGCAGCACATAGAAAATTCCCTTTTGGAACAAAACTTAGAATTACTAATGAAGCCAATAATAAATCGGTAATCGTAGAGGTAATCGATAGAGGTCCGTTTGCAAGAGGAAGAGAAATCGATTTGAGTAAAAAAGCTTTTATGGATATTGCTTCCAATAAAAGTAGCGGTGCAGTAATTGTAAAAATTGAGGAATTGAGAAAATAGCTTTAGTAGTTAGTCAAAAGCTAACATAAGTTATTAGTTAATGACTAATCACTCAATTATCACCATTTTTTAAAAGGATTGTTGCTTAAATACGAATTGTAATATCTTTTGTCATTGGTTACTTCTTGACCCAACCAAACAGGTTTTTCAAAGGATTCTGTTTCTGATTTCAATTCAATTTCAGCCATAATTAAGCCTTCGTTTTCGCCATAAAACTCGTCAATTTCTATAGTATGATTTCCTGATTTGACTTCAAATCTCGTTTTGTCAATCACACCTGCTTCGCATAAAAGTATTAATTTCTCGGCTTCGTTAACTGGAATTTCTTTTTCCCATTCAAAACGAGATAAACCCGAATCGTTAGAAATTCCTTTTATGGTCAAAAAGCCTTTTTCGCCTTTTATGCGCACTCGAACGGTTCTTTCGGGTACTGAACTCAAATATCCTTGTTTTATTCTGTTTTGAGCAAAAGCTTCTGCCTTAAATGCATCCGAAGTGACCAAAAATTTTCTTTCTATTTCTATCATGTGCTAAATATTATTCTTTAATTATTTTAAAAGTTTGAGGAGAATTAGTATTGAAAATTTTAAGGATATAAAAACCTGAATTTAATCGAGAAACATCAATACTGCCATCTGTAGTTTTACCACGTAAAACAGAATTGCTTTCGAAATCAAAAAATTCAAAATCGAATATTTTGAAATCATAATTATGAATAGTAATTACTGTTGTTGCAGGATTTGGATAAACAAATGCTTTGGGTTTTTCAATGACTATTTCTGTTTGTACGTTGTTACAGGCACTTTGTAATAAAGGGTCAAGGTCATTTTCATCAAAAACTAAAGCGTAATTGAGTTTTTTTGCTTTTTCGAATAATTCGCAGGCTTCATTATATTTTTTTTGATCCAAGTAAATAATACCTAAATTTTTCATTGCATACGAATTTTTATCATTGATTCGTAAAGCTTCTTTCAAGTCGGCAATTCCTTTTTCTGACTGGCCAAGTTTATGGTAGATTAAACCTCGGGTTGTTCTTAAATCCCTACCAGTCCAGCCAGTAGATCCTTTTTTGATGGCATCTTCTCTTTGAAAAGCAACATTGATGTTTTCCAATGCTTTTTCATATTCACCGGTATCAGAATATATCCTGGCAATCGATAATCTTGCGAAACCGAAATTGGGGTTTTCAGCCAATATTTTTTTCAAATAAAAAAGTGCTAAATCATCAGATTTTGTGACTTGCAAGTGATTAGCAAAATTGTATAAGATTCTCAAGTCTTTCGGCGCGGCAATCATCGCTTTGTAAAAGTAATTTGCCGCCATGTTTTTTTGTTCGAGACCTGTATAGAGATTGGCTAACAAATCATATAGATGCGCTTTGAATTTGTCAATCTTTACACTAGCGGAATCCGATGGTTTTCCTTTTGTGTTTTTTGAAAGATTGTCTAAAAGTAATTCGGTTCTTTTAATGTCATTAAGAGCTAAAGTCGTATTTCCCAAACGGTATTGTAAGTGTCCTCTTTTGTAAATATCGGATATAGTGGTTGGATTATAATTGGTTCTTGCATTTAATTCGTTCAGTGATTTCAGTGTTTCTTGTACGATTTCCTTATTAACATTGTTGAAAGGTAATTTATGATTTGTTCTGTTAATGAGTTTTCCATGAGCAAATGTCCAAGTTACAAGTTTGTCGCCTTGGTCATCAAATTGATAACTATCAGCATTTTTCAATCCTTTTTCATCATAATAAAATACCTCATTTAACTTGCCATTAGAATAATAGGTTTTGAGGCTGTCCATTAGCTTATCATCACCTCGCCACAATTCCATTTGCGTCATACCATCTTTATAATAGGTTCGGCTTACATTACCATTGTTGTTTTGACTCCAAAGTAAAACAGGAAAAAGAAATGCAGAGATAAGTAGTTTTGTATTCATTTTTGGTAGCTATTAAGATGTTAAACATAAGGTATTTTTTGCAGATTTTAAAATGATAATTTGCATAAATTTGTCTCATGTCCGAACCAACTCTCAATAGAAAAATAATTCACATCGATATGGATGCTTTCTATGCTTCGGTAGAGCAAATGGATAACCCTGAACTGCGGGGAAAACCGATTGCAGTTGGCGGTGCCGAAAATCGTGGAGTAGTTTCAGCAGCTAGTTATGAAGCTCGAAAGTTTGGAGTTCGTTCTGCTATAAGTGGAGTTTTGGCCAAAAAAAATTGTCCTGAACTTATCTTTGTAAAACCGCGTTTTGATCGATACAAAGAAATTTCCAAACAAATCCACAAGATTTTTCATGACTATACCGATTTGGTTGAGCCTCTTTCGCTAGACGAAGCTTATTTGGATGTAACCAAAAATAAAAAAGGAAATCCCAGTGCCACTTTATTGGCACAAGAAATTAGATTACGAATATTTAATGAAGTGGGTTTAACTGCTTCGGCTGGGATTTCTGTAAATAAATTTGTTGCCAAAATTGCCAGCGATTATAATAAGCCCAACGGTCAAAAAACGGTTAATCCAGATGAAGTTATTGCTTTCTTAGAGCAATTACCTATTCAAAAATTCTATGGAGTAGGGAAGGTTACTGCCGAAAAAATGTTTCAGCTTGGAATTTTTACTGGTTTAGATCTTAAAAACAGACCAATTGAATTTCTCGAAAAGCATTTTGGCAAATCTGGAGGCTTTTATTATAATGTTGTTCGTGGTATTCACAATAGTGAAGTAAAATCAAATCGAATTGCCAAATCAGTAGCTGCCGAATATACTTTTGACAGCAACCTATCTTCCGAAATATTCATGGTGGATAAACTCGATAAAATAGCAGCTGAATTGGAGCGCCGTTTAAAAAAGCATAAAATTTCTGGTAAAACAGTTACTCTTAAAATTAAATATAGCGATTTTACACAACAAACCCGCAGTAAAACTATGCCTTATTTTATTTCGGATAAAGCATTAATTTTAGAAACAGTTAAGGAGTTATTGTACCAAGAAAGAATGAAAGATTCGGTACGATTACTAGGGATTTCTTTAAGCAATTTGAATACCGAAATCAAGAAAACTATCGTCGTGCAACTCAAATTTGACTTTTAAGTTGCTGAGAGGTTAAGTTTTTTTCTTGATTCTGTTTTATTTTAGGGAGCTTATAATCTTAGATTCTCAGTAACTTAGAAACTGTTTTACTGTTGTTGCTGTTGTTGCTGCTCAATATAACTTATTTGCTCATTTATTTCTTGAGGCATTTCTTCGAGTTGAACATCATTCATTTCCTCATAATGACGACCATCTTCATATCCTATAGAAACACTGACAGATAATGTTTGTCTTGCCAATCCTTTGAAAGTACCTTTAATTAGAGTACAATCATAAAAATTTCGTCCTACAGACAGTTTCACATGGTTGTCCATGGTCCAAATATTATTGGTTGGATCAAGTCCTAGCCATCCTTGAGTTGGAGAATAAATTTCGACCCAGGCATGCGTGGCACCTTCTCCTCTGAGTCCGCTTTCATTAGGACAAACATAGCCGCTTACATATCTGGAAGGAATACCAGCAGTTCTTAAAAATTGGAGTAAAACATGTGCAAAATCTTGACAAACCCCTTTTTTTAATTCTAAAATCTCATCAATCGTTGTTTGTATATTCGTAATTCCTTTGGTGTAGGTAAAATTATTAAATATATATGCATTGCATAATTGGGCGATGGCAATAATAGAGTTGTTTTCTACATCAAATGTTGCCAAAATATCGTCGATATCCTGTTGCTTTGTGATTGTTTCAGGATAGCTAAGTCTTAATAAGGTAATGTCATTGTTTTTTTCTTCCTGTAGATCTTTTGGGGTAGTCGTTTCGATTTCTGGAATTTTGAGCGAATGGCTCACTCGAACTGTCATTCGGGATTCGATTGTCATTTCATTATGTGATGCCAGATTATTGAAATTCGCTACGCGATTGCCATAATAATCTCGAAAATACTCTATTTCTGGATCATGAGAAATTAAGAGTTGATGATCAAGAACATCTTGATCCTTAAAGTGATGTGGGAATAGTCGGATTTCGTTTATACTTTCTTTTATGGGCCAAGTGTATTGGTATTTAGTGATATGTATTATTTTAAATATTGCCATAAGATCTAAGTATAGGAGAAAAATAATTTTGAAAAATCGACAGAAAATTGATTGAGCTGTGTTTTTGTGGTTTCTAAAACCTCTTCTAATTGTTTGTTTGTCATGTGATGGTAATCTGTGTAGGCAATGTAACTTTTTAACCTTCCAAATTGATTGTACAATGTTCTGGTTTCACTTAACTCGCTGTCTTTTACAAGGCAATCTAAGTATTTATTGATTAAGTCTAAAGTAAAAATTACAGAATGAGCAAAATCTTGATTAAAAATAACATGCTCAACAATTTTTCTGTTATGTTTAATGTTGCTGTAGCTTTTTAGATATAATTCATAACCAGATAAAGAGAGCAATAGCCTTTTCCAGTACATTACATCTTCGTTTCCGTCCAAATTGTAGTTGATTGGAATGTAATATGCCTGTGTCATGGATATGGTTTGCAGGCATCGTTCGATTAGTTTTCCGATGCTAGAAAAACTCCAGCCGAGTCCTCTAGGCATAGTAACATGAAAAATACCATTGTAGAGTAATAATTCTTTATTGAGTTTGTTTACAACCTTCAATGCATCGGAGCTTTCTAGTTTTTTAGGAAGTTCTGGTGAATTCATATAGTGGTAGAGTGAATTGATGTGTTCCCAAAGTTCTTTGGTAATTTTATCTTGCGATCCTCTAGCGTTTTCACGTGCTTTTACAACCAGATTTTTAACCGAATTATGATTTTGACTATCGCAAATAATATATTTCAAAACAAAGGCGGTATCGTTTTGTACTTCTTCTATTTGGTCGTAAGTTAAATTGGTATAGTAATTTAATAGCGGTTTGTAACCTTGACAATCATCGGTTTCTTTGTCAAATGATAGGATGTAGCTTGTGTTAAGAGTAAGCAACATGCCGTCAGTTCTTTCCATATATCTATTGAGCCAGAACATTCCGTCTGCAACTCGACTTAGCATATTTGCTTTCATTTGAATCGATTTTTAAAATTGAGATAAATAACATTTGATTTTTAGAAATCGCACGATAGTATTTTCTTCTGATGTATGGTTCCAAATGGCATGATACATCAGAAGAAAATTAAAGCTGTATTCATTTTTTTTCTAGCATTTGTAAATAATCGGTTCAACTATAGTTTCGATGATGGATTCTATAATTGGATTTTGAGAATTCATGCTAATTGGCATTTCTTTTTTCATCGAATGATTTAAAATGATTGAGTTTTCTGTGTATTTGTTGAGTAAAAACATCCCGTTTGTAACTCCACTTGTCATAATTGCTTTCATAGTTATAAAATTTATTTGTTATACTTTTATTGATATCGTCTATGTTTGTTGCGAACTTGTTTTAATGACGATTTCATGGATGTTATTTAAAAATTTAAAAAGTTCAATTTGATTTTCTTTACAAATTGTATGATTTTATTTTCCGATGTAGTGGTTGTAATGGTTTCTAATTTGGGTACAGTCACCGTTTCAGTAAATTTTATTTTTGCCTTTTTTACTTTTTTCGCTTTTTTTTTACTTGGTTCTATTTCGATATTTATTCCATCGAAAGGATCAGCAAGGGGATCAAAAACAATAGTTTGTGATATTGTTACATTTGATGTTTCATCATTAGGAATTGCTTTGAATTCTGTAGGTTCTGAATGGCTTAAATGTTCTAAAACCATTTCTGGTAAGAAAGCAAATTTTGTGCTTTCGTTTTTTTCTGGGTTTGTTCGATTCTTTTCCATTTTGATTCATTTTAAAAATTAAAACGAAATTACTTTATGATCCAAGTGTCTTTACTTCCTCCTCCTTGAGACGAGTTTACGACCAATGAACCTTCGGTTAGTGCGACTCGAGTAAGTCCTCCAGGCACAATTTCTACTCCATTGGGTCCGCATAAAGCATAAGGTCTTAAATCAACATGGCGTAATTTCAATTGACCATCTATTAAGCAAGGGACTGTGCTTAGTTGAATAATCGGCTGTGCTATAAAATTTCTTGGATTGGCCAGAATGGCTATTTTTCCATTTTCAAGTTCTTCTTGGGTTGCTTTATTTCCCATAATCATTCCGTATCCGCCACTTCCATTGGTTTCTTTGATTACCATATTTTCCATATCGGCAAATACTAATTCTCTTTCATCTTTGTTTTCCATTTGGTATGTTGGAACATTTTTAAGTATAGGTTCTTCGTTAAGATAATATTTAATCATATCAGGAACATAAGCATATACCGCTTTGTCATCGGCTACTCCATTACCAACAGCGTTTACTAAAGCGACTGTTCCGTGACGATAAGCGCTTATAAGACCTGGTACACCTAGAGTACTATCTGGTTTAAAAACCAATGGATCTAAATAGTCATCATCTAAACGTCTATAAATAACATCTACTTGCTGTAAACCTGAAGTAGTTTTCATAAACACTTTGTTGTTATTGACTACTAAATCTCGTCCTTCTACAAGAGGAATTCCCATCTGTCTTGCTAAAAAAGTATGCTCATAATAGGCCGAATTATAAACACCAGGCGTAAGCAGTACTACATTAGGTTTGGATACATTTCGGGGCGAAAGTGAAATCAATATATTGTGAAATATATTTGGATAATTCCCAACAGTGTTTACTTTATTGGTAGCGAGCATATCAGGGAAAATACGTTTTGTAATTTCTCTATTTTCCAGCATGTAGCTCACACCACTAGGACATCTTAGATTGTCTTCCAGAACATAGAATTCTCCTTTTGCACCTCGAATCAAGTCAATTCCAGCAATGTGTACATGTATATTATGAGGTACTTTTATTCCGTGAACTTCCTGTATGTAATGAGGACAAGAGGCAACTAATGCAGCTGGGATTATGCCATCTTTTATAATATGCTGTCCGTTATAAACATCTTCCAGAAATAAATTCAGTGCTTTTAACCGTTGCTTAATTCCAGTTTCTACTTCGCTCCACTCGGCGCTAGTGATAATTCTCGGAATAATATCAAAGGGAAAGATTCGCTCTATTCCTTGATTGTTATCGCTATAAACGGTAAAGGTTATTCCTTGATTCATGAATAAATCCGATGCCTGTAATTGTTTATCATTTAGGCTTTCTGAATTTAGGTTTTGTAATGTGTGAAGAACCTGAGCGTAGGAATCTCTTACTCCTTCATTGGAGAACATTTCGTCCCAACCTTTTGGGTTTAATTGTGGCATCAGTTTCATCATGTTTCCCTAGTATTAAATAATCAATAATTTTATGAAATAGGGTCTATTTTACCAAGTTTCTATGCTAAGTTATTAAATTATTGTTGACGAAATCGACATTTGAGTGATTATTTTTTAATTTATGTGATTTTGTTTTTTAGTCTATCCTTTTTTAATAATTCTAATTTTTTTGAATAGATTTTTTTCCGATTTCGTATTGTTTTAATGAAATAGCATTGAATAATTGAGCAATTTTGTTTTTTGAAGTACTTTTTATTTTAATCCAAATTCTGGGTTTATGGTGATATAGTAGAATGTGTAAATGAAGAGTGTATTATAAAAAGGGAAAGTTTTTGTGATTAATGTTGAAGGTCTTTTACTTTTTCTTGGAGTTGAATAAGTCATTTTCTTCCTTATATTTATAGTTGATAAACAAAAGTATCTAAATCATTTTTCGATATTTATTAGTATTTCAATGGAAGACTCCAAGCACCAATTCGACAAATATTACATCAAAAAAGTTGATACCGATAAAAAAAGCATTTATTGCCATCATGATTTGATGGGGGAATTACTTATCCCGACACACAAACACAATAAAGCTCAATTTCTATATGCTGAGGGTGATGTTGTTTTTGTAACGACTGAAACTAAAACGTATTTTTTGCCAGCAAGACATTTCATTTGGATTCCAAGCGGAATTGAGCACAGCATTCATCCAAAGTCTGAAAATGTGATGATGCGAAATTTATATTTTCCTGTGGAGAAAGGCGAAGACACTTTTTATCAAAGCGAAGGTATTTATCCGGTGAATAATCTGTTGCTTCAAATGATGCTTTTTACCAACCAATGGAATGGCGATTTAAAAAAAAATAGTCCCAATTTTGTGATTGCAAAAGCCATAAAAGCCATATTGCCACAAATTTGTTTAACGAATTTACCATTAGAATTACCACAGCCAAAAGATGCTCGTTTAGCTAAAATCCTGCGTTATATTGAAAATAATCTCGGGGAAACGATTTTGTTTGCAGTTGTCGCAAATAAATTTGGATTTAGTGAACGCTCTTTGCATCGCTTGTTTCAAAAAGATCTCAAAATGTCATTTATTCAATATTATACTATCAGGAGAATTTTGAAAGCAATTGAACTGTTGCTTGAACGAAAGCTTTCAGTCAAAGAAGTCGCACAGCAAGTAGGCTATAGCAGTGTGCCGACTTTTAGTAATACGTTCTTTAAAATTCTCGGACAACGGCCTTCGGATTATTTGAATGGAGAAAATATTTTATAAATACGATGAATTTAATTTTTTAATATTAATCTGAATATCAATTACTTAAAGTTTTATCGTTAATTTCAAAAAACACATAATCTGTCCGAAATGAATATGTTATTGACTTTTTATGATTATCAGTCAATAAAAAAATAAAGGAACTTTGTACCATAATTTATTTATGTCGTCATGTTCTTTAAAAAACAGATTTTCACACTACAGTATTTCTTCAAAAAAACTTGTTTTACCTTGTTTTTGTTGGGATTTACTATTTTACAAGCGCAAGAATTAAAGTCGATTTCGTTAAACGAAGCGATTAAAATTGCCAAAGAGAATAACCGAAATATTCTCAAATCTCAACTCGAAGTAAAACTTTCTGAAGAAAACATCAAAGAAAATAAAAATCTTCGATTGCCTGAAATTGAATTGAGCGGTGCATATTCCAGAATTACCAATTTAACCGAGTTTAAAGGCGGTTTCTTAAAAGAAAAAGAGGTTACTCATACGATTCCTGAAATCTATGATGTTGGAACTTCTTTTAAAATGCCAATTTATGCTGGAAACAAAATCAATAATGCGATTAAAATTGCAAATCAGGAAAATCAGATTGCTCAGATAAAAAAGGAGAAAACTGAGAATGATATAGAATTGGAGGTTATTGGTACTTATTTAGGAATTTATAAAATGATGCAACTTCAAAAAATTATTGAAGAGAACATCAAAGAAGAGCAAAACCGATTAAAGGAAGTGCAGTCGATGCAAAAGCACGGAATTGTAACTAAAAATGAGGTTCTTCGAGCAGAGCTACAGCTTTCGAACCGAGAACTTGATGCATTATCCAATTCAAAAAACATCAAAATTGCGATTCATGATTTTAAAACCTTACTTCAATTGCCGGAACCTGATGAAATCACAATTGATACAACGGCAAATATTGATGAAACGCCTGGTTTAGATCCATACGAAATGTATTTAAATAACGCTTTGCAAAATGAAGAAATGCGAATTTCAAGCCAGGAACTTGCCATCAAAAAAACCGAATTAAATCTTGTCAAAGGAAATAATTATCCGAGTATTCAGTTCTTCGGGAATTATAATTTTAAATATCCAAACTATATGTTTTTCCCTCCTGACCCGTATTTATATACTTTAGGGCAAGTGGGTGTTGAAGCAAGTTTTGATCTTTCGGGATTGTATAAAAACAAAACAAAAGTTCAAAAAGTAACTACACAAATTCAATGGCAGGAAATGCAGTCTGGCATCATAAAAGATAAAGTTCAGGATGAATTGTATAAAAACCATACTCAATATCAGGAAATCATAGAAAAGTTTAAAGTGGTTGATAAAGCTTTAGAATTGGCCGATGAAAATTACCGTATTGTAAAGCTAAAATACCTGAATCAGCTGGTTTTAATCACCGAAATGGTCGATGCTGATAACGCCTTATTGCAGGCTAAATACAATAAAATTTCAACCCGAATTGATGCTGTAATGAAATATTATGAATTGCTTCACACAGCGGGAATGCTGCCAAATGGAATTTAAGACAGAAGTTAGAAAATAGAGATTAGAAATAGAAAAGATATAAAGTGTATGGTAAAGATTAAAAATGAAACTAAAGCAAATAAGTCGTTTCATATCATTATAACAATTATTGCCTCGGTTTTGGTTGCAAGCGGTATAGTATTAGGAATTTGGTTTTATGTGTTTCATAAAAACCATGAAGAAACTAATGACGCCCAAGTCGAGCAATATGTAACGCCTATTATGTCGCGTATTACGGGTTATGTTCAAGAAGTTCGTTTTGAAGAAAATCAGTTTGTGCACAAAGGAGATACTTTGGTTATAATTGATAATAGAGAATACAAATCAAAATTGAATGTGGCTTTGGCCGATGTTCAAAGTGCAAAGCAAAGTAGTATTGTTGCTGAGAAAAATGTAGCTACAACAGCAAGTACAACAATCATTGGAGAAGCGCAACTAGAGTCAGCAAAAACCAATCTTTGGAAAACCAAATTAGAATTCGACAGATATAATGCTTTGGTAAAAGAAGATGCTGCAACATCTCAGCAATTGGAAAAAGTAAAAGCAGATTACGAATCGGCACAGGCACATTATCATGAAATGCGAGACCGAATTCAGTCGGCAAATTTGAGCACGTCACAAGCTCAGGCAAATGTTCCGACAACGCAGACTGTAATTGCGTCTAAAGAAGCCGTAGCCGATAATGCAGCATTGTTTCTTTCGTACACAATAATCACGGCGCCTTATGACGGGTGGATCGGAAAACGAACTTTACAGCCGGGACAATTGGTAAAAGAAGGGCAGTCATTGCTTTCGATTGTTAGTAAAGAGAAGTGGATTACTGCCAATTTTAAAGAAACACAACTGCAGTACTTAACGGTTGGTCAGGAAGTAGAAATAAAAGCGGATGCACTAAATGATAACAAGTTTACAGGAATTATTACATCATTATCTCCTGCAAGCGGTGCGAGATTTTCTTTGCTGCCTCCGGATAACGCAACTGGAAATTTTGTAAAAATTGAACAAAGAATTCCAGTTCGAATTCAATTAAAAAATACAGATAAGCAAGCCGATTTTTTAAGAGCCGGAATGAATATAACGGTTATTGCTGAACACCATTAAAATGGAAGACAAGAGTATTTTTAAATCCTGGGTTCCCAATTGGGCAGTCATAACTGTTTTGTTTGTCTGTTTGCTGCATTCCATGATTTTGTTGGGTGTTTACAGTTCAAACGTTGCTTATGCGGCAAGTTTTTTGGATATTGAACCCGAAGATTTGCAATTTGCCATGTGCGTAACTTATGGAACTTTGCTGGCAACAATTCTTATCGAAAGCCGATTTTCGAATTACTTCCCGCCAAAAAGCTATTTAATTGCGATTTATATTCTCGTTGCAGTGACCATAGTTTCTTCTTCGTATGTGACCAATTTTTCAGTTTTTATTATCTTAAGAATTGCAGAAGGAATCCTAATGGCTCTGCCTTGTTTGATACTCAGACAATTATTAGTCGAACAGTTTGGGTCTAAAAATGGAATTATAATTGGATTTTCATTTTACTACGGATCTCTTTTATTGGCTACGCCTTTTATCATGAATATTGGCGTTTGGTTTTTGGATCATTACGATTGGAAATACATGTTATATGTTTCAGGAATGCTTCAGGTATTAAATGTCTTTTTAATAATGATAACCTTCAAAGGGCACAGAATCACAAAGAAAATTCCTTTGTATCAGGTCGATTTAACGAGTTATGTTTTGGTTCTGATTTCAATTTTAACGGGAGCTTATTTTTTTGTTTATGCTGAAAAAAAATATTGGTTTGAAACTCCAGAAATGATATGGGCTTTTATGTTATTTTTGATTACAGGTGGTTTATTTATTTTTAGACAGCGATTGTTAAAAAGACCAAGTTTTGATTTTGAGGTTTTCAGACATGCTAATTTAAGAATTGCTTTTTTGCTTTTTTTTATTTTTTACATCGCTAGAGCAACTCTAGGTCTTTGTCATAGTGCGATGTTTTCAATATGGAATTGGGATCCGGAAAGAGTTGCTGGAGTGCAATATATAAACGGACTTGGAAACGTAATCGGATTGATATTAGCCGCTTTTTTTCTAATGAAATCGATGCCTACAAAATATATTTTTATGATAGGTTTTACGCTTTTGGCGATTTTTCATTTTTGGTTTACCTTTCTTTTTGTGCCTGATGTTTCTTTATCGGATATTATTATTCCTTATGTTTTACAAGGAATAGCGGTCGGAATTCTTTTTGTGCCATTAGTTCTGTTTACAGTAACGGCGGTTCCAAAAAAATTGATGACTTCATCTGGAATTGTTGGGGTTTTAGGGCGCTTTTGGGGAAGTACAATTGGTTTTTGCATTATGCAGAATTCCACGGCTTTCTTAAAGGGAAAACATTTTTTAAAACTAAGCCAGTTTGTGACAGATAATAGCGCAGAAGCTCAGGAAACAATAACTAAAACAATGCAAAGTTTTATGTCAAAAGGATATTCTGTGGATGACTCTAATGCATTAGCCTTGAAAAAGGTTTTTAGCACAGTTGCCAAACAATCTACTTTGTTGTCAAATATGGAAATCTATACCGTTATGGGATATGTTTTGGTAGTCTTGGTTGTTTTAATTGGCTTTAATCAGCATTTAAAACAAACGCTTCACTTGTTTAAGAAAAAGATTTGGATCAGTTGATATTTAGTGATTCAAAATATGTTCTAAATAATAGAATGTTCGCAAAATGTTATAAACAAAAAAAAGACTATCATTGCTGATAGTCTTTTTTGCTCCCCCTCTTGGGCTCGAACCAAGGACCCTCTGATTAACAGTCAGATGCTCTAACCAACTGAGCTAAGGAGGAATCACCTTAAAGGTATGTATGTTTGCTAAAAAAAGTTTGCTCCCCCTCTTGGGCTCGAACCAAGGACCCTCTGATTAACAGTCAGATGCTCTAACCAACTGAGCTAAGGAGGAAGTTGTTGCTCTTTTTAGCGAGTGCAAATATAGGATTAAATTTAAATGTAGCAAACAAAAAAAGCAAAAAAAACAATCTTTTTTATTTGCCTACAATCGCTTTATAAATATCATTTCCATTAGCAAAAAGCAATAGGCTGATAAGCAATACAAAACCAACCATTTGAGCATTCTCTAAAAATTTGTCACTTGGTTTTTTGCCACTAACAATTTCAAACAATAAAAACATTACATGACCACCATCAAGTGCCGGAATAGGCAATAAATTCATCACGCCAAGCATAATTGATAAAATGGCTGTGATGCTCCAAAAAACTTCCCAGCTCCAAGAACTCGGGAAAATATTATAAATAGCCGCAAAACCGCCTACTTGTTTGTATGCTTTGGTTTCTGGGTTGAAAATCATTTTTAATTGTTTTCCATATCCAACTAATTGATCTTTTCCTTTTTCGATACCAAAAGGAATCGATTCCATAAAGCTGTATTTTTGTGTTGTGATTTTGTAGTAACCCAATTTCTCAAGAGAATCAAGACCTAAACCTCCCAATTGAACGCCTAATTTACCTTCATTGTTTACTTTTACGTTTACAGGTACTTCTTTTTGATCTCTTAAAACTAAAGCTGTAATCGTTTTGTTTTTGTTGTCTTGTAAAATGACTTTGGCTTGATCAAGGTATTTTGTAGTTTGACCATTTAAAGACAAAAGAATATCTTTTGGTTTAAGATTTTTATTTGGAGATTCATCGGCGATGTTTCCAATAACAAATGGGATACGAATGGTAGCTAACGGTTCTTTCTCTACTTTAGACAATTGATCAACAAAATCATGTGGCATTTTTATAGTTTGTTCAACGCCATTTCTTTCGATAACAACCTCTTTAGCTATCAAAACTTTACCGTTAATCTCTTTATCAAAACGGATGATTTTTTCTCCATCTACAGCAACAATTTTGTCTCCAGATTTGAATCCAGCATTAATCATGGCTTTGTTTTCTATCAAAAGACCATCTTTCATATCTGCATTTGCAATATACGAGTCACCATAAACAAAAGCCATTCCTATATATATGATGAAAGCAAGTATAAAGTTTACCGTTACACCACCCAACATGATTATCAAACGTTGCCAAGCTGGTTTAGAACGAAACTCCCAAGGCTGTGCAGGCAAAGCCATTTGTTCTTTGTCCATGCTTTCGTCAATCATACCGGATATTTTTACATAACCGCCAAGTGGTAACCAACCAATACCGTATACGGTTTCACCAATTTGTTTTTTAAATAGTGAATACTTTACATCAAAAAATAAATAAAATTTCTCAACTCTGGTTTTGAATAATTTAGCAGGGATAAAATGTCCTAATTCGTGAAGTATAATAAGTAATGATAAGCTCAATAGAAATTGAGAAAGCTTGATAATTATTTCCATTTTTTAATTTTCGGTTCTTTAATGACGGACAAAAATACTATTTTCTATTTTATAATCTGCCTAATAATATTCGGTATCTCTTTAAAACTTTGTTAATTAATCTATTTTTCATTTTTATTTTGAATGCAGTGCAATAACTTTACTAAATATAAATCATGTTTTATTACACTTTTATTTAAAACATTAATCTATTGTATTTATGCCTTCACAATTATTTTCTCCACTACAGATAAAAAGCATCTCACTTAAAAACAGAATCACAATTTCACCCATGTGCCAATATTCGGGCGAAGATGGTTTTGCCAATGATTGGCATTTAGTACATCTTGGCAGTCGTGCGACAGGCGGTGCTGGTTTAATCATTCAGGAAGCGACTGCAGTTTCTCCCGAAGGAAGAATTTCTCCAGAAGATTTGGGTTTGTGGAGTGACGAACATATCCAAAAATTGCAATCTATAACTAAATTTATTATCAGTCAAGGGGCTATTCCAGGAATACAATTGGCTCATTCTGGTAGAAAAGCTAGTGTTTCTGCACCTTGGAAGGGCAACAAAAAATTAGCCCAAAATGAAGGAGGTTGGGAAACAGTTGCTCCAAGCGCTATTGGTTATCATGATAATGAACCAGCTCCTACAGCTTTGGATAAAACGGGTATTGAAAAAGTAATAACCGATTTCAAATTAGCAACTCGAAGGGCGGTTCTTGCAGGATATCAAGTATTAGAAATTCATGGTGCTCATGGTTATTTATTGCACCAATTTTTATCACCTTTATCAAATGTAAGAACTGATGAATATGGAGGTTCTTTTGAAAATAGAATTCGTTTGATATTGGAAATTCTCAGTGCAGTACAATCGGAGTGGCCAAAAGAATTACCATTACTGGTGAGAATATCTGCCACAGATTGGGCAGAAGGGGGCTGGAATATCGAAGAATCGATTGAATTGTCGAAAATTTTAAAAGAAAAAGGAATCGATTTAATAGATGTTTCTTCAGGAGGATTGGTTTCGCACCAACAAATTCCTTTAGGGCCAAATTACCAAGTGCCTTTTGCAGAGCAAATAAAAAAAGAAGCCAAGATATTGACTGGAGCAGTTGGTTTGATTACAACCTCTCAACAAGCCGAAGATATTGTATCGAGTGGTAAAGCAGATTTAGTTTTGTTTGCTAGAGAATCGCTTAGAAATCCTAATATTGGTTTAGATTTCGCACACGAATTAGGAGTTGATGTTCAATGGCCAAAACAATACGAACGAGCTAAAAAATAAGTTTTAACCGCAAAGTGCGCAAGGTTTCGTTTTTTGAAAATCGCAAGGAACGCAAAGCTTTGCGACCTTTGCGAGATACAAATAAAAAGATGAAAATCTTGCGCACTTTGCGGTAAAAAAAATGTTAGATTTTAAAAATAAAAAAATGCAAAAAATAAAAACCGCACTTTTGTCTTACGGAATGTCTGGAAAAGTTTTCCACGCTCCTTTTCTAGAACTTCATCCAGGGTTTGAACTTTTGGGTTCATGGGAAAGAAGTAAAAAATTAATACAGGAAGATTATCCCGAAGTTATAAGTTACCCTAGTTTAGAATCTATTTTGGAGGATGAGTCGATAGATTTGGTTGTTGTAAATACGCCTATTGATTCTCATTTTGAATATGCCAAAAAAGTGTTGCTGGCTGGAAAACATGCTATTGTCGAAAAAGCATTTACTGCAAATGTTGCCGAAGCTAAGGAATTGGAAGCTTTGGCAAAAGAAAAAGGATTAAAATTAGCCGTTTTCCAAAATAGGAGATGGGACAGTGATCTTAAAACCGTGAAGAAAATTCTCGATGAAAAGTTATTAGGCGAAATCGTGGAAGCCGAGTTTCATTTTGATCGCTACAATCCGATTTTGAGTCCAAAAGCACACAAGGAAACTGTTAATTCGGGATCAGGAATTGTGAAAGATTTGGGTCCGCATTTAATTGATCAAGCCTTGTATTTGTTTGGCTTTCCAGATGCTGTTTTTGCTGATATCCGTATCACGAGAGAACATTCAGTTGTGGATGATTACTTGGATCTTTTACTATTTTATCCTGATTTGAGAGTGCGTTTGAAAGCAGGTTTTTTTGTGAAAGAACCCAATCCTTCATACGTTGTTCACGGTAAGAAAGGTTCTTTTTTAAAATCCCGTGGCGATGTGCAGGAAGATGAATTGAAATTGAATAAAAAACCAAATTTAACCACATGGGGAACGGAGCAAAATGGAAATGAAGGGTTTTTACACACCGAAATTGACGGTAAACTCATAAAAGAAAAAGTACCAACGCTTCAAGGGAATTATTACGATTATTTTGATGGTGTTTTTCAGTCAATTGTGAATGATTTACCTGAACCTGTAACGGCAAAAGACGGCGCTAATGTAATGCGGATTATAGAAGCAACTTTTCAAAGTAATGAGCAGAAGAAAGTAATCAACTTGTAAATTTTATCTAAGCTTTTAAGGATTTGAGTTTAGAAAAATCTGCCTAATCTGCGGAAATCTGCGTGCAAAAGTGTCACGCAGATTTTGTTGATTAAGCAAATCGAGTTAATAATTTTTCCGAAAAAGTTCAAACCAAATCTTTACGCTTCAAAAAGTAATAATTTGATTTAAACTTATAAACAATAACGTTGTATTATAGCAGGTTAAATAAAATACCAAAGCAGAAACATATTGATTTCGTAATTTTGCATATTCAATTTTAAATAAAAAAAGTTTGCAGTACTTCAATTTTATAGGATGGTATAAAGCCAAAGGCAAATACAAGAAAAATTATCGAGATGCAAAAGCCTCCTATTTACTTAGGATTCGTTGGGCAGTTTCGATGTTTTATTTCGCTATGGGTTTGTGTTTTGCTACTTGGGCAAGCCGAATTCCAACTATAAAATCTGCACTAAATTTAAGTGATGGTCAATTAGGAACAATTCTTTTTGCATTGCCTGTCGGACAGCTTACCATGATGTATTTTTCAGGTAAATTAGTTACCCGTTTTGGCAGTCATCGCATTTTGCCCTTAGCTATTTTGATGTATGCTGTGAGTTTAACCAATTTGGGTTTAGCTCAAAATGCATGGCAACTGGCTCTTGGATTATATGCTTTTGGAATATTTGGGAACCTAACCAATATTTCTGTAAACACACAAGGAGTCTATACTGAAGGGCTTTTCAAAAGAACCATAATGTCTTCCTTTCACGGAATGTGGAGTTTGGCAGGATTTACTGGTGCCTTGGTAGGTTTGGGAATGTTAGCATTGCAGCTCACTACATATACCCATTTCTTAATAGTGGCTTTCATCGCATTTTTATTGATTGCTTTTAACTTTAAATTTTTGATTAAGGCCAAAGAAACTATTAAGGTTGAGAAGAAAAAAGGATTCAGTAAACCGGATACTACTTTAGTTTTACTCGGAGTTATTGGTTTTTGTAGCATGGCTAGTGAAGGAATTATGTTTGATTGGAGTGGTGTGTTTTTTAAAGATATTGTCAAAGCTCCTGGTGCTTTAATCATTTTAGGATACACTTCATTTATGATTATGATGGCAAGTGGTCGTTTTTTTGGTGATAAATTGATTCATAAATATGGTCGAAAAACGGTAATGAAAATTAGTGGAATTATGATTTCATCAGGTTTTTTTACAGCGGTTGCATTTCCTTATATAATACCTTCTATGATTGCTTTTATGGTGATAGGGTTAGGAGTTTCTACCGTAGTTCCTACTTTGTATAGTATTGCAGGGAAACACCCAACGATACCAACAGGCGAAGCTTTAACTACTGTTTCAAGTGTAAGTTTCCTTGGTTTTTTGATGGGACCACCTGTTATTGGTCATATTGCCGAACTATCAAGTTTGCGCTTTTCTTTTGCTTTTATTGGAATTTTCGGTGTTCTCATTGCTTTTATGGTTGGTCGTATCAAAGCGATTAGCGAATAACTGTAGTACAATAATTATTATTTAATTTATTTAAATAGTTTTTTTCTTATATTTGTATTTAAATTTTTGTCGAAAGTTATTTCTATTCGATAGATTTTTAAAATACCACATTTAATTTTGAATGTTACATAATTTTTTTTCCAAAACTTTTTTTATTCTTTTTTAAACGAATTTAATTCTTGGGTTTGTTATGTTTTGTCATGACCTATTCCATATTGTTTACAAAATAGGTATGAAGAAATGTTTGGTAGGAATGCTTTTTTTATGGAAAGTGACTTTTGTTTTTGCTCAAAAACCAACAGGTATTAAAGGAAAAATTATTGATTCTAAAACTCAAAAACTATTAGAAAATGTAGTAGTCTCGATTGAAAACACGCAGTTGATGCAACTCACATCAAACGATGGTGTTTTTAGTTTTTATGCTGTTGCATCAGGAAATCAATTATTGCTTTTGCATAGTCAGGGTTTTAAAGATATACTGCTTTCAATTGTAATTAGCAAAGACCAAATGCTTGATTTGGGAGTAATTCCAATGGAAGACAATCAAACGGTTGAACAGCAAACGGGCTTAATCACGCTTCTTGAAAGTGATTTGAGCGATGACAACAGCGGTTCCGAAAGCACTTCGGGATTATTACAATCTTCTAGAGATGCATTTCAACAAGCGGCCGCTTTCAATTGGGGACAAGCTCGTTTTAGAATTCGAGGATTGGACAGCCAATATGCCACCACAACTATTAATGGCGTTACGATGAATAAACTCTTTGATGGCCGTTCGCAATGGGGCGATTGGAGCGGTTTGAATAATGCGGTTCGGAATCAGGAATTTACAGTTGGCTCTTTTCCTTCGGATTATGTTTTTGGCGGCATTTTAGGGACACAGCAAATCAATACTCGGGCTTCCATTTACAGACCAGGAACGATACTTTCTTTTTCGGGAACTAATACGAATTATTCATGGCGAATGACAGGAACTTATGCTTCAGGAATGAATAATAAAGGCTGGGCATTTGTAGTTTCGGCAGGAAATCGATGGGCTGAGGAAGCCTATTTTGATGGAACCAATTACAATGCTATAGCTGGTTTTATTAGTGTGGAAAAGAAAATAAACGACCATCATTCCTTAAATTTTTCTGGATTTTACACGCCCAATTCCAGAGCCAAAAACTCACCAAATACAGCAGAAGTTACTGAATTAACTAGTGAAAAGTACAATTCATATTGGGGCTGGCAAGATGGTAAAAAACGAAATGCCAGAATAAAAACCATAGAAGAACCTATCTTGATGCTGAATCATTTTTACACAATTAATGATTACACAACTTTAAATTCAAGCTTGACCTATCAATTTGGCAAAATTACCAACAGCAATATTGACTACCAAAATGCAAATAGTCCCGATCCAACTTATTATAGAAAAATGCCAAGTTATTACAGCTCACTTTATGCAAAAGATAATGGAGAGTTTTCAGGAGCATTTACACCTGATTATGAAAATGCTGAGAAAAGTGAACAACAATTTCTAGCTAATAATCAAATTGACTGGAACGCTTTATATTATGCCAATAAGTCTCCGGTTTTGGATGCGAATGGTAATATAACTGGTTATACTCCTAGTAAGAGTAATTATGTTTTGTATGAAGATCGCACAGACGACCAAACGATAACAGCCAATTCAACCTTTAATACACAAGTAAGCGAAAATCTTTATTTGACTGCAGGCGGTTATTTCAGTTATTTAAAGTCTCACAATTACCAGCAATTGACTGATTTATTGGGAGGCTTGTATTTTGATGATATTGACATGTTTTATAATGGAGATCAGGCGCAGTCAGATTTGAATAATCCCAATAGACAAGTAGTGGAAGGCGAGACTTACGGATACAATTTTAACTATCTGGCGAATAGTTTAAATCTTTTTACCAACTTTAAATTTACGTATGATAAAGTAGATTTTTATTTGGCACAAAATTTCATAAGCTCCAATTATCAAAGAGAAGGTTTGTACAAAAATGGAATTTATGCCACCAATTCTTTGGGGAAAAGTCAAAAAGTTCATTTTGATAATTTTGGTTTTAAAGGTGGAATATTGTTTAAAATTTCGGGAAGACAACAACTCAATTTTAACGGAGCGTATCTTTCCAATGCGCCAACGATCAGAAATACATTTCCTAATTCTCGTTTAAATAATTCTGTTGTAGCGGGTTTAGAAAATGAAACGATTAATAGTTTGGATGCGAGTTATTTTTTCCGGACTCCAAAATGGCAAACCCGTTTTTCTCTTTTTTACGCCAGTATAAAAAATATCACACAAACTTCTTTCTTTTATGCCGAAGGAATATTTGATGACGGAGCTGGATATGCAAATACCGATGCTTTTGTAAGTCAAACATTAACGCATTTGGATAAGCAAAATTTAGGTGCCGAGTTGAGTGTACAGCATCAATTAACTACAACAATAATGGCTAATTTTTCGGTAGCCTATGGTCAATATATTTATAATAGCAATCCCAATGTTACCATAACCAATGATGCTCAGGCTACAGCCGAAAATCCCATACCAGTATTTGATTTTGGAAAAGCAACATTAAAAAATTACCATCAGGCAGGAATGCCACAACAGGCTTATGCTTTAGGAATCGAATATAGAGATCCTAAATATTGGTGGATTGGTACCAATATTAATTATTTGGCGAATAGTTTCATAGATATTTCTCCAATTTCCAGAACAGCCACATTTTATAAAAATCCAGAAAGCGGTTTTAACTTTCCAGAAGCTTCAGAAGAAAGAGCGAGGGAATTATTGACACAAGAAGAATTTGATCCCATGACTTTATTAAATATTTCTGGAGGAAAATCATGGAAAGTAAAAGGTAAGAACATCGGTCTTTTTGCAACGCTAAATAACGTTCTAGACTTGAAGTATAAAACAGGAGGGTACGAGCAAGCGAGGAATGCCAATTTCAGACAACTCAATCAAGATGTTTCCAGTGGAACACCCAATTTTGGAAACAAATATTTTTATGGATACGGGAGAACCTATTTTGTGAATGTGTATGTCAATTTATAAATTTTAAGTAAAAGATTATGAAGCTAAAAATTAGCATTGTTATAATGGGAATTATCATGATTTTTGGTAGTTGTGCGGAGGAATTTAATGTGCCAAAATTAACATGTACTCAACCTGATTTAAAAGTAAATCGTACTGTTGAAGAGATTCGTTCTAGTACGGGTTCGATAGTAACCCAATATAAATATGATGATATTATAGAAGCTTATGTCGTTTCAAGTGATGAAGGAGGGAATTTTTTTAAGACCATTTCATTTCAAACTTTGGCAACAAAAACTGCACTATCAATAGGTTTTAGTGTTCCTGTCGATGCTTCGAATACCTATATTGATTTTAGACTAGGAAGCAAAGTATACATTAAAATGAAAGATCAGTATACAGATTTTTATTATGGCGGAATGAGGATTGGATCTATTTATGTTAACACCTATAATGAAGGAGGAGTTGGTCGAATTTCTCCAAACGATTATAAAAATGTATTAAACGCTTCTTGTACAATTTTGGAAGAGGAAAAATTCGTTCGTCCAATTTCAATACCCGATTTGTTGAATGATTCAAACATCAATACATTGGTAGAGTTATCGGGAGTGCAATTTAAGAATGATGCTGTCGGTCGTCATTATTATGAAGAATCGAATGATATTGGGGGAGGTACCAATTGGAGTTTGATGGATAAATTAGGAAATCAAGTATTATTTAGAACGAGTAGTTTTGCTGATTTCGCTGATAAAATTGTACCAAATGGAAGTGGAAAAGTTAGAGGAGTCTTGACTAAGTTTGGTTCAGATTATCAGTTATTAGCAAGGTCAGAAAATGATGTTGTGCTTACTGGAACTGCAGCAATACCTTTCTTTTTTGAAAATTTCCAAAGTGTAGAAACAAATACGAAATTAAACCTTCCAGGTTGGACAAATTTAGTCGAAAAAGGAACGAAATATTGGTTGGGAACCGTTTATGCAGGAAATGGATATGCCGAGTTTAATACGACAGGAACAACAGTAGTTTCTAATATAGCGTGGTTAATTTCTCCTAAAATAGATATGGATTTGCATACGAATGAAATGCTTGTTTTTAGAACGGCTCAACATCATTTGGATGTTGATTCTGCCTTAAATTCATTAGAAGTTTATATATCTAAAAATTTTGATGGTTTAAGTATTGCCAAAGCTACTTGGATTCCTCTTAAAGTTGTTTTACCTAATCAGGCAACACCTTGGTATCAGTTTGTAGGTTCAGGAGGAGTAAATTTATCATCGTATACAGGGAAAATAAATATCGCTTTCAAATATATAGGATCAGCTAAAGACCCCGCTTTGGATGGAGCTTTTCAAGTAGATGATATTCAGATTTTTGGAGATAAATAAAGCGGTTAATAATCAAGATTCAATGTTTTTATTTTAATAGCAGGAGTAAGATTAGTGATTAGATAATTTCAAAAAAGCTAAAGAGATAATATGAAGAGGATTGGTGCTTTTTTGAAAATGCCTGATGTTTCTGTTTCTAAAATCAATAATTAAACTTCTGTTTTTAATAAAACGGCAAAATATTTCGATTACAGTAAATATAATTGTTATTTTGTAGAATCAAATTTTAGCGCATTATGTTCCAAAAACATTTTAAATATATTCCTTTTTTGCTTTTGATTTTTTTTATAAGTTGTGCAAAAAGAGGCTCCATTACTGGTGGTTTGAAAGATACCATTGCACCTACATTAAAATCTAGTTACCCAGAAAATTATGCTACTAAATTTCATGGAAATAAAATCAAACTAACTTTTGATGAAAATGTCAAGCTTAAAAATATAAATAAGCAACTGATTATTTCACCTCCGATGAAGAATGAACCGATAATCATTCCGACTACTGCAACTAAAACGATAACGATCACCATCAACGATACTTTGGCTCCAGATACGACTTATAGTATGAATTTTGGGCAAAGTATTGAAGACAACAATGAAGGAAATCCTTTTAATCAATTTAAATATGTGTTTTCTACAGGTGATTATGTTGATTCATTAGCTCTTGGCGGAAGGGTAAAAGACGCTCATGCAAAAGAAGTAGCTTCCTTTATTTCGATTATGCTTTATGAAGCGAATGAAAAGTTTAATGATTCTACTGTCTATAAAGAAAACCCGCGTTATATTACCAATACATTAGATAGTTTAAAAACGTTTCGATTAGAGAATTTAAAAGCTGGAAAATATTTTCTAGTTGCTATGAAAGACAATAATAACAATAATAAATTCAACCCAAAATCAGATCTAATAGGATTTAATAAACAAATTGTAACAATACCGAATGACACTGTTTTTGAATTGGAATTGTTTAAGGAAGTACTACCTCTTAAAGTTAACAAACCTAGCCAGGCTTCCGGAAATAGATTAATTGTTGGTTATGAAGGGAATCCAAAAAGCAATGGAGAATTAGCCAAGCTTACTTTGAAAAATCATGATGAAATTGTCCCTGCTATAATTACTAAAATGGACAAAAAAGACTCCCTGCAGGTTTGGTTTAAACCTTTAAAAGTGGATTCGCTTTCTATGAATATAACAAAAGATAAATACACAAAAGATTATACTTTTAAAATTAAAAAACAAAAAGCGGATACTTTGAGTATTAAAGCTCTTCAGGCTGGTTCTTTGGGTTTTAGAGATCGATTTACGTTAGAATCGAGCTTGCCATTAGTCAAATTCGACAAAACTAAAATGAAACTTATAAACAAAGACTCAGTTGCAGTAGCCTTTACAACTGCCTATGATGAATTTAATCAACAATTATTTATTGATTTTAAAATCGAAGAAGGACAGAAATATGACTTCAAGATGATGCCAGGTGCCGTTACTGATTTCTTTGAAAAGCCAAATGATACTTTGTCGTTTAGAACGGCTACTAAAAATTATTCAGATTACGGAAATATTATTCTCACTTTAAAAAATGTAAAACGTTTTCCTGTTATAATCGAATTAACTGATGATAAAGGAGAGGTAGTAAAAGCAACCGAATATACTGAAGAGAAAACACAAATCGAATTTAATTTACTTGAACCAAGTATTTATGGTATTCGGGCAATTTATGACGACAATAAAAATAAAGAATGGGATACTGGAAGCTATAAAGAAAAACGTCAAGCAGAAGAGGTTGTTTATTTTTCTAAAAGTATAGATCTTCATGCTAATTTTGATTGGCAAGAGACCTTTGACCTAAGTGTTCCGTATACTCCAGAAGTCAAAAAGAAGAAATCCAAAGACGATAAAGACAATAAAAAAAGTAAATCCGATATGAGTTTATATTAGAATAAAAGAGTCTTGATCATTTAAAAAATTGAATTTTTTTCTAGCCGAAAGTAATTCCTCTTTATTTAATTCAACAATAAAAACACCTTCGGTTTCTATTGGTTCCAAGATATAATCTCCCAAGAAATCGACTACTTGGGAATGTCCATTATGTTCAAATTTGTTGTCATCTTGACCAACTCTATTAACGCCAATAGTATAACACATGTTTTCGATAGCGCGAGCTTTTAATAAAGTATCCCAAGCGGAAATTCTTTTTTCTGGCCAATTGGCAACATAAATCAATAAATCGTAATCTTCTGTATTTCTAGAAAAAACAGGAAAACGCAAATCATAACAAATCAAAGGGCAAATTTTCCAACCATTGTATTCGATAATTAATTTGTTCCTACCAGCGGTATATTCATCATCTTCACCTGCTAACGTAAACAAATGTTTTTTGTCATAAGATTGGATTTCACCTGACGGAAATACAAATAGCAATCGATTAAAGAAATTATTATTTTCTTTAATCACTAAACTTCCAGTAATGGCTGTGTTTTTGGCTTTTGCCAAAGATTGTAACCACAAAACCGTTTCGCCTTGCATCGTCTCAAAAACTGCTGATGGATCCATTGTAAAACCTGTAGTAAACATTTCGGGTAGAACTATTAAATCAATGCTTTCAGAAATGGCATTGATTTGTTCTTCGAAATAATTTCGGTTGACTTTTGGGTTTTCCCAGAATAAGGAGGATTGAATTAGCGTAATTTTCATACTATAAAATTACTCAATTTTATTAAACAAAAAACGTCCCAATTTCTCGGGACGTTTTTGATATAAACTATATTGAAGTACTATTTCAAACTTGCAGAAAGATATTCTCTGTTCATACGAGCGATGTTTTCAAGTGAAATTCCTTTAGGACATTCTACTTCACAAGCTCCGGTATTGGTACAGTTACCAAAACCTTCTTCATCCATTTGACGAACCATGTTCAATACACGGTCTGTAGCTTCGATTCTTCCTTGTGGCAATAAAGCATATTGAGAAACTTTTGCTCCAACGAATAACATAGCAGAACCGTTTTTACAAGTTGCTACACAAGCACCGCAACCAATACAAGCCGCAGCTTCAAAAGCTTTATCTGCGTCTTGTTTGTTAATAGGAGTTGCATTCGCATCGATAGTATTTCCAGAAGTATTTACTGAAACGAATCCTCCAGCTTGTTGAATTCTGTCAAAAGAAGTTCTGTCTACAATTAAATCTTTAATTACAGGGAAAGCTGCAGAACGCCAAGGTTCGATAACGATTGTATCTCCGTCGTTGAACATTCTCATGTGCAATTGGCAAGTAGTGATTCCAGTATCTGGTCCGTGTGCACGTCCATTGATATACAAAGAACACATTCCGCAGATTCCTTCACGACAATCGTGGTCAAATGCTACTGGTTCTTTTCTTTCGTTTACTAATTGTTCGTTCAATTGGTCTAGCATTTCCAAAAACGAACTTGCCGTAGAAACATCATTTAATTTGTATGCTTCCATTTTTCCTTTTTCTTTGGAGTTTTTTTGACGCCAAATTTGAAGGGTTATATTGATATTTTTTGCTGCGCTCATAATTTTTTTATTTGTAATTTCTTGCGGCTATTTTAATAAACTCGTATTTCAATTCTTCTTTGTGAAGCTCTTCATTTTTGATGTCGTATCCTTTGTATTCCCAAGCACCAACAAATTTGAAGTTTTCATCATCACGAAGTGTTTCTCCTTCGGCATCTTGGTATTCTTCACGGAAGTGACCTCCACAAGATTCTTTACGTTGCAAAGCATCCATAGCCATTAATTGTCCTAATTCGATGAAATCGGCAACACGAAGCGCTTTTTCTAATTCAGGATTCAATTCGTCTGAACTACCAGGAACATAAACTTCTTTGAAGAATTCTTCTTTTAAAGTAGCAATTTCTTCGATAGCTTCTGTTAATCCTTTTTCATTACGACCCATTCCTACTTTATTCCACATAATGTGACCTAAACGTTTGTGGAAATGATCCACAGTTTTTGATCCATTATTAGACAAGAATTTGTTGATTTGATCTTTTACACTATTTTCAGCAGCTACGAATTCTGGTAAATCTGTAGAGATTTTCCCAGTACGAATATCATCTGCCAAATAATCAGAAACTGTATAAGGCAATACAAAATATCCATCAGCCAAACCTTGCATCAAAGCCGAAGCTCCTAGACGGTTAGCTCCGTGGTCAGAGAAGTTAGCTTCTCCTGCAACGAAACAACCTGGAATAGTAGATTGTAAGTTATAATCAACCCATACACCACCCATTGTATAGTGAACCGCTGGGTAAATTTTCATTGGAGTTTCATAAGGATTCTCATCGGTGATTTTTTGGTACATAGTAAACAAGTTACCATATTTTTCCTCTAACCATTTTTTTCCTAATGTAAGAATCTCTTCTTGAGTAGGATTGTGATTTCCTTTAGCGTAAGCAGTTTGTCTTCCTTTAGATTGAACCTCTGTAGCAAAATCCAAATAAACTCCTTCGTTGGTATCGTTAGCCTCAATTCCTCTTCCTTCGTCACAAACTTCTTTTCCTGCTCTTGAAGCAACATCACGAGGAACTAAGTTTCCAAATGCTGGATATTTTCTTTCTAGGTAATAATCTCTATCTTCTTCAGCAATTTGAACTGGCTTTAATTTACCTGCTCTAATAGCTTCAGCATCTTCAATTTTCTTTGGAACCCAAATACGACCTGAGTTTCTTAACGACTCTGACATCAATGTCAATTTTGATTGATTGGTTCCGTGAACTGGAATACAAGTTGGGTGAATTTGTACGTAACAAGGATTTGCAAAATAAGCCCCTTGTTTGTGAATTTTCCAACCAGCAGTAACATTCGAACCCATTGCATTGGTAGAAAGGAAATAAACGTTTCCGTATCCTCCAGTTGCAATAATTACAGCGTGAGCAGAATGTCTTTCGATTTCACCAGTAATTAAGTTACGAGCAATGATTCCACGTGCTTTTCCATCAACTTTTACCAATTCCAACATTTCGTGACGGTTGTACATATCGATTTTTCCTAAACCGATTTGTCTTGATAAAGAAGAATAAGCTCCTAATAATAATTGTTGTCCTGTTTGTCCAGCAGCGTAAAAAGTACGTTGTACTTGCGTACCACCAAAAGAACGGTTATCTAAATTTCCTCCGTAATCACGAGCAAAAGGAACACCTTGAGCCACACATTGGTCGATGATGTTTCCAGAAACTTCAGCTAAACGGTGAACGTTTGCTTCACGTGCTCTGTAATCTCCACCTTTGATAGTATCATAAAACAAACGGAAAGTACTGTCTCCGTCATTTTGATAATTTTTTGCAGCGTTGATACCTCCTTGTGCAGCGATTGAGTGCGCACGACGTGGAGAATCTTGGTAACAAAATGCTTTTACATTATAACCCATTTCTGCAAAAGACGCCGCTGCCGAAGCACCAGCTAATCCAGTTCCTACTACGATAATATCTATTTTGGATCGGTTGTTTGGAGCAACTAATCGTAAGTGATCTTTATAATCAGTCCATTTTTGTGAAATGTGACCTTCTGGTATTTTTGAATCTAGTTTCATTATATAGATTGATATTAATTATTAAAATGATGAAATAGCGCAATAAAAATAAATCCAAAAGGAACTATTATTGCAAAAGCATAACAAATTTTATGCAAAGACTTTCCAATTTTATTATCGAATCCTACCGATTGCAATGAAGAGGTGAAACCGTGCCAAAGGTGTAATGCCAATAATATGAAAGCTATAGAATACAATCCTGTACGTACAGGGCTTTCAAATTTAGCTACCAATTCAGGATAATATCTTGTTTCATCAATTGAATTTGCTTCTACATATTTATAAACTATTTCGTGAAACCAGAAATCATACATATGTAATCCTAAAAAAGCCAACACAACCAAACCAGAAATAATCATATTTCTAGATGCCCATGAAGCATTTGCAGCACCATCGTATTTTACATACGCAACAGGTCTGGCACTTCTATTTTTCAGTTCTAGAACGAATCCCATGACGAAGTGAAAAACTACACCAGCAACCAATATCGGTTGCATAACATATTGGATTAATGGATTATAACCCATAAAATGTGACATCGCATTAAATGAATCCTTACTAAAAACGGATACGAAATTAATAAAGAAGTGCAGCGATAGAAACGAAATCAAAAAAAGTCCTGAAAGCGCCATTGCTACTTTTTTAGCTATAGACGACTTCAATATTGCAGATTTTGCCATAATGATATAAATATTTTATTTTTTTAAAAAGTCGAACAAAATTAAGTTAATTAAGAAAGAATAACAACCAAATATACAATTTTACCACGCTATTTATAATCATTTTAAAGTACTTAAAAAATACGTATGAAATACGTACAAAAATACGTAGTTTTGGTCGTTTTTATAACAAAATGCAATCGATTACATTGTTAAATGGTTTTATTTCTAAAATTTAGTCAATCAAACTCAGGTTTTGAATTTCAAAAAAGCATCAAAATTACACAACTAATTGCATTTCTTTGACAAAAGCCCAAAAAACTAACAATCTTATAATACAAAACAAGGTTTTTAAATTATTTCCTAAAAATTAAAAAACAACCATTTTATAGTCTTTAAAATATTGTATTTCCCTAAAGCAATTTTAACTTTGTCCCTTTAAATTTTATTCATGAAAACTGGAATTGACGCTATTGCATTTGATGTTGCCAAATTGCATTTACCTATAAAAACATTAGCCTTAGCTAGAAATATAGAACCTGAAAAACTTGAAAAAGGATTAGGGTTGTTAAAAATGACTTTGCCTGATACTCATCAGGACACTGTTGTGTTTGGTGCGAATGCTTTGACCAAATTAATTCAGGACAACAATATTAATTTAAATGAAGTTGCAAGAATATATGTAGGAACCGAAAGTGCTATTGACAGTTCAAAACCTATTAGTTCTTTCTTAATTTCCTTAATGGAACAAAAATTTGGGGAGAACTCTTTATCTGAATGTGATGTGGTCGATTTTACTTTCGCCTGTATTGGTGGAGTTGATGCCATGCAAAACTGTCTTGATTTTGTCCAACTTAATCCAACCAAAAAAGCAATTGTTGTTACTACTGATTTTGCCAAGTATGATTTAAATTCTACTGGCGAATATACTCAGGGAGCTGGTGCGGTTGCGATGTTGATTACTGTCAATCCGAGAATTATCACTTTCGAAAATCACTGGGGTGTTAGTACAAAAGGTGTTTTCGATTTCTTCAAACCGTACAGAACAATTTCAAAACAAGAAATTACAGGTAACGCAAACAATGAATCTTGGTTTGATAATTTGGAAAGCGAAATCGAGATCCATAAAGATCAGCCTGTTTTTGATGGTCAATATTCGAACCAATGTTATATGGACCGAACTAGAGAGGCTTATTTTTCATTCAAAAAAATAAAAAATACTTCGAATACTATTTATAATTCTTGGAAAAGCATTGTGATGCATTTACCTTATGCTTTCCAAGGCCGTAGAATGTTGTCCGAAATTTACGCTTTGGATGCTTCAACTCCTGTTATAAATGGCGAAGAAACTGCTTCGGAATACCAGAACAAACTCAAAGAAATCAGTAAATCTGATGATTACAAAACATTTGTTTCCGAAAAATTACTGCCTGCTGAATTGGCTTCTTCTTTAATTGGAAACTTATATACAGGTTCCATTTTTATGGGGTTACTTTCAACTTTGGCTCATTTTTATGACACAAAAAAAGAAATCGCAGACGAAAAATTCGGTTTCTTAGCCTACGGAAGTGGTTCTAAATCTAAAGTTTTTGAGGGTACAATTCAACCTGAATGGAAATCAGCTGTAGCGAATGTTGCTCTTTTTGAAACATTAGAAAATAGTTTTGAAATTGATTTTGAGACTTATGAAAAACTACACAAAAAGGAGCAGAAACAAAGTATTCAAGAACCTAAAAGCGAATGGGTTTTGGATAGAATAGAAACGGAAATCCCTAATTTAATCGGAGCCCGCTATTATAAATGGGTTGATTAATACTGTCTTGATAATATAAAAAGAGCCACGAACGGATTTACATCTTTCGTGGCTTTTTCATTTTGAATAGTATCTTCTTTTAAGATTTACACTAGAAAAGTTGCCACGGATTATACGGATGCAACGGATTTTACACTGATATAAAATGCGCCTTAATCAGTTTAATCTGTAGCTAATAAATCATTGCAAAAATACCAAATTTCTCTCTTTAGCCCCGATAGAAGTGGAAATCCTTTTGTGCCGGGGTTCGGCATAAAAGATTATAACGAATAGCGGGACCAATGCCAGCAAAAAATGCCAAATCTTTCTGCTTCAAAAAAATAACACTTAAACTCTTGTCTTTATTAAAAGCCCGTTATAAAAACCTTAAAAAAATCACTACAAAGACCAATTTCGTTACAAAAGTTAGTATTTTTGAAGATTCAATACCTAAAATCGTTTTAAAATGAAATATCATCAAATTGATCGTTCCCTTTTTATAAAAAATAGAGCAAAATTTATAGCTCAAATGAAGCCAAATAGTGTAGCTATTTTTAATTCAAATGATATTTATCCCGTTTCTGCAGATAGTACATTGCCATTTGCACAACATCGCGATATCTTTTATTTATCGGGTGTAGATCAAGAGGAAAGCATCTTATTACTTTTTCCAGACGCTCCTTATGAGAACCAAAGAGAAATGTTATTTCTAAAAGAAACCAGCGAGCATATTGCTATTTGGGAAGGCGAAAAACTGACTAAAGAACGCGCTTTTGAAGTTTCTGGAATTAAAACTGTTTATTGGCTACAAGATTTCGAAAAAATATTAAATGAAATCATGACGTATTCAGACATCATGTACATTAATACGAATGAACATTACCGTGCAGCTGTTGAAACAGAAACTCGTGAAGCTCGTTTTGTAAAATGGTGGAAGTCCAACTATCCAGCGCATCAAGTGGCCAAAAGCAATCCAATATTACAACGCATTCGTTCGGTTAAAGAATCTGAGGAAATAGATTTAATTCAAAACGCCTGTAATATCACCGAAAAAGGTTTTCGAAGATTGCTTTCATTTGTAAAACCAAATGTAACCGAATATGAAATCGAAGCTGAATTAATTCACGAATTCATTCGCAATAGATCCAAAGGTTTTGCCTACACACCAATTATTGCTTCGGGAAATAATGCCAATGTGTTGCATTATATAGAGAACAACCAACAATGCAAAGCTGGTGATTTGATTTTATTGGATGTTGCGGCTGAATATGCCAATTATTCTAGTGATTTAACTAGAACGATTCCAGTTTCAGGACGTTATTCTGATAGACAAAAAGCAGTTTACAATGCAGTTTTAAGAGTTAAAAACGAAGCTACCAAAATGCTTACTCCAGGAACTCTTTGGAAACAATACCATTTGGAAGTGGGTAAAATCATGACTTCGGAATTGCTTGGTTTAGGATTAATCGACAAAGCCGATGTTCAAAACGAAAACCCAGAATGGCCAGCTTACAAAAAATATTTCATGCACGGAACCTCGCACCACATGGGCTTAGACACGCACGATTATGGATTGTTGCATGAGCCGATGAAAGCCAATATGGTATTTACTGTTGAGCCGGGTATTTACATCCCTGCGGAAGGTTTTGGAATTCGATTAGAGGACAATGTTGTTGTTCAGGAAAAAGGAGAGCCTTTCAACTTAATGCGAAACATTCCGATTGAAGTGGAGGAAATCGAAAGTTTGATGAATTCATAATTTATCATTTATCATAAAATCAAAAAATGGCTTTCAGCGATGAGAGTCATTTTTTGTTATATAAAATTCAGGAAATGATAGCGATTAGTATACAAAATACCCTGCAAAGCTACCCATAACAGCCAGCAAACCTACTCCTTTATAGTAGCTATACCCCTATAAAGAAGTACTACACCTACCCATAAACACCCCTTTTACTACCTATAATGCCCCCTAAAACTCCTGTTTAATAGGTGTATACGCCATGAAAACCGGTAGTATAGCTGTGTATTAACACCAGTAATACTACCCAAAACACATAGTAAAACTACTGGTTTTACCCCCTAATACCCCTTAATGGGCACTTGTTTTCTCAATTTACAAAATTTCGCTATTCAATTGTAACATTACATACTCTCATCCGACTCATTTATAAAATAAAATACTAGAAATCATGCAAGCACACGAAATAGATTATCAGATTTTTGGAGAAGAAATGCAGTATGTGGAAATAGAACTGGATCCGCAGGAAATAGTAATTGCCGAAGCAGGCAGTTTTATGATGATGGAAAACAACATTCAGATGGAAACCATTTTTGGCGATGGTTCTCAGCAACAAGGATCAGGTTTATTTGGAAAGCTTTTGAATGCTGGAAAAAGAGTTCTTACTGGAGAAAGCTTATTCATGACAGCATTTCTGAATCAAGGAAACACCAAAAGCAAAGTTTCGTTTGCTTCACCCTATCCTGGAAAAATTCTTCCAATTGATTTAAGACAATTTCAAGGAAAGTTTATCTGTCAAAAAAGTTCGTTTTTATGTGCTGCCAAAGGTGTTTCGGTTGGAATTGAGTTCTCCCAAAAACTCGGTCGCGGCTTATTTGGAGGCGAGGGTTTCATTATGCAAAAAATTGAAGGAGACGGTATGGCTTTTGTTCATTCGGGAGGAACAATGGCCAAAAAAGAATTAGCACATGGAGAAGTTCTAAAAGTCGATACCGGCTGTATCATCGGTTTTACGAAAGATGTCGATTATGATATTGAATTCATTGGTGGAATCAAGAATTCTGTTTTTGGAGGAGAAGGTTTGTTTTATGCAACCTTACGCGGTCCCGGAACTGTTTACATACAGTCATTGCCTTTCAGTAGATTGGCGGACAGAATCATTGCATCGGCACCAAGGTCAGGTGGAAACAGTCGTGATGAAGGAAGCTTGCTTGGCGGATTGGGTAATCTTTTGGATGGTGATAATCGATTTTAAATTTTTTATAAATAGTAAATTGCTAACGGCTTTCAGAAATGGGAGCCGTTTTTATTTTAATGGAAGCTGAATTTGTGGCAATGGTTCACAAAGTGTTTTGTTAACGATTTTCTCTCTCATTAATTTCTTCTTGTTGAAATGCCTTGAAATGTTTTGAATGATTTCAGTGTAGTTGTCAGTCCCATCTTCTTTTTGATGATAAAAAACCTTTATTGATATACAATTCGGATGTTCAAAAATTGTATTAAGCATAGTTCTATCTGACAATCCGCAGGAATGTCCCATTATATAAACTTGGAATTTTTGATCGCTTTCTACAAAATCTAAAAGACTTTTATAATTTGAATTTTGTAGATATTGAAACGACTTGAAATTTCTTAAATATTCATTATCATCAATATTTTCAATCAATTTATAATCATCATCCATTTCATCTCCAAAACCAAAATTAACTTTATTAATAGGGGCGTTTAATTTACCGTGTATATAATTTATTTGTTTAGGGTATGGAAATCTAACAAAATACTCATACACAACTTGCGTATAATTAAAACTCAAAAAGTGTGTTATAAGATTATAATTTTCATTTAATTTTCCTAAAAATTCTTTAACATACAATTGATCACAATATTGAAATTCTTTTAGAAATTCTTTTTCATCAAATCGATTTGCTAATTCTGGCAATAAAATATCATTAATGAGACTATTTCGACACAAAGTAAAATCATATTGTTCATCAATTTTTTCTTTTAAATATCTTTCTAAAAGATTTTTGACTTGTTCAAATTCTTTATTTAAAATTATCGTTTGTTGCTTTTTTTCTGCAATTGTTAAAGTGCTTAATTTCACAATTGTTTTTAACTCTCTATAGTACTCATTTTCAATATCAACCCAATTTTCAGAATTTTTTTTATTAATTAATTTAAAAAAAACATTTCTGAATGCAAAAATAATACCCTGCTCATTACTACAAACAAAATTATCTATTTCATATGCATGTCAATTCCCTTTTGCATAATTTTTTAAACTCAATTTGAAATCATTAAAATTCTCAATCCGATTAGCTCCATTGTAATATCCATTATAAAAATCATGTGTAATTACCAATTTTTTATATTCCTCACTTTTACATTTATCTTTAAAATTTTTCCAAAAATCATTAATAAAATCTCTATAAGAAGTTGGTAATCCATGTGCTAAATCAAAACCGTTCCCAATAATTACAAGTCTATTCATATTTTTAAAATGCTTTCCTCAAATGTAGCATTTAGGAAATTAAAAAATTAATTTTGTAATGTAATCTATTAACATAATTCTTATTACATTGGAAACACTTCTCTACAAAAACACTCAAATTTCATACTCAGATACAGGCAAAGGAACTGCAGTAGTTTTATTGCACGGTTTTTTGGAAAACAAAACCATGTGGGATGTTTTTATTCCAGAATTAAGTAAAAAAAATCGAATCGTAACCATTGATTTATTGGGACATGGCGAAACCGAAAGTTTAGGTTATATCCAAACCATGGAAGAAAATGCCGATGTGGTTCATGAGGTTTTGTCTAAACTACGAATTCGAAAAGCCATTTTTGTGGGACATTCAATGGGAGGATATGTCGCTTTGGCTTTCGCCGAATTGTATCCAGAGAAAATGAAAGGATTGGTATTGCTTAATTCTACTTCCAAAGAAGATAGCTCCGAAAGAAAGAAAAACAGAGACCGAGCCATCAAGGCCGTCAAAAAAGATTACGAAACGTTCATCCGTTTGTCTATTGCGAATTTGTTCAGTGAAGAAAACCGAGAAATCCTTGTTAAAAAAATCGAAGCAGTAAAAATCCAAGCTTTGAAAACTCCCTTACAGGGAATCGTGGCTTCGCTTGAAGGAATGAAAACACGAAAAGACAGAGAATTTCTTTTGCATACAGAAACTTATCCAAAACTATTAATTTTAGGAAAAAAAGATCCTGTTCTTAATTATGAAGAAAACTTGGAACAAATAAAAAACACAGATGTTGAATTGGTTACTTTTCAAGATGGACACATGAGTACTATTGAAAATCAAATCGAACTACTCACTGTTTTAGCTAACTTTTTTAAGGGGATTTAACCAAAGTTCAAATTATTGCTTTTCATGCGATCCTTTCGCGTTCTTTGTGGTTATACCTTCTCCTCAAAAGGAATTGTCACATCCAATATTTCATTTAATAATAAGACAATTTGTTCCAAATAATTAGATTGGATTTCATTATTTATAATTGCAATACTCTCTTTTTCTTCTTTAAAATTGAAAGGTAAAAATCCAGATTTTAAGTTTTTAAAAGAAATAATTCCAGCTTCGATAGGTTTTTCATTGGCATTTTTCTCATACATATAGGCATACGCCAAAACCTGAATGATCTTATCGTTTTTAATATCATTCGTCAATTCTTTCCAGGATTTAAGGGTGACACTCGCTTTTTCCACTTTACCCGTTTTATAATCAATAATTCTGATTATTCCATTGCGTTCCTCAATTCTGTCAACATTTCCTTTTATTAAAACAGGGAAAGGCAAACTTAGATGTTGAACTATTCTTTCGAATGTTTTTTCTAATTCTAGGATCTTTATGGCATCTCCGTTTTTAATACTTTCCAATTCTACTTTTAAGAAGTTAAAAACATTGCGTTTTGCTACTTCAAAAGCCAAAAGATTCCTTCCTTTTTTTATTTCACCTTCTTTATAGACCAACTTGAATTGAATCAAAACTTCAGCATCAATTTTTTTGATACAATTTTGGATATCAAATTCAGAAATAAATTTATTAATAAAAGGTTCATATAAAACTCTTAAAGTCTCGTGAATTATAGTTCCTAAAGTATTTAATGCAATATTTTCCTCTACTTCTTCGACTTCGCTAATCCTTAAAATCTTTTGAAAATAAAACTGAATCGGATTTCGAATATAACTCGTTAATGCCGATGGTGAAAATCCTTTTTCGGCTATTTCTTTCAAACGCATCATCACTTTCTCCGATTTTGGAATAATCATTGGCGAATATGCGGTCTCTGGTAAAACGGCATTATAAATTTCATGATTTAGATTGTGCTTGGACTGTTTCTCAACTTCTAATTGCGTGATAAAACGGCTTTTTTCACCTGCATCCAAGCCGTCACTTTCGGTATTATATAATAAATAGATGTTTTTGGCACGTTGCAGTAAATGATAAAAGTGATAGGTGTAAATTGCATCTTTTTCTTTGAAAGTAGGTAATCCTAATTCACGCTTTACATCATATGGAATAAAAGAGTTTTGTGATTTACCTGCGGGAAATTTGCCCTCATTCATAGAAGTGATAATTACCGTTTCAAAATCCAAAACCCGGCTTTCGAGGACACCCATAATCTGCAATCCATTTAAAGGTTCTCCTTCAAAAGAGACTTCTGCCAAATCAATTACTTGTTTATAAATGGCATACAATGTCTCAATCGTGTCAATTTCTTTATGCTGTGAATAATAATTAATCAGTTTATTGATTACTTTAAAAATGGCATAAACAAAAGTTTTTGCTATTTTTTCCTCTTCATTTTCATTGTTCAAATTATTTTTAACCTTTAGCAACAAACTAGATATTATTTCCAAAACGGCAATAGATCCTTTCTCCCATTTTTGGAATACAAGCAAAAATAAATCATTGCTATTATCGTTTAATTCCAATAATTTATGATGACTGATAAAGGTATAATTGTTTTTATTGATGATCCCAACCAAAGTACTTGTGTTTGCATACGGCTCAATTAGCGGATGTGTCAATATATCCAATACATCTTTATAATAAAAGACATAGTTGCTGTTGCTTCTTGACAATGCGTTGGTGTGCATTTTAAATAATTTGGCAATCAGAATTTGGGCTGGATTGTTTTTACTAGAATATCCCATCGTAATATTCAAAGCGCCAACAGTATTTGGCAGAGAATACAACAGTGGAATCAATAAATTTTCTTCACCCAGAACGATAGCTACTTTATCAAGAGATGAATCTGGATTTTCAATGATGCACTTTTCAATAATACTTCCAGAAATTTTAGCCTGGCCTATAGTTTTTGGTGTACCAATAACTTGAATGTTTTTAGTAGTTGAGAAGTCATCAACTATCCATTCAAATGGATTTGATTTATAATGTTTCCAACTTTCTTTGAAACGGCGCAAAAATAGACCAGCATCATGATAGGGATCATTTAAAAAAGTTTGATCTGCATCCCAATAGATTTTAGCCAAATCTAAGCTTATCAGTTGTTGAATTATTTTTTCTTCAGAAGCATTCAATGCGTTAAACCCTGCAAAGACAAATTGTTTTTCTTTAATTGAATGGGAATAATTAACAATATTGCGTACTGCTTCCCGATAAATTAATCCTTGATATCCAATTCCTTTTTTTAATAGATGTTTATATAATGATTGATAGTATTTGGGGAGTAATTTCCAAAAATCAATATAGTTTTCGAGTAACTGTGTTTTATTTTCAACTTCAATTCCCCATTTTTTAATGTCTTCAATATCTTTCAGATAGGATAAAACATAATCTGAATCTAATAAATAACGGTCAATTTCATTAAAATCCTGAAGCAGAGTTTTTGCCCAATTTGCAAAAGTTTCAAAAGATTGTTGATTCTTTTTTTCAGTAATTGACAAATAGACTTCGTAAAATTCGAAAAGTAATTCTATTGGATCAATTGTTCTTATCCCTGCAATATTTTGAATAAAATCTTCAATACTAATGATTTCTGGAGAAAAAATATTCTGATCTGTTTGTTTTTTTAATGCTTCAACAAGAAAAATTTTTGCTCTTTTATTCGGTAATATAATAACTGTTTGAGTAAGTGTGTTATTATGATTAGCTAATATTGTGGTTGCGATTTTATCTAAAAAAGTAATATTTGTCATTTTATAAATATAAAAAAAGCCATTCAATTAAGAATGGCTTTTTAAAATTATTTAGAGAATCGATTACAATTTACCTTCGTATACTGTACCTACGTGTCTAATTTCTGTTCTTCTGTTAAGTGCTCTACCTTCTTTAGTTTTGTTAGTAGCAACTGGTTTAGTTGAACCAAAACCAGCTGAAGTTAAGTTAGCAGGGTTAACACCTTTTTCAATTAACTTATCCATAACAACTTTAGCTCTGTCTTCAGAAAGTTTTTGGTTTACTTTAGCGCTACCAGTACTATCTGTGTGACCTTCGATAGAGAATTTAGCATTAGGGTAGTTTTTAAGGATTTCTTTAATCGCTTCTAATCTACCATCTGTAGCTCCTTTATCTGCAGTAGCTAAAATAGCTTTTCCAGTTACGAAGTATACAGCTCTAGCTTGTACTTTAAGTTCTTGTAATACTTGCTCAGTTACTTCTGGACATCCTTTGTTACTTGCAGGACCAGGTACTGTAGGACAAGCATCTTCTTTGTCAATTACACCATCTTTATCAGAATCTAATTCAGGACATCCACCGTTTGAAGCTGGACCAGCAACTGTTGGACATTTGTCTGAAGCATCTGTTACACCATCTCCATCAGTATCAGGACAACCTTTGAATTGTTTTAAACCTGCAACAGAAGGACATGCATCATCAGGATCAGCTACACCGTCACCATCTGTATCAGCACAACCTTGGAATTCTGCTGTACCAGCAACTGTTGGACATTTGTCTGAAGCATCAGTTATACCGTCACCATCAGTATCAGGACAACCATTGAATTCTTTTAAACCTGCAACCTCTGGACAAGCGTCATCTTTATCGTAGATTCCGTCTCCATCTGTATCCTTAGCACCAAACTTGAAAGTAATACCTGCAGAAAATTGAGAATAACCAGGTTTGTCAGGCGTGTTAGTATTAGGGTAATCTCTTTCTCCAAATTCGAAAGGTTGCTTGTAAGTACCTAATAATGAAAGACCTACATTTTCTGTAAACCAAATATTTAATCCAATAGCAGGGTTAAAATTAGCATAGCTTTCATCACCTAAGAAAGTATAACCTACACCAACACCTAAGGTCGGCTCTAATACTTTAGATTTAATTAAATTCATGAAGCTATAAGAAATTGATGCGTCAACACCATAGTACATTAAGTCTCCAGGATTTACTACAGCATAATCATTAGGTCCACCTGCAGTTTTTCCAGGAACAGCCACAACATATTTATCAATTTTATTAATTGACCCAGCTATGCCAACTATAAAATTACTTCCTATGTATCTAGATACGTTGATGTAAGAAACAGAAGGAAGGATGTTCCAGTTTTCGCTTACCTTAAAAGGTGTGTGGAAAACATCCAAAAATTCGTTACCCGCACTAGATTGGTAGTCAACCGCGTTTACTCCAAAACCGATTGCCCATTTATTGTTGCTGTCTTGTGCTTGAGAACTTAATCCCATCACCATTGTCGCAGCGACTAAAAGTTTGTTAAGATGTTTCATACTTTGTTGTTTTAATTACAATTAGTTAATTTCAAACAAAAATAGGATGATTTTCTGTAACATCAAAATTATTTGTTAAATAAAACACTCCTTAAGTATAAAATTTAACAGTTATATTACAGCAAGTCTTTGTCCTACAAGTATAAAAGCATGGATTGCCTTATCTAAATGTTCTCTTGTGTGAGCTGCTGATAATTGCACTCTGATCCTTGCTTTCCCTTTTGGAACGACTGGAAAAAAGAATCCAATAACATAAATTCCTTCGTTTAAAAGCTCATTAGCCATTGTTTGCGCTAATTTTGCATCATATAACATTACAGGAACTATAGCTGAATCACCTTCTACTATATCAAAACCAGCATTTTTCATTCCTCTTTTAAAGTAATTTGTATTCCATTCTAATTGATCTCTTAGAGCAGTATCTCTTTGTAATAACTCAAACACCTTTATAGATGCACTAACAATCGCTGGAGCCAATGAATTTGAGAATAAATATGGTCTGGAACGCTGACGTAGTAATTCAATTATTTCTTTTTTTGCTGTTGTATATCCTCCCATTGCGCCTCCTAAGGCTTTTCCCAAAGTTCCTGTAATAATGTCTACACGTCCCATAACTCCTTTGGCTTCTAGAGTCCCTTTGCCTGTTGCCCCTATGAATCCTGCAGCATGGCATTCGTCAACCATAACTAATGCGTCATATTTATCAGCTAGATCACATATTTTATCTAATGGTGCTACAACTCCATCCATAGAAAACACACCATCAGTAACAATTATTTTAAAACGGGCTCCAGATTCATTTGCTTCAATCAATTGTTGTTCTAAATCTTCCATATTACTATTTTCATAGCGATAACGAGACGCTTTGCATAAACGAACACCATCTATTATGGATGCATGATTTAAACTATCTGATATAATGGCGTCGTTTTCCCCAAATAAAGGTTCAAAAACACCTCCATTTGCATCAAAAGCGGCAGCATATAATATAGTATCTTCTGTTCCATAAAAATCCGCTATCTTTTTTTCTAATGTTTTGTGAATATCTTGAGTTCCGCAAATAAAACGTACTGAAGACATTCCAAAACCATGAGTATCTAATGCATCTTTTGCGGCTTGAATAACTTCAGGATGTGAAGACAATCCTAAATAATTATTAGCACAGAAATTTAAAACCGTTTCACCTGTTGATATTGTAATTTCTGCCCCCTGTGGAGATGTGATGATTCTTTCTTTTTTGAAAATTCCGCTTTCTTCAATGGTTTGAAGTTCTGATTGTAAGTGTTGTTGGATTTTACTGTACATTATGTATAAGTTTAAAATCTATAATAGTTTTAAGAGTAAGATAGCTTTAGTTTTCTTTTTTGAATGTTTTGTTCGGCATTTACAAATGTACCACATCGATTTCGACTCCTATATAGACAAGTACTTTTTTTAGCACTTTGAAGCCCATTTTCTCTATAGCATTTTGGTAATTTTCTAATTGATATTTGTATTTTGGATTAGGAAGTCCTGTTTTATAGTCTAATATAAAAGCTTCTTTGTTCTTGTTAATTACTAATTTGTCTGGTTTAATTGTGCCATTTTCTTTCTGGATGATTATTTTTTCATTAAAAACATCATTTGCTTCATTAAAATAATCCGTCAAATCTTTATGGTTGATAATTTTTAAAATAGCTTCAGCAACAAGTTCTTTTTGAATAATTGCAATTAAACCATCTTCAATAGCTTTATTGATTGCTAAATCGACATCCTTTTTTGTTTCTACAAAAGACAATATTTCGTGAATTGTATTACCAAACTCAATCGCTTCTAATTGATGTGTTCCCCACATTAATGCTTCTCTTTGTGCTATTTTTATATTTTTAGGATTCAACACTTCCAAAACAACAGGGATTTTTTTGGTTGTATCAATATGCTTTTCACTTATGGATAATTTTGTAGAATCCCCAAATTGATATTCCGTTTGATTTTCTTCGTAAATGCCTTGGTGTATCAAATATTTTATAAAAAAGGAAGCCATATTACTTGAATATTCTCCATCCTTTTTGGGTTTAAGATTTTGAGAAATAATATACAATTGCTCTTCAGCTCTGGTTAAAGCCACATATAAGACATTAATATTGTCTAATAATTCCTCTTGCTTTTTTAAATTATAAACAGCTGAAGCTTCTTCTCCAAATTCTTCAATAGCACTACTATTATCAACTAAGACTTTTGGCATGTCAAAATCTTGATCTTCGGAATTAAGCCATAATTTATCTTTTGGTTTTCTAGTATAATCTTCGTCTGCAAAAGGCATAATCACAACAGGAAATTCCAACCCTTTTGATTTATGAATGGTCATTACACGAACGGCATTAGTACCTTCGGGAGAAGGTATGCTGAATTTTTCTGCGTTTTTATCCCAATAATTTAGAAAATCTGAAATTCCAGCTTGATTACGAACATCTCGTTCTAACACAAGATCAAGAAAATATTGAACATAAGCAGTTCCTGAAGGGAGTACACCTAGACTTGGATTGGTTTTTAGAAACTTTGAAATGATAATCTCAACAGCTTCGTACAATGATTTTTTTCTAATATTTTCAAAAGAGAGTTCTATATTGCAATTCTCAAGCCATTTCTCGAAAGCCAACTCCTCTTTTTTATCCATTCCTTCGGCTATAAAATCATGAATAGGTAATTGATTTTGCTTGTTTTGAGCTAAATATTGTAAAAAATTTGCTTTTGATTCTAAATCTGAACTGTTTTTTAAATACTTTAATATGTAAATAATTAATCGAACTTCTGTTGCATTTTGAAGCATCAAAGTTTCTGATGATAAAAGCGGAATACTTTGTTCTGTTAAATAATTAGCAATTGCAATTCCTTGACTTCTTTTTCGGGTGAGGATTACAATGTCTTTATATTCAAAACCCGATGTAATAACTTTATTTATAGTGTTTAAAGTTGCCAGAACATATTGTTCCGTTTTATCCAAAGTTTCTTCTTCATTTGCATCTTGACCATCAAATATTGGCAAAAATGAAATATTTACATAGCCTCCGACTTTATCATTTGTCTTTTGGCGACTGTGATTTTCGTATAAATCTTTATAATCGGCATTATTAAACTCATTAGACAATAATTGAAAAAACTCATTATTGAATTCAATTACTTGAGAATAACTGCGGTAATTTTTGTCTAAATGTTCTAATTTTTTGTCGGGATTGCTGAACGGATTTTGATCTTTACTCAATTCAATAAATTGCTCGGCTTTACCTCCACGCCATCTGTAAATGGATTGTTTTGGATCACCTACAATCATTAAAGTTCCTTTTTGTCCTGAATCATCTTGTCCTGAAAGCGCATTATCAATAAGCGGAATCAGATTTTGCCATTGCATTTCGGAAGTATCCTGAAATTCATCTATGAAAAAATGGCGATAACGTTCTCCCAGTCGTTCATATATAAAAGGAGCTGGTTGATTTTGTATTTCACGATGAATAATAGCATTGAACTCTGTTATTGAAAGTATATTTTGTTCGTTTTGAATTTTATCCAATTCATTACTTACCGTATTTAACAATGATAGAGGAGTAATGTTTCTTAAGAATGCTTTATAGAAATTTCGTTTTTCAAAATTCGCATATATTTCGGCCAGACTTTGTAATAAATCGGGGATTATATTTTCTATTAAAGCCCTGTCTTTTGCTGTTTTATTGATGGCAATGTCTTCGAATTCGTGAAACATTTTATTTTTTGGATTAAATTTTCCGTCAGCAATGCTTTGAAGGTGATTTGGAAAAGTACCTCGAGAAAATGATTTTAAATCAATTGCATTTGTATCTATCAATTGCAATAATGCTTGAGCTAGCGTTGCATTTTCCTTTTCTAGATCTTTGCAAACTTGTATCAGTTTTTCTTTAACAACAATAAAATCGCTTATTGATTTATCCTTAAAATGACTTATTTCATTTCGATTATTCTCATTGAGTACTAATTTTCCAGTTTCTAAAATTTCGCGTGAAATGTCCCAAGATTTATCATCGTCGGTTTTTTCTATGGTGAAATCTACTAGTAATTTGGTCAGAATATCATCTTCACCAGCTTTAGCAATAATTGCATCTACGGCTTCTACCAAGAGATTTTCGGTGTCTAAAGTGACTTCGAAAGTCATAGGTAGTCCTAAGTCGTGAGCAAAGGCACGAATAACTTTGTGTGTGAATTTATCAATAGTAGAAATATCAAATGCAGCATAATTATGAATAATATGCTTGATGATTTGTTGTGACTTGGTTTTGATTTGAATGATAGAAAGTTGTGTATCAATAGCCAAATCCTGCATTAAATCCTGTGCTTTTTTTGAAGGCTCTTCTTTTGCAAATTCAGATAAACTGCCTACGATTCTGCTTTTCATTTCGTGAACCGCTTTGTTGGTAAACGTAATGGCGAGAATATTTCGATAGGCATCATTCTTGTGTGCTGTTAGAATAATTTTAAGGTATTCTTTGACAAGAGCGTATGTTTTTCCGGAACCTGCCGAGGCATCGTAAATGGCGAAAGAAGGTCTTTCCATTTGAATTTTAGATTGTTGATTAACGATTTTAAATTTCTGATTTTACTACTTTTTACTGAAATTCCAAAAGCCCTAGCCCCGATGGAAGGGAAAATCCTTTTTATCTCGATTTTTCATCGTGATAAAAAGATTTGGAATGACAGCGGGAAATAGCTCCTAATTACTATGATTCATGCACTAAAAAGGTTCTATTATTTTACTCGATGAAATTATAACAAAATAGAATTTTCAATTCCAAAGTTAAATGTTTAAATTTGAATAATTTTTATAAATCATTTAAACAACTATATCATGGCTTTTGAATTACCACAATTACCGTATGCGTATGACGCATTAGAACCACATATTGATGCTCGTACAATGGAAATACACCATTCTAAGCACCATAACGCGTACACTACAAACTTGAATGCTGCTATCGCAGGAACAGATTTGGAAGGAAAAACTATCGAAAATATCTTGATAAACTTAGATAAAACTAATGCTGCAGTACGTAACAATGGTGGTGGTTTTTATAATCACAACTTGTTTTGGACTGTTATGACTCCAAATGGTGGTGGATTACCAACAGGTGAATTATTAGAGGCTATTGAAAGTTCTTTTGGTACTTTTGATGAATTTAAAGCAAAATTTGCTAAAGCTGGAGCTACACAATTTGGTTCAGGATGGGCTTGGTTAACAGTACAAAAAGGAGGAAAATTAGAAGTTGTAGGTACTCCTAATCAAGATAATCCATTAATGCCAGAAGTTGCTGGTAACGGTGGAACTCCAATTTTAGGAATGGACGTTTGGGAACATGCTTATTATTTGAACTATCAAAACAGAAGACCTGATTATATTGAAGCATTCTTCAGTGTAATTAACTGGACTGAAGTATCTAGACGTTTTGCTTTAGATAAATAGTTTTAGAACAGAATAGCGTTAAAATATAGAGAATAGACGGATGAACTTTAGGTTTGTTCGTCTTTTTTTTGCTTCATTTTTGAGACTTTATTCCAATAAAAAAGGTGAAATTTTACTTTCACCCTTTTTGCCCCAAATCTACCATAAACTTAACCTACTAAAAATTATGGTATTCAAATATACATTCAAATAAGCTGTTTTAAAATTATTTTCGATTAAAGGTATTTAAAATCGTTTAAAGCATAATTTACTGATATTCAATAGGTTTTGTTGTTGTTTTTTAATTATAAATGAGTTACTAGAAGTCGATTAAATTTTTAAAGTTGACTTTACTCCAATAAAAAAGGTGAAATTTTACTTTCACCCTTTTTGCCCCAAATCTACCATAAACTTAACCTACTAAAAATTATGGTATTCAAATATACATTCAAATAAACTCTTTTAAAATTATTTTCGATTAAAGGTATTTAAAATCGTTTAAAGTATAATATGCTGTTTTTCAGCATGTTTAATTGCTTTTTTTAATTGTAAAAAAGTTGTTTGAAGGAAATGAAAATTTTAAAGTTGATTTTATTCCAATAAAAAAGGTGAAATTTTACTTTCACCCTTTTTGCCCCAAATCTACCATAAACTTAACCTACTAAATTATGGCATAGCAAATATACTTTGATAATCACTAGTTTAAAAATAAACTCGTTGAACTACTTATAAAACCGATGATCGGAAAATTTCTTTAATATGCTCTCGCATCTTTACCTTCATAAAAATTCATAAAAGCTCTGTTTACTACACGATTACCTCCTGGGGTTGGGTAATCACCAGTAAAATACCAGTCACCTAAATTCTTTGGACAAGCGATATGTAAATCTTCAACAGTTTGGAAAATAATCTTCACTTCTGCATTTATATCTGGTGAACTAAGTAATTCGGAAATTTTATCTGAGATTTCTTGTGGTGTAAAAGGTTGATATATTGCTGTAACATAATTTATAACTTCGCTATCTACGAAGTTTTCTTGAGCTTTGCATTTTGCATAAACTTCATCAACAATGTGATACAGATTTCTTTCTTTTAATAACTCCAATGCGGCTTTAAAAGCAACTAGACCTTCTAATTTAGCCATATCGATTCCATAACAATCAGGGTAACGAATTTGTGGAGCCGAAGAAACAATTACAATCCTTTTTGGTTTTAAACGATCCATCATTTTGATAATACTCATCTTAAGAGTAGTACCTCTTACAATACTATCATCAATAATAACAAGGTTGTCAGTTGGTTTAATTACTCCATAAGTAACGTCATAAACGTGTGCCACTAAGTCATCACGGCTACTGTCCTCGGTGATGAAGGTTCTTAATTTAGCATCTTTTATGGCCACTTTCTCAGTACGAATTTTTACCTCCAAAAGCTCTTTTAATGTTTCTACTGTCAATGTATTACGATTGGCGATGATGTAATCGTTTTTACGTTGGTTTAAGAAATCTTGTGCTGCTTCAACCAATCCGTAAAAAGAAGTTTCGGCCGTATTTGGAATGTATGAAAAAACAGTATTGTCAGTATCGCTATCAATTGCTTCTAAGACTGCTGGTAAAATTAATTTACCTAAATTTTTTCTTTCTTGGTAAATTTCAGCATCACTTCCTCTTGAAAAATAAATACGTTCAAATGAACATGCTTTTTTAACTGTCGGAGTTAAAATTTGATTCATGCTAACATTACCATTCTTCTTGATAATCAAAGCACTTCCTGGATCAATTTCTTTTACTTTTTCAAACGGAACGTTAAAAACAGTTTGAATAACTGGTCGTTCTGAGGCTACAACCACAACTTCATCATCTTGATAGTAATAAGCTGGACGTATTCCTGCAGGATCTCTAAATACAAAACCATCACCATGACCTAAAAGCCCAGCCATAGCATATCCTCCATCTAAATTTTTAGAAGAACGAGTTAGTATTTTTGCAATATCAAGTCTTTCAGCAATAACAGGAGAAGCTTCTCTTTTAGAATACCCTTCAGCCTTACAATCTTGGTATAACTGCATTACTTCCTTATCTAGAAAATGACCAATTTTTTCCATTACTGTAACGGTGTCGGCCATTTCTTTTGGGTGTTGTCCTAATTCTATTAAGTTTTGAAAAAGTTCTTTAACATTGGTCATGTTAAAATTTCCAGCTAAAATCAAGTTCCTGTGCATCCAGTTACTTTGACGTAAAAAAGGATGTACACTTTCAATACTATTTTTACCAAAAGTTCCATAACGTACGTGTCCTAAATACAATTCTCCAACATAAGGAATGTTTGCTTTGATCTTTGTAACATCATTTGCATACTCTGGATTAGCAGCCATTTCTTCGCTTATTCTCTCATTAATTTGTTTGAAAACATCTTGTATCGGTTGTGAATGATTAGAACGAACACGGCTTATATATCTTTCACCAGGTTCTACATCCATCTTGATGCTAGCAAAACCGGCACCATCTTGACCACGATTATGCTGTTTCTCCATCATCAAATACATTTTTTGTATACCGTAGAAAGCAGTCCCGTACTTTTCTTTGTAAAATTCAAGAGGTTTTAAAAGTCTAACTAAAGCTATTCCACATTCGTGTTTTAAAGCGTCGCTCATTGTTTTGTTGTTTGTAGTTGTTGGTATTTATTGGTGTCTCTATTTTGATTTTTTAAATTAAATACGAAGCAAATTCGTACTGTAAATTTTAAATATCGACTATGCTAATTAAAAAAAGCCTCATACTGAGGCTTTAGAACATTATATTTCTATATCAAATTGGGTCAGAGATTTAAACTGTTTTAATCTTGAGACCACTTCATCTTCATTTAAATCAATCATTCTTTCAGTTCCAAATTTTTCTACACAGAAAGAAGCTAAATTCGAACCATAAATTATGGCATTTTTCATATTGTCAAAAGAAACGTTTTCACTTTGAGCAATGAATCCTGAAAATCCTCCTGCAAAAGTATCTCCTGCACCTGTTGGATCAAAAACTTCTTCTAATGGTAATGCAGGTGCAAAGAAAATTTCTTTACCATGGAACAATAAAGCTCCATGTTCTCCTTTTTTAATTACCACATATTTTGGTCCCATTGTATGGATTTTAGCTGCTGCTTTTACTAATGAATATTCACCTGAAAGTTGACGGGCTTCTTCATCATTAATAGTAATTACATCTACTCTTTTAATGATGTCTAATAATTCTGGTAAGGCACAATCCATCCAGAAATTCATAGTATCGAGAACAACTAATTTTGGTTTAGTTTCCATTTGATCCAAAACACTGCTTTGTACTAAAGGATGTAAATTACCCAACATTACAATTTCTGCGTTTTTATAATCCTGAGGTACTTTTGGTTGAAAATCAGCCAAAACATTTAGTTCTGTTACTAAAGTGTCTCTTGAATTTAGATCGTTGTGGTATAATCCACTCCAGAAAAAAGTTTTCCCACCTTTAACAACTTCGATTCCAGAAATATCAATATTTCTAGCAGTTAATAAATCTAAATATTCTTGAGGGAAATCATCACCAACTACAGAAACTATCGCTGATTTAACATTAAAAAAAGAAGCTGATATTCCTATATATGTAGCAGCTCCACCAAGAATTTTGTCTGTTTTTCCAAAAGGAGTTTCAATTGCGTCAAAAGCTACTGTTCCAACAATCAATAATTTATTCATTATATGAGTTTCGAATTAGGGTGCAAAGATAGTCCATAAGTTGCAATATTGCAAAGGATGAAGTACTCAAAGTTTTCATAAAAATTTACCCTCTTCTTTTTCATAAAAAGCATCAATAGAAAGTTGCTTTTGCATGGCTGCCATGACGGCTAATTCATCGCATCTTTCGTTTTGAGGATGATTGTTATGCCCCTTAATCCATTTGAAATCTACTTGATGTTTTTTGTAAATAAGTAAGAAACGTTTCCATAAGTCGGGATTTTTCTTTCCAGTAAAACCTTTTTTTTCCCAACCGAAAACCCATTTCTTTTGTACAGAATCTACAACATACTTAGAATCCGAGACAACTAAAACAGCTGTGTTCTCTTTTTTAAGCTTTTCTAAACCTACAATAACCGCTAATAATTCCATTCTATTATTGGTAGTATATCTAAAACCTTCATAAAATTCCTTTTTATAAGGTTTTCCTACCCACTCCATAACCACTCCATAGCCACCATTCCCAGGATTACCCTTAGCCGCTCCGTCTGTATATATATGTACCTCGTAATTCAATGGTTAGTACTTAAAGATTATTAAGAAGTAATTTTTCTATTATTTCGGGAAAATGTTTTTGCTCGAGTTCATGAATTTTTGCAGCTACCGATTCTGGTGTATCACTTTCGGAAAGAGCAACATTTTGTTGAAATATAATATTGCCTTCATCATAATTTTCATTTACATGATGAATAGTGATTCCAGTTTCAATTTCTTTATTTTCTATTACAGCTGTATGAATATACATTCCGTACATTCCTTTTCCTCCAAATTTTGGTAATAAGGCAGGGTGTATATTTATGACTGCATTTGGATAGGTTTCAATTATATCATCTGGAAATTTTAATAAAAATCCAGCTAAAACTATTAAATCCGGTTGGAATTCAGTAACATTTTGTAATACTTTTCCTGAATTTAGTTCATCTTTAGAAAAAATAACAGTAGGTACAGCCAATTTTTTTGCTTTATCCAGAACTCCTGCATTAGAATTATTTGAAAAAACTGCGACAACAGTTCCTGCTGATCTATTCTCAAAATATTTTATAATATTTTCAGCATTAGTACCCGATCCAGAAGCAAATATCAGTATTCTTTTCATAATTCTATTTTTAAAATTTATGCAAAAAAAGGAATAAAAAACCAAAATAAAGAGGTTTGAGAAATCTTTGTTGAAATAAATTTTATAATTTAGTACACATTTATTCACTAAATAGTTGTTTTAAAATAAAGTTGTTTTATTTTTGCCAACAAATTAAATTCTAAAATTAAAAGATTATGTCAGACATTGCATCAAGAGTAAAAGCGATTATCGTAGACAAATTAGGTGTTGACGAAAACGAAGTTGTAACAGAAGCAAGCTTCACTAATGATTTGGGAGCTGACTCATTAGACACTGTTGAGCTTATTATGGAATTCGAAAAAGAATTTGATATCCAAATTCCAGACGATCAAGCAGAAAACATCGCTACTGTAGGTCAAGCTATCTCTTACATCGAGGAAGCTAAAAAATAATAATTACACACCCGATTTCTGAAATTTTTTAATTTTAAATCGGGTGTTATTATTTGAAAAATTAAATTTTCGATTGTATTTCAATCAAATTATATTTACATTATAATACCCATGTCTCTTTTTAGTTACTTTTTATAGTATAGAAAGCATGGGCTTTATTTGTTAAAAGATAACAAAAATAAAAACGTTATGGTTTTAAGAAGAGTTGTTGTAACAGGCCTTGGTGCTCTTACTCCCATTGGTAATACTGTTGAGGAATTTTGGAATGGTTTAATTAATGGTGTTAGTGGTGCTGCACCAATAACCTATTTTGATGCTTCAAAGTTTAGGACAAAATTTGCCTGTGAAGTAAAAAACTTCAATGTAGAAGATTTTATTGAAAGAAAAGAGGCTAGAAAAATGGACCGTTATGCACAATACGCCATGGTTGCTTCTGATCAGGCTGTAAATGATGCTAATTTCGATTATGACAAATTAGATAAAGATAGAGTAGGTGTTATTTGGGGTTCAGGAATTGGAGGATTGGAAACTTTTCAAATAGAGGTTCTTAATTTTTCAGCAGGGGACGGTACTCCAAAGTTCAATCCTTTCTTCATACCAAAAATGATTGCTGATATAGCGGGTGGTCTTATTTCGATGAAACATGGATTTAGAGGTCCAAACTTCACAACAGTTTCTGCTTGTGCATCATCAACAAATGCTATTATTGATGCTTTCAATTACATTCGTCTTGGTCATGCTGACGTAATAGTAACTGGTGGTTCTGAAGCAGCTGTAACAATTGCAGGAATGGGAGGTTTTAATGCTATGCATGCTTTATCAACCAGAAATGATGATCCAAAAACAGCTTCAAGACCTATGGACAAAGGTAGAGACGGATTTGTACTAGGAGAAGGTGCTGGGGCATTAATCTTAGAAGAATACGAACATGCTGTAGCCCGTGGCGCAACAATATATTGCGAAATCGGAGGTGGCGGAATGTCTGCAGATGCTTATCACATTACTGCACCACATCCTGAAGGATTAGGAGCTAAAAATGTAATGTTAAACTGTTTAAGAGATGCTGGTTTAGAGCCAACGGATGTAGACGGTGTAAATATGCATGGAACTTCAACTCCACTAGGAGATATCGGGGAGTCTAAAGCAATTCTACATGTTTTTGGAGAACATGCTTATACCATGAATTTGAATTCAACAAAATCAATGACTGGTCACTTACTTGGTGCTACTGGAGCAATTGAAGCTATATCCTGTATTCTTTCTTTAAAGCACGGTATTGTTCCTCCAACAATAAATCATTTTACTGATGATGAAAATATCGACCCAAAATTAAACTTTACTTTTAACGTTGCTCAAAAAAGAGAGATGAATGTTGTTATGAGTAATACATTTGGTTTTGGTGGTCATAACGCTTGCGTTTTGGTTAAAAAATTAGATTTTAAAGCTTAAAATGCATTTTCTAAAAAAAATATTCTCAAAATCCCGTTCTCAAGAAGACGGGATTTTTTTTAATGCTATTCAATCTATTCTTGGATTTGAACCAGTAAATATAGATTATTATAAAAAAGCATTTACCCACCGCTCTTCAAACCGTATCGATATACAAGGCAATCCTATTAACTACGAGAGACTTGAGTTTTTAGGTGATGCTATGTTAAGTTCTGTGATTGCGGCCTATTTATTTAATGAAGCTCCACTTGGAGATGAAGGTTATTTAACAAAAATGCGCTCTAAGATAGTAAGTAGAGAACATTTGAATGAATTGGGTAAAGATTTAAATTTAATAGAATTTGTTGAAAGCAAAGTACCAGTACATCATTTTGGAGAAAATATACATGGTAATATATTTGAATCTTTAATTGGTGCTATTTATCTGGATAAAGGATATAATTATTGTGAAAAATTTATTCAAAAAAGTGTTGTAATTCCTTATGTAGATATTACTCGATTAGAAGGGAAAGTAATTAGTTATAAAAGTCTTGTGATAGAGTGGTGCCAAAAGGAAAAAAAACAATTTCATTTTGATATTTTTGATGACAATGGTATTGATGGGCAACGCTTATTTGGTGTTAAACTTAGTATTGATGACAAAGTCATAGCAAAAGCCAGAGCCACATCAAAAAAGAAAGCAGAAGAAAAAGCCTCACAACGAGCTTACTTTGCTTTCCAAGAAAAAATTGAAAGAAAATAGCTAAATGATTATCAAAACTACATCGTTATCGTTAATAAAATATCATAATCATAGTTAGGAAGCGTACTTTTACTAATTAAGATATATTATATTTACAGCTTATTTTTTAATGAATATGGCAATTCATAAATTAGATTTTCAAGAATTTGATGAAATAGACTATAGTCTTATCGCTATTCATACTGCATTAGAAGATTACCGATTGGCTTATTTTATTAATCAAAAACTTCATGTAAATCTGAATAAATCTGTCAAAGAAATTCAAATTACTGATAAAGAAGGGGAAGTTTATTTTTCTAGATTTCATTATTATGAAAAGAAAAAAGATATTTCTTGGGATTTAATACAAAATATAAATAAGGTCATTCAACAAAAAAATGAAGACAATCAAGGTTTGTTTACAAATTTTGATATAGAAGTAGCCAAAAAAGTGTACATGATTCCTGAATTTAAAAAAGTGAATTACTTTTTAAAAATAGAAAACAGTGAAGAAGACACCAATCTGTTGGAAATTCAAAGTGAGCTGAATTCAATAGGTCAAATAGCGACTAACTATATTGTTGATATAAATAAGATAAAATCAAAAAACAATTTAATTTTTTAAAAAAAATGCTTACAAACAAAAAGACCAAAATTGTAGCCACACTTGGGCCTGCATGTAGTACAAAAGAGATCATTAAAGACATGATTGAGGCAGGTGTAAATGTATTTAGAGTGAATTTTTCTCATGCAGACTACGAAGATGTTAAAAACAAAATCAACATTATACGCGGTATAAACGAAGAATTTGGGTACACTACTGGAATTCTTGGAGATTTACAAGGACCTAAACTTCGTGTTGGGGTTATGGAAGATGGAGTTGTTGTTAACGATGGTGATTTGATTACTTTTACAACTGCAGAAGATATATTAGGTACTTCAAAAAAGGTATTTATGAAATACCAAAATTTTCCAAATGATGTTAATCCTGGAGAAAGAATATTACTTGATGACGGAAAACTAATTTTTGAAATTGTTTCAACAGATAAAAAATCAGAAGTTGTTGCTCGTGTTATTCAAGGAGGAGAATTGAAATCTAAGAAAGGGGTAAATTTACCAAATACTAAAATTTCATTACCTGCAATGACTGAAAAAGACATTGCTGATGCTATTTTTGCAATAGAAATGAAATTAGACTGGATTGCTCTTTCTTTTGTTAAAACTCCTAGAGATTTACAAGATTTACAAGAATTAATTGCAAAACACTCTGAATATAAAATTCCAATTATTGCCAAAATCGAAATGCCAGAGGCATTAGAAAATATGGACAGAATTGTTGCTTATTGTGATGCTTTAATGGTTGCCAGAGGTGATTTAGGTGTTGAGCTTCCTGCTCATGAAGTGCCTTTAGTTCAAAAAGAATTAATTCGCAGAGCTAAAACAGCTAGAATTCCTGTAATCGTTGCAACACAAATGATGGAAACTATGATTACCAGTTTAACTCCAACTCGTGCTGAAGTAAATGACGTAGCCAACTCGGTTATGGATGGTGCTGATGCTGTAATGCTTTCTGGAGAAACAGCAACTGGAAATTACCCAGTTCAAGTTATTCAAAAAATGACTCAAATTCTTGAAGCGGTTGAAGATTCTCCACTTATTCAAGTTCCTCAAAACTCTCCACAAGTAAGAACAAATCGTTTTATAACTAAAACAATTTGTCAGAATGCAGCTCTTATGGCTAATGTTATCAAAGCAAAAGCAATTTGTACTTTGACAAATAGTGGTTATACAGCATTCCAAATTTCTGCTTGGAGACCTTCTGCTCATATTTTAGTTTTTACATCTAATAAAAGAATTTTAACCCAACTTAATTTATTATGGGGAGTTAAATCTTTTTATTATGAAAAATCAGTTAGTACAGATGATACTGTTACTGATGTAAATAATATTGTAAAAGAAAAAGGTTTTGTGAAAAAAGGAGATTTCCTAATCAATTTGGCTGCTATGCCAATTGTTGAAAAAGGAATGGTTAATACCTTAAGAATTTCTGAAATAGAATAACTTTTAGTATAATATATCTTTAAAACCGTTTTGTTTCTTCAATGATTCAAAACGGTTTTTTTTATATATAGAAGTCGGACTGGTAATATTTTGTAATTAAGAAGTATTGATTTTTTAAGGTTTATAGTGTAGGTATATTGAAAGGCTTTCTTTTAATGGCCATTTCTCATGCTAATTCATTAAATTTGCAGTCAAAATAAATCTTCAATGAGCAATATTAGAATTACCAAACAATTTAATTTTGAAACAGGTCACGCTTTATACGGCTATGATGGAAAGTGTAAAAACGTGCATGGACATAGTTATAAATTATCAGTTACCGTTATTGGAAAACCAATTACCAATCGTGATAATGTAAAGTTTGGTATGGTTATTGATTTTTCAGATTTGAAAAAAATCGTAAAAGAAGAGATAGTGGATCAATTTGATCATGCTACTGTTTTTAATGAAACTACTCCTCATATTGAATTGGCAAACGAACTAAAATCTCGTGGACATCATGTAATATTGGTAGACTATCAGCCTACTAGTGAAAATATGGTTATCGATTTTTCTCAAAGAATCATTCGTCGTTTACCTGAAAATATTAAACTTTTTTCTTTAAAATTACAAGAAACTGAATCTTCATTTGCTGAATGGTTTGCTAGTGATAATCTGTAATTAAAAAAAAACTATTTCACCTTTATGGAAATCGCTCCTAATAAAAAAATATATTTCGCTTCAGATCAGCATTTTGGAGCGCCAACTCCAGAATTGAGTTTTCCAAGAGAGCAAAAATTTGTCGCTTGGCTTGATGAGGTAAAAAAAGATGCCGAAGTTATATTTCTTCTGGGTGATTTATTTGATTTTTGGTTCGAATATAAAACAGTTGTTCCTAAAGGTTTTATTCGTGTTTTAGGCAAATTAGCCGAAATCCGCGACAGTGGAATCCCAATTTATTTCTTTGTTGGAAATCATGATTTATGGATGGCCGATTATTTTGAAACCGAATTGAATATTCCCGTTTATCACGATAATAAAGAATTTACTTTTGCTAATAAAACATTTTTAATTGGTCATGGCGACGGAAAAGGTCCTGGAGATAAAGGGTATAAACGCATGAAAAAAGTGTTTACTAATCCATTTTCAAAATGGCTATATCGTTGGCTTCATCCAGATATTGGCGTTAAATTGGCACAACATCTTTCGGTAAAAAACAAACTCATTTCAGGTTCCGAAGATGTGAAATTTTTGGGAGATGAAAATGAGTGGCTTATACTTTATGCCAAGCGCAAGTTAGAAACGAAACACTATAATTATTTTGTTTTCGGACATCGTCATTTGCCAATGATTAAATCAGTTGGTGAAAATTCAGAATACGTTAATCTAGGCGACTGGATTTCTTATTTTACTTACGGTGTTTTTGATGGAAATACTTTCGAAGTGAAAACGTTTGATTAAAAACGATTTACTTTAACGTATTTGCCTTGAGGCTCAAATTTTTTACCGCAGAGATTCGCAAATTATAAATCTGCGAAACTGCGGTTTATTTTTTTTACTAATGATTTTCGTGTTCTTCCAAATCTTTTCGTAGATCTAATTTTCTAAATTCAGGAGAAATTAATCCAGTAAAAAGTACAATAATAAGTGTCATACTACCACCAAATACTACAGCAGTAACAGTTCCCATAAGTTTTGCTGTTAATCCACTTTCAAAAGCACCTAGCTCATTGGATGACCCTACGAATATCGAATTTACAGAGGCTACACGTCCTCGCATGTGATCAGGAGTTTTAATTTGCAAAATGGTTTGTCGAATAACCATCGAGATACCATCGACTACGCCACTAAAAAATAGTGCTGCTAGCGAAATCCAAAAGCTTGTTGAAAGTCCAAATATTATAATACATACTCCAAATAAAAAGATTGCAGTTAATAGTTTCATACCTGCATTTTTATTCAAAGGAACATAAGCAGCAAAAAACATCGTTATTATCGCTCCAACTGCTGGAGCGGCTCTTAAAAAGCCAAATCCTTCTGGGCCTACTTTTAAAATATCTAAAGCAAAAATGGGTAATAAAGCGACAGCCCCTCCAAACAAAACTGCTGCCATATCGAGAGTTAAAGCGCCTAAAATGGTTTTGTTAGTGAAAACAAATTTGACTCCTTCTTTTAAACTTTGAATAACTGGTTCTCCTATTTTTGGATTTAAGATAGGTTTCTTTTCAATTTGAGTTAAAATTAATAAGGCAAAAAGAGAGCAGGCAAATACACTACACATTGACCAGTGAACACCGATTAAATGTATTGAGAAACCAGCTACTGCAGGTCCAATCACAGACCCTACCTGCCAAACTGAGCTACTCCATGTTGCTGCATTTGAATACGCTTTTTTCGGAACAATTAAAGCTAAAAGGGAAAACACTGTCGGTCCTAAAAAAGAACGAACAATACCTCCTAAGAATACTAAGAAGTAAATAACATATAAAATAGCTGTTGTTGACAATCCAGTTGTAACCACAGGCCAAGTGATTAAAAATAACCCAAGACTAATTACTGAAAACCCCAAAATACACTTGAACAAAAGCCCTTTTTTTTCATTTTGATCCACTATATGTCCTGCAAATAATGCCATTGCAATGGCTGGAATGATTTCCATTAGGCCAATAATTCCAAGTGATAAAGCGCTGTTTGTAATTCTGTAAACTTCCCATTCGATGATAACAAATTGCATTGACCATGCAAAAACCATAGCGAAACGGATCAGTAAAAAGGTGTTGAATTCTTTAAATCTCAAGGCAGCATAAGGGTCATTCTTCTTCATAAATTCTAAATTATTTAATGTCTTTTAATCGTAATTGAACGGAAACTTTATCATTCCATTCGTTTTCATCAATGCAATATAGAGCATCGAATTTTTTTTGATCGGCTGTTATGTCTTTTCTATTTCCTAGTCCAAAACCTATAGCAGTAAGACCTTCGGAGTTGTTTTGTTTTACAAACAACTTTAAATGCTCGTCTTCAGATCCTAATGTTTTGGCATAACCTGTATCTTTTATGTCTTTGCTTAAAAAAACTGGAGTCATATTTAGTGGACCAAAAGGCTCGAATTGTTTTAGAATCCGAATTAGTTTTGGAGTGATATCCGATAAATCTATTTCGCAATCAATTGATATTTCAGGAATCAACATATCTGGATGGATCGTTTCTTCTACCACTTTTTCGAAAGCATCTTTGAATGCCAAATAATTTTCTTCTAATAAAGTCATTCCCGCAGCATACATGTGTCCACCAAATTGTTCCAAATGCTCCGAACACGCTTCCAAAGCATTATACACATCAAAACCTTTTACTGATCGTGCCGATGCAGCATATTTATCACCACTTTTAGTAAAAACTAAAGTAGGGCGGTAATACGTTTCTATTAATCGAGAAGCCACAATTCCAATCACTCCTTTGTGCCAATCTTCTTGAAAAACGACAGTTGTGAATTTTTTTTCTTCCTGATTTTGAATTATTTGCTGAAGGGCTTCTTTGGTAATGTGTTTGTCAAGGTCTTTTCGATCCGAGTTGTATTGTTCAATTTCGGAAGCAAATTGTTGTGCTTGTTCAAAATTAAATTCGGTTAATAATTCTACTGCATGATTACCATGTTTAATGCGTCCTGCGGCGTTAATTCTAGGAGCAATTATAAATACGACATCGGTAATGTCGAGTGTTTTCTTCTTTACTTGATGAATTAATGCTTTAATCCCCGGTCTTGGTTGTGCATTAATAACCTGTAATCCAAAATAGGCTAAAACTCGATTTTCACCAGTCATTGGAACAATATCAGCCGCAATTGCAGTAGCTACTAAATCGAGATATAAAACTAAATCTTCAATAGTTTGCTCTCTATTACTTCCTAGGGCTTGGATGAGTTTAAAGCCGACACCGCAACCACACAATTCGTCGTAAGGATAGTGGCAATCTTCACGCTTTGGATCGAGCACGGCAATAGCTTTGGGTAAAAATTCTCCTGGTCGGTGGTGGTCACAAATGATAAAATCAATGTTTCGTTCTTTTGCGTAAGCGACATGATCAATGGATTTTATTCCACAATCCAGAGCAATAATTAACGAAAAACCATTATCGTCAGCAAAATCAATTCCTTTGAAAGAAATTCCATAACCCTCGTCATAACGGTCAGGAATATAAGTGGCAACATTTGGGTAGTAGCTTTTTAGGTAGGATGAAACCAGCGATACTGCAGTTGTTCCATCAACATCATAATCACCAAAAACAAGAATATTTTCCTGATTCTCAATAGCCTTTTCAATACGTTCTACCGCTTTATTCATGTCCTTCATTAAGAAAGGATCATGCAAATCGTCTAAAGTTGGACGGAAAAATTGTTTAGCCTGTTCATAAGTTTCAACTCCCCTTTGTATTAATAGAGTAGCTATAAATTCCTCAACGTTCAAAGCCTCCTTCAGTTGTTTTACCTTTTCTTCCGAAGGTTTTGGTTTGATGGTCCAGCGCATAAATAATTATGGTTTGAGAATTAGGATTTTTGCAATACCACAAATTTAGTTTAAAATAGCTAAATAATTTAGCCAATTATTCAATCAATTTTAATCAAAAAGTAAAATCTGAAAAGGATTCAAAGCCTAAAAAACAAAGTTTAATTTGTTACTTTTGGGTATATCTTTCAAATTCATACCAATATGCAAATTCAAGGACAAATTGTTGACATTCATAATAAACGCATTTATGCTGGTGAGGTCATTGTTGAAAATGGGAAAATTACTTCTATAATTGAGAAAGACCATAATGTGCAACATTACATTTTGCCAGGTTTTATTGATGCTCACATTCATATTGAAAGTTCGATGCTTGTTCCTTCTGAATTTGCGAAAATTGCTGTTCTTCACGGAACTGTAGCTACGATTTCTGATCCACACGAAATTGCTAATGTTCTGGGTTCGGCAGGCGTATATTACATGATTGAAAATAGTAAAAAAACACCTTTAAAATTTCATTTTGGGGCACCATCCTGTGTGCCTGCGACTTCTTTTGAAAGTGCTGGTGCTGTAATTGATTCGGATGGAATTGCAACGTTATTAGCTTCTCCGGATATTTATTATTTAGCAGAAATGATGAATTACCCTGGCGTTTTATTTGACGATGAAGAGGTATTGAAGAAAATCCAATGGGCAAAACATTTCAATAAACCAGTTGATGGACATGCGCCAGGATTAAGAGGCGAACCTATTAAAAAATACATTTCTGCAGGAATTTCTACCGATCATGAATGCTTCACTTTTGAAGAAGCCGAAGAAAAACTATCACTTGGAATGAAAGTCATTATACGTGAAGGAAGTGCTGCCAAAAACTTCGAAGCCTTAATTGATTTACTTCCTGAAAATTATGAAAACATGATGTTTTGTTCCGATGATAAACATCCTGATGATTTAATTGTAAGTCATATTAATGCCTTGTGTGCTCGTGCTGTTGCCAAAGGCGTTGACGTTTTTAAAGTTCTGCAGGCGGCCTGTGTAAATCCTGTAAATCATTACAATATTAATGTGGGATTGTTGAGAGAAAATGATGCTGCTGATTTTATCGTAGTCAAAAATTTAATTGATTTTAAAGTATTGGAAACCTATATTAATGGCGAATTAGTCGCTAAAGATGGGAATTCTTTTATAGAAGATGTTTCATTTGAAACGCCAAATAATTTCAACATCATTGCTAAGGAAATTAGTGATTTTGCAGTTGCCAGTTCAGGTTCAAAAATCAGAGTTATTGAAGCTTTAGAAGGGCAATTAATCACCAATGAAATTCATCACAAATCATTAATAGTTAATGGAGAAATAGTTTCGGATACAGAAAATGACATTCTTAAAATGGCGGTTGTCAATCGTTATGAAAATAATAAACCTGCGATTGCTTTCATCAAGAACTTTGGGTTGAAAAAAGGTGCTATCGCAAGTTCTGTGGCGCATGATTGTCATAATATTGTTGTTGTGGGAACTTCGGATGAAGAAATTTGTAACGCGGTCAATCTTATTATTAAAAATAGAGGTGGAGTTTGTGCAGTAAATGGTGTGGAAAGCAAAATATTGGCTTTGCCTGTTGCTGGAATTATGAGCGATAAAAACGGTTGGGAAACGGGAAAATTATATCAGGAAATTGATACAATGGCTAAAGAATTGGGCAGTAATTTGAAAGCTCCTTTTATGACGCTTTCTTTTATGGCTTTGCTAGTTATTCCTGATTTAAAGTTATCCGATAAAGGATTGTTCAGTGGTCATACTTTTTCTTTTGTTGACTTGGAAGTGGAGAATTAACCACATCTGATCATTGCGAGGACCGAAGCAATCCCACTAACAAGAACACAAGTTTTGAAACTTAATGCGATTGCTTCGTTCCTCACAATGACTTATGCTTTCAAAGTCAAAGCTTCTCCTTCAAATTGAATTCCATCCCATCCTAATTTTATAAAATTGCGAATGTTTTGGTGGTTTGTTCCTTCTGGATCTCCTAAAACTTCTTCAAAATAATACGCTCCAAAACAAGCTAATGTTTCTGCTTGAGATAAGTTTTGCAATTTGGCAAAAGCAAATAATTTGCAAGAACCAGAGTTTTCTCCAGCAGCATTATACTGTGTTCCATTATCGAAAGTTGTTGGAGTAAAATCGTAATTTTCTTCGATTACGGCGATAGTTTCTGGAAATGTAATGGTGTTTGGTGTTTGTTTTAGTTTGTCTAAAAAGGTATTAATGCTCATAATTTATAAATTTATTCTTCTTCTTTTTGGAATTTATTTTTCTTAGCTTCTTTTACAATTGTTTTTCCTGCAACGACTACAACAATTTCACCGCGAGGAGCTATTTTTTCAAAATGGGTCAAGACTTCGCGAGCTGTTCCGCGTACATTTTCTTCATGCAGTTTTGATAATTCTCGGCACACACAAATGGTACGTTCTTCACCAAAATAGGTGATAAACTCGGCTAATGTTTTTAATAATTTATGTGGAGAAACATACAAAATCATTGTGCGGGTTTCTTCGGCAAGTTCTAGATATCTTGTTTGTCTTCCTTTTTTTTCAGGTAGGAACCCTTCAAACACAAATTTGTCATTTGGTAAACCGCTATTTACTAGTGCTGGAACAAAAGCCGTTGCACCAGGTAAACATTCTACCGCAATTCCGTTTTCGATGCAAGCTCGGGTGAGCAAAAATCCAGGATCTGAAATCGCTGGCGTTCCTGCATCCGAGATTAAAGCAATGGTTTCTCCAGCTTTCAATCTTGAGATTAAATTTTCGGTTGTTTTGTGTTCGTTATGCATGTGATGGCTGTACATATGTGTGCCAATCTCAAAATGCTTGAGCAGTTTTCCGCTCGTTCTGGTGTCTTCAGCCAGAATTAAATCTACTTCTTTAAGAATCCTGATGGCGCGAAAAGTCATGTCTTCGAGGTTACCAATAGGAGTAGGGACTATATATAATTTTGACATTTTTCTTGCTTAAAGAGAGGATTTAAAAAATATTGATGTTTAAGAATAAAATAGCGACTCTTAAAATGATAAGAATTTCTTCTCTATGATTTCCATAAAACGGTTTTCATAATCTTCTTTTCCTTCCCAATTATTGTAATCCGGTTTTACCATTTCATCAATAAAACTTTTAGTTTCTAGAAAAGTGTCAAATGTTATCAATTGGTTGAGAACACGATTGTAATCCTCATTACTTCCGCCAAATAAATGTTTAACAAATGCAATTCGATCATTCAGACCAATAGAGATTTCTTTGACTAATTTGTCATTCAAAGTAATCGATTTGGGTTCTTCCTTCTCAAGAATTGTTTGAGTGGCAGGTGAGATAGTTTCTCTTTGAAATTCAAATGAGGGTTCGGTTTTAATAGTTTCCTGCTCTTTTCTTTTATCAGATGGAGATACTTTTACAAATTGAGGATCGGTATAATTTCCGCCAAGAAGATCATCAAAAGAGATTTGAATAGCTTCTTTTTTCTTAGGCGTTTCAGGAACTATTGGTTCGATAGCATCAACAATTGGTGCAAATGCTAATTTTTCAGAAATAATTGGTTCTTCAATTGGTGTTGGGTTTTCGATAATTTCAGCAACAATAACTTCGGGTTCTTCTATAACTGCAATTGGCTCAGGAGTAATTTCAGGTGATGAAATTTCTTCTGTTTCAATGTCGATGATGTTTTCTTCTACAGCTTCAATTTCGATAGAATTGATAGTTTCATCTTGAATTATTTCTTCAATAACTGGAGATTCTTCAATAATTGGTTCGCTGATTGCAACAGGTTTCTGAAATTCAGATATTGCTGTATTTTCAAAAGCTTCATTTATTTTCTCTACAACTTCAGCTTGACCAATAGTTGGTTTTGCTTCTCCAAAATGCTCTTCAACAAATCGTAAAACAGCTAATTTTTCATATAATTTTTGTGTTTCCAGATAAAGCTGATTGATGTCAGATTTATTTTTAAGTTGTAAAATTCTATGAGCAATGCTAATTAAATCGGCTTCTAGTTTTTTTTGCATAACTTTTGAAATTATAATGAATATGTGGCTTTATATGAAATTTTTGTTTGTTGGTAATGAGTGAGGTCGATTAAATTTCTTTTTCAATTTTATTACTGAAATAAGACCTCTCAAATTTCCGAATTGATAAAAATTATCTACTTTTGAAACGAGGTAAAATAGAAGTTTACCCAATTGATTTATTACCGATACAAAGTAATAAAAACTATTCATTTTTTAAGCTAGAAAAATACAAAATGTTTCTCGAAAACACAGTAAATCATAAAGAGCAGTTTGGTTGGATCGAAGTCATTTGCGGCTCAATGTTTTCGGGAAAAACCGAAGAACTCATTCGTAGATTAAAACGAGCTCAGTTTGCCAAACAAAAAGTAGAAATTTTTAAGCCTGCTATTGATACTCGTTATCATGACGAAATGGTAGTTTCTCACGATAGTAACGAGATTCGTTCTACGCCTGTTCCTGCTGCAGCCAATATTGCTATTTTAGCACAAGGCTGTGATGTGGTTGGGATTGATGAAGCGCAGTTTTTTGATGACGAAATTGTTACGGTTTGCAACGATCTTGCTAATCAAGGGATTCGTGTGATTGTTGCAGGTTTGGATATGGATTTCAAAGGAAATCCTTTTGGTCCTATGCCAGCTCTTATGGCTACAGCAGAGTATGTTACCAAAGTGCATGCTGTATGTACACGAACAGGAAATTTAGCCCATTACAGTTTTCGTAAAACAGATAATGATAAACTCGTTATGCTTGGCGAAACCGAAGAATATGAGCCATTGAGTCGTGCGGCTTATTATCATGCGATGCGGAAAGATGAGGAGCAGAAGTAAAAAAACAAACCCTTTCAAAATTTTAAATTTTGAAAGGGTTTGTTTTTTAATCAGTTGAATTCCTCAAGGCTCTGCTCGGGGTAATTCATTTTCTAAATTTAATTTAGTTGCTATTTATTGTTTTTTTAATCTTCTAAAATCCTCGATATACAAACCTTTGGCAGTATTTGTAGGATTGAATTCAGTAAGATTGTCAATTTTAAAAGACAAAGAGGAGTCGGTGGTTTTTGTTGTAGTTCGTAAAGTTTGGCCCGTAATTAATTCGATCGCTTTCTTTAAACAAGGATCTTTTACGTTTCCAAATTCAACCAGGTTTAAGAAAGTACTGTAAGGATTAATTTCGTAATCAGGTGTAATTTTCGCTGGATTTGCATCTTTATCTTTGTTATAATATGAAAAAGTAATAGGTTGCAATTGCCATTTGTGTTTGGTGCTTCGATTGGCATAGGACGTATAACCATAAGCAGGAGAATCGTATAGTGTGTTAGAGCCTACAAATTTGCCAACGGTTTGTTCACCTATTGTTATTACGCTAATGTATTTTTTTAGGCATTGTATGGTGAGCTCGCTGGCAGAAGCGGTTTGAAAACTTACCAACACATATATTTTTGTCAAAGCAAGGCTGTTTATACTTTCTTCTCTCTGAAAAGTTGGCTCGTTATCAACTAAGTTGAAAATTTGTACTTTTTCTGAAAGGTTTTCATAGCCATCTTCACTATTGTGTTTGTCATTGAAGTCTAAATAAATATACGGTTTATTAGTAAAACTACCGTTAATCATTTGTGCCAAAGCAACTGCCGTTTCTAATGAGCCACCTCCATTGTATCTTAAATCTAAAACCAATTCGTTAATTCCATCCGATTTCATTTTAGCGAAAGCCGTATTGAGTTCATCATTATAATCTGATTTGAAACCATTAAAAACCAGATAACCAATGTTCTTTGCTCCGTATACTTTCTTTTCGTAATAGGCAACTGGGTTTTCGTCAATTTCGGCTTTTGTTATAGTCACAGTTCCTGCTTTGTCTGTGGTTACTAAACTACTGTTTGTAAATTGCACGCTTGCTGCCAAAGTAATTGTGAGTTGCGTGTTTTCTAGTTGGTCATAATTACTTGAAGTAAGTTGGCTTCCATTTATTTTTGTAATAACGTCGCCTCTTTTCAATCCTGCCAAAGCTGATGGTGAGCCGGGTACAATGTAGTTAATTAAGGCTACTACATTTATATTGGATGCATCTTTAGGATAAATTCCATAGCTAAAACCACCCTTTTTTTCGACTTCTGCAATTTTTGAAGCATGTACTATCTCATTACTGTTTTCAATCCAAGAAAATTTATCAACAGTTCCTCTTTGATATAGGAGTGAATAAAAAAGCGCATCGGGAGTTTTTCCGTTAATAAAATTGTTATAGGCTGTGGTAGAAGCGATTTTGCTATCAGACAAATCGGCAACGTTGGGTTGCCAGTAGTACCAAGAATTCATAGCTTTCCAAACAAAATTGTTAATCTCGTCTGGCTTGGAGTCAGAATCAGAATCCTTGTTGCAAGCTGTAAAGACCAATCCTAGAAACAATGTTATAATAATATATTTTAATTTCATTATTTTTTCAATCGTTTAATTTAAGTTAGATTTGTGTAAATAAAACTATAAAAGTATGAAGAATAGTATTCCAAAAGCCGTCTTTTTATTATTTTCTTTCGGAATTTTTTTTCTTTTTTCCTGTTCCAGACAACTTTTAGATATTAAAAACCAAACGTATAAAAGTTATAACAGGACTAGTGAGAAAGGATATGTAGTTAGTTTTAAATTAAATGACACTGCTGTTATTCCTAAATCGGTTGTGATTAATGGGATTGTTCAGAATATATCCAAAGCAAATAAAATTGGTGATACTTATCAAGTAAATGTGATTGCACAAACTACCCTAATTCATAATTATCAAGTAAAATTAGATAAAAAAGAAAATGGAATTTATTTTGAGAAAAATTCCAATATATTTTTTCAACCTGTAAAGTTTAAATTAATCACCGATTAATTCTCTTTTTTAATGAAAATCAAAAGGAGTAAAAAAACTAAAATTCTGGTAATGATTCCAAAGGGATTTTTGACTTTAATAAAACTGTAAAATAAGCACTATTCCATTGCTGTTTTTTATAACTTTGATATTCGATATAAATATACAGTCATGAATTTACAGACTAGAAAAATAGCATTTGTTCAAGAATTTCTTTCTATTGAAAGTGAGGAAATAGTTTCTCGTTTGGAAAAACTACTAAACTAATTATCTCAATTATTTAATTTTCTATTTTTCAAACTTAAGATGAATTTATCCCTAAAAAAAATCACTTCAATTCTGAATGCTGCAGCAATTGGAAATACCAATGATTTAGAAATCGACACCATTTCAATCGACAGTCGTTCTTTGCAAAACAATGAAAAAACACTTTTTTTTGCTTTAGCTGGAGCCAATAACGATGCTCATAATTATATTAAAGATTTAATTGGCAAAGGAGTTCGAAATTTTGTGGTTACACATATTCCTGATGGACTTGATGGGAAAGCTAATTTTTTAATTGTTCCAAATACCTTAACGGCTTTACAGCAGATTGCATCTCATTACCGCAGTCTTTTTTCGTTTCCAATAATAGGAGTGACGGGAAGCAACGGTAAGACCATCGTAAAGGAATGGCTTAACTTTCTGTTGAGTCCAGATTACAATATTATCCGAAGTCCTAAAAGCTATAATTCTCAAGTGGGAGTTCCGTTATCGGTACTTGCCATCAATGAGAAGCACAATTTAGGAATTTTTGAAGCTGGAATTTCGACCGTTTCAGAAATGGAGAAACTTCAAAAAATCATTCAGCCGACTATTGGAATCTTAACTAATATTGGTTCGGCTCATGATGAAGGTTTTGAAAACTTGGAAGAAAAAGTAAAAGAAAAAATGCTGCTTTTCAAAGATTCGGAAGCAGTGATTTATCAAAAAAATAATAGTTCAGAACAATTTATTAGTACAAAAACAAAAGCTGTTTCTTGGTCTTTTGAAGATAAAACAGCAACTATTTTTGTGTCCAAAAAAGAACATACTCATGATCATACATCCATTGAATACACTTATAAAGGTATCGTTTCGACTTTAAAAATTCCTTTTGTAGATGATGCTTCAATAGAAAATGTGATTTCATGTCTTTTGGTTTTATTGTATTTGGAATACGACAGCAAAACGATTCAGAGCCGAATCGAATTATTGTATCCGATAGAAATGCGCTTAAAAGTAAAGAACGGAATTAATAATTGCAGTCTTATAGATGACAGTTATAGCTCCGATTTTCAGTCTTTAAAAATCGCTTTGGATTTTTTGGAGAGTCAGAAACAGCATCAGAAAAAAACAGTAATCCTTTCGGATATTTTTCAAAGCGGATTGTCTAATGAAGTATTGTATTCTAAAGTGGCCGAATTGATTATTTCTAATAAAATCAGCCGTTTTATTGGAATTGGAGAAACAATTTCAACTTTGAAAATAAAGCTTGCTAGTGCAACTTTTTATAAAGACACCAATGAGTTTTTAGCACATTTGGAATCATTGCCTTTTGAAAATGAAACCATTTTAATTAAAGGAGCAAGGTCTTTTCAATTTGAAGAAATCGTTTCGGCATTGGCGGAGAAAACGCATGAAACGATGCTGGAGATTAATCTGAATGCGATAAGCCACAACTATAATTTCTTTAAATCAAAACTGAAACCCACCACCAAAATGATGGCGATGGTAAAAGCGTTTGGTTATGGAAGCGGTGGATTTGAAATTGCAAAATTACTGGAACATCACAAAGTAGATTATCTGGGAGTGGCATTCGCAGATGAGGGAATCTCGTTAAAAACCGCAGGAATCAATTTGCCAATTATGGTTTTGAATCCCGAAAGCACAAGCTTCACTGCTATAATTCAGCACCAATTAGAGCCTGAAATTTATAGTTTAAAAGGACTGAATGCATTTTTGAAAATAGCTGAACAAAAAAAATTAAAAGACTTTCCAATACATATTAAGTTAGATACAGGAATGCATCGTTTGGGTTTTGAAGCGAATACGATTGATGATTTAATCGTCACTTTAAAAGGGAACCAAACAGTCAAAGTAAAAAGTGTTTTATCACATTTGGCCACAAGCGATGATTTGAATCACAAAGATTTTGTACAATATCAAATTAATTTATTCGAGAAATTATCTTCGAAATTAATGGACGAATTGCAGATTACTCCCATTCGTCATATTTTGAATACTTCGGGAATAAGCAATTTTCCGCAGGCACAATATGACATGGTTCGCTTAGGAATTGGACTTTATGGCGTATCCAATGATTCTGAGGAACAAAAGTATCTTGAGAATGTGGGAACTTTAAAATCCATTATTTCCCAAATCAGGACGATTCAATCTGGCGAAAGCGTTGGCTACGGAAGGCGATTTATGGCTAGTAGAGAATCAAGAATAGCTACAATTCCTATCGGTTATGCCGATGGTATTGCTCGTAGTTGGGGAAATGGCATTGGATTTGTAACCATAAAAAATAAAAAAGCCAGTATACTCGGAAGCGTTTGTATGGATATGCTGATGGTTGATGTTACCGAGATTGATTGCAGAGAAGGGGATGCGGTGGTAATTTTTGGCGAAAGCCCAACGGTTACTTACATGGCCGAACAATTAAAAACAATTCCTTATGAAATTCTTACTAGTATTTCGCAAAGGGTAAAACGTGTTTTTTACAGAGAATAATAACATTTTGTTTTCAAAATTAAGTATATTCGTAGGAGCGATTAATCAATTTAAAATGTATTTATATGGGAATGCTTTCAGAATTTAAGGCCTTTGCAATGAAAGGCAACGTAGTAGATCTTGCTATAGGGGTTATCATTGGTGGAGCTTTTGGAAAAATTATAAGTTCACTAATTGAAGATGTAATTACACCACTTTTATTGAAGCCCGCATTGGCAGCTGCTAATTTGTCAAAAATAGAAGAGCTTACTATTTTTGGTGGCGTGAAATATGGTATGTTTATTTCAGCTGTGATCAATTTTGTTATCATTGCTTTTGTATTATTTATTATTATCAAAGGTATTAATGCTGCTAAAAAGAAAGAAGCTGTTGTTGAAGCTCCGCCAGCAGGACCTACTCAGGAACAATTGCTTGCAGAAATAAGAGATTTGCTAAAAAATAGAAACTAAGCCGCTAAGTTGCTAAGATTCTAAGTTAAAAAAAAAATAGTGCTAATTCAAATCTTAGAAACTTAGCATCTGAGTATCTTAGAAACTAAAAATAAAACACACTCGCTACACTATATATTCTAACTAAACCACTCTACAAAAGGGTGGTTCTTTTATTTTGTTTGATTTATAACAATTTGTTAATTTTTGTGAAGACCCTTGTTTTGTTTTGAATATTATATACTTTTGTCCCTCAAAATAGAAATACACAATTAAAAATATATAGAATGAAAATAGCAGTTGTAGGAGCTACCGGAATGGTTGGCGAAATCATGTTGAAAGTATTAGAAGAAAGAAATTTTCCATACACAGAATTAATCCTTGTAGCTTCTGAAAGATCAGTAGGGAAAGTAATTGAATTCAAAGGGCAAAAACATACTGTAGTAGGATTGCAGACAGCTGTTGATATGAAAGCTGATATTGCTTTATTCTCTGCTGGAGGACAAACTTCATTAGACTGGGCTCCAAAATTTGCTGAAGCAGGAACTACCGTTATCGATAATTCATCAGCTTGGAGAATGGATCCAACTAAAAAATTAGTGGTTCCAGAAATTAATGCAAACCAATTGACAAAAGAAGATAAAATCATTGCAAATCCAAACTGTTCGACTATTCAAATGGTTTTGGCTTTGGCTCCATTGCACAAAAAATACAATGTAAAACGTGTGATTGTTTCTACTTACCAATCGATTACTGGAACTGGTGTGAAAGCAGTTGAACAATTCGAAAATGAAGTAAAAGGAATCAAAGGTGATATGGTTTACAAATATGAAATCAACCGCAACTGTATTCCACAATGTGATGTTTTCGAACCAAACGGATACACTAAAGAAGAGATGAAATTGGTTAAAGAAACCAAAAAAATCTTAAGTGATGACAGTATTAAAGTAACAGCTACTGCAGTTCGTGTACCAGTTGTTGGTGGACATAGCGAAGCCGTAAATGTTGAATTCAGTAATGATTTTGATGTAAACGAAGTAAGAACTATTTTAAGCCAAACGGATGGTGTAACTGTTCAAGACAATTTAGACACTTTTACGTATCCAATGCCAAAATATGCTGAGGGTAAAAACGATGTTTTCGTAGGTCGTATTCGTCGTGACGAAAGTCAAGAAAATACTTTGAACATGTGGATTGTAGCAGATAACTTGAGAAAAGGAGCAGCTACAAATACTATTCAAATTGCTGAATATTTAATTGCAGCAAAATTGGTATAATCCTTTTTTAGAATTTAATAATTTCAAAAACTACAACTTTAAACGGTTGTAGTTTTTTTGCTTAATAAATAGTTTGACTTCTAGTGTCTAGAAAAGTAATTAGGAAAATTTTATTGTTTATAGTGGAATAAACAAGAGCGTTTTGTGAGTCAATTGTACATTTTCTATATCCAAATATTTTGGACTGTGGACATAACTCATTGTTAATGCTTATTTTTTCTAATAGTGTATCTACGTTTGTCTCAAATCTTTTTATTTCTTTTAAAGTCCAGTTTTCGAAGAGATAATCAATGACTTTAAAGAAAGTTTCAAGAGAGGTTTCTGACCACACAATCTCCATTAATGCACTTTGTTTTTAATGTAATCGGCTATTTTTTGTTTAGCTTCTTTATGGGAGTAAACTCTTCCTTCTTCAATATCTTTTTTGCCATTTTCGATTAGTGAAAGTTCATCGTCCGATATTGATTCTGACCAATCCGATTGGTCATTTTTGTATTTTAAAAAATCGATATATTGATCTACTTCTTGTAAAAGATTTTCAGGAAGGGATTTGATTTTTTGGCTGATTTTTGAAATTGTTGCTGAAGACATAGCTGTAAATGTTTAGTTTTGAATTCATTTGCTAAAAATACAAATCAATGTTATTTCAAAGGTAGAATGTTTTTTTCAATTAAGTAAATTTAAATTTTAAAAAGCAATTGGTTAAACCTTTCGCTTTTCCCTACCTTTGCAACGATGAAAAGAAAACAGCTCATAATAAATCTCTCATTAGTTGTTGCGGTATTGTTCTCGATACTGTTCCAATCTTTTGATAGTATTGGGCACTTACAAGAGAAGTTTTCTGAGAAACAATGTCATCATACTTATAATTCTAGTACCGAATTTACTCATCAGCATCACAGTTTTGATCATTGTTATGTTTGTCAATTTGGGTTTAGTAGTTTTATAACACCAATAAAATATTCCTATACATTCTTCGCAGGGAATTATAATATTCCTTATTTCTTTGCAAATACCGAATCTGTTTTTTCGTTTTCGGGTAGTTTGTATTCCCATCGCGGTCCCCCAAATTGTATTTAAATAGCTCAATTCTTTGAGTTATTACGTTTTTAAAGTAAGCTATCGGCGGACAATTTTCGTTTACAGAAATTTTGTCGGTTGCTTAATTATTTACAAAATCATTTCCAGCCATTAGTTACTTTTTCAAAGTGCTTTGATTGGAAACAATACAATTTATTCAAATGAAAAAATATATAATAGTCCTATTGCTAGTGTTTAGCAGTTTTTTACAAGCACAAAATTCAATATCCGGAAAAGTAACCGATTCGAAGAACAATCCTTTAGTAGGCGTTACTGTCGATGCTACGGATACACATAAATCAACTAAGACAGATGAAAACGGAGTTTACATTTTAAGTGAATTGCCTAATGGGGATGAAACTCTAGTGTTTTCATATGTAGGTTTTGCGACTCAAAATAAAAAGGTTGTAAAAATCCAAAATGCCCAAACGCTGGATATCGTTATGGATGAAACGGCTTTTCAAATGGATGAGGTTATTGTCTCAACTCCTTTCTCCAAATTGCAATCCCAGAACGTGATGAAAGTAGATAGAGAAAGTGTCAAATCGATGCAGGAAAAAGGAAGTGCAACTTTGATAGAAGGTTTAGCTACTATTCCAGGAGTTTCACAGGTTTCTACAGGAACATCAATAGGAAAACCAGTAATCCGAGGATTAAGTGGGAATAGAGTTTTAGTTTATACACAAGGAGTTCGATTAGAAAACCAGCAGTTTGGAGACGAACACGGTTTGGGATTAAACGATGCGGGGGTCGAAAATGTTGAGGTGATAAAAGGACCAGCTTCTTTGTTATATGGTTCAGATGCGTTGGGTGGAGTTTTGTTTTTTAATCCCGAAAAATTTGCTTTAGCAAACACTTTTCAAGGAGATTTTGGACAACGGTTATTTTCAAATACTCTTGGAAGCAACACAACATTGGGCTTGAAAGCTTCAACCGATAATTGGAAATATTTGATTCGAGGAGCTTATAGTACTCATTCTGATTATCAAATTCCAGATGGCGATCGCGTGACTAATACGCGTTTTCAGGAAATGGATTTCAAAGCCGCAATTGGGTATAGCAACACTAAATTTTCGAGTGTTTTGAGATACAATTACAATAACTTGGATCTTGGAATTCCAGAAGAAGGTATCGCAGACCAAACAACCACAAAGAAAACAGAATATCCAAAACAAGGAGTTTATAATAATTTGTTTTCTTTGAATAACACTGTGTTTTTTAATAATTCAAAATTAGATGTGAATTTGGGTTATATCAGGAATGATCGAAATGAGTTTGAAGATAGCGATGTTGCAGTTTTGCACATGATTTTAAACACTTTCGATTATAATGTCAAATATTATTTACCTGCAATAGGAAAATTTGAAACAATTGTTGGTATTCAGGGAATGTCTCAGGATAATAAAAATCTTGGGGAGGAATACTTAATTCCAAATGCTACAACCAATGATTTTGGAGTTTTTGCTACAGGAATTTATGGTTGGGAATCTAATTCTTTGCAGGCAGGAATTCGGTTTGATAATAGACATTTAGTTACTGAAGAACATGGTATTGTTGATGAAGAAGGGTATTTTGAAGCACTTGATAAAAAGTATGACAGCTTTAATGCTTCATTAGGATACAAAACTAATTTTGCAACCGATTTGACTTTTCGATTGAATGCTGCGACAGGTTTCAGAGCACCAAATTTAGCTGAGTTGTCTTCTAATGGTATTCATGAGGGAACTTTTCGATATGAAATAGGAAATCCTAATTTAAAAACCGAACAAAATTTACAAACGGATTTGGATTTGGAATATAAAAGCACCCATTTTGAGTTTAGCGTTAGTGCTTTTTACAATCATATTAACGACTACATTTATACGTCACCATCTGGAGATGTGATTGATGATGTCAAAGTGTATGATTACATTCAAAATAATGCTAATTTATATGGAGGAGAAATAGCGTTACATTTTCACCCACACCCTTTGGATTGGTTGCATTTTGAAACTAGCTTTGAAACAGTGACAGGAAAATTGCAAGACGGTGGGTATTTGCCTCAAATTCCAGCAAACAATTGGAACAATACCATAAAAACAGATTTTGTAATAGGTAAATGGCTTGAAGATAGTTTTGCAACATTGAATGTTTCTACAACTTTTAAGCAAGACCAAGTTAGTGGATTTGATATTCCCTCAGATGGTTACACGCTACTGAATGTTGGTTTTGGTGGAAAAGTAAAGCTCGGGAAAACGGCTTTTGATGTAAATTTGAACGGAAATAATTTATTAAACAAAACCTATATTCCTCATTTGTCTCGACTGGCAACATCTGGAATCCCTAATATAGGAATCAATGGTGTTCTAGGAATTGCGTTTAAATTCTAAATTTTTTTGATTCTATTGTTACTTGAGCACCTTTGTGAGGTTTGGTTTTATAACAAAATCTTTCTGTTATTGAATTATTTAGAATGTCAAAATAATTATTTTGCATTTAAATAAAAGTAACAGTAATGAAAAGCGAAATATTACAATCTGAAATCATTTTAGAAAACGAAAAAGTTTTATTGATTCCTTTTGAAAATGAAAGAAATGTCGAGCTCAGATCAATTATTTTTGATGACGAAATATGGAAATACATGGGAATGTACATTCGAAATGATGTCGATTTTAAAAATTATATTAAAAGTACTTTAAAACAAAAGGCAGATGGAATATGTTATCCGTTATTGATTATTGATAAAGCAACAAATAAAGTCGCAGGAAGTACTAGATACGGATATTTAAACTACGCAAGCCAAAAATGCGAAATTGGTTGGACATGGTACGGGAAAGAATTTCAAGGAACAGGATTAAATAAAGCCTGCAAATATGAGTTGTTAAACTTTGGTTTTGAAAATATTCAATTTAGAAGAATACAATTTAGCGCCGATCTTGAAAATGAAAAATCCCAAAGAGCAATAGAAAAATTAGGTGCCTTAAAAGAAGGTCTGTTTAGAAATAATTACATTGATTCTGAAGGAAAAAGTAGAGATGATGTTTATTACAGCATTATTTTAGAAGATTGGAAAACTACTAAAAGAGAATATTTTTCTGAGTTTTCAAGTTCTAAAGTTTAATGTTCTAAATGAGTTGTCCTGAAAAAGGTTGACTCGATTAATATTATAAAATTAGTTAAATCGGGACAGAATTACTTCTGTTCCGATTTATTTTTTTCCATCGTTTTAGTTTAATATTATTTTGAGAATGCGCTTGATTAGGAGTAAGCATATTTATAGACAAATGGACTCTAATTTGATTGTAAAACAGAATAGATTCTTCGACTTGCTTTTTTAAGTTTTCAACATTCTCAAAAATTTCAAATAATCCAAACTCTTCTTTTAAAATTCCATTTACCCTTTCTGCAATTGCATTTTCATAGGGATCATAACTTTGCGTCATGCTTATCCGAATGTTGTTTCTGGATAAACATTCGGTATATTCTTTGCTACAATACTGCAAGCCTCTGTCTGAATGATGTATAAGATTGTTACTGTATTTTCTATTAATAACAGCCATTTTTAAAGCTTCTAATGTAGAAGCTGCCATTAAATTATCCGATAATTTATAGCCCACAATTTTCTTCGAATAGGCATCTGTTATCAGATGTAAATAATGTGTTTTATCTTTAGTTCTAAGGTAAGTAATATCAGCTACCCAAATTTGCTCAGGCCTTTTGATTTCTATCTCTTTAATTAAGTTTGGATATTTACGCATCCAATGTCTTGAATTGGTTGTCTTGTAATATCTTCGAACTTTCGGAACTAATAAATATTCATCTCGTAAAAAATCAAATAATTTATCTCTGCCTATCTTTATTTGATGTTTCTTAAAATCATCTTTCAACATAAAATATAGTTTTTTACCTCCCGTTTTGGGCAGTTTTTGACGCACTGACATCACTAAAGAGTTTAGGCACTCTTTGTCTAAACCTGATTTTAACAGATGTGTTTTTCGTTTATAATAAGCTTGTTTGCTATACCCAAACAATCGACATATTCCCTGAGGACTAATCCTGTAAATATGATTTATTTCTTGGACTGCTTGGAACCAGACTTTTTTACAATCTCAACTTTTAGCTCTCGTTCGGCTATTTCTATAAACTTTTTAAAAACCAACAATTCTTGTTCTTTCTTGGCTAATTGTGCTTCAAGTTCTTTGATGCGCTGAGATTGAGGATCTTTCATAGGACGGCCAATGGTTAGTTTATCTTGATAGGTAAATTTACCATATTTTTTTAACCAACGGGGTATACAGCTGTTACCACGAATATTATAGCGCCTGCGAAGTTCCGCTTTTGTAAATAATCCCTGTTCAAATTCTTTTACTACTTGCTTTTTGAATAGCTCTCCGAAAGTTTGTGGAGCTAACGGCTTTTTGAATTCTTTTCTTTCTGTTGACATAATTAAGGTAATTATAGTCAACTTTTTTCAGGACGAGACAAAAAAAAGAAAAACCCCAATAGCAAATTGTTATTGGGGTTTAATTTTAATATTCAATCTTACCGATTTGCCTCATAATCCGAACAATTTTTGTTTTTCGATTATTGATATAGGATGAGGAACTGGTGGCTTTAAATTTTCTTGGATTAGGTAAAATGGCTGCAATTCCAGCTGCTTGTTGCATAGTTAAACTAGATGCATCTTTGCGGTACCAATGTTCGGTTGCGGCATAAGCTCCGTAAACGCCATCACCCATTTCTATACTGTTGAGGTAGACTTCCATGATGCGTTGTTTACCCCAAATGAGTTCTATTAAAACGGTAAAATAGGCTTCAAGTCCTTTTCGAACGTAGCTACGGCCTTGCCAAAGAAAAACATTTTTGGCAGTTTGTTGTGATATGGTACTTCCACCTCTTACTTTTCTACCTCTTTCATTGCTTTTATAAGCTTTTTGCATGGCTATAAAATCAAAACCATTATGGGTTAAAAAAGTTCCGTCTTCGCTGGCAATTACGGCTTTTTGCAAATTCATGGAAATTTTATCGATGGGTTCCCAATTGTGGCTGAAATGATTTTCTTTGTCAGCTGCATTATTTTCGAAGTAACGAATTATCATTAAAGGAGTGAATGGAACGGGTACAAATTTAAAAAGGACTACTGAAGCTATTGAGATTCCAAAAAACCACAACAACGCTTTCAATAAAAACCATTTTACTTTGGTCATAAAACTTTCCGATTTTTTAACGGGTTTTTTGGTTGTTTTTTTTGGTGTTATTTTGGTCGCCATTTTTTATACTAAATCTGCTAATTCGGTTCCTATTAAACTGCCTATTGCTACTCCCATACCACCAAGTCGAACGCCACAGTACACGTTTTCAGACAGTTGTTCTACAATAGGTTTTTTGCTATTACCAATACCCATAATGCCACTCCAGCGGTGTTCAATTTTGACTTCTTGGTTGGGCAAAATTACTTTTTTTAATAAGTCTTCCAATTTTTTTTGCACAATTTCTGTTTGACCAAATTCGGTTGTATTTTCGGCTTTAAAATCTAGATTTCTACCACCGCCAAGCAATATTCGGTCACCAATATTTCTAAAATAATAATAACCTTTATCCAAATGGAAAGTTCCTTTTATGTCTAAATTAGGAATAGGTTCTGTAATGATAACCTGAGCTCTGGCGGGTTTTACAGCCCCTTTGGTTAGTGTGTTGGCAAAACCGTTAGAGGCAAACAATAATTTTTTGCTAGTGAAACTAAAATTACCTAAGGCAACTTCAACACTATTTTCGTTATCCCAATAGGAGGTAAGTGTTTGTTGATTCAGAATTAAAATATCTTGAGCTATGGCTTCTTTTAATAAGGCTTGCATCATATTTCCAGTGTCGATTTGAGCTTCAAAAGGATTGAAAATTAAATATTCGTTAATTCCTTCAAAACCAAAACGATCTACTTCTTTGGCAAACACATCAGCTTTAAAAAGTGGTCTTAAAATTTCATTGATAAAAGGCAATTTAGTAGAACATTCAGAAAAACTATTTTCATCCTCCTTTAAAAATAGCTCATAACCACCATAAGGTTTAAAATCTATTATGGCATCGCCAAGACGTTTCCTTAATAATTGGAGTCCGTTCCATCTTTTTTGAATGAGCTGAATGACATCTTCTTCGGTATGTGATTTTAAATCGTCTATGATTTCAGAAATGCTTCCAAAACAAGCAAATCCTGCATTTTTGGTGCTGGCACCTTGTGGCAACATTCCTTTTTCTAAAATTAATATTTTACTGGTTGGATATTTTTCGCGCAAGCGCAACGCAGCATGAAGTCCTACAATTCCACTGCCAACAATAGTGTAATCTACTTGGCTAAACCAATTTTTTAATTCCCAATAGCTTAATTGCATTTGTTTTTTTATAAAATTAAATAAATTTTCCATTTTTTGAATACTCTCTCTTTAGATAATTTAACGGAAGTTGTTGATTTGTAAAATCATATCCTCATTGTTTAATGTTTGTTATTATTTTAAAAATAATACTGTTTGGCATCATAATTGTGAGGTAAATCAATGTTTTATAGTACAGTTTTTCTTTTTTCTGAAATAAAGAAGAAGTGTAGAAAAGGAATTTAATTAATGTATTTTGTTATGTTTGAAAATATTGATGAACTCATAGAGGTAAATTTGAAATTGTTATATGCATCGAAATCCCAATTTATGATGCGGATTAACTTCAAAGATGAATATGGTTTTAATCTAAAAAATTCCAAAGGATTTGCAGAGATATTAGTAATGAAAGGGCTTGTTGTATTAGAATGCGATCAAGGATTTCGCTGTGATTTAACGGACTTTGGAAAACAAATTTATGTAAATGGCGGATGGAACAAATATTTAGAAACTGTTCAACCATTTGAGAATTGCAATGCCATAGAAAATATAGATTCTCAAGTTAAAAAAAGCAAACGATCACCAATTATGAAAATAATGTTTGTCGGTATAACCATTCTTTTGCTGAGCTTTTTTTTAATTTTAATTATATTAGAAATGACAAAGAATTCTTAATGTTTAGTATTTAAAAGCGGGTGTTTTTTTAAGCTTTTTTTATGCTTAGCTACTTGTTTTAGTTGATGATTATATTGTTATATTTGAAAACTGAATATATATTTTCAATAATTATGAAAAAAACACTCTTTTTAATGCTAACTATGATGGGTTTAACGGCAAGCGCTCAAAATGTAATGACTCCAGAATTACTTTGGAAATTAGGACGAATTTCTCCTCTTGGAATTTCAAAAGATGGCAAGAATGTTGTCTATAAAGTATCGACACCTTCAGTCGAAGAAAACAAATCGGACTCTAAATATTATACAGTCGCAATCACTGGTGGTACAGCTGTTGAAATTAAAGATACAAAAGAAGTTTTGACGGATAAAAATATCTCTCCTGACGGAAAATATTTAGTTTACAACGAAGAAGTAAAAATCGATAAGGTTTTAGGAAAAGATTATTATCCTGATTTGGATAAATCCAATGTACAAATTTATAATGGTTTAGATTATCGCCATTGGGACAGTTGGAACGAAGGGAAATTCAATCACGTTTTTTACAAAGAAAATAAGGAAGGCTCAACTGGAATTGATATCCTAAAGGGAGAAAATTTTGACAGCCCACAAAAGCCTTTTGGAGGTGATGAAGATTATATTTGGTCGCCAGACAGCAAAAATATTTTGTATGTATGCAAGAAAAAAGCAGGAACTCAATACGCACTTTCTACTGACACTAATATATATGAATACAATTTAGAATCTGGGAAAACGATTAATAGAACGGAAGGAAATTTCGGTTACGATATGGCACCTCAATTTTCGCCTTCAGGAGATTTGACTTGGTTGCAAATGAAACGCGACGGATATGAATCAGATAAAAATGATTTGATTGTGAGTTTCAAAGGAATCAAAATGAATCTAACAGCCAATTGGGATGGGACTGTAGAACAATTTATGTGGTCTAAAGATGGACGAAAAATTTATTTTATTGCTCCAATTGATGGGACAAGACAATTGTTCGAAGTTAATTTTCCAGGAATGACCAGAATTGCAATTCAGGTTCGCCAAATTACAAATGGAGATTTTGATGTAAATGATATGATTGGTTTTTCAGGAGATGATTTTATTGTCAGTAGATCAGATATGAATCATGCGAGTGAGATTTTTTCATATAATCTAAAGAAAAACAGTTGGAAACAATTGTCTAATGTGAATACAAAAACCTATGCTTCATTGCAAATGGGGAAAATTGAAAGACGTTATGTTACGACTACCGATGGTAAAAAAATGATGGTTTGGGTTGCTTTGCCTCCAAATTTTGATGCTAGTAAAAAGTATCCAACGCTATTATTTTGCCAAGGAGGACCACAAGCACCTTTGACACAATCGTATTCTTTTAGATGGAATTTCCAATTAATGGCTGCTAATGGGTATGTTGTTGTAGCACCAAACCGTCGCGGTATGCAAGGGCATGGAGTAGAGTGGAATGAGCAAATTAGTAAAGATTGGGGCGGACAAGTGATGAACGATTACCTTTCGGCTATTGATGATGTTGCCAAAGAAAGCTATGTAGATAAAACTCGTTTAGGTTGTGTTGGAGCTAGTTATGGTGGATATTCTGTGTTTTATTTAGCAGGTATTCACAAAAATAGATTCAAAACATTTATTGCTCACGATGGTGTTTTTAATACACAAAGTATGTTTGGAACTACCGAGGAAGTTTTCTTCAACAATTGGGACTTTGGCGGTCCTTATTGGGAAAAGAATAATACTGTAGCACAAAAAGCTTACAATGAATTCAATCCTATTAATTATGTTCAGAACTGGAATACACCTATTTTGATTATTCAAGGTGGAATTGATTTTAGAGTGCCAATAGGACAAGGGCAAGAAGCTTTTCAGGCAGCACAAATGAGAGGAATTAAAAGCAGATTACTTTATTTTCCTGAGGAAAACCACTGGGTTTTGCATCCTCAAAATGCTCAAATTTGGCAAAAAGAATTTTACAAATGGCTTAAAGAAACTTTGTAATCTAGGGACAGGTTAATAATTTAACAACAATTTTGTAACAATATTTGATTTTTTGTTACATATTGCGCAAAATTAATCTATTTCAGAAATGTATAAATTACCCATTAAATCGTTTTTTATTGCAACAGCTTTAGTTGTTGGGATAAATACTATGACTGCTCAAGATGGACTAGTCAATTCATTAAAAGTAAATGCTAGCGCAAAAAGTGCCGAAAGTTTCAAATTTTCGGATGTAATCAATTTAGAAAACACACCTATCAAGAATCAAGGTTCTTCGGGAACGTGTTGGAGTTATTCTACCAATTCTTTTTTAGAGTCTGAAATGATTAGACTTGGAAAACAGCCAGTAGAATTGTCTCAGGTTTTCTCAGCTCGAAATACTTATGTTGAAAAAGGAAAAAACTACGTGCGTATGCATGGAGCGGTAACCTTGGGCGATGGTGGCGAATTGCATGATGTTATCAATATGTATAAAAAATATGGAGCGGTGCCTCAATCTGTTTATACGGGTTTAAATTATGGCACTTCTAAAAACAAATTTGCAGAAATGGGCGCTTTAACAGAAGCGATGTTGGCTGCTATTGTTAAAAATCCAAATGGGGAATTGACTCCAAATTGGGAAAAAGCGTATGCAGCTGTAATTGATTCTTATTTGGGTCAAGTTCCAGAAAATTTTACATACAAAGGTAAAAACTATACGCCACAAACTTTTGCAAAAGAAGTAGTAGGGATTAATCCGGACGAATATGTTGAATTTGCCTCATATTCAAATCAGCCCTATTATGCTAAAACAATGATGATGGTTCCGGATAACTGGTCATTTGATTTGGTGTATAATATCAAAATGAATGATATGACGAACATCATTGATAATGCGTTAAAAAATGGTTACACAGTTGCTTGGGCATCTGATGTGAGTGAAAAAAGTTTTAGCTGGAAAAATGGTGTAGCGTATGTTCCTACCAAAAAGTTCGACGATATGACGGCCGAAGAGAAAGAAAACATGTTCAACGGTCCAAAGCCTGAGTTGGAAATCACTGAAGAAATTCGTCAAAAAGCTTTTGATAATTACCAAACTACTGATGATCACGCGATGCACATTGTTGGGATTGCTAAAGATCAAATGGGTAAAGAATATTATATTGTAAAAAATTCTTGGGGAACCACAAACGACTATAAAGGATATTTGTACGTGAGCAAGAACTTTGTAAAATACAAAACAACTTCATTTATGGTTAATAAAGGAGGAGTTCCAACAGAAATCAGCAAAAAAATTGGAGCTTAGTTTAAGCAATAATTTATTTTGAAAGAAGCCGTTTCGTAACTTGAAACGGCTTTTTTTATTTTTTAGACCTTAAAATTATGTAACATTTAGACGGAAATCTATATTTCTAGCTCGAGACAATTTGAATATATTGCAAAAATTCAAAAGAAATAAAGCTTATAAATCACCGTTATGTAATTTATGAAGAGTAAAAAAAGTTATACACCTATTAAAGTCCTGTTGAGTTATGTTGCTTTATTAGCATTGGTAACTGCTGTAGGTTGGTTTTTATATTCAGAAAATACGGTTTACAACAAACTGGAAGATAAAATAGCCTTCGAAAAAACTAAGATTTTAAAAGTCAGTAAGCTTTTCTCCAATATTTACAAAGCTGAAAGTTTAGGTAGAAAAACAATTCAAACGAACTCTGAAAAGGATTTTAAAAGCTATCTTATTGAAACTGATTCTTTAAAATCCAGAATTGATACATTAAAACAAATTGTCACGACAGAATATCAAAAAACTTTGTTAGACAGTGTTGCGTATTTATTATCGGAAAAAACTAAAAACATTCAACAATTAAAAGCTATAAAGAACAAAGCTGAGGATGAAGTTTCTGTAAATAATGCGATTAATGAAATTACCCGAATGGAGTCTAAACTTCGAAAATTAGTGCTTCGGGATTTTGCCAAAAACCCAGAACAATTAGGAAGTTATCAGCGAAATGTACTTCGGAAATACGTGGATTATCTCAATCAAAATATCCCAGACGATAGTACAAATACGCTTAGTAAAAAAGCTTCTGATTCTATTTTAGCCAATTCTAAAAAACTGCTAACCTCCGTAAAACTGAAAGCAGAAAAGAAAAAGGAATCGTTGAATTTTCAAGAAAATAAACTCCTCAAAAATGAAATTGCAATTTCGGAACAACTTCGAAAAGTACTTCGAATTATTGAACGAGAAATCATTATTAACTCCATAAAAAATAATACCTTAAAAGAAAAATCACTTAAAAAAGTAAATACGGTTATTACAGCATCGGCAATTATTGGTTTGATATTGACATTGTTTTTTTCCATTTTGATTGTGAGCGATTATTCGAAGTCACAATTGTATAAGAAACAATTAGAAGCTGCTAATTTTAAAACCAAGAAATTATTAAAAAGCCGGGAACAGTTGATCTCGACTGTGAGTCATGATTTAAAAACTCCGCTGAGTACGATTGTGGGTTATACGGAGCTTTTGGGCAATTCGGATGTAAATACAAAGCAGTCTTATTTCGTTAAAAACATCAAAAATTCTTCTGAATATATTACGCAATTGGTTCAGGATTTATTGGATTTTTCTCAAATTGAAGCTGGAAAAATTACAATTGAAAAAGTCCCTTTTTTACTGCCTGAAGTTATTAATGATGTAGCCAAAAATATTCAGACTGTTTACAAACAAAAAAACATTGACCTTGTTATCCATGTTGATGAAAAACTAAACAACCGAATAGTTGGGGATCCATTTCGTCTGAAACAAATCTTGAGTAATATTATTGGGAATGCCTATAAATTTACTGAAGAAGGTTTCATTAAAATCAATGCATATAAAACAACTGATGATTCTTTTTTTAGTATTTCAATTGAAGATTCTGGAATCGGAATAGCAAAAGGAAGTCAAAAATTAGTCTTTGAAGAATTTACTCAAGCAAATGATAATATCGAAAAGAAATATGGAGGAACTGGTTTGGGTTTATCTATTTGCCAAAAGATAATTGCCATTTTAGGAGGGAATTTAAAGTTAGTAAGTGAGTTTGGTAAAGGAAGTACTTTTGTAATTGAACTTCCCTTGCTTTTTGATACCAGTCTAAATGTTACTTCGGAAATTGAAAAAAGAATATTTTTAAATACTAAAAACTATACTTTCATTGTAATTGATGACGATATCAATTTACTGAATTTAACCAGTAGTGTTTTAAAACAGGAAAAACATCACGTTTTATCTTTTGATAATGCTGTTAAAGCATTAGAAGCAATTAAAACAACCCAATTTGATTTTATAATTACGGATATTCAAATGCCTGTAATGGATGGATTTTCATTTATTGAAAAATTAAAAAACTCCAACTATACAACATACAAAAATCAACCAATAATTGCACTTACTGGTCGTGGAGATTTGGAGTATTCCGTTTTTACCAAAGCAGGATTTACAACCGTACTCAAAAAACCATATTCGCCAAAAGTATTGTTGGAAACGATTCAGAATATCTTAGAAAATAATGAGCTGCCTACAGTTGATATTAATAAAAGTGAAGAGATAACATCTTCAAAATTATATTCTTTAGAGCCACTAAAAGAGTTTTTAAATAATGATAATGAAGCTTTATACGAGGTTCTAAATCAGTTTGTTGAAAGTAGTGAAGAAAACTTGGCTCATTTAGAAAATGCCATCAAAGAAAAAGACATTTTCGAAATTAATGCTATTGCACACAGAATTGCACCCATGTTCAAACAAATTGAAGCAAATGAAATAGCTACAATTCTGAATATATTAGAGAGAGATAATTTGGAAAAGTCTGACTTGGAAAATCTTTGGAATTCTTTACATACAAAAACTGATTTGCTTTTTACCGCTTTGCAAAAGGAAATAGTCTAATTGATATTGTACTGTTTCAATTTATTATAAAGTGTTTTTCTAGTTATCTTAAGTAATTTTGCTGCTTTAGATTTGTTGTTTTCTGCTTTTGACAACGCATAAACAATGGCTTCTTTTTCATTTTCTGATAACGAAAAAGTATCGTCGGAATTTTGTTGTTTTTGTACTTGAAAAAATTCTGTAGGCAATACATCGCTTTCAATATAATTGCCACGCGACAAAAGTGTTGCACGTTTTACACAGTTTTGTAATTCACGCAAATTCCCAGGCCAATTGTATTTTTGAAAAATTGTAATCACTTCAGGAGAAAATCCGATGACTTCTTTGTTTAATTGCTGATTGGCTTTTTCTAGAAAATAGTCGGCAAAAATCATTAAATCTTCTTCTCTGTCTGTTAATGAAGGTGAAAGAATAGAAAATTCATTGATTCTATGGTATAAATCTTCTCTAAAATCTCCGTTTTTAACCGCTTCACGCAAATCTTCATTAGTAGCAGTGACGATCCGAATGTCAACATTAATTTCTTTATTGCTACCAACTGGCTTTATTTTTCGCTCTTGTAGCGCTCGGAGTAATTGTATTTGATTTTCATAAGAAAGATTTCCAATTTCATCTAAAAAAAGAGTTCCTCCATTAGCCGCTTCAAAATAACCTATTTTATCATTGATTGCTCCAGTAAAAGATCCTTTAAGATGGCCGAAAAATTCACTAGCTGCTAATTCTTTCGGAATTGCTCCACAGTCAACAGCTATGAAATTATTGTTTTTTCTATTGCTTTGCTGATGAATGCTTTTTGCAATAATTTCTTTTCCTGTACCGCTTTCACCAATTATTAAAACGGACATATCAGTTGGGCTCACCAATTGAATGTGATCTAATAATTTTTTTGAAGCTACAGAAATCCCTTTTACAAATTCATTTTCTGAAGTTGCTGGTTTTTTAGTGTTTTTCTTTTCTTCTATAGGAAAATCTTCTTGTGAACCCTGCATTGCATTTGTGATAACCAATAAAACTTCATCAGGATTAAAAGGTTTTGAAATATAATCGGAAGCACCATTTTTGATGGCTTTTACGGCAGTATTCACATCCGAATATCCAGTCATAAGTATAACAGGTATTTCTGGATTTGAAGTTTTAAATTCAGTCATAAGTCCAATGCCATCAGAATCTGGTAAACGAATATCCATTAGAATCAAATCGAATGATTCTTTTTTGATTGCTATTCTGGCTTCATCAGCAGAAAAAGAAATGGTTACATCGTATGCTTTCTTTATTAGAAATTTCTCTAATAATTTGCAAAACGAAATATCATCTTCTATTAGTAATATCTTTGACATTTGGTATAAGTGACTTTTTTACTAAAATACCATTAATAAACTTGTATTTTCATAAAATTATGCAAAAAAAAAGAGATCGTTGTATAACGATCTCTTTTTAGTCAAAAACATAAATCTAATTTCCCCAATTAAATATATAATATAGTTAGTTGCCATTAACATCTGTATAAACAGTAGCTTTTGATGACCAACTGATAATTCTAATTTGTTTTTTTATTTTTTAATGACGTTTCCTGAAGCATCAGTATATACAGTATACTTTTTATCACCATTTGCGATTTCCAGCTTGTACTCATTTTTTTCGTTTTTGTACGCTTTTTCTAATTTTGTACCTGGAAAAGATTTTTCAATAGTTGATTTTACTGCTGCTGGAATTGCATCTGCAGTTACTTCAGTAAATACTTCTTGAATGTTTACTGATTGTATAATTGAGGATGTGTTTGCAGTAGTAGCAGCTTGAGTTGACATAGCGCCTAAAAGAATAGCTGCTGATAAGATTAACTTTTTCATAGTGATAGTTTTGTAATTGTTGTTTTTTTATTTTTTAATCCAAGTTCCATCTGCTTTTGCATATAGTGAACCTACTTTGTCACCTACAGTAACATCCAATTTATATTCTGATTTTTCGTTTTTGTACGCTTTAGAAAGTACCCCATCAGGATATGCTTTTTTAAGAGCATCAGTTATTGCTGTTGGAACTTCCTCTAATTTTATTTCAGTATATTCATCTGCAATAGAAATTGTTTTAACGATAGTACTTGAAATTGGAGAAGTTGAAGCGAATGAAGTTAAACCTCCCAAAACGATTGCGGCTGATAAAAATAAATTTTTCATAATGTGTTTATTTTAATTATTTAATAATTGTTTACGCTTTAGATAATGAAATAATTGTGCCATAACAGAAAAGAAGTATTCAAAACTATGTAACAGCTTATATTTAAAGGGTTTGTTTGAATCATGCTAAAATTTAAAAAACGAAAAAGTGTGTAATTTACTGTTCGGGTGTGTAAAATGTATACACAAAAACTGTTTACTTTAAAAAAATGAAACAAAAAACCCGACAGTTTTAATAAGCTGTCGGGTTAGATATATAAAAAGGCTGTCAATATTGACAGCCTTTAAAATTATTCTGGATCATTCATTTTGAAAGTATCCATAAAAGCAGTGGTGTAATCTCCTTCAATATATTTAGGATCATCCATCAATTGTCTATGGAAAGGAATGGTTGTTTTGATTCCTTCAATTACGAATTCGTCTAATGCTCTTCTCATTTTACTAATAGCTTCTTCACGAGTTTGTGCTGTAGTAATTAATTTAGCAATCATTGAATCGTAATTTGGTGGAATAGTATAACCTGAATACACGTGAGTGTCTAAACGTACTCCGTGACCACCTGGCATGTGTAATGTTGTAATTTTTCCTGGAGATGGTCTAAATTCGTTAAACGGATCTTCAGCATTGATACGACATTCAATAGCGTGTAATTGAGGTAAATAATTTTTACCAGAAATAGGCACACCAGCAGCTACTAAGATTTGCTCACGAATTAAGTCATAATCTACTACTTGTTCAGTAATAGGGTGTTCTACTTGGATACGAGTATTCATTTCCATGAAGTAGAAGTTTCTGTGTTTGTCAACTAAAAATTCAACAGTTCCAGCACCTTCGTATTTTATATATTCAGCCGCTTTTACAGCTGCTTCTCCCATTTTAGCACGTAATTCGTCTGTCATGAATGGAGAAGGAGTTTCTTCAGTCAATTTTTGGTGACGACGTTGCACAGAACAATCTCTTTCAGAAAGGTGGCAAGCTTTACCGTAAGCATCACCAACAACTTGAATTTCGATATGACGTGGTTCTTCAATTAATTTTTCAAGATACATTCCGTCATTTCCAAAAGCTGCTGCCGATTCTTGACGAGCACCTTCCCAAGCTTTTAATAAATCTTCTGGAGCCCAAACAGCTCTCATTCCTTTTCCACCACCACCAGCAGTTGCTTTTAGCATAACTGGATATCCAAATGAATTAGCTAACTCAGCAGCTTGTTCGAAAGATTCTAAAATTCCAACTGAACCTGGTACACAAGGAACTCCAGCTTCAATCATAGTCGCTTTTGCAGAAGCTTTATCTCCCATCCTGTCAATCATTTCAGGAGAAGCACCTATGAATTTGATGTTATGTTCTTGACAAATTTTCGAAAACTTTGAATTTTCAGATAGAAATCCGTAACCTGGATGAATTGCATCTGCATTTGTAATTTCTGCAGCAGCAATAATATTTGACATCTTCAAATAAGATAAGTTACTTGGTGGAGGTCCAATACAAACAGCTTCATCTGCAAATTTTACGTGTAAACTTTCGGCATCGGCAGTAGAATAAACAGCTACTGTTTTTATACCCATTTCTTTACAAGTTCGGATAACACGAAGTGCTATCTCTCCTCTATTTGCAATTAGTATTTTTTTAAACATTTTTTTTCAATTAGAATAATTAGACAATCAGATAATTAGTTTTAAATCAAATTTGCAATCTAATATCTGCAATCTAAAATTATGATGGATCTACTAAGAATAAAGGTTGGTCAAATTCTACTGGAGACATATCGTCTACCAATATTTTAACGATTTTACCAGATACTTCTGATTCAATTTCATTGAATAATTTCATCGCTTCAATTACACAAAGAACATCTCCTTTTGCAATAGATTTACCAACTTCAACAAACATAGGTTTGTCTGGAGAAGGTTTTCTATAAAAAGTTCCAATGATTGGTGATTTTATGGTAATGTAATTGTTTGTTTCAACAGGTTCAGCTACTGGAGTTGCAGCTACTGGAGCAATTTGTTGTGGAGCTACGGCTTGAGGAATTGCAGTTTGAACAGGTAACTGTTGCACATAAGTTGCTTCGCTAACGTTTCCTTCTAAAGTAGTTCTAATGGTGATTTTAACATCATCCATTTCTAATTTTACTTCTGCAACGCCTGAATTTGCTACAAATTTGATTAGATTTTGAATTTCTTTTAAATCCATAATATTTCTTTTTAGTTTTAATTTATTTTTTATCGTAAGCCCAAGTTAGGTAAATAGATCCCCAAGTAAAACCACCACCAAAAGCAGCAAAAATGATAGTATCTCCTTTTTTGAAAAGGTGTTCAAAATCGTACAATACTAAAGGTAATGTTGCTGATGTAGTATTGCCATATTTTTCAATATTCATCAATACTTTTTCATCTTCTAAGTTCATTCTATGAGCTGTAGCGTCAATAATACGTTTGTTAGCCTGATGAGGAACTAGCCAATTTACATCTTCGTTGGTTAAATTGTTTCTCTTTAAGATTAATGCGCTGGCATCGGCCATATTCGTAACAGCATATTTGAAAACAGTTTTACCATCCTGAATGATATTGTGTTTATTGTCATTTACTGTTTCGATAGTTGTTGGTTGAAGAGATCCACCTGCAGGTATTTTCAAGAAATCACGACCTACGCTATCACTTCTCAAGTATTCATCTTGCAAACCATAACCTTCATAGTTAGGCTCAAACAATACTGCTCCAGCTCCATCACCAAAAATAATACAAGTAGATCTGTCTTTATAATCGACTATAGATGACATTTTATCGGCACCTATTAATAAAACTTTTTTGTATCTTCCAGATTGGATGTATGCAGCTGCAGTTGACATTCCATAAAGAAAACTGGAACATGCAGCTTGTAAATCGTATGCGAATGCATTGGTAGCACCTATTGAAGAGGCTACGTGCGCTCCTGTTGCAGCAACTGGCATATCTGCTGTTGCAGTAGCCATTAAAACTAGATCTATTTCAAGAGGGTCAATGTTTGATTTAGCAATTAAATCTTGTGCAGCTTTTATAGCAAGAAAAGAAGTTCCTTTATCAGCATCTTTTAATATTCTTCTTTCTTTGATTCCCGTGCGTGAGGTTATCCATTCATCATTTGTGTCGACCATTGTTTCTAACACTTTGTTAGAAAGAACAAAGTCAGGAACATAACCACCAACAGCGGTAATTGCGGCTGTAATTGTACTCATTTATACGCGATTATTTATTGTCAAATGTTGCCATTTGCAAAATTTTTAAAAGTCTCTAAAATTACAATAAAAAAACCAAACTAATTATGTTAAGTTTTTCTTATTTGGGGAGGTAAATTATGAACAACAAAAAAAACTCTCACAAGTGAGAGTTCTAATATTGTTTACAAAAACGTATTAAGCAAGAGCTACGACAGATTTATCGATAACAACTTGTCCTCTGTAGTACATTTTTCCTTCATGCCAGTAAGCTCTGTGGTATAAATGTGCTTCTCCAGTAATAGGACATGTAGCGATTTGAGCTACAGTAGCTTTGTAATGTGTTCTTCTTTTGTCTCTTCTAGTTTTCGAGATTTTTCTCTTAGGATGTGCCATTTTACTATATTATTTATCCGTTAATAGTTGCTTTAATTTGTCCCAACGTGGGTCTATATTTTCTTCTTCTTTTTTTTCTTTTTTTTGCTCTTTAATTGTCAATTCTTTCAGTTTTGTCAAAGCTTCAGTGTTTAAACTACCATCCTTTACTCCAGGATGTACTCTTCTTTGTGGAATTGAAAGGATAATCATCTCATAAATATATTGAGCGATATCTATTTCAAATTCTCCAAAAGGGAGTATTAGCAACTCTTCGTTATCATTGTTAAAAGTCTCTCCAAATCGAACAATTAGTTTTAATTTTCCTTTTATAGGTAAATCAAAATCTTCTCCTGTCATGTCACAAGGGACATTGATAGTTCCTTGGTGTTTGAAGTTTAGCTCTAACAAGTTGCTTTGCTTGTCTAAAACTACATTCACTTTGATGTCTGAATTTTGAAATTCATTATAATCAAAGATTTCAAAGAACGCATTACTTATTTGATACTCAAATTTATGTTTCCCTAGCTTCAATCCTACGAAAGGAATTGTATATTCTTTTGTCTTGCTCATTTCAACAACAATTTGCCCTAAACTTCGGGAGTGCAAAGATATAAAATAAATGTAAATCTAATAATGTTATTCACCTTTTTTTGTTTATAACTGTTTTTCTTTTGTTTTTAGGGGCTTTTCGCTGATTTCAGCATATTGATTTCTTGCATTATAGATGTCTATAGCAAGATAAACGGCCTCTTTGAAAGAATTATAGTCGGCTTTATTTTTTCCAGCAATATCATAAGCAGTTCCATGATCAGGGGAAGTTCTTATTTTATTAAGTCCAGCTGTATAATTTACGCCATTACCAAAAGATAGTGTTTTGAAAGGAATCAAGCCTTGGTCATGATAAGTAGCTATAATGGCATCGTATTTTTCATATTGATTGCTTCCGAAGAAGCCATCTGCTGCAAAAGGACCAAATACTAGAGTTCCTTTTTCAAATATTTTTTTCAATGTTGGTTTTAATATAGTGTCATCTTCATTTCCTATAACACCTCCATCGCCACAATGAGGATTAAGACCAAGTACCGCAATTTTAGGTTTATTGATGCTAAAATCCTGTATTAAGGTTTGATTGATAGTTTGGATTTTTTTGATAATTAATTCTTCAGTCAAATGAGAAGCTACTTCGTTAATTGGAATATGATCTGTTAGTAAACCTACTCTTAGGTTGTCTTGAACCATTAGCATTAAAGCATCTCCTTCTAATTCCTGATTTAAATAATCGGTATGTCCTGGGAATTTAAAATCTTCAGATTGAATATTGTATTTATTTATAGGTGCGGTAACTAATACGTCTATTTCGCCATCTTTTAATGCTTTGGTAGCGGCAACAAACGATTTGATTGCATATTCTCCTATTTTTTCATCATTGGTTCCAAGGTTTAAATCAATTCCTTCTCTCCAAAGATTGAAAACATTGACCTTGCCAATTACAATTTGGTCTAGTTTATCTATGCCGTGTAAAGGAATTACGGATTCAAAATTTTTTCTGATGAATGATAATATTTTTACATTGGCAAAAATAACGGGAGTACATAATTCTAACATACGAGGATCTTCGAATGTTTTTAGAATTACTTCGCTTCCAATACCGTTTAAATCTCCTATTGAAATTCCGACGATTATATTTTCTGCTTTTTTCATAATGTTCTCTAGTTATTTATTGCTAATTTTGAAGTGCAAATTTAGTAAAATAAAATAAGAAATGTTTACAGGAATCATAGAAACCCTTGGTAGAATACATGAGATTCAAAAAGAACGTGACAACCTTCATATAACAGTCGATTCAAGTATTAGTTCTGAACTTAAAATCGATCAAAGTGTTGCTCATAACGGAATATGTTTAACGGTTGTTGCTATAAAAGACTCTTTATATACGGTTACAGCTATTGCCGAAACTATTCTTAAAACAAATATTGGCTCTTGGCAAGAAGGTGATATTGTTAACTTAGAAAGAGCGATGAAATTAGGCGATCGATTAGATGGACATATTGTACAAGGTCATGTGGATCAAACTGGAAAATGTATTGGAATAGAAGAAGCCAACGGAAGCTGGAATTTTACTTTTGAATACGACTCAATCTTTAGTAATATTACTATTGAAAAAGGTTCAATTACTGTGAATGGTGTAAGTTTGACAGTAGTGAATTCTAAAACCAATCAATTCGGAGTATCTATTATTCCGTATACTTTTGAAAACACTAATTTTAAAAGCTTTGCAGTAGGTTCGTTAATAAATCTTGAATTTGATGTGATTGGAAAATATGTTTCGAGGTTGTATAATAAGTAATATTTGTTAGTGTTTAAAATTCAGTAAAATGCTTTATCTCTTAATGATTTTTCATAATTCAAATTTTTAGTTTGGATATAATGCCATTTAGAAATATAAAAATAGTCTTATTGTCGGTTCGAGCGCAGTCGAGAACCATTATTGAATCTCGACTGCGCTCGATTTGACAAAATAAGTAGGCTTATCTTCTAATTGGTATAATAGTAAATTTCGTTAGCATTCAATCGGCAGAGGTTATGAATTAGTTTTGATTACAAATAACAGAAAGGTTATAAAACAAAAAACTCCAATTTTATATTGGAGTTTTTTGTTTCATAGTGTGTTTATGAATGGTATAGATGCCAAAAATAAGTGCTATTATGAGTACTGTGATTAGGTTGTCATTGATTGGTACACTAAATCCAAGTGGCGGATCAGGTGGTCCAGGATCTGGTGGAGGGATAACTTGTGAATAAGCTAACATGTTTAAGAATAAACATACTACAGTTATTAAGAAATGAAATTGTTTATTTTTCATTTGTAATTTTTTGTTTTTATGGATTTGGGGGTCCGTGAATTTTAGTGGCAAATGTAAAATATTTAATGAATACTCGTTAACTGAAAATCTTTTAATTTTAAAATTTTATTTTATTTGTTAAAAAAAAACATAATAGTTATAGATGTTTTCCTGTTATTGTAATGATTCTAAAATTTCTTAAAATTTGTTTTAAGCTTTTTTAAAATTTGTCTTCTAGCTAATCCCGATTAATGATTAGGTTTTTTAGGTTATAATTTTTTAAAGGTTTGAGTGCAGTTGAATAAAAGTTCTTTACAAACTAGTTCTCATTTGAAAAAACAAAACATTGAAAAATTAGTCTTATTAATTTAAAATTACTTTTCTAGTTTGCTCTACGCCGTTTTTAAATATAATTTTAACCAGTAACACTTCATTGTTAATTCTTAAATTTGAAACCTCTGCAACTGAATTGTTGATTTTGTCTTTGCTGTAAATTGTTTTTCCAGAAAGATCATAAACAACTACTTTGTCAATTGTTTCTGACTTTGCGTTTATCGAAATTACTTTGTTTTTTACGGTGATAGTTAACTCTTTTGAAGTGTTTTCAAAATCATCTACTCCTAGTGTTTTATTCGTGTATTTTAAAACGAATCTATTATTAAAAGTTCCGTCAGAACTATTAAAATTATAACCTCCTGTGCGTAAATCATAAGTGGTATTGGTTTCTTTGTCAAGTAGATAAATGGTTTGATTGTCTAAGTTTCCATCGGTGTGGTCTATGCTTATGGTAAATTTACTTTGAACGGCTGGTGTTTTTGCTAGATTAACCATATATCCTAAAGGAACTTCGTCAGTGTCTGAAAAAGGCAATGCACGACCTTGAATAACTAATTTAGAGGTGCTGTAGTTACTGTAGAAGTTTGCATAAGTGTTGGAGTTAAGGCTTACTCCATCGTACAAACGATCGAAATCATTAGTTGCGCCATCAACATAACCAATTAAAATCTGCTTAAATAAGCCTTCATTATTGGTTAGGTTTAGCCATACTCTGTTTTTTTCAGTCGTAGTTTTTTTAGTCATTTTATAAAATGTGCTATTATTAGATCCGCCAACACGCATGTCATTTGTGAAAACAATTGGATCATTCGTCCAGCCTGCTATCATAAAAGCTTGACCCGCACTGATATAATCTATATCTCCAATTGGTGTAACGGTATTGTCTACTGAAACTCCTCCTGTAATGTTGTATGGAGCATAATCAGATTGAGTGTAATTATATTGATAGGCTCCGCCAGGAACAGAACCGGTAGCTGGAGGGGTAATGTGTCTCCAAAAATAAACAGTGCCATACAAATTTATATTTGCGGAAAGAAATTTTTTAGTATCTAATGCTGATGGATAAGGATTTCCTATGAGTTTCCATGCGCCTGTTCGTGTAACAGAAATATCACCATTATTAGGTACACCTGTAAAAGTACCATCAAAATTAGCAGCAGTAGTAGTAAACGATTTAGGTGCCATTATTGCGTTTCCGAGACCTGGTATCATAATGGTTGGACCTCCAACAAAAGACCATTTGATATTATCATAATCTTGGAACCCATCTGATATCGTATTCGGGGAAAAAGCATTCATAGCCACACCTGACACAGGTGAAGACCAAAAAGTATAATCGTACAGTTTTATATTTGTTTTTCTGATGTAGGTAATGTTTCCGGTATTTACTACATAATTGTTTTGTACCAAACTTGATTTGTCTTCGAAGGTTAAGGATCCGCTTGTGACTTTAACTTCATTTGCAATAGTCATTGTTTGGCCTGTTTTAATAACAACAACAGCTCCTAAATTTATGGTGCAAGAACAACCCGAAATATCTGCTGCCGTTGCGGGATAATTTCCATTAAAAACAATTGGATCATTGATTGTCGGTGTTGATGGAAGCCAACTGGTTGTCCAAGTTTTAAGGGTTCCAGAACAAGTAGCGCCAACTTTAACTTTTCCTGTGGTACTAGCAAAGAAAGTATTATTGGTATAATCTGGAGCCGATAAAGTAGATCCCCAAGTTCCATTTTCTCGTAAAATACCTCCCAAGGTCATTGATTTTGCTGTATGAACAATAGTTGTATTCAAATTGGCTGTAACACTTGCGTCTATAGAAAGTTTATTTTTAATGTTTATTGCTGTGCCAGGAAATGTTTTAGTTCCTGAAGTAGCTAAATTTAAATTGTAATATTCGGTATTATGAATTGCTTGGTTGTTTCCTGAGTATTTTACAGTAGCATTATCACCATTTAAAGTCATGGTAGATGTCGGGGTGGCTGATAAAAGAAATGGAGACGCATTAGTTAAAATTAAAGTTTTGCTATACGAAGTACTGGGAAGGATACTTATGCCATCGCCAACGGTGGTAAGGGAAGGCATTATGAATGTTGATTCGCTATTAGCTTGATTTGTTGTTTTTATTTGGCCTCCTACTGTTATACTACCATTTTCAAAATTGAAGGAGGCGTTGTTTGTATTTGGTGAGCTATAAGTACTGTACAAATTTAAATCTGCGGTAATAGTTAAGTTTGAAATGTAGGAAATTATTCCTGTAGGTCTAGTGTTACCAGGAGTGGTGGTTGGAATTCCTACATCTATAGAGGCACAAATTAAAGTTCCGTCTCCTGCGATTGTTAACAGTCTAAGACTTGAATTTGATGACCTCACAAGAATATTTCCTGATACACTTAATGTGCTTGGAGCATAGATAATAAGCTTGCCGATGTTTGAATCTAAAGTAATCTTTGCACATTGTGTGTCAATGATAACTTCAATGGTGTGACCAGAATCTATAATGACTTCATCTGTGGCTAAAGGAACAGATCCGCCAACCCAAGTAGTACCATCTGACCATAATCCTGAATTTGCTGAAGTGATTATTGCAGCAAACCCAAAACTATGTACTAAAAGTGCTAATACTATACTAAAAAATATTTTTGTTTTCATATATCAATGGGGTAATGTTTGTATAGAAATTTTGTAGGTTATAAAAATGCATGTGCTTTTTGTTGCAAAACGCATGTTATTTTAGGTGCAAAATTACGACTCTTTTCTTGTCTCGCAATACTGTTTTTACTTATTTGTTTCTTTTCGGGGTTAATAATTTAACTGTTATAAGCTATGTATTCAAATCTATACATGATTTTTGATAGTGAAATAAGTGTGAAAAGAGTAGTGATTTTTTAGTTGAAAAGTGGACAGGATGACTATTTCTGAAAATCTCTAAATTATATAAGAAGCTTTATTTTGTCCAGTTTTTTGCGTAAAAAAAGCCTTTCAATTGCTTGAAAGGCTTGTAAACTGTGGTCCCACCTGGGCTCGAACCAGGGACCACCTGATTATGAGTCAGGTGCTCTAACCAGCTGAGCTATAGGACCGGTTAAGAGTTTGCAATATTACTACAATTTTTTTATTGCCACAAGTATTTTTTTGGTAGATTTTTGAATAATTTGGCTAACTAGCGTAATTTGTTTTAAAAAGGACTGATTATGAATTGACTAATTTTTATTTTATTTCTTGACATAATTCAATTAATACACCATTCGTATCTTTTGGATGTAAAAAAACGACCAGTTTATTATCGGCGCCTTTTTTTGGTGTTTCATTTAGAACAGTAAAACCTTCGGATTTGAGACGCTCAATTTCAGAAAGAATATCTTCTACATCAAAAGCGATATGGTGAATACCTTCCCCTTTTTTTTCAAGAAACTTGGCTATTGGACTTTCTGGTGTAGTAGCTTCTAGAAGTTCGATTTTGTTTGGTCCGTTCATAAAGAAGGATGTTTTTACGCCTTCGCTTGCTACTTCTTCATGTTTGTATGCGGGAGCCCCAAAGAGTTTTGAAAATAATAAATTGGACTCTTCCAGATTATTTACTGCGATGCCGATGTGTTCTATTTTTTTCATTATTTGTGTTTATCTTTAAAAATCGGGCTCTCGCAAAGGCGCAAGGACGCAAAGAAATCGGTTATGGATTTTGCGTCTTTGCGCCTTTGCGAGAAGAATTGAAAGTCTAATGTTTTGCTCCTTAAATCATAAAACAAATATAAAAAACTTTAGGAGTTTATGACTTTGTAAGGTGGTCTCTCAAAAAAATAGTATTTTTGCACCATGGAAACAAATAGACAGAAAAAAATAGGCGGAGTTATCCAAAAAGATTTGGTTGATATTTTGCAAGGTGAAGTGAGAAAAAATGGAATTACTAATTTGATAATTTCAGTATCCAAGGTTGTGGTGACTACAGATTTGTCTGTGGCTACGGTGCATTTAAGTGTTTTTCCTCAAGAAAAAGCAGCGGAAACTTTAGTAGGGATTAAGGCTAATTCGAGTTTGATTAAGCATGATTTATCGCAAAGAGTGCGTTTACAATTGCGTAAAGTACCTAATCTGGTTTTCTTTATTGATGATTCATTGGATTATATCGAGAAGATTGATAATGCTTTGAAAAACCAAGAAAATCCAATCGAGAATAGAGATTTGTTGGACAAACGCAGATTTCAATAAAATTTGAATTTTCCACTTTACATAGCCAAGCGATATATTTTTAGCAAAAGTTCTAATAATGCTATCAATATTATTAATCGTATCGCGAGTATGGGGGTTATTGTGGGAGCAATGGCATTGTTTGTTGTGCTCTCGGTTTTTTCGGGTCTGAAGGATTTTAGTCTTTCATTTACAAGTGATATTGATCCCGATTTTAAAGTAAGTAGTACGCTTGGTAAATCTTTTTTTGTTACACCTAAACAAGAGAAAGAGATTGCGAATATTGAAGGAGTGGCAACTTACACTAAAGTTGTTGAGGAACGAGTGTTGTTTACTTTTAATGGAAAACAAGAAGTTACTTATCTAAAAGGTGTTGATTCTACCTTTAACACCGTTAGTAATTTTAATAGAAAAATTTTCAAGGGAGAATGGTTAAAGCCTAATACTTATCAAGTTGTGGTGGGGTGGGGTACTGCTGAAAAGTTTTCAATGGGTTTGTTAGATTACAAAAATGCTTTTGAAGTGTTTGTTCCAAAACCAGGTAAGGGAGCGATTGAAAGACCTGACCAGGCATTTAATTCGGAGGAAGTTTTTCCTGTTGGTATATATGCAATTAGCGAAGATTTGGATTCTAAATATGTTTTTGCTGATTTGGGTTTGGCTCAAGAATTATTAGAATATAAAACCAATCAGATTTCTAGTATTGAAATGAGACTAAAGAAAGGTGCAGATGAGCATTTTATAATCAATAAACTCCAATCGATTTTCAATAATAAAATTACCGTAAAAAATAAGGAACAATTAAATGAGTCTTTGTATAAAATGCTTAATACCGAAAATATAGCGGTGTATTTGATATTTACTTTGGTAATTATTGTGGCACTTTTTAACTTGATTGGTGCGCTTATCATGATGATTTTGGATAAAAAAGGCAACCTAAAAACCCTTTTTAATCTTGGAACTGACATTAACGATTTGCGTAATATATTTCTGCTTCAAGGTACTTTGTTGAGTGTTTTTGGAGGGATTATTGGATTATTATTGGGTGTTGTAATTGTATTGTTACAGCAACAGTTTCAGTATATAATGATAACGCCTACACTGGCTTATCCTGTGATTTTTAATTTTGAAAATGTTTTAATCGTTATGGCAACTATTGTCACACTTGGCTTTATTGCTTCGCTGATTGCTAGTAGTAGAGTGACTAAAAAGCTGTTGGATTAAGATTTAAATCTAAGTGTTTTATATTTTTTAAAATAAATCTTACTAATCATTAAGGATAATTATTATTTTTATCACAAAATAATAATTACAAATCTTATTTAATGAAAAATCAAGATTATTCCTTTATTCTAAAATTATCCAAAAGCTACATTCTAACTTCAATCTTAGTATTGATTGCTAGCAATTGTTTTTCGCAATGGAAAACAGCTGAAGCAAACAATATTAAAGGAGATGTTACAATTTCGTATGAAGTAATTTATGATAAAGAATTGTCTTTGGAGGAAAAACAATCATCTGAATATTTAAGTGAAATTACAGTCACATTTAATAAAGATAATTTGATAGAACATAGGTTTGGCTATGATCTGAAAGCAGAAAAAAATTTTTGGCTTTTGAATTACAATATTTTGAAAGTGTATTTGTGTTCGACTTCAGGAAACAATAAAAAAGCAATTCAATATGATTTTAAAGACTCACCTGTTATCGTTGAGCCTATACTAAATATTGAGCCAAAAATAATTTTTGACTTTCCGTGTGAAAAAGCAAAGGTTATGATTAATAAAGTTCCTAAAGATATTTACTACACCAAAAAAATAGGTTTGAAATACTGCGATAAATTTAAATTAGATGGATTTCTTATAGAGTATCCTGGTTACAGCAAGACTTTAGGGCATTATACCGTTAAGGTCAAAAAAGTAGTTTACGACGATTTGCCAAAATCTTTTTACTCTCTGAGCGATTTCGATATAAAAATAGGAGAAGTGCTCCCAAGTTTATTAAATACTTCTACAACAGCTAATGAAATACGCACGAAAGATATTGGAAAAAAAGCTGTTGTATTCCAAGATTTTAATACCAAAAAAGAAAAAATTGATACTGAAAATATGCTTGGAGATGTCATTGTTTATAATTTTTGGATTGCAAGTGAATCATATGACACTGAAATTCTAAAATTAAATCAATTGAAAAAAAAATACAAAGGTAAAAACGTTCACTTTGTTGCCATTGCGCTGAATTCAGAAAATGAATTAACTCCATTCCTAAAAAAATATCCTTTTGATTATGATATTATTCCAGGAGGGAATTCAATTGCTAATAAGTTTAATGTTATATATCCCACAAATATAATTGTAGATAAAAAAGGAGTCATTCAATTTTATGAGATAGGTTATAAAACTGATATTGTAGAAAAAATGACCTCTGAAATAGATAAATATTTAGAACAATAATCCTAATTTTTGATTTTTTTAAATATCGATTATAAAATCTGAGGCAGTTTGTTAGGAATGTCTTCTTTTGAATGCCAAAAAGCCAAGATAGCAACTTCATCATTTTCCCAGATATAATAAAGTCCATAAGGAAATTTATTCAACCAAAATATTCTGATTTTAAAATAGCGACATTGGAAACTTTCGGGATTTTTTGCAATAGTATTAAAGGCTAATCGGATTTCTTTTTCTATTCGTCTAGCTAGAGTAATGTCCTTTGATGCATAATAGAAATTATATTTTCGATTTCAATCGCTACATTTGTTTTTAAAGTGAGTTTGTTATAACTCATATTTAGATTTTAAAGAATCTAAAAAGTCAAATGCATTTATTCCAGATTTAGGGTTTTCCTGATGTTCTGCTAATCGTTTGTCCAATTCCTTTTTTTGATTTTCAGATAAAGAAATAGGTTCAATTTCGTGCAACACAAAATCCTTCACTTTCTGAATGATAGAAGCGTCATTGATGTTTTGAAGTAAATCAATCAAAAAAGATTTTTCGGTCTGAACACTCATGATAAAAACTGTTTACACAAATATACTGAAAATTAGAAAACAATAACTTGGATTCTTTAAGTTTTAAACAACCTCATAACCCGCATAAGCTTCTTCGATTTCATTCAGCACTGCAAATAATTCTTCGGGACGATCTAGGGTTACTAATTTTTGTTTGAAAGTTTTAAACGAATGAATTCCTTTGAAATAATTGGTATAATGAGGACGAGTTTCAACAATTCCTAAACGTTCTCCTTTCCATTCCATAGCCCAAGTAAGGTGGTTACGAACTGCTTCGACTCTATCGGCAACGGTAGGTTTTGCTAAATGCTCTCCTGTATTAAAGAAATGTTTGATTTCGTTAAAAATCCAAGGGTAACCAATAGCAGCACGACCAATCATTATTCCATCGATACCATATTCGTTTTTATAATGCAATGCTTTTTCGGGTGAATCGATATCACCGTTCCCAAAAATAGGCATGGTGATTCTTGGGTTGTTTTTGACGCGGGCAATGTGAGACCAATCAGAGTGGCCTTTGTACATTTGGGCACGTGTTCTGGCGTGAATGCTCAAAGCAGCAACACCAATATCTTGCAAACGTTCGGCAACTTCGTCTATATTTATAGAATTGTCATCCCAACCCAAACGCGTTTTTACTGTTACGGGCAAATGAGTACTGTCAATAACAGCTTGAGTTAAACGAATCATTAAATCGACATCTTTTAAAACTCCGGCGCCTGCCCCTTTGCAAACTACTTTCTTAACGGGACAACCAAAATTGATATCTATTAAATCTGGGTTTACGGTAGAAACGATTTTTGAGGAAAGTGCCATTGCTTCTTCATCACCTCCAAAAATCTGGATTCCGACTGGACGTTCGTAATCGAAAATGTCTAATTTCATTCGGCTTTTGATGGCGTCACGAATTAATCCTTCGGAAGAAATGAATTCAGAGTACATCATATCAGCTCCATGCATTTTACACAATCTACGGAATGGCGGATCGCTCACATCCTCCATAGGTGCTAGTAATAATGGGAAATCTGGTAATTCTATGTTGCCAATCTTGATCATCTTCCTGAATTTTTTGCAAAATTACGTTTTTTAAGCGGAAAGACAAAAGAAGATATCGAAAGACCTTAATTATAAAGCCTTTAGTCAGTAAATTACGAAGTATGTATTTGATTTGTAGTGAATGATATAGAACTAAAAAATGATTCACAAATGATACGGATTGAACAGATAAACATAGATTTAACTTCGGGAAATGTGTAAAATAGTTGCAATGACTTGACAAGTAGCCTACTGAAATAAAATGTTTGTCCTGAGTTTGTAGTTGCTACGCTTTGAAACTATTGAATTTAGCGTATATTTGCAGATTAATTGTCGTAATGACGAGTTTGCGTGAGGGATAGCAGTGGAAAGCCCACAGTCCCGACTTTTTCGGGACGAGGACTTGTAGCGAATAGCCCGACCCTTGTGGTCACGCCCAAATGATTTGGCTTATTATGACATATAATATTGATATTTAGAGAAAATGAAACATATTAGAAATTTTTGCATTATTGCACATATTGATCACGGGAAAAGTACATTGGCTGACCGTTTACTTGGGGCAACTCAGACGGTTACGGCTCGTGAAGAAAAGGCGCAATTGCTGGATAATATGGACTTGGAGCGTGAACGTGGGATTACAATTAAGAGTCACGCGATACAAATGGAATACACTTACAAGGGTGAGGAATATGTCCTAAACTTGATTGATACTCCGGGACACGTGGATTTTTCGTATGAAGTTTCTCGTTCGATTGCGGCTTGTGAAGGAGCACTTTTGATTGTAGATGCGGCTCAGAGTATTCAGGCTCAGACGATTTCTAATTTATATTTGGCATTAGAGAATGACTTGGAAATTATTCCAGTTTTGAATAAAGTAGATTTACCAAGTGCCAATCCTGAGGAAGTTAGTGACGATATTATTGATTTACTGGGATGTAAATTGGAAGATATTATTCATGCTTCGGGAAAAACTGGTTTTGGTGTTGAAAATATTTTGGCAGCAATTATTGAAAAAATTCCTGCACCAAAAGGAAATAAAGACGAGCCACTTCAGGCTTTGATTTTTGATTCACATTACAATCCTTTTAGAGGAATTGAGGTTATTTTTAGAGTTGTTAATGGTGAAATCAAAAAAGGGCAAAAAATTAAATTCATGGCTACGGGCAATGAATATTTTGCTGATGAAGTAGGAACTTTGAAACTAAACCAAGTTCCGAAAAGTGTAATTTCGACAGGAGATGTTGGTTATTTGATTTCGGGGATTAAAGAAGCCAAAGAAGTAAAAGTTGGGGATACCTTGACGGATGCTAAGGTGCCAACTGTTAATATGATTACTGGTTTTGAGGATGTAAAGCCAATGGTTTTTGCCGGTATTTACCCTGTAGACACAGAAGATTATGAGGATTTGCGTGCTTCGATGGAAAAATTGCAATTGAACGATGCTTCACTTGTATTTTTACCAGAGAGTTCAGCTGCTTTAGGTTTTGGTTTCCGTTGTGGATTCTTAGGAATGTTGCACATGGAAATTGTTCAAGAGCGTTTGGAGCGTGAGTTTGATATGACTGTTATTACTACAGTTCCTAACGTTTCGTATTTGGCTTACACAAAAAAAGATCCGGAAACTGCCTTTGTAGTAAACAATCCATCTGATTTACCAGAACCTTCTAAATTGGATCGAGTAGAAGAACCTTACATCAAAGCTACTATCATTACCAAAGCTGATTTTGTTGGGAATGTAATGAGTTTGTGTATCGAAAAACGTGGAGTTATTACGAATCAAACGTATTTGACTACTGAGCGTGTTGAGTTAAACTTTGACATGCCATTGGCCGAAATTGTATTTGATTTTTATGATCGTTTGAAAACAGTTTCTAAAGGCTATGCTTCTTTTGATTACTCGCCAATTGGAATGCGTACTTCAAAATTAGTGAGACTAGATGTTCTTTTAAATGCACAATCTGTAGATGCACTTTCGGCCTTAATTCACGAAAGTAATGCTTACAACATTGGTAAAAAAATGTGTGAGAAATTACGTGAATTGATTCCAAGACAACAATTTGATATTCCGATTCAGGCTGCAATTGGTGCCAAAATCATTGCGCGTGAAACGATAAAAGCTTTGCGTAAAGACGTTACTGCCAAATGTTATGGGGGAGATATTTCTCGTAAACGTAAATTACTTGAAAAACAGAAAAAAGGTAAAAAACGTATGAGACTGGTTGGAAATGTTGAAATTCCACAAGAAGCGTTTATGGCTGTTTTGAAATTGAACGACTAGATTTTTTTCTAGAGAATAGAAGAAAGAGTAATGAATATAGAGGAAACCTGATGATGTAAAAATTGTCAGGTTTTTTTGTTTGCTGCAACTTGTTTTTACTAACTTTGTTTTTATGGAAACTATAAAATTAAATATCGATTTGAGTGTCAATCAATTGATTGAAGCTGTGAAGCAACTTTCTCCTAAGGATAGATTGAGAGTTAATGATGCTATCTGGAATGAAGATATGGAAATTCCTGTCGAACACCAACGAATTGTTTTAAACCGAATGGCAAAAGCAAAAGCAAACCCCGAAAGACTTTTAGATTGGGATGAAGTTTCTAAAACGCTTTAGGACTTGCATTTTCAATTAAAAATAGACACTGAGGCTTTGAATGACATTCAAGAAACTTTTGAATGGTATGAAATGCAATTGAAAGGATTGGGTTTACGTTATAAAACGCAAGTCAAAAAACAAATCAATTCTTTAAAAAAAGACCCTTATCTTTTTAGTATAAAATACAATGAAATTCGATGTAGGAAAATAGAAAAATTTCCTTTTTTGATTCATTACCTAATAAATGAAAACACAAAAAATGTTATTGTTTTTGCCGTTTTTCATACTTCTAGAAACCCAGAAATCTGGAAAAGAAACAAATAAGGAAAACTTCAATAACAAAAGTTGTTAGGTTTTCTATTTTGAAATGTATCTTTGAGATTCTATGCTCAAAACCTTTGTAACTTAAAAAAAATGCTCGACGAAACCCCAAAACGATTTGACCGCATTGTTGCCATTCTTATTCAACTGCAATCCAAAAAAATTGTAAAAGCACAGGAATTGGCAGATCGTTTTGATGTTAGTTTGCGAACTATTTATCGTGACATTCGAACATTAGAAGCTTCAGGAGTTCCTATTTATAGTGAAGCTGGTGTTGGTTATGCTTTAATGGAAGGCTATCGGTTACCGCCAGTAATGTTTACCCGCGAAGAAGCAAGCAGTTTTATCGCTGCGGAAAAATTAATGCAGAAATTTACAGATGCAACTCTGGGAAATCATTATGCTTCGGCGATGTACAAACTAAAAGCAGTTCTCAGAAGCGATGATAAAGATTGGGTTTCTAGTATTGAGTCGAGTGTTCTGATGCAGTCGTCAGAGAAGCTTTTTAATGATAAATCGCCGAATACTCTGGCTACTCTTTTTGAAAGTATCGCTGAAAAAACACAAGTTATTCTTTCGTATGAAGCGATTCAATCGGATGGAATTACTGTGCGAAATATTGAGCCTGTTGGTGTTTTTCACGATAATAACAATTGGTATATGTTTGGATATTGTCATTTGCGAAATGATTATCGTCAGTTTCGGGCTGATCGAATTCATGGAATCCAAAAAACGGAAATTCCTTTCTCCATAGAACACGAAGGATTGGAAACGTATTTAGATAAAAACAAAGACGTTTCTACGACTAAAATTCGGATTCTTGTAGCTAAAAAAATCGCCAAATATCTGGCGTATGAACGAAAATACCACGGCTTTGTTTCTGAAAAAGTAATAGACGATGAAATTGAAATGACTTTCATGTCTTGTGATACGCTGGAAGGATTTTCGCGCTGGTATATGATGTTTGGAGATTATGCCACGATACTGGAACCAGAAGGATTAAAAACCAGAATTCTGGAATTACTTGAAATAAACAAGCAACGACTTTTATAAAAACATTGTTTCTTTTTATAAACCATTAAGATATTAAGAAAATTAAGTTTTAGCCTTAATGAAACTTAATATCTTAATGGTAAATTCAAATTTTATCTTTCCCAGAAAAAAGGAGGTTCAATGCCTAATGCACGCAAATACACATATCCCTGACCTCGATGATGCACTTCATTATCAATAAAATATAATATGTTTTGAATAATAGGGAATTCATATTGACCAAACAATTTGAATGTTTCGTTGAAATCTTCGATGGTTAATTTCTGCCAGTTTTCATTAATTTCTGCTGTAGCTTCGTCCCATTTTTCAAGATATTGCGCTTTGAAAATTAGTTTTTCAGCACCTTCACCATAAGGTTGAATCTCTCTGTTTACGATCCCTTTTAAAGCAGGAGCTCCAATGGCTAAAAGTTCATCGGCTAATTTTGAAAAAGGTCTCATCCCACCAATTGAAAATTCAAAGAAATCTTTTTCAGGAAACAATTCTATCACACGACGTGTCAAAGCGCGGTGTCCTTGCCAGTGTTTTAATAAATCTTCGGGAGTAATAACTTGTGCTGCTAGTGTTTTCATAATTTTAAAGTTTTTGATTTTTTACTTCTTCAAAATTATTGAGGGTTGGTGACAACAGTTTGTCAGTAGTATTTTATTTTTTTTTAAAGGATAGAAAAAAAGCAAAGAAGAAAGGCAAAACCTGATGATTAAAAAAATCAGTTTTTACCTTTAAATGCCTTTATCTTTTACGGAGAGTAAATTTTATTTGTCCTTCAACCAATCGAACAATCGCTGAGCATCGGCACCTTTAAACAACTGGGTTCCTTCGTTCATTGTGGCTGCAGAACCACAGGCAACACCCCAGCGAATAACTTCTTTCAGGCTTTTGTTTTGTGAAAGAGCCCAAACCATTCCACCCACCATACTGTCTCCAGCGCCTACAGTACTTTTTTTAGCTACATTGGGAGCAGGGACAAATTCATAATTATCTTTGGTTACCAAAACGGCACCTTGAGGGCCAAGAGAAACGACTACAATTTCGGCTCCACCTTTGGCAATGATTTGTTTGGCAGCCTCGTTTACTTCTTCCATTTCCAATCTTTCTACACCAATTAATTTAGCCAGTTCGCCTACGTTGGGCTTGATTAAATAAGCACCAGTTTCTAGCACTTTTTTCAAAGCTTCCCCTGAAGTGTCGACTATTAATTTTGCGCCAGATTGTTTCGCTATTAGGGCTATTTTTTGATAAAAATCAGATGATAAACCTTCGTTTAAACTACCACTGGCAACTATGAATTTTGACTTTAAATTGATAACAGCATTTAGAAAAGCTTGTTCTTCTTCATTAGTGATTTCTCCTCCGGTAAATCCAAAACGATATTGTGAATTAGTATTTTCATCTACGGCAACAAAACTTTCTCTCGTCCAGGTTTGGATAGGAATAGCCTGAAAAGGGATAGCTTCTTTGGATACTAATTCTTCCAGCATTTTTCCTAATGGCCCTCCAGAAGTGAAAATTGCCAAAGAAGTACCTGCTAAACGTGAAATAGCTTTAGAAACATTGATTCCACCTCCACCTGCATCAAACCGAGGTTCTGAACAGCGAATTTTTTGTTCGGCAACTAAACCTTTAAAATGGGTACTTTTATCCAAAGCAGGATTTACTGTGAGCGTAATGATATCGTATGTGTTCATTATTTATAATGTTTTGAATACTAAAGGTGCGAAAAAATCATAAAAAACCATCCAATTAAGGGCAACTATTTCTTTGTATATTTGCAATCTTAAAAAATTGTAAAAATCAATAATAGCGAATGAAGTGATTGCTTCATTCTTCCCAATAATCATGATTGAAGATAAAAACCCACAACGTACTAGTATAGCTCAACTTGGTGAATTTGGTTTGATAGACCATTTAACCAAAAACTTCGAAATTACTCAACCTTCTACACTAAAAGGAATTGGAGATGATGCAGCTGTATTGGATTTTGGAACAAAAAAAGTAGTTGTTTCTACTGATTTGTTGATTGAAGGTGTACATTTTGATTTGGCTTATGTGCCTTTAAAACATTTAGGATACAAATCGGTAGTAGTTAATGTGTCAGATATTTGTGCGATGAATGCCAGACCAACACAAATTACTGTTTCTATTGCTGTATCTAATCGTTTTCCATTGGAAGCGTTAGAAGAGCTATATGAAGGAATTAACCATGCAGCGCAAGAGTATAAAGTTGATGTAATAGGAGGGGACACTACTTCTTCTCAAAAAGGATTGATTATTAGCATTACCGCTCTTGGAGAAGCTGATGAAAATGAAATTGTTTATAGAAATGGTGCCAAACAAACTGATTTATTAGTAGTAACCGGTGATATTGGAGCTGCATATATGGGATTACAGGTATTGGAAAGAGAAAAGCAAGTTTTTCAGGTTAATCCTAATTCACAACCCGATTTAGATGCTTATACGTATTTGATAGAAAGACAATTAAAACCCGAAGCCCGTAAAGACGTACGTACGTTATTACACGCTTTAGAAATAAAACCAACGGCAATGATCGATATTTCCGATGGATTGTCTTCAGAGATAATGCATTTGTGCAAACAATCAGGAGTAGGCTGTAATTTATATGAAGATAAGTTGCCAATTGATCCTCAATTTATTTCAACTTGCGAAGAGTTTAATATTGACAGCACAACTGTTGCTATCAATGGAGGAGAGGATTATGAATTACTCTTTACCATTGCAATGGATGATTTTGATAAAATAAAAGGAAATCCAAATTTCTCTATTATTGGGCACATGACACAAGAAAGCGAAGGAATACATTTGGTAACTCGTGCTAATACTAGGATACCTTTGAAAGCTAGAGGATGGGATGCTATAAGTGAATAAACGTTTTATATAGATTATTTATACTAAAAAACGATACTTATTCAGTATCGTTTTTTAGTTTTATATATGAATAGTTATAAAATAATCCCTCTGTTTTTGGCTTCTCGAATTAAATCAACATCATTTCCTGTCTCTATTTTAAATAATTCCTTGAGATTAGCTTTTCTACTTTCTATGGCATGTAAAGAAATAGGAACGTATTGAGGTATGTCTTTGGTTTTAGTTCCTTTAGAAATATGGAATAAAATTAATTTATCAAATTGATCAATTCCGTCAATATCATTATTATTTTGATTAGCCATTTTAATTACAGAATGACTATAATAAATTTCATTTTTTAATACAATATCAAAACCAAAAATCAACTCATCAAAAGTTAAATCATTTTTGATCACCAATCCGGCTGGATTTATAGTTTCGATTATATTCTTTATTTTAAGTAACTCGGTATACATGGTCAGCAAAATAATTTTGCAGTTGGGCATGTATTCCATAATTAATTTGGCCAGATCTTCGCCAGAATTTATGCCTTTTTCTTCATAAACAGGCATGCTGATGTCTAAAAAAGCAACATCAAAAGGAGTTGTCTCTGGATTTGTTACTATTTCATAGCCAGTCATACAGTCTTTACCCTGTGTAAATGTATATTCATACAAATCAGGCTTATAACGAGTGATAGCGTTTTTATACCCATCAATTATAAAAGGATGGTCATCTACAATTAAAATATTCTTTTTAATTAACTTTACTGCATTTGAATCAACTGTCATTATATTGTAGGTTTTTGTGCTTTTTTGATTGGGATTATTACTATGATAGAAGTACCTTCATTTTTTTTTGATTTTATTTCGAGAGTACCTTCACATTCTATTGTCCTTGTTTTTATGTTTTGAAGACCTATGCCTTTTTTGGTTCGATTAACATTAAATCCTACGCCATCATCACTAATTTTTAATACTAAACTGGTATTTAGCTTTTTAAATTCAACCTTTATTTTAGAGGCATTAGCGTATTTATTACAGTTTTGAAGGGCTTCTTGTAGGATACGGTATATATTAATTTTTACAGTATTATCAATAAAATCCCATTTTATAGAAAAATCTATATAAGCAAGAAACTTTGTGGCATACGTTTTTTTCTGTTCTTCAAATAAGTTGGTGACTATCGCTACGAAGTTATTAATTAATTCTGATTTTTCTCTGTTAAGATTATGTGATATTTCACGAATGTCTTGTTCAATATTTTTTAGTTCGGTTAAATAATTTAATCGCATTTCTACGCCAGACTCATCCGTAATTTTGTTTAAGCTGTCTAGATTAATTCGAACTCCAAACATTCTCCCCAAAACACCATCATGTAGTTCTCTTGCTACTCTTTTTTTCTCTTGAATACTGTTGATTTCTATAGCGTTTTGTTGATTGATTAATAAATTATAGATTTCGGCGTTGGCTTGTTGCTGTTGTTGTTTGAATAATAATTCTCGTTGTTTAACTTTTTGATTTTTAATGGTGTACAGTAATATTGCTAATATAATAAAAGATCCAAAGATTAACAAAAGTTTTTTGTTTTGCCCCTCTAAGTTGGTGTTTTCTACTTTAATTTCATCCGTTTCATATTCTATTCGAGAGAATTTTTCGCCCATTTTGCGTTCAGCTTTTTGTAAAATATCATTGATTCGGATGTATTCTTTTGAATAGGTTGAGGCATTTCTGGGATCTACAACTCCCATTGATTTGAGGGTTTCCAGTATGCTCCTTAATCGTTTAGTATTGCGCGATTGCATATATGCTTCCTTAGCATATCGAGTTGCTTTTATAGTGTCATTTTCAGAATAAAAATATTCTGCCAAGTGAATTTTATTGATAATCACACCCGATGTATTATGTAAGCTATCGCGTATTTTAAGTGCTTTATAAAACAAACCAGGGAGTTCTTTTTTATCCTTAAGTTTAAATTTTGTATAAGCCAAATTATCTAGTAGCATTGCATATAATGAAGGTTTATCTAGAAATAGATCTTTTTGTCTTAATCCCTCTTCAAAGTAATTTTTTGCTCGGTTATAATCTTTTAAATTTAAATACACAAAACCCATATTATTCAGGGAAGTTGATTTAGAATGAAATTCAATAGGTATGGATTTATCATCCAAAGCTACTAACGCCTTATTGTGAAATTCTAAGGATTTGGTGTATTCTTCTCGTTCATTGTATAAAATGCCTAAAAGATTATAGGATTCATATAATAAATCATTAGCCTTTACCTGTTTTATATTTCTTAAGGCTTTAAAGATAGCTATTTCGCTATTGAAGTATTCATTTTCAGAGAATTGTAAATTTGCTTTATTGATTTGTGTTTTTGCTAAATTGTAATTGTCATTTAGTTTGAGATACGATTTTTCTGCTTTATAATAACAATAATAAGCGCTGTCTGAAACAGATTTTTTGGCATAGTAGTCTCCTAGATAGGTATATGCTTTAGCTGTATTAACGGTGTCCTGGCTGTTTTCGGAGCGTTTCAAAATAAGTTTAGAAGTTTCAAAATAGCTATTCCAATCACCCATATTATAATAACGATTGGCTATCTTGAAAAGATTTACCTTATTAATCGAATCGTCCTTTTGATTGATTATAATATCAAAGGCTTTACGATTATATTTTTGTTTTAATTCTTGGGATAAAGTAGTTTCATTTGCTAATGACAAATATGTAGTTAGGCTATCGTCAGAAGATACAGGATTTTGTTTGGATTTGTTTTTATTAGTACAACTAATGAAAAGAATCAAAAAAAGTAATAATATGGAGTAATGTTTTCTCAACAGTAAGTTTTGTATCAAAAATACTAAAACTTTTCATATAAAAAAAGCTGTCAATTTTGACAGCTTTTTTTACACTTTGATTTATTCTTAGTCTACTTTTCTGTCATTACCAGTTGACTGACCTCCGTCGATTCCACCATTATAATCTACTTTTCTGTCATTACCTGTTGATTGTCCTCCATCGATGCTACTAATTTTCTTTCCATTATAATCTACTTTTCTGTCATTACCTGTTGATTGACCTCCATCTATATCATTAGATGTGATTACTGTATTAGCAGCAATTAAAGAAGTTGAACTTTTTGGAGAGGCGAATGAAGTTGTTGCCAATACTAAGGTAAATAATCCGATTGTTAAGATAGCTTTTTTCATGATTTAAGGGCTTTATGTTATTGTTTTTTTTTACGTTTTTGATTCCGTTTGCGTTGGAATTCTTTTGTAAAACTAAACAGTAAGCCACAATAAATAATTTAAAAACAGCTGTTTATGGTAGATGTCATTCGTTTGTTAGTGAATGAATATCAATTTTGAGTGGATGGTTATTTCTTAACTTTCGATATAATTTTCATTGGCAAATTCATTAATTATGAAGTCAATATTTGTTTTGTAAGACTTGGAAAAAGGAAGCTTTATAGTGGTCTTTTTAATGTAACACAAAGAGTTTCCTGTATGTATTCTTGAGATAAAATTTCGATTTACTATATAACTATTATGTATTCGTATAAATGGATTAGTTAAGACAGTTTCAAAATGTTTTAAGGTTTTGAAAGCTGTTATCATTTCTCCATTTTTTAAATGGATATCTGTTGAGTTGTTATCAGCTCGGAAATAGCAAATTTCATCTGAATCTATGTATCGATGGTCTCCATAAGATTTGACACACAAGATGAATGATTTTTTACTATTTCTTGATTCAATTTTTTCAAGATCCCGTTTTTCTTTAGAACTAGGATTTTGAACAAGTACTATTTCGTCTTCAGTATTTATTTTATTCAGTTTATGAACCAGTTTTACAAAATCAATTACTAACAAAGGTTTCAATAAATAATCAATGACTTCATATTTAATACAATCAAAAGCAAAATCTTTTTTATTGGTCGTAATAACAATTTTTGGTAATTCTTTTAAATACATTAATAAGCCATTGATTAATTGTAAGGATAAATTACTATTCTTATCAATAGGATCGATTTCCAAAAATATTAGCCTTGGCATATGTTTTAAAATTAAATTCACGCCATCTGCATAATTATCTGCTGAAGCAAGAAAGTTTAATTCTGAAAATTCGCTTGCAATTGTCTTTGTTTTTGAAACACTCTCCGGGTCATCATCTATAATTATGTAGGTGTAGTTCATTTTTTTGAGACATTAATTTTAATACAGTGTTTTTTTATTTTTTTAAAAGTAAAATTTTAAGTTATTAAAGCGTGTTTGTGTTTGGTATTTTTATAAAAAAATAAAGAAAACAATCAAAGTTATGAATTTTTTGTGCAAAACAATCAAAAGTATTGATAGTTTTAAGTTTTACTTTGTTGGTTGTCAAGTGCATGGTGGTGGTTTTATTGTAAAAAAAATGCTTCTCGAAAGAGAAGCATTTTTTTAATTAATGATTAAATAAATAATTGATTTACATATTTATCTACATTTTCATCAACCAATTTTTCATCGAAACTTCATTTTCGATAATAGATTTTAAATCAGCAATTGCAACACGATCTTGTTTCATCGTATCTCTATGACGAATCGTTACCGTTTGATCTTCTATAGTTTGGTGATCGACAGTGATACAGAAAGGAGTTCCTAAAGCATCTTGTCTTCTGTAACGACGGCCTACTGCATCTTTTTCATCATAAGCCACATTGAAATCCCAACGTAAATCGTCGATGATTTTGTTTGCGATTTCTGGCAATCCATCTTTTTTAACCAATGGTAAAACTGCTGCTTTTGTTGGCGCTAAAACCGCTGGTAATTTCAATACCGTTCTGGTTGAGCCATCTTCTAAAGTTTCTTCTTTCAAAGAAGTAGCGAAAACAGCCAAGAACATTCTATCCAAACCAACTGAAGTTTCAACTACGTAAGGAACATAGTTTTGATTCAATTCAGCATCAAAATACTGTAATTTTCTACCTGAAAATTCTTCATGTGCTTTCAAGTCAAAGTCAGTACGAGAGTGAATCCCTTCTAATTCTTTGAATCCAAAAGGGAAATTGAATTCGATATCAGCAGCTGCATTCGCATAGTGTGCTAATTTTTCGTGATCGTGAAAACGGTAATTCTCTTTTCCTAAGCCAAGAGATAAATGCCAGTTTAAACGGGTTGTTTTCCAATGTTCGTACCATTGCATTTCTTCACCTGGACGCACAAAAAATTGCATTTCCATTTGTTCGAATTCACGCATACGGAAAATGAATTGTCTTGCAACGATTTCGTTTCTGAAGGCTTTTCCAGTTTGGGCAATTCCAAAAGGAACTTTCATTCTTCCTGATTTTTGAACATTCAAGAAATTCACAAAAATCCCTTGAGCTGTTTCCGGACGTAAATATAAATCCATCGCAGTATCTGCAGAAGCCCCTAATTTGGTACCGAACATCAAGTTGAATTGACGTACTTCAGTCCAATTTCTAGAACCAGTTTCAGGGTCAGCAATTTCTAATTCTTCGATTAATGCTTTTACATCTTCTAAGTCACCTGCTCCCAAAGAACGTCCCATTCTTTCCAGAATTTCTCTTTCTTTAGCTAGATATTCTACAACTCTAGCGTTGGTTGTGATGAATTCCTGTTCGTTAAAAGCGTCTCCGAAACGAGCTTTCGCTTTTTCGATTTCTTTTTTCGCTTTTAGATTTAGCTTTTCAGCATAATCTTCAATCAGAACATCGGCTCTGTATCTTCGTTTGGAATCTTTGTTGTCTATTAATGGATCGTTGAAGGCATCCACGTGACCAGATGCTTTCCAAGTCGTTGGGTGCATCAATATTGCCGCGTCAAGTCCTACGATGTTATCGTTCATTTGAACCATTGATTTCCACCAATATTCGCGTATGTTCTTTTTTAATTCTACTCCGTTTTGTGCATAATCATAGACTGCACTTAAACCATCGTATATTTCGCTTGACGGAAAAATAAATCCGTATTCTTTTGCATGCGAAACTACATTCTTAAATAAATCTTCTTGTTTTGCCATAGTGGTGCAAAAATATAAAAAGGGAAATTAAAAAAAGAAAAAAAAATGAAGTTTGAAGTGGTGGTTTTCTTATTTTTATGGATAAATCAATTTTTTTATGTTTAATTCTCTCATCAATCTGTTTTTTCCAAAGGTTTGCGCTGGTTGTAAAACATTTATAGGTACTAATGAATATGTGATCTGCACGGTTTGCCGACATGAATTACCGCTGACAAACCATCATTTGAATCCTGAAAATGAAGCTTTCAAAAAGTTTTACGGTAGAATTCCAGTCGAACATGTTTCGGCATTGTTGTATTTTCATAAGAAAGGGATGGTTCAGGAAATAATACATAATTTGAAATACAAAGGGCATGAAGAAATTGGAACTGTTTTGGGAGAGTGGTATGCTTCCGATTTAAAGCATAGTGATTTTGTAAAAGAGGTAGATGTTATAATTCCAGTTCCTTTACATAAAAAGCGATTGAAAGAAAGAGGTTATAATCAGGTAACGAATTTTGGATTGGCTTTATCTGAAGATTTTAAAATCCCTATGAATGATAGCATTTTGAAACGAAAAGTATATTCTAAAACCCAATCAAAGAAAAACCTTTTGGGACGTACAGAAGGTATTGAAACGATTTTTGATGTGGCTTTCAATGAAGAAGATTCGAATAAACATTATTTACTTATTGATGATGTTTTGACTACAGGAGCGACTCTCGAAGCCTGTTCAAAAGCGTTGCTGAAAATTCCAGGAGCCAAGATTAGCATTGTTTGTATGGCAATGGCGCATTCGTAATGTATTTTGATTAAACCGGAAAATTTTGTGAGGCTGCGTGAAGGATGAAAGCCAATGCCATTATTAAGTTAAGGATTAAAAATAATTAGATTGCTGATTTTTGATTAACGATTTTTGATTTCAGATGTAAAAACTTCGTAAAATCAACAATATAATATTTAACCTGAACCAAATCTGAAATCTAAAATCGTTAATCATCAATCTAAAATCTCTTGAAACTTACATCTATTTTTGAACATAGGTTCTGAAATACCCACATTCATTGATGATTTCTTTATAATATTTGGTTTTTGAATATTTGGCTTTAATGTTTTTGAAGTTTTGCCAAGCGATAAAATTGGTCTTATCATCCTGAATGTCCCAAGAAGAAATGTTAAGCGAATAGTACTTTTTATTATAGTAATCATTACGTTCACATTTGGCAATCATGTATTGCGTTTTGGCTCTTTGTTCGTCGTTTTTAGCTGAAGCAAAGGCTTTTTCATAGTAGGCTTTCGCCAAAGAACAATTGGTAATCATGTCCCGAATGGGGTCTCTGAAAAAATCTGGAGTAGAACCAGAGCCCGCAATATTTCCTTCATAAAATAATCGGCCGTTACCAAAATGCGAGATGTTATAAAAAGCATTTCCGAGTATACCACTGTTGGTGTAGACATCTGTTTGTTTAGCAACATTGTCCTGTAATTTTTGAATGGTCATAAGGAAATCAAGCATAGTATATTTCTTCTTTTGAAGTGCTTGATGGTCGCAATCATGGCAGTCCTTAATGTTTCCGAGGAATGGATTTCCGTAAAAAACAGTGTTTTGAAGCTTCTCCGATTGTTTCATGAAAGCTATTGCTTCAGGGATTTTGTTTTCGAAAGTGGCTTTAACAGCCTGAAAATAATTGATGTCGGCCAGTTTTACCGAATAAATGGATGCGCCAATTTTTTCAATTTCGGTTTTATTGGTTTTAGATAAAAAAGCTTTCATTTCCAGAAGCTGCTTTTCATTATCATAAAAATTAGTTTCGCGATTGAAAATCTCTGTCATTACACCATTTTTTTGTGAACGATATAATGCTGCCAAATAGTTTTGACTCCAAGCCGTAGCATTTTCATAACGGAAATTCTCAATTGGGTTTTTCGGTAGTTCAAAGTATAACCACGATAAGTCCGCTAATATTGTTTTTTCATTTTCTGGATTGAGTTGGTCTATTTTGCTAAGATTGTTTACAAATCTCAACAGCCTTATTTGATTGATGGCCAAAGGAGTTTTGGGCATTTTGTTTTCGGCTTCATTGAAATTTTTGTCGGCCTGTTTAAAATTTCCATTTAGCGTTTCCAGATAGCCTGCGGCTACATTCCATAAATAAGGTTGCGCAGTTTTATTGGATTGCGCAATTTTGTTAACCAAGTTGATGGTCGATTTATGAATACTGTCTTTGGTCGTTTTTTTGTTTTGAAGAACGGTTTTGTCTTTAAATGAATGATCAATTTTGTTCTCTTGATTATTGATTAATCGAGTCAATAAATAATCGATATGAGGGTTTTTTGGTTGCAATTTATAGATTTCGGCAATGGCTTTTTCTTCGTCATTATAATAACCTCGTATCGCCCAAAGAGCTGCTTTTTCATCATCTGTTTTAGCCATTGCTAAAGATTGTTTCCAATCTTTTTCTTGTTGTGGGCGAAAACAATAAGCTGTAACAACACGCATTGTTGGGCATTTATCGAATACAATACTGTAGAGGTAATTGGATTTGGCGTACTGTTTTTGTTTGTATTCTATGCCTGCCAGATAGGATAAAGCTCTGTAATACAATGTGTTTTTCGGCTCCGATTTTTCTGTTTGGTTAAAGTAAGTAATCGCGTTTGCTTGTTGAGCACTGTAGAAATAGGCTTTGATGACAAGGAACCAATACCTATTTTTCAAGAAAGAATCTTTAGTGTCATTGTGTTTTTGCTCTAATGTTTTAATCCATTTAAGGTCGGATAGGACTTCTTTTTTTACTGTTTCATCATAATTCCATGAATCAAAATGTTGGGTAGAATAGGTTTCAACAGTTTGGGCATCATTTAAAAACAATAGAAAACTTTTGGTTTTGCTATCGTCTAGTTTTATTTTTTTATTCCATTTTTCAGAGGTTTTGCTTGGTTTTCCTTTTTTGAAGTAAACATTTAAATTAGCAACATCGGCACTGCTGGAATCGGTCAGGAAAAAGGTCAAGTCTTTTTCGTTAATTTTCCCTTCCAGATAGGTAGACCAATCTTTGATATTTTCGTTGTTGAATCTTGTAACCTGTTCGGTGTCATGACCAATTCCGTAAAAAAAATCAGAGGACAAGAATAATGGCGAATAGGACTTATCTACAAAAGTTTCGGGAGTAAAATTAGAATCAAATGACCAACCCCAATCTCCATCAGCGCAAGCATAAATAGTTCCGTAAATTAGAAGAGTTAAGGCGCTAGAAGCAATCAATAACTTCTTTAAAAATGGCTGTATCATAATTTTTTAAATTGAATTCGTCTAAATCGTAAAAGATAATTTCCTTTGGATTTTGAGTTGTATTTTCTTCGAGATCATTTGCCATTTCGAGCAAATCATTTCGTGATATTGTTTCTATTTTTATCTGATCGTTTTGTTTGTAAAAAACTCCCTCTCTAAAGTTGGAACTTTCCACCGTAAACCAATTATCTTTTGTAAGAACAAAACTACTGTTGTTTTTTAAATTATTAACATCAATTTTGTTTCTAAGACCAATTATTTTTTCATCTCTTATATGAATGCCCCACGAATATATAGGCAATGCAATGTCTATAGGCAAAGGGTAATTTTTTAGACTTGCTAAATAGCGGTTAGCAATGTTGCGATCGTATATCGAATTTAACGAATCGGGGGCAATTTTCCCCATATTGTAGTACATTAATATGCCTCGGTCTACATTTGGAATCTTTGTTTTTTTGAAATATTTTATTTGATGCAATCGTATGGTAGCTGAGAGTTTTTTATTGGAAACTTTTTTAAAAGATTCGATAAACCGCAAATAATTGTCTTTGCTTTCCAATGTCCAATCGCAATCGATTTGGATTTCCTGAATCTTAATATTATTTTTTGAATTGATCTGCTGAATAAAATTATTTGTCTTTTGAGCCAATTCCAATATGTTTAATTTTGGATCCAGCATGACTTTGTTTTTGATGTACACGACAGGAATGATTTCAAAACCCGAAGTTCTGTCCTCAAAACGGATTGGAGTTTTCGGAAACGGCTTCTGATTTTGAGGACTTAAATCAATATCAAAATACCGAATATAAAGTCTCTTAACTTGATTATTAGCTAAGCAGTTTTTTTCTTTTGGCGAAAGCCTGAAAATGGTTTTCCAATAGTAAAAAGAGATTATTGGTTTTTCTTGCTGTTGACAGGAAAAAAGGAAACAAAGGACTATTCCAAAAAGGATTGTTTTTTTCAAAAAGCGATTGTTTTTTATAGTTACTCTTTTCTGTTTTTGGCACGATTGTATGTCCAATAGGCTAATAAAACCAGTATTACAAATGGAATGTACGAACCAATTAAAACACCAATCTGATAACCTTCATCAGGTGCGTTTTTAATTTTTTCTTCAATGTTCACGCTTTGAAGTAATGGAATAAAAAGTGTCATTGTTATTTTATTAAAGCATTTTTTGTAAAATCCGAAAGAACTAATTTCCCAGAAATAGCGGCTCTTTCTTTTAATAATTTATCCCAATGAGTTGTTCCTTCCCAGAATATTTTTTTCATTTCGGAAAGAGCATTTGGATTATAACTGGCCAGTTTTTTAGAGAAAACGTCTACCTCTAAATCTAGTTCTTCTTTTGTTTGCAGCACTTTAGCATATAATCCTTTTTGCAGCGCCCAATTGGCTGTTTTCCACTCATGTGCTGCCAAGGTCATTTCGGACATTGCCATTTTGCCTATTTTTCTACTCACAGCAGGTTCAATCACAAAAGGACCAATCCCAATAGCTAATTCGGATAATTTAATACTGCTTTCCAGGGTTGCCAAAGCATAGTCACAGGCAGCAATAATACCAACACCTCCGCCGACGGCTTTTCCCTGAATGCGGCCTACAATTATTTTTTTGCATATTCGCATCGCATTGATCAAATTAGCAAATCCCGTAAAAAAGCGAGTTCCTTCTTCTAAAGTGCTTACCGCTAGTAATTCGTCAAAAGATGCACCAGCACAAAAAGTACTTGTGCCTTCACTTTTTAAAATAATTACAGAAACATCTTCGTTATCACTCAAATAAGTAAGCTCGTTAGTTAATCGGTCTAGCAATATTCTTGGAAAAGAGTTACTTGCAGGATGTCCAAACTGCACTGTAGCTATTTTGTTTTCAATGATTGTTAAGAGTGTTCCGTTTTTATCAGATGTTAACATAAGGCGTATTTTGATGTAAAGTTAAAAAAGTAACCGAAGCAAAATGGTATTATTTTTGGATTTGAAGAATAGTCATTTTGAAATTTGCATATTCCTATATTTATATCTTATATTTGCGCCATCTTATTGGGGGATTAGCTCATTTGGCTAGAGTACTTGCCTGGCAGGCAAGGGGTGACCGGTTCGAATCCGGTATTCTCCACTGATTTAAAATCAAGCACTTACATACTTTTTGTAAGTGCTTTTTTTTTTGACTGTAACTATACTGCAATATTCCCTATTTTTGTTTAGGTACTTAACCTAATTTCAAAATGAAAAAATCCTATTTCTAATGGCTGTATCTACTTCAATGGCATCTTTTGGGCAAAACCAAAAACAAACTCCAATAACTTATCCTGTAACCAAAAAAGGTGAAACAGTCGATGTGTATTTCGACACCAAAGTAAGTGATCCTTATCGTTGGCTTGAAGATGATAAATCGGCTGAAACCGGTGCTTGGGTCAAAGAACAAAACAAAGTTACTTATGATTATTTATCAAAAATTCCTTTTAGAGATGCTTTAAAAACAAGACTCGAAAAACTTTGGAACTACGAAAAAATAAGTGCACCATTCAAGGAAGGAAATTTCATTTATTATTACAAAAATAACGGACTGCAAAATCAGGCAGTTTTGTACCGAAAAGACGCTAAAGGAAAAGAAGAAGTTTTTTTAGACCCCAATACTTTTTCAAAATTAGGAACCACATCATTGGGAGGTGTTCATTTTTCCGAAGACGGTTCTAAAGTAGCGTATTCCATTTCCGAAGGAGGTAGTGACTGGCGAAAAGTAATTTTGATGGACGTCAATAATTTTAAAATTCTCGAAGATACATTGGTCGATATTAAGTTTAGTGGTGTGTCTTGGAAAGCAAACGAAGGATTCTATTACTCCAGTTATGACAAGCCAAAAGGAAGCGAACTATCAGCCAAAACCGATCAGCATAAATTGTATTACCATAAATTAGGAACAGCCCAAAAAGACGATCAGGTTATTTTTGGCGCAGATACAAAACGCCGTTACGTTGGCGGACATGTAACCGAAGACAACCGTTATCTAGTGATTACTGCGGCCAATTCTACTTACGGAAACGAATTGTACATTCAGGATTTGACCAAGCCGAACAGTCCCATTGTAACGATCGTTGATAATTTTAACAGCGACAATAACATCATAGACAACGAAGGCGAAAAATTATTTATAGAAACCGACTTAAATGCGCCCAACAAACGCATTGTAAGTGTTGATTTCAGCAACCCAAAACCTCACCCGAGCGATAGCGAACAGGCGGAGCAAAATTGGAAAGACCTCATTCCCGAAACCGAAAATGTTTTAACACCAACAACAGGAGCCGGATACATCTTCGCCAATTATATGAAAGATGCCGTGTCTATTGTAAAACAATACGATTACTCAGGTAAATTAGTACGTGAAATTAAATTACCTGGCTTGGGAACAGCCACCGGATTTGGAAGCAAGAGAGACGAAAAAACGCTTTATTATTCGTTTACCAATTACATCACACCTGGAACTATTTATTCTTTCGAGCCAAAATCGGGACAATCGGCGGTGTATGACAAGCCAAAAGTTGATTTCAAAAGCGAGGATTACGTTTCTTCCCAAGTGTTTTATACTTCCAAAGACGGAACCAAAATCCCAATGATTATCACCCACAAAAAAGGATTGAAACTCGACGGAAACAACCCGACCATTCTTTATGGATACGGCGGATTCAACATTAGCCTTACGCCAAATTTCAGCATATCCAACGCAGTTTGGATGGAAAATGGCGGAATCTACGCAGTGGCCAACCTTCGCGGAGGAGGAGAATATGGCAAAAAATGGCACGATGCAGGAACCAAAATGCAAAAACAAAACGTCTTTGATGATTTCATCGCCGCAGCCGAATATCTAATAGCCAAAAAATATACATCCTCCCGTTTCCTTGCCATTCGCGGGGGGTCTAATGGAGGATTGTTGGTAGGAGCAGTTATGACGCAACGTCCCGATTTAATGAAAGTCGCTTTGCCCGCTGTGGGCGTGATGGACATGTTGAGGTACCACACTTTTACCTCGGGTGCAGGTTGGGCTTTCGACTACGGAACCTCGGCAGACAGCAAAGAAATGTTCGAATACCTCAAAGGCTATTCACCCGTTGCTAATGTGAAATCAGCAGTTAAATATCCCGCCACGCTAGTAACCACAGGCGATCACGACGACAGAGTAGTTCCGGCGCATAGTTTTAAATTCGCAGCTGAGTTGCAGGAAAAACAAACAGGCAGCAATCCCGTTTTAATCCGAATCGATATCAATGCAGGTCACGGAGCAGGAAAATCAGTCGCAGCAACCATACAGGAAAGTTGCGACATACAAGCCTTTACGCTCTATAACATGGGATTTTCAGCATTGCCAAAACAATAATAAGGAGCTTAATCCTGCTGTACGCTACAAGTTTTTTCATAAAATTGTTTTTTTCTAAGGACAAAAAGGAGCTTCCGCTGGTCGCTCTTTTTGTCCAAGAAAAATAACATTTTATTTCAAAAGGCTTTTCGCTTCCATCAGGGCTAGGGTATCCGTTTTCATAAGAAGTATTTTCAGTTGTAAAGTATTCGATTAATTTGACCCGAAGATTTCTCTCAGAATCTCTCCAAAATCTTTTCCTTCAGACTGAAAAGGATATGAACAATACCGAATTGGCGGAGCAATCTCCAAAAGCAGTTCGACAATCTTGCGAAATCTTTATTCTATATCATAGGATTATACTTTAAATAGTAGCAGTACGTTTACTAAATGTACCATTTGTTCAAGCTCAAATGAAAGCCACTACAGGAGTCAAAAAAAGCTTCCTAAAACCATTAATTGTTAGTTTTATATTGATAATGAATTCATGCATTATTCATACACTATCCATACCTTTGACTAGGCTTTGATTAGGCTCTGTCCCGGCCTAAAATATTTCATGCTTTTTAAATGAACTTATCTGACAAATTTGTATTTTTGTTCGGATCATGGAAAGTTTTGGGATGCCCAAACATTTAAACCAATTACGATTGTATCTGACCATGGGCATTGGTATTTTACCAATTAAAATTTCACACCGACTTAATATCTTTGAAACATGAATACAACTGCTAAACCAAAACACATAGGAAGAAACATTAGCCGAATTAGAGAATTACGCGAAATGAAACAGGAAGCATTGGCGATAGCTTTAGGTGTGAGCCAACAAACTGTTTCTAATATGGAAAATAGTGAAAGTATTGAAGATGAAAAATTAGCTGAAGTTGCAAAAGCATTGGGAGTAAATGAAGCGGTTCTAAAAAACTTTTCGGAAGAAGCTGTTTTTAATATTATTGGCAATACAGTTAATAATCATGATAATGGTGCTTTATTTAATTATCAACCAAACTTTAATCCTATCGAAAAGTTAGTTGAAGTTTTTGAAGAAAATAAAAAACTTTACGAGCGTTTAGTTCAGGCTGAAAAAGAGAAAAACAGCTATTTGGAAAAATTACTCAATATGAAATAATAAAAAATTTGTTTTTATAACGCAAAGCCTCGCAATTATTGTGAGGCTTTTACGTATTTATAAGTCAAAAAAAAACTAAAAAGCAGCAACAAAAACTGCAAAAACGATCCATTTTTAGAAAAGCAATACGAAAATTTAGAAGAAGAAATTGAAATAAACCTTTTGTAAACTCAAAGCGCCAGTCGAAAGATTGGCGTTTTTTTTGTTTTAAATAAGTTGAAAACTAATCTCGAATGAGGACAATTGTCAACCGGACAATTGTCCTCATAGGATTATATTTATCGGTTATGAATCTGAAAGAAAAATTTGGACATAAAATAAAACTAATTAGAGAGCAAAAAGGATACTCCATTGAGTATCTCGCGAATATTGCTAACATCGACAGAACCTACATTTCTGACATTGAGAAAGGAAAAAGAAATGTTTCACTACTTATTATCGAGAAACTCTCAAAAGCACTCGAAGTAAAAATCCAAGAATTATTTAATTATGGCGAATGAATTAACGCACATTGAACTTTTTGCAGGATGTGGCGGAATGAGTTTAGGTATGGAATCGGCTGGTTTTGATTTGTATTTTGCTAATGAATTATCTCCTATGGCAGGAGAAACTTTTGCATATAATATTTTAAATGAAGATTTGGAATCTCTTTCACAGAAGAAAGCAAGCGCAACTAAATCACTTTGGATTAAAAGCAATTTTCCACAAAATGACTTAGAAAATAGATTACGTGAAAATCCCTTTTCTACATCAATTGGAAAATTTTCTGATTTAAGTAATGACGTTAGCCTAAAAGAAAAACTATTAATTGGGAATATCGATCATTTACTAGATTTTCTTAATAAAAATCCTAAGATAGTTAGAAAACTAAAATTAGAAAATATTGATTTAATTTCTGGAGGACCACCTTGCCAAAGTTTTAGTTTAGCAGGAAAAAGAGAAAAAAATAATGATAAAAACCAATTACCGCTTTCTTTTGCACGATTTGCAGGATTAGTAAAACCTAAAACTGTTTTGTTAGAAAATGTTAAAGGAATAACAGCTCCTTTTACAGAAGGAGATGGGGAAGACAAACGAAAACATTACGCTTGGCTAGAAGTTTCAAAAGCATTTGTTTTAGAAGGTTTTGTTCCTGTTTGTATGATGTTAAACTCAAAATATTTTGGTGTCCCTCAAAATAGACCGCGTTTCATTTTACAAGCATATAGAAAAGACGTATTTAACAAATTGAAAAGATTACAAGTAAATAATAATATTCTTTTAACGTCTGAAAGATTTTATAACTTAGTGATTGCTAACAAGGATAATTTAGAGAATATTTCAGAAAGGGATTTTATATATTATGATATTGAAAGTAACCCTGAAATATTTGATGGAATAATTCTGCCAAAAGTATCTCATTTATATAATGACTTTATTACCACGAATGATGCTATTGAAGACATAAAGAATGCATCAATTAAATATAAATTAAATAAAACTAAAGGTCAATATCCAAATTTCCTTAATAGCGTATTTGCTAATAACGTAAACCATCCAATCCAAATTAAAAATCATGAAGTCAGGAATCACAACTTTGTGGTTAAATCTAGATTTAGATTTTATCAAGTGATAGAACAATTTAAAAATGGATTAAAAAAAGGAGCTACGGATTTATTTACAGGTAAAGAGATTTCTAAAGAGTTACTTGATAAATTAAAAATTGAATTTTCAAAACACGAGCTGTTATTTCTTGATAATAATGGAGAAGAAGTTTCTAAAGTTGCTACAAATATTGAAATTGAAACTCTAATAAAATCTATACCAACTCGTAAACATTCGCAAAGAGCTTTAAGAAAACTTGAACCAGCTCCTGCTCAATTAACAATTCCTGATGATTTATGTCATTATGATCCAAATGAACCTCGCACCTTAACTGTTCGAGAAATGGCAAGATTTCAATCATTTCCAGATTGGTATGAGTTTCGATCTAAAGTTACAACTGGAGGTGATATGAGAAAATTTGAAGTACCTCAATATACACAAGTGGGTAATGCAGTTCCTCCTCTTTTAGCACTTGCTTTAGGTGTATTGATTAAGAGTCAATTACAGTCTTTAAACGTGAATAATTAATAATATTTCAATAAATGCTCGGATTTAAATAGTATAATTAATGATAGTAGATGATTTTAAAAACCATTGTATAAATAATAATTCTGATATTGTTGTTCAAAAATGTCTGATCGAGGATACATCATATTTTTTTAATGAAATTAAGGTGGGAGAAGAATTTGATTTCAAAAAAGATATTGCTAATATACTGAATGTTCATATTCGTGATATTGTAATTGTTGGATCAGGAAAGTTAGGATTCAGCATAAAACCTGATAATTCTGATACCGGACTGTATTTGTTTAAAGAATTTGATCATAACTTTAAAAAATCACCAAATGAAAAAAAATCAGATTTAGATATTGCAATTATTTCTTCTTATTTATTCGATACAGAAATCAAAAATCTATATAATCATACGAATTATTATAATAGGGATAATATTTGGGCTCAAAGAAATGATTTTGCAAAATATGTATTAAAAGGAAAATTAGCTATTAGATTTTTACCGAATGAGTTTCCATTAACCAAAGGGGTATTACAAGTTCAAGAAAAATATAAAATGAGCTATGGACGAGAAATAAATTTAGAAATCTATAAATCATGGCACTTTTTCGAAACATATCATCAGGAAAATATAAAAAAAATACAAGTTAATTTAATAAGCTAAATAATAGCAATATGAAACTAAAAACAAGTATAACATCAAATAGTATGAAATTAATTGATGTTTATAATAAAATAACTTCAGGTGCTTTAAGAACAAGTCCTGATTTTCAAAGGAAATTAGTTTGGAAGAAGCAACATAAATATGCATTTATCAAAACTATTTTACTAAATTTTCCATTTCCAGAAGTTTATATTGCAAGCTCTGAAGTTGATGTTGAAAATTTACAAGCTCGTGAAATTGTGGTAGACGGTCAGCAGAGATTAACAACTATTGTCGATTATATTAAAGGTTCGGGTGATTTTATAAATCAAAAACACGTACCTTCTTTTGAAAGCTTAAGTGTAGAAGACAAAAGAGAATTTTTAAATTATTCTGTAACCGTAAAAGATTTGAAAGATATTGGTATAGATAATATTAAGGAAGTTTTTAAAAGGATAAACAGCACTGACTATTCACTTAATTCAAATGAAGTGATAAATGCTCAATATGGTGATGGTGAATTTTCAATATTTTGCAAACAAATAGTTTATAAGGATTTTGAGCCGTCTGAAGAGATCACGGATGTAGTGTTAAATAAAGATGCAAAGGAAATACTTACTACTTTCTTTGAAAACAAAAAAATATTTAGTGATAATGATGTAAAAAGGATGTTTGATATTCAATATATCATGTTAATAACATCAACAATTTTAGAAGGTAAATATTTTGGAAGAAGTACAAAAATAAATTATTATCTCGAAAGGTACAATGGTAATTTCGACGTTCATGACTCTATTGTTGCGGATCTAATTAATTCGATCTCTATAATTGAAAGTTTTAAATTTTCAACAAATAGCTATTGGTTTAATAAAGCTAATTTGTTTACTCTAATAATAGAATTTAATAAATTGAACATAAGTCTTATTGATTTAGAAACTTTAGAATCTAAACTATTGGAATTAGAAAAGAAGGTTGATGTCTATTTTACTGATGAAGATATAAGCATGATCTCTGACGACGAAAGAAAGTACTTTGAATTCGCAAGACAAGGAAGCCATGAATTAGCCGCAAGAGAACATCGAGCAAAAGTGATAAGAGAATTGATAAAAGAAGCTGAATTTGAAGTTGAAATTGAAGCTGAAGCCGAAATTGAAAATAAAAATCTGAAAATGTTAGTCAATCAAGATATTGACTTTTCTATTCTTATTCCAACAGAAACAGGCTTAAAAAAAAGCATAATGGATGCTGTATCTGGAGTTAGAGAATTTTTAAAAAATAATGACCTTCATGATTATGAAATTCAAGAATACGGACCTGATCACAAAAAAAAAATAGAGGGTTATTTTATTACTGATACAGATAAAATTAAAACCGAAATTTCATTATATCGCTCAAATGGAAGAGGTGATTTTAGAATATGGTTTAGTGATTTAAAATCTTTTGTAAGCGAAAATGAGGAATTAGCTTTATTAAACATTGAAAAAACTATCTATATATTAAATGTATCGAGGTATAATTATGAAGGTAATAATTTAATTACGAAAGCAAAATAATCATAAATTCAACTTTAAATTTAAATGAAAATATTGAAGTTTAAAATTGATAACTTATAAAATTATAATGTCTATAATTTGTAAATTAATTTTTTAATTACGAATTATGGACTTTCTTACTCCTGAACAACGTTCCAAACGCATGAGTGCTATTCGTAGTACTAACACCAAAGATGAAGTCCGTTTGGCAAAAGCATTATGGGCATTAGGCTATCGTTATCGCAAAAATAACAAAACTGTTTTTGGAACTCCAGATATCACTTTTAAAAAACTCAAAATAGCCATATTTGTGGATGGTGAATTCTTTCACGGTAAAGATTGGCATATAGACAGAAATCGTATTAAAACAAATAGCGAATTCTGGATTAAAAAAATAGAAAGAAACATTCAAAGAGATATTGAAGTCAATACTTATCTGGAATCACAAAACTGGAAAGTAATTCGTTTCTGGAGTAATGATATTAAAAAAAATCTGGAGAATTGTACTGCTGTTATTGACCAGGAAATCGCTTTGGCGAAAAAACAATGATAATTGTAAAGATGGTAATTCTATTGCTTCATTAAATATTTTCCTTTAAAAAATCACTTTAAAACGGCTATATTTTTAGTTTCCAGATATTTATATCTTCAAACTGAAAAATAGAAGTTTTCTTTCATAATGTTTTACTAAAACGGCACAGTTTTAGGGATTAATTTTTAACTTTGAGAATAAGCATTAAAAATCAATAAAAAAAATACCTATGAAAGTACAGATCAACACAGACAAGAATATCGAAGGAAGTGAAAGATTAGAATCTTATTTTTCTAGTGAAATCACAAGAGTATTATCACGCTTTGATGATAAAGTGACTCGTATCGAAGTGCATTTTGGAGATGAGAACAGTGCTAAATCTGGTTTTGGCGATAAGCGTTGTCTTATCGAAGCGCGTCCAGCTAATATGCAGCCGATAGCCGTTACAGAACACGCTGATTCGATCGAAAAAGCTTTCAATGGAGCTTTGGACAAAATCAAAAAAGTACTCAACACTACATTCGATAAACAAAAGGTACACTAAGTAATAATTTAAATAGCATAGCAAAAAAAGAGGCTGTTCAAAATTTTTTGAACAGCCTCTTTTTCATTATTATAGTTTTGTTTTCTTAGAATTGAAAAGCAGCACCTATTTGAAAAACTTGATTTTTCCCTGAAAGTTTATCAAAAGTGTCATCTAAACCAGAAATATATCTAGCGTTTATTGATAGGCCAAGAGGTAAGTTCAATGATGTTCCAAAAGCCCATGAAGGTACAAAGCTGTTTACATCTGTATAGTCAACATTGTCGCTAACTTTAAATCCAAATTGAGGTCCTGTTTCAAAACTCAATAGTTTAACTACATAAATTTTTGCTAAAATAGGCACAGTAAGGTAATCTATTTTTGTGTCCTCTAAATTATCAACAGCAAATCCTTCCTGAGAGTATTGTAGCTCAGGTTGTATAAATAACAAGCTTTTGATCAATGGGATTTCTCTGTAAGCACCCACAAAAAGTCCAGTTTTGCTAGATGTGTCAAAGCCATTTCCATTGACATCTGAGATATTTACACCCGCTCTAACTCCCCATTTCTGTGCTGAAACAGAATTTGAAGCTAACATTATAAAAGCGCCTACTAATAAGATTTTTAATGATTTCATATTTTTTAGTTTTAGATTAAAATCCCGTTAGGATTGTTTTGTTCAAAAGTACTATTAATTTTTAATTCTTAAAATAGTTATACTGCAAAAAACAAGAAACAACTATTTTGATTTAGATGAAAAAGACTATTTATTGTTTACTTGCAATTCCAATAAAACTGTTAAATATTTTAAAGTATAACGTCAGTTTTTGTAAATATATTATGTTAACTTTGAGAAGAAAGGAAGCTTTTGTTAATTAACAATTCTTTTTTAAGTAGATTGTGCAATAGTTATTGTGCTGAAAATAATAATATTAAATCATTTAAGTATGAGTGAATTTCTTCAAAAAGCGAAAGTGTTTTTTAAAACTAAAATATTTAGAATAATTAAAATTTCCCTTCTTTCCTTATTGGGATTATTGCTGGCTCTTTTTATTGGTTTTCGAATTTATTTTGAACAGAATAAAGACAGCATAATGGTTGATATTAATAAAAAAATCAATGAAAACATTTCGGGTCATGCCAGCATCGGGAATGTTGGTTATAAATTTTTGATAGGTTTTCCCAATTTTACTTTGGTTTTAAATAAAGTCGAACTACAGGATAGTTTATATGCTATTCATAAACGAAGTGTCTTGACAGCTGGCGAAATTGAGGTTCGATTAAATGTACTGAGTTTATTGAAGAAAAAAATAAATATTGAGAAAGTAGTATTAATCGATACTAAAATTGATTTGTATATAGACAAAAACGGCGTTTCGAATTCCAATATTTTTAAACCTAAGCCCAAAACCAATAAACCGAAAAGCAATACAGAAACCGAGATTGGTGAAGTGGATTTTAAGAACGTAGTTTTTATTTCTCAAAATGTGCAGAGAAATAAGTCATTCCATTTTGAGGTAGCTTCTTTAAAGAGCAAGATTGACTATACCGATGACGGTTTTCAAACGGATTTATTTCTTGATGTTTTTGCCAAAAGTATGGCGTTTAATACCAAACATGGTAGTTTTATAAAAGACAAAAGAGTAAAAGGAAAACTCGCCGTACAATTCTCTAAAGTAAAAAATAGAATTGATGTTGTTACCGAAGACCTTGGAATTGGCGAAGATGATTTTGATATCAAAGCGAGTTTTGGTTTAGAAAAGGAACACCCAATAATGAATATCAACATAAAAACAACTATTTTATGGTTGAATGCTGCTCATTTGTTGGATCCGCATTTGTTTAAAATCCTGAATCATTTCAACATCACAAAACCACTTGATGCGCAATGTAGCATCATAGGGGATATGAATGCCGAAGGAGATCCAGAAATCATAGTCGATGCCCAAATAAAAGACAACTTATTAGTTACTCCAGATGGCACAGTTACCGATTGTAATTTTTCGGGAAGATATATCAATAATTTTAAAAATGGTTTAGGAAACAACGATGCCAACTCTGCGGTAATCGTTAAAAACTTTACAGGAAACTACAATGGAATTCCAATATCTATTCCAGCTGCAGCAATCAATAATTTAGAGAAGCCTATAGCAACAGGAAATCTTCATTCTAAATTTGAAGTGGAGAAATTAGGAAATGTATTAGGAGATGATGTTTTTAAATTTAATAGCGGAACAGCCACTGTCGATTTTAAATTTAATGTCAATATCGTTGCATTGCGTATTTCCAAACCACATTTTACGGGGAAAGTGGATATAAGAAATGCGAATATGCTTTACAAATCCAAAAACCTGACTTTTCAAACCAATATCCTCCTTGATTTTACGGACGAAGCCTTATTTATTAGAAATATAAAATACCAAAGGGACAAAAATATTGTTTTCCTGGATGGTAAAATAGGTAATTTTCTAAATCTGTATTATGATGATCCAGAAAACATGGTGGCTGTACTCAATCTTAAAAGCCCATTTATGGATGTCAAAAAAATGTTGGCTACATTGGCTTATAAAGAAAAAGGTGCAGCAGTAAAAGAACCTAAAAAAGTGACAACTAAGGCAGATGCTAAAAAAAGAATAGCTCTCGTTCAGAAATGTCAAGTGGTTTTAAATTTGAATTTGGATAAGATGGTATATTCTAATTTGGCTGCAAAAAATGCTAAAATTGTTATTGTGGCCAAGAATAGACATTTTTTTATCAAACAAGGAGCAATTGAGAGTTGTGGGGGTAAAATTACTTTTGCATCTCAGTTAATTCCTCAAGGTAATTTGTTTGATGTGAAAACAAATGTAAATATTACAACGGTTAATATTCCTCAATTTTTGACCTCTTTTAAAAATTTTGGGATCAAATCATTTGAACCTAAAAATATAAATGGAAATCTTTCGGCAAAAGCTAATCTATCGATAAAAATGACTCCAAATGGTGATTTGGTAGATGATTCTGCTAAAGGGAATCTAAATTATGATATTAAAAATGGATCATTAAATAATTTTAAACCAATAATGAAAGTAGGTAAGTTTGCTTTCCCTAATCGAGATGTGAAGCATATTGTATTCAATGATTTGTCAGGCCGATTGAATATGAATGGCAGTTTGGTAAATATTGATTATTTTAAAGTGAGTTCGAATGTATTGAATTTTGATGTAGAAGGTATTTACTCGTTTAAGAAAGGGACAAAATTGGGATTGATAATTCCGCTTAGAAATCCTGAAGAAGATTTAAAAATTAAAAATTTAAAAGAGAGAGAAGCCAAACGTTACAAAGGAATTGTAGTGCGTTTACTGATAGTAGACGGTAAAGACGGCGAAATGAAAATAAAATTGGGAAGCCTTGCAAATGATAATAAGAAAAGTAAAACATGAGAGCCTTATTTTTAAGTTTAATGGTATTGACATTAGTACCTTTTGATTCGTTGCATTATAAAGAATTAGATGAAAAAGAGCAGGTAAGCAGAACGCTGAACGCTTGGCACAAAGCAGCGGCTGACGCTAATTTTAATAGTTATTTTGGAATGATGACCGAAGATGCTGTTTTTATAGGAACAGATCCAACCGAAAACTGGAATAAAAAGGCTTTCCAAGCGTATGCGAAACCACATTTTGACAGAGGAAAGGCTTGGGATTTTAAAGCAATTGAGCGTCATATTTATTTTGATAGTTCAGGAAAGTTGGCTTGGTTTGATGAACTTCTGAATACTCAAATAAAAATCTGCAGAGGCTCTGGTGTTCTTGTAAAAATAGGAAAGGAATGGAAAATAAAACAGTATGTTTTGTCTATGACTATTCCAAATGAAAACACCAATGAAGTGATTAAGATCATTGCACCTATAGAAGATGTTTTGATTAAAAAGTTGCAATCTAAATGATAATTGTTGATTTTTTAGCTACTTATCCTTTCGGTCTTATATAATTCCTTAATTTTGCCGAAATAGTAATTATCATCGTGGGAAGTAAAAATAAATTAAAAAGGTTCAAAGAAAACGAAACATTCAATAATGTTTTTCAACCAACAAGAGAAGAAGTAGTCGGAGATTTATTTCCGTTAAGAGGAAAATGGAATTCAGATTTCTTTAAAAATGAAAATCCGTTAGTACTCGAATTGGGTTGTGGTAAAGGAGAATATTCTGTTGGTTTGGCCGAGAGATATCCTAATAAAAACTTCGTTGGAATCGATATCAAAGGAGCTCGTTTTTGGCGTGGTGCAAAAACTGCTGTGGAAACGGGATTGCATAACGTAGCATTCATTCGAACTCAGATTGAATTAATCAATCATATTTTTGCCGAAAATGAAGTAGATGAAATTTGGATTACTTTTCCAGATCCTCAAATAAAATACAAAAGAACCAAACACAGAATGACTAATTCGGAATTTCTGCAGTTGTATAAAAAAATACTCAAAAAAGACGGTGTAGTAAACCTGAAAACCGATAGCGAATTTATGCACGGTTACACTCTTGGATTGTTACATGGTGAAGGACACGAAGTTTTATATGCCAATCATAATGTGTATGTAAACGAAGGAAGTCCAGAGGAAGTTACTGCTTTTCAGACTTTTTATGAAAAACAATATTTGGAAATTAATAAAGCAATTACGTATATTCGTTTTAAAATAAAATAGTATTTAGATTACATATTTTTATTTTTCAAATAGTAATCAATTGAAAGTTGAAACTAATTCTTGTGGTTTTAACAGAAATGACAAAAGTTTAAAATGGCATTAATAGCACCTTTTTTTCTCGGATTTATTGCTGCCGGTATTGGTATTACGCCTCCTGGTTTAATCAATATGACGGCTGCAAAAGTTAGCTTGAAAGACGGTAGAATTGAAGCTGTTTTTTTTGCTATTGGCGCCACGATTATAGTTTTTTTTCAAACTTTTTTGGCCTTATTATTTGCTAATTTTATTAGTAGTCACCCTGATATTATTAGCAGGCTGCAAGAAGTAGGTTTGTTTATTTTTATAGCCTTGACCATTTATTTTTTTTGGAAAGCTAAAAGACCCAAAATACCTAAGGGAGAAATAAAAGTACGAAGCAGAGCTAATCGATTCTTTTTAGGAATGTTGCTGTCGGCTTTGAACTTATTTCCAATTCCATATTATGTTTTTGTATCCATTACACTTTCTACTTATGGCTATTTTTATTTTATAGAATCTTTTATCTACGCATTTGTTGTTGGAGTTGTGGCAGGTTCTTTCTTAGTTTTTTACCTTTATATTCTATTTTTTAAAAAAAGAGATGCTAAGTCTTCTTTTTTAATGAATAATGGAAATTATATCATAGGAACTATTACAGGTGTTGTTTCTATAATTACATTATTTAAGCTCATTAAGGGATATTTTGGATAAAAATAATGGAAGCAAAAAATGATAATTTTTTTGAAAGAGTTTATGCTGTCGTAAGACAAATTCCCTTTGGAAGAGTTACTTCTTATGGGGCTATTGCTAAGGTTTTAGGAGCTGCACGTTCTGCAAGAATGGTGGGTTGGGCTATGAACGCCGCACATAACTTAGAAGATGTTCCAGCACATAGGGTGGTCAATAGAAAAGGATTACTCACAGGGAAACATCATTTTGACGGAACCAATCTCATGCAACAATTATTGGAGAATGAAGGGATTGTTATAAAAGACAATCAAATTATAGATTTTGAGACTGTTTTTTGGGAACCAGAAATGATAGTTTAATTTTTTAGTTTTTAAGGCTGTTAAAATTTAGTTTGAATTATAGGAGTTGTTTGTTTCACTATCGATAAATACAATCCAAATCCTTTAGAATAAGAACTTAATCTGTTATCTTTGTAATCTAAAATTAGTTTAAATAAAAACACGTTTTTTAGAAAAGCGTAAATATATAGGAGATTAAAAATGAAATTAGATAAAAAAGACATTCTTAAAGCATTAGAAACGATTACTATTGCTGGTGAAGGTAAAAATATGGTAGAGAGTGGTGCAGTTACAAATGTAGTTACTTTTGGTGATGAGGTAGTAGTAGATCTTTTGTTGCACACGCCAGCGATGCATATTAAGAAAAGAGCCGAAGATGATATTAAAAAAACGATACACGATTTGGTTTCGGCAGATGCTAAAATTAAAGTAAATATAAAAGTGGAAGCAGCTGCGGCTGAAAATCCAAATCAAATTAAAGGAAAAGCAATTCCAGGTATAAAAAATATTGTTGCAGTTGCTTCTGGAAAAGGTGGTGTTGGAAAATCTACTGTTACGGCAAATTTGGCAGTAACATTAGCAAAAATGGGATTCGCAGTTGGTGTACTTGATGCCGATATCTATGGACCATCTATGCCAATTATGTTTGATGTAGAAAGTGAAAAGCCAATTTCGATAGAAGTTAATGGGAAATCAAAAATGAAACCTGTAGAGAGTTACGGAATTAAAATGCTTTCTATTGGATTTTTTACTTCTCCTAGCCAAGCCGTTATTTGGAGAGGACCAATGGCTTCCAAAGCTTTGAACCAAATGATTTTTGATGCTGATTGGGGAGAACTAGATTTTCTTTTAATTGATTTGCCTCCAGGAACTGGGGATATTCACTTGTCAATTATGCAATCGTTACCAGTAACAGGAGCTGTTGTAGTTAGTACGCCTCAAGCGGTTGCATTGGCCGATGCTAAGAAAGGTGTTTCTATGTTTTTATCGGAAGCGATAAATGTACCAGTTTTGGGAATTATAGAAAACATGGCTTATTTTACACCAGAAGAATTGCCAAACAACAAGTATTATATTTTTGGTAAAGAAGGAGCTAAGGATATGGCAGAAGATTTGGGTGTGACTTTCTTAGGAGAGGTTCCAATTGTTCAGTCTATTAGAGAAGCTGGAGATTATGGTCGTCCTGCTGCATTACAAACAGGTTCAGTTATTGAAAATGTTTTTGATGAAATTACTCGTAATGTAGTAGCTGAAGTGGTGAACAGAAACGAAAGTTTAGAACCAACAGAAGCAATCAAAATTACAACAATGGCTGGATGTTCGGCTGTTAAAAAATAATTATAATTTTTGAATATTAATTCAAATACCATCGTAGTATTATATATAAGGTATAATTTGAAATCAAATTAGTGGTTTCTAAAATTTACGGATGGAATACACATAAAATTTATGGAAACAGAAGAGTTAACAAATGTTGTTTTAAAAGCGCTAGATGAAATTAGACCTTTTTTGAATTCAGATGGAGGAGATATCAAACTTATTTCAATTGAAGATGGAAAGCATGTAAAAGTTCGTCTTGAGGGGGCTTGTACAAGTTGTAGTGTTAATCAAATGACATTGAGGGCTGGTGTCGAAACTACCATTAAGAAGTATGCGCCTCAAATTGAAACAGTTGTCAATGTTGCGTAAAATAACATTTTAAGTAGATCTTGGATTCAAAATCTCTCTATGTTAAGGTGGGAAAATAGTATTTATACTTGTTAAAATTCAATAAAAACTGTTTTTTGCAAGATTATCATTAATGAATTATCGAATAAGTAGTGTTTTATTCCATTTTGTTCAAAAAACTTGATGGATAATTCAAGGTTTTTTCATTTAATTTTTCAAATAAAAATTTACATTTGTTGCACTAACCTACAAATTTAAATTATGAAAAAATTTTACTTATTGATTGTTTTATTGTTATGTCTTTGTAAAACATATGGGCAATATGGGCAAGAGCCAATTCAAGAAGCATACGTTTCTAAAACGTATGTAAATGTTGATGATGAGTGGAGTGTGGTAAATTTTAGCAAGATGGTTGATGTCTTTTCTAATAGAAATGGACAGCTAAAGATATCGAATGCTGAATTTTTGAAAGAGCTTAGTGGAGGTAAAGCAAATATGTTAGATAACAGTGCATACGTTACAGCTGAATTTACCTCTCAAGTACAAACCAAAAACAAAACCGATAAAAATGGTTTAGTAAACTTAACTTATGAAGGGAAGTTGGTGTTTAAAACTCATGACGGAACTTATGCGCCAAATGCAGTAATTGTTTTTATTATTCATCAAGCTGATATTATTGGTTTAAAAATATTAAATAAGGAAAATAGAAAAGAAATGGCTGTTGATCTTGAAATAAAAAGTTAAAGAGTTACAGCAAGCTATTTCTTAAAAAAATAAAAAATAGTAAATAAATAGATGGACGTTTTAATTAAGATTAAAGATAGAGAAGGAGTAATTCATGATTTGCAAGCTCCTACCGATATGGCAATGAATATAATGGAGCTTTGTAAAGCTTATGAGCTTCCTGTTGAAGGAACTTGTGGCGGAATGGCAATGTGTGCTTCATGTCAATGTTATGTTCTTAATGATGTTGCCTTGCCAGAAATGGGTGATGATGAAGAAGCTATGTTGTCTGAAGCATTTTATGTAAAAGATAATAGCCGATTAGGTTGTCAAATTCCCATTACTGAAAGTCTTGACGGATTGGAATTAGAACTAGCTCCGGAATATTAATTTAAACAGATTTTTTAATCGCTTTTATTTATATTATTTTAAAAGTGAATAGTTTTTATATAATAGGGTTTAACTTTTTTAAAAGTTAAACCCTATTTGTTTTTAGTGATTCAGTTATGTACATTATAATAATCTTTGAATTTTATCTAACTCTTTTTTTAATCTGTTAAATCAACGAGAAAAAGCAGTTCGTAATTCTCTTTACCAAAGGTTAAAAAACTTCTTTTGAATTTGTGGTTAATTTTCATTTTGTAGAATGGTTTGTTTGTTTTGATTCATGGGTTGTTTTGTATATTTTGTTTTGATCTATTTATTCATACCTATATATAATAGTATGTTTTACTATTTGAATTGATACAGTTGTCAAAAACAATATATCGATTGTCTTTTTTATCATATTAATGAGTTGATATAGTTCTTTTTGTATTTAGTGTTTCTTACGATGAGCATTTAATTATAGCGACTATTTTGAAGATTGTTTTTCTAGAATTCAAAATACGTTACTATAAACTGTTTTAAATAGAGCTTTTATTAATAACGTAAGAGATAACTTCTTTTCTAAGTATTGGAATTATGTTGATGTACTATTAAGTTTACGAGATTTGACTTGGAATTAGAAAATTAACAAAGTGCTTTATTAAGTGTTTTTTAAAAAGTATAATAAAGCCACTTTTTCAGAAAACGTTTTCGTTAACATAAAAAAATGTTAATTTTTTATGAAGACTTTAAAATTCAATATTGAATTAACCGATTCGCTATTGAATTCGAATGTTTTTATTTCTAGTTTTATTGTGGATTAATTATCTTAATCAAAATTTATTCCCAATATTTTTCACATATTCAATAAAAATTGACACTTTGCAGGATAGGACAGGATAGTGGTGGGGATCTTAATATATATTTTTGAGCGTTAATAAATGATTAATAATAGTTAAAATAAGTATAAAAATTTATCAGCAATTTTATCAAAATGAAAAAAACGTTACACTACTATTTACTTGTTCTACCATTACTGGCATTATTGTTCGGTTGTAGTTCAGATGTATATGATGAATACTATGGTCGACCAGAGAATCTCGAGGATCCAATTTTTCAACGATTGGAAGCCAAGGGGAATTTCAAGAACTTCACAGCTTTAATCGAGAAAGCAGGTTATAAGGATATCTTGGGTAAATCAGGATATTGGACAGTATTTGCTCCAAATGATGATGCTTTCGCTAAATATTTCCAAGAGCATGGTATTTCTGATGTAACTAAGATAGATGATGCTACAGCAGCTAAAATTGTTAAATATGCAATTGTTTATAATGCTTTCAAAGAAGATAGACTTTCTGATTACCAATCGGCAAAAGGTTGGGTAGAAGGTTCTGCTTTTAGAAGAAGAACTGCGTATTATGATGGTTTTGTAATTAAAACTATTAAGGGTGAGCAAAAAGTTGTTATAGGGATTAATCGTAATTTTGGTGCTGCTAGTTATGTACCAGGAGACAATAATAATAAGTATGTTACTTATTTTATGAAAGAATATTTTCAGGCTAATAGTTTGAGTTCTTATGATTTTAATTTTTTCTATCCAAATAAGGAGTATACAGGGTTTAATTTTTTTGATTCTAAAGTACTTGTAGCTGATGGTATAGCGGAAAATGGTGTTTTTCATGAAGTAGATCAAGTAAATCTACCATTGATGAATATAGATCAGTACTTGGAGCAAGATAGTAATTTGGGAGCAAATAGTAAATTCAGTTTGTTTCGTAAAATACTAGAAAATAATCTAGTGACTTATGTTTTAAATCAAAGCGCAACTACTGCCTATTATAATTATACAGGTAAAACAGATAATGTTTACATTAAAACGTATGACCCTATTTTGACATTTGCACCAAATAATGAAAATTTCATTAAAGCAGAGGATAATGATGGTCAGTCTAGTGGGTATACTTTGATTGTTCCTGAGAATGCACCTTTACAAACTTTTGTAGATAATATTCTTCTTAAACACTATGCTTCTATAGACCTATTACCAAAATATGTTTTTCAAGATGTTATAAATGCACACATGGTGCAAGGTTCTGTGTGGCCTTCTAAGAATGCTTTATTAAATGGGTTGAAAGAGGGTTTGACATTTAATTTTAATACTGATATTACTGATAGGAAAGTTTTAAGTAATGGATTTTTCTATGGTTCTAATAAAGTTCAGAAATCGAATATATTTTATACTGTTTATACTTCTGCTTATTTGGATCCTAGTTATGGTTTTGCTACTAGACTGTTTAATGAGGGTTCAGGTTACAAAGAATTGATTAGTAATATAAATACTAGATTTACTCTTTTGTTGCCGTCTGATGCGACATTAATTAACCTCGGTTTTAATTATGATACTAGGAATCAATATTGGACTTATAATGCTACAGGAGTTTCTGAAACAGGTTCTGCAGCTAGAAGTAGGTTGTTAAGACTTTTTTATAATTGTATCATTCTTTCGCCTAAAGGAGAGTTGGATAATATTGCAACTAGTTCGGGAATTATTCGAACAGGAGATAGTGAGATACCTGGAGAGTATATAAGATGGTCTAACAATAAAGTGTATGCAGCTGGTGATGATGCATTAGGGACTTCGGTTAATATTATAGGAAAAGAAATTCAAGAAAATGGAATTACCTATTATGTTGATAAGTTTCCGCAGTTTTCTACTGAATTACAGGGCCTAGTTATTAAGCGTTTGGCAACAAGTAATGCACAATTCAATAGTTTTTATCAATATTTGCTAAATTCTACTGTTTACTTTCCTGCTTCAGGAAAAATTGATGGGGTAGAGTTGGGGACTTCTTATACTTTTATAGTGCCAAATAATGCTGCTATTGCAAAAGCAGTTGCAGATGGAGTTCTTCCTGCTTCAAATAATCCTACAATACAAGGAGAAAAAGATTTAGTTGCCGATTTTATCCGTTACCACATTATTGTTAATAGAACGGCTTCAAATGACGGACTATCTACTGGATTGTTTGAAACTTTAAGAAAAGATTCGAAAGGGGAAAAAACCTATCTTCAAGTAAGTAGCGTTGCTGGGACATCATCTGTTCCTGGGACATTATCATTTAAAGATAATTCAGACACTTCTACTTCCACAAATCCTAATCCAGTGCCAAATCCGGCGGCTAATTTAATTATTTCTGGAGGAAACAACTTGGCAGACAGATCTTTAATCCATTTAGTAGACAACTATCTTAAATTTACGGAATAAAATGAGACAACAAATTACAAATATATTTTACAGTTTTACAATTGCTTTTGTCTTTCTTGCTGCTTTGCCAGCTTTGGCACAAGGAAAAAAAACATTTTTAGTTCGAGGTCAGGTTGTTGACTCAAGTGATAAGCTAGGTATACCTGGAGCAACTATTGCAGAACAAGATGCTGATAATCGTACTATTTCTGGGGCAATATCTGATATTGATGGAAATTTTGCTATACGTGTAAATGATCCAAATAATAAATTATTTATTTCTACAATAGGATATAAATCTCAACGTATTGATCTAAAGGGTAGAGAATCAATTAAGATTCTACTTGTTTCAACTATTGAATCACTGGATGCAGTTGTTGTTAATAGTTCGAAAAAAGCAGATAATGGTTTGTTGAAAGTTGACGAACGTAATAGAACTACCAGTTCGGTTTCTATAAACGCTGCAGATTTAGCTTATACGCAAGCACCAAGTATCGATGAGGCTTTACAAGGGCGTTTGGCTGGGGTGGATATTACTGCAGATAGTGGTGATCCTGGAGCAGGTATGCAAATCAGAATTAGAGGAACCTCTTCAATTTCTGGATCTTCAGATCCTTTAATCGTAGTAGATGGAATGCCTTATGAAACAGTTATACCGCCAGATTTTAACTTTGGTACTGCTGATGAACAAAGCTATTCTGCTTTACTAAATATCGCTCCTTCTGATATTGAAACTATAACGGTTTTAAAAGATGCTGCAGCTACTGCAATGTGGGGTTCACGTGCTGCTAGTGGAGTTTTGTTAATTACTACCAAGCGTGGAGGAGTGAGTGCGCCAAAAATTTCGTATACTTATAAAGCTACTTATGCTAAACCACCTGCTACAGTTCCTATGTTAAATGGAGATCAGTATTCTCAGTTGATTCCAGAAGAATTTATGAACAAAAGTGGTGTGCCGTTGAATACTTTGAGTGTTAAAGAGTTTCAATATGATCCTCAGGATGTTTACTATTTTAAGAATTACGGACAAAACACAGATTGGATAGATGCGATTACGCAGACTGGTAAAACTGGTGAGCATACACTTTCTTTACAAGGAGGTGGTGAAAAAGCAAGATATTATAGTTCAGTTGGGTATTATAATTCTAAAGGGGTGACTAAAGGAACTGGTTTAGATAGATTAAGTACCAGATTGAATTTGGATTATGTGGTTTCTGATCGTATTAAATTTAGAACAGATATCTCTTATACCCATACTAATACGCAACGTAATTATGTAAATTCTTTTTCAGGCGATGATAAAGACCTTTTGCGTGGTGTTGCCTATGTTAAAATGCCTAATATGAGTATTTATGAATATGACGCACAGGGTAATATTACACCAAATTATTTTACACCAGCTTCAAATATTCAAGGTCTTTATCCAGGAACTTATAATCCAGTTGCAATGGTAGAATTTGCGACAAATGAGCAAGAGGTAAATCGTATAACTCCCCATTTTAATGTGAATTTTGACATTTTCCCTAAAGAGTTATATGCTTCATTTGATTTGCAATTTGATTATAGTAGTACAAAAAATAAATCTTTTTTACCACAGAATGCAACAGGACGACCTTTTACCGAAACGGTTGTAAATAGAGCTTCTGATGCTGATATTGATGGGTCTAGTATTATAACTAAAACCAACTTTGTTTATACGCCAAATATTGGAAAAAGTCAAACTTTACAAGCTTTACTATCGTTGCAAACCAATGATTCTAAAAGTAACTCTTATGAGGCATTAACATCAAATACCGCTTCGTCTTTATTAACAGATCCATCAGTTCCATCAAGAACTCAAAATTCTGAATTAAAGCTAAATAGTGGTAGTAGTCAGTCTAGAAGTGTTGGTGCAGTAGCAAGTGTAAACTATGGTTTACTAGATCGTTATCTTATTAGCGCAGGTTTACGTGTGGATGGAAGCTCTAAATTTGGACCCGAAAATAGATATGGTTATTTTCCTTCTATATCTGGTCGTTGGAGAGTTTCTGGGGAGTCTTTCATGAAAGATGTTACAGTAATTAATGATTTGAGTGTTAGAGCGAGTTACGGACAAGCTGGTAGAGCTCCTAGGTATGATTATCGCTATTTTAATACTTATAAAAACTTTTCTACTCAGTATACAGATCTTAATGGAGTTATTCCTTCTAATGTAGAATTGACTAATTTACGCTGGGAAACGGTAACAGGTACTAACTTAGGTTTTACCCTGCAAATGTTTAAAAACCGTGTTTCATTAGATGTAGATTTGTATAAAAACGTGACTTCAGATTTGTTTTTTGAAAATATGGCGATAACTAGTGTTTCTGGTTATAATTCTTTTGATCAAAACGGAGGTACAATGGATAATAAAGGATATGAAGTAAATCTTACTACGACGCCTTTTAAATCTAAAGATTGGAAAATTGATTTTAATTTCAATATTTCTAGTAATCAAAATACTATTAAAGAAATTTCAGAATACTACCAAAATCAAAGTGGTAATACTGATAGAAATGGTGAATATAAAAGTTTCCTTTTAATTGATAATCCATTCGGTTCAGTTTATGGCTATCGTTTTAAAGGAGTGTATTCAGATTTGGAAGCAACCAAAGCTACAGATGCAAATGGGAATAAAATTGTGGGACCTAATGGGCAGGAAGTATTGATGCGTTTCAATTATCCTCTTACAAATTATGTGTTTCAGCCTGGTGATGCTAAATATGAAGATGTTAACCATGATGGAAACATAGATAGTCGTGACGTAGTTTATTTAGGGAATGGTAATCCTAAATTTACAGGAGGTTTTGGACCGAACTTTGCTTATAAAAATCAATTCTTTCTGTTGCTTTATTTTACTTATAGATTGGGATATGATGTTATCAATCGTGCCGATATGATGGCTACTAATATGTATGGATATAATAATCAAAGTACAGCTGTTTTATCTAGATGGCGTAATCCTGGTGATGTTACAGAAATGCCAAGAGCGGTTTATCAAGATGGGTATAACTGGTTAGGTTCTGATCGTTATGTTGAGGATGCTTCTTTTGCTCGTCTTCGTTCTGTTACATTCCGTTATGCTTTTGCAAAAAACTTTATAAATAAGCTAAAACTGACTGATTTGAGTTTTTATGCAACTGCAGATAACTTATTCACATTTACTAACTATAAAGGGCAAGACCCTGAAAAGAGCTTGAGTAATGGGGCGTTTGGTATGGCAATTGATAATTCTAGCACTCCGCCAACAAAACGTGTTACACTTGGACTGTCAGTTCGTTTCTAATAATAAAATTTGAATTATGCAAACTAAAATAAAAACAATTCTATCAATCTTCATCCTGTTTGTTTCCGCAACTTCGTGTGATGATTATTTAGATTTAAAACCACAAGACGGAATCATTCGTGCTGAATTTTGGCAAACTAAAGAAGACATTCAAGCCGCTGTTGCTGGAATTTATTCTTCGTTGTTAAATTCACCTCCAGGAGTTGGTGATATTTCAATGAGTAAATATCTATTTATGTATGGAGATTTAAGAGGTGATATGGTAGCGCCAGGGGTTAATGTTACCCCAGATGAAAAGTCTATCATGAACTCAAATATTACAGCTTCTAATGAACTAACAAATTGGGATGCATTTTACAGAACTATTAATTACTGTAATACTGTAATCGATTTGGCACCAGCTGTTTTACAAAAGGATCCAACTTTAACTCAAGTTCAATTGAATAATTTTCTTTCTGAAGCTTTGGCAATAAGAGCCTATATGTATTTTACATTGGCTCGTACTTTTAAAGATGTTCCTTTAAAAATTACTGCTACCTTGACTGATCAAGATAATTTTCAAATACCTGTTTCACCTCAAGCAGATATATTTGCTCAGGTAATTAAAGATCTTAAACTAGCAGAACAATACGCAGTGAGCGATTACGGTAAAAAAGAGTACAATAAAGGGCGTATCACCGTGTATGCTATCAATGCAATGCAAGCAGATGTTTATTTATGGACAGATAATTTTCAAGAGGCACTGGTTGCCACTAATAAAATAATTGATTCTAAACAATTCAGTTTGTATCAATCTAACAATTACGGGACTTGGTATAATACAGTATTTGCTGATGGAAATTCTGTTGAAAGTATTTTTGAATTTCAATATACTACAGCTAATTTAAGTCCTTTTTATGCTATATTTTGGCAAAGACCAGAGTTTCAGACTGCTGGTAATGTAGCAGAAGAGGTTTTTGGAATCGATCCCGATAATCCGACGACTAATAGGGATCTTCGTGGTGAATTTGCCTCTATAGTTGGTGCAACTAATACAATTTATAAATATATCGGAGATAGTGAAGGGGTAAAAGCATTACAGGATTCAGATACGCATTGGTTTGTCTATCGTTATGGTGATGCGTTATTAATGAAAGCAGAAGCACTTGGTGAATTAGGGCGAGGTGCAGAAGCACTTGCTATTATTGATGATATGCGATTAAAGAGACGTGCAATTAGTCAAACAGCTATGGCTGTTGGGGCAGGAGATAAAAGAGGTGTTATTGACTATGTATTAGCGGAACGTTCTCGTGAATTGGCATTTGAAGGTAAACGTTGGTTTGATATGCTTAGAGTGGCTAGAAGAAATAACTACGAACGAAAAGATATTTTAATTAATGCTGCTATTTTGAATGCTCCACCTGATCAACAACAATCGATTATAACAAAATTAGAAGATCCAAATAGTCATTATTTGCCGATTAATACGCAAGAGCTTTTTACTAATAAAGCACTTGTACAAAATCCATTTTATAAATAAAAAATAATAAAACATGAAAAGATTATTAAAATTACCAAGCCTCTTGCGATTTACTTTAGTGTTTTTGATTGTTCTGGTGTTTCAGAGCTGTTCAGAGCAACAGATAAAAGAAGGTACAGATAAAACTCCTAATATTACTGAATATTTAAGAGCAAATCCAGAATATTCTTTGTTTTTAGAAATTCTTGATATTACGGATTACGCTTCGTTTATGAATACCTACGGGACATATACTTTATTTCTTCCAACTAATGATGCTGTTAAACAGTATTTAGCTGATTTAGGTGTTAGTTCAGTAAAAGAAGTGCCATTAGAAGATTTGAAAGATATCGTTAAAATACATATTATAGATAAGACAATATCTACAACAGCTTTTACTGATGGTAAAATTACTACGCCTACTCTTTATGGTCAATATTTAATAACTGGAGCAGCGAACATCAATGGTGTTTCAAGTATAACAGTTAATAAAACATCAAATATTGTAGTTTCTAACATTTTAGCTGGAAATGGTATCATTCATGCTATTGATAAAGTGTTGCGAGTTGCTAATAAAACACTAGCAAAGACCATTGAAGCAGATAAAAATCTTTCTTTATTTACCGAAGTTTTAAAAGCTACTGGATGGTATGATAAGTTAGACCTTCCTATTACTTATGATGCTAATAAGGTTGGTAGTTTTTTAACTGTTTTAGCACAAAGTAATGATGTTTTCACTAAAGCAGGTTTTAGTTCTTTACAGGATTTAAAAAACAGATATAGTAAAGGAACTGATCCAATGAATCCAGCGGATAGTTTGAATCTATTTGTTCAATATCATGTGTTGCCTAATTTAAATTATTTAAGTGATATGGCAACAACTCCTACCTTTTTGACTAAGGCACCACTTGAAGTGATTAGTTCTCAGTTAGATAAGCAGTCTATTTTGTTGAATCATGATATTTTTAATGGGGTACAAGAACAAGGTGTTGCAATAATACGAGATCTAAGCAATGTAACTTGTTCTAATGGAGTATTGCATTATGTGGATGGACATTTCACTATTAAAAAACGTGTTGCAGCACCAGTTTATTTTGATATATGTGATCAACCTGAATTCGCTGCGAATGTTGCTAATTACAGAAAAACAGCTGGAGTGACTTTTGGTTTCGGAAATAATGGAGCACTTAGTGGTATAACCTGGGTAGGACAAGGATCAATTAATTGGCAACCATGGCCTGCAGCAGTTAATGGGGATCTTTTTAATATTTTTCGTTTTCGTCTTCAAAATGCTAGTGGTAGTAGTAATGGTAATAATGATATTGAATTAAAGACACCTGTAATTATTAAAGGTCGTTACAAAGTATGGGTTTCTTATCGTCAAAACTCTAAAGCTTCTACAAATACAAAGGTGTTTTTTGATGGTATACAAACCTCTAGAATTATGAATGGGCAGGAATTTCCAAATAATCCAGCTACTGCAGGATCAGGCGTGAATGATAAAGTATTAGAGTCGCAAGGTTACAAACGTTATATTTTTCCACATGTTCAAAGTGACAATCTTAATTCTAGACTTGTAGGTATTGTAGAAGTAACAACAACTGGAAGGCATTTAATTAAGTTCACAACAGACGCTTGTACTGGTTGTGGTGCAGGAGATGGGGACAGATGGGATTTGGTAGAATTTCGTCCTGTAGATATGGATCAAATATGGCCAAAATTTCTAAAAGGTATTAAAACTGGTCTTCCAAGTGGTAATGATCTTAATGGTGATGGTTTAATTCAAAGATCAGAGGCTACTAAAGGGGATAACGGTAATAGTGGCTATTAATATTATTATATAAGTATACAAATACACACTTAATCAAGTAAAAATGATCATATTAAATTTAAATTATAAAAGACTATTGGTTAGTTTGTTAACCATAGCATTAGTCTCCTGTTCTAGTCCTTGGGATGATAGAGAAGATAATGGGGATGCCAATTTAGACGTTACGCTTAATGAGGCAATTACAAATACAGCTGAAGTATCACAGTTTGGACAATTATTGGTCCAAACTGGTTACGATAAAATTTTGGCTGCCTCAAAAACGTATACCGTTTTTGCACCTACTAATGAATCTTTGGCTCAAGTAGATCCTGCGATACTTAATGATCCAGAGGCACTTAAAAAATTTGTAGCTAATCATATTGCATTAGGTTCTTTTTCATCCTTAAGAAAGGCAGATCAAGAAAAAATTCAAATGTTAAGCGATAAATATTTAACATTCAAAGGAAGTACTATTATTGATGATGCTACTATCGTAACTGCGGATCATTATGCGGCGAATGGAGTTTTTCATATTGTTAATAAACCACTTGTCGTAAAATTGAATATTTGGCAATATGTAAATGCTCATACAAGTAGTTCGGCAATGAGTGCTTACTTAGTAAGTCTAAAACAATTTAGTATTTACAAAGAGGATGCTGATGCTAAGAAAAATTCACCAGCGGGATATCTTGCGGACTCTTTATCGAATTCGTATTTAAGAAATGTTTATAATCTTAACAATGAGAAAAATTCATATACCCTTTTCTTGATGGAAGATGATGGTTATAATGCTGAAGTGACTAAAATGACACCGTATTTGACTAAAACATCAAATAATCCTACTATTGATTCAACAGCAATATATAGTAAATATTTCACGGTAAGAGATTTAGCTTTTCCAAAAGCGTATATAAAAGGTACATTGCCAGCTACACTGACTTCAAGATTTGGAGTTCAATTTAATGTAGATAAAACGCAAATTGTAGGGGAGCCAATACAGTTAAGTAACGGAATTATCTACATCATGAAAAAAGTAGATATTACTCTTGAAAAACGTTTAGTTACAACAAGAATTGAAGGAGAAAAGAATACGGGTTATGCTAATGGGAATCGTAGTCAGATATGGTATCGTGATAAAAAAGATCCACTTGGTATGCTATTCAATGATGTAACGGTACAAAGCCCTGGTGCAGCTTCTTTTATGTTGTATTACGATGCGAAAGATTTATATAGCACCAAGTACAAGGTCTATTGGCGTGCAATAAACGATTTTGGGACTACCGCGACTATTCTTGTTCCTCCCGTTTTTACACAAAATCTTGGTATAGGTAAAAAAATAACGACAGTTGGTTCAACAAATGTAATTTCTTTTCTGACGACTCTTAGCGGTACTATACAGCCGTATTTTTATGATGAAGTATACATAGGTGAAGTTACAATACCTAATGCAGGTTATATGGATTTGACTCTTATTGCTAACAATACTACTACAAGTCCCCTTAGTCTTGATTATATGAGATTTGTTCCAGTCATTAAATAATATATTATAAAAAATTAGATATGTTAAAAATTATTAAAATAACTTGCCTAGTAAGTCTATTTTTAGGTGGTGGAATTGAAGCGCAATTATACGCTCAGACTGCTAAGGATTCAATTGCTACAGTTCCTCAGAAAAAAGTGAATGGAATTTTCATAAAAGGCATTGTTAAAAGTGCAAAAACTAATGCTCCTTTATCAGGAATTAATGTTACTGTTGAAGGATTTTCGGCAGCCATTTCGAATAATGATGGTAGTTTTGAAATTCGAGTTCCCAATTTGCAAGCCCTGCTTACTATTAGTGGACAAGATTTTCAAACCAAGGTATATCCTGTTAAAAATAGAAAAACTGGTTTAAGTATATTCTTAAATGAATCCTATTATTCGGCTGCTTTCCAAAAAGCAAGTTTGCCATCAGGAGATCGTATGCAATATAATAATACCGATGCAACAACTGTGGTGACGTTCAAGAAAGATCAATGGTCTACTCCTGTAACCGAATCTGCAGCTGGATTTCTTCAAGGTAGAACTACAGGATTAACGAGTATTAAAAATTCAGGAGCACCAAATGCAGGTAGTTACTTGGCATTACGAGGTTTTAATTCGTTATATGCAAGTAATAGGCCTTTAATTGTGGTAGATGGAATGATTTATGATGATCAAGATTATGGTTCTGGGATCATACAAAATAGTGAAACGTCCCCTTTAACTAATATTGATGTTAAAGATATTGAAGATATAACCATTATGAAAGATGGTACTTCATTATATGGTACCAAAGGTGCTAATGGAGTTATAAATATTACAACAACCCGTGCATCGGAATTGTCAACTAAAATTGATTTCACGATGTATGGAGGAGTTAATCAAACTCCAAATGAGCTACCGTTGTTAGATGCAGGTGAGTATCGCACACACCTTTCTCAGTTGGAGGCTACACGTGGTTTATCTCAAGGAGATATTGCCAATTTGCCTTATATGAATGATAATGTTGGTTCGGTAGGATACTACAAATATCATAATGCAACAAACTGGCAAGATCAAGTTTTTAAATCAAGCATTAATCAAAATTATTTCCTTAAAGTTCGTGGAGGTGATGAAATTGCAAAGTTTGGTTTGTCTGTAGGTTATCTTGATAGTAAAGGTATTATTGACGGAACTGATTCACAACGTTACAGCGTTCGTTTAAATGCTGCTTTGCGATTAACAGAAAAATTGAGTGTAGATGCTAATCTTTCGTTTATTAATAATCAGCAAAACCAGTGGAATCAAGGTTTTTCAACCACTAGCCCACTATATTTATCATTAACGAAATCTCCTTTTTTAACGAGTCATGTTGTTAGTGATGCGGGTGAGGTTTCTCCTAATTTGGCTGATGTAGATTATTTTAATGTAAGTAACCCCAATGCTATTTTAGCTAATGGATTTGGCACCAATAATAATTATCGCTTTTTTGGTAACTTAAAATTTAATTATGCCTTAAATAAGGCTTGGAATATTACTTCAATAGTTGGTTTGAGTTTCAATAAGGAAAGAGAGTCATTTTTTATTCCAGATTTGGGTGTTACTGATATTGTTTTGCCTACTGCTATTGGAAAAAATAGTTCTGGAAGTGAAGTTCAAAGTTATAATGGACTTTTTACAGATACTTTTGCCAGCTACATGAAGACTTTTTATAATGACCATAATTTAGATGTTCGTTTTGGATTTAGAGCTCAAAGTAATAAAACAGAAACAGATTTAGGTTTAGGATACAATTCTTCAACTGATGATTTTACTAGTGTATCGGCAGGTTCTAGTTTGTTGCGTCAAGTAGGAGGAGAATTAGGAGAATGGAATTGGTTTAATATCTATGCTAGTGGAAATTATAATTTCCGTAATAAATATTTCCTAACAGCAAATTATGCTGTAGATGGTTCAAGCCGTTTTGGTGATAATCCGTCAACGGGCGCTAGTAAATATGTATTGATGACTTCTATTTCAGGAGCTTGGTTAATTTCTTCTGAAGATTTTATGAAAGGTATAAACGATATTGATTATCTTAAACTGAGAGTAGGTATTGGTACAAGTGGTAATGATGATATCGGTAATTACTCTGCTCAAACGTATTACGTTTCTCAAAATTTTCTAGGAATGCAAGGTTTGGTTCGTGGTAATATTGGAAATAGTAATTTGAAATGGGAAACAGTTACAAAAACGAATGTAGGAGTAGATTTTGGATTGTTTAAAGAACGTATTAGCGGTACTCTTGATTTGTTTTCAAACAAAACATCCGATATGATTGTTTATGAAACAACTGGTAGCGAAAATGGATTTAGTTCTGTAGAGTCTAATAGTGGTGCGATGAAAACAATTGGAGCTGAATTAGGTTTGAATGCTCGTATTGTTAATACTCCAAATTTTACTTTCGATTTTGGCTATAGAGTAAGTCACTATAATAATACTGTTCAAACTTTGCCAAACGGTGATATTTTATCAGAATTTGGTGGTGCTACTTATTTAACATCTGAAGGCAAAGATGCTAACTTATTTTATGGTTTAAAGAGTAATGGTGTTTATAGTACTACAGCAGAAGCTACAGCAGATGGATTGTCAAAACGTTTAGTTAATGGAACCTTAGTTCCTTTTAGCGGTGGAGATATCCACTTTACAGATGTTAATGGTGACAAAGTTATTGATGGTAAGGATCGCGTGGTTATTGGTAATCCAAATGCAACAGTTACAGGAAGTTTTAATACTGATTTTACTTACAAAAGATTTAGCTTAAAAGCATTGTTTAACTTTTCAGTAGGTAATGATCTTTATAACGGAGTGCGTTACAATCTTGAAAAAATGAGCGGTTATGAAAACCAAAGTTCTGCCGTTGCTAACCGTTGGAGAGCCGAAGGACAGCAAACGGATATACCGAAAGCAACTTGGGGAGATCCAATGGGTAATGCTGAGTTTTCTGACAGATGGATTGAAGATGGTTCTTACTTAAGATTGAAAAACTTGGTTATAGGTTATGATGTGCCTTTAAATGGTAACAAAGGTATTAAGTATATCCAACTGTATGCTACTGCCAATAACTTGTTAACTTTTACAAAATATCTTGGATTTGACCCTGAATTTAGTGCTACTTCATCCATTTTTGGTCAAGGCGCAGATATAGGTTTGACTCCTCAGTTTACAAGTTACCAACTTGGATTACGTTTAGGACTTTAATTTTTTTTACAACATAGAGAACAGACCGATGATGACAACAATAAGAACAAAAATAAGAAAATCTACAAAACCCTTGTTATGGGTGGCGATGGTATCGCTTAGCCTTAGCTCTTGTGAGGAATTTGTAGATGTACAACCTCAAGATAAGCTTAGTGGGGATCAAGTGTACCGTAATGTATATGATGCTGATGCTGCTGTTACAGGTATATATGGTAAATTTATGGGACTTGCAAGTAAATACGTTATGCTTAACGAAATGCGTGCCGACCTGATGACAACAACAGGTAATTCAGACCCTTATTTAAAAGAGCTTTCGGAGCAAAATATTTCTGCGGAGAATCCTTATGCAAATCCAAAAGATTTCTATGAGGTTATTCAAAACTGTAATGATGCCCTTAAAAACTTCGATATTATGGTTGCTGAAAAGAAATTTACACAATCACAATATGATCAACGCTATGCAGATATTGCCTGTATTCGTTCTTGGATTTATTTGCAATTAGGAATTCAATATGGTACTGTACCTTACATTACACAACCTATAGTAAGCTTAGAAGATGTCAAGGATGCCAGTAAATATCCTAGACTTTCTTTTGATCAACTTCTTGAGGAACTGGTAAAATTTACGGAAGGATTGACTTATAAAAAAGACTATGATGCAACTAGTAGTTTACTAGTAACGGTGGATGGTTATTATACTGCAAAATTCTTTATTAATAAGGAATGTTTGTTAGGTGATTTACAACTTTGGAAAGGTAATTATCAACAAGCTGCTATGCATTATAAAACGATAATGGAAACATCTTCATCTCAACCAAGTGGTACGGCGCTTTATGAGGTATATCGTTTGAGTAATTTTGCTGGTAGTGGAAATAATGATTTTATTGTTAATTATACAAATTCCCAAAATGTAAACACATTATTTAATACTGATACTCAAGGATGGAGATCTATGTTTGCTAGAACTAAAGATGCAGTATGGAATACGGAATGGATTTGGTCTTTACCTTTTGATAGCAAATTTGCACCTAAAAATCCATTTATTAATATTTTTTCAAAAACAGGAGGGCAATATTTAGCAAAACCATCTCAAAGAGCAATTGATCTTTGGAATAGTAATACACAAAGTAATGGTTTTCCTTATGATGCACGTGGTCCAAAATTTACCTATAAAATGGTGGGTAATGATCCTGTTATCATGAAATACCTTTACAGATATGAAGCAGCTGCCGATGTGTTTAAAACAGATGGAGATTGGTTTTTATACCGCGCTGAAAAATTGCACTTGCGTTATGCAGAAGCTGCTAATAGAGATAATAAGCATAGAATTGCTAATGCGATTTTAAATAAAGGTATAAAAGGAGATTATAATCGTGGTGGACTTGATAAAGCTAAAGATGATATGACTTATACTTGGATAACTAAAGAAGGTTTTCCTTATGATTTTGATGCTCGTGAAGGTGAACATCCTTATTTTAGAGGAAATTGGTATCGTGGTGGAGGTGTTAGAGGTCGTGCTAATTTAGTGAATGCCCCAGTTGTAGGAGATAGTTTAACTTCAATTGAAAACAATATTATTCGTGAAGCTGGATTGTCACTTGCTTATGAAGGTAACCGTTGGGAAGATTTAGTGCGTATTGCAAGACGTAGAAATGATCCTGCTTTCTTGGCTGATAAAATCTATGATAAATTGAATAAAGAAGGAAATGCTCATGCAGCAGAAGCACGTGCTAAATTAATGAATGTTAATAATTGGTACTTGCCATTTACTTGGAAATAAAATTTCCTAGTAAAAAAAATAATTAGTTGATTTAACTTTTGAAGAAGGCTGTCTATTTAGACAGCCTTCTTTTGTTTTGGGGGAGTTATAGATCAAAGTATTGCATCTTATGATCAATAATAAATTTGTGATTATTATACTTGATGTATTAAAATGTAATTTGAAATTATTTTAACAAACAAAAGGCTGCCCTTTTAGGAACAGCCTTTTTATGAATGTAAATAGTGACATACCTCAGTACATCCTATTATTGATTTTATTTTTTACAAATTTGCAACTAACCAATCGCCAACTTCGCTAGTTTTGTATGCTTTTGCACCTTTTCCAGCTAAATCTTCAGTTACAATTCCTTGCTCTAATGATTTGTTTACAACAGCTCTAATTGCTTCTGCTTCGTCTTTCAATCCAAAAGCATCTTCAAACATCATAGCAGCAGATAAAACAGTTGCTAATGGATTTGCAATATTTAACCCAGTAGCTTGTGGGTAAGATCCGTGAATTGGCTCATAAAGTGAAGTGTGTTCTCCAACAGATGCAGACGGCATTAATCCCATTGATCCTGAAATTACAGAAGCTTCATCTGTTAAAATATCACCGAATAAATTTTCTGTAATCAATACATCGTAAGAATTTGGCCATTGAACCAAACGCATAGCAACAGCATCAACGAATTCATAAGAAACTGTAACTTCTGGATAATCTTTTTCCATAGCTTGAACTGTTTCTCTCCATAAACGTGAAGTTTCCAAAACGTTTGCTTTGTCTACACAACACAATTTTTTTGAACGTGTCATTGCTAATTCAAAACCTTTTTTTGCTAAACGCTGTACTTCAGCTCTAGTGTATACGCAATTATCAAAAGCAGTGTCTCCGTTGTCTTTTCTTCCTTTTTCACCAAAATAGATTCCTCCAGTCAATTCTCTTAAGAATACTAAATCTGTACCTTCAATTCTTTCTCTTTTTAATGGAGAATTATCAATTAAAGAAGGAAAAGTAAAGGTTGGACGAACGTTAGCAAACAATCCTAATTTTTTACGCATCAACAATAATCCTTGTTCTGGTCTTACTGGAGCACTTGGATCATTATCATATTTTGGATGCCCAATAGCGCCAAAAAGAACAGCATCGGCAGCCATACAAACTTCATGAGTTTCATCTGGGTAAGGTACTCCAACAGCATCAATCGCACACGCTCCAGTAAGTGCAGGAGTCCAAGTGATTTCGTGATTAAATTTTTTAGCAATGGCATCCGAAACTTTAACTGCTTCGTTAACTACTTCTGGTCCGATTCCGTCTCCGGCTAAAAGGGCAATATTGAATTTCATTGTTTTTATTTTTTTAAGTTTCTGAGTTTCTAAGAATCTAAGATTTTGACTTAGCTTCTTTTTAAATTATTTTTATATTCCTGAGTTTTTAAGATTCATTGCTATTAAAAAAACTTAGTTTCTTAGCAACTTAGAATCTTAGCAACCCATTAGTGAATTACATTCAGCATTTTTTGTGTCGCTATAATTGCAGCTACAGTCTGATCGGAATCTAATCCTCTTGTTTTAAATTCTTTTCCGTTATTTGTCCAGGTGATAATAGTCTCACACAAAGCATCTGAGCTACTGCCAGGAGGAATTCTCACTGCGTAATCGATCAATTTTGGCAATGTCATTTTTTTAGTTTTATAAATTTTAGAAAGAGCATTCATAAAAGCGTCAAATTGACCATCACCTTGTGCGCTTTCTTCAAAAATTTCACCATCTATTTTTAAGCAAAGAGTTGTCGAAGGACGTAATCCTTTAGCATGAGATAATAAATACGACTCAACCGTAATTTTTTCTTCATAAGAATGGCTGTCCAAAACATCCGAAATGATGTATGGTAAATCTTCTTTGGTAACCGTTTCTTTTTTGTCACCCAATTCAATAATTCTTTGAGTAACTAATTTTAAATCTTCAGGGTTTAGTTTTAATCCCAGTTCTTGAAGATTTTTTTCGATATTGGCTTTACCAGAAGTTTTTCCTAAAGCATATTTACGTTTTCTTCCAAAACGCTCTGGAAGTAAATCATTAAAATACAAATTGTTTTTGTTATCACCGTCAGCATGAATTCCTGCAGTTTGCGTAAAAACGTTGTCGCCTACTATTGGTTTATTAGCTGGAATTCTATAACCAGTGAAAGTCTCCACCAATTTACTTACCGAATACAACGAAGACTCTTTAATATTGATTTTTACCTCTGGCATAAAGTCGTTAATTACTGCGACAGTACTCTCAAGCGGAGCATTTCCAGCCCGTTCTCCCATTCCGTTTACAGTAACATGCAATCCGTTGATACCCGCTTTTATGGCTTCCATTACATTGGCAATGCTCAAATCATAGTCATTATGAGCATGAAAATCAAAATGTATAGTCGGATATTTAGCTGTAATTTTAGAAATAAATTCAAAAGTATCCGATGGAATCAACACGCCTAAAGTATCTGGTAATAATATTCTTTTAACGGGTTGTGTTACTAAGAAATCTAAATATTGAAAAACATATTCAGGAGAATTACGCATGCCATTACTCCAATCTTCTAGGTACACATTGGTGGCAATTCCGTTTTCATTTGCCAAAGCAATAGATTGTGCAATTTCTGCAAAATGCTGTTCAGGTGTTTTTTTTAACTGGTGAGTCAAATGATTTAAAGAACCTTTGGTCAATAAATTTTGAACTTTGGCTCCCGCTTTTTTCATCCATTCGATAGAAACGCCTCCATCTACAAATGATAATACTTCAATACGATTGGTATAGCCTTTTGCTGATGCCCAGGACATAATTCCTTTTACCCCTTGAAATTCTCCCTCACTTACACGTGCCGATGCAATTTCAATACGGTCAATATTTAATTCTTCAAGCAATAATTGCGCAATGGTTAATTTTTCTGCTGCCGAAAAGGATACTCCCGAGGTTTGTTCACCATCTCGAAGTGTCGTATCCATTATTTCAATTTTTCTTTTTTCCATTATTGCTGTTCTATAAAATCCTTTTTGAAAAAGGGGTATTGTATGTTTTATATTCTTCGTCGTACTTCACTTAATTTCATTGGTATAAAAATCGTTTCAATTTCTATGCAATGGTTCTATTTTTCAATTGCTTTCAACTATTTTTTATTCTCAACGACCATTTCATAATGTTCTACAATTGGAAACGGATTATAATAATGATGTAATAATTTTTTCCATTCTAGATATGATTCAGATTCTCTAAATCTAATGGTATGGTCTTCTAATTTTTCCCATTCAACCAATAACAGATATTTATTTTCTTCCTCAATACATTTCCTCAAACTATGACTTATATAACCAGAAATAGACTGTATAAATAGACTGGCAATAGCAAAATCATTTTCAAAATGAAGTTCTTCACCTTTCAATACGTGCAGAATAGCCATTTCTAATACCATACGTATTTTTATTTATAAACCCGACAGATTTTTAAAACCTGTCGGGTGTTATTAAAATTAACCTTTATTTTTTCAATAATTCTAATTGAAATATTGCATGCTCTTTAGTAAGGAAGTTTGTCAGCAAAAGCGACAATATCTTCTTTAATGTTTTGTAAATAATCAATATCGTCAAAACCATTGATCATGTTGTTCTTTTTGTATCCGTTGATGTCAAAAGATTCTTTTTGACCAGTAGCCAATAAAGTAATAGTTTGTGCAGGCAAGTTAATTTCTAATTGTGTATTTGGATCTGCTTCGATAGCTTTAAAAATAGTATCCGCAAATTCTGGGCTAACTTGTACTGGCAAAACACCAATGTTTAAGCAGTTTCCTTTGAAGATATCTGCAAAGAAAGAAGAAACTACGGCACGGAATCCGTAATCATAAACTGCCCAAGCAGCATGCTCACGAGACGAACCTGAACCAAAGTTTTTTCCTCCAACAAGGATTTTTCCAGAGTAAGTAGAATCGTTTAAAACGAAATCTGCTTTTGGAGTATCATCTCCATTGTATCTCCAGTCTCTAAAAAGATTGTCTCCAAAACCTTCACGTTTTGTAGCTTTCAAGAAACGAGCAGGGATGATTTGATCTGTATCTACGTTTTCTATCGGTAGTGGCACTGCACTACTAGTAAGGATATTAAATTTATCGTATGCCATTGTAATTTTAGATTTTTAGATTTTAGAACTCAGATTTTAGATTTTCCTTGAAGGGAAATAAATCAGCAGTTTTTAAAATCTTTTTATTTTTAATTCTTTTTTGAAATTGTTATTGTCATTGAAATTGACATTCAACTAGAACAACTCTCTTGGATCTGTCAATTTCCCAGTAACAGCAGCAGCAGCAGCCATAATTGGGGAAGCTAACAAAGTTCTTGAACCTGGACCTTGACGACCTTCAAAGTTTCTGTTTGAAGTACTCACAGCATATTTTCCAGCAGGAACTTTATCATCGTTCATTGCCAAACAAGCTGAACAGCCCGGCTGACGCAATACGAAACCAGCTTCAGTAAGAATGTCTAAAATACCTTCTTCTTTAATTTGTGCTTCTACAACGTGAGAACCTGGAACTAACCAAGCAGTAACGTTGTCTGCTTTTTTACGGCCTTTTACAATTTCTGCGAAAGCTCTAAAATCTTCGATACGTCCGTTTGTACAGCTTCCCAAGAAAACGTAGTCGATTGTTTTTCCAATCATCACATCATCTTCGTTGAAGCCCATATAAGCTAACGATTTTTTATAAGTTTCCTCACCGCCTTCAACTTGGTTAGCGTTCGGAATATGTTTAGTGATACCAATTCCCATTCCAGGATTTGTACCATAAGTAATCATTGGTTCGATATCTTCAGCTTTGATGTTTAATTCAGTATCAAAAACAGCATCAGCATCGGTTTTTAAAGTTTTCCAGTATTCAACTGCTTTAGTCCAAGCTTCACCTTTAGGAGCATATAATCTTCCTTCAAGGAAATCAAAAGTAGTTTGGTCTGGAGCAATCATACCTCCACGAGCACCCATTTCGATACTTAAGTTACAAACAGTCATACGGCCTTCCATAGTCATTTCTTCGAAAACATTTCCTGCGTATTCAGCAAAATATCCTGTACCACCAGAAGTAGTTAATTGAGCAATAATATAAAGTGCAACGTCTTTTGGCCCCACACCTTTGCTTAATTTACCATTTACGTTGATACGCATTTTCTTTGGTTTTGGCTGCATGATACATTGAGTAGCCATAACCATTTCCACTTCAGAAGTACCAATACCAAAAGCAATCGCTCCAAAAGCACCGTGAGTAGAAGTATGCGAATCTCCACAAACAATAGTCGCACCCGGCAAAGTAATTCCGTTTTCAGGACCTACTACGTGTACAATTCCATTTTTTTGGTGACCTAATCCCCAGTGAGAAATTCCGTATTCTGCAGAGTTGTCTTCTAATGCTTGTAATTGATTAGCAGAAAGGGCATCAGCAACAGGCAAATGCTGGTTTATAGTTGGTGTATTGTGATCGGCAGTGGCAAAAGTACGCTCAGGGTATAAAACCTTTACGTTTCTAGCTTTTAATCCTAAAAAAGCAACAGGACTTGTAACTTCATGAATGAAATGGCGGTCAATAAAAAACACATCTGGTCCATCTTCAATTTTACGCACTACATGTGAATCCCATACTTTGTCAAATAATGTCTTACTCATTTTCTTTTTTTTTAATTGTAATTGGTATAACCACAGAAACTTGGTGTAATTATAATAGAAGTTCAAAAGTAAAAAAAAGTTGTATTGCCGTCAATTGCAATATTTCGTTTTATACGATACCCAAACATTTGTGTTTTTTGGATAGTAAACTATTGCTACTTTATTTTAGAAACAGTGCCATTTACAAAAGGCAATACTTTTTTTTAAATCGAACAACTAACACTGGCTTTGCTGTTGTTTTTAATAATTGGCAAATTTATCGCTATTGTGTTATAAAATAGCGGTTTTTGGTTTAAAATATATAACATTTTAAAATAAAATAGTAACAAATAGTTAGATTCTGATTTGGAATTTTATTTCATTTTTGATTTGGAATTTTGTTTTTTTTAAAGGAAATAATGTTCTCAAAAAGTAATTTTTTTTCAAAAAATACTACGACATCCAAAAAAAGAGAAGTGATAAATATTTAGTTAGAAAGTAGGTTTTTTAGAAAGAAACCAAAGGGATAAATTAAAAATCATTTGGGCGTGCCACCATAAAGGAAAGAGGCCAAATCATAGAAACCGCTTATTCGGCCTCTTTCCTTTATGCTGTCAGGCTGTCCGCGTTACTTCGGTAACTTGCTTCCATCCTTCACGCGGACGCAACAATATTTAAGGTAGTCAGGAAGTGTTTCTTTTCCGAATGAAATTTAGAATCAATGGCTTAATCAAATCTTTTTTGTTAACAACTTCACGAATTATTTTCCCTAAAAAAAGACTAAATTTGAACTTCTTCCATTTTGAAATAAAACACTTTTTACTATTCTTGATATCAGTATTTTAGAATATAAAAACTTGAAATTTGGACTTTTAATTTTTTGTTATTTAAACGTATGTACTTAATATTCGATACCGAAACTACTGGATTACCTAAGCGCTGGGATGCGCCCATTACCGATTCTGATAACTGGCCTCGCTGTATACAGATCGCTTGGCAGCTGCATGATGAGATGGGGACACTTATCGAGCATCAGGATTATTTGGTAAAGCCCGAAGGTTTTAATATTCCTTATGACGCTGAGCGTATTCACGGTATTTCGACTGAATTGGCTGAAGCCGATGGTATTTCTTTGGCTGAAGTTTTGGAGAAATTCAATATAGCATTAAGCAAAACGAAGTTTATTGTGGGTCAGAATTTAGGTTTTGATGTCAATATTATGGGAGCCGAATTTCATCGTGCTGGAGTGGATTCGCCAATGAGTTCGATGCCAGTTTTGGATACCTGTACCGAAGTGACGGCTTCATTATTGAAACTGCCAGGAGGCCGTGGAGGAAAATTCAAACTGCCTACTTTGACCGAATTACATAGTTATCTTTTCAATGTTCCTTTTTCGGAAGCGCACAATGCAACTGCCGACGTTGAGGCAACTACACGCTGTTTCCTAGAGTTAATTCGCCGTGAAGTTTTTACTAAAGAAGAACTTGATGTTCCAAAGGATTATTTCGAGACATTTCAAAATAAAAACCCGAAGGAAATACCATTAATCGGCCTTAAACACATTAACCTAAAAGCAGCTTCTGACAAAATCAGGGAGCAGTTGAAATCGTTGGTTTCGGATGAGCCAGTTCTTACTGTTTCTGAATCAGCTAAAGCCGATTTTAAAGCAGCAAAATACGCGCATTTACACAATCATACACAGTTTTCGGTACTACAATCGACAATTGGAATTGGGAATATTGTTTCGGCTACAGCCAAAAATAAATTTCCTGCCGTGGCAATGACGGATACTGGAAACATGATGGGTGCTTTTCACTTTGTGAGCGCCGTTATGAATCATAATAAAGCGGCATCCGGAAAAAATAAAGCTTTGGTAGAAGCTGGAGAAGAACCTACGGAAACAGAAATGAAACCAATTGTTGGGTGCGAATTTAATGTTTGCGAAAACCATTTGGATAAAAGTAAAAAAGACAATGGAAATCAAGTTGTCTTATTGGCTAAAAATAAAAATGGCTATCACAATCTGGCTAAAATGTCATCGATTGCCTTTACTGACGGATTTTATTATGTTCCCAGAATTGACCGAAATATTATCGAAAAATATAAGGGAGATATCATGGTTTTGTCTGGGAATTTATACGGAGAGATTCAAAGTAAAATTCTGAATGTCGGTGAAAATCAAGCCGAAGAAGCTTTGATTTGGTGGAAAGAACAATTTGGCGATGATTTTTATTTAGAAGTGATGCGTCACAATCAGGAAGATGAAAATCGTGTAAATAAAACGCTGATTGAATTTTCGAAAAAACACAATGTAAAATTAATTGCAACCAACAATACCTATTATTTAAATAAAGAAGATGCCAATGCGCACGATATTTTACTGTGTGTAAAAGACGGTGAAAAACAAGCAACACCAATTGGCCGTGGCCGTGGTTACCGTTACGGACTGCCAAATCAGGAGTACTATTACAAGTCGGAAGAAGAGATGAAAAAACTCTTTGCCGATTTGCCGGAAGCGATTATTAATATTCAGGAAATTGTAGATAAGGTTGAAGGTTACTCGCTTTACCGTGATGTATTGCTTCCAAAATTTGATATTCCTCAAGAATTTGTTGACCCTGAAGATGAAAAAGACAATGGTGTTCGTGGAGAAAATGCTTATTTGAGGGGTTTGACTATGATTGGTGCCAAAAAAAGATATGGCGAAATTACAGAATCGATTCAGGAACGTTTAGATTTTGAGCTATTAACGATTTCAAATTCCGGATATCCGGGTTATTTTTTGATCGTACAGGATTTCATCGCCGAAGCCCGAAATATGGATGTTTCGGTAGGGCCCGGACGTGGATCTGCAGCGGGATCTGCGGTAGCGTACTGTCTAGGGATTACCAATATTGACCCGATTAAGTACGATTTGCTTTTTGAGCGTTTCCTAAATCCGGATCGTGTGTCCATGCCCGATATTGATATCGATTTTGATGACGAAGGCCGTGGGCGTGTTATGGATTATGTAATCAATAAATACGGAAAAAATCAGGTGGCGCAAATTATCACTTATGGTAAAATGGCAACCAAATCGGCGATTCGTGATACGGCGCGTGTATTGGATTTACCGTTGTTTGAAGCCGATAGAATAGCCAAGTTGATTCCAGCAATGATGCCGGGTAAATGGAATCTGGCGCGTTTCCTTTCTGAATCAGAAGATGAGGTTAAAAAAGCATTAAAAGGTGCTGATGAATTTGAACTTGTAAAAGAATTAATCGCCATTGCCAATGAAGATGATTTGGCTGGAGAAACTATTCAGCAGGCAAAAATTCTGGAAGGGTCGATGCGAAATACAGGTATTCATGCCTGTGGGGTGATTATCACGCCATCGGATATTACCAATTATGTACCAGTTACTACCGCCAAAGACTCCGATTTATATGTAACACAGTTTGATAACTCGGTTGCCGAAAGTGCAGGGTTGCTAAAAATGGATTTCTTGGGTCTGAAGACTCTTACTTTGATAAAGGACACAGTTAAGTTAGTGAAATACCGCAACAACATTGACCTCGATCCAGATACTTTTCCAATTGATGATGTCAAGACGTATGAACTGTTTCAACGTGGAGAAACCGTCGGGATTTTTCAATATGAGTCCGCGGGAATGCAGAAATACATGAAGGAATTGAAACCCACCGTTTTTGGAGATTTAATTGCGATGAATGCCTTGTATCGTCCAGGCCCTTTGGAATATATACCTTCTTTTGTTCGAAGAAAAAACGGGGAGGAAGAAATCAAATACGATTTAGATGCCTGCGAGGAATATTTAGGGGAAACGTATGGAATTACCGTTTACCAAGAGCAGGTAATGCTTTTGTCGCAGTCGTTGGCCGGATTTACTAAAGGTGAGGCCGACGTTTTGCGTAAAGCGATGGGTAAAAAACAGAAGGACGTTCTGGATAAAATGAAGCCTAAATTTGTTGAGCAAGCGGCTTTAAAAGGTCATGATGCCAAAGTTTTGGAAAAAATCTGGAAAGACTGGGAAGCTTTTGCGAGTTATGCGTTTAATAAATCGCACTCTACTTGCTATGCTTGGATCGCTTACCAAACGGCTTACCTAAAAGCCCACTATCCTGCCGAATATATGGCGGCGGTACTTTCTAATAATATGAATGACATCAAGCAGGTTTCATTTTTCATGGAAGAATGTAAGCGTATGGGGCTGCAGGTTCTAGGGCCTTGTGTGAATGAGTCGTATTATAAATTTACAGTAAATGATGATTATGCGGTTCGTTTTGGAATGGGCGCTATAAAAGGTGTGGGTTCAGGAGCGGTTGCTACAATTGTCGAAAGCAGAAAAGATGGAAAATACAAGTCAATTTTTGATTTGGCGAAACGTATCGATTTGCGTGCCGCTAATAAAAAAGCGATTGAAAATTTAGCTTTGGCTGGAGGTTTTGACTCTTTTGAAGGAACGACAAGAGCACAATATTTTCACAATGACGGCGACGGAATTACCTTTTATGAGAAAGCCATCCGCTATGGTTCGAAGTTTCAGGAAAACGAAAACTCCTCGCAGGTAAGTTTGTTTGGCGAAAGTAGTGATGTACAAATCGCTGAGCCTGTAGTGCCTCCTTGTGAAGATTGGAGTACCATGGAAAAACTGGCTAAAGAGAAGGAAGTTGTTGGAATTTATATTTCGGGACATCCTTTGGACGATTATAAATTCGAGATGAAATATTTTTGTAATGCCAGACTCGAAGCGTTGAAGAATATGGAACAGTATGTAGGTAAGAATTTAACCTTTGGAGGAATTATTACCAATGTGCAGCACCGAGTAGCCAAGAACGGAAAAGGATGGGGAACCTTTATTTTAGAAGGATACGATGAGAGTTATGAATTTAAAATTTTTGGAGAAGAGTATTTAAAGTTCAGGCACTTCTTTATTCAAAACAATTTTACCTTCATGAAAGTGATGATTAAAGAAGGCTGGGTAAATCAAGAAACTGGTAAAAAGACAGACCCTAGAATGCAGTTTGTTTTAGTGCAATATTTGCAGGATGTGTTAAGTACGTTTGCCAAAAAATTGATTTTATTATTGGACATAAAAAATATAGAAACGGAGTTTATTCATAATCTAAGTCGTCTTTTCCAGAACTATAAAGGAGATAATACGGTTTCTTTTGAAATTATGGAACTCGAAAAAATAAAGCGGATTGTAGAAACAACTCCTGATTTTACTGAAGGTGATGAAGAAGCATTTTTAGAGAGTGACGAGGAAACTGTTGAGGCAGTAGAATCGAAGCAAGTTACTGAAGTGGAAGAAATAAAAGTAGTCACCAAATTAGCCATGCCAAGCCGAAAGCTGAAAATTCAAATATCTAATGAATTATTATTTGAATTGGAAAAAATGCAGATTAATTTTAAGCTGAATTAATTTTTTTAGGAGCAGAAGTTTTAAGGATTTCAAGAAATTTCCCTCCTGCTCTACGCTGTATCTTTGCTTTTTTTAAAGAAAAAATGCAAAGGTAATTGCGAGAGCAATTTAGACGATCAGGGCTAAAGGACAAGATTTTGTTTTTATAATACCATTTCAAAAAAAAACATTTCCAATACTTTTATTTTATTGCGAAGCGAAAACTATTAAAAATTGGAAATGCTCGATTTATAAACTTAAGCTACAGCATAACAATAAACTTAAAACTCAATGAATCTTAAAGAGCATTACAGCTTACTGTATAAAGAGTCTATTAATAAAATCGCCTCCGATACTTATAAAATCGACCATTTAATAGATTCTGAGACAGATAAAAGATTTGGAATAACAGTTGTGATTAGACCTTCTGCTGCTGTTAAAGAGAACATTCAGAAATTCCTAGATGAGCTAAAAAAGATAGAGCCAGATCAATATTATTACCCAAGTTCGGATATTCATATCACAGTTATGTCTATAATATCCTGTTATGAAGGATTTGATATTGACAAAATTGATTTGTCAAAATATATTGATCTGATTCAAAAAAGTTTGATTACTAATACTACTATAGACATTCAGTTTAAAGGGCTAACAGCGTCTGATTCATGTATTATGGTACAGGGATTTATGAATAATAATTGTATAAACGAAATAAGAGATAATCTAAGAACTGCATTTAAAAAATCTAACTTAGAACAGAGTTTAGACAAAAGATATTCGATACAAACTGCGCATTCGACTGTTGTTCGTTTTAGGGACAAATTCAAAGAAAAAGATGCCTTTTTAGAAATAATTGATAAATATAAGGACTTTGATTTTGGTAGTTTCAGCGTAAACAATTTTGAGCTTGTTTACAACGATTGGTATCAAAGAGATAGATTTGTCAAAAAACTACATAATTTTGAAGTTTAAAAGAATGAATTAAGGATTATTCTTTGATGGCTAAAAGTTTATCAACAGTAAGTAAAGTATATAAAATTCAGTACTTAAACGAATATAAATCTGCACTAAAAGTGAGGCTTATCATAAGCTTTCGTTTCCTAAATTAATCACGACTGAATCACAGTAAATACATGTTAATTTTAATATGAATTAAATTTTTGAGTTAAAGTTTTATTAATTGTATAATTTTTAAGTTAAAAATTATCCTATGCATGCATAGTTTTAACAAAAACCTCCTTTTTAGTAAATATTGTTACGAAAACGATTTCTTAACCAAAAAAACATTATTTAAATTTATATATTTTTGTAGAACTAAATCAAATTTTAAGAAATTATGAAAAAAAACCTACTAGTGTTAGGAATGTTAGTTTGCTCATTTAGTATGATGGCGCAAACTAAAGATACGGATAAAAAAGAAACTTGGTATTTTAAATTAGGAGGTTCTTATTTTATACAAACTGCTGCTACAGAATTTCCAATTGTCTCAGGTGCTTTGCCGAATACTGAGGTATATGCTGCAAATGGAACTACTTTGGTTTCTAGAGAAACAAATCATGGTTCTTTTGGGGAAGGATTTCGTACAGGTTTAAATGTTGGATACCGTTTTACAACACGTTTAGGTGTTGAGATGGGGGTTAACTATTTTACAGGAAAAGAAAAAACTATGGTTGAAACAGTAAATAGATTAGTAGCTGCTGGGCCAATTTTTGTAACAGGTACAGCTGAAGGTAGGATCAATGCTCTTGATTTAGCACCAGCTGTCGTCTTGTTTTTAGGAGAAACACATGGTTTTGAGCCTTACACAAAAGTAGGGGTTATTGTTCCTGTATATGGGGACTTAACTATTAAAACAAATAGGACTTATACAACTCCTGCAGGAAATGTTAACACTTATGCAAAAGATGTAGTGTTGCCAAATCCAACTGTTGGTTTTATGGCAGTTTTAGGAACATCTTATAAATTAGGTAAAAATATTTCTCTTTTTGGAGAGGTAGAATACCGTAATTTCACTGTTCACGGTAAATCAAAAGAAACTAAGGAATACACTGAAAATGGTGTAGATAAATTAAATACACCAACTACTTTCCGTGGAGACGCTTCTTATTCTGCGAGTCATGTGGATTATGTTGAGCAATTAAATAGCGGTTCAAATAATGTTTTGTTTAATCCTAACACAGCTACGACAAACATTACTACTGATACAACTAGACCGAATGAGGCAATGAATGATATTAGTTCTTATGTTGGGATTTCTGGTTTAGGATTTACTTTAGGATTAAAATATAGTCTCTAATTAAGTACGATTATAATAGAATGAAGACCTTCTGAAAAGAGGGTCTTTTTTTTGTGCTAAATGTCTTGAAAATTCTAATGTCCTAGCCCAGATGGAAACGGCATCCTGTTGTCCCGGGGTTCGGGACAACAGATATAGTGTACAGCTGGAAGTAGCTTCTAATTACTGGAATAACAATTAGCAATACATTTATAATGAAAACTAATTTAGGAATGACGTTTGGTTGGGTTTTAATTTCTAAATTTGTACTCAAGTTTTAAGAATAAGCATTTAAACATTAAATAAAAATAGTATGGCATTAGCAATAACAGATGCTACTTTTGATGAAGTAGTTTTGAAATCAGATAAACCGGTAATGGTAGATTTTTGGGCAGCATGGTGTGGACCTTGTAGAATGGTTGGGCCAATCATTGACGAACTTAGCAGCGAGTACGAAGGGAAAGTTGTTGTGGGGAAAGTTGATGTAGATGCAAATCAAGAATTTGCTGCAAAATACGGAGTTAGAAACATTCCAACAGTATTAGTTTTCCATAACGGAGAAGTAGTTGGAAAACAAGTTGGAGTAGCTCCAAAACAAACGTATGCGGATAGTTTAGATGCTTTATTGTAATCTAAATTGAAATAAGTTAAAAAGGTCTGGCGAAAGTCAGACCTTTTTTGTTTTGAGTCTGTGGAGCTAATGAACATTAAATTAATTCACCATTAAGATATTAAGTCAATTAAGCTTAATTGACTTAATATCTTAATGATAAAAAGAAAACAAACCTTTTAATGGTCTACTTTTAAATTGTCAGTAGCACGATGTAGTGTGTTCAAACTTTTTTATACATTTGGAATATGAAGATCGAATCGCAAATAGAGAAAATATCCAGTTTTCAGCACTTGGAGTTGTTAGCCAATCAAGTGGTAGAAGGTTTTATTTCGGGAATGCACAAGAGTCCGTTTCATGGATTTTCGGCTGAATTTGCCGAGCATAAAGTGTATAATACTGGAGAAAGTACCAAGCATATTGATTGGAAATTATTTGCCAAAACGGATCGATTATATACAAAGTGTTTTGAGGAAGAAACGAACTTGAGATGTCATATTATTATTGATAATTCCTCATCGATGCATTATCCTAAATTGAAGGAGAATCAGCCCTTTTATGAAAGTAAAATAGGTTTTTCGGTATTGGCTTCGGCAGTTTTAATGAATTTATTGAAGAAACAGCGAGATGCGGTAGGTTTGAGTGTTTTCTCGGATAGTTATGAGTATTATGCGCCCGAAAAAGGGAGTGACCGCCATCATAGAATGATATTGAATACCCTTGAAGGGCTTTTAGAAGCGCCAAAAGAGAAAAAAAATACCGATACCATTACGTATTTGCATCAGATTGCAGAGAAGATTCATAGGCGTTCGATGATTATTTTGTTTACAGATATGTTTCAGTCAGAGAATGAAGAAGCTTTGTTTAATGCGTTACAACACTTGAAACACGACAAGCATAAAGTGGTTTTATTTCATGTTATAGACAATGAAACGGAGCGCAAATTTGATTTTGACAACGCACCGAGAAAGTTTATTGATGTAGAAACAGGAGATGAGGTAGTTATTTTTGCAGATAATGTGAAGCAAGAATACGAAAAACAGGTGGGTGATTACTTCAAAAAGCTGGCTTTGACCTGTGCTCAAAACAAAATAAAGTACATTCCGGTGGGTGTTGGCGAAAGTTTTGATAAAATTTTGACAGCATACTTAGTTGAAAAACAAAACTTTGGATAAGTGGGCTAAAATTTTTTTAAAATTCTCTTATAAAAGGCTTGCGTAAACGGAAATCTATTGTATCTTTGCCACCGCAATAAAGCAGAGGTTTGGTAGTTCAGTTGGTTAGAATACATGCCTGTCACGCATGGGGTCGCGGGTTCGAGTCCCGTCCAGACCGCAATATTGGGGAAAGCCTTTCGTAACAGAAAGGCTTTTTTGCCCAAATAAGGTATCTAAAGCTAGTTGTGTTGTTTTCTCGTCAAGGACGAGATCGGTTTGTAGTTAGACCAATGAAAAGCTTTCCAATGTTTCTGGATTTATCTGGAATCTACGGATGGCTTTTTTGATTTTTAAGAGATTAAATTTTTTTTAATACTTGTGTTATAAAATAGTTGCGTAAACAAAAATTTATTGTACATTTGCAACCGCAATAAAGCAGGGTTTGGTAGTTCAGTTGGTTAGAATACATGCCTGTCACGCATGGGGTCGCGGGTTCGAGTCCCGTCCAGACCGCAACATTGTTTAAAGCCTTTCCTTAACGGAGAGGCTTTTTTTATACCTAAAAATAAAAAAATCTGTGACAATCCGTTTTATCCGTCAAATCCGTGGCTAATTTTTTTCAAAGCAAATGCCTTGATAATCTAGAGCATATCTTCATCATAACCAGCGAACTTAACTTAACGGCCAAGAATATTTTTTAAAACAAAGCAGCACTATTCTGCCATACAATCCAAAGAAATAATCCCAAATACATCATACACACCACAAACTTCATAAAAGAGGAAGCCAGAAAGCCCAGCAAAGAGCCAGTAGCCGCTTTCAAAGCGCGTTGATGGTCCTTGTAATCATAAATAAGTTCACCAACAAAAGCGCCAACAAACGGGCCAATAATAAAACCCAACGGAATTGGTGCAAAAATCCCAACAATCAAACCGATATTCGTTCCCCAAATCCCATACGAACTGCCTCCAAATTTTTTGGTTCCCTTCGCAGGAATAATATAATCCATAATGGTAAGCACAATGGTTATCAATAATGAAATACTCAAAATCCAATAATTGGCAGGAACTGCAGTCGTAAAATAAAGTAATACTATACCAACCCAACTGATGCTCGGTCCAGGTAAAACTGGAAGAAAACTACCGAAAATCCCAACAATAACACAAACAAACCCCAATATCAAAAGCAGTATATCCATAAAAATATTTTTAGTAATTTTGAAAAATAAAGTGAACTCATTTCTGGACAATGAAAATACATTTTTTCTTATTGGTCTTTTTCTTTTTCGGTCATTCTTTTTATGCCCAAGAAAAAAAAGGAAATACTACTGATGATGCTTTAAAAGAAACCATTTATAACAGCAATAAAAAGGCGGTTCTAAATTATTCTATGAAAGATTTTGAACAGTTATTTTTTGAATTTAACAATAAAAAATCGAGCCCTAATGTAATTTTAACCAAGGAAGAATTCTATACTTATACTGTGAAAATCGCCATTTTTTCAGACCGATTAGCCATTTTATACCCGAAAGAAAAGGAAGTAGCCGAGGCAAATAAAAAGCGATGGATGTCCGAAAGCTACGAAGATTATCTGCATTCCAAACAAACCCAAAAAAAATAATTGTATTTTTATAAAATATTCGTTCCATTCAAAAAACAAACATTGAAGCAATATTCCCTTTTTTTAGTCTTTATATTTTTTAATTCCTGTCAATATTTTGACAAGCAGGTCCCTTCCGAAAAGGAATTACTGCAAAAGGAATTGAAGTCCATCAATTGGAAAGAGGTAGATGAATATCCTTCAGTTGTCGACTGCGATAAAATTGAAGATAAAAAGCAACGTCAACAATGTTTTTTTGAGGTTTTGACACAATTAATTCAGGAGAAATTGTGCAACGATACTTTGGCAATGCTTTATCCCGAGTTAGATACCATTGAAGTGAAAGTGACCGTTTTTCCTAATGCGACAATGAAATTTGAGCCACAATTCCCTAAAGATTCAGTCACTTATGATAGGGTAAAAATTGATAGTATCCTGAAAGCACGTTTGGTCGATTTCCCAAAAATCAATCCAGCTATCAAGCGAGGATTACCAGTAAAAACCCAGTTTATACTTCCTGTGATTTTAAAGGTAGAGTAGCTTTTTTAAGGAGCTATTTCCAGCTGTACACTATATCTGTTGTCCCGAACCCCGGGACAACAGGATGCCGTTTACTTCGTCAGTTCGCTTCGCTCGTGTCCATCTGGGCTAGGGCATTCGTTTTCATGAGGAATTTTTTGGAATAAATTTATGGCCATCATTTTAGAAAATAAAAACAAAACAATTACCTTTGATATACTTAAAAGAGAACAAAATGGGAGCTTTAGAGTTAAGAGATAGCGTTTTAAAATACATCAACGATGCCGATGACAGATTGTTGAAAGTAGTCAAAGCATTTATAGAAACCTATCAAGAAGAAGAAATAGTAGCTTTTGATATAGATAAAAAACCAATAAGTAGAGAAGCTTATAAAGCATCTTTGTTAGAAGCCGAAGCCGAAATCAAAAGAGGAGAATATACTAATCAAGATGATTTAGAGAAAGAATCTCAAAACTGGTAATGGCTCCATTAAAAATAATTTGGACACATACTGCCAAAGACCAACTCAAAGCTATTCTTGAATACTATAAAGTGAAATCATTTCAAGGAGCTCAAAATGTAAAAAATGATATTTTGAAAGCAACTAGAGAGCTTCATTTTGTAGAACAATACGAACGTGACGAAATAGAGCCCGAATACAGGAGAATTATTGTAAGAGATTATAAGTTGCTTTACAAAGAAGAAAAAGAAGGTGTTGTATTTATTGCTAGAATATTTAGTACAAAGCAAAATCCGGGCAAACAACTAGAATAAAATGATTGGTCTATTAAACCACAGTTGAAATCTAAAATTCTGCAATCTGCAATTTAAAACTTTCTCCCTTTCCATTCATATTTTCCAAATAAGGAATACAAAGCCACAGTAGTACTAAAAAAGGGGTACCACAAACTGCTTAAAAATAAATATTGGATTTTATTATGGGTTAAGAAACTATTAGTTTGTTTAATCAAAACACTATCAATTCCAAATTTGATTATGAAAATCAATCCAATAAAAAAGTAAGGAAAAATACCAAATAGCATTAGTACAAAAGCACAAACTAAACTCAAATTCATCATAAACACAAGTAATCCCAATCTTTTACCAAAAAGACTTTGGTAAGAACCCGTTTTGGAAGCCCAACGAACTCTTTGATAAAACAAAGATTTCCAATCATTAACTGGTTTTGTGGTTACAATAGAATTTTTGGATTTTAAATAAGCCAATTTTTCAGGGTATTTGGCTAACGCTTTTTGTAACAGAAAAACATCATCGCCACTGGCAATACTATTATTACCTTCGAATCCGTTGAGGTTTTTAAAAAATGATTGGGTATAGGCAAAATTAGCACCATTGCACATAAACCCTTTTTTGATTCCAAAACTGCCAATAGTAGCTCCTTGTAAACTGGCCAAATCCAATTGTTGAAAATGATGTAAAAAGGAATTATTACAATCGTAAGTAACAGCTCCGGCAATCATAGAAACGGGATGTAACTGAATGAAATTATCTAAAGTCGACAGCCAATTTTTGTGAACGACACAATCAGCATCAGTGGTAATGACCCAATCGGTTTTTACGATTTGCATTGCCGTCGTAATGGCATCTTTCTTAGGGGAATTTGAAACCCGAATGTTTTTTACAACCGAAACCTGAAACTTGAAACCTGAAACTTGAAACTCTTCACTAGAAAAATCATCAACCAAAATCACTTCAAACAAATGGGTCGGGTAATTCAGTTTTGAAAAACTCTCTAATAAAATGGGTAAATTTTCCGCTTCATTCCGAAAAGGAATGATAATAGTAAAGTTGGTTTTTGGCGAAGAGTTAATGTATTCAAATGTATTTATTTTGGTAAAACCATAAATGAGGCAACTTATTGTAAGCACATAAACAATGCTAATACCTAATAGCACAAGAATCATATCGGTTGAACAGTTTTAGGCTTAAAATTCAATACATAATAGCTTCCAATAATAACCGGTAAAACTACATTCAAAAACCACATTAGCGTAGTGATAAAAATAACAATCCATTCATTTACACCTAATATCCCAAAGAAATAAACAGCTACACTTCCTTTTACCGCAAAATCCAAAAATTGAAAAGTGGGCAATGAAGATGCTAAAAAATAAACACAGGATATAGTTGAAATTAAAATGAAATAGGGTAAATCGACATCAAAAGCTAAAAACAAAAAATAGCATTGATGGGAGAAAGCCAAGTACCGTAAAAAACCTAAAAGTGTATTTTTTTGATGAATCGATTTTGGTATTTCATTGATTTTATGAATCAGTTTTTCGATAGAATACCCTTTGATATTTACTTTTTTCGAAAAAAATAAAATTCCAAATAATAAGAGGCTAAGCGCAAAAAAGACGGCAATAGTTTTTGGAGTGATAATATTGTATTCCGCATTGAAATACAATAATCCAAAAACACCAAAAACTACTGTTAAAAGCATTTGAATTCCGTTACAAATCAGGTTCAAAAAAATAATTTTTTTAGCGTCTTTTTTATCAAAATACAATGCTTTTCCAGCATATTCTCCCACGCCATTTGGAGTAAATAATCCTGCGGTGAGTGCGGCCAAAACCTGTTTAGTTGCTTCTCCTAAAGAAATTGGTCTTAGAGTGGAAGCCAAATATTTCCATTTCAAGATTTCAAATAAACGATTCAAAACACTCAAAAGAAGAATAAATCCAATTCCTAAAACGGATTGATTTTTATGAAATAAGACCAAGAATTTTTGCCAATCGAGTTTGTTGTTGTTAGCCAGTTGATTGTAAATAAAATAAAAGGCAGCACCTACAATCATAATTTTGACTAGAAGTACAAGGAATTGCTTAATTTTGTTTGAAATTGTAATCATAGGGCAAAGTAACGGAAAAACTAGTTTACAAAGCGACACTAAACCTTATAGAGTTTTACAAAGAGAACAATTTTTAGAATTGCGTCATCTTTCGATAAAAAATAAAATCATAATAATATATAGCTACGAATGAATTTAAGTTTAAAGAATATGCGTATCACTAAAACTTGGCATGAAGCACATAAAGAGTCATTAGGTTTTGGCAGTCGTTTGGCTGATTCAGTAGCTAGCGGAATGGGCTCTTGGAAATTCATTATCATTCAAACTGTTTTTGTAATAATTTGGATGGGATTAAATCTGGTTGCTTTTCTAAAACATTGGGATGCCTATCCTTTTATCTTATTAAATCTCCTTTTTTCGACTCAGGCAGCCTATGCAGCACCAATTATTATGATGGCTCAAAACAGACAGAATGAAAGAGACAGAGTTCAGGCACAATCCGATTATCAAACTAATATAGAAGCAAAATTGGAAATTGAAGCTTTAGCAAAGAGATTGGATAATATCGAAGTAGAAAAATTAGACAAAATCATTGCGATGTTGCAAGAGATGAAATTGAATTCGAGTAAATAAATGGGAGTTGAAACTCATCCGAGATTACATTATAACTTAAAAACAAACTTTGAGTAAAGAACGCATCATATTAGGTATCGACCCTGGAACCACAATTATGGGTTTTGGATTGATAAAAATTGTCAATAAGAAAATGGAATTTTTGCAGCTCAACGAATTGCAATTGTCCAAATACGACAATCATTACCAGAAATTAAAAATCATTTTCGAACGAACCATTGAGTTAATAGAAACGCATCATCCAGATGAAATAGCGATTGAAGCTCCTTTTTTTGGAAAGAATGTACAATCGATGTTAAAATTGGGAAGAGCTCAAGGTGTTGCCATGGCAGCGGGACTTTCGAGAGATATTCCTATTACCGAATACGAACCCAAAAAAATCAAAATGGCGATTACAGGAAACGGAAACGCTACCAAGGAACAAGTCGCCAAGATGCTTCAGCAATTGTTAGGTTTAAAAGAACTGCCTAAGAATCTCGATTCAACTGATGGATTGGCGGCTGCGGTTTGTCATTTTTTTAATTCAGGAAAAGTTGTTGGTGCCAAAAGTTATTCTGGTTGGGATGCTTTTGTGAAGCAGAATGAGGCTCGGGTAAAAAAATGAGTCAATGAGATAATTTGAAAATTAGATAATTTATAGAGAACGAGAAAAATTTATCTAATTGACAAATTATCTCATTATCTAATTGTCAAATTCTCTAATTAAAAATGTCCGGAATCTACATACACATACCATTTTGCAAGCAGGCTTGTCATTATTGCGATTTTCATTTTTCGACTTCAATGAAGAAGAAAGAAGAAATGGTTTTGGCTATTGCCAAAGAAATTCAAATGCGAAAAAATGAATTTCAAGACGAAGTTGTAGAAACTATTTATTTTGGAGGGGGAACACCTTCAGTATTGCAGATTTCAGAGTTGAGATTTTTGATTGATGAGGTATACAAGAATTATAAGGTTACGGAAAATCCGGAAATTACTCTCGAAGCCAACCCTGATGATTTGTCGAGCGAACGAATTATCGAGTTATCTAAAACTCCAATTAACCGATTAAGTATTGGAATTCAGTCATTTTTCGAAGATGATTTGAAGATGATGAATCGTGCGCATAATTCGGCGGAAGCCAAAAATTGTTTAGAAGAAGCTACAAAATATTTCGATAATATTTCTCTCGATTTAATTTATGGAATTCCGGGAATGAGCAACGAGAAATGGAAACAAAATATTGAAACAGCTTTGAGTTTTGGAATCCCACATATTTCGAGTTATGCTTTGACAGTCGAACCTAAAACTGCTTTAAATAAACTCATCCAAACTGGAAAAATAGCGAAACCCAATGATGAATTAGCTCAAGAGCATTTTACCATTCTGGTCGAAACACTCGAAGCGAATGATTTTATTCATTATGAATTGTCCAATTTTGGAAAAGAAAACTATTTTTCCAAAAATAATTCAGCCTATTGGTTGGGCAAAAATTATATAGGAATTGGACCCTCAGCGCATAGTTATGATGGAATTTCCCGAAGCTGGAATGTGTCTAATAATTCTCTTTATTTAAAGTCTATTCAGGAAGATAAACTACCCAACGAAATTGAAATTCTTTCCCTCGCCGACCGTTACAACGAATATATTATGACGGGATTGAGAACCATTTGGGGCGTTTCTTTGAATAGAATTGAAGCTGAATTTGGAATTGAATATTTGGATTATCTGCAAAAGCAAGCTCAGAAATTTCTAAGCGATGATTTACTCTCCATTGATAACAATATTTTGAAACCAACGTCAAAAGGAAAATTCCTGACGGATGGAATTGCAAGTGATTTGTTTTATTTAAATTTAGAGGAGTAGTTTTACCGCAAAGAGCGCAAAGTTTTACGAACTTTGTGGTAAAAGGAAACAGAAACTTTGCGCCCTTTGCGGTTAAAAAACTATGGAAGCAATCATCAATAACCAATTTAAAGTAGACTTATCAAAACCCATTGATATTTCGATTCCATTAACCAATACTGACGAAAATCCGATTGCCTGGTATATTGATAAACCAGTAATTGAACCAGTTGTTTTTGGAGATTGGATAGGCAAAGTTTCCGAAGGGAAATCATCAACTAACTTCAATAACATTTTCTTTAACCCGCATGGACACGGAACACATACGGAATGTTTGGGGCATATTACCCGTGAGTTTTACAGTATCAATCAATCACTAAAGCAGTTTTTCTTTCTCGCAGAATTGGTTTCAGTTGTACCAGAAATGATAGGGGAAGATTTGGTGATAACCAGAAATCAGATTAAAAAAATACTAGGAGAAAGACCGTGCGATGCTTTAATTATCCGGACATTGCCTAATTTTAAAATAAAAAAACATCTAAAATATTCGAATACCAATCCGCCTTATCTGGCAGAAGACGCAGCACATTTCATTCGTGAAAGCGGAATTAAGCATTTACTAATTGATTTACCAAGTGTCGACAAAGAGTATGACGAAGGAAAATTATTGGCTCACAAAGCATTCTGGAATGTAAAAGATGTCAATAATTTGAATGCCAATGCGAGATTGGATTGTACAATAACCGAAATGATTTTTGTGGATGATAGCGTAGAAGATGGAAGTTATTTGCTGAATTTACAAATTGCTCCTTTTGAAAATGATGCAAGTCCGAGTAAACCAATTTTGTATACTATTTTGTAGGAGAATTGTAAATTGGTTTTAAAATGCGTAAATTGTCATTATTATTTTAAATGTTAAAAGTTGAAAACAATACGAATATTTTACGCCAAACAAAGTAATCAAAATCGAGTTAAATTTGCAGTTTTTTTTACTGTTTTGGTCTTATGTAATTGGACAGCTTTTAGCCAAAAAAAAGAAAGAGATAGTTCGAAATTTGTGTTTTACCCCGATAAAATACTGATTCGATCGAATTTAAGCTCACAAACGGATGCTCAAATTCTAGAAGACAAAGAGGGAAGCAACTTGGATTTAGAAACGAATAACAGTTACAAAGTATTTTTATCCGTAGATTATAAATTCATAGGTTTTAGTTACGGATTTTATCCTCAATTTATTGGTGGAAATAAAGATGAAGATCAAAAAGGGAAATCTAAATTTTCAGAATATAATTTTCGTTTTTTTCTGGGTAAATGGCTCCAAACAGTTGATTATAGTAGAGTAAAAGGATATTATATCGAAAACACACAGGATTTTTTACCTGATTGGAAACCTGATGTTGATCCCTATATTCAATTCCCTGATTTAAAAATAACAAAATACGGAATGTCAACTTCGTATATTTTCAATCCAAATTTTTCCCTAAAGAGCATTACATCTTTCACGGAGTGGCAAAAGGAAAGTGCAGGAAGTTTTATTCCAACGCTGATTTATGATTACAAAAGAACTTCTTTAGAAACAACCACTCTAAATGCTAAACAAAATGAATATGATGTAAGTGTAGGAGCGGGTTACTTTTATAACTTTATTATTCATAGAAGGTTTTATATCGCTCCAAATTTGACAACTGCTTTTGGTGTCAAAATAATAAATTCAAAAACAGATGAATCTGGGATTCAAGAAAACGAACAGGATAATTATTTTTTGACAACTATCAATGGCGGGCTAAAAATGGGCTACAATTCAGATCGAGTACTTTTTGGGTTAAGTATTAATTTTAATTCAAGTTTTTATAATGAAACCAAAAATCAAGTTGTTTCAAATGATGGTTCCTTTGGATTGTTGTATTTTGGATATCGATTTGATGCACCAAAATTTATTAGTAACCCTGTAAATAAAATCAGTGATAAATTAAAACATTAAAAAAATAAGGTATGAAACTTAAATTTGGATTATTAGCTTTAGTTACTTGTGTGCTGTTGTCTTGCGGAGACAAAAAACAAGATGTAAAAGTTGAGGAAGGCATAGCAAAAGATGGTGCTAGTACATCAACCGAAGCAAAGGAAAAAACTCCAGAAGTAATAATGGATTCGACAGAAATCAAATTGAAAAATTTCATGATTAATGATTATGTAAAAGGCGATATAAAATTTTTGACAGAAGCGGATCATAAATTTCAATATGAAAATATTGATTTGAATGATGATAATATACTAGAGACTTTCGTTCGTTTTTCTTCTCCTTACTATTGTGGTTCTGGCGGTTGTACCTTTTTACTTTTAGACAATCACCAAAAAATAATTACTAAATTTACAGTTATGGAAGCCCCGATTTATGTCGAAAAAATGACTAAAAATGGCTGGGCTGTCTTATTAGTAGATGATCGAGGTGTTTTTAAAGAATTATCATTTAATGGAAAAAAATACCCTTCCAATCCGTCTCTTTTGCCAAAATCTGCTTATGATGACACAAGTGACCATTCGACAATTTTATTCGAAAAGCCTTTTGCAGAAGGAAAAATAAGTACATTTTAAAATTAAAAATTTCAAGCGTTCGTATGGAGAATACTATTTATGTGTCTACCGATAAAAATAAATTAGATGTTGCTTTTATTCAACATTTTTTGAAGGATATTTATTGGGCAGCAGGAAGAACGATTGATGAAGTACAAAGAACAATTGATGCTTCGGTTTGTTTTGGAATTTATTTAGATGAGGTTCAAATTGGTTTCGCCAGAGTGATTACCGATTATGTAGTTTTTGCATATTTAATGGATGTTTTTATTACCGAAGAACATAGAGGAAAAGGATATTCTTCCATTTTAATTGATACAATGATGAATGAACCGCAATTGCAAGAAGTGAAAATATGGCGTTTAGCAACATCCGATGCTCATTTTTTATATGAGAAATTTGGTTTTAAAGCCTTGGCACACCCAGAAAAAATGATGGAAAAAATAGTATGATGAATCTAGAAACTTATTACGAATATTGTCTTTCTAAAAAAGGAGTTACCGAACATTTTCCATTTGATGAAGATACTTTGGTTTTTAAAGTAGGTGGCAAAATGTTTGCTCTTTCCTCTTTGTTGCAATGGGAAAAAGGAAATCCATCCGTTAATCTTAAATGCGATCCGGAACGGGCACAAGAATTACGAGCAGAGTATGATTCAATCCAACCAGGTTTTCACATGAACAAAGTGCATTGGAATACGATCGCAGTAAATGATATTTCAAATGATTTATTAAAAGAATTGATTGATCATTCTTATGAATTGGTTTTTAAAAGTTTAACCAAGAAAATTCAGATCGAAATTATTGACTCGAAGTAAAATATTTATCGTACAGGCGAAGCAATTAGAAAATTAGGCATTACTTTTGCTTAAAAAATATCAGACACTTTCAAATAAAATAGTATGATTGATAATCTTAAAAAATTTCTTAACGAAGAACAAGATCCAAAAGCCATTGAAAAAATCACTTCAAAGTTGAATGATTTATTGATGAAAAATGAAGAAGTTGGTTATATCGCTGTTCAAAAAAAACCAGCTATTACCGTTTTTCCAGATAGCATTGTGGTGACTAATAAAAGAATTATTATTTGTCAGCCCAAAAACATGGGACTTTCAATGAATTTTACCGATTTTACTTGGGACGAAATTGAAGGAACTTTTATGAAAGAGAATATTTTGGGTTCTGAATTTTCATTTTCAACCAAAACACAGATTCAGGTTTCCATTGATTATATTCCAAAAATTCAAGCCAGAAAAATTGCTACGTTTGCCAAAGAACAATTGGATATATTGAAAAATGGTGTAACGACAACTGCAGTTCCTGAATCAGTAATAACCGAAGAAATTGCTCCTTCATTAATAGAAGAATCAGAATTGATTGAAGAAATGGAAACTGAAGAAGTAACCGATTTTGCTGAAATTATGCCTGTGGTTTCTAATTATGCTGAACCTATTATAGAAAACACAACTGCTTCAACAGAGAAAAAAACTAGCGAATTGACACAAGATGAACTTTTTGCAAAGCTTCAAAATTATAAAAAACTCCTTGACAACGGATTGATTCTACAAGGGGAATACGATTCTTTCAAAAAGGAGATTTTGAGTTTGATGTAAGTCAAAAACTAAAAGCCAAAAAAATATAAAGTCGGGAATAGTAATTTACTATTCCCGACTTTTTTTGTATCCTAACAAATTCTTTTGACTTTTAGAGTTATACTAAATCGTCTGTTTTTGTTTTTCTAAAAAGCCATTCGATTGCAGTTCTAGTAATTCTTCAGCATTTTTTCGTTGTAAATCATATAGTCTTTTGTCTTGCGCAATATCTTCGTAAACCTTGTCATGCATTGAGGCATTCGTTTTAATCAACAGTTCGCGTTGGTATTTATTTTGATCCAAAGTCGCTTTGAGAGCCGTTTCCAAATCTTCTAGTTTAAAATCGTATTCTCCTTTTGGAGATAATAATTTGGCAATAATGGGGGAAGTTTCAATCGCTAAAAACAAAAGCATTATAAAAAATGAAGGAATCCAAGGCAGTTGATTCAAAGCGTTGATTCGCGCCATCAGCCCATCAAAACCATCAATGATAGGTCGTGTTTCCGTAACTTTTTTGTCTAAATCGGTTTGCAGTGTTTTGGTGCTTTTTTCCAATACAGCAATTTTGGCTAGATTGTTTTTTCGAATCGTGTCAAGTTCTTGAGAAGCCAAATTATGTTTTGCAATTTTTTCTTTAAAAACAGGGCCTTTACCCATTTTTTTGGTTCCAGCAGTTCCTTCTGCTTCTTGAATATAGGTTTGGTAAAGCGTATTTACTTCTTTTTGTTTATTGGTAATTTCGGCTTTAAGACTTGCAATTTCGGTTTTGTTTTTATCTAAATCCGATTTGAAATAATTAGCAACTTCTTTTTTGTTATTCAAAGCCATCGCATTTTTCTCTTTCAATAAAACGGTGTTGATTTCCTTTTCGAAGATTTTAATCTCCAAAGGTTTTGAAATTACGATTGCAATAATAATCGCTAAAATAATTCGAGGCGTAGCTTGCAGCAATTCACTGCTAAAACTGTTTCTTTTTCGAATAGTGGAAACAATAAAACGATCCAGATTAAAAATAAGTAAACTCCAAACAAATCCAAAAAGTAACGCCGGAATAATATTGTCAAAGACTGTGAAAAGCGCATAAGCACTAGCAATAAAAGCCATAACTGCTGTAAAAAAAACAGTAGCGCCAATGCCGACAAATTTGGTTTGTTCACCTTCGGAACAGCCTCCGAGCAGCGGTTTGTCTGCGCCTGAGCACAGGATGAAAAATTGTTTTAACATGATTGATTGATTTTTGATTGATAATTTTGATTGGTACAAATTTAACGTCAAAAATCCATATTTTTCTCAATTGACTGATTTCTTTTATGTTAAAAGCATTTACCCTATACAAAACTGTTGAGGATTGTTTATTGGCAAGAGCATTACAGCCCATAAGATAAAAAAGGACTGATGTCAATTTTTACCTTATGGGCTGTAATAGATTGTATAGAAAAATGTAGAATGATTGGGATTAGGTTAGAAACTTTAAATACGGCAAAATAAACTATTTTATTTTTAAATCTTTGCCAGCTATATCTTCCCAACGATAAAAGTGAAACGTTCTATCGGTACTCATTACAACAAACAGACCATGTTTAAAGGTTGTGTTTAAAGGAATGTTAGTTACTTCAGAACCATCACTTTCCATGGCTGAAACATTAACGGTCTTTAGGTGTTTGTGTTCAAATGGGTTGTCTTTTGTGCCTTCGCGGCTAAAAATCTGGAAACGGTTTGCTCCTTGATCCGAGACTAAAATATAGCCTGTTGTAGCAGTAAGTTTATAAATAGAAATGCCTTCGTGATCTTCGGCAAAACCTGTTGTACCAAATAAAGATAATTGTTCGTTTCCTTTGGCTGGATCAGCATAATACTGGCGCACGCCAAATTGCTCATCCGAATAGTAAACATATCCTAATTCGTTATCTACAGCAATTGATTCTATTTCTTTTTTGCCACTGTATTCTCCAAATTTGCGTACTAAAGTGGCTTTTACATTTCCACTTCCGTCGTCCTCCAATAAATATTGAAAAAGATAGCCGCCTGTTTTTGGCCCGCTTTTACGACCAACAATGGCATATATTTTTGCATCTTTTGCGGTATAAACAGCAATGCCCATTGGGCCATTATAATCGGGTTCGGTTTCATTTTCAAATACTTTTATGCCTCCGTTGTCGACAGGTTTCATATCCGGAATAGAAAATATTCTAATATCCTGGCCTAGTCTTTCGGTCGTAATGGCAACGTCAGTTGGTTTTCCGTTAAGTACCAATCCGTAAGCAATATCTACATTGTTTGGTCTTTTTAGATTTTTAACGGTTTTATCTTTCAGCATCTTCCCTTGTAGGTCAAATATATAAAGTCCTCCATTTATATCTTTATCCGTTCCTATAACCAAACTTTTTGAAACATCAGCTTTATTAATCCAAATTGCTGGATCGTCACTGTCAAATTGTACGGGTTCAGAAATAAAAATTGGTTTTACTACGTTTTTTGGGGTGATTCTGGTTCTTTTTTTATCGGTTTGACAGCTGGCGGATAGCCCAACAAGCGTAAATAAACCTATAGAAAATATTATTTTTTTGATCATTTTGTAAGTGTTAATTGAATGGTTTTGATTTACTTAGTTATGCCATAAGCACCAATAAAAGTTGCTGGCGCTGGTGAAGCGTAAGCCAATCCGTTACTAAAAGTGATAGGATTACTAAAATGTCTCACAAAATTAGTAGTTCCTTTACCAAGTGCAATAGAATTTGATTTTAAATGAAAATCCCAACTGGTATCAAAATCTGGACTGCTCATAGGATTGTTTAGTGGGTAATTAACAAAACTTGGGTCGTTTTGACCAGCAGTTGCTCCTCTTACTTCGTTTGTGCCACCAATTATATCTGCAGACAGTTGAAATTGATTAACGGTTGTTTGATCATAGCCATAATAAAGGTTATTGCTGATTGTAGTACGAGCGTCTTCTTTGTTTTTAGTATCTCTCTTGATACCAAAGCGTGTATTAGCAAACAAATTATTATAGATGTGCGCTATTACTGCACTTTCTACCCAAATTGATCCTCCTTTTGCGGTTGGTCTACGCCAGCCTGTATTGACAAGAGTATTGTTATAAGCAACAATATCAGTTTGTGGGTCTTTTACTCCTGAGTTTGATAATTTAAAAGCATTTGTATTTGTACTATAAACTAAATTGTAAGCAGCATCAATTAAACAACCTGATTTGAAATTCATCGCCTCACCTCCAGAAACTCCCGTAGTGTAGAAAATATTATTCGAAAAAATAATATTTCCACCTTCGATATAAGTACAGTCTTCTTGAAAATTTCTAATAATAGAGTTGGTTACCACCAGTTTTCCCTTAACATTAGAAAACCACAAAGCTGGTAAATTTTCGCCAGCAACGGCTTTGTATAATCCTAATTTTACTGATGTAGATGCATCTGAAGTAGTGCTTCCTCCGTATTCTAAAATAGTATGGTCCAAAATGAGTTCGGCACAAGTTTTAGCAGCTAAAATTCCACCCCATTTTTTTCCAAATTTATTGTCTGCAGTTCTGTCTTTTTCCTGTATAGTAAATTTCACAGGATTATCAGCTGTTCCTAACGAGTATAGATTTCCTTTTACAATAAATTCAGTTTTCGCCACAGGATCCATAATTACAGTAACACCTTCTTCTATGGTTAGCGATTTTCCTTCTGGAATAATCACATCTCCAGTAATGTTGTGCGTAGTTCCTTTTTCCCAAACTCCTGAAATTTCCCCTGAAGAAGCTCCGCTATCTACATTAGTGTCTACGTCGCTATTCGCACTTTCGCAACCTGCTACAATTATTAAAATTATTAATAAAAGAGCAGTACTGATATTTTTAAAGATTGTTTTCATCTGTATATTTTTTACTGTATTAACTAATATTTGTAACGTACTCCAATAAGGTAACTTTGGCCATAATAATCATCTCTTATCATTGTTCGGCCATTATTTTCTAAATTATTTTCTGCAATGTTTGCGTTTGCTGGGTTTGTACCTTTTATAAATAATCTATTTGGTGTGTTTAAGAGATTGTTTGCTTTTACGTAAATACTAATCTTTGATTTAAATTGTTTTTCAATCGAGGCATCCATTTGTACGAAACCTTCTTGCCATAAATCATTATTAACAAATTGAGAAACAGTGTTGATACGAGGACCTGTATATCCAACAGAAAGTTGACCATCCCAGCCTTTTTTGGTGTCTTTATAAAGCATAGAGGCATTGGCGATATGAGCCGATTGTCCATAAAGCGGTCTAGTTTGCATTACTGATATTTTTTCTAAATTTCCGTTAGCATCTAAAACTTTTTTGTCTTTTGGCGTGGTAATTTTAGAGTCGGTATAAGTGTAGTTTACTTTAAAACCAATCTTGTTGAAAAATGTGATATAATCTAATTCTACTCCGAAGTTTTTTGCTGTACCAAAGTTACCAGGACTATAATAAGTGTCTTGTCCACGAGTGGCATCGGCCAAAAAGGTATATTCGATTGGGTCTTTAATGTTTTTATAAAAAGTACCCAAAAATAATTGTGAGCCAGCTTTTGGAAAAAACTCATATCTAAAGTCATAATTATCAGCAACTGCAGGTTTCAAGTCAGGATTCCCTCTTTCTTGATATTCTTCGTTAACTACTTTACTTGGTACAATTTCATAAAATCCAGGACGATTTAACGAACGGAAATAAGAAGCGTGTAATTGTTGTTTGTTGCTTAAAAAATATTTTAAAGTCATGCTAGGCAAAGTGTAGGTGTAAACTTGGTTTCCTGTTGGGCGAGATTCTCCAGCAGGAAAAAGCAGATTGTAACCTTGGTCGGTGTTCTCTATGCGGACACCTCCAATTGCTTGCCACTTGTCTGTTTTAAAATTAAACATTCCGTAACCAGCAGCTGTTTTTTCACTTGCATCATAAGTCAAAGAGTTATTTACTGCTCCTGTTGGGTTACTTACTACTAAATCTAGTTCAGTATAATCTGTAAAATCTATCCCATAAGTGGCATCCGGATTTTTTGGTGCCAAAGTATAATTATTGTAAAAACTGCTTCGCTGCTTGTCTCTGTAAAGACCACCTGCAGAAATATCGATATTGCCACCAAATAAAGGCAGGGTATAAGTTAAATCTAAATATCCTGCTAAATCTTTGTCTGTATTGCGTTCCCAACGATGTGTAATTGGGTTTATAGCTAGTTTTGTGCGCGTGCTTACATAGTTTTTCTCTTCGCCATTAACATTAATATTGGTGTTGTCTGGAACTTGATTACTCGCAAAAGAGTAAGCAGCCGACCAATGAATTTTGAATTTATCATCCAATAAAGAATTATTTCCTTGTAAAGTGTTGTTGATAATTTGCTGTTTTGTAAAACGTGTTCGTGTGGAGTAAAGTAATTTTGCGTTACCAATTTCTGGATGATACTCGGAACTATAATCGGTAGTAAGCGTATTTCTAGTCTGAATATTATCAAGATTTAAGAACACACTGTATAAACTGATTTTATTAGATGGATTGAATTGGTAATCTGCCTTTCCTTGTACACCGTATCTTTTTTGCTGTTCCGAATATTCGCGGTAATTTTTGTTGACAATGCTGGCAAACTCATCCGTACCAACAAGCTGGGTGCTGTAAAGTGTAGAGTTGCTACCTCGGTAAGAGTTTTGGAAACTTCCCGCAAAAAGAACACCAAATTTGTTATCAAAAAACCGTTTTCCTAATGAGATATTAGATAAAAAATTGGGTGCTGGATTGGAGTAAGTATAAGCTAATGTCCCTTTTGGAAAATCTTGAGAAGTGGCTTGATAGCCTTTTGGATTTACTTCATAAGGAGATTTTTTATGTATTTCATTGAATCCGTATGCCATAAATTTTCTATCGAAAAAAATCTGGTTGTAGCCTTCAGAAATATTAACGCTGAAAAGTGGTTTAGTAGCCGGCGCATCTTTCATTACCATATTTACGGCACCACCTATGGCATCGCCTTCCATATTTGGAGTTAAAGTTTTATAAACTTCTAATCGATCTAGTAGGTCCGAAGGGAAAATATCCAAAGGCACATAACGGTATTTATTATCAGGGCTAGGAATTTTTACCCCATTAATCAGCGTGTAGTTATATCTTTTATCCATTCCTCTAATAATTGCATATTGCCCGTCTCCATTGCTGTTTCTTTCTATCGAAACACCCGAAACGCGTTGAATTACATTCGCTACGGTAAGATCCGGAGATATTTCTATTGCTTTACCAGATACGATGTTGACCACTTGGCTATATTCTTTCTCTAATCTTCTAGCAGTATGTTCATCATTTGCACTGCCTTTACCATCTACGATGACTTCATGCAATGATTTACTTTCAGGCTGCAGATAAAATTTTAAATCTTTAGAATTTTCTTTATCAATTGTGATTTCTTGCGAAACATTTAGATAAGATGCATAACTAATTTTTAATGTATAAATTCCAGCGGATAATTCGTTAAGTTTAAAAGAACCATCAAGCCCAGTAATGGCGTTTTGGTTTGTTTTGGTCAACAAAACTGAAGCACCAACTAAAGGTTCCCCTGTTTCCGAATCATAAACATAACCTTTAATGGTTGATGCTTTTGCAGACATTGTAAGAAAAAAAGAAAGTGTAAAAAGAAATATAAATTTTTTCATGTAGTTAATTTTTGTGCAAATGTAGAAGCACGATGTTAAGCCAATGCAACCGAAGGGTTAAAAGTAGTTTACGGTATACGCTGAATTAATTTGTAAGAATAGTATCTTTTAAAATAGATATAGGAATGAGTTAAAAAACTGAATGTATTATGGTTAATGTAACTACTTTGAATTTAGGAGGTAAATTTCAAAAAGCAGATTATTACTTTATCATGTTAAGCAGTGTTTAATTTATTCTATTACTCTTGCTATTCCTTTCTGAAACTTCTGAATTTCTCAAATTGATATCAAAAAAAAGCTGTTCATTACGAACAGCTTTTTTAATTGAATCAATGAATTAACAATTAACTTAGGAAATTGGTGCTCCTGCTAAAATTTCAGCATTAGCAAATGCTGCAAATTTCATAAAATTGTCTTCGAATTTATGCGCTAATTCTATAGCTTTAGCATCATACAATTCGGTATTTGACCAAGTATTTCTAGGGTTTAAAATTTCATTTGGAACCTCTGGACAAGTTTGCGGAACTGCAATTCCAAATACGTCGTGGTTAACAAATTCAACGGAGTCTAATTCTCCTTTTAAAGCTGCAGTAATCATTGCTCGAGTATATTTTAATTTCATTCTGCTTCCAGTACCATAAGGCCCACCGGTCCATCCTGTATTGATTAACCAAACTTTTACATCGGCATCTTTCATTTTATTACTCAACATTTCTGCATATTTTGTTGGATGCAAAGGCATGAATGGAGCGCCAAAACATGCCGAAAAGTTGGGTTGAGGTTCAGTAACACCAGCTTCTGTTCCAGCAACTTTTGCAGTATAGCCTGATATAAAATGATAGGCAGCTTGCCCAGGAGTCAATTTGGAAATTGGGGGTAAAATACCGTAGGCATCGGCAGTTAAGAAGAAAATATTTTTTGGATTTTTACCAATAGAACCCGGCTGAATGTTATCAATATGCTCAATTGGATAGCTTACTCTTGTATTTTGTGTAATAGAAATGTCTTCAAAATCTACTTCATTGGTTCCTGATTTGAAAACTACATTCTCAAGAATAGCTCCTTTTTTGATAGCTCTAAAAATGTCTGGTTCGTTCTCTTCGGTAAGATTGATTACTTTGGCATAGCAGCCACCTTCAAAATTGAAAACAGTATTTTCATTCGTCCATCCGTGTTCATCATCACCAATCAGTTTTCTGCTAGGATCTGCAGATAAAGTAGTTTTTCCGGTTCCAGATAATCCAAAGAATATAGCCGTATCTCCATCTTCCCCAACATTGGCACTGCAATGCATTGGCAACGTATTTTTGAAAACAGGCAAGATAAAATTCAATGCCGAAAAGATTCCTTTTTTCATTTCGCCAGTATAGCCAGTTCCTCCAATTAGTGCTATCTTTTTTGTAAAATTTAAGATGGCAAAATTACTTTGGCGTGTGCCATCAACTGCTGGATCTGCTTCAAATCCTGGTGCACAGATTACTGTCCATTCTGGAGTAAAATTCACTAATTCGTCATTGGTTAGTCTCAAAAACATGTTGTGACAAAATAAATTAGCCCAAGCTGTTTCTGTGACTACACGTACATTTAATTTGTAATTTGGATCTGCACAAACATAAGAATCTCTAACAAAAACTTTTTTATTTGATAAGTAAGCGGTAACTTTTTTATAAAGTGAATCAAAAGCAGTAGGCTCAAAAGGAATATTTACTTTTCCCCACCATACTTTATCTTCGGTAATACTGTCTTTAACGATGAAACGATCTTCTGGAGAACGCCCTGTAAATTTGCCAGTATTAATTGCCAATGCTCCAGTATTATTTTCAAGTCCCTGTCCTGATTGAATCGTAATGTCATGTAACTCATTAGGACTTAGTTGATACTGAATTGCAGCATTTTCAATTCCTAGTTCTTTTAACGAAATCGATTTCGTAAACAAAGCATAATTGTCCATAAAAAAATAAATTTTGTGAGTGTTGTTTATTTCACTGCAAAAGTATAATTTTTTTTATAACTGCATTATGTTTTATTTTTATTTTTTTAAAGGCTTTATTAAGTCAAAAAACAATAAGAACCATGAAAAAATAAGAAATACGCCTCCTATTGGTGTTATGAATCCAAATGGTTTAAAATTAATTGATGTCAATGAACTGGTTGCCAAAAGATAAATGGAACCTGAAAAAAATAAAACTCCTATAATAGTCAAATTGAGAATTGTTTTTTTTAATTTTTGATTAATTAAAGTAGTTGTTCCAACAAATAATAAAAACAAAGCATGATACATTTGATATTTTACGCCTGTTTCGAAAGTAGTAAGTTGTTCAATAGTTAGCACTTTTTTTAGAGCATGTGCACCAAAGGCACCTAGTATTATCGCAATCATTCCAAAAATAGCTGCCGTCGAAATTATTTTCTTATCCATTTCTCTTTAATTTAATTTTAAACAAAAGTATTTCATATATTTTTAAGCTGAAAGCATTTTTTATATGACTTTTGCAGTATTTTTTCGGAAGACAGAGCAATTCTTAAAAATAAAAGCCATCAAAACATTTGTTATAAATAAAACAATAATGTAAGTTTGTGTTATATTTTTATATTTAAAAAATAGCAAATACTTTAAATAAGGATATAAAGCATCCTGATTTTCGATAAACGCATACAGAAATGCCAACTGTTTGAATTTTGAATTAAAGACAACTTATGAGAACAATTCTAATTATAGGAGCGGGAAGATCTGCTTCATCTTTGATACAATACCTTTTGAATAAATCGGTAGAAGAGAACCTGCATCTTATTATTGGAGATTTGTCTTTGGCTTTAGCTCAAAAAAAAACAAACAATCATCCCAATGCGACTCCTATTGCTTTAGATATATTTGATGAAAATCAAAGGAAAACGGCGATTCAAAAAGCAGATATAGTAATTTCAATGTTACCAGCTCACCTTCATATTGAAGTAGCAAGGGATTGTATTGTATATAAAAAGCATCTTGTAACGGCATCCTATATAAGTGATGCGATGCAAGAATTAGATGAAATTGCCCAAGCCAATAATTTAATTTTCATGAACGAAATTGGACTTGATCCAGGTGTCGACCACATGAGTGCCATGAAAGTGATTGACAAAATTAGGGAACAAGGAGGGAAAATGCTTTTGTTCGAATCTTTTTGTGGTGGTCTTGTAGCGCCAGAATCCGATGATAACTTATGGAATTATAAATTTACTTGGGCACCAAGAAATGTGGTGCTTGCAGGTCAGGGAAGAACGGCCAAATTCATACAGGAAGGAACTTATAAATACATACCATATGTGAATTTGTTTCGCAGAACCGAATTTTTGGAAGTAGAAGGGTATGGTAAATTTGAAGCCTATTCGAATAGAGATTCGCTTAAATATAGGAGTGTTTATGGTCTTGATGATGTGCTTACCTTATATAGAGGAACGATTCGAAGAGTTGGTTTTTCTAAAGCTTGGAATATGTTTGTGCAATTAGGCATGACAGATGACAGTTATATGATGGAAAACTCAGAAAATATGAGCTACCGACAATTTGTTAATTCTTTCTTGCCATATCACCCAACAGATTCAGTTGAAATTAAAATGCGTTTGATTTTAAAAATTGACCAAGATGATATCATGTGGGACAAACTTTTGGAATTGGATTTATTCAATCCCAATAAAAAAGTAGGTTTAAAAAACGCTACACCTGCACAAATTCTTGAAAAAATACTCAGCGATAGTTGGACTTTAAAACCAAATGATAAAGATATGATTGTGATGTATCATAAATTTGGATATGTCCTTAATGGTGAAGAAAAGCAAATAGACTCAAAAATGGTTTGCCTTGGTGAAGATCAAATGTATACCGCTATGGCGAAAACAGTGGGATTGCCTGTGGCTATGGCGACTTTGTTAATTTTGAATGGTAAAATCACAACTCCAGGAGTACAGCTTCCGATCAAGAAAGAAGTATATCTCCCAATTTTGAAAGAATTAGAGGAGTATGGTGTTGTTTTTTATGAACAAGCGATGCCTTATGTAGGTTATAATCCTGATAAAGTTTTTACTTAATTTTTTAGACAAAACCGCATTGAAAAATGCGATTTTTGTTTTTTATATAAGTATTTAATCGACCGATTTAATACTTATTAGGCAGCTTAATATATTAGTTTAACGAGTAACAGATTTTTCTTGTAGTGCAATAATGATAGGCAAACTATATGAAACTCTAACGGGGTTGCCGTCTATTTTTCCAGGCATCCATTTTGGAGATAATTTCACAACACGTACGCCTTCTTCTCCAGTTCCAAAACCTATGTCTTTAGTTGATTTAATGTCAGTCAGACTACCATCTTTTTCAATTATAAAGGAGATGTAAATTTTTCCTTTTAAATTGGGTTCATTAGGGGCGGCAAAATTTTTTCCTATAAGTCGGTAAAATTCGGCCATACCGCCTGGGAATGTTGGTTTTTCTGTCACTTCGGTAAGTTTGTAGATTTTATTTTCTTCAATTTTTATTGTTTTTGTCTCAACGGGCTGAATGATGCTTTTTTCAGTTTGAGCTGTGCTATTAAGCGGTGTAACAGATTTTTCCTGCGCTACACTTTTTATACACATAAAGAATGTAAGCCCTGAAAATAAAGGGAGAAGAGCTGTTTTAGAAAGTAGTGCATTGGTTTTGGAAACGGTTTTGGTTATCATAATGTTTTTTAGTTATAGAATAGCTTAAATTAATGGTTAGTGCGAATGTAGGATTTTTATCTAAATGAGGAACAATAGATTTTGATAAAATGGAATGTCTTTTGGATAAATAATGCAATTGTAAATAAATCAAAGTCTTATGAAAACCAAAAGCCCTAGCCCAGATGGGAACGGCATCCTGTTGTCCCGGGGTTCGGGACAACAGATATAGTGGACAGCTGGAGTCAGCTCCTAATTAATAGTAAAATCATTTTGGAAATAGCATAAAAAAAACCGCTCATTGCTGAACGGATTTAGAATTTTATGTTTGATGAAACTATTTGGATAGCTCCACAAAATATTTGTAAAACAACGGAATGGTTTCAATCCCTTTCAGATAATTAAAAATCCCGAAATGTTCGTTTGGTGAATGAATAGCATCGCTGTCCAGACCAAATCCCATTAAGATAGTTTTGCTTTTTAGCTCTTTTTCGAATAAAGCTACAATAGGGATACTTCCTCCGGAACGTACAGGAATTGCAGGAATTCCAAAGGTTTCTGTGTAAGCCATATTCGCCGCTTTGTAACCAATACTGTCTATAGGAGTCACATAGCCTTGGCCACCATGATGAGGTGTAACTTTTACGGTAACTCCAGCTGGCGCAATGCTTATGAAATGTTTGGTAAATAAATCGGTTATGACTTCCCAATCTTGGTTGGGAACTAAACGCATGGAGATTTTTGCAAATGCCTTGCTAGCAATAACTGTTTTTGCTCCTTCTCCAGTGTATCCTCCCCAAATTCCATTCACGTCTAATGTTGGTCGGATCGAATTACGCTCATTGGTAACATATCCTTTTTCACCATAAACATCCTTTAAGTCTAATGCTTTCTTGTAATTGTCAAGGTTAAAAGGAGCTTTGGCCATTTCGGCTCTTTCCTCAAGAGACAATTCTTCGACATTGTCATAAAAACCAGGAATGGTAATGTGATTGTCTTGATCGTGTAAAGAAGCAATCATTTTGGCCAAAATATTAATCGGGTTGGCAACAGCACCTCCATACAAACCAGAATGTAAATCACGATTTGGACCTGTAACTTCTACTTCGACATAGCTTAAACCTCTAAGACCAGTAGTAATGGAAGGTTGTTGATTAGAAATCATTCCAGTATCCGAAATCAAAATCACATCATTTTTAAGCTTTTCGGTATTGTTTTCTACAAACGTTTTAAGATTGACACTACCCACTTCTTCCTCGCCTTCAATCATGAATTTCACGTTACAAGGCAGAGTATTGCTCTGAATCATATACTCAAAAGCTTTTACGTGCATGTACATTTGACCTTTGTCATCACAAGAACCTCTTGCAAAGATGGCGCCTTCGAGATGAATATCCGTTTTTTTAATAACGGGTTCAAATGGGGGAGAAGTCCACAATTCTAAAGGATCTGCAGGTTGTACATCATAATGCCCATATACTAAAACGGTAGGTAATTTGGGATCGATTATTTTCTCTCCATATACAATTGGATAGCCTGCAGTCTCACAAATTTCGACAAAATCGCATCCTGCCGTTACTAAACTTTCCTTTACAGCTTCGGCAGTGTCAAGAACATCCTGAGAAAAAGCACTGTCTGCACTTACGGATGGGATTTTTAATAGTTCAATTAATTCGCTGATAAACCGATCTTTGTGTTGTGTAACGTATTGTTTTATATCTTCCATTAAATCAGATTTTAGTAAGAGTCAAAAATACAAAAAATAGAATAAATATTTTTTTTTTAAAAAATGCTTTGTTAATTAGAAGTTATGATTATCTTTGCACCCACAATTACGCGGATATGGTGAAATTGGTAGACATGCCAGACTTAGGATCTGGTGCCGCAAGGCGTGTAGGTTCGAGTCCTATTATCCGCACAAAAAAAGCTTCTCAATTTGAGAAGCTTTTTTGTTTTAACACCTTTTCGTTTCCGAAATATACTTTCTTTCTAAAATCATTCATACCTTTAGTGCTAAAAATTAGAGTATTGCAAAATAATATTCAACTTGCTATATGTGTTTTTAGTTCAAAATTGAAATAATTTAGAATAATATGAAAGATATTGCAAAGCGTTTTCCTGTAAATCCATTACTTTCCCCCTCTGATATTCCGCCTAGTCATAAAGATCTAGAAATAGCCTGTATTCTTAATCCAGGCGTGTTCCAATTTGATGGAAAAATATGGATGATTCTTCGTGTAGCCGAAAGACCAGAACAAAAAAATGATACAATCTCATTTCCAATCTTGTCCGAAAAAGGCATTGAGGTCATTGAGATTTCTAAAAATGATCCAGAATTAATTAGTACAGATGCAAGAGTTGTCAATTACAAAGGAACCGATTATTTGACAACGCTATCCCATTTGAGATTAGTATGCAGCGATGATGGGGTTAAATTTTATGAACCCGAAGGCTATTCTTTATTAATAGGTGAAGGATTGTTGGAAACATTTGGAATTGAAGATTGTCGCGTGTCTTATATAGAAGGTGTTTATTATTTAACCTACACCGCAGTTTCTCCCAACGGTGTTGGTGTTGGTCTTCGGACTACTGTCGATTGGAAGCGCTTTCAATCGCACGGAATGATATTGCCACCACATAATAAAGACTGTGCTATTTTTGAAGAAAAAATTAATGGATTGTTTTATGCATTACATCGTCCAAGCAGTGTTGCGATTGGGGGAAACTTCATTTGGATAGCCTCATCTCCCGATGGAATCCACTGGGGGAATCATCAATGTATTTTAAAAACAAGAAAACACCTTTGGGATAGTGCAAGAATTGGGGCAGGAGCATCACCTATAAAAACCAAGAAAGGGTGGCTTTCTATATATCACGGAGCAAATGAAAATAATCATTATTGTTTAGGTGCGTTTTTAATGGATCTCGAGAATCCCACAAAAGTAATTGCAAGAACAGAATCCCCGATTATGATACCCACCGAAGAGTATGAGCTTTCAGGTTTTTTTGGTCACGTTGTTTTTACCAACGGCCATATAGTAAAACCAGATGGGGATTCGGTGACTATATATTATGGTGCATCAGATGAATTTGTTTGTGCTGCCGAATTTTCAATCAAAGAAATATTTTCGCTTTTACAATATAATAGTTAGGAGCTATTTCCTGCTATCCGCTTCAATCTTGTGGGCCGAACCCCGGCCCGCAAGGATTTCCGCTGCTATCAGGGCTAGGGTACCAGGTTTCATGATAAAGAATGGTATACATATATATAGTATAGAAGCATTAAAAAAAAATCCGCACAATCCTTTAAATCTGCGAGCAGTACCAGCGCAATACACGACACTGCCAATCAAGAACCCCAACAATAAAGGAAAGATCCGTGTAAATCCGCTTGATCTGTAAAATCTGTGTGCTATTTGAGTGCAATATCCCCCGCATTAAAACCAAAAAACTGCATCAAATCCCATCAAAACGGCAAAAGCTGCGATAAAAGGCACTACTAAATTACGAAGTCGTCAAAAAGCACCACCTGTAACCCACGACAAACCAGGCTATTAAAAAATAAACAAAAAATAGTTAAGAAAAGGCATTGTTTAAAGGAATAAACGTGGTACTTTTGCACCCGCAACAAGCGCTACGCTCTTAGAAACACTGACAAGTTAACAAAATCAAAGTGAAAAAATATTTTCAAAAAAAGATTTAAAAAAGCTTGTGAGATTTAAAAGAGTAGTTTACTTTTGCACCCCGCAAAACACGCAACGTTCCTTGATATACTGATAAGAAAAAGAGAAGAAATTGAGAATTAAATTTTTCAAAAAAAAACTTTAAATTTTCTTGCCAGTTAAAAAGAAATTGCTACTTTTGCACCCGCTTTGAGAGACAATCGAAAAGCGAAATAATAAAGAAGACACGTTCCTAGACATATTGAATTGACAGCCGTTCTGATGTAAATCAGAACAAATAAAATAAGAGTAATAGAATCGTATAGATTTGAATAAAGACCAATAGAGACTGAGTCGAATAATAATTAGAATTAGATTAATCTAATTCAAACAATATACGATGAAGAGTTTGATCCTGGCTCAGGATGAACGCTAGCGGCAGGCTTAACACATGCAAGTCGAGGGGTATTGTTCTTCGGAATGAGAGACCGGCGCACGGGTGCGTAACGCGTATGCAATCTACCTTTTACAGAGGGATAGCCCAGAGAAATTTGGATTAATACCTCATAGTATTACGACCTGGCATCAGGATGTAATTAAAGTTACAACGGTAAAAGATGAGCATGCGTCCCATTAGCTAGTTGGTAAGGTAACGGCTTACCAAGGCTACGATGGGTAGGGGTCCTGAGAGGGAGATCCCCCACACTGGTACTGAGACACGGACCAGACTCCTACGGGAGGCAGCAGTGAGGAATATTGGACAATGGGCGCAAGCCTGATCCAGCCATGCCGCGTGCAGGATGACGGTCCTATGGATTGTAAACTGCTTTTGCACAGGAAGAAACAACATTACGTGTAATGTCTTGACGGTACTGTGAGAATAAGGATCGGCTAACTCCGTGCCAGCAGCCGCGGTAATACGGAGGATCCAAGCGTTATCCGGAATCATTGGGTTTAAAGGGTCCGTAGGCGGTTTAGTAAGTCAGTGGTGAAAGCCCATCGCTCAACGGTGGAACGGCCATTGATACTGCTAGACTTGAATTATTAGGAAGTAACTAGAATATGTAGTGTAGCGGTGAAATGCTTAGAGATTACATGGAATACCAATTGCGAAGGCAGGTTACTACTAATGGATTGACGCTGATGGACGAAAGCGTGGGTAGCGAACAGGATTAGATACCCTGGTAGTCCACGCCGTAAACGATGGATACTAGCTGTTGGAAGCAATTTCAGTGGCTAAGCGAAAGTGATAAGTATCCCACCTGGGGAGTACGTTCGCAAGAATGAAACTCAAAGGAATTGACGGGGGCCCGCACAAGCGGTGGAGCATGTGGTTTAATTCGATGATACGCGAGGAACCTTACCAAGGCTTAAATGTAGATTGACCGGTTTGGAAACAGACTTTTCGCAAGACAATTTACAAGGTGCTGCATGGTTGTCGTCAGCTCGTGCCGTGAGGTGTCAGGTTAAGTCCTATAACGAGCGCAACCCCTGTTGTTAGTTGCCAGCGAGTCATGTCGGGAACTCTAACGAGACTGCCAGTGCAAACTGTGAGGAAGGTGGGGATGACGTCAAATCATCACGGCCCTTACGCCTTGGGCTACACACGTGCTACAATGGCCGGTACAGAGAGCAGCCACTGGGTGACCAGGAGCGAATCTACAAAACCGGTCACAGTTCGGATCGGAGTCTGCAACTCGACTCCGTGAAGCTGGAATCGCTAGTAATCGGATATCAGCCATGATCCGGTGAATACGTTCCCGGGCCTTGTACACACCGCCCGTCAAGCCATGGAAGCTGGGGGTGCCTGAAGTCGGTGACCGCAAGGAGCTGCCTAGGGTAAAACTGGTAACTAGGGCTAAGTCGTAACAAGGTAGCCGTACCGGAAGGTGCGGCTGGAACACCTCCTTTCTAGAGCCTTAGTGTTAGTTGATTTATCAACACGGTAAGGAAAGAAGACAAAGAATTTATGGGTTACAAATTAAAGATTATATTACTCTTGCTGTTAATTTAAAAAAAAAGAATAAATGTATAGACGTTGCATTGCAACGACTGTTACAATTTAAGAATAAAGAGTGTCTCGTAGCTCAGCTGGTTAGAGTACTACACTGATAATGTAGGGGTCGACAGTTCGAGTCTGTCCGAGACAACTATTTAAGCTTAATAAAAAGGAAATTCTAGAGTTGAGAGGTTATGAAACAAGATTCATAATTCATAATTCACAATTCATAATTAAATTGGGGGATTAGCTCAGCTGGCTAGAGCGCCTGCCTTGCACGCAGGAGGTCAACGGTTCGACTCCGTTATTCTCCACAAATCAAAAGTTGATTTGTTTATTTGTTGAATCGGTTAAACGATTAAACAAAAATAGGATTAAACTAGCGATAAAAGTTCATTGACATATTGAGATAAGAAATAATAAAAGTAGAAAGCGTTTTTTACTATTTATAGTAAAAGACAAAAACAACGGTCATAATTGATTTTATGATTGGTACAATAAGCAAAATAAGGGCGTATGGGGGATGCCTTGGCTCTCAGAGGCGATGAAAGGCGTGATAAGCTGCGAAAAGTTACGGGGATTGGCACACACGATACGATCCGTAAATACCTGAATGGGGCAACCCACTATGTTGAAGACATAGTACACCGATAGGTGGGCAAACCCGCTGAACTGAAACATCTAAGTAGGCGGAGGAGAAGAAAACAAAAGTGATTCCGTAAGTAGTGGCGAGCGAACGCGGATTAGCCCAAACCAATGTTGTTACGGCAATGTTGGGGTTGTAGGACCACGATATTTTATGCAAACTGAACAAGAAGTTACTGGAAAGTAGCGCCAAAGAGAGTGATAGCCTCGTATTGGTAAGGGATGTAATAGATAGTGGTATCCTGAGTAGGGCGGGGCACGTGAAACCCTGTCTGAATTTGGCGGGACCATCCGCTAAGGCTAAATACTCCTGAGAGACCGATAGTGAACCAGTACCGTGAGGGAAAGGTGAAAAGAACCGTGAATAACGGAGTGAAATAGATCCTGAAACCATACGCTTACAAGCGGTCGGAGCCCTTTTGTGGGGTGACGGCGTGCCTTTTGCATAATGAGCCTACGAGTTAACGTTGCTGGCAAGGATAAATGGTTAAGCCATGGATCCGTAGCGAAAGCGAGTCTGAATAGGGCGCTTTAGTCAGTAGTGTTAGACGCGAAACCGTGTGATCTACCCATGGGCAGGATGAAGCGCTGGTAACACAGTGTGGAGGTCCGAACCGGTTGACGTTGAAAAGTCTTCGGATGACCTGTGGGTAGGGGTGAAAGGCCAATCAAACTCGGAAATAGCTCGTACTCCCCGAAATGCATTTAGGTGCAGCGCATATTATAAGTTATATAGAGGTAGAGCTACTGATTGGATGCGGGGGCTTCACCGCCTACCAATTCCTGACAAACTCCGAATGCTATATAATGTTTTTATGCAGTGAGGGCTTGGGTGCTAAGGTCCAAGTCCGAGAGGGAAAGAACCCAGACCATCAGCTAAGGTCCCCAAATATATGTTAAGTTGAAAGAACGAGGTTTGTCTGCCCAGACAGCTAGGATGTTGGCTTGGAAGCAGCCATTCATTTAAAGAGTGCGTAACAGCTCACTAGTCGAGCGGACGAGCATGGATAATAATCGGGCATAAACATATTACCGAAGCTATGGATTTGTAATTTATTACAAGTGGTAGGGGAGCATTCTAACAGGGTTGAAGGTGTGTTGTAAAGCATGCTGGACTGGTTAGAAAAGAAAATGTAGGCATAAGTAACGATAATGCGGGCGAGAAACCCGCACACCGAAAGACTAAGGTTTCCACAGCTATGCTAATCAGCTGTGGGTTAGTCGGGACCTAAGGCGAACCCGAAAGGGACAGTCGATGGACCACGGGTTAATATTCCCGTACTACTAATTACTGTGATGGGGTGACGGAGTGATGAAAGCGCCGCGAACTGACGGAATAGTTCGTTGAAGTACCTACCTATAAGCTGCGCAGGCAAATCCACGCGGCTTGGGGAAATACGATAGTACTCGGAGTCTTCGGACAAAGAGATAGTGCGCCTAAGGGCTTCCAAGAAAAACCTCTAAACTTCAGGTAATTAGTACCCGTACCGCAAACCGACACAGGTAGTCGAGGAGAGAATCCTAAGGTGCTCGAGAGATTCATGGCTAAGGAATTAGGCAAAATAGACCCGTAACTTCGGGAGAAGGGTCGCCCCGAGTAATCGGGGCCGCAGTGAAGAGGTCCAGGCGACTGTTTATCAAAAACACAGGGCTCTGCAAAATCGTAAGATGAAGTATAGGGCCTGACACCTGCCCGGTGCTGGAAGGTTAAGAGGAGATGTTATCTTCGGAGAAGCATTGAATTGAAGCCCCAGTAAACGGCGGCCGTAACTATAACGGTCCTAAGGTAGCGAAATTCCTTGTCGGGTAAGTTCCGACCTGCACGAATGGTGTAACGATCTGGACACTGTCTCAGCCATGAGCTCGGTGAAATTGTAGTAACGGTGAAGATGCCGTTTACCCGCAGTGGGACGAAAAGACCCTGTGCACCTTTACTATAGCTTAGTATTGACCTTGGATAAATGATGTGTAGGATAGGTTGGAGACTGTGAAGTGGCGTCGCTAGGCGTTGTGGAGTCATTGTTGAAATACAACCCTTTGTTTATCTGAGGCCTAACCCCATTTTGTGGGGGACATTGCTTGGTGGGTAGTTTGACTGGGGTGGTCGCCTCCAAAAGAGTAACGGAGGCTTCTAAAGGTTCCCTCAGTACGCTTGGTAACCGTGCGTAGAGTGCAATGGCATAAGGGAGCTTGACTGAGAGACATACAGGTCGATCAGGTACGAAAGTAGAGCATAGTGATCCGGTGGTTCCGCATGGAAGGGCCATCGCTCAAAGGATAAAAGGTACGCCGGGGATAACAGGCTGATCTCCCCCAAGAGCTCATATCGACGGGGGGGTTTGGCACCTCGATGTCGGCTCGTCACATCCTGGGGCTGGAGAAGGTCCCAAGGGTTGGGCTGTTCGCCCATTAAAGTGGCACGCGAGCTGGGTTCAGAACGTCGTGAGACAGTTCGGTCTCTATCTACTGTGGGCGCAAGAAATTTGAGTGGATCTGATTCTAGTACGAGAGGACCGAATTGGACTAACCTCTAGTGTATCTGTTGTCCCGCCAGGGGCACCGCAGAGTAGCTACGTTGGGAAGGGATAAGCGCTGAAAGCATATAAGCGCGAAACCCACCACAAGATGAGATTTCTTTTAAGGATCGTGGGAGATGACCACGTTGATAGGCTATAGATGTAAAGGCAGTAATGTCATAGTCGAGTAGTACTAATAATCCGTAAGCTTATGTACACCCTTTTCCCCCGATGTAAATCGGGGGGAGAAACTTTCTAATAAAATACTTTTATATTCTTTATCTCAGTATGTTAAGATATTGGTTTATGGTTGATAGTTGTCGGTTGACAGGCTATCATCAATAAACAAGTTGTCCAAAGCAACTAACAACCTTAAGGTGGTTATTGCGGCGGGGCTCACCTCTTCCCATCCCGAACAGAGTAGTTAAGCCCGCCTGCGCAGATGGTACTGCAGTTATGTGGGAGAGTATGTCGCTGCCTTTTTTTATAAAAACCCTGTTTTAATTTGAAACAGGGTTTTTTTGTGGAAAAAAATCAGTTTTTTATTAAAGAATGAACAGACTAGAGATCAGTTGCAAAAGTTGAGGATTAAGCAAAAAGATTAGATAATCTGAATAAGAAGAAATCTTGTTTCTTACTCCTCTAAACTGACTTCTAAAAGCTTTTATTTTGGCATTAAAAGATTCCGTTGAGGCATTGGTAGTTCTATTGTTAAAATAGTTTAAATAAGTTGATACTCTTGAAATAAGTACGGGAACAATTTTTTTTGAGTTATTTTTTTAATTAGAATATAATTTAAAGCTATTATAAAAATCAATTTGATAATAATTTTAGAATTCAAAATAAATGGTATTTTATCTAATATGTAATACATCGTTTTCGTAAAAGGTAAAATAGCATATATTTAAGAGAATATAGTTGTGTTTTGTAAGATATTGTAGAGGTAATTTAGCAGTAGAAAATAATTACTAATTTAAAACGATGGTATTATGAAAACGATTTTAAGACTTAGTTTAGTGGTATTGATAACTCTGGTTAGCTTGAATACATATGCAGATAATGGAAATTTTTTACTTAATGTAAAAAACGGAGAAGGTAAAAAGATTGTTTTTTTGGTCAATGGGATTCAAAAAGCCAATGTAACGATTTATGATAAATTTCATAATGTGGTTTATAGTGAAATTCTAACTGGTAAAGAAGGAATCGAAAGAGCATATAATCTTGAGGACTTTTCGGATGGTGTTTATTTTTTGGAAGTTGAAACTAACTTAAAAAAAGTAACTCATGAGATTGTAGTTTCTGATAATGTTTCTACATTGTCTAGAAAATCTGTAGCTGAAGTTACTAAAAGCGATGTGAAAGTAAAGAATCAAAATCTTGCAGTAACTAATGAATAATATCTTTTATTAGAAGATTGTATTTGAATATATGAAAAACAGCTTTTGGGGCTGTTTTTTTGTTTAAAGTTTTTAATTATTACCGAGAAGTTGTTTTGAAACCGGATTTGCATGAGGGATGGAAATGGCATCCTTTTCTTTTCCTCCTTTAGGAAAAGAAAAGATATAATGGACAGCCCGACCCTTGGGACATGCCCAAAATATTTTATTTCAATTTTAAATAAATTAAATGTATCAGAACTTGATTTGATAGCAAATCAAAAGAGGATTGTTAAAAATTTAGTTTAATAATCAAAACGGATGGGTTTATCTATTCTTTATTTTGAGAGAATAATTTAGGAGTTTAAAAACATGTTTTTAGTAACTACTATAACGGTGTAGTTGAAAAAATGGGGTGATTTTTTATTTTAATAAATATTAGATAAAAATAATTTTATATATTTAGTCTCAGTCTCACTTATCTTTAAGTTCGAAAAATGAGTCTCGTTTTTTTATAATATTAATTACAGTTTGTTTACTAATTAAATATGTAAGTTTTTAATAATGGAAAAGCGTAAATCAAGTTTCTATGAAACATGGAATAAGAGTTTTGATATACAAAGCTTCTTTATGGTTACTGGAGCTGATATAGTTTCTGTCTTGGCTTATTTTTTTACATTTTTTTTGAAGTTAATAATATACTCCCATAGAACTTCAAGCCCTTGAAGAATATGCTAAAAAAGATCTAGTGGAAATTATAAATATCCAAACTAAAACTGAAATTCATGAATAGGAAAAAAGCATTTATATTCGACCTTGACGGCGTAATAGTAGACACAGCTAAATACCATTTTTTAGCGTGGAAAAAGATCGCAGATGGATTAGGAATTGATTTTACATTAGAACATAATGAATTGTTGAAAGGAGTAAGTAGAGTTAGATCTTTGGATATCATTTTAGAATTAGGAAAAGTCGAAGTTTTTCAGGAAGAAAAAGACAAGTTATTGGTTCAAAAAAATGAAGATTATCTTTCCTATTTAGTTGATATGGATGAAAGTGAAATTTTACCTGGAGTGATGCCTGTTTTAAATTTTTTGAAAGAAAAAAATCAGCCAATTGCCTTAGGTTCAGCTAGTAAAAATGCCAAGCCAATTCTTGAAAAAACTGGAATTCTATCTTTTTTTGATGCTATTGTTGACGGTAATGATGTTGTTAATGCAAAGCCAGATCCCGAAGTTTTTCTTCATGCTGCCCGTTTATTAAACGTGGACAATGAAGATTCAATCGTTTTTGAAGATTCTGTTGCAGGGGTTCAAGCGGCAAATATTGCCAAAATGATCAGTATTGGTATTGGAGACAAAGAAACGCTACACGAGGCACAATACAATTTTAAAGATTTTACCGAAATGAATTCCACTTTTTTGGAATTTTTAATTAATGAGTAATTAGTCAATTAGGAAATGTGAGAATTAGATAATTTACAAGGGGGTTAATTTTTTAAATTATCTAATATTCAAATTAATACATTCGAAAAAATGAATCAAGATTATATAAAACCTGATAATTGGTCTATCATAGAAGAAGGATTTGATAGAGAGACAGTAAAATCTTCCGAAAGTTTATTTAGCATTGGTAACGGTGCGATGGGACAGAGAGCCAATTTTGAAGAAAATTATACAGGTGAAACTTTTCAGGGAAGTTATATTGCAGGAATCTATTATCCAGACAAAACAAAAGTTGGCTGGTGGAAAAATGGGTATCCAAAATATTTTGCCAAAGTATTGAATGCACCAAACTGGATTGGAATTAATATTGAAATCAACGGTGAAGATTTTGATTTGAATACGTGTACCGAAGTTTCAAATTACCGTCGTGAATTGAATATGAAAGAAGGTTGGTACCATCGTTCTTTTCAGGCTATTCTTAAAAACGGAACAGAAGTTGCTGTTGACGTTCGTCGTTTTTTATCATTAGATTTAGATGAAGTTGGGGTGATTAATTATGAAATCACGCCTTTAAATAAAGATGCTAAAATTATTTATAAGCCTTACATCGATGCAGGTGTAACAAATGAAGATGCGAACTGGGAAGAAAAATTCTGGGAACCATTAGATGTTAAAAAATCAGAGAATGAAGCTTTTGTTACAGCTCAGACTTTCAAAACACATTTTAAAGTAACAACCTTCATGCAAAACACAATTTTTGTGAAAGGTGAAAATCAAAATTTATCTCCAAAATCGGTTGATACAACATCTGATAAAATTTTATTTGATTATGATGTTATTGTAGCCAAAGGAGAAAAATCGGCAATCCAAAAAATTGGTGGTTATACCGTTTCTTTAAATCATGAAGACACGATTTTGGCCGCCGAAAATGTTATTCAGTCAGCATTATCAAAAGGATACAGCCAATTATTGCAAGACCAAATTGATGCTTGGGCAAAGATTTGGGAAATGTCAGACATCACAATTGATGGTGATGTGAAAGCGCAGCAAGGAATTCGTTTTAATATTTTTCAATTGAATCAAACGTATTTAGGGAAAGATTCTCGTTTGAATATTGGACCAAAAGGATTTACCGGAGAAAAATACGGAGGATCTACTTATTGGGATACTGAGGCGTATTGTATTCCATTTTATATGGCTACAAAAGACCAGCAAGTAGCTCGTAATTTATTGACATATCGTTACAATCAATTAGACAAGGCTATCGAAAATGCCGAAGTAAATTTAGGCTTCAAAAATGGAGCTGCTTTGTACCCGATGGTGACCATGAATGGGGAAGAATGTCATAACGAGTGGGAAATCACCCATGAAGAAATCCATAGAAACGGAGCTATTGCTTTTGCAATTTATAATTACCATCGTTTTACTGGCGACTACTCTTATATTCCAGAGAAAGGATTGGAAGTGTTAATTGGTATCGCCCGTTTTTGGCACCAAAGAGCTTCTTTCTCCAAAAACAAAAATCAGTACATGATTTTGGGAGTAACTGGACCAAACGAATACGAAAACAACATCAACAATAATTTCTACACTAATTATATTGCTAAATGGTGTATTGATTATGCTACGGCACAAATTCAAAAAGTTTCATTAGAATATCCTTTAGATCATAAACGTATTATAGAAAAAGTAAAACTTTCTGAAGCTGAATTACAAGAATGGAGTAAAGTAGCAGGAAATATGTATTTTCCAAAATCAGAAGAATTAGGAATCTACCTGCAACAAGATGGTTTTCTGGATAAAGATTTAGTTCGGGTAAAAGATTTAGATCGTTCGCAAAGACCAATCAATCAAAAATGGTCTTGGGATAGAGTATTGCGTTCGCCATACATTAAACAAGCTGATGTATTGCAGTGTTTTTATTTCTTCGAAGATCATTTTTCTAAAGAAGAATTGGAGCGAAATTTTGATTTCTACGAATCATTTACGGTGCATGAAAGTTCACTTTCTCCATGTGTACACTCCATTCAGGCTGCTTTGTTAGACAAAATGGATATGGCGTATGCTTTTTATTTAAGAACTTCTCGTTTGGATTTAGATGATTATAACAAAGAAGTAGAAGAAGGTTGTCATATAACATCAATGGCAGGAACTTGGATGAGTATCGTTGAAGGATTTGGAGGAATGAGAGTGAAAAATGATGCACTTCATTTCTCTCCAAAAATTCCTAAAGAATGGGATGGTTATTCTTTTAAAATTAATTTCAGAAACCAGATTGTGAAAATTTCGGTTGATCATAAGGAAACTAAATTATCTTTGGAAGGAACTCAAGAGCTAACTGTTTATGTAAACGGCACAGCAGTTTTGGTTCAGCCTAAGAACAAAAAAATATAAAATGTCTTAATTCGATTGATTTTTGTAGTAAGAGCTAAGAGTAAACACAATACCTCTTTCTTATTATTCACAATTGAAATAGATTAATAATAAAATTCCAAAACGTCTTTAGTAATGAAGGCGTTTTTTATATCAATATACTAATGAACAAAATTCTCAAAATAGGACATCGTGGAGCCAAAGGATATGAACCTGAAAACACATTAATTTCTTTTGAAAAAGCAATAGAAATGGGAGCCGACGGAATTGAACTGGATGTGCATGCTACAGTGGACGGTCATTTGGTTGTTATTCATGATGAAACTGTAGATCGAACAACTAACGGAAAAGGCATTATAAATCAATTGACATTAGCTGAATTAAAGTCTTTTCGAATCAATGAAAAGTTTGAAATATCAACATTAGAAGAGGTTTTGGATTTGGTCAATAAAAGATGTTTTGTAAATGTTGAATTGAAGAACCAGGACACGGCCGAGAAAGTTGTTCAATTGATAGAACGTTATATTTCTGAAAAAAATTGGAGTCATAACCATTTTATAATTTCCAGTTTTGATTGGAATGCATTGCAACAAGTTCGGTTTTTAAATGATACTATTCGGATTGGAGTTTTAACAGAAACCGATTTGGATTTAGCTATTTCTTTTGCCAGATTTATGAAAGCTGAAGCATTACATCCTGACTTTCAATTGTTGACTGATAAATATGTCGAGACAATAAAAGAAAAAGGAATTCTCATTTTTCCTTGGACTGTCAATGAAATTGTCGACATTCAAAAAATGAAAGATTTTGGTGTGGATGGAATAATCACTGATTTTTTAGACAGAATTTAAAGAAGTTACAACAGACATTCTTTAAAAAACGAATGCTTACCTTTGCATTTCAAATTTTTTCAACTTCTTTACTATATCATGAATCAAAATTTCGACATAATTATTGTAGGTGGCGGTGCTGCTGGGTTTTTTACAGCTATCAATATCGTAGAGAAAAATCCAAAAATTAAAGTTGCAATTTTGGAAAGAGGTTCAGAAGTGCTGGGTAAAGTTCGTGTTTCTGGAGGAGGACGATGTAATGTAACTCACGCATGTTTTGAACCGAATGAATTAGTGAAATTTTATCCTCGTGGTGAAAAAGAATTGAGAGGTCCTTTTCATCAGTTTTGTTCTGGTGATACGATCGAATGGTTTGAAAAACACGGAGTAGAGTTGAAAATTGAAGATGATGGACGTATGTTTCCAGTATCGAATTCTTCTCAAACCATTATAGATTGTTTCTTAAAAGCGACCCAAAAATTAGGGATTGCAGTGCTCACGGGACAAAGCGTGCAGTCGATTTTTAAAAAGGATAATTTTTGGAAAGTAGAAACTCAAAACGAGAATTACATTGCCGAGAAATTGGTTCTTGCTACGGGAAGCAATCCTAAAATTTGGGAAATGCTCCAAAAGGAAGGTCATGCAATTGTGAGTCCGGTTCCTTCTTTATTTACTTTCAATATAAAAGATCCCCGAATAAAAGAATTACCTGGCGTTGCAGCTCAAGTTACGGTAAAAGTAAAAGATACCAAATTGGTTTCAACAGGCCCATTGTTAATCACGCATTGGGGAATGAGCGGTCCGGCAATTTTGAAATTATCAGCTTGGGGAGCGAGGATTTTATTCGATAAAAATTATCAGTTTACTATTTATGTGAATTGGCTCAACGATTTATTTGCCGAAGACGCAGAGAAAATCTTAAAAACATTAAAACAGGAAAATGCTAAAAAAGCAGTTTCTAAAAAATCGCCTTTTGACTTTCCAAACCGTCTTTGGGAAAGTTTAGTTTTCGCATCAAAGATAGAAGCCGAAACCAAGTGGGCAGATTTATCCAAAGTTCAATTGCAGAATTTAGTTAATCAATTAACTAATTGTACTTTTCAAGTGAATGGGAAAAGTACTTTTAAAGAAGAATTTGTAACTGCGGGCGGAATCGATTTAAAAGAAATCAATTTCAAAACTATGGAAAGTAAACTTCATGAAAATCTTTATTTTGCAGGTGAAATCGTTAATATTGATGCGATTACAGGTGGATTTAATTTTCAAAATGCTTGGACTAGCGGATTTATTGTAGCGAATGCAATATAGTTAATTAACAAAAAATTACATCAATTCTAAGCTTTTCTTAAGTGTAATTGGGATACATTTACTTTCAGTAAATTTTTATAAATGAAAGTAAAATTACTTATTACATTGTCCTTATTTGTTTGTCAATTCGGTTTTTCCCAAGCTAGAGAATATCTTGGAGGTGTTGTTTCGAGTGATGAATTTTTACTTCAGAATGTAGATGTCATTAACAAAACATCGGAAAAGAGCACAAGAACAAATGAAAATGGCGAATTTTTAATTGTTGCTAAAGAAAATGATAGTATTTTTTTCTATTCTAAAAATTTTTATTTAAAAAAAATAAAGGTTTCAAAAGCTCAACTTGAACAAAACAAGCTGAATGTTTTAATGATCGTAAAACCCGAAGAATTAGATGAAGTTGTAGTTGAACGCGTACAAAGTTTATCGTTTAGAGGTAGTAAGGCATATGAACAAGAAAAGATTGATGAATATAAGACTAAAAAATTTGACAATAACGAGGGGTATCAAGCTATGAGGCGAGGGACATTTGTTAATGGATTGAATTTTGCGGAAGTTGGTAAAAGACTTTTAAGATTATTAAAAAAAGATAAAGAAACAATAAAAGAAGCTCCAGAAACTGAATTTGCGATTTTAGCAAAAAATACCTGCGATCAAAAATTCTTTACGGATAGCTTAAAATTAAAACCCGAAGAAATTGATCTTTTTCTTCAATTTTGCGATTTAGACTCTAGATCAAAAAAACTAAAAGAGAATAACAATGTGCTCAGCATGATGGATTTTTTATCGGCCAAGAATATTGAATTCCAAAAACTAAAATAAGGTAATAAATAGTAAGTTTATTTATTAAGCCACCAAATACTTCCGTTTAAAACCGTTGCAAAACTTACCCAAAGCAAATAAGGAATAAACAAGTAACCTGAAATTTTATTAATTTTGGCGAATTGAATGTACGTTTCGTAAATCATTAACCACAAAATGATTATTTCTAGTCCAGCCAGCATTGGGTTTTTTAAACTAAAAAACAAATACGACCACAAAGCATTTAATGCGAGTTGAATTGCGAAGAATTGCAATGCTTTTTTAACGATTTCTTTTTCAAAATCAATTCTGTCCCAAACCAGTCCCGCTGCAATTCCCATCATAATGTAAAGCATACTCCAAACAGGAGCAAAAATCCAATTAGGAGGATTAAAACTCGGTTTTATTAAAGTGGGATACCAAGTTGTTATAGAAGAACGGGTAACTATCCCAGAAAAATATCCCACAACCAGGCAAGTAACAACAATAGATAATATTCGGGTAATCTTATTCATTTCTTATGATTTTAGCGAAGCCAAAATTACTTAAAACTTTCGAAGGATTATCAAATAAAGAAATAAACGATTTCAGCAAAAAAAGTATCTTTGCCGAAAATTACTATTTATGTTCAAAGCTGACGATTTTATTCCACCACAATATAACCATTCAATAGACCAGGGAAGTTTTTCTTGGAACGCACCTAGTAATATTGCTTTGGTGAAATATTGGGGAAAAAAAGAAAATCAGATTCCGGCAAATCCATCGGTTAGTTTTACTTTAAACAATTGTAAAACCATTACTACTTTGGCTTTCGCCAAAAAACAAAACGATGGAAATTTTTCTTTTGATTTGCTTTTTGAAGGAAAACCGAAAGAAGATTTCAAACCAAAAATTCAAAAATTCTTGGAGCGCATTGAAATATACCTTCCGTTTCTAAAAGATTATCATTTTACGATTGATACCGAAAATACTTTCCCTCATAGTTCTGGAATTGCTTCATCGGCGTCGGGAATGGCGGCTTTGGCGATGAATTTCATGAGTTTGGAAAAAGCGTTGAATCCTGATATGGCTGAAGATTATTTCAATAGTAAAGCTTCATTTTTGGCACGTTTAGGTTCAGGAAGTGCTTGTCGAAGTGTAAAAGGACAAGTGGTAGTTTGGGGAAATCAAGCGAATATAAAAGGGAGTACAGATTTGTATGGAGTAGAATATCCGTATGAGATTCATGATATTTTCAAAAATTTTCAAGATACTATTTTGCTCGTTGATAAAGGTGAAAAGCAAGTTTCGAGTACTGTAGGTCACGATTTAATGCACGATCATCCCTTTGCCGAAAGACGATTTGCCCAAGCCCATGAAAATCTAGACAAATTGATTCCTGTTTTTAAAAATGGAAATTTGGAAGAATTTGTAAAGATTGTAGAAAGCGAAGCTTTGACTTTACACGCAATGATGATGACGTCTTTGCCCTATTTTATTTTGATGAAACCAAACACTTTGCAGATTATTAATGCACTTTGGAAATTTAGAAATGAAACTAAAATACCAGTTTGTTTTACTTTGGATGCAGGAGCAAATGTGCATGTTTTGTATCCAAATGAGGTTAAAGAAAAAGTGTTGCAATTTATTAAAGCAGAATTAGTTGGCTATTGTCAAAATGGTCAGTACCTTTGCGACGAAATAGGGAATGGCGCTTTGTTGAGTTGATTGTTTATTTTTGTATATTTAGGTTTTAATTGACACAATCATGGACTTGAATGCTGAAAAATTAGAATTAATCAAGAAGATAGTAAAGACAAAGGATATTAATCTTCTAAAGAAAATTAGTGCTGTTTTTGAAGAAAAAGAAAAAGAGGTTTGGGAGGAATTAACGCCCGAACAGCAGGAAGAAATAAACATCGGAATACAAAATGAAAATCGTGGAGATGTAGTCGATTTTTAAAATAAACAATATAATTGCCAACCCCAATTGATAATTAAAAAAAATACATGAAAGGACCTTTATTTTATTCAAAAATATTACTCTTTGGAGAGTACGGAATTATTCGTGACTCCAAAGGATTATCAATACCTTATAATTTTTACAACGGAGCCTTAAAGAAAAACACTAATCCTACTGCTGAAGCAATAGATTCAAATGGGCATTTGAAACGATTTGTTGTCTATTTAGAAAAATTACAAAAAGAGCAACCTGATTTAGTAACTTTTGATTTGGAGGCTTTAAATAATGATGTTCAAACAGGAATGTATTTTGATTCTAGTATTCCGCAAGGATATGGAGTAGGTAGTAGTGGCGCTTTGGTAGCGGCTATTTATGATAAATATGCTCAACATAAAATCACAGTTTTAGAAAATTTAACTCGTGAAAAATTATTAAAGTTAAAAACAATTTTTTCTCAAATGGAGAGTTTTTTCCATGGAAAGAGTTCTGGACTTGATCCATTGAACAGTTATTTGAGTATTCCAATTTTAATAAATTCAAAAGATAATATTGAAGCGACAGGAATCCCTACTCAAAGTCTTGATGGGAAAAGAGCGGTATTTTTACTAGATTCAGGAATAGTGGGCGAAACGGCTCCAATGGTTAATATTTTTATGGAAAACCTAAAAGACCAAGGTTTTCGTACGATGTTAAAGAATCAATTTGTAAAATATACAGATGCTTGTGTGGAGAATTTCCTAGGTGGCGATATGAAGTCATTATTTGAAAATACTAAAAAACTATCAAAAGTTGTTTTGAATAATTTTAAACCAATGATTCCTGAACAATTTCACGGAATTTGGCAAGAAGGAATTGATTCAAATGATTATTATTTGAAGTTGTGCGGTTCTGGCGGCGGCGGTTATATATTAGGTTTTACAGAAAATTTAGAGAAAGCTAAAGCATCGTTGAAAGACTTTAAATTGGAAGTAGTTTATCAGTTTTAATATTTAATAATAATAAACGCCCCATAAAATCTAAACAAATTCCATGTTAAGCAGAAAGCATAAACTTTTTATATTAAAAATTATCAGTTTATTCTCTGTCGTTAGAGGTTATAATATACCCATTATAGCTTTAGCACAATATTTATCGGCTATCTTTATATTGGCTCCAGAGCAAAGAGCTTTGTCAATATTATTAGATTTTCGTCTTTTTATTATTGTGATGTGTTCTAGTTTGACTATTGCTTCTGGTTATATTATCAATAGTTTTTATGATAGTAAAAAAGATTTAATTAATCGTCCGAATAAATCAAAATTGGATCGCTTGGTGAGTCAAAAAACGAAGTTACAAGTGTATTTTAGCCTTAATTTTTTTGTGGCTATAATTGCTTTTTTTGTTTCTTTTAAAGCTTTTTTATTCTACTCATCTTATATCTTTCTGATTTGGTTTTATTCCCATAAAATTAAAAGGTATCCTTTAATTGGAAATTTAATGGCGGCATTTTTAGCAGTCCTTCCATTTTTTGGAATCTTATGGTATTATTATTTAAGAATGCCTTTGTATGAAATCGAAAGCAATAGTAGTAAACTTGCAGTGGTACTTTCGCATGGTATTTTCTTGTTCTTGTTGATCTTAATTAGAGAAATGATAAAGGATTTAGAAAATTTAAAAGGAGATTTTGCCAATGATTACAAAACCATTCCAATTATTTATGGAGAAGACACATCCAAAAAAATAATTACTGGATTGACATTATTAACTGTTTTGCCTGTTTATTTTTTAATCAATATTTATGATGTTGGATACATGGATATTTACTTTTATTTTGGCTTTATAGTTTTGATTTTTTTTCTGTTGTATTTATGGAAATGGCATACTAAGGCTCAGTATGTAATGCTCCACAATTTATTGAAATTCCTTATTGTAGCTGGTGTTTTTTGTATTGTTTTGATTAACCCAAGTGTTTTATGGCACGGAAAAAAAATATTGCTGTCGATTTAATTTGTTTTCCAGTCCTTTATTAATCACAAGAGGAATAATTTAATCGATTATTTATGAGAAATGAGGCAATCTTTAATTACGGACATTATTTGACAGATTCATATATATAAAGATTTTTAAACTGCCCTACAAAAGTGTTTCTTATTGAAAGCAATTTTGATTTATAAAATTGTTCCTGAAATTTAAATTTTATTTCATGTGTTTTAATGTTGTTGAGATAAATTTTTAGGAATCCGTTTTCATATGTTATTTTACAATTATTCCAGTTTTTTTTAATAGTATTAGAATTGAAAGGTTTAATGATTGATTTTTTGTTGTTAGTTTTAAAAATCAAATGATTATCTACAATTGATAAATCAATTTCAGAATATTTAGTATATACTCCTAAAGCAATTAAATCTTGTTCTTGTTTGTTATTGGTTAAAAAGTCAAAATCCATTTCAAATGAATCAGTATTGAATCCTGAAATACTTTTTGTAAAAGCAAATTCATTATTAGGATCAATCTCTTTTATGTTTAATTCGAATGGAGGTATGAATAATGCTTCTAATACTCCTTCATTTATTGTGTCAATTGAGCTATTATTTTTCTGGAAAGTTAAAGAAGGGTTTGTAATCTTTTTAGGAATAACATTGTTTGCAACTGTCAAACTTTTAAAAATATTTGATGGCTTCTCTTTTTTAGAAATCACAAAAATTTCGTTTTCTGTTTCTAATATTTTTTCATTATAATAGTCAAATCGAGTAGTCAAAATAACGTTATCATCTATCGACATTTGTAACAGATCATTGTTAATTATGATTTCAATTTTATATTTATGTTCTGGAACTAATTGTAAAGCACTTAAATAACTGATTCGATTATTGTTTATTGAAATTGAAGCAGTATCGTTTATAGTGTGAAAATCAATAATTTTCCATTTGTCTCCAATGATTAATTTATTTTCATCATCGGTATGTATGTAGTCAAATTGAACTTTAAAGGATTTCCAGTTAAGGTTCAATAGTTTGTATTCATTTGTTTTTTGAAAGACATTTTCAGTTTTTGAAAATACTAGATTTTCGTCATTATATTTCGAAGCGTATTTTTTATGGATTTTTTCAGAAAATTCAAGATTTCCATTTTTGATATAAATGATATTTCTTAGGCCTCCATCAAAAGCAATTCCGTTGGAATAGTTTACAGAAGATATATTATTTTGGGAATTATTTTTTGCGTCTTCGTCAATTTGAATTTGAAATTCTCCGATTTTTGTTTCATTAAGGTATATCTCAGTGTTGTTGTTGAACTTTACAATTTTAACATGATACCATCTGTTGGTTTCATATCTACCTTGAGTTTGATAGGTTTGTTTTTGGTTATTTGCCGTGATCTCAATTGTCATATTCTTGTTAAGTAAAAAACCAATTGATCTGGTAGCAGTCCCCATCATTATTGGCCATTGCTCTCTTTTTTTATTGGTAAAAAAATCAAAATCAAGGGTAAAATTATCCCATTCAATTGGTTCATCATAATTTTGTTCGAATTTACACTTGCCTTCTCCATTATTATAAACTCCATCAGTATAAATGAAATCATACGGCATGTTATGCGCTATAAAACCAATTTCTGGTTTGATTTGGTTAATTGTAAAAATAGATAATTTGTTAGAAGCAAAAGAATAGCTAATGAAGGGAATAATAAAGATAAATAGTAGAATACTCTTTTTTAAAATAGGTTTTGCAAAACTCATAATAATAGAACTTAGTGTTGATTTTATTTATAAATGGAATTCTAAAAGCAATACTGACTTCTTAGATCTTCTGTTATGCACGAATTTATAAATAATAGATTGCAAAAACAATTTTAAAAATTAATAAAATATTTACAGAATGAAAGCTGTTTTTTACTGAAGAGTTGAGGAGATCAAGAAAAACTCTTTTAAAAACCACATAAAATATTTTGGATCAAAATATTAAAACGAATTATAAAGATTGGCACCTAAAAATTATTTTTGAAGAAAAATGATTCTTTAATACCTTAACGTTTAGTCATCATAACTTAATGATTTGCAGTTGTGATTGGCAATGATATAAATAGTATCTTTGCACCAAATTATAGAATATTATGAATAACAAGGAAGGCAATAATAAAAGAAGTGGTGCTAGACCAACTAGTTCTAGACCAAGTTCCAATAAGCCAAAACCTGCGATGCAAAAAAGGGCTCAGGGACCTAAAAAAGTAAAAATAAATACTAAAGCTGCCGAAGTAGAGGCTAATAAAGTAGAAAAGAAACCAAATCAAGCGCCAAAGAGACCTAAGGTAAAAGATGAAATCCGTTTGAATAAATATATTTCAAATTCTGGAACTTGCTCTAGACGTGATGCCGATATTTATATTCAATCAGGTAATGTAAAAGTTAATGGAATTCCAGTTACCGAAATGGGATACATGGTAAAACCTGGAGATGTTGTGAATTTTGATGGTGTTGTTTTGACTCCAGAGAAAAAAGTCTACATCTTATTAAACAAGCCTAAAAACTTTACAACTGCACTCGATGAAGGTCAGGAATATAGAAATGTTTTAGAACTAGTTAAAGGTTCTACTAACTCTAAAATCGGACCTATTGGTAGAATGGATAAGAATACAACAGGTTTGTTAGTATTTACTAATGATACTGATATGATTCGTAAATTCTCTTTACCGAGTCAAAAATCTTCTAAAATCTATCAAGTTTCGTTAGATAAAAATCTGAAATTTGAAGATTTAGAAAAAATAAATAAAGGACTTGTGTTAGATGGACACCGTGTTTTGGTTGAAGATGTAAGTTATATTGATGGTGAAGCCAAAAGCGAAATAGGAATTCAATTAAAATCTTCTAATATAAAAGTAGTTCGTGCTATTTTTGAACATTTTCAATACAATGTTCTTAGAGTTGATCGCGTAGCTTTTGCTGGATTAACTAAGAAAAATTTACCGAGAGGAAATTGGAGGCTACTTACAGAACAAGAAATTATCAATTTGAAAAACGTATAATTTTTTTAAATCATAAAATTTCAAATCCCTTTCATTCATTTGCAAAGGGATTTTTTAATGTAAAAAATAGAGAAAGGAATGACAACAGAAAAATTACAATCCATAGCTTATAAATGGTTTGAGGCGTTTAATGACCATAATTTAGAACAATTATTATCTTTATATGATGAGGAAGCAGCTCACTTTAGTCCAAAATTAAAAATACGAAAACCAGAAACTGAAGGTTTAGTTGTTGGACAAGAAGCTCTAAGAAGTTGGTGGCAAGATGCTTTTGACAGATTGCCTAGTTTGCATTATAAAGTAACATCTTTAACCGCTAATACAGATCGCGTATTTATGGAATATGTGCGTTCAGTTGATGGTGAGATGGATATGCTTGTTGCTGAAGTTCTGGTTGTAAAAGAAAATAAAATTGTTGCTTCGAGAGTATATCATGGATAATATAAAACCAATTCTAACTTAGAAAAATCCCATTTGACTTAGAAAAGTGAAATGGGATTTTTTTAATTATAATTTGAAAATTTTACTAAAGAAATGAGGTTTTAATTTTGTTTTGACTAAAGTATCAGAACAGTAGTATGTGTCTTCACACTCAAAATTAGGATATCCAAGGATGATTCTGATTCCTTCTGGAACGGTATTTAATATTGCTTTTTTTTCAGCGTTTAAATAGTCTTGAATATTTGTAATTTGTTGTTTTTCGTTTTTTAAATGTGACAGGATTAACATAGCTGCAAAGTTTAAAATGGCCCCGGCAGTTTCACTTTTGATACCAATTTCATTAGAAATCATTTCGGATATGCGTCCTTTTTTAACCGAAAAAATTAAATTTAAAGAATTAAAGCCTTCATATTCAAATGAATAATTTAGTGAAGATATTTTTCCGTTATTATATTCTGTTGTTTTATAGAATTCGGTAGAAATTATCGATTCAACGACTTCGTTATATAACACAATATTATCTATTACATTATTAAGACCAATAAGTACCGAACAGATACTGGTGTCAATTGATTTTCTCATTAAAACTTCATTCTCTTCAAATTTTTTGCAAAACATTGAAATTAATGGAGAAGTTATCATACTCCGTAATTGATTAAGTAAAATTGGGGTCATATTTTATCTTTTATCAAGTAAATATTTATTTGCATTATTTTTAAATAATCGACTAAGTGCCTTTTTTTGTCGATTATCGGATAAATATATGTAAAAAAATATAACATTTAACAAAAAATTATATTTTATGATTTATTCTTAATTAAAAAACATTTTTTTAAGTATATTAATGGATGATTTGATCAGGTTATCCGATAAAATATTCATCCAAAACAGATGTCAGCCCTTCCATTGTAAGGATTTTGCTTTGAAACCCTGAAACTACAGAAAGTTTCAAGGCTCTTTCTTTGTCATCTGGGTTAATGGAGCTGGTGAGCATAATAATTTTTGTATCTCCTTTTGATTTGAATCCAATTTAGAAAAAGCTTCAGCAAATTCCCATCCATTCATATTAGGCATATTGATATCAAGAAAAATTAGCATAGGTTGTGGGTATATTCCATCTGCTTTTTTGTATTTTCCTGAGTTAGTTAAGTAATCTAATGCTTCTTGTCCATTTAATGTAGTTTCAACATGATCTGTTATTTTTGCTTTCTTGATGAGCATTTTGGTGATAAAATTTATTGCTTTATCGTCATCAATTAACAATACAGAGTTTAATTTTTTCATTAGTTATTTTTATGGATTTTAATGTGTAAAATTAAGATATTAGATGTAATCAATCTAAACTTTCTGTATAGTAAAGTATGTGATTGTGTCGTGTTTTAACGAAGATTCTGCCTAGGTATTTCCTTTATGTAAAATAATATTCTTTTTGAAAATGGTTAGGTTTTTCTCGTTTTACGACATTTTCTCTGTTGTTCAATTATTTAAAAATAATAATTATTTTTTCGATGTTTTGTTCTTTAATTCCAACTCCATTATCATTTATAGCAAATCGATAATTATTATTAGCTTCCTTTATTTTAGAGGAATGTCTTTTTTTAAATTTAAGGGAATTATTACCTTATATAAGTTGGTTTATATATAGAATACTCGTTTGCAATAGAGATATTAGCAATGGTGAATTTTGAATTAGATCCTTTTTTGGGATCAGGTGCAAAAGTTGGGGATTAGGCAAAAAGATTAGATAATCTGAATAAGAAGAAATCTATCTTTCTCACTCCCCTGAATTGAGATCTAAATGCTTTTATTTTGGCATTAAAAGATTCCGCAGAAGCATTAGTGCTTCTATTATCAAAATAATTTAAGATTGACTGATAGTTAAAAGTTATGGTGTTGAGCAGGATATTAAAGTTTTTAAAACCAGATTCCTCTACATTTCTGTACCAATGTGCCAGTTTAGTCATGGCAACGTGTTTATCATTGTTGCTGTTGTAAATGCCTCGAAGTTGTTGAACCAGGTTATAGGCTGTTTTTATATCTGGATATAGCCCAAATAACATTTTAGCTCTTTCATTTTGGTTCTGGGTCCATTTTTCGCGGGATTTATACAGTACATATCTGCTTCTTGCCAATAGTTGTTTTATAGAATCCCCATTAGGTAAAAGCTCTGGGACATATGTTTTATTCTCTCTTTTTGCTTGTAATATCAATTGGTTATCAAAATCCATAGCTTCCCATCGATGTTTGATTCTAATCTCCTGTAATGCTTCCAAGGCTAATTTTTGAACATGAAATCTATCTGTAACTTGTATAGCTTTCGGGAAGCATCTCTTTGAAATTAGCTTCATAGAATTAGCCATATCGAGTGTTATTTCTTTGACACAGCATCTGCTTTTATAATCAATTTTACAGATGTGCTCTATGACCTTATCAGCCTTAGTTCCAGCAATAATAGCCACTAAAGAACCTTTTTTGCCCTTGAATGTTTTGTTGGTTACAATTGTATAAAGTTCTCCCTGAGACAAAGCCACTTCATCAATTGACAAATGTGTACCCATATTTTCAGGATAAACAATCCATTGATGAGCATGTTCTCGGGGAGCCCAAGTACTGAAGGAACTCAGATGTTTTTTATATTGTCGTTGAAGTTTTTTACCGTTGATTCCGAAGAAACCTCCAATGGTGTTACAATCGATAGCGCTGTTATCGATTAATTTCTTTTAAAAAAGCCGCAAACTCATGTGTCATGCGGGTTCCTTTGGCAACTAAAGTCCAATCTCTTTTAATGATTTCTTGGGTAGTTTTGTTTGTCCAACGTCGTCTTTTAATATGTAAATAGACAAACTTACCTCTTAAAGGAAAATCCTGAATAGTAATTTCATCCAAAAAGCCTTTTGAGACTAATTCTATTGAAGCAAATTCTTTTGGAGCAGTAGCTTTTTCCTCAAAATACAGATGCAGATTTTCTTCTGAATTTTTGAAGGAAGTAAGATTAAAATTTTCAATCAAAAACTCGGGTAAGATTAATTTCAATAATTCTATATACGATTCCAATTCTTTGCTGTTTTTTACAAATATCAGACTTTTTAATTATTCCTCCCCAGATTTTGGGATTGATCCCTTTTTTGTTTTATTATTAGATCCAAAATGGAATAAAAACAAAAAACCCACTAATTTCTTAGTGGGTTTTGGTGGTGCCTCCAGGGATCGAACCAGGGACACATGGATTTTCAGTCCATTGCTCTACCATCTGAGCTAAGGCACCATGCTAACGCGGGTGCAAATATAGAACCATTTTTAATTTATCCAAAACAATTTTTAAAAAAAATCAATTCGTATCTTCGCATCGTTAAATATGAATTATGATTCTAGCTATTGATGTTGGAAATACCAGGATTAAAACTGCTGTATTTGAGGGCGATACAATTTTAGAAATTTTTGTTTTTTTTAAAACAGAGCTTTCAAAAAAAATTAAAAATATTTTAAAAAAATATAAAGAGGTAACTTATTTAGTTGTTTCCTCGGTTTCTGATGTTGAAAAAGATGTTTTTTTAGAGTTTGAAAACCTTGTTGGTGTTCATTTCGTTTCTCATAATGATTTATTTCCATTTGTTAATCGTTATAAGACACCTCAAACTTTAGGTGTGGATAGAATGGTGCTTGCTGCAGGTGCAACACTTCAATTTCCGAATCAAAACCGTTTAGTTATTGATGCAGGTACTTGTATTACATATGATTTTGTCGATGAATTAAATAATTATCAGGGTGGAGCAATTTCACCTGGGTTACTTTTGAGATACAAAGCTTTGCATGACTTTACGGCAAAACTTCCTTTATTGCAATTAGAAGATCCAGAATATTTTATAGGTAAATCAACCTCAGAATCGTTGCATTCTGGAGTGGTAAATGGATTGGTCTATGAAATAAGCGGTTTTATAGAGGAATATAAAGCATTGAACTCAAATTTTATAATAATTTTAACTGGTGGAGATGCAGTTTTTTTGGCTAAACGATTAAAAAATACCATATTTGCCAATTCAAATTTTCTGTTAGAAAGTTTGAACCAAATTTTTCAATATAAAATAGAAAATGATTAAAAAAATTATTGTTATTGCATGTTTCTTTTTTTCACTAATGTCTAATGCTCAAAGTGGATCAGCTTCACCTTATTCTTTTTTTGGAATTGGGGAGGCCAGATTTAAAGGAAATCTTGAAAATCGTTCTATGGGAGGGTTGAATATTGAACAAGACAGTCTTCATATAAATATTTTGAATCCTGCGAGTTTTGCAGCTATGAGGTTTACTGCTTTTACCATTGCATTGAATTATACATCTACTCAATTGAAAACGGATTCGAAAAGCGATAATGCACAAAGAACTACTATAGATTACTTGGCAGTAGCTTTACCTTTAGGAAAAATAGGGGTTGGATTTGGATTGTTGCCGTATACCTCAGTGGGATATAATATCCAATCAACTAATCCTGAGATAGATGGTAATAATAATGTGTTGAAAGGGACTGGTGGGTTAAACAAAGCCTTTTTTTCATTGGGATACACAATCATTCCTAATCTATTAATTGGAGGTGATATACAGTATAATTTTGGAAGAATCAATAACTCAAATTTAGAATTTTTAACGGGTGTTTTGATTGGAACCGAAGAAAAAAATAAAGCTGATTTGAATGGGTTTTCTGCTAATTTTGGAGCAATGTATAAGTACAAAATTCATAAAAAAACTAACTTGTATACTAGTTTTACATACGCTCCTCAAGGAATACTATCTTCTACAAATACTAAAACAGTTTCGACAGTGACTTATAATGCTAATTATGATGTTGCCGTTTACGATGCTTTAGCTGAAAAAGAAATTAGAACCGATTTGAAAATTCCTCAAAAAGTAACTTTTGGTTTTGGAGTAGGTGAAACTAGGAAATGGTTGTTAGGAACACAGTTGGTTTTTCAAAATGTTGGAAAATTAGCCAATGACTATAATACTGCAGATAATGTTACTTATGGTAAATATTCTAGTTATAGTTTAGGAGGGTTTTATGTTCCTAATAATAATCTTTTTTCAAAATATTATCAAAAGATAGTTTACAGAGGAGGTCTGAAATATACCAAAACAGGAACGGTAATCAACGCTGAAGAAATTAACGAAAAAGCAATTACTTTCGGAATGGGTTTACCAATTCTTGGAAGTATCTCTAATGCAAACATCGGTTTAGAATATGGACAAAGAGGTACAACTTCTCATGGATTGGTTCAGGAGAATTATTTTAGTCTTTCGGTGAGTTTTTCTCTTAACGACAAATGGTTTGGGCATAGAAAAATTGACTAATTTTGAATCGGAGAAAAGATTCTTCTGTGCTGTTTAAATACATACTATGATTTTTTTAAATAAGGATGTTTCATTTGTTTTATCGCTTTTCATCATTATAGGTGTTTTTTTTGGTTGTGAAAGTAATTTTAAAGAAGTTCATAAAAATGACTATTCCGAATTTGTTCCAAGTGGGGATGCTGATTTTGTGAATTTAAAATATACTGATTCTGGGAAAATAAAATCTATATTGGTGAGTCCAAAAATGTTCGATTACTCCAATGTCGATTTTGCATTTACAGAATTTCCTAAGGGTGTAGATGTGACTATTTATGATGATAAAGGGAAGAGAACATTCATCAGGTCCAATTATGCGATTTCTTATAAACAAACCAATATTATAGATTTACAGGGGAAGGTAAAAATCACTTCTGAATCAGGGCAAATACTAGAAACGGAGCAATTGTATTTCGATCAAAAAAATCAATGGTTTTATACAGAGAAAAAATATAAATTGACCGATGCTAAAAATGGTTCAACAGGTCAAGGAATTGATTTTAGTAAAGATTTCAAAACTATTAATTCACAACGAATACAAGGGGAAATTGAATCCTCAGAATAATATAAAACAAAACACATGAATTTTTTAAAATATACTTCTTATTTATATTTGGCTTTTGGAATCTATTTTTTATATGATGGATATACAAAATGGAATACTACTGAAACTCCATTGTTGAGTTTTGTTATTGCGGGACTTGCTATTTTTATGTTTTTCTTTAGAAGAAAGTTTGCTAAAAAATTTGAAGATAGAAATAAACAATCTTAATTAAAATGGAAATAGGTATCATAATATTGTGCTTAATACTATGTGCTTTTTTTTCAGGAATGGAGATAGCTTTTATCTCCTCCAATAAAATTTATCTTGAATTAGAGAAAAAACAAGATAGTTTTCTTTCCAGAACACTTACTAAACTTACCGAGAAACCATCCAAGTTTATTGCAGCTATGCTTATTGGGAATAATATAGCATTAGTGGTTTACGGTTTTTTTATGGGTGAATTATTGATGAGTTTATTGTTGCGCTTTGAATTGCATATTTCGGCATTGACAAGTCTTTTAATTCAAACGGTAGTTTCAACTTTAATAGTTTTAATTACGGCTGAATTTCTTCCTAAAGTTTTTTTTCAAATTTATGCCAATTCACTGATTAAGTTTTTTGCAATACCTGCTTATTTCTTTTATAAGGTATTTTATTTTATTTCTTCTTTTTTAATTTGGATTTCAGATTTCGTTTTAAAAAGATTTTTTAAAACCGAAGGTGATCAAGTACAGCTTTATTTCAGTAAAATAGAATTGGGGAATTATATTACCGAACAAATGAGTACTGTTGAAGATCATGAAGATGTAGATTCAGAAATACAAATTTTTAGAAATGCGTTGGATTTTTCAGGTGTAAAAGCAAGAGATGTTATGACTCCAAGGACAGAAATTGCTGCTATTGATGTAAAAGAGTCGGTAGAAGATCTTAAAGCGTTATTTATTGAAACAGGTTATTCTAAAATGGTGGTTTACCAAAATTCATTAGACGATATTATTGGGTATGTACATTCTTTTGATTTGTTTAAAAAACCAAGCAGTATTGCGGAAATTGTAATTTCTGTAGAATTTATTCCAGAAACTATTTTTGTAAAAGATGCAATGAACTTATTGACCAAAAAACGAAAAAGCGTAGCGGTAGTTTTGGATGAATACGGTGGAACATCCGGGATTGTGACGATTGAAGATATTGTTGAAGAACTTTTTGGGGAAATTGACGATGAACACGATTTAGATGAGAAATTAATTGAAAAAGAATTGGCTGATAACTCCTTTTTATTCTCTACGCGCTTAGATGTGGAATATTTGAATCAAACTTATAAATTGGCAATTCCAGAGAGTGATTCCTATGGAACGCTAGGAGGATTTATCGTAAATTTTACCAAGGAAATTCCTCAAAATAATGATGAAATCACTATTGAAAATTTTCATTTTACCATTGAAGAAGCAACAAATAAGAAGATTGAATTGGTTAAAATGACAATCAAAGACTAGGTTTGTTTTTTTTAATTAAAAAAAAACAAAAAAAAAACAGTAGTTCTATAATTATTAATTAGATAATTGTATTTTCGCAAACAAAATTTTAAAATAAATAATAATATACAATGGCAGTTTTATCAAAAATTAGACAACATTCCGCTATAATGATTGGAGTTATTGCTCTAGCATTATTTTCATTTATTATACAAGATCTTTTTACAAAAGGGAATTTTGGTAAAAGCTCAAAGGATGTTGGAAGTATCAATGGAAAAGATATCGCATTTGAAGACTTTAGACTTAAAGTGAGTAATGTCGAGAAAAGTGGGCAAGGAATTTCTGCAACAGAAGCGTCTAGAAGAGTATGGGATCAAGAAGTGACTATCGCTTTGCTATCTGCCGAATTTGATAAATTAGGATTAAGAGTAGGAGAGAAACATATCATGGATATTCTTAAAGGAGATCAAAATATTGGTAAAAACCCAATGTTTTTGAACGCAGCAGGGATGTTTGATGTTGCAAAATTTAAAGAATATTTTAAATCAAATCCTGAGCAAGCTCAATACTTAAAAGATAGAGAAAAAGATGCAGAATTGAATGCAAAATTTCAAATCTATAATACTTTGATTAAATCGGGTATTTACACAACTGAAAGCGAAGGGAAATTCAATTATGAATTAGCGACTAACAAAGTTAATTTTGATTATGTTGCTGGTTTGTTTTCTACCATCAAAGACAGTGAAGTAAAAATTACTGATGCTGATGTATTAGAGTATATGAAAGCGAGTCCAAAGAAATTCAAGTCAGAAGAAACTCGTAGTGTTGAGTACGTTTTGGTAGAAGATAAAGCGTCTGCTGCAGATATTAATGATGTTAAAACTAAACTTACTTCATTGTTGTCTGGAAGAGTAGAGTATAACCAAGCAACTGGTAAAAACGATACTTTGGCTGGATTTAAAACGGCTAAAAATATTGCGGAATTTGTAAATTCAAATTCAGATTTGCCTTATGATTCTACTTATGTGGCTAAAAAAGATTTGCCAGCTGTTGATGCAGACAAATTATACAATTTAGCACATGGAGAGATTTACGGACCTTATGTTTATGGTAAATACTACTGTATTTCTAAATCTTTAGGTAAAAAAGCAGGTGTAAATGCTAAAGCAAGTCATATCCTTATTAGTTATGAAGGAACTCAGGTTCCTAATCAAAAAGAAAAAAGAACTAAAGCAGAAGCAAAAGCAAAAGCAGAAGCTATTTTAGCTCAAGTAATTGCAAATCCAGATAGTTTTTTAATGTTAGCTTTTACAGCTTCTGATGATTCTTCTTCTCAACAAGGAGGTGATTTAGGTTATTTTGGACCAAATCAAATGGTAAAACCTTTTAATGATTTTGTTTTTAATAACGGAATTGGAAAAATTGGATTGGTTGAAACGCCTTTTGGTTTCCACATTATTAAAGTTACTGATAAACAAGACGGTGTGCGTTTAGCAACTGTAGCTCAAAAAATTGAAGCTTCAGAAGCTACTTCTGATAAAGTATTTGAAAAAGCAACTAAATTCGAAATGGAAGTTGCGGATAAAGATTTTAATACTGTTGCAAAAACAGAAGGACTTACTGTATCTCCAGCTGTTTCTGTAAAAGGAATGGATGAAAATTTTGGACCTTTAGGAAATCAAAGGACTATTGTAAGATGGGCTTTTGAGAAAGATACTAAAGAAGGAACTGTTAAAAGATTTGAAGTGGCTAATTTAGGGCATGTAATTGCTAAACTTAAGTCTATTGATAATTCAGGATTAGTTCCAGTTGAACAAGCAAGACCGTATGTAGAATCAATTCTTAAAAACAAGAAAAAAGCGGAATTGTTAAAAGCTAAAATGAACGGAAGTTCATTAGAGGCGATTGCAAAAGCGACAGGTTCTACTGTTCAAAAAGCAACAGATATTACTTTAGAAAATCCAGTTTTACCTGGTGGTGTTGGGCAAGAAGCTAAAGTAGTTGGAAATGCATTCGCTTTGGGTGCAAATAAAGTTTCTGCACCAATTGAAGGAGTTACTGGGGTTTACGTAGTGAAAAATACAAGTACAGTAAAAGCTCCAGCTTTAAAAAGCTATGCTGATAATGTAGCTAAATTAAAAGCACAAAGCGCTTCAGATGCAAATCGAGTATTGCCAGCTTTGAAAGAAGATGCTGACATCAAAGACAACAGAAAAGATTTTAATTACTAAGTAATTTTATATCATACAAAAGAAAAGCCTGATACTTTAAACTGCAAGTATCAGGCTTTTCTTTGGATAATCTTTACTGTGTTTGAATAATTTGCGCTATATAAATTATTTAGTGCAAATGATATGTTTCAAGGATTCAGTAGGTTAAGGATTTTTTATTATAAGATTTTGTGTCTCTTTTTTTGAAAAATATTGCCGTTAAAAGTTTTTTTTGGTATATAATCTAGAGAATTTGTCTTATTGAAAAATTTGTCATTAATTTGCTACAGAAATTTTAAAGTAATAATGTCGTATAAATACTGTTATTTCTATAAAATGAAGATGGATTACTTGGAATATTTTAATTAAAAAATAATTTGTATGTTTAGTTTTTTTAAAAAAAAGCCGAAAGAGTATTCCAAAATTGAGAATCATATTTTTGGAATAATTACTGAGTTATTGAAACTTAGTACCACAGATATAAACTGTGACGAATTAGGAGGAAAATATTATTTGAGTAATGAAGAACAGCACTTTAGAGTTACTGTGTTTAGTAATGATGATGTTATTAGACTAACAAATACACATGACTCTGTTTCTGAGAAATATGACAAAAGTTTTGTTGAAGATGTTTTGAATGCTATAAAAGAAGAAAAGCATCATAGAATGGAATTGGTCTGCGATTCTATTACATCTAGTATTGAAAAGATGGCAGAGCGTTTACATAAGACGCTTGTTGAATCACACGAGAGTGAAAAAGAAACTATTCAACTAGAGGCATCAAAATTTAGTGAGAATAAAAAAGTTAATTAATTAATCTATCTAATTAATATTGCATTTGATGGATTTATAAATTTCTATTGTAATTTATAGAATCATTTCGCTATAATCAATAATTGTTTCATATCCTTTATTTAAAAAATATGATTTAGGATTTTCTCCTGAAACAACTAATACAAAATCGCCACCCCAAGCTCCAAGGCTTTTTATAGTTCCCTTAAAATCTGGAAATAAAGTTTCTTTAACCGTTTTGGTTTCAAGGATAGTACTCAGTATTTTTTCGTGATTTTCTAGTGCTTCTGTAAAAGACAATTCATTTTCAGCGTTTAAAACTGTTTGTGTTATTTGATTTATAATTTCTCTTTGAGTTTCCAAATCATTTTTTTTCTCTTTATAAGAAGCTATCGCACTTTTGCTACTTTGCTTTTTATTGAGATAAACAAAATAAAGATCTGATAAAAAGTTAGGGTTAAATTTTACTTTTTCAACAATAGGTTTTTCTTGGGCAATATGGTATAGAATAGGATTGTTATTTTGAGCACAAGCTATATCATAGCCACTACCTCCAAAGCTGTTTTTTAGCAGTGTAAAAGCGTCAATTTTGAACCATTGTGCAATATTATTTATTAATGTAGAAGACGTTCCGAGACCCCATTTTCTTGGAAAAGTTAATTGAGTTGATACGATGAAGCCTTGCGAATTTAAAAGCTCATTCGGATTGAGCTGGTAGGCTGTTCTCAAAATGGTAATTAAGATATTTTTTATCGATTCTTTCTCAAAAGAAGTTGTAGAAGTAATTGCAGAAAACGGAATTGTTTCATCAAACCAAACGCTTCCATCGGAATCATAACTTGTCCATTTAATTCCTTCATTATTATTCTTTTCAACGATCAGGTTTTGTCCAAACTTTGTTGGCAAGGCTAATGCTTTTGCGCCATCAAGAACGAGATATTCTCCTGTTATTAAAAGTTTGCCGTTGCTGTAGTAAGTTGTTTTCATTTGAAAAGAATATGAAATAAGATTATGTTTTTTATAATTGACTTTGTTTTTTTAGCCCCGATAGTAGTGGAAATCCTTTTGTGCCGGTGTTCGGCACAAAAGATTGTAACGAATAGCGGGAATAGCTCTTAATAAAAATAATTATTTCCTTAAATTTTCTAGAAAATCTACAACTCCACTATGTGAAACGACATGATGTTTGAAGTGTTTTTTTGTTAAAAGACGTTCCTCTTCATTGGCTTCAAATTGGTTGAGGATATTATTTAAGTGCATTTTCATGTGTCCATCTTGAATTCCGGTGGTGGTCAGGGAACGTAATGCAGCAAAATTTTGTGCCAATCCTGCAACTGCGACTATTTGCATCAGCTCTTTGGCGGAAGGTTTTTCGAGCATCTCCAATGATAGTTTGACCAAAGGATGAAGTGATGTTAAGCCGCCGACAGTTCCTAGTGCTAAAGGAATTTCCATCCAAAAACTAAATATTCCATTTTCTATTTTGGCATGGGATAAGCTAGAATATTGTCCATCTTTTGAAGCATAAGCATGAATACCAGCTTCAATGGCTCTAAAATCATTTCCTGTGGCAAGAACAACAGCATCGACTCCGTTCATGATTCCTTTATTATGGGTTACTGCACGGAAAGGTTCGACTTCGGCAATTTGAACGGCTTGTATAAACTTGGTTGCAAAATCTTGTGGATTTTCGATGTGTTTCTCAACTAAATCTTCTATTGGGCAAGATACTTCAGCGCGAACTATGCAATTTGGAACATAGTTGGAAAGGATGCTCATGACCACTTCTATATTTTTTTCTTCTTCTGAAAATTGCTCAAAAGTGTGGGCTTCTTCTTTTAATGTTTTGGCAAATACTTCCAAACAAGAGTTGATGAAATTGGCTCCCATGCTGTCTTTTGTTTCAAAAGTGGCATGGAGTTGAAAATAATTGTCAAGTAAATCAGTTTTGTCTTTTAGGATGATATCCAAAATTCCACCGCCACGCTTTTGCATGTTTTTGGTGATATTTTCGGTTGCATCAAATAATTTTGATTTTAATTGGCTAAAGAATAATGCTAATTTTGATGGGTCTCCTTTATAGATAAAATGAACCTGTCCTATTTTTTCGGTATCAATAACGGTTGCTTTAAATCCGCCACGAGTAGACCAGAATTTGGCTGCTTTTGAAGCCGCTGCTACTACTGAACTCTCTTCAATTGCCATTGGAATGGTATGATATTTTCCATTTATTAAAAAATTGGGAGCCACACCCAAGGGGATGTAAAAGTTCGAGATGGTGTTTTCTATGAATTCATCGTGTAGTTTCTGAATTTTTTCGTCAGCATTCCAATAGTTTTTAAGTAATGTAACTGCTTCACTTGGAGTTGAAAAATAGTGATTAGCAATCCAGTTTATTTTTTCTTCTTTGGATAATTTAGAAAATCCAGCAACCGCGTTGTTCATACAAAATAGATTATAGCTTTATAGGGCAAAGATACACATTCATTTATTTTTTTGTTGCAATTGATTTTGTGGATTTATTTTGAAAATTAGAGGATTGATTTTCTCAAAAAAAGAAGATTTTGAATTATGAATAGTGTTGAAATTATTTTCAATCACATGAGCTGTGAAAATTTACTTTCATTACTGTTTTGTGTGTAATTTTTAATATAACATATTTAATAGGAAGAATGTTTGGTATTTATTCAGTTGTTGAGAAACATTCATAAGGACTGTTAAAAATGTTTTTTTATAACATTTAACAGCATAAAAGTGTTTTAATTGTAAAATTTTCACTAAAATTGTCGTTTTTATAACTTAATCGATATAATAAAAAAGCTTTGCTATAAATTCGTTAATACTATTATGTATATACAAGTTATAATAGGCAATTCTAAAGCCTTCTATATGAAACAAATTTTACCTATATATGAATTCTAATAAGATTACTGCGTTATTTTTCTTTTTGTGTGTATCTGTATTTGGACAACAAAAAATCACTATTGATGAGATTTTTACAGGTGCTTTTCGTGCCAATGGAATGGATGAATTACAATCATTGCAAAATACCAATCAATATACGGTATTGAATTTTGATAGAACAACTAGAAGTATGCAAATCGATTTGTATGATTTTGCAACTTTAAAAAAAGAATCAAACTTAATTGATACTAAAAATTTTGCAGCGCTTGCTGATGGAATAGATAGTTATACGTTTGATGCTTCTGAAAAAAAGATTTTAATCGCTTGTAATTTGGATAAAATTTTCCGCCATTCTTTTATTGCTGATTATTTTTTATATGATCTTACAACCAAAACTCTAACTAAGCTTTTTGATTCTAAGGTGCAAGAACCAACTTTTTCTCCTGATGGAAATAAAATTGCTTATGCTAAAGATAACAACTTATATGTTTATGATATAGCGACCAAAAAATCAACGGCTATTACTACGGATGGAAAGAAAAATGCTGTCATAAATGGTATTACGGATTGGGTTTATGAAGAAGAATTCGCTTTTGTGCGGGCATTTGATTGGAGTAAAGACAGTAAAAAAGTAGCTTATATTCGTTTTGACGAAAGTGAAGTTCCGGAATTTTCAATGTCTATTTTTGAAAAAAGTTTGTATCCAACAATTGAGACTTTCAAATATCCTAAGGCAGGAGAGAAAAATTCGCTAGTTTCGTTACATATTTATGATGTAAATGCGAGTACGGCTAAAAACATAAATTTAGGAAACTACACGGATTTTTATATTCCAAGAATAGAATGGACGAATGATGCTAACATTTTGTCCGCGAAAGTGCTTAATCGTCACCAAGATAATTTGGATTTGCTATTTATTGACGCAACAACTGGTGTTGCTAAAGTGGTTCTGAACGAAAAAGATAAAGCATATATAGATTTTGTCGATACAGACAATCTTACTTTTTTACAAGATAATAGTTTTATCTGGACAAGTGAAAAAGACGGTTTTAATCATATTTACGTCTATGATAAAACTGGAAAACTTAAAAATCAAGTTACAAAAGGAAACTGGGAGGTTACTTCATACTACGGCTTCGACGAAAAAACAAAAACCATTTTTTATCAATCTACAGAAAATGGTTCTATCAACAGAGATATTTACCGCATAGGAATAGACGGAAAAAACAAAGTGCGTTTGTCTAAAAATACGGGTACAAATATGGCGACTTTTAGCCCTAATTTTCAATTCTTTATTAACACTTTTTCAAGCACTTCTCAGCCTACAACTTATACGTTAAATGAGTCTAAAGTAGGTAAAGAAATTCAAGTTATCGAAAATAACCAAGTACTTACTTCTAAATTAAAGTCTTATAATTTACCTTCTAAAGAATTTTTTGTTTTAAAAACGGCAAAAGGAAACGAACTAAATGCTTGGATTATGAAGCCAAAAGATTTTGATGCTTCAAAAAAGTATCCAGTTTTTATGTATCAATATTCTGGACCAGGATCACAGCAAGTTAATAACGATTGGAATGCTGCAGATGATTATTGGTTTATGATGTTAACACAACAAGGTTATATTGTTGCATGTGTTGATGGCAGAGGGACTGGTTATAAAGGTGCTGATTTCAAAAAAGTGACACAATTGCAATTAGGAAAATATGAAGTTGAAGATCAAATAGACGCCGCAAAAGTGTTAGGAACTTATCCTTATGTTGATGCATCAAGAATTGGTATTTTTGGATGGTCTTATGGTGGATTTATGGCATCAAATTGTATTTTTCAAGGAGCTAATGTTTTTAAAATGGCAATCGCTGTGGCTCCTGTAACCAACTGGCGTTTTTATGACAGTATTTACACAGAAAGATATATGCAAACTCCACAAGAAAATGCTAGTGGTTACGATCAAAATTCCCCAATAAACCATGTTAGTAAATTAAAAGGGAAGTTTTTATTAATTCATGGTTCTGGTGATGATAATGTGCATGTACAAAATACGATGCAAATGATGGAAGCATTGATTCAAGCTAATAAGCAATTTGATTCTCAAATTTATCCAGACAAAAATCACGGAATTTATGGAGGAAAAACAAGAATTCAATTATATAATAAAATGACTAACTTTATAAAAGAAAATTTATAATACTAATCGCAAATACAAAAATAAATACCCCAAAAATATGACTGAAACTCAAAAGAATACTGCACATCCAAAAGGGCTTTGGGTGTTATTTGGAACCGAAATGTGGGAACGTTTCAACTTCTATGGAATGCGGACCCTGTTGACTCTATTTTTAGTAAATTCTTTATTGATGAAAGAAGAAGATGCTTCTTTGATATATGGAGGTTTTTTGGGTCTTTGTTATTTGACTCCAATGTTAGGAGGTTTTATTGCAGATCGTTTTTTTGGAAATAGAAATTGTATTTTGCTTGGTGGATTGTTAATGGCTATTGGTCAGTTATTATTATTTACCAGTGCAAGTATTTTTGGAGATAATATAGGTTTAGCTACAGCCATTATGTATTCTGGGTTAGGAGTAATCATTTTTGGAAATGGTTTTTTCAAGCCAAATATTTCTAGTATGGTAGGGAGTTTGTATCCAAAGCAAGAAAAAAGCAAATTGGACACAGCCTTTACTATTTTCTATATGGGAATTAATATAGGAGCTTTTCTTGGTCAATTCATTTGTCCATTAGTAGGAGATGTAAAAAGCGTAGGCGGTGTTAGAGATATTCACGCTTTTAAATGGGGATTTCTTGCTGCTGCGATAGCAATGCTTATAGGAACGTTGGTGTTTTATGTCTTAAAAAATAAATATGTTGTTACTCCAGAAGGAAAGCCATTAGGTGGACTGCCTTCTAAAAATGAATCATCTGATTATGAAGAGGGAGAGGCGCAAAGTGCTGTTTTTTCTCCTAAAGCATTAATGGTTTCAGTAGTCGCTTTTATTGGAATGTTCTTTTTATTTCATTTTTCAGTAGATGGAGATAATGTTGTAAAAACTATTATTTACCCAATTATCTATGCCTGTGGTATTACTTTGGCAGGATTGATTTTGTCGGATAGTTCATTGACTAAAGTTGAGAAAGACCGAATTTGGGTTATTTATATTATCTCTTTTTTCATAATTTTCTTTTGGGCTGCATTTGAGCAAGCGGGTTCATCTTTAACTTTTATAGCGGATAATCAAACGGATAGAGACTTTTTTGGCTGGGCAATGCCGGCTTCAATGGTTCAAATTTTTAATGGAATGTTTGTTGTCGCATTAGCCGTTCCGTTTAGTATGTTGTGGGATAAATTAAGAGCCAATGATAAAGAACCAATTTCTCCAGTAAAATTGGCTTTAGGGTTGTTAATAATTGCTATCAGTTTCTTTATGATTGCCAATCAGGTAAAAGATTTAGGTAACTCTGGATTATTGGCTGTAAAATGGTTGATTCTATTGTATTTATTAAACACTTGTGCAGAACTTTGTCTTTCACCAATTGGTTTATCATTGGTTGGAAAATTATCGCCAAAACGTTTTTCTTCATTATTATACGGAGTGTTTTTCTTGTCGAATGCATCTGGATATGCCTTAGCAGGAACTTTAGGAGCTATATTGCCAGCGACGGGAGATAAATTTGCTAAAGCAAAAGAATTGGGTATTGATTTACAGGCTGTTTTGGACAAAAAAATAACACCTACAGCAGAGCAATTACAATTATTAGATAAAAATCAAATTATGGATCATAATCCAGTTTTTGTTGGTTTTGAAATTCATAATTTATTCGAATTTTTTATGGTTTTTGTTTCGTTGACAGGACTAGCTGCAATATTATTATTTTTATTAACTCCGTTTTTGAAAAAAATGATGCACGGTGTTAGATAATGCTATAAAATAAAAAATACTTAAAAACATCATCCTTTTGATTCCATCAAAGTGATGATGTTTTTTATTTATCACACTCAAAATAATTACAATGAAAGAAGATTTAAGTTTAGAACAAATTCAAAATTTTAAAGGAAAATATCCTAAACAATTGTGGTATTTGTTTTTTAGTGAAATGTGGGAGCGTTTTTGTTTCTACGGAATGAGAGGGATGTTAGTTGTATTTATGGTTGGTCAATTAGGCATGAATGATACAGTTGCTAATCTACAATATGGGGCAACACAAGCGTGGGTATATGCTTTTACTTTTATTGGTGGATTGTTTGCTGATAAAATTTTGGGATTAAGAAAATCATTATTTTGGGGAGGAATTTTAATGATTATTGGAAGTGTTATCTTGGCAATTGATCCAAAAAGCTTATTTTTTATCGGAATAGGATTTACTATTGTTGGAACTGGATTTTTTAAACCCAATATTTCTTCAATGGTTGGACAGCTATATCAAGAAGGAGATCCCAGAAGAGATGCAGGGTTCTCATTCTTTTATATGGGAGTAAATCTTGGTGCATTAATTGGAGGGTATATCTGTATAGCGGTTGCTGAAGGTTCTATGTGGCAATCGATGGTTCCTGAACATTTGCGCTGGAATGTTGGTTTTGGTTTTGCAGCAATTGTAATGATTATTAGTCTTTTGACATTTACACAAACTCAAAAGACATTAGGAACAATTGGACTTTCCCCATTAGCGAACATCGATAGTTCCAAAAAGAAAAAAATGGAAAGGCTAACGTATCTTGGTTCATTGTTGATTATTCCTGTGATTATTATTATGGTTGCCAATACAGTTTATACGGATTATTTTATGATGTTTATTGGTCCGGCTTCCATTTTATATTTATTATATGAAATGAAAAACTTTTCAAAAGAAGAAAATAAGAAACTGTTTGCGGCTTTAATTTTTATCATATTCTCTATTTTCTTTTGGGCATTTTTCGAACAAAGCGGAGGATCATTGAGTATTTTCGCAGTAAATAATCTGAACAATACTATTCTTGGAGTGCCGTTGAGTCCAAATGGAGTGAATAATTCGGCGAATTCTTTCTTTGTAATTGGTTTTGCAGCTTTAGTAGGATTGGTTTGGTTATGGATGGCAAAAAGAAAAATGGAGCCTAATACTGTAATTAAATTTGGATTAGCATTTTTATTTCTTGCGGCGGGTTTTTGGATATTTTACTATACCAAATTCTTTGCAGGATCAGATGGTAGAACTTCTTTAGGTGTGTTTACTTTTGGTTGGTTTGTTATTACTTTTGGGGAACTTTGTTTGTCACCGATTGGTATGTCTGCGATGACAAAACTATCACCTTTAAAAACGCAAGCTGTAATCATGGGAATGTGGTTTTTAGCTAGTGCTTATGGTCAGTATTTTGCGGGTCTATTAGGTGCCAATATAGCAGAAGCTTCTGAACATGCTACCAACCTTGAAAAATTAAATGTATATGCTGAAGGGTACAAACAATTAGGTGTTTATGCTTTGATTGCCGGGATAATTTTAATACTGATTTCTCCTTTGGTAAAAAAATTAATGCAAGAAGTAAAGTAGTAGATAACTTTTGGCGTTATTTTTGTATAAATTTGTATTAAATAAATATGTTTTTGGGATAATAAAGCTCAGTTTTTTATAAATTTGACATTGATTAAAAAATTAAATAGATGAAAAAAATATTTTTAGTTGCATTTTTCTTTATTGGGATCAGCATTTCTCAAGCGCAAGAATTAAAATGGTACACAGATGTAAAAGAAGCTACTAAAGTTTCTAATAAAGAAAAAAAACCATTATTACTTTTTTTTACTGGAAGTGATTGGTGTGGATGGTGTATTCGTTTGCAAAAGGAAGTACTTACAACACCTGAGTTTAGTAAATGGGCAAAAGAAAGTGTAGTTCTTGTAGAGTTGGATTATCCTAGAAGAACAGCTCAATCTGAAGAACTAAAAAAACAAAATAACGAATTGCAACAAGTACTTGGAATACAAGGATATCCAACAGTTTATTTTGTGAATGCTAAGTTAAACAAGGAAGGAAAAGTAAATTTAGAACCTTTGGGGAGTACAGGTTATGTAAATGGAGGACCAGCGGCTTGGATTGCTACAGCTGAACCTTTTGTGAAAAAACCTGTTTTAGGTCCAGAGCCTAAATCAAAAGCTAAAAAAGCATAAAAATTATTAGTTAATTTTGAAGAATCCCTTTTCGTTCGTTGAATGGAAAGGGATTTTTTGTTGAGAACAAGTTATTGCCCATTTTTGTTGAATCGATTTATAATTCGACGCATCAGCTACAATAATTTTGGGTTTTAATGATTTTAATAGTCTGTCAAGATTAAGTTTTGGTGATTGTGTAAGTAATAAAACATCTGGATGAATATTATTCGGGTATACCATTGAACTATCAATCAAGAGTATTTTGTTTCCTTTAAAATAAAATAGATTTTTTAATTTAGACTGCTGTTTCAAAGAGCTAAAATTAGCGGTGAGATACGAGGTTAACAAGGTGTTGTTTTTAATATTCTTTAAAATAGCATCATTTGCATACAAACTTACTATAGTTCCATTTCTTTCAATGAGTTGTGTTTTTTTTGAACTATTTAAAACTATAAATTCAGTTTGATTTTGGATTTCCCATTTGGTAGTTATACAAGCTATTTGTAAAAGTATAATAGCTGATAATACGGAAAATATGCTTTTTGTATTTTTTACTTGAAAGGCAATAATCAATGTAATAATTACGAGATAGCTACTTATTAAAAGGGAAGTATTTAAGGGAATATTTTTAATAATGAATTGTTCGAAAGAGGCGATTGCACCAATTATTTTGTCTAAATAATAAATACTTAATTCTAGTGTTTTTGCTGGATAATAAGGAACCCAGTTCAATGCCGCCAAAAGCATTACAAGAACCCCTAGACTCATGATAAAACCTAAAAACGGAATTACAATTAAATTCGTAATGAAGAATAATCCAGGGAATTGATGGAAGTAATAAATACTAAGTGGCAAAGTACCAATTTGTGCCGCAAAGGAAACGGTTAGTATGTCCCAAAAGTAGTTCAGGATTTTGTTTTTTGGTTCCCAAAGATCGGCAAATAAAGGCTGCAGCCAAATTATAAAAAATAATGCTACATAGCTTAATTGAAAACCGACATCGAATAAAAAGGACGGCTGAAACAATAAAATAAGTAAAATTGAAACGAGCAATGTGTGATAAATATTAGTAGTTCTTCTTAAGTATTGTCCAATGGCTACAAATGAAAACATGGTCACAGATCGTACAACCGAAGGCGCTAATCCTGCTAAAATACCAAAAAGAGACAAAGAGATTAATACGATTACCAGTTTAATAAAAGAACCTCTTTTGGTATTTGGAAAAGGTTTTAAGAGAAAAGAAATAAAGAGTAATATAAACCCAATATGCAATCCCGAAACCGATAAAATATGTACAGCGCCAGCATATTGATAATCTTGTATAATGTCATTGTCAATATCTTGTTGTTGTCCCATTATCAAGGCAACGGCTACATTGAGTTCTTTAGCTTGGAATTTACTTTTTTCTAAATTTTGAATAATTCTAGTTCTTAATGCTGCGGTGTAATACCAAATATCTTTATCAATTTTTGAATTGATTTGTATTTCATTTGATTCTGCATAGAGTTGAGCATAAATTTGTTTGTTTTCAAGATATTTTGAATAATCAAATTGATTTGGATTTTTTTGAGACTTATTTTTATTTAATAATGCATTTATTTTTAATTGATTTCCAATAATAAAAGAATGTGTCAAGCTGTTTTTGTGAATGTTGAGCAAAATCCTACCTGAGGTTTTCTTTTCGTCAACAAAATTCAGTTGGGCAATATAACGTTCACTGAAAGCGTTGGTTTTTAATTTTTCCCTTAATGTGACTGTAAAAGTGTGTTTTTTATCAAAGATGTTTTTACGTTGCGTATAATTATTTTGCTGTAGGGAATCTGTATGAACGGTTTGTGTTGTAGTTCCGATGGAAAAGGCTAGGAGATAAGTTGTTATTCCAAAAAGGAAATGAGGTTTTGTGTTTCCTATGAATGAATAATAGATTCCAATAAAAAATAGAGTGCTTATAGTAAGAAAAATATATACAATCGAAGGAATAGGTTTTATATAATAGGCGAGAATGATGCCTGCGATAAAGGCTAATGTGATTCTAGTTAATGGGAATTGCAGTACTTTCATATCGCAAAATACAAATATTTTGTAAGAAATAGAATATTTTTTAAATTACTTATTCTATGTTCAATTATTACTGAGCAAAATCCTTTTGAAGCAAAAAATAATCCATCAGAAGATTGCAATCGTGAGGCAGAACTACATATATGCTACACCGTAACATTCACAAGTATTCCGAAGATTATAATAGGAAATTTGAAGTTCGCATCTGGGAAGCCTTTATTATTTGGATACTTTATTTTATTGTGCGTAGCGCAAAAAAATAAGAAGAAACAAAATTCACATTTTTCAAGGTTGTAGCCATTATTTATTATATTTGAAAAAAGATACAAATTAATTTTTATCAGATTAATCTATCTAAATTAAAATAATTAGGTTGATTTTATCCTATTTATTGGCAGTTTAGCGGCAAGTATGCCACACAAGATAAAAAAGCATCTAGAAAATTATATTATGGATATTGAAATAAAAAAAATTAATTTTTCAGAAAATGAAATAGTAACTGAACTATTTAATAAATATCAAATATTTTACAAGCAATCAAATATTGAACTTGCAAAAACATATACAAAAGAGCGACTAGAGAAAAATGAAGCACAAATATATGCTGCATTCAAAAAGGAAAATCCAAACCCTGTAGGTTTTACGTTACTGTACCCAAAAAGTTCTTTTGTTTCTACTAAAAAGAATTGGCATATTGGATATTTATTCGTTGAGATAGACCAAAGAAAAAAAGGTATTGGACAAAGATTAATAAATACAGCTTTAAATTTTGCTAAAAATGAAGGAGCAAATTTTATTTCATTGAACACTGAAACTGATAATTACCCCGCTCAAAAACTATATGAAAACATTGGTTTTGTAAAAGAAGGATATTTTTCTGGCTATCTATATTATCAACTTAATCTCTAAAATTACTTTATAGAATCAACAATTAAGTGTGCTGTTTTTTTGCTGGCACCGATTCCGCCAAGTTTTTCTTCCAGTAAATCGTAATTTTTCAGCAGTGTTGTACGGTAATTGGGTTCAAGAATTTTAGTCAGTTCTTCTCGAATGCGTTTGGTTGAACAATCATCTTGAATTAATTCAGTAACCACTTCCTTGTCCATGATTAAATTAACGAGGGAAATGTATTTGAGAGTGATGATGCGTTTGGCAATTTGGTAAGAAGCCCAACTTCCTTTGTAACACACCACTTCAGGAACTTTGAAAAGCGCAGTTTCAAGAGTTGCAGTTCCAGAAGTTACTAATGCGGCTGTCGAATTACGCAATAATGCATAGGTCTTATTAGAGATAAATTTTATGTTTTCGCTGGAAATAAATTGCTGATAAAATGTGTAATCCTGACTTGGAGCTCCTGCAATTACAAATTGATAATCAGGAAAATCACCAACAACACTTAACATTACAGCTAGCATTTTGCTGATTTCTTGTTTTCGACTTCCTGGTAATATAGCTATAATTGGTTTGTCTGATAATTGATTTTCTATTCTAAAAGCATTCGTGTCTATGTTCGACTGATTGTGAATCGCATCTATTAGTGGGTGGCCAACAAAGGTAACTGGGAAATTATGTTTGACTTCATAGAAATCTTTTTCGAAAGGCAAAATTACATACATTTTGTCAACGTCGTGTTTGATGGCCTTGATTCGGTTTTCTTTCCAAGCCCAAATTTGAGGTGAAATATAATAATGATTTTTATATCCAATTTCTTTGGCCCATTTGGCTATTCGCATATTAAAACCAGGATAGTCAATATATATAATGACATCTGGATTGAATTGTGTAATGTCTTTTTTGCAAATTTCAATGTTATTCAGAACCGTTTTCAGATTAAAAAGTACTTCGACAAAACCCATAAAAGCCAAATCACGATAATGTTTTACTAAAGTGCCACCTACATTTTGCATCAAATCGCCACCCCAAAAACGGATGTCGGCCTGTGGGTCTTCTTCGTAAAGTGCTTTCATCAAATTAGATCCATGTAAATCTCCCGAAGCTTCTCCTGCAATAATATAGTATTTCATTTTTGTGATTTTTTGGTAAACAAAGATAATATTTTAGACTCTAAGATTCTGAGTTACTAAGTTGCTAAGATTAAAGAGATAATAAAAAAAACTAGAATCTAAGAATCTTAGTGTCTTAGTTGCTTTATTAAATAAACAAAGTGATGATGGTCAATATAATTACTGCCAAAACGACGCCTCTTGCCATGAGTTCTTTATTCATTTTTAATAGAATTCCAAAAGCTACTAAGTCGAGTATGGAGCCTAAAGTAACTATTTTTCCGAGGTTGCCTTCATTCTTCATGAGTTGCATTCCCGTTATAAAATCGGTATGCATTATAAATGTGATATAGAGGAACATTCCCAGTATTGAGACAATTATTCCAATTACAAATCCAATGAGTAAGTCTATTTTATTCATTCCATTTCCAGGTGTTTAGTTGTTGCATACTATGATGGGCAGTTAAATCAAATTGAACGGGAACTACAGATATATAGCCGTTTTCTAAAGCCCATTCGTCGGTATCTTCACCTTTATCTTCGTTGATGAATTCTCCAGCAAGCCAATAATAATCTTTGCCTTGAGGAGTTTGTCGTTTGTCAAATTTTTGATCATATTTAGCATTCGCTTGACGACAGATTTTAATTCCCTTGATTTCTTTTTCTTTCAATTTTGGAAAATTGACATTCAAGACAACGCCTTTTGGAAGTTTGTTTTTTAATACTTCAAGAGCTATTGTTTTAACGTACGATGTAATTTGCGAAAAATCAGCATTCCAATCAAAATCTAATAATGAGAATCCAATGCCTTGAATGCCTTCGATACCTGCTTCAACAGCAGCACTCATAGTACCTGAATAAATAACATTTATAGAAGAATTTGTACCATGATTGATGCCAGAAACGCATAAGTCTGGTTTTTGCTTAAGAATTTCGTTTACTGCTATTTTTACACAATCTACGGGCGTGCCAGAACAACTGTATTCTGTTATTGAGTCAGTATCTTTCGATATTTTATTAAGATATAGTGTGTTGTTTATAGTTATGGCATGACCCATGGCGCTTTGTGGTTTGTCTGGTGCGACAACAACAACCTCTCCTATTGTAGCCATTACTTCTATTAAAGTTCTGATTCCAGGTGCCGTCACTCCGTCATCATTTGTGATGAGTATTAATGGCTTTTTGTTTTTCATTATAAAATAATTTTTTAAAAAAAATTGAGTTCAAGAACAAATGTAGTAACACAAAATCTTATATTGCACACAAATAAAATATATTTTTAGTGTATTTTTTTTAAAAAATTAAAAATCTGTTTTATACCTTTAACAAAAAATTATGTAGTGTTGTTAGGGGTTGGCATGGTTTTTAACGTAACTTAGTTTAAAAAATTGATGAATTCTATTGTAAGCTTTATGAAAAGAAATTATAAAATACTCATAGCTGTGGTATGCCTTTCGGTTACCTTATTTGCCTTTAATATAAATTCTAGAAAATCTGTTGATCCAGACAGGGATAAATTACTATTGGAGTTATTGACATTTGTGATTGAGAAAGGACATTATAACCCTGCTGTTATTGATGATAATTTTTCTAAAGGTGTATATAAAGATTATATTTCAGCATTAGATCCTTCTAAACGTTTTTTCTTGCAATCAGATATTAATGAGTTCTCTAAATTTGAATTAGAACTTGATGATCAGTTGACTAACAAAGATTTAACTTTTTTTAATCTTACTTATGATCGTTTGATGCTTCGTATGGATGAAAGCAAGAAAGTATTTAAAGATATTTTAAGTAAGCCATTTAACTATAATATTGATGAGAGTTTTAATGTGGATTATGATAAAGCTCCTTATTCTAAAAATAGTGCGGAATTAGCTGAAAAATGGAGAAAACAAATTAAATTATCTACCCTTTCATCTTATACTGATAAGAAAAAAATGGAAGAAGATAAAAAACTGAAAGATCCAAAATATGTTATGAAAACGGATGCTGTTTTAGAAGCCGAGACTAGAGCAAGCTCTTTGAGTTCTTTGAATGACTCTTTTGGATTTATGAGCGAATTGAAAAGAGATGATTGGTTTACTTTATACATTAACTCAATTATGTCTCGTTTTGATCCACATACAACTTATTTTGCTCCAGAGGAAAAAGAAAGGTTTGATGTAAGTATGAGTGGTAAACTTGAGGGGATTGGAGCCAGATTACAAAAAAAGAATGATTACACAGAAATTTCAGAATTAATATCTGGAGGTCCAGCTTGGAGAGGAAAAAAACTGGAAGCAGGAGATTTAGTGATGAAAGTAGCACAAGGTAATGGAGTGCCAGTAGATGTTGTTGGGATGCGATTGGATGATGTTGTTAAAAAAATTAAAGGACCAAAAGGTTCTGAAGTTCGTTTGACAGTTAAAAAAGTAGATGGAACTATTCAAGTAATTTCAATAATACGTGATATTGTTGAAATCGAAGAAACGTATGCGAAATCAAGTGTGGTTGAAAAGAATGGCAACAAATATGGGGTGATTTATTTGCCTAAATTTTATATCGATTTTGAAAATAAAGATGGTAGAGATGCTGGGAAAGATATCGCACTAGAAGTTGATAGATTGAAAAAAGCGGGTGTAAACGGTATTGTTCTAGATGTTCGTGATGATGGTGGAGGATCTTTGTCTACAGTGGTTGATATTGCTGGTTTGTTTATCGAGCAAGGTCCAATAGTTCAAATAAAATCGGCTGAAAAGAAAAAAGAAATTTTATATGATACTGATAAAAAAATTGAATGGGATGGTCCATTGGTAATAATGGTTAATGAATTTTCGGCGTCAGCTTCTGAGATATTAGCAGCGGCTATTCAAGATTATAAAAGAGGAATCATCATAGGGAGTAAGCAAACTTATGGAAAAGGAACTGTTCAAAATGTGATTGATTTGAATCAATTTGTACGTAATAATGCTGCAGGTGATTTAGGAGCATTAAAAACTACAACTCAAAAATTTTATAGAATCAATGGAGGTTCTACTCAGCTTGAAGGTGTTAGTAGTGATGTGGTTATGCCAGATCGTTATGCTTATTTAAAGATGGGTGAGCGCGATGAAGAAAATGCGATGCCATGGGACAAAATTGATCCAGCTACATATACTGTTTGGAATAAAAATTCAAAATTCGATCAAGCAATTGCTAATAGTAAACAACGAATTAGTAAAAATGAACAATTTCAATTGATCGAAGAGAATGCGAAATGGATTGATAGTAGAAGTAATGAAAATACCTATAGTTTGAATTTTGAAAAATTTAAAATAGCTCAAAATCAAATTGAAGAAGCTGCAAAAAAATACAAACCAATTGTTGAGTATAAAAATAATTTAAAATTTACTTCGTTACCATATGAGTTGGAAGGGTTTACTAAAGATCCAGTTCTGAAAGAAAAGAGAGATAGATGGCATGAAAGTTTAGCAAAAGATATATATGTTGACGAGGCCTTAAATGTACTCGATGATTTGCAAACTAAATCAATTGTAAAAAATACTATTTCGGATAAAAAAGGGAAATTAGTTAAATCTTAATCCTTTTTTAATATTAAAAAAAGCTTCGAATTTCGAAGCTTTTTTTTGCTATTCGTCGTAATTGTTTTGGTTCTGAAAAGATAAAATTATATGACCGCTTTTGTTTAAATACGAATTTACGAATGGTTTTTAAAATGCCATTCTGTGTCTGTAGGTAGGGAAGTATATGAAGCAATATTTGATATGTAGCTAATAACTAGTGAATTGAGACTAGTGTGATTATGAGAGTCAATTGTATTGTAGGTCATACAAAAAATTATAAAACGGTCATGCTTATAATGTGATTCTAGAGTTCTTTTAGTTTTATTACCCTTTAAAAGCAATAAATTAGACTACCATTCATTGACTTTGTTAGCATCCATTTTGATAAAAATGAATAATAAAATTGTAAATCCCCACAGTCCAGATCCTCCGTAAGAAAAGAAAGGTAATGGTACACCAATGGTTGGGAAAACGCCAATGACCATAGCGATATTTACAAAAAAGTGAGTAAATAAAATACCAGCTACACAATAGCCATATACTCTGCTAAATTTAGTTTTTTGTCTTTCTGCAAGATAAATCACTCTAAGAAACAGTCCGGCAAAAAGACCAATTACAACTAAACATCCAACAAATCCCCATTCTTCACCAACGGTTGTAAAAATATAATCAGTATGTTGTTCTGGTACAAAACCTCCTTTGGTTTGTGTTCCTTCAAGAAAGCCTTTGCCTAACCAACCTCCTGAACCTACGGCAATTTCAGACTGGTTGGTATTATAACCAATACCTTTCATATCGACTTCTTTGCCTAATAATATATTAAAACGGTCACGATGATGCTGTTTGAAAACATTTGTGAAAACATAATTTACAGATAAAACAAAGCCTGATATAATTGTAAAAAGAATACCGCTCAAAACAATATTTCTTTCACCAATTCTAGATTTATAATGGACTAGAATAATAACCAAAAGTGATATTAAAATGACATATTCAGGTTCTATAACCAGCGTAAGCACGAACAGCAAAATTGTTATAAATCCTGTCCAGACATACCAAGCAGGTAATCCTTCTCTAAATAAAACAATAATAAAAATACTGTAAATTAAAGCGCTACCAGGGTCAGGCTGAGGTAAAATGAGCATGACCGGTAAAAAAACTATTGCTAATGCCTGTATTTGTCTGTTAGTTTCTTTTAAGTTTATCTGTGTATCGCTGAGGTATTTTGCAATGGCTAATGACGTTGCTGCTTTAGCAAATTCTGAAGGTTGCAATGTAAAACTTCCAAAACCATACCAGCAACGTTGTCCAGCAATTGTTTTTCCGAAAACAAACAGACCTGCAAGAGAAATTAGTGAGACAACAAAGATGATACTGGCATATTTTTCATAAAATTTACCGTCGATGTATAATAAAATAAAAATCATAGGAATTGCCAAAGCAATAAATATCGCTTGCTTTTCATAAGTTCCTTCTGTAGACGATAATGATGAAGAATAAATATTTAACCAACCTAAAAACACAAGTGCTATATAGATAATGATACATATCCAATCAATATTGCTTGATAAACTTTGATTTTTCATTTGATATGAATATATTATTTTTTGGTTTTGGTCGTGTCAATTTTTTTTTGCAAAGCTACTTTTATTTTGCTTTGGGTAATAGAATCTTGTATGCGTAATTGTTTTTTAACGTCTTCCGAAAGCCCACCAAGTTTAGCGTAGCGGCTTTGTAGGCTAATATTTAATACACGTGTTTCTAAATCTGTTCTTGAGATTTTCTTTTTTAAATATTTTTCAATCATTAAGCTGGCAATTGGACCTGCAATAGTTGCTCCAAAACCACCATTTTCGACCAAAACAGCTATTGCAATTTTTGGGTTGTCCTTTGGTGCAAAAGCAACAAATATGGAATGATCCTGCATTTTTGTTCTAACGCCATTAATTTTAGCAAAATTTTCTGCCGTTCCAGTTTTACCACATATATCAATTCCTTCTACTCTAAGAGCATAAGCTGTTCCTCTATTATAAACATCGAATAATCCACTAATCATAGGTGGAAAATATTTTTTATCAATAGTTGTTACGTGTTTTGTCGTAAACTTTGTGTCAATTTGTTCGCCTTTTATCTTTTTAATGATATGGGGAGTGTAATAATAACCCTCATTTGCAACAGCAGACATCATATTAGCCAATTGAATAGGAGTCATTAATACTTCTCCTTGACCAATGGCATTGGATATAATCGTTTTTCCACTATAGCCCCAACCTGGATACATTTTTTTATAAGTTTTTGAAGTAGGGATTTTTCCTTTTCTACCAGTTGGTAAATCGTAACCCATAAATTGACCTAATCCAAAACTTTTAACATGATTACTCCATACATCCACAGCATAAGGAGTCTTTTTATATTTGGCAATAGTTCTCAAATATACATTCGAAAAATAAGCATTACAGGATTTGTAAATCCCAACATGAAGATCTAATACACCACCGCCACAATGGCATTTTTGAAATCGGCCAGGAGCATAATAAAAACCATGATTACAAACAAAAGTAGTTTCCTCGCCAATTACTTCCTCTTGTAATCCAACCAATCCAGTCATAATTTTAAAAGGCGATCCAGGAGGATATTCAGCTAATAATCCTCTATCATAAAGTGGCTTGGCGATAGAATCATGGTATAGTTTTGTGTAGTTCTTAGAACGTTGTCTTCCTACCAAAATCCCAGGATCATAAGAAGGTGCTGTAACAAGAGCCAAAATTTCACCCGTTTTGGGTTCAATGGCAACTATTCCTCCTCGTTTATTTATCATTAATTGTTCTCCGTATTTTTGAATTTCGGAATCAATGGTAAGATTTATATCTTCTCCTTGTTGAGAAATTGTATCGTATTTACCTTCTTTATAAGAGCCAATCTCTCTATTGAATTTGTCTTTTTGAAAATATTTAACTCCTTTTATCCCACGAAGAATTTTTTCATAACTTTCTTCTACGCCTTGTCTTCCAATTAAATCACCACTTTTATAATAATGATTTTTTTCAATAAGTTTTTCATTTGCTTGTGTTATGAAACCAAAAATATTCGCTCCATAATTTACTTCATAATCACGTAAGGAACGTTTTTGAAAATAAAAACCTTCAAATTTTCTGATTTTTTCTTGAAATGCTGCAAATTCATTCTTGTTCAATTGTGCCAAAAATACAGATGGTAATCTTGGACTATATACTCTAGCTTTTTCTATTCTTTTTATAAAATCATCCTTAGTGATATTTAGTAATTTACAAAACTCAAGAGTGTCAGTTTTATTTAACTCTCTTGGTATAACCATGATGTCATAAGAAGGCTGATTAGCAACTAATAAGACGCCATTTCTGTCATAAATATAACCTCTCTCTGGATAATCATATTTTATTTTTATAGCATTATTTTCCGATTTTAGTTTAAAAGAATCGTCAATAATTTGCAAGTAAAAAACACGTATGATTAACAAAGATGCACCAATAATAATTAAAGCTGGCAACAAAACTTTTCTCATCGTTTATTTGGCTTTATTAGGTAAATAAGGATAATACAGGTTAGAATAGTAAATACTGTACTTAAAACTGTTCTAATTAAAATGTCGATAATGAAAGAAATTTCAAAAGATTCTAATAAAAATAATACAGTATTATGTGTGATAACTGATAATAAGATAAAGGTAAATCGTTCTGGCGTTAGTACATCATTAAGTTTGACTGTTTGGTATTCATAACTAAGTCCAAATGAGAATTTAAAAAAAGTAGGTCTCAAATAAGCTAAAAGGACGCATGCAGTAGCATGAACACCTCCTGAGTTACAGAATAAATCCATAATCAATCCTAAAAAAAAGCTGGCGATAAGAAGATTGGCTTTATTCCCGTTTACTGGGTAAAGAATAATAAAAAGAATGTAAGGAAATGCGCTTACATAACCTCCAAAATTCATATTGTTAAAAACTAGAATTTGTAAAGCTAATAAGAGCACAAAACGAAAAATATTCACTAACAACGTGCTATTCATCTTTTCTTTGGTTTTCTAAATTTTTAATCTCTTCGCTGTTTTCTGTTTTTATAATATAGACATGCCCTAAATTGGTCATATCATTAAACAATTTTACATTTATAGTGTAATAATGTGTTTTGTCACCAGGAATGAATATTTTATCAATAGTTCCAATGCCAATGTTTTCTGGGAAAATAACGGATTGTCCACCGGTTACTATGGTGTCACCTTTTCTAATAGATGCTAATCTTGGTACGTCTATCAATTGGACAAAACCAGTATTTTTTCCGTCCCAATTCAAAGTTCCGAAGTGATCTGAATTTTTAATTTTTGCGTTTATTTGTGATTTGGTATTAAGTATACTTATCACAGTAGCATAATTTGTAGAAACATTATCAATAATACCAACTATACCTAAACTATTGATTACTCCCATGTCAGATTTAACTCCGTCTTTTGCTCCGGAATTTAATGTTAAGAAATTTTCATACACATTAAAGGAGTTATGAATTACTTTAGAGACTATAATGTCTTTTGGTAAAACTCCTTTTAGGCTGTCTAAATTAGGGATTTTTGAAGTGTCTTGTGTTTTGAATAATATACTTTTTAAGTTGGCATTCTCTATTGCAAGCTCATTATTTTGCTCTCTTAAATGAAGATACTCTTCTATAGAATTTATTTTTTCATAGACACCACCAGTTAAATAATTAGCAGAACTGATTATTTTACTTCTATGAAAAGAATGAGATTGAATGGTAAGGGATAAAGAAATACCCAAAAGCAGCAAAAACAGTATTCTATTACTGTTTTTTATAATAAATGAAAATATTTGCTGCATTTCTTAACGGTATAATAGTGTTAAATAATTATAAGATTTTGTTAACCTGAGTATTACTTAATTAATATGTTTTTAAATTTTGAAATGTTTTTAAGAGCCATTCCAGTTCCTCTAACTACTGCTCTCAATGGATCCTCAGCAATATAAACTGGTAAATCTGTCTTTTGAGAGATTCTTTTGTCTAGTCCTCTTAACATTGATCCACCACCTGCAAGATAAATACCAGTGTTGTAAATATCGGCTGCTAATTCGGGTGGAGTTTGAGATAAAGTTTCCATTACTGCATCTTCAATTCGTTGAATTGATTTATCCAATGCTTTTGCAATTTCTCTGTAAGATACTTCTACTTGCTTTGGTTTTCCAGTCAACAAATCTCTACCTTGAACCGACATGTCCTCTGGAGGAGTTTCTAAGTTTTCGATAGCGGCACCAATTTGAATTTTTATTTTTTCAGCAGTACTTTCTCCAACAAATAAGTTGTGTTGTGTACGCATGTAATAAACAATGTCATTGGTAAATACATCTCCTGCAATTTTTACAGATTTGTCGCAAACGATTCCGCCTAATGCAATTACAGCAATTTCTGTTGTACCACCACCTATATCTACAATCATGTTTCCTTTTGGTTGCATAATATCAATTCCGATACCAATTGCTGCAGCCATAGGTTCATGTATCAAGTATACTTCTTTACCATTTACTCTTTCACAAGATTCTTTTACCGCTCTCATTTCTACTTCGGTAATTCCCGAAGGTATACAAACAACCATTCTAAGGGCAGGAGTAAACATTCTTTTTTTCAATGCAGGTATGCTTCTTATGAACATACTGATCATTTTTTCAGAAGCATCAAAATCAGCAATTACACCATCTTTTAATGGTCTAATTGTTTTAATGTTTTCATGTGTCTTCCCTTGCATCATATTGGCTTCTTTACCAACTGCAATAATCTTGCCTGATATTCTATCACGCGCCACGATAGATGGACTGTCAATTACGACCTTGTCATTGTGAATGATTAAAGTGTTTGCTGTACCAAGGTCTATCGCAATATCCTCGGTCATGAAATCAAAAAATCCCATATGCCTTTTAGGGGTTAAAAAGTTATAAATAAATTACGCACAAAGTTAAACAAATTAATGTTTAAAATGACGAGTTCCTGTAAATACCATTGCAAGATTGTTCTCATTACAATAATTAATACTCAATTCGTCTTTGATAGATCCTCCTGGTTGAATTACGGCAGTTACTCCTGCTTTTTTAGCTAATTCTACGCAGTCTGGAAAAGGGAAAAAAGCATCACTTGCCATAGAAGCTCCTTCTAAACTAAATCCAAAAACTTTTGCTTTTTCTATGGCTTGTAATAACGCATCTACTCTTGACGTTTGTCCAGTTCCAGAAGAAATTAAAGTTCCATTTTTAGCAAATACGATTGTATTTGATTTAGTATTCTTGCACACTTTTGAAGCAAAAATCAAATCTTCAATTTCTTGCGCTGTAGGTGTTGTTGTAGTAACGGTTTTTAAGTCTGCTTTAGTATCAGTGATATTGTTTCTTTCCTGAATCAACAACCCGTTCAAGCATGTTCTTACCTGTTTTTGAGGTAATTCGACTTCATTTTGAATTAAAATAATTCTATTTTTCTTTTCTTGTAAAATAGCGATTGCCTCAGCATCATAAGATGGAGCGATAACTACTTCGCAAAATAATTTGTTTATTTCATTAGCCGTAGCAACATCTATTGTTGTGTTAGCAATTAATACGCCACCAAAAGCAGAAGTAGGATCACATGCTAATGCAACATTGTAAGCTTCAGAAATAGTTTTTCTTGTAGCTAATCCGCAAGCATTATTGTGTTTTAAAATAGCAAATGTTGGTCCGTCTGTTTTGAATTCGTGAATTAAATTTACAGCGGCATCAACATCAAGTAAGTTGTTGTATGATAATTCTTTTCCGTGAACTTTGGTAAACATAGCTTCAAAATCACCAAAGAAGAATCCTTTTTGATGTGGATTTTCACCATATCGTAATACTTGACCATTTTCTATACTCGCTTTATAGATAGTTTCATCAGTATTAAAATAGTTGAAAATAGCTCCATCATAATGAGAAGATACGTGGAAAGCTTTAGTTGCTAATAATTTTCTGTCTTCTAATGATGTAGCACCATTTTGAGTCGAAATCATATCCAAAAACAAACTGTATTGATCCATAGAAGCAACAATCGCTGTGTCTTTGAAGTTTTTTGCTGCAGCACGGATTAATGAAATTCCACCAATATCTATTTTTTCGATAATATCGCTTTCACTAGCCCCAGAAGCTACAGTTTTTTCAAAAGGATATAAATCAACAATTACCAAATCAATTTGAGGGATTTCATATTCCTTCATTTGTTGTACATCACTTTCGTTGTCTTGACGATTTAGGATTCCTCCAAAAACCTTTGGGTGTAATGTTTTTACTCTTCCACCAAGGATAGAAGGGTAAGAAGTAACATCTTCAACTGGGACTACAGGAATTCCTAAGTTTTTAATAAATTCTTCTGTACCTCCAGTAGAATAAAAAATTACATTTTGTTCGTGTAGTTTTCTAACAATTGGCTCTAGACCCTCTTTTGAAAAGACTGAAATTAATGCTGATTTGATTGTTTTTGTTGTGCTCATCGAGTAGTTAAAATTTTAAAGTGCAAAAATAGTTTTTTTTGATAACATAATTCAATAAAAAACATGTAACAATCTCTTAAAATATTATACCAATTGTTAAATATGTTTTTTTAGGTTTTTGAAATAAAAAGATTGAATTTTACTGTAATAGAAATTTTAAGAATATGCTGGTTTACCTACGATTATTAAAAGAGAGTTTTGGTTTTGCGATGAATGCATTGCGAAGTAATAAACTAAGAACATTGCTTTCTTTGTTGGGGGTTACAATTGGAATATTTTCAATCATAGCAGTACTTGCAGCAGTAGATTCTTTGGATAGAAAAATTTCAAAAGATTTGAGTAGTATGGATAAAAATACTATTTATTTATTAAAATCTCCTTTTGGCGCTTCGGATGTACCACAATGGAAAAGAGAGCAATTCCCTAATGTAAAATATTCTGAATACATTTATTTGAAAAGTGCGATGACGCATACCGACCAATTGGGGTATCGTATATTTACTAGAAGCGAATCTATAAAGTATGGTTCCAATACCGTAAGTTCTGTGCAGATATTACCCGTTTCACATGAATTTATAGATATTGAAGGATTAGAATTTGAAGAAGGAAGATTTTATAATGAATCTGAAGCCAATTCTGGCGCAGCTGTAATTGTGCTAGGGGCGGATGTTGCCAAGTCACTTTTTGAAGATTCTGAACCTATTGGAAAAAATCTACGATTGTATGGACAGCGATTTACAGTTATAGGGGTTTTGAAAAAACAAGGAGCTACTTTTGGAAGCAGTGATGACACAGCGGCTTATATTCCAGTTAATTTTGTTCGAAGATTGTATGGAGATAATAATCCAAATTTAACGAACGTAATTATATTTAAACCCGAAAAGGGAGTTGACATGGAAGAATATAAAGGCGAAATATCACAAAAACTTAGAAATTTCAGAGGATTGAAAGCGGGTGAAATTGATGATTTTTTTATTAATGTTTTTGCAGGATTTTTAGATATTATAGATCAATTTTTAGGAGCTTTACGTTTTGGAGGAATCTGTATAAGTTTTTTTTCTTTTTTAGTTGGCGGTTTTGGTGTTGCTAATATTATGTTTGTTTCTGTAAAAGAACGTACAAATTTAATAGGGATTCAAAAATCATTAGGTGCTAAAAACCGTTTTATATTATTTCAATTTTTATTTGAAGCGATTATTCTTTGTGTAATTGGTGGCTCAATAGGGTTATTATTAGTTTGGATTACATCAATACTTCTTACGAATTTATTAGATTTTGAATTTGTTTTAAGTTTATGGAATGTTTTAATTGGTTCAGGATTATCAATTATTGTTGGGGTTGTGTCTGGTATTATACCAGCTATTGCAGCGTCTAAGTTGGATCCTGTTGAAGCTATTAGAACAGGAATGTAGTATTATATTATTGTAACTTTAGGGTAAATTTGGAGGGATATAAATATTTAATTAGTTTTGGGTAAACATCCAATGATTAAATATTTATAGATGAGCTTTATTTTAAAAAATGTAGATACAGTTGATTCTATTTCTAAAGAGGATTTTAAGAAAAACTATTTAGATAAAAGAAAGCCTTTAATTATAAAAGGATTGACAAATGATTGGCCTGCTCGTGAAAAATGGTCAACAGATTATTTTAAAGAAATAGCAGGTGATATAGAGGTAAAGCTAGTAGATAATTCAAAAGCTGATCCCAACAAACCAATTAATGCGTCTATTGCCAGTATGAAATTTGGCGAATATTTGGATTTAATAAAAAGAGAACCTACGGAATTGCGTATTTTTTTCTTTAATCTGTTTAAACATAGGCCTGAATTAGTTAATGATGTAAAAATACCCAAAGATTTGATGGGCGGTTTTATAGAAAGTATGCCTGCCATGTTTTTTGGCGGATCCAAAGCAATTACTTTTTTGCATTATGACATTGATTTGCCTCACCTTTTTCACACTCACTTCGGAGGTCGTAAACACATTATATTATTTGACAATAAGTGGAAAAAAAGACTTTATTGTATCCCCAATACGACATATGCATTAGAAGATTATGATGTCGCTAATCCAGATTTCGAAAAATTTCCTGCATTAAAAGGGGTAGAAGGTTATGAGGTTTTTCTAGAGCATGGAGATACTTTGTTTATGCCAACAGGAATGTGGCATTGGATGCGGTATATAGATGGTTCTTTTTCATTGACACTTCGTGCATGGGATCGGTCTATTGCTAGAAAAATAGCCAGTGTTTGGAGTCTGTTTATGCATGGAGCTATCGACAGTGCGATAAAAGTAACCTTCAAAGGAAGTTATGCAAAATGGCGAGAAAAACTAGTATTCAAAATTGCTGAAAAGGAACTAAAAAAAGGCAGACCAAGAAACTAAAGGAATTACAGAAGCTTTTAAAGATAGATACAAAACAAAAAATCCCGATTGCTCGGGATTTTTTATTTTTAGAAGTTTAAAAACTATCTAATAGGGTTATTTTGAATTAAATCAAGATATAAATTAATTTTATCTTTTAATTCTTTTCTTGGCGTTATAAAATCTAAGAAACCATGTTCAAGTAGAAATTCTGCAGTTTGAAATCCTTCTGGCAAATCTTTACCAGTAGTGTCTCTTACTACACGTGGTCCAGCGAACCCAATTAATGCACCTGGTTCTGAAATATTGATATCTCCTAACATAGCGTAAGATGCAGTAGTTCCACCGGTAGTTGGGTCAGTACAAAGAGAAATGTAAGGGAGTTTTGCTTCCGAAAGTTGCGCTAGTTTTACAGATGTTTTTGCTAATTGCATCAAAGAATAAGCAGCTTCCATCATTCTGGCTCCTCCTGATTTGGATATCATTACAAAAGGTAACTTGTTTTTTATAGCGTGATCAATTCCTCTTGCGATTTTTTCTCCAACTACAGCTCCCATAGATCCACCAATAAAGGCAAAATCCATACAGCAAATTACTACTTCTTTTCCTTTTGATTTTCCAACTCCAGTACGAACAGCATCTTTGAGTTTTGTTTTTTCCATGACATCTTTTAATCGATCTGCATATTTTTTTGTATCAACAAAATGCAAAGGATCTTTTGAAGTCATGTTTTTGTCTAATTCAACAAATTCATTATTGTCGAATAAAATATCAAAATAGGCTTCACTTCCAATTCTAACATGGAAACCATCTTCGGGACTTACAAATAAATTTCGAGCCAATTCATCAGCATCAATAATTTTCCCAGTAGGAGATTTGTACCAAAGTCCTTTTGGAATATCCATTTTGTCTTCGGTAGCCGTAGTGATTCCTTTTTCTTTTCTTTTAAACCAAGCCATTTGTATAGTATTCAGTGTTCAGTAATCAAGTATTCAGTGTTTAGTAATCAGTTTTTAGTGTTCAATACCAGTTTGAGAACTGAACACTAAAAAACTGAAAACTGATCACTTTTTTATAGTGTATTCACATTATTTAAGTCAGCAAATGCTTGTTCCAATCTTGCATTGAAAGTTGATTCTCCTTCACGTAACCATTTTCTTGGGTCGTAGTGTTTTTTATTTGGAGAGTCTGCACCAGTTGGGTTTCCAATTTGAGTTTTAAGGTAGTCAATGTTGTTAACCATAAAATCACGGATACCTTCTGTAAATGCAAATTGCAAATCAGTATCAATATTCATTTTGATAACACCGTAGCTAATTCCTTCTCTAATTTCTTCTAATGTAGAACCAGATCCTCCGTGGAAAACAAAATCAACAGGATTTGATCCAGTTTTGAATTTATCTTGTACGTAATCTTGAGAATTTTTTAAGATTTTTGGAGTTAATTTTACGTTACCTGGTTTGTAAACACCATGAACGTTTCCAAAAGCTGCAGCAATTGTAAATCTTGGGCTAACTTTAGAAAGTTCTTCGTAAGCATAAGCTACTTCTTCAGGTTGAGTATATAATTTTGAACTATCTACATCAGAGTTGTCTACACCGTCTTCTTCACCACCTGTGATTCCAAGTTCGATTTCTAGAGTCATTCCCATTTTGCTCATTCTTTCTAAATAACCTTTACAGATTTCGATGTTCTCTTCGATAGGCTCTTCAGATAAATCGATCATGTGAGAAGAGAATAATGGTTTTCCAGTTGCAGCAAAATGTACTTCTGAAGCATCTAATAATCCGTCAATCCAAGGTAATAATTTTTTAGCGCAGTGGTCAGTATGCAAAATAACAGTTGCTCCGTAAGCTTCTGCTAATGTATGAATGTGTTTTGCTCCAGCAATACCACCAGCAATAGCGGCTTTTTCTCCAGCGTTAGAAAGTCCTTTTCCAGCGTTAAATTGTGCTCCACCATTAGAGAATTGAATGATAACTGGTGCATTTAATTTAGCAGCAGTTTCTAGTACTCCATTAATGGTATCAGATCCAATAACATTTACTGCAGGTAGTGCAAAACCTTTTTCTTTTGCATAACTAAATATTTCTTGAACTTGATCGCCTGTCGCTACTCCGGGTTTAATATTGTGTGCCATTTTTGTTTCTTTTAAATTGTTTATTTGGTTTAAGTTTGCAAAAATAAGAATTAATTAGCATTTAAAAAGGGTAATTGATCCCAAAATTAAGTACAGAGTTTGCGAAATTATATTGTGTAAACCATCTTTCCCCTATTTCCTTGGCAGGATTGTAGGTTTTAAATCCGATATCGAACCTTATAACAAAGAAACTTAAATCATATCGAACTCCAAAACCTGTTCCTAAAGCGATTTCGCTTAAGTCTTTTATACTATCAAATTTTGCTGATTCGTAGGTAACGGCGTCAAGTACGTTCCAAATATTTCCTGCATCTGCAAATAAAGCACCGCCCCATTTACCTGCAATTGAAAAACGGTATTCTCCACTAAATGCAATTTTCATATTGGCTTCGTTAAAATCATTGGAAAAAGAACTGCTTCCTGGTCCAAGATTATAAGGTTGCCATGCTCTGTTGTCATTAGATCCTCCTGCAAAATAACTCTTTGTAAACGGAACTGAATTTGAATTTCCGTAAGGTACCGCAATACCAAAAAAGGAACGCATGGCAAATATGCCCGATTTACCTAAACTCCAATGTTTAATAAAATCAAATTCTGTTTTTATATATTCGGAATATTCTAAATTAAAAATCTCATAATTTCCGTTTTGATTTTTAGGAATATTTCCAATGGAAGATATTGCGGATAATAGAGTTCCCGCAGATTCTATTTTTGTTCTAAATGTATAAAAATCATTATCCTGCAGGTTTCTTTTACTCGTTTTTGTAAAGCCAAAACTGGTAGCCAAGATAAAATCATTATCTGTTAGTCGTATTCTTTGTTGTTCAATACTATTTACATTTTGAAAATCAGGGTTGCTTGGTGTTAATGCAGTTTGACCTGTTAGAACATCATTTGTAAAGCCAGTTGTTCCACTTTCGATAATCAAATTTCCGTTGGTGTCAACATAGGTTGGGTTTGTGTTATAGGTTTTAGCAATATCATTTAAAGCATCATAAGAACTGGTGTAAACATTGAAATAGTTTTCAGGATTTAGATTTCGAACAAATTGAAAATTTAAAAGATCCAATCGAGTGGTTGTATTTTTCTTTGGTGTCCAATTGTATGAAAACGATCCCGTAAAATTTTCTTTATCCAGTCCAATGTTAGTTTGCTTGGATAGTCCAAGACTTACTACAGTAGAAGGAAGCATGCTTTTTGGAATTATTTTTTCCGTTTTCACGGGAAATAATACCCGAGGAAAGTTTAATTTCGCATCTATACCATATTCGGATACATTAAAGAAGCTGTCTTTTGAATTTGCGATATCATTCGATGCTCCAATATTCCCTCTAGCTGAAAGTTCTAATGTTTCGGCACCATTAAATACATTTCGTATTGTTTCGGTGATGCTTCCGGTAATTCCAAAATCTTCTATATTAGAATGTGTGAAATCTAAAGTATAGCCAAAACTGTATTTTTTTCTTGGTGTTAAATAAATTTTGGCAACCAAGGATTGAGCAGTCGTATCTTTTTTATCCACTTCATACTGAATGGTTGGGTAATTAAATGTCCTTAGATTAGTTAAATATCTAGTAGATAAAACGGTTTTGGTATCACTAAAGTTATCTCCTTTATTGATGAATACAGCATCGGTGATAGCGTGTGGTGTATATTTTATTTTTTGAAAACCATATAAGGTCATATTGTTATAAGTTACGCTATCCTTAACAGGCTGATTGTGATTTGCTGCTGAATAATCAGTGTAAATTTGAACATCACTAATCTTATATATTTTAAAAGGCTCAGTTTTAGTAGAATCATTTTCCTGATAAGAATAATTCTCAATGTTTAAAAGTACAGATGCCTTGTCTTTTTTATTAATTGTATCGATATCAAAATTAATATAGTTGGACTGAAAGCGATAAGCTCCATGGTCTCTAAAATATGTTGTAATATGGTTTTTTTCATTTTCAAAATCCTCTGTTTTAAATTGTTTTCCAATAGTGAGTTGGGAACGCATTTTTTTGTAAAGAGAATCTAAAGCAGGAGTTTTTATTTTGGTTTTTAATGTGTCTATAAAATAAGGATTTCCTGTAGTTAAAAAGTATGATATTTGGGCTTTTTTAGGAGATAATGAATCTAGTTTATAGGATGCTTTAATGTTAAAATAACCATTGTTAAAATAATAACTTCTAATTCTTGCCAATGATTTTTTAGCTTTTAAAGTATCCGCTATTACAGGTGCTTCCCCAGTTTCTTTCAGAAAATTATGAATGCCAAGATACCAAAATGATTTACGAAGTCCTTCAATTTGTTTTGCAGAAAGCCATTTAACCTCTCGGTCATATTTCTTTTTGTTGTTTAAATATTTTAAATTAAAAGTAGAATCAGGGTTTGGGTTGGCCAAATTATAAATATTCAACAACATTCGGTATCCCAGCAAGCTAGAGTTAGGCTGTTGGTATAATTGATCGTTTACGTTTTGGTTTTTGAGTATTTTGTCATTCTCAAAGATTTCGTTTTTGACTAGAAGTTGTTTTTTGGCAGGAACTCTTTTTTCTGAATTACAAGCGTAGAAAAAAGCGCTAATTAGGATAAATAATGATATTTTTGCAACATTCTTTTTCTTTCTAAAAAGTATGGATTGCTTAAAATCTTCAGCAAATCCATTTTTTATTTTAAAAGAAAAAAACCATTTATTCATGTAGGTTAGTGTTATAGAATATTTAATTCAAAAGTACATTTTTTATGCTTAGTAAAAACCAAATAAAGCTGATATCTAGTTTGCAACAAAAAAAATATCGATTTGCTAATCAATTGTTTTTTGCTGAGGGTGCAAAAGTAATTCAAGAATTAGTAAAATCAAATTTTGAACTGGAACATCTTTATACAACTCAAAATAATTTTGAAGAGATTACTTCTGATAAGAGAACTATTATTGATCAAAATGAATTGAATAAAATAAGCGCTTTGAATACGCCGAATAATTGTTTGGCAGTATTCAAAATTCCTTTAGAATCTAATATCGTTGAATCAGGATTGGTTCTTGCTCTCGATTCTGTTAGAGATCCTGGTAATATGGGAACCATTCTCCGATTGTGTGATTGGTTTGGAATTCAGCAGTTGGTTTGCTCTAAAGAAACAGTTGATATTTATAATCCGAAAGTTGTTCAAGCTACTATGGGGTCTATCGCTAGAGTAAATGTTAATTATGTCGATTTAGATGCTTTTCTTGGAAAAACTAAATTGCCAGTTTTTGGAACATTTATGGACAGTGATAACATTTACAAAACAACTTTACCTCAAGAAGGTATTATTGTTATGGGAAATGAAGCAAACGGAATTTCAGAAAGTATAGAAAAATTAATTACAAAAAGAATTACCATTCCTCGTTTTGGAGCACTTCAAATTACCGAGAGCTTAAATGTCGCGACAGCCACAGCAATTATTTTAAGCGAATTTAGAAGACAAAATTAAAGCTTAATGGAAGGTGAAATTAATTAAAATCGCTCTCGATTTCATAGATTCTATATTGCCAGTCCAAGGGCTGTTCGGGTCTTTATCACGAATTAATTCGTCTGAAATTCCAAATTGCCCTCTAATAGAAGGGGAAAATATAAAATACTCCGAAAAAATATCAATACCAATTCCTAATTCATAATTGGTAGTCCATGTTTTTACTCTAAATCGTTCTTCAAGATTGTCATCGATAGATTTAGCATTACTGGATAAATTTAAATTTGCAGAAACACCTCCCAATAAATAAGGTCGGACATTTCCTGTTCTAAGCGCTGAAAATTTTAATAACAACGGGAAGTTAATATAGGTGCTGTTTACTTCTCTTATAGCATCGCTGCGAGAGTCAAAAGCTGCGTTTGGAGGATAATGTAAAGTTCTATCCGAATAATAAAGTCCCGGTTCAAATCGTAAGTCTAAATATTCTTGCAGTCTAAAGTTAGTTACTAGTCCGACATTGAATCCTCCTGATTTGTCTACTTGTATATCGGGTCCTACAGTTTTATAGTCAATTTTGAAATCATAGTTGTTAAATCCTAAGAAAAAACCAAAATAGAGTCTTTTCTTTTGCCAGTTTTCAAGGTTTATTATCGGATCCTTGCCAAAAATACTTTTAGAATTTTGGGAATTTCCTTTTATGGCAATGCTTAATAGGATTAGTACAATTATTTTTTTCATATTTATGCTAAATATTTCAGTATTATTTTTTTGAAGCAGAGTAGATAGTTGCAACGCCAAATGTTTGAGGCATAGCATTTACCATTATAAACCCAGTTTTTTTCAAAATATTGTTTAAAGCTTCTCCATAAGGGAATGCAGCGGCTGATTCAGATAGATATTCGTAAGCCACATCATCTTTTGAAAATAATTTTCCAATCAATGGTAAGATGTTTTTGCTATAAAAGTTGTACCCTTGTTTATATGGTGTTTTGTCTGGAACAGAAGTTTCTAGAATAACAAATATTCCGCCTGGTTTTAAAACTCTTAATATTTCAGTAAGTCCTTTCTCTAGATGTTCAAAATTTCTAACCCCGAAAGCTACGGTTATAGCATCAAAAAAATTGTCCTCAAAAGGCATGTTTTCAGAATCTGCTAATACCATTTCGATAGTCTGTGAGAGATTTTTTTCTTGAATTTTTTTAGTGCCTATTTCAAGCATTCCTGCCGAGATGTCTAGACCAATAATTTTTTTGGCTTTGGTTTGTGCCATCAAAATAGCAAGATCCCCAGTTCCAGTAGCAATATCTAATATGGTTTGGGGATTAGTTTTAGCAACCAATTGCAAAACTTTTTTTCTCCATTTAACATCGATTCCAAATGAAATAACACGGTTAAGGTTGTCATAGTTTCCAGAAATGGTGTCAAACATTTGAGCAACTTGTTCTTTTTTACTAAGTGAAGAGTCTTTATAAGGGGTGATTTCTTTTGGCATTTTTTTAATTTCTACAAATATAAACAAACTGTATAAACTATAAATGTGTTTTTTCTGTCAATCAAAATTTTATTCGATTATCGTTTTCGAAAGAAAAACTCATTTCAGCGTGAATAGCATTTTAAAAGTGAGAATAATTGAAATATCACTAAAAGTGGGTATTGTGGAAACTGTTTTTATTGCGGATGTTTGTACTTTAAAATTTAAATATTTTTAAAATGATTAGACGGGAACTAATGACCCAAACCAAATGGATGCTTCTTGCGCTATTTATCTCATTTGTTCTTGTATTGTTTTTTGAAGGTACCGTCACTAGTGGCAGTATTATTTTAAAAGCGCAAAATACGTTCTTAGGATTAAATTTGTTTTTGGAAATTTTAATTTTCTTCGCCTTTAGTACCTTCGTGGTATTTGGTACTAAAGGTTTTTTTGAGTTGTACTCTCAAAAATCATCAAATTATATTGTCTTCATATCGGGGATGATATTAATAGTTGTGATTTGTATATTATGTTATCAAATTGTAGTACAAGAATAGGTCCTTCCGCTAATCATTTAAAAAAAGCATCCCAGTCATGGGATGCTTTTTTATTTTTATTCATTTGCCTTTTTAATATAAATTATACTTTGACAAATGTTTGGTAAGTATACGCAAATTGATGTTTTTCGTCAATGGGGTTTAGTTCGGTTTGAATTTCTTTCCACTTATTGGAATCGATTTCTGGAAAAAAGGTATCGGCTTCAAAACTATGGTGTACTTTGGTTATTTCAAGTTTATCAGCAAAAGGAAGTGCTAAATTATAGATTTCCCCCCCACCAATTATAAAGGAAGTTTCACTTTCTGGACAAACGGCAATAGCTTTTTCAATACTATCCACTACAATGCAATCTGTTGGGTTGTAATCTTTTTGTCGGGTTATTATAACATGTGTTCTATTAGGAAGAGGTTTTGGAAAGCTTTCAAATGTTTTTCTTCCCATTATTATATGATGACCAGTAGTTAGTGATTTAAATCTTTTGAAATCATTAGGCAAATGCCAAACTAATTCGTTATTCTTTCCTAATGCATTGTTTTCTGCAACTGCAGCAATCATAATGATCATATTTTAGTATTTATTTAGAATTATTCTCTTCAATTTTGGATTCTAATTGAGTTATCTTTTTTTTTTGTAAAGCTACAAGTCGCTCTATTTGATCTTTTTCCCAATATTTATTCATGAATCTGTCGGTTATAAAAACCTTTATAAAGTGCAATACAAAAATAAATAGCCATGCAGCAATAATCCAAATAGACCAATTTAACTCAATTGCAGTTTCAAAAAAATATACTGCAATAAATAAAAATATACTACACAGTGCAAAGAAAACAAAATGGTAGTATAATCTTTTTTTTTGTTTTATACGGTTTCTCGCATATTCATATTGTTCGTATAATTCATTTTCCATAATGTGAAATTTTGCTTCTAAAGATAAAATTTATTTTCAAATGTAACAATTTTGGCTATGGAATATTTAAACTGAAATCGTTTCCTAATATTGAAATTAGTATTTATAGTATTCAATTTTTTTCAATAATAAAAAAAAAGTATAGTTTTTTGTTAATATACTAAAAATGAGGCTCTTTGTTTATGTTTAAAATTATTTTACTTACTTTGTTATAACATTAAAAATTAAATAGTTATGTCTGTAAAAAAACAATTTATAAAAACGAAGCCTGTTTGTAAAGTTACTTTTTCTTTAGAAGCAAAAGAGGCTAATCAAGTGTCTGTAATTGGTGACTTTAATGATTGGAAAGTTGAAGAAGGTGCTTTAGGTAAATTGAAAAATGGTACTTTTAAAGGCACTTTCGAATTACCAAAAGACACAACATATGAATATAAATATGTAGTCGATGGTGTTTATGTGAATGAGCCAGAGGCAGAAGCTTTAAAATGGAATGATTTTGCAGGGGCTGAAAATAGTGTATTAACAGTATAGCATGAAAAAATCCGCTCATAGAGCGGATTTTTATGTTTTATACAGCTACATTGCCTTTTATTAAGGCGTGTGGCTCATATCCTTCTAAAGTAAAATCATCGAAATCAAAATCGAAGATGTTTTTTATGTTTGGATTTAAAATCATTTTTGGCAGTGGTTTGGGTTCACGACTAAGTTGTAATTCCAATTGCTCAAAATGGTTATTGTAAATATGAGCATCTCCAAAAGTATGGATGAAATCACCTACGTCAAGATCACAAACTTGTGCAATCATCATTGTTAACAAAGCGTATGATGCAATATTGAAAGGAACTCCAAGAAATATGTCAGCACTGCGTTGATACAGTTGACATGAAAGTTTTCCTTTCGTTTCTCTTTTAGAAGCATCAGGCGAAGCTACATAAAATTGAAAAAAGGCGTGACAAGGAGGTAAGGCAGCTTTGTTATTGGCTACATTTTCCTCAAATGACTTGGTAGTATCTGGCAATACAGATGGATTCCATGCCGAAACAAGCATTCTTCTGCTGTTTGGATTTGTTTTTAATTCTGTAATAAGTTCTGAAATTTGGTCAATTTCTTCGCTATTCCAATTACGCCACTGATGTCCATAAACAGGACCTAAATCACCATTATTATCAGCCCAGGCATCCCAAATTTTCACTCCGTTTTCTTGAAGGTATTTGATATTAGTATCGCCCTTTAAGAACCAAAGTAATTCATAAATAATGGATTTTAGGTGTAATTTTTTGGTGGTAACCATAGGGAAACCTTCACTTAAATCAAACCGCATTTGATAACCAAATACGCTTTTTGTTCCGGTTCCGGTTCGATCTCCTTTTTGACAACCGTTAGTCATAACATGTTGTACTAAGTCTAGATATTGCTTCATTTGCGTTTAATCGTTAAACTGTTTAATCGTTAATTTGTCGATTTGCTTAACCATAAACGATTAAACAAATTACCGATTAAACTATTTTAAAATAATTATCTTTTAGAAATTTCATCGCGGATTTTAGCCGCTTTTTCATAATCTTCATGCTCTACTGCTTGAGCTAGTAATTCGTTTAATTCCTGTAAACTATGGTTGGAATACGTATTGCCCGATTCGTTGCTCTCGTTAGTTCCAAACGTTTCCGGATTCGAAAGAATATCGTCTATTTCAGTTGAAGCTTCGCTTTCTAGTGGATTTGCTTTCAAAAATATTCCAGCTTTATCCAATATGTTTTTATAAGTAAAAATAGGCGCATTAAATCGAATGGCTAAAGCTATGGCATCAGAAGTTCGAGCGTCAATGATTTCTTCGATTTTATCTCTTTCGCAAATGATGCTAGAATAAAAAACACCATCGACTAGTTTGTGAATAATTACTTGTTTTACAACAATGTCAAAACGTTCTGCAAAGTTCTTAAACAAATCGTGAGTCAAAGGGCGAGGCGGTTTGATTTCTTTTTCTAAAGCAATTGCAATAGATTGAGCTTCAAATGCTCCGATGACGATAGGTAATTTTCTTTCCCCGTCAACCTCATTTAAAATTAACGCATAAGCGCCATTTTGAGTTTGACTGTATGAAATTCCTTTTATAGATAATTTAACTAAGCTCATGTTGGTATAATGGGAAGTACAAAGTACTTTATTAATTGTGTCTTTTCTGGTTTTAAATAAAGTGCAATTTTAATCAAAATTAATGGAACAAAAAAGCTACCTAAAGCAAAGATACAATTATCTTATTTTTAGGTAGCTTAATTATATGAGAAATTAAATATTAGGATTGTTGCTCTTTAAAAGCTTTAAATTTAGCGATTAGTTGAGGTACAATTTCGAATGCATCTCCAACCACTCCATAATCGGCTACTTTGAAGAAAGGAGCTTCTGGGTCACTATTAATAACTACTTTTACTTTAGAGGAGTTAATCCCTGCAATATGTTGAATCGCTCCTGAGATTCCAATAGCGATGTATAGATTAGTTGCTACTGGTTTTCCGGTTTGTCCTACGTGTTCTCCGTGAGGTCTCCATCCTAAATCAGATACTGGTTTTGAACAAGCTGTTGCAGCTCCAAGAACGCCAGCTAATTCTTCAATCATTCCCCAGTTTTCAGGACCTTTAAGACCGCGTCCACCAGATACTACAATGTCAGCATCAGCAATTGAAACTTTTCCTGATACTTTTTCTACTGATGCCACTTTTACTCCAAAATCAGTATCTCCGATAGTTGGGTTAAAATCTTCTTCAGTTAATGATGAAGCGTTTTCAAAGATTCCATAAGAGTTTTTACCAATTGATAATACTTTTATATCAGTATTGATTTCGGTAATATTGAACGCTTTGTTTGAAAAAGCATTTCTTTTTACTTGAAACGGTGAAGTACTCACGGGTAAACCAACAACATTTGAAGCATAACCCGCCTCTAATGCAACTGAAACTAATGGTGCTAAGTAAATACTATCTGTTGTAGATGATAACAAAACTATTTTAGTAGCTTCTTTTTGAGCAGCTTGTTTGATGACATCAGCGTATGCTTTGGCAGTAAAACCTGTTAGTTTATCGTTGTTTACTTTTAAAACCTTATCGACTCCATATTTTGATAATTCAGAAATGTCACCAGTATTTACAGTCACTGCTGTAACGGTTGTTCCTAATGATTCGGCTACTTTTTTTGCATAAGAAGCTAATTCCAATGCTACTTTTTTAAATTTTCCTTCTGCAGATTCTGCATATATTAATATTGACATGATGATTTGTGATTTTAGATTTTAGACTTGTGATTTTAGATTTTAGAAATAAGACTAGAGATTAAAGATTTTTTGCCATCAGCAATCAAAAATCGTTAATCTTCAATCAGCAATCTAATTCTTAAATTACTTTCGCTTCGTTGTGTAATAAATTGATTAATTCATCCAAATTATCTGCTGAGACTAATTTTACTGCTGATTTTGGAGCTGGTTTTTCAAATTTTACCGCTTTGGTATTTACTGCAGCATCAACTGGTTCAAGGATTGTTAATACTTTTGTTCTTGCAGTCATAATTCCTCTCATGTTTGGAATGCGAAGGTCTTTTTCTTCAACTAATCCTTTTTGTCCACCAATAATTAATGGTAAAGTTGTAGCTACTGTTTCTTTTCCGCCATCAATTTCGCGAACAGCAGTAACATTAGCTCCATCAACAGTAATGGCTGTACAAGAATTTAAAAAGTTGTAACCTAAAATCCCTGCAATCATACCAGGAACCATTCCACCATTATAATCTAATGATTCTTTTCCGGCAATTATAATATCGTATCCTCCGTTTTTAATTACTTCGGCTAATTGTTTAGCAACAAAAAAACCATCAGTTGGGTTAGCATTGACGCGGATTGCTTCGTTGGCACCAATTGCCAATGCTTTTCTTAAAGTAGGTTCGGTTTCTGGTCCTCCAACATTAACAACAGTTACTGTAGCACCTTGTTGCTCTTGAAACCAAATAGCGCGTGTTAGACCAAATTCATCGTTTGGGTTTATTACATATTGAACTCCATTGGTGTCAAACTCAGAGTCTCCGTTAGTGAAGTTGATTTTTGATGTAGTATCAGGAACGTGACTGATGCAAACTAATATTTTCATAACTATAATATATATTAAATTCTTTTTTTCTCTGACAAATTTAAAATAATAAATTGAATAATTTACTATGCGTGCATAATATTATTTATAACTATTACGATTTCGTAGCTTATATTGCTTTATGATTGCTTTTAATCAAAGTTTTTATAATTAATCAGCTAAATTTTGTGAATTATAGTTAATTGTGATCAATGCCTGGATGTTTCGAAATGAATTGCAAGTGAAATAAATGTTTTTGAATAAAATAAGGATTAATTATTTTTTTAAAGTTTGAAATTAAGATTTTTTAGAAAAATATGTTTTTAAAGCGCCGATAGTACAAAATAATTGCGAAATCATTCCTGTAAAGGTATTTGTCACAGAAAATATAGCTGATAGTAGGGGCCAGAGAAACGAACTGATGAAGTAAAAAGCTTCTAAATAAAACAATAGTATAAAACCTTGTTATTTTAAATCAGTTTATGCCTTTAAGTAATTTAAAATAATTATTTTTGCATTTCTAAAAATTACACACAGACTATATAAATATGAGAACGATACAATTTAGAGAGGCCATTTGTGAAGCAATGAGTGAAGAAATGCGTCGCGATGAGTCCATATACTTAATGGGTGAAGAGGTAGCAGAATACAATGGTGCTTATAAAGCATCTAAAGGAATGCTAGCTGAATTTGGTGAAAAAAGAGTAATTGATACACCTATTGCTGAACTTGGTTTTACTGGTATTGCAGTAGGATCGGCAATGAATGGTTGTCGTCCGATTGTTGAATATATGACTTTCAACTTTTGTTTGGTAGGTATTGATCAAATTATTAATAACGCAGCTAAAATGCGTCAAATGACAGGTGGTCAGTTTAACGTGCCTATCGTTTTTCGTGGACCAACTGCTTCGGCTGGTCAATTGGGTGCGACTCACTCTCAAGCTATCGAAAACTGGTTTGCAAATACTCCAGGTTTAAAAGTGGTAGTTCCATCAAATGTTTATGATGCCAAAGGTTTATTAAAATCGGCTATTCGTGATAATGACCCAGTTATTTTCATGGAATCAGAGCAAATGTATGGTGATAAAGGTGAAGTGCCAGATGGTGAATATACTATTCCAATTGGAGTTGCTGATATCAAAAGAGAAGGAACTGATGTAACAATCGTTTCTTTTGGAAAAATTATTAAAGAAGCTTATATAGCAGCTGATGAATTAGCAAAAGAAGGGATTTCATGCGAAATTATCGACTTAAGAACTGTTCGTCCAATGGATAATGAAGCGATTTTAACTTCAGTTAGAAAAACAAATAGATTGGTAATTCTTGAAGAGGCTTGGCCTTTTGCAAGTGTGTCATCTGAGATTGCTTACCTTGTTCAGGAGCAAGCTTTTGATTTCCTTGATGCACCAATTCAACGTATCACTACTGCTGATACTCCAGCACCATATTCTCCAGTATTGTTGAAAGAATGGTTGCCAAATGCAACTGATGTTGTGAAAGCAGTTAAGAAAGTTTTATACAAATAATTAAAGTATAACTATTTAAAAAGCTTCATCAATTGTAATTTTGATGAAGCTTTTTTTTATTATTATGAAGAAAACATTAGCCATTATCGTATTAATTTTTATAGCAACCAGCTCCATTTTGGCTCAAACAAAAGTGAGTGGTATTGTTGTAGATAAACTTAAACAACCTGTTCCTTTTGCTAATGTTGTTTTTAAAAATTCGAGTATAGGTATTGTTACTAATGAAGATGGAAGATTTTATATAGAGTCTCCAAATTCTTATACCACATTGGTAATTAGTTCGGTTGGTTTTGCTGATAAAGAAGTTGAGCTTCCCAAAGCAGTTAATTATAATTTTACTATTGAACTAAGTGAACAACAATCGTTGAAAGAGGTAGTGATTTTTACTGGAAAAACTTCCAAAAAGAACAATCCTGCACTTGATATTCTTCGAAAAATTTGGGAGAAAAAGCGTAAAAATGGATTGTACCAGTTTGCTCAATACCAAATGGAGAAATATGAGAAAGTAGAATTTGATATCAATTCTATTGATAGCGCCTATAGAAAACAAAAGATTTTTAAAGGCATGGAATTCATATTTGACCACGTTGATACTTCTAAAGTTACGGGAAAAACATACTTACCTATTTTTATTAATGAAGCATTGGTAGATGTTTATGGTGATAATAAAATAGCCAAAGTTAAAGAGATTACAAAAGCCAATAAAACTTCTGGTTTTGAGGGGAATCAACAAATTTTATCATTCATTAAAGATTTATATTCAGACTACAATATATATAATAACTACATCGCTTTATTTGACAAAAGCTTTACGAGTCCGCTTTCTAGGACAGGAATAGATGTATATAATTATGTGCTAAAGGACAGTGCGTTTATTGATAAAAAATGGTGTTATAATATTGTTTTTTATCCAAGACGAAAAAATGAATTGACTTTCAAAGGAGATTTTTGGGTAAATGATACCACATTTGCCATCAAGAGAATCAATATGGCGGTTACCAAAAGCGCCAACATCAACTGGGTAAAAGATATTTATGTAGAACAAGAATTTGAAGTTTTAAGTGATTCTGTTTTTCTTTTGACAAAGGATTATTTGATGTCTGATTTTGCCCTGAATAAGAACGAAAAATCAAAAGGTGTATATGGGAAGCGAACCACTTATTATCAAAATCATAAATTCAACATTCCAAAACCTGAGAAATTCTACAAAGAGGAAGTCAATTTTGTAGACAACGAAATCTATAAAAAAAGCGATGAATATTGGGAGGAGAATCGTTTTGAGAAATTAACCAAAGACGAGCAAGGTGTTTATAAAATGCTCGACACATTAAAAACAGTCAATGCCTTTAAGCAAATCACCAGTTTGGTAACGATGCTGGCGAGTGGTTATGTCAATTATGGTAATTATGATTTCGGACCCATTTTTTCCACCTTTGGTTATAATGAAGTCGAAGGTTTTAAAACACGACTTGGGGCGCGAACCTACTTTGGCCCTAATGATCCTTGGCGCGTACAAGCATTTATTGCCTATGGCGCGAAAGACAATAAGTTTAAATATGGTTTTGCCGGAAAATGGATGGTCGACAAGAAAAATCGAGTTATTATCTCTGGGGGAAACAGGCGAGACATCGAACAATTAGGGTCTCAATTAACAACAACCAATGATATATTGGCTAGAAATTATGGTTCATCTGCTTTTTTTACGACAGGATCTAATGGAAAATTGACCAATATAGGACTAACCAATGTCTATGTTGCTATAGAACCCATAAAAAATCTAACGTTCCAAACGGGAGTTTCGTATAAGACATTAGAATCAGCATCACCTGTTTTTAGTTTAGATTATTATACCACTTTACCCACTGCAACAAACCCAGATGGAGTAGTAAAAAGCACTACCACGCAATCTGAGTTTAATATTCAGGCAGAGTGGACGCCTAATCGACGAACCATTGCTTATGGAGTTGAAAGAAGTATTGCCAATAGTCCTTATACAACCGTCTTTGTTAATTATAGTCAGGGATATAAAGGAGTCTTTAATAGCGATTTTAATTATAAAAAGCTCGAACTTTATTATAAACAACCCATCGTTATAGGTCCTCTTGGTCGTACCAATTTAATTTTAGAACTTGGGAAAACTTTTGGTGCAGTTCCTCTAGGTTTAATGAGTATAGTGCCTGGGAATCAAACTTTTTTTACTATCGAAAACACTTTTAGTAATCTTAACTATTACGAATTTGTTACCGATAAATATGCAACTTTACAATGGTATCACGATTTCAATGGAAGATTGTTTGCTAGAGTTCCTTTTTTACGAAAACTTAATTGGAGAGAAATTATAGGTGTAAAAGGTGTTTACGGAACCGTAAGTGACGCCAATAAAGCTATAAATGCTTCGGGCTTAGAATACATCGCACCAGAGAATGTGTATTGGGAATACAATGCAGGAATAGGAAATATTTTCAAGATATTCCGTTTGGATTTTTCTTGGAGAGGTGGCTATCTCGACGTGCCAAATGCTAATAAATTTGCTGTAAAAGCATCGGTTGGTTTTTATTTTTAGGAGCTATTTCCAGCTATTCATTACAAGCTTATTCAAAAACTGCTATTTTTGTAAAAAGTAAAAAGAGCTTCCTTTGGTCGCTTTTTTACTTTCACAAAAATTAGCAGTTTTTTTCATAAGGCTTTTCATTTTATCTGGGCTAAAAAACAAACAAACCATGCAAGAAGCCATAGACCATTTATCATCCAAAAGTCCAATATTTTTTGATATCATTGAAAAATATGGATTGCCAACAATTCCCAAAAGGCCACAAGGTTTTGAAACTTTGGTATTGTTAATTTTAGAACAACAAGTTTCAATAGATTCTGCCAAAGCTACTTTTTTAAAAATAAAAGAAGCGCATTCCACATTCAAACCCGAATTATTGGTTGCAGTTTCCGAAGAAGAGTTTAGGGCCTTTGGTGTAAGCCGACAAAAAGCTACCTATATAAAAGCATTGTCATCAGCTATTTTAAATAAAGAAATAGATTTAGAAAGTCTGCCTCAAAAATCAGCACAGCAAGTACGTGAAGAACTCATTAAAATTAAAGGAATAGGCAATTGGACAATAGATATTTATTTGATGTTTTGTTTACAAGAGCCTGATTTGTTGCCATTGGGAGATATCGCAGTAGTGAATACCATAAAAGAATTACTTGATATTCATGATAAAGAAAGTATGGAATTCCACACTATTAATTGGAGTCCTTATCGTTCTTATGCTACTTTTTTGCTTTGGCACTATTATTTAAAAAAGCGAAAAAGAACAATTGTGTATTAAAAATTTAAACTTACGTAAACTTTATCGTTATAATTGTTGTTTTTTATTGCAAAAAAGTATTGTTTGATTACTTTTGCAATCGTTAGTAAATTAAGAAAGATAAAACAAAAAAGAATGACTGCAGACAAAATAAAAACTTTTGATGTATTAATTGAGATACCGAGAGGAAGTAGAAATAAATACGAATACGATTTTGAAATAAAAAGAATGCGTTTTGATAGAATGCTATTCTCTTCTATGATGTATCCAGCTGATTATGGTTTTATTCCAGAAACTTTAGCTTTAGATGGTGACCCGTTAGACGTTTTGGTTTTGATAAACGAACCAACTTTTCCTGGTTGTGTAATTGAAGTAAAACCTATTGGAGTTTTTCACATGGCTGATGATAAAGGTCCAGATGAAAAAATAATCTGTGTACCAGTTTCAGATCCTATCTGGAATTCATTGGAAAACCTTTCTGATATCAATCCACACTTATTAAAGGAAATTGAGCATTTTTTCCAAGTTTACAAAGATTTGGAGAACAAAGTTGTAGACGTAGAAGGTTGGGGAGATATAAACGAAGCATTTGCTATTATCAAAGAATGTACCGACCGTTTTAATGATATTCCAAATAAACCAGAGGGGTTATTTAGTATTAAATAAAAAACATAAAAAATACTTCTATTTTTAGAAGTATTTTTTTTACCCATAACTTAAATTTTTATAATATGATGAAAAACTACTTTTTTATTTTAATAGCAATTTTTAGTTTTAAATTTGCTTTTGCACAAACACTTAGTTCAGCTCCCGTTTTAAATTTCACTAGTAATACTGGAATTTCAACAGATAATAGGGCTACCGATGGTGAAGGTGGTTCAATAAATATATCAGATATTGATATTCAAATTTATAATATCTCAGATGCCAATGGAACATTTGCAACGCCTTTATCTTGGCAAGGCACTGGTTTTTATTTTGCTGGTTCATACACAGGTTTAACTTGCGAAAACAATTCAGGTTCAAAAGGGATGGCAATCAAATCAGTAAGCGGTAGTGAATTTGATCTTAATCAATTTGCTTATTTGAATTGGGGTGAGTCGGCATCCTTTACTAATACTGTAAAAGGATTTAGAAATGGTATAGAAGTAGCTTCAATGACTTTTAACGGATATAATAGTGTTAGTTTTACTCCTATGACAATTGTTTTAAATGCTACATTTAATAATGTTGATGAAGTACGTTTTTACATAACTTCTGGAGGATATTTAGGAAATCAGTCTGCAACAAATCATAGTATTAATTCGATTAAGGTAAGTACTCCGATTTTAGGTTTAGATGATTTTGATTTAAGTTCAAAAATTAGTCTTTATCCAAATCCTGCGACCAGTGAGGTAACTATTGAGGCAAAAGAATTAGATAATGCTAGTTTAGAAATTTCTGATATTAATGGAAGAAAGTTATTGACTCAAAAGTTACATAAAACTTCTAATAGAATAAAGATTGATCATTTTACGCCAGGAATATATTTGTTTAAAATAAATTCTAATGAAGGTAGCTCGATTGCAAAAGTGATTAAAAACTAATATAAAGCATTTTTTTTATTAATAAAGCAATATTTCGTTAGGAGTATTGCTTTTTTGTTTAAATTCGTTTAGTTCGTTGACTATTAACCAAAACTACTTTAAAATTATGAATGCAATTATGATTTATGTGCCGATTATTATGGCGCTAATAGGGCTTGTTTTTATGGCTATCAAAAGATCTTGGGTTTTAAAGCAGGATTCGGGTGATGGTAAAATGAAAGAGATATCAGATTATATTTATGAGGGAGCTTTGGCTTTCTTAAAGGCAGAATACCGATTGTTGGCTGTCTTTGTGTTAATTGCAAGTGTTGTATTAGCAGGTATTACTTTTTTACCAGGAGTTAAGACAAATATATTAATAGTAGTTGCATTTGTGTTCGGAGCATTTTTTTCTGCATTGGCAGGGAATATGGGGATGAAAATTGCAACAAAAACCAATGTAAGAACTACTCAGGCTGCACGTACTAGTTTACCACAAGCTTTGAAAGTGTCTTTTGGCGGTGGAACTGTAATGGGATTAGGTGTAGCTGGTTTAGCTGTTTTAGGTTTAACCGGTTTTTTTATTCTTTTTTTCAGAATATTCATGAACGGACAATGGACTTCGACTGAAGACATGACCGTTGTTCTAGAAACTTTGGCAGGTTTTTCTCTCGGGGCTGAATCAATTGCTTTGTTTGCTCGTGTGGGTGGAGGGATTTATACTAAAGCTGCCGATGTAGGTGCCGATTTAGTAGGTAAAGTAGAAGCAGGAATTCCAGAGGATGACCCTCGTAATCCTGCTACAATCGCAGATAACGTAGGAGATAATGTAGGGGACGTTGCAGGAATGGGAGCCGATTTATTTGGATCGTATGTTGCAACCGTTTTGGCAGCTATGGTTCTTGGAAACTATGTAATAAAAGATATGGGCGGAAATATTCAAGATGCTTTTGGCGGAATTGGACCAATTTTATTACCAATGGCAATTGCAGGTTTTGGAATTTTGTTTTCTATAATTGGTACCATGCTAGTTAAAATTACTGATGAGAATGCCAAAGAAGCTCAAGTTCAAAAAGCATTGAATATTGGGAACTGGGTTTCTATTGTTTTAACTGCGATCTCTTGTTATTTCTTAGTTCAATATATGCTTCCAGAAACTATGAGCATGTCTTTCTTTGGTGAAGGATCAAAAGACATTTCATCTATGCGTGTTTTTTATGCAACGCTGATTGGTTTAGTTGTAGGTGGTGCTATTTCATCGGTAACCGAATATTATACAGGTTTAGGAACAAAACCTGTAATGGCTATTGTTCAAAAATCGAGTACAGGCGCAGGAACAAATGTAATTGCAGGTTTGGCAACAGGAATGATTTCTACTTTTCCAACAGTATTATTGTTTGCGGCAGCGATTTGGTCTTCTTATGCATTGGCAGGATTTTATGGTGTAGCATTAGCAGCTTCAGCAATGATGGCAACTACAGCAATGCAATTAGCAATTGACGCTTTTGGACCTATATCTGATAATGCTGGAGGAATCGCCGAAATGAGCGAATTGCCAAAAGAAGTGCGTACTAGAACTGATATTTTGGATTCAGTAGGGAATACAACGGCTGCAACTGGAAAAGGCTTTGCTATTGCTTCGGCGGCTTTAACGTCTTTAGCTTTATTTGCGGCGTATGTAACTTTTACGGGTATTGACGGAATTAATATTTTCAAAGCGCCTGTATTGGCGATGTTATTTGTTGGAGGGATGATTCCTGTAGTTTTCTCGGCTTTGGCAATGAATTCAGTAGGAAAAGCAGCGATGGATATGGTGTACGAAGTACGTCGACAGTTCAAAGAGATTCCAGGAATTATGGAAGGTACTGGAAAACCAGAATACGCAAAATGTGTAGATATTTCGACTAAGGCTGCTTTACGCGAAATGATGTTGCCAGGTGTTTTAACAATAGGTTTTCCAATTGCTATTGTACTTTTGGGTAAATTGGTATACGGAGATAACAATCAGTTAATCGCCGAAATGTTAGGAGGTTATATGGCTGGAGTTACTGTTTCAGGTGTGCTTTGGGCAGTTTTTCAAAACAATGCTGGTGGTGCTTGGGATAATGCTAAAAAATCTTTTGAGGCTGGAGTTATGATTAATGGAGAGATGACGTATAAAGGATCGGATGCTCACAAAGCAGCTGTTACTGGTGATACTGTTGGAGATCCATTTAAAGATACTTCTGGACCATCAATGAATATTTTGATTAAGTTAACGTGTTTAATCGGATTGGTAATGGCTCCAATTTTAGGAAATGGAAGTAGTACTATTGAAGGTGCTAGCTCTTGTCATATGAAAGAAATCAAAATGAAAGAATGTCATATGGGCGAAGGAGCTATGATGATGGGTAAATGTGACATGTCCAAATGTGCAAAAATGACGAAAGAGGAATGTGCAAAAATGTGTGATAGTCTAAAATGTTCTCCTGAGGAAAAAGAAAAGTGTTTGTCTCATTACGATAAAGACGGAAAATTTATTGCTCCAAAAGGGAAAGCTTGCTGTGCCAAAAAAGCAAAGTCAATGGATCGTGAAATCAGAATTGAAAAAACAAATTTGAATGGAAAAGTAACTGCTACGGTTACCACTACAGTAAATGGAATGGAAGTTGTTAAACAATTTCAAGGAACAGATGCTGAGGTACAAGCACAGATTGATGCTTTGGAATAATAATCATTCAAATATTAAATAAAAAATGCCTTGAAATTTTCGAGGCATTTTTATTTATCTAAATAGAAGAATGATTGAACATTAAAACAATCCATTCAATTCCGCATCAATACGATTAATGATATTTCCTAAATCTTCAGGATTATCAACAAAATTGATATTATCTACATCTATGATCATGATTTTTCCTTTCTTATAGGTTTGAACCCAAGCTTCATAACGCTCGTTAAGTCGGCTTAAATAGTCAATAGAAATGGTGTTTTCGTATTCGCGTCCACGTTTATGAATTTGTCCGACTAAGTTAGGAATTGAACTTCTTAAGTAGATTAACAAATCAGGAGCTTTGACAAGAGATTCCATTAACTCAAAAAGTGAAGAATAATTTTCAAAATCGCGGCTAGTCATTAATCCCATAGCATACAGGTTGGGAGCAAATATATGAGCATCTTCATAAATTGTTCTGTCCTGAACGATTTTTTTACCACTTTCACGAATTTGCATTACTTGACGAAAACGGCTATTCAAGAAATAGATTTGTAAATTAAAAGACCAGCGTTCCATTTGATGGTAAAAATCATCAAGATAAGGATTGTCTACTACTTCTTCAAAATGGGGTTCCCATTTAAAATGTTTGGCTAGCAAACGGGTTAATGTTGTTTTTCCTGAACCTATGTTTCCAGCTATAGCTATGTGCATTACGATGTTGCGATTTTATAATTCATACTTTACAAGATTGTAAAAATAGCTAAAATTTGGTTTTAGCAAAGGTATTTAACGAACGTTTTTTAAATATTAACTTTAGGATTTAAACAATTTTGAAAAGCAAATAGAGAACAGCATAAATAAAGAGAAGATGATATTTTTTGTGTATCGTTTTTTATGGCATGACTTGTATTCAAAAAAAAACCATTCGATTGCCGAATGGTTTTGTATATAAAATTTGTTTTAGATTTTTACAATCCAAAAGCAGCTTTTACTTGATCTACGAAATCTAATTTTTCCCAAGTAAATAAATCAACAGTAACTGTTTTTGTTAATCCACCAGGAGCAGAGAAAATTTTGGTTACAGTTTCAGGAGTACGTCCCATGTGTCCGTAAGCAGCAGTTTCACTATAGATAGGATTTCTTAATTTCAAACGTTGTTCGATGAAGTAAGGACGCATGTCAAAAATAGCTTCTACTTTTTTCGCAATTTCACCATTAGTCAAATTAACTTTAGATGTTCCGTAAGTATCAATAAAGATTCCCATTGGTTTTGCAACTCCAATTGCATACGAAACTTGAACTAAAATTTCATCAGCAACACCAGCTGCAACAAGATTTTTAGCAATATGACGTGTTGCATAAGCAGCGCTTCTATCAACTTTACTTGGATCTTTTCCAGAGAAAGCACCACCACCGTGAGCTCCTTTTCCACCGTAAGTATCAACGATGATTTTTCTTCCTGTCAATCCAGTATCTCCGTGAGGACCTCCAATTACGAATTTCCCTGTTGGGTTAATATGGTATTGAATTTTGTCATTGAATAAATGTGCGTGAGTAGGATTTTTCGCAATGATTCTTGGGATCAATATATCGATGATGTCTTTTTTGATTTTAGCAAGCATAGTAGCTTCTTCATCAAAATCGTCGTGTTGTGTAGAAATTACAATAGCATCAATACGAGTAGGTTTGTTATCATCGCTATATTCTAAAGTAACTTGTGATTTTGCATCAGGACGTAAATAAGTGATTTCATTATTTTCACGTCTCAATATAGCTAATTCTTGCAATAATTTATGAGATAAATCAAGTGCCAAAGGCATGTAATTTTCAGTTTCATTAGTTGCATAACCAAACATCATTCCTTGATCTCCAGCTCCTTGTTCTTCTTTACTTGCTCTGTCAACCCCTTGATTAATATCTGCAGATTGTTCATGAATAGCAGAAAGGATACCGCAAGAGTTTGCTTCAAACATATATTCACTTTTGGTATAACCAATTTTACGAATTACATCACGAGCAATTTGTTGTACGTCTAAGTAAGTGTCCGATTTTACTTCACCTGCCAAGATTACTTGACCAGTAGTTACTAACGTCTCACAAGCTACTTTTGATTCAGCATCAAATGCCAAAAAGTTATCAATTAATGCATCCGAAATCTGATCTGCAACTTTGTCTGGGTGTCCCTCACTTACAGATTCTGACGTAAATAAATAAGCCATAATAAATATAAATTTTAAAATTAATCGAGGAAAATAATTGCAGGAAATGCTAAAGGAGAGTTTCTGCTTTAGCATTTTTTATACTGAAAATTTTTCAGCACTCATAATGAATTCGTTTCATTATGAAGAGGTTGCAATCAGTTCAAATTTTTCCTCTTGTATTCGGGTGCAAAGGTATGAAACCATTTTGAATTGCAAATTATTCTTTTACTTTTTTTATTTAATTAAGAGGAAATTAACAAACTATACTAATTCTATAGAATTTATAAAATAAATCGATTTTTCCTTGGTGGATTCAAAAATAGTTTGCAAATTTGCTCCAAGAAAAAGAAACATAATGAAGTTGATGATGTGTAATATATGTTGTAGAATGTGGAAAATTTCTGCAGAGCGTAGCATTGTTTAAATTGTAAAAAAATTAAAAAACAATTGAAGCCTCTGCTACAACAGAGGCTTCAATTGTTTTAAAAAGAATTATTAAATAAGAATATAGGATGAAACCAGTAAAAAATAAATCAATGAATTGTTGTATGATGTGTATGTGCATCCCAGTTCCCTATTGCTGAAAGTGTAAGATTTAATCTTCGTGTCTAGTTTAATTATTAGCCCTTTTGGTAGCCATCCGAAAGGGCTTTTTTATTTCACAACTTAAATTAAAGAATCATGAAAACACTATATAAAATAATAAGAACAATTGTTTCAAGAAACGCAAATGGTTTATTTCCTATCCAAAAGACGAAACTCAATAAGCTAAAGCATGGATTGCATTCTAATACTGTGAACTCCTTGTTTTCGCAAATGTATTCAGCTGAAAATGGAAATCTTTTCATATAAATAATTCAATTTTTATACTAATAAAATAAAATTCAAAACATCTAAAAAACTAAAATTATGAGCACACAAAAATTCGCAACAAACGCATTACACGCAGGACACGACGTAACTAAAAACGGTGGAAGCAGAGCAGTACCAATTTATCAAACATCTTCATATGTATTTAATAATTCAGATCATGCAGCCAATTTATTTGGTCTTGCTGAAGAAGGATATATTTATACAAGACTAAATAACCCAACAAATGACATTTTAGAAAAACGATTAGCCACTCTAGAAGGAGGAATTGGAGCCGTAGTTACTGCTTCTGGAGCATCGGCAATATCGACTGCGTTGTTGGTGTTGCTTAAAGCTGGTGATCATATTGTAGCTTCTAGCAGTTTGTATGGGGGAACCTATAATTTATTAAAAGTAACACTGCCGCGATTAGGAATTACTACCACTTTTGTAGATGCTACAGATCCAGAAAACTTTACTCGTGCAGCCAAAACAAATACAAGAGCTTTTTTTGTAGAAAGTTTAGGAAATCCAAAATTGGATGTGCTGAATTTAAAAGCAATTTCACTAGAAGCAAAAGCTTATAAAGTTCCTTTTATAGTTGACAATACAGTTGCTTCTCCTTATTTATTAAATCCGATTGAGCATGGTGCTGATATTGTGGTTCATTCTTTGACCAAATATATTTCAGGAAATGGAACTGCTTTGGGAGGAGTAATTATTGATGCCGGAAAATTTGATTGGTCCAATGGAAAATTCCCTGAATTTACGGAGCCTTCTATAGGATACCATGGTTTAGTTTATCATCAAACATTAGGGGCCGCAGCTTTTATTGCTAAAGCGCGTATCGAAGGGTTGCGAGATTTTGGAGCAGCTTTGAGTCCATTTAATGCGTTTCAAATTATTCAAGGGCTAGAAACTTTAGAAATTCGTATTAAAAGACATAGTGAAAATGCTTTGGCATTAGCACAATGGTTAGAGCTTCAAGATGAGGTGGCTTGGGTAAACTATCCAGGTTTAAAATCGAGTAAGTATTATGTCCTAGTGCAAAAATATTTGCCAAAAGGACAGAGCGGAGTTGTAACTTTTGGTTTAAAAGCTGGTTTTGAAGCCGCCAAAAAAGTGGCAGATAACACCAAGTTGTTTTCATTACTAGCCAATATTGGTGATACCAAATCCCTAATCATTCATCCTGCCAGCACCACACATCAACAATTGTCTGATGAGGAGCAAATTACTGCTGGAGTTACTAAAGATTTAATTCGATTGTCAGTTGGACTTGAGGATGTAGAAGATTTAAAAGCAGATTTGAAAGCAGTTTTTGAAACCATCAAAACACCGCAATTAGCATCATAATGAAATTATTTTGTGTTAGTTGAAACTGCCTTAGCATTTAGGATTGTTAGTTTAGGCTAAGGTAGTTTTTTTATAATAATTTTAAAAAAGTACTAAAAATGGAAAATTTAGAAAAAATAGATCTCTTTAATTTTGATTTAGAGATCGGAAAACAAAAGCAGTATCTTCCTTTGTTTTATCATGTTTATGGAAGACCATTGGGCAGTGCGCCTATTGTAGTTGTTAATCATTCTTTGACTGGAAATTCTAGGGTTATTGGAGAAAAAGGATGGTGGAGTGGCATTGTTGGTGAAAATAAAGCAATCGATACTGACTATTTCACAGTCATTGCGTTTAATATTCCTGGAAATGGATTTGATGACAATGTTGATAATTTGATAGATAATTATCGTGATTTTAGTATTCGTGATATTGCCAGAATCTTTTGGGAAGGTTTGTTTTATTTAAAAGTAAAAAACGTTTATGCTGTTATTGGTGGAAGCTTAGGTGGAGCTATAGCATGGGAAATGGCCGCTTTACAACCTGATAAAATTGATAATCTTATTCCAATTGCAACAGATTGGAAAGCTACTGATTGGGTTATTGCAAATGTTTTAATCCAAGACCAAATTTTAAATCACTCTGATGATCCAGTTGTAGATGCTCGTTTGCATGCGACACTATTATATAGGACTCCAGAATATGTTAATCAAAGATTTAAAAGAAGCAAATTAGATGAATTGTCAGTTTTGAAAATTGAGAACTGGTTACTCGATCATGGTTTTGAATTGAAGAACAGATACCGATTGGCGGCTTACAAATTGATGAATCATTTGCTAAAAACAATTGATATTACTAGAAATAGACCTGATTTTTTAACAGTTGCTAATGCCATTGAAGCTAATATTCATCTTGTAACTGTAGATACCGATTATTTGTTTATTGCCGAGGAAACTCGTAAAACCTACAGAGAATTGACGAATAAAAAGCAAAATGTTTTTTATCACCAAATCCAATCTATTCATGGTCATGATGCCTATTTGATTGAATTTAATCAGTTATCAGATATTTTAAAGCCAATTTTTAACTTTAGTAAACAACATCTCTATGCAAGCGCTTAGAATAAATGTTATCCTTTTTGGAATTGGAAATGTGGGGAGCGCATTGATAAATCAAGTGATTGAGAGTCAGCAATTTTTTCTAGAAAATAGAAATATTGATTTGCGCTTTCCTATAATAACCAATTCTACTTTGGCCTTTTTTGAAAAAGAAGGAGTCAAAAATAGTTGGGAGGCTAATTTTACTCAATTAGCATTTCCTTTTACGATAGCGGATATTATTGAATTTGCCAAAAATAATGAGCTAGAGAATGTAATAGTAGTAGACGCTACAAATAGTTCAGAATTAGTAAAGCATTATATTCCTTTTATACAAAGCGAATTTGATATTGTGGCGGCCAATCAAAGCGCAAACGTATTGCACATTGATTTTTATAAAGAAATACGAAGAAATCTAAAAAAGTTTGATAAGACTTTTTTGTATGAAACTAATATTGACGCAGGAATTCCAGTTTTACAAATTATAAAAGACTTGTACTATTCAGGAGAAAAAATAACTAAAATTAGAGGTGTTTTTTCAGATTCACTGAGCTATATTTTTAATACATTTTCATCAAAAGATTTGCCTTTTTCGAGTGTACTAAAGGATGCAGATAAAAAAGGGTTGTTAAAAGCTGATTTTAAAGAAGAGCTTTCGGGAATTGGAGTAGCTAAGAAATTATTGGTTTTAGCAAGAGAATTGGGAAAAGAAACCGAGTTTTTGGATGTAGAAATTACGTCGCTTTTATCACATCGTTTGGAAGAGTCAAATCTCAAGTCCGGATTTTTATCCAATGCAACTGTGTTGGATAAAGATTTTGAAGTTGGCAAAATTATTCAGCCAGAAGGTGAGGTATTACGATATGTTGGAGAGATTTCTATTCCAGAAAACAGACTTGAAGTCAAATTGGTTTCAGAGCCTATATCTTCTGCTATTGGTCAATTAAAAGATACCGAAACAGTCTATGAAATTTATACTCAATCTAGAGGTAATAATCCAATTATTGTTCGTGGAGACAATTCAGAAAAAAAGTCGGAAACCATCGCCAGAGGAATTCTTATAGATATTCTAAAAGTAAGTGAAAAAATAAAATTAAAAGAAACAATTTGGCTCTAAAGCAAATAAAAAATACCCAATGAAATTAAATTATATAGCTCTTGCAGTTCCATTTTTTGCAATATTCATGTTTTTGGAATACTATATTAGTATAAGAAAAAACAAAAAGCTTCATCATTTTAATGAAAGTATTGCCAATCTTAACGTCGGAATTGCCGAACGTATTGCCGATCTGTTGACTACAGGAACTTTTTTCTTTATTTTTTCTTGGCTACATGCAAATTTTTCTATCTTTTCAATTGAACCTACAGTTACGACATGGGTTCTTTTGTTTTTTGCGACAGATTTGCTTTGGTATTGGTATCATAGATTTGGGCATACTGTTAATCTTTTTTGGGCATCTCATATTGTACATCATCAAAGTGACGATTTTAATTACACGGCTGCGGCTAGAATAACCGTTCTTCAGGCTGTTGCCAGAGGCGTATTTTGGTGTGCTTTACCTATTATTGGTTTCAATGCACAAATGATTACTGTTTTATTGTTAATTCATGGAACGTATCCGTTTTTTACACATACACAATTGGTTGGAAAATTAGGTTGGCTGGAATACATAATTGTTACGCCATCGCATCATAGAGTGCATCATAGCAGTAATCCAGAGTATTTGGATAAAAATTATGGTGACATGTTAATTATATGGGATAAAATTTTTGGAACTTTTAAGGAAGAAACTATAGAACCAAAATATGGATTAACGAAGTCGTTGGGGAGTTATAGTTTTTTATGGCAACATTTTCATTATGTTTTGGAATTAACAGTAGCTTTTAGGATGGCTAAAACAGTAAAACAGAAATTAAAAGTAATTTTTGGAGGACCAAATGATATTGATGCAAGAATACGAACGCTTTTAGAAAGGAAGTTTTCTAAAAAAATAGTTGACGTTAATGTGAAGTATTCAAAGAAGTTGACGAACTCAATTATAGCCAAAACAATAGTGACAATGATTGTTTTATTCTTGACTATTCTCTTCTCAGAATTTATAACTGCGTTCAATATTTTTTTAATAACTGTTTTTATTATTTTGAGTGTAATTGCAACTGGAGCTATGCTGGATCAAAAAAAATGGATTTTTCATCTAGATTTTTTAAGAAGTATTATTATTGGTTATTTGAGTTTTTCTTTTTTCCCAGATCCATATTTGCATTTTATTATCGCATTGCTAGGAGTTATAGGTGTTTTATTTTATCAATCGATACATTCAAAGTATCAAAATTTTCTGTTTTCGGTCTAATTTTCAGCTATTTAATAGCGTATAAATGAGAAAGTTTTGTTAAAAAACATAAGAATTTACCAGTATTTATTTGTCTAAATCCTATAGAGTGTTGATTTTTAAGTTGTTTGTGTTTTAACTTAGTATTTATTAATCATTAATTTTACGTTTAGTGTTTGGATAATTGGAAAAAAGTTTGGATATTTGTTCAACAAAATAAGAAAAGAGAAAATGAAATTTAATTTATGCAATATGTCTAAACAAGCCATTCAGGTGAAAACCTGTAGGGAGAGGTATATATAGTATTATTCATAAATTAAATAATATATAACAAAACCTCTCAACTTATTGGGAGGTTTTTTTTTTAGTCCATTTTTAAGTCATTTTTTCAAGGTTAAAACAATAATAAGATTACGTTAAACAATAATTAAATATGCAACAACTCGACACTGTTATGATTACCATTTGCAAGGCGAAGAAGATAATGAAGATGATGCGTGTCAATGCCATGATGGTTGCCCGTATTTGTTGATTCCAAAAGTATAAGTTTATAGTACAACTTAAAACCCTTTTGGATATATGTCTAAAAGGGTTTTTTGTTTTACAGTCTTATTGAAAAAGTAAAAGTTGAAAAGTTAAAAAAGAAGATTATGAGTTCTAAAAAAATAAAATCAAGTGTATCACACGCAGCCAGTTTGTCAACCTTTTTTTGTTGTATTAAACGGGAAAGCGTCCAGATGTTTTTTAGAAAATAAACTCATAGTGACAAAAAATAAAAGAGTAAAAAAATAAATATAAGCCGTTAGTAAAAAATCAATTATAAAATTACAAGATCATGAGAACTATATCATATATCAGAAATAAAGTAGAGTTGTTCAGAAGGACAATTACAAAAACTATAAATATAGAGCCATTCAATCCTAAAAACGAATTGAATCACCCAAGATTTGACGTGGACGAAAACTTCGATTTGAAAGAGAGAAGAGGTAATAATTCTTTGTTGTTTCACATGTATTCTAAAGAGAATGAAACTCTTTTTATTTGAAGCATAAGACAGTTACCTCGGGAAATGTTCAGGTTAAAATTATTTGCCAAAAATTTCACTGATAAAAACACGTCATATTCTTTTTGAATAAAGAGAAATGCGTGAGAATAAGTGCGATTTTTGGCAATTTTTTTAATATTGAAGAATGATTGCTTCTGAGATGAGTTGCATAATTATTTGGTCGTTTGATAAAATTGTAGTTAATTTGCATCATTAAGTTCAGAAACGTATTGAAATGTTATAAAGAAAGGCAGAGGGATTAGACCCGATGAAGCCTTAGCAACCCTTCGATTTATCGAAGAAGGTGCTGCATTCTACCACGCCAAACGTGGAAAGATAACAGAAAAAAAAGCATCTAGTTTTTTTACCTTTCTTTATAATATTTCCAGTACAAATCAAAAAATAATAAAGATTTGAAATTGGAAAATAAACCAACAACAATTACAATACAAAATTTTACTACCGAGAGTGGTGTTTTTTACGCTACTATTAATTTGAGTTATCAGCTTTTTGGCTGTGCATTACATACAGCACCTATTGTTTTGGTGAATCATGCCTTAACTGGGAATTCACATGTGGTGGGTTCAAAAGGATGGTGGAATGTGCTAATTGGTGAGAAAAGAACAATAGACACAAATAAATATACAGTACTGGCTTTTAATGTTCCAGGAAATGGTTTTGATGATACTATTATCGAAAATTATTTGGATTTTACAGCCAGAGATGTTGCTAGGCTTTTTATAGAAGGAATAAAAGCACTTCAAATTGAGCAATTGTATGCCATTATTGGTGGTTCTGTTGGTGGAGGAATTGCATGGGAAATTGCTGGATTGGAACCTAAGATTACAAAGCATTTAATTCCGATTGCTACGGATTGGAAATCGACAGATTGGTTGATTGCCAATTGTTTTTTGCAAGAACAAATTTTGAAAAATTCGGCTAAGCCAATAGAGGATGCTCGTATTCACGCAATGTTGTGTTACCGAACTCCGGAATCTTTTAAAGCGAAATTTGACCGTACAATAAACGAAGATTTAGCGATTTTTAATATCGAAAGTTGGCTGAATCATCATGGTGAGAAATTACAAAAACGTTTTCAGCTTTCGGCATATAAGTTAATGAATCAATTGCTGAAGACAATTGATATTGCTAGAGATAGAGAGTCTTTTATCGCAGTTGCATCAAAAATAGAAGCTGATATTCATATTATCGGAATTAATTCGGATTTGTTTTTTACGGTAAAAGAGAATAAAGAAACTTACGAAACATTGAAAAAGCATAAAGACAATGTGACGTTTCAAGAGATTGATTCGATTCATGGACATGATGCTTTTTTGATTGAATATAAACAATTAGACAGTTTTCTAAAAGAGGTTTTTGTTTAGGAAATATAAAGTTTGGGTCACACCGGTCGCGTGAGGGATAGAAGCTAGCTACCGAAGTAGCGCGGATAGCCCGACAGCATTAGGGAAAGGGGCCGAATGAGCGCAAAGTGGAGTTGGCCCCTTTTTCTAATGGTGGCACGCCCAAAATGTACTTTTAAGAAAAGAGATGAAAAATGGTTGAAACGAGATTTTGACTTTAAAAAATAAGATAATGAAGATATTAAAATTTGGAGGAAAGTCTTTGTCAAACGGAGACGGAATCAATAAAGTGATCGCAATTATTGAGAGTAAAGTAAATGCAGGTGAACAAATTGCGGTGGTAGTTTCGGCACGTGGAAATGCTACGGATGAATTGGAAAAAATATTGGCTTTGGCTTCTAAAAATGGAGATTACAAAACCCTTTTTGAAGATTTTAAACGTTATCAGCAAGATGTTTATGCTGATGTGGATTTGTCTGTGGAGTTCAATAAACTGGAAAAACTTTTTGAAGGTGTGAGTTTAATTGGAGACTATAGTGTGAAGATTAAAGATGAGGTGCTTTCAAAAGGAGAATTGATTTCGGCTAAATTGCTTACTGCTATTTTAACTCAGAAAGGGATAAATGCTCGCTTTACCGACACTAGAGAGTTGATTAAAACGGATTCAAACTATGGTGATGCACAGCCTGTAGAACAACTTTCGAAGAAAAATGTTATCGCTTATTTTAAAGAAAACAATGGTTCAACGGTAAATGTTGTGACTGGTTTTATAGGTTCTAATAGTAAAAATGAAGCTACGACGCTGGGGAGAAACGGTAGTAATTATACGGCTTCTTTACTAGCTAATTACTTGGATGCTAAAGAACTTCAAAATTATACACACGTTGATGGTATTTATACTGCTAATCCTGATTTAGTTTTGGATGCCAAAAAAATTGACCAATTATCGTTTAATGAAGCGAATGAGTTGGCCAATTTTGGAGCAACAATTTTGCATGCGAAAACTATTATTCCTTTGTTGGAAAAAAATATTCCGCTTCGTATTTTGAATACGTTTAATCACGAAAATCAAGGAACTTTAATTACATCTCATGCAGATAAAGAAGGAATTAAAACGCTTTCGGTTCTTGAAAATGTGGCTTTGGTGAATCTGGAAGGAAGAGGATTACTTGGAAAAACAGGGGTTGATGCTCGTATTTTTAGAGTAATGGGCGATAATGATATTAGTGTGAGTATTATTTCGCAAGGTTCTTCTGAACGTGGAATTGGGCTTGTAGTAAATGCTGACCAAGCTACAAAAGCAATGATTGAATTAGAGAAAGAATTTGAAAATGATTTTTATTCTAAAGACGTTAATAAAATTTCGGTAACGGATAATGTTTCGGTGATTTCGATTATCGGACAGGATTTGAGTACGTTTCATAAACCGTATACGGCTTTAATCAAAAATAAAATTGTTCCGATTCTTTTCAATAACACCGTTACGGGTAAAAACGTGAGTCTGGTGGTTAAAAAAGAAGAACTGAACAAAGCCTTGAACGTGATTCATGGTGAGATTTTTGGAGTTTCTAAAAAAATCAATATCGCGATATTTGGTCACGGACTAGTTGGAGGAACATTGATTAATCAAATTTTAGAATCACAAAATGCTATTGAAAAACGTAAAGGCGTTAAACTGAATGTTTTTGCAATTGCCAATTCTAAGAGTGTGCTTTTGAACAAAAATGGTGTTTCGCCAAATTGGAAAAATGAAATTCAAACCAATGGTGCTTCTTATACAATTGATGATGTTATTGCTTATGCAAATGACAATCACTTAGAGAATTTGATTGCTATTGATAATTCTGCAAGTACTGCTTTTGTTGAAAATTATATCAAATTGGCTGAAAATAGTTTCGACTTAATTTCATCAAATAAAGTAGCTAATACTTTGAGTTATGATTTCTATAAACAGTTGAGACAGGTATTGGAGCAGAATCAAAAAACGTATTTGTATGAAACCAATGTTGGTGCAGGTTTGCCTTTGATTGATACGATAAAATTATTACACCTTTCAGGTGAAAATATTACTAAGATAAAAGGAGTTTTCTCAGGAACATTGAGTTATTTGTTTAATAATTTCTCTGCGAAAGATGTTCCATTTAGCGAAATATTAAAAGAAGCTATCGATAACGGTTATACAGAGCCAGATCCAAGAGAAGACCTTTGTGGAAATGATGTTGGTAGAAAATTATTGATTTTGGCAAGAGAATTGGACTTGCAAAATGAATTTGAAGAGATTTCGATTCAGAATTTAATTCCAGAGCATTTACGTGAAGGAGAGGTTTCTGATTTCTTGAATAAATTGAAGGAATTTGATCCTATTTATGATAAAATAAAAGCGGAACAACAACCAAATCATGTATTGAGATACATTGGAGAATTGTCTGGAGATTTGCAAAATGATAAAGGAGATTTAGAGGTGAAACTAGTTTCAGTACCAAAAGATACTGCTCTTGGCGGATTGAAAGGATCGGATTCGTTCTTCGAAATTTATACAGAATCTTATGGAGACAGGCCAATTGTAATTCAAGGAGCTGGAGCAGGATCTGCAGTAACAGCGAGGGGGGTTTTTGGAGATATTTTGAGATTATCGGATAAAGGATAGAAGATTTTAGATTGCAGATTTTCAGATTATAAAGCAATAAAAGTTATGAAAGCCGTCAAATGTTTATTTTTAGTTATTCTTGTTTTTTTGATTTATAGTTGTAATGATAATAAACCAAAGTCAAAGCAAACAATTAGTTATAAGAAGATTGATGAACCAAATCCCAAAAAAGCAATTAGTGATTTGGTAGTTAAATTTCCGCAATTAATTGACGATAAAAATGTAAAAGATAGAGAGTTTAAGCTTATAAGGACTGTTATTGCTGCAAAAACAAAAGTTCAAATTCAACTATATTCACAGGATAAGTATAATAGGTATAGGTCTGTAAAAAAACCTAATCAAATTATTGTTTTTATTAATAAAAATAATAAATGTGTTGCTATTCCATTTTTTGATAATATGTGGAGAGGTTATTGGCAATTTACAAATGAGAAATCAGTTTATAATGTTAACCAGCCAAGCAGAACTTTTGAGAAAGAATATAATTATGCAATTTCTTTATTAGAGGAAGGGAGTAAATTTGAAAAAGAAAACATAGCAATAAATGTTACTATGGAATTGTTTGAATCTGTTTTACATTTGCAACCTATTAATGATTCGAACAGAAATCTAGAAATCTGTAAAAAAGGATATGGAGTTACAGATGTTCCCATAGAGAATGAAGATTCTGTTAAAGTAAGATTTGAAAAAAACTATAAGGATATAAAAAAAGATTTGAAAAATTATAGTTTCGGGTATTACTACGATAGTAATTCATATAGAATTTATGGAATTAATTATGATTACAAAGAGCAAAAATTTAAATTTAAAGTATATAGACAGGATTGTGGTGTCAAACCAATTCAACCAATATATATGTAAAAAAATAAAAAAATGAAAATAACACTTAACAGAGTAAACGAAAATTTCCATTTCGAATTAAAAAACGAACGTGGTCACATTGTGAATGTTGATGCAAGACCTGAATTTGGAGGAAATGATAATGGACCAAGCCCAATGGAATTAGTATTGATGGGTGTTGCAGGTTGTAGCGGTATTGATATGATTTCGATTCTAAAGAAACAGCGTCAGGAAATCACTTCTTTTAAGGCTGAGGTAGAAGGCGAGCGTGTACAAGTAGGAGAAGCAAAACCATTCAAAGATATTTACGTAGTTTTTTCTTTGGAAGGAAATATTAAAGAAGACAAAGCGGCAAAAGCAGCACAATTGTCTTTCGATAAATACTGTTCAGTTTCAAAAACAGTAGAGCCAACTGCAACGATTCATTACAAAGTTGTTTTGAATGGAGTTGAATTGGCAAAAATTTAAATAAAATTATAACTAGCTATTATCGATTAGTAGAAAACTAAAAGGAAATAGCAAAAAGCTAAAAAAATGGACGAACAAGAATTTGGGTTTGAAACTCAAGCAATACGTAATCATTTAGAAAAATCACAATTTCAAGAGCATTCTACGCCTTTGTATTTGTCTTCAAGTTTTGTATTTGATGATGCTGAGGACATGAGAGCTTCTTTTACAGAAGAAAAAGTGCGTAATATTTATAGCCGTTTTAGCAATCCAAATACAACTGAATTTGTTGATAAGGTTTGTGCTATGGAAGGTGCCGAGGCAGGTTATGCTTTTGCAACTGGAATGGCAGCAATCTATTCTACTTTTGCAGCATTGTTAGAATCGGGCGATCATATTGTGTCAGCAGGTAGTGTTTTTGGTTCTACTCATGCGCTTTTTATGACATATTTCCCAAAATGGAATATTGAAACTAGTTATTTTGACATTAATAAACCTGAAACGATTGAAAGTTTTATCAAGCCAAATACAAAAATTCTATACGTAGAAACACCAACAAATCCAGGTGTTGATGTAATTGATTTGGAATTATTGGGAGTTATTGCTAAAAAACATAACTTGATTTTAATTGTAGATAATTGTTTTGCAACACCTTATGTTCAGCAGCCTATTAAATATGGTGCAAATATAGTGGTGCATTCGGCAACAAAGTTGATGGATGGTCAAGGACGAGTTTTAGGAGGAGTTGCTGTTGGAGATGCTGATTTGATTCGTAAAATTTACTTATTCTCGAGAAATACAGGTCCAGCAATGTCGCCATTTAATGCTTGGGTTTTGTCTAAAAGTTTAGAGACTTTAGCAGTTCGCGTTGATAGACATTGCGAAAATGCATTAAAAGTTGCTGAGTTTTTAGAAAGTCATCCAAATGTAAATAGTGTGAAATACCCTTTCTTGAAATCACATCCAAAATATGAAGTTGCTAAAAAGCAAATGCTTTTAGGTGGTAATATTATTGCGTTCGAAATTAAAGGAGGAATTGATGGAGGAAGAAGATTTTTAGATAAAATCAGATTATGTTCGCTATCGGCAAATATTGGTGATGTAAAAAGTATCGTAACTCATCCAGCTTCTACAACTCATAGTAAATTATCTGCTGAAGAAAAATTAGCAGTTGGTATTACCGAAGGTTTAGTGCGAGTTTCTGTTGGTTTAGAAAATGTAAAAGATGTTATTGCTGATTTAGAGCAGGCGCTTTCTTAAAGATAATAGATTTTAGAATGATGATTAACGATTTGAGATTGCAGATTTGTATTGCTTTCAAAAATCGTTAATCATCATTTGTTTTTTGAGATTTATTTCAAAATTTTTTGATCATATGAAGAAACCAAGACTTATCATTTTATCGGATTTGTGGGGAAAAGAAAAATCGGGTTGGGTTTCTGATTATGAATTATTAAAAGATAAATTCGAAATTCAATATTATGATTGCTGTGAATTGGGTGAAATTGATAAAACAAATTATAGTGAAGAAAATCTTCACAATCAATTTATTAATAGCGGAATAGAAAAAGCGGTAGAGAATCTTTTGAAAAAAGAAAAGAATCCAATCTACATTTTAGCCTTCAGTATTGGCGGAACAATTGCTTGGAAAGCGACTTTAAAAGGGTTGAAAGTTAGAAGTTTGTTTGCAGTTTCATCAACAAGATTACGCTTTGAAAACGAAGTTCCAAACTGTGAAATCAAACTGTATTTTGGAGAGAATGACAACAATGCCCCAAATGAAAATTGGTTTGAAAATTATTCAATAAATTTTGAAATTTTGAAAAATAAAGAGCACCATTTTTATACCGAAAAAGAATTTTCAAATTCAATTTGTATTGAAATTTTAAAATAGTTCCATACAATTTGGTAATAAAAGGATAAAGTTTGTAGTTTCGTAAACAAATAAAAATCAAAAATCTTCAATCGCTAATCCGCAATCTTAAATAATAATGCTTTCAAAGAAAACAAAATACGGAATTAAAGCTTTGACATTTTTGGCCAGACGTGAGAATAACGAGCCTGTTGCTATTTCTGAAATTGCTCAGAGTGAACATATTTCGATTAAGTTTCTGGAAAGCATTCTGTTGTTACTTCGAAATTCAGGTTTTTTGGGAGCCAAAAAAGGAAAAGGCGGTGGTTATTACTTGATAAAAGAACCAAAAGATATCAGTATGGCCAAAGTATATCGCATTCTCGAAGGGCCAATTGCATTGCTTCCCTGCGCTAGTCATAATTTTTACGAAAAATGCGATGATTGCGATGATGAAACTACTTGTGCAGCTCGTCGATTAATGACTCAGGTTAGAGATAATACATTAAAAATTCTTGAAAGCAACACATTGGCAGATATAGCTTTTTAACCTTTTATATCAAATCAAAAATAACATGGTAAGAGCTATTTGTTAAGTTTTTTAAACGATATAGTTTTTTATAATTATTTTAATATTCTGTTTTTTAGTTAGTTGTATATTTGAATAAAATTTTTGAGTTATTTGTTTTTTGTAAGAATCTTTTTTAGATGCTTGAGATTTAGTTGTTTTTTAGAGTAAAAATTCCAAATTTTTATTTTGTTATTTAGAAATAAGTAGTACTTTTGCAAAGTAATCTACTAAGCCGATAGGGTAATAGATTTTAAATTAAAAAGAAAAGAAATGAATGTGTCGATAGTACAGACTTTGTTAGATAAAACCAAAGATTTATCCATTGATGAAACTTTGGCTTTTTTAGCTAATGAATATAAAGGGAAAGTGGTGTTTTCTACTTCATTTGGGCAGGAAGACCAGGTTATTACTGCTTTGATTGCTAAAAATGATTTGCCAATTACCATTTTTACATTGGATACGGGAAGATTGTTTCAAGAAACGTATGATGTTTTTCATAAAACCTTGAAAAAATATAAAAAACATATTGAGGTTTATTTTCCGGAAGCTGCTTCAGTAGAAAATTTATTAAAGCAAAAAGGACCAAATAGTTTTTACGAGTCAGTTGAAAACAGAAAAGAATGTTGTTTTATCCGTAAAGTAGTACCTTTGACAAAAGCCTTAAAAGGAAATGAAATTTGGATTACAGGATTAAGAGCAGAGCAATCTGAAAACAGAAATGATTTAGCGCTGTTTGAATATGATGCCAATTTTGATATCATAAAATTCAATCCATTGTTAAGATGGAGTTTAGAAGAAGTTCAAAAATATATTGATGATAATAATGTACCACAAAACGCTTTGCATAAAAAAGGGTTTGTGAGTATTGGTTGTGCACCTTGTACTAGAGCAATTGCTCCTGGCGAAGATATTAGAGCAGGAAGATGGTCATGGGAATCGAGCCATAAAGAATGTGGTTTACACCAAAAATAAAAATTTAAAAAGTTTAATCGGTTATTTGTTTAATTGTTTAATCGGGAAATAGTTTAATAGTTGAGATAAATCAACGACTTAAAGGAACGAATCAACAAAAAACGAATCAACAAATCAACAAATAAATAATGAGTTCAGTATTAAAAACAAATGCTTTAGAAAGCGAAGCAATTTACATATTCAGAGAAGTAATTTCTCAATTTGACAAGCCTGTTTTGCTTTTCTCTGGTGGAAAAGATTCAATTACATTGGTACGTTTGGCACAAAAAGCCTTTTTTCCAGCAAAAATTCCTTTTCCATTGTTACACGTGGACACAGGACATAACTTTCCAGAAACTATCGAATTTAGAGATAAATTAGTTGCTGAATTAGGATTAGAATTAATCGTTAGAAATGTTCAAGACGCTATCGATTCAGGTAAAGTTGTTGAAGAATCTGGAAAATATTCAAGTAGAAACAGTTTACAAACGACTACACTTTTAGATGCTATCGAAGAATTTAAATTTGATGCTTGTATTGGTGGAGCGCGTCGTGATGAAGAAAAAGCAAGAGCGAAAGAACGTATTTTTTCTGTTCGTGATGATTTTGGTCAATGGGATGAAAAAAACCAACGTCCAGAATTATTTGATTTATTAAACGGTAAAATTGAAAATGGTCAAAACGTTCGTGTTTTCCCAATTTCAAACTGGACTGAATTAGATGTTTGGAGTTATATCGAACAAGAGCAAATCGAAATTCCTTCTATTTACTTTTCACACAAACGTAAAGTATTTTTAAGAGATGGTATGATTTGGTCACATTCTCCTTTTGTTTACCAAGAAGAAGATGAAGAAATCGAAGAAAGAATTGTTCGTTTTAGAACTGTTGGAGATATGAGTTGTACTGCTGCAGTAGATTCTTATGCTGCAACAATCGCCGAAGTTGTTGGTGAAATTAGACAATCTACAATTTCAGAAAGAGGTGCCAGAATCGATGATAAACGTTCTGAAGCAGCGATGGAGAAAAGAAAACAACAAGGATACTTTTAGTTGATGGTTGATGGTTTTTGGTTGATAGTTTAGATATCATCAATTACCATCTTTAAAATTCAACAACTAAATCTAATAATTATTTGTTGTTAGGTGATGAACTAAATGGAGTAGTTTAACTCCAACAACCATCAACTAACAACCATCAACTAAAATAAAAAGAATGGAAGTTTTAAAAATAGCAACAGCAGGAAGTGTAGATGACGGAAAAAGTACTTTAATCGGAAGATTATTGTATGATACACAATCATTGACTACAGATAAATTAGAAGCAATAGAAAAAAGCAGTAAGCAAAAAGGATACGATTATTTAGATTTTTCGTTAGCTACTGACGGATTAGTTGCTGAAAGAGAACAAGGAATTACAATTGATGTTGCTCATATTTATTTTTCAACTGCGAAAAAAAGTTACATTATTGCCGATACTCCAGGTCACGTAGAATATACTCGTAACATGGTTACAGGAGCTTCGACTTCACAGGTATCTATCATTTTGATTGATGCTCGTAAAGGAGTTATTGAGCAAACGTACCGTCACTTTTTTATCAATAATTTATTGAGAGTAAAAGATGTGATTGTTGCGGTAAACAAAATGGATTTGGTTGATTATTCTGAAGAAGTTTACGAAAAAATCAAAGCTGATTTTCAAGCTTTAAATGCAAAAAGTGCTTACAAAGAACAAAACGTAAGTTACATTCCGTTAAGTGCATTAACAGGAGATAATGTGGTAGAAACATTAGGGAAAATGCCTTGGTACACTGGACAAACTATCCTTCAACATTTAGAAGGTTTAGAGCCAAAAGATATTTATGATAATGGACAGGCTCGTTTTCCAGTACAAACCGTAATTCGTCCAAAAACGGAAGAATACCACGATTTTAGAGGATATGCTGGGAAATTATATGGTAACAATATTAAAGTTGGAGATGCTGTAACAGTTCTTCCTTCTTTGACAGAATCTACAGTGACTAATATTCACTTTTTTGATCAACAATTTGACGAGGCGAGCGTTGGTTCTTCAGTTACAATTGAATTAGAAAATGATATTAATGTGACTAGAGGAGATATGATTGTAAAATCAGGTGAACTTCCTAAAGTAGAAAAAGATATTACAACAACTGTTTGTTGGATGGACAGTAAAAAATTAGTAGCAGGTGCTAAATATTTTGTACAGCACAATACTAATAGAGTTTTGGCAAAAATTGATAGCGTGAAAAATGTAATTGCAACTGATTACTCTGGAACTACGCCAGCTTCACAATTAGCTATTAATGAAATTGGAGAAGTTACTATTAAATTAAGCAAAGCCATTTATTTTGATGCCTATAATGACAACAAATCAAATGGGGCTTTTATCTTAATAGATGCAGCTACTAATACAACAGCAGGAGTTGGATTTATAAAATAGTTGATGGTTGATGGTTTTTAGTTGATAGTACGCTACCAACAACCATCAACCAACAACCAACAACTAAAAAAAATATGGAAAGTTTTAGAACAGAAATAGAAAACCCGATAGTTCAAAAAGAGATTATCGATTTAGAAAAAAAGATTCATTTATTCCGTGGCGGACAAATTGATGACGAACGTTTTCGTAGTCTTCGTTTAGCACGTGGAATTTACGGTCAGCGTCAGGAAGGTGTGCAGATGATTCGTATTAAATTACCTTATGGTAAAGTGACCAGCGAGCAATTGAGAAGAATCACTGAAGTGTCTGATAAATATTCTACAGGACGTTTGCACATTACAACACGTCAGGATATTCAAATTCACTATGTAAGTTTAGACAGAACTCCTGAACTTTGGGCAGATTTAGCTAAAGATGATATTACGTTGCGTGAAGCTTGTGGAAACACAGTTCGTAATATTACAGGAAGTGAATTAGCCGGTGTAGATGTTGAGGAACCATTTGATGTGACGCCTTATGCACATGGTTTGTTCCAATATTTATTGCGTAACCCAATCTGTCAGGAAATGGGACGTAAGTTCAAAATTTCATTCTCATCATCTGATAAAGATACGGCTTTGAGTTATTTACACGATTTAGGATTTATTCCAAAAATTGTAAATGGCGAAAAAGGATTCAAAATAATGTTTGCAGGAGGTTTGGGTTCTCAACCAAGTCACGCTGAATTGCTTTCAGAATTCGTACCAGTAAACCAAATTATTCCAACTGCTGAAGGTATAATCAGAGTTTTTGACCGTCACGGAGAAAGAGCAAAACGTTTGAAAGCACGTATGAAATTCTTAATCAAAGACCTAGGTCGTGATGAATTTTTACGTTTAGTAGAAGAAGAGAAAAAAGCATTGCCTTTTCACTCTTACGAAATAGATACAACTGCATTTGAAGGACCAATTACAGAGTCTTTATTAGCAGTACCATCAGTAACAATTGATGATGTTGAAGCTTTTGAAGCTTGGAAAAAATCAAATGTAATTGCACAAAAACAAGCAGGATATGTTGCAATTGGTGTAAAAGTACTTTTAGGAGATTTCTACACAGACAAAGCAAGATTATTAGCCGATTTGATTAAAAATTATGGAGCTAACGAATTGCGTTTTTCATTAAGACAAAACATCGTTATCCGTAATATTAAAGAAGAAAATTTACCTTTCTTTTACCAAGAATTAGCTAAATTAGAAATGGTTAGTTTAGGATATGATACGATTGGAGATATCACAGCTTGTCCAGGAACTGATACTTGTAATTTAGGTATTGCAAGCAGTACAGGTATTGCAGACGAATTAGAAAGAGTAATCAAAGCTGAATATCCACAATATCATAACAACACAGAAATTGAAATCAAAATCAGTGGTTGTATGAATGCTTGTGGACAACATAATATGTCTGCAATTGGTTTCCAAGGAATGTCTATCAACTCAGGAAAATTAGTAGCGCCAGCGTTACAGGTTTTGTTAGGAGGAGGAAGATTAGGAAATGGTGAAGGACGTTTTTCTGATAAAGTAATCAAAATTCCAAGTAGAAGAGGACCTGATGCGTTGCGTTATATCTTAAATGATTTTGATGCAAACGGAAACGGACAATCATTCTTGAATTATTACGATGCTAAAGGAGAGAAATATTTCTACGAATTTTTGAAACCATTAGCGGATGTAACGAATTTAACCGATGCCGATTTCGTAGATTGGGGTAATGCCGATAACTACGTAAAAGCAGTTGGAGTTGGAGAATGTGCTGGTGTTGTGATTGATTTAGTAGCTACATTATTATTCGAAGCTAAAGATAAATTAACAGTTGCTCAAGAATCTTTCGCAGATGGAAAATGGTCTGATTCTATTTACCAAGCATACGCAGGATTTGTAAATGGAGCGAAAGCTTTATTGTTATCTGAAAACGAAAAAACAAATACACACTCAGGAATTATTGATTTATTTGATACTGTTTTTGTTGCAACTAATAAAATTCAATTGGATTCTACTTTTGCTGAATTGGTTTACCAAATCAATAAAAATGAGCCTTCTGAAGCTTTCGCAAAACAATACATTCAAGAAGGAATTAACTTTTTTGACAAAATTGAAGTTTACAGAGCCAAAGATTTAGCTGATGCTTAATACCATTCAACCCCAAGTAACTTTAGTAGGTGCAGGACCTGGTGATCCAGATCTGCTTACGCTAAAAGCTGTAAAAGCACTTGCTAAAGCGAATGTGGTGTTGTATGATGCTTTGGCAAATGATGAAATATTAGCCTATGCTCCACAAGAATCGATTAAGATTTTTGTTGGAAAAAGAATAGGAAATCATGCCTATACACAAGATCAAATTAATCAATTGATTGTTGATAATGCGCTTACGTATGGTCATGTGGTGAGATTAAAAGGTGGTGATCCTTTTATTTTTGGAAGAGGAAGTGAAGAAATTGAATATGCAGAAAGTTTTGGAATTCCTACAGCTGTAGTGCCTGGAATTTCTTCGGCGATTGCAGTTCCTGCTAATTTGGGAATTTCATTGACTAAAAGAGGAACTTCAGAAAGTTTTTGGGTAATTACTGGAACCACTTCTGATAGAAATTTGTCTAATGATATTACTCTTGCCGCACAATCATCAGCGACAGTTGTAATTTTGATGGGAATGAGTAAACTATCACAAATTGTTTCATTATTTCAAAAAGAATCAAAAGGAGAAACTCCGATTGCTATTATTCAAAATGGAACAACTCTAAATGAAAAAATTGGAGTCAGTACGATTGATACGATTGAAGCAGTAGTAGCTCAGAACAAATTAAGCTCACCAGCAATCATCGTTATCGGTGAAGTTGTAAAAGAAAGTAATAAATTAAAAGGGTTTTACGAAGAATTTGTATCTGCTGAAATAAAATTATAATGGAAGAAAGAAACGAATTATATCCAATTTTTTTAAAACTCCATAACATCAATGTACTTATTGTAGGTGGTGGAAATGTTGGGTTAGAAAAGTTATCTTTTATGTTGAAATCCAGTCCTAACGCCAATGTTGAGGTTATTGCTACAAAGTTCTTGCCGGAATTGGAAGCATTAGTCGAAAAACATCCTTCGGTTAAATTGACGCAAGCGAAGTTCAAGAAAAAAATGTTGAAAAAACGTCACATGGTTATCGCTTGTACTGATGATTTGGAAGTTAATAAGAGAGTATATGATTTGGCTCGAAAAAGATATTTGATTTGTAACATTGCCGACACGCCACCATTATGTGATTATTATTTGGGTGGAATTGTAACCAAAGGAAATGTGAAAATTGCTATTTCGACAAATGGAAAATCACCAACGACAGCCAAAAGGCTTCGGGAGTTTTTCGAAGAAGTAATTCCAGAGGATATCAATAAAATGGTTGAAAACCTCAATGAATACAGAAAAAGTTTAAAAGGCAATTTTGAAGAAAAAGTGCAAAGAATGAATGAAATTACAGATTCATTAAAAAATAAAGAGTAAAAAATTTGTCAGAGAAATGAATGATAAAAATCATTGAGATTAAAATTATTTTTTCGTTTCTTTGTAATTATTAAGAATGATTATAAATAAAATATAGAAATGGTTAAAACTGATATACTTATAATTGGAGCCGGACCGACAGGTCTATTTACTGTTTTCGAAGCAGGATTGTTAAAACTAAAATGTCATATTTTAGATGCATTACCACAACCAGGTGGACAATTGTCTGAGTTGTATCCTAAAAAACCAATTTATGATATTCCTGGATTTCCAGAAGTATTAGCTGGAGATTTGGTTGATGGATTAATGGAGCAAATCAAGCAGTTTGAACCAGGATTTACTCTTGGAGAGCGTGCAGAAACTATCGAAAAACAAGAAGACGGTAGCTTTATAGTAACTTCAAATAAAGGAAAGAGATTTCATGCACCAGTTATTGCAATTGCAGGTGGTTTAGGAAGTTTCGAACCAAGAAAACCATTAATAGAAGATATCGAATTTTACGAAGATAAAGGAATTAAATATTTCATCAAGAATCCAGAGAAATTCAGAGACAAAAGAGTTGTGATTTCTGGAGGAGGAGATTCAGCTTTAGACTGGAGTATTTTCTTGTCGAATGTTGCTTCTGAGGTAACTTTGATTCACCGTAGAAATGAATTTAGAGGAGCTTTGGATTCAGTTGAAAAAGTACAGGAATTAAAAAATTCTGGAAAAATCAAAATGATTACTCCAGGAGAAGTAGTTGGTTTAAACGGAGCAGAGCATTTAGAATCTGTAGATGTAGAAATCGACGGAGCTCACATGAACATTCCAACGGATTATTTTATTCCACTTTTTGGTCTTACACCAAAATTAGGTCCAATCGCTGACTGGGGATTAGAAATAGAAAAAAATGCAATCAAAGTGAACAATGCTTTGGATTATCAAACGAATATCCCAGGTATTTTTGCAATCGGAGACGTAAACACATACCCAGGAAAACTAAAATTGATTCTTTGTGGATTCCACGAAGCTACAATGATGTGTCAATCAGCTTACCAAATTATCAATCCAGGTAAAAAATATGTGATGAAATACACCACAGTTTCTGGTGTTGATGGATTCGACGGAACTCGTAAAGAAGCTCCAAAAGCAGTAGTGAAAGCGATCGTATAAAACAGCTTTTTGTTCAAATTATAAATAGCCTTACTACTTGCAAGTGGTAAGGCTATTGCTTTACTTTGCAGTTCCAAAATTTTAATAAATTCATTAGAGGCGTAATACATTACGTCTTTTGTAAAATATAGTAATGCGAAGCATCGCATCTAAAAATATAGCATTGCGTTTTAGCGTCTTTGCGGTAAAAAAATAAGTTTTATGTCAACAATTCAAGAAGCAATCAAAGAAAGAATCCTTGTACTCGATGGAGCAATGGGAACGATGTTGCAACGTTACAATTTCTCTGAAGAAGATTTTAGAGGAGAACGTTTCAAAGATTTTCCACATTCTCTAAAAGGGAATAACGATTTATTGTCGCTTACGCAACCCCAAGCTATTGCTGCTGTTCATGCTGCTTATTACGAAGCAGGTGCAGATATTGTAGAAACCAATACATTCTCAGGAACAACTATTGGTATGGCTGATTACCATATGGAAGATTTGGTTTATGAATTGAACTACGAGTCGGCAAAAATTGCCCGCAAAGTAGCCGATGAATTTACAGCCAAAAATCCAGACAAACCTCGTTTTGTTGCTGGTTCAATAGGGCCGACAAACAGAACAGCAAGTATGTCGCCAGACGTAAATGATCCAGGATACAGAGCAGTAACTTTTGATGATTTGCGAATTGCCTACAAACAGCAAGTAGAAGCGTTGCTAGATGGGGGAAGTGATATATTATTGGTAGAAACCATTTTTGATACCTTAAATGCCAAAGCAGCACTTTTTGCTATTGAAGAAGTAAAAGACGAAAGAAATATCGATGTGCCTATTATGGTTTCGGGAACAATTACGGATGCATCTGGAAGAACACTTTCAGGGCAAACGGTAGAAGCTTTCCTGATTTCGGTTTCGCATATTCCGTTGTTGAGTGTTGGGTTCAATTGTGCTTTGGGAGCAGATTTATTAAAACCATATTTGCAGACTTTATCACATAATACTTCATTCAATATTTCGGCACATCCAAATGCTGGATTGCCAAATGCCTTTGGAGAATACGATGAAACACCAGAACAAACACAAGCTTTGATTCGTGAATATTTAGAAGATAATTTAGTAAATATTATAGGCGGTTGTTGCGGAACAACTCCAGATCATATTCGTTTAATTGCTGAAGCAGCTAGCGAGTATAAACCTAGAGTTTCGACGGCGGTGATGTAAATTGTAGAGACACGATTTATTGCGTCTTAATATCTTAACATACGTTTGTTTAATTAGTCGATATATTGTCTAATTTTTATAATAGAGAAATGAAAAAATTAAAGACAATAATAATTGTGTTTGCCATTTTTAGTTTGTTAAGTTTTAGAGATGAAAAATCTTCGCTTATATTGCAAAAAAATGAAAAGTATTCAGTTCCAAATGATTTTAGTTTTGTAATTAATAGTGGTGCTAATGATAGTTATAATTCTAAATATAATAGTTTTTATCGGTTATATTTAGAAGAAGAAAAAACAATAAAAGTGGAATTAACAAAGGGTGAAAAAGAAAAGATATATTCATTTATTATGAAAAGCAATTTTTTCAAAATGCCCGTTAAGTTCCAACCAAAAGGAGTTATTTATAAAACTGATCCAAATTTTTCAGAGAGTATAGTTGTTTATGTAAATGGAAAGAATAAAACAGTAATTTATAATCGTGGTTATACAAATGATTCAAATGATAAAAAAGCAAAACCTTTTTTGAATTTGTATAAAATGATTTGGGATGTTTTATATAAAAAGAAAGAGATAATAGAATTACCAGTATCAGATTTTCATTATGAATAACTTGATAACACGATTGGAATTCATGTCCGAAAAATGAATGTAGTCTAGTTTTGTCATTCCGAGGAACGAGGAATCACATTACGAATATTACCTGATGAGATTCCTCGTTCCTCGGAATGACAGGCTGGATTGAAAAGGAGTTCCATAGGAACGATACATATTTTAGCTATGGAATTTTTCCTTTGAAATTATGAAAAGGGAATCGTTTTTATTGAAAACAGAATAGCATTGAATAGAGCAATATCCGCGTGAGGGATAGTAGTGGAAAGCCCACAGACCAATGGAGTGATAACGGAATTGGACGAGGACTTGAAACGAATAGCCCGACCCTTGTGGTCACGCCCAAAATAAGAAGAATAGAATTTAACTTAATGACTAATAATCTTAGAAAGTTAAGTAACTCAAAATAAAAAAAATGGCAGAAGCAAGAAGAAACTTGGTATTATCGGGATTAGAACCCTTAATCATTACGCCGGAAAGCGTATTTGTAAACATTGGGGAAAGAACGAATGTTACGGGTTCTAGAAAATTTCTTCGATTAATCAAGGAAGAAAAATACGATGAAGCATTAAGTATTGCCAAAGAGCAGGTAGAAGGTGGGGCGCAAATCATCGATATTAATATGGATGAGGGAATGCTGGATGGCGAATATGCGATGGTGAAATTCCTAAACTTAATTGCAGCCGAACCAGATATTGCTCGTGTGCCGATTATGATTGATAGCTCGAAATGGCATATCATTGAGGCCGGTTTGAAAGTGGTTCAGGGAAAAAGTGTGGTAAACTCGATTTCGTTGAAAGAAGGAGAAGAGCAATTTATTCATCACGCCCAATTGATAAAACGCTACGGTGCAGCAGCTATTATTATGGCTTTTGACGAAGTAGGACAAGCTGATAATTTTGAGCGTAGAGTAGAAATTTGTCAGCGTTCGTATGATATTTTAGTGAATAAAGTGGGTTTTCCACCGCAGGATATTATTTTCGATTTGAATATATTTCCAGTAGCAACAGGTATGGAAGAACACCGCCTGAATGCTATTGATTTCTTTAAAGGAACAAAATGGGTTCGTGAAAATTTACCCCACGCACATATTAGTGGAGGTGTGAGTAACGTTTCGTTTTCGTTTAGAGGAAATGATACAGTGAGAGAGGCGATGCACTCGGTTTTCTTGTACCATGCTATCAAAGATGGAATGACGATGGGAATTGTAAACCCAGAAATGCTTTCCATTTATGACGAAATTCCAAAAGATTTATTAGAACACGTTGAAGATGTAATTTTGAATCGTCGTGATGATGCTACGGAACGTTTATTGGATTTTGCCGAGAATGTAAAAGGTGGTCCAAAAAGCACTGAAAAAGAAATTCAGGAATGGCGTTTGGGAACGGTTCAGGAAAGAATAACACACTCTTTGGTAAAAGGAGTAGATGCTTTTATAGAAATTGATGTTGAAGAGGCAAGATTAGCAGCTACAAAACCTATTGAAGTAATCGAAATCAACTTGATGACGGGAATGAATGTCGTTGGAGATTTATTTGGTTCTGGAAAAATGTTTTTGCCACAGGTGGTGAAATCGGCACGTGTAATGAAAAAAGCCGTTGCTTATTTGCTACCTTATATAGAAGCTGCCAAACAGGTTGGTGATAAAGAAGGAAATGGAAAAATATTGATGGCAACCGTAAAAGGGGATGTTCACGATATTGGTAAAAATATTGTTTCGGTTGTGCTGGCTTGTAATAATTATGAAATCATTGACCTTGGTGTAATGGTTCCTCCTGAAAAGATTATTGCAGCAGCTATTGAGCACGATGTAGATATTATTGGTCTTAGCGGATTAATCACTCCGTCATTGGACGAAATGGTGTACCTGGCCAAAGAATTAGATAAAAGAGGAATGAAAATTCCAGTAATGATTGGAGGTGCAACAACTTCTCGTGCGCATACTGCCGTGAAAATTGCGCCACAATATCGTGCTACTGCGATTCATGTTAATGATGCTTCGAGAGCAGTGACCGTGGCTGGAAATTTATTAGACCAGAATAAGGAAACGTATATGAATGGTATTCGTGAAGAATACGATGCTTTTAGAGAAACGTTTTTGAATCGTTCGAGAGATAAAAATTTCTTATCGATTGAAGATGCTCGTAAAAATAAATTGCCATTGGATTGGGCAAATTTTACTCCTGTGAAACCAAATGTAATTGGAGCGCAAACCATTGAAGTGGATTTGGATGTTTTGGTTCCATATATAGATTGGACGCCGTTTTTTCAAACTTGGGAATTGCACGGAAAATATCCTGCAATTTTGACGGATGAAGTGGTTGGTGAACAAGCGACTTCAGTTTTTGCTGATGCGCAAGCGATGTTAGCTGTAATTTTAAAAGAAAAGAAATTAGAAGCTAAAGGAATCTTCGGAATTTTCCCTGCGAATCAAATCAACGATGATGATATTGAATTGACAGACGAAAACGGAAAACCATTGCAGACATTTTTGACCTTACGTCAGCAATCACAAAAAACTAAAGGTGCTCCAAATATAGCTTTGGCCGATTTTATTACGCCAAAGGATAATGGTGTAGTGGATTATATGGGAGCATTTTGTGTAACTACCGGTTTTGGTGTGGATGAATGGGCTGATGAATACCGTGATAATTTAGATGATTACAATTCGATTATGGTGAAAGCTTTGGCAGATCGTCTTGCAGAAGCATTTGCCGAATATTTACACGAAAAAGTGCGTAAAGAATTTTGGGGATATGATTCGGATGAATCTTTGTCAAACGCAGAATTGATTAAAGAAGATTATATAGGTATTCGTCCGGCACCGGGTTATCCAGCTTGTCCTGACCATTTAGAAAAACCAACGATTTGGAAATTATTAAATGTTGAGGCAGCAATCGGAGTAACTTTGACTGAGAGTATGGCAATGTGGCCGGCTTCTTCAGTTTCGGGTTATTACTTTGGAAATCCAAAAAGTAAATATTTCGGACTTGGAAAAATAAAAGAAGATCAGGTTATTGATTACGCCAAACGTAGAAGTATTTCAACAGATATGGCAATGAAATGGTTGAATCCAAATATAGCAGATTAGATTAGTCAGAAAGTCAAAAGTCATAAAGTCTCAAAGAGCGTGACTTTCGACCTTCGACTTTCAAACTTTAAGACATAATAATGAAAGTAACACAGCATATAGAAGAGGCAAAAGGAAAACCATTGTTCTCTTTTGAAATTGTCCCGCCACAAAAGGGAAGTAATATCAATGATTTATACGTAAATATAGATCCTTTGATGGAGTTCAAGCCGCCTTTTATAGATGTAACCACTTCGAGAGAAGAATACGTGTATATAGAAAAAGATGGGCTTTTTGATCGTCGCATTACTCGTATGCGCCCGGGAACAGTGGGTATTTGTGCTTCTATTCAACATAAGTATGGAGTAGATGCTATTCCTCACGTTTTGTGTGGTGGATTTACCAAAGAAGAAACAGAATATTTATTAGTAGATTGCCAGTATTTAGGAATCGAAAATTTGGTAGCATTACGTGGTGACCCAATGAAAGGCGAGAAGTATTTTGAACCTACAAAAGGAGGAAATAATTATGCAGTTGATTTGGTAAAACAAATTAAGGCGATGAATAACGGTCAGTTTTTGCACGATACTTTACCAATGCAAAACGCACCTGATTTTTGCGTGGGTGTGGCAGGTTATCCTGAAAAACATATTGAAGCACCAAGTTTGGAAGCCGATTTGAAAAGACTTAAAGAAAAAGTAGATGCCGGTGCCGATTATATCGTAACCCAAATGTTCTTTGATAATCAACGCTATTTCAAGTTTGTTGAAGCGGCTCGTGCTATCGGAATTACAGTACCAATTATACCAGGAATCAAGCCTGTCGCAGTGAAACGTCATTTGCAATTATTGCCTCAGGTTTTTTGGCTGGATATGCCACAAGATTTAATTCATTCTATCGAACAAGCCAAAGACAATGCAGCTGTTCGTCAGATTGGAGTAGAATTTGCCATTCAGCAATCCAAAGAATTAATTGAATTTGGTGTGCCTTGCGTGCATTATTATTCAATGGGAAAATCCGATAATATTCACCAAATAGCGAGTCATATTTTTTAGAAATACTCACTTTATTTTATATGAAAACCAGCTTTTAAAAGGCTGGTTTTTTTATGTAAACAGGTTTTATCTGATGAAGAGATGTTTTTATTTTTCACATTAAAACTATTTAAAACAGATAGTATATTTTTTAATCGACAAGTATCTAATTTCCATCGATTAATATTGCTAACTGGTATAAGATTTTTGAAGAACATTTTATTATAGGGTAGTTTTACTTCATTAAAGCACCCCGATTTTGAATTTTAAACATCTTATTTTACTGGTAGTAAGCGTCTTTTTCTTTTCGAAAGGACATGCCCAATTATGCACAGGTAGTTTGGGAGATCCTGTTGTCAAGTTAGATTTTGGTTCAGGATCATCGACACATGGATCGGCTTTGGGAACTGGAATTACGAGTTATACTTATACCTCGGCTGATTTTCCAAGCGATGGTTCTTATACAGTTGAAAAAACTACAAATACTGCAGGAACCTGGTGGACTACAACAGACCATACAGGAGGAGGCTATATGATGGTGGTGAATGCCAGTTTTTCGACCACCGATTATTTTTATAAAAACACCGTTTCGGGTTTGTGTGCAGGTACGACTTATGAGTTTGCCGCTTGGATTATGAATCTTTTAAGAAGTCAAGACAATAGCCCACCTAATATTACTTTTACAATTGAAGATACTGGCGGGACTATTTTGGGGACCTATAATACAGGAAATATTGGATTATCAAGTAGCGCAACATGGAAACAATATGGATTCTTTTTTACCACACCATCAGGAGTTTCTACGGTAGTAATTCGGATGCGAAATAATAAAGCAGGAGCAGCTCCAGGTAATGATATCGCTTTGGATGATATTACTTTCAGAGCCTGCGGACCAACGGTTACTTCGGCAATTGTAAACGAGTCGGTAACTAATTTAGAAGTATGTGAAAATGAATCAAAATCAATTACACTTAACGGAATTGTTTCATCTTCTGCCTATACAACAGTAGGTTATCAATGGCAAAATAGTACTGATGGAGGAATTTCTTGGACAGATATTTCGGGTGCAAATGCGGCTACTTATACGTTTGTCTCTGGTGTAGTAGGAACTTATAAATACCGTTTGGCAACTGCTGATAGCTCGAATATTAACTCTAATAATTGTCGTGTTTTTTCTAACGAAATTACTATTAATGTAAAATCAGGGCCAATATCACCAACAGTACAAACCACACAACCGGATTGTGATGTGCCTTCGGGAACTATTACAGTGACATCTCCAGCAGGACTTTTGTATAGTATAGATGGTGTTAATTATCAATCGTCTATGGTTTTTTCGGGCTTGGCGGGTGGCGATTATAAGGTTACAGCTAAAAGTTTCAGTTGCGTTTCGGCTCCAGTTAACGCGCATATTAATTTAATAGCTGTTTCTACAGCGACACCAACAATAAGTATTATTCAGCCTGTCATTTGTAATAGTCCATATGGTACGGTTACAGTAACAAGTTTGGATGCTGAATATAGTTTTGATAATGGTTTAAGTTGGCAGACAAGTAATGTAAAAACAGGACTCTATCCTGGGAATTATTCGGTCAAAACTAGAAATAGTACTTTGTGTGAAACCACGCCAATTATCGCAACAATTATTATTCCGCCAGGATATCCGCCAACACCAATAGTAAATATTACACAACCAGATTGTTTTATAAATACTGGTGCCATAACCGTTTTAGATAATGCAGTGTCTTATAGTTTTGATGGGGGTCAAAGTTGGGGAACAAGCAATAGTAAAACAAACATGGTTCTGGGAACTTATCAAGTTTTAATAAAAAATTCAATCGGTTGTGTTTCTTTCGTAGCAAATACTTCTGAAATCAAAGCTTTTATTAATACCGAACCGCTTCCAGTCACTACAACACCACAAATTTTTTGTATCCAACAAAATGCAACAATCAATGATATTGCTGTATCTGGTACAAATGTTAAATGGTATGATGTAAGTACCAATGGAAATCTGCTAGCTACTACAACTGTGTTACAAAGTAAAACCTATTATGCATCGCAAAGTGTAACAGCTTGCGAAAGTTTGCGTATTCCAGTTGTTATAAATATTCAAAATACTCCAGTTCCAACAGGAGATGCAATACAAAATTTTTGCACTACACAAAAACCAACAATAGGGAATTTGGAGGGTACAGGTAAAGCTGTTATTTGGTATGATAGTGTAACAGGAGGAACGATTTTGCCAATTACAACAGCTCTAGTAAATGGAGTGACTTATTATGCTACTCAAACGGTAAATGGTTGTGAGAGTGTAAACAGATTAGCAGTTTCGGTATTTATAGTCACCCCAAGTTTACTTGTAAATGATAATGCAGATTTTATCTGTGATGATAAAAGCGACGGTTCAGAACTAGTAGATTTAACAACCTATAATTCGAAAATAGCAATGTGCAGTAGTTGTACTTTTACTTATTTTACATCATTGTCTAGTGCGGAAAATCAAACTGTAGCCGAACAAATTACTGCGCCAACTAACTATAATATAATGTTGGGTACTTCTATAATTTATGTTAGAATTGATTCTAATGATAAATGTTATCAAGTGGGTAAACTGAGTTTGACGCTGGTGAGCGAGCCTGTTCTTTCGGTTCCAAGTAGTATCCCTGTTTGCGAAAATCATAATATTGTCATTAATGCAGGTTCAGGCTTTGATAGTTATTTATGGTCAACTTTAGAAACGACACCTTCAATAACGGTTTCAAATGTTGGAAGTTATTCGGTAACGGTAACTCAAAATCATGGAAGTACAGTTTGTTCAACAACCAAAAACTTTTCGGTAGTATTGTCGAATGTTGCTGTTATTTCAACCGAAATAAAAGATTGGACCGATACTGAAAATGTAATTTCAATCTATTTTTCTGCTTCAAGTGTAGGGAATTATGAGTATTCGTTAGATGGAATTACTTATCAGGACAGTAATACTTTTTCGGGATTAATAAGTGGCGATTACACGGTTTATGTTCGAGATAAAAATGGTTGTGGAATTTCAAGTCAGGAAGTTTATATTTTGAATTATCCAAAGTTTTTTACACCCAATGGAGATGGGTATAATGATAGCTGGGCCGTAAAATTTTCAGCATCAGAACCCGAACTCATGGTCAAAATATTTGATCGATATGGTAAATTCATTAAAGAATTAAATGCAACTTCATCCTGGGATGGTACTTACAATGGACATGAATTACCCTCTACTGATTATTGGTTTGTTGTAACTCGGGCGAATGGGAAAGTGTATAAAGGTCATTTTGCAATGAAAAGATAAAAAAAACAAGCTCGTTTAAATCCATTTTAAACGAGCTTGTTTTTTTTGCAATCTGCAGACTAAAATCTGCAACCTGCAACCTTACTTCGTAATCTCTCTAAACACAGCTTCCAAATTTTTATTTTTTTGGTTAAGTTGTAAAGTTTTCAAACCATTATCATAAGCAAAATCAAAAACAGTAGAACGCATATCTTTGTCAGAAACAAAAATTAGCTCCCAAGAATTCCCCTGATTGTTTTTGAACGATTTCAAATGTGGAATCTGAGCAATAAGTTCCTCTTCCACTTTTTTGTCAAATTCTACCTCGATTACTTGTTCTTTATTCGCAGAAATTAAGTTGTCTAATTTTTTATCGGCAACGATTTGTCCTTTGTCAATAATAATAACACGGTCACAAATCGCTTCTACTTCCTGCATGATGTGTGTCGAAAGAAAAACCGTTTTGTCTTTTCCAACATTTTTAATCACGTTTCTAATTTCAACCAATTGGTTTGGATCTAAACCTGTAGTTGGTTCGTCCAAAATCAAAACATCGGGATTATGCAATAAAGCATTAGCCAATCCCACACGCTGGCGATACCCTTTAGATAGTTGTCCTATTTTTTTATGACTTTCGCTTTGCAAACCCGTCAACTGAATCACTTCTTCAATTCTTGATTTCGCTACCTTATATACATCAGCGTTAAAAGCCAGATATTCTCTAACATACAAATCCAAATATAACGGATTGTGTTCCGGCAAATAACCAATAGAAAGCTGAACTGATTTTTCCTGACTGTTTACATCAAAGTCATTCACAAGCGCAACACCCGAATCGGCATTGATGTATGTCGTCAAAATTTTCATCAACGTCGATTTTCCAGCACCATTCGGACCTAGAAAACCAACAATCTCTCCTTTTTTGACAGAAAAAGAAATATTGTTCAATGCTTTTTGAGCACCATAACTCTTCGAAACGTTTTTTACTTCTATTGACATAAAACTTTATTTGATGCAAAAGTAAATAGAAAATAGCTAGTTCGTTATGAATCACAAAAAATTTATGTTTTGATTAATGACTCTAAAAATCATTTGGGCGTGCCACCCTCCCACTATAAGGGCTATTTCACTTTGCGGTTATTCGCCCTTATAGTGGGAGGCTGTCGGGCTATCCATGCTACTTTGGTAGCTTATTTCTATCCCTCACGCAGTCACAATCACCTTTAAAGCAATTCAAAAACCATTTTTTAATCAATATTTATGGATAAAAGATGAAAAACAAGTGCTTTTGATTAAAGATGAAATTCAAAATTCCTTTTTTTGTTTTGAAATCAATAATTTTAACCGTTCAAAAGGCTCCTTTTTTATGAAATAGTAATTGTAAATCCATTTTAACAAAGAAGTCTTCTTTTGTTATACAAAATATTATTTTTATTTTGGGCGACGCAAAATAAGTTATACATTTGCATCAAATATTTGAAACACAAACAATACAATGTCTAATAACCGTTTTTATTTTAGCAACTCTTTTTATTTCTTCTTTAGGAAGTAAGGGATTGTGCTATGGTTATTTGAAAGCTTAAAAAACAAATAAAACTAATATACAATCCTGATGAAAATCAGGATTTTTTTTTGACCCAATGAGAACGAAAATTGCAATACAAGGAATTAAAGGATCTTTCCATCATCAAGTGGTTAAGGAATATTATGATAGTAAAGTAAGTGTTGACGAATGCATGTCTTTTGAGGAATTGGTGTCTAGTTTGTTATCTGGAAAATCAGATCAGGCGGTTATGGCAATTGAAAATTCTATAGCAGGACCAATTATTCCGAATTACGCATTAATTGATAAAAATAATTTGCACATAATAGGAGAGCATTATTTAAATATTCATCAAAATTTAATGGCTTTGAAAGGTCAGAAAATAGAAGATATTCAGGAAGTGCATTCGCATCCAATGGCATTGTTGCAATGTATGGAGTTTTTGAAAAAATACCCAAACATAAAATTGGTAGAAGACAAAGATACTGCCGAAACAGCTAGAAGAATACACGAAAAACAGCTAAAAGGAATTGCAGCTATCGCTAGTAAAACAGCTTCGGAAATGTATGATTTAGAAATTCTGGCTCCCGAAATCCAAACGATAAACAATAATATGACTCGTTTTGTGATTATCAATAGAGAGAATCATTTTGTACCAGAGAGCGAAATAAACAGAGCTTCGATAAAATTTGAATTGGATCACAAACGCGGAAGTTTGGCAGCTGTTTTGAATGTAATGAGTGATTGCAAATTGAATTTGACTAAAATTCAGTCATTACCAAAAATTGAAACGCCTTGGAAATATTCGTTTTTCGTAGATGTGACTTTTGAGAAGTACGAAGATTTTGCCAAAGCAAAATCATTATTAGAAATTATGGCGGAGTATTTTAAAATTTTAGGAGAATACAAAAACACAAAACCTTAACTTAGTCTGAAAGTCGAAAGTCAAAGGTGAAAAGTTAAAAAAGAAAGCATAAAGCTTACGGCTTAAAGCCTAAAGCAAAAAAATATAAAATCATGATTACACTAGCAAATCGTTTAAATGTAGTTGAAGAATATTACTTCTCATCAAAATTGAGAGAAGTGAGACAATTAGCCTCAGAAGGAAAGCCAATTATCAATATGGGAATTGGAAGTCCAGATTTAAAACCATCACAAGCGGTTATTGATGCTGTTGTAAATGCAATGCAAGACGAAAATGCACATCAATATCAAAGTTATCAAGGTCTGCCAGAATTGAGAAAAGGAATGGCTGATTTTTATCAAAATAATTATGGTGTTGCTTTGAATTCGAATACAGAGATTTTACCATTGATGGGTTCGAAAGAAGGGATTATGCATATTTCATTGGCTTTTTTGAATGAAGGAGATGAGGTTTTGATTCCAAATCCAGGGTATCCAACGTATACTTCGGTTACAAATCTAGTTGGAGCAGTGCCTGTTTATTACGATTTGAAAGAAGCTAATAATTGGGAACCTGATTTTGAAGCTTTGGAAAAATTAAACTTATCGAAAGTAAAGTTGATGTGGTTGGGTTATCCGCACATGCCAACAGGAGCAAGAGGAAGTTTAGAATTGTTTGCAAAATTAATAGCTTTTGCTAAAAAACATAACATATTGTTGGTAAACGACAATCCGTATAGTTTTGTTTTGAATGACAATCCAATGAGTTTGTTGCAGGTGGAAGGAGCCAAAGATGTTGCGTTAGAATTGAATTCGTTGAGCAAAACCTTCAATATGGCGGGATGGAGAGTAGGAATGGTTTTGGGAAGCGCAACACTTATTGATGCAGTTCTTAAAGTAAAAAGCAACATGGATAGCGGCATGTTTTTCGGAATTCAGAAAGGGGCTGTTGCGGCTTTAAATAGCGATAAATCCTGGTTTGAAGATATGAATAAAATCTATCGCAAAAGAAGAATTTTGACAGAACAATTAGCAGAAAAACTAGGTTGTGAAGTATATAAAGAAGGAGTAGGTTTATTTGTTTGGGCAAAATTACCAGCAGGAATCGAATCTTCGGAGGATTTTATCGATAAAATTTTAATTGAGAAATCTATTTTTATCACACCAGGAACTATTTTCGGAAGTAACGGAGAAGGGTATATTCGATTTGCACTTTGCGTGAAAGAAGAAAAAATAGAAGAAGCAATTAGTAGATTTTAGTTAATAGTTGATAGTTGTTGGTTGATAGTTCGAACCAGCAACCAACAACAAATAACCACCAACTTTAAATAAAATGAATGTACACGTAATAGGAATAGGATTAATTGGGGGTTCGATGGTGCTGGACATCAAAGGGCTGTATCCTGAAGCGACTATTCACGGTATTGATACTAACGAAAAACACGTTCAGGAAGCAATTGCTTTGGGAGTGATTGATAAAGAATCTAGTTTTGAGGATTTGGCAACTGCCGATTTTGTGATTGTTTCTGTACCAGTAGATGTTGCGATGACGGTTTTGCCTAAAGTGTTGGATGTTATTGGTGAGCAAACTATCGTTTTTGACGTGGGTTCTACTAAAACACCAATTTGTGAGGCACTAGTTGATCATCCGAAAAGAAGAAATTTTATTGCCGCGCATCCTATTGCAGGAACTGAGTTTTCGGGACCTTCGGCAGCGATAAAAGGGTTGTTTCAAGGGAAAACGAATATTATTTGTGAGGTGGAGAAAACGACTTTTAAGCTGCAAGAAAAAGCATTGGAGCTGTTTAAAAGTATCGGAATGAGAATCCGTTATATGGATCCGAAATCACATGATAAACATATTGCTTATGTGTCGCATTTATCGCATATCAGTTCGTTTATGCTTGGTAAAACGGTGATCAATAAAGAAAAGGACGAGCAGGACATTTTTGATATGGCTGGTTCTGGTTTTGAAAGTACGGTTCGTCTGGCCAAAAGTTCTCCAGCAATGTGGACGCCAATTTTTAAACAAAACAAAAAACAGGTTGTTAAAACCTTAGAAGAATACATAGCTAATTTATCTAATTTTAAAGAACTTTTGGTAAATGATGATTATGAGGCTATTTATAATGAAATGCAAAGTGTAAATAAAATAAGAGAAATATTAAACGGAATGAATGCTAAAAAATAGCGCATTGCGGAGGAGTAAAAAAACTAAATTAAACTAAATTAAACTAAAAAAGAATAAAATTAGAAAAGATGGAAAACAAGAAAGAAATGAGAGATTGGTTGAACGAGTTCAAATTGTCTCATCCATTCGTAATTGCAGGACCTTGTAGTGCTGAAACTGAAGAGCAAGTATTGAAAATTGCTCATGAATTGAAAGACTCAGACGTAAGTGTTTTTAGAGCTGGTATCTGGAAACCAAGAACTCGTCCAGGAGGATTTGAAGGTGTTGGAGAAATTGGATTAAAATGGTTGAAAAAAGCTAAAGCAGAAACTGGTTTGCTTATGGGAACTGAGGTAGCTACTGCTGCTCACTGTAAATTAGCTTTGGAAAATGATATTGATGTTTTATGGGTTGGTGCTCGTACAACTGCAAATCCTTTTGCGGTTCAAGAGATTGCTGATACATTGGCAGGAACAGATAAAATTGTATTGATTAAAAACCCTGTAAATCCAGATATGGCTTTATGGTTGGGTGGTGTAGAGCGTTTGTATGCTGCTGGAATCAAAAAATTAGGAGTTATTCACAGAGGTTTTTCTACTTACGAAAAAACAAAATACAGAAACATTCCAGAATGGCAAATTGCTATTGAATTGCAAAATAAATTCCCTGATTTACCATTAATCATCGATCCATCACATATTACAGGAAACCGTGAGATGATTCTTGAAGTAACTCAAGAAGCTTTGGATTTAAATTATGATGGTATGATTATCGAAACTCATAATGATCCAGATAATGCTTGGTCTGATGCAGCTCAACAAGTTACTCCAGATGCTTTGAAACAAATTTTCAAAGATTTGAAAGTAAGAAAAGTGAGTGGAGATACTGCTGATTTTGAGCAAAAAATGACAAAATTAAGAGCTAATATCGATGTTTTAGATGCTAATTTATTAGACTTGCTAGGAAAACGTATGAAAGTAGCTGACGAAATTGGTCAAGTGAAAAAAGACAATAACGTAGCTGTTTTGCAAAACAATCGTTGGAATGAAATCCAAGCGAAAATGATTGCTGAAGGTGGTAAAAAAGGATTAACTGAAGAATTTATCGTTAAATTGTTCAAAGAAATTCACCAAGAAAGTATTGGTCATCAAGAAAAAGTATTGAATTCATAAAAAGATTTCAGACTGATGATTAACGATTTTTGACTTCAGATTTCGTGAGTTGTAAAATTTAGATTTTAATAAATCCCAAGGCTTAGGTTTTGGGATTTTTTGTTTATTTCAAAGTCTTCAAAATCATAAGTACAAAATCGTTAGTCTTCAATTATAAATCAATTATCTTTGCAGAATGTTAGGTTTTAAATCATAAATCTAAAATCGTTAATCTTCAATCAAAAATCCTCTATGACAGGACTCGTTTATAAATCTACAGGAAGTTGGTACACTGTAAAATCTGAACAAGGTGATTTTATAGAATGCCGTATGAAAGGGAAATTCCGAATCAAAGGAATTAAAAGCACCAATCCAATTGCTGTAGGCGATATTGTCGATTATGAACTCGAAGAAACATCCGATACTGTTACAGGAACGATTCATAATATTCATGACAGAAAGAATTATATCGTTCGAAAATCGGTGAATCTGTCACATCAAATGCATATTATTGCTTCGAATATTGATCGTGTTTTCCTTTTGGTTACTATCAATAATCCACCAACTACTTTTAATTTCATAGATAGATTTTTAGTAACTGCCGAGGCCTATGGAATTGAAACGATATTGGTTTTTAATAAAATAGACACTTTTGACGATGCTACATTAGACGAACAGTTGTATATGCAGCACGTTTATCAGGAAATTGGATACCAATGCCTTCGGGTTTCCGCTACTGCAAATAAAGGAGTAGAGGAATTAAAACAATTGATGATTGGAAAAGTTACTATGTTCTCAGGTCATTCGGGAGTTGGAAAATCAACTTTGGTCAACGCTTTAGAACCTTCTTTACATCTAAAAACCAAAACGATTTCTGAAGCCAGTAAACAAGGACAGCACACTACGACTTTTGCCGAAATGTATGATTTGAGTTTCGATGCTCGAATAATTGATACTCCAGGAATCAAAGGTTTCGGGATTGTTGATATGGAAAAGGAAGAAATCAGTGGTTATTTTCCAGAGTTTTTTAAGTTGAAAGAGCAATGCAAGTTCAATAATTGCCTACATAAAGAAGAACCGCATTGTGCCATAAAAGCAGCTCTAGAAAAAGATGAGATTGCTTGGTCCCGTTACAATAGTTACCTTAAAATTTTGGAAGGTGACGATGAGCATTATCGCGTTGATTCCTATGATGAAGAACGAAAAGCAAGTGATGAAACGAGGAAATAACAATTTCAATTTCAAAAATTAATATTTTTAAATCTGCAATTTGATATAAATGAAAGTTGTTATTCAAAGAGTTTCTCAAGCCTCCGTAACTGTCGAAAATAAAATAGTAGCCGATATCCAGAAAGGATTATTGGTTTTGGTAGGAATAGAAGATTTTGACACACAGGAAGATATCAATTGGCTTTGCCAAAAAATCACTAATCTCCGCATTTTTGGAGATGAGAATGATGTTATGAATCTTTCAGTAAAAGATATTCAGGGTGATATTATTGTTGTTTCACAATTTACACTCCATGCTTCGACCAAAAAAGGAAACCGTCCGTCATATTTAAAAGCGTCCAAACCTGAAATTGCTATTCCTGTCTATGAAAATTTTGTAAATCAAATGGAAAAAGAATTGGGTAAAAAAGTGCAAACGGGTGTTTTTGGTGTCGACATGAAAATTGCATTGCTCAATGACGGTCCAGTTACTATTATAATGGACAGTAAAAATAAAGAGTAAAAGAAAAAAACTCTGAAAAGTTGTGAAATGCCATAATTAAGAATAATTCATTTCACTGCAGATAATTACATTATTAATCGTACACCGCCTAAATCAGCAACGCGATAGGAAAATTTATCACCAGGTGAGCCAATAAACATGAAGTTTTTAGGTATTTTCCATTTTTCCGAAAGTTCAGAAATTAATTCAGGACCAAAAACACCTTCAATTTCAATAAATTCTATGTGGACTTCTGGATAAGCCCTGTCTAAAACTTCTAAATCAATTTTTAATTTTTGATTCGAATTTGTTCCATTGGTTACATTAACGATTTTTAATTTTTTGGTTGTTTCATTATCCTCAACATATTGCATTACTTTATTTAATATAGCTACATTATCATTTTTAGTAAAAAAAACAAATTCTTGAGAGTTGATTTTGTTATGGAGTCTATTCAAAAATCGGTTACTGTTAACAACAAATTTTCGGAGAGGGTTATAAAGATACTCTAACATAGAAATGCTAAATTCGATTATAAGAAGTCTATTTAGCATTAGTAAAATAAATAATAATGCAGGTATAAAATATTTTACAAAAGTGTAAAATGAATTGACATTCAGAATGTAATTACCCATAAAAGCCGTTATGATTAGGCTAATAGCAATTACAACCGCCAGTCCTCTTGCTTTTTCTGGGCGGGGTAATTTTTTTCGTTTAAATTTTAATAATAAATTTCCAATGCCGAATAAAGCCATAACGGCAAGAAACGAAAAGGTATAAACACCAGCAAGGGATACTAAATCACCTTCGGTTACTATTAAAACAGAAACGCATAAAATCAAGAAGCTGATTATGATTCTATAATTAGAACCGTTTTTATTTTCTTTCAGAAAATAGTTAGGCAAAATTCTGTCCAAAGTCATTCTTTTCAAAAGGCCTGTAACTCCTACGAAAGATGTTAAAACTGCTCCGCATAACACCAAAACGGCATCGACTGATATTAACCAAGCCAACCAGTTTCCGCCAGCAGTATTGCCTAAAAAAGCTAATAATGATTCTTTATGATCGCCTAGTTGTGCCATTGGAATAATAGCAATAATCAGTATCGCAATAACGGGATTAAAAAAACTTACGATAGCCCACATATTGCGTAATGTTTTTGGGAAAACGCCATTTTCTTGTTCTTCAACAAAATTTGCAGAACTTTCAAATCCAGAAATACCAAGCATAGCGACTGAAAAACCTAAGAATAAAGTATATAGTAAACTATGTGTTGTTAGAGGGATTTCCCAATTGAGTTGAAACGTTTGCAGACCATTAAAAGTAATAAATAATACAGAAGTCACAACTAATAAAACCAATGAGACTAAATGAAAAATAAAGATTCCAACAGCTACTTTAGCAGATTCACCAATACCGATTATAGCTAATATTGTGAAGATAACCAAAACAACTATGGTTGCAATTGTTATGGGGATTGTATTAAAAATGTGTTGCAAATAATGCATCGCTTCTGAGGCTGAAATCACGGCGGTTGCCATATACGAAAGTACTGTTAGTATGGCCGCAATTGATGCTATTTTCTTGCTTGAAGTATTTAATAAAACATTATAAGCACCACCATTTAGAGGTAAAGCGCCAACAACTTCTGCATATATTTTTCGAAATAAAAATAGAACTACACCAACAAATAATAACGATATCCAAGCGTACTGACCCGCATAGCCAATGGTTAAAGCTGATACATATAAACAAGAAGAACTAATGTCGTTGCCACAAATTGCTGTCGATTGTAACTCGTTTAATTTTTTATGGATAGCTTTTGTCATTAATTGTATGATTTAGATTAGAATATTTTGAATTTCGAATCTTAAATTAATTTTGACTTTTTTCTTATGAATTATTTTTTTGGGCTATCTCAAAGATAAAGTTATTTTTTGATTGTTGGTTGTTTTGTGGTTGATATTCATTTGGTTATAATTTGTTTTGTTCTTTTTGAATAGTTGTTAAATAGGTAATAAAGTTTTCTTTTTTTTCAGATATAATAGGAATTGCATGATTTTATAAAGTATAAACACTAATGTTTTTTTTGATAATTGAGGTATTAAGCTAATGATTTGATAGGGAGTAGTAATTGTTATAGTTTATTGAAAACAAAAAATCAGTATTCGAAATCATGATGAAATCGAATACTGATTATAATTTTAATTTGGAAGTTTTAGATTATTCTTTTTTATAAATACTCTAAAAAATCTTCCTTACGGTTTATGTGAAGCAAAAAGACTATTCAATAATAACTTTGTTTGAATACACTTTACCGCTTTCGGTATTTATTTTTACGATATAAACCCCAGATGTCAATTTGTTTTTAATGTCTAATGAATAAAAAGTTGAACTATTATTTTTGAAATCTTTTTTAAGTAACGTTTTTCCAGTAAAGTCTAGTATTGACATTGTAATATTACTTGAGTCTTCATCGTTAAATTCTATATTGATAAATTCTGACGTTGGATTTGGAAAAATTTTAATTTTTCTTTCCTTACTCTGAAAATCATTTGTTCCTAATGTCGTTAGATCACCTTCTAAACTGATATAATCATACATAACATGATTACTTCCGCTTGATGTAGACGGCATCTGTAATTTTAGAGTGTTTTTGCCCACTTTTAATTTGCTATATGGAATATCAAAAGTCGCCAACCCGTATTTAGCGTGATTAGATTGTCTTAAAAAAGCATTTCCACCACCATTAGGGGGATAGTATCCAGAGGATGGAGTGATACGATTACCACTAGCAGTACCATTCAAATAAATCCAATTTTGAGCATGATCTGAACTCGCATAAGCAATTGTTAATTTTGCATTTCCTGTTGTTGGAATTGTTCCCGTTAATGTGAAATTGATATTCCAATCCCAAACTGATCTCGTTGCATCGGCATTAAAATAAGCAGAATGAACATAAGGAAGTGCTGTTGCCCAATTTTTATTTTCTACATTATATTCAATAGGATTAGTAAATGTAGTTGCAAATTTATTTTCTACAAAACCTTCACAATAATCAAAATCTCCGAATTTATACTCTTCAGCCGTTCTATTAGGAACTCCGATTTCAAAAATCATTTTTCCATTAGCACGAGGAATCGCCCAGTCAATATTTCCAAGAGTTGTTGTCGTTGCAGCAGTAACTACAACTGTTTCTTGTCGGTACTCTCCTGTAGTTCCATTTTTGTAAGCGAATAAAGTATAGGTTCCAGGGCGAACATTTTTGATGTTAAAATTACCCGAAGCATCCGTTTGAACCCAATATTGATAATTTTCTTCTTCAAATTGCCAATTTCCTGATGAGTCATCACTCAATTTAGTAACTCCTATCCAAGCACCGCCACCATTAACCTCAGTTTTAGAAGGATCTGTGATAGAAAATTTACCTGTAATATTTCCGCGTCCTGCTGCCAAAGGATATTCTGGGGTGCTAGTTAACCAAGCAAAAGGCCACTCTGTTTCGTCTTTAGCAGCTCTAGTTTTTGCATCGTCCCAATTAGAATTGGCAGTTGACTTTTGGTTGGCATAAATTAAATATGGGCCATAAATTTTAGACCATTCTTCACCTTGCAATACGTTAAAACCTGCTGAACCATAATGCACACCATTCATGCAAACGTGAATAATTCCTGATGCAGCATTCAAATCATGGTGTGTAGGGCCGCTGTTAAAATATTCGTGATTGGCTGTAACTGCCCATATTCCGATGTTGTTTTTATCACTAGAATGACCGTAAGCTTTAAGTCCAATTAAGGCTTCACTAAATTCATATTTCCCGTCATATTTTCCAGCACGTTCGCCAGATTCTATTTTGATAATCTCTGGAATTCCTGTTGCAGACCAAGTATCCGTTGGCTGTGGCATATTCCAAGTTTTCAAATCGTTTACACAGATTTTATCTGTTACTGTATTATTAATCCAAAGTACTTGTCTCCAAGAACCTAAGCTAAAATTAGGATATGTCGCTTTGTGTTTCAAAATGGAGTAGGTGTACAGTCCGTTATCTGCTTTTTTTAGCACATAATGTATGTCGACGTCGCATGTAGTAACATTGCTTCCTGGATTATAAGGTCTAGAGAAAGAAACGTCTATGTAGTCAGCTGTTTCTTCTTTTACTGAAAATGTAGCACCGCCAATTTGTTCAAATACTCCGTCAGTAGCCACAAAATCATAATAACCGCCTACTCTAGTTGGATTAGCTGTATTTGTTTGGAGCAAAGTTTCTACTCCATTTATTTTCATTGACATTAGGTTACTTGTGTTTTTCTCAATTTTTGCTTCGATAATACCGTTTTTAAGTATGACATACGATGGGTATTCTGTAAGTAAGCTGTTAGGGTTTTGCGGAATATTTACTGTGGTTCTTCCTGTTGTACTATTATAGACAACACTTAACGTTTTTCCACTAGTACAAGTAAGTTGACCACTGGTTATATAAGCTTGCAAAGCGGTTGTTTTGTCGCCAGTAACGATAAGTTGCCCAATTCCACTGATAAAAACATGACCATTGGTGCCAATATTAATGTTGTTATAAACATCAACCGTTCCTCCAACTATATTCAAATTTCCGGTAGGATTCCCAGTTCCATTTCCAACTTCTAAATTGTAAGAACCTGCTGCACCACCTGCATAAAGTGTACCTCCACTTACATTTACTAAACCATTACCTCCAGTACCATTACCAATAAAAAAAGAGTATTTACTGGCTACACTCCCAGCATTAATATTTAATATACCCGTTGCTGCTTTACCTAAATAAACATAATTTCGGTTATTAAAATTGGCCGAACCATTTACCGTAAGGGTACCATTTAAATTAGAAACTCCATTAGGGAAAAGTGTACCTGTAATAATAACGTTTGCCCCAATATTTGTTGTTAAAGTAGATGGTCTTTTTGCTGTAGAATCTGCTCCAGAATAACCTGCATTGATTGGGTTATTTGGTATTCCTGCCCCAATTATTAAATTAGAACTGCTTAAAGCGGCAAAGTTGATCGCAGTATTATCCCAGTTATTTACATCATAAAAATCGGTACTAACCCCTCCAACCCAGTTATAGGTTTGTGCATTAGAGAAATTAATAAATCCAAAAAATGAAATTGCAAAAAGAAAAATTTTCATTTGTGTTTTAGTAAAATTAGTTTTCATTGGCTAATGTTTTTATTGTTGTTATAAGGCTTTTAGAGTTATTTCTAGCTCAGTAAATTTTCTGTTTTCTTCAAATCAAAATTATTTTAGCAGTTAATAGAATTGTTAAAATAATTTCAAAACAAAAAGGGAAAACGACTTTTTTTATTAATGTGATTTTTTATGAATACTAATCTAACGAAATCGTTTTAGTGTAAAAATAACACTTGTAAAAGTATAGCAATTAATAACATAAAATTAATATTAGTGTCCTGTGGTAACCTGCCTCAAAAGAATACGAAAAAGCCCACTTAAAAGCGTTAGATTTTAAGTGGGCTGAAGTAATTTTGAACTTTATTTTTTATATTATTTCTCTTCCATAAGTTGTAAAAGAGTTGATTTTGGTATTTCAATAACCGTTCCGTGACGTAGTCCTTGCGGGAAACTAACTTTATCTGAAACATCTTCCCAACCGCTGGCAGTTTGTTTAACAGCTCCGTATTTATGATCTTTGTATTTATCAAAATAAACCAACCATTGTCCGTCAATTTTAATAGCTGTTGGTCCTTCTGCCCAATAATTTCCAGTAATTGGAGTACTTGCTTTTGAATATGGTCCTGTTAATTTATCGCTATAAGCTACTTTAAGATTTTTTTGTACAGGAACTTTTGTTTCGTCTTTTAAAAACATAATATAGCCTTTTCCATCTTTCATGATTGAAGAATCTATCACGTTAAAACCTGGATCATAAAGCAATTTTGTTGGAGAATAGGTTTTAAAATCCTTAGTGATTGTATAATATATTCTATGGTTGTATCCTTTTTCTTCAGTGGATTGCGTTTCAGTAAATTTTCCTTCAACGGTACTTGCCCAATAAATCATGTATTCTTTTTTGGCTTTGTCATAAGTAATTTCAGGAGCCCATGTATTACGAGTGCCACTTTCGTATTCCATAACGGGTAAAAACTCTTGTTTTGACCAATGAATCATGTCTTTAGAAGAAGCATAGCCAATACCTTTATCGGTCCAACTTACAGTCCAAACCATATGATATAATCCATCTGCTCCTTTTATGATACAAGGATCTCTCATCAATTTGTCTTTTGCAACTTCTGGAGTTAAAAAAGAAGTGTCATTTTTCAGCGACTGCCATTTATAAGCATCTTCGCTATAAGCTAAATGTAAACCATCTTGACCATTCCCTTTAAAGTAGCAAAATAAATAAGCTGTATTTTTTTGAGAAAAACATTTTATTGATAATCCTAAAAGAAAGATTAATCCAAATAATAGGGTTTTGTTAATTTTATTCATCATTTTTTATAAATGTCTATTTGTGTTATGAGCAATTGTTTTTGGGTTTGACTACATTTTAAAATTTGGGTTAAAAACTATTATTTTTTAACTATTATTTTGTTTGCAACTAACCAATGTTCACAAGCTGTTGGCCAATCTGTATTCGTTCCTTTTGTTCCTAAACCAAAACCATGACCTCCGTTTTGATATAAATGCATTTCTGCTGGAACTTTATTTTTCTTTAGTGCCAAATAATAATTAATACTATTCTCTACTGGAACAGCATTGTCATCAGTAGCATGTACTAAAAATGTAGGAGGTGTTTTTTCGTTTACAGCTTTTTCATTCGAATATTTAATAATCAAATCGTCAGAAGCTGTTTTTCCTAAAAGACTTTCTTTTGATCCATTGTGGGTTATTCCTTTTTCCATTGAAATAACAGGATAAATCAACATAGAAAAATCAGGACGTGCGCTAATATCCTCTTTAGTATCATATACTTTATCTTCATAATGAGTCGAAGCGGTTGAAGCTAAATGACCTCCAGCCGAAAAGCCCATAATACCAATTTTAGTAACATCTAGATTCCATTTCACTGCATTTCTTCGCAATGTTCGTATGGCTTCTTGTGCATCTTGAAGTGGACCTACGGTTTTGTCTTTCATAATTGCATCAGCTGGTAAACGGTATTTAAGCACAAAAGCCGAAATTCCTATCGAATTAAACCATTTTGCAACATTGATACCTTCTTTATCAATCGATAAAACAGCATAACCGCCACCAGGACAAATAATAACTGCAGCATTTTTACTTGATTTATTTTCGACCAAAAAAGGGATTAAAGTTGGCTCAATTACCTTTCTAATACCTGTTCTATTTCCTTGAGCATCTAGTCTTGGTTCTTCTTTATACGTGTCATTTTTAATAACTCCGGGAATTTCGCTCCATAACGGGAAGGCTGAGCTTTCTTGTGACATACATTTTATCGATAACCCTAAAAAAAATACTAATCCAAAAAGGAGTGTTTTGTTAATTCTATTCATCATTTTTTTTATAAAATTCTATTTCTACAATACGCAGTTGTCCTTTGGCTTTGGCTGCATCTTTATCTTTAAATAAATCTAGTTCTTTATTTGGATCAACTTCTACAATAGTTTCAAAACCATCTTTTTCAGAATTTGCTCCGATTAATTCGATGGATATTTCTTTTGCTAATACAGGTTTTAAAGGAATGGTGATATATCCCAAACTTTGTTCAGTGTTACCACGATATACTTCTTTTCCATCTGCTAATATACGAATTGGATAACTTTTGGTACGCCAGCCCGTAAACTTAACTACAGTTTCATTTACCACTGAAGGTTCTGCTAGCGTATAGGTAATTTTTCCAGTACTAATTTTTCCGTCATTTGCCCATTCCGATAGTTCATTATCGTCATAGCTTTTATAAGTATCATTGGCATTCGAGCTAGCAGTGGAATTAGTTATAAAAACAGGAGTTCTTTTTATTGTATATGAAGGTGTTTGCGGTGTTTCTCCTCTGTCTAAGTAAGACGGCATTTTATCGCTAGGTAATTGTTCAGTAAGTCCGTTTTTAGTTATAAAAGATTTTGATGTCAAAACGACTTTAGCCGATTGTAATCCTTTAAATTTAGCTGAAAGAGTAATTTCGCCTGCTTGTAAAGTAGATCGAATCATAACTCGGTTTATTCCATTTTCTACAGGTAATTTTTCAGATAAAATATAATTATCAGGACCTTGGGCAATTCCACCCAACCAAGTAGCATTTCCGTTTAAAGTAAATTCAATTAAACTGTTGTCCAAAACACAACGATTTCCTTTTTTATCCACAACTTCTACATCAACCAAAGCAATATCGGCAGCATTGGCCAATAAACCTTCTGGGCTTGTATGAGGAGTTAATTTAATTGCAAAAGGTTTTCCCGAAGTTGTTTTTTCATCTTCACTTAGCACTTTATTATTAGCATCATAACTCACCGCTTTCAAAGTGCCTGATTCCCAATGGATGTTTTCGAAAGTGAATAAAAACTGTGAACTTTGTTTGCCAAAACCTTTGGATTTACCATTAACAAAAAGTTCCACTTTAGCACCCGAAGAAACAACAGAGATGGTTTTGGTTACTTCATTAGTGTAATTCCAGTGACCGATAATATGGGTTCTGTATTTTTCAATATCAACCCAGCCATCCCACATAACTTGATGAGCAAAGTAGCCATCTTTTGGAATTCTCATTGCATCAACTTCGCCACTTCTTCTGTAATTTTCGGCACCTCTAAAATGGGTATTACTATCCGAAAAAATAATATTTACACCACCTGAATTTACTCTTTTTCCAGTTCCAGGACGTTCACGGTAATAGTCAAACCAACGGGCTACATCTTCAATGGCGTGAGCATCTTGATTATGGTTATATGAACTAGCATCTACTATTTTGCTACCATCAACATTAGAATGATTGGTTCCGCCTGTGCCTTCTTTATGGAAAGGAGGGGAGTACTCGTCCCAATATTTTCTCAAGCCTTCGTCTCTAGAATATTCCATAGCCCAAAGAGGTTTGCCAGCACTTTTATTGATATATAACATTTCTCCACCGTATTCGGCTATTTTGCTGTCTAGCATTTCACGAGAACCAATAGCTCTTCCTCCAAACGGATCATAAGTATCACGCAAGTCTTTCATTTCATGCATGTGTTCTTCGCTGATTACTTCGTTTCCTGATTCATAAAATAAGATACTTGGATTGTTTCTATTATAAATGATAGCATCACGCATTAAATTAACACGTTGTGTCCACTGTACTCCTTTTGAGTCTTTTTCGGCATCACCAGCAGGCATGGCTTGTATTAAACCTACTCTGTCGCATGATTCCACATCTTGTTTCCAAGGCGTAACGTGCATCCATCTTACTAAATTACCATTGCTCTCTACAATTAAATGATTGCTAAAATCACTCAACCAAGCTGGTACTGACATTCCTATTGCAGGCCATTCGTTACTCGTACGTTGTGCATACCCTTTCATTTGAAGTACTCGGTCGTTTAAGACTACTTCACCATTTCTAAAAGCCGTTTTTCTAAATCCTGTTTTGGTTGTAACTGCGTCAATTTCTTTATTGTCAATTTTTAAAATGGTTTTTACGTTGTATAAATACCCATAACCCCAACTCCAAAAATGTAAATTGTCTAATTCTTTTGACGCCTTAATAATCTTGGTTTCACCCGAATTTAATGTTGTATTCAAACCTGAAAAGTCAGCTACTTTTTTACCATCAATATCAAAAACCTGAACTTGATAAGAAAATGTTTTAGCAATAGGATATTCATTTTTAACTTCGGTTTCTGCAGTTACCAAAGCCGTTTTTTGAGCAATATTTATATTCGAAGCATATACATAAGTTCCAATTGTTTTTAGATTAGAATACAATGGAAGTGTTTGATATAATTTGTCCGTTACATGAAGGTATACATTCTTTGGAATTCCACCGTAATTGGCATTAAAATTACTGTTATTCCATTGAAAAGTAGTTTCTGTTGCTTGCTCTTTGTATTTCCAATCATTATCAATGCGAAGTGCTATAGTGTTTTCTGCAGGATATGGTTTTACCAATGCTGTAATATCATAACCAAAAGCCATTACTCCATTTTCATGAAGTCCTACCTTTTGACCATTAACATAAATAGTTCCACCTTGGCGAATACCTTCAAACTCGATAAAAACTTTTTTATCATTCACACCTTCCGGCAGTTTGAATTTTTTTCGATACCAAACAATGCCAGTTGTAAGTTGTGTGATGTCTTTTTTGAATGCTTCGTTTTCGTTAAAAGCATAAGGAAGTGTTACTGACGTCCAATTGGAAGTTGAAAAATCAACAGATTCAGCTCCTTTGAGGTCTTCGGTTCTAAATTTCCAATCTGAATTAAAATTGTACTTTTTTCTACTGAATTCTTGCACTTGTGAATGAACAGAAAAACAAAAAGTCAATAATATTACTGATAAAAACAATTTTTTTAAACTACCTAACATATACAAAGTGTATTTTATTTATATTCAGAACTTCAAATAGAATTTAGATAGAAGTCCTGTTTGTCAATAACATTAATTTTTTATTTCGTGTTAAACTTAACGGTAAAATTTACCGCTTATTTTGGAATTTGATTGGCTAATGAAACAATCGATATATTTTATTTCAAAATAATTTTAAATGTTTCTTCCTCTTTTTCTCCAGAAATTTTAATCATATATAATCCTGCTGCCAGACCTTTTAAGTTGATGCTTTTAGTTTCGTCGACCTCTTTTTCGATTAGTAATCTACCGTTATTATTGTAAACGCGAATTTTACCTGCATTTATACCTTGCAAATAGAGTATATCTGAAGTTGGATTTGGATAAACAGCCACAGTTCGAGTTGTTGTTGAATGAAGTCCTAGAGTAGTACTATTTGATTCAAAACATCCTAAATCTGGAGCAATGCCTTTAAATGTAAAACCAATATCAGTTCCTGCATCAATAAGTTTACTTGTAGATTTTAATTTTAAAAAATTGTTGTTAGGAAGACTTCCATCTGCTTGTCTTGGTGCGGTTAGTAGCGTTTCATCGGTACTTAAAAAATCATTACTAGTAACGGTTATAGCAGTCAGATCAAAATAATTAGTTGTTAACACGCAACGTGGTTTGTCTATATCTGTCAATTCAGCTGTGGTCGCTGCAAAACCTAAATTGTTCGCCAATGTATGATTCCATCCAGGTCCATCAGTAGCGTAATCCGTTGCGTTTAATGCTACGCAATTAAGCATATTATAATTTCTTTTATTTAAGTAGGCAGTGTTATTATACCAATAATTTCCATCTAAATGATGATTGGCATAAAATCCACTTTGTTTATTTTTTACCGCAAGACAAAATCGAATGATATTCTTTGGAATTGGAGTGTAGCTTGATAAAATAGTTGCGTATGGAGTTCCTCCAGCACCATATCCTCCAGCTTTAAAGCCATTTCCGTCACCGCGACTTACAAAATTATTGGAACCACTAATGGAATATCCATTATAAAAAGACCAACAGTTTTCAATTAAAACAGCCTCTGCATTATTGATTAAATCAAAACCATCATCGCTATTATACCAAGAACGACATCCTCTAATAACATTATTGATGCTCCCTTTTTTTAGGTGAAAACCAAAACCATCTGTATTCCCTCCAGTTCCTCCTTCAGAAACAGAATCATAATTTCTATAGGCATCGCAATTTAATATTAGGTTATTAGAACCCTTTATCATATAAACACCAATAGCCATATTGTCGTGCATTTTTATTTGCTCCAGTGTGTTGTTGCTCCCTTGAATTTCAAAACATTCCGATTGAGTGTGAGTTGTGATTGTTACTTGAACGCCAATGACTTCAATTCCTTTGATGCGGATATTACTTCCATTTATGTAAAATGCGGTTACTCGATAATTTGCTGGTTTGACATTCTGATAGTCGAAAATTGGGGTTTCATTCGGATAGGCTAAATAAGATATTCCGCTTTTATCTAATTTGGTAACAAAGGCCCAAATGCTACTATTGTATTCAGCTATTTGATCCTCACGCATTGTATAAACACCACCTCTGATATATACAATGTCACCACTAATTGCCAATGCTTGAGCCCGTTTAATGGTTTCAACAGGGTTAGTTATGCTTCCGTCATTTGTATCATTGCCTGTAGGTGCAACATACAGCTCTTTAGCAAATGATAGAAAACAATTAAAAAAAGTTAAAATAAGTAAAACTTTGTATTTCATTGGTTGGGGCTTTGTTAGCTGTTATTTATGATTCTTAAGTATGAGTAAAAATTATTCTTTAATGGTATGATTTTTTTTATTTTTTATTTTTTGTTCAAAACAACCTAAATCAGGAGCCGTTCCAGTAAATGGAAATCCGATATCGGTTCCAGCATTTATAAGTTTACTTGAAGGAGCCAATCTTAAAAAATCATTATTAGGCAGACTTCCATCTGCTTGTCTTGGAGCGGTTAGTAGAGTTTCATCAAGACTTAAGAAATCGGAAGCAGTAACTGAACCATCAGCTAAATCAAAATAATTAGTTTTCAAAACGCAACGTGATTTATCAATGTTAGCTAATTCTCTTGCTTTAGCAGCAAAGCCTAAGTTGTTAACCAATTCGTGATTCCAACCTGGACCATCAGTTCCAAAATCAGTTAGGTTTAATGCTACACAGTTAAGCATATCATAGTTAACTCTATTTTTATAGGCAGTATTATTGTACCAATAATTCCCTTCTAAATGATGATTGGCATAAAAACCACCTTGTTTATTTCCGACAGCCAAACAAAAACGAATTGTATTTCTAGGAATTGGAGTAAAATTAGCAACGACATTATCATAAGGGTTTCTTCCTTTGGCATATCCACCAGCTTTAAATCCATTTCCATCACCACGGCTTACAAAATCAGGAGTGTAACCATTGTAAAAAGCCCAACAGTTTTCTATTAGAAGAGGTTCGGCATTATTAATTAAATCGAATCCATCATCGCTATTGAACCAAGCACGACAACCTCTGAAAATGTTGTTAACACTTCCTTTTTTTAGATGCGCACCAAAACCATCCGTATTTCCACCTCTTCCGCCTTCTGAAACAGAATCCCAGTTATTATAGGCGTCACAATTTAATATAAGGTTGTTTGATCCAGTCAACATATAGACTCCAATGGCCATATTATCGTGCATCTTTAGTTGTTCTAGTGTATTGTTACTCCCTCTAATTTCAAAACATTCTGACTGAGTGTGGGTTTTTATAGTAACTTGGACATTAACTACTTCAATACCTTTTATATAAATATTACTTCCATTTACTAAAAAGGCAATGATACGATACCCATCTGGGTTTATATTTTTATAATCAAATACAGGTTTTTCATTTTTATAAGCTAAATACGAAACACCATTTTTACTCAAGTTTGTTGTATAAGCCCAAATGCCTTTGTATTGCTCAATTTGCTCTTGTCTCATGATATAAAGTCCACCTCTTATATAAACAATATCACCTGTGGCAGCTAATTCTTGTGCTTTTTTTATACTCTCAATAGGGCTTGTTATAGTTCCGTTATTAGCGTCATTACCTTTAGGCGAAACATAAATATCTTTAGCTGACAAAAGCAGGCTATTTAAAAAAATGAGGACAAATAAAATTCTATATTTCATGAGATTTAAAATTTATATTCATTAAAATTAAAAAGGGAAGTTTAGTACTTCCATTTTTAATTTTTATTGATTGTTTTTTTGAATTTTGAATATGAGACAATTTCAATTGAAATTATTTCATTTTATAAATTTCAGATCCAGCTAACAAGAAACAACCTAAGCCGTAATCTTCAAAATCAGGAATTTTATCAGCGGTAAGAGGTTGTCCATCTTTTGGCTCTTTTCCAGTAGACTGCATGTATCCTAAGAATCCATCTTTATGTAAACTATCCGCAATTAATGCATTCCATGCTTTTTCTACAACTGGTAAATATGTTTTTTTATCTAAAATTCCGCTGTTAATTCCGTAAGTAATACCATAAACAAATAAAGCAGTTCCAGAAGCTTCTTTTTCTCCAAAATTAGTTGGATCATGTAAACTCACATTCCAGAAACCATCTTTTCTTTGAATTGGAACTAAGGCTTTTGCCATAGCTTGTAAATCTTTGATATATTGATCTCTGTGCGGAGCATTTTGTGGAATTATAGTCAATACTTTTGCGAGAGCAGCAATAACCCATCCGTTTCCACGACTCCAATAACAATCTTCTCCGTTTGGTTCTTTGTACGGCGGATCAAAATCTGCATCTCTCCACCATAATCCGTCTTTAGGATTATACAATCCATGATCTCCATGATTATTTCTAGAGTACATGTACATATCATACATTTTCTCGTAGTAACGATTGTCATTATCTAAAACACCCATTTTGGCAAAAACTGGCATTCCCATTTGTATAGCATCAATCCATGACCAATCATTATTTTGAGGCGTGTTAAGTAGCATATTTACACATTGTCTAGTGTTTTTTAACTTTTTAGCATCTGGCTCAATATTGTATAAATCAATATAGGTCTGTGCTGCACAATAATCATCGGCATTTCTATTTGCATTTCCATTTCTAAAACCCCAGTTATGGAATTCAGACCAATCGTAGGCGTATTTGTAATACACATCTTTTGGGCAAATTTCATGTAAAGCCATTAATCCTTCATAATAAACCCCACGTGTCCAGATATTACTTGGACGTTCTTTGTTGGTAACAATGGTTTTTCCAGTGTCTGGCCATTTATCCATAAAATATTTGTTAGCCAATTCCATTTGAGATAAAACTGCTTTTTTGTCAAATGGTTGTTGTGCTTGGGAAGCTGTAGTATAGGCTAAAATTGCGGTAATAAATAAAACTAATTTTTTCATTTTGCTGTTTTAATTCTTGATTTCGTTTTTTAAAGGAGTTATCGAAACTGGTCCTAACAATCCTGATGGTGTAGGATTCCATTTGGTAGCATCGAATTTTTTATAATCTTTATCAACCATATTGATTTCGTAAAATATTTTCCATTCAATACCTTTGAGTTCCATGTCACGAACTCTATTGGCTGCTAAATTAGTAACTTGAATTTTAAGTTCGTTTTTACCAGGTTTTAATTTACCAATATTTAATTGATACGGAACAGACCAAGCTGTGCCAATATAAGTGCCGTTTAACCAAACTTTTGCGCTTTCGCGAACATCACCAAGGTTTAAGTTCCAATTTTCAGCAGTAATTTTTGGACTGTCGAATTGTAATGTATAAGTAGATGAACCCGAAAAAGCTTCTGCTTGTGGTGATAATTTTGTCCAAGATTCTAGAGTTGTAAAACTTGCCGTTGGCGGAAGTTCTGGTCCTCCTTTATCGAAGTTTAATTGCCATTTTCCGGTTAGAGGAATAGCAGTGGACGCTGTTTCCCAATAATTCCATTTTTGTACCGAAGCAGTATTCTCTGTAATTAAGAAGAACGATTGTCCTGGTTCAATATGCAATTTTACTAATGTTTTATCATTTGATTTTTGCACGATAGCATTTCCATATAATTTGGTTAATGGGTCATAAATAACGACTTCTTTATTACCAATTTGTAGTGGAATCATTCCATCAATAGTTTTGCTAGTATGATTAACTATATAATATAATTTTTCATTGTCAAGAGATCTTCTAATGAATTTTAATCCTGTATTGACTAAGGTTTCGGGATAAATAGATTCTGAACTTAAACTTTGTAAAATGTCTGAAGTTGGTTGAACTAAGCTCTTATTTTCTGTTATTAATTTTTGAAGTTCTGCATTTTGTTTTTCATAGTCATTAAATCCAGGAACTGATTGAGGTACTCCTTCAAAAATAATTTTGGCACCATTTTTCTTTAATTCAATTAACTTTTTTAATGTTTCCAAAGGCATTGTGTTGCAAATAGGAATAACAAGTGATTTGAAAGTACCACCAGGTAAAACTATATTTCCATCTTTTACAACTGCTTCTTTTATAAAAGCATCAGAAATAAAATCGACACCATATCCTTTGCTCATTAAGTTTTTGGTAGTGTCATAAAATGAAGTTCCATACAGCCAGTCTGCTAATGAATGAATTTTGAACTGCATAAACATATCACCTTTTGCAAATTTATTCCATTGGTCATAAATAGGCCAATAAAGTAAAATTTCGTTATCCGGTTTTCCTTGTTGTAATAACGACTGACAATTGGAAATATAAGAGAATAAAGATGGAGCATCTTCCCAAATAGTATTGTTACTGTTAAAATTTACTGAAGCATAAAACTTCCAACCTGGCCAAATAGCTCTTGTTGGTGAGTAAGTAGATCCATGTAAAAAAGCATGATTAACTCCGTTTAAAAATAAATCTTCAACCTCAGGTTTGCATTGCGATAATGCAGTTTTAAAGTGTTCTCTCAGCCAGGTAAATGATTCGGAAGACACTAATGGTTTTCCTGAAATATGGGCTGCTGATGAAGAGAATTTTAGCATTACAGGATCGGCATCGCCTTCACGAACATCTTCCTTTTCACGTCTAAAACCTGGAATGTCATATGGCATGGATCCAAAAGTTTCACACTCAGGAATATCCGCAGAAGCGTACAGGTCGATTAAGTTACCAGGAGAACCATGGGCTTGTAATTTGGTTTTAAAGTTTTTACTGTTTGCCCAATTTGTCCAAGATTTATCAAATTGGTTTAAAAGTAAATCCGAAATAGTTTCTCGATAATCACTTTTAACGCGATTTCCTTTTTCAGTATCTTCAGTACTGGTCAATTCGGCTAAGTGTTGCTTTAAATCATACCCTCTTCTTTTTTGAAATTCATCAAAAAGATTTGGTGTAAAATCAGCTCCATATACTTCAAAGCTATCATTAAAAATGGAACGAATTTTTCCTTCGCGACCTTTAAAAGCAGCATCAAAGGGAACAACATATTCATTAAAAGCTTCTTTTGAATAATGGTCTAAAGTATATCCTTTTCCACCAGGAGCAGATCTTTTTACCTCCTGACCGGTTTTTCCGCTAAATACAGCATAAATGGTATAATTGGTTTTAGCTGCTTTCCAGTTTAGTTGGTTTTCTGTAATCGATGTTCTTTTGATTTGATTGGTAACATCAATATAACTACCATTATCTCCATAGGCTACAACGTAAAGTAGTTGAGCTGGGACTTTTTCTGGTTTTGGAGTGGTAATATTTTGGTTTATTATTTCTCCTTTTTTGACTTCAAATTTATTGATAATTAGTTTTGTAGCGGCATGTGGTATTGTTACCTGTGGTCCTCCATAAGGCCATCCAGTTCCTAAAACCATATCTACTTGCATGTGCAAACTGTCGCTTACATGAATGGTGTAGTCTAACATGTCTAACCATTTTGGGGAAAGAAAATCAATGAAGTTATTCTCTTCTCCTTTTACTCCGTATATAGGAGTAATTTCAACACCTCCGATTCCAGCTTTGTGAAAATCAATTAAACTTTTTTTGAGATTAGGTTTGTCTACAGCACTCCCCATCCACCACCAACGAGCCCATGGCTGATTTGTGTTGTTTGTTTCTTGCAAACGAAATTTAGATACCGTTTGAGCTGAAGCTAATGAGATAAAAGTTAATGTTATAACTGTAAATAAGCACGCTTTTTTAAGTGTCATTTGTTGTTTGTTCTTTGTTGTTTGATTTTGGATTATTCAAAAAAGTAAAAATAAGGAGGTAAGTGCTAATGTGTATCCTGTTGCGTCCTGTTTGAATAAATCGTTGTTTTTCTGTGTTTTTATGCTGATAATTCTTATTTTATAGTAGAATTAAAACAGCTGCTATTTTATAATTTGGCTTTTTATTAGTAAGTTATTTATGTATAAATCTTAAAATTACTCTAATGCTTTTTATTTATTAGTTATTAAATTTGTATATTGTTGTAAATGAGGATTTTTTAAAAGTCAATTGCGAAATATTTATTATATTTATTGTTTTATTGCAAATGTAATAATTTTACTTAATATTGTTTTTAGCAATAAAAAAATGTAAATAATTTTAAAAATCTTATATTTTTTTAATATTGTATTTTTTTAACATAATTTTGTGTATTTAATTTTAAATCAATCGGTTGTGTTGTTTTTAAAAAGATAAAACTTAAACAATAGACCTCTAATGGCTTGATAATTATAGGTGTGCGTGTGTAAAAGCAGGACAGTACAGGATAGTTGAAGGACAACTTCTGAATAAGTTTGAAGTAACTAATTAACTAAAATTTAACTTTATGAAAAACAAATTAATTGTTCTGTTCGTAATGATGGTGTTTTCATTATTGAATTCACCTCTTTATGCGCAGAATAAAACCGTAAAAGGTGTCGTAAAAGATGCATCGGGGATACCAGTGCCAGGTGCAAATGTGAATGTCAAGAATTCCAAAACTGGTACAAGTACAGATATTGATGGATCTTATTCTATAGAAGCTGCAAAAGGATCTATCCTTGTTTATAGTTTTATAGGTTTTAAATCGGAAGAAAAAATTGTTGGAGATTCTAATAATTATGATGTATCATTAAAAGAAGTTGATAATACTTTAAATGAGGTTGTGGTTGTAGGTTATGGAGTAAGAAAGAAAAAAGATTTAACAGGTTCTATTGTAAGCGTTGGTGCTGAAGAAATTGCTTCTAGACCAGTTCAAAATGCTGTTCAAGCTATGCAAGGTAAGGCAGCAGGAGTAGATGTTGGTTCAAATGAGCGTCCTGGACAGGTAGGATCTGTTACCATCCGTGGAGCTCGTTCAATTTCTGCTACCAATGCTCCTCTTTATGTTGTAGATGGGATTCCTATTAATACAAAACTGGTGGCCGATTCAGCAGGAAAAATTACTGTTGATGCAAATTCAGGGGGGATTGATTTTTTAAATCCTAATGATATTGAAACAATGGATATTTTAAAAGATGCATCAGCAACGGCTATTTATGGTTCTAGAGGTGCTAATGGGGTAATTATTATAACAACTAAAAAAGGTAAAAATGGAAAGTTTACTTTGAATTATGATTCTTCTATCATCACAGAAACGATTCACGAGAATGCTCCAATGATGTCAGCTGGAGAATATATTGAATTTCGTCGTTGGGGAAAATATTATTCTAATCCTCTTAGTGCTACTAATCCGACTGGTTTTCCAAGTGGAAATGCACCAACTATTGCGAATGATGAAACAATTTTCTTGAAATCTGCGGATCCTTCAGCTTGGGCAAACATTGCTAAAGGATGGAGTAAAGTTGATGGTAAAGATGTATGGGATGGTTCTAAAGTGGCTACTACTGATTGGACTAAATTTGTTACGCGTACAGGAGTCACTCAACAACACAATTTAAGTGTTAGTGGTGGTACTGAAAAAATGAAAGGTTATGGTTCTTTTGGATATTTAGATAATACAGGTACTCTTTTTGGTCAAGGATATAAGCGCTACAGTGCAAATGCTAATGTTGATATTACACCAACCAAATGGTTCTCTATGGGAATTAATCTTAATACTAGTTATACCATTAACGAATATGGGCAATCCAATACAGGAAGAACAGCAGTTACAAGTTCAACAGGGATATATGCTACAGCTCGTACAAATCTTCCTTATGCAGTTCCTTATGATGCTAACGGAAATAGAATTGATAGTCCAGGAGGAGATTCTACAATTAGAACTCCTGTAGATGAATATAAATACTCGCAAGATCAACGTGTTACTTTGCGAGCTTTTGGTAGTTTATATACTCAGTTTGACTTGGGGGCGGTTTCTTCAGTACTTGATGGATTAAAGTATCGTATAAATTTTGGTCCAGATTTAAGTTCTTACCGTGATGGAGTTTTCTTAGACGCAAAATCAGCTATTCGTTCTGGAACAAGTTTTGCGTCCTTAGCAAAGGAGGAAACCATTTCTTATACACTAGACAATTTGATCTTTTATAATAAAACTGTTGGGAATCACAATTTCGGTTTAACTTTATTAGCGAGTCAAACACAATACCATAATGAAGGAAGTGCTATGTCTGCCAATTCTATTCCAAATCCTGAGAATAAATGGAATGCACTAACACCTTCCAATGTAACACTTGCAAGTTATTCTTCTGGATTGAATGAAACGGCTTTATTGTCTTATATGGCGAGAATCACTTACGGTTATGCTGATAAATACTTGGTTACGGCTTCTTGGCGTAGGGATTATGCGTCTCAGCTAGCACCTGGGCATAAAGATGGTGATTTTCCTAGTTTATCTTTAGGGTGGCGCATAGATAAAGAGTCATTTATGAAAAATGTCACTTGGATTGATTTATTAAAATTGAGAGCTGGATATGGTGAGACAGGTAATTCTGCCGTACCAGCTTATACGACTGATCCAGCATTGACCGGAATTCTCTACGGAACGAGTTCAGGGGTTGTTAATAGTACTTCTTTGTCTAATTTAGATTTGGGTTGGGAAGAAACTGCACAGTTTAATTATGGTTTGGATTTCTCTATGTTTAATAGTAGAGTATCGGGAGCTTTGGAATATTATACAAGTAACACTACTGAGTTATTATTTAAAAGAAGTGTTCCTACGCCTCTTGGAGTTAGTACCACGTATCAAAACGTTGGAGAAACAGAAGCAAATGGGGTCGAACTTACTTTGAATACTATTAATATTAAAGCTAAAGACTTTGAATGGAGTACTAATTTTAGTGGTTCCTATCAAAAAAATAAAATCGTTAGTTTACAGAATGGTAAAGTTGACGACATCAATAATAACTTGTTTATCGGTCAATCTCAAAATGCAATTTATGGTTTTGCGTCAAATGGAATTTGGAAAGCAGAAGATGCTGTAGAAATGGCAAAATTCAATGCTAATGGTGCTGGATTTACAGTTGGTAATGCAAGACCTGTTGATCAAAATGGTGATTATAAAATTGATGCAAATAATGATCGTGTGATTATAGGTAACAAAGATCCAAAATTCATTGCAGGAATGACAAATACTTTTAATTATAAGAATTTTGATTTATCTTTCTTTGTATATGGAAAAATGGGATATATTTATGATACAAGTGGTGAAAATGAAGGAGCAAAAGGAAGTCAGAGATCAATTAACTATTATAATGACAACAATACTAACTCTGAATACCAAAAACCAATCTATTCAGCAGGAACAGGTGACTCTTATTATCCTACTTTAGGATATCGTAATGGTTCATTCTTAAAAATGAGAAATATCTCTTTAGGGTACAGATTCTCAGATGATTTGGTAGAAAAAGTAGGGCTCTCTAAATTGAGATTGTATTTTCAAGTGAATAATCCTGGTATGGTTTTTACGAAAGTTAAATGGACTGATTTGGATACGCAAACTACAGCTTCAAACAAAGGGATCACAATGGGGTTAAATGTGCAATTCTAAAATAGAATTTTAATAAAATAAATTATGAAAAATTATAACAAAATATATATTCATTTAATTCTTGCAGCTACATTAGTACTTAGTAGTTCCTGTAATGATAATTTCCTCGAGGAGGATTTGACAACTGCTTATAATAAGGATTATTACAAAACTGAAGCAGGGATTCAAGCTTTAGCAGTTGGGACATATTACCAAACATTTGCATCCGAATTGGCAACAGAAGTTCCTCTGACTGCAAATGAATCAGGTACAGATGAATTTCATGCTGGAGGAGATCCTTCGAACTGGACTTGGAATTCTTATTCTCCTTCAGGTTTTCAGGCTTTTGTAACTGTGTCTAATACTAATACAGTTGCGGCTAATACGAATTGGGACAATTTGTATATTGGAATTGGTAATGCTAATCAGTTAATTGAATCAGCTACAGCAATTGTATCAACCAACGACGCTATCAAGAAAATAGCATTAGGGGAAGGGTATTTTTTGAGAGCTTTCAATTATTTAAAATTGGTAAGTCAGTATGGTGGAGTGCCATTAGTATTGAAGACTAGTTCATCTGTAAATTTAGAATTTACTAGAGCAACTCCACAACAAGTTTTGGATCAAATAATAGCTGATTTTACACAAGCATATGATTTATTGAGTAATGCAGGATTTCCAGCTAAAATTACTAAAGATGCAGCTGCGCATTATTTAGCAAAAGCCTACTTGACTCGTGCTAGTGAAATTAATGACTCTTGGAATGCAGCTACAAAAACTACTGATTTGCAAAAAGTAGTTACATTATCTGATGAAGTTATTTCTCACCATCCATTGGCAGCGAATTTTATTGATTTATGGAATTATACTGCTGCGGATGGTACAAATGAAAAAGTATCAGAATTAATTTTGTCAGCACAGTTTAATGCTAATGCTTTGACTACTGGAGGAAATCAACAACACTTGTATTTTCTTTCTACTTATGATCAGTTGCCTCAAATGAAGCGTAATCTTGCAGGTGGAAGACCATTTAGTCGTTTAGCACCTACCTATTTTATGTATGATGTATATGATCAAGTAAATGATTCTCGTTTTTGGAAAAGTTTTCAAACAAAAAGTATTGTTAATAATGCTTCAGGAGCAGTTTATAAAAATGGAGATTTAGGTATTATGTATATTGTTAACAATGCCGCGGATACTCGTTTTGCAAAAACTAAAAATAACGACAGTCCAGCGATACTTTACAAAGGGAAAACAATTCCAAGTGTATATGTGGCCTACGCTGCAGATAAAATTGGCTTAATGGCAGATGTTCGTTTTCCTTCTTTAAGTAAGTATATGGATGGGAATAGAGTTGATTTGAGTGTTACAAAAGGTTCTCGTGATGTAATTTTAGCGCGCTCGGCAGAGACATATTTAATGGCAGCCGAAGCAAAAGTACGTTTAGCAAAAGTAGGTGGAGCCGCATTTGCAGATGCATTACCTTATATTAATACTGTTCGTGCACGTGCCGCATATAAAGGGGGAGAAAATCGTGCTCTTTATGCAGATGGTGGTGCTGCATATACACAAACAGGACAAGCAGGAATCCCGATCTCGTATATTCCAGAAAGTTCTTACTATGAGTCTAATAATATTGCAACTACTGTAACTACAGCAACAAGTTTGAGTATAGCTAGTATTGGAGCTTTGCCTGCGAGTGATTTAGCTGTTATTACAAAGTTAGGGTATTCTAGCGATTATGATAAAATGTTATGTTTGGTTTTGAATGAGCGTGCTAGAGAGCTTTGTGGTGAATTTCATCGTTGGGAGGATTTAAGTAGAACAATGACTTTGGTTGCTAGAGCAAAAGCATATAATATTGAAGCGAATCCAAATATTCAAGCTTACCATAATTTGAGACCTATTCCTCAAACTTTTTTAGATGGAATTTTTGCTAATGGAGCTCCTTTATCAGCAGCTCAGAAAAAAGAAATGCAAAATCCAGGATATAACTAATCCTTGATTCTCATAATTATTCTAAACCGTCTCAAAATTCAATTTTGAGGCGGTTTGTTTTTTGTGCTCAGGAAAGTACAGGATACTTATTTAGAAAGAGTCAACTATTTTTAAAAATTCCAATAAAATCAAAAATAGAAATGAAAATAGTTAAAAAGAATCTGATATTGTTCAGTTTTATACTAACATGTCAATTTATAATTGCCCAAATAAAATTACCTGCTCTAGTAAGTAATAATATGGTTTTGCAACAAAATGCAAAAGTAAATTTGTGGGGCTGGGCTGCACCAAATGAAAGCATAAAAATTCAATTGGGTTGGCAAAATGAATTGGTTGAAACAAAAGCAGATGCCAAAGGGAATTGGAAAATAGAAGTGTCTACTCCAAAAGCAGACGAAAAAAAGTATACTATTACGCTTGAAGCTTCTAATAAAATCACCCTTAATAATGTTTTATTAGGAGAAGTTTGGATTTGTTCTGGACAATCTAATATGTTTTTTCCTGTCGGTAAACAAGAAGGTACTTGGAAGACAGGAGTTAAAAATTATGAAGAAGAAATTAAAAATGCTAATTATCCATTATTACGATTGTTTACAGTTGCGACCGTAGCGTCGGAGAAGCCATTAGAAGATGTACAAGGAAATTGGCAGGAATGTACTCCAGAAACTATAAATGCTTTTTCGGCAGTAGGCTATTTTTTTGGGCGTGATTTGTTTCAGAATATCAAAACACCAATTGGATTGATTTCTACTTCTTGGGGAGGTACTAAAGCAGAAGCTTGGACATCGACAAAAGTTTTAGAAGAAAATAAAGATTTGGTAACAATTCTTGAAGAAAATGCGCAAAAAGAAAAACAATATTATACTGATTTAGAAGCCTATTATACTAATCTAAAAAATGGAACAGTAACAAAGGAATTAAAAAAGCCAAAGAGAAACGAGGAGAATAAATATCCATACGTTTTGTACAATGGAATGCTTCATCCGATAATTAATTATACCATGAAAGGTGTTATTTGGTATCAGGGAGAGAGTAATGCTGAAAAAGCATTATTGTATCAAACACTTTTTCCAGCAATGGTTCAAAGTTGGAGAGACGATTGGAAACAAGGCGACTTTCCATTTTACTATGTTCAAATTGCGCCTCATAAAGGTCAAAATGCATACATTCGAGAAGCACAGTTACTATCTTTAAATAAAATTAAAAACAGCGGAATGGTCGTTACTACCGATGTTGGTAATGAAACTAATATTCATCCAATAGACAAACAAACTGTTGGTTATAGATTGTCACTTATCGCTCGTGCTAAAACATATAATGAAAGTAAACTTGTGTATTCTGGTCCTATTTACAATCATATGAAAATGGATAAAAAGCAAATACAATTGTTTTTTGATTATGCTGAATCAGGATTAGTACAAAAAGGAGATGTATTAAAAGAATTTGAAATTGCAGGAGAGGATAAAGTATTTTATCCAGCTAATGCCAAAATTAAAGGAAAAACAGTAGTTGTTTCTTCTGATAGGGTAAAAAATCCAGTAGCAGTTCGATTTGCTTGGAAACCAGTTCCCGATCCAAATCTATTCAATACCGAAAATTTACCAGCTTCGCCATTTAGGACTGATAATTGGGGAAATCAATAAAAAGTGTTATTTTATGAGTGCAATAAATAAAAAGTTCTTGTTCGTTATTTTTCTGTTTCTACAGATTTTTAGTTTTTCTGTTGAGGCTCAAAATGCTAAAAAACAAATCGGAAATCTGGCTGCTAAACCTTTGTTTCGTGATCCGGTTTTTGACGGAACAGCAGATCCAGTTATTATTTGGAACAAAAAACAAAAAAAATGGTTTATGTTCTATACTAATCGCAGGGCTAATGATTCTACTGCTAAAGGTATTAGTTGGGTTCACGGAACTCGAATTGGTATTGCAGAATCCAAAAATGGGACAAATTGGGTGTATAAAGACACCTGTAATATAGGTTATAAATTACCCGAAATTACTCATTGGGCACCAGATGTTATAGAAGATAAAGGATTATATCATATGTATTTGACTATTGTTCCTGGGGTTTTTCTAGATTGGTACCATCCCCGTTATATTATTCATTTGACTAGTCAAAATCTAATAGATTGGAAATTTGAGTCGAAACTAAAATTAGCATCTGAGCGTTGTATTGATGCTTCTGTTTTTCGCTTACCAAATGGGACTTGGCGTATGTATTACAATAATGAAAATGATGGGAAATCTATTTATTATGCAGATAGTCCTGATTTGTACAATTGGGCAGATGCTGGTAAAAAGGTTGTAAAAGACAGAGGTGAAGGGCCAAAGGTTTTTCAATGGAAAGGTAAAAACTGGATGATCTCGGATACTTGGCGTGGATTAGCTGTATTTACTTCAGATGATTTTTTAAATTGGAAACGACAAGAAAAAAACATATTGGAAATTCCAGGTACAGGCGCAGATGATAAGGTAATTGGAGGGCATCCAGATGTGGTGGTAAATGAAGGAAGAGCTTATATTTTTTATTTTACTCATCCCGGAAGAACACCTGAAAATAAAGGAAAAGATAATTATGGAACACGAAGAAGTTCTATACAAGTTGCCGAATTAGAATTAGAAAATGGAGAGATAGTTTGTCACAGAGACAATCCAGTTTATATTAATTTAAAAGAACCAAAAAAATGAAAAATACCTACAGGAATGCATTCAAAATGAAATTAAAAAAAGGTTTTGAAGTTGAATACAAAAAAAGGCATGATGAAATTTGGCCTGAATTAGCATCTTTACTTTCTGAGTCTGGAATTCAGGATTATAGCATTTTTTTGGATGAAGAAACATTAATCCTTTTTGCAGTTCAAAAGTTGAGTGCTGATTTTGATGTTGCCTTTTTACCCAACCATCCAATTGTAAAAAAATGGTGGGCATACATGGGAGATATTATGGAAACAAACCCTGATAATTCGCCACTTTCGGCTTCGTTAAAAGAGGTTTTTCATTTGGATTAATTTATGAATTTACATTTTAAAAAATAATAAGCATAAGGCAGTATACAGCAGGATACACTAACGCATTTTAATAGATATATTTGATTCATTGATAGAGTGATAAGTGTCAAAGTTAATTTTGTTGGTTAATGGTTTTAAATTTTTTAAAAGAAAGTTAATTCTATAAGTGTGAGTTTACAAAGCCTTCTTTTTAAACGCTATAATCATTTGATTTGGCGTTTTTTTTTGGAATTAATTCGTATTTTTAAACTAAAAATAGACGATAAAATATATGAAAATATTTAAAATATCGATTTTAAATATTTATGCTTAATTCTAAAATGAACAAAATTATCCCAAAATACTTGTTTTTTTGAGTCGTAGTTTTGATGTTTTTAACAAAGTAATAAAGAAAAAAATGAAAAAAAATATTCAATTTGGGTTAACAATAACTACTACGTTACTATTATTGAATAGTTGTATAGCTCAAAAAAATGAAGCTCCAACAAAAATTGTTCTCAAAAACACTTCAGATATTGCCCTGCCTCAAAAGACAGTTGAAATTAAAAGAAGCAATCTTCCTTTTATAAAGAACGCAACCAATTTTCCAATTGTTACGCAGCAAAAAGATACCATTCCAGCTCAGCTTAATGATCTTGACGGAGATGGAAAATGGGATGAAATTTTTATAGTTACTGATTTTGCTGCGAAAGAGAAAAAAGAATTAGTATTAAAATGGTCTGAAACTGATCCTAAATTTCCCATTAGAACTAGTGTTCGTTTTGGGAAAAGAGCTGGTAAAAATGAACCAGTAAAACCTGCAACTGAAGAAGTAATGCCCGCCAATGAAGTTCATACAGCATTAGGATATCAACGTTACCAAACTGATGGGCCTTCCTGGGAAAATGATAAAGTAGGATTTAGACATTATTTGGACGGAAGAAATGCTAAAGATGTTTTTGGAAAAAGAATTCCAGCTATTACACCAGAAGACGTAGGTATAAACAGTAAAGGGGGCGTGGAAGATAATTACCACCAGATGTACGATTGGGGAAGAGATATTTTTCCTGTTGGTAACTCAGCTGGTTTAGGCGGTTATGCTTTATTGGTGAATGGTGAAATAAAAAGATTAGGAATTACTACAAAAGAGTCTTTAAATAATATTGAAACCACCACTTTTAAAATTGTAAGTGAAGGTCCTGAAAATTCGGTTTTGGCTTATAATTACCACAACTGGGATATCAATGGAAAAAAGTATCAGGTACAAGAAACGACTTCAATTTGGCCGGGAATGTATGGATACGAAAACACGGTAACGGTGAACGGACTTCAAGGTAACGAGGTGTTTTTAGCTGCACTTTCTAATATCAACAATACAAACCCATTAATAGAAATTAAGTCGGGCGATTTTGTATGTTTGATTCAACATGGGCATTTAACTTATGAAAAACAATGGATATTAGGAACAGCAATTATAGTACCTAAGAATATTTACAAAGGATATATTGAAGCGCCAAAAACAGGGCAGTTAACGGATTCATTTTTGGCAAAATTAACAGTTAAAAATAATGAGCCAATTAGTTATTATGCGGTTGCTGGATGGGAAATGAGTGCTGATCCTAATTTTAAAGATGCTGCTTATTTTACGAAATACGTTACCACTCTTGCAACTCAACTTTCGGCTAAAATTGATGTTGTAATAAAATAATGATCTAAACAAAAAATAATTTAATTTAAGAATTATGAAAAAACTAAACCAAATTTTCGTTTTACTTTTTTTGGGAACATTTGCAACTACACAGTCTCAAACAACTGATGCTACTGCTCCTTTGCATTTGCTTCAACCAGAATATCCTACTCCGTATGTTATTCCTGAAAAGGCAAACGTAAAAGAGGTTTTGGATAGAGTTTATACTTTTTTAGAAGCTAATACAGCTTCAAAAGTTATAAATAAAAAGGATAATTCTGAAGTTACTAATTTTAAAAAAAATGACGGTAATCTTGCTTTTGAGAAAGGTGCATTTAGACTTACGAGTTACGAATGGGGAGTTACTTATGCAGGAATGCTCTTGACATCGGAAGTTACTTCTGATAAAAATTACGAAAATTATGTAGACAAAAGATTGCAATTGATTGCTGATCTTTATGCCAATACGGATGAGAAAAACATTGAAAACTCTCCAATACATTCTGTAATTAAGCCACATGCTTTGGATGATGCAGGAGCTTTATGTGCTGCTTTTATTAAGGCGAAAAAAATGGGTTTAAAAGCAAATATAGATCCAGTAATCAATAATTTAATTACATTCATAAGCCAAAAACAACAGCGTTTGAGTGACGGAACTCTAGCCCGAAACAGACCTCAGATGAACACACTTTGGCTAGACGATATGTTTATGAGTGTTCCTGCATTGGCACAAATGGGTGCTTATACTGGAGATGTAAAATATTTTGATGATGCAGTAAAACAAGTGACTCAATTTTCGCAAAGAATGTTTAATGCCGAAAAAGGTCTCTATATGCATGGTTGGGTTGAGTCAATGAAGGTACATCCTCAATTTCATTGGGCAAGAGCAAATGGGTGGGCAGTTATGACTATGGTCGAATTGTTAGAAACATTACCAAAAAACCATCCAGGATATCCAAAGGTTTTGGCACAATTACAAGCGCATATTGCAGGATTACAAAAATACCAAGACGGAACTGGTTTTTGGCATCAGTTAATTGATAGAAATGATACTTATTTAGAAACTTCTGCAACAGCAATATATACTTATTCTATTGCAAGAGCTATAAATAGAGGCTATGTAGATAAAATGACATATGCTCCAACGGTCTTATTAGGGTGGAATGCAGTAGCTTCAAAAGTAAATGCAAAAGGTCAGGTTGAAGGAACTTGTGTAGGTACAGGAATGGGTTTTGATCCGGCATTTTATTACTATCGTCCTGTAAATTTATTTGCGGCTCATGGTTATGGTCCCGTTTTATTGGCTGGTGCTGAAGTTATTTCATTGTTAAATAACAGTCAATTTGAGATTAATGATAGTTCTATTCAATTAAAGAATAAAGGATAAAATTTTATCAATATGAAGTCAAAATCGACATTTTTATTATTTTGTATTCTCTCTACATTTGGTGCTTTTGCACAAATAGGGCAGCGATTTCCATCTGAAAAAAAGATTATTAAAGATCCTGTAACAGGGTATGAAATAACTTTTTTGACAAGTAAATCAAAAGGAGATTCCAAAATTTATCCAACTCATCCGCAATGGACTTCTGACGGGAATTGGGTGTTGTTTCGTTCTCATCGTGTTGAAGGGGAGATTATGGCAGTCAATGAAAAATCCGGAGAAATTGTTCAGGTTACCGAAGGAGGTTACTCAGGAACATTTTGTATTGCTCAAAAATCGATGAAAGTTTATTTTATGCGTGATACAGCTGAAAAAGCAATGCAGGTTATTGAAGTGGATCTTGATAAAGTTTTTAAAGATAGTAAAGCAGGAAAAATGAAGGCTGTTGCTAATTACGAAAGGATTTGCGGAAAAAGTGTGCCAGAAATGGAAGCTTCAGGAGATATGGCATTAGATGCTGATGAGGATAAAGTATATTTTAGAATCGGTAAAAAAGAAGCTCTAAAATATTTAGATAAAAATACAACTCTCGAAAAGAATTTTGGTCCCAGAAATATGGGAGCAGGACCAGGAGGTATTTCTAGTATGAATTTGAAAACGGGAGAATTTAAACACGTAATTTCTGTTCCATTTCAAGTGGGGCATATTCAATCTAATTTATGGAATCCTAACGAAATTATTTTTTGCTGGGAAACTGGGGGTAAATCGCCACAACGTACTTGGGTGGTTATGGCTGACGGTTCGGGTTTACGACCATTATACCCTGAAGCACCCTACGAATGGGTTACTCATGAAGCTGTAATTGGAAAAGATGAAGTCGCTATGGCAATAATGGGACATAGAAAAATTGACATTCAAAAAGAAACTCCTGTTCAAGTAACCGATAGTAAAGAAGTTAAAAATCCAGAAAACCCTGGGCAAGAAAGCAATTGGGGTGCTACAGGAACTCGTGAAAAGCCAACAGGTTTAGCAATTGTTAATCTCAGAACAAGAGAAATGATTATTGCAGGACAAACAAAATCGGGTAGTGGTTTTTGGCATGTTCATGGTTCTTCTGATGGAAGATGGGCTGTAGGGGATGATTTTTCTAGAAGTCTGTATTTGATTGATAGAAAAACAAGCGAAGTAGTAATGCTTACAACAGGGCATAAAGAAACAGCAAAAGATCACATTCATCCCACTTTTAATAGAGAAGGAACCAAAATACAATTTGAATCGGCAATGCTTTCGGAAGATAATAAAACGATGAACATTTGTACTATAAATGTACCTGAAGCATGGTTAAGTAGAAAATATAAAAACTAAAATTAAATTGATTATAATGAAAAAAGGCATAGCATTAATTATCTTGGTTATCGGATTATCTCAAATTTCGGTGGCACAAAAAAACTCTAAAAACATTTTTCCTGATGGTACAAAAATTCCAGCTTGGTTTAATGATGCGTCTAAAATTAAATTAGATAAATTAGGAAAACAATATGTTATTACTGATTATGATGTTCAAAAAGATAGTACTGTAGTTCAGACAGTAGCGATTCAAAAAGTGATCGATAAAGCTTCTGAAAATGGAGGTGGAGTAGTGATTATTCCTAAAGGAGTATTCTTGAGTGGGGCTTTATTTTTTAAACCAAAAACACATTTATACGTTTCTGAAGGTGGTGTTTTAAAAGGTTCAGATGATATTTCTAATTATCCAATTATGCCTTCGCGTATGGAAGGTCAAAACTTAGATTATTTCCCTGCTTTAGTCAATGCTTATGGCTTGGATGGATTTACTATTTCTGGAAAAGGGACCATTAACGGAAATGGCTATAAATATTATGAAGCTTTTTGGGCAAGACGTAAAGAGAATCCAAAATGTACTAATTTAGAAGTGTCAAGACCGAGATTGGTTTTTGTTTGGAATTCTAAGAATGTGCAATTTCAAGATGTGAAGTTGATTAATTCTGGTTTTTGGACAAACCATTTTTATAAATGTCAAAATGTAAAATTGATTGATTTGTATATTTTTTCTCCACATGATAAGGTTAAAGCACCAAGTACAGACGCTATCGATATTGATGTATGTTCGAATTTTTTAGTAAAAAGATGTTTTATGTCTGTAAATGATGATGCCATCGCATTAAAAGGAGGTAAAGGACCGTGGGCAGATAAAGAAGAAGGTAATGGAGAAAATACAAACATTATTATTGAAGACTGTACATACGGATTTTCGCATTCAGCGTTAACAAATGGTAGTGAATCAATTCATAACAGAAACGTTATTATGCGTAATTGTTCAGTTACAGATGTTTCTCGTTTGTTATGGTTAAAAATGAGACCAGATACACCACAAAAATATGAGTATATTTTGGTAGAAAATATCAAAGGAACTGCTGTAAGAGGATTAGTAGTTTATCAGTGGAATCAGTTTTTTGATTTAAAAGGACGTCAAGATCCACCTCCTTCGTATGGTGAGCATGTTACGTTGCGTAATATTGAATTAAAATGTGATAAGTTCTATGAAGTTCAAAAAGACCCGCTTATATTTTTATCCGACTTTACTTTTGAAAATCTAAACATTGAATCTAAAAACAGTGAAATTGATAAAACTGCCATTAAAGGTGTGACTTTTAAAAATGTAAAAGTTAATGGTAAATTAGTGGATTAGTTATTATAAAATTTATAAAAGGCTGTTGCACAAATGTGGAACAGCCTTTTTTCTACGTTATTGATTGTTTAAAAATTTTTCATGATGAATTTAAAAAAAGTATTTCTTTATTCGACTTTAGTATCTTTAAGTATTACAGGAACGCAAGCTCAGCAAAAAAAAGCAACAAAAGAAAATAAGCCTAATGTTATTGTTATTATTGCAGATGACATGGGTTGGAATGATGTTGGTTACAATGGATCGGAAATCAAAACTCCCAATATTGACAATTTGGCTAAAAATGGTGTACAGCTTAATCGTTTTTATGTGAGTCCTACTTGTTCTCCTACACGAGCAGCATTGCTTACGGGCAGACCTGCAAGCCGTATGGGGATTTTAGCACCAATTAGCGATAAAAGCGAATTGAAACTGCCAGATTCTATTCCGACTTTACCTCAATTATTGAAAAAAAGTGGCTATGAAACAGCTCTTATTGGAAAATGGCATCTCGGTTTGCAATTGAGCAGTAGTCCAAAAGCATACGGTTTTGATTATTCATATGGTTTTTTGCATGGTCAAATTGATCAATATACGCACCTTTATAAAAATGGAGATCAAAGTTGGTACAGAAATGGAAAATTTATTGAAGAAAAAGGCCATACAACCGATTTGGTAACTCAAGAATCGATTAAATGGCTTTCAAGTATTAGGAATAAAAAGGAGAACTTCTATTTACAAGTAGCTTATAGTGCGCCACATTTTCCGTTGCAGGAAGAAGAAAAATGGAAGACTCCTTATAATAAAATTGCCAAAGATAGTTCCCGTAGAGATTATGATGCAGCAATGGCGCATTTGGATCACAGTATTGGTATTTTACTCAAAAGTTTAAAACAACAAAAATTGGATGACAATACACTTATTATTTTTATGAGTGATAATGGCGCAATGGAAAATTGGGATTCTCGAAAAGAATATGGAGGAATCCATCGACCAAATACAACTTTGGGTGATAATTCACCATTGCGGGATTGGAAAACTTCAAATTATGAAGGAGCAGTAAGAGTACCTTGTTTGTTGTATTGGAAAGGACATTTAAAAAGCTATAAAAATTCAGATTATATTTCGGTGATTGACTTTTTACCGACCATTTTAGGATTAGCTGGAACTGAAAAATTACCTCAAACGGTAGAGGGTCAGAATATATGGAATGAACTTTCTGAGAATAAGAAAATTAAAAATCGTTCTCTTTATATTCGAGGACATTTGCAAGCTTGTTTAATCCAAGAGCCTTGGAAATTGGTTCAAAACTTACCTTCAAAAAAAGGTAAAGATGATTATGAACTGTTCAATATCGAAAAGGATCCTGAAGAAAAAAATAACATTATATCTCAAAATCAACCAATATTTGTGAAAATGAAACAAGAATTGGATATTCAAATTAAGAAGGATCCAAAAATAACCGAGAAAACTAAATCAGAATAAAAATATAGCAACAATGTTCAAAATACAATTTCCCTTTTTAATAATAATTGCTCTTTTAACAAATACAACATTTGCTCAAAATAATAAAGTTGTTGATTTCCCAATCGTAGAATCTAATAAAGCTGCGACCATTTTTATTGACTCCAAAACAGATGATTTGATACTTTGGGCAATCAAAGAGTTGGTGACCGATGTAGAAGATATTACTGGAAAACACTTAGAGATTGTTCCAGTGGCTAAAATGACTAAACCTGGAATTTATATTGGTCAGGCTTCGAGTTCTTTATTTCAATCCAAAGCCATTCAAAAAGAATTGTCTAACGAATGGGAGAAATTATATATTAAAAAAGAGGAACAAAATTTAATTATAGCAGGAAGCGATGTTCGAGGAACTGTTTTTGCAATTTTTGAATTAGCGGAACAATTAGGTGTTTCACCTTGGAAATGGTGGGCAGATGTAAATCCAATTCAAAAAAAGGAATTAGTATTTCAATTACCAGCAAATGGAATAATCGAAAAACCTTCTGTTCAATACAGAGGTATCTTTTTGAATGATGAAGACTGGGCATTACAACCTTGGGCAGCAAAAACCTTTGAACCAGAAACAGGTGATATTGGACCTAAAACTTACGAAAAAATATTTCAATTGCTTTTGAGATTAAAAGCGAATACCATTTGGCCAGCGATGCATCCGAGTACTAAAGGTTTTTTTACTATTAAAGGGAATAAGGAGATAGCGCAAAAATATCACATGGTAATTGGTTCTTCTCATGCAGAACCAATGCTTAGAAATAATGTTGATGAATGGAAAAAAAGCTTCGGGGAATTTAATTATTTTACCAATAGCGATCAAGTCAATAAATATTGGGAAACTCGAATAGAGGAAGTAAGTTCTAGTAAAAACGAGACTATTATGACTCTGGGTATGCGTGGGGTTCATGATAGTAAAATGGAAGGTGCGAAAAATTTAGAAGAATCCATAACAATGGTGGATAAGATAATTGGTATTCAACGAAATATGTTATCAAAGGCATTTAAAAAACCATTGAATGAAATCCCACAAGCATTTGTTCCTTACAAAGAAGTATTGGAATTGTACGATAATGGACTAAAAGTACCAGATGATGTTACGCTAGTTTGGCCAGATGATAATTACGGTTATATTCGTCGTTTGAGCAATGAAAAAGAGCAAAAAAGAATTGGTGGAGGTGGCGTTTATTACCATCTTAGTTATTGGGGCCGTCCTCACGATTATCTTTGGTTAAGCACTACACAACCAGGATTAATCTGGAGTGAAATGTCAAAAGCATATCAAAACGGAGCTAAAAAAATGTGGATAGTGAATGTGGGAGATATTAAACCGGCCGAATATAATATAGAGTTTTTCATGGATTTAGCATGGAATATCAATAGTATTCCGTCAGTTGGTATAAATGAAAATCTTAAAAAATGGATTTCGAGAGAGTTTACACCAACTTTAGCAACCGACTTGAGTCCTGTTATTTCCGAATATTATCGTTTGGCTTTTATTAGAAAACCAGAATATATGGGATGGAGTCAAACGGAGCCTTCTACTAAAGTTAATCTTTCTGATTTCTCAAAAGAAGAAATGGAGCAACGTATAAAAGATTATAATAATTTGGTTGAAAAAGTTGATTCTTTTTCATCTTCTATTCCGAAGGAACGAAAAGATGCTTGGTTTCAATTAGTTGAATATCCAATAAAAGCAGCGGCTAATATGAATTTTAAATTTTTATATTGGAATCTTGAAGCCTATACTAAAGATTCGGCTCAAAAAGACAAGTATCAGGAACAATCGGCTCAAGCCTATGAAAAAATAAAAGAATTGACTACGTTTTATAATACTAAAATGAGTAATGGTAAATGGAACTTGATGATGTCTATGAAACCTAGAAATTTACCTGTTTTTGATCCAGTTGAAAAAAACACTTTAGAGAAAGAAGTTCCAGTAAATTCAAGCCAACCAAAAGTAATTCAAGCCAATAAATTCGTTAATGCTAAAAATGTTGAAAATTATAAGTGGCAACCGATAGATGGTTTAGGTTTTAGCAACAATGCAATGACGATTTTTCCATTAAATCAGCATGCTTTTAAAAATGAAAAACCTTCACTTGTCTACGAATTTGAAGTTTTAGATGTTGGTAATTATGAGGTAGAAGTACATTTTTTGCCAACACATTCGAATAATTTTGATGATCAGGTCTTTGTCAAAGTAAATGAGAACGAGCCAAAATCGTTTTTAATTAATACCAAAGACCGTGATAAAGCTTGGAAAGAAAATGTTTTGCGTAATAGTGCGATTGTAAAAGTACCTTTTATTGCTTCCGATAGTAAGAAACAAAACGTAGTTATTTCGGTAAATCAAACAGGAATTATTTTGGATTATATTGCTGTAAAAAAGGTTAAATAAATTATTGCAACATATAATCATAACGATAGTTTAATGTTTTGTTAAGTCTATTTTGCTGATTTAGTGATTTTTAATGTAATTCGTTCTGTATATTTGTTATCCAAATATATAATCAAAAAATATAAAATTATGAATATTTCATTAGCACAAGCAGAAAAAATTATTGCCGTAGCCAAAGAGAAAGCAACTGCAATTGATACCAAAATGAATATTGCCGTAGTTGATGCAGGAGCAAATTTAGTTGCATTTGTCCGTATGGATGGTGCTTGGTTAGGTTCTCTGGATATCTCTATCAAAAAAGCAAAGACTGCTCGTTATTTTGACATGAATACAGGAGTTATAGGGAGTTTGTCTCAACCAGGAGGGGCTTTATACAACATCGAGCATTCTAATGGTGGATTAATTACTTTTCCAGGTGGTGTACCGATAAAAAATGCTGCCGGTGAAATCATTGGTGCCATTGGCGTTAGTGGTAGTTCGGTCGAAAATGACCATACTGTTGCAGAAGCAGGAGCTTTAGCTATTTAGAGTTCTGAAAAAAGCTACTCCAAAATACCAACATCTAAATAATTTTCATAAAAATAGGGGCTTTAAAGAGCCCCTATTTTTTTACGTTAATTTCAAAGAAGTTTATTTGAAATATTTTTTCAAACAATCAACCCAAATTTGATATCCTTTTTCATTCAAATGGATGCCATCAACAGTTAATTCTTTTTGCATAAAATCATTTTTGTCAGCAAACAATAAATGTGTATCGATTACTGTAAATACTCCTCTGCTTTTATGGTTTTTAATAATAGTATTGGTGAGTTTAATACGGTCTACTAAATTGGTTTTATTAGTAGGGAATATTGTTTGTACAAATATCTTAGTTTTGGGATTTTGCTGATGAATAATTTTTGTGATTTGAATGATGTTCTTTGCAGTGCGTTCTGGTGATAAAGTATCGTTTAACAAATCGTTAATCCCTATTTCAATAAACACTGCTGTTGGTTTTATATAATTTATTTCACCTAATCGTTTTAGTACACCATCAGTAACATCGCCAGCTATACCTCTGTTTTTAATGGCTTTATTATTCAATCGTTCTCCCCAATTTCTTCCTTGAGAAGTAATGCTATTACCAACAAAAACAATGTCATGCAATTGCAAAGGATTTGCTTTGAAACTTTTAATCATTTTTGGGTAATTCTTGCTTGTCCATTCGTTATGAGTTGGAACAATAAGTTTTGAAGAAGGATACAAAGTGTCGGGAATTGATAGAACTGTATCAGACGTTTGTACTTTTCCAACTTTTGAATTGGAAGAACAGGCCGCAAAAGCAATTGAAACGAGAATAATTAAATGTTTTTTCATTGATTTGAATAGGATGTTTTATTTTCAATAATTTGAATTACCATTTGATATTTTTATCTATAAATCCAATTAGGTCATTTGCCATCATTTGTTGCTCTTGTTTATTTGGATGACCTCCTGTGTTTTTATATGGAAAAACTAGACTATATATTTTAGCATCATGGATTCTATCAACAGCTTGTTTAATATAACTAGGCCATTTTGAATCTGTTTTGGTGGCATCCATATTTCCTAATGCACAAATAATATGAGCATTTGGATACTTAGCCCTGATGGAAGTAACGAAATTTTGATAAGCTAAAATGGTAAATTCGTCCGTTGGTTTGGAAGTGCCAAACCTAGAAATAAATTGAGGATGTTTAGGTAAATTAACCAACCAAGAATCATTCTGAAAGAGATTAATCACGACTATATCGGGGGTGTATTGAGTAAAGTCCCATTTGCTATTCGGATCCATCGGGTTTAATCGATCATATATTTCAGGCATAATTTCTGGAAACCAACTAACCATGATGCCTATACCACTACGCGCTATACAGGAATATTGAGCATCATAATGTCTGGCGGTTAAGGCAGCGTAGGTATAATAATTATTAAAATTCTCTGGTCTGCCAGAATCTTTACCTCCTTTTTCAACATCAACTCCATGTCCAGCTGTGATCGAATTGCCATAAAATTCAATTTTCTTTTTTAGTGATTTACTATGTTGAAGTATCTTCGCATCACCTTCAATCTGAAATCCGTAAATAATATTTTCAGAAGTGTTGTTGCTTAATTTGTATAGTTGTAAAGTATGTTTTCCAGAGGAAAGTCCACTTGCTAGTGATAAGGTCGTTTTAAAAGTGTCAGATTTAAATTTAAAAGCATGTTCGACGTCATTATCAATGATTGCATAAAAGTAACCCACTTCATTACGTGATTTCATACTGGCGGTAATTCCAGATCCTTTAAAATTGATGGTTGCAGACGTTCCCGGCCAGTAAAAACAAGCTGAATCCTGTGATATCTTCACTCGACCCATATAAGCGATGTCTTTATTATTAGGCTTAATTTGTAACTGGCTAAAACCATTTAGGCTTAGCAATAAAATAACTACTAACGAAATTTTTTTTATCAGCATAAATAATAGTGTTTTTGGTTTGAAATTTTTGTTTTTTTAAAATAATAAACCGCAGCTTCACAAATTTTAAAATGGCTATAATTTGTAAATCTGCGGTAAAAAAACTAATTAAAGGTTGTAGGCTTTAGGCCTATAATGGTTTATTCCTTCTTTTTTGGAATTTCGATATAATCCCTCAAAGGACATTTTTTTAAGTTTTTAATACTTTCGGCTACAGTTAGCGCATTAAAAGTTGCTCCTTCAGTTCCAGTATGAGTATGGTCTTTTGGGAAAAAGGCTTTTACTTTTTCTTTACCTAAAGCTTCGTATTTTTTAGCAATAATTACATTAAGGTCAATGAAATCTACGCCTTGATTTTCGGCAGCAATTTTAGACCACTTGTTATAACTATCCTCTCTAAGTTCTGGTTTGTCATTTGGCCATTCATTTCTTGGCGTTTGACTCATCACAATTGGAATTGCTCCTTTATCTTTGGCTTCTTTGATGTATCTTTCGATATAAGATCCAAAACTACGCACCGTTTCTTTAATACTATCAGCGCGATTTACAAGTTGTGTTTCTGTACCATTTCCTTTTAATGAACCTCTGTATTTGTCTTTGTCAACAGCACCAGCATCATTGTGACCAAACTGAATAATAACAAAGTTTCCAGGCTGTAATTGTTCTCTAACCTCTTTCCATAAACCTTCAAATTCATACGTACGGCTACTTCTTCCTCCTCTGGCTTTATTGATAACTTCAATTCGTGTGGTATCACAAAATTTAGGAAAAGCAACTCCCCAACCTACAGCATTTTCATTGTTACCATTGTTTGCCATCGTAGAATCGCCAATCAAAAATACTTTTTTCTTTTTTGGAAGTTTAATTTTCGGATTCGCTATAACATATTTACCTAATGAATTTGAACTCTTTTTAAGTTCATTTGCAATAACTGTAGCCGATAAAACCGCTCCTCTTGCTGAAGTATGTGTATGATCTCTTTCATAAAAATAAGTCCCAGTAACATTGGATTCTCCTTTTTTGTCTAATTCGTCAGACATATTTGCATTCAAATCAATAAAGGTTACTTTCTCTTGCTCTGCGATTTGTTTCGCCCATAAACCATAGGATTCATTGTTGCGAATTATTTTTCCTTCTTTCCAATCGTTTCTTGGAATTGGAGAAAAAACAACAGGAATTGCACCTTTAGATAACGCATCTTTTACCAATTTACGAATATACCAACCATACGTATGCACCGTTTCGTGCTTGTGAGTTAGCATATTGTCAATTTCTTCAGACTCGTTTCCGATTCCTTTAATAGTTCCTCTGGCTCTTACAGTATCGTTTAACGGACCATTATCATTATGCCCGAATTGAATCAATACATAGTCACCTTTTTTTAATTTTTTAAAAACGGGTGTCCACAAACCTTTGTCTTGAAAACTTCGGCTACTAGTTCCTCCCAAAGCGTGGTTTTGAATGCTAACTTTTGTAGTGTCTAAAAATTGTCCAATAAAATCACCCCAGCCCCAAAGACCGCCATCACCTTTACCGCTTCCATTTTTTACGGTAGAATCTCCAACAATATATACCGTTGGCTTGTTTTGTGTTTTTTGACTAAAATTTAAAAAAAGTACGGTTGCGCACAGTAAAGCTATTAATTTGATTAGTTTCATTTTGTATTTATTTCTTAATTGTTATTTCTAAAATCAAACCATAAATTCATGGTTATTCCATCATCGCCACTTTTGATGCGAATATTGGTTGGTTGGCTTTCAGGACCTTGTTGTTCTAATGGTTTGAAATCTCTCATGGCTGGAATTTCATACATAAAAGAGATGTCACCTTCTGGAAATGCAGGTTGAGGATTACTTCCTGGAAAACCATTTTTAGGTAAATCAGGAGTGAATAATCGTAAGAACAAATTGTCTGATTCGCTAAAAACTTTGAAAGATGATTCGCCTGCTTTTAGATTCGCTCCTAATAAATTGGCATGATAGCCTTTAAATTCTGGATAAATTAGATTTTCAAAACTTTCACCTGTGATAGTTGTGTTATACGCTTTTTCCCAAACTCCATAAGTGGTTCCTTTGATTCTGTTTTTCCAAACGTGATAAGGACCTCTTCCAAACCATTTTATTCCTGTAACACCTTTTTCAGGAAAACTAAATGTGATTCCGAATGCACTAATTTTATCTTCAAAAAAGGAACCGTCAAAACCACCAGTGTTTTCTGCATTTTTCAATGCTAATAATTCCATTTTAAACCTTCCATCAGCTTCCATAATCCATTTTATAGATGCTAAACCGCCAGTATAGGTAACTTTACAAATGGCTTTATCTCCTTCTTGTAAAACTTCTACATTTTTTACTTTTGCTTTCATTCCGACAAGGCGTGGACCATTCGTCAAAGGAATTACAGTAGCGCCATTTTTAACAGTTAAGATTTCTCCTGTTGTGCTGTCTAAAGTTACAGCAACATTATTTCCACTCAAAGTAATATCATTTCCGTTACGAATAGAAGTTGCTTTAGTTTTTACCGTTTTAGTAACTAAAAATTTAGAAGCGTAAAATGTTGCTTTGTGAATAGGCCAAGTCCATGTGTAAATTTCTTTACCGTGTTGATCGTTTGCAGTTATCGATAAAACATCACCTTCGTGAAAATTAGCAGGAACTGTAAATTTTATTTTATGAGTTTCTCCAGGTTCAATGCTTGGAATTTCAATTTTTCCAGAACTTATTACTGCCGAAACTGCATCTGTGTAAAGAATTGTAGCATCCGATTTTATTACTTTAAACTCCATTTTACAGGAATTCAGATTGCTAAACAGATAATCATTAGTTACTAAAAAAGTTCCGTCAAAAGTATCTGTTACTTGTTTTGGTAAAAATTGGATAGGAGCCCAAACTTCTTTTACCGTGTAATAACTACCTTCTCTTTCTCGGTGTGGTCCTAAAATTCCGTCTGCGGCCAAAGAGCCTTTAGAGTCAAATTTTGCATCTCCTTTCCAATCCGAACGAAAAACAGCTTCGTCTAGCATTGCCCACATAAAACCTCCTGCAAATAAAGGACTTTGTTTGTAACGGGTCCAAAAATCTTCTAAGGCAGCACCATGTCCGTTGTCGTAGGTACCATGCATGAATTCTGTTGGGAAAAACACATTTTCACCACTGTTAAAACGATGCATTCCTGTTAAATAGGTTGGATAATGGTGCGTGTCCCAACCATTAAAATCTGACCATGGATGTACAACAATTCTTTTTTGAGGATCATATTGTTCAAAAACTTTGTCTACTTCATAATTCCATCCGCCTTCATTACCATTGTCCCAGATAATTACCGAAGGATGATTAACATCTCGTTCTACTGTTTCTCTGACTAATTGTGTTCCTGTTTTAGTGTCATAGGAATTTTGCCAGCCCGCCAATTCATTCAAAACAAATAATCCTAAAGAGTCACAAACGGCCAAAAAGTGATCGTCTGGTGGATAATGTCCACGAACTGCATTCATATTCATGTCTTTCAGTAAAGTTCCGTCTAGCACACTAATACGCTTGCTGGTGCTTCGTCCACCTTCTGGCCAAAAGGAATGACGGTTAATACCTTTCATTATAATTTTGGTACCATTTACATAAATTCCGTCCTTTTTCTTAAATTCTAAAGTTCTGAAACCAATTCGTTCTTGAAGTTCATGAATCGTAGTTCCGTTTTGTTTTAAAGACAATTTCAAAGTGTATAAATTGGGACTTTCAGGATTCCAGGGTTTTACATTTTGCCATTGTGTTTTAATTACTTCTTGAGCACTTCCTTTTTTGATTGGAAATGATACAACTGGGAATGTTGTCCCATTTTTCAAATCAACGATGGTTGCTTCAACTGTTGCCGTTTTTGAAATGTTTTTTAATTCCAAAGTAACCGAAATCGAACCATCCATTTTTGGATCTACAGCAATATGACTGATGTGTGCTTTTGGAGCTACTTCTAACCAAACCGGGCGATAAATTCCACCAAATAACCACCAATCGGCTCTGCGTTCTGCGGCATTAACTGATTTGTTTTTTGAATCTTTCCATACATGAACTTCCAGAGTATTTTTGGTGCCAAATTTTAATAAAGAAGTAATATCATATTTAAATTCATAAAAACCACCTTGATGAATTTCTCCTGCTAATTTTCCGTTTATTTTTACTTCGGTATCAGTCATGGCACCACCAAAAGCAATCAAGACATCTTTGCCTTTGTAATCATTAGGGACATCAAATTCATATTTATAAAGCCCCTCTTCTTTACTAGGTTCTTTTTGTTTAAGCTCTTTAGACCATCTTCCATAGGTATATTCGCCAAAACCTTCTAATTCCCATTGAGATGGTACATTAATAGTTGTCCATTTTTTACTATTATTACCATCGGTACAATAGAAATCCCATTTTACAGGATGTTCAAAATCTTTTCCAGAAAGGAAAACTTTGTCGGTTTGTTGTGCAAAATTACTTTGTGCCGAAACGATAGTCATCGCAACAACAAAAAGGGATTGTAAAGTATTTTGTATTTTCATTTAAAAAGTATTCAAAAATATTAATTGCCATCTGGTTTTGCAATTTCAAAACGGGTACTCATCGGTAATGTCCAATTTGAAAAATAATTAGGATGTTTAGGATCGTAATTAGGTGTTTGTTTTAAAATGTCTTTTTTAATAGGTAAATTCAATTCTCGAATTCCTTGAATTACGCAAAGAGCAATTTCATTGGCACCAAAAGAATTAAAGTGTGTGTTGTCTTCAAGAGCTTTGGCTTGACCAGGGAATGTGTTGGCAGGATAATGTACAAAAGCGTTTTTGGAAGCATCATTCCCCCATGCTTCATACATTGAATTTGTTTTTTCAGTAACATCAATTAGAGGCACGTTCATTTTTTTGGCAACAGTTCGCATTGCCTCAGGAAAATCACCATGCGTTTGATTTAAAGAACCATCTGTATTGAATGAACGGCGTTGTGTAGGCGTAACCAAAACTGGAAACGCTCCTTTGTCTTTGGCAACCTGAATAAATTCGACTAATAAATCAGAATAAGATTTCCAAGCTGTATTTTCTGGACCTTTGATTTTTTCATCATTATGACCAAATTCAATAAATAAATAATCACCAGCTTTAATTTGAGATTTTATTTTTTGCAAACGATTTGAAGCTTTAAAGGAACTTAAAGCCAGACCAGAGCAAGCATAATTGGTTACAACAACATTTGTGTTAAAATATTGTGGAATCATTTGCCCCCAAGAAGCCCATGGTTCAAGATCTTGATCGGTTACCGTAGAGTCGCCAGCCAGAAAAATGGTGGTAACTTTATCAAGTGGAGTAATTTCAATTTTTTGAACAATAGCAGGTCCTAAAAATTCTAGGGTTAGTTTGTTATCCCAATTTAAATCGCCTTTTTCACGGTCTTTTAATTTTATTGAATTTGAATTATCAATAAAACTATTTCGAATATTTACATTAAATTCCTGAATGCTAGGCTTTCCTTTTTTTATAGAAAGTTGATCAATCATTACCCTTCTGGATTCCGCTTTTACAGTAATGTTTGACTCTTTAGTATCGGTAGCAAAAGTTATTTTTACTTTATAATTTCCTTCAGGAATTTTTACAGAAAAATAGGTGCTCTTCGTAATGTTTAAGCCAGAAGCAGTAAAAGTTGCATTTTCAGTAGTATCGTAATCAAATCCGTATCCAGTATTTTCATCATATTTAATGGCTGAAAAAACGTTAGTGAATTTGTCGCTTTTTTTTGAAGTTTCAAAATTGAAAACTTTTGGTTCAATAGCTAAAACAGTATTTTTTGATGGGTTATTTTCTTTAACGTCAATATCATCTTTCCCCATTGCACAAAGTGTATTTGAAGATGACAAGACCAATAGAAGTAGAGTAAAAATTCTAAATAGGTTCATTTGATTTATTTTAGTTAATAGATTTTCAAAACTAAAGGTTCTGTTTTAATATAGCATCCTGTACTATGATGTTGGTTAAATTGTTAAAAAAGTGATGATTTTATAAAAATACGTGGAGGTACAGGATAGAATATTGTTTAAAAAGTAGCAATATTGTATTATTAAATAAAACTTATTTTTGGTTATTAATAGCAGAGTCTTTAAATTATTGATTGTTTTATTAGAATAAAAAAAAATCAAAAAGTTTAATGACGCCTATACTTTTTTATGAAAATTAAATCATTTTTTTTCTTTTGTTTGTTTTTCTGTTTGTTTTCAGTAGTGATTTTCGGACAGGGGAAAGAACAGAAAGCGACAGCTCCGCGTAAAATTCATTACGTGCCAGATGGTGATGGCTTTTTATTAAAAAATGGTAACCGAAAATTCAATCGTGCTTTGTATGGTTCGAATACTGCCTTTAGGGTGGAGGCAGGAGATTTACCCGAATTTGCAATGTATATTCCTGGAATGGGAGGTAATTTAAAGTTGGGATTGTCCAATGCAAAGAACAGCAAATGGATAACCGAAGCCAAGTCAATTACAGCTCGTTATGCAAGTGGAAAAATGTATTATGAAATTCATGATCCAATTTTAGGCAAAGGAAAATTGAAACTTGAAATCGTTGCTCTAAAAGAAGAAGAAGGTTTTATTTTGAAAGTTTCGGGGATTGATACAGATAAAAACACTTCCCTTATTTGGGCTTTTGGCGGAGCGAGCGACAGAAAATTCAGTCGTGATGGTGACATTGGAGCCGACCCGGAATCTAGTTTTTATTTAAAGCCTGAGTATTGTACCAATAATCAATACACGATAAAAGAGAATTCGTTTTTACTGGAATACGGTTCCGAAGTGAATAAGCAAAAGACAGGAAATGACAAAAGTTTGTTGGCAATGTTTCCATCATCCGAAGTTCATTTAGCCAATGCAAATCAACAAAATTCTCCCCTTGAATTATTTACTTCAGCTCCCGAAAAGCAGAATTTGATTGTGGGTAAAATCAATTCGATTTCAAAAACAGATTTATTTTGGTCATTCCATACAAATGTAAATTCAAAAGCAAAAAGCCAGGCAGATCTAGCTGATTTGTTTAAAAAAGCATCACAGCAAACACAAGAATTAGCCAGCAGAGTAAAAGTTACTACACCAGATTCTTATATCAATACATTAGGTTCAGCATTGGCAATTGCCGCCGATGGAATTTGGGAAAGTCCAGCGTATTTACACGGTGCTGTGGCTTGGCGCATGCATTTAAACGCTTGGAGAGGGGCGTATGTTGCCGATCCTTTAGGCTGGCATGACAGAGCAAAAACTCATTTTACCAGTTACAGCCATTCACAGGTTACACAGCCATTAACTGGTCCTGTAGTTTTTGATGCCGAACGAAATTTGGCCCGTCAAAAAGAAGAAATGGGCACTTCAATGTTTAGCAGCGGCTACATTAGCCGTAAGCCGGACAATAATACAATCGCACATCATTATGATATGAATTTGGTTTTTTTCGATCAAATGCTGCGTCATTTTAAATGGACTGGCGATACTGAATTCATGAAACAGATGTGGCCTGTGATTGAAAGACATCTCGATTGGGAAAAAAGAAATTTTGATGTAGATAATGACGGTTTATATGATGCTTATGCGTCCATTTGGGCAAGCGACGCTTTGCAATACAGTGGCGGAGGCGTGATTCATTCTTCGGCTTATAATTATTATTCGAATAAAACCGCAGCAACAGTTGCGGCTGCTTTACAGCAAAATGCCGACTCGTTTACTAACGAAGCCAACAAAATTGCCAAAGCAACTACCTCGACATTATGGATTCCTGAGAAAGGTGTTTTTGCTGAATACAAAGATGCTTTGGGCAAACAATTATTACACGAAACTCCTGCAATTTGGAGTATTTACCATACCATTGATTCGGAACTGGCGAATCCTTTTCAGAATTACCAAATGCTTCGTTATGTGGATACACAAATTCCTCACATTCCAATTCAAGTTGAAGGATTGGACAAAAAAGATTTGTATGTAATTGGCACAACCAATTGGCAGCCTTATACCTGGTCAATTAATAATGTGGCTTTGGCTGAACAATTACATACTTCCTTAGCGTATTGGCAGGGAGGCAATTCGGAAAAAGCTTTTAAAATGTGGGAAAGCGCTTTGGTAGAAAGCATGTATTTAAGTCCTTCGCCAGGCGGATTTGAACAGTTAATGTATCAGGATGCGATACGTGGAGAGCTATATCGTGATTTTGCAGATCCAATCGGGATGACGGCAAGAACTTTGGTTGAGGGACTTTTCGGGATTCAGCCAGATGCATTGGCGCATCAATTGACAATTAAACCCGGATTTCCAGAAAAATGGGATTCGGCTTCTTTAGAGATTCCAGATATTTCTTTTTCTTTCAAAAGAGAGAAAAACACTGATTCTTATGAAATTGCCAATCATCTTTCAACAAAAATGACTTTGCGATTCATAGTAAACGGTACTTCAGAAAAAATAAATAGCATTACAATTAATGGAAATAAAGCCAATTATACGATTACAAAAAACGGAATTGGAAAACCTGAAATTATAATTGAATCGCCTTATGCTGAAAAATATAATATTGCAATTAATTGGGAGGCGAAGGCTTTAGAAAAAATTAAATCACAGGAAGTTTACAACCCAAAAGATGCTTTTGTATTGGAAACTAAAAAGGCAAAAATCATTGAGGTGTACGATCCTCAAAAGGTTTTAAATTCCATTTCAAAAACAGAAAATAAAGTTTCTGGAATCATAAACAGCATTGGAGATAAAACGCTGTTTATACAATTACAGCAAGGCGAAATGATTTGGTGGGAACCTATTGCTATCAATTGCAAGCCAAGATTTGAAGTTGCGGTAAAAGAAGTGAACTCGAATAATTTATTGCTTTCTGTTCAAAATAATTCGAATAAAAATGGAGACGGAAAATTACTTTTTAATCCATTTGGAAAAGAAATCGCAGAGGCATTTTCTATTAAAGCAAACAGTACTGAAATTATCACAATTCCGTTGCAACATCTAGTTACTGGAACAAATAATTTTCAATTGCAGACAGCTGACGGTGGGAATTACCCACTATCATTCATTAGTTGGGACATTCCTGAAAATAAAACCTTAAAAGCAGAAACAGTTTCGCTGACTTCTTATTTTAATGCAAAAGTGACGGATATTTTCAAACAAAAATATGAATCTCCACGACCGAAAACTCCAACTTTACAATTGCCTTTGCAGGGAATAGGAAATTGGTGTTATCCATTGATTAATCCAGTTATTGATGATTCTGGTCTGCGTTTTAAAGCTAAAGAAAATGGAAAAATTACGACTCCAGAGGGAATAGCTTTTGAAACGCCATCGGATTCAACTAAGAACAATATTGCTTTTACTTCAATGTGGGACAATTTCCCTGAAAAGATAACAATGCCGTTAAGCGGAAAAGCATCTCATTTGTATTTAATGCTGGCAGGTTCTACGAATCCAATGCAAAGCCGAATGGTAAATGGCAAAGTAATTGTGACTTATACCGATGGTTCTACGGAAGAATTGGAACTAAAAAATCCTGAAAACTGGTGGCCTATTGAGCAGGATTATTTTGTAGATGGATTGGCTTTTAATACCAATGCACCAAAACCGCCGCGTGTTTATTTGAAGTCCGGAATTATTTCCCGCAGTTTTGATGATTATAAAGCAATAAAAGGTTTCGCTAATAATGGAATTGATGGTGGTGCTGGAACCGTTTTGGATCTTCCATTGAATGCTTCAAAAACCTTAAAAAGTCTTTCGATAAAAACCATTACAAATGATGTTGTAATTGGTTTGATGAGTGCCACATTAATTAAATAGTTTTATTTTAAAATTAAAAAAAACATGAAAAAAAAATATTCGATTATTTGCATTTTGCTGTTTTCCATTGGCGTATCGGGCCAAGGAAAAATTGACCGTAAAGCAGTAGTGACAAGACATGATGTAAAGATTACGCAAATCGATACGCTGGCTTCGCTGAGTGTGGGTAATGGAGGTTTTGCCTATACAGTTGATGTAACAGGTCTGCAGACTTTTCCCGAAAAGTATCAAAACGGAATTCCATTAGGGACCCAAGCAGAATGGGGATGGGACAGCTATAAAAATGTCAACGGATATAAGTTTTCGGAGACTTTGAAAGATGTGGATCAGTATGGAAGAAAAATTTCCTATTCGACACAAATTAAAGAACCTGCACACAAAAAAGAAGCTGTCGAATGGTTTCGTCAAAATCCACATTTGCTTCAATTGGGAAATATTGGTCTTGAAATCACCAAAAAAGACGGCAGTTTAGTACAGCCTGATGACATCAAAGCGATTAATCAGAAACTGAATTTATGGACAGGTAAAATCGAAAGTTACTTTGAAGTAGAAGACACTTACGTGAAAGTTACCACAGTCTGCGACCAGACAAAAGACGCTTTGGGCTTTAAAGTAGAATCGGATTTAATCAAACAAGGTCGTTTGAAAATTCGTGTTCGTATCCCGTTTCCAACAGGACTCTGGGGCGATATGGGGACAAAATGGGAAGAAAAACAGGAAGTAAATAATTCGGCGGTCGCTATTGCGGGGACTGATATGGGGGAAAAATGGAAAGGAAAACAGGATTATAAAAGCAATCTGAAAATCAAAAATAAATCGGAAGCCACTATAACTCACTTGATGGACAGCATTTCGTATGATATTAATCTGAAATGGAAAGGAACGGCATCTGTGAAAGAAAAAGCAAAACATTATTTTTTGCTGGAGCCATCAAACAGCAACAGCATAGAATTGAGCTGTTCGTTCATTCAAACCGAGAAAAATAAAGGATCAATTTCAGATTTTACATCTATTGAAAAAAGCAGTATTGCTGGCTGGGAAAAATTTTGGAAAAGCGGCGCGGCGGTTGATTTCGCAGGAAGTACGGATGTTCGTGCCAATGAATTGGAGCGCAGAGTTGTGCTTTCGCAATATCTGACCAAAATACAATGCGCAGGTTCTGTGCCTCCGCAGGAAACAGGACTGACTTACAACAGCTGGTACGGAAAACCACACTTAGAAATGCATTGGTGGCATGGGGTTCATTTTCCGCTTTGGAACAGACCGGAATATTTAGAAAATACTTTAGGCTGGTACCAAAACGCTTTTGATAAAGCTAAAAAAATAGCACAGCGACAAGGTTTTGAAGGAGCAAGATGGCAGAAAATGACCGATCCTGACGGAAACGAAACCCCGTCTTCTGTAGGGGCGTTTTTGATTTGGCAACAGCCTCATTTTATTACTTACGCTGAGTTGTTATACCAATCATCGCAATCAGAAGCTACATTGAAAAAATACAGTGAACGCGTCTTTGCCACCGCTGATTTTATGGCTTCGTTTGCTTTTTATGATGCAACCAAAAAGCGTTACATGCTTGGTCCTGGTGTGATTCCAGCACAGGAACGTTTCGTAGCAGAGAAAACTTTTAATCCGACCTATGAATTAGCATATTGGAACTGGGGATTGAAAACGGCTATTGCATGGAAAAAGAAAATGAATCAGGCCGTTCCGGAAAAATGGGAAGTGGTACTAAAAGACTTGTCCCCACTTCCAGTTCAAAACAATGTGTATCTGGCAGCCGAAAGTGCTCAGGATTCGTACACCAATCCAGAATTCAAAACAGATCATCCGTCAGTTTTGGGAACTTTTGGAATGCTTCCTGAAACTTCTTTGTTGGATAAAAAAATAATGAAAAACACATTCGATTTAGTTTGGGATACTTGGTCATGGCAAAAAACCTGGGGATGGGATTTCCCGATGACAGCTATGTCAGCTGCGCGTTTGGGAATGCCTGAAAAAGCGATTGATGCATTGTTTATGAATATAACTACCAATACGTATCTAAAAAACGGACACAATTATCAGTCAGAAAGACTTACACTTTATCTTCCTGGAAATGGCGGATTATTAACAGCGATTGCGATGATGTGCGGAGGCTGGGAAGGTACGACAGAAGCGAATCCAGGATTTCCAAAAGATGGTACTTGGAAAGTAAAAAGCGAAGGGTTTCAAAAAATGTTTTAAACCATTTTCATTATTTAAAGTCTATTAGTTGTTGTTTGTGTTATCTGACGAACGAGGGATTTCAAATAATTAAAATTTTTAATAAAATTAGTATTTAATAAATAAATGTATGTTAAAAGTGAAGTTGTTGCATTGGAATATAGTATTGTTTTTAATTGGATTTTCTGTCTTTGGTCAAAGAGAAATGGAGAATTTAGATCGTGGCGTAATAGCCATCAATCAAAATGGAAAGTTTTTTGTCAACTGGCGGGTTTTAGGAACTGACTCTGATGCTTTAGCTTTTAATTTATATCGAAAAAGCGGTAAAGCGGATGCTGTTTTACTTAATGAAAAACCAATTACAGGTGCTACCAATTTTAATGATGTAACTGCTGACCCCAAAGAAAAAAACACTTGGTTTGTAAAAACGGTTGTAAATGGTCAAGAAAGCGATGCTCAAGGAAGTTTCACTATTGTAGCCAATGCAACAATAAAGGATTATTTGTCTATTCCGCTAAAAGCAATTAAAGGATATACAGCTAATGATATTTCGGTTGGAGATTTGAATGGTGATGGGAAATATGATTTAATCGTTCATATGACTGGTATAGGGCATGATAATTCACAAAAAGGATTAACAGATCCTCCAATTTTACAAGCTTATACCTTAGAGGGAGAGTTTTTGTGGGAAATAAATTTGGGTATAAATATCCGTGAAGGGGCTCATTATACACAATTTATGGTTTATGATTTAGATGGTGATGGTACTGCCGAAATAGTTTGTAAAACTGCCGATGGGACTACAGACGGAGTAGGAACTACAATTGGAGATGCTTCTATGGATTGGAGAGATAAGAATAAAAAGTCTGCAACTTTTGGTAAAATTTTAGACGGACCTGAATATCTTACTGTTTTTGATGGCAAAACAGGTGGTGCTATTACAACTGTAAATTATATTCCAGAAAGAGGAGATATTGGTGCCTGGGGAGGTAAAGGCGGTAATGGGAAAAATGATGCAAGTGGAAATAGAGTAGATCGTTTTACTGCTTGTGTGGCATACCTTGACGGAGTACATCCTAGTGTAGTGATGTGCCGTGGTTATTATGGACGAATTGTTATGGCAGCTTGGGATTTTAATGCCAAACAATTAAATTTGAGATGGGTTTTTGATACGAAAGATGGTAATAATCCATATTCAGGAATGGGTAATCACGGGCTTTCGGTTGCCGATGTAGATGCTGACGGAAAGGATGAAATTATTTATGGTTCGATGTGTGTGGATGATGATGGTAAAGGATTGTATACTACGGGTTATCGTCACGGTGATGCTTTGCATGTGACTGATTTGGATCCTGAAATTCCAGGTTTAGAAGTTTTTGGAGTTCATGAAATCGAAGAAGGTACAAAAGGTCCTGGTGTTGCTTTGTTTTCAGCAGCAAATGGGAAAACTCTTTTTACAGCTGAAAAAGATCAAGATGTGGGTAGAGGGGTAGCAGATAATATTGATAACACTAGAGTTGGCGCACAAATGTGGTGGTCTGGATCTAAATTTTTATATGATATTAAAGGAAACCAAATTGGGGAGGCACCGAAATCAACTAATTTTTTAATTTATTGGGATGGAGATACATCTCGCGAAATTCTCAATTCTAATTATATTGACAAATATGGTCAAGGAAGATTGTTTACTGCCGAAGGCGCAAAATCTAACAACGGAACTAAATCGACTCCGGGTTTGTCTGCAGATATTTTAGGTGATTGGCGAGAAGAATTAATTTTACGTAGTGAGGATGATACCGAATTGCGCATTTATAGCACTACGATTCCAACTGATGTTAGGCAATATACGCTAATGCACGACTCGCAATATCGCTTAAGTATTGCTTGGCAAAACGTAGGTTATAATCAACCGCCGCATACAAGTTTTTATATGGGGAAAGGGATGAATCCTGCTCCAAAACCAAATATTTTTTTAGTAAAAGCACGATAAATTTTTTTAAAGATTATAAAAGAGGCAATTTTACTCATTGGTAAAATTGCCTCTTTTGGTTTAAAAAACCTCATATTTTATTAGTTTTAAAACTGGTAGGTACTGGTTTGTATTTTTAAATGTTATTATTACATTTGTGAATTACCTATTGATCCAAAAACATATGTTTGATTATTTAAGAAAGTTATTGAATAAAAAACTTGTCATTTCCCAATGTTTAGTTGTGTTACTTATTTTGTTTACAATACATAGTTCAGCTCAGTTAAAAACAGAGGAAAGTGAAATCGGTTTGGGTTGGAGTAATAATTCAGTCAATACCGTTATTTTTAGAAATAGCGCTTTAACGTCATTTAAAAACTGGCAATTTTCTGCTTATTACAATCCGGAAGGAAAGATGGTTTTGGCAAAACGAAATTTGAATTCTAATAAGTGGGAAACTAAAATAACGCCTTATAGTGGTAATGTAAAAGATGCTCATAATTGTATCAGTATTGCGATAGACTCCGATGGATTTCTTCATGTAAGTTGGGATCATCATGATACCCGTTTGCGTTATGCCAAAAGCAAAATGCCTTTTGGATTAGAACTAGGTGAAGAACAATCGATGACAGGCGATGACGAAACCAAAGTAACTTATCCAGAATTTCACAATTTGCCTAACGGAAAATTATTGTTTTTTTACCGTTCGGGAGCTTCAGGAAGAGGGAATATGGTGGTAAAATCCTATGATGTAAAAACTCAGAAATGGACATCAGTGCAAAATAATTTAATTAATGGTGAAAACCAACGCAGTGCTTATTGGCAAATTTGTGTTGGTAAAAAAGGAATTTATATGTCTTGGGTGTGGAGAGAAAGCTGGGATGTGTCAACAAACCATGATATTTGTTATGCTTTTTCAGCCGATGGAGGGCAAACTTGGGATAAATCTACAGGAGAAAAATATAGTTTACCAATAACTAAGTCTACTGCCGATGTAGTTTGGGAAATACCACAAAAAAGCAGTTTAATCAATCAAACGGCTATGACTGTAGATGAGGTTGGAAATCCATATATCACAACTTATTGGTCGACTAATGGAGTGCCTCAATATAAAGTGGTTTACTTCTTTGCAAAAAAATGGAATCTTATTGATACAAATTTTCATCATAACCCTTTCACTTTAGGCGGTGGTGGGACAAAAAGAATTCCAATTTCACGACCAGAAATTTTCGTAAACAAATCGATGCTTTATTTACTTTTTAGAGATGAAGAAAGAGATAATAAAATCACTTTGGGATATCTTAATTTAAATAAAAAACAATGGAATCTTGCAGATGTTACGGATTATTCGGTAGGGCAATGGGAACCAAATTTTGATAAAGAACTGTGGCAGGAAAAAAAGGAATTATATATTTTTTCTCAAAATGTAAGTCAAGCGGATGGAGAAGGACTAACAAAAGTTACCCCTCAGCCTGTTCGAATTATTGCTTTAAAAAAATTACCAATACTAAATTAGCTCAATGAAAAAGTTCTATTTATTTTACCTGATGGCAGGGCTCTTTATTGTTACAGGTTTTCGAAAACAAAATTTGGACGATAAAGTAAATGCGACTTTGCAAACGGCAATTAAACAATATGCTTATTTGAGTAAACAAGTGAGTGTTGGAAAGTATCCAAAGACTTATTTTGCAGATAAAAATAAATTAGAAACTTCTAATTCTGATTGGTGGTGCAGTGGTTTTTATCCGGGAACTTTGCTGTATTTGAATGAAATGCAATCCACTCCTGAATTAAAAAGAGAGGCATTCAAAGTACTTGATGATTTAAAAAAAGAGCAATTCAATAAAACTACGCACGATTTGGGTTTTATGATGTTTTGCAGTTTTGGAAATGCCGAACGATTGGAACCAAGTAAAGAATATGAAACCATATTAATGAACAGTGCTAAATCTTTAGCGAGCAGATTCAACCCAAAAATTGGTTGTATAAAATCATGGGATAGCGCATCGTGGAATCATGCAACAAAAGAAGAATCTCCAGTAATCATTGATAATATGATGAATTTAGAACTTTTATTTTGGGCAACTAGACACAGCGGTGATAGTACTTATTATAAAATTGCTGTTCAGCATGCTGATAAAACAATGATTAATCATTATAGAAAAGATTACAGTTCTTTTCACGAAGTAGTTTACAATAACGAAACTGGGAAAGTTACAAAACAAATTACCAATCAAGGTGCTTCTGACGATTCGGCTTGGGCAAGAGGTCAAGGTTGGGGATTGTACGGATATGTTGTAATGTATAGAGAAACAAAGGATGTTAAGTATTTAAAGCAAGCCAAAAACATTGCTCATTTTATATTAAATCATCCAAATTTGCCGAAAGATAAAATTCCATATTGGGATTTTAACGCACCAAATATTCCAAATGCTTTGCGTGATTCTTCGGCCGCTTCTTTAATGTCTTCAGCTTTATTTGAATTAAGTGGTTATGTAGATAAAAAAGAAGGAAAGCAGTTATATAAAGAGGCTACGGAAATCCTATCTAATTTGTTAACACCAGAATATATTGCTGCAGTTGATACAAATGGTGGATTTATATTAAAACACGGAGTAGGTAATATGCCTAACAAAACCGAAATTGATACACCACTTACTTATGGTGATTATTATTTGGTTGAAGCTATGTTGCGATACAAACAGATAGAAAAAAAGAAAGTATTTAAATAAAACAGATTATAGTTTGCGGATTAAGTTTAAAATAATTCAATCTAAAACTAGCTATAATAATAAATTTAACTCAAAAACACGAACTAAAAAAAGGGCAATTTTCATTGCCCTTTTTTTAGTTATAAAATAAAATGATCATTACATTTTTACAGCATCTTTAGCTACTTTGTCTCCAATGGTTGTTTTCTTAGAAAAATCTACTTTAGAATTCGAAATCAATTCAATGTTTTTGCTGACTTCACCATCGATAGTAACCGCTTTTGGAGAAGTAGAATTAAAACTAATGTTTTTCAATGACATATTTTTTCCATTGTAAATTTCAAAAACAGTGCTGTTTGTAATATTCATATTGATGTCATGTAGTTTGATTCCATTGGCATCAATAATAGAAAAACCCTTTTCTGCTTTAGCAGTTAAGTTAGATATTTCAATGTTTTCTAAATTCATTTCAGGTAATCCTTGTAAAAAAACAGCTTGTTTGGCACCATCAATAAACACATTTTTGATAATGATATTTTTAAATTGTGGCGTTTTTTCGTCTACAGGAACTATTGCCGTATTTTTATCATCACCACCTTCTGCAAGTTTTTCAGCGATTGATTTTCCACCATAATATAGGTCGAAAGAAATGGCTTGCGACGGAATATTAGTCATAAAAATATCCTTAATAAAGATGTTTTCTACGATTCCTCCACGTCCACGAGAGCTTTTAAAACGAAGTCCAACATCAGTTCCCATAAAAGTACAGTTGGAAACGTGCATGTTTTTGACACCGCTCGACATTTCACTTCCTACAGTTACACCACCGTGTCCGTGATAAACAATGTTGTTTCTTATGATAATATTTTCGCAAGGAATTCCACGATCGCGACCGTCTTTGTCTTTTCCTGATTTTATACAAATAGCATCATCACCTACGTCAAAACTAGAATTTTCGACCAAAACGTTTTTACAAGATTCTACATCCAAACCGTCTCCGTTTTGAGAATACCAAGGATTACGAACAGTAGTATTACGAATTATTAAATCTTCAATCATCAAAGGATGAATATTCCAAGCTGGTGAATTTTGAAAAACTGGACCATCAAATAAAACACGTTTACTGTTTTGAATGCTTACCATTACAGGGCGAAGGAAATCATGAATTTCCTCAAATTGTTCTTTGGTTTTCAAATCGGCCCGCACATTTTGATCCGCATTTTGGTTTCCTTTTACGTATTGTTCCGATGGATACCAACTTGTTTTTTTATCATTTAATACTCCACCAGAAGCAACAAGATTTTTCCATTGGCTATCAGTTAATTTATCTTTTTTAACCATTCGCCAAACTTCACCTGAACCGTCATAAACTCCACCTCCTGTAAATGCTATGTTTTCAAGGTTTTTCCCGTAAATAGGAGAGATACAACGCCAAGTGTTTAAACCTTCAAAACTGGTTTGGATTATTGGGTATAAACTTTTGTCTGGAGAGAATTTGATTAATGCTCCAGTCTCTGCACGTAATTCGATATTGCTTTTTAGAATAATTGGACCTGTAAGCCATATTCCTGGAGGAATAATCACTTTTCCGCCTCCTTTTTTAGAAACGGCATCAATGGCATCGGCAAAAGCTTTGGTACATAAAGTTGTTCCGCCATTTATAGCACCAAAATCAACAATGTTTACAGAATTGTTAGGGATTTTTGGCTCGTTTATTTTGTTCATTTTAAATTCAATGCCGCTATATGCATCATTTGAAGCATTTTTGCTTTGCGTAAAACCGTTGATAGAAACTGCGGTAAATGCAAAAAATAGTAAATGTTTTAATCTGAATTTCATTTCGTTTGTAAAGTGTTATAAGGTTGGTTATATAGATTTTCTATAGATAAAATTAAATGGAACTTTTACTTGTCCGACTTCTTTGTTTAGGATCATTCGTGCCGCTGTTTCTCCCATTATCTTAAAATTAGTTGACATTACGGTGATGCCTAATAATTCTTTCAGAGGTGTGTCGTTGTATGAGATGACACCAATGTGTTTGCCTAATTTCATTTTTTTGTCTCTGATTTGTTTTACCAAGTTTACCAAATCCGATTCTTCGATGGTAATGAATAGATCTCCTTCTTTGAGTACAATGTCATCATATATTTCATCTAAAATTTCATAGTCAATTTCGAATTCAGTGCAAAATTTTTTGAAACCATGTGAGATTCTTCTAGGATAAGGGTAAACAGATTTGTTAGGATACACTAAAAACATCTTAGTATATTGTTTGATTTTCTCTATACCTCCTTTTAATGCTTCATAAATGTCATTTTCAAAATCTTGATAAATTTTGGTAACATCATTATTTATCCCTAATTTGATATTATCCATGATAATTAATTTTTCCTTTGGAATTCTATTAATAGCATTGACAACCGCATCTGTATAACTATTATGTTTTAAATCATCTGTTTTAAAATGGGTGGTAATTATATAGTAATCGTAGAGACCTTCATATTTGTCAAGCAAATTCAAAAAGAGTGTTTCATCACAGTGATAAATTTGCAAATCAGTGTGGGCATTGGCTCCAATGGTGTTAATGAAAGAATTGTAAGTTGCCATTTTATAGGAACTCAGTTTATTATACACAAACAGCACGTTTACTTTTGATACTAATTTGGTTTGAGTGATATAATAACCTTTTCCACGGATTGAAGTGATTATTTTTCTTTCTTTTAAAATATTATAAGCTTTTTCGACTGTATCTCTAGACATATAAAATTCTTCACTAAAGCTATTAATCGATGGAATTTTTTGATTAATTTTTAAATTTCCATTTGAGATATTAGATAAAATAGAATCAACAATTTGTTTGTATTTAGGAACGCGTGAATCTTCGTCTATTTTAATGATTTTTATCATGATTGTACTTTTTGGAATAAATTTTCACCTAAAGTTAATGAAAATGGAAGTTGTAATTTGCTTTAGCGTGTATAAAATTTATTTAAAATGATGTTTTTGGTTATTAGAAATCATATTTTTTTATAAAATAATTATAAAGAAAGCGGTATTATGATTTGTAATAAAATTGTAATCGATTACACAAATATAAGGCTTTTAAAATAATTTATATGAAGAAATTGACGGATTAATTTTATCAATTATTTAAAAAAAAAGTTAAATAATTAAGTATATAATAAAAAAAAGAGTAAAAATAAGTTTTTTCAGACTTAATTTTTTTTTCTCCAATTTTCAACTATGATTTCTAACCATTTGCTGATAATTAATGGGTTGTTTTATTTTTTAAAGATATGCTTTTTATTAAAGTGATTCGATTAAAGGATAGTACAGGATAGTTATATTTTTTGTATTTTATTATTTTACAATCTAAATCATAACCAATTTAACCAAAAAAATAATTAATGGAATCAATACTCGGAATTTTATTTCACTCCATAGGAGGATTTTCTTCAGGAAGTTTTTATATGCCTTTTAAAAAAGTAAAAGGTTGGTCGTGGGAAAGTTACTGGTTAGTAGGAGGTTTTTTCTCTTGGTTAATTGTACCGCCGATAGCAGCTTATTTGACTATTCCGAATTTTGTAGAAATTATTAGTGTGGCTTCTCCATCTATAAAAGCACTTGCTTATTCGATGGGATTGATATGGGGAATTGGAGGTCTTACTTATGGCCTTGGTGTTCGTTATTTAGGGATGTCATTAGGGAACTCAATAACCTTAGGTTTTTGTTCTGCTTTTGGAGCTTTAGTACCATCTATCTATTATAATTTTTACCCTACAGAAGGTAAGATTTCGTTTACGGATATGCTTTCTAATACTGGTGGACAGTTAGTTTTAATTGGTGTGTTGGTTTGTTTAATAGGAATTGGTTTTTCTGGAAAAGCAGGAATGCTTAAAGAGAAAGATTTTGCTACGGGTCACGAAGATAAAGACAAGGATTTCAGTTTAGTAAAAGGATTAATTATTGCTATAATTTCTGGTATTTTAAGCTCTTTTTTCAATTTTGGAATTGAAGCTGGAAAGCCATTAGCGGAAGCTGCTGTAGTTAGCGGTTGTAATCCTTTGTTTCAAAATAATGTAACTTATATTGTGGTACTTTGGGGAGGATTAACTACTAATTTTATCTGGTGTATCTTTTTGAATTTTAAAAATAAAACTTTTGGTGATTATACGAATCAGCAAACGCCAATAAGCAAGAATGTAATGTTTTCAGCTTTGGCAGGTACGATGTGGTTTTTGCAATTCTTTTTCTATGGAATGGGGGAAAGCAAATTAGGAAACGGAGCTAGCTCTTGGATTTTACACATGGCAACAATTATTTTGACCGCTAACTTTTGGGGATTTTATTTAAAAGAATGGTCTGGTGTTTCAAAAAAAACCTTCAATACTTTCTTATTAGGAATTGGATTGATTATGCTTTCGATTGTTATTGTAGGAATCGGAAACTCTCTTTAAACGGATTAATGAACTAATTTATTTTATTAAAAATATTTCACAATGTCAAATACAAATACAAACAACATGACTTTTAAGCACGTAAGCTACCTTTGGGATGAAGCAAAAGCAACAGCATTAGCAGGAGATGAAGTAGCACTTTTTATTTATCGCTCTAATATATTAGGGGCTGATTTAAGATTAACGAATTATGGAGGAGGAAATACATCTGTAAAAATCACTGACAAAGATCCTTTGACAGGTGAGGCTTCAGAGGTAATGTGGATTAAAGGTTCAGGTGGAGATATCGGAACATTAACAAAATCAGGTTGTGCAGCTTTATATTTAGAAAGACTTCGCAATCTTGAAAACGTATACAGAGGAATAGAATTTGAAGACGAAATGGTGGAGTTGTTCAATCACTGTATTTTCGATTTAGCTTCAAAAGCACCTTCAATCGATACGCCTTTACACGGATTTTTACCTTTCAAACATATTGATCACTTACATCCAGATGCTGCGATTGCTATTGCAGCTGCAAAAGATGGAAAACAAATTACCGAAGAATTATTTAACGGTGAAATTGGTTGGGTTGGATGGCAACGTCCAGGTTTCGACTTAGGATTGCAAATGCGCGCTTGCTTAGAAGAAGCTGCAGCTCGTGGAAAAAAATTAAAAGGTGTAATGTTGGGTTCTCATGGTTTGTTTACATGGGGAGACACTTCTTATGAAAGTTATATTAACACTTTAGAAGTTATCGAAAAGTGTGCTGAATATTTAGAAAGCAACTACGGTAAAAAACGTCCTGTTTTTGGAGGTCAAAAAATGGAAAGTTTAAATCCAGAAGGACGTCAATTACAAGCAGCAAAAGTAGCTCCAATTTTAAGAGGTTTTTGTTCTTCTGAAAGAAAAATGATTGGTCACTATACTGATGATGCTAGAGTTTTAGAGTTTATTAATTCTAATGATTTAGAGAAATTAGCTCCACTTGGAACTTCTTGTCCAGATCACTTTTTGAGAACTAAAATTAGTCCATTAGTTTTAGAATTAGATCCAAATGAAGATTTGACTGATTTGGAAGCTATCAAAGCAAAATTAACTCCTGCTTTTGAAGCGTACAGAAAAATGTATGCTGCTTATTATGATACTTGCAAAAAATCGAATTCACCAGCAATGCGTGATCCAAACCCAGTTGTGATTTTATATCCTGGAGTTGGAATGTTCACTTTTGCAAAAGATAAAACGATGGCTCGTTTGGCATCTGAATATTATATCAATGCTGTGAATGTAATGAAAGGTGCTGAAGCTGTTTCAGAATATACTTCATTACCACGTCAAGAAGCTTTTGATATTGAATATTGGTTGTTAGAAGAGGCTAAATTACAACGTATGCCAAAACCAAAAGCATTGTCTGGAAGAGTAGCTCTTGTTACTGGTTCAGGTGGTGGAATTGGTAAAGCTATCGCTAAAAAATTCGCTGAAGAAGGTGCTTGTGTTATCCTTAATGATATTGATGAAGAGCGTTTAGCTGGTGCTAAAGCTGAATTCATTAAATTGTTTGGTAAAGATGCAGTATCTAGTACTCTTTTAAATGTAACAAATGAAACTAGTGCTGTAAAAGCGTATGATGCATCAGCATTGGCTTTTGGTGGTGTTGATATTGTTGTAAATAATGCTGGTATCAGTATTTCAAAATCTATCGCAGAACACACACTTGAAGAGTGGGATAAATTATACGATATTTTAGTAAAAGGACAATTTATTGTTTCTAAAGCTGGAGTAGAAGTAATGCGTAAACAAGGTTTCGGTGGAGATATTGTAAATATTGTATCTAAAAATGCAGTAGTTGCAGGTCCTAACAATCCTGGTTATGGTTCAGCTAAAGCGGCTCAAGCACATTTAACTCGTTTGATGTCTGCTGAATTAGGAGCTGATAAAATTCGTGTAAACACTGTTAATCCAGATGCTGTTATTTCTGATTCAAATATTTGGTCAGGTGGATGGGCTGAAGGTCGTGCGAAAGCATACGGTGTTACTGTAGCAGAATTGCCAGCGTATTATGCAAAACGTACGTTATTAAATGAAATTATTTTGCCAGATGATATTGCTAATGCATGTTTTGCATTCGTAGGTGGCTTGTTGGGTAAATCAACAGGAAATGCTTTGAATGTAGATGGTGGAGTAGCAATGGGCTTTTATAGATAATATTGGTTTTAAATTTGGTTTATTGGTTTAACCACAAGTAGCTAGCGTTTGATTTATTTCAAACGTTAGTTTCTTATAAAATCGATGTAAATTGCAAAACTTTATAACACAAAAACATTATGTTAATAGAATCATACAAAATAGCATCACATAATGACGATTTATTAAAAAGTCATTCTAATAAATTAATTTTTTCAGTTTCTGAAATAGCTAATAGCGAAGCGATTATCCAAAAATTAATTGATTTTCAAATTGCAATTCCATCTTGGGCATTAGGAACAGGTGGAACTCGTTTTGGACGTTTTCCAGGTGGTGGAGAGCCACGTTCTCTAGAAGAAAAAATCGAAGATGTAGGTTTGTTACATGCTTTGAACAATGCTTCTGGTGCTATTTCATTGCACATTCCATGGGATACAGCAACTGATCATAATGCAATCAAAGCTTTAGCAGCTCAACACGGTTTGAAATTTGACGCTGTTAACTCTAATACATTCCAAGACCAAGCGAATAGTGAGTATTCTTATAAATTTGGTTCTTTGCAAAATGTAAACAAAGCAATTCGTAAACAAGCTGTTCAGCATAATATTGAAGTAATTCAACAAGGAATTGAATTAGGTTCTGAGTCATTAACAGTTTGGTTAGCAGATGGTTCTTGTTTTCCTGGACAATTGAATTTCCGTAAAGCTTATGAAAATACTTTAGAAAGTTTACAAGAAATTTATGCTGCATTGCCAGCTGACTGGAAATTATTCTTAGAATACAAATGTGCTGAACCTAACTTCTACTCAACTACAGTAGCAGATTGGGGACAATCTTATTCTTATGTAAAAAAGTTAGGTGACAAAGCGAAAACTTTGGTTGATTTAGGTCACCACCTTCCAAATGCTAATATCGAGCAAATTGTTTCTTTATTATTAATGGAGGATAAATTAGGTGGATTCCACTTTAATGACTCTAAATACGGAGATGACGATTTAACTGCTGGAGCATTAAAACCTTATCAATTATTCTTAATTTTCAACGAATTAGTTGAAGGAATGGATGCAAGAGGAATGAACCATGCAACTGATTTAGGTTGGATGATTGATGCATCTCACAACGTAAAAGACCCGATGGAAGATTTATTACAATCTGTTGAGGCTATTATGATTGCTTATGCTCAAGCACTTTCTGTTGATAGAACAGCTTTAGAAATTGCTCAAAATGAAAATGACGTAGTTAAAGCTCAAGAAATTTTACAAAATGCTTACCGTACAGATGTTCGTGCATTAGTAGCTGAAGCTCGTTTGCGTTCTGGTGCTGCACTTAACCCAGTTGGATTATACCGTCAGTTAGGAGTACGTGATGCTTTAATTGGAGAAAGAGGATTGAAAACTGTAGCAACTGGATTATAAAAAATAACTTTAAATGAATGCAGTAGCCATTTTCGACATTGGAAAAACAAATAAAAAAGCATTTCTATTTAATGAAAGTTATCAAATTGTTTGGGAAAACTCAGTGACTCTTCCTGAAACAGTTGATGAAAATGGATTTCCTTGCGAAGATATTGTTGTGTTAAAAGATTGGTTCTTGACCTGTTGGGAAGAGATGAAATCTCAAACACAATACAATTTAAAAGCAGTTAATTTTAGTACTTATGGTGCTAGTTTTGTGTATATTGATGAAGAAGGGAATCCTTTGACTCCATTATACAATTATCTAAAACCATACCCTGAAAATCTTAAAGATAAGTTTTATTCTAAATACAAAGGAGAAGAAGTTTTCGCAGTGAAAACTGCTTCTCCTGTTTTAGGAAGCTTAAATTCTGGAATGCAAATTTACCGATTGAAAAATGAAAACCCTGAGGTTTTTGATAAGGTAAAATATTGTTTGCATTTACCACAATACATGAGTTTTCTTTTAACTAAAGAAGGTTTTACCGATATTACAAGCATAGGATGCCATACTAATCTTTGGAATTTCAATAAAATGAAATACCACAAATGGATTAAAAAGGAAAATATAGGTGAAAAACTGCCTCCGATTCATAATTCTGAAGATGCAATTACCATCGAGAATGATATTGCAGTAGGGATTGGGTTACACGACAGTTCTTCGGCTTTGATTCCTTATATTATCAATTTTGAAGATCCTTTTGTATTATTGTCAACAGGAACTTGGGTTATTACAATGAATCCATTTAATGATAAAAAGCTTGCTTTTGAGGAATTGCAAAACGATTGCTTGTGCTTTTTGCATTATAAAGGAAAACCAGTTAAGGCTTCTCGCTTATTTGCTGGAAACGAACATGAAATTCAATCATTAAAATTGGCAAAACATTTTAATGTAGCTGTTGATTCATATAAACATGTTCTTTATGACAAACGTATTATTACAGAATTAAGATCGAAATTCAAACAATATACGAATAGTGATAGCGACATTTTAAAAGATTGTCCTTTTAATAAAAGAACATTATCTGATTTTGAAAATTATGATATCGCTTACCATCAATTAATGTTGGACTTAATTGCACAGCAAATTGTTTCGACTCGATTAGTTATTCATAATAGTCCAGTAAAGAAAATTTTCGTTGATGGAGGTTTTAGTAAAAATTCAATTTATATGAATTTATTAGCTGAAGCATTCCCTGATATTGAAGTTTATGCAGCCTCGATGGCGCAAGCCAGTTCACTTGGAGCTGCCTTAGCCATTCATAAAAATTGGAATACGAAACCAATTCAAAATGATTTAATTGATTTGAAATTTTACAAACATTAAAAATAAAAAATGCCTATCATAATTCACATAAAAGAATATTGATAGGCATTTTGCATAAATGTTAAACAATAAAAAAACAACCTATGAAATGAGCATGAACTTAAATTGGATTCTAATGCCAATGGTTGTTATGCGAATTACATATGACCTTTAAAAAAAATAAAAATCAGCATATGAAAGTTGGACTTTTTATACCTTGTTATGTGGATCAATTTTATCCACAAATAGGTATTGCAAGCTTAGAATTATTACAGAAATTTGGATGTGAAGTAAGTTTTCCAATGGATCAAACTTGTTGTGGTCAGCCTATGGCTAATAGCGGTTATTCTCATTTGACAACAGGATGTGATACTAATTTTGTGAATAATTTTTCTGAATTTGATTATGTCGTTTGTCCTTCTGGAAGTTGTACAATGCATGTGAAGGAACACCTTCATTCGAAAGAGAATGAAGCTGCTGCTACACATATTAGAAAGCATGTGTATGAATTAACAGAATTTCTAACGGATATATTAAAAGTAGAATCTATTGAAGGAAGTTTTCCACATCGAGTAGGAATGCACCAAAGTTGCCATGGACAACGTGGATTACATCTTTCGCAAATGACAGAATTAAATGCTGCTCCTTTTTCTAAACCAGAACAATTATTGAGTAAAATAAAAGGTTTGGATTTAGTTTCACTAAGCCGAAAAGATGAATGTTGCGGCTTTGGAGGTACTTTTTGTGTAACCGAAGAAGCTATTTCTGTAAAAATGGGAGTAGATAGAATTAAAGATCATAAAGACCATCAAGTAGAATATATAACAGGTGGTGATATGTCATGCTTAATGCATTTAGAAGGAATTCTAAAGAGACAAAAGAGTAACATAAAAGTAATTCACATTGCAGAAATATTAAACTCAATATGAAATCGCTACTATTAACAAATTTGTTGAAAACAAATACCTATGAATTAAAGGCGATACCATATATGACAATAAAAATTAAACTTTCACATATATGAAAGAAAATACAATAGATCATAGTCACGCAGCGGCTATCTTCAATAAAGATGTAGAACGTGTAAACTGGCATGATGAAACGCTTTGGTTTGTGCGTTCAAAAAGAGATAAATCGGCTCATGCTATCCCAGAATGGGAAGCGCTTCGTGAGACAGCTTCAAATATTAAAAATAATGTACTTTCAAACATGCATGACTATTTGCAAGAGTTTGAAAGTAACGCATTGAAAAACGGAATCATTATCCATTGGGCTGCTGATGGAAACGAACACAATAAAATAGTACATTCTATCATTGCTAAGCATGGCGTTACCCAAATGGTAAAATCAAAATCAATGCTTACAGAAGAATGTCATTTGAATGAATATTTAGCGGACAATGGAGTTGAAGTAATTGATTCCGATTTAGGGGAATTTATTGTTCAATTAAGAAAAGAGCCACCAAGTCATATCGTATTGCCTGCTATTCACCTTAAAAAAGAAGATGTAAGTGATACTTTTAATGAGCATCTTGGGACAGAAAAAGGAAATAACGATCCGCAATATTTAACCGAAGCTGCTCGAAAAGAATTAAGAGATACTTTCTTAACTAGAAAAGTAGCACTTACAGGAGTAAATTTTGCAGTTGCTGAAACGGGTGAATTCGTGGTGTGTACCAATGAAGGAAATGCCGATATGGGGGCACATCTTGCTGATGTTCATATTGCTTGTATGGGATTTGAAAAATTAATTCCAGAGCGTAAACATCTAGGTGTATTTTTAAGACTTTTAGCTAGAAGTGCTACAGGTCAACCCATAACTACTTTTTCTAGTCATTTTAAAAAACCAAGAGAAGGTCAGGAAATGCATATTGTGATTGTTGATAATGGCAGAAGTACTCAATTAGGACGTGAAGAGTTTAGAAACTCTTTAAAATGTATTCGTTGTGGAGCATGTATGAATACTTGTCCGGTTTACAGAAGAAGTGGTGGACACAGCTACCATAATGCGGTTGCAGGACCTATTGGTTCTATTTTGGCACCAAACTTAGACATGAAAAAGAATGCAGATTTGCCTTTTGCAAGTACTTTATGTGGTTCTTGTACTAATGTATGTCCAGTAAAAATTGATATTCATGACCAGTTGTATAAATGGCGTCAGGTTTTAGTTAAGGAAGGGTATACGCCAAGTTCTAAAACAGTGGCCATGAAAGGAATGTCGGCTGTTTTAGCTAATCCAACAGTATTTAAAATTGCTGGAAAGGCTGGTCGATTTGTAATGAAGAATTTGCCTTTTATGGTAAACAATAATCTTAATGCTTGGTACAAGCAAAGAGAAATGCCAGCGCCGCCAGAAGAATCATTTAGAGAATGGTATGCTAAAAAGCAAAAGGAATCTAAAGACAAGAAATAATGAGCAGTAGAGATAGTATTTTAAGTAAAATCAAAAACAATCAGCCTACATCAGTGAGCGAATTGCCTGGTCTTAGTTTTTTAGGATTAGACAAAATTGATGTAATTGAAACCTATAAAACAGTACTAAAAGGTATTGGTGGATTTTGTGAGGAAGTGAGTAGTTTAGACGAAGTCAAAGCTTATATTGCTGCGCATTATCCAGCAGATAAAAGAAAGATTACTACCATTCCGGAATTAGCTGATATTGCTGAAACCGAATGGACAAATGATGATCCACATAGTTTACAAAATGTAGAATTAGCTATTGTAAAAGCGCATTTTGGTGTTGCTGAAAATTCAGGGCTTTGGGTTACAGATGCTATTTTAGGACAAAGAGTTTCTCCTTTTATTCCTCAGTATTTAGCTATTATTGTCAATAAAAAAGATATTTTGGCTACGATGCATCAGGCTTATGATCGTATTGGCGATTTAGATTATGGTTTTGGAACTTTTATAGCTGGACCATCAAAAACTGCGGATATTGAGCAATCATTAGTTCTTGGAGCACACGGAGCTAGAGGATTGACCGTTTTTTTAATGGAATAATGCTCTTTTGTATAAATTCATTATCTTTCCTGTCTTAAATTAATACTCATTTTAAATCAATAAAATTGAAAATAGATTTCGGATTAAACGATAAAGTTATAGTAGTTACAGGAGCGACCGGAATTTTAGGAGGAGCTTTTGTAAATGGATTAGCAGAAGCAGGAGCTACAGTTGGTATCTTAGGAAGGAATGAAAAAATTGCAAACGAACGTACTCAAGCAATTATTGATAATGGCGGAAATGCAATTGCTTTAATTGCAGATGTAACCAAGGAAGCTGATTTAATTGCAGCGCGTGAATTGGTACTTTCAAAGTATGGAAAAATTGATGGTTTGGTTAATGCAGCAGGTGGAAACATGCCTGACGCGGTGATACAACCTGATCAAGATATTTTTAAATTGAACATGGATGCTTTACAACAAGTAATGAATCTTAACTTGTTCGGAACACTTTTACCTACTCAAATTTTTGGTGAAGCGATAAAAGATACTGTTGGTAGCGGGAGTATTGTAAATATTTCTTCGGTATCTACTGTGGCGGCAATGACTAAAGTTTTAGGATATAGTTTGGCAAAATCAGCAATTGATTCTTATACAAAATGGTTTGCTGTAGAACTTGCTAAACGTTATGGAGATAAAATTCGAATGAACTCAATTGCTCCAGGTTTTTTCTTAACCGAACAAAACAGAACTTTATTGACTAACACAGATGGTACCTTGACAGAAAGAGGAAATTTAGTTATCCAAAATACGCCTTATGGTCGTTTTGGAAATCCAGATGAATTAGTGGGTGGATTAGTTTGGTTGTTAAGTGATGCCTCTAAATTTGCAACGGGTTCAAAAGTAACTTTAGATGGTGGATTTACTATTTTTAGTGGCGTTTAATATTTTTTAAAGAAAACGATTATGTATAAAATGAAACAAACGTGGAGATGGTTTGGACCAAATGATCCCGTAAGTTTATCCTATATAAAACAAGCAGGTGCAACTGGAATTGTTTCCGCATTGCATCATGTTCCTCATGGAGATGTTTGGACTGCTCAAGAAGTTAGTGAAAGAAAAGCTGTAATCGAAGCAGCTGGTTTAACATGGGATGTGGTTGAGAGTATTACAGTACACGAATCCATCAAAACAAGATCTGGAAATTATCAAGAGTATATCGATAAATACAAAGAAAGTATTCGTAACGTAGCCTCTTGTGGAATTAAGGTAATTACATATAATTTCATGCCAGTAAACGATTGGACAAGAACACAATTGGATTATGTGATGCCCGATGGTTCCGAAGCTTTATATTTTAACTGGGTTGATTTGGCAATTTTTGATATTTATATTTTAAAAAGAGAAAATGCCGAAAAGAGTTTTCCTGAAAATATTGTTACCAAAGCTGAAGAACGTTTCGCTACATTAAGCGAGCAACGTATACAGGAAATTGCCGATGTGGTAATGTTTGGAATTCCTGGAGAAAAAAAGAGTACAGTTGAAGGGATGCGTAATGCTTTGAAAGCTTACGATAATATTGACAGAGATACTTTGAGAAGTAATTTGAGTTACTTTTTGAATGAAATTTGTCCTGTAGCTGATGAATGTGGTGTGCAATTAGCCATCCATCCAGATGATCCGCCTTTTGATATTTTAGGATTGCCGAGGATTGTAAATTCTATCGAAGATTTTGAATACATTCTTTCAAGTGCTCCTCATAAATCTAACGGTATTTGTTTTTGTACAGGTTCTTTAGGAGCGAAAGGTATTAATGATTTGCCTGAAATGGTAAAGAAATTAGACGATAAAATTCATTTTATCCATTTAAGAAATGTGCGTAGTGATGAAGAAGGAAACTTCTTTGAAGCGGATCATTTAGATGGTAATACTGACATGTATTTGGTAATGAAAGAACTATTATTAATTCAAAAAAAATACAAAACTTCGATTCCATTCCGTCCCGATCACGGACACCAAATGTTAGATGACTTAGGAAAACAAAATAACCCTGGATATTCAGCAATTGGTAGACTTAGAGGCTTAGCCGAATTAAGAGGTTTAGAAGAAGGGATTATCCGTTCGTTGTAAAACTTTGAAAATAGATAAATACAAGAAGCTGTCCAAAAGGGCAGCTTTTTTTTGTGTTTTCTATCGTTTCATCTGATTTTTATCAAAAAATGATCGAAAAACAAAATGAAAAAATAGTTCTCAAAAGAATATAGTAAGACTTTGTGCATTTGTATATTTGCCACAAAAATACTGCCATGAATTTAAAAAATGCACAGCAAGACGTTGATACTTGGATAAAAGAACACGGAGTTCGTTACTTCAATGAACTTACCAATATGGCTCAACTTACTGAAGAAGTTGGCGAAGTTGCCCGAATCATTGCCCGTCGCTATGGAGAACAATCTGAGAAAGAAAGTGATAAAAACAAAGATCTTGGCGAAGAATTGGCTGATGTGGTTTTTGTAGTATTGTGTTTGGCTAATCAAACAGGAATCGATTTGCAGTCCGCTTTTGATAAGAAGATGGATCTAAAATCTGTTCGAGACAAAGACCGCCACAAAAACAACGATAAACTAAAATAATGTTATAAGTTAAGGCAAAGCTTTGGTTCCTGCTTTTTTTAAAATAAATTTGCCAAAAGACCTAATACAACGTATTCAAAAAAATGGATTTACAAGTACAAACTTCCCAATTAGATTTACAAGACCAAATTGCAATTACAGGTTCCAAAAGTGAAACCAATAGACTTTTGTTGCTCCAAGCATTGTTTCCAAATATCACTTTAGCCAATACATCTAATTCAGATGATAGCGAGGTAATGCAAAAAGCATTGGAAGGGAATGACGAAATTGTAGATATTCATCATGCTGGAACAGCAATGCGTTTTCTAACGGCTTATTTTGCAGTCAATGAAGGTCGTGAAGTTGTCTTGACTGGATCTCAAAGAATGACAGAACGCCCAATTAAAGTTTTGGTAGAAGCTTTGGTACAATTAGGGGCTAAAATTACTTATGAAAAAGAAGAAGGATATCCGCCTATTCGAATCAAAGGACAAAAAATTACCGCTCACAAAGTTAGCATCCCTGCTAATGTAAGCAGTCAATATATATCGGCATTGCTTTTAGTAGCACCAAAATTAGAGAACGGAATTGAACTGACATTGGTTGGCGAAATAACTTCTGTTCCATATATCAAAATGACTTTGGCTTTGCTAAATGATTTAAACATTGAAACTAGTTTTGTCGGCAATGTAATAACAGTAAAACCTAAGAAAGAAGTAGAAACAAAAGTAATGACAGTTGAATCCGATTGGAGTTCTGCTTCGTACTTTTTTAGTTTAGTAGCTTTGGCAAAAACAGCTTCCGTTTCTTTAACAAGTTACAAAGAAACAAGCTTACAGGGTGATTCGGCTTTGGTCGAAATATATAAGCAAATGGGAGTTTCTTCACAATTTAAAGGAGATAAAATAACATTGACAAAACAAGAAGGTTTAGATTATAAAGACATCACTTTCGACTTGAATAATACGCCAGATATTGCGCAGACTATTGTAGTTACTTGTTTAGGATTAGGAATTGGTTGTCATTTAACAGGTCTGCATACTTTAAAGATTAAAGAAACGGATAGACTAGAGGCACTTCGAATAGAATTGACTAAACTTGGGGCTAATATATCAGTAACCAATGATAGCTTGACATTAGTAGCAACAAATGAGATTAATGCAGAGATAAGAATTGATACCTATAATGATCACAGAATGGCGATGGCGTTTGCTCCATTAGCATTAAAAGTGCCAATTATTATCAATAATGCTGATGTTGTATCAAAATCATATCCAGATTTTTGGGATGATTTTAAAAAATTAGGTTTTTTAATTGTTCAAAAGTGGTCATTTACCTAGACTTTTGTTCGGTTTGTTGTCCATTCATTTTTGTTTAGTGTTTCGGTGAGTAAAAATAAACACCTAAACACTTGACAACGCCTATCTCACAATCGTATATTTGCATCCGAAAGATTTTTAAGTTCAGTTTAAACAACTTGAAACTTGAAATTTTAAACTTTTAAACAAACAGCAAATGAAATTATCACACTTTCAATTCAATTTACCAAAAGAACTTCTTGCAGAATACCCAGCCGAAAATAGAGACGAGTCTCGTTTGATGGTTATTGACCGTAAGAATCAAACGATAGAGCATAAAATGTTTAAAGACGTTATCGATTATTTTGATGATGGTGATGTTTTAATCCTAAATAATACCAAAGTTTTCCCAGCACGTTTGTACGGAAATAAAGAAAAAACGGGTGCAAGAATTGAAGTGTTTTTATTGAGAGAACTTAATGCAGAACAAAGACTTTGGGATGTATTAGTAGATCCGGCTCGTAAAATCAGAATTGGAAATAAATTATACTTTGGCGATGACGATTCGTTAGTAGCTGAGGTAATTGACAATACTACTTCTCGTGGTAGAACCTTGCGTTTTCTTTATGATGGTTCTTATGAAGAATTCAGAAATAAATTGACCGAACTAGGAGAAACTCCTATCCCAAAATACATTAACCGTGAAGTAACTCCAGAAGATGCTGAGCGTTACCAAACAATTTATGCTAAAGAAGAAGGAGCTGTTGCAGCACCAACTGCTGGTTTGCATTTCTCTAAACATTTATTGAAAAGATTGGAAATTAAAGGAGTTAAATTTGCCGAAGTTACGCTTCACGTAGGTTTAGGAACTTTTAATCCAGTTGAGGTTGAAGATTTATCTAAACACAAAATGGATTCTGAGGAGTTAAAAATCACTCAAGAAGCTTGTGATATTGTAAACACGGCAAAGGCAGCCAAGAAAAGAATTTGTACTGTAGGAACAACTTCTATGCGTGCTGTAGAAAGTTCAGTTTCTTCACAAAATACTTTAAATCCTTATGATGGATGGACAAATAAATTCGTTTTTCCTCCTCACGATTTTAGCATACCAACTTGTATGATTACCAATTTTCATACGCCAAAATCAACTTTATTAATGATGGTTTCTGCTTTCTGTGGACATGATTTAATGAAAAGAGCTTACGAAGAAGCAATCAAAGAAGAATATAAATTCTATTCTTATGGAGATGCAATGTTGATTATCTAATCACATTCAAAATTATAAATACAAATCTCGTCAGCAATGGCGAGATTTTTTTTGCTTTAAATTGAACGAAGTGAATTCCTAGTTTTAAAATCTAAATTCTGCAATCTAAAATATTTTTCTTCGGGCGTATTACGGGCTGTCCATTACAAGTTTTTACCCAAAACCAAAGTAATACTAGCACTGCGGGAGCTTCCGTTGGTCGCTTCCTCGTTGCTGTATTACTAAATTGGTTTCAGGTAAAAACTTTTCATTTCCATCCCTAACGCAAATAGTTTTCATAAGAATATTATTGTTTTAAATGTAAAATTGATATTTAAAAGAATCAAATTTTTATTGAATTATCTTATTCGGAAGTCTATTTGCCTTTTTTCTTTATTCTATTTTCTCTTCTCTGCTTTCTTTTTCTATTTTTACTACATAAATAATAAAAAGATGGATTTCAAAAACACACTGGAATTTGCACAAAAACTGGATACTCAAGATAGTTTACATAAATACCAATACGAATTTATTTTTCCAAAAATCAATAATGAAAAAGTAATTTATTTTACGGGTAACTCTTTAGGATTACAGCCTAAAAGAGCAAAAAAATATATTGATGAGGTAATGAATGATTGGGCAAATCTAGCCGTTGAAGGTCATTTTTATGCCGAAAAACCATGGTGGGATTATCATGAACGTTTTGCGAATCCATTAAGTAGATTAGTTGGAGCATTACCATCAGAAGTAACGGTTATGAATACGTTGACAGTGAATCTTCATTTATTGATGGTTTCTTTTTATAGACCAACAGCAAAACGTTTCAAAATTATTTGCGAAGAAAAAGCATTCCCTTCAGATCAATATATGTTTCAAAGTCAGGTACATTTTCATGGCTATAAGCCAGAAGATGCAATTGTAGAAATTAAGCGACGTGACGGGGAACATAACATTCGACTGGAAGATATTCTGTCAAAAATTGAAGAAGTAGGAGAGGAGCTGGCTTTGATTCTAATCGGTGGAGTAAACTATTACACAGGTCAGGTTTTTGATATGAAAACGATTACTGAAGTGGGACATAAACAAGGAGCTTATGTAGGCTGGGACTTAGCTCATGCTACAGGAAATATAAAATTAGAACTACACGATTGGAATGTTGATTTTGCAGCATGGTGTAGTTATAAATACATGAACTCTGGGCCAGGAAATGCATCGGGCTGTTTTGTTCATGAAAAACATCATAATAATAAAGAACTCCCTCGTTTTGCTGGTTGGTGGGGACACAACAAAGAGCGACGTTTTAAGATGGAACCAGTTTTTGATCCTGTTCAAGGAGCAGGAGGCTGGCAAATCAGTAATTTGCCTATTTTGTCTTTAGCACCTTATTTAGCTTCTGTTGAAATGTTTGATGAAATCGGGATGGATCAATTAATTGAAAAGAGAGATTTGATAACTTCTTATTTAGAATTTATCCTGAACGAAATCAGCAAAGAAGTGCAAGGTTCTTTCGAAATTATTACACCAGCCAATTCTTCAGAAAGAGCTTGTCAATTATCTGTTTTTCTTCATGGCGAAGGTCGTAGGCTGTTTGATTATTTAATGAAAAATGGAGTAATTACCGATTGGCGTGAACCCAACGTAATTCGATTGGCGCCAGTGCCGTTATATACCTCCTATGAAGATATGTTTCACTTTGGACAGATTCTGAAAAGAGGAATATTGGATAAATAAAAAAAAACGGAAATAGTTATAATTACTATTTCCGGTTTTTATTTTTTGCAAAATTCTATCATGCTAAAAATTAATGTTAATCCCAAATATATTTCCAAGATCCATCTTTTTGTTTTTTCCAGACGGTATGAAAAACGCCTTTTGAAATTTGTGTTTTTCCAGTGGAGTCTTTTGAAGTCCAGATATATTTACCATAACTAGAAGCCATATCGCCAGCATCGGAAACAGTTACATCATCTGGAGACCAAGTTACAGTTTTGTTTTGGTATTTAGGATTTGAATAATAGTTCTTAATACTGTTCTTGCCAATAATTAAAGTATCATGTTCTCTTTTGATAACTGCAATAGAATCTGCAAATTGGTAAAAACCTTCTGCTAGTCCTTTTTCCGCTACTAATTTTTCAAAGTCTTTTTCGGTTTTAACAATTTCTAACTTGACATATGCTAAATTTTTTGTTTTTGATTTTGGAGAGCAACCATTCAAAACTAACAGAACGATAAAAAATTTGATGTAGTTTTTCATTTCGAAATTATTTCTTAAACAATTTAGATAAAATTCCAAATGCTCCTCTAATAAAAGTAGCGCTAGTAACAACTTTCAAAACTGATTTTGTGACAACGCTTGCGGTAGTTGGTTCATTGCTTGCTTGCTTTTTTTCTTCAGGAACGACTGCTTGTTCTTGTGCTGTTTCTATTTTTTTGCTAAGCATCTCATAAGCACTTTCGCGATCAAGAATTTCACTATATTTTTTTACTAATTTGGATTTGCTATTTATTTCTTGAATTTCAGCATCAGTTAAAATATCCATTCGGCTCATTGGAGCACGCATCATCGTAGCTACAAGTGGAGTTGGAACGCCTTTTTCGCTTAAGGCAGTTACAAAAGCTTCTCCAATTCCTAAACTGGTCAATACTTCGGCAGTATTATAGTATTCTGATGTAGGATAATTGTCTGCCGATTGTTTGATGGCTTGTCTGTCATTAGCAGTAAATGCCCTTAAAGAATGTTGTATTTTGAGTCCTAGTTGAGCTAAAACGCCACTTGGAACATCCATTGGATTTTGTGTGATAAAATAAATACCGATTCCTTTTGATCGAATTAATTTTACGATGGTTTCAATTTGTTCCAATAATGCTTTACTGGCTTCGTTAAAGATTAAATGAGCTTCGTCTATGAATATGACTAATTCAGGTTGGTCTGCATCTCCTTTTTCGGGCATCTGTTGGTATACTTCTGCCAATAAGCTCAACATAAAAGTTGAGAACAATTTAGGTTTGTCTTGAATGTCTGTTAATCTAATAATATTAATGTATCCTTTTCCATTTTCATCAATGCGCAATAGGTCATCAATTTCAAAAGATAACTCTCCAAAAAACAAGTCAGCACCTTGTTGTTCGAGTTCAATTATTTTTCTTAAAATGGTTCCAGTAGTCGAAGTAGATATTTTTCCATAACTTTCTTCAATTTCATCTTTCCCTTCATCAGTTATATAATTAATAACTTTTTTAATGTCTTTTAAATCAAGTAAAGGCATTTTATTATCATCGCAATATTTAAAAATCACGGAAACAACTCCAGCTTGCGTGTCATTTAAATCTAAAATTCTAGAAAAAAGAACAGGTCCAAATTCAGAAACGGTAGATCGTAGTCTTACTCCGTCTTGCTTGGAAAGAGACATTAATTCAACAGGAAAACTAGACACAGAATAAGGTATGTTCAATTTTGCATGCCTTTCTTTTATGAAATCTTTCTCTTCACCTTCTTTCGCAATGCCACTAAAATCACCTTTTATATCCATCATTAAAACTGGGATACCAAATGAAGATAGCTGTTCAGAAAGAATTTGAATAGTTTTTGTTTTTCCTGTACCAGTAGCACCTGCTATTAATCCGTGTCTATTTAATGTTTTTAATGGGACTTTTACAAAAGTATTTGGCAATACTTCATTGTCTAAAATAGAGCCTCCAAGTGTAATGCTTTCTCCTTTGGATAAATAGCCATCATTTATTTCCTTAATGAAATTATCTTTTTTGCTCATTTTTGCGGTGTTTTGTTATTACTTGCAAGGTATTAAATATTCTTCAAATGAAATAATCAAGTGTTTCTTGTAATATAATATCACAAAATTCTGTTGATTTGATCGATTTAGGACTTTTTGTTTTTTATGTATGTTTTTGAGTTTTTAAAACACTAATTCTTAAAAATTTCTTTTTTTAGGAATATTTTTAAAGGATACATAAAAATAACTTTCAAATATTCTTATTAAAACGTTATTAAGTGTGTTAAGATTAAATTAATTTACAAGATTACTTTAAAAAAAGTTTTTTTATTTCAACTAAAAATTTAAATTTGCTCCTATACAAGTTTATTAAAACTAATAATAAATATTTAAAATTTAAAAAAAATGGCAAACGTTAAAGTTAAAAAGGAAAGCACTTCAAAAGGTGGAGGAATGGTTTCAGGAATTATTATTGCATTATGTATTTTTGTAGGTTGGTTAATTTGGTCTCAAGTGATGGGAGATGCATCAAATTTTGAAGGCGGAGATTCTGAAAAAGGTCATCCATTAAATACATTAGGACAAGTTTACAAAGGAGGATTTATAGTACCAGTATTATTAGGTATGTTATTAATGGTTATCGTATTCTCTATTGAAAGATTTTTTGTTATCTCAAAAGCTGCAGGTAAAGGAAATCTTGATAAATTCATGAGTGCAATCCAAACAAGTATCAAATCAGGAGATATTGATGGAGCAATTGTTTCTTGTGATAAACAACAAGGTTCTGTTGCAAATGCAATTAAATCTGCTTTAATTAAATACCAAGATGTTAAAAAAGAAGGATTTAATAGTGAAGAAGCTTCTGAAGTAATCCACAAAGAAATTGAAGAGATTACTGCTCTTGAAATGCCAATGTTAGAAAAAAATATGACTATTATCTCTTCTTTAGTTTCTTTAGGAACACTTGGAGGGTTATTAGGAACAGTATCGGGGATGATTAAAGCGTTTGGTGCTTTGGCTTCTGCTGGAACTCCAGATCAAGCGGCACTTGCTGTTGGTATCTCTGAAGCTTTGATTAATACAGCTACAGGTATCTCTACTTCGATTACTGCAATTGTTGCTTACAACTTCTTTACTTCAAAAATTGATGATTTAACTTATTCTATTGATGAGGCTGGAACTACAATCGTAAACACTTACAGACATTTTAGAGGTAGTTTAAGACAATAATTAAATTTTGATATTTTAATATCAAATAAAAGATAAAAAATAATGGGAAAAATAGTAATGAAGAAAAAGTCCACGTCTACCGATATGACGGCGATGTGTGATGTTGCGTTTCTTTTGCTGACGTTCTTTATTTTGACTGCCACTGCTAAAACACCTGAAGTATTACCAGTTGATACTCCACAGTCTACGGTTCAAACTAAGTTACCGGCGGATAATTTATCAATGTTAACAATTGGTAAGGTAGAGGGGAAAACGGCTGTATTTTTTGACCTAAAAGGAAGAGATGTTCGTAAAAAGGCACTTGAATATATGTCTGAGAAATATAACGTTAAATTTTCTCCAGAAGAGTCAGAGGAATTTGGGTTAATGGAAAGTTTTGGTGTTCCAATTCAAAATTTAAAAGAAATTTTGGATATGAAAGCCGCAGATAGAAGTAAAGCAGGACAGCCTGGAATACCTAAAGATTCTTTAGATAACCAGTTAAAAGATTGGATTCTTTATTCTCGTAAAGCAAATATTGATGTGAATGAAAAGGAATTGAATTTTGCAATAAAAGGAGATGCTAAGGAACAATATCCTGCAATCAAACAAGTAATGGATCTTTTGCAAGATCAAAAAGTTAATAGCTTTAACTTAGTTACTGGTTTAAGAGGAAAGAATTTTTAATTAAAAAAGACACACTAAAATGGCTGAATTAAATACCGACGGTGGCGGTGGCAAAAAAGGTGGTAAGGTAAGAAGTAAAAAACAAAACTCTAAGGTAGATTTAACTGCCATGGTAGATTTGGCTTTCTTATTGATTACATTCTTTATGCTTACTACTACGTTGTCTAAACCTCAATCTATGGATTTGACGTTGCCAGATAAAGATCCAAAAGACAAACAAAATGATGACATTAAAGTTGATGAGAACAAAACAATGACATTATTGCTTGGAGAGAATGGGAAATTGGTTAGTTATATGGGGATGATAGGTAGTCCTTTAGTAGCTCCAAAAGACTTTTCTTATGGTAAAGATGGGATTCGTAAAGAATTAATATCTAGAATGGAAGGAGTAAAGCAGTATTCAGCTGCTAAGGGAGAGCCAGGTAAAGGTATGATTGTAATTATCAAACCAAGTAAAAAATCAACATATCGAAATTTAGTTGATATTTTGGATGAAATGGCTATAGTAGGAGTAAATACAACTGGTAGTTATGCAATTGTTAATGAATTTGCACCTGAAGAAGTAAAATTGTTAGAAGTAAAAAAATAATTTTTTTACTAATAACCTAATAATTAAAAAAAATGAAATTAGATTTAATAAAAAACCAATGGGTTGAGATCGTTTTCGAAGGGCGTAATAAGCTTTACGGCGCTTACGAACTTAGAAAATCGAACCGTAAGACTTCTATGCGAGCTCTTATCATTGGTAGCGTTCTTTTTAGTCTAGCTGTCAGTGCACCACTTATTGCAAATTTATTGCCTGACAGAACTAATGAAGAAGACTTGGATAAAAAGATTGTGTTAATTAAATTGCCACCTAAGAAAAAAGTGGAAGAAATTAAGACTCTTGAGCCACCACCACCACCTCCTCCTAAACAAGATCAGGTTAAATTCGTTAAGCCTGTTGTTGCTAAAGCTGAAGATGTTACTGAAGATCCTCCAAAAATGGATGATATCAAAGATAAGAAGACTGGTAGCCAAACAATTAAAGGTGATCCAGATGCTCCTCTTACTGTTGAAGAAGTAGGTAATGGTCCTGTAACTGATGTTATTGCTGAAGACAATGGTATTCACAATTTAGCTGGTATTGAGCAAAAACCTGAGTTCCCAGGAGGTATTGAGAAATTTTATGCTTTTGTTGGTAAAAATTATCAAGCTCCAGAAGAAGAAGGTCTTCAAGGAAAAGTTTATGTTAGTTTCGTAGTTGAAAAAGATGGATCATTAACTGATATCAAAGTAATTAGAGATATTGGTTATGGTACTGGAAAAGAAGCTATTAGAGTATTGAAAAAATGTCCTAAATGGCTTCCAGGTGAACAAAACGGTAAAAAAGTAAGGGTATTGTACCAACTTCCAATTACTATTGCACCACAAGAGTAATTATGAATAAATTATTTAATATTTTCAAGAAGAAATCGCTCATTGAGCGATTTCTCTTTATTATAACCATTTTGGTTTTTTTAGCTTATTTTTTTTTAGGCCTAATGGTTATTTTTTGGAATAAGTTTCCATTTGATATGCAAATGCAATATAGAATTGCTTTAGGCGTTGTATTAATTGTATATGCTATTATTCGTTTTTTTCGCGTCTATAATGCTAATAAAGAATAATTATGTCTAAAAGATTTAGTGTTTATTTGGTTTTAGGATCATTTTTTTTTCTTTTTTTAAACTGTAAAAAAGAAGAAAATAATGATTACAAAGGTGAAACAATTTTAAAAGGAAAAGCTACTATTTATGTAGATGAAACCATAATTCCGATTGTCGAAGATGAAGTCATGGTTTTTGAAAGTAAGTATGATGCAAAATTTAATTTAATTTCTAAATCAGAATCTGAAGTTTTAAATTCATTATTTAACAAAAAAGCAAAGATTGTTGTACTGGCTAGAAATTTATCTAAAAAAGAGTTAAATATTTTTGAACAAAGAAAGATTGTGCCTAAAATAACTAAATTTGCTATAGATGGCATAGCTTTTGTATCTAACAAGATGAGTTCAGATACTTTAATTGGCCTGAAAGATGTTCTTGGTTTTATGAAAGGGGAGAGAAATTCTAAAATTAAAGGTATAGTTTTTGATAATCCTAATTCAAGTACTGTAGATTATATGAATAAGTTAGCTGGGCTAACTGCCTTACCTGATAAAGATGTTTACACTTTTAAAACAAATAATGAGGTTTTAAAATTCGTTTCAGAAAATAATGGAATGATAGGTGTTGTCGGGGTAAATTGGTTGTCTCAGCCTGTTGCAAGTATGGAATCAGTTATTAAAAATATTAATGTTTTAAGTGTTAAAGGTTTAGAAAAAGAGGGGTATTACGCACCTTCACAAAATAATTTTGCTGAAGGAAGTTATCCTTTATTAAGAGAATTATATATAGTAAATTGTCAAGGGTATTCTGGTTTAGGAATGGGGTTTTCTTCCTTTCTCGCAGGCGATATAGGACAAAGAATTGTCTTAAAATCTGGTCTATTACCATATCAAATGCCTGCAAGAAAATTAAACATTATTCATGGTAATTCTAACAATGAAAAAAAATAGTATAAATTAATATAATGAAGATGAACAAAGTTAAAGTTTTAAGTATTGCTTTTTTGACTGTAGTTACAGCAAGTCATGCGCAAGATATTGCTCAAGCAAGAAAGGCTATAGATGCTGAACAATTCGATAAAGCAAAAACAATTTTAAAATCTATAATTAAAGCAAAACCGACTGACGGAAGTGCGGATTTTTATTTAGGTAACGTATATTTATTGCAAAACTATGCAGATTCTGCAAGAGTTTATTATGAAAAAGGTTTGGCTGATTCAAATGCTGCAAATTTGAATAACATTGGTCTTGGTTTAATTGATCTTGATAATGGAAATGCAGCAGCAGCAGAACAAAAATTTGCTTTAGCAACTAAAAGTTTAAGAAAAAAGGATATTGAAGAGTACCTTTTTATTGGTCGTGCTTATACTATATCTACTAAGCCAGATTATAAAAAAGCTTTAGAATATTTAAATAAAGCTAAATTGATCAATCCGCAAGATGCACAATTAAATTTAGCTTTAGGTAATGCTTATTATGGGGATAAGAATCAAAATGAAGCTTACTCTGCTTATAGAAGTGCTTATTCAATAGATCCTAGTTTGATCAGAGCTAAAATGCAATTAGGGGTTTTGCTTAAAGGAGCTAAGGCTTATACAGAAGCAATTAAATCCTTTGAGGAAGTTCTTACTATTGACGCTAATTACGGTCCAGTTTATCGTGAATTGGCTGAGACTTATTATTTGTGGGGTAGAAATGAACCTTCTAAGTACAGACAATATATTGATAAAGCCTTGGTTAATTATGAAAAGTATCTTACATTAACTGACTATTCTCTTAGTTCAAGAATGCGTCATGCTGACTTTTTAGTTTTAGCAGGCGAGTACAAAGCTTTAGAAGTAGAAGCTAATAGAATGGTTGAACTTGATAAAGTGAATCCTAGAATTTTACGTTATTTAGGTATTTCTGCTTATCAAAACGGGAATTACGAGGTGGCTATAAAATCTTTAGAAAGTTATATATCAGATCCAACTAATAAAGTAATTGCTTTTGATTACCAAATGTTAGGTTTTTCTAAACTTAAAAAAGCTGTAGGTAAGGATGGTACTACTTTAGATAATGCCTTATTTGATAATGCAATTGTTGATTTAAAAAAATCTGCTGAAATAGACCCTAATGGTTTATCAACAAATAGTAGTGAAATTGGAAAGAACTTATATGAGTTAAAATTATATAAACAAGCGGCTGCAATTTTTGAATTTGCCGTAGTGAATAAAGAATCTAAATCGTATGTATTAGATAATTTCTATTTAGGAAACAGTTTGTATTTTGATAATGCTAGAAAAGAAGCAGCTCAACGTGATGCTGTTGCTTTAAAAAGAGCTGATTTAGCTTATGGTGCAGTAATTGAAGCTTCTCCTAAAACTCAAGATGCTTATTTATATAGAGGTAGAACTAATAGTTTGTTGGAGAATGATGAGATGACAATAAAATATTACAATGATTATGTGAGTATAGTCACTGAGAAAGGGCCAGAAGAATTGGCGAAGCCAGCTACAATTAAAAAAGTAATTGAAAGTTATAATACGGCAGGTGCTAGTTATGCGAATACTGATAAGACAAAAGCAATTGAATATTTTAATAAAACTTTGAGTATTGATCCAGCTAATCAATATGCTTTGGATTCATTGAAGTCTTTGAAATAATATAAGAGCAAAATTTTTAAAAACGGCAATTAGTAATAGTTGCCGTTTTTTTATATATAGTAATTGAGGTTTTAATGTATCTTTGCAAACTAAATTTATATAATGTTATCTAAAGAAGTTCAATTAGAAGTTAATAAAGGAACTATGCTTCCGTTGATGGAAGAATTTTATACTATACAAGGTGAGGGGTTTCATACTGGAACTGCAGCTTATTTTGTGAGAATTGGAGGGTGTGATGTTGGTTGCCACTGGTGTGATGTTAAAGAAAGTTGGAATGCTGAGTTGCATCCACCGACAAAAATTGATTTGATAGTAGAAAATGCATCTAAGTATGCTGATACAATTGTGATTACTGGAGGGGAACCTTTAATGTGGGATATGGGGCCTTTAACTCAAAACTTAAAAGAGAATAAACTAAGAGTCCATATAGAAACTTCAGGAGCTTATCCCCTAAGTGGAACTTGGGATTGGATTTGCCTTTCTCCCAAAAAAAATAAATTACCAACAGTAACAGTTTATGATAATGCTGATGAGCTTAAAGTAATTATTTATAACAAACATGATTTTATTTTTGCAGAAGAGCAAGCTGAAAAGGTGAATTTTAATGCAATTCTTTTTCTTCAGCCAGAATGGAGTAAAAAAGAAGAAATGACACCACTCATTGTTGATTATGTAATGAACAATCCTAAATGGCGTGTATCGTTACAAACTCACAAGTATTTAAATATACCTTAAAAGTGTCTTAATTATTTTTTTTAAACTGAGAGCAGTTTTTAGGATTGTCTAACATTTTTTTTGTTATATAAAAAAAACATATTTCACTATAAGTTTTTTAGTTATTTATCCTCTAATGATTTCTTTTCTTGTTAATTTTAAATAAATGAACATTTATTTAACTTATTTACGCTTAAGTAGTTAATTATATCACATGAGAATACAGTAAAATTTTTTCGTTATTTTTTTATATTTGATACTTAACAGTATGTTTTTGTATATATTTACTAAAATGCTTCTGTTTTTAAAATACAATATATAAATTAACCTGCCCATGAAAAAAAATCTACTTTCTGTATTTACTTTGTTTATTGTGAGTTTTGCTTCAGCACAAGCAACTTCTACTTACGTTGATGATGCACCCTATAATTATGAAGAGGTAGAGGTGAGACCTGAGTTTCCAGGTGGAAACAGTGCTTTAATGGCTTTTATTGGTAAAAACTATAAAATGCCTGAGTATGAAGGGAACGGTGGAACTCTAAAAGTTGCTTTTATTATTGAGATTGATGGTACAATTACCAATATAAAAGTGGTTAAAGATCTAGGTGATGGTACTGGAGCTGAAGCTAAAAGAGTTATAAGTTTGTTTCCTAGATGGTCTTCGGGTGAGAATAGGGGTGTGAAAGTCAGAGTGCTTTATGAATTGCCTATAAAAATTGCAGGTTAATTATTTTTGCCTCCTGTATTTAAAATAGCGATGAGTCATAATATCAAAGACCAAATGTAATTTAGCATTTGGTCTTTTGTTTTTAAATAGAGAGTCTTGCTAAATAATCATAATGTTCTCCATCATATATTAGCTCACATTGAAATCCATTTGCAAATGCAGCATTCTGTAAGGTGTTATAGTCAAGATAGAGCCACGGAAATGCAGCTTCTTTTTCATTTTTATAAGAAACAGTAAAAGTCAATTCGCCATAATAGCCATTGCTTGGAATCCATTTACCTCCGTCTTCATCATCGTCAAACATATAAATTATGTCAGACGAGTCAATGAGAATTTGTCCGTTTGGATTTAGTAAACTTTTTAGTTTTTGTAAAAATAGAGGTGTTTCGTTTAATGTTCGAAATATCCCTGTGCCATTCATCAATAATAAAATTGTGTCAAATTTTTGGTTTTCAAATGTCATTATATCTTGAACTTTTGTATTTTTTAAACCACGAAGTTCACAAGCTTGAATAGCATTAGGCGAGATATCTATTGAAATTACTTCTAGATTCCGGTCGTTTTGTAAAGTCAAACTATGACTTCCTGCTCCACAACCCACATCTAGAACTTTACCTCTGGCCAGTTGTAATGCTTTTTGCTCTAATTTCGGCATTTCATCATATGTTCTAAAAAGGTAGGCAATGCTCATCTCATCAGCCTCAGAAATAGAAGTTTCGGTAATTAAATCTTCAGGAGAATTATTTGTTTGGTAATCGAGTATGGCTTTTCCGAAAAGATCTTTCATAGTATGGGTATGGAACAAAGCAATCGCTTTGTTGTTTTTAGTTATTAATAGAGAAGTTGTTTACTTTTGTAGGCACAACATTAAATTTGAATTTTGAAACCAGCTTTAAACGAATTAGGAAAACTAGCCAAAGATAAGCATATCGAAAACAAAAAGTATTTCGATAAGTTAAAAAAGAAAACACCTAAGAATTTAGATTATATAATGCTGGATATTCATGAAGTTGAATTCAAGAAAACAGATTGTTTAAAATGTGCTAATTGTTGTAAAACGACTGGGCCATTATTTACTTTAGTCGATATTGAGCGTGTTTCAAAGTTTTTGAGACAGAAACCACAACAGTTTATTGAACAATATTTGCGTATTGATGAAGACAAGGATTATGTATTGCAAAGTGTGCCTTGTACTTTTCTTGATTCGGATAATACTTGCTTCATTTATGACGTTCGCCCAAAAGCATGTCGGGAATTTCCTCATACTGACAGAAAGAAATTTCAGCAAATTACCGATTTGACTTTGCAGAATGTATCAATTTGCCCAGCAGCCTTCAATATAGTTGAAGAAATGAAAAAAAAGTTACCTTTATAAATTAAGTCTTAATGTTTATGAAGTATTACAAAACAAAAAGCAGTTTGTATTTATTGTTGTTTCTTTTACCTCTTGTGTATTCCTACTTTTATTTGAATGAAAGGAGGATTTCTGTATTTTATTGGTTTATTGTTATACCTTTATTTTCTTTCTTTTCAAGAGGTTATTTAATTAGAGATGAAACTTTAAAAATCCCATCAGAATACATTAATATAAACTCAATTTTAAAAATTGAAAGAAGAAAATTCAATATTAAGTCAAAATACTTTTCATTTGATAAAATAGTTTTGACATTTGATGAGGATGTAACGGTTAAAATTTCTCCTAAAGACGAACAAAATTTCATCACACACCTTTTGTCAATAAATCCAAATATTGAAGTAAATATCTAAATGACTTTATAAATAAAATCTGTTTTTTAAAGATTTTTATAAATTGATAATTACCAATTAGTGTTTAAGCAGTACTTTTGACATAAGTGAATAAAACTCATATCAATTTGAATTTAGAATATTTTATTGCAAAAAGGCTTATAACGGCCAAAGATTATAAAAGTAGCATATCAGCTCCAATAATTAATATTGCTATATCGGCTATTGCTATCGGTATGGTAATGATGATAGTTTCTGTGGCTACAGGTATCGGACTGCAAAATAAAATTCGTGAAAAGATAGCGGCTTTTAACGGACATATTATAATTTCAAACTACGATAACAACCAATCAGAGGTTACATTGTCGCCGATAGATAAGAATCAAGATTTTTACCCAAAGTTTAATTCGGTTTCTGGAGTAAGCCACATTCAGGCTATAGCTAGTAAAGCTGGAATTATTAGAACTGAAACTGCTTTTGAAGGAATTATTTTTAAAGGAGTAGGAAGTGATTATCAATGGACAAATATAAAAGAGTATCTCGTTTCTGGAAGATTGCCAGATTTGTCTAAAAAGGTCACGCCGGAAGTTGTAATTTCTCAATTTTTAGCAAATCGACTACAGCTAAAAGTTGGAGATTCCTTTAATACCTTCTTTATAAAGGAAGATCAGAATCAATTACCAAATATTCGAAGATTCAAAATAACTGGTATTTTTAATTCGGGATTTCAACAATTTGATGCTACCTATATAATTGGTGATATAAGACACGTTCAGAAAATCAATAAATGGAACTCCAATCAAATTGGAGCTTTTGAAGTTTTCGTAAAAGATTTTAATAAAATAAAGGAAACAGGGGAGCTGGTGTATGAAAAAACATCTTCAATGCTAGATACTAAAACAATTATTGAGAAATATGGTTACATATTCGAGTGGTTGCAACTTTTCGATTTTAATATTATTGTAATATTAGTAGTCATGATACTAGTCGCAACTATAAATATGGTAGTTGCTTTGTTAGTGTTAATTCTTGAACGTACCCAAATGATTGGAATTCTCAAAGCATTGGGAGCTAACAATTGGTCAGTAAGGAAAATATTTCTTTATAATGCCTTCTATCTTATACTAAGAGGATTGATCTGGGGTAACGGTATCGGAATCTCCTTGCTGCTACTACAGCAACAATTCGGAATTATAAAATTAAATCCAGAGAATTATTATGTTACTCAGGCCCCTGTTTATATTAACTTAGGATATATCTTGGCATTAAACTTGCTTACAGTTGTAATTTGTGCCCTGGTATTGTTGATACCATCATATATAGTGACAAAAATTTCCCCAGTCAAAGCTATTCGTTTCGATTAATTTTAAAAAGTATACTCAGGAGCTATTTCCTGCTATTCGTTACAATCTTGCGGGCCGAACCCCGGCCCACAAGGATTTTCACTACTATCAGGGCTAGGGCATCAGGTTTCATAATAAAGAATGGTATACATATATATAGTATAGAAGCATTAAAAAAAAATCCGCACAATCCTTTAAATCTGCGAGCAGTACCAGCGCAATACACGACACTGCCAATCAAGAACCCCAACAATAAAGGAAAGATCCGTGTAAATCCGCTTGATCTGTAAAATCTGTGTGCTATTTGAGTGCAATATCCCCCGCATTAAAACCAAAAAACTGCATCAAATCCCATCAAAACGGCAAAAGCTGCGATAAAAGGCACTACTAAATTACGAAGTCGTCAAAAAGCACCACCTGTAACCCACGACAAACCAGGCTATTAAAAAATAAACAAAAAATAGTTAAGAAAAGGCATTGTTTAAAGGAATAAACGTGGTACTTTTGCACCCGCAACAAGCGCTACGCTCTTAGAAACACTGACAAGTTAACAAAATCAAAGTGAAAAAATATTTTCAAAAAAAGATTTAAAAAAGCTTGTGAGATTTAAAAGAGTAGTTTACTTTTGCACCCCGCAAAACACGCAACGTTCCTTGATATACTGATAAGAAAAAGAGAAGAAATTGAGAATTAAATTTTTCAAAAAAAAACTTTAAATTTTCTTGCCAGTTAAAAAGAAATTGCTACTTTTGCACCCGCTTTGAGAGACAATCGAAAAGCGAAATAATAAAGAAGACACGTTCCTAGACATATTGAATTGACAGCCGTTCTGATGTAAATCAGAACAAATAAAATAAGAGTAATAGAATCGTATAGATTTGAATAAAGACCAATAGAGACTGAGTCGAATAATAATTAGAATTAGATTAATCTAATTCAAACAATATACGATGAAGAGTTTGATCCTGGCTCAGGATGAACGCTAGCGGCAGGCTTAACACATGCAAGTCGAGGGGTATTGTTCTTCGGAATGAGAGACCGGCGCACGGGTGCGTAACGCGTATGCAATCTACCTTTTACAGAGGGATAGCCCAGAGAAATTTGGATTAATACCTCATAGTATTACGACCTGGCATCAGGATGTAATTAAAGTTACAACGGTAAAAGATGAGCATGCGTCCCATTAGCTAGTTGGTAAGGTAACGGCTTACCAAGGCTACGATGGGTAGGGGTCCTGAGAGGGAGATCCCCCACACTGGTACTGAGACACGGACCAGACTCCTACGGGAGGCAGCAGTGAGGAATATTGGACAATGGGCGCAAGCCTGATCCAGCCATGCCGCGTGCAGGATGACGGTCCTATGGATTGTAAACTGCTTTTGCACAGGAAGAAACAACATTACGTGTAATGTCTTGACGGTACTGTGAGAATAAGGATCGGCTAACTCCGTGCCAGCAGCCGCGGTAATACGGAGGATCCAAGCGTTATCCGGAATCATTGGGTTTAAAGGGTCCGTAGGCGGTTTAGTAAGTCAGTGGTGAAAGCCCATCGCTCAACGGTGGAACGGCCATTGATACTGCTAGACTTGAATTATTAGGAAGTAACTAGAATATGTAGTGTAGCGGTGAAATGCTTAGAGATTACATGGAATACCAATTGCGAAGGCAGGTTACTACTAATGGATTGACGCTGATGGACGAAAGCGTGGGTAGCGAACAGGATTAGATACCCTGGTAGTCCACGCCGTAAACGATGGATACTAGCTGTTGGAAGCAATTTCAGTGGCTAAGCGAAAGTGATAAGTATCCCACCTGGGGAGTACGTTCGCAAGAATGAAACTCAAAGGAATTGACGGGGGCCCGCACAAGCGGTGGAGCATGTGGTTTAATTCGATGATACGCGAGGAACCTTACCAAGGCTTAAATGTAGATTGACCGGTTTGGAAACAGACTTTTCGCAAGACAATTTACAAGGTGCTGCATGGTTGTCGTCAGCTCGTGCCGTGAGGTGTCAGGTTAAGTCCTATAACGAGCGCAACCCCTGTTGTTAGTTGCCAGCGAGTCATGTCGGGAACTCTAACGAGACTGCCAGTGCAAACTGTGAGGAAGGTGGGGATGACGTCAAATCATCACGGCCCTTACGCCTTGGGCTACACACGTGCTACAATGGCCGGTACAGAGAGCAGCCACTGGGTGACCAGGAGCGAATCTACAAAACCGGTCACAGTTCGGATCGGAGTCTGCAACTCGACTCCGTGAAGCTGGAATCGCTAGTAATCGGATATCAGCCATGATCCGGTGAATACGTTCCCGGGCCTTGTACACACCGCCCGTCAAGCCATGGAAGCTGGGGGTGCCTGAAGTCGGTGACCGCAAGGAGCTGCCTAGGGTAAAACTGGTAACTAGGGCTAAGTCGTAACAAGGTAGCCGTACCGGAAGGTGCGGCTGGAACACCTCCTTTCTAGAGCCTTAGTGTTAGTTGATTTATCAACACGGTAAGGAAAGAAGACAAAGAATTTATGGGTTACAAATTAAAGATTATATTACTCTTGCTGTTAATTTAAAAAAAAAGAATAAATGTATAGACGTTGCATTGCAACGACTGTTACAATTTAAGAATAAAGAGTGTCTCGTAGCTCAGCTGGTTAGAGTACTACACTGATAATGTAGGGGTCGACAGTTCGAGTCTGTCCGAGACAACTATTTAAGCTTAATAAAAAGGAAATTCTAGAGTTGAGAGGTTATGAAACAAGATTCATAATTCATAATTCACAATTCATAATTAAATTGGGGGATTAGCTCAGCTGGCTAGAGCGCCTGCCTTGCACGCAGGAGGTCAACGGTTCGACTCCGTTATTCTCCACAAATCAAAAGTTGATTTGTTTATTTGTTGAATCGGTTAAACGATTAAACAAAAATAGGATTAAACTAGCGATAAAAGTTCATTGACATATTGAGATAAGAAATAATAAAAGTAGAAAGCGTTTTTTACTATTTATAGTAAAAGACAAAAACAACGGTCATAATTGATTTTATGATTGGTACAATAAGCAAAATAAGGGCGTATGGGGGATGCCTTGGCTCTCAGAGGCGATGAAAGGCGTGATAAGCTGCGAAAAGTTACGGGGATTGGCACACACGATACGATCCGTAAATACCTGAATGGGGCAACCCACTATGTTGAAGACATAGTACACCGATAGGTGGGCAAACCCGCTGAACTGAAACATCTAAGTAGGCGGAGGAGAAGAAAACAAAAGTGATTCCGTAAGTAGTGGCGAGCGAACGCGGATTAGCCCAAACCAATGTTGTTACGGCAATGTTGGGGTTGTAGGACCACGATATTTTATGCAAACTGAACAAGAAGTTACTGGAAAGTAGCGCCAAAGAGAGTGATAGCCTCGTATTGGTAAGGGATGTAATAGATAGTGGTATCCTGAGTAGGGCGGGGCACGTGAAACCCTGTCTGAATTTGGCGGGACCATCCGCTAAGGCTAAATACTCCTGAGAGACCGATAGTGAACCAGTACCGTGAGGGAAAGGTGAAAAGAACCGTGAATAACGGAGTGAAATAGATCCTGAAACCATACGCTTACAAGCGGTCGGAGCCCTTTTGTGGGGTGACGGCGTGCCTTTTGCATAATGAGCCTACGAGTTAACGTTGCTGGCAAGGATAAATGGTTAAGCCATGGATCCGTAGCGAAAGCGAGTCTGAATAGGGCGCTTTAGTCAGTAGTGTTAGACGCGAAACCGTGTGATCTACCCATGGGCAGGATGAAGCGCTGGTAACACAGTGTGGAGGTCCGAACCGGTTGACGTTGAAAAGTCTTCGGATGACCTGTGGGTAGGGGTGAAAGGCCAATCAAACTCGGAAATAGCTCGTACTCCCCGAAATGCATTTAGGTGCAGCGCATATTATAAGTTATATAGAGGTAGAGCTACTGATTGGATGCGGGGGCTTCACCGCCTACCAATTCCTGACAAACTCCGAATGCTATATAATGTTTTTATGCAGTGAGGGCTTGGGTGCTAAGGTCCAAGTCCGAGAGGGAAAGAACCCAGACCATCAGCTAAGGTCCCCAAATATATGTTAAGTTGAAAGAACGAGGTTTGTCTGCCCAGACAGCTAGGATGTTGGCTTGGAAGCAGCCATTCATTTAAAGAGTGCGTAACAGCTCACTAGTCGAGCGGACGAGCATGGATAATAATCGGGCATAAACATATTACCGAAGCTATGGATTTGTAATTTATTACAAGTGGTAGGGGAGCATTCTAACAGGGTTGAAGGTGTGTTGTAAAGCATGCTGGACTGGTTAGAAAAGAAAATGTAGGCATAAGTAACGATAATGCGGGCGAGAAACCCGCACACCGAAAGACTAAGGTTTCCACAGCTATGCTAATCAGCTGTGGGTTAGTCGGGACCTAAGGCGAACCCGAAAGGGACAGTCGATGGACCACGGGTTAATATTCCCGTACTACTAATTACTGTGATGGGGTGACGGAGTGATGAAAGCGCCGCGAACTGACGGAATAGTTCGTTGAAGTACCTACCTATAAGCTGCGCAGGCAAATCCACGCGGCTTGGGGAAATACGATAGTACTCGGAGTCTTCGGACAAAGAGATAGTGCGCCTAAGGGCTTCCAAGAAAAACCTCTAAACTTCAGGTAATTAGTACCCGTACCGCAAACCGACACAGGTAGTCGAGGAGAGAATCCTAAGGTGCTCGAGAGATTCATGGCTAAGGAATTAGGCAAAATAGACCCGTAACTTCGGGAGAAGGGTCGCCCCGAGTAATCGGGGCCGCAGTGAAGAGGTCCAGGCGACTGTTTATCAAAAACACAGGGCTCTGCAAAATCGTAAGATGAAGTATAGGGCCTGACACCTGCCCGGTGCTGGAAGGTTAAGAGGAGATGTTATCTTCGGAGAAGCATTGAATTGAAGCCCCAGTAAACGGCGGCCGTAACTATAACGGTCCTAAGGTAGCGAAATTCCTTGTCGGGTAAGTTCCGACCTGCACGAATGGTGTAACGATCTGGACACTGTCTCAGCCATGAGCTCGGTGAAATTGTAGTAACGGTGAAGATGCCGTTTACCCGCAGTGGGACGAAAAGACCCTGTGCACCTTTACTATAGCTTAGTATTGACCTTGGATAAATGATGTGTAGGATAGGTTGGAGACTGTGAAGTGGCGTCGCTAGGCGTTGTGGAGTCATTGTTGAAATACAACCCTTTGTTTATCTGAGGCCTAACCCCATTTTGTGGGGGACATTGCTTGGTGGGTAGTTTGACTGGGGTGGTCGCCTCCAAAAGAGTAACGGAGGCTTCTAAAGGTTCCCTCAGTACGCTTGGTAACCGTGCGTAGAGTGCAATGGCATAAGGGAGCTTGACTGAGAGACATACAGGTCGATCAGGTACGAAAGTAGAGCATAGTGATCCGGTGGTTCCGCATGGAAGGGCCATCGCTCAAAGGATAAAAGGTACGCCGGGGATAACAGGCTGATCTCCCCCAAGAGCTCATATCGACGGGGGGGTTTGGCACCTCGATGTCGGCTCGTCACATCCTGGGGCTGGAGAAGGTCCCAAGGGTTGGGCTGTTCGCCCATTAAAGTGGCACGCGAGCTGGGTTCAGAACGTCGTGAGACAGTTCGGTCTCTATCTACTGTGGGCGCAAGAAATTTGAGTGGATCTGATTCTAGTACGAGAGGACCGAATTGGACTAACCTCTAGTGTATCTGTTGTCCCGCCAGGGGCACCGCAGAGTAGCTACGTTGGGAAGGGATAAGCGCTGAAAGCATATAAGCGCGAAACCCACCACAAGATGAGATTTCTTTTAAGGATCGTGGGAGATGACCACGTTGATAGGCTATAGATGTAAAGGCAGTAATGTCATAGTCGAGTAGTACTAATAATCCGTAAGCTTATGTACACCCTTTTCCCCCGATGCAAATCGGGGGGAGAAACTTTCTAATAAAATACTTTTATATTCTTTATCTCAGTATGTTAAAATATTGGTTTATGGTTGATAGTTGTCGGTTGACAGGCTATCATCAATAAACAAGTTGTCCAAAGCAACTAACAACCTTAAGGTGGTTATTGCGGCGGGGCTCACCTCTTCCCATCCCGAACAGAGTAGTTAAGCCCGCCTGCGCAGATGGTACTGCAGTTATGTGGGAGAGTATGTCGCTGCCTTTTTTTATAAAAACCCTGTTTCAATCTGAAACAGGGTTTTTTGTTTGGAAAAAATCCAGTTTTAAAACGATAGCATTATGGATCAGTTGCAAAAGTTGAGGATTAAGCAAAAAGATTAGATAATCTGAATAGAAGAAATCTATCTTTCTTACTCCTCTAAATTGAGATCTAATAGCTTTTATTTTAGCATTAAAGTATTATATTGCTAGAATTTATTTAATGCAATAGAGTCTCGGATTGTGTTAAATTTAAAATAAAAAAGTATCAATAACTTAGATTATATACTTGTTGAAAACGCCAATTAATTCTATTATATTTTTGATATTAAGTTTACTGAATATTTTATTCTTATGAGTACTTACTGTTGTCATTTGTATATTTAATTTATTAGCAATTTCTAGATTACCATTACCTTCTAATAATAATTCGGAGATTTCTAATTCTCTTTTTGATAATTTATCAAGAGGATTCATTGATCCCTTATGTGTGCTTGCTTTAATTATAGTGTTCATAATTTCAAATGAAACATAATTACCAGTTTTCAATATTGATTCAACAGCAAGGACGATAGTTTCTTTATCACTTAATTTATTTAAATATCCATTAGCTCCAGCTAGTATATATTGGTAGGCATGACTAGATTCTTCATAGCCAGAAAAAATTAATATTTTTATATTAGGTTGTATTTCTCGAATTGCCGAAATCATCTCTTTATTTTTTCCCCCGGGAATATTTATATCGAGAATTATTAATTTAACTTCGTTTTCTTTTAAAAAATCAATAGTTTCTGGGAAATTTTCAATTGTGAAAAACTCAACTTCTTTAAAATATTCACCAAGAATAATTGAAACACCTGTTCTTACAACTAAATGATCATCAACGATTAGTATTTTTTGAGGCATAGTAGAGGGGTTTTATAATTAATGATTTACTTCAATAGTTACCAAAGTTCCTTTTTTATCACCACTCGAAAATGTAATATTTCCTTTGAGGATAATAAGTAACTCTAGAACAAAATGTAATCCAACTCCAAAATTGTTTAGTATTAGTTTTTCTGATTCTTTATTTTTGAAACGATTTGTATAATATTCTATCAAATTACTATCCATGCCTACTCCTGAATCTTTTATAGAAAAAATTAATTTTTCATCATCAGTAGTTGCATTTATTTCTATTTGGCCATCATTAGTATTTTTTATTGCATTATCTAAGAGGTTATGAATGATGATAGAAATGATATTGATGTTGGTATGACAAAGCATTTTTTTGTCTATATTATTTATTATAATTATGTTTTTACTATTGGCAATTTCTTTAAATAACTCTACTTTTTTATGTGCTAAGTAATAAAATGAATAGTTTCTTTTTTTATGATTTTTATCTTCAATGTATATGTTAGAATATTCTACTAATACTTTAGTAAATTCATATAGTTGTGAAGATGATTTTAATATTGAACTGGCATATTTATGAGAAATTGAACTGCTGTCCTTTTGCGTTTCGGCACACAGATAGTTGCCAATTAAAACAATATACTTTAATGGACTTTTAATATCATGGCTGATCGTACCAATTATTTTTTTTTGTTGGAATATTTCTTTAGATAAATCTTCTTTTGTTTGTTCTAAATCTTTAATTGTTGACTGTAATTGCTGATTATTTTCTTTAATTTTTTGTTTTGATAAAAGTATTCTTCTAATCATTTTTAAGTAATAAAGGCTTACACAACTAAAAATTATTAATACAAAAAAGATATTAACTAATGTAAGATAGAATTTAATTATTCGTGTCCCTTCTCCTAAAAGGTTGGAGAAATTTCTTTCTCTAACAGTTAGTTTATCACTTATATCACTTAGGCTAGATAAAATGTTTCGTTGTTCATCAGGACTTAAATTTGATTTTTTAATTTTTCTTTTAATTTCAAGACCAATAGCATTTGTTTGATTAATTAAAATATCAGCTTGATTCCATTCATTTATGGCTTTTTTGAAAAATGAAACATCTTTAAAATTTATAAAAAGCCAGATTAAATCGTCTAAATCTTCTTCGTGATTTCTACCAGCTCTAAATCCGTCTTTAATAATTTCAATTTTTTGATTATTTATTAAAGCTCTTCTTGCATTTCCATCGCCTATGGGAACATTTAATTCGGTTTTGTATAATTGCCATTGTGCATTATTTTCTGTATATAAATATGTTATTAAATGTCTGATTGCATCTTTTTGACCTTTTGAGTAGTGTGATTCTCCATTTACATAAGCTCTACAACTGGATAAAATTTTTATTGTATAAAAGTTTATTATAATTATAGATAAGCAAGACATAAATATAATTACCAATAATATATGGATATCTGTATGCTTGATTTTTTTTATAAAAAAAGGTTTAAACATATTTATTGACTTTTTTTTGACGGATATTTTTTTAAAAAACTACTTTAAATGTAGTTTTTTTTTACATAATTACGTAATAATTTATTGTTAAAATAGGCGTAAAATACTTTAGATTGTTTTATTTTATTGATTTTCAGTATTTTTTGTAGTCATATTGTTCTGAATTACTGTAGGAATAAGTCCATTTTTAATTGAAAAATGTCAATATCCGTATAGTTTTAATTCTGCATTTTTATAGGTTTATCTTCGTAGTATTTATCGGATATAAAATTAACACTAGACTAACTTTATAAAACAATCAAAATAGATTTATTCGCCTTTCCTAAATCTTAAACCTATTCTATTAATATTTAATGAATGATAATATTGCCTCGAGTGCATTTCTTTTGATTGTTTTTTGGATTAACGTTTGAGAAATGTACCTCATTAATTTAGTAGTAAGTAAAATTTTAAAATCTATATTATGAAGAAAAATTACGTCAGCTTCTCGATTAATCTTATTGACAAATTTCCTCTACTATTCAGATTATTTGAATCGACATTTCGAAAAATTGGATACTTTTTAATTTTTGTCTTGTCTTATCTTTCCGTTTCAGCACAATGTAATTCGGTAGAGCCAATTCCAATGGTTCCAGGTTCATTTGACGATTTATCAGTTAGTACTTCCACAACAGGTTGTTTATTATGTGGGGTCACAGGTTCGGGAAATGTTATTGATTCCAATTTAAGTAATTTTGCGACTGCTGTTACAACTATTGGTTTAGGGGTAACTCATAGTATTAAAGTGGTTGATGGTAACGATACTTACGCTGCAGGATCATTCGTGGGTTATAGAATCAAACCAAGTGGCGGAGTATTATCTGTAAATTTATTAAATGGTATTTCTATTAAAACTTATCTAGGAGGTGTTTTAAAAGAAACCACGACAGGAGGATCACTTGTAAGTTTAAATTTGTTATCAAATCCTGGTGACTATATAGTTGGTTTTAACACGACAGAAGTTTTTGATAGTGTTGAAATTAGCATTAATAGTTTAGCAGGACTAGTGACTTCTACTAATATTTATTATCCTGTTATCACTACATATTGTCCTGGCCCTAATTTAAGTTGTAATGTACCTACAGCTATGAATTATCCTCTTTTTCCAACAATAATTGAAACATCTCATACTGGAATTTTTGGATTAGGAGCTGGAAGTGTAACTAATACAAACAACGTATTAACAGCAGATACTAACGATTTTGCAAGCATATCTGTTTTGGTTGGGGTTGCTAGTTCTGGAAGTATTTCAGTAAAAAATCAGGCAACCAATTATCCTTCTGGTACATATGCAGGATTTGAAATTTCAAACTCCAATTTGGTTGACATTAGTGCTTTAGGAAATGTTACCATTAGAACCTACCTCAAAGGAGCTTTTAAAGAACAATTTTCTGGAAATAATTTATTGGTTAATGGCAATTTACTAAATAATAATGATCGTTATAAAGTTGGGTTTGTTTCAACAATGAATTTTGATGAAGTACAAATTTCAATTAATCAAGTAGCGGGTATTAATTTAGGTTCTACCAAAGTATATAATGCTGTTTTTGAAAATTTTTGCGCTGGTCCCACTTTACCTTGTAACACTCCAACAACAATGACTGCTCCTACATATCCTGTTTTTATTAATGGGGTTAATACAGGAATTAGTGGCTTAACTTGTGCTTTATGTTCCATAACCAATGTTGATAATTTAATCGATACCAATCTTACAAATTATGCTCTGGTAAGCCTAACTGCAAGTGTTGGTTCTAGTGGAAGTATTTCTGTCAAAGATCAAATAACAGATTATCCAGCGGGTAATTTTGCTGGATTTGATATAGAAAGTTCAGGTCTGTTAAGTGTTGATGCTTTAAATGCAATTACAGTAACTACTTATTTGAATGGAACTGTAAAAGAAATAAAATCTGGTACAGGTGCTTTAGTTTCTGTGGGAACTGATTTATTAGTTTCAACAGGCAGAAAAACAATTGGTTTTACGACAACTACGGCTTTTGATGAAGTAAAAATCAGTTTTAATAATACTGGTGCAGTAACTTTAGGAGATACAAAAGTATATGGTGCTTTGTTTCAAAAATTCTGCGTACCTACAGTTTTATGTAATCAAACTTATGCTTTAACAAATCCTGATTTTCCAGTTTTTATTGATAGTGATAGATCTGGGGTATCTGGCGTAGTTTGTGCGGCTTGTACTGTTAACAATAGCAACAATGTGCTAACAGCAAGTACTACAGATTTTGCAAATATTACATTAGATGTAGGTGTTTTGGCAACTGGTTCTATTGCTGTAAAAGACCAATTATTTACATATCCAACTGGTACATTCGCAGGTTTCACAATTAGAGATTTAAATAATTTAGTAGAATTAAATTTATTTCAATCACTCACAATTTCGACTTATAATAACGGAGTACTTCAGCAATCAAGAACAGGAGGCCAATTACTAGGATTATCTTTAGTAGTTCCGGTTTTAGGAAGTGGTCCTGGTTTCCATAATGTTGGTTTCAAAGCAACATTACCATTTGATGAAATAAGAATTACAGTTAATTCTCTCGCCAGTGTAATTACGAATATTAATGTTTATGGAGCATTTGTAAATACAAAAGACAGTAATAGCGGAGGTTCTGGATCGCTGAATTGCGCTAGTTCAGATTTAGGTGTTGTTAAAACTGTTAGTAATAACGCTCCAGTTGTGGGTTCAAATGTAATTTTTACTATTACTGCAAGTAATGCAGGTCCTAGTGACGCTACTGGTGTTGTTGTAAATGATGTACTACCAACAGGCTACTCTTATGTAAGTTCAACAGTATCAACAGGAGCTTATGATAGTGCAACTGGCGTGTGGACAATTGGTAATATGACTGTAAATGTTAATCAGACTTTAACTATTACAGCAATAGTAAAAGATGCTGGTAATTACGCTAATACAGCAACTATTACTGGGACTGAATCAGATTTTAATATGATCAATAATACATCAACAGTTACTCCAGTTCCTGTTAATGCAATTGTTGCAAATGACGATACTGGTGGATTAATATATGCTACAGTTGGCGGGATTGCTGTAACTAATGTTTTGACAAATGATACCTTAAATGGACAACCGGTAACTATATCTCAAGTGAACTTAACTTTTATTTCTTCTACTGATCCAAATATTACTTTATCAGGAACAGATGTAATAGTTGCACCAGGTATAACTGCAGGAAATTACGCTTTGGTATATCAAATTTGTGAAAAATTGCATCCTACAAATTGTGATCAAGCAACAGTTACAATAAACATAATAGATCCAAATGTTCCAAGTATAAGAATAACCAAAGACGGTTTGTATGTTGATAACAATTCAGACGGAATCACAAGTGTAGGAGATACTGTTGTGTACAGTTTTGTAGTTACCAATACCGGAAATGTTACCTTAAGCAATATCACAGTTACTGATAACAATGCAACAGTAAGCGGAGGCCCGTTGGCTACTTTAGCAGTTGGAGCTTCAGATGCGAGTACTTTCACAGCGATTCATACGATCACTCAGGCAGATATTGATGCTAAATTGGTTTATAATTTAGCCACAATAAATGCTACAGATCCGAGCAATAATCCAGTGACAGCGACTTCAACAGATCCAACACCTTGTACTACTTGTCCAATAAACACAACATGTCCAACCTGTACTACAACAACACTGACCACTTCTCCTGGTATTAAAATCACCAAAGATGGTTTGTATGTTGATAACAATTCAGACGGAATCACAAGTGTAGGAGATACTGTTGTGTACAGTTTTGTAGTTACCAATACCGGAAATGTTACCTTAAGCAATATCACAGTTACTGATAACAATGCAACAGTAAGCGGAGGCCCGTTGGCTACTTTAGCAGTTGGAGCTTCAGATGCGAGTACTTTCACAGCGATTCATACGATCACTCAGGCAGATATTGATGCTAAATTGGTTTATAATTTAGCCACAATAAATGCTACAGATCCGAGCAATAATCCAGTGACAGCGACTTCAACAGATCCAACACCTTGTACTACTTGTCCAATAAACACAACATGTCCAACCTGTACTACAACAACACTGACCACTTCTCCTGGTATTAAAATCACCAAAGATGGTTTGTATGTTGATAACAATTCAGACGGAATCACAAGTGTAGGAGATACTGTTGTGTACAGTTTTGTAGTTACCAATACTGGAAATGTTACCCTAAGCAATATCACAGTTACCGATAATAATGCAACAGTAAGCGGAGGACCGTTGGCTACCTTAGCAGTTGGAGCTTCAGATGCGAATACTTTCACAGCGATTCATACGATCACTCAGGCAGATATTGATGCAAAATTGGTTTATAATTTAGCAACAATTAATGCTACAGATCCAAGTAATAATCCAGTGACAGCGACTTCAACAGATCCAACACCTTGTACTACTTGTCCAACAAACACAACATGTCCAACCTGTACTACAACAACATTGACCACTTCTCCTGGTATTAAAATCACCAAAGATGGTTTGTATGTTGATAACAATTCAGACGGAATCACAAGTGTAGGAGATACTGTTGTGTACAGTTTTGTAGTTACCAATACCGGAAATGTTACCTTAAGCAATATCACAGTTACTGATAATAATGCAACAGTAAGCGGAGGCCCGTTGGCTACCTTAGCAGTTGGAGCTTCAGATGCGAATACTTTCACAGCGATTCATACGATCACTCAGGCAGATATTGATGCAAAATTGGTTTATAATTTAGCAACAATTAATGCTACAGATCCAAGTAATAATCCAGTGACAGCGACTTCAACAGATCCAACACCTTGTACTACTTGTCCAACAAACACAACATGTCCAACCTGTACTACAACAACATTGACCACTTCTCCTGGTATTAAAATCACCAAAGATGGTTTGTATGTTGATAACAATTCAGACGGAATCACAAGTGTAGGAGATACTGTTGTGTACAGTTTTGTAGTTACCAATACCGGAAATGTTACCTTAAGCAATATCACAGTTACTGATAATAATGCAACAGTAAGCGGAGGCCCGTTGGCTACCTTAGCAGTTGGAGCTTCAGATGCGAGTACTTTCACAGCGATTCATACGATCACTCAGGCAGATATTGATGCTAAATTGGTTTATAATTTAGCAACAATTAATGCTACAGATCCAAGTAATAATCCAGTGACAGCAACTTCAACAGATCCGACACCTTGTACCACTTGTCCAACAAACACAGCTTGTCCGACCTGTACTACAACAACACTGACCACTTCTCCTGGTATTAAAATCACCAAAGATGGTTTGTATGTTGATAACAATTCAGACGGAATCACAAGTGTAGGAGATACTGTTATGTACAGTTTTGTAGTTACCAATACTGGAAATGTTACCTTAAGTAATATCACAGTTACCGATAATAATGCAACAGTAAGCGGAGGCCCGTTGGCTACCTTAGCAGTTGGAGCATCAAATGCGAGTACTTTCACAGCGATTCATACGATCACTCAGGCAGATATTGATGCAAAATTGGTTTATAATTTAGCAACAATTAATGCTACAGATCCAAGTAATAATCCAGTGACAGCGACTTCAACAGATCCAACACCTTGTACTACTTGTCCAACAAACACAACATGTCCAACCTGTACTACAACAACATTGACCACTTCTCCTGGTATTAAAATCACCAAAGATGGTTTGTATGTTGATAACAATTCAGACGGAATCACAAGTGTAGGAGATACTGTCGTGTACAGTTTTGTAGTTACCAATACTGGAAATGTTACTTTAAGAAATATCACAGTTACCGATAATAATGCAACAGTAAGCGGAGGCCCGTTGGCTACCTTAGCAGTTGGAGCTTCAGATGCGAGTACTTTCACAGCGATTCATACGATCACTCAGGCAGATATTGATGCAAAATTGGTTTATAATTTAGCAACAATTACAGCTACAGATCCAAGTAATAATCCGGTGACAGCGACTTCAACAGATCCGACACCTTGTACCACTTGTCCAACAAACACAGCTTGTCCGACCTGTACTACAACAACACTGACCACTTCTCCTGGTATTAAAATCACCAAAGATGGTTTGTATGTTGATAACAATTCAGACGGAATCACAAGTGTAGGAGATACTGTCGTGTACAGTTTTGTAGTTACCAATACTGGAAATGTTACCTTAAGTAATATCACAGTTACCGATAACAATGCAACAGTAAGCGGAGGCCCGTTGGCTACCTTAGCAGTTGGAGCATCAAATGCGAGTACTTTCACAGCGATTCATACAATCACTCAGGCAGATATTGATGCTAAATTGGTTTATAATTTAGCCACAATAAATGCTACAGATCCGAGCAATAATCCAGTGACAGCGACTTCAACAGATCCAACACCTTGTACTACTTGTCCAACAAACACAACCTGTCCGACCTGTACTACAACAACATTGACCACTTCTCCGAGTATTAAAATCACCAAAGACGGTTTGTATGTTGATAACAATTCAGACGGAATCACAAGTGTAGGAGATACTGTTGTGTACAGTTTTGTAGTTACCAATACCGGAAATGTTACCCTAAGCAATATCACAGTTACCGATAACAATGCAACAGTAAGCGGAGGCCCGTTGGCTACCTTAGCAGTTGGGGCTTCAAATGCGAGTACTTTCACAGCGATTCATACGATCACTCAGGCAGATATTGATGCAAAATTGGTTTATAATTTAGCCACAATTACAGCTACAGATCCAAGTAATAATCCAGTGACAGCGACTTCAACAGATCCAACACCTTGTACCACTTGTCCAACAAACACAACCTGTCCGACCTGTACTACAACATTAATATTGAAAGCAAAGGATGATCCATATAGTATTGTTGCTTGCGGTTCTGCTAGCTTAGTTGGTAATATATTCACTAACGATGCTTTGGGTATTATATTTGTAAATACGTCCATAGATAGCCATGTTGATTTGACTATTTTAACAGGTAGTTATCCTAATATAAACATTGATAATAATGGTGACATTAAGGTAACTGGTACTTTAAGCAAAGGAGTCTATACATTTACTTATAGAATTTGCAGTAGCGCACTAAATATTTGTGATGTAGCAAAAGTAACAATTAATGTAACAGACACTACTAATCCAGTTTGGACATCCAGTTTACCAAACAACATAACAGTAAATTGTACCAATATTCCTGTTGCTCCAATTTTAGCTGGTAGTGACTCATGTGGAAGTACTACAGTTACTTATAATGAAATAATTACAGCAGGGAGCTGTCCAGGTAATTATGTAATAACAAGGACTTGGGTGTTGATGGATTCTTCAAATAATAGTATAACACATACTCAGACCATTACTGTGCAAGATACATCAGCTCCAACATTTGTAGAAGCATTACCAGCAAATGTAACTGTTGAATGTTCAAATATTCCGGTAGCAGTTATACTTACAGCCATTGATAATTGTAGTTCAGCGAATGTAAGTTTCACACAAACAATTTCAGATAAAGATTCTAAAGGGACTTATACTATTTCCCGAACTTGGAGAGCAAGTGATTTGTGTAATAACAGTAATGTGTATACGCAAATTGTAAAAGTAACAACTCCTAATTATTCTGAGACATTAACATTAGATCAGCAGTGTAACAGTGATAGTAGCTTGTCATTGGATTTAATAAATTTAATAAAATCCAAATATCCTGATATTATAGTTCCAACAGGAACTTGGACAGTTATGTCTGGTGCTTCGAGTGCATTTAATGCAACAACAGGTATTTTTACTCCTTTTGGATTGCAAATTGGTGATTATGTGGTAAAATACAATAATAATGATCTCAATTGTCCAAAGGCTGTTGAAATTACGATCCCAGTTGTATTAAACTGTGTAGTACTGCCTTGTGCTAGCATAAATATCTATAACGGAATATCAGCAAATAATGATGGACAAAATGACTTTTTCTTTATTGAAAACATTACTGAACCATGTTATACTTCGAATACAGTAGAGGTTTATAACCGTTGGGGAATCAAAGTATTTGAGAGAACAAATTATGATAACATCACTGGTGTTTTTAATGGTGTTTCTGAAGGAAGAGATACTATTAATCAATCATCAGAGTTGCCATCAGGTACTTACTACTACGTCTTGAAAATCAAATCCGATGGAGGTAATGATATAGTCAAAAATGGATATTTATATTTAACAAGATAACATATAATTAAAGGAGTTTCTATTTTCTAATATTTGTTTAAACATCTAAACGTATGAGATCAATATTTATAAATTTAGCCATAATGCTACTGAGTTTTTTGTGTTATTCACAGCAAGATGTTCAGTATACACAATATATGTACAATACGATCAATGTCAATCCAGCTTATGCAGGTTCACGTGGTGTGATGAGTATTTTTGGATTGTACCGATCACAATGGGTTGGGCTAGATGGAGCCCCAGTCACCAATACATTATCTCTAAATTCACCTATTGAAAATAGCAAATTAGGTTTTGGAGTGTCTATTGTGAATGACCGTATTGGTCCAACAGTTAATAATACTATTTCTGGAGATCTATCATACACGATTGAAACATCAGAAACGTATAGACTATCATTTGGAATAAAAGCGACTGCAAGTTTATTCAATTTGAATGCGAATAAATTAAACATAAAGAATCAAGGAGATGCATCGCTACAGGATATGGATAATTATTTTTCACCAAATGTTGGTGCTGGAGCCTATTTTTATTCAGATAAGATGTATTTAGGTTTATCTTCTCCCAGCTTATTACAAACTAAGATGTATAATAATAATGATATAGCCGTTTATGAAGAAAAAATGAATATCTATTTTATGGGGGGATATGTATTTGATTTGAGTCCCAGTTTAAAATTCAAGCCTACTTTTTTAAATAAAATTACTCAGGGAGCACCTTGGCAGCTAGATGTTTCGGGAAATTTTTTAATCAATGATAAATTTGTCGTTGGAGCTGCATGGCGATGGAGTGCGGCCATGAGTTTTTTGGCTGGATTTCAAATTAATGAAAAAATGTATATTGGATATGGATATGATTTGGATACAACTAATTTAGGAAATTACAATTCTGGTTCTCATGAAGTTTTTTTGAGATTTGAATTGTTTAAAGATCAGAGTCGAATATTGTCACCAAGATTTTTCTAAATAAATTATAATTATGAGAAATAAAATTACACTTCTGGTATTCGTATTTATTTCATCAATAAATATGATGCAATCCCAAAAATTAGAGGAAACCAAAGCGGATAAAGAATATAATAAATTTGCTTATGTAGAAGCAATAAAAACGTATGAGCGAATTATTGAGAAGGGATACGTATCACAAGAGATGTTGCAAAAATTAGGAGATTCTTATTATTTCAAAGGCGATTTAGTTAATGCTGAAAAATGGTATGCTAAATTATTTGGCTTTACTAAGGATGATGCTCCAGAATATTATTTTCGCTATGCACAAACATTAAAAGCAATAAAGGATTATAAAAAAGCCGATGAGATGCTGGCAAAATTTAATGAAAGAAACGGTAATGATTTGAGAGCAAAATTAGCAGTTTCTCAAAAAGATTATTTAGCTCAAATTAAGAAAAACTCAGGGAGATTTACTATCGAAAATGCAGGTGATGTTAATTCTAAGTACTCTGATTATGGAAGTGCTTTTTATAAAGACAAAATAGTGTTTGCATCTGCAAGGGATACTTCCAGATTCAAAGGAGGCAAAAATTCATGGACAGGAGAAGGGTATACCAACTTATATGATGCTAATGTAGATGCTGCAGGTGAATTAGTGACACCTGAAAGATTTGGGGGTAATCTAAATTCAAAATTTCATGAATCAACACCAGTTTTTACCAAAGATTTAAAAACAGTTTACTTTACTAGAAATAATTTTTTGGGTGGAAAAAAAGGAGAAGATTCTAAAAAATCAATTTTACTCAAATTATATAAAGCAACGTTAAAAGATGATAAATGGATAGATATACAAGATTTGCCATTTAATAGTAACGAGTATAGTGTGGCACATCCAGCATTGAGTGCCGATGATAAAACATTGTATTTTGCATCAGACATGCCTGGTACTTTGGGGCAATCGGATTTATTTAAGGTAGCTATCAATGACAATGGAAGTTACGGAAAACCTATTAATTTAGGCAATGTAATTAATACCGAAGGGAGAGAAACGTTTCCAATGATTACTCCGAGTGGTGAATTGTATTTTGCTTCAGATGGACATCCAGGACTTGGAGGATTAGATGTATTTATGTCCAAACTAGAAAGTGATGGAAGTTTTAAAGAAGTTCAAAATGTAGGTGAGCCATTAAATAGTTCTTATGATGATTTTGGATTTTTAATTAATGAAAGTAGTAGAATTGGGTATGTGACTTCCAACAGAGAAGGCGGACGTGGGGGAGATGATATTTACAATTTTAAAGAAATAAGAAAATTAGAATGTGAGCAAAAAATATCAGGAATTATAACAGATAAAGAAACCAAAATACCTTTGGCAGATGTCAAAGTTACTCTTTCAGATGCTAATTTTAATATGCTAAGAGAAACAAGGACAGATAAAGATGGTAAGTTTGATTTTGGACAAGTAAAATGCAATTCTAAATATTATATTAAAACAGATAAAGAGGAGTATCTTACAATGGAAACTCCAGTAATCACTGCGGAAGAATCTGGGCAAACTTTTGTGAAAATTGAGATTGAAAAAGCTGTTAAGGCTGTTACTATTGGTGATGATTTATTTAAAGCCTTTAATATAAAAGAAATCTATTTTGATTTAAATAAATGGGACATCCGTCGAGACGCAGAAATAGAATTAGCCAAAATACTAGATGTCTTAGAACAAAATCCAACTCTTGAAATGGAAATTCGTGCTCATACTGATTCACGACAAACATTTAAATATAATCAGGTACTATCAGATAAAAGAGCTAAATCAACTATGGATTGGTTAGTATCGCAAGGTATTAATAAAAATCGCCTAAAAGCTAAAGGATACGGTGAAAAAGAATTGGTAAATAAATGTGCTGATGGTGTTCAATGTACAGAAGAAGAACATCAAGCAAACAGAAGATCTGAGTTTTTAGTTATTAAGATGTAGGTTGATTAAAAAAAATATTTTTCCAGCATTAATTCGATAACAATTTCGCCCATTTATGCATGAAGATGTTACAATATTTGGAAGTTTTTTATACTGATGAAATGATGCTGTATGTTTTATTCAAGACCATTTTAAAGAAAATGAAATATTAATATAGGCCAGTAAAGAAGCTTTTATTACTTTTTATTACAGAGCTTCGTCTGATTATGAAATGAAAGAGTTTGAGCGATTTTGCAGAGAAGAAGATAATTATTCTTTAAAATAATATATAAAGTGAATCGAATCTAAATTCGAATCTCTTTTAAAAGTTCTCAAGAAAATGTTATTTTTCTTTTATTAATAGCTATAGTTTTTCAGAATTATACAAGTTTTAGAAATAGAAAAACCTCGATTAAATTGCTTTAATCGAGGTTTTTTTGAATGCTAATTCAATTATTTTTTGATAATTTTTTGAGTAGTTGATCCTTGATCAGTAGTTACTTTTACTAAATAACTTCCTGTTTTTAGATTACTTACATCTACAGATTCAGAAACATTTGATGTTGTTTTTACAATCGAACCTAATAAATTGTAAATCGTAACATTTTCGATTCTCTGATCTGTATTAGAGAAATACAATTGATCTGTTACTGGATTTGGGTACAAAGTTAATTTTGGACCTTGAGCAGTATTGTCGTTTAAACCTAACGTTGCGTATGCTGTTTTTATATAAAATAAGTTCGCAGTATCACCTTTAGAAATAACATTAGTACCAGCAGCAACATTTGATATTGTTATAATTCCTCCTACAGCTGCTGCACTACTCACTCCATTGAGTTTGATTTTACCCACAAAAGTAGGGTCAAATACCAAAGTTAAAGTAGAAACCGCTGCAGTCGTATAAGTAATTGTTGTAGCACTTTCAATTTTTAAACGTGCCGTTAATGTTAAACCATCATAAGTTGCTGAACCTGCCGTTGAATTCATATTTGCGGTTGTACCAAATGTATAAAATGAACTTGTCTTTCCAGTTGCAGTGAAATTATGAATTTGATTTCCAGAAACTACTGCATTTACAGTAATAGTTCCTGATACTGAAACTGGAGTTCCTGCACTTCCCAAAGTTGTTATAGTATAAGTAGAAGAACCTGTTGCAGTTGGTGTACCTGATAAAGTAATGGTTTTAGCATTTACATCTTTAGTAGCATCAATACCATTTGGTAATCCTGTAATAGTTACATCTGTTGCATCTCCACTCCATGTAAAAACTATAGTAGGAATAGCAGTTCCAACAGTTATGTTTTGGCTGTTATTGTTGCTAGTTGAAGTAAGTACTTGGCTGCTTGGAGGCAAAAGTGTGATAGTTCCGGAATCTGAAGCTGAAACACCAAGACTTCCTGTAGTAGTTACTGTGTACTCCATTGTTTCAGTAGGTGTTCCTGAAAGTGTTAATGTTTTTGCTGTAGTGTTTTTTGTAGCAGTAATTCCGTTAGGCAATCCAGCTACAGTAGCATCAGTAGCATCACCTCCCCAAGTAAATACGATATTACTAATAGCAACACCAGCAGAAACTGACTGATTATTATTGTTAGTTGTTGCTATTAAAGATTGATTTCCTGCAGGTGCAGTTTCACCTTGAACTGCTACCATTGTTGAAGTATAATTAGTAAGTGCGGTCTTTAATCCTGCAATAACTATGTATGATTTGTCATCTACTGAATTATCAAAAGTCCATTTTAAATCACCACCGGAAATACGTCCTGCGTATTGCATTACAGTAGCTTTAGCATTTGCTGGAGTTTGAATTACTAAATTCTTTACATAAAATGCTGGGTCTGTATCAAAATTGTTATAAATATTTCCACCTGACTTTGATACTACTGTAGCTGGCACAGTCTCTCCTCTTGTTGCTACTGAATAAGCATCAAAATCAGTTGTTGAATTAATTTTACCTGAAATATTATATAAAGGATTAGTACTACCATAAGACACAAAACGCATACTGTTTGTAGCGATATCAGAATCAAATGTATTGTTGAATTCTTTGATAGAACCTCCTGCCTCTCCAGAGAAAGTCCCCATGGTTCCTGCATTGTTTACTTGATTTGTTTCGTCCCAGATATCAGTTCCTTGCATAGAAACCATCATTGGATGTTTAGCATTACGATAATAATTTCCTTCTACAAATAATGAAGATCCTAAAGTTGATCCTGAACCATATTTTGCATTCCCATCAAAATAATTGTTATAGATATGAGTCGAATAATAACGAACACGAGGGTGGCGAGAGTCAGAATGGTCAAACCAGTTATGGTGATATGTAACATATAGTCCTGCTGTAGAACCTTCACTCAATCCCAAAAGACTTGCTTTTCCATTATCCCAAAAGTGATTATAAGACATTGTAATAAAAGTAGAGTTTTTATTATCTAATGCGCCATCTCCTTTTATCTGATCAGCATCACTTCCTGCATTACCATAGAACAAATCATTATTATGTACCCATATATGATCATTATCTTGTTGCATTCCGATGTTATCACCAGCAGTACTGTTACAGTTCATAAAACCAAGATTGCTTACCTCAATATTAGAGGCTGATTTAAGACGAACACCCATTCCGTTTACTACAGCATCATTACCTACTCCTTCAATAGTTAGGTAACTATTTGCGTTGTTTGCGTTTTCTATCGTGATATCTCCGCCTTCCATAACAGTCATATCAGTAATATTTCCTATCAAACGAATAATAAAAGGACGTGTGTCTTTTCCTTTTTTGATTGCATATAAAATATTTTGAAGACCTACGCAAGGATTTACACTAGCTCCAGTGATATTTGTAGAAATTGTATTTTTTGTATTTTGAGTAATATAAAGAATTACAGCTCCAGGTTTTGGAGTTCCATTAGATGTATATCCACCAGGAACACGGCCTCCATCAAATGCAAAACCATTACGGTCATGAGCTATGACGGTTATAGGCGTAGTTGTTACTCCAGCTTGTTCTGCACCTGACACAACAGGTTTTACAGTTACAGTGTAGCTTCCTGCAGCAATCCCAGGTATATCTGCTCGGAAATAACTTCCATAACTACGGATAAGTTGTTCGTCAATTTTTTGGTCGGTTTTTCCGCCTCCTGTATAATATACATTATAGCTTGTAGCATTAGTTACTGGAGACCATTTTACAAATGCTGATTCTAGCCAGCCATTTTGTTCTGTAATTGTTTGTGACCAAATATTTGCTGTCGCTAATATAAAAGCCATGATGAGTAAAACTTTTTTCATAAAATGTGATTTTTTGAAATTTAAATAATAGTTTTTTTTGTGAATTTGGTTTGGTTTATTTTAGTGTAATCGATTGCACAAATATAGTATTATTTTTAAAAAAAACATATAATTTAAAAAATTATGTATTTTTTTTAAAATATTTTATTTTTTAGTCATTTTACGTGTTATTAAATAATTTTATTTTGTTTATAAAATTAACTAAATTGTCTATTTATGAATATTTTTGCAGCTATTAAAGTGTTATTATTTGCTTTAAATGTAATTATTAATGTCTTTGTAATGATTAATTATTTTTTAGACAAGCTGTTTTATTTAACAAATAAACTTCTTCATAAAATCATGGCTAGTTTTGAGTTGAGTTTATAAAAAGGCATGATTATTCTAGAAAAAGACAATACTTTCATTTGAATAATATGGATATTCTATGAATTTTATTTGCTAAACGAAATGAAGAGTTTTTAAGCGAATGTCACAGTATTAGATAGATTAATTTAAACATTAGAATTACCAATTTTAAGTAAATTCTATTTGTTTTCTGCTTTTAAATTTTTGATAGATAAGATTTATTTAAATAAAAATTCAAACCTCAAACCATTAAGTAGGATTTATCTGTATAAATTAAAAATTACGGTGGATTGATGTAATATGTTGAATATGGAAGAGTAAGCTCTTTCTTTATGAAAATGCTATTTTAAAATTGTAATCTTGGTTTCGTTGGTTTTATTTTAGATAATGTAAGGTAGGGAAAGTATTGAAAAATTTTATCCATTACATTTTGGTAAAACAAGTTGAAAGTTTTCTTTTTGGGAGTAAATATTCTAAAAAGAGTTGATTAAAAACTTGCTAAAATTACAGAAATAAGGAATAATTTGATGGTGAATACTGACTTAGTATAATAAAAAAATTAGAAAAACGTAATGGCTTTTAATGAGTGTTTAATAAAAGGAAACCAGCATTTGATGCTGGTTTCTCGTTTTCTTTTTATTATATAAACTCTAAAGTTCGTTCTAAAGCCATTCCTCTTGATCCTTTAATAAGAATCATATTGTTGTTGATTTTTTTCTGTTTAATAGCTTCAGAAAAATTTTCAAAATTTTCGAAGAAGAAAAAATTAGATTTATCCAATTTATTTTGATAAAAATCTTTCCCTATAAAATAGCAATCAATATTATCTTGACTGATCAATAAATCTATAACTCCTTTGTGTTCTATAAGGCTTTCTGCGCCTAATTCAAACATGTCTCCAAGGAAAAGTGTTTTATTGATTTTATCTAATAGTATGAAGTTTTCAATTGCAACTTTCATGCTGCTAGGATTGGCATTATAGGCATCTAAAATGATTTCATTTGTGCCTTTAGTTGTTAATTGGGATCTATTGTTTTCAGGAATGTAACTTTCAAGTGCATCTTTGATGTCTTTTTTTTGAACGCCAAAATAGCTGCCTATTGATATAGCTGCATTGATGTTATTAGCATTATATAAGCCAATTAAATGTGTTGTAATAGTATTTTGAGAATATGTAACAGTTACAAAAGGATTCGCTTCTATGTGGTTAATGTTTATGTCAACATTCTCATTTTTTACTCCAAAAGAAAATGATTTAATATCTTTAGTCTTTTCGACTTGAATAGGATCTTCAAAATTTACAAAAACTAGCTTGTCATTCTTTAAAAGATACTGATACATTTCGCTTTTGCCTTGAATTACGCCTTCAACTCCCCCAAAACCTTCAAGATGAGCTTTTCCAAAATTAGTAATATATCCATAATCAGGTCGAGCAATTTTGCAAAGAAATTCAATTTCTTTTTTATGATTGGCTCCCATTTCTACAATACCAATCTCTGTCTTCTCATCAAATGATAGTAATGTTAAAGGTACTCCAATATGGTTGTTTAGATTTCCAATAGTAGCTTTGGTGCTGAATTTCTTTGAAAGTACAACATTGATTAGTTCTTTGGTCGTTGTTTTGCCATTGCTGCCAGTTAGAGCGATTATAGGTAATTTTAAATAATTTCTATGATATGTTGCTAATTCTTGCAGGGTAACTAAACTATTTTCAACCAAAATGGTTCTTTCGTCAATATAGTAATCATTATTGTCAATTATTACGTATGAAGCGCCCTTGTCAAGTGCTTCCTTAGCAAAAGTATTTGCGTCAAAATTATCTCCTTTGATGGCTACAAAAAAAGAATTTGCACCAATTTTACGTGTGTCAATTGAAACTGAATTGCATTTCAGAAACAAACTATGAATGTAACTAATATCCATATATAAATATAATTTAAAAAATAAAAGCCCTATGAAAGGGCTTTTATTGGTTTATCTAAAAAAATTAATTTCTAGGTGTTTTTTTTGTGTTTGATTTAGAACCTACTCTTGACATAGCACATCTGAATCCGATGTAATCTGTCGCCATATCTTGCGGGAAGAATCTTCTTTGTGCAGGATCTAGCCAATATGCTCTATCTCTCCAAGACCCTCCTTTGTATACACGAACTGCATCGTTTATTAAAGTAGTTCTTTTGTTTGATTTATCGTATTTTCTTTCCATATTCCCTAAACTGTCAATTTTGACATTTTGTTTGGGTGAATTATACATATTTTCTTTGTCAGTTACTTTTCCGTTATCTGCATCTGATGCTCCAAACTTGTAGAATTTACTAGATTGTTTGTCTCCATCTCTGTAATTGATATTGTTACTAGTACTGAAATTTTGTCTCAAATATGTTTCATTTTCATCAACAGGAACTTGAGCAATTTCACCAGGCATGTATTTAGGAACTAATTTACCATTGCTTAATGTGTCATAAACTACATTTTTATTAGTGATAATTTCAATTTTTCCGTCTTTACCTATTTTGTTTTTAGTATAAACATTTCCTCTGAAATAATTAAAATCATTAGTTTCAACATCTACAATTGGTCTGTAAACATCAGCAACCCATTCAGCTACGTTACCTGCCATGTCATATAATCCAAAGTCATTCGCTGGGTAACTTTTAACTTGGTTAGTGATATCAGCACCATCGTCAGACCAACCTGCGATTCCGCCGTAATCTCCATTACCTTGTTTGAAGTTAGCTAATTGGAAACCTTTATTAGATCTTTTTCCTGAACGAGTATAACTTCCAGACCAAGGATATTTTTTTTGTCCTTTATAGATATTATATTCTCTTTGTCCTACATCAGCTGCAGCAGCGTATTCCCACTCCGATTCTGTTGGAAGTCTGTATTCTGGCAATATAATCCCTGAAGATCTTTGTGCGTATACATTTTTTTCTTCGGTTACATTACCGTTTTTGTCTGGTTTTGGAGCTCTTTTAGAAGTTGCTCTTCCTTTCAAAAGAATTTCTTCATTACCTCCATAAGTCATTGTTGGAGCGGCTAAGTATGTTTCGGTATTAAAATTGCTTTCTGCAGAAACATCTAATGTCTTAGCATCTTTCTTTAGATAATGATTTTTCTCTAAAACAGCTTCGTTTACACGATCTGTTCTCCATTTGCTGAATTCAACAGCTTGAACCCAATTTACCCCAACAACAGGATAGTTAGCATAAGCAGGATGTCTTAGATAATTGTTGGTCATAGTTTCATTATAACCTAATCTGTTTCTCCAAACAAGTGTATCAGGAGATGCGCCTTCATAAATATTTTTGTAATTTTCTTCTGTAGGAGGGTAAACCTTTTTCAACCATTCAAGGTATTCAAGGTACATTAAGTTTGTAACTTCTGTTTCGTCCATATAGAAAGACATTACATGTTGTTCGTTTGGAATGTTATTCCAATCATGCATTACATCGTCTTGAACTAGTCCTTTTGTGAAAGTTCCACCTTCTATAAATACTAATCCTGGGCCAGTTTCTTGCTGTTTTCCAGCTGCTCCTTTAGTAAAACCTCCTTTGGAACTACTTACATTCCAGCCTGTACCCCTTGAGGCACTATCGGATTTAGATTTTTTGCTACAACTAGCTAAACCTAATATTAACGCAAGCGATAGCGTTATATTTAGGGCTATAGTCTTATTTACTTTCATAGTTTCTGGTAGGTAATAATTAAAATTTAGGTAGTGCAATGTAATAATTAAAATTAAATCACAAAATCATTTTCAACTTAATTTGTTTAACACTTTTTAGATGCTTTATAAACGCAAAAATATATTTTTTATTACAGAAAACAAGAAAAAAGACTTTAATATTTTTTATTTATTTTAGCAATTATTTAGACTTCAATTTGTAATATTTGCCCATGAGAAATTTAATCTTTTATTTTGTTCTATTCTTTCCTATTATAGCTTTTACTCAAGTTAAAGGTGATGTTAGTATTGATTGGATAGAAAACAATACTACAACCTCTATTGGTGTCAAATCCAAAGCGCCAGTTTTTAAAGGAGATAGTTATTTTTATGACGGTTTTAATCAAGCACTTTATTACAGTTTAAATCTAAATAGTAATGCTGATTTGAATGCAAATAGCCTTCAGATTAATAATGTTGTGTATGAGCCGGTAATAGCGTCTTTTATTGAAAACTTAAACCCTGCAACGATTCCGACAGAAATTAAAGCTACTATTTACAGTACAAAATCTAGAAATATCATTCAGAATTTTTTAAAAATATCTCCAATAATTAAAGATAATTCAGGTTACAAAAGAATAAAATCATTTTCCTACAGCATAGATGTTGGTTCAACTAGGAAAATTTCTTCAATGAAAAGCAAAACAAGCATTAGTAATTCAGTTTTAGCGTCAGGGGATTGGTATCGTTTTTATATTGAAAAATCTGGAGTTTATAAAATTTCAAAAGATTTTCTACAACAGCTAGGAATAGATTTAAATGGAGTGAATCCAAAAAGAATTAAACTCTATGGAAACGGTGGTAAGATGCTACCTCTATCAAATAACGATTTTTATCCTGCAGATTTAACTGAAAATAGTATTCAAATTCAAGGTGAAAGTGATGGTGTTTTTAATTCTGAAGATTATATTTTGTTTTATGGTCAAGGAACTTCAAATTGGAATGAGGAAAGTCAAACCAATCTTAATTTGTATGATACAAAGTCTTATTATTATATAACAGTGCAAGGTGGTGATGGAAAAAGAATTTCGGATATGTCGCAACCAACTGCTCCAAGTACTACAGCATTGTCATCGTATGATGATTATCAATTTCATGAAGTAGATCAAACAAATATTGCACAAGTTGGCCGCCAATGGGTTGGAGAATCATTCGAAATTAATAATACTCAGGAATTTGCATTCGATTTTCCTAATATCGATACTTCAGTTCCTGTTAATTTGAACGTTTTTTTAGCATCAGGTGCGTATACTCCGACTTCGTTTAAAGTTACTGGCAATGGTATTGATCTTGGTGCAGTTTCTTTTGCGGCTTTGACTACAAGTTCAGAAACACAGTATTTCAACGGTGCGCTAACAGATGCTACATTCACAGGAACTTCAAGCATAAAAATAAAGTTGATCTATAATAATAATGGTGTTCCAGGATCTAAAGGTTTTTTGGACTTTATCCAATTAAAAGCAAAAAGTAAATTGCAAGGATTTGGAAAACAGTTTCATTTTCAATACGATTTAGCAGATTCTAGTCTTGGGGTAGTATCATATAACTTTACAAATGCCTCTGCTATTTCACAAGTTTGGAATATTACCGATATTTATAATGTGACAAAAGCAGAAAACAATAAAAGTACTGCATTTTCATTTAAAGCAAATCTTGGAGAACTTCAAAAATATATTGCTATTGATTTAAATGATTATTATGTTCCTTTGAAGGAGAGTAAGTCAAAAATAACCAATACAAACATCAAAGGAACAGTGTTTAAAAATGCTCAAGGGCAGTTTCAAGACATTGATTATGTTATTATTTCACCAGAATTTTTAAAGACTCAAGCGGAAAAATTAGCCGCTTTTCATCGGGTAAATTCTAATTTAAATGTAAAAGTTCTTACGCTAGAATCAATTTATCAAGAATTTGCTTCTGGAAAACAAGATATAGCAGCGATTCGAAATTGTATTAAATACATTTACGACAATGCATCCTCTTCTGATAAAAAAATAAAATATGTAAATCTTTTTGGTGATGCCTCTTTCGATTATAAAAACAGAATAACAAATAATAATAATATTGTACCTATTTATGAATCTTTAACGAGTAACACTCCTGGAGAAGCTTCTTTCGCCTCAGATGATTTTTATGGGTTAATGGATATTTCCGAAGGAAATATTACCAATTATTATGGAGGTATTGATATTGCAGTTGGCCGAATGCTTGTTAGTACGACGACTCAGGCTGATGAGATGGTTACTAAAGTTCTCGAGTATCATGACAAAAAAGCGTATGGATCTTGGAGAAATAATTATGTAGCCTTATCTGATGATTCGGATAAGCTTAGTGATAATTCTTTACAGTCAAATCAAAATATTCTAGCAGATGAAATTGGGGTTCAAAAACCATTTTTGAATGTGTCAAAAATATTTTTAGATTCTTACGTACAAGAATCATCTGCGGGAGGTCAAAGATATCCAAAAGCCAAAACTGAATTTTTAAACGAATTTGGCAAAGGAGCATTGGTTTTTAATTATTTGGGACACGGTGGTGAAGATGGTTTGGCTAGCGAACGACTTTGGAATAAATCGGATAGTCAAAGTTTAAATAATCAATATAAATATCCATTATTTATTACTATAACCTGCGATTTTTCGCGTTTTGACAATCCTACAAGGCCTACGGCTGGAGAATATATTTATTGGAATCCAAAAGGAGGTGCTGTCTCTCTAATTTCTACTATTCGATCAATTGGACAATTTAGTGCTGAAAATTTTAATGCTGTTTTTGCAAAACATCTTTTAGCTTATGGTTCAAATCAATATGTTTCAATAGCAGAAGCTTTAAGAATATCCAAAAATGAAAATCCAAATTCATCAACAAACGTAGTTCTTTACTTAGGAGATCCTGCGCTATTTTTGGCTATTCCAAAGCCAAAAATAATACTTACTAAAGTAAATGATGTCCCAATTAGTCAACCTATTCCTGATTTTAAATCACTAGGAAAAATGAAAATATCTGGAGAAATAACAGATGAAAATAATACTCCAATTACTAATTATAACGGTGTTTTAGCTGCGATTTTATTTGATAAAACGGTAACAAAAAGCACTTTAAATAATGATGGTTATAGTCCTGCCATGACTTTTAAGGCTTTGGGAGAGGCTATTTTTAGAGGAAATGTATCCGTAGCGAATGGTCAATTTGAATGTAACTTTATTGTGCCTAAAGATATTCGTATTCCTTTAGATAATGGAAAATTAAGTTTTTATGCGCAAAAAAATCAAGTATTAGAGGATGTAGCAGGGTATGATACGTCAATAAAGGTAGGAGGGATTAATGAAAATGCTGTTGCAGACAATAATAGTCCAAAAGTTAAGTTATATATGAATGATGAAACTTTTGTTTCTGGAGGTATAACCAATGAGTCGCCTATTTTTATTGCTTACATGGAAGATGAAAGTGGAATAAATACTGCGGGAGGAATTGGTCATGATATAATTGCTGTTTTAGATGGGGACATAACTAATCCTGTTGTGTTGAATGATTATTATCAAACGGAACTAGATAGTTATACCAAGGGTAATTTGCAATTTCCCTTTAGAGATTTAAAAGTTGGTATTCATACTATTGCATTTACTGTTTGGGACGTTTATAATAATGCAACAACGACAGAAATACAATTTTTAGTAGTTGGAAATGAGACATTGACATTGACAAACGTTTTAAATTATCCTAATCCATGCGTTAATTATACGCAATTTTGGTTTACCCATAATAAGCCAAATGAACCGTTAGAAGTACAGGTTCAAGTGTTGACAATTACTGGTAAAGTAGTCTGGACAAAAAATCAGACTATATCAAATCCAGGATTTTTATCACGAGATATAACATGGGATACGCGAGATGATTTTGGGAACAGGATTGGAAAAGGAGTGTATGTTTATAAGCTCACTGTAAAAGCTACCTTGTCTAATAAAAAAGTAGAAAAGATTGAAAAACTTGTAATTCTTTAATAATATAGTATATTTACCCCTAATTAATTTTTTTATTTAACACAATGAAAAGAGCATTTTTAATAGTTACATTTTTATACGCATTTAATTCTGTTCATGCCCAAGAGAACAACATAACGACAGCTGTTCCTTTTCTCTTAGTAGCTGCAGATGCTAGATCAGCAGGTATGGCGGATAATGGGGTTGCTTCAACTCCAGATAATTTTTCACAACAATGGAATCCTTCAAAATATGCTTTTGCTGATGATCAACAAGGTTTTTCAGTGAGTTATACTCCATATTTGACTCAATTAGTAAATGATATTTCATTAGCTCAATTAAACTATTACAATAAATATAATGAAAGAAGTGCTTTTGGTGCTAGTTTTCGTTATTTTGGATTAGGTGATATTGATTTAAGAACTGATTATGACAGTGACGTGCTAGTTGTTTCGCCTAATGAGTTTGCATTAGACTTGTCTTATTCTTTAAAGTTAAGTGACAAATTTGCTATGGCAGTAGCTGGGCGCTTTATAAATTCTAATCTAAAGGTTCCTTCTGATAATAATGATGCTTCCTCAGCAAGCAGTTTTGCTGTAGATGTAGCTGGTTTTTTTCAATCTGATGAAATTGCATATAGCGATTTTAATGGAAGATGGAGAGGCGGATTCAATATACAAAATATGGGACCCAAAATGAGTTATGATAATGATCAAATAAATAGAAGTTTTCTTCCTGCTAATATGAAAATAGGGGGTGGTTTTGATTTTATTTTAGATGAATACAATAAAATAGCTGTTAATTTGGAACTAAGTAAATTATTAGTGCCAACTCCACAAGTGTACAATACTAGTAAAGGTATTTATGAAGGTAAAGACATGAATAATGACGGAATAGTTGATAAAACTGATTACGATATATCTAATGAAGATTACAAAAATATAGGTTGGTTTTCTGGAATGTTTCAATCATTTACAGATGCTCCCGGAGGATTTAGCGAGGAATTAAAAGAGGTGACTTATTCATTAGGGTCAGAATATGTATATCAGGATGCTTTTTCATTTCGTGCAGGATACTTTTATGAAAATCCAAATAAAGGAGCAAGGGAATATTTCTCTCTTGGGGCGGGTTTCAAATACACTTCTATTAAAGTAGATGTTTCTTATTTGTTCTCAGCATCTAAAGTGCAAAATCCACTAGAGAATACATTACGTTTCTCTTTGTCTTTCAATTTTGGAGACAAGTATGAAAACTATTAGTATAAAATTTTAATTCATCAAATAAAAAATCCAATTTCAAAATAATGAAGTTTGGATTTTTTGTTTTTTATAGACTACAGCTTATTTCGGAAAAAAGGAATCTTAAAGCTCTGTTTTAATTTACAAAAATGTATTTTGTAGGAACTAATAGTGGCAATAAACAAGTAATGTCCTTGTCTTTAGTTTTGGTTAAAATGATTCTTTTGTCTTTAGAAAAACAAAAAAAACAAAGATTTAATGAAGAATAGGTTTTTTGTTTCCAAAAAAGCCTTTTGTTGCTGCTTCAAAAATTAATAATAAACTTAGATTAATGTAAATCATTAAAGATAGTATTCAAATGAAAGAAATAACAATTACTTCAAAAATTAATGTATTTGAATCTATTCAAGAATTACCTCAAATAGAACAAAGCTTAATGCGAAAAGCTATTGAAGTAAGAAAAAATGCTTACGCTCCTTATTCTAAATTTAGAGTTGGAGTGGCTATTTTGTTAGACAATGGAGAAATAGTGGTTGGTTCCAATCAGGAAAATGCAGCATATCCTTCTGGTCTTTGTGCGGAAAGAGTTGCGATATTCTATGCTGGAGCAGTATATCCTGATGCTGTTGTATTAAAAATAGCCATTACTGCAGCTTCGGACGATAATGCTACAACAATTCCTGTGCCTCCATGTGGGGCTTGTAGGCAATCAATTGCTGAATATGAAATTCGTCAGAACACCCCCATAAAAATATATTATATGGGAGAAACAGGAGAAATTCATCAATCAGAATCCTTGAGAAATCTGCTTCCTTTTATGTTTGATAACAAATTACTTTAAAAAAGAACTAAAAATTAGCTTTTAAATTTTAGTTCTTAGCAGGAATGTCTTATTTTTGCATCCCGACCCCTCTGGGGCGCAAATTTGTGGTGAGGAAACTATTTTGCGTTACTAGGTCATGATTGATAAAACAATAACACTTAAGCAAAAGAATTATTTCAGATGAAAGAAGTTACAAAAGAAGTTTATTTAAAGTGGTATGAAGACATGCTGCTTTGGAGAAAGTTTGAAGACAAACTTGCAGCATTATACATTCAGCAAAAAGTTAGAGGTTTTCTACACTTATATAATGGTCAAGAGGCTGTTTTAGCAGGAGCTTTACATGCTATGGACTTGACAAAAGATAAAATGATTACTGCTTACAGAAATCACGTTCAACCAATTGGTATGGGTGTAGATCCAAGACGAGTTATGGCTGAACTTTTAGGAAAAGCAACAGGGACATCTAAAGGAATGGGTGGATCGATGCATATTTTCTCTAAAGAACACCGTTTTTATGGAGGACATGGAATTGTAGGTGGTCAAATCCCATTGGGAGCTGGTTTGGCATTTGGAGACAAATACAACGGAACTGGTGGAGTTACTATGACTTACTTTGGAGATGGAGCTGCACGTCAAGGTTCATTGCACGAAGCTTTCAATATGGCTATGTTGTGGAAGCTTCCTGTAGTTTTCATTGTAGAAAATAATGGATATGCAATGGGAACTTCTGTTGAAAGAACTGCTAATCATACTGATATTTGGAAACTAGGTTTAGGATACGAAATGCCTTGTGGACCAGTTGATGGAATGAATCCTGTAAAAGTTGCTGAAGCAATGACTGAAGCAATTGATAGAGCAAGACGCGGTGATGGTCCAACATTTCTTGAAATGAAGACATACCGTTACAGAGGACACTCTATGTCTGATGCTCAATTGTATCGTTCTAAAGATGAGGTTGAGGAATACAAAAAAATAGATCCAATCACTCAAGTTTTAGATGTGATTTTAGATCAAAAATTTGCTACTCAAGACGAAATTGAAGTGATTGATCAAAGAGTAAAAGATCTTGTTGAAGAATGTGTTAAATTCGCAGAAGAATCTCCTTACCCGGAAATTCAACAATTATACGACGTAGTATACGAACAAGAAAACTATCCATTCATACCTCATAAACTATAAATCAATTATGGCAACAATTGTAACAATGCCTCGCTTGAGCGATACTATGACAGAAGGAACGGTAGCAGCTTGGCTTAAAAAAGTAGGAGACAAAATAAGCGAAGGTGATATCTTAGCTGAAATTGAAACCGACAAAGCAACAATGGAATTTGAATCCTTCAACGAAGGAACTCTTTTATATATTGGAATCCCAGAAGGCGAAACAGCTCCTGTAGATTCTTTATTAGCAATTATTGGTAAAGAAGGAGAAGATGTTTCAGCTTTGATAGCTGGAGGAGCAGCTGCACCAGTAGCAGCCGATTCAACGCCATCACCAGTTGAGGTAAAAACAGCGGAAGCTCCTGCAGCAGCCCCAGCGACAGCGTTACCAAAAGGAGTTATTGTTGTAACAATGCCTCGTTTGAGTGATACTATGACTGAAGGAACAGTTGCTTCTTGGTTGAAAAAAGTAGGTGACTCAGTTGCTGAAGGTGATATTCTTGCTGAAATCGAAACTGATAAAGCAACAATGGAATTCGAATCTTTCAACGAAGGAACTTTGTTATTCATTGGAATTCAAGAAGGAAATACTGCACCAGTAGATAGTCTTTTGGCTATAATTGGGCCTGCGGGGACTGATATCAGTGGAATCGCAGAAAACTATAAAGTTGGTGGGGCCGCTCCAGTAGAAGTAAAAGAAGAAGGAAAAGCTTCTGTTGTAGAAACTGCTGCACCAGTAGCAGAAGCTGTTAACGACGGAAGAAGAATTTTAGCTTCTCCATTAGCTAAAAAAATAGCTAGCGACAAAGGAATTCAATTAGCTCAAGTAAAAGGATCTGGAGAAAACGGACGTATCGTGAAAAGCGACATCGAAAACTTTACACCAGTAGCTACTGCTCCTAGTGCAAGTGCATCAAAAACTTCAGAGACTGCAAAAGCAGAAGCTCCAAAAGTTTTTGTACCTGCAGGAGAAGTTTTTACAGAAGAAATAAAAAATTCGCAAATGCGTAAAATCATTGCGAAACGTTTGGCTGAATCATTGTTTACAGCACCTCATTACAACCTTGTAATTGAAGTAACAATGGATGATGCAATGCAATCAAGAGCTATTATTAATTCAGTGCCAGATACTAAAGTGTCTTTCAATGATATGGTAATCAAAGCTTGTGCATTAGCATTGAAAAAACACCCAAAAATCAATTCGCAATGGAAAGAAGATGCTATCATCATCAATCACCATGTAAATATTGGTGTTGCAGTTGCAGTTGAAGATGGATTAGTGGTTCCAGTTTTAAGATTCACAGATGCAATGAGCCTTTCTCAAATTGGCGCTAGTGTTAGAGATCTTGCTGGTAGAGCAAAAAACAAAAAACTTGGTCCACAAGAAATGGAAGGAAGTACTTTCACTGTTTCTAACCTTGGAATGTTTGGTATTACTGAATTTAACTCTATCATCAATCAACCAAATTCTGCTATCTTATCAGTAGGAGCTATTGTTGAGAAACCGGTTGTTAAGAATGGACAGATTGTAGTTGGAAATACAATGATGCTTTCATTAGCTTGTGATCACCGTACAATTGACGGAGCAACAGGTGCTCAGTTTTTACAAACATTAAAACAATACATTGAGAATCCAGTAACTATGCTAGCTTAATAACTAGTTAGTTTTTATAATAGAAATCCCGTTTTGAGTAAATTCAGAACGGGATTTTTTAGTTTTAGAGCTATAATAAACAGTTCTTGAATTATTCTTCTTTTATGCACTTTATTGCAAAACCATATTGTTTAAAAACTTCATCTCTTCTCACATCTGCAAAGGCTTGAAACATTCTTGCGCTCCAATGATACAATTCAAAACTTCCATTGTCAGTCCAATAATATCCGTTTGCTTTTAGCATATAAAAACCTCCTTCGTTATCTCTAAATCCGCCAGGAAGTGCGTTAAAACCAGTTGCATTATTTCCAGTTGTATTTGAGGGAAGCCAATGTGTATTACCTTTTTCTTTTAAAAAGATACCTGTTTGACTGTTAGAATTTATAAATAATTCTAACTCTTTTAAATCTTCTTCAGTTGGGATTCTCCAGCCTTTGGGTGCGATACTTCTGCTGTCTTTCAGACAGAAGTAATTGTATAAAAAGCCATAATCTTTTATAAGTGAGCTATCGTTATTGTATACACTATAAGCAGCTTGTTGGGATTGCTCCCAATTAGTATTGCTTTTTATATTTGCGATCAAATCACCGTTATTAAACCGAGTTGTTTTAAGATTTTCTACCATCCAAGTTTGGTTGCCAATTCTTGTTGTGTGGTATATGTTCCCGTCTAAATCTTCTACAGTATCTGTGCTATTACAGGAAGAAATAAGAAGAGATATAAAGATGTAAATACAAATCAATTTAGAATTTATCATTGTAAATTATATTAGAGCATTTTAAATATCATTATTTTATTGTCAGCTTCATAAAGCGTTAAATAGTCTTGTTCTAGATTTTTTAAAAGAAATCCATTATTCTTTAATACTAGAGATTCAGGTTTCTTTTTTACAACATCTGTTCGGCCTGCAGGTTTTATGGTTACGCAAAAATTGACTCCTTTGGTGTTGATTTTTTCAATTGAAAATGGTGAAATCCAATAAGAATACCCTTTTTTTGTAGAAAAAGCAATTATCACTTTTAGATTGTTTTTCTCTTTTACCAGCAATGCATAATCCATAATTTGATCGTTATTAATGTCTGTAAAACATTCATTTGGAGTTACAGTTCTGTCATAAAAATCCCAAAACAAATTAGAATATGCTTCTTTGTTTATTATTTCGGCTTCTGAAAAGTGTTGTAACAAACTATCTTTAATCTCTTTAGGAATAGTAAAAGTATGGCTTTCTGTAGTGACATTTCTTTTGAATTCGCCAACCGATTCTTTTGATGATTTGCTGCATCCGTTAAAAAATAATGAAAGAAATAAAAAAAACAATAATCTACTTATTAAACTATTCATCATAAAAGTGTTTTGCAAAAAAAGCGATGTAAAAATACACCGCTTTTCTTTTTAAAATTAGAAACTATTACCAAATACCGTTTACTGCAGTATAGGTTTGACCATTTACTTTAGTGCTGCAATTAGTTGCGTTTTGGTGTTGTACATTAGGATTTCCATTGCTTACTGTTCCAGCTAACACTTTTGTATTAGAAGCATCTTGCAATAATATACCCTGAATAGCAGTATTGGCAATATCTACTGTATTAACAGTACACCCGTTGCTGCCTGTAACACTAAAAAAACCACGGCCACTACCGCGAGAATACACTTTACTACAAACCACATTTGGTCCATTGCTATTGGCGCAACGGAAAGTTGCGTAACCAGTAACAGAACCTGTAGTACTATTATTTGTTCCGGTAACGGTACCTACAGTTCCGTTTTTAGACTGATTCAATAATACTCCACAAGCAGCATTATTACTAGAAGTAACATTACCAATAGTAAATCCATCTACGCCATAAGTTTCTATAGAATTGTCTCCACCAGTTATATTGATTGTACCACTGATAGTTAAATTGCTAGTTGCTGCAGTGCTATTATCAACTCTGATACCTAATCCAAGATCCGTTTGCGGTATGCCAATATTCATAGTAATGTTGCTAATATTCATCACTGTGCAACCTTTAAACCAAATACCATAGCGAGGTTTTCCTGTTACTTTTAAATTTTTCACTTCAACATTAGTTTTTCTATCAGCCCAAATAGGAATGATTAATGCATCACCACTATTAGCGTTGAAAGTATTGTTTGTAAAATCCAAACCAGTATAGCTAGCCATATTTACATATTTTAAAGCTCCACCTGATGAACCAGAAGCGCCAGAAGCGCTAATAGTAACCCATTCTTTTACATCTCTGCCTGAAGTAAGACCATTAATGGCTGCCTGAATAGCTGCAACATAATCAGAACCTGAATATTTTGTAACACCATTTACTTTGGCTACATAAGCTCCTGTAGAACCTGTAACCGTTCCAGAAAGAGTACCTCCTTTTGAGGTTGAATTTTTTTCAGCTTCTTTTGTGACAGCTGTTTCAGTCTCGGTTTTCATACTAGTTTCTGCTCCAGTTTCTACATTTTCACTTTCGCAGTTTGTAAAAAAATTAAGACCGACAAATAATACAGAAGCGATAAAAAGCTTCTTAAACATTTTTTCTTTTTTTTTCATTATTATCTTTTTTGGTTGTTAATTAGGTATGCAATTTATTGATATATAAGTAAGTAACTGTCCTGCTCAATCCTGATTGCTTAAAAAATTAATAATATTTAAATTAAAAATTTAAATAAAATGCTAAAAAAATGATGAATTTTAATAAAAATAACACTTTGGCTTTTGAGTGTTAATTGAAGATTATTTTGTTGTTAAACTCAGTAAATTCAGTTGATATGAGCGAAACAAAAAGAAAGATTAATCCTTGTTTTTTTAATAATTAAATAAGAAAAGTATATTTAATACATTAATGAGTTTTTATCCAAAATTAAAAAAGCATTTATTTAAAAAATAAATGCTTTTTTAATTTTGGATAAAAACTCATGTGAAACACCTAGATAAGAGGATAAGTTTTTGTTGTTGATTTTATGGCTTTTGTGAGGGTATTTTTTTATGAAATCTGCATATCGCTGTTTGGATGTTTTGTTTAATACATCTAAAAGTCTTTCTTGCATAGCAATATTGGTTCGTTCGACCATTAAGGTGTGAAATTGAATCAATTTTGGAACTTGCTGAAATAAGAAAGTTTTATTCACTTTATTGATGACCAATATGTCACTGTCTTCTAATGCTTTTATGTTGTATTTAGTTGGTTTTTGATGGTAAAAACTTTCAATATCTGATAGCCAGTCGTTTTCAAATGCAAAATAGAGGACACTTTCAGTCCCATCTTCTTTTAGTATATAAATTTTAAAAGATCCTTTCAAAATAAAACCCTCGTATTTACTATTTGAATCTTGAATTTGTAAAAACTCATTTTTCTTCAATTTGATGAATTCAGTCTTCTCAAGTATTGTTTCCCATTCATTATTTGTGAGCGGAATTTTACGTTCTATATTTTGCCTTAGTAATTCGTACATGTCATTGGGGTTTTATATGTGCTTAAATTTTTCTAAGTATTTGTAATACATTTTAGTATGAAAATGTAATCGATTGCGCAAAAATATGAAAAAATTACAATACTCATAAAAATATTGTTAATAAAAAATTAAAAGCATAATTTTTTTTACAAAAAGTTGAACTTGTTCAATCTTTTTACGGCAAACTTTTTACAGATTTGCAGTGTTATAACTAACACTAACCATAAAAAAAATATTATGAAATCTAAATTATCAGTGCTTTTACTTGCTGTCTTTTTCAGTTTTGCAAGTTGCACAAATGAAGATCTTAACACGACCGAAAAAGATCAAACTGCTATTGCTAATAATGAAGAAGTGACAATTCAAAAAGGTTCAACTGCAAAAGTTGGGAATTGTTCTGAAGTTCCAGGATGGGCATCACAAAATGGAGGAACAACTGGGGGAGGAAGTTCTACTGAAACTGTAGTAACGACTTATGCGCAATTAAAATCAGCTATTGAAAACAGTGCCGTAAAAGTGATTAAAGTTTCGGGTACAATTACAATACCAGCAACTTCTACAGGAAGATTGGCTTTTCAGGATCAATCTGGAAAAACAATATATGGGGCTAGTGGCGCCAAAATTGTTTCTACAGATCAAACGAAAGCAAATTCAGGTATCATTTACATTAAAAGATGTACTAATATCATTATTAGAAATTTAATTTTCGAAGGACCAGGTGCTTATGATACGGATGGTTGGGATAATGCTACTTTGGACAATTGCCAAAACGTATGGGTAGATCATTGCGAATTTAGAGACGGTGTTGATGGTAATTTTGACGTAAAAAACATGTCTGATTATATTACTGTTTCTTATACGAAATTCACCTATCTTAAAGCTCCAAAAGCTGGGGGTTCAGGAGGTTCAGACGATCATAGATATTCAAATTTAATTGGTTCTAGTGATGATGCAACTGCTGATCGTGGTAAATTAAGAATTACATTCGCCCGTTGTTGGTGGGCTAGTGGTTGTAGAGAAAGAATGCCAAGAGTTCGTTTTGGAAAAATACACGTTATAAACAGTTATTTTAACAGTTCTGTTAGTAATAAATGTATTGCTGCTGGTTTTGAAGCGAACATTCGAGTTGAAAACAATGTGTTCGAAAATGTTAAGCAACCTATTGATTTAATGACAGGTTACACGGCGGTTACAGCTGTTGGAAATGTTTTTACTAATGTTACTGGAAATACAGCAGGAAGTAATACTGCTTTTACGCCTCCTTATACAATTGTGACTCTTGCTGCGTCAGCGGTTAAAGCTGATGTTTCTGGTGGTGCAGGAGCTACGTTTGCAGGTAATACTTGTGGTTCATTTTAATCGTTTTTAAGTTTAGATTATATCAAAGCTGCCTTAATTGGCGGCTTTTTTATACGAATACATGAAAATATAAACTTAAATAAAGTTTTTGGCTAAAAAAAAAACAGCTTCAAAAGAGCTGTTTTTGTATATTTAAATAAAACTATTAATTAGTAGTAGCTATATTTTGATTTTTTACTTTTAAATCACCTTTGTAAACTTCGGCAATTGATTTTCTAGATAAAGTTGAAATCTCATTGGTAACTACGATTTCGTGTGTCACTTTTTTTAAATCAGTTTCAACTTCTAAAAGATAAACACCATCAGCAAATTCCTCAAGATTGTAGGCTCTTTCTAGGCCATCTTTTCCAGTTAAAGTTTCGCTATAAATTAAATTATGTGACTTATCGTAAATTGTTACATTGGCTTTTTGAATTCCATTTACCAAAATAATAATTTTTTTGCCTTCTCTATTTTTTACATTAAGCAAAAAATCACCGTTATCTGCGTATGTGTTCAAACTACTCATAGCTAACAATACGGCTAAGCTAATTTTTAATATCGTTTTCATAATGCTCTCATTTTAAATTAGTACTTATTTTCTACAGCTAATTTACTTTCGTAATTTCTTTAAAAGCACAGCAGTGTTGTCTGATGTAGGTGTTATTTTAACTTTACGAAAACGATATATTGATTGTTTGGATAATATAGAGTATAATTAGGTCAATTCAGCATAGTTGGAATTTGTGAGACTATGAATAAAAGATGAAAGAAGAGGGCGTGTTTGGGCCTTGAATTTTCTATCTTCGTCAAGTCTATAATCATTATATTAAATGATAATTGGAGAATTTAATAATTAATAAAACTATCAGAAATTGTATTGAGTAATGGAATATAGAAATGAATTAATTTATATATTGACAAAAGATGAGCTAATTATTGAAATTCTTACTATTGTTAAAAATTTAGAATTAAATGATTGTTGGGTTGGGGCTGGATTTATAAGAAATAAAGTTTGGGATACTTTACATGAGAAAAAAACAATAAAATTTAATGATATAGACGTTGTCTTTTTTGATGAAACTAATATTTCAGAAAAGTTGGAAAAAGAGATTGAACAAAAACTTACTGAAATAAACTCAAAGATTAAGTGGTCTGTTAAAAATCAGGCAAGAATGCATTTTCGTAATAACCACCTGAAATATAGAAATACTGAGAATGCAATTTCCTATTGGCCCGAAACAGCTACAGCAATTGCGGCTAGGTTAAATTTAAATGATAAAATAGAAATTTTGGCACCACATGGTTTAAATGATTTGTTTAACTTAATAGTTAGGTCTACTCCTAATTTTGATTTAATTGTTTTTCAAAAGAGAATAAATGAAAAACAGTGGGGGAAGCAATGGGGAAATTTAAAATTTTATAATAATAACTCTTGATTGAACTTTCGAAAAATTGCAGTTTTCTAAGATCAAAACATTTCAATATAAAGCAAAAAAAAACTTCCCAATTTCTTGAGAAGTTTTGTGGGCGATGAGGGGTTCGAACCCCCGACCCCCTCGGTGTAAACGAGGTGCTCTGAACCAGCTGAGCTAATCGCCCTTTCGGGTTGCAATGTCTTGCGTTATTGCGAGTGCAAATATAGGCTAGTTTTTCGCTTATGCAAAACATTTTTAAAGAAATTTTACTTTTTATTTTAGTAAAATTGTCATTGGCTTAATATTTAGTGTTTTAAAAAATAAAAAATTTGCAAAAAAAATGGTTTTAATTCGGAAAGTAGATACGAAGAGACTAAGTTGCTAAGATTCTAAGTCGATAAAAGTCGCTAAATAGTCTACAATTTTCACAGAATCTCACAGGATATTTTTTCATATTATTTAGTAGACGGTAAAAAATCCGTGCAAATCCGTTTGATCTGTATAATCCGTGGGCTATTGCGCTATAAGGATTAATCTTTTTTACTGTTTTTGGCTTCAATCCAGCGTGACATATATTTTGTGCTGCTCAAAGTATGATGCTGTAACAAAGCTCCCAAGAAATTATTTAAACGATGTTGCTCTAAATTGGATTGTAAAAATTCAATTTTGGATGCAAAATCAATTTCAAACAATTTTTTAGAATACCGTTGATTGATAATCGTAATTCCATTTTGTTGTGCTGTTGTCCAAAGTTCTTTGTCTTCGTATAACTCTTTTGCAGATTTTATAAATTCTGGTACATCATCAGTTACATATCCATTCCAAGGTAGATTTCCCTGCATGGATTCGGCACCAATCGTAGTAGTAATGCTAGGCGTTCCGCATTGCATAGCTTCAATAAGTTTTCCTTTAATGCCTGCTCCAAAACGCAAAGGAGCCAAAACAATTCTAGCATTTTTTACTACCTCATTGGCATCAGTCGCTCGGCCTTTGATATAAAAACCTTCTTTTGGTTGGTGCAATTGTGTTACTTTTTGTGATGGATAAGCACCGTAAATATGAAGTTCAGCTTCGGGCAATTGTTTTCTTAGTAAGGGCCAAATTATTTCTTTCAGATATTGAACGGCATTCCAATTGGGTTCATGTAGAAAGTTGCCTATGAAAATAAAACTGTTTCTTTCTTCGAAAGAGGGTAGGCTTTTAAAGGTGTCTTCGGAAATTGTATCTAATAAAAATGGCAAATAATACAGTAATTTTTCGTCTATTTTAAAAGTGGTTTTTAGTAATTCTATTTCAAATTCAGAAATCATTAGCGATAAATCACATCTCAAAATACTGGCAATTTCTCTTTTGGCAACTTCTTCTTTTAAAGTATCAAGAATCGAAAATTCATTTTGGGATTTGAATGCTTTTTGTCTTGCCAATCGTAAACAATGCAAATCTTCTGTGTCTAATATTCGTAAAGCATTGGGGCAATTCTCAGCAACTCGCCAGCCAAATTGCTCTTCAATCATAAACCGATCAAATAAAACGATTGATGGATTTAACTCTTTAACAAAAACATCAAAACTGGAGCAGTTCAAAGTAATCGACTTTTTATCCACATTCAGAGAAGTCAAGTCAACCATAAAATCACTATCCATTGCTGGACTGGCAAATGTGATACTGAAACCTTGTTCTTGAAACTCGGTAATCAATTGCAACATACGACCACCTGCTGCTGAGGAATTGGGTTCTGGCCATACAAAGCCAATGATTAAAAGCTTTTGAATTTGTTGCATCATAATAAAAGATAATAGTGCAAAATAATGCAATTTGGCTGGTTAAAGTATCATTTAAGTGGAAAATACACAGGAAAAGACTAATTTTGCAGCACATAAAATTATGTATTATGCTTGGATTAAAGTTAGTTACAGACCCACGTTGGGTAAATATAGTAGAGTCGAATATTGAAGAAATATTGACAGATCATGCTTGGTGTGAACAAAAAGCAGCTTCAAATGCAATAAGTCTGATTACTTATAACTCAGAGTTAGAGGAATTAGTGACTGAATTACTTGTTATTGCTAAGGAAGAGTTAGACCATTTGCAATTGGTTCACAATTTAGTAAAGAGTAGGGGATTAACATTAGGGAGAGAACGTAAAGACCATTATGTTAATGAACTTTTTAAATTCATGAAAAAAGACGGTAGCCGAAAAGATGCTTTAGTAGATCGGTTATTATTTTCGGCAATGATCGAAGCAAGAAGTTGCGAACGATTTAAAGTATTATCTGAAAATATAAAAGACCCTGAATTAGCTAAGTTTTATAGAGATCTTATGATTTCAGAAGCGGGACATTATACTACTTTTCTAGGATTTGCTCGAAAATATACAGACAATTTTGATGTTGATAAACGTTGGCAAGAATGGATTGAATTCGAAACTTCTATCATTACCAATTATGGTAAAAGTGAAACAGTACACGGTTAAGAAGTTTTATAAAATCAATTTATTATTCATTTTCAATTTTTAATTCAGCATATAAAAAACATGTCAACAACCAATTATAAAGCAATTGCTTTTAAAATTTTTAAATATACAGGTATTACTTTTATTGTTTTATTGGCCTTGATGTTTATTACACCTTTTGTTTTTTCGGATAAAATAAAAGAAGAGGTGAAAAAAACAGCTAATAAAAAATTAAGCGGAGAACTAAATTATTCGGATGCTGAAGTTTCTTTTTTTACTCGCTTTCCTTCGTTGACTTTGACTTTAACGAAGTTCAATCTAAATGGATCTGCACCTTTTCAAAATGAAAAACTAATTAGTGCCGATGAGGTTGCTTTTGGAATTAATTTAAGCAGTCTTTTTTTTGGTGAAAGTATAAAAGTAGACCAGATTTTCCTTTCCAATTCATTGATAAATATTAAAGTCAATAAAAAGGGCGAGGCTAATTATAATGTGTACAAAGCCGAAAAAGAAACGGCTTCAAAAGAGGATGAAAGCGAGACTGGATTGAAATTAGAAGAAATTAATATTGATAATAGTAAATTGGTTTATGATGATCAATCTACGAATGTACATGTAGATGCGACGGGATTCAATTATTTAGGAAATGGAGATTTGAGTAAGGCAATATTTGAATTGCATTCTAAAGCAAAAATTGAAAATCTCAATATCATTTATGCGAATGAGCCTTATCTGATGAACAAAAAAGTGGATGGGGATTTGATTACCAAAATAAATACCAATTCATTGTCTTTTGTTTTTGAGCAAAATGATTTGTCTATTAATAAGCTTTTGGTTGACTTTAAAGGGAAATTTGATTTTCTGAAAGATGGTTATAATATTGATTTTACTATTAAATCGAACAAAAGTAATCTGAATGATCTCTTCACTGCTTTTCCTCCAAAATACATTACGTGGTTAAAAGACACTGAATTAAAAGGAAATGTTGATTTGTTGTTTACGTTAAAAGGAAAATATATAGCTTCTCAAAATTTGGGTCCTGATTTAAATTTAGATTTTAAAGTTAAGGATGGCTTTGTGAATTATAAAAAAAGTGCTTTTCCGGTTTCTAATTTGAATATGGATATCGCTACCAAAGTACCAAATTTGAATCCTGAACTTTTAATTCTGGATGCTAGAAATCTGTCTTTGAATATTGATAAAAATTATCTTAAGGCTAAATTGAAAATGAACGGAATGACAACTCCTGATATTGATATGGCTTTGAATTCTCAAATTGATTTGGAGAAATTAAATCGCGCACTTGGAATTCCAAATATAGAATTAAAAGGGATGCTTGTTTCTGATTTGAAAGCGAAAGGGAAATTTGATCAAAAAAATAGACTTTTTCCAAATGCAAATGGAACGTTAGATTTGAAAAATGGATTTATAAAAACACAATATTATCCAAATCCAATCACAGATATTAATGTTGTTAGTACTATAAACAATCAAAAAGGGACTTATGATGGTTTGTCTGTAGTACTGAAACCTGCGAGCTTTACATTCGAAGGAAAGCCATTCTTGGTAGAAGCAGATTTGAAAAATTTTGATGATTTGAATTATGATATCAAAGCAAAAGGAACTTTGAATATCACTAAAATATACAATGTGTTTTCTCAAAAAGGATTAGATGTTGATGGTTTCATTAAAGCAGATTTGGAATTAAAAGGGATTCAAAGTTATGCTCAAAAAGGAGATTACAGCAAATTGCAAAATAAAGGAACACTTGAACTTCGAAATATAAATGTTACGACCGAGTATTTGCCTAAATCACTATTGATTAAAGAAGGGATTTTTAAATTCAATCAGGACAAAATGTTTTTCAATACATTTTTAGCTTCTTATGGGCAGTCAGATTTTAAAATGAATGGTTATTTGAGAAATGTATTCAATTTTGTTTCTTCCAAAAACGGAGTTTTAAGAGGTTCCTTTACCTTAAATTCAAAATTCATCAATGTTGATGAATTTATGTCTAGCACAACTACGGCTTCTGCAACTCCTGCGACTGTCGATCCAAATAGCACGCCAAAACCTGCAACGCAAGAGACAGGTGTGATTATCATTCCATCAAATTTAGACTTGCAATTTTATGCTACGGCACATAAAATTAATTATCAAGGACTTATTTTGCAAGATGGAAAAGGAGCTGTAAAAATGAAAAATGGCAAAATGCTGATGCAAAATACTGGATTCAATCTCATAGGTTGTAATGTTAGCATGAATGCAGCTTACCAAGGAATCACTCCACAAAAAGCGGTTTTTGAATATGATATTAAAGCGACTGATTTTAGTATCAAAAGAGCTTACGATGAAGTAGAAATGTTTAAAGAGATGGCTAGTTCTGCCAAAGGTGCTCAAGGAATTATTTCATTAAATTATAAAATAAAAGGAAGACTGAATCAGCAAATGATGCCTGTTTATCCTTCGTTATTAGGAGGAGGGACACTTTCTATAAAAGATGTAAAAGTGAAAGGGATGAAAATGTTTAATGCCGTAAGTAAAACTACAGATTATGAGTCAGTTAAAAATCCTGAACTTTCTAAGGTAGATATTAAAACAACCGTAAAAAATAATATCATTACTATTGAACGTTTTAAATTTAAGTTCGCTGGTTTTAGACCAAGAATTGAAGGAACTTCAAGTCTTGATGGGCGATTGAATATCAAAATGAGATTAGGTTTGCCTCCTTTTGGGCTTTTTGGAATTCCGCTTACCGTTACAGGAACTAATAATAATCCGAAAGTAAAAATGGGTAAACAAGGCCAGGATATAGAAGAAACTAAGGATACAGAAGATAATTAGAGAATAACAATTTGTATTGCCCTATCATAAAATAGAAAGCTCCCAATCACTTGGGAGCTTTCTTATTTTTGGCATTCTATGTAAACTGGAGAATCAAAGAAATCTAGAATATCCAGATTTTGATTTTTTGCCGTATCATAGGAAGAAATTCGTGTGATTAACTCTTGGCAATCTCTAAAATGAAATTTAATTTTAGGAAAAATATCTTCACGTGCAGTGATTGATTTACTGCTTTTAAGATTGTCAAATTGAAGGCTGTCCAGAACATTATTGTTTAAATCTAATACATAAAAAACATAGTTAACTTTAGTACTTTCTTCGTTTTCATCTGGTATAGTTGTAAAAACAAGTGTTTTTGAAGCTGTTTCAGATAGAACAAAATAGCCGTTTATTTCTTTGGAGCTATTTAATTTATATGTTTTAAATTTAGTTGTTCCTATATGAACATAATCAAAGTCTTTAAATTTAATCTTATTTTCAACATCTGAGTTGGGGAGTTTATAAAAAACTATTTTTTCGGTAGTATCAATTCGAAAAAAATTAGTTTTTATGTTAATCTTGGATCCATTATTAGTAAGTATAAAACTTTCGGAAACGGGCATAGAAAAAGAATTCATGCTAAGAAATAGCATTAATACGTAGAATTTTTGCATGTTGTAGTAGGTTGTGATTTGTTTATCAAAACTATACTAATGCTATTAGTTCTTTGTTAACAAACTATAAAACTTAGATTAATAAAATCTAATTTTAGTAACATTAAAACACAAATAAAGTGTGAAACGGAAGGATGTTGTTTTATGATTTTAAAAACTTATTTGCGTGTTTAAAAAAGGATATAAAAAAAGTACAAATTGTATATGAGCTAATGCCGATACAATTTGTACTGTCTTTTATTTATTTTGAAACACCTGGCAGATTATGATAAATGTAATCACCGTGAATACCAGTAAAGCCTAATTTTAATTGATCAAAAAAAGTTTTTTTGTCTTCTTCTTTAGGCCATGCAGTTTTTGTTAATTCATCCTGTTTTAGATTTGATTTTTCTACATCCCCAAAAGAGTCATAGAAATAGGCTTCCATGAAATCCCTGCTATCAGATCCCCAAGCGTGACGAAATGGATAATAGGCTTTGATGAATGGATCTTTTAATGTTACTTTTTCATTATATTCTTTCATGCCTTTTCCTTTTCCGCTCATCGACATTTGTGATTTTCGGATATACACAATCATGGGTTCTTTGTTAGTTGCTTTGAACTCTTTTGACCCTATTGTCTCAATGGAAGAATAGATTTCATCAGAATGCATAGGCATATAATAGCTATTTTGTTTGTCAAAAAAAGCGGTTCTGGCTTTTTCATCAGGCCACGCTTTTTTGATGAGGTCTTCGGAGGTAGTATAAGATTTTTCAATGTCCTCCCAAGTTTTATAAACACTCACTAATATAACCTCAGAACTGTTGTCTGTATAATAATGTGTTAGGATTTCCGAACCCAATATAAGTGGATTTTTGCTGGTTACCTTGTCAAAGTACTCTTGTTCCGTTGCCTTCCAATCCTTACTATCGGTGTTGAAATTTCTGTGTAGGGTTGTCATTGTGATAAATACAGGTTTGGGGGGATCCTGAGCATAAATAATTATGCTTACTAAGAATGTTAAAATTAGCATTCTCAACGAAAAAAAGTCTCTCTTTTTCATAATAAACTAAAAATTAAATGATTAATTAACAAAAAACACATATAAAGTTAGTTAATTGCTAATCAAGTAATTACGAAAAATAGATTTATTTTTAAGAGAAAATTGAATATAATTTAGCTTTCCTTATTTAACGGTAATTCAGCTACTACAAAGGTACTCCCGCCAATATAAATGAAATCTTCTTTTGTAGAATTATTCTTGGATTCTGTGTAAGCTTCTGTTACAGAGTCATATGTGTTTCCTTTTAATGAAAAAGAAAAAGCTTTTTCTTGTAATTGGTCAGCATCTAAACCACGCGGAATATTTGGCCTGCAAAAGTAATACGTAGCGTTTTTGGGAAACAAAGGCAGTACTTCATCCAATTCTTTATCATTAACAACTCCTAACACAATATGCAGGTTTATAAAAGTTTCTTTTTGTATTTGATTCAAAACAATTTCAAGACCATTTTTGTTGTGTGCAGTGTCGCAAATTACTTTTGGATTTTCACCTAGCTGTTGCCATCTCCCTAGTAAACCAGTATTTTTTACAACATGTAGTAATCCTGATTTTATATTCTCTAGACTTACTTTAAAATCGGTTTGTTCGTTTAGAATTTTAAAAGTTTGTACAACTGTTTTTTTATTGTGTTCCTGATAATCGCCTATTAAATCTGAAGGGAAAGTTTCTGAAACTAATTCTGAGGCAAAATAAATTTCTGCTTTATTTGCTGTGGCCTTTGCCAAAAATACAGGTTTAGTTTCAGGAGTATATTCACCGATAATTACAGGAATTTTAGGTTTTATGATTCCTGCTTTTTCAGCTGCGATTAACTCCAAAGTGTTGCCTAAAAACTGAACGTGATCAATTCCAATATTTGTAATTACAGAAACCAGTGGTGTGATAATATTAGTTGCATCCAATCTTCCGCCAAGACCTACTTCGATAATGGCGATATCCACTTTTTCTTTTGCGAAATAATCAAAGGCCAATCCAACAGACATTTCGAAAAAACTCATATCGTTAGCCTCAAAAAAAGATTTATGTTGAGCTACAAATTCACAAACAAAATCTTCGGAGATTTCCGTTCCATTAATTTTGATTCGTTCTCTAAAATCTTTTAAATGTGGTGAAGTATAAAGTCCTACTTTGTACCCGGCTTCTTGTAGTATCGAAGCAAGCATGTGTGAGGTAGAACCTTTACCATTCGTACCTGCAACATGAACACATTTTATCTTTTTATGAGGATTATCAAGATGATCCGCCAATAAATTAACATTGGTCAAGTCCTTTTTATAAGCCGAAGCTCCTTGCAATTGATACATTGGAAGTTGATTAAACATCCAGTTTGTGGTTTCTTGATAGTTCATTATTTTTTGATAAAATAGTTGTAAATTGAAATAAATTTCGCTTTTTTTAGTTTAATATTACAGTTGAATTATTTTATGCAAAATTGAAATATTTTTTACAATTAATGATTATAAACCCAGAATAAAATATGTTTAGTTTCATACAATTACAAGCTGATACTATTGCTAATGTTGCATCCAATGTTGTTATCGAAAAAATAGCTCCCAATACCGAAATCTCCGTTTTAGGATTTATTCTAAAAGGAGGATTTTTTTTAATTCCTATCGCAATCTTATTATTTTACACTTTTTATATAATTATAGAAAGGTATTTATTCATCAATAAAGTGTCTAAAGTAGATCCACTTTTAATGCGTGATGTTAAGGAACAATTGACTGCCGGGAATTTCGATTTGGCTCGTTCCATAACCGAAAGAACCAATACAGCTTCTGGAAATGTAATCAAAGAAGGAATTTTGTTAATCGGTCGTCCTATTGCCGAAATTGAATCTAACATGGATCGTGCTGCCGATATAGAAATTGCGCAAATGGAACAACATTTGGGACAATTAGGACTTATCGCGGGTATTGCTCCAACGTTAGGATTTATCGGAACAATCTCTGGGGTAATCAAGATTTTCTACAGTATCTCTGTGACCGAAAATATCAGTATTGGTAATATCTCAGGAGGTTTGTACGAGAAAATGATTAGTAGTGGTTCTGGATTAATTGTAGGGATTATTGCCTACAGCGCCTATCACTTGCTGAACGGAAAAATCGATAATTATGCTTTAAAAGTGCAAAAGCAAATATTAGAATTCGTGAATATTATTCAAAAAGCATAAGTCATGTCAATCAAAAGAAAAAGAAGATTTCACGCCGAAGTAGCTACTTCCTCCTTGAGTGATATTATGTTTTTTTTGTTGCTGTTTTTCTTGATTATTTCCACTTTGGCAAATCCGAATGTCATCAAAATGACACTACCAAAGTCAAAAACTAACGAAAAAACCAACCATCAATACATAAGTTTATCGGTTACCGAGGATAAGAAATTCTTCATCGATAAACAACCCGTTGATTTCGAAGAGCTGGAAACTACGTTGATGTCTAAGATTAGTACTCAAAAAGACCAAACGGTTATTGTAAGGATTCCGTTTAATTTGCAAGTGCAGGATTTGGTCGATGTTCTGCAAATAGGAGTGAAGAACAACTTAAAATTTGTCATCGCTACAAGTCCGAAGTAAATTATAAAAATCAGTTGGGCGTGACCACAATAAAAAATGGGGCTACTTTAGATTATCTAGAGTTGCCCCATTTTTTATTGCGGTCGGGCTATCCATGCTACTTTGGTAGCTTATTTCTATCCCTCACGCGACATTCTGCAACACACAAACTGAGTCATTGCGAGGAACGAAGCAAACTCACTCCGTACTTCCTTTTCGATAATTACTTAGATTGGTTGACCATGTTAGTGAGATTGCTTCGTTCCTCGCAAAGACATGCGGAGTCGTTTATGTGTTTCGATAGCTTTTGAGGAAAAGTTCTTCTGAAAAACTAAATTTCTAGAATAGCCCCGATGGAAGTGACATCTCCCGATTTAGAAAAACAAGGCTTTTTTGCCGTAGTTTTTGTTAATCGGGAATATAACGGACAGCGGGACAAATGGTAATTGGAACCGAAAAAGGTATGCTCCTAATTATTCTTCTAATTCAGATTGAAATTATAAACAATCTTGCCCACTTGTTTTTCGGGAGCCTCAGAGCTGGCGTCCCATTTGGTATTCATAGCGGCAATTCGCGCCTGATCTAATAGACATTTTGCAGTATTGGTTGTACCTTTTATCCCGGCAGTAGCATTTATGGTGTTCCCATTTCGATCGACAGAAACTTCTACGACCACCTTGCCAGATTCGTTGCAAGTGTATTTGGGAGCTGGTTTGGAGAGTGCTTTTCTGTTGCCAAGCGAATAGCCAGAGCCACCACCAGTACCGCCACCAGAGCCACCGCCGCTACCTGCGCCATAACCACTACCATTGCCTATGCCATTTCCAGTTCCGTTACCGCCACCAGTTCCTCCGCCAGAACCACCAGTGCCGTAATAGCCTGTTGCAGCTAAACTTCCGTTGGATTTTCCTTTGTTACCAGCGGTTTTATCATCGCCATCGCCTCCTTTATTGGAGCCTTTTAGAATGCTGGATAACGCATCATTAGTAGAATTGGATACTTTTGGTTTTACGACCTCAGGTTTAGGAGTCTCTTTGACAACGACTTCGGTTTTCTTAGGTTTTTCTTTTTGTGGAATAACAACACTTTCTTCGGTGGTATTCTCTTGCGATAAAATGGATTCTTGAGGCGTGTTTTTTACAGGAGTTTGTTTGGCTTGATTTTGAACATTCAAGGTCTCACTTTTTGTATTCTTACCTGATCCTAAATCACTGTCGCCAAAATTTAAGGTAACGCCACCGCCACCTCCGCCGCTACCTATCATTTCTTCCAGATTGGCAGGTGGCCAAAAGCGAATGAAGAATAACAGCAATAACAATGATGCATAAAGGAGTATGGATAGGAGTAATGATTTCTTTTGATCGGTTGAAAGGGGAGAACTCATTGGTAAAATTGAATTAAAAAGTGTACTTATAAAAACGTTGAAAAGTACTAAAAATTGTCAAGAATAAAAAACGGGGTGAGTGTTAAACCTTAGAACGAAATAAAAAAATGAATCCAACGCGTTTTATGATCTCCTTCTTTCATAATTGCATAAAAAAAGTGCTTTTCTATTTTTTTAAAATAGCTAAAAGCACTTTTGTGTTTGGGGGATTCTGAATTAATAATATAAAAACCAATATGGTTTTTTAATTAAAATGAGCATGATTTTATTGGTATTGGCAACCAAGTTCATGCTCATTTTGTAAATGTAGTATTTACTGCGGCATTATAGGGCATTTTTGGAATAATGACATTTAATATTAGATGCCTAATAAACTATTTTTTAATTCTTCATCGACTGGTTTGTCGCCTAACCAAATTCCGAAAAAGACTTTTTTGAAATCGAATCCAGGTATTTTTCCTTTAAGTTCTTTGTTTTTTATAATCCAAATTGAACTGTCTGTTGTAGAATAGGTTAGTTCGAAAACATCTCCTTTAGTGATTTCATCTGATAGAAAACCTTTTAACAGTTCCATTCTTGGCTTGTATTTTTCAAAATCAGCTCCAGCAGATTTTTCAAATCCAGTATTCAAAGCTCTTGTTAATTTGCCTGACGAAACCAATGCTGAAGTAATTTCAATTCGGATAGACATTTCTAAATTGTCATTAATGATTTCTTTAGCATTTTGAGATAATGGATTCAAATATAAAGCTTGAATATAAACTTCTACCCACATTTTGGATCTAGAACCTGCACCATTAAGTTGTAACGTTTTGTTTTCAAATTTCATCGTTCTAGGGATAGTTACTCCTTCAAATACAATTTGCTTTTGAGCGATGGCTTCAGACGAAAACAGGGCTGAAATAATAAGAGTTAATCCTAATACTATTTTTTTAACAATCATAATAATTTTTAATTTTCGCGCAAAATTAATGCTAAATTATTAAAAATGATACGTTAATGATGCTTTATTTTGCTGAATGTGCATATTATAACGTTATAGTTAATTATTTCTTGCAAATTCACAAGTTCTTAGTAAATAAACACTTACAGTGAAGTAGGGAAATGTTATAAATTCATTCCTATTGTGATAAAAATTGATTTGAGTAGTAGAACTAGATTTAAAAATGAAAGTTTGAGTTTGTAAAAAAGGCTTTTTTTTTAGTTTAATTGCTATATATTATCCCAGAACTATGATCGTGAAGTGCTCCAGTAACACTTTGAAGAGCATTAACTTCTCCTCGCAATTTTAAAACGCCTAATAAGCCAAAAATTAATGCTTCTTTAAATTCTAAAATTTTAGGAGAGGGTATAATTATCTTCATTTTGGGCAAATGAAATTGAATTCTTTCAATCATGAAGTCATTGTAAGCACCGCCTCCTGTAATAAGCATGCTTTTTTCATCGTTTTTTTGAGACTCAAAACTATTTAAGGAGAATGCTATTTGAATAGCAATATGTTCTGTAAATGTATTTAATTTATCTTCGATGGAAATAGGATAACGTTCAATCATGGGTAGAAGAATTTCTTTTACAAACTCAAAGCCTAATGATTTAGGATGTTTTTTTTGATAAAAGTCTAAGGAGTTCAACTCATTTAGTAAATCTACATTACAATGACCAGTTCGGGAAATTTTACCTTTGTCATCATAATCGAATCCTAATTGATTGGCATAAAAATTAAGTACAGTGTTGACAGCCGAAATATCAAATGCAATTCGGGTGTTATTTTCTTCAAAAGAAACATTCGAAAAACCACCTAAATTCATGCAATAATCATAATCAGAAAATAAGATATGATCACCGATTGGAACTAACGGTGCGCCTTGTCCTCCTAACTGAACATCTTGAACTCTAAAATCGCAAACAACTGTTTGTTGGGTTAATTGGGCAATTTCGGGTAAATTCCCAATTTGAAGTGTAAAACCGTTTTGAGGTTGATGTAAAATGGTGTGACCATGAGAGCAAACTGCATCCAGGTTTTCAATTGCATTTTTGCTTATGAAATTAGTAATAATAGTAGCAAGAAGCTGAGTATAGTTTTTATTTAATTCGATCAGTTGATTTTCATTGTAATCTACAGCTGTTTTTAAGATACTAATCCAATTAGAATCGTAAGGTATAGTAGCGGATTCGAGGATCTCGAATGTCCATTTATTGTTTTTTATTTGGAATTGAATATGTGCTAAATCGACTCCATCAAGCGAAGTTCCTGACATAACTCCGATAACGTTATAGTAATCTTTTTTCATAGGCCAAATTTACGATTCAAAATTGAAAATTTGATAATTAAAATATACCTTTGAGAATATTTTTAAAACAAAAATCACACTTTATTTTATATTATTATGGATTTTAATCTAACCGAAGAACATTTAATGATTCAGCAAGCAGCGCGAGATTTTGCTCAAACTGAATTGTTAGAGGGTGTAATTGAAAGAGATGAGTACTCTAAATTTCCTACTGAGCAAGTCAAGAAAATGGCTGAACTTGGGTTCTTAGGAATGATGGTTGATCCAAAATACGGTGGTTCTGGGTTAGATAGTGTTTCCTATGTGCTTGCGATTACAGAAATTGCTAAAATTGACGCTTCGGCAGCAGTTATTATGTCCGTAAATAATTCTTTGGTTTGTTCAGGATTAGAAAAATATTGTAACGAAGAACAAAAGATGAAATATCTTGTTCCACTTGCCAAAGGTGAGGTGATTGGTGCCTTTTGTCTTTCTGAACCAGAAGCCGGATCTGATGCTACTTCACAAAAAACAACCGCAATTGATAAAGGTGACCATTATTTGTTAAACGGAACTAAAAATTGGATTACCAATGGGGGAACAGCGTCAACTTATATAGTGATTGCCCAAACTGATATTGAAAAAGGACACAAAGGAATCAATGCTTTTATTGTTGAAAAAGGCTGGGCTGGATTTGATATTGGTCCAAAAGAAAAGAAAATGGGCATTAGAGGTTCTGACACTCATTCATTATTATTTAATGATGTAAAAGTGCCTAAAGAAAATAGAATTGGAGCTGATGGTTTTGGGTTTAATTTTGCTATGGCAGTTTTAAACGGAGGGCGTATTGGTATTGCTTCTCAAGCCTTAGGAATAGCAACAGGCGCTTATGAATTGGCTTTGAAATATTCGCAGGAGCGTAAAACGTTTGGTAAAGAAATTTTCAAACATCAAGCGATTGCTTTTAAACTTGTGGATATGGCTACCCAAATTTCGGCAGCCAGATTGTTGTGTTTACATGCGGCTAGCCAAAAAGACGAAGGAAAGGATATTTCGCAATCAGGAGCAATGGCCAAATTGTTTGCTTCTCAAACTGCAATGGATGTTACTATTGAAGCGGTACAAATTCACGGAGGAAATGGTTATGTCTCTGAATATCACGTAGAACGTATGATGCGCGATGCTAAAATTACCCAGATTTATGAAGGAACTTCCGAAATTCAGCGTATTGTAATTTCAAGAACTTTAATAGCATAATTGATTTTTTATTAAATCGACATAAAATCCAAACTTGAATTTCGAGTTTGGATTTTTCTTTTTAATTAATTGTTTGATTTTAATAACTTAGATCTTTATATATTCGTTTTTTAGGGATGAAAATTAGACAGAAAAAAACTTTGCATCTTAGAATCTTAGTAACTTAGTGGCTTATTTTTATAAAAATGAAGCCTTTCAAAAATATAGCAGTCGGATTTATTGTAAGTTTCTTAGGCTCATTACCACTAGGATATTTAAATATTATTGGGGTTGAGGTATTCTCTAAATTAGGAATGCATTCATTGCTCTTTTTTTTATTTGGAGTCGTTATTGTTCAGACTGTGATAGTGTATTTCACTGTGATTTTTGCAAACCAATTAGTGAATAATAAAAAATTAATGAAGGTTATTGATTTTTTGGCTGTACTTTTTCTATTGTTGTTGGCTTATTTGTTTTATGCCTACTCAGGGCAAACGACACAGAATCATAATTATTTGCAGCATTATATTCAATATTCTCCTTTCTTGATTGGAGTGGTTTTGTGTGCATTGAATTTTCTTCAAATACCATTTTGGGTCGGGTGGAATTTATATCTAATAAATGCCAACCATATTGTGTTATTGGGTAAACTTAAATTCCATTATATAGTAGGAACCTTTTTGGGAACTTTTTTTGGAATGATGCTCGCAATAGTCGTTTTAGATTCTTTATCGCATACCACATTTTCTTTTTCAAGATATATCATGCCAATCGGTATTCCGGTGTTTTTTATAGTTTTGGCTGTTTTTCAAGCGTCTAAAGTTTATAAAAAATACATTAAATAATTTTATAGTGAAGACTGATTCATATCATAAGCCAAAATAAAATAATTGTTATTATTGAATTGAAAATCACCAATAACAGTCCATTTTAATTTTTCAATATGCGCTTTTTGCGAAGGTATATTGGTTTTATTGATGAAAGTGATGCATACAGGGAATCTTTTCAAAAGATGAATTCTCATAAAGTCAAAGAAAGGATTAATCAAACCTTTTCCTCGGTATTTTTTGTCAATACAAATAGGGCCATATTGAAAAGTATTACTATCTGTAAGATTAAAATCTTTGAACGTAAGCCCAGGAAGCAATGGAGTCATATGATTGAAAATTCCCCATTGACTGAAATATTGCCAGCTGGCAGCAAAAATATAAGCAATGATTTTGTTGTTGTCTTTAGCAATAAATAAACCTTCTTGACGAATTACCTCTTGTAATTGTTCTATAGAAAAAGGAGTCGTTACAAATCCTGAAGCTTTTTCTTCTTCGGTCATATTGGATACTAAATAAATGTCTTGTAAAGCGATTACACCTTCTATATCTGAGTTTTTGGCTGCTTCAAAGTGAATGTTTTCAATCATTTTTGGATTCTAGTTGGAATTGTTTTTGTAAAAATAAGTAAAATTGCAGTAAGGTTTTTGGATATTATTATCTTAAAAAAATCCATCTAGTTATATACTTGATGGATTTTTTTTAATTTAGCAAAAATATTAGAATGAAAAATATCATTATTACAGGTACGTCAAGAGGAATAGGTTTCGAGTTGGCTTTGAAGTTTGCCAATGCAGGTCATCAAGTACTTGCTTTGTCAAGAAAAGAGCATCCTGAATTGCTTTCCCATAAAAATATTACTTTCCTTTCAGTTGATTTGTCTAATGAAACAGAGTTGCAACAAGTGACGGATTTTTTATCATCTACATGGCAGAAAATTGATGCAGTTGTACATAACGCAGGGAGTTTATTATTAAGACCTTTTTCGGAAACAACTCAACATGATTTCGAAAATATATATAAAGTCAATGTTTTTGGAGTGGCTAATTTGACTCGTATTTGTTTACCTTATTTGCAAAAAGGAAGTCATGTAGTTACGATTAGTTCTATGGGAGGTGTGCAAGGAAGCTTGAAGTTTGCCGGATTGGCTGCTTATAGTTCCAGTAAAGGAGCTGTAATTACTTTATCTGAATTATTGGCAGAGGAATATAAAGAGCAAGGGATTTCTTTTAATGTTTTGGCTTTGGGCTCTGTTCAAACGGAAATGTTACAAGAAGCATTTCCAGGATATGAAGCACCACTTTCAGCAGGTGAAATGGCCAATTATATTTATGATTTTACTCTTACTGGAAATAAATACTTTAATGGTAAAGTACTGCCAGTTTCTTCAACCAATCCTTAAGTATTTAGAATTTTAAATACTATTTTTAAACCCAAATCCTATAGTTAATTTGTCTGATACACTTTTGAAATATTTGCCAGAACATGCCGTAAAACCAGTTTTTGAACTGATTGTTACGCATCAAGTGCATCTCAAAATTGTCAATGAAAGGCAAACACGTCATGGAGATTACCGGAAAGGATTGAGTGGAAAACATGAAATCACAGTTAATTCGAGTCTTAATAAGTATAAGTTTCTAATTACGCTGATTCATGAGATTTCACATTTGGTGGCATTCGAAAAATTTGGAAGAAATATTAAACCCCACGGAGATGAATGGAAATATTCTTTTCAAAGGATGATGGTGCCGTTTATTAGGCCTGAGATTTTTCCAAATCATTTATTACCTTTGTTGGCCAGGCATTTTAAGAATCCTACTGCAAGTAGCGATACAGATGCTACATTAGCATTGGCTTTAAAACAGTATGATAAACCCAATGATAAAAATTATATCTTTGAAATTCCTTATGGAAGTGTTTTTAGAATTTCTAACGGAAAGATTTTTAAGAAAATAGCAATACGAACAAAAAGATACGAATGTTTGGAAGTAAGCTCTGGACGACTATATTTATTTAACCCAAATGCTGAGGTGGAATTATTGCCTAGTTAAAAAGATGCTATAAAGAAGCATAAAAAAATAGTATAATGAATAAAAATTATTACGCAATTATAATGGCTGGTGGAGTTGGATCTCGATTTTGGCCAGTGAGTACTAGTGAATTTCCAAAACAATTTCACGATATGTTGGGTGCGGGAGAAACCTTAATCCAAAAAACGTTTAGCAGATTGTCGAAATTGATTCCTGTTGAAAATATTTTGATTTTAACCAATGAAAAATACAATTCGATTGTTTTAGAACAATTGCCATTGGTAAAACAAGAACAAGTTTTGTTAGAACCAGCAATGAGGAATACAGCTCCTTGTATTTTATATGCTTCTTTGAAAATTCAAAAACAAAATCCAGACGCTGTAATGGTTGTTGCTCCTAGCGATCACTGGATAGAAGATGAAAATGCTTTTGCTGCCAATTTGAAACAATGCTTTGATTTTTGTGGTAATGAAAATGCATTGATGACTCTTGGAATTCAACCTACATTTCCTAATACTGGTTTTGGTTATATTGAATATGATAAAACAGATGTTAATCCGGTAAAAAAAGTATCACAATTTCGTGAAAAACCAGATTATGAAACGGCCAAATCATTTTTACAAAGTGGTAATTTCTTATGGAATGGAGGGATTTTTATCTGGAGCGTTAAATCGATAACTGAAGCTTTTGAGAAATCTCAACCAGAAATGAATGCTTTGTTTCAAAAAGGGTGTGAAAGTTATAATACAAGTTTTGAAAAATCTTTTATTGAAGAAAATTATGCCTTAGCAGAAAACGTTTCTATTGATTATGCTGTGATGGAAAGCGCCAAAAATGTATATGTTCTTCCCGCAACTTTTGATTGGAACGACTTAGGAACTTGGGGGTCTCTACATGAAAAATTAGATAAGGATATAAATAATAATTCGGTGGTAAATGCTAGAGTATTATTGCAAAATTCTTCGAATAATATCATTAGTACTGCTGTAGGTAAACAAGTGATTGTAGATGGATTAGAAGACTATATTATTGTAGATAAGGACTCAGTTTTGTTGATTTATCCTAAAAGTAAAGAACAAGAAATAAAAGGAATCATTTCTCAATTAAAATAATTTAGAAAATATATTACTAAAAAAGGGTAGCAATTATTTAATAATGCTACCCTTTTTTTATTTTGAAATTCAAATGAGTTTGTATCTTGATTATTCTTTTAAATGCGCTTCTCTGACTTTTTTAAATAATTCTGAAGAATACACAAATTCTACAATAGCTTCATTATCAGTTTTAAAAATTTCTTCTTTACTTCCTTGCCAAGCTTTCACGCCATTTTTCAGGAACAAAATATTATCCCCAATCTCCATTACAGAGTTCATGTCGTGAGTATTTACAACGGTTGTGATATTGTATTCTACAGTTATTTCTTTGATAAGATTATCAATTAAAATAGACGTATTTGGATCTAATCCTGAATTAGGTTCATCACAAAATAAATACTTAGGATTGTTTACAATAGCTCGAGCAATCGCAACTCTTTTTTGCATCCCCCCCGAAATCTCCGAGGGTAATTTTTTATGAGCTCCCACCAGATTTACTCTTTCTAAAACAAAATCAACTCGTTTTTGAATTTTTAACTTGCTATCATTAGTAAACATCCTTAATGGAAAAGCTACGTTTTCAGCTACCGTCATGCTGTCAAAAAGTGCACTTCCTTGAAAAAGCATTCCTATTTCAGTACGAAGCTCTCTTTTTTCATCCGAATTAAGTTCTGAATAAATACGTCCATCAAAAGAAATAGTTCCTACTTCTGGAGTGTGAATTCCTAGTAATGATTTTAATAAAACAGTTTTACCCGATCCACTTTGACCAATAATCAAATTAGTTTTACCTGTCTCAAAAATACTGGAAACTCCTTTTAGAATTTTGACACCATCAAATGATTTTTCTATGTTTTTAATTTCTATCATTTCGTTAAGAGTAATTGGGTAATAATGTAATTCAGTAAGATAATAGTAACTGATGTCCAAACAAATGATATGGTACTAGCTTTACCAACTTCAAGAGCTCCACCTTTCATATAGTACCCATGAAAAGAAGGGATAGTGGCTAATAACATTCCAAAAATAAAAGTTTTGGTAAACGAATATATAACGTGAAATGGAATAAAATCTCTTTGAATTCCTTCAATAAAATCGACATTAGCTCCAAATCCTCCATATACAGTTGCAATATAACCACCTGCAATACCTAAAAACATACCAATTCCGATAAGGAAAGGATATAAAAGTAACGCTATAATTTTCGGGAAAACTAAATAATTAAGGGAGTTAACCCCCATTACTTCAAGTGCATCAATTTGTTCGGTAACACGCATAGAACCTATGCTAGAGGTGATAAAGGACCCCATTTTTCCAGCCATAATAATCGACATAAAAGTTGGGGCAAATTCTAAAATCACTGATTGACGAGTGGCATATCCAATAAGATATTTTGGAATGAAAGAATTGGTTAGGTTCAAGGCAGTTTGTATAGAAACAACTCCACCAACGAAGAAAGAAATGAAAGCAACAATACCTAATGAATCAATAATTAAATCCTCGACTTCTTTGAAAATTAAGCCTTTCATTACAGACCATTTTGTTGGTTTTTTGAAGATTTCTCTCCACATCAAAAAATATTTCCCAATTTGGGATAAATAGCGAATAAGCATCATAGTTATATAGAATATGGGCTAAATTACGAAAATAGTGAATAGTAATCAGTGAATAATAAAAAGTAAAGCAGTCGATTTACTTAAAAAAGTTTCTGCTTCATTTTTTGTAAACGATAATTGCGAATGAATTTTGCTTGTTCATTAGTAACCAATAAAGGTGTTTTTGCAGATTTCGCTTTCCAAAAACCTACAATATAATCGAAAAACAAAAGTGGTTTTTTCTTCATCATTGCTAATTTGGCAGAAGCAATGGAAGTAATCCAAAATCCGTAACCTAAGGTGTAAAAAGCTTTTCCTTGTTTGTAACGTGCTGTTTTGTTATAGTTAGCACCCGTTGGTTTCAGATGTTTTACATGTAGGGTTTCATCTGTTACTACTTTCCAATTGTAGAATTTACAAAGTAATTCGTCAACAGTGTCCCAGCCCATAGCAGGTTTTAACCCGCCAATTTGCTTGAAAGTTGCTGCACGATATGCTTTCAATGCACCACGAATATGGTCTTTATCAGTAAGATTTTCTAAAACCCATTCCCCGTTTTTTTCGATATAACAAAAACCACCTGCCATTCCAATTCGGTCATCTGATTCAAAATGTTTGATTATTGTTTCAAAATAATTGGAAGGAAAAATCAAATCGGCATCAATTTTTACCAAAATATCATAGTTGTCATCAATGTGTTTCTCACCTTCGTGAAAAGCTTGAATCACTTTACTTCCTGGTAAATGTATTGCCTCGGAAGTTTTGTTTACCAAAGTTATGAATGGATTTTCTTTGGCAAAAGCCAAAACAATTTCGGCAGTTTTATCCGTTGAATTATCATTGACCACGACTACTTTTTTTGGCAAAACAGTTTGCGATACGAGAGATTGCAAAGTCAAAGCAATAAAAGCTTCTTCGTTATAGGCAGGAATTATTAAGTAGTAGTTCATTTAAAATATTTTTGAATGATGATTATAGATTTTCAATTGATAAAAAATCTGTAATCTTAATTCTTAATTTTTTCAGCGTAAACAATATAATATCTCGGGGTAAAAAAGCGTAATAATGGACGGAATCCAATTTTTTTAACGGGATGGGTAAATTTTTCTCTAGCGATAATTTTCCAGCCTGTTTTTTCTAAAAGCCAATCCAATTGCCAATCTTCAAATTCATGATAATGTCTGTCCCACATATCTGTTTTACTACGATAAGCGGATGAAAACCATAAACGCAATGGAATTGAAATCAATAATTTATCGCACTTTACATTTTCTAATACGGTGTAAGGATTCAATAAATGTTCAAAGATTTCAAAAGCAGTAAAAACACTATATTCTTCGTTTTGTAAAGCCGATTGATCGTTGTCGATATCTTCGCCAGTAGTGTTTTTTACAGTATATCCGTTTTCTAACATAATTTTAGAAAAAGGATTTGGAACACCTAAATCAAAGATAGTTTCAGAAGTAGAAATATGTTTTTGTAAAAACTCTAAGGTATGTTTGAATCTTTTATTCGGAAACGTTTTTTCGTACATGTTTTTATTTTTAGGCTATAGCTGTTGCTTTAGAGTTTGCAAATATAAAGATTCTCTTTCTTATACGGTTTCTAATTTCAAATTTGTCACTATTATTTGAATTTGAAATTACTTTAGATTCGAAGATTTATTTTCTATTTAAAACAGAAGCCCACTTCACAAATAAAAGTGAAGCGGGCTTGCATATAAAGGTACAGGTAATCTCTTAGTAACGATAAACAAAAGCATTGATGTTCATTCCAGCTCCTACTGAGGCAAAAATGATAACATCTCCTTTGTTAATCTCTTGGTCTTCAATTTCTCCTCTAATAATAAGATCAAAAAGAGTAGGGACAGTAGCTACGCTACTATTTCCTAATTCATGAATACTCATTGGCATAACATTTTTTGGAGGCGTTTGTCCATATAATTTATAAAAACGGTGAATGATAGCTTCGTCCATTTTTTCGTTAGCTTGATGTATAAGGATTTTTTTGACATCTCCAATTGCAATACCACTATTGTCTAAACAGCTTTTCATGGCTGCAGGAACTTGACTTAGGGCAAATTCATATATTTTACGACCATACATTTTGATGTATTTGGTGTCTGGATCTAACTCTGGATTATATGATTTTCCGAAGAAAAGAAAATTAGCTTCATCTGCAGCATAAGTGGCACTTTCATAAGAAAGCATTCCCGCTTCATCTTCAGAAGCTTCTATAACCGAAGCACCAGCTCCATCCGAATAAATCATCGAATCTCTATCGTGAGCATCAACTACTCTGGATAAAGTTTCGGCACCTATAACAAGGCATTTTTTAGCCATTCCAGATTTGATAAATGCATTGGCTTGCAATACGCCTTCAATCCAGCCTGGACAACCAAAAAGAATGTCGTAAGCAACACATTTTGGATTTTTTATTTGTAATTTATGTTTAACTCTTGTTGCTAAACTTGGAATAATATCCGATTGGGTAGTACCATATTTTACATCACCAAAGTTGTGTGCAAAAATGATATAGTCTAAGGTTTCTGGATCTATGCCTGCATTTTCAATAGCTTTTTGAGAAGCAAAAAAGGCTAAATCAGAAGCGGTATAATTATCTTCGGCATACCTTCTTTTATCGATACCTGTAATCCCTTTGAATTTGTTAATTACAACTTCGTTTGGATATGCAAAAGGGGAACCATCTTCGTTCAAGAAAACATGTTCGCTAAAATCAGTATTGTCTATTTCTTTCTCAGGAATGTAACTTCCTATACCAGTTATTTTTATTTTCATTTTGAGTATCTCCAGATATATTTCGGCTAAATTAATTATAATAAACTTATAAAAGGCAAAAAAAATACTATGCACGCATATAATTACAGAATAGTAAGTAGACGGCAAAATTATTGAATATTTTTTATTGAAAAATAATAAACAATGCATTTTATTCTTTGAATTTCTATAAACAACAAAGAGGAGGTTTTTTGTTAAAAAGTCAATTTTTGAAGTGAATCCATTTATAACCTAAGTAGAAGATAGTAAGGAATTTTATCAAAAAGTGAAGCATCACCTTAATAAAAATGATAATCCAATAGAGCCATAAAAAAATGAAATAGATGGGCTATCAGCAACTTCTTTACTAGTGAAAATAAATGAATAGGATAAATTGAAATTGTTTTTACGATACACGAATCCTGCTTTGGCATTAAAACGCAATGGCACGACCGGAAAAGTTACTGGACTATCGTCATTAAACAAACTACCCTGAATAGTAGCATCATAAATTTGATATCGAATACTTGGTGCCATATAAAAATAAAATTCATTATTGTTTCCTTTTGTGGTTCCAACGGATGCTCCATACAAATTAGAATTGGATATAGGCAGTAGTTTTTTGAAACCTATTCGTGTAACTAAGCCTGTGCTAATTCTGGTGAAAATAGTTCCAAGATCGGCTTCGGACTGCCAGTTAAAATCGATAGTTTTTTGTTCTGCTTTTGGGAATAACTTTTTTGAAAACATAAAATGCGATTGTAAAGCCAATGCATTATGAATTTGATTTTCCCAACCGCTAGGTTTATTTATAGTAAGCATTTGATGAATTGCATATTGAACTTCTTTTGCGTACGAATTAGGTCCAATTGTGCCAATTTGTAAGCCAATCTTTAGAACATTTTGATTTGTATAAAAAAAACTTTTTTCAAAGCCTGTAAAAAGATATCCTGCAAAAGGGCGATCATTTTTGTCAACGGCTTTCGGATTTAAAAATCTAGGAGTGTAGATATATTGGCCTAAAAGGATATCATTCGTTTTTTTTGCAATAGTAGTATCGGTAGTTTTTCCTAAATAACGATAAAAAAAAGTTAGACCATTAGTATAATACCTGTCGTTTCTAGAAGAGGTGTACGAATCGTTATCGGTAATCATACCAAGTTCTTTGGTACGGATTTGAGCAAGAATACTGCTTGAAGACAATAGTAATAAAAATAAAATTTTGCCGAAAGTTTTCATTTGTATTCCAGTTGCTTTTAAGATGCGTATAATCAGTATGCTATTGTGAAAATAATAAAATTAAACGAGTGGCTAAAGTATAGAGAATCAGCGTTAAAGAGTATGATTTTTAACGACAAATAATTTATTAAACAAAAATACCTTGAAGACTTCGAGGCATTTTTGTTTAATAAAGTTTTTATAATTTCTAGCTTTCCATGTATGCTTCGATAGGCGCACAACTGCACACTAAATTTCTATCTCCAAAAGCATCATCGGCTCTACGGACAGAAGGCCAGAATTTATTTTCAGCGATATATTCTAATGGGAAAGCGGCTTGTTCTCTAGTGTAAGGAAAATTCCAAGTCTCCGTTGTTAGCATGGCTAAAGTATGAGGAGAATTTTTTAATACATTATTTGAATCTTCGATTGTTGATGCTTCAATTTCTTTTCTAATTGAAATCATAGCGTCACAAAAACGATCTAATTCTTCTAAGTTTTCGCTCTCTGTTGGTTCGATCATTAAAGTTCCAGCAACTGGGAAAGAAACTGTTGGTGCGTGGAAACCGTAATCCATTAAACGTTTTGCGATATCAGTAACTTCAATTCCTTTTTGTTTGAAAGGACGACATTCTAAAATCATTTCGTGAGCTGCACGACCCATTTCTCCAGAATATAAAGTATCGTAATGACCGCTTAATTTTTCTTTGATATAGTTAGCATTTAAAATAGCGTGTTCTGTAGCTGATTTTAATCCTTCGGCACCTAACATTTTGATGTATCCGTAAGAAATCAAACAAACTAATGCTGATCCCCAAGGAGCAGCAGAAATAGCTGTAATTGCGTTTTCTCCTCCGGTACTAACAACAGGATTGGTTGGTAAGAACGGAGCTAATTGAGGTGCTACACAAATAGGTCCTACACCCGGTCCTCCACCTCCGTGAGGAATAGCGAAAGTCTTGTGTAAGTTCAAGTGACATACGTCAGCTCCAATAGTTGCAGGATTTGTTAATCCAACTTGAGCGTTCATATTGGCACCATCCATATATACTTGTCCGCCGTTATCATGGATGATTTTGGTGATTTCTTTAATAGCACTTTCGTAAACACCGTGCGTTGATGGATACGTAATCATTACACAAGACAAGTTATCTTTGTGTAAAATTGCTTTTTCACGTAAGTCTTCAACGTCTATATTTCCGTTTTCAAGTGTTTTAGTAACTACGACTTTCATTCCTGCCATCGCTGCAGACGCTGGATTTGTACCGTGTGCTGATGATGGAATTAAAGCAATGTCTCTGTGGTGATCGCCACGAGATTGGTGATAGGCTTGAATTACCATTAATCCTGCGTATTCTCCTTGCGCACCAGAATTAGGTTGTAAGGTAGTGGCAGCAAAACCAGTAATTTCGTTTAATTGCTCTTCTAATTTAGCCAACATTTCTTGGTATCCTTGTGCTTGATCTAAAGGAGCAAAAGGGTGAATGCTGTTCCAACTTGGAGAACTCAAAGGCAACATTTCGGCTGCTGCATTTAGTTTCATTGTACAAGATCCTAACGAAATCATTGAGTGATTCAATGCTAAATCTTTGCGTTCTAACATTTTGATGTAACGCATCAAAGCTGTTTCTGAATGATATTTATTGAAAACTTCGTGTTGCAAGAACGTTGAGGTTCTAACTAAACTTTCTGGGAAATGATTCGTTTCTGATAATTCATCAATAGTGATTGTTTCCACATTTTTTGCAGTAGCGAAAATAGAAACTACTTTATTCAAATCAGCAAAACCGATAGTTTCGTTTAATGAAATAGAAACCGAATTTTCGTTTGGATAAAAGAAATTCACTTCGTTAGCTTCGGCGATTTCTTTTATTTTTTTAGCATCTGCTTTTATTACAATAGTATCAAAGAAAGCGGTATTCGTTTGTTCGAACCCTAATTTTGCTAAGGTATTTGCTAAAGTAACCGCCGAAGCATGTACTTTATTAGCAATATATTTCAATCCTTTTGGACCATGATAAACAGCATACATACTTGCCATAACAGACAATAAAACCTGTGCTGTACAAATGTTTGAAGTTGCTTTGTCACGTTTGATGTGTTGCTCACGAGTTTGTAAAGCCATACGCAAAGCACGATTCCCATTAGTATCAACCGTTACACCAATGATTCTTCCTGGCATAGAACGCTTGTATTCTTCTTTGGTAGCAAAGTAAGCCGCATGAGGACCACCGTAGCCTAATGGAATCCCAAAACGTTGTGTTGTTCCAAGAACTACCGCAGCTCCCATTTCTCCTGGAGGAGTTAGTTTTGCCAAACTCAAAATATCAGCAGCAACAGCTACTTTGATGTTGTTTTCAGCTGCTTTAGCAATAAAAGCAGTATAATCGTTTACTTGTCCAAATTTCCCTGGATACTGAAGGATTGCTCCAAAGAATTCAGTAGAGAAATCAAAAGTTTCGTGATTTCCTATTACTAATTCTACTCCGATTGGAGTAGAACGTGTTTGTAAAACTGATAAAGTTTGTGGTAGAATTTCTTCGGAAACGAAGAATTTACAAACATTAGCTTTCTTTTGATCTCTTGTTCTTACATCAAGTAATAATGCCATAGCTTCGGCTGCAGCTGTACCTTCGTCAAGAAGTGAAGCGTTAGCAATTTCCATTCCTGATAATTCGATAACAGTAGTTTGGAAATTCAAAATAGCTTCTAGACGACCTTGAGCAATTTCGGCTTGGTAAGGGGTATAAGCAGTGTACCAGCCTGGGTTTTCAAACACATTTCGCTGAATAACAGCAGGAACAATAGCTTGATTATAACCTAAACCAATGTAGGTTTTGAACATTTTATTTTTGCTTCCTAAAAGCGTAATATGTTTTAAATATTCATATTCCGTCATTTCAGGGTCTAAATTCAAAGGCGCTTTTAGACGAATATCATCCGGAAGTGTCTCATAAATAAGTTGTTCTATCGAGTCAACTCCGATTGTTTTTAACATCTGTTCTAGGTCGGATTCTCCCGTACCTATGTGTCTTAAAGCAAAAGCATCTGTTTTCATTTGTAGCTATATATTTTTAAAAAAGAAACGTAATTTGCAAAGTATATTCTTGATTCAAATTAAGTTTATACAAAGTTTGTTACATTTTACAGTAATATGTTGTTTTTTTGTGGCGCAAAATTAAGTATTATTAATAGTTTATAGGGTATTTTTAACTTCAATTTTTGTGAAATTTATAACTAAAGACTTGATTTGTTAATAATTGATTAGATTTAAGAAATGAAATTATTGAAGCAACTATTAGATTTTTACTTGAATTGCAGTATTCATGTGGCTTTGTCCTGTTATACATTGGTGCGAATCACGTTTCATATGTTTCATATTCAGTATGATGAACCAATGGCTTTATTTGCTTTTTTTGGAACAATTGTAGGATATAATTTTGTAAAATATGATGCTTTGGTTCGGGTAAAAAAATATCCGATAAGTAATTCATTAAAAGGTATAGCTCTTTTGAGTTTGGTTTCGTTTGTTTTGGTTGGTTATTATTTTTTTCAGCTAAAGCGAATTACTCAAATAGTTGCGTTTGGAATTTTGGCGATAACAGTATTGTACACGCTTCCTTTTTTTCCCAATAGAAGAAATGCCCGAAATTGGACTGGAGTTAAAATTTATATGGTCGCTATTTGTTGGGTAGGAGCAACTTTAGTTTTGCCGTTAATTAATGCTGGAATTTCATTTTCTTTAGATTTCTTCATCAAATGTATCCAGCGATTTATTTTGTTTTTTGTAATGATTCTTATTTTTGAAATTCTGGATTTGGCAAACGACGATCCATATTTGCAAACTGTACCTCAAAAGATTGGAGTAAAGCGAACAAAAATTTTAGGATTGCTGTTATTGATACCGTTTTGTTTATTAGAATTATCACTATCCATATTTACTCTCACCAATTTCTTTATTAATATCATAATTATTACAATGTTGAGTTTGTTTATTGTATTTGCCAATGTAAATCGGTCTAAATATTACACTTCTGTTTGGGTAGAATCAGTGCCGATTTTTTGGTGGCTGATGATTTTTACGTTTTTAAAAGCATAATAGAAAACACTTTATTTGATGTAAAGTCTGCGGATAATTTTAGTGAGTTTTTGAAATAAAAAAAGCCGAAGTAGCAATGCTTCGGCTTTATACATATTAGAAGAATAGTTATCCTTTAAAAACAATTCTTTCTTCATTTTGAGCTTCTTTAGCTTTTCTTTTTCCTCTAAAAAAGAAGTATAAATTGAAGAATAACATGAAGCCAAGGTAGATAGAAAATCCTCCAATTTTATAACTCAAAGCTTCGATAAGTGTTTGATAATCGTTTTTGTATTCGCTTATGGTTAATATCATCAAGGCAAATCCTAGATTGAGGAGATAAAACCCAGTTTCAAAAAGTTTGTTTGTAGCATTCGCAATTTCTTCTCTGTCTTTGAAAATGTCGAGCATGTATATTTTTCCGTTTTGGAATAATGTTCTTGAAACATAATAGGTCAATAAGATTGCAATTGGTAAATAGATTGCATAACCGATTAGAATTTTTGTAGTTTCCATAATAATAAGTATTTAAATGTTATTTAATTAATTTGTGAATGTATTTGGTTAGAATTATAATGTTCATGTAATGCAGTGCCGAAATAATAAAAACGATTGTTGCTGTTTTTATAGCGATAACTTCTATGAGTTGATTGGTCGAAAGTATTTTCTCCCATGAAATTAAAGTCATGGCGCAGTAACCGATGTTCAAAAGATAATAGCCCAGTAGCAAAATCTGATTGATTTTTTGGCATAAATCAGTGTGATTTGGAATCAATTCAGCGACGAATATATTTCCGTTTTTATAGCAGATTTTACCAACTTTCAGAATAATAAAAACCGTTATGCTGAGGTAAATAAAATACCCGATGATGTTGAGGTTCATGATTATAGTAGTTTATAATGTCCAATCGAATTGTAAATGAACAAAGCTGAATTTACTACTGCAAATAATACAAATAAGGTATTCATACAGTAGCTTCCAATTTTGAAAACTAATTTTTTCGGAATCTGATACATTGGATAATAAGCAATTTGAGTAGCTACTTTTCCAACCCAGTACATAGCAATTAATCCAGTTAATGCAACTGCTAAAGCTGATTGTTCTTTTAATTCAGTAGTAAATACTATTGCAATTAACCCAAAACAAAAATTTAATCCTTGAATGTACCTTCCATAAGTTTTAGCAATTTCCTGATTGAGTGGTTTGAGTTGTTTAACATCATTGTACCGATCAAAAACATTATGTCGAATGTATGGATAAATAAGAGCAGTAAATATTTGACCTATTCCGCTTAGAATTATCAGCCAATTTGGTATTGTTGCATTCATAGTTATTAAGTATTTTAAACTTTCAGAAAAAAATGAAAGTTTTTGATTAAATTTTTTTATTTCATTATTTTTAAAACCAACTTGCCTAACCAGTTTTCATTAAATTCAGTCATTTTGTCTAGCATATTATCTGCTTTTAAAACGAAATCATATAGTTTAGTTGTTTGATCAACAAAGTGTTTTTCTTCTGCGGTATCTTTGGATTCAATTGAGGAAACTTCTTTTAAAATTTTAAGAGCAGGTTTGATTTCTCTTTTACTTCTTTCTCTGGCAATTTTGGATGCTAATTCATCTAAGTCTTTTTCGGCGGTAAAAAATTCTCTTCTTTCTCCAACTTTATATTCTTTGTAAACAATTCCCCAATCCATTAAGGCTCTCAAATTCATACTGGCATTTCCACGAGAAATTTGCAATTCATCCATAATATTTTCCATCGAAACTGCTTCGTTCGAAACCATCAATAAAGCATGGATCTGTGCCATAGTTTTATTAATTCCCCATTGAGAACCTAATGCTCCCCAGGTTTGAACGAATTTATTTTTTGCTTCTTTGAATTCCATTTTTAGATTAATTTCCTTTTGTTGAAACAAATGTAAGTAAAAGTTTTTAAACTTTCAATAATAAATGAAAGTTTATTTTAGGAAACATTTATTTGAAAGAATTTTTTTATATTTGAATAAAGTATTAATAATAAATAGACTTTGTAACTATTTTTTAGTTGCAAATAAAAAATAGTATCTTTGTATGGGTAAAGTTGAAAAGTTAATAGAAAAGCTAAAATCAAAACCTAAAGATTTCACTTGGGATGAAATGCTTAAAGTATTGAATTATTTTGGTTTTGAACAAATTGCACAAGGGAAGACAGGTGGTTCGAGGAGAAAATTTGTCAATAGCGAAAAACAAATTATTAGTTTGCATGAACCGCATCCTCAGAAAGTTTTGAAATCGTATCAATTGGATATTATTATTGATTTTTTAAAATTGTAGAAAATGAAAAATTATTTGGAGTATAAAGGGTATATAGGGACTGTTGAATTTTCTGCCGAAGACAAAATTTTCTTTGGAAAAATTCAGGGAATAAATGATTTAGTAACTTTTGAAGGAACTTCGGTAGATGAATTAGAAAAATCTTTTCACGAATCTGTTCTTGATTATTTAGAAACTTGTGTAGCTTTAAATAAAGCACCCGACAAAGTTTTTAAAGGTTCTTTTAATGTTCGTGTGTCACAGGAATTACATCAAAAAACGGCTCTTTTAGCTTTCAAAAAAGGACTGAATCTGAATGATGTTGTCAAAGAAGCATTGAATTATATAGTAAAACACGAAGAGGTTTTAAATTAAAAAACCGAAGCATTGCTACTTCGGTTTCTAAAATATCTAATAATCGTAAAATCTAAATTAACCCCGCTCTTTTCAACAAAGCATCCGGTTTAGGTTCTTGTCCTCTAAAACGTTTGTACAATTCCATTGGCAATTCAGTTCCTCCTTTTGAAAGGACATTGTCTTTGAATTTTGTAGCCACTTCTTTATTGAAAATTCCTTTTTCCTGAAAATAAGCAAAAGCATCAGCATCCAAGACTTCAGCCCATTTGTAGCTGTAATATCCAGAAGAATATCCTCCTTGAAAAATATGTGAAAAGGCCGTACTCATCGCATTTTCCTTTACATCAGGATACAATTGTGTCGAAGCAAACTGCTCGGTTTCAAAAGCTTTGATGTCGGTAATATTAGTAGGGTCTTGTCCGTGCCAAGCCATATCTAATAATCCGAAACTCAATTGGCGCATAGTTGCCAAACCTTCTTGAAAACTAGCACTTTCTTTGATTTTTTCTACATATTCCTGTGGAATAACTTCGCCAGTTTCATAATGATTTGCAAACAAAGCCAAAGCTTCTGGTTCGTAACACCAGTTTTCCATAATCTGACTTGGTAATTCTACAAAATCCCAATAAACAGAAGTTCCTGATAAACTTGGATAAGTTGTATTAGCTAACATACCATGTAATCCGTGACCAAATTCGTGAAATAATGTTGTTACTTCGTTGAAAGTTAAAAGGGATGGTTTGGTTTCGGTGGGTTTTGTAAAGTTGCAAACATTAGAAATATGAGGTCTTTCGTTTACACCATTTTTGATATATTGTGATTTGAAAGAAGTCATCCAAGCACCATTACGTTTACCTTTTCTCGGAAAGAAATCAGCATAAAATACAGCTACCAAATCATTGTTTTCGTCTTTTACTTCATACGTCATTACTTCTTCGTGGTATTTATCGATATCAAATACTTCTGTAAAAGTCAATCCATATAGTTTACCAGCAATAGAAAAAGCACCGTTCAGAACTTTTTCTAATTGAAAATAAGGTTTCAGTTTTTCATCATCCAAATTGAATAATTGCTGTTTTAATTTTTCTGAATAATAAGCACCATCCCATTTTTCAAGCTTTTCGATTCCGTCTAATTTTTTAGCGAAAGCCGATAACTGTTCAAATTCTTTTAGTGCAGCTGGTTTTGCTTTGGCTAATAAATCATTTGAAAACGATAATACTTTCTCAGGATTTTGAGCCATACGTTCTTCTAATACAAAATGAGCGTGCGTTTTGTAACCCAAAAGATTGGCTCTGTCAAAACGTAATTTGGCTATTTTTAAGACTATTTCTTGGTTGTCTAATTTGTCATTTTGAAAACATCTGGCGCCAAAAGCGATAGCCATTTTTTTGCGTAATTCGCGATTGTCCGCATACGTCAAAAACGGAATGTAACTAGGATGGTCTAAAGTAAAAATCCAGCCTTCTTTTTCTTGTGCTTTCGCCAATGAACGAGCGGCTTCGATTGTGCCTTCTGGTAAACCTGCTAGATCTTTTTCATCCGTTAGGTGTAATTCGAAAGCATTGGTTTCTGCTAAAACATTTTCACCAAATTGTAAACTCAATTTTGATAACTCTTTATCAATTTCTCGTAATTGATTTTTTTTATCTTCAGCTAAATTGGCTCCATTTCTAGAAAAACTTTTGTATTGTTTGTCAAGCAGCGTAGTTTGTTCTGTATTTAAGTTTAAAGTGTCTCTTTGATCATAAACGGTTTTTACTTTGGCAAATAAATCTGCGTTTAGTGTAATGTCATTTCCAAATTCAGAGAGTAAAGGTGAAACCTCTTGAGCGATTTTTTGCATTTCTTCGCTCGTTTCAGCAGAATTTAAATTGAAAAAGATGTTAGAAATTCGGTCTAAAGTGTCTCCACTAAACGCTAAAGTTTCAATTGTGTTTTCGAAAGTAGGATTTTTTGTATTGTTAACTATGGCGTCAATTTCGGCTTTTGCTAATTTAATCCCTTCTTGAAAAGCAGGAAGGTAATTTTCGTTTTTTATTTTAGAAAATGGCGCAGTATCTAGCTTTGTATCAAATTTTTGGAGTAATATATTCATAATTCAAGATCTATTTTGTGTCAAATAATTGGTTTCTATGACTTTATTTTTTTTATTTCAAAAATTAAAAACAATAAAAATTTATAAAATTCCCAAACAAATATGCGTTTTGTCGATTTTTTATATACTTTTGGCGAGTAGTTAATTTGTTAAACGAATTAATTCAGTCGAAAATGATAAGCTCTTTTTGTTCCCAAATCAAAAGAAATTTATATTGGTAATCCTAAATTTCCCCGAGTTTAGATTTTTACAATATTCAAAAAAGCTCCTTTTATAAAGGAGCTTTTTTTATTTATTTAAGTTTTTCAGAAGATTTGTAAACCGCTTCTTTAAGTCCTTCTTTATAAGTAATAATTTTTTCTAAAACAGTTTTGTCGCTACTTCCAATAATTTGTGCAGCAAGGATTCCGGCATTTTTAGCTCCGTTTAAAGCTACTGTTGCAACAGGAACGCCTCCAGGCATTTGCAGAATTGATAATACTGAATCCCAACCGTCAATTGAATTGCTTGATTTTACAGGAACTCCAATTACTGGAAGTGGAGACATTGATGCTACCATTCCAGGTAAATGTGCTGCTCCACCTGCTCCAGCAATAATTACCGAAATCCCACGATTGTGTGCGTTTTTGCTAAAATCGAATAATTTTTCAGGTGTTCTGTGTGCCGAAACAATATCTACTTCGGTTTCGATTCCAAATTCTTTTAATATATCTATGGCATCCTGCATGACCGGCATGTCTGAGATGCTTCCCATTATTATGGCTACTTTCATTTTATTTATTTAAAGATTTAAAAATTAAATGATTTAAAGATTTTTGTAAAGATAGAAGTTTGTGGTTTTACCATTTTTTTTCAATCTTTAAATCATTCAATCTTTTCATTATTTAGAAATTACTCTTATTGTATTCTTCACATCCTCGGCAATTTTTCTTGCTTCGGCCATATTTTCGTTTACTATGGTAACGTGCCCCATTTTTCTAAAAGGGCGAGTTTGTTTTTTCCCGTAAATGTGAGGTGTAACACCATTCCAACCTAATATTTTCTCAATGTTTTCGTAAATCACATCTCCAGAGAAACCTTCGGCACCTGATAGATTAACCATAATTCCGGCTGCTTTGCTATCGGTATTTCCAAGAGGCAAATTAAGAATCGCTCGCAAATGATTTTCAAACTGTGAAGTATAACTCGCTTCAATGCTGTAATGACCCGAATTGTGTGGGCGAGGAGCAACTTCGTTTACCAAGATTTCATCGTTTTCGGTTTGGAACATTTCAACAGCCAATAAACCAACATGGTTAAATTGCTGCGAAACATTCAAGGCAATTACTCTTGCTTCATCGGCCACTTTTTTGTCTATTCGAGCTGGACAAATTACATATTCAACCTGATTGGCTTCAGGGTGAAACTCCATTTCAACTACAGGATAGGTTTTTATTTCTCCGTTGGGATTGCGACAAACAATAACAGCCAATTCGTTTTTAAAAGGTACCATCGTTTCTGCGATACATTCTACATTCGGTAAATTTTCCAAATCAGAAGTTTGACGAATGATTTTTACGCCGTTACCATCATATCCAAATTCGGTACATTTCCATACAAAAGGAAGTTGAATATTAGATTCTACTAAATCAACTACCAAGTCTTTTAGGGTTGCGTAGCGTTTGAAAGGAGCTGTTGGAATATTGTTTTTAATATAAAAATCTTTCTGAATGCCTTTGTTTTGAATCAATTTCAAGGTTTTTGGCGAAGGATATACTTTTAAGCCTTCGTTTTCCAATTTTTCTAACGCATCAAGATTGACTAATTCAATTTCGAAAGTTAAAACATCTACTTGTTTTCCAAAATTATAGACGGTCTCAAAATCCATCAGGTCACCTTGAAAAAAATGATTACAGGCTATTTTGCAAGGAGCTTCATCGCTAGGATCAAGTACATACGTTTGTATGTCGAATTTTCGAGTGTCAGATAATAACATTTTACCCAATTGTCCACCGCCAAGAATTCCTAATTTAAAATCAGAAGAAAAATAATTCATTTTGTCTAAAATTTATAGAGTGCAAAGATACTTTTAAATGACCAAAAATAAAAAGATAGGAGTATACTATTTGAAAATAGAATAAATAATTTTTTTATTATAAAATTGATGTTTGTTGATTTTTTGAGGCTTTCTGTGAAATAAATGAATTGCTATAAAAATGAATAATCATTAAATAAATTCTGCTTTATAAATGTATAATTTATTTTTTATCTTAAAAATTTATGTATTTTTTGAGTTCCACAGGATAGTACAGGATAGAGTTTTTTTATTTATTTCCTTGTTTTACAGTGCTAATTAATTAAATATATAAATTATGAAAAAAAATTACTCTATTACGATTAAACAATTAAAAACAAATAAAGCTTCTTTGCTTTTTGCTGTAGCTTTTATGGCATCAGTAAATTTAAATGCTCAAAATTGGACAGGAGCAACTGATACTAATTTCACAACTGCCACTAACTGGGATACAGGTATTGCTCCCGTTGCAGCAGGAGTTGTTGTTGTTAATCCAGGGGCATTTAATCCCGTTGTTAGTAGTACAACTACAATCTCTTCGTTGGCTATAAATCCAAATGGTAGTTTAGGTGTTCAAGCAAATCTAACGGTTAGTGCAACATCATATTTGGGAAGTTCTTTGACGGTTGACAGTGGTACTATGAATGTTAGGAATTCACTTTATCTAGGTGTGGGTACTGCACCTGTTAATCCGGCAACAGTAACAGTTAATGGAGGAACCTTAAATGCTAAAGCTTTTTTAATCGTAGCAGAACGTGGTGCTTGTACATTAAATATAAATGGTGGAACAGTGTCTGTTGATCAAAGTGCTTCGACTAGTAATAGTATTATAATTGGAGGTTATTATAATTCTGGAACTGTCAATCTTAATGGAGGGGTTTTAAAAACAAATTTACTAAGAGTTGGAGTTCCTGGTCTTGCTATTACAGAGTCTCCTAAATCTGCTGCAGGTGTTGGTGTTTTGAATATTAATGGAGGAACATTAATATTGGGAGGTGATCAGACAGCATTTATTAATGGATATGTTACGGCGAATAAAATTGTCCCTGGTGCTGGTAAGCAAATAGTTGTGACTTACGATGGTACTAATACAAATGTTACTGCAGTTGCTAGTTTAGGTACTGATTCCTTCGAAAAAACAGATATAGTAAAAGTATATCCTAATCCTTCAACTGATGGAAAATTTACAATCTCATTGCCTAGTGGTTATGAAGGAGCGAATTTGAGTATACATAATACTTTAGGTCAAGTAATATATAAAGCTACTGTTGGAACAGGGAATTCTTATGATTTAAGTTCAAACAAAGTGCTTACTTCTGGAATTTATTTTGTACAATTAGAAAAAGACGGAAAATCAGTAACTAAAAAATTAGTTGTTAAATAGTTGATCTAGGTTAACAAATACATACATTATTAAAATCCCGATTAGTTCGGGATTTTTTTATGTTTTATTATGAGTGTGTATTTCTGATTTTTAATGAATGATTAATTGTTTGGGATTTTTATTATAGTTTATTAAATAGGGTTACTTTTTTGATTTATTTTTCTAAAATATCTTGATTTTTTTGTTAATATTTTAAGGAACAAGACAGTACAGGATGCTAATTTTATGAAATCAATTTAATTTTAGCACGCTAACTATTAATTATTTAATTGTGAATATTTATGAATAAAAAAACTACTTTCTGTTATCAGCGATCGTGTAAAACGTTTGCTTTTTTAATTTTAACTTTGTTTCTATCTTCTTTTTCTAGCTTTGCCCAGACATGGAATATTTTAGGGAATGAAGGTTTAATTTCATCTGTTGCGTCCTCCTATACCAGTATTGCTGTAGTGAATAATGGAGTTGATTATACTCCTTATGTAGCTTATACTGAAAGCGGAGTGCCAAAAGTGAAGAAACGCTTGAGTGATGGTACTTGGATACAGGTGGGTACGAATCTTGGAACTAATGCTTCTTATACTCAAATTTATGCCGATCCGACTGGTAATTTATATGTCGCTTATATTGATGTTGCGGCAGGTTCTAAATTAGCAATTCAGAAGTATGATTATGTGAATGGAGTTTGGGATGCCATAAATAATGATCAGGGTAATCTGTATGTTTCTACCGGAAACGTAAATCAGGCAAGCTCTAAGTTTAGTGGATTGCGTTACTCCATTGCATTTGATTCTTTTAATACACTTTATGTGGCGTTTACGGATGCTGGATTAATTCCTTATGTTAAAAAATTCAACTCGGATACGGCTGTATGGGAAACTATAGGCGCTGGTCCTGCTACTACTGGTCTTGCTGCATTACCAAGCTTAGCAATTGATTCAACGGATAAACCTTGGTTATTATATACTAGGTTAACAGCTACAGGAGACACTAATGGTACTTTGGCGCTTTTTAGTTTTAATGGTACTGGTTGGACTGAAAGTGTAAATCCAACCCCAATTGGGGGTATTCGTCAAGCTTGTTTAGCAAATAATGGCACGAACAAACTTTGTATTGCAATGTTTGATACTGGTAATACAAACAAAGCAACTGTTGTTTACTTTGATAAAACAACAGCTACTTGGAGTGGTAAAACAAGTCTTGCTAGCAGAGATTCCCCTAATATTAGCTTAATCAGTGATGCTTCGAATAACCTGTATTGCTCTTTTATAGATTATACAGCTTCAACTAATATTTTTCCGACACGTGTGCGTTATCTGGCCGCTGGTACTACTACTTGGACTGAATTGAAAGATCCTTCGGTTAGTAACGGTATTGATCAGCCGACAAGTTCGCCATCAATTGCTATTGGGAGCGCACCATATCCGTATGTTGTTTATACAAAGGCAAATTCAAGTGGTGTAACTACCCCTATTGTGCGTTTGTATGCTCCACCACCACCTCCAGCGGTGTTAACTACCAATGATTTAACTAGTATAACTACTACCAGCGCGGTATCAGGGGGTAATATAACATCGGATGGTGGACAGGCAATAACACAAAGAGGAATTGTTTATAGTAATAGCAATGCAAGTCCTACTACTGCTGACTCCAAAGTTGCTGATATAACAGGAGGTATGGGGAATTTCTCCGTGACACTTTCTGGACTTACTCCTGGAACATTTTATTATACGAGAGCCTATGCTACTAATAGTGGCGGCACCTCTTATGGTAATACCGTTAGACTAAGTACATTACAAGTGGCTGATGCTGTGGTGACAACTCCTAAACAGGTTGAATTCTTGTCTAGAGGGCTTGTAGCTATGCAAAAAACGGCAAGTTCTATATATTTAAGTTGGCGTTTGCTTGGAAACGATCCTCAAAGCATTGCATTCAACGTTTACCGTAATGGAGTAAAAGTTAATTCTGCTCCAATTACAACTTCAACCAATTACACAGATAACATTACTTCACAAAACAATAATTATAGTATTACCACGATTATTAACGGAGTTGAAAGTCAACAAGTCACTCCCGTAACAGTGTGGCCTATCAATACTTTTATTTATCCGGGTAATAGTGCCCCTCTCAAAAACAACAGATTATCTGTTCCTATCCAAATGCCTCCCGGAGGGACTTTGCCAGATGGGGTTACTTATACGTATACAGCCAATGATGCTTCGGTGGGTGATGTTGATGGAGACGGTAATTATGAAATTATCCTAAAATGGGATCCTACTAAAGTTAATGACAATGCTGGAGGGTATAGTGGGAAACAAATTTTTGATTGCTATAAACTTGACGGCACTTTGTTGTGGCGAATTGACTTGGGAATCAATGTTAATGCTGGACCACACTATAATCAGTTTATGGTATATGACTTTGATGGAGATGGTAAAGCTGAGATTATTTTAAAAACTGCCGATGGGACTGTTGATGGTCAAGGGACAGTAATTGGTAATTCTTCTGTAGATTATCGCAGTACAGCTGGCTGGGTACAACAAGGTCCTGAATTTTTAACCGTTTTTAATGGACTTACTGGTGCTGCTATGTCAACTATAACTTATCAGCCAGCAAGAGATAATGTAGCAGACTGGGGAGACAGTTATGGTAACCGTCAGGATCGTTTTGTGTCTGCTGTTGCCTACCTTGACGGTGCTAGACCAAGCTTAATCGTTGGTCGTGGTTACTACAACAGATTAGTTCGTGCAGCCTACAACTGGAGAGATGGACAACTGACAATGTTATGGAAGTTTGACAGTAAAGACCCCGCTCATCCTGAATACAATTCGTATTCAAGTCAAGGAAATCACCAAATGACCATAGGTGATGTGGACGGAGATGGTAAAGATGAAGTAATTAATGGCTCTAGCGTCATTAACGACGATGGGAAACCACTTTGGACTTATGGCATGGGACATGGTGATGCCTTACACATGACCGACATGGATCTAGATCGTCCAGGACAAGAAATTTGGATTAATCTGGAATCTCCAAGTAATTACACTCCTCTTGGACTTAGACAAGTCGACGCTAAAACTGGAAAGACCAATTGGGGAATTGCTACAGGCACTGATGATGTGGGACGTTCTATGGCTGCCGATATCGATCCTAACTATAAAGGTTATGAAATGTGGGGTTCTTCTGGTGGTAATGTTTATGATTCAAAAGGAAATTCAATAAGCACCTCAGTACCTACTTATAATTTTGGAATATGGTGGGATAATGACTTAGGTCGTGAATTGTTTGACAAAAGTTATATAGACAAATGGAGTCCTACTACTAAAAGTTCGGGTCGTTTGTTCACTATTTATCAAGCTTACCCAGTTTCGACTAACAATAGTACCAAAAGCAATCCTTGCTTGCAGGCTGATATCTTTGGTGACTGGAGAGAAGAAATCATAATAAAAAAATCGGACAATACAGAGCTTGCGATTTTCACTACAGACACTCCCACTACGTATCGTATTCCAACATTGATGCATGATCCGCAATATCGCGTAGCAGTTGCTTGGCAAAACTCAGGTTATAACCAACCACCAAATCCAAGCTTCTATATTGGGTATGATATGGCTATTAACCCTACAACAGGTAATGTTATAACACCTACATCTAATATTTATGTAGTAAATGCTAATACCAATAGTTTAGGTTTATCGTCAGCTAATGGAGAATTGCCATCATCAACAGTAAAGGTTTATCCTAACCCAACGTCAGGTTTGTTTTCATTACAATTAGACGGTTTAGAATCTGGAAAAGCAAGCATAAAGATTGTTGATTTGAATGGACAAACGGTTAAACAACGTGATGTTTTATTAACAGGGAAAAGTCAAACAGTTTTGTTTGATATCTCGGCTGAGGCAGCTGGAGTGTATTTAGTTAAAGTTACTTCTAAAGAAGGTGTAACTACCCAAAAAATTATATTACAAAAGTAATAGTATAATAAATAGCAAGGCGGCTCGTTCATCAGAGGAACGAGTCGCCTTTTTTAATAATAAAAAATGAAATATATTTTAGTTTTTGTATTGGCATATTTTGCACCATCATTCATGAAGTCTGGGGAAGTATTGGCGCATATTAGCAAAATACTTTATCTTCAAGGCAAAGTTGGAGAAAGGACGCTAGTTGTAAAAATGTTGTGTTACGATGAGTCTCCTATTAGAGATATGACTTATTTTTTTGATGATGCTAAAAAAGACTGTTTTTTTAAAGGCAGAATAATGGGTAATGCTTGGCGATTTTATTCAGAACCCGTAACGGGAACCGAGGCTCCAGAAAGTAAAGAAGAGTTGCTAATTGCTGAAAATAAAAATGGTTCTTATAAAGGGTATTGGCTTGATGTTGCTGGTAAAAAAATCAATGTCAATCTAAATCCAATTACTAATGTTCCAACATCCAAATTCAATTATTTTTCTCAGAATAATGATTTGGATTTATATGATGCATACAAGATTTCAAAAGTTAATCTGACTAAAGGGAAAACAGAAAAAACTTTAAAAAATGTTTCAATTGACTGGTTTAAGGAAAAAGAATCGGGAGTATCCTTTTTTAGATTGCGTAGCTTGAATAAAAAATTAAAAGTAGATAGTCTAAATATTGCTCTTGAAAATATGCACTTATCACTTTTATTAAACTATTTCCGTTCTAGAACAGAAAGAAAAGAATTAAAGGTATCGACAGAAATTCTGTATTTGACAAAAGATTTAATTAGTTTTAAAATTCTGTCGAGTAGTGCTTCTAAAACACAAAATTCTCCTAAGTCACAACAGTTGGCTGTTTTGAGTATTAAAAGTGGAAAACAGATAGATCTAGAAAGCATTGTATGGTTCGGAAAAAAAACAGATAAAAGACCTTCTGCAAATGATGTTCAAGAGACTTATGAGTATAGAAAGTATATTTTTGCGTCTAAAATTTTTTCAATATTAAAAACACTTTATCCAGAGAAAATGAAAAATACTGCTTGTGGATTAAATAAAGCAGAGACCTGGGCAGTACCTTCATATGCCATGACGAAGAAAGGATTGTTGTTAGGTTTTTTTCCTTCTGGAAGTTGTAATATTCTGGATTGGGCAATTATTCCTTATAAATCGCTAACGCCGTATTTAGAAAAAAAATACAGCTTAAGTGCAATGAATTAAGACTTCTAAATTGTTTCTAAATTCAAATTATTTAATTACTTACGCCAGTTAAAGTTTAAGTAATAACCATGATATAGTGTTTTATTTTTAAAATCAGATAAAATTTGTAATACCATTTAGATTGATTGACTAGTCTAATTATTTTTTGTCTCATCGAGCGCAGTGGAGATGCTGTAATAGTTCTCGACTGCGCTCGACCTGACAATTGTTAATATTGATTCTTTTGACTTTACGACTTTTAAACTTTCGACTTACATATATGTACAAAAATAAAATTATTGTTTTACTAGTGTTGCTGTTTTTTTTAGGAAAAGGATTAGCAATAGCTCATGCTTTACCTGATAGTAAAGCACAACTTATTGTTGAAAAAGAACAGATTTTAATTAAATTCAGTACTCCATTAGAAATACTAGAGACAGCTTATAAAAAATCTATTTCGCTACAATCATCAGTGGAGCTAAATAATTTAAAACAATATTATTTACAACATATTCTGGTAACAGATTCCTTGCGTAGTTCATGGAATGTCAGTGTAGGTTCTATTTTAATTAATGAAAACGAAGATCCTATTGTTGGTAAATACAAACAAGTTATTGCCTCAATATATCTTAAACCGAGTAATGTTAATAGTCTAAGAAATTTTGATCTTTCTTGTGATATTATCATACATCAAATCCCGACTCAATCTATTTTGTTTTCTGTTGACCAAGATTGGCAAAAGGGAATTGCACCCGAAAACGCGAAACAAATAGGAGTAATAGCTGTAGATCCTCAGATGGGAATAATACAGCCTTTAAAAATACAATTAGGACACGGAACATGGTTTACGGGTTTTAAGAGTATGGTAGAATTAGGAATGCAGCACATTAAAGAAGGAACAGATCACTTGCTATTTTTGCTCGTTTTGTTATTGCCTGCTACGCTTGTAGTAAATGGTAAAAAATGGGGCGGCTTTGGAGGTGTAAAGTTTAGTATTGTAGGGTTATTAAAAATAGTGACAGCTTTTACAATTGGACATTCGATTACTTTATTAATAGGTGCATTGGGTTGGTTGCATTTGCCTTCGCAACTAGTTGAGGTGCTCATTGCATTTTCTATTTTAATTTCGGCAATACATGCCATTTATCCTCTTTTTCCAGGAAAGGAAGTGTACGTAGCGGCTGGGTTTGGCTTGATTCACGGCTTGGCTTTTGCAAGTATTTTAGTCAATCTTAATCTTGATACAAGTGCGATGGTTTTGAGTATATTAGGATTTAATATCGGAATCGAATTGATGCAGCTTTTTGTAATAGGAATTACTGTTCCGTGGATTATTTTGTTAAGCCGATCTTCAACTTATAAATATGTGCGAAATATTTTGGCGGTTTTGTCAGGAATAGCGGCATTAGCTTGGATTGCCGAAAGGATTACAGAGCATTCAAATTGGATTTCTGTTTTTATCTTAAAAAGCACTCAGTATGCTCCATATCTAATAGGAATGTTAGCAATTACTGCAATAATTATAAATGTTGGGGAACGAATTAAAATTAAAAGAAAGATAATTTAAAAGATAATTATTTGCGATTATCTATTTTCTTTAAAACTTCTCTGGCGACAGCTTTATAGGCGGCTGAATGATTTGGATAATCCTTGTTTAAAATGATTTGCAGTTCTGGACGAATCCAATCGTATGTATTTCCTAAAAGATATAATGTTCGTATAGAATAGGCTTTAGTAGCCACTTTTGTATCTGTTATAAGCCAATCAAAAGAGGTTTCGATGCAGTTTTGAAGATTTTCTTCGGATAATATAATGCAGTTTTCGTCTTTTTTGTAATGTGATTTTACTAAAAGCTGTACTACTTTTGCAATTGGTCTAAGTGAACTTTCTTCTTTTAAAAGTTTCAAATTTTCGAAGAAAAAATCAACATAAGGTTCTAGCCAAATCAATTTTTCATAGGATACAAATTCTAAAATCCAACAGGCTTTGTGATTGTTTTTGTCAGAAGGAGAAAAGCAGATTTTAACCAATTCATCAAAATAATCTTTATTATCTAAAATTTCTTGAGCAACCTTAAGACGGTTTTCTCTGTAAGCATTTACATAATTGAGTTTTAATTGGAGTTCGGAGGACATCTTTTATTAAATTTAATAATCTTCTAAAATAAGTAATTTACAGAAAACATTCCATAATAATTTATAGGGAGACCTGGGTAATAATATCTCGGAGATGTATTTCCAACTGCAACTGCATTTGGTAAAATTAATGAAGCATATTTTTCATTAGTTAAATTGTTTACTCCCGCTGCCAGATGCGCAGATAACTGAGGTAATATTTGGAAACGATAACCAGTTTTTAGATTAATGATATCGTAAGAATCTGCATAAACTGAGTTGGAATCATTTAAAGGAATTTTATCAATAAATTGAAAATCACCGCTTAGATAAATTCCTGAATTTGTATTTAAAGTTATTCCAGCATTGACTTTATTTGCAGGAACACCAGTCAGTTTATTTCCTGAAAAGTCATTTCCATTGTCAACGAATTCTTTAAATTCATAAGTGCCGAAAGACCCAGAAAGGTATGAGTTTAGAGTAAAAAAGGTATTAATGGGTAAATTGTGATTTAACGTGATTTCAATTCCTTCATGAAGTGTTTTGCCTGCATTTACTCCAACATATTGATCATCGCCCACCCGTTTGGCAACCAATAAATCTTTTATTTCCATTCGATAAACACTCACTTCTGTGTAAAGACTTTTGTTAAAAAAGTAACATTTACTTCCAATTTCAAAATTATAGCCGTTCTCTGGTTTTATATCGGGATTTATAGTGCCTGAGCTAGTTAAAGTTTCTTCTGTTGCAGGCAATGAAAATCCTCGACTTGCAGAAAAATAAGCAGTTTGCTGATTGTTTGGTTTAAAAAGTAAAGAAAGCTGTGGCGAAAAAATACCATCGTAACTATAATTTTGAGTTGAATTGAGATTGTAGTTTTCCAATTCAAATTTCGTTTTATTATAATTCAGTCCCGCTTGAATTTCAAATTGTTTAGAAAGCAACGTTCTAATCTGCGAAAAAATATTGTAAAAATGTCTATTCTGACCCGTTTCTGTCAGCTGATTTCCTTGTAAGCTTCCTTGGCCATTATTCTGTTTATATAGATTTTCGAAAGTATTGCCTTTGTAATTATCTGTGAAATATTCAATTCCAGCAATAAATTGATTTTCAGTTCCTGCAATTTTAAAATTCCCCGAAAACTGAGTTCTTGCGCCAGTTGCAAAAGTATATTGTCGTAAAATATCAAAAGGTCTTGGTTCGTTACTGTCTTTATAATTGATGAAAATAGAAGTCGAATTACTCAGATTTTCATTAATCTTAGTATCATAAGCTAATCCTGCCAAAGTCGATTTATATTCTTTATATCCTTTTGATGCAACCCATGTCGGTGCTCCAGCCTGCGGATCAGTATCAAACATTGCTTTGTTAATAGAACTTGGGATGTAGGCTTTTAAATAGGTATAATTTGTAAAATATGTCAACTTGTTGTTTTTCTTCTTAAACAATTCGCCTGCCAAAGTAATTCCTTCCCGATTATAAGCACTGTTTTCTCTCCAACCGTCTGTTTTGAGATTGTGATAACTCAAATTCAAACTTCCTTGTTTTTCGGTTAAACTATAATTCAAACTGTTTTTTAATAAACCGTATGAACCAGCAACAGTACTTATTCCTGCAGTTTGTCCATTTTTTGTAGAAAGTTGAGGTGAAATTAAAATTGCCCCACCCAATCCCGCACCGTAAACACTCGAAAGTGGCCCTTTTATAATCTCAATTTGATTAAGGTTTTCTAGATCAATGTCATCAATAACAGTTTCGCTATTACCAGAAGTCAGCGGAATACTGCCGTAAAAAGCTCTGATTTTATTGGTTCCATAAGGTGTTCTTGCACCAATACCCCGAATCGAAATTCGAGTTGTAGTAAAGTTTGATGATTGCATAAAAACACCGGGAATCGTATTTAGGACAGTACTAATATCCGTCGTGTTATTTTGCAGTAAATCTTTTTTGGATAAAATACCAATAGAAGCAGGAGTGTCTTGCAAGTTTTTATTAATATGAAGCGGACTGATTAAAACCTCCTTGAGATTTTCAGTTTTTAGCGAATCAATAATTTCGCTTTTTTTATTTTGAGCCTGAATGTTTAGAAAACAAAATAATAAAAAATAGAGAGGATAATATTTATTTAGGATCATAATCCGTTGGGTGAAATTATTAAAAACATCCTCGTTTAATATCTTCGTAACATTATTAGAAACAAGGCTTCGCAGGGAAACAGGAAATAGTTGGAGGATGGTTTTATTGTGGTTTGTAGTTAACAAGTTTAGAGGATAGCAATTTAATAAAATAAAAATTTTTAAAAGGATTGATTTGCAAATATTCTGTGATATTTAATATTCTGAAAAAAAAATACTCACTGTATATTTTGATGTCTTCGTTTGTTTGTAATTCTGTATCTTTGCGCATTATTTTAAAACATAAAATGGTGATACAACTACACGATAAACAATTTGTTCCGTTTATTTCTGCCGAAGAGATAAACTTTGCTATTGAAAAGATGGTTGCACAAATAGAAGACGATTTTTTTGATGAAACACCTATTTTTATTGGGGTTTTGAATGGTTCTTTTATGGTAGTTTCAGATTTTTTAAAATTATATAAAAAACCATGTGAAGTTTCTTTTATCAAGTTAGCTTCCTATGAAGGGACATCTTCAACCGAATCTGTGAAGCAATTAATTGGCTTGAACCAGGATTTAACAGGGCGTACCGTAGTTGTTTTAGAAGATATTATCGACACAGGAAACACTTTAGAAGAGCTTAAAAATTTGTTTAAAAATCAAAATGTTAAGCATTTTAAAATTGCTACACTTTTCTTCAAACCCGAAGCTTACAAAAAAGACTTAAAAATTGATTATGTTGGAATTCGGATTCCAAATAAATTCATTGTCGGTTTTGGTTTAGATTACGATGGTTTAGGTAGAAATTTACCCGAAGTGTATCAATTAAAAGAATAAAAAATTAGTAAAAATCATATATAAAAAGGGAATGATCAATATTGTTTTATTTGGAAAGCCAGGGGCAGGAAAAGGAACTCAGGCAGAATTTTTAAAAGAAAAATACAATTTACAACACATTTCAACAGGAGATGTTTTTCGTTATAATTTGAAAAACGACACTCCATTAGGGAAAGAAGCCAGAGTGTTTATGGATGCTGGGGATTTGGTTCCAGATGAATTGACAACAAAAATGCTTATTGACGAAGTAAACAAACATTTAGATTCAAACGGTATTTTATTTGACGGATACCCAAGAACTATTGGTCAAGCCGAAGCATTGGATGCTTTTTTGCCAACGATTGGTACAAAAGTAGCAGCAACCGTAGCGCTAGAAGCTGATGATAATATTTTAGTAGCTAGATTATTAGAAAGAGGAAAAACGAGCGGAAGAGTAGACGATCAGGATGAAGAAAAAATCAGAAATCGTTACCAGGAATATAATGAAAAGACTGCCCCGCTAATTGGATATTACAAAGAGCAAAATAAGTTTCACGCTGTAAACGGAATAGGAACTATTCAGGAAATTACAGAAAGACTTACTGCTGTTATCGATAATTTGTAGGAGCAATCTCCAGCTGTACGTTTCAAGTCACAGCCATAAAATAACTATTTTTCTATGTCATAAAAGGAGCTTCCGTTGGTCGCTCTTTTATGACAAGAAAAATTAGTTTTTTATAGCTATGAGCTTTTCACTTCCATCTGGGCTAAAAAAAATACAGTTACACAACAACAAAACTTTTATAAACGAATTAACTAAACATTGGAAATAGTAATAATATTTTTTCTAATACTCTTAAACGGGGTTTTCTCTATGTCTGAAATCGCATTGATTTCGGCACGAAAAAACAGATTGGAAACCGCAGCAAAAAAAGGACATAAAAATGCCCAAATTGCATTAGATTTAGCTAATTCGCCTAATAAGTTTTTGTCAACCGTACAAATAGGAATTACACTTATTGGAATTCTTACAGGTATTTTTAGTGGAGACAAAATCACTACCGATGTAGAAACGTTCATAAAAGGATTTCATTCATTGGTTCCTTATGCACATTCAATAGCTGTTGGAATTGTTGTTGTAACATTGACTTTCTTTTCGTTAGTATTAGGAGAATTATTACCCAAAAGAATCGGATTAAACTATCCAGAAGGTATTGCAAAAGCTGTAGCTTTTCCTATGAAGATAGTTTCTATAATTACAGCTCCTTTTATATGGATGTTAACGACTTCGACAGATTTTTTATTGGATATTTTTCAAATAAAACCTACCGCTGACGGGAAAGTAACTGAGGAAGAGATAAAAGCCATCATCAAAGAAGGTACTGAAGGTGGAGAAGTTCAGGAAATAGAGCAAGATATAGTAGAACGTGTTTTTCATATTGGAGATCGAAAAATCAACTCGTTAATGACGCACCGAAAGTCAGTCATGATGTTGCCTTTACAAGCAAATAAAAGCGAGGTAAGGGGGTTTATGATCAAAGAATTGCATTCTGTTTATCCAGTTTATGGCGAGAATCATGATGATATTGTTGGGGTTGTCAATTTGAAAAGCATTTTTGCCAATGTTGATAACGAAAATTTTAATTTACCTGAAATTCTTACCGAAGCTCCTTTCATGATGGAGCAGACGACTGCCTATAAAGCATTGGAACAATTCAAAAGAACAGGAATTCATTATGCATTAGTTTCTGATGAATATGGAGTTTTTCAAGGAATTATTACGTTGAATGATATTTTGGAAGCTTTGGTTGGAAATGCATCTGATTTTTATAAAGATGATTTTAAATTAATCGAAAGAGAAGATGGAACCTGGATGGTAGACGGACATTATTCGCTACACGATTTTCTGACGTATTTCGAGTTGGATGATTTGATAAATGATTACGAAGTGACCACCGTAAGTGGATTAATAATGACCGAATTAGCACATATTCCAAAAGAAGGAGAAAAGTTAATTTGGCAAAAATTTGTGTTAGAGGTCATCGATATGGATGGCGTGAAGATTGATAAAGTAATGGTGAAAACCTTAAAGGGTTAAAAAATGGTTTAGAAGTTTATGAGTTTAGAAAATCAACTAAACGATTAAACGATTAAACTTTAAATAAGAAAATATGACAGAGGGAAATTTTGTAGACTACGTAAAAATTTATGTTTCTTCCGGAAAAGGGGGAAAGGGATCTACGCATTTGCATAGAGAAAAATTTATTGAAAAAGGTGGGCCAGACGGTGGTGATGGTGGACGAGGAGGACACGTTTATCTAGTAGGTAATAAAGGACTTTGGACTTTGTTTCACTTAAAATTTGCACGTCATATTAAAGCGGGTTATGGAGGTGATGGAAGTGGTGATAGAAGTACAGGTGCCGATGGTGAAGATAAATACATCGAAGTTCCATTAGGAACTGTTGTTAAAGATAAAGAAACCGGTGAAACTCTTTTTGAAATTACCGAAGACGGAGAAAAACAAGTTCTTTGTCGTGGAGGTAAAGGAGGTCTAGGTAACTGGCACTTTAGAAGCTCAACAAATCAAACGCCAAGATATTCTCAGCCAGGTTTGCCAGGGGTAGAAATGGATGTGATTTTAGAACTTAAAGTTTTGGCTGATGTTGGTTTGGTAGGTTTTCCAAATGCTGGAAAATCAACCTTATTGTCGGTTTTAACGTCTGCAAAACCAAAAATTGCTGATTATCCTTTTACGACTTTAAAACCAAATCTTGGAATTGTAGCTTACAGAGATTTTCAATCGTTTGTAATTGCCGATATTCCTGGAATCATCGAAGGTGCTGCCGAAGGAAAAGGGCTAGGTCATTATTTCCTGCGTCATATAGAACGTAATTCGACTTTGTTGTTTTTAGTTCCTGTTGATACTCCAAATATCAAAGAAGAATATGATATTTTGGTAAATGAATTGACAAAGTACAATCCAGAAATGTTGGATAAAGAGCGTTTGTTAGTAATTTCGAAAATCGATATGCTTGATGAAGAATTGAAAGCTGAATTGAAAATACAATTAGACGAAGAATTCAAAGGTACTCCTTATATGTTTATTTCCTCGGTTGCCCAACAAGGCTTGACCGAATTGAAAGATAAGCTTTGGAAAATGCTGAATGATTAATTAATTTAGATTTTTCACAATAAAAGACCCCGATTTGAAATATTTCAGATCGGGTTTTTTTTGTATAAATAAGATTTGAATTCTATCAAAAATGGTCTTCTTAAAAACGGAGCTGCATGAGGGATGGGAATGGCATCCTTTTCTTTTCCTCCTTTAGGAAAAGAAAAGATATAATGGACAGCCCGACCCTTGCGGTCATGCCCAAATTGTGAATATTTTATTTGTCATTATACGTGTCAAATAAATATTGCAAGGTCTCGGGAATATTATTGGCTTTCATTTTAGGGTATTGTATTGGGGAAGTAAGCCAGTTTTCGATTATTAAATCAAAGTCATCACCAACATCGTAGAGAACGGGAACGCCTAGTTTTTTGAGCGCTGCAGCATTGCATTCTTGCTCATAATGCTTCCGAATAGGAATGGAAAGTATTTTTTTGCCAAGGTATAAAGCTTCGGATGGCGTTTCAAATCCACCTCCTGTTATGATTCCTTCGCAGTTTATGAGACTTTCGTTGAAGTAGGCTTGATTGACAGGGTAGTAGGTAATGTTTTTTATGGTGTGTGTTGTTTGTATGTCATTTAGAAACCAATGGAATGATAAATTGGAAAGTTTATTGAAGGCTTTTTCTAAACAATCCTGTTGGAAAGAAGGTAAATAAACGGTGATGTGACCTTTGTTTTTAGGGTCGGCATTTACAATTTCATCTTTGATCACTGGCGGAAAAATAAAATCATCGTATTTGTCAAAATGCAAACCAATGTGTTTTGGCGAAGGCGCATAATGTTTCAGAATCATTTCGCCCATAAGACTCTTTTTTTCGGGTCTGGGAGTCAACGGTGATAAAAAACTGGCTTGATGTCCAAATTGTACGGAATGTACTTTTTGCATTTTGCAGGCTAAGGCAGTGATAGAATCAAAATCATTAATGACGACATCGTAGTTTTTTAGCGGTAATATATCGGCGTCTTTATATATTTGTTTTGGATTTACATTCTTGACGATGTCCCAGTAATTTAAACCGCCACATTTGCTATAATGTAAGCTACAACCCGCACTTTTGAATTTTATCGGCAAATTAATATCAAGGCTGGCGTTGTTGCCGCTAAGAAAAAAATCAACTTCACCAAATTTTTGTAAATAAGGATATAATTGTACGGCTCTGCTGATGTGCCCATTACCTGTTGCTTGAATAGCGTAAAATATTTTCATTGCTGTATATTTTGTGTTTAAGAACGTTTGAGAGTTAAGCTAAATTGGGTTTTAGGAGAGTATTTTGTTTACAATGTCGCTTTCGGATTTTTCTTCCTGGTGGTCTGAGTCTTTGTAATGGTCAGCTTTATAAAAGTAAAGACTCCAGTTTTGCTTTTTATATTCTAATGCAGTTAGGTTTTCTATCCAATCGCCGCTATTTAGGTACATTACACTTCCGTGCTCATTTACTATTTCTTTCATTTGCGGTTTGTGAATATGTCCGCAAACGACATAACTATATTTTTTTTCGATGGCAATTTCGGCTGCGGTAGTTTCAAAATTGGATACAAAAGAAACAGCTTTCTTTACACTGTCTTTTATCATTTTAGAATAACTTCTTTTTTCTTTGCCTAAAAGTTCCAAAAACCAATTGATTAAACTGTTAATTAGAATCAATAAATCATAGCCTTTTCCGCCTAGTTTGGCTAGTATTTTGGCATATCCCTGAGTCGAAGAATCAAATACATCACCATGAAAAATCCAGGTTTTTTTGCCGTCTAAATCAAGAATGAGTTTATCGACCAACTCAAAATTTCCTAAAATGAAATCGGAATATTTTCGCAATGCTTCATCGTGATTTCCAGTAATGTAGATTACCCGAGTGCCCATATTTGACATTTTTATAATTTGTCTCAGGACATTCATGTGTGCAGCGGGAAAATAACTTTTGGTGAAACTCCACATATCGATAATGTCTCCGTTTAAAACCAATGTTTGAGGATTGATTGATTTTAAATACTGTAATAATTCTTTGGCATGGCATCCGTAAGTGCCTAAATGAACATCACTTATAACAACCAGCGGAATTTTTCTTTTCCTTTTCATTTTTAGTTTTTGCGAAAGTAAGACCGTAATGTTATCTCAATGTGTTCTGAGTATTATTTATATATAAAAAAACCGTATCGTTTAATTAAACGATACGGTTTTTTACTGAATGAAGAATCTTTTATTCTTTGACGTTTACTCTAATTCCTTTGGTATGGCTTGAAAATTCTGGTGCATACATGCTTTCAATTGTTGTAATCCCGTTGGAGAAATCACCAAGATTATTTACTCGAATGTCATATTCTAAAACATAAGTTCCTTTGTTTATTTGGTTGAAAAAGAAATGGGTTGCAGTGTCTTTTGTGCTTTTGTAAAAACCGAGTCCGCCTTTGTATTGATAGCTCGAAAGTACATCTATGGGTTCAAAACAAGCAGCTCTCATATCTTTTAGGTGAATAAATTCGACATCTTCTTTGGTTGTAATAATTAAGCGAACGGTAACCAAATCGCCAATTTTCAAACCATTTTGGGCCGTTATTTTTTGTAATTCATCTCCTTTAGCGGTGCTTTTCTTTAGGTACAATTCTTTGGAAACGGATAAAAGGCTCCCTGAATTGGTTTTGATTTTATCCAAGTCTTCAAAATATTGCCAATAAACACCTCCAAAGCCGGGAACTTTTGATTTGTTTTCGATGGAAATAACAGCCATATTTTTTTTGATTTCGTCCGCTTTCCAATTGAGTTTTAAATAACCTGTTTCGGCTTCTTTTTCGTTTTCAGACAGTTTTTTGGTTAGAATTTTTTCTTCTCCAATTTTGATGATTGTGTTGTCTTTGATACTTAGCCAATCAGTTCCTTGCATCAGTAAAGCATAAATCGCTTCGGTGGTGGATTTTGTGGTGGGCCAGTTTTTGGTTTGTTTGTTTTTTAATAACCACACTTTCATGGCGTCAACCGATTTGGTGTCGTTTCCTATTTCGTCGAAAGCCTCAATCAAAAGTGCTTGGGTTTCTATCGGTGCTTGGTGCCAATACCAGCCTGCTTTGTTCGCAATCCAATACATGCCCCAATCTTCATTGTTGGAAGCGGTTTCTTTTAAGCTTTCAATAATTTTTTTGGCAGCATCTTTTTCGCCAAAGCGATTTAATGTTAACGCTGCTAATCCTTTTTCGTATAAAGAATAGTTTAGCCAATCATTTTTGGCTGTTTCAATATACAATTTTGTTGCTTTTTTTAAAGCGTCTGAAAGTGGATAATCTTTTAAATAGAAACTTCGGGTGTATAAATAATGCAAATCAGAATATGGGTTTATCCAAATTAATTTGTCTGTTGTTTTAAGATTTTGACTTCTGATTTTATGATATTCTAAAAATTTTCTATCAAGAAAAGGAATTCCAGTTGAGGAAATCGGCTTGATTTTAGCGGTATTGTTTTCGTTGCTACTTAATTTTGAAAGATGTCCCAAACCAGCCAAAATGTGACGGGTAATGTATTCGTTTTCATCGCTTCCGTCAAACCAGGCAAATCCTCCGGACGATTTTTGCTTTTGTTTTAATTTGTCGAAAGTAGCTTCCTGCGAAGTTTTCATTTTTTCTAAATCAAAAAGTAAGGCTAGATTCTTTTTCTTTTCATCTTCGTTTTGGGCATCGTTTAACCAAGGAGTTTCGGCAAGAATCATTGATTTTAATTCTTCATTTTCTTCTAATTTAGAATTTAATTTTCCGTTTTTTCTCCAAGTTTCAAAAAGGCTGGCAATTTTTGGATTGCTCGAAATGATTTCCGAAGCCAAAGCATTTGCATAAAAACGAGCGAAAGTTTGTTCGGCGCATTCGTGTTCGTATTCCATCAAATAAGGAAGCGATTGAATGGCAGTCCAAGACGGATTCGAAGTGTATTCTAACGTAAACTGATGGTTTTTTAAAGTAGCCGAATTGTTGTTTTTTAAATTCTCAAAAGTGTATTCTTTCTTAGAATTCTCCCGAATCCAAATCGGAATACTTTCGGTAACTAACATATTATTGGTTAAAACCGGTATTATATTTTCTTCCCCATCAGAGAAATTTCCAGCTTTAGCCAAAACTTTGTATTGAACGCCTTGCAGTCCTTCTGGAATTGCGATAGTCCATTTGGTATTTATATTTCCAAATGCGCCAATAGTAAAGTTTTTGACGTTTTTTGCATTCAGCATTTTCGCATTTATGGGCTGCATTGTTGCTGCATCAAAAAACTGTAAAACAGCAATTCCTGTTTTCGCCTGATTAGTCATATTCGAGATTTTTGCACTAATTACAATGGTGTCTTTTTCTCTAAAAAAGCGAGGAAAGTTTGGAGCAATCATCAATTCTTTTTGGGTTATAACACTTTTTTCTAAATAACCAGTTACAGCATCTTTGTTATGTGCTAATAAACGAAGTTTCCAAGCTGTCAAAGCTTCGGGGGAAACAAAACTAAAACTTACTTTCCCTTTGGCATCTGTTTTTAAACTAGGTAGAAAAAATGCAGTTTCAGAGAGATTTTTTCTTGCTTTTACTTGAGTTAAAGCTTCTAATGATTTTTTTGTTGTGATGATAATCACTCCGTTTATGGCTTCAGTTCCGTAAAGAGCAGTTGCGCTGGCGTCTTTTAAAATATCTATTGAAATGATATCCGAAGGATTTAATCTTTTAAAAATAGCTTCAGAGGAGATTTCTCCATCGATAACGTATAACGGTATTGGTCCATTGGCTGAACGAGAGCCATAAATTGAATTGCTACCTCTTACTGATACTCCAGTAAGAGCTTCTTTTTTCATTGAGGCATATCCAATTTTAGGAGATTCTTCTGCAACATCTTCTGCTTTGGCTACTACAGGTTTTACGAATTTAACTTGATCAACTCCAGGTGCAGGTGGAAGACTAATTGCCATTACATTTCCCACTTCTTCTACAGTTATTGCTGCATTTGCATCTCCTTTAATTGAATTAAAATTAAATCCAAACCATTTTAGTCGAGTTTCTTCATTCTGAAATTCTAATGGATTTGATTCTAAATTTAAATTTCGAACATAAATATTGGTCTTGTCAAATCCTAAACCTGTCCTGAAGTATACATTATTGTTATTATAGGCATAAAAATCCAATGCGCCCCAATCCGTTCTGGTAAATTGGTCCAAAGAGCTGTCATACATAGATGCCAAAATCTCGGCTTCCGATTTAGCATTGGAAGCATTCAATTTGAAAGACCAATTTTCATTGCTTCCGGGCTGGATCTTATTTCTAAAACTTTCTGTCAAAAATTCCATTTTTGGCTCTTCAAATTTTAATACTACTTCTATTTGATTATTGAAAGTTTGGTTTTCAAAAATACTTTCAAAACCAATTCTTATGGACTTTTCGAATTCTTTTTGAAACGGTATTATAATAGTAACTTGGTGGTTTTCTATAACAATATTTTTTTCATAAAATGTGCTGTTTTTATAATTGGCAATCGTACGAATGTGCAGTGTGTCTAATGTTGAACGGAGCTGAACGGTTACAAAACCATCTTTTTTCGGGTCTTTATTGATTTGTTCAACGGTAAATAATTGATTTGGGTTGTATTTGTCTTTGCTTTGTATAATTGAAAAACTAGAAATAGTTTCAAGTGGATTTTCAAAACTGTCTTTTGCAGAAAACACAATTTTATAATTTCCAGATTGATAATTAGAAATAAAATCAAGAACTATTTTTTTATCCTTTTCGGTGTCAACATTTTTAGAAAAAACTAAAGTTTCAGTTGGCTTTTCGGAAGCTTTAGAAAAGTTCATTTCGTAGGGAAATAATTTTTCAAAATCAGAATCCGAAATGGTGTTGATTTCAGGTTGTTGAAAAACTCTGTATTTGAATTTATTTGGAAAAGGATTTACAAAATACAATTTGATTTCGCCTTTTACTGCTTTAAATTCTCCATTCAAATTAGTACTGTTCAGTGTGATTTCATTTTTGTTTTTTGTCTCAATGCTATTTGGGATAGAAGCATTCAGTACCAAATCGTGATAGCCCACTTTGATAGTTGCTACCGCCGTGTGCGTTTCGCCATTAATATCGGTAATGCTTGCATTTATTCGGTAATTGAAAACTGGAAGTTGTTCCTTACTCGCATTTTTTGACGGTTGCGCAATAAAATCTATCGCAAATTTCCCAGAAGCATCCGTTTTGGTTTCACTGCTAACTATAATTTCTTCTGGCTCGTAATAGTTAAAATTTCTGAAAGAATTTGTAAAACGGGTTATAATGTAAGTCACTTTAGCATCCGAAATACTGCTTCCTGCAAATGCTTTTGCAGTACCTTTTACAGAAACCGATTGATTCACTTGAAAGCTTTCCTTTTTAGGTTCAAAAGTCACTTCAAACTTCGGACGCTTGTATTCTTCTACTTTAAAATTAGTTGATGAGTTCTGAAATTCTACATTATCCCAAAATGGGTGTTCGGCTTTTGTTTTGTCATAAGAAGTTTCTTTTTTGTAATCTTTAAGTTCGTGTGCCTCAATTCTAAAATCTCCTGTCAATCCTGTTTTTGGTAAAATAAATTCTCCCGAAAAGGAACCAAATTCATTGGTGGTAACTTCAAATTCTTTAAAATTGGTGTAATTAGGATCTTGGATGGTTATTTTGAAAGAAGTATTAGGAACAACACTTGATTTGTTTTTCTTTTTTTGAATCGCAATTCCTTTATAATAAACCGTTTGTCCCGGACGATAAATAGCGCGGTCTAAATAGAATTGTACTTTGCTTTTCGCTTTTTCGTTTTGATTATTTTCGGCATAATCAACGCCATATGCAATGTAGTTTTTGTTAATTAAAATAGTGTCGTTCGCAGTGGTGAATAGAATGGGGAAATTATTGTAATAGTTATTGTTGCTCTCTTTTGATTTATATGTCGCTAAGCCATCCGCATTAGTTTTCATATCAAAATAACTTGATTTTAAAATGACATTTTCCAACGGTTTACCTGTTTTTCTGTCGAGAACAGTGTAATATTCAGTGCCAGCTTTTGCATTTGCCAAAACCGAAAGATTAGATACTGTAATGGTTTCGTAGCCAAAACCTTTTTTGTCTTTGGAGTCGGTATCACTTTCAAAATAAACTAAATAACTTCCGGTTTCTAACATTGGTAAAACGACTTCGGTAGTATATTCGAAATAATCTTTTTTATCAATGAGTTGGTAACTTTTTGAGATTAATGGCTTTTTGTGAGTTACAATTTGTGTTGTTAAACTGTCTATTTTGTTGGGGATATTATGAAAATCTGCAATCTTGCTGTAATTGATTTTAAAAAAGGAAATCGTTAAGTTGTTTGTGTTTTTAGATCGAATAAAAGCTCTCGCGTTTTCTTTATTGTAAATGTATTTTTGGAGTTCGACTTGAATGGTTTTTGAAAGCAGCTCTTCCTTTTTTTGAATGGCCAGTTTGTAGGTATTTGAATTATTGTTGATTTTCAAAACATTTTCTAATTCGGAAATCGCTTTATTGTTATAATCAGGATGTGTTTCTTTGGATGCTAATTTGGAATAAACATTAGCCTTTTCTAATTGAATTTTTTGCAGTTGAATTGCTTCTTTTGTTTCTTTTTCTAAGGAAATTAAAGCATTCAATAAATCTTCATCTGATTTTATCAGGAACTCAGAGCAAAACAATATGCGTTCTAATTTGTTATCAATAGTTGGAGCGTCAGCTTCTAGTTTTTGATATAAGGAGAGCACTTTTTTTAGATTTTCATCTTTGATAAAATCAAGGTTTAATTTTAAAAAGGCACCTGTGTTGCCTAGAAAGATGTTTTTATAATTTTCATATTCTTTTGGCTGAAAATTCCATTCGTATATTTTTGATTTATAAAAAGTAATATTTTCTTCTAATAAATAATCAAATAGATTTTCTTTTTTGAATTTTTCTAAAGTAAAGAAATCAAAAATTGGTTCGTAATTAGTTAAAGGAGTTGCTTTTAAAGCAGTTTCGTTTTCTAATGTTTTATCGAATATTTTGACAATATCTTCTGCGGTTTTAAAATCATTAACTGTTGAAGTGTCAATTGTTGCTTCATTATTTCCCTCTGCGAGTGCGATTGTATCTGCAACTACAACTGCAACGTCATCATAATGCTCATTGTAATCACTCAAACATTTTGCATAAACCAAGTTCAGTATGGCCTGAGACGGAATACTTACATACTTAATTTGCGTTTTTAAATTATTTAAAATTTTGGTTTGTGCGTTTTCATCGACTACCTGCAAATATTTGGAAGAATAGAAAAAACATTTGATGATTTGAACTTCGTCTTTTTTGGAAACTGCCTTTTTGTAGATTTTGGCAACGATTTCATTGGCTGTTTTTATTTTGCCATCATTTTCGTTTTTGATGACCTTATTCCATTCCTTTTCGTATTGTTGCGAAAATAATGTAGTCGAAATTAAAAGAAGGAGCAAATAAATGTTTTTCATAAGTATAATGGAATTCTGCATTATATTAAAAAATAATTTTCGTACAAATTACTGATTTTTGGCTAAATCCAATTGTAATAGGCATGTTTTCTTATTTTTTCGAGCAAATGAATTGTGCTTATTTTTTGTAAATGATTAAGTAGCCCTAATCAGAGAAAGGAAATAGGTTCAGTTAATTTAGAAAATGGCAACGGAAGTGGATGAAGCTAAAATTGTGATATATATCACTTTTACTTTAAAAAATTAACATTATGTTTGTCAGATATAGCTCATTAGAACTTGTTTTGTAAGAACTATGTATAAATGATTGGTAATCAATTGAAACACGTATAATCTAAAATAAAAAAACCATTTATTATGAATGAAAACCAAACTCCTTTAGAAATTGACGGAATAGATGATAGTATATATGCAGGATTTTGGCTGAGATTTGCTTCGCTTTTAATAGATGCTGTCATTATGTTGCCAATAATATTTCTAATATTATATTTAAATGGATTAGGAAAAAATATTTATTTCTATACAGTTATACCAAATTTTGTTTTTGGACTCTGGTATTATATTTACTTGACTAAAAAAAATGGCGGAACACCTGGTAAAATAATAGCTGGTATGAAAATAATCAAATTGAATGGAGAATCAATTGATTGGAAAGAAGCCATTTTAAGACATTCTATTTTGTTAGTTTTAACTTTATTCAGTGTTATAATGATGACGTTATGTCTTTTATCTGCCGATGAGACAGTTTTTAATAATTTGGGTTGGATGAAGCGCTCACAATATCTAATGTCTTTATCTCCAATGTTTTTTTTGATTTATACATGGGTTTCTAATATTTGGATTTATAGCGAATTCATAGTTCTTTTAACAAACAAAAGAAAAAGAGCCATTCATGATTATATAGCAGGAACTGTAATTGTGAAAACTAGATATATAAGCAAAATTAGAGAAGCGATGAATATTCAAGACTAAATTAATTTAGTTGGCCTACAAGCACAATATTTTGTGAGACTATGAGATTTAGTAGAATTTGCGTTTTCAATCATAATTACTTTCAGCCAGAAAAATTTCTATCAGATTAATTAACCCCAACCAACCAATAACCAATTATGAAAAAAGTAAAGTTAAGTCTGTTAATTATTATTATGATGATTTGTGTCCAATTGCAGGCACAAGCACCAACAAGAAACCGTCAAAAAGAAGAAAAAATAGAAAAACAGCTTGAGGCGATAGATCCTTCACTGGTAGAAACTTTTAAAAAGGGTACCATCGCTATGGACGAACAAAAATATAAACTGGCAGACAGTTTATATTCGATTGTTTATGCCAAAGCTCCCAATTTTGACCCTGTTATCCGCCGACATGGCAGCTTACAGTTAAGCTTGGGAAATACTCAAGAAGGAATAAATTTATGCAAAAAGGCAGTTGAAATAAACAGATCGGCTTACAACTTATCAAGTTTGGCAGAGGGGTACATGATTTCTAAAGATTCAACAAAACTCTATGAAGCACAGCAATTATTTTTGGAGGCAGTAAAACTTCCAGGCGGTGATGATGTAGAAATTCTTGCCGAGTCTGTTCAAGCCTCGCTTCGGGTAAATGACATCACCACTGCAAAAGGAATAGTGGAAAAACTAAAAGGAAAATATCCAAATGAGATGTTTACCCATTACTATAGCGCTGTGATGTTGACTTATGGAGAACAATGGAAAGAAGCTAAAAAAGAAATACTCAAAGCTCAGGAAAAGGGGCTTCCGCAAGAAGATGTTGATCAATTTTTGAATTCGGGGATAAACGATGAAATATTCAAAATTAATGCCGTCTTTTATTTTGGTTTTTTTGTGGCTGTATGGGCTTTTGGACTTTTATTATTATTTCTTATCGGCAAATTGTTTTCCAATGTTACTTTAAAAGCCATCGAAAGTGACCAGTTAGAAACCAGTTCTGTGAAACCAGGAGGTTGGTTACGTTCAGGATATAAAACTCTAATTAATATAGGAGGTTATTATTATTACATATCGTTGCCAGTCATATTTGTTTTAATTATAGGGCTCACCGGTGGAATAATATATCTTTTTTTATTAGCTGGAACAATTCCGATTAAACTTGTAGCCATTCTGGTTATTGGTGCACTAATTACTATTTATAATATGATTCGTTCATTGCTTTTAAAAGTTGATTACAGTGATCCAGGTCGCGAACTAAAGAAAGAAGAAGCTCCAAAATTATTTAGTCTTACCGATGAAGTGGCCCAGATAATGGGAACTCGTCCCATAGAAGAAATTCGTATCACTCCGTTGACCGATCTCGCTGTTTACGAAAAAGGTACAAAGAGAGAGAAAATAAATGATGAAGGTAAACGAATCCTAATACTTGGCACGGCTGTTTTAAAAAATTTCAAAAAAGGAGATTTTAAAGCTGTACTGGCTCATGAATACGGGCATTTTACACACAGGGATACTGCGGGAGGTGAAGTTGCCTTTAGAGTGCAAAACGATATTACGAAATATTTTATAGCACTATACAATGCTCAACAAAATACAATATGGAATGTTGCTTTTCACTTTCTTAGATTGTACAATTTTATATTTCAGAATATAAGTCATGGTGCATCGCGCCTACAGGAAGTTCTTGCCGACAGGGTAGCTGCTGAAACATTTGGTACGCCAGCATTTGTAAATGGGTTGACGCATGTTATTAAAAGACAAATCGAGTTTGGAAAATATGCTGATGTTGAAATTGAAGAAGCTTTAGAATTGAAACGCCCGATAAACAATCTTTATGAATTAAAAGGTAATCAAGATGCAACAATTGAAGAAGAACTGAGCAAAGCGCTGAACAGCAAAACAACTGAAGACGACACACATCCTAGCCCAGCTGACAGATTCAGATATATAGATGGAATTAAAACAGCAAATATTTTGGAAGATGATTCGCTAGTAAGTGATTTGTTTGAAGATTGGAATGCCTTGACTGAAGAAATGACTAAAATAATAGAGGCTAGAATTGAAAGAAACTAATATAGATGATGATCCGATCACCAGAGTATTTTTGGCAGAAACTCATAAATAATAAGCCACTAAATAAATTTATAGAATTAGTTTGCTTTAGCTTTTGCAATGTTTTTAAACAGTTGTGCGTCTGGATATAAAAAATAAATTGTAGTGTTTTCAACGCGCTTAGGAAAAAGAGTACTTAATTTAAAATTAAATAAGTTGGCTCCTCTTTTTTTTATCCAGTTTTCTTAAAATCAATATATTTGAAATGAAAATCCAATCTTAAAACTAAAAAAGTATGAATCCTAAAGTTGATTTTTATTTTGATAAAACCTCAAAATGGCAGTCAGAATTGGAACAATTAAGAAGAATTGTTTTGGACTGTCAGTTAACCGAAGAATTAAAATGGGGCAATCCTTGCTATACTTTTCAAGGAAAGAATATTGTCTTGATACACGATTTTAAGGAATACTGCGCTTTTTTGTTTTTCAAAGGTGCTTTGTTAAGTAATGCTGATGGTATTTTGATTCAGCAATCTAAAAATGTGCAGGCGGCCAGACAGATTCGGTTTACCAATGTTGAAGAAATAATGGAGATGCAAACCATTTTGAAAGCCCATATTTATGAAGCTATTGAAGTGGAAAAAGCTGGTTTAGAAGTGAAATTCAAAAAAACGGAAGAATTTCTCCTTGTTGAAGAATTTCAAAAGAAATTGAACGAATTACCTGAATTGAAAACGGCGTTCGAAGCCTTAACACCTGGACGACAAAGAGCGTATATGCTTCATTTTTCTTCACCTAAACAATCTAAAACCCGGGAATCAAGAATAGAAAAATGCATGCCAAAAATTCTTGACGGTAAAGGATTGAATGATTAGTATCTTTGGAATAAATATAATCTTTTGTAGATAAATCATGTCTGAAATATTCAAAAATCATTTAAAAAAATTCATCGAAATAGAAGAAAGTGAGCTTTCTGGAATTTTAGCTTTTTTTCAGATTAAAAAGATAAAGAAAAAAGAAAATTTGCTTGTTGAAGGTCAGATTTGCAAATCACATTATTTTGTGTTGAACGGTTGTCTGCGAAAATTTTTTATCAATGGAAAAGGCATGGAGCAAACCACAGAATTTGCACTCGAAACTTGGTGGATGACAGATAATTTGGCTTACGAGCGGGGATTGTCAACAGAATTTTATATTCAGGCGGTAGAGAATTCTGAGATTTTGGTAATTGATCGTGAAGAACAGGAAAAGCTATTAATTGAATTTCCGAAAATGGAACGTTATTTTAGATTCATTTATCAACGAGCATACGCAGCCACGCAAATGCGGATAAAATACCTGTATGATTTTTCCAAAGAAGAATTCTATGAGCACTTGTGCAAAGGACATCCTGAATTTGTACAACGGATTCCACAATATTTAATAGCTTCTTTTTTAGGATTTACCCCTGAATATTTAAGTGAAATCAGGAATAAAAAGCGTTCTTAAACTGGTTTAAGTTTTTTCTATTATCTATTTCAGAAATTTGTACTGTTAATTTAAAACAAACAAAAAAATGGAAAATAGAATAGACATCAACGCAATCGAACCTCAAGCTTACAAAGCCATGTACGCATTGGAAGGTTATTTGGCAACAACACAATTATCAAATACAAATAAAGAATTAATAAAAATCAGAGCTTCTCAAATTAACGGATGTGCCTTTTGTCTCGATATGCACACAAAAGATGCATTAAAATATGGTGAAACTACACAGCGTATTTTTTTACTGAATGCTTGGCGTGAAACCAATTTATTTACTGACGAAGAAAAAGTGATTTTGGCGATTACCGAAGAAATTACGTTGATCCACAATCAAGGTTTATCTTCTGAAACATATAAAAAAGCTGAACAGTTTTTTGACAAAAATACCATCGCACAAATTATAATGGCAGTTGTTACTATAAATGCATGGAATAGAATTGCTGTGAGTACACAGTTGGAGCCTGCAAAATAAAAGAGTCGCTTCCACTTTGAATAACTGAAAAGCGCAAAAGTTCCTGACTTTTGCGCTTTTTTTATGATTGAACGTTATGTTGCAAAAAAGTTTTCAGGTAAAAGAATGAAAATGATTCAATTCCTATTTTTCAGTTAAAAAGACTACTATTCTTTTAGAAATTCTTTATTTTTGGAGAATGAAATTACTGTTAAGCTTTTTTTTGATATTTCCATTATTATTGAGTTCCCAATCTTTTGAAAAAGGGGAAAAATTATTCGTTGAAGGGAAATTTAACCAAGCACAACTTGTTCTTGAAAATTACTTAAAAAGCAATCCAAATCATCTTAAAACTTTAGAATATTTAGGCGATATTGCAGGCCAAAATAAGGCATGGGATAAGTCTATAAGTTATTATAAAAAGTTAGAAAATCTAAAGCCTACCGAAGCTAATTACTATTTTAAATATGGTGGTGCTTTGGCTATGAAATCTTTAGAAGTGAATAAAATCAAAGCGTTAGGAATGATTGGCGAAGTGAGATCTTCTTTTGAAAAAGCAATCGCATTGAATCCAAAACATATCGAAGCAAGATGGGCATTAATTGAATTAAATTTACAGTTACCTGCAATAGTAGGCGGAAGTGAATCTAAAGCGATTAAATATTCGTCTGAATTGAGAGAATTGTCTCCTGTTGATGGCTATTTATCCCGAGGTCATATTGAGGAACATTTCAATAGAAATACTGAGGCGGAAGTGCAATATAAAAGAGCTATTTTAATTGGAGGTTCGAAGGTTTGTTATCAAACATTGGCGGATTTTTATAAAAATAAAATGAAACAACCAGACAAAGCCAATAAAGTTTGGGAAGAGTATAAAAATAAAAACAATAAAGGAATCAAGTAATTGATTATCGAATAAAGCAATATAAAGACATTAGATGAAAACACATTTCATTGCCATAGGCGGAAGCGCAATGCACAACTTAGCATTGGCATTACACAACAAAGGATATCAAGTTACTGGAAGTGATGATGCTATTTTTGAACCTTCAAAATCAAGATTAGAGAAAAAAGGAATTTTGCCTGCTGAGTTAGGTTGGTTTCCAGAGAAAATTACTGCCGATATTGAAGCTATAATTCTTGGAATGCACGCCAAAGCCGATAATCCTGAGCTTTTAAGAGCACAGGAATTAGGATTGAAAATTTATTCATATCCGGAATTTTTATATGAACAGTCAAAAAACAAAACACGCGTAGTTATTGGGGGGTCACACGGAAAAACAACCATAACTTCGATGATTTTACATGTAATGCATTACCACAATATCGAAGTAGATTATATGGTTGGTGCACAATTGGAAGGTTTTGACACTATGGTTCATCTTACAGAAGAAAATGATTTTATGGTTTTGGAAGGGGATGAATATTTATCTTCACCAATTGACAGAAGACCTAAATTTCACTTGTACCAACCCAATATTGCATTGATATCTGGTATTGCTTGGGATCATATTAATGTTTTTCCAACCTATGATTTTTATGTAGAACAGTTTGAAATTTTTATCGATAAAATTACAAACGGCGGAATTTTGGTTTACAATGAAGACGATTCAGAAGTAAAACGTGTTGCCGAAAAAGCAACTAATCCAATTCGAAAACTAGCATATCATACTCCAAAATATACTGTAAATGATGGTGTAACTTTGCTGGAAACTCCAGAAGGAGCAATGCCTATTGAAGTTTTTGGGGCGCATAATTTAAATAATTTGGCTGGAGCCAAATGGATTTGCCAAAATATGGGAGTTGATGAAGCTGATTTTTATGAAGCCATTGCTAGTTTCAAAGGAGCTTCAAAACGTTTGGAAAAAATTGCAGAAGGAAAAGGAAAAGTAGCTTACAAAGATTTTGCCCATTCGCCTAGTAAAGTAGCTGCGACGACAAAAGCTGTAAAAGAGCAATACCCAAGCCGTACTTTAGTGGCTTGTTTAGAATTGCATACTTACAGCAGTTTGAATGCTGAATTTTTGAAAGAATATGAAGGAGCGCTTGAATATGCTGATGTTGCTGTGGTTTTCTATTCTCCAGATGCTGTTAAAATTAAGCAATTGGAAGAAGTGACCTATGAGCAAATAGCCAAAGCTTTCAACAGAGAAGATTTGATTATTTATACCAATCCAAAAGATTTTAAAGACTATTTGTTTAATCTGAATTTAGATAATTCTGCATTATTATTGATGAGTTCTGGGAATTATGGAGGGTTGAATTTTTATGAAGTAAAAGGTTTGATTGAATAAATCGCAAACAATACAAATAAAGGGATAAGCCAATTAGCAGTTGTTAATTGGCTTTTTTAATACTATTTAAGTAAAATTTATACGTATTTTCTTCTTTATTTATGTAGTTTAGCTAAATAAGATATTTTGTATGGATGCAAAGATTAAAGTTTCGAAAACAACTAGTGAGAACACTGATTTTATTTTTTTGATAAAAACTTTTGACGCTTATTTATGGGAACGTTACCCAGAGTTGAAAAAGGAATATTGGGGGAATAATTTAATAGAGTTTAATACCAATGTTTGTATTGTTTATTTAGATAAGAAAGCAGTTGCCTGCGGTTGTTTTAAAAAGTATAATACAGAATCGGTTGAGCTAAAACGGATGTTTGTTTTACCTGAAGCAAGAGGATTAGGTTTGGCTCAGTTAGTAATTAAAGAATTAGAAGCAGAGGCAAAAAGTCAAGGTTTTAAGGTTTTGATTTTAGAAACTTTATACAAACAAATTGAAGCAATTAATTTGTATCAAAAAGCAGGTTTTAAAATTGTAGATAATTACGAGCCTTATGTAGGTTTGTTGAATAGTGTTTGTATGAGTAAATCTATTATTTAAATTTTATGACAATGGAATCAAACAATTTTCCAATCACACATTGGTCCGAAGATGATAAACCGCGCGAAAAGCTAATGCTCAAAGGCAAAAGTGTTTTGAGCGATGCAGAATTAATTGCTATTTTAATTGGTTCTGGAAATCGAAACGAATCGGCAGTAGATTTAAGCAAAAGGATTTTAGCAAGTGTAGATCATAATTTAAATGCTTTAGGGAAGTTATCTATTGCGCAATTAATCAACTTTAAAGGGATAGGCGAAGCCAAAGCCATATCGATAATTGCAGCAATGGAACTGGGAAGGCGAAGAAGGAGCGAAGATGTAATTGAGTTAACAAAAGTAACCTCCAGTAAAGCTGTTTTCGAAGTAATGCAACCTATAATTGGAGAGTTATCTCATGAAGAATTTTGGGTTTTGTTTTTAAATAATTCCAATAAAATACTTTTCAAAGCACAATTGAGTAAAGGTGGAATGACAGGAACTGTCGTTGATACTCGGATTGTATTTAAAATTGCTTTAGAACAAAATGCAACTTCCATAATTTTGACGCACAATCACCCTTCGGGTAAATTACAAGCTAGTGATGCCGATATTCAGATTACAAAAAGAATTAAAAATGCTGGACAGCAACTGGATATTCCGGTTTTAGATCATATAATTATTGCCGAAAGAGGTTATTACAGTTTTGTTGATGAAGGGATTTTTTAAAATAGTAGTTTAAATAGATTGAGTTGTTTTATCTTTACACTTGAATGTTTTGTTTAGATAAAAATGAAGAATAATTTTTGTAAAATTAATTTACTGAACAAAACGATTTTCCTTTCGATAAACGAATCTTTAAATAATTAATTTTTACATGTTATCTTCTAAAATAACCGATATTTTCTTTGATTTAGATCATACACTTTGGGATTTTGATGTCAATTCTGAACTAGCTTTTAAAACTATTTTCAAGAAAAATCATCCAACAATTGTAATAGCCGATTTTATAGAAAAATATATTCCTATCAATCAGGCATGTTGGAAATTATATCAATATGACAAAATTACACATGCCGAATTACGATACAATCGTCTCAAACATACTTTTGATGCGTTAGAATATTTTGTCTCAGATGCTCAAATAGAAAATATTGCTCAAGATTATATTGAGTTATTGCCTCAAAATAATTGTTTGTTTGACGGGACAATAGAAGTGCTGGAATATTTAGAAAAAAAGTATAAATTGCACATCATAACAAATGGCTTTGCTGAGGTGCAATACAAGAAAATAAACAATTCGAATATTGCTGGTTTTTTCAAAACAATTACTAATTCGGAGATGGCTGGAGTTAAGAAACCAAATCCTATTATTTTTGAATATGCTCTTAATTTAGCACAAGCCAATAAAGAAAATAGTGTAATGATTGGAGATTGTTTGGAAGCCGATATACAAGGGGCTTTAAACGCAGGATTAAACGCCATTTTTTTTAATGACAAAAATATTCAAGTAGAACAGGATATTAAACAAGTAACTCATTTATTAGAACTAAAAAAATATTTATAAATCATGAAGTCAAAATTTCTATTCCTATTACTGTTTGTTTCCAGTTTTGGTTTTTCTCAATCTGTTAATGATTTTTCAGCAGTAATTGTTCCTTTAAAATATGATTTTCTTAGATCGGAAAATCAGTATCGTCTTTCTACACTAACTAAGCTTAATTTACAAAAAGCTGGTTTTAAAGTTTTTTATGCCAATGAATCGTTTTTTAACGGATATAATGATAGATGTAATTTGTTAAACGTAGATGTATTAAAAGAAAATGGATTTTTAGTTACTAAACTTTATGTTGTTCTTAAAGATTGTAACGGCAAAGAGATCTTTAAATCTGAAATAGGGAAGAGTAGAGAGAAAGAATTTGATGTAGCTTATGCAGAGGCCTTAAATGCAGCTTTTAAATCTGTATATGCATTGAATTATAAATACAATGGTACAGTTATAGCCAGTAATAATTCAAAAGCAACTATTTTAGAGCCAACTGTAAAAGCTACTGCGGCAGCTGCCAGTATGCCTAGTAGTGCAGCACAAGAAGGAACAGTTTTATTTGCTCAGCCTATTAAAAACGGTTATCAATTAGTTGATAGCACTCCAAAAGTGGTTATGAAAATGTATAAAACGGCCAACCCTTCTATTTATTTAGGTGTAAAAGAAAATATACAAGGGGCTGTTGTTTTAAAAGAAAATCAATGGTACTTTGAGTATTATGAAAATGATAATTTTATTTCTGACAAGATTGCAATAAAGTTTTAAGATAGAAAAAGTAGTAAATATTAATACCCGTATTTATCTTTCCAACGATTTTTCAAAAACTCACGAGTAGTATTTTCTCTTGAATTATGACCTGGAACATAAATAGGGGTATTACTCAATGCATCTGGTAAAAATTCTTGTTCGGCAAAATTGTTAGCATAATCATGAGAATATTTATAATCTTCGCCATATCCTAATTCCTTCATTAGTTTGGTAGGAGCATTGCGTAAATGAATAGGAACGGGTAAATCACCAGTCTGTTTGACTAATTGTTGAGCAGTACCAATAGCCAAATAGGAAGCATTGCTTTTTGGTGAAGTAGCAAGATAAATAGCACATTGGCTCAAAATAATTCTGCTTTCGGGATAGCCAATTGTCGAAACCGCCTGAAAAGCATTATTAGCCATTATAAAAGCAGTTGGATTGGCATTGCCAATATCTTCGCTGGATAAAATCAACATTCTTCGGGCAATAAATTTCACATCTTCACCACCTTCAATCATTCTGGCCAACCAATAAACAGCTCCGTTCGGATCACTGCCCCGAATCGATTTTATAAAAGCCGAAACAATGTCATAATGCTGTTCGCCAGTTTTGTCATATAAAACCGTATTTTGTTGTACTAATTCAAAAACCCGATCATTGGTGATTAAAATTTCGTCTTCAGCGGAAGCGTTTACGACCAATTCAAAAATATTTAATAGTTTGCGTCCATCACCGCCAGAAAGACGTAGGAGAGCCTCTGTTTCAACTAATTCTATTTTTTTAGAAGCCAAAGAACTATCGATTTTCATCGCTCTATGCAACAAAAGTTCTAAATCTACTTTTGTGAAGGCGTTCAAAACATAGACCTGACAACGAGACAATAAAGCAGGAATAACTTCAAAACTTGGATTTTCGGTTGTGGCACCAATAAGTGTAATCCATCCTTTTTCAACCGCTGCTAATAAGGAATCTTGTTGCGATTTACTAAAACGATGAATCTCGTCAATAAACAAAATAGGATTTTTTGCAGTAAATAATCCGCCACTTTGTTTTGCTTTTTCAATTACATCTCTAATATCCTTAACCCCAGAATTAATCGCACTCAATATATAAAAAGGGCGATTAGACTCTTGAGCAATAATTTGTGCCAAAGTTGTCTTACCTGTTCCGGGTGGTCCCCAAAAAATTAAGGAAGGTATAATGCCCTTCGCAATTTGTTGTGTCAACGAACCATTAGGACCAACCAAATGGGACTGACTAATATAATCTTCTAGTTTTTGAGGGCGTATGCGTTCTGCTAATGGTGCTTCCATTTGGTAAAATTACACATTTTTTATATTTTTTAGAAGCTAATCCAGCGCTACATTACAAGTCCTCGCTGCCTCAACTATTTTTCTAACCATAAAAGGAGCTTCCTTTGATCGCTCTTTTATGGCAAGAAAAATGAGTTGTTTCAGCTCCGGGCTTTTCATTTCGATCTGGGCTAGGGCATTGAGTTTCAAAACAAATATAGATTTATATGACAAAATAGCACTAAATTGATTTTGGATACATTTTTGATTTACATTAAAAACATATTTTGACAATCGTATGTAATTTAGAAATGGAAGAAAATAATTTTAAATTCACGAATGCCGTAATAGGAGTACCACTTTTTTTTGTGTTATTCTTGTGGTTTGTATATTGGTTAGAAATTCGTTTTGGTTTTGATTTTGACGATAACGGAATTTTACCAAGAACGATTTCGGGATTACAAGGCGTTATTTTTAGCCCATTTATTCATTCGAATATCGAACATCTCTATAATAATTCTATTCCATTAGTAGTTCTGTTAGCGGCGCTATTCTTTTTTTATAGTAAAGAAGCATGGAGTATAGTGATATTCGGGATTTTATTTTCGGGTAGTTTGACATGGCTCATCGGAAGAGAAAATTATCATATTGGAGCTAGTAGTCTAATTTATGTATTGGTTTCCTTTATTTTTTTTAAAGGACTGCAAACACAGTATTATCGTTTGGTAGCGTTGTCACTAACCGTTATCGTTCTGTATGGCGGAATGGTTTGGTATGTTTTTCCAAAAGTAGATGATACCATTTCTTGGGAAGGTCATTTATCAGGTTTGATTTCAGGTTTTATACTAACTTTTTTCTACAAAAAACAAGAATTTAAGAAAGTAATAAAATACGATTGGCAACGCCCTGATTACAATCCTGCAGAAGATAAATTTATGCAACGATTTGATGAGAATGGTAATTTTGTCAATTTACCAAAACCTGAAATTGAGGAAGAACCTGAATTAGAACTCATAGATCCTTTTTTCTTTACAAATACAAATGTTTTTTATGATTATACCGAAAATCAAGAATCTTTAAACGAAAAAAATGAATCAAAACCAGAGTCTTAATTCATTCTTTATAAGTTTTTTAAATCTAAAAATCGTTAATCTATATTCAAAAATCTAAAATATTTTTAACTTCTCTGTCTTACTGCTTCATATAAAAAAGCACCACAAGCTACAGAAACATTCAAAGAACCTATTGTTCCAAACATAGGAAGCTTTGCTTTCTCGTCTACAATTTTAAGTACAGAAGGGTTTACTCCTCTGTCTTCCGACCCCATGATAATTGCTAAAGGCTCGTTTAAAGAAATATCATAAATATTTTGATCTGTTTTTTCAGTAGCAGCAACAGTTTTAATACCACTGGCCTGCAAAAGGAAAATAGCATCTTTGATATGTTCTACTTTACAAATCGGAATATTAAATACCGCACCTGCTGAAGTTTTTACAGTATCACCATTTACTGGAGCTGAACCTGCTTTTTGAACAATAATTCCATTTACACCAGTACATTCTGCCGTTCTAATTATGGCACCAAAATTACGTGCATCCGAAATTTGATCTAAAATTAAAAACAAAGGTTTTTTACCATTTTCAACAACGGTATCAATTAAGGTTTCTAAATCAAAAAATGAAATAGGAGAGATGCTTGCTACAGCACCTTGATGATTATTTGGGGTTAATCGGTTTAGTTTTTCAACGGGAACATAAGAGAAATTGATGTTGCCACGTTTCATCACTTTCATTAAGTCTTTCATAAGTTCGCTACTAGCTTCCTTTTGTATATAGACTTTATCAACTGTTGCGCCTGCTTGTATGGCTTCAATTATTGCTCTGATTCCAAAAATTTGATGTTCTTTTTCCATGGTGCAAATATATAAAAAAAACCACCCCGAAATGGGATGGTTTTATGTTTTTCAAATTGATCTAAATTAAAGTTATTCATTAAATTAGATTATTGAGGAAAAATATTAACGAGTTCCTCCAGCCCACCAAACTTTTTCTTTATACACATAACTTCCGTCGCCAAATACTGACTTAACGTTGTCATTTGTAGATACATCAGAATCTCCATAAGGTAATCTAAGTGGAAACTGAGTTGCATTCTTAGGATTTGCTAATTGAATTGGATGTGCAGCTGCAGATCCATACATGGCAAGCAAACGTCTGTAGTCGTTGAATGCTTCAGCTGACTCGTTTTCGTAGAAAGAGAAATATTTTTGTACCGCAATTTCTTTTAGTAAACTAGCATTAGTTGTAATGCCTAATCCTGCAACATAAGTGGTTGCATTTGTTGTTGAAAAATTAACACTTTCATCTTTATTGAAAGCGGCATTTACAGCAGCAGTCAAACTAGCTGTACTTGTTACTGCTGTAGAGTTTCTTGCTTCAGCTTCCGCTTTGATGAATAATAGTTCGTGGTAGCTTAACATAAATATCGGATTGCTTGAGTTTGATAATGCTGATTGCGAATAAGTTTGGCTCTGAGAACTAACGCCATTATCATAAAGTACTAAAATAGCTGGTGTTCCAATTTTTGTAAAATAGCCGTTAGCACGAGGATCATTTGCTCTAGCGAATAATTTTTCATATAAGCTTTTGCTTGCAAATAAATAATTTCTTTCAGTTTTGAATTGATCGTAAGGATTAGGAATACTTGAATTGTTCATCTTGAATTCCTCATTTTTATTTGTAAATGATTTACTTACATACGTTAATACTTTAGCGTAATCAGGATTTTTAAATGAAAGACGTAATGTATATCGTGCCAACAAACCATTAGCAGCTTTTATCCATTTAGAAATGTGTACTGCTTCCGTGTCTTCTTTTTTATAATATATTAAATCCTGAGTTCCTAAAACTGGATAAGTTGATGTTTTTCCTAAATTAATAATAGCATCGTCTAGAGTTGCAAAAACAATTTTGTACAAGTCTTCTTGACGATCCAATTTAGGTTGGAAAATTACACCAGGTTGAAAAGCTTCAGTAAAAGGCACATCTCCGAACATATCAGTTAGCAAGGCTAAATTATATGCATAAAGGACTTGAGCTATTCCCAGTGTATTGTAGTTGCCTTTTTCCGAACCAGTTGAACATTTGTCGATAATCAGCTTTAGGTTGTACATTGTTCGATATATGCTGTTCCAAGAGTTGTTAAAAGTAGTCTGATTTTGAGGTTCAGAATTTCTTATCTCCGCATTGTACATTTGCCCAAAACCACCTGCGTTTAATTCTACATAAACACCAGTGTAAAATGGTATTTCTGAACCAGTATTGCTAAATGCCGTACTTGTCATGGCGTCAGTAATGGCAAAACGACTTGGTACGTCTGTTGGGTTGTTTACATTGGTGTTGATATCATCCATTACATCCTCCGAACAAGAATTTAATGAAATTGACGCAATAATCACCGAAAGTAATATGATTTTATATTTTTTCATGATTTTTTGAATTATATTAATTAATTGTTAGATTCAATCCAACTCCAATGCTTGTTGTCTGTGGAACAGATAATCTTTCAAAACCTCCTGCCATATTATTATTTCCTTGTGAAGATTCTGGATCTAAATTTGGCATCGCGGCCCATAATAGGATGTTTCTTGCAAATGCAGAGATACGGAGGTCGAGCACTTTTGAAAATTGTGGAATAGTGTATCCCAATGATAATTCTCTTAGTTTTACGAAAGAAGCATCATATATAGCAGTCTCAGCAATATTTGCATACGCTGTATTATAAAGAGCTTGTTTAGTCACTGCTTTTGTGTTTACTGCTCCAGTTTCAGTTACACCCTCTTGAACTATTAATTCATCACGGTTTCCTGTTTTAGTGCTTAATCCGTAGGTGTCTAACAAAGAATTTGTTCCGCTATACATTTTACCTCCATTTTTCCAATCGAAAGTAGCTGAAAGGGTTATTTTTTTGTATCTAAAAGAAGTTGTTCCTCCTAAGGTGAATTTTGGCGCTACCTCTCCAAGTGATTTAGTTTCTCCAGACTTAGGTAATCCATTAGCATCAACTATAATATTTCCATTAGCATCTCTTGCAAAGGCTGTTCCGTAAATGACAGGAAAACGTTCTCCTATACTAGCTCTAATTTGAGGTGTTGAAAATCCTCCTAAGAAAATATTTTGCACTCCTTCTTTTAATTCATCTACGTAGTTATCGATTTGTGTGTAATTTGCTGATATAGTCCAATCGAAATTAGTGGTTTTAAATGGGATGACACTTAGTATTAATTCATGGCTATTGGTGTGAATTTTACCTCCATTCGTTATTAATTCCGCAGCACCAGTAGAACCAGCTAATGGTACATTGAAAATTTGATCTATTACATCTTGTCTGCTAAATGTATAGTCTATGCTAATACGATTTTGAAACAATCGTATTTCGCCACCCAATTCATATGATTGTGTGTTTTGAGGTTTTAAGTTCGGATCGTATTGGACGTTGTTAGGTATGTATGAATTTACACCACCAACGGGGTAATTTACAGGAGTGTTTTGCCAGAAGCCACCTTCGTAGTCAGGTACTGTATAGTAGTTTTCTTTATAAGTATCAGCAGGTTGACCTACTTCAGCCCAAGATGCTCTCAGTTTAGCAAAAGATATTGTTGAGTTACCTTTTAGGGCTTCTAATTCAGTTAATACCAAGCCTAATGATACTGAAGGGTACACAAATGAACGATTATTTCGGGGCATTTGTGATACAATATCTTTTCTTATTGTGCTACCTAGGAAGATAAAGTTTTTGTATGACAAATTTAAGTTTCCAAAAAGACCAAAAGTTCTAAAGTTGTTAATTTCGTCTGAAGCAACTGTTTGTTGGGTATTACTTAAATTAGGCCAGCCACCAAAGTTAAGGTTATTACCTATCATCTCGTATTTTTTGTTATGTCTGTCGTTAATTTCATTACCAACTAGGGCTGTTAAATTTAAATCATCGGAAATTTTGTATTCATAATTTGCTGTAAATAATGAATTTATAGTTCGGGATGTGATTCCGTAAATTTTTAAATGACCTGGTGTAGTTTGTGCGTTTCCATATTCTTGAATGTCTCTATAATCTGTACTATATGAATCGGCACCAAGCTGGTAACGGAATGATAATTTGTGTTGGTCGTTTGTTGATATTTTTGGAGCAAATTCAATGTAGCTATTTCCATAAAAACGATTCGTCTGTTCGTCAAATATATTGTGCGCGGCAGCCCAATAAGGGTTGTTAAATCCAGTGCCTCTGTAATAGACTTGTTTATAGGGATCTGTGCTACTTTCGTATCCATTTCCTTTTAAATCGTAGCTTATTGGGCTCGCATAGGCGCCTGCAACTGATGAGTCATTTGCACCTGTAGCTTTGTCAATTTTTGACTGAACATAATTGCCTACAAATCCAGTTTTCCATTCACGCCCTAACTTTGTGCTAAATGCTCCTTTTGCATTATAACGAGTATAACCTGTGCCTGGAATAAAACCATCTTGATTTGTTGAACCAAAATTGAATGCATAATTGCTTGTTTCAGTTGCTTGTGTTATGCCTAAAGAATTGTTTACAGTTATTCCTGTTGTGAAAAAGTCACCAAAATTATCATATACCTTTGGACTTACCCATGGGTCTAGACCAGCAGTAGCTCTTTGTGGTACATAATATTGACCTGCATGAGCCGTTATGTTTCCACCATTATTAATGTTGGGAACGTTACCTCCATACAGTGTACTATTTGGTAAATCAGAAATTTTAGATCCCCAAGTTAGTGAATTTGTAGGATTGTAATTGCCACCTACTCCTTGAGCATATTGATTTTGATAATCAATCGATCTAGATATATTGTCGGCACTAAGTGAGCTTGAAAAAGTTATTGTAGGTTTTCCATTTTTAGAGGCGCCTTTACCACTTTTTGTGGTGATTACAATAACTCCATTTGTAGCTCTCATTCCATAAAGTGCTGCTGCAGCTTGACCTTTTAAAACATTTATTGATTCAATATCATTTGGATCGATATCTACAGCTCTGTTGGCACTGTCTGCTCCAGTTACACTGTCATCAGTATCGTAATCAGCAGTTGATGCTACAGGCATACCGTCAATTACATATAGAGGAGTGTTGTTTGTACTAAATGAACGAGCTCCACGAATTACAATTTGAGAAGAAGCTCCTGGAGCACCACTTGAAGGAGTGATAGTTACACCAGCTAATTTTCCTTGAAGAGCTCCAGCTAGGCTACTGTTGTTCCCTCTGGTTAATTCTTCTGCTTTAACTTCTTGTGTAGCATAACCTAATGCTTTTTTCTCTTTCTTAATTCCCAGTGCTGTTACTACTACACTTTCTAGTTGGGTTGCATCGCTTGTTAAATTTACATTTACTAATGTTGAACTTGCAGACTTCTCTGAAGTTTTCATTCCAATATAGCTAAACACCAATATAGCATCTGGTGTTGCTTTGATAGAATATTTCCCATCAAAATCTGATTGTGTTCCATTTTTTGTCCCTTTTACTAATACACTTACACCTGGTAAAGGCATACCTGCATTGTCAGTGACAACTCCTGAAACAGATCTTTCTTGCGCAAAGGTTAATTGCGTCACTAGTACTAAAAGTAGCACTAAGAATCCATTGAACTTTAGTTTCATTTTTGATTTTTTTTGAATTAGTATCGTAAAATTCACAATAATTTGTTAATTAACCTAATATTTGGAGCCTTTTTCTTGAAAATAAATTAAATATTTTAACGCAACATTATGTTTTTGTTATAAATATTTGTTTTTCTTTTGGTTAGTAGGTAGATGTTTTAATGTGTTATTTGTAATTTTTTGTGCCTAATGAAATTTAGTTGTTAATGTTTTTCCTTTATTTTGATAATGTGCAAAGTTTTAAATGTTAACATTTAGATTGTTTAATAGTGATTTAAAGTACTATTTTGTATGTCCAGAATTGATAAAATTGCTTGAAATTTCTTCAAATTATGAAAACAAAAGTTCCTATTACTTAAGTCTTAAATAGAGTTACTAACTAATTTTACAAAGATTATTTCTTTGATTTTTATAGAAAATTATATTGTAGAAAGTTTTTTGTAACATATACATATAAAAAAAACCACCAGCTAAGCTGATGGTTTCTATATGAATTATTTGTGATTGTTAATTAGTCAACATCCCAAAATAATTTAGTTTTTAATTTATCCCCTCCAATTGAACTTGAAGCAGCTTGGTAATTTGTAGCATTTAAGGTTTGCTCTCTAATAGGGTATGTCATTCTTGAAGGAACTTGACCTTCAGCAGCTTGATCTGCTGTAGCAGGTGGAACAAGTACTGGGAAGTTTAATCTTCTTGTAGATGTCCATCCTTCAAAACCTCTATTAAATTTTGCATACCATGATTGTTCACCGATTCTTTGTTGCCATGTACCTGTAGCAGTTGCATAAGCAACTGTAGGTTGTGCTAAGTATGTAGCAATATCGGTAGCAGAGATTTCCCAATCTTCCATAGATGCAGTGATTGCAGCTGTATAGTGAGATTCTATTGTTCCTCCTACTGCAACTCCTCTTGCAACTGCTTCAGCTAATAAAAACTCTACTTCAGAATAATCTAAAAGTGTTCCTTTGAAATTAGCCTCTTGAATAGCATTACTAACATGTGTGAATTTGCTGTAACTGTTTTTAGTACCAACAACACCGCCTTTGTAAGGAAGGATAACGATTGGTTCAACATCATTACCATCATCGTCTTTTAAGTGTAAATTTGTTGCGAAATATGCCGTAGTTCTTGGGTCATTTTTCGCTACAATAGCATCAACAAATGGTTTTGCAGGAACAAAGTCATGTCTTCCTGAAAATACTAAATCCTCATAGATAGGATTAGTATTCGGTAGGTTTTTCATGTATGGTAATTTTGCATTATCTTCATTTGACGTAAAGGCTCCTGCAGCTCCTGTAAGGATAGCATTATTTGCAATAGCAGATTCTAATCCTGAAGCTTTAAGATTGATACCCAATTTTAATTTGATACTGTTCGCGAATTTTACCCAAGCCTTTAAATCATCACTGTAGATTACATCAGCTGTGTCAAATGCTGTACCATGTGTGTCAATTGTTGCGATGTCTTTATCCAAACGAACAATAAGATCTTTGTATATATCTAATGCTTTGTCATATTTAGGTAAATAATCTCCTGAACCTTTTAAAGATTCTGTATAAGGTACGTCTCCAAAAGTATCAACAAGTATTTGATACGTATAAACAGTTAAGATATCAATTAAAATTAATTGATTTTTCTTTACAATTATTTTTGTAGCGTATTCTGGGTCGTTTGCTAAAATTTCAGAATTTTCTATGCTTTTTTTAGCGGTCATTAAGTTAGCTAAAGGTCCTACATACAATTGATTCCAATGATTGTCTGAAATTTTTCTAGTTGTCCAGTTGTAATTAGACTCGTCTAGATAAGTAGTTTCTGTCCATTGTTGGTTAACTAATCTGAAAATGTTTTTATTAACATTTGAATTTACCAATTGGTCTGTCAGTGTTTTTTCAGCACTTGTAAATAAAGTAGATGGTGGAACCGCTGATGGGTTTTTTTCATCCACATTTAAGTCTGTAAGAGCATTATCGTCACAAGATACTGTGAGGATAAGAAGTCCTAAGGCATATATTATTTTTTTCATTTCTTTTTGTATTAAAATTTCAATGTTAAGTTAAACCCGATATCTCTTGTTGTAGGAAGTGATCCTACTGAGTATCCTCTTGAGCTGTTTCCTGATGATAATCCACTTTCAGGGTCAGCATAAGGTAGGTTTTTGCTAATAATCCATAGATTTGAGCCTAACAAACTTAATGAAGCACTATTAACAAATGTTCCTTCAAACATAGTTTTAGGGAAGTTGTAAGTAATAGAAACTTCTCTCAATTTTACGTAAGAAGCATCATAAATAAACGCTTTGTTTGGTTCAGCTGTATAACCATAATTGTTGGAAAAAACTCCAGGGCCATTTGCAGCAGCATTACTATTAACTGTTGAAACAGTATTTGGTGTACCGTTTGGAGCAACTCCAGCATTTACAATACCAGTTTCTCTAATAGTTCCTTCAGCAGTTTCTTTGTATAATCCTGTTGCAAGTCCGTAATACATATCTAGTGAGAAAATATCACCACCTTGTTGAGTGTCAATTAAAAATCCTAAAGAGATATTTTTGTAAGTGAATTTGTTTCTAATACCTCCCATCCAGTCTGGAGTAACGTTTCCAATATTGTTGGTAGCAGAGGTAGTAATTAAATATCTACCAGTACTTTGATCTACAGTTTTTTCACCATTAGTATATACATAGTCTGTTCCTTTTAAAGTACCGTATGCTTCACCAGGTGTTGCATTTACAGTAACACCACCTTGGAAAGATCCTAATTGTAAGTTATCTACTCCTTCAGGTAATGAAATTACTTTACTTTTATTGTTAGACCAGTTTACAGTAATATCCCAACTAAAATCTTTAGTTCTGATTGGTGTTCCAGTTAGTTGTATCTCTAAACCTTTGTTTTCGATATTACCACCGTTTACATAAGCGTTTGTATATGAGGATGCAGATGAAACTGCTGCAGCAACGATTTGATCTACAGAGTTAGTTTTGTAGTAAGTTGCATCAAAACCTAAACGTCTGTCAAAAAAGCTACTCTCTAAACCAACTTCAAATGATTTTGTTCTTTCAGGTTTAAGGTTTGGATTATTATTGATACTACGGAATGGATTTTGTAATGCGTTCGTGTAAACAGGTTGGTCTTGGAAATTTGGATTTCTGTTGTAAGTGTTTACTAAGCTTAATGCAGGTGCATCATTACCAACTTCAGCATAATTTACTCTAAGTTTTCCTAAGTTTAACCAATCAGCTTTAAGTACATTAGAAAAAACAAATGACCCAGAAACTGCAGGATAAACGTATGAGTTATTTCCTTTTGGTAATGTAGAAGAAGCATCTCTTCTGATAGATGCGTCAATAAAATAAGTATCTAGATACCCAACAGATCCTTGAGCATAAATACCATTTACACCAGCATTAATATCTTGCTCTTTAGGGAAAGGTAGTTCATATCTAGAATTAGATAATGCATAAATACCTGGAGTTACTAAACCACCAAGTGTTGAAGCAAGTACATTGTCTTTATCAGTTCTTCTGATACTTCCACCAAGTACTCCGTTTAAGCTAATGTTTTCGCCGATTTTTTTGTTAAAATTTAACATTAAATCATAGTTAACTTCTTGGAAGTTAATAGTGTTTCTTTGGTATCCTGAAGCTTCATCTGCAGGAGAAAGTCCAAATGCTGCTGGTATAGAACCTACTGCTCTTCTTTCTTCTTGAAGTTGATTATAAGTATCTAATGATACTCTACCTAGAGCACTCATCCAATCTGTAATCTTGTAGTCAAGAGAAGCATAACTAAATAAACGTGTTCTGTTATCTGATGAATAATTTTGATAACGTGTGAAGTACGGGTTATCCCAGTAAATAGGTGTTAGTCCTTCAGGAGTTGTTGGGTCAGCCCAGTTCCATGTCACATTTTGACCTCCAGAAGCATTGTAAACTTGCTCTAAAGATTTAATGTCTGTGTTTGTTTGCCACCATTGTCTAAAAGTACCCATGATGTTGTCATTGTAACCTGTAGAGTTTCGACCTACAGTATTTTGTAGTGTTACAGCAGCATAAACATTTGCAGTTAATCTATCTGTTATTTTTTGACTGAATCTAGCGCTTAATTGATTTTTTTTCAATTCACTATTTGGCATAATACCAGTTTGATTCGTGTTTACATAAGACATAGATAAACTTGATCTTTCAGTAGATTTCTCAAGTGAGATACTGTTTGTAAAAGTTTGTGCAGTTTCGAAGAATGTAATTGGGCCATTTTTAGCAGCTGTCCAAGGAGTAGCTTTTCCGTAATTTGGAGAGTATGGAGTGAAAGCATCCCATTGGTATACTGGTTCACCAGTAAAGGCATCTCCGTATGAAGCATCATTTGATGTATCTACAGTGTCAGGTGTTCCGGTTCCTAAGAATGAACTTCCAAATCCATAACCTGATCCGTATTTGTTTTGGTATTCTGGGAAAGTTGATTTATCAACAGTTCCAATAGATGCATTACTAGAAAAAGTAAAACCAACTTTATTATCTTTAGTTGCTTTACCTTTTTTTGTAGTAACCATTACTACACCATTACTCGCTCTTGATCCGTATAAAGCTGTTGCAGCCGCACCTTTAAGAACGTTAATACTCTCGATGTCTTCTTGGTTAATATCAGAAATAGTGTTACCGTAATCATAACCACCACCACCAGTTAACTGAGTTGTAGCGTTTGAATTGGAATTATCAACAGGTACACCATCAATTACCCATAGAGCTTGATTGTTTCCTGTTAAAGATTTATTACCTCTAATTACAACGTTTGTAGAACCACCAAAGTTAGTATTTCTTGATACTTCAAGACCTGCTACTTTTCCTGAAAGTAGATTTGCGACGTTAGGTGTTGCAGTACCACCGTTTAGGTCTTTTCCTGAAACTTGTTGAGAAGAGTATCCAAGAGATTTTTTCTCTCTTTTAATTCCCATAGCTGTAACAACTACACTTTCTAATTGTGTTGCATCACTAGCTAATTTCACATTGAGTGTTGTAGAGCTTGCAGATTTCTCTGAAGATTTCATACCAATGTAGCTAAATACTAGTACATCATTTGGTGTTGCTTTGATGGAGAATTTCCCATCAAAATCTGATTGAGTTCCATTTTTTGTTCCTTTAACTAATACACTCACACCTGGTAAAGGTATGCCTGCATTGTCCGAAACAACTCCTGAAACAGATCTTTCTTGCGCAAAAGTAATTTGCGCTACTAGCACTACAAGGAGTACTAGGAATCCATTTAACTTTAGTTTCATTTTTAAATATTTTGAATTAGTGCAGCAAAAATCATAATAATTTGTTAACCATCCTATAACATTCAAAAATTTTTATGCATGCATAATGATTTTACATTTTTAACCCATAACGATAATAATGTTATAAATAATAATAAGTTTTATGTCATTAAGGAGATTTTTTAACAGATTTATTTCTGAATATTTAAAAAAGTAGTTTTTTGCAATACTAATAATATTTTTTTGTAACAAATTAACTAATTTTTGTTATAAAAAAAACAAGCTTTGTAGTGTTAAAATTTAACGTTGTAATTTATGGTAACGATGGTGTTGGAGAACTTTAATTCCTCATTTTTTGTCTTACCGTTTGAGATGGCAAATTTTAATAACCCATTTAAAGTTTGGGCGCCTAAACCGAGTCCGATCCCTAGAAGCTTTTCGTTTTTTGTAAAGCTTGAAAGTGTAGGGTCTTCATAATAACAGTAGTCTAGGATTGAATTTAAGTATAGACTAGGGGATAGTAGGTATTTGTATTCTGTAATGACGGCTAACATCAAATTGGCTTGTAGGCTATTTTCTGAAAATCCTCTTATGGAGTTGATTCCTCCAAAACGATATAGTTCATTTGTGATGTAGTCTTTGCTTTTTAGGTAATAATTTTGGCTTTTAAAAGTTATGATGTTTTTTTCGTCAATATAAAAGTCATTCATTAAGTTGAGATTGATGAAATTTTGTTTTAACGAGGGATTTGTGGTTGTTGTTCTATTTCCAGTGCCGAGAATGAGGTTTAGATATGATTTTGTTGGTAGTAGTTTGTTTTTGGTGTTGTTTTTCTTGTATTCTACTGTAGAGGTGTAAAAAGTGTTTTTGTAATCAGTTATATTTTGACTGTTTAGATTTTGGATATCGCTTGACTCAGTTGATTCGAATCCAAGGTAGATTCGTTTGTTGTAGTTTAAGAAATATCCCAATTGTAATGCGGTTTTGGTGTTTTGAAAAATACTGTCTTGTTTGAAAATATTGATCTGTGCTTTTATGGCAATTGGACTATTGAATAAATAAGGGATATTTAAATTGGCATTAAATAGTTTTTGGTTATTTCCATCGTTCTTCCAGTAAATGGATAGTTCTTCTCCGTTTCTAAGGGCGTTTACTAAAGTTAGGTCTAGGTAGCCATTAAATTTTACTTTTTCGTTTTCTTCATTGTTGAAGCCTAAGTATCCGTCAAAATTATTGGCTTTTCTTTTTTCTAAATAAACAAATACTTTAGTGGTGTCTTGAGTGAATAATATTTCAGGAAATTTAATTTGGCTGACAAATCCGAATTCTTCAAAGTCTAGACTGATTTGTTGAACGGTTTCCTGGTTGAAAATTTTGTTTTTATATTTTTTGCTAATTTGTTTTTCGGCTCCTTTTGGAAATATTTTTTTTTGTTGTTGATCGCTGTATTTTATTTCAATAGAGTTTAAATTTCTCCTGTTGCTTGTTGAGATTGATAAGTCGGCATATAGATTTTGGTTTCTTTGTTGGATATTAATGAGTTTTATTTTTGCGAATGCATATCCATTTTTTTCTAAATTTTGTAGAGTGTGTTTTAAAAAGACTTCTGTTTGTGAATATGGTAATGTTATAGAATCTTTGTTTGTTTCAAATAAATTGAATGGTAACGAATTATTTTTTGCACCTATATATATATGTATGTGTTTGATTTTTTGTCCAAGAGAAATTTTAGCACTATAACTACTGTTGTTTTCTTTGATTTTGTCTAATAGCTGATTGTTGATATAGCCTGTTTCTGATAGCTTTTTGCTAATTGTATTTATTTCTTCAATTATTTGCTTAGTGTTTTGTTTTTCTTTGGAGTAGCCAATGGAGTCAATTATTTTGGTTTCAAATGTTGTTTGTCCAATTATTTTTAATTGAATGGTTTGACTTTTTGAAGTCAAATAAGTAAGTAAAAAAAATAGAATAAGAATTTTTGATTTCAATTTTTGATTTCTTTTGATATTTGATAACGCAAATATCCATCGTTTGTTACAATAATCATAATGTTTGTCTTTGAAGTTGTCATTGTTGTTGTTCTCTTTTTTGGCTTCTTGGGTGTTTTGTTGGTGTGATGTATTTTGTTAAAAGACAAATGTTTACTTCTTTTGAAAATAAATCAATTATGGTTTGTAGAGTGAAAATTAATTTATACATTTGCAACCCCGTAAAAAGCGGGATTTTAATATAATAAGAAATTTTAGTATTTAATTATGCCAACAATTCAACAATTAGTAAGAACAGGAAGAACTCAGATAACTAAGAAGAGTAAATCGGTTGCTTTAGATTCTTGTCCTCAAAGAAGAGGGGTTTGTACGCGTGTTTACACTACTACACCAAAAAAACCAAACTCTGCAATGCGTAAAGTTGCGCGTGTACGTTTGACAAATGGTAATGAAGTGAATGCTTACATCCCTGGAGAAGGACACAATTTACAAGAGCACTCGATAGTATTAGTTAGGGGTGGAAGGGTAAAAGATTTGCCAGGAGTTAGATATCACATCGTTCGTGGTGCACTTGATACATCAGGTGTAGCAGGAAGAACGCAAAGAAGATCTAAATACGGAGCAAAACGACCAAAAGAAGCGAAAAAGTAATTTAAAAAATTATTCTTGTAGAGTTGCGATCTATTGCGACTAGATAAGTATGAAATTTTATTAAAAAAAAGACATGAGAAAAAGAGCGGCAAAGAAAAGACCACTTTTACCAGATCCAAGGTTTAACGACCAATTGGTAACGCGTTTTGTGAACAACTTAATGTGGGATGGTAAGAAATCAACAGCTTTTAAAGTTTTTTATGATGCAATTGACATCATTGAAACTAAAAAGCAAAATGACGAAAAAACTTCATTAGAAATCTGGAAAGATGCTTTAACAAACGTTATGCCTCACGTAGAAGTACGTAGTCGTAGAGTAGGTGGAGCTACATTTCAAATTCCAATGCAAATTAGACCAGACAGAAAAATTTCTATGGCTATGAAATGGTTGATTCTTTATTCAAGAAGAAGAAACGAAAAATCTATGGCTCAGAGATTAGCTTCAGAATGTTTAGCTGCGGCTAAAGAAGAAGGAGCTGCTGTTAAGAAAAGAATGGATACTCACAAGATGGCAGAAGCTAATAAAGCTTTCTCTCACTTTAGATTTTAATTCTTAAGAAATGGCTAGAGAACTTAAATATACAAGAAACATAGGAATTGCTGCTCACATTGATGCTGGTAAAACAACAACAACTGAGCGTATATTATTCTATACTGGAAAATCACACAAAATTGGTGAAGTACACGATGGTGCTGCAACAATGGACTGGATGGCACAAGAGCAAGAAAGAGGTATTACAATTACTTCTGCAGCTACAACTTGTGAATGGAATTTTCCAACTACACAAGGTAAAATTTTACCTGAAACATTGCCTTACCACTTTAATATTATTGATACTCCGGGACACGTTGACTTTACAGTTGAAGTAAACCGTTCTTTGCGTGTACTTGATGGTTTGGTTTTCTTATTTAGTGCTGTTGATGGTGTTGAGCCTCAATCTGAAACTAACTGGAGACTTGCAGATCAATACAGAGTGCCGCGTATTGGTTTCGTTAATAAAATGGATAGACAAGGTTCTAACTTTTTGGCAGTTTGTCAACAAGTAAGAGATATGTTGAAATCAAACGCTGTTGCAATCACTTTGCCAATCGGTGAAGAGAATGATTTTAGAGGTGTTGTAGATTTAGTAAGAAACCAAGCTATTGTTTGGGATGATGCTGGAATGGGGGCGACTTATGAAGTTGTTGATATTCCTGCTGATATGATCGCTGAAGTAAAAGAATACAGAGATATTCTTATTGAAGCAGTTGCTGATTATGATGAGAACTTGCTTGATAAGTATATGGAAGCTCCAGAATCTATCACGGAAGAGGAGATTAACACTGCATTAAGAGCTGCAGTAATGGATATGGCTATCATTCCTATGATTGCTGGTTCATCTTTTAAAAACAAAGGAGTTCAATTCATGTTAGATGCTGTATGTAAATACTTGCCATCTCCAATGGATAAAGAAGGTATCGAAGGAATTCACCCTGATGATGCTGAATTATTAGAAGAAGATCAAACTAAAATCTTGCGTAAGCCAGATGTTAAAGAGCCATTCGCTGCTTTAGCATTTAAAATTGCTACTGACCCATTCGTTGGTCGTTTAGCTTTCTTCCGTGCTTATTCAGGACGTTTAGATGCTGGTTCTTATGTATTGAATACTCGTTCTGGCAACAAAGAAAGAATTTCTCGTATCTACCAAATGCACGCTAACAAACAAAATCCAATCGAATATATTGAGGCTGGAGATATTGGAGCTGCTGTTGGATTTAAAGATATCAAAACTGGAGATACATTGTGTGATGAAAAACACCCAATTATTCTTGAGTCAATGAAATTCCCTGCACCGGTAATTGGTATTGCTATTGAGCCTAAAACTAAAGCTGACGTGGATAAAATGGGTATGGCTTTGGCTAAATTAGCTGAAGAGGATCCAACTTTTACAGTTAGAACTGATGAGGCTTCAGGGCAAACTATTATCTCTGGTATGGGTGAGCTTCACTTGGATATCTTAGTTGATAGAATGAAACGTGAATTTAAAGTTGAAGTAAACCAAGGTGAGCCTCAAGTTGAATATAAAGAAGCGTTTACTAAAAAAGCACAACATAGAGAGACTTATAAAAAACAATCAGGTGGTCGTGGTAAATTCGGTGATATCGTATTTATTCTTGAGCCAGCAGATGAAGTTGATGGTAAAGCTCCAGTTGGATTGCAGTTTGTTAACTCTGTAAAAGGAGGTAACGTACCAAAAGAATATATTCCTTCTGTAGAGAAAGGTTTCCGTGAAGCTATGAAAACTGGTCCTTTAGCAGGATACCAAGTGGATAGTTTGAAAGTTACTTTATTGGATGGATCTTTCCACCCTGTGGATTCTGATGCACTTTCTTTTGAGCTTGCAGCTAGAATGGGTTATAGAGAAGTAGCAAAAGCTGCTGGAGCTGTAATTCTTGAGCCAATCATGAAAATGGAAGTTATTACACCAGAAGAAAACATGGGAGATATCGTAGGTGATATTAACCGTCGTAGAGGTCAAGTGAATGACATGGGAGATAGAAATGGTGCTAAAACTATTAAAGCAGATGTGCCATTGTCTGAAATGTTTGGATATGTAACAACTTTAAGAACTTTGTCTTCAGGTCGTGCAACATCTACAATGGAATTTTCACACTACGCTGAAACACCTTCTAATATTTCAGAAGCAGTTATCAAAAAAGCAAAAGGAAACGCATAATCTTTAAGAAAATGAGTCAAAAAATCAGAATAAAATTGAAATCTTACGATCACATGTTGGTAGATAAGTCTGCTGAAAAGATTGTAAAAACAGTAAAAACTACTGGTGCTGTTGTAACTGGGCCAATCCCATTGCCAACTCACAAAAAACTTTTTACAGTATTGCGTTCTCCACACGTAAACAAAAAAGCAAGAGAGCAGTTTGAAGTAATGTCATACAAGAGATTAATTGACATTTATTCATCTTCATCTAAAACTATTGATGCTTTAATGAAACTTGAATTGCCAAGTGGAGTTGAAGTTGAAATCAAAGTTTAAGTACTTTAAGAGTAAAAAGGAACGCTGTTTTTAGGTAAAAAATATTTTTTTGGTTTGTGTGTAAATATGTTATACATTTGCACCCACTTAAAAAATAGGATTTGCTTAAAAGCTGCGTTCTATATTTATATTTAATAATTAATAATTAATATTTATGTCTGGGTTAATTGGTAGAAAAATCGGCATGACTAGTATTTTCGACGAAAACGGGAAGAATATTCCTTGTACAGTAATCGAAGCTGGACCATGCGTTGTTACCCAAGTCAGAACCAAAGGTGTTGACGGGTACGAAGCGTTGCAACTTGGTTTCGATGACAAAAACGAGAAACATTCCACAAAAGCGGCTGTAGGTCACTTTAAGAAAGCGGGAACTGTTGCTAAGAAAAAAGTCGTTGAATTCCAAGATTTCGCAACTGAACAAAAATTAGGAGATCTTATTGATGTTTCTATTTTTGCTGAAGGAGAATTTGTAGATATACAAGGTGTATCTAAAGGTAAAGGTTTTCAAGGGGTTGTTAAACGTCACGGTTTTGGTGGTGTTGGACAAGCAACTCACGGTCAACACAACCGTTTAAGAGCGCCAGGTTCTGTAGGAGCTTCTTCTTATCCATCTAGAGTATTCAAAGGAATGCGTATGGCTGGAAGAATGGGAGGAGATAATGTAAAAGTTCAAAACCTTAGAGTTTTAAAAGTAGTTTCTGAAAAGAATTTACTTGTTGTTAAAGGATGTATTCCTGGTTGCAAAAACTCTTATGTAATCATTCAGAAGTAATGGAAGCAAAAGTATTAGATTTCAACGGAAAAGATACTGGAAGAAAAGTTCAACTTTCTGATTCAGTATTTGGTATAGAGCCAAATAATCACGCAGTATATCTTGATGTTAAGCAATATCTTGCTAATCAACGTCAAGGAACGCACAAGGCTAAAGAAAGAGCTGAAGTAGCGGGAAGTACTCGTAAGATAAAAAAACAAAAAGGAACTGGTACTGCTCGTGCGGGTAGTGCAAAGAATCCATTGTTTAAAGGTGGTGGAACAGTTTTCGGACCAAGACCAAGAAGTTATTCATTCAAATTGAATAAAAGCTTGAAACGTTTGGCTAGAAAATCTGCTTTCTCAATTAAAGCAAAAGAGTCGAATATTATCGTTCTTGAAGACTTTAATTTTGAAACACCAAACACTAAAAATTTCATTAATGTTTTGAAAGCTTTAGAGTTAGAAAATAAAAAATCACTGTTTGTGTTGGGTGATACCAATAAAAACGTATATTTGTCGTCACGTAATTTAAAAGCGTCTAACGTTGTAAGTAGTTATGAATTAAGCACTTACGCTATTTTAAATGCTAATAATTTAGTGCTTTTAGAGAGTTCTTTGGAAGTAATTGAAGAAAATTTAAGTAAATAATAGGATATGAGCATCATAATTAAACCTATAGTAACGGAAAAAGTAACCAAAGAAAGTGAAGTTTTAAACCGCTTCGGATTCGTTGTTGACAGAAAAGCAAACAAAGTACAAATTAAGAAAGCTGTTGAGGCTGCTTATGGAGTAAATGTTTTGAGTGTTAATACAATGAATGTGAGACCGGATAGAACTACAAAATACACTAAAAGTGGTTTAATCAGTGGAAAGACTAACGCTATTAAAAAAGCGATTGTTCAAGTACAAGAAGGAGAAACAATTGATTTTTACAACAATATCTAAGATAAAATGTCAGTAAGAAAATTAAAACCTATTACCCCAGGTCAGCGATTTAGAGTTGTGAATGGTTATGACGCCATTACAACTGATAAGCCGGAACGCTCTTTGATAGCACCGATAAAAAACTCTGGAGGTAGAAATAGTCAAGGAAAGATGACCATGCGTTATACGGGTGGTGGTCACAAGCAGAGATATCGTATTATTGATTTCAAACGTACAAAAGAAGCAATTCCAGCTACAGTGAAATCAATTGAATATGATCCAAATCGTACTGCATTTATCGCTTTATTAGCTTATGCTGATGGTGAGAAAACTTATATTATTGCTCAAAATGGATTGAAAGTTGGACAGAAAGTTGTTTCTGGACCAGAATCTCAACCTGAAATTGGTAATACTTTACCTTTAAGCAGAATTCCTTTAGGAACTGTTATTTCTTGTATCGAATTGAGACCAGGTCAAGGAGCTGTAATTGCTCGTTCTGCTGGAACATTTGCTCAATTAATGGCAAGAGATGGAAAATATGCAACAATTAAAATGCCTTCAGGTGAAACGAGATTAATCTTGTTGACTTGTTCAGCTACAATTGGAGCAGTTTCTAATTCAGACCACCAATTAGTTGTATCAGGAAAAGCTGGTAGAACAAGATGGTTAGGAAGAAGACCTAGAACAAGACCTGTTGCAATGAACCCTGTTGATCACCCAATGGGTGGTGGTGAAGGACGTTCTTCTGGTGGACATCCACGTTCAAGAAATGGAATACCAGCTAAAGGTTATAGAACTCGTTCTAAGAAAAACCCGAGTAACAAGTATATCGTAGAACGTAGAAAGAAATAATAAGATATGGCACGTTCATTAAAAAAAGGACCTTTCGTTCATTATAAGTTAGAAAAGAAAGTTGAAGAAAACATCGCAGGTGGAAATAAAGGAGTAGTAAAGACTTGGTCTAGAGCTTCTATGATTACTCCTGACTTCGTTGGACAAACTATCGCAGTTCATAACGGTCGTCAATTTGTACCAGTTTACGTAACAGAAAACATGGTAGGTCACAAATTAGGAGAATTTTCACCAACTAGATCTTTTAGAGGTCATGCTGGAGCAAAAAATAAAGGTAAAAAATAAGAAGCAATGGGAGTTCGTAAAAGAGAAACAGCAGATGCGAGAAAAGAGGCTAATAAGTCTATAGCTTTCGCAAAATTGAATAACTGCCCTACTTCACCTAGAAAAATGCGCTTAGTAGCGGACTTGGTAAGAGGTCAGAAGGTAGAGAGAGCACTTAACATATTAAGATTCAGTTCGAAAGAAGCTTCAAGAAAATTAGAAAAACTATTATTATCTGCAATCAATAACTGGGAGCAAAAAAATAGTGAAGGTAATCTTGAAGAAGCTGGATTATTTGTTAAAGAAATCCGTGTAGATGGTGGAATGATGTTAAAAAGACTTCGTCCAGCTCCACAAGGTAGAGCACACAGAATAAGAAAACGTTCTAATCACGTTACAATCGTGTTAGGAGCTATCAATAACACACAAAGCAATTCTTAGGCAGCATGGGACAAAAGACAAATCCAATTGGAAATAGACTTGGTATCATCAGAGGATGGGACTCAAACTGGTATGGTGGAAATGATTACGGTGATAAATTAGCCGAAGATCAAAAAATCAGAAAGTATATCCACGCTCGTTTATCAAAAGCTAGTGTATCAAAAGTAATCATCGAGAGAACTTTGAAACTTGTAACCGTTACTATCACTACTGCAAGACCTGGTATCATTATTGGGAAAGGTGGACAAGAGGTAGACAAGTTGAAAGAGGAACTTAAGAAAATTACTGACAAAGAGGTTCAAATCAACATCTTTGAAATTAAAAGACCTGAACTTGACGCGTATCTAGTTGCTACAAGCATCTGTCGTCAAATCGAAAGCCGTATTTCTTACAGACGTGCAATCAAAATGGCTATTGCTGCTTCTATGCGTATGAACGCTGAAGGTATCAAAGTTTTGATTTCTGGTCGTTTGAATGGTGCTGAGATGGCTCGTTCAGAGGGTTTCAAAGAAGGTAGAATTCCTCTATCAACTTTCAGAGCTGATATTGATTATGCTTTGGCTGAAGCTCATACTACTTATGGTAGAATGGGTATCAAAGTATGGATCATGAAAGGTGAAGTTTACGGAAAGAGAGATCTTTCTCCACTTGCCGGAATGGACAAAAAACAAGCTGGTGGTAAAGGTGGAGATGCTCCAAGAGGAGACAGAAAGCCTTTTAATAAAGGTGGAAAACCTGACGCTCGTAAAAGAAAGTAATTTTTTAAATTTAAAGAAAAATGTTACAACCTAAAAGAACAAAATACCGTAAGGTACAAAAGGGTAAAATGAAAGGGAACTCTCAAAGAGGGCATGAACTTTCTAATGGAATGTTTGGTATTAAATCTGTACATGAAGATGGAATGTTCTTAACCTCTCGTCAAATCGAAGCTGCACGTATCGCTGCAACTCGTTTTATGAAAAGAGAAGGACAATTATGGATCAAAATATTTCCAGACAAACCTATCACTAAGAAACCTCTTGAGGTACGTATGGGTAAAGGTAAAGGTGCCGTTGAATATTGGGCTGCCGTTGTTAAACCCGGAAGAATTATGTTTGAAGTTGGAGGAGTTCCTTTGTCAGTTGCAAAAGAGGCGTTACGTCTTGCAGCTCAAAAACTTCCAGTAAAAACTAAATTTGTCATAGCTAGAGATTTCGAAGCATAATTAATATTATATTATGAAACAATCAGAAATAAAAAATCTTTCTATAGCTGAGTTGCAAAGTGCACTTAGCCAAGCTAAGAAAGCACATGCTGACCTAAAATTAGCTCACGCTATCTCACCAATTGAAAATCCACTTCAAATTAGAAGTGCTAGAAGAACAGTTGCAAGATTAGCTACAGAGCTTACTAAAAAAGAATTACAATAATTGTATTCTGCTTAAAGATGGAAGAAAAAAGAAATTTAAGAAAAGAAAGAATTGGGGTTGTTACTTCAAACAAAATGGATAAATCCATTGTAGTTGCTCAAGTAACTAAAGTAAAACACCCATTATACGGTAAGTTCGTGTTGAAAACAAAGAAATTTGTTGCACATGACGAAACAAACGACTGTAACATTGGAGATACTGTAAGAATTAGCGAAACGCGTCCTTTGAGTAAATCAAAATGTTGGAGATTAGTTGAAATCCTAGAAAGAGCTAAATAATTATGGTACAACAAGAATCAAGACTAAAAGTAGCAGATAACACAGGAGCTAAAGAAGTTTTAACTATCCGTGTTTTAGGAGGTACCAAAAGAAGGTATGCCTCTGTTGGAGACAAGATTGTAGTATCAATTAAAGACGCAACACCTAACGGAAACGTTAAAAAAGGTGCTGTTTCAACTGCAGTTGTTGTACGTACCAAAAAAGAAGTGAGAAGAGCTGATGGTTCTTATATCCGTTTCGATGATAATGCATGTGTTCTTTTGAATGCTGCAGGGGAAATGAGAGGAACTCGTGTTTTTGGTCCGGTAGCAAGAGAACTTCGTGAAAAACAATTCATGAAAATTGTATCATTAGCACCAGAAGTGCTTTAATTCGTTTTAAGATGATAAAGCTAAAAATAAAATCAGGAGATATCGTAAGAGTAATTGCTGGGGACCATAAAGGTGCTGAAGGTAAAGTATTACGTGTTTACCGTGAGAAAAACAAAGCGATTGTTGAAGGTGTAAACATGGTTTCTAAACATACGAAACCTAGTGCAAAAAGCCCTCAAGGTGGTATTGTAAAAAAAGAAGCTTCTATTCAAATATCTAACATTTCTCTAATTGATCCTAAAACTAAGGAAACAACAAGAGTAGGTATTAGAGTTGAAGGAGATAAGAAAGTAAGATTTTCAAAAAAATCTAATCAAGTACTATAGTAATGGCATATATACCTAGACTAAAAGAAGAATATAAGAGTAGAGTTATCTCTGCTCTTAAAGAAGAATTCGGTTACACAAACGTTATGCAAGTTCCAAAATTGGAAAAAATCGTTTTGAGTAAAGGAGTTGGTGCAGCAGTATCTGATAAAAAATTGATTGACTATGCAGTTGATGAATTAACTAAGATTACTGGACAAAAAGCAGTATCTACTATTTCAAAGAAAGACGTTGCGTCTTTTAAATTGAGAAAAGGGATGCCTATTGGAGCAAAAGTTACTTTGCGCGGTGAAAGAATGTATGAGTTTTTAGATAGACTTATTACTTCTTCATTGCCACGTGTTAGAGATTTCAGTGGTATTAAAGCAACTGGTTTTGACGGTAGAGGAAACTATAATTTAGGTGTTTTAGAGCAAATCATTTTCCCTGAAATTGATATTGACAAAGTAAATAAAATATCTGGAATGGACATTTCTTTTGTTACTACTGCAAAAACAGACAAAGAAGCAAAGTCATTGTTGGCTGAATTAGGTTTACCTTTTAAAAAGAATTAAGATATGGCTAAAGAATCAATGAAAGCCCGTGAGGTTAAAAGAGAAAAAACGGTAGCTAAGTATGCTGAGAAAAGAAAAGCTTTATTAGAAGCTGGAGATTTCGTAGGTTTGCAAAAATTACCGAAAAATGCTTCGCCAGTTCGTTTGCACAATCGTTGTAAATTGACAGGTAGACCAAGAGGGTATATGCGTCAATTCGGTATTTCACGTGTTACATTTCGTGAAATGGCAAATAATGGACTAATTCCAGGTGTTAAAAAAGCAAGCTGGTAATAAATATTATTTGCGATTTTGATATTTCAACAGATAGTTGTAAGTTTGCCGGATTTTTGTCGGTAAATTGACAACTATCTGTTGATTAATTATTAATGAGTTTAATGGTTTAAGGTTCTTCCGGAAGGTCCGGTAAGAAAACCAAGACCACAATTTTATACATATGTATACAGATCCAATTGCAGATTATTTGACGAGAGTTAGAAACGCTGTGGCTGCAAACCACAAAGTTGTCGAAATTCCAGCATCTAATCTTAAAAAAGAAATAACAAAGATCTTATTTGATCAAGGTTATATCTTAAGCTACAAGTTTGAAGACAACTCTGTTCAGGGTTCAATCAAAATCGCTTTGAAGTATGATAAAGATACTAAAGAGCCTGTAATCAAAGATATCCAAAGAATTAGTAAACCAGGTTTACGTAAGTACGCAGGTGCTTCTAAAATCCCGAGAATCCTTAACGGATTAGGAATTGCTATTGTTTCAACTTCAAAAGGTCTTATGACTGGGAAACAAGCTAAGCAATTAAATGTAGGTGGAGAAGTAATTTGTTACGTATACTAATTTTAAAGACTATATAAGATGTCAAGAATAGGTAAAAGCCCAGTAACAATACCAGCTGGTGTAACTATTACAGTTGCAGACGGTATTATTACTGTAAAAGGAAAAAACGGTCAACTAACTCAGGAGTTTTCGGACGTAACTGTAACAGTTGAAGGAGATCAAGTTCTAGTAGAAAGATCTTCTGATCATAAAGACCAAAGAGCAAAACACGGTTTGTACAGATCTTTAATTAATAACATGGTTATTGGTGTAACAGAAGGTTTTACAAAATCTTTAGAATTGGTTGGAGTTGGTTATAGAGCTTCAAATCAAGGACAAAAATTAGATTTAGCACTTGGTTTCTCTCACAATATTATATTAGAAATAGCTCCAGAGGTTGCTCTTGAAACTATCTCTGAAAAAGGTAAAAACCCTATTGTGAAATTAACATCATTGGATAAACAACTTTTAGGTCAGGTTGCTGCGAAAATCAGAGGTTTCCGTAAACCAGAGCCGTACAAAGGAAAAGGTGTTAAATTTGTAGGTGAAGTATTAAGAAGAAAAGCAGGTAAATCAGCTTAAAAAATAAGATTATGTCATTAACAAAACCTGAAAGAAGACAACGTATTAGATTCAGAATTAGAAAAACGATTAGTGGTATTGCTACTAAACCGAGACTATCTGTTTTTAGAAGTAACAAAGAAATTTATGCTCAATTAATTGATGATGTAAATGGAGTTACTATATTAGCTGCTTCTTCAAGAGAAAAAGAAATTGGAAACGGTACGAATATTGAAGTGGCTACTGCAGTAGGAAAACTTATTGCAGAGAAAGCTTTAAAAGCTGGTATAAATGATGTTACTTTCGATAGAGGAGGTTACTTATACCACGGTCGTATTAAATCATTAGCGGAAGGCGCGAGAGCGGCTGGACTTAAATTCTAAGATAGTATGTCTAATAAATACAAGAATATAGAGTTAGTAAAACCAAGTGGTCTTGAATTAAAAGATCGTTTGGTGAGTGTAAATCGTGTTACTAAGGTTACAAAGGGTGGTAGAGCTTTCGGTTTTTCTGCTATTGTAGTTGTAGGTGATGAAAACGGAGTTGTAGGTCATGGATTAGGAAAATCTAAAGACGTTTCTGAAGCAATTGCGAAAGCAGTAGAAGATGCAAAGAAAAATCTTGTAAAAATTCCTTTGAATGGACAATCAGTTCCTCACGAACAAAAAGGTAAATTTGGTGGTGCACGTGTATTTTTAATTCCTGCCTCTCATGGTACAGGAGTTATTGCTGGTGGAGCTGTTCGTTCAGTTCTTGAATCAGTTGGAATTCATGATGTATTATCTAAATCACAAGGATCTTCAAATCCTCACAACGTAGTGAAAGCAACTTTTGATGCTTTATTACAAATGAGAAGTGCTTATACTGTTGCAAAACAAAGAGGTGTTTCTTTAGAAAAAGTTTTTAAAGGTTAATTCAAGGAAATTATGGCTAAATTATTAGTAAAACAAGTTCGAAGCAAAATCAACTGTCCTCTTTCTCAAAAGAGAGGTTTGGAAGCTTTAGGCCTACGTAAAATGGGACAAGTTGTAGAGCATGATTCAAATCCTGCTATCCTTGGGATGATAAATAAAGTTAAACACTTAGTTTCTGTTGAAGAAGCTAAATAACAAATACTGTTATGAATTTAAGTAACTTACAACCTGCTGAGGGTTCTACACACAATCAAAATAAAAGATTAGGTAGAGGTGAAGGTTCTGGTAAAGGTGGTACTTCTGCAAGAGGTCACAAAGGAGCAAAATCTCGTTCTGGTTATTCTAAAAAGATTGGTTTTGAAGGTGGACAAATGCCACTTCAAAGACGTGTGCCTAAGTTTGGTTTCACTAACATCAATCGTAAAGAATACGAAGGTGTTAATCTTGATACTCTTCAATTATTGGTTGATAATGGAGTAATTACAGATACTGTTGATATGACAGTTTATGTAGCTAATCGTCTTGCTACTAAAAATGAAATCGTTAAGATTTTAGGTAGAGGAGAATTGAAAGCAAAATTAAAAGTAACTGCTCACAAATTTACTGCTACTGCAAAAGCTGCTATTGAAGCTGCTGGTGGAGAAGCTGTAATCATGTAATTCGACACGTAAGATGAAGAAATTTATTGAATCAATAAGTAATGTTTGGAAAATTGAAGAGCTAAAAAATAGAATCCTAATTACTTTAGGTCTACTTTTAGTTTATCGTTTTGGTGCTCATGTTACGTTACCGGGAATTGACGCAACTCAATTAACTGGTTTAGCGGGACAAACCAAAAACGGTTTAGGTTCTATTCTAGACATGTTTACCGGAGGTGCATTTTCTAAAGCGTCAGTTTTTGCTTTAGGGATTATGCCTTATATTTCTGCATCTATTGTTGTGCAACTTATGGGAATTGCGATTCCTTATTTGCAAAAACTACAAAGTGATGGAGAGAGTGGTAGAAAAAAAATCAATCAAATTACCCGTTGGTTAACTATTGTTATCACTTTGGTACAAGGTCCAACTTATATCTACAATCTTTACAGAACTTTACCTAGTTCAGCTTTCATTTTGGGATTTAATTCTTTTGAATTTTTATTTTCATCAGTTGTTATTTTAGTTACAGGGACAATTTTTGCCATGTGGTTAGGAGAAAAAATTACTGATAAAGGTATTGGAAACGGTATTTCCCTTTTGATTATGGTTGGTATCTTAGCTAGGTTGCCACAAGCTTTTATTCAAGAATTTACAACTAGAGTTACTAATAATAATGGAGGACCAATGTTATTGGTTGTTGAAATCATTATTTGGTTGCTTGTAATTATTTCTTGTGTATTACTTGTAATGGCAGTTAGAAAAATTCCAGTACAGTATGCTCGTCGTACAACATCTGGAGATTTCGAACAAGATATGATGGGTGGTAACAGACAATGGATTCCATTAAAGCTTAATGCATCTGGTGTAATGCCAATTATATTTGCACAAGCAATTATGTTTATTCCTGCTGCTGTTGCTGGTTTGTCTAAGTCAGATGCTTCTCAATCTGTTGTTGGTGCTTTTAGTAATATGTTCGGTTTTTGGTATAATTTCTTATTTGCAACATTAATTGTTGTATTTACTTTCTTTTATACTGCAATTACAGTTCCTACTAATAAGATGTCTGATGATTTAAAGAGAAGCGGAGGTTTTATACCAGGTATTAGACCAGGTGTTGAAACTTCAGATTATCTTGACAAAGTGATGTCTTTAATAACTTTTCCAGGATCTTTATTTCTTGCTTTGATAGCTGTGTTCCCAGCCATTGTTGTAAGTCTTATGGATGTTCAACAATCTTGGGCTATGTTTTTTGGAGGGACTTCATTGATAATTATGGTTGGAGTTGCAATAGATACGATTCAACAAATTAATTCATACTTGTTGAATAAGCATTATGATGGTTTGATGAAAAGTGGTAAAAATAGAAAAGCGGTAGCTTAATTTATGGCAAAACAATCAGCAATAGAACAAGACGGATCAATCATCGAAGCGTTATCAAATGCGATGTTCCGTGTAGAGTTAGAAAATGGACATATCGTAATTGCTCATATTTCTGGAAAAATGCGAATGCATTATATCAAATTATTACCTGGTGATAAAGTGAAACTAGAAATGAGTCCTTATGATTTGTCAAAAGCAAGAATTACTTATAGATATTAAAGGATATTCACTATGAAAGTTAGAGCATCAGTAAAAAAGAGAAGTCCCGAGTGCAAAATTGTGCGTAGAAAAGGGAGATTGTACGTAATAAACAAAAAGAATCCTAGATTTAAACAAAGACAAGGATAATTATGGCAAGAATAGCAGGGGTAGATATCCCAAAAAATAAGAGAGGTGTTATAGCACTTACCTATATCTTCGGATTAGGAAGAAGTAGAGCAATTGAGATTTTAGAAAAAGCTCAAGTTAGCCAAGATAAAAAAGTTCAAGATTGGAATGATGACGAGATCGGAGCAATTCGTGAAGCTGTTGGAACATTCAAAATTGAAGGAGAATTACGTTCTGAAGTTTCTTTGAACATCAAACGTTTAATGGATATTGGATGTTATAGAGGTATTCGTCACAGATCTGGTCTTCCATTAAGAGGACAAAGAACTAAAAACAACTCTAGAACAAGAAAAGGTAAAAGAAAAACTGTTGCGAACAAGAAAAAAGCAACTAAATAATAAGTAATATGGCTAAAGCAACTGCAAAAAAACGTAAAGTTATCGTTGAATCAACGGGAGAGGCTCATATTTCTGCTACCTTCAATAACATCATCATCTCTTTGACTAATAAAAAAGGTGAAGTTATTTCTTGGTCATCAGCTGGTAAAATGGGTTTTAGAGGTTCTAAAAAGAATACTCCATACGCGGCTCAAATGGCAGCAGAAGATTGTAGTAAAGTAGCTCTTGAGGCTGGATTGAAAAAAGTTAAAGTTTATGTTAAAGGACCAGGAAACGGACGTGAGTCTGCTATTCGTTCTTTGCATAATGGTGGAATTGAAGTTACAGAAATTATTGATGTTACTCCAATGCCTCATAACGGATGTCGTCCTCCAAAAAGACGTAGAGTATAATACTCAAACAAATTATAGTATAATAAAGGTAGAATAACGATTATCGAAGGATAAGACCTGAATTCATAATCTCTACCTTAAATTTTTTTAAAATGGCAAGATATACTGGTCCAAGTACAAGAATCGCACGTAAATTCGGCGAAGCAATTTTCGGAGATGATAAAGCTTTCGAAAAAAGAAATTACCCTCCTGGACAACACGGGATGGCAAAAAAAAGAGGAAAAAAATCTGAGTACGCTGTTCAGTTAATGGAAAAGCAAAAAGCTAAATATTCTTATGGAATTTTAGAAAAACAATTCAGAAATTTATTCGAAAAAGCATCAGCTACTAAAGGTGTTACTGGTGAAGTTTTATTACAATTATGTGAAGCTAGATTAGATAACGTTGTTTTTAGAATGGGTATTGCTCCTTCTAGAAGAGGTGCTCGTCAAATCGTTTCTCATAGACACGTTACTGTAAACGGTGAAGTGGTTAATATTCCTTCTTACCACCTTAAGCCTGGTGATAAAGTTGCTGTTCGTGAAAAATCTAAATCATTAGAGGCTATCGAACGTTCTTTATCAAATTCAAGTCATGTTTATGAATGGATTACTTGGAATCAAGATCTTAAAGAAGGAACTTTTGTTTCTGTACCTGCAAGACTTCAAATTCCAGAAAACATTAAAGAACAATTAATCGTAGAGTTGTACAACAAATAATAATTGACTTAGTCGAAATTTATGGCAATATTTAATTTTCAGAAGCCCGATAAAGTTATCATGATCGATTCAACCGATTTTGAAGGTAAATTTGAATTTAGACCTTTAGAACCTGGTTATGGATTGACTGTTGGTAATGCACTTAGAAGAGTTTTGCTTTCAGCATTAGAAGGTTATGCAATTACATCTGTTCGCATTGAAGGTGTAGATCATGAGTTTTCTACTATTTCAGGAGTTGTTGAAGATGTTACCGAAATTATCCTTAATCTTAAACAAGTGCGTTTCAAACGTCAAATTGAAGATATCGATAATGAATCAGTTACTATTTCTGTTTCTGGTAAAGATCAATTAACAGCTGGTGATTTTCAAAAATTTATTTCAGGTTTCCAAGTTTTGAATCCAGAACTTGTTATCTGTAATTTAGATAGTAAAATTAAACTGAATTTCGATTTAACTATCGAAAAAGGTAGAGGATATGTTCCTGCTGAAGAGAACAAAAAACAAAATGCTGCAATAGGAACTATATTTACTGACTCAATTTTTACTCCGGTAAAGAATGTTAAGTATGCAATTGAAAACTTCCGTGTAGAGCAAAAAACAGATTATGAAAAATTAGTTTTTGAAATAAAAACTGATGGCTCAATCAATCCTAAAGATGCTCTTACTGAGGCTGCAAAAGTTTTAATTCACCATTTCATGTTGTTTTCTGATGAAAGAATTACACTTGAGGCTGACGAAATTGCACAAACAGAATCATATGATGAAGAATCATTACACATGAGACAATTGCTTAAAACTAAGCTTGTTGATATGGATCTTTCTGTTAGAGCATTAAATTGTTTGAAAGCGGCTGAAGTTGATACACTTGGTGATTTAGTATCGTTCAATAAAAATGACCTAATGAAATTCCGTAATTTCGGTAAAAAATCTTTAACTGAGCTAGATGAACTAGTTGCAATTAAAAATTTGACTTTCGGAATGGATTTAGCAAAATACAAACTAGATAAAGAATAATCTAATCCTGATTAATCAGGGTTAAATTTCATAAAGCAATGAGACACGGAAAAAAATTCAATCACTTAAGCAGACAGACTGCACATAGAAGTTCTATGTTGGCTAATATGGCTTGTTCTCTTATAGAGCACAAACGTATTAACACTACTGTTGCTAAAGCTAAAGCGCTTAAACAATTTGTTGAGCCGCTTATAACAAAATCAAAATCAGATACTACTCACAATCGTCGTATCGTTTTTGCTTACTTACGTAGTAAATATGCAGTAACTGACTTGTTCAGAGATGTTGCAGCTAAAGTAGGTGACCGTCCAGGTGGATACACTCGTATCATTAAAGTTGGAAATCGTTTAGGAGATAATGCTGATATGGCAATGATCGAATTAGTAGATTTCAATGAACTTTACAATGGAGGTAAAAAAGAAGTTAAAAAAGCGAAAAGCCGTCGTGGTGGAAAAGCTAAAAAAGCAGACGAAGCTACTGAAGCTCCAGCTGCTGAAGCAGAACCTACAACTGACGCAGCTGAATAATTATGAAAATAATAATTCAATAATAATCAAGGATAAGCTATTTATAGTTTATCCTTTTTTTTTGAAAAATAAATAAGCATTTTTTGTCAAACCTTAAAAAATTACACACATTGTATTGCAGTTTGATTTATATAGGGTATTCTTTTTTAAAACATTTTATTGTCATTTTGTTAGTCTTTAGCTTACTGTTTTAAATTGATTGAATTATTCCTAAAAAAGATTGCGTTCACTGTTTTAAAAATTTAAATTTGCACAATATTAAATTACATATGAAATATACAACACGAAAAAGCGCTATTCTTTTATTAAGTGACGGAACTATTTTTCACGGTAAATCAATTGGGATTACTGGAAAAACATTTGGTGAGGTTTGTTTTAATACTGGTATGACTGGATATCAAGAGATTTTTACAGATCCTTCTTATTTTGGTCAATTAATGGTTGCTACAAATGCTCATATTGGAAATTATGGGGTAAATGACAAGGAAGTTGAATCTAGTAGTATAAAAATTGCTGGATTGATTTGTAAAAATTTTAGTTTCAATTATTCTAGAGTTGATTCATCAGGTAGCCTAGAAGATTATTTTGCTAAAGAAAATTTGATTTGCATTTCTGATGTTGATACACGTGCGTTGGTAAGTTACATACGTGATAATGGTGCTATGAATGCAGTTATTTGTACTGATGATACGCCTATCGAAGAATTAAAAGCATTATTGGCTGATGTTCCAGATATGAAAGGATTGGAATTAGCTTCTAAGGTGTCTACGCTGGAGCCATATTTCTATGGGGATGAAAATGCAACGTATAAAATTGCTGCTTTAGATTTGGGTATTAAAGAGAATATTCTTCGAAACTTAGCTAAAAGAGATTGTTATATTAAAGTTTATCCTTATAACGCTTCGTATTCTGAATTAGCGTCTTTTAATCCAGATGGTTTTTTCTTGTCTAATGGTCCTGGTGATCCAGATCCTTTAGATAGTGCAATACAAGTTGCTAAAGAGATTCTTCAGAATAATAAACCTTTGTTTGGTATTTGTTTAGGACATCAGGTTATTGCTTTGGCAAATGGAGTTTCTACTTATAAAATGTTTAATGGTCATAGAGGTATTAATCACCCAGTGAAAAATATCATTACAGGTAGAGGGGAGATTACTTCTCAAAATCATGGTTTTGCTGTGAATAAGGAAGAATTGGATAAACATCCAGATTTAGAAATCACACATTTGCATTTGAATGACGGAACAGTTGCAGGTATGCGTATGAAAAATAAGAATTGTTTTTCTGTACAATATCACCCTGAAGCAAGTCCAGGACCACACGATTCTTCTTATCTTTTTGATCAGTTTATAGAAAATATCAAATCAGTATAAGACTAAAACGTTATCGTTAATAAATAAAATTATATTAACGTTTGAATAATAAAGACTAACGAATTTTTTTACTTAGTTTTGAATAAAATACAAATTAATAACATAAAAAATAAGAATAATGAGTATTATTGTTAAAATCCACGCAAGACAAATTTTTGATTCAAGAGGAAATCCTACAGTAGAAGTAGATGTAGTAACAGAAAACGGAGTTTTAGGAAGAGCTGCTGTGCCATCAGGAGCATCAACTGGTAAATTTGAAGCTGTTGAGTTACGTGACGGAGGGAAATCTTTCTTAGGAAAAGGTGTTTTAAAAGCGGTTGAAAATGTAAATACTAAAATTGCTGAAGAATTAATTGGATATTCAGTTTTTGAACAAAACTTGATTGACCAAGCAATGATTGACTTGGATGGTACGCCAAACAAAGCAAACTTGGGAGCAAATGCTATTCTTGGAGTTTCTCTTGCTGTTGCAAAAGCAGCTGCTAATGAACTAGGATTGCCTTTATATAGATATGTAGGTGGTGTTTCTGCAAATACTTTGCCAGTTCCTATGATGAACATCATCAATGGAGGTTCGCACTCTGATGCGCCTATCGCATTTCAAGAATTTATGATTTTTCCAGTAAAAGCAACTTCTTTTACACATGCTATGCAAATGGGAACTGAGATTTTTCACAATCTTAAAAAAGTATTACACGATAGAGGTTTAAGTACAGCTGTTGGTGACGAAGGAGGATTTGCTCCTAACTTAGCTGGAGGTACTGAAGATGCTCTAGATACTATCAAATTGGCTGTTGAAAAAGCTGGCTATACTTTTGGAGACGAAATTATGGTTGCTTTAGATTGTGCTGCTTCAGAATTTTATGTTGATGGAAAATATGATTATTCTAAATTTGAAGGACCAACTGGAAAAATTAGAACTTCTGCTGAACAAGTTGATTATTTAGCTGAATTAGCTGCTAAATATCCAATTATCTCTATTGAAGATGGAATGGATGAAAATGACTGGGATGGATGGAAATTATTAACAGAGAAAATTGGAACTAAAACACAATTAGTTGGTGATGATTTATTTGTTACTAACGTAGAGCGTTTGTCAACTGGAATTGAAAAAGGAATTGCTAATTCAATTTTGATTAAAGTAAACCAAATCGGAACTTTAACAGAGACTATTGCAGCTGTAAATATGGCTAAAAATGCAGGATATACTTCAGTAATGTCTCACCGTTCAGGAGAAACAGAAGATAATACAATTGCAGATTTAGCAGTAGCTTTAAACTGTGGTCAAATTAAAACTGGTTCTGCTTCACGTTCTGATCGTATGGCAAAATACAATCAATTATTAAGAATTGAAGAGGAATTAGGGAATTCTGCATATTTTCCAGGAAAAAATGCTTTTAAAATAAAGTAATTATAATGGATTTATAGTAATTGAGCCATTCATCTATGATGAATGGCTTTTTTATTGAATTTTTAACAAATTCATTACGTAATAAGTTTTTAAATTACTTAGAAATTACTTAGATTTGGTAAATTATAAATTAAATTTTATTTCATAAAAAATATGTCAAAAATAGCAATATTAGAAATTGACGGTAATAAATTTGAGCTCCCAATTATCGTAGGAAGTGAAAATGAGGCTGCCGTTGATATTAGTAAATTACGTGATATGTCTGGTGTAATTACACTTGATCCAGGGTATAAAAATTCAGGTGCTTGTAAAAGTGAAATTACCTTTTTGGATGGTGAACTAGGTATCTTACGTTATAGAGGATACTCAATCGAAGATCTAGCCGAAAAATCTCATTTTTTAGAAGTTTCATATTTAATAATTTTTGGAGAATTACCTTCTGCTGAAAAATTGCAACAATTTGAAAATGACATTAGAAAACATACTTTGGTAAGTGAGGAAATGAAGATTATCTTAGATGGTTTTCCAAGAACAGCTCATCCAATGGGAGTTTTGTCTACCTTGACTAGTGCTTTAACAGCTTTTAATCCTAAATCTGTTGATGCTAGTAATGAAAAAGACATGTATGATGCTATTTGTAAAACTATTGCTAAATTCTTAGTTATTGCTACTTGGACTTATAGAAAAAGTATGGGATTTCCATTGAATTATTATGATAATACAATAGGATATGTTGAAAACTTCATGAGTTTGATGTTTAAATTGCCTACTGAGCCGTATATTGCTGATCCAGTTATTACGGATGCTTTAGATAAATTATTTATTCTTCATGCAGATCATGAACAAAACTGTTCAACTTCTACAGTTAGGATGGTAGGTTCTTCACATGCAGGACTTTTTGCATCTTTATCAGCTGGAGTTTCTGCTTTATGGGGACCTTTACATGGAGGGGCAAATCAAGCAGTTCTTGAGATGTTAGAGGAAATACATGCTAATGGTGGTGATGCTGATAAGTATTTAGCTAAAGCTAAAGATAAAAATGATCCTTTTAGATTAATGGGATTTGGTCATAGAGTTTATAAAAACTTTGATCCTAGAGCAAAAATTATCAAGAAAGCTGCAGATGATGTTCTTTCAACTTTAGGAGTGAATGATCCTATTCTTGAAATTGCTAAAAAATTAGAAAAATCTGCTTTGGAAGATGAATATTTCAAATCAAGAAATTTATATCCGAATGTTGATTTTTATTCTGGTATTATTTATAGAGCTTTAGGGATTCCAACTGATATGTTTACTGTATTGTTTGCAATTGGAAGATTACCAGGTTGGATTGCTCAATGGAAAGAAATGAGAGAAAATAAAGAACCGATTGGAAGACCAAGACAGATTTATACAGGATATCCTTTAAGAGAATTTGTTAAAGCGTAATTTATTAAAATAGATCATCAAAGCTTCACTTTCTAGTGAAGCTTTTTTTTTATCTTTGACAAAATTTATAACAATGATAGAGTTAAATGTTAAGAATGAAACTTCAAGGTTAAGGACGGTAGTGTTGGGGTTGGCAGTGAATAATGGGCCTACACCAAAAGTTGAAGAAGCATATGATCCTAAATCTTTGGAACATATCTTGGCGAATACCTATCCGATTGAAGCTGATATGGTTGTTGAAACCGAAGCGTTTAATTCTGTTTTTGAAAAATATGGAGTGACAGTTTTACGCCCAAAAATGATTGAAAATTACAATCAAATATTTACAAGAGATATTGGTTTTGTAATCGATGATATTTTTATAAAATCTAATATTTTACCAGATCGCGAAAGAGAGTTAGATGCGATACAATATGTAATCGATGAAATAAATCCAATAAAAGTTGTTTGTCCACCAGAAGAAGTTCATATTGAAGGAGGGGATGTGATGCTTTGGGGTAACTATGTATTTGTTGGGACATATAAAGGAAGCGATTATGCGAGTTATATTACCGCAAGGACTAATATGCATGGAGTTAACTTCATAAAAAAGCTGTTCCCCAATAAAATAGTCAAAGAATTTGATTTGATAAAATCTAAAATTGAAGCGCGTGATAATGCATTGCATTTGGATTGTTGCTTTCAACCTGTTGGGAAAGACAAAGGGATTATTTATAAAAGAGGATTTAGAGAAGAATCGGATTATCTGTTTTTGGTAAATCTTTTTGGTAAAGAAAACCTGTTTCATATAACAAGAGATGAGATGTATAGTATGAATTCTAATGTGTTTTCGATAGATGTCAATGTAGTTGTTTCTGAAAAAAAATTTACTAGATTGAATAATTGGCTAAGAACCAATGGATTTGTGGTTGAAGAAATTCCATATGCTGAAATTTCCAAACAAGAAGGATTGTTAAGATGTTCTACTTTGCCATTAATAAGAGATTAATATTTTATTTTAATTTTTATTGTTTAATTTTAAGCAATAGATTTCGAAAAATAAAACAACATAAATATGACACAAACAACAAACTCCATTTTGATGATTCGGCCAGTTGCATTTCGTATGAATGAACAAACGGCGGTGAATAATTACTATCAAAAAGTTTTAGATGGTCTTTTGCCAGCAACAGTTAATGCAAAAGCACAACAGGAATTTGATGTTTTTGTTGATAAGCTTCGTGCGGTTGGCGTAGATGTTACGGTAGTAGATGATAAAGAAAATTCAGATACGCCAGATAGTATTTTTCCAAATAATTGGATTTCTTTTCATGAGAACGGAGATGTCGCATTATATCCTATGTTCGCTGAGAATCGTCGTCTAGAAAGGCGAGAAGATATTCTTGATATTTTGGAAGAAGAAGGGTTTGTAATAGATAATATTATGGATTATACTTCTGCTGAAGAAGATGGTTTTTTCTTAGAAGGAACAGGAAGTATAGTTTTGGATAGGGAAAATGGAAAAGCCTATTGTGCTCTTTCTCCAAGAGCAGATGAAGAATTGTTTATTGAATTTTGTGAAGATTTTGAATTTACACCAGTAATTTTCGAAGCTTTTCAAACTGTTAATAAAGAGCGAAAATTGATTTATCATACCAATGTTATGATGTGTATTGGGGATACATTTGCAGTTATTTGTGCAGATTGTATTGACGATAAAAAAGAACGAAAAATGGTTCTTGATAGTCTTAAAGGGGATGAAAAAGAAGTGATTCTGATTACCGAAGAGCAGTTGAATAATTTTGCGGGTAACATGCTTGAAGTAAAAGGCGCAGATGACAGAAGGTATTTAGTAATGAGTACTTCTGCATATCAAAGTTTAACTAAAAAGCAAATTGCTCAAATAGAAGAGCATGTAACTATTCTAAGTTCAAGTTTAGATACTGTCGAGGCTTGTGGTGGTGGAAGTGCCCGCTGTATGATGGCTGAGATTTTTTTGCCAAAAGAATAAATCTTTAAATTGTAATAAAAAATCCAAATCTTAAATATTGTTATTTAAGATTTGGATTTTTTTTTGGAGTTACATCAAATTGCTTTTGATAATATTGATTGCAGCACCAACTATATATTGAATTCCGATAGCAACAACAATAAACCCAATAATTCTAGATATTGCGACAATACCTGATGCTCCGAGTATTTTTGCTAAATAATGAGCACTTCTTAAAATAATAAAAATTGAAATTGCAATGGCTAATATTGCTAAAGAGGCAATTATAAGTTCGTTAGTTGCATGATGTTCTTGGTAAAACGCAATTAATAATGAAATAGAGCCTGGTCCAGCAAGCATAGGGATTGCCAATGGAGTTAGAGCGATATCATTTCGTTTTTGAGCATCGGTTTCTATCTTTTTATTAATACCACGCTTTTTGTTGAATTTTCCAGAAAGTAAAGAAAACCCAGAACTTACGATAATTAAACCTCCGGCAATTCTAAGGGAATCGATACTAATTCCAAAAAAACTCAAAACATATTTTCCTATAAAAAATGAAATTATAAGAATTAGAAATACATTTATAGAAGTCCATAATGAAATTCTTGAACATTCTTGTTTGGAGTCACCATGTGTTAAGCCTACAAAGATAGGAACAGTTCCAATAGGATTTAACACAGAAAACAAAGCGACAAATAAGTAAATAAATAAATCCATCTAGTTTTTGTTTGTAAAATTACGATTTTCTCTATAATTAAGTTGAAATGAGGATTAGATTATTGTTTATTTCAGTGAAAATTAAAATTTAATGAAAAAAGTTGAATAATAAGTGTTTTGGTTGAATTGTTAAATATTTTAGATTTCTAATAGAGAATGTGGGTTTAAAATAACTATTTAGTTAGTGCTTACCGCTTTTTGCTTACTTTTGCATCTCATAAAGATTTAAAATGATAAAAAATAAAAAGACCTTAATAATTGGAGCTACATTAAAGCCAGAGAAAGCAGCTTTCAAAGCAATTGAAATGCTTGTAGGTAAAGGACATTCTGTGCTAGCATTGGGACAAAATACGGGAGAAGTAGCAGGTGTTAAAATAAATACCAAAGCAATTCCTGTAAAAAACATTGATACCATTTCACTTTATATAAATGCTACGCGTCAAAGGGATTATTATAATTATATCGTAGACGCCAAGCCAAAACGTGTTTTGTTTAATCCTGGGACTGAGAATCCAGAATTTTATCAGCTATTGGAATTAAATAATATAAAATTTGAAGCCGCTTGTACATTAGTTTTATTGACATTAAATAAATATTGATTTTTTGGAAATAATTTGCATTGGCTCATACTAAAAAATGAAAGTTGTTTGTTTAAAGTTAAATATTGTCTTTAAAATAGCTTTAATTTTCTAAATGACAGTTTGTCAAATTGCTTACTTTTGTGCCCATGGAATTTTCTTCAAAATTAATAGAAAAAGCAGTTAATGAAATGGCTCAATTACCAGGAATTGGTAAAAGAACTGCTTTGCGTTTGGTTTTGCATATTTTAAAGCAACCCAAAGAACAAGCAACTTTTTTAGCTCAGGCATTAGTCAACATGCGGGAAGAAATTAAGTATTGTAATAGTTGTCATAATATATCTGATAGAGAGATTTGTGAAATTTGTAGCAATTCAAATAGAAATCATCAAATTATATGTGTAGTTGAGGATATTCGAGATGTAATGGCTATCGAAAACACAGGGCAATTTAGAGGGATTTATCATGTATTAGGGGGGAAAATTTCTCCAATAGATGGAGTAGGGCCTAGTCAGCTTACAATTAATACTTTAGTAGAGAAAGCCAAGTTGGGTCAAGTCACAGAGATTATTTTTGCTTTGAGTTCTACTATGGAAGGTGATACTACCAATTTTTATATCTACAAACAAATAGCTAATTTACCTATTATAGTTTCAACAATTGCAAGGGGAATAGCCGTTGGAGATGAATTAGAATATGCTGATGAAGTTACTCTAGGAAGAAGTATATTACAGAGAGTTCCTTTTGAAAAATCATTAAAAACCAATTAAGCTGTCTATTAAGTTTCATGCTTTTTAAATAGTAATCTAAAAACTAAATTTGTTATTAAATAAATACAAATGAACAAACATTTACTATACATATACGTAGGTATCATTGTCTTATTCTCGTCCTGCATTTCTGTAAAAGATTTAGTTTATCTTCAGAAAAAAGAAAATTCTGAAAAAGAAAATCCGATAACAATGGTTGAATCAAAACCATATCGGTTGCAAACACATGATGTTTTAAGTATTACTATTAAAGCACCAGATCCCAAACTCGTTGCTATTTTTAATCCAACAGCTGATGGCGCTGCAGCGGATCAGTCAGAATCTGCTTTGTACTTTAATGGTTTTACAATAGATGATCATGGGAATATTAGAATTCCTGTTTTAGGAGAAATGAATGTAATAGGATTTACTCTTGATGAAGTGCGTGTTAATATTGAAAAGAAATTATTAGCGGATTATTTTAAAGACAATGCAAGTATTTTTGTAACAGTAAAATTAGCTGGTTTTCGATATACAATAAATGGTGAAGTAGGTAGTACTGGTACAAAAACTTTGTTTCAAGAAAAAGTAAATATAATGGAAGCCATTGCTAATGCAGGAGATATAACTATTACAGGAGATAGAAAATCGGTAACGATTATCAGGCAAACACCAAATGGTACAGAAATGAAAGATATTGATTTAACTAATGTTAAAGTAATGAATTCACCCTATTACTTCTTACAGCCGAATGATTATATATATGTAAAGCCACTCAAACAAAAAACATGGGGAACGGGTACTACAGGAATACAATCTTTAGCGACTATTATTACTTTGTTGTCTTTATTTACAACTACTTATTTGTTACTTAAAACATTATAAATAATATGTTAGATATTAAAGATTTTGCAGTTTTTGAAAATGGTCCAAGTTTTGACTTTAAGGGATTTTTACTTAAAATAGTAAGTTATTGGATATGGTTTTTAATATCTATATGTATTGCCTTAACGATTGCGTATCAGGTTAATATACGTAAAGAAAAAATATATACTATCGATACTTTAATTTCGGTAAAAGAAGAAACTAATCCACTTTTTACCTCGAGTACTAATTTGGTTTTTAATTGGGGAGGAGCTTCAGATCAAATGCAAACTATTTCGACCACATTGCAGTCTCGCTCTCACAATGAATTAGTGGTAGATAAATTACAATTTTATATTGATTATTTAGTTCAAGGTGAATATAATCTTGAAGATGCTTATGGAGCTGTACCGTTTTATGTAGATATCGATAAAAAGCAAGGGCAATTAGTTGGGAGTCTTATTAAAATTAAATTTTTAAGTGAAAATGTGTACGAAATAAGTACTCCTTTTATAGGTTCTTCTGTTTCATTATTTCATTACTCGGATAATAGTTATAGTAATACTTCAGTTGCTCAGGGAGAATTTGTCAAAAGATATAAAGTTGGTGAACAAGTGTCATTACCTTTTTTGAATTTGAAATTACAAATAAAAGATAACCCAGGTTTATACAAAGGGAATGAATACTTTATTCGATTTAATGACTTTAATGGAACTGTTTCGGGTTATAGAGGGGTAAATGTTAAAACAGATGATAAAGGAAGTTCTATAATTACTTTATCAATGCAAGGTACCAATAAAGCTAGAATGGTTGAGTATCTGAATGCAACTGTAAAAATGTTGATAAAAAGGCAATTAGATAGTAAAAATCAGTTTGCAACGAATACTGTTAATTTTATTGACAGCACGCTTGTGGCAATGGAGTCTGAATTGAAAAAAACGGGCGATGAACTAAAATCTTTTAGAAAAGATAAAAATATCTATGAGATTGAAGGAGAAGGAGGGTCTAAATTTTCGGATAAAATTCTTGATATTGATGCTGAAAAGGATGCTATAAATAGAAAAATAACCTATTATAATTCGTTAAAAGCGTATTTAAAAAATAGTGTAGATTATTCGAAATTACCAGCTCCTTCGGTAGCAGGAATTGAAGATCCTAATATAGTTGTCAATGTGTCTAAATTAATTGCCCTTTCTACCCAAAGATCGGAAATGGCGTATGCTGTAAAAAGCGAAAAAATATTTAGAGATTTTGATAATCAAATGGAAGCTGTTAAGAATGTTTTGTTAGAAAATATAGTTTCAGCAAAATCTTCTTTACAATATGATTTGGCAATTGCTGAAAGTAAAATCAATGAAGCAGAGAGTAAGATTAAACGACTTCCGGATGAACAGCAAGAATTAATTAAAATTAAAAGAAAATACGATTTAAATGATAATATCTATAACACTTTTTTACAAAAACGAAGTGAAGCAGATATTGTAAAAGCTGCAAATTTATCGGATATACATTTTATAGATCCAGCAAAAGATATTGGTGGAGGACCTGTTGGACCTAAAACAGGGGTAAATTATATTTTAGCTTTATTTTTAGGGGTTTTGTTACCATTGCTAGTTATTACAGTTATTTTCTTTCTTAATAATACCATTCATAATCCTGAGGACATTAGGAAGTTAACATCTATTCCTATAATTGGTACGGTTGGAGTTAATCATGATGCAACAGAATTGGCAGTTTTTGATAAACCAAAATCAGCATTGTCCGAATCTTTTAGAGCTATTCGATCTTCCCTTCAATTTTTATACAAGAAGAGTAATGTAGAAGGTGCAAAAACCCTTATGATAACGTCTTCAGTGAGTGGAGAAGGAAAAACGTTTTGTTCTATTAATATTGCGACAGTATTTGCTTTAAGCGAAAAACGAACAGTCATTGTTGGTATGGACTTAAGAAAACCAAAATTATTCGATGAATTTAATTTAACCAATACGGTAGGTGTTGTAAATTATTTAATCAAAGATAAAAAATTGGAAGAGGTTGTAAATCACACTTCAATTCCTCATTTAGATGTAATATTAGCTGGTCCAATACCTCCTAATCCGTCAGAATTGATTTTGAGTGATGTAATGAAAGAATTAATAGACGAGCTCAAAACCAAGTATGATTATATAATATTAGATACACCGCCAGTAGGATTAGTAGCTGATTCTCTTGAATTGGTGCAGTATAGTGATGTCATTTTATATATAGTGAGGCAAAATTTCACTAAAAAGGAGATGATAACATTATTGAATAACAGAATCGGTAGAGAAGAGCTTAAGAATACGAGTATCATTTTGAATAGCTTTGAAAATAAAGCTAAATACGGAGGAGGATATGGTTACGGTTATGGTTATGGAGAAGGAAATTATTCAAATGGTTATCATGAAGTTGAAAAGAAAAAAAGTTTTATAGAAAAAATTGTAATTAAAAAGAAATCATAGTATCCTAACTTAAACCTAATATTGAAATGACTGGAAATACTAGAAAAACAATTCTAATTACGGGAGGAGCTGGATTTATTGGTTCCAATCTTTGTGAGTATTTTTTATCCAAAAAGTATAAGGTGGTTTGTCTGGATAATTTTGCAACAGGTCATCGTCACAATTTAAAAGATTTTTTGGACAATGATAATTTTACTTTAATCGAAGGAGACATACGTGATTTAGAAACTTGTAAGTTAGCAGTACAAGGAGTTGATTATGTATTGCATCAAGCAGCATTAGGTTCTGTGCCAAGATCTATAAACGATCCAATTACGACTAATGATGTTAATGTTTCTGGTTTTTTGAATATGTTAGTTGCTGCTAGAGATGCTAATGTAAAGCGTTTTGTTTATGCGGCAAGTTCTTCTACTTACGGAGATTCTGAAGGATTGCCAAAAGTTGAAGAAATAATTGGGAAGCCACTTTCTCCTTATGCTATTACAAAATATGTAAATGAGTTGTATGCTGAAATTTTTAGTAGAACTTATGGATTGGAAACTATCGGATTGCGCTATTTTAATGTATTCGGACGCAAACAAGATCCTAACGGGGCTTATGCTGCAGTAATTCCTAAATTTGTAATACAATTGATGAAACATGAAAGCCCAAAAATAAATGGAGATGGAAATTATTCAAGAGATTTCACCTATATCGATAATGTAATTCAGATGAATGAATTGGCGATGACGACTGAAAATCCTGAGGCTATAAATACGGTTTACAATACCGCTTATGGTGATCGCAATACATTGAATGATTTAATTGGTTACTTGAAAACATTTTTAGCGGAGTATGATCCGGAGATTACTAAAATAGAAATTGAATACGGTCCTAACCGAGCAGGAGATATTCCTCATTCTTTAGCAAGTATTGATAAAGGCAAAACAGTTTTAGGGTATAATCCTCAGTTTTCCTTACAAGGAGGTTTGAAAGAAGCAGTGAGTTGGTATTGGGAGAATCTTAAAAAATAAAGACTAGAAATAAAGATTAACTATATGAAAATTACAAAAATTTGTTGCATTGGAGCAGGATATGTTGGTGGTCCAACGATGGCTGTTATTGCACAAAAATGTCCTCACATTCAAGTGACAGTTGTGGATTTGAATGCAGAAAGAATTGCCGCATGGAATGATGAAAATACAGATAATATTCCAATTTATGAACCAGGTTTAGATGCTATTGTTGCCGAAGCAAGAGGAAGAAATTTATTTTTTTCTACTGATGTTGATAAGGCAATAGACGAAGCTCAAGTTGTTTTTATATCGGTAAATACGCCAACTAAAACTTATGGTAAGGGAAAAGGTATGGCAGCCGATTTGAAATATATTGAATTGTGTGCGAGACAAATTGCACAAGTTGCTAAAGATAATAAGATTGTAGTTGAAAAATCAACTTTGCCAGTGCGCACTGCAGAAGCTATCAAAAGTATTCTTGATACAACTGGAAATGGCGTTCAGTTTCAAATTCTGTCAAATCCTGAGTTTTTAGCTGAAGGTACCGCTGTTGAAGATTTGTTGAATCCAGATAGAATATTAATTGGAGGTGACACTTCGGTTGAAGGAGAAAAAGCAATTCAAGCTTTGGTTGATGTGTATTCGAATTGGGTAGATCCAGAGAAAATATTGACTACAAATGTTTGGTCATCAGAGTTGTCGAAATTGACTGCTAATGCTTTTTTAGCTCAGAGAATTTCCTCTATCAATGCGATGTCTGAGTTATGTGAAAAAACAGGAGCAGATGTTAATGAAGTAGCTAAAGCCATTGGGATGGATAGTAGAATCGGTTCTAAATTCTTAAAAGCATCAGTTGGATTTGGAGGTTCTTGTTTCCAAAAAGATATCTTGAATTTGGTTTATATTGCAAAATCGTATGGATTGAATGAAGTGGCTGATTATTGGGAACAAGTAATTATTATAAATGATCATCAAAAACGTCGTTTTTCAAATAATATAGTGCAAACACTTTATAATACTGTTGCTGATAAAAAAATTACCTTTCTGGGTTGGGCATTTAAGAAAGATACCAATGATACCAGAGAATCGGCAGCCATATATGTGGCTAATGATTTGATTAATGAGCAAGCCAAAATTGTGGTTTACGACCCAAAGGTTTCAAGAAAGAAAATACTAGCAGATTTAGATTATTTAGAAAGTAGAAATGCTGAAGCTAATGATGCTGGCATTATTACTTTAGATGATCCATATTTATCTTGTGAAAAAGCACATGCTATAGCAGTACTTACTGAGTGGGATGAATTTGTAGAATATGATTGGCAAAGAATTTATGATAGTATGCAAAAACCAGCTTTTGTTTTTGATGGAAGAAATATATTGGATAAAGAAAAATTGGAAAAAATTGGTTTTGTATATAAAGCTATCGGCTCATAATGCTTTAATATGTAATAAAAAGAAAGTTAAAATAGCGTTGCATTAGAATCACAAAAAGAACAGTTATTGTTGCTTTTTTTAGAAATAAATAAAAAGATTTTTACTGACTATTAGTAGCTTATACTTTTAGTTTGTGAAAATCTTTTTTTTGGATTTAGAGGTGTTTTTTTTGATGAAATAGCTTATATATTTTATGTATCTTTGTCCGCTGAATTTAAGGGGGTATTGTGTTTTATTTTTAATAATATAATTCCTTTTTATAATTGAAATTTATAACCAACAATAGTTAAAAACTTGAATAAAGACATAAAAATTGCAGTAATAGGTTTAGGGTATGTTGGTTTGCCTTTGGCTCGATTGTTTGCTACTCAATTTTCTGTTGTAGGATTTGACATCAATCGATCAAGAGTTGAAGCATTACAATCGGGTATAGATAGTACACTTGAAATAGATTTCGAAACTTTACAAAAGGTATTAGTTCAAAAGAGTAGCGATAAAAAAGGATTATATTGTTCTTCAGTAATAAAAGACATCGCTGATTGTAATTATTTTATTGTTACAGTACCTACACCTGTTGATAAAAATAACCGCCCTGACTTAACTCCATTATATAAGTCCAGTGAAACAGTTGGTTCTGTTTTAAAAAAAGGGGATATTGTTATTTATGAATCTACAGTATATCCAGGAGTTACTGAAGAAGAATGTGTGCCTGTTTTAGAAAAAATTTCGGGCTTAAAATTTAATGTCGATTTTTTTGCGGGATATTCTCCAGAGAGAATTAATCCAGGAGACAAAGAACATACTGTTGATAAAATATTAAAAATCACTTCTGGATCTACTCCCGAAATTGGGAAGAAGGTAAATGAATTATATCAATCAGTAATAATTGCGGGTACGCATCTTGCTCCTTCAATAAAAGTAGCTGAAGCGGCAAAGGTAATTGAGAATTCTCAGCGAGATATTAATATTGCTTTTGTCAATGAATTGGCTAAAATTTTCAATCTCTTAGATATAGATACGGCTGATGTGCTTAAAGCAGCGGGAACTAAATGGAATTTTTTACCTTTTAAACCTGGTTTAGTTGGTGGACATTGTATTGGGGTAGACCCGTATTATTTAGCTCAAAAAGCTCAAGAAAAAGGGTATCATCCAGAAATTATATTGGCAGGTCGTCGCTTGAATGATAGTATGGGTGAATATGTGGCTTCCCAAGTAGTCAAATTAATGATTAAACGTGGAGTAACTATTAATGGTGCTAATTTGTTGATGTTGGGTATAACATTTAAAGAAAATTGCCCAGATGTTCGAAATACTAAAATAGTAGATGTGATAAAAGCATTAGAAGATTATGGAATTCAAATCACTGTTTATGATCCATGGGCTAATCCAGCAGAGGTTAAACATGAATATGGCCTTAAAACTGTGAATGAAAAACCTAGCACAGTTTTTGATGCGGTGGTTTTAGGTGTGGCTCATACCGATTTTCAGAGTTTAGATATTCCTTCATTAAGAAAAGCATGTAGTGTGCTATATGATGTTAAAGGAGTTTTGGATGATGGTGTTGACGGTAGACTGTAAAAGGTGCAGAAAAAGTTTTAAAATTTAACTATAAAAGATAAAATTATAAATAAAGAATAATGAAAAAGATACTTATTACAGGAGGTGCTGGATTTATTGGATCGCATGTCGTAAGACAATTTGTGAAAAACTATCCTAATTATCAAATTTTTAATTTAGATGCATTGACTTATGCAGGAAATTTAGAAAACATTCAGGATATCGAAAATGAAACTAATTACACTTTTGTGAAAGGGGACATTACTGATGAAACTTTTATTAATAATTTGTTTCAGGAACATTTATTTGAAGGAGTGATTCATCTGGCAGCAGAGTCTCACGTTGATCGTTCTATTGAAGATCCTTTGGCTTTTGTAAAGACCAATGTAATTGGTACTATGAATTTATTGAATGCAGCCAAAAAAGAGTGGTTAGGGAATTTTGATGGAAAACGTTTTTATCATGTAAGTACAGATGAAGTATATGGTTCACTTGGGGCTGAAGGTTTGTTTACTGAAACGACTGCATATGATCCCAATTCACCTTATTCTGCATCTAAAGCTAGTTCGGATCATTTTGTAAGAGCTTATGGTGAAACTTACGGATTGCCATATGTAATTACAAATTGTTCTAATAATTACGGACCTTACCATTTTCCAGAAAAATTAATTCCATTGTTTATTAATAATATCATTAATAATAAACCGTTGCCTGTTTATGGAGATGGAAATTATACTAGAGATTGGTTATTTGTAAAAGACCATGCAGTAGCCATTGATTTAGTTTTTCATGATGGAAAAAATCATGAAACCTACAATATTGGAGGTTTTAATGAATGGAAAAATATTGATTTGGTTAAAGTTTTATGCCAAATTATGGATCAAAAGCTGGGAAGATCTAAAGATGAATCAGCTAAATTGATTACTTATGTTAAAGATAGACCTGGACATGATTTACGTTATGCTATTGATGCATCAAAAATAAATACTCAATTAGGATGGAAACCATCTGTAACTTTCGAAGAAGGGTTGGAAATTACCATTGAGTGGTATTTAAATAATCAAGATTGGTTAAATAATGTTACTTCTGGCGCATACGCTTCCTATTATGAAAAACAATATTCATAGTAAATTAAATTTTTGAGTTTCTTATTAAAAATAAAAAAAAATGAACTGGTACGTAGTTTATACCAAATCCAAATGGGAAAAGAAAGTTGCGGAACGGTTAAACGAAATAGGAATTACCACCTATTGTCCTTTGGTGACCAAATTGAGCCAATGGTCGGATCGTAAAAAGAAAATACAAGTACCATTATTTAATTCCTATATTTTTGTCCAAGTTGAGGAAAAGGATCGCAATGTTATTTTTGAAATTCCTGGAGCTGTGCGATATTTATTTTGGTTGGGAAAACCTGCTATTGTTAAAGAAAATGAAATTCAAATTATTCAAGATTGGTTAAATGTACCAGATGCTTTTGAAGTAAAGGTAGAAAAATGGCAAAAAGGAGATAAAATTGTCTTAGAATCAGGGCCGTTTTTAGCACAATCTGCTATTGTACAAGAGGTCAAACACAGTCATTATGTTCTCGTTTTAGAGTCTTTAGGTTGTATCCTTAAAGTTGAAAAGAAAATAATTTAATTGTTTTTTGTTTTAAGTTTTTCAATTAGAGTTGGTTATAATTGTGTAAAGGTTAAATTTGTTATTAATAAGAGTGAATTTTAAAATAATAATTTGAAATAGATATAAACTCTTTTTTTTAATTAGATTTGCAAATTCTTAAAAAAAAGTAAAAGTGAGCCATAAAATGGGATTCAGAATGGCGGAGCCGTGTAGTTGTATCTTTTTTTGTGAGATAAATAAGTGTTTTTTTTTTGTGAATTTCTGCTGAAATTCTAAATGTGTGTTTTCTTAAACACAAAATTTTTTATACCTAATAAATCGCAGTGAAATTTAATAGTTTCATTTTCTTCTAAAATTAATATTTATAATGAAAAAAATATTTGCAACAATTTTCTTTTTAATGGTTCTTTTTTATTCAAGTACTGCAATAGCTCAAGATCTTTTAAAGGGAACTGATTTAAAAACGATAAACGTTGATTATTTATCAGACAGTGACATAGCAAAGGTAAAATCACAATTGGAAACTAATAATATGACTATAGATCAAGCTGAACCTATAGCGCTTGCGAAAGGTATGAGTGCGACTGAGTTTGCCAAACTAAAAAAACGTTTAGAGTCATCCTCCTCATCTTCTTCTAAAGGAATGTCAAATAAGGCTTCAGAAAGAAATAAAAAAGAAATCATGAGTTTTGAGAATGAAGAAACAGGGGAAGATGAATCCAGTAGAAAGCAAGAAAAAATAGTAAATGAGAAAGTAAAAGATAGTATTAATTCGCTTGTTTTTGGTTCTGAATTGTTTGATAATCCTACTTTAAATTTCCAACCCAATTTAAAGTTAGCTAGTCCAGTTAATTATGTTCTGGGTCCGGGTGATGTATTACAAGTAAGTATAAATGGGGTTCAAGAGTTTAGTGATGATATACCTGTATCAGTTGAGGGGAAGGTAAATGTTGAATACGTAGGTCAAATTTCTGTTTCGGGTCTAACAATTGAAGCAGCAACTCAAAAAATAAAAACAGCTGTTGCTAAAGTATATAGTTCTGTTCGTTCTGGACAATCTCGTGTTGAGGTAAGTTTGGGAAGAATTAGAACGATCAAAGTAACATTAATAGGCAGTAAACAACCAGGGAATTATTCTATTTCTTCATTGGCAACGGTTTACAATGCTTTATTCATGGGAGGAGGACCTGGTAAAAATGGAAGCTATAGAAATATTGAATTAATTAGAAATAATAAAGTTTATAAAAATATTGATATTTACCGTTTTTTGGTTAGTGGGAATCAGTCTGATAATGTGGGATTAAAAGATAATGACGTTATTCGTATTCCTACTTATACCAATAGGGTTGTAGTTAAAGGAGAGGTGAAAAGACCTGGGATTTTTGAAATGAAGAAAGGAGAGAATTTCTCTAATTTATTAAATTTTGCTTCTGGATTCAATGACTTTGCTTATACTGCGTCTGTAAATGTTTTACAAAAAACAGGAAAAGAATTTAAGGTTGCTGATATACAAGCCGCAGGATATAGTAGTTATATACCTTTAAATGGAGATGTATTCCGTGTTTCTAAAATTTTAAATCGTTTTGAAAATCGTATTGTAATTAATGGTGCTGTTTTTAGACCTAACACATATTCTTATTACCAAGGGATGAGATTTTCGGATTTAATTCGTCAAGCTGAGGGACTAAAAGAAGATGCTTATCTAAAAAGAGCTAGAATAGTTAGATTGAAAGCAGATTTAACTACCGAAATTGTAAATGTTGATTTAACGAAAGTAAACGCTGGTGATTTTAATGCTAATATTGAATTAAAAAAAGAAGATATAGTAACGATATATTCTATTTTGGATTTTAAAGAGGACTATACAGTAACTATTGATGGTGAAGTTAAAAAGCCAGATGTTTATGAATACCAAGAGAATTTAACGCTCAACGATATTATCATTACTGCTGGGGGGTTAACTGGTACCGCTTCTAAACGTGTAGAAATCGCAAGAATGATTAAGGCTGAGAATATAGATGAAATGAGTTCTAAAAAGGTAGAATTATTTAATATTGAAATCACTCCAGAGTCTAATGAACAGCTTAATAATTTCATATTAAAACCTTTTGATGTAATAAACATCAGAAGAATGGCAGTTAATGAAAAGCCTGAAATGGTTTTTGTAAATGGCTCTGTTACCTACCCAGGTAAATATGTATTAGCAACCAAAAAAGAAAAAATCTATGACATTATACAAAGAGCTGGTGGGCTAACATCAGTTGCAAGTTTAAATGGTATAAAAATTAAAAGACCGATCAAGAAAGATCAAATTGAAGATCTTGAAAATGTAAGCCTGAATTTGGGAAAAAAGGACAGTATTCAAAACAAATTAGAGAAAAAATTAAAAGAAGATATAAAATTTGCAACTATTCCAGTAAATTGGAAAAAGGTATCTAAAAATCAGAAAAGTAATGCAAATGTAACTTTATTGCCAGGTGATGAAATAATTGTTTCTGTTTATAATGAAACTGTCAAAGTCACAGGTAATGTATTGTTGACTTCTGAGATACCGTATGTTAATAAAAAAGGATTCAATTATTATTTAAATTCGGTTGGAGGTCTTGATGCTAAAGGTTGGAGAAAAAAAGCATATATTATCTATCCTAACGGACAAGCAGCAGTTTCACATACTTTTTTAGTTTTTTTTAGATCCAATCCAAAAGTTTTACCTGGTTCCCAAATTGTAGTACCGGAAAAACCTGAAACTGTAAAAATGAATCCTACTCAATGGGTAAGTATTGCATCAGTATTAGTTAGTATGGGAGTACTTATTGTTACGGCTCTGAAATAATCAAAATAAAAGGAATAGAATTATAGATTGTAGTTATTAAGAGAAAAATGTTTTGGAAATAGTATCGATAAGATTTAAATATTTAATTGATTTGTTCTATTTGCATAAAAAAAATAATAACTCAAAATCGAAAATAAATTTAAATGAAAGAACAGATTACTAATGATGAAATTACTTTAAAAGAGTTAATTGGAAAAGTAAAAAATTGGAATGCTTATTTGCTATCACAATGGAAAATTGTTATAATAGCAGGAATGATAGGATCTTCTTTGGGATTGGCTTATTCTTTTATTAAAAAACCAGAATATAAAGCAACTTTATCATTTGCACTAGAAGAAGATAAAGGAAGCGGAGGCGGATTAGGAAGTGCATTAGGACTTGCTAGTTCTTTAGGATTGGATTTAGGTGGGGGAGGTGGTGGTAGTATTTTCTCATCATCTAATTTGGCAGTGTTATTCAAATCGCGTGCTATGGTTGAGAAAACATTGATGACTCCTGTTACAGTAAAAGGGAAAATAATTTCTTTGGCAGAAATGTATATTCAAGATAAAGAGTGGAGAAATAAATGGGATGAGCAGCCAAAATTTAAAAAGATACAATTTTTACCAGATACCAAACGTAAATATTTTACCCGTGTTCATGACAGTATTTTGGGGTGTATCTATGAGGATATATCCAAAAATTTATTAACAGTTGCTCAAAAAGATAAAAAGATTGCAGTAACTACAATGGAAGTTGTATCTACCAATGAATTGTTTTCTCTTTATTTTTGTGAAGGACTTGCTCGACAGGTTGGTAAATTTTATGTAGATACTAAAAGTAAAAAATCCCGTATGAATATGGAGATACTTAGTAGACAAACCGATTCTATTCGAGGAGAGTTAAATAGTGCCATTACAGGTGTTGCTGTTGCTAATGATAATGCTTTTATGCTAAATCCTGCTTTAAATGTGCATCGTGCACCATCAGCTCGTCGACAAGTAGATGTACAAGCAAATACAGCAATATTGACAGAGCTAGTGAAACAAATGGAATTAGCAAAAGTCACTCTCCGAAAAGAAACCCCTTTAATACAAGTAATTGATCGTCCTATTTTGCCTTTACCAAAAGAAAGATTTGGAAAACTTCAAGGTATCTTGTTAGGTGGGTTTTTAGCTTCTTTTTTGACTTTATTATATCTTATTTTTATAAAACTTTGGAGAAATATTATATAGTTTTTATCAGTAATATATTATGATCAAGAAAGATAAAATTACTTTAGGTGTCGTTATTCAGGCAAGAACAGGTTCAAGTAGATTACCTAATAAAATCTTGAAGAACTTTTATAATAATGAGTCTATACTCGATATTTTACTTGAAAATATAAAATCCAAATTTTCTCATTTACCCATAATACTCGCTACATCTACAAATGAAAAGGATAATATTTTGTCTGAAGTAGCAGCTAAATGGGGTGTTCATTTTTATCGCGGAAGTGAAGAAAATGTTTTGAAAAGATTTATAGATGTCGGAGAAAATTATGGATTAACACATTTGGTAAGAATATGCTCTGATAATCCATTTTTAAATATGGATTCGATAGCTAAATTAATTGAAGAACTTACCTCTTCAAATATTGATTATCTAAGTTATAGTAATCATTTAGGGATTCCAGTCATAAAAACTCATATAGGGTTATTTACCGAGATTGTTTCATTAAAGGCTTTGTTGGAAACGAATAAGAGACAAAATGAATTAATTTATCAGGAACATGTAACCAATTTTATTTACTCAAATCCACAGTATTTTAATATTAATTTACTCAAGAGTCCTGTAGAAGTTCATTTTAGAGATGATATAAGGTTAACATTAGATGATGAAGATGATTTTGAAAATTTAGCATCTCTTTATAAATCTATTAAGAGCGAGAAAGAAAATTTAGGTTATTTAGTTGATTATATAGATTTAAATAAGGATTACAAAATTAAAATGATTAATAACATAAAAAAATATTCAAAATGACATATATTATTGGAGAAATTGGTCAAAACCATAACGGTTCTGTAGATATTGCAAAATTAATTATTGATGTAGTATCTAGACCAATTGTAGACAAACTTTTCGGTAAAAAATTGAAAGGTATGGATGCTGTAAAGTTGACTAAGCGTGATTTAAAGCAGGAACTTTCTGCATCACAAATGTCAAAATTATATGATACTCCTCATTCTTTTGGTAAAACTTATGGAGAACATAGAGAAGTTTTAGAGTTAGATGATCAAGAACATTTAGAAATTTATAATTATGCTAAAAGTTATGGATTAGACTTCGTTGAAACTCTTTGTGCTATTGGTTGTTTAAGTTTATTGAAATTGTTTACTCCAGACAAACTTAAAGTAGCTTCTAGGGATTTGACAAATTTACCATTATTAAGCGCAATGGCAGAGACTAAAATTCCAATAATTCTTTCTACAGGTATGGGAGGTGTTAGAGAAATTGATAATGCTTTAGAAGTTATAACAAAGTATCATAGTCAAATTGGTATTCTTCATTGTGTTTCGGAATACCCTACTAGATATGAAAATGTAAATCTAAATACGATAAAATATCTTCAAAAAAATTATTCTGATTATGTTATTGGTTATTCAGATCATACAATAGGCATTGCCACTCCAATAGCTGCAGTAGCTATGGGATCTGAAATAATAGAAAAACACATAACATTAGATCGACTTATGAAAGGTACCGATCAGGCTGGTTCTTTGGCAGTTGAAGGTATTGAAAGAATGGTTAGAGACATTAGAAATTTAGAGATTTCTATGGGTAAAGAAGAAATTTTTATTGCTGATTCGGTACATTCTGCAAGAGTTAAATTAGAAAGATCTATAGCAACTTTAAATGATTTGAAAGCAGGGCATATTATTTCTGAAGGAGACTTACATTTATTAAGTCCTGGGGATGGATTGAAATGGGAAGAGAAAGGGCGTCTGATTGGGAAAATTTTAAAACAGGATGTTTTGGCTAATGAAATAATTTATTCTGATTTTATAAAATAATTTTTTTATGCTTCCTAAACTTATTTTGACAGATATTGATGGCGTTTGGACCGATGGTGGAATGTATTATGATAATACTGGTAATGAGTTTAAGAAGTATAATACATCTGATAGTGCAGGAATCCTTTTTTGTAAATTACTAAATATACCAGTTGGCATTATAACAGGAGAGACTAATTTAATTGTTAAAAATAGAGCCAAAAAATTAGGTATTGATATTTTATTCATGGGAATTAAAAATAAGCTTCAAGTTGTAGAAAGTTTATGTTTGGAACATAACATATCTATTACGGAGATTGCTTATATTGGTGACGATCTAAATGATATTCAAGTTTTACAGAAGGCTGGTATAAGTGCTTGCCCGATAGATGCACCAGAATACATTAAAAAGTACACAAACTTAGTATTAACTAAGAAAGGTGGAAGTGGAGTTTTTAGAGAATTCGTTGAGAAAATTTTAGGGCAGGAAAATATAGAAAATGCATTAGGAATTTATCTTACATCTCTAGATAATTTTAACCAATAATATATAATTACCTCAATATCTTTTTACAGTATGTTAGTAATGTTGGTTTTATAAAGCCATTTTTTTTATTTTTGCGAATAATTTTCCAAAATAAAAATTAAATACCACTAGAATGAAAAAAATAATACTTGCAGTTTTATCTGCATTTTTAGTAATTTCATGTACTTTCCAGGAAGACAATCAAGTTTCAGAAGAGGAATTAAAAATAAATTCTCTAGTTCCATTAGATGAAAATAGTTCATACTATTTTACAGATTTAGTGTATTTTAAAAATGTATGGTATTTGACTTTTAGAGAATCGGATAAACATGTTTTTGGGAAAGATGGAGTTATCCATTTGTATTCTAGAGGGAATTATGAAAATTGGAAACTTATCAAAACTTTTATTGTAGATAGTATTGATTTAAGAGACCCTAAATTTTCCGTGAATGGCGATCAATTGATGTTATATATTCATGGCTCAAAATATAGTAATAAGGAGCTATTAGGGTTTTATGACTATAGGGCAGTTTGTGTGAATAAGCATAATTGGTCTGATTTAAAAAGTGTTAAACTTGATAATTTAAAAAAAGTCGATAAACCAATTCCTGGGAATGAGTCTTGGCCTTGGAGAGTTACTTGGTATAAATATATAGCCTATACTTTCGGTTATAATTTTATGGTTGGAGCTGAAGTATTTGATATGTACGAAAGTAAGGATGGTTTAAATTTTAAAGCTTTAAATTCTGTTCAAAACCTTTCACCAAATAGAGGGGAAACTACCATTCGAGTAGATCAAGATGGAGTTTTCTATGCAATAATTAGGGAAAAAAATTTGCTATTGGCAAAGAGTACGGATAACAATAAAACGTGGCAGATTTTTGACAGAATACCTATTTATTCCTTTGGCGGACCTAACTTTTTATTGTACAAAAATAAAATGCTAATTACTGGTAGAGATGATACTAATATAAATACAAAGGTAAGGAAAGTGGTTTTATATAGTTATGATTTGGAAACAAAAACCTATTCCAAATTATTAACTTTGGCAAGTGGTGGAGATTGTGGTTATGCAGGGATGGTGATTAAGGATGGTTATTTATGGCTAAGTTACTATTCATCACATGAAAGTCCTAAATTAGATCATTCTAATGTTTACGTTCAAAAACTTAATTTGAGTGAGTATGGTCTTTAAATTTAGAATTTGAATACTATTTTAGTCAAAAGTTTTAGCTGTTGTTGTGTTATTAATTTATTTAGAGAGATTTTAAAATGATGAGTGTGTCAAATGAGAGAGAAGTAAAGCATTTTGATCAGAATGTTTTTTTTGATTTTGAACAGAAGTATAATTTATTTGAAAGAAAAAAAAAAACTATTTATTATTGGGATTTAATACGTTTTCAGTTATACTATCATTTATTGTGGTGTCAAAATTCTACGACAAAGGGAGTTGAAATGAGGCTTAAAAAGAGCCAAATTATAAAAGAGTTGTGTTCTTTTTTGTCTTTCTTGTTTTTCAAAAAATGTGATTATTTATTTTTTACTGCTTCACGTAATAAAATTAATGAAACTAAAGTTTTTGATCAAAATTTAGGGGATGTATTAAATACAATTTCTGGGAAGTATTTTGCTTTTGAAAATTTCGAAAGAGATAAAACAAAATGGTATTATGATAATACTTTATTTGATCCCATATTTATATTTAGAAAAGTATTTAATTTTTTTTTCAAAACACAAGATTATTCAGATTTAGTATCATTAATTACTTCAGAACATGAAAATTCTAAAATTGGAAACGAAGAAATTAACAATATTGTAATTGATTTTAAAATTGATTATGCTTTTTATTATTTTATCTTAAAATGGAAAAAAGTAAAAGCAGTTTTTATTACACAGAATGGTATTCAAAAAGGACTTTTTGCTGCTGCCAAAAAGTGCAATATTCCAGTTATTGAAGTTCAGCACGGGATTATTGACGAAGGACACTTGGCTTACAATTATAATAAAACAATTAGTTATGATGACCATCGAATTTATATGCCAACTTATTATTTTTCTTTTTCAGATTTTTGGATTGAAAAATTAAATATACCTGTAAAAAAGATTTTTTCCATGGGGAATTCTTTTTTTTATAATGATCAGGATACTAAGATTGCTCTTAAAGATAGTTCTGCTCAAGGATTATTAGTTGCAAGTTCAGATGTTTTTGGAGAAAATTTAAAAAATTTAGTTCTTGAGTTTGCTAATAGAAGAAACGAAACAAAAGTGTATTTTAAATTACACCCCAACCAATTCTCCGAAAAACAATATTATGTTGATCAATTTGCAAATTTTGAGAATGTAAAAGTCTATACGAATGAGAAAAGTCTATATGAACTTTTAGAAATTTCAAAAGCAATTTTATTGATTCAATCTACTGCTTTGTATGAGGCATATCATTTAAAAATTAGAGGAATTATATATAAAAAACAGACCTATACTAGGCATAGTCATGTATTTGAACTTCCTAATATTAGTCTAGTAGATAATGTAGATGAACTTGTTAAAGCATTTGAAACAGAATTTGTAGATGATGTCTTAAAAAAAGATTTATTTTTTAAAAAATTTGATACAGCTCAGTTTACTCAGTTTATGAATAAAATAGGAATTAATTAATTATGATTATAAAATTTTAATGTCAAAAAAAATAATTAAAACCACAATATATTATTCATTAGGAGAAATAGTACCAAGAATTATATCATTTCTTTTATTACCAATATTAACTAAGTTTTTGAATACAGAAGAGTACGGAATTGTAAGTTATACTAATTCAGTAATGACATTTGTATTCGTAATTGCAACGTTGTCATTAAATACATTTGTTTTAAAAAATTATTATGCCACAAAGGATGAAAACTATAGAAAGGAAATAATAGGAAGTGTTTTTTTGTTCATTTTTGGTTTTAATTGTATTTTAATTGTATTTCAATTGCTCTTTTTTCCGTTTTTGATTGACCTTTTTAATATCAATGTACCTTTTAAACCTTACTTTCAGTTAGCAATTTTAAATAATTTTTTTGATGTAATTTCTATAATACCATTAGTATTATATAGAGTTAGAGAAAATGCAAAAGGATTTTTGATTTTAAGCCTTTCTCGGACTTTGTTACAGTTTTTGATGGTGTATCTATTAGTTGTGGTATATAAAGAAGGCATTTTGGGGAGTTATTATGCACGTTTAATCATAAATATACCATTCATGTTTATCTATTTTTATATGATATATAAGAATAGTATTTTTAAGATCAATTTTAAATTGATTAAAGAAGCTTTACATTTTACATTACCAATTCTTCCTGGTAGTTTAGCTTTTTTGTTTGTTTCATTAAGTGACAGAGTAATTTTAGAAAGATATATTTCATTAGATGAGTTAGGTATATTTTCTGTAGCGATTACTTTGGCTACAGTTTTAAATATTGTGATTCAAGCTTTGTATAAAACATTTGAACCTGTTTTGTTTAAAGAATATTTCAATGAAAATTTTCAGGAGACAAATCTTAAATTATATAAAATTTATTTATTGGCAATTTTTGTGGGAGCTTTTGGAGCATCTATTTTTAGCAAAGAATTTTTTATTATAGCAACATCAGGTGCTTTTAGGGAAGGGTATAAATTGGTGCCACTTTTTATTGTTTCTGTCGTTATTGCCGGAGTTAATACTTATTTAAATATTTTAATGATTGCAGATAAAAAACAAAAGTTAGTTTCATTAGTTTCTATTATTTCTGCTGTTATTTCAGTTGCTCTTAATTTAATTTTCATTCCTTATTATGGCTGCTACGGAGCTATACTTGCTTCTGCAGCTTCATTTTTATTCTCAAATATTATATTTCAATTTCATACGGTCATTACAAAAAAATATATTGTAACTCAGATCCTATTAATGTTATTAGTCGTTTTAATACCAACAATATACGATGCCCTATTCGAATTTGAACTAATCTCAAATATTGTAATAAAAATAATTATTTCGTTGGTATTTATTTTTCTTAGTTTTAAAATTTTAAACATTGATCTTAGTTTTATTAAAAGCAAATTTTTTACTAAAAAAGTAAAAGAGATATAATTATGAATAGGATTTATATTGCATTATTTAGAAAACTATGGTTTGTTATTAATAAAAGAAATTACAAGAAATTAGGTGGAAATTCATTTATTAAGAATCCGTTGATTGTTACTCCGAAATTTATATCCGTTTCGGATAATGTTTTTGTTCAGGCCAATGCTAGGATAGAAGGGATAACAAGTTATGAAGGAATAAGCTTTTATCCTCACATTGAAATTGGGGAAAATTGCACTATTCAACAAAATTTACATTTAACATGTGCTCAAAGTGTTTTTGTGGGTAAGAATACAGCTATCGCAGCAAATGTTACAATTACAGATATTAATCATCCATACGAAAATATTGATTTATCAATTGAAAAACAGCCTCTAGAAGTTACACCAGTAAGTATTGGAGAAGATTGTAAAATTTATAATAATGCAGTCATTCTGCCAGGAACAAAAATTGGTAAACATTGTGTAATCGGTGCAAATAGTGTTGTTCTTGGGAATTTTCCTGATTATAGCATTGTAGTTGGCGCACCAGCTAAAATAATTAGACGTTATTGTTTTGCAACGAATCAATGGAAGAAAACAAATAAAAAAGGAGATTTTACAAAAGAAGAATGATGAAAAATATTTTAATTACAGGAGGAGCTGGTTTTATAGGTTCAAATTTAGCATTAAAGTTAATAGATAAGGGGTATAAAGTTAGTGTTTTAGATAATTTATCACCTCAAATACACGGTGAAGATGCAGAAAATGAATCAGTTCTCTACCTGTCAATAAAAGATAAAGTTACTTTTTTTAATGGTTGTGTTACGTCACGAACAGATTGGGAAAGAGCTCTTTATGGTCAAGATGCCATAGTGCATTTTGCAGCAGAAACAGGTACAGGACAATCGATGTATGAAATAGAAAAATATAGTTCCGTTAATATTGGTGGTACCGCAATTATGTTGGATATACTAGCTAATAAATCTCATTCAGTAAAAAAAATTATAATTGCTTCTTCAAGATCAATTTATGGTGAGGGCAAATATTGGTCTGATGAATTGAATTCAGCAGTTTATCCAAAACATCGAACTGATGATTTTATGGAGAATGGTGATTTTGAAGTTAAATATAATGGTTTATCTAGTTCATTACGATTAGTTGCAACCGATGAAGATTCTAAAATTCATCCTTCATCTGTTTACGGTATAACAAAGCAAAATCAGGAACAAATGATAATGACAGTTTGTCCAACTATTGGTATTTTACCTGTTGCTTTTCGTTATCAAAATGTTTATGGGCCTGGGCAGTCTTTGACAAATCCTTATACAGGAATTTTATCAATATTTTCAACTTTAATAAAAAACGGTAAAGACATTAATGTTTTTGAAGATGGAAAAGAAAGTCGTGATTTTGTTTTTATTGATGATGTTGTTGAAGCTACTATTTTAGGGTTAGAAAATGAGAATGCAAATGGAGAAGTTTTTAATGTGGGTACTGGAGAACCAACGGATGTAATTACAGTTGCTAAAGAATTAATTAAAAATTATTCTAGTAACACTAAGATTAATATTACAGGTAATTATCGTTTAGGAGATATCAGACATAACTATGCTGATTTGAAGAAGATAAATGATTTGTTAGGTTTTTCGCCAAAATATAATTTTGTCTCTGGGATTAAAAAGTTTACAGATTGGGTACTTACTCAAGAAGTTAAGGATAGTAAATATGATGAGTCTATTGCTGAAATGAAAGAAAAGGGACTATTCAAATAATGAGCAAGAAACGTGTATTATTTATTGGTATAGGGTTTTATGATTACGAGGAAGCTATAATTCAAGAATTTAAAAAACTGGATTATGATGTGGATTATTTGTCGGAAGTCCCGCCTAATACCATACAATATAGATTGAATACCAGATTTGGCAAGACTAGAAAGTTAGAGGCTCAGAGAGCTGCGTATAGTTTGGAGATTTCTAATAAATCTGCAACGGATTACGATCTGATTTTTATTATAAAATGCGAATATTTAACAGAAGAGGCATTACATATAATAAAAAATAAAAATTTAAAAGCAAAATTTGTTCTTTATTTATGGGACTCGTTGAAACGGTTTAAAACAATTGAAAACAAATTCCGATTTTTTGACAAAGTATATTCTTTCGATAGGTTTGACTGTCAGCAGCATAAGGAATTAATATTTCATCCACTTTTTTTTAGAAATGAATATGCAAATAGAAGTGAGGTAATTAAAACCGATTATGATCTTTATCATTTAGGGTGGTATCATTCAGACCGTTTGAATCTTATTAAGAAATTAGTTAATGCTATTGAACCTTATGGTATGAGGTATAAAATGGTCTTGTTTACAGGCTATCTGAGTTATCTTCTAGATAGTATTATAGGGGGAGATTTAAAAGGTAATAGAAAATTTTTTGTATTCAAACCAGTGTCAGCAAAAGATAATTTTGAGACTCTAATCAGGTCTAAGGTTATTCTCGATATTGCTCATCCGGACCAGAGTGGTTTGACAATGAGGACTATAGAAATGGTGGGGGCTCAAAAAAAAATAATTACTACCAATAAAGATATTGTAAATTATGATTTCTACCATCCTAATAATGTGATGGTAATTGATCGTGAAAATCCAGTTTTGGATTTAAATTTTTTTAAAGTAGATTATTTTTTTATTTCTGAAAAAATAGCTTCTAAATATTCTATTAAAAATTGGTTAAAGAGAATGTTAGAAGAGTAAAGTGATTATTATATCAGAAGATATATTTGATTTAAAAGATCCAAATTGAAAAATAAATAAACTTTAAGTTTTTAAAAAACCATCTTAGATAAAGGATTATACCACATGGGGCTTGAATTGAATAAAAGAGTTAATCTCTTGTTTTTATATTTTTTTATTTTGTCATTAATGTTTCCCACAACATTATTTAATAAATTAATATACTTAATTATAGTTGTTTTTGTAGTGATTAATCATAAATTATATAGATTAAACACTATTTCTCCATTTATTGTACTTTTTATTTTTTTGTATGGATATGTTTTTTCCTTTTTTAATTTTGTTGATAAAGAATTAGCATTACAGTTTTTTCTTTCGGCCTTGGTACTATTTCTGATATATCCAATATCTAGATATAGAATTGACATTGATAAGATTGCAAAAATATCTGGTTTTGCTATGGCAGTATATACTGGGATTTCATTGTTGATTGTTGTGGTATTTATGGATCTGCCAATTTCAGCCCCTTATTATATGTTTTTTAGTAATTATAGTGCTGGTTCTAATGGGCTAAGAGAATTTGCAGAAGAAGGATCGTTAAGTTTTCATATGGGAACTGTTCCGTTTTTATATTTACCTTATTGTTTATTTGTTATTTCTTATTTAGATAAAAGAAAGTTTAGAAGTCTTTTATGTGCTATTATTTTATTTATAACTGTTTTTATAAGTGCTTCTAGAGGTTTGATTTTGAGCTGTCTTATTGCAACAATAGCTATAATTTTTTTTAAATCAAGCCTTAAAAATAAAATATACTTTTTATCGTTCACTATTCCATTAGTAATACTTCTAATTTTTTATTTATTAGCAGCTACAAATGTTTTTGATTCAAAAGAAGAATCTAATAGTGTTAAAATAGGACACTTTGAATCTTTTATAGAGCATCTGAATTTTTTTAATTTTTTTCTCGGAGAAGGATTAGCTTCTTTTTACTATTCAAAAGGATCTCAAACGATGAAGGCACATACTGAAATAACACCATTGGATATGTTGAGATATTTTGGTTTTATACTTACTCCAATATTGTATCTAGTTATAATCTTGCCTACAAAAAAGATTGCATCTTATTTAGGGGATAATGTTTTATATGTAGTACTGTTTTTAATCTATGTTGCTAATTCATTTACTAATCCCACATTTTTTAATTCATACGGTTTATTATTAGCACTATGGTATTGGAATAAAATACTTAATGTATCCAATCTTAGTTCAGAACAAACTGTTCAAGTCTAGTCAAAAAAAATGAATATTTATTGTGTTATTGTCTGCTATAATCCAGACATAAAGAATTTATTTAGAATTTGTCAAGCATTATTGTTTAGCAATACAAATGTAATCTTAGTAGATAATAGTGAGAACGGTTATATAAAAGATTTGTCAAAAGATTCGGGAGTACATTTGATAAATCTCAATGAAAATTGTGGTATTGCAAAAGCCCAGAATATTGGAATTAGGTATGCAATTGAAAGCGGAGCTGAAGTTTTGGTGTTTTTTGATCAAGATTCGCAAATAGATAATGATTTTATTTCTAGTTTGACTAGTTCCCTAAAAAAAAATCAACCAATGGTTATCTCTCCTGTATTTTATGATAAGAATTGCGGTTTTCGATTTCCAAGTTATAAATTGAATAGTTTTGGATTACTTAAAATAATTCAGACTCCAGATAATGAAGATATTTATTCTGCTGATGTTATTATTTCTTCCGGTAGTGCGGTCAATAAAGAAGTGTTTGATATTGTTGGATTTATGAATGAAGATTACTTTATTGATTTTGTCGATACCGAATGGTGTCTAAGATGCCATTCTAAAGGAGTTCCGATATTTGTTAATCCAAAAGCAAAGATGATTCATGCAATTGGGGAAAAGTCTATAAATTTGTATTTAATAAGACTTTTTGTACACGGTCCATTAAGATCTTATTATAAAATAAGAAATTCATTTCTATTTATACGAAACAAAAATGTACCTATTCTTATGGGGCTGAAAGAAATTGTATCTGCATTGGTTCATAATTTTTTAATTATTTTGTTTGTAAAAGGTAAAACAAAATATGTAAAGAATTATTTTCAAGCAATTAGGGATGGGGTATTTAATAGAAAAGGTAAAAAGGGTTAAGATAGATATAATATAAATGGAGATAAGTGTCTGTATGGCTTCTTATAATGGAGCAGAGTTTATTAAACAACAATTAGAATCAATTTTAAATCAATTGAACGAAGGAGATGAGATAATTATTGTTGATGATTGTTCAACTGATTCAACAGTTAAAACTATTAAATCTTTTGAAGACAAAAGAATAAATGTATTTAGAAATGAAGTTAATAAGGGACATGTTTATTCTTTTGGACGAGCAATTTCATTAGCAACAAAAGATTTAATTTTTATGTCTGATCAAGATGATATTTGGATAGATGGAAGAGTTGATTTAATTAGAAATAAGTTGTTGAATTCTGACGCAATGTTAATTTCTTCAAATTCTAATTTTATAAATTCACAAGGAGATAGAATTGATTTTAAGATTACTGGAGTTGAGTCAAAAAGTTCTCAAAAATATATGAAAAATATTTTTGATATTTTTGCAGGCAAAGAAAATTATTACGGGTGTTCAATGGCATTTAAAAAAGAAATGCAAAAACTCATTTTGCCAATACCTAATTATGTAGAATCACATGATTTATGGATTGCTATGGCTGCAAATATAGCGAAGTCTAATTTGCATTGTGATGAAGTGACTTTTGAAAGAAGAGTACATGGTAATAATGCTAGTATTGTAAAAAGAAAATTAATTTTGAAGATATGGTCAAGGATAATATTTGTACAATCACTAGTCCAATTAACGTGTAGAAAAATATTAATAAAAAATTAAAATGGATAATAGAAAATACCAAATCTGCACTAAGACCATTATGGATACTTCAGATCCGAATATTGTTTTTGACGAAAATGGAGAGTCCGATTATTATCATAACTTTCAAAATGTAATTTTGCCTAATTGGCATACTGATGAAAAAGGTTATGAAGAATTAATGCGTGAAGCTGCAAAAATAAAGAAAGAAGGTAAGGGAAAGGATTTTGACTGTATTATTGGTTTGAGTGGTGGTTTAGATAGCTCATATGTAGCTTATGTGGCCAAAGAAATTATGGGTCTTAGGCCTCTTTTGTACCACGTAGATGCAGGTTGGAATACAGATAAGGCTGTCGGTAATATTGAAAAATTAGTCAATGGTCTTGGAATTCATTTATATACCGATGTAATTAATTGGGAAGAAATGAAAGATTTACAGTTGGCTTTTTTGAGATCCCAAATTGTTGATCAAGATTTACCACAGGATTACGCATTCTTTTCTTCTTTATACAAATTTGCAAAGAAAAATAAAATAAAGTATGTTTTAACAGGGGGGAATTATTCTACAGAATGTTGTCGTGAGCCTGAGGAATGGGGAGGTTTTCCAGGAATAGATAAAATATTAGTAAAAGATATTCATACAAAATTTGGTAAAAGAGAATTAAAAACGTTTCCATTAGTAGATATTTTAAGTTATAAAATATATTACAGATATGTTTTAGGTATGAAAGTTTTTAAACCTTTAAATTTAGTACCCTATATTAAAAAAGATGCAGAAAATTTATTAGAACAAAAATTTGGATGGGAGCGATTTCAACATAAACATCATGAGTCGAGATTTACTCGATTTTATGAAGACTATTGGATGCCTAGAAAATTTGGCTTTCAAAAAAGGAGAGCCCATTTTTCAAGTTTAATTTTAACTGGACAAATGACCAGAGAAGAGGCTTTAGAAAGAGTTTCTAAACCAGAATTAAGTGATGATTTTCTTGAAAAAGAATTTGAATATGTGGCTAATAAATTGGATTTAACTAAAGATGAACTTCAAACTATTTTTGAAGGAGAAAATAAAACATTTCATGATTATAAAAACAAAATAAAATTAATTGGTTTTGGAGCTAAAATAATGATGAAACTTGGTTTAGAAAAAAGGTTATTTAGATAAAATGATAACAATAATTGATTATGGTGTTGGTAATATTAATGCTTTTGTAAATGTCTATAAAAGGGTAAATGTTCCAGTGAAAATTGCTAAAGTTGCTGCTGATTTAAATGGTGCTCAAAAAATAATTTTACCAGGAGTTGGTCATTTTGATCATGCAATGTCAGAATTAATAAAATCTGGAATGCGTGAAAAATTAGATGAATTAGTAATGGTAGAAAAAGTTCCAGTTATTGGTATTTGTGTAGGAATGCAAATGATGGGAAATTCGAGTGAAGAGGGCAATATGGAAGGCTTGAAATGGATTGACGCTTCAGTCAAAAAAATTGACGAGTCAAAAATTAAACAAGTCACAAGGCTTCCACATATGGGATGGAATGATGTACAACCTGTAATTTCTAATAAACTATTTGAGGGATTAGAAAAAGATGCTTTGTTTTATTTTTTGCATTCTTATTATTTTGAATGTAATAATCCAGCAGATATTTTAGCTGTTTCAGAATATGGTGGACAATTTACTTGTGCTGCTCATAATGATAATGTGTATGGAATTCAATTTCATCCGGAAAAAAGTCATCATTATGGCGAAACTTTATTACATAATTTTTCAAAATTATAAAGGATGTTAAGACCTAGAATAATTCCAAGTCTTTTGATACAAGATAATGGTTTGGTAAAAACTGTTAATTTTAAAAGCCCTAAGTATGTTGGAGACCCTATCAATGCTGTTAAAATATTTAATGAAAAAGAGGTTGATGAATTGGCTATTTTTGATATTGATGCAACGGTCCATGGGAAAGAACCTAATTATAGTCTAATAGAACGATTGGCGAACCAATCAATGATGCCCTTGTGCTATGGAGGAGGAGTGAAAACTGTTGAACAAGCACAACGTATTTTTAGTTTAGGGGTTGAGAAAATTGCATTAAGTTCATCCGTATTGCAGTATCCTGAACTGATAACTGATATTTCGGAACGTGTTGGATCACAAAGTGTTATTGTGGTCTTAGATGTTAAGAAAAAAATTCTTGGAGGATATGAAGTATATACTCATAATGGAAAGAAAGCTACGGGTATAAATCCTCTAAAATTTGTAGAACAAGCTCAAAAACTTGGTGCAGGTGAAATTGTAATCAATTCTATTGATAGAGATGGTACTATGAAAGGATATGATTTAGATTTAATTGATAAAGTTAGAGAGAAAATAACTTTGCCAATGACTGTATTGGGTGGAGCTGGCTCTTTGGATGATATTGAAAAAATAGTTGATAAACATGGTGTAATTGGTGTTGCTGTCGGTAGTTTATTTGTATTTAAAGGTCCATATAAAGCGGTTTTGATTAATTATCCAACTCAAATAGAAAAAAATAAGATTTTTAAAATCAATCAATAATGAAAATACAGAATAAAACACTTTTAATAACTGGAGGAACTGGGTCATTTGGTAATGCGGTGTTAAACAGATTTTTGAATACAGAACATTTTAGCGAAATTCGTATTTTTTCTCGTGATGAGAAGAAACAGGATGATATGAGAAATCAGCTTAAAAATGATAAGCTGAAATTTTATATTGGAGATGTTCGTGATTATAGCAGTATTGAGAGAGCTATGCATGGAGTGGATTATGTTTTTCATGCTGCCGCTTTAAAACAAGTTCCTTCTTGTGAGTTTTTTCCACTTGAAGCTACAAAGACAAATGTTTTTGGTACTCAAAATGTAATTGATGCTGCTGTAGCTAATGCTGTTGCAAAAGTAATCTGTCTAAGCACTGATAAAGCTGCATATCCAATTAATGCAATGGGAATTTCTAAAGCTTTAATGGAAAAAGTAGCAATTGCGGCTTCAAGAAATATTCTTGGGAACAAAACGACAGTTTGCTTGACACGATATGGAAATGTAATGGCTTCCAGAGGTTCAGTTATTCCATTGTTTTTAAATCAAATAAAGACTGGTAAAATTCTAACAATCACAGACCCGAAAATGACGCGTTTTCTGATGTCATTAGACGAGGCAGTAGAGTTAGTCCTTTTTGCTTTTGAACATGGTAATCAAGGAGATTTGTTTGTCAATAAAGCTCCAGCAGGAACAATTGGTGATTTAGCCGAAGCACTTAAAGGACTTTGTAATGCCAATAATGATGTTAAAGTTATTGGAACACGTCATGGTGAAAAACTATATGAAACACTTTGTACTCGTGAAGAAATGGTTAAAGCAGAGGATATGGGAGAATTTTATAGAATTCCTGCTGATAATCGTGATTTGAATTATGCTCAATATTTTTCAGAAGGAGAACAGGATGTTTCTTTAATTGAAGATTATCATTCTCACAACACAGAACAATTAGGTATTGAAGGAATGAAAAAACTATTAGTTAAGCTACCATTAATCCGAAAAGAAGTTTTTGGAGAAGATGTAGCTCAAATGCCAGGTTAATATAATTTATGGAACCAAACTTAATTACGGGAAATTACCATTCTGACCAAAGAGGTTTTTTATTTTACAATAATGATTTTGATGCGTCTTTAGTCAAAAGAATATATATAATAGAGAATAAAGATATTGATTTTATTAGAGGCTGGCAGGGACATAAAATAGAACAAAGATGGTTTTGTGCAATTTCAGGTAAATTTAAAATTGAGTTAATTCAAGTTGATAATTGGGAAAATCCTTCTAAAATATTAAAGATAGATAGTTTTATAATTGAGGCAGAAAAATTAGATATAATTCATATTCCATCAGGTTATATAAGTAGTATTCAATCTTTAGAACCTAATTCTAAATTATTGATAATGGCCGATTATTTGCTTGGTGAGATTAATGATGAATTTCGTTACGATATTGATTATTTTAAAAAATAAACTTAAACAATGTTAAAAATAGGAATTACTGGGCAAGCTGGTTTTGTTGGTACACATTTGTATAATACAATAGGGTTGTTTCCAAAAGAGTTTGAACGAATTGATTTTAAGAAAGAGTATTTTGAAGATGATGCTAAATTAAATGATTTTGTAGTGCAGTGTGATGTAATTGTCCATTTGGCAGCTATGAATCGTCATAACGACCCACAAGTTATCTATGATACTAATTTAAGTTTGGTTTTAAAATTGGTTCAATCGCTTAAAGTCACAAATAGTAAAGCTCATCTTCTTTTTTCTTCATCAACACAAGAAGATAGAGATAATCTTTATGGCAAATCCAAAAAAGAGGGAAGAGAATTAATGATTAATTGGGCGGATAATTCAGATGGCGAATTTACAGGCATGATTATTCCTAACGTTTTTGGCCCTTTTGGGCATCCTAACTATAATTCTGTAGTAGCAACATTCTGTCATAAATTAGTTTATAACGAAATTCCAACTATTGATGTAGATGGTGGTTTAAAATTAATTTATGTTGGAGAATTAGTAGAAATAATAATTTCTGAAATTAGAAGTAAAAAAGGAAAGTCAGAAGTAATTGTTGAGCATACCTCAGAAGCAAAAGTTTCAGAATTGCTTTCACTTTTAGAATCATATAAAACACAATACCAGAATAATGGAATTATTCCAAATTTAGCGAATACATTTGAATTGAATTTATTCAATACATTTCGTTGTTACATGGATATAAAAAATCACTTTCCAGTAAAATTTGTAGAACATACAGATTCAAGAGGTTCATTCGTCGAGATAGTTCGTTTAGGAGTTGGTGGGCAAGTGTCTTTTTCTACAACTGTTCCAGCTATAACAAGAGGAAATCATTATCATACTCGAAAAATAGAACGCTTTGCAGTAATTAAAGGCAAAGCTTTAATTCAGTTACGTCGAATTGGTACTGATGAAGTTTTAGATTTTTATCTCGATGGAAATCAGCCAGCCTATGTTGATATGCCAATCTGGTATACACATAATATAAAAAATATTGGAGAAGAAGTATTGTATACCAATTTTTGGATTAATGAATTTTATGATCCAAATGATCCAGATACTTATTTTGAAAATGTTTAATATAAATCAAATAACAATTTCTTATATATAATGAAATCAAGATTAAAAGTAATGACTGTAGTTGGAACTCGTCCAGAGATTATTCGTCTTTCACGAGTTATGGCGGCTTTAGATAGTTCGGATGCAATTGAGCATGTAATTGTTCATACTGGACAAAATTATGATTATGAATTAAATCAAATTTTTTTTGATGATTTAGGAATCCGTAAACCAGATTTTTTTCTAAATGCTGCTGGGAAATCAGCAACAGAAACTGTAGGTCAAATTTTAATTAAAATTGATCCATTATTAGAATCTGAAAAGCCAGAAGCTTTTTTAGTTTTAGGAGATACAAATAGTTGTCTTTGTGCAATTCCAGCCAAGAAAAGACACATTCCTATTTTTCATATGGAAGCAGGAAATCGTTGTTTTGATCAGCGTGTCCCAGAAGAAACAAATCGAAAAATTGTTGATCATGTATCAGATATTAATTTGACATATAGTGATATTGCAAGAGAGTATTTGTTAAGAGAAGGATTACCTGCTGATAGAATTATCAAAACAGGTTCGCCTATGTTTGAGGTCTTAAATCATTATTTACCATCGATAGAATCTTCAGATGTTTTGAAAAGATTAAAATTAGAAGAGGGTAAGTTTTTTGTTGTTTCTTCCCATAGAGAGGAAAATATTAACAGCGAGAGAAATTTTCAAGGTTTAATGGATAGTTTAAATTTAATTGCTGAAAAGTATAATTATCCAATTATTGTAAGTACTCATCCCCGTACTAGAAATATGATTAATAAGAAAAATATTCAAATGCATAAAAATGTGCAATTCTTAAAACCATTAGGGTTTAATGATTACAATGCTTTGCAAATGAAATCTTTTGCTGTTTTATCTGATTCTGGAACTATTTCAGAAGAGTCTTCAGTTTTGAATTTTAGAGCCCTTAATATTCGCGACGCACATGAAAGACCTGAAGCTATGGAAGAAAGTTCAGTGATGATGGTTGGTTTAAGTCCAGAAAGAATTATGCAAGGATTAACACAATTACAATATCAAAAAATAGGTAAAGAAAGAAATTTTAGACCTGTAGCAGATTATTCTATGCCAAATGTTTCTGAAAAAATGGTTCGTATAATTTTGAGTTATACGGATTATATTAAAAGAACTGTTTGGAATGAGTTGATTTAATTATGAAAATCTTATTCGTTTCCCAATATTTCTATCCTGAAACTTTTAAAGGCAATGAGATTGTTTTTGATTTAGTAAAGAGAGGACATCAAGTGACTGTTTTAACAGGAAAACCAAATTATCCTGAAGGCAAGTTTTATAAAGGTTACAGTTTTTTTGGAAAAAAAAATGAAACAATTAATGGAGCTAAAATTGTTAGAAGTTTAATTTATCCTAGAAAAAACGGTAAAGGAATTCATCTAATTTTAAATTATTTGTCGTTTGTTCTTTTTTCCTATTTCACTTTTATATTTAGGGTAAGAGAGAAATTTGATATAATTTTTGTTCAGCAATTGTCTCCAGTTACGATGGCCTTACCAGGTTTGTGGGCAAAAAAGAAACATAATACTCCATTAGTGTTATGGGTTTTGGATCTTTGGCCTGAAAGTATTTTGGCGGCAAGTAGTTTTAAGAATAAAACAGTTATCGGTTTTTTAGAAAAATTAGTTCAAAATATTTATAACAAGTCTGATTTAATACTAATAAGCTCGAAATTCTTTAAGGAATCAATTTACGGAAAGCTAAAAAATAAATCAAAGGAAATAATATATTTTCCTAATTGGGCAGAAGAAGTTTATACTAATAAAGTTAATTCTAATTTAAGTATTCCAGATTTACCAAAAGGATTTAACATTATGTTTGCTGGAAATGTAGGTGAATCTCAAGATTTCGAAACAATTTTAAAGGCAGCACAAGAGACAATGTCTAAAAAAATAAATTGGATTATTGTTGGAGATGGAAGAAAAATAGATTGGATTAGGAGTGAAATAAAGAAAAATCAAATCAATAATGTTTTCTTACTTGGAAGATATCCATTAGAAACAATGCCTTTATTTTTTGATAAAGCAGATATTATGTTGGTTACTTTAAAAAACGAACCTGTTTTTGCTTTGACAGTTCCAGCAAAAGTACAGGCATATATGGCTTCAGCAAAAATAATTTTGGGAGCATTGAACGGAGAAGGTAATAAATTAATAAACGAATCTGGTTCTGGTTTTGCTGTATCAGCAGGCGATTATATCTCTTTGGCGCTTAAGGCAAGTGAGTTGTTAGAAATGGATCAACAAAGGAAATTAGAAATGGAATATAAATCAAAAAGCTATTACGAGGATAATTTTTCAAAATTAATGTTGTTAGATAAATTAGAATCAATTTTAAAAGACAATGTAAAATGTTAATTACGATCTTTAAATAATATTTTGATTCACTTTTAGCAAAGTATTATTAGTTAAATGAGATTAAAAATATTATTTAGCTAGCTTTTTTGAATCAAATTCTTTAGAATTTTTATAATAAAAGAAATGATTTAGTACTTTATAATATATTAAAATTTAGACACACAAAAATAAAAATTGAGAATAGGAAAAAGATTATCAATACATACTTTAGGAATATTAACTACTTTTGACCTCATTAAAAATTAATTAATACAATGAAAATACAAAAAACTCCAATAAATGATTTAGTGATTATAGAACCAACAGTTTTTGGCGATGAAAGAGGTTTTTTCTTTGAGTCTTATAGTAAAACTAAATTTGAAGATTTAGGGATAGATATTGATTTCGTTCAAGACAATCAGTCTTTTTCTAAAAAAGGAACTTTAAGAGGATTACATTATCAAAATCCACCTTTTGCACAAACGAAATTAGTTCGTGTTTTAGAAGGAGAAATTATAGATGTTGCTGTCGATTTGCGAAAAGATTCTCCAACCTTCGGAAAAGCATTTAGTATTTTGCTTTCTGCAGAAAATAAAAAACAATTGCTAGTGCCTCAAGGTTTTGCTCATGGCTTTTCTGTTATCAGTGAAACAGCTTCAGTAATGTATAAATGTGATCAGTTTTATAATAAAGCTTCTGAAGGAGGAATTAGATATGATGACCCATCTTTGAATATCGATTGGGGAATGGATTTAAAGGATGCTATTGTTTCTGAAAAAGATCAAATTCTTCCTTCTATTGAAAATTGTAATAGCTTATTTTAATGAAAAAAATACTAGTAACAGGAGCTCATGGACAGTTAGGTTCAGAATTAAAAGTATTATCCACGAAATATACTCAGTTTGAATGGATTTTTACGGATAGGGAAGAACTGGATTTATCTAATTTAGATGAATTAGCTTCTAAATTGGATATTTTGAATCCACAAATAATTATTAATTGTGCGGCACATACAGCTGTGGATCGTGCTGAAAGCGAATTTGAACTCTCTGACATTTTGAATCATCAATGTGTTGCGATTATGGCGAAGTGGAGTGCTCAAAATAATTGCCAGTTCGTTCATGTTTCGACAGATTATGTTTTTGATGGTACTGCTTCTGTTGCTTTGAAAGAAGAAGCGATAACCAATCCAATAAATGTTTATGGACAGACCAAGTTAGCAGGGGAAATTGCTTGTATACGAGAGAATCCTGATGCAATTATTCTTCGTACTTCATGGGTATATTCTAGTTTTGGGGCCAATTTTGTAAAAACAATGTCTCGCTTGATGCAGGAACGTGATAGTTTAAATGTAGTTAATGACCAAATAGGTAGTCCTACTTATGCAGCAGATTTGGCAAAAGCTATTCTTGTAATTTTAAGCCATCCTAAATGGACGGCAGGTATTTATAATTTTTCAAACGAAGGAGAAATTAGTTGGTACGAATTTGCTTTAGCTATAAAAGAGATTGGAGAGTTTGATTGTTCTATTTCAGGTATTCCAAGTAGTGCTTATCCAACACCAGCTAAACGTCCACAATATTCTTTACTAGACAAATCTAAAATTAAAAATACATTTGGAGTAAGTGTTCCGCATTATAAAGAAAGCTTAGTTCAATGTATGGAATTATTGAATAAAGTATTACCATAGTTGATTTCTTGTAAAATTTCGTAACAGAAGAATTATAATACATAACTCAAAAAACAAATAAATGAAAGGAATTATATTAGCAGGAGGATCTGGCACTAGATTGCATCCGTTAACGCTGGCCATGAGTAAACAAATGATGCCAGTTTATGATAAACCTATGATTTACTATCCATTGTCAACATTAATGATGGCAGGAATTAACGAAATATTAATTATTTCTACTCCACATGATTTACCTAATTTTAAAAAATTATTAGGAGATGGATCAGCTATTGGTTGTCAATTTAGTTATGCCGAACAAGCAATTCCGAATGGATTAGCACAGGCTTTTGTTATTGGAGAAGAGTTTATAGGTTCGGATAGTGTTGCATTAGTATTAGGGGATAATATTTTCTTTGGAGCTCATATGCATGAATTATTGCAGTCAAATACTAATCCTGAGGGAGGAGTTGTATTTGCATACCATGTTTCGGATCCCGAAAGATACGGGGTAGTGGAGTTTGATAAAAACTTAAAAGCACTTTCTATTGAAGAGAAACCGTTAGAGCCGAAATCGAATTATGCCGTTCCAGGATTATATTTTTATGATAATTCGGTGGTAGAAATTGCTAAAAACATCGAGCCTAGCGCTAGAGGAGAGTATGAAATTACTGATGTAAATAAAGTGTATTTAGAAAAAGGTATTTTAAAAGTTGGAATTTTGAGCAGAGGTACAGCTTGGTTGGATACAGGAACTTTTAATAGTTTAATGCAAGCTGGACAATTTGTACAGGTTTTAGAAGAACGTCAAGGACTAAAAGTAGGTTGTATTGAAGAAATAGCTTGGAGACAAGGTTTTATCACAGAAGAAGAATTGAAAGAATTAGCAGAACCTTTGAAAAAATCGGGTTATGGCGAATATTTATTGGGACTTTTGAAGCATAAATTATAATAATTAGTTGTTTTAATAATTTTTACTAATGTAGTAAGGCAATTTAAAGCCAACAATTGATAATATTTTCTATGTTCTATATTGCATTACTTTTTTTATTTATAGGTATTGAATTGATTTATTTCAAAATTGCTGATTATTTCAATATAATTGATAAGCCTAATAGTCGTTCATCTCATACAGCAATTACTTTGAGAGGGGGAGGAATTATTTTTCCTTTGGCAATTTTGACTGCTTGTTTATTGGGATATGTTTCTTGGATAGTGACCTTAGCGGTATTTTTAGTAGCTATTGTTAGTTTTATTGACGATATTAAACCTATTTCTCAATTGCCAAGGTTTATTTGTCATGCTATAGCAATCTTATTAATTTTTTATGATTTAGGCTTATTTATGCAAGTAATTTGGCCTTTACCAATAGTTTTTATTTTGTTAATAGGTTGGGTGAATGTCTTTAATTTTATGGATGGTATCAACGGAATAACTGTATTGTATTCATTTGTTGCTATTCTAAGTTTTTCTTTTTTAGAAATAAATAAAGAGAGTTTACCGTTGTTAATTACTGTTGGAATGTCTTGCTGTGCATTTGGAATATTTAATGTCAGAAAAAAAGCAAAAACGTTTGCTGGTGATATCGGGAGTATTAGTATGGCTTTGTTTTTAGGATATTTTATGATAAAAACGATTTTAGATTCGGGTCAAATAGGCTATTTGTTGTTTTTATCGGTGTATGGAATTGATGCCGTGATTACCATTTTTACACGCATCAAAAAGAAAGAAAATATTTTAGAACCTCATAGATCTCATTTGTATCAATACTTGGCTAATGAATTGGGGTATTCTCACATTAAAGTATCCTTGTTGTACGCAGGGATTCAGTTATCGATTAATATTTCATCAATCTATTTACAACAAATTGGAAAATTATCACTTCCAATTATCATTTCTCTTTTTTTATTTCAAATTTCATTTTATATATGGATCAGAAATAAAGTGGTTCAGAAAATTGCTTTGGAAAAAATATAATAATTATTGTTAATATAAAAAGTGTATGCTTTTTACTAAATAAATTTTTATTTGCAACGCGTAAAAAAGAGACTGTTTGATATTTTATTTGCAACATTAACCCTTTTGTTCTTTTTTTGGATATTAATTATTGCTTGGATTATAGCAATTATTGATACTCAAACTAATGGGTTTTTTATTCAAAAACGAATTGGACAACATGGGAAAGTATTCAAAATCTATAAACTTAGAACCATACAAGTTGCTAAAGATTTTGAAGAAGCAAAAATTTCTAAACTTGGTCAATTACTCCGAAAATTTAAATTAGATGAGTTACCACAACTCGTTAATGTATTGAAAGGAGAAATGAGTATTGTAGGGCCTAGGCCTGATATTGCAGGCTATTATGATTTGTTGGAAGGAGAGAATAGAAAAGTCCTTAGTTTGAAACCAGGATTAACCAGTTTGGCTTCTTTGAAATATTTTAATGAAGATGCATTGTTAAAAAAACAAGACAATCCTTTAGTTTATAATAATGAGGTTCTTTTTCCAGATAAAGTTAAAATGAATTTGGATTATTACTATCATCAAAGTTTTTATACCGATTTTAAAATCATTGTTACCACATTTAAATGTATCTTTAAAAGGCATAAAATTAAATAAATCTTTTTCTTTAGAGTTTAGTTTTAAATACTATAAAATAGTTTTTACTCAGGGAGTTACTATTTCTCTTTATGTTAATTATTTATGAAACATTATTTAGTTTATTTAATTCATTTCAATAAGAATAATAAATTGTATTTTTGTTTTTTAGCCAATATTTCTTTTTGAAATTAAAAATAATATAATATGCTTAAAAATCCCATGGATACTGGATTTTTTTCTAGAGATAATTTGAAATTAAACATACGTAATCTGAGTTATTTACCTAGATGGATTATTGTTTTGATTGATTTCTCTATCTTGATAATAACTTTTTTTTTCACCTTACTTATTTTTAGAGGAACGGGTTTAAAATATATCAATACTACGCATGATGTATTTTTTACGGTTTCTTTTTTGGGATGTAATATTTTCTTTTTTTGGTTATTCAGGACCTATTCAGGCATTATAAGGCATTCATCTTATAATGATGCTGTGAAGCTTTTGTTTTCACAAATGTCGGTTTTAATAGTTTTTCTGTTTTTTAATTTTACTTATGAGTTATTATATAAAGAAAGAATATTTTTGACAACAGCTCTTTTTATCAATATTGTGCTTTCATTTTGCGCTTTGTTTTTATACCGTGTTGTTGTAAAGCAAACTTTTGAATTGTATTTGTCTGATAAAAATACAACTAAATTAATCAGAACCATTATTTATGGCACAGACGCTAATGCGATTTCTGTAGCCAATGCTTTGAAATTTGAAACACCGAGCCGTTTTAAAATAGTTGGTTTTGTTGATAGAAATAATCAAAATGCATCTAAAAGAATGTTGGATTTACCAATATTAATTCAAAAGAGAAAATTACCGTCGTTAATTCGATCTGTAGGAGCTGAGGCAGTTATTATGGCCGATAAAAGTATTAGCAAGGATGAGCAATTAATTATTGTAGATCAATGTCTAGAATTTAATTATAGAGTTTACACAGTTCCTTTGATTACTGACTGGGAAAATCAGAAAGAGATTTCTCAAAAAGTAAAAAACATTCAAATTGAAGATTTATTAGAAAGAAAACCGATTGTTTTAGATAAAAAGTCAATTTCCAGACAATTAAGGGATAAAACAGTTTTAATTACAGGAGCGGCAGGTTCAATAGGAAGTGAGATAGTTAGGCAAGTATTGACATTTAACCCTCAAAGAGTAATTATTCTGGATCAAGCCGAAACACCTCTGCATCATTTAGGTCTTGAATTAGAAAAAAAATATCCGAAATCAAAAATTCGAAATATCATAGCGGACGTTCGTAATAAAGAAGCTATGGAAAAGGTTTTTAAAATGTATAGGCCTGAAGTTGTATATCATGCTGCAGCATATAAACACGTGCCTTTGATGGAAGAAAATCCATCACAGGCAATTTTAACCAATATACTAGGGACTAAAATTTTGGCTGATTTATCCTGTGAGTATCACGTTGTGAAATTTGTTATGGTTTCTACTGATAAGGCAGTTAATCCTAGTAATGTCATGGGAGCAAGTAAGAGAATTGCTGAAAAGTATGTTCAATCTTTGCAAATAAAGAATCAAAATGAAAATAAACAAAACACCACCAAATTTATAACCACTCGTTTTGGGAATGTTTTAGGCTCAAATGGATCAGTAGTCCCATTGTTTACTAAACAGATTGCCAATGGGGGACCAGTTACTATTACTCATCCTGATATTATTCGTTATTTTATGACGATTCCTGAAGCCTGTCAGTTGGTTTTAGAAGCAGGAGCTATGGGTAATGGAGGCGAAATTTATATTTTCGATATGGGTAAGCCTGTTCGTATTTTAGATTTGGCTAAAAAAATGATCAAATTAGCAGGGTTTATACCTGATAAAGAAATAAAAATTGAGATAGTTGGTTTGCGTCCGGGCGAAAAACTGTATGAGGAATTGCTTAATGATACAGCAAAAACGATTCCAACGTATCATGAAAAAATTATGATTGCTCAAGAAATTCAAGATGAATTCGAAAATTTGCATGTTGATATTAATGAACTGATTGGGATTGCAAATTTCTTTGGAAATGATGATATAGTTGCCAAAATGAAAGTTATAGTTCCTGAGTTCAAGAGTATGAATTCTACTTTTGAAATTTTGGATAAATAAGATTCAAATAAAGACAAATAGAAAAGGTTTACAAGATTATTCTTGTGAGCCTTTTCTATTTAAAGATGATCTTAGTAGTTAGATATGTATAATTTCAATTGGAAGTAATCGTGCGTAACGATAGTTTTGCATTCTCTTTCTGTTTTTATTTCATACATTATTCATACACTATCCATGCCTTTGATACGCCTTTGATATACCTTACAGTAATTCATAATTACTGAGCAATTAATATCATTCGATTGAAAAATTGATTGCACTACATGAAGAAAAGATAGCTTTGTACGAGCGAATGCTGAAAGAGAAAGATGAAATGATGCAGAAACTTGAAAAACTAATTAATAAATAATCATTTAGAAAAGATCTATTAATTGAAAAAAGAAAGAGACTTCGGGTCTCTTTCTTTTTTGTGTAATGTGTCAAAAATAGTTGACAGATTTTCATTTTAGATTGATTATATTTTAAAATAAAATTGAAGAGGGAGAGGGAATCAGCTCTGCCGAGGAGCAATCAATCAGCAATAGATTTGATGTACATACAAAAAATGAGGGCAGTTTTATCTGCCCTTTTTTATACATTTTTTGGTGTACCTAATGCCTAAAAAAACATCCTAAGTTTGATTACTATAATACAGATGTCATTTGATGAAGTTCTTACGGTTTGCCAACCTAAATCCTTTTTGAATGTTAGATTGCCCTTTAAATGCCCAAAAAAATATTCCAGTGAATTCGTGGAATTGGATTTCTTGTCGTATTTGAAGTACAGGAACATATTAGATAGTGCTTTCTTTATTATATTTAGTCCTATTTGCTTTTATTGTTTGTTTTTTCGTACGTAAAAAATTGTAAATAGTCTTTTTTAATAATTAAACTCATAGGTTAATTTAAGTATATTTGCCGATAAAAATTTCGTTTGAATTCAACTGATTATGTGAGTCTGAATCGCGAAGCGATGCCGTTTATTTGAAGAATTTGTCTGGAAATTGTTAAAAAAAGGTATTCAAAAAAAATAATTTATTGTTTTGGTTTGCAATCAAAATATTGAGATTGAGACCAGTTTTTGAATAACTATGAAAAAGCTGTTTAGAGCCTTATTTCAATACAATAATTAAATGTTGCAGATAGTATCACTCTTTTTAAAATTGTAATTTTGCTTTATATATTAATGATAAATAATATTATACATATTGTTTTTTGCTACAAATACTAATGAATACTAATTCTTCTCAAAACACCAATTGGCTGTTTGAATAATCCTGTAACAGAACAATGAATCTAGAAAAACATATTTATACAAGTTCTAATAGTTATAGTTTTTTGAGCATAATAAAATCTAGTGTAAAAGGATTTAAAGACTCTTTTTATTTAGCCAAGCAATTAGCAAAAAGAGACATAAAAGCTCAGTATCGTCAATCTTTTTTAGGTGTGTTTTGGGCAATTTTCCCTGTACTAATCAATTCTTTGGTTTGGATCTTTTTACAATCATCGGGGACTATTCAGATGACAGCTACGAATGTGCCTTATCCTGCTTTTGTGTTAATAGGAACAACTTTGTGGGGTATTATTGGAGAATGTATCAACCTGACGTCACAAAGTGTGAATGCTAATAAAAGTATTATCACTAAAATTAACTTTGACAAAGAGGCTTTAATTACTCTTGGATTAATTAAGTTTTTCTTTAATTTTCTAATTAAAATTGGATTGATAGTCCTTTTTTTAATTTTCTTTAAAATAGTTCCTTCTATAGAAATTCTATTTTTTATACCTCTTTTGTTTTTATCAATTATTTTTTTTGTGGCTATAGGAACTTTATTAATGCCAATAAGTTTGTTGTATACCGATATTAGCCGTTTGATACCTATAGCCTTACAGTTTTTAATGTACGCTACACCTGTAGTATATGCCGTGCCTCCTGATGGGCTGATGCGTAAAGTAATGTTATGGAATCCCTTGAGCTATATTATTGTTGATATGCGCAATGTGCTAACTGGCTACGGTATAGAAAACCCTTATTTTTGGTCTTTTGGTCTTTTAATAACAATTGTTTTATGCACAATTGCTTTAGTAGTATATAGAGTTTCGATGCCAATACTAACCGAGAGAATGAGCTAATTATGGGAGAAGTATTGATAAAAGTAGATCATGTTTCTAAGAAATTTGCCAAAGACCTCAAGAAAAGTTTACTGTACGGCTTGTATGATGTCTTTAGTGGTATCACAAGGAAGAGACAAGATAAATCATTGCGAAACGATGAATTTTGGGCTGTAAAAGATATTAATTTTGAAGTGCGCCGTGGCGAATGTTTGGGACTTATTGGACATAATGGTGCAGGAAAAAGTACATTACTTAAAATATTAAATGGCTTGATAGCTCCTGACGAAGGTAGTGTTACAATGTATGGCAAAGTAGGAGCTTTGATAGAATTGGGTGCGGGTTTTAATCCAATCCTTACAGGTAGAGAGAATATTTATAATAATGCTGCTATTATTGGGTTTAGCAAGCAAGAAATAGAAGCTAAATTAGATATCATTATTGCTTTTGCTGAGATAGAAGAATTTATCGATATGCCAGTGCAAAATTACAGCTCTGGAATGAAGGTGCGTTTGGGTTTTGCCATAGCAGCACAGATGGAACCAGATGTACTTATTATTGATGAGGTTTTGGCTGTTGGGGATTTAGGGTTTATTTTGAAATGTTTTAAGCAAATAGATCAATTATTGCCACATACTGCTGTAGTTTTTGTTTCTCATTCGATGCCAATGGTTGCCAGAGTTTCAAATCAAATTATGTTGATGGAGAAAGGGGTAGCTGTTTTTCAAGGAAAAGAGGTAAGTAAAGGTATAAATTCTTATTATAATCGATTTAATTCCAATGACCAAAATATAATGTTCGATGACGGAACATTTAGTTTGATAAAGCATTCTCTAAATGGGAGTAATAATACGACTTTGCAAAGAGGAGACGATTTAATTATTGAATTAGAAATTGAATTTAAAGGAGACAATTTAAAATTCCCTTTGATTTATATTGAATTTAGAGATAAGGAGCAACGTCCAATTGCAGCAGTTTTTAATGAAAAAGGGAGTTCTGAATTTATTAATGACAAATTGTTTGTAAAGATAAAAATACCTAAAGTTTTATTTGCTCAGGGAATTTATACCTATGATTTATCAGTGAGTCATGTTGAAAATAAATCTCCTATATTGCGAATAAATAATGTCGATATTTTTCAAATTGAAAGTGAAACCGAAATGTGGGTTCCATTCCATTTAGAAGCAGATTGGCAAATAACGGAGAAAGCTAATGATTAATGTAACCAAAATTTTTTTACCGCCCATTGAGAAATATCATAAGCAATTACAACGTGCTTGGGACAATCAATGGCTTACGAATAGAGGTGAGTTAGTTTTGGAATTGGAAGAAAAACTAAAAAAATATTTAGAAGTTTCTAATATCATTGTAACCAGTAATGGAACTGTACCTTTACAAATTGCCCTCAAATTGTTAGGAAAACAAGGAGAAATTATAACTACACCATTTAGTTATGTAGCTACGACAGCAGCAATAGTATGGGAAAATTGCACACCTGTTTTTGTGGATATTCATCCTGAACATTTAACAATAGACGAAACAAAAATTGAGGAAGCTATTACAGTTAAAACAACTGCCATTTTAGCGACGCATGTTTTTGGTAATCCATGTAATGTTGAGGTTATTCAAAAAATTGCAGAAAAATATAATTTAAAAATAATTTATGATGCCGCTCATGCCTTTGGAGTAACTTATAATGGGAAATCAATTTTTGACTTTGGAGATATAAATACCTGTAGTTTTCATGCGACCAAGTTGTTTCATACTGGAGAAGGAGGAGCAATGTTTGCTAAGGATCCAGACTTACAGCATCAATTGTTTTATAGCCATAATTTTGGGCATAAAACAGCATTAGCATTTTATGGATTAGGAATAAATGGTAAAATGACGGAATTGCAAGCTGCAATGGGATTGTCGGTTTTGCCTTATATAGAAGAAATATTTTCTGAAAGAAAAAAAGTGGTAGATTATTACAACTCAAATTTAAATTTATCAAAACTTCAAGTTATAAAAATAAGGGAAAATACAGATTGGAATTTCAGTTATTATCCCATAATTTTTGAAACTGAAGAGGGGTTGCTTAAAGTTGAAAAAATATTAAATGATAATCAAATTTTTCCAAGACGCTATTTTTATCCTTCGTTAAATACAATTGAATATACTAAAGGAGAAATAATGCCTATATCGGAAAGGATTGCTTCTAGAATTATCTGTTTGCCTTTATATGTAGGCTTGTCAATTTCGGAATTACAAGAAATAGTTTCACTTATAAATGCCAATTTGTAATGAAAGTAGCAATCATGCAACCCTATTTATTTCCATATTTGGGTTATTTTCAATTAATTAATGCAGTGGATAAATTTATTATTTATGACGATGTTAATTTCATCAAGCAAGGATGGATTAACCGAAATACCATCTTGGTTAACAATTTGCCATATTTGTTTACTGTTCCATTAAATAACCAAAGTTCTTTTGATAAAATAAATAATATAAAAATTCATGAAAAGATTTATTATAGTTGGTCAAGTAAATTTTTAAAAACAATTGAGCAAAATTATGGTAAGGCTCCATTTTACAACGATGTTATATTACTTTTGCAAAATATATTTCAAATTAATGAAGAATATATTTCATCAATAGCTGTAAAAAGTTTAAAATTGGTCTCTGAGTTTATTGGAATTAATACGGTTTTTGAGGATTCTTCTGTAATATATGGCAATCAATATTTATCTTCTCAAGATAGAATATTGGACATTTGTATGAAAGAACAAGCCAATTATTATATTAATCTAATTGGAGGAATTGATTTATATTCAAAAGAAGAATTCTCAGAGAAAGGGATTGTTTTAAATTTTATAAAATCAAAAAAAATTGAGTATAAACAATTTAATGATGACTTTGTACCTAATTTATCTATAATCGACATATTGATGTTTAATGATGTTTCAAGTATAAAAAGAATTCTCAATAATTATGAATTAATATAAAATGGAAAAGATAGTAATTTTTGGCATAAGCCAACTAGCAAGTTTAGCTCACTTTTATTTTGAACATGATTCACCTCATGAGGTTGTGGCTTTTACAGTTGATAAAAACTACATTACAGATGACAATTATCGAGGATTACCAGTAGTTGCTTTTGAAGAAGTAGAAAAATTATTTCCTCCGTCAGAATATAAAATGTTTTTACCAATAAGTTTTAAGCAAATGAGTTATTTTAGAAAAGCAAAATTTGAGGAAGCGAAATCAAAAGGTTATAAATGTGTTAGTTATGTATCATCAAAAGCAACAACATGGACAGATTTATGCATAGGAGAAAATTGTTTTATTTTTGAAGATAATACAATTCAGCCATTTGTTAAAATTGGGAATAATTGTATTCTTTGGAGCGGTAATCATATAGGTCATCATACAGAAATTAAAGATCATGTATTTATTACTTCACAAGTAGTAATATCTGGTTGTTGTGAAATTGGCGAGAATTCTTTTTTTGGAGTAAATGCAACGGTTAGAGATGAAACTGTAATTGGAAAAGGATCATTAATTGGTATGGGAGCAATTATTACAAAAGATACTCCAGATTTTAGTATTTGGTTAGGAGCTAAATCAATTATGAGGGAAGGAAAAAGTATTGATATTGATAGTATATCACATAAAACAAATGGTTAATATGTGGTCTAAAAAAGGAGTTATAATTAATGTTGAGAATTATAATGATTTAATGATTTCCCACGCATGTGTCCCAACGGCAATTGCTATTGATGATTTTATTACTAGAGTTTATTATGCACCCAGAAATAAAGATGGGAAAAGTATTCCAACTTATTTTGATGTTGATTCAAGTAATCCAACTAATGTTAAATATATTCATGATAAACCAATTTTAGAACTAGGCGAATTAGGGACTTTTGATGATGATGGAATCATGCCTTGCTCTGCTGTTAGAGTTTCTGAAAATTGTATTTACTTATATTATGTAGGCTGGAATCCAAGTGTTTCTGTTCCATATAGGAATGCGATAGGATTAGCTATAAGCAATGATAATGGATTAACGTTTCAAAAAGCATTTCAAGGAGCTATCGTAGAAAGAAATAGAGATGAACCTTTTTTTACTGCTTCACCTTTTGTTTTAAAAGAAGGTGAAAAATGGCATCTTTGGTATGCATCGAGTACAGGATTTGTAGTTGTTAAAAATAAGCCTGAACCACTTTATGAAATAAAATATGCATATTCTAATGATGGAATAAATTGGATCCGACCAAATATAACATGTATTCCTCCAGCAGAAAAGTATCAGTGTACAGCACGACCAAGCGTAATAATTGAGGAGGGTATTTACAAAATGTGGTTTACCTATAGAGGATCTTTTGATTACCGCGATGGAAAAGAAAGTTATAGAATTGGTTATGCGGAATCTGTGGATGGAATAAAATGGAATAGATTAGATAATAAATGTGGCATTGAATTGTCTAAATCTGGCTGGGATAGTAAAATGCAAACATATCCTTCAGTTATTAAAATTAAAGAAAAAAAGTACTTATTTTATAATGGCAATGGGTTTGGAAAAACGGGTATAGGAGTTGCTGAATGGATTAATCAATGAGAAAAAAATTAAGTTGTCATATTATTACGTATAATCAAAAAGATTATATATCAAAATGTATTGATGGGGTTTTGATGCAGAAAGTCAATTTCTCGATGGAAATAGTTATTGGTGATGATAAATCCACTGATGGGACACGAGAAATACTAATGGAATATGTGAATAAATATCCTGATTTGATAAAGCTTAATTTACGAGATGCCCGTGGAGAGGGAATTCTAGGTAAACAAAATTTTATAAGTACCTTAGAGATGTGTGAAGGGGAATATATTTCCTTGTGTGATGGCGACGACTACTGGACAGATCCATCGAAACTGCAAAAACAAGTTGATTTTCTAGAAGCGAATCCCGATTATGTTATGTGTACTCATGTTGCAGAAGAGAAAAATGAAGTGACCAATTCAAGTAGTTTTTTTCCTAGTATAAATCAAAATACTACTAAACAGATAGAAGATTATATTATCAATAATCTAACAGCGACTTGTTCTTTAATGTTTAAAATAGAGTACCTGAAACCTATTCCTAAATGGTTTAAAAAAATTCATTTTGGAGATTTAGGATTAATGTTATTAATTTTTTATCGTTCAAATAAAAAAATGATGGTGTTAAAGGACTCTATGAGTGTTTATAGGGTTAACTCTGGAAGTATTCATGGCTCCCTAAAAAATAATAATGCTTCATTAATTAAGGCGTATAAAATGCATCTTGATTTTATTGACACAATTGATAATGAGTTGTTTTTAAAAAGTAATTTTGAAAAGGTTGTTGTAAGAAAGAAAATCAATACACATTCAATTTTAGCAGATTTGTATAAAAATAGCAGTGTTACAAATTATTATAAGCATTTGTTTAAAAAGTTTCTATTAACAAGATTCAAATGCTAATTTATTAAGATGAAAAAAATTCTATTCATATCTCATGATGCTTCAAGAACTGGAGCTCCTATTTTACTTTTGAATTTGGTAAAGATGTTATTGTCTTTTAATGAATATGAAGTCAACTTTCTTTTAAAAAAAGGAGGAGTCTTAGAAAATGATTTTAAAAATTTAGTACCCACTTATTGCTTGTATCAACATAAAAAGAAGAGATTCAATTTTGTAAAAAATAAATTATTCAAAACCAAATCGTTATTAGAAGATGAGCAGTTTTTAAATCAATACCATTATATCATTTCAAATACAATAACTAATGGAGATGTTTTAGAAAAAATAAGAGTTAATTATAAAGGGCAGATAATAAGTTATATTCATGAACTTGAAGTAGCAAGTAAAACTTATACAACTTCAAGTGGAATTAATGCGGTTATGAAAAGCTCAGATAAGTTTTGGGTTCCTAGTATTTTAGTAAAAGAATTTTTGTGTAGGGATTTTAATATATTAGAAAATAAGATTTTAAAAATACCTTATTTTATAGAAAATAAAAATATTTTGTTTTTTGAAGGGGAAGAAAATAAAAATCGCTTTGTTATAGGAGGATGTGGTACAATTGATTGGCGTAAAGGACCTGACTTGTTTTTACAAGTAGCTAATGACATATTTTTAAGACATCCAAATGCTTCCATTATTTTTAGATGGAAAGGAGCCAATAATGGATTGGAATTAATTAGATTACAATATCAAATTAAAATGGCTAATCTAGAAGGAAAGGTTTTTTTTGAATCATCTTCAGATAATTTGGATTCTTTTTATCAGGAAATTGATTTGTTTCTGTTAACATCTAGAGAAGATCCTTACCCATTAGTTATTTTAGAAGCAGCTCAATGTGCAAAACCTTCTATTTGTTTTGATAAAGTTTGTGGCAGTAGCGATTTTATTAATGATAGTGATGGAGGAGTTATAGTACCATTTTTAGATATTGTAGCAGTATCTAATGCTATTTTATCCTTTTACGATGATTCAAATTATACAATTGAAAAAGGAAAAAATGCTAAGCAGTTTTTATTGAAAACACATTCAGATAAACAATATGTTTATAATGAATTTAATAAAGCATTATTATAATGAGTTATATAAAACCCATAGCAATTTATTTACCACAATTTCATCCCATTCCAGAGAACGATTTATGGTGGGGTAAAGGCTTTACAGAATGGACTAATGTGACAAAAGCTCAACCTAGATTTGAGGGTCATTATCAGCCACATCTGCCAGCCGATTTGGGTTTTTACGATTTAAGACTAGAAGAAGCAAGATTAGCACAAGAACAATTGGCAAAAGATTATGGAATTCATGGTTTTTGCTATTATCATTATTGGTTTAATGGAAAAAGAATTCTGCAGCAACCTCTGGACCGAAAAATGCGAAACGCCAAAGAAGATTTACCTTTTTTAATGTGTTGGGCAAATGAAAATTGGACTAGAACTTGGGATGGTTTAGATAAAGAAGTGCTTCTTAAACAAGAGTATGATTTTGATGATGATTTGGTACATATTCAACATTTGATTTCTTATTTTAGAGATGAAAGATATATAAAAGTAGAAGGTAAACCTGTTTTTATTGTTTATAGGCCTAATTTATTTCCAGATATTCAGAAAACAATTTCTATGTGGAGAAAAGCTGTTTACGATGCGGGTTTTCCAGATTTGTATATAGGATATGCCCTTAACGGAGAAAATCATTTTAGTCCTCAAAGTTTGAGTTTTGATTTTGCATTTGAATTTCAGCCTAATTCAATTAATTTCCCCGCAACTATTCCATATCCTAATACTGTTAAAGATAAAATTTTTCGTGAAATTAAAAAAAAGCTAAGGATTAAAGATTCTGAGCAGAAATGTTATATAGATTACTCTGCCTATGTATCAAATCAAATCAAAAAAGAATTTAGAGATAATATATATCCTGGAATAACTCCAATGTGGGACAATTGTGCAAGGAGGAAAGAAAATAATTTCATATTACATGATTCTACTCCGATACTATTTAAAAAATGGTTAATTCATATTAAAGAGAATTATCCATGGAATAAAGTCCCTGAAAATTTTTTATTCATCAATGCATGGAATGAATGGGCGGAAGGAAATCATTTAGAACCTTGTCAAAAGTGGGGAACTAAATATTTGGAAGCTATAAAAGAAATGCTTAAATAAATTTACTAGTAATATAATCATCTATAATTTAGCTTATTTTTTGTTAAATGAACTTAAGTCCTTTAGTATCCATAATTATTCCGAATTACAATCATTCAACTTTTTTGGTTCAAAGGTTAGAATCTGTTTTTAATCAAACGTTTCAAGATTTTGAAGTAATTTTGCTCGACGATAAAAGTACAGATGATAGTGTAGCCATTTTAGAGCAATATGTTAATCATCCAAAAGTGTCTTGTTGTGTTTTTAATGAGATAAATTCAGGTAATACATTTGTTCAATGGAGTAAAGGGATTGATTTAGCCAAAGGTAAATTGATTTGGATAGCGGAATCGGATGATTTTTGTGAACTTAATTTTTTAGAAGAGGTGGTTAAGCCACTTTTAAATGACAAAGAGGTTGTTATGTCTTATTGTCAGTCTAATAAAGTGGATGAAAATAATAATATAACTGGTAATTGGATAAGTTACACCCAAAATCTAGATTCACAAAATCTGTTTTTAGATAATTTCACCATGCAGGGAAATTTGTTTATAGAACAATTTTTAATAGATAGGAATGTGATTCCAAATGTTAGTGCTGTGGTATTCAAAAAAACAGCAATAAAAAATGAATGCTATTTAAGTATAGATCCAGAATTTCGATATTGCGGAGATTGGATGTTATATTTAAAATTGATTGTCAATTATAAAATTGCATTTATAGCAGAATCTTTAAACCATTTTAGATATCATAGCAGTAGTGTTATTGCGAATGCGCTAAAATCTGAGAATCGAATTCGTATTATTGATATTGATTTCAATATGCGAAAGGTTTTGATGCAGTTTATAAGGGAACAAGATGTTTTAGATTCCTCTTATAATGGAATTAAAAGGCGTAATGTTAATGTTATTAGGGTTTTGAAACATGAAAAAGCATTACTTTTAATACGATCATCAAAGAAGATAAAAGGATATTTGCTTATGCTTACAGTGTTTGATATTTATTGTGAAAAATATAATATTCGAAAGAGAATTAGAATAAAAATCAGTAATTTTTTAAAATGATTTCAATAATTATTTGTTCACGAAAAAATACAATTCCCGATCTATTATCGATAAATATAAATGAAACTATAGGCTCTGATTTTGAATTAATAATAATCGATAATTCTGAAAATAGATACTCTATTTTTGAAGCTTATAATATAGGAATTGAAAAGAGTAAGGGCAAATACTTATGTTTTGTTCACGATGATATATTATTTCACACAAAAGGATGGGGTAATGTAATATCAGATATTTTTGAGACTAATCACGATTATGGATTGATAGGAGTTGCTGGTTCCAGCCAAAAAACTAGAGTACCATCAGGCTGGTGGGATTGTAAAAATGAATACAAATCAATTAATATAATACAGCATTATCCAAATGGAAAAATAACCAAAGAACAATTTGGTTTTGAGAACAGTATTTTAAATGAAGCTGTTATTGCTGATGGTGTTTTTTTAGCATTGCGGAAAGAAATGAATGTTGCTTTTGATCAAAAATTAAAAGGATTTCATAATTATGATTTTAATATTGCTATTGAAGTTTTAAGGAAAAAATATAAAATAGGTATTACGAATCAAATATTAATCGAACATTTTTCTATTGGAAATTTGAATCGTCAATGGCTAGAATCAATGATAAGAGTGCATAAATACTATCATAAATTTTTGCCTATAGCTATAGATAATTTTATAGATTCTGATGCAGAAATGTTTAGTTCTAAAAGATTAATTAATAATTGTTTATTAACAAAGGGCAATAAAAAAACAGTTTTGCAATATTCTTTAAAAATATTTTTGAAAGAACCATTTTCTAAATCAAATATTAATTTATTTAAAAAAGCATTAATTTATTTAAAAAATTAAAAACATGAGAACATCTGTAATTATAGTAACTTATAATGGGATGAAATGGATTAAAGATTGTTTAAATAGTGTTTTGAATTCTTCGATTCCTATTTCAATAATTGTGGTTGATAATTGCAGTACAGATGGTACAGCTGAATTTATAAAATCAAACTTCCCTCAAGTGTCTCTTATTGATCAAAAAGAAAATTTAGGTTTTGGCAGAGCCAATAATATTGGTATCTCATTGGCCTTGAAAGAATCTTCAGACTATGTTTTTTTATTGAATCAAGATGCTTTTATTGAAAAAGATACAATTGAAAAATTGATAAAAGTATCTCAGGAAAATATAGAGTATGGCATCTTAAGCCCTATACATACTAATGGGAATGCTACCGAACTGGATGAAAGTTTTTGTTATTATATAAGTAAATCTTCGGGGCGTAGGTTTGTGTCAGATTTTGTTTTGAATAAAATTAAAAAAGATATTTATAACTTGCCAATGATTAATGCTGCAGCTTGGTTAATTCCTAAAACTGTATTAGAAAATGTTGGAGGATTTGATTCTGCCTTTTTTTTATACGGTGAAGATGATAATTATTGTCAAAGAGTTTTATATCATAATTTTCAAATAGGAATCGTTCCAACAGTTTGTATAAAACACGATAGTGAAAATAATAATACTAAGGCTGTAATAAAAGGCAGTGAAAGATATTATGCTAAATTTTTAAACAATTTTAGAATTAGCTATAGTAATGTTAATAATGACAATTACAAGAATGTTAGTAAGCTGAAATATTTTTTTTTGAAACGAAGTATAATAAGTATAATAAAATTTGATTTATTTGATTTTAAAGTTAATTGGACTAAAGCAAATTTATTAGCTAAAGAAGATTTAGAAGCAAAAGTTTTGTTTAATAGACAAAAAGGGGAAAAATATCTTGAATAAATAATATTTTATGCAAAGTTTAATATCAATAATAATTCCATGTTATAATGATTGGCAATATGTGGAACAAGCTGTAAATTCTGCATTAAATCAAACGTATGTTAATAAAGAAGTTATTGTTGTTGATGATGGTTCAAATGCAAAAACTAAAGAAGTTTTAAAAAGGTTGGAACCCAAAATAACAAAACTTATTACCCAAGAAAATCAAGGGCAAAGTAAAGCGAGAAATGTAGGTATTAAAGCTTCGAAAGGAAATTATATTCTAGTATTAGACAGCGATGATTATTTTGAATTAACTTTTTGTGAAAAGGCAATTTTATTTTTTTTAAATGATGATGAGGTGAAAATAGTAAGTTGTTTTGCAAACTTACTTTTGGAAGATGGTACTTCATCTGTTTATAAGACACAGGGAGGTGAAATTTCTGATTTTTTAGGTGCTAATAATGCACTAGGTACATCATTGTTCAAAAAATCTGATTGGGTAAATTCGGGGGGGTATGATGAGAGCATGAGAAAAGGATTTGAAGATTGGGAATTTTTTATTAGATTATTAAAAAATGGAGGTTATACAAAAGTAATTCAAGAACCTTTGTATAATTATAGAAAAAAAAATAATTCAACAACAACTATTGCTAATAGTAAGAAATATGAATTGTTGGAATATATTTATCTAAAACATCAAGAATTATATAAGATTCATTTTCATTCATTTGTAACTTTTATGTTGTCAAGAATCGAACGAGAAGAAACCGAAAAATTGAAAAACCTACGAAGGATTGAGTATAGAATTGGGATGACTATTTTAAAACCATTTAGAATAATTAAATCTCTGTTAAAATGAATTGCATGGGTCAAAATTTGAATAAAGAAACCATTGCAATTATTACGACTGTCAGTAACATGGAACTCTTTAAAAAGACAGTGGCTTTTTTTCCAGTTAATATCAAGCTTTTTGTAATTGATGGTTCAGATGGTTTATTTGGTTTAAACAGTATTAAATTTATGTTTAAAAAATTGCGGTCCAAAAAAATTAAATGGATTATTATGGCTGATGAAGATGTAATTTTTATGAATACTGGAAGTATTTTTTCTATTATAAAGGAGATGGAAGAAAAAAAATATGGTGTTGCGGGAATACGAGATGGAGGTATATTGTCTTGGAGAGGTAAAAACCCTTATTTAATAAATCCTTTTTTTTGTATTTTGGACTTTGAAAAAATAAACTCTTTTTATGATGAAAAAGAGTTTATTAAGCATAATTATCTGGTGGAAAATGAATTTAATGAGAATTTAGAAGATTTAAAATTTAATTATTCCACATCGTCTTTATTCGAAAACTATTATTGTTTTTTTATCTGGTTAAGAAGAAAAAATATAAGTTTTAAATTTTTAAACGCAACAACCAGTGGTTTTGAAAATGATTTAGAAACGACAACTGTATTTGGATTAAATACGGATATAGTATTATATCATACATGGTATGCAAGGACCTACGGGATAGATACTAAGAATACTGATAGGATAAATGAGGTGATAAAAAAGGGAGTTTTTTTGAAAGAATTTAATGAAAGAAAAATAATATATTTGAAAAACCATTCTTTTTCGATTAAGAAAAAACTTAAAAAGTTTTATAATAGAGTTTCTAATTTTTTTTTTAAATAGTTATGATACTCAAAGTAACTATAATTATGGCAACTTATAATAGAAGCCATTTTATTCAGGAAACTTTGTCTTCGATTCAAAATCAAACATATCAAGATTGGGAATGTTTAATTATTGATGACGGAGGAACCGATAATACTTTAGAGGTTATTACTCCTATTTTAGAGCAAAATTCTAGGTTTACTTTTTTAAAGCGTCCTGATGGTTATACAAAAGGATTGCCAGGATGCAGAAATTACGGACTTGATATAGCAAAAGGCGATTATATAATTTTTTTTGATGATGATGATATTGTCCATGCTGATAATTTAAAAATTTGTTTGGAGTCTCTTGATAATGAAAGTTTAGATTTTTGCCATTATCAAAAGTTATCTTTTAACGGAGTAAGTCCTTCAATTAAGAAACATCAAACTGTATTAGTTATAGAAAAAAGTTTGGCTAAAGATAATATTGAGAAAGTCATCACTCAAAAAATTGGACTTGCTTCTTGTACTGTAATGTGGAAAAGTAAGTGTTTTAGAGAAATTAGGTTCAATGAAAATCTACTTTACGCTGAAGAATGGGAATGTTATAGTCGTATTATTTCTGAGAATTTTAAAGGAATCATAATAGACTCAATTTTGTATTTTAATAGAAAACATCCAAATTCAAATACAGGCGAGTTTTTTACAAATAACCCTATTCGTAGAGCTTCACAGGCAGATGCAATTGTTTTAGTTTTACAAAATCTTAAAGACAAGCATTTGCTTAACGAAACATTGATTCGATATTTTATAACCAATTCTGTAGGTTTTAAAGAATTTGATTTGTATAATAGAATAATCGAAATCTTGGACTTGAATATTTTGCAAAAATTAAAATGGGTTTCTTTTTACAAATCTTATTCTTTACGACTGCCTATTTACAAAATAAAAAAAAGGTTTAAAAAATGAAAATCCTTCTGTGTTTTGGTACTCGCCCAGAAGCTATAAAAATGGCACCACTTTATCACGAATTACAACAAAGTAATTTTGATATGAAAGTATGTGTTACGGCACAACATCGAGTGATGTTAGATCAGGTTCTGGATTTCTTTGAAATAATTCCAGATTATGATCTTGATTTGATGCAAGCCAATCAAAGCTTGAATGATCTTAGCGCTAGGATTCTCTCGAAGATGGATGCCGTTTTGTCAACAGAAAAACCTGATTTAGTTTTGGTACATGGAGATACTACAACTTCAGCGATGGTGGCTTTGGCAGCATTTCATTTGGGTATAAAAGTTGGGCATATAGAGGCTGGATTACGAACATATAATAAGCAAGCCCCATTCCCAGAAGAAGTCAATCGTCAAATTTCTAGCCGAATTGTCGATATTCATTTTACACCAACAAAACAAGCTGCTCAAAACTTGTTAAACGAGGGAATAGCTGACAATGCAATTGTTGAAACTGGAAACACGGTTATTGATGCCTTGTTTTGGACGCTTGCTAAAATTGGAAATGAAAAGTATAAACTTCCCGAGATTGAAGAATTAAAAAATACAATTCCATTGAACAAAAAGATTGTATTAGTAACAGGTCATCGCCGAGAGAATTTTGGTGAAGGAATGAAAAACCTTTGTGAAGCCTTGTTAACAATCTCTCATCGTGATGATGTAATTATTGTATACCCTGTTCATTTGAATCCGAATGTAAAAGAAGTTGTCTATGAATTGTTATCTAATAAAAAAAATATTCTATTGCTATCTCCGGTGTCATATCCTGCTTTTGTTTGGTTGATGCAGCAATCATTTTTGATAGTTACTGATTCAGGAGGTATTCAAGAGGAAGCACCATCATTAGGAAAACCCGTTTTAGTTACTCGAACCGTTTCTGAAAGACCAGAGGGAGTAGTAGCTGGATTTTCAACTTTGGTAGGAACAGATCGTACTATAATTGTAAATAACATTCAAAGTATTTTAGATAATTTCACGGGTTTTAAAAATCCTGAGAATCCGTATGGAAATGGTAATGCATCCAAACAAATTACAGATTACTTATTAAAACAGCAGTAAAATGAAGATACTAGTAGTAGTTGATTCCATAAATATAGAAGATAGCAGTGGCTCTAAAGCTAATGTTGCATTTATTAAGAATTTGATTGCAGCAGGTTTTGAGGTTTTGGTTTATCATTATACTCGGAAACCTATTCAGTTGGAAGGAATAACTTGTTTTTCTATTTCTGAAATAAAATACAGCCCTTTCTATTTTTTGAGTCGTTTTCAAAGGGTTTTACAGCGAAATACGGGCATAAATACAGTTCCATTTTTTGAGAGAATATTAGGTTTTTCTTTTACTTTTTTTAATGATGTTAAGAGTATAGAGAAAGCATTAAACAATTGTAATTTCAATGCTGATTTAGTATTGACTTTAAGTAAAGGAGCAAGTTTTAGACCTCATTATGCGCTTCTAAAAATGCCTCAGTTTCATACTAAATGGATGACTTATGTCCATGATCCTTATCCATTTCATTTTTACCCCAGACCTTATAATTGGGTAGAATCTAGTTATAAACAAAAGGAAAAATTCTTCACCCAAGTTTCTGAAAAAGCAAAGTATAGTGCTTTCCCAAGTCAATTGTTGTTGGAGTGGATGTCGAGTTATTTTCCTGATTTTTTAAAAACGGGAGTGATTATTCCTCATCAAAATGCAGCGTATAATTTGCAGAATAATGATTTTCCAGATTATTTTGATACTACAAAATTCAATTTATTGCATGCAGGTAATTTGATGAAAGAAAGGTCTCCTGAAGGTTTGATAGAGGGTTTTAAATTGTTTTTGAATAAAAACCCAGAAGCAAAAAAAGATTCAAAATTAATTTTATTAGGCAACGCTTCTTATCATGTAGCAATGCTTAAAGAATGGGAAAGTGATACTCCTGAAATTTATATTTATAATGGAAATGTGGCTTTTGATATCGTTTATAACCTTCAAAAAAATACTTCGGTGAATGTCATTTTGGAGTCAAAAGCGGAGATTAGCCCTTTTCTTCCTGCGAAGTTTCCACATTGTATAGATGCTAATAAACCAATATTGTCTTTAGCTCCTTATTATAGTGAGGTAAGACGATTATTGGGTAGTGAATATCCGTATTGGGCAGAAGTAGATGAGGTTACTAAAATCGCAGATATTATTGAAAAATTTTATCAATTATGGAACCAAAATCCTAATGATTTGAAATTGAATAGACAAGATTTGGCAGACTATTTATCCGTTGATTATCTGAAAAAGGTAATTGTGAATTTGAAGAATAGCAACAATTAATAATGATAAATCCAACATTCTCCATCCTCATTACCACCAAAAACCGTAAATCTGATTTAGAATTTACTTTGGTTAAAATTCAGCATTTGTTACTTAGAGAAGATGTTGAATGTATTATTTGTGATGATGGTTCTACAGATGATACAGTAGTGTTTTTACAATCAAATTATCCAGAAATTCGATTAATTGAAAATAAAAAAAGTAGAGGTTTAATATTCAGTCGAAATCGATTAATGAGTTTAACAAATGCTGAATTTGCCCTTTCAATAGATGACGATTTGCATTTTATTACTCATAATCCCTTAGGAATTATTGAGAAAGCTTTTAGCCAGAATCCAAAAATTGGATTGTTTAGTTTTAGAATTTTTTGGGGTTTAGAAGAACCTAAAATAACACAATGTGATGAAGTTTCACATCGTATGAAAAGTTTTGCTGGTGGAGCAAATGTTTGGCGAATGTCGGCTTGGCGAGATGTTCCTGAGTATCCTGCTTGGTTTGTATTTTATGGTGAAGAAGATTTTGCATCTTATCAATTGTTCAAAAAAAAGTGGGAGGTGTATTATTTGCCGGAAGTTTTGGTTAATCATCGAGTAAGTATTAAAGACCGGAAAAAAGATAAGGATTACAGTTTACGTTTGCGCAGATCTTTGCGATCAGGATGGTATCTTTATTTTTTGTTTTATCCAATTGCTAAAATTCCCAGAAAGATAGCATATTCTATTTGGATGCAATTTAAATTGAAAGTTTTTAAAGGAGATTTTAAAGCCTTAAAAGCAATTGTTCTATCATTGTTTGATTTGTTGTTTTCAATTCCGAAAATTATTAAAAATGCAAACCGCTTATCAAAAGAAGAATATAAGACTTATCAAAAATTAGAAGAAACAAAATTGTATTGGCGACAAGAAGATAAGTAACTTTGTTTCGCATCAAGAAAATAATTCACATATGGCATTGAAAAATATATCTCCTTATATAATTGCTGAAATTGGCCAGGCACACGATGGCAGTTTAGGAATTTTACATTCTTATATTGATGTCCTTGCACAAACAGGAGTTGATGCTGTGAAATTTCAAATGCATATTGCTGAGGCAGAAAGCAGTGAACATGAACCTTTTCGTGTAAAGTTTTCATTGGAGGACAAAACAAGATTTGATTATTGGAAACGTATGGGGTTTACTTTAGATCAATGGAAAGGAATTAAAAAACATTGTGATGAAGCTGGATTAGATTTTATCTGTTCACCATTTAGTAATATGGCTGTTGATTGGCTGGAAGAAATTGGAGTAAAACAATACAAAATAGGCTCAGGTGAAGTGAATAATTTTTTGATTTTGGAAAAAATCGCTCAAACAGGAAAACCTGTGATTTTATCTTCAGGAATGAGTTCTTATGAAGAATTAGACAAAACTATAGATTTTTTGAGAAAAAGAAATGTCGATTTTTCTATTTTACAATGTACTACCGCATATCCTACACAACCAGAACAATATGGCTTGAATGTAATTAAGGAATTGAAAAATCGCTATAATGTGCCTGTTGGTTTTTCAGATCATTCGGCAAAAATTGAAACCTGTATAGCTGCAACTGCTTTGGGAGCAAGTATTCTAGAATTCCATGTTGTTTTTGATAGGCAGATTTTTGGACCAGATTCAAAATCTTCTTTAACTATTTCAGAAAGTATAGATTTGGTAATTAGCGTTCGAAATATAGCAGCAGCATTGTCAAATCCCATCGATAAAAACAATACAGACGATTTTTCTCCGCTGAAACAAATTTTTGAAAAGTCATTGGCGGTCAACAAAGATTTACCTAAAAATCATGTTTTGACTTTTGATGATTTGGAATCAAAAAAACCAAAAGGTTTCGGAATAGAGGCATATCGTTTTCAAGAAATAATTGGAAAAACGCTGAATAGAGATTTAAAACAATGGGATTTTTTAAATAATACAGACTTGTTATAATCTGTTTTTAATAACTTTTCCGTTTTCTCATTTTTACCTACATTTAACCCAAGTATAATAAATTCAAAATGCAAAAAAGAAAAATTGCTGTAGTCATCACGGCTCGTCCTTCATACAGTCGTGTCAAAACGGTTTTACAGGCAATAGACAAACATCCTGATTTGGAATTGCAGTTGATAGTAGCCGCTTCGGCTTTGTTAGATCGATATGGTTCTGCTGTGAATTATATCGAAAAAGATGGTTTTATCATTGCAGCCAAAGTATTTAATGTACTGGAAGGAGAGAATTTGACAGCAGCTGCAAAAACAACTGGAATAGGTATTTTAGAATTATCTACAGTTTTTGATAATCTAAAGCCAGATATTGTTGTAACTGTTGCCGATAGATTTGAAACAATGGCAACTGCTATCGCAGCTTCTTATATGAATATTCCCTTGGCACACATTCAAGGAGGAGAAGTTACCGGAAATATTGATGAAAAAGTTCGTCACGCTATCACAAAATTATCTGATTATCATTTTGTAGCTTCGGAGAGTGCTAAAGAAAGAGTGATAAAATTAGGAGAAGATCCGACGATGGTTTTTAATACAGGTTGTCCTTCTATTGATTTAGCTTCAGCAATAATAAATAGTAAAACACTACCATTTGACCCATATGAAAAATATGGTGGAGTGGGAGCAAAACCAGATTTGTCTCAAGGTTATTTGGTTGTTATGCAGCATCCAGTAACTACCGAATATAAGGATTCCAGAAAACATATAGAGGCGACACTTGAAGCAATTTATAAATTAAACAAACCTACACTTTGGTTTTGGCCTAACGTAGATGCGGGAGCAGACGGAACTTCAACGGGAATTCGTGCTTTTAGAGAGCAGCATCAGTTGCCGAATGTTCATTTTTTTAAAAACATGGAAGGTAAAGATTTCCTAGAATTGTTGAAACATAGTGATTGCTTGGTAGGAAATTCCAGCGTCGGGATACGGGAATGTGCCTTTTTGGGAGTTCCAGTAATTAATATTGGTTCGCGTCAAAATAGAAGGGACAGAGGTGGAAATAGTGTCGATGTAGATTATTCGCAAGAACAAATAGAAGCTGCGATTGTAGCTTCTGTACAAAAAGGAAAAACTATTTCATCCTCTATTTATGGAAATGGAAAAGCAGGCGTACAAATTGCTGAATTGCTGGTCGAATTGCCTTTGCGATTCCATAAAACTATAATGTATTAAGATGAAAATTCTAATTAAAAAACATATTATAAGATTATTTCTATTTTTTTATATAAATTTTAAAAGAAGTAATTTTTTAAGAAATTTAATAAAAAAAATAATTGGTGATGACAAAATTGAAATAGCTTTTAATGATTTTAAAGTTAAAGCTGGAGTAAAAACTGCATTTGAAATTGACGTTGTTTTTAATAGTTATAATGAAGTAATGGTTTTAGAGCTTATAAAGTCATATACTTTGAAGGGATATAATTTTATTGATATAGGAGCGAATATAGGACTACATTCATTAACTGCAGCAAGTTCAAATCCTACTATTGAGATTTATTCATTTGAACCAGAGCCTAATAATTATCAAAATTTCGTTGAAAACATTGTTTTAAATAAATATTTAAACATAAGACCATTTAAAATGGGGTTAGGGGATTTTTCTATTAACAAAACTTTAAATATTAATGAAGGATGGAATAAAGGAAAGCATTCATTAAAATTAAATTTCGAAGGGAGTAATAAAAAAATAAATATCCCATTAACAACTTTAGATTCATTTAAGGAGAATATTAAATTTGAAAAATTAATTATAAAAATTGATGTTGAAGGTTATGAAAAGGAAGCTATAGATGGGGCTAAATCTGTTTTTTATCAAACTGAAAATATTATTTTAATAATTGAACTTTTACAAGAGAATAATGGTTTTTTAAATTGTGAAGTTATTACAAACAATTTAATAGAAAATAAGTTTGAATGTATATACAAAATAAGCGACAATAATAATCTTCACAAAGTTGATGGTTTTAAAGGTAGTGCAGATTATATATTTGTAAAAGGAATTGATGCTAAAAAGCATATTTTGAATCATTACAAATGTTAATTAAATTTTCAAGGGAAACTCTATATAAAATTATGGATAAAAGGTTTAAAATATAAGTAAAGAATGAGAATAGGTTCAAATCCTCAAAAGAGTGAAAGAAAAATTACATTAACAACTCATCACAGAATAATTGTAGTTGTATATATACCAAATGAGGAAGGATTTTATGAACATTCATTTGAGGTATTTAAAACTTGTTTAGACTCTTTGAGTTCAACTATAAATTCTGAGGCTGCAATTACTGTTGTTAATAATGGATCGCATGAAAAAGTGTGTAGTTTTCTCTATCGTTATTTGGAAGAAAAAAAAATAGATAATTTAATATCTCACAATACAAATATTGGAAAAATTGATGCATTAATTGGCGCAGCAAGAGGTACGAGAGAAAAATACATTACACTTACAGATGCAGATATTCTTTTTACAACAGATTGGCAAGAAAAGGTTGAGGAAATTTTCTTTAATTTCTCTAATGTAGGTTCAGTTTCACCTATTCCTGTTAGAGAAGGGCTGTATTTTGCTACTTCTTCAGTTTTGAAAAAAATTCTATTGCGTAGAATAAAATTTAAGTCTATGCCAATTCCCGAAAATTTTAAGGCTTATAATCGGTACTTAGAAAGTATAAATTGGGATTTAGAAATTAAGGAAGATAATAAATGGAATGTGGTTGAAAGTAATAACTGTAAAGCAAATATTGGAAGCGGACATCAGGTATTAACAATCAATCGAGATATCTTATTTGAAACAGTTCCAACAAATCCTTCGTTGACACTAGTTGGAGGAACTTCTGAAAATGATTATATTGATTTTTCAATTGATAAAGCAAATAAACTTCGATTATCTACGTATCATAATTATGCTTATCATATGGGAAATAAATTAGAAGACTGGATGATTGATATTCAAAAAAACAATAAAAAATCTCAACTTGATATTAGAAGCGGCTTAGACACAAAATCAATTGATTTGCATTATAGTTGGTTTTTTAATAAATACTTTGGACTGCAAAAAAAAATTATAAAAAAAAGTTTTAAACAATTTTATAAATAATTGATGAGTATTTTAGCTATAATCCCAGCCCGTGGTGGATCTAAAGGAGTTCCAGGTAAAAATATTAAATTATTAAACGGAAAGCCATTATTGGCCTATACTTCTGAAATCGCTTTACAGTCTCAACGTCTGACGGAAGTTATTATCTCAACCGAAGATGAACAAATTATAGAGGTAGCAAAAAACTTAGGTATAAAAGTGCCGTTTGTTAGGCCAATGACATTGGCACAGGATAATACTCCAACTATTGATGTAATTATTCATGCTTTGCAATGGTATGAAAATCAAAATATTTTCTTTGATGCTGTTTGTCTTTTGCAAGTAACAAGCCCGTTTAGAACAGTTGAGTTTTTGGATAAAGCCATTGAAAATTTTATAGAGCAAGATACAGATTCATTAGTTTCTGTTCTGAAAGTGCCACACGAATACAATCCGCATTGGACATTTGAAGTAAATGCTGCAGGAAATTTGAAAATTGCTACTGGTGAAGATCAGATTATTAGTCGCAGACAAGAACTTCCAACGGCTTACCACAGAGATGGAAGTATTTATATTACTAAGACAAAAGTTCTTTTAGAAGAATATTCGTTGTATGGAAAAAGTACTGCTTTTATCGAATCAACCCCTGAATTCTATGCCAATATTGATACCTTGCAAGATTGGGAAAAAGCTGAAAAAATGATTCAAAATAAGTTAAAATAATGTGTGGTATTGCAGGAATCATTGGTGATTATAACGAATTTCAATTAGATGCGATGCTCGTTAGTCAGCACCATCGCGGACCTGATGCAACAGGAAAATATTTTGATGCCGAATATGCAGCTTTAGGACACAATCGTTTGGCTATTATTGATTTGTCAGAACAATCCAATCAGCCTTTTATAGATAATTCAGGACGTTATGTTTTGGTTTTTAATGGAGAAATCTATAATTATATAGAAATAAAGGAGGCTCTTCAAAATCAATATAACTTCAAAACAGAATCAGATACTGAAGTTTTATTGGCGGCATTTATTGTTTACGGAAAATCTTGTTTAGAAAAATTCAATGGAATGTTTGCCTTTGCTATTTGGGATAATCAGGAAAAAAAACTATTTGCAGCCAGAGATCGATTTGGAGTAAAGCCTTTTTATTATAGTCGATTCAATAATACTTTTTATTTTTCGTCAGAAATAAAAGCTTTGCATACTGCTGGAATTAAGAAAGAGCCTAATGAAAAAGTATGGGCATCTTATTTTGCATTCGGTTCTTATGGAATGCCTGAAGAAACTTTTTGGATGGATATTATGCAATTGGCAGGAGGTCATTTTTTGGAATATGAAAGCAAAAATCTGACGATAAAAAAATGGTATTGTTTTAAAGAAGAAGTAGAAAAACAACCTAAAAATGTAACTTTTGAACAAGCCAAAGAACATTATGTAGCTCTTTTAAAAGATAGTATCAATTTACGTTTTAGAGCAGATGTTTCTGTTGGGTTTAATGTTAGCGGTGGATTAGACAGCTCTGTTTTATTGGCTTTGGTTAATCTTCAGGAAGACAATTCAAAAATTAACGCTTATACTTTTTATACCAATAATTCAGATTATGATGAACTGCCTTGGGTGGAAAAAATGATTGCCAATACTAATAACCCTTTGACAAAAGTTCTTCTTCAAACTAATGAAATTCCAACTTTGGAGCAAAAAATAGCTTGGCAACAAGATGAACCTTTTGGAGGCATTCCCACTTTGGCGTATGCCAAAATCTTTCAGCAGGCTCAAAAAGATAAAGTCTTAGTACTTTTGGATGGACAAGGTATGGATGAACAATGGGCAGGATATGATTATTATATGCAGAATAATGATGCCACGATTCAGGGCGTTCAGGATTCTCCATACAAAATCGAAATGCTTTCAGATTCTTTTTTTGCTAAAGCTGAAAAGCCTTCATATCCAAAACCTTTTGAAGATGAAGTCTTAAATAAGCAATATCGTGATTTATTTTATATCAAAATCCCTCGTGCGTTACGATTTAATGATCGAATTTCGATGGCATTTTCAACAGAACTAAGAGAACCTTTTTTAGATTATCGTTTAGTAGAATTTGCCTTTTCCTTACCGTTGGATTTTAAAATAAAAAATGGGATTTCTAAGTTTATCTTAAGGGAAATTGCTTCAGAATATTTGGCAAATGATTTGGTTTTTGCACCCAAAAGACCTTTGCAGACCCCTCAACGAGAATGGCTAGCAAGTGATTTGAAAGAATGGGTAAACGAATGTTTTACAGAATTAGAAAGCTCAGTCTATATAAATTGGTTTGATAAGAAAGGTCTAAAAGCTGAATTAAAAAGTTACTATGCAGGCAATATTCAGTCTAGCTTTCATATTTGGCAGTGTATCAGTTTTTGTGGAATGTTTAAAAGATTCGAATAATGAGTTTTTATCATTTACTTAAAAAACTTTACTTTACTTTGTTAAAAGTAAAAAATAGACTTCTAATTGGTAGACCCGTTTTGGTATTGATGTATCATAGGATCAATGATGAAGTTGGCGAACAATTAACAGGTTTAACGGTTAGTCCTGAGAATTTTGAAAAACAGCTGTTGTATTTTAAAAAACATTTTCAAATATTGAGACTAGAAGAAAATTGGACTTCTTTAAAAAAAACTGGAGTGGTAATTACTTTTGATGATGGTTATGCAGATAATATTATAAATGCTTTACCACTATTAGAAAAGTATCAGATCCCTGCAACTATTTTTATAACTACATTAAATATCAATACAAAAAATGAATTTTGGTGGGATAGATTAGTTTTTGATTATTCTAATTGTCAGGAATCTTTTTATTTACCAGATCAAAGTGACAAAATTTCAAAGTCAAATAGTTCCTATAAGTATATTACAGGTTATGTTCATAAAATGCGAAATGAAGACAAAGAAAAATGGTTTTTAGAATTTGAAAAAATAAATAAAATATCATTTTATCCTCGTGAAGAATATCGTTCGCTAGCTGATTCAGAACTGAAATTACTCTCGGAACATCCATTAATTACATTAGGAATTCATACTCATAATCATTATTCTTTGGGGGCTTTAAGTTATGATGTACAGAAACAAGAAATATCTTTTTCTATTGAAAAATTGAAAGAATTCACTACTAAGATAATTAAATATTTGGCTTTACCAAACGGTTCTTATAATACATATACTTTGAAAATTACCGAGGAATTAAATTTAGAAGGATTTCTTCTCGCAAATGATTATTATTCAAATATAAAAAACAAGCACTCAAAAAAAATAAACAGAATTTTAATGCCAAATATTGAAGGAGAAAAATTGGTTAAATGTTTGAAAAAATTTGATTGGTAAATGAGTTCAATTAATGATTCAAAAACAGCTATTCTTTCAACAGTAATTAACTTTGAATTGTATCGAAAAAGTGCACAACTTTTTCCTAAGAATACTAAGAAGTATGTTATTGATGGTACCAATGGCATGCATGGACTTCAGAGTATTTTTTATATGATGAAAAAGCTGAGAGGAAAAGGCATTGAATGGTTGGTAATGGCAGATGAAGATGTTTTATTTCAAAACTCGGAGTTAGTTTCTGAAATTATTCAAAAAATGAAAAAGGGAAACTATACTGTTTGCGGTGTTCGTGACGGTGGTTTATTGTCCCATAGAAACTACAATCCATTCCTTATTAATACTTTTTTTTCGATTATTAATTTTAAAGAGATTGAATCAAATTGGGATAAAAAACAGCTGGTAAAGAATGATTTTGTGTTAGATAATGAATTTGATGATGATATAAAAGGGCTAAAAGGAATGTATGATGTCAAAAGTTTATATGAACCTTATTATGTTTTTTACCTTTGGCTCCGAAGAAATAATAAACGTTTCCTTTTTTTAGATTCCAATCATCCTTTTGAAGAGGATCAAATTTCGAATACAGTTTATTTTGAAAATAAAATTTTGTTGCATCATACCTGGTTCGCGAGGGCTTATGGAACAAATGAGAAACACACCAAACGTATAAATGCCATTTTTGATTTATTAAATTTTGAAAGTAATATTGAAGTTAATCCTGTTGTTTTTAAAGATAAATGGTATTACTTGTCAGCAAAAGTTAGTAAATGGATTAGAAGAATTATGAGACGTTTGAGGATAAAGAAGAAAGAAGAAAGAATAAAATGAAAAAACTAGGAATAGTAATAACAGATGGCGTTGGATTTCGGAATTACATTCTAAGTGATTTCTTGTCAGAAGCAGAAAAGCAATTTGATGAGGTTGTCATTTTATCGTGTTTACCTGGGTCTGTTTATGGAGGTTTTTTACAAAAATCAAGAGTAATTGAGCTTGCTGTTTTTCAAGAAAAATTTCCAACTTGGTTTTTTAGAAAAACCAAGGAAATTGCGCATCTTCAATTGCATAAAAAGAACAATTTTGGAATTACAGATAATTTAAATACAAATAAATCGAAATCAAAAACTCCAAGAGGGTATGCAACCCGATTCATTTTTAAATGGACGTCATTATTTTATTCAGAAAGCCATATCCAGTTTTATAATAAATTGCAACAACTTTCTTTTAAAAATAACTCAAATGTAAAAGGCTATAAGGCTATTTTCGAAAAGGAAAAATTTGACATTTTGTTTTTTACACATCAACGACCACCATTTATTGCGCCATTGGTTTATCAGGCTGAGCAATTGAAAGTTAAAACAGCATCTTTTATTTTTAGCTGGGATAATTTAGCTTCTAAGGGAAGAATGGCTGCCAATTTTGGTTATTATTTGGTTTGGAGTGATTTGATGAAAAAAGAATTGCTTCAATTTTATAAAAAAGTACAATCACAAAATGTAGCAGTAGTAGGAACTCCACAATTTGAGCCGTATGCTTTAGAAAGATATAAAACAGTGAAGAATGATTTCTTTACTCGATTTAATTTAGATCTTTCCAAAAAAACGATTTGTTTTAGCTGTGGAGATATTTCAACCAGTAAAAATGATGAATTGTACATTACTACTATTGCGCAAGCTATTCAAGAAAATAAAATTCAGAATGTAAATTTATTAGTTCGAACTTCTCCTGCTGAGGACCCTATTCGTTTTGAAAGTTTTGTAGCAAAATTTCGATTTGTAAAATGGAATTATCCCAAATGGCATTTGGCACGAACAGGGCATCAAGAAGAATGGTCACAACGTATTCCTTCAAAAGAAGATGTTACTGATTTGAGAGGCATATTAGAATATTCGGATTTGAATATCAATATGTTGTCCACCATGAGTTTAGATTTTATACAATTTGATAAACCTGTGATAAATCCAGTATTTGGGAATGCAGCAAATGGACTTTATGACGACCAACGGTTTTTACAATATCCGCATATAAAAAATGTTGTGGATTCTAAGGCAACTACAATTGTCAAGAATGAACAGGAATTAATTGAAGCAATAAATTTATATATAGAAAATCCTGATGCTGATGCTAATAACAGAAAGCAATTAATTCAACTACAAATAGGAAAACCACTTGAAGGTACTTCAGCAAGAATTGCTATAGTATTGAGAAGTATAGCTGAATAATTATTACAATCAATCAATAAAGAATCTATGGATAAAACTAATACAAACAGAATAGCAATTTTAGATGGTTTTAGAGCAATTGCGATTGTATCAGTTATTTTATTTCATTATTTTTATCTTAGAAATGATTCAAAATTTCCCTATTTTGGAGGGGATTATTTTCATTATGGATTTAAAGGAGTTCCTTTTTTCTTTATGATTAGTGGTTTTGTTATTTTTTATACCCTAGAAAATACAGTTAGTTTTAAATTATTTTGGAAAAAAAGATTCATTCGCCTTTTTCCTTCTGTCTTTATTGCTTCTGTCTTTACTTTTGTATTTCTTTTGTATTTCGATCATAATCAAATGTTTAAAGATAGTGGTCATTTAAGTAATTTAATTATAAGTCTGACTTTTTTGCCTCCTAATTTTTTTAATTGGGTTATGGATTGTGATAATTGTTATAGTTATTTAAATAGTGATTACTGGAGTCTTTGGCCTGAGATTCAGTTTTATTTATATTCAAGTACAATTTATTTTTTTAGTAAAAAAAAAATCAAACGAAATTTTGCTGTAATCAGTTTGCTTTATTTATTTAGTTTTCAGATAATAATGTATTTCAATTTTTATTCGATTCCAGTAATTCAAAAGATTTTCAATTTATTTAATCTTATAAAGTATCTACCTTATTTTGTATCTGGTTCTGTTTTTTATTTCTTGTATCAAAGTAATAAAAATGTGAAGTTAAAAATAACTTTGATTTTGATTCTTTTTGTATTCGTTAATTTAGGGTTTTCTCTAATTGAATTAATAGCTTCATCTATAATGTTTGGTTTGTTTCTCTGCTTTATTTTTTATCCCAAATATTTGGTTTTTTTTGAAAATAAATGGATTTTAAGAATAGGGATTTCGTCTTATTTTTTGTATTTGATTCATGATAATATTGGAAGCGTTTGGAAACATAATATTGTTTCTTCGTTTTATCCTTATAGTTTTATTGCTCCTGTATTGATGGGGATTTTAATGTTTTTTATAAGTGATTTTTATACCCAAAAAATAGAGCCAACTATTAGTATGCAATTAAAAAAATATTTGTTAAAATGGACAAAATGATTAAGATAGCCATTGTATGTAATTATGCATTGAATCCAAATCGCATTGGTGGTATGGATTATTTTTATTGGGAATTAGATAAACAATTGAAATTGAGAAATTATGAAATCTTATGGCTTTTTCAAAATGGAGGCAGACAGGAACATTATCAGGAGAAAAATTTAAATTTTGACTTAGTTGATAAAAATACAGATTTTACAAAATCTATGGTTTCTTGGCTGAAAGACATAAAGGATTTAGATCTTTTTATAGGTATTTTTATGGATTATCAATCTACAACTCCCAGAAACATAAAAAAACAACTCCAAATTCCTTGTCTTTTTGTCGATCAAATGTCAAGATCCTATTATGGAAAAACTTGGCTTTATAGATTTAAAAGAAAAATTAAAGGATTATTATTTTATAATAAAATAGACAAAATAATTGCGATTTCAGATTTTGTAAAAAAGTCGATTATAAAAGAAAGTGGTTTTTTTTGGAAAAATAAAATAGAGGTAGTTTATAATGGCTTACCTCTTGATAATTTTAAAATTGAAGAAAAAGTCAAAGTTAACTCAGAGGTGCTTTCCATTTTTTGTATTGGGCATTTAATTCCTGAAAAAGGATTTCAAACTGTCATTTCAGCCTGTAAAAATTTGGAAGAAAATAATATTCCATTTTATTTGACAATAGCAGGAGATGGTGTTTTCAAAAATGAATTAATAGCTCAGGCAATGAGGGAATTATCGAGTGATTCTTTTAAGTTCGTAGGGAATATAACCAATCAATCGCATTTTTTTAATCAAACTGACATAGTTATTATTCCGTCATTATGGAAAGAAGGCTTTGGATATACTGTTGCTGAGGCAATGTTAATGAGAAAAGTTGTGTTTGGTTCTAATATAGGAGCCATTCCAGAGGTTTTAGGTAATGAAAATATTTTATTTCAAGCAGGAAATAGTTCTCAATTAGTAGAATTAATTAAAGATTATTATTTTAATAAAGAAAAATACAATTTCATTGCTGAAGAACTTTATCAGCGTGCAATTAATAATTTTTCTTTAAATAAAATGGTAGAAGAATATATCAAGATTATTGAAAATCAATTAAAAAAATAAAAGTATATTTTTAACTCCCAAATATTCAGATACCAAAAAAGTAAAGTTAGATTTGCAAGTTAGAGTGCTAAGAACTTAGATAATCTGCTTTTGTAGAGAGACTATGTTATCAATAATGTCATGCTCTAGATAATATTCAAATGTGACTGAGACAGAGCAAAAGGGGACATGATTTTTTAAAGCCTTCATGTCCACAATAAATAAAACGGGTTTTAGTAGAAACTATGAAAGAAGAAATTGTTATAGATATTTATTGAAAATCATTTTCTTTAGAACAAATGGTTGACCAACATTTTGCCTTGCTAATCCATAATTAATCTTAAATTTGCATTCCAATTCCCTTACCTTAATTTATGTTTTTTAATTCTTTAGCTTTCGCTATTTTTTTGCCAATTGTATTTCTTCTCTATTGGTTTGTTTTCAATAAAAATAAGAGTACTCAAAATGCGGTATTGATTATTGCGAGTTATTATTTTTATTCTTGTTGGGATTGGCGTTTTTTGTTTCTGTTGGTTTTTTCCACCTTTTTAGATTATTATACAGGTATTAGAATTGAAAAAAGCCAGACAGAGAAAAGCCGAAAATTTTGGTTTTGGCTGAGTATTTCAGTCAATCTGGGTTTTTTAGGTGTGTTTAAATATTATAACTTTTTCGCCAATTCGTTTGCTGAATTACTCACAGGAGTAGGCTTCAAGGCAAGTCCCTTTTTGTTGGATATAGTTCTGCCTGTTGGGATTTCATTTTATACTTTCCACGGCTTATCTTATGTCATTGATATTTATTACAAGCGTATCAAAGCAGAATATAATTTTGTTGATTACTCCTTATTTGTTAGTTATTTTCCGTTGCTGGTAGCGGGTCCTATCGAAAGAGCTACTCATTTATTGCCTCAAGTAAAAGTGAAGCGAACGTTTGATTATAAGATGGCAAAAGAAGGAATTTATCAATTAATCTGGGGATTGCTTAAAAAAGTAGTTATTGCAGATACTTGTGCGACTTATGCCAACGCTATTTTTGATAATTATAATGGTATGAATTCCTTGTCACTAATTTTGGGAGCCGTTTATTTTGCGTTTCAGATTTATGGAGATTTTTCAGGTTATTCGGATATGGCATTGGGAATGTCTAAATTGTTTGGAATTGATTTGCTAAGGAATTTTAATTATCCCTATTTCTCTAGAGATATTGCTGAGTTTTGGCGTCGCTGGCACATTTCGTTATCTTCTTGGTTTAAAGACTATTTATATATTCCTTTAGGAGGAAGCAAAGGTGGTATCTGGATGAAAATCAGAAATACTTTTATCATTTTTGTAGTAAGTGGTTTTTGGCATGGTGCTAATTGGACTTATCTGGCTTGGGGGTTTATTAATGCCGTATATTTTTTACCCTTATTATTGTTGAAGAAAAACAGAAATAATATTGAAAGTGCTGACTTGAGTTGGAATTTAGAATCGATTAAAGTTCGACTTAATATTGTGCTAACTTTTTTACTTTCCTGTGTAGCCTGGGTATTTTTTAGAGCCAAAACAATAACAGATGCTGTATTATATTTGAAGAGAATCTTTGTTAATGGTGAATTTGCATCGCAATACCTTTCCAACGAGAGATACAATTATGAGTTGTTAATTATGGTTGTTTTGTTTGTTTTAGTAGAGTGGAATAACCGAACAAAGATAGAACCCATTTCAGGAAAATATTCTTATCTAAAATTGAGTTTGTGTTTGGCTGCTATTATTGCACTTGGAACTTATTCAGATTATAAAGAATTTATCTATTTTCAGTTTTAATGAAGGAAGAGGGATATTTTCGTTTTGCCCCGACCCTAAAGGGAGCCGAAAATGGGTAATTTATTTGAAAGTGATGATGATTTTCGTTTTGTCCCGGCCCTAAAGGGAGCCGAAAATTAGGGAATTAGGTTTTGCTCTGACCGTAATGAGAGCCGAAAATGGGGCTATAGATTTTTGAATTAAAACTATTTAATATGCTATGGATCAGAATCCGCTTAAACCAGATGATATGTGGAAAGGTGCATCTCCACAGATTTTTTCAAATGCAAAAAAATTAAGAGAGAATCCAACAGAGGCTGAGGAAAAGCTATGGTTAGCAGTAAAAGATAATCAGATAGAGGGATATAAGTTTAGAAGGCAACATCCTCTTAGTATTTATGTCGCTGATTTTTACTGCCATGCTCTAAAGTTAGTAATTGAGGTTGATGGTGATTATCATTTGGTTGAAGAACAACAGCTTTTGGATAATAAAAGAACAAGTGATATTGAATTTCAAGGATTAAAAGTAATTCGATTCACAAATGAGGAAGTATTGTTAAAATTATCAGAAGTTATAGATAGAATTAAAGAGTTTATTAAGACAGTATCTTAGATTTTTGTTTTACCCCAGCCCTAAAGGGAGCCAAAAATGAGGAATTGAAGATCTTAGGTTTTACTCCAGTCCTTAAGGGAGCCAAAATGAGTAATTAAAGATCTCGGTTTTACCCCGAGTCTAAAGGGATCCGAAAATGAAGCGATGATCTGAAATGGAAGATGTTGTCTCTTTTTTACCCTTTGGAGTTGGCGAAAGAAAAAAGAAATATAAATAAAAAACAGAATACGATTTTAATGCAAAAACTTTTATTATTTATTTTAAAAACATTAATCCTAGCAATAGGAATTGCAGTTGTGTTGGATTTTATATATACAGCTATCTATCTGCAATCGAACAATAGAGGGAAAATAGATTATGTGTACAACTCAAAACCTAGAAATTATGACGTAGTTATTTTGGGTTCATCCAGAGCCAATAATCATTTTGTGTCTCAAATGTTTGAAGATAGAGGTTTAAAAACCTTTAATTTTGGAATGAGTGGGGGACATTTGTTCGAAGCCGATTTGTTATTAAAATTGATGATTGAGCGCCATTATAAAATTAAAAATGTAGTCCTTGAAGCCGATTTGAATTTGTCTAATGAACATCGAGCCGATGGAATTTCTTCGAAGTTTTTACCGTATTTGCATGATTCCAAAATTATTGAAGAGCATTTTTCAACAGAAGAAGATTTTAATTCTTTATACTATATCCCATTTTATCGTTACATTAAATTTGATCCTCAGATTGGATTTAGAGAGACTATCAAAACAGCTCTTAAGGAAAGAACTAGCAATTTAGAAAATGCAGGTTATTATCCTTTAAAAAAACATAAAAAAGGAAATATGAAAAACAATATTGTGAATCTAAATCCATTGCCACATAATAAATATTATGAGGGAATCAAAAAGATTTGCAAAACAAATAATATCAATTTAATTGTAGTTATGACACCAATGTGTGAAAATGTAGTTGGAATGAATTATTTTGATAAAGTAAAAAAAGCCTATCCCGAAATCCATAATTATGAAAATGTGGTTAAAGAAGATCAATATTTTTCCTCTTGTGGACACATGAATGATACAGGAGCAAGATTATTTACTGCTCGAATTTTAAAAGATTTTTTTAATAAATAATTCGAAGGCCTTCCATTTACAAATAACTAAAACCTAATGAAAATAGCTTTTTTAACTCCAGAGTACCCACATACCAGAACTGGAAATTCAGGAGGAATTGGTACGAGTATCAAGAATTTAGCTAAAGGACTTTTGGAGGAAGGTTGTCAAGTTCGTGTATTGGTTTATGGTCAAAAGGAAGAAAATATTTTTGAGGATGACGGCGTTGTAATCCAGCAAATCCGAAATGTAAAAGTTAAGGGATTGTCTTGGTTTTTTACACGAAAAAAAATAGAAAAAATCATCAATCAATTGTATGCTAATGCAGCAATAGATTTGGTAGAAGCACCAGATTGGACTGGAATCACCTCTTTTATTCAGCCAAAAAAATGCCCAATTGTTATAAGGCTAAATGGCTCTGATACTTATTTTTGTAATCTAGATCAGCGGAAGGTGAAATGGAATAATAAATTTCATGAAAAAAGAGCCTTGCAAAATGCAGATGCTTTGCTTTCGGTAAGTCAGTTTACAGCAGAGGAAACGAATCGGGTTTTTGATTTGCAAAAGCAATTTACCATTATCCCCAATTCAATAGATATTACTTCTTTTGGAACAGATAAAACAATTCAGGAAGTACCTAATACTGTTTTGTATTTTGGAAGTTTGATTCGGAAAAAAGGATTATTAGAACTTCCTTTGATATTTAATGAATTGATACAGCTTAACCCGTCAGCAAAATTAGTTTTAGTAGGCAAAGATGTACCAGATATTATTTCGGGTTCGCCTTCTACTTGGGTAATGATGCAATCGTTATTTTCAGAAAAAGCCTTGACTAATGTTAGTTATTTAGGAAGCGTGCCTTATCAGGATATTCAAAAGTATATTAGTGAATCATCGGTTTGTGTGTTTCCTTCTTTTGCGGAAGCGTTACCCGTTTCTTGGATAGAGGCTATGGCAATGCAAAAAGCGATTGTAGCATCAAACATAGGCTGGGCAACCGATGTAATTGATGATGAAGTTAATGGTTTTTTGGTTAATCCTAAAAGTCATGCAGTATATGCTTCTAAAATTAATATATTGCTTTCCAATGCTCAAAAGCGTCAGCAATTTGGAATTTTGGCTAGAGAAAAAGTGATTCAAAAGTTCAGTATTTTGGTCGTGGCACAACAAAGTTTGGCATTTTATAAACAACTCTCAAACAGATGATATTAAAAGAATATAAAACGAATTCAGGTGAGATTATTTTATATAATGGAAATCCAGATTTCGACAAATTAGAACAGCTTTCGAATGGAGCAGGAGATATTTGGCACAGTTCTTTTGAACAAGGTTATAAAAATGCCTTTCCAGAATTAGTGTATCAAACTGCTGTTTTCTTTTGGTACATCAATGATTTTGATAATTTAAAAGAATGTGTAAGCTGGAGAATTAATCCCAATGCATTTGCTCTTAGAAAATCGGTTTGGGAAACATTAAAAGGTTTTGATAATGAATATGGAAATCTTCAGTTACAGGCGCTAGATTTTGGTTACAATGCGGTACGTAATTCGGGAGCAGTTTCATTGTATGTGAACCATTTATTTGCAACTACTGAAATTGAAAAAATAAATATCTCCGCTAGAGATCGCTATACTTTTTTCGTAAAAAATTTCAAGTTAGATCATGCGTTATTTATGATTTATCGACAAGGTTTTTGGAAATATACCGAATGGGACGCTTTTTTTTATACTAAAAATAAATTCAAGAAAACTTCAGCAAAGCCGGTGCTACAACCAAAGGAATTGCAACCTATTGAGGGTAATCCAACAGTAAGTTATATTATTCCAACGATGTTTCGCCAAGATTATACTTTGCAATTATTAGCTGATTTAGTAAAACAAAATTATCAAGTTAATCAAGTAGTCGTAGTTGATGCAACTCCTGTGAATGATCGTGATGAGAGTTTGTATAATCCAAAAGATTACCCATTTGAATTAATCGTAAAATGGCAGGAATCCAAAGGGAGTTGTCGGGCAAGAAATGAAGCAATTGATTTATGTACAGGAGATTATATTGTTTTTGGGGATGATGATATCCGAATTCCATCGGATTTTATAGAAAATCATATTCGATTTTTGCAGACAAATAATGCTGGAGCTTGTAATGGATTGGATATTCGTGCCGATCATCAAAAGCAGGATTTACAGGATTTAGAAAATAAATTAGAAAGAATTGGTGATAAAAGATGGATTGCTGGCTGTACCCAAATGTTTAGTAATGCCAATTCCTGTGTAAAAAGAGAATTTGTTGAACAGTTGGTTGGGAACGATGTTAATTTTGATGGGGGTTACGGTGAAGACAGCGATTTTGGTTTGTCTTTGTCAAAAATAGGAGTTACGGTATTGCACAATCCTTTTTCTGTAAATCTGCATCTTAAACCTCCATTAGGTGGCTATCGTTTTTGGGGATTACAGGCTAAAGTTACTGGTAAAAAAAGAAAGGCACAACCATGGGAGTTAGACGTTCCAGTAAAAAAAATTAAACCTGTTCCTAGTCCCACGGTGATGTATGGGATTGTTAAACATTTTACGCCTCAACAAGTTATTGAATATAAGAAAAAGCATTTTTTTCTATATCTTTTTAAAGGGAAAAAAACCTCTTTTTTATACCGATTGATTCGGATTCCATATAAAAACATTCAATTTAAAAAATCCTTGTTTTATGCCAAAAACTTATTGGCTTTAGGAAAAAGAACTAATTAGGGTATGAATTTTTCTTTAATAATCTGTACTTATATGCGTCCTAAACCGCTGTTGCAACTGTTGCAATCGGTTAAGGAGCAAACGATATATCCCGATGAAATTTTGATTATTGATGGATCAACTAATCAGGAAACTGAATTTATTTTAAAAGAAAATTATTTTCAAAATTTATATTATTTTTTGGTTTCCGATGCGAATAGAGGATTGACTAAACAAAGAAATTTTGGTGTTTCGAAAGTGAATTCGAATTCAGAAATTGTTTGTTTCTTGGATGATGATACGGTTTTGGAAAAAGATTACTTTGAACAATTATTACAGACGTATCAAATTCATCCAGAAGCTTTGGGAGTTGGGGGGTATATAAGTAATGAAACCAACTGGAATTTTGTTGGAGATAATTACCATGTTTCAATTAATGAGTTTTATTTTGATGGCTGGAAACGCAAAGATGGCTCTCGTTTTATTCTTCGAAAGAAATTAGGTTTAGACAGCGATTGTCCTCCTGGATATTCATCATTATATTCCCATGGAAGGAGCATTGGATTTTTGCCTCCAAGTGGAAAAGTTTATGAAACAGAAATGCTTATGGGAGGTGTTTCTTCTTTTAGAAAAAAAGTGTTTGACACGATAGAATTCTCCACTTATTTTGAAGGTTATGGTTTGTATGAAGATGCTGATTTTACGTTACGAGTTGCCAAAAAAGGTAAATTGTATCTAAATACTGCTGCCAAATTAAATCATTATCACGATGCTTCTGGAAGACCAAATTTATACCTATACGGAAAAATGGTGGTGAGAAACGGCTGGTACGTATGGAGAGTGAAAAATCCTGTTCCTAAATTCAAAAATCGTTTAAAATGGCATTTGATTACAATAGTATTGATATTGATACGATTTTCGAATACATTTACGATGGCTCAAAAAAGGCATGCATTTACAGAAGCAATGGGCCGAACTATAGGTTGGTGGAGTTTAATTTTTAATAGGCCTAAAAATAAACAATAATGGTGTTTTGTATTGTAACACATGTTGAACATATTGAGTATAAAGGCAACTATTTTGCTTATGCGCCTTATGTAAATGAAATGAATATATGGGGAGCAAACGTTAATGAAATTGTTTTGTTAGCTCCTCGAAAAAAAAATACTATTTCTCCTATTCATACTTTTTATACAAATCCAAGAATCTCTTTTAATCGAATTAAGGAGTTTGATTTAGTTTCATTTAGAGGGATTTTAAAAACTTTTTTTGCAATATCGTTCAATTGTTGGGCTATTTTTTGGGCTATGAGAAGTGCAGATCATATTCATCTGCGTTGTCCTGGTAATATAGGGCTTTTGGGCTGTTTCATTCAAGTTTTGTTTCCTAATAAAAAGAAAACAGCCAAATATGCAGGTAATTGGGATCCAAGAGCAAAACAGCCTTGGAGTTATCGTTTGCAAAAATGGATATTGAGTAATACATTCTTGACTAGAAATATGCAAGTTTTGGTGTATGGCGAATGGGAAAATCAATCTAAAAATATAAAACCCTTTTTTACTGCAACTTATTTAGAATCAGATAAAAATGACTTTAAAGAAAAATCATTTACTCAAACGATTCGTTTTATTTTTGTTGGAACATTAGTAAAAGGAAAAAATCCACTATATGCGATTCAATTGATAGAAAAATTATTTAAAAAAGGTTATCAAGTACATTTGGATTTATATGGTGAAGGAGTAGAAAGAGATTTTTTAGAACGTTATATTTTAGATGCTAATTTAAGAGGAGTGGTAGAGTTGAAAGGGAATCAGTCTAAAGACTTTGTAAAAGAGGCGTATCAAAATAGTCATTTTGTTATTTTGCCCTCCAAAAGTGAAGGTTGGCCAAAAGCAATTGCTGAAGGTATGTTTTGGGGCTGTGTACCAATTGCTTCACCAGTTTCCTGCGTACCCTTTATGTTGGATTTTGGAAATAGAGGACTACTGTTGCAAATGACCCGAGAGTCTGGCTCGAACTGGCGAAGCAATTTAGATCAAGATATTCAGCAATTAGAAGCTTTGTTAAATGACGAATTAGAATTTGTAGCTAAAGGTCAAAAGGCTTTTGAGTGGTCAACAAAATATACACTTGATGTTTTTGAAACTGAAATAAGAAAACTACTGTTACCATGAGAATAGTTCAACTAATAGATTCTTTGGAAGCGGGTGGCTCAGAACGCATGGCGGTAAGTTATGCCAATACTTTGGCTAATAATATTGAATTTTCAGGGTTGGTTGTTACTAGAAAACAAGGAGTTTTGTTAGATCAAATTAATCCGAATGTCTCGTATTTGTTTTTGAATAAAAAGAAACAGCTGGATTTCAATGCTCTTTTTCGATTACGTTCTTTTGTTTTAAAAAATAAGGTCACTCATATCCATGCGCATAGCACTTCCTTTTTTTTAGCTTTTTTATTAAAATTGATTTGCCCTTTTGTAAAGTTGATTTGGCATTATCATTATGGTAATATTAAAATATTGCCTAAAAAAAGAATCATAATTTTTAGAGCAGTAATGCCTTTTTTTCATGGAGTTATAGCCGTTAATCAAAATCTAAGGTTATGGATTGAAAACAATCTAAAATCAAAAAATGCCATTTATTTACCGAATTTTCCTGTACAGACTACAGTTTCAGAACATAAAACTCAATTGTTTGGAATTGAAGGGAAACGGATAGTATCTTTGGCAAATCTTAGGGAAGACAAAAATCATTTTTTATTATTGAAAGTGGCTGAAAAATTAAAACAATCTCATCCCGATTGGACTTTTCATTTGGTAGGGAAAGATTTTGATGACGATTATGCCAAACAAATTAAAGATTTAATTACAGCATATGATTTAGAGAATAATGTCTTTCTTTATGGTTCTAAACAAGACATAGAAAATATACTTAATCAAGCAACAATTGCAATTTTGACTTCACAGTCAGAAGGGTTACCTGTATCACTTTTAGAATATGGTTTGTTGAAAAAAGCAGTAGTAGTGACCCATGTGGGGGAAATCCCTATGGTAGTTCAACATGGAAAAAATGGATTTATTGTAGCTTCAAATGAAGCTGATTTATTTTATCAATCGTTATTAAATTTGATAGAAAATAAGACTTTACGAACTGATTTTGGAGAAGCTCTTTTTAATACTATTCAGGCTGATTATACAGATGAAAGCGTTATAAAAAAATATTTAAATTGGTTGCAAATTAGTTAAAATGAAGAAAGAAGAATTGTCATACATCTACTTAATGCTGTTTCATGCTTCTCTTGGAGTATTGGTATTTGTGTTGCCTTTTATTTCAAAAATCTATACAATTGCCATATTGACTTTTGGTATTTATTATATAGTCAAGACTAAAAATAGAAATAATGAAGTTCTTGTAATGTCTGCTTATGTAGTAAGTGTTGAAGTGCTTTTGCGCATGACCGACGGTATGCTCTTGAATGAATTTGGTAAATATTCTATCCTTATTTTTATGTTTTTAGGAATGATTTATTCGGGATTCACTAATAAAGCATTTTTATATTGGATTTTTTTACTGCTACTGATTCCTGGAATTATTTTAGCCACACTTACTTTAGATTTGGATACAGATGTAAGGAAGGCAATTGCATTTAATTTATCTGGTCCTGTTTGTTTAGGGGTTAGTGCAATATATTGTTATCAAAGGAAAATATCCTTTGATCGATTATTTGGAGTAATTACAGCATTTTCTTTGCCTTTAATTGCTGTTGTGGTTTATTTATTTTTATATACGCCAAGTGTAAAAGCAGTAGTGACTGGAACTCAATCTAACTTTGAAACTTCTGGAGGATTTGGTCCTAATCAAGTAGCTACTATATTGGGATTAGGGGTTTTTATATTTTTTGTTCAGTTGGTTTTGAATTCCAGAATCAAATTATTACTGATTGTAAATGCTGGATTCGTGATGGTTTTTGCTTTTAGAGGAATTGTAACTTTTTCCAGAGGAGGTATTTTGACAGCATTAATGATGGTTATTGTGTTTTTGTTAGTATTGTATTTTCAGGCTAATTTAAAAACAAAACCTAAAATTGGAATGATAATTATGTTGTCGTTTGTAGCAGGGTTAGGTGTTTGGGGATATAGTTCACTACAAACTAGCGGATTGATTAATAAACGCTATGCCAATCAAGATGCCGCTGGAAGAGAAAAGAAAAGTCAATTGACAGGTAGAGAAACTCTTATAGCCACAGAAATGCAAATGTTTTTTGATAATCCTATTTTAGGTGTTGGAGTGGGCAGGAATAAGGAAATTAGGGAGAAAGAAACTGGAATTGTATCTGCCTCGCATAATGAAATTACCAGAATGTTAGCAGAGCATGGCTCTTTTGGGTTGATTGACTTGCTGATTTTATTATTCACTCCTTTGTTTTTATTTATGGTGGATCGTCAAAATATTTTGGCGCTTTCTTTTTTAGTTTTTTGGCTATTAACCATTAATCATGCAGCCATGCGATTAGCGGCACCTGCGTTTGTTTATGCCCTTTCATTATTAAAAGTTTATACTGTTGAAAAACCTACTATACATAGGGAATAAATTATCCAAGCACGGAGTTACTCCAACTACAATAGAAATTCTTGGTCCTTTTTTGGAACAGGAAGGTTTTAGTGTGAAATATAGTTCTTCTCAAAAAAATAAAATCCTGCGGCTAATTGTTATGTTGTGGAATGTTTTTCAGTACAGGAAAGTAGATTTTGTACTTATTGATACCTACAGCACAAATAATTTTTGGTATGCTTTTGCAATTTCTCAGTTGTGTCGTTTATTGAAAATAAAATATATTCCAATATTACACGGGGGAAATTTGCCTTTTCGATTAAAGAAGAATCCAAAAATTTGTAAAATGATTTTTAAACATTCTTTTCAAAATGTGGCACCTTCTCTTTTTTTGGTTAATGAATTTAAAGCTGAAGGTTATGATAATGTAATTCATATCCCAAATGCTATTGAATTAGATAAGTACCCTTTTTTGGAACGAAAAAAAGCAGTCCCCAATTTATTATGGGTTCGTTCTTTTGCCAAAATATACAATCCAATAATGGCTGTTGAGGTGTTTGCTTCTTTAAAAGAAAGATACCCAGAAGCAACTCTTTGTATGGTTGGACCTGAAAAGGATGGCAGTTTATTAGGAACTAAACAAAGAGCAAAAGAGCTTAATGTTGAGGTGTCTTTTACAGGGAAATTATCCAAAGAAGATTGGATTGCTATATCTAAAAATTATTCTATTTTTATAAATACAACTCATTTTGACAATATGCCTGTGAGCGTGATTGAAGCCATGTCCTTAGGTCTGGCTATAATTTCTACGAATGTTGGAGGTATTCCTTTTTTATTAAAAAATGAAAAAGAGGCTTTATTAGTTCCAGATGAGGATGTTGATAAAATGGAAGAGGCAATCATTAGATTAATGGAAGACCCTGATTTATTTAGTGTAATTACAACTAATGCCAGAAATAAATCAAAACAATTTGAGTGGCAGGAAGTTAGAGAGCAATGGCTGACTGTTTTAAAATAAAAGAGATTATTTCCTTAATATAATAGCTAACTTGCAACCAAATTCAAGCCTAGAAGTCATGAATAGTTCAAAAAAAATGCATTTCGAAATATCTGAGCGTAAAGTGCTTTTACGGATTTTTGATGTGCTTTTTGTTTTATTTGGTTTGTATTGTTTGAGTTTTGTTTCTGATTTTAATTATTTTCATTTCTCAATGACTAATTATTATTGGATCATTGTTTTAACCGTATATATTAATGTATTTGGAGCTATTTTTGAAATGTATAATCTTCAAGTAGCAAGCAATCATTTTCAGGTGTTACGTAGCACAATTTTGACTACTACTTCTACAGTGCTATTTTATTTGTTGACACCCGTTTTCTCTCCTGAATTACCTAAAAGTCGTTTACAAATACTCCTTTTTTATATTTTCTTTTTTATGTCATTATATGCTTGGAGAATGATTTATGTTCATTTTTTGGCATCCAATAGATTTGTTCAAAATATAATTTTACTTTGTGATAGAGAACAAGTTGAAGAACTTGTTTTAGGCTTAGAAAGCGTTGACCCACATTATAGAATTATTGGATACATAAATTTAGAAACGGATGCTACTTCCGAATTTGAATATAAAAAAGTGAAACATGTTGAAGCAAACGAGCTGAGTAAATTTGTTAAAGAAAATGGCATTTCTGAAATAGTAGTAGCTTCTCAAAAAACAGATGGAATCACTGCCGATTTATACCAGCAATTACTTTATTTGTTAGAATCGGGTAAGAGTATTAGAGAATATACTCAAGTGTTTGAAAGTAAAACACAGCGAATCCCTGTTCAATATATTTCTAGAGATTTTTATCGATTTTTCCCGTTTAGTCGCAGTAATCAAAACAAATTATATTTATCATTTGTTCGATTACTTGAAATTGTTTTATCGTTGATAGGATTGAGTATTGGGCTTGCTATACTTCCTTTAATTCTGATTGGGAATGTTTTTTGGAACAAAGGAAAATTGTTTTATACTCAAAAAAGAGTAGGCAAAGATGGAGTTGTCTTTAAAATAATTAAGTTTAGAACGATGGTTAAAAATGCCGAAAAGGCAGGAGCTGTTTTTGCCAAAAGTAATGATGTTAGGGTAACTAAATTTGGGAAAATTTTAAGAAAAACGAGAATAGACGAATTCCCTCAGTTTATTAATATTTTAAAAGGCGATATGGCAGTAATTGGACCAAGACCTGAGAGGCCTGTGTTTGTTAAAGAAATTGCAGAAACAATGCCATTCTACGAAACTCGTCATATTATTAAACCAGGTTTAACTGGTTGGGCTCAAGTTAATTATTCCTACGGAGAAAAACTAGAGGACAGTTTGATAAAGTTGCAATATGATTTGTATTATATCAAACACCGAAGTATTTATTTGGATTTAGATATTTCTTTCAAAACGATATCCACTATTTTGTTTTACAGAGGCCAGTAAATTAAATAATTATCGGAATACGCTTTTTGTTTTTAAGAGCCAATCGTGTTAAAACAAATAGATTGGTTATCAGTATTGGTAAAACGATAATTAAATGAACTTTTGTAATCATCAAACTGCAATAAACAATCAATAAAAGAATACTAAAAACAGATGTTTTGTATGTCCATTTTGAGTTTTTAGTGCTCCAAAAATACAATACAATCAAAAGGATTGGATTAAACAGTAATATGTTATAGTTGTACCCTAATTCTAAGTGTGTGGAATAAAATCCTAAAAAGACAAATAATACGCCTAAAATCCCCATTGTCAATAGATAAATAAAATCAACATTTTTCTTATTTATCAGAGTTATAAAACCTAAAACAAAAAGATAGGTATAACAGTTATTCCACCAAGAAGTAGGGGCTTCTTCTTCAAAATTTAAGATTGTTTTGTTCTCTTTACATAAAGGTTGATTTTGATAGCGAATGACTTTTAAATTTTTTTGAAGTTCAAGAGGCAAGAATATTTTAGTGCCCATTTGATCTACTTTGGTACCAAACAATATACTTGTTCCTAGTTTTTCATAAAAATGATGATTAAAATAAGGAAATAAAATAGATCGATAGGTTTGGTCAGTATCTACTTTTTTGGTAATTACTTTTTCTTTTAAAGTTTTATTAATGATATCTACGACCTTCGAGGTACAATTATTATCAATGAATTTATACTGATATAAACGCTCATCAGATAGCATTGATTGCGCTAAGTTGTTAAATAACTCTTGTTTAAGTGCTAACGGAATATTTAATTCTTGTTCGTAAACATCTCTTTTTTCATAATTGTACTGATTAACAAAATCAATATAACGATTGTTTACTATAAAATAATCTAGATTTCCTTTTGCAAATTGCAGAGCGAAATTTGGGGTGTCAAAATCAAAAGCACCATAATTATATACCACATCAATATTGTTTTCTATATCACGAACTCTTATGGCAGTGTGTCCAAATAAGGAATAGAGTTCGTTTCCAATTCCACAAGTCATAACACTAATAGTAGCATTTTTTGAAAGTATGGCATCTTGTGCAAATGCATTATAAATCGAACTCAATAAAAGAATGGAAACGAATATTTTTTTAAGAAGTGAAGTTTTCATACGAAGATAATATTTGTTTTTTTATTTGAATATGGTATGCTTTGCCTGTTCGCTTTCGCTCGAGTCGCCATTCTTCATCCCGATTTGTCTTTTGAAATCATGGCGATTTCATTTTGTTTTCTTAGATATTTTGAAATAATAAAAGATAAATATTAATCTAATAGAATGTTGCCTTTTAAAATCAAATAATGCAATATATTGATTTTTAACTATTTTTTTTAGTCTTTTGACTTGATGACTTTTAAACTTTGGATTTATTTAGTTTCTAAAAAGCGATAAATCAATTTTTAAAGAAAACACATTCGAATACATAGCAGTACTTTGATTCCCTAATGCAGTCAAAGCATAATCAATTGCAATTCCTTTGTATTTAAAACCTAGACCAATATTCGGCTGAAATCCTATTTTTTCACCATTATCCAATTGTGTTACATGTTGAAAATTTCCAACGCCTGCTCTTAAAAAAGCCAAATCGGTATATCCAAATTCCAAGCCAATAGCAGGATCTATACTCACAAATGAACTTGAAATTATATCATTTGTTTGTGTAAACTGCATATTCATGTTTGTAGTTGCCAAGAGGCTATAATCGTAATGAAAAATGAATTTTTTAGCGATTCCAAACTGAGCTTTTGGAAGTGTGATTTCAGTGCTTTCAGGCATTTCTTGGTTTTGACCAGGAATTGCATCTGCTATTTTTTGATAAGCTTCTTCGTTGATATTCCAAACATTATATGTTGTTGTAATGTCTCGAAGCATTAATCCAAATTGCCAATCATTTTTTTCAAATTGTAAACCAAAATCAAAGCCAAAACCCCAAGAAGTAGCAAAATCTCCAATTATTCGTCGGATAATTTTAGCATTTACTCCATATTGTAATCCAGGTACAGGTAGTTTTACAGCGTATGAAAAAGTAAAGCCATAGTCAGCTGTTGAGAAAAGTTTGATTCTATTGTAATCAATGTTGCCTTCATTATCAATTAATTCGGTAGTATTCAAAATATCATCTACACCAAAACGGATTAATGAAATTCCCCAAGCACTTCGGTCGTCAATCGGACTAGCATAAGCCGCATAATCATATTTGGCAATATTAGCGAAATAATTGGAATGCATTAAGGAGATTTGATTGTCTTCTAAATGCATTAGCCCTGCTGGATTCCAATAAGTAGAATTAACATCAGAAGTGGAGGCAGTAACCGCATTAGACATTCCTAAAGCCGCTGCATCAACACCAATATTCATAAACTCATTAGAGTATTTTCGAACCGTTTGGCAATAGATTGTATTGACAATGAAAAGGAATAAAAAAAGCTGTAATTTTTTCAAGAGCTGTTATTTGTATGTTTAAAACCTTTAATTATTTTCCAAAAATAAAGTTTTTTGATGATGTAGCTACTTCAATTCAAATAATTAATAATTTTTGTTGTTAAGAATTTAAAATCTCTCAGTAAAATCAGTATCACTTTCACATATTGTATTAAATTTGCCGAGCCTATTATTCAATTAAAAAACACTATGAACATCAAAAAACACATTCCAAATACGATTACGTTACTAAACCTTTTTTGTGGTTGTATCGCTCTGATATTTGTAAGTAAGGATCAATTTGAAATGGCTTTCTATTTCGTTTGTCTCGGAATATTTTTAGACTTTTTTGATGGTTTTTTTGCTCGTTTATTCAAAGTATCAGGACCTTTAGGATTACAATTAGATTCTCTTGCTGATATGATAACTAGTGGTGTCGTTCCAGGTTTCGTAATGTTTAAAATGATGCTTTCTAGTAATGTTAACATGAGCGAAGGGTATCTTCAATATTTTCCATATTTAGGTTTTATCATTACTTTAGGTTCTTGCATGCGTTTGGCTAAATTCAATATTGATACCCGTCAAACCGATTCATTTATAGGATTACCAACTCCAGCAAATGCACTTTTTATATTGAGCCTTCCGTTAGTGCTCGATTATTATTCTGTAGAGTCATTAATGGTACTTGAAATTTTGACAGAAAAATGGGTTTTACTTTTTATATCCTTGTTCAGTGCTTATATTCTGAATGCTGAAATACCTTTGTTTTCTTTAAAAATAAAAAAGTTTAATTTTAAGGATAATGCTCTTCAAATAGTGTTTTTGGCTATCGCTGTTTTATTATTGATTTCACTAAACTATTTAGCGATTCCGTTAATCATTATCTTGTATGTTTTACTTTCAGTAATCAACAATAAGTTTCTAAAAAAGTAGTTTTATTTTGGATGAAAAATAAGAATACAAGAACTACTTATACTCGAAAGACCAAAAAGAAAAGTACTGTTTTTACCGCTAAGTTTTTTGGTAATTTGATACTTGTTTTTTTCTTCTTTGTTGTCGTTTCCATTGCTTATCATTATCGTTCTAGTTTTGCCCGTTATTTGGGTTTTAAATCGCAATATACTAATGAAAATACAGATGTTTTTTCGGAAGCCCGCAATTTAAAAGTTTTAGAGAAGAATGATGGTAAAGTGGTTGGGATAGATGTTTCCGAATATCAGGGCGAAATTCGTTGGTCTTATGTTGATACTATAGAAGATAAATATCCTTTGCGATATGTTTTAATTCGTGCAACTGTTGGAAGGGACAGGTTAGATCGTCAGTTTAAAAGAAATTGGCTTGGGGCCAAAGAAAATAAAATGATTCGCGGCGCTTATCATTATTATCGACCAAACGAAAACTCTCTAGAACAAGCAGAACTTTTTATTAAAACTGTTACTTTAAAAAAAGGTGATTTGCCTCCTGTTTTAGATATCGAAAAATTACCGAAAGAACAATCTATTGAACGTTTGAAAGTAGGTTTAAAACGCTGGTTAAAAGCGGTCGAAAAGCATTATGGGGTGAGACCAATAATTTATTCGGGAGAGAAATACTATGATGATTTCTTGAAAGAGGAGTTTAGTGATTATCTTTTTTGGATAGCCAATTATAATTTTTATCGAGAAGAAATTCAAGATGATTGGCTTTTTTGGCAATTCACAGAGAAAGCCAAAGTGCCTGGAATTGATTGTAAAGTAGATGTTAACATCTACAATGGAGACTTACAACAGTTGGAATACATTACGGTTGAGTAGAGTGTTCAGATTTCAGATTTCAGATTTCAGATTTCAGATTTCAGATTAAGAATGTTAAGCATCTAGTCTGAAATCTGTTTTTTATTTTTTCTGTGAACTGTTATTTAAAACTCTAGTTTTTTCTTTCTTAATTCGAAATTCTGACCCAAATACACACGACGAACCATTTCGTCTTCAACCAATTCTTCAGGGATACCCGCTTTTAGAATACCTCCTTCAAACATCAAATAAGTTTTGTCAGTGATGGCAAGTGTTTCTTGAACGTTGTGGTCGGTAATTAAAATCCCTATGTTTTTGTTTTTTAGCTGAGCAACAATTCTCTGAATGTCCTCTACGGCGACAGGGTCAACCCCTGCAAAAGGTTCGTCAAGTAAAATAAATTTAGGATCGGTAGCCAAACAACGAGCAATCTCGGTACGACGACGCTCTCCTCCCGAAAGTAAATCTCCACGGTTGGTGCGAATGTGTTCCAAACTAAATTCGGCAATCAAGCTTTCCATTTTAGCTACTTGTGCTTCTTTTGAAAGTTTGGTCAATTGTAATACACTCAGGATATTATCTTCAATACTTAATTTTCTAAAAACAGAAGCTTCTTGTGCCAAATATCCAATTCCTTGCTGAGCTCTTTTGTACATTGGATAATCAGTAATATTCAAATCGTCCAGATAAATGTTTCCAGAATTTGGTTTTACTAAACCTACAATCATATAAAAAGAAGTCGTTTTTCCAGCACCATTAGGTCCCAAAAGACCAACAATCTCACCTTGATTTACTTCTACCGAAATCCCTTTTACAACACTTCGACCTTTGTAGGTTTTTATTAAATTTTCTGCTCTTAATTTCATTTTTTGAGTTTAATCGTTTAAACGTTTGATTCGTTTATTCGCCCAAATTAACGAATAAACGAATCAACAAATAAACCTATTAACAATTATTTAGTCTCCGTTTCTTCCAAAGCTTCCCAAAATTCATAGGCTCTGCGTAAATGAGGTACTACGATTGTTCCTCCAACTAGAGTTGCAATTCCCATAGCTTCCATCATTTCTTCTTTGGTAACTCCTTCTTTGTAACTGGTTTCCAAGTGGTATTTTACGCAATCGTCACATCTCAAAACTGCCGAAGCAACTAATCCAAGCAGTTCTTTAGTTTTTACATCTAAGGCTCCAGGAGCATAAGCATTGGTGTCAAGATTGAAAATACGTTTTACAATTTTATTATTGTCGGCCAATAATTTTTCGTTCATTTTAGAACGGTAGTCATTGAATTCTTGTACGATATCAGACATTTGCTTTCTTTTTATTTAATACTACAATTTTTGAAATCAAGATACTTACTTCATAAATAATCAGCATTGGGATAGCAACAATAGTTTGACTAACCACATCTGGAGGTGTTACAATTGCAGCTACAATCAAGATGATTACAACGGCATACTTCCAGTATTTTCTTAAAAAAGTAGGTGTTACTAAATCTAATTTTGTTAAGAAATAAATAATTATAGGGAGTTCAAAGAACAATCCACTGGCCAGAATACTGGTTTTTACCATTCCGATATAAGAGTCTAATGTAAATTGGTTTTTTACAACATCACTAATCGTAAAAGTTGCCACAAAATTTACAGACATCGGAATTACAACAAAATAACCAAATAAAACCCCCAAAAAGAACAGTAAAGAAGAAGAAAATATAAACGTTCTCGCATTTTTCTTTTCTTTTTCATACAAAGCAGGGCCAATAAATTTCCAGACTTCCCACAAAATATAAGGGAAACTTAAAATAAAACCAGCCAAAATACACATCCATACAAAAATATTAACCTGACCTTCCATTTCTGTATTTTGGATTATAAATGGCATTTCGGTTATACAAATGCTATCAGCAAATCCTAATTGATGAGATAATTCACAGAAATAGCGGTAGGTGAAAAAAGTTGCTCTTGTTGGTCCAAATATAATGGTGTCAAACAAATAATCACTTATAAAATAAGTAAAACAAGCCATGATAATTACTGCCGTTGTACTTCTAACTAAAAGCCATCTTAACTCTTCAAGATGGTCTAAAAAAGACATTTCGCCTAGGTTTTTCTTTGCCATTATACAATTCCCTCTTTTAAAATGTCATGCAAATGCAATACGCCTTTGTATTCTCCATTATCAACAACTATTAATTGAGTGATGGAGAAATCTTCCATAATGTTAAAAGCATCTACTACCATGGCAGTAGATTGTATTGTTTTTGGGCTTTTTGTCATAATGTCTTTAGCTGTTAAATCGGCAATAGTGTCTCTGTCGTTTAACATTCTACGAATATCACCATCTGTGATTATTCCAATTACCTTGTTGTTCTCTACAACTGCAGTTACTCCTAAGCGTTTTTCCGAAATTTCGAAAATTGCTTTTTTGACAGGAGTATCTGGGCTCACTTCGGGTTTTAAAGTATGTTCTAACATGTCTTTTACGCGAAGCAATAATTTTTTACCTAAAGCACCACCAGGATGATAAACAGCAAAATCTTCTGCTTTAAAATCTCTCATCTCCATAAGACAAACAACCATGGCATCTCCCATAACTAATTGAGCAGTTGTACTGTTGGTAGGCGCTAAGTTCAATGGGCAAGCTTCTGCATCAACGGTTGTGTTCAATACGTAATTAGAACCTTTAGCTAAAAAGGAAGTTATATTTCCTGTCATGCCGATTAGTTTATTTCCAAAACGAGTCAAAAGAGGAACTAATGCTTTGATTTCTGGACTATTGCCACTTTTGGATATGCAGATAACGACATCGTCTTTTTGTAGCATTCCTAAATCACCATGAATGGCTTCTGAGGCATGTAAAAATAATGATGGGGTTCCGGTTGAATTGAATGAGGCTACCATTTTTTGAGCAATAATAGCACTTTTTCCTATGCCGGTAACGACTAATCTCCCTTTAGAATTGTAGATACATTGTACTGCTTCTACAAACGTATTGTCAATAAAATCAATTAGTTTGGCAATAGATTGGCTCTCGGATTCAATTGTTTTTTTAGCTTTGGCTAATATGTTTTCAGTTGTAATCAAACTAGATAATTTAAATTTGTAAGTGTAAAAGAAAATTGTATCTTTATGTGCCGCAAATTTATATAAAATACCACATATTAAAGAATGAATTCAAACGAAATTGACATAGACAAAGAATTAAAGAAGTATTTTGGCTTTAGCAAGTTCAAAGGACTTCAAGAAAATGTTATAAAAACTTTGCTTAATAAGCAAAATACGTTTGTGATTATGCCTACCGGTGGTGGGAAATCACTATGTTATCAATTACCTGCTTTAATTCAAGATGGAACCGCAATCGTTGTATCTCCTTTGATTGCATTAATGAAAAATCAAGTAGACGCTATCCGAAGTCTTTCTTCCGAAAATGGGATTGCCCACGTTTTAAATTCTTCACTTACCAAAACTGAAATAGCACAAGTTAAATCCGATATTTCAGCGGGTATTACTAAGCTGCTTTATGTTGCACCTGAATCTTTAACAAAAGAAGAATATGTTGCTTTTCTACAAACTGTCCCAATTTCATTTGTAGCGATTGATGAAGCGCATTGTATTTCAGAATGGGGGCATGATTTTAGACCAGAATATCGTAATTTAAAAAATATTATAAAGCAATTAGGGGAAGTGCCAATTATTGGTCTTACCGCTACTGCAACTCCAAAAGTACAAGAGGATATCTTGAAGAATTTGGAAATGGCTAACGCAACTACTTTTAAAGCTTCATTTAATAGAGCCAATTTATTTTATGAAGTGCGTACCAAAACAAAAAATGTTGAATCGGATATTATTCGGTTTATCAAACAACACAAAGGGAAATCAGGTATTATTTACTGTCTGAGCCGTAAAAAAGTAGAATCAATCGCCGAAGTTTTACAAGTAAACGGAATAAGTGCTGTTCCTTATCATGCAGGTTTAGACGCTAAAACAAGAGCAAAGCATCAAGACATGTTTTTGATGGAAGATGTAGAAGTTGTTGTTGCTACAATTGCTTTCGGTATGGGAATCGATAAACCCGATGTGCGTTTTGTGATTCACCATGATATTCCAAAATCATTAGAAAGTTATTACCAAGAAACGGGTAGAGCGGGTCGTGATGGAGGTGAAGGGCACTGCCTAGCGTATTACTCGTATAAAGATGTAGAGAAATTAGAAAAATTTCTTTCTGGAAAGCCAATTGCTGAACAAGAAATAGGTTTCGCTTTATTGCAGGAAGTAGTCGCTTATGCCGAAACTTCAATGTCTAGACGAAAATTTTTGCTTCATTATTTTGGTGAAGAGTTTGATAGCGAAACAGGCGAAGGTGCCGATATGGATGATAATGTCCGCAATCGAAAAACAAAAGTGGAAGCCAAAGATGAAGTGCTGAAACTGTTGGAAGTTGTCAAAAAAACTAAGCATATTTATAAATCAAAAGAGATTGTTTTTACACTAATTGGCCGTGTAAATGCAGTTATCAACGCGCATAAAACAGATTCTCAGTCCTTTTTTGGATCAGGTTCCAATCACGATGAGAAATTTTGGATGGCATTATTGCGACAAGTTCTTGTGGCAGGTTTGTTGTCAAAAGATATTGAAACTTATGGCATTATAGAAATCACAAAAGAAGGTCTGGCTTTTATGAAAAACCCAGAATCTTTTATGATGTCCGAGGATCACGAATACAATGAATCCGAAGATGAAGCAATAGTAACTGCAGCGAAATCATCGGGAACTGCCGATGAATTATTAATGCAAATGTTGCGTGAGTTACGTAAAAAAGTAGCCAAAAAACTTGGAGTTCCTCCGTTTGTGGTTTTTCAAGATCCTTCTTTAGAAGATATGGCTTTGAAATACCCAATTTCTCAAGCGGAATTAATTAATATCCATGGTGTTGGAGAAGGAAAAGCAAAAAAATATGGTAAAGAATTCATTGAATTAATAAACCGTTATGTAGAAGAAAACGATATTATTCGCCCTGATGATTTGGTTGTGAAATCTACAGGAGTTAATTCAGTCAATAAATTATATATCATTCAAAATATTGATAGAAAATTAGCTTTGACAGATATCGCTTCCGCAAAAGGGTTAAAGATGGACGATTTAATAAAAGAGATGGAACAAATTGTGTATTCTGGAACCAAATTGAATATCAAATATTGGATAGACGAAATGCTAGACGAAGACCAGCAGGAAGAAATCCATGACTATTTTATGGATTCAGAATCGGATAATATTGAAAAAGCTCTTAAAGAATTTGATGGAGATTATGATATAGATGAATTGCGTTTGATGCGTATTAAATTCATTAGTGAAGTGGCTAATTAAGTCTTAAAGTTATAAAGTCAAAAGTCTTAAAGTCCCAAGTTTGTGTTTAAACTTTTGATTTTAAGACTTTTGACTTTCTACATATGTTTCCCCACGATGCGGTTTCAAAGCATCTCTTACCTGAATCATATTTTCTTCCATTACGACCATATAGGCGATTGCATACATTTCATCCAAGATTTGGAATCCGGTAATGTTTAACGGTAATTTTTCAATGGCGATGTATTCTTTCAAATGGATTTCGTGATGTTCGGCTGTTTTTGCAGATGCAGTACCACGAAAATCCCATATTAGTTTTATTTTTCTAGACATTATATTGTTGCGAATTTGATTTGATTTAAGTGTGTAAAGTTACACAGTCTTCTGGTAAATAAATATGATTTTGCATTGGATTCTTGTTTGATTAATTAGAATTGGATTCAAAATACTACTTTTGCAAACAGATTATTTATTTAATAGTCTAAAATTGAAGTATAGAAAACATGCCACAAGAACTCCTATTACAAGTTTCTCCAGAAATTGCCTCTAACGAATCGTTGCTGAAAGATTATTTGTCTAAACAAATAAAAGTTTCGGCAAATGAGATGCAGCATGTCGTTATTTTGAAACGATCTATTGATGCAAGACAAAAAGCAATCAAAATCAACTTGAAGGTTTCGATTTATTTAAAAGGAGAACCTTTTCAAGAACAGAAAATAGAACTTCCAGATTATAAAAACGTTTCAACTGCTCAAGAAGTAATTGTTGTTGGAGCAGGGCCAGCGGGACTTTTTGCTGCTTTGCAATTAATTGAGTTAGGTTTAAAACCTATAGTAATCGAACGCGGAAAAGACGTTCGTGGTCGCCGCCGCGATTTGAAAGCAATTAATAGAGATCATATTGTAGATGAAGATTCTAATTATTGTTTTGGTGAAGGAGGAGCAGGAACTTATTCGGATGGAAAATTATATACCCGTTCTAAAAAACGTGGTGATGTTACCCGAATATTAGAATTGCTTGTTGCCTTTGGTGCTACTGGAGATATTTTGGTAGATGCGCATCCGCACATTGGAACCAATAAATTGCCTCAAATTATACAAGATATTCGAGAGAAAATTATCGAATATGGCGGGCAGGTTTTGTTCGAAACTCGTTTGACCGATATTTTGATAAAAAATAATGAAGTACAAGGAATTGTAACTCAAAGTGGAGAAACTATTTTAGCTAATAAATTAATTCTGGCGACAGGACATTCCGCTCGAGATATATTTGAATTGTTAGACAAGAAGAAAGTGTTTATTGAAGCCAAGCCTTTTGCCCTTGGCGTAAGAGCCGAGCATCCACAATCGTTGATTGATAGTATTCAGTATAGTTGTGATTATCGCGGAGAGCATTTGCCACCAGCACCTTATTCTATAGTGAAACAGGTGAACGGTCGTGGTATGTATTCATTTTGTATGTGTCCAGGAGGCGTTATTGCACCTTGTGCTACAAGTCCTGGGGAAGTGGTTACGAATGGTTGGTCACCATCTAAACGTGATCAGGTAACTGCTAATTCAGGAATTGTAATTGAATTGAAATTGGAAGATTTTAAACCTTTTGCCAAGTTCGGAGCTTTAGCCGGAATGGAATTTCAAAAAAGTATTGAACAAAAAGCATGGCATTTAGCTGGACAAACTCAAAAAGTTCCAGCACAGCGCATGATCGATTTTACACAAAATAAAGTTTCATCAGATATTCCAAAAACATCTTATGTTCCAGGAACTACTTCGGTGGAAATGGGACAGGTTTTTCCAGGATTTTTATCTCAAATTTTAAGAGAAGGATTTACAGAATTTGGTAAATCTATGCGTGGCTATTTGACAAACGAAGCCATTTTACACGCACCAGAATCGAGAACTTCCTCACCAGTTCGTATTCCTAGAGACGGTATTTCTTATGAGCATTTGCAAATAAAAGGATTGTATCCTTGCGGTGAAGGAGCGGGTTATGCAGGTGGAATTATTTCGGCGGCTATAGATGGAGAAAAATGTGCTTTGAAAATTGCAGAGGCGTTAAAAAATTAAAGGTTTCTTGTACGCGTGAGGGATAGGAGCTAACTACCAAAGTAGCGTATAGCCCGACAGCATTATAAAAAGGGGCGACTAAGCGGTGCTAAAAGTCAGCCCCTTTTTATAATGGTGGCACGCCCTAATTTAAGGAATCAATATAATTTTACCGGTACTTTTTCGGCTTTCTAAATAGTCGTGAGCTAGTTTTCCTTCGGATAATTTGAAAGAAGTTGGTGTAGCAAGTGTAATTTTTTCTTCAATAATCCAATCGAATAATTGATTTGCTCTTTTGATTCTTTCTTCTCTGGAATTTAAATAACTCCATAAATCTCCTCCTGTCAAGGTTTTTGAAGTATCCATTAGCATTCTTGGATTTATAAATTCTGGATCGCCACCTGCCATACCAAAGAAGACAACCTGACCACATTCTTTAGTCACTTCAAAACTATCCATTAGAGTACTTCCGATACTATCATAGACAACATCAACACCATTTGGAATTGTTTTGAGAATCTGAGATTTCCAATCTTCATTGTATAGAAAAACATGATCAGCGCCTTGTTCGATGGCAACTTTTGCTTTCTCTGATGATGAGGTTAAACCAACAACATTGGCGCCAAAAAGCTTGCTGATTTGAGTCAAGAATTGACCAACTCCGCCAGCAATGGCATGAATTAAAACGGTATCATCTTTTACGGTTTTGTGACTATCTGTTGCTAAATAATGGGCGGTTAAACCTTGCAATAATATAGAGGCTGCCGTTTCAAAAGAAATGGCTTCTGGTAAAGGAAGCACATGATTTATATTGACCGCAACCAGTTCGGCGTTAGCAAAAGGAACATCGGCGAAAGCTACGCGATCTCCAATTTTAAAATCAGAATTTCCATTGGTTTCTACAACAATTCCTGCGCCTTCATAACCAGCAATAAATGGAGGATTTCCTTTTAGATGATAATTTCCTTTTCTCCTGTAAACATCGGCAAAGTTTAATCCGATGGCTTTCATTTCTACTAAAATCTCATCGGATTTTAATGTAGGTGAAGGAATTTCAATATATTCGAGTACATCTGAATTTCCGAATGCTGAAAAGGTAAGTGCTTTCATTTTATTTGTTTTGAAGATACAAAGAAAACTAATTTTCATCAGTTAATGGAAATTTCAAATCAATGATCGTAGCTTATCATTCTTGAAATTTTCCATTGGTTGTCAATTTTTTTCCAAATAGCAACAAATAGCTTCATATTTATTGGTTTCAGTTGGATAGATTTTTTTAAGATTATAAATATGTAATCGATTTGTTTTTAGATGTATATTGTTAGAAAGATAAGAAAAGATTACTTTGTCTATAAAAATCAACTGTTGATTAAAAGAGCATGTAATCGTGGTTGATCAAAATCTGATATTGCGTTTTGTGGTATTTCTAAGAAATAATCCAGTTGCCATTTTTGTGTTTTTTGTGCTTGTTTACTAGTTGTTATGTCCCAAGGTGGATAAACACGAATAGCACGTTTGCCTTCTTTTTTGTCTGAAACAATTTCTTTGGTTATAAGAACAGATTTTGGGAAAATAAATAGTCCGAAATGATTATCCTTTCGAACACTAATAATGAATAAATCTATAGGATCGATACTGTCAAATGGCTGAATTGTTCCTTGATTCATTCTTTTCCAAAGTGTAACAAATTGCCCAGTTTTGGTAGGCGTAATTTTGGCAGTACGAAACAAAATGGTTGAGTTATTTATAAGAAAACGACAGGCTCCATATTCCGTACTTTCTAATTCAATTGTGGGCTGGTTGATTTTTAAGGTTTCAATTTTGGATACTAATTTTTCTATATATATGAACTCTTCTGGTAATTCTTTACTTGTGATTTTTGGATTTTGAATGCTCATCTGATTTGGATTAGTAGGGACTAAGTTGTTTTAGCTAAAGTAGCCATAAAATACTCCAGATAATGACTGTTTTTCGGGTAATTTATTTTTTTATAAATAGATTGTTTGCGCTTTAAAATGTTTTTTAATTTTCTTTTAAAAAATGCTCAAAAATACAGTTGATGTTTTGCTTTTTTTATTGATGATATCTGATTAATTAGTAGTAATTATTGGATATATATTTTTTAAAATCTTATTTTTTATTTATTTAATAAAAAATAATGGCAAATAAGTAGTAAAATTGAAAAAAAAATCTAATTTTTGTAATCGATTACAAAAGACATTATGAAGTTTTATTTGAAGATTAAAAGTCATTTTTAAAATTTGTTTTTTTTTAATGATTTTGTCATTTATATACTTCTTATTAAAAACTAACTGCTTAATAATTTTAAACCTTAAATAACCTATAATATGAAAAAAATTAGAACTTATCTTTTATTATTATTTACAAGTGCTTCATTTATTAGTCATGCTCAAAAAGTGGCAAAAATTGATTTAACCTTATGGAAGCTTACGATACCAGCAGGAACGGTAACAACATTTAAAGGTCAGAAACTTTTTGATTATAGTGAAAACTTAGATATTCAGAAATTCATGTTTAATGATTTGAATGATAAGTCTTTAGTGTTTTTTGTTAATCCATCTACAAAAGCTAAAAAAACTGAATTAAAAGAACAAAATTCATTTGGAGGTGATGCAGGCTGGACTTTTAAACAAGGTGCTAGTCTAAAAACAGTTTTGAAAATGGGTGAAGTTTCTAAAAAGGATGCTGATTATGCACGAGTTATTTTTGTTCAGATTGGTGGTAGATTAAAAGAAGAACAAGTTAGTTTAATAGGTGCAAAAGATAAAAAAGCGCCATCAATATTAAAAGTTTATTGGGATAATGGATATGTAAAATTAAGATCAAAGCGAATTGCAAATCCATCTATTTCTGGAAATGATTTATTAAAAGAAGAATCCTGGATTGATGATGATGGTTTTACATTTAAAAAGCAAGTAGGTTTTGATAAATTTACTTTGCAAATTGTAATCAAAGAAGGAAAGATGGAAGTGAGTGTTGATGGTGAGAAAAAAGTATACTCAGGTGACAATTATGAAAAATGGGGTTTGTTTGATAATTATTTTACTGTTGGATGTAATCCTCAAAGTGATACTACAAGTGATGATGCTGGTGCTTCAGCAAAAGTTAAATATTATTCGTTAGAAGTTGCTCACTAATCGAATAACATTGAAAATATAGATATTTAAATGTTTGATTTTTTAGGTAAAAAAGGCTGTTTCGCGATTGTGAAACAGCCTTTTTTCTATTGGTTGAGTATGGATTTCAAATATTGAATCCTTAAAATGGATTGCGAGTGACTCTTTATTTTTTTAATTTGTCTTTAAAGACTTTTTCGAATTTCTCAATTTTTGGCTGAATTACCATTTGGCAATAAGGCTGGTTTTTGTTATTAGCATAATAGTTTTGGTGGTAATCTTCTGCAGGATAAAATTCTGTAAAAGGTTCTATCGTAGTAACAATTGGGCTGTGGTAAACTTTTGCCTTATTTAATTCGTCAATAATAGATTTGGCTTCTTGTTTTTGTTTTTCATTTGCATAAAAAATCACAGATCGGTATTGTGTTCCTATGTCGGCACCTTGTCTATTAAGAGTTGTTGGGTCGTGTACGGTAAAGAACACTTTAAAAATTTCATCTAGATTGGTCACGGTTTTGTCAAAAGTAATTTGAACAACTTCAGCATGTCCTGTTGTGCCAGTACATACATCCTCATAACTTGGATCGGCAGTTTTTCCTCCTGAAAATCCAGAAACAACTGATTTTACGCCTTTTAAATTTTCATATACAGCTTCTACACACCAGTAGCAACCTCCGCCAAGGGTTATCGTTTCAAAATTAGATTGTGTCATTTTTTTATTTTTTTTAGTATTGTCTTGAGAAAATAGAGCTCCAGTAAAGAGCAGACCTATCAAAATTAATGCTTTTGTTTTCATAATCATAGTATTTTTTAGTGTGTATCAGGTACAAAATCAAGAGCGATAGAATTCATACAGTATCTTTTTCCTGTTGGAGCTGGTCCATCGTCAAATAAATGACCTAAATGACCACCACATCTTCCGCAAAGTGCTTCTATTCGTTCCATTCCTATAGAATTATCGTCTTTAAAAACGATGCTGCTTTTGTTTTCTTGTTCAAAAAAACTTGGCCAACCACACTCACTAGCAAATTTAGCTCCAGATCGGAAAAGTGTATTGCCACAGGCTGCACAATAATAAGTGCCTTTTACGTCGGTATTCCAGTATTTACCTGTGAAAGGTCTTTCGGTATCTGCTTTTCGGGAAACTAAGTAAACGTCTTCGGGTAGAATTTTTTTCCACTCAGCATCAGTCAGATTTAATTTCTTTGTATCGGTATGCGAATAATACGGATTTTTAGGTTTGGTTTCAATCGAAGTCATTTCGCTACTTTTAGTCTCTTTGTTTTGTCCACAGGCTTGGAAGACAAATAGAGGAAGTAATAGTAAAATGCAAAAAAGAGTTGTTGTTTTCATAATGCTGATTTTTAAGTACATCAAATGTAATGGAAGATTATCGATAGAAATATCGAGTAGGTTACAATTTGCGTTGATTTATATAATTTTTAACTATTGATAGTTACGTTAAAAATGTCTTTTTGGATTTAAGATACAATATAAAGATGTTTTTGATAAACCGTACTCAGTTCGTAGATCGAATCTGATTTTGGTTATTGCTGTAATTGGGTTTGAAAAATTATTATGGTTTTCTTTAGCCCCGATAGAAGTGGAAATCCTTGTTGCCCGGGGTTCGGGCAACAAGATTGGAACGGATAGCGGGACGATGTTTCTTGAAAGCCCTCATGTTTTTGCTACTAAAAATAAATCTTGAAGAGGTAGATTTCTAATTCTGAATTGGAGTTTTGACCTTTATAAGGCTAAGTTTTTGTATTTTTGTGTTATCAATACAGAATATGGAAGAAGAGAAAGTAATATTAGTTAATGAATTGGATCAACAGATTGGATTGATGCCAAAGTTAGAAGCACATGAAAAGGCTATTTTGCATCGTGCTTTTTCTGTTTTTGTTTTAAATGATCAAAATGAGATTATGTTACAACAAAGAGCACATCAAAAATACCATTCGCCTTTGTTGTGGACCAACACTTGTTGTAGTCACCAAAGGGATGGAGAGTCAAATATGGAGGCGGGGAATCGCAGATTGTATGAAGAAATGGGTTTTAGTACTGAATTAAAGGAACTTTTTCATTTCATTTATAAAGCTCCTTTTGATAATGGTTTGACGGAGCATGAGCTCGATCATGTAATGATTGGTTATTATAATGAAGAGCCTGTAATTAATACCGAAGAAGTGGAAGCTTGGAAATGGATGAAAATTGAAGATGTAAAGGATGATATGCTTTTGAATCCGGATAGTTATACGGTTTGGTTTAAAATTATTTTTGATGAGTTTTATCACTTTTTGGAAGAACATGCTTTAGAGCAAAAGAACTAATCTTATAATTTTCAAATTTAAATTCTAAAATTTCCCATGAGAGTAACCTTATCTAGAAAAGCCCATTTTAATGCAGCGCATAGATTGTATAGAAAAGATTGGACTTTTGAACAAAATGATGCTGTTTTTGGTAAATGTAATAATCCTAATTTTCACGGTCATAACTACGAACTAATAGTTAGTATTACAGGAGAAATTGACAAAGAAACGGGTTATGTTATGGATGTAAAATTCTTAGCAGATATCATAAAAGAAGAAGTTGAAGACCAATTTGATCATAAAAATTTGAATTTAGATGTTCCAGAATTTCAAGATTTGAATCCTACAGCCGAGAATATTGTAGTAGTGATCTGGAATAAAATTAGAAGGAAAGTAAAGCTGGAATTCGATTTAGAAGTAGTTCTTTATGAAACGCCTCGTAATTTTGTAACGTATAAAGGAGAATAATGGGGTTAAAAGTAGGAGATAAAATTCCAAATTTTACGGCTAAAGATACTAATGGAAATGATTTTGATAGTCAGAACGTGATAGGTAAAAAGCCATTGGTTATTTATTTTTATCCGAAAGATAATACTCCAGGATGTACAACTCAAGCTTGTAGTTTTAGAGATCAATATCAAGATTTTAAAGATTTTGGAGCTGAAGTAATTGGAATTAGTAGTGATAGTGTTGCTTCACATCTACAGTTTTCGCAACAATTTAAATTGCCTTTTATTCTTTTATCAGATTTAGATAAGAAAATTAGAACTCTTTTTGGAGTTCCAAATAGTTTGTTTGGATTATTGCCGGGTAGGGTAACTTACGTTGTCGATAAAAAAGGAATAATCATTATGGTATTTGATAGTATGAGAGCAAAAAATCATATTTCAAATGTGCTTGAAGCGATCAGAAACATAATAGAATAATAAACACTAACCCTGTTTGATTATAAAAATATAGAAATTTGTAAATAAAAGATATGAGTTCAAAGAATTATCCACTACAGTTTAATGCCATTCTGAAAGAAAGAATTTGGGGAGGAGAAAAATTAAAAACTATTTTGAATAAACCAATTACGTCTAGTATTACTGGGGAAAGTTGGGAATTGTCTACGGTAGAAGGAGATGTGAGCGTAGTAGCAAACGGAGAATATAAGGGGAAACCATTGACGGAATTAATCAATGAATATCCAAATGAAATTTTAGGAACTGCTGTTCATGAAAGATTTGGAAAACAATTTCCATTGCTTTTTAAATACTTAGATGCTCGTGAAGATTTGTCGATTCAAGTACATCCTAATGACGAATTAGCTAAAAAACGTCACAATTCATTTGGTAAAACTGAAATGTGGTATGTTACACAGGCTGATAAAGATGCTAGAATTATTGTAGGGTTTAAAGAGGATTCTAGTCCTGAGGAATATGTAGAGCATTTGAATAATAAGACTTTGGTAGATATACTTGATGATGTAAAAGCAAAACCAGGAGATGTTTTTTTCTTAGAAACAGGGACAGTTCATGCTATTGGAGCAGGATTGGTAGTTGCCGAGATACAGCAAACTTCGGATATAACCTATCGTTTGTATGATTTTGATAGAAAGGATGCGCAAGGAAATACAAGAGAACTTCATATAGATTTAGCATTAGATGCTATCAATTATAAAAAAGTAGATACGTATAAAAAATATACTAAAGAGACTGATAAGTCGAATGTAGTGGTAGATTGTCCTTATTTTACAACCAATTTTATTCCGTTAGAGAATGAAAAAGCTGTTGAGAATTTAGGTTTGTCCTTTTGTGTGTATATGTGTATAGAAGGGGCTTTTGAACTAGAGTATGATGGTGCAATTTACCAATATAAAAAAGGAGATACAGTACTAATTCCTGCAGCAATGAAGTCTTATAATCTTAAGGGAAAAGCTTCAATTTTAGAAATTTACATTTCATAGCTCGTAATAGAAAGATTATGTGTACTTTTGCAAACGCAAATTAAATAAAAAATAAAATGGCAAACGTTAAGAATTTAAAGAAAGACATCAACTACGTTTTAGGAGATATTATTGAAGCAGTTTACTTGTTTGAAATTTCTACAACAGGAAAACCTACAGATGAAACGAATGCATTAATTGACGAAGCTATTGCTGCTTTTGACGGTTTGATCACTAAAGTGAACGCTAAAAACGTTGAAAATAAAAAAGCGCATTTCAAACAGATAAATGTAGAATTGGAACAAACTGCTAATCAATTGATTGCTAAAATCAACGATTTGTAGTTAAAAAAAGGGCAAAAAAAGTTTGAATTTATTTTGGAAAAACGAAATACAGGCTTATCTTTGCACCCGTAATGAGTCGCCAGCGTAGCTCAGTTGGCTAGAGCAGCTGATTTGTAATCAGCAGGTCGTGGGTTCGAGTCCCTCCGCCGGCTCAAAAAAACCATCTATTCATTTAGATGGTTTTTTATTTGAGTTCGACAAATTACAAAATACATTGAGTCTGCCAGCGTAGCTCAGTTGGCTAGAGCAGCTGATTTGTAATCAGCAGGTCGTGGGTTCGAGTCCCTCCGCCGGCTCAATTTAAAACCATCTAACTTTTGTTAGGTGGTTTTTTTATTTTATGGCTGTTTGTAATAGTCTATTGAATATAAAAAAATGTAATTTAGCCTGAACTTCAAAAAGGAATAATTACTTAAAGATGAAATGGATTACTAGAGAACGCCCTAAAATTGACAGAATAGCTTCCCCTTGGTTAATAAAAAATTTTGTTGACAAAGAAGCAGAATTTGTATATGTTCCATTCAGTCAGGTTTTAGATAAAGCAAAGGAATTGGATGCCATTCCATTTGATATTCCCAATGTAGAATTTACCCATTACGATGAGCATAGCACCTTTGACTACATCGTAAAAAAATATGAGATTAAAGATCCTGCAATTCTAATTATAGCCGATATTGTTCGCGGAGCAGACACAGACAGGCATGATATCGCAAAAGAAGCGGCAGGACTTTGGGCAATTTCTGCGGGACTTTCGTATAATATTACAGATGATCATAAATTATTGGAAAACGGAATGGTTATTTATGATGCGTTATACAGTTGGGCAACGCATTTATACAAACAAAAACATTTGCAGAATAGTCCTTTTGAAAATTTATTGCACGAAGTATATCATAAATTTTTAAAGAAAGAAAAAGCAAATAAGAAAAAAACTCCTGCTTGGGTCAAAGATTTGAAGGCAATTATTCAGGATCAGATAGATACCCAATTTACTTTTGATCTAAAGAAAATTTCGAATGACTTGGAACTTAATCCTTCTTATTTATCAAGGGAGTTTTCCAAGTATTTTGAAGATCTCAACTTTGGAGATTATGTTAGGAAATTACGAATTGAAAAAGCAATTTCCCTTATTCAAAATTCAGACTATACTCTTACAGAAATAGCCTATATGACTGGATTTTCGGATCAAAGTCATTTTACGAGAATTTTTAAACAGAGTACAGGGAAAAATCCGTCTTCTTATCGAAAAAATTCCCAAAAAAGTAATTCAGATACAAAAGGTAAATAGCGTACTATTTCTATCTTTTTAGTATAATTAATTTTGTTGTCATAAATAAATTAAATTATTATGACACAAGTTAGATATGTAATCCTTTTTGCTGTATTGGCATTAAGCACTTCTGTTTTTTCTCAGACAACTTATCCGAAAATAACAGGGTATTTTTCGGTAATGCATCCTATAGCAACTTTTAGTGAAGAAGAAACTACCGTAAATTTTAGAGATTATTATTCTGTAAATTTTCCAACTGGAATCAATATTTGGAAAAGTGCCAAAATTGGATTTTCTTTTGAAATAGCCCCTAGCATAAAAACTGATGATGGGATCAGTAAAGTAAATAGTGTGTTGTTTCATCCGGGTGTATTGGTTGCATTAGGTCATGGCTACATTTTTGCAGGAAGAGCTGCGTTTGAAACTAGCGGCAGATTTGGTGTTACGCCAGTAATAACGAAAACAGTAATAAAAAATACTAACAGCAGTTATTATGTTTCTGTTCCATTTCCGGTACGATTTGGAAATGATCATCCCGCCAGTTTTACTGTAGGCTTGCAACTTGGTATTGCTTTTTAAAAAAAAACATGAAAGAGAACCCAACATATAGTTTAAAAGAATTACTTCTTTATTTCCTGAAATTAGGTACAATTGGTTTTGGTGGACCAGTAGCATTGGTTGGCTATATGCATAAAGATTTAGTTGAAAACAAAAAATGGATTTCAGAAGAAGAATATAAAGAGGGTTTAGCTTTAGCACAATTAGCACCTGGTCCATTGGCGGCTCAATTGGCGATTTACCTTGGATTTGTGCATTACAGTTTTTTAGGAGCAACGCTGATAGGATTTGCGTTTGTTTTACCTTCATTTATTATGGTTGTGTTATTAGGGATCGTTTATAAATTATATGGGGGATTATCTTGGATTCAAGCTGTTTTTTACGGCGTAGGTGCAGCAGTTATTGGTATTATTGTGATGAGTTCTTATAAACTGACTTTAAAGTCTATTGGTAAATTCAATTTAGTCTCTTTTAAAACCAATTGGTTATTGTGGTTATTTTTTATAGTTGCTGTGATTGTAACATTGGTTACACAACAAGAACAAGTTTTATTATTTGTATTGGCAGGACTTATATATATGTTTGTCAAAGCCCCGCCAAAATGGTTTAATGGTAAAACTGCCAATTCTATTGTTTTGTTGCAAATGGGTTTTTGGAGCTATGACAATTCTACTTTAATCAAAATTGCCGTTTTTTTTGCCGAAGCTGGTGCATTTGTGTTTGGTAGCGGATTGGCAATTGTTCCATTTTTACATTCAGGAGTTGTGATTGAAAATCATTGGTTGACGGAACATCAATTTGTGGATGCGGTAGCCGTTGCAATGATTACTCCTGGTCCAGTTGTTATCACTGTTGGTTTTATTGGTTATTTAGTTGCGGGTTTTCCGGGTGCTTTGGTTGCAGCTTTAGCAACATTTTTGCCATGTTATTTTTTTACAATAGCTTTAGCTCCATCCTTTAAGAAAATAGCACAAAATAAATCAATCAAAGCTTTTGTAGACGGAATTACTGCGGCGGTAGTTGGGGCATTAGTGGGAGCTGTTGGTGTAATTGCATCCAGAAGTATTTTGGATATTCAAACAACTATTATAGCTATTGCAACAATTTTTGCTTTACTTTATATTAAGAAAATTCAGGAACCTTATATTATTGCTGTTGCAGCGATTGTGGGAATCATTATAAAATTAGTGTTATGAATAGAAAAGATTTTTTAAAATCGAGTACTTTGTTTGGAGCTGCTGCATTAGTACTTCCTACTACGAATGCATTTGCAGAAAACTTAGCCGACAATTCTATTGATAAATTGGTAGATGCCAATGGTAATTATATTCAGCAAATATTACCATACAGCGAAAATTTTCTAGAACCCTATATGGATGCCGAAACTTTACATCTGCATTATACTTTTCATCATGGTGGAGCAGTAAAAGGAGCAAACAAGGATATGCAAATGATAAAAAAAGCATTGGACGATAACAATTTGGAAACGGTTGATTTTTGGACAAAAAAGTTATCTTATCATTTTTCGTCACATATTTTACATTCGATATTTTGGACAAATCTTACGAATAAAAGCAACTTGCCAAAAGGGGATTTGTTAAAACGAATTGAGAAAAACTTTGGCAGTTTCGATAGATTAAAAGTTTTAATTGCTGCAACTGCAAAAAATGTTGACGGTAACGGCTGGGGAATATTAGCCTACCAACCTTACAGTGATAGCTTGGTAATTTTGCAATGTGAAAACCACGAAAAACTAACACAGTGGGGAGCAATTCCAATATTAGTTATTGATGTTTGGGAACATGCTTATTATTTGAAATACAAGAACAAACGTACTGATTTTGTAGATGCTTTATTTAATATCATCAATTGGGATAATGTAGCATTGCGATTGAATGATGCATTGAGATTGATGAAATAGTATTGTTTAATTGTTTTTAAAAAAAATATGTTTGTTGTGATAGACAGATGTTTTTTTATTTTAAATAAAATTTGATTTCTTCTACGATTGGGGTGTTGATTCCTATTGGTTTGCGAGAGGGATAGAAGCAAGCTACCGAAGTAGCGCATTCTATGATAAAAAACAATTAAATTTAAAAGATTAACAGGCAAATTTATATGTGTTTATATATGGTGTTTGTCTGTTAATTACAGAGAAAACACGTCCTATTATTTTGCATTTTACATTGTTTAAGATTAACATAGCATTTTTGCCTTCCCTTTTTTTTCTTTCATAATATTCTTTGAGTTGCGGATCATGTTTTACTGCTACTAAAGCACACATTTGTAATATTGATTTCATTTTTTTATCTGCCATATGATTTACTTTGGTTCGTCCTTTTATACTCGAACCCGACGTATGTTCAAAAGGGGCGGTTCCAGCGTAACAAGCCAATTTCCTCGCATTATCAAATGCTGTAAAACCTCTTGTAACAATTAACATATAGATAGCCGTTTTATCTCCAATGCCAGGAACACTTTTAATCAATTCAAATTGTTTTTTCAATTCAGAATGACTAGATATTATTGCTTCCATTTCCTTCTCAATAGATTTTAATGTTGCTTTTAAAAACTTCACCGTTTTATTATTTATTCCTTTAATTGATTGATAAATCTGTTTTGGCATAAAAGCAGCATTCTCTTTTGTCCTCTCAAAAATTTTAAATGATTTCATTACTTTTTCTCTTTCAGTGAAAAGCAATTTTAATTGTTGAATTACTGTTTCTGGCAAAGTAGAGAGTTTTAGTTTATCAACATTTCGGAGGCTGTACAAAGCAATGTCTTTAGCATCTGCTTTGTCATTTTTGCCTCTCGAGATTCCTTTAGATCGTTTGATTTCAATGGCTGGTACAACCCAGAAATCAAGATTGCTTTCAGATAGACAGCTACTCAAAGGAAAAGTATAAACCCCGGTGTTTTCACAGCAAAACAAAACAGCAGTTAAATCTATCTTCTGTTTTGTTAAGTTTTTTAAAATTTCCTTAACACCTTTTAAATTGTTTTCTACAATGAAATGATTAATTACATTTGGCTCTTCTTTTTTTAAAAGCACTACATCTAATTTTGATTTTGAAATATCAACACCTACATAAAATAAATAGTTTTTCATAACTTTGAATTTAGGATAAACAAAAATGTTGAACTTCTTTAGAGCCTTTATTAGACCTTGATGTCTATCATTCTATTTGAAGCAATTCAACGGGATTCAAGGAGAAGACAGAGGACTAATGCGCTACATAAGTCACAAGCTTGGCGGATAGCATAGTTCACCTCTGTTTTCCTTTGAATAAAGTTACTGTTTTTATTAAACACAAAGTAAAGGCGTATAGCCCGACCGCATTACAGCAAGGGGGCGAATAAGCGTTATGAAAAGTAGCCCCATTGTTGTAATGTGGTCTCGCTCTAAAATTTCTTATTTAATATATAGGTATAAAAAAACCGCCTTGATTAGGCGGTTTGAAATGTAAAATAAGTTGAATTATTTAGCTTCACTTTTTTTGATGGCATCAACATATTTAGTCAATTTTTTACCATAAAATGAGTTGGCAACTTTTGGTGTCATTGTTTTTTGAATGGTATCCAAGTATTTAATATTGATGTCGTATATTTCGGCTAAAGCGATATATGGCGCTATTTCATGGTCTTTATGATTTACAGCAAAATTGGTTGCATAAAGATATTTACGTCTAATGTTGTTGTCTTGAGCAGCAGTAATGCTGTCTATTGTTTTAGTGTTGTTACTTTTTATTGCTTTGAATTTTTTTTCAATCAAGGTTAGATTTTCATCAGTAAAGCGAGAGTTTATTTTTTTGTACTCCTCGTATAGTTCCTGATTTTTAGATCCTGTGACTTTAGCACTTGAAATGAATGAATCTAAGTTGGTATCAATATTGATGATTCCAGGTTCAGCAAAAAACATGATGTTATTGTCAAGTGAATTGGTTACACCTCTGTCAAGATATAGGTATAACATCTCAGGTGATTTTAAATCAATATTACTTTCAAATGTAGATTGTCCGTCAATTTTGATACTGTCAATAGCAACAAGAGCAGAATCATTATATCTTTGAATATATAAAGTGCCTTCTTTTAGTCCTTTTATATTTCCTGTAATATGAAGATTTTTTTTGGATTCATTTTTGTTACATGCAACCAAAAGGATTAGGGAAGCAAAAGCAATAATAGCGTTTTTCATGGGTAATTAAATTTGTTTTTTTTAGACATAAAAAAGCAATTTTTCAGTATTGAAGTATAGCAATTTTAGGGTTGTTTATTTTTGGCGCAAAATAAAGAAAATTGTTGAAATGAATGGTCTATCGTCTCTGAATTTCAAAAAAAAATCCCATCCGCAGCGGCGAATGAGATTTTATGTATAGTTGATTGATTATTAACCTTTCAGCCAAGCTTCTCTTAAAGCAGCTTTTGATGCATCTGTAGCTTCAAGGCCTTCGACATCTATATAAGGGAATTTTACTTTTCCAGTCAATATTTGCTCTTTCCCATCTCTTCTAATTTTAATAGAAATTGGATCGTTCTCTTTCCATTTTTGACTATCAGTAATCATGTCATATATATTGTCTAGAGAATACGGTTTGTCATTAATGGCAAGGATAACGTCTTCACCTTTTAGATTTAATGTACTATAGAAAATATTTAATTCTTTGTTTGGAGCAACAAAAATTTCTTTAGTTTCTTTGTCTACTCCAATATATGGGACCTGTCCTTTTAGAAAAATTCCGTCTGGTATTTTTTTGGTGTTTTTGGTTACACCAACTTTGGCTAGATAATCATAATATGGAATTGGAGTTGGCCCAGAAACGTATTTGGTTAAAAACGTACCTACCTCTGGATAAGTTAATGAAGTGATTTTGGCAAATAAATCTGCATCATTAAATGGTTTTGATATACCATATTCATTAGATAATTGGTGCATTAAATCTAAGATTCCTCTTTTTCCATTACTGCTTTCTCTAATTTGGATATCCAAACACATTCCAATTAAGGCTCCTTTTTGATACACATTTAAATATTGATCTTTATAAGGTTCAGTCAAAACATTGGCGCTCATTGTGGTGAAAGGCATTGTGTCATTCATTGCATTGGCACCTTGTATTTTTTCGGCAATACGAGAATAGAAATCATTTTCATCGATTAAGCCTTGATTGATTTGAAATAAATTAGCAAAATATTCTGTTACCCCTTCATACATCCATAAATGCTCTGACATTTTTGGAGCATTGTAATCAAAATACTGAATTTCTTTGGAATGAATAGTCAAAGGAGTTACAATATGGAAGAATTCATGAGAAACCACGTCTTTCATTTGTTTTACCAATTCCTCTTTAGGCATCATTTCCGGCATAACTACGGTTGTTGCTGTAGGATGTTCTAATGCTCCAAATCCTTTGGCATCGGTAGGGGACATTGTAGAGAGATATAGAATAACAGTATATTTTTTTGTTGAATTAATTTTTCCTAAAAATGTTTTTTGGGCAGTCATCATTGTTTTCATTTCAGGAGTAATGCTCTCGGCTGTAAATTTTCCTGATGGTGAGTAAACTGCAATTTGAATATCCATTCCATCTACTGTAAATGTAGTATAGTCTGGTTTAGAATACATAATAGGATTTTCTATTAACTTTGAATAAAGAGGCATCTCAAAAAGATCTACAGAAGTAGAATCATTTTTATCAATCATTGATGTCGCGCCCCAAAGTGTTGCGGGATGTAGAATGGTAACCTTATAAGGCGTTTCTATTTTGTCTTTAAAATAACCTATAAAACCATGTAAGTTAAGCATGAAGTTTTTGCCTGCATCGATATTTGTACCACATGGTGAAAAAATATCATCTTGTCCAAAACCACTTCCTTTTTCTATATCAAATGTATCGTTTACTAAATACGTGATTTTTACTAATGATTTTGCATTTTTGATTGACCAAGTGTTGTCATCCGTTTTTGTAACGGTCAATAGATCCCCTTTTTTGTTATAGGCTTTAAAATCGGCAACATATTTTCCATAATCATCTACTGAATAAGTTCCAGGGACAGTTTTTGGAAGGCTATATGTGATTTCTTCTGTTTTGATTTTTGGAGCTTTGACAGTAACTAAAACCTGATCATCTTTTACATCGGTAAGGTTGATAGTTACATCAATTTCTTCTTTTTTTGAATCGATAGCTCCCATTGTGTTCGCTTTACTAGTCCAGATTAGAGAAGAGAAAGCAAGTGCAAATATTATTTTTTTCATTTATTTATTAGTTTGTTTTGTGAATTAGTATTTCAGATTTTAAAAATGTTACAAAAATATCATAACAAAAGGTTTAAGTTAAAAAATAGTCTGATTGCGAACTGTCCATTTTAGGGTATTCTTTGATTTAAAAAAAATCAATAAACGATATAGTAATACTAATTCTAAAAATGAAAAACTCCTGATTATCAGGAGTTTTTAAGGCTTGGTTAGTCTAGTTTATTTTTGATATAGTATTTTCCATCTAAGTCTTCATCAAAATCATCGATTTTTTGAGGCTTTGGTTTCGGTTTACTTGCAATTGCTTTCTTTTTCCACATTTCGTATTTTTCAGTCGGCATTTTCTTTTTCATAATTTCAAGAACCTCCTTTTCAGCTAATCCAAATTCTTTGTGAATAATTTCAAATGGATTTCTCTCTTCTTGGGCCAATGCAATCAGTCTTTCTGTTTGTTCCCAGTTTAATTCTTTACGGTTACTCTTTTTCATCACGTGAAAATTAATTCAGTTTGGTGTTAATGATTAATAAATTTGATTTTAAATCTTATACCAATATTAATAAAAATTATAATTACTTTTTATTTTAAGTAAAAAAAAAATCATTTTTTTTATTCTTTTAAATTAGTGATATTTTTTAATGAGGAATATTGAGTATTCTGTTATTTAATCACTCTAAAAGTAAGATTTATTCTTGGGCCTATTGATTTTGTAGTCTTAGGAACTTGATGTTTCCAAAAATGTTGTGTTGTACCTTTCATTAATAATAGGCTGCCGTTTTCTAGAATGATGTTCTTTTTTTGGGAAGTATCTGTATTGTGTTTTAATTGAAAGTTTCGTTCAGCACCCAGGCTTAATGAAGCAATTATTGGATTTACACCTAATTCTTTTTCATTATCAGCATGCCAGCCATTCCCATCATTGCCATTTCGATAATAATTCAACAAAACGGTGGTGAAATTTGTAGCACAAGTATTTTCGATAAGTGATTTAATTTTCTGTAAAGCCGGTGTCCAATAATGCGGTTGCATGATAATATTAGAATAGGAGTATGGCTTGCCTTCATTTCCATATAATGCCGTCAATCGTGGCTGAAAATGTTTTTTGCCATAAACTGTGATTTCATCCTGTTGCCATGGAATGTTTTTCTGTAATTCCTGAAAAAGAGAATTGGCTTCTTCTTCTGAGAGAAAGCTTGGGTAGTAGATGATTTCTGCATCAGGTAGATTAAAAAATAAGGGCTCGGATTGAAAAAGTGAGTTCATATTGTAAAAGTAAAGAGAAAAACGAAATACTTGATTTCATTTTTCTCTTTAAGATATTATTATAAAAGTAGAGTTGTTATTATGCTTCGGAATGATCTTCAAGTAACGTTTTATAAATAAAACCCGCTACAATAGCACCTAAAATAGGAGCGGCCCAAAACAACCAAAGTTGTGATAATGGTTCACCACCAACAAAAATAGCCTGCGATAATGATCTTGCAGGGTTTACAGAAGTATTGGTAATAGGAATGCTGATTAAGTGAATCAGTGTTAGACCAAGCCCAATAGCAACTCCAGCAAATTTTCCGTTTGCAAATTTATCCGTAGCGCCAAGTATTATTAAAAGGAAAAATAAAGTCAGTACAAATTCAGCAATAAAAGCAGCTTGAAGTGAATAACCATCAGGTGAAAATGCACCATAACCATTAGATGCAAAAGTACCAGCTTTTGTATTATCTATTATAAAACCAGCTTTTCCTGATGCAATTGTAAAGAGTGTTCCTGCTGCGGCAACAGCTCCAATACATTGTGCTATAATATAAGGTAATAAATCTTTGGCTGAAAATCTTCCGCCTGCCCATAATCCAAAAGATACCGCAGGATTAAAATGCCCTCCCGAGATATGTCCAACAGCATAGGCCATGGTTAAAACGGTAAGTCCAAAAGCTAGTGAAACTCCAACAAATCCAATTCCTAAATTAGGTATGCCTGCCGCAAATAGTGCGCTACCACAACCTCCAAAAACTAACCAATACGTTCCGAAAAATTCTGCAAAAAGTTTTTTCATGATAAAAAAAATTAAGTTAATAGTTTATTAAGTGAAAATTAATCAATCAGTATTCCGATACAACTTATTATCAATTTAATAATGAATTGTATATATTACGAATTTATAAAAAAATTAACACATAATTACTATCGTTTTTAATCTTTTAATGTTGATAGTCAGTAACTTTTATTGTTTCTTTAAATTTACATTCATTATAATGATGGCCAATATAATAAGGACTATTCCAATCCATTGTATCAGGACGACTTTTTCATGAAGCAGAAAATAAGCCATTAAAACAGAAACAGGAAGTTCTAATGCCGAAACGATACTTCCTAATCCAATACCAGTAAGTGGGAAACCGGCATTCATTAACATTGGCGGAATAATAGTTCCAAAAAGTGATAGTATAATTCCCCATTTCAAGAGTATTTCATAATGAAAAGCAGTATTCTGGGTGGCAATGGCAAAGATTAAAACAATTATAGCGCCTCCAAAAAGCATGTACAAGCTACGCTGAGCAGAGGAAATCCCTAAACCAATTCGGTTTGCCGTAAACATTGTAGTTGTAAACGAACAAGCTGCCAAAATCCCCATTAAAAGTCCTCGCCAATCCAATTGAATTTTATTTTGAAATATGTTTGTTGCTAAAAGGGTTCCTATTAATACCACACCTGCAGCAATAATTTTTTGTGTAGAAGGAATCTTCTTTTCCAAAATCATTTCTAATAATAAACCTATCCATACAGTTTGCATTAACAATACAATAGCAATAGAGACCGGTATGTATCTTACAGCTAGATAGTAAAATACACTAGTCAATCCCATAGATGTTCCAGCAAGCATCAATTGAAATACGTTTTTCATGCTAGCTTTTACAATCTCATTCTTGTTTTTCGCTTTTTGAAATCCATTAATGATCAGCATTCCTGCAATGCCTAATATAAATTGAGAGATAGTAACTTCCGCAGTTGAGTACCCTTCTGTATAAGCCATTTTTACAAAAGTAGCTAGCATACCAAAACTAGAGGCACCAGCAGCGACCAGGAAAACGCCTTTGAATGTGTTGTTTTTAAACATTTTAAGGATGTGATTATTTAGGTAAAAAATACTATTCTACTTCAGTAGTAGGATTTTGCTCTTTGTCAATTCCTATATGAGTCAGGTCGCTCAAATGCAAACGTAGCGCTTCAACAGAAATATTAATTTCCCAAAAGCAAAGTGCCAAAGAGATTAATAAAGCAAATAAGCTAGAACCAAATAAGTATATTCCGATCAATTGATGATCTAAAAATAATACAAGCATGGTAAATACAGATAAGAATAAACTCAACACACCAGCCATCTGCATAAAGCGAATAAGCGTCAGCCTTAGATTCAGATTTTTAATTTCAAGCAAAATCATTCGATTCTCTTTTTCTTTATAAGCTCTCTTCAAACCGCGAATAATAGTAGCAAGTGTCAAAAAACGATTGGTATAAGCCAATAGTATTAAGGAAGTAGCCGAAAACAATAAAGCAGGGGTTTCAATATGAAGTGTCATTCGTACCGTTTTAGATTACAAAGGTCGTACATTTTAAGTAGTATCAAAAAAATGCTGCCAGTAAATATAGAATAGTGCTACTACTTAGGAGCTATTTCCTGCTATATGTTACAATCTTGTGTGCCGAACCCCGGCTCACAAGGATTTCCACTGCTATCAGGGTTAGGGCATCAGGTTTCATAATAAAGAAAGTAGAAAACCACACCTTATATATAGTATAGGAGCAATAAAAGAAACCCCCTGTTTCATACAATTCCAACGCAATCCGAACTGCCACCACCCAAGAACCCCAAGTAATAAAAGAAAAAATCCGTGTAAATCCGCTTGATCCGTAAAATCTGTGGCCTATGCCAAAGTGATACACCCCACATAAAAACCAAAAAACGGCTTCAAATCCCATCAAAACGTCAAAAAGAGCAATAAAAGGTGGTTCTAAATTACGAACTCATCAAAAAGTACTACCTGTAACTTGCGATAAACCAGAGTATTAAAAAATAAACAAAAAATAGTTGCGAAAAGCCATTGCAGAAACGAATAAACGAGCTACTTTTGCACCCGCAAGAACTGCTACGCTCTTAGAAACCCTGACAAGTTAAAAAATCAAAACGAAAAAATATTTTCAAAAAAAAATTTAAAAAAGCTTGTGAGATTTAAAAGAGTAGTTTACTTTTGCACCCCGCAAAACACGCAACGTTCCTTGAGATACTGATAAGAAAAGAGAAGAAATTGAGAATTAAATTTTTCAAAAAAAAACTTTAAATTTTCTTGCCAGTTAAAAAGAAATTGCTACTTTTGCACCCGCTTTGAGAGACAATCGAAAAGCGAAATAATAAAGAAGACACGTTCCTAGACATATTGAATTGACAGCCGTTCTGATGCAAATCAGAACAAATAAAATAAGAGTAATAGAATCGTATAGATTTGAATAAAGACCAATAGAGACTGAGTCGAATAATAATTAGAATTAGATTAATCTAATTCAAACAATATACGATGAAGAGTTTGATCCTGGCTCAGGATGAACGCTAGCGGCAGGCTTAACACATGCAAGTCGAGGGGTATTGTTCTTCGGAATGAGAGACCGGCGCACGGGTGCGTAACGCGTATGCAATCTACCTTTTACAGAGGGATAGCCCAGAGAAATTTGGATTAATACCTCATAGTATTATGACTCGGCATCGAGATATAATTAAAGTCACAACGGTAAAAGATGAGCATGCGTCCCATTAGCTAGTTGGTAAGGTAACGGCTTACCAAGGCTACGATGGGTAGGGGTCCTGAGAGGGAGATCCCCCACACTGGTACTGAGACACGGACCAGACTCCTACGGGAGGCAGCAGTGAGGAATATTGGACAATGGGCGCAAGCCTGATCCAGCCATGCCGCGTGCAGGATGACGGTCCTATGGATTGTAAACTGCTTTTGCACAGGAAGAAACAACATTACGTGTAATGTCTTGACGGTACTGTGAGAATAAGGATCGGCTAACTCCGTGCCAGCAGCCGCGGTAATACGGAGGATCCAAGCGTTATCCGGAATCATTGGGTTTAAAGGGTCCGTAGGCGGTTTAGTAAGTCAGTGGTGAAAGCCCATCGCTCAACGGTGGAACGGCCATTGATACTGCTAGACTTGAATTATTAGGAAGTAACTAGAATATGTAGTGTAGCGGTGAAATGCTTAGAGATTACATGGAATACCAATTGCGAAGGCAGGTTACTACTAATGGATTGACGCTGATGGACGAAAGCGTGGGTAGCGAACAGGATTAGATACCCTGGTAGTCCACGCCGTAAACGATGGATACTAGCTGTTGGAAGCAATTTCAGTGGCTAAGCGAAAGTGATAAGTATCCCACCTGGGGAGTACGTTCGCAAGAATGAAACTCAAAGGAATTGACGGGGGCCCGCACAAGCGGTGGAGCATGTGGTTTAATTCGATGATACGCGAGGAACCTTACCAAGGCTTAAATGTAGATTGACCGGTTTGGAAACAGACTTTTCGCAAGACAATTTACAAGGTGCTGCATGGTTGTCGTCAGCTCGTGCCGTGAGGTGTCAGGTTAAGTCCTATAACGAGCGCAACCCCTGTTGTTAGTTGCCAGCGAGTCATGTCGGGAACTCTAACGAGACTGCCAGTGCAAACTGTGAGGAAGGTGGGGATGACGTCAAATCATCACGGCCCTTACGCCTTGGGCTACACACGTGCTACAATGGCCGGTACAGAGAGCAGCCACTGGGCGACCAGGAGCGAATCTACAAAACCGGTCACAGTTCGGATCGGAGTCTGCAACTCGACTCCGTGAAGCTGGAATCGCTAGTAATCGGATATCAGCCATGATCCGGTGAATACGTTCCCGGGCCTTGTACACACCGCCCGTCAAGCCATGGAAGCTGGGGGTGCCTGAAGTCGGTGACCGCAAGGAGCTGCCTAGGGTAAAACTGGTAACTAGGGCTAAGTCGTAACAAGGTAGCCGTACCGGAAGGTGCGGCTGGAACACCTCTTTTCTAGAGCCTTAGTGTTAGTTGATTTATCAACACGGTAAGGAAAGAAGACGAAGAATTTATGGGTTACAAATTAAAGATTATATTACTCTTGCTGTTAATTTAAAAAAAAAGAATAAATGTATAGACGTTGCATTGCAACGACTGTTACAATTTAAGAATAAAGAGTGTCTCGTAGCTCAGCTGGTTAGAGTACTACACTGATAATGTAGGGGTCGACAGTTCGAGTCTGTCCGAGACAACTATTTAAGCTTAATAAAAAGGAAATTCTAGAGTTGAGAGGTTATGAAACAAGATTCATAATTCATAATTCACAATTCATAATTAAATTGGGGGATTAGCTCAGCTGGCTAGAGCGCCTGCCTTGCACGCAGGAGGTCAACGGTTCGACTCCGTTATTCTCCACAAATCAAAAGTTGATTTGTTTATTTGTTGAATCGGTTAAACGATTAAACAAAAATAGGATTAAACTAGCGATAAAAGTTCATTGACATATTGAGATAAGAAATAATAAAAGTAGAAAGCGTTTTTTACTATTTATAGTAAAAGACAAAAACAACGGTCATAATTGATTTTATGATTGGTACAATAAGCAAAATAAGGGCGTATGGGGGATGCCTTGGCTCTCAGAGGCGATGAAAGGCGTGATAAGCTGCGAAAAGTTACGGGGATTGGCACACACGATACGATCCGTAAATACCTGAATGGGGCAACCCACTATGTTGAAGACATAGTACACCGATAGGTGGGCAAACCCGCTGAACTGAAACATCTAAGTAGGCGGAGGAGAAGAAAACAAAAGTGATTCCGTAAGTAGTGGCGAGCGAACGCGGATTAGCCCAAACCAATGTTGTTACGGCAATGTTGGGGTTGTAGGACCACGACATTTTATGCAAACTGAACAAGAAGTTACTGGAAAGTAGCGCCAAAGAGAGTGATAGCCTCGTATTGGTAAGGGATGTAATAGATAGTGGTATCCTGAGTAGGGCGGGGCACGTGAAACCCTGTCTGAATTTGGCGGGACCATCCGCTAAGGCTAAATACTCCTGAGAGACCGATAGTGAACCAGTACCGTGAGGGAAAGGTGAAAAGAACCGTGAATAACGGAGTGAAATAGATCCTGAAACCATACGCTTACAAGCGGTCGGAGCCCTTTTGTGGGGTGACGGCGTGCCTTTTGCATAATGAGCCTACGAGTTAACGTTGCTGGCAAGGATAAATGGTTAAGCCATGGATCCATAGCGAAAGCGAGTCTGAATAGGGCGCTTTAGTCAGTAGTGTTAGACGCGAAACCGTGTGATCTACCCATGGGCAGGATGAAGCGCTGGTAACACAGTGTGGAGGTCCGAACCGGTTGACGTTGAAAAGTCTTCGGATGACCTGTGGGTAGGGGTGAAAGGCCAATCAAACTCGGAAATAGCTCGTACTCCCCGAAATGCATTTAGGTGCAGCGCATATTATAAGTTATATAGAGGTAGAGCTACTGATTGGATGCGGGGGCTTCACCGCCTACCAATTCCTGACAAACTCCGAATGCTATATAATGTTTTTATGCAGTGAGGGCTTGGGTGCTAAGGTCCAAGTCCGAGAGGGAAAGAACCCAGACCATCAGCTAAGGTCCCCAAATATATGTTAAGTTGAAAGAACGAGGTTTGTCTGCCCAGACAGCTAGGATGTTGGCTTGGAAGCAGCCATTCATTTAAAGAGTGCGTAACAGCTCACTAGTCGAGCGGACGAGCATGGATAATAATCGGGCATAAACATATTACCGAAGCTATGGATTTGTAATTTATTACAAGTGGTAGGGGAGCATTCTAACAGGGTTGAAGGTGTGTTGTAAAGCATGCTGGACTGGTTAGAAAAGAAAATGTAGGCATAAGTAACGATAATGCGGGCGAGAAACCCGCACACCGAAAGACTAAGGTTTCCACAGCTATGCTAATCAGCTGTGGGTTAGTCGGGACCTAAGGCGAACCCGAAAGGGACAGTCGATGGACCACGGGTTAATATTCCCGTACTACTAATTACTGTGATGGGGTGACGGAGTGATGAAAGCGCCGCGAACTGACGGAATAGTTCGTTGAAGTACCTACCTATAAGCTGCGCAGGCAAATCCACGCGGCTTGGGGAAATACGATAGTACTCGGAGTCTTCGGACAAAGAGATAGTGCGCCTAAGGGCTTCCAAGAAAAACCTCTAAACTTCAGGTAATTAGTACCCGTACCGCAAACCGACACAGGTAGTCGAGGAGAGAATCCTAAGGTGCTCGAGAGATTCATGGCTAAGGAATTAGGCAAAATAGACCCGTAACTTCGGGAGAAGGGTCGCCCCGAGTAATCGGGGCCGCAGTGAAGAGGTCCAGGCGACTGTTTATCAAAAACACAGGGCTCTGCAAAATCGTAAGATGAAGTATAGGGCCTGACACCTGCCCGGTGCTGGAAGGTTAAGAGGAGATGTTATCTTCGGAGAAGCATTGAATTGAAGCCCCAGTAAACGGCGGCCGTAACTATAACGGTCCTAAGGTAGCGAAATTCCTTGTCGGGTAAGTTCCGACCTGCACGAATGGTGTAACGATCTGGACACTGTCTCAGCCATGAGCTCGGTGAAATTGTAGTAACGGTGAAGATGCCGTTTACCCGCAGTGGGACGAAAAGACCCTGTGCACCTTTACTATAGCTTAGTATTGACCTTGGATAAATGATGTGTAGGATAGGTTGGAGACTGTGAAGTGGCGTCGCTAGGCGTTGTGGAGTCATTGTTGAAATACAACCCTTTGTTTATCTGAGGCCTAACCCCATTTTGTGGGGGACATTGCTTGGTGGGTAGTTTGACTGGGGTGGTCGCCTCCAAAAGAGTAACGGAGGCTTCTAAAGGTTCCCTCAGTACGCTTGGTAACCGTGCGTAGAGTGCAATGGCATAAGGGAGCTTGACTGAGAGACATACAGGTCGATCAGGTACGAAAGTAGAGCATAGTGATCCGGTGGTTCCGCATGGAAGGGCCATCGCTCAAAGGATAAAAGGTACGCCGGGGATAACAGGCTGATCTCCCCCAAGAGCTCATATCGACGGGGGGGTTTGGCACCTCGATGTCGGCTCGTCACATCCTGGGGCTGGAGAAGGTCCCAAGGGTTGGGCTGTTCGCCCATTAAAGTGGCACGCGAGCTGGGTTCAGAACGTCGTGAGACAGTTCGGTCTCTATCTACTGTGGGCGCAAGAAATTTGAGTGGATCTGATTCTAGTACGAGAGGACCGAATTGGACTAACCTCTAGTGTATCTGTTGTCCCGCCAGGGGCACCGCAGAGTAGCTACGTTGGGAAGGGATAAGCGCTGAAAGCATATAAGCGCGAAACCCACCACAAGATGAGATTTCTTTTAAGGATCGTGGGAGATGACCACGTTGATAGGCTATAGATGTAAAGGCAGTAATGTCATAGTCGAGTAGTACTAATAATCCGTAAGCTTATGTACACCCTTTTCCTCCCGAGTAATCGGGAGGAAGAAACTTTCTAATAAAATACTTTTATATTCTTTATCTCAGTATGTTAAAATATTGGTTTATGGTTGATAGTTGTCGGTTGACAGGCTATCATCAATAAACAAGTTGTCCAAAGCAACTAACAACCTTAAGGTGGTTATTGCGGCGGGGCTCACCTCTTCCCATCCCGAACAGAGTAGTTAAGCCCGCCTGCGCAGATGGTACTGCAGTTATGTGGGAGAGTATGTCGCTGCCTTTTTTTATAAAAACCCTGTTTCAATCTGAAACAGGGTTTTTTGTTTGGAAAAAATCCAGTTTTAAAACGACAGCACTATGGATCAGATGCAAAAGTTGGGGATTGTGCATAAAGATTAGATAATCTGAATAAGAAAAAATCTATGTGTCTTAACTCCTCTAAATTGAGATCTAAAAGCTTTTATTTAGCATTAAAAGATTCCGTTGAGGCATTGGTAGTTCTATTGTCAAAATAGTTTAAATAAGTTGATACTCTTGAAATAAGTACGGGAACAATTTTTTTTGAGTTATTTTTTTAATTAGTATATAATTTAAAGCTATTATAAAAATCAATTTGATAATAATTTGAGAATTCAAAATAAATGGTATTTTATCTAATATGTAATACATCGTTTTCGTAAAAGGTAAAATAGCATATATTTAAGAGAATATAGTTGTGTTTTGTAAGATATTGTAGAGGTAATTTAGCAGTAGAAAATAATTACTAATTTAAAACGATGGTATTATGAAAACGATTTTAAGACTTAGTTTAGTGGTATTGATAACTCTGGTTAGCTTGAACACATACGCAGATAATGGAGATTTTTTACTTAATGTAAAAAACGGAGAAGGTAAAAAGATTGTTTTTTTGGTGAATGGGATTCAAAAAGCCAATGTAACGATTTATGATAAATTTCATAATGTGGTTTATAGTGAAACTCTAACTGGTAAAGAAGGAATCGAAAGAGCTTATAATCTTGAGGACTTTTCGGATGGTGTTTATTTTTTGGAAGTTGAAACTAACTTAAAAAAAGTAACTCATGAGATTGTAATTTCTGATAATGTTTCTACCTTATCTAGAAAATCTGTAGCTGAAGTTACTAAAAGCGATGTGAAAGTAAAGAATCAAAATGTTGCAGTAACTAATGAATAATATTTTTTATTAGAAGATTGTATTTGAATATATAAAACAGCTTTTGGGGCTGTTTTTTTTTGTTTAAAGTTTTTAAATTACCGAGAAGTTGTCTTGAAACCTGATTTGCATGAGGGATGGAAATGGCATCCTTTTCTTTTCCTCCTTTAGGAAAAGAAAAGATACAATGGACAGCCCGGCCCTTGGGACATGCCCAAAATGAAATGGAAGAAAAGAGCTTGTTGATTTAACTTTTTTGTTAGTTTACAGAAATTGTATTACTAATTTTTTAATGGTTCTTGTTTTCGGTGTAAATAATCCGAATAGTATCCTGACAATATTAAGGCAATGACAGTTGCTGTTCCAAAGAAAGGATTAATATTAATCAATGAGTCTTCTGAATTGACAACTACAAATGATCCATAACCAAGGTATCCGTATATCGATGATAAAAGGGCAAACATGGAGGCCAAGATAGATACGCCTCTGATTCTAAAACGAAATGTAGCCCATAATAATATTATAATGAATAAGTATTGATTATTTGGATGACCAAAAGCAATTAATACACAAACTAATGCTGTCGCTAATCCTAGTGAAATGGCTTCAAAAAAAGAGGTTGCAATAATTTTAATATGATGGCGATAAAACCAAGATATTAAAAAAGGAGTTATAAGTATAGTGCCTATTAAATCACCTTTCCATAAAGTTATCCAATTGGAAATAAAGTGGTTTGGTGTGCTTAGTCCCCAAAAAGAAATAGCAGCAACGCATAATAAAGAACAGATCCCACAATATAAAACGCTAAGTGCTAAAAATGTAATTACAGAAGCTCCTGATTTTAATGGATATTGTCCTTTGTTGAATGAATTGATTAAATAGGTGCTTATAGCTACTCCAATTACAACACCTGTAGCTACAGATGCTGAAGATAGTATAGTTTCGAGTAAAGATTTATCCAGCATTTTACATACATCCCAAAAAGAAAATATGTTTGCAACAAAAGAGCCTATCCAGACTCCAATTAATGCTTTGCGACCTATAATTAGTACAGTTGCAAGCGCAAATCCAACGTCTGGAAAAATTGGTGAGAGATTGTCTGGGGAAACAGTTATTCTAAAGCTTAAAAAGGCAAGTACGTTGAATACAAATGCAACCAAAATAATTTTAAAAAGTGAAGACTTTAAAAAAAAAGGAGTGTAATAATCGTTTATATCTAACTTGTACATAATGAACGGTTTTATTGTTATTCTTTTGTGAAAGAATGTGAATTAATCTAACAAATTTAGTATTTAAATTTTAATTGTTAATTTTTTTGAAATTTAATTTTATTCGAAAGATGTTTTTTAATCTTTATTTATAAATAATGAGTTTTGAACTTAATATAGGTTTTAAATAGTATATAAAAAAAGAGACTGTCTTTTTGGGCAGTCTCTCTAGATCTTTTTTAAAATGATTTACATTGTAAAAGGAAATATTATTCCATTTTGTGTGTAAGTCGCATTGTTATCACAATCGCCATTACCGTAGTCTATTGTGCCATTTAAAAGAGTGCTATTTACTTTTAGTTTTCCTTTTGATACATAATCACAGTTATAACTTTTAATTAATGATTCTGAAACGGTCAAAGTAATTTTGGCCCCATTCTGTTTTGTAACAGTATGAGTTCCTTCTATCATTTCGTATGTATTGTCGTCTAATGTTGGTGTTGAAACTCCTACTGTTTGTTTGATTGTATGTGTACCGGTGTTTATATATACATCCCCTTTGGTGTCAGTAAATTTTCCGTCTATTACCGTTCTTGTCCATTGAATGGTATTTGGACTCGAGGTTATGTTCTTATACTCAATTTTTCCTTCTACTTTGTTACCATTTACATAATAGTCAACTCTTTCAATTGTCATAGTACTTCCAGTTTCGGTAATATAGTTTGAGAAAGTGATTTTTAATTTCCCTTTTCTTGTAATGCCATTTATAGTGCAGCCAGTTCCAAAATCGACATTGTATGTTTTAGGAAAAGCAGATGTTGCAATATCGGTTATTGTAGCACATGAAGTTGCTGAGGATTTGCCAGTTTGTTTGGCCGTCAATTTTTCAAATGATATTTGGCTTCCTGTTTTAATGTCTAATTCATTAACTAAATCAATAGAGGCAGAAGCTACAATTGGATCATTATCTGTTGCTGCCAAAGAATCTTCCTTTGTGCATGAAATAAATGAAAAGATAAAAGCAAAAGCTGATAGTAAGAAAAAATTATTCTTCATAAAATTTAAATTTAAGTTGAGTTAAGTTTTTTGGGTAGGCAAATTTATTCTTTTAACGGAAGTATCAATTAATAAAGCTGTTAAATATTTTAAGAAAAGATTTTATTTATAATTATTTAAGTTATAAAGCTTATTCACTAAGGGATTCTTACTTTATTCAAAATTTTAGAAACTACTTTTAAAAAAAACGGATAATACAATTAAGGATAATTTTAGAAATAAAAAACCCTGCAAATTACTATTTGCAGGGTCATTTTGATGATAACCTATTTCTAAGTAGTATCTTCGGGCTTATTATTTTATCAATTCAAAACTTCTTTTAACAAAAGCTGTTAATGCTTCTCCTTTTAATAAGTTTTGGGATAATTTAGCTAAATCTAAAGCTTGTTTTACTAAGTTTTCTTGAGCTGATTGATCTTTGTTGTTAAGAATGCTAGTAGCTAATTCGGAGTTAGTATTTACAACCAAATTATACATTTCTGGCATATTACCCATTCCGAACATTCCGCCGCCGCCTGATTGACTCATTTCTTTCATTCTACGCATAAATTCTGGTTGCGTGATAATGAATGGAGCAGCTTCACTGTCTAATGCTTCAAGTTGTACAGTGTAGGTTTGTTTAGGAACGATAGTTTCAAGAACTGTTTTTAAACTTACTTGCTCTTCTTCTGATAATTTAGAAATAGCAGCGTCTTCTTTTTTGATTAAATTATCAATATGGTCAGAATCGACACGGACAAACTGCATACCATTATTATCTCCTTCAATTTTTTGAATTAAATGCGAAATGATCGGCGAATCTAACAATAAAACTTCGTACCCTTTGTCTTTTGCTATTTCGATATAAGAATGTTGTGCTTCTTTATTTCCAGCGTATAAAACAACAAGTTTTCCGTCTTTATCCGTTTGATTTTCTTTGATTTTCTCTTTTAATTCTTCTAAAGTGAAGTATGTATTATCAACCGTTGGGTATAATACAAAAGCTCCCGCTTTTTCGTAGAATTTATCCTCAGAAAGCATTCCGTATTCCAGAACGATTTTAATGTCATTCCATTTTTCTTCGAAATCTGCTCTGTTTTCATTGAATAAAGATTTCAATTTATCAGCGACTTTACGAGTGATGTAGTTCGATATTTTCTTAACCGCACCATCAGCCTGAAGCCCTGAACGAGAAACATTCAAAGGAATATCTGGAGAATCAACAACACCGCGTAGCATCATTAAGAATTCAGGAACAATTCCTTCAACATTATCCGTTACATAAACTTGATTTTGGTATAATTGAATTTTGTCTTTCTGAATTTGCATATCAGAACCCAATTTTGGGAAATACAAAATACCCGTTAAATTAAATGGATAATCTACATTTAAGTGAATATGAAACAATGGCTCTTCGAACTGCATTGGATACATTTCACGGTAGAAATTTTTATAATCTTCATCAGATAAATCTGTTGGCTGTTTAGTCCAAGCTGGATTAGGATTGTTTACAATATTATCTACTTCGATAGTTTCAGCAGTGAAATCTTCTGGAGCATCTTCTGGTTTTGGAAGTGTTTCTGTTTTTGTTCCAAATTTAATTGGAATAGGCATAAACTTATTGTACTTACTCAATAAACCAGAGATTTTAAATTCTTCTAAGAATTCTAATGAATCTTCTGCAACATGCAAAATGATTTCTGTTCCTCTAGTCGTTTTGTCAGCTGGTTCCAAAGTGAATTCTGGGCTTCCATCACATGTCCAGTGTGCTGCTGGCTCGTCTTTGTATGATTTGGTGATGATTTCTACTTTTTCAGCAACCATAAAAGCTGAATAAAAACCAAGTCCGAAGTGACCGATAATACCAGAATCTTTAGCAGAATCTTTGTATTTATCTAAAAATTCTTCAGCACCCGAAAAAGCAACCTGATTGATGTATTTTTCTACTTCATCAGCAGTCATCCCTAATCCTTGGTCGATAATGTGGATTTTTTTGCCTTCTTTGTCAATTTTAACTTCGATAATTGGCGTACCATATTCAACATTGGCTTCTCCAATACTGGTTAGATGTTTTAATTTTAAAGTTGCATCGGTTCCGTTAGAAATTAATTCACGCAAGAAAATTTCGTGATCACTGTATAAGAATTTCTTGATTAAGGGAAAGATGTTTTCAACCGAAACATTAATTTTACCTGTTGTCATATTTTTAAATTATTTAATGGTTTTACAATCGAAAAATATATCTTTCAAATAGAATACCAATTAATACTGAAGTGACAAATTGTCGTAAGTAAATTAAGTTTAAAAAGATGTCTTCGACGAGTTTTTAAATTTCAAATCTGCATTTGAATATATAAGTATTTACAAGATAGAGTACAAATGATAAAGACTTATAATATTTTTTAACAGCTAAAATATTTCTATAAATTTGCGTTAGATTATTTAGTATTATTTGAGTAAAATGTACTTTAAATAGAATACTAATTGTTATAGGAATACCACATTCTTTTGGGTTTCCGTCAGTAAATTATGTAAACAAAAAAATATTTTTCTATAAAATTCATATGTATCTTTGTAATTAAATTAATCTTAAAAATGATAAAAATGAGAAAAATTCTTTTAATATGCACGATGGCCATTTTGGTCTTTGCTTGTAAATCGGCAGCTACAGCTCCTACTACGCCAGAACCAGTATCTAATGCTCCTATGACAAAATTAGATAAGACTTCTCAAGTTGGAATAAAAGGTGATTGGCAGATTGCTGGCGTTAGTTATCCAGGTTCTGAATATATTAAAGTCAATTCTTTTAATCTTGCTGATTCAAAATGTTTTATTGGAAGTACTTGGCATTTTATTTCAAACAATAATAAAGGAAATATGACTTTGAATAGTCCAAATTGTACTGCTTTTACTTCGGCAATTACTTGGTATATTAATAAAGAAGGGCAGTTTGTATTAAAAATATTAGATGAAGGATTGAAATCTAAAAAAGTAAAAACAGGTTTTGTTCTTGGGGTTAGAAATCAAGCAGAAAATTCTTTTGAATTAGTTGATAAAATAAATGTGGGTAGCAAACCTACAGATGTTGTTTACCAATTTCAAAGAGTTAACCAATAAAAAATATGATAAAGATGAAAAAAATAGCAATTTTAGGCTTAAGTGGTTTGTTGATGATGAGTATGCTTTTTACAGGATGTGATTCTGTGAAAAATGCAAATAATACTCAAAAAGGTGCAGGAATAGGTGTTGTTGCAGGTGGAGTTATTGGAGCAATTATTGGAAACAATAGTAGACTTGGAACTGCTGCCGGTGCTGCCATTGGTGCCGCTGTTGGTGGTGGAACTGGAGCCTTGATAGGAAACAGTATGGATAAACAGGCCCGTGAAATCGATCAGGCTTTACCTGGTGCAGATGTGGAAAGAGTAGGTGAAGGAATTCATTTAACTTTAAATGAGAATGCGGTTCGTTTTGATCTAAATAAAGCAACTTTGACAACTCAGGCTAAAACTAATTTGGATAAATTAGTTCCAGTATTTAATTCGTATGCAGATACTAATATTGAAATATTTGGTTATACAGATTCTACAGGGAAAGCGGATTATAATTTAACTCTTTCACAAAAAAGAGCTGAATCTGTAAAGACGTATTTGGTATCAAAAGGATTAGCAGCCAGTCGTTTTAAAACATCAGGTTATGGAATTGCAAATCCAATTGCATCGAATGATACTAAAGAAGGTCAAAGTCAAAACCGTCGTGTAGAATTTGCAATTACTGCAAATGACAAAATGGTTCAAGATGCCAAAAGTAAACAATAGCCAACAGGCTCATTATGTTAAAAAAACTGCTTTATTATAAAGCAGTTTTTTTTTGGATATAAATGAATTATCAACATTATTTTTTTAGTAAAGAAACTATCTTTGTTATCCAAAAAAATAATAATATAGAATGCTTCAAATTCAAAATATTTCATTCGGCTATACCGAAAAAATTATTATTCAGAATGTAGATTTTACTGTAACCAAAGGGCAAAACATAGCCATTCTTGGTGAAAGTGGCTGTGGAAAAAGTACTCTTTTAAAACTTATCTATGGAATGTATGACCTCAATGAAGGACGTATAATTTATAATGATACTGAGATTCGTGGGCCAAAATACAATTTGATTCCAGGAATGCCATTCATGAAATATTTGGCACAAGATTTTGATTTGATGGAGTATGAAACAGTAGCCGAAAATGTAGGCAAGTTTCTTTCCAATGGTTTTTTGCCATTAAAAAAGTTGCGTGTTCAGGAGTTGTTAGAGATGGTCGAAATGACTGATTTTGCCAATGTAAAAACAAAATTATTGAGTGGTGGACAACAACAACGTGTTGCTTTAGCTAGAGTTTTAGCATTAGAGCCAGAAGTATTGCTGTTGGACGAGCCCTTTAGTCATATTGATAATTTTAGAAAAAATGCACTTCGGAGAAACCTTTTTGCTTATCTAAAGAAAAAAGGAATCACTTGTTTTATAGCTACGCATGACAGCACCGATGCACTTTCTTTTTCGGATGAGACCATTGTTTTGAGCCAAGGTAGAATTATCGAAAAAGGACCTTCGGCGGATGTCTATAATTATCCTTTAAATAAATATGTTGCTTCACTTTTTGGAGAGGTAAATGAATTGAAATTATCACAGTTAATGCCTATTGACGGAGAAGATGAGATAGTTTTATTATATCCTCATCAATTAAAAGTGGATGCTAATGGAACCATAAAAGTAGTAGTAAAAGAATCTTTTTTTAAAGGAAGCCGTTTTTTGATAAAAGCCGTTTTCGACAGAAGAGTAATTTTCTTTGAACATGAAACTGCTTTGCCATTCAATCTGGAAGTGCTATTGAGAATTATATAGTAGAGTTACTAAGTTGCTAAGTCTCTCCAAAACTTAGTAACTTAGCAATTCAGTAACTAAAAAGAAAAATATATGTACCATTCAAAAATAACGGGATTGGGATATTATGTCCCAGATAATGTAGTGACCAATGATGATTTATCTAAAATCATTGATACGAATGATGAATGGATTCAAGAAAGAACAGGAATTCAGGAAAGAAGACACATCATTCGTGGTGAAGATACTACTACTTCGATGGGTGTTAAAGCTGCTAAAATTGCGATCGAGCGTTCGGGCGTTGCCAATGACGATATTGATTTTGTAGTATTTGCTACACTAAGTCCTGATTATTATTTTCCAGGGCCAGGAGTTGCGGTACAACGTGATTTGGGTCTTAGAACTGTTGGAGCATTAGATGTAAGAAATCAATGTTCGGGTTTTGTTTATGCTATTTCAGTTGCTGACCAATATATCAAAACTGGAATGTACAAGAATATTTTGGTAATTGGTTCCGAGGTTCATTCTACTGGTTTAGATATGACAAGCCGTGGAAGAAGTGTTTCGGTAATTTTTGGAGATGGAGCAGGAGCAGCAGTTTTAAGCCGTGAAGAAGATACTACGAAAGGAATTCTTTCTACACACTTGCATTCAGAAGGATTGCACGCTGAGGAATTAGCATTACAAGCACCAGGAATGGGAGCGCGTTGGGTTACTGATATTATTGCTGATAATGACCCCAATGACGAAAGTTATTATCCTTATATGAATGGACAATTTGTATTTAAAAATGCAGTTGTGCGTTTTGCCGAAGTAATCAATGAAGGATTAGAAGCTAATAATTTACAGATTTCGGATATTGATATGTTAATTCCGCATCAAGCCAATTTGAGAATTTCTCAATTTATTCAAAATAAATTTAAACTATCTGACGATCAGGTTTATAATAATATTCAAAAGTACGGAAATACTACAGCTGCATCTATTCCGATTGCCTTGACCGAAGCTTGGGAGAAAGGAAAAATTAAATCAGGCGATACTGTGGTTCTAGCTGCTTTTGGTAGTGGATTTACTTGGGCAAGTGCTATTATTAAATGGTAGATTTTTAATTTCAGATTGTAGATTAGCGATTTATGATTTCAGATTTGATATTAGGTGGAGTTATAAATACCAAAAGCTCTTTTTTTTTGAATCTAGTGGTAAATGATTATTAAAACTTTCGATATAAAATAAATATAAGAAACCCCAGAGTTGGCATTCTCTGGGGTTTCTTGCTTTGTAACCTAATTATTAAAACTAATCGTTATTGTCTGTCATTTTTTTATGAAGTGACAGAATATAATTGTGTTTGGTATATATAAGACTCCTTTTTTCTTTTTTTGTAACAGCCTTATTTTGAAAAAAATACAATGTTTTTTATAGTTGCATCTTTCACTTTCTATATTTGGCGAATAAGCCTTATATTTGCACACTTAAAAAAAGCAAGTACACATGTCATTATCCAGTATTCTTACCCCATCTATAGAGAAAGCAATTCAAACTTTGTTTGATGTTACCATTGATAAAATAGAGTTTCAAACGACTAGAAAAGAGTTTGAAGGTGATATTACAATGGTTATTTTTCCATTATTGAAATTGGTAAAAAGTAATCCAGTAGAATTAGGGAATAAAATTGGAAATTATTTGGTAGAAAATGTATCTGAAGTGGCTCGTTTTAACGTGGTTTCAGGATTTTTGAATATTGTAATTGCTGATAGTTATTATTTGGATTTCTTCAACGGAATCAGAAGCAGTGATAAATTTGGATTTGTAACGCCTTCGGCAAATGACAAAGCAGTAATGGTAGAATATTCTTCGCCAAATACTAATAAGCCATTGCATTTAGGACACGTTCGAAATAACCTTTTAGGATATTCAGTTGCCGAAATTATTAAAGCTTCGGGTAAAAAAGTATACAAAACTCAAATCATTAATGATAGAGGAATTCATATTTGTAAGTCAATGTTGGCTTGGCAAAAATTTGGAAATAAAACAACCCCAGAAAGTACCGGTTTAAAAGGTGATAAATTAGTTGGAAATTATTATGTGGCTTTTGATAAAGCTTACAAAGAAGAAATTAACCAATTAATCTCGGAAGGAAAAACCGAAGAGGAAGCAAAGAAATCAGCACCAATCATTTTGGAAGCACAACAAATGCTTTTGGATTGGGAAAATGGAAAACCAGAAGTAATAGCACTTTGGAAAACCATGAATCAATGGGTTTATGATGGTTTTGCAACAACTTATAAAAATCTTGGTGTAAATTTTGATAGCTTTTATTACGAAAGCAATACGTATTTACTAGGTAAAGATGTAGTTCAAATTGGTCTTGAAAAAGGAATTTTTGAAAAAGATCCTGATGGTTCTGTTTGGATTGATTTGACTGACGAAGGTTTGGATCGTAAAATCGTGTTACGTTCAGATGGAACGGCGGTTTATATGACTCAAGATATTGGAACTGCTATTCAGCGTGTAAAAGATATGCCAGATGTTGGCGGAATGGTTTACACAGTGGGTAATGAGCAGGATTATCACTTCAAAGTATTGTTTTTAATCTTGAAAAAATTAGGATTTGACTGGGCTTCTAATCTTTTTCATTTATCATACGGAATGGTAGATTTACCTTCTGGGAAAATGAAAAGCCGTGAAGGGACTGTGGTCGATGCTGATGATTTAATGCAGGAAATGACCGATACAGCTCAGAAAATTGCTGAAGATTTAGGGAAATTAGATTCGTATTCTGTAGAAGAAAAATCAAAATTATACAATACAATTGGACTTGGAGCTTTGAAATATTATATTTTGAAAGTAGATCCAAAAAAACGAATCTTGTTTAATCCGGAAGAATCTGTTGATTTTGCTGGAAATACAGGACCGTTTATTCAATACACATATGCAAGAATTCAATCTATTATTCGCAAAGCTGATTTTGATTTTGTTGCCAATGCAGCAATAGAAGAACTTCACGAAAAAGAAAAGGAATTGGTAAAACAATTGGAATTGTTTCCAGAAGTGATTCAAAATGCAGCACACAATCATAGCCCAGCTTTGATTGCCAACTTTACTTATGAGTTGGTTCGTGAGTATAATTCTTTCTACCAAGCCGTTTCTATATTGGGAGAAACTGATTTGAACAAAAAAATATTCAGAGTACAATTATCCAAAAAAGTAGCCGATGTTATCGCTGATGCTTTTAGCTTACTAGGAATAAATGTCCCTGAAAGAATGTAAAAAGTTCAGCAGAGTTTTTAGAGCAGAAATCTTCGGTGTTTTGGGTTATAGAGTTCTGCTCTTTATAAATCTTTTTTAAGAAAATAGGGTAATGATGCTTTATAATTTAATTCGAAAATAAAACATTTTAGATTCGATTTAAGAAGTGTTATTGGTACAAAGTTTTCTCTCTTTAAGGAGAAGAAACTTTTTTTCTTAATGGCCATAAAATTTATAGGACCCCATAGCTGATAATACAATTAAACTAAATTTTATAATCTTTTTCATAATTCTGTGTTTTTAAATTAGTAATTATTTATACAACAAAAGTACAATCACAATCCTTTTCAAAACACAACAGCATTTTCTAATATAAATGCTATTTTAACCTTACGAAAACGATATATATAAAATTTAGGTAATATAACATTGATAAAGGTAGATATCACACATAAAAAAATCCGAATTATAGTTCGGATTTTTTTATGGGCTATTCCTAAAAATAAATCAATTAGACATTATTTGATAGTTAATCTCTACTGGCTTTAGGATTTTATATTGACTAATAGAGTCTACCAAAAAGCGCAATTCTTCCAGTTCTTTTCTGTTTAATAAAATGATAAAATTGGATTGTAAAGTAGGGATTGGAATTTTCTTCTCATAAATAGAGTGTTTGTATTCGGTTTCCCAATAATCAATGTCAATTTGTTCCAAATAGTTTGAAAAACTAGTCATTTCAATACTACTCAAATCAAAGGTCAGATTGTTAAACAGTAATTGGTACATATCTCTGTGTTGACAATGCAATAGAATGCCATTCGAGGTTCTGTTTAATACTTTTAGATTGCACATAATCGTAAATGTTTATTATTTGATTACAAAAGAATCAATGATAGCGTCAACTTCAGCTTGTGTTGCCGTTGGTTTTAAATCGAATAAAACAGAGAAAAGCGATTTTTTATTTACTTTATTCTGCAACGCTAAATCTTTGTTGCTACCATATACTTTTTCCCATTTGCTTCTTACTTTTAACCAAAGTTCTTGATTGTTTTTCCACCAGTTTTGAGCTAATAAACATTTACTAGCATCAACTTTGGTATAAATATCCAGTCCTTTTTCTTCGGCTAATAGAGTATCTTTTCCATCAGTACCTCTGATTATTTTTTTGTTATCTTGTTCGTGGTTCCAACCAGTAGCAGTAATCCAATGGATATTTCTTCTATTTAGAACATTATAATCATTTCTTTTTGTGTGCTCTCTTCTTGGTAAAGGAGCGTCTGCGGTATTCATCCAATAATTATTGCCATCAATATGTGTCCAGCTAGAAGAACCTTCATATCTCGGACTATCATCAACTTGAAACACTTTTTGTGTCCATTGTCCTTTTACATTTTTGGCAGATAAGCTATTGAATTTCCAAGTATTGTCTTTGTAAAAAGAATACAAGTTGGTGTTCTCATATAACCAATCTTGTCTCCAGTGCTTTACAATATCATTTTCACCAGTACCAACAATTAATAAATGTTGTAATACAATTTTATTAGGCTTGTCTTCTACTAATTCTACCCATTCTAAACCCGTTTCGTGTTTTGTTGATGATGGTTTGTAGGTTGCAGAATCTTTTGGATATTCAAAAGTTTCGGTAAAATTGAATTTCACTTCATAACAGCCACACATCGATTTAATGGCTTTAATGTCTTCTTTTTTTGATTCTTGACTAAATCCAGTTAGTGTTGTAATTGCCATTAAGGCAGATAGATAAGTTTTTTTTGTAATCATAACTACGTTTTTATTTGAAAAAAATTTCGACAAATATATAAAATTTATTTAGAATAAATAAAAATAAGTATATATTTGCATCGATTATTAAGACTAAATAAAAATAATGAAATATAGAATTACTCTTTTTACAGCCTTTCTTTTTTGTCAAGTTTCTTTTGCTCAGGAAAAAGATACTACGGCTGTAAATAAACTTTCTGAAGTGGTAGTTACAGGTCAATTGGGACCACAATCTATCAAAAAATCGGTTTTTAATGTTCGGGTTATTTCAAAAGAAGATATTAAACAATTGGCAGCAAATAATCTTTCGGATGTTTTAAATCAATATTTAAATATTACCATTCAGAATAGTGGAAGTGATGGGCGTTCGACAGTTTCTATGTTTGGATTAGACTCGCAATATTTTAAAATATTAGTAGATAATATACCATTAGTGAGTGATACTGGTATGGGAACAAATGTCGATTTGACTCAAGTAAATCTGGATGATGTAGAACGAATTGAAATTATCGAGGGATCAATGGGTGTTACGCACGGAGCCAATGCGGTGAGTGGTGTTTTAAATATAATCACTAAAAAAACGGGTGCTAAAGATTGGGAGATCAGTGCTACAATTCAAGAAGAAACAGTGGGTGATGAGTATGCTCTTTTTGATAAAGGACGTCACATTCAATCATTGAAAGTAGCCCATAAGTTTAATGAGAATTGGTTTGTGAATGTAGGAGCAAATCACAATAATTTTGCTGGTTTTTATGATGGAAGACAAGGGAAAGATTATAATGTAAATGATGGTTTGAGAGGATATAGTTGGTTGCCAAAACAACAGTTTGTAGGTAATGCTTTGGTTGGATATCAAAAAGACAACTTTAGGATTTTTTACAAATTTGATTACTACGGGGAAAATGTAGATTACTACAATCCAATACTAAATCCACAGGATAATTATCCTTTTCCAGAAACCTATTATGCTAAAGACAAACGTTTTATTACAAATCGTTTTTACCAACATTTGAATTCGAATGGAAAATTGTTTTCTAAATTAAATTATAATGTTTCGGTTTCCTATCAAAAACAACAGCGTGATCTGGAAAAGTTTAATTATCAGTTGGAAACACAGAAAGAATTTGATGAAACCAGAGAAACATTTCAATCGAATAAGGTATTCTATTCAACCGGAACATTGAGTAATTTCTTTGATGATAAAAAAGTAGACTTTCAATTGGGTTATGAATTAAATGATGAATTGGGTAACGCATCTGCGACTTCTGGAACTTTTTTTAATGAAGATAAACAATTAAAAGACATAGAGAAGCGATTAAAAAATTATGATTTTTTTACTGTTGCCGAAATTAATTTATCTGATAAATTTTCTGTTCGTCCAGGACTTCGGTATTCTTTTCAGTCCGTTTTTGACAATCAATATGCTAGTTCTTTGGGTTTGAGATATATTTTTAAAAAAGGATTAGAAACCAGAGCATCAATTGGGAAATCGTATCGTACTCCTAATTTTAATGAACTCTATACTTATTTTGTAGATACCAATCATAATATTCAAGGAAATTCTGAATTAGTTCCTGAGAATAGTACTTCCTACGAATTGAGTTTTAAACGCTCTTGTTATTTTGATTCGGGCGCTCAAATTGCTAACAATCTTGCGGTAACTTATTTAGATGTTAATGACCGAATTGATATGGTGTTAACCCAAGTAGTGCCAACTATGAACTATAAATACATAAATATCAATAAATATAAAATGTGGAATATTTCTACCACAGAACAATACAAGTATAAAAACTGGGATTCAAAAATAGGAGTAGCGGTAGTAGGTATTTCTCAAAAACTGGATTTAGCAGCTTTGAATGTTACTTCGGATGATAAATTTCTATACTCTTTACAACTAAATTCCAGTGTTTCTTATGCCATTCCAAAATGGAATACTTTGTTCGCTTTGTATTATAAATACAACGGAAAACAGCAACAATTCGTTGCAGGAACTGACGAGAATGGTAATGCTAAATTTTATCTAAATGAAATAAATCCATACAGTTGGATGGATGCTTCGGCTAGAAAATCATTTTTCAAAAATAAATTTGAAGTTACTGTTGGAGCCCGAAACTTATTTGATATTCAAAGTGTACAACAAATTCAAAACGGAGGAACTGGAGGAGTTCACTCAAGCGGTTCGTCTGATTTACTTTTAGGCTATGGACGCTCTTATTATCTTAAACTTACGTATAACCTTAATTTTAATTAATATATAAATACCCATGAAAAACAATTTTATCTTAATCCTTTCTTTTGTATTACTTGCTTTTACCGCTTGTAACAATGACGACGCTGCTGTAGTTGAAACGAGTACAGTTGCTTTAGCAGGAGCTTCATTAAATTTGACTGCTAAATCTACTCCTATAGAAGTGAAATTTGACAAACCTGCAGCTGAAGCAGGATCTATAACATTAACTTTTACCGAAGCAGGCGTTGTTTACGGTACTGATTTTGCTACTACACCAGCTGCAACAGGAAAAACACTTGTAATTCCTTTTGCAAAAGATGCTACTTCGGTAACTTTTGCTTTTCATAAGCTAAAAGAGGCTGTTGAAGGTGAAGTAAAAAATGTTGTTTTTACTATATCAAGTGTTACAGTTAATACCGCAATTGCGGCAAACAAATCGATTCAACTTAATTTTAATGAGACGGCTTCTTTGGGAGGTGCTTTGGCAGCTTTAGTAGGCGGAGCTAACGAACCAAATCAAGTTTTTGTTGATTTGAGTAGTGGGACAATGACTAGTGTTGTTAGAACTTCTTGGGATTTAGGTTTTTATGGCGGTTCTGATTTTAGAGTGGTTTTGAATGCTACTGTGAAAATGGCTGCAAAACAATTAACAACGACTAATATTGATGAGATTCAAACATCTGATGATACTATGATTATTGGAGGTGGGGCCGGTTCTGTTTCTCAAATTGACGATGTTACTGGGGACATTTCGAAAACAGCGATTGCAACAATTTCAGCTACTGATGCTGATAATAAAGTATATCTAATTTATATGGGAAATAATCCTTTAACTACGGCACCTGCTTTAGGGTCAGAAGGATCATCTTCTGGAACTTCTAGAGGGTGGATGAAAATTAGAGTTTTGAGAAGTGGAACGGGTTACAAAGTTCAATATGCTGCAATTGATGCAACTACTCATAGCGAGGTTACAATTTCTAAAGATGCTGCATACAACTTTACTTTTTTTAGTTTATTAGATAAAAAAATAGTGACTGTTGAACCACAAAAAGCCAAATGGGATATTTCTTTTACAACTTTTACCAATTTAGCAGGACCAACTACACCTTATTTTTATGCAGATTTTGTTTTAAATAATTTGAAAGGTGAAGCAAAAACATATCAAGTTCTTACTACAGAGTTTGCGTATGATAATTTTACTTTAGCAAATGTTGCTGAGGCTAAATTTACTGCAGATCAAAGAAATATAGGATCTAACTGGAGAGGTACTACTAATGGTGTAGATGCAAATGGAAATCCAAAAGCTGGTTTTACACTAAAAACAGATCGTTTCTTTGTTGTTAAAGATCCAGCAGGAAATGTTTATAAATTAAAATTCACAGGTGGTGCAAGTGAAACTGGTGAAAGAGGATTTCCTAAATTTCAATACGCCATCTTAAAATAAGATATAAAGACAGTAGTTGTAGTTAGTTTTTTTTTGAAGAAGAGGAGGCTGTCTTGAAAAAGGCAGCCTTCTTTCATATTAGGATAATTCCAATTCCAATAATAGTATTGAAATTCAAGATTTAGTAATTCGTAATAATCGGTTTTGATGCAAATAAGGGAATTTTACACTTAGTGAGAGATTATTTCGAATCTTTTGCATTTTATTTTAAAAACAATTGATTTTTTATTTCTAATACTATTTAAACTTCAATATCAAATCATTAAATTTGCGCCTTAATTAAAGAGAAATACAATTATGTTCGATAATTTAAGCGATAAACTAGACAAAGCCTTTCATATATTAAAAGGACACGGAAAAATCACTGAAGTAAACGTAGCCGAAACTTTGAAAGAAGTTCGTCGTGCTTTACTCGATGCCGATGTCAATTTTAAAATAGCCAAAGATTTTACAACCAAAGTAAAAGAAAAAGCAATTGGTCAAGATGTATTAACAACATTACAGCCAGGGCAATTATTGGTAAAGTTAGTCAAAGATGAGCTTACTGAATTAATGGGTGGAGATGTTGCTGGAGTGAATCTTTCTGGAAATCCATCGGTAATATTAATGTCAGGGTTACAAGGGTCTGGGAAAACTACTTTTTCAGGTAAATTGGCTAATTTTCTTCAAACAAAAAAGAATAAAAAAGTCCTTTTGGTTGCCTGTGATATTTATCGTCCAGCGGCTATTCAGCAATTGTATGTTGTAGGAGATTCTATAGCTGTTGAGGTTTACTCTGAACCTGAAAATAAAAACCCTGTTGAGATTGCTCAAAATGCAATTAAACATGCCAAAGCTAACGGGTTCAATGTTGTAATTGTCGATACTGCAGGTCGTCTTGCTGTCGATAAAGAAATGATGGACGAGATTGCCAAAGTGCATCAAGCCATCCAACCACAAGAAACTTTATTTGTTGTAGATGCTATGACAGGTCAGGATGCTGTAAATACTGCAAAAGCGTTCAACGATATCTTAAATTTTGACGGGGTTATTTTAACCAAATTAGATGGTGATACTCGTGGTGGAGCTGCGATTTCTATTAAATCGGTGGTAAACAAACCAATTAAGTTTGTAGGTACTGGCGAGAAAATGGATGCAATTGATGTATTCTATCCAAATCGTATGGCTGAGCGTATCCTTGGTATGGGGGATGTTGTGTCTTTGGTAGAAAGAGCGCAAGAGCAATATGACGAAGACGAAGCTAGAAAAATCCAAAAGAAAATTGCTAAAAATGAATTTGGTTTTGATGATTTCTTATCACAAATTCAGCAAGTGAAGAAAATGGGTAATATGAAAGACTTAGTTGGAATGATACCTGGTGCTTCAAAAGCGATGAAAGATGTCGAAATTGAAGACGATGCTTTCAAACATATCGAAGCTATTATTCATTCAATGACTCCTATTGAAAGAAGTAAGCCTGCTATCATAGATGTAAAAAGAAAAGCAAGAATTGCCAAAGGTTCTGGTACAAAAGTGGAACAAGTTAATCAATTGATGAAACAGTTTGAGCAAATGAGCAAGATGATGAAGATGATGCAAGGACCAGGCGGAAAAAACCTAATGAAAATGATGGGTGGAATGAAAGGTGGTATGCCGGGTGGAATGCCAGGAATGAGATAATTAAATCAAAAGTCAAAAAATAAAATAATAACTCAGCTTAAAGCCAAAAGCTTAAAGCCAAAAGCTTGAAAAAATGCAAATATTAGACGGAAAAAAAACATCGGAAGATATTAAAAATGAGATTGCTACTGTAGTTCAAAAAATGAAAGCTGATGGGCAAAAAGTACCTCATTTAGCAGCTGTTATCGTTGGTAATAACGGTGCAAGTTTGACTTATGTAGGAAGCAAAGTAAAATCTTGTCAACAAATTGGTTTTGATTCCACTTTAGTAGCTTTGCCAGAAACGATTACTGAATCAGATTTATTGGCAAAAATTAAAGAATTGAATGAAGATGATAACTTAGATGGTTATATCGTTCAATTGCCTTTGCCTAAACATATTGATGAGCAAAAAATCTTAATGGCTATTGATCCAGATAAAGATGTTGATGGTTTTCATCCAGCAAACTTTGGAAAAATGGCTTTGGATATGGAGACATTTTTGCCAGCAACTCCATTTGGAATAATGGAATTATTGGAACGTTATAAAGTAGAAACAGCAGGAAAACATACTGTAGTTATTGGGCGTAGCCACATTGTGGGAAGACCAATGAGTATCTTGATGAGTCGCAAAGGATATCCTGGAGATTCGACAGTTACTTTGACACACAGCCGTACTAAAAATTTAGAAGAATATACTAGAAATGCCGATATCATTATTACCGCTTTAGGGGTGCCTGAATTTTTAAAGGCAGATATGGTAAAAGAAGGTGTAGTAGTAATTGATGTTGGAATTACCCGTGTTGATGATGCTTCAAATCCAAAGGGATATAAAATCACTGGTGATGTTGACTTTGATGGAGTAAGTAAAAAATCTTCTTTTATTACTCCAGTTCCAGGAGGAGTAGGACCAATGACTATTGCAATGTTGTTGAAAAATACACTTTTGGCAAGAGAAATTAGAAGTAGAAAATAAGACACACATTATTATAGTAAAAAGCCTTAAACGAAAGTTTAAGGCTTTTTTTGTGGGTTGATTTTACTAATATAATAACAACTCAATTTTGATCAATTTTGAGGTAAAGTCATTACTGAGTTTTATTTTTTCTTACTTGGTTCCTTTCAATGCCATTTCATTATCATCAAATTCTTGTCCAAAGTCAGGCATACCGTCTTTAGTCCATTTAAGTACGCGGGCACGAGTATTACGGTTAGGATCAGAAAGAGCATCTCCAATGATGTCTTTGTAATCACGGGCGTGGTAAATCATGATATCGGTTTTGCCATCTTCAGAAGTGGTAAAACTGTTGTGCCCAGGTCCATAGCGTTTGAATTTTTCGTTGGTATAAAAAACAGGTTCAGGAAGTTTGTGCCAAGAGGCTGCATCGAGTAAGTTAGCATCAATATCAGCCCAAAGTAATCCAAGGCAATAAGTAGCATCGGTAGCACTGGCAGAAAAGGTTACAAAAACTTTTCCGTTTCTAATGAGTACCGCTGGACCTTCGTTTACTTTGTATTTGTGCATTTCCCAAGGATAATCGGGTTGAGTAATTACCGTTTGAATGTCTTCTAGGGTAGTAGGACTGCTCATTTTAGCAATGAATAATCCAGTGTTATCCTTTTTAGCTCTATCAACCCAAATCATATAGCGTTGTCCTTTGTGTTCAAAAGTTGTAGCATCGAGTGAAAAAATATCCACCTTACTTTTAATTTGACCTTCTTCTGTCCATGTTCCTCGAGTTGGATCTTCAGAAGGGTTTGACAGCGCATACTTGTGTATATCCCATTTGTTTTGGGTCGAAGCGGCAGCAAAATAAACATACCATTTGCCATCAATGCGGTGTAACTCGGGTGCCCAAATATGGTTGCCCATGATGCCGTTGTCATGCTTATGCCAAATTACAACTGGTTCACTATTTTTGATTCCGTTGATTGTTTTGGAACTGTATATTTCAATTCGGTCGTATTCTGGAGCGGTAGCAATAAAATAGTAAGTTCCATTGGCGGCTTTGGTTACAAATGGATCAGCACGTTGCAGTGCCAGCGGATTGTTAAACTGATTTTTTTTTAATTCTTGGGCTTGCAGATTAAAGTTTATAAGGAGTAATAGCACAATACTTTTGCAAACTAGCAGGTTAATTTTCATGTTTTTTATTGATCTAATTTTAAAAAAAAGTGTTTTAGGTACATTTAACAAATATAGAAATGTAAATTGGAATTTTTGCGTCTTTTTATTGAATATTATCTTTGGCGATGTATTGTTTTTTCTTTCTTTTTATTGTGAATCATAGAGTCTTTTTTCAATAGACAAAAAATCACATACATTTTTTAAATAATTATATTATTAGTAAAATCAATAGTTGTAAGGGTTTGTGGTTAGATAAATCTCGAATAAATACGGTTATCAAGTAAAGAACCAATGCTTTGTCTGGAAGTTTAATAAATTAGTCTGACTTAGGTTTTTCTATGAGCAATACCGTTAAACTTGATTGAAATCAAACAAGTAATTATGACTTTTATAATTATTCTAATCAGAAGTAAGTGTAGTTTTAACATTTAATTGTAGTTTTTTTCTATAGTAATTAAGTATGTTTGGCGGATTAAAAAAATGTAATAAATAAACTATTTTACTTAATAATAACTAAATAATTATGAAAAAAATCTTCTTTTTCTTTATTGTATCATTGTTTACTTGCTTTGCATTTTCATAAAATATTTTTAAAAAGTAAAAACTATTATTTTAGTTAAACAACTATACTTTTAGTTTTTTAACTAACAACATATTTATAGGTTTATTCTTGACTAAAATGAATTCTTTAAATAAATAGGCAAATTCATATTTTTTTGAAATTGTCTGTTTTATGACTACCATTAACTAACCAAATATTAGTGTTTTTAAAACACAAATTATTACCAATTAAAATATGAATAAAATTTTATCCTTAATTTTTATTTTGCTGTGTTCTTTTTCTTGCTTTGCACAAAGCGGCATTACTTTAAAAGGTAAAATCTTTAAAGATAACTCCCAATCTCCAATAGAATCGGCAACTATTTATTTGATTCGTTCCAAAGATTCCTCGGTGGTTGATTACACTATTTCAGATAAAAATGGAATTTTTAAATTAGAAACCAAGAAAATAGCAGAGAGGGTCATTCTTAAAATAGCTAGTGAAGGTTATCAAGATTTTTCTCAAAATATTGAAAAAATAAATGCTGACAAAGATTTCGGAACAGTGTATTTGATTGAAAAGATAAATGAACTTAGCGAAGTGGTGGTAAAATCAACGGCACCGCCAGTCCGTGTCAAAAAAGATACTTTAGAGTTTAATGCAGCTTCATTCAAGTTGCGTCCCGATGCCAATGTGGAAGCTTTATTGAAACAATTGCCTGGTGTGGTAATTGATGCAGACAAGAAAATTACGGTCAACGGTAAAGAAGTGAACCAAATATTAGTTAACGGAAAATCTTTTTTTGGTGAAGATGGAAAAGTAGCACTTCAAAATTTACCTGCCGAATTAATCAAAAAAGTACAGGTTTCGGATACCAAAACCGAAGAAGAAAAGTTTACCAAACAAGCTTCAAGTTCCAATAATGCAAGTATCAATTTAACCATAGAAAAAGATAAAAACAAAGGTCTTTTTGGGAAATTAATGGGTGGCTTTGGATCATCTGAGCGCTACGAAAGCAGTGCATTAATGAGTTATTTCAAAGACAAAAGGCGTATTAGTTTTCTAGGATCTTCTAATAATATCAATGCCACAGGTTTTTCTATGGATGAGGTTTTTGATAACATGGGTGGCGGAAGGAATAATGGCTCAAGAGCACCAAAAATAGGAGGTGGAAATGGAATTATAAAATCGAATTTGATTGGTTTGAATTATGCGGATGAATGGTTTAAAAAATCCAAAAGCAACGGTAATTATTATTATACCAACATGGAGTCTGATAATAAAAACACAACTAAATCGCTGAATTTACAGCCTGACACTTCCAATCGTTCCGAATCGAATTCCGATTCGAAAAGAAATACTACGGATCATAATTTTGATTTTAATTTTGAGCAAGAAATTTTGCCACAAACCAAATTGATAGTCAAACCCAAAATAGTTAAAGGGTTTTCTAAATCCTATTCTAAATTCGATAATACAACTTGGAATGAAGCCAACCAAGTTATCAATAAAACCGATGGATGGAACTCGGATGAAAACGATAAAACTAATTTTGTAAACGATATTTCTATTTTTAAAACCATGAAGAAAGTAGGAAGGTATTTCACGGGTAGCTTTAAGAACGATAATACCAATTCCGATTCCAATTCTTTTCTTAATCAAACTAACTTGTTTGAATTGGAACCCGATAAAAATATAAAGCGAGAGCAAAATACAAAATCTGCAAATCAAAGAGATTTGTATTCTGCTAATTTTCAATATTCAGAACCCATAACCGATTCGTTGAGCATCAACATTCAATTGCTTTCGGATTGGGAAAAAACAACTGATGAAAAAACAACCTTTGACCTCGACACGATTACCAAAACGTATAGTAATTTGAATGAATTGTATAGCAATTTTAGTACTTCTACAAAATTTCAAATTAGTCCAAAAGCAGGATTTAGCATCAATAAAAAGAAATTTAACATAAGAGTTTCAACGGGAACATATATGATTAATCTCGATAGTCATTCGTTATATACAGGTACCTCTACCGATTTGAAAAAGAATTATATTATTCCAGATGCCTCCGTAAATGGTAGTTATCGGTTTTCAAAAACGGCAAGTCTTTATTTATTCTATGACCGTCGATTTACAATTCCGAAAGACTATCAACTTTTGCCTGTTGATGTTATATATGGTCCTTTATATAAAACTACAGGAAATCCGAATTTAGAAGCAGGAAAATCGCATTATATGAATTTAAATTATTCGAATTACGATTATAAGACCCGTTCGGGATATTATGTATATTCTAGTGTAACTTACAATGATAATAAAATCATCAATTCTACGGAATATGATACTAGTGGAAGGCAAGTCAGTTCCTATACCAATATTGCAGGAACTTATACTAGTTATTTAGGTGGAAATTTTTCGAAAACCTTTAAAAAAGAAGCTCATTCTTTCGGACTTGATTTAGGATTGTTTGCTAATTATAATTTTGATAAAGGCTATACAAACGTTCAACTTTTTGAAGCTAAAACATTAGGTTTTTCGCCTACTGTAAGATTGAATTATGATTATGGTGAATTGTTGAGTATCAAACCATCCTATAATTTTAATTACAATAGTACGACTTATGATAATAGTTTTCTTGCTTCAACTTCTAATAGATTTCATAATGCAAAAATTGAAATCACCAATAAATGGCCAAAGAATTGGGTTTTCGGAAATGATTTTGGATATTCTTATAACTCTAATATATCGCCAGGCTTCAAGAAAGATTTTTTCCTTTGGAATATCAGTTTGTCTTATGAATTTGCAAAAGATATGAGTTTCAAAGTCAAAGTCTATGATCTTCTGGACCAGAATCAAAGTGCTTCGAGATATATCACACCAACTGCTGTTATCGATAGTGAAAACACTGTGCTGAAACGTTATGTGATGTTTTCTTTATTGTATAAATTTCAAAATTTTGAAACGAAGAAGAAGTAAATGATTATTGGAAAGAATAAAAACAAAAAAATCTCATTTGTCATAGGGAACAAGTAAAACAATTTAAATTTTAAGCTCTGAATATAAAATTTGTATAATTCATTGGGGAGTTTTAAAGCGATATTTTAGCCTATATGTAATTGATAATTTAAAGGGTTGTTTATTTTTATGTAATTAATTTCTTATATTGTGTTTTTTAAAACAACAGGTTTTATGGGAACTGTAAAGTATTTAATTAAACTTAAAAATAAAGAACATAAAAATGAAGGAACAAATAAAGCGTTTAGTCGAATTTGCTAAAAACAGTAAAAATGCAACGAACTCTAAATTACAAATTAATATTATTGATGAAATAGAAGCTGAATTTTTAGAACTAAAAACAGGATTTAAATTATTGGGTTATAAAAGAATTATTGATAAATTCAGCATAAATCACACACTTAAAAATCATGGAAATATAAAAACGGAAGCATTAAGAGGTCAAATTGCAATTACGGATGAAGATTTTGAATTAATACCTAAAATAATAATTTCAAAAAATATAATTCATACTAGTAAAAATAATATGGGGAATGATTTAATACTTTATGAAGCTATAATAGAAAATACTTTTTATTATGTAGAAGAAGTTAGAAAAGGTAAAAAGGAACTTTGTATGACAACAATGTATAAAAGAAAACCAACTACTTAGGAAAAATAGTTGGTTAAAAAATCAACGAGTTATGCTCTATTTCACCTACTCCTTACGTCCAAAACGTACTTTGATTATACAAATATAATCATAATGTATTGAAAATTAATGATTGATGGTTTATATTAACATTTAATAATCGCCTCTTTTCTTAAATCGAGGATCGTCTTTTTTTATAAATTCTGTTCTTCGTTTGGGAGTTTCTATTTTTGGTAAACTAGCTTCTTCCGTTTTGCTAGAAGGTTCTATAAGTTCATTTAATTCTTTTATTTCAGCATCAGTCAAATCTCGGTAACGACCAACTGGAACGTCGAGTGAAATATTGATAATTCGGATGCGTTTTAAAGCCGTAACTTCATACCCTAAATATTCGCACATTCTACGAATTTGACGATTCAATCCCTGTGTCAGAATGATTTTGAAAATATTCTTACTGATTTGCTCTACTTTACATTTGCGTGTAACCGTGTCCAAAATGGGTACTCCATTTCCCATTCGTTCAATAAAACGATCCGTTATTGGTCTGTTTACTGTTACAGTATATTCTTTTTCGTGATTGTTTCTAGCACGTAAAATCTTGTTTACAATATCACCGTCATTAGTCATGAAAATTAAACCTTCACTGGCTTTGTCCAAACGACCAATAGGAAAAATACGTTTTGGATAATTGATATAATCTACAATGTTATCACGAACGTCCAGATTGGTAGTACATTCTATTCCAACAGGTTTATAGAAAGCAAGATATACTGGTTTTTCATTTTTCTCCCGAATTAATTTCCCATCTATACGCACTTCGTCATATGGTGAAACTTTGGTTCCCAATTCCGGTACAACACCGTTGATGGTTACTCGACCTTCTTCGATAATTTTATCAGCTTCGCGACGAGAGCAATAGCCAGTTTCTCCGATGAATTTATTGAGACGTTTTAGATTTTCTTCCATACTGCAAAAGTAGTCAAAATTTAGACTTCTTGGATTGTTAGACTTCTTAGATTTAATTTGGTTTTATTTCTGATGAAATTTAAAACTGTCTTGTGGTGCTTCTTTGCGATCAAACATTCCGTAGTCACGATTTACTGTTGCAATTCGTAAATGATAATCTTTAAATATTTCTTGACGCCCTTTTGATTGTGCATATCGATGCATTTCAAGATTTCTCCATTGTTGAATACTTTCTTCATCTTTCCAAAAAGATAATGACAAAACTTTTTCAGGATCATTAAAACTCTGAAATCTTTCTATAGAAATAAAACCTTCTATCTTCTCTAATTCTGGTCTTAATTGTGAAGCGATATCAAGATATTCTTCTTTTTTTCCTTCGTTCGGGATGACTTCAAAAATTACAGCTATCATATTGTTTTAATTTATTAGGTGAAGTCTAAATTAATATAATGAGCGGGAATAGATAATAATAAAGCCTATTTTTTGGCTTCAAATAAAAAATCATATATATCTTTGTATAGTGTGTCGTCATGCATGGAATGCCCCAGATTGTTAGTAGTTATAAAACGACCGTTCTTCCAATTAGCTGCAATTTTTTTGCCTTCTTCAAATGCAACTATTGTATCGTTGATATCGTGTGCAATAATACCTTCGATTTTAATTTGTTTGGCTAATGTGGCTCCTGAGAAATTGTCTAGTTTAATACTGAAATTTTTCAAATAATGTTTTTCCAAAGGAGTGAACATTTTTGGATTCAAACTCAACATTCGGATGTAATTATCAAGTAGTGTTTTCAAATCAGAAGGAGCGCCGAGAATGACCATTTTCTGAATGCTCGTTTCGGGGTGTAAATATTGATGGTATATACACGCAGCTCCACCAATAGAATGGCCGATGATAATAGTTGGCTGGTATTTTTCTACTGCTTTATTGATGAATTCTGTATAAAGCGGGACATTGAAATTTACACCGCTACTTTGTCCGTGCGCAGGAGCATCTATTGCAATAATGGTGCTTCCTGATTGTTGTAAATAAGGCAGCAATTTTCCCCAACGTGCCGAATTACTTTCCCATCCATGAACCAAAAGGATTTTGGTATCGTTACCTTTCCAGGTATAAGTTTGAAATTGATGTTCGTTGTGTTGAAATGTTTCTTTATCAGTGTCTTGTAGTACGCTTGGAAGGTCTTTATTAGAAATCCGTCCCACTCTTGGATTGGTAAAAAGTGTATAAGATAAATGCAACGCTTTTTTGGGATCAATAAAATGGAGAAGATTGATGTATTGTCCAACGGATTTGACAACGATAAATCGGATGCTTTTTTTTAAACTCAAAATAAAGGATATAAAAAAAAGCCTCGAAATTCGAGGCTTAGTTATTTTTAGAACTTAGAAAATAATTGTTCCATTTTCTCTTTTTCTTCTTCAGCCAATACACTGTCAACTAAAATTCTTCCAGAGTGCTCATCAATTAAGATTTTCTTTCTAGCCGCAATTTCTACTTGTGTTTGTGGTGGAATAGTAAAGAATGATCCTGCAGAAGCTCCTCTTTCGATAGAAACAACAGCTAGTCCGTTACGAACACTGCTTCTAATTCTTTTGTAAGCAACTAATAAACGTTCTTCAATTAATGCTTCAAATTCTGCTGATTTCTCAGTTAAGAAGATTTCTTCTTTTTGAGTTTCAGACATAATAGCATCCAATTCTGATTTTTTATGTTTTAAATGCGATGATTTAGAATCTAATTTTTCTTTTGAAGAATTGATTACTTCTTTTTTGTGTTCAATAGAAGCTTTCATTTCTTTAATTTGCTTCTCAGCTAATTGAATTTCTAATTCTTGAAATTCAACTTCTTTAGTCAAAGAGTTGAATTCTCGGTTATTACGAACACTTTCTTGTTGTTTAGTGTATTTTTTTACCGCTTCTTTGTGTTCGTCAATTGCGTTCTTTTTTTCTTTGATAAGGTTCTCGATTACCTCAAGTTCACTTTTCAATTTTTCTGAACGAGTGCTTAAACCTGCAACTTCATCTTCTAAATCTTCAACTTCTAAAGGAAGTTCACCTCTAACGTTTCTGATTTCGTCAATTCTAGAGTCAATAAGTTGTAAATCATATATTGCTCTTAACTTGTCCTCAACACTTAATTCTTTCGTATTCGCCATATTCTATAAGTACTTAACTGGATTTGTATTTTCTTCCGATAAAATGATTGCAAAATTAAGGATTTTTTTTCTAAGATAATCAACAATATACTCTTTTGTATAACGTTCGCTTTCAAAATGTCCAATATCGGCTAATAAAAGCTGATTTTCGGCTTCATAATATTGATGATATTTTAAATCGGCAGTCAAAAAGACATCAGCGCCAGCCTGAATTGCATTTTTTATAGCAAAACTACCAGATCCACCCAAAACAGCTACTTTCTTTATTTTTTTTCCTGTAAAGGCCGAGTGACGAATTCCATTGGCTAGCATTTTATTTTTTGCATAAACCAAAAATTCCTTTTCATCCATTTCTTCTTTTAGTTCACCAATCATTCCCAAACCAATATGATTAAAAGTATTTTTCATATTGTAGATTTCGGTAGCTACTTCTTCGTAAATATGATTTTCACGAAGCGCTTTTATGATTTTTGATTCTAAATGTTTAGCATAAACCACTTCAATTTTGGTTTCGGTTCCTCTAGACATCACACCTCTTTCACCAACGGTTGGTTCACTTTTTTCGTTACCTTGATAGGTAAAAGTTCCCTCGGAGTTAAAACTGCATTTGTCATAATTACCAATACTTCCTGCTCCAGCTTCAAACAATGCATTACGAACTTTTTCGGCATTGTCACGAATCGTGTAGGTAACTAATTTGCGAATGTGATTTTGTTTTGGAATTAATATTTTAGTGTTTATAAGTTCCAAAGTATCACAAAATATTTTATTTACTCCCTCAGGATGGTTATCTAGCGCAGTGTGAACGGCGTATATAGCAATATCATTTTTTATAGCTTTGAGAAGGGAGCGTTCTACATAATTTTTACCAGTTATTTTCTTTATACCAGAAAATAAAATAGGATGGAAACAAACAACCAAATTGCATTTTTTTGCAATAGCTTCATCAATCACATTTTCTAAAGCATCGTGGCATACTAAAACACCAGTTACTGTTGCATTTTCGTCTCCAACTATTAATCCTACATTGTCAAAATCTTCGGCATAAGCCAATGGAGCCATTTCTTCGAGAACAGAGAGAATTCCTTTTATTGTACTCATTTTTTAATCTTTTTTGGGGTATTTTATTTATCTAAACGCTAAAAATCAATAATCCTTATTGGGTGTTATTAATTTGTATTGTAAGACTCAGATTTTTTTAAAAATTTACGTTCAAAGATAAAATATTATATTTTCGTAATATCAATTTATATTGAAAAAATTACGAGTTCATTAGCTAATTTGTATGACTTTTTAGCTGTTCATTATTATAACAAATTGTATGTTTATTTGAGTTTAATTATTTAGACAAAATAATAATCTAAAAGTTTAAGCAGGTTTTAATATTCAGAGATATTTAGTTGTTGTTTGGTTTTTTTAGACTTGCGATTACTTTTACTATTATGATAAAATGTTTTACTTTCGTAAAATGAATTTACTTCGAAAAATACTGTTTCCGTTCGCCGTTTTGTATGGCTTTATTACAAGTATCCGGAATTTTCTTTTTGATAAGGGACTTCTAAAATCATATTCTTTTGATTTACCAATTATTGCGGTGGGAAATCTAAGCGTTGGAGGAACAGGGAAAACACCACAAATAGAAGGTTTAATTCGGTTACTTTCTAATGAATTTAGAGTAGCAACCTTGAGCAGAGGTTATAAAAGACAATCGGAAGGTTTTGTTTTGGCAAATTCAACTTCGGATGCTTTACAATTGGGAGATGAACCGTTTCAGTTTTATCAAAAATTCAAGAATATTCAGGTTGCCGTTGATGCTAATCGAAAGAATGGAATTGAGCAATTACTTTCTGGTTCGGTTAAACCTGAGATTATTTTATTGGATGACGCTTTTCAACATCGAAAAGTAAAAGCAGGGTTTTACATTATGCTTACTTCGTATGGTGATTTGTATTGTGATGATTTTATGTTGCCTACTGGAAATTTGCGTGAGAGTAGAAGTGGAGCGCAAAGAGCGAATATTATTATTGTTACCAAATGTCCACCTAATTTATCTTCGGAAGCTCAAAATACTATTAAAAATCAACTAAATCTTTCTCCAACTCAAAGTTTGTTTTTTACCTTTATTGAGTATGATGAAGTGGTTTATTCGAATGAAAAAACAATAAAAGTTGATGCCGTTAAATCGATGGAGAAGTTGCTTTTAGCTGGTATTGCCAAGCCTGAATCGTTTTTTACCCATTTGAAGCAAGGAAATGATGAATGTTTGACTTTTACGGATCACCATCATTTTAGCGAAAGCGAATTACAAGAAATTAAGAAAAAAGCAAACGGTAAAATTATCGTAACAACCGAAAAAGATTATGTTCGATTGAAGGGGAGTATTTTAAGTGAACAACTTTATTATTTGCCTATAAAAAGTTCATTTCTATCAGGAAGCGAAAACTTTGAGAAAATCATTTTGAATTACGTGACAAAAAGTATCGTTTAGTTTTTTAATTTGGATTAAAAGTTGCCTATTATTCGATATTCTTTAGTCTTATCTTTTTTATCAACTACAGATTTTAAAAACAGCTCTAATTCTTTAGTCAGTGGTAATTGATTTTGATTATCCCAAAAATCTTTAGAATATGAAAAGTCAGCTTTAAAAACATCTTTATCGGCAGAAAAATTGGGTTTTATTTCTTCCTTAGTCGGGCAGTTTGTTACAAAATAGTTCATGTTTAAATTCAAATAAAATGTTTTTTCATTTGCTATTAATTCTATTTTTTCTTCCAGTTTTAAATTATTCAGATAATATTTATTTGATTCTTTATCTTTGGTAAATTGTGCCCATTTTGTCCATTCAACTGATCTGTATTTTCCGCTTGAAAGCAACATTTCTTTATAAGGAATATCCTTTGGATCACTAAATGGATTTAGACTGTATTCGACTATTGCATAATCGTTACGATTAATAATAAAATAGCCTTTCCAAATTTGTCCAATCTCATTTTTTTCAATCGTTTCGAATAATATTTTCTTGAAATTACTATCATTAAATGGGATTTCTGTAAATGAACATTTGTTATATAATGGACCTACAATGTTTATAAAATTATTTAAAGCAGGGAATTTAAAACCGATGTGGTCTTTTTTTTCAAATAAACTAATTTTTCTCATATTCAAAATTTCAATAGTAGTCTTCTTTTTTTTGCTATTGTTTTTATTTTGTTTGGCGTAAACATCTTGTAAAACAATAGTAGTATTGTTTTTTTTAAGTGTGTTTCTTAAGAAAAAATTAATCGTATAATTTGGGAGATAGTTATCTTTAAATTTTTCAAACACTTTTTTCATAAAAGCGGGAGTGTTACTCACAACAACTTCTTCCAATTGAGTGGCTTTTATTTGCATAAAAATGGTGTCGTTGGAAGTCTTTAGTTTGTCAAACGTAGTTTTTATGGCTTCATAGCCTAATAAGTTTAAATTGATTTCATTTTTTTGAGAAACAAAGACGAATTTTCCATCTGCATTTGTGGTAGAGTTGTCACTTTCATTAAAAATAAGGACGCTTTCTAGAGGAGATTTGGTGTTTTTATCAACAACTATTTTGTTAACTTGAAAGTTTTGAGAATAAGAAAACGAAGAGATTATAAATAAATGTAGTACTATTATATATTTCAATTTTTGTTTTTTTGTGTTAAACAGTTATGCTTTTCTTTTAGTTTATTTTACACTATTTCTTCAATTCGTAACTACTGAATATTTAAATTTGATATGAAAACTATAATTTAAAATTGTATTTAAAAACTGTATTTATTGCTCCCATAATAAGTCCTGTTCCTAAATTGTTCGCTCCGTATGGATTGAATGAATCCTGTTTTATAAATTGATAAGTATTAAAAACTACTGATTTTGTAGCATAAATGGAATCTTTAGGAAGATAGTAGATATCATTTAATTTAGTGTTGCGATTGTAAACTGACAATACAGGAATAGTAGTCGCCTTAAATTTATAATTTAAATTTGGTTTAAATTTGGATAAAAGATCTGGTTTAAAACTAAATACAGATAAGTTTTTTGCTTTATTGTATATTGTATCATTAGTTTGTGAAAAAGAAAGGAAGCAAAAAAAGAGGGCTGGAATTATATATCTCATAATAGTTATGTATTAATAAGTGTAACGATACATTCTTTCTCTATCAACTAAGGAAATAATCTTGCTTAGTAGGCAGAAATTACTTGCTAATGTAATATTTATAATAATAAATTTTTTAGCATTATGATTTTTTTATGAATTTTCTTCTTTTTTAATTTGAAATTAAAATACGGATATGAAGCAATGTCATTAATTTATGGATTTTTATCTAAGATTTGTTTGAATCCATCTCTCGCAGAGACGCGAAGACGCAAAGAAATTGGTTCTAAATTTTGCGTCTTTGCGCCTTAGCGAGAATAATTAAAAGCTTAACTTAATGATATTATGATATGGAGTTGTTGCAAAATATTTAAAAGTAAATCTATTATAGAAAACAATTATGTGGGACCAAGTACAAGAAACAGTTAGTTATATTAAAGGAAAAATTAATTTTATTCCTGAGTTTGGTGTGATTTTAGGATCTGGATTAGGTGGATTTTCGGAGGAAATTGCGATTGATTACCTATTGCCTTATGATGAAATTCCTAATTTTCCTGTTTCGACAGTTCAAGGTCACAAGGGAGCATTGGTTTTTGGAACTATTGGATCTAAAAAAGTGGTTGCTATGCAAGGCCGCTTTCATTATTATGAAGGATATTCGATGCAAGAGGTGACTTTTCCAGTTCGGGTGATGAAGTATTTGGGAATTGAAAAATTAATAGTTTCAAATGCTTCTGGAGGTGTGAATCCAAATTATAAAGTGGGTTCCATTATGATAATTAAAGATCATATTAATTTTATGCCAGAACATCCTTTAAGAGGTAATAATGATGAACGTTTTGGTCCAAGGTTTGTAAATATGAGCCAGCCTTATTCTGTTGAAATGATTCGTGAAGCAAAAGTCATTGCAAAAGAATTAAACATAGAAATTCATGAAGGGGTTTATTTAGGATTGCAAGGACCTACTTTTGAAACATTAGCAGAATATAGAATGGTCAAAATTTTGGGAGCTGATTGCGTTGGAATGTCCACTGTTCCAGAAGTAATTGTAGCTCGCCATATGGAATTGGAAACTTTTGGAATTTCTATTATTACAGATATGGGGAATGAGGAAAGTATATCAACAATTTCTCATAATGAGGTTTTAGAAGCTGCCAAAAGTGCTGAACCTAATTTACGAATGCTTATAAAAGAATTGATTGTGAGGAGTTAACAATTGCTGAAGTTTTTTGCAATTGTCGTATAGAAATCTTCGGGAATGAAAGGTTTTGTTATTACATCGGTCATACCAAACGAAATCAGCATTTCTCTATTTTCATTTAATGATATAGCAGTAAGTGCAATAATTGGAGTTTTGTTGTCAAACTCTCTAATTTGTTGAGTAGCAATAGTACCGTTTATGCCTAAAAGATGAACATCCATTAGAACTAAATCGTAGGTGTGTTTTTTTAAAATTTGAATTGCTTCTTCACCGTTATCCAAAATGGTGCATTCCATATCCTTTCGGGTAAGCATCTTTTGGGTAATCATTTGGTTGATTTTATTGTCCTCAACTAATAATATCTTTTTATTTTTGAATATTTCAGGATTATAATTTTTAATTACCGATTTGATTTGAACTGGTTTAGGGTTTATTTTAAAATTCAATTCAAATGAAAAAGTGGAGCCTTCACCAACAGTACTTTTCAATCGTATGCGACCTCCTAATATTCGAACAAGTTTTTTAACAATAGTTAGTCCTAGCCCTGTGCCTCCAAATTTTCTGTTGATTTCAATAGATCCTTGTGAGAAACTCTCAAATACAGTTTTTAATTTGTCTTCAGGGATTCCAATACCTGTATCAATAATTTGGAAATAAATAGTAGCAGTATCTGTTGTCTGATTCCTTAAACGACCAACAACACTCACTGTTCCATTGTTGGTGAATTTTAATGCATTATTGATTAGGTTCATGAAAATTTGAGATAATTTTGTTGGATCACCAATTAAATTTTCAGGAATTGCGGAGTCAATTTTTAGGATGAATTTGTTGTTGTTTACAGTGGCGATTTCCTTAAGAGAGTTTTGAATGTCTGCCAATAATTGTTTAAGATTGAAAGAAATGTATTCAATTTCTATTTTATTGGACTCAATTTTGTTTATCTCTAAGATGTCATTAATAAAATTGGTTAAATAGTTGCCAGAAAACTGCAATGACGTTAAGTAATGCATTTGGGTTTTTTTCGGATTTTCTTCTAATAGTAAATGCGTTATTCCGTTAATAGCATTTAAAGGTGTTCGAAGTTCGTGGCTAACTGTCGATAAAAATTCAGCTCGGGCTTTTGATGCTTCTTCAGCTTTGTTTTTGGCAATAATCAATTCATTATTTTTCTCTTTTAATAATGAATAAGTATTATTGCGTATAATATTGTTCTTGTAAAGAGATAAACTTAATAATGAGAGGATAGAAATAATAGCAACAGCTAATATGCTAATTAATTTAGAAACTTTATCGCTTTCGTCTTTTTCCTTATTTTCTTTTTCTTTCTGTAATTCGTCTTGAATTTGCTGAGATTCTTTAAAAGCTTCATAATCGTTAATACCTAGTTTTTCTTCATTAGCTAGTGTAATGCTTTCTTTTAGATTCAGATATTTTTTCAAATAGGTGTAAGCTACTGTTTTATCTAATAATTTATCATGGGTTGTGCTTAATGCTAATAAAATATTTGATTGTTGGTTAAGATCGTTGGTTTTTTTGTTTAATTCCAGCGCTTTATTGAAGTAAATTAAGGCAAGGTTATGACGTTTGTTTTTTTCTTCAATAGCTCCTATTTGGTATAAAGCTTCCGCTTTTGTGTTTGCTAAAACATTGTTTTCTGGTTTAGCAGCAATAGAACCAAAGTAAGACGATGCCAAAGAATCATTGTCTTTGTGCATAGAAAGTATTCCTTTTTGCAAAATGATTCGATCTGTGTATTCTTTAAGATCTAATTTTTTATTAATTTCTTCAGATTTAAAGATAGAGGTTTCTGCAAGAGTGAAATTCTTTTTTTCAATATAAATCAACCCTAAATAATAATAAGCGGCGGCTACTTTTTTATTTGGGTTTGTGGAGATGCTATTGAATATTAAAATGCTTTTTCTAAACGCTTCAATAGCATCATTGTGAAGTTTTAAATCGAAGTAGATTTTGCCTAAGTTGAAATTTTGAATAGCTTCGGCTTCAATTTTTTTGTTTTTTTTGCAATAATTGATTAGTTTCTGAGAATAATATAGCACATACTTGTAATCATTTTGTTTCTCATTAGCTATTACTAATTTTGTGTAATAGGCAATACTATCATTCTCTATCTTTACTCTTTTTTGAGGATAGAGCAGGGTTTGAAAGAGAAAAAATAATAACAAGAAATATTTCATATGTTGCTATTTATGAATAGGCATTATCGCCGGATAGTAACTTGTAGGTAATTACTTGTACTGCATTTTCTTAAATTTATTTTTTATTAGAATTTAATAATAAAATAAGATCAATGATTCGGGAAGAATATCCAATTTCATTATCATACCAACCAACTACTTTTACCATTTTATCAATTACTGAAGTTAGTTGGGAATCAAATATACATGAATTTTTGTTACCAAGCACATCTACTGATACAATTGGATCTTCAGTATATTCTAAAATCCCTTTTAAATTGGTTTCCGAAGCTAGTTTAAATGCATTGTTTATCTCTTGAATAGTGACAGATTGTTTTACATTGAATGTGATATCAGTCAGAGAGCCATCAGGCACTGGAACACGAATTCCACAACCACCCATTTTACCATCAAGTGAAGTGAAAATTTTAGTTAAAGCTTTGGCTGCACCAGTCGTTGTTGGAACAATAGATTGGCTTGCTCCTCTGGCTCTTCGTAAATCTTTATGAGGTTGGTCGTGTAAACTTTGATCCGTAGTAAAAGAGTGAATTGTTGTGATGTACGCTTGTTCGATACCGCAAAGTTCTTGAATGACTTTAATCATAGGTGCCGCATTGTTGGTCGTACAACTTGCGTTAGAGATAATAGTTTCGGTTCCGTCAAGAATAGATTCATTAACACCTAATACTACTGTTTTTATGGTGTCTACTTCAGATGGAGCTGATAAAATTACCCTTTTGGCTCCAGCCAAAACATGAGCATTAATTTCTTCAAAAGTTTTGTATTTCCCAGTTGATTCTATTACAAAATCAATGTCTATAGTTTTCCAATCTAGGTTAGAGATTTTTTTTTCGTGAAAAAATAAAATATGTTTTCCATCAACTGTAATTCCTTTTTCGTCATGGGTTACAGCAAAAGGCAAAACACCGTGAATACTATCGTATTTCACCAAATGAGCCATTGTTTTTTTATCGGCAATATCATTGATAGCAATTACTTCAATAGTTGGGTGGTTTAATAGAAGTCGGAATAAATTTCTTCCAATTCTTCCAAAACCATTAATAGCGATTCTTGTTTTCAAGTTTAATCGTTTAATTGTTTATTTGGTAAATCGTTTAGTCGATTAAACAATTAAACGATTTTCCGAATAAACGATTTATAATATATGTTTTTGTGCTTTATAAGAAGAGCGTACTAATGGGCCACTTTCTACATGACGGAAGCCAAGTTCTAAGCCATATTCTTCATATTTTTTGAATTGCTCTGGCGTAATGAACTCTTTTACAGGAAGATGTTTTTTACTAGGTTGTAAATATTGACCAATAGTAACTACATCAACATTGGCATCTCTTAAATCTCTCATTGTTTGATAGACTTCTTCTTCTTGTTCGCCAAGACCAAGCATAATTCCAGATTTAGTTCTGTTAATACCTTTTTCTTTAAGGTATCTCAAAACTTCCAGGCTTCGGTCGTATTTTGCTTGTATACGTACTTCACGAGTCAATCTACGAACTGTTTCAACATTGTGTGATACTACTTCAGGATTAGCTTCAACGATACGATCGATATTTCTTTCGATACCTTGAAAATCGGGAATCAAAGTTTCGAGAGTTGTGTTTGGGTTCATTCTACGGATAGCTTTTACTGTTTCGATCCATATAATAGATCCGCCATCTTTCAAATCATCTCTGTCAACACTTGTAACGACAGCGTGTTTTATATTCATTATTTTTATCGAACGGGCTACTTTTTCAGGCTCATCCCAATCTACAGTTTCGGGTCTTCCAGTTTTTACACCACAAAAACCACAAGAACGCGTACAAACATTTCCCAGAATCATAAAAGTAGCAGTTCCTTCACCCCAGCATTCTCCCATATTAGGGCAACTTCCTGAAGTACAAATAGTATTCAAGCTATATTTATCGACTAAGCCTCTAAGTTCTGTATATTTTTGACCTATTGGTAGTTTTACTTTTAACCATTTTGGCTTTCCAACGGGTAATGTATTATCTAAAACAGTTTCCATATTTCATTTTTCAGACTGCAAAGATAAGCAATGTAGTTTTAGAATTAGAGTTCCATATTTGTGAATTTTGATAAAACTTGTTGGTTAATCAAAACTGATTTTGAATATAAAAAGGGAAGAATATTCAGGAATTTTTAAACTTGTAGTATATTTGCGTATTCAATTAAACTAAATACAAAATGAATACGAAATCATTACTACTAGGAGCTTTTTTAGCTACTTTGTTTGGAATATCTACAGTACAATCGCAAATTAATTTTGGTGAAAAAGCCCTAGGGGCGGTTCAAAAAGGAATAACAGGATTTACTTTTAGCGATGCAGATGCTGCGGCTTTGTCTAAGCCAGCTGTCGACAAAATGGATGCTGAAAATAAAGTAGCAGAAGCTACAAATCCTTATGCAATTCGTTTAGCTAGAGTTTTTGGAAAATATACAAAAGGAGAATTTTATACCTTGAATTACAAAGTATATTTAACTAAAGATATCAATGCATTTGCAACTGCCGATGGTAGTGTACGTGTTTTTTCTGGTTTGATGGATGTAATGGATGATAATGAATTAATAGCGGTTATTGGTCACGAAATTGGTCATGTTAATAATCATGATTCCAGAGATGCTATGAAAGCTGCCTATCAAAAAGAAGCTTTGATTGATGCGGCTTCTTCTCAATCAGTTAAAATTTCTACAATTACGGATAGTCAGTTGGCTAAGATTGGTAGTGCTATGATTGATAGTAAATACAGTCGTAAACAAGAATCGGAAGCAGATTTGTTTGCTTATGATTTTATGAAAAAAAATGGATATGATGTAAATGCTGAAGAATCTGCATTTAGAATATTGGAAAAATTGAGTGAGGGTACTCAAAGTTCTTTTATTGATCAAATGATGAGTTCTCACCCTGATTCAAAATTAAGAGCCGATAATGCAAAAGCAAGAGCTACGAAAGATGGTTTGTATAAAGCTTATGTGCAAAAACCAATTGTGAATACTATTCCAACTAAAGTGACGACACCTACTACAGTTAAAAAGACAACAACAACTAAAAAGACGACTACAACTAAAAAATAATTAGTAGTAGTTTATAAATATCAAAAAAGAGAAAGCCGAATTATAAAAATTCGGCTTTCTCTTTTTTATTTAATTAGCTGAAATTAATCTATTTGAATTAGAATCGGTAAGCTATATGAGGTACGAACTGCTTTGCCTTCGTATATGCCTGGAATCCATTTAGTTTTTAATGATTTTAAAACACGGATGGCTTCTTTTCCTAATCCATAACCTGGGTCTTTCAAAACTTTGATATCTGTCATGCTTCCGTCTTTTTCAATAACAAAAGAAACATTCACACGGATTAGACTCTCATTTTCTATTTCTGGTTTTTCAAAATTATTACCAACGTAGGTGTAAAACTTATTGATTCCTCCTGAAAATTCAGGTTTTTTGTCAACTACATTGCTAGACAGGATACTGGTATCAGTAATTCCAGAATTGTCTCCTGTTCCTATTCCAGTACCAGTTCCGGTTGAGGTAGTTGTGCCTGTACCTGTGCCTGCTGTACTTGAAATATTGTCACTAGGATTGTTTTTAAGGTCAACGTTACTGGCAATATTATCAGGGGTTGCTAATGCGGCTTGAACTACTACTGGATTTATAAGTTGAGCATCGGTATTAATTTTATCTGTAATTGGACTTTCAATTTGAGGCATAGGTGCTTCATCCTCTGTTGTTTTTGGCGGTACATATGGGGCAAATTCTGAAACCACAAGTGGAGGTAGTTCAGCTATTGGGCACGAAATTATAGTTCCATGTTCTGAATTTAAATGATTATAAATCATAGGAATACTTATTACAGCTGTCAAAAGCGATATTCCCATGAGTAGCGCAAAAAAGGCTGTTTTGGTGTTTTCTTGGCGTAAATGATACGCACCATAGTCTTTGTTACGGTTTTCGAATACGATGTCGGTCCAGCTTGTTTCGTAGAGGTTTAGTTTAGACATAATTTATGAATTTAATGGTTAAGTAGTAATTAAATCATAAGCTAGCGTAGTTTAAACTTCTAACGCAAATAACCAGAATATTAGTATGTGGAATAGTGTGAATTTATTAATTATTTTGTTAAATAATTAAATTTTTAAAACAAAGTCAATATTTATAAGGGATGTGTGTTTAAAAAATTAAGAATATCATCTTCTGTTTTGAATGATTTCAGAAAGTAATTTTTTGGCACGAAGCAATTTGATTTTTACATTACTCAAAGGTTCGTCAATTTTGTTGGCGATTTCTTGATAACTCATTTCCTGAAAATAACGCAATTGGATTACTTCCTGATAATGAGGTTTCAATTCTTTGATGAATTGTAATAATTGAGAAAGATTTTGCTCAGTGATTAATACATCTTCTGCCGATGGTGTAGTATCGGCAATATTGTAAGCGGTTTGGTCTTGCTCGTCAGTAATTTCAATAAAAAGGCTTGATTTTTTTTTACGAATTAAATCGATGTGCACATTTTTTGCAATAGAAATTAACCACGTATTAAATTGAAATTCGGAGTTGTATGTGGCTATTTTATCAAATGCTTTAGAGAAAGTTTCAATAGTAATATCTTCCGCTGTGGTTTCGTTTTCAGTACGTTTTAGCATAAAACCATACACTTCATTCCAATAGTAATCCAGTAGAAAAGTAAAGGCAACTTGATTTCCGTTCTTTGCTTTTTCTATTTGTTTACTTATTTCCAATGTGCAGGTTTTGAGAAGATGTTTGTTACAAAGACATTAATTTGAGTGAATATAAGGATAATTTCGATAATAGGATACCAATACATCACATCTTTTTCTTTTAATTTTCCAGCAGCAAAGCCAATTACAATCCAAGTAACTAAATATCTAAAGCCGATAAGACTCAATACCAATATCCATTGGAATTGAAAAAGCAATAAAGCAATTGGTAGTAATATGAACAATAATTGGGTGCTAAAGAATAATCCAAGTTGCATTTTGTCGAATGTTTTATAAAATTCGGCTGTTGCAACGTGTCTTCTTTTTTGAATAAACCAATCCTTATAAGTAGTTTTTGGTGTAGAGGCTGTAAAGCTTTCAGGTGAATAACTTATAGCGATATTGTCTGAATTTGCTGCTTGATTAATAAATAAATCATCATCTCCAGAACGAATCTGAATGTGATCTATAAAGCCATTTACCTTGAAAAACTCGTCTTTTTTGTATGCTAAATTACGTCCAACACCCATGTACGGTTTGCCCATTTTTGCCCAGGAAAAATACTGAAGAGCAGTTAGCAAAGTCTCAAAACGGATTATTTTATTCAAGAAAGAATTAGCAACTTTTTCATAAGCGCCATAGCCTAAAACAATTGTTTCTTCTTTTGTAAACTGAGCGCTCATAGAAGTGATCCAATCTTTAGAAGTTGGGTAACAATCGGCATCTGTAAATAAAAGATAGTCTTTTTTGGCAGCTTTAATTCCTAATGTTAATGCGTATTTTTTATTTCCCCAAAAAGCTTCGTTGTTTTTTACTTTAACCAAACGAATATTACTATGTTGTTTTTCATATTCTTCAAAAACTTCCAGGGTATCATCACTTGAAGCGTCGTCTATCAAAACGATTTCGAAGTCGGGATAGTTCTGTTCCAATAATAAAGGGATGTACTTAATAACGTTTTCTTCTTCGTTTTTGGCACAAACAATTACAGAAATAGGAATGTTTTTTGGAGTGTTTTCTTGTGTTTTAGCAAAAGAAAATTTTGCAAAAACAACCAAATAATAAAAAAGTTGAATGACAATTATTGCAATAAAAAAGTATAAAGTAAAGGTTAGCATCATTGTATTTTGGCTTTTAAAAACGTTTGCAAAGGTAATTCGCAATTGTGAATTATCAATATGAAATTAGTAATTACTTTCTGTGTTTATTCATTTCTTTTGCTACAGCTATAGATTGAGGATTTTTGGTCTTTTCTAGTTCGGTAATAATGTTTGCATAATTTTTGTCATCTCGGTTTTGAGATAGTTTTTTTGTGGCTTGAATTTCATCAATTTCAATTTCAAATGCAATGATTCCTTTGGCTTCACGCATAGTTTTTGCAGATAAATTTTCAACACGAACTGGGCATTCTGAATTGGCTTCGTATTTATCGACTAATTTTTTTAGCGATTCTATGGCAGCGGCTTTATCAACAATTTTAATTCGGCCGTAAACATGTACGGCTATATAATTCCAAGTTGGTACATTTTCATGATCGTACCATGAAGATGAAATATAACTATGCGGACCTGTAAAAACAGCTAAAACCTGATCATTTTCTGCAAAACCATCAGCTTGCGGATTTAATTTTGAAATATGTCCTTGTAAAATTTCTTTTCCAGTTTCGTTAATTTCAAGTTCTATCGGGATATGCGTAGCACATAATTTTCCGTTAGTTTGATTAATCAAAATGCCAAAACTGTTTTCTTTCAAAAAAGTTTTGATGGATTCTGGATCTTCATTGTTATATAAATCTGGAGTATACATCTTTATTGTTTGTGAAATTATTTTAAAGATTTCCCAAAGCAAATAGCTTCTGGTTTGTCTATATATTTTCCGTAATTCGGTATAATCTTATATTCTTTTTTGATGTAAAATTGTGTTGCTTGCTCGTTTTTTACACGTGTTTCCAAAATCAATTCTGAGTATCCAATCGTTACAGCATGATTTTCCAAATAATTTAAAATTGTTTCTCCAATTTTCTTTCTCGGAAATTTGGAATACATTCGTTTTACTTCTCCAACGGTTTCGGAAACGGGTCTAATGGCTCCGCAGCCAACAATTTCATTATTCAATTCAGCAACAACAAATACATATTTTGAATTGTTGTATTCCCAGTCAGTGAAAGAATTTTTTCCGTCACTTCCAAAACGGAGATAAAGATTTTTTGACAATTCATCTATGATTGCAGCTGCTTTTTCGTCGTTTGGATCCGTTATTTTTATTGAAAGAGTTTGAGTCATTAAATTTGGATATGTGTTTTGTATTAAATCACATTTACTTCGGCTTCGATGTTAATACCGAATTTATCAAAAACTGTATCTTGAACTGTTTTGGAAACATCCAAAATCTCTTGTCCGGTTGCACCACCATAATTCACCAAAACAAGAGCTTGGTTTTTGTGAATACCGGCGTCTCCAAAACGTTTTCCTTTCAATCCTGCTTGTTCAATCAGCCATCCTGCAGGAACTTTAACTTCGGTTGCTGAAATATCAAAGAATTTCATTTCGGGAAATTTTTGGTGTATTGGTTCGAAATCAGTTTTTAAAAGTATTGGATTTTTAAAAAAACTACCACTGTTTCCTAATTCGGCAGGATCAGGTAATTTGCTTTTGCGAATAGCAATTACAGCGTTACTTACATCTTTTAAGCCAGGAGTTGTGATGTTGTTTTTGGCTAATTCGGCTTGAATATCTCCGTAAGAAGTATTGATTTTATGATTACGTTTTGTTAGTTTGTAAATTACTGATGTGATAATATATTGGTCTTTTACTTCATTTTTGAAAACGCTTTCTCTGTATCCAAAATCACATTCGGCATTAGTAAACGTTTTTATTTCCTGAGTAAGAATATTTATGGCTTCGCAAGAAATAAAAGTGTCTTTAATTTCGGTGCCATATGCACCAATGTTTTGAACAGGTGTAGTCCCGACATTCCCAGGAATAAGTGACATATTCTCTAATCCACCAAAGTTTTGATCGATAGTCCAAAGTACAAATTGATGCCAATTTTCACCGGCTTGACTTTCAATCCAAACGAAAGCATCATCTTCTTTTACTATTTTTTTTCCTTTCAAATCAATATGGATTACCAAAGCATCGATGTCTTTTGTTAAAAGCATATTACTTCCTCCGCCAAGAATGAATTTTTTTTCGGTTTTGTTTTGTTCCAAAATTGTTTTTAATTCATAAACAGTATGAACAGCAACAAATTGTTTGGCTTTGGCTTCAATGCCAAAAGTATTATAGTTTTTTAAAGAAAAATTGGACTGGATTTCCATAAATAAAAGGCTTTTTGTGTTCCGAAACTTCGGGATAATTCTGATTTCAAAAGTAAGGATTATAATTTATTTGAGTTGATTTTTTATTCATTACCAAGCTCAATTTGTTCTCTTAATTGTGATGACATTATACATCCCATTATAAATCCACTCAAAAGACCACCAATGTGCGCTGCATTGTCAATACCTCCCATTAATCCCATTATTAAATTATAACCAACAAATATTAAACTAAAGGATAGAAAGCCTTTGCTTAATTGTGGTGGGAAAACTTTTAGAAGTAATGAAGCTATAAAAAAACCGTAAAGACCAAAAATGGCTCCAGATGCTCCAATACTTACAGTTGCTTCGTGCCACCAAATACTCGCTAAACTTGCAATAATGCCAGTAAGCAAATAGCTAATTAAATATTTTGTTTTTCCTAAAATGGGCTCCAAAAATAAACCGACGATATAAAGACCAACCATATTTGATACTAAATGCATAATTCCACCATGTAGGAATGTCGATGTTAGTAATCTCCAATATTGTCCGTTAGCAACCAATGGTTTAAAGTTTGCTCCCCATTCCAGTAAGTCATTCCCTTTAAAAGAAACAAAACCCAAACCTGAAAAAACCATGAGAATAAAAATGATAAGATTGAGATTTATCAAAATGGGTGTAATATAAAAGCCTTCTCGTGGAATTAAAAAATCAAATGTTTCTTTTAAATTTGTTTTTTTGAGCTGTTTTTGAGCTTCTAAGTTTCTAATTTTTTCTGGCTTAAGTTTAATAAATGTCAGAATGATTAACCAAATTAAAAGCCCGATTCCTAAAGCGCCAATAAACCATTGAAGTTTTTTGCCGTTTCGGTTTTCAAAAGATTCATTATGTGCTTCTAATAAAACAGGTTTGTTTAGGTTGTATTGTATGTTTTTTTCAATTGCTTCATTAAAATTGTCATGGTCTTCTGTGTTTCCAACCAATTCTAAATAATTAAATTGAGAAAAATCTGCATGTTTAAATTCTTGTTCAGTTGTTGATGCAAATTCTTTAAATCTGATTTGTTTCTCGCTATTAGAGAGATGATTACTGATCTGTTCGGAATATTTTTTCCCTAACCAATATTTGCATTCATTAAGAGAAGTGTCTTTAGCTTTTTCTAAAATAGGCATTGTAACATAAATGAGCATATTAAAATGTTCGTTGTTTTTCCCAGATACATCGCTAGTGTTTAGAACCCCGATATTTTTCTTGTCAATATAGAATTTTTGTAAAGCGTAGTATTTTGTTTTTTCATGTTTTCGAATCTCCGAAATAGTTTTAATTGAGGTTAGTTTTCCAGTTGCAGTGATTAAATATTCTTGTGCAATCATAGTTGGAATCGCTATTATTATGACAGCTAAGCATTGGAATCCAAATGATTTATTATCATCTTTAAATTTTAGAAGTTTTAATCTTGGGCGTAAGAAAAAATAAACAGGAATGCATGGTAATCCAAAAGGCAACCAGAATTTTAAAAATATTTCCTTAACAGAAAAAAAATCTAATTTGATAAATAACAGCCAATGCAGGAAAGTGTAAATAGAAATAAAACTAATTATGATAACTAAAAAAGGTAAATAAATTAATTTGATTTTTTCGGAAAGATCTTTCATTTTAAAATTTCTTGTTTAGTAGTTTTTTGTAATTACAGGATGATAATAGCAAGTGATTACTCCAAGCAAAGAAGCCTAAATTTATTAGGCTGTTTCCATTCTTGTATTAAAGTGATTACTGTAAAATTTAGGGTTGTGCTTTAGGATTTATTCTGTGTATAAAGCTCTGTCGATAAAATTATTGAAAGGTTTCAGCGCAATCATTTTTTCTACAATCATCGGAACAAAATCTTTTTGAGTTACCAATTTTGAGTCGAATTTTTGAGTAGCGGTAAAGCTTTTTAATTTTAAAAATTCAATGGCTGGATCTCCTTTATCGTAGCCTTTTGGAGGGTTTTTTAAAGTCGAATTTTCATCTCTGTTTAAATTTTCATAAATAGATCGAAAATTCTTGTCATTCAAAACTTCAAGTAAATCATCGTAGAAAAAGTGAATTTCTTTTCTGATTTTTTGAAGTTGGTCAGGTTGAGGGCAATACAATCCACCGCCGACAAAACAAGTTCCATTTTCTATATGAAGGTAATAACCCGAAGCTTCTGTGTGTTTGGCTCCTGAAGATATCCAGATTCCTAAATTGGTTTTGTAGGGCGATTTGTCTTTGGCAAAACGAACATCACGATTGATTCTAAAAGTACAATCTTTTACTTCGAGCATTTCCAATGAAGGGTCAAGAGGTTTTAGCGCTTCAAGTAAAGCAGCAATCAATTGATGATAATCTTTCTTTACGATCTCGTAACGTTTTTTGTTTTCCAGAAACCAATCTCTATTGTTATTAGCTTTTAAATCTGCAAGGAATTGTAAGGTATCTTTTGAGAGCATAGGGCTTATATTATAATTGTTTTTTTAAATCCTCTTCACTGATAAAACCTGATTTTTGCCATTTCACGGCTTTATTCTCATAGAGTACTAAAGTAGGAAGTTCACTGATTTTTAACTCTTGCATGATGGTTTTGTTTTCGTCAGCATTCAAGCGAACGATAACAACTTTATTAGCCATGTCTTTTTGCATTTTTAGGATATAAGGCTCCATTTTTTTGCAAGGCGCGCACCAAGGCGCATAAAAGCTAACTAAGACTTTTTTGTCGGTTTTTAATAACTCGGCATATTCCTGAGGGCATATTCCAATAATTTTGGTGTCTGGTTTTGTTAATCCGGCAGCTTCCCATTTCAGCATTCCTCCGTCAAGATTGTATATGGTTGTAAATCCTAATTCGGCTAGTTTTTCGGATGCTTTAAGGCTTCTTCCACCGCTTTTACAGTATACAAAAACGGGTTTTGTTTTGTCGTATTTATCAGTTAAAGCAATAAAACTATTGCCTAGCCAGTCAACATTATCAGAGTTTTCGATGTGACCTGTGGTATATTCCTCGGGTGTGCGAACGTCTAGAACTTGAGCTTTTGGAGTAGCCTCTATTTTCTTTGAATACGAAGTAACATCAATGGTTTGAACAGTTGTTTGCGAATAACAAGCTTGGATTATAAAGGAAATAACGAATAAATAAAGATGCTTTAATTTCATTAGGGTGTTGCGTTTTAATTGACGTAAAATTAAACAATTTTTACCTTTTGAATCTGGAACTCATCTTAAATAAAAGTTACAAATTAAAAATAGTGTAGCTCTGGAGCGTTGCTTTTACAATTGTTTCAGTACGTTCGGGATGAGTATCTGAAATAAAGAGTTGTCCGAAGGTGTCGTTATTGACCATTTCTATGATTTTGGATACACGATTTTCATCTAATTTATCAAAGATATCATCAAAAAGCAGAATTGGTTTTACGCCACTTTGTTTTTTTAGGAATTCAAATTGAGCAAGTTTTAAGGCAATTAAAAATGATTTTTGCTGTCCTTGAGATCCAAATTTCTTGATAGGGTAGTTGTCTATTTCGAATGACAGGTCATCTTTATGAATACCTACACTGGTGTATTGCAACATTCGGTCTTTATTGATGTTTTGTTGCAATAAAGTGAGTAAATTATTTTCGAATAAATGACTTTCATAAATGATTTGAACCGATTCCTGCGAACCTGTAATGTTGTGATGATGAAAGTTAAATATGGGAATGAACTCGGCAATGAACGCTTTTCTTTTTTCGAAAATGGATTGACCATATTCTGTTAGCTGTTCATTATATATAGACAAAGTATCATTGTCATAAGTGTGATTCAAAGCAAAATACTTTAATAAAGCATTGCGTTGATTTATTACTTTTTGATAATGAATAAGTTGTTGCAAATAGTTAGAATCGAGTTGGGAAATCACGCTGTCCATAAATTTTCTTCGGGTTTCGCTTCCTTCTATAATCAAATCCCTGTCGGCTGGGGAGATGATAACTAGGGGGATGAATCCAATATGATCCGAGAATTTATCGTAGGCTTTTCCGTTGCGTTTCAGGATTTTTTTTTGCCCTTTTTTGAGGCTACACACAATTTGTTCGGTTCTTTCTTTCTTTTCAAATTCGGCATCAATTACAAAAAACTCTTCGCCGTGTTTGATGTTTTGAACCGCCAAAGGATTGAAATAACTTTTTCCATACGACAAATGATAGATAGCATCCAATACATTGGTTTTTCCGATGCCGTTCTTGCCTACAAAACAATTGATTTTGTTGTCGAATTCGAAATTGGCTTCGGAGAAATTTTTGTAATTGAATAACGATATTTTTTTTAAATACATCTGAAGGTCTTGCTGGAATTGTTGACTTTGAAGCCTTTTTATTTACGGTTTCTAAGAGGGTGCAAATTATTGAAAAATATCGATATATAAGGAGATGAATTTGTGTTTTCGTTTTTTTGAATCTAGCTTAACAAAAGCTATTCAGTTTCTTTATGTATTTGGTAAGTTTTTAATAGTTTCAGTTTTATTATCTCAAAAATTTTCATTCTTGTAACTTATGATAGCATTGGCAATTGCTTTTGCAATATCATTTTGTCCCTCTTCTGATTCTAGTATACTCACGTCAATTTTGTTGGAAATAAAACCTATCTCGATTAAAACGCCTGGCATCGTAGTAGCATCCAAAACCCATAGTGGTTCTTGCTTAATACCTCTCGATTTTATGCTAATAGAATTTGAAAAATTATTCTGTATTTTAGTTGCAAGATCAATACTACTCGTTAAATTACTTTCCTGTACGATTTGAAGTCCTATTAATGTTTCTGGTTTATTTGGGTCAAAACCTTTATATGTTTTCTGGTAATTATCTTCTAAAAGGATTACGGAGTTTTCCGCTTTAGAAACTTCTAAATTCATATTTGCTCTCGACATACCCATTACGTACGTTTCACTTCCGTTTCCTGTAGAACTTCTATTTGCATTACAATGAATGGAAACAAATAAATTTGAATTAGCGCGATTGGCAATTTTTGCTCTTTCTCTAAGCTCAATGAACTCATCAGTTTTTCGGGTATATATTAAGGTAACATTCGGATTTTGTTCTAATAGTTGACCTACTTTTAAGGTAACTGCCAAGGTTAGGTCTTTTTCTTTGTTGTTAAAATACTTAGCTCCGGTATCTTTACCGCCATGTCCAGCATCTAAAGTAACTATGAAATTGTTGGATTGCCCATACGTAGTACCCATCAGCATTATTAAAAATGCGAATGCAATTTTTGTTTTTTTTGATATACTCATCTAATTGTTGGTTTAATTAAAAGATTACAAATCTGTGCTGTTGGGCGCAAATTATTGAAAAATATCGAGATAAAGAAGTTCAATTTATTTTTTTGATTTTTTAGCACGTTCGTTTGTTCGCGTGAGGGATAGGAACAAGCTACCGAAGTAGCGTGGATAGCCTGACAGCAGCTAGGAAAAAGGGCCATGACGACAAAGAAGATAGCCCTTTTTTCTAGCTGGTGGCACGCCCTGATTATTCGTATATTAGAGGGTAAATAGGTAGTGAATATAGGGACTTGAAAATATTTTTCTAAAATTTAATATAAAATCGAAATTTTTTACGTGCATTAGAATAAAAATTTTATTTTTGCCGTTCACATAAATTAAATTTATAAATGGCTACTTACAATAAAAGAGGATATAAAGCACCAAAGGAAAAGGAAGTAAAAGACGATGCAATTGAAAATGTAACGATTGACGAAAAAGACAGTGCTACGGCTGAGGTTTTTTCGAAATTAGATGAAACAGCTTCTAGAACAGAGGACTGGGTTGCTAAGAATCAAAAAATTATTATTGGTGTTGTTGGTGCTATTACTTTGGTAACTGTTGGTTATTTTGCATATCAAAAATTTATTGCTTCTCCAAAAGAAGAAGATGCGGCTAGCGAAATGTTTGTTGCGCAATCTAATTTTGAACAAGCAACAAATGGTGTAGCTAGTGATTCATTATATAAATTGGCATTGAACGGTTCTGAAGGGAAATTTGGATTTGTAAAAATCGCTGACGAATATTCTGGAACTGCTGCTGGAAATCTAGCTAATTATTATGCTGGTATCGCTTACCTGAACACAGGTAAATATGATGAGGCAATTACTTATTTAGGTAAATTTAGTTCAACAGATATTATGTTGAGCGCTTTGGCTAAAGGAGCTATTGGAGATGCATATTCTCAAAAAAATCAGCCAAAAGAAGCTTTGGAAAATTATATTAAAGCAGCTGAATCTAGTAAAAATGATTTTACAACGCCGCGTTTCTTGATGAAAGCTGGAAAAGTTGCTTTGGCTTTAGGAAATAAAGAAGATGCTTTGAAATATTTCACAGACATTAAAGATAATTACGAAAATTCTCCTGAAGCTGGTACAGTGGATGGTTTGATAGGTTTAGCACAATAATAGAAAGATTTAAGATTGTTGATTTAAGATTGTCGATTTTTGATTTCAAAACTCTATCTTTAATATCTGAAATCTAAGTTCTAAAATTCTAAATTCTAAAATTAAATGGCTACCGAAAATAAAAATTTATCTGATTACGATAAAAACTCAATCCCAAACGCGAAAGATTTTCGCTTTGGGATTGTTGTTTCAGAATGGAATGATACTATAACCGAAGGACTTTATAATGGAGCTATTACTGCTTTGTTAGAAAATGAAGTACCGCCTCATCACATTATTCGTTGGAATGTTCCTGGGAGTTTTGAGTTGATATATGGTTCTAAAAAAATGTTGCAAACTCAGAATGTTGATGCTGTAATCGCCATTGGTTGTGTGATTCAGGGGCAAACTAAGCATTTTGATTTTGTTTGCGAAGGAGTAACTCAAGGTATTAAAGATTTGAATGTTCAAACGGATATTCCTGTTATCTTTTGTGTGTTGACAGATAATACTTTGCAGCAATCTATTGACAGAAGTGGAGGTATTCACGGAAATAAAGGAACTGAAGCGGCTATTGCAGCTATCAAAATGGCATATATTCGTCAACAAGCTTCTTTGACACATCAAATTGATGATCAGCATTTATTGTCTGCGGGTGCTTTGCGAATTGGAAATGAACCTTTGCAAATAGAAGAATAAATTAATTACGAATTATTAATTAGGAATTACGAATTGGTTGTTATCAAAAAAAGAACCTATACTGTTCGCTGAATAGTATAGGTTTTTTTATGCTTTTTTTGTGACTAATGAAATTTTAGAAAACATTCTTAATTGGTATATTTGAAAGAGCAGTATCTGAGTTTTTAGCTGCTTTTAAAAAGTTTCAAATGTAAATAAGTGAGGTTCTATGGTTGGTTTTAAATGAGTTAACTTCAGTTGTAAAATTCATATTTTTTGTGAATAACAAACTGTCAAAACACAATGGAAATTCCTTAAATTTGTACTCTTTGGTTTTAATCATTAATTTAAAATCAGCAATCAAAAATCGTTAATCTACAATCAAAAATCTTTCGATGTCGAGTATAATTCAATTGCTTCCTGATCATGTTGCTAACCAAATTGCTGCTGGTGAAGTAGTGCAAAGACCTGCTTCAGTAGTGAAAGAACTATTGGAAAATGCAGTTGATGCCAAAGCGACCGACATCAAATTGATTATTAAAGATGCTGGTAAATCATTGGTACAAGTGATTGATAATGGTTCGGGAATGAATGTAACCGATGCTCGTATGTGTTTTGAGCGCCACGCAACTTCTAAGATTCGACAAGCAGAAGATTTGTTTTCATTGCATACCAAAGGGTTTCGTGGTGAAGCTTTGGCCTCTATTGCTGCGATTGCCCACATGGAAATGAAAACCAAATTGGAGCAGGAAGAATTAGGAACTCACATCGTTATCGAAGGAAGTAAATTTATTTCTCAAGATGTGGCAGTTTTGCCTAAAGGAACTTCGTTTGCTGTCAAAAATTTATTTTTTAATATTCCTGCACGCCGTAATTTCTTAAAATCAGATACGGTAGAATATCGTCATATTATTGATGAGTTCCAACGCGTGGCTTTGGCACATCCCAAAATTCATTTTACATTTTATCACAACGGTAGTGATATGTATAATTTGCCGCCATCAAGCCTAAGACAACGTGTTGTTAATTTTTTTGGTGGAAAAACCAACGAAAAATTAGTTCCTGTTGTTGAAGATACCGAGATGATGAACATTCAGGGTTTTGTATGTAAACCTGAATTTGCTAAAAAGAATAGAGGAGAACAGTTTTTCTTTGTCAATGATCGCTTTATCAAAAGTCCATATTTGCATCATGCCGTTATGGCCGCTTATGAAGGAATTTTGAAAGATGGTTCGCAACCTAGTTATTATTTGTATTTAACGGTTCCGCCGAATACGATTGATATCAACATACATCCTACGAAAACCGAAATCAAGTTTGATAACGAAAGTGCAATGTATGCTATTTTAAGAGCTTCTATAAAACACAGTTTGGGGCAGTTTAATGTGGCTCCAGTTTTGGATTTTGAAAGAGATGCTAATTTGGATACACCTTATCATTATAAAAATTTAGAAGGGGAAGTTCCAACGATTCAGATCGATACGAATTTTAATCCTTTTGCCGAAGAAAAGCCGAGTAAGAGTTATTCCTCATCGTATAAAAGAGTAGAGCCAACTGCTACTTGGGAAAGTTTGTATGTGGATGTGAAAAAGGATACAAATGTTGTTTTTGGAGGGAATGAATTTCCTTCAAGTAATAACAGTGATTATTCGTTTGAAAATAATGAGTTTACTTTTGAAAACGAAGAAGTAACTTCGTCTTTGTTTAATGATGAAGAGGTAGAACAGACCGTTCAGAAAACCTATCAAATTCATAAAAAATATATTGTTTCGCCAATAAAATCTGGAATGGTAATTGTCGATCAAAGTAGAGCGCATCAACGTATTCTTTACGAACAATTTTTGGTAAACATGACGGTGCAACACGCTTCGAGTCAGCAATTGTTGTTTCCAATTAATTTGTTTTATTCAGCAAGCGAAATGGAGCTTATTGCCGAATTACAGCAAGCATTGATTAATACTGGCTTTGTTTTTGAGGAGTCAAATTCAGACCACATTGTGATTTCGGGTATTCCAGTTAATAGTACTGAGAGCGAAGTGGCAGTGGTTTTAGATCAATTGTTGAGCGATTTGCATAACGGAATTCCAGAGAATAGTTTCAGCCAGAACGATACAATTGCTAAATCAATGGCTAAAAGTTTGGCTGTCAAGACAGGTGCTTATTTGACCGAAAAAGAACAAGAAAATTTAGTAAACGGTCTTTTTGCTTGTAAAGACCCTAATGTATCACCTTTTCAAAAACCTACTTTCATCACCATGCGTGTGGAAGATTTAGATAAAAAGTTTGCCTTATGATGAATATCACGCCTACAGTAAAGCAGTTGTTAATAATAAACGTGCTTTTTTATATTGGTTCTATGATTGTTGGAGATCCAGCTTATAAATTGCTTTCGATGTATTTTTTCGAAAATCCGGATTTTCATTTCTGGCAAATCTTTACACACATGTTTATGCATGCGCCACTACCAAATATTATGCATATTGCTTTTAATATGTTTGCATTGTATTCTTTTGGTTCAGCATTGGAACATTTTTGGGGTGGTAAAAAGTTTATTTTCTTTTATATTTCTTGTGGTTTAGGAGCGGCATTATTGCATACGCTTGTTAATTATTACTTTTTTGAAAGTGGACTCGAAACGTTGATTGCTAATGGTTTTTCAAAGGTTGAAATACTAAAAACATTAGGGGAAGGTAAATTTGACACTAGGTGGCAAGAGCTATTAACTCCTTCCGATTTTCAAAGCTTTATGGGAGCTTATTTAGGCAATGTGGTTGGAGCTTCTGGTGCTATTTACGGTTTGTTAGTGGCATTTGCGTTTATGTTTCCTAATGCTGAATTGGCTTTAATGTTTATTCCAATTCCAATTAAAGCAAAATATTTTGTTCCTGGATTATTATTAATTGATTTATATTTGGGTATTTCTGGAGGTTCTATTTTTGGTAGTTCAAGCGGAATTGCACATTTTGCCCATCTAGGGGGAGCAATAGTAGGTTTCTTAATGATGTGGTATTGGAAGAAAAATGAGTTTAATAATCACCGTTGGAACTAGTTAAAAGAGCATGTTAGTCAATTGAAATTAAATTATAAATTGTAGATTTCAGATAAATAATCGAAAAGGAAAACGTATGAATATTTTAGACGATTTGAAAATGCAATATAGATTAGGTGGTATCGCTATGAAAATGATCTATTGGAATATAGGTTGTTTTTTGGTTTCCTTACTTTTTTTCTATCAATATAGCATTGGGGAATTTGATTTTCCCAATTGGATTGCTTTGTCATCAGAGTCATTGGTTTTTGTTATAAAACCTTGGACTTTCTTATCGTATGCTTTTTTTCATGATGGCTTTTTGCATTTGTTTTTTAATATGATAGTGCTAAATTTTGCCAGCTATTTGTTTTTGACTTTTTTTTCAGCCAAACAATATTTAGGAGTATATATTTTAAGCGCCATTTTTGCAGGATTAATTTTTACTTTAGGTTTTAATCTATTGCATTTAAGTGGTTCAATAGTCGGTGCATCGGCAGCAATAATGGCTATTTTAATGGCTGCAACGACCTATAATCCATTGATGGATGTGAGGCTGTTATTGGTTGGTAACGTTAAATTATGGCACGTTACAGCAGTAATTATTATTTTGGATTTAATGCAATTTCGTTTAGGAAACTCTGGCGGACATATTTCGCACTTGGCGGGAGCCTTTTTTGGCTTTATGTATGTGAAGCTATTGCAAAATGGAACTGATTTAAGTAAGATAGTGAGTAGCATTCTAGATTTCTTTACTAATCTTTTTAAAAAGCCTTCAACTCCCTTCAAAAAAGTACATAAAAATTATAAAAAGCCAATAGAAAAGTCAACTTCTAAAATAGTGGTGAAAGATAAAAAGCAGCAACAAATTGATGAGATTTTAGATAAAATCAGTCAGTCTGGTTATGATAGTTTGAACCAAGAAGAAAAAGAATTTTTGTTTCAAGCAGGAAAATAACTTATTTTTATATCAATATTGAAGTGTAAATCGAGAACTTTTGATTTTATAAAGTTCAAAATACATTAAAAAATGAAGAACCTTTCATGGTTTAATAAAGGAATGTATCTTTTGAATTTAGTGCTTATAGTGCTGACATTCATTGCCTATTTGCTCCCTTTTTTGGCACCAAAAATCTTTCCGGTTTTATCGGTATTAACCTTATTTATGCCTTTGGTTTTTTTATCCAATGGATTGTTCTTTCTTTATTGGGCAATGCAGTTTAAAAAGCGCATGATTTTATCTGGTTTGGTACTTTTGGTCGGAATTACTTTTTTTAATAAATTTTATAAATTTACTGCTAAAGAATTCCCAGAAAGTGATAAGGATTTTACGGTTATGAGTTATAATGTAAGATTGTTTAATGTGTTTAAATGGTTGGATCGAGACGATATTCCTGATACAATTTTAGAATTTATCAATACCGAAAATCCAGATATATTGTGTATTCAGGAATTTTCGAATTCAGCTAATATTGATCTAAAAATATACCCTTACAAATATGTTTTAATGGAAGGGAAACAAATTAAAACAGGTCAGGCAATATTTTCTAAATTTCCGATAATCGATCAGGGACATATAGTTTTTCCTCGTTCAAATAATAATGTTGTTTATGCCGATATTAAGAAAGGAAAAGACATTATTAGAGTCTATAATATGCATTTACAATCTATAAAAATATCTCCCGATGTGGATGAGATTTCAGAAAATATAGATGTAATTGATAAACAAAAGTCGAAACACCTTTATAATCGAATTAGTAAAGCCTTTAAACAACAGCAGGAACAAGCTGCTATTTTTAAAGAGCATGAAAAGAATTGTAAGTACCCAATTATTATCTGTGGAGATATGAATAATAGTGCTTTTTCTTATGTATACCGCAATATAAAAGGAAAATTGAAAGACAGTTTTGAAGAAGCCGGCCAGGGATTTGGAGCTACCTATAAGTTTAAATATTATCCCGCTAGAATAGATTATATTTTTGCCGATGAAACTATGGAAGTGAAACAATTTGAAAGCTTTTCTGATTTTCAAAATTCAGATCATTTTCCCATCATGGCAAAATTATCTATGCAATAGTTTCGTGTTACTGTAGTCTTATAAAAATTCAACCCCTTAAGAAATTAATTTCAATATTAATTTCTTAAGGGGTTTTGAATTAAAGATGTAATATTATTGAATAAGTTTTTGATTTTTCAAATAATCCATCGCAAATTTCCCCTCATTAAACAGTAAATCAAGAACGCTTAGATTGTTCAAAAATCCATGTTTATCATCAAAAACCTGAGTGTAAGGTTCAAATATAGAATTATCTTTTTTACCATTTATTAAATAGCGAAAATCAACAATTTCTTTATTTTCTATTTCATGAAAATATTCGGTTGTGGTATTAAACTCGAATTTCATTCGCAGACATTTGCATACTATATCAAAGGCTTCTAAATTAAGATCCATCAAGAAAGTATGTTTTTTTTGAAAAATTGGAAGTAAATCATCTTCAAAAAATTCAAAGAAAGGGGAGCTTCTATAGGCAGCTTCTAACGATTTAAAATGTTGTTTCTGCCAATCAAACTCCTGTTCTATTTTAATTTCTTTTGTTTTTTGATGGCTTAAATTAGAATGTTTTATTGGGATATTTAGTAATTGAATCCCATTAGGACTGTAAACATAAGTTCGGTTCCGATTCGTTTGTTTTTGAAAATTGTCTTCCATCTCAAATGTAACACTGTCAGATTGAGCAATTGCTGCAAAATGACTTATAGATGGAAAATAGGAAGGGTGTAGTAGTGTTTTCATCGACTAAAAATAGAAGGCTTCAAGTTTTTATACTCGAAGCCTTGTGTTTTTTAAACTATCTCTTTTTTCGCTTTTCTTTTTTTCCAAAAATACTCTCCTACAAAAAAGGCGGCAAGAGCAATTAAGAAAAATTTGAAGTAAGATTGTGGCTGTCCTTCACCGCTAACGGTTGTAAAGACTCTATTCCAACGAATTTTATTTAAACCTTTACCATTAGTGTCCCAGCTTAACCAAATGAAAATTGGTTTTCCTACAATGTGGTTTTCAGGAACATAGCCCCAATAACGGCTATCTTCAGAGTTATGACGATTATCTCCCATCATCCAATAGTAATTTTGATCAAAAGTATAGGTAGTAGCTACCTTTCCATTAATTAAAATTTGATTACCATTAACTTGTAGCGTGTTTTTCTCGTAATCGGTGATAATTGTTTTGTAAAAAGGCAATGTTTCTAAGTTTAAGGCAACAGTCTTTCCTTTTTGAGGAATATAGATTGGTCCAAAATTATCTCTGTTCCATTTGTTAATGTGCGGGAAAATACCATCTTCTGTTCCTTTAGAAATAATTCTGTTTACTGAAGTTATTCCTGGAACATTTTTTAATCGCTCAGCACCAGCAGCTGTTAGTGCGCTCATGAATAAAGTGTCTCTTGTTTGTTGGTTTAAGAATCCAGCTCCATCAGTGATATCCATATCTTTAAAAAGATATTCAAAGTCAATAGGCGTTTTACCATCTAAAACAACATTGTATGAAAATTGAGGTTTTGCACGCTCTGGCAAAATTAATTCCTTTCCATTTATATATACTAATCCGTCTTTTATTGATAAGCTGTCTCCAGGAATACCAACACAACGTTTTACATAATTTGATTTTTTGTCAATAGGTTTGTCTACTCTTTGTCCAGAGTGATCTCTAAATTTATAAACCGTATCAGCTGGCCAGTTGAAAACAACAATGTCAGTTCGGTCAATATTTTGAATACCTGGAAGTCTTAAGTAAGGCAATTGTGGCCAATTTAAATACGATTTTCGTTTGGTCATAGGAATCGTATCGTGTACCATAGGTAATGCTACCGTTGTCATAGGAACTCTGGCTCCATAATTCATTTTGCTTACAAACAAAAAGTCTCCAACCAGTAATGATTTTTCTAATGAAGAAGTAGGAATCGTGTATGGCTGAATGAAGTAAGTATGTACAATGGTCGCAACAATAATTGCAAAAAGTAAAGAACTAACAGTGTCTGCAGCTTTATGCTCCGTATTTGCATTTCTGTCAGCTATATAGTTTAGTGGTTGTGTGTAATTTAGATAAGCAATATAAAGTCCAAATGTTGCAATGACAAGCAAGGTGTCTAAATTTGACTTTTTCCCAAAACTACGAATCGTTTCTACCCAAATAACAGGAAACATAATCAAATTAATAATTGGGATGAAAAGTAAAATAGTCCACCAAGTTGGGCGACCAATTATTTTCATTAGAACAATAGCATTGTAAACAGGAATGGCGGCTTCCCAACGTTTTCTTCCTGCACTTTCGTATAATTTCCAAGTTCCTAAGAAATGAATAACCTGAACAGCTAAGAAAAATAGAAACCAAAGAGATAGTGTCATAATTTGAAAATTTGATGTTGAAAATTAGAAGTTAGGTTTGAGTTCCAAATTCTATTTTAAAATTGTATTTGAGATTGTTATTAAGAATTTAAATTCAATACATCTTTCATGGTAAATATGCCATGTTTTCCTGCGAGCCATTCAGCAGCGATTACAGCTCCTAAAGCAAAACCTTCACGATTATGAGCGGTATGTTTTATTTCAATTGAGTCTATTTCTGAGTTGTAATTCACAATATGAGTTCCGGGAACTGTTCCTGTTCTTACTGCTTCTATATGAATTTCGTTGTTTTTAGGATTGTTTAATGTCCAATCGGTATAATTGCTATTTTCGATAACTCCTTTAGCAAGAGAAATAGCAGTTCCGCTTGGGGCATCTAGTTTTTGATCATGGTGAATCTCTTCCATGTCTACTTTGTAATGGTCGAATGGTGCCATTATTTTAGCCAAATATTCGTTGAATTCAAAGAATAGATTAACACCAAGACTGAAATTAGAACTTGATATAAATCCACCTTTTTTCTCTTTACATAAAGCAATCATTTCGTCATAATGTTCTAACCATCCTGTTGTACCTGAAACTACAGGAACGTTAGCGTTAAAACAACTAGAAATATTAGATACTGCTGCTGTTGGGACACTAAAATCGATGGCAACATCGGCAGTCGAAAGACCTTCGTATGTATTGAATTCATCTTTCTTTAAAACAATTTCATGTCCTCTTTCTAAAGCAATTCTTTCGATTACTTTACCCATTTTTCCATATCCTAAAAGCGCAATTTTCATTATGTGTTATTTTTTTGATTTTTAAAAAGAACCGAATAAGTTTCGAGTCTAAAAATGATAATTAAGAGTTAGTCCTACATTTGATTTAAATGTTACAGCATCGGGAGTTATTTCTGGTCTAACTGATAAATTTTGATTGACGTTGAATTGTATTAATGCAGCGTCAACATTAGCATCGATTATGTTTAATACATAAAAACCAAGCACGAAAAATCCTGATAACGAAGCATTTCTTTGATAGAATTCTTGTGCAGAAATTAATTGAGTGTCTGAAAGATAATCGTATTTTGGATCTGGATTACCTGCTAAACGACTTTTATAAGCATCTCGATATTCGTGGTAACTTTTTTTACTGTCAACATAAAAATACAAACTTGTTCCAATAGCTCCATAAACTAATGGGATTTTCCAGTATCTTTTATTGTATGCTTGCCCTAATCCAGGTAATATGGCTGAGAAAAAGGCAGCTTTTGCAGGTGTCAAAGGATCTATGTCTACTGATGTTGATTTTAAAGTATCTTTTGGTTGTATAGCTTTATCCTTTTTTGCTTGCGCAAAAAGAGGTGAGCTTCCAAAAAGAAAAAGCAATAGACCTATGGAAATGATTTTATTCACTACCCTTCGATTAATTTTATAATTCTATTAAAGTCTTCTTCAGAATGAAAAGGAATGGTGATTTTTCCTTTACCATTTCCAGCTACTTTTACGTCTATTTTTGTTCCAAAATATTTATTAAAAGTACTTACATCTTCATCATTAATTTCAAAAGAAGCGCTTTTTGCAGCAGTAATAGGTTTTGGTTTTAGACTTTCATGATAGTTTTTTACCAAAGTTTCGGTCTCTCTAACAGAAAGATTTTGACTCACTATTTTTTGATAAATATCAGTTTGAACATCATGATCTTCAATATTGATGATAGCACGACCATGTCCCATACTAATAAAACCATCACGAATTCCCGTTTGGATAATCGGATCTAGTTTTAAAAGCCTCAAATAATTAGCAATAGTGGAGCGTTTTTTACCAACTCTTTCACTCATTTGTTCTTGAGTTAATTGAATTTCGTCAATTAATCGTTGGTACGAAAGTGCAATTTCTATTGGGTCTAAGTCATGACGTTGAATGTTTTCAACCAAAGCCATTACCAATGACTCATTATCGTTTGCAATACGGATGTATGCAGGAACGGTAGTAAGTCCAATTAATGTAGAAGCGCGCAAACGACGCTCTCCAGAAATTAATTGGTATTTATTAAAGTCTAATTTACGTACAGTAATAGGTTGAATTACACCTAATTCTTTAATAGAAGTGGCTAATTCACGTAATGATTCTTCATTAAAATTGCTTCGAGGCTGAAACGGATTTATTTCTATAGCATCGATTTCAAGCTCAATAATATTCCCTACAACTTTATCCGCATTTTTGTCTTCTACCGATTGAATATCGTTTTCAGGATCTTTTAATAATGCAGATAAACCTCTACCTAAGGCTTGTTTTTTTATTGCTTTTGACATACAACTATTTACTATTTTTCTTTATAATTTCTTGAGCCAAATTAATGTAATTTACTGCTCCTTTGCTTGTAGCATCATAGTTGATGATACTTTCACCAAAACTAGGTGCTTCGCTCAATTTTACATTTCTTTGAATTATTGTTTCAAAAACCATATCATTAAAATGCTTTTGAACTTCTTCTACGACTTGATTAGATAAACGCAATCTAGAATCAAACATGGTTAATAATAACCCTTCGATATCCAAATCTGGATTGTGAATTTTTTGAATACTTTTGATTGTATTCAATAATTTACCCAAACCTTCTAATGCAAAATATTCGCATTGAATAGGGATAACAACTGAATCTGCAGCTGTTAAGGCATTTAAGGTCAATAATCCTAGAGATGGTGCGCAATCAATTAAGATATAATCGTATTGATCTTTCACACTTTCTAATGCTTTTTTCAGCATGTACTCTCTGTTTGGTTTGTCGACTAGTTCTATTTCGATCGCAACAAGATCGATATGCGCTGGAATTAAATCTACATTTGGAGAAGAACATTTAACAATAGCCTCTAATGGAGTGTTACTGTGTTCCAGAATTTGGTAAGTTCCTATTTCAACTGTTTCAACATCAATACCTAAACCTGACGTGGCATTTGCCTGAGGATCAGCATCTATTAGTAATACTTTTTTTTCTAATACACCAAGTGAAGCAGCTAGGTTAATAGAAGTTGTTGTCTTTCCAACTCCACCTTTCTGATTCGCAATCGCTATGATTTTGCCCATTTATTTTCTAAATTTTGAACGGTAAAAATACAATTATTTATGGGTTTTGGAAATCTATTTTGTTAACAAAAACAAATAGTTTTTAGACTCCTTTGTATGTCTTAAGTATTACTGGATATTATTGATTGTTTTTGTATTTAATGCAATAAAAAAGAGAACTGTATAAAGTTCTCTTTTGAGGTTGTATCTTACTTATTTTATTTTTTTAATAAATTTCAAATAGATTAAGATCTTTATTAGCTATTCTTTTTGGCTTTAATCATCATTTCTAATTGATCCCAAAGTTCCTCAGGAATTGCTTCTAGTAAGTTAAATTGTCCAGCACCTTTTAACCATTCGCCTCCATCGATAACAATTACTTCGCCATTTACATAAGCAGAAAAATCTGAAACTAAATAAGCAGCTAAATTTGCCAATTCTTGATGATCACCGACTCTTTTTAAAGGTACTTTTTTTGCCATATCAAATTTTTCGGCAAGATCTCCAGGCAATAATCGATCCCAGGCACCTTTGGTAGGGAATGGGCCTGGTGCAATTGCATTAGTGCGAATGCCGTATTTTGCCCATTCTACAGCAAGACTTCTCGTCATGGCTAGAACTCCAGCTTTGGCAGTAGCACTTGGAACTACATAAGCAGAACCTGTCCAGGCATAAGTTGTAACAATATTTAAAACTGTTGAAGAGGTTTGCTTGGTGTCTATCCAGTGTTTTCCAAATGCAAGTGTGCAGTTTTTGGTTCCTTTTAAAACAATATCAATTATAGTATCGAAAGCATTGGATGATAATCGTTCAGTTGGAGAAATGAAGTTTCCTGCCGCATTATTCAACAAAACATCTACTTTGCCAAAAGCCTTCAAAACTTCTTGCAACATGTTTTCTACTTCTTCATAATGGCGAACGTCACATTGCAATGGTAAACAAATGCCGCCTGTTTCAGTTTGTAATTCTTCCGCCGTTTTTTTTAGTTTATCTAAATCTCTAGAGGTAATGGCTACTTTTGCGCCTAATTCTAAGAAATATTTGGTCATTGCTTTTCCTAATCCACTTCCGCCTCCTGTAACTACAATCACTTTGCCTTGTAAAGCATCGTCTCTTAACATTTTATCGGTATAACTCATATTTTTTATATTTTGGATTGTAAATGTAATAAAATAAAATAGTATGCATGCATAATTGTTTTTTTTAAAAGAAGCTAAGTTTCTAAGATAATGAAATGTATGATAAAAAAAACTTAGACTCTTAGGATCTCAGTACCTTAGTAACTATACTGCTTCCAATCTTCTCGCAGCTTCTTCCAAAGTATGATTGTCTTTGGCGAAGCAAAAACGGATTAACTTTAAATCTTTTCCATCAGCATAGAAAGTAGATATTGGAATAGCGGCAACACCATGATCAGTAATCAAACGTTTGCAGAAATCAACATCATTTTCGTTTGAAATATTAGCATAAGATACAACCTGAAAGTAAGTTCCTTCGCAAGGCATTAATTCGAATCGGCTATTTTTTAATAATGTTCTAAAGTAGTCTCTTTTTTGTTGATAAAAAGAACTAATTTCTTTTAAGTCAACTAAATCTAAATATTCAGAAATGGCTGCTTGACAAATACTATTAACGCTAAAAACTAGAAATTGGTGAACTTTTTTGATTTCTTTCATTAAATATTCGGGAGCTACCAAGTAACCAATTTTCCAGCCTGTTATATGAAATGTTTTTCCAAATGAAGAAACGGTGATGCACCGATCGAGAAGTTTTTTTCGAGTATGAGTTGAGATGTGTTTTTCTTCGAAAGTAATGTATTCGTAAACTTCATCTGAAAGCAATAATACATTAGGATTTTTTTCTAAAAGTAATTCTAGATTTTCCAAATCTGACTCATTTAAAATCTTCCCAGTCGGGTTATGTGGATTATTAATGATAATCATTTTGGTTTTGTCCGAAAAGGCATTTGCAATAGAATTCCAATTTGGAGTGTAGTCATCGTTGAGTGCTACACGAATAGGTTTTGCGTTACTTAGTAAAATAGGAGCTTCGTAACAATCATAACTTGGATCTAGAATTATTACTTCATCATTTGCTTTTAGTAAAGCTAGTATTGTTGTGAATATGGCTTGTGTTGCACCAGTTGTAACCAATATTTCGGTTTCGGCTGATACGCTTCTATTGTAAGATGATTTTACTAATGTTGCTATTTTGGCTAACAAAGGAGGGTATCCAGACATTGGAGTGTATTGATGTACATCTTCTGTTGATAGTCGAGAAATAATTTGCGTTAATCTTTCATCTACTGGAAAATTTGGAAATCCTTGCGAAAGATTAATTGCATTGTACTCAACGGCCATTTTGGACATTACTGTGAAAATGCTTGTTGTTACATTTGGGAGTTTGCTCATGTAATAGGTGAATTTATTCAGAGGTATAAAAGTAGTTTTGAAAACTAATTTAGTTTTTCCAAATCCTTTTTAAATTTCTCGACATAAGGTTTGAAGCGTTCGTCTTTGTCAATTTGAGTGCTATTTATCCACTCGTTGAATTTTTTTAAGTTATTCTGACTGTAGAATGCGCATAAAATATTGAATGCGTTTTCAGATTTATACGTTTTGTCAGTTATGTCTTTTTCTATTTTATAATAGGTTTTTATTGCGTCGGGGAGCTGATTGTTATGTACTTGTGAATAAAGTAATTCTTTGTAAGCATAAGCGTTGTCAGGCGTTTGTTTGATTTCTTCTTTCAGGATATTAATCGCATTTTGAGGTTGATTTAAACAATTATATGAAAAAGCAATCTCGGTTTTAAGCCCTTTGTAATTCGGGTCGATTTTTTTTACTTTTTCTAAGTATGACAACCCTTTTGCACATTCGTTCCAAGCGTTATAAGTAAAGCCCCATCTGAATAGTCTATTGGTTGAGTTTTCATCTCCTTGATAGGCTTTGAGCCAATCGGGAGTTTTTGAAATATCGAATTCGGTAAAATAAGATTCAGGAATGATTGCTACTAATGATTTGTTTGGTTGTAATCTGAATTTCATAGATCTTTCCGCTTCATTTTTACTGATAAGAAATTTTCCAGTGCTGTTTATTTTGAATGAACCAGCAAAATCGAAAGTTAAACCAGCTTGATTGTCCATGTATACAAAACCATAGTTGTAGGAGCCTGATGAGTCAGACGGAAAGACTATCCATTTATTTTCGCAATCAATAGGTTTTGAATTGAAATTTAATTTGTCTTGAGCTACACAACAATTGCTTATAAAAAAGCTTATAATTAAAATGAAGGTTTTCATATATGTAAAAGTTATTTTTTATAGGTCATATATTTTATCGCCTTTTATTTATGAGTCTTTGTTTGGAACAGACTGTTTGTTAGTGGCGATTTTATAATTATTGTTGGTTTTTAAAAGAGGTCTTAGTTGTGGTTTTATTTTCAAAATTAAGAAAAATTGTATTATGCCTTCCAGGTTGGCTAATTGTTTTTCAAAAAATAAAAACTTAGTGCGGTAAAATAAACTGGTTATCTTACGGTAAATTTTCTGCGGGTTTGCGTGAGGGATAGAAGCTAGTTACCGAAGTAACGCGAATGACCCGACAGCATAAAGGAAATGGGCCGACTTACCGTTACGATGAGTTGGCCCATTTTCTTTATGGTGGCACGCCCAAAATAGCTGCTACATTTTATGGATGATAAAAATGGTTGGACGTTTGTGTAAATCGATGGTTTCTTTTTTCCAAGCTGAAATTTTCTTTGTTTTGATGTATTCCGTTGGTAAAGTGATATCGGTGGCTATACACAAATGTGTTTCGGGATGCAAAGTTTGGATTAAATCTTCTAGTAATTTATTGTTGCGGTACGGTGTTTCAATAAAAATCTGAGATTGGTTTTTTTCGAAAGAGATACGTTCTAAACTTTTGAAACTCGCTTTTTTTTCGTCTTTTTCAATGGGTAAATAACCGTGAAAAGTAAAACTTTGGCCGTTCATTCCAGAGGCCATCATGGCTAATAGAATAGAGGAAGGGCCGACAAGAGGGATAACTTGAATCCCTTTTTCGTGCGCTAATTTTACTATTACGGCACCAGGATCGGCTACTCCAGGGCAACCAGCTTCGCTCATCAATCCCATGTCTTTACCTTCTAAAAGTGGTTTTATGAAATCTTGATGTTCTTTAGTTTCGGTATGTTTGTTGAGTATAAACAGTTTTAATTCGGATTGTTTTTTCTCGGGATTGGTCAGTTTTATGGATTTCCGAGCAGTTTTGTCATTTTCAACTACGTAGTAATCGATAAGTTCAACACATCTTTTAATGGTTTGTGGTAATACATCCATTGGGTCGCAATCGCCCATTGTAGTTGGAATTAAGTATAGTTTTCCAAAAAGAGGTGTTGGTTTCATAAGGTAATTTGTTTTTAAGGATGAAAAAATTCACCCTTATAAGAATAGTTTCTTGCTAGTGTTTGTAGTCGCTGGCAAAGTTATGAAAAAACAGATTTGGTTTTACTCTGAATGTTTGGTAATCAGTCTTTCGGCAATTACATCACAAGCTTCGTCTAGCATTTGATAAACCATGTCAAATCCATTTGCTACACCATAGTAAGGATCTGGCACATCTACATTTTCATCAGGGAATATAGCATTCAGGATAAGTTGGACTTTTTCTTTTTGAGCTTCGTTTTGAGCCAAATGAATTACATCATTGTAGTTACTGTTATCCATTACAAAAATATAATCAAAAGTATCAAAATCAGCCCTTGAGAATTGTCTTCCTTTTTGATTGCAAATGTCTAAGCCATTTTTTTTTGCGGTAGATATGGAGCGTTTGTCTGGAGCATGACCAACATGCCAAGAACCAGTTCCTGCTGAATCAACATGGAATTTTTCAGTAGGAAGTTTGGAGGCTAATATACCTTCTGCCAAAGGAGAACGGCAAATATTACCCAAACAAACCATTAAAATTTTAACAGGCATTACTTTATAGCGTTAATTTTGAATTGATATCCTCGACATACTTTTTGAATTGTTTGTCGGTAGCAACTAAATTATCAACCGTTTTACAAGCGTGTAATACGGTAGCGTGATCGCGGTCTCCGATTTGAGAACCAATATTAGCTAATGAAGCTTTAGTGAATTTTTTCGCAAAAAACATAGCTAACTGTCTAGCTTGCACAACATGTCTTTTTCTTGTTTTGGATTGTAGTGTTTCTAAATCCAATTGGAAATAATCGGAGACAATTTTTTGAATGTAGTCGATTGATATTTCTCTCTTTACATTTTTTACGAATTTTTCTACGACACTTTTAGCAAGCTCAATGGTTACTTCTTTTTTGTTGAAAGAAGATTGAGCAATCAATGATATGATGGCGCCTTCTAGTTCACGAACATTAGATTTGATGTTTCTAGCCACATATTCGATTATTTCATCAGGCATTTCAACACCATCACGATATAAAATATTTTTTAAGATAGAAATTCTAGTTTCGTAATCTGGTTGGTGTAACTCGGCAGATAATCCCCATTTGAAACGAGATAATAAGCGTTGTTCAATATCTTGCATGTCAACAGGAGCCTTGTCTGAAGTCAAGATTACCTGTTTTCCGTTTTGGTGTAAATAATTAAAAATATGGAAAAATACATCTTGTGTTCCTGATTTTCCAGAAAGGAATTGAACATCATCAATGATTAATACGTCTATTAATTGATAAAAATGAATGAAATCATTTCTGTTATTTTTCTTTACAGAATCAATGTATTGTTGTGTGAAAATTTCGGCAGAAATATATAAAACCGTTTTTTCAGGAAATTTATCTTTGATCTCAACTCCAATAGCGTGTGCTAAGTGTGTTTTTCCTAATCCAACCCCACCAAAAATTAATAAAGGATTAAAGGAAGTTCCTCCAGGTTTATTGGCAACTGCCATACCTGCAGAACGGGCTAGTCTATTAGAATCACCTTCTAGGAAATTATCAAAACTATAATTAGCATTTAATTGAGATTCAATTTTTAAATTACGAATACCAGGAATTACAAACGGATTTTTTAATTCTGGGTTAAGGTTTTTAAAAGGAGCGTCTACTTCTTGTGCTTTTACTGGACCTCTATTGGCGCTTGGCAACTGTTCGGTAAACGGTTGTTTGTTGCCATAAGTGTTCTCCATTTTAATTTTATAGAGTAACTTTGCGTTTTTTCCAAGTTCTTTGGTTAGGGCAACTTTTAATAATTTTACATAGTGCTCTTCTAACCATTCGTAGAAAAATTTACTTGGTACTTGAATATATAATGCATTATCGGTAAGTTCAACTGATTTGATTGGTTCGAACCAAGTTTTATAGGCTTGATCTTGAATGTTGTCCTTTATGAAGGACAGACAGTTTTCCCATACTGATTGTGCAGTCTTGTTCATATATCTAGTTAAATTATTTTATTCTGAGTATCTATTGTCTTACAAAAAGAATGTAAAAAATATTCTTTTTTCGGGATAACAAATATGTGAACAATTATCTGTAAAAAAAAATAATTTAGGTTATAATTTTTGAAAATATTGTTGTAAGCAGCTTTTTTAAATTTAAATTTTTAATGCAAAATTAATGAAGGATCATCAAATTCAAGTTCGTGTTCGTTATTCTGAAACAGACCAAATGGGAGTCGTTTATCACGGAAATTATATCCCTTATTTTGAGATAGGAAGAGTCGAATGGCTTAGAAACAAAGGGATTTCATATAAAAAGATGGAAGAAAGTGGTGTTGGGCTTCCAATTGTGAATATGAATATCAGTTATAAAAAATCGGCGAGATATGATGAGCTATTAACGGTGCACACGGTTTTCAAAAGTCAGACGTCTGTGAAGATCGAATTTGATTGTGCAATTTATAACGAAGCGAAAGAGTTATTAACAACGGCTCAATTTTTGTTGGTTTTTGTGTCGTTAAAAACAGGTAAACCAATTGCTCCTCCAGATTACATTTTAGAACTACTAAAATCTTTTGAATAATCATCAAAAGGAGGTCTTTTAAATGAGAATTTATAGTTTTTTTATGTCAATTTCAAACAATGAATTAAAAGTGTCGAATATCATTTCGGCATTTTTTTTTCTGGTTTTTATTACAAATTTGCCAATTGGTAAATTAGTTTCCTCATTTATTTCCATTTCTTGAGTCACAATGTCCAGTTTTTTTTCTTTGATTACTCGCATTACTTTATTCATGTTTTTATAATCAAACGAAATTTGAAAAGAGATATCAATTGTTTTTTCGATAATTTCACACGATTCTAAAGTGATTTGTGCTGAAGTTTTATAAGCGGTGATTAAACCACCAACACCCAGCTTTATTCCGCCATAAATGCGAACAACCACAACAAGTGTATTAGTAAGTCCAAAAGATTGAATTTGGCCATAAATAGGTGTGCCAGCCGTGTTGCTAGGCTCTCCGTCATCGTTGGCTCTGTATTGAAGAGTTTCTGTTCCTATTTGATAGGCATAACAGTAGTGAACAGCATGAGGGTGTTTCTTTTTTAAAATTTCAATAATGGGTTTTACTTCGTCCTCAGATTCTATCGGGAATGCATAGCCAAAGAATTTGCTGCTTTTTTCCTTGAATAAAGTTTCTTCAGAAGGAAATGCAATAGTATTGTAAGTATCTTTCATGTTCAATAGCAATAACAATTGCAATTTCAAAAATCAATAGCAATATCAATTTTAAAAAATAAATTTAAAAATAATAGCTTTTAATTTGAATGAGTTTTTGTTTGTTTGTTTTTCTTTGACTTTTGCCATTGCCATTGAAATTGATTTTTGAAATTTGCTATTGAATAATTTTTTTATCAAATAAATGTACGACGTCTTCTTCACCTACTTGTAAATTCCAAATATGAAGACCTAGTGCAGCTGCGGCATCAGTATTTTCTTTTTTGTCGTCTATGAATAAGGTTTGCTTGGCTTGCAGTCCATGTTGATCGAGTACGTAACTGTAAATGTCTGGATTAGGTTTTCTCATACCAATTTCAAACGAAAAATATACTTTTTCAAAACATTGGTAAAAATCGCTGTAAAATGAAGTTCCTGATCTTTGTTCGAAAGTAGCAATATGAATGGCATCTGTATTGCTTAATAAAAATAAGCGATACTTTTGCGAAAGCATTTGAAGAAATTCCAATCGATATAAAGGGAAATCGGCTAATATAGAGTTCCAGGCTTCACGAATATCTTCAATTGAAGCTTCATTAGTATGTTTTTGAATTCCTGATAAAAAATCTTCTCCCGAAATGGCTCCAACTTCATATTGTAAGTTCAATTGGTTTAAATCTTCGTTCCAATTGGATATACCAAGATTTTTTAAACCATCTAAGGTTGCTTGTTTGTCTAAATTGATAAACACATCTCCAAAATCAAAAATAATAGCATTAATCATGGTTTTTTAGTATTGTAAGTTCGTCTTTTTCGATTAAGTGTTTTTCGAAATTTATTTTTTCTAACAAAGGAGCTTTAATGCCTTTGTTTAAATTTGTTCTTCCTGTAAAAATTCGTGCTTCATCCCAAAGATTAGCATCGATAAAGGTCTGTAAAGTTTGAAGCCCGCCTTCAATAATGACCGATTGGATGTTGTATTTGTATAACGAATCAACAATTTGTTCGGCAATATTTTGTTTAAAATCTATTACTTCAAAGGTAGTGTTTTCTTTGGAGATGGTGCTTTCGGAATTGGTAAAAACAATGGTTTTCACTTGATTGTCAAAAACAGCATTCTCTTTTGGAATCCGATTGTTTTGATCTAATACGATTCGGATAGGATTATTTCCTTGCCAATCTCTGGCATTTAGTTTAGGATTGTCATCAATAACGGTTTGTGTTCCTACTAAAATAGCTTGTTCTTCTGTTCGCCATTTGTGAGTTAATTGTCTTGAATACGTATTGCTAATCCAAACTGGTTTTTTCTCGCTTTTTTCAAAAGGTGCAATAAAACCATCTTGGCTTTGCGCCCATTTTAATATGATATACGGTTTTTTCTTTTGATGAAAAGTAAAGAAACGTTTGTTGAGTTCATTGCATTCATCTTCTAGAATTCCAACTGTAACATGAATGCCAGCTTCGATTAATTTTTTAATCCCTTTTCCTGCAACTTCACTAAAAGGATCTATTGTACCAACTACTACATTTGGGATTTTATTTTTGATGATTAAATCACAGCAAGGAGGTGTTTTTCCAAAATGGCTACACGGTTCCAAGCTAACATATATAGTAGCTTTTTCTAGTAATGATTTGTCTTGAACGGAGTTTACAGCATTAACCTCGGCATGAGGTTCGCCTGCTTTTTTGTGCCAGCCTTCGCCTATGATTTTGTCTTCATAAACAATGACGCTCCCGACCATAGGATTGGGATAAGTTGTTCCAAGACCATTTTTGGCCAGAGCGATGCAACGGCTCATGTATTTTTCATGTATTTTCACTTTGCAAAAATAGTAATTTTGAGATTAGGATTTAGTTTGAAAGTTTGGATGTTTTTACCATTTACAATGGCTATTTTTGTGTTGTAGAATCGATAGTAACAGATATAATGAATAATTGGATTATTAGAAAAATACAAAAAGAAGACAATCAGGCGGTTGCTCAACTGATAAGAGCTGTTTTTGATGAATTGAATATTCCAAAAACAGGAACTGCTTACGAGGATCCTTATCTTGATTTAATGTTTGAAGAATATAGTAAACCAAGATCTGTTTATTATGTAGTGGAAAGTGAAGGACGAATTATGGGCTGTGCAGGAATAGCGCAATTAGCAAATGAAGCAGATACTTTTTGTGAATTACAAAAAATGTATTTGCTGTCTGAAACCCGCGGAAAGGGAATTGGAAGCCAAATGATGGAACAATGTTTGCAAAGTGCTCGTGATTTTGGTTACGAGAAATGTTATTTAGAAACGATGCCTTTTATGTTGGATGCCCAAAAGCTATATAGAAAAGTAGGTTTCGAAAACATTTGCTCGCCAATGGGAAGTACTGGACATACAAGTTGTCCGGTTTGGATGCTGAAGGATTTATGATTAACAATTTTTGATTGAAAGCCGAATATTTATAATAGAACATGAAAATAAAAGAATACAGAATCCAATTTATTCAAATGCTCACTTCGTTGTATGGAGAAGGCGAAGCGGAGAGTTTTTTCTATTTGATATTGGAGGAAAAGCAAAAACTGAAAAGAATTGATCTGGCTTTACAACCGGACTTGGTTTTTTTAGAAGAAGAAATTGTGGTTTGGAATTCAATTTTAGAACAATTGAAATTAGAAATTCCAGTTCAGTATTTGTTAGGCAAAACGAGTTTTTATGGATTGGATTTTGAAGTTAATTCCAATGTTTTGATTCCAAGACCGGAAACAGAGGAGTTAGTAGATTGGATAATCTCTAATAATCTAAAAATCGAACAATCTAAAAATCTAAAGATTCTGGACATTGGAACGGGAAGTGGTTGTATTGCTATTTCGTTGGCCAAGAATCTTCCGAATGCTCAGGTTTTTGCTCTTGATGTTTCTGAAAAAGCTTTGGCAACAGCCAAAAAAAATGCAGATCTTAACGAAGTGAATGTAACTTTTCTTCATCAAAGTATTTTGGATACAGAAGATTTAGGACAAGAATTTGATATTATTGTTTCAAATCCGCCATATGTTCGGAATTTGGAAAAAGAAGAAATCAAGAAAAATGTTTTGGATTACGAACCGCATTTAGCACTTTTCGTAGAAGATAATGACGCCTTGATTTTCTATAGAAAAATAGCTGAATTGGCTCAGAAGAATTTAACTAATTCAGGGCAATTGTATTTCGAAATCAATCAATATTTAGGGAAAGAAATGGTTGAATTACTTGAAAAAATGAATTTTAAAAATATTGAATTACGTAAAGATATATATGATAACGATAGGATGATGTTAGGTTATCTTTTATAGCAGTCATTTCTCGTTTTCTGTAATCTTGCGTGAGGGGTAGGAGCAAGCTACCGAAGTAGCGCATTCTATGATAAAAAACAATTAAATTTAAAAGATTAACAGGCAAATTTATATGTGTTTATATATGGTGTTTGTCTGTTAATTACAGAGAAAACACGTCCTATTATTTTGCATTTTACATTGTTTAAGATTAACATAGCATTTTTGCCTTCCCTTTTTTTTCTTTCATAATATTCTTTGAGTTGCGGATCATGTTTTACTGCTACTAAAGCACACATTTGTAATATTGATTTCATTTTTTTATCTGCCATATGATTTACTTTGGTTCGTCCTTTTATACTCGAACCCGACGTATGTTCAAAAGGGGCGGTTCCAGCGTAACAAGCCAATTTCCTCGCATTATCAAATGCTGTAAAACCTCTTGTAACAATTAACATATAGATAGCCGTTTTATCTCCAATGCCAGGAACACTTTTAATCAATTCAAATTGTTTTTTCAATTCAGAATGACTAGATATTATTGCTTCCATTTCCTTCTCAATAGATTTTAATGTTGCTTTTAAAAACTTCACCGTTTTATTATTTATTCCTTTAATTGATTGATAAATCTGTTTTGGCATAAAAGCAGCATTCTCTTTTGTCCTCTCAAAAATTTTAAATGATTTCATTACTTTTTCTCTTTCAGTGAAAAGCAATTTTAATTGTTGAATTACTGTTTCTGGCAAAGTAGAGAGTTTTAGTTTATCAACATTTCGGAGGCTGTACAAAGCAATGTCTTTAGCATCTGCTTTGTCATTTTTGCCTCTCGAGATTCCTTTAGATCGTTTGATTTCAATGGCTGGTACAACCCAGAAATCAAGATTGCTTTCAGATAGACAGCTACTCAAAGGAAAAGTATAAACCCCGGTGTTTTCACAGCAAAACAAAACAGCAGTTAAATCTATCTTCTGTTTTGTTAAGTTTTTTAAAATTTCCTTAACACCTTTTAAATTGTTTTCTACAATGAAATGATTAATTACATTTGGCTCTTCTTTTTTTAAAAGCACTACATCTAATTTTGATTTTGAAATATCAACACCTACATAAAATAAATAGTTTTTCATAACTTTGAATTTAGGATAAACAAAAATGTTGAACTTCTTTAGAGCCTTTATTAGACCTTGATGTCTATCATTCTATTTGAAGCAATTCAACGGGATTCAAGGAGAAGACAGAGGACTAATGCGCTACATAAGTCACAAGCTTGGCGGATAGCATAGTTCACCTCTGTTTTCCTTTGAATAAAGTTACTGTTTTTATTAAACACAAAGTAAAGGCGGATGACCCGACCGCATTAAGGAAAGGGGCAACTAGCACGTATGCTGAGTTGCCCCTTTTCTTAATGTGGTCACGCCCAAAATGTTTGACAAAAACTAAAATCTATTCATATCTAAGCGCTTCAATCGGGTCTAAATTTGCCGATTTTACTGAAGGATACAATCCAGACACAACGGCAACGATAAAACTGGTAATAAAAGCGGCCATAATAGCCCCCCATGGAATTACAAATACAAAGTTCATTGCAGACGAAATTCCATATCCAATTAAAATTCCAAAAACTATTCCAATCAAGCCGCCTATTTGTCCAATCAGTAAAGTCTCAATAAAAAACTGAAATGCGATTGTCGTTTTTTTGGCTCCCAAAGCTTTTCGAACTCCAATTTCTCGGGTGCGCTCCGTTACGGATACAATCATAATATTCATTAATGCTATAGAGGATCCCAAAATGGTAATAATTCCAATAAGCCAAGAGGCAAGTCCTAAATATTTTGTGATACTTAGAATTTTATTAATCAAATCATCGCTTCGTACTACGGCAAAATTATTGTCTTTTACGGGGCTTAATTTTCTAATTCTGCGCATTGCACTAATTGCGTAATCAATGGCAGGGGCTAATAATTCTTTTTTCCCAACCATTACGCTAACCGTATAATTAATTTTGGGAGCTGTAAATAAAGAACGAGCTACTTGTATTGGAATTAAAACCCTTAAATCTTGGCTGTTTCCAAAGGTGGAGCCTTTTTCTTTTAGTACACCTATCACTTTAAACTTGGCACCGCGTATAGAAATTGTCTTGTCAATTGGATTGGTATCTTTCAAAATTCCTTTTTCAAAATCCGAGCCAATTACGCAAACATAAGCATTGTCTGAAATGTCAAAACTTGTAAAATTTCTACCCAGATGGGTTTCTAATCCCGAATTACCCAAAAAATGTTCATCAACACCAAGTACACTTATTTCGGGATCGGTTTTTAAGGCTTCATATTTTACTTCAGCGGTTGATGTGGCTGTAAATGATAATGACGTTTCGGTCATTGGGTAGTTGTATTTGTTTTTGAAAGCAACTGCTTCGGGATACGAAATAACAGGATTTATGATTTCGCGTTCTTTGCCACCACGACGTCGAGATGTATTTTCGTATTGGTTAATATTAAAAGTATTCGCTCCCATCGAGGCAAAATCAGATGACAGGTTATTCTCCAGTGCAGATACAACAGTTAGGGTCCCAACCAGCGCCGTTATTCCAATGGCAATAATCATCACCGTCAAAATGGTTCGTAACAATTGGGTCCGAATAGAACTGTATGCGATTCGGATATTTTCTTTAAATAGTTTTAGCATCATGGTAGTTTGACACGAAAATACAATTTTTGTTACAACTACCTTTTGAGAAATCCGGCTAATTTTTTAAGGAGCTAAGTCCTGCTATACGTTTCAATCTTATGAGCCGAACCCCGGCTCATAAGGATTTCCACTTCTATCAGGGCTAGGGCTTACCGTCATTAAAGACACATTAAATTAAATCACAAATTTTCAAACAGAATTATTTTAAAAGTAAGATATTTGCAGAGTGATATAGAAAATTACGTTTTCGATTAAGAAAGTTTTACTTGAATCTAATAATCTAAAAATCCAAAAATCTAATTAATCTAAATAAATGGCTTCAAAACCGAGCATTCCAAAAGGAACTAGAGATTTTTCACCTGCTGAGGTGGCAAAAAGACAATACATTATTCAAATCATCAAAAGCAATTTCGAGAAATTTGGATTCCAACCAATAGAAACTCCTTCATTCGAAAACTCCGATACTTTAATGGGGAAATACGGAGAAGAAGGCGACCGATTGATTTTTAAAATATTAAACTCGGGTAATTTTTTCTATAATAAAAGTAAAATAGAGTTGCCAGATTCATTGACTGAATTACAAACTAATTCGGCAGAAAATATAGCCATAGAACAAAGAGTAGAGCTAAATAAATTTACCAACAGAATTTCCGAAAAAGCACTTCGATACGATTTGACAGTTCCCTTTGCGCGTTATGTAGTGCAACACCAAAACGAAATCGAATTTCCATTCAAAAGATATCAAATTCAACCCGTTTGGCGTGCTGATAATCCTCAAAAGGGACGTTTTAGAGAATTTTTTCAATGTGATGCCGATGTGGTAGGTTCTAAATCGTTATGGCAAGAAGTAGAGTTGGTACAATTGTATGATTCTGTTTTTACGGCTTTGGGATTACAAGGTGCTACAGTGAAAATCAATAACAGAAAAATACTTTCTGGAATTGCCGAAGTCATTGGTGCATCGGATAAATTGATTGATTTTACGGTGGCATTAGACAAGCTCGATAAAATTGGTGAAGACGGTGTGAAGAAAGAAATGATCGAAAAAGGAATTTCTGAGGAAGCGATTGTCAAAGTGCAACCGTTATTTAACTTCACAGGAACAACTTCAGAGAAAATCGAAAAGCTTTCCGTTTTATTGTCTTCCTCAGAAGAAGGAATGAAAGGAGTAGAAGAGCTTCGTTTTATTTGCGATAATGTATTGAATTTAGGATTGTCTACAGCTAATTTAGATTTGGATGTCACATTAGCAAGAGGATTGAATTATTATACAGGTGCTATTTTTGAAGTGGCCGCACCAAAAACTGTTGCGATGGGTTCTATTGGCGGCGGTGGGCGCTATGATGATTTGACAGGTATTTTTGGATTAAAAAATATGAGTGGAGTAGGAATCTCTTTTGGACTTGACCGAATTTATTTGGTTATCGAAGAATTAGGTTTGTTTCCAGAAGCAGTAACTTCTACATCTAAAGCATTGTTTGTTAACTACGGTGAGAAAGAAGCTTTCTATTCAATGAAAGCCATCAAGGAATTACGTGCTGTCGGAATAAAAGTAGAATTGTATCCTGATAACGCCAAAGTAGGCAAACAGTTTCAACATGCTGATAAACGATTCATTCCTTATGCTGTAATTGTGGGGGAAGAAGAAATGAATAACAATCAATATAGTTTGAAAAATTTAGTTTCTGGAGAGCAGAAAAAAGTAAGTTTCGATGAGTTGAAAATAATTTTGAAATAGAAACAAAGCTACCCAAAAGAAAAATGCCTCCAAAAAGTTAGAAAACTATTTGGAGGCATTTTTATAGTATTGTTTTGATTTTTTATTTTGCTGCTAAAATGCGAACAGTTGTTTTTGTTCCGTCACTAATAACTTCAAGTTTTTTACCTATAGTACAACTGATTACACGGCTTTTAACTAATGCCTTTAGCGCCTCTTCTTTATTTCCTTTAACAATAAGTACACCGTTATCGCTTATAAAAACATGTCCATTTATACCAATATTAAGTGCGGTCTCAATAGTTACTGTTCCGCCTTTAATTCTTAAATCAGCTATAGGATCTCCTATTCCTGTTCCTAGTTCCATAGTGCTTAATAGTTCCACAGATGTTCCTGTATTTACAGTTATCAAACCATTTCCTCCAACACCATTCCCTACATAAAAAACATTTTTAACGGATACTTTTCCTCCATTTATGTTTAATATTCCTGACGCTCCTTTACCTAGATAACAAGTATTTCGGATGCCAAACTGAGCATTTACCCCATCAAGTGTAATTGTTCCGTTTAGAGTAGATGCACCATTCGGGAAAAATATACCTGTTATAATAATATTTGCACCAACATTAGTTGTTAATGAACGAGGGCGTTTATTCATAGATTCATTAGAGCCTGTGAATCCTACATTTGTTGGGTTGTTAGGGCTTCCTGCTCCGATTACTATATCTGTAGTAATTAAATTGGCATAATCAATACTGGCATTGTCCCAGTTTTTTACATTGTAGAAATTTTTATCAGCTGCTCCAACCCAGTTAATAATTTGTGCATTTGAAAAATTAATAAATCCAAAAAAAGAAATTGCAAAAAGGTAAAATCTCATTTTCGTAATAGTAAAATTGGTTTTCATAGGTAAATGTTTAATTGAGAATTTTTTAGGTATCGTTTAATGTTTATTAAGTGCTTTGTTTCTTTATGAATTAAGATTATTTTTAAATTTTAGTATAATTCTTAAAAAAAAGTGAGATCAATAATAAAAGTGATTTAATATTATTGATGTGATTTTAAAGTCTTAATAAAATTATAGTAAACTTATAAAATGTTTTGCAATTAATAACAAAAGTTTAAGACCACTATCCTGTTGTGACCTGTTTTTTTATATCTTTTTATAATCAATTTAATAGCCGTATTTTAATACAGAATATGATTTAAATTCTAAATTTATTACAAGAAAATGTCTGATGATTGTTTTATAAGTTTTATTTTATTAAAAACGCAAAAAAAGGAATATGTTTAGGAAGTAGTATTTTTGAATGCTTTATTTTGAAAAGCTATTTCTTGGTAGATTTAAAAAATAAGGGAATAATAATTGTTAAATACTATGATATAATATGTCTTCAAAGAGAATTTGATTACTAGAGTATAGAAAGTTTATTTCCTTTAAATGACTGTCTTTTGTAGTTTCTTCTAATCAATTTTAAAAAATTGATTATTAACAATAATCTCTTTTAACGGAGATAAATCTTTCAGTTGTACTTTTTGTTGAAAAGCGTTAAGATGATTGTTATGATGTACATCTGAACCTACAAAGTCATACATTCCTTTTTTTAGGAGTTGTTCAGCAATCTTAGCAATACTGCTTCCGTAATAGCCTGTTATTGATAATAAATTGAGTTGAAAAAGACATCCAGACTTTTTTAGTTTTTCATATTCATCAAAATTATTATGATAGAATAAATAACGTTCTGGATGAGCTAAAACAGGTATATAACCTGCAACTCTGAGGTCAAAAAGGATATTGTGTAAATGAATAGGAGGGTTAATATAAGACATTTCTACAAGAACATAATTGTCTTTTAATGTTAATAATTCTCCAGATTGAAATAATCGGACAAATTGTTCATCCATAAGGTATTCAGCAGCTGCGCGGAAAGGGATGTTTATATTGTTTTTCTCCAATTCTTTTAATGTGACAGTTTTATTAGCTATAATTTGCTCATGTGTATTGTCCCAAACATGTTGGATAATGTGAGGTGTTGTTATAAATTGAGTTATACCAAAACTCTGGAGTTTTTGCACAAGTCTTAAGGTGTCTTCAAAAGTTTTAGCGCCATCATCAATGCCTGGTAAAAGATGTGAATGGATATCGACATGATTATCAGGAATGAGAGTATTTAGAGTCGGTTTTGATTTGAAAAATGTAAGCATGTTGCAAAGTTAATAAAATAGTTTGTAGTGAATCTTGAGATTTGAGTTGTTAATTAGAAAAAGAGGAATAGTAGTTCTATATCATAGAACAATAAACTTAATAATTGAAGTTTTAGTATACGATAGTCTTGATAGTTGTGTTATGATAAAAGTATTGTTAGCCATGGCTAATGGTTGAGGAAATGAATTAAAATATATGTTTTAATTTTTTACCAGATTTTTCAGTATAATATTTCTCAGTGTTTTTGGATTATTGGTTTTATGGTTATAAAGAATATACTTGCAAAAAAATAAAATAATAGTTTTGTAGTTTGTTTTGTGTTAATTAAATAAATTTAAATTGCTGATATATAATCAGTTGGTTTTTTTGAAATTTTTCACATAAGAGAATGTTAAAAATAACATAATGTCATTATATTTGCATTCGATTAAATAAAATTTTTGGCTCCAATAATGGGAGTCTGAAAGGCGTAGCTGTGGAATTTTATTACTAAAAGTTTTAGAGATTTATTAATCACTTGATTTTTAATTCAAAATTAGATAATTCTCCCAATTTTTAAGATGAATTTGTCAATAATTGAAATTTGAACATCTTATTTGTTAAACATAAATGCCTTAATTAATAGTAAAAAAAGGAAAGTTAAAAAAATGAATAAAAACACCAAAATTTATATTGCTGGCCATAAGGGTATGGTAGGTTCGGCTATTTGGAGAACACTTTTAGCTAAAGGATATACTAATTTAATAGGGTCATCTAGTAGCACATTAGATTTAAGAAATCAAGAATCTGTAAAAGAATATTTATTTCAAGAAAAACCAGAAGTAATTATTGATGCGGCTGCAAAAGTAGGAGGCATATTGGCGAATAATGATTATCCTTATCAGTTTATTATGGAAAATATGCAAATCCAGAACAATCTTATTGATTCTGCTATGCAAATTGGAATAGATAAATTTATTTTTCTGGGAAGTTCTTGTATTTATCCAAAATTAGCAGCTCAACCTTTGAAAGAAGAATGTTTACTTACAGGAGATTTGGAGCCAACTAATGAATGGTATGCTATTGCCAAAATTACAGGTGTAAAAGCATGTCAAGCCATTCGTAAACAATTCGGAAAAGATTATGTGAGCTTAATGCCTACTAATTTATATGGTACCCACGATAATTTTGATTTGAATACTTCTCATGTTTTGCCAGCAATGATACGAAAATTTCATCTAGCAAAAGAAAGTAATCATGCTCCAGTAATACTTTGGGGTAGCGGTACACCAATGCGAGAATTTTTATTTGTTGATGATATGGCTGCGGCAGTGGTTTTTGCATTAGAAAACAAACTTCCAGATTATCTGTATAATGTTGGAACAGGATTGGATTTAACCATAAAAGAGTTGGCAGAAACCATTCAAAAAATTACGGGACATCAAGGTGAAATTATTTGGGATTCGACAAAGCCTGATGGGACACCAAGAAAATTAATGGATGTAACCAAAATGCATGATTTAGGCTGGAAACATCAAGTTAATTTAGAGGAAGGTATTCAGAAAACATATAATTGGTTTTTGGAACATATAAAAGAAATTAAGGAAGTTAAAATGTAGATTTTAGTTTTAACTGTTTAGAAAATGGGTTGATTTTTTAGAATATAATTAACTGAATCACCAAATTAAAAAACGCTGTCAAATAGAAATAGTATGAGTAATACAAAACAAAAAGTAGCCCTTGTAACTGGGATTACAGGTCAAGATGGATCTTATTTAGCCGAATTATTATTAGAAAAAGGATATCAAGTTCATGGAGTAAAAAGAAGAGCATCCTCTTTTAATACCCAACGAATTGATCATATTTATCAAGACCAACACGAGAATCATGTTGATTTTAAATTGCATTATGGTGATTTGACTGATTCTACTAATATCATCAGAATCATTCAGGAAGTGCAACCAGATGAAATATATAATCTTGGAGCAATGTCTCATGTAAAAGTTTCATTTGATTCTCCTGAGTATGTGGCTAATGTAGATGGAATAGGTACTTTAAGAATATTAGAGGCGGTTAGAATTCTTGGTCTTGAAAAGAAAACCAGAATCTATCAAGCGTCAACGTCTGAATTGTATGGAGGGTTGGCTGAAAATAAAAATGCAGCTGGTTTCTATGATGAAAACTCACCATTCTACCCTCGTTCTCCTTATGGTGTAGCAAAAATATATGGTTTTTGGATAACAAAGAACTACCGTGAAGCTTATGATATTTACGCTTGTAATGGTATTTTGTTTAACCATGAGTCACCAAGAAGAGGAGAAACTTTCGTAACTCGTAAAATTACAATGGCTACAGCAGCTATAGCGTTAGGAAAACAAGATTGTTTATATCTAGGGAATTTGAACTCACAAAGAGATTGGGGTCATGCAAAAGATTATGTAGAAGCCATGTGGAGAATCTTGCAACAAGATGTAGCCGAAGATTATGTGATAGCTACGGGAGTAACTACCTATATTCGTGATTTTGTACGTTTGTCTTTTGCTGAAGTAGGTATTGAACTGGCTTTCGAAGGAGAAAATGAAGCTGAAACTGCAAAAATTATAGCTTGCAACAATCCTGAATACCAATTGCCAATAGGTACAGTAGTAGTTAGAGTTGATCCACAATATTACAGACCTACCGAAGTAGATTTGTTAATTGGTGATCCAAGTAAATCTAAAAAATTGGGTTGGAAACCTCAATATGACCTAGCTGGATTGGTAAAAGAAATGGTGGCTAGTGATTTGGAAATCTTAAAAAGAGGCTAACTGGTTAGGGTTAACTGGTTAATTGTTTTAAAAAAAAATTAATCGAGTAAATAATTAAACAAATAACCGATTAAACAGTTAACCAATTAACACTACAATCTCAACTAAAAAATGCAAGCAGCACATCGTGTAGCCAAAAATACTGGAATTCTTTATGCCAAGATGGTGATTACCGTTTTCATATCACTATATTCGACCCGATTGATTTTAGCGGCTTTGGGAGTGACCGATTTTGGTTTGTTTAATGTGGTGGGCGGTATAATATCTATGCTGAGTTTTTTAAATGCCTCTATGGCGGGGGCTACCCAACGGTTTATGTCCTATGCGCAGGGTGAAGGTGATTTGGAGAAAGTAAAACGTATTTTTAATATGAGTACTGTTTTGCATGCGGGAATAGCGGTACTAATGGTAGTGGTATTAGAAATCGCGGGTTACTTTTTCTTAAATGACGTATTGAATATTGCTCCTGACCGACTAGCGGTTGCCAAAATTATCTACCATTTTATGGTGGTCAGTACTTTTTTCACAGTCCTGTCTGTGCCTTATGAGGCTGTGGTTACCTCTCATGAGAATATGCTTTTCTATGCTATTGAAGGAATTATAGAAGCGGTGATAAAATTAGGGATTGCCTTATATATTACCTACAGTGCTCACGACCATTTGGTTGCCTATGGTTTTTTGATGGCGGCTTTGTCCATTTTTTTATTGATTTTACGCCGTGTTTATTGTCACCACTACTATGCGGAATGCGTGTTGGATTTTCGTAAATACTACGAAAAAACCTTATTGAAAGAGATAAGTAGTTTTGCAGGTTGGTCGCTTTTGGGATCGGGGAGTAGTATGTTGGCTAATTATGGGCAAGGTATTGTAATTAATATGTTTTTTGGAACTGTGGTCAACGCAGCACAAGGAATAGCTTTACAAATGGGTGGACAATTAGGTGCTTTTGCAAATACTATGATGAAAGCTTTGAATCCTATAATTGATAAAAGCGAAGGTGCTGGTAATAGATCATTAATGCTAAAAGCTACTATGTCTGGAAGTAAAATTTCATTTTATCTCTTAATGTTTTTTTATATTCCTTCTATAATAGAAATGCCTTATATATTTAAATTATGGCTCAAAAACGTTCCAGAATATGCGATATTATTTTGTAGATTGGGGCTGATTCGTAATTTAATTGACCAATTATTTATAACATTAACTAGTGCGATAGCGGCAGTTGGGAATATAAGAAAATACCAAATTTATAATTCAATATTAACCTTCTTTCCTTTAGTTATATCTTATATTTTGTTTTTATTAGATTTTCCGGTTCATACAATATATGTAGTATTTATAATTTATTCCCTAATGAGTGGAATTCTTACTTTATACTTTGCAAAATCTGATTGTGGTTTATCAATTTTCATTTATTTAAAAAATGTAGTTGTACCTTGTGTAGTTTCATTCGTGTTAATTATGTTTTTGTCCTATATTCCTTTACTTTTTAATTTTAATCAAAATATAAGATTATTATCTGTTATTGCCATAAGTTCAATATCCTTTTTAATTGTGTTGTGGTTTATTGGTTTAAACACGCAAGAACGTGTAATCATTAAGCCATTATTAATTAAATTGAAATTAAAGAATAATAAATAATAACAGTACTTCTTTTTGATGAATATATTTATAGGTTATTATTCGTTTTAGGACTATTAATAATTACTTTTTAATTATTATTTTATAAAGTTGGTTTTACAAACATTGAGATAAATAGTGCTAATATCAAATTACATAGTAGTATAAAAAAATAATTAGAATTTAAATGAAATTTTCAGATATTAAGCAAATCTTAAAAGATGGAATAAATGGATTTAGACTATCTTATTTTTCATCTAATAGGTCTAGATATGGGCATATAGACAAATCAGCAGTTGTATTGCTCCCTGGTTTATGTATAAAAAACAATGTTTTTCTATATAAAAATACAGTCATACATGAATATCATAAACTGATTACACCCAAAGGGAGATTTATCATGAAAGATAATTCAATAGCTGCAGCTGGTTTAACAGTTATAACATTTAATCATGGTTATTATAATGTTGGAGACATTCCTAACGGACAAGGATGGACTGATTACTTTGTTGATGATGTAATTGTAGAAGAACATGTTTGGATTGGTGCAAATGTTACTTTGTGTCCTGGAACCCATTTAAATAGAGGGATTGTTGTGGCTGCAGGGTCTGTTTGTATTAAGAATATAGAATATCCCCCTTATTCAATTATTGGTGGAAATCCAGCAAAATTTATAAAATTCAAATTTACACTTGAACAGCAAATTGAACATGAAAAATTGTGTTTTATTGAAAAAGATAGATTACAAATTTCAATATTACAAAACAACTTTGATCGTTTTAGATAATAGCTGATAAAATATTTTTAAATTTTGTATAAAAACCCAAAAAGATATTGAAATTCTTAAGCAAAAAGTATTTTATTAATCTGATAAAAAATATAAGTTTTTGCTAAAAAAAATATTACAATGAGTCTTATAATAAATAATAAATCATCTTCTCGTTTTTTTGAATTAGATGCACTTAGGGGATTAGCAGCAATGGCAGTAGTACTTTTTCATTATACATATGGAATAGATAATGGTAAGAATACTTTTTCAGCGAATAAGTTTTATTTCAGTTATGGCTATTTGGGTGTAGATTTGTTTTTCTTAATTAGTGGGTTTGTAATATTTATGACATTAGATAGGACTAAAAGACCATTTGATTTTGTTGTTTCTCGTTTTTCAAGACTATATCCAGCTTATTGGGCTGCCATTATTACAACAATAACTTTAACATCATTATTAGGCGCTGGTGATTATTCATTAAAACAAATAGTTGTAAATATAACAATGTTTCAGTATTGGTTAAAGATAAAAGATATTGATGGTGCATATTGGACTTTAGCAGTTGAACTAACTTTTTATTTAATAATGTGGGTTTTATTTGTGTGTAAAAAGCTAAATTATATTTCATTTATTTCTATAGTTTGGTTGTTTATATCTGCTGTTTTTGCATTATTCGATGTCCCTTTCGAAAATTATATAAACGTTGTTTTTATATTAAAATATGCACCACTTTTTATAGGGGGTATAGCATTTTACAATATGAAAACTGATGAAAAAAATATAACAAATCACATTTTAGTAATATTAAGTTATATTTCAATTTGTATTGTATTCTATTCTATCCATTCAGATTTAGTAGTTTATCCAATTGTAGCATTGTTTTACGTTATTTTCTACCTTTTTGTTTATGAAAAGCTATTTTTTCTTAACAATAAGGTTCTGTTGTTTCTAGGTTCAATTTCTTATTCAGTGTATTTAATTCACGAAAATGTTGGGATAGCAATAATAAAGCATCTAGAAAATATTATTGATAATCAATTGTTTTATTTGCCTATTACTCTATCAATAATATTAATAGCCGCTACAATTATTAATAAAGCAATCGAAAAACCAGCATTAAAATGGATTCGTAATCAATATAAAAGTCATGCAAAATAAATATTCTATTTTAATAAACACCTGTGACAATTTTGAAGATTGCTGGATTCCATTTTTTAAATTGTTTACGGTTTATTGGCCTGATTTTGAAGGTACAATCTATTTAAATACCGAATACAAGGATTTCAGTTATCCAGGTCTTGATATTGTGTGTACTAAAGTATGTGAAGTAAATAAAATACCACATAATGTACGTGCCACTTGGAGTCAATGTTTGAGATGGGCATTGGAAGCTATTGATACTGATATTGTATTGTATATGCAAGAGGATTATTTTTTAAATGGGAGTGTTAAAACCGTTTGGGTAAATCATTTTTTTGATTTGATAAATACGAATTCTAATATACCTTGTATTCAATTGACTCAAGCTGGAATACCCGCTTTAGAAAAATCAAAATACGATAAATTATTTACGAGCACTCCAGATTATTTTAGTTATGTGTCTTGCCAAGCTTCGTTTTGGCGCAAAGGGGTAATGACTTCAATCATTCGGGATCACGAAACTGCTTGGAATTTTGAATGGTGGGGTAGCAAACGAGCAAAATATATGGGTTACGAATTTTTAGTACTTGATCCTAACTTTTTCAGTCCCAACGAAAGTATTTTTCCTTATGTACTTACAGGAGTTGTTGGTGGTAGATGGTATAGAGAGGTTGTTGCACTTTTCAAAAAGCATGAAATTAATATTGACTATAGTAAAAGAGGATTTCTAGAGGAAAATACTAAGCCCACTATTAGTAAACGAATAAAAACAAAATTAAGTATTTATAAATTGCAAAGTGTAATTGAGATAATCAAAATAAAATATTTTTTGAAATAATGAAAAAGGAAACCTTCTTACAAAAAGTAAATCGACGAGCTTGGTTTGAATTGCAAAGCCGATTGAAAGGCAAAGTTAATTTGTTGATTTATGGTTCATACTGGAATTATTGGATAAATGGATCTAAGTCAAGAGCTGTAAATACAAGTAGTTATTATGCTGCTCGCCCCAATTTAGGAGCAGGTATAGGGCACCAAATGGCTAACTGGATCGCTGGGTATTGGTACGCTAAACAATTTGGGTTACAATTTGCCCATATGCCATTTTCTAATCAAAAATGGGACGATTTTCTTGGTTTTGGAGAGGGAGAGCCAAAAATAACAGATTTAGTTGCTAAAGGTTATAAAAAAGTAAAACTACCTTTATTTAATGAATTCAATGAAGCGGAAGTTAATTTACAAAAAAAAATTATTGCTTCCTATTCCAATCAAAAAGTAGTCTTTGTAGCAGAGCAAGACCAAGGTTACAAAGATCAGTACGGTGTAATTGACTCTATTAAGGATAAATTCAATAATTCTCCTGCTCGCTTAGGTGAAAAAATAATCTATGAGAGTAGTCGTTTTAATATAGCGGTACATGTCCGAAGAACAGTTATTATTGATAACAAAGTAATTTTAGAAGATGAAGCTGCACGTGCAATGCGTTGGTTGTCTAATGATTATTACGAAAAAGTATTGAAGCAGGTTGTTGAAAATCTAAGCATAGCTAAACCCATCAGTGTTTATATTTTTTCAACAGGCAAACCTGATGAATTTGCTGAGTTTGCAAAATATGGAGATGTACATTTCTGTTCGGATATGGATGAGTATGCTACGTTTTTGCATTTGATACGAGCTGATTTATTAATTACTAGCAAAAGTTCATTTTCCTACAAACCTGCTTTAATAAATAATGCTATCAAAGTGTGTCCACGTAATTTTTGGCATAGTTATCCGAAATCAAAAGATTGGATTTTAGTAGAAAATGACGGGAGTTTTGATGTAAATAAATTGATGTTTTAGAATCTGTTTTTATGAAAGAGCACATTGAATACATTGATTTTCAGAAAGGAATCTGTATTTTGTTAGTTGTTTTTGGACATCTATTACAAGCCAATACAACTGAATCATGTCACCATCCTATTTTTAGTTTTGTATATTCTTTTCATATGCCTTTATTTATGTTTGTTAGTGGTTATATTGGATATAAAACGTACAACGTTAACAATATATGGGAGGCAATTTCCGGTCTAGTCAAAAAAACAAGATCTCTTCTCCTGCCATATTTTATTTGGCCTTTAATTGTCTATAACTTGTTTCTGGTGAATGAGTATGACTTCAATATATGGACACAGTTTATTGATTTGTTAACTAGATGGAGTCCATTATGGTTTCTGTGGGATTTATTTTTGTTTTATGTGCTTTACACTATATTTTTGTTGATCTACATAAATGTTAAATTAAAAAAAACAATTTTTATTGATTTTTTTGCTTTTTTTTTGTTTATATCCATGTTGCTCGCCTTAAGGTATTTTCAATTGCCATTTTTGACTGATTTGGATTCATATATATTATATTGTTTGTTCTTTTTTGGCGGAATGTTTGTTTCTAAATATACCTTGATTTCTAAATTGATATTGAATAAATCTGTGTTTTTTATAAGTTTTACCCTTTTTTTAGTTATGGTTGGAAATTATGATTTTTTTGATTTAGGGATGAAGAACAAGCTGATAAAAATCATTATCTCTATTTCTGCTATAATTTTGATTTATAATTTATCCAGATTATATACGGAAAACTCAATATTGCAGTGTAGGTTAAAACATTATGGTAGACATTCATTGGTTATATATGTAACTCACTTTAGCATGTGGACTCTATTGGCAAATACAGCAATTTTTTCTAATTTGAGTAACTTATACACAATAATTGTTATAGTAGCTATGTCGTTGGTGCTTATTGAAACTTGTATTTTGATAAAGAAGATTGTCACTTTCTCCCCTTATCTTGATTTTATTTTATATGGAGAAAAAATAAAAAAAACAAACAGTAAATTATGAAAGTAGCAGTAATCGGAGGTGGTATTTCGGGTTTGTCGATAGCGCGTATGTTAGAAGACAGATCCGAGGTCACAGTGTTTGAAGCAGCAGACCAACCGGGTGGATTGATAAAATGTGAGCGGGTAAATGGAACACTTTATCATATGGTTGGTGGACATGTGTTTAATTCCCGACGGCAAGATGTGTTGGATTGGTTTTGGGGTTTTTTTGACCGTGAGGAAGAATTTACTAAGGCTACTCGAAATGCCATTGTTTATATGGGAAGACCTATTGGGTATCCTATTGAAAATCACATCTATCAATTTGATGCGGAACTACAAAAGAAAATAATTACTGATTTATTGAAAATAGCCCAAAATAAAAATGTTGAGCCGACTAATTTTGAGGAGTTTTTGAAATTTCGTTTTGGAGAAACATTGTATAATGTCTATTTTAAGCCTTACAACGAAAAAGTTTGGAAGCGAGATTTATCACAAGTACCTCTAACTTGGTTAGCTGGAAAGCTACCTATGCCGTCTGTAGAGGAAATTATTTTTGACAATTTTAATAAGGCAAATGAAACGACTATGGTACATAGCACTTTTTATTATGCAAAGAACAATGGATCACAATTTTTAGCTGACCGATTAGCAGAAGGATTGAACATCATTTATAATGCTAAAATTAAAAAATTAGAAAAGAAGGGTGATAAATGGAGTGTAAATGGAATCGAGTTTGACAAGGTAGTGTTTTGTGGCAATATTAAAGATTTGCCTTCTATGCTAGAAGGAGTAATAGAAATTTCATCCTTTACTAAGCCAATTGAGGCTCTTGAATATCATGGTACAACTTCTGTTTTATGTGAAATTGATAAGAATCCTTTCAGTTGGATTTATATGCCCGATGAGACCCATCATTCACACAGAATTATTTGCACTGGTAATTTTTCAGAAACAAATAATGGTCATGATGGATTAACGGCAACTATTGAATTTACTGATGAAGTTGATAAAAATGCTATTTTAGAAAATCTTAAAAAAATACCTTATTCTCCTAAATATCTTAGCCATCGTTATACTCAGTATACTTATCCTATTCAAAATGCTTCGACTAGGGAGGTAATTAATAACCTAAAAGAATTACTGGAGGCAGAGGGAATTTATTTATTGGGGAGATTTGCAGAATGGGAGTATTATAATATGGATGCAGCTATTGGGGCAGCTATAGATTTAAGTAAAACAATTCAATAAATAAGTGGGATTAACAAAAATCATATTGTAGTTTTTTTTGTAAATTTGATTTCATTACTAAAAAGAAAGATAAGTGAATTATCTCATATTTTAATCCTATATTGGATGATTTTATTTTAGTATATGATAATATTATTTTTTAAATTAATAGATTAAAAATATAATTCGTGCAATATATTTTTATAATTTCTCTTAAAATATAAAGTGTTTTTTTAATATAGATGTATCAACTAGCTTATTAATAACTCTCAGATATAATCCTTTTTTTTTAAATGATAAACTCAAAAAAAACATATAGTTTCTATTTAAATGAAGATAAAAAAGCATTAGGTATAAAGAAGTTACCTTTAATGCTTTTTTTTAACCCATTTGATATTGATTTGGAGATATGGTTGTTTCAAAAGGCTTTAAGGAAATGTGAATATTTATATAATGTTGACAAAAAAACTTTTTTTTGGAAATTGCAAAAGTTTATTGCTGCCAGAAGGTTTAAAAGACTATCATGTAAATTAGGATTTACAATTGCCCCTAATAGTTTTGGTCCAGGATTAAGAATTGTTCACAGAGGTACAATAGTTGTGAATGGGCAATGCAAAATAGGAGCAAATTGTACGATAAATGCTTGTGTAAATATTGGAGCTAAAGCTGGTTTTGACGAGCAAGTACCCAAAATAGGAAATAATGTTTATATTGGGCCTGGAGCAAAAATATTTGGTGATATTATTATTGCTGATGGTTGTGCTATTGGTGCCAATGCAGTTGTTAATAAAAGCTGTTCTAAGCCCAATCTGATTTTAGTTGGAGTTCCAGCTATTGAAAAAGGCAAAGTATCAATTAGCTTGTTAAAATAATTTTAAAAAAACGGATAAATTTGAAAATAAATAGATTCATTTTAAAGGTTTTGTCAGTGTCTTATAGGAAGATTATTGGAACAAAAACTTTGGTAAATACAAATAGAGAAAAAGATCCTAATATTATTTCTCAAAACATTTTAGAATTATTAAATGGGGAAAGGTCCGTAATGATAGCTCGTTACGGTGCAACTGAATTAATGTGTATGGTAAATTATTTGGGTGTAAAAAAGAAAAGCACAAATTTTATTTCGTACATACAAGGTAAAGAATTAGATTGGTGGTGGAATAAGTCAAGTTTAAAGCAAATAGAGCAATGGAGTGGTTTTTTTCCTGCGACGGTTCCAAATGTAGAATGTTTTTGTGAACTTATGATTCAGAATTCTGAGAATGTTGATATTCTTGCCTCATGGTTGAATGATGAGTTTTATTTTAAAAAGGAATTGGTAAATGCAAAAAGAATTCAAGGTTTATTTTTAGATCCGTTTTGGAGTGAAATACCTTGGACAACAGCATTAAAAGGTAAAAATGTTTTAGTCATTCATCCTTTTGAAAAGGATATAAAAGCGCAATACAAACGTAGAGAATTATTATTTGCCAATTCTGATGTTTTACCTGAATTTAATTTAATAACAATTCGAGCTGTGCAAAGTTTAGGAGGAGATTGTGAATTTTCATCTTGGTTTGATGCCTTAAATTATATGAAAGCTGAAATTAACAAAGTGGACTTTGACGTTTGTTTAATTGGAGCAGGTGCTTATGGATTTCCTTTAGCCTCTTATGTAAAAGAAATTGGGAAAAAAGCTGTTCATGTCGGAGGTTCTTTGCAATTATTGTTCGGGATAAAAGGTAAAAGATGGGAAAATCCTTTGTACGGAGAAAAAGAATTAGGTATTCAAGGTAAATATCCTGCTCTTATGAATAAATATTGGATTTATCCAAGTGATGATAGCAAGCCTAAAAATGCTAATGTTGTAGAAGACGCTTGTTATTGGTAAATTATAAAATAATCATCTATGCATATTGCAATTTTAGCTCCTTCCCATCAATCATTTATTGTTAAATTTTTACCAGGTCATAATATTAATCAATTACCTGAAGGGGTTTTGACAGCTCCTTTTATCGGAACTATTATCGAAGAATTATTATTAAAAAATCACATAGTCACAGCCATTACAACAACTGTTGCACTCGATGGTGATTATAAAATAAAAAGATTTAAATCAGGAAATTTCGAATGGATTGTTGTTCCATACAGACCTAGATCAGTGAGATTTAATGGAAAAAAAATTGGTAGAATTCTTGATTTATACGATTTAGAGCAACGTAATATGGCTAAATGTATCAAGGAAGTATCTCCTGATATTGTTCATGCGCATTGGTCTTATGAATATGCGGGAGCGGCTGTTCAGTCAGGATTTCCACATTTAATAACCATTCACGATAACGCTTATAGAGTATTTTGGTTTTTTAAAAAAATGTTTTGGTTTGGCCGTTTGATAATGTCTGAGCTGATACTTAATAAAGTTGAATTTGCTTCAACAGTTTCGTCTTATATGTTACCTTACGTTCAGAAAAGATGTAAATCCGTAAAAATTATACCAAACCCTACAATAGTTAGTCAAAATATTTCAGAAATCGAATCAACAATTTTGATTAAATTAGAATCTTTGTCAAATCCTCGCATTATTATGATTAATAACGGATGGGACGTTCGTAAAAATGGAAAAGCTGGCTTGTTAGCTTTTCAACAATTACAAAAAAAAATACCAGACGCAACTCTCCATCTTTTTGGTAATGGATCTGAACTTGATGGCATTGCATATCAAGAGGCATCAAATTTAGGATTGCAAAATGTTTCTTTTTATGGTCTAGTTGGTCATCAACATTTAAAGGAGGAATTAAAAAAGGCTCATTTATTGTTACATCCTTCTTTGGAAGAATCTTTTGGTGTGATTTTGATTGAGGCTATGTCTTTTGGAATTCCAGCAATTGGAGGCATTAGGTCTGGTGCCGTACCATGGGTCTTAAATGACACAAGATTATTGGTAGATGTTTCCAATCCTAAAGAGATTGGTGATAAATTACAAGAATTGTTAACTAATGTAGCATTATATAAACAAATTGCAATGGTCGGATTTGACAATGTCTTATCTCGATTTTCTTCAGAATCTGTTGTAGAAAGTTACATTAAATATTATAATGAAATTCTAAATAACCATAATTCTAAATGTTAATTTATTGGCAAATCGACAGTACATTTTCTATTGAAAAAATATGGACATAAACACAAAATGAATAGGAAATATAGTACGAATTATGGAAAAGTTTTAAAAACAACTTTTAAACTATGAAGTATCTTCTATTTGTTGGAATACTAATTTATATGTTTTTAACTACAACTGTAGCTGTTAAAATTGGAATAAAAGAAGTGGGTACTTATTCCTCATTTATACTTGCTATATTGTTTTTCATTAAATTAATAGGTGATGTTAATAATCTGTTGATTGCTAAATTTAATGAAGAGTTTCGTATAATTTTATTGGCTTTAGTCATTATAGTTATTAAAATATCTTTAGGGCAATTTATTCAAATACAATCAGTATTATTCTTTTTTTTAATTCCTATGATTCTATCGATTATCTTGGGTACTGAAAATAAATCCAATAAAAGAGTAATTCAATATTTGATTCTTGTTTTTTTTATAGTAGAGTGTTTTTTGGCAATTTATGAGCGGGTATTTTTTACAAATATATTCTCTGAAGGTGCAGAAAGTTTTGAATATTTTGGCGAGGATTGGAATTTCAGAAGTACAGCTTTATTAGGCCATCCTCTAAATAACGCATTGTGTATATCAACGATAATGGGGTTTATAGTGATAAGCTCAATTAAAATTCACTATAAAATGTTATTATTGATACTGGGATTTATTTCTTTGTTGTGCTTTAACGCAAGAGGAGCAACTCTTATTTGGATTTGCTTAGCCGTGATATATATAATCAGTCTTGTGACAGCTAAAAAGACAAAAAATGGAATAAGATTTTTGTTGTTAGTTTTTTTATTAGCATCTGCTTATTTTATTAGTTTAGCAGTGGTTAATTATGGATTGGGAGGAAGGCTGGTTAATGAAAAAATTAGTGGTGAGAGTTCTCAGGCAAGGGTAGATGTATTTAAAGCTTTTACATATATTGATGAAAATGAATTTTGGTTAGGAAATTCAGAAAAATATCTTCCCATAATGCATAAATTAGGCGCTGGTGGTATTGAAAATTCTTACATTGTATTTATTATTAATTATGGTATAGTTTTATTTATTTTTTTATGTATAGCTTATTACTTTTGGTTTAAGCGGTTTTTAAAATTATATACTTTATTCAATAAATTTATAATACTTAGCTCTTTTTTATTGGTAGGTTCTACAAACAACGGATTGATAGATTCTGAACCGTGGGGGTTTTTAATATTAGGTTTTTATTGTTTTCCAATAATTGAAAAAAAGCAGAAAAATAATCGGTTCTTTAATAGAAATAAAATTATTTCAGTAGAAAGAGAATCTCTTTTAGTAAGTGAAGTTTCTTCTGACCCTTTGATTAACAATACTCTTTAAATTCTAATGTCATCTATTCCAATAATAGCAGTTTTGCTTACCTGTCATAATCACAAGGAGAAAACCCTACAATGTATTCAGGCTTTATAAGGGCAACAAGATCTGGAAGTAAATTTACAATATTGAAGTTTTTTTTAGATGACGATTCTACCGATGGAACGGCTAAAGTTATTAAGCCTCAATTTCCTAAAATAAATATTATAAGTTGTTATGGTAATCTCTACTAGAATTGTGGGATGTATTTAGCTTGGCAAAAAGGCAGTGAATACTAAAATTAGGATTATTGTTTATGGTTAAACGATGATGTTTTTTTATTTGTAAATGTGATAAAAATGCTTTTAAATGATGCCTAATTATCAAAAAATAAATCATTAATTTGTGGTAGTAGACTTTATCTAGAAAGTAATACTATTTTTTGTGGAGGCTTTTCTAAAGATTCTGAAATTTTAATTCCTAATGGACAATTACAAGAGGCTTTTGTTATTAATGGAAATTGTGTGTTGACCAGTAAGTTTGTTTTAGAAAACCATTGGGATTGTTTATAATCTGGATCCCTTATCAGAAATAATAAACCATTGGATAAAATGCCGCTCTTAAAAAGAGGTTTTTATAGATAATAATGTGTTTATTGGGAGACACATTCAACTCTTTTAAAAGGAGTTTCTATTGGCAATAACTCTGTGATAGTAGCTTCGTTTAACAAAGGATATTCCCGAAAACGAAATTTGGGTAGGGAAAGCTATAAGGTTAATAAAATTCTTCATGATTAATAAAAAAAATATATTAAATTTACTGCCTTATTGTATAATGTTGATCACCCTAAATTCTCATGGTTCAACCATGCAATTAGGGAATACTACTTTTTGGTGGGGTATTCAGTTTTTTATGCTTTTTTTATTTTGGGAAATAAAAAAAAAATACACTTCTAAATTATATAATACTCAACTCTACTTTTTAAATATATATGTCCTATATGTTCTCATTTCATTTGTTAGAGGTATTTTTATAATTGATGGGTATTGGGATTGGAAAAATTTGATCAGTAATACGATGTGTTTATTGATACCTATAGTAGTTTTTGCGATGGAAAGTAAGTTTTTATTGCAATATCTTATAAAAAAATATATTTTTTATACAGCTCCATTATTTTTGATTGTTCAATTTTTTATAGGCAAGGATGAGTTTGGATTTTATTTGGCTCCTTTTTCCTTTCTGTTGATATTTCTTCCAATACTCTCAAAAAAATGGATATTAATACTGTTAGCGATAGCTACATACGTTATTTTGGCAGATTTTGGAGCAAGAAGTAATTTGATAAAATTCATTATACCTATTATAATGTCTTTAATTTATTATTTTAGAAAAATTTTTAGCGTTAAAATGTTTGAATTCCTTAGGATAATCCTAATTGTTTTACCATTTCTCTTTTTTACCCTAGCCGTATCTGCTTCTTATAATATATTTAACCCGAAAGGAGATAAACATAAGGCATTTATAGATAAAAAAAGAGACAGTAATGGCAATATTATTGAAGAAGATTTAATGGCTGACACCAGAACAGCCTTATATGTTGATGTGCTTGTAACTGCTGAAAAATACAATTCATGGGTTTTTGGCAGAAGCCCTGCTAGGGGAAACATTTCTGATTCATTTGGAGAAATTGATATGAATAAGCGTAATGAAAGAAATGGGAATGAAGTCTCAATATTAAACTATTTTATATGGTTGGGATTAGCTGGAGTTGTATTAATTTTTATTTTGTTCTACCAAGCATCTTATTTGGCAATTAATAAGTCTAATAATATTTTTAGTAAAATAATGGGATTATTTATAGCTTTTAGATGGACCTATGCTTGGGTAGAAGATATAAATAATTTTTATATTCAATATGTGGTTTTGTGGTTTTTTATTGGGTTTTGCTATTCTAAATCTTTTAGAGAAATGACAGATAGTCAAATGAAATATTGGGTAATGGGGATTTTTGAAAAGCAAAAAAGAGTTACAAGAAAAATGATGTATAATTTGCCTAATCAGACTTTTAAATGATAATGACATCAATTCCGACAATAGCAGTTTTACTTACGTGTCACAATCGTAAGGAGAAAACTTTACAATGTATTCAGGCCTTATATGAGCAAGAAGATCAAGAAGTAAATTACATTATTGAAGTTTTCTTGGTAGATGATGCTTCTACTGATGGTACGTCTGAAGCTATAAAATTTCAATTCCCTAAAATAAATGTAATAAGAGGTAATGGTAATCTCTACTGGAATCGTGGAATGCATTTGGCGTGGGAAACGGCAGCTGATATTAAAGATTATGATTATTATTTATGGTTAAACGATGATACTTTTTTATTTAAAAATGCAATAAAAATGCTTTTAAATGATGCCCATCTATCAAATAAGAAATCTGTAATTTGTGGTAGTACAATTTCTTTAGAAACCAATACTATTTCTTATGGAGGTTTTTCTAAAGATTCAAAGATGTTAATTCCTAATGGAGAACTCCAAGAGGTTTTTACCATTAATGGAAATTGTGTGTTAATCCCTAAGTTTGTTTTTAAAACCATTGGAATTCTAGATAAAAGATTTCCTCATGCTATAGGTGATTTTGAATATGGGTTGAGAGTAAGAAAAAACAATCTCACTTCTCATATCTCAGGAGATTTTATAGGGAGTTGTGAAGGAAGTGAAAAATTACCGATTTGGTGTTCTCCTTCAGTTTCTTTGTATAAAAGAATTCAAAATTTATATTCCCCATTAGGTAATAGTCATCCGTATTATTATTATTTATTCGAACAGGAGTATTATGGTTCCCTAATAGCAGTAAAACACTTATTAACAATTCATTTGCGATTATTATTTCCAACTTTATGGATAAAAAAGAACCGTTTATTTTCCAAATAGACTCTCCTGCTGTTTTAAAAGCATTTGAGACTAAGAATTATTGTATCGAATATAATACTGAAGAAAAATGTGACTCTAATCTATGTGTTATTTATTTTAGTAGTAATGAAATATATTATCCTAATACACTAAAATCGTTCGATTATTCTATTATTGAAAGAGATAAATACGAATGGAAAAGAAACAAGCACCCATATGCGGGAAAGCATATTTTTATCAGGGATATTCGTAAGCAATGGTATATAGGTGGCATCAATTCTAAATTGGACACTCCTTTAAAACTGACTGATTTTCTAAAAAAGGAAACAGAAGGATTTAAGATTTATACTATAGGAAGTTCGGCAGGAGGGTTTGCTGCAATTTTGTTCGGTAGTTTGTTAAAAGTCAAAAGGATATATGCTTTTAATTCACAGCTAAATCTAGAAGTCACTATGCAAAGTTCAAGTGCTTTAGTTGATCCTATTCTGTTTGATAAAGTTAAAGATAATGAAGTAAAATCTTACTTTGATTTATCCAATTTCATTACTGATAGTGTCGATTATTACTATTTTCAATCTTGCTATTCTAAAATGGATACGGATCAGTACAATTCAATTAGTTCACATTCCAAAAAACATTTGAGAATTATTCGATTCAAAACCTCTAACCACGGCTTCCCTTTTTTAAGAATTAATTTGCCCTACATATTGGCTTTTGACAAAAATAGTTTAGAAGATTTAGTCGGTAAATCTTTTAATCTTATATTTTTTTCTATTCGTTTGATTGGTTTCATTGCTACTATTCAGTTTCTCTTTAAAGCATTAGTTGATAGATATCATAAAAAGAGAATAGAAGCCAGTTTAAAAAAAAAATAGATTACTAAAATGGAATTGCAATAATAAAAAATATTAAGAAATGAGCGGTAAACTATCTAAATTAGCACACAAAATCATTAAAGATGTACTTTATGTGCCGCCAATTGAGGGTGCTATTTGTACTTCTATTATTAGAGAGGAATTAGAAAAAGACAAGCCGTCAATGATTGCTAGATTTGGCTCTACAGAAATTAAAGCTATTTTATACCCTAAAATTCCAGTAATTATTCAGCCATTGATCAAGAATACAGTTTTTACAAATATGCAAATGCTTTCAGGTTTTTTTCCTTCTAACGAAAAAAAAATTCGGCAATTTTCTGAAATGATGTATGAAGATATGAAATTGTTGGATATTTTGGGCTGTTGGCGTATTGAAGAACGATTTTTGCAGAAGGAGTATCCATTAGCTAAAAGAGTAGAATTGTCAACATTGGAATCTTATTTACAAGAAGATCCATGGACATCCGTTTTAGAAAACAAGAAAGTTTTAGTGATCCATCCGTTTAATAACACTATCGAAAGACAGTATAATACTAATAGGGAATTTTTATTCAAAGACAAACGCGTTTTACCTCTTTTTAAGTCACTCCAAACGATTAAAGCAGTGCAGACTGTAGCGGGTAATGATTCTATGTTTTCTGATTGGTTTGAAGCACTCGATTTTATGAAAACTGAAATAGATAAAAAAGATTTTGATATTGCTATTATTGGTTGCGGTGCGTATGGTTTTCCATTAGCGGCTCATGTAAAACGCATGGGCAAAAAAGCAATTCATTTGGGAGGCCCAACACAAATGTTGTTTGGTGTTAAAGGTAAAAGATGGTTGGATTTTGATAATTTTAAAGACATCATTAATGATTATTTTGTATTTCCAGATGATGAAGATAAAATAAAGAATGCTACTAAAGTAGAAGGTGGCTGTTATTGGTAATTAAAAAACTTACAGTCGATTGGTTGATTAAAAGTAATATAAAATGAATTGCGCTACTATAATTTATTTACCTATAATCGGGTGGATATATTCTAAAGTTGTCTTGCCTCTTCACAAAAATGTCGAGGAAGTTCTCATTCGGATTTGATTATTGTTTTAGGTATTTCAAAAATAGTTGATATACTATAAAGTTTTGAAAATATAAAACTTAAATTCCTAACGATAAATGAACATTAATTTAATCAACTTTTTTATTCTACTATTTTATAATTTTATTTTCCTTTTAAAACTAATTACACATGAGAAAAATATTGTTAAATACAATAAAAAGCAATAAATCCATATTGTTCTTAATTTCTTTTTTATATAGTTTATTTTCTATTTTGAATATTAAAGGTGGTTTTGGAAACTCCATACTTTTAAAAGGTGCTTTTTTAAAAAAAACTAAGATTAGGATTAATGGGAAAAATAATAGTATAATAATTCACCCTGAGAATAGGTTGTCTAACTGTTTATTGCATATTTCTGGAAATAATTGTGACGTAATAATTGGAAAACATTGTACATTATCTCGTACGGAGTTATGGATTGAGGATGATGGAGGTAAAATTCAAATTGGATATCGTACAACGATGGAAGGAGGTCATATTGCCGCGACTGAAGGACAGTCTATTTCCATTGGTGAAGACTGTATGTTTTCGCACAGTATTGAAATACGAAATGGGGACAGTCATGTTATTTATGATGAACAATCAAAACTAAGAATCAATTCAGCTGAATCGATATTAATCGGGAATCATGTTTGGTTAGGTGCTGATTCAAAAGTTTTAAAAGGTGCAATTATTGGAGACAATTCAATTGTTGCAACAGGTGGCATCGTGACAGGAAAATGTGAGGAATTAAATACTATTTACGGAGGAGTTCCAGCGAGGAAAATAAAAGGGGGTATAGTGTGGATTAGAGAACGCGTTTAATTAATGAAATTTATAAAAAAAAGTTAATGGCTAAAGTGGTGTTGCTAACGAATATTCCTGCTCCATATAGAGAAAAAATGCATGAATTGGTTTCGGAATATTTTAAGGGTTTTTATACGGTTGTTTATTGTGCAGAAAAAGAATCAAACAGAAAATGGGAAGTTCAATATGGAAATTATGACAAACAAGTTTTATCAAAAATTAATGACAATGCTATTCATAACAATCCTGAAATAATAAAGTCCTTAAATAAACTAAACCCTGATGTGGTTGTTATTATGGGGTTTTATCCATCAATGCTTTATGCTTATTTATGGACGATTTTTAAATCTAGAAAACTAATCGTTTTTACTGATGGGACTTTAATTTCAGAATCTTCTTTGTCGATTATTCATAAAATTGTTCGCAAAATAGTTTTCAAAAAAGCCAAAGCTTTTATTGGGCCAAGTAATGGCTCTGCTGAACTCTATGAAAGTTATGGCATTGATAAAAGTAAATTTTTCAGAACCTATCTTGCCATAAATAATTCATTATTCTTGAAGGAATCTTCTAAGGAAAAAAAATTTGATTTGATGTTCTCGGGCCAATTTATAGACCGGAAAATGCCTCTTTTTTTTGTGGAAATTGCAAGAATTGTTAAGGAACAATATGGCAAATGTAGTGTTCTTATTTTAGGAAATGGGATCCTAGAAAGAGAAATTGTTCAACTGTTAGAAAGTTATAGTATAGAATATAGTTATCCAGGGTTTATTAGTCAAGAAGATTTACCTAGTTATTATACACAAGCTAAATTATTTTTATTTCCTACAAGGAATGATCCTTGGGGCGTTGTTGCAAACGAGGCAATGGCATCAGGTTTGCCAGTCATTACTTGTATGAATGCTGGTGTAGCAAACGATTTGGTGGTTGACGGCTTTAATGGTTATGTTCTTCCATTGTCGGAAAAAGTATGGGCAGACAAAGTTATTTCAATTTTTAATAGTCAGGACGAATATAAAAGACTATCAGAAAATGCCTTGAAACATGTGCAAATTTATAGTTCTGAAAATGCAGCCAAAGGAATATTTTTAGCTGTAAATAGTGTTATTTGAATAAATTGGGGTATTTATATTTACAATCTGTTTCTTTAATTCCAATTTAGTAGTTATGATAAAAAAAAACACTAACATTAATCATTGTCAATAAAAAACACAAAATGAAAATTTTTTTTGATTTTTACGAGATTGCTTTAAATAAAGGTAAAAGTATTGGTATATACAATTATAGTTTGTCAATATTGAAAACGTTAGCAAAAGAAAATGATGGAAATATTGAAATCGTTGTTGCCTGTTCAGGAGAGAACTTAGATGAAATAAAAGAAATTGCAAATATAAAACTAAAAATAGTTTCGATAGAATATCCCAATTTTAAGAAAAGACTTCTGTGGAGATTGGTCAATGCCATTCGATTGGCTAAAAAGCAAAATGCTGATATTTATTTTTCGCCAAAAGGTTTTGCACCTAGTTTGTTTAAAAGAAAAAAAAAGCCTTTTATTGTGCTTACGGTTCATGACATGATTCCATTTTATTACTTGTCTAATTATCCTAATTATTTTAGTTTTTTTGAAAATCACTTCATTACTCAATCTTTAAAACATTCATTAACTGTAGCAAATAAAATAATAACCATATCTGAATTCTCCAAGCAAATGATTTATCAACACCATGAACGGAGAGAAGATATTTATGTAGTTTACAATGGAGTATCAATTTTTACAAAGAACATTGAGTCAAAGAAGATATCTCCATATATTTTTGCAATAACATCAAAGTTGCCCCATAAAAATATGATTAATTTATTGAAAGGGTATACGAAATATAGGGAATTAGTAACTAATCCACTACCATTGGTAGTATGTGGTATAAGGGATTATGAGTTAGTTGGTTTTGAAGAATTTAAGCCGTTTATTGAATGTGTTCATTTTGCAGATGAAAATAAATTTACCACACTTTTTTCAAATGCTACTTTATTTTTGTTCTTGCCAAAAATTGAAGGATTTGGTTTCCCTCCATTGGAATCATTAATGTACGGTGTGCCTAATATTGTTTCAGATATTCCTGTTTTAAGAGAAGTATTAGGTGACTCTGCTTATTTTGTTGATGCTGAAAATCCTGAAAAAATTGCTAACAGTATTATTTCGGTATTGTCAAATCCAATAGTTGGACAAAATATTCTTGCAAGTGGTAAAAAAACAATTTTAAATTATTCATGGGAAAAATGTTGTGACCAAATTTTAAAAATTTTTGAGACTATAAATAAAAATAATGATTAACATATTAAACACCATTCCTTTAATGGACTATTCCATTTATAATGGTAATTTAAACCAAGTAGGGTTTGCCGGCAAGACCCTTATCAATACCATCAACCAATATTCCTTTTGCATTGCTGAAAAGGATGCCGCATTTAAAGCGTCCTTGCAGGGGTCTGATATTTTATTGCCAGATGGTATGGCTGTAGTAGCAGCATTGCGGGTACTTTCGGGAAAAAAAATAAAAAAAATTGCCGGAGCGGATATTCACCTTCACTTGCTCCAAGAATTGGAGAAAAAAGGAGGGAGTTGCTTTTATCTAGGGTCATCTGAAAATACCTTGTTGAAAATCAAGCAGCGAATCGCTATTGACTTTCCTAATGTACGGGTAGGGACTTATTCACCACCTTTTAAGACTGAATTTTTCCATGATAAGAAATCAAAAAAAGTTGCTGAGGTTAATGCTTTTCAGCCTGATGTGTTGTTTGTCGGGATGACAGCCCCTAAACAGGAGAAATGGGCTTACTCTCATAAAGAATATTTAGATACCAAAATCATTTGTTCCATAGGCGCTGTTTTTGATTTCTATGCAGGTACAGTGAAACGACCTAGTCCGTTTTGGATTAAGTTACGGCTGGAATGGTTCATCCGTTTGTTAAAAGAACCCAAACGCATGTGGAAACGCTATTTGTATTATGGACCTGTTTTTGTAGGATTAATTTTGAGAGAGAAGTTTGGTTTGAGGAAAGGTTAATTGGTTTGCTTTTTAAATTTAAATTAAAAAGTCTAGAGTAAAGAGTTTCTCTATAAAAAAGCGGTGCAAATTGTAAAATAGGTATTCAAATAACTACTAATTTGTATTATCCAATAATAGAACAATAAACAATAAACACATTTTAATTAATATGTCAATTCTAAAAATACTCGCCACTTACCGTTTTTCCCGCTACTTCAAGCTTGGTTTTTTGGTTTGGGATTTGGTGTTGTTGAATACTTCCATAGTGGTTTCTTTTTTGTTTGTATATGGGAATTTTGAAAAAGTTGATGTCAAGGGAAGTAAAGCCCTCTCCTTGTTGGCTAACATTTTCTGGATTTCATTGTTGCTGTACAAAGACTCCTTTCGGATTGTCCGAACCGAACGTATCGAAGCCATTCTCTATAGAACCATCCGAATTCTGATGATTCACTCAGCAGTCATTGCCTTGTTTATCGTTGTTTTGGATTATGGAGAAATTTCCCGTTTAAGGATGGTTTATTTCTATTCCACTTTTTTTATTTTATTGATGATATTCCGCATACTGTTTATGAAATTGTTGAAGTATGTTCGATCTCGTGGCTTTAATTTTAGGAAAGTGGTCATAGTTGGCGCCAATCCGATGGGAGAACGTATGAATCGGATATTGTCCAAAGATCTGACTTATGGATACCGAGTGATGGGTTTTTTTGATGATGAAAGCAATGAAACCGAGTTAAAAGCTCCTGTTTTGGGTAAGTTTGAAGATGTGGAAAACTATTTAAGTTCAAATCAAATTGACGAAATGTACGTAGCCCTACATATCAACCAAATTGAAGTGATTAATAAGCTTACTGCCCTTTGCGAACGTTATATGGTTAGAATTAGGTATATTCCTGATTTTCAACAATATACTAAAACAAATAGAGTTGAAGTTGTTTTTTATGGAAACGGAAATATCCCCGTTTTAATGTTGCGAAAGGAACCTTTAGAAATTAATTTTAATCGTATAGTCAAACAAATTTTCGATTTTTGTTTTTCTCTACTTGTTATTGTATTGGTCTTTTCATGGTTGTTTCCTATTTTAATTTTCCTAATTAAAATTAACTCTCGCGGACCTGTTTTTTTTGTGCAAGAGCGCTCAGGTAGGGACAATAAAGCATTCCCTTGTTTTAAATTTAGAACTATGTATGTGAATCATAATGCAGATAGTTTGCAAGCCACTAAAAATGACTCACGTATTACCAAAGTGGGTGCATTTTTGCGTAGAACCAGTATGGATGAATTACCTCAATTTTTGAATGTTTTATTGGGAAATATGTCTGTTGTAGGGCCAAGACCTCATATGTTATCACATACTGAACAATATTCGGAATTAATAAATAATTTTTTAGTGCGTCAATATACTAAACCAGGTATCACCGGATGGGCTCAAGTCAATGGTTTTCGTGGAGAAACAAATCAGCTTTCAGACATGGTAGGTAGAGTAGAACACGATATTTGGTATTTAGAAAACTGGAGTTTTTTACTTGATTTAAAAATTGTATACCTAACAGTAGTGAGTGTATTCAGGGGAGACGAAAATGCCTATTAAAAATTAGTATTTTGATGTTAATATTTTTAATATAAAACTAGAAAGGTTACGTAAAAGTCTCAATACGTTAAAAACAATAATTATGAATTAAAATACTTGCAAACGACCAATAGTTTTAATTAATTTGCAAAAGATAAAAAATCAAATGAAAGTAAATAAATACCTATTAAAAGCAATAATCATGTTTGCAATATTGCTTCAAAGTTGTGGAGACGCCAAGGATGTAGTATACTACCAAAATTACGAAAATAATAAAGTTATTAGCAGCACAAATTCATATGAGATAAAAATAAAACCTGATGATTTATTATTGATTGTAGTTTCTGCTGAAGATCCAGAAATTGCTATGCCGTTTAATTTGACAACCATTTCAGTCCCTAATCCAAATAATTTAAATTCGATAGGAGGACAAGAATCTTTACAATCCTATTTAGTGGATCAAAAAGGAATGATTGATTTTCCAGTTTTAGGAAAGTTACACGTGGGAGATATGACCCGTACCGAGGTAACAGGAATGTTGTATGAAAAAATTAGCAAATACATTAAAAATCCAATTATCAATATGCGTATTACTAATTTTAAGGTTTCAGTTCAAGGAGAAGTGACAAATCCAGGAACATTTGACATTAAAACAGAAAGAGTAACTTTGCCTGAAATCTTGAGTATGGCAAACGATTTGACAATATATGGTAAACGAAATAATATCTTAGTTATTCGTGAAGTTAACGGAGTAAAAACGTTCAATAGGGTTGATATTACTCAATCTGATTTTGTGAATTCCCCTTTTTATTACTTGTCACAAAATGATGTTGTGTATGTGGAACCCAATCAAACTAAAGTAAATGGAACAAAAGTGGGACCTAATACAGGAGTTATTATTTCAATTACATCTCTTTTAATAACTGTTATGACTTTAATTGTTACATCAGTAAATAAATAATACTATAAAGAAGTCAAAAAAACGAATAAATTACATAGCTCCAAACAACCCTAAAAAAATGAATACAAAAGAGTTTTACGACGATGATTTTGAGAACAGCGAAATGGATTTTTCAATTAGAGAACAGCTGGATAAGTACTTGATTTATTGGAAATGGTTTATTTTGGCAGTAATTATTGGCTTGATGTGTGCATGGGTTTATTTGAAGTTTACTACAAACCAATTTCAGGCATCAACTACTGTATTAGTAAAAGACGAAAAAAAAGGAGGGATGATGTCTGAATTAAGTGCTTTTGCTGATTTGGGTTTAGTAGGAAAAGGGGTAAGTAACGTTGATAATGAAGTTGAGATTTTAAAATCCCGTACTGTTATTGAAAGTACCGTACGTCAATTACAATTGGATAAACAGCTATTGGGTATAGGTAATATTAAAGATGAAGAAATTTACAGCAATAAACCCTTTGATGTTGTTTTTGAAAAGCCATTGTATGTTACTAATGGGGAAACAATCATATTAGAAATAAGTGATTGTACGAATCATAATTTTAAAATGCAGATAAATAAGATAGGTAAAGATGGAGAAACTATTTTACAACCATCAAAAAACTATGCTTTTGGAGAAGTTATTTCTACGGTCTTTGGTGGTTTGAAAATTAATAAATTAGTAGTTGAAAAAACGGAAGAAGAATCAAAAATAGAGACTTATAAATACATTATTAGCCCTTTTGATTTAGTTGTGCAAAGCTTTAAAGGTCAGTTAAGCGTAGAAGCATTAAGTAAAACTAGTAGCGTAGTAACACTTTCTATTACAGATGCTGTGCCACAAAAAGCGGAAGATTTTTTAAATGCCTTAGTTGCTACTTATAATCGTGAAGCGGCTGCCGATAAAAGTTTCATTACTAAAAATACGTCCAGTTTTATTTCAGATCGTTTAAAATTAATTACAGTAGAGTTAGAAGGTGTTGAAAAAGATGTAGAACAATTTAAAAAGTCTAATAAGTTAACTGATATCGATTCAGAAGCTACTTTATATATTGAAGGAGCTAATGAATATACTAATAAAAGTATTGAAGCCGAAATTCAGTTAAACGTTGTACAATCTTTATTGGACTTTATGAAAAAAAGCTCTAATTCAGATTTGTTACCAAGTAATTTAACAACAGATAATAACAAAGAAGCATCAGGATTAATTGCCCAATATAATACCTTAGTTTTAGATCGTAACCGTATTTTAAAATCGGCAACTATAGAAAATCCTACTGTAGTTAAATTGGATGCACAGATTAATGCTATGAAAGCAAACGTAACATCTGGTTTGCGTCGTTTACAAAGTAATTTGATTATTGAAAAAAGAAATCTAAATAATCAGGAAGGTGTGTTTAGTGGAAAAATTAATAAAATCCCTCAACAAGAACGTCAATTCAAAGTTATTGCGAGACAACAAAAGGTCAAAGAGGAATTGTATTTGTATTTACTTCAAAAAAGGGAAGAAACGGCTATTACTTTAGCTGCTACAGAACCCAATGCACGTGTAATTGATCAAGCAAGGGCGGATTTAAATCCTGTATCACCTAAGAGAAGAATTGTATACCTAGCAGCTATGTTACTTGGTTTGTTAGTGCCGTTTGGTATTATTTATGGAAAAGGCCATTTGGATAATAAAATCACTAGTATTATAGATTTGCAAAAATTAACCAGTGTTCCTTTTGTTGGTGATTTACCGAAATCTGAATCGCCAAATGAATTGATGCAAAAAAGTAGTAGATCTAGTTCAGCTGAAGCTTTAAGAATTATTCGTACGAACTTAGACTTTATGATTTCTAATTCTATAGATAAGAAGGCTAAAACTATTTTTGTTACGTCTACTTTTCCAAAAGAGGGAAAAACATTTGTATCGGTAAATTTAGCTGCAACTTTTGCCCTTTCAGACAAAAAAATCCTACTAATTGGAATGGATATTCGTAATCCAAAATTAGGAGATTATTTACCTATAGCTCCAAAAGGTTTAACTAATTACTTGTCAAGTACAGATACTGATATAAACCCGTACATTATAAAGCACCCAGATTTTGATCAGTTCTTTATTTTACCATCAGGTATTATTCCACCAAATCCGACAGAGCTGTTAATGAATCAAAAGACTAGTGAGTTACTAGAAAAACTTAAAAATGAATATGATTATATTATTGTAGATACGGCTCCTGTTGGAGTAGTAGTTGATACGTTAGTTAATGCTAAACATGCAGATTGTTTTGTTTATGTAGTTCGTGCCAATTATCTTGAAAAACGAATGTTACATATAGCTAATACGTTTTACAAAGATAAAAAATTACCAAATATGTGTATGATGCTTAATGATACTGATTCGGCCAAAGGTTATGGCTATGGTTATGGTTATGGGGTTGATGAAGAAACAAAGAAAAAATCATGGTATAAAAGATTAGGCAAGAAATAATTTAAAATTAAATTTTTAATATAAAAAAGAGTTTATGAAGGCGTTTTCCTTTGTAAACTCTTTTTTGTTTTAGACAATGTCTCCCATGTGAAACAGGAATACGTTAAAAGTGGATGTGCTTGACTTGGTGAGACTTATTAGTCAAGAGTGAAATCTTAATTTTATACTAAGAAAGAAAAGCGTTAAACTTATGGTTGTATTTTCAAAGAGAAAGGAGTTTTATTTAGCTCCGAAAGGTTAGTGTTCCGACTTCTTCAATGGAATTGTAATAATAGCTGTATTACTTTATAAATGGCATCAAAAGTTGTTAAGAATTTTGGAAGAGAAGTTAGATTGTTCAAAACTATATTCTGAACAAGAAAAATCCATGAACTTGAGGTAAAATTATAAGTAGTAGATTAGAATACGATATTTTAAAAAGGTATCAGAGGTTTTTTCTAGAGAGCTTTATGATATATCTTTGGATAAGAGATGATAAAAAACGACTTTTTATATGTTTTTAAACTAATCTCTAAGTAGTAAATAGAGTTTGAAATTTTTTGAATACATTGAGTTTTGTATAATAAAAAAGAAAGCATCTTTTTTAAACGATAAATTATAGAATAATTTAAGTGATTGCAAAAAAATAGCTTAACTTTTCCCCTGCTTTTTGAATGCATATCCATCACTTATTTTTATTAATCTCAGAGCGAGTTTTTGGTTTTAATTTTATTGAGTTGAATATAATAAAAAACCCTTAATCAATTGATGATTAAGGGTTTGTTTTTGTAGCGAAGACGGGAGTTGAACCCGTGACCTCAGGGTTATGAAAACTGAAATTTGATCTTTTTTGTTTTATAATATATTGATTTACAATATTTTATGATTTTTTAAAATTTGGTTTTGTGTTGTTTTTTGGGTTTTCCTCACTCGAGTTCCTCACTTGAGTATTTAAGCAATCCCGATTATTTTTTACCTTTGTGATAAATGGTTTTATTAACATGACATTTATAACGTGTTAACTTTTTTGGCTTTTTCTAACATGAGAATTTAACATGTTAATTTTTTTAAATATCATTAACATGAGCTAAAAAAAACATTTTAACTTAAGCTATTAAGGGTATAAGACCTTTTTTAATTTATCATAAGCTTCTTTATGCTTTTGTTCTGGCATCCTATTTAAATTTATCATTTTCCAAAGTACAGAAGGAAGATTTGCAATTATTTCAATATTCTCCATTTCTAGTAAACTCCAATCGGGAGTTTTATTTTTAAATGATAAAAGAAATTGCTTTTCATTATCTGTCATTTGAGAATTGATTTGATGAATTAGATCTTCTCTAGTTTCCTCTAATTGCATCAAGGGGACATCTACTTCTGCCATTTGTCTAAATTCCGTTTCATAAATGTCACTGATATCTTTACGATGTGGATCTAATAATTCAGACATTGGTCTTTGGTGACTTATTAGAAATATTAAAAATGTTTTTCTCAAATCATCCGTTAATCCTTCATTTTCCAAAAGAAATTTCACATCAAATAAATCTCTAGGATGTTGCCTATCTAAAGCGGCACATAATTTACCAGCATATAAATCAGGATGCGAAGCCAATTGCATTTCTACATATCCAAATTCTGCTTCTACTTCTTCAACTACTTCCTTTCTTACTTCTGGAAAAACAGTTCCTCTTATAACAGGAGACAATTCTACTTTAATACGTATTTCGCCATGGCTTACAATTAGTCTCAGAGCATCACTTTGGTCATGTGCATCTTGTACTCTGGTTCCAGGTATTCTTTCGTGTATAAGTTTGCTGATTCTAGATAAAGCTGCTCTAATATTGATTAATGCGGTATCGCGATCATCCATCGGAATGTATAATAAATCGATGTCAACCGAAAGGCGGGGAAGTGCTCTGTAAAATAGATTAATTGCAGTTCCTCCTTTTAAAGCGAAACATTTTTCTGTGTCTACTAATGGCAAAATACGAACTAAAAGCTGTACTTGTTTACGATAAATTTCTTTTGCACCTAAAGCCATTCTGGAACTGTTATTTTATATTTAGTATTTAATTTTCCACCCTTTATTATCATACGGTTCCCTGAGCCTAAAGATATTGTTTCTTTATTCAATTTGTCTAACCAAACATAATTTTGACGTTCTGCGAACCAAAAGAAAAGGCGCTTTACTTTTATGTTTTTACAAGATTGTAATGCCTTTTGAAGATTTCGAGGAGACAAAGTTGTTAATCCCTGCATTAATTGATCAGCGTGTTCAAAAGTTGTTTTTTGTGGAACTTCTAATAATACTTCGAGATAAGCTCTTTCTGGCGAGGATATTATTACTTTTCTGTCATCATTATCCCAATCTCTTTTTAATGTAAATTGGTGCATTTCTTGATCTTGTTTTGTAAACAAATTATTACTTGTGTGTCTCACAAATTTCACATTCATGTCTAAATTTTTAACCCATTCAGGAATTAAATCATTACCAAATAAGTAGACTATTTTATTTTCTGAAAGTGATAGGTAATGTGATAATCCCTGCATTTCAAGTGCAGTTAGACCACCAACTACCAAATCTGTTTTTAGTATTGATTGTAACGAAAACACTATCGACTGCCAAGATATTTTGGAAATATTTCGAACATACACACCTTTGCTTATGGATTCCAGTTGATTGCTTTTGACCAAATTGTCTATTGCGTGACGAGTGAAATTATTTTCCATAAGCCACTTATGAGTAGTTATTAAACCCTCTGGCATTATTTCATATAATTCTTTTCGTCGTATTACATTTGTTGCCATAATTTAAATATTTGTCATATTGCGGTGTTTATCGCCGTTATACAAAGGTAATTTAAATTACTTAGTTTGCAAAATATTGTTTTAACGGCGTTTATCGCCGTTATTTTTATATTTATTAAATTTTTAGACTAAGCGTATTTAAAAAAATATAAAAAATATCTACCTAAACTTTTAGTAAAATAGTTAGTTTAGTTTAAAAGGAAAAGAGTTTCAGGATATTATAAAAGTATAAAACTAAATGTTTTGCTATTTTAACAGGATATCACTTTTAATCATCACATTCAAAAGTGTTAATGATTTTAATATTGTAAAATATCAATATAAATTAGTTATTCATAATTTGTTTAGAATAATATTGACCATCAATGTAATATGAAACTTTAAATTTATCTGGTCTACCACTTTTTCCAGTAAATTTTGGAGAGACTGTATAATCTTTTATAGTCTTGCCTTCTGAGAGGGCTTTGGATATTTTATTTTCAATTGCCTTAAAGTGAATTTTATTGGCATCATTAGTCATTGGAAGTACATTTATTTGTTCCGAAATACCTCCGTGAGTATTTGCCAAAAGATGCCCGCCATCATCGCTATATCTATAATATCCTGCTTTAACCTTAATTGGATTTCCAAATTCATCTAAGATAATTCTACCATCTTTAAGTTTTTTGGAAAGACCTTGCTCAATACCACTTCTTGCTACTTTGGTTTCATTAGACATTAATGGACAAACCATTTTTTTAACTCTTCCAAAAGCGTCACTATAAGTAGAATTATTTCCAATCTTATAACGTGTATTAGGCATTAAAGGATGGATGTTTAATAATGGATTTAATTTATTTCCTCCTTCTCCAGCAATAGCTGTAATTCTATCTTTTTCAAATGTGCCTAATAATTTATTGGTTTTCGAGTCTATAAGTTCTACGCTTTGGCCTATTTTTTTAAATGAATACTTTTCTTGATCTATTGCACTATTAATCCAACGTATTTGATTTGGATTTGAAGCAAATTTAGTTTCAGAAAAGGTTTTCCAAGTATTTATAAAAGCAGGATTACTTTTTGCATATGTTAAAAATTTTTTGTTTTCAGAAGCGAGTTTTAAAAATTGTTTAGTTAAATCATCATCAAAATTTTTAGCTACAAATTCAGTAACTTCTTTTGATAAACCTAATTCAGATAATTCCTTTGCTGAATTTTTAGTTATTTTTTCAATAAGTTCTGTGCTAACTTCTTTTAAAGCTGTTTTTTCAAGAATTTCAGTAGAAGTTTTTCTGCAAGATGAAATTAAAAGTATTAGCGATAGTAAGAATATCAGTTTAGTGCTATTAATTAGTTTCATAATTTATTTTTTGAAGTTGAGAATAATAATCAATTGTATTTTTATTGAGTAGGTCTAAATAATCAATTTTAGTGCTGTTTATAGTTTTATTACATTCAGTTTTTAAAATTTCTCTAATTTCATTTTGACGATTATGTGATCTTATCCAAAAAAAAATTGCCAAACAAGCGCCAAATACTATGGGTATTGACAAATGAATCTTGATACCTTTACAAGCTCCAAAAAAAACTAGTATTCCTACTATTATTTCCGGAGAAAAACCTAAAACCGCATCTGCTAATTGCTCAATGATTTCTGTATTAATTTTAGTAATAATATTTTCAACTGTTTCATTTTTAGTGTTGAATGAATTTGATTCTATTATAGGTAGATTTAAATTAGAGGAATATTTTACGTTTAATATTTTAGAAATTCCATTTTCTCGTTGATTATTAACTCCGTCTGTATAAATAGTAACTTCCTTTCTGATATAGGCTAAATATGCAGTGGTTCTAAAATAACGTTCAATTTTTAATTTCCAAAGTGTTTTTCTTTCATTTTCTGATTTAAAAGGGCTGTCCCATAATTCGCCAAATAATTTAAAAAAGCCAGTCTCTTCATCAATAAAAGTTTCAATCACATTGTTATAGTATTCTTTAGATTTTATTTGTAGATCTTTCTGGAATATTTCATTGTATTTTAATTCAAATTCTTGTGAATTTTCAATTAAATTTTCAGATTCTTCAGTATTTACAATGTTTTTTGTATGATATGAGTTTTTTATTACCTCTGTTTGCTTTTGTTTACAAGAAATTACAATGGCTATGATAGCTAAGATTAAAAAGATCTGCTTCATAGTTATTTTAACTGCTCCCAAATAGGGTCAAAAGAATTTACAAATAAATCCTTGTAAATAGTTTCAGTGGACAACCAACCAATTATTACCAAGATGAAATAAACTAAAAGTATTGTTATTATTGCTAAAATTCCAAGACCAGTTAATGGATAAGATTTATCATCATGATCAATGCCAAATCCGAGTGCTGTTTTATCTGTTGATGTTGATGGAAAAACTAACCCAATTATGATAAGACCTAAACATATTAACCCAATTTTAATGTAATTTTGTTCTATTAATCTTTTTATTTTAAATTTTAATGGTTTGTATTTAGGATCTAATTCATCCAAAGTTTTGTCTTTTGTTATTAAAGTTTGATTTAGTACATTTTTAAATTGGTTTTCAGCTTCAGAAGTAGCAAATGTTTCACTCTCTAGGATTCTTTTTAAAGAACTCGGAGAACATTCAAATATTCTTGCTAGTTGATTAATATCATTGTCGTTTTTAATTAATAATTCTCGCAAGATTTCTTTGCTCGACATTGTTTCTAGTTTGTCTTCTATTAAAGATTCTGTTCCATTGTCTTTAGAACAGGAAATCAATATTAAAAAAAAGAGAGTAGTTAATAAGTAGAAATTGAGCTTTTTTGTCATCTTAAAATTTTTAAGTTTCAAATGTAATATTTTTTAACGAATTGCCTTCAATTAATACCCCTCAAACCCCTTCCTCAACTCCTCCTTAATCTCCACCACTAACCATTTCGGTTCAACGACCTTAACCAAACTCCCATACTTCAAAACCTGCTGTCTAAACTCAAAATTGGGATGAATACTTAGCTCAATATCAAAATTGTTTTCGTTATGCGTGATGATTTCCTTTTGAGAATGATGTAAAGGTAGCGAGACAATATATGGTTTTTGTGAAATGTGGAAAGACAGTTGTATCTTTTCCATTTTATGATCAACATAATTTAAACCGATTACATTTCTAAATTTATCTATGGCTTCTTCAGTTTTTTGCTTAAATTTTTTAGTGCCTACTGTAATGTCTTTTAATCGATCAATTCCAAAAGTGCGATACCCTTTCTCAGTTTCACCAATAACGTACCAGCGATTTTGATATTGCTTTAAAAAATATGGCTTCAATGTATAATCTTCCTCTTTTAAGTGGTAAAAACTATAGTGCCCAAAACTAATAGGTAAGGCTTGATGAATAGCTTCCAAAATAACTTTAAAATTTGGAATTGAGGAAATGGTAGCTTTGTTTTCAAATTCAACAAAAGCTAATGCATTATTTGTTTCGTTAAAGCTGGACTTAATTAGTTCAGCTGTTGATAGAATTTCAATATGACTCAAAAAAGATTCGATATTTGCTGATTTTTCTTCGTCTAACCAGTAATGGTTAGTGCTTTTATTAAGCGTGATAATGATACCATAATCTTCATTTAATGTTTTTACATATCGTTGTATTGTACGTACCGATAGATTCTTATTTTCTTTAACAGATATTTCTTTTATAAGAATGTCACGATCCATTGATTGGTGTTTTCTTAATAATTCGACTAGGATTTTAGTGCGATATACTTGCGGTGAATTCAGGTGCGTTTGATTTTCTTCCATTTTCTTTTTTTGATATTTCAAAATTAAAAAACAAAAACGACAATTAGTGTCGCTTGTTACTTCTTTCAAATAAATAATAAGCGACACTAATTGTCGCGTTTGGGCAATAATTTAGCTCCGAAATTTTAAAACAAGAATTATGAAAAATTTATTTAAAAAGAAAGACAGCGAATTAGACTTTAGTAGTCTAGGTACCATTTTAAGTACAAGTGTGGCAACCGGAGTTGCGATTGCTAATTATTCAGGAAAAAATCCTAAAACAGCAGGAATAATAAGTGCTGGGATATCTCTATTGGTTACTGGTTTAATAAGAGCTTTAGATGATGATACTTTTTCCTCGAATTATAAAAGCTAAGATACATGTTTTTTAAATTAATTAATTTTTAATCAGACGCAAGTCATAAAATCAAAATCTATGTTATTTCAAGTATTATTAAATATTGTGGCATTTCTTATAAAATGTATTGTTTGGATAGCTGTAGCTTTTCTTGCAATTCCATTTGGAGTTTATTATTTTCTTTTGAGCTACTTCCGTGAGTTTACATTAGCTTATGGCTTTTCTTTTTGGGCAGTATTTTCAATATTATCAATCATTGGCTTTGTTATATTATGGAAACCAATTATCTGGACAGTTGGTGTTATTCAAACATTAGGCGCTGGAGCATAGTATTCGAAAAGGTTTTGGCTGTATAGGCCGAAACCTTTTTTTGTTATAGGTTTAAATTATTCAGAATCTAAGATTTCGTCAGTTTTATTGATCAGGGGATCCAACCAGTCTGCTTTATCGCTTGCCCATTTTATCCACTCTAATTTTTCGAGGGTTAAATCGTTATGTGAAATTGCGTATTGATGCTCTGCTTTAATATATTCTCTAATTAAAAGAGATTGGTTGTATTGCTTGGAAAGTTCGACAAGTTTATTAAATTTTTGAATTTCCTCATCTTTTCGTTTTTTTATTTGATTTTTTCGCTCTTTTTCTTCTTCATATCTCAGCCAGTAAATTCGAGATTCTTCCTTTCGAATTATTTCTTTGTCGGCATCGATTTCGAGTTTTGCTACTATTTTTGCTATTTGATTTTCAAGTTTAATTGATCCGTCTTTCCATTCTTGAGCTCTAAAGCTTTCTCCAATTTTTAAAACTAGGATACCAGTTGAAAGATATGTTGAACTATATGAATTTTTTTCAGGTGGAATTCTTTTTTTTGCTTCTCGCATGCTAAAAGGAAAAGAAATTTCTTTTATAATGATATGAGGTCCATCGCCATTAATGTCTCTTTTGAATGAATGTCCTCTGTAGCGTAGTAGTTTTACGAACATGTCCATTATTAAGAATGCTCGGTTGAGATTTTCTTTTTCAACTCCATATATTGATAATAAGTCTATTTTACTTGTTCTGTAATTGTAGAAATTATAATCGCCTTTAGATTTTGAGTCTTTTGTCTGGGTTATTAAAATGTCAGGTTTTGTTAGTTTTTCGGCAACTTTCAGGGGAGCATTTTTATCACTCAGAATTTGTTTTGTCAATATAGTTAAGGGAGTTTGATCAATATTGATAATACTTCCTACTTCTCTAATTGTAAACTCAATTTTATTATCTCCATTGAAATCTAAATTGAGTATCTTTTTTTTGAATGGTTTATTGTGTTTTAATTTAAGCCAGTATCCATTCTCGGGGAGAGGGATTTCATACTTTTTGCAAATTTTCTTGAAGCCATCATTTGACAAAGCATATTTTTCTAATATTTTTGAAATAGTGGTAGACCAAACTAAATCATATAATTCTTTTCTAGTCAGCTTAGTAGTTTCCATTTGTCAACATTTTACAAATAAAAGTACTCATAAATTTGATAAGTGGTAAAGGATAATGGTATTGATAAATAACTAGGTAGAAATTTTTTTATGAATAATTTTGTTCAGTTTCTCAAAACATTGTTTTGTATTTAATATTGCATCTAGTTCAATTGTAGTTTCTTCTGATTCTTTTTTATTTTCTAATTCGAACTCGATCATTTTTATTGTTACTGGATTAACAAGTTTTTTAAGGGATTGAATGAATTCTGAACCTGATTCTATAGACTTTAGTTTTTCTTGTAAGTTTTCTATTTTGCATGTATAATAACTATGGAAAAAATCTACTATCAGATTATAATTAATTACTTGCTTACCATTAATTTTTGCATTCGAAAGTAGTATTGCATTAGCTAGTTCAAAATGAATTTCCTCCATTTTAAATATTAATTTTTTTATTTTTTCTTTTATTGTGAAGGCATGATTTAAACGTAATGCTGAAAAAATCCACAAGTCATTTTTTAGTTCATCATATTCCGTTATAAGTTGCATTAAACAATATATTAAATCATCTGCAATAGTTTTAGTTTGATAAAACTTTTTCAAAGACTTTAATTTTGGATTATACAATTTGCTTTCAAGGTAGCGGTCTTTAATTTTCTCTTCATAATATCCGATGTAATTTAGAATCTGCAATTCTATAAGCTGTTTTTGTGATAGGACAATTTTTGCCTTCCTAAAATTTAGATCATAAATCTGCTTTTGTTGTTCTGTTTTAAGTTTAGGAATTTGCTTTTCTATGTTTTTTATGCAAATCATTAGTTCATCATAATTTCGTATCATTGGAAAAAAGGTTAATTTACTATTGAGTAAAAATAAAGCGACACACTGTCAAAGTGCGTCGCTCATAATAATTGTAACAGATTCTTTAATTTCTCTTATGCCAACTTCTTCCGTTGGTAGTTGAATAATAAAGACCTTTTGAGGTACTTGCTAGTATTTCTTTACCATTATCTGTTAAATCTTGAAAATTCCCATATGAAGATCCAGAATACCTTACATGCCATGACCTGCCAGAGGTAGTTGAGTATTCAATTTTATTGCTGTTAGTAGGGTTGATCCTAATTAATTCTTCTCCTTTGGTAATCATTTGTGACATAATTTTTATTTTTAGATTGATTGCCTACTTTTTATGGTTTTTCGGCTTTTCCAAGTACAAAGAAATTAGACTAGTGTGTCAAAATGTGACGGTAAGAAAAGTATATAATAAAAAAAAGCAATCCGCCTCTTTTTATGATTTTTCAATTTCAATAATTTCATTTATTGACGAAATTATTTCCTTGTAAGTTTCTCCAGTTTTACCTTTTGATACGTCTGCCCATATATCGGGTGAATCACCCCAAGTGGCATTTTTAATCCATTTGTAGATCCATCCATTGTGGATTTCAAATCCTGATGCTAAATATTTATCTATATTAGATTGCAATATTTCACCGTTAATTTGATATCCACAAGAAACACTATCGCAGTAATCTTTATCTTTTCTTTTGCCAAAAAGGACTCTTATTTTATTTTCGAAAAGAACATCGACCCCGTAATAGTCTTTATGATCTGTTTCAACAATATCAAATCCTTCATTGTTATTTTTTAAATTATTAATTAAATCATTATACAAACGTTTTTTTAAATTCCATATGGTGCCTGAAATTGCAAAAGCACTTTCTATATTTTCTGTCGTTTCGTTTGAATCGTTTAAGATTGTGTTAACTATATCTTCTTTCATTTCTTCACTTATAGTTTGAAAAGTTATTTTTTTTATTAAAGCTAAATATTGTTTAAGTATCGTTTGAAGAAAAGGGCTATTGTCTGTTTTTTCAATACATCTTGTAATCCAGTCTCGAATGTGAATTTTGTATGAGATAGGGAAATATAAACACTTGAAAAAATTCCCTTTCCTTAAAGTGTTTTCATATGCTTCTCTGTTTTTATAATTGAAATTTTGACCTTCAATATATAAGCCACCTTCACTCGTGTATGGTTTTTCATGTTCTAAGTTTTTGCCATCTAGTGTTAAGTACAACAAAGTATTTTTTTTATCATTTTTGGTTTCTGCGTAATTATTGTATCTTATCAGCTGGTATTCTTGATCAATTGCATCTAATTTATTTTCAATGATTAATAGACTGCGGTAATCTTCGATAATAAGATCAATTCTTCCCCCAGATACATTTTCCCAATTTATTTCTTTTGTTATTGTACGTTCGCAGATCTTATCTCGTACCAAGGGACCAAAATCATCCAATTCAATATCAGAACCGAATGAATTGCGTATTTCTTCAATAAAAAGATCCAAGAAGATTCGTCCTTGGCCGTGCGTGCCATTAGGGTTTAGTAAATCGCCAATAATTGAGGAATGGGTGTTGACTTCACTGCGTTCCATATTCATTACAGTAAATATGTTGTAATTATCTCCAGTTGCCCCCGTTTTATTATCATGCTTACTTTTGATCTTAGTAATTTGATTTAAAAGTTCATTTACTTTATTCATATGCTTGTTATTAGATTCAATTTGAACTTTTATTATTTTCTAATTTCATGTACGCATGTAAGGTTCTTTCTAAAATATCTTTAGTAATTTCATTACTCTCTATTAAAGGTGTTTCATCTTGATCATTGTAGTATGTATTCAAATGAATTTGCTCGTACATTTCGGCAAATCTTGCAAAATTAGTTAATTGGAGCTCTTGATTATGTTCCCAAGCTTTCATGAAAATATTGACCCTTTCAATTGCAAAATTTAGCATTTCTTCATCATCAGAAATTTCATATCGGCTCTTAATGTCCACTAATGAGGAACCGTACTGAAAAGCAAATACATTCGCGTATTCCTCAGGTTTACCCTCACTTAGTGCTTTGTCATATGCGTAAGCATATTCCTCGCAGTAGATTTCATTGAATTCTTCGCAAGATATTAGATCAGCATATTGATGGGCATAGTTTTTTGATTTCCCTTCAGCCAGTTTCTTTTTATAGATTTCAGAATACTTACTAGCTCTTTCTGAATAACGAAAATAATCACAACCTTCTTCAAACTTAGAAATGAAATGTTTTTCAAAAAATTCATCACCTGCATATGATTTGCAAAGAATCAATAGTTCTTTTTTAGCTAATTCTGGATTTGAATTTCTTAAGTTACTGTAAATAAGTATATGGGCACGTTCATCTTCTTCGCTACAATCAGCTATAGCAAATGCCCATTCGTCTCCGTGACCTTTTGTAATTTCTTTCATGATACAGTCCGTATGTAGCATTGTGCTAAAAAGAGCATCCAACTGAACAGATTCTCCTTCAGCAAAATCCTCATCTTTGTACTGCTCGTTCTCTTTCAATAATTCTTTGAAGCGAGTTTTATAATACATTAAAAATTGATCAAAGTATCTTTCAGGTATCCCTCTTTCTTCAAAAATTGCCGTTAATTCAGTTGTAGTGTGCGCTGTTCTTAAATGACTCATGTTATTTTATATTAACCTAGTTCCAAATATCTTCTTTGTTAATTATGCGCTCTTTTACAAACTCTCTAATAGACTCGTTTCTTTCTGTTATTTTTTGAGCAAATTCATTTGGGTTTGTCCAAGTTTCGATTTGTTCTGCGGTTTTGACCAATCCAAATTTTTTGAAAGAATTTAAGTGTTTGCTTGGTGATCTATTTGAATCAGACGAATTAGCACTTGAGGTCGACAAAGAAAGATTTCCGATACCATTGATAACACTATTGATCTCTTTCCATATTATATCTGCGTGGTCTTTATTTTCAAAATAGTTTTCAATTCCTAAGTCTTTCCATTCAATACTTCTAGCAACAATATGGTCTATTGAAATGGAATCTTTTTTGTAAATATTCTTCCTTATATCTTTATAATCTGCGCCATGTTCTATTTCAAATTTATATAGAAAATAGGCAGTTTTATTCCATCCATAAGCATGCTTGACCCATTTCTTTTTCTCAACTTCAAATAACTTATTTGCGTTATTTCCTAAATGCTCCCAATGGTATGAAAATTTTTTTTCTCCTTTGTAGAAGCTTGATAGTAAATCATTACATTTATCTAAATTAGAGCCGTTTTCGATTGCTTTGTAAATACTTTGAAATGTACTTCTGTAGGCTTTTGCGTTATAATAATAACCATTCCAATATATTATTTCATAACAAATTAGAAAATTTTCCCAGCGCTCGATTAATTTATTTTCAGTTGGATTTCCCGATCTGAAAGCTCGCAATAAGAATATAATGCTTCGGTTTTTATCTAATAACATAGCATCGCCAATTAGAGGATTTTCTTCGTCAGCTTTTGGTATTTTGTTTGTAAGAATATCCATTGATTTCTCAAATTGCTCAGCTACATTTATTGCATACTCAACAATTGCAGTCTTTTCATTTTTTTTAGTTAATGCTTTTTTAACATATTCAAATGAACCATTATCGCCAGCTACTCCTTGAGGTAAGCCAAATTCTTCATTTTTATATCCGTCTTCTACAGCTTGTAAATGATACATCAAAATATTGTCTAAAGATAAATCCCCACGTAGCCATACATCACTTGCTTTCTCTTCCATTTCAAAAATACGTGCAAAAGCATTTTGAATTTTCTCAATATCTAAATGTGGATTTTGAGAGTTGATGTAAACATTTTTCATTAATAAAGCTTTCACTTTTTCAGTCTCAGAAAGTGCTATCCCGCGTGTATTATGCAATTCAAAAATCTGTGAAGCAACCGCTTTATCATTATATGTGGCAACAGAACAATGTGCTTTGTCTATTACCTCCACATATTTGTCAATTTCATCAACTTCCAATTTCGGCAACTTTTTCTCTCCTGAAAAAGAATCAATAAATAACTTGATAGCTTCCACCATTCTAATGAAAGACATGGTCCTTGTTTTGGTATCGCTTATTAATTCTGTTAGTTTTATAATTATATTTTCTCCACCTGTTTCTAAGGTATTTATTATAATGTTTAGGCCATCCTTGTCATAAGAAACAGGTATCAAATTAATCTGTTTATAGTATTCGCAATTTTTTTTCAGATAATTGCATACTAACAAAAATAAATAAACAGTAGTAATACGTTGTTGACCGTCTATAATTTCATAATTGTTGGATCCAACTTCTCCTTCCAAAATATAGTGACCCAAATAATAATTTTTATCCTCAGACTCCAGGTCATTAGTTTTATCATAGTATTCTAGTATGTCATTAATGAAAGGAATAAGTTGCTTTTCACCCCAAGAATAAGCTCTTTGATAATCAGGAATGGTAAAGAAATAAGGTTTGATTATCTCTCCAAATGTTTTTTGTTGCTCCAAAATTTTTAGTTGTTTTTATGTTAATGTTTTTTAGTTTAAGTGTTGAAACTCCGCAAATACAGCTCAGCACAAGCCTTAGCATCACTTAAAGCATCATGATGATTAAGGAATATTTGATGTTCTTTGCACAAGTTAGCCAAGTTTGACTTATAAATCTTATAAGTGCAGATTTTATTAAAGTTAGGAATGAGTAAATTATAATAATCTAGTGTTTTTTCCAACACAGGAAAATCAAATCCAAAGCCATTATGTGCCACTACATTTTGATTTTCTATATATGGTCTTATGATATGCCAAACTTGATCAAAAACTGGAGCAGTAACTGTTTGCAGTGATGAGATTCCATGAATTTCGGTAAATCGGCTCCAGTAGAAGTTGCCTGGTGGTTGTGTCAATAAACTAATCTCTTTGATTATGATTCCATTTTCAACTCTAACCAGTCCGATTTAACAAATACTATTTCTATATCCTGTTGCAGTTTCAAAATCTATCGCAGTAAAACTATTCATTAAATATAGAGATTAGCCATTTGTGAAATTTTACTTTTTATTTCATTCTGAAGTCTAATAGGGGAGATTACTTTTACATCTGCTCCGTATTTTAATAGTTCCATTACAATATCATTGGTGGTATGTATATAAATTTCTAAAAGTAGTGTATCGTCATTTTCTTTTATAATCTTTTGAGATTCGTGAAGAGGAAATGTTTTGATATAGTTCCCCTGCTGTTTTGAAAACTGTAAGATTATCTTTTCTGCCGGCGAATACGTTTCGACACCAAAGGCATGTTGGAATTCTTTTTCCACATTATATAGGATCGGTTTGAATTTGGTATTTGTGACAGTTAGGTTTGTTATGCGATCCAATCCAAAAGTTTTTACAATATCGTCTTTTTTATCTAAGGCGACCAAATACCAGCGCTGATGAGATTCTTTTATCGCAATTGGTTTTACTTCACGTACTGAATAATCACTTTCCCAATGTTTTTTATGGGTGAATTTTAGGAGCAACAGATTTTGAATGGCATGTATTATACCGTAAATATGTTCGGTTCCGGATGACTTTCGTTTTTCCAAAAACACACTAGGAGATAATTTGTTTCCTTCTTGTAAGGCATGATGAATAGAAAAGGCATCTATCATTCTGGTAACCGACTGATCTTCTATCTCCTCTTCGTCAATATTATAAGTTTTATCTTTTCGGTTGTAATTTATTACAATACCAAATAATGTTGCAATATCTTTTTTATCACGTTCAAAGGTACGAATCGCGTATTCAAACGTAGTATCAATATCCTCATTTACAAGTTTACGCATTACGTGAACTTGTAAATCTGAGAAGTTACAAGGACGGCTTCTTAGACGATCTATAATGTAAAGATACCTTTTGAAATATATTAGTTTAGACATAATGCTTTATTTGTTTTTCAAAGATAATTTATTTGTCTGCCAATTTATGACGGAGTTTTTAATTTTTCTTAAAATCTTAATTTGTACAAATCAATAATTTATAACGTCATATTTTGGCACTTTGCCCCAGTAATTTTGGTAAGTAAATTAATTATAGATCGTATGGAAAAAAAAATATCAGAACAGGAAGTTCTAAAAGAAATAAGTTTAATAAAAAATAACTTTGAGATTTTGGATGGCCGTGGGTCTTATGTGAATTGCTTTAGAATGTATTTTGGCTATTATAATACATTACCGAACTATATGTCTATTGATAATATTGATATTGTATCTTTTAAGAAGTGGTTTGAAAAGGAATATGAATTTCAGATTATCAAGCAACATTACAGGAAAGATTTTGATTCCGCAAAAAAAGAAATGGAGTTTGTCGATCATTTTTATTTTTTAGATAATGAAATTATGCTTAATGTAGAACTTAGCAATATTTATATTCTATTTGAAAGTGAAGATGAGAAGATCAGTTTGCTTTTCGAAGAATGTAAAAAATTTATAAAAATTCAAAAAAAGTCATCCGATATCAATTTAATTATTGCTCGTGATGGAGATTTGGTGACAAAAGAATTACATATTAAAAAGCCTAAAATTGACTTCAATCTGCATTATAATGAAGATTTTTCATCGATGCATAAAATAATAGTCAAACAGTTAAATAAGATGGATCATACTGGACTGTATCTTTTTCATGGTGATCCAGGTACAGGAAAAAGTACCTATATTAAATATTTAATTCATCAAGTTAGAAAAAAGGTAATATTCATTTCTCCAAAAATGGCAGGAGAGCTTGATAATATTAATATGACGCCGTTTTTACTGGAGAATAGAAATTCAATTTTAGTTATAGAGGATTCTGAAGAACTGATTACTTCTAGGGAGGAGGTTCGCAATTCAAATCTATCGATGTTATTAAATCTGACAGATGGTTTATTAGGAGAGAGTCTCGGAATTCAAATTATTGCTACTTTCAATACAGATGTTAAGAATATTGATAAAGCGCTACTTCGAAAAGGAAGACTTTCTCTAATTTACGAGTTCAAGGCTTTGTCTGTAAAGAGAACGAATATTCTATTGAATAAACTAGGTCATGAGTTGGAAGTAGAGAAGCCTTTATCGGTGGCAGATATATTTAACTTTGAAATCAACACTAATTATGCACCTAAAATAAGAGGAGTTTTAGGTTTTGGAAATTAAATAAGAGATTCATTATTTCGAAAAAAATATAGTGTAGTATTTTTAAACCTAGTACTTTTATCTTGATGGAGAATAAATTAACTGTTTTAAATAGTGGTATTTTTTTACTTTGAAAGAAAGTGTTTCTTGTGCCTAAGCAATAAAAATGGTCATATTTTGGAAATAGATAATACAAGACTAATTGTTTAGGGCTTTTGTGCATATTTGGAGTATAGTTATAAAGTTCACAAGTTTTTGTCACATCTTTTAATAAAATCTATTGAAATTAATGTGCAAACTATATTACTCTAAATTTGCACAATTTTTTTTGGATAATATTTGTAATCAAAATTTCTATAACATATAGACTTAAATGAGTTCAAAGTATTCTAGCTCATTATCTGCATTTGAGTAGTTGTAGAATTTTGCTTGATTAATTACATATCCACTATAACCACAATTCTTTAAAATAAGTTTACTTATTAATGTATAAAGCTTTGCTGTTATATATAGCATATGGTCATCTATCTCTTTGCTGCTCCTAGATATATTAGCATTCATGAGAATATTTCCGTGTAGTAAAGCATTCCGATAATCGATGGCTTTTTCGTCTGAAGCTGAAAGTACGATACCCAACTGGTCAAAGGGCTCACGGAGTTTCATAGCATTGGTAATCTTTTTTGTGTTTATAGGGTGATTCAATGCAGTGAGCCTACGCTTTATTTTAATTATTATTTCTGTATCCAATTTTGCTTTGTATTTGTCCAAAACTTGATTAAGATCACCAATAATCTGTTCTGCCACTTTTTCATCTGATATCAGTTTTGTCTTTATCAACATCGGATTGATAATTACATTGGCTAATGACTCTAATATAACCGAGAGGACGCCAGGCAAAGATACTATTGATTTCATATGTGATACTTCCATCAAAAATAGTATTGCAACAGAAAGTTCTTCATTATTTTTTATTTGAGATACTAATGTGGAGATTACCGATGATGGTAAGACAGTAAGAAGTGTTTCATATTTCTTGGCAATATCCTTATGGTTCTGTAATATTAAAAATGAATAAGGATTTGACATAACTGGGTAATATATTGACTTTAACGCTTCACGTGCTAAACGGTTATACTGAAAATCTGTTCCAGAAAAAATATAATGTTCGCCTCCCGGCATATAGCCACAAAGAAATCCAATTCCTTTCTGGATGGCATATGAATCTTTCTTAAAGCATTCAAGACTTACTGGGTCAAGGTTTTCTATAATTATATAACTAATTTCATCTTGCTTATGTTGAACGATATCATATCGAGACATTTCTATATTTACGCGCGTGCAGTTGAATGCCCCTGGAATTATTCCATCATATTTTGGAGATTCAAGTTTGAAGTGAAATAGATTTGCACTTTTTGACGTGTCGAAGAAAAACATTCGGAACTGAGTCTTTCCATCAACGATGCCTCTTGATATACCGTCAATATCAAAAGTATGCTCGCATGGCACATCATGAAATGGCCTACGGAAAGATGTGTCGAAGTCATATGAAGTGATATTGTATGAGATGCCTTTTATATTTATGTCTACTGCGCCATCAATTGGATATTCAAAAATTCCATTGAATAATAATTTGAACTCCTTATTTATTTTGCTAATATGGGATTTGCCATCCATAGAACTTATTATCACATTTTGTGACAGATTTTCTATTTCCTGTATGGAAGTAATCTCTTGTATAAAGTTTTTAGTTTTTGACTCCATAAATTATATTATAAAGTAATAATATCTGAAAATTCTTTTAATAGAACTTCAATATCAGTATTCGGTCGCGTTTGTCGATTTGATGTTTTTTCACGTAAGATATATGGTGGTGCTGTAATATATGTGGTAGAAAAATTTTGAGTATGTCTCAGGTCCTCGAGTAACTCTATATTTGGATTATTGCAACGTTGGTGAAAAATCTTCATCATTTTTAGGCTATGTATAATATTTACAAGTCTATTTTCCGGAAGTCCATATGCATTCAGCATTTTTTTTGCCATGTCTTCTATTATCTCATCATTGGAGTGCAAAAGTATGGTTCCAGGATCTTGTTTTTTTTGCTCATGAAACCCTGCCAAGTTTGAAATAACTGATTCAAATGTTTGAAAATCATAAGCTAACTCAATTTCTCGCACTATTTTAAGAATATCTTCTGGATTTAAATTGCCAACTAAATTGCCTGAAGACAATAGGCAGAGTTGTTGAATCTCATATGCTGTCGTCAAAGCTTCATGCGCATTTTGAAACATTTGCAAATCTAAAAAACCATTATATCCTATAAGTGCAAGATTATGATAGGCAGAGTACATTTTAATCAATTTAGTCAAATCAATGGCCATTTTATCCTCTGGTGCCACTATCGACAGTGTAGATCTAAGTGATAGAAAATTTTTAGACAACTGATGAGCAGCACTTGCTTTTAGAAGTGGTCTTTTGTTTTTAATACTAAAATAATAGGCTTTTCGAACGGCTTCCTCTGCTGTATTAGTGAGCAAATTGGTTTGTGTTCCACATTGTACTCTTTCAAAATATGGTACAGCTATTTTTAAACTTTCCTTAAGTTTAAAATCATTATAAGTATTTATAAAAGTATGGATAGCAAAATTATGCTGATTCTCTGAATGGAAAACCTTTAATTGGTGCTTCTTTTCAACAGTGAGTTCAGCATTTTCTATTCGTTGTATCAAGCTTGAAATTTTATCTAGAATCTCAGGTTTAAACTTATCTTCAATGACACTAGAGGTAAGCTCAAAAAAAACAATATTAATATCTATGATTAATTGATTTTCAACTCGGTTGGAAGCTACTGATATTTTTTTTAGCTTCTCAAGAAAAGCAATTCGATCAATATTACCTTTCAGAAATTCAATTCTAATTTGTGAGAAGTCAATAATGCTAATTTGCTCTTGACTAAGGGATTCGCAAATTTTCAATGCTTTTCTAATATAATATTCAGCCTCTATAATATTGCCCTGTTGGGTATAAGTGATAGCTGAAAGAAATATTAGTTCTGGACTCTTTAATACATGTTCTTTGTTTACTTTTAAGAGTAATTGAAGTATCCGTTCAAATTCATGCTCGTTATAGAGTACACCGCCAAGTTTTTCTAGAAAATTTGCTACGTCTGCAGAATTATTAATATCTAATTTTAAACTGGTTTGTTGATCCAGAGTATCTAAGACAGGAATATTAAACTTGGAACCATATTCTAACAGTAATAGGTGACTGTTATCATGTCGTACAGTGAATTTTTTATGAATATGTTGTAGCTCATCATCGCTTAATATTTTATTTGGAAGTAGAATTGTTACGCTTTCTTGCTCTCTCCATCCATCACGTGTATCAATATTATCAAGACGTTTAATAATTTCTTCTACATAGTCATAATAACATATTTGAAATTCTTCGTCGTATAAAATAATGATTCCATAGGCTGGCTCTCTACGAGCAAGATAACCAAGGCGTGAGGTTTTAAATTGTAATGTTAAGAATTTTTTTTTACCATATTTAGCGGTTTTCACTGAAGAGGTACTCTTAATTTGAATAGCAAACTTTTTCGAGCTCGCACCTTCACACGAAGTCACGAGTTCTACATCAAAATCAACACCATAGTCAGGGTGTTCTTCACGAGAAATAAATCCTTTTTTTCTTGTAAATAGGCTTTTGACTGCATTTACAGATTCTTCGCTTCGTTTGGAATTTTCATCTACTAATGGATCTTGATAAAAGCTCATGCTATATTAATTTAATAGTTTTTTTATCTTTTGAACTGTACCACTGCATTTGTCAGTAAGTTTAATTGTTTTTCTAACTGAATAGCCCTGTTTTAATAATTTAACTACAACTTTGTATTCTATAAGTAATTACGGGGCGTTTGACACTTAAAAGGTATATTGAGTAAACGCCTCTTGTTAGTATTTTTTTTACAAAACCTTGTCTAATCCAAGATCAAATGCAATATCTCGTGTAAATTTAGCTAAAGTTCTTTTTCCTAATTTTTTTTCTGAAATAAAGCTTCCTAACGCAAATTCTATTACTTCGGTTCGGGATTCAAATAAACTTTTGCCTGTAGCAGTTTTAAATTCAAATAATTCATCAATTTTTGATCGGTCATAATAATAACTTTTCTGAATTATTTCCGCTGCGTAATCTTTATGACCGCTATATAATTCTTTTAATTTAAAAACCTCAGCATTTGCTTTGGCCTTGCGGATTAAATCAATATCAGTGCACACTGCTGATGGTTTTAATGAAATTTCGAACTCTTTAATACCTCCGTCAACAAAATCCACGTTACTTATATCAATAGTAAAATCCAAAACCTCAAACATAGATTCTAAGAAAGGATGAAGATTATTTTCAAACGTAAATTTAGATTTGTTTTTTAAGGAGGAATTGCATGTATAACAGGATGGAATTAAATTGTAAAAAGAGAGTGCGAAGTAAGGATGTTTCCCCTTATCGAAAAAGTGATCTAAGGTAGGTCTGCATTTACCATCTAGCTCCCTAAGAGTAAAAGTATATTGCCTGTTGCAATAAACACAAACATTTATATTGAGATTTTCGGTAAAGTTATATGCATACAAGGCATCTGATTTTTTTATAAATTCACTATAGTCGAAAATTGTAAATATTTTTTCATTTGCTTTTTTTATCGCTGCCTTTTTTTTATTTCCCCATATCCCTTCAGTTTTTTTACTGATGTACGCTTGATAAAGAGGAGTGATTTTTTGTTGTATGATATTTAAGTCTGAGGGCGTACCTACTATGATCTTTCTTAGGTCTCTTTGCAATGCAGAAAAAAGCTTTCTTTCCCAAAGTTTCATCTGTTTGTCATTTAAAAGGACTTCAATTTTATGGGTAATGTTAAAGACACTGTCCAATAAATCAAAATGATTATTGGCCATTTGTTTTATTTCGAAAGGTGATTTGCCAACTTTTATCATAATGATTCTAGATATGAGATTCGTTTTTTCAATATGTGCAATTCCTCTTCTTTACCCAGTTTTTGTATCCATAAGTCCTCTAACTTGCGTTTGATAACAGGCTCACCAATTATTTCAATAATAGAACGGTATTTATTATTTTTTTCGTCTGAAAAATTATTTCCTTTGAGATAATCTATTATTTCGTTTAGGATATCTTTCGAAAAACTTCCTATTGTTGCTCCCTTTAAAAAAAATGCGTCTGAATAAAGCGAGTGAATGTTCGACGCAAAGGTTAATTGATGCTCGCTCAAATCACTAATTTTGGTTTTTTGGTTTTCATCTCTTTCTAGGAAAATGATATTCTCCTTAGGTAAATCGGATGCTAAAAATGGAGAATGAGAAGTAATTATTAATTGTACTTTATTATTTGCAAAGAATTTTTTTATGAAATCTGTAATAAGCTTAAAATATTCTTTTTGCCATTGTGGATGAAAACCTAATTCTCCTTCGTCAATGAGAAATAATATTTCCCTGTTGTCTTTTATATGTTTCTTAATTGAATTAAGCCTTGAAAAAAGAGAGAGAAAATTTCTTTCACCGGAACTCAGCCCATGAAGATCAAACCCAAACATGTTAAGTCTTATCACCCTTTCTTCTTCTTTCCTAGATGTTTTTATCACAAACAAGGGGGCTTGCAGGAAATCTTTAATTATAGACCTGATACTGAATTCAGGTACTGATAATCCATAGTCGCCCTTGCAAATAATTTCACCTGATTTAAATTTTGATTCAAAATAGCTTCTTGCTTCTTGAATTTGTTCAATCATAAAATTCGCATCTTCTTCAGTAAAAACGTCGCCTTTTTTTAAGTATTCATAAATTGACTCATAAAAGCCTAATTTTGGATTATAATTATCTCTTAGATTATTACCTAATCTTTCCAAAGGATATAATTGTTCTTTAGAAAAATTAAAATAATACTTCAACTGATAACTTATAATACAATACATAATTTCTTTTGAAAATTCTGCAAAAAATGCTTCTTCATTATCTAATTGGAAAGGATCAATTTTATCAAAGTCTAATAAGTTACCTATAACTTTTTCTCTATTTGAATTATCGGATACTAAATAATCAACACTATCCCAAAATTTAGAGTTAAATCCTGTAAATCCTATATCAATATTATGGATTGGAAAATTTATGGTCAGATCCAATTCTTTCTCGGTGCTTAAGAAATCCAAAGCCCGCAAGGATTCTAGAAATTTATACGATAGTAATTCGCTTTCACCGGTAATCATATAATCTAAATTATTTTTATGATTATTATAATCACTGACAATAAGTGATTCGGTGGAGATGTCAAAATAGTTTAACTTTTCACTAGGCCAGCGAAAATAGCTGTTTTGCACCCCTTCACTGTTGTAAAAATTGTCCTGATTCAGCGCAGGGGAATAATAGATTAAATATTTTTTTTTAAAGTATGTTTCCATCAAATTACTAGCGATCATTCCGAAAGCTTCACTTTTTTGTACTTTATTTTTGTAGGTATTAATTCTATTAAAATTTACGAGATCTTCTGGTTGGATAAATAATAATTTTTTACCAAATACCTCTTCTGGAAAAGAGATGAAATTTATTTTATCTCTTACTATTATATATTCAGACGTTACTAAAAATCCAAAATTGCGGGTTTGATTGTTCATTATAAAATTGATCAGCCATACAAGCAAATTTGATTTGCCGCTTCCATTTTCTCCTAAAATAGCTTTAACATCAACTATATTTTCAGGGAATATATGTAAAGGGCTTCTTTCTTCTTTTGATAAAATTAGATTTAATGTTCCATCGGGACTGATACTTTCTACCTCAGTGGTAAACGATATTTTACTGGAAAGATCAAAACCTTTATTTTCTATATTCTTATACTCTTTTATCCAAAAATACAAAACATCCATATTTACATTTTATTTTAGAATGACTGCTCTGCAAATTATCAATAAAAAAAATATTTGTAGTTGATCATTAATTTGCATTAAAGATAAAAAAATAGTTCACTTTGCAAGATAAAGCAGACATATTTAGGTTAAATTAGCTATTTTTATCATCTTATCTAACCAACCGCAATGTATTTATCAAAACTTAAGATTAAGGGTTACAAAGCTTTTAATGAAGAATTTCAAATAAAATTCAATCCTGGACTCACCGTTTTAATTGGAGAGAACGGAAGTGGAAAATCAGCTGTAATTGATGCAGTTAGATTACTTCTCAATGAGGACGAATTTGGAAGGATTGGTATAACTGATTCTCAGTTTCATAAGCCAATTACCAGTAAATCTGTTGAAAAAAGTGCTGATTATATAGAAGTAAATGCAGAGTTCTCTGATTTGAAGGATAGTGAGGGGGTTGCTTACTTGCCATGGCTTGATGCATCGGATAATACTAAAGCATACCTAAACAAAAAGATAGCTAATAAACAAAATGGAAGGGGACAGTTCGATCATGCTATTTGGGGCGGGGAATCTACCGTTGGTTTTTTTGAATGGGATCTTCTTAATGCCATTAGTTGTATTTACCTTCCTCCTTTGCGTGATGCCCAAAACAAACTAGAAGCATACAGAGGGTCTAGATTATCACGTCTTTTCAAAAGGCATAAGCCTAAAAAAGGGGAGCAACCGCATAATCTTGAGATACAGTTTAATGCTTTGAATAAAGAACTGCTTAAGGATGATACGATTATAAATGTCAATGATGCTATTAAAAAATATTTAAAAGAAAGTTTAGGCTCCGTACTCGGTCAAGATGCCTTAATTCAATTCTCCGAAGTTAGCTATGACAGAATTGTGGAAAGACTAAGATTACTTTTCTACCCGAGGATTTCAACCGATACTGCACCTGAAAATTTTAGGGATATTTCAGAAAATAGTCTTGGTTACAATAACATCTTATATCTAGCCACTGTTTTGGCTGAGTTGGAGGGATTGGAATTAACCGATACGAAACATAAGATACTGCTTATTGAAGAACCTGAGGCTCACCTTCATCCTCAATTGCAGGTAAAATTATTGCAATACATGGAGGAACAATCAATAACTAATAATATTCAAATTATTCTAACTACACATTCAGCTACCATAACATCGTCTTGTAAATTAAGTTCTTTGAATGTTCTTACAGTAGGGGAAAAAGGAAATCCGTTGGCAACATTAATTTCAGACTGTGAAATCAACAAGGAATCTGCGTACTTTCTTGAACGTTGGCTGGATATAACCAAGTCGACACTTTTCTTTGCGAAAGGTTTAATTTTTGTAGAGGGAATTGCAGAGGCACTGGTTATTAAAGAATTATCGAGAATTGTTATTAAAAATAAATATGCTGCTAGTATGAATGCAAGGTTTTTAGAAGACTTTAGTGTCTCCATTATAAACTTAAACGGAATATATTTTGAGCATTTTATGCAGCCATTCAAAGGATACAAGAATATTGATAATCAGGAGAAAATAAAAAATATTCCATCCATACCCATTCGCTGTGCATGTATAACAGATTGTGATCCGAGGAAAGAAGAAAAACCTACTCAAGAAAAAAAATGTGATTGCTGTAATCCTCAATATTATTTAAAAGAAGAATTTGAAACAAATTCCAAAAACTGCAGAGTTTTTAGTAATCTTAAAACGTTTGAATATGATTTAGCGGTTGAAGGAAAAAATTTATTACCAATGTTAACAATTTTTCTTGATTGGTTAGATACTGCAGGACCGACAAAAACAAAAGTTACTAAATGGAAAGTTGATCTTCTTAAATGGACAGATACAGAATGGAAGGCAAAAAACGAAGAAAAGGCTTCAATCGCCTATGAATTATTGGAGTTCATTGAAACCAGTCAAAATAAGGCTAAACAAAAATTAGGTAAAGGACAATTTGCTCAAAAGCTTGCTTTTAAATTAAGTATTGACAATTCAGGATTTGTTGTCCCCAAATATATAGAAGATGCAATAATGTGGGCAGTAAATCGATAAGGATGGGCAGATTATTAATTGAAGAAAAGCTTAATATCGTGCAATCACGAATAATAAAACTTGATTTGCAGCTTAGCGAAGAACAGCTTGATTTTATCTTGCACCCAATGTTACAAAATTGTTATTTAAGCGCATGTCCTGGAAGCGGAAAAACAGAAGTTGTTGGAATAAAAGCAGCTTATGAAATAGCAGAATGGAAAGATAATTTTTGTGGTATAGCGGTATTAAGCTTTACAAAAAATGCTGCCAAGGAAATTTCAGATAGAATTAAAAAGTATAGCGGTGTGAGTTCTGTACGTCACCCTCATTTTGTCGGCACTATTGATTCATGGCTGCATTCTTACCTTCTTCATCCTTTTGCACATAAGACAGCAAATTATGATAGTAAAAGTGATGATAAAAGCTTTAGAATTATAGACAATGAAGAACGTTATGATTTTTTAACTTCATTCAAAACTGTTCTCTCTGTAAAACCATATAAAGATGCATGGGTTAATGAATATTATTTTGAATGTACTGAGCCGCCCACTCTCCAGTCACAAAGCAGGTATTTAGATTTAAGCAACATATTAAATCCAATAAAAGAAACTTTAGAGAAAAACAAAAAAAAATTACTAAAAGCTGGTCTGGCCACCTATGCGGATGCAGAGTTCCTTTGTTATTACATGTTAAAAAATAGGGCAAGTATTTTATCTTTAATTGTTAAACGTTTTCCTGTGATTTATATAGATGAATGTCAGGACTTATCGCTTAATCAACTGGAAATATTACAGCTCTTAAATGATTCAGGCGCAAAAGTTCACTTTGTTGGCGATCGAAACCAATCAATATACGAGTTTAAAAAAGTATATGTTGAAAAGATAAATAATTTTATTATTAAGAATGGAATGACTGAAATACACTTAACAAAAAATTTCAGGAGCAATCAAAATATAGTAAATGTAGCGATGGGATTGGAGTCTTACAATACTGGTAAAACAGCAAAAAAAATAATCGGACATGAAGTATTACTGACCGAGGAATGTTGTTTAGTATGGGAATACGAACCTAGCGATTTTATCTCTTTACCACAAAACTTCATAAATATCATTAAAGATATAAATCTGAGTCTTAGTGAAGAAAGTGTAAAAATAGAAATTAATAATAGTGTCATATTGGCAAGGGCGCATAGTACACTTTCTTTATTTAAAAATACACCTGGTTCAAAACTTTCCAAAATAGAGCTTATTGCTAATGCCTTAAGTTGCTGGTCCAATACGCCTCGTACTGGAAAGGATATGCAGAATGCATTGCATCAGTTGGGTAAATCGTTATGTATGCTGGGATATAATGGATCAGGAAATCATCAAAACCAATATTGTCCTGAAAATTATACAAATTTTGAATGGAGAGCACTTTTATTTGATTTGATCACAAGTATTAGTACACCTGAAAATAAGATTTTCCCCTTCGATGATGTAAACTGGAAAGACTGGACTGCTTCATTAAAATCCTTCCTTAAAAACTATTGGAATAATCTGCGTGATCCTAATAATTGGGATTCCGTCAAAACAAAAATAAAGTCACCTTCAGGTTTTGCAGACAAACCAGTTGCTGAAACTGTAGCAGCTATACAAAATTCATACACAAATTCGGTTAGGATGACAACCTTTCATGATGTTAAAGGAGAAACTCTGGATGCTGCATTGATTGTATCATCTCCCAATAAAAAAAGTAAAGGTGGGCATTTTGAACATTGGATTAGCCAGAATAGTAGCGAGAGTGAATATGTAAGATTTGCGTATGTTGCAAGTTCGAGACCTAAACATCTTTTAATCTGGGCAATACCTAAAGTCAAAAATAATAAACATTTAAAAAGAATTCAAGAGCTGGGATTTAGCCTCAAATCTTTTACTTAAGCCTTGAGAAAGGGTGCTAACACTATTATAAAATATTAGCATAATGGATATTTTCAAATTTTTTATCTTAACGAAAAAAATATTATGTGACAAAATACATATAGTAAATCTCGAAATCTTATTTTTTCAAAAAATTAAAATATTGATAATTAAGTATTTATAAATTAACTGGATTCTGTTTTTCTTTTTTTTAGCGTGCTTATAAAAGTTATTAAATGAAAAGATAAGGGCAGTGTGACAAATTACAAAATAATGGATACAATAAATAAAAATCAATACGATAAGTATGTGATAGAACTGCTTAAAATAAAAAAGTTTCAGGTTAGCAAAGAGCTGTGTGATTTACTCACTGAAAATTTTTTGGTTACAAATGTATATGCCAGAAAAATAATTGAAAGGGTTGTAAATAAAGGAATCGTAAAGTCCTCATCTCCTCTGACTTTTGGTAAAGGTCAATTTGTTTATTTTCTTGACCCAGAAAAGCTAACTAAAGATACTATAAAGCAAATCGCTAAAAAATATAGACCACCTTTATATCGATTAATAGAAAGTTTAGATATTAATAATGGGGTAATTTCATATTATGAGGCTTTGAAAATTACTGCTTCACCTTTATTAAAAGGAAACTCTAAAAATGATTTACTGGATGACCTGATAGAATTATTGAGAGATAGGGACTTTGTATACATAACGATTGATCAAAATAATATTAAGTATATACTTTATACCAATGTGAAAGAAACAGAAGAACAGTTGATTAAAACCCAGTATTCTAGAATGGTAATTGACTCTCTTTTTGTGAAAGATATTGTAGATTGGCTGTCGAAATCTAATCTTATATTAACTTTAAATAATAGATATAGAAATAAAACAACTCCTTCAATTGGAGCGGCACATAATAATCTTGTATGGGATGCATTCGGATATACAAAAGCAACAGGGTTAAATCCAGTTTCGGCAAGAGTTGCCACAAGTGTAGAAAAACAAACATTAGTTGTAGTTGATGTTGTAATGTCTAGGGAGTATAACCAACTGGATGTAGACGGTTTTTTAAATCGCGTACAAATAAATATTAATTCGGTAACCTCAGGAACGCGTAAAATCATACCCATTGTAATTTATAAAAGTTGCTCTGCGTATGTTTTAAATACTTTAAAAGGACTTGGCTTTTTATGTTATGATATTGGTTCTATTTATGGTTCAAATATTTTTGCTATTCTTGAAAATGTTTCTAAACTACAGTTCAATCAAAAGTTACTGCAAAATGAGGAATTTGAGAAAACGATAGAAGAAACGTTATCCACTATTAAAAATTCGGGACAAGAAGATCAGTTAAAAGCATTAAAAGGTACATTGTTTGAAGTTATGATGTATCAAGTCTTGAAACATCAGTATCCTAATGCAGATATAACTACAAACGTATACTATTCAAAAATGATATTCAATGAGGAAACGAATAAAAATGAAAAGAGAGGATTTGAATATGATTATGTGATTAGGTCGTCAAATCCAAAAGAAATAATTGTCATTGAATTAAAAGGTTATCATTCAGAGTACCAAATTCCTTTAGGTACTTATGAAATTAAAAATACTGTAAAGTGGTTTTTCAATAGGACTTTAACTTTTATAAAAGATAAATTCCAGTTCGAGATAGATAATGGTTATGTATTCAAAGCTGCATATATGACCTCTTGTAAGTTTGAAGACGATGCCTTGGATTATCTAAAAAAATTGAATGAGGGAAATTATAAAGGCAGAAGACTTGATGTTTTTTATGATAGAAAAAAATTAATTACTTTTCTGGAAGCAAATGATTTTATTTCATTAAAAAATATAATTGAAAAGTTTTATTTATAAATGATTCTACAGTTATTTTTTTAGAACAAAAAGTAGTTAATTAGTAACTATTCTTCTTGGCAAATTAGCATGTCAACATTTTTTTTGCGTTAGAATCAAATAATATTTAATTCTGTCAATATATCTTTTTTCATCTTACTAAGAGGTCGTTTATCAAATAAATCTTCTTCAATGTGAGTTCCAAAAGCAAGTCGATATATTTCTTCATCAGAAATATTATTCAATAATATTTTCTTTTTGACCATTTCTAAATATTCAATAGAATAAACATCTCTGATTTTCCGTAAGTCAAGTATTTCATCTTCATGCATCTTGTAGATTTCCTCTAGCTTAAAAGCTTTTGTCGAGTTTTCAGAAAAGGTATTATTATTTATTATTTTAAATGTAAAAGTAGAGTAATCCGTATGTTCAAAACTAAAATTATAAGACAATAGAAGATCAGGATCTGCAGATTTATGGTAAGGATGGAAATGTGTATGAAGTTCAAAAGGTGTGGTACCTTTTGCTCCACTATTACAAATGTTGCAGCTGGGAATTAGGTTTGAAAATGAAAGCGCTAATAAAGGATGTTTACTTTTGGTAAACCAATGGTCGAAAGTAGGTCTTGTTATTTTAGATGGCGATATAACAGTTTTTGTGTAAACTCGGTTGCAATATGGGCAGGTTGGAATATCGAGTTCTTTTGCCAAATGGTATGCATTGTAAAAGTAGTATGTACTTTTAGGATTGTAATCAATCCACATGTCATAATCCAAAAGATTTTTTATGGATGCAATTTGCTTTTTTGTGGTAAATTTATTTTTTATAGTATCTAATTCTTCAGGTGATCCAATCAAAACTTTTTTTAAATTCTTTTCTGCATTTAAAAACCTTTTGACCTCACTATTGATACCATTGACAATTTGTATGGTCTTAATTTCTGGATTAGGTTTAGGTTCTTTAAAATTGGTTCCATTTAATTTCTTTTTAATTACATATCTCATGTATTTGTAATGCAATTCACGTGCAACTTTTATTTTATCCTGCTCGATATCTATGTAATGCATAATTTGGAAATTAATTTAAAGTTTGTCTCTTTTTAATTAAATATTCAATTTCTTGATCGTATATTTTTTTCTGAAAATCTGTATCTCCTTCAATTTCTGAAAGCATTTCAGATAATTTTAATTTGATCACTTTTTCATCAATCAATTCGATTACTTTTTTGTGATAAGCTAATTGTTCTTTAAATAAATCTACTTTTTTTATCCTGCTTTCCTTTTGAGTGTTGATCCAATTAATAGTTTCTTCTATTTTAAGCTTTGCAAAATCTCCTATTAAACCATCACTAATAAAAAATGAGTCCGACAGCAGGTTCGTGATATTAGCACCAAATGTCTTTTTTGGTCTTTCTGGTTCACTTAATGCAAGAACTTTGCTGAATTTGCCATCCCTTTTTAAATAGATTATTGAGTTATTTTGTAAATCTGATAAAGTTAATGGATCATGAGTAGTAAAAATGATTTGTATACTAGGTATAGTGCTCAAATTTTCGAAAAAATAAGGTATTGTATTGATTAGAGATATGATATATTTTTTCTTCCACGTAGGATGAAAACCTAAATCTGCTTCATCCAGTAAGAGGATATAATGTAGCTTGTCTTCTTTAAATTTACTTTTTTCGGTTAAATTTAATTGAATAAAATCGTATAGTTTAGAATAGAAGTTTAATAAGGCATTTTCTCCTGAACTCAATTTTCGATCTGTTGGTCTAAAACTGATGAAGCCATCAATATTACTACTTTGCTGGATAATTCCATCTGTTTTAGGATAGTAATTGAATAAGTCAATTAATACATCTTTGTGTAAAATTAATATCTTTTCAAGATCATTTAAATTTATATGAAATGAACTTTTAGATATATAGCTTTCATCTTTTATATTGTTAATGATTTCAAATATGTAATCAATTAACTCAAAAGATTTGTCATGATTGAAAATTTTAAATTCTGAACCTTTTTTTATATGTCCGAATTCAAGAAAAAATTTAAAAAAATCTAATGCTGTTCCATCCTTTGGTGCTTCTATCTCAATATCATGTTTGAATATACCTTCGTTCAAGAAGGTGTTTTGTTTATTCATTTGTTCGATAATTACAGAGAGAAATGAACTAATGATTTTTCGCTCGAGTAGGTAACAATTGACTTCGGCTTGATTTTTTAGATTATGATTCTCATCAAAAATTCGAACATTTGTCCACAGCTCATTTTCCTCTTCTATTTTTTTAAATATTTCTAAAAAAAAATATTTAAAGTTTCTTGGAACATTCCAATATTCAGGATCAATTTTGTAATCTCTAAAAAACAGAATCCCTTTATTATATTTAGGAATATTAAAAATCTCGCTAAACGTTTTATTATCATTAAAAGTAGGAGAACTTAAGAAATAAATTTGACGCAAGGTATTTTTAAAAACTAATTCTTCAACCGGATGATAAGTGAATCCATTTTCATTCGTGCCTTTTTTGTCAAGATCTTCTAAATCTTTTTCAATAGTTGTATCTATTGAAATGTCGTATTTGTCTAAATCACTGAAATTAAAATTATATTTTAGGTCTAAATGGGGAGAGTAATAGATGGTCTGAATTTTATTGTTTTCAATTGGTTGTAATTCTACAGAATCAGCATCGTCAACTTCATTATTTCTATCAAAATATACAGTGTAATTTGATTCTAAAATTCTTATTTCATCATCTATTTCGACTACAGCGGTTATAATTCCTCCGGGTAAAGCATAAGGGTATTCAATAAACATACTTCTAATACAGTCAAGAATAGATGATTTCCCAGCGCCATTTTCGCCAACAATTGCACTGATTGAATTTAGATTTGATTTTGAATTAGCAATATTGTAAAAAGATTCAATATATTGTTCGTTTTCCTTTCTACTTACAATTATATTTCTTGAATTTCTTTTGCTAAACTTGTATATATACTTCCCGCCAAAATTTATCGTTTGAGGTTTATTATCAAATAGGTATTCATGTTCTTCAATGTATATTGCTGCTAATCTCATATCTACTTTATTTTATTGCTTTCCAATTAACGGATGATAGATTTCCCGTAAAGAACGCTCTATGTGAGGAACTATAAAGTCATAGTTCAATACATCGATCTCTATAGTTGTTACTCTAAATTCTAATCCATGAAGATTAGTTCTATGTCTCAATTTCATGGCATAGGTATTTTTTGTGGGACATAAATCAATATGTTCTTTGATTCGGCCATATATGTCTTTGTTTTTTCCAATGTACAAAGGCAACCACTGCTCATCATAATCTGATCTTAACTGTAATCTCTTTTTAATTACACTTGAAGAAAAGAAAGAATCATTCTTTTTTTTAGACCAAGCTTCTGCAAAATTTTTAATTTTTGTAGCTCTTTTTGTTCCTGTTAAATTTGGACTGTCTAGATTTAATTCAAAAAGATATATGCCTTTTTGTTTATTGTAGGCGAATAATTTTTTACAATCTAACTCATTTGAAACTACAAATCGAATACTTTTTTCTGTATCAAAGGTGATGTTTTTCAGATCATTTTTTAATCTTTCAATATAACTTGATATATCATTATCAAACTCTTCAAGGGTAATTTTATAACTCATACATTCAGATATCTGTTTTGGAATTACTCATTAAGTTTAGTCTTTGGTTCAATACCATTCTTTCTCATCCAAGCCAAAGCTTTTACCAAGTTCTCTTCTTTAAATTTTTCTTTTTCTTTAGACCAGTTATAGAACTTAGTAATTATTAATTTATCGTTGATTAGCTCATTGTTTTCAATAGTTTCTTTCCAACATGCGTACAAAGTAGCGACCGCTTCAATTTGAGTAGAAGTGAAGATTGTAAATTTTTTGATTATGTAATTAATTCCTTCAAGTTGATCTTCAAAATATTTATTAAAATCGTCTTTATGTTTTCCACAATTTTCAAGAGGTTTGAATTTTAATGCCTCTGCTTTTTGATATATAAACCACTTTTTGGTTACAAACTGCTTATCTAATGATCTTGCAAGCTGATTGTCGTAAGGCCCCATAGCTTGTTTTAGAAAGTTCATTGGCAAAGCCATGTTTTCTAATTCTTGACATAGAAATAGCATTTTTTGCAATTTTAAATGACCTAAAGTATAAGTGTCTTTTAACTGGAAAACAATTTCGGCAGCAAGTAATGTTCTTTTGTAAACATCTACAGGGTTTAATTTTATTGCAGTGGTTTTTGCTTTTTTGACTTTTTCGATAATCTTTTTCTCTGTTTTTTCATAAATCTGAGCTGGCTCAGCAACCATACCTAATTCTTCCTCAAGATCTCCAACCGTAACCTGACCATTCATTAACATTGGTAATAACCAATCTCGAAGTGAAGCTAGTTCTTGGTTTTCTTCTTTAATTAATTCTATCTTGTTTATGTAAGACGAAGTTATTTGGTCAAATTTATTTAAAAGATTAGTAGCAGGATATAAAACATCTATTTGAGAAACTTGTGGTGCCGTTAGCTGTTGTTGTACTGAACCAGACTTTTCAAATGGAATATTTTTTATTGTTTCAAATAAATACTTTGTGCTACATGATTCATTTGGAATAATAACAATTAATCTAATAATTGGAACAAACGGATGGTTTCTCAAAACACAAAATCCAATTGTTCCTCTTGCTGAAATGGTTATACTCTGTTTATGAATTTTTGCTTCATTTGTATATCCATATAATCCATCATTCGTTATTCCGTTAGAATAAATTGGAATTGAATAAGTTTTTGATTTTTCATTTGAATAGATTTTCGGTTTATCACCTCCAGCTTTGATTGTTGAAACTTCGCTGATTTTTTTAATCTCCCAACCCTCAGGAATTTCTCTCTTCAACTCTTCATTCCAAACCATTTTCCCACCCGAAGTTTTATACGGTTTTCCATTGTTATCAGGGAAATCAAACTGTACAAACCAGTAATCATAAAGCGTTTTTGCCATCGCCTCAAGCTCAGTATTGATTTTGTTGTTGAGTTCGATTTTGGCATCTAAATCAGAAAGAACTTTAGCTATTTTTTGTTGATCTTCATTTTCTAAAAATGCTCTAACTTCAATAGGATGCAAATGATTCCTGTTCATAGTTGGAACACCAGAGCCACTTTTGTAGTCATTCAAACCTAATGTTTTAATTAGATAATAAATATACCTAGGATTATTTCCTTTGAAATCTTTAATGAATAATGCAGTATTATGAGGAAAGAAGTTTTCTTTTATAAAATGGGGTAAACCAACAGTTCCACTTCTTCCAATTGTTATTCCAGGTCCTTTAACTTTTGATTGATTATGATAGCCTAAAATTCCATTTGACGAGATGACAGGTATTGTACCCTCTTGAAATTGAGATTTTGGCAAATCATATCCTCTTTGAAATTCAACTAAATTGCCAAGAGTTGTTTTTGAAATTCTACTCATATCTCAACCCTTTCAAATTATTATGAATCTCCAATTCCAAAGTTTTACTTTCGTTAAAAAGCTCACTTAAGCTGGTATCAAAAGTTTTCATTTTAGCAGCAAATGCTTCTGGAGTAATATCAGTATATTCTATTTTTACTTCAAAATATTGTCCAGCACTCAACGAGTAGTTTTTAACTTTTATATCTTCATACGAAACGACTACCGAGAAATCTTCTTTGGCTTCGTGTTTATTAAAAGTGTCAATAATATAATCTTCTTCCTGATGTGACAAAAGTGTTTTTTGGTTTTTGCCTTCTTTTACGGTTGTTCCTAGTTTAGATGCATCCATCAAAACAATATCGCCTTTGGTGTTTTCTTTGTCCAAGAACAAAATAGAAACGTTGGTTCCCGTAGTTGCAAAAATGTTTGATGGCATACTTACTACGCCACGCAGCATTTTGCGTTCTACCATTTGCTCACGTATTTTTCGTTCGATACCACTTTGTGCCGTGATAAATCCTGTTGGTACTACAATAGCTGCTTTTCCTTTTGCGGTAAGCGAATACATAATGTGTTGCACAAACAAAGGATAAATGGCCATACTGTCTTTCTTTGCTTTTGGTATGTTTGGCATTCCTGCAAAAAAACGATCGTTGTTTTCTTTGGTATCTAAATCGTTTACATAATCAGAGAAATCTAGTTTAAAAGGAGGATTTGAAACTATGTAATCAAATTGTTTCAATCGTCCGTTTTGCTCTTTATGATACGGTTCGAGAATAGTATTTCCTTTTACAATATTAGGAATCGAATGTACAAGATCATTCAAGATTAAATTCAAACGCAGTAAGTTAGATGATTTTTGAGATATATCCTGAGAGTAAACCGTACATTTTTCTTCGCCAATTTGATGTGCTAAATTCATTAGCAAAGTCCCGGATCCTGCACTTGGATCATAACAAGTTACATTGCTCACACTTTCATCAACTAAACAACGTGCCATGATTTTTGCCACAGCATGCGGAGTAAAATATTCAGCATATTTTCCGCCGCTATTAGTGTTGTAATCGCTGATTAGGTATTCAAAAATGGTAGCGTAAAAGTCAAATTTCTCGTGAAAGATATTCTCAAAACTAAAATTAACCAATTTGTTTATAAGAGCTTTACAAAATTCATCTCGTTTATCGGTTACGTATTTACTAATGTTTTCAAACAAAACAATTTTTTCACCGCTTTCGGTAACAACCGAGAAAACAGCACTGTTTTGTTTAGCAATATCCAACAAAGTATTATCAAATATTTCGGCAAACTTAGGTTCATTTTGACGCTCAAATAGGCTTGAGATCAATTGGTCAGGATGAATGTTAGCTGTGCTTTCACTCATTTGCATGGTCAACATTTCGTAATCATCTGTTGAATAGCTTCGCAAAGTTTTTTCCCAATCATCAGATGCAGCTATTTTTTCATCTAATTGCTTTACTTCATGAACAAATTTATCGTTAAGGAATTTATATAAAAATACTTGGGTAATAATTTTAAACTCATTTCCGTCATTTCCCAAACCATAATTGGCGCATACACTTTTTAAGTCGTCAATTAGTGTTTTGGTTTGCTTTTCAAATTGTATTGTAGTAGTCATTATTATTGTTATTCGTTTTGGGTCTTTGTTTTGTAGAATTAAATGTAGATTTAGGCTGTCCTACCATAAAACTCGTTCATGTATTCTTTTACAACCATTCCATTGATACGTTTAGAAGTTTCAGGATCTAAAGGAATGTTGTTTTTATTTTTGAATTGGTTTATCACAAAGCGGATAATCATTTTCTCAACATAACTCTCATTTTCTAATACTTTTGAGTTTTGTAATAGTTGATCATCGATTTCTTTTTTCAATCCTTTTAAGGCATCAAAAAGTTTACTTTCGCTATCTGTTAATGGATCTTTTTCCATTAGTCGTTTATGCAAACGAGCATATTTCTCGTCATTATCATATTTTGCTCTTAGCAATTGGTTTTTTCTTTCCAATTCTTTGGCTTTGCTATAAATGTGTTCCAATTGTCTGATGTTGGCTTCCATTTCCTCTTTGGTAACTTCGCTTAAATTTTTCTTTTTAAACAAACGTTCCAATTCTTCCCGCAAAGATATAAAAACAGGATCTTTTGGGTCAAAATTGCCACCTAACATTTCGCGTGTTTTTTGCAAGGTCGTTTTTAAAGTATCAGCGAGAACCATTTCTTCTTCCTTAACTTTTACAAAAGCAAAGATCACATCCTCTAAAGCAATGTTTAATAAATTAGTGGTATCAACATTTTTCTCTAGTGCTTCTTTGGTATTAATAAGAGCCAGATGATTGTTAGCTTCCCGAGATAATATCGTTAATTTATGAAAATCAAGACGTTCTAATAATTCATAATTTCCAGACAATCGAATGAGATTATACAAGCTTTTAGCATTATTCAAAACTCTATTAATTTTCAATATTTCGGTTCTATCTTGAATCTGTGAAATTTGCTGCGAAAAGACCTCGGCATTCAAAGTATCGAATGGAAATAGAACTTCTTTAATTTCGTTGATTTCTTCCTTGATTTCCGCTGCTGACTTGAAGATGTTAGAATAATGTTCCATTTCATCTCCTAACTCCGATTGTAACTCGTTAAAATAGTCCTGATTGGTTTTGTCAAACTCTTTTTGAATGTCAGCAAAATCAACTACATATCCGTATCTGAAATCTTTGTAAGTTCTATTTACCCGGGTTAGAGTTTGTAATAAGTTGTGGGCTTTAATTACGCGCCCGATATATAATTTCTTTAATCGGGGAGCATCAAAACCAGTTAGCAGCATATTATAAACAAAGAGAAAATCAATTTTTCCATCTTTGAATTCCTCAACTTTTACCTCACGATCTTTTTTGGTTCCAACATCATGCAGAATTACGGCGGCAGTCGAAACTTTACTTTTGTTTTTCTTCTGATTACCATAACTTTCACGGGGTTCAGCAACCATTTTAAGTATGCTTGAATCGATATTATTTACAGCATATTTAGATTCAAATATTTCAAACAGCATTTTTGCTTGTTCGGATGAATCACAAACCACCATTCCTCCAATCGAGTTGTCATTTGATGCAATACGTGCTTTTTCGAAATCCTGAACTATATAATCCAGCATTGGTTCTACAAATTTAGGATGCGCGTAGACCACTTTTTTATCAGCATTCCCTTTAAGGATTTCAATTTCTTCAAGTGCTTGTTTTAAAGTAAGCTTATAGTTGGTTTCAATCTCTTCGCGAATTAATCGTAAAGTATAACCATCAGCAATTGATGAATTGTAATAGTATTTATGGATGTAACTTCCAAATAGTGCCTTAGAATTATAATCAGATCCTAATAAAGGTGTCCCAGTTAATCCTATTTTTATTGCATTGTTGTCTGATTCATTTAGATTCGCGAGGAAACTTCCTTTTGGGTTGTAACTACGATGAACTTCGTCTAAGAAATATACGCGTTGGATGTTTAAGTTGTAATCTGTATTTCTAATAACATCAGGATCATCTTGGAATTTTTGGATATTCACAACTGTAATTTCAGGCTTTCCAGAATTATTATGAATAACAGATGTAGATTTAATATCTCTGGAGAATTCTTCCCTTGAATTGATATTATGAACCACTAAACCTCGGCTTTTAAATTCTTTTCCAGCTTGAATTAATAAATCTAATCGATCAACGATGAAATAGAATTTTGGAACGATACTTTTCTTTTGAAAATAGTCAGTCAAATATTTGACATTATAGAATGTTAAGGCTGTCTTTCCACTTCCTTGTGTATGCCAAATAATACCTTTTTTGTCACCTTCTTCAAGCTTTTGTTCAATTGCTTTTGTAGCAAATAATTGAGGATAGCGCATGATATGTTTTTGTAAACCGGCACTTTCTTTTACGTATGCTATTCCAAATCGCAATACAAAAGCGAGTCTGTCTTTTTGAAATAGGGAAGTGCATATTCTATTAGTTGGAGTATTATGATGCTTATTAGTAAGGAATTCAGGTGAATTTTTAATACTTAAAAGATTGGTGTCCTTAAGTACAATGTTTTCATCTTGTTCCTCTATATTTTTTAATAAAGTATTAAAATCAAACTTATCTTCTTCTCTAAAATAGTTAAATATTGGTTTGTAATAGGAGGTTGTGGCATAAAAGGCACCTTCAATAGGCAAAGATGAGTTGTCATCATACTCCATATTATTAGAGAATACCATCAATTGAGTAATGTTTACAAATTGGCGGAATTTCTTGTTTTTAAAACGAGTTTGAATGCGTTTATGTTCGGCTATTACACCCTCTTGGTTATTTGGTTTTTTTACTTCGATAAAAACCAAAGGCATTCCATTTATAAGTAAGGTAATGTCGGGACGGAATTCTTCTTCATCCTTTTTATAGGTTAGCTCAGTAACTATATGAAATGAATTATTATTGAAATTTTCAAAATCAATAAGTCGCACGTTTGATTGGTCTACAAGCTTTTCATAAAAAACCTTTCCCAGATCTTCATTTTCAAGACAAAGTGCCACTTCAATATAGGCACGATCAACATCACCTGCTGATAACTCTGGGTTTAGTTGCTTAATTTTTTCGGTGAAGATGTCCGTGAAAATATTGGTAGACTCATCCCATTTTTGATTTGATAATGATAAGTAACTATAACCCAATCGCATTAGGTGCAATATGGTTGGTATTTTAACGCGAGAATCTTCGTTGAAAGCCATTAATATATAGATCTTTAAAATAAGGAGTCGCTAAAATATAGATAAATTATTGAACTTTTTGAATCTTTAGGTCTTTAATTGAGTCTTGGGCATGTATACTGTTTGTTTTTGTTTATATGTTTCTGCTTTTCAAATGTGATCAAGTACTTATGAAGAGGTAATTACTGTCTAATAAAGGATTTTAATCTTTTACAGCAATCTGCAAAACAAACCGTCCTATAAAAAAACATAGCTTTTTATGGGATGGTAGTGGATCATCGCCTTCATTTCGTAAATGTATAAACCCATTATAAAGACTTTTAGTAAATTTTAAATAGTGAAAGAGGCAATATGCTAAAAAGGCACTCAAAAAAATATTACTTTTGAAATTTACTATAACTAGATGCTCAACTCAACAGATATAATTGCAATCGTAAATTCCGGAGAAGGATTCAATGCAGAATTTAAAGTAAATCTTCCCTCTAATCTAAAAAGCATTACTGAAGAAGTATGTGCCTTCGCAAACGCTTCGGGTGGTGTAGTGCTGGTAGGGGTTGATGATAAAAATATCATCAAAGGAGTTAATATAGATAATGCAAAACGTTCAGCAATACAAAACTCGATTGGAGAAATTTCCCCGCAACTGCAATGCGAATTCTACATCATCGAAGTGGATGGTAAAAATATAGGGTGATAGAAGTTCCTTCTGGACAGAATAAACCCTATGTTCTTTCCGGTGCAATTTATGTTCGTCAAGGTCCCAATTCCCAAAAGCTTACAACTGTAGAAGAAATGAGAGATTTTTTCCAGCAGGCTGATCATATTTACTTTGATGAAGCCCCCTGTACAGAAATAAATCTAGCAACCGATCTCGATGCAGAAAATATCGCTGTCTTTAGAAAAGAAGCAGGTTTAAGCGATATCGTTTCAGAAGAGCAAATATTTCAAAATTTAAGGTTAAGCACAAAAGATGGTTATTTTAAAAATGGTGCAGCATTATTCTTCGCCAAAGAGCCAAATTACTTTTTCGAAAAAGCAGTTATCCGTTGCGTTGTTTTTGATGGAACAGATAAACGATACATCATTGACGATAAAGTAATGGCTGGGGCGCTATACCAGCAATTTTTAAAAAGTATGTTATGGCTGAAATCAAAACTTGATATTCGTTACGATATTGAGGGTACAGGTTCTAAACCCAGAGTGGAATTATGGGAAATTCCAGAAACGGTATTCAAAGAAGCAATTATTAATGCACTTGCCCACAGGGACTATTATGATAAAGGCGGGCGCATTACTATTGAATTATTCAATGACCGTGTAGAGATTAGTAATCCAGGCGGTTTAGTAAGTGCTATTTCTAAAAATGATTTTGGAAAAAGAAGTCTAAGCCGTAACCCTTTAATATTCGGATTGTTTGAAAGAATGCGAATGGTTGAACAAATTGGTTCGGGTATCAGCAGAATGCGTGACCTAATGAAAGAAAATGGATTAACCCCACCTGAATTTGATATTGACGGAATGTTTACCATAACATTAAGAAGGTCTTTCGATTTCAATAAGTGGGTGAATAAGTGGGTGAATAATTTATCCGAAAAACAAATAATAATACTTACGGCAATTCATAGAAATAATAAAATTAAAAAATCTGAATTACAACAACTAGTTGATTTTGGTGCCACTACATTGGATAATAATATAGATATTCTTAAGAGAGAAGGTCTATTAGAACGTGAAGGTACAAAAGGAGGAGCTTGGATAATACATTATATCAATCCAAAAATAGGTGAATAAGTGGGTGAATAAATAGATATAAGTTAGGATGTAATTATAGATGTTCTGATATGATACAAGAAGAATTAAAATAAGTATTAGATATTATTAGATAATCCTTTTCTCTTTTTTTTCTTTCTTTTGTTTTTCAATTGATTCGTTATGTAGTCTGACGAATATTCAACGTGTATAAGCATATCCAATGCTTTCACTAAATCAGGAGTAGTAAGAGTATCTTTTTGTTGTTGAAGATTCTCAATCAAGAATTCTTTAGAAGTCAATTTTTCAGAAATCTGACTCCTTTTTCCTTCACCAGCAATCTTTAATCCACAACGTTCTTCAATTGCTTTTGCACTATATTGTTTCCCTAGGCTACTTCCTTTGAAAACGTTTTTTGTTGTATGGTCAATATAGGTAATGCCATAAAGCTGACCTTGGGAACTTCTTCTAAACACAGTGTGAATACCTTCTTTTTCTAATAATTTTGTCAGTTCGTTTATGGATATACGATCTCTTAGTAGAGCCTTGTCAATGATGTTTTTTACTTTTAATTTGTCTGGAATTCTTCTAATTTTATTTTCCTTAAATTTTTCTTCCAAGAATTTCAAAGTCGGTTTGAAGTAAAAATCACTTGCCTTTATCGGTACGCCAATTGGCTTTCCCTGTCCGTCAAGTATTCGATACACTAATCCATTTGCTAAAAATATTTTTGAATTCTCGCTACCACGGTCAGCCAAAATATTATATTGTTTTAGTACAGCATTGAGTTCGTGAAGGCTTGAATACTTGTACTCATTCAGTACCTTATTTAGAACATTGGTTAAGGCTTTCTTTGATTCCATTTTTCCATAGTGAATCCTACCGATAGAAATAGACTGCAAATTAAATGCCTCCTTCTTTTTTCGGCCTTCTGCTTTTACGAGTCCAAACAATTCTTCGATTTCTTTTCGGGCTGGTTCTGATTTTCGAATGCTTAAAAGATGTAAATCTATTTTTTTTCCATTTCGTTGAATATTATTAGTAACTACATGAAGATGTGGATGCCCCGCATCGTAGTTCTGATATACTAAATATGGCTGTTTTCCAAATCCGATTTTCTCCATGTAAGTGTCTGCAATTTCCATAAGCTTTTCTTTAGAATGATTTTCCGAAGGGTCAAAATTCAATGAAATATGCACAGCGTTTCGCTTAACGTTTTCGTTAAGCGAAACCTGTTTTATAAAGCGGTTGAGTTTTAAAGTAAAATTAAGCCTGTCGAGTTCCAGTGTATGGCCGCAAAGCTTCAAAAACGTATTGCAAATTCCAACGATATTGACCACCCAATTCACGCAGTTGCAGATGTCCATATTTAAATTTATTTTCTCTTTTGGCTGGAGAATTATTTAAACTTTTAAAAAAAGTTCAAGAAATTATTTTCAATGTTTTTTGAAAGTGTACGCTTCTTAAAATCATATGAAGCAATAACAGAAAAAAGAAGCGTACTTTTTCAAACAATATTACTTTTGAAATCCACAAAGTTCTGACTCTTTACAGGAAGATTTTTTTGGTTTTCTTAGGGGCATAATGGCAATTAAAAACTTATTAATTCTTTGTGCTAACGAGAGTAATAGTATCGGTGAGATTATGATTTGAAATGTAATCCAAAACAAAGTGTTCCGCCTCTTTTTTATTCTCGGGGGAGGTAGAAAATGAGTTAAGGTAAAAGTCTTCATTTTCATCTGCAATGTGAATGATTTCAGTATACTTTTTAGCAATTAATGCACCTTTTAATTTCAATACTTTAAGCTCGTCACCGTTGCCAATTTCCTTTCTCACACGGAGTTTAATAGTCTTGTCCATTTTGTTGGTTTTTTATTATTGTTGCACCATAAAATAAAATTTTCTGAAACAAAAAAGAGACCCTGTTTAGAGTCTCAATTTTGGAATTAATTTGCCTTCTATAAAGGTTATTTTTCTTTTAGTAATTTTTCCAAATACTCGACTTTATCTTTCTCGGCTTGAACCAAACGTTCGTATAGTTTGATTTGCTGTTCGTGGGATTGGATTAATTTATCTAATGGATTAAATGTGCAGTGATAATTCCCTACAGTTCCCTGACTATTATCGTAAAAATTATTAAAATAGTTGAACACACTTTCTTCCGAAAAATTTTTAATTGCTTCAGGTGTTACACCAAGAGCTTTTGCAACTTCTACAAGTTTTTCTTCATCTATCGTTTCGCTATTCTCCATAGCGGATATTGCCTGTTGGTTTGTTCCCAAAGCCTGCGCCAATGCTTCTTGTTTCATATCTCGAAGTTCACGAATACGGCTGATTTTTCGCCCTATATGATTTGGTTTTGTCAATGTGCTCATAGTTCAAAGATAATAATTCGGAATAAAAAAATAAGCAATCCGTAAAAAACATATTTGGTACTGTACGATACAGAGCAAAATGATTCGGTACAGTACTCATTCTGATTTACTTGCATGTATAAACAAAAATACAATTTTTCAAATAATTATTAACTAAAAATTTAAAATTATGAATGCAATTGAATTTTCACAGCAAAAAGAATTGAAGGAAGTAATTACAGATCACATTAAAACATCTGCTATTTATTGTTTTGGCAAACAGGAAACAGTTTATCGTTCGAGCAGGAAAATTTATCCTGATAAAGAACTACAAAAAGAACATAGTCATTTATATCTCTTAGTTTTTGTACATGAAACCAAAGAGAATGCAGGCAGTGATATAAGTGATAAGATAAACGCAAAGACTCAGGGATCTTTGACCGCAACTGTACTTATACACCATGTACAAAGTCTTAAAGACCCCTGCCAAGACCAGCAGTTTTTCTTTTGGCAGATCATGCAGAACGCAGAGCTGTTATTTCAAGATATTAACAAGCCACCTTATTTAAATATTAGCGAAACTCCAAAAAGAAATTTAAACTCCACATCGCATTATATAGCATGGAGGAATAATAATATTGCTACAATCTGGGGCTGGGTATATAATGATGATGATGCTTCTAGTTCGGATGAAGTAAAAATGTCCGCTCTTCATCAAATAGTGGAGCAAATATGTTTGTCTTTGATCCGTGTCTTTATAGGCTACACTCCCAATCATTTTGCATTGGAGTATCTATTTAATCTCTGCGAATACTTTACTACCATAACTGCAGACTTTTTCCCTCGACAAACTCGGGAAGATAAAACCATATTTAAACTTCTTAAGCAACAGCCCAACACGTTACGCTTTAGTAAGACTAACGATGTTGATTATTTATATTATCAGGTAGTGGAAGAAAGATGTGAAAATTTTAAAAATCAAGCGGAAATTTTGATTCAAAATGAAATCAATCGACAAAATGAAGTTGAAAATGAAGCCGAGAAAACCGATAAAGAACTTGTATAAATTATGAAAAAGAATAGAATATCCTTTGAATCTATTTTTTGGGCTGGTCATGAGATTAAAAGTTCTTCTCAAGTGCTGGAGGCTTTTTTTGACTTTGCCCATCTTGATTGTTATAAAGAGATACTGTGCGAAGCTTTTTTATATGTCCATAAAAAGAAAGTGTATAAAAAAGATTATCCCGGACAGGTAATTGTTTTCTATACTGCTCTGCGCTCTTTTCTTAAAGTTTGTTTTCTCCTGCAGTACAAAAACGAAAAATGGAAAGTGAAAGACTCGTCTAACTGTAAGTCAAAACTTCATCTGGCTTCCCTGACAAAGGAAGAGTATGAGAATCCTTTCCTTGTATTTAAAAAAGCATTTGCCGAGAAAACCATTGATGAATTCGAATTCTTCCTATTTGAAGTTATACACCTGTCACTGTCTCGATGCACCGAAGAATTTGATTATGACTTGATCACACCCTACATCTATTTAATCAAAATGCTGGATGCAAGCCAGCTTATGCGTGAAAGAGGGATTGAAAAGGTCAAAAATAAAGAACAGTCTTAAGGATAATGTCTCCATTAATGAAATAGAATATGCTTTTGCCCATACTAAAATGCACTAATGCTAAATTTTTTAATATGAAAAACAATAAAAATTTTAAGAAAGAAAAAACACTTGTAAAATCAGTAGATCAGGCAAATACAGTACTGCATATGCTCCTGCAGAATTCAAAAAAGAATCTCGAAAGCGGGATTTCAGAACTTCTCAATAAATTGAAAAATCCCAAGCTCGATTTGTTACTTGACAGATATCCCGACCTCCTGCAGGAATACGATCTGGAAGAATTGCTTGCGGGCAGTCTTGAAATCACTGACAGCAAGATGCAGGACGTCAAGACAGCAGGACTGCTGTCGTGCCTGCAATTACTGATACATTTTTGTTATGAACTAAAAGAAAATCCAAATCCAGCTGATAAGCGATTTGATAGTCTCAGGTATATTTTAAAATCCATTACCTGCTGCCAGTTTGTACATGAACTGCTCTTTCTTATTATAATAGAACTGGAAAGCGATCCTGAATTGCATGAACATATTGACCTGATGACATGGTTTGCGTTAGTGAGGCTATTTTTAGAATCGGTTTATTCTTATTTCAATAGTTCTGATAAAAACTTCAAAAACACGACATGATGAAACTTCAAGCAGACCGCTAGATAAATTATTAATCGATTTAAAATATAGATTATGGAAAAAGATAAAATCAAATTAAATGAGTTCATAGAGAACCCAGAGCAATATTTTGTACTGCTCAAGCAGACATTTGAAACAAGAAACGACATACACAATATTGAAATTAGTGTTGAAGGATATAGAGATCTGTTTTGTATGATAATGGATTTGCTTAAAACAGCAAAATTTGCTTTAGACGGAATTGAAGTCAGTACTGAGAGTGCTATACATACCGAAAGATATGTTGGAAGTCTTTTGAGAATAATAGAAACGCTGATTCCATTGGAAGAAGCGGAATTACTGGATATGCTTTACCTAAAATATTTAAATGAAAAAAATAAGAGTGATTCCAATTAACCTGTTTCCAATTGTAATTTTAATAAAACGCCGACTTCGGAGGCGTTTTCCAGCCCCCTGCAAGGGCAAGTTGTTTTGAGATGCAGAAAGTATTTCAAGCATCTCAAAACACAACTTGCTATTTTCTCTCGAAAATATTCTTACCGATGGTTTTAATTGAAAGGGCTTGATGCCCTTTTTTTGTTTTGCTGGTATTTAGGAATGTTATGTACTGTGATTCGTTTGATCAAAATCAGCCTTGATAAGACTGTGCAGAAATAAGATAGTATTGGCAGTCCAGGCTTTAATGCGTTTAAGTCCATAAATTCTAGAGAAATTTAACTGCAATTCTCTGCCGAATTGGAAATATACAGATGTGTACATTAAAATTTAAATACATCTTCTCATGCATATTTAAGTATAAATGCAATTCTGTACGGACGGGCAGATTTACAGATATATTTAATCCTATAAGTAAATGCGCTTGTATAGCTGTATTTATGTACATACGTTTTTACAATTTTACTCTTTTGCATAGGTATGCTTTTACGTATAGAGATGAATGCTCCCTTATGTGAATAAGTAAATAGAGTTTCAGATACGCACATATATCCATATCTAAAAACATAAATATATTTTCAAAAGAAACAGAAAAACCGAAAAAAAGAAAAAGAAAGCAATTTTAAAGGATGGGATGCAGACAGGACAAAAGGAAACGGAATAAGTCCCGAAGGGTGGTTTGTGAGGCACGAGCAAAACATTATGCCGTAGTCTTTTGGACAGGCTGATCCATCACGTCCTACCTTGGTTTTCTTTTTATTATTTCTTTTGGCAGATTATAAAAAGCCATGATAATTAAAAACCTGACATATACTGCCAATCAAAGTCTTAAAGTGCCAAAAAGAAGAATCTAAAAAGTCTTATAATTACCTTTTGCCGTAAAATCAAAATCATGAAAAAAGATAAGCACAAAAATAAAGAGCAGAAAAAAAAGAAAAAGCCTTTTATATCGCCAAAACCTGAGGAGGTAAAAAAGAAGGAAATTAAAAAAAAGGATAAGAACAAAATTCCATTTATACAGGTAGACAGGGGTGGAAACATCTTTACAAATTTCTTCTCTAATTTTCTTAAACAATTTAAAAACCCAACAAAAACAGGACTTGGCGGACTGTTAGATAAGCTATTGATTATTAAAATTAAGGAAAGTGAAAAGAAGCCAGCAGAGAAGCCTGAAAAGCCTTTGGATATAATGGGGTCTGTAAAAACGGTTTTTCGTTATGTAAACAATAATAGCACGGACAATTTAACTCCAAGCGAAAAAGAATCATTGAGACAGCGTACAAACCAGCCACTTAATATTGACATTAAAACCCAGCAGAGTAATGACGAGGAAGTAAATAAACCAAGAAAAACCCGTTTAGGGATTTAGGTATTCACTAAATCCAGTGGTACGGTTTGTTCTTACGGTTCAGGTAGCAGTACATTTCTTCCTTTTTGAGTTCGGGAAAGAATTTAAGGGCATCTTCAATGGAATAATTTGGAAGGAAGTAAATCTCATCCCGGACAGCTGTAATCACTTTTTCAGGACCATAAAAACGGACGATTTCATCAATTTCATCCTGGCCTCCACGCTCTATAATACGAGCAATTACCATTTTATACGAACGTTCCCAATTAATGGAATCAAAGATGAATTACCAAAAGAATGTGGGATGAAGATTGGGGATTTCTTGGTGTTTTTTTGCCTTTTTCATACTATAAATTTAATGATTTTCAGTGGGTTATGCAACGATTTACCTGTGGAAATCGTCCTTTCTTTTAAGAAATAAGAAGCCGATTACTTCCAAATACTTCCACATTGGAGTGTCATTGCTGATAATAAAATATATTAGTTTTTACTTTTTTTAAGCAATACCAGCAATAAAAAATCATGGAAAACAATAGCAAAACCAACCCACACAAAGGAGGCAGGCATCCCAAAAAAGATCCTGCTGTTCACCGCTATTCGATCAGTCTTACCGCTGAAGAAAATGCCCGCTTTCTATCCTTATTTGAACTGTCTGGCATGACTGTAATGGCGCACTTTATTACGGCATGTATTTTCCAAAAAGGCATCACAACAATAAAGGTTGATAAGGCTTCAATCGAATATTATGTGCGCCTGACAGCCTTATTCGGACAGTTCAGGGCTGTCGGGGTAAATTACAATCAGGTAGTGAAGATTTTATACCGTAATTTTTCCGAAAAGAAAGCCTCTGCATATCTCTACAAACTGGAAAAGCAGACTGCTGAATTTGCTTTTTTGTCTCAAAAAATAATACAGCTTACAGTGGAATTTGAAGAAAAGCACCTGGTAAAAAAGTCTTGACATGATAGCGAAAATCGCAAGAGGCACTAATTTATATGGTGCCTTAACCTATAACTATCAAAAGGTTGAGAAAGAAACTGCGCAGGTTTTGTTTGCCCAGAAGATTATCGAAGCTCCCGACGGCAGTAATTCCGTACAACAGCTTACCCGCTCTTTTGAATTATATCTGCTGGCCAATAGAAAAACGGAAAAACCAATACTTCATATTTCACTGAACCCTGACCCGAAAGATAAAGTAAGTGATGCTGATTTTGAAAATATGGCGCAGGACTACATGAAGCAGATGGGGTACGGAAATCAGCCTTTTGTAGTATTTAAGCACACCGATATTGAGCGCACCCACATTCATATCGTGTCGGTCTGTGTGGATGAAGAAGGTAAAAAGATTTCAGATAAGTTTGAGAAAAGGCGTTCGATGGCTGTCTGCCGGACGTTGGAAGAACAGTACAGCCTTACATCTGCTGTGGAGAAAAAGCAAGATTCGCAGTATCAAATATTCAAACCCATTGATTATAGGACAGGCGATATAAAAAGCCAGATGGCATCAGTACTGCGCCATTTACCCCAAAATTATCAGTTCCAAACTTTGGGAGCGTACAATGCCCTGCTTTCCCTTTACAATATTACTGCCGAAGAAGTCAAGGGCGAATATAACGGAATCCCAAAACAAGGATTGGTATATTTTGCACTCAACGAACAGGGAGAAAAAACAAGTAATCCCTTTAAGGCTTCGCTGTTTGGCAAAAATGCTGGCTATACACAACTGCAATCCCAATACGAACAGAACAGGATAAAATTAAAAGATCATCCTGCTAAGGGATCAGTTAAAGACAGGATCGAACGAGTAATGCAGACTGCATCAAACGAATCGCAATTTAAGAAAGAACTGTCGGAACAGGGGGTCAATGTTGTGGTGCGCCGAAATACTGAAGGTCGTATTTACGGCATTACTTTTATTAACCACAAATCCCGCTGTGTGTATAACGGTTCAGAGCTTGGTAAAAACTTTTCGGCAAATGTATTTAATGACTGGTGGAATAACGGTATTAAAACAGACATGCAAGAAAAAGAAAACACGGCTTCACAGAAAAGTGCACATGCAGGCGAACAGATTAGCCAGCCACACAGCCTGTTTGACTTTTTAGGGAAGGAAGAGAAGCTTTACAGCGGGCAGGAAAACAATTTTATTGAAGCATTTGGAAACTTACTGCCCGAAACACAGGGAGAAGATTTTCAGGAAACTGCCTTTGCCAATCAGATGAAACGAAAGAGTAAACACAGAAAACCAAGGCTTTAAGTTGGTCTTTGAGTACGCGTGAAATACAAAAAAAGTATGAAACACGATTTTTCAATGTATCATACATAAAGAATTGATAGGATACATTATTGTAATTTTTTTAATTGTGGGTTATTAAAAAAATGCAATTCCTCGGTTATGTTCCAATGCATCTCTTTAATTTATCCTATTAGATCTCCACCTTATGGTTTTCCGCAATATGAAAACCCACTGTTGGGGTTCAAATTGATTTTACATATACTTTATTGGCAAGTCTGCTGATTGATACTCAGATCTGAAAACCAAAATTGTCTTGAACATTACGACATCAAAAGACAATTAGTGCCGGCAGTACCAATACCACAATAGCTTCAAAAACGCCTTTTTATATTTGTTAGAAGAACCTTATCTCGTCTTTGATATAATGCAGTATTGCCAACAGCTTCGGTTCCTTACCTCCGAAATAATAGAAACCTTACGAAGAAATTATATTGTGCACCGACTGTACTTCACTCCACAAGTTTAATTCAGAGTGAGGTACTGGATCAAAGGGAAGCTGTCGTTGCACTGCAAGACGGGAACTTCAGGAACAGCATTTAGAAGTTATCAAATCATTATATGAATTAGAAGAAATAATAATCTTTAAGCGGTGAGAAAATGAAAAAGATCAGATTACAAATGCAGGAGATCAGACCCGATGTGCCGCTCTCAAAAGAGGAACTTCCTGAGGGGCATAGTCTAAATGACATGAGGGTCAATTATGGAAAGGATGGAATACTGAATCTTTTAAAAAATGCAAAACCAGATAAAGCGGGTATTGGATTACAGATTGTAAACGGCAACGAAATCAGCTTTACAGGAACTGCAGGAGTATTTTATGTTGTAGGCAACATGCCTATGGATTTGGAAAACCTTAGGGTATCACTTCAGATCGTAGCACATACTACACAAAAGAAACACAGGCTGAAAATTAACCTTTTTGACTTTGACAGTGTGCAGAGCCAGTGCGAGGAGCTCTCCGAAAAGCAGGGCTTTGACTTTCAGGAATTGGAAACAGATTTTTTACAGTTAACGGATTTATTGAAACAGCATCGTGAAGAACTTTTTGAAGCTGAAAGAAATTCCGTAACTGAAAACAATCAAGATAATTTAACCAATTTATCAATGCTTACAATTTCAGAGGTAGCTGTTAAATTAAAGTTGACTAATGGTGAAGCGACTAAAAAGTGGCTAGAAAAAAGAGGTATTCAAATTCATAAATTTTCAAAACAAAATTTGGTTTACGAAATTGAAGTTATATGCGAAATCGACAAACCTTTTGTAAAAGGGTTAAAATTAAAATATCCCTTAAAATGGAAAAATATATACAGACGTATAGTTAAAGATTATAATGTGTATGAGCTGTTAATTTTACAATTAGAAGGAGAGTGTGATTACGTTCCAACTACCAAGGTAAAGCGGAATAAAAACGATGAGAAATTATATAATGATTTAATACAATGAGAAAGCTAACAATACCTAAAAATCCATATAAAGGGATTAAGATTTATTGTAAAAAATGTAAAGTAGATAGTCCGAAATGCAATCATTTTGAAAGTTTTACTTACAAAGTAAGAATTCATATCCCTGGAACCAAAAAAAGTGTGAAATCTAAAATCTTGAATTCTACAGTTTATAGTGATGCTGTAACGGAAGCGATAAATTTTGAAAAACACTTAAAATCTAATAATTATGAAACAATAGCAGCTGAGAAGGAAGAAGGAAATGATTATTCTGTTATTGATTCCATAATAAAATATAATCATTATCTAAACGGAGAAAGTGAGTACGCTCAATTTAAAAAAAATGTTACGGTTGAGCATCGAAAGGAATTAATACGATTTTGTAAATATTTCGCAAAGACATTAAAGAAAAATAAAAATATTGAGTTATCTCGGATTAAAGATGTCAATAAGCAAGATGTTTCAAATTTTTATTCTTGGGCTGAGAATCATTACAATCCGAAAACTTTTAATAAATGTTTGAATGGGGTCAAAGGCTTTTTTGATTTCCTGATTGATGTTGAGGAAATTGAAATGAAGAATCCTTTTAGGAAATATTCTAGAAAACAAATACCAAAAACAAATATTAATTCTGTCACTAAAGAAGAGTTTAATGCAATTCTTGAAGCTGTTGATACATATAATCCTTTTATTGTTCTTGGGGGTAAAGGAGAGCGAAAAAATATGTATAAGCCGTATTTGAAAGATGGTTTTAGATTGTTTTTGTTAACTGGTGGAAGGCGGGAGGAAATAGTTGATTTGCGCTGGAGTCATATTTATGTTTCTGTAAGTGGAGTGAAATTTTTTAGAATCCAAAATTTAAAAGTAGAGAGAAATCTTAATATAGATGGATTATACAAGTATATTCCAATAAATTCTGATTTGTTTGACCTATTAGTGGAGATGGGGTATCATGAAAAAAAACAAACTGACGATTATATTTTATTGCCAGAAAGAAAAGTCCAATCAAAAACTATTATGGATTCACTTTCTAAAGCTTTTTCACATTACAAAAATGGGGCTGGTATAGAAAAAGATATTAGTTTGAAAACTTTAAGGAAAACATATATTACATGGGTTCATCAAGTGATGCAAAAAGAAACAGGGGTGCTAACTTCACATTCGACTACAAAAGTGTTGGAATCATATTATATAGACCCGCAAATTTTATCGGTAGTTGAAAAAGGGGCTGTTAAAATAAAAATATTTGGATCAGATTCCTCACTCTAATTCCTCACTTTTTTTCTTTTGGTCTATCTTTTTTTCTAAATTCATACCAATAAAAAACCCTTAAACAATTGATGCTTAAGGGTTTGTTTTCGTAGCGAAGACGGGAGTTGAACCCGTGACCTCAGGGTTATGAATTTAACTTAGTTATTTTTACCAATGTATTTATTGGCTTTGTAAGGTATTAAATTCTATATTTTTACAAAAAACATGTTCAGTTTTATGTTCCGGATTAGAATGATTTTTTAGGTTAATTTTTATTTTTTAATTATTAGTCCGTTTGAGTGAATTAATTCATTTAAACGGATTTTTTATTTATACATCTTTTTAAAGTATTCGGTATAAAGTTTTATTGATGTTATTTGGTAGGTAATTTATTTATTTCGTCTTTTAGTATCAAAAAATGACCTTTTATATACTCTTTAGCGTCTTCTTTAATGATAAAATCTTGAAAAAATTTACTTCCATAAATTCTGATTTTTGATATTTTTTCTTTTGATAATATGTCAAAATTTTCAAATTGCGTGCTTATGGAATCGCTGGAAGTTGCTAAAGTGTATTTAATTGTGTTTCCAGTTTTTTCACATGAAGTATCTGAAAATTGTTTACCTTCTATTGTTTTTCCATTTTCTAATAAGAATATTATTTTACCATCATATTTCGAGAAACATCCTAAATCGTAATTTGAATATAATAGTATGTTAAATAAAAAAATTGATAATTTTTCAGATTCAATATATGATAAATTGAAGTAAACGCTTCCTTTGTCTTGGGAAATATTATCTATCTCTTTGAGTCTTTTTTCTTTAGTTATATTAGTTTCTATGTATCTTACTTTTGTGAATTCGTCGATTTTGTTTTTTATAATGCTTTGTGAGAATCCTGAAAAACTAATTAATAATAACAATGTAATTTTCTTCATAATATTTTTTCATCAAATGTAATTATTTATTATTTGGATCTAAATTGTTTAAAATTTTTATTTCAGCGATATGAGATTGTTTAGCTGTATTTATTAGTTCTGTTTGAATTAATAGTAATTTAAGTATTTCGGTATACAGTTCTTCTTTTTCTTTGTCTTTTACGTTTTGAGAGAGCTTTATTATTTTTTTTGTTTCTTTTATTTTTAAATACACGTTAGATATTTGTTCATCGTATCCATCCATATTTCCATATCCCTCTCCTGGTTCATTTAGTAAATTATTTTCGTTTTTACTTAAAACTTTAAGTAATAATGCTTTTTTACTTTCTGGAATTACTTCTCCACTTTCATAGTTTCCAATTGTTTTTAAGGAAACACCTATTAATTTAGCTAATTCAGCTTGAGTAAGTCCTAGTTTTTTCCTATTTTCTTTAATTTCTAATGCGTTCATTTTTAGTAAGTTAGCTATATTTTATAAAATGTTTGTTAAATATTGCTTATTTAAACATCTATAAATGAGTAATATTACTTATATTTGTATCAATAAACATATATATGTTTTTATTATGGAAATCAAAGATACAAAAACCGTACCTAAATTAACAATTAGGGAAACTGAAACGATAAATAGGTTTGAGACGTTCAATAAATGTTCTGAGATATTACGTGAGTTTTTCCGTATGGGATTTAAATCATTCGATGCTTTAAAATCTATAATGCAGTTTCATTATTCTGATATTGATTTAGTTAAGCTTAAAAGGTTTTGGAATTGCCAGTTGATGGATAAGGAAATTGTTGAGAAAGTAGTAACTGTTTTTGAAAAAATGAAAAATGAGTAATATGACATTAACTGAACGTACTTTGAATCACATCAAATTTCTTGAATCACAAAATAAGTTGATGATAAAATTAGCAACTCCCAAAGGGTTTTATGAGTTGTATAATATAGAATTACAGAAATACGGTTCTCCTGATTTAGCATTTAGGATATGTAATGTTGAATATAGAAGATTGTTTGATACGTATCGCTATGATTCTTTTGAATCTTTTTTAGTAGATATTAAAAAGAATCTTTCTGTGTCTCAATTAAAAATGTCTCCTAAAGATGTTTTAGAACGTGAATTTTTATTGGCTTGGTTTAAGCAATGCGGGTTTGATACATGGACATCATTTAAGGCGGTAGTGCTCCATTATTTCCCTGAAGTTACTGAGGTTAAATTATTGGCTTTTTGGCAAAATACTGCCATCGAGGCTCAGGTTTTAATACGTGTAAATCATGTTAAACAAATACTTGGTTAATCATGCAAGCAGAAACAGCATATGCGGTATTTGAAGCGCTTCCTGAACAGGAAAAGCAACGACTGTTGCGTATGCTGTCGGTTTCGGATGTGAAGGTTAAAAATAAACCTCAAAAAAAACCAATCATTTCTGATGCAGAGGCTCGTGAATATTTGATAAACAAGTTTAAAAAATTTAGTCAAAAATGGAAGGAAAGGAATTGATTACTACTGAAGAACAAAAGCAAATCAACGAGATCGAGGTAAAAGAACCTTGTAGCGAAAAGTGTCCGGTCGGTCGACTGTGTTGTCCAGAATCTTATTTTGAAATGATTGAAATGTGTACGCTATGTGGGAGAATTTTATAAACAGTGAAGTGACGTATTGGGTGCTTTTGGTAGCTGATGTTGTTATGATTTTTGGGGTGTTTTATGGATTTTTTCTGTATGTGGTACAAGAAAAAGAGTATGATAGAAAGTTGGCTGAAAGGCTTAAATATTTTGAGTATTTGGAAACTATTAAAAAAGACAAATTATGAAAAAGTTGCGATTAATTTTTGAAACGGTTTTGATGGTTTTACAGGAATTATCAAAGAATTGTCCTAGAGAAACTAAATTTTAAATAAATATAAATGGAAACACTACAAATTAACAAAGATGCTGCTTTAATAGCGCATGAAAATGCTACCTCGAAAGGGAAGCTGCTTCTTGAAAATCTTTTAGGTAAAAAGGTTTTTGTAAAGTCAATAATGGAAAGAATCACATGTTTTGATGATGTCTTGATTGAATTAAACATCGATAAGCTTGTTTTTGAAAAATCCTGTGAAGGTTTAGAGTCGGATGAAGTTGCTTATAAAATGGCAAAGCTTGTTTCTAAAGCTTTGAATGAAGGTTGGATTCCTGATTGGAGTAATTCAAGTGAATATAAATATTTTGCTTGGTTCAAGATGGGTTCTCCTTCGGGGGTCGGGTTTTCGTCCGACGACTGCGGTAACTGGCTTACGTATTCGCGTGTCGGCTCCCGCCTTGCTTTTAAATCGGCTGAATTAGCGGAGTTTGCTGGTAAGTTGTTTGAGCAATCAATTTACAAACCATTATTAACCATTCAACAGTCATAAGATCATGGATCAAAATGCTACAATAGAACAGATTTTCGAAAGTGAAAATTTAGATGTAAATGCAATTGTTATTTCGGGAATTCCTGAAAGGCACATTGAAGCTGTAAAAGCAATCGCAAAATTAATGGTTGCTACGGATTATCACAATCCAAACTTTCAGCCTGATTTTACAGATTATGATCAGGGTAAATATTCTCCAATTGCTCTCATGGGTTCTCCTTCGGGTGTCGGGTTTTCGTACTACTACTACGGTTTCTGGGATACGCTTTCGGATGTCGGCTCCCGCCTTGTTTCTGAGTCCAGGGAAACTGCAAAACTAATTTTTCAAAATCATGAGGATTTGTATAAAAGATTCATGGTGTACGAAAGGGAAGTAAAGTAAAAAATTAAGGTTGTGCAGTGAGTTGCTGACAGTTCTCCTTCAGGTGTCAGGTTTTCGTACAACAACTACGATAACTGGAATACGAATTCGAATGTCAGCTCCCACCGAGCAAAAAATATTAAATCATTGCAAACCTTGCCAGCATGGCAAAAAATCACATACTAAAAAGGTCGTTGGTACTGCGAGGGAAAACGACCGATTTAAGCAAGGCATGAAAAGAGTAAGTAATTTATACGAAAAGATAATAAGCTTAGAAAATCTCAGAAAGGCTGATGAAGTTGCTCAAAAAGGTAAACAGAATCAATACGGTGTAGTGCTTCATAATCAGAATAAAGAAGCTAATATTTTAAAGCTTCGGGAATGGCTGGTTAATAAGGAATATAAAACTTCTAAATACCAAGTTTTTAAAGTTTACGAACCAAAAGAAAGGGATGTTTTTAAGTTGCCGTATTTCCCTGATAGAATAATGCATCATGCAATAATGATACATCTTGAAAAAGTATTTATGTCTGTTTTTACTGCTGATAGCTATAGTTGTATCAAAGGAAAGGGTATTCATTCGGCATCCAATAATTTGAAGCTGGCTTTAAAAGATGTACCTGGTACAAAGTACTGTTTGAAATTGGATATTAAAAAGTTTTATCCAAATGTAGATCACGATGTTTTGAAAATGCTTCTTAGAAGAAAAATTAAAGATCAGGATTTGCTTTGGTTGTTAGATGAAATCATTGATAGTGCTGAAGGATTGCCGATTGGTAATTATTTGAGTCAGTATTTCGCTAATTATTTTTTGACTGGTTTTGATCACTGGATTAAAGAGAATAAAAAGGTAAAATATTATTTCAGATATGCGGATGATATCGTGATTCTGAATGAAAGCAAAGTTTATCTGCATGCTCTTTTGGGTGATATTAAATCGTATTTGAGCGATAATTTAAAGCTGATTGTAAAGGATAATTATCAGGTGTTTCCTGTTAGTGCGCGTGGGATAGATTTTTTAGGTTATGTGTTTTATCATGAGTATGTGTTGCTTCGAAAATCGATTAAAAAACGATTTGCAAAAGCAGTATCAAAAAAGAAAGATAGAAGTGTTTTAGCATCCTATTGGGGTTGGGCGAAACATTGTAATTCTAAACACTTAATTAAAAAATTAATACCTAATGAAAAATTTTAGTGAATTCAATATTAAACCAATTATCGAAAATTTTGTTGGTGAAAAAATAGCAACATCAAAATTATTGGATAAAGAAATTATTGTAAAAGATTTTAAAATACTGGCTTCAAAATTCGCTGATCGTGGTGATAGGCTGGATATTCAAATTGAATACAAAGACGAAGATAGGATTGTTTTTACAGGTGGTAAATATCTGATTCAAACGATTCAGAAAATAGCAAAAGAGGATTTTCCTTTTAAAACAAAGATTGTAAAAAACGGCGAACATTTAGAGTTTGCATAAATAAATTAAAATTATGGAAAAACAAATTTTACAAAGTGAAAGCCCTGCTGATAGGCTGGAGCAATTAAAAGCGGTTGCTGACAAAAAAGAGAATTTCTCTTATCCTAGGGAATTGTCAGTGGGTGAAATTCAGGAACTGCAAAGCAATTTATCTCAGGATATGATTTTTGTTGATCAGGAAGATCAAAAATTAAAGGTTGCTAAAGAAGTCTTTAAATCGGCAACCAAACCAGTAAAGCAAACCATTGCTAAAAACCTTGGATTAATTCGCTCACAAGTTGAAGAAATCAATGAAGAAGTATATCTGCTTAAAGATCATGCTGAAGGTAAAATGGGGTATTATTCGAAAGATGGGATTCTTCGTTTTGAGAGAAATCTTCGTCCTGATGAAATGCAATATTCAATTAACGAACACTTAAAAAAAGCTAATTAATCATGGAAAATTTTAAAATTGAAATAGGTTCTGAGAATAAAGAACTTGTTATTCTGCAAGGAACTGCTGAACCGGTATTTCATAAAAAAGCGATTGAAGTAAAAGGCGGGGCTATTAATTCGGCTTTAGTTTACTTGTCTAAAAAGGTTGTGAGTGCTGAAATTATTGAGCATTCGAAACTTGAATATTGCTACGATAAATTGTATATCAATTTGCTGTATGATGCCAGGGAAAGAAATCCTGATGTGATTGAAGGTAAATTGAAGCTACATCCCGATTTGGCAAAATTCAACATCAATTCCAGTAAAACCTATTCAACTTTTGAATTGGCAGATTTTGTAAAAATGAATCGCCATTATTTCGAAAACAAAGAGTATGCAATGAAATTGGTTTCGGAATTGCGAAATTTTGAAGGGAAGGTAAATAAGGATATTGAATTAAAAACTGATGATCGTGCGAATAAAAAAGTATTGATTCATCAGGTAGTTGAATCAAATATTCCTTCGGGTTTCTTTTTGGAATTGCCTGTTTTTGTTGGTGAGGGAAATAAACGTTTGGAAGTTGAAATAAATATCACAGCTTCTTTTGAATGTTCGTTGGTTTCGCCTGATTTGAAGCAATTTATTGATTTGGAATCCAAAGCGATTTTGAATGAGCAGTTAGTGAAAATTAATGAACTGCATCCTGAATTAAAAGTTTTTGAATATTAAAAACTAAAAAGATGAAAACAATCACTTTCGATACCGAAAACGCAAAAATAGTAGAGCAAGCCATAAGCTCTGAATTTGGATGTAGAGTGTCGGAAATTGTGAGCCTTCGGGATTCATTGGTAAAGAAAGTGATTGTTTTTCTTTTGTCTAAAACAAAAAAATATGATGCTCGGACTTTGGGTCATAAATACCAAATATCTTATTTGTATGTGCCTACGGTTATTGCTGAAATGGAATATATGATTAAGACAGTTCCAGTTTTTGAAACTAAAATTAATAATGTCTATGAACGAATTGGATTTGAAAGTAAAGAAAAAGCGTGTTCCGCATAATTTGATTGTTCTCACTGAGTTTCAGGAAAAATTTATTCGTAAAAACTTCTTTAAGCTTACTAATCCACAAATTGCGGAAGCTATTGGGTTGAATTTAACCACAACTCGAAAGCATTGTTATAGGATGGGTTTTAAACGGATGGATTTGGAATATTGGTGCGAAACTGCTGTAAGGTTCTTGAGGTTATATTATCGAAAAATAGGCGATACGGAAATTGCAGAAATTTTTACTAAACATTTCCCAAAGGAGAAAAAGTGGACTAAAAAGCATATTGAAAAAAAAAGAAGGTATTTGTTTTTGAAGCGAACTGAAAAAGAAATATCGGCGATTAAAGAAAGAAATAGGGTATTGGGCAGGTTTTCGATGTGTGCAACAAATATGTGGAAAACTAGAGGTGTTGCAAAAATTGGGGATGTTAGGATTTGGAATCATACCAATGGTGTTGAAATGGCTTTTGTGAAACTTGAAAATGGTTTTGTTCCAAGAAATCGATGGTTGTGGGTTCAAGCGTATGGCGAATTGAATGATGATGATATTATACGCTCAAAACCAGGTGCGCCATTGATTGCAGAATTGAGTGATTTAGTAAAAATTGACAGGCTTGAAAATGCTAGTTTGAATAAAATGCTTCCTAGATCAATAGTTAAAACAATGTTTAAAATTAAGGATAATGTATTAGCACAGCAAATCGCTGATGAGTATCCGGAATTGATTGAAATGAAATTAAAAATGTTAACTCTAAATAAAAAAATAAATGGACGTAATTGAAAAATTAACCGTATTACTGACAGGAAAAACTTTTTCGCATAATGGCAAAGAATATTGTTTTCAAAGCTGTAAAAAAGTAGTGTCGAATATTATGATTTTGACAAATAAAGAAACGTTGCAAGTGCCTGAGAGTAGTTTTATCAACTTCTATGAAAAAGTGGAAAAGAACTGCTTTGATGCATCGAATTTGCCTGAAAAACAAAGTTTTGTTCCTGCTGAATTGCCATTGAAGCAACAGAAAGTTATTCTTCCAGAAATGTCAACCACGTATCAAAAATTGAACGCTTCTTTTGATAGCTTAATTGATCAGATTGATAAGGCTACTAATGATGATATCTCTTTTCTTGAAACAAAGGCTAAAATGCTTACTTCGGTGGCGCAAACCGCTATTGGAATGGAAAATAGCCGTGTAAACTTGATTAAAATATTTCAAGGTAAATAATAAAAGAAACGCTATGCAACCAAATTTCTATGCCATCATTCCTGCAACGGTTCGGTATGATAAAAACCTACGTCCAAACGCTAAATTGCTTTATGGTGAAATAACTGCTTTGTGTAATCAGGAAGGCTTTTGTTGGGCTGATAATGCGTATTTCGCCAACTTATATAAAGTTGATAACAAAACGATTTCTCGTTGGATTTCTTCGCTAGAAAAAGGCAGGTATTTGGCTGTTGAGCATTTTCCAAATAATGGAAATACACGCAAAATTTACATAGAGAATACGGCTCAATCCCTAGTGACTAAAAAGTCACTACCTAGTGATAAAAAAGTCACTACCCTAGTGATTAAAAAGTCACTACCTAGTGACGAAAAAGTCACTCCAATATATGAGAATATTACAATTAATAATACAATGAATAGAGAAGAGAAAGCTCTCGCTTTTTTTGAATATAATTCTCCTGAAGCTTGGAATGTTTTTAGGGCTAGGTTTGAAAAACAATTCGATGAAAAAGAGTGGTTAAAATTCAAAGAATTATTCGATTGTAAAGTTGATGAAGAAGGTTTGGAATTCACGACTAAAATTATTGGGGCAAGATTAAACCGATTTGCGATAAATTATTGCGAGAATTTAAGCAAACGAGTTGTTAAAGAAATTTCAATTGAATCAGGAGTTAATCATCCATCAAGAAAAAAAATAGCATAATGGAAGGCAAAGCAAAACAATGGATTGATTATAAAGCGAAAAATACGGCTGTAATTAATTTAGAAAAAGGAAAGTTACCGCCACAAGCGATAGAATTGGAAGAAGCAATTTTGGGAGCGTTAATGATTGATTCTCGTGCAATTGATGAATTGTTTCAGGTGTTTAATGATTCTAATGTTTTTTACAAAGAAAGTCATAAAGTAATTTTTGAAGCAATAGTAGATCTGATTTCTCTTTCACAGCCTGTTGATTTGTTAACAGTGTCAAATCAGTTGAAAATTAAAAAAAGCCTAGATATAGCGGGTGGAGATTTTTATTTGATTGGCTTAACTCAAAAGATATCATCCGGTGCGCACATTGAATTTCATGCTAGAATTGTGCTACAGATGTACATGAAAAGAAAAGCAATCACTTTGGGTAGTCAAATGATTGAAATGGCTTATGATTCGGATATTGATGTGTTTAAGTTGTTTGATTTCATTGATGGGGAAACATTGATGATTAATGATATTGTGGAGAAAGGGAAGTCTGAGTTGAGTTATTCTGATGCTTTGGATTTAGTTGTTGAGCGTGTAAAAATGTTGACAGATAATGAAGGTTGTGTGACTGGTATTGATACTGGTTTCAAGAAAATAAATAAGCATTTTGGAGGCTGGCAACCTACCGATTTTATTGTAATTGGAGCACGTCCGGGAATGGGGAAAACAGCTTTTGTTGTAAATACAATGATGGGATGTGCAAAAAGCGGTCATGCTGTTGGGTTTGTTTCTTTAGAAATGAGTACACAACAATTAGCGACTAGAACTGTTGCGGGTGAAAGTAATTTTCATTTAAATCAGTTGACTAAAAATGGATTTGAAAAGCCTGAGTATTTTTCGGGATTGTTAAGAAAAGTAAAAGAATTGAAAAGTCTCCCAATTCATATAGATGACCGTCCGTCTTTGTCTATTGGGGAGATTAAGAGAAAAGCTAGGTTGTATAAAAGAAAATTCGATATAAAAGTGTTGATAGTTGATTATATACAATTGGCAGGAAGTGATAAAGATGAAGATATTAGAATTAGGGTAGGAAAGATATCGAACGGATTGAAAGCTATTGCTAAGGAGTTAGATATTACTGTGATTGGTTTAGCACAATTATCTAGGGAAGTTGAGAGAACTCCTTACAAAAGACCTGCTTTGCATCATTTAAAAGAGAGTGGTGATATAGAGCAAGATGCAGATGCAGTATGTTTTTTATATCGACCTGGGTACTATGGGATTGATGTTGATCATGATGTGATTGATGATAATTGTAATACTGAATTTATTATTGCTAAGTATCGACACGGTGGTGTTGGAACAATCGGATTACATTATGATGAGAATAAGACTAAGTTCACTGATTTTGAGGGGTCGGATAATGTGAATGGTTCTGATGTTGAGCATAGTAATGATATACAGGATATGCCAAAGATGAATCCTGCTGATGTATTTGGTGAGTCTATAACGAATGATAACAATGATGATAACGATGACGATAATCCTTTTTAATCATGGCAAACAAACCAAACAAAGTAAACAGAAGCTGGGTGCAACCTAGAGTAGCATTCGAGCGTAAGGTAAGTTACCAAAGCTTTTATAACGCTCGTAAGTGGCGCAACACATCAAAAGCCTATCGTGAAGCGAATCCTATTTGTGAGTGTGAAGATTGCAAGCGTGATGATATCGTAAAGAAAGCTGATGTGTGTGATCACATCAAAGGTTTAGGTTATCTGTTGGACAACGGGCTTGATCCGTATGATTGGGATGAACTTCAAAGCATGAATCATGAATGTCATAATAAAAAATCGGGAAGCGAATCACATCGTTCAAAGAGGGGTATGGGGTAAAATCTCTAGAGTTCTGAACATGCGTACATCGCTGTTTAGCTTGAATTTTACTCGGAGTGTTGTTTTGGGTAGGGGGGTCTAATGTATTAATAATTAAGGATATGTCTAATATGAAAATTATAAAAGGTGATAACGAAATTGTTGAAGTAAATAAAAATCTTTACGAGATTTTATACAAACTTCCTGCATCAAATTCGAAAATTACAATGTCTAAAGATCAGTTGTATTGGTATAAATATTTTGGTCAACAATTGGTTGATACAAAAAAATTAACGAAACCTGATTTGATTCATTTAATTCGTTTAGCAAAATCTGTTGATTATTACATTCAGGCTGAAGAAAAAATAAGTGAATTAGGTTTCGATGGTGGTTTGATTCAAACTTTCAAAGGTGGTGCAACAAACGTTTCGGGTTATGTCACCGTTCGTGAAAAAATGATAAAAGAAATTGATGAGTTATCAAAACATTTTGGTTTCAGTTTCAAAGACAGAAGCAAACTTATTGAGCATAAAGAAACTGATACTGGTCAGGGAGATTTATTTAAAGATTTTTTAAACGCTAATCATGGGTAACGTTGATTCTTTGCGAGGTTTTTCGGAGTAGCACAAAACCAAGTTTCGGATTAAGCCCCAAACAAAACAAGTACACAACCAACAATAAATTTATAAACCAAGCCGAAAATCATCGCAAAGAAATTGTTATCGTTTCGGCTTTTTTTCTAAGTATAACTAAAAAGAACAACTAATAAACAACTAAAAAAATGGATTTAGATAAACTAATAAAAGCTGTTGAACAAAAAACAGTAGAAGAAATAGTAGATGTTACTATTCAAAAAACAAATGTATTAGCTAACTTTTTATGTAAACTCGGTTTTCATAAATGGTATGTGAAAAGCGGAGAAGGGCATTTTTGTAAAAATCAATGTTTTAATTGCGGAAAATATGGATTGCCTCCTAATTAGCCGTTCCAACCAAGCTGAACGATAACTATCTGCTACACGTTATAAAAGTATTACAATTATGGAACAATATACCGAAGTTACTACGATTAAGCTTTCTAAAATTCAAAAGCAAACATTAGTTAAATTGAAAGAAATAAAAATCAAAGTGTCTCAATTTATTCGGGATACAATTAGCGAAAAACTAAAACGTGATGTCTCAGAATTAATAGTGAAACCCACTAAAGTATATATCCCTTTCTAAAACCAACTTAGTATAAAATTTAACCAATGGCACTAAAATCAAACAACCCAACAAACGCAATCATAAACCGTAATTTCATCATACGAGTTTTAGAAAACCCGCATGAAAACCATGTTAAAAACACAAAATTAACATCGGCAAACAAGCTTTCGGGGTACATAAAAGACGAAGAACTAAAAATAAAGCTTTTTAATAAAGTATTATTCGGTGACAAAGATAAATACACGTTTGCAATAAGAAGTAGGCTTAAAATCGATTTTCAGTCAAAATAACTAAAAAATGAAAAAAAAGATAAAAATAACAAGCTTAATCGATAAACAAGGTTTTGGAATTAATTTAATTCCAGTGGTTTATATTGGTTATGAAAATTATAGTTATAGTAAAGTACTTATGTTTTATGTTAGTTGGTTTTTTTGGGAATTTACTCTTGAATTACATTACTAAATCGATTTTCAGTCAAAATAACAAATAGTACTAATTATTATATGATAAAAGTCATTTACAACTTAAACTTTAGATTATATGTTTGATTTAACCAACTCACTAACCTCAATCCCTAAAACCTTGCAAATTTTGAAAAGCATCCCGATAGAAGTATTTATTTCACCTCTCTCAATTCGTCCTATTTGACTGGGTTGAAGATCACAGTCGATGGCAAGTAGTTTTTGAGAAATATTTCTAGATAATCTTTTCTCTCTAAGTTTTTTGCCAACGTTCTTAATGAATATTTTTTCGCTATTATCTATCACGCAATAAAATTGCGGTAAACTTTCAAAAGATAAGAGCGCAAATCTGCGCTTTTTTAAACTATTTAATGCAATTTTAATAACCCAAAACAGAATAATCTAAAATGCAGATCACACCTCAAATGCTAGCTTCGATTCCTTTTCAATATGCAAATGATGTGCGTACCGGAAAGATCGTAACCGGAAAAAGGATAAAGCAAGCCGTGGAGCGTTTTTATAAGTGGATAGAAACCGCTGATCAGGATGGTTTTTATTTGGACCACAAAAAAGGAATGCAGATTATAGATTTCTATCCTACATTTTTAAATCACACAATCGGAAAACTAGCGGGACAGCCTTTTGTATTAGCTCCTTTTCAGCAGTTTACAATGTATAATTTGTTTGGTTGGATAAAAACTGAGACAGGAAAACGCCGTATAAAAACCGTTTACGACAAAAGAGCTAAAAAAAACGGAAAAACAGCTGAAATGGCGGGACTAGCTTTGTATTGCTTGTCTTTTGATTTAGAAATGGCAGCGCAAATTTACGTAGGTGCAACCAAAGAAGAACAGGCTAAAATATGCTGGGAACAGGCAAAAATGTACATCGAAAGTCCAGTAGCAAATCCCGCATTGCGAAATATGGGATTTTATTGCCTTCAAAAGATTATCGGATTTAAAAGAACAGGTTCTAAAATGATGGCTTTGGGTGGTGATTCCAAAACACAAGATGGAATTAACTGTCATTTGGGGATAATAGACGAATATCACGCCCATAAAGATGATACTGTCAAAGAAAATTTAGAATCTTCTACAGTACAAAGATCACAGCCTATTATTTACCAAATCACTACAGCAGGTGCAAATGTGCAATCAGCCTGTAAACGTTATGAGGAATCAGTAATAGAAATTCTAGAAGGTCGAAATATCGATGACAGGCTTTGGATAATGATCCATGATATTGATCAGGAAGATTTGGAAGAACCTAAAACCAAAAAGAAAAAAAACAAAGACGAAAAAGAAACATGGGAAAATAAAAAAATTTGGATAAAAGCAAATCCATTACTTGGAAATGGTTTATCGATTGAAGGAATTGAAGACGAATATACCAAAGCAATTAATCAATCAACTAAAATCCGAAACTTCAAAACTAAGAATTTGAATATGTGGGTCGATCAGCAATTCGACTGGATTCAAACGGAAATTTGGAATAAAAATAAAGTTGATGAAATCCCAATGGAAAAATTTTCGCTTTATGGTTCATATGCTGGATTAGATTTGTCTAAAACTAGAGATTTAACCGCATTTGTGGCACTATCGGAACCTGATGAAGATCAAAACCGATATATTAAAATTTGGATGTTTATGCCAAAAGATACAATTGTGATTAGATCTAAAGAAGATAGAATACCCTATCAGTATTGGGCTGATTGTGGATATATTATTGCTACACCAGGGAATGTTGTTGATTATAATGTTGTTGAGGATAAAATCAAATCTGAATGGTTAAATCTTAATATAAACAGAATGGAATATGATTCTTATAACGCTACTCAAATAACCCAAAATCTTTTAGCAGAAGGATATAATGTTTCTGAGTTTAATCAAGGAATTGGAACGATTTCTACTCCAACAAAGGAGTTTGAAAGATTGGTTTTAAAAGGCAAAATAAAACACGATGGAAACCCTGTTTTGGCATGGATGCTTGCATCGTGCGATATATATACAGATGCTAATTTGAATATAAAAGTACATAAAGGACGGTCTTCGATAAATGGAAGGCGTGTCGATGGTATTATTGCGACAATTATGGCATTAGGTGGTTCAATGTCTGAGCCTGAAGAAACTAATGAAAGTTATTACAACCGCGATGATGCGGAATTTGTTTGTTAACCAAAAAAAAGAAAATAAACTATGTTAACACCAGCTGAAGAAAATGCCCTAAGAATTTACGTTGCAAAATTGGAAAAAGAAAACGAAGAAATGAAAAAACTCTCTACCCTGGAGGGATTTTATTCTGTGTTTTTCCAAAAATTAAAAAACGCCCCATCCAACAAATCCGCTTTTGATGAAGTAAACGAAACCTACCATAAACTATTCGGAAAGTATCGCTATTCCGATTTTAATGCATTTCAAACAGTGATGAATCGTAACAATAAAAAAAAATAACAAATGAAAATTTTAGCAATAATTGTACTCACATTTATAATCGCCTTTGTAACCAGTTCGCTTTTAGAACTCGATTTTTTTAGTAAAAATCCCGTCCGGTATGCGTTGTTGGTTTTGCTGATAATTATCGAATTGGCAACAGGGTATTTTTACATAAAGTCCGAAATTAAAAATCTGAAATCATAAATAAAATGTCTGAAAACCTAAAAGCCGAAAATCTAGCCAAAGCAATAAGATTGCTCCCAATTGCCAAAACCTATCCACCAAACGTAATAACTGTAGCAGTTGGAAAGCTAAAATACACCTTCGAAAAAACAGACAAGGATTGGTATTTTAAATTTTAGTATTAATTTTATAAAAAAAATATAAATATGGGAAAGTCTGTTTTACAAAGAAAAATAAAAAAAATTATTGTAGAATTTGAGGATTCAGATAATTTGGAATTAGATTTTAATAATAATGAATCATTTATTATTTCTGGTACAAATGGAAGTCATGTTATTCCTGGGAAATTTAATGAAATGGAAAGGGTGTCTAATGGTTTGTCAGTTATGAATATATTGATAGGTCCTGATTTTGTTATTAATCCTTTGAGTGTATCTTTTAATAATGAAATTAGTATGAGTTTGAATAATTATTAATTTTATAAAAAAAAAACAAAATGGATTTTAATCTAATAAATGAAATTAAGTTAGAATTACCTGATGCTAATAGTTACGAATTAAATGAATGTCATTTTCCGTTAATGAAAGCTCCTGAAATTATTGCGACCAATTCTGTTTATTCCTCACAAGAAAAGAAAAATGATATTTATATATTTGAAAAAAGATATAATAGAGATCACGGTTTTTTTTGGGAATTCAAGAGAATTGAAAAATTTTAAAATAAAAAAAAAGATGAAACCTAAAAAAATAGATATTGATATTTCTCTTCCTGAAATACCAGGAGAAAATGAAATGTTAGATTTTTTTATTAAAAACATTTCACAAGATATGATTTCAGATATTGACGAAATGATGGAAAAGACAGTAGAATCAATATTGAATAATAAAGAGCCAGATTTAAGAGGTCTTTTTAATTAAAAAAAAAATAAAACATCAAATCCCTTTCCTATTCCGAAAGGGATTTTTCTATTTAAAGAAATACAACAATGTAGTATATTTAAGAAGCACCGTTAAAATAATTTTACCCAAAATAAAAAGGTAAAATGAGTTTAAACGGTGCTTTTAGCGAAATGTTCACACCTCAAAAAAGAAGTGCATCAGATGCTTCTTATTTTAGTGGGTTTAGCAGTTTCTTCTCTACAGGCAACGGAAATTTTTCCTCAATGCCATACAAAAAAGCATTAACGCTAACAGCGGTCTTCAATGCAATAGAGCAAATCTCAAATGACATAGCGAAAATCCCTTTTTCGGTAAACCGTAAAGTGGGAAATAACAGGGAGTCGCAACCGAATCACCCGGCACATCGATTGATTTCGTATGCGCCAAATTCGCTAATGACAACCTTTATTTTCCGCAAAACAATGGCAATTTCTTTGTTAACCCGTGGAAATGCTTTAGCTAAAATTGTTTATGACAGTATAGGAAACCCGATAGAAACCATTTTTATTGACTGGGGCAAAGTAACAGGCATTCGCGTAAAAAACGGTGAAAAGGTTTTTGATGTAACCGGTTACGGAACCTTATTAGCTTCTGAGGTTTTGCACTGGATGCATTTCACACTCGATGGAATCGTTGGAGTTGCACCAATAACTTATGGAGCGCAACAACTAGGATTAGCAATCGAGGTGCAAACCTATTCTGCAACAAATTTCGCAAACAAAGGAGTTCGTCAAGGAGTTGTTGAAAGTGATAAGACGATTACTAAGGGGAAAGATCAAATTATTGCTGGTGTAAAAAAAGCATTCTCCGAAAAAGACCCAACACGTGTAGCGGTTTTGGATGAAGGTATGAAGTGGAAAGCAATTACTATTACTCCACAAGAATTGCAGATCATCGAAACGGCAAAATTTACAGTCGAAGAAATCGCCCGTATATTCAACATTGCACCTCATAAAATCAAGTCTTTAACACAATCTACGGACAACAATATTGAACAACAGTCATTGGATCATCAGTCTGATACAATACAGCCATATGTTACCAATATTGAACAGGAATATGCTATAAAACTGTTTACTAAAAAAGAAATCGAAAACGGATACTATGTTCGTGGAAATATGAATGTTTTGCTTCGGGCTGATATTAAATCGAGGGCAGAATATTATTCAAAAGCAATAAATGCAGGTTGGAAAAACAGACAGGAAGTTCGTCAGTTAGAAGATGATAATGATGGTCCCGAATTCTTGAATGAATTTTTAACACCAGTTAACACTTTTACAGAACAGCAACTTAATGCTAATATTCAAAATACCTTAAAAAATACCAAAGATGGAAATTCAACTAAATAAACCCGTAATCCGTGAAGCGGTTGTTCGTGCTTTATCCGATAAAAATAAAGAAAACCGTGAAGCTGAATTTGTGATTTCAACTGAAGCACCTGATACCTACGGAACAGTTTTTAAAATTTCGGGTTGGGATTTAAAACGATACGAAAATAATCCGGTTGTTTTTTATGCACACAAATCCTATTCTGATAATCCTGATATGGTGATCGGAACGTCAACAGTTCGTATAGAAGATAATCAACTAGTGGCAATCGTTCGTTTCGAATCTGCTGAAATTAATCCCGTTGCTGAAAAAGTATTTCAAAAAATACAAGCAGGAACTTTAAGAATGGCTTCTATTGGTGCGAACCCAAAAAGAGGTCATTGGGGTGACGAAAAACTAGGTGAAGATCGTGACGTGATTTATTTCGATGAACAGGAATTATTAGAATGGTCTATTGTGCCAATAGGTTCAAATCCTGAAGCATTAAAAAGAGAATCCCAAACCATTGACGAGATTCGAGGTATAATCAAAAAAGAAAATCCTGTAATCGAAGAAGTTCGAACAGATGAAAATAAAGAGTTCCAAACTTTTGAGGCTCAATTAATTATTAACTCTAATTTATTATAAGCAAATGAAAAAATCTGCTGAATTAAAACAAGAACGAGCCTTAAAAATTAAGGCTCAACAAGATTTAACAGCTTTGGCAACGACTGAAACTCGTGCGCTGAATACTGAAGAAGCAACCGCTTTTCGTGCGGTTCAAATAGAAATTGATGATTTAACAGGTCAAATCGAAATAGCTGAAACTGCTGAAAGAAACCAGCGTTCTTTAGAAGGTTCTCAGCCTACTGGTTTTGTGCCTGAAGGACAACAAAGACAAGCTGAAAAGCCTGTATTTTCCTTACACCGTGCTATCCGTTCTCAAATGGTTAACGGTGATATGAAGCTGGAAGGTCCTGAATTAGAAATGCATCAGCGTGCTTCTAAAAGAGGTTTGGCGTTGGGTATAGCTGTTTCAGGTTTTGCAATCGAAACTAGAGCGACATCACAAACAGTTACAGGAAATTCAGGTGCTGATGGTGGTAATTTAGTTGCTACTGATTTACAGTCACCAATTGATTTCTTGCGTCCAGAGCCGTTAATGAAAAAATTAGGTGCTGTGTATCAATCAGGATTGACAGGGAATTTACGTTACCCAAAAAATGCGGGTGGTATTGTCGCTTCTTGGGAAGGTGAAACTGACGAAGTTGATTCAACTGCAAACGCTTACGGTTATGTAGATTCAATCCCAAAAAGATTGGCAGTTACCGTGCCTATTTCATTGCAGAACTTAATGCAGTCATCAATTGATTTAGAAGCTTACACGGCTAAAGAAATCAATGCAGCAATCGAAAACGCAATTGATGCAGCAGCGGTTAATGGTTCAGGAACAGGACAGCCTTTTGGTGTTTTAAATGTTTCGGGTACAAATTCAGTTGCTACTGGAACAGATGGTTCAGCTCCTACTTGGGCAAATATTGTCGATATGGAAACTGGAATCTTTGTACAAAATGCAAGTGCGGCAAAGATGTCATATATCGTTAATCCTCAAACTCGTGGTAAGTTGAAAAAAACCAAACATGAAGCGGGTGATTTAGGGTATATCATGGATAAATCAGGAGAAATCAATGGATATCCTTCTGTGACTTCAAATCATGTTCCTGCGAACTTGACAAAAGGAACTGGAACGGCTTTGTCTGCTGCTGCTTTTGGTGACTGGACTCAATTGTTAATTAATCAATGGGGTTATATGGATTTTTCAGTAGATGAATTTTCTCGTAAAAAAGAAGGTTTTGTCGAAATCACTGTAAATGTTTTCTTGGATGTTTTAGTAAAACAGCCGAAAGCATTCTCTGTTATTAAAGGATTGATAACTGCTTAATTCGTAAAAGAAAATGAGTAAAGGAAAAAACAATACAGCTACCGTATCGGTGGCTGTATTAAAATCAAATTTTGAAGCTTCAGAACTGGCTTTAAATGCGATTACGGAAACAGCAACTGCTGAAGAAAAAGAAGCGGCACAAACTGCTTTTGATGAAGCAAAAAAAGTATTGGATGCGCTTAATGATGTTTCAACTGATAAGGAAGGTGAAGATGCTCAAATTGCATTTGAAGAATCGGCAAAAGCTTTAGAAGTTATTACTGCATTACCAACACCTGAAGAAAAAGCTTTGGCTCAAACTGCTTATGATGAAGCGAAAAAAGCTTATGAAACTGCAACTGCTCCAAAGGCTTCAACTGTTCCAAAAGCAGAAAAGGAAAAGTATTTAAAAGGTGTTTTTGTTGTTTCTCCAACAGGCAAATATAATTTGGCTTACAATGTTGGTGAATCAGCTTCTTTGCCTGAATTACAGGCTTTAGAATTGGAAGAAGCGGGCTATTTCAAGTTAGATAAATAATTCAATCATCATGGTAACACATTCTTATACAGAGATAACCGCGACAGCTCCATTAATTACTTTGGCAGCAGCCAAAAAACAACTTCGTCAAGGAGTTGAATTTACTGCTGAAGATGATTTGATAGTGGAACAAAGCGAAGCGGCTCAAGTAGCTTGTGAAGATTACATCAATAGAGGAATTTCAGAACGTAAGTTTGTTATGGAATTATCTGTTTTTGAATCTCCTTTGACTTTCGCTCGAAACTATGAGAATGACGAAATCGAAAAGGTTGAATATTATGCACCTGGAGAAATAACACTAACGACTTTGCCAGCTGATCAGTATAAATTGAGAAAATCAAACATAATCGAATGTTTCGATATTAAGTTTCTTGCAATGCCAGCAACAGAAGTTCGTGACGATGCAGTGATAATTACTGTAAAACAAGGATTTACATTGGCAAAATGTCCAAAACCTATTTTACAGGCTATAAAATTACGTATCTCCGATTTCTACGAACGCCGTGAAGATCGTGAGCAAGGAAATTCACCAGCATCAAACAATTTACTTCGTCCATACCGTAAATTCTAAATCATGGAAAAGAATCCTTACATAGGTCAGATGAATAGTGTTATCCAGTTAGTTGAAAAGGTTAAAACCCGAACAGAAACAGGTTCTGAGATTTCGACTAATGCTCCTGTTTGTTCGCCATTTGCAAAGATGACAGATATTTCAGGAAACGAAGTGGTTGATGGAAAGGTAAAACATTTGGTAAATAGGATTTATGTAGTTCGTTTTAATGATGTTATTAAGAGTAAAGGAACGGCTCTCGTTTTAATAGACGAAGGCCGTGAATTTGAAGTAATTCACATCTTAGAATTAGGACGTAGACAGCACCTCGAAATTAGAGTTAAAATCTATGAATAGTCCATTAATGCAAGTCGAAGGCTTTGCGGAATTGCAGGCGAAAATCAGGCTTTTAGCCGATGATAAAGACAAACGAAAAGAAGTCTTAGTCATCTTGCGGGAAGTAGCAAAACCAACATTGCAAGCAGCTAAAAGTTTAGTTCCAATTGCTTCAAAAAGGCATAAGGCTAGAGGTAAATGGATTGATCCTCGTAACCTTCAAAAGTCACTGGGTAATATCACAGGGAAACAAGATAATCCAACGGTTTATGTTGGTCCACGTGCAAAAGGATCTTTTGATGGATGGTACGGTCATTTTGTCGAAAAAGGTGTAAATGTGTACCGAAAAGGTTTTAAGAGAAAACGTAAAGCAGGGGCAAACGATCATGCATCGGTTGGAAAAACCAAAGCAAATCCATACATGGCTAAAGCTTATGAATCAACGAGCGGACCTGTAACAGCTGATGCAGAACGTAAAATGGCAGTGTTTATACAACGTAGAATAGATAAATTAAGTAACTGATGTTTAGTAGTCTCTCAAAGGAAATATATAGCTTTTTTTCGGCTTTACCGGAGTTTAATGCGGTAATGCAAAGGGATGGTGAGACTTTATTGTTTCCTATCGTGGCTTTAGAAGGTAATACATTACCGCTTACCACTTATTATTTAGACGAAATAACACCGGAAACCAAAGATCGTTCACAACTTGAGATCAGTGTTATGTTTTGGTTTAACCAGGGTAGTTATGATACGTGTTGCTCTTTTACGGATGTGATGATTGAAAAGATAGACGAAAAATACAATTTTCTGTCTTCAAAAATAGAATACAATGAGGAAAGTTTTACTTACTCAGGAATAGTGACTTTTAATTTATTATAAAAAAACTTAGAAATTATGCCAAGCGAAATTTACAACGGAAAACTATTGCGATTCAAATTTGATGCTAAAAAAGTATTACACGCAACATCGTGTAAGCTAGATTTTTCTACCAAATTAGAAGAAATCGCCACAAAAGACACAGATGGAACTATTTCGATTCCTGGGAACTACACTTGGAGCGGAAGCACCGAAGCGTTATTGGCAAACTTACCAACTGGTGATACCACGCACGTAACCTTCGATGATATTTTGGCTAAAAAATTAGCAGGTACCGAAATCGATGTTGAGTTTACAACAGATGCAATTGGTGATATTCTATATACTGGTAAAGCATATATCGAAAACGCCAGTATTACAGCTGATACAGGTTCCTCTACGAAAGTATCTATTTCATTCAAAGGGAATGGAAACTTAACTCAAGATGTAGTAGTATAATGAAAGATATTACGGTAAAAATAAATGGAAGCTCATTCAAAATGAGCTTCTCTTTAAAGGTATTTCGTGTTTTGGGTCAAGTCTGGAATTTGGAAACCTTGCCTGAAGTGATGCAGAAAGTCGCTTTGATTGAACAGATAGACACTGGTAGGCTTGAAATCTATGATGTTTTATTTGAGCTTCTTTTTCAATCGATAGATTGTCATCCTGATAATACTGTAAAAATAAAGATATCAGATGTCGAAAATTTATCAATAGATGAATTGATGGTATTGGCTAATGAAATGGCAAAAGGTATCGCTGAAGCTTTCAAGCAAACGGAACAAACTGAAAAAAAGTTGAAGGCTCCGAAGAAGTAGATTCGGAGCCTGAAACATGGGATAAACTTGAAGAATTAGCCTTAGGACAATTAATGTTGTCAGTTACTTATTTCTACAGTCTTACGTATCGGGAATTTCAAAATACTGTAAATGGTTTTCGAAAGTATGAAGATGCAAAAAGCAGAGAACAATGGGTAATGACTCGTAAAGTAATGTGGTCTGCTTTGAGACCGTATCAAACCGAAAGTTTTAAAGAAACTGATGTTCAGGAATTCCCTTGGGAAAAAGATCTTATAAATAAAATTTCTGAAAAAGAGTATCAGGAAATGTTAGAAGTAGAGCGAATCAGTAAAGCTTTTTTTGACAAATACGATTCGAAAAAATTAGGTAATAAACCACAGGCTTAAATATAAAAACCTTTATCAATGGCTAGCTTAGCAACAATTAACGTAAAATTTCAAGTCGATTTAAAGCAGTTTTCTACGGGAATGCAAAACTCGTTGCGTGAAATTGACAAGTTTGGTCAAAAGATGCAAAAAGTAGGTCGTGGAATGACAACTTATTTCACGGCTCCAGTTTTAGCGGCTGGAATTGCTGCGACAAAAATGGCTTCGGATTATGCTGAAAGTGTTAATAAAGTTGATGTTGCTTTTGATTCTTCTTCAAGTACTGTAAAAGATTTTGCGAAAACCTCATTAGAATCTTTTGGTATTGCTGAAGGTACGGCTTTAGATCTTGCGGCAGCTTATGGTGATATGGGTACGTCGATGGGGTTAACTACTACTGAAGCTGCTAAAATGTCAACTTCTTTGGTTGGTTTGGCAGGTGATTTAGCCTCGTTTAAAAACATCGGTATAGATCAGGCAAACACGGCGTTGTCTGCTATTTTTACTGGTGAAACAGAGTCTTTAAAAAAGTTAGGGATTGTAATGACAGAGCAAAATTTACAGCTTTTTGCTATGTCAAAAGGAATCCGCACTTCTATTAAAGATATGGATCAGGCTTCTAAGGTAAATCTTAGGTATGCTTATATTATGAGTGTAACTACAAATTCCCAAGGGGATTTTGTTAGAACCGGAGCTGGTGCAGCGAATCAGTCACGGGTTTTTATGGAATCGCTTAAACAGCTTGGACAGCAATTTGGACAAGTTATTTTGCCATATTTTACCAAATTTATTACTACGATAAACGGAATGGTAAAAGGATTGTTAGGTCTTTCTGAAGGTACTAAAACGACTGTTTTGGTAGTTGCTGGGTTGGTTGCTGTGGCTGGTCCATTGTTAGTTGTGATTGGTTCTATTGCTGCGGGAATACCGCCTTTGGTGGTTGGATTTACCGCCTTACGAACTGCTTTTACTGCTCTTTCTGCTGCAATGATTGCAAATCCTTTAACGGCTTTGGCTTTAGTAGCAACAGCGGCGGCAACTGCTATTATTTTATTAAATAATAATACTGAAAAAGCAGTTACTTCACAAACGGCTTTAAATGAAGCTGTCAAAAAAGGAACTGAAAATGCGACCGCTGAAGTTGGTGCGCTGGATAAAGTATATGCATCAGCTACTAATGTGAAATTATCTACTAATGAACGTAAAAAGTCAGTTGATGATTTGCAGGCTTTGTATCCGGCTTACTTTGGAAACCTGAAAGATGAAATTATTTTAAACGGAAAAGCTGAAACTTCATATAAAAATTTGCGTGAAGCTATTTTTAATAAAAGCCGTGCTACTGCTGTAGATAATGAATTACAAAAACGCGCCAATGATCGTGTGGCTCAGGAAATGGAATTGCGTAATAAAATCGTTGCTACTGAAGAAGAAATTTCAAGAATAAGAAAGGGTGCAAATGTAATTGTTTTGCAGGAGGCAAGTGCTTCTGAAAAAACGGCTGCGGTTACGATTACAAAATCCGAATTGATAAAAGCGCAAACTGATTTATTACGAATCCAAAATTCGGATCTTAAAAAATTCACTCAAGATAATTTAAAAGCTGATCAGGTTTTATTTTCGGCAAAAGAGGAATACTTGAAAAAAACTGGCAAGCTTGAAGAAAATGAAGCTTTGAAATTGCAAAATATCAAAATAGGTACTGATGCGATTAAAGACAGTATTGATGAGTTACGTCCTGGTACTATTGCGTATTATGAAAGCTTAATCAAGTTACAGCAAGAAGACCAAAAAAACAATGCGTTAAGCAATGCTGAGTGGTTAAAAAAGCAAGCTTTAATTGATGGTTATAAAAAAAAGATAGACGAATTATCAAAACCAAAACAAATAAAATTACCAAAAGCACCACTGGCAGATGATGCTCAAACAAATATTGCGATTCCTGAATTTTCGTTAGATGAATTAAAAAGCCAGCAATCATACTTTGAAAAATTAAGAGAACAATTTGCGACTACTTCAGTTGAATATGCAAAATTAAGTGAGCAAGTAAATAATACTCAATTAAAAATAAAAGAGATTGAAGGTGTTGATGAATTAAATACAAAAGTGGTTGAGCTTACTGAAAGTCAAAAGCGTTTAATTGAAACAGCAGATTTAGCTGGTCAATCCGTTGCAGGTGCTTTTTCGACTTTATCAACTTCTATTGTAGAATCGTTGGGGCTTGCTCAAAATGGTTTTGATGGTTTTATTGCAGGAATGATTCAAACGGTAACCAAATTAATTGCAATGATGTTGGCTTCGGCAATATCACAATCAATTGCAGGTGCAACATCATCGGGAACTGCTACAGGACCAGCGGCAATATTTACAACTCCTGCATTTATAGCAACAGCTGTAGGTGGTGTTTTAGCGGCTTTTGCATCTATCCCTAAATTTGAAACAGGTGGTATAGTTGGTGGCTCATCTTTCTACGGTGATAAAATCATGGCTCGAGTAAACTCAGCTGAAATGATTTCTAATACAGATCAGCAAAGAAAAATTTGGGGCGCAATGAATAACGGCGGCGGTTCGTCTGAAGGTGGTTTTGTAGCTTCTACAGTAATGAAAGGATCTGATATGTTGATACTAATCGAACGTGCTACGGCTCGTAAAAACCGTATCGGATAATGGCAAATTATTATATAGACATAATCGACCAGGAACTTAGTCAAAGTCTTTTTGTGATTGAGGTTGCTTCAAGGGAAGGAATTACGCTTTCGTGGAATGGTTCGGATAAAAAAGACGAACTTAAAATAGTAGGTTCTAGCCTTGCATTTGATATTGCTCATACAGAATTAAAAGACGCAAAATTTATAAGATATTTTACAGGTAATGAAATCCGTTTCAAAACTGAATTGCGTCAATATTCAGATAACGCATTGTTGTGGACAGGTTTTTTAGTTCCTGATACATACTCTGAGCCGTATACTAACAGCGTTACGTTTGTAGAAATGACAGCCACATGCGGGTTAGGTCGTTTAAAAGGAAAATACCTTCCTGAGAGTTATTACCGTGACGAAAAAAGTATAATTGATATTCTTTGTAAATCACTTTCGCTAACAGGCTTGCAACTTGATTTATTTTTTAATCCGGCTATCGAAAACAGTGTAGAGAAAAGTTACAAAAATATCTTTATCGATACAGCGAGTTTTGTAGATAAAAGCAAAAAGCAGGATGTGTATAAAATCCTTGAAACCCTGATGAATGATATGCTGTGTGTGTGTTATCAAGCTGATGGGCGTTGGAATATCGAAGGAATTAATCAACGGTCCATTCGTGGGTACAATGCAAAGTTATACGATTACCAGGGGAATGATTTAGGAGTTTTGTCAGGAAATAAATTGTATAAAAAAATTAAGGCTTTGGTAACTCCAAATGTTACAATGATACCGCCTTATAATATGATTACGGTTACACATGAAAGAGTACCACAAGGTTTTCCTGAAACCATCGCAAAAGAAAAAAACGAAGGTTGGGCAGTAATTACAGGTGTGAAGGGCGAAATATATGCAACAGATTGGAATGGTAATAATGGGTATTATGCAAAAGCAATGGTACCTGATTATTATGTTTCATTAATGAAGTATTATACTCCTCAATTTATTCCACCTACGACAACTCCATTTGATGCAAATGATTTTGTAAATCTTAAGAATAAGATTTTTGTTTATAAATATCAAAAAATTAAGATTTCAATTTCTTTTAAGACGTTAACATGGTTGGAGGGGTATACTCCTTCTGTTCCGGCATCAAATAGTAATCCTTTTTTGTATGAGATTATATTAAATAATACAGTTCTTTTTTCAAATAATAAAACTACAATTCCAGAGAATGAAAATATAATTTTTGTTGATGGTCAGGCGAAGTTGGATTTTGAATTTATTGTACCAACACAAGGTTTAATTGATATAAAAATTTATCGTTCGGGTCAAGATGTTTATTTGTCAAATATTAAAGGTTTTGAAATCCGTGAACTGGAAATCAGTCCGGTGGCTTTTGAAGAAAATTTGATATTTACTGATTTGATAAATGGTGAATATACAGTTGATGCAGATATTGAATTGACTTATGCTGATGATGATACGGCGTTTAGTAATGGTTTTCGTTTGGCTAAATTAAAAGAAGCGACAACAACTTATAATACAATTCAAATCCCTGTCATTAATGGGTTTACTCAAAACGGAAATTACTATTCCAGAGTTGCTTTGGACGGTGCGAATTTGATTAAAGATAATATCAATACTACTATATATGGTGGCGGTGTTTTAACAAATTTGGAAGTGATTTATAATTATAAATCTTCCGGAGATATGGTTGTAAAAACTGATTTTCCAATCACGTCTGGAAGTTTTTCTGTAAAAGTCTATAAAAATAATGATTACGTAGGTAGTCGTGATTCATGGATGCAATGGACGGATGCGATTTATAAAATAGAAACCAATCGTTATGTAAAAACTGTTGCTAATATCATACGTAGAATGTTTAGTGAACCAATGGAAAAATTGGATTTAGTCGCTAAAAATGCAGTTAAGTTTAATGATTTAATTGCTTTTCATTATGTGGATGATAAAATGTTTACGATTACGAATTGCTCTTGGAATTTGGATACAAACAAAACAACTCTTACGCTTTCTCGTGCTATTTATCGCGATAGTGATGGTGGCGGTGGTGGCACAAGTCCTGATAATATTCCTCCAATAGTAAATGCAGGTTTGGATATCGAGTTAACTAATAGTCAAACTTCGGCTTCATTGTTAGCAGTTGCTTATGACGTGGATGGTGTTATAGTTTCTCAGGTATGGACCAAAGTTGTAGGTGGTTTTGGTGATGTTATAATGACGCCTTTGCAGTTAGCTACTGATTTGCAAAATTTGACCGAAGATTTGTATGAATATAAAATTCAGGTTACTGATAATGATGGCGCAACGGCTTTTGATACTGTTAGATTGGTACGAAGAAAAACGCATGTAGTTTCTTTAGAGTTGACTGTGGTTAGAGAGGCTCCATTTCTGTATTATAAATACAAGTTTAAAATAGATCCAAATATTGATCCGTCATTCAATTTAGTATTAAATGGTAAGGTGGGATTGATTTCTCCGACTTCTCAGCCTGCTACTATTCGAATTATGAAAAACGGGGTTTTATATCATGAATACAATTTGATGTATTTAGCTAATTATGAAGAGACTAGTTTTTCTGTAGGGTATATGTCTACAGATGAAATAATTTTTGAAGTAGAGCAACAGTATGAAGCGGATTGGTTGGCTTTAGGTAGCTCTCGTTTTCAAATAACAAGTGTGAATTTTATAACTGGTGCGGGAGATATTTCGGGGCTTCCGTTAACTGGGCAGCCGGTGCCTGGTGCTTTCCCTCCTTGGTAAAATTATGGAAAAAGATGTACAAAGAATAGGAATAGGAAACAATAGGTATCCTAATGTTAATGAGAGTATAGGTCTTGATGAGGCTGGGTATTTCACATTTGACAGTACAACAGTACGGTTTGATAGCGTACTAGATACGTTTGATTTTGATATCATTCCAATACCGCCTGTTGTTGTAAGAGATTATTCAGCAACAGATTATTCAACAACAGATTATAAATAAAAAGCGATATGACACTTACAGAATTAAGAGATTTTAGCAATACAAAATTAGGTGATGCTTCAGATATTACGGCAGCTGAGCACCGTGAGGTAAACAATGCGATTTTTGATTTTATAGGAACGTTATTGCCGTTGGCTGAAGGGTCGTTTGATATTGGTGATGTTACTACAACTGATAATGTAAGAACAGTGACTTTTTCCGATGTAGGAACTGATAACTATAGAATTCGTGGCAGTTTGGTGTATAAGGGTACTGATTTTAATAATAGTAATGATGTGTCTTATGTTACTGGTGAATATACGCGAACTTCTTTTAAAATAGGTTTGCGTGAAATATCGCCAAATATTCAAAACTTAAGATTTGACTGGGAGTTAAAACCTAATAATTAAAGATTATGATTCAAGATATATATTTAGGTGCGGCACCGAATGATAAAACAGGAACTCCAGCAAGACAAGCCGGGCAAATCATAAATGCAAATTTTGCGTATTTGGATGCAAAAATCAGTAATGTAAACGAGATAATTGCCCAAACAGGACATTTAAAAGTGGGTCAGGATTTGACTTATTACGCTGACTGGGTTTGGAAAATTAACGGAGCGGTATATACTAATCCTGTAGATGTAGTGACTATAATACCATTTACATCTACAGGAAAGGAAAGGTTTGATTTATTTGCTTTGAATACATCTAATACTTTTCTACGAATAGAAGGTACTGAGACTGATCCTGGTATTGTTGATATTCCTGATTTACCTATAGATATGATTCAGGCAGGAATAGTAAAAGTTACTGATTCAAGTGTTGGTGATCCAACATCGCCAATAGTTGGAGGTGATTATGTTGAGAAATCCGAGTATTCAGAACTTTTTGTACCATCTACAGAATTAGGACATATAACTCATTATGGATTTAATAGTGTTGCTTCGGGTATAAGATGGAATGGATCAGAAACTCATATAGATGGTGTATCTATTTATTCTGATTACAAAGCTTATACTGGAAAGATTTTTACACTTAAAAATTTCCAAACTACAGAAATTATAATAAAACATTTAGCGGTAAACCCGGCTAATAATACTCAGTTTTGGTTCCCAAATGAGCAAGATTATGTTTTAAAGCCTGGTCAAATAATTGAGTTTTCATATTCTTTTAGGACACTATGTTTTGAGTTTATTGGTGATGCAACGGATTTAGCGACTAAAGCAGATTTAGTTTCGGGTAAAGTTCCAGCTTCACAATTACCAAGTTATGTCGATGATATTTTGGAAGGATATTTACTTTCTAATGTATTTTATGTTGAAAGTAGTCATACAACAGTTATTCCTGCTGAAACAGGTAAAATTTACATTGATATAACTACTGGTCAGAAAAACAAAGAATATCGCTATTCAGGATCTACTTATATTCAAATAACTAATGGTTTAATTGCATCTACTGATGATGTGCCTGAGGGTTCTAATTTATATTTCACAACTGCTAGAGTTTTAGCCACGTTATTAACTGGAATATCATTCGCTACAGGCGGTGCGATAGTTTCTACTGATTCTGTTTTGGTGGCTTTTGGGAAAATTCAAAAACAGATAACGGATGGTTTTACAACATCTAATATAAGATCACTTTTAGGAATTACCACATTATCAGGAAGCAATACAGGTGATGAAACTACAGCCACTTTAAAAACGAAATTCGATGTAGAGCTGGCTTATGCTTTATCTGATGAAACCTCAAATTTAACAGTTGGAAACTTAATTTCATTTAGAATGCCTTACGCTATGACTCTGAGTGATGTTCGTATAAGTGTAAATGATGCACCAACATTAAGTAGTTTGATTGTTGATGTTAAAGAGGCGGGTGCTTCGATATTTAGCACACTATTAAGTATTGATGCTTCTGAATTGACAAGTGTGACAGCTGCTACTCCTGCTGTAGTTTCGGATGTTAATCTAGCTGATGATGCATTGATAACTGTAAGTACTACTCAAATTGGAAGCGGTAATACAGGTAAAGGATTAAAAATAGTATTTAAAGGGAAAAAAGCATAACAATTTAAAATTAAATATATCATGAGCGTACCAGCGGTTTTAATTAGAAAAAGCACAAAAGAAATTATTAAACAAGCTTCATATCCTAGAGCTGATATGTTGCCTGTTGAAGGACTAGATCCTGATTATGAATGGTTAGTAAAAAATATTCCATATCCTGAACCTGATTATGATTCTCGCATCTTTATTATGCAAACTAATTTGCCTGATTTAGCATATTTAGATTCTTTTCAAGAACATCCATTATATTCAGGTGTGAGAGAATATAGAATTACTTATTCTCCTGTTAAGCGACCTAATGATGATATTATCAGAGCTATTGAAAATGCTGAAAAAGAAGCGAATCAGGGCGTTTTTCCTGAAACTATTCATAAAGATGAGTTTTCATTGATGTTAAGCAGTGTTAGAAAAGACGCAAAAAACCTTGAATTAACAAATGCTGAACAAATTAAACTTGAACAAATAGATAATGTTGCTGTGAAAATATCAAAGAATAAAGATACTGCATCTATTAAAATTGAACAGGTTATGGCAGGTCAAGAACCTAATATAGATGAAGGATGGGAGAGAAATCAATAAATCTGAAATATAATATTTATAGAAAATATCGACAAATGAATTTAGTTAATCCTTATTTATTCGGAAAGAGTTTAAATCAAAAGTTTACTAGTTATTATAAGATGGATTTTACTGGTGATCCTAATAGTACTAATGAGAGTGTTGTAGGAACAGCTGGGGGGACATTGCTTGGTGGAGTCACCTACGCAACAGGTAAATTAGGTGATTGTGTAGGTTTTAATGTTGATAATTCTCGTATGATAGCAACTTATGCTGGAGATTTCTTTTCATTTACAACTGGTAGTGGTAATGATATGTCTTTTAGTATTGTTATGTGGGTAAAAGTTTCTGCTTTGTCTAGTATTGGAAATTGGTTAGTAACGAAAAGAGGTAACACCACTAGTACTGATGAATGGCAATTTATTTTATTAAATTCTGGACAACTAGCTTTTGCAAAATTTGACCAATCAAACAATTCTATTTATCAATCAGTTGCAACAAGCAATCCTGTTGTGACAAGTTTAAATACATGGTATCATATAGCTTATACAGATAATGGTTCTAAAACCGCTTTAGGGGGTAATTTTTATGTTAATGGAGTAAAAGTTCCTGTTATTGATAATAGCTCAGGCATTTATACAGGTATGGAGATAAAGCCTACTATTTTGGCAGTTGGTGCTGCTATTTGGGATTCAGACAATACTGATTTAAAACATAGAGGGTATATAGACGAATTAGGTTTTTGTAAAGGTTATGAACTAACACAAGCAGAAATTGATATTATTTATAACTCAGGATCTGGTAATACATATCCTTTTTAGAATGAAGCGTAATTGTAATCAATAAAAATACAACCTTAAATCTATAAATTAATTAAAAACAACAAACCCTACTATGGAAAAAATTATCGTTACATCTTGGATCACATTCGGATTATATTTTTTAGTTCTAATTGCTATTGTCGCAGATTTATGGAGCGGTGTCCGGAAAGCAAAAACAAACGGTGTGGCAAGATCATCTTATGGTTACCGTAGAACAGTCGATAAAATTTCCAGATATTATAATGTACTTCTTGCTTTGACTGTTGTTGATGCTATGCAAATGAGTTCTATTTGGTATTTAGATACTTATTATCATTATGATAAGCTGCCAATGTTTCCTTTTATCACATTGATTGGGGCAATTGGACTTTGTTTGATTGAAATCAAAAGCATTTACGAAAAAGCTGAAGATAAAGTTAGAATTGAAAATGTTGCTCATATGGCGGGAAAGATAATTGCAAACAAAGATGATATATCTGAGATTGTCAAAGCAGTTGTTACATATATGGAAGAACCTGAAAAAGTAAAATAATATGACAACATTTATAAGTGCGGGACATAACCCGAAAGGAATTAAAATAGATCCAGGAGCAATTGGAAACGGATATCATGAAGCTGATTTGGCTGTAGAATTTCGCAACTTGGTTGTAGTAGAATTGCTGAAAAGAAAAGTAAAAGTTATCACTGATAATGATGATGAAAGATTGGGTGATTATTTGAAACGAATTCAAACCGGTAGCGGTTCTGTAGTGTTGGAATTTCATTTTGATGCAGCAGAATCACCAACAGCTACAGGAGCAACGGCATTAATCGGAAATGATGCTGACAGATTAGATAATGCTTTTGCTAAAGAATTAGTAGAAATTACATCTTCTGTACTTGGAATCAAAAACAGAGGTGTGTTATCTGAAAAAGATAGTCATAGAGGTAGTTTAGGATTGATGCGTGAACAGGGTATGGTTTCGTTATTGGAATTGTGCTTTATTTCGAATCCTGATGATTTAAAAAAGTATCAAGCTAATAAAAAAGCTTTGGCTGTTAAGATTGCTGGAATTGTTGAACGTTATGAAAATTTGATGTAATATGATAAATGCAGTAATCATTTGGAAAAACATAAAACTAATATTCATTATTTTTTTGATTGGTATTGCGATTTGGTTTTATAAGGATTATGAGTTTCAAAAAATAGAAAATAAACGTCAAACTGAAAACATAAGTGAGTTAAGAAGATCGGATAGTTTGCGTCTTACAAGTCAAACATTAACACCTTCTGAAATTAAAGAATATTTAAAATACCAAAATCCTGATTTAGAAAAGAAACTTGAAAACAGCAATATTAAATTAAATCGGATTGAAAGTGTTGTTTCCAATATATTTAAGTTTCGTGATACTTTAAAACAGGAAACTGATGTTTCTGAATTGGTTGATGCAATCAAAAATAGTGTACCTAAAGAGCAAAATTGGATAGATACAACTAAATGCATGACTACTAAAGGAACCGTTTCTTTTGATGGTCAAAAATTGAAAGTAGTTGTCAATGATCGGGAATTTAAAAATAAGACTGATGCTGTGGCTTATTGGGAGCGCCGCCAATGGAATTTTTTAGGAATAAAAACCCGGTTGTTTGGTAAAAAGCAATTCACAGCAAAAGTTTTTGATGAATGTGGCGAAAGTCGGATTTTGAAAATTGAGAAAAAGGAATAGTTTTATTTATATTTAGTTAGGGAGTGGTTACCCAGTGAAAAGCATCTCGTTATTGAGATGCTTTTTTTATTTTTTAAAATATTTTGAATAATCCTCAGATCGGTATGCGTTAATTTCTCTTAGATATTTTCGTAAAGCGTCACGGGTGGCGTGTTGTGTGAAAGTCATTAATCTGCTTTCGGCTTCGTCTGGAGTCATTTCTTTAATCAGGTTATTGTAAACCCGTGTAATATTGGTATGGCGAAAGGAGTAAAAACCGTATTCCCTTCCTTTAATTCCAACGGCTTTTTTTACTTCAAGGAATAAGGCGTTGTAATGATTTCGGCGATTGGATTCTTTGGCTTCCCAATATTGTCCAAAACCATTAAAACCAAAAACAAAACTATCTTTTGGGTAAATGGATAAATCGGGTATTTTTTGCAGTAAAATATCAGGTATTATTTTGATTTTAAAACCTGTTTTTGTTTTAATATGAAAAATCTTTTCATCTAAAATCACATCGGCTACTGTAAGTCTGTTGCATTCTACCGGGCGAAAAAAGGACCATGAAATATGTTGTATATATAGGTATAATAAATCAAGATTATTTTTGGCGATATAGTCAAAAATTAATTTCTCCTGGTCAAAAGTAAAAGGCTTATTTTTTACAGGAGTTGAGCCAATGGCATCTATTTTTAAAACAATGTTTTCTTTAATGATTTCGTTTTTTTCTAAAACGGTAAACAAGCTGCTTAAATCTAATCGGGTATTGTCGCTATTTCGTGCTGAAGTTTTTTCAAGAATTGAATTAAGGTAATTATTGGTTATTTTTTTTGTAATCGAATCAATTGTTTTGTTTTCAAAACCATTTTCGTTAAGCCATGTTTCAAATTTTTTAATTCTGTTTTTGAAATTGGTATGGGTAGTTTCGGATTGAGTTTGTTTTTTTAGGTTAATACCGAACAAAAAAGCTTCTTTGATAGTTAATTTTTCTTCCTCTATTTCTAAAATAGTTTCAACTGGATTTGTGGTTTCAAACGGATTGAAATTTTCTTTTAACATTTCCGAAAGGTTTTTTCGGTAAATCTTTAATAGATCAAATCGTTGTTTGGTGTTTAGTTTTTGGGAAACATAAATATTAGGCATCCTTTCAAGGTATCCGGTAGCAGGATTTCGGAACGAAAAATACACATACCAGCGCTTCGAAATATCACCGTTTGCATCATAAATTTCAGGTTCTGAGTATCTTACTTTTTCTTTCAAATCGTGTTCAGTTTTGTGTTCTAAAAGTAATGATTTAATTTTTAAGCGCATAAAAAAAGGGATTAAAATTGCTTCTAATCCCTTGTAAAACTTATGTTTTTTGTTTTTTAAACCTTGTAGCGAAGACGGGAGTTGAACCCGTGACCTCAGGGTTATGAATCCTGCGCTCTAACCGACTGAGCTACCTCGCCATATTCGGGATAAATCTTGTCCCTGAATGCGGGTGCAAATATAAAACAATAATTAGAGTTTGCAAGCAAAAAACAATAAAAAAAAATTTTTTTGAAAAGGTTTTTTTTTTGGAGTAATAATCTATATATTTCGGAAACAAAAAACAGTATTCATGAATTTAAAAGTGCGTTACGAAATCGAATTCCCCATAAATTCTTCACCTCAATTGTTGTATCAATATATTTCAACTCCCTCAGGCTTGTCTGAATGGTTTGCAGATAACGTAAATTCAAGAGGAGAGTTTTTTACTTTTATTTGGAATGATTCTCAGGAAAAAGCAAGACTGGCTTCTAAGAAATCGGGTGAAAAAGTGAAATTTAAATGGGTAGACGAAAATAATAAAGATACAGAATATTTTTTCGAATTGAATATTTTAGTAGACGAATTGACCAAAGATGTCTCATTGATGGTTGTAGATTTTGCTACTCAAGATGAAATCGAGGAAGCTTCTCAATTATGGAGCAATCAAATTACAGATCTAAAACATGTCATAGGTTCTGTATAGTAGAATTGTATATTATAACTTATATTTGCCTGAATTAATTCAGGCTTTTTTTTATGATAAATTTTAATGGTGCAATTGTATCTGAGGATGCAAATGTTTTAGTGCAAAATAGAGGTTTCTTATATGGTGATGCGGTTTTTGAAACGGTAAAAATTGCGAATAATAAAATCTTGTTTTTAGAAGATCATTATTTCCGACTAATGTCTTCTATGCGTGTAGTTAGAATGGAAATTCCAATGAATTTTACTATGGAATATTTTGAAGAACAAATACTTTCATTAGTTGAAAATAATGATATTGTGGTTTCTTCTAGAGCCCGAATTACGGTTTATAGAAATGATGGAGGATATTATTTACCTCAAAATAATACAGTTTCATTTTTGATAAAAGTTATTCCGCTTGAAAATAAAGAATATTTGCTTAATGAGCAGGAGTATGAAGTTGATTTATATAAAGATTTCTATATAACCAAGCAATTATTATCTTCGATTAAAACTACTAATCGTTTGATAAATGTTACAGGAAGCGTTTACGCACATGAAAACGGACTGGATAATTGTGTTTTATTAAATGATAGTAAAAATGTTGTTGAAGCGTTACAAGGTAATATTTTCATGCTTATGGGTAATAAATTAATTACTCCACCTGTTTCAGAAGGTTGTTTAAATGGAGTGATGAGAAAGCAAATTTTAGAATTGGCAAAAAAAATAGAAGGTATTGAAGTTGTCGAAGAAATAATTTCTCCATTTGATATTCAAAAAGCAAATGAATTGTTTATTACGAATGTTATTAAAGGCATACAGCCAATTACAAAATACAGAAAAAAAGAATTTTCAATGGAAATTTCCAAAACTTTAGTGATAGCACTAAATAAAACTTTGGATTTAGTTTAGATAAGGATTCTCGGGGGCGTTTGACCAAATGAGGTATTCGCCTCCTAATTCCATAATTTGTTCTTTCCAGAAATGAACAGTTGATTTTCCTATTATTTTATTCTCATAACTATTTTTTGTAATAATCCAGGAATTGGCTTTCATTTCATTTTGAAGTTGTTCTTCTTCCCATCCAGTATAGCCTAAAAAGAAACGGATGTTTTCTTTTTTAATTTCACCATTATTGATAAGATCTTTGGTTGATTCAAAATCACCTCCCCAATAAATTCCATTGGATATTTCAATACTGTTGGGTATCAAATCTGGAATATTATGGATAAAATATAAGTTGTCTTGTTCTACAGGACCACCATTAAATATTTTGAAACTGGCATTGATTTCAGGAATCAAATCGTTTATAGTATATTTCAGTGGTTTGTTCATGATGAAGCCTACGGAACCATCTTGATTGTGATCGGCTAACAGGATTACGGATCTATTAAATGATAAATCTCCTATTATCGATGGTTCAGCAATAAGTAAATACCCTTTTTTTAATTTTTCTGAAATCATAAGGCTATATTTTTAATTAAATTTAAGAAAAATAAAATTAAATAACCAAACTTTTTTAATCTTAATCGTTAAAAAGCAAAAAAAAACCTTCCAATAGGAAGGTTTAATTATATAAAATTAACTATAAATTAGTTTACAGCTCCTTCTAAATCAGCTCCAGCTTTGAATTTTACAACATTCTTAGCAGCGATTTGAATAGTTTTTCCAGTTTGAGGATTTCTTCCGTCTCTTGCAGCTCTTGAAGATACAGACCAAGATCCAAATCCTACTAAAGATACTTTACCACCTTTTTTCAAAGTACCACCTACATTTCCTAAAAATGATTCAAGTGCCAATTTTGCAGCAGCTTTAGTAATTCCTGCATCTGCAGCGATAGCGTCAATTAATTCTGATTTGTTCATAATAATGGATGTTAATTGTTGGTTAAAATAATTGTTAATAGAACAAAATTAGCAGGAAATACGGTGTATGCAAGTGTTTCGTACAAAATTAGCATATTTTGTTAATAACTTGTTTTGATTGTTTATAAAGTGGGGTAAAATTCTGAATGAATAATACTTAACTCCTGTTTTTATTGATGTTAGTGAGCTTTTGCATTTTCTGAAAAAGTAAGCCCATTTAACAATTCGGCAGTGGTCATTTTCTTTTTACCAGGGAATTGTAAAGACAGTATTTGAATATAACCTTCGTCTGTTGCTATTTTTATTTCTTTTTTACTACATATTAAAGTGCCGATTGCATGGTTGTGTGTTTCTAAAATTGCTTGGGCTTCGTAAATTTTTACATTCCATTCTTCATTGTTATCTGAAATATAACACCAAGCTGTTGGATAAGGGCTTAATCCTCTAATGAGGTTGTGTATGTCTGTAGTCGATTTTGTCCACTCAATTTTGCAATTCTCTTTATTTAGTTTGTAAGCCGTTTTGATATCTGAAGAGTCATTCTGAATAGTAGTACTTACTTTTCCGCTTTCAATCAATTTTAAAGTATCAATAACAGTATTACATCCTAAATGCATCAGACGATCATGTAGATGTCCAGCATTTTCAGTAGTATCGATTGCTGTTTCAGAACTTATTATCATCGCTCCAGTATCTATTTTATCATCAATAAAAAAAGTAGTCACACCTGTTTTGGTTTCTCCATTAATGATTGCCCAATTTATTGGAGCGGCTCCTCTGTAATTTGGAAGCAATGAAGCGTGTAAATTAAATGTTCCCAGAGCTGGCATTTCCCATACCACTTTTGGTAACATTCTAAAAGCAACTACGATTTGTAAATTAGCTTTCAATGATTTTAATTCTTCAAGAAAAGCTTCGTCTTTTAAATTAGTAGGCTGTAATAAGTGTAAATTGTTCTCTAAAGCATATTCCTTTACTGCTGAATATTTTATTTTTTGTCCTCGGCCTGCGGGTTTGTCTGCTGCGGTAATTACACCAACTACTTCATAATTGTTTTTGATAAGGGTATCTAGAATTCCAACAGCAAATTCTGGAGTTCCCATAAATATAATTCTTAATTTTTCCATCAGGTTTTTAAAGTGTATTTGTTGTTGTTTTGAATTATTAGAAAATTATCTTCTAATAATTGTTGCAGTACAAAGATAACATCGTCTGCAGTATTTTTAGTCTTGTTTTGGATTTCTCTAGAACTTAAGTCTTCATTTTGTAATAAAGCCATAATTTTGTTAGAAAGAGTACTGAAATCTTTTTTAGGTTTTGCCTGTGTGATGCAATAGGAGCAAATACCACAATTAGTAGTTGCTTTTTCGCCAAAATAATTCAAAATCATTTTGCTTTTGCAAGTATTTTTTTCGGCAACATAATTCAATACCGATTGTAATTGCTCTTTTTTGAGTTCGTTTTGTCGAATCAAATGTTTAGAAACTTTGTTAATAGTTCTCTCGTCTTCCCGAATTTCATTAAAAATTAAAACAGCATCATTATTTTTCGAATGATAGTCAATGATTCCTTTTTCGTTTAATTTATGTAAAACTGCAAGTATTTCAGCTTCCGAATGATGTGATTTTTTGGCAATTAATGGTAAATTGAATGCCGCTTGTATTTCATAAATGCCAGGATAAGTTCTTAGGATAGTCAAAATTATCTCTTCATCATTGGGATTCAAACTCGTGTATCGAATAACTTCTTTTGATGGAATTAAAAATTGCAATGTTATTTTTTCGGAAAATTCTTTTAAGAAAGTTATAATCCCTTGTCCGTCTAAAAATTGTATTGCATTATACGTTTTTAGTGTAGGGAATCCATATTTATGGCAAAAATGATTTAGATTAAAAGTGAATTCTTCATTTATTCCTTCTCCATAAGCTATCTGAAGATAATTGCAAAGTTTATTGTACATACTCATCAAAAACGCTTTGTCAGGTAATACATTTATGAATTGACTTTCTGCCTGAATACTATCAGATGGACTAGTCAATAAAACGGCAAAAGCTTTCTCGCCATTTCGTCCTGAGCGTCCTGCTTCCTGATAATAATTTTCTATGTTTTCGGGAAGTTGAATATGAATTACAGTTTTAACGTTAGGTTTGTCAATTCCCATTCCAAAAGCATTTGTGGCAACAATAACTTGTGCTTTTTCCTCCATCCAGAGTTGCATATTTTTGTCTTTCTCTCTAGAGGTAAGACCTCCGTGGTAGAAAGTTGCTTTGAAACCTAAGGTTTGTAGTTGTGATGAAATTTCCAAACAGGATTTTCTATTTCTAACATAAATAATAGAAGGTTGTGGATTTTTTTTAAGAATCTGTTCAATTTTAAAAAGTTTGTCTTCAACTTCAAAAACCATATATGCGATATTCTTTCTGGCAAAAGATTTTTCAAATTGAACAGGATTGTGCATTCCTAATTCGGTAATAATATCTTCTTTTACCCGAGGTGTTGCAGTTGCGGTTAAAGCTAAGAAAGGGATTTTTGGGAAATGCTTTTTTAATTCTGAAATTTTCAAATAAGCAGGTCGGAAATCATGCCCCCATTGCGAAACACAATGTGCTTCATCAATAGTAATCAAATTGATGGAGAGATTTTTTATTCGGTCCAAAATCCAGTCCGATTGCAAACGTTCGGGAGAAACATATAGAAATTTATAATTCCCATACTGACAATTATCTAATAAATCGATGATTTCATCTTGCTTTATGCCGCCTGTCAAAGCGATGCCTTTGATACCTCGATTTTGCAAATTAGCCACTTGGTCTTTCATCAGTGCAACTAAAGGCGAAACAACCAAACAAATGCCTTCATTCATAAGTGCTGGCACTTGAAAACAAATCGATTTTCCACCACCTGTTGGCATCAACGCAAAAGTATCGTGACCGCTCAAAACAGAGTCAATAATTTCTTTTTGTAACGACCTAAAAGTATCGTGTTGCCAATATTTTTGAAGAATAGCTAATGCTTCTGGCATTATTTCTAGTTTAGATTTGTACTAATTTACAACCTTGATTTTTAATAGATTGTTAAATTTTATCTAATATAAAAAGAATTCTGTTATCAATACTATCTTTTGGTACTTCAATTAAGTTGTAACCATAATTAATATAGGTTTGTTTGAGGTGTTCTTGTATTTCTTGAGCCTGTTCAAAGTTTTCATAACGCTCACTATCGCTTTCATAAATTTCTTCCCAAGGCGGAAGAATAAAAATTTTAGTATATACTTTATCCAAACAAGCTTGCTTAAAATGAGCTGGATAATCATCTCCAATGTAATCTAAATAAGCAACAACATCAGGAATTCCGCGGTCGATGAATACCCATTGATGAGATTCCTTTTGGGCATTATCAAATTGCTTGATTCTTCCGTCAAGCAACATTTGGCTAAATAATAAAGGGTCTTCTAGGAACAATTGTTCAATACCTCGTTTTTGAGCTTCAAGAGTAACTTCGCGAGAAATTTCAGGATAACAGCAATATCCTTTAGCTACCAAACCTTTAATAATAGAACTTTTTCCCGTACCAGGGCCACCAATGATAACAATTATTTCTTTCTGCACGATCTGTAATTAAACGGCAAAAATACTCAAACTTATTGGTATTTAAAAACGTTTGTTTTTTGCAATATTGACTTTGTTAGAAAAGAGAATTTTTGCTGTGCTCTATATTTTTATCTCGAAAAAAAAATTAGGATAAGAGGGCAATTGTGAGGGATATTTAATTATCTGGGTTAGGGAGAAGTCATGTTTTTTTTAGGAAACTAAACGCCAAAAATAGAGTTTCTAAAATCTTTATTCTATGTTATATATTCTTTATTATAAAATCTAAAATCTAAAATGTATATTTGCGTTTATTTTTATTTAGGAATGAGCGACGACAACGAAAAAAAGACTGCAGAGTTTTACGAAAGACTTAAAGCCGAATTAGACAATAGTAATTCTTGGCCTGCTCCATATTTGTTTAAATTTATAGTACCAACAAACGAAGAAAATATCCTAAAAGTGGAAAATGCCTTTAATTGTATGGGAGCTGTAATTAAAACAACAAAATCCAAAACCGGAAAATTTACTAGTATTTCAGTAGATGTTACGGTAAAAGATTCTCAAGAAATAATAGATAAGTACCAAGAATTATCCACAATAGAAGGTATAGTTTCCTTATAATTATGATCGAAAAATATAAAAAAGAAAATGCGAATGATGTTGTTTTCAATTTAGAATATAATTCTGAAAGAGAGCATTTAATCATTCCTGAGTATGGTCGTCATTTGCAAAAACTGATCGAGCAAGCTACTATTATTGAAGATGATGAAAAACGCAACAAAGCGGCAAAATACATCATTCAGGTAATGGGAAGTTTGAATCCACATTTACGTGATGTACCCGATTTTCAGCATAAACTTTGGGATCAGCTCTTTATCATGTCTGATTTTAAATTAAAAGCAGATTCTCCTTATCCAATACCGTCAAGAGAAGTTTTGCAACTCAGACCAGATGTTTTGAAATATCCACAAAACTATCCGAAATACAGGTATTATGGAAACAACATTAAATATATGATTGATGTTGCCAACAAATGGGAGGAAGGTGAAATGAAAAGCGCATTGGTAAAAGTAATTGCCAATCACATGAAAAAATCCTATTTGAGTTGGAATAAAGATACCGTAAAAGACGATGTCATTTTTGAACATCTTTATGAGTTATCGGATGGGAAATTGAATTTATTACAAAGCACAGAAGAATTATTAAACACTACCGATTTACTTAGGACAAATAAAAGAGTTTCTAATAAAACGGGTGTTTTAGGGCAGCCAAAAATTCAAAGTAATAAGAATATTAAAAACGGAAAGCCAAAACCGTTTCAAAAAAAGTAATAATAAAAGAGACTAAGTTACTAAGTCGCTAAGTTACTAAGATGTTGGACAGAATTGTTCATGGAACTCTTAAGAAAAACTTAGAAACTCAGAAACTCAGGAGCTCAGAAACTTAAAATAATTATGGAAGTTTTCAAAATAGAAGGTGGAACTCGTTTAAAAGGAGAAGTAATACCACAAGGTGCTAAAAATGAAGCATTGCAAATTTTATGTGCTGTACTTTTAACAACCGAAAAAGTAACAATCAATAATATTCCTGACATTATCGATATCAATAAACTGATAACGCTTTTGGGAAATTTGGGTGTTAAAATTGAAAAATTAGGACATGGTTCTTATACTTTTCAATGTGATGAAGTAAATGTTGGATACTTAGAAACAGAAGCTTTCAAAAAAGAAGGAGGCGCACTTCGTGGTTCTATTATGATTGTTGGACCGCTTTTGGCTCGTTTTGGAAAAGGATATATCCCAAAACCAGGAGGAGACAAAATTGGACGTAGACGTTTGGATACTCACTTCGAAGGTTTTATTAATCTTGGAGCTAAATTTAGATACAATAAAGAAGATCATTTTTATGGAGTAGAAGCCCCAGATGGACTTATAGGTGCAGATATGTTACTTGATGAAGCATCTGTAACTGGGACTGCAAATATTGTGATGGCAGCTGTTTTGGCCAAAGGAAGAACAACAGTTTATAACGCTGCTTGCGAGCCTTATTTGCAACAACTTTGTAAAATGCTGAATTCTATGGGAGCCAAAATCACAGGAGTTGGTTCTAATTTATTAACCATAGAAGGAGTTGAAAAATTAGGAGGTTGTGAGCATAGAATTTTACCAGATATGATTGAAATTGGTTCTTGGATTGGTCTTGCGGCTATGACAAGAAGCGAAATCACTATTAAGAATGTGAGCTGGGAAAATCTAGGAGTTATTCCAAGTGTTTTCAGAAAGCTAGGAATTACCCTTGAAAAAAGAGGAGATGATATCTATATTCCAGAACATAAAGACGGTTATGAAGTAAAAACAGATATCGATGGTTCAATTCTTACTATTGCCGATGCACCATGGCCTGGATTTACTCCTGATTTATTGAGTATTGTTTTAGTAGTTGCTACGCAAGCGAAAGGCGATGTTTTAATTCACCAAAAAATGTTTGAAAGCCGTTTGTTCTTCGTGGATAAATTAATTGACATGGGAGCAAAAATCATGTTGTGTGATCCACATAGAGCAGTAGTTATTGGGCATGATTTTAAATCTACTCTAAAAGCAACTACAATGTCTTCACCAGATATTCGCGCAGGAATTTCATTATTGATCGCAGCACTTTCTGCAAAAGGAACTAGTACTATTCAAAATATTGAGCAAATTGATAGAGGATACGAGCGTATAGACGAAAGACTAAGAGCAATTGGAGCTAAAATAGTTAGAGAAAAACAATAAAAAATAAAAATCATCAATTTTGAAATCGCTTAAATAAATTTAATTTTCTACTGAAAACAATTTTTTTAAGCGATTTTTAGTATAAAAAAGTCAGATATGTCTAATGAAGAGAAAGCCATAAAAGCCACTTATTTTAGTATAATTGGAAATACAAGTCTGGCACTAATAAAAGGCCTTGCTGGGGTTTTTGGTAATTCTTACGCTTTAATTGCTGACGCTATAGAATCAACGGCGGATATTTTTGCATCCTTGTTGGTTTTATTTGGTATAAAATATTCCAGCAGACCAGCAGACGATAATCATCCTTATGGACATGGAAGAGCAGAGCCTTTGATTACTTTTTTGGTGGTTGGTTTTTTAATCACTTCGGCTACAATTATTGGATATGAAAGTATTGTAAACATTCAAACTCCCCATGATCTGCCAAAACCATGGACGCTTTTTGTTCTTGGGGGAATTATTCTTTGGAAAGAGTATTCTTTTCGATTGGTAATCAAAAGAGCGAAAGAAACCAATAGTTCTTCTCTTAAAGCCGATGCTTGGCATCATAGGAGTGATGCCTTGACCTCGATTGCTGCTTTTATTGGGATTTCGATTGCATTGTTCTTAGGAAAAGGATATGAATCTGCCGATGATTGGGCTGCTTTATTTGCCGCTATTTTTATACTTTACAATAGTTATTTGATTTTTAGACCAGCCCTTGGGGAAATCATGGACGAACATTTATATGATGATTTGGTTGAAGAAATTAGACAAGTTTCTCATCATGTTGATGGAATTATTGATACTGAAAAATGCCTTATTCGTAAAGCTGGAATGAAATACCATGTTGATCTTCATGCTCGGGTAAATGGAGATATATCTGTAAAAGAGGGACATGATTTGTCTCATAAACTCAAAGATACCTTACGAGATGAAATTCCAGAATTAGGGAATGTTTTAATTCATATTGAACCTAATTAAATAGAATGTAATTCAAAAAAACAAAACCAATACAAGTAAAAAGTATTGGTTTTTTTATGGATTCAGTTTGTATGTGATTTTAATTCAAAAATTTTAAACCAACAATAATTCCGTTTTTTTGGAATCCATTTTGGTAGGAACGTACATAATCCAATCGAAACATTTTAAATTTTCCAAAACCTAGATTATCCAAGCCTATCGTGTATTCCGAATAGGGGTTTTTATTAGGGATTGCCAATAAGTGATATCCTAAAACTAAGTTTGATTTTAGTAGGTTTAACAATGGAATTTTATTCATTATATAGCCTTTTTCATTGTACTCTGTATGAAATTCAAAGTAACTATCATTGGTGCTGTTGGTGTAATAAGGCATCAGATTAAATACATTCAAATAGCTGTTTGAAAATCCAATATAAGTTTGATTTCCATTAAAATGTTCGTAATCGACAAACGAAATTTGATTGGCATTAAAGAATTTACCTCCTTTTGCATTCAAAGATAAGTCTCCTTTGTTACCCAATTTTAAATCATAATAAATCTTCGCTTTTAAATAGTCGAACTCATATTTTTTTTCACTTCCAGCCAAACCTTTTTCGAAACCTAATGTCAATTCAGGATAATTCTCATTCGAAACATTATATTTTCCATCTGGACGTGAATAGTAGCTTTGGTCAAAATTAATTTTAGCATCTATTTTGGCTTTCACCAAATTATATTTCTCGAATGCTGGCGTTGTAAAGTCATTTGGTGCCCATGGATTATTAGAGGTGTAGGCTTTGTCTTTTTGTATAAACGTATAATCGGTGGTATTAGATAAAGGTTTGTTTTCCAAATAATCTACTTTGGCTTTCATGAAAATTCCATTAGTGATTTCACGTTGATACAACATGGAGATATAATTATTTTCATAAATCTTCATGAAATTTTCTTTAAAAAACAGTGTGGTAATTGAGTTTAGCAACTCTTTTATCGGTCTCTCTTCATTAAATTGAGCTACACGACTTCCTCCTGAAATTTGAATTTCACTTTTATTGACATTATTAAATTTATGGTTAAAACTTCCGGTTGATCGAAATTTATTTTCAGAAAAACTATAATCAAAATTAGTACCAACTCGTGTGTATTTACCTTCTTCGCGATTGTTTTTGGTATAGGATAATCCCGTGCTGATTTTCCAGCCTTGCACAGTATTGAAATTGATTCCAGTTAATACGCCATCATATTTTGTAGACCATTTTTGGAAAGAATTTTTATAGGTGTAGCCAGTAATAATTTCTAAAGGACGGAAAGTATTGTGCTTTTTATCTATTGAATCTAAATATACTTGTGATTTTTTCTTGGTTTGTAAAATGTCTTTTTTGGTGTAATCGGTACTTTCTTCGATAGTTAAAGGGATTGGTCGGATAGTATTCCAATAATCATCATCCTTTTTGTTGGCATTTTCTTCAAAAGCTAATACTTCTTTTGTAAATGTCTTTTTAGTGAATGTTGGCTCAAATTCAAAATTAGAAAAGACATAGGTGAATTTTCCTGAAACATTAATACCTAACATTCCGAAGATGAAATCGATTGTCTGAGTGTTTTTTACCCAAATTTTGGTCTCCGAATTATAACTAAAATTTTGTTTTAAAGTCAATAAATTTAATGCAGGATTTTGCATCTGATCTCCTGTAATCTTAACATCAACTGCATAAATTGCCCAACTGTCATCAACTATGTAAATATATCCTTCCATGACAGGATCAGATGATCTTTTTGGAGTAATTTTTATTTTATTGATTTGTTGGTTGTTTTCATTGTAATAAGAACCTTCAAATTTGTATTTATAATAGTTAAATGCATTGTCTGCGATTGGAGAAACTACATTTACATCAAAAGTCAAATAATTATCATAAAAGTCAAAATTGGCCGATGCGGCACTGTTAAAGCTAAATCCGCTATCATTACCGCTTACTTTGGAAGCAATAATGGTTTCCTTCATTTTGTTGGGTTTTTGATAAGAGATTTTAGAAACAGTTTCGGATAAATAAAGAATACCGCTTCGGGTTGAATCTAAGGCTTCATCAAACATATCTAGTTTTTTTCCTAGAATTTTTTTAGGAGCATCTTTGATTCTAAAAATACCTCGCGAATAAAAATCAGCTTTGTATTTTGCTGTTTTTTCGATGTTTGCCTTTTTATTAGCAATGGCGTTTTTTATAATTTGATTGGCAGGATTATCTTTTGAATTAATGACAACTTCATTTAGGCTGAAACTTTCTTCGGCCATTTTCACATCCAAATTATAAATAGAAGAAACTATATTGATGGCTATTTTTTGAGTTTTAAAGCCTAAAAACTGAAACACAATATACTGTTTTCCTTGTTTTTTGGTGTTTAATTCATAATAGCCTTGATCATTGGAAGTGGTTCCATTATAAGTAATGTCTTCGGATATTGTGACAGAGGGTAATGGATTTCCTTTTTCATCTGTAACTCTACCTTTTATTTGTGCAAAATTATAAAGACTAGCAAGCAAAAAGAAGAACAAAAAAGCGTTTTTCATAGTTATGAATTTTATGTATGACGCTTTTTTGTAAGTAATGTTACGTAAATACGTGGAGATTTTTATAATAAATAAAAAGAAATACTATAAAAAAGACTGGATTGCCAAATCATAACTTTTTAATCCAAAACCTAAAATTACTCCTTTAGCATTTCCTGAAATATAAGATTGATGTCTAAAGCTTTCACGAGCATAAGTGTTTGAAATGTGTACTTCTATTACAGGAGTAGTTACTGCTTTTATCGCATCACCAATTCCAACAGAAGTATGCGTATATGCACCTGCATTAAGGATAATACCATCGTAGTTAAAACCCAATTCTTGAATTTTACCAATTAATTCTCCTTCGATATTACTTTGATAATACGTTAATTCTATTTGAGGAAATTTGTTTTTTAGAATTTCAAAATAATCTTCAAATGTTTGAGAACCATAAATTTCGGGTTCTCTTTTTCCAAGTAAATTTAAATTTGGACCATTAAGGATGGCAATTTTCATAATTTTTGTTTTTTGTAAAAATAAATAATCCCCATTGAATTTAATGCTGTTTTTATAAAAATCTATAGTTTTATAAATTTAACTACTCAGTTTTATTTTGTTAAGTATAAACCTTCTTTTGTTTCTTGTGAAAATCTATTTTTGAACTAAGTGTCTTATTATTAGTGTCTTATTGTTTGTAAAATATTCAGTTTCCAAAATTTTGCCTAATTGTTAAAATGTATTCGGTTAACAGATAATAGTTAGTTTTTCGTACATTTACTTTTATATTAATAAACAAAACAAAAAAAAATGAAAAAAATTATTGTATTACTAGTAACTGTATTTGCGATTAATTTTGCAAATGCTCAAGATTCAGGATCGCCTAAAGCTACTTTTTCGAAAGGAGATATGTGGATTGAAGGAGGGATTAGTTTAACAACTGGAGACAGTAGTGATGACTATTTTGCTGTAACTCCAAAAGTTGGATATTTTTTGGATAATAAATGGGCAATAGGTGCTGATATTAATTTTTCGACAGTTTCTTATTTACCAAATGCTAATGGCTATGATAATTCAGCCTCATTTGGAATTGGAGGATTTGCAAGATATTATTTCTTGAGTTTAGGTAATTTTAAAGCTTTTGGTGAAGCTGGATTAGGTTATAATCATACAAAAATGGATTATCTAAATGGTGGCTCAAATGTTAATAATGGTATAAAAGCTAATCTTGATTTAGGAATCAATTATTTCTTTACTCCAAAATGGGCTATGACCTTTACTTTAGCTCAAATTTTGAGTTACAACAACGTTAGTCCTGAAAATGGAGACAATACAAATGATTTAGTAATCAATGTAAATTTGTTTAATAACATTTTTGCACAACCAAAATTTGGATTACTATACAAATGGTAGTTTAGAATATTTTGAAAATAGGAACCTCTCAATTTTTGAGAGGTTTTTTTATGCCTAAAAAATACGTTTCTTTGTTCTATGAGCTGGGGAACATATATTAAAAATTATCAATCGTATCTTAAGATTGAAAGAGGATTGTCGAAAAATACCGTTGACAATTATTCTTTTGATATTGAACGTTTATGTCAATTTTTGATTCAAAAAGAGATTCAGGTTTCACCTTTAATTATTAAAGAAGAAACACTTCAAGAATTTATTTATACTGTATCCAAAGAAGTAAATCCAAGATCACAAGCTAGAATTATTTCAGGACTAAAAAGTTTTTTTTCCTATTTAATATTTGAAGATTTACGAAATGATAATCCTTTAGAATTAATTGAGTCTCCAAAAACAGGGCGAAAATTGCCGGATACTTTGACTGTTGAAGAAATTGATGCGCTTATAGCAGCGATTGATTTGAGTTCGAATGAAGGGGAGCGAAATCGGGCTTTATTGGAAACATTGTACGGTTGCGGACTTCGAGTTTCGGAATTGGTAGCCTTGAAAATTTCAGATTTGTTTTTTGATGAAGGTTTTATCAAGATTACTGGAAAAGGGAATAAGCAACGTTTTGTGCCAGTTGGGGAACTGACTCAAAAATACATGGAGATCTATAAAAACACAACGCGAATCCATTTAAATATTCAAAAAGGATTTGAAGATGTGTTGTTCTTGAATAGAAGGGGGAGACAATTGACTAGAGCAATGATTTTTACGATTATCAAAGATTTGGCAGTAAAAAACAATTTGAATAAAAAAATTAGCCCACATACATTTCGACATTCATTTGCTACTCATTTATTAGAAAATGGTGCCGACTTACGTTCCATCCAATTAATGCTGGGACATGAATCCATTACTACAACTGAAATTTATGTTCATTTAGATAGGAAATATTTAACAGAAGTTATTAATACTTACCATCCTAGAAAGTAATTTTTTAAAATAAATTATTAAGTTTTTATAATAGTATCTATATAAGTTTCGATATTTTTGCAATTACATTAAGAAGTTTATAAGTTATGATCTTTACAGCCAATAAAAATCCCGAAGATTTAAATAAATTATACGAAAGTCTAATTAAACAACTTCCCAATATTATTTTTCAAATAAGAATAAATTCTGATAAACAAATTGCAGTTGATTTTTTGAGTAAGCCTATTGAGTTTTTAGATGAATTCTCAATAAATGAATTCCTTCAGGATTCCTATAAGTTGTCTAATTATAAAATTTATGAGCCTGATTTTAAAATGTTTTTAGATTCATATGAAAAGGCTATCTCTAGTAATGAAAAATGGGAAATTGATTTTAGATTATTGTTGCCTGAAAGCGGATATAAATGGATTCGTATAGATGCTACCCCTAAAAGGAATGATAATGGTGAAGTAGTTTTTTATGGACTTATTTCGGATATAACTGAAGTGAAAGAGCAAGAAATTAGACTGAAAATTGCTGATGAAAGATATCATTTTGCGGTGCAGGCATCGGACAGAGGCGTTTGGGATTGGGATTTGATTACAGATAAAGTGTATTATTCTTCTGAATCAATGAAAATATTAGAGCTTACTGAATCTGATTTGGTGGCTACTCCTGAAGAATGGGACGAAAGGGTACATCCAGATGATCGTGAAGAATATTATGGAAATATCAATTTGCATTTTGAAAACAAAATTCCTTTTTATGAGACCTGCCATCGTGTAATGTGCTCTGGGAAATACAAATGGATTCTAGATAGAGGAAAAGTTATTGAAAGAGATGAAAATGGGAAACCTTTAAGAATCGTAGGGACTCATACCGATATATCTGAACAAAAAGAGAAGGAAATCGAGTTAGCCAAAATGCTCGAAATTGTAAATATTCAAAATAATAAGTTACTTAATTTTGCGCATATTGTTTCTCATAATCTAAGAACACATAGTGGTAATATAAAATCATTATTGGATTTGCATAAAGAAGCACTTTTGTCAGAATCGGATACGTTGAGCAATATTCAAATTGTATCTGATGAGTTGTTTTCGACCATTGAAAATTTGAATGATTTGGTAAGTATTTATGCCGAGAGAGAAGATAATTTGCAACTTTTAAAAATAAATAGCTTTATAGACAAAGTGTTGGATGTTTTATATGAGTCTATAAAATTAAAAGGAATTCAAGTATTGAATTACGTTCCCAATTCGATTGAAATAAATTGTATACCAGCTTATTTAGAGAGTATTATGTTGAATTTGGTGACTAATGCTATTAAATACTCGGATCCAAATAAAGACCCAAAAATTATATTTACATCTGAGACAAATAATGATTACATAATTTTAAATGTAAAGGATAATGGATTAGGAATCGATTTAGAAAAATATAAAGACTCTATCTTTGGACTTTATAAAACATTTCATAGAAATAAAGATGCACGAGGAGTAGGTTTGTATTTGACTAAAAACCAAATAGAAAATATGAACGGAAAAATTGAAGTTGAAAGCACACTTAACTTTGGAACAACTTTTAAAGTTTATTTTAAAAAGGCCTAATTTTTTTATTAGTGTTGGTGCTAATCTTAAGTAATGTTTCATAAATTTTTTAATACTCTTAAATATAATACCCTTCTATTATATCAATTAAAAATCTATATTTTGAAAATATTTATTAAAAAAACAATTGCTTCAAAAAAGCGATTGTTTGTTTTTATCGTTTTGTTTTCTTTTTTTTCGAATAATCTAAGATCTCAAGAACTTTTTTTTGAAAAAATTATAGGGCGTGAAATAAATCCAGTTACCCAAATACATGGGATAGCTAAAGATTCTGTTGGTTATATCTGGATTGGGAGTTGGAATGGAGCGTACCGTTACGATGGTAAAACATTCGACTTTTTTTATCATAACCCTAATGATAAAACATCGCTACCAAATAATCGAATACGAAATATTTTTTCGGATAAAAAACTGGGACTTTGGTTTTTAACTTTTGATAATAAGTACGTTCGGTTTAATTATAAGTTAAATTCCTTTAAAATTGTTACTAATAATAAAGTGCCAAAGCTTATAATTGAGAAGTTAGGCAGTAATTCAAATTTGTTAAATAAAAATAGGATCGTAAATGGAAAAAGGTATTTAATATCCTCGCACCTATTTACTTCTCAAGATATAAAATCGGGTAAAGAATATAGTTATACGGCCAATATTAATCATCCGGGACAATTATTGGATGATTATATTACTGATTTTTTTGTAGATGATGAAAATATAATTTGGTTAGGTACCAGAGGAGGAGACGTTTATAAAGCAAATCCTAATCGGAACCCTTTTGAATTGCATTATAGTTTTAGAAAAGGTAGCGATAATACAAAATTGGCTACCGCCAAAGCAATATTAAAAGTAGATGATAAAATATGGTTAGGAACTGATGAAGGTATATTAATTTACAATAAAGATGGCTTAGACTATAATCATCCTTTTTATAAATCGAATAGTCAAATTAAATTTATACGAACTTTATTAAAAGATAGTAAAGGGAGAATTTGGATAGGTGGAGTTAATGGACTTGAATGTTATAATCCCAATAACAATCAATGTAAAGTAGTTATCAATAAAGATTTATGTCCAAATTTATTGACTTGGTCTGTATATGCCTTAAAAGCATCCGGGACTAATTATTTATGGGTTGGTTTGTATAATGGTATTGGGCGTATTAATGTGAGCAATGATTCTATTGACTTTATTGATTTGACAAGTAAAATTAATAATCATAGTGTTATGGATATTTTATCTGTTAAGGATCATGAACTTTGGTTAGCAACAGAAGGGACTGGTGTTATTAGGATAAAAATAAATGATAAGGGTACTGTTTATGATGAATTATTATTAAATACTTTCCAGAAAAATCCCAAATATAGAATTTTAGGAAACCTTATTTATGCATTACATAGAGACAAACGAGGAAATATTTGGGTTGGTACTAGTGAAGGGTTGAATAAAATTCACGCTAAAACAATGCAAATTGAGAAGATACAATTGTTATCGGAAACTCCAAATCTTTACATTTCTTCTATAACAGATGATGATAATGGAAATCTGTGGATTGCCCATAAACAAGGGATTTCGATGGTTAATATTGTATCTAATAAAATTTCTAATTATAGGAAAGATGATCAATTTGGGTCTTGGACTTTTTCAGAAAGAGCTTTTTATAAGGATGGAGTAAGTCAGAAAATATATTTTGGGGATAAAAACGGTTATTTAGCTTTTAATCCAAGTGAGATAAAGACTGTTGTAGCAAATAATAAATTGATTTTTAAAACCTTGTATTTATCGAATGAAAAAGTGATTCCGATGGATACTATCAATGGGCGATCTATTTTAACCCAAGATTTGTCGCAAACCCAATGGCTTCAATTAGATAATGAAAATCGAAATTTTACTATAGAATTAGCTTCTTTGAATTATAACAAAACGAATAAAGAGGTTTATGAATATATGTTAGAAGGTTATGAAGATAAATGGATTAAAACCGGTAGCAGTAAAATTACTTATAATAAAGTACCTCCAGGTAATTACGTTTTTAAGGCTCGAATCGTTTCGCTTAATGATACAAAATCTCCAATAAGTACTTTAGAGGTAATCATTAATGCTCCTTGGTATGGGACTTGGTTGGCGAAAATGTTTTTTTTAGTTTTATTAACAGGTATTGTTTTTTGGATTTTCACAGCCATACTTTATAGAGATCGCTTGAAAAATGAAATTAAATTAGAACGATTGAATGCTGAAAAACAAGAAGAGTTAAATCGAGAAAAATTGGAATTTTTTACCAATATTTCACATGATTTAAAAACACCTTTAACACTTATTGTTGACCCTTTAAAACAACTGGAAAATAAAAACTTGTCAGACAATGATAAAACATTGTATTTTTCTATAATCAATAGGAATTTAAATTTTTTGACTAAATTAATTCATCAAATTTTGGATTTTAGAAAATCAGAAATTGGAAAATTAAAGTTAAAACCAAGTACGCAAGATTTTAATGTATTTATTGAAGAATGCTATAACACGTTTAAATTTATAGCATTAAAACGTAATATCGATTTTAAACTTCAAGTTGAGGAAGCACCATTAAATTGTTATTTGGATTTCGAAAAAGCAGAGCAGATTATAATTAATGTATTGTCTAATGCGTTGAAATATACTCCAGATGGAGGTGTTGTTTTGTTTTCGGTACATTTGAACAAAGATAAAGATGCTATAGAAATTATTGTAGAGGATAATGGTATTGGAATTGATGCAAAGGAATTAGAAAAAATATTCGAACCATTTAATAATGTAGGTCCAAGTCCTTTTCATGGCTATTCGTCTGGAATAGGCTTGTCTTTGACCCAAAGTTTGGTTCACTTTTTAAATGGAAAAATTGTTATAGAAAGTGTTTTGAGTCAGGGAACTAAAGTGTTTATTTCTTTGCCTTATGAGGTGTCTCAAGAAATTCCTTTGGTTGGAAATAAAGAAGAATTTGCTGAATCATTGGAATTTAAAGATCAAAAAGAAGTACAAACACCAGAATTTGAAACTAATAGGCTTACAGTACTTATTGTAGAAGACAATCCAGATGTTCAGATGTATTTGGGTAATGAGTTGAAAAATGATTATATATTAATTCAGGAGTACAACGGGAAAAAAGGACTTGAAACAGCAATACAGAGCATTCCTGATATTATTATTTCGGATGTTATGATGCCCGAGATGGAAGGAACAGAGCTATGCAAAGAGCTAAAAAGTAATGAAAACACCTGTCATATTCCAATTATTTTATTGACTGCAAAAAGTTCTGATGAAAACCAAATTGAAGGCTACGAACTAGGTGCAGAAGCTTATGTGATGAAACCTTTTAGTGTGGAAGTTTTAAAAGCACAAATTAAAAGCGTTTTAGAAAACAGAATGATTTTATTAAATCGACTGTCTGGAATTAAGAGTATCGATCAGCTTCAAGAAGAATCACCCAACTTAGATAAAGTTTTTCTAAGTAAAATGGTTGAATTGATCACTAGCCATATAGAAGAAACAGATTTTAATTCCGATATATTGGCGCAGGAATTGAAAATTAGTCAAAGACAGCTTTATCGAAAAATAAAAGCAATTAGCGGTTGTACCGTGCATGAATTTATTACAAAAGTTAAGATGGATCAAGCCGAATATTTGCTTAAAAATTCAGATCTTAGTGTTTCTCAAATTGCTTACAAAGTAGGTTTTTCTGAAGCTTCTAATTTTTCCAGAACATTTTCGAAACACTTTGGATGTAGTCCATCGCAATATGTTAAGTGATATTTTATTCCTTTTCTATTTTAATTTTGCTTTAAAAAAACTTTCAACTACTAATGACATAGAAATCTCAGATTACTCAGTTATTAGTAGTTTTTTGATTTCTATTATTTATTGATTTGCAATAAAATAAGTTATAGGTTTTTATCAAATTTTGCCATGTCAAATTTTGATAAGAATTGGCAGTCTTTGATAGTAAGAAAAAGAATCATGCAACTAAATTTGCTACGCTTCTATTTCTTTTGAGGTAGAAGTTTTGAAAAATTAATAATTTATAAAAAACTAAAATGAATAAGAAGTTATTTTATTGTGTATTCAGCTTATTAGTGCTGTTTGTAAATGGGCTTTTTGCTCAGAATAACAACAGTGAGGGAATTAAATTTAATTTTAATTATGATTGGAAATTGCATGTTGGTGATGAGGCAGAAGCTAAAAATTCAACTTATAATGATAAAACTTGGGCAGATGTGAATCTTCCTTATGCTTGGAATCAAGCCGAAGCATTTAAATTAGATATTGCTAATTTATCTACAGGTATTGCTTGGTACCGCAAAACATTTCAAATTCCGGCTGACGCAAAAGATAAAAAAGTTTTTATCGAATTTGAAGGTATTCGTCAAATGGGAGAAATCTATGTGAATGGAAATTTTGTTGGTAAACATGAAGATGGTATTACTGCTTTTGGTCTTGATATTACATCATTTTTAAATCCATTTCCACAGGAAAATGTGATTTCAGTAAAAACAGATAATGATTGGAAATATAAAGAAAAATCTTCAAACTCTGGATACCAATGGAATGATAAAAATTTCAATGCCAATTATGGAGGGCTTTCTAAAAATGTATTCTTGCATATTAAATCTAAAACATATCAAACTTTGCCATTATTTTCAAGTTTGGGTACAACAGGTACTTATGTTTATGCTACTGATTTCGATATTGCAAACAGGAAAGCTTTAATCAATGTTTCTTCTCAAGTTAAAAATGAGAATACATCAGCTGTAAACGCACAATTAAAAATTAGTGTTTCGGATATGGATGGAAAAGTAATTGCTACTTTTATTGGAGAAACTGCTACAATTGCTCCTAATCAAGTAAAAGATTTAAAAGCGTCTAAGGCTTTAAATAATTTGAATTTCTGGAGTTGGGGTTATGGTTATTTATATAATGTAAATAGTGAGTTATTGGTAGATAATAAAACTGTTGATAAAGTTACAATTCGCACTGGATTCCGTAAGGCTAAGTTCGAAAAAGGAATGGTTTGGTTGAATGATCGTGTTATCATGATGCATGGTTATGCACAACGTACGAGTAATGAGTGGCCATCTCTAGGAATGTCTGTACCTGCTTGGATGAGTGATTACAGCAATAGTTTAATGGTAGAGAGTAACGGTAATTTAGTTCGTTGGATGCATATTACTCCTTGGAAACAGGATGTAGAATCTTGTGATAGAGTTGGTTTAATTCAAGCTATGCCAGCAGGAGATTCAGAGAAAGATGTTACAGGCAGAAGATGGGAACAACGAACTGAAGTAATGCGTGATGGTATAATTTATAATCGTAATAATCCAAGTATTTTATTCTACGAATGTGGAAATAATAGCATCTCTGAAGAACACATGGCAGAAATGAAGGTTATTAGAGATACTTACGATTCTTATGGAGGGCGTGCTATAGGAAGTAGAGAAATGTTAGATAGTAAAGTTGCTGAATATGGTGGAGAAATGTTGTATATCAACAAAAGTGCAAAACTTCCTTTTTGGGCTATGGAATATAGTCGAGATGAAGGTCTTCGTAAATATTGGGACGATTTAACTCCTCCTTTTCATAAAGATGGAGATGGACCTATGTATCAAAATAAAGAAGCTTCTATTTATAATAGAAATCAAGATACTCATGCTATTGAAAATGTAGCGCGTTGGTATGATTATTGGGAAGCAAGACCAGGAACAGGTAATAGAGTGAGTTCAGGTGGAGTAAATATCGTATTTAGTGATACCAATACGCACCATAGGGGAGAAGAAAATTATAGAAGAAGTGGTGAAGTAGATGCGATGCGAATTCCTAAAGATGGTTTCTTTGCACATCAAGTAATTTGGGATGGATGGGTAGATACCAATACTCCTAATATTCATATCATTGGGCATTGGAACTATGATAAAAAAATAACTAAAAAAGTTACAGTAGTTTCAACTGCTGATGCGGTGGAGTTATTTGTAAATGATAAAAGCCTTGGAAAAGGAATTCAAGATAAAAGATTCTTGTTTTCGTTTGATAATGTTCAATTCAAAGCTGGAAGTATTAAAGCTGTTGGATATGATAAAACAGGAAAAAAAGTTTGTGAAGATGTAATAAAAACAGCAGGAAAACCAGTTGCTGTTAAGTTAACTTCTATTCAAAGACCTGGAGGTGCTGTGGCTGATGGAAGCGATGTTGTAATTGTACAAGTTGAGGTTGTAGATGATAAAGGAAATCGTTGTCCTACAGCATTGGATATGATTAATTTTGATGTTCAAGGACAAGGTACTTTTATTGGAGGAATTGCACAAGGACCAGATAATTATATTGGGTCTAAAAATCTTCCAGTAGAATGTGGAGTTAACCGAATTTTGGTAAGAGCTACAGATAAACAGGGAGAAATTAAAATAAAAGCAACTTCAAAAGATCTTAAAACAGGAGAATTGGTGATTAAAACTATTGTGATAGATAATGGAAAATTATCTACAGTTTTGCCAGATGCTAATTTGCCTTCTTATGTTAAAAAAGGACCTACGCCAAATACACCATCATTTAAGAAAACAAGGACTCCAATTGCTATTATTGGTGCTAAAACAGCTTCGAATCAAGCCGATGCAATTAAAAGCTATGATGACAATGAATTAACCGAATGGGCAAACACTAAAGATGGTAGTCCTGTAATTGAATATGAATTAGAACGTGATGCTACAATCAATCAGATTGTTTTAAAGCTTTCCGGATGGAGAAGCAAAAAATACCCTGTTAGAGTTTTTGTAGATAACAAAGAAGTATTTAATGGGACAACACCAACAAGTTTGGGTTATGTAACTTTGGATTGTAAACCTACAAAAGGTAAAAAAGTGAGAATCGAATTGGCGGGTGCTTCAAAAGACAGTGATGAAATAAAACTTGTTGAAATTACTGGAAAAGTTGATCAAGCTGGGTTGAAAAAAGGAAATAATTCTAATCAACAATTAAGAATTGTTGAAATAGAAATATATGAACCACTTCAATAAAATCTTTTTTTAATTTATTAGGATACAATTGTGAAATAAGCATATTTTCATTGGTAGAAACGCCAATGAAGATATGCTTATTTTTGTATTGCATAAAAAAGGTTTTAATTGGTAATCATACTTTGAAGGATTTAGGTTCAGTTGTACTTCATCCAGATTATTTAACTACTGAGTTCTTAAGGGAATTATTAGATCTTAAAAAAAATAAATAGGAGGTTGTTGCCATGAGAGAAATCTTTAAAGATGGAAACAGGAATTTGAATCTCATAAAGCAATACCAGAAAGAAGCCGTTAAGCAGATAAGGATGTGTGAAATTTCATCACTTTAAAAAGACTTGTATAGTCTGTAAAAATATAATTCAATAAGGTTTTATCTGAAGTAAAGATTGCTTTTTGACTTATAATAAAAAATCCAAATTCCAATTATAATAAAAGGAATTTGGATTTTTTGTATTTTATGCTTTCTTAATAGAAAGGATACTTTTTATTTTGCAATATTTACTGCTCTAGTTTCTCTAATTACAGTAACCTTAACTTGACCAGGATAAGTCATTTCAGTTTGGATTTTTTGAGAAATTTCGAAAGATAGATTAGCTGCATTATCATCAGATACTTTTTCGCTTTCTACGATAACACGAAGTTCTCTACCCGCTTGAATAGCATAGGCATTTTTTACACCGCTAAATCCGTATGCCACTTCTTCAAGATCTTTTAGACGTTGAATATAAGAATCTAAAACTTGGCGTCTAGCACCAGGTCTTGCTCCTGAAATAGCATCACAAACTTGAATAATTGGAGATAATAATGATTTCATTTCTATCTCGTCGTGGTGAGCACCAATTGCGTTGCAAACCTCTTCTTTTTCACCATATTTTTCGGCCCACTGCATTCCTAATAAAGCGTGTGGTAAATCACTTTCTGCATCTGGTACTTTACCAATATCGTGAAGTAATCCAGCTCTTTTGGCTAGTTTAACATTCAATCCTAATTCGGCAGCCATAATTCCACAAAGTTTAGAAACTTCGCGAGAGTGTTGTAACAAGTTTTGACCGTAAGAAGAACGGTATTTCATTCTACCTACTACTTTTATTAATTCAGGATGTAATCCGTGTATGCCTAAATCTATCACAGTACGTTTACCTACCTCAATAATTTCATCATCTATTTGTTTGGTTGTTTTAGCAACCACTTCCTCAATACGAGCAGGGTGAATACGTCCGTCAGTAACTAATTTGTGTAATGCTAAACGGGCAATTTCTCTACGAACTGGATCAAAACAAGAAAGGATAATCGCTTCTGGAGTATCGTCAACAATAATCTCAACTCCGGTAGCAGCTTCAAGAGCTCTGATATTTCTACCTTCACGTCCAATGATTCTACCTTTTACATCATCTGATTCAATGTTGAAAACAGAAACGCAATTTTCTACCGCTTCTTCAGTTCCAACTCTTTGAATAGTATTGATGATGATTTTTTTAGCCTCTTGTTGTGCTGTTAATTTAGCCTCCTCGATAGTATCTTGGATATGAGACATTGCTTTACTCTTAGCTTCAGCTTTTAAACCTTCTACAAGTTGGTTTTTAGCTTCTTCGGCAGATAATCCAGAAATCACTTCAAGTTGTTGTAATTGACTTTTGTGTATTTTGTCAACTTCCTCTTGTTTCTTTTCTAAATTTTCTATTTTAGAGTTATATTCTGCTGTTTTTGCTTCAAAATCATCATTTACTTTTTTAGCTTTTGATAATTCATTTGAAATTTGAGATTCTTTGTCACGAACTCTCTTTTCAACTTCAGCGACTTTTTTGTCTCTGGCTAAAATTACTTGTTCATGCTCTGATTTTAATTCAATAAATTTTTCTTTTGCTTGAAGAATTTTATCTTTTTTGATGTTCTCAGCCTCAAGATTAGCATCTTTTAAAATTGAAGAAGCTTCTTTTTTTGCGCTTTTAATTAAATTAGAGATGTTGCTTTTTTCTATGATTTTGGCAATACCAAATCCAAGTGCAATACCTGTAATTCCTGAAATAATTATCGTTATGATGTCCATGTTTATTAAAAATTTATATATAAAAAAAGCCTACATTAGAAGTTGTATAAACTCGAAAAGACAAGTTTTGAGCTAACTCACTGTTCAAGTTTCCTCGCCGAAGCGTGGCATGCTTTAGTAGTGATGATTTGCTCATTCTAAATTGTTAGTGTTGAGTTTACCAATATGAACTAATGTAGGCAGTATCTTAGTCTTTGTAAAGAACGTTTATTTTTCGAGATATTCGTCTAAAAGCAAATTGATTTTGTTTAATCTATCGATGGATTCATCGCCATTTATGGCATTATCAATTTGTTTTTGTTCCACTTGAGAGGCAAATTGCAAAGCGCACATCGCTAGTACATCTTGTTTGTCTCGAACGGCATAATTTTCTTCAAATTGCTTAATCATAGCATCAATTTTTTTTGAAGCACTTCTAAGTCCTTCTTCTTGAGAAAAATCTACCGTTAAAGGGTAAACTCTGTCTGCAATTGATATCTTAATTTTAAGCTTTTCGTCCATGTCTTTTATATTAATCTGATAGCTGGGCTATACAGTAATCAATTTCACGAATTATTGAATTTATCTTAAGCTTTGTATCTCTTTTATTGTCGTCACTGCCTAATAATGCGTTGGCTATTTTGAGTGTCTCTAATTGTGTTTTTAACGCCTCCATCTCTTTGGATTGATCTTGTAATAACACTGCAGTTTTTTTTAATTCTGAACGTAAGTCTTGATTGTTTTTTTCTAAAAAATCTATTTTTAGAAAAAGTTTTCCAATCTTACTTTCAAGAGTATCAATTATTTCTGCAATCACACCCATTATAATTCCAATTCATTTCTTAATCTTACAAAGTTAGTATTCCTTTTTATTATTGCAATATTTTATTGATTTTTTTACGTTAAAATAATCAATTTGCTGTAAGTCAGGTTATTGTGTTTTTGTGTTTTGTCTTGTGAATTAAATTTGAGTGTAATAGCAAATGATTGTAAAAATAATCAATGTTTATCCTTAGTCTTGATTGAAACGGTACTTTTTACTTTTTTGTTGCCAAAAAGCAATGCTGTAGTAGCAATCAATTACGATAACTCTTAAAAATGAGTTAGGTGTATATTCTAAAAAATTAATAAGCGAATTGAGGTTTGTGGGTTTTGCTGGCTTTTTTTATCTTAGCAAAAATGTTTTTCTATGAAATTTTCCTTTTTTTTTCTATTGTTCTCCGTAACTCTTTTTGCACAAGTGGAGTATCCTAAAAACTATTTTCGTTCGCCTCTTGATATTCCGCTAAAATTATCAGGGAATTTTGGAGAATTGCGTCCGAACCATTTTCATGCAGGTTTTGATATGAAGACGCTTCAAAAAGAAGGATTAAATGTGTATGCAGTTGCTGATGGATACGTTTCCAGAATTAAGATTTCTACTTTCGGTAATGGAAAAACGATTTATATTGATCACCCAAACGGATTTACATCGGTATACGGCCATTTGCAAAAAGCAACTGATTCTATCCAAAGTTATATTAAGAAGACACATTATAATGAAAAGTCTTTTGAAATTGAAATGTATTTTAAACCGAATCAAATGCCTGTCAAAAAAGGACAGTTAATTGCGCTGTCTGGAAATACAGGTGCTTCCGAAGGTCCACATTTACATTTTGAATTTCGAGATACCAAAACGGAGAAAATAATCAATCCAATGTTTTTTGGATTCGATGCTTTGATGCAAGATACCAAGAAACCTATTGTCTCTAATTTGTATGTTTATCCAATTGATCCTAAAACAACGGTAAATCATTCGCAACGTCGTATTCCTATTAATATATCTTTGCAAAAAGACGGAACCTATCTGGCTAATAAAGTTATTGCTAATGGTAAAATTGGTTTTGGAATTACAACTTATGATTATGATGATGTGTCGTTTAATAAAAATGGTGCTTTCAATGTGGATTTGTCTAACAATGGAAAATCTGTTTTTGGTTACCAATTCAATACGTATGCTTTTGATGAAATGCGTTATGTAAATGCTTTAATCGATTATTCATTTTATAAAAAAACAAGTCAAAGGATTCAAAAGTTGTTTATGAACCCTCCTTATAATTTGAGTATTATTAAAGCCGATGATTCTAAAGGTGTAATTACGGTCACTCCTAATTTAACTAATGTCTGTCGTTTGGAAGTTTCCGATTTTTATGGAAATAAAACAACAATCGCTATTCCGATAGAATATGATTCACTTTCAACTATAATCGAAAAAGAAGCTGTCGTTGCCAATTATGTGGTAAAATCATCGAAAGATTCTTTTTTTGAAAAAGATAAAAATTCTGTTTTCTTTCCTGCTGGAACTTTTTACAATGACTTTGATTTGAATTTTGGTTTTAGTAATAATGTATTGACAGTTCATGATGATACTGTTCCTGCGCATTCTAATTTTACAATTACAATGGAGAATAGTAGTTATGATGCAAGTAAAAAGGATAAAGTCTTTATAGGTCGAGTAAGTGGTGGAGGAATAAGTTATAATGCAACTCGTGAAAAAAACAATGTTTATGAAACAAAAGTAAAAACGCTTGGTCAGTACAAATTAGCGATAGATACGATTGCTCCTATTATTAAAATTTCGAAACCTATTGAAGGAAAAAATTTAAACAATCAAAAAGTTCTTCAAGTTCGTATTTCAGATGGTTTGTCGGGTATAAAATCATATAATGGTTATCTTAACGGGAAATGGATTTTGATGGAATACGATAATAAAACAAGTCTTTTGACTTATGATTTCAATGACGGAATTTCTGTAGAAGGCAAAAATGAATTAAAAGTTGTTGTTGTTGATAATGTTGGGAATTCTGCTACCTTTGAAACTCATTTTTTAAGAAATCAAAAATTATAAAAACCAAATCAATTGAATAGTATTAAATCTCTGTGTTGTTTTATTTTTTTTTGGGTAGGAGTAGCTTCATTTGCTCAAACAGCTACTGTTAAAGGAGTTGTTTTAGATAAAAAAAACAGTCCTGTTGAAGGCGTAAATGTAATTTGTAATGATAATGTTGTTCAAACTGATGCAAAGGGTTTTTATCAAATTACTATTCCATCCAATCAAAATGTTACATTAGAATTTACCCATGTTTCTTTAAAAAAAGCCAGTCTAAAAGTTTCTCTAAAATCTAAAGAGGTATATGTATTTAATATGTATATGAGTGATGAAGAAGAACAAATGGGCGAGGTTATTGTCAATAATAATAGGAAAAAATCGGTTCAAGGGATTCTTACTTTTGAAGCTAAAGACATTCGTTTTATTCCTGGTGCCAATGCAGGTATCGAAAATGTTTTGAAAACCCTGCCAGGTGTAAATTCAAATAATGAATTAAGTACTCAATACAGTGTTCGAGGTGGAAATTATGATGAAAATTTAGTTTATGTTAATGAAATAGAAGTGTATCGTCCCTTTTTGATACGCTCAGGACAACAAGAGGGATTGAGTTTTGTTAATACTGATTTGGTTCAGAATATTGATTTTTCTGCGGGAGGTTTTCAAGCGAAATATGGTGATAAAATGTCTTCGGTTTTAGATATTACCTATAGAAATCCAACGCAGTTTGGCGCATCACTCGAAATGAGTTTTCTAGGAGGAAGTCTCTCAGTTGATGCTGTTTCTAAAGACAAAAAATGGTCTGCAATTACTGGAATTCGCTATAGAAATAACAGTCTTCTTGTGAATAGTCAGGACACACAAACGAATTACACTCCTACTTTTGCAGATATTCAAACGAATATCAATTATAAAGCTTCGTCCAAATGGAATTGGAGTTTTTTAGGAAATATTTCTCAAAACAAATATTTATACCAACCGCTTACACGTCAAACTAATTTTGGTACAATAGATAAACCTATGGCACTTGCTGTTTATTATGAAGGAAAAGAGAAAGACTTGTATACTACTTATTTTGGAGCTTTAAAAACTACTTATAAAGTGAATGATACTTTTTCTTTAAAATTTATAGGCTCTTTATTTCATACTATTGAGCAAGAATATTTTGATATTTATGCACAATATAGATTAGGAGAAGTAGATACTAATATCGGTTCAGATTCGTATGGAGATATTGAGTTTACCAGAGGAGTTGGTTCTCAACTTACTCATGCCCGTAATGATTTGGATGCTTTAATTGCTAATTTAGAAATTAAAGGATTCAATAACTGGAAACAAAATCAAATCGAATGGGGAGTAAAATATACTAGAGAATCCATTCGGGATCGAATTTCAGAATGGGAGGTAATTGATTCGGCAGGTTTCTCAATAAGACCACCTGTTATATTACCTAAAAATGACGAACCTTATCAACCGTATTCAGGGGCGTTAGTTCCGTATCAATCTGTACGAGCGATAAATTTTACTGATATTGATCGATTTTCTGCTTATGCACAATGGAGCCGAAAAGACAATTTAGGAACTAATGAAATATGGTACAATCTTGGTGCTCGTATGCAAAGTTGGGAAGTTTCGGGTGAAAATATAAATGGTAAGATGCAAACTGTTTTTAGTCCAAGGGCTCAGTTTGCTATAAAGCCTGATTGGAAAAAAGAAATGCTTTTTAGATTTACTATTGGTATTTATAATCAACCTCCATTTTATAGAGAATTACGGGATTATAATGGAGTAGTTCAACCCGATACCAAAGCGCAAAAATCGCTGAATATTGTTTTAGGAAACGATTATAGTTTTAAAATGTGGGAACGCCCTTTTAAGCTTATTACTGAGGCCTATTATAAAGATATGACAGATGTCAATCCGTATACAATTGATAATGTGAGAATACGTTATATGGCGAACAATAATGCTACTGCTTACGCAAAAGGACTAGATGTTCGGCTTAATGGGGAATTCGTTCCGGGAACCGATTCTTGGATTAGTTTTGGCTATTTAAAAGCGGAAGAAAATATTGATAACAAAGGAAATATCGCCAGACCAACAGATCAACGATTGAAATTTGGTCTTTTGTTTCAGGATTATATGCCAAAGATTCCAAGTTTAAAATTGTATCTTAATTTAGTGTACAATACAGGATTACCAGGAGGATCTCCATCTTATTCGGATCCGTATTTGTATCAAAATCGATTGAATGACTACCGTAGAGCCGATGTTGGTTTTTCGAAAGTTTTTATAGATCAAAAAGTAGGGATGTCTACGAAGAAATTTTTTAAGAATTTTAAAGAACTCTCTTTAGGGTTTGAAATCTTTAATCTCTTTAATAATCAAAATGCAATAACAAATACTTGGATTCAAGATGTGTATACTAAATCAGTATATGCTATTCCTAATTATATGACAGCTCGAGTTTTTAATTTGAAATTAACTGCAAGGTTATAATAATTTTCAAAAGATAAATGTGAACTTATTAGCATGAATAAATCTATAGTTGATTGCCTTTTCCATTTTTAAAAATGATTACATTTGAGTTTATATTTTAATATTAAAATTATTATGAGAACATCACATTTTGTTTGTATCGGAATCTCGCTTTTATTTTTGGCCAGCTGTAAAGAAGAAACAGAAAAGCCAAAAGTGATTTATGATGCCTCAAAAGCAGGAAAAGAACTTACTAAAGCAGATTCGACTCAAATAAAAATTGCCGATTTACCCATACAAATGCAAGGGACAGACTATTTGATTCATCCTGTTGGGGACTTGAGTGTTTATGAAAAAGGTTCCAAAAACAAATATGGCTCTTCGAGTGTGAATGATTTGAGTTTCACGATATCAAACATGTCCGAGTTTCAGATTACGGGATATTTGCAGAATATTAAATTCCAAAAAATTGGCTCAGATTCTATAAAAGCATTGACAGATAAGCCAGTTTTGATTCAAACGGCAACCTACTTAAAAACGGTTTCGGATAAAATCAATAAGCAAATTATGGTATATTCACTGATGGATATGGATACCAATAAAGATGGAAAACTCGATGTAAGTGATATCACAACATTGTATTTGAGCAAAATCAGCGGAGAGAAATTCACCAAAGTTTCAGTTGATTTTCAAGAATTGATAGATTGGAACTTAATTGAATCTCAAAATCGTTTGTACTTTAGAACTGTTGAAGACACTAACAAAAACGGAAAATTTGATAGTAAAGATGTAGTGCACTACAATTACATCAATTTGGCTGATAAAGACTGGAAAGTGGAAACGTATAATCCTATTTAAAATATATCCTTTTGATTTTTTAAAGTTAATTTCTGCGTGAGGGATTGCAGTGGAGCTCTTTTTTTATTTGGCGATTTTTATGCCAAATAAAAAAAAGCGGGAACGTAAAGCCCGACCCGGAGTTTTTTACGGAGGGTCACGCTCAAATGAAAATATTATTCTAAATTTTTAAATCAAAATATCACTTTCTAAATCTGATTTCTCAATTTCGAAATCAAATCCCAATTGTTTTACCAATTGAATCACTAGATTTTTGTACCAATTCTCGGATTTGGGATGAATGTAAATTTTCTCGATCAATTGAGTGATATCAACGTTTATTTTCAAACCATCATTTAATTTGATATTACCTTCGGTTACGTCGGTAATGATGCGTACTTCACGTTCGTATTGGAAACTTTTTCTTTTGAACAAAAAGGGGAAAAACAAATCATCAAATGGAATGTATTCTTTTTTGTAATCGATATAATTGACTTCTCCGATATACTGATCAAAATTATTCTCAGGATTTAATGCTTTTTGCAATCTTCCAATTGTAGATTGTATGGCTAATCCTTCACTATCTTGAGTGAAAATTTGCCACATCGCAAACGATTCGTATTCGTTGATGTGCCAGCTACTAATAGCGACTTTTTCCCGATGTGTTTTATAGTAACTTAAAAAGTCTGGATTGTTTATAGAAAGTTTTTTAATTTCTTCAAATGTGGGTTCACTAAATGTACCTTCGTATTGATCTTCAAATTTGTCCGAGCGTGACATGAATAGTTTTCGCGAAAGCAATAAATCTAAAAACTTCGACAAGTCCAAATATTTCCATACAATGGTATCTTGGTCTTGTGGAAGTTTTATGTTGGGATTGTTCAGGTACATATTGCTTTTTGGATTTAAAAATTTTAGTTTGTCAAAAATCTAAAATCAGCATTCTGAAATCTAAAATCATTATTCAAGCGACTGCATTGTTACTAATTTGTTATAACTGCCATTCATTGCAATAAGTTCTTCATGCTTACCTTGTTCAACAATTTTTCCTTTCTTCATGACAACAATCAAATCTGCTTTTTGAATGGTAGAAAGACGGTGTGCAATAACGATCGATGTTCTGTTTTGCATCATGTTTTCTAGAGCCACTTGTACAAATTTTTCGCTTTCGGTATCTAAAGCTGAAGTTGCCTCGTCCAAAATCATAATTGGAGGGTTTTTCAATACAGCACGAGCAATGGAAAGACGTTGTTTTTGACCACCAGAAAGTTTGTTTCCACTATCACCAATATTCGTGTAGATTCCAAGAGGTAAATCTTGGACGAATTCATAGGCATTGGCAATTTTCAAAGCTTCTATAATTTCGTCATCGGTTGCATTCAATTTTCCTAATGAGATATTTGCTTTTATAGTGTCATTAAATAAAATACTGTCTTGTGTTACCAATCCCATCAAACCACGTAGCGATTGTAGATTCAGGTCTTTTATGGGAATTCCGTCGATAGTAATTGTTCCTTCATTAACATCATAAAAACGGGTCAATAAATTAGCAATAGTACTTTTTCCGCTTCCTGATTGTCCGACAAGGGCAACGGTTTGGCCTTTTTTGACCGTAAGAGAAAAGTCTTTTAAAACGTTTTCATCTTCATATTTAAAATTGATATTTTGAATCGCAATTTCCGAATCGAAAGTGTTTTTTTCTATTGCATCGATTTTACTAGTTATTGGGTTTTCTTGGTCTAAAATCTCTAAAACACGTTCTGCTGCCGCGTTCCCTCGTTTTACTCCGTATGAAGCTTTAGAAATGGCTTTTGCAGGTGTCAGAATGTTATAGGCTAGTCCCATGTAGGCAATAAAGTCAGCCCCTTCAAGCGTTTTATCAATCAGAACCATTTGACCTCCGTACCAAAGCAAAATGGCAATTACAGTAATTCCCATAAATTCACTCGCAGGAGAGGCTAAGTTTTGGCGATTACCAATACTGTTTGATAAAGTAAAAAAGCGTTCTGTAGAATTTTGAAAAACCGTATTAAAATAATTTTCAGAATTATATCCTTTTACCACTTTCAATCCGCCAATGGTTTCTTCTATAGTCGATAAAAAAGTACCTTGTTCCTGTTGTGCTTTCGATGATTGTTTTTTAAGTTGTTTTCCAATCAATGAAATTACATACCCTGAAACTGGAATAAAAATAAAAACAAATATGGTCAATTGAGCACTAAGAATAAGCATGGCAATTATTGTAAAAACAATGGTAAGAGGTTCTTTTACAATAAGTTCAAGTATAGCTAAAAAGGAGTTTTGTACCTCGTTAACATCGGCAGAGATTCTCGAAATCACATCTCCTTTTCTTTTCTCAGAATAAAAAGCTAATGGCAGTTCAAGTGTTTTTTTATACAAAGCATTTCGCATGTCTCTTAAAACACCATTTCGTAAAAAAGTGATGAAGAACATAGCGAAATAATCGGCTAAGTTTTTTAACAAAAAGATTGAAATGATAATGGCAACCATTATAAATAAAATGTAACCAGACTCATGAGTATCTTTTGTTGAGGTAACGTAATAGCTTAAATAGTCATTGCCATATTCTTTAATTTTCAGAATACCTTCATATACTGGTTTTACTTTGTTTTCTTTTGTTTTGTCAAACAATACCTGAAGCATAGGTATTAAGGCAATGAAAGAAAGTGTACTAAAAATGGCATATAAAACATTAAAAAAGATGTTTAAGAAAGCATATTTTTTATACGGATATATGAAAGGAACTATTTTTTTAAAATTGCTCATTATTGAGTTGTTATTTAGGCATTAAAACCCGACAAATTTAGAAAATGTCGGGTTTATTTTTATTTAAAGCAATAGTTTTTTAGCTCAATTGCATTGCAGTAATTATATTTTTGATTTTTTCATCTAAGACCTGCTCAACTTTAGTGAAGTTTTCAACTGAGTCTAATTCTGTTTTTACGCTGATGTAAAATTTGATTTTAGGCTCTGTTCCACTTGGTCTGGCACAAATTTTAGAACCATCTTCAGTGTAGTAAATCAATACATCAGCTTTTGGCATATCAATAGTTTCTTCTTCTCCAGTAAACAAGTTTTTGGCAATTGATGATTTGTAATCTTCCACCAATACAACTCTTTGACCGTTAATTTCTTTCAAAGGATTTTCACGCAAAGAAATCATCATCTTATTGATTTCAGCTAAACCTTCCATTCCTTTCTTGGTAATCGAAACCAAATGCTCTTTATAAAACCCGTGTTCTACATATAGTTTTAATAATTCTTTGTAAACCGTACTTCCTTTAGCTTTGGCTTGAGCAGCTAATTCGCAAATTAATAAAGTAGCTGCAACAGCATCTTTATCACGTACGGCATCGCCAACCATGTATCCAAAACTTTCTTCTCCACCACCAATGAATTCCAATTCTGGGAAATCTTTAATCATTTTGGCAATCCATTTAAAACCAGTCAAACCAACTTTGAATCCAACTTCATAAGCCGAAGCTAATTCCATAATCATTGGAGTAGACACAATAGTAGAACCTACAAATTGTTTTCCGTTAATTTTTCCTGCTTTTTTCCATTCTTCCAATAGAAAAGCAGTCATCAAAATCATGGTTTGGTTTCCATTCAATAAAGTCATTTTACCTTCATTGTTTCGAACTGCAACACCTAATCTGTCGCAATCAGGATCTGTTCCAACAACAATATCTGAATTGGTTTTGTCTGCCAATGCCAATGCCATTGCTAAAGCTTCTGGTTCTTCAGGGTTTGGAGATTTTACTGTTGGAAAGTCGCCATTTGGAACTCTTTGTTCTTCAACAATGTTTACATTTTTATAACCTGCTTGTTTAAAAGTTTCAGGAACAGCAGTAATCGAAGTTCCGTGTAAAGAAGTAAATACAATGTTCAAATTGTCTTTAGCTTCCTGTGATGTTCCAAAACTAGCGTTTTCGATAGTTGATTTTATAAAAGCCTGATCAACTTCGGTATCTATATATTGAATCAAATCTTCGTTTGCGTCAAATTTGATTTGGTTGTAATTTAATTTTTCAATAGTATTGATAATATCTCCATCTTGCGGAGGAACAATTTGTCCACCATCTTCCCAATATACTTTGTAACCATTATATTCTGGGGGATTATGAGACGCCGTTAATACAATTCCACATTGGCAGCCTAAATATTTAAGAGCAAAAGACAATTCTGGCGTAGGTCTCAAATCCGAAAATAAATAAACCTGAATACCATTGGCAGAGAAAACATCAGCAACTACTTTTGCTAACGATTTACTATTATGACGACAGTCAAAAGCAATAACCGCTTTCAAAGGTTGGTTTGGAAAAGCAATTTTCAAATAATCAGAAAGTCCCTGAGTGCTTTTTCCAAGCGTGTATTTATTGATACGGTTGTTTCCAACACCCATTACACCACGCATTCCACCAGTTCCAAATTCCAAATTTTTATAAAAACTCTCTTCTAAATCTTTTGGCGAAGTCGTCATTAATTCTTTTATGGCAACTTGAGTTTCATTATCGAACGTAGGCGTTAACCATTCGTTTACTGCGTCTAAAATGTTTTGTGCTATGTGCATTATATATTTAGTTTTAGGTTGTTAATCTGTTTTATTTAGGAGCTATTCCTGTTATTCGCTGCAATCTTTTTCTCTTAAATCTTTTTTTCTAAGAACTGTCAGGAGCTTCCTTTGGTCGCTCTGCCTGTTCAGGAAAAAATAGATTTATTCAAAAAAGGATTTTCGCTACTATCAGGGCTAGAATCCGTAATACAGGAAAATTAGTTTTTATAACTTATATTTATTTTATTCCTTTTTGTTTATTTGTCCTAAATAGGGACAATTTAATACTCTGAATCCTTGCTGTTTTCTACTTTATAGAGTTCTGTCACACGGAAAATATTAGGGTTAAAAATTCACTTCAGTCGATACTTTGTAGCGCTCCTCATTATTTTTGGTTCTCAAAATTATTTCACCCAGAAATCCTGCCAAAAATAATTGTGTTCCCAAAACCATCGTTGTCAAGGCTATAAAAAACCATGGATTATTTGTAACCAAAGTATATTTCATACCATTATACATATGATATAATTTTGAAAAACCAATATATCCTGCTGCAAAAAAACCAATGATAAACATTAAGGAACCTATGGCGCCGAATAAATGCATGGGTCTTTTTCCAAATCGGGAAAGAAACCAAATCGTAATCAAATCTAAGAAACCATTGATGAAACGTTCCATTCCAAATTTGGTTTCTCCATATTTTCTGGCTTGATGCTGCACTACTTTTTCACCAATTTTACCAAAACCGGCATTCTTGGCCAAAACTGGAATGTATCGATGCATTTCGCCAGATACTTCTATGTTTTTTACCACTACATTTTTGTAGGCTTTCAATCCGCAGTTAAAATCATTCAATTCCACTCCAGATGTTTTTCTGGCAGCCCAATTAAATAGTTTTGAAGGAATATTTTTGGCTACAACTGAATCGTATCGTTTCTTTTTCCAACCTGAAACCAAATCATATTTTTCTTTGGTAATCATTTCATATAAACCTGGAATCTCATCTGGGCTATCCTGTAGATCGGCATCCATAGTAATGATTACATCACCTTTTGCCTTAGCAAAACCTGCATGCAATGCTTGTGACTTTCCGAAATTTTTCATGAAGCGAATCCCTTTTACATTAGGGTTTTCATTGGCAAATCCTGAAATAATATTCCAGGATTCATCAGTACTTCCGTCATCCAGAAAAATGATTTCATAACTATAATTGTTAGACTTCATTGTCGAAATGATCCAAGTGTACAATTCTTGTAAAGATTCCTCTTCGTTTAGAAGTGGTATGAGGATTGATAAATTCATTAATTAGAGACTTTGAGGTTTATCGTTTTTTAAAACCATACCTATTATAAGAGAGTAAAATAAACCAATGAAAGAATACATTGCGAGTGTTACTGGAAAAACAATAAAAGGATTTGTAAATTTTTTCATCATCGCCAAACCAGATTCTATTTGTTCGCTGGTAAGGTTTGGATTACTCTTTAGCATACCATCTCTTGTAATTGCCACCATTTCATCAACAAATTCAGGGAAAATTAAATTAAAGATCACACTAAAAGCAGCGTATATAAGTGCAGCAATAAATGTAATAGAAACTCCAATTTTAAGGCATTCACCAAAAGAGACAAAACCATTATTTATGTTTTTCTTGTAGTTGTTGCAACCTAAAAAAATGAATGCAATAGGTAGTATAAGATAATTGGCTATGTTTACAACAGTTCCAAACATGGTATTTACCAACGATTTCATGCCAATTACATACATAATTGTAAATTCCAAAACCATAATTACACCGAACAAAACGCCAAAAATAATTCCGGATTTTGCAGGAGATGTATTTTTTTCCATAAAGACTCTTTTTTTTTAATCTACAAATATAGCAATTCCCAATATAATGGAGTGTAAAAAATGATTTTTGAGCCGATATAAAAAAAGTAGCGCTTAAGGTTTGTATATTAAAAAATAAGTGTAAATTTGCAAACTCAAAATAATATTGTAAAACAAAAAGTTATAATAAGTTTATACCTTTTCTGTTAGAAGAAAAGCTTCAAGACAAGTTATAACCAAACAAATAAAAAAGATTCAAGATGAAAAAAGGTGTACACCCAGAAAATTACAGATTAGTTGCTTTTAAAGACATGTCAAACGAAGATGTTTTTATCACTAAATCTACTGCTGATACTAAAGAAACTATCATTCACGAAGGTGTTGAATATCCAGTTGTGAAAATGGAGATTTCTAGAACTTCTCACCCTTTTTACACAGGTAAATCTAAACTTATCGATACTGCAGGACGTATTGATAAATTCAAAACTAAATACGCTAAACACGCTAAATAATTTTAGCTGGTTCAAAATATTTCTAAAGCCTCGTAATTTACGAGGCTTTTTTATGTTTTTTAGTTTCTAAATTCTCGATGTTTGGATCAGTGTAGCTCCGTAAACATTTAAAAATAATTGTAACTTTGCGGTGATAACCAAATCCCTTTTTAATAATTTATTAATTTAATTTATGAACTACATACTTTTTGACGGTCCCGCTCGAAATGCATTGTTACCTTTTACTTTTACCCGACCGGTTGCCGACATTTTAGTTGGTATTATGACAATTCGTCAAAAATGGGAAGCGCATTTGGGATCTACAACGACTACACTTACCGAGGAATATTTGTCAGAGAAATTCCCAATGGTTGAATTGGAAGAGAATGTAATGATCAATGCTTCTTTTTTGCCTAATGCTATTTTAGCTGATATGGTTAGTGATTTAGGTCCTAATCAGGCTATTTTTAGAAGGGATGATGTAGTTGCTTTTTATGCAAATGATGAACAGGAATCAGTTGATTTTGATGATTATGAAATAATAGAATATAAGGGAGAAGTAATTACTATTGAAAATACTTGGGATATATTCTCGAATAATGGCGCTGCGATTCGTGAAGATTTCCAATTTTTGACAGAAGATAGAAAATCTCAACCTATACCTAAAAGTGTAAATGTAATTGCTCCAGAGAATGTTTTTATTGAAGAAGGAGCTAAATTAGAGTTTGTAACCTTAAATGCTTCTACAGGTCCTATATATATAGGTAAAGATTCTGAAATTATGGAAGGGTCAATTATTCGTGGGCCATTTGCTTTATGTGAAGGAGCAGGAGTGAAAATGGGAGCCAAAGTCTATGGAGCAACTACTGTTGGGCCTTATTCTAGAATTGGGGGTGAAGTAAAAAATGCAGTTCTTTTTGCGTATTCAAATAAAGGGCATGATGGATTTCTTGGAGATTCGGTATTAGGAGAATGGTGTAATATTGGTGCTGATAGTAATAATTCTAATCTAAAAAATAATTACGAAGAAGTAAAATTGTGGAGTTATGAAACGGAAAGTTTTGCAAAAACAGGTCTTCAGTTTTGTGGTTTGATGATGGGTGATCATAGTAAATGCGGAATTAATACAATGTTTAATACTGGAACGGTAGTAGGAGTGAGTGTTAATATTTTTGGAAGTGGTTTTCCTCGTAATTTCGTGCCAAGTTTTTCTTGGGGTGGATCAACAGGATTTACGACTTATGTTACCAAAAAAGCATTTGAAACTGCAAGATTAGTAATGAGCCGAAGAAATGTAGAGTTTGATGAAAAAGAAGAGGCAATCTTGGAACATATTTTTGAGGAATCAAAAAAATGGAGAAAAGAGTAAAATAATAAGATAATTAGACAATTTGATAATTAGATAATGCTCCGTAAGGCTGAATGCTTTGCGGAGTTTTTTGTTTTGAAATTATCTAATTATCAAATTGTCTAATTATCTAATTAATCTATCTTTGCGCTTTCAAAAAAATACTTGCTAAGAGTCTAAAAATCTAAGCAGTCTAAAATCTAAAAATCTAAATGATTACAATTAACGATATTTCGGTTCAATTTGGAGGAACTACACTTTTTAGTGATGTTTCTTTTGCAATAAATGAAAATGACAAAATTGCCCTTATGGGTAAAAATGGTGCTGGTAAATCAACACTTTTAAAAATTATTGCAGGACAAGGAAAACCTTCTACTGGAAATGTTTCTGTGCCAAAAGATGCAGTTGTTGCTTATTTGCCACAGCATTTATTGACTACAGATGGTGCTACGGTGATGGAAGAAGCTTCAAAAGCTTTTGGTGAAATCTTTAGCATGAAATCCGAAATAGATGAAATTAATGAGCAATTGACTATTCGTACCGATTATGAAAGTGATGCGTATATGAAATTAATCGAAAGAGTTTCAGACTTAAGTGAGAAATATTATGCAATTGAAGAGGTAAATTATGAAGCTGAAGTAGAGAAAATTCTAATTGGTCTTGGTTTTGTTCGTGAAGATTTTGCTCGTCAAACTTCTGAATTTTCTGGAGGATGGAGAATGAGAATTGAATTAGCTAAAATCCTTTTGCAAAAACCTGATTTAATTTTGCTGGATGAGCCTACGAATCACATGGATATCGAAAGTATTCAATGGTTGGAAGATTTCTTGATTAATTCGGCTAAAGCGGTTGTTGTTATTTCGCACGATAGAGCTTTTGTGGATAATATTACCAATCGTACTATTGAAGTGACAATGGGGCGTATTTATGATTATAAAGCAAAATATACTCATTATTTAGAGTTGAGAAAAGACCGTCGTCTTCATCAGCAAAAAGCCTATGATGAGCAGCAAAAAATGATTGCTGATAATAGAACTTTTATCGACCGATTTAAAGGGACATTTTCTAAAACAGATGCGGTTCAGTCGAGAGTGAAAATGCTTGAAAAATTAGTTATTGTGCAGGTCGATGAAGTAGATACTTCGGCATTGAAGTTAAAATTCCCACCAGCTGCACGTTCTGGGCAATATCCTGTTATTGTAAAAGATATGTCTAAATCGTATGGCGATCATGTGGTTTTTAAAGATGCAAATATTGTTATCGAAAGAGGTCAAAAAGTAGCCTTTGTTGGGAAAAATGGAGAAGGTAAATCTACTATGATTAAAGCTATAATGAAGGAGTTTGCTCCTGATAATGGTTCTGTAGAAATTGGACATAATTCTCAAATTGGATATTTTGCTCAAAATCAAGCGGCTTTATTAGATGAAAATGCTACTATTTTTGAAACTATAGATGATATTGCAGTTGGTGATGTGAGAACGCAAATAAAAAACATCCTTGGAGCTTTCATGTTTCATGGTGATGATATTACTAAGAAAGTTAAAGTGCTTTCTGGAGGAGAAAAAACACGTTTGGCAATGATTAAATTATTGCTTGAACCTGTGAATTTATTGATTCTCGATGAGCCTTCGAATCACTTGGATATGAAAACTAAAGATATTATCAAGGATGCTTTACGTGATTTTGACGGAACTTTGATATTAGTTTCCCACGATCGTGATTTCCTTGACGGATTGGCTACCAAAGTTTTTGAATTTGGAAACAAACGTGTTGTAGAACATTTTGAAGATATAACCGGTTTCTTGGCTCACAAGAAAATGGATAGTATGAAAGAAATTGAAAAATAAATTTTAGATTAAAAGTAAAAGAGGCTGTTTTGTATAAAACAGCCTCTTTTTTTTATATTCTTATTCCAGGTGGAAGTAATTCTTTGTAAATAGGATTTTTTTTAATGAAAGCTACTGTTTTTGGTAGAATAGGTACTACTTTCCATTTTTTCTCAATGGCAATTTCCATTATATTCTTTAGGAAATTTGAAATAAACGCTTCGTCATCGTAATTTTCGGGAACATTAATTTTAGTTAAAAATATTTTTTTCTCTTGAAAGGAATATTCCAATGAAATTATTCCAGTCTCTACTTTTGTTTCAAATTGTCTGGCAAAAGCATTGTCTTTTATTTCTAATTTTGTTATTGTTTCCATTTTTTTGGTATTTGAGAAGTAAATTGAATAGAGTATTCAATTGGAGATGCAAATGTAATCATTTGGTTTTCAGTATTAATTGTTTTTAAGACTAATTTAGTATACATATTGAAGTGTATATTCGTTTGAATAATATTATTTTATAAATGCTGTCAGAAGTAATCGATAAAAGAGAATAAAATTTTAATTTTAAAGAATTATAAATAGAGAGAAGAGTTGGTCTCCATATCTCAAAATAAAAATCAATTTACATTTATATGAATAAGATTCCAGTTTATTTTATGCCAGGTTTAGCAGCAAGTGTGGCTATTTTTGAGCGAATAAAACTTCCTGAGTCTGAGTTTGAAATGTTTTTTTTAGAATGGGAAATTCCAAATGAAAAGGAAACTTTAAAAGAGTATGCCAAGCGAATGGCTCAAAAGATTGTTCATGAAAACCCAGTTTTGATAGGTGTTTCTTTTGGAGGTATTTTGGTTCAGGAAATGGCTAGTTTTATTAAGGTTCGGAAAGTTATAATTATTTCGAGTGTAAAAAGTTGCTTGGAGTTTCCAAAAAGAATGATTTTAGCAAAAAAGACAAAAGCTTATAAGTTGATTCCTATTGGTTTGGTTCAAAATATTGAAAGCTTGGTTAGATTTTCTTTTGGAAAAAAAGTAAATAAAAGACTTAAATTATATGAAAAATTTCTTTCTGTGAGAGATGTGCATTATTTGGATTGGGCAATTGAGCAAGTGATTTTATGGGAGAGAAAAGTTGTTAATCCTGATGTGATTCACATTCATGGAGATGCGGATGATGTTTTTCCAATAAAATACATTGAAAATTGTATTGTTGTAAAGGGAGGAACTCACATTATGATTCTAAATAAATACAAGTGGTTAAATGAAAATTTACCTCAGATTATTTTGGGTAATAAATTGATTGAAAAACCTAGTAGTTAATTACTTGTAGTGGTAAAGCTTTTGTTGTTTGATGCTGCACTAACAAGGTTTTCATTGATGTCTTTGCTAAAGTAGTTGTAGCTAGAGATTATCGCTTCTTTTATAGGTGTTTTTATTTTTGTGTTGTTTTCAAAATGTTTAACACTGATTACATTTTTATTTTCATCAATAAATATAGATGTTGGGAAGCCAAGAGTATGTTTGATAGATGAAATAATATGTGAGTCTTTTGAATAATATTCATTTGCATAACATACTTTGATATTGCTGCTAAATTTATAAGCAATGTTTTTTAAGTCACTTTTTTTATCCCAAAAAACTACAATAAATTGCATGTCGTTACGATGTTCTTTTGCTAATATGTTTAGGGCAGGAATTTCTCCTTTTGGAATTACACACCATGAAGAATAGGTTATTATAAATATAGGTTTATTGATTCGGTTTATTTTTACATTTTTTTCTTTGTAAACTTTTAGGTTAAAATCATCGAATTTTGTTCCTACAAGTTTTGTTTTTACCAAAGAATCGAAAAGCATTTTTCCTTCTGTAATGTTATTGCTTTCGTAAGCTTTATTTGAAGCTATTTTGTAAGGTGTTATGTTTTTTTTTATTGCATCAGTAAAATACGTAATTGTGTCTTGACTATATGAGGAATACAGATTAAAAAGAAACAATAGAGTAAGTAATGATTTTTGCATAAACCTTTGGAATTAAGTAATCTACGAAAGTAAATAAATTTTATTATGATTTTACAGCTAATCGATTAAAGGCAAATAAATCCGTTTAAGTGAGTTAAAGCCATAAAAAAAGCGTTCTAATTAAAGTTAGAACGCTTTTTTATGAAATTAATTGTAGGATTATATCTTTTTCATTTGCTCTTTCATCATAACAATTTGATCCTTAAGCATATTTTGTTTATCTAATTTTTTTGCTTCATTTAGTAAAGCAGTAGCTTCTAGTTTTCTTCTGCGGGTCATGGCAACTCCAGCTAGATTTAATTTAGCGACAGCTAAATCCATATCCATTGATAGACCAAGTTCGATTGCTTTTTTGAAATATTTTTCCGCTTGATTGATGTTAGTTTGCGAAAGCATAATTCCGTGTAGGTAATTGAAATATCCTTGTTGTTTTCTAACTAAGGCAGTTTCTGGGTTTTTAATGTAATTTAGCCATTTTTTAGCGCCTTCAAAGTCTTGTTTTCTGAGTTTTAAAAAGGCAAGAAGAATAAATTCGTTTTTGAAGTATAGAAAAATAGGGATTCCAGACAATAAAATCAGGAAGATTCCGTTCCCAATATTACTTTCGGTAAATTGCCAGATGCTAGTAATTATAATAAGCCCAGCGATAATAAGTTTAATATTTTTATGAAACATAATGTATAATTATTTATGGTTGCAAAGATAGTAAAAGGAATTAAAAATATTTTTTAAAAACTGCTTGCCAGAAAAAAAAGTCTTTGTATATTTGCACTCGGTTTTAGAATAACGGTTATTCAAAAATAAACAGACACTTAATTAAGATTTTAAATATACAAAGCAATGAGCAAAAGAACGTTTCAACCATCGAAAAGAAAAAGAAGAAATAAACACGGATTTATGGATAGAATGGCTTCTGCTAATGGAAGAAAAGTTCTAGCGCGTAGAAGAGCTAAAGGAAGACATAAATTGACTGTTTCTTCTGAACCAAGACACAAAAAATAATGTTTGTATAAACATCTATAAGGCGTTACTTTTTTTAGTATCGCCTTTTTTTATACCCAAGCGGTACTACTGTTTAAAAGTTTGATTTTTGTTTTTTATAACAAATTTCAGATTCTAAGTGATAAAATATAACTCCAATAATAAAAAAAAATGCCAAAAGACACATCCATTAAATCCGTTTTAATAATTGGTTCAGGTCCGATTGTAATTGGTCAAGCATGCGAATTCGATTATGCTGGATCTCAATCTGCCCGTTCGATCCGTGAAGAAGGAATTGAAGTAATTTTAATTAACTCCAATCCAGCTACAATTATGACAGATCCTTCAATGGCGGATCATGTTTATTTGAAACCTTTAACGACAAAATCGATTATTGAAATTCTGAAGGAACATCCACAAATTGATGCAGTTTTGCCAACAATGGGAGGACAAACGGCTTTGAATTTATGTTTGGAGGCTGACGAAAAAGGAATTTGGCAAGATTTTGGAGTACGAATGATTGGTGTAGATGTAAATGCCATCAATATTACCGAAGATAGAGAGCAGTTTAAACAATTGCTTCAAAAAATAAATGTTCCTACTGCACCAGCAAAAACAGCTACTTCTTTCTTGGAAGGAAAAGAAATTGCACAGGAATTTGGTTTTCCATTAGTAATTCGTCCATCTTTTACTCTTGGAGGAACTGGAGCAGCATTTGTACATACAAAAGAAGAGTTTGACGAAAAACTTACTTACGGATTAGAAATGTCTCCTATTCACGAAGTTTTGATTGACAAAGCTTTAATTGGATGGAAAGAATATGAATTGGAGTTGTTAAGAGATAAAAATGACAATGTTGTAATTATCTGTTCTATCGAAAATATGGACCCGATGGGAATTCATACGGGAGATTCAATTACTGTAGCGCCAGCAATGACATTGTCTGATACCACATTCCAAAAATTACGTGATTACGCTATCTTAATGATGCGTAGTATCGGAAATTTTGCAGGAGGTTGTAATGTACAGTTTGCAGTTTCACCAGACGAAAAAGAAGATATCGTTGCGATTGAAATCAATCCTCGTGTATCTCGTTCATCTGCTTTGGCATCAAAAGCAACTGGATATCCAATTGCAAAAATCGCTTCTAAACTTGCTTTAGGATATAATCTTGATGAATTGCAAAACCAAATTACAAAATCTACTTCTGCTTTATTCGAGCCGACTTTAGATTATGTAATCGTAAAAATACCACGTTGGAACTTTGATAAATTTGAAGGAGCAGACAGAACTTTAGGACTTCAAATGAAATCGGTAGGTGAGGTAATGGGAATTGGACGTTCGTTCCAAGAAGCTTTACACAAAGCTACTCAATCATTAGAAATCAAAAGAAACGGTCTTGGTGCTGACGGAAAAGGATATACAAACTACGAGCAAATTATCGAGAAATTGACTTTTGCAAGCTGGGATCGTGTTTTCGTAATTTATGATGCAATCGCAATGGGAATTCCATTGAGTCGTATTCATGAAATTACCAAAATCGATATGTGGTTCTTGAAACAATACGAAGAACTTTATGTTTTAGAAAAAGAAATTTCTAACTACACTATACAATCTTTACCAAAAGAATTATTGCTTGAAGCGAAACAAAAAGGTTTTGCTGACAGACAGATTGCTCACATGATGGGGGCAAAGGAGAGTGAAGTGCATTCTTTGCGTATGTCAATGGATATTAACCGTGTATTCAAATTGGTTGATACTTGTGCAGCAGAATTTAAAGCTAAAACACCTTATTATTACTCTACTTTTGAAGCTGAAATTGAAAAAGCTAACGGAGAGCGTTATGTGGATAATGAAAGTATTGTAACTGATAAAAAGAAAATTATAGTACTAGGTTCTGGACCAAACCGAATTGGACAAGGAATCGAGTTTGATTATTCTTGTGTTCACGGAGTTTTGGCAGCCAAAGAATGTGGTTATGAAACCATCATGATTAACTGTAATCCAGAAACGGTTTCGACTGATTTTGATACAGCGGATAAATTATATTTCGAGCCAGTATTTTGGGAGCATATTTACGATATCATCCAACACGAAAAACCAGAAGGTGTAATCGTGCAATTAGGTGGTCAAACGGCTTTGAAATTAGCTGAAAAATTATCTAAATACGGAGTAAAAATTATAGGAACAAGTTTCGATGCTTTGGATTTAGCCGAAGACAGAGGACGTTTCTCAGATTTATTGACAGAATTACACATTCCTTTCCCGAAATTTGGAATTGCTGAAACGGCAGATGAAGCTTCTGCGTTGGCTGATACTTTAGACTTCCCGTTATTGATTCGTCCTTCTTATGTATTGGGTGGTCAGGGAATGAAAATCGTAATCAATAAAAAAGAATTAGAAGAGCACGTTATCAACTTATTGAAACAGATTCCAGGTAATAAATTGCTGTTAGACCATTATTTGGCTGGAGCAATCGAAGCGGAAGCAGATGCAATTTGTGATGCTGATGGTAATGTGTATATCATAGGAATTATGGAGCATATCGAACCTTGTGGAGTTCACTCGGGAGATAGTAATGCTACTTTACCACCGTTCAACTTGGGTGAATTTGTAATGCAACAAATAAAAGATCATACTTTTAAAATTGCTAAAGCATTAAAAACTGTTGGTTTGATTAATATTCAGTTTGCGATAAAAGACGATACTGTTTATATTATTGAAGCAAATCCTAGAGCGTCTCGTACGGTTCCGTTTATTGCAAAAGCTTACGGAGAGCCTTATGTGAACTATGCTACTAAAGTAATGTTGGGTGAAAAGAAAGTAACTGATTTTGATTTCAATCCACAATTAAAAGGATATGCAATTAAACAACCAGTTTTCTCTTTCAGCAAGTTCCAAAATGTGAATAAAGCATTAGGGCCAGAAATGAAATCTACAGGAGAAAGTATCTTGTTTATTGAAGACTTGAAAGACGATCAATTCTACGAATTGTACTCTAGAAGAAAAATGTATTTGAGTAAATAAGATTCAAATTCTGATATAAAAAAAGCCTCGTTTTCGAGGCTTTTTTGTTGGAATGTTGTTTTGTGTTTTATTCTTATATAGAAGAAAAATTTATTATTCAAGTATAATCTTTCGTGCGTTGTTCTATTAAGACTTTTTAAATAAAAGTTGACTTCTAGGCAAGTTGAAAAGGGATTCTTTGCTAGAATTCGGTTTTGCAATTCCTTCAGAAATTTATTATATTGATTCTAAGCAATATTTTCTAATCCGCCAGGAAAAGGTCTATAAGCGTAATAATGTAGAACTTCTTCGATAGCCATTTTTAAGGCTTCATTTATAGGAAGTAGAATTGTTGCCAGTCTATAATCTATGGTTGAAAGACGCATATAATAATCAGAGAAAATAGGAACATAAAGTCCGTTACTAATAGCTTCTTCGGTGTTGTTGTAGCTTTCTTGTTGATTCTCTTTTATAATTTTGCAGGTGTTTAATCGCAGTTTGCCATATTTGTCTCTACTAGCGGCATATCCAAAAAGCCTGCAAATTAATCCTCGGTATTTGTAATTAGTGCATCTGCCTTTTTTATTGTTTACAATAGAAAGAGATTGGTATAAATGGCAAAAGGTATTGGTTTTGGAACTGAGTTCTTCTAAAGTAATTTCGGCTGTGCCATTCAAAAATAAATAAAAGGCCCAAGGTAAAAATTCCAAAGGCGAAGCATCTATATTTGGTTTTGAACAGCATTGACCACAGCCATTATTGCAATGTAAATTAGTTTCGGATTTGAAATTAGTTATTTCGTTTTCGAGGCGATCGAATAATTCTTCAACCAATTGAACTTTGTGTTCTATAGACATTATTTTTTGTCTAATGTACGCTATTAAATACCGTTATGACTGTAATCTGTTTTTACTTACTGTTTTATTGGAATATTTTGGTTTTAAATGAAAAAAGGGTGTAATTATTTCTTTTTAAGCTTCTCTTTGAAAAAATCAATGGTTCTAGTCCATGATAAAGTAGCTGATGCTTCATCGTATCGGGGAGTAGTATTATTGTGAAAACCGTGATTGACACCTGGATAGAAATAAGCGGTATTTTCGACTTTATTTTTTTTGAGGATAGCTTCATATGTAGGCCAGCCCTCATTGACACGAGTATCTAAACCGGCATAATGCAATAGGAGTGGAGTTGTTATTTTTTCGGCTTCTTCAGCAGTGGGCTGTCCTCCGTAATAAGGAACGGCTGCTGATAAAGTAGGGATTTTGACAGCCATCATATTGGCAATCCAGCCTCCAAAACAAAATCCGACAACACCAACATAACCATTGCAGTCTTTATGTGATTTTAGATATTCGTAAGCAGCAATAAAATCTTCGAGCATTTCTTCGCGGGTACGTTTTTTTTGAAGTTCTCTTCCAGCATCATCATTTCCGGGATAACCTCCTAGTGGAGATAACGCATCTGGAGCTAAGGTGATGAAGCCTTCAATTGCACCCCTTCTTCCAACATCTTCTATATAAGGATTGAGTCCTCGATTTTCATGAACAACAATTATTCCAGGTAACTTTTTTTTAGTTTCTGTTGGTTGTGATAAAAGCCCTTTGATTGCTCCACCACCTTTTGGAGATTGATAGGTAATATAATCGGATTTTAGCCTTGGATCATCGGATTTGATAGTAATTGAGTCCACATAATTGGGAGTCATAAAATTTAGGAGTGTGGGAACGGTTAAGGTTCCTATTGCAAAAAGTGACAACTTCTCAATAAATTGTCTTCTCTCGATTTTGTTATGGGCGTAGTCATCGTATAGGTCAAAAATTTCTTGACTGATATCTTCTTTGGTTATTTTTTGCATCGTTTTTTATTTAGGCCAACTAATTTATGAAAAAAGGTGATACCATTTCCTGAAATTTCATCTGAAATTCAAAGTTGTATTTTTATAAACTGTATATAATTAAAAATTGAAATCTGTTTTATAAGCGATTTGTTTTGATTTTTTGTTTATTATTTTAACAAAAGAAAGGCTTTAAATATAGTTGCATGCTCGTAAACTAAAAACATTTCTTTACTTTTGTGCCAATCAATTTTTTAACTATGTACAAGCTTTTTATACGCCCTATCCTTTTTTGTTTTGATCCAGAAAAAGTACACTATTTTACTTTTTCATTAATTAGAATAGTTTCAAAAATACCTGGATTTCCCTCTTTATTTAGATTTTTATATCAAGTAAATGACAAGAGATTAGAAACCGAAGTTTTTGGATTAAAATTTAAAAATCCTGTAGGTTTAGCAGCTGGTTTTGATAAAAATGCAAGCTTGTATAATGAACTTTCAAATTTTGGTTTTGGATCTATCGAAATAGGAACATTAACACCAAAAGCACAGCCAGGAAATGATAAAACGCGTTTGTTTCGTTTAAAAGAAGATTCGGCTATTATTAACAGAATGGGCTTTAATAATGAAGGAGTTCTTGATGCTGTTGAGCGCTTAAAGAAAAATAAAGGAGTTTTAATAGGTGGTAATATTGGAAAAAATAAAATCACTCCAAATGAAGAAGCAACGTCTGATTATGAAATTTGTTTCGATGCATTATATGATTATGTAGATTATTTTGTTGTTAATGTGAGTTCTCCTAATACTCCTAATCTTAGAGAATTGCAAGAGAAAGAGCCACTTACTCAATTATTGCAAACGTTGCAAAATAAAAATTTAGCTAAGCCAAAACAAAAACCAGTTTTACTTAAAATTGCTCCAGATCTTACTGATGAACAATTGCTGGATATTATTGATATTGTAAATGAAACAAAAATTGCAGGAGTAATTGCAACCAATACGACTATTTCTCGAGCTGGATTGCGTTCTTGCAACCAAACTGAAACGGGAGGTTTGTCTGGTAAACCATTAACATCTAGATCTACCGAAGTGATCCGTTTTCTATCTGAAAAAAGTAATAAAGCCTTTCCTATTATTGGAGTAGGAGGTATACATTCTGTTAAAGATGCTTTAGAGAAATTAGAAGCGGGTGCTAGTTTACTTCAATTATATACTGGTTTTATTTATGAAGGACCTGCATTGGTAAAGGATATAAATAAAGCTATTTTATCAAAAAAATAATGAGATAACGATTTCTTTCTTTATAACTCAAAACCTTTTTTATATATTTGATAGTTATGGAGGCAATAAAAATTATCGAATGTCCGCGAGATGCTATGCAAGGCATAAGAGCCTTTATTCCTACTGAAAAAAAGGCTGCTTATATTCAGGCTTTGCTTAGAGTAGGTTTTGATACAATTGATTTTGGTAGTTTTGTTTCTGCAAATGCTATTCCGCAAATGCGAGATACTGCTGAAGTTTTGGAACAACTTGATTTGTCTAAAACGAGAAGTAAATTGTTGTCTATTGTCGCTAATGTTCAAGGAGCAACTCTGGCTTCTCAATATGCTCAAATTCAATATTTAGGTTTTCCATTTTCTATTTCAGAAAATTTTCAAATGCGGAATACGCACAAGACAATTGCTGAATCTTTGGTAACCTTAGATGAGATTTTAAATATAGCTGACAAAACAAATAAAGAAACGGTTGCTTATCTTTCGATGGGATTTGGAAATCCATATGGAGACCCTTGGAATGTTGAAATCGTTGCAGAATGGACTGAAAAATTGGTTGGAATGGGAGTAAAAATTTTATCCCTTTCGGATACCGTAGGAAGTTCTACACCTGATGTAATTGAGTATTTATTTTCTCATTTAATTCCACAATATCCTCAAATTGAATTTGGAGCTCATCTCCATTCAACACCCAATAAATGGTTAGAAAAAATGGAGGCTGCTTACAAAGGTGGTTGTCGCCGTTATGATGGGGCAATTCAAGGTTTTGGAGGATGTCCTATGGCTTCTGATAATCTAACAGGTAATATGCCTACAGAAAAATTACTGTCTTATTTTACAGTTCAAAAGGAAAATACCAATTGCAGTCCAATGAGTTTTGAAAGCGCTTACAACGAAGCTTCAAAATTATTTGGTGAATTTCATTAATGTTAACTTTGTTTTAAGTATTTAATAGTGAGGTAGTTTAGTTTTTTTTAATTACCTTAGTGGGACTCCTGCGCCTCAGTTATTCTACTATTAAAATACATAATATGGAATCTACTTTTGTCAAAAAAACTGTTTTAATTGTTATACTAGTTAAGATTTTTTTTTCTTGCAGTAGTGACTTGGATTTCGATCAAGCGAATGATTTGAATGTACACCCCATTGTTGCATCTAATCTTGCCTATATTAATCTAAATGCTTCTGATTTTGTTGTAAACGGCGCTGAATCTCCTGTTTTTTCTGACACAACCGATGTTGACTTTTTTGGACATCCATTTATTGAAGATAATTTAGCTAAAGCTGAATTGTATTTTAGAATTAAAAATACAATTGACAGAGCCTATATTTTTAATGTTGCTTTTTTGAATAAAAATAATAACCTTATTTATAATATAAAGATAGAAGTTCCAAAGTACAGCGGGACTGAAGTTATGGTCGAAAAAACAGTAATCTTTGCTGCGGCTAACTTGGTTACATTGGAGAATACAACCAAAATGATTTTTTCAGTTAGGATGCTTTCTGGGACACTCATAACAAATACTACACCCGGAAGAGTAGAATTGAGCTCAAGTTTAACTGCTTATTTCGATGTAAAATGAGAAAAATAACGATCACTTTGTGTTTCTTTTTCTCTTTTTCTTGTTTTTCTCAGAATAAAGAGATTTTATATAATTTCACTCCTCAACCTCAAAGTCTATTGCTGAATCCTGGGGCTGATGTAAAATTTAAATGGTTTTTTGGCGTGCCTTTACTTTCTGGTATTTCGGCTAATGTGGGTTCGACAGGTTTTGATGCATACAGTTTGTTTGCAAATAATGGAGTGGATTTTAATACCAAAGTAAAAAATGCGGTTGCTTCAGTCGATAGGAATGATTATGTTACAGCCAATCAGCAGCTTGAAATATTTACAGCAGGATTTCGGTTAAGTGGATTTAAGGGTGATTCCTATATTTCTTTTGGAATGTATCAGGAGTTGGATTCTTTTATTTATATCCCAAAAGATTTGGCGATATTGTCTTTATATGGGAACAAAGATTATATTGGGAAGTCTTTTAATTTAGGGGATTTGAGTGCTAAAGCTGAGTTGTTATCTGTTTTTCATGTTGGATTTACTAAACCAATCAGCGAGAAGCTTATTCTTGGTGTTCGAGGAAAAATATATTCCAGTATTTTTAATGGAACATCAAAGGATAATTCGGGTTATTTTGTGACGACTCAAGGAGATAATTTAATTTATAATCAAGTAATCCATTCCAATTTAGAGCTTAATACTTCTGGTTTGACAAAGTATATGGATGAAAATTATGATGGTGATGTTGCAAGTGATATGAAAGATGATGCGATTCACAGAGCTTTTCTGGGAGGAAATTTGGGATTCGGACTCGACTTGGGATTTACGTATTATCCCAAACGAAACATACAAGTAACGGCTAGTTTAGTTGATGTAGGTTTTATAAATCATTCTAAAGATGTTGAAAGTTTTACTTTTAAAGGAGAATATAATTTTAAGGGAGTCATTACCGATTTTAATTCAGAAGGTACAATAGATGATGCTTACCATGATTTTGAAGAAGCAATTCCTTTTGATACTTTATATCATAAATACACAACGTTTCGCCCTTTAAAATTTTACTCTTCATTTCAGTATTCATTTGAAGAGGAACGACCAACAGAATGCAATTGTACTGCCGATGAAGATTTTGGGTATCGAAGTGCTTTAGGAGTTCAGCTTTTTGCAATGAGTACGCCTCGACAGCCTCTGTTAGCTTTGACGGGGTATTATAGAAGAAGAATATTAAAAGGATTGCAAATGAAAGCCACGTACACTATCGATTCGTATTCTTATTCGAATGTTGGTTTAGGATTGACAACTAAAATAGGTATAGTTAATTTTTATGCAATGGCAGATAATCTTTTGGCTTATAAAGATGTTTCTAAGGCAAATGCTCTCACGTTTCAAATAGGATTTAATATTATTTCTGGAGGGAGTAATAAGTAGAAACTTTTCCTATAATACTTCCGATTTTATTCTTTTTTAGAATAGGTTTTAAAAAAAAAATAGCCTAGTAAAGTGTTTTTTAGCTTAAGATTATGTATATTTGCACGCAATTCAACTAGAAATTGCAACATGAAAGCACACGACTCTAAGATTATCGGCGAAGGTTTAACTTACGATGATGTATTATTAGTTCCAAATTACTCCAATGTACTTCCTCGCGAAGTGAGTATCAAATCAAAATTTTCCAGAAATATTACACTTAATGTTCCTATTGTATCTGCAGCTATGGATACAGTAACCGAAAGTTCTATGGCAATTGCTATGGCACAAGAAGGTGGAATAGGTGTTTTACATAAAAACATGACCATCGAACAACAAGCAGCCAAAGTACGTCGAGTAAAACGTGCTGAGTCTGGAATGATTATCGATCCGGTTACTTTACCATTGACTTCTACTGTTATTGATGCTAAAAATGCTATGAAAGAATATGGCATTGGTGGTATTCCAATTGTAGATGAAAACAAAATCTTAAAAGGAATTGTTACTAATAGAGATTTACGTTTCGAAAAAAACTTAGCAAGACCTATTGTTGAGATTATGACTAAAGACAATTTGGTAACTGTTGCCGAAGGAACTTCTTTAGCTGAAGCTGAAGTAGTTTTACAAGGTTATAAAATTGAAAAATTACCTGTTATCAATGCTAATAATGAGTTAGTTGGTTTAATCACTTTTAGAGATATTACCAAATTAACACAAAAACCAAATGCCAATAAAGATAAATTTGGCCGTTTGAGAGTAGCTGCCGCTTTGGGTGTTACTGCCGATGCTGTTGAAAGAGCAACTGCTTTGGTAAACGCTGGAGTTGATGCTGTAATTATTGATACCGCTCACGGGCATACTCAAGGTGTGGTAGATGTATTAAAAGCTGTAAAAGCTAAATTTCCAAAATTAGATGTCATTGTTGGTAATATTGCTACTCCAGAAGCAGCAAAGTTTTTAGTAGAAAATGGTGCTGATGGTGTAAAAGTTGGAATAGGACCTGGTTCTATTTGTACAACAAGAGTTGTTGCAGGGGTTGGGTTTCCTCAATTTTCTGCAGTTCTTGAAGTTGCAGCTGCTATAAAAGGAACAGGAGTTCCTGTAATTGCCGATGGTGGAATTCGTTACACAGGTGATATTCCTAAAGCGATTGCAGCAGGAGCTGATTGTGTAATGCTAGGTTCATTATTAGCAGGAACAATGGAATCTCCAGGAGAAACTATTATTTTTGAAGGAAGAAAATTCAAATCATACAGAGGAATGGGTTCTGTTGAAGCGATGCAGGAAGGATCAAAAGATCGTTATTTCCAAGATGTAGAAGATGATGTTAAAAAACTGGTTCCAGAAGGTATTGTAGGTCGTGTACCATATAAAGGAGAGTTGAACGAAAGTATGCAACAATTCGTAGGTGGACTTCGTGCTGGTATGGGATACTGTGGATCAAAAGATATTGCTACTTTACAAGATACAGGACGTTTTGTTCGTATTACTGCAAGCGGAATTAACGAAAGTCATCCTCATGATGTAACTATTACTAAAGAAGCTCCGAATTATTCGAGATAAAATAGTCTTAATGGCGAAAGTCTAAAAGTCAAAAGGTGCAGGATTTAGTTCTTGCACCTTTTTTTATTAGATTTAATTATGTTAACGTTAGCTTTTAGTTTACTATCATTAAATTATTTCTCACGCATTTCATGAAAAAAAGGAGTTGTTTTTTCTTCAACGCATTTTGCCGCATATAAAAACATAGCTGCACTCCAAGTCTGCCAATTTTGACCTTTGGGTTCTCCATCCTGTGCTTTTATCCATTCATTAAAACCAAACTCCATATTTTCCTCATTTATATAATTAGGGAATTTTTCGTTATTCTGGGCAGCAGATTCAGTTGAAGGATTTATTTTTTTTAAACAGTCTGCTAATGCTATTAATTTTTTTTCAGCCAATGTAAATCTTTTTGCCGCCACTAATGCTGCGATATAAAAACCACATATAAACGGCCAAATACCACCATTGTGGTACTCACCAGGATTATTAAATTCAGAATACCTATCGTGCCAATCTGGATCGTCGGGATAAGTAAAAGGGAAAAAATTTGGGGGTAAATCAACGGCCAATAATCCTTTGTTTTTCATTGCTTCACATTCGGCTTCTATCCATGAAACCATTTCATCGGCTCTTGTTGGCGAAGCAATTCCTGATAAAATAGCAAGACTATTTCCTAACAAATCAAAACGTTCACTACTATACACTTTATACGCCCAAAAGGCATAATATGGTTTGTCCTTTAATGTCAAACCTTCATGCACATGATGATGAATTACACCTCCTGTAATGGTAAAACGTTTCATTTCATCATACAGATTCTTAGCTCTTTCTGATTGATTTAAAATCTTCAAAAAACTATAAGTCAAAGTATTCACAAATAACCCATAACCCAGTACCCATTGTTCATCGCGCCAGTCACTGGTGGGCTGTTGGGCAATCAGAGACATATCGGAGGGGCTTTGATATTCCATCCAGACTAACGCTTTTTGAACGGCCTCTTTTAAAAAATCCGGTTCGTTATTTATTTGTCTGTAAATACCAACTCCCAATAAAAATAAAGGTGTTGTATCGCTTGCTCCTCTATCATCAGCATCATGAACCAAAGAGGGAATGTGCCCCCTTTCTGACTGAGTTATCGCTAAAGTTTCCAAAACTTTCCAAATACTATTTAATAGCTGTTCATTTCCAGAAACTGCAATTCCGAGAATAGAAATTAATAAATCTCGGGTATAGGGTTCAGGATATCCCCAACCAGCAGTTCGGGGAAGCCCGTCAAAGGGGCCGTGCATGTTGTGCAAAAGCACTTCAAGAGCGGCTTTTTTGGCTGCATTTATTGCTGAAGTGTGTTGAGAATTAATCATTGCAGTTTATTTTATGCCTAATTTATCATTCATTATTTCTATAAATCTTTTGGCAACAATTTTGTAATCAAAATTTTCGACTACTCGTTTTCTGCCAGCTTTTCCCATTCTTTGCCTTAGTTCTGCATCGTTCATCAAGCTTAATAATCCAGTGACAATATCTTGAACATTAGCGCGATAATCGACAGTTCTGGGTTCTTTAAATTTAACTTTATAATTACTTTCAAATCCTGATTCATAACCAAGGATAACTTCGTCTACCACAATTTTTTTTGCAACATTGGCTAAAAATGCAGTTTCGCCATCAATCAAGGTGTCCAGCATTCCCATAGCTTTAATGCCAATAACAGGTTTTTCGCATGCACCCGCTTCTACTTGTGGCATTCCAAATCCTTCCAATCGAGATGGCGCGGCATAAATATCGCAGGCAGCGATGAGGTATGGCATAAAATTTCGAGAAATGGTGTTGGTTGCATAGGTAACGTTCTTTTCAATACCCAAGTCGGATGCCATTTGCAGGTCATCGAGGTTTTGAGATTTTGTTCTTGGTTGAGGCCAAACTTTGCAGACATATTTCCAGTCTGGAGCAATATTATCAATAATTGCCAAAGCTTGCATAACTTCTTGAGCACCTTTGGATGCGGCATCACCACCTACGGTCAGAATCATTAATTGATCTGGAGAAATACCTAAAGATTCCCGAACAGCCAGTATTTTAGGGTTATTTTTATCGTAAGGTTTGAAAGAATCTGTATTACAGCCCACAGGGAGCACTTCAATTTTGTCACCATTGATTCCGTCTCTAACATACATTTCTTTTACCCAATGGGAAGTGACCAGTATTAAAGGAAGTGCATTTAAAACTTCTTGATAATTAGCAATATAACCATCTGCAACCAACCATGGAACTGGCTGAATACCATACCGCTGTGGATGTAAAATTAACTGTGGTGTATGACCCCAGTAGCCAATGCCAACCACTACATCAGGTTGAAACCAGCGGTAATACCACTCTTTTTCTTGTGCCGATTCAAAATGGACGGCATGTGCGTCAACGCCTAATTCTAATAAGCCTTTGTACAAAAGATCCCCTTGAGTTGCTAATCCGCCTGGCGAAGGAGGATAGTCATAAAGCACTAATACTTTCATAAAAAAATAATTTTATTAAATTATCTATTCAAAAAATCAATCGCATCATTTCTTTTATTGAAAACCCAAAAGGCTTCTGCTTTTGGCGTTGCCTTTGCTTCCCAACTGCTTTTCTCAAAACCATAAGTATCTGTTATTAACTTATGTTTTTCAATCCAAATTTCGTTATCAAGCGTTTCAAAATAGGAAGCCTCTTCAATTGGTTTTGGAAAATAATTTCTATTCCCATCTTCGTAGGCAAAAGCCCAAAGCTCATTGGCATCAATTTTACCCTTATTCCAAAGCATTATTACAGCTTTGCTAACTTCTTCGTGTCGCAAATGTTTGGTGTATTCTCCCTTTGGACTATGGGTTATTATTAAATCAAAATGCCTTTGGGGTAGTAAATCCAATAGTTGTTGCTCAACTTCAATAGTATTCAAAGGGGTTTGTTCGGGTTCATCATCAAGATCACCCATTATTCCTTGTGCTTTTATAATTTTTAAAACCTTGTGAAATTTAGACGAACGGTCTGCATCATTTTTTCTGCAAAGACTGATAATAAAAATATTCCATTGGGGATTATTCAGTATGGTTCCGCCTGCCCAAAGGATTTCGTCGTCGGGATGAGCAACTATAATGGCTACAGTTTTATGCGGTTTACTATCCATTTTCAAAATTATTTTAAACTGGATTTATTTCAGTGAATACTATTTTTCATTTTATTGAAAGGAATAAATGTACCAATATTTATTCTTTTTTTGTAACTATTAAGTAATTTTTATTTTGTAATTATCTGATTTTTAATATTTTCTATTTTTAAAATAGCAAGAACATAGCTGTTTATAAAGTTTGTTTCAACAGCCATATGTAAAACCAATTGGGTGTATATATAAGAAAGATTATATGTTGTATGTTTAAAAGTGTGCCTATTTTTGACTGGATTTTTTATGGTAAGGGGCTCTTGTATTTTTGGTAGGACCTCCTATGGTTTTGGAAGGAGCACCTATATTTTAGGTAGGTTCTCCTATGATTTTGATAGGAGCACTTATGTTTTTGGTAGGAGCTCCTACAGTTTTGATAGGACCTCCTATGATTTTGATAAGAGCACCTATGTATTGGGTAGGTTCTCCTATGATTTTGGCAGGAGCTCCTATGGTTTTGGTAGGACACCTAAAGTGTGAGTGGGCGTTGTACTATTTACAGGAGAGTATCCACTAAACAGTGTAAATTTTTGTCAGGACGAGACATTATTTAAGTGGTTCTGCAATTCCGATTAAAATACCTTCGGGACCACGAATGTAACAAAGTCTATAAGAATCTTGGTATCGAACAACTTCTTCGACAAGTTCTGCCCCGTGCTTGTAAAGTCTTTCGAGCGTATCGTCTATATCGGCAACGGCAAACATAACGCGTAAATACCCTAAGGCATTTACAGGAGCGTTGCGATGGTCTTCGATTATTTCTGGATTAATGAATTTGGATAATTCCAGTCGGCTGTTTCCGTCGGGTGTAACCATCATGGCAATTTCTACGGATTGATTACCGAGTCCTGTTACACGGCCAGCCCATTCGCCTTCAATTATTGCTCTTCCTTCTAATGCTAAGCCGAGTTCAAGAAAAAAAGCAATAGTTTCGTCAAGAGATTCTACCACAATCCCTACATTGTCCATTCGAAGCAAATTATGTTTTGTCATAGTCTGAAATTTATGATTAAACGATTTTCTTTAAGTTGCATAAAACTGTTTGTAATTTTTGCTAACGTGAGCGTTCCGCTCGTGCCTATCTAAGATCACGAGCGGGACGCTCGCGCTAGCAGATAGCAGTTCATTGTTTTTCTTCGAGTTAAATTTGCCCGTTATAGTTTGGGTCAAAATCTACCATCCATTCAATACCGTATTTGTCTCTAAACATACCAAAATATGAACCCCAAGGGCTGTCTGCAATTGGTACTTCAATTTGTCCGCCTGCTGAAAGTCCATTGAATAATTTATCTGCTTCTTTTTTGCTTTCTGCGCTTATTGAAATTTTACTTCTATTTTCGTTTTCATTTGTACGTCCCATACTTTCAGGAACGTCGTTGGCCATTAAAACATTTTTACCGATAGGTAAAGCAATGTGCATTATTTTGTTTGCTTCATTTTCTGCTATTGGATAGTCAGTGCTTGCAATATCTTTGAAACGCATAATCTTTGCGAACTCTCCACCAAATACTGATTTGTAAAAATTGAATGCTTCTTCGGCATTTCCGTTGAAATTAATGTAAGGATTGATAAGTGCCATGATTTTATTTTTTTTATTTTCAAATGTATAAAAAAGCATTATATTTTTTAATATTTTATGCTTTGAAATAAAGGTAAAAGTATTGATTATTAGTCTTTTGAGGTGTTTTTAGGATGATAAATATGTCGCCTAGCCCCGATAGAAGTGGAAATCCTTATGTGCCGGGGTTCGGCACATAAGATTGAAACGGAAAGCGGGAGTGAAGTTGTACTGAAAAACTAGGGCTGTGCTCCTAAAAAAAAAACACCAGCCTTTCGACCAGTGTTTTTGTTAGATAGGAGAAGTTTAATCATGCGCCAAATCCGCCAATAGTTTTTTGTCGCCAACAATCCATAAAATATCATCCTTTTCTAAGATTATATTTGATTCAGGATTTAAGGTTCGGATTCCTCTTTTTTCGATACCGACGATCAGTCCTTGTGTTTTTTCTCGGAGTTTAGATTGGAGAATACTTTTGCCTAAAAAAGTGTGGTTCTTTAATTCAATTTGTCTCAAAACAATATCTGGTTCAACGATTGTTGGAGAAAGATCCATTTCATGTTGGTCTAAGTATTTTTTAAATTCTTGTACCTGCGCATCAGTTCCAATAACGCATACTTCATCCCCTGGGAAGATACGCTCGTTTGCATTTGGAATGTGAATCATAACATCACCTCTTTTTATAGAAACAATGTTAATTCCTAACTTTTCTCTAATTTGTAATTTCTTCAAAGTTTCGCCAGCAATATTTGATTCTGCAGCAATATCAAATACAGCCATGTGCCCGTCCCAAGGTGATAAATCACTTCGGCTTCTTTTGGCTCTGTCAATTTCTCTATCATTTAAATTCTTTAAAAAATGATTTTCAATTTTATGATACTGCATGTGTAGTTTTTTTTGAAAAATCAAATAAAGCACCACCGCAATGACTAATACCATAAAGGCTATTTTTGGAGAGAAGAAGATGTTTACTAATAAACCAATAAAGAAAATAGACAATAGAATACGAATAAAAAAGAGCATGGTCAATGGTCCACGAGATTTGCGGTCGAGCATTAATTGTTCTACTTCTTTGGTAGCAACTCTTCGAAAGGCAAGCGCCCATAAAAAAGGGGATAATATTCCTAAAATTATCAAAGCGCCTATTGAGTTTCCTAGATGATAATCATTTACTAACGGGAGAATAAATCGTGACGAAATCAGTATAATGGCAAGAATGATTACCACAAGGATAACTACTTGTATCAAAAAAGCATTGATTACTGTTTGCCATAAACTGACTGTTTTTATCGCTTGTGTACTGGCAGAGTAGCGTTCGATTCGTTTGGTCCATTTACGAGGTAATTTGTGAGCAAGGTATTCGGAAAAAGGTAACGAGTATTTAATCATAAATGGAGTGGTAAACACCGTCACTGCTGAAACTGCAACCACTATTGGATATAAAAAAGTATTGGTGACTTTTAATGTTACTCCCAGTGTAGCTATGATAAAAGAAAATTCCCCAATTTGAGATAAACTCATTCCTGTTCTAATCGAATCTTTTAAAGGTTGTCCAGATAATAAAGCGCCAAAAGTAGAGCTAATAGATTGCCCCAAAATAGTCACTACCGATAGAATAATAACAGGAACGGCATGCTGATACAATACATCAGGATTAATTAACATTCCAACCGATACGAAAAAAACTGCGCCAAATAAATTTTTGACAGGTTTTATTAAATGCTCAATATGTTCGGCTTGAGTAGTTTCGGCAATTATAGAACCCATTATAAAAGCGCCAAGAGCTGGAGAAAAACCAACGTTTGAGGCAAAAATAACCATCATCAGGCATAATGCTATTGATAGAATAAGTAGCATTTCGTCTGTCAACAAATTTTTAATTTTTTTGAGAAAGGTTGGGATAATAAAAATTCCGCCCAAAAACCAAAGCACAAGAAAAAATACAAGTTTTACCACCGACATTAAAAGTTCGCCACCCGATATTTGATTACTCACCGCAACGGTAGATAATAAAACCATCATTAATATGGCAAGAATATCTTGAACAATGAGAGATCCAACAACAATTCCTGCGAATTTTTGAGTTTTAACCCCTAGTTCGTCAAACGATTTTAAAATAATAGTTGTCGAAGATATCGAGAGAATAACCCCCAAAAAAACACTGTCCATCGTAGGCCAACCTAACCATTGACCAACAGCATAACCAATAATACACATCGTTACAATTTGAACACCAGCAGTTATGGAGGCGGTGCCACCAACTTTCATCAGTTTTTTAAAACTAAATTCCAATCCCAAACTGAACAACAAAATGATGATTCCAATTTCAGCCCAAATTTCAACGCTTTTAATATCTTTTATTGATGGGAAAAAATCAAAGTGATTTCCAGCCAAAAAACCAGCAATCAAATATCCTAATACTAAGGGTTGTTTTAGTTTTTTAAAGATTAAAACGGCAATTCCAGCCGTCATTAATATTAATCCTAAATCGGTTATTAAAGGTTCTAAATGTTGTGTTGTATCCGCCATTGTACGCTGTGTTTTTATTTTTAGGAACTAATCCAGCCATTTGTTTCAAGTTCTAGGTTATCAAACTTTTTCTAAACACTGACAGGATTTTCTTCCAATCGTTTTGTTTCAGTATAAGAAAAGAAATAGTTTTATTACACCTCAAAGCTTTTTACTATAGTTTGGCTAAAAAAGCATAGGAATTATAGGGTTGGATATAAAAATAATACATTTTCTGCATGAAAAGGCATGAAAAAGCACTTTAATTTAAATTATCCAAATCAGACAAGGTGTAAAATTTCATGTTGTTACGTTCGATGTATTGACAAATCAGTTCCAATGTTGCCTTCTTTGTCTGGTAATCCCCAGTTACATTTTTTACTATATTGTGGCTATTCAAAATAAGAATCTTATTGTTCTTTTTTGCATAATCTAATAGCTTCAAAAGATGAGGAATGCTAAAATGATTATGAGTGTCATCAACACTAAAGCTAAAGACAGTTCCAGTTTTATTAAAATAGCAACCTTGTTTAGAAGCATCTTTTTCGCAAAATGCTCTTCCGCGTATTATTTTAAATTTTTTTAATAATGTGGTATCCAAGGATTTGGTTCTCCCGCCATAAGGATAAGCAAAAGAGGTAACTTTTAAACCATAAAACGACATTAAATCCAGCATCGGATTTATTTCTTGGTCTAAATATTCATCTATAGTGTGATCGCAGAGAAAAGTATTGGCATTATAATGATTAAGTCCATGACCTCCAATTTCGTTTCCTTCCTTTTGTAATTTCAAGAGTTTTTTAATTTCTGAAAGACTTAAAGTGTTTATTTTACAAACAAAAAAAGTGCCTTTCCAAGAATATTTTCTCAATTCTCGGTCTGTAGCAAACCATTCATTTATATATGCATCGTCAAAAGATAAAATGACCCCAGCGATATTCGGTTTAGTTTTTGGTTTTAATTTCTCTTTTTCAAAGGTGAAGAAAAGAAAAAAAGCACAAAGCAATATGGTTATTAGAATATAATTCCTCCTCATTGTTTTGTGCTTTTATAAATGCTTTTTTATAGTATTAAATTCCCAAGAAATTACTTGGAGTGATTTGCAATAATTCTGCTTTAATTTCATCCGAAACATCAAGCGTAGCGATAAAACTGTGAATAGCATTTTTATCAATCGCTTCGTTGGTTCTTGTCAAACCTTTCAACGCTTCATAAGGATTTGGATACGCTTCTCTACGTAAAATTGTTTGAATAGCTTCGGCTACAACAGCCCAGTTTTTCTCTAAATCTTCGTGGAATTTAGACTCGTTCAATAATAATTTGTTCAAACCTTTCAAAGTCGCTTCAAAAGATATGATAGTATGTCCCATTGGCACACCAATATTTCTCAAAACGGTACTGTCTGTCAAATCACGCTGTAATCTTGAAACTGGTAATTTAGCAGATAAATGTTCGAAAATAGCGTTTGCTATCCCTAAGTTTCCTTCAGAGTTTTCAAAATCAATCGGATTAACTTTGTGTGGCATTGCCGATGATCCAATTTCTCCCGCTTTGATTTTTTGCTTGAAATATTCCATTGAAACATACGTCCAAATATCTCTGTCTAAATCGATAATGATTGTATTGATTCTTTTCAACGCATCAAAAAAGGCAGCGAAATGATCGTAATGTTCGATTTGTGTTGTTGGGAAAGAATGGTGTAATCCCAAGTTTTCCTGAACAAATTTGGTTCCAAACTGTTTCCAGTCAATTTGTGGATACGCTACATGGTGCGCATTGTAATTTCCTGTTGCACCACCAAATTTAGCAGCAAACGGAATATTGAACAACAAACGCATTTGCTCTTCTATACGCTCTACAAAAACAGCAATTTCTTTACCTAAACGAGTAGGCGAAGCAGGCTGTCCATGAGTACGTGCAAGCATTGGAATATCCTTCCATTCTTGCGCTAATTCCTTTAATTTGGAAACTAAAGTGATTAACGATGGCATGTAAACTTGCTCAAACGCATCTTTAGTCGAAAGCGGAATGGCAGTATTATTAATGTCTTGAGAAGTTAATCCAAAATGGATAAACTCTTTATATTCGGATAATCCCAGTTTTTCAAAAGCATCTTTGATGAAATATTCAACAGCTTTTACGTCGTGGTTAGTTACTTTTTCAGTTTCTTTTATCCAAAGAGCGTCTTCGGTAGAGAAATTTTTATAAATAGAACGTAAACTTTCGAATAAAGAAGAATCAACGTTTTTTAATTGAGGTAGTGGCACTTCGCATAAAGCAATGAAATATTCAATTTCAATTAATACGCGGTATTTGATTAATGCTTCTTCAGAGAAAAAAGGAGCTAATGATAATGTCTTATTTCTATAACGACCGTCGATTGGTGATATAGCATTCAATTCGTTTAGAGTAGTCATTTTTTGTTGTTTTTTCGAAAGGCACAAATATAAACAGAATTTAGGGATTAGGGAGTACGAAATTTAAGGTTTGATAAAGAAATTAGTTATAAAAAACAGAACTGTTTAATGAAATTAAAAGATTTAAACATTGAGAAGGCATTTTGTCTGAAATTTAATTTAAAATAAAGTTATATTTGTTTAATAAATTACGCAATATAGATGAACAATATAAAAAATATTTTCAGTATAAAGGATCTTGAAAATCTTTCGGGTATCAAAGCACATACAATCCGAATTTGGGAAAAACGATACAATGTTTTACAGCCCATGCGTACCGATACCAATATACGTTTGTATTCTTTATCAAGCCTCCAAAAACTATTGAATATTACTCTGTTGCATGATCATGGGTATAAGATTTCTAAAATTTCAACCTTTACAGATGAAAAAATAGTCGAAATGACACGTCAAATTGTTTCGAATAAAAATGCAAAAAACCATGCTGTCAATGCTTTTAAGATGGCGATGATGAATTTTGACCAAGATCTTTTTTCTAATACTTACAATTGGTTGCTGGAAGAAAAATCTTTTAAGGAAATGTTTCATCAAGTGTTTATTCCATTAATGGAAGAGATTGGTTTATTGTGGCAAACCGATACAATTACTCCTGCCCACGAACACTTTATTAGTTGTTTGATATTAAAGAAAATCTTGATTAATATTGAACAAGTAGAAGTGAATAAGCCCGTTAATAACAGCAAAGTTTATGTTTTGTCACTTCCTCTTAATGAAATTCATGGATTAGGATTAATGTATTTGCATTATGAAATTGTTTCAAGAGGATACAGGGTTGTTTATTTGGGGGAGAGTATGCCGATAGTTAATTTGAAAGATTTGAAGAAACATTATAATTCAATTATTTTCCTGTCCTATTTTACGATTCAGCCGGAGAGAGATTATATCAATGATTATGTTAGTAACATGGTAACAGAACTTTTAGGTGACGGTTCTCAAATTTGGTTGATTGGTAAAATGACCCAGTACATTGATCAAAATTTATTACCTGCTGATGTTAAAGTTTTTAATTCCATTCCAGATTTAATAGAAATGGTTTGATTTTTTGTTTAAGATTTTTGTACATTTGTTAAACAAATGAAAAAAACAATCTCAATAATAGGTTCTGGATTTTCGGCTATGGCTGCAGCATGCTATTTGGCTAAAAGCGGTCATGAAGTAACGATTTATGAAAAAAATGCTTCAATAGGAGGTCGAGCCCGCCAATTGAAAGCCGAAGGGTTCACATTTGATATGGGACCTAGCTGGTATTGGATGCCCGACGTTTTTGAACGTTTTTTTGCTGACTTTGGCAAAAAAACTACCGATTATTATGAGCTTGTAAAACTTTCTCCAGCTTATCGTGTTTATTATGGTATTGATGATTTTATAGCTATTGCAGATAATTTGCCTCAAATCGTGGCTGATTTTGAAGCTATTGAAAAAGGAAGCGGTCAAGTTTTAAAGGAATTTATGGCTGAGGCCAAAAGCAATTACGATATAGCCATCAAAGAATTAGTGTATCGTCCGGGTGTTTCTCCAATGGAATTGGTAACTGTTGAAACGGCCAAGAAAATCCGTCAGTTTTTTAGTAACATCAGTAAAGACATTAGAAAGAAATTCAAAAACGAGCGACTCATTCATATCTTGGAATTTCCCGTTTTGTTTCTTGGTGCAAAACCATCCGATACGCCTTCTTTTTATAATTTCATGAATTATGCCGACTTTGGTTTGGGAACTTGGCATCCCAAAACTGGGATGTTTGATGTTGTTCGGGCAATGGAAAGTTTGGCGAGAGAATTGGGTGTAACTTTTGTAACCAATGCCAATATTGAAAAAATTAATGTCGAAAATAAAACAGCTCGTTCTATAGTAGTTAATGGAAAAACGATTTTATCCGATATTATTTTGAGTGGTGCCGATTATCATCATACCGAAACTTTATTAGACCAGCAATACAGAGCCTATTCAGAGGATTATTGGGATAGCAGGGTTTTTGCGCCGTCTTCATTATTGTTTTATGTAGGGTTCAATAAACGATTAAAAAATATTTCGCATCACGCTTTGTTCTTTGATGTCGATTTTGAACAGCATGCCAAAGATATTTATGATGCCCCACAATGGCCGGTAGCACCTTTGTTTTATGCTAATTTCCCATCATTGACGGATAGAACTTCTGCTCCAGAAGGTATGGAATCAGGCTTTTTTCTTGTACCGCTTGCACCTGGAATAGACGATATAGAGGAGTTAAGAGAGGAATATTTCGATAAAATAATTGAGCGTTTCGAAATTTTAACCCAACAGACGGTAAAAAGCAATATTATATTCAAACAGTCTTTTTGTAAAAATGATTTTGTTTCAGAGTACAATTCATACAAGGGAAATGCTTACGGAATGGCAAATACACTTTTGCAAACTGCCTTTTTGAGGCCAAAACTCAAAAGTTCCAAAGTGAAGAATTTATATTTCACGGGGCAGTTGACCGTTCCTGGGCCCGGTGTTCCTCCAGCGTTAATTTCTGGAAAATTGGTATCGGAATTAATTGATAAACAACTTTTAAATTCATAGTCATGAAAGAATTATTTGATGATGTGTCCTTTAAGTGCAGTAAATTGGTCACCAAGAATTACAGTACTTCGTTTTCTATGGCGGTTTATATGTTGGCACCCAGCATTCGAGATGCGATTTACAGTGTCTATGGATTTGTGCGTTTTGCCGATGAAATTGTGGATTCCTTTCACGGTTATGACAAAGCATATCTAATTAATGATTTTGAAGCCGAATATTACAAAGCCATGAAATCGGGCATCAGTTTGAATCCAATTTTGAATTCCTTTCAACAAACAGTTAAGGAATATAATATAACTGATGAAATGATTCAGTCATTCCTCAAAAGCATGAAACTCGATTTGGTCAAATCCGATTATCACACCACGGAAGAATACAACGAATATATTTATGGTTCTGCCGATGTAGTGGGATTGATGTGTCTCAAAGTTTTCGTCAAAGGGGATGAAGCCAAATACAATCTCTTAAAAGATGAAGCCATGCGATTGGGTTCTGCTTTCCAGAAAGTAAATTTTCTTCGTGATTTAAAAGATGATAATTTAGTACTTAATCGAAACTATTTTCCAGGAGTCGATTTGAAGTCTTTTGACGAGAAATCAAAAAAAGCGATAATCGAGGAAATCGAGGAAGATTTTAGAATTGCCTATCAAGGAATCATAAAATTACCTTTGGAAGCTAAATTTGGAGTATATACAGCTTATGTTTATTACAAAAAACTGCTCAAAAAACTGGCACACACACCTTGTAATGAAATAGGAAATTCAAGAATCCGAGTTTCCAATTATTCCAAAGCAGGATTGTTGGCGCAATCGTTCGTATCTTACAAGCTGAAATTGGTCTAGAAAAACTGCATAAATTTTTAATTTAATAAAAAGAATATGATTTCCTTTTTGATTTTTTTAGGCGTTTTTTTATTCATGGAATGTGTCACATGGCTTACGCATAAGTACATTATGCATGGACTCATGTGGTATTTTCACTCTGATCATCATCAGCCAAAATATGAACATACATTTGAGCGCAACGATATATTCTTTCTGATTTTTGCCACACCCAGTATTGTTCTTTTTTATTTTGGAGTGCAGGGCGGAATGAATTATTTGTTTTTCATCGCACTAGGCATAACCACTTACGGTTTTTGCTATTTTATGATACATGACGTATTGATTCATCAACGGTTCAAATGGTTTAAGAATACTAAAAACAAATATTTAGTTGGTTTGCGTAAGGCTCACAAAATGCATCATAAGCATTTGGGAAAAGAACACGGAGAATGTTTTGGAATGTTATTTGTGCCTTTTAAATATTATAAAATCTAATATGTCACTATATCTTTTTTTGAATATTGCCTCGTTCCTTATTCCGTTTCTGTATAGTTTTGAAAAAAGAATGAAATACAGTAAGCGTTGGAAAGTGATTTTCCCTTCTTTGATTATTACGGCTATCTTTTTTATTGTTTGGGATATCATTTTTACCCAAATGGGAGTTTGGAGCTTTAATCCAAGATACCATTCCGGGATAGAATTTTTTGGTTTGCCAATAGAGGAGTGGCTTTTTTTTATTTGCATTCCTTACGCTAGTATATTTATTCATTTTTCCTTTCAGTATTTCCTGCCGAAAGTGGCTTTGAGTGATACTGCGGTAAAAATAATTTACTCTGTTTTGTTACTAATTACTATCCCTGTAATTGTATTTAATTATGATAAATGGTACACTTTTATAGATCTTAGTTTGTTTGTAGTTGTTATGACAATTGCCGTTTTTAATGGGGAAAAAATTCTCAATACCTATTTTATTACTTTTCTAATTATACTGATTCCATTTTTACTCGTAAATGGAATTCTCACAGGTAGTTTTATTGAAGAGCCGGTTGTTTTTTATAATGATAATGAGAATTTGGGTATTCGATTGGGAACAATACCTATTGAAGATATTGGTTATGCTTTTACAATGTTGTTGATGAGTTTAATTCTGATGAAAATAATTGATATAAAAAATGAAAGTATATAAAAAAGAAACTGTTCAACACATTAATGCTTCGCTTGAGGAATGTTGGGCTTTTTTCTCTAGTCCAAGAAATTTACAAAAAATAACCCCCAAAACGATGGGTTTCGAAATCACCGATTTTGACAACCAGTTGATGTATGCGGGGCAAATTATTCAATATAAAATTTCGCCTCTTTTGGGATTAAAATTGAATTGGGTCACCGAGATTACTAAAGTAAAAGACAAGGCTTATTTTATAGATGAACAACGTTTTGGGCCTTACAGTTTTTGGCATCATAAGCATTTTTTTGAAGCCACTGCAAACGGAGTCAAAATGACGGATGTAGTACATTATGCTTTGCCTTTAGGATTTTTGGGACAAATCGTGAATGCTTTATTCGTCAAAAAACAACTGAAAGAAATATTTGATTACCGTTTTGTAAAGGTTGATCAGATTTTTAACAAAGAAGATTCTAAGTTGCTAAGATTCTAAGCAACTAAGATTTATTAAAAGGGTAAAAATATTTTAAAAATGAGAATAGAAACTTAGCATCTCAGTTACTTAGTTTCTCAGCAACTTTAAAAAAAATGACAAAACAGCAAGTATCTATTTTTTGGTTCCGACGAGATTTGCGTCTCGAAGATAATGTGGGGATGTATCATGCTTTGCAATCAGAGCATCCTGTAATTCCGTTGTTTATTTTCGACACGGATATTCTGAATAGTTTGCCAAAAAATGATGCTCGTGTTGGTTTTATACACGAATCACTCAGTAAAATAAATACAAAATTGAATGCCATTGGGAGTTCAATTTTAATTAAGAAAGGAACAACAATCGAGGTTTGGAAATCCCTTTTTGAAGAGTTTGCCATTTCGGAAGTTTTCTTCAATAAAGATTATGAACCCTATGCTATTAAGAGAGATTTAGCCATTGAGGTATTAGCAAAAGAGAACAATGTTTCTTGTTTTTCTTTCAAAGACCAAGTGATTTTTGAGGAAAAGGAAATCACAAAATCCGATGGTTTGCCTTATACCATTTATACACCGTACAAAAATAAATGGCTGGAAAAATACAAATCGATGGCTCCGCTTCAAGAGTATATAACTCTAAATTACTTGTTCAATTTTCACAAAAGTAATTTTGATTTTCTCACTTTAGCGCAAATAGGTTTTGATAAAAGTGATATAAAAGTGATTCCGCATAATCTCACTCAGATTTCCAATTACCACGAAACTAGAGATTTTCCTGCTATTGACAGCACTTCGTATTTGTCACCTCATTTGCGTTTTGGTACGGTCAGCATCCGGAAATTGGTCAATTGGGCAGTTCGAAAAAACGATGTTTTCTTGAGCGAATTGATATGGAGGGAATTTTTTATGCAAATATTATTCAGCTTTCCAAAAGTGGTCACCCATAATTTCAAATCAGCTTATGATGGAATTCAGTGGCGCAACAATGAGGAAGATTTCAAGCGATGGCGCACAGGAACTACCGGTTATCCTATGGTCGATGCAGGAATGCGACAGCTTAATGCAACGGGCTATATGCACAATCGAGTGCGTATGGTAGTGGCGAGTTTTTTGTGCAAACATTTATTGATTAATTGGCAGTGGGGCGAAGCTTATTTTGCCGTAAAACTGTTGGATTATGATTTGTCGGCAAATGTAGGGAACTGGCAGTGGGCTGCAGGAACAGGTTGTGATGCGTCACCTTATTTCAGGGTTTTTAATCCCGATATTCAACTCAAAAAATTTGACGAAAAAGGAATCTATATCCGTAAATGGATTCCTGAATTTGATTTGGGTTACGCACAACCGATGATAGAACATGCTTTTGCCAGAGATAGAGCAATTGCAACTTATAAAGCGGGAATATTGAAATGATCTTAATAATCTTTTCGAAGGCTAATGTCTAGCCAAGATAGCCGAATTGCTTTTGTAATTGTCTCATTCATTTTTCCTTAAAAAAAAGAAAAGATAGAACGAATAGCTAGATTTTGCTCCTAAGTATTAATAATCAGCTTATTTTAAGTTTAATTTGGGTTTAATGGCTTTACGTTTAACTTCTTATTAATACTGTTAAAAAAGGCATTGGCTTATATTTGTAATGTTGTAATTGATTTTCATTAATTTATAAACCATGGGAAAAAATGTTTTGATAACAGGTGGTACCGGTTTTATAGGAAGGTATTTAACCGAAAAATTAGTGAAAAAAGGCTATAAAGTTTCAATACTTACCAGAAACAGTAAACCCAATACAGAAAACGTTTCCTATTATATTTGGGATGTTGCTACACAAAGTATTGAAGAAGAGGCTGTACAAAATGCTGATTACATTATCCATTTAGCGGGTGAAAATATAGCCGAAAAAAGATGGACTGCTAAAAGAAAAGTTGCAATTCGAGACAGCAGAACACGATCTGCCCAATTGATTTATGATACTTTAAAAAAGCTGGATAAAAGAATTGATGCGTTTGTTTCGGCTTCGGGTATTGGGTATTATGGAGCTGTTAATGGTGAAGGTATTTGTACCGAAAATACTTTGCCTGCCAATGATTTTGTGGGAACTGTTTGTAAGGAATGGGAAAAATCAGCTGATTTGATGGCTGGGTTAGGTATTCGTACCGTAAAGATCAGAACAGGTTTGGTTTTAGGGAAAAATGAAGGAATATTAAAAAAATTAGGCCCAATTTTCAAAAGAGGTTTTGGAAGTGTTTTGGGTTCAGGAAAACAGTATATGCCTTGGATTCATGTGCATGATTTGTGTTTGATGTATATTGAAGCTATTGAAAATGAAAAAATGACGGGTGCCTATAATGCAACAATTAACGATAGCACAACAAATTTAATTTTCTCTAAAGAATTGGCAAATTCTTATGGTTTTTCGATTTGGTTACCCAAAGTCCCAGCTTTTTTAATCCGATTGATGCTAGGGGAAAGAGCATCACTGCTTTTGACAGGAAGAAGGGTTTCATCAGATAAAATAAAAAAACTGGGGTTTAGATTTCAGTTTAAAAATCTTCAACAGGCATTAAAGTATTGCCGAAAATAAATAGTTTCTATTAGTTAGTTTAAAACACACTCCAGTTGTGTATTTACCTTTTTTGAAATTTTGGCAACAACAATATTTGGAATTTCTATATTGAAATCATCCGTGTTTAATATGAAATTGGAGTTTACTTGGATTCCGTTGCCTGCCTTTTTAATTTTTGCAAGAACAGTAATCATTCGGGTTTGTCCGTGAATCGTTATTTTTCCTTTTATCAAAAAATCTTTCTCTTCTTCGGTAATAAGTTTTAAATCAAATTTTTCGATGTAACCTTTAAAAACAGCTTTAGAATAGCGGTCACTTTCCATGTAATTACTATTGAAATGTTCTTGCATCAAATTTCTTTTGAATTGAAATTTTTTGATGACTGCCGTAAAGGTTATTTCGCTTTTATTTGGGATTAAAGTACAGTCCACTGCATCATTTTTAGCTTCTACGGCTTCGAACAATGGCACTGATGCTTCAAAATAAATAGAACATTTGGATGAGCTAAATTTATTTTGTGCATTAATGGGATAAAGGACTAATAATAGAGCTAATAGAGTAAATTTTTTCATAATCTTTTCTATTAAAGGGTGTACTTAAAGTTACGATGTTTTAATGACAACTGTCTTAAAATTGCGCCAAAAAAAAGGTTGATATTAAAAGATTTTGTCTTTTAATGTCAACCTTTTTTATTAGATTTTAATACCTTAAAAAGGAGTTTTTTTTTATGAGATGATGATGAAAAAATAAAATATTATCTCTTAGCCCCGATTGCTTCGCCAGTTCGCTTCGCTCGTGTGTAGTGAAAATCCTTATGTCCCGGGGTTCGGGATAGAAGATTGCAACGAATAGCGGGACAACTGTTGATGAAAAAACTAATCTTTCTGCTCCTAAAAATAATTATATTTTCAGATGTATTCAACTTAGAATCTTAGTTGCTTAGTCTCTTAGCATCTTTAGAAAAAAAACTAATCTAAATTGATTTGAATATTATACTTTTTCAGACTTTCCAGTGTTTCTTTTGAAGTATAATTAAATTCTTCTTCATGTAGTTCACGTTCTTTTTTTAGAGCGATTTGTTTTAATGAATTACAAAAACGTTTTACATCTTCAAAATTGGACAGAATTAAACCTGGTACAGGCATACTGTTGCCTTCGTTATCTTTGGCTACCATGGTAAAATAAGAAGAGTTGCAATGTTTTTTAAAGCCTGTCTGGATATTTTCGGCTTCTACTCGAATACCAACTATCATCGAACTTTTTCCAACATAATTTACAGATGCTTTCATTGTCACTAATTCTCCTACTTCGATAGGCTTTAAAAAATTTACAGTATCTACGGAAGCCGTTACACAATAATTTCCAGAAAATTTAGAACCACAGGCAAAAGCGATTTGATCTAAGAGTGATAAGATGTAACCACCGTGAATTTTTCCACTAAAATTGGTATGAGAAGGTAACATTAATACTGAAATGCTAATATGAGAGGAAGCAACTGTTTTGTAAATTTTGTCCATAAGTTTATTTTTGGTTAAATGGAGAATTTTCTTTTTGTATTGTTTTTATAAAATATCTGGTTTCTCCCCACCAGAAAAAGGTTCTGTATTTTTCTTTGTAAGTAAGTTTGACATATTGCCCTTGAAGAGATTTCATTTTGTCAATCACTTCTTTGTCGCTATCCAAAACTGAAAATTTAAAAATTTGTGCACCCGAAATTCCTTGGCTTAATTCTCCTTCCCAAGTTTTTACGATAATTCCTTTATGACTTAATCGTATTAATTCCCCAGATCGAATGCCTTCGCTAACGGATACATAATAGATGAAAGCAAAATAGCCTGCAAAACCTATACTTATTATTACAATAATAAATGCTAGTATTTTTCTCATTTTGTTTTTTAATTTAGAAGTGAATGTTCATCTGTTTCGGCTCTTTTTAAAATGCTATCTGGAAGTGCTTTTTTAGCTTTGGCTCCCATTTTTTTGAGTTTTTCGACGCTTATGATGAGGTTTCCTTTTCCTTCCACGAGCTTATTCATGGCTCCTTGGTATTCGACTTTACTTTCTTCGATTTTTTTACCAATTTTAATCAAATCAGCTACAAAGCCTTCAAATTTATCATATAAAGCACCGGCTTGTCTTGCTATTTCAAAGGCATTTTCCTGTTGTTTTTGATTTGCCCACATACTATCAATCGTGCGTAAAGTTGCCAATAGAGTAGAAGGAGTAACAATTACAATATTTTTTTCAAAAGCTTTGTTATATAAAGTAGTATCTTCATTAAGTGCCAATGCAAAAGCGGGTTCCATAGGGATAAAAAGCAAAACAAAATCAGGGCTTTCTATTTGGTATAAATCGTGATAATTTTTCCCTCCCAATTGATCTACGTGGCTTTTTATCGAATTGACATGTTCTCTTAAATAGGTTTTCTTTAAAATTTCATCTTCCTCGTTAATGAATTTTTCATAAGCTGTAAGGGAGACTTTAGAATCGACAATCATCTTTTTTCCATCAGGAAGATTGATAACAACGTCTGGAAAAACACGATTGCCTTCCTCTGTGGTGTGACTTTGCTGTACGTGGTATTCTCTGTCTTTTTCTAATCCCGATTTTTCCAACACACGTTCTAGTACTAGTTCGCCCCAGTTTCCTTGCATTTTGCTGTCACCTTTTAAAGCTTTAGTCAAGTTTAAGGTTTCTTTGCTCATTTGAATGTTCATTTCGCTTAGGCCAATAATTTGTTGACGCAAAGCTGCATGGTAATCAATACTTTCTTTGTGTGTATCTTCGACTTTCTTCTCGAATAATTGAATTTTATCTTGCAGTGGAGTCAAGATATTTTTCATATTTTCTTTGTTTTGCTCGGTAAATTTATTAGATTTTTCGTCTAATATTTTATTGGCAAGATTCTCAAATTCTTTGGTGAATTTTTCTTGTAGTTTTTCAACTTCCTCTTTTTGTTCTTTGTTACGTTCCCAAAGATTTTCAAAATCGACTTCTTTTTTAGAAAGTTGAATAGCTAAACTATCTTTCTCATTTCGGATATTTTCTTTTTCAATATTGGATGACTCCAATTGTTTTTCGAAAGCATTTTTATCTAATAAGAATTGCTCTTTTTGTTGATTAATTTGCGAATTAAAAGCGATTAACTTCTCTTCCAAGCTTACTTTTTCGGATTGAAATCGAGCCGAATAGATGAGTTTTCCAATGAAGGTACCTATTGCAAGTGCAATAATAAAAACTATTAATAGCGGAAGAATTGTTAACATGATGTTTTTTTTAAGAATGTAAAAGTACGCATTAATACGTAGTACTTAATTCTAAAAAATGAAATTTCACTAATTATTAAAAATTCTATGCTAAATAAACAACTTTCCTATAGTTTCACGCGAGAGTAAAAGAAACATATTACTCCTTTCTTGTAGTTTATAACTAGAGTATAATTCAGTTTGTTTAAATATTAAAGAAAAAAAAACTGCCCGAAAAATAATTTTCGAGCAGCTTAATTTTAATTGAATTATTGAAGCTATTTCTTAATGATTAATTTGCTTGATTTGTTGTTAGTGTTACTAATTTCTTTTATGAAATATACACTGTCATTCAAATTTTGTAAATCAATAGTGTTAATGACATTAGCTTCAATTTTGAATGTTTTCACAATTTGACCTTGTTGATTTACCACAAGATAATCACCATTTGAATCAGATTCCACATTTATAATTCCTTGACTTGGATTAGGATAAATAGAAAGTTTAGAATTAGTTTCAAAACGAGTAGTTCCTAATGTTGCAACCGTGATACAATTTGATGTTAATGTACAACTTCCTAAAGTAATGGCTACTTTATAATCACCTGACTGACTAGGTGTGAATGTGCTACTGTTAGTTCCAACAGGTGAATTGTCAGAACACTTGTACCATTGGTAAGTAGCTCCTAATTGAATTGCTGTTAATGTAACTCCTGTTGATGTAACTGTTAAGTCGATAGGAGCTGGTTGTGTTATTGTTACCGTTGCAGTTTTTGTACAACTATTAGCATCAGTTACAGTCACAGTATATGTTCCTGCACTCAATCCAGTTGCTGTAGCAGCTGTTCCCCCTGAAGGCGACCACGAATAAGTATAGCCTGGAGTTCCGCCTGAAGGTGTTACTGAAGCGGCCCCGTTAGTTCCCCCATTACAAGACACATTAGTTTGAGAACCGATTGCCGTACTGATAGCCGTTGGTTGCGTAATTGTAAAATTACGAGTAGCCGTACAAGAATTAGCATCGGTTACCGTTACGGTATAACTTCCAGCTGCAAGTCCAGTAGCAGTAGCAGTCGTTCTACCCGAAGGCGACCAAGAATAAGTATATGCACCAGTACCTCCCGAAGGAGTAACTGAAGCTGAACCATTAGTTCCACCGTTGCACGACACATTGGTTTGCGAAGCAGTTGCCATATAGATAGCCGTTGGCTGTGTAATAGTAACGTTTCTTGTAATTTGTGTTGATTCATTATCTGTAATAGTACAGGTATATGTTGTGGCGCCTAATCCAATAGCAGAGGAGCCACTTCCTCCCGATGGAGACCAGGCATAAGTATATGGAGCAACTCCTCCCGAAGCAGTTACCGAAGCCGTACCATTATTGCGTCCATTACAAAATATATTTGTTTGACTAGTAGTTGCCGATAAAGCAGCATTCGTCGTGAAAGTTAAATCGGAGCCATAACCTGTTCCCTCAGTATTGGTTGCATAGGCTCTAAAGTGAACAAGTGTTCCTGGAGGTAAAGAAGAAATTAGTGCACTGAAACTTCCAGTTCCAGTTCCATTGGTAACTTTGGTATTTGCAGTTGTAGGATTTGCAGTTGTCGCCCAAACAATACCTCGCTCTGTTACTGCTGATTCTCCGATTGATGTAACATTTCCTCCAAGGGTTGCTTTTACAGCACCTACTCCAGTTGCTGTTGTTGTAGTAACTGTTGGAATATTTTTTTGCCATGTCATAGCATCTAAAGAAACATAAGCTATATTTCCTGTAGTCGAAATTACATATTGGTCTATAGCAATATTGGAATTATTCTGTGCTCCAAAAGTTGCCATGTTTATAAGAGTAAAACCATTTGCAACTCCCATGCTTGTGTTGAATCCAGAGCTCGAAGTTGCTGTAAACTGGGTTGCTCCTGCCAGTTTTCCAGTAATTGTAACCGATCCTGTAACATTAATATTAGCAGTATTTGTCGCTAGATATAAATAAATATTTTTCAATGCAAATGCTGTATTTCCTGCTGAAGAAATTGTAAACTGTACAGGTTGACCAGAAATGGTGTAATTGTTATTGTCTATATATTTATTATCAGCAGCTGAGCCGTTCCATCCAGTACCTGGAAAGGCACCTTGAATGGCGAAAGTAGATGACTGGCTGGTAATATTGAATACCTGTCCGTTGTCTGTAAAGTTAGTTGCACTTTGGGTTTCGGTTTCAAATGTCTCTGTTGTTTGTGCCCTAAGGAAATTGGACATAAAAAAAACACATAAAATAAATAAGTAGTTTTTTTTCATAGCTAATTAAAATTTAGTTAGTTTTCCTACTCGATATGGCTTTTCGGTTACGCCCCATTTTTATAGTGATTTTGGATTCCACTTTAAACATGAGACAAAATTATAACAAGGGGTATGCTCTGGAATACTCCAAAAAGTTTTTCCAAAGAAAATCTATAGCCCGAAAAGTTTTTTTTTTGGGGAAACCAAGGATAAAAAAATAAAATCTTGCTTAACATTTAATATAAGAAAAGCTGTCCGAAAATTTTTTTCGGACAGCTTTTAATTAATGTTCAAATATTATTAAAACTATTTTTTGATAATAAGCTTGTATGCTTTGGCTTGGTTTAAATCTTTTATGAAATAGATACCATCTGCAAGATCTTCTATATTTATAGTGTTAATTTCATTAGCCTTTACTTTTGATGTTTTAGCAGTTTGTCCTAATTGGTTAATAAATTGAACATCAGCATCTGTATCAGGATTTATATTTACTGAATAAGAGCTTGGATTAGGATAAATCAAGAATTTGGATTTCTTTTCAAAATCACTAACGCCTAAAGAGACAACTGACACACAATTTGAAGTCATTGTACATCCGCCAAGAGTAATTTCTACTTTATAATCACCAGATTGTGTAGGTGTGAAAGTATTGCTATTGGTTCCAACAACGGAATTGTCTGAACATTTGTACCATTGGTATAAAGCTCCTGATTGAGTTGTTGTTAAAACACCTGAATTTTGAGTTACACCATTATCGATAGGTAACGGTTGCACAGGAATGGTTACCGAAGCTGAAGCCGCAGATGTACATGTTGAAAGATTTGTAGCTGTAAATGTATAAGCAGTTCCCGCAGTTCCCGAAATTAGCCCTGATGCTCCCACAGTAGCACCTGCTGGTGTTGATACATAAGTTAAACTTGGAGAATAATTTACTATTGAAGCGGTTCCGTTAGCAGAACATGTTGCAGCAGTTGAAGTAACCGTTGGTGTTGCTGGTGCAACATTCACAGTTAATGCTGCTCCGTTTGAAGTTGCCGCTGGTGTACATGTTCCCGTCGCAATAGCTCTGTATAAATAGCCATTCAAACCTGCAGTTGCACCAGTAATAGTCAATGTAGCAGTAGTTGCTCCAGAATAAGGTGCACCATTAGAAATGTTGGTATAACCAGCACCTTGATCTACCTGCCACTGATACCCTGTTGCATTAGATGTTGCAATACTGAATGTAGTATTTGCACTGGCACAGATTGTGCTCACGCTTGGTTGTGCTGTAATTGCAGGTGCAGCATTCACAGTTAATGCTACTCCGTTTGAAGTTGCCGCTGGTGTACATGTTCCTGTCGCAATAGCTCTATAGGAGTAGCCATTCAAACCTGCAGTTGCACCAGTAATAGTCAATGTAGCAGTAGTTGCTCCAGAATAAGGTGCACCATTAGAAATGTTTGCATAACCAGCACCTTGATCTACCTGCCACTGATACCCTGTTGCATTAGATGCTGCAATACTGAATGTTGTAGTTGCACCGGAACAAATAGTGCTTGCACTTGGCTGGGCCGTAATTGCTGGTGCCGAGTTAATCGTCAAGCTTGCAGTATTGGATGTTGCGTTCGGTGTACATGCTCCTGATGCTACAACACGATATAAATATCCGCTTAATCCTGCCGTTGCGCCTGTAATAGTTAACGTAGCTGTTGTTGCCCCGGAATACGGTGCACCGTTGCTGATATTAGAAAAACCTGCTCCCTGATCTACCTGCCACTGATAACCTGTTGCATTCGATGCTGAAACGGTAAATGTAGTGTTAGCGCCCGAGCAGATCGTACTCGCCGATGGTTGGCTTGTAATTGCAGGAGCTGCGTTGACAGTTAATGCTGCATTGTTTGATGTGGCATTCGGTGTACATGCTCCTTTTACTACTGCACGGTAAACATACCCACTTAAAACTGCTGTTGCGCCAGTGATGGTCAATGTTGCTGTTGTTGCACCTGAATATGGCGCACTATTGCTAACATTTGAAAAACCTGCTCCCTGATCTACCTGCCACTGATAACCGGTAGCATTCGATGCTGTTACCGAAAACGTTGTAGTAGCTCCTGCACAAATAGTACTTGCAGACGGCTGGTTCGTAATTGCCATCGCCGAGTTAATCGTTAAGGCTGCGCTATTAGATGTGGCATTCGGTGTACACGCTCCTGTTGTTACTGCACGGTAAACATACCCGCTTAAAGCTGCTGTTGCGCCTGTGATAGTTAATGTTGCTGTTGTTGCACCTGAATATGGCGCACTATTGCTAACATTTGAAAAACCTGCGCCCTGATCTACCTGCCACTGATAACCCGTAGCATTCGATGCTGTTACCGAAAATGTTGTAGTTGCTCCAGCACAAATAGTACTTGCAGACGGCTGATTTGTAATTGCCGGCGCCGAGTTAATCGTTAAGGCTGCGCTGTTTGAAGTAGCTGCAGGCGTACACGCTCCCGTTGCTACTGCACGGTAAACATACCCACTTAAAGCTGCTGTTGCGCCTGTGATAGTTAATGTTGCTGTTGTTGCACCTGAATATGGCGCACTATTGCTAACATTTGAAAAACCTGCCCCCTGATCTACCTGCCACTGATAACCAGTAGCATTCGATGCTGAAACAGTAAATGTAGTAGTTGCTCCAGCACAGATCGTACTTGCCGACGGTTGCGTAGTAATAGATGGTGCTGCATTGATTATTAATGCTGCGCTATTCGATGTGGCAGCGGGAGAAGTAGATCCTGTTGCTACCACACGATAGGTATATCCGTTCAAAGTTACTGTTGCACCTGTGATGGTTAATGTTGCGGTTGTTGCACCTGAATATGGCGCACCATTGCTAACATTTGAAAAACCTGCCCCCTGATCTACCTGCCACTGATAACTGGTAGCATTCGATGCTGTTACCGAAAATGTTGTAGTTGCCCCTGAACAGATCGTACTTGCTGATGGCTGGGCAGTAATAGATGGTGCTGTAGCTGCTGTAAAAGTCGTTCCTGTTGAAGTTGTAAATGTGACCGTATTCGTAGTACCTACTGTTGACCAGTTTGCAGTGTTTGCAACCAATGCTTTATAAGCAGCTAAAGAAACTTGTCCGCTTGTAGGTCCTGTATATTGACCGGCCACAACATTGGGCCCTAAGAAAATCTGACTTGTACCTGAAAGGTCACTAGGTAAATAAGAGGTAGATCCGTTAATCGCTCCTGTTGTTACCCAGCTGGTTGCTGTTCCGGCAGAACCGGACAAGCCTATTCCAAACAATAATGTTCCGCTAAAAGTTGTAGAATTAGTACTGGGACCACCTGCGCCTTGAAAAGCAAAAATCTGATCACCGGATGTGTTGGTTAATGACATGTTCGTTGCAACACTTCCATTAGAGGAATTGGTAACAGATGTAACGGTACCGATATTTGTTACTGATCCGGTTGGAACTGTAGCAGAATTCGCCTGAATCGTAATAATAGTACCTGCAGCTATCGTGCTACCTGTATTATTCGTCCATACAGTGTATTGTTCCTGCTCTCTGTATATACCAGCAGTATTACTGTTTGTATTATTGCTGAACCCATTATCGGTAAACTTAATAACTGTATTCGGAGCCAGGTTTACCCAGGTAACAAATGCAAAACCATCTGGCGCATTTGCATTAACTCCCACAATAGACAAATCTCCGGTAGCAAGTGTTGTCTGGGCAAATAATTTAACAGTACTTACAAGAAGAAGAGATAGTAATGGAATGACCCATTTACTCAGATTGTAGATTTTTTTCATAGATTGCTGATTTAGTATTAAAAGTAAAAACGATTATTATCTGGTTATTTATTGATTATATACATAAGTATGTGTTCGTCCATTTTGAAAATACACCATCTGGTTTGTCTGCAACGTACTGTTCAAATTCTTCCATTACTGAATGCGCTTCTGAAATACGTTTAAGTCCGCATGTACCACCTTCATTCTTTATAACTTCAACCAAATACATGGGTGCTATAAAATGATGTTAAAATGAGATTTTGTGTTTTTTTATAGGTATAATGTTTTTTGAAAACATTAAAACAAAATTGCTTTGCATTAAAAATCAATAATGCACCAACATTTCATTCTTTTTAAATAGTTAGGTGAGCCAATTTATTGATGGATTAATTAATTTGTGTACTTCTTGCTGACATAATAATAAATTTAGCAATTGGTCCTACTCGTTGGTTTTTCGGTTGCATCCCATTTTTATAGTAGTTTTGAATTCTACTTTAAAAATCGGACAAATGTATAACAAGAGACATGGTCAGGAGTACTCCAAAAAGTTTTGGCAAAGAAAATCTATAGCCCGAAAAGTTTTTTTTGGGCGAAACAAAGGATAGAAAAGAAAAGAGTTGATTATTCTGCTATTTCAAATTCCTGCTTTTGCAGGTCACTTGGCAGAATATTGTGGTGTTTTCTAAAGGCTGCAGAAAATTTACTGGTATTATCGTAGCCAAATTTATACGAAATCTCTTTTATCAGAAATTTGTTTTCAAGAATAAGTTCTTTTGCCTGCTGCATTTGTTTTTCCTGAAAATATTTATAAATAGGTTTTCCAAAGAATTGCTTAAATTCAGATTTCAGCTTACTTTCTGAGATTTTAAATTTTGCTGCCAGTACATCGATACCCGGAAATTTATCAAACAAATGATTTATTAAATAGTCTTCAACTTTGTTGATGATGAATTTATCTTCATAGTCTATAGCAAAATATGACTCTATAATTTTCTGTTCCTTACAAAGCCTGAAAAAGTCGAAAATAAGATTGATCGTTGAGAATTTTAATTGCAGAAAGTCTATAGAAGCCGCTTCGCTATTAAGATTCATAACATCGTCAAAATGGTTAAAATTTTTAATTACTTCTTCATTACCCGTTAAAGGCCAGGCAATATAGGGTTCATCTGAAGCAATAAAATCGGCAAGACCTCCTTCAGAGAAAAGGCTATTCGTAGCAAGATTGCGCTGCAGCCATTCTTCATTAAAATACAGTGTAATATATTTGTTATCCGAACCTTTAAAATTTAGATCGCAGTTCCGTTCTTTTGGTTTAAAGAATGTCCAGCTATAGTTTGAAAAACAAAGCTGTTTTTCACAAATTTTTTTATCAAGATCTACTTGTTTTGAAATGTGATTCAGGCTTAACATATAGTAGCCTTTATCTTCTACTTTCTTCTCTTTTGGATTATCATAAACAAGGTCAAATGCAACATTGGTTTTATACCTCATTTTAGAGTAAATAATCCAACATCCTTCTTCAAGATTCTGGTAACTGAAACCTCCGTCGCAAAAAGGCGTTTTTGCATAAATGCATTGCCTTTCTATATTATGTTTCATAAATGGGTATTTGGCAAAACTCTCCACCAAGTCCTTGGGAGATTTGCTGCTGTAAGGGAGATGATAAAATCCATTACTGTACGTAAAAAAGTACTGTTTGAACTGGTTAAGCCAATTCTTTAAATTAAGTAGAACCATAAAAGTAGAAAAAAAGGGGGGAGCAAAGATAATATTAATTTACTAACTTTTATTTAAGTAGTGATAAATTTGAATTGACTGTTGAATTAAATATTTCTAGTCATCTTTTAGGAATAGGATAATAATGTTTTATATTACCCGTTGGGTGTAATTATTTTTAACACATAGAAACATAGAATTTATAGGGGATTAAAAGAGTTTGATAGAAGTTTTACTTCTCTCATAGTTCATCTATGTGACCCGAGACCGAAGGGCGAACTGACGAAGTAAAAATAGTGCTATTTCTATTCATTCTTTAGTGTTTCGTCATTAAATCTATGTGTCTATGTGGTTCATTTTTTATTTATACAGAATTACACCCAACGAGTTTTATATTTTTTAATTCTTTAAAAGTAAGAGTGTGTTAATTATTAATGAATAAATACTAATTATTTGAAATTCAGACTTATGGGATGGGTTCTGTTTTTTACTCTGTTTTTTAGGTTAAAATTTGTTTATAAATCAATCAGAATTGCTGCAATGAGGATATTTTGCTTCTTATTATTTTAAAAATGTTTGTCCTGTTTTAAAAGAGAATGTTTTTTAAAAACTTAAAAAACAAATCTATCTTTGTCCTCTCAAAAAAAACAGAATGTCTCACCATCATTTCATCATTCATAAACCTTACGGATATTTAAGCCAATTTATTTATGAATTGAAACGCAAGAAAAAACTCTTGGGCGAATTGCACGATTTCCCAGAAGGCACTATGGCAATCGGTCGGTTGGATGAAGACTCAGAAGGTTTATTGTTATTGACTACCGATGGAAAAGTGAGTGAACAGATTCGGTCTAAAAAAGTAGATAAAGAATATTATGTACAAGTTGATGGAGTAATTACTCAGCAAGCAATAGATTTATTAAAAGAAGGAGTTGAGATCGGATTTGATGGAGGCAAATACAAAACCAAAAAATGTGAAGCCAGATTCATTACTGAAATTCCTGATTTTGGGCCTAGAGGTAAAAAAATTCGCGACGAACGTCATGGACCTACTTCTTGGGCTTCTATAACAGTCAACGAAGGGAAATTTCGTCAAGTACGTAAAATGACAGCAGCCGTTGGTTTTCCAACCTTGAGATTGGTACGTGTCAGAATAGGAAACGTACACTTAAATAATTTAAAAGCCGGAGAAGTCTTGGAAGTCGATAACTTTAATTAATCATTTAATTTTTTCAATTTATAAACATGTTAAACATCGTTCTCGTAGAACCCGAAATACCAAATAATACCGGCAACATTGGTCGTTTGTGCGTAGGTACCGAAAGCCGTTTGCACTTAGTACATCCTTTTGGATTTGTTATTAATGACAAAAACCTAAAGCGTTCTGGACTTGATTATTGGGTGCATCTTGATGTAACTGAATATCAAAATGTATCTGAATGGATGTCTCAAATACCTGATCATTCAAGAGTTTTTTTGATGAGTTCCCATGCGGAAAAGTCTTATTTGGATAATCAATTTCAAGATGGAGATTGGCTAGTTTTTGGTAAAGAAAGTGTTGGCTTAAGTGCTGAAGTTTTGGCTTTATTTGAAAATCATTTAACCATTCCGATGTCAAAATTAATAAGAAGTTTTAATATAGCCAATTCGGTTGCTTTTGTAGTGGGCGAAGCAAAAAGGCAAATTAATATAAAATAGTTTTTTGGAAAATTCAGTTACTGTTAGCGAGGCGATACAAAGAGGGAAAAGAATAATAACTTATCCTTCGAGACTAATGATTTTTTTGCCTATTCTTATTTGTATTCTTTTTGCCTTAGGTCATAAAAATTTAAATTTTATATATGCCGGAATTCTATTAGCTGTAATACTTCCATTTGCTTATAAATTTATTATGATTACACGATGGAAAATTTAGGCATTTGAGAATGTTAGAAACCTACATCAATTAAGACAAAAAGCATACGAGGAGGGTATAATATTTAGTCAGGATAATGCCAGTCTTTTTGAATTCAGAAGTGCAAGTCAAAAGGAAAAATTAGAAAAATTAGAACAAAAGTTTCTACAAGAAGATGTTTTTCAGGATGATGTATCACTTCCAAAGGAAATGATTATTCATTTCTCAATTTTTAAAGCGGTTTTTGGGATTATTATCTGGGGTAGTGCCTTATGCATGGGGATTCACTTTTTCAATACAATTACAAAGGCTGTAATTATCATATTATTATTGGCTCCTTATTTGTTATTCTTAAAAGTTAAAAATTTATTGAACCGAGAGCCACAAATTTTGATAAGTGATAAAGGAATTCAATTGGAAAACGAAAGATTAATAAGTTGGAGAAATATTAAAGATGAAAAATTAGTTGTGGAAAAATACTATGGAAGATACCCAATCGGGCATATCAGAAAAAAATATTTGTCTTTTTCTACTGAATATTCTAATTACAATATATTAATTAATCCTTTAGATATTTCATTTACCAATTTAGAAAATGCTCTCCAAGGATATCGAGCTCGTTACGAAAACGATCATCTTAACTAATTACAAACTTCCCTTTTTCGCTGTCAAAAACAATATGTTCATCTTTAAATAAAGTATTAAAACTTCCTTTGGCAATCAAATGGCAAGGTTCATCCTGCACTACTGATTCAGGAGTCATGATGATCATTTCGTCACTCAACTGTATTGCCATATCAATATCATGAGTCGAAAATAAAATACATTTTCCAGTTTCGTGCGTTAGTTTTTTTAAAAGTTTGAGCAAAGAAACTTTATGTAATAAATCCAAATGGGTTGTGGGTTCATCTAGAATAATTAAAGGCGTGTCCTGTGCCAATGCTCTGGCAATTAAGACTTTTTGTAATTGCCCGTCACTTATTTCGTAATGCTTTTTTTGAGATAAATGTTCTATTTGTGTTTGTGCTAGAGCGTCTTGAACTATTTGAATGTCAATATCTGACAAGGTTCCAATCCAATTAGTGTAAGGCTGGCGTCCCAGCGCCACCAATTCAAAAACGGTTAAATTACTTGGAGGCAATTTTTCAGTCAAAACCATGCTTAAATTTTGAGCGAGTTCCAAAGGTTCATAACTGCTTATCTTTTTATCATTTAATAAAACAGTTCCCAGTAAAGGTTTTTGAATTCCGGTAATGGTGCGTAATAAAGTCGATTTTCCTATACCATTTGCTCCAATTAAAGCTATTAGTTTTCCTGCTTGAAGATTCAAGTTGAGGTTTTTGGCTATGGTCACAGTTTCTTTTTTGGAAGCGTATCCAATGCTTAAATTAGAGGTGGTGAGGATATTGTGTGACATATTTATTAATATTTTTTTTTCAATACAAAGCTTAGCGAACTTTGCGTAATCCTTTGTGAACCTAGCGGTTAATTTTTTACTTAAAATTCCTCTTTCGAACCAACAGCCAAATCACAACAGGCGCACCCAATATTGAAGTAATAGCATTAATCGGTAAAGTTACTTCCATTCCTGGCATTTGAGAAACTACATCACATACTAACATAATAGCAGCTCCAAAAAGTAAAGTACTCCAAAATAAAACAGTATGATTACTAGTTTGAAATACTAATTTAGCAATGTGAGGGACTGCCAATCCAATGAAGGCGATAGGTCCAGCGTAAGCAGTAATACTTCCTGCTAAGATACTGGTTGCTAATATGATGATAAATCGAGCTTTGTTGAAATTCAACCCCATGCTCTTGGCGTAATTTTCACCCAAGAGTAATGCATTCAAAGGTTTGATACTCAATAAACTCAGGAATAATCCCAATATTACGCAAACAGTTAAAATGAGAATGGATGTCCAAGACAAATTGCCAAGATTTCCCATAGACCAAAAAGTGAATTTTTGTAATTGTTCCGCCGAACTAAAATAAGTAAGAACACCAACAATTGCACTGGTAAAACTTCCAAACATGAGTCCAACTATAAGTATAGCCATAGTGTCTCTCAAACGTTGGGAAACTAATAAAACTAATACTAAAACGGAGGTACTTCCTAATGTGGATGCCAAAACAATTCCGTAGGGAGATAACAAAACACCACTCAAAAACGAAGGCAATATACTCGCACCTAAAATCACAAAAGCAACTCCCAAACTTGCTCCAGAACTGAGTCCTAAAACATAAGGTCCAGCAAGTGGATTTCTAAATAAAGTTTGCATTAACAAGCCGCTTATAGACAATCCCATTCCAACCAAAACGGCTGTAATGGCTTTTGGTAATCGGTAGTTGATGACGATGTATTCCCAAGTCGATTTACTGGCATGACCACCTGTCAAACTCGTGTAAACATCTTTAAAAGGAATAGTAATAGAACCAAAACTAATGTTCACAAAAAACAAAACAATTAGCCCTGCAAAAAGCAATGAAAATAAGGTTATATTTCGTTTAGGATTGTTCAATTAGTTTAGTTTTGTAGCAAAAGTAAAAGCATAATTAGGAAGTAATTCAGGATGAAAAATTTTGATGTAATCTTTCAATACCAAATCAGGTCTGGAAGGTGATAATTCATAGAAAATAGTACCTCCAGTCGCTCCCAGTTTTCCTTCAAAAGTATAAATATTTTTAGTATTAAAAGCATCAAATTGACTGTAATGAGGGTTGGCATTTTTCAATTCCGCTAATGATTTGAATGAACCGGTTGCAATCCAAAAAGAAGCCGTTTTGGCTTTGTCCAAAATGTTTTCAAAAGACAATCCAAGACTTCCAGTTCCTTCTAAATCTTTCCAAAGATAATCACCTTTAGCATCTTTCATAAATTGGGCAACCCAGCTACTGCCTTTGGCTACATACCATTGATCCTGATACATAGAACCGTACAATACAGTTGAGGTTGGTTTTTGGTTCGCAACCAATTTTACCGCATCATTGTATTCTTTTACGATATTGTCAAATAATTGGTTTGCTTCTTTTTCTTTGCCAAATAAAACGCCATATAATTTTAACCACTCTGCTTTTCCCAGTGGAGATTGCTCCATCCAATCGGCTTGAATTAATACTTTTAAACCACTTTTTTGTAAATTTTCAAGAGTTGGATTATTGTTGTCAATACCAAAAGTCACAATAAGTTCTGGTGCTAATTCAATAAGTTGTTCAATATTAAGTTTTTCGTTTTGTCCCACATTTTTAACCGAACCAGCGTCAATTAAAGCTCTGGTTTTTTCGGAAGAAATATAATCGGTATGAGGAAATCCAATTAATGTTTTTTCTACACCCAACATTTCAAGAAATGGAATATTTGTAGTAGAAGTCACTACGATAGATTGTAAAGGAACATTGATTTGAGTATACTTTTTTAAGCTATCTGGAACAATTCCGTTTTTTTCTTTTAGAATGTATTTGAAATTTTTAACAGCATCTGGCCAAGGATTAGAAACCGTTACTACCGTATAACCGTCCTGTTTATGAATAGCCAAACTTTTAGAATATTGAATGCTGTTTGTAGTGTTAACAGTATTTATAGCCTCTTTTGTTTCATTTTTTTTACATCCAATAAAAGAAAAGAGAACACTGATTAAAAGAACTTTGTAGAATGAAAATCGCATATTATTTTTTTTTCAATAAGGGCAAAGGTATAGTAAATTATAAATTTCTTGTTTAATTTTTACAGTAAAAAATAAGACAAACGCTATCTTTACAAAATGAATGTTATAAAACAGAAGCATTGTTCGACCTGTCAAAAGCCTTTTAATTGTGGAGATACTCCTGAAGGGGAAGCTTGTTGGTGCAATGATTTTCCTCCCATTTTCAATCCGTTTGACATTGCCGATTGTCTTTGTTCCAGCTGTTTTAAAAAAGCCTGTGCGGATAAAATAGATGAATTTGTAGCCACAATAACTCCCGAAACAGCAATAGGAAATAAAGCTTCGTTATTGCCAGAAACTGCCCAAATTATAGAAGGAATTGATTATTATTTTGAGGATGGTAACTATGTTTTCAAACCTTGGTTTCATCTCAAAAGAGGCTATTGCTGTAAAAGCGATTGTACGCATTGTCCGTATTGATTAAAAAAGAAAACAAAATGATTTATTTGATTACAGGCGGAGAACGCTCAGGAAAGAGCAGTTATGCCGAAAATTTAGCCAAAGAATTAGCCGATAATCCAATGTATGTTGCAACAGCTCGAAAATGGGATGATGATTTTCAAAAAAGAGTTGACCGCCATCAAAAAGATCGTGACGAACGATGGATTAATATTGAAAAAGAAAAACATTTAAGTGAAATTGATTTTTCAGGAAAAGTCGCAATTGTTGATTGTGTCACACTTTGGTTGACCAACTTTTTTGTAGATAATAAAAACGATGTTGCTTTGTCTTTGAAACAAGCCAAAGCCGAATTGGATGCCATTGCAAAACATGAAAATGCCACGATAATTATTGTGACAAACGAAATTGGAATGGGCGTTCACGCCGAAACACATATCGGTAGAAAATTCACAGAATTGCAAGGCTGGATGAATCAATACATCGCCAAAAATGCAGACACAGTAGTATTAATGGTTTCAGGAATTCCGCTAAAAATAAAAGGATAAATGATGAATTTTGTAAGTTCTTGGAGCGGAGGAAAAGACAGTTGTTATGCCATGATGCAAGCAGTAGCGCAAGGATTTGTTCCAAAAGTACTGTTGAATATGATGAACGAAAATGGTAAAATATCTCGTTCTCACGGATTGCCTTTGTCGATTTTAAAACAACAGGCTCAAAAAATGAATTTGCCTCTTGAAGCCGTTCCTGCGACTTGGAACGATTATGAAGCCAAGTTTATCGCGATTTTAAAAAGACTAAAAACCAATTATAATCTCGAATCAGCCGTTTTTGGAGATATCGATTTACAACCACACAAAGATTGGGAAGACAAAGTTTGTCACGCCGCTTCGTTAAAAGCAATACTTCCTTTATGGCTGCAAGACCGTATCGTTTTGGTCAATGAAATGCTGGAAAATGGTATTAAAACCATGATTGTTTCCTGTAATCCAACGATGGGAGAAAGCTATTTAGGTAAAATTTTGACCAAAGAGTTAGCACAGGAATTACTTAAAAAAGGCATTGACCCTTGCGGAGAAAATGGCGAGTTTCATACCTTGGTGCTCGATTGTCCACTGTTTTCAGAAGCAGTAGAATTGCCTAACTTTACAAAAATTACCCACAACGATTATTGTTTCATTGTTTGGGAAGAATAAAAATATACTAATTATTTTGGCGTTACCACAAGGGTCGGGCTGTACGCTATATATATTGTGGCGAACCCCGCCACAATAGGATGCCGCTTCCATCCCTAACGCAAACACACGATACGACAATGACTTTAGATGAAATTATAAGATCCCGTCGAGACACCCGTCATTTTACAACTGATGCTGTACCAGATGAAGTAATCCAAAAAGCACTTCAAGCGGGACATCATGCACCATCTGTAGGTTTGACCGATGCTACAAAATATTATCTCATCAAATCCACTGAAATCAAAAAAGCAATAAAAGAACTATTTTTAGCCTACAATCAAAAAGCCGAAAATCAAACCGATGATGATTTACAAAAATCGCAATACCAAGCCTTAAAACTAGAAGCGATTGAAGAAGCACCCCTCGGATTAGTAATTTGTTACGACCGTTCGGTGTTGAATCATTTTACGATTGGTACAGTCGGCAGTAACGAAGCGGTAAAATTTAGTTCGGTTTGCTCTGCTCAAAACATTTGGCTGTCACTCACAGAACAAGGGTATTCGATGGGTTGGGTTTCGATTCTAAATTATTACCAGTTCAAACAGCTTTTGGGATTACCAGAACATATAGAGCCGTTGGGCTATTTTTGCGTAGGCAAACCTGCTACAAATTATGATAACCAACCGATGTTGCAACAATTGAATTGGAAGCAAAAATCAGCTAATCCTTTTGTTGAAGAGATTTTGGTTTCTGCTACACTCTCAATTCCGGAGTCTTTGCGAGGAACGGAGCAATCACAATCTGGTGATTCTAAAATAAGCGAGGCACTCCAACAAAAAATCGATAATAAAACGAAACCAACTGGTTCACTAGGTATTTTGGAAAATCTGGCGAAACAAATCGGAACTGTTTATCAAACTTTGGAACCCAAAATAACAAAACCTAATATGGTGGTTTTTACTGGAGACCACGGAATTGCAAATCATGGTGTAAGTGCCTATCCGCAAGATGTTACCCGACAAATGGTGACCAACTTTCTGGAAGGAGGAGCAGCTATTAATGTGTTTTGTAAACAAAATAATATTGCGCTAACTATTGTAGATGCAGGAGTAAATTATGATTTTCCAACAAATGCTAATCTGGTTTCGGCTAAAATAGGGAAGGGGACACAGTCGTTTTTACATACTTCGGCAATGAGTAAAACAGAATTTGATTTGTGTTTTGCCAAAGGAGCAGCAATTGTAAATACTATTTTTGAAACTAGTTGCAATTGCATTGGTTTTGGAGAAATGGGGATAGGAAATACATCGACAGCTTCGGTTTTGATGAGTATTCTGTTGGATTTACCTATCGAAGATTGTATTGGAAAAGGAACAGGGGTTATTGACGAAAAGTTAATTCAGAAACAAAATATCCTCAAAAAAGCACTTGAAAATTATAATGGGCCAAATGATTTAGAGAGTAAATTAGCTTATTTTGGAGGATTTGAAATTTTACAAATAGCAGGAGGAATGCTTCAAGCCAAACAAAATAATATGCTTATTCTGGTAGATGGTTTTATTTGTACTGTCGCTTTTTTAATCGCTTACAAATTGAATTCAGAAATAAAAGAAAATGCAATTTTCTGTCATTCTTCCGCGGAGCAGGGACATCAAAAAATATTGGATTATTTGAATGTTCGTTCGTTATTACAATTAGATTTGCGATTGGGAGAAGGAACGGGTTGTGCCGTAGCCTTTCCAATTATACAATCCGCAGTTTCTTTCCTGAATGAAATGGCAAGTTTTGAATCGGCTGGAATTAGCCGTTCGTAGATTCGCATATTGTAGAGACGTTGCACTGCAACGTCTTCACGCAATGTATATAAAAATCGTTTTGAAAACGTTGTGTGAAAAACGTTGGCGGAGACGTTGCAGTGCAACGTCTCTACGGCAATAACAAATAAAAAAAATGAAAAAACAATTACATATATTTTTTACAGCTTTGATGTTTTACACCCGAATTCCGTGTCCAAAAAACATTGACCACAATCCTGATTATTTAAACAAAGCATCCCGGTATTTTCCTTTGATTGGTTGGATAGTTGGAGGTATTTCGTTTGTTTTCTATTCTATTGGAACTTTTTTATTTACAAATGAAATCGCTGTAATCTTAGCAATCATTGCAGGAATTCTAACTACAGGAGCTTTTCATGAAGACGGATTTGCCGATGTTTGCGATGGTTTTGGCGGCGGTTGGACCAAAGAGAAAATCCTTCTAATAATGAAAGACAGCGCCATTGGTGCGTATGGAGCAATTGGCGTGGTTTTATTGTTTTTATTAAAATTTCAAGCTCTTTATAATCTGCTGAATACATCTGAAATCGTTAATCAGCAATCATCAATCAAAAATCTTTTGCTCTTTATCTCAGGTCATTCTGTTAGCCGTCTAGCTGCAATCTCCATTGTTTTTACACATCAGTATTCAAGAGAAGATGCATCGAGCAAAAGCAAACCAATTGCCCAAAATTTCACTTGGAAAGAAATGATTGGAGCTATGTTTTTTGGATTGTTGCCTCTTGTGGTTTTGTCTTTTTTTCAATGGCAATTGTTGTTGGCTTTAATTCCTGTTTTTGTAACACGGCTTTTTCTAGCTCGTTATTTTCAGAAATGGATTGACGGTTATACTGGAGATTGTTTAGGCGCAACACAACAAGTATGTGAAGTGATTTTTTATCTGTCAATTATCGGAATATGGAAGTTTATTTAGTCCGTCATACCGAAACGGTTTGTGAAAAAGGAATTTGCTACGGTCAGAGTGATGTAGAAATCAGAGCGCCTTATGATGCTGTTTTTGAAATTATTATCAGTCAACTGCCAAAAGAGGCTATTTTATATTCGAGTCCGTTACAGCGTTGTGTTGTTTTGTCCAAACATATTCAGGATAATATTCAAATTGATTCTATTATTGAAGATTCAAGATTAATGGAAATGAATTTTGGCGATTGGGAATTAAAAAGCTGGGATGATATTCCACAAGAAGTTTTAAATCCTTGGATGACTGATTTTGTAAATGTGCGTGTACCTAATGGCGAATCTTTCGTTGACTTGAATGAAAGAGTAGTAGATTTTTTAGAAAATGAAGCTTCAAAACCTAATGAAAAACCATTAATAATTGTCGCACATGCGGGAGTTATCCGAAGTATTTTGTGCAAAATAAATGATCTTCCTTTGCAAGATGCTTTTAAATCAAAGTTGGATTTTGGAGCTGTTGTAAAAATTGAAATTTAGAATCGTACTTTTTTGGGGTTTAAAATTATGAAAAACAATTAGTTGTAGGGGTGTTAAAATTAAAATGCTTCATTAACTTTACTTTTCAATATTTTTAACTTTATATTTGCACCCGAATTAAGGTTGTGTTTTACTTTTTACGAAAACACATTAAAAGGGAATTAGGTTCAAAACCTAAGCTGTTCCCGCAACTGTAAGCTATCAAGCTTGTTGTTATCTACAAAGCCACTGTTTTAAATTGTAGATTTTAGAATTCAGATTTTAGAGTTAATCTAAAGTCTAAACTCCGAAATCAAAAATTGTAATGGGAAGGTGAACAACAAGACGCAAGCCAGGAGACCTGCCTTTTTTCTTAACAAATATCGAACTTTCGGGAAAAAAGGTTCAGAAATTATGACTTTAAGAAAATTAATACTAGCCTTTTTTGTACTAATGTGCCAATTTGTTTCGGCGCAGAATGATTCTATTAACAAATTAAAAGAAGTTATAGTTTCAGACCGTACTTTGTATTCTAGTAATAAATCACAATCGATTCAGATTCTTAATGATTCAGTTATTGGCAAAAATCAATCTACTCTTACTAATTTATTGAATTATAACAGTGTTTTGTATTTCAAGGAATACGGGCGCGGAATGACTTCTACGGTTTCTTTTAGAGGAACTACCGCTTCGCAAACAGCAGTAGTTTGGAACGGAATTAATGTCAATTCTTTACTTAACGGCAGTGCTGATTTTAATACATTCACGTCATCTGATTTTAGTGCTATTAGCGTAAAAGCGGGTGGTGGAAGTGTAAGTTATGGTAGTGGAGCGATAGGAGGAAGTGTTCATTTGAATAATAATTTGGTTTTTAAAGACAAATTCGAAAATGATTTGCGTCTGGATTATGGAAGTTTCAATACCATAGGAGCGAATTATAAAATGAATCTTTCGAGTCAAAAATGGAGTACTCAAATTGGCTTTTCCCGTAACAGTTCTGATAACGATTATGATTATATCGGGCTCTATACTTGGAAAGGAGTTCAACGAAAAAATGAAAACGGTCAATATGCAACAACCAGTTTGTCTGCCAATGTGGGATATAAAATTAAACCCAATGCTGTTCTTACCTTATACAGCCAATCTTCAAATACCGACAGAAATCTTTCATTAGTGTCGGAATCCGATTCGAAAACAAAATATATCAATACTTTTAGTCGTAATCTTTTGGAATATTCAGAAACCGAAGGACGTTTTAGCAGTAACTATAAAGCAGCTTATCTAACAGAGCAATATCAATATTTTGCCGATATAGAAAGTAATTATTTCACTTTTGGAAAATCAGAATCGTTTATCGCAAAAATGGATTTTGGATACCAATTAATAGAATCTATCAAACTAAACGGAATTGTAGATTATAGCAGTACGAAAGGTTTTGGGACTAGTTTTGGAGATAATACAAGACATATCGGAGCTGTTGCTTTAAAAGTAGTGGAAAAGGCAAATTCTAAATGGCAAAACGAGTTGGGCTTTAGGAAAGAAGCGAGTTCAGATTATGATAGTCCCTTTTTATTTTCATTGGGTTCGTCGTATGCTTTTAGTTCTTTTTATAATTTAAAAATCAATTTTTCTAGAAATTTTAGAATACCAACTTTTAATGATTTGTATTGGGAAGAAGGTGGGAATCCTGATTTAAAACCTGAGAGCTCTTATCAAACGGAAATTGGAAATGTTTTTAAATATAAAAAAATCACTTTGTCGGAGACTATTTATTATAACAAAATTGACGATTTGATTCGTTGGATTCCGATGAATGGAGATGTTTGGTCTCCAGAAAATACTGATCGGGTGAACACATATGGTTCTGAAACGATTTTGGGTTGGGCAAATTCCTATGGAAAAAATAGTTTTGCCATAAATGGAACGTACGCATACACTATTTCAAAAAATGTAGAGACTGGTAAGCAATTGTTTTTTGTTCCTTATCATAAAGCAACAGCTTCATTGGCTTATTCTTATGGTAAGTTCTCTGTCGATTATCAGTATTTATACAACGGATTTGTATATACAAGATCTGATAATGATCCTAATGAAATTATTGACGCTTATCAGGTGTCGAATGTTGGTCTTAGTTATGATTTTAAGTTTTTAGAATCTTCCAAAATAGGCTTTCAGGTTTTGAATGTTTTTAACGAAAAATATGAAAGTGTTGAAGATAGACCTATGGCAGGTCGCAATTTTAATATGTATATAACCCTTAAATTTTAAAAAGTTATGAAGTTTAGTAAGTCCTTTTTTGTTGCTCTAGTGAGCGTTCCTCTATTTGTTTCATGTAACAATGATGATGATAAAGTAGATTCTGGTGATTATAATGAAGGAATTTTGGTCTTGAATGAAGGAGGCTCTGGGCAAGGTTCGGTTTCTTATATAAGTAATGACTTGAGTACTTTTACACAAGATGCTTATACTTTAGTAAATGGTTCTGATTTATTGGGTAAATATGTGCAGTCAATCTTTTTTGACGGAGACAATGCTTATATTATTTCAGGTGGTTCAAATAAAATCACAGTTGTAAATAGAAATACTTTCAAGATTGTTGCAAAAATTGAAACAGGACTTGTGAATCCAAGATATGGAGTAGTAAAAGATGGTAAAGCGTATGTAACTAACGCAAATACTTATTCTTATGCAAATCCTGCAACTGGAGACACAGATGATTATGTTGCTGTTATTAATTTGACAACCAATTTGGTGGAATCAAAAATTGAATTGAAAGCAACGGCTAATAGAATTGTTTTGGAAAATGGAAAATTATACATTACTGAGCCATTTACAAGTGATAAAGTATTAGTGGTAAATCCAACTACAAAAGCATTAGAAACTCCAATAAATGTTGGTTCAGATGCAGATACGATGGAAGTTAAAAATGGGGTTTTATATGTTTTAAGAAGTCCTTATGGAATAGCTAGTGAAATCGTAAAAGTGAAATTATCGGATAGTAGTTTAAGTAAAATTACTTTTCCAGCTGATTTACAAGATGCTCAAAATTTAGATATCGAACAAAGTAAAATTTATTATACGGTTGGAACTTCAGTTTACGGTATAGATCTAGCTGCAACAGTAGCTTCAAAAACGGCTATTTTAACTTATACTTCTACTTCAAAATATGGTCAAATGTATGGTTTCGCTGTAAAGAACAATCACATTTTTATTGCTGACGGTGGAGATTTTACAGCTAATAGTAAATCTTACGTTTATTCACTAACTGGAACTTTACAAAAAGAATTTACAGTTGGTGTTGGTCCAAATGGATTTTATTTTAACGATTAATTCACGCCATTAGCCACATTATATTGGCTATAATGGTATTCAGTATAATACTGTGTGTTATTTGTGGAAATTTTATTACACTAATAATAGTATTATAAATAGTTTTTGGGAAAAAAAAGGCTTTCAGAAATGAAAGCCTTTTTGATTTAATTTTGTTTATGGAGTATTTTGATTTTTTTTTAATATAATTATTAGATTCAGATGGATATTATTAATATTCCTTACTCCAAAGATTTCAAAAGTCCTGCAGGTACTTTATCAATATACATTTGGTTTTGTTTTATAATTGATTTTGCATCTTTAAAATAAGGGAATGTTTTGCCTTGCGTTGTTTTGACCATTTTAGCAGTTCCTGTAATTTTTCCAATTGCTGTACTTAATAAAGGTTCTGTACTGTTTCCAAGTTCACCCAAATTAGCTAGATTTTCTTTTAACGTATAAGTAGGAGTCAAGCCATTTAGATAGTCGCCAAAACCATCAGCATTAACAATTTTTAAAACAATAGGTTGCATGGCATAGCGATGATTTGGGTTTCTATTTTTTTTCCCAAAAGTGGGAGAGTCATAGATTGTGATTGAGCCTACATTTTTTCCAGTAGTCATATCACCAATTTGAACAACAGTAATATATGGTTTTAAACCATTGATAACTAATTCGCTTGCCGAAGCAGTACTTTTGGTAGTTAAAATATAAACTTTGGTAAGATTTAAACTGTTCAAAGGAGTTGATCCTACTGTGTTTGTAAATAAATTTATTAATGACGTTGGATCTTCAGACTCAAAATAAGAATTAATTTTATCATTCCATCTTTCTTTAGAAAATACCTTGCCTGTAAATTGTCCTGTTATCATACTGGCCAATCGTGTAGCAGATTCTATCGAGCCTCCTGAATTGTACCTTAAATCTAAAACTAAATCGGTTACACCTTTTGATTTTAATGAACTAAAAGTAGTATTCAGTTGTGTGTCATAGCTTGGATAAAAACCATTGTACATTAAATAGCCTATTTTATGTCCACCAGTTTCGATTACTTTATTTATAAAAATTGGGTTTTCTGCAAGAGTGGTTTTTGTAAGGCTTACTGTTTTTCCATTCGGAGTAATAGCACCATTGTTGTAATCGGCTAAATTGAGGTTGTAATTTTCCGAGTTTAAAAATAAATCCTTATAATTTTTATCTGTGAGTTGTGTTCCGTTTACGCCATAAAAGATATCTCCTCGCTTGATGTCTTTAGTTGAAGCGTCTGAATTTGGGATTATATAGCTTACAAATCCAAAAATAACACTAGAATTTGCGGATTTATAATAAAGACCATATTCCATTCCATTATTTTTTGTAGTTCCTTGAAGCTGACCTTCCAATGTCAAATAATCGCTTACAATCCAGCTGAATCGATCGATGCTTTTATCTACTCTAAGTGCGTTAAATAAATCTTCCGGTTTTTCATATTGTTGCAAAAAGGAATTTAAATCCGCCTGATTGGCAAAACGCTTGTCAGCTAAATTAGGAACATCGGCTTGCCATAAATAATATAAATTAAGACCTTTCCAAATAAAATCATTAGTTTCAATAGTGGATGATGGATAGCCATCGTCCATATCATCACAACTCTGTAAAGTTAAAAAGGCTAAGAATATTAATAAGGTAACTTTGAAACAAGTTTTCATATAACTTTGGTTGTAGATATACAACGTAAAAATACTAACTTTAGTTTGATTTATTTTGTTTTGTAACAAATAATCTAGTATTACGTACTGATTGTATATCGTAATTAATAAAACTATTTTTTATCATCAAAAATTGCGATACATTTAGAAAAATATAAACCTTTATTTACGTGCTTTACTGAAGTAAAAAATGAAAAGTTAATGGAAAATAGTCTAGTAATTCCTAAAAAAAGAAATTTGGCATGGTTGTCGATAGTAGCATCTATTGTAGTTTTGCTGGGAGTTGTAACGTATGCTTATTTTTATATCAATAAGGAGCAGCAAAATAAAGAATTAGGAACTTTTGATGATCCTAAAGAAGCTTTGGAGGCAACTCAAAAAGCATTAGGTATATTGTCTAAGAATGTAAATGTTGGTATCGTGGGAACTCAGTATATTAAAGTGTATGAAGTAACCAAAAATAAAATATTTGTTGAATAAAAATAAAGCCAAAGTGCTTGTAGGGAATTCAAGTTCAATTACAAAATTTAAATTTTAAAAATAATCGTTAAATAAAATAAAATGAAATCACAGACACACGAAAATCAAAATAATAATAAAATAGGTTTAAGTAAAAAGGTAATAATTACATTGTTGATATTGTTAGTGTCAAGTCCGTTTTTTGCACAATCAGCATTTGATAAATTTGATGGTCAAGAAGAAGTAACATCAATAGTCGTAAACAAAAAGATGTTCGAATTGATGAGTAAGGTAAAAGTAGATACTTCTGATAAAGAAGCGCAACAATACATGAATTTGATTAAAAAATTAGACAATTTAAAAGTCTTTACCACTCAAAGTGACAAGGTAGAAGCAGATATGAAGTCTACATCTGAAAAATATAGTAAAACGGCAGGTTTGGATGAGTTGATGCGTGTAAATGATAAAGGTAAAAATGTCAAAATTATGGTTAAATCAGGGGCTAATGATACACAAATAAAAGAACTATTAATGTTTGTTGAAGGAGGAAAAGGTGAAGATACGGTCTTGATGTCATTGACTGGTGATTTTAATCTGAGTGAGATTTCGGTCTTGACAGATAAAATGAAAATTCCTGGCGGTGATGATTTAAAAAAAGCAACTAAAAAGTAAAATAAGTGTTGTCGAAAATTGATTGCAAATATCTATAACAACTATGTGAAATGAAGTTAAACAACTTTGCTAAAAATAATAAAAAAGGAGTTAATTTCGTGTTCCAATAAAAAAACAATAAAAGCAATATATGAAAACAGTATTATTTTTAATTACATTACTCAGTGGTTTGATCTTTGGAAGTTGTAGTTCAGAGCCTTCTTTGCAAAAATACTTTGCCGAAAATATCAAAAATAAAGATTTTGTAGCTGTGGATATCTCATCCGATATTATGAATATTTATTTAGGTAACTTGGAAGCGGGTCAAGTCGAAGCATTACAATCTATTGATACAATTAATGCTTTAGTTTTCAAATTGAATGCGAAAAACAAATCACAGTTCGAAATAGAACGAGCTAAAGTAAATTTGATTTTAAAAGATCCAAAGTATAAAATGTTAATTGAATTTGATTCTGGTAAACAAGGAGCATCTGTGAAATATGTTGGAACTGAAAAACATATTAATGAATTTGTATTTTTTGCAAATAATAAGGATACAGGATTTGGGCTTGTTAGGATTTTAGGGAGAGATTTGAATCCAAAGAATATAATTAATATGGTTTCAGTTTTGAAAGAAGAGGGAATTGATTTTGAGCAATTAAAACCATTGAAGGAATTAAATAAATAGAAATCTTTATTTTTAATTTTAAAAAGCGTTTCGATAGTTTTCGAGACGCTTTTTTTATGATGTTATATTTTGGATGGGACAAAGTATATAAATAAAGGGGAAGTTGTTATGGTTTGCCTTTTATTATTCAAAGCGGTCTGTGAATCTGTTGAATTGGGATTTAAAAAAAAAAACACTCTAAAACAGAGTGTTTGATAACTGCGTTAAGAATGTTGTGCAAAACCCTTGTAATTGCTTTTAAATAGGTTTAAAAAGTGACCACGGTGGGATTTGAACCCACACGCCCTTGCGAGCACCACCCCCTCAAGATGGCAAGTCTACCGTTTCTCCACGTGGCCTAAAAAATAAAAGGTCAAGTAATAAATTACTCGACCTTTTGTGACCCGACTGGGGCTCGAACCCAGGACCCCATCATTAAAAGTGATGTGCTCTACCAACTGAGCTATCGAGTCATTGCTTCAAGGAAATTATGTGTTGATCACTAAAATTGTGACCCGACTGGGGCTCGAACCCAGGACCCCATCATTAAAAGTGATGTGCTCTACCAACTGAGCTATCGAGTCATATTCTTTCCTTGAATGCGGGTGCAAATATAAGGACTTTTTTTAGAAGTTTCCAAGCATTTTTATTATAAATTTGTCTTTTTTTAATTAAAATTCTTAACGTCTTAATTTGTAAGGTCTTATTCAAATGAAAAAAATTATATTATTAGGTTATATGGGGTGTGGTAAGTCTACAATCGCCCAAAAACTATCTGGAATGATCAATACTCCTTATGTTGATTTGGATGAATATATCGAAAATAAAGCAAAAATGTCAATAAATGATATTTTTGAAAAGGATGGAGAGATCCATTTTCGAAAGTTAGAACACACTTATTTTCTAGAATTATTAAATTCTCCCGATGAAATTATTATTGGTTTAGGAGGAGGTACTCCTTGTTATGCTAATAATCATGAATTGTTAATAGGGGATGGTGTAGCGTCTATTTATCTAAAAGCGTCTATTGAGACCTTATTTAATAGATTGATGCCGAATAAGAGCAAAAGACCGCTTATTGCAGATAAAAGCGAAGAAGAAATGAAAGAGTTTATAGCTAAGCATCTTTTTGATAGAAGCTTTTATTACAATCATTCGCAATATAAAGTGAATGTTGATGGTAAAACCATCGAGGAAACAGTAAATGATATCTTGAATCTAATAAGTTGAGTTCGATTATTGCTGTTGTTTAACCGCAAAGGCCGCAAAATTTTTTATTTTTTTTCTATGATGGAAAAACAGAAGGTTCGCAAAGCTTTGCGAACCTTCTGTTTTCAAGTCTTTACGAATCTTACGGTTAAAATCATAATGATAAAAGCTAAAATCTTTCTGCTTCAAAAAATGATTGAAATCAGATTATTAGCTTAAGCTGGCATAACTGTTGCCATTGTTGTCGAATACAACGTCAACATGCTCTAATAAGGAAGTTGAAAGTGATATTCCTTTAAAATCGGCTTTAATCGGAAATTTTTTGTGGTTTCTGTCAACAAGAACAACGGTTTTGAATTTTTTTAAAGGAACATCTAGAAAATGTTTTACTGCATATATTAAAGTGGTTCCAGAGCTCAATACATCATCTACTAATACTAAGCCTTTGTTACTGTATTGTTCTTTGGTTAATGAAGTTGTTATTGGTTGTTCTGGGCTTTGTTTGTTTGTGTGAACTTCGCAAAGCGAAATTTTAATTGGTGAAATGGTAGCTAATGTTTGAGCAATTTTTTCAGCAAAAACATAGCCGTTGACGGTAATTCCAGCAATCACAATTTCTTCTTCCTCTACAAAAGTTTCATAGATTTGGTAGGCTATTCTTTTGGTAGTATGTTCTATTTGTTGATTGGTAAGAATTATATTTTTGCTCATGGCGTATTTTTTTGTTTTTTCAAAGATAAAAAAGTTAGATGAAATTGATGTCATTAATTCAATTTCAAAAGCAGAAAGCTAAAAGAGATTTTTAGTCTGTTTCGTCTTCATCGGTAATATCATTTCCAAATTCATCGATATCTCTTCTGTCTTTTTTGGTAGGTCTCCCGGTTCCAGTTTTTCTATAATGCTCTTTGGATAGTTTTAGTAATTCTAAGTGAGCATAAACTTCGTCAGGAGTTTCATTTTTTCGATAGATATCAACGAGTTTAGCACCCACGCGATTTTCGGGGATGTCTAAAACGGTAATGATTTGTGTAATTTGATCCTTTCTAAAAGTAATTTTATCGGTAGGAAAAACTTCTTTCGAAGGCTTGGCAACAATACCATTTACTGTGATATGATTTTTTTTACACGCCTCGGTTACCATATTTCTGGTTTTATAATACCGAACACACCATAAATATTTGTCTATTCTCATGAATTTTCTAAAATCGAAGTTAAATACTTTACAAAAGTAAATCATTAATGTATATTTGCGACCTAAACCATACCTTAAATAATGAGCAAAATTAAGTTTTATTTTATTGTTTTGATTGCAATGATTACAGTGAGTTCTTGTAACAAAGATAATAATGATGAAGAAATAATTCCACCAAAACCTTATGCTGAGCAATATCCTATAGATATTGCCGCGATAGAAAATTATTTGAATACTCATTACATAAGTGACGTAGTTAATAAGCCTGGTTTTCCGGAAGATCAGGATGTAACAATATCAGAAATTACCGACGCTTCAAGTCCTGATCAAAGGTCTTTAATGTCTTATTTGAATAGTAATACACTTCCAAGATTAACCAGTAGAAATGTAGAAACTAGTAATGAGGTAGGTTCTCCCTTAGGAGGTCTTACTTATAAAATTTATACATTGGTAATTAGGGAAGGGGTTGGTAATGTTGGAGTTGGAGGTGAATATCCTTGCAATATGGATGCTGTTTTCGCTGGTTATAAAGGTACTTTATTGGATGGAACAGTATTTGATTCTTCAAATAATGGTCAGACCCCATTCGATTTAAGTTCAGCAGGAATCATTCGAGGTTGGTCTGAGGCATTTCCTCAATTTAAGACAGGTTGGGTTTCGTCAAATCAAGATGGGACAGTGAATTATAATGATTTTGGTGTAGGTGTAATGTTTCTTCCTTCTGCTATGGGATATTATGGTAATGCTCAAGCCGGTATTCCAGCATATTCTCCTTTAGTGTTTAGTGTAAAATTATATGCTTTGAAACGAGCAGATCACGATGCAGATGGTATTCCTGATTTTCAGGAAGATGTTGATCCTTCGCATAATCGTTATATGTATGTTTTTGCAACGGGAGTTGCTAATCCAGATGACAGTGATGGTGATGGTATTCCTGATTTCTTAGATATTGATGATGATAATGATACTTATTCAACAAGAGGAGAAATCAAAGATAAAGACGGTAACTATTATGCATTTGATAAAATTCCAGATTGTTCAGGAGATCAAACAATTGCAAATAGACTAAAACGACATTTGGATAAAAATTGTACCAAAATGAATCAATAATATAAATATCCCATTCTATACTAGACTGGGATTTTTTTTGGATTCTACCTTCCTAAAATAATCGTACAAAAAAAATCTGTTCAAATCAGTAGAATCGTTGTAAAAAGAAATACTTAGTAATTCTTGTCAAAGTGCAAAACCTACTTTAGTGAAATCTGTAGCAATATTCATCCAAGAAAATCTTAGGCATAAAAAAAAATCCCATCTCATTTTTTACAACGAGATGGGATTTTGTATTTATAGCGAAAGATTACTTTCTTTTGATCACTCTTTCTACAGCTTCAACAATCGCTTGATTGTTCAATTTGTATTTCTCCATTAATTGCTCAGGAGTTCCAGACTCACCAAAGCTATCATTTACAGCTACGAATTCTTGTGGAGCAGGTTGATTTAAAGTTAATACTCTAGAAACGCTTTCTCCAAGACCTCCAAGAATGTTGTGCTCTTCAGCAGTAACAACACATTTCGTTTTAGCTAATGATTTTAAAATAGCTTCTTCGTCTAGTGGCTTAATAGTATGGATATTGATTACTTCAGCAGAGATTCCTTTAGCTTCCAAAGCTTCTGCAGCAACTAAAGCTTCCCAAACTAAATGTCCAGTAGCGATAATTGTTACATCTGTACCTTCGTTAAGCATGATCGCTTTTCCAATTACGAAAGGTTCGTCAGCAGGAGTAAAGTTAGGTACTACAGGACGACCAAAACGCAAGTAAGCTGGACCTTGATGATCAGCAAGTGCTATTGTAGCTGCTTTAGTTTGATTGTGATCACAAGTGTTGATTACAGTCATTCCAGGTAACATTTTCATTAATCCAATGTCTTCTAATATTTGGTGAGTTGCACCATCTTCTCCAAGAGTTAATCCTGCGTGAGAAGCACATATTTTTACATTTTTCTCAGAGTAAGCTACTGATTGACGAATTTGATCGTAAACACGACCTGTCGAAAAGTTAGCAAAAGTTCCTGTAAAAGGAATTTTTCCTCCAATAGTTAATCCAGCTGCAATTCCAATCATGTTAGCTTCTGCAATTCCGATTTGGAAAAAACGCTCTGGGTGATTTTTTTTGAAATCATCAAATTTTAATGAACCAATCAAATCCGCACAAAGTGCCACAACTTTTTCATTCTTTTGACCTAATTCAGTCATTCCCACTCCAAAACCAGAACGGGTATCTTTACTTCCTGTATTTATATATTTTTTCATTTTTTTTTAAAAGCTATAAGCTGTAGGCTATAGGCAATAAGCATAGTGCTTAAAGCATAAAGCATAAAGCATTTTTAATAATCTGTATTACCTCCAGTATTATAATTTTGTTCCAAAGCATTTGCAAGTTGTGCATCATTTGGTGCTTTACCATGCCAAGCATGACTGTACATCATATAATCTACACCATTACCCATTTCAGTATGAAGTAATACGCAAACCGGTTTTCCTTTTCCTGTTCTTGCTTTTGCTTCATTCATTCCTCCAATGATAGCTTCAATGTCATTTCCTTTTGTAATTTCGATAACCTCCCAATCAAAAGCTTCGAATTTAGCACGGATGCTTCCCATTGCCAATACTTCATCAGTAGTACCGTCAATTTGTTTTCCGTTAAGATCGACAGTTGCAATAAGGTTGTCTACTTTTTTAGCAGATGCATACATAATTGCTTCCCAGTTTTGACCTTCTTGCAATTCACCATCTCCGTGAAGTGTATAAACAATATGATTGTCGTTGTTTAATTTTTTAGCTTGTGCAGCACCAATTGCTACAGATAATCCTTGTCCTAGTGATCCAGAAGCAATACGTACTCCAGGTAAATGGTCGTGAGTTGTAGGGTGACCTTGTAATCTTGAGTTAATAAGACGGAAAGTTGCTAATTCCTTTACTGGGAAATAACCACTTCTTGCCAAAACGCTGTAAAATACAGGCGAAATATGTCCGTTTGAAAGGAAAAATAAATCTTCTCCAATTCCGTCCATGTCAAATCCTTCTTTACGATCCATAAGGTTTTGGTACAAGGCTACTAGAAATTCAGTACATCCTAGAGATCCCCCTGGGTGACCTGAATTAACAGCGTGAACCATTCGAAGAATATCTCTTCTTACTTGGATAGTTAAATCGTTTAATTGTTGTGTGTTAGGCTTCATTTTGTGTGTAAAAGTTAAACTCCTGCAAAAGTAATTTTTATTTTGGCGTAAGACAAATGATTTTAAAGGCAATTTCAAACAAATTGTTATTTTATTGCTGATTTAAAAATAAAACACCGAATATATTTCTTTTATGAAAATAGTATATTGAAATTCAAATCATCTGCTTCGTCAGTTCGAAAAAGCTCTTCTGGGCGTGCCACCATAAGAAAAAGGGGCTGACTTATGCTACCGCTTAGTCGCCCCTTTTCCTTATGCTGTCGGGCTATCCACGCTACTTTGGTAGCTAGTTTCTATCCCTCACGCAAACGTAAAACCAGATATTTAGTAGATTGAGAAAGCCTTATTTTTCGTTTAAAGACTTCACTTTACGAGTATAAAATTGTTTTTCCATTAAGTCAATTGCCCAAATCCGTTGTAGCTGTTGGCGGCTGCATTTTTTATTCAGTTTGTTCAAATTCTAACCATTTTTTTTCAAAATAGACGACTTCTTTTGAATTTTCTTTCTGTATTTCAATTTTTGCAAAATCACCAATATTTTCTTTAAACTTAAGAGTGATGTTTTTCATTCCACTTGTTTCATAAAATGCTCCATAAGGACAGTTAAACGGATTATTTTCAACGTCTTTTGTGAAAATTGATAAAAGTATCATTCTTTTTGATTTTACATCTGGTTTTTCAAAACCAAATATTCTATGGTCACGTTTCATATTTACAGTAAGCCATATTAAGCTATCATTTTGCTCAATAGCTGCTTTGTTAATATATTCTTCATCTTGTTCAATTATTTCCGAGTTTTCTTTTTCAATTGCTTCAAGTTTATCATCTTGATTTTTTTCAACTTTCGGATTTCCTGAACAATCAATTTCCAATTTTTCAATACTATCAGGTTTTGGTTTTTCGATAACTTTTAATTCTTTTTCATTTTTGCAAGAAGAAAAAACGAATATTGTAATAACTAAAATTATGATTTTTTTCATTCCTATTTTTTTTAATGTTGCCGCCAACGTTCCCGACCGCTTGGATATATAAAAAATCAGTTGAGTACGATAGCGCGGATTTGTAATCCGTGCCCACAAAGATTGATTTTTTTGTTCTGTGTATTAGCTTTGTAGCTTATGATTGCGGGCACGGATTACAAATCCGAGCTATCGGGGTAAATCACCGTTATCTTTCGGATTTACCAAATCTTCCAAATTCAATCCCGACCGCTCGGATATTTAAAAAATTAGTTGAGTACGATAGCGCGGATTTGTAATCCGTGCCCACAAAGATTGATTATTTGTCCTGTGTCTTAACTTTGTAGATTATGATTACGGGTACGGATTACAAATCCGCGCTATCAGCTTTTTAAATTATTCGTTATTTTCGTCGCAATACTCGTTATAATAAAATACCATATCTGGAATGTTTTTTCTGGTAAATTTTCCATTATTAATCTGTTTTATTATTTTTTCGCAATCTGAAAAATATTTTTTGGAAGTTGTTTTAAAACTAAAAGAAATATCAGTTGCAAACTCTTCGCTTTTCTTTTTTACATAAAAAGTTTCTGTTGTAAATTCATATATTGAGAAATTTGTAGGGAGTTTTTCAGCGGTAATATTGCTTTTACTAGTATAATACATTCTTGACTCTCTATATAAATTTATATTGCCTTCCTCTATAACCTCAAATATTTTTGGTTTTGAGTGTTTTCCATATTTTAGATATTCAAATTTTTCAGAAAATCCATATCCAGAAAAAATTATTCCTTTAGCAATATCGTAGCTCCATTTATCTGGTTTATCTTCTTGTTCTAGTTTAAAGTAAATTTCATTATTTTTAATCTCCGCAAAACCTTTGATAGAAGTATTGTCATTAAAAATAATTGTAGCTTCTCTATAATCTTGACTAAAAGTAATATTGAAAAAAAGAAAAAAGAAAAGTGGCATTATTAATTTCATTAATCTTAAATTTTTTGTTTGATTTTTTTAAGCTTTTCTGGAGATAAACTAACCCCGACCGCTCGGATATATAAAAAATTAGTTGAGTACGATAGCGCGGATTTGTAATCCGTGCTCACAAAGATTGATTTTTTTTGTCCAGTTTCTTAGCTTTGTAGCTTATGATTGCGGGCACGGATTACAAATCCGCGCTATCGGGTATCGGGGTTTTCTTAGTCATCTGTAGTTTTCTAAAATTTCTTTTTAGCAAGTTTCTGCAAATATTCAAAACATTCTAGAAACTGATTTAAATTTCTTTCTGTTGTTTTATAGTCTGGACTCCAAACAAAATAGGATACTGAACCTGTTGTGTATCCAAATTCAATTTTACAAGATGTTCCGTCTGTTACCAATCCCATGTTTGAGTTTTCATTGATAATATCTGAACTCGATATCTTTCTAAAAAGCTGAATTGCTTTTTCATACTCAGAAAATGAAATATTAAATGTTGTATCAATTATTGATTGACTCCATTCTACTTTATATCCAGTTGGAGGTTCTGATTTTAATTTAAGCTGTACGCCTTTTTCATTGAGATTACTTATAAAAACGGATATATGATGATCTGGAATTCTTAAAGAATTATAAAAATCCACAGATATATAATCTCCTTTGATTGGTTTTACTTTTTCAAGGTCTTCAATTGTGATTGTTTTAGATTCACTTTTTTTACGATCTTGAATTTGCAAAAGACCACTATTTTGTCCGTATGTTGAAATACAACCTGTCAAGAGTAAAAGCACCAATAAAATACTACCTACTGTTATATGTTTCATCAATTTATTTTGTTTTTGCTGGGTATTGTGTCTTAGCTTTATAGCTTATGATTGCGGGCACGGATTACAAATCCGCGCTATCGGTTTTTTTTGATTTATCCTCAGTTTTAATCTTTATAATATTCTTCAGGTTTTGTTTTATTAAAATATGTTTCTGTTCCTTCTGAATTTTTAAATGAGTTCTGAATTTTAGTTGTTTTTCTTTTAAAAGTTCCATCAGCGTATACAGCGTGTCCAAAACCACATTCATATTCATTATCAAATGTTTTAATTGTCAAACTATTTTGGGTAAAAGTAAAAGTCCATTTGCATCCATTGTCAGCATAGTTAAATTTTGTATAAAATACTCCAATGTTATTCGTGATTTTAACTCGACCGTATAATGAACCCATATTGTATGAAGGTGCGCCTCGATTTAAATCAATATAAAAAAGAATTGTATTGTCTGTTTCAGGATAAATATAAATTGTTCCAACTCTTCCTTTTTCTATACCTGTTCCAAAACTATATTCTCCAGCATATTTTACTGTCAAAATCTTATTTTTTGTCTGAGCAGAACTTGTGAATGATAACCACAAAAGGCCAAGTATTATTATATTTTTCATAAATTCATTGTTTTTTATAGGAGGTTTTTATAACACAATTCTATTTAATATTTTTGCAAATATTCCGTTATATTCTCGATTCTGATTGGTGCTTGCAGGTAACTGGTTCATATGCGCAACTCTGTCACGCATACCCACCCAAATCTAGGTAGCTTTGTCTGACAAACATAATCTTAATTTTTCAAATTTACACCTGCATATATCCATTTCTAGGTTTTATTGCTTCCGCATCATCTCCCTAAACGCCTCCAACTGGATTTCCATTTTTTGTATGATTATCTCTTTCTGGGCTAGTTCTTCTTTTAGGGCTTTTTCACGAATTGTTTCAAAACGATAGGGCAGGTATTCGCCCAATTGAGCGATAAAATTGTGTTTCAATACCAGGCTGAGCTTCCATAAAACGGCAAACTGCAGCGTATCTCTTTTACAATAGGCAGCCAGTCCTTTTGGATCTATGTTTAGCGCTCTGGCTACAGCTGCTTTGCTTACAAGCTGCTGCGAAATGTGATAATTGATAAAATTCCCCACCAGCGGGTACTGATCGCCTCTGTCGTGGCTGTATTTTTTATTGTTGTTTATCATAATAGTCGTTTTTAAATAGTGTATAGTATCAAATTAGTAATCAAAGCACCCCATTATCCCCCCTAATACTACCTATAAACAGTCCCTCTAGGGATGGTTATTGGGTGTATTACTGGTGCAAAGTGGTTGTCTTGTTACCTCAAAACAGGGACTATACACCCTATAGTCAGGGGTTTTGCCCCTTGTTTGTAGGAGGTATAGGGTGCTTTTATAGGTGTAAGAATGACTAAAAGCACCACTATTGGTAATGGAAAACATCCCGTATAGTCCCTTTTTTGAGTCATTATTGCGACAAAAAAAGGCCCCATAGCATAATGGGGCCAGTTAGCATGGTAACGGTTGTTATTGAACGGGGGCAGGAGGTGCTGCAACAGTTCCTGAACTGCTGTTGCTGGCAAAACGTTTTTTGAGTTGCTCTACAATACTGTCGGCACCAGAAACTCCGGCATCGGCAGCTGATCCAAAAATTTTGTACATCGCAAGAGCCGATCCATAGGCTTCGTTTCCTGCCAGCATTTTAGTGTCTTCTATACGTTCGCAAAGTTGGTTTGCTATTCCAGAGAGTTCATCCAATTGGGCAAAAAGGGTTAGATCGCTTTGCATATTCGGTAACGAAATGTAGGTTGGGATAAGCGTGGGGTTGTTTACGCTGGCATTGATAGCATCCTCGGTAAAGGCTTTGTTGTTGACATCAATACTGTTTAATGTTTTTCTTTCATCGGCGGTTAGACCTACCAAAAACGGTAGATTGGTCAAAATAGTTTGAAACGCAGTTTTGACTGCTGTTACTTGTGCTGCTGTTGCAGTAACGCTTACGCGGTTGTTGAGCAAATTTGCCATAAATAGTTTTTTTAATGGGTTTCTGTAGAAATAGACTACAAAACAAAGCTATACTATTATTAATTTATATAATAATGTTTTTCTTACTTTTTATGAATTATTTGTTAAAAACATATAGAAATTACTTTCAATTTTATATGAATTGTCTTTTTGAAAGGGGTTGCGGGCTTGTGTGTGATTTTATTAAGGTGAGGAATTGCTATTTTTATTGTCACGCAGATTTTACAGATTTATGCAGATTTTTTACTCATTTATCTGTGTAAATCTGTTGAATCTGCGTGCTGTTTTTTTGTTTGACATTTGGCTTGAGGGAAATGCCATCGATTTGTCATTCCGAAGAATGAGGAATCACACCAGTGACTCACGTTATGTGATTCCTCATTCTTCGGAATGACAAAAAAATACTTAATTTAATTACATTGGGTTCGCGTGAGGGATAGCAGCTGGCTACCGAAGTAGCGCGAATAGCCCGGCCGCAATGGAGAATGGCCCGTATATGCGCAAACTAAATTAGGGCCATTTTCTATTGTGGTCACGCCCAGATGATTTTTAGATTTGTATTCGTAAACATTTTTGGGTTTAATAATTATCTAATTTTATTCCGAGGAGAATTTAAATTTTGGTTGTCATGAACCCGCTTTTCATGCATAGGAAGGGAAATATTTTTTTGATGCGGGTTTTAAATTAACCTATCTTTGCCGACTGATAAAAAGACTATATGAAGTTTGATTTACTAAAAACAGATCCGCAGTCGAAAGCGCGTGCGGGAAGTATTACTACTGATCACGGTGTGATCGAAACACCAATTTTTATGCCTGTTGGTACAGTAGCTTCGGTAAAAGGAGTGCACCAACGAGAATTAAAAGAAGAAATAAATCCTGATATTATCCTGGGGAATACCTATCATTTGTATTTGCGACCACAAACCGAAATTCTTGAAAAAGCGGGTGGTTTGCATAAATTTATGGGTTGGGACCGTAATATTTTGACAGATTCGGGAGGGTATCAAGTATATTCTCTTTCGAATAATAGAAAAATTAAGGAAGAAGGTGTGAAGTTTAAATCGCATATTGATGGTTCGTACCACTTTTTTACGCCTGAAAATGTAATGGAAATTCAACGTACCATTGGAGCTGATATCATCATGGCTTTTGATGAGTGTACGCCTTATCCTTGCGATTATCGTTATGCACAACGTTCGATGCACATGACGCACCGTTGGTTGGATCGTTGTATCAGCCATTTGGATAAAGTTCCTTTTAAATATGGATATGAGCAAACGTTTTTCCCGATTGTACAAGGAAGTACGTATAAAGATTTACGCCGTCAGTCGGCTGAATATATTGCGAATTCTGGTCAACAAGGAAATGCCATCGGTGGACTTTCGGTAGGGGAGCCAGCGGAAGAAATGTACGCGATGACCGAAGTGGTTTGTGAAATTTTGCCAGAAGACAAGCCTCGTTATTTGATGGGTGTTGGAACTCCTATTAATATTCTGGAGAATATAGCTCTTGGAATTGATATGTTTGATTGTGTGATGCCAACGCGTAATGCCAGAAACGGTATGTTGTTTACGGCAAACGGAACAATCAACATCAAAAATAAAAAGTGGGAAGCTGATTTTTCGGTTATAGACGAAATGGGGCATACTTTTGTAGATTTAGAATACAGTAAAGCGTATTTGCGTCACTTGTTTGCTGCCAACGAATACCTTGGGAAACAAATTGCTACCATTCATAATCTAGGTTTCTATATGTGGCTGGTTCGCGAAGCTAGAAAACATATCCTAGAAGGTGATTTTAGACCATGGAAAGAAATGATGGTGAAAAATATGAGCCAAAGACTGTAAATTAGTTGATGGTTGATAGTTGATAGTTGTCAGAATTCTATCAACTGACAACCAATAACCAACAACCAAAATATATGCTAACAATAATTGACAAATACATTTTAAAAAGATATTTAGCCACTTTTGCGGTGATGCTTTTGTTATTTGCTCCTATTGGGATAATTATCGACATATCGGAGAAAATCAATAAAATGATTGAGAATCATGTGCCAGTTTTAAAAATTGCCATTTATTATTATCATTTTACAATCTACTTTATGAATAACCTCTTTCCTATATTTTTGTTTATATCGGTGATTTGGTTTACCTCTAAGTTGGCAAATGATACTGAGATTATTGCTATTTTGAGTTCTGGTATTTCGTTTACGAGATTTTTAAGACCTTATATTATAGGAGCTTCAATAATATCGGTTATTGTTTTACTGATGGGTTTTTATGTGATACCTGTTTCTAGCGAGGGTTATAATAATTTTAGATATACGTATCTCCGGAATGACGGAAAGGCATTGATGAGGGGAGATAATACGGATGTTTACAGACAGATTAATGATCATGATTTTATCTATGTAAACAGCTTTAATAATGAGTCCCAAATGGCTTTTAATTTTTCGTTAGAACGTTTTAAAAAGGAAAAATTAGAATATAAAATTACGGCTAGCAGAATCAAATGGAATCCTAAAGAAAAGAACTATTCATTATTTGATTATACAAAAAGAACGGTTGGTCCTGAAAATGATGTGATTGAAAAATCACCCGAAAAGAAGATGAAATTTAGTTTTGATCTTCAGGATTTGGCACCTGTAGTTTATATAGCGGAGACTTTGAGTCTGGGAGATTTGAATGCGTTTATCGACAAAGAAAAAAAACGAGGCTCATCAAATATCAATGTGTATTTAGTTGTTTTGTATAAAAAGTATAGTGTGCCAGTTTCGGCATTTATATTGACGATTATTGCGGTTTCGGTATCTTCTATGAAGCGAAGAGGAGGAATGGGAGTTAATCTGGCTATAGGAATTGCTGTGGCTTTCTCATTTGTCTTTTTTGATAAAATATTTGGTGTATTGGCAGAAAAATCAGCATTTTCTCCACTTTTAGCCGTATGGTTGCCTAATATAGTTTTTGGAATATTAGCTGTTTATTTACTACGAAATGCGAAACGATAATTTAAAAAGTTACCTTAATTTACATTTAATTGTTTTTATTTGGGGTTTTACAGCAATTTTAGGCGCATTAATAACGATTCAGTCTGATTTTTTAGTTTGGTATCGAATGTGTTTTGCAGCTATTTTTTTGGCTGGTTTTATTGTGCTAAAGAAAAAATCCTTTACAGTAACTCCCAAAGTTTTAATTAAGTTTTTATTTGTCGGGCTTTTAATTGCCTTGCATTGGATTTTCTTTTTTGAAGCTATAAAAATCTCTACGGTTTCTATCACCTTATCAGTTTTTTCATTGGGAGCTTTTTTTGCGTCTTTACTGGAACCTTTGTTTTATGGACGTAAAGTGCTTTGGTATGAAGTCTTTTTTGGATTGATTATTATTGCAGGCTTAGGACTGATTATGCAAGTGGAGATTAATTACTGGAACGGAATGATATTGGCATTAGTTTCTATTCTATTAGGGGTATTGTTTACTTTAATGAATGGAAAACTAATCGTGAATCATGATCCTTCGGTAATTTCATTTTATGAGTTTTTGGCGGGGTTTATTTTCATTTCGATCTATTTTTTATTTAAAGGTTCTTTCACCGCAGAATTTTTTACATTGTCTGCCAAGAATTGGATTTTGATTTTAATTTTAGCTTCGATTTGTACCGCTTATGCCTTTACAGCTTCTGTAAAAGTAATGCGACAATTATCGCCATATACTGTTATGTTAACCACTAATTTAGAGCCAGTTTACGGTATAGTGTTGGCTTTTTTTATCATTGGTGGAAAAGAAAAAATGAGTACTGAATTTTATATAGGCGCCATTGTAATTGTAATTACAGTACTCTTGAACGGTATTATAAAACACTATAGAAAGGAAGATTGATTGTAAGGTTTTTTGTTATTGTAAAATCTATTTTTTTCTACTTAAGTAAAAAAGTAAGTGTATAACGAGATTAAATTTTATATTTGCAGTTCCAAATTGAAAATTGAAAAAATAATAAATTCGCACGAATCCTATGGAATATTTAGATTTTGAGCTTCCTATAAAAGAACTTGAAGAGCAATTAGATAAATGTGTTGTTATTGGTCTAGAGTCGGATGTTGATGTTACTAATACTTGTAAACAAATCAACAAAAAATTAGAGGAAACTAAAAAGAGCATTTATAAAAACTTAACCGCTTGGCAACGTGTACAATTGTCAAGACATCCAAGTAGACCTTATACTTTAGATCATATTAGAGGGCTTTGTGGAGATACTTTTTTAGAGCTTCATGGAGACAGAGGTTTTAAAGATGATAAAGCCATGATTGGTGGTTTAGGTAAAATAGGCGATCAATCGTTTATGATTATTGGGCAGCAAAAAGGGTTTAATACAAAGACTCGTCAGTATAGAAATTTTGGGATGGCAAATCCTGAAGGCTATAGAAAAGCGTTGCGTTTGATGAAAATGGCTGAGAAATTTGGAATTCCTGTTGTTACTTTAGTTGATACTCCGGGTGCCTATCCAGGTTTAGAAGCTGAGGAACGCGGACAAGGAGAAGCTATTGCCAGAAATATTTTTGAAATGGTTCTTTTGAAAGTGCCAATCATAACTATTATTGTTGGTGAAGGTGCTTCTGGTGGTGCATTAGGAATAGGTGTTGGAGATCGCGTTTATATGCTTGAAAATACTTGGTATTCTGTAATTTCACCAGAATCTTGTTCTTCTATTTTATGGAAAAGCTGGGACTACAAAGAACAAGCTGCTGAAGCTTTGAAATTAACTTCTGCTGACATGAAAAAACAAAAATTGGTAGATGATATTATTCCAGAACCTCTTGGAGGAGCTCATTATGATAGAGAGACTACGTTTAAAACAGTAGAGCAATATATATTGAAAGGATATAACGAATTAAAAGACTTATCAACAGCTGATTTAATCGCCCAGAGAATGGAGAAATACAGTAAAATGGGTGAGTTTAAAGAATAACGACCATTATTAAGTTCTTAATCCGAAGCCTTACAGTTTCGGATTTTTTTTTGGTTATAAACAAAAAACGAGTATTTATAAACAATAAATTGTAATAACTCAATTGTGATTTTTTTTTAATTTTAGTTACTTTCGCTAAATGGAAAATTTTAAAAATGTGAGCCCATTTAAAGTGGACAAGACTACAATAATAAGCCTGGAAAAAGGAAAGTTACCCCCGCAAGTATTAGATTTAGAAGAAGCTGTACTTGGGGCAATGATGATTGATAAAAAAGGTGTTGATGAGGTAATTGACATCTTGCAACCCGATGCGTTTTATAAAGAAGCTCACAAATATATTTTTGAAGCCATAATTCAATTATTTAATGATACACAGCCTATCGATTTATTGACTGTTTCGGCTCAACTTCGAAAAAACGCAAAATTAGACCTTGCAGGCGGTGATTTTTATCTAATTCAGCTTACACAAAAAATTTCCTCATCTGCGCATATTGAATTTCACTCCAGAATTATTCTTCAAAAGTTTATTCAACGAAGTCTAATTCGAATTTCATCTGAAATTATTGAAGCTTCATATGATGAAACTGCCGATGTATTTGATTTATTAGATCAAGCCGAATCTAAACTTTATGAGGTTACGCAAGGGAATATTAAACGTAGTTCCGAAACAGCTCAGAGTTTAGTGCTACAAGCCAAAAAGCGTATTGAAGAAATCGCAGGACAAGAAGGACTTTCTGGTGTGGCGACTGGTTTTGATAAATTAGATAAACTTACTTCGGGCTGGCAGCCTAGTGATTTAATAATCATTGCGGCAAGACCTGCGATGGGAAAAACAGCTTTTGTATTATCTATGGCTAGAAATATTGCTATAGACTTTGGGCATCCTGTGGCTTTGTTTTCTTTGGAGATGGCATCAGTACAGTTGATTACGAGGTTGATTTCTTCTGAAACTGGATTATCTTCTGAGAAATTGCGTACTGGGAAATTAGAGAAACACGAGTGGGAACAGCTTAGTACGAAAGTTAAGAACTTAGAAAAAGCACCACTTTTTATAGATGATACGCCTTCGTTATCCATTTTTGACTTAAGAGCAAAAGCAAGACGTTTGGTTTCGCAACATGGTATAAAAATTATTATTATTGATTATTTGCAATTGATGACTGCGGGTGGAAATGGTAAAGGAGGAGGAAATCGTGAACAGGAAATTTCTACGATCTCTCGAAATCTAAAAGCATTAGCCAAGGAATTGAATGTTCCTGTAATTGCACTTTCACAATTATCGCGTGCGGTAGAAACCCGTGGATCGAGTAAAAGACCTTTGCTTTCGGATCTTCGTGAATCTGGAGCGATTGAGCAGGATGCGGATATTGTTTCCTTTTTATACCGTCCAGAATATTATAAAATTGATGAATGGGATGATGAAGAAGCATCTCCAACGGCTGGACAAGCAGAAATCATGATCGCCAAACATAGAAATGGTGGTATCGAAAACGTTCGTTTGAAATTTATTGGACATTTAGGACGTTTTGATAATCTAGAAGATCATAGTGGTGGTTATGACGATTTACCTTCGAGTATGAACCATGACGAAAATTCGTTTATCACTAAAAATCTTCCTTCGGCAAATGATGCTTTTGGAAGTAATTTTAATAATGATGATGATGATGATATGCCTTTTTAAAATATAAAGAAGCATAACAATTAAATATTTGTTATCTATTTAAAATATTGAAATAAAAGTAGAAAAGGCTGTTTCGCAAGATGTGAAATAGCCTTTTTTGTACTTTGACTGTTTTAGAACTATTAAATCTATTGTTAAGAATAAGGATTTATTATTAATGTGAGATGTTATAAATCGTGTAGTTTTAACTATTTTTGACAGAAAGAAAGTAAATTGGCAGCGTGCAAATAAAAAAAATAAAATGGTTTTGAAGAAGATAGTTTTTATTGTTTTAATCCTAGTTTCGTTTTCAGTCAAGGCTTCTTTTATTTTGTTGCCAATGGATGAAACTACGCAGAAAAATCACCTTAAAGCTTACGGGATTACCTATTGGTGTTTAGCCAAAAATTACAAAGCAAGTTGGTTACTCAATTATCGCGGCGGTTCTTTTTTATTGCCAGATGCTGATGAGATTAGGAAAGAATGTCAAATTCGTGGCGTAAGTTTTGAAGTGCTTTCGGATGCAGAACAAGCCTCAATACTGAATGAAATTGCAAGTCCTTCTCAAAACATGGAAGCTGTAATTTTAGAAAAAGCACCAAAAGTTGCCGTTTATACTCCAAAGGGAAAACAACCGTGGGATGATGCTGTAACGCTGGTTCTGACTTATGCCGAAATTCCGTTTACACCTATATATGATGAAGAAGTTTTAAGTGATCAATTGGTATTGTATGATTGGTTGCATTTGCATCATGAGGATTACACTGGTCAGTATGGAAAGTTTTATGGAGCCTACAAGAATGTTCCTTGGTATATCGATCAAAAACGAGATGCGGAGGCTCTGGCTAAGAAGTTAGGATATGAAAAAGTGTCTCAGGAAAAAGGGGCTGTCGCCAAGAAAATACGTGATTTTGTAATTGGAGGTGGATTTTTGTTTGCGATGTGTTCAGCTACTGATAGTTTTGATATTGCATTGTCAGCAGATGGAGTAGATATTTGTGAAGCGATGTTTGATGGAGATCCTAGTGAGGCCAATTACCAATCCAAATTGAATTTTAATAATACTTTTGCTTTCAAAAATTTTACTTTGGAAAGAAGACCAGAGGAATACGAGTTTTCGAATATCGATATGACCACGAAAAGAAGGATTCCAATGGAAAAAGATTATTTTACACTGATGGAATATTCAGCCAAATGGGATTTTATTCCCAGCATGTTGTGCCAAAATCATACGCAATTAATCAAAGGATTTATGGGGCAAACTACCGCATTTGATTCTGAATTAATAAAATCGAATGTTTTGAAAATGGGTACTTGTGAACTCGATGGTGAAGCTCGCTATATTCATGGTGAAAAAGGAAAAGGAATGTTTACTTTTTATGGAGGCCACGATCCGGAAGATTACCAACATCAGGTTGGGGATCCCGCAACAGTCCTAGACTTGCATCCCAATTCTCCAGGTTATCGTTTGATTTTGAATAATGTTTTGTTTCCTGCTGCTAGAAAGAAAAAGCAAAAAACGTAGGAATTATCTAATTTACTCATTATCTAATTATCTAATTTTTTAATGAGAATTCGACCCAAATCGGAATATGATCTGATATTTTTCGGGCTTCCTTTAGAGTTGTGAATTTTTGATAAAATAAAATAGCGCCTGCATTTTCAATAGTTACTTTTGTAGTATTGTAAAATATATTATCAAATTCCGAAGCTAGACACTCATTCTTTTTGCAGGTTTCTTTCAAAGAAGTTTTTTGATTTTTCAAAATAGGAGAGTAGCCCATTTTCTTTAAAGGTATAAAAACCGAATGCGATTGCGGGCAATTGAAATCTCCTGCAAAGAGCAAATTTAAATCAGGATATATTTGCGGTAAAAATTTGAAATATTTAATCTCAGTTTCGGGCTGTTTGTTTTTTGTGATGGCATGAAAAGAGGCAATCGTAATGGATTTTCCTTTTATTTCAAAAGTAGCAAAATAAGGTTCGCGGTCAATTTCCAAATGATAGTTGCGTTCCAGCCAAGGTTTACCTTTTAATTTTATCGAGTTAGTTTTCCAAAGAAAAGCATATCTTTCGGTTTTATAAGCACTGCTGGATGTGGGTTCACTTATGCGATAATCCCATTTACTTCCTTTTCGATTGAGTTCATCTGCTAATCTCGCGACTGCTTGAGTTCCTCCATTTCCAGCTACTACTTCTTGAATGGTCACAATATCAAAGTCTTTTATCGTATTGGCAATAAATGTAATTTCATTATCAGATTTAGATTTTCCAAAGTTTTCAAGATTCCAGGAAAGGAGTTTGGTTTGAGAATAAAAAGTATTAAAAGAAAATAAAAAGAGAAGGCAGAATATTTTGTTCATTGTTAAAGAATAATTCACAAATATAAAAATTGTGGAAGTAGTATTAGTATTCAAATGGGTTCTTGAAAAATTAGTCAATTAGGATTGCAATTCGATTCCAAGCATTTAATAAATAAATTCGTTGTACGGTTTCTTAGGCGATATAAAACAAGAAACCCAATCTTTCGATTGGGTTTTCTTTATAAGTAAGTAATTCTAAATTGAGTTTATATAACGTTTATTTTACTTTATTAAGTACTGCTTTGAAAGCTTCAGGGTGATTCATTGCTAAATCTGCAAGAACTTTACGGTTCAATTCGATTCCATTAGCTTTTACTTTACCCATGAATTGAGAATAAGACATTCCTTCCAATCTAGCTCCAGCGTTAATACGTTGAATCCATAATGCACGGAAATTTCTTTTATTCACTTTTCTGTCACGGTAAGCGTAGCACATTGCTTTCTCTACCGCATTCTTAGCAACTGTCCAAACGTTTTTACGTCTACCAAAGAAACCTTTGGCTTGCTTCATTATTTTTTTTCTTCTTGCTCTTTTAGCAACTGAATTTACCGATCTTGGCATAATTTTATTGTTTTTTTGTAGCTGGCGTCCTGAATTTAATCAAAGGAACTTAAGGCCATACTCCAAGGTTATTGAATTTGTTTTTAACCTAAAGATTATTTAGTCAAAAGTTTTTAAAGTCTAATGTCGAAAGTCTTTAAGACCTTTGACTTTGAAACTTTAAGACTTAATTAAATAATTCTTAATTGTTGTTTGATACTTTTCATATCTGTTTTGTGAACTAACGCTGAGTGAGTCAAAGCTAATTTACGTTTTTTAGATTTTTTAGTCAAGATGTGACTTTTAAAAGCATGCTTTCTCTTAATCTTTCCAGAACCAGTAACTTTAAAACGTTTCTTGGCGCTAGATTTGGTTTTCATTTTAGGCATTTTTTCCTAGTGTTTTAATTTATTCTTACTTACTTATATTTTTAAAAGCTTTAGGCTTTAGTCTTTAAGCTTTAGGCAAATGTTTAAGAAACTTTTTGCTTAAAACTTAAAGCTTATTGCTTACAGCAAATAATTATTTTTTCTTCTTAGGAGCAATAAACATAATCATTCTCTTTCCTTCAAGAACTGGCATTGCTTCAACTTTTCCGAATTCTTCTAAATCTGTAGCTAATCTTAATAATAAAATTTGCCCTTGATCTTTGTAGATAATAGAACGTCCTTTAAAGAATACGAAAGCTTTTAATTTAGCTCCCTCTTTCAAGAATTTTTCAGCGTTCTTTCTCTTAAATTCGTAATCATGCTCATCAGTTTGAGGACCAAAACGTATTTCTTTTACTACCACTTGAGTAGATTTTGCCTTCAGAATCTTATCACGTTTCTTTTGTTCGTAAACAAATTTCTTGTAATCCATGATTTTACAAACTGGCGGCTCTGCGTTTGGTGAAATCTCAACTAAATCCAATTCAAATTGGTCAGCTAATCTCAAAGCTTCTGCAAGTTTAAAAACTCCAGGCTCTATGTTTTCACCCACAAGTCTTACTTCTTGTACACCACGAATAAAATTGTTTATTCTGTGTGCATCCTTCTTTTCTACGCGAGGTTGGTAACCTCTGTTGCTTCTTATTGCTATGACTTTATAATTTAAGTTAAACTGTAAATACTTTTAATGTTTTTTTGATTTCCTCGTCAACAATCGAAGCAAATTCTTCTATGGTAACGCTGATATTCCCTTTTCCTTCTTGTCCATGACGACGTATTGAAATGGTTCCGTTTTTCTCTTCTTCTTCACCTACAATCAGCATAAACGGGATTTTTTGCATTTCTGCATCTCTAATTTTCTTCCCAATCGTCTCGCTTCTGTTGTCAATTAGGGCGCGAATTTCGTGATTTTCTAGCAGATTTAAAACTTTTTTAGCATAATTTTCATATTTCTCGCTCAAAGATAGTATAATAGCCTGTTCTGGCATCAACCAAAGCGGGAAATTTCCTGCTGTGTGCTCTAATAAAATTGCAATAAAACGTTCCATAGATCCAAAAGGTGCTCTGTGGATCATTACAGGTCTATGTAATTCGTTGTCAGATCCTTTGTAAGTCAATTCAAAACGCTCCGGTAAATTGTAATCCACCTGAATCGTACCTAACTGCCATTGTCTGCCTAAAGCGTCCTTTACCATGAAATCCAGTTTTGGACCGTAGAAAGCAGCCTCTCCGTATTCAACAACTGTGTTTAGTCCTTTGTCTGCTGCTGCATTGATAATAGCATTTTCTGCTTTCTCCCAATTTTCATCAGAACCAATATATTTATCTCTATTCTCCTTGTCTCTTAATGAAATCTGAGCTGTAAAGTTTTCGAATCCTAAAGAACCGAATACATAAAGTACCAAATCAATTACTTTTTTAAACTCTTCATCCAATTGCTCTGGAGTACAAAAAATATGGGCGTCATCCTGAGTAAACCCACGTACACGAGTTAAACCGTGTAATTCACCACTTTGTTCGTATCTGTAAACTGTTCCAAATTCAGCATAACGCTTTGGTAAATCTTTGTATGACCAAGGTCTTACATTATAGATTTCACAGTGGTGAGGGCAGTTCATAGGTTTTAATAAAAACTCTTCTCCTTCAGCAGGAGTATTGATAGGCTGAAAACTGTCTGCTCCGTATTTCGCATAATGACCAGAAGTTACATACAGTTCTTTCTGTCCAATATGTGGGGTTACAACTTGCTCGTAACCTGCTTTTTTCTGTGCTTTCTTCAAAAACTGTTCCAATCTGTCTCTCAAGGCAGCTCCTTTAGGTAGCCATAGTGGCAAACCTGCTCCTACTTTTTGAGAAAAAGCAAACAACTCCAATTCTTTTCCTAGTTTTCTGTGGTCACGACGTTTCGCTTCTTCAAGTAATTCTAGGTATTCAGTTAAGTCTTTTTGTTTTGGAAATGATGTTCCATAAACACGAGTTAATTGTTTGTTTTTTTCATCACCTCTCCAATAAGCACCAGCAACACTCATTACTTTCATTGCTTTGATGATACCAGTATTTGGAATGTGACCTCCACGGCACAAGTCCGTAAAAGTATCATGATCACAAAAAGTGATAGTTCCGTCTTCAAGATTAGTAATTAATTCAGTCTTGTAAACGTTGTTTTTGTATATTTCTAACGCTTCTGCTTTAGTAACAGGACGCAATTTAAATTCATGTTTACCTCTTGAAATTTCAAGAACGCGATCTTCGATTTTCTTGAAGTCAGCATCCGAAATCTTTTGATCACCAAAATCTACATCATAATAGAAACCGTTAGAAATTGCAGGTCCGAGAGTTAATTGTATACCAGGATACATTTCTTCAAGAACTTGTGCCATAACGTGTGAAGTAGAATGCCAAAAAGCTTTCTTACCATCAGCATCATTCCAAGTGTATAATGTAAGACTGCCGTCGGTCGTCAATGGTGTAGATGTTTCAATAGTTGTACCATTAAAGGATGCTGAAATTACATTTCTTGCAAATCCTTCGCTAATGCTTTTTGCTACATCCATCGGAGTTACTTCTGGAGCAAACTCTCTAACTGACCCATCGGGCAAAGTAATCTTAATCATTGTTTTTTATATTTTAAGATTGCAAATATAAAGTATTAACAAAACACATACAATAGGTATATAATGTTTGTTCTATATATAAGTATGAAATCGAATTGAGTGTTGTTGTAAAAGAAGGATCTGAATTTTTAGGAGCTATTTCCTGCTATTCGTTACAATCTTGTGTGCCGAACCCCGGCCCACAAGGATTTCCACTGCTATCAGGACTAGGGCATCAGGTTTTATAATAAAGAAAGTAGAAAACCATACCTTATATATAGTATAGAAGCAACAAAAGAAAAACCCTGTTTCATGCATATACATACAATTCCAACGGAATCCACACTACCACCACCCAAGAACCTCAAGTAATAAAAGAAAAAATCCGTGTAAATCCGCTTGATCCGTAAAATCTGTGGCCTATGCCAAAGTGATACACCCCGCATAAAAACCAAAAAACTGCTTCAAATCCCATTAAAACGTCAAAAAGCGCAATAAAAGGCGGTTCTAAATTACGAACTCATCAAAAAGCACTACCTGTAACCTACGAAAAACCAGTGTATTAAAAAATAAACAAAAAATAGTTGCGAAAAGGTATTGTAGAAACGAATAAACTGACTACTTTTGCACCCGCAACAACTGCTACGCTCTTAGAAACACTGACAAGTTAAAAAATCAAAGTGAAAAAATATTTTCAAAAAAAGATTTAAAAAAGCTTGTGAGATTTAAAAGAGTAGTTTACTTTTGCACCCCGCAAAACACGCAACGTTCCTTGAGATACTGATAAGAAAAAGAGAAGAAATTGAGAATTAAATTTTTCAAAAAAAACTTTAAATTTTCTTGCCAGTTAAAAAGAAATTGCTACTTTTGCACCCGCTTTGAGAAACAAACGAGAGGCGAAAATAATAAAGAAGACACGTTCCTAGACATATTGAATTGACAGCCGTTTTTATCGCAAGATAAGAACAAATAAAATAAGAGTAATAGAATCGTATAGATTTGAATAAATACCGATAGAGACTGAGTCGAATAATAATTAGTTCCGATTTATCGGAACAAACAATATACGATGAAGAGTTTGATCCTGGCTCAGGATGAACGCTAGCGGCAGGCTTAACACATGCAAGTCGAGGGGTATTGTTCTTCGGAATGAGAGACCGGCGCACGGGTGCGTAACGCGTATGCAATCTACCTTTTACAGAGGGATAGCCCAGAGAAATTTGGATTAATACCTCATAGTATTATGACTCGGCATCGAGATATAATTAAAGTCACAACGGTAAAAGATGAGCATGCGTCCCATTAGCTAGTTGGTAAGGTAACGGCTTACCAAGGCTACGATGGGTAGGGGTCCTGAGAGGGAGATCCCCCACACTGGTACTGAGACACGGACCAGACTCCTACGGGAGGCAGCAGTGAGGAATATTGGACAATGGGCGCAAGCCTGATCCAGCCATGCCGCGTGCAGGATGACGGTCCTATGGATTGTAAACTGCTTTTGCACAGGAAGAAACAACATTACGTGTAATGTCTTGACGGTACTGTGAGAATAAGGATCGGCTAACTCCGTGCCAGCAGCCGCGGTAATACGGAGGATCCAAGCGTTATCCGGAATCATTGGGTTTAAAGGGTCCGTAGGCGGTTTAGTAAGTCAGTGGTGAAAGCCCATCGCTCAACGGTGGAACGGCCATTGATACTGCTAGACTTGAATTATTAGGAAGTAACTAGAATATGTAGTGTAGCGGTGAAATGCTTAGAGATTACATGGAATACCAATTGCGAAGGCAGGTTACTACTAATGGATTGACGCTGATGGACGAAAGCGTGGGTAGCGAACAGGATTAGATACCCTGGTAGTCCACGCCGTAAACGATGGATACTAGCTGTTGGAAGCAATTTCAGTGGCTAAGCGAAAGTGATAAGTATCCCACCTGGGGAGTACGTTCGCAAGAATGAAACTCAAAGGAATTGACGGGGGCCCGCACAAGCGGTGGAGCATGTGGTTTAATTCGATGATACGCGAGGAACCTTACCAAGGCTTAAATGTAGATTGACCGGTTTGGAAACAGACTTTTCGCAAGACAATTTACAAGGTGCTGCATGGTTGTCGTCAGCTCGTGCCGTGAGGTGTCAGGTTAAGTCCTATAACGAGCGCAACCCCTGTTGTTAGTTGCCAGCGAGTCATGTCGGGAACTCTAACGAGACTGCCAGTGCAAACTGTGAGGAAGGTGGGGATGACGTCAAATCATCACGGCCCTTACGCCTTGGGCTACACACGTGCTACAATGGCCGGTACAGAGAGCAGCCACTGGGCGACCAGGAGCGAATCTACAAAACCGGTCACAGTTCGGATCGGAGTCTGCAACTCGACTCCGTGAAGCTGGAATCGCTAGTAATCGGATATCAGCCATGATCCGGTGAATACGTTCCCGGGCCTTGTACACACCGCCCGTCAAGCCATGGAAGCTGGGGGTGCCTGAAGTCGGTGACCGCAAGGAGCTGCCTAGGGTAAAACTGGTAACTAGGGCTAAGTCGTAACAAGGTAGCCGTACCGGAAGGTGCGGCTGGAACACCTCCTTTCTAGAGCCTTAGTGTTAGTTGATTTATCAACACGGTAAGGAAAGAAGACGAAGAATTTATGGGTTACAAATTAAAGATTATATTACTCTTGCTGTTAATTTAAAAAAAAAGAATAAATGTATAGACGTTGCATTGCAACGACTGTTACAATTTAAGAATAAAGAGTGTCTCGTAGCTCAGCTGGTTAGAGTACTACACTGATAATGTAGGGGTCGACAGTTCGAGTCTGTCCGAGACAACTATTTAAGCTTAATAAAAAGGAAATTCTAGAGTTGAGAGGTTATGAAACAAGATTCATAATTCATAATTCACAATTCATAATTAAATTGGGGGATTAGCTCAGCTGGCTAGAGCGCCTGCCTTGCACGCAGGAGGTCAACGGTTCGACTCCGTTATTCTCCACAAATCAAAAGTTGATTTGTTTATTTGTTGAATCGGTTAAACGATTAAACAAAAATAGGATTAAACTAGCGATAAAAGTTCATTGACATATTGAGATAAGAAATAATAAAAGTAGAAAGCGTTTTTTACTATTTATAGTAAAAGACAAAAACAACGGTCATAATTGATTTTATGATTGGTACAATAAGCAAAATAAGGGCGTATGGGGGATGCCTTGGCTCTCAGAGGCGATGAAAGGCGTGATAAGCTGCGAAAAGTTACGGGGATTGGCACACACGATACGATCCGTAAATACCTGAATGGGGCAACCCACTATGTTGAAGACATAGTACACCGATAGGTGGGCAAACCCGCTGAACTGAAACATCTAAGTAGGCGGAGGAGAAGAAAACAAAAGTGATTCCGTAAGTAGTGGCGAGCGAACGCGGATTAGCCCAAACCAATGTTGTTACGGCAATGTTGGGGTTGTAGGACCACGATATTTTATGCAAACTGAACAAGAAGTTACTGGAAAGTAGCGCCAAAGAGAGTGATAGCCTCGTATTGGTAAGGGATGTAATAGATAGTGGTATCCTGAGTAGGGCGGGGCACGTGAAACCCTGTCTGAATTTGGCGGGACCATCCGCTAAGGCTAAATACTCCTGAGAGACCGATAGTGAACCAGTACCGTGAGGGAAAGGTGAAAAGAACCGTGAATAACGGAGTGAAATAGATCCTGAAACCATACGCTTACAAGCGGTCGGAGCCCTTTTGTGGGGTGACGGCGTGCCTTTTGCATAATGAGCCTACGAGTTAACGTTGCTGGCAAGGATAAATGGTTAAGCCATGGATCCGTAGCGAAAGCGAGTCTGAATAGGGCGCTTTAGTCAGTAGTGTTAGACGCGAAACCGTGTGATCTACCCATGGGCAGGATGAAGCGCTGGTAACACAGTGTGGAGGTCCGAACCGGTTGACGTTGAAAAGTCTTCGGATGACCTGTGGGTAGGGGTGAAAGGCCAATCAAACTCGGAAATAGCTCGTACTCCCCGAAATGCATTTAGGTGCAGCGCATATTATAAGTTATATAGAGGTAGAGCTACTGATTGGATGCGGGGGCTTCACCGCCTACCAATTCCTGACAAACTCCGAATGCTATATAATGTTTTTATGCAGTGAGGGCTTGGGTGCTAAGGTCCAAGTCCGAGAGGGAAAGAACCCAGACCATCAGCTAAGGTCCCCAAATATATGTTAAGTTGAAAGAACGAGGTTTGTCTGCCCAGACAGCTAGGATGTTGGCTTGGAAGCAGCCATTCATTTAAAGAGTGCGTAACAGCTCACTAGTCGAGCGGACGAGCATGGATAATAATCGGGCATAAACATATTACCGAAGCTATGGATTTGTAATTTATTACAAGTGGTAGGGGAGCATTCTAACAGGGTTGAAGGTGTGTTGTAAAGCATGCTGGACTGGTTAGAAAAGAAAATGTAGGCATAAGTAACGATAATGCGGGCGAGAAACCCGCACACCGAAAGACTAAGGTTTCCACAGCTATGCTAATCAGCTGTGGGTTAGTCGGGACCTAAGGCGAACCCGAAAGGGACAGTCGATGGACCACGGGTTAATATTCCCGTACTACTAATTACTGTGATGGGGTGACGGAGTGATGAAAGCGCCGCGAACTGACGGAATAGTTCGTTGAAGTACCTACCTATAAGCTGCGCAGGCAAATCCACGCGGCTTGGGGAAATACGATAGTACTCGGAGTCTTCGGACAAAGAGATAGTGCGCCTAAGGGCTTCCAAGAAAAACCTCTAAACTTCAGGTAATTAGTACCCGTACCGCAAACCGACACAGGTAGTCGAGGAGAGAATCCTAAGGTGCTCGAGAGATTCATGGCTAAGGAATTAGGCAAAATAGACCCGTAACTTCGGGAGAAGGGTCGCCCCGAGTAATCGGGGCCGCAGTGAAGAGGTCCAGGCGACTGTTTATCAAAAACACAGGGCTCTGCAAAATCGTAAGATGAAGTATAGGGCCTGACACCTGCCCGGTGCTGGAAGGTTAAGAGGAGATGTTATCTTCGGAGAAGCATTGAATTGAAGCCCCAGTAAACGGCGGCCGTAACTATAACGGTCCTAAGGTAGCGAAATTCCTTGTCGGGTAAGTTCCGACCTGCACGAATGGTGTAACGATCTGGACACTGTCTCAGCCATGAGCTCGGTGAAATTGTAGTAACGGTGAAGATGCCGTTTACCCGCAGTGGGACGAAAAGACCCTGTGCACCTTTACTATAGCTTAGTATTGACCTTGGATAAATGATGTGTAGGATAGGTTGGAGACTGTGAAGTGGCGTCGCTAGGCGTTGTGGAGTCATTGTTGAAATACAACCCTTTGTTTATCTGAGGCCTAACCCCATTTTGTGGGGGACATTGCTTGGTGGGTAGTTTGACTGGGGTGGTCGCCTCCAAAAGAGTAACGGAGGCTTCTAAAGGTTCCCTCAGTACGCTTGGTAACCGTGCGTAGAGTGCAATGGCATAAGGGAGCTTGACTGAGAGACATACAGGTCGATCAGGTACGAAAGTAGAGCATAGTGATCCGGTGGTTCCGCATGGAAGGGCCATCGCTCAAAGGATAAAAGGTACGCCGGGGATAACAGGCTGATCTCCCCCAAGAGCTCATATCGACGGGGGGGTTTGGCACCTCGATGTCGGCTCGTCACATCCTGGGGCTGGAGAAGGTCCCAAGGGTTGGGCTGTTCGCCCATTAAAGTGGCACGCGAGCTGGGTTCAGAACGTCGTGAGACAGTTCGGTCTCTATCTACTGTGGGCGCAAGAAATTTGAGTGGATCTGATTCTAGTACGAGAGGACCGAATTGGACTAACCTCTAGTGTATCTGTTGTCCCGCCAGGGGCACCGCAGAGTAGCTACGTTGGGAAGGGATAAGCGCTGAAAGCATATAAGCGCGAAACCCACCACAAGATGAGATTTCTTTTAAGGATCGTGGGAGATGACCACGTTGATAGGCTATAGATGTAAAGGCAGTAATGTCATAGTCGAGTAGTACTAATAATCCGTAAGCTTATGTACACCCTTTTCCCCCGATGCAAATCGGGGGGAGAAACTTTCTAATAAAATACTTTTATATTCTTTATCTCAGTATGTTAAAATATTGGTTTATGGTTGATAGTTGTCGGTTGACAGGCTATCATCAATAAACAAGTTGTCCAAAGCAACTAACAACCTTAAGGTGGTTATTGCGGCGGGGCTCACCTCTTCCCATCCCGAACAGAGTAGTTAAGCCCGCCTGCGCAGATGGTACTGCAGTTATGTGGGAGAGTATGTCGCTGCCTTTTTTTATAAAAACCCTGTTTCAATATGAAACAGGGTTTTTTTGTTTGTAATAGTTTTCAAGAATAGCGTATTTTGTATATAAATCTAATTTAAATGAAAAATAAAAAAGTTGTAGATATGACAAGTGGGCCAATTGCTCCTCAAATTGTTCATTTTACTATGCCATTAATTATTGGTAATTTTTTTGTTCTAACATACAACGCAACAGATTCTATCATTGTGGGACATTATATTGGTGCTAATGCACTAGCCGCATTGGGAGCGGCAAGCCCTGTAATGAATATTATGCTTTTTTTGATTATTGGAATTTGTTTAGGGATGTCAATTCTAATGGGAAATTTTTTTGGCGAAGGTGATATTGCTAAACTTAAACGTGTTATTTCGACTTCATTAATAACAGGTGGAATTTTTACATTAGTTTTGGTAGTATTGGGCTTTTTGTTTTCTAGGAATATACTAGAATTGATGAATACACCTGCCGAAATTTTAGATGATGCAACTTCTTATTTGCAAATAATTTTTGTAGGCTTAATTTTTACTTTTATTTATAATATTTATGCTTCTACATTACGAAGTATGGGGAATTCAAGGGTTTCTCTTTATTTTTTAATTGCTTCTGCTTTATTGAATGTTATAATGGACTTTCTTTTTGTTGTAGAATGGAAACTAGGTGTTGCAGGAGCTGCTTATGCAACTGTTATAGCTGAGGCTTTTGCAGCTTTATTTTGTATTATTTATGTGCGAATTCAAATCCCATTTTTAAGTTTTAAAAGGCATGAGTTTGTTTTCGACAAAGTGTTGTTACGAACAATAGTTAGTTATAGTTCTGTTGCTGCTATGCAACAAATAGCATTGCATATTGGTAAGTTTTTGATACAAGGGGCAGTAAATCCATTGGGTGTTGTAACTATTGCTGCCTTTAATGCTGTTACGCGCATTGATGATTTTGTTATGATTATTCAGCAAAATATTGGTCACGGAACCACTGGATTTTTGGCACAAAATAAAGGTAAAGGTATTTTTGATAGAATACGGAAAGGCTTTTTTGTCGGAGTAAAAATGGAAGCAATTTATACAATTATAGTTTCTGTTATTGTGTTTTTATTTGCAGCGGAGTTGCTTAGTTTGTTTACTGGTAAAGGAGAGATAGCTGTTGTTGAAGCGGGTATTCGTTACTTACGTATTATGTCACTTTTATATCTGTTGCCTGCTTTAACTAATATTATTCAAGCGTATTTTAGAGGAATTGGAAAAATGAAGATCACATTAAATGCAACAATTGTACAAATTATTGGTCGTGTTATTTCTGCTTATTTTATTGCCCCTTACTTCGGTATTGAAGGTTTTGCACTGGCTTGTTTAGTAGGCTGGATTTGTATGCTGTGGTATGAATTTCCTAAATTTTGGAGAAGTTGGAAAAATATTGAAATTTAAGCATAATTTAAATTTATTTTGAACTTAGTAATTTGTTGGTTTGTAATAGAAAACAAAGAAATTTTTTAGAATCTATGAGTGTTATTTTATCTTAAAAAGATGGTATTTTTTCTTTTTTGTGTATATATCGTTTTCGTGAAGGTAAAATAACAACTACATCAGAATATACAGTTGCGTTTTGAAAAGAATTATGAGGGTACTTTAGCAGTATAAAATAATTACTAATTTAAAACGACATTATTATGAAAACGATTTTAAAACTTAGTTTAATAGTATTAATTACTATGGTTAGCATGAAAACTTATGCAAATAATGATGATTTTTTGCTTCATGTAAAAAAAGGAGAAGGTAAAGATATTAGTTTTTCAGTTAATGATATTCAAAAAGCGAGTGTAACGATTTATGGTAAATATCATGATGTGATTTATAATGAAACGGTAACTGGAAAAGTTGGAATAAAAAGAGTATATAATCTTTCTGAATTTCCTGATGGAGTTTATTATTTGGAAGTAGAAACTAATATGAAAAAAGTGACTCATGAGATTGTAGTTACTAATGAAGCTATTATTCTATCCAGAAAATCGATTGCTGCAGTGTATAAAGGTGAGTTGAAAATTAAAAGTCAAAATGTGGCAGAGGCCAATTAATTTTTTTAGATTTTCTAAATTACTTACTTTGGATTTATAAGAAACAGTTCTTTTGGGCTGTTTTTTTTATGTTATTTAATGAATTGTACAAATGGATGTTATGAAACTTGAGTTGCATGAGGGATGGAAATGGCATCCTTTTCTTTTCCTTCTTTAGGAAAAGAAAAGATATAATGGACAGCCCGGCCCTTAGGACATGCCCAAAATAGAATAAATGAAAGAAGTTTAATTCAATTTATTAATTTTATAGTAGGTGCAAATTGTATTAATTGGACATTCTTCACATTTGGGCTTAGGCCTGCAAATTTCTCTTCCTAAAAAAGAAAAAGCCATACCAATTTCGCCCCAAATGGTTTTAGGAAGGATTTGCATGAGTAGTTTTTCGACTTTGATACCGTCTTGAGTTTCTGGGATTAATCCAATTCTGGGTGTCACACGGATTACGTGCAAATCGGCAATAATTCCTTCGGGTGGAACTCCTGCTTCCCGCATAATTACGTTGGAAGATTTTCGTCCGATTCCTTTTAAGGCTGTCAATGTCTCCATTGCCAGGGGAATATTTTTTTCTTCTTGAATTGTTTGTGCGATTTCGATTAACCAATTAGCTTTGGTTGCAAAATTTCGGACTTTTGAAATATGAGGTATAAGATTTTCTACATTTGACGATGCCAATCGTTTCATATTTGGAAAAATTTCAAAAAGCGATGGCGAGATAGCATTAACATTTGCATCCGAATCTTGAGCGGAAAGAACTACCATTACGACCAACTGATATAGATTTTTATATTCTAAAGGATGTTTTCGACCTTTGTATTTTTCAAGAATTGGGGCTAAATTAGTTACCCAATTATTTGTTTCTCCAAATAAATCCATATCGAAATTTTTTTGAGTTATTCCTTTATCTATTTCTCGACGTCTTTTATAAAATCATCATATTCTAAATAGAATATTTCTATTGCATTCATTTTTTCATTGAAAAAATCAAATATTTCATCCCAATATTTACGGTTACTTACGCTAACATTTAATTTTTCAACCCAAATACGGCTAATTGTTTTTCCATTCTCAAGAGTATGATTTTTTTCAAAAACCAAATCTTTGATAAATTCTTCTTCGAGTATATTTTTTAGAGCTACGAGTTTTTCGAAATATTGTAGGCGTAATTCGTTGTTTCTCATTTCGATATCGATATGTACTTGGGCTTTAGTATTTTCGACATAGAATTTAAACGAGAAATCTTTTATTTTAGTGTCATATAAAAGCCATTTTCTTGGGTATTTTTGAGCGAATTCGACCCAAAATTCGTGTTTTAGTTTTTGATTTTCTTCTTTACTATACATATTATTGGGTTTTGAATGTTTAAAATTTGTTTGACACTTTTTTCTAAAGTATATTTAGGTATTCTTTTATTTGCAAAAATAACCTTTGATTATGAATTTTCAAGACTTTTTACAAATTGTTCCTTATTTCGATACAGTAAATCTTCCTGGAGAAGAGGCACACAATATTATGGTTCCTCAGGAGCGTCTTAAAATTACGAAGAGTTTAAATTTTGATCAAATAAAACCAAAAAATGCGGGCGTAATGATGTTGTTTTATCCTAAAGCAGAGAAAACACATTTGGTTCTCATTGTCCGTAATTCCTATGAAGGGGTTCATTCTTCTCAAATTGCTTTTCCCGGAGGAAAGTATGAAAAAGAAGATGTCAACTTAGAACAAACTGCGTTGAGAGAAACCTTTGAGGAAATTGGTGTTCAGTCAGATAAAATTAATGTTGTGAAGGCTTTTACTCATTTGTATATTCCACCAAGTAACTTTATGGTTCACCCTTTTTTGGGAATTTGCAAAGAGGAAATTATTTTTTATCCAGACTCCAATGAGGTAGCGGGTATAATTGAGCTGCCTTTAACTATTTTTTTGAGCGAATCCATTGTTGTTAGTGCAACTATTAATACTTCCTACGCAAAATCGATTGCCGTTCCTGTTTTCAAAATTGATGAGCATCTTGTTTGGGGGGCAACTGCTATGATGTTAAGTGAATTGAAAATTGTTTTGAATTCTATTTTGAATAAAGTTAATTTTTGAACCGATTGTTTTGTTAAAAGCATAGCTCTTTAATATTAAAAAAGGAAAAATAATCGTAATTTTGCATTCCCAAATCGAAAAAATAAACAAGAAATCTTATGGGATTATTTAAACGAAATCCTTTTGGACACATACTATTTATAAAAAAATGGCTGATTCGAATTTTCGGATTTATTAGCCACAGGCGTTATCGTGGATTTAATGAATTGCAAATAGAAGGTTCTGAAATTATTAAAAAACTTCCTGATACAAACGTTCTTTTTATCTCTAATCATCAAACGTATTTTGCAGATGTAACTGCCATGTTTCATGTATTTAATGCTAGTTTAAGTGGACGTGAAGATTCTATTAAGAATGTTTGGTATATGTGGAATCCAAAACTTAATATTTATTATGTGGCTGCCAAAGAGACTATGAGAGCTGGTTTTTTGCCTAGAATTATGTCTTATGCAGGTGCAATTACTGTAGAACGAACTTGGCGTGCTAAAGGGCAGGATGTAACCGAAAAAAAGGATGTGAATCCAAATGATACTGAGAATATTAAGATTGCTTTGGCTGATGGTTGGGTAATTACTTTTCCGCAAGGAACGACCAAATCGTTTAAGCCAGTCCGAAAGGGGACAGCACACATCATAAAACAGCACAGACCAATAGTTGTACCTATAGTAATTGATGGTTTTCGACGCTCATTTTGCAAGAAAGGGTTGTATATGAAAAAGAAGGGAATTCTACAGTCACTTGTTGTAAAAGAGCCTTTGGATATTGATTATGATAATGATACTATTGAAGAAATTGTTGAGAAAGTAGAATATGCTATTGAGCAACATCCTTCTTTCTTAAAAGTAATTCCAGCAGAAGTTTTAAAAGAACAAGAGGAACTGAATAAAACGAGACAATGGGAATATTAAAATAGAAAAGAGGCATTAGCCTCTTTTTTTTATAAATCTATTTTCTTTAATTCTTCGTAGTTATTTTGCAAACGCTTTAATAAAATACCGTAGATTAATTTATAGACCAGCCAGAAAGCAAATGTGAATAGGGCGGTCGCCAAAATCAATACAACAAAGGATATCAAAGCAATATTTAAAGGCATTTCGGCATTGATCGTCCCATTTTTTGAAGCGTTTTCTAAATAGCCTTCATAAAATAAATAGCCACCAAATACTATAAAAAACACAGCAGAAAATGATAAGTTAAACGCGATGTATTGCTTTACTACTTTTCGGGTTTTTAATATCGTAGAAATCAGTTTTTTGGTGTTGTCATCTACCGCAATTTTGCGATACATGGTGTAGAACTTAAAAATAAAGTATAAAATAACAGCATACAACAAAACGGTTGCAGCTATATAATAACCATAAACCCCCAAATGCTTGATTAATTCCACATTTTTTTCGTCGTATTTAGTAAAGGACAAAATCAATCCCAATACCAATCCCAATCCGAGTTCTATGATGCTCACTATAAAAATCCACTTCACTATCGAAGATGATTTTTTATGAATCATTTTATAAATGTCACTTTCCGATACCTGTTCAAAAGAATCTGAGTTCTTTTTCCAGTCTTTTTTTAATAAATCCAACTCTTTCATACGCCTAATGGATTTAATATTTTTTTTAATTTCCCTTTTATCCTATTCATTTTTACCCTTGCATTCACTTCGCTAATTCCTAAAGTTTCCGATATTTCGGTATAATCTTTGTCTTCTAAATACATAAATACCAACGCTTTTTCGATGTCATTTAATTGATAAACTGCCTTGTACATCAATTTCAACTGCTCTTCCTCTTCATAATTGTATTCAATGTCATGCGTAAAATGCTGTCGACCTTCATATTCGACGGTGGCTATACTGCGTTTGTTTTTTCGATATAATGTAATGGCAGTATTCAAGGCGACTCGATACGCCCAAGTCGAAAATTTGCTTTCGCCTCTAAATTTTGGAAAAGCCTTCCATAATTGAATCGTGATTTCCTGAAACAAATCCTTATGCGCATCCTCACCAGCAGTATACAATCGACAAATCTTGTGGATTATATTCTGGTTTTCTTGCAGTTGCTTGACAAAAGAAGGTTCTAGATTTTCACTCATATTCCATTAGTAGGCCGGATGTACATTTTGTTACAATGCTACACTTTTTTTAAAATAATTAGGAGCACAAACTCCCATTTCATGAAAACACTCTTCCCGCTATTCGTTACAATCTTTTTATTTTTAAAGAAAAAATAAAAAGGATTTTCACTGCTATCGGGGCTATTCCAGAAATTTAGTTTTTCATGAGATCTTTTAAAGAAAAAAATATCTTTAACACCACAAATCAACAACTTACAATGGTCTTACTTTATAATAATTCACCATTAAATTCACGAACTTACTGTAACTATCCATGCCATCTTTTTGCTGATTGATTTTCAAAAAACGATCATAAAAAGCATGAAAACCAGTTTCGATTGGAGTTTGGTACTCTTCCCAAAAATCTCGACTTTCTTTATAGTTTTTTAGAATTCCTGGATGAACGGTTTTTAATAATTGATCAAAAGTATTTTCATTTCTAACTTGCCAATTATTTAAACAATAGCGCAGAGCCATGCTGTATCCCGAATATTGAATGTATAAATCATCATTATTTATAGACGACATAAAACCAATAAAATTACATTCACTTTCGCTTGCATATCCCATTTGATGAGCCATTTCATGATTTGTAGTCATCGGAAAACTGTACATTGGACCTAAATCATTTACCTGTGCTTCATTGGTAAAAGGATTTAAATATCCACTAAAACCCATATAAGTCAGAGGCAAACTAAAAAGAGATTTTTTGATGCTCAAATGGGAGTAGGTGAAAAAAGCATATTTTTTGGAAAGGTTTTTATATCCATTTTGATTCATCTCAAAAACTTGGTTTTGCGAATAGGGAAATGTAACTTTCAGGCTATCATTTTTTGTAATCTGACTTTGAATTGTATTTGTTTTAGTTATTAATTTTTTTGTAAACGCTAATAAATCCGCATCAGTATAATCTCTTTCAATATTCATTTTTTCAAACAGAGGTTCGCGGTAATAATTTAAAGCCCAGAGAAAATGAAAGAAAAAATAAAAGACAGATAAAACACTCAAAATGGATAAAATATTGTTTTTCCATTCTAGTGTCCAAGATTTTCTTTTTGTCCAAAACCACTTTAACGCGAAAACAATTAGAATAAAATAAATGCAATCTCCTACTGAAAACGGAATTTTACCTAAAACAATTCTTGAAAATTTAGAGATATAAACATAGATTCCATTGCTGTAAAAAAGTTCAACGTATTCTGGGAAAAACCGAATGATTTTTAAGGCTATGATTTGAACCAAGAAGAGTAGGGGCAGAATGTATTTACGTTTCACAAGTTAGATTTTGGAAATGTAAATATAATATTATTGTCTTTAAATCAGTAAAAGTGTTTATTTAATCTATGGGTTTTTAAGGAATGAAAAGTTTTTGTTTATTGTGATTTCTTGCGTTAGGGATGGCAGTGGAGCTCTTTTTTATCAATTGCCACGGGTTTAAACCCGTGGCAATTGATAAAAAAAGCGGGAACGAACAGCCCGACCTTTAGGGAACGCCCAAAACAATTTTAAAACAAATTTCCTTAGTTAATTACTGCCGAAAAGAATTTAAACTTTGTAACTTTGAAGCTTGTAAATGTTAAACCTCAAACAAAAAATAAATGAGTCAAGAGATAAGAAATCTAGAACCAAAAGCACTTTGGAACAAATTTGCCGATTTGAATGCGGTGCCTCGTCCTTCCAAAAAAGAAGAGCGTGTAATTGAGTTTATGAAAGACTTCGGTACTAATTTGGGGCTTGAAACTTTTGAAGATGAAATCCGAAATGTAATTATCCGTAAACCTGCCACTCCTGGCATGGAAAATAGAAAAGCACTTGTTTTGCAGGGGCATTTGGATATGGTGCATCAAAAAAATACGGATACAGTTTTTGATTTTGATACTCAGGGAATTGATATGTATGTTGATGGAGACTGGGTTCGCGCTAGGGGAACGACTCTTGGTGCCGATAACGGTCTTGGTGTAGCGACTATTATGGCAATTTTGGAAAGCAAAGATATTCCACATCCGGCGATTGAAGCTTTGTTTACGATAGACGAAGAAACTGGAATGACAGGAGCGTTGAATTTACAAGGAGGAATTCTTCGTGGAGATATTTTATTGAATCTGGATACCGAAGAGGATGATGAAATTGGTATTGGATGTGCTGGAGGAATGGATGTTACCGCTACTGCCGAGTATGATGAAGAGGAAACTCCAGAAGGTTCTGTTGGTTATATCATTAAGGTAAAAGGGTTAAATGGAGGACATTCCGGGATGGATATCCACAAAGGTTTGGGTAACGCCAACAAAATTATGAATCGTTTATTATTTGACGGTTTTGATAATTTTGGATTGCAGATTTCTGAAATAAATGGAGGAAGTCTTCGCAATGCAATTCCGCGTGAAAGCACAGCAAAAGTAATTATTGCGGCGGTTTATGATGAGGCTTTTGTTTTTGATATGCAACAAATTGTAAACGAAATCAAAGCGGAGTTTCAAACAACCGAGCCTAATTTGGAAGTGGTTTTTGAAAAATTAGATTCTGTTCCTGCAACTGTAATGCCTACGATTGCTCAGTTTTATTTCGTTCGTTCGATGTACACTGCGCATAATGGCGTTTATAGAATGAGTGCTGATTTTGATAATCTTGTTGAAACTTCCAATAATATTGCCAAAGTTGTGCTAGGTGAAGGGAAACTTTCAGTGCAATGTTTGACGCGTTCTTCAGTAGAATCGTCCAAATTTGATTTGGCAAATGCTTTGCGTTCTGCATTTGAGCTTATGGGTTGTGAAGTGGAATTCTCTGGTTCATATCCAGGATGGACACCAAATCCTAAGTCTGAGATATTGGATGTTTTGGTTTCTGTTTATGAAAAACAAAATGGAGAAAAACCAAACGTAGCGGCTTGTCATGCAGGATTGGAATGCGGAATTCTAGGAACAAATTATCCTGACATGGATATGATTTCTTTTGGGCCAACTATTCACGGTGCACATTCACCAGACGAAAGAGCGAGTATTTCTTCTTCTCAAAAATATTGGAAATTTATATTGGAAATTTTGAAAAATATTCCAGTAAAATAGTATTCAGTGTTCAGTTAAAAAAAAGTGTTCAGTTATGTTTTAACTGAACACTTTTTTTAATACTAAAAAATTAACGGTCAGTTAAGTAAATTGATTACTGAAAACTGGCCACTGCCGACTACTTTTTTAGTCTCTTTTAGGACTGTTTTTCTTTTCTCTCTTCTCTTCCTTTTTTTCTTTTGCGGTTTTAAGAGGCTCTTTTTTGACGGTTTTCTTTGCGTCTTGACTTTTTGCCATGGTAGTATATTTTTAGTTGTTTATTATAAAATTAATCTAGTAAAGTTACTATTTTTATTTCTTCTTTAAAAATAATATGAAACCTAGAACACTCACTATTAAGATTGTTAATGCAGCTAAAACCATTGTCAGGTCGCGAACGTTTTTACCTGCCCAGTCCATAAATAAAAATTTATGAAATATGGCAAAAGAATAACCCTCGGCTACATCTGCATTTTCGATAACTGCTGCTAGTCTGGAGGTGGAAGTCTCTATGAAGTAAGTTGTCTTTTCGGGTGTGTCAAACGCTAGTTTTATTACAGGTAAACGTTTGTTAGCGAAACCATATTCGCGACTTTCGAATTCAGTGATCGCTTTGGTTTCTAATAAAGTTGCTTTTTCAAGACTTGGTTTACTTTCGGTATCGCTGTCCATTTCACAACAACTAGGTTTACCGCCATTGGTATCACTAAAATAGAATGCAAGAAATTTAGCGTATTCTAAATCAAGGTTTGGCGTTACTTTGTTGGTTAAAGAGTTGATGTAAATAATTTCGTTTTTTGGATTTTCTTTTTTGTCCCATTTCGATTTAGAATCTGTTTTGGGAGTGTCATATTTAACTTTGGATTCTGCCAATTGGGCTCTGTAATAGATGCTATCGTTTAAAGTGATAATGCTTAAGTTTTCCAGTCGATTCCAATCTAAATGAATTTTGTTGCTAGATATTGAAAGGTCTTTCGTTTCAAAAATTGGTTCATAGACCATTTTATCTAAAGTATACGGCTCCCATTTTGTGGTGGCATGATAAGCTCCGCTAAAGGCAAATGTCAACGTGAATAATGAAACCCAAATTCCGATTTGGCGATGGTATTTTCGTAATCCTTTTTTAGAAGTCAAACTATCGGTTTTTTTGAATTGCTTCCAAAATAAACCATATATTACAATGCCACTTAGAGCAGAAAAGAATATAATTGAAAGGAATAAAATCATAAAAACGATGCGAATGCTATTATTACTGATAGCATCGACAAAAGACCAATTATGGAAAGTATCGAAAAACCAAATGAACGCTTGTCTTGATTTTGGATTGTAAGTAGCCAATTTACTCGAAGCCGTTTCTACATACACTTCCATTCCGTCAGGACGATTAAAAGAGGTTTTGTAAACCGGTAAATAACGATTGATATATTTGTATTGCGAAGTAAATTCGGTTAGTAAATCAGTTTTTTCAATGGAACTTTTTTGATCGTCTAGAAAATAGCGGGAAAGCCAATGAGCGTATTTTTGATCGCCATTTTCTAGTTTTTTTGCATCTAAAGTGTTGAAATACAAAAGATCGCCTTGTACTGTTTTTACTTGATAAAAAGTTGCGTTTTCAAACGAAACGATTCTGAAATTTTTAAACTCGGTTATATTATTTTTTGCTAAAACTTCTTGAATTGAAAAAGTTAATTGTGCTTTGTCAATTGGTTTTGCTTCAAGGCGTTCATGGGCGATGGTAGGTTTGAAAAAATGCGCCATAAAAGGATGCATTAATCCAGACAATGTCCAAAAAATAACTGGAATTATTGTGATAATTCCAATAGTACGATGCCAAGCATATATTTTTTGTTTTATTTTTTTAACGAACTTGGAATCTTTCTTTTTTGAAGATTTTCCTTCTTTTGGTGTATGACTCATAGTTTCCTTTTTTAGCCCCGGTATCCAATTGCTCTCGCAATTACCTTTTGTGGCGGTGTTCGCCACAAAAGATACAGCGGATGACGGGATTAGCTCCTGATTTTTATTTTCTTAATGAAAAATTATATTGTAAACCGATCAAAAACGTTCTTGGTGCAGCTGCGGTATAACTCGGTTGAGAGCTTGTTGTGTTTGCTCTAGAGACATTATAAGCGTATAATTTATCAGTAATATTGATGATGTTGCCGTAGATTTCAATGCCTTTCCATTCATAACTTGCTCTGAAATTAAAAATATCATAACCTGCATATTTTACGGTATTGATTTGGTCTTGGTAATAATTTCCAACTGATTGCCATTCTAACGATGTTCTAAATTTTGGAAACCAATTTGGATAATAACTGATTTCTGAATTTCCAGACCATCTTGGAGCTTGTGGCATTTCTTTTCCGTCTAGGTTTTGTAAAGCATCGGTTGGATTGTCAGAAACTTTGAAATCAATAAAAGTGTGTTTGGCAAAAGTACCTCCAAATCGGATGTTTAATTGATCGTTTACTATTTTGTAATTACCACCAAATTCAACTCCTTTATGACTGGTTTCTCCAACAGAACGGTAGTCGGTAGAATTGTCTGGTAAACGAACACTCAATAATTCGTTTTTACCTTCCATATAATATACTGCATAGTCAAGGTTTAATTTGCCTTTGAATAATGATAACCAGCCTCCAACTTCATAATTATTGAAGGTTGCTGGCTCTAGGTTGTAATAGAATTCTGCCGGTTTTCCTGTTGTTCCGCCTGTTCCAGGTTTCGCCTTAAAAATATAAGTGATTCCAGGAGGTGAAAAACCTTGGGCATAATTAGCATAAATTCCAGTGAATTGAACTGGATTATAGTTGATACCTGCTTTAAAAGTAGGCTTGTCATACGTTTTTGTTCCTGTTGAGTGATCCAAAGCATTATTATAATCCACTTTCATGTTATCATAACGTGCTCCAGCTGTTACAATTAATTGTTGAATTGGATTGATGCTTACTTGTGCATATCCAGCAGTATTGTAAATGTCAGCAGTGTAATCTGTTAATCTTACGTCAGGGCGCTCGGACGTAATTTCATAATAATTTACGGTTTGTTTCCCAGGAATTCCAGGATTTAGGGTTGCTTTCATTTCTAATAAATAAGCCCAATAGGTTACAGGCGAATAATCGTATAATGCGCCTGCTACAATTTTAGTATTTAGAAAATCGAATTTTTGAGTGTGTTGTCCAATGGCGCCATAGCTTTTGAAATTATTCGAGTTAACTTCACCAGTTGCAGTAGTAGGATTCACTGTTGGACTCCATTTTATTCCATAAGTTGGATTTTGTCCTAATTTATTGTCTCGATAATAGGCAGTAATATAACTACTGGCGTTGTCATTCCAGTCGTGCTCTAAGGTCAATCGTGTTCTTAAAGCATCTGATTTTCGATACGTAAAATCAGTTGTGCTTTTATAGGTTCGGTTATAAAAAGCTTCTTCATTTACACCTCCGCTCATGTCCGAATAATACTTACCCCACATCGTATTACTGATTAATCGTGTTTTAGAGCTGATATTGTAATCAATTCGTGCGTTTAGGTTGTCTTTGTTATAATCGGAATAGGTCATCCAGCCATTTTCTTGTAAACTAGAGATTCCTGCAATATGAAAACCAACTTTACCAATAGTTGTCCCGCCAGCAACTTGAATTCGTCTATAACCAAATTGGTCAGCTTGGATTCCAAATTTGAATTCTGGGTTAATGGAAGGTTTAAGTGAAATTAAATTGATTGTACCCCCAACAGCTTCAGGTCCGTATAAAGAAGAAGCAGGTCCTTTTACCACCTCAATGTTTTGAAGATTGAATTGATTGATTTCTAATAAAGCGTTGTGGTTAAAAATTCCCATTGGTCGAATAGGTAAACCGTCTTCCAGATATAAATAATAGGCATTTGTTGTCATTGGTTGACGAATGGACATCATGTGTTGTTCATTACCTAAATTGACCATCAATACACCAGGTGTTTTATTAATGATTTCATAAGCAGCTACGGCTTTAGTTTCATTAATGGTTTTTGAGGTGATTTTACTGATTGCTACTGGTGTTTCTTTACGTAATGTTGCAGAACGATTGGCGGTTACAAAAACATTTTCCAGTTCTGTAGATTTTATAGTGTCCTTTTCGATTTTATTTTGCGCAACAGTAATTTGTCCTAATAATAGGAAACTAAATAGTATTTTCTTCATTTAATGATTTATATAAATTGTAGATAATAATAATTACTTTATTGGTTTAGTGCCAATAAAATAAGCTTTTCAAGAAGATTGAAAAGTGAAACTAGAATTTATATAAAATAGGAAGGAGGACGAAAATTTGATAAAGCAATCGAGATTGGTTTTTTATCAAAAGTAATGTAGTTTTTTTGTGTTGAAAAATAGGGAATTACAACTGAGTGATTCATTTCAGTATTGTTTTGAACATACACCAATTCTGTTTTTTCTTTAAGATGGTTGTTCATTTTTTTCTCGTTGTCTTCGAATTGCTTTAAACTTTTTTGAAGTTCACAACGTCCATTACAAGTGTTAAATTCTAATTTTTTTTGTACACAAATGGTTTTTGAAATTTCGTCTTGGTTTATTTTAAAATTTGCATAGACTATCATATTACCCAAAGAAGGTAGTAGTAATAGTGTTGAAAGTGCTATGGCAAAAAGAAGTTTCAATGAAAAAATTTTTGCAAATATAGGGAATTTGATTCTAACCAAAACTTTAAAAAGAAAAAATCCCCAACCATTTTCATAGTTGAGGATTTTCAAATATTTAAAACGAAATATTATTCGTTAACAATTACCCATTGTCCTGACGCCAATAAACTTTCAGCTTTTTTGAACTTCATTTCTTGGGTTTGTCCGTTGGCAACATTTTGTATAGTTACGTTGTCATTACGGTTTATTTTTGGCATATCGCGAACAATAGTTTCAGTTACTTGTCGTTGTTGAGTTTCCCCAGCTTCACGATTTGCATTTTCGCTATTTGGAATTTCGTCTTTGCTTAATTTATAATCTTCAACTTGACGCTCGATTCTCGCTTCTTCAATAACAGGAGCGTTTTGAGCAGGAAGATCACCTTTGAACAAGAACGAAATTACTTCTTTGTTCACATTGTCAAGCATACCGCGGAACAAGTTGAACGCTTCTAATTTGTAAATAAGCAATGGATCTTTTTGTTCGTGAACGGCTAATTGAACAGATTGTTTCAACTCGTCCATTTTACGCAAATGTTTTTTCCAAGCTTCATCAACAATAGATAAAGTGATGTTTTTTTCAAAATCAGCTACCAATTGATTTCCTTCTGTTTCGTAGGCTTTCTTTAAATCAGTTACTACGTTAAACATTTTGATACCATCTGTAAATGGAACTACAATACGTTCAAATTGGTTATTTCTGTCTTCGTAAACATTTTTAATGATAGGGAAAGCTTCTCTAGCACTTCTCTCTGTTTTTTGAGTATAAAATTCAAGGGCTGCTTTATATAGTTTTCCTGTAATTTCAATTTCAGTCAGTTTAGAGAAATCTTCTTGTGAAACTGGTGAAGTGAATGAGAAATAACGAATAATTTCAAATTCAAAATCTTTGAAACTATTTTTAGCTTTATTTTCATCAACAATTAGTTCGCAAGTATCGTAAAGCATGTTGGCAATGTCCAGTTTCAAACGCTCACCAAACAAGGCGTGACGACGACGTTTGTAAACTACTTCACGCTGTGCATTCATTACGTCATCATATTCTAATAAACGTTTACGAGTACCAAAGTTATTTTCTTCTACTTTTTTCTGAGCACGTTCGATAGATTTGGTCATCATAGAATGCTGAATTACTTCACCTTCTTGCAATCCCATTCTGTCCATTACTTTTGCAACTCTTTCAGAACCAAATAAACGCATCAAGTTGTCTTCAAGAGAAACATAAAATTGAGAACTTCCTGGGTCACCTTGACGTCCTGCACGACCACGTAACTGACGGTCAACACGACGTGAATCGTGACGCTCCGTACCTACGATTGCTAAACCTCCAGCAGCTTTTACTTCTGGGGTAAGTTTGATATCTGTACCACGACCCGCCATATTGGTTGCAATAGTTACGACTCCTGCTTTACCAGCTTCTTCTACAATTTGAGCCTCTTGTTTGTGCATTTTTGCATTCAATACGTTGTGAGTTACACCACGCATTTTCAACATACGGCTTAATAATTCTGATATCTCAACAGAAGTAGTACCAATAAGAACTGGTCTTCCTGCTTTCGATAATTCGGTTACGTCTTCAATTACTGCATTGAATTTTTCACGAGTAGTTTTGTAGATAAAGTCTTCTTTGTCTATACGAGAGATTCCTCTGTTAGTTGGAATTTCAACAACATCTAGTTTGTAAATTTCCCAAAGTTCTCCAGCTTCAGTTACAGCTGTTCCAGTCATACCTCCCAGTTTGCTATACATTCTGAAATAGTTCTGTAATGTAACCGTTGCAAATGTTTGAGTAGCTGCTTCAATTTTTACATTTTCTTTGGCTTCAATCGCTTGGTGTAAACCGTCTGAGTAACGACGACCATCCATAATACGACCTGTTTGCTCATCAACAATCATGATTTTATTGTCCATGATAACATATTCTACATCTTTTTCAAAAAGAGAATATGCTTTCAAAAGTTGAGTCAAAGTATGGATACGTTCGCTTTTTACTCCAAAATCTTGGAATAATCTTTCTTTTTCTTCTGCTTCGGCATCTTTGTCTAATTTTTTCTTTTCGATAGCAGCAATTTCAGTTCCAATGTCTGGAAGGACAAAAAAGTCAGAATCAGTATCTTTTGAAAGAAAGGCGACACCATTATCAGTTAAACTAACTTGGTTGTTTTTTTCTTCAATTACAAAATACAATGCTTCATCCACTTTCGGCATTTCACGATTGTTATCCTGCATGTAAGAGTTTTCGGTTTTTTGAAGCAATTGTTTAATTCCTTCTTCACTCAAAAATTTAATTAAAGCTTTGTTTTTTGGTAAACTTCTATAAGCTCTCAATAATTGGAAACCACCATCTTTAGTATTTCCTTCTTTGATTAATCTTTTTGCTTCGGTAAGAAAACCATTTGCCAGTTGACGCTGTAAGGCAACCAAATTTTCGATTTTTGGTTTTAACTCATTAAATTCATGACGGTCTCCTTGTGGAACTGGCCCAGAAATGATAAGTGGTGTACGGGCATCATCAATTAATACAGAATCGACCTCATCGACAATTGCATAATTGTGTTTTCTTTGAACTAAATCTTCAGGAGAATGAGACATGTTATCTCTTAGGTAATCAAAACCAAATTCGTTATTCGTACCATAAGTAATGTCTGCATTATAAGCATTTCTTCTTCCTTCAGTACTTGGCTGATGATTGTCAATACAGTCAACAGTCAAGCCGTGAAATTCGAATAAAGGCGCTTTCCATGTACTATCACGTTTTGCTAAGTAATCATTCACAGTTACCAAATGCACACCGTTTCCAGTTAAAGCATTTAAATATAATGGCAAAGTAGCCACCAAAGTTTTACCTTCCCCTGTTTGCATTTCTGCAACTTTACCTTCGTGCAACACCATTCCACCAATTAATTGAACATCATAGTGAATCATGTCCCAAGTAATTTGCTTCCCTGCCGCATTCCAAGTGTTAGCCCAGATTGCATTGTTTCCATCAAGGGTAATATAACTTTTTGAAGCAGAAAGCTCTCTATCTTTTGGAGTAGCAGCTACAGTAATTTGAGTATTATCTTTGAAACGTCTTGCAGTTTCTTTAACTACTGAAAAAGCTTCTGGAAGAATTTCTAGTAATGTTTTTTCAGAGATATCGTAAGCTTCTTTTTCAAGAGCATCAATAGCAATATAAATATCTTCGCGTTTGTCGATGTCTTCAATGCTTTCTACTTCTAGTTTAAGGGAAGCAATTTTAGCATCTTTTTCAGAACGAGCCTGTTTTATTTTTTCTTTAAAAAAAACGGTTCTAGCTCTTAATTCGTCATGTGACAAAGCTTGTAAAGTGCTTTCAAAAGTCTTTATTTTATTTAAATACGGTTGTAAAGCCTTTACATCTTTCTCGGATTTATCTCCAACAAAGATTTTAATAATACTGTTTATGAAACTCATGATCTGTTTTTATTTCTATTTTAATATATCTGCGTAAATTTAAACAAAAAAAAAGCCTCTTTTGAGACTTTTTCTTGGTTTACTTTTTAATATTCATCCTCATTCCAAAGATAATCTTCGTCCGTTGGATAATCTGGCCAAATTTCTTCCATTGATTCATATATCTCGCCTTCATCTTCAATTGATTGAAGGTTTTCTACTACTTCTAATGGAGCTCCAGCTCTAATAGCGTAGTCAATAAGTTCGTCTTTGTTAGCAGGCCACGGCGCATCGCTTAAATATGATGCTAATTCTAATGTCCAATACATATCTGTCGATTTAGTTTTGTGCAAAAATAAATTTTTTACTGAAAAAGACAAGTAAAAAACGATTTATTTTTTATAAAGTTAAGAACGTTTTGTTGATTGCTGATTTTTGATGTTGGATTAACGATTTTTGATTTAAATAAATAATTCTATTGAATATTTAAGTTGTTGATATTTAGTTTTTTAAATATTTTTTTTTATTTTTAATAAATCTGAAATCAAAAATCGTTACTCTTCAATCTGAAATCTATTTCCTCGGTATCCATTTTACTTCATCAGCGTTTAAATCAAATGACAACTTTCGTGCCAATACAAAAAGGTAGTCAGAAAGTCGGTTTAAGTATTTAATTGCTATTTCGGCAACAGGTTCATTATGACTTAAATGCACCGCTAATCGTTCTGCACGACGGCAAACGCATCTTGCTATATGACAATATGACACTGTTTGATGTCCTCCAGGCAATACAAAATGAGTCATTGGCGGAAGTACTTCTTCCATAGTGTCTATTTCTTTTTCTAATAATTCGATATCGGATTCAGTTATACCGAGTTTTTTTAATCGAAGTTCACCATTTTTCATAACTTCTTTTTCAGGAGGAGTTGCTAAAATGGCCCCGATAGTAAATAAACGATCTTGAATTTCGATTAAAATATCTTTGTAATGATTGTTTATTTCTTGGTCACGAATGAGTCCAATATAGGAATTCAATTCGTCAACCGTTCCGTAACTTTCTATGCGAATATGGTCTTTTGGTACTCGGGTGCCTCCAAAAAGGGCTGTAGTTCCTCCGTCACCTGTTTTGGTGTATACTTTCATTTTTGCTGTTTAATCGGTTATTTGTTTAATCGGTTATTTGTTTAATCGGTTATTTGTTTAATCGTTTATTCAATTCAACGATTAAACAAATAAACAGTTAAACTTTACTAGTGTCGCTTTCAATAATTCCATCTCTCAAACGAATTACTCTGTGAGCATAAGCTGCTATTTCTTCTTCGTGAGTTACAAGTATAACAGTGTTTCCGTTTGCATGAATATCACCAAAAAGTTTCATGATTTCTAGAGATGTTTTACTGTCTAGATTTCCTGTTGGTTCATCAGCAAGTATGATAGATGGTTTGTTTACCAATGCTCTGGCTATAGCCACACGTTGGCGTTGTCCTCCAGAAAGTTGATTGGGTTGATGGTCCATTCTATCGCTAAGATTTACTTGAGTTAAAACTTCGGTGGCGCGAATAGTACGTTCTGATTTTGAGTATCCAGCATATATCATAGGTAGTGCTACATTATCAAGTGCTGTTGTTCTTGGTAAAAGATTGAATGTTTGAAAAACAAAACCAATTTCTTTGTTTCTGATTTCGGCCAATTCGTCGTCTTTCATATGGCTTACATTTTTCCCATTCAAAATATAAGTACCAGATGTAGGAGTGTCTAAACAACCTAATAAATTCATTAATGTAGATTTTCCAGATCCTGAAGGTCCCATTAATGCTACATATTCCCCTTTATTAATTTCTAAATCTATGCCTTTGAGTACATAAACGATTTCGTTTCCAAGAACAAAATCTCTTTTGATATTGGTGATTTTTATAAGTGGGTTTTTCATCAGAATTTTATATTGTTGATTTTATTTTAAAAGTACAAAAGACTTTTAATTTATGATAAGTAGTTGTTGCTGGTTTTTTGTTACAATTTAATAAAGCTAATATCATGTAGGAATGGGCTATTATGAATTTATTGGTCAGAAATGGATTTTGAGCGTATAGACGGTTTTGTTATTAAATTGTAGGAATGGAGATTTTTGTTTATTTTGAAACAATAAATTTGTAGTAATAAAAATACAAAAAATAAAAAAGTATGTATTTTGGCGATTTTATATTTATATTAACGATTTATTTTGCTTTATTTTTAATTTCATATTGTACATTTGTATAAATGTAAGGGTTGAAATTATTTTTGGTTAGTTAAATAATAATTTAGCCTATATCATTAGATTAAAATTGGTTATTTGGTTTAAAAAAGGCAGTCATGGGGGTGACTGCCTTTTTTTACGCCAAATTTGTATTAGAAAAAGCTAATGTTTTGCTTTTAAAAGGCAAGAGATATTAGTCTGCTATTGTGTAAATCTGAGTGATATCTTTCAAAATCTCTGTAAAGTTGATTTTCAAGTCAATTAATTGTCCGCTGTGAATATCAAAAATCCATCCGTAAACTTTTAAGTTTCGGTCTTTGAAAGCTCTTTGTACTTCGGCTGTTTTGATAACGTTGATACATTGTTCCTGAACGTTTAATTCTACCAGTTTTTTATATTTTTCTTCTTCGTTCTCTATCTTGTCCAATGTTTTTTGATGAAGTCGGTACACGTCTCGAATGTTTCTCAGCCATGGATTTAAAATCCCTAAATCCGATTGTTGCATAGCCGCAAGAACACCACCACAGCCATAATGACCACAAACGACGATGTGATTTACTTTTAAATGAACAACTGCATAATTAATAACCGACATGGAATTGAGGTCGGTATTAGGAACCATATTAGCAATGTTACGGTGTACGAATACTTTTCCAGGTTCTAAACCCATCAGTTCCTCGGCAGAAACGCGACTATCCGAACAACCGATATAGAGAAATTCTGGTGACTGTCCTTTTCCTAGTTTGTCAAAATACTGATCATCTATTTCGAGTTGTTTGATGATCCAATTTTGGTTGTTTTCAAAAATTTGATTGATATCCATAAGGCTAATTTTAAATCTAAGTTCTTATAATAAAATGTTGTTTGGGTTGTTCGTATCTAAAGAATACCAATCCCCATTGAAAAGTGTCAATACTTACAGTAACTTTTGGATGTTTTTTAATGATTTCCCAAGCTTCTTCCATATCTGCAGACCAATGAATGTCATCAAAAATCCATACAGTTTCGTTGGTAATTGTAGGTAATAATAATTCGAAATAGTCTAAAGTCGCTTTTTTAGAATGGTTGCCGTCGAAGTATATTAGTTGATGGTTGGTGGTTGATAGTTGATGGTTTTTAAAGTAATTATTAAATTCCGTTATTACAGATTCGACATTATTGAAATTGAATTTTTGAAATTGCAATTGTGCTTGTTTTGCTGTTTCTGGACAACCTTCTAAAGTTACAATAGATGCTTTTGGATTTCCTAAAGACAGGGCAGAAGTGGCTAATCCAAGAGATGTTCCAATTTCTAAAATACTTTCAGTCTGAAAATAATTGACAAGTCGAAATAATAATTCAGCACGTTTTGGAGAAATTCCTGCGGTTTTAGCAATCTGAGCAATTTGCCTGGTATTCGATTTAAAAACTCTGGAGCCTGCACCAAAATCCGTTACTTCAATAGTATTTTTATTTTCTAAAAGTGAATTTCTATATTCCTTTAAAATAGTATATTCTGATTTTGATTTTTTATCATAAAAGCATTTGGTAATCAAAGTAAAGACAAATGGCGAATGTACAGCATGTTCGTTTTTGGAATGCCAAAGGAATTTAATATAGGATTTGATTTGGAAGAGCATAGGAATTATTTGGACTTTTAAAAAGAAGCCACGAAGATACGAAAAAGGCGTAATTCTCTTAATTGAATAATTTGCATAAATCTGCGTGAAAATATCAGCACACAGATTTTGCAGATTTGTACAGATTTTTTGAAGTCTGAATAATTTGGAGCAACTTATTACTATTCAGTTTAAACACTATATTTGCACCCTTGGTATTTTTGCTAATGAAAATACTTGTTTTTTATAATGATGATTAAAGAAAAAGAAAATAAAACCGCCATCACTTCGGGAGAAATTGACCGATGTATTGCTATTTTGGCGCAATTAAACACCGATACCGATCAAATTTTTGATATTCCAAAAGAACAACGAACAGCTTTAATTAAGGCTGCGGGTCAATTTTCACGCCCAGATCGTGATGAACTTGCTAAAAGAAAAAAAGACGGAAAGGCCGTTGCCAAGCGCAAACAGGAAAAGAAAGACAGAACTGCTCGTAAGGAAACCGGAATTCGTTCGGCGAGAGAAGCCAGTATTTTTGTTGCCCCAAAATTATTGGCAATGAATGATCTTTCTAATAAAGAACAACTGGAACTGGAAACGCCTAGAAAATGCTATGTATGTAAAACGGAGTTTACTAAAATGCATCATTTTTACGATACGATGTGTTCCGATTGTGGTGATTTTAATTATGCTAAACGTTTTCAAACTGCCGATGTAAAAGGACAAATTGCCGTGATTACAGGTTCTCGCCTAAAAATTGGCTACCATATCACTTTGATGCTTCTAAGGGGTGGGGCTACAGTAATTGCTACAACTCGTTTTCCTGTAGATTCGGCTTTGCGTTTTTCGAAGGAAGAGGGTTTTAATGAGTGGGGACACCGATTAAAAATTCACGGATTGGATTTGCGACATATTCCAAGTGTGGAGATTTTTTGCAATTTTATTGAGCAAAAATACGGTCGATTAGATATACTGATTAATAATGCTGCGCAAACGGTGAGAAGACCAGCAGGATTCTATACGCATTTGATGGAAAACGAAGAACTGCCAATACCTGCATTGCCACAACAAGCGCAAGAATTATTATTGGATCATACTAATTGTTTGGATGAATTAAAAGTATTGACTTCTGGAGCTTCTTCCAACCAGAATATGCCAGTAACTTGGCACGGACCCGAGCCTGGAATTGGTTTAAGGGCTTCCGCCAAATTATCGCAGATTCCATATTCTTTTGATAATGCATTGGTCGCACAAGAAGTTTTTCCGGAAGGAGAACTCGATGCCGATTTACAGCAAGTCGATTTGCGAAAAGTTAACAGCTGGCGATTGAAATTGGGACAAATTGAAACTACCGAGATGATTGAAGTGCAATTAGTGAATTCGGTAGCACCTTTTGTGTTGTGTAATCGGCTTTCGGAAGTGATGAAAAAAGACAATACAGGCAAAAAACATATTATTAATGTTTCAGCGATGGAAGGGAAATTTTACAGAGATTTTAAAGAAGATCGTCACCCGCATACCAATATGGCGAAAGCCGCCTTGAATATGCTTACACATACTGCCGCTGGAACTTTGGCTAAAGACGGGATTTTTATGAATGCCGTTGATACTGGTTGGGTAACCGATGAAGATCCGGCAGAATTAGCAAAAAGAAAACAAGAAGAACAAGATTTTCAGCCACCATTGGATATTGTTGATGGTGCTGCACGCGTTATGGATCCTTTGTTTGATGGTATTAATACTGGAAAACATTGGTGCGGAAAATTCTTGAAAGATTATAATCCAATTGCTTGGTAGTACTTATCATGTTTATAAATTGAAACCACAACAGAGTAAGACTTAGTTGTGGTTTTTGTTTATATATACGATTTGTATAGTTTATATATACACATCGTATAGAACAACTATGTATATCGTATAGTTTATATACACATATCGTATAGTAGAACTATATACATCATATAGAACAACTATATATATCGTATAGTAGAACTATGCAAATCATATAGTAGAACTATACAAATCGTATAGAATAACTATATACATCGTATAGAATAACTATACAAATTGTATACTTTTAAAACAAGAAACCACAACAAAGTAGACTTTGTTGTGGTTTTTTTTGTTCAAAGGAAATTAGTTTTTACCTATTTCTATCTTTTATACTTGCTTTAATTTCTGCAATTCTTTTCTCTGTTAATTCTTCTAAACAAGTGGAATAGATTAAAGGCTGAATACTTCCTCCTTCATATTGAGAGGCTTCAAATTTGCAGTGGGAATCACGAAATTTCACCCAATCTTTTTCAGCTTGAATTAATAATGTTTTTTCATTTTTATCCAAAATAGCCATCAGTTGCTTATAGACTTTATTCAGTTGGGTATCAGCTTTTTTATAATTGGCATTTGCTGTTGCGTTCATTTCTGCTTGTGTTTGGGCAAATGAATTGTTGCAAAAACATAATAAGAATAAAGCGATGAAATAATGTTTTTTTGTCATTTGGATAAAATTTTGGATATGAGATTAGAACGGTGTCGAAGACGTGAGGCTTCTCGGAGTTAGAAATTATCATATGTTTTTCTATTCTTTGATATATTTGTATTTGTATAACTCTAAATCTTTTTTTAATAAATTGATTTTTGCAAATCCTCCTGCTAGACCAAGATATACATATGTGTTCCCAATCGGGGTAATAGAAAATGGGCCTAAACCATACCAGAAAAGGTCTTTGAAAATCAATGTCTTTTCCATTTCTTTATTTATGGTATAAAAGCGATCAAATGTCGCAACAAAAATAGTGTCATCTATTGGATAAACAACTCTTGGAGCGTTGTCGAAATCTATTACTTTAGAAATTAAAAAAGAATCGTTTTGTTGTTCTATTTTATATAAAACTCCTTTATTTGTTCCCATATGTGCTAAAGCGTCCATGAAATAAAGGGAGCCATTAAATGAAAAAACAGACATAATATTACCCCCCATTATGCTTAGCGTACTCTTTGTTAATTTGTTTAAGCTGCTATCAGGGAACCATTTTGTATCCTTTAATTTTCTTTCAACTCCATTAACGGAAAAGCTTTTGTTAATGGTGTCATTAGGTTTGTAATATAATCCTCCACCCCATTCTCCTTTATCAATAGCTATGAGTTTTCCTTCGGGCAAAAGATATTCAAGGATTGGAGAATATGTTCTTTTGGTAACTTGAATATTATCATTATTTGCAATAATAGAAAAACATTTGTTTGAAGAATTTAAAATACGCCATTCGGTACTAAAAACTTTGGGAATTTCAGATTTCTCAAAGTCTTTTATTTCATAAGTTGTTTGGCTGAAACCTGAAAAAGTAAAGAGTAAATTAATTATAAGTAAAGTATTTCTCATAGTAAGTGATTTTAGTAAAGCAATCAACTTGATTTAAATAATTCTTTAAATATAGGATAAAAGTTATATAATTTAAAAATAAAAAAATCCCCAATACTTTCAGACTTTAAATCTAGAAGTATTAGGGATTATAATTATAAAAAAGCAAAGTCTTATCCTTCTAACTTCGCAGAAAGTTCAAACCATCTTTCCTCTTTGTTTTCCATTTTTTTGATGAGGTTTTCGAGTTCTTTGGCTTTCTTTTCAATATCAGCATCGGCTACTTTTCCATCGGCGAATAATTGCTCGATTTTAGATTTGTCTAGTTCCAAATCTTTGATTTCTTTCTCTATTTTCTGAAATTCTTTTTGCTCATTAAAAGTTAAATTTCCTGTTGGATTATTTTGCTTCCACTCTTTCTTTTCGGTTTTATTATCCTCTTTTTGGGCTACATCGTTACTGTCTTCATAAGCTCTAAAATCAGAATAATTTCCAGGGAAAGTTTCAATTTCACCTTGACCTCTAAAAACGAATAACTGATCCACGATTTTGTCCATAAAATAACGGTCGTGCGACACTACAACCAAACAACCTGGGTAATCCAAAAGGAAACTTTCCAACACGTTCAAAGTCACAATATCCAAATCATTCGTAGGCTCATCAAGAATCAGGAAGTTTGGATTCTGAATCAAAACAGTACATAAATACAAACGTTTTAATTCGCCACCGCTCAGTTTTTCAACAAAATCGTATTGTTTTTTAGCATCAAAAAGAAAACGCTCTAACAATTGAGAAGCCGAAATCATACGTCCTTTGGACAAAGGAATAAATTCACCGTATTCCTTAATAATATCAATCACACGCTGACCAGGTTTTGGGTTAATTCCAGTTTGAGTGTAATATCCAATTTTAATGGTTTCGCCTACAACTACTTTTCCGCCATCGAGAGGCAAAGCCCCAGTAAGTAAGTTTAAGAAAGTAGATTTCCCAGTTCCATTTTTACCAATAATTCCAATGCGTTCCCCACGTTGAAAATCATAGCTGAAGTTATCCAGAATTACATGATCTTTAAATTTTTTAGAAATCTTGTGAAGCTCAATAATTTTGCTTCCCATGCGTTCCATATTAATTTCGAGCTCTACGACATTTTCTTTACGACGGCTTTGAGCTTTTTCTTTAATGTCATAAAAATCATCCTGACGTGATTTAGATTTGGTCGTTCTCGCTTTTGGCTGGCGACGCATCCATTCTAATTCTTTTACAAATAAGTTTTGCGCTTTATCGACACTTGCGTTTTCAGAGGCGATACGCTCTTCTTTTTTCTCTAAATAATACGAGTAGTTACCTTTGTATTGGTATATTTTTCCGTTATCTAGTTCGATAATTTCATTACAAACACGTTCCAAAAAGAAACGGTCGTGCGTTACCATAAACAACGTGATATTTTCTTTGGCAAAATAACTCTCCAACCATTCGATCATTTCCAAATCCAAGTGATTCGTTGGTTCATCCAGAATCAATAAATCGGGACGGTTAATCAAAATTATGGCAAGAGACAACCTTTTTTTCTGTCCACCCGAAAGGCTTTTTACTTTCAGTTTGAAGTCTTCTAACTTCAATTTGAACAAAATTTGTTTGTATTGTGTTTCAAAATCCCAAGCATTATGTTGGTCCATTCCGTCAAAAGCTTTTTGGTACGCTTCCTCGTCTTCTGGATTTTCTAATGCTTTTTCATACGCTTCAATTACTTTCAGGCTTTCGTTATCAGATGCAAAAATGCTTTCCTCAATCGTTAATTCATCTTGCAATTTATTGTCTTGTGACAAAAATGCCATTCGGATGCTTTTTCTAAGCACGACTTGTCCACTATCTGGCTCGTCATACCCATTGATGATGCTCATAATGGTGGTTTTTCCCGAACCATTTTTGGCGATAAAAGCGATTTTTTGATCTTTGTTGATTCCAAACGAAATGTCTTTAAAGAGTGTTCGTTCTCCAAAAGATTTTGATATATTTTCTACTGAAAGGTAATTCATGCTTGTAATTGATTGTATTTGCTGAGTTTTTTATTTCTTTTTGAGGCGTAGTCTCTAATAGTTAGGTCTCAAAAAAACTAGCGCAAAGGTAGTTTATTATTATGAAGGTTGAAATTATTTAGACGAAGTGCTTTTTCTGATTCATTTGATTTGAATTGTCTTCTCTATTTTTTTAATTAAGAAGAGTGTCTAATATAAGTTTTGTTCCTTTTATATATTAAGTCTGGTAAAAAGGATGTTGTTTTAATTGTTAGACAATTGAAATATTTGAGTAAATTATTATTGTTTCTGTTTTATTTCCTTAATATCTCTTTTCAGCTCAAGGAACATTTCTTTCACAGTATCAGATTCTGATAGTAAAGTTTTAGTATCATCCCTTCCAATATGACATACATATTCCCAAATTTCCAAAATATCAGAAAGTTTGATTTCGTAGGGACTGTAAATAATATTATCAGCAACTACAGTCAGTGAATTGTCATTTTTATTACCGAGTCGTTTATAGGTTATGCCTTCGCTGGAAGTAATGAATATGTATGTTTTATTCTGCTTTATCTCCCCCAGATTATCCACATATTTCCCAACTACAAACGATTGATTGGTGTGTGGTGGCATAGAATCGCCATTAATAGGGAAAGCTCTCATTTTGCCCAAACCTAAAAACGGCAGTGCTATTTGCTGCAGGTTTTCGATGTATTCAGCATCGGCGTAGCCACTTAAATAGCCCGCTTGCGCTTTGTGTGGAATAATTTCGATGAGGTTGTTGCCATCTTGATCAACAGTTATGGGTAAAACAATTCGGTTGTCATCTAATTGCATCAAATTTTCAATGGAGATTTTCCGTAAATCAACCGTCAAAAGCAAATCGATACTGATATGATAATAACGCGAAATAATCACAAGCGTTTCGGCTGGTGGTGTGTTTTTACCATATTCATATTTCTTATAGCGATCGAGAGGCAAAGTCATTCCGCCTGCCACTTCTTGTTGAGACAAATTACGCTTGCTTCGGAGCCATTTAAGATTGTCAGAAATATACAACATACGTTAAAGGGATTTTAAGTCACTACAAATATATGCTTTATAGTGATTTAACGTCCTATTTTTGTAAAGTATTTTAAAGGTAAGATAATAGGTTAGTTACAAGAACAATAGTCACGTTAGATACTTTATGAAAAAGCAGGAATACGCCATAGTAGATATAGAAACTACAGGAGGCAATGCCAAAGGGAGTCGCATTACAGAAATAGCCATTGTTATTCATGACGGGACAAAGGTAATTGACCGTTGGGAAACGCTTGTAAATCCTCAAAAGGAAATACCACTTCCTATTTTTGCGCTAACAGGGATTGATAATAATATGGTGCGCAATGCTCCCATTTTTGATGATGTTTCCGAAAAAGTCTTGGAGATGCTAACTGACTGTATTTTTGTGGCACATAATGTTAATTTTGATTATTCCTTTGTTCGCCATCAATTAGAAGAAGCTGGATTTAAATGGACGGCAAGAAAACTATGTACGGTTCGTGCCACAAGAAAAATTAAGCCAGGACTAAGTTCGTACAGCTTAGGGAATCTTTGTAATTCGTTAGAAATAAATTTAGAGAATCGACATCGTGCTGGCGGTGATGCCGATGCGACCGCTATATTATTTTCCAAATTGCTAGAATGGGACACAGATGGTGAGATGGATAAAATGATTAAAAAAACAGCACAGGATCAGCAGTTGCCTCCCAATTTACCTCCTCAGGACTTTGAGCAATTGCCTGAAAAAATAGGGGTGTATTATTTTTATAATCAATTGAAACAAGTAATCTATGTTGGAAAAGCGGTTAACTTAAAAAAGCGTGTTGCTTCTCATTTTAGCGGTCATAACGTGAATGCGCAAAGGCAGAATTTCTTAAAAGATATTTACGGAATTTCCTTTGAAGTTTGTGGTACTGAATTGATGGCGCTTCTGTTGGAATGTGATGAGATTAAGAGGCTGTGGCCAATGCATAACAGGGCATTAAAACGCTTTGAATCCAAATTCGGATTGTATGAATATGAAGCCCGAAATGGATATAAGTATTTGGCAATTGGGAAACTAACCAAGTTTCAAAATTGTATTCAGGAATTTAATAGCCAGTATGATGGGATAACGGTTTTGCAAAACCTTGCCCAACAGTTTAAAATAGATCATAGATTCTGTCAATACGGAATGTCAATAGTTGGAGAATTTTTCCAAAAAAATAATTCTGAAAATTTACCTGATGTTGATTGTCACAACGGACAAATAGAAAATGCTATTGCCTTTTTGTTAGACAATAGACCCAATTTTGTTATTATAGATAAAGGTATAGCTATAGAAGAACGCAGTTGTATTTGGGTAGAGAATGGACACTTTTATGGAATGGGGTATATTCCATCAGATGTTGGGTTTACAGAACTTTCGGAGATAAAAGATTGCGTCACACCTTACCGAAGCAATCAATATAGTATGCATCTCATTTATGCGTATGCAGAGAAATATCCCGGAAAAGTGAAACGTTTCGAAACTAAAGAAATAGCAACAATATAATTTAATAGTTTATGATTCTCTTTGAAGATACCGAAATGTTCTCATCAGGTACAGCTGGTAAAAAAATATTTGATGTACCCGATGCCGATTTGATGCTGATTGACAGTTTCTTTACTAAAGAAGAGTCAGATTACTATTATAATATTTTATTGAATAATACAGAGTGGCGCGAATATGATATGCCTATGTATGACAAAATCGTTACAGCGCCCAGAATGATTGCTTGGTATGATGATAGAGATAGTACTTTAGGTAAATCTAATTGGCCAAAGGAATTAAGAACTATTAAAACCAGAGTAGAGAATGAAACTCCAATAAAATTCAATGCTGTTTTACTAAACTTATATAGAAATGGCAAAGATGGAGTTTCCTGGCATAGCGACAAAACACAAAGCGAGAATAAAGATATGAATATTGCATCGGTTACATTTGGCGAAACCCGAATGTTTCGATTGCGTCATAAATTGCTAAAGCAGTTGCCACAAATAGAAATTCCATTACATCATGGTTCTTTTTTATTAATGGCAGGAAAAACAAATAGTTTTTGGGAACATCAAGTTCCTAAAACCGCCAGAGACGTACTCCCGAGAATTAATCTCACGTTTAGGCAGGTGAAAAGTATTCTTGTTTAAGGTTTTAAATAAGGGCTCAAATCGATAGTGTGAATTTGTTGAGGTGTATTAACAAAAGGTTTTCTTGCTGTTGCTTCATTGGTAATATAAAATAATTTACCATCTTTTGTTGCAATTGCTTCGATTTGATGAAATGGGAGTGCAATTTTAATTTTACGGCTGATACACGAGCCAAAATCATTGTTTTTGTAGTCATACAATAAAACCAAAAAAGGCTGAAGCAATTTAGAATACCCGCACAAAACAATACCTTTTTGTGAGGGCAAAGTAGTTGCACCAGTTATTAACCCATCTACATCGAGCGTTTTTTTGAAATGGGCAGTATAGGTGCCTGGCGTTTTTGGCAAGGAATAAATATTGCTTTTCTGAGATGTCCATTGTTTGTTAAATAAAAAAATACTATCGTGTTGTACTACAAAAGCTTCACAATCAAAATCGGTTGTATGAGGTTTTTTTGGAGAAAAATCCGTCTGATTGGGATAAGAAAAAGCAATTGTATCAATGATAGGATTGGTTGTGTAAAATGACTTTTTTTGAATTCTTAATATTCTTAAATTCTTTCTATCACCCCTATAATTGTTTCCAAAGTCACCGATGTAGAGATAAGTACTGTCTTGAGCGACATCTTCCCAATCATTGCATTTCAGTTTTTGGAAGTTGATTTTTTTCTTGATTTTTCCTTCCAAATCCAATCCGTAAAAGGTGGTTTCAGCGTGGTCATTGTGCGTCCATAATAAATTATCAAAAGAAATCAAACCTGAGGTTTCTGATATTGAATCACTAAGTTTTGCAGTAAATTTAGGTTTTACTTTTGCGGAAGCATACACACATTGGCAGTTATTTTTAGTTGCTTTTGGATTAAAATTGGAAGCTAACTTATCAGTACAGCCTGAAATTTGGCTATAGGAAGTTGTTGTAATAAGAAAAAAAAGTGTCAAAAATTTGCCCATTTCATTGTTCAGATAAAAATCAATAGCAAGATATCAAACATAGTTAAGGTTTTAGAATATTTGTTGTCTAAAAGTTTTTTTAATTTTTTATTATCTTTGAAAGACTAACAGAAAATGAACAATAGCGTATTCAGGAATTCTAAAAATTATCATATAAAAAATCTGTAATCTTAGTAATAACAGATTGATAAAGAGATTTGTGGTGATTTTATGAATTTAGATTTTTTTAAATCGTGAATTTGTGACAATCTTTTTCAATACTAAATAAAATCTATGAGTTTCATTAAACATAATTTACTTCTGTTAATCGTTTTGGTTTCTTCATTTTCTTCCTTTTCACAGAAAATAGATTTTAGAAGTGATAGCTTGGATATGAAACATATTCTGAAAAGTATTTTTATAAAAAATGATACTACGAAGAAAAAAGAACCAAGCAAAATTGCATTTTCGTTGATGCCAGCTCCCGATATGAAAAGCTCCGAGGGCGGACTTGTGGTTTCATTTGTGACCACTTTCTATTTGGACAAGAATCATGAAAACACTAAAATGTCCGAAGTATATTTTACGCCAACGACCAGTTTTACGGGACAGTATTCCTTTCCTATCCAGTCCTATATTTATACCAAAGACAACAAATATAATTTTATTGGGGACTACAGGTATATGATTTATCCTCAGTTTACATACGGTTTAGGCGGAAACAGTTCAAAAGAACCACAATCCGAAGTTCATTATCAGCAAATTCGGTTTTATCAATTTGCGACTCGAAAAATAAAAGGGGATTTTGGTTTGGGATTAGGTTTTCAATTAGATAACTATCAAGATATTTCTGAAGATTCAAAAATTTCGGAACCAACCGATTTTAATAAATATCAGCAAGGGGATTACTCTAACGAACTCTCGTCAGGAATCGCTTTTCAGGCTTTGTACGATTCCAGAAAAAATATTTTGAATCCCAAACAAGGTTATTATTTTGAAGCAGATTATAGAATTAACAGTAGTTTTTTTGGTAGTGACACTAATTGGGAATCGATATATATTGACGCCAGAAAGTATATTTCTTTCAGTGATACCCGTCATAAAGTTTTGGCTATGAGAGTGTTTTATTGGTCAGTTTTTGACGGGAAGCCCCATTACTTGGATTTACCAAGCGTTGGTTGGGATCGCTACGGAAAAACAGGTAGAGGATTTACCCGAAACCGTTACCGCAGTAATTCCTTGCTGTACACGGAAGCAGAATATCGCACCGATATTACCAAAAACGGTTTTCTTGGAGCTGTTTTCTATGGCAATCTTTCTTCGGTATCCAATTTAGATACCTACCATTTCGATAATTGGACTCCAGCAGTGGGAACAGGATTAAGAATAAAATGGAATAAAGTCAACGATTGTAATTTAGTATTGGATTATGGTATCAGTAAAGACGATTGGACTTTCAGAGTAGCCCTTTCAGAGAATTTTTAATTGCAAGAATGAAAGGAGAAATTATTTTTTACTATTTAAAAATGTAATGAACACAAAGCTTGCGAATTTTGAATTTTAAGTCTTAAAATATATCTTTGAAAAATGCAATTATCTGTTATTATTCTCAATTATAATGTCCGCTATTTTTTGGAACTCTGTGTACTAAGCGTAGAAAACGCTTTAAAAAACATAGATTCTGAAATCATTGTTGTAGACAATAACTCCCAAGACGGTAGTTGTGAGATGATAAAAACGCGTTTTCCGAATGTAAAACTCATTCAGAATAATCAAAATTCAGGTTTTCCAAAAGGTAATAATATAGGAGTTGCTGAAGCCAAAGGAGAATATCTTTGCATTTTAAATCCAGATACGGTCGTTGCAGAAGATACTTTCGAAAAAGTATTAGCATTTGCTAAGAATAAAAATGACTTAGGTATTGTAGGGGTTAAACTTGTTGATGGAACAGGTAATTTTCTTCCTGAAAGTAAAAGAGGAATTCCAACGCCTTGGGTTGCTTTTACCAAAATCATGAGTTTGTATAAAATATTTCCAAAATCCAATCTCTTTAATAATTATTATGCTCAGCATTTATCTGAAAACCAAACAGGTAAAGTGGAGATATTGGTTGGAGCTTTTATGTTTTTAAAAAAGGAGCTTTATCAGGAAGTAGGTGGTTTTGACGAAGATTGTTTTATGTATTCAGACGATATTGATTTGTCTTATATGGTATTACAAAAGGGAAAAAGCAATTATTATTTTCATGAAACTACTGTTATACATTATAAAGGAGAGAGTACCAATAAAGATGCTGTTTATATGAAGCGATTTCAAGAGGCGATGGAATTTTTCTATAAAAAACACTTTCAGGTTTCTTTTCTTTTTTCAGTATTTATGAAAATTGGAATTGTTTTTTTTTCGATGCTAAAAAGAGTTCAAGGTCGAGCTAAAACCAAAATTCCTCCAGAAAATTATTTGTTAGTATCTGCTTCAAAAACCTTGTCAGAAATAATAAGCTTGGTTGTTCAAAAAAAGGTAGATTTTCTAGATTGGGAAGCAGAAAAAGAGGTAAATTTGCTGTCAAATTCAATAAGAAACGGGTTACATATTATTTTAGATAATGAATTTGTTTCTTTTAAGGAATGTATAGCTATTCACGAAAGATGTAAAAACAAAGGAGTTTTCTTTAGAATAATACCCAAAAATGCAAATTTTAGTATTGGAAGCGATTCTCCTAACGATAGAGGGGAAATTGTGAAATTAAAATAAAATTATATTTAATGTAATTTTTATTTTTAAAATTAATTAATTTCGCAAAATTAAAACCGAAATAATCTTTTAGATTAACAATATGGCAAGATTTGAATTAAAGCTTCCGAAAATGGGAGAAAGTGTTGCGGAAGCAACCATTACAAATTGGTTAAAAGAAGTTGGCGACAAAATAGAGGCGGATGAAGCTGTTTTGGAAATCGCGACTGATAAAGTTGATTCAGAGGTTCCATCGGAGATTGCAGGTATACTTGTTGAGAAATTATTTGGTAAAGATGATTTGATTCAAGTAGGGGAGACTATTGCTATTATTGAAACTGAAAGTGATAATGTTGAGACTCCGATTCAAGATATTCCAGAAGCAATTGTTGAAGAGATTGAAAAAACGATTGAGGTTGCCAAAGAAACAGTTGCGGCTCCAGTTAGTTTTTTTGAAAGCGATAAATTCTTTTCACCATTAGTTAAAAATATTGCAAAAGAAGAAGGGATTTCCTTGGCTGAGTTAGAAAGTATTGCTGGTTCAGGAAAAGAGGGTCGTGTTACTAAAGATGATATTTTAAATTACATACAAAATAGAGGTGTTCAATCAACGGCTATTTCGGTAAAACCAAAAACTGTTGATACTATTGAAGTAGTTGTAGATTCGGCAAAAAGTAATCCAGTACAAACGGTTTCGTCGGTTTCGGTAAACGGAGGTGATGAGATTATAGAAATGGATAGAATGCGCAAGCTGATTTCTGGATATATGATGGCTTCGATCCAGACTTCTGCACATGTTCAATCGTTTATCGAAGTAGATGTAACTAATATTGTAAAATGGAGAGATAAAGTTAAAACCGCTTTCGAAAAAAGAGAAGGGGAGAAATTGACTTTTACTCCAATTTTTATGGAAGCCGTTGCAAAAGCTTTAAGGGATTATCCAGGTATGAATATATCGGTACAAGGCGATTTTATCATAAAAAAGAAAGATATCAATTTAGGAATGGCGGCAGCTTTGCCTAATGGTAATTTAATCGTTCCAGTTATTAGAAATGCAGATCAATTGAACTTGGTTGGTATGGCTAAGGCGGTAAATGATTTAGGAAACCGTGCTAAATTAGGTAAATTAAAACCAGACGACACGCAAGGAGGTACATATACGGTTACTAATGTAGGGACTTTTGGCAGTGTGTTCGGGACTCCAATCATTAATCAGCCACAAGTAGGAATATTAGCTTTAGGTGCTATCCGAAAAGTACCTGCGGTTATCGAAACTCCTGAAGGTGATTTTATAGGAATTCGCCAAAGAATGTTCTTGTCGCATAGCTATGATCATCGTGTTGTAGATGGTGCTTTAGGAGGTAGTTTTGTAAAACGTGTAGCTGAATATCTCGAAGCATTTGATGTAAATAGAGATTATTAAATCAATATAAAATAAAAATAGACCCGGCATTAATTTATAAAATGTCGGGTTTTTTTATTTTTATGGTTTTTAATGTTGACTTTAAAATGAAATCAAGCCCAAATTTTTATATTTGTGCAATTAAATACAAAAAATGGAACTCAAACTCAATAAACCAATTTGCTTTTTTGACCTTGAAACAACAGGAATAGATATTGGAAAAGACAGAATTGTAGAAATATCAGTTTTAAAAGTTTTTCCGAATGGAAATAAAGAAAGCAAAACTTGGCTGGTGAATCCAACGATTGCAATTCCGCCTTCATCAACTGCTATTCATGGAATAAGTGATGAGAAAGTAGCGGATGAACCAACGTTTAAGGAATTGGCTCCTCAAGTCTATAATATGATTAAGGATAGCGATTTGGCTGGATTTAATTCAGATCGCTTTGATATTCCATTACTTGCTGAAGAATTATTGCGTGCTGGAGTTGATTTTGATATGAAAAACAGAGTTTCTGTAGATGTACAGACTATTTTTCATAAAATGGAAGAGCGTACCTTAAGTGCTGCTTTGAAATTTTACTGTGGAAAAGGATTAGAAAATGCACATTCTGCAGAAGCGGATACGATGGCAACTTATGAAATTTTAATGGCGCAATTGGATCGTTATCCTGAATTGGAAAACGACATGAAAGCGTTGTCTGAGTTTACTACTAGAAAAAAAATAGCTGATTTTGCAGGAATGATTGCTTTTGATGCCGATGGAGAAGAGATTTTTAGCTTCGGGAAGCACAAAGGAGTCAAAGTGGATAAAATCTTAGAAACGGAACCAGGTTATTATAGTTGGATACAAAATGCAGATTTTCCTTTATATACGAAGAAGGTTTTAACAGCAATTAAATTAAGAAAATTAAATACGAAATAAGTTGATAGTTGTTTGTTGATAGTTCTTAACTAACAACCAGCAACCAACAACCAACAACTAGAAGTATGAAAATAATCTGTATCGGCAGAAATTATGCCAGTCATATTGAAGAATTAAAGAACGAAAGACCTTCGGAGCCTGTTGTATTTTTGAAACCAGACTCGGCAATTTTATTAAAACAGCATCCTTTTGTGATTCCTGAATTCTCTGAGGATGTTCATCATGAAATTGAGCTTATTGTTAAAATATCCAAAGTTGGAAAATATATAGAACCTAAATTCGCTCATAAATATTATGACGAAATAAGTGTAGGGATTGATTTTACAGCAAGAGATTTACAGGCTAAGTTAAAAGAAAAAGGACTTCCTTGGGAAAAAGCTAAGGCATTTGACGGGTCGGCTGTCATCGGTGAATTTTTGCCTAAAAGCCAATTTCTTTCATTAGAAAATGTTACTTTTGAATTAAAGAACAATAATATTACTGTACAAAAAGGAAATTCTAACAGAATGTTATGGAATATTGATGAGTTGGTGTCGTATGTTTCTCAATTTTTTACGTTAAAAATCGGGGATATTATTTTCACAGGAACACCTGAGGGAGTTGCGGCAATAAAATCAGATGATGTTTTGGAAGGATTTTTAGAAGGACAAAAACTATTTAGAATACAAGTAAAATAATGGCGATAAAATATAATTTGGCAAAAGTGTACGCACTTTCAGATAATGATCCGGAATTTGTAAATGAAGTTTTGAATTTATTTGTAACTGAAGTCCCTGCAGATTTGGCACAAATAGGAGAAGGAATAAAAGGTAAAGATTTTAAACATGCTTATGCTTTTGCACACAAATTAAAACCAACATTAGATTTGCTTGGTTTAAATGTGGCATTTGAAGAGATTTTACAGATAGAAGCTTGGACTAAAAGAGAAGGTAAAAAGAAAGAAATAATAGAAACATATAAAAGCGTTAAATCGCAGGTTAAAGATGCTATTAAAGAGATAAGAAAAGATTTTGATCTTTAATTTTTTGGTTTAATTTTCTATAAAACATAAAAATCTAACAGTTGTATGAGTAAATGCAGCGGTTGGATTTTTTTATTTAATATAGTGCAAAAGTTTTTAAAATATGAAAGCAGCAATAGTTACGATTGGAGATGAGATTTTAATTGGTCAAATTGTAGATACAAATTCTGGTTTTATAGCCAAATCCTTGGATAGAATTGGGGTAGAAGTCTTTGAGATGTTATCAATAAGTGATTCTCGGGAGCATATTTTGAATACGTTTTTAAAGCTTCAGAATACAGTTGATATTGTTATTATTACTGGAGGGTTAGGGCCGACAAAAGATGATATTACGAAGAAAACATTTTGTGATTATTTTGAAGACGAATTGGTGGTTGATACAGTTGTTCTCGCGCATGTAACTGAATTGATTGAAGGTTTTTATAAGCGAGCTATTACCCAGATAAATAAAGATCAGGCTCTTGTTCCTTCAAAATGTACAGTGCTACATAATCAAGTAGGTACGGCTCCGGGATTATGGATGAAAAAGGAAAATACTGTTTTTGTATCACTTCCAGGAGTGCCATTTGAAATGAAATATTTGATAGAAAATGAAATTATTCCCAAGGTAGTTCGGGATTATCATCGTCCATATATTATTCATAAAACGATACTTACTTATGGTCGAGGAGAAAGCGCCGTTGCGGAACAAATAGAAGAATGGGAAAATAATTTGCCCGAATTTATAAAGCTAGCTTATTTGCCTGCGCCAGGAAGAGTGCGATTGAGGCTCTCGGTAAAAGGAACTGATAAACAATTGCTGGAGAAATCTATTGAAGAGAATGTGGCTTCTTTGACTAAAATAATAGGGGATATTATTGTTGGTTTTGAAGATGATGAAACTCTTGAAGTGATTTTGGGGCAAATTTTAACACGACAAAATAAGACCATTTCAACTGCCGAAAGCTGTACTGGAGGAACTATTGCGCAGTTGTTGAGTTCGATTCCCGGGGCTTCCAGTTATTTCAAAGGGAGCGTTGTAGCTTATTCGACGGAAGTAAAGCAAAATGTATTAGGTGTTTCGAAGAATTTGATAGAGGAACATAGCGTTGTGAGTGCTGAAGTCGCAAAAGCTATGGCTTTGAATGTGAAAACATTGCTAAAAACAGATTATGCAATTGCAACGACAGGTAATGCTGGTCCATCCAAAGGAGATGCAAGTGCTGAAGTTGGAACGGTTTATATTGCTTTGGCTACGCCAAATGAAGTGATGGTAGAAAAATTTGATTTTGGCCAACCACGTGAAAAAGTGATAGATAGAGCTTCTGTAAAAGGGCTTGAAATGTTACTGAAAGAAATTTCGAAAAAAGAGCTATAAATATTTTGGTTATAGGTTTATTTTTCTTTTCTTTGCACCCTGATTTTGAATAACGATAAAAGATAAGTATAATGTCAAGAGTTTGTGACCTTACAGGTAAAAGAGCGATGGTAGGAAATAACGTTTCTCACGCTATGAACAAAACTAAGAGAAAATTTTCTGTAAACTTAGTTAAAAAGCGTTTTTATCTTCCAGAAGAAGATAGATGGATTACTCTTAGAGTAGCAGCATCTACGATAAAAACAATTAATAAAAATGGAATCGCTGCAGTTTTGAAAAAAGCGCAGTCAGAAGGATTTATTAAATAATCTTTTCCAAAATAAAAAAATAGCAAGATGGCAAAGAAAGGAAATAGAATCCAGGTAATTTTAGAATGTACTGAACACAAAACTACTGGTGTTGCAGGTACTTCAAGATATATAACTACTAAGAACAAAAAAAATACTCCAGACAGATTAGAGATTAAAAAATTTAATCCAATCTTGAAAAGAGTAACTGTTCATAAAGAAATTAAATAATTAGAGATTTTAATAAAATCTAATAATGCTTGCATTAAAGATTAATTAAAACATAAAAAACATTTGAATCATGGCAAAGAAAACCGTAGCATCGTTACAAACATCTTCTAAGAGATTATCAAAAGCCATCAAAATGGTGAAATCTCCAGTAACTGGCGCATATACATTCGTTGAATCTATTATGGCTCCTGAAGAAGTTGATGAATTCTTGAAAAAGAAATAATCACATTACATTTTATAGATAAGCTACTTTCTTTCGGAAGTAGCTTTTTTATTTTATATATTTACATCAAAATTTGAACAATCTTTGAGAAATCTTTACGTTAATTAGAAGTCGGTTTATTTCTAATTATTTTTGTTTAAGTTGACAAATGTAAATTCCAAATCGTAAAACTCCATTTTAAATGAGCTTTTTTAAAAAAATATTCTCTTCAGAGAAAAAAGACTCTAACCTAAGCGAACAGGCGAAACAATCATTAGATAAAGGTTTAGAGAAAACAAAAAGTACTTTTTTTTCCAAATTAACTAAAGCGGTTGCAGGGAAATCAAAAGTAGATGATGATGTTCTGGATAATCTAGAGGAAATTCTTGTTTCTTCGGATGTAGGAGTGAATACAACCCTTAAAATTATTACTCGAATTGAAAAAAGGGTAGAAGCGGATAAATATCTGGGAACGGATGAACTTAATCAGATTTTGAGAGATGAAATCGCGGGACTATTATCTGAAACCAATACAGGCGAAGGTACTGAGTTTGTTATCCCGGTAAATACCAAACCGTATGTTTTAATGGTTGTTGGTGTAAACGGAGTAGGTAAAACAACAACGATTGGGAAATTAGCCTATCAATTTAAGAAAGCTGGTTTCAATGTGGTTTTGGGTGCGGCTGATACTTTTCGTGCAGCAGCTATCGATCAGTTGCAAATTTGGGCAGACAGAGTTGGAGTTCCTATCGTAAGACAAGAAATGGGAAGTGATCCAGCTTCGGTAGCTTTTGATACGTTGCAATCGGCAGTGGCTCAAAATGCAGATGTTGTTATTATTGATACAGCGGGTCGTTTGCATAATAAAATTAACTTGATGAATGAACTTTCTAAAGTTAAGCGTGTAATGCAAAAAGTAGTTGGCGATGCACCACATGATGTAATGTTGGTTTTGGACGGTTCTACAGGTCAAAATGCGTTTGAGCAAGCGAAACAATTTACCGCTGCAACTGAAGTTACTTCGTTAGCCGTTACTAAATTGGACGGTACTGCCAAAGGAGGTGTTGTTATTGGTATCTCAGATCAATTTCAGATTCCAGTAAAATACATTGGTGTTGGTGAAGGAATTGAAGATTTGCAAGTTTTTAATAAATACGAATTCGTAGATAGTTTTTTTAAATAATAGTTCATGGATTTTTCTTCTATAAAAAATGCCAGTCCAATATTTTTTTATTTTATAAGTATTGGAGCTTTTGTATTAGCCAATGGTATTAGAGAAATCAATATTACATTTTATTATGCATTATTGATTGTTGGTTTGGTTTTTTTCTTTTTAGGATTGATGAGAAGGATAAAGCAAAGACAAAAGTAATTTGTTATTGATATAAAGCACTTATTTTTGTCCAAAGCGTTTCATCAAAATCGGATAGAGCAAGATTGACGCTATCGGCAGCATCTCCCATTCGGATGACTACCATTTTTTTACTTGGTACAACGTAGATTTTTTGGTCGTTTTTCCCCAAAGCCATAAACATATCGTTTGGAGCTGTTGGGATAATACTTCCTTGAAAAGTAGCTTGTGATTGTGGTAAATGATAATTGGCTTTCCCATTTAACCACCATAAATAACCGTACCCTAAGTTAATATTTTGGGAAGTATTCGTGGCTTGATTGAAATAATCTTCATTCAGAATTACGCTATTATCCCATTTTCCTTTATTATACATTAGTAATCCAAAACGTGCCATACTTCGTGTGGTACTCCAGTATACACTATTGTTGTCAAGTTGTATCCAGGTTCCGTTCATTCCTATTTTATCGCTCAATTTGGTATTAAAATAGTTTGTCCATGTTTGTGCTGAAGCTGCTGCGATAACATCTTGTAGTTTTACATAGACATTGTGATACGCCCAACGGGTCCCTGCATCGGCTTTATAAGTTAGGTGTGCTGGATCTACAGCATCGCCATTGGCAATATCTTCAATGCTGGAAGTCATAGTGAGTAAATGTTTGTTGGTAATCAAATTTTCTTTTGCTAATGGCATACTTGTCCAGCCGGTACCTATATAATCAGATACTTTATTGTTGATATTAATAATACCTTCTTGTTGAGCAATTCCTGCCAGGGTTGATGTTAACGTTTTTCCAGCACTTGCCCAATACCAATTGGTAGTGGCGTTATGACCATTGAAATAATTTTCCATTACTATACGGCCGTTGACAAGAATGATAAATCCTTTGGAATGTTTGAGTTCTAGATAATCAAGAAGAGGTTGTACTGCGGAGGATTTCCAACCGAGACTTTCGATAGATTTAGTTTCCCAAGTTGTACCTGTAAGTGGTGGAAAGTATAGTGTTTCTGTTGGTGTAGGAGTGGGAACTGGGTCTGTAGTATCAGATGAGCAATTAATGCAAAACAATGCAGCGAATAACAATAGTATTGATTTTGACATGGTTGCAAATATTGGTTTTGGGTATGATCAAAATTATAGAAAATAGTTTAATGAGATTGCATTTTTTTATTTTCTTTGGATTTTTAAAGATTAACTTTGTTGTGTTAACTAAAGATCTTTATAAACGGGATGCCCTAGCCCTGATAGAAGCGGTATCCTTTTTTATCTCGTTTTTTACGAGATAAAAAAGATACAAGCGGATAGCAGGAAATAGCTCCTTAAAAAAATGATTATTCTATGAAAAAAGTATTCGGTGTTTTACTTGTCGCCCTTTTGTTTGTTGGGTGTAAACAAAAAATAACCCCTGCTGAAGTTGCAAAAATCAACGGTTATTGGGAAATTGAAAAAGTGGTTTTTGATGATGGAAATGAGAAAAAATATGGTGTTAATGAATCCTTTGATTATTTTCAAATTGATAAAAATAACAGTGGTATTCGAAAGAAGGTGATGCCACAATTGGATGGTACTTTTTTGGTGAATGATACGTTCGAAAATGTAAAAGTTCGTTTTAAAGATGATCAAACTTTTTTAGATTATAATACTCCATATATGAAATGGAGTGAGGAAATATTGACTTTGACTCCTACAGAACTGGTTGTCTTAAATGCAGAGAAAAAAGAATATCATTATAAAAAAACAGGGGCAATAAAGCTCGATGACTATGGCAAAAAGACTAAATAATCAAAGTACAATTGGTGATGTTTTAAAGCAAATTATTGAGGTCAATAAATTGCAATCTGGCATGGATGAAATTGATGTGAAAGATGCGTGGCGTAATTTGATGGGGAACGGTGTGAACAGTTATACCAATAATGTGGTTTTGAAAGGTTCTACACTGTATGTTCAGTTAACATCGGCGGTGTTGCGTGAGGAATTGAGTCATGGTAAATCCAAGATTATCAAAATGATTAATGAGGAACTGCGTAGAGATGTGGTGAGGGATGTGGTTTTGAGGTAGGGATTTCAGATTGTTGATTAACGATTTTTGATTTTAGATTGATATAAAAAATCCCGTTTCAATTGAAACGGGATTTTTGTTTTTATAGATTTTTAAATCATAATTCAAAAATCCTTAACTTCAATCATAAATTAAAACTGCTCTCTTCCTGCGAAATGAAAAGCTCCTTCGATAGCAGCATTTTCGTCGCTATCAGAACCGTGAACAGCATTTTCCCCGATAGAAGTTGCGTATGCTTTACGGATAGTTCCTTCAGCAGCTTCAGCTGGGTTAGTAGCACCAATTAAAGTTCTGAAATCTTCAACAGCGTTTTCTTTTTCTAAAATAGCAGCAACAATAGGACCTCTTGACATAAATTCTACTAATTCTCCGTAGAAAGGTCTTGCAGCGTGAACAGCGTAAAATGCTTGAGCGTCTGCAACTGTTAATTGAGTCAATTTCAAAGAAACGATTTTGAATCCACCGTTTGTAATCATTGCTAATATATTTCCGATGTGTCCGTTTTGAACCGCATCAGGCTTAATCATTGTAAAAGTTCTATTAGTAGCCATTTTTCTTTGTTTTAAAATTTTGTGCAAAAATATACTTTTTTTGCCGAATGATTTTAGCAAATTATCAATTTAATACAAGAAAGCTGTTATTACTGTGTTTTTTATTTTTTAAACTTTGAAATACATTTTCTTTTTGTAAAAATAGGCTAACATAACAGACCATATACTTACATACAGAAGAGCAAATACGAGTGAAGCGTTCATTGGATTGCTGAAAAAGGGTTGGACACCAGCGACATAAAGATAGTCCAAAAGATTGATTTGTCCTGTTGCTATTTTTGGGTTTGGAAAAGATATCATCACCATGGCTTGCGGAATAATTTCTGAAAGAAAGAATACAATCATTGGATTCACTCCCCAAATGAGGAATAATTTGGTTCCTTTTTTGTAATCGGCAATATCGATGCAATAGTATAAAACGGATAAAGTAAGTGTCGCTAATCCTGTAGTGTATAAAACGTAAGAACTCGTCCAAAGTGCTTTGTTTATTGGGAAAATTATATTCCAAATTTGCCCTAAGACAATAAGAATAATTCCTGCAATAAGCATTTGCGTTGCTTTTTGAGATCTTATTAATTTTGCATTGTTTAGTAATTGGCCAATTAGTACACCTATAATTCCTTCTGCAATGGCTGGAATGGTGCTTAGTATTCCTTCTGGATCCCAAGTTTTGGTTACTTCCCACATGTGTCCTTTTAATAAAACACTATCTACCCAAGCAGCTAAATTGGTTCCTTTTTCGAGGTTTGTGATTTCGAAACCTGGTGCGGGAACTAATGTAAGTAATGCCCAATAGCCAAATAATATTCCAACAGCAACTAATAATTGAGTGCGTTGATTCGTTTTTAGATATAAAAGTGAAGCAATGAAATAGACAATTCCGATACGTTGAAGTACTCCAGGCAAGCGTACAATCTCGTAGGATTTGATGCCACTATAAGCAAGAATCAAATAAATAATAAAAATTGAAACAGCTAAATAGGTTTTTAGTTTAGCATTAAAATTTCCCATAAGTGCATAGCCAACTATAGCAGTAATTAATAAACGACCAATAACTAAAGGGATTCCTTCTAATCCGAAGAGTTGTATTTTGCCAAAAAAGTTAAAAAATATTCCCAAACATATCATTCGTAAAGAACGAGTGACTATTTTATTGAATGTGGTGTTGTCGTAACTTTTCGTTGGCATTGCAAATGAAATCGCTACTCCCATAATAAAAATAAAGAACGGAAAAACTAAATCAGTAGGAGTGCAGCCATGCCATTCCGAGTGAAGTAATGGAGGATAAACGGTTGACCAACTGCCCGGATTATTGACAATAGTCATAAATAAAATAGTTAATCCTCTAAAAACATCAAGCGAGATAAGGCGGTCTTTGGACATTGGTTTTTTTGTTAAAGTTACTGAGTTGCTGAGATTCTAAGTCTCTGAGTCTTTTTACACTGTTACTTAAATCTTAGTAACTTAGCTTCTTAGAATCTTAGCGACTTAAATAGTAACTATATTGAAATTTTGTTCTAAGGGTTTGAGTTGGCTCATCAATTGGGGAATTAATCGTTCTCCGTTTTCTAAATAAAACTCTGAAAAATTGGTTTGACGTTCCTGTAAACTATGGTTCGGAAACAATTCGTTTTGCAGATCAATAATGCGTTGCAGTTCGTCGTGGAATTTTCTTTTTTGAGCAATAAGAAATCTCTTTTCAAGGTTATTTAATCCTTTGGTTTGTTTTATTTCTTGCGCTTTTACAGCTCCTAAAAACGATTTATCCGTATGATTTGCCAATTCTAAGAGTCTTTCAAATTGTTTTTTTAGAGCTTCTTTTTGTTCGGTGAAATCAATTGGGTAATCAGATAGTTTTTGAGTAATATTGTTGATCAAAACCGTTTGTTTTGAAAATAAATCAGCCCAAGTCAGGTTTAAGTTATCTGCTTTTTTGTTTTGTTTTTCGGTTGCTAAAAGAACTGAATTTCTCAATAATAGAATTGGGAAAGTAACTTTTACGGATGAAAAAAATGATTTTAATTCGAGCCAATACGCAATTTCTCCGCCTCCACCAATGTAGCATAAGTTAGGTAAAATAACTTCCTGATACAACGGACGCATAATCACATTCGGACTGAACTTCTCGGGATTGTTTTCTAATAATTTAAGGATTTCAGTTTCTGTGAATTGAATTTGAGTATGATTTACTTTGTAAATTCCGTTTTCGAAAATGATTCTTTCACGTAAATTATCTTCAATATAAAATAAATTAATCTCCCGCGGATTCACTTGAACGAAATAATCTTTTAATTTTTCAATGGTTTCGGTTACTGCTTTGAAAGAAGTTTGTTGAAGCAATTCTTCTTTTACGTAAGGAATAAATTTGCGTTTCAAATCCTGATGATCTGCGTCTAAAATTACTAAACCAGATTCGCCAAAAAGACTATTTGCCAAATATCTTGTTGCATCGGCTAAGTTGTCGTGTTTGATATAGGAACCTTCAAATAGTTTTTTGAGGACATTTGCATTTGTACTTCCGCCTATTTCCAGAGCGTATATTTCTAGAAAATCGGCTAATCCTTCGGTAGATAATCTTCCAACAGGACCTGTACTTTCTGCATTCCATCTGAATTTTTTTCCATTGAAATTGAAATAATTTATCTCTTCAAAATCATGATCTTCGGTAGCCATCCAATAAATCGGCACAAAATTATAGTTTGGATATTTTGCTTTTAATTCCTTGGTAAGATTAATTGTTGAAATGATTTTGTATAAAAAATACAAGGGACCACTGAAGAGATTTAATTGATGGCCAGTTGTAACTGTAAAAGTGGTCGGGTTGTTTAAAAGTTTAATGTTGTTTAAAACAGCAACAGAAACATCATATTTTGAATATTGTTTTTCTAAAACACTAACTAAAGTTTCTCTTTTAGAATTACCATTGTCATTGCCATTGAAATTGATTTTTTTTTCTTCAATCTGTTTTTCAAAATTTTCTAAAGTTGGAAAATGGTGATATAAGGAGTGTAATTCTTTTTTTTGATTTAAATAATCATTCATCAATGGAGAAAAATATCCGGAATTTTGATAGCTGATACAGTCGGTTGGCATATTTTTTTTATTTGATGCTAAAATACCAAATAATAATGTAAAATCGATTTGGCGGGTTAAAAAGTATTTATGCATTTGTCTAAATATTTAAAGCATTGAATGACGGTATATGAAGAGAGATATTGGAACTTTTGAAAACAAAAAATCTTTCTGCTGATGAAATAGCTGATCAGTTCAATATTTTAAAACCGGGTATTTTCCATCATTTGGATATTTTGAAACATGCTCATTTGATTACTCCAGAAAAATTAGGTTAATTTATACTTTATTCCATCAACGCTACTATATATTGCAGATGTGTTGTAATGGATTTTGACTTTTAAAAAATGATAAGAGGTTTTTAATTAATTAGCATTAATTTTGTTTGTAATTTATTTAGATAATATGAAAAAAGCAGTATTGTTTTTAGTAACAATTTTAGTTTCTTTTAGTGCATTCGCACAAGAAATAACGGGACAATGGAATGGTTTTTTGAAAGTTCCAGGAGGACAATTAGCACTTGTTTTTAATATTAGTAAAAATGAAAATGGGTATACTTCTACAATGGATAGCCCCGATCAAGGAGCAAAGGGAATTCCTGTAACGACCACCAAATTTGAGAATACTACTTTAAAATTAGAAATTCCAAGTGCACGGATTGTTTTTGAAGGAGTTTTGAATCAATATAATGTGATTGTTGGTACTTTTACACAAAGTGGACAAACTTTTCCTCTGAATTTGTCTAGAGAAGTATTAAAAAAAGAGGCTGTAAAGAGACCACAAGAGCCTCTACAACCTTATCCATACTATACAGAGGAAGTTACTTTTGAAAATAAAATCGATAAGAATATTTTGGCTGGGACTTTAAGTTTACCTCGAAAGGAAGGTAAATTTCCTGTGGTTATTTTAATTACTGGAAGCGGAGCACAAAATAGAGATGAAGAAATTTTTGGACATAAACTATTTCTGGTTTTAGCAGATTATTTAACTAAAAAAGGAATTGGAGTATTGCGATTTGATGATAGAGGTGTTGGTAAATCTACAGGTGATTTTAAAACGGCAACTACTTTGGATTTTGCCAATGATGTTAGGGCTGGAGTTGCCTATTTGCAGACCAGAAAAGAAATTGATAAAAACAAGATTGGATTAATAGGTCATAGCGAAGGCGGAATAATTGCTCCAATAGTTGCAGAGAATTCAAAGGAAATAGATTTTATTGTATTATTGGCTGGGCCAGGACTTCGTGGCGATCAATTGATGCTTTTGCAAAAAGAAATGATAGAACGTCAAAAAGGAGTTTCAGAAACTGAAATTCAAAACGGACAAGAAGTTTTTAAAGGGGCTTACGATATTATTGTAAATTCTCCTGCAAATGATGTAAATCTAAAAACTAAAGCGTTTAATTATTTAAAACTGAAATTAGGTACCACTGCCACCGATACTCAAATTAGTGCATTAACTTCTCAAATTATTAGTCCTTGGTTGGTTGGTTTTTTAAAGTTAGATCCTGCAATTGCTTTGGAAAAAGTGAAATGTCCTGTTTTAGCACTTAATGGTGAAAAAGATTTACAAGTTTCTGCCGATCCTAATTTAGAAGCCATTAAAAAAGCACTTGTTAAAGGTGGGAATAAAAATGTTACAACCAAGAAGATACCCAATCTAAATCATTTATTCCAAGAGTGTGAAACTGGTGCTATTGATGAATATGCAACAATTGAGCAAACATGTTCACCAGTCGCTTTAGAGGAAATTTCGAGTTGGATTTTGTTACAAGTGAAATAAATCGAATTCTATTTTGACTGAAAACAAATAGCTACGATTGTTTTTTATAACAATTTATCTTCAAAAAAAGAAAAATATCAAGAATTTGAATGGTTCAAACTACTGTCGAACCTATTTCTTTTATTTGATGATAAAATACCTAATAATATTGGAATTAATCTTTGCAGCTTTCAAAAATAAGGTTGAATTTTACGCGATTTTATAATATAACTTTTTAATAATGAATGCAAATTCTACTAAAACGAATTCATTAAAGCATGTGCTTTTTGGCAGCTTAATTGGTACCACAATCGAATTCTTTGATTTTTATATTTATGCTAATGCTGCGGTATTAGTATTTCCACAATTGTTTTTTCCGAGTTCAGATACAACGATGGCTACTTTAGAATCGTTGGCTACTTTTTCGATAGCATTTTTATCTCGTCCTTTGGGATCTGCATTTTTTGGGCATTATGGCGATAAAATTGGCCGTAAATTCACCTTAGTTGCCGCCTTACTAACTATGGGGATTTCGACTGTGGCTATTGGTTTTTTACCAAGTTATGCCAGTATTGGTGTTGCGGCTCCTTTGTTATTAATGTTGTGTCGATTTGGGCAAGGCGTTGGATTAGGAGGCGAGTGGGGAGGAGCTGTTTTGTTAGCTATCGAAAATGCACCACCCAACAAACGTGCTTGGTACGGGATGTTTCCGCAATTAGGAGCCCCGATTGGTTTGTTGCTTTCGGGAGGGACTTTCTTGTTATTAACGGACTCGATGAATAGCCAAGATTTTATGGATTATGGATGGAGAATTCCTTTTATCGCCAGTTCTCTTTTGGTTGTAGTTGGTTTTTATATCCGAACTAAAATCACAGAAACTCCTTCTTTTGAAAATTCAAAAAAAGAACACGAAGAAGTGAAAATTCCTTTCCTTGCTTTGGTTAAATCGTATAAAAATCAATTGATTTTTGGAACATTGGCCTCGATAACTACTTTCTTGGTATTTTATTTAATGACAGTATTTACACTGAGTTGGGCAACATCTGATTTAGGGTATGAGAAAAGAGATTTCTTATTGATTCAGTTGTTTTCGGTGTTGTTTTTTGCCTTATTTATTCCAATTTCAGCAGGAGTTGCTGATAAAATTGGACGTCGAAAAATGTTAATGATTGCTACAACTGCTATTGCTGTTTTTGGTTTTTTCTTTTCACATTTTATGAATTCAGGAAGTACAATAATGGTGACTTTCTTTTTGTGTACAGGAATGGCTTTGATGGGATTCACATATGGACCTTTAGGAACTTTTTTATCTGAATTATTTCCTACTAACGTTCGTTATTCAGGAGCTTCATTGACGTTCAATATGGCCGGAATTATCGGAGCTGCTTTTGCCCCAATGATTGCCATTTGGTTAGCCTCTACCTATAGTTTAACATATGTAGGTTTCTATCTTACGTTTGCAGCCTGTATTTCTTTATTTGCTTTATTGGTAATTAGTAAAAAGGAACATAAGTTTTAAAAAATAGTTAAGTGTATAAAAAAAGGTCTTCTAAAATTTAGAAGACCTTTTTGTTTTTATCGTTTTATACTGAAATGCCCTTTGTGTTCTGTGCCGTTAGCTCTAGTAACTACAAACCAATAATCGGAGGAAGGAAGATCAATTCCGTTGTATTTTCCGTCCCAAGTATCGTTATTGTTTGCTAATACTTTGACTAGTTTTCCAAAACGATCAAATATGTTTACAGATAAACCTACTTCAAATTCAGATAGTTTAATTTTCCAAGTGTCATTATAACCATCACCGTTAGGAGTAAAGAATTTTGGATACATTAAAAGATAAGCTTTTCCTATAGTTGTACCACAACCAAATTTATCTCTTACATAGATATTATGCTCTCCTTCTAATATGTCGGTAAAAGTATTGCTGTCTTGATAGGTAATGTTGTCTAAAGAATACTCATAATCACCTAAACCAGTTTGGAAAACACTTATTGTATTCTCTGTATGTGACCAGTCTTTAGTGTCAATACTTGTTATTGTTGCAGGATTTGATAAAAAAATGTTGAAATTTTTTGTTGAATTACAGGTTAATGAGCCATGTTTTTCGGTAACATTTACCCAATAATTTCCGTCTTGAACTATGTTTAATGTTTGCGTTATTTCACCATTAGGCCAAAGATAGCTATCATAGCCTGAACCTGCATCAATAACTATATTTTTGCCAACACATAATGGGTATTTGTCTTGCATTTTTATTCTTGGAGAATCTAAAAATGTAAATTTTAAGGATACAACTGTAACGCAGCCATATTGTGAAATTACTTTTACATATACTGTATTGTTAGTATTACTCAGGGAACATGTATTGTAATTTAAAATTTTTGTAGTGTTATCACCTTTTGTAGCTCCCAAAAGAGTAGTGAAATACTCAAATCGATAAGATGCTAGATTTTGTATTAAATTTGAATTATAGGTCGTCAAGTCTATTATTTCAGAACCATCGTTCAAGTTATCACAGAGTGTGATTTCATAATCATTGGCATTAGGTAATGGACGGAAGTAGCTATTAATACTAACAGGCTGCATTTTCGAATTACAAGTTCCTCCTTTTTGAACTATTATTTGGTAATTAGTTCCTCCATTTAAGTTTTTTAGAATTGGATTAGGACTCCAAGTTTGTCCATTATCAAAACTATACAAATCGGCAAGTGTTTTTATTTCTATACTAGCATACGTATTACAACCTGCGTTAGTTATTTGATAAGTCGGATAAATATCTTTGATATCATAGAGATAAGCGTAAGTATTGAAAGAGGTACAGCCTATTTTATTTTTTATTTTAATAACATAACTTCCTGGTGCGAGATTAGACATCGTGTTGGATGTTTGCCATACTGTTCCTCCATCAAAACTATATTCTTCCGCAGGAGTTGTTACTGTGATACTTCCTAAATTTGAACAGTATGGATTCGAAATAGTAAAGTTTGGACTTGGAAGAAAATCCGAATTGAGTTCTACGTTATTGAAATTGGAAATACATCCAAAAGAATCTTTTATTCTAATATGATAACTTCCTGATGCGAGATTATCAAATGTATTGGATGTTGTCCAAGTTACACCATCATCAAAACTATAGTATGATGAGGGTGTTATGATAGTTATACTTCCAGAGTCACCACAGAATTTAGGTGATGTTTTGATATAATTAGGAAAAGGGCTTAAGTATGAAACAATAGTAATTTTGATAGCATAAGATTCACATCCAGCAACTGTTCTAATTTTTACAAAATAAGTTCCTATTGGTACATTTTTTATTTCAGAATCGGTTCCCCATGTTTGTCCATTATCAAAACTATAAGTTGATGCAGGTGAAGTTACTGATATTGTTCCAGTAGTTGAAAAACAATTTGGTTGTGTAATTTTTATTGTAGGTTGAGCGGCAACTAAATTTGGTAAAATTGTTACTTCTCCAGTGGCTTTACACCCGAAAGGATCTGTGACTGTTACTGAATATAATCCCGTTTGAGTTGCATTGATACTTTGTGTTGTCTCACCACTGGCCCATAAATAACTTGCTCCATTTGTAGCGGTCAATAAAGTACTTCCACTACAAATATTTAGAACTCCAGTTATGTTTGCTGATGGGTTCTTTACAATGAGTTTTGCCGCTATTATTTTGTAACAGTTAGCATCTAGTGCGGCTTTTACAAATATAATTGTGCTAGAGCTATCGTAATTTTTAAAATTTGAAATTGGATTTTTATCAGTACTGGCATCGGTAATATTAGTGAAATAAGAAAATGTTATTCCAGTCTGACTTCCGGCAACAAGTGAATTTAAATTTGTAAGATCAAAAAATTCTTTCCCATTTTTATCATCATCACACAAAGTTAAATTAGCAGTTTCTAATGTTAGTGTACATAATGGATCACAATTTAAGAATGTAATATCCCAACCTGGGTTTGCATCATCATCTGTTATTTTATCAAAACTAGTTCCTTTACAAGTATTTTGATCTGCTTCAATATCATAATTTATGGAAGCACTTACATTGTAATTTTCAGTTGTCGTATTAGGAAGTGCTGCTAAATCTAAATCAAAGCAAAATCTTTTGTTTGTCAAATCTAAACTTGATGTTTGTGAAGTAGTATGTATTAATTTGTTTGAAGAATTATAAATTTTTAAGTCTATTGATTTTACTGTTGCTTTGATATTACCTGAATTTGGAATTGTAAAATCACCACATATAGCTATAGGAGATGTCGGACAAGATTGATACATAGGGTCTAACTGAATGCTACCTTGCAGATTCTCATCGGTATGTGACATACAAATATCATCGATGTAGGAGTAACCAAAGTGACCTCCAAGACCACATCTGGTAGTCATAAATTCAATTGTGAAATTTTCATTATTGGGTATTGAAGAAATATCTAAAGTTCCAGATTGCCAATTTTTTGTGTATAAAATAATGCTGTCATATCCTAGTACAGGAGCTTGTGTGTAGATGCAATTTTCAATGTCGCCTGTTAGACAAAATTCACTTACTACAACACCTTTATTGTTTACAATTCGTGCTTTGAAATAGGGTTGTTCATTTAAATGACCACTTCCAGGTATACTTTGTAGAACAGCTTTGTAATTAAATTTTAATACATTTTCATTATCTGTTTTAAATCTTTTTGTTTGAACGAGGGTCATCGTAGAGGAAGATTCTTTATAATTCAATTTGAGACAATATTGATCAAAACCATCTATGTTACCAATAAATTCATCGATATGATTTGAAGGAACAGTGGTTGCCATTAGTCCAGAATTATTTGGATTGTATTGAACAATACCCAAATTTGCAATTGCAGAACTTGATTTACATTGAATTGGATTCAAAGGGCGGTCTACTGTATATTGAAAGTTTTTTAGAACGTTAACTCCATTATCGTTTACAAATTCTTCAAAACCACTATTAGAGCATAATTGAACAGGAACTAGGCTTAATGCAGCTTGACGGCTACTAATTTTGGAATATGCTTCAAGTGCTTTTTTTTGTTTTGCTAAATATTCTAATTGTTCAGAAGGATCAGTAATTAATTTTCCATTTTTATCTTCAAATAAAAATTGATCAGAAGATTTTGGATTAGTTTCTTGAGAAAAAACTAATGTACATTGGTTAATTATAATAAAAAGGAGTAGAGTTTTGAATTTCATTGGCGGAAAAAATTTTGTCTGCTAAATTAAATTAAAAAAATAAGACTTTTAATATAAAATAGTTGAGATTTCATACAGTTAGATTTATTACAGTAATTTATAGTATTTTGAACTGATATTTAAATTAATGTATAGTATCTCTTTGTGAAAAAACACTAAATATCCCTTATTTTTGCACCAAAACAATCTCACTTTTGAAAACTAAACTTTTCCTCATAACGCCCCCTTTTACGCAACTGAATACACCGTATCCAGCAACGGCTTATATCAAAGGGTTTCTGAATACCAAGAATATCGAATCTGTTCAGGCGGATTTGGGTATTGAAGTGATTTTGAAATTGTTTTCGAAAGAAGGATTGAAGGACTTGTTTCAGTCTATCAACCATCAACCAACGACCGACAACTGTAAACGAATTATAGCTTTACAAGACGAATATATCAAAACCATCGATTCGGTTATTACTTTTTTGCAGGGAAAAAATCCAACTTTGGCGCTTCAGATTTGTCAGGAGGATTTCTTGCCCGAAGCGTCTCGTTTTGCACAATTAGAAGAATTGGATTGGGCTTTCGGAACGATGGGAACACACGACAAGGCCAAACATTTGGCCACTTTATACCTCGAAGATATTTCCGATTTTATAGTCGAATGTGTCGATGAAAACTTTGGTTTCAGCCGTTATGCAGAAAGATTAGGACGAAGTGCCAACTCTTTTGATGAATTATACGAAGCTTTACAACAAGAGTCAACTTATATTGACCAAATCTTACTTTCGATTTTAAAAGAAAGAATAGAAAGTATTCAACCGACATTTTTCTTGATTTCGGTTCCGTTTCCAGGGAATTTATACTCCGCTTTTCGCTCTGCGCAATGGGTGAAAAAACACTATCCAAATATCAAGATTTCGATGGGAGGCGGTTTCCCAAATACAGAATTACGTTCTCTTTCGGATGCTCGAGTTTTTGAGTTTTTCGATTATATCACTTTGGATGATGGAGAAACACCAATTGAGGAATTGATTGCCAATATTGAAAATCCAAATCACAATTCATACAAACGAGCTTTCCTTTTGGAAGAAGGAAAAGTAGTTTATAAAAATAATTCACTTAAGCACGATTATAAACAATCGCAAGTGGGAACGCCCGATTATTCGGATTTGCTTCTGGATAAATACATTTCGGTTATCGAAATTGTGAATCCAATGCATCGATTGTGGAGCGATGGCCGTTGGAATAAACTCACTATGGCGCACGGTTGCTACTGGGGAAAATGTACATTTTGCGACATTTCTTTAGATTATATAAAAGTATATGAACCCGTTGCAGCGAATTTGTTGTGCGATCGAATGGAGGAACTAATTGCCCAAACAGGTGAAACCGGTTTTCATTATGTTGATGAAGCAGCACCGCCAGCTTTGATGCGCGCATTAGCTCTTGAAATCCTTCGCAGAAAATTAGCTGTCACGTGGTGGACAAACATTAGATTCGAAAAAAGTTTTACCAAAGATTTGTGCTTATTACTCAAAGCTTCGGGCTGTATAGCCGTTTCGGGAGGATTAGAAGTAGCTTCAGACCGATTATTAAAACTCATCGACAAAGGTGTAACCGTAGAGCAAGTGGCCAAAGTGACTCGTAATTTTACCGAAGCAGGCGTAATGGTTCATGCGTATTTAATGTATGGCTACCCAACCCAAACGATTCAGGAAACGGTAGACAGTCTCGAAATGGTGCGTCAATTATTTGAAGCTGGAGTTTTGCAGTCGGGCTTTTGGCATCAATTTGCGATGACAGCACATAGTCCGGTGGGAATGTTTCCAGAGCAATTTGGAGCTGTAAAAGAAACGGAAGTTATAGGAACTTTTGCTAATAATGATATCAATTACACTGATAAAACAGGAATTGATCACGATAAATTTAGTTTCGGACTCAAGAAATCATTGTTCAATTTTATGCACGGAATTTGTTTTGAATACGAGTTGCAGGATTGGTTTGATTTTAAAATTCCGAAGACCAAAATACATCCCGATTTCATTTTTGATGCTTTACAAGAAGAAACAGATTTCAATATAAAACCAACTGCAAAAATTGTTTGGTTGGGAGGAAAATCTACTGTGGAGCATTTTACAAAATCTAAAAAAGGAAATTCTTGGGAAATGATGTCTTTAACTTTTCATGATAAAAAAGAAAGTTTTACTATTCAAACCAATAAAAATGAAGGTGAATGGCTAGCAGAAATCCTTCAAAAACTCTCAGTTTCGAATACTAAAACCTATTCTTTTCAGGAAGTAAAAATAGATTTTGAAGCCCGATTAGAAGATTTTGAATTGTTTTGGTATTCCAAACCTGTGAATACTTTGAGGGAATTTGGTTTGCTGGTATTGTAATTAACTGGTAAGAAATTTTAAGTAAATACCACGCAAATTTTCGGTTAAAATATTTTTTGAGTTGCATTTTCAACTAAAACTTCACTATTTTTATTGAAAATAATTCGAATATGAAATCATTTTCCAAATCGTTGATGGCATTGCTTGTCCTACTTACCATTTCATGTAATAAGACTAAAAAAGATACAATTATTCTAAAGAAACCTGCCAAGGAAAAAGTGGTAGAGCTTAATATTTCTATAGACAGCAATACAGTTGCTGCTTTTTACCAAAACTATCCGAAGTTAGCTTCTTATCAAACAGAGGTTTTAAGCTTGTATAAAAAGCAAGGTTCGAAACAATTATGGTTGGATAATAAAGGTGTGGTAGAATTTGGAAATACTTTATTCAATAAATACATTGGTTTGCCAGATGAAGGTTTGAAAGCTAATTTTCCATATGATGAAAAAATTGGCCCAATTTTCGAGCGTACTTCTGAGAATAAACTATCACAAATTGATACCGATTTGATGATTACCAATTTATATTTCTACTATGCCGAAAAAGTATTTCATGGAGTTGATGAAAAAACAACCAAATCGTTAGAATGGCTTTTGCCTCGAAAAAAACTAAATTATCAAGTGTTTTCAGATTCTATTTTTAAACATTCTGTCATTAATGATAATAGTAAAAGCAAAATGTTTAGCCAATATTATAAACTGCGCGAGGTACTTAAACATTATAGAGAAATTGAGAAAAATGGTGGATGGAAAGCAATAGAAGTTAGTGACGATTTTAAAAATTTCAAATTAGGAGATTCTGCTATTGGAATTGCCCAAATTAGAGAAAGACTTTATGTGACTGGTGATCTTAAAGAAAACTCTAAAAGTGCTGTCTGCGATACTGTTTTGCTTTCGGCTGTCAAAAATTATGAATTGCATCACGGAAAAACTCCTAAAAATACAATTTTACCAGAACATATTAAAGAATTGAATGTCACTGTTTCGGATAGAATCAAAACAATTATTGCTAATATGGAACGCTGTCGTTGGATTGATCCTAAATTGGAAAAAGACAAAGAATTTATCGAAGTTAATATTCCAGAGTTTAAATTATATCTAATTCGTGATGGTGAAATTAGTTTTACTTCGCCAGTCGTAGTAGGAAAAGCGATGACAAAAACTGTTATTTTTAGTGGAATGATGCAGTATATTGTTTTTAGCCCCTATTGGGTTATTCCTCAAAGTATCATTAATAAAGAGATAAAACCTGGCATGGCTAAGGATAAAGATTATTTGACTAAAAAACAATTAGAATGGAACAATGGACAAGTACGTCAGTTGCCTGGTAAAAACAATTCTTTGGGTTTAGTAAAGTTTTTATTTCCAAACTCTAATAATATTTATTTACACGATACACCTGCAAAAAGTTTGTTTGAAAGAGAAAATAGAGCTTTTAGTCATGGTTGTATTCGTGTGGCAAAACCAAGAGAATTAGCTATCGAATTATTAAAGGGTGATCCTTCTTGGACACCTGAACGTATAGATGCTGCAATGCATGCCGGAAAAGAAAAGTGGTATACGTTGAAAAAGAAAGTTCCAGTTTATATCGGTTATTTTACCGCTTGGGTAGATAGAAGTGGAAACATAAATTTTTATGACGATGTATATCAAAGAGACGAAAGTCTGATTAAATTATTAACTGAAGAATAGTCCAAATTTATTGCTGGAAACACTTAATTCTGAATAATTCTTGAGAACTTGAATTTGAATAATAATTTGGAACAGAAAGATTAGGCTTTTTCAGTAAGCATGGTCCCCGCGATCTATTACAAGCGAAGTTCACTGAACTCCTATAAAAATAAAAGTATAGTGAAGTAATCTTGTGAGCCGAACCCCGGTTCACAAGGATTTTCATTTCTATCGGGGCTAATGGGAAGTATTTTGCATTTTTGCCATGATCCAAAAAAGAAGAAATAGTAATAATATAATTCTGATTTGGAGGTTTTTATCTTGATTTTTTATTTACGAGAACGTTTTCTTTTCATACTTTTATGTTTCTAAAGGAATAAAGTATGAGTGCTAATTACAAAGTGACTGTAAATGATGCTTTCCAATTTGACTTGGAAAAAGAAAATATTTCTCAACTAGATGCAGTGCCAACAAAAGCGAATGCATTCCATATACTGCATCAAAACAGACCTTATAAAACAGAAATTATAAGTTCGGATTTCAATTATAAAAGCTATACAGTTAAGGTAAATAACACTATTTATAAAGTGGTGATTTCAAATCCTTTGGATATTCTTATCAAGGAAATGGGATTTGAAGTGGGGGTGACCAAACAGGTTAACGCCATCAAAGCACCTATGCCAGGATTGATTTTGGAGATTAGTGTGTTGGTTGGACAAGCTGTTAAAGAAAATGATAACTTAATCATTTTGGGTGCGATGAAAATGGAGAACAGTTTTCTTTCGCCACGAGATGGGATAATCAAAAATATTGCAGTGAGTACAGGAGATGCCGTTGAGAAAGGACAGTTGTTAATTGAGTTTGAATAGAGTGCGAGAAGCAAGAAGCAAGAGGAGAAAAAAGGGATAAAGATATTTTATCTTGACTCTTGCAGTGAAGCGGTCTTTCCTCTTTTTTATCTATTAAAATATGAAAAAAATACTAGTTGCCAATAGAGGTGAAATTGCCATTAGGGTGATGAAAACCGCACAAAAAATGGGTATTAAAACCGTTGCCGTTTATTCGACTGTAGATAGAAATGCACCTCATGTAAAGTTTGCCGATGAGGCGGTTTGGATTGGAGAAGCTCCTTCCAATCAATCGTATTTGTTAGGAAGCAAAATCATAGAAGTTGCTAAAAATTTGAATGTTGATGCGATTCATCCTGGATATGGATTTCTGAGCGAAAATGCAGATTTTGCTGTGGAATGTGAAAAAAACGGAATTGTATTTATTGGTCCAAAATCGCATGCCATTAAAATTATGGGAAGTAAATTGGCAGCCAAAGAGGCTGTAAAAGCATACAATATTCCGATGGTTCCCGGTATTGACGAAGCGATTACTGATATCGAAAAAGCAAAACAAGCCGCAACCTCAATTGGTTTTCCTATCTTGATAAAAGCTTCGGCTGGTGGCGGCGGAAAGGGAATGCGTGTGGTGGATAGCGAAGCCGATTTTGAGTCCCAAATGAATCGCGCCATCAGCGAAGCGGTTGCTGCATTTGGCGATGGTTCAGTTTTTATAGAAAAATATGTGGGTTCTCCGCGTCATATCGAAATTCAGGTGATGGCTGATAGTCACGGTACCATTTTATATTTGTTTGAAAGAGAATGTAGTATTCAGCGTCGTCATCAAAAAGTGGTTGAAGAAGCGCCGTCTTCAGTTTTGACTCCTGAATTGCGCAAGAAAATGGGTGAAGCCGCTGTATTAGTTGCTAAATCTTGTGATTACTTGGGGGCGGGAACCGTAGAATTTTTATTGGACGAAAATAATAATTTCTATTTCCTCGAAATGAACACCCGTCTGCAGGTTGAGCATCCAGTTACGGAATTGATTACAGGAACTGATTTGGTTGAACTGCAAATCAGAGTGGCAAGGGGAGAAGCCTTGACAATTACACAAGAAGATTTACAGATAAAAGGTCATGCGTTGGAATTGCGTGTCTATGCCGAAGATCCGCTGAATGATTTCTTGCCAAGTGTAGGTCATTTGGATGTGTATCAATTGCCGGTTGGCGATGGAATTCGTGTCGATAATGGTTTTGAGCAGGGCATGGACATTCCGATTTATTATGACCCAATGTTGGCCAAATTAATCACTTATGGAAAAACGCGTGAAGAAGCAATTCAATTGATGATTAAAGCAATTGAAAATTATCAGGTGGAAGGAGTGCAAACTACTTTGCCGTTCGGAAAATTTGTTTTTGAGCACGAAGCGTTTCGTTCGGGAAAATTTGACACGCATTTTGTTAAGAAATATTACAGTCCCGAAATTCTAAAAGAACAAGCTGGCAAAGAAGCCGAAATCGCAGCTTTGATAGCACTGAAACAATATTTTGAAGATCAAAAAATAGTACGATTGCCGAATTGAAAAATTTATTTGAACTATTAAGGAATTAAGCTTCATCAAGAAAAGCAAAACTTAATTTTCTTAATCTCTTAATGGTTCAAAATTAAGTTGGCTTTAGCCAAAAAAGAAAAGGATACTAAAAACTTAGCGGTTAAAAAATGTATGCAAGACAAAATAAAAACACTAAACGATAAAATTGCAGAAGCTCATTTGGGCGGAGGAATAAAGCGTATTGCCAAACAGCATTCGAACAAAAAACTGACAGCAAGAGAACGCATCGATTATTTGATGGATGAAGGCTCTTTTGAAGAAATCGGAATGTTGGTGACACATCGAACTACTGATTTTGGGATGGAGAAAGAAATGTATTACGGCGATGGAGTCATTACTGGATACGGTACCATCAACGGAAGATTGGTATATGTTTTTGCTCAGGATTTCACGGTTTTTGGCGGTTCATTATCCGAAACGCATGCCGAGAAAATCTGCAAGATTATGGATATGGCTGTCAAAATGGGAGCACCTATGATTGGACTTAACGATTCGGGTGGAGCACGTATTCAGGAAGGCGTTCGTTCGTTAGGTGGATATGCTGATATTTTCTTTAGAAATGTGCAAGCCAGTGGCGTGATTCCGCAAATTTCAGCGATCATGGGGCCTTGCGCGGGTGGAGCTGTTTATTCACCAGCCATGACCGATTTTACGATGATGGTCGAAGAAACCAGCTATATGTTTGTGACAGGCCCGAATGTTGTAAAAACTGTGACCAATGAATCCGTGACTTCGGAGGAATTGGGAGGGGCGAGCACGCACTCTACCAAGTCGGGGGTGGCACACCGCACTGCCGTGAATGGAGTGGTTTGTCTAGAAGATATTAAGTTACTGTTGAGTTATTTACCCCAAAACAACAAAGAAAAACCTCGTAATTTACCTTATGAGCTTAAAGATGAGGTACGCTTGCAATTAGCCAATATTATTCCGGATAATCCGAATAAACCTTACGATATGCACAGCGTAATAGGAGGGATTATTGACGAAGATTCTTTTTTTGAAATTCATAAAAATTATGCAGAAAACATTCTTGTGGGTTTTGCCCGACTCGGAGGCCGAAGCATTGGAATTGTTGCCAACCAACCAATGTTTTTGGCGGGTTGTCTGGATGTGAACAGCTCGAAAAAAGCGGCACGTTTTACCCGTTTCTGTGATGCGTTTAATATTCCGTTATTGGTATTGGTAGATGTTCCGGGTTTTTTGCCGGGAACCGATCAAGAATGGAACGGAATTATTATTCACGGAGCAAAATTACTTTACGCTTTAAGCGAAGCAACGGTTCCAAGAGTTACTGTAATTACCCGAAAAGCGTATGGTGGAGCTTATGATGTGATGAACTCCAAGCACATTGGTGCAGACATGAATTTTGCTTGGCCAACTGCTGAGATTGCCGTAATGGGAGCCAAAGGCGCTTCGGAAATTATATTTAAAAAAGAAATCCACGATGCCGAAGACCACGAAGCTAAACTCCTAGAAAAAGAGGTCGAATATGCCAATTTGTTTGCCAATCCTTACACTGCAGCCCAACGTGGTTTTGTTGATGAGGTGATTTTGCCACAAGATACGAGACGGAAATTGATTAAAGCATTTAGTATGCTTGAGAATAAAGTAAGTGTAACTCCAAATAGAAAACACGGGAATATTCCTTTGTAGTATAAAAAGATAAAAAAAACATTAGATTGATAAAATTAGACAGATAAACTAATGATAAAAAACATAACACAAACAATTTTACTTCTGTTCCTTATTTTTTTATCATTAAATGCTGAAGCAAAAAGGAGAGATTTCCCCTTTGTAGCTGTGGCGGGAAGTGCAGATTTAATTGTCATTGGAGAAATTTACGGAGTAAAAGGTAGGTCATACACATTTAAAATAACTGAAACATTAAAGGGGCAAGTTTATAAAGTTATTTCTGTAAAGATGTTTGACGAATGGACTTGCGATATGAGATTTGATAAACCTAAAATAGGGCAAAAACTTTGTTTATTCTTAAGGAAAAGGGAAAATTTTAGTTGGGAAAATACATTTGGAAGAAAAGGAGAACTCCAATTTAGGAAAATCGTTACTGATTGGGAAATTATAAATGGAAGTGGAGGAGAACTTCAAATCTCAAATAATTTAGTCCATTTAGGTGGTGATGCAAGTATAATGGTAAATCACAAAATTACCAGTAACAGTATTTCTCTCGTGCAATTTAAAAATGGTATTAGAGATTTTTGTAAATGTTATCAATTTATTGGAGAATATGGGAATTGGGATAAGTTGCCTGTAGGTTTTATACAAATATGCAGTGACTTGCAAATTACAAATTTTAAAAACAAAAGTAAATTTTCAAGATGGCTATTTGAAAGTATGGAATGTTCACCACAGAAAATAGTACCCATTGATTATAACACTGTTTTTAAGCCATATATGTTTTTATGGTAAAATAATTTTCTATGCTTCTATTTCATTGCAATACAATATTATAAAATTTTAATAGCCAACTTTTCAACGAGTTGGTTTTTTTTTGGTATTATAAAAAAATAAGTATATTGCGCTACTATTCTTGTTTCTAATGAAGTCGATTATATACAATAAACATGAGTTTAAGTTACCTGAAAACAGTAAGGGCAGCTATGGCAAACGAAGTTTAAATTTTTGAACTAAAATGACAAAATCGAAGTTAATTACATATAAACAATAATTATTAGCTACATATGAAATTAACATTGAGATTTACTACTTATTTTAAGTTAGTGTTGTTGATTGTTGGGATTTCTTCCCTTTTCTTATTATTGTTTAGTTCCCTTTATTTATATACTGTTCAGCAAGAAAATGATGTTTTCAAAGCCAATTCCAATCAGTATAAAACCGAAGTAAATAGGCTGTTTGACTTTAATTCAAAAACTCAAGTGGTTACCATCTTGGATCTTACCTATTGGGACGCTTTAGTCAAATTTACAAATACTAAAGATACGGTTTGGTTTAAAAAATATATCGTAAATGAATTCCCTACTTATGAAGTAAATTATCTTAGTATTTATGGTTTAGATAAAAAGTTTATTGTAAGTACAGCAAAAGGTAATTTTAAATCCAAAGATTTTATACCTAAAAAAGCTATGGAAAATTTGTATAAAACCAAGTTTTCTCGGTTTTATATGAAAGTTCCCGAAGGTGTTGTTGAAATACTTGGGTGTACTATTCATGCTTCAAATGATCCAAAAAAAATACTAACAAAACCGTCTGGATATATGTTCATGGCTCGGTTATTGGATCAGGCTTATTTTAAAAATTTAGAAGAAATCTGTAGTTCGAAAATTCAATTTTTTAACAATGTAGAAACCGATACGATAGGAAATAAAAGAGTAATTTCATTAATAAAATTAAAAGATTACGATAATCACGTAATTGGAGGATTATTGTTTGAAAGACCTTCTTATCTTAATTTTGAAAGAACAAAAGAGTTATTGTTAATCATTGTTATTGCTACATTGATTGGACTCATAGCAGCTATTTATTATTCTAGAAAATGGGTATATAAGCCATTGCGATTGGTAACAAATATATTAGAGACAGATCGCGAGATTTCAATCAGTATGTTGAAAAAAGAACCAGGTGAATTTGGTCACATTGGAAAATTGTTTGATGATCATAGAAAGAATCGATTTCAATTAGAAAAATCGAAAGAAAAGGCAGAAGAAAGCGATAAATTAAAGTCGACTTTCTTGGCTAATTTATCTCATGAAATTAGAACCCCGATGAATGCGATTATAGGATTTTCGGACTTGCTTTTAAATGAAAGTTTAAGCGAATATTTAAAAATGAAGTATTTGAAAATCATCAATAGTAGTGGTAAAAGTTTAGTATCAATTATTGAAGATTTAATTGAAATGTCAAAAATTGATGCCAAACTTATAACACCTAATTATAAAGGTTTGGATATTGAAAAATGTATGTATGATCTGTATAATACACTAAAAGTGACTATTCCAGAAGATAAAGAGATTGATTTTTATATTATTAAAACGACTGATAAATTAGATAATGATATTTTAACGGACGAAGTAAAGTTGAAACAAATAATTGTTAACCTACTTACAAATGCAATAAAATTTACTGATAATGGGCATGTTGCTTTTGGATATGAAATTGATAAGGAGAAACAGTTATTAAAATTTAGGGTTGAAGATACAGGGATCGGAATTAGTAAAAAAGATTTGAAAGCTATTTTTGACCGCTTCCGAAGAGTTGAAGATGATTATTCAATATCGCTAAGCGGATTAGGATTGGGATTGTCTATTTCTAAAGCTTATGTAGAAATGCTTGGTGGAAAAATTAAGGTTAAATCAACTTATGGAAAAGGTTCTGTTTTTAAATTTACAATCCCGTTGATTTACCGTGAACATGTTATTGAAGATAATGCAGTAAAGGAAGAAAGTTCAATTAAAAGCCCTGATACCAAAACTATTTTAGTGGCCGAGGATGATAATATTAATTTTCTATTATTGAAAGCTATATTGGAATTTAAAAATCACGTTGTTTTGAGAGCAAGAAACGGTCAGGAAGTTGTAGATATTAGTGCATCAAACAGAGCTATAGATTTAATTTTTATGGATATTAAAATGCCAATTTTGGATGGTTATGAAGCTTTTGAATTGATTAAAAGAAATAATCCTGGTCAAATTGTTATTGCTCAAACAGCTCATTCTTCTTCCGAAGTGAAAGAAAGAATTATGAAAGCTGGCTTTTCAGAATACATTACAAAACCTTTGGATAAAGAAAAAGTCTATGAAATAATCAGTAAAATATCTTAGTATAATTTCTAATATAGATCTTTTTTGAAACTAAAAAAAACAGGATTCCAATTCGGGATCCTGTTTTTTTATAAATATTCTTGATATTTTGATGTTATCAATTTCAGTTATTATGCAACTGTAAGGTCGTAACTGTAAAGGTAATCTTCTCTTACAAAGCCCATTTTTTGATATAACGCTTGAGCAGCAGTATTCTTTTTGGCTGTTCGTAATCGAATGGTATGGGAACCTATTTCTTTGGCGAATGCGACTGTTTCTAAAATTAATTTTTCTCCAATTCCTTTTTTTCTTGCAGATGAATCTACAAAAAGGTCATTTAGGATTACTATTTTATTGAGTGCCAATGAAGAAAAAGTAACATAGTTTAAAGCAAAACCAATAATTTTATCAGGATTCTCTTCATCGCAAGCTACAAAAATGACGGCTTCATTGTTCTCTAATCTTTCTTTTAGAAAGGCTTGGTGTTTTTCAAAATTGGATGGATTTTTATAAAAAACAACATATTGATCAAATAGATTTGTTAATTGCTGTAAGTCTTGAATGTTTGCTTTTCGTGTCATAATAAGCTGGTTATTTGTTTTGAAAACTAAATATACAAAAATATTCATAATTTATTTTGCTATTATTTTAGTTTTTATTGTTTTTGTGTTAATCTATTGCTTATAAAGTAAAGTTTTAGACTTATATGACTGTTAAAAAATCTTTTTACAGTTGTTGAATCGGTTAACTGTAATAGAATAAAAAATAGAAAAAACATTAGTAATAATTGTTTTGCTTGGGATTTTATGCTTCAATTACCATAAAGTTTATTATATCTTTATTGATAATTTAATTTTCTGTTTTACCATTTTTTAACGTTTAATGAAATTTTAGAATGATATTCAAATCTATAAATCCGTTTACACAGGCAATAATAGGAGAGCATGAAGTCTTAACTAATGCGCAATTGTCTCATAAACTAAAGTTGTCAGAATTGGCTTTTAAGCATTGGCGCACTACTAATTTTCAGGAAAGAGCCGAAAAAATGAGAAAGTTGGCTTTTTTATTAAGAGAAAAAAAGCAAGAACTAGGTTTATTAATCACCAATGAAATGGGGAAAATCCTTTCTGAAGGAATTGCTGAGGTTGAAAAATCAGCTGAAAATTGTGATTTTTATGCTGATAATGCCGAAAAAATGCTCAAAGACCAATATTATGACACACCTTTCAAAAGTATGTCTGTTTATGATCCGCTTGGAGCTGTGTTTGCTATTATGCCTTGGAATTATCCTTTTTGGCAAGTTTTGCGTTATGCTGCACCCACAATTATGGCTGGAAATGTGACTTTATTGAAGCATGCTCCAAATGTTATTGGTTGTGCCAAAGCTATTGAAGGTGCTTTTTTGGAAGCGGGTTTTCCCGAAGGTGTTTTTCAACAAATCAATATTGATATTCCTCAAGTCGAGAGTGTGATTGCATCTGATATTGTTCATGGAATTACTTTGACAGGAAGTGAAATGGCTGGAGCTTCGGTAGCGGCGTTGGCTGGAAAATATATAAAAAAAACAGTAATGGAATTGGGCGGTTCAGATGCATTTGTAGTTTTGGATGATGCCAATTTAGAAAAAGCGGCTACTGTAGCTGCACAATCAAGAATGCTCAATGCGGGTCAGGCTTGTATTTGCGCTAAGCGTTTTATAGTTACGGAAAAAGTAGTTGAAGAATTTGGTTTTCTTTTTGCCCAAAAAATTTCGGCTCTGCAACAAGGTGATCCATTGCAAAGTGATATTCAGATGGGGCCTTTGGCTAGAATTGATTTGGCCGAGAAATTAAGTTATCAATTAGAACATGCTTTGCAGCAAGGAGCTAAATTAATCGTTGGAGGAGAACGCGATCATTGTAATTTTCAACCCACATTAATTGATTTTGTAGATGTTAATAATATAGCCTTTTTGGAAGAAACGTTCGGACCTTTGGCTATACTTATTAGAGCCAAAAATGAAGATGATGCTATCGCAATTGCTAATAATCATAAATATGGATTAGCTTCTGCGATTTGGACAGAAGATAGAGAACGAGGATATACCTTGGGAAGGAAAATAGAAGCAGGAAATGTTTTTGTGAATTCTTTAGTGCGATCAGATTCAAGGGTTCCTTTTGGCGGTATTAAAAAATCTGGTTATGGTAGGGAATTATCCGAAATTGGAATTAAAGAATTTATGAATATTAAGTCGATAATTATAGAGTAAGAACTACATGGATATTTGCAAATATCTAATATAAATATTTTCAACAGGCCGTCCGTTTTAGAGGCTAAATAAAATTGTGGTACACAGATTTTGCAGAATAATTTTAATAAATCTGCTGAAATCTGTGTTTTTTTATTAAGGCTCAAAATGACGAATATTTATATTTTTTATTCATCTTTTACTGATAAGTAGATGGAGGCTTTTGTTTAATTAAAAAAAACAGAATAGTATTTTGTTTTTACTGATTAAAGTTTTTGTTTTATAATGACCCCCTTTATTTATAGGGGGTGTTGTTTTATTTAATGTTTTTTTGGAGTAAAATTTTAAAATATTTTGATTTAAAATAAAAAACTAAGTGTATTTTTTATGGGTTTAGTGAGGAATTGTTATTATTGAATTTGTAAAATAATCGTAAAAAAAAATAGAATATGACCATTATTCCGTGATGATTTTCTGATTTTAATAATTCTTCATGAAAACTTTTAAAAAATTTTTTATGTTAACTAAAAGTTAATAATTTCGTTCTCAAGAAAGATAAAAAATAACTAAAACCTGACTAGGAAGTCACGAATTAAAATTACTAACAAAAAACAATCAAACATGAAAAAAGTATTAGCCATTTTCGTCTTAGCCATGACAACAAGTATTGCATTTGCACAAGATGATGCAAAATCTACTCCATTAGAAATTTCAGGTTCGGGAGATTTATATTATAAATATGATTTTTCAAAAACAGCTAACATTCCAACAAGTTTTGGTACAGACCAGAATTCAGTTTCTTTAGGGATGCTAGATATTGCTTTCAAAAAAACAATAAAAAAGGTATCATTTGTTGGTGAACTTTCTTTTGGTCCAAGAGGACAAAGACAATCAATTCCAAATGAACCAGGCGAAGTATACGATGATAATGGTGATCAAGTTCTTGGAGTATCTACTTCTGGTGATTCATTCCACATCCAGAATTTATATGCGACTTATGCAGTTTCAGATAAATTAAGTTTAACTGCAGGTTACATGGGAACATTTATCGGATATGAGGTAATTTCTCCACTAGGTAATTTCTCTTATTCTACTTCTTATTTGTTTACTAACGGGCCATTCCAAAATGCAGGTCTTAAAGCAAATTATAAAATAACTGATAAATTTGGAGCAATGGTAGGTATCTTTAATGATTCTTGGAATTCATACAAAGCAGATCCAATAAAAGGATTGAATGCTGTTGGAGGTCAATTGTCTTTTGCTACAGATGGAGTTAGTGTTTATTTAAACGCTATGGACGGTTCTGTAAGTGGTACTATTGTTGATTTAACTGCAACATTCCAACTTTCTAAAGAATTTAAATTAGGAGTAAACGCTGCTGATTTTTCAAATACTGGTGATCAAGGTTATACTGGGGCTGCTATATACCCGTCTTATGCTTTTAGCGATGCTTTTGCTTTGGGAATTCGTGGTGAATATTTCAAATATAAAGAAGGTTCTGGGGATACAGGTGTGACAGCTTTTACTTTGTCAGGAAATTATAAAGTAAGCGGTTTAACTGTTATTCCAGAATTCAGACTTGATACTAATTCAGATGAAGTATTTGTTAATTCGGATATGAACCCTACTAAATCTGCTTCTCAAGTTCTTTTGGCTGTAGTTTACGGATTCTAGTCAATAGTTTATTAAGAAGTAAATAAAACATTTTTTTTTTGCTGTCAAAATCCTTAGGGGTTTTGGCAGCTTTTTTTATGTTTAATAGTTAGAAATAATTTAGGCTTTAATTTCAGATTTCTAAAGAATATATTTTAAACAATTTTAGGAGTGTTTTAATTAGAGAAATAATTTTAATAAAACATCGCTAATATGATTTCTATCCGAATCGCTCAAATTTGAGCCTGAAGGTAAACTTAATCCGTTCTCAAACAATGTTGCTGCAATTTCCCCGCCATAGTATGGATAGTTTTCATATAATGGCTGAAGATGCATAGGTTTCCATAATGGCCTGCATTCTATATTGGAATCTAATAATATTAATCGAATAGTTTCTCTATCAATTCCGTTTTTAGTTTCTTTTGGATTTATGAGTATGGAAGTAATCCAATAATTGGCAAAATAGTCTGGATTGGTTGTGGAATGAACAGTAATTCCTGGAATATTTTCAAACAAGCTTACATAAAAGTCATGCATTTCTCTTCTTAAAGCAATGTGTTTGTCTAAAACAGTCATTTGTCCGCGCCCAATACCAGCACAAATATTACTCATTTGATAGTTATATCCTAATTCACTGTGTTGATAATGAGGTGCTTTGTCTTTTGCTTGTGAAGCAATAAATTCAGCTTTTTCCTTTAATTTTGGATTATGTGTTATAAGGGCTCCACCTCCAGAGGTAGTTATTATTTTATTAGCATTGAATGAAAACACACAGACATCTCCAAAAGTGCCGCATTTTTGACCTTTGTAGCTGCTTCCCAAAGCCTCGGCACTATCTTCAAGAATTGGAATGTTATATTTGTTTGCCACAGCTCTTATTTCGTCTATTTTATAGGGTGTACCGTATAGGTGAACAGTGATTATTGCTTTGGGGATTTTACCATTTTGAATTGTTTTTTGAATAGCTGTTTCTAAATTCATAGGACAAATATTCCAAGTTTCGGATTCACTATCTACAAATACAGGAGTTGCTCCTTGATATAAAATTGGATTGGTTGACGCTGAAAATGTCATAGATTGGCAGATAACTACATCTCCAGCTTTGACATCCAAGAGGATTAAACCCAAATGAATTGCTGATGTAGCAGAATTTAATGCAGTTACATAAACGTCTTCAGAGAGGTATTTTTTTAAATCATTTTCAAATTCTGTAACATTAGATCCCATAGGAGCGATCCAATTTGTGTCAAAGGCTTCTTTTATGAAATCTAGTTCTGTGCCACCCATATGAGGAGTTGAAAGGTATATTTTGTGTGGGTTATTCATTTATAGTTTCAATTTTATGATTTTTCAAATTTTGTTGATGAACTCTTTTGATAACAGGTTTTTCTTTAGTTTTAAAATTGCATGAAAAAAGTAAAATTCAACTAAATATCTGATGATTATTAATTAATATGTAGACAAATGTTTAAAATTAAATTAAAATAACGAAAAAACGCTTTCTGAATTGTTCAAAAAGCGTTTTTTGTAAATTTATAATAAGAGAAAGATTATTTTTTATAAACCGAATAGATTGTATTGATTGTCTTTTCATCTAAAACATCATTCACTTCTGTTTGCATAAAATGAAGTTTAAAAGCGATAATAGCAGCCGAAAGATTTTTTGTATTGTATCCTATTACCTGTAATCCTTGTTCGGCATTGAAATCTGGTGGGGGGCAAGGGAGAACATCATCTGGCCAAACCCCAAAATTATTTGTAGCTAAAAGTTTCCAAGGAAATAAAGCGCTTGGATCTTTTTTTCTTGTAGGAGCTATATCAGCATGCCCTATTATGTTTTGTGTCGGAATATTGTAATCTTTTTTTAATTTGGTCAAAAGAGCTAGTAATGTATTGATTTGCAAATCAGAAAAAGGCTCTATTCCATTGTTATCTAATTCAATTCCGATAGAACTGGAGTTGATATCTGTGTCTTTACCCCAAGATCCATTTCCGGCATGCCAAGCTCTTAAGTAATCATTTAGCATGTGAACTACTTTTCCATCTCTCCCAATTACATAATGAGCACTTACATTGGTAGATTTTAACGTAAACGTTTTTAAAGTTTGTTGAATAGAATCCTGTGCAGTATGATGTAGAATAATAAAATTAGGTTTTCTTAAATTAAAATTAACCGTTCCAACCCATTCAGAGACAATCCCGTTTTGTAAAAGCTTACTGTCGATTTTAGAGAGAGTGTCTTTGTAATTAACCAATTGTTTATTGTATCTATAAGCAATACTGTCGATGACAACAACAGGTTCGCTTTGTAAATGTTGAGCTTCTTTTGCGCCAATAGTTTCTTTTAATGTATTTATCTGGTCATTATAGACTTTTTCGCTTGATTTATGTGGATGTGTAGCGCAAGAGGCGATAAAAAGGATTAAAACGAGATAGTAAAAGTGGTTTTTCATGGTTTTGAAATAGTTTTAAAATAGAGGGATAGTAAATTATTTAGTGTTTTCTAGCTTCCATTTTACTTTTTCTATCCTCGACTAAGTTTTTGAATTTCTCTTTTTGATCTTTGTTTAAAATTTGAATTACTTCCATATCGGTCATATCTCCTAGAACTTTAAATTCTTCTTTTTTTTCATCATCGCTAATTTCTTTTTTCATTAGAATTTCTTCTTTTTTTAGCGATTTAATGTAAATATTGGTAACAACAACTTCTTGAAGTGCATCTAGATTGAGTTCTTTTTTATAAAATGCAACTATTTTGCCCGCAGTTTCTTCTACAGGTACAGGTTTTGGTGCGCTCGGTTGACTTCCAGCCATTTGTCCCATTTGGTTTGATCTACCATAGTTACTCCCGCCATAACCGCCGCCGCCGTAACCGTTTCCTCCACCATAACCATTGTTATATTGTGCTGAAATGGTATTGGCCGATAAAAATAAAAAAACTACAAACAATACTGTTTTAAATGTTTTCATAAAATACAATCTTGAATATTAAAAATCTAAACTGGTTCTCCGTATAAATCAAATTCTGTTGCTTCAATAATTTTGATCATGGCAAAATCACCTGTTTTTACATAATGTTTTGTTGCGTCAATCAATACTTCATTATCTACATCTGGGCTGTCAAATTCGGTTCTACCTACAAAATGACCACCTTCTTTTCTGTCGATAATACATCTAAAAGTTTTTCCAACTTTCTCTTGATTCAAATCCCAAGAAATTTGAGATTGTAATTCCATAATTTCGTTAGCACGATCTTGTTTTACATCGGCAGGAACATCATCTTCAAGTAAGAAAGCATGAGTGTTTTCTTCATGAGAATAAGCAAAACAACCCATTCTGTCAAATTTCATTTCTTGAACAAATTCCTTCAAAATATTAAAATCTTCCTGTGTTTCTCCAGGATAACCCACAATCAAAGTAGTTCGAATTGCCATTCCAGGAACTGCTTCTCTAAAGTCTTTTAATAATCGTGTTGTTTTTTCCTGAGTAGTTCCACGACGCATTGATTTCAAAACAGAATCAGCGATATGTTGTAACGGAATATCAATATAATTACAAATCTTAGGTTCGCGTTTCATGATTTCTAGCACATCCATCGGGAAGCCAGTAGGGAAAGCATAGTGCAAACGAATCCATTCAATTCCTTCTACTTTTACTAAGGCTTCCAATAATTCGCCAAGTGCTCTTTTTTTGTATAAATCAAGACCATAATATGTTAAGTCTTGAGCAATTAAAATCAATTCTTTTACGCCATCACGAGCTAATCCTTCGGCTTCTTTAACTAGTTTTTCAATAGTTTGTGAAACGTTTTTTCCTCTCATTAGCGGAATTGCACAAAAACTACAAGGTCTGTCACAACCTTCCGAAATTTTTAAGTACGCATAATTTTTAGGCGTCGTCGTTAAACGTTCTCCTAGTAATTCATGTTTATAATCGGCACCCAAAGCTTTTAATAAAGCTGGCAATTCTGTTGTTCCAAAATATTGGTCTACATTTGGGATTTCTTTTTCTAAATCAGGTCTGTATCTTTCAGATAGACATCCAGTTACGAAGACTTTGTCTACAAGTCCTTTTTCTTTTTTATCAGCATATTCCAATATCATATTTACCGATTCTGCCTTAGCATTGTCAATAAATCCACAGGTATTAATTACAATAATGTTTCCTTCGTCTTCGGCTTTTGCTTCATGAGTCACCTCTTTTCCGCTTGCGCGAAGTTGTCCCATTAACACTTCACTATCATATACATTTTTGGAACACCCTAGCGTGATCACATTTATTTTGTTCTTTTTTAAAGACTTCGTTCTCATAGTATTATATATTCCTGATAATTTAGGAATTTGCAAAATTACAATTTTTTGCCGAAACCTTATTGCTTTACTTTTAAAATGGCTTGTTTTGTTTTCGTTAAAATGATTTGGAGCACAACATTTGATGTATTCAAGACCATTTGTCCCGCTATCCGTTGCAAACGAAGTTCACTGAACTCCAATAAAAATAAAAGTAAAGTGAAGTAATCTTTTTGTTTTTAAAGGAAAAACAAAAAGGATTTTCACTTTTATCGGGGCTAAGTGAGATATTTAGTTTTTTATAACAGCACTTCTTGAAAATTTTTTATGAAAACCAAAAGGAATTATTTTGCATTAAAGGTTTGGTGTATCGCAAGAGGGATGGGAGCTAATGCCATTAAGTTAAGAGATTTTAGATTAATGATTAACGATTTTAGATTTTAGATTTGGTTCAGGCTAAATTTAGATTGTTGGTTTTACGAGGTTTTTTACATCTGAAATCAAAAATCGTTAATCAAAAATCAGCAATCATTTTACTATTAAATCCTTAATTTAATGTCTTGCTCAAGTTCTTCTTAATAAACAAAAACCACTTTTGAAACTTATCAAAAGTGGTTTTCATTGTATGAGAATAGGTGTTTTTACATTTCAAAGGTGAAAGTCATGGTGAAATTGTTTTTGTAGGTATTGATTTGCGCTCTTTCGGTAAATCCTTGTGAGAAAAACTGGTCTTGAGATGTAGAATGACTATGAACATAAGAACAATCAAGTTTTATAAAACCAAAATTATATCCTAAACCACCCGAGAAACTATTCAAATCACCGATGGTTACAGAATCATTATAAGGGCTTCCTTCAAATCGATAACCGCCTCTTAGTTTTAAATTGTGTATTCTGTATTCGGCACCGACTCTTATTTCGTTGGAACTTCCTAGTGCGTTATGCATTGCATTGTTTAAACCTCTGAAATAAACATCGTTTTCAGGACCAAATTGAGTTTGGCTATAATCTTTGTATTTGTAATCCAGACTGATTAAGCCTGTTTTTCCAAAAACATAAGAAAAACTTCCTGTCAAACTTCCTGGAGTTTGCAGGTCATAGGGTGCATAATAATTAATTACAAATGGATCTACTACATCTGGTGCCATTGAGCCTATGCTGTTAGTTCTGACAGAAGAGAGTCTTTGTGAAAATTCATCTCTTAAATTGTACCATGTTGGAGATTCATAAGCAAAGCCTAGGCGTATTTCCTTGGTTAACTTTGCAATAGTTCCTATTTGGAACGAAAAACCAGAACCATAAGTGTGAAGACTATTTGAGAAATTTATATTGCTAACCTCATAGTTTAAATCCAAAGTATTGTTGTTGGATTCATAAAAGTTAGAGTTTTGTACGTAATCTGTAAAATGAGAATTTAAGTTAACTCCAAGATATAAGAAGTCTTTGATTTGTACAGCGCTATTGAAAATTAGTTTTCCATTATAACCATTGGAGTAAACGCTATTTTCTTGGTAGTAATTGCCACCTGAACGAACATTTGAAGTGTATGATGAATTGTTAGGAGTGTTGTTTACGGGGTTAATAATATAGCCTTGGTAGCCTAGATAAGCTTGTTGCGAGCCGTTATCCAATTCAGCATAATTACTGTTTTCTAATAAGTCTAATGGAACGCCATTGGCATAACTTAAAAAATAATTGTCTACTGAATTCCTAGGGCTTATTCCGGCTGAAAATAGAGAGTTATCATAATTATTAGTATTCTCATAATTGATAGACAATGAGAATTTTGTCAAATCACTATTAGGGTTTCGGGATTTAAAAACAAAAACACCACCTGCTTGATTAAGGTCAAAATTACTTTCGCTAGCAGAAGTAGAAGTACCGAAATAATTTGATTTGTTTTTAACGTCATAATTTCCCATAGTTGTGGCAAATTGATTATTGTTAAAAACAGCCGATCCTGCTGGATTAACATTCAAGGATGATAAATCTCCTCCCAATGCTCCAAAAGCACCGCTCATAGAAGTAAAACGGGCAGTTCCCTGCAATTCGCTTTGCGCATAACGCATAGCATCTTTCATTTCTTGTGAGTATGCTGTAGAGAATGTTAATCCAACTACTAAAAATGACAAGAGGTTCTTTTTCATGGGGTGAACTTTAGTTTGGTTAATTTCTTGTTTAGAGTTTTTTATCTTCTTCCGCCGCCGCTAGATGTTCTTCCGCCTCCACCGCCTCCAGACATTCCTCCACCAGACATGCTGCTACCGCTGCTTCTATAAGAACTGCTGCTTGGAGTGTAGCTTGATCTTTGGTAGTTTTGAGTTGGAGTTGTAGTTGTTCTGGTTGGTGTGTAATTATTATTGTAGTTACTACTTCTAGAAGATTGACTTTGTTGGGTGTAGTTTCTAGAGGTTGTAGTAGAATTACTATTTCTGTTTGTGAAAGTAGGAGCTGTTCTATTTACAATATTATTAGTACTATTTCTGCGGGTTGTACTGCTGTTATTGTAGGTGTTATTTCTGCTAGTGGTACTATATCTATTATATGGTGTAGCTCTATTTGTGTAACCACCTCCATAAGCTGATCCTCGTCGGCTATAATTATAAGCATAAGGAGTAGCTACAGGGTAACCATATCCATATACTGGGTATCCGTATCCGGGATAGCCCCAACCATAGCTTGGATAACCCCAACCGTAATATGGATATCCATAGCCGTAACCGTAATAAGGATATCCCCAGCCAAATCCCATGGACCAATAACTATCATTATAAACTGTTACTGTTGTTTCTTGAGGAGAACTTCCCCATGAAGCATATCCAGTAGATGGTGCTTGTATAGAATCGTTTTCTGGATTGTAGTTGCTACCGTAGCTATTTACATCAGTAAATATTTCGCCAGAACTTCCAGTAGTGTTTTGTAGTGAGTTAAAATAGCCTTTGTATTGTACGGAAGCAGCTGTAGGCTGACTGTTGTTTACAACATTTTTCTCGCTATTTGTACTGTAAATACCGTCGCTATCGTAATAAGAGCTGTTTTGATAAGAGCTACAAGATGTTATTATCAAACCTAAAAATCCAATTAAGATACAAAGTGGTGTTTTCCGTGTAATTAATGCATTTGTTTTCATATCGGTGGATTATTTTATTGTTGGTCAATACAAAATTAGTTAGTTTTGCGTAATTATTTAGTTAAATTATTCAGAAACAAATATTATGCCAAATTATTCAAAATGAGCAAGAACCTTACAACAAGAGCAGAAGATTATTCAAAATGGTACAATGAGTTGGTTGTTAAGGCCGATCTAGCAGAAAATTCAGGAGTTAGAGGTTGTATGGTTATTAAACCTTATGGTTATGCTATATGGGAAAAAATGCAAGCTGAACTCGATAGAATGTTTAAAGAAACGGGACACCAAAATGCTTATTTTCCTTTATTTGTTCCCAAAAGTATGTTTGAGGCAGAAGAGAAAAATGCAGAAGGATTTGCAAAAGAATGTGCTATCGTAACTCATTATAGATTAAAGAATGATCCTGATAAACCAGGAAAATTAATGGTAGATCCAAATGCGAAATTAGAAGAGGAATTAATTGTTCGTCCTACCAGTGAAGCTATTATTTGGTCTACTTATAAAGGATGGGTACAATCTTATAGAGATTTACCTTTATTAATTAATCAATGGGCCAATGTGGTGCGTTGGGAAATGAGAACTAGATTGTTTTTAAGAACAGCTGAGTTTTTATGGCAAGAAGGGCATACAGCACATGCAACTAAAGTAGAGGCAATAGAGGAATCAGAGAAAATGATGAATGTGTATGCTGATTTCGTGGAGAATTTTATGGCTATTCCAGTTATAAAAGGATTGAAAACAGAAACAGAACGTTTTGCAGGTGCGGATGAAACGTATTGTATTGAAGCCTTGATGCAGGATGGTAAAGCCTTGCAAGCAGGAACTTCGCATTTCTTAGGACAAAATTTTGCTAAAGCTTTTGATGTGAAGTTTGCTAATGCCGAAGGTAAGCAAGAGCATGTTTGGGGAACTTCTTGGGGGGTTTCTACTCGATTGATGGGGGCGTTAGTAATGACTCACTCTGATGATCAGGGATTAGTGTTGCCGCCTAATTTAGCTCCGATACAAGTTGTTATTGTTCCTATATATAAGAGTGATGAACAATTGGATGCAATTTCGGCTGAAGTAGATGTTTTGGTTAAAGCGTTGAGAAAATTAAATATCTCGGTAAAATTTGATAATAGAACAACTCAGAAACCAGGATTTAAATTTGCTGAATGGGAATTAAAAGGAGTTCCAGTTCGAATTGCTGTTGGTCCAAAAGATTTAGAAAACGGAACTTTTGAAGTAGCAAGAAGAGATACTTTGACAAAAGAAACAGTTTCGAAAGACGGAATCACAACTTACATCAGTGATTTATTGGAGCAAATTCAAAAAGATTTATTTGAAAAAGCATTAAATTATAGAAATACTCATATTACTGAAGTAAATAGTTTTGATGAGTTTAAGACTGTTTTAGATGGTGAAGGAGGCTTTGTTTCAGCACATTGGGATGGAACTGCGGCTACTGAAGAAAAGATCAAAGAATTGACAAAAGCTACGATAAGATGTATTCCTTTGGATAGAGTAGAACAGGCGGGAAGCTGTGTGTTTACTGGGAATCCTTCTGTTGGAAGAGTGCTTTTTGCTAAAGCATATTAAAAAAATAAAAAAAAAATTGTTTAGCTATTGCACAAACAAAAAATAGTTGTATTTTTGCATCCGCATTACAGAAGTAGTGCTGTTGCTAAAACAACGGTCCGTTCGTCTATCGGTTAGGACGCCAGGTTTTCATCCTGGTAAGGGGGGTTCGATTCCCCCACGGACTACAAAAGAATTTAGATTAAAAAAAAGTTCTTAGAATAAAAAAAAAGATTAATGGTCCGTTCGTCTATCGGTTAGGACGCCAGGTTTTCATCCTGGTAAGGGGGGTTCGATTCCCCCACGGACTACAAAATTAGTTGTAAATTAGTTTTATAAAACATTAAGTTCAGTGTCTCGAAGTTATGTTTTATTAGTTAAAACCAAAGTGATTACTATAATAATTGTGGGAGGTTTTTCTTTTTTAACTAAGTATTAATAACCTTACAATTAAATTAAAAAGAAAATGGCAAATCATAAGTCAGCTTTAAAAAGAATTAGAAGCAACGAAAAAAGAAGAGTATTAAATAGATACCAACATAAAACTACTCGTAATGCAATTAAAGCATTAAGATTAGCTACTGACAAAGCAGATGCTTCTGCAAAATTATCAACAGTAATTTCTATGATTGATAAATTAGCTAAGAAAAACATCATTCATGATAACAAAGCTTCTAACTTGAAGTCTAAGTTAACTAAACATGTTGCTAAATTGTAACTAATAAGATTTATATAAAAAAGCTCCTTGAAAAAGGAGCTTTTTTTATGCTTTAATTTTACTTCAAAAATTAAATCTTAGACTTTAAATAATCTAACATTTCAACTGTAATAGGTTTTGATAGGAATTCAATAACATTGTCGTAAGATTTAGCTTTTGTAATGTCATCAGGATCTATAGTGGAAGTCAAAATGATAACTTTAGTATTGTTTGAATGATAATAATTAGAGTTGTTAAATAGATCAAGAAATTCCCAGCCTCCCATTATGGGCATATTTAAGTCTAAAAAAAGTAATTGTGGCTTTGTGTCTTCATTTGTGAGATTGTTGATAAACGTAATGGCTTCCTGGCCATTGGAGGAGCATATTATTTCTTTTGCGAAAGAAGCTTTTTGTGCTACTTTTTTAAATAACATTAATGTAATTGGGTCATCGTCGATACACATGATTAATTCTAACATGTTATAAAGATTTAAATGTTAATATGAATTCAGTTCCTTTATTAACTTCGCTATTAATGCTTATTGTGCCTCCCATAGTTTCTATTTGAGATTTGACTAAAAACAAGCCTAATCCCTTACTTTCTGGGTAATTGTGGAATCTTTGATAGAGTCCGAATATTTTATTTTGGTGTCTTTCTAGGTCAATCCCAATACCGTTGTCTTTGAAATTGATTGAAATTATTTGATCTGTTTGTGAAAGGGTGATATTAATAACTAACTGTTTGTTTGTTGATCTGTATCTGAGGGAATTAGTAAATAGGTTTAATAGGATGCTTTCAAGATAAGATTTGTTGGTATTTATTTTCTCTACATTTCCAAAGTCAATGTTTAACTCAGGTTTTATAGCTTCGATTTTTATTATTAGCTGGTTAAGAACATTTTTAAAAATATCTTGTATTTGTAATTCTTCATTATGTATGTAAGGATTATCCTTTATGGTAATTACTTTGGCTAGATCATTAATAGTTTCATTCAATAAACTTGTAGATGTTTTAAAACCACTTATGATTTCTTTTAAATCCTCGTCTTTAATTGTAACATCGTCTACCAAATTTAATAGACCTGTTAAATTTGATAATGGAGCTCTTAGGTTATGTGATGTGATATAGGAAAATTGTTTTAAATCTTTGTTGTTGCGAGTTAGCTCTTGGATAAGTATTTCTTTTTCTTTTTCTAGTTTTTTCTCTTCTGTTATGTCTCTTTGTATAGAAATCCAGTGAGATAAGTTGTGGTCTAGGTTGTAAACGGGTATAAATGATAGTCTTACCCAGTATTCTGAGTAATCTTTTTTGTAAAGTATAATTTCTGAAAAACATTCAGATCTGTTTTTTATAGCTTGTATTATTTTTTTAATTTCTTTAGTTTCAGAATTTTCTCCCATGAAAAAAATGAGTGATTTTCCTATGATTTCAGCGTGATCATAGCCAGACATTTTGCTGAAAGCGGGATTGGCAAAAACTATCTTTGGAATTGGGTATTCGTCAGAAGTGGCTTGAGTGATAATAATAGAGTCTCTTGCTTCTGTAAAAACAGTTTCAAGCAGTTTTAGTCTGTTTTCTTCTTCTTTTTGCTTGGTAATATCTTGAATGGCTCCAATCATTCGAATAGCTTTGTCATTTTTATCTTTTAAAATAAAACCTCTGTCAAGTACATATTTATAGGTTCCGTCTGCGCATTTAAAGCGGTATTGATCTTGCCATTTTTCTGTCTTTTGTTCAAGAAAAGAATATAGTTTGATGGACATTTTTATGCTGTCTTCTGGATGTATATTGTCGAACCACCATTTAGAATTATTGCTTATTTGATCTTGCTTGTAGCCGTATATTCCTTTGATTCCTTTGTTCCAGGTGAGTTTGTCTTCGGGTATCTTCCAGTCCCAGATGGTGTCACTAGTTGCTTTTGCAACGATATCGTATTTTTCTTTGGACTCTTTTAACTTGTCGTTTGTACTTTTAAGGTTATTGTAGATTTCAGTATTTCTTTTGTCATTTTTGGATAAAATGTATCTAAAGAGAAGACCTGTGATTATAATGAAAAGAATGTCTTTGATAAAACTAAAATTGTAAGCATTTAAATTAGACGGATACATTTTTAAGAATTTAAAGCTAATGATAGCAATAAATAATGCTGAAAGAATGTAAACTAGGGTTATTTGATCGCTTTTATTTTTCATTAATTCAAATATAATTATTTAATAGTAAAGTTAAGAAAAGTAATATGAATTAATTTTGAAATTATAGATTAAGTAAGTTTATAATTATCTATGTGTAAACAAAATAGCAAAGTATTGCATAAAGATTTTTTATATCAAAATAAAGTGTACCTTTGCACCCATTAAAAATCACAGATGGAAGCTATTAGAAACATTGCAATTATTGCCCACGTCGATCACGGTAAAACAACTTTGGTTGATAAAATTATGTATCACTGTCAGTTATTTCGTGACAACGAGAACACAGGTGACTTAATCCTTGATAACAACGACCTAGAGCGTGAAAGAGGTATTACTATTACTTCAAAGAATGTTTCGGTTCAATATAAAGGTACAAAAATTAATATTATTGATACTCCTGGTCACGCCGATTTTGGTGGTGAGGTAGAGCGTGTTTTGAACATGGCTGATGGTGTTTGTCTTTTGGTAGATGCTTTTGAAGGTCCTATGCCACAAACTCGTTTTGTATTACAAAAAGCTATTGATTTAGGATTAAAGCCATGTGTTGTAATCAATAAAGTAGATAAAGAAAACTGTACTCCTGAAGAAGTTCACGAAAAAGTTTTTGACTTAATGTTTGAATTAGGTGCTCAAGAATGGCAGTTGGATTTTCCAACCGTTTATGGTTCAGCTAAAAATAACTGGATGTCAGATCATTGGGAAAACGTAACTGATAATGTTGAAGCATTATTGGATATGGTTGTTGAAAATGTGCCAGCTCCTAAAGTATCTGAAGGAACTCCACAAATGTTGATTACTTCTTTAGATTTCTCTGCATTTACTGGTCGTATTGCTATTGGTCGTTTAGAAAGAGGAGTTTTGAATGAAGGTATGCCAATTTCGCTTGTAAAAAGAGATGGTACTATCACTAAATCACGTATTAAGGAACTTCATACTTTTGAAGGACTTGGTCGTAAAAAAGTACCGCAAGTAATCGCTGGAGATATTTGTGCTATTATTGGAGTTGAAGGATTTGAAATTGGAGATACTATCGCTGATCATGAAAATCCAGAAGCTTTAAAAACTATTGATATCGACGAGCCTACTATGAGTATGTTGTTTACAATTAATGACTCTCCTTTCTTTGGTAAAGAGGGTAAATTTGTAACTTCTCGTCATATTAGAGAGCGTTTGACAAAAGAATTAGAGAAAAACTTAGCAATGAAATTGGGTGAAACTGATTCAGCTGATAAGTTTATGGTTTTTGGTCGTGGTGTACTTCACTTGTCTGTTCTTATTGAAACAATGAGAAGAGAAGGTTACGAATTGCAAATCGGTCAACCACAAGTTATCATCAAAGAAATTGACGGTAAAAAATGTGAGCCAATTGAGGAATTGACAATTGATTTACCAGAAACTCTTTCAGGTAGAGCGGTTGAGTTCGTTACTATGCGTAAAGGTGAAATGTTGAGTATGGAAACTAAAGGTGACCGTATGATTGTAAAATTTAATATTCCATCACGTGGAATTATTGGATTGCGTAATCAATTGCTTACTGCTACTGCTGGTGAGGCTATTATGGCACACCGTTTTATAGGATACGAACCTTACAAAGGAGAAATTGCTGGACGTAACAAAGGTTCATTGATTTCTATGGAAAAAGGAAAAGCTATTCCTTATTCTATCGATAAATTACAAGATCGTGGTAAGTTTTTCGTTGAGCCAAATGCTGAAATTTACGAAGGTCAGGTAATTGGAGAAAACTCTCGTGGTGATGATATGTGTGTAAACGTAACCAAAGAGAAAAAACAATCTAACGTGCGTTCTTCTGGAAATGATGAAAAAGCGAGAATTATTCCTCCGATCATTTTCTCTCTTGAAGAAGCTTTAGAATACATTCAAAAAGATGAATATGTAGAGGTTACTCCAAAATCTATTCGTTTGAGAAAAATCTATTTGACAGAAACTGATAGAAAAAGATTTAAAATCTAATTCTGTTTATTTTATATTAGAAAACCCATTCATTAATTTGAATGGGTTTTTTGTTTTTTGAGTGTTTCCTCATTTTTTTATGTGAACGTTAATTAAGAAAAACTTTAGATAAAAGTAATTGATGCTACACGACTCAATTTTTATCTTTTTAAAGTGAAATGCCCTTTGGCTTCACGTCCATCTTCTAGTTTTATAGTATACCAATAATCATCGGCGGGCATTGGATTACCTATATAGTTACCGTCCCAGCCATTGCCTGAAGCAATAACTTGTTTAAGCAGTTTACCATATCTATCGTAAATGAAAATTTGTGTTTGAGAATTGAGCGTTTCATTAGCTCCTTTGATATTCCAATAATCATTATAGCCATCATTATTTGGAGTGAAAAATTTAGGGATTCCGAGTACTGCTATGGTTTTTTTAAGCGTTCCGCATCCGTTTTTATCATTCACATAGAGGTCATGAATTCCAGGTGATACGTTTTCAAAGAAATTGGAGTCTTGAAAAGGACCATCGGGTAAATCAATGCTGTATTCGTAATTTCCTGATCCAAAAACATTTGCTGTTACGGTATTTGAATCGGATAAATCAGAAATGGATATCGAGGTTAAATGAGCAATATCAGAAGCGGTAACAGTAATATTTCGGGTTCTGTCACATCCTTTTGGAGTGGATACTGTTACAGAGTAATTCCCTTCTTTGTTAATGTCAAGAGAATAATCGTTTTCGTTTGGTATTAATATGCCATCTTTTTTCCAAACATAATTGTAATTTTCGATGGGAGTATTGTCTAAAATTGCAGCATTGAGCGTGATAAAAAAACTTGGTAAATTAAGACATACTATTTCATTATCATTTTGATTCTTGTTAAGATCTATATTCGGTTTTGGGTTTACCACAAGAGTGATGTAAGCTCCTAATCCAAAGCAGGCATTATCTAAATTGCTATCTACTCGTACCCAAATTTCTTGTTGGTTTGGTATTGTATTTCTATAATTGGTAGGGTTTTGAATCGTATTGATTTCTGCTAAAGCATCAGCTTCATTGACATAGAATTTGATACTATAATTTGAAGAAGGGGAAGGTAGTAAGTTTTGTATGTCTGTAGTTACTGAACTAAAATTGAATGTAGCTATACCATCTTTGTCATCATTTGCATTATCAATAAAATCGTCGCAAACTTCAATAGTTCTTTTGAAAGAAGAACTGATTTGTGTGGTAGATACAATTAGTTTTAATTGAGCAACAGTAAAACAACCGTTAGAATTTTCTGCTCTTGTCCAAATAATACTATTGCTTGGACTTGTAAAAGCAGTTGGGTTTGTAATGAGTGTTGCAGCATCCTTTGTATTGGCACCTAATTGAGTAGTGTAATAGGTAAAGGTTTCGTTGGTATAATTAGCAGAAATAAAACTATTTTTTTCGGTTACATTAAAATTTGAAATTCCATCGGTATCATCATCACATTGTACTATTGTAATTGGAGAATTTAATATAGGCAAAGAAAGGACAGTAAGTGTTGCCACTTCGGAGGTTAATCCACAAGAATTATTGGCCTTGTTTAATAAAATGCGGTATTGATAACCATTCATCGCAGGAACCACTTTTGTAATTGCTAATGATCCGGTATTAGTTCCAGAATAAGTTGCATTATTTGTTAGAGTTGTCCAATTGTTTCCTCCATTAATTGAAAGTTGCCATTGAGAAGTATCGGCATTAGATTCAATTATAAAAGTTGCATTCTGTAAATCGCAAATTCCTTGGCTTTGTGGTTGTTTAGTTACAAGAATTGGAACGGCTATTTTGTAATTTGGATTTGGAGTTATTATATAGACATTTGTAGCACTGATTACGATTCCATTTGAATTTACGACAACAGGATTATTTCCTAGTTGACCATCAAAATTAGGGTCCGGAAAACCAGCTTCTATTACGTCATTGCATATATCGTTATCACTATCTAGTTCAGTTTGGTTTTTTATTCCATCGCCATCTGTATCCGCAACAGTGTATTTCAAAATTCCGCTATCTGGACTTGTTTCTAAGTAATCTGCTAGTCCATTGGATCCAAAAGTGGTAGTGTCTATGATTCCATTTTTATCAGCATCTAATGCATTGCTTTCTGATTCAACTAAATCATATATTCCGTCATTATCACTATCTAAATCTAAATAATTAGATATTCCATCATTATCTGTGTCGATTGGATTGCTTGCTGGTTCAAAAATGTTATCCAATCCATCTAGATTGGTGTCGATGTTTGATAGTGGTTTTGGAACGTTTTGATTTTCTATTTGATCTGGAATGCCGTCATTATCGGAGTCTAAATCTAATTGGTCTGGAACGCCATCACCATCACTATCTTTAGGAACACAGGTCGTAATAAGTTTAAAAGTAGCTTTGTTTCCTGTTGCATCAAGTAGGTTTATGTGGGTAATTTTTAATGATTTGGTTTGATAGGATTGAAATGAAAAAGTCCCAGTTCCAGCTGCTAACGGTATGCTTCCATTTAGCCTGAAACGAATTTCGAAGGATGTAAACTGAGTTACGCCACTTTCATAGACCCCATCATAATTAGTGTCAATCAATAATTGATTGGTTGGGTTTAAAACAGTTACGGTTTTATCAATGTCTGAATTAATAATGTATTCGGAATTTATATTCAATAAATCGGTAGGATTTGCTGTTGAAGCATATTCCAAACGTAGGTTTATTGGATTTGCAAAAGTTATATTATAAGCAACAAAATTGCCTTTTCCTGCCAATACTTCGGTCACAAAACTACCATCGGAATTTCCTTGAAATGGAATTGGAGCTGGAGAAGGAGCAGTAATCGTTCCTGAAAAAGAATTAGAATTTACTACACCTGTATTAGGGTTTGAAATATCAATGTTTTGATTCCCATTGGATTCGGTACAGTTTAGTATTCCGTCATTATCGTAATCAATGTCAATATTATCATTGGCAAGATCATTATCATTATTTATTGGACATACACTCACAGGAATTTTATCTGAGTAAATATCGCTAGCACAACCTGAAATACTTCCTCTTACCTGATAAAATCCAGGTTGAGTTGGTGTGTAATTATTGGATATTTCTCCTGGAATTTCAAGATCATCTTTATACCATTTGAAAGTGTCATAAGAAGATAATGTATTTATTTTTAAAGATATATTTGGAATGCAAGAAGAAGTACTAAGATTAATTTTGCTGCTTACAATTTCTGGTTTTAAATCAAAGCCCGAATAATATCCTCCGTAGGTAGCGGCTCCATTAGTTCCAAAATAGGAAACATAAACCTGTTTGCTTGATTTTACAGCAATATTCCCCGATAAATTAGAAACTGTGTATCGCACAAAATTCGGGTTTCCAGTAATAGTAACTGGGGTAGAAGTAATAGGAGTATTGTTTAATGAAACGGTAGCTCCGGATTCGGTAACAATATTTAATATACCATTAAAGGTAGTATCTCCAATGGATTGAATTTGTGGTATATTATCGACAGTATTAGGTGTTGAGCAATTTATTGGTGGAACGAAAAATAAATTTTGATTGGCTGGGTTAGCCGATCCTCCTATGCTTTGATAAGCAAATAAATTTTGGCTTGATGTAATATACATATTACCATCGATGAATTGACTTCCATCTAAGGCTATGTATTCTCCATTATTAAGGGTTGTAAATGGTGTTGAGTTGCCATTAAGAAAAATTTGAGTTTGATCATAATGGGCTACTAGTAAAACACGTTCCAATTCATTAGTTCCAATTGCTTTTACAAAAATATATTCTTTTCCTGTTTTTTCTAAAGAAACTATTTGATCAAAACCGACATCCCTTCCAGTTGGATTTCCCAAATTATTAACAGCTGTACTGTTACTTCCTCCAAACGAACCCGAATTGACCACAACAGGTTTGTCTGACGTCACGAGTGCCCCAATAATTTTTGAACTATTCGAAATGCTACTGCCATCGTTGTAATTTTGTAAAGCCAATACATAACTTTCATTTTTATTGAGAGTAACTGTAATTGGCCCAGTAACAGATGGCCTGTTTAAAAGAGCAGTTCCAAATTGAAGATTTGAAATGACTACTTTGGTTCCGTTTTCAGTTGCAAGTATCGAAGCAAAGTTTAGTAGGGTTGGGTCAAAAAGAGGATTTAGCATGGCACCTAATCTAAATTCCTTTCCAAGTGCGCTATTCCCTTTAGAAACTAATCCGCCTGCATGGTTGTGATTTCCCGCATTTACTCTAATACTCACATAAATCAAATCTTCAGCTTCTACTATGTAGCCTTTATTAGCTATAACTCCAGTTGCTGTTATGGGAGTAAATAATTGAGTATTATCGCCTGTTCCGATGTAATACTCATAGGGATTAGTACTGTTTACCGTACCGTAAATCACATTTCCACCATTGGCTATAATTTTAAAATTTACATTAATAAGACTAGGGGTTGAGATATACAAATATTGGTCTTCGGCTAATCCTGAGGCAGCTACTAACGGAGGGATATAATGAGTTTTGCTAAACTGCGCAAAACAATTTATTGTTAAAAGAATAAAAAATAAATATATTTTTTTCATCAGAGATAAATATTTTAGGGCTATCTTTTTAAAGAGAAATGTCCTTTTATTGTTTTTGTATCTTCGAATGTTATTGTAAACCAATAATCATCAGCAGGTAATTCTTTTCCATCAATACGGCCATTCCAATCACTATTTGTTATGTTTAATTGTTTTAATAATTTTCCATAACGATCAAAGATATTTATATTGAATTTTGGAAGAATGTCCAGATTTTTTATTTTCCAAGTATCATTGTAACCATCATTGTTTGGTGTAAAAAAACGAGGGTAATCGAGTACATAAACTTTAGAAGGTATAGTGCTCCCACAACCATTTTTATCTCTAGCGGTTGCCCAATAGATCCCTGCGTTTAAACCATTGAAAACTGCAGTGTCTTGATAGTTAACTCCGTCTATAGAAAATTCGTAATTTCCATTACCAATATAGGAAATAGAAATCATATTTTCGTCTCCAGCAAAGTTAGTAACTTTTATATCTGTAATTGTTGCTATTCCAGAAGGTTTTATAATAAATTCTTTTGTTTTTTGACAGCCTTTTGGATTCGTAACCGTAACAGAGTATTGTCCAGGTTTTGTAATATTTATGGTATTGGCGTTATCTCCGTTATTCCATGAATAGGAATTATAACCACTCTCGACAGCTAATGTTTTGATAGAATCATCACATAAAAAAGCGTTTGTTTTTTCAAAATTTGGAGGGTCAAAGGTATTGATGATAAGCGTCTCTGGAATGATTTTATAGCAATCAGGACCGTTTACAATTCTGGCATAAATGATTTGTTGGTTTGGAATTGTATTTGTGAATGCATTTGGTAATTGATTCTTTTGAGTAATGGCATCGATTTGAGTTGGGTAATATTCTACCATTAGTCCCGCTGGTAGTCCATTAATTACTTGTGGCGTAACTTTGGCGTTTAAATCAATTTGAGTTATTCCATCTTGTAAATCATCTGTATCACAACTTTCAATCGGATTTTGTGTAGAGATGGTATTGTTAATGTTAGTTACTGCCAAATTTAATTGAGCATATTCGGGACAACCAAATTCATAGCTTACTCGTGCATATAGTGTTTGATTTAGGATGGTATTTTGAAAAGAAGTTGGGTTTAAAATGGGGTTAATTTCTCCTTGTGCATTTGCTAATGAAGTATAATAAGCCAATTTTGTTAGTTTTGGATTATTGTTTTTAATGATGTTATCCATTTTAGTTAAATCGAAAATGGTAATACCGTTACTATCATCATCACATTGGTATAGCGTTGGATTATTTAAAATTATTTGAGGAGCATATTCTATTTTGATTTCGTCCTGAGCAGTACAAACGGATGGAGATAAAACAACTTCAACTTTATAAGTTCCAGCAGCTGTTACATTGAGCGATGGATTTGTTTCTCCTGAAATTTCAATATTATCTTTATACCATTTATAAGAATAAGAAGCAGGAAGTTTGGTATCAATTAGTAAGGTTTCGCCAAAACATAATGGGTTATTACTAGTTGATGTACGATCTGTACCTAAATCTATTTTTGATTTAAAACTACCACCTTCTAGAAAAATAGCAGAATCGAAGTATTCTTCTTTATCATCAGCTATTACTAATTTTATATGATACGTTTTTCCGGCAACAACATCGCTTTGAGCGTTTAATTTAATAGTCTGCCCACTATAGTTTACAGGGCTAGAAGCGGTATTAAATCCATTAAAGTAAGATTGGTTTATTGCTGCACAACCTTGATGGGTAATGTTTTGTGCATCTACAAATGAATTTATAAGAGGGTGAACGTTTTTTGAAGAAACTGGGATGTTAGTTCCTGGAAGAACTGCTAGGTTTTTATAATCATCAGTGCTTCCTTTTTCTTTAATCAAAAATGCAAAACCATCAGAGTATTCACAAGGAAAATAAGCCTGATATTCATTAGACGCAAAAATATAATTGAAACTGATGAAATTGGTTAAGGGTACAAAATCAAATTCAATCATAGTTGCATTAACACTTTTGATACCTAATGCTTTGTCTAAATCGGCATCGCCACCCCATGCACTATTTCCTCCACCATTTTGATTGGCGATATAAGGACCAATTGCACTTTTACTTCTAAAAGTACTTAATATGACCCCTTCACTAAATGGGAAAGCACTGCTTCCAGCATTAAATGATCCATAACTATTTTGACCAGCGGTAAAAGTATCCCCTTTTGCATTTGCACTGGATGCACTCGCACAGCTACTATTTATTAAAACATTATCAACTAATTGTTGTGCTGTTTGTGTATCATTAATATTGATATATTGAGCAGTCGCAACTGTTGTAATGAAATAAATTACTAAAAATAAAATGTTTTTTATACGAATCATCATAGTATACAAATATACTACAAATCTCTGTTTTTTAATATTCTATAGGACAAGAATAAAAAGATGTAAGTCCAAACTAAAACGATAAAAATGGTAGAAAAATGAACACTATAATCTTTAAGATTTTCAACTCCCATTTGAGTTCCAATTGATTTTACAAAAGAAGTCCTAGAGAAAGGTTCAACAATTAAGTTAGACATTGCTTCCAAAGGAAAAAATTGTGTGATGTAGCTTGCAGTTTTTCCTTCTGTAAAAAAACGAAAGGTCAAAATTCCTTTAGCAATTCCTTCAACAATATTCCAAACTAAAAGGAAGCCAAGAGCAAATGCAGATCTTTTTACAAGTATTCCTAAAAATAGACAAAATGAAAAGAAACCAATAAGTTTTACAAAAAAAGCTAGAAGATAGTCTAAATCCGTGAAAATGATACTCAATTCGGTATAAGAGGAAAAACTATAGCCTAAAATTAAGGTCATAATAAAAACAAAAATGGTCGAACAAAGCGAAAAGAATATGATAGTTGCAAATTTTGAGAGTATGAATTCTTTTTTGCTCAAACCATCTATTAGGTTTTGTTTTAACGTGCCATAACTGTATTCATTTGCCATCATTGAAACGATAATGATAGCCAAAAATAGTTTCATAATGGCTGCGATATAGGTGTTAAAATGCCAGATATAGGGAAAATTAAAAATGCCCATTTCGGAAATTTGGAATTTAAGAGGTCCTATATTAAAATTAACAGAGGCTATCAAGGCAATAAAAGAAAGTAGTATAAAGTAAGTCAAAGTCAAAACACGACTGGCTTTGTTTAACCATATTTTTTGTAGTTCTATAGAGAGTAATCGTTTCATTTGAAGATGACTTAGATTGTTAGATTTTTAGATTGTTGGATTTTGATAGACATTGCGATTGATTTTTGCCATTGCCATTGCCATTGAATTTTGCTATTGATTCTTGGTCAACTCTAAAAACTGTTCTTCCAAACTGTTTTTACGTTTAACTAAATGGCTCAAACAAATATTATTAGCAAATAAAAACTGATTCAGTTCCGCTGATTCTAATTTGGATTTTAAATACACTAAAACTTTTGTGTCTGCTACTCTTACTTTATCAATGGCAGGATGATTTTGTAAAACACGAATTAAATTCTCTGTATCATCAGCTTGTATTTCAAAGAATCCTTCATTAGCCGAAACTCCATCAACAGGGCCGGAATAAAGTACTTGTCCTTTTCTTAAAACTAAAACGTGTGTGCATACTTTTTCAACTTCATCTAATAGGTGGGAAGCCAATAAAATGGTTGTTCCTTGGCTCGCAATTTGTTTTATAATATCCCTAATTTGATGAATTCCCTGAGGGTCTAATCCGTTTGTTGGTTCGTCAAGAATCAAAATTTCCGGATCATTGAGTAGAGCAGAAGCAATAGCCAATCGCTGTTTCATCCCCAAAGAGTATGTGCTGAATTTGTTGTCTTTTCTATCATTTAAGCCTACTAATTCTAATTTTTCGGTTATTTTAGAATAATCAATATTTTTTATTTTACAGACTAATTTCAAGTTTTGTTCAGCAGTCATGTAAGGATAAAAGTTAGGTCTTTCAATAATGGCTCCCACTTTTTTCAAGGCTTCATGAGTTTGGAGCTTACCACCAAACCAGCTGTATTCACCAGAAGTTTTGTTAACCACATTAAGAATGATACCCAAAGTGGTAGATTTCCCACTTCCATTAGGACCTAGTAGACCATAAACATTGCCTTTTACTATTTCTAATGAAACATTTTTTAAGGCTTGAAGACCGCCATAACGCTTATTGAGGTTGTGAATTGAAAGAATTGTTTCCAAAGTATATCTTTTTTTAGTGTTGGACGTACTAGATTAGTTTTTGTTACTCTTATAGCTAATTTATTGCATGTCTTATTTCAAAGATATAATTTGTTTGAGTATTTTTTTTATGATTTTAATAAAAGTAATATCTTGAATAAGCAACGCTATTGATGTAAATTTGTGGCAAATCTATTTTAAATGAGCGAAGCACCTTTAATGTTTTTTAAAAAACCATGTTATCCTATTAATAATGCACTTTTGAATTATTTGGAGCGATTTGATTTGGTCTCAAAAGAGCCTATAATATATGATGATCTTTTGCGATTTTCAGGCTCTGTTAGTGTCTTTGATAAAAATGACCAGGACACGTTATGGATTAGAGTGTTTTACAATGAATATGAACGAGAAGAAATCGATTTAAATTTAAAAAAAGTATATTCATTGTTGTATTCCGATGGAAATACGGATATTTTACAATACTTAAATGTCGATGCAATTGACTATTGTACTTTTGGTAATTCGAAGCCCTTTCGAATAAAAGTTAGGAATATCTTAAATGACAACTATACCTATTTTTATGTAAAAAAAGCAGATTCTTCCAGAGTTTACGGATTAGAATTGGAGCATTTATTATCACCGTATAAAATTAATTATTTAGTATTTAAAGATACTTTGATAGAGGAACATATTACCGGAATTCCAGGAGATGTTTTTATGGAAACCTTGCTTGATAAATGTACCGAAACTGAAAAAGCGCAGATAGCCAAAGAATTTGTAAAGTTTAATGAGCGTTGTATGATTCGTTTATTGGGAGATATGAGATCATACAATTATGTAGTTATTCCGATCCATGATTTTGATCAGGTTGTCTATAAAATTAGAGCAATCGATTTTGACCAACAATGTTATGAGGGGAATTTTAAAGTGTATCGTCCTCAATTTTTCAAAGAGAATTATCCTATGATCAAAATTGTTAAGGAAAAACTTCAAGATAGATCGATAGAGCAATACAAAAATGAAGAGCGTGCAGCTCTGGCCAAGCGTATTCACACAGCCGAAAATAGAATTAAGATTCTAATGAAGATCATGGGTAATGACTATATTTCGACAGAAGAAAATCTTACTCAGTTGAAATTGGAATTGTATCGTTATACAAACGATATCAGTTTTAAAAATTCTAAATCAATGGGAAATGTGTTAAGTGCAGCCTTCGAATTTGTCAGCAGAAACTTCAATAATGTCAATTTATTCAAACCCGGATTTTAGCCAAAAATTACAGAGAAGAAAGTTTTTTCCGTGTAAAATGATTCAATAAAGTATCATTTATCTCTTTTAATTCAGGAGTTAATAAACTCTTTTTATCTCGCAAATCATTTGTTAGTTCAACATTACAAACGGTGCATTTGTATTCTTTGAAATGGTTAGTTACATTTCTAGTAGTCACTATTTTGTGTCCAAAAACAGAACATGAAGTTTTTTTATCAGTGAATTTTGACATAAAATCTAAGAAGCTCATAGCGTGGTGTTTATAAATTCGATGCAAACCTATAATAAAATATTTAAGGCGTCAAATAAAACCGATGAAATGCATAATTTTTACTTAAAAGAAGTTTAAATCTTACGTATTAATTTCTCTTTTGTTTTATTTAAATAGTTTTGCGTAGAAAAAAAAGAATCCCCAACTGTCTAAACAGTTGAGGATTATAAAAATATTTTAGTAAGTATTTTGTAAGGATAAATGGTGGTTTATTCTATAATATTACGACTTTTGTTCCTTGTTGAAATATACTAAGTAATAATACATTTGTTTTTCTTCGTCCCAACCTTTTTCAACAAATTTTTCAGCACTTTCGGGATTGATAAAATCCATTTTGATTTGAATGTTAGTATCTAGATTGATTACGTTTTTAATCGATTTTCTAGCATCACTTACAGCAGCATTTGCAATTGGGAAAGAAGTTACATCTTCAATACTGTATTTTTCTCCCTTATCCATTTTGTAATTTTTGAATTCAGGAATCAAATCTGGATTGTCCAGTACTTCATTTAAGAAATTAGTTTCTTCAAATTGATCATTTTTTGCAAAATAATTTACAGAACGATTCATAAACATTACCTCTTCTTTTTTGTCTTCCGCAGGGAAAACAACGTCTTTGGCAAAGTTCTGACAGAATTTCAAGTACTTCTTGGTGATGAAATTTTCATCTTCAAAAGCATCAACTGATAAAAAATGCTCTAACCAGTATCTTGCATCATAACGATTGCTATCAACCGATAGGATTTTGTATCCTTCTTCTTTTTTATAATTGAAAATCAAACAACCTTTATCTAGTTTGTTCAAACTTACACCATGTTGTAAAATCATTTCCAACTGTGTTTCTTTTTCTTCAAATTGCAAAAAGTCAGATTGAATTTCACTTTTGAAAATACCAATAGCATCAACTACATTATTGTCAATACTTAAACCAGTCAAATACGTCACATACACTTCACCATTTTTGATGTGTGGATGGTTTGATTGCTCAAAAAGGTGCTTAGTTATCTTTTTAGAAGCTTCATGTAAACAACCCGGATTTGAGAAAATTTCTGTAGCATATTTAAACATATCATTATAGTCTAAATCTACTTCATGAGCAAATTGAAAATAGTTCTCTTCTTTTTCTTTGAATGATTTAAAGAAAAACTCCTTCATCAAAGGCACAATTTCATCGTTCAATTTAAAAGGTTCTTCCGATAAAAAAAGAGGCTCGTTGCGACTCATGTTTCCTACACGGTGTATAGAAAGCGTTTCAATGTGCGTGTTGTATAAGTTGATCATATTTTCTGAGTTTCTGAGTTTCTTAGTGGCTAAGTTTCTAAGTTTTTTAGTTGCTTTCTTTTATTTTTTTTATGAAAGCAATTAACATTCTTTCTACTTCTCTACTATCCTCATATAAGTTATTAAATTCTTCTTCTTTTAAGAAATGTATGTTTTCGCAATTTCTAATTGTGTCTGCAGTTCAAATAAAGAACCTACCGAAATCTTAAGGAATCTTATAAACTCGTTTTTGCTATCTCTCCCAAAACCTTCGGCAATATTACTTGGAATTGAAATAGCACATCTTCTTAATTGTGATGTTAAGCCGAAAATTTCTTCTTTTGGAAATGTTTTTGTGTTATCATAAATTTTGGTTGTCATAGACATAGCTTTTTGCCAAACCAAAAGTTTTCTAAAGTTGCTCAATTTTTTTAAGTTTCTAAGTTAGTAAGTTTCTAAGCTCCTAAGTTATTATTATTTTTAAATAAAAACTTACAATTTTAAAAACTTAGAATCTTAGCCTCTCAGCAACTTAGCCTCTCAAAAAAATTAATTCCAATTCTCCTCAAAACCATAATCTTCAAAACTATCGTCTCCTTCAAACATATCTAGATCGTCTTCGTCTAAATCGTCTTCAAATTCACCATAGATATCATTGTGCATATCGTCAGCTTCAAAGTTTTTTTCTAAGGCTTCGTCTGGCATTTCACCGTGAGAGAATATAGTTTCTGGGTAGATGTTGCCTACAACTTGTTCTTCAATTGCAGCCAATTCTACAAGAAACGTCCACATATTGATAAAATCGTAAACATATATGATCTTGGTGTTTTGCTCATCTAATATGTCAGATAATTGGTAGTCACTCATGATTTTTTGCTCACCAGGAACGTCACCTGTATCAAACATAGAAATCTCATCTTCCTGATTCCAAGTTTCATCACAAGTGTAGAAAGAAGCTACTTCCATTCCGTCAAAACCAAATGAATTGAAAATAGCATTGTGTAAATCTTCTAAAGTGTCCTCTGCAAGTATTGCTATGTCTCTAAAAATGTCTTCTTCGGCATCTAGAATGACTCTGAATTTATAAACCATAATCTTTGTTTTTATTGAAAGAGCAAATGTAAAGTTTAATTTTAGATTTCAGATTTCAGAATTGGGATTTGTTGAAAAGATTTTGATGGGAGCTGATTTGAGTAATAATAGCAAAACATGCCAAGCCTTTTATTCACCGCAAAGAGCGCAAAGATTTTCATTTCTTTATCTGTATTCCGCAAGGGGCGCAAAGCTTTGCGTTCTTCTCGTTTTTCAAAGGAGAAAAAAATCCTTGTGTCCCTTGCGGTTAAATTGGCTTTGGAATTTATTTCTTTCCAGTTAATCGTTTTCTGATTTTATGATAGTGTTTGTGGTAAGTGCTATGGCTTGGATAGGTTCGGCTTGAAGTCATATTGTTAAAGATTAAAGCCGTGAGTAGCAAAATAAGAACTCCAATCAGAACTGGAGAGAACACATACATATAACCTAAAGCTTTTATTTTATCGGAACCGATGACGGCAATCAGCGCAGTTGCTCCTCCGGGCGGATGCAATGTTTTGGTAATCTGCATTAAAATTATAGAAAAGGAAACGGCTAGGGGAGCGGCAATCCAAATAATATCGGGTACTAATTTGTGAACAGTAACGCCAATTAAGGCCGAAATGACATGCCCACCAACCAAGTTTCGGGGCTGCGAAAACGGACTTTGGATAATACCATAAACCAAAACGCTCGAAGCTCCAAAAGAACCAATTAAATAAACGGCATCGTTTCCTTTAAAATGGATAGATTGGATATAAGCCAGAATTCCAATACCAACAAATGAACCTAGAAAAGACCAAAAATGTTCTTTAAAATCGATTAAGGTTTCTTTATAAAGAATGTATTTTGTTTTGCGATAGCTTCGTTTTATTTTTTGAATTGGCATGCTTTATTTTATTAAACTTGGAGAATAAGAGTATACTGTAAATGGATAAATCATTTTGGCGGTATATTTTGAAATCAAACAAACAACAAGAATTGGAACAAATAAAGTGTAATCATTGGTTAAACCACAAACCAAAAATATAGCTGTAAAAGGAGCATGAATACTAGCGCTTAAAACAGCTGCCATTCCGATAATCATAAAGTTTAGAGGAATTACCTGTGTGTTAAAATAAGTGTTTAAAACGGATGAAAGTAATAATCCTAAAAAGGCACCAATAAAAAGACTAGGGGCAAAAACACCGCCATCGCCACCAGAAACCAAAGTGATTGAAGTTACTATTGGTTTTAGAATTAAAATTCCGATGAAGGTACAAGCTAATGTTATTGTTAAAGGAAGTTGCGTTGAGTTACCAAAAATCATTTTTATAGAATGATACCCTTCTCCATATAATTGTGGAAAAATAAATAACGAAACACTTAATACAATAGAGCCTATTATTATTTTGTAATAATGAGTTTCGATTTTAGCAAATTTAGATTTAAAAAATAAAACACAACGAGTAAGGTAAACTGAATTTATCCCAGCCAGAATTCCTAACAGAATAAAGTAAGGAATCGCTTTTACATGCCAAGTTGTAATAGAAACGGTAAATAAAGGTTCTTCTTTTAATACCGAAAGCAAAGCAAAAGCAATAGAAACAGCTATAACTGTTGAAATAGCATAAGCGCGTGTCACTTTCCTAGAAATCACTTCGACAGCAAACAAAATTCCAGCTATCGGGCTACTAAATAATGCCGTGATTCCGGCAGCAACACCTGCACAAATTAATTCTGTTTTGTATTGACGGAAAATAGTTGATTTTTGCTGTGCTACTGAACCAATTGTCGCAGTGGCAACAACAGTAGAAATCTCAATTCCGGTTGAACCTCCAAAAATAACGGTTAATAATCCATTTATAAAATGGGATGGAATTTTATAAGAAGGCAAATTTTTAGAATTCGATTCGGTGCTTTCAAAAACTTCTTTAATGCCTTTGTTCTCTTTTTTCTTAAAAAGATATTCCCTTAAAAAATAAATGACTGATAATCCAAAAATTGGAAAAATTACTAAATAGGTAGGATTTAAACTTACTTCTCTAAGGAAGATAGCTTCGTAATATTCCGTCATTCTTTTTAGTGTAATTCCTAAAAACGCAGAAAGAAAACCGATTAAAGTGGAAACAATTATTAATTTTCGAAGAACAATGAATTGATGATTTTTTTTGATTTTAGCCGTTTTATTCATCAGTAGTGTTTTTTGTAAAGCGTAAAAAGTTGTACGTTTCGCAAAATTAAAGAATCAATATGGTATTCTCCTAAAAAACACTCCTTTTATTATGTTAAAATTGATAAAATGGCAATTATCGCTCGTAAAATTCAATTGGCGTGTTGTCTGGATCGGACATAAAGAAAAATTTCTTTTCGGTAAATTCATCTATCCGAATTTCCTCAGCAGTACACTCTTTACTTATAATGTATTCTCTAGTTTCCTGAACATTATTTACTTCAAAAGCGAGATGTCGTAATCCTGCTGCTTCAGGTCTGGAGGGACGTTGTGGTGGATTGGGAAACGAAAACAACTCAATAATATAATCTCCATTCAGAGCCAAATCCAGTTTATAGGATTGTCGCTCTTTTCGGTAGATTTCTTGAACAATCGTAAGTCCTAAAATAGACGTATAAAAATGCTTCGACTTTTCGTAATCGGAGCAAAGAATAGCGATATGATGTATTTTGTTTAATGTAATCATTTTAGGTAGGTCATATTTGGTAAATTAGCATTTGGATCTTGTTCCAATGCTTTGGTATGTAACTTATCAATAAGTTTTTTAGTATTCTCAATAGAATTGATTCTAAAAATGAACAATACTTCATTTTCATTATCGGCATTTTGCCAAATATGCTCCAAATACATTTCTTCGGAAGCATGAAAAGCCTTGTCGTTTTCTAAAACTTCTTTGATAGTTTCAAAAGGGACATTTCGGAGTGTTGCTAAGAGGTGTGGCATCTTTTTTAGTTTTTTAGAATTATTGAAAAACTTTTATGGTAGGGGTTTAAAAAAAAAACAGTTTCAGTTATAATGTACAGTATTATTATTGTTTAGGTTCGTTTATACCCTGTAAGAGTGATTTAAATTTAGCTTTAATGTCTTCTTTATTTTCAAATGTATTATTTCTAACGCAGTAATATAAATAACTTAAATGAATTAAGAAGTTTTCGTTCGTTGGAAAGTTCCTGAAATACGCAGTAGTAATGGGTTGTTTGTTTTGCTGGACAACGATGTTGTTTTTAGAATTGATAAAAAGATTCCATTCTAAACTTATATTGTAAATATTTTTACTTCCAATAATATTTTCTTCATCGATTTTTTCTAGTACATATATATTTTCGTCCTCAATACTCATATAAGAAAAGAAGTTATCCAGATTTCTTCCGAACTGCAACAATTTTTCAAGTGAATTAAAATAATGAATTTCAGGATTTCCAATAATAAATAATCTTATACCTATAAAATTTATCAGTTTCAAATTCCTTAAATCAAATTCTTCTAGCGATTCTGAAGTTTTGGAATCTAGATTAAATGATCTTCCTATTTTTAATTTCATAATCGATTTTATTGAATTACTGCTAACTAGTTTATAGACGATGCAAACTTTCGTTGTATAAATCCTTAATTAGGTAAATTGGCGAAAGTTTTTTTCTTTCATTCAAATATAGAAAATAATAGCTACAATTTTGTAAAAAGGAAATTTTGCTTCTTTTGATTGTTTTTGACCTCCGCCAAGTAAAATAGGGCATTGGAAGAAATAATAATAATGCCCAGATGTAAGCTTCTGTCACTTTGTAGTATACTTCTGAATGTCGGATATGGTCTTCGGATTTCCAATTACATTCTTCGAATGGTTTTGAGATATCCTGCATGGTTTTTTTTAATCTTGTATGTATGATAATAGTTTATGAAAATACCTAGTAGGTCTAGAAAAAGACTTTATAGGAACATGAAATGACAAACTTCCATTTAGAATAAAATTTAAACTTATTTTTTCGTTATTTTCTCATGAATCTTTAGGGTTTCCTGTAATGCCGCAGTTCCGTACCAAGGAGTCAATTCGGCTTCGAGCAAGTTGGATTGTATGGCAGGATCTGTAGCAACAAGTGCTTTTGCTTCTTCGATTGTTTCTACATTAAAAATATAAATGCCTCTATAATTCCTGTCGTTTTTCATAAAAGGGCCAGCGAGAACCAGTTTTCCTTCTTTTGCTAGTTTCCCGATGTTCGTCATGTGGCCTTCAAATAATTTTTGAGACTCTTCTTTTGTGGCTGTTGTGTTGTTGCCGGATTTTAAAAGACAAAACACATATTTCTTCATCCCGCGTTCATCGGCATTTAGGGATTTGGCTAATTTTTCATCATATTTCGATTGGGTTTCCTGTGAAAATCCAATGGCTGTAATGCTCAAAAACGCGATCGAAAGGATACTATTTTTCATGAACTGAATTTTTAAACAGATAGATGCTATGTGAAAATTTTCGAAACGTTTTAAAGCAATTTTTTCAAGATGACAATTTGCCCCAAATGATACACATCATGCTGAATAATTCCATGTATGTGTTCGTAAAACGTATGATTGTTTGCTGGATATACTTTTGCTAGATCGGAATCATCAAAATCTTTAAAGAAAGCATTCCATGATTCCTGTGATTTTGCCAGAGTTTGAAGCGATTGTTCCCAAGCAACTTCGGATGGGTCTATAACAGGTACGAAATAATTGTGGTCGGGAGTTACTACTGTTTCTCCCTGCACACGCCTCAGAATGTTTCTCCTCCATTGTATAAGATGATTTACAATCTCCCAAATGGTGTTCAAATTAGGGTTGATTTTCTTGTGAGCCTGTTCTGCACGGACATCTTTTAAAGTATTTGCCAAAGTGACTTCTAGCCACGGATTGCCATTATAAATAGACTGATACAGATTCGAAATTCTTTTACTTTCTGACATATTTCCTCTTTTTATATTAATTTTTTAATTACTTTTTCTGTTTCGGTATTAAAAACCAGTATGCCTTCATTTTGACTGTCCAATTGATCGACCAAGATTCCTTTTTTTGTCCAGACTGCGCTTAAACCAACATTAATAAAAGTATCGCATTCGCCAATACAGTTCGACATTAAAACGGGAATTGCATATTTCTTTGCTACTTCGGGATAATGTACAATTGCTTTATCAATTCCATTTTGTGATTTTGCGACACTGGCAAGATAAATTTCGCCACCTAGTTTAATTGCGTTGTCTGCATGTTCTATTTGTAAACTCTCATAGCAAATTGCAGGAATGACTTTTTTATTTTCAATTGGTATAATTAGTTGTTTATTACCACTTACAAAATAGGGAAACTCATCTTCGTGAAGCTGTTGTTTAGAGTAAGTAGCTCTTGATGCATTGGGTTGAAATACGACCATGCTTATTTGTACTCCATTTTCGCTACGTGTTGGAACTCCAATCCCAATCGTAATATTTTTTAAGTTGCTTATTTCTTGAAACACATCAAACCTCGTGTCCTCTTGAATGGTAGCCAGCTCTTTTGCCAGTTCAGGTTCATATCCTGTTAATGAAAGTTCTGGAAAAAAAATAGAATCAGCTTTTACTGAGTGCGCCAATTCAATACATTGGATATGCTTTTCTATATTAAAGGAAATAGCTCCTTTGAGAGGTTTTATTTGTGCGATACCAATTTTCATTTTACTGAATTTTTAAAGTACAACTTAATAGAAGCTAAGATACAAATAAGTAATTGACAACTCATCCCCGAATTTCTACAATTGGGTTTTTAAATATTTTTTAACTAAAACTGTTAAAATACATTTGCCTCATCAAAACCATAATCATGAAAACCATTTTTTTAGCATTCGTCTCTTTATTTAGTATTACCGTATTATCCCAAAATACTATTTCGGGTAAAATTACCAATGAAAAAGGAAAGCCAATCGCGGGAGCCAATATTTACATTGATGGAACGTATGACGGAGCTACAAGTTCCGAAACAGGAGAATTTTCTTTTGAAACTACAGTAACAGGAAATCAGTTTTTGATAGTGAGTTTTTTAGTTTATGACACTTATAAACAGGAAATCGATGTTACTAATTTTAAAAATCAAACCATTAAACTTAGAGAAAATGTAAATACTCTAGATGCGGTTGTTATCAGTGCAGGAACATTAGAATCTGGAAATAAAGCTAGAGTTTCTGTTCTAAAACCATTAGATATTGTAACTACAGCAGGTTCTGTTGGGAATATTGTAGCTGCTTTGCAAACTTTGCCAGGAACGCAAAATGTAGCTGAAGATGGCCGTTTGTTTGTTCGTGGAGGAGAAGCTAGCGAAACTCAAACTTTTGTTGATGGAATTCGGGTTGCACAGCCTTATAACGCAACCACTAATAATTTGCCAACTCGAGGTCGTTTTTCTCCTTTTTTGTTTAGCGGAATCGCTTTTTCTACTGGAGGATATTCTGCTGAATATGGCGAAGCTTTATCGAGTGTTTTACTTTTGAATACCCAAGACGAACCAGACCAAGATAAAACGGAAATTTCTTTGATGACTGTTGGTTTAGGTATAGGAAATACTCAAAAATGGGGAAAAAATTCGTTGAGTGTCAATACCGCTTATATTAATTTAGCGCCTTATCAGGCGGTAATTCCTCAAAATGTAGAATGGAATAGTCCTTATCAATCACTGTCAGGAGAAACAGTATACCGTTATCATTTTGTAAACGGAATTTTTAAATTATATGCCGCGTTTGATTCTGAAAAATTCGATTTGAATCAAAAGAATGTAAATTTTGTAGAACCTATCAGAACCGATTTAAACAATAATAATTTCTATTTGAATGCTTCGTATAATGGGACTTTTGGAACAGGTTGGAATCTAATTTCTGGAATAAGTTATGGTTACAATACTAATAAAATAAAGTACAATGCAACTGATGTTGTCGCTGATGAAAATGCAGCTCAATTGAAATTGAAGTTAAGAAAGAGTTTTTCTAATTATTTTAAATTGTCTTTTGGTGCAGATTATTTTATTACCAAATATGATGAAAATTTTGATGACAATATTTCGCTTAAAGGTTCAAATGGTTATGATTCGAATATTGCAGCTTTTTATACTGAAGGAGATATTTTATTTTCTAAGAATTTGGCATTAAAAGTTGGTTTGAGACTTTCTAATAACAGTTTATTAAATGAAACCAATCTTGCTCCGAGAGCTTCAGTTGCATATAAAGTTTCTAAAACCAGTCAGTTTTCTTTTGCTTACGGAGATTTTACACAAACTCCAGTTGTTGATTACATCAAATATTCAAAATACCATCAGTTTGAGAGTGAAAAAGCTCAACATTATATATTAAATTATCAATTTACAAAGCCAGGGCAAACTTTTAGAGCTGAGGCATATTACAAAGATTACAGTAATTTGGTTCAATATGATACCAGAGACATTCAGTACAACTCATTCTTTAGTAATAATGGTTCAGGTTATGCAAAAGGGCTGGATTTATTTTGGAGAGACAGCAATTTGTATAAAAACTTAGATTATTGGATTTCGTATTCATACATCGATTCAGAAAGAGATTATAAAAATTTTCCAACTATGGCAACTCCAAATTTTATTGCCAATCATAGTTTGTCTGTAGTGACTAAATATTTTATCACCGACTGGAAATCACAAATTGGGTTCACCAATAGTTTTAGTACAGGAAGACCGTACAACAATCCGAATGAAACAAAATTCATGAACGGAAAAACAAAATCGTATAATAGTTTGAGCTTTAACTGGGCATATTTACTGACCACGCAAAAGATTCTTTATTTCTCAGTTTCGAATATCTTAGGAAGCCAAAATGTTTACGGATACGATTATGCAAAATTGCCAGATGCAAACGGAGTGTATAACAGACAAGCCGTTTTGCCAACCGCAGATCGATTTTTCTTCGTTGGTTTCTTTTGGACGATTAGCCAGAATAAAAATGATAATCAATTGAAGAATTTGTAAAATTTTTCAACCGTAGAGACGTTGCACTGCAACGTCTAAACACAACGTAGAGACAGCGTACACAGACAACGTGTATTACATGTATATTAGATAAACATCGCCAAAGGTATTGTTGTACAGATGTTCGTGTTTGTAGGTTTGCGTTCAGGTATTGCGTTCAGACGTTGCAGTGCAACGTCTCTACGCAATTCATCCATCAAAATCAACAATTGGGTATTGTTTAATTTAAAAAAAATATAATCCAACATACATTTGAACTATAAATTAATTAATCAAAAAACTATAATCTTAAAACAAACAAATCATGACCAAAATTATCACTACAATCGCTTTTTTTATCTGCAGTTTAATGTCTGCACAAACACAATTTGAACAAGGAATGGGCAAAGCTATGGGGCTTTGGAAAGAAGGAAAAAATACAGAAGCTTCGGCAATGTTTGAAAGAATCGCTTCTGCCGAAAAAAATAGTTGGTTGCCAAATTATTATGTTGCTTTGGTTAATACAACTGCTGCTTTTAAAGAAAAAGATAAATCTAAAGTTGATTTATTATTAGCAAAAGCTCAAGACGCCCTTGATATTGAAATGATAAAAGATCAAAGCAATTCGGAATTATATACGATGCAAGCTTTGCTTTATACAGCTTGGGTTGTGCAGGATCCAATGACGAATTCTCAAAAATATTCGAAAAAAATAATGGAAGCCTATGCTAAAGCTAAAGCAATAGATCCAAATAATCCGAGAGCAGTCTTTGGAGAAGCAGACTATCAATTGGGAGGAGCAAAATGGACAGGCGTAGATACCAAACCATTATGTGCACAAGTTGATAAAGCTATTGCGCTTTTTGCTACTTTTAAGCCTGAAACGCCTTTTTCTCCAAAATGGGGATTAGAAAGAGCATTAGAATCTCAAAAAAATTGTAAAAAATAAGTATTTTAAAAATGAATAAAATTTTCAAAGAGTTACCTAAGATTTTATTTTTATCGATAGTCATTTTCGTGGTTGTTCAGCTAATATATTTTTTATCTGGAACACAAGTGGTTCTAAATTTTAGGCTCTTTGTTTATTTTTTATTTACGTTCTTATACACATTTTCATTGTACACAGCAAATACAACTCTTTACACTTATTTGGATTCTGTTTTTGAGACTGATAGGTTTTCTAAAAAAAGATTGCTGATTGGGTTTGCAGGTTCATTTATGATTTCATTAGTAGTGATTTTTATATTGCGAATTTTTGAAGAAGTAGGGGTTAATAATAATTCATTTCAAGAGTTTTTGGAGAAAGAAAGACCTGTGAATTATATCGTTTCAATTATCATTACTTTTTTTGTTTTGTTAGGGACTCATGCCTTGTATTTTTATAAAGTTTACAATGAAAACCGTGTTAAGGAACAAAAGATTATTGCAGGAACAGCAAACGCAAAATTTGAAAGTCTAAAAAATCAAATCGATCCGCATTTTCTTTTTAATAGTTTGAATGTTTTAAGTTCCTTGATTGAAGAAAATCCGGATAATGCACAGCGATTCACTACTTCGTTGTCTAAAATTTACCGCTATGTTTTAGAGCAAAAAGATAAAGAATTGGTTTCTGTTGATGATGAATTGTCGTTTGCAAAAACCTATATGAATCTGTTAAAAATGCGCTTTGAAAACAGTTTGTTTTACGAATTGCCAACCACAAAGATTAATCCAGAAGCCAAAGTGGTTCCATTGTCATTACAGCTTTTACTAGAAAACACCGTGAAGCATAATGTAGTGAGTGAACAAAGACCGTTGCATATCAGGATTTTTGTTGATGGAGATTATTTAGTAATTCAAAATGATTTTCAAAAGAAAGAGGTTTTACAAGATAGGAAAGGAGTTGGATTGCAAAATATTGTAGATCGTTACGGAATCATTACTAATAGAAAAGTTCTAATTGAGCAAAATGAAGAAAATTTCACTGTAAAAATTCCAATTTTAACCAAACAAATTTCAGTTATGGAAGTAAGTGCAGCGTATAGCGATGAAAATAAATCGTATCTCAGAGCTAAAAAAAGAGTGGAAGAACTCAAAGGGTTTTACGGAAATGCAATTTCGTATTGTTGTGTAATTCCAATTTTGATTTTTGTGAATTTAAAATTTTCTCCCGGATTTCAGTGGTTTTGGTTTTCGGCTGGAGGTTGGGGAATTGGAGTTGTAATGCATGCTTTTAAAGTTTTTGGATACAGTTCCGGTTGGGAAGAAAGAAAAATAAGAGAGATTCTAGAAAAAGAAAAGAATAAAAAAACATGGGAATAAGTTGTTAGGAAATCTGAGTTAGTATACATTTTAAACTAAAAAATAGTCGTCATGGAAGCAAATTATAAAGAGGAAGATCAATACTACTTGGCAAAAAAGAAAGTAGAAAAAATAAAAGGATTTTATGGAAATCTGGTTTCCTATATTGCTGTAAACATACTTTTGATTTTTATTAATCTAAGCACAACACCTAATCATTTATGGTTTTACTGGCCATTAATTTGGTGGGGATTAGGAGTTGTTTTTCATGGATTGAAAACTTTTGAAGTATTTCCAGTTTTCGGGAAAGACTGGGAAGAAAGAAAAATAAAGGAATTGATGGAAAAAGAGAATGAAAGTAAAAATAAATGGCAATAATATTTAAACAAAATGGGACAATTTAGAAAACGCATGTACGAAGATTATAGACAGGAATTTGATACAGATGAGAGCTACAATTTAGCATACAAAAAGGTAAAACGAATAAAAGGGTTTTATTCGCATTTAACAATTTATGTTATTGTGAATGTAATAATCATTGCGACAAACTTGCATAGAGATGCATTAGGCGAAGATATTCTTTATAGCGGATTGCTAAACTGGAAAATATATTCTACAGCTCTATTTTGGGGAATTGGTTTAGTATCTCATTGGTTCTCCGTTTTTGGACGTGATTTGTTTTTTAGTCATGATTGGGAACAAAAGAAAATTCAAAAATACATGGAAATGGAAAAAGAGAATACCAACAAATGGGAGTAAAGAAAGAATCCATTTTTTAGTGTCATTATGTTTCCAAATTGCAAACTTTAAATTCAAAACCTTTACCTTAAAAAATGACCACAATAATTATAGAAGACGAAAAACCAGCCGCAAGATTATTGCAACGGAAACTTGAAAAGTTGAATGTTTCGGTATCTGAAATGTTGCATTCTGTAGAAGAAGCACTTCATTGGTTTTCGACTAATGAACACCCCGATTTGATTTTTCTAGACATACAATTATCGGATGGATTGTCGTTTGAAATCTTCGAAAAAATAGACATCAAAAGTGCCATAATTTTTACTACTGCTTATGATGAATATGCACTAAAAGCATTCAAATTAAATAGCATCGATTATCTTTTAAAGCCGATCGATGAAGACGATTTGGAGACTGCCGTTTTGAAATTTAGAGACCGTTTTGAGTCTGTAAATTTTGTAGGAATAAAATCGGTACAATTGGATTTTGAACAGATCAAAAAAATGTTTGCAAACCCTTTTGAGAAAACTTATAAAAAAAGGTTTACGGTCAAAATAGGGCAACACCTAAAAGTGATTTCTACTGATGAAATCGAATGTTTTTTTAGCGAAAATAAAGGAACCTATATTCACACTTTTGATAATCGAGATTATTTAATTGATACTACTTTGGAACTTTTGGAACAAGAAATTGATGATGAAGCTTTTTATCGGATCAGCCGAAAATTTATTGTTTCGCTAAAAGCAATAAAAGAAATCATGGTGTATAGCAATTCTAGATTAAAGATTATTTTGCCTACGTATAGGGAAGATGAGGTTGTTGTAAGCAGAGAAAAGGTCTCCGATTTTAAAAATTGGATTGGTTAATTTTTATTTAATTTTAAAGTTGAGGTAATTTTATTTAACTATCTGGAATTAAAATTTTTAATATAAGTATATAGATATTGTCTATGGTGGATTTTTAATCGTTTTTAGCGATTTTTAAACTGAAATTAAGAGCTAAAATGTATTTTTTGTTTTGTAAAAACACTAAATTAAAAAATTTGCTTTAGCGAGTTGATTTGTAAAAAAAGCAGTTTGGGAATCAATATTTCCAAGCTGCTTTTTTTGCTTTTTAATAATGTATAGTACCTACTCTTCCGTTGGTTTTAATTTTTGAAATAGTTTTTGTGAAAATGAAAACAGAGAATTCGATTCGTTTTTAGAATTTTGAAGAGCTGATAATGTTTTGTTAATTATGAATCTAATACAACTTGAAAATTGTAAATTAGACCGCATTTAAAAAATAATGAAATTATTATGAAACACATTTTTGCTTTGTTTTTTTTAGTTCTTTTTTCGAGTCAAATTGAGGCTCAAAATGTAAGAGTGTATGATGAATATTCGACTTTAGAAAAAGAAATTTTGAGTGATAAAAACACTATTTATGTAGTCAATTTTTGGGCGACTTGGTGTGCTCCTTGTGTGAAAGAATTACCCCATTTTGAAAAATTGAATTCGGAAAATAAGAGTGTAAAAGTGGTGTTGATAAGTCTGGATTTTAAGAATCAATATGAGACAAAATTGCTTCCGTTTTTGAAGAAAAAAAACATCCAATCGGAGGTAGTTTTGCTAACAGATAAAGATTATAATACTTGGCTTCCGATAGTAGATAAAGAATGGTCAGGATCAATTCCAGCAACCTTAATTATCAAAAATGGAAAGAAGGTTTTTGCAGAAAGAATCTTTTCAAGCGATCAGGAACTTAATGAATTTGTAACTAAAAATATTAACTAAATCATCTTATAACTATGAAAATTGTATCTTCTTTTTTAATGCTATTTACCGTTTTTTTTATTTCGGCATTTGCTCCTGTTGTTCCAACACCGTATAAAATCGGTGATAAAGCCACTGATTTTAAACTAAAATCTGTTGATGGTAAAATGTATAGTATGGCTGATTATAAAAGCGCAAAAGGCTTTATAGTGGTTTTTACATGTAATCATTGTCCTTTTGCTAAAAAATATGAAGACAGAATTAATGATTTGGCTAAAAAGTACAAACCACAAGGTTATATTTTATTGGCTATTAATCCAAATGATCCTGCTTTAGAACCTGCTGATAGTTTTGATTTAATGAAAGTAAGAGCTAAAGAAAAAGGTTTTGTTTTTCCTTATTTATTTGATGATGGACAAAAAATATACCCTCAATATGGTGCTACTAAAACACCACATGCCTTTTTGTTAGATAAAAATCTTGTTGTTAAATACATTGGTGCAATTGATGATAATGTTGATAGTGCTAGTGATGTAAAAGAAAAATATCTTGAGAACGCGATTGCGGCTTTAGAAAGTGGAAAAACGCCTTCGCCAGAAACAACCAAAGCAATAGGTTGTTCGATTAAAGCGAAGCAGTAATTTTACAAAATAAGATTTTAAGAAGAGTGAAAGCAAGTTTGTTTTCGCTCTTTTTTTATGCTGTATGTTTGATATAGGTTTTGAGGTTTACAAGGATATATCTATAGTTTTTATGTTATTGTTTTATTGTTAGTTCGTGTGCAATGTCATTAAGTTAGGGATTGATTGTTCTCGCAAAGGCGCTAAGACACAAAGAAACTGGCTCCGAACTTTGCGTCTTAGCGCCTTTGCGAGAAGTATTTTTTTAAACCTAGAAAAAGACCATTAACTTTTGATAATTAGTTAATTGATATAAAAGTAAGATTGGTTTATATTGGATTAATTAGTGGTTTTATGAATACTAAATTTTTAGTTTAGCCCCGATAGAAGTGAAAATCCTTGTTGGTCGGGGTTCGGACAACAAGATTGAAACGTATAGCGGGACTCAGGTTTCCTGAAAACCCTAATGTTTTTGCTTCTAATAATTCAAATAGATTCAGGTTTTATGAACTTTTTTCGAATGCCTATCAAAATAAAAATCAATAGGGAATAGCCGATGAAAAAGGGAACAATCATTTCTATTCTGTTTAATGATAATAGTAGCGCGATTAGAAGCAACTGAAAGCCTAATCCGTACAAAGAAACTAAAGTCATAAACCAATTTGGGAATGATTTTACTTTGTAAGCGTTGTGATCTAAACGATGAATAATGGCGTCGAAGATACCGTAAACTAAAGTGTAGATTTTGAACAAGACATCGACTGATTTTTGAGTTTCACCAGCCAAAGCTTTCGGAGAATTGTTTTCGAAAATTTTACTGGTTGTGTCTCCGCCAGCCGAGTGATGTCTTAAAATGACATAATAATAATTGTATAAAGTGCCTTGTAACTGGATGCAAAAGAAAGCAATTAGTGTCATTCCTAACGATGTTTTTGAAACGTAACAAATTGTTATGAGAAATAGTAGATTCAAGATGATATCAAATACACTGTCAAGATATCTTCCAACATAAGAAGGCGTTTTTTTGAGTCGGGCTAATTCTCCATCAACAGCATCAATTATCGATTTTAAAATGATGAAAAAGCCAGCTAAAAAGAAATGATTTTTTAAGATGCAGTAAATAGCAATCAAACCAGAAATACCAAAAAGCAACGTGACGTGAATGGGGGTAAATCGCGTATTTTTTAATTGATTAGCAAATAATTTTGCAATTGGTCTTCCATAATCTGATAAATCTAGAAATTGATTTTGTACAGCAAGTTTAGACATTTACTTTTTTTAATGTAGCATGCAACAATATAGTTGGACTGCAAAGATACTTTATAAAATCGTTTTCTTAGTATTTGATTCTAAAATCATATAGAATTGTACTCCAAAAAGGAGTGTCGCTAATACAACATGAATTGTTTGTGTCCCGAAAGGGAAATCAAAATAATACATGGAAATTCCAGAAATGATTTCGATAATTAGTAGAGTAATTACCCAATTTATTTTCGAGAAACCTAAGTTTAGATTTCTATTTAACGAGAGTAAATATAAGTTGGCTAATAAAACTACAATCGAAAATGTTCGGTGAATGTAGAAAGATATACTCGGATTTTGAAGCCATAAAATTTCAGGAGCACCAGTTTTTGATACTATGTCTATATGTTCGCGAACGTTTGTTCCTAAAACAACTTGAATTAGGGTTAAAGCCAATGTAATCAATAAGACCAATTTAAATTTGGGGTCAAAAATTACTGCTTTTTTATCCTTTTTAACGGTATAAATAGTGATTAATTGAAAAGCAATAATCAATAAAGCCGCCAACATATGTATTGTTATTTTTACAGGGTTTAGTACTGAATCGACAACTGTTTTGCCTAGCCAAGCTTGGAATCCCATTAAAATACAAACTAAAAAAGTAAGTAGAATTAGTTTTTTATTGTCTTTCCAAAAACCAAAAGAAAGTATAAAAGTCACAAAACAAGCTATTCCAGCCAATGCTCCACATAATCGATTGATGTATTCTACCCATGTATGTAACGGATTGAAAATAGCATAATCGTGTTTGGTATATTTTTCCCAATTTGCTGGTTCAAAAGTCGATTTTGATGTAAAATTGGCTTTTGCCACTAATAATGATTCGTCTTTTATAATTACTTGGCCTTTGTCATATTCTTTTCCAGCGGTAAAAAGTAATTCTTTTTCCTCTGTTGGCGGAATGTAATATCCAAAGCATTTTGGCCAATCAGGGCATCCCATTCCAGAACCAGTCAGTCGAACAAATGCGCCAGCAAAAATGACAAGATACACAAGAATTAAAGCTATTTTGGCTGATTTTAAAAAATATTTTTTCAATGGAATAGTGTGTTTTGTGAAATTATCTTTTTTATAATAGAAATAAAATAAACGAAAGTTAAACTTTTTTCAATCCTAATTTTGCTGCTTTCATCATCATAAATTCATAAGCTGCATCATAATCATTGGCGATTTCTCCTTCAAGTATTGCTTCTTTAATTGCTTCTTTAAGCATTCCGATTTCGCGGGAAGGTTTTAAATTAAAAATCTCCATAATTTCTTCCCCCGAAATTGGTGGTTGGAAATTACGGACATGGTCACGTTCTTCAACTTCTACAATTTTTTTACGAACAATTACAAAGTTGCTATGGTATTTCCTGAATTTATTTGGGTTTTTGGTGGTGATATCGGCTTCACAAAGTGTCATTAGATTTTCAACATCTTCACCGGCATCAAAAACCAAACGACGTACTGCTGAATCGGTAACAATATCTTGCGCCAAAACAATAGGGCGGGAGCTCATAATAACCATTTTTTGTACAAATTTCATTTTGTGGTTTAATGGCATGTGTAAGCGTTCAAATATCTTTTTTGCCATTTTTCCACCAAGAAATTCATGTCCATGAAAGGTCCAGCCTTGTTTTTTGTTGAAACGTTTGGTTGGAGCTTTTCCAATGTCGTGCAATAAAGCCGACCAGCGTAACCAAACATCATCAGTGTTTGGACAAATATTATCAACCACTTCGAGAGTGTGATAAAAATTATTTTTATGTGTATGACCTTCTATTTCTTCTACCTGATTCAAAGCCGTTAGCTCAGGAAGAATAATATCCAAAAGGCCAGTTTTATACAGCAATAAAAATCCAACGGAAGGTTTATCAGTAGAAAGAATTTTGTTCAATTCTTCGACAATACGCTCCCCAGAAATAATTTTGATACGCTCGGCATTTTTGGTAATAGAATCTAATGAATTTTGGTCTATTTCAAAGCCTAATTGTGTGGCAAATCGAATTCCTCTAAGCATTCGCAATGGATCATCAGAAAAAGTGATGTCTGGATCCAGAGGTGTTTTTATGGTTTTCTTGGTCAAGTCAGTTATTCCATCAAAAGGATCTAAAAGATCACCAAAATTATTTGAATTTAGCGATAAAGCCAATGCATTTATTGTAAAATCACGTCTGTTTTGATCATCTTGAAGCGTTCCGTTTTCTACAATAGGATTTCGACTATCAAGATTATAAGATTCTTTTCGGGCTCCTACAAATTCAATTTCGGTATCTTCAAAACGCAACATTGCAGTTCCATACGTTTTAAAAACCTGAACTTTTGGTTTTTTAGGAAGTAAATCGGATACTTTTAAGGCTAATTCGATACCGCTTCCTACTGCAACAATATCAATGTCTTTTTTTGAATTTCTGTTTAAAAGTAAATCGCGCACAAAACCACCAATCACATAACTTTCAACATTAAGTTCTTGGGATGCTTCCGAAATGACTTCGAATATTTTATTATTTAAGGCTTCTTTGTAATTCATGATTTTTGTTTAGAGTTTAAAGTTTAAAGTTGTTTAACTGAAAACTGAAAACTGAATACTGCAAACTATTTGCGAATTACTTTGACTTGTGAATCATTAGTCAATTTAATAATTGTAGACGGTTTTCCAGCAATTTTATCGCGGTGCAAATTTACAACATAGTCAACGCCTTTTATAATTTCGGGACTAATTTCTTTGAAACTTTTTGGAGTAGGCTGACCAGAAATATTTGCCGAAGTAGAGACCAATGGTTTTTTCATGCGTTCCATCAATTTGAAACAAAAAGGCTCTTTGACAAGACGAATACCCAAAGTATTGTCGGGAGCGATAATATTTGGAGCTACATTTCGCGGTTTGTCTAGAACTAATGTTGTCGGATTTTCGGAAAAATCCATAATTTGCCAAGCTACTTCTGGGATTTCCTTAAAAACATTGTAGATCATTTTTTCGCCATTCATTAGGCAAATCATACTTTGAGTTTCTGCTCGTTGTTTGAGTTTGTATATTTTGGCAACAGCTTCAGGATTAGTTGCATCACAACCAATTCCCCAAACGGTATCGGTAGGGTAGAGTATGATTCCGCCTTCTTTTATCACTTCGAATGCGTTAATTATTTCTTGATTGATGTCCATTTTGTTTTAATTTAATTGTCTTTTTCCTCTTATTTTATCAATTAAATTCCTGAAAAAATAAAAAATTGGATTGGCTTTTTTTAAAGAATCATTGCATTTTTTAAATAATTCTAGGTTGGTATTCGCTATTTTTTTAAAATTAACGGAACAGCCATTTTTTATGTTGTCGGAAATATTTTTGAATTTTAAATAATTACGAAAATAAGATTTTGATAATTGATCAAAATCTTGATATGATTTCGGAACAGTATTACCTAGGATATAATTACTGATTTTTAGATGTTTTTGGATAGTTTTGTTTGTAGTGCTACTTTTTCCACCGATTTGTTGTCCTGAGTGGATTCTGTAGGATATAAGTTCCTCCGTTATATAATTTAATTTTTTTCTTGAAGCGATAATAATGGCAATCCATTCGTCATGATAGTATTTTTTTATGTCTGGAAAAGGCAAAATCAATTCTTTCGTTTCATTTTTGATACAAAGTGTAGCACCAGTTACCATATTTCTTTTAGAACTAATCAGTTTTAATAAACTGATTGGCTTTTCTAATTGGTTTTCCAAAAAGAAAACAGAATCCCATAGTGTATGAATGTTGATTTTTTGGTTAGTTTCATCAATTAAATCCCCATTTGTAAAAACTGCCTCAGTTGATGGATTCTCTAAAAAATATTTAATGATTTTCTCGACTTTAGTTTCTTTCCAAATATCATCTTGATCACTTAAAAAAATATAATTGCCACTGCAAATAGTTATAGCTTTTTCGAAATTTTTTGTGCTGCCTAAATTTTCTTTGTTTTTATGTAAAAAGATTTTATTAGGATTTTCTATTTGAATTTGTGTTATAATTTCAATAGTTTTATCCTTTGATCCATCATCACATATGACTATTTCATCAATGGAGAAGGTTTGGTTTAAAATACTTTCTAATTGTTCTTTAATGTATTTTTCACCATTATAAGTACACATGGCAACAGAAGTTTTCATAGTATGCTTTCTTTTAAATGGAATAAAAAGATATTTTTAACTACAATCTTTTCATGATTTTATAATTGATATTGTAATGAAACTTGGAATTGCATGTTTATTTTATTGTCTCCATATTGATACTGGAAGTTTCTCATTTGGGCAAAGTTGAGTTTTGCTTGAACACCTAAATTGCCAAATTTTCGATAAGCATAAGTATTTAATCTTAAATCCACCCATTTGTGGTCATAATCGGTATAGGCATCATAATAAAAGTCCATATTATGAGCATAACGTTCTAGTTGTACTCCCCATACTTTATCTTTTTTCCAAACACTAAAGTCTAAAGTTTGTACATTACCACCTGGACCTATACCTGCCCCTATAACTTGCCCCTCATTAGTGTATCCGTGAGTTACAAGATCATGCACATACCAAGCTCCTGCGGGTCTTACAATGCGATCTGCGCTTTGTTCCAAACGAGTAGTTTCGAAGTTTACCTTTAAATATTTGTTTTTGTATTTATTAAGCATGAATAATTTGTTGAAACCAAACAAATAGGCTCTAGAGTGTTCAGGAGAGTCATATAAATCCCAAATGGTCGAAGAGTGATCATTCCAGCCAGTTTCTCCGTAAAATTCGAATTTTGATTCTTTCATTGCCCATCTAAAAAAGAGTGAAGCTACTTGATCTCTTCTTTTAGCATCTTCATTATTTAGGTTTTTTTTCTGGAAAGCATCAAATATTGGCATATAATCTGAGAAGGAATGTCCCATGTCATTACGATAAACCTGAATAGCTCGATTTAAGCCTATGAACAACCCGGGAACCCATTTTGGGTGGTAATTTATAGAAAGACCATTAATATAGCGCCAATCATTAGATTTAGGGACTTCATAATCTACACCATCAATAATAAATTGTGATTTTGGGCTAGAAAATCCAGATCCTTCTAGTTTTCCTGAGATAATTTGACCTTCAAAGCTTCCTATTAAAGTTTCTACAGGTTTTGTAGTATTTAGAGTGAAATGTAAAAAGCCGGGAGCCGTATTACTCATTGTTAATGAATTATTAATACCAGGTCCCCACCATAAATTTTCTGAAGATAAACCAATAGAGAACTTTTTAATATTCACTTTTATATTACTTTGTCCCCAATTTAATTTGCTGTATGATTTTTCGCCAAAAAGTAAAGGCATATCGGTATTGTTTTGATAATAGATGTTAAAAAAACGCACATAATTCGATTCTGTTAATGGAAAAATTTCATAATTAGGATTTGCAGCATATACATATTCGGGTTTTAATTGTGCACTCAAAATTCCATATTGAGCATACATACCAGTGCTTAGATAAGTTTGATATCCTTTTGCCGGAATCATAGCGCCATCATTCCAACCATAAGGTGCAAAAGTATTGTACTGTTGTTTTAATGTAATTGGTAGAATTTTTGTAATTATTTTTTTGGATCCTATTTCTGAGGTTTGTGTAGAATCCACCAATTCTATTGCTAGGGGTCTTAAAGTGTACGAAACGAAAGGATTTCCATTCCCTAATAATTGTTCGTTTCGACTTCTTTGTTCTATCATATCAATTGAACCAACAGTAATATTTTGAGCGTTTGATGAGAATCCTATTAAAATGAGTATTATTAATTTGAAAGGTGTTTTCATTGTTTTTTTTTAGAAAAAAGTAGGTAATAAAGCGTTTGTAAAAGAATTAAATTAAAAAAAGCAAATATACTTTATTATTTACTACTAATATGATTTAAGTAATAGTTGGATTAATTTAAAACTTCATTTATCCATCCTTCTATAGTGTACTTTTTTAGGATGTTTTCGGGGATTTTTTGGTATTTAGAATTCAGGAATTCTGATGGTATATTTGGATTTTTTTCATCAATTACTAAAATATTTTGTGGATTGTAAAAATCATAATTTTGAATATCCGGATTTGTTGTAATTAGTTTTTTTTCTAATCCAAGGCTTTCGAAAACTCTAAAAGTTAACCCCAATTGCCCTTTTCTATTGATATCTAGTAAAACTTTAGCATTGTGAATGTAATTATAGACATCAGACAAAGGGATGTGATTTGGAGTAAAATCAATACTCTTGTCTTTGCTTTTATTTTTGTTTTTTTTATCAAAAACTATGAATTTGTAATTTATTTTTTTCTCAAACAGATGAATTGCTATTTTGGATAATATTGGTAATCTATTATCTATAGAGCTTATATTAAATACCTGATACTTGAAATTACTTTCTTCAGTTTTTGGTATTTTACTATCATAAATCCAATTGGTTAAAAATTTCAAGTTATATTTTTTACAGTCTTCTTTTTCAAAGGAATAGACTTCATCAAAATTAGGGATTACTCGGATTATTTTAGGGCAACGAAAAGTATTGTCATTAAAAAAAGCAATTGATTTTTTAGTATAATTTTTAAAATGCAATATACTCTTAGGATCAATAAAATCCCCTTTTATTGTTAAAATTACATCTTGAATTTCATTGTTTTTCTCTAGTCTTTTTAGTATTTCTTTTCCATAATGAATGGTTTTAAGATTTTTTTTAAATAGAGTTTTTAGAATAAAGTTGTAGAGTCTATATAAAAAATTGGGATATTTATAAGTAAAATTACTAAAATTAATATGCTGTATAGTATGACCTGTATTTTGTAAATTAGTTACAATATGGTTGTTAAATCCCCAATTATCATAGCTTACGATCGTTATTTTCATCAAAAAAGTATATTAATTATAGCACATAAATTTAATGCAAATGTAGTTTTTAATTCAAGGTTTTTCTGTTATTTATACTATAAAAATATTTGCTTCAATGGAGTTGATTATCTTGATTTATATTGTCTTAGGAACTTGTTAAAAAGTTATATTAATTAACGATAGTAAGGAGCTTTATAAATTAATCTATTTTTTGTTCTGTTTTTAGTGATTTAGACAAAGGAGCTCCAATTAAAATTAAATAAAATAAAGACCAATTTTTAGGTTTGAAAATACTACTAAAAAAATATTTCACAATTAAAAATATGTGTACTAATTTATATCCCAAAAAGCTATAATGCTTTCTTATAATGTAAAGCAATGAAATTTTAAGTTCTTTTTTAATAGCTAAAGATTTTGTTGTACTGGCACCATGAAAATGAATGAACTCTGCTTCAGGGATTAAATAAGCGAATTTAGATTTTTTATTCAATCGAATACATAAATCTGTTTCTTCATAATAAAGGAAAATGTTGGTGTCAAATCCTCCAATTTCATTAAAATCATTAGCTCTGACAAACATAAAACTTCCAGATATGAAATTGACCTGAGTTGGTTCAGTATATTTTTTTTTTCGGTTTGGGTATTTTTTTGAATTTATAAGTTCTAAAAAGTTTCGTCCTAAAATTTCCCTTGCTGGTGATGCAAAATGATCCAAAGAACCTAGAAAATCGCCATTCTCTTTATATGCTTGAGCACCAGCAATACTAATTCTAGGATTGGTATCTAAGTTGTTTTTTAAAATTAGCAGACAATCGTTTATAAATAAGGTGTCATTGTTTACAAAAGCATAGTATTTAGCATTTGCGTGTTGTATGCCAAACATATTTCCTCCTCCGAAACCTGTATTAATTTTGCTTCTATAAAGAAAAAGGTTTGGGGAGTTTAAATTATCACAAAATGTTTTTAATTTTAAATAATCTTCACTAATAGATGAATTGTCAGTTATAATTATTTGATAATTAAGTGTGTTTGACGTTTTTTCTATTATTGAACGAATACAATTGATACTGTGTTCGCTTGAATTATAATTAATTAAGATTACGGCTATGTCAAACATTATAGATATTGATTTATTCCTTTTTCGATAAAAGTAAGTTTGTTTTCTGTAGTTTGTTTTAAAATCTCGTCATTGATGTCAAGTTGACTTCTTGATTGTTCTTTGTGATATATATGATAAGCTATTGCTGTGTTTTTTAATCTCTTTCCGTTAATTTCAATATTATGCAAGCGTTGAATCATTTCAGAATCATCGATTCCCCAACCTACTAAATTCTCATTAAAGCCATTGATTTTAATAAAATCACTTTTCCAAAATGACATGTTACATCCCCTAAGTTTTGAAGATCGCTCCGTTGTGATTTTTGCAAAATTCATCAAATAAGGAATTCTAATAGTTCTAGCTCTTTTTTTAATTCCTTTTGAAAAAAAATTAAAATGAATATTTTTTTTTGAAAAAAGCTCTGGTAAAAAGTTTTCCTGAATATTTACTCTAGAGCCATATAAGTAAATTCCTTTTTCCGCAAAAGACAAATGATCTTCTATAAAGTATTTATTCATGATAATGTCTCCATCAATTTCTATGATATAGTCATACTTTGCTGCGGCTATACCTTTATTCATAATTTTTGGCTTCTGATTTTTATTGTCTTCATGCCAAATATGAATTAAAGGAACAGGAAATGTGCTTTGAAATTTTTTTATTAATTCTTTTGTGTTTTCGTTAGAACCATCGTCGGCTATTATTACTTCGTTAGGTATAATTGTTTGGTTTAGAATACTTAAAAGTAGTAGCTCTAATGCTTCAGGCCAATTATATGTAGGCGTAATTAAGGTGCAACTTGGGTAGGACATAAACAGAAATTTGTGTAAAAATACATTAAAAATTTGAAGTCTAAAATGCAATACCTACTTTTGGTGAAAGTTAATTAAGCGTTTATAATGAAATCGCTGCTAAGGATAAGTTTCTCACAAGCTAACTCCAATAGATAAAAGGCGATACCATATATGACCTGTAACCAAAAATTTGCCATATATGAAATATGATATAAATATTGCTTTTAAAACAAGTACAACTGAGGTTTTTAGTTTTATAAAAAACTTCAATATAGAAGGTGTTCTCTTTGGTGATGGCAAAAGAAATGTCATCAAATTATTTGAATTAAATGATAAAACAATAAATATTAAATCATTTAAGATTCCTAATTTGATTAATAAAATTGCTTATAGGTATTTTAGAAAATCTAAAGCAAGACGATCATTTGAGTACGCAACACTTTTATTAGAAAAAGGAATTGGGACACCACAGCCTATTGCGTATTTAGAAAATTATAATTGGTTAGGTTTAAAAGATAGTTATTATGTAAGCGAACATCTTAGCTGTGATTTGACATATAGAGAACTGGTTGAAATACCAGACTATCCCGATCATGAAAACATTTTACGTCAGTTTACTCAATTTTCATATCATTTGCATCAAAAAGGAATTGAATTTAAGGATCATTCACCAGGGAATACATTAATTAGAAAAAGTACTGAAGGACATTATAAATTCTTTTTAGTAGATTTAAACAGAATGAATTTTCACGAACAAATGTCTTTTGAATTACGAATGAAAAATCTTTGCCGTCTAACTCCTGTAAAAGAAATGGTAGCTGTGATGAGTAATGAGTACGCTAAGTTATCAGGAGAATCTGAAAAAATGATTTTTGACACCCTTTGGAAATTAACTTCAGATTTTCAAGAAAAATTCGCTAGAAAAAAGAGGTTGAAAAAACAACTTAAATTTTGGAAATAACCGATTGATTACACTACTATAATTTAGTTTTTATAAGTTTCTATTTATAAAAAAATCAATTTTGTCAAAGAATAATTCAGGGTTAAATTGATTGTATAAAACAGTATGGTCTTTTTTTATCTCATCATGATTTACATTTGACAATAATTCGGGTTTATAATCATTTAAATGAACTGATATGTTTTTTGATCCATCTTCAAAAGTGGCCCATATATTCTTTTCTACAAATGGGGAAAAGATAGTAAATGCAGGTTTGTTTAGTGCTTTTGCCATATTTATTGCTCCTCCATCATTACCTATAATTAGAGAACACTGATTCATTATGGTGATAAATGATTTTAAATCTTTGCCGTATAAGTCAAAATGTATTTTTTCTTTTGTGCTTGTGGAGCATAAATTATAGATGAATTTTGCATCTTCAATTTGACTTTCAAAGTAATTAAAAAGGATAACTACATCTCTATCTTTAGCTACTTCTTCTACTACTTGAGCCATGTATTCAAGCGGGTATGTTTTGTTTTTTTCGCTTCCCAATAAGCTTATCATTATTACTTTCTTGTTAGGGTTTATTTTGTGCTTTTCAAAAAGTAAAATGGCTTCTTTGTTTTCTTCTGGGCTTAAAAATAATTTAGGATAAGGATCAATTTTGGTTGAGTCCAGTTTTAGTGGCTCTAATAATAGGAGTCTATTGTCAATTGCAAATCCATACTTAGGTTTAGTATTGTTATCAAAGCGTTTTAAATTATGGGTATAGAATAATGAAGTGTACCATTTGTGATACGCTATTTTAGTTTTTGCTCCTGTAAATAAGGTGATTAGATTGGTTTCTAATTTATTGTAAACATCAATTACAATATCATATTTCTTGGCTCTAATTTCAAAAATGAATTTAAATAATGGAATGTATGATTTTCTAACTTTATTAGATAGAGGAATTATAGTATCAATATTAGGATTTCCGATTAATACATCAATACTATTGGTGTAACACATGAAATCTATCTGAGATTCGGGATATTGTATTTTTAAATTATTACTTATAATCGTACTTGTAAGAACATCGCCAATTCTCTTTTGTTGAATTACTAAAATTTTCATATTTAATTAACTTATTTAGGGCACTAAAGTACAAAGTATTTGAAGATATTTATTAGAGATGCATTGTAAATGGTTTATTTATTTGATAAAAAAGCATAATTCGGTAATGATAAATAAATTAGTATAATGACAATTAGTGGCTTAGTAATTACTTTTAATAAAGGAAAAATCACACGGAATTATATTAGTACACTTTTTAGAATATGTGACAAAGTAATTATTGTTGTATGAAATTATTGCTAGAAATTCTACTTGTCAAAATTTTAACAACTCTTTTTTGTTAAATCGGTAAAATTTCTATTATATGTTAATGCTAGTTGCAAAAAAAAATTACTTTTGAAGTGTTAATAAAAATATAAAAAAGATATAATGTCCAAGTTGCCAATTTTGATGTATCATAATGTTGTCGAGGATGATTCGAAATCAATAAATTTAAGTATTTCTAAACAAAAATTAGAATCGCATTTTAAATATTTATCTGACAATAATTATAAAACTTTTTTTTTTAAGGATTTAGATAATTTAGATGAAATGCCTAAAAAAAGTGTTAGTATTACTTTTGATGATGTAACAGAATGTCAACTTATTTATGCTGTGCCTTTACTTTTGAAATACCAATTAAAAGCCACATTCTTTATTCCATTTTCTTTCGTTGGTAATTATGATTATTGGATTGAAGGAAAAGAAAAAATAATGAATGTTGAACAATTAAAGGGGTTGGATAGTAATCTGATAGAATTAGGATATCATTCTTTTGAGCATAAAAGATATGCATCTTTGTCTAAAGAGGAATTGGAAAGTGATTTTGTAAAATCTAAAAATTTTATAAAGGAAAATCAATTAAATATAGCACCTGTTTTAGCATACCCTTTTGGGAATTATCCCAAAAAAAATAATGATTTTGGTGTTTTTGAAAAAATAATGCATCAAAATGGTATAAAGTATGGTTTAAGAATAGGAAATAGAGTAAATAGTCTTCCGCTAAAAAATAACTTTTTAATAAAAAGAATTGATGTAAAGGGAGAAGATAATTTATTTAGATTTATGTTGAAATTAAGAATAGGAAAGCTTAAATTATTTTAAATGACTATATGAAAATTAGCGGATTAGTAATTACCTATAATGAAGAAAAGAATATAGGGAAATGTTTGGATGGACTTTTTAAAATATGTGATGAAGTAATAGTTATTGATTCATTAAGTAATGATAATACTGTGAAAATTGCTGAAGAAAAGGGAGCTGTTGTAATTTCACAGCCATTTTTAGGTGATGGACCGCAACGAATTTTTGGACTTTCATATTGTAAAAATGATTGGATTTTAAATCTTGATGCTGATGAAGTTTTAGCAGAAGATGCTGAAAAATTTATTTTATCTGGAGAATATGAAAATAAAGATTTTGATGCATATGCTTTTAGTTTGTACAACTATATGGATGGAAAATTAATTGATTTTTCTGGCTGGTATCCTGATAAAACAATTCGTCTGTTTAATAAAAAAACGGCTTCACCTTCTAAAGATATAGTGCATCAAAGAGTTGTAGGGAAGAATAAAACTAATGTAAATGTTCATATAAATCATTATGCGTGGGAGAATTTAGGGCAATTAATGACTAAGAAAAACCAATATTCAAGTTGGCATGCACAACAACTTTTTGATAAAGGAGTGAGAGTAAAGGCATTTAAACCGGTTTTGAATGGAACTGTGTCATTTGTACGTTGTTATTTCTTTAAAAAAGGTTTTTTGAATGGATTAGACGGATTTTCGATGGCTATGATTCAAGCTTTTTTCACTTATATGAAATATGCTAAACTTATTAAAATTCAGAAATTGAATAATTAATTTTCGTTTATTACAAAATATAAAAAAGGGCTTAATTTTAAAAATTAAGCCCTTTTTCTATTAAATATAAAGTTTTAAACTGCTACATCATATTCGCGTAAAGCATTATTCAACGAAGTCTTCAAATCAGTTGATGGCTTACGGGTTCCAATAATTAAAGCGCAAGGTACTTGAAATTCACCAGCAGCGAATTTTTTAGTATAACTTCCTGGAATTACTACTGAACGAGCAGGTACAAAACCTTTCATTTCTACAGGAGTTTCTCCAGTAACATCAATAATTTTTGTAGAAGCAGTCAAACAAACGTTAGCTCCAAGAACAGCTTCTTTTCCAACGTGAACACCTTCAACAACAATACATCTTGATCCAACAAACACACCGTCTTCAATGATTACTGGTGCAGCTTGTAATGGCTCTAAAACACCACCAATTCCAACTCCACCGCTTAAGTGCACGTCTTTACCAATTTGAGCACAACTACCAACAGTTGCCCAAGTATCAACCATTGTTCCAGCATCAACATACGCACCAATGTTTACGTAACTTGGCATCATAATTACTCCGCTAGAAATATAAGCGCCATAACGAGCAGAAGCTCCAGGAACTACACGAACTCCTTTTTCGGCATAATCTCTTTTCAATAACATTTTGTCATTGTATTCAAAGATTCCAGCTTCTAATGTTTCCATTTTTTGAATAGGGAAATACATTACAACGGCTTTCTTTACCCATTCGTTTACTTGCCAACTGTCTCCTTTTGGCTCAGCAACACGCAATTTTCCTGAGTCTAATAATTCAATAACCTCTCTGATAGCATCAGTAGTTTTTGTTTCTTGTAACAAAGCACGGTTTTCCCAAGCTTGTTCTATAATAGTTTGTAATTCGTTCATTTTTGATAAATTTTTGGCAAATATACCATTTTTAACCAATAGCAAAAAAGAGAAATCTGTTGAAAATGTTATATATTTGTATGTTAAAAATTTGGATTATGGAAACCATTAGATTAGAATTTCAGCCCAACATAAAAGAAAAAATTTTAGAATTATTAAGTTCATTTTCTTCAGATGAATTGAAAATAGTCCAGGAAGATGAAACTTTTACCGAGATTAAAAGAGAATTAGACGCCTCATTAGAAAAAATTCATAATGGTACTGCAAAGCTTTACTCATTTGAGGAGTTAGATGAAATTCTTGAAAAAACAATTTCAGAATATGAAAGTTAGTTTTGAGACAAGATTTATTGAAAAATTAAATGAACAAGTTAGATACATTTCACAAGATAAACCTCAAGCTGCTAGAAAATTTAAAGGTGATTTAATTAAAGCTTTAAGAAAAGACTTAAAGCAACCTTTTCAGTTTAAAAAATCAATTTATTATAAAAAAGAGAATATAAGAGATTATGTTTTTAAAGGTTATACCTGTGTTTATGAAATTGATGTTGAGCAAGATATTATAATTATCTTCGGTTTCATAAAACACAAAACCTCTTTATAAAATGCCAAGAATACTCTCCATAGATTACGGACAAAAACGAACAGGAATCGCTGTTACCGATGAATTACAAATTATAGCTTCGGGATTGACAACCATCCCATCTGCCACAGCCATTGATTTTTTAAAAGATTATTTTGCTAAAGAAAAAGTAGAAGCAGTGCTCATTGGTGAACCTAAACAAATGAACGGCGAACCTTCTCAAAGTGCTTCAATAATTAAAGGGTTTGTAACTCATTTTACCAATCATTTTCCAGATATGAAAGTCATTCGGGTTGATGAGCGTTTTACTTCCAAAATAGCTTTTCAAACCATGATTGATAGTGGACTGAATAAAAAACAACGTCAAAATAAAGCGCTTATTGATGAAATATCGGCGACTATTATGCTTCAAGATTATCTGAACAGAAATTAATGGCATTAATTTAACAAACACTTTTGTTATTCTATTGATTTGTAACTAAAAAATAATTTTTTTTTGTGATTTTTAGAGTTATTTTTGCAACTCCTTAAAAACATACTAAAATGTCAGATACAACAATACGTTCTAATTCCGATGTAGTCTTAATTGGTGCTGGAATTATGAGTGCTACTCTAGGTTTAATTTTAAAAGAATTACAACCTGATTTAAAGATTGATATTTACGAAAGATTAGATGTTGCTGCTGCAGAAAGTTCTGATGCTTGGAATAATGCAGGAACAGGACACTCTGCTTTTTGTGAACTTAATTATACTCCGGAAAGTGCTGATGGAACAATAAATCCAAATAAAGCGATAAGTATTGCTGAACAATATGAAGTTTCAAGACAATTTTGGTCTTATTTAGTTCAAGAAGGCAAAGTTTCATCTCCAGAAAATTTTATAAAAAGCGTTCCTCATATCAGTTTTGTTTGGGGTGATGCAAATGTTGCTTTTCTTAAAAATAGGTTTCAAACTTTGCAATCGAATCCTCTTTTTTCTGAAATGATTTTTAGTACTGATTTTTCTGTGTTGGAAAAATGGATGCCTTTAGTAATGGAAGGTAGAAATCCAGATGAAAAAGTAGCTGCAACTTCAATGAAAATTGGAACTGATGTGAATTTTGGAGAGTTGACTAGAAATATGTTTGCTTATTTAACAAAGTTGGATAATGTTACTATTCATTATAGTCATGAAGTCAATAAATTAAGACAGAGAGAAGATAAAACTTGGAGGATAAAAATCACCGATTTAGCTTCAGGTCAAAAGAAAAAAGTGTATACTAAATTTGTTTTTATTGGTGCTGGTGGAGGTTCATTACCATTATTAGAAAAAGCAAATGTACCTGAAGGAAAAGGATACGGAGGTTTCCCTGTTAGTGGTCAATGGTTAAAATGTACAAATCCAGAAGTTATTGCCAAACATCAAGCTAAAGTATATGGAAAAGCGAGTGTTGGTGCGCCACCAATGTCTGTTCCACATGTTGATACTAGAATGATTGATGGTGAAAAAGCATTGCTTTTTGGACCATTTGCAGGATTCTCTACTCGATTTTTGAAAAACGGATCTTATTCTGATTTACCGTTGTCGATAAAACCAGATAACGTAATTCCGATGATTGTTGCAGGGTATAAAAATATTCCACTTACTAAATATTTAATTGAGCAAGTACGCCAATCTCCAAAGGACAGAATGAATGCTTTACGCGAATATGTTCCTGGTGCCAGAACCAAAGACTGGAAATTGGAAAGAGCAGGACAACGCGTTCAGGTTATCAAAAAAGATGAAGAATTAATTGGAAAATTGGAGTTTGGTACTGAAATTATCAATACAAACGATGGTACTTTAGCTGTTTTATTGGGGGCTTCTCCTGGAGCTTCGACAGCGGTTTCTATTATGGTTGAGTTGGTAAGTAAATGTTTCCCTGAGTTATTTAATTCTGCTGAAGGACAAGAAAAAGTAAAAGCTATGATTCCATCTTTTGGGAAAGCTTTAAATGAAAATCCTGAACTTTTGGCAACACTTAGAAACCAAACTGCGGAAGTTTTAAAACTAAAATAATAAATTACTAAATACAAAATGCCTGCTTTCGTTTCCAAATTGAAAACGAAAGCAGGCATTACTTTTTTACTTAATCCTCCATTAGTTTTTTAGTGTTTTTTAGAATACTCTCGGATAAATTAGTTAGCCAAATTAATTGTTCTATCACCAATTGAGCTTCCTGCATTTTTAAAGCAAAATCTTCTTCATCTATTTCATTTCCTTCTTTTAATTCGTTTTGTCGAATGTTTTTTAATTCGGTAAATCGATTCGCTATTTCTTCATTAGAGATTTCATTAGGATCAATTATGCTTTCATTCTGTAAAAGAGCAACTGATTGTTCCAGATTTTTGAGAACTTTTTCGACCACAATGGTTAGTGCTCTAGAGGAAGCTGTAGTTTTGTGAGATTGAGTATAAGTTCCTAACGAAGCTGTTGATGAAAGCAAAGAATGATTAAGTTCGGTCAATTTATAAAGCAATACAATGTTCTTTTGTTTCGATTTCGGTTCTTGTGACATCCTTTGAAAAGAAGCCATAAGATTTCCTATTTCAATAAAAGCATTTTTTCGGGCTACGCGATAAGAGGTTGTAACTTCTCCTTTTTTTGTATAATAAATGAAGATTTCTTTTAAATAATTGCGATTTGCAATAATCGATTTTTCGAGGTATTCTGGAGCTTTGATATATTCCCACGATGGCCATAAAAAATGATTCGCAAAGAAGGCTAATAGTGCTCCTGTAAAAGTATCAGCAATTCTAAATTGGATGACATTAAAATAATCAGTAGTTAGAATACCGTAAATAAATACAATATACATAGTTACAAAAGTAGCACTAACCGTATAATTAATTTGTGTAAATGAAAAACCTAGGAGTATACAAAGTATTACTAAAAGACTTAATACAAAATGATTTGGTACTAATGACAAGATGCTAAATGCGATTATTCCACCAATAATAGTTCCAATGACACGCTGTATGGATCGCTGTTTGGTTAACCCATAGCCAGGCCTCATGATGATGATGATTGTCATCAAAATCCAATACACATTTTGAAAAGGAAGAAATTTACCAGCTATTCCACCTAAAATAAGAGCAAACGTTAATCGTAAAGAATGCCTAAATATAGTTGAAGAAAAACTGATGTTTTCAATAAGAGTACTAATCGGATAATATTGTGGAGTTAGAAATCTATCTAAATCTTTATCTTTTCCTTTAAAATCATATTTGTTAGAAACTGATGTAAAAGCACGTTCGATGACTTTAATTTTTTCGATTTGCTTTTCAGCATATTCCAACATCGTTTTTAGCATTAACACGCCTTCTGAAGCTTCTGCTTTTCCTAATTCATTTTCATAGTCAGTAATAGCAGTTTCCAAGGCTTCTAAATGCTTGCGTAATTTATGTTCAGGGATATAATTCGTTCTCTTTATAATATTTTTGGATAATTCTTTTAATGTAGAGGCCAGATTGTAGGCCAGATTTTGATAAGTAGCAAGAGTCTTTGGGTGCTTTTCGAATTTTTGATGCAATCTATTATGATCAAATGAAGTGGACAAAGCCAATTCTAAAATTTCTACTAGAGAAACAAAGACAATAAGCATTTTTCGATTTTGATGTGAAGTAACTGCATTCAACTGTTTTCCAATGAGTACTCTTCGGATATTATGGTGTATGTCGTTGAGTTCAACTTGCAAATGCAATTGTTTTTCAAGTATTACTTTTCTGTCGGCAGCACTATTCCATAAATCGCCTCTTAGTTTAAGGTATTTTGATGTTAATTTGATGCATTCGGCAACTTGTAATTCTGCATAACGATATGGTTTTATAAAATGGAACAGTAATGAAACAATTAAATAAAAAAATCCTCCTGAAAGCAACAGAGCCGAATATTGAATCATTTCTAATCCAGTATGCATGTGTGAAAAAGAGAGTGATGCTGTTAATAATGCCGAAAATGAAGTGAAAGTAGCTCTTTGCCCATACACAGATAACATGGCAAGAATGAATACCAATATGGAGAAAAACGGATAAAAAATAAAAGGAAAAGGATACGTGAGATTGATCGATAAATTTACTCCCGCAATTAAAAAGGCAGTGACAATAATTCCTTTTATTTTATGATTCAAACTACTTGGAATATCAGATGGATAGGTCAAAAAAGCACCAAGAGCAATAGTAAATCCGATTTCAAAGTGATTAAAATAGTTACATACTAATACAGGAATTACTGCTGCTATTGTTACTCTTAATGCATTGGAAAAATTGGTACTGTCAGTGAATTTTTCTATTTTGGTAAGCATGTAGTTTGATTTAATGCAAAGATAAGTTATAAACGTCTTTGTACGGTTTTATTTAATCTATCTAATGAATAATACAAAAATATGCTAATTATTATAGAGAGATAAATCATTACCTATTTTTTTACTACTTTTGCCACCTTAAATATGTGGATTTTTTCCTTTATTTACGCTAGTTATTAATAAAAATAAATCAGATGATATTACCAATTATAGGATATGGTGATCCAGTTTTAAGAAAAATAGGGGAGGAACTTACTCCGGATTATCCAAATTTGAAAGAAGTTATTGCAAACATGTATGAAACCATGTATAATGCAAGTGGCGTAGGTCTGGCAGCTGAGCAAGTAGGATTATCATTGCGCTTATTTGTTATTGATACCACACCATTTAGTGATGACGAGGATCTAGAAGATAATGAGCAAAATAAGCTGAAAGGATTCAAAAAGACTTTTATTAATGCTAAAATAATAAAAGAAGAAGGTGAAGAATGGGCTTTTAATGAAGGTTGTTTAAGTATTCCTGATGTACGTGAAGATGTATACAGAAAGCCAACCGTTACAATTGAATATTGTGAAGAAGACTTTGTAATGAAAACTGAAGTTTTTGATGGTTTGATTGCTAGAGTTATTCAACATGAATATGATCATATCGAAGGAATTTTATTTACAGATAAAATATCATCTTTGAAAAAAAGATTAATTCAAAAAAAATTAAAAAACATTACCGAAGGGAAAACATTTCAAGATTATAGAATGAAGTTTTTTGCCAAAAAGGGAAGATAGTTATACATTCGTTTAATATAAATAAGAAAAAATAAAATGAGTTTAGAGAAAATATTATCGATTTCAGGAAAACCAGGTTTATACGTTTTAAAAGTGCAAACACGTACAGGTTTTGTTGCTGAATCATTATTGGATGGAAAAAAAGTAACGGTAAGTTTAAAAAGTAATGTAAGTCTATTGTCTGAAATTTCTATTTATACTTATGATGCTGAAAAACCTTTGACAGAAATCATGCAAAATATTGCAAAAAAAGAAAACAAAGGTCAGACAATCTCTCATAAAGAAGACAATGCAACGTTGTTGACTTACTTTAGAGAAATATTACCAGAATATGACGAAGAAAGAGTATATGCATCTGATGTTAAGAAGATTGTAAACTGGTATAATACGCTTCAAGCAAAAGGATTATTAGTTGATGAAACTCCAGTTGTTACTGAAGAAGCTCCAGCAGTAGAGGAAGAGGTTGTTGCTGAAAAGAAAGCTCCTGCTAAAAAAGCAAAAGCAACTAAAGAGTAATTTTAAAAGTTATTCAAAATATATTTTAATCCTGTCAAGATGTTTTCCTGACAGGATTTCTTATTTTTACCAAAAACCAATACACTATGAACACAAGACAAAATCAACTCCAAGCCTTCGAAAGATTATTAGATATAATGGATGATTTGCGTGAAAAATGCCCTTGGGATAAAAAACAAACCATGCAAACGCTTCGTCATCTAACTATTGAAGAAACCTACGAATTAGGAGATGCGATTTTGGATAACGATTTGAATGAAGTAAAAAAAGAACTTGGAGATTTATTATTGCATATTGTTTTTTATGCCAAAATAGGCAGCGAAACCAATGATTTTGATATGGCTGATGTGTGTAATGAAATTTGTGAAAAACTCATTCACCGTCATCCGCATATTTACAGTGATGTTGTGGTTAAAGATGAGGAAGAAGTAAAGCAAAATTGGGAAAAACTAAAGCTAAAAGAAGGAAAAAAATCAGTTCTTGAAGGAGTTCCAAAAAGTTTACCTGCACTTGTAAAAGCTAGTAGAATTCAGGACAAAGTAAAAGGAGTAGGATTTGATTGGGAAGAGCCACACCAAGTTTGGGACAAAGTGCAAGAGGAATTACAAGAATTGCAAGATGAGGTTGCTGTTGGTGACCAAGACAAAATGGAATCCGAATTTGGAGATGTTTTATTTTCGATGATCAATTACGCCCGATTTTTAAACATCAATCCAGAAGATGCTTTAGAAAGAACTAATAAAAAATTCATTAAGCGTTTTCAATATCTAGAAAGCAAAGCCAGTGAATTAGGAAAACCATTAATGGATATGACTTTGGCGGAGATGGATGTTTTCTGGAATGAAGCAAAGAAACTTTAGTGTTCAGTTGGCAGAAGGCAGGAATCAGATGTAATTCTGCAAGCTGACCACTGCCAACGGATTACTATTATTAGTCCGCTATTTTTTTAAGCAACTTAATATCTTTTAAAATAATTTTTTTACCTACTAATTCAATCAATTCTAATTTTTTAAAATCAGATAATAATCGAATACAACTTTCGGTTGCGGTGCCAATCATGCTGGCTAATTCATCTCTGGAAAGTTGCATTTTTAATGTGTCATCAGCATTGGTACCAAAGCTTTCATGTAAATATAGTAAAGTCTCTGCCAATCGCTCTTTTACCGATTTCTGAGCCATATTTACCGTGTGATCATCTGCTGTTTTTAAATCACTGCAAATGGTTTTCATCACATTCATAGAAAATTGATTGTTTTTGTCAAAGAATCCTAATATTTCATTTTTTGGAATAAAACAAACTTGCATATCTTCTAATGCGATAGCGCTCAGATTTGCAGGTTCTTCACTTATCATAGATCGCTGTCCAAGTAATTCTCCTTTTGTAACTAATTTTACAATATGATCTTTTCCGTTTGGACTCAATTTAGTCAGTTTGCAAACGCCATCTTTGATACAAAATATACCGTTTACATTTTCGCCTTCTTCAAAAATGTTTTCGCCTTTTTTGATTGTCATTGAGGTTTTACATTCTGAAATTTTTATGAGTTCTTCTTTATTTAGTGCTTTCAAAGAACTAAATTCTCTAACAATACATTGTTCACATTTACTCATAACGGATAGGATTTTCATTGACAAAGTTATACATTTATATGATATTTGTCATTTTTTTGCTATAATCTATTTATGAAATTTGTATGCCTTAATTAAGTTTTGTTTATGGAGAAGAATAACTGTTTTCATTGTGGTTTAGAAATAATTAAAGAAGAACAAATTGTCTTTGATGAAAAAGATTTTTGTTGCAATGGCTGCAAAACGGTATACGAAATTTTTAGTCTCAACGATTTGACTTGTTACTATGATTTTGAAAAATCACCAGGAGCAACTCCGCAAGATACTAAAGGCAAATATGATTTTTTAGACAATGAAAGTATTGTTTCGAAATTGTTAGAATTTAAAGAAGATACTACGGCAATAATTTCGCTTAATATTCCACACATACATTGCAGTTCATGTATTTGGATTTTGGAGAATTTACAGCGTCTTCAAAAAGGAGTAAATACTTCTCAAGTTAATTTTCCTGAAAAAAAAGTTCGTATCAGCTACAATCCTGAGATAGTTTCCATTAAAGAAATAGTCAACATTTTAAGCTCAATAGGCTATGAGCCTTATATAAGTTTAGAAAATTACGAAACCGGAAAAAACAATATTGATAGAAGTTTGACATACAAACTTGGTGTTGCTTTCTTTTGTTTTGGAAATATTATGTTACTTTCTTTTCCCGAATATTTTGAAGTAAAAGAATTCTGGTTGGATAATTATCGTCCTTTTTTTAGAGGATTAATTTTTGCATTGTCTCTGCCTTCATTTTTATATTCGGCTAGTGGTTATTATGTTTCGGCTTATAAAAGTATCAAGTCCAAAATGCTTAATATCGATATTCCTATTGCTTTAGGAATAATAGTAATGTTTGTACGAAGCACCTTTGATATTGTGATGGATTATGGTTCAGGTTTTTTTGATAGTCTGACAGGTTTGATTTTCTTTATGTTATTAGGGAAAATGTTTCAAATAAAAACCTATAGTTTTTTAAGTTTTGAAAGAGATTTTAAATCTTATTTTCCAATCGCTATAACCAAAATAAATAATGATACAACGGAAGAAAGTATTCCCGTTTATGAAATCGAAAAAGGCGATCGCTTGCTCATTCGCAATCAGGAATTAATTCCAGTTGATGGTATCTTAATATCTGACAAAGCCGAAATCGATTATAGTTTTGTTACTGGCGAAGCGGTTCCAATTACAAAAAAATCAGGAGATAAAGTTTTTGCAGGAGGAAAGCAAATTGGTAAAGTGATTGAAATGGAAGTTTTACATTCGGTTTCCCAAAGTTATTTAACTCAATTGTGGAGCAATGATGTTTTTCAGAAAAAGGTTGAACAAAAACACAAAACTATTACGGATAGCATCAGTCGTTATTTTACACCAATTCTTTTATTAATTGCATTTGCAGGATTTGGATATTGGATATTTTTTGATGCTAATACCGCTTTCAATGTTTTTACGGCAGTATTGATTGTTGCTTGTCCTTGCGCTTTGGCATTAACAGCTCCTTTTACAATGGGTAATATGTTGCGAATTTTTGGAAACAAATATTTTTACCTCAAAAATGCTTTGGTCATAGAGCAATTAGCCAAAGTTGACACGATTGTTTTTGATAAAACGGGAACAATAACGACTAATATGAAATCGAATATTTCTTATGAGGGTGAAGAATTGGATGAATTTAATTCAGTAATAATTAAAAGTGTTCTTCGTGCTTCTAATCATCCTTTGAGTAGGATGCTGTATGATTTTTTACCAGAAGCCAAAAAAGTAAAACTAGATTTTTTTGAAGAAATTACAGGAAAAGGAATTCAAGCTGTGGTTGATGGAGTTTCTGTGCAAATAGGTTCTGCAGCGTTTATTGGTACAAAAGAAAATGAGGCGATACAACAACAGACCGCTGTTCATATAAAAATAGGTGAAGTGTATTTCGGGAAATATATTTTCAATAATGAATATAGAGAGGGTTTATCTGAATTATTCAACAAATTAAGTACTCAGTACCAAGTGAAGGTCTTATCTGGTGATAATGAGGGAGAACGAGGTTTGTTAGAGTCGATTTTACCTTTAGGAACAGAAATGATTTTTAACCAAAAACCAGAACAAAAGTTGCAGTTCATAAAAGAGCTGCAAGAGCAAGGCAGAAACGTTATGATGGTTGGTGATGGGCTTAATGATGCTGGAGCTTTGGCACAAAGTAACGTTGGAGTATCAATATCCGAGAATGTGAATGTTTTTTCACCTGCCTGTGATGCTATTTTGGATGCAAAAGAGTTTAAAAAGCTCCATTATTTTTTAAAATTATCTCAAAAAGCCATTTCAACTATCAAAATGAGCTTCATATTATCACTTTTATATAATGTAGTTGGTTTGTCTTTTGCTATTACTGGAAATCTCTTGCCATTGGTAGCGGCGATTATTATGCCGTTGAGTACCATTACTATAGTGAGTTTTGTGACATTGATGAGCAATTATTATTCCCGAAAAATAAAATAGTTTAACAGGTAATTGTTTAATATTTTTAATTAAATTTAACATATTCAGACTACATATGATAATTGTCATTTTTTATAAAAAGTGAAGCCTATACTTTTGTTAACTTAATATTTAGATATGAGCGTTATATACTTGTTAATCGCTATCAGCATTTTTGTCGCCATTGGATTTTTTATTGCTTTTGTTTTAGCCGTAAAATCTGGTCAATATGACGATGATTATACCCCTTCGGTCAGAATTCTTTTTGATGATGAATTAGTCAAACCCTCACCTAACAAACCTGAAATTGAAAGTTAAACCACTCTTAATCTTTTGATTTTAAACAAAACTAATCTTAAACAACTTTAAAAATAATTATAATATGGAAATGGAACAATTTTATTACGACAACAAAATTGTAAAGAAGTTCATTTATGCCACCATACTTTTTGGGGTAGTTGGAATGTTAGTTGGGCTTATATTGGCCATTATGTTCCTTTTTCCTAATATGACCGATGGAATTTCATGGTTAAGTTTTGGAAGATTAAGACCTTTACATACCAATGCGGTGATTTTTGCCTTTGTTGGTAATGCAATGTTTGCTGGGGTTTACTATTCGCTTCAGCGTTTATTAAAAGCCAGAATGTACAGTGATTTTTTGAGTAATCTTAATTTTTGGGGTTGGCAATTAATTATTGTTGCGGCAGCTATTTCTCTTCCATTAGGATATACTTCATCCAAAGAGTATGCAGAACTTGAATGGCCAATTGACATTGCTATCGCTTTAATATGGGTAACTTTTGGAATTAACATGATTGGAACCATGTTAAAAAGAAGAGAGCGCCACTTATATGTTGCCATTTGGTTTTATTTAGCCACATTTATTACCGTTGCCGTATTGCATATATTTAATAGTTTAGAGTTGCCAATTTCTGCTATGAAGAGTTATTCAGTTTATGCAGGAGTTCAGGATGCATTAGTTCAATGGTGGTATGGGCACAATGCAGTTGCCTTTTTCTTAACGACACCTTATTTAGGATTAATGTATTATTTTGTTCCTAAAGTAGCCAATCGTCCTATTTACTCTTACAGATTGTCTATTATTCACTTTTGGTCATTAATATTTTTATATATCTGGGCAGGACCTCACCATTTGCTGTATTCTGCTTTGCCTACTTGGGCTCAAAATTTAGGAGTAGTATTCTCTGTGATGTTGATTGCTCCGTCATGGGGAGGTATGATTAATGGGCTTTTAACCTTAAGAGGTGTTTGGGATAAAGTACGTGAAGAACCTGTTTTGAAATTCTTTGTTGTCGCTATGACTGGTTATGGTATGGCTACTTTTGAAGGGCCAATGCTTTCTCTTAAAAATGTAAATGCTATTGCGCACTACACGGATTGGATTATTGCTCACGTACACGTTGGTGCATTAGCATGGAATGGTTTTATGGCTTTTGGTATTATTTATTGGTTAATTCCAAGAATGACAAAAACGAGTTTGTATTCTACTAAATTGGCAAATTTCCATTTTTGGATAGGAACTCTAGGAATCATATTATACACATTACCAATGTATTTGGCAGGTTTTCTACAAGCTTCTATGTGGAAACAATTTAATCCTGATGGTACATTAACGTATGGTAATTTCCTTGAAACGGTTACTCAAATTATGCCAATGTATTGGATGAGAGCTATTGGAGGGACGATGTATCTAGTTGGTATGTTAACATTGGTTTATAATATTATTCAAACAGTAAGAGTTGGTTCAGAAGTAGAAGATGAATTGGCAGAAGCTCCTGCATTACAAACTATTAAATCAGGAAGACTTAAAGGCGAAAAATACCACTCTTGGTTGGAAAGAAAACCAATTAAGATGGCAGTTTTCGCTACGATAGCGATATTAATTGGTGGAATTATTCAAATTGTTCCAACGATTATGGTGAAATCAAATATACCAACTATTTCAAGTGTTAAACCTTATTCACCGCTGGAACTTGAAGGACGCGATTTATATATCCGAGAAGGTTGTGTGGGATGTCACTCCCAATCAGTTCGTCCATTTAGAAGTGAAGTAGAACGTTATGGACCACAAGCAAAAGCAGGAGAGTTTGTTTACGATCATCCATTTTTATGGGGTTCAAAACGAACTGGTCCAGATTTATTGAGAGTTGGTGGAAAATATAATGACAATTGGCATTTTAATCACTTTTGGAGTCCGCAAAGTATATCTGCAGGTTCAATTATGCCTAGCTATAAATGGTTGTTTGATAATAAAGCTATGGATGTTTCAATGACCGAAAAAAAAATGAAAGCTATGAAAACTCTTGGCGTACCTTATAGTGATACCCAAATTACAAATGGTTTAAAAGAGTTAAGAACTCAAGCATTAGCCATTGAAGAAAGCCTTAAAAATGACCCTGACTTTGTAAAAAGTTATGAGGATAGCAAAAAGAAAGCTATTGCAAGAGGTGAAAAATTTGTTCCAATGAACGAAAGAGAAATTGTTGCATTAATTGCATATATGCAAAGACTTGGTACTGATATTAAAGTAAAAGAATAATAAAATTAAACAGTTATGTTCGAACAAATTAAACACAATATGGAAACCATTGCGGGAGTTGCAATTTTTCCAATACTATCGTTGTTGATTTTCTTTTTCTTTTTTCTTGGTTTAGGGCTTTGGGTTTATTCGTATAAAAAAGAGACGATAGACGAAATTAGCCAAATTCCATTAGAAGATTAAATTGTACAATTTAAAATATATAGATAATGAAGTCGCCATGATTCAAAAAAGAACATTAAAAATGATGAATGGCGATACCATATTCCTTTAAAAAATTAAATATTAACTACGTATGAAAAAAATAATTCCACCTTATATAAGAGTTCTAGTTCTATTTTTCTTCGTTTTTGGAGCGATGGAATATTTTATCGATTCGGGAAATCAGCCTGCTTTTATAAGATATCCTATGGTTTTGGTCTTTTTGGTTGTTTTTATCTTTGTTTTGGTAGCAATCGAAATAACATTATCAGCCATTAATAAAATGAGTTACCTTTTATTGACAGATGCTGAGAAAGAGAATCTGGCTCGTGAAGAAGCGTTAAATCCACAAAATAATTGGTACCAAAAACTAGTGCAAAATTTTACTCAATCAGTTCCAATTGAAGAGGAAAAGCAACTATTGATGGATCATGATTATGATGGAATCAAAGAATTGGATAATAATTTACCGCCATGGTGGGTGTATTTATTCTACGCCTGTATTATTTTTTCTGTAATATATTTGGTTCGTTTTGAAATTATGGGAGCTCCAAATCAAGAAGAAGAATTGAAAGCTGAAATGGCTCAAGCCAAAATTGATGTGGCTGAATATATGAAAACAGCACCCGATTTGATGGACGAAAAAACGGTTACCTTATTAACTGATGGTGAATCTATAAGTAAAGGGAAAGAAATTTTTGCAACAAATTGTGTGGCTTGCCATAGAGCCGATGCCGGAGGTCAAATTGGACCAAATTTAACCGATGATCATTGGATTTTAGGTGGTGGAATTAAAAATTTATTCCATACAATTACAAATGGAGGTCGTGATGGTAAAGGAATGATTGCTTGGAAAGGAACTTTAAAACCAAAAGAAATTCAAGCAGTTGCCAGTTACGTAATCTCATTAAGAGGAAGTAATCCAAAAGATCCCAAAGCTCCCGATGGTGAAATTTGGGTCGATGAAAATGCTCCTAAAACCGATACAGCTGTTGCAATTCCAGTTGTAGATAGTACAAAAGTAAAGTAGTAATATATTAAAAGGAGCTTTGTCAAAATTAAATTTTTCGCAAGGCTCTTTTTTTTAATGTTTTAAAAACAAAAAAATGGCAGCCAATCTAGACGAATCTTTTAGAGATACCATAGGGACTATTGATGAAGAAGGTCATAGAAAGTATATTTATCCCAAAAAACCTTCGGGTAAGTTTTATGATTATAGAAAAGTGGTTAGCTATTTTTTGTTAACCATCCTTATTGTCAATCCGTTTTTGAAAATAAATGGAAATCAATTTATGATGTTTAATGTGTGGGAACGGCGTTTTAATATTTTTAGTTTCTCTTTTTGGCCTCAGGATTTTTATCTTTTTGTATTGTTTATGGTCATTGGGGTCGTTTTTGTTATTCTGTTTACGGTCATCTTTGGAAGGATCTTTTGTGGGTGGATTTGTCCACAAACCATCTTTATGGAAATGGTTTTTCGCCGAATAGAATATTGGATTGAAGGAGACAGAGGAGCGCAAATCCGTTTAGAAAAACAAGAATGGAATGGAGAAAAAATTCGAAAAAAATCAATAAAATGGTTTTTGTTTTTAGTGATTTCATTTTTAATAGCCAATGTATTTTTGGCTTATCTTATTGGTAGTGACGAATTGTTTCAGTTGATAGATGACGGGCCTTTTGCTCATAAGAGTACCTTTATATCATTATTGATTTTTACAAGCGTTTTCTATTTTGTATTTGCATGGTTTAGAGAACAAGTGTGCATTATAGCTTGTCCTTACGGAAGATTACAAGGTGTTTTATTGGATAAAAAATCTATCAATGTTGCTTATGATTTTGTTCGTGGTGAAAAAGAGGTTGGAAGAGCCAAATTCAATAAGCAAGAAGACAGAGCCGCATCAGGAAAAGGGGATTGTATCGATTGCAAACAATGTGTAAATGTTTGTCCAACAGGAATTGATATTCGCAATGGGGTACAACTTGAATGCGTGAATTGCACAGCTTGTATTGATGAATGTGATGATATTATGAAAAGTGTGGGATTGCCATTAGGATTGATTCGTTATGCTTCGGAAGATGAAATTGAAACCAAGGCCAAGTTTAAATTTACAGCCAGAATGAAAGGATATACAGCTATATTAGTAATATTAGTTGGTATACTTACAGGTTTATTGTTTTTGAGGACTGAGGTCGAAGCAACCATTTTTAGATTACCTGGGCAGTTGTTTCAGCATAAAGGAGATAATATTAGTAATGTTTATACTTTTAAAATCATTAATAAAACAAGCCAAGATATTAAGGATATGCATTTCGAATTGGTTGGAATTAAAGGAACTTTGAAGGTAGTTGGGATTCAAGAATTGAAAGTTCCAAAGCAAGGAATGTCTAGCGGAACAATGTTTATTGAGATTAATAAATATTTATTGGAATCAGATAGAACTAATTTAGAGATTGATCTTTACGAAGGGAACAAAAAAATTGAAACAACTCATACCAGTTTCTTAAGCCCTCGAAGTTTTGATTAGCTTTAATGATTGTTTGAAAAATATTTTAAAAAATAAAAAATGAAAAATAATTGGGGAACTTATATCGTGATTGCCTTTGCTTTATTCATAAGCTTTATCATGTATTTTGTTGTAAAAGTGCAATCAGACAGTAAGTATGATAATGATTTGGTAGTCGAAGAATATTATAAACATGATGTGCACTTTCAAGATGAAATGGCACGCATTCAAAATGCTCATGATTTAAAAGAAAAGCCTGTGATTACTGTTGATGCTGATGGTGTTTCGATTGTATTTCCTGTAGATTTTTCTCCAAAAGATATTAAGGGAACAGTTGCTTTATATAGGGCTTCCAATAAGAAATTTGATTTTCAGGTGCCACTTTCATTTACGGATTCGGCTTCATTGTTTATTCCTAAAGATAAGTTGATTGGCGGCGAATGGAATATAAACATGGAATGGAAATACAATGGAAAGTCTTATTTGACCAAGGAAGAGATTTATATAAAATGAAAAGAAAATAGAGAAAATAGTTTTAAATCACTTTACTTTAAAATCTGCATTCTAAAGTCTGAAATCTTTAATCAAAAATTACAATGCTTTACACTGCCTTTTTATTTGGATTAATAAGTAGTTTTCACTGCATAGGAATGTGCGGTCCTATTGCTATGATGTTACCTGTAGAGCGTAATAATCCTGCAAAAAAAGCAATTCAAATTATCACGTATCATTTAGGTAGGTTAACAGCTTATGGAAGTATAGGTTTGCTTTTTGGATTGCTGGGCAAAGGATTTTTTCTGGCAGGAATTCAACAACAATTATCTATTTTTATTGGAGTCGCCATGATTTTAGTAATTTTAATTCCCGAAAAAGTTTTGGCTAGATATAATTTTTCTAAACCAGTTTATAAATTGATTTCAAAAATAAAGCAAAATCTTGGAAGCCATTTCAAAAATAAAAGTTTTAAATCTATTTTTATAATTGGGTTACTGAATGGGTTTTTACCATGTGGGATGGTGTATGTAGCCTTGTTTGGAGCCATAGCCATGCAAAGTGCTGGTTTTGGAGTTTTGTATATGTTGCTTTTCGGTTTGGGAACTGTACCATTAATGAGTTTGGTGGTATATATTAATTCATTCCTTACTATTCCAATCAGAAATAGAATTCAAAAAGTGATTCCTTACGTTGGAGTTATAATTGGAGTTTTGTTTATTCTGAGAGGGTTAGGACTTGGAATTCCCTACGTTTCTCCTTCAAATATGAGTTTATTTATACAAGAAAAAGCCAATTGTCATTAATGAGTTCCTAAGCTTCTAAGATACTAAGTTTCTAAGTTTCTAAGTTTCTAAGTTTTGAGATTCTTAGGGAATTAGTATCTTCGAAACTTAGCCTCTTTTTCTAAATAGTCATTGAAAATAATGCCGTTTCAGGTGTTTTTCTTTTTAATCTTAAATCGAATGCCATGCAAATGTTGCGCACGTATGGTTTTCCTTTTTCGGTGACTATAATTTTGTTTTCTGTTATAACCAATAAAGAATCCTTTTCCATTTCTTCGAGTTGAGTTAAAATTTCAGGGATTTCAGAAACATAATCCATGGGGTTTTTCCAACTGGTTTCAAAATGACACATTAAATTCAAAATGTGTTTTCTAATGATGAGGTCTTCATTAGATAAATGATGCCCTTTAGATATTGGTAATTTATCCCATTCTAATAATTGATAATAATCTTCGAGATTCTTAACGTTTTGAGCAAAACTGTACCAACTATCACTTATGGAAGAAACTCCCAATCCAATCATTAATTGAATTTTGGAGGAACTATAGCCCATAAAGTTTCTGTGTAATTTTTTAGTGTCAAAAGAGTGATACAAACTATCCGATTTTAATGCAAAATGATCCATTCCAATTTCATAATAGTCATTTTCGAAAAGCAATTCTTTTCCAACTTCATACAATTTTCTTTTAGTATCATCCTTTGGAATATCTTCATCATGAAATCCACGTTGTCCATTGCCTTTTATCCAAGGAACATGAGCATAACTATAAAACGCCAATCGATCGGGCTGTAATGAGTTTGTTTTTTCGATAGTATCAACGATGTTTTCAACTTCTTGAAATGGTAATCCAAATATAATATCATGCCCAATGGAAGTATAACCAATTTGTCTTGCCCAAAATGTTACTTTAGCGACATTGTGAAAAGGCTGTATTCTATTGATGGCTTTTTGCACTTTTTCGGAGTAGTCTTGCACTCCAAAACTGACTCTCCTAAAGCCTAAATCGTATAGTTTCTGCAAATGACCAAAAGTTGTATTATTTGGATGGCCTTCAAAACTGAATTCATATCCTTCCGCTTTTTCTGCATAAGATAATATTCCGTTTATTAAGTTTTCTAGACTTTTTATAGAGAAAAATGTTGGAGTTCCTCCGCCTAGATGGATTTCTTTAATTTTTGGTTTTTCGTCCAGGATTTTACAATAAAGCATCCATTCTTTTAAAATTGCTGCAATGTATGGATTTTCAACCTCATGATTTTTGGTGATACGTTTGTTACAGCCGCAAAATGTACACAAGCTTTCGCAAAATGGTAAATGAATATATAAACTAATGCCTTCTTTGTTATTACTTTCCAGGAAAGACTTTTTTAGAGTTTGAATCCAAATTTCATTTGTAAATTCCAACTCATCCCAATAAGGAACACTAGGATAACTGGTGTATCTGGGACCTGGAACATTGTATTTTTGAATAAGTGAGATTTCCATAGTTCGATTTTAATATAAATCAAAAATAGGATTACTCTTTATTATTTAAAATGATATTTATCATATTAGAAAATAGCTATATATAAACAAAGAGGTTCGCTAGAACCTCTTTGTTGAGTTGTTATAATATGCATTCATTGATTATGTCGACCCATTTTTCTGCTAATTTGTGGTCTTCATACAGGCAATTAAAGTCTAGAAAATGATTTTCAATATTATAAATCGGAATCATTTCTTTTTTCATGGTGTCTTTATGAACCAATTCAATTTCAACTTTTAATACAGTAGTTGATTTATTTTCATGTGTTACTACGATATTACACAAAAGGATGTTATTTAGATTTGCGAAGTAAACGGTCTCTTTATTATAACTAAAATCAATGAATAAAAAACCTTTGTTCTTTTGATCTATAGCTATAATTTTCTTGTTTTGTGTTTCGGTTAATTCAAAATTGTAATTACTATATTGCTTTTTTATTTGTGTTATTCTCTTTTTGTTTAGAAAATTTGAACGAAATGCTAAAGTTAGCGGAATGCCAATTAATATTGCGATTGCAAGTCCTATGAGTGTTACGGAAGTATCCATTTTTTATTTTTTGATAATTATACATAATGATTTGACTTCTTAGTTCGAGATGAATCAAGAAAGAATTAAAAGTTGAGTTAACTTTTATAATACGGAATCAAAGTATGGGATCACCAAAAATAATGAAATGGAAAAAGTAAGATAGAAACTCCATTATATCTGTCGATATCTTGGTTTGATAAGACTATTTTAGGGGTAGTGTCTCTTAAAACAGAAAGAGATTGGAGTTCAGTAGGATAGTGGCCAATGCCAACTGGAATGCGATTGTTATTTTTTAAATCTAATGTAACTCTTTCAATGCTTAATTGAACAAGCTGAAAAGCACTTGAGTTTTCTTTAGTTAAGCTAGTGTTGTCTTTCTTTTGGAAGGAAGGTGTTGATTGTTGATTTGTATTATAAGCGAAGCCAAACTGCGTAAGCAGGCAAGCCAATACAATAAACTTCCAAAAGTTTTTCATGCGACAAATTTAAATAATTGGTTTTTGATTTGCTTTGTTAATATGGTAAATGAAAGTTAAAACTTGTTTTTGTTGACCTTATTTATGTAAAAACCTCAAACGTTTTAAAGTTTGAGGTTAGTTTATTTTTGAAGATTCTAAAAACTTAGAAACTTAGTTTCTTAGAATCTCAGTAACTTATATCTAAATCTATTCTTGACCTAAATTTCTCAATTGTTTTAATTTTTCTTTCCAAACATCTAAGCTTTCTTTGTGAATAGCAATGTTTTTTCGAACTTCTAATACAATTGAATTTTCTTTCTTCGCATTTCTTGTATTGGTAAAAAACTGAATATTATTCTCTAATTGGAAAATTTCGTTTTGTACTTCTTCAATTTTTCGCATTAAGAAAATCTTCTCGTTATCTAATTTTCGAGTATCATTACTTTCAGATAAATGATCCATTCTGTTAGAGAAACGCATCATTTCAGTATCTTTTTTGCTCAAGCTTAATTTTTCAAATAAAGCATCTAAGATTTTGTTGAATTTACCTTCGATATGTCTTCTTGGGAATGGAACTTTACCAAAATTTTTCCAAGTTTCTATATGTAATTTAATGGCATCCAAATCAGTTTTGTGGTCACCAGTCAATTGAAATTCTCTTAGTGTTTCTAAGTATGCTTTCTTTTTATCAAAAGCTTCTACTTCGTCAACGTTTTCGACACTTTTGTGTTCTTTTAACTTGTCAAAATAATGATTGCAAGCTTCTCTAAATTCATTCCAAATTTTGTCAGAGTATTTTCTTGGTACATGACCAATTTTTTTCCACTCTTCCTGGATTTGTTTCATTACAGGAGTTGTGCTAGCAAAATCAACACTTTCTTGTAATTCTTTTGCCTTTTTTACAAGAGCAATTTTTTTATTAAGATTGTCGTTTTGGTCTTTTTTAATGTCTTTGTAAAAAGAATTTTTAAAACTATTGAAGTTTCTTACAGCTGTTTTGAATGCTGCCCAAGTTTCTTCATTTACATCAGATGGAACTTTTCCTGCGGAGAAAAATGCAGTACGCAATGCTTCTACTTTTTCAATTTGAAGTAACCATTGTGAATGAGCATTTACTTTTTCAGTTGCTAAAACTTCAATTTTGGCAATAATTTCTTTTTTCTTTTCAAGGTTTTCAAGTTCGGTCCCTCTTAAGCTTTCAAACAATAATTCGCGCTTATCATGCATTTTTTTTGTTAGTTCACTAAACTGGTTCCAAATTTCATCACGGTGTTCTCTAGAAACTGGACCAATATCTTCTTTCCAAATACGATGAAGATCTTGAAGTTCTCTAAAAGCTTTATTAATATCCGCCTCTTTTAGTAATTCTTCAACGCGAGCTACGATTTTTTGCTTTTGTTCCAGATTGTATTTAAAGTCAATATCTCTAGCTTCTCTATCCAAGTGTAAATAATCATAAAAATTCTCTACGTGAAAATGATAGTTATTCCAAACGTGGTTGTATTTGTCTTTTGGAATTGATCCCGCATTTTTCCATCTTTCTCTTAATTCATTAAAATGATTTAAAGTGTCTTTGATGTTGGCCTGAGGATTAATTAATTCTTTTAACTCTTCTACAATTGCTAATCGAACCTCTAAATTGGTTTTTAAATTAGATTGTAGACTTTTAAAGTGAACGTTTTTATTGTCTTTGTATATCGTATAATACTGATCAAACTTCGATTTTAATGGAGAATGATATTGGAATTCTTCGTTAGGATCTTGATTTTCGTGATTAAATTCCTCTTTTTTCTCTTCAATAAGGTGATTGTATTTGGCTAAAAATGCTTTTCGAATTTCTTCAACATGCTCTTTAATAGACATTACTTTTTCATTTGTAACTAAATTTTTCAATTCATCTACAAGTTTTTCCATTGGTAATGCTTCATAATCCAACAACGGAATATCATGACGCTCCTTTAATGTTTCATCTTCGCTTTCCTCAGCATTTGTTTCAGCAATTGCGTCGATAACAGTTTGCTTTTCATCCGCAACAGTTTCAATTTCCGATACAATTTCTTCATTTGCAACTACGGCATTTCCCTCAACAATTGAATCACTGATTTCAATTTCGTCCACTATAGGCGTTTCAGACTGAATTGTTTCTTGCAATTCATTGATTGTTTTTCCGTCTGTCTCATTGTTATTAAGAGACAGGTTGTCGTTCTTTTCTTCTAACATTTTGTAAATGTATAAGGTTTTTAATTTTTGAATGCGAAAGATACTAAAGGTGCGTTACAATACAAAATAAAACTATTGATTAAAGCTTTTATTTTAAGAAAATACTTTCTTTATAAGCGTAATTTGGTTTGATTCTAGTTTGTTAATTAGCTTTTTGACGTTTTGATGCAAGTTGTGAATGGCTTTCAACATTGTATTTTTACTTACAACTCCCGACTAATAAGGATTATTCCGTTGTTAAAACATTCGAGGCGGCCTTAAAAGGGGCGATTTTTTATGAAAAAAAACCTCAAAAAGGAACTCCATTTTGAGGTTTTTAGTATTTTATAAATTGAATATAAAACAGTATAATTAATCTGGTTTTTATTTATTCCAAATTTTCCATGATTTTTCAGCTTGAAAAATAAGCATGTCTAAACCATTTTTTGTAATAGCTCCTTGTGCTTTAGCCTTACTTAAAAATTGAGTTTCAGCTGGATTATAAATTAAGTCGTAGGCAATGTGTTTTTCTGTGAAATATTCATATGGAATAAGTGGAAATAAATCGATATTCGGACTAGTTCCTACTGGAGAGCAATTAATGATAATTTGATAATTGTCAAAAGTAGTAGCGTTTATTAAACTGTAATCAATGCAGTTTTCTTTAGACTCACGAGATACAAATGTATAAGTGATACCTAATTTGTCTAATGCAAAAGCAACGCCTTTTGATGCGCCTCCAGTGCCTAAAATAAGTGCTTTTTTATGATGCGGTTCTAATAATGGTTGTAATGATTTTTGGAAACCATAATAGTCAGTATTATACCCTTTTAATTTTCCTTTTTTTGTAAATTTTATAGTGTTTACAGCTCCGATTTCTTTTGCGTTTTTAGATAATTTATCCAAAAATGGTAGTATTTCCTGTTTGTAAGGAATTGTTACATTTAGCCCGCTAAGGTCGGTATTATTTTTTCTTAACTCAGTGAAATAATTAATCTCAGAAATATCAAAATTTTCATAAGAGCAACCTTCAAAATGTTCTTTGCTGAATTTTTCTGTAAAATATCCTTTTGAAAAGGAATAACTAATATTACGGCCTAATAAACCAAAACGTTTTCTTAAAACTTCAATCATTATTGTTTGTTATGTTTGTCAATATAATTTCTTACCATTTTCTTTTGCCATACTACTGGGAATAAATCTTCAAGGAGGATGTAGTTTTCAGGATTCAAACGTAAAGCATTACTTAAGTGAAATTTTGCTTTGATATTCTCTGAAATCATGAAATACAATCCTGCTAATCTATATTCAACTTCGTTTTCCTCAGGGAAATATTCTGAAGCTTGTAATAATGTTTGAATAGCACTTTCGAATTCACCTAAAAATTGAAGAATATCTACCCAAAATAACCAAGTGTCCAATTGATAATCTCCAAATTCTACTGCTTTTCTATAACCAAGTTCAGCTTCTTCAAACAAGTTCATTTGTTTGTTAATAGCAGCAAAACGTTTCCAATATAGTTTATTTTGATTGTCTATAGCTAATGCTTTATTGACAAAAAACAATGCTTTTTGGAAGTTTTTTTGGCGTACATAAAAATCGGTAATAGCAATCCAGCCTTTATCTAGTAATGGGTCTTCATGTACGGTTTTATTAAAATATTTAAGAGCGAGAACTTTGTTACCTAATCGTTCGTAGCATTTACCTATTCGAAGTAATGCATAAGAAGTAGCATCGTCTAATTCTAAAGTTCTATTGTAACTTTCAATTGCTAAATCATATTTTTTTAGACGTTCTAGTGCTTTTGCTTTTTCCATAAAAGCACCAAGAAATTCTTCATCAATAAGAGTTGCATAATCAAATGCGCGAATGGCACTTTCATATTCTTTTACACCATAGAACAAACGCCCCAGCTGATGCCAGGCAATTTCGCTATACGGATTTTGGTTAATATATTTATTCAGATAGGCAATCGCTTCTTGATTTTGGTCTAAAAATTCAAAACAATAAACCACATTATACAAAGCAGATTGATCCTCTAAATCTTCTTCTAGACATTTAATAAAGCTTTCTTTGGCTAATTCAAGATTGTCCATAAAAAGATACTCCATGCCAATTAAGTTGTAAACATCGGCAAAGTCATCAGTGTATTGTAATGCTATTTTAAGTATTTCAACGGCCTTTTCATGCTGATCTCTTTTAGAACAGATATTAGCTTTCTGAATGTAAATTTCTTCGTTGGTTGGTTCTATTGCGTACAACTCATTCAATAACTTTTCGGCTATTTCGAGTTTATCATCATAAATTAGCATTTCTACCTGGACTAATTTAAGACCAGTAGATCTTGGATGTTGCTCAAGAGCTAATTTTAGAGCTTTTTTGGCCAATGCAGTCTTGCCCATATCGAGATAATGAAGAATAATTTCTTCAAATTCTTCGGAATCAAAAAAGAGTACTTTGTTGGTTTTCAACATAGACTCAAATTTTGATAGGGATAAGTTATAATCTTCTTCTTCGTTGCTTAATTGCATACTGTGTGTTTTTAAATTATCCTAAAATAAAATTAGGAAAACGTATTGTTGAAATGAGGAAGATTACTATTTGTTGTGAACAATTTAATTAACAGGTTTTTCAATTACAATGTCAATTACAATGTCAATTTTTCAATTTATTTTCTATTTTCTAAAAATCAAAATCAAAAATTAAAATCAAAAATCTTAATTCTGAAATCTTAATTCTGAAATCTTAATTCTGAAATCTTAATTTCGTCCATTACTTCGAGAATTATGGCACAGCCTTCTCTAATTTCTTTTTCAGAAATAGTCAATGGAGGAGTAATTCGGATGGCACAGCCTTCAAACAGCAACCAAAATAGAATTAGACCTCTGTCTTGGCATTTTAAAATCACTTCATTCGTAATGTCAGCAGTTGCAGTCATCGCTGCAAGCATTAATCCTCTTCCTCTTATTTCTTGTATCAAAGGATGTACCAAAAGTGATCTAAAGAGTTTTTCTTTGTTTAAAGTATCTGTAATTATATTAGTTTCAGTTAATTCTTTCAAAGTCGCTAAGCAGGCTGACGCAATGACAGGGTGTCCTCCAAAAGTGGTGATATGACCTAATTTTGGATTTTCGGTCAGTAAATCCATCATTGCTGAGGATGCGGTGAAAGCGCCTACTGGCATTCCGCCACCCATTCCTTTTCCCATAACGACAATATCGGGTACAACATCGTAGTTTTGAAATCCAAAAAGAGCTCCCGTTCTTCCAAATCCTGGTTGAATTTCGTCTAATATCATCAAAGCGCCTACTTCGGTACATCGAGCTTTAACTTTCTTTAAAAAGTCATTATTGGGTTCAATAAAACCAGCACCGCCCTGAATAGTTTCTAATAAGATTCCAGCGGTTTTGGTAGTTATTTTTTGTAAATCGTCTTCGTTATTGAATGTTATAAAATCAATATCTGGGAGTAAAGGTCGAAAAGCTTGTTTGCGTTCTTCAAATCCCATTACGCTCATAGAGCCCATTGTATTACCGTGATAGGCATTATGACAGGAAATGAGTTGGCTTCTTCCTGTTACTCTTTTGGCTAATTTTAAAGAACCTTCGATTGCCTCGGTTCCAGAATTGACCAAATACGTTTTGTCTAAAGGTGCAGGAAGTAGCGAAGCCATTAATTTGCAATATTCAACAGCTGGACTTTGTGAATATTCCCCATAAACCATTACATGTGAATATTTATCCAATTGATCTTTGATAGCGTCATTTACCCTTTTATTTTGATGTCCTAGGGTACAAGCGGAAACACCTGCGACAAAATCTAAATATTTTTTATTATTTGTGTCAAAGATATAAGAACCAATAGCATGCGAAACCTCCATACCCAACGGATAAGGAGAAGTTTGTGCTTGGTATTTTATGAAATCTGGATTCACTTTTTTAAGAGTTTAAAGGTTTAATCGTTTAAAATGTTTTAATTATAAGGCCTGGAAACTGAGACTGAGCACTGTAATCTGATTACTTCTTCGAATTCTTCTTGTCGTAATTCAAAGTTTCTTTTCTAACTTTTATCGGAACACTTTTTTTGGCTTTGTCTTTTGCAGTTGCTTCGATGATTTTGAGTTCTTCAGCATCTTCTTCTTTGCTAAAAACATCGTCTTTCGATTTTATTCTTTCCTCTCCACGCCAATTGAGACCACGGAGAGTCCTAGCATTTTCGGGTAATTCAGCTTCGGGATAAATGATACCATCTACTTGTTTGAAAAAAGTAATAGTATCAATTGCGTTGTTGTCAAAAATAATATTGATTTTGCTACTTACATTTTTATTGATTCCAATGAGTTCTTTTGCATCATTTCTCATATAGTAAATGACTTCGGCGCTTTTTATAATATCGACCTCATGGAGTTTTCCATCTTTGAATTTACCAAATAAATTTTGACCTTTTGTTTGATTATAACCAGTTCCGAGGGTGTCCTTCGAGACCAGAAAAGTATTATTGAGCACTTTGAGAGAATCCAGTTTTTGCGTGTTTTTATCACCAATTAGATGCATTACATCACCAGTAATTTGGCTGTCTCCATTCCAAAGTATCGGGTTTCCTATCAATTTTGTCAAAGAAATTTTAGCACTAGAATGAATAGAATCACATTTCCCACTCATGTCAGTTTTGTAAAATCGAACGTTATTAAAAGCACGAATGATTCTATCATTTTCTTTACCAGTAACCATGAGTTTTTTCCCATGAATATACACAGAATCATTATCTACAAAGTTGACAGCCAAGGCTCTTTTTGTTACAAACATCGAGTCTTTCTTTTTGTATAATTCAGCATAATGTCCCCGAATAACTCCTCGATTAATGGAATCGGTTATTTTTACGTTTCGTGTTGCCGATGCAAATTCTTTATTCCGATCATAATACAAACTATCTCCTTTTATAATTCGATCATCATATTTGATGTAGGATTTGTCTAAAAAATGGGCTAGATTTTTTTTGGTATCATAGAACCCTTTTTCGGTATAAATATAATTGGTTTTACTTGTAATTGTGGATGGCCCAAATAAATAGGAATGTCCCGAATTGCTGTAATAATCCAAATGATTGGATTTGATTTCGTATGTTTTATTAGTAAGTGTAACTGCCGTTAAGAATAGGAATTTCTTCTCTTTTACAAAGTATCTACCTGATTTACTTTTTAAAGTATTGTCTTTGTTGATAATAGTTCCGGGTGTGTTGTAATATACTTCTTGAATATTTCTGTCAAAATTAATGGTGTCAGTTGCCAAAGTAGCATCTGGCGAACTCATTACTGCATTACCAGTTGCAAAAGCTTTTTTTAATTCTCCACTATATTCTGCATAATTACTATTTAAATATAAAGTATCACCTTGTACTAATTGTACATTTCCAAATGCTTTTAAATAATTTTCTTTTTGAAAAAAATACGCTTTGTTACAGGTTAAGACTACGCCATCATGACTTACTTTTACATTTCCAGTAAGTAAAAGAGCATCTGGAAACTTAAGTTCGTCGACATCGGCAAAGTCAGATTGTTCAATATGTATTTTTTTTGGGGCTTGTGCCAAAACAAAGTTTACACTAAGTAATACTAGGCAATAAATAATGAAATATAAAGATTTCTTCAATGGTCTTAATTTTTTTGTAAATTTATGAAAATTGAAACAAACCCTAAGTATATTAGGATTTATTTATAAAATATTAGCATTAAACACAAAAGGAATTTAGGATTGAAAATAATAAAACCTAAAAAAAGCAATGGGATTATAAGTCTCGAGTTAATAGTTACAAGATTTATAATAAAACATAGAACTTAAAGAGATAATAATGAGTGTACAAAAGAATGAAACCAGTTCCGAAAGTAAAGCAGTAGTTTATCAAGTTTTTACTCGATTATTTGGTAACAAGAATACAACGAATAAACTATGGGGAACAATTGAAGAGAATGGAGTTGGCAAATTCAATGATTTTACGGATAAAGCGCTTCAGGAAATAAAAAATCTTGGAGTTACTCACATTTGGTACACGGGAGTTCCGCATCATGCTGTAATTCGGGATTATACTGCAATAGGAATTTCAAATGATAATCCCGAAGTGGTAAAGGGTAGAGCAGGTTCGCCTTATGCTGTCAAAGACTATTATAATGTTAATCCTGATTTGGCAGTTGATCCTGAAAAGCGTTTGGAAGAATTTGAAGCATTGATAAAACGTACTCACAAAGCAAATCTTAAAGTGATTATTGATATTGTGCCTAATCACGTTGCTCGTAAGTATGAAGGGAAAAGTAATCCAGCAGGTATACGAGATTTTGGTGCTGATGATGATGTTACTGTAGAATACAAACGGGATAATAATTTTTATTACATTCCAAATACTCCATTTGAGTTGCCAGATAGTGATAATCCTTTAAACGGTGAAAGTAATCCTCTTATTGATGGAAAGTTTTATGAAAACCCTGCTAAATGGACAGGAAATGGTTCTAGATTGGCAAAACCAGATGTGAATGACTGGTATGAAACTGTTAAAGTGAATTATGGTATTCGTCCAGATGGTTATAAAGATTTTCCTGAATTGCCAACTGGTTTTAATGTACTTTCTTATAAAGAGCATTTTGAATTTTGGAAGGATAAAAGCGTTCCAAGTTCTTGGATTAAATTTAGAGATATTGCCTTGTATTGGACTTCTAAAGGCGTGGATGGTTTTCGATATGATATGGCCGAAATGGTTCCTTACGAGTTTTGGAGTTTCATGAATTCAGCTATAAAAAATGCTAATCCGGATGCTTTTCTAATGGCGGAGGTTTACAATCCAAATGAGTACCGAAATTATATTCATTTGGGTAAAATGGATTATTTGTATGATAAAGTAGAAACATACGATAAATTGAAAGATATTATTCAGGGAAAAACACCTCCGGATGGATTGTCTTATATTCAAAGTGTATTGGCAGATATTGATATTCATATGTTGAAGTTTTTGGATAATCATGATGAACAAAGATTGGCAAGTCCAGAATTTGCCGGATCTGCCGAGAAAGGGAAACCAATGATGGTTGTTTCAACTATGATAAGTTCAGCGCCTATTATGATTTATTTTGGACAAGAAGTAGGGGAGGCTGCAAATGAAAATGGTGGATTTGGTACGCATTCCAGAACTTCAATTTTTGATTATGTTGGTGTTCCAAATCATCAAAGATGGATGAATGATGGCGCTTTTGACGGAGGAAAACTTACTCAAAGCGAAAAAGATTTACGAGATTTTTATAAAAGATTATTAAATTTTTCTGTCAAAAGTTCGGCAGTAATGGGGCAATTTCAAGATCTCCAAGAATTAAACCGTCATGGAGGACTTGGGTATGATCCAAACTATGTTTATTCCTTTGTTCGTTGGTCCGAAAATCAAAAATTAATTGTGTTGACTAATTTTTCTTCGGAAGTATCAAATACTTTTGAATTAAAAATTCCGGAAGATATTATTAGTAAATGGAATTTGAAAGATGGTAGTTATACTATAAAAGACCAATTGTACGGTAGTACAGTTCCATTGATTGTAAATGGTGAAGGAAGAGCGGCAATTACAATACATCCTTTAGAATCATTTATTTACCAATTGTAAATATAACGACTGAGAATAAAAAAAGCTGATGTTAAAATCAGCTTTTTTGTTTTTTATTTTTTGAAAGTTGCTTTGTAATTTTCGTTTACTTTATCCCAATTCACAATATTAAAAAAGGCATCAATATAATTTTTCTTTTTGTATTGATAATCTAAGAAATATGCATGTTCCCAAAGGTCTATTCCTAAAATAGGAGTTCCGTGGAATCCAACAACTGGCGCATAAGTCATTAATGGATTATCTTGATTCTGTGTAGTTGATAATTGAAGTACTCCTGTTTTGTCTACTACAAGCCAAACCCAACCTGATCCAAATTGTTTTAAAGCGGTATCTTTAAATGCCGTTTTGAAATTAGAGAAAGATCCAAAATCTTTATTAATACTCGAAGCCAATGTATCTATTGGCTCACCTCCAGCTTTTGGTGAAATAGTTTTGAAATATAAACTATGATTGTAATATCCTCCTGCATTATTACGTATTACAGGATCATTAATGTCTAATGTTTTTAGTAACTCTTCAATTGTGAGGTTTTCAAATTTAGTTCCAAGAACGGCTTTGTTTAAATTATTAGTGAAGTATAAATAATGCTTTCCGTAATGAGATTCTAGAGTTATAGCAGAAATATCTGGTGCTAAAGCATCATAACCAAAAGAAATTTTTTCCATTTGAAAAGAACCTTCGGCAGCTTTGACATCATTTGGGTTTCCTATTTTTACTTTTTCCTGTACTGATGGAAGCGGTACTTCTACAACCTCTGTCATTTTTTTGTCTTTACAAGAAATCAAAACCAAAATAAAGAGCAAATTTGCTAATATAAAAGTGTTTTTTTTCATATGTTGATATATATTGTTTTTTATCGGTCATATGGAATTTGCATAGCTGCTATTAATGTTTATCACAAATTTGCGGTCATGCTTATTTCATAAAAAGAATACGATTACTTTATTAGGGAATGAATTAGGGTTATATATTCTTTTTTGGCCTCTTCTTGCGTAAGATGACTGATTTGAATCCATGCATTGGTTTTGAATGCATTTCTTAAATCTGAATTATCTGTTATGTTAAACTTTGTTTTGTCAAATGTAGCCTGTTTATAGAAGGCATAAAGACGTAGCTGCACATCCTGCGGCAAAGATGCTTGTGTCATAGCAGAAGCTATTTTTACAGCTTCTAGAAATTTTTTGTCTAAATCTTGTTCGATCATTAAGCTTTAATTGCAATTATAGTTTTTCCTCCAATTGCTTTTTGATTTAGTTCTACATTAATTGGAGTACCTAAAGGTAAAAAAATATCTACTCGTGAACCAAATTTAATAAAACCAGCATCAGTACCTTGTACAACTTGCATACCTTCTTTGGCATAATTTACAATTCGCTTTGCCAATGCACCAGCAATTTGGCGGTACAAAATTGCTCCGAAAGTTTGATTTTCAACAACAATTGTTGTTCTTTCGTTTTCTTCACTTGCTTTTGGGTGCCAAGCCACAAGAAATTTACCTGGATGGTATTTACTAAACTTTACCAAACCACTTATGGCATAACGAGTAACATGGACATTTATAGGAGACATAAATATAGAAACCTGAATTCTTTTGTCTTTAAAATATTCGCTTTCAAATACCTCTTCAATAACCACCACTTTTCCATCAACGGGAGCAATGATGTGATTTTCATTGATTGCTACAGTTCTTTTTGGATTTCTAAAAAATTGTAAAATGATAATCAATAATAATAAAGTTACAATTTCAATAGCCATTTTAATCCATTCCGTTTGAATAAAATAATCTGATGCTAAGATAATTACAGCTGTAAAAATAGTGCCTAATAAAATACTTTGAGTTCCTTCTTTATGAAACATAATTTAAAATTTGATAAAATAAAAATATAATTGGTGCTACAAAGATAACACTATCTAGTCGATCTAGGATACCTCCATGGCCCGGCATGATGTTTCCACTGTCTTTTTTTTCTGAAATTCGTTTAAATTTGGATTCTACTAAATCTCCAATAGTTCCGAAAATACCAACGATAGCAGCTATTATGAGCCAAATGTATGTGTTCTTTTCTGGAAGCATCAAAAAATATTTTGAAATAAAATAACTTGCAATTAATGCAAATCCAATACCGCCAAGAAATCCTTCAATCGTTTTTTTAGGAGAAATCCTTTCAAATAATTTATGCCTTCCAATTGATTTTCCAACTAAATAGGCAAAAGTATCATTAGTCCATATTAAAATGAAAATACTAATTAGAATGTTTGGATTGTAGCCCTTAATTCCAAAAGGTATTTTTGTAATAATAATAAAAGGAAGAATGATGTATCCAATTAAATAAGCAAATTTTGAAAAGGAATCTACTTTTAAGTTTTTATTATCAAATAAAAACACAATGCATTTTAAAGAGACAATAAGAGATAAAAATAATACGGCTAAATCAAAATCTCTATTGTATCTGAGTATATAGAAAAGACCATCATCTTTTATAGCTATTGCAATTTTATAAAAAATGCAATAGAATAAAATAGCTATTATAATTGGTAGGATTTTGTTTAGATGAACTAAGTTGCAAAATTCACTTACCGCTATTAACAAAAAAACACCAAATAGAATAAAAAAAGTTTCTATAGAGTATTGTATTGATGCTATTAGTAATAAGATATATACAGCACCAGATATTGATCTTTTTAGCGTTTCATTCATTTTAAAGATCTTCTAAAAGCAATAAATATAAATTTTTAGCAGAACTTCCGTACTGAGTAAAATCTTCTTCTTTGGCTTTTTCAAAATATTTGATTGTTGTAATATTGGTAGGGTATTCTGTTAAATATTTTTTTCTTATAGCACTAAGACCTTCACTTTTGCCTTCAACGATTTGACTAGTTTTTCCTAAAATCACAATATTAGCAGGCAATTCGTTTGGTTTTTTTTGTTTGATTTGATTAGATGAAAATAGTACAGAACCTTCTTCGGTTACGAGGTTTTCACAACTTGACAATAAAAATTTAGGATTTAAATTTTGACCGTATGTTAGTTTGTTTTCATCTAGTAAGAAAAATAATTTAGGCTCGTAGCACAAAGCTTCACATTCAAACCAATCATTTTCTTCGAGTATGTTTTCAAATTGTTCTTTTACTTCATTTAAATTTTCGCAGTATAAAAATTTACCACCATTTTTTTTAAAATTATAGATAAATTGTTCATCCAAAGGGGCATTAATATCTGGATTTGGTTTACTTGAATTATCATTCCTGCCTTCATCAGATGAAGGGTCGTTAGAACCGAATAATTTTTTAAAAAGATTCATAATTTGTTACTAATCGTTTTGTGTTACTTGAAAACGTTCAAAGATAAAAAAATCTTAATTCAAAACGAGGTTTTGAATTAAGATTTTAAATATTTGTTAATTTTTTAAATTATGAAACTACTTCACCTAAGTTTTTGTCGAAAGTTCTTTTTCCAAATATAGCTTCTAAATCATCTTTAAAGATTACTTCTTTTTCAATCAAGATATCAGCAAGTTGGTTTAACTTATCTTTATTTTCTTCTAAAATCTGAATAGCTCTTTCGTATTGTCCTTCAATTAATTCTGAAATTTCAGCATCTATTATTTTGGCTGTCTCATCAGAATAAGGTTTAGAAAAACTGTATTCACTTTGTCCAGATGAATCGTAATAAGTAACATTTCCTATTTTGTCATTCAAGCCATAAATTGTTACCATGGCACGAGCTTGACGAGTTACTTTTTCCAAATCACTAAGCGCTCCAGTCGAAATTCTGTCAAAAGTAACTTTTTCAGCAGCTCTTCCTCCCATTGTAGCACACATTTCGTCTAACATTTGGTCAGTTCTTACGATTTGTCTTTCTTCAGGAAGATACCAGGCAGCTCCTAGACTTTGTCCACGAGGTACAATAGTCACTTTGATAAGGGGAGCAGCATGTTCAAGCATCCAGCTTACAGTTGCATGACCAGCTTCGTGAATAGCAATTGCTCTTTTTTCTTCAGGAGTAATGATTTTATTTTTCTTTTCAAGACCCCCAATAATTCTATCAACGGCATCAAGAAAATCTTGTTTGTCAACAGCAGTTTTGTTGTTACGAGCAGCTATTAATGCAGCTTCGTTACAAACATTGGCAATATCGGCACCAGAAAAACCTGGAGTTTGTTTGGCAAGAAAATCAAGATCAAGACCTTCTACTTTTTTGATAGGTCCTAAGTGAACTTGAAAAATTTCGGCTCTTTCACGAATATCTGGTAAATCAACAAAAATTTGTCTGTCAAAACGACCAGCACGCATTAAAGCTTTGTCTAAAACATCGGCTCTATTAGTTGCAGCTAAAACAATTACATTAGAATTAGTTCCGAAACCGTCCATTTCTGTTAGTAATTGATTTAAAGTATTTTCTCTTTCATCATTACCGCCAGACATATTGCTTTTTCCTCTAGCTCTACCAACAGCATCGATTTCATCAATGAAAATAATTGCTGGAGATTTTTCTTTAGCTTGTTTGAAAAGATCACGTACACGTGAAGCTCCAACTCCGACGAACATTTCAACAAAATCAGAACCTGATAAAGAGAAGAATGGTACTTGAGCTTCACCGGCTACGGCTTTGGCTAGTAAAGTTTTTCCTGTTCCTGGAGGTCCAACAAGTAATGCTCCTTTCGGGATTTTACCTCCCAAATTGGTATATTTTTCAGGGTTTTTAAGGAATTCTACAATTTCTTGTATTTCTTCTTTAGCACCTTCTAATCCAGCTACGTCCTTAAAAGTAGTTTTGATATCTGTTTTTTCGTCAAAAAGTTTTGCTTTTGATTTTCCAATATTGAAAATCTGTCCACCTCCGCCACCAGGACCACCAGACATTTTTCTCATAATAAAAATCCATACACCAATAATGATTATTATAGGTAATAGGCTTATTAAAATATCAGACCAGTTACTTTTTGGTAAGAAATTAAAATCTTTCAATTTACCTTCGGCAACTGCTTTCTCTAATTTTGTTTGAAAAATTTGATCGTTACCAATATCAAAAGAATAATGTGGTCCTTTATTGATATTGCCTAATAAATCTTTAGCTACTTTTTTGTGTTCAGGGTCGCTTAATGCTTTTTGATTTAAAAAAACTTCTGCTTCACTTTTGTTGTAAACAATTACTTTTTCAATTTGTCCTTTTTCTAAAAAGGAATTAAATTTTGAAGATGTTAATTGAGCAGGTTCTTGAAAATTTGACCCACCAGTTGCAAAACTAATTGCTAAAAAAATCAATATTATTGCGGTATAAATTAACCAAGGACTTACCTTAAATTTATTTGAATTTGGATTATTCTCTTTAGCCATTATAAGATTGTTTCTTTAATATTTATTTTCGATTTTAGTGATTTTGGCATCCCCCCAAAGGCTTTCTATATTGTAATATTCACGAATGTGCTTTTGAAATACATGTACTACAATATGTACGTAATCCATTAATACCCATTCGGCTACATCAGAACCTTCTACATGCCAAGGTTTGTCTTTTAAATCTTTGGAGACTGTTTTTTGGATTGAATTTACAATAGCATTCACTTGAGTGTTAGAATTTCCATTGCAAACCACAAAATAGTCACAAACTGCAGTGTCTATTTCTCTTAAATCCAAAATATCGATATCACTTCCTTTTACTTCTTCTATTCCTTTTATGATGTTTGCCAACAAAACATCATTGTTTATAATCTTTTTCGCCATTTATTTTTTTATATGAATTTGTAAAGTTACCATTTTTTGTGATTAATTTTGAACCTTAACATAATATTAAATTATGTTTTGCAAAAAATGTATAGATGAAGTTAATCAAACTCGATGCCATAGATTCAACAAATGATTTTCTAAAAGGTATATCGAACAAACAAGAGGTTCAAAATTTTACAGTTGTTACTGCCGAGAATCAAATGAAAGGTAAGGGGCAGATGGGGTCTAAATGGGATTCTGAGTCAGGTAAGAATCTTATTATGAGTGTTTTGGTAAAGGGGTTCTTGTTTGATAATGAAGCTGTTTTTGATCTTAATATCGTGATTTCTCTTGCTGTAATTCGGGTTTTAAAAAAATATAATATTCCTGAATTAAGTATCAAATGGCCTAACGACATTATGTCAGCCAATAAAAAGATTGGTGGCATATTGATAGAAAATAGTATTAAAGGTGATGGAACAATTACTTCTATTGTTGGATTGGGTCTGAATGTGAACCAAGCAGATTTTCAAAATTTGCCTAGAGCTTCTTCGTTAGCTTTAATTTGTAACACTACTTTTGATAAAGAAGAGATTCTTTTTACTATCGTTTCTGAAATGGAAGAAATAATTACTGATTATGCATCAAAGTCTTCCGTCTTATGGGAAGAGTATGTTAGTGAATTGTTTAGAATAGGCATTCCTACTGCTTTTACAGATGAAAATCAAAACAATTTTATGGGAATTATAAAAGGTGTTTCGAATATAGGAAAGCTTCAAATTTTATTGGAAGATGATAGTGTTTGTGAATATAATCTGAAAGAAGTACAGATGCTATATTAATAAAAAAAAAGCCTTTTAGATCGAGAACTAAAAGGCTATACTTTTTATTTAAACAGTATGTTATAGTTTTGTCATGTTGTTGGCTAAGGTTTCGATAAATTTCGAAATAGGTCCTTTGATCATCATTGCCATCATAGGATTAAAATCACCTTCAAAATCTAGTTTTACCTCACTTGATTGCTCCGAAACAGTATTGATGTTAGCGACTAAAGTAAATGGAAGTTTATCGCTCGCAGCACCTAAAACGACTTTGTTTGGAGCTACTTTTTCTTTCATTTTTAATTTAATTTCAGGCATTCCTTTTAATCCAAAAATAAAAGCATCTTCTCCTATAATTTCGAATTTTGCAATGTTATCTGGCATTAATTTCTCGAAGTTTTTTACATCACTTAATAAATCGAATAATTCTTGTGCAGATTTTTCAATAGTAACCTTTGGGCTCTCTAAATTCATAGTTGTCTTTTATTTTTATTCTGATTATGCGATCCCAAAATTATATATTCCAAGTTGATGGACTCACATTCCATTCTCTAAGAGTTTGTTCTTCATTTTCGGTTATATACTTTTTTGCAACTGCCAAATTCAATAAGTTTTGGTAATTACTAAGAGTATATAAATCAATATTTGCATTTTGGAAATTTTTGTCAGCAACATCAAATCCATAAGTAAATATTGCTGCCATCCCTTTTATAACGGCTCCTGCTTCTCGTAAGCCATCAACGGCAAGCAAACTACTGTTTCCAGTACTGATTAAATCCTCAATTATTACTACGCTTTGTCCTTTTTGTAAAAAACCTTCTACTTGGTTTTGACGACCATGTTTTTTCGGTTCTGGACGTACATATACAAAAGGGAGTCCCATACTCTCGGCAACGAGCATTCCAATGCCTATTGCGCCAGTGGCTACACCTGCAATAACATCTGGTTTACCAAATTGTTTTTCAATGTTTTTAGAAAATTCGTCTCTAACATAATTTCTTATGGCTGGAAACGAGAGTATTAAACGATTATCGCAATATATTGGCGATTTCCATCCAGAAGCCCATGTAAAAGGATTTCCTGGATTCAATTTAATTGCATTTATTTGCAAAAGCAATTCGGCTGTTTTTTCGGCTGTATCTTTATTAAAAATCATAATACAAATGTATAAAGTTTTTGTTAACGACAAACCACTTTTTTTGACAAATCAAATCTCTAAGGAGACCGATTTTCAACTTTTCTTGTTGGACAGTATTGATGTCGAGCAACTTATTGTAAAAATGTTTCAAAATAAAATTAAGAAAGCTTGTCTTTATCATCCCGATGAGAGCTTGATTATGAAAACTTTGAAAGCAAAAATAGCTGTAAATAAAGCTGGAGGTGGACTAGTATATAATAAAAATAGAGAGGTTTTATTTATTTTTAGAAATGGAAAGTGGGATTTACCTAAAGGAGGTTCTCAAAAAGGGGAATTAATTGAGGATGCTGCTACACGAGAAGTGGAAGAAGAAACTGGAGTAAACGGATTGAAAATTATAGAGAAACTTCAGAAAACTTATCATGTTTTTAAACGCAATGGAAAATATAAATTAAAAATTACGCATTGGTTTGAAATGGAAACAGATTTTGAAGGAACACCAATTGGTCAAATTGAGGAAGGTATTGAAAAAGTGGCGTGGTTAAATCCGGAGCAGATTAAAGAAGCATTGAAAAACTCGTATGAAAATATAAAATTACTTTTTGAAGAAGAAAATGATTAAATAATTACTTTTAAATAAAGTCTTTAAGGTAAAATAGTTAAAACAAATTGCATAGATTTTCACGAATTAGTTAGTGAAAATTTGTGCAATTTTTGCTTTAAAAAGTATGCCATAAAAGCGAATGTAATTTTTAGTTACCTTTGCAAAATGAATAAGAAACACCATTCCAACAATATATTATTGAATTTAGGTATCGAAAGCCTAAACGAAATGCAAGAAGTTGCTCAAGACGTTATTTTAAATGACAATAATGTTTTATTACTTTCTCCAACCGGTTCTGGAAAAACATTAGCGTTTTTGCTTCCTATTTTCGAAATGTTACAGCCTGAGATTCTATCGGTTCAATGCCTGATTCTAGTGCCTTCACGTGAATTAGGTTTGCAAATTGAACAGGTTTGGAAAAAAATGGGAACTGATTACAAAGTAAATGTGTGCTACGGCGGACACTCTATTGATACTGAAATTAAAAATTTGAGTAATCCTCCTGCGGTTTTAATAGGAACTCCGGGTCGAATTGCAGACCATATTGATAGAGGAACTTTTCGATTAGATAAAATCCAAACGCTAGTTTTGGATGAGTTTGATAAATCTTTACAATTGGGTTTTCATGAACAAATGTCTTTTATTATCGGAAAACTGAGTAAACTGAACAAGCGTGTTTTGGTTTCGGCAACTTCGGATATTGAAATTCCAAAATACACAAGGGTTGTCAATCCTACTATTTTAGATTTTATTCCAACAGAAGAAGAACAAGAAAGCAACTTGACTACCAAAATGGTTGTTTCTGTAGCAAAAGATAAAATAGGTAGTTTATTCAATTTGATATGTTCGTTGAAATCACAATCGGCGATTGTTTTTTGTAATCACAGAGATGCTGCTGAACGAATTAGTGATACTCTAAATGAAAAAGGAATTTATGCCACATATTATCATGGTGGTATGGATCAGGAAGAACGAGAACGTGCATTAATTCAATTTCGCAACGGAAGTGTAAGTTATTTAATCACTACTGATTTGGCCGCTCGTGGGCTTGATATTCCAGAAATGAAACACGTAATTCATTATCATTTGCCATTAAAAGAAGATGAATTCACACATAGAAACGGAAGAACGGCTCGTATGCAGGCTTCGGGAACGGCTTATCTTATTGTAAACGATAGTGAAAAAAAACTCGATTACGTTGATTACGGAATGTCAGTTCTAAATGTAGATAACAATACAACTTTACCAAAACCACCCGAGTTTCAAACTATTTATATTAGTGGTGGAAAGAAAAATAAATTAAACAAAATTGACATTGTGGGTTTCTTTTCTCAAAAAGGAAAACTAGAAAAAGGCGATTTAGGTTTAATAGAAGTGAAAGATTTTATTTCGTTTGCGGCAGTAAAATTCAATAAAGTAAAAGATTTATTGCATGCGATTAAAGACGAAAAAATGAAAGGTAAGAAATTTAAAATCGAAGTTGCCAGAAAGGTAATCAAGAAAGAGGAAGAGTAATTCTGCTCTACTTTAAATTGCAATAATTCGTTTCAGAACATTTTATCGAAAATTATTGAGTGCTATTTTGTTTTTGAAAAATGGTGTCCAAAAAGGCTATGTATCAACGTATGAAAAAACTATTTAATTTATTTGATTTCTCACAAAAAGTAAATTATAAAACGGAAGTTTTAGCTGGTTTTACTGTGGCGATGACGATGATTCCTGAATCATTATCATTTGCAATTTTGGCAGGATTTCCGCCTTTGACAGGTTTGTATGCTGCATTTATTGCGGGTTTTGTTACGGCGATATTCGGCGGAAGACCTGGATTGATTTCAGGCGGAGCAGGAGCAACGGTAATTGTTTTGATTGCTTTGATGAAATCAAATGGTTTGGAATATGTTTTTGCAGCTGTTGCTTTAGCAGGAGTTTTACAGATTCTTGTTGGGCTTTTTAAACTTGGTAAATTTATTCGGTTAGTACCACATCCCGTAATGTTTGGATTCGTAAATGGATTAGCTATTGTTATATTCATGTCTCAATTGGAGCAGTTTAAAACTATTGTTAATAATCAAAGTGTTTGGCTTTCTGGAAGTTCAATGTACATCATGGCAGGTCTAGTTGCATTGACTATTGGAATTGTGATGTTGGTGCCCAAATTAACTAAGGCAGTTCCAGCTTCGCTAATAGCTATTATGGTTGTGTTTGCTTTGGTTTTTTTCTTTGGAATTGAAACCAAAACAGTAAAAGATATTGCATCAATAAGCGGTGGTTTTCCACCATTTCATATTCCGAATATTCCAATTAATTGGGAGACTCTGAAATTAATTTTTCCATATTCTTTGATTATGGCAGCTGTTGGGTTGACTGAAGGCTTGCTGACTTTAAATTTAGTAGATGAAATAACAGGAACGAAAGGAAACGGAAATCGTGAATGTATCGCTCAAGGAAGTTCTAATATATTGAATGGTTTTTTCTTTGGAATGGGTGGTTGTCCTATGATTGCTCAAACGTTAGTGAATCTTTCGGCAGGTTCAAGAGCTCGTTTGTCGGGGATTGTAGCTTCATTGACTATTCTTCTAATTATTTTATTTGGAGCACCTATAATCGAGCGATTGCCGATGGCGGCCTTAGTAGGCGTAATGTTTATGGTTGCTATTGGTACTTTTGAATGGGCTAGTTTGAAAATAGTAAACAAAATGCCAAATCACGATGTTTTTGTGGTGGTGATAGTGGCGTTAATCACGGTTTTACTCCATAACTTAGCTTTGGCAGTTTTGATTGGAGTTGTAATTTCGGCTTTAGTTTTTGCTTGGGAAAGTGCTAAAAGAATACGAGCAAAAAAATATGTAGATGCCAATGGAGTGAAAAATTATGAAATCTACGGACCTCTTTTTTTTGCATCAACAGCTGGGTTTGCAGAAAAATTTGATGTCTTAAATGATACCAACGAAGTGATTATTGATTTTAAAGAAAGTAGAATAGCTGATATGTCGGCTATTGAAGCTTTAAATGCAGTTACGCAACGATATAATAAACTTGGAAAAAAAGTACATTTACGACATTTAAGTCCAGATTGTATTCGGTTATTAAAAAATGCCGAAGCTATTATTGATGTGAATATTATGGAAGATCCTAATTATATGGTAGTTGCTGTGAATTAGAGGATGAAATAGCCATTAATTTTATAATGATATATTCGTTGTTGTTCGTTTGTGTTTGGGTTTATAAATAAAAAATGAGCAAATGTTTTAAAAAACAAGATTGATAAAGGGGGTAATTTTTATTATTATTGTTATGTTTGTGAATGAATACTTAACCTATTAGAGTATAATCATTAAACCCCAAATAAATTATGAAAAAAGTTTTTGCGATTGCTATTTTATTTATTAGTGCTGCTGGTTTTAGCCAAATTAAAGTTGTTGAAACGGTGCCTGTAGAGAGATTAGGTAGAATAAATAATAGTTTTTATGTGCAAAAAATAGGAGATGATTTCACCTTTTTCTACACAACTCAATCTACAAATGATGAAGAAGCAGCATTGAAGAATTTTACATTTAAAAATGTGGATAATGCATATCAAAGTTTGTACAGCATTATTTCCAAAGGTTTTACGTCAAGCCCTTTGAATGATGTTAAATTAGAATTACCTAATAATTTTGTTTGGTTGCATTATATTGCTAGTTCAGATAAAACGACGGTACAATTTATGGTAACGAGTAAAGATGCTAGTACAACTAATGTTTCAGAGCCTTTATCAAAAGAGCAAATTGAAAAGTTATTTCAAAAAAGCTAGAAAAACAAGTGCTCAGTGTTCATGAATTTAGTATTCAGTAAACATTGATAAGTATAAAAAAATCGTTAACAGACAATTTTCTGTTAACGATTTTTTATTTAAACCTTTTGTTACGTTTAATCAGATAATAGTTTTAGAATGTCTGATCACTTGTTTGTTATATTTTCTTAACGTATTGTGTAATGATTACAATTTGTTGACCATCAACTTTTCCTTCAATATATTCGGCATTTTCATGGTCTAAACGGATGTTACGTACCGAAGTTCCTTGTTTGGCAACCATACTTGAACCTTTTACTTTTAAATCTTTAATCAATACTACAGAATCTCCGTGCGTTAAAATAACACCATTTACATCGCGGTGTATAATCTTATTTTCATCGTCTTCTCCTTCACCTGTAGCCTGAGCCCATGCTAGAGTATCTTCGTCAAAATACATTTGCTCCAGTAAATCTTGATTGCGCAAACGGCTTAACATTCTCCAAGCTACTACTTGCACTGGAATATGTTCATTCCACATACTATCATTTAGACATCTCCAGTGGTTTAAATCTTCATTGCCTGGATTGTCTATTTGATTAATACAAGTAGTACAAGCATAAATACTTTCGTCTAAACCTCCTTTTTGAGTTGGTAATACTTGGTATTCTTTTAAATTTTCGGTGGCAGCACATAATTCACATTGTGAACCGCTGCGTTTATTTAATTCTCTTTCGAAACTCATTGTAAAGGATGTATTTTTTAGGTTGCGAAATTACGTTTAAATGGTAGGTTTCGCAAGTTTATGTTTTGAGGTTTTGACTGTTCAGTTATCAAGATTTAGAAATGGAAAACTATTTACAATACTCAAATTAATTGTAGTGTCTGTTGATATAGCCAATAATTGCGTTTAGTTAAAATTATAATTCGTTTTTTCACTCCATTCTAATTCGTTTGGTAACTTTTGATTGCTAAACTCAATATGAATTACTCTTCGTCTTTCATTATTTGTAGTTTTGTTTGATGCGTGAAAAAGTAGAGGTTTCATTATCATTATACCGCCTTTTTCAACTTCACAAAACGTTTCTATTTCTTTTTCTATTTCTATATTTTCAGTTCTAAAAATTCCTTTTTTGTGTGATTTATTCAATACTTTCAACGCTCCGTTTTCTTTTGTTGTTTTATCAATATGGATTCTTATTGTAAAGTTTTGGTCTAAAATTTCTTTTGGTGGCTGTACAGCAAATTGATTTTGTTTGGTTGTCCAATTCTCATAATTTTCAATTTCTACTTTCTGATTAACCGAAATTGTCAAATCTTGATGATAGCCAACAAACCAATTCGATTTTTCTGGTTTGTCAAAGTAAATAGATTTAGTTATGAAATAATTTTCTCCAAAGTTTAATTTTATTATTTCTCTCAATTTTTGGTTAAAAATAAAACCTAGTGTTTCTGGAATTTCTTTGTGAAATTGTCTGATAGCAAATAAATCTTCAGATTTTCTAAACGTTGAGTTTGCAGTTTCGTTTTCTATAACTTTTTCTATTTCTGAAATTATTGTATTGATTTCATTTTCAGAATAAACTTCGTTAATAATTGCAAAGCCCTCAGAATTAATTTCGTTTAAATAGTTCATTTTTAATTTGCTTTTCCTTATTTCCTAATTCTTTTCATTGTAGTCGGCCAAATAATTGTTAACTACTTATGCAACTTAACCCTTACAGCATTAGGGACCAGCATTTCATATTCTCCATGATTTCGGATAACGTCTCTCACGATGCTAGAGCTGATATAGGAAGTTCGGGCTGCAGTTAATAAGAAGACTGTTTCAATTTTTGATAATCGTCTGTTGGTGTGGGCGATAGCTTTTTCAAATTCAAAGTCGGCTGGATTGCGTAGTCCTCTTAGGATAAAATCCGCTTTGATTTTATGGCATAAGTCGATGGTTAAGCCTTCGTATGTAATGACCGTAACTTTGGGCTCGTTTTTGAATGTTTCCTCGATGAAACGTTTTCTTTCTTCGAGGCTAAACATGTATTTTTTTTCGGCATTTATTCCAATTGCAATTACTATTTCATCAAAAAGCGAAATACTTCTATTAATGATATCTTCATGACCTAAGGTAATAGGATCAAACGAACCTGGGAATATGGCTTTTTTCATATGAATTATATATTTTTTATTAGCGGAATATAGAATCGCCATTCTTTATTCTTATTTGTAATTTGGAAGCATGGCGATTTCATTTTCATTTTAATTTAGTTGTTTTTCAATTCTCGAATCTGGAACAATCCACAGCATCGCTACTGCAATATATAGGAATCCAGAAATCCAAGGTGATACAAAAGCTAACGGGATTGCCAAGAGGTATGCTAAAGTTGACAATTTACCTTTGAGGTCTTTTTCAACGGCTTTGTTCAAAATAGAATCTTTACCCTCTAGTTTTATGATTTTATTTTGAAGCAAATTATAAGCTATAGCACACATCAATAAAACAAAACCATAAATGCTCATGGGAACTGCTGCAAAGTGATGCTCTCCAATCCAACTGGTTGCAAACGGAATCAAAGACAACCAAAAAAGTAAAAAAAGATTACCCCACAAAATAGAGCCATTCACTCTTTTAACGACTTGAAACATGTGGTGGTGGTTATTCCAATAAATTCCAACATAAATAAAACTCAAAACATAACTTAAAAAAACTGGAATTAAGTGTGTTAAGGATTCAAAACTATCTTCTTCAGGTGCTTTTATTTCCAATACCATGATGGTAATGATAATGGCTAATACACCATCACTAAAGGCTTCAATTCTGGTTTTGTTCATTGTTTTTTCTTTGAGTTTCTAAGTTACTGAGATGCTGAGCTTCTAAATTTTTTTTTGAGTTTCTAAGACTCTAAGTTACTTAGTAGCTTATAGGTCTTAGAAGCTCAGCAACTTAATTAAGTGCTAACTCAATCGCATTTGTAAATAAATCTGTTAATGAAATTCCTGCGGCTTTGGCTTGTTGCGGGATTAAACTTTCTGTGGTTAATCCTGGAATAGTATTCATTTCGAGCATGTAAGGTTCACCATCTACAAAGATGAATTCACTTCTTGAGAAACCTTTCATTTTTAATACTTCGTAGGCACGTTTTGCAGCGTCGCTTACTTTTTGAGTCATTTCGTCAGAGATTCTGGCAGGCGTAATTTCCTGAGATTTTCCTTGGTATTTGGCTTCGTAATCAAAGAAATCATTTTCTGAAACAATTTCGGTGATTGGTAAAACGATTATTTCACCTTGGTAATTGATAACTCCAACAGAAACTTCGGTTCCGTCTAGGAAACTTTCGATGATGATTTCGTTGTCTTCTTTGTAGGCAACTTCAATAGCGATTGGTAATTCAGCTTCGGTTTTTACTTTTGAAATTCCAAAACTAGAACCTGATTTGTTTGGTTTTACAAAACATGGTAAACCAAGGGATTTTACGATTTCGGCGGTATTGATTGCGTCGCCTTTGTTTAAATAATAGGAGTTTGCCGTTTTGATTCCGTATGGTTTTAAAACTGAAAGCATATCACGTTTATTGAACGTTAATGCTGCTTGGTAATAGTCGCAAGATGATTGTGGTATCCCAATTAATTCGAAATAAGCCTGCATCAAGCCATCTTCTCCTGGTGTTCCGTGTATGGCATTGAAAACGCAATCGAAAGTGATTTTGGTTCCGTTTACGCTTGTTGAAAAATCATTTTTATCAATTGGAAATTCATTGTCTTGGTCATCAACATAGACCCATTTTTCTTTGAAGATGTGGATTCTAAATCCGTTGTATTTGTTTTTGTCTAAGAATTGGTAAACTACGTTTCCGCTAATAAGTGAGATCTTGTATTCGCTGGAATAGCCGCCCATGATGATGGCAATGTTTTTCATATTTTTTTGTTTTTTTGCTACAAATTACACGGATTGCACAAATTTTTTGAATGTGTAATACTGTGATTTTAATTTTAAATGTTGTTTTGAAGACTGATGCCCTAGCCCTGATGGAAGCGGTATCCTTTTGCTTAAAAAAAACTAATTTTTCCTGACAGAAAAGAGCGACCAGCGGAAGCTCCTTTTATGGCTTTGGAAAAATGTTTTTTTAAGCAAAAGATACAAGCGTACAGCAGGAATAGCTCCTTACAAAAATGATGTTCGGAGGGACAAGTACTATTAAACAAAATTATCATTTTTTTTGAAACGAAATAGCTTTATCTTTGCGGGAAATAAAAATATTTATGAGCTTAAAAAAATATCTTACGAGTCGCGTATTTTTTGGGCAGGTGCTTATAGCATTTGCTATTATTGCAGTTTTTGCTTATTTATTTATGCATTGGTTGACTTTTACTACAGATCATGGGCATGAAATTTCGGTACCAGATTTGAGAAAATTGACTGAAGAACAAGTAGAAGAAAAGCTAGACGAATTGGATTTGGATTATGAGTTATTGGATAGTGTTGATTTTAGAGGAGATTATCCAAAATATAGTGTAGTAGAGCAAGATCCTATGCCTGGAACAAAGGTAAAAGTAGGTAGAAAAGTATATATTAAGATTAATTCTTCTGGATTTTCGTCTGTACGAATTCCAGATTTAATTGAAAAAACATATCGTGAGGCTGTACCAACTTTAAAAGCTTTAGGACTTGAAGCGGGGACAATTACTTATGTTCCTAATTTAGGAAAAGACATGGTCTTGGAAATGCGATACAAAGGAAGAAATGTAAAAGCAGGAGATCGTGTTTTGAAAGCCTCTAAAATTGATTTGGTTTTGGGAGATGGAAAAGAGAGTTATCAAGAAGAAGAACCAGTGGACAGCACGGCTGCTCCAGCAACAGATACAGAAGCACCTAATGAACAATAATATTGAACCAATAGAAGACTTAGACGAAGAATTATTTGAACATTTTAGGTTCGATGTTCCTAAAGGTCAAACGTCTTTGCGAATTGATAAATACTTGATGAGTTTGATTCCAAACGCTACAAGGAATAAAATTCAGAATGCCGCTACCGAAGGCAATATTTTTGTGAATGACGCCACGGTAAAGTCGAATTATAAAGTAAAAGCTTTTGATGTGGTGCGGGTAATGTTATCGCATCCTCCTTTTGAAAATAGGGTAGATCCAGAGGATATTCCGCTTGATATTGTGTATGAAGATGAAGCACTTTTGCTAATCAACAAACCGCCTGGTTTGGTTGTACATCCTGGTCATGGGAATTATACAGGCACTTTGGTGAATGCATTGGCGTTTCATTTTGAGAATTTACCAATGAACAGCAGTGAACGTCCTGGATTAGTTCACAGAATTGATAAGGATACTTCAGGTTTATTGGTTATTGCCAAAACCGAAGCTGCAATGACACATTTGGCTAAGCAATTTGAAGCTAAAACTTCTGAAAGAGAATATATCGCCCTGGTTTGGGGTAATGTCGCTCAAGATGCAGGAACTATCGAAGGGAATTTAGCAAGACACTTGAAAGACCGCATGCAAATGGCTGTTTTTGCAGATCCTGAAATAGGGAAACCTGCGATTACTCATTATAAAGTGTTGGAACGTTTTGGGTATGTGACATTGATTTCATGTAAACTGGAAACGGGTAGAACACACCAGATTCGTGCGCACTTGAAGCATATTGGACATCCGCTTTTTAACGATGAACGTTATGGAGGTCACTTGATTTTGAAAGGAACTACTTTTACGAAATACAAACAGTTTATTGAGAATTGTTTCAAAGCATTGCCAAGACAGGCGTTACATGCTAAAACACTTGGTTTTGTACATCCAAATACAGGTGAATTGATGCGTTTTGATACTGAATTGCCTCAGGATTTCCAAGATTGTATTGAGAAATGGAGAGGATATTCAAAATCGCACCATGTGGATGATGAGGAATAAAATAGACTTTTTTACATAAAAAAATGAGGCTGTCTTTAATAGATAGCCTCATTTTTTTTGTTTTACCGCAAAGCCGCAAGGAGAAATTATTTTTTATTAAAAAACGCAAGGAACGCAAAGCTTTGTGTACTTTGCGTAATTCCTTGCGTTCTTTGCAGTTAAAATTGCATAAATTATTCAGTTTCAGTTTCAGTAGTTGGATTTGAAGTATCCGACGGATTATAATCTATAGATGTGTGATCAGTTTTTTTAACACGTGGTTTTTGTTTTTTCATTTGCTCTCCAATGATGTTTGAAGCGGAAAAACTAGTTACCATATTATTTAACATATCACTTGCTGCTTGTGGAGAATTTGGCAGCAAAATTAAATTCGAATTTGTATCGGCACCAATAGCTTGCAAAGTATCATAATGCTGTGTAATTACAATAAGGGCAGATGCTTCTTGCGAATTAATCCCTACTTCGTTCAAAACTGCAACACTTTCTACTAACCCGCGTGCAATTTCTCTACGTTGGTCTGCAATACCCTGACCTTGCAGTTTTTTACTTTCGGCTTCCGCTTTTGCTTTTGCAACAATTCTAATTCTTTGTGCTTCAGATTCGAACATTGCTGCTGTTTTTTCTCTTTCGGCAGCATTAATTCGGTTCATTGCATTTTTTACCTGAATATCCGGGTCAATATCAGTAACCAAAGTATTGATGATATCATAACCATACGCCATCATTGCCTCGTTTAATTCTCTTTTTACGGCAATAGCGACATCATCTTTTCTTGCGAAAACATCATCCAAAATAAGTTTAGGAACTTCTGCACGCACTACGTCAAAAACGTAAGCCGTGATTTGGTCATGCGGATATTCTAATTTATAAAATGCTTCGTAGGCATGTTCAGGAATAACTTTAAACTGCACCGAAATTTTCATTTTCACAAACACATTATCTTTGGTTTGTGTTTCAATAATTACATCCAATTGTTGAATTCTAAAATTTACACGACCAGCAATTCTGTCAATAATTGGAACTTTGAGTTGTAAACCAGAGTTTCGAATACTTAAAAACTTACCAAAACGTTCTACAACAACCGCAGTTTGTTGTTTTACAGTAAAAAATGAAGAAAAAAGAATAATCAGTCCGAAGACTATAATAAAAATCATAAATGGTGCCATGAGTTTTTTTTGGTTTTAAAGTTAAAGTTATTATACGTGGTGTTAGAATAAAAGTTACAAACTTTATAAAATCATTCTTACCTCATAAAGTAGTATTTTTCTATTTTACGATTGTTCAAAAAATATTTAGGAGCAGAAAGATGGGGTATTTTTGGATAGATGGTTCCTGCTCTCCACTATATTCCCGATTAACAAAAACTACGGCAAAAATGCCTTGTTTTTCTAAATCGGGAGATGCCGTTTCGATCAGGGCTAAAGGCAGAGATAAGGTTTCTTTGTTATTATTTTTTTCGCTTCGAATATCTTTGTGAGGAACGAAGCAATCACATTTGCTGGAGTTGTATTTCTTAGTGTGTTTGCTTCGTTCCTCGCAATGACGTTGATTGCGGAATTGTTTATGGGGAATTCTAATTTACTAAACATAAGGCCTTATAACACCCTTAGATCCCGTTGGACTTGTTTCTAATTCTAAGACCGAATTAGGAGCAAGATTCGGTTCCATTCTGTGTGAAACAAATAGAATGGTAATATTGGTTTCTCTTTTAATTGTATTTATAAGTTGAATTACCAATGCCACATTATGATCATCCAATCCTTCAATTGGTTCATCCAAAATTAATAATGGCGGATGTTTGAGAACCGCACGGGTAATGAGTGCGACTCTTTGCTGACCAATAGAAAGACGATTGAAGATTTTATTTTTCAAAGGAGTCATTTCAATTAAATCTAGCCATTGAGAGACGATTTTTCTTTGTAGGGTTGTTGGCTGCCTGTATAAACCAATAGAATCAAAGAAGCCTGAGAGAATCATTTCTTCCAAAGTTGTATTTCTGTTGAATAAATCGGTCATAGAGGTTGAGAAAGACCCGATTTTCTTCTTGATTTCCCAAATGCTTTCACCACTGCCTTTTTTTCTTCCAAAAAGTTCAATATCCTGACCATAACCTTTGGTGTTATCGCCCGTAATTAATGATAAAAGAGTGCTTTTTCCAGAGCCATTCGGACCAATAAGTTGCCAAAATTCACCCTGTTTTATTGTCCATGAAAGTGAATCAATTATAGGTCTTTCGTCATAAGAAACGGATATTTTATTCATTTTTATAAGAACACCATCTTTAAAAACCTCTTTGTGAATAGGTATTTTATATTCATTATCTTCAATCGAATGATCTTCCGTTGTTTTTATATCATTCAATTCAAATGAATTATTCTCTATTTGTGCTTTATTTGAAATAAATGGAAGCAAATCGGCCGTTCGATTTACCAATTGAATAATACAAACCGAATTTGAGATTGTTGCAATCTCAGTTGTTAATTCTAATCTTGATTTTTGGTCCAGATGATCCATAGGATTATCCAGAATAATATAATCGGGTTTTTGTCTGAGGCAATATTTTAAAAATTCCTTTTTTCGCTCTCCCGATGAAAAAGTGCGCAGGTTTCGATGAAAGTCAGGGGTTGCTTCAATAGAGTCGTGTATGTATTCTTCTTCTATTAATTTTTGAATGGATATGTCAGAAAATAAAATTCCTTTTTGGTTATTGAAATCGGATAATTTTCCTTGAATTTTTCCTGATAATAAAGTTTCTATGAAGTTTTTTTTATCAACTTGATTGGATAAAAGTATGTCCCAATGTTTCATTTTGTGCGTATTGAAAGTAGAATATCTAATTTGGTGAAATTAGCCATAATAATGCAAATCTGAAAGAGGATTTATGCAATAAAAAAAGCCTCAAAAAATGAGGCTTGTAATTGTTTTGTATCGAGTTGAAATAATTTATTTCATTGAAAAATTAGCTTCAAAAGTTTTGAAACGGACATCTAAATCTTTGATTAATTGCTTTTTTACCGTTGCATCTTGTATAAAACTGAAGTTGATGCTGTTGTAAACAAATTGTTTGATATCAGTATAGGAAATGTTTGGATATCTTTTGGCCAATAAAACATATTGCTCGGTCATATTGGTTCGCAATATTCCGGCATCATCTGTACTTATGATTATGGGAACGTTAAATTCTTTGTACAAGAGAATAGGGTGGCGGTTTTCTTTTACTTTTAAAATAAATTCATTGCTAACCAAATTGATTTCGACAGGAATATTATTTTTTGCCATATAACGCATTAGATCATAGCTTTTTTCTTCGTAAGGGATATCAACCCCATGCCCAATTCTGTTGGCTCCAGCGGTATAAACAGCTGCATTGATATGCCATGATAATTCTTCTGGGCGCACTAATCCTAAGGTAAGTTCTCCAGCATGCAACGTATATTTTACTTTTGGAAAACGACTGTGACAATACTTGAACATTAGCATGTGCAATTCATAATCTTTCATAGATGTTTCGCCATCTTCGGGAGAAACGATATTGACACCCGCCATCAATGGACTACTATCTGCCGAGATAAAAGCCACGACTAGATTTTTGAATAAATCTACAGGTTCCATAAATCGCAAAACAAAATTTTGATAGCGCATTGTAAATTGGCTATCATCGATTTTAAGCTCTTTGTGCATCTTGCCAACAAAATTGCTGTTAAAATCGGAAGCGTATTTTTTGGCGTCTTTTTGGTTGAAAATTGCATACAAAGAATCCAAAGATTGCATAATGGCTTTTTCGTTTTTATTAGCAACCATTTTTCGCAATTGCGAATTGTATTTGGCTAAATCATCAGTTTTTATAGCACAAGGAATAGTCGATAATTGTGTTTCGATATAGCTTACATTTTCTTTGATAGCTCTGTTTTTTAGTTCCAATAAACCGGCTCCAAAATTACCAATGGTTGCAGGCTCAAATTTCATAAAAGAGTCAAAAAACTGTTTGTCCGAAGGGTAATCGACATTGTTATAATCCTTAATCGACCACGTGTGCATTATTTTTTGTTTGTAAGCTTCTAATTCTCCATTTTTTTGTAAAGTAGAGAATAATACCCAATCAGTTCCAGTTTGTTTTTCCTGGCTGACAGTCATGGTTTGAGTGTTCAGATACAAATCATGGGCGATGGCGTGGGCCAATAAAGGTTCTGCATAAATAGAACCAGAATAGTGATGGTGTAAATCACCACCTTTTGGCATTTGAGAAAAAAAAGCAGTTAAAGCGGCTTCGTTATTTCTAATTTTTTCGAAATACTGATCTGCCGATTGCGCAAATCCCAGTTGAAATAGGATACAAAAAAGGAATGTATAAAATAATTTCATGTTCTAAATTTCGCTCAAATATAACAAATATCGATGAATTTGTTCAGCTTTGTATTAAATTGCATGCTAAAAAGAGGTTTCGACTCTCTATCTGAATTTTCTATGATAGTATTAAACAATTCAATTCATTGTTTCTTGATTCTAGATTTCAATTTGTATTTTTGAAGTAATAAATAGCCCTATATGAAAATTGTATTATCGCCAGCCAAATCACTGAATTTCGAACAAGAATTACCCACTTCTCAATATACTTCCTCTTCTTTTTTAAAAGAATCCAGACAAGTTCATAAAGTTTTGAAACAACAATCACCAAAAACCTTGTCGGAATTAATGTCCATTTCAGATAAATTATCCGATTTGAATTGGAAACGAAACCAAGATTGGAAAACACCTTTCACACCCGAAAATGCTAGACCTGCGGTTTATGCTTTTGACGGAGATGTGTATACAGGATTGGATGCTTACTCGATTCCGATGGAGAAACTAGAACAGCTTCAAGATACTTTAAGAATTTTATCGGGTTTGTACGGTTATTTGAAACCGTTGGATTTAATTCAGCCTTACCGTCTTGAAATGGGAACGAAATTACCTATTGGCGAAAGCAAAAACTTATATGAGTTTTGGAAAAAGAACCTCACAGCTTCGTTGAACAAAGAACTTAAAAAAGGGGAGTTGTTTATTAATTTGGCAAGCAACGAATATTTTTCGGCGGTGGATGTGAAGGCTTTGAAAGTTCCAGTTATTACTCCCGAATTTAAAGATTACAAAGACGGAAACTTGAAGATTATCAGTTTTTTTGCCAAGAAGGCTAGGGGATTGATGGTGCGCTATATTTTGGATACCAATGCTCAAACGCTTGATGATTTAAAAGGCTTTAATTATGAAAGCTATCAGTTTGATGCTAATTTGTCTAAAGGAAATAATTTGGTTTTTACGAGGTAGTTTTTAGGTGACAGAGGGCAGATTTCAGAAGGCTTTATTTGAACAAAGAAGAGAGTTAGTTGACGGAGTAAATCTGTTTAATCTAATTCAATATCCATTCTTCGTAGCAAGTTGTCTTGTAAAGTGTAAATGTGCTTTACAGTTCCATCAAAGAGCGAATTGCCCTGTAAGTCTTTTACTTTTTGATGAACTTCGACTTCTAAATTCCCGTTCGGTCTTTCGTTAATTTCGATTGGTTCTACATTTGGGTTAATCTCAGTCCATTGTCTTGTCCAATATTCTCTAATTTCGTTGTGTCCGCTTACATATCCGCCTTCAAATGCTTTTGGCCATTGAATGTCAGGATGCATTGTTGAAAGCGCCTTATCAATATCTCTTTCGTTGAAAGCTGTATATGCTGTTTTGATTAAATTTTTTAATTCTGTTGTCATATTTGTTTTATTCAATTTCTATGTATTCAGATTTTCCTTTGTCGTTTCCGTTTGTTAGCCATTCCCAATCTAAAGACAATTTAATTTTGCCGTTCTCTGTCAGTGTAATTTGTGCTAATGCTTTACCAGCTTTCAGTTGATTATCTGTTGTTAAGCATTGATAGAGCATATTTAATTCGTCACCTTTTAATTCAGCAATAATTTTTCCATATTTTATTGTTCCTCCAAAATAGTCGGCAGTCACAAGATTGTCATCTTGCTTATAATTAAAAATGGTTTCTGTATTCACCTGCCCATTATCAGAATTTTGAATAAGCGCAAATCTTTTATTATTAAAGTTAAATTTAGTCATTTTGTTTGTTAGTTTTTGTTGACGTTGTTTTTCACTCCTTTGTAAAGATTGTAAATAGGTTATCCGGTTTACTACACAAGCGATAGCGAATAAGCGAAGCAAATAATACTAAATACAAAACTATTTTCACAGTAAGGCAATTGCACAAATTTGTTGTAGTTGTTATGCGTAGTTATTTAATGTTTTGTAATTCTTTAGTTATGTGCTTTTGCATTTCTTGCGCGTCACTGGCGTTTGGGCTTAATTCCAAAACTTTTTTAATATTCTTATCTGCATTTTTAAAATCCTTAATACTTGCATAAGCAGCCGCTAAATTAAAATAGCCATTTTCAAAATTTTTATCTCTTGAAACTGATTGTTCATAATAAGAAATTGCAGATTTAAAATTTCCATTAGATTCTTCCACAACTCCTATACTGTATGGAGGAAGTGGATTTGATGGTTCAATTTTGTCAGCCATTTTATAGTATTCATTTGCTTTTGCAAAATCATTTTTTAAAGCATACCCATTTCCAAGATTTATATATGCCATACAATATTTTGGATTAATTTGAATTGCTTTTTTTGCCCAAGATATTTCATTTTCTGAATTCCCAAGTTGACCATATAATCCTGCAATAGAATTTGCAGATTGAAAACTTTTTGTATTTATTTTTAGTATTTTTTCGTGTGTAGTTATTGCATTTTGTATATCTCCATTTTGTTCATACACCAAAGCTTGTTTGATTAATTCTTTAGTTTCTGGAGTATATTGACTATATGTAAATTGATAGATTAAAAAAAGAAAGTAAAATGTTTTTTTCATAATTATAATGTTTATTACAAGTTTATTTGATTAATTTTTTAGTTTATATTGTTGTTTTTTAATTAGTTATGTGCAATTACGTCTGGTGTTCTGGTACTAAAACAGATTTAGGATTAATTTAAGCCCATTCTTCGGATTTGCCAAATCATCCCAAATACAAAAACAACTTGCTGTTAAGGCTATTGCCTAAATCCTTTATAGTAGGTAGTAGTTTTTTTAATCTTCTATAGGTAAAAAATCTAATTCTTTTTTCTTTTGAGTTTCACAATTATTTTTGATAATCCTGAAACTTTTAAAGTTTTCTTTTGGCGTCATTAACCATTTATTACCGTTAAATTCCCATAAAACGATTCCGTTTTTATAATCTATAATTCTTGCTTTTATTTCGAATCCTATTTTATTTTCAACATCGTATGCGTCAGCTCTGAATGCATCATTTTCAGTTAGTCTTGTGAATTTTTCAAGTTCAAATTTCTGTGAATTTTCTATTCTCCAATTTATTGTTAGGATTGCACCTTCAAGTTTGACTGTTTCTGTTATTCCATCACAAGGTTGGTATATTAAATAACCATTTTTATCCTTATCAACTTTAATCCAATCTTTTTGAATTGTATTAAGACTTTTCCAAGTTTTTGGAATTTTACGAAGATTTATTTTTGGATAAGTTATAGTTAGATCTAATTCAGCATTATGCTTTTCGTTGGTTTTTTTATCTTCAGTTTTAGATTGTCCATGACAAGACAATATGACAAATGAAACAAAAATGTAGATTAGATTTTTCATATTTTTTATTTTTAGTCAAATTACTGCCAACATTCTAGTACTACAGCGGGTTTGGGACTAAATTAAGCCCTATTTTCGGATTTGCCTAATCATTCCAAATACAAAAACAACTTCCCATTAAGCCAATCGCCTAAATCCGTTGTAGCATCTATATAAGCGGTATTTTTATACAACTTTCATTATCAAGTAAATTAAACAACATATTGAAAGAAAAAGAGCTAATAATGATAATAGGGTTTGATTATTGATTTTCTTACCGTAATTATCTCTTTCCGAATCATTCCAATCTTGTTCTCCAGTTGCATATCTATGAATTTCTATTTGTCGAATGTCAATATAGATTATAAATACCATATTTAATATTGGAAATATAATTGTCCAAAGTTTAACTTGAGGCGCATTACTTGGAAATGTTCCTAAAACTAGAAACGCACCAATTAAAATGTTATTGAAGTTGAAAATTTTATCGTGAATTCTGTCGAATGTACTTTGAATTTGTTGACTTGAATATTCTACACGTTTGTCAGATCTGTCCAATATTTTATTAACATCTTCCATTTCTTCGGCAGTCTTCTGACGAATATTTACTTCAGCAAGAGATTTATTGATTTGTTCAAGTAATTTAATTACGTCTTTGTCCATTTTGGGTTTCTGAATATTGCTCACAACTTGTATATACTAGAAACAAACCTTCGCCAATCCATCCAATAAATAGACATAGACACAAGAAGCTTGTTTGTTATTTTTTCAAATATAGAAAATAATAGTTGTTAACCTACAAAGTGTGAATTTGTTTGCTGTAGTTGTTTTAATTAAAATAGAACTTCTGAAATACATAACGAATTACTGATTTTCGATGATTTTTTACGGAATAGTTTTAATTATAATCAAAACTTGATTGTAATTGAGGTTAATAAGAAAAATGCCAAGTATTTGTCTTTAGCCCCGATCGAAGTGATATCCTTTTTGTTTTTTCTTTAAAAACAAAAAGATAAAACGTAGAGCGGGAACCCATATTTTCTGAAATGCCCTTTGTTTCTGCTCCTAAAAAAAACTAATATTTATAAAAAAAATCCGAATTCATAATGAATTCGGATTTTCGGTATTATATAATGAGAACACTTCTTTTAGTGCATAGCATCGGCAGGGTTGATTTTGTTTTTTCCTTTTTTGACCAAAAGGATAATAGGAATACAAAACAAAAACATGATTCCTAAATAAATAAAAATATCCATGTAGGCTAAAACAGTACTTTGTTTCATTACAGAATAATCCAATACTTGATAGGCTTTGTCTAAGGCTTCGTTGCTGGTAAAACCTTTCGACATAAAACCTCTTTGCAGTCCAAGGATACGCTGTTGTACCTGATAGTTGCTTGGATCTAAATGAGAAACTAAATTCACTCTGTGTTCCTGACTCCAACGGGTGATAAATGTGGTAATGATTGCAATACCAAATGAACCACCCAATTGACGCATCATTCCTGTAAAAGCAGCTCCTTCGCCAATGTGTTTCCCTTTTAAGGTTGACAACGACAGCGTGGTAATGGGTACAAATAATAATCCCAATCCAATTCCTCTTAAAATTAATGGCCAGTATAAATGTTCTACTCCAGTATCGGGAGTCATATTGCTGTACATCATAAAACAAAAGAAGAAGAAGATTAAAAATCCAACTGCTACCATATAGGTTTGCGGCACTCCTTTTTGAATTAAATTACCAATAATTGGCATCATAAAAGCTGTAGTTATCGAACCTGGAATTAGTAATAATCCCGCATCAGTTGCTGTCCAACCTAAGATAGATTGCGTGTAAATTGGTATAATTAATGTCGATCCATACAATCCGAAACCAAGAATAAAACACATAACAGTTCCTATTCTAAGATTTCCGTCTTTTAAAACACTTAAATTTACAATAGGGAATTTATAGGTGAGCTCTCTCCAAATAAAAAGAATCAAACCTGCGATAGTTACTACACTTAAACCAGTAATTAGCGGGTCATTAAACCAATCGTCCTGTTGTCCGTGTTCTAAAACAAATTGCAAAGATCCAATGAATGAAGCTAATAATACAATTCCCCACCAATCGACCTGATTTGCTTTTAATTTTTCTCCATATTTTGGACTTCTTACGAAAGAAATTGCCAAAATGGTTGCAATAATTCCCAACGGAATATTGATGTAAAAGATGTAAGGCCAAGAATAATGATCGACCAAATAACCTCCCAATGGCGGACCAAGTGTTGGTCCAACAATTACACCCATTCCGTAAATTGCCTGCGCCATTCCACGTTTTGCAATAGGGTAACTTTCGGTAATAATTGTTTGTGCGGTTACTAATAAGGCTCCACCTCCCATACCTTGTACGAATCGAAAGGCTACTAATTCCCAAATGTTTGTTGCATTTCCGCAGAGGAACGAACACACTGTAAAAAGTATAATCGAGGCTACAAAGTAATTACGTCTTCCAAATTGTTGCGATAACCAACTCGTCATTGGAATTACAATAACATTTGCAATAGCATAAGCGGTAATTACCCAAGCTACATCGGTTAAGGTCGCTCCAAGGCTTCCTCGCATGTCGGTAAGCGCTACGTTTACGATGGTTGTATCAACGATTTCCAGTAAGGCACAAAGTACCGCTGTAATCGTAATAAGAATACGCCTGTAACCGTATTCGACTAAATCGTCGTCTGGTGCTTGTACTGTTTTTGTCATTTTATTTTTATCAATTATAAAGTGTATTTTCTAATAAAGAAATGATGTTAAAAAGGGTATTATCCTTAAAATCTAAAATCTTTTATTAGTATCACTAATCTGAAATCTAAAATTTGAAATCTGCAATCTTACTTCAAGTGTACGTCAACATCAGCATTCATTCCAGGACGTAATAATTTTACTTTTTCAGGATCATTTGTTGCATCTAAACTGATTTTTACTGGTAATCTTTGTATTGTTTTTACGAAGTTTCCTGTAGCATTATCAGGAGGCAATAAAGAGAAACGAGAACCTGTAGCTGGTGAAAATGAAGTTAAAGTAGCTTGAAAATCATAGTCAGGATAAGCATCAACTTTTATCGTTACTTTTTGACCGATAACCATTTTGTTTAGTTGCGTTTCTTTGAAATTAGCAACAACCCAAGCTTCATTATTATTGATGATATAAAATAAAGATTGTCCTGCTTGCACTAATTGTCCAGGTTGAATATCAATTTTAGAAACTTGACCATCAATAGCGGCAGTTACAACAGTGTAAGTTAAATTTAATTGAGCAACTTCCAATAAAGCTTTTGCTTTTTTAATATTTGCGGCAGCTACTAGTGTTTGTTTATCAGAAACTCTTGATTTTGCTTCAATAGCAGATTTTTGATAAGAACTTGCTTTTTGTTGTTGCTCCAAAATACGTACTTGACTTTCAGCTTCTTGTTTAGTAGCCAAAGCTTGTTCGTATTGTTGTTTAGTGATTGAGTGCGTTTTGTATAAATTTTCATAACGAGCATAATCACTGTTTGCTCTTCCCAATCTAATTTTTGCAGTTTCAATATTTCCTCCTGCAGATTGAATATTGGCATTCGAAACAGCGACATTAGCCATTGCGCTTCCAATTTCTTCTTTGGCAGATTCAAAACTACTTTCAGCACCTACAAAAGCTGCATTGGCTTCTTCTATTTTCAATTGATAATCTCTTTTGTCAATTGTAAATAAAGTATCTCCTTTTTTTACAAAGTCGTTATCTTTAACATAAACCTTACTAACATATCCCGAAACTCTTGGGATTATAGGGTTCATGTTTTTCTCTATTTGAGCATCATCTGTTTCTTCGTGTTTTTGAGAATGTAGGTATTTTGTAACTCCATATGTTCCACCTACAAGGATTAAAACCGTTAGGATTATAATGAATTTGGTGTTTGTTTTTTTCTTTTCCATGGTGATGGTTATATTTTAGAAAGGTTGAAGGTTTGTGATAGTTGGCCAGTTGTTGATAGTAATTCGTAATATTTTTGAATAACATCTACTTTAGAAATAGTTTCGCTAATTTTTGATCTAAGTTGTTCTACATCGGCATCTAACAAATCATTGGTATCAGCAAGTCCATTTTCGTTTTTGTCTTTTACAATGCGATAATTTTCTACAGATTGTTCTACAGCTTGGGTCAAAACAGTATTTTGTTTTATAGCCAAATCGTAATTAGTAATGGCTTGTTGAACTTGAACTCGGATATTATCTTTCAACAATTCTTCTGTGTCTTTTACTTCAAGTGCTTTGCTTTTTGCAACTTTTACCTCAGTTCCATTTTTTAGAATACCGCTAAGATCGTAGGATACACCTACACCTATAAACATTGCATTTTGTAATGTCATGACGTTGTTTAAATTCAAAGCTGCATATCCTCCTGTCAAAGCAATACTTGGATAATAGTTTGATTTAGCTATCTCAACATTGTTTTGAGATGCTTTTTCCTGATACTGAATTGCTTCTAAATCTTTACGATTTTGCAATGCTGGTTGTTCATCCGTAGGAATACTGTTTTTAGGAAAATTAATCAAATCACTTTCATTCACCACTAATTTTGTTCCTGATGGTAATTTCAACAGAGTAACAAGATAGTAATTGATTATTGTTTCATTATTAAGAGCCTCATCAAGTGATAATTGAAGTTTAGAAACCTGAAGTTGTGCTTTTAATAAATCATTTCGTGGGATGATTCCATTTTTTTCCAAAGCAATATAATCAGTTACACGCTGTTCTGCGCTTTTTTGATTTTCTTTTATTAATTCAACGGTTCTTTGTGATTTGTACAAATTGGCATAATAGTTTATAACTCTCATTGCCACATCTTCTTTTGTTTTAGACGCCATTGCATTTTCTGCCTGGAACAAATTATCCTGAAGTTTGATACCATTTTGAATTTTCAATCCAGAATATATAGGAACTTTCAAGCTGGCCTGACCAATAAGCATTTGATCGGGAACTGGAAAAGATCCTGAACCTGCATCAAAATCTAGGTGTAATGTCGGTTCAGTTAAATGAATATATTGTCCAGTAAGTTTTAAATCTGGATACTGATTGTTTTTAACCGATTGTAATTCGTGTTTTTTAGTGTCGACTTTGGTGTTCGCCAATGAAACTTCATTACTTTTTGTCCAAGCCAATTGTATAGCCTCTTCGAGCTTTAAATTGGTTTTCTCTTGGGCAGTTATTGATGAAATTCCAACGAAGAAACCTCCAAAAAGTATTAAATAACTAACTTTCATATGTTAAGAGGGCTTTAATGGTTTGTTGAATGTGCATTGTTAAAGTTGTTTTTATATATGTATTGTATTCTTCTTCTGTATTTAGATTTAAAATTTCTTCAAAAAAAGGTTTGTTCATATAAAAATGAAAATATGTACCTAGAATTGTGGGAGTTAAGAGTTCAATGGTGATGTCTTTTCTAAAAACTCCTTTGTCTTGACCTTCTCGAATTATAATTTCCAATGACTTTAGGTTTGCCTTTTTTATTTCTGAAAAAGATTCTAGTTCTAAAACTCTTTTTTTAGACGCTAATTCAAAATGTAAAATGCGATAAATTCCTTTGTTGCAATTAAGTCGATTGACATAAAGGTCAATTAGCTTGAATATTTTTGCAACGGGCTCTAGTTCCTCGTCAATCAAATCGCTTAAAAGCTCTTTAAGTCCAGAAGTTTTATATAAGACCAAAGATTCCAGTAACTTTTCTTTACTACCAAAATAATAAGAAATCATGGCCACGTTAATCTTCGCTTCTTTCGAAATGTCCCGAATCGAAGTGCCATCAAATCCCTTTTCGGCAAATAGCGTTTCGGCTACTTGTAAAATTTGAATTTGTTTTTCGTTTAAATCGTTTTCCACAGCTTTTTTATTTTAACGGTACAAAATTAAACACTTGTTTAAATTAAACACTTGTTTAATTTTATTTTAACTTTATTTTAACGTATTTAAATTGAAGCTTTAATTGTATTTAAAATTACATAAATTAACTTTAAATCGTATTAATTGATGTGTAATTTTCTGATTTTCAAAGATTAAGTAAATTGTGAATATCTATTTTGAGAATTAGATTTTATTTTTTCTTTAAAATCTATCTTTGGCATCCTTAAAAATAAATATATGAGCACAATTTGGTACGAATGCAAAATTAAGTACAGAAAAACTGATGAAGCAACAGGAACACAAAAGGTTACAACAGAGCCTTATTTAGTAGATGCTTTATCTTATACAGAAGCTGAGAGTAGAATTACCGAAGAGATGTCTGCTTATATTAGTGAAGAATTTAAAATCACAAATATAAAAATGGCGAATTATGCTGAAATTCACCCTTTTGAAAATACAGATCGTTGGTTCAAAACAAGAGTTTCTTTAATGGCTTATGATGAAGAAAGTGGTAAAGAAAGAAAATCGAATATGTACTTATTGATTCAAGCCAATGATGTAAAAGAAGCTTTTGATAATACGGTTCATGTTATGAAATCAACGATGGGCGAATATTCGATTCCGGCTATTTCAGAATCTCCTATTATGGATGTTTTCCCTTATTTTTCGGGTGAAGATGGAGAATTAGAGGAATTAGAAAAATTTAATGCCCGCAAAGCTTCAAAACCTGTAATTATAAAAGATGCTGATTTTGAAGATCCAATGGAGTTTGAACCTGCTTTGGAAGAAGAGCAAGATGCTTAAAATAAAGTGTTTAACAGGGGTTGTAGTCTTTTTTAGAAGATAATCCCTGTTATTTTTTTCTTTTAGCATTTAAGTGTTTATTATATTGACAGACTATCTTATATTTATAAAAAATATTAAGGACATTGAAGTTACAATTATTTTAAAGTTAAATAATGGAAAAGTCAATAAGAAAGTTAAGCTATGATGAACTACTGGGAAAAATTGAACAGCAGGAGTTATTAATAAATGAGTTAAGCGATAAAAAGTATAGTATAACCAATTTTGAATATTTCGCAAAAGAATCTCCAGACATAGTCTGTATTGCTGATTTTAATGCGCATTTCAAAGTGGTTAATGATGCTTTTATTGAAGTGCTTGGATATACCAGAAAGGAATTATTATCCAAATCTTTTTTAGAATTTATACATCCTGATGATTTAGAGGCTACTCAATCTGAAATCAGTCATTTAGCAAAAAATCGTCCTACAGTTGCTTTTGAAAATCGATATATTAAAAAAAATGGTGAAATAGTTTTTTTTCAGTGGAAAGCTAATTTGAATTCAAACAATAATTTAATGTATGCAACTGCTAGAGATGTTACTGATATTCGAAAAACCCAGGAAAAATTGCTAGCAAGCGAAAGATCACTTAATGAAGCTCAAAAAATTGCAAAAATTGGAAGTTGGGATTTTAATTTAACGACTCAAGAATTAAATTGGTCCAACGAATTATATGAAATTTTCGAATTTAAAAAGATTCCAAACGATTCCGAACTTTACAGCAAATTCTTATCTTGTTTTTTACCAGAAGATAGCAAAAAATTACAAAATAATATTAGTAGTACCATTGCTAGTGGATTGCCTTACGAAATGGAACATCGAATTATTTTGGCAAATCAAGTAGTAAAATGGGTTCTTTGTACTGGGATTGCGGTTTTTGATAATAATAACGCAGTTGCTTTAAGAGGAGTTGTGCAAGATGTTACTCAAAAAAAACAGATAGCCGATGCGATAAAAGCTAAAGAAAAAGCAGAAGCTTCTAGTAAAGCAAAATCTGATTTCTTAGCCAATATGAGCCATGAAATACGTACACCTCTTAACGGAATTGTAGGTTTCACCGATTTATTACTGAAGACAAAATTTGACAAAGATCAATTAGAATACCTCAATACAGTAAATGAATCTGCCAATACGCTGATGGAAATCATTAATAATATTCTAGATTTTTCTAAAATTGAATCGGGAAAGTTAGAATTGAGTATCGAAGAAATTGATGTGTACGAATTAGCAAATCAAATAATAAATTTATTCAAATACGAAGCCAATTATAAAAATATTGATATGATTCTCCATATCGATCATAATGTTCCGCAGTTTGTATTAGGCGATTCTTTTCGATTGAAACAAATATTGGTGAACCTATTGAGTAATGCTATGAAGTTCACTTTTTCAGGACATATCAAATTAAATATAACGCAGGTTGATAGTAATGAAACGGTTTCGAATATTAAATTTTCGGTAATTGATACAGGAATTGGTATCAAAACGCAAAATAAGAAGAAAATTTTTCAATCGTTTATTCAGGCAGATAATACTACTACAAGAAAATACGGAGGAACAGGCTTAGGCTTAGCTATTTCAAGTCAACTTTTGTCATTAAAAAATAGTGAACTGCAATTAAACAGTTCTTATGGCGAAGGTAGTGAGTTCTTTTTTATAATTGCTTTTAAAAAAAGAAATCAAAAGCAAAACGATTTAACAATCAAACCAAATTTAGTAGAAAGCAAGGCTCCCGAAACTCCCAAGACGCTTGATAAATATAAAATATTAATCGCTGAAGACAATAAAATAAACATGCTTTTGGCTAAAATATTAGTTCAAAAGATTGTTGCCAATTGTACTATAATTGAAGCTACAAATGGTTATGATGCTGTTGTTTTGTCTGAAATTGAAATACCGGATCTTATTTTAATGGACATACAGATGCCTATACAAAATGGTTATGACGCAACTACGGCTATTAGAAAATCTAAAACTATTATGCATATTCCAGTAATTGCTTTAACAGCTGGAGTTTTAAATGGTGAAAAAGAGAAATGTATTAGCCACGGAATGTCGGATTATATAACAAAGCCAATTGTACATTTTGATTTGGAAGAAGTATTGAATAAATGGTTAAAAAAATAAACTTTTTTTCATTCATAAAATAGTATAACATTATTCCGAATCAAAGATATTGCTTTCCAAACGGCAATAGTAATCGAGATTTTTTAGAATTCAAAAGAGAAATAATTTTTTTAAAAAAAACTATATAAAAACTTCTAATTTGTATAGGTTTTTATTTCTGTATGCAAAATACTTATCAGTTAAGACTTATGTTTAATTATCTGATTTTTAGTGTTTTGGTTTGAGTAAAATGCCTACCTTTAATAAGTGTTATTGTATGTAATATTTCAAATTTTCTTTTAAATAGAAGTATTATGAATTCGTTGCTAAACATAATCGAATAGTAATTAATTACCATTATAATAAAAAAAATAATCATCATTTATAAGAAGCAATTTGGTAAGTTGGTTGTGACTTTTTTAAAACATTACTTATAGTATTGTAAGATTCAATGGGAAAAATGAATGATTTCTGATTTTTATCAAATACTAAACATCAACCTATGAAAGAAATTTTACCATCAGTAGAGGAGTTGATGCAAACTGTAAATCAGCAAAAAAATAAAATCTCGATATTACAAAGAAAGATTGATTCTATTGCAAATTTTGAGTTTTTTACTAGGGAAACCTCTGATTTTATATGCATTTCAGATTTAAATAGAAACTTAGTCAATTTCAATCTAGTATTTATTAATAAACTAGGCTATTCAAAACGAGAATTAATTTTATATAGCTTTGAAAAATATATTCATCCAGAAGATTTAGCCAAAACTGAGGAGGCAATATTAGGGCTTTTGGAGGAAAAGAAAACCGTAATTTTTGAAAATAGAATCCTTACCAAAAAAGGTGGTCACATTACAGTACAATGGACATCAATAATCAATCCTTCAAAAAATCTAATTTATTCGATAGGAAGAGATATTACTGAAATTAGAAAAATTCAAGAGAAATTATCTGCAAGTGAAAATTTATTAAACGATGCTCAAAGAATTGCTAAAATTGGAAGTTGGGAATTTAATATTGTAAGTAATGAATTGATCTGGTCTAATGAGTTGTATCGTATTTTTGAAATGGAGAATAGTTCAATTACAAATCTATATGGGCGCTATTTAAATTATTTTACCGAAGAAGATAAAGAGTTAATTAGTAGTAGGATAGACGAATGTATAAAAAATAAACAGCCTTACGAAGTAACCCATAAAATAGTGTTTCCAGATAATCGAATCAAATGGATTTATGGAACAGGAATTCCGGTACTAAATGATAAAGAAGAAATTATAGCCTTAAGAGGTACTGCTCAGGATATCACCGAAAAAAAACGAATTGAAAGTGAAATTTTAGAGAAAGAAAAAGAAGTTGCGGCAATCAAAGAAAAAGAGCGAGAATTAGAAAGTAATGCCAAATTTAGAAACTATGTTGAGAATGCGCCAGATGGCGTTATGGTAGTCGACAAAGAAGGGAACTTTCTTGAGGTAAATCCAGCAGCATCTAAGATTACGGGCTATTCCAAACATAAATTATTAAAAATGGCGTTGAAGGATGTGACACCATCTGATTTTCTCAACAATATTGAATCTATTTTTAAAACACTTTCTTTAAAAGGCATCTCAAATGATAGTATACCTTTTATACATAATAATGGAACCATACGGAGCTGGTCAATTGACGCTATTAAACTTTCAGAAAAGCAAATTTTATTATTTGTAAAAGACGTTACCGAAAGGGAAAAAGCGGAAATAAAACTCAAAGAAAGCGAGCTATTTTTAAAAGAAACACAGAGTATTGCTCAACTAGGAACTTATAGTATCGATATGTATACAGGGAAATGGACACGAACCCATTTGTTGGATACAATTTTTGGCATTGATGCTGATTATGATTTGAATGTAGAAACTTGGATGACTCTGGTACATCCTGCTTGGATAGAAAATATGGAAAAGTATATTCGAGAAGAAGTTATCAATAATAAAAAACCATTCGATAGAGAATACAAAATTATACGGGTAAATGATAAAGCCGAACGTTGGGTACATGGAATGGGTGATTTAAAATGGGATAATGAGGATAAACCTTTTGTTATTTTAGGAACTATTCAGGATATTACCGAGCACAAACTATTAGAGTTAGAATTGATAAGTGCCAAAGAAAGAGCTGAAGAAAATGAAAAACATTTATATATAAAATATATTGAATACTAGGAAATAAATGAACGAATAAAACAAACGAACAAGGAGCTTAAAAAGGCTAAAACTCAGGCGGAAGAAGCCAATAAAGCCAAATCGGATTTTTTATCCAATATGAGTCATGAAATTCGAACTCCATTAAACGGGATTGTAGGTTTTACGGATTTATTGATGAAAACAAATCTAGATAAAAACCAATTAGAATACATGTCAACGGTCAATGTTTCTGCTAATTCATTGATGGAAGTTATTAATGATATACTCGATTTTTCAAAAATTGAATCTGGAAAATTAGAGTTGCATATAGAAGATGTTGATCTTTTTAGACTATTACATCAAGTAATTGAATTGTTTAAGCACCAAGCCAATCTAAAAAATATTAATTTAGTTCTTGCTATCAAAGAAAATGTATCGCAATATATTTACGCAGATTCAGTTCGGCTAAAACAGATATTAGTGAATTTAATAAGCAATGCATTAAAATTCACTTCTTTTGGGCATGTAAGGTTGGATGTAGAAGAAGTGAAAACAGGCAAAAAAAATGCGATAATAAAATTCTCTATAAAAGATACGGGCATTGGAATTAAGCAATACAATCAAAAGAAAATCTTTAATTCATTTGTTCAGGAAGATAGTGCTACTTCCAGAAAATTTGGAGGAACAGGTTTAGGTTTGGCAATTTCTAATTTACTGTTGGGACTAATGAAAAGCAATTTGGAACTCAAAAGTAAATATGGAGATGGAAGTGATTTTTTCTTTTTTATAAAATTTAAAAAAGCAGAACCTATAAAAGATATTTTTGTTGAATTGAATACGCCTAGAGTAATTCAAAAAATAGAAAGAGAAAAAACAATAGGTGCATTTCGAATTTTGATTGTTGAAGACAATAAAATCAATATGTTTTTAGCTAAAACTTTAGTCAAAAGAATTGTTTCAAATGCAGTTATTTTGGAAGCAGGGGATGGTCAGGAAGGGATTGAGCAATTTGAAATAAATAAACCTGATTTGATTTTAATGGATATCCAAATGCCTATAAAAAATGGATATGATGCCACTCGTGAAATCAGAGCTCTTAAAAATGGTTGTAAAATACCTATTATTGCTTTGACTGCAGGAATTATGGTTGGAGAAAAAGATAAGTGCATAGAGTTTGGCATGAATGATTATGTTTCAAAGCCAATAATAGAGGACGATCTGGATATTATTATCAATAAATGGTTGCCAAAAAATAGTTTTTAATTATCAGCCCAATGCAATAATTTAAGTTTTGACTGCTAATTAAATTTAAAAAAAAGAGTGTTTGAAAAAACAAACACTCTTTTCGGGACATTATAAATTAATTACATTACGCTTTCTTTTCAGTTTTAGCAGTACAACAAGACTTTTTAGATTTGTCGCATGCTTTTTTTTCTTTAGCAGTACATTCTTTTTTGGGAGTTTCTTTTGCCTTTGTTTCTTGGGCGCTTACATTCATACCAACTGAAAAAAGAGTTACTGCTACAATGGTGATTAGGTTTTTCATTTTTTTTGATTTTTGATTTTAAAGTGATTCAAAAGTATTATTTTTTTTAAATCAGAATCATTAATTAACTTTTTTATAACGTAATGAAATCAACTGGTAATCTATTCTTTAGGGTATTTTTGCATTACCAAATATTTTAATTCGGTATCTCCAGCATTGCTAATTCCATGTTCTATATTGGAGGGACAGTAAAAACTGGTGTTAGCTCCTCCTGTTATAGTTTTTCCATCCAAATAAAAAGTAGCTGTTCCTTCTAAGATAAAAAAGAATTCTTCTTGAATATGTTTATGTGGCGGATGTGTGGATTGATGAGGGTTAACAATACTCATTTTAATGGTATTTCCATTAGCAAAATCTTTGTCAATAAACCAATATTGATAACCTACGTTTGTTTTCTTGGCTTTATCTAATTCAAAATGATTGACACAATTTTCGACTGTATATTTTTTGTCGTTCAAATTTGTATCTGTTTTTGACTCTTGAGCGATGAGTGATTGTTGTGTTGCCAGAACAATAATTAGCACTTTGATAATCTGTATTAATTTCATAATAATTAAAAATTTAGATACTTTAAGTTTAATACTTTTGAGTAATGATTTTAATCAAATCGGCACTGCTTAAAACACCCGATTGTCTCCACAATTGTTTTCCATTTTGAAAAAGAATCATGGTTGGAACTCCGCGTACTTGATATTGTGAAGCAATTTGCTGGTTTTTGTCCACATCAATTTTGATGATTGAAATTCGGTCACCCAAACTGTCTTTTACTTCTTTTAAAATAGGTGCCAATGTTTGACATGGTCCACACCAAGTCGCGAAAAAATCGACTAAAACTGGTTTTTCTGATTGAATAATGTTGTTGAAAGTACTCATCTTTTATTGTATTTATTTTTGGGAACAGAACAACCTTTTGATCCGCAACCTGAATTGAATAGTGCTTGAATAAAGAAAAATAATCCAAAGATAATAAAAAACCATTCGTGGGTATTATAAGCTTGTATGAATAGAAATACGCCAAAAGCTAAACGAAAAATCCTCATGGCGTGCCAGTTGGTAAATAGTAATTATTTCATTTTTTCGGTTTATTTTTTTTGAAATTCTATCCATAATTCGGATCCAGCTCTTGGTGCGACTGAATTTTGACATATTTCCATTTTTAGAAAGTCGAAAGTATCTTTAAAAAGTATTTCGTATTCTTTTTGGCTTCCGCCAAAGGGTGGGCCGCTTTCGAATGTTCTGTTGAATAAAAGGCCGACGATTTTTGCTTCTTTGGCTAAAAGTTGATGCATTTTCGAAACGTATTTTTCACGCATTGTTGGAGGCAAAGCACAAAAGAAAGTTTGCTCGATTATCAAATCATATTCCCCTTTATGTTCAAAGAAGTCTCCTAAAACTATATTGATATTGGGATTATTTTGGAATTTGGTTTTTAGATTTTTAACCAAAGTAGGAGCGATATCAATAACAGTAATATTTGTAAATTCTTGTTCTAAAAGATATGCTGCTTCATAGCTATTACCACATCCTGGAATTAAGATTCGGATGTTTTTATTTTCTAAGGTATTGATGTAATTTTCTATTGGCGGTGAAACTTGGCCTAAATCCCAACCTGTTGTATTGGTTTGGTATTGATTATCCCAAAAAGTTTGATTGTTGTTTTCCATTTTTTGGTGGTGTAGGTGGTTTGCGTGAGGGATAGAAGCTAGCTACCGAAGTAGCGCATTCTATGATAAAAAACAATTAAATTTAAAAGATTAACAGGCAAATTTATATGTGTTTATATATGGTGTTTGTCTGTTAATTACAGAGAAAACACGTCCTATTATTTTGCATTTTACATTGTTTAAGATTAACATAGCATTTTTGCCTTCCCTTTTTTTTCTTTCATAATATTCTTTGAGTTGCGGATCATGTTTTACTGCTACTAAAGCACACATTTGTAATATTGATTTCATTTTTTTATCTGCCATATGATTTACTTTGGTTCGTCCTTTTATACTCGAACCCGACGTATGTTCAAAAGGGGCGGTTCCAGCGTAACAAGCCAATTTCCTCGCATTATCAAATGCTGTAAAACCTCTTGTAACAATTAACATATAGATAGCCGTTTTATCTCCAATGCCAGGAACACTTTTAATCAATTCAAATTGTTTTTTCAATTCAGAATGACTAGATATTATTGCTTCCATTTCCTTCTCAATAGATTTTAATGTTGCTTTTAAAAACTTCACCGTTTTATTATTTATTCCTTTAATTGATTGATAAATCTGTTTTGGCATAAAAGCAGCATTCTCTTTTGTCCTCTCAAAAATTTTAAATGATTTCATTACTTTTTCTCTTTCAGTGAAAAGCAATTTTAATTGTTGAATTACTGTTTCTGGCAAAGTAGAGAGTTTTAGTTTATCAACATTTCGGAGGCTGTACAAAGCAATGTCTTTAGCATCTGCTTTGTCATTTTTGCCTCTCGAGATTCCTTTAGATCGTTTGATTTCAATGGCTGGTACAACCCAGAAATCAAGATTGCTTTCAGATAGACAGCTACTCAAAGGAAAAGTATAAACCCCGGTGTTTTCACAGCAAAACAAAACAGCAGTTAAATCTATCTTCTGTTTTGTTAAGTTTTTTAAAATTTCCTTAACACCTTTTAAATTGTTTTCTACAATGAAATGATTAATTACATTTGGCTCTTCTTTTTTTAAAAGCACTACATCTAATTTTGATTTTGAAATATCAACACCTACATAAAATAAATAGTTTTTCATAACTTTGAATTTAGGATAAACAAAAATGTTGAACTTCTTTAGAGCCTTTATTAGACCTTGATGTCTATCATTCTATTTGAAGCAATTCAACGGGATTCAAGGAGAAGACAGAGGACTAATGCGCTACATAAGTCACAAGCTTGGCGGATAGCATAGTTCACCTCTGTTTTCCTTTGAATAAAGTTACTGTTTTTATTAAACACAAAGTAAAGGCGTATAGCCCGACAGCATCCCAATAAAAGGGTGAATACCCACAAAGATTGATAGCCCTTTTATTGGGATGGTGGCACGCCCTAATTGTTCTTTTTACTTTTTGAAATTGCCATTGAAATTGTCATTGAAATTGAATTTTGCTATTGCATCTTGCTTTGACAAACAAAATCGGTTCTGGGAATATCAGTTTTGGTAATGGCATTGAAGCCACCTTCGATTTCACTAAAATTTCTAAACCCGCGAGCTTGCAATATCGATGCAGCAATCATACTGCGATAACCGCCGGCACAATGCATAAAAAATGGCTCGTTTGGATTGATGTCTTTGATCCAATCGTTGATGTTCGCTAGTGGTTTGCTGTAGGCTTCGGAAACATGCTCGGCACAGTATTCTGTTTCTTTACGAATGTCTATCACTTTGCTTTCGCCAATTTTTACTTGTTTTTGAAATTCCTCGACGGTGATTCTGTTTATGGTGTCAATATCTTTTCCTGAATTTTTCCAAGCTTCAAAACCGCCTTCTAAATGCCCAATTAAGTTGTCAAAACCCACACGACTCAAGCGAGTTACGGTTTCTTCTTCCTGTCCCAGTTCGGTAATGAGTAAAATAGGTTGTTTTACATTGGCAATTAAAGCGCCAACCCAAGGGGCAAAATCGCCGTCAATGCCTATGTTTATGGATTGCGGAATAAAGCCTTTGGCAAAATCGTCGTTTTTTCGGGTGTCTAAAATTAAAGCTCCGGTTTTTTCGGCAATAGACTCAAATTCGGTAACCGATAAAGCGTTCATTCCATGTTGTAAAACTTCCTGAAAGCTGTCGTAGCCTTTTTTATTCATGGCAACATTCATTCCAAAATAGGCTGGGGGAGGTAGTAATCCATCGGTTACTTCAGCTATGAATTCAGCTTCGGTCATGTTGGCTCTCAAAGCATAATTGGTCTCTTTTTGATTTCCAATGGTTGAAACCGTTTCTTTGCTCATGTTTTTGCCGCAAGCGCTTCCAGCTCCGTGCGCCGGATATACAATAACATCATCAGCCAGTGTCATAATTTTGTCTCTTAGGGAATGAAACAGCAGTCCAGCTAGCTCTTCCTGAGTCATTGAAGCCGCTTTTTGAGCCAAATCGGGCCTTCCTACATCGCCAATAAACAAAGTGTCTCCAGAGAAAATAGCGTGATCTTTTCCGTTTTCGTCAATCAGTAAATAAGTAGAGCTTTCCATTGTATGGCCTGGAGTGTGCAGAACTTTTATTTTGACATTGCCTATTTCGAATAGCTGATTGTCAGTTGCAACTATGGCTTCGAATTCTGGTTTTGCTGTTGGTCCATAAACGATAGGAGCACCAGTTTCTTTGCTTAAATCAAGATGTCCAGAAACAAAATCGGCATGAAAATGGGTTTCAAAAATATATTTCAGTTTCACGCTATCGCGGGCAATTCTGTCCAAATAAGGCTGCGTTTCTCTTAACGGGTCAATTATAACTGCTTCGCCATTAGAAGTGATATAATAAGCACCTTGCGCTAAACATCCAGTATATATTTGCTCTATTTGCATGATTTCTTTTTTAAACTCTTGACATTTCCGCTTTATTTAGAAATTGGTTGAAATTCAACCTTGTAAAAATACTAAAAATTGGATTTATTTATAATTGAAATTACGTGGGGTACCGTGTTAAAATATTTTCTGTATTACGAAAACGTTTTCTTTGATTTATTGTTTAATTCATAAAAAACAGGTGTGTTGTTTGAGAAAAACCTCGTATTTTTACAAAAAAATATATATTATGAATTTATCACAAGAAGAATGGGTTTCTAAAATGGAAGCCGATGAGAATGCAGTTTTGTTGGATGTGAGAACCGAAGACGAATGCGATCAAGGTATAATTGAAGGTTCTATTAATATTGATATCCATAAAGGTCAAGAGTTCGTTGATGCTATTGCTGCATTAGATAAGAGTAAAAATTATTATGTGTATTGCCGTTCTGGAATGAGAAGTGCAAAAGCATGTGAAATTATGAACGAGTTAGGGATAGAAAATGCTTATAACTTGCTTGGTGGAATTATAGAATGGGAAGGTGATATAGTTTAATATCACATGAAAGGGCATCGGCCCTTTTTTTTAATGAAATAGGAATAACCAAAATAACCAAAGAATGAATACAATACCTCAGGAATTTCAAATTACGTCTCTGCTTAATCAAGATACTTATTTGGTAAATGGCGAACTAAAAAAATGGACTGGAAAAACTACTCCAGTATATTCTACGATCTCTTCTACCGAAAAATATGAACCAACATTATTAGGTTCTATTCCGTTTATGGGAGAAGCAGAAGCACTAGAGGTAGCAGAATCTGCCAGAGCAGCTTTTGACAACGGACAAGGATTATGGCCAACGATGAAAGTGGTTGATCGTATCAGATGTATGGAAAAGTTCGTTGCTAAAATGAAAGAAACCCGCACCGAAGTGGTTAAACTTTTGATGTGGGAAATTGGCAAGACATTAGGAGATTCTGAAAAAGAATTTGACAGAACGGTAGAATACATTCAGGATACTATCGAAAGTTATAAAGAATTAAATAGCCGTTCAGCATATTTCTCTAAAGTACAAGGGATTAATGCGATGGTACGTAGAGGACCAATTGGAGTTGTATTGTGTCTTGGACCTTATAATTACCCATTAAATGAGACCTTTACATTGCTTATTCCAGCTTTGATTATGGGGAATCCAGTTATTTTTAAACCTGCTAAACACGGTGTTTTATTGATTTCTCCATTGTTGGAAGCTTTTAGAAGTAGTTTTCCAAAAGGAGTAATTAGTATTGTTTACGGTAGAGGTCGTGAAATCGCTTCGCCAATAATGAAATCTGGAAAAGTTGATATTTTGGCTTTGATTGGAAACAGTAAATCGGCTATCGCTTTGCAAGATCAACACCCAAACAAAAACAGATTGCGTTTGGTATTAGGATTAGAAGCAAAAAATCCAGCGATTATATTACCAGATGCCGATTTGGATTTGGCGATTCAAGAATGTATTGCGGGAACTTTATCTTTTAATGGTCAGAGATGTACAGCATTAAAAATTATATATGTTCACGAAAATATAGCAGCTGAATTTAACAAACGTTTTGCAGAGAAAGTAGATGCATTGAAATTTGGAAATCCTTGGGAAAAAGGAGTTTCATTAACGCCGCTTCCAGAAACTGAAAAGCCAGCTTATATTCAGGAATTAATTGATGATGCTACCAGTAAAGGAGCTAAAGTGATTAATGCAAAAGGAGGAGAGCACTCGGATAATTTTATATTCCCTGCGATTTTGTTTCCAATTAATAAAGAGATGCGAGTGTATCATGAAGAGCAATTCGGACCAGTTGTGCCTGTTTTGACTTTTAAAGATATTCAAGAGCCTTTAAATGATATGGCCGAATCAAACTACGGACAACAAGTAAGTTTGTTTGGTAAAAACATCAAAACAATTGCTCCACTTATTGATACTTTGGTAAATTTAGTTTGTAGAGTAAACTTGAATAGTTCTTGTCAAAGAGGACCAGACGTTTTCCCTTTCACTGGAAGAAAAGATTCGGCTTTTGGGACATTGAGTATCCATGATGCTTTACGTTCGTTCTCTATTAGAACTTTCGTTGCTTCAAAAGATAATGCTTATAACAACGAAATATTACAAGAATTGTTAAACAGCAAAGAATCGAATTTCATCAATACGGATTATATTTTGTAATCGTTTTTTATATCTTTTAAAAGAGGCTGTCAAGTTTTTCACTAGACAGCCTCTTTTGTATTATACGGTTGACTTAATTAATCTGTGAAATAAGAAGCGAAAAAAGGTTTTATTATTTTTTTTTTCAAATAGGAGATTAAATTATAAGTAGTTGTAATTAATTGTTTTTTAATGGTATACTGATATGCTGCTTTTAAAATGCTTATCTTTGTTAAGATAGTTTTTTTAGTTAATCTACATGAAAACTAACTTTGGTTTTCTTCAATTTTGATTAATTTAAATTAAGTAGTATTATCAAAAAGAGAGCAAAAATAGTCGCCAATAATGTTCACGAATATCTACATCGCGAGCCTTGTTATGTACATCCCAAATTGAAATTCATTCCTAATATAATTGTTAATAGCCTTACTTTTTTTGTCGCAATTGGCATAATTAGCGCAGTTTTATATGTAATATTTCGATATCTGATAAAGGCTTTTTATCATTTGTAGATTTAAAACAATAAATAGTAAAAGGCCTGTTTTTATTTATCATTCCTTATTGAAAACGGATAATTTGAAACAGATTTTATATCAAAATCCGGCTATTTGGGAAACTAATCAAAAAACACAGTAATTTCTATTGAAATAATAAAATCAATTTCTCTTGATTATGATATATTTACGAATGCTGCCTTGTTAAAACACATGTGTAATGTTTAGTTTATGTGCTTTTTTATTGGTAATTTAATAATTTTAACTATGTGTATTGCTTTTTGTTTGATGATAATGTAATTTTGCATCAGATATCAGATTTTACTTTTTGTCATTATATTACCTTTAATATAATTACTATTTGGGTATTACTTTGAGTTTTAAATTGATAATCAACAATATAGAAGAGTTAGAAAAAATAGTTTTGAATTAGTACCTGAAAATATTTTTTTTTTAAGAAAACCGTTACTACTTATTAGGTAAGAAGTAACGGTTTTTTTTATGATAATGTATTCTATAATATATGCTACAAAAAAAGAGGATATCGCTATTTGGGCACCCTCTTAAAAAATATTTAGAAATGTTTTTTAATTAATATAGACGAGTAAATAAACCTTGTCCATTTCCAGATCCAGTGCTGCCAGTAATTGTAATGTGACCTGTATTTCCGTTACCATCATACCCCCATGCTAAATTGTTTGTAGCTGTATTATTGGTTACAGTATGTGCTACAGTTTGTCCAGCACTTCCAAGTTTAAATCCATTACCATCTCCATTAGTACCAAAACCATTGTTGCTTGCTGTACAACTTTTGATTGTTACAGTATACGGCTGACCATAAAGATCCCATCCATCATCAGAATTGTGATTAGCAGTACAGCTTTCGAATACATTATTTTTTCCAGCTGATAATTTGCAAGCAAAACCATCTGCGTTTTCACCTCCATTTGCAGCATCATAATTGTCATTAGATTTACAAGATTTGATGTAATTGTCATGTGATGCATTGTAAATTTGTAATCCTGAATCTCCATTGGCTGAAGTCGTTACATTATTGGCATAATTATAACCTCCTATTTGAAAAACTATCCCGCAATCTGGAGCATTTTTTACTGTCATATTTGTGATGTTCCAATAGCTTCCATTTACTTTTACTCCCCAGCTTCCTGATGGTAAAGCGGAGCAATTTAAAACACCTCCAGTTAGGTTTATTTTTGAGCTTGAAGTACCGCTATTTGCTAATTCTAAAGTTTTGGTCAAATTTATGGTACCGCTAATTGTTATAACATCTCCGCCAACCGCAGCAGCAACGGCAGATCTTAAAGCAGCTTCAGTTGTAACTGTTGATGATTTTGCAGTAAGTGAATGGGTTGAGGTGTTGGCTTCCTCTGAAGTAATGGTCGTATTAGTTGTTGCTTCATTTTCCGCTAATGGAGTGTCATTGTTTTCACACGCAGTAAAAGAAATGATCGAACATAATACTAGTAATTTAAAATTTGTTTTCATAATGGTTAAAGTTTTTGATTAAATAAATAATTTTTTAAAAATTAATATTTGTTCCTGGCCAAAAGACAAAATTAAAATATAATTAATTGATTATCAGAATGCAATCGATTACGCAAATCTATGTGAAAAAAATAATACAAACAAGATATTATTTAAAAAAAATGATAAAAAATAATTATTAGTAAAATTTTATTCTTTAAAAATGGGAATATATTTAATAAATTAACTAAAAAAAATACTATTTATTAATTATAAGTTTTGACTTATATTAATGAGCATTTTACTTTGAAAAACCTTTCAAACTCAGTAATACCCTGCGAAATTTTTTTGCTCTACATTTTTTAAATCTTTATAAAATTTGAAAGTGGAATGATTTATTATGCCTTTTTTTATTCTGAATAGAAATTGAATTTTTAAAAGATTTACGATAATGAAATAAGTGTTTTTTTTACGCTTTTTAAATAAGATTGAAAAGCAAAGTGTCTTTTTTTTAAAGAAAAAAGCTATTAATTTTAATGTATAAAGTCACGTTTTTTTGCCAGTTTTGTTTTTTTTAGAGAAAATCGTATTCATTTCGATAATCATAAAGGCATAACATTTAAAAAAAATATGTGAAATTGATATTGAAGTAAGTTTGTTATATTTGGCTAAATTAGGGTTACATTCAATTTTATAAAAGATGTAGCCATTTCACTCAGTGTATTCTATACCTGATAAATTGTAATTTTTTAAATATGAATAATTTAAAAGTACTATTGTTTATAGCTTTTATTTTTTGCTTGCCTTTATTTTCACAGCAAAAAGAAAAATCGAATACTGTTTTTGAAATTGTAAAACCTAATTATGATTTGAGCCCTCAAACAGGAATGACAAAGCAACATTGGAAAGATGCCGCACTTTATATGTTAGAAGGCGCATTTAGTTATATTCATACGCTAGATGATCCAATGCAGTTTCCAAAGCAGCCTGGTAAATCTTATCCGCAAAAAGATGAACAAATTCCAACAGAAAAACTGGAAGGACTTTGCAGAACCTTATTTATAGCCTCTCCATTATTGAAAGAGAATCCTTCATTAGTAATTAATAATATAAAAGTCGCCGATTATTATCGCTACCAGATAGTCAAATTGACCGATCCTACGAGTGCATCTTATATTGCACCACGTCCTATAAATGGAGGTGCAAATCAAAAATTAGTCGAATTTGGTGCCTTGGCAGTTTCAATGATTACCAATCCAGAGGTGTTATGGGAACCATTAACCAAAGCTCAAAAAGACGAGTTGGCAAAGGTGATGCTTAGCTATGGAGATGGCCCAACAGTAGATTCTAACTGGAAGTTTTTTAATGTTTTTGTGCTTAGTTTTTTTAAACAGCAAGGCTATACAGTTAATGAAAAATTATTGGTTGAGTATTTAGAAAAATCACTAAAACATTACAGAAGCAATGGCTGGTACAATGATAGTCCTGCTTATGATTATTATAGTATGTGGGCTTTTCAGATGTATGGGGCAATTTGGTCAGAGTATTTTGGGAAAGCAAACTATCCGGAGATTGCTGCTAAATTTGAAAAGAATTTTAGCGATTTGAATACTAACTATCCGTATTTGTTTAGCAAAAATGGTGAAATGATTATGTGGGGTAGGAGTATTAGTTATAGAATTGGTGCTATTATACCTTTTCCTTTGATGGGATTTCAAAACGATCCCACTATCAATTATGGATGGATGCGAAGAATTTCATCGGGTGTGATTAAGCAATTTTTAACTCATCCGGATTTTATGAAAGACAATGTGCCTACACTTGGTTTTTATGGTGCTTTTGAGCCAGCAGTTCAAAATTATAGTTGTAGAGGAAGTGTGTATTGGATGGGGAAAGCTTTTTTAGGATTGCTTGTTCCAGATAACAATCCTTTTTGGACAGCCAAAGAAAACAATGGAGATTGGGATACTGAGTTTAAAAAGAATGAAGTTTACAATAAATTTCAGGGAGATTCACAGATTTTAATTACCGATTATCCAAACATTGGAGCTTCAGAAGTAAGAGCCTGGTGCAAAGAGAAAGTAAAAAGCGATTGGCAAAAGTTTAGATCAACAGAAAACTATAACCGCTTATCGTATAATAGTGCTTTTCCTTGGCAGGCGGATGGAGCCAATGGTGAAGTAGCTATGAATTACGTCATAAAAAACAAAGATAATAATTGGGAAGCCTTTAGATTATACACTTTTAAAAAGTTTGAAAATGACGTCTATTACCGTGATGTTGTTTTGGAAACAGATGAAAATATCAAATTTAATTTGGCCGATATTCCTTTAGCAAATGGAATTTTAAGAGTCGATAAAAACAATAGTGACAAAGCTATTTCGATGCGTTTGGGGCATTATGCTTTGCCTAAATTAAATACAGTAATTAAGACTACAAAAACAAAAGTGCAAGGGTATGAGGTGACTATTATTGATAATGGAAAATACCAATTAGCAATGATTCCAATTTTAGGTTGGGACAAAACGGAGGTGGTAACTGCAAAAGGATTGCATCCAGTAAGTACTGAAAGTAGGGTGATTGATATAACTGCTAATTTTACGCCTCAAACAGAAAAATCACAGATTTATGCCACTTTGATGTTATGGAAAAAATCGGGAGAAAAATGGAGTTCAAAAGAATTAGTACCAATAAAAAGTCTTCAACAGACTAATGGTACGGTTACAATTCTATTTAATAACGGTACGACCAAACTAGTTGATTTTAGTAAATAACAGTTGTTCTTTACTGTATCGAAAATCCGTTCAATACATTTTCATTGTACCAAAAAGGAGTAAAATTATCGTCTGCTAATTCGCAAGATACTTTAATACTTGTTGATGTGGCATTCCCAAAAATGTTTGCTACAGCCGCATCAGCCGCATCACGGCCATTAGCGATTTTTACCAGACTGTTTAGAGGAACAAGTCGTGTTGCATCAAATACAATCCAATTACCGCCAATATAGGCCTCAAAACAAGCATGGAAATCGGGTGGTTGTAAAGTATAGGCATAACAGGTAAGATAGCGTGCAGGTATCGACAATGCCCGACACAAAGTTATGCCCAAATGTGCAAAATCACGGCACACTCCAACTCGCTCTGTTAGCGTATCAAGAGCTGAAGTTCCAGAGTTGGTACTTCCGCTTACGTACTCCACATTATTATAGATCCAATCTGTTATAGCAAGTACTTTTGAATAAATATTCTCTATTGATCCAAATTCTTTATAAGCTAATTTTTGTAATTTATCAGATTGGCAATACCTGCTCGGAAATAAGAAAGGTATTATTTCGCCATCGAGTTTTGCTACTGGCACAGTTTGAAATTCCTGACGTTGATCAAAAACAGTATAGTTGGTATCAACAGTAGCACTATAAGCAATAGAGAACGTTGTATTCCCAATAGATTCTAGTCTCAAAAATCGACCAGCCCCAGAGTTATATGAAAACTCTTCAACATCTATCGGAGGATTCAAAGTAAGGGATTCGGTAATGATTTGTTGGCTATTGGTTCGTAATGCATGTATGTTGAATATGAATGTAGTGGGTGAAACTACTTCATATATGATCTCGCTTTGTATATTGAATTTCATAAGTCTGTTAATTAATGAATTCTGTGATTTTCATAGCAATATTAGAGAAACTTAAATTAGGAACTATTACATCATTATTGAGTTTTGTTATAGGATTATTTAAAATTCTAAATTAATTACTGCTTTAATTTATAGGAGGTTTGCGAAATTTTAAGGCTCATAAAGATACTGCGTTTTTGGTCAATTATTTACCATTAAGCTAAGGAACTAAGGGGGGTGATAATTTTTAGGAGCAGAACATTCATTTTCATAAAGACCTTTAGTCCCGCTGTCCGCTAAATCTTTTCCTGTCTAAAGAAGCCAGGAAAAGGATACCGCTTCCATCGGGGCTAAGCGAGAAATTTAGTTTTTCATAAAAACTTTAGCCGATGGGATTGTTGTACTTTACGTGCACAAACAAAACTATTAAAGCATTGCATTTAAATATGTTTTAATGTATTTGTACAAGTATATAATGGATATTTACAATTTTTAATATTTAGATTGTCTCTATCTTTGTAATATAAATTTCAATTAAAATAATTAGGATATGAAAGCAGTAGGATTTAAAACCTCGTTACCCATAACTGAACAAGACAGCTTTGCTGAATTTGAAATTCCAAAACCGATTCCGGGTGCAAATGATTTATTAGTTAAAATTGATGCCGTTTCTGTCAATCCGGTTGATTTTAAAATTCGACAAGGCAGTGCCAAAAATACCGTTTTGGAAACACCCAAAATCATTGGTTGGGATGCTGTTGGAACTGTAGAAGCCATTGGCGAAAATGTAAAATTATTCAAAGTTGGCGACGCGGTTTATTACGCAGGCGATATTACCAAACAAGGCAGTAATGCCGAATATCAAATTGTAGACGAGCGCATTGTGGGCAAAAAGCCAAAATCGCTAAGTATTGAAGAAGCGACTGTAATGCCATTAACAGGCTTAACTGCTTGGGAAATACTTTTTGACAGAATTCGCATCAATCCGGAAAAAGACAAAGGCAAAACTATTTTGATAATTGGCGGAGCAGGAGGAGTGGGTTCGATTGCTATTCAATTGGCAAAAAAAGTAGCGGGATTAACCGTGATTGCGACAGCTTCTCGTCAAGAATCTATTGATTGGTGTAAAGAGCAAGGAGCCGATTTTGTTGTCAATCACAAAAATCTAGTTGATGAGGTTCGAAAAAATGGTTTTAATCAGGTTGATTTTATTGTCGATTTTGTAGATATAAATCAATATTGGTCTGCATTTGTCGAGTTGATAAAACCACAAGGGCACATTGGTTCAATCAGTGATCCTCTAGAAAATGTAAACCTTCGTCAGCTAAAAGGAAAAAGCGTAAGTTTTCATTGGGAATTGATGTTTACGCGTTCGATGTTTCAAACAGAAGATATGATCGAACAGCATAATATCTTAAATAAAATAACCGATTTACTGGATAACAGAACGATTCAATCTACTTTAAAAACAACATTGGTTGGTTTAACAGCAAATAATTTTAAAGAAGCACATCGGTTATTAGAATCGGGAAAAACAATAGGAAAAATTGCAGTTAAATTTTAAATAAAAATAATAAGATATAATTTTTAAAATAATAAAACCCGGTAAGTTTTTAAAAGCTTATCGGGTTTGCTGTTTGTATTTGGATGTGCGATTTATTCCTTTATATTGCCATTCCGATAGCGCAGAATTGCATTCTGTGCCCATAAAGTAAATCAAAATACTTGTCTTTTAATTTTTGAAATATCTAAACGATAGCGCAGAATTGCATTCTGTACCCGCAAAGCAAATCAAAAATAATTTGTAAAAACATCAAAACAAATCCGATAGCGCAGAATTGCATTCTGTGCCCGTAAAGTAAATCAAAATACTTGTCTTTTAATTTTTGAAACATCTAAACGATAGCGCAGAATTGCATTCTGTGCCCGAAAAGCAAATCAAAAATAATTTGTAAAAACATCAAAACAAATCTAGCAACACTACATCTAAATCATTTTCTAAACCTGCATAATTTCGTGCAGAACTAAAATAATAATCTTCAGCTAAAGTCACAATTTTGTCTTTCACAGGATTGTTGTGGATATAATCTATTTTTTGCTTAATAAAAGAATTGCTATAAATGTGTTCTGCATGATAACCATTTTGCCAAACTTTGTAAGTTTGATCCTTTTTTAAATGCTCACAGGCTTTTTGAAAATAATCCAAGATCCATTCTCTTCTGCTCTCCGGTTCTTCAATTATTGTCTGAATTATTTTCTTTGATGTGAATTTTTTGAAATCTCTAATGATATCAGACAATATAAATCCCTCAGTTCCTTTGCACAATAAATGTATATGACTGCTCATTATGCAATAGCCATAAATTTCTAAGCCTTTGTTTTTCTGACAGTATTGCAATGCATTAATTATTATATTTTTTTGATTGAGTCTTGTGAAAACATCAATCCAGCCGACTGTTGTAATGGTAATAAAATAAGCTTCTTCTGTAGTTGTTGCTTTGTATTTTGTTGACATATTATTCTTTATTCTTACAAATATAAGAAGTACAACATTGATATTGGACAATTTTATATGCTTTGTTTGCTTTACTTTGCGGGCACAGAATACAATTCTGCGCTATCGTTGTGCAGATCTGTGCGGTTGGGATAGTATAAAATTCCTAAAAATTCTCTGTTTTACAAAAGCCCCGCTCCGCAAAATCTCGCCGTTAGCGCAGTTTTGCAAACTGTGCCCATTCCAATTGGCAATTAAATATTTTTTTGCCTGCTCTCTTTGTGGGCACAGAATGCAATTCTGCGCTATCGTTGTGTAGATCTGCGCGGTCGGGGTTCTTGCCATGTTTTTTCAAAATATAGCTCACGCAAAGACGCGAAGTCGCAAAGGAATCAGTTCTAAAATTTGCGCCTTTGCTAGAAAAAACAAAGCTTAACTTAATAAGATTGCCTGAGCGATAACAAACTGACGAAGTAATTCTGCTATATGGTTTTGGTAGCTTGCCTACCAAAACCATAGGAGCACCTAAAAACCATAGGAGCACCTACCAAAACCATAGGAGCACCTACCAAAACCATAGGAGCACCTACCAAAACCATAGGAGCACCTACCAAAATCATAGGCGAGCCTACCTGAAATTATGGTTCGCCTAAACAATCATAAGGCACGCCTATTAAAACCATAGGAGCGCCTATCAAAATCATAGGCGAGCCTACCTGAAATTATGGCTTGCCTAAACAATCAAGAGGCACGCCTATTCAAACCAAATGCGATGCCTGCAAAAAGTATAGGCGAGCCTATCAAAATCAAATGCGATACCTATGAAATCGATAGGCGCGCCTATAAAAGAGGTAGGCGTGCCTATCAAAAATGAAGGCGACGCCTACACAATCGATAGGCACGCCTTGATATTATTATGGCGTTCCATTCTTATAATGTAATTGTGGATTTATAATCGTGCCCTCGCTCCGCAAAGTCTCCTGACTTTGTGCCTCTTTTAAATACTTTTCAAAGTTGTAAATCTGATAAAAGTCTCCCGACTTTTTCCGTAATTATCTTTCAAATTCAAAGCCTTTGCTATAATGAATGTTTATAAATCGAAATATCCCTTAATCTATTGAAAAGAAAAACTGCAAAATAAAAGCTTTGTTACTTTGCAGTTTTTTATAACTTTTGAAATTTATACAATTCTAAAATCATTCACGGAAAAAGTCGGGAGACTTTTATCATGTTTAGGATTTTTCAATAACTTTTTAAGAAATGCAAAGTCAGAGACATTTGCGTAGCATTCACGTTTCTATAGAACTCTTGGGGGAGCGGGTATTTCTTCCTGCTCCGCAAAGCTCCCGTTAGCGCAGTTTTGCAAACTGTGCCCATTCCAATTGGCAATTAAATATTTTTTTGACTGCTCTCTTTGAGGGCACAGAATGCAATTCTGCGCTATCGTTGTGCAGATCTGCGCGATCGGGTTGGTGTCTTGTCCTAAAATAGGTTTCCCCGCTTCGCAAAGTCTCCTGACTTTGTGCCTCTTTTAAATACTCTTCAAAGCTGTTAATCTAATAAAAGTCTCCCGACTTTTCCCGTAATTATCTTTCAAATTCAGCGCCTTTGCTAGTATGATTGCTTATAAATCGAAATGTTTATTATTTATTGAAAAGAAAAACTGCAAAATAACAGCTTTGTTACTTTGCAGTTTTTTATAACTTTTGAAATTTATACAATTCTAAAATCATTCACGGAAAAAGTCGGGAGACTTTTATCATGTTTATGATTTTTCAAGAACTTTTTTAGAAACGCAAAGTCAGAGACATTTGCGCAGCATTCACGTTTCTATAGAACTCTTCGGGGAGCGGGTATTTCTTCCTGCTCCGCAAAGCTCCCGTTAGCGCAGTTTTGCAAACTGTGCCCATTCCAATTGGCAATTAAATATTTTTTTGACTGCTCTCTTTGAGGGCACAGAATGCAATTCTGCGCTATCGTTGTGCAGATCTGCGCGATCGGGTAAAAGTCGGGAGACTTTTATCATGTTTATGATTTTTCAAGAGCTTTTTAAGAAATGCAAAGTCAGAGACATTTGCGTAGCATTCACGTTTCTATAGAACTCTTGGGAGAGCGGGTATTTCTTCCTGCTCCGCAAAGCTCCCGTTAGCGCAGTTTTGCAAACTGTGCCCATTCCAATTGGCAATTAAATATTTTTTTGACTGCTCTCTTTGAGGGCACAGAATGCAATTCTGCGCTATCGTTGTGCAGATCTGCACGATCGGGTTATTTCTTCATATAATATTCTAATTCTTTGAATGCCTCTTTGTAAACTTCTTTTCGTTTTTCTAAATCATAAGGAATAACGAAATCATTTTTTATATATTTTGCGAATAAATCATTTAGGACTTTACCACCTTTTGTACTAAAAAAATCATGGGTAATTTCTTGAATTGAAAGGACTTTAGAAAGAAGGTCAGAATCAACTTCGTTTAAACTTTTTAATAAGCTTGGTTCAAGCTTGTAATAATAAATTGAATAAATAACATAATCATCATTTTCTTCAATGATCTTGATATTATTTTTTACATAAAGAGGTAATCTTTTTACTTTGCTTTTAAAAAGTTGGTTAAAATTTTCTTTTTTTAAAATAATTCTACCTCCAGAATGTGGAGCAACGTTAGATTCTTGGTAAGATAATAGGATTTTTTCATTAAAAACTATGTGAAATAAGCAATTTTTATATTTATCTAAATCAATTTTTATTTTTGTTGTTTCAGTAATTAATCTAATTATGTTGAATTTATCTTTTAAACCATTTAAAAAATAGTCACAATCTAAGGTGAATCCTTCAGAGGTATAAAGAATATTTACATCATGTAATAAATCATATTTTTTTTGTTCCTTCTGATTTATTTCAAAATTCAATAATTGTGCGATAAAGTGTTTTGCAGTTTCTAAAAACAATTCTTCTTCAAAAGGAAATTCATCGCAATCTATATTGTTTCTATCTAATTTGACTGGAAAAATTCCTTCTTTGTCGGTTACTAAAATATTTGGTTTGTCACTTATTAGATTATGAGGGTCGTCTTTTTCGTTTTTAAATCTATTTATGGAATATTTTTCAGTAATTAAAATTCCGTTACAAGCTATTAATTTAGAATATGATCCATTTTCTTTATAAAACCAACTAATTTTTTCAAAGTTTTCTGTTGAAAATTCAAATAAATTGATGTCTTTTAAACTGTTTTTTATTTCAACAATCTTTTGATCAATTGAATATGTTATTTTTGGTTCGTCATATAAATACCACTTCGTCCATTCTAGTGATTTATCATAATAATTTTCTGTGGTATGATTTAATAATTTGTTTCGATTTTCATCATCTAATAAAATTGTAATAATTGTTCCAAAATCACCTTTTTCTACTGTCTTCGAGATGTTTATAAATTGCGAATCTATGCTAGCTTTAAATGAATGAGCTTCACTATTTAATAAACTTTTGGAAATAACATTAATCTCTTTCCCTAGTAAAAATGACGCCAATACTCCAACTCCAAATTTACCATTTCTATTGATTTTTGATTTTCCATCTTCATTTACGAACTGTTTTTTCCAATCCATACTTTTTCTAAATGAATTGCCAACATTTAAAAAATAATTTATTATTTCATTTGAAGACATTCCTTTTCCATTGTCCTTGATAGTGAAAACACTCTGATTTTCATCAATTCTTTCGATTGATATTTCGATTAAGGGAATATAATTAAAATTTTTATTGAAATATTCAATTTCTTTTCTTTCTAAACAGGCATCAATCGAGTTTTGTAATAATTCTCTAACTCCAAAAGTAGGTTTGTCTCCATATAGAGGAGCTACTAATAATTTAGATAAATTATTATCAACTTTAAAGGTTATTTTTTCAGGAATGAATTTTAGTTTGTTTAAAAAAGATTTACTCTCCAAATTAGAAGTAATTCTTCGAAATTTTATTGCTGGTTTATTGTTTGGAATAAAACCATAAATTTCTCCTAATATCGCCCAAGATTTATCAAATTCATTTTGTATATCTCCTATAAGAGTTTTTATTTTAACATACATTTCACTATCATTCGGACTACAATCCACAAATATATTTTCTTTATCAATTTGATTAAAATTGATAGAATTTATTGCAAGGTGAGTTTCGTTTTCAATTTTAGAAATTGGGCTGTTAAATGATTTTAATTTTAATAGAAAAGGGTCAATTCGGGTATTATCGATTTGAATATAATCTGAAATTCTTAAAATTATCATTAAATAAATAATATTAATATTATGAGGATTTCTCCAACTATCATGATAATTATCATTTAAAAAATCAAAAGTATCCCTAATATTCATACTATGACTTCTTGCTAAAATACCCGCTAATTCTTTTGTTTTAGTGTCTAATTTGTTTGTTCCAAATTCAAGTAAACCATTTTCTCCTTTTAATCCAAATAGTGCAACTTCATGAGCAAATCTTCCATGATTTCTTCTTATGAATTCTCCAATTAGTTTTCTATCATAACCAGTTAAATTATCTTTGTTTGAAAGGTTAGGTATGTTGAAAGGGATTGATTCGTTTCCGAATATGTTTTTCTTTTGAATAGAATTAAATCGCTTTACTTCACTTAAGTAATCTTCCCATAATTCTTTCCATGTTTTTGAATCTATTATATCAACTTTGTATTTATCATATTCTCCGTTTAATAAGGAATTAAAAGTTGGCAACTCAATCTGCATACCCAAATCATGGAGTATTATTGAATATATCAAAATAGCAATTTCGCTTGAAGTTATATTCTTAAAGGATTCATCCGTAATAATGAATTTGGAAGCCTCTAAAACACTTTCAATATGTTTTATGCCATGATTAGTATATTCATCAAAAAAATATAAATTACTATCATTTAAAATAGGTTCGAAAGAAGATATTACATCTAATACTATAGAGTAATTGGTTTGATTTGTTTTTAATATTTCTTCGAATTGGGTTGGTATCTTCATTGTTTGGTTTGTGAGATATAAATTTTATGATTGTAGTAAATATATGTATTTAATTTAAAAAAGGAAATCTCCTTTGAAAAACTAAACATTTCATCTAGCCCTGATAGCAATGAAAATCCTTTTGTGCCGGGGTTCGGCACAAAAGATTGAAACGAATAGCAGGACACGAGCGAAGCGAACTGACGAAGTAATCAGCTCCTAAAAAAAAGTGCCATAAAACCTAAGTCTTACAGCACTTTTCAACCCAATTAACCTAATTAACTATTCCTTTATATCATCACTTTCCTTAATTTCTTCGCTGGCAATTTTTACCAGTTTATCATTTGAATTCAAATCACCGAATATTTCAATTTTATCATCAATTTCTCTTCCTTTTTTGACATCGATTCGAGTGGCTTTGTGGTTTAAGACTTTAATCACAAAAGTTCCTTCGGCCGAATTCACCAATGCCGATTTTGGAATTACAAATGTGCTGTCTTTTGCATTAAGCGGTAATATAACTTCGGCAACCATTCCGGGCAATAAATTCCCTTTGGTGTTGTGTACGTCCATTTCTACACGCTCCGAACGCAGTTTCAAATCCAAAGCGCCGGACATTCTCTGAATCGTAGCTTTGAAAGTGTCGGGCAATGATTTTACATTAAAACTCATTTCGTCGCCTTGGTGCAGATAACCTGTGTACAGCTCGGGAATAGAAACTGCCAAACGCAGTTTATCCTGTTGCTGAATCGTTAATAAAGGCAAAGTAGAGCCAGGACCAACAAGAGTTCCTAAATTTACATTTCTTGCAGCCACAACTCCGTCAAAAGGAGCGCGGATTTCAAGATATCCTCTCATATTCATAACTTCTTTATGTGTCGCAATTGCTGCTTGGTATTGCGCATAATCAGAGTTTTTCTTGCCGCTTGCCATTTCCAGATCATTTTTGGAAATCGTTCCTTCTACTTTGCTGGTTTCATACAAACGGTTGTAGGTGCTTTTGCTGGTTGTATAAATGGCTTCCATCGATTTTAATCTCGATTCGGCTGCAGCCAATTGTGAACTGATTTCGGGAGCTTCCAAAACTATCAAAAGCTGTCCTTTTTTGACTTCTGTTCCAATATCAACCTTTAATACCTTAACAAAACTGCTCACTTTTGCGTATAAATCCACTTGCTGAAAACCGGATAATTCGGCTGGCAAACGCAGTTCGGTTGTTAGTTTTTCTTTTGCTAAAAGAAAAGTCTCTGTTTTCGGTTCAATTTCTGTGACAACAGTTTCTTCTTTCTTTGAATTACAGCTGCTTAGAAAAAACAATGCTATAAAGAATAGCGCGGTCGATTGTATAATTTTAGTTTTTTTCATTTTCTTATTTTATGTAATAGATATGATGTAATGTCTTGTTTAATAAATAGGTGAAAAGGATAAAAGGTTTTACCACGATAGGACTTTCAACTTTATGACTTTCAAACTTTTGACTTATTTATTGATGAGATATAATGGATGCTTTCTTCGTCTTCTGGATCTAAAGAAACGGATTGTGTTGTGGTGTGTTCTTGTGCCCAAGCAAAAATCAAAGGCAAAATAAGAAGCACTGCAAAGGTCGAGAATAATAAGCCACCGATAACGGCTCTTCCTAACGGAGAAACCTGATCGCCTCCTTCGCCGTGACCAATTGCCATTGGCAGCATTCCCGCAATCATAGCTACCGAAGTCATGATAATCGGACGAAGACGAAGTGCCGCAGCTTCACGAGCCGATTCTAATGCATTGCCATTTATTTTTCGCAATTGCTCGGCATTGGTAACCAATAAAACGGCATTCGCAATCGAAACCCCAACCGACATAATGATTCCCATATACGATTGTAAATTCAGCGTTGAACCTGTAATTGTAAGCATTAGCAATGAACCTAAAACTACGGCTGGAACTGTCGTTAAAATAACTAACGAAACCTTGAACGATTGAAAATTAGCGGCCAGCATTAAGAAGATTACGAAGATGGCAACCAATAATCCAACTTGTAAACTGCTTAATGTTTCTTCCAATACTTTACTCATACCAATTGGACTGATAAATAACCCCCGAGGTAATTCGCCCAATGAGTTTATCGTTGCAGCTACATCCTTTGTAGCCGTCCCCAAGTCGGTTTCGTGGATGTTTGCTGTAACAGTAATGTATGGCATGGCCCCTAAATTGTCATTTTCACCGCTTACAAAACCGGGTGTAATTTTGGCAACGTCGCTCAAAACAGGACGAAGCGAATTTTTCAATACTGGAATTTCTCCGATATCGGTTTTGCTTTTCATTTGATTCAGCGGCACCTGAACTTGAACGTTTACGGATAAACCTGATTTTTCATCAATCCAGGTGTTTTTCTCCGTATATCTTGACGATGAGGTCGAAGCGATCAGCGAACGCGAAATATCATTCATATCCACGCCCAATTCGGCGGCACGAGTTCGGTCTATGTCAATATTCATCGCCGGATAATGAATTGGCTGTCCAATCTGCACATCTCTGAAATAAGAGAATTTTTGAAGCTTTTCTACAATTTGATTGGCATAGGTTTCATTTCGCTTTTTGTCTTTTCCTGCAATTCGAATTTCGATTGGAGTAGGAGAGCCTTGACTCAAAACTTTGTCAGTCAATTCAATAGGTTCAAACGAAATTTTTACATCCGGAAGAATCTTTTTGATTCGAGCTCGAAAATCATCTTTAAATTCGTCCATATCCGCTTCATAATCTTTCAGACTCACTTGGAAAACGGCTTCGTGAGAACCAGCCATGAACAAATAAATCGGGTTGATAGAGAACAACGACGGATGTGAACCTACATATATCGAAGAAATTCCGATGTGTTCGCTACCGACCATTTTTTTCAATTCTTTCAGTACCAATATTGCTTTTTCTTCGGTGCGTTCGATACGGGTTCCATCGGGAGCGCGCATTCTCAGCTGAAACTGACTTGAATTTACTTTAGGAAAAACGTCTTTTCCAATAAACGAAATAAACACAATGGCAAGAGCAGTTATTGCAATCAAATAGGTTAAAGCAGCAGCTTTTTTGAACGGAAATAATCGATCTAATGTTCTCATAAATCGGATTCTAAAACGCTCAAAAGCACCAATTTTTCCGTTATTATTAGTATCGTCTTTTTCGATATAGGCTTTTTTCTGCGTAATCAATTCTTTCTCCGATTCTGGAGTCAGTCCGCAGGCGTTAAATTCGGCTTCATCATCCGTTATATTCGATGCATGTTCGTGTTTTGGATGGTCTTTCATCAGCCAGTTTGCCATTACAGGCACAAATGTCTGCGAAAGCAAAAACGAAATTACCATAGAAAATCCAATGGCTAATGCCAAAGGCAAAAACAAAGCTCCCGGAATTCCAACCATTGTAAATGCCGGAGCAAATACGGCAAGAATACAAAGCAAGATCAATAATTTTGGCAATGCAATTTCCTGACAGGCATCCCAAATGGCGAGTGCTTTGGGTTTTCCCATATCGAGATGCTGATGGATATTTTCGATCGTTACGGTACTTTCATCCACTAAAATTCCAATTGCCAGAGCCAGTCCGCTCAATGACATTAAGTTGATCGTCTGCCCAAATAATTTCAAAAACAAAACGCCCGAAATAATCGAAATTGGAATCGTCAAAATTACAATCAAGGCCGCGCGTCTGTCTCCCAAGAATAACAAAACCATTAAACCAGTCAAAACTGCTCCGATGATTCCTTCGGTTATTAAACTTTTAACCGAGTTGATTACATAAACCGACTGGTCAAATTCATAAGATAATTTTACATCTTCGGGAAGTGTGCTTTGTATTTTAGGCAGTTCAGCTTTTAATTTCTGAACCACATCCCAGGTCGAAGCGTCTCCCGCCTTGGCAATACTGATATAAACCGAACGTTTTCCGTTTACCAAAGCGTATCCATTGGTAACATCGGCACCATCTTTTACAGTGGCAACGTCTCCTAATTTTAAGTTTTGAACACCGCCTTTAAACAAAGGAATCTGCTCAAAATCTTTAATTTCTTTAATCGTATTATTGGTAGGCGTGAGGTAGTTGGTATTTCCAATTCTAACATTTCCCGAAGGAGCTGTCTGGTTGTTCACACGAATCGCTTCAACAATCTGATCAGGCGTCATATTGTGTGAACGCAATAAATCAGGATCTACGTTAACCTCCACTGTTCTTGGGCTTCCTCCAAAAGGTGCCGGAGATAATAAACCTGGAATGGATGTAAAGGAGGCACGAACATATACGTTGGCCAAATCCTGTAATTCATTATTGGAACGTATTTTACTGCTCAATACCAATTGTCCGATCGGCAACGAAGAAGCATCAAAACGAATGATAAACGGAGGCTGTGTTCCTGGAGGAAATGCCGCCTGTATCCTGTTGGAAAGTGCACCCAACTCGGCAGCGGCCTGCGCCATATTGGTGTTTTCATAATAGGTTAATTTCATAATCATTAACCCTTGAATATTCTTGGTTTCTACCGATTTTATACCGTTGGCAAAAGGTAAAATATTCACGTAGTTTTTAGCAAAATAAGCCTCCATCTGATCTGGTGTATAACCTCCAAAAGGATGCGCAATATAAATTACCGGCAAATTCATTTTCGGAAGAATATCTACCTTGATGTCTTTGATGGCACCAATTCCGAAGAAAAATAAACCTGCCACCAATACTAAGATAGAGATGGGTTTGCGGAGTGCAAAACGTATTAAATTCATATAATTTTAAATTAAAATTCCCATTTAGTTGTAAGTATTAAGAAAAAAATGAAACACATAGAGGCATAGAAAAAAAAGATTTTGATAGACCAATAATTGGTTTCACATAGACTATGTATTCTAAAATAAAGTGAAACGACTAATTAAAAATTAATACTGCCTATGTTTCTATGTGTTTAAAATATTTTTCAAAATATTAAAATTCATTTGTAAATAAGTCAAAATTGCCCGTGGCCGCCACTTTCAGCAAATACGATTGCCACACATTATTATTGATGATGTCACGATCAATTTCGGCACGATTCAGCGTAAACATGGTTTGCGTTAAATCGGTTAGATCGGTCAGGCCATTTTTATATAAAGTTGATTTTTGCAGATACGCTTTCTGTGCCGCATTTACCTGAATCGGAGCTTCCGCATAATTTTCCAGCGTGATTTTTATTTTATCATCAGCTAATGCCAATTGTGACTTTAATTCTCTGTCCGTCTGATTGTATTCTTCCTGCAAAGCTGCAGACACAAACTTTTGAGCGCTCACTTGTTTGCTCATTCTGAAAGGAGTCGTCAGATTCCAGCTGATTCCGATTCCAACCAAATAATTAGAGCGGTCCGGATTTACGCCGTCCCAATAGTTTCTGGTAAAATTAGTCTGATCGATGGCATAGCCAGTATTAAAACCAGATGCGCGAGTCTGCATAACGCCAAACGCACTCATCGTTGGATAATAAAAACGTTTGTATAATTTGACCTGCTGATTGCTGTAATCAACTTTTGTTTTATAGAATTGCAATAGCGGATGCAGGCTGTCTGATGCTTTTTCGTCGAAAGCCAATTGTTTTGGTATCTGATTCACAAAAAGCGTATCGGCAATGAAATCCTGTGGAGCAACGCCCATCAAATCCACTAGTTTGTTATTTTGTTCTTTGACGAAATTTCGAGCCAGATTCAAAGCGATTTTAGCTTTAGAAACTTCGGCAGTCGCCAATGTTGAATCGACTCCGGCCAATAATCCGTTTTTAACTCGGGCTACAGCTGTCTTTTTGAAAACTTCGGCGCGGGAAAGATTCTTTTGCTGTGAAATCAATAATCTTTGGCTTGCCAATAAATTTAAATAAGCAGAGGAGATTTTGATTTGCTGTTGGAATTTTTCCTGGTTCAAATCTTTTTCTTTTATCTGAATATCAACTTTAGCCAAATTGATTTTCTCCTGAATTTTCCCGAAAGTGAAAAAATCCCAGTTCATATTGACCAAATACAAAGCCCCAAAAGCGGCGTTCCAGTTTTGCTCAGGAAGTGCTGGCCCGGAAGAAGCGGTTCCCAAACCATTGAAACCGTATAAAGCACCGTTTTGCCCGTTGATTGTTCCGTAATCCTGTTGAGCCGATAAATTCAGATTAGGCAGATAATCGCGTTTGGATTGTTTCAGTGTTTCCTGCGAAGCGCTACTGTAATTGGTTTTTGCTTTTATAGAACCATAGTTTTCAAGACCTGTTTTTATCGCTTCTTTTAAAGACAGGGTTTGTGAAAAGCCAGAGGTGGCAAAAATCAAGAAAAATAATAAAGTAATTTTTTTGAAATACATAAAACTCAAATATGAAATTATCCTTCAAAATTATTTCTCTTAAGTCGATAAATGCCTCCTTAAATGATGAACAAATATTATAAATGACGAATTCAATTGGTCATTTATTGGGAATAATAATTAAAAAAATGTAGTTAATTTGCAGACTATTTGAGTATTAAAATGAATAAAAAGTTTAATGATATAATGGAGAATAAATGGTGGCAGGAAATTGCCGTCGTTGCTTTTTCATTTACAATTTATACCTTAAAAAATGATTGGATGTTATTTAGTTCTTTCATTTCTATTTTGATGGGTATTTTTTTCTACTGCATTTTATACATGCATGCCCAATTCAACCGTTTTTTTATACTACCTATATTATTCAAAGAACAAAGACCATTAACTTATATTGGTTTGACCCTTTTAGGAGTGTTTGTATTTTCGATAATTTTATATGAAATTACGTCTTTAAAGATGTTTGCGAATTGCCATTTGTACCAAAACTCGCATCAGCGAAGTTATATTTATCAATTGGCGAGTGTTTTAGGAACGTTGGTTTGTATTTTGAGTCCAATAATTGTTTTTAAATTCTACAGAATCAATAAAAGACAAACAGACGAAACACTTCTTTTCAATCAAATGCAGCTGAATTCTTTAAAAGGACAATTGAATCCTCATTTTTTATTCAATACCTTTAATACGCTTTACGGAATCAGTCTGGAATTTCCTGAGAGAACGCCCGATTTGATTATGAAAGTGTCACAATTGATGCGTTATCAATTGGAAAGCAATAACAAGCAATGCGTTTCTCTAGAAGACGAATTGGAGTTTATTAATAGTTATATTCAATTGGAAAAAGAGCGGGTTGGTTATCGTTGCGATATTACTTACGATTGCAAAATTGACAATGAAAATGCTTATAAAGTATCTCCCATGCTGTTGATTGCTTTTATCGAAAATGCTTTCAAACACGGAACCTGCGCTATTGAAAAATGTTTTGTCCGCATCATTATTACGGTCGAAAACGGCTTACTGCATTTGCATGTTGTCAATTCAATTCCGAAGAAAACCGATGTGGTTTCGACAAAAATTGGTTTGAAAAATACCATCGAACGTTTAAATCTGATTTATGGGAAAGACTATAAATTGGATATTAAAGATGATAAAAACACCTATATTGTAGATTTGAAACTGCAACTTAAAAAGACGGTGTAATGAAAGAACCAAAAAGATGCATTATTGTTGACGACGAACCAGCAGCGCATTATGTTTTGGCAAATTATATCAAGCAAAATCCACAATTAGAATTGGTTTTTCAAGGGTATAATGGCATTGAAGCGATGGATTATCTTCGGGAGAATAAAGTTGATTTGATGTTTTTGGACATCAATATGCCCGAAATTTCAGGAATGGAATTATTGAAGATTATTCCCAATCACCCGAAAACCATTTTGACTACCGCTTATTCTGAATTTGCATTAGAAAGTTATGATTATGGCGTGATTGACTATCTTTTAAAACCCATTTATTTTCCAAGATTTTTAAAGGCTATTGAGCGCTTTTTCTCTATTGAAACTATTAAATCCGAGCCCGAAGAAGTTATTGTCAATACCATAAGCGTAAAAGTCGACGGGTATTTGATGGATATCGAATTAGACCAGCTTTTATATGCGCAGAGTTTCGGCAATTACGTGAAAATGCATACAGCAAAAAAAACGTATTTGGCTTCGATTACCACCATTGAATTAGAAAAATGCCTTCCCGAAAAAAACTTTATGCGAATTCATAAATCATATATTGTAGCTATCGATAAAATTGACGATGCCGACAAAGATTTTGTTTTTATCAAAAAAGAAAAACTCCCAATTGGCATTACCTACAGAAGAGAGCTGATGGACCGATTGAAGAAAAACTAGAAATAAAGTGCTTACTAAATCAATTATTTCGAAAATGAAGCCTGCTAAGATTAATTTTCTGCAGGTTTTTTTGTTTTTTGCCACAGATTTAAAAGTGAGCTAACTCTAATAAAAACTAAAGAAATTTAACCGCAAGGATTTTGATTCTTAAAAAAGCGCTAAGAGCGCAAAGCTTTGCGAACCTTGCGAAATACTGATATTGAGATGGAAATCTTGCGTACTTTGCGGTAAATAAAAGATTAATTGGCTTTAGTCTATGGTTTACTTGATTCCCAAATCCGCATAAAACTGATCGATTTCTTTGGTGTTCCAACCCATTGCAATAATTATACTTTTAGCTTTTCGGGCATTTTCTACTGCATTTTTTTTATCATTTATTTTATTGTACAATCTCGCTAATAACAGCGTGCTTTCGGCAGAATTATTAATTTCAATGGAGCGTTTTGCCCAAGAAATAGCTGATTTTAAATTTTCTTTATCATTTATATGTTCAATATAAATTTTAGAAATCCCATTAATCGTAGAATAATCATTCCAAGCCCATTTTTGAACAGATTCTAAAGTGGTCTGTTGGTATTTTTTCCAGCTTTTTGTAGCTTCATACATTTGTAAATCATACTTGAAAACCAAAGAATCTACTTTGGCGATAATAATGTTTTTTGCAAGTATCCTGTTTTTCGAATAGTTGATGGAATCCAAATAATTCATGTTTTGGGTTAATGTTCTTTTTACCACACTTACAATTTTCGCTTCCACTCTTTTTGGTGACGCCACTTTGGCAAAATCACTTTGATTATTTATTATTGTTTCGAATCCTTTTGAATTCAAATCATTAACGCCAAAAGCAACAATTTTCCAATTGATAGGAGTTATTAGTTGATCTTTGGATTGGGTTGCTAAATATTTGGCAGTAATGTCATCGCTTTTATCAGAATCAACACTTTTTCTTAAGGCATTCAAATAGAGTAAACAGTTTTCGGGATTTTTTATATCTTCATTAAATTTTCTTTCCAAATAAGGCAATTGTGTATTTGGATTCAACGCTTTTTGAGCTTCAGCAAGAAATTCTGGAGTGGTAAATTCGCCTCCAGTACTATAAAGATGGGTTTCTTTTTGATCCAAAAACAGAAAAGTAGGAAAGGATTTTACGTTGAATTTTTTCATAAAGTCTTTTCCTGTCTGTGTTTCTTGATCCATCATTACATTGATAAAATTGTCGTTGAAAAAAGTAATCACAGCAGGATCTTTCAAAACGGTGCTTTTCATTTTATTACAATGGGTGCACCAAGTAGCATAGACCATAACAAAAATTGTTTTTTTGGAAACTTTGGATTGTTCTAGTGCTGATTTATAATCGTTTTCTATAAAATTTATGGCTGTTTTTTGTGCTTTTAATGTTGCCGATAAAAGCAATAAAATAATAATAAAAGTATGTTTTACAGAAGCTTTCATGTAGTGACGATTTGGTGCTGAATTCTTTGATATTTTGAAGCTGCAATTTAATGCTTTTTGACTGTTTAAAATAGAGTTCCCTGTATTAATTGAGGTTTTGGATTGTCAGTAAAAGGAAAAGTATCAATTACAAAAAACTGTTTTACATTCTCATCAAATTGTCTCAAAACCACACTGTCGCAAATAAAATCTAAATTTATTGCGTTAAAAAATTGATTTGCTTTTTCTAGATTTTCAGGACTTAATCGTCGGGCAATGGAGAGATGTGGATTGTCACTTTTTTTCATATTATGGAGCCGAAGTGATTTGTTAAAATGCTTCATAATATGTTTCAAATCTTTTTTTGAATCACTGTCTGGAGCTATGAAAAATGCTCCATTTGGAAATGAACCAAACGTATTTACATTCACATTAATTGGACTCAAAGAGTTACATAATTGACTTATTTGCTTTTTAATAATTTCAATGATTTCGTCTGTAGCTGTGAATTCGCAAATGGTAATATGTCCAACAGAGTTTCTGCTATTGTACCAGCCTACTTCATTTGCCAACTGATCTTTCATATATTTTATCAGAACAAGAATTTCTTTGGGAGGATGAATGACGAGAGAATATAGCTTTTCCACTAGAATTTTTTTAATATGTAAAAGTAAAACAATTTATAGCAATTTTGTTTTACAATTTATAACCGTGGTTGGTAATTTTAGCTTATAATTGTATTTTTTACACTCATGTATTTTTAGAGTTGAAAAAAATAATTTTTTTTAAATAATTTTTTGATATCTAATTTGTTGAATATATAACTGCTAATGGAATTAATTTTCAAATTAAGTTATATTATCATGAAAATAAGATTGTAAAAAAGTTTTTATTCTTAAAATATTTGCAGAAAAATTAAAATAATCTTTAGTTTTGCATCCAAAATTTGTATAAATATTATTTAATTTCAATACTAATTTAGAATTCACAAAAACAGCGAAATACGCAATTATAATAACCATAAATCAAGCAGAACAAATAAAAAAACTTATGCTCTCAAAAACCAAATTATTACTATTTATCAGTTTACTATTTTTTAGTTCCAATATTGGAAAAATAGTAGCTCAAACGCGAGATACTATTCATCTTGAAGGACAATGGTCGTTTCAAGAAGATGCAAAGGATCAAGGTGTCAACGAAAAATGGTTTAGTAAAAAACTAAAAGAAACGATTGCTTTACCTGGATCGATGACTACAAACGGAAAAGGAAACGATATCACTATTAAAACCGAATGGACAGGAAGTATTTATGATAGTTCCTTTTACTTCAATCCTCGTTTTAAAAAATACAGAGAACCTAAGCCTAAATTCCCTTTCTGGCTTACACCAAAGAAAAGATATGTTGGTGCTGCTTGGTATCAAAAAGAGGTGATAATTCCTAATAATTGGCAACAAAAACACATCAGTTTGTTTTTAGAACGCCCTCACACCGAAACAGTTTTATGGGTTGATGGTCAAAAAGTAGGTATGCAAAACTCTATGGTATCTCCTCATGAATATGAATTGAGTAGCTTACTTACGCCTGGAAAACATACGCTGACTATTTGTGTAGATAACAGAATTAAGGATATTAATGTCGGAATTGATTCCCACAGTTTAACTGATCACACACAAGGAAATTGGAACGGTATCATTGGAAAAATAAAACTGATTTCGACTTCAAGTTTATATGTCGATAACATTCAGGCTTATCCAGATTTAGCCAACAAACAAGTACAACTTGTAATTGCTTTAGCTGGTATCAAGGATGATAAATACAATGGAACACTTAATATTTTTGGGAATAGTTTCAACTCTGCTAAGAAGAACCAAATCAAACCAATAAATGCTTCTTATAGTTTTACAGGTAAAAACGACACGATAAAAGTCAATTTGCCTATGGGAAACAATTTCTTGACTTGGGATGAATTTGATCCTGCGCTGTATAAATTAAAAATAGAGTTAACTGATAAAAAATCAGGTAAGGATGTGACTGAAACCCAATTTGGGATGCGAGATTTTAAAGCTAAAGGACGTAGTTTTATCATTAATGGTCGCCCTGTTTTTTTAAGAGGAACAGTTGATAATGCTGTTTTTCCACTCACTGCTTATCCTGATATGAGTCTTAGTTTTTGGGTTCGAATATTTAAAGTAATAAAAGATCACGGATTAAATCATGTGCGTTACCACTCTTGGAGTCCACCAGAAGCTGCTTTTAAAGCTGCGGATTTAGCAGGTGTGTATTTACAGCCTGAAGGACCAAGCTGGGCCAATCATGGTTCGTCAATTGGAAATGGAAAACCAATCGATAAATTCATCTATGATGAAACGAACAGAATGGAAAAATACTATGGTAATTATGCCTCTTATTGCATGTTGGCATATGGAAACGAACCTAGAGGAAATCAGGTTAAATATTTAACTGAATTCAATAATTATTGGATTAAAAAAGACAGCCGTCGTTTATATACTGGAGCATCAGTAGGAGGTAGCTGGCCTGTGATTGATAATAATGAATTTATGGTTCGTGGTGGCGCAAGAGATTTAGATTGGAAAAGAGCTACTCCTTTTACAACTGACGATTTTACTAAAGCTATAGAAAAATTCAATGTTCCTTTTGTGGCGCATGAAATGGGACAATATTGTGTTTTTCCAAATTTTGATGAAATTAAAAAATACAAAGGAGTACTCGAAGCTCTAAATTTTGAATTATTTCAAGAAGATTTAAAAGATCATCACATGGCTTCACAGGCTCATGATTTCTTTATGGCTTCAGGAAAATTACAAGCTTTGAGTTATAAATTTACTATGGAAAAAGCTTTGCGTACTCCTGATTATGCAGGATATCAATTGCTTTCACTAAATGATTATCCTGGACAAGGAACAGCATTAGTAGGGATATTAGACCCTTTTTGGGATCCAAAACCTTATATTAATAATGTAGAATTTAAAGAATACAGTAATAGCACTGTTCCATTAGCAGAAATTAAAAAATTTGTTTACACAAACGATGAAAGTTTCTCGGCAGCAATAGAAATTTCGCATTTTGGTAAAGAAAAATTAAACAAAAACATCAATTGGAAAATAACTTCTGAAAATGGAAATGTTTTCAAAAAAGGAACTTTCCCTTCAACTGAAATTAATTTTGGGCTCAACAAAATTGGCGCAATTGAAGCTGTTGAATTAAACAGTATTACAGTTGCTCAAAAGCTAACGTTCACCGTTGCTATTGAAGGAACTTCGTTTAAAAATCATTGGGAATTTTGGGTGTATCCAAAAACGTTACCAGAAATTAAGTCTGAGGTTTATTATACTGATATTTTGGATACTAAAGCTGAAGATATCTTGAAATCAGGTGGGAAAGTATATTTGAATTTGGCAGGAAAAGTGGTTAAAGGAAAAGAAGTTGTACAAACATTTTTACCAGTTTTCTGGAATACTTCTTGGTTTCAAATGAAACCTCCGCATACTTTAGGAATTGTTGTAGATCCTAAAAACCCTGTCTTCAAAGATTTTCCAACAGAATATCATTCTAACTTGCAATGGTGGAGTATTTTGAATAATACACAAGTCATGAACTTAGAGGATTTTCCAGATGATTTCAAACCACTTGTTCAGCCTATAGATACATGGTTTATGAACCGTCGTTTGGCTAACTTTTTTGAAGTAAAAGTTGGAAAAGGAAAACTTTTAGTTTCAAGTGTTGATTTGAATAATGCTAAAAAAGATGCTGCATCAAAACAATTATTTTATAGTATTCAGAAATACATGAATTCTGATGCTTTTAATCCTAAAACTGAAATTGACCTAAAATTGATTCAAAATATTTTGACAGAAGAGTCGAGAGAACAATTTAAGAAATATTCTAAAGACAGTCCAGACGAATTAAAACCGAAAAGCAGTCTCATTACTAAATAGAATTAATTTATTTTTAGCAAAAATAAGCCTATTTGTAAAGTGTTTGTAAAATAATAAAGTTTAGATTGGAACCTAAAAAAGTACAGTGAAAACTGTACTTTTTTGTTTTATAATATGTGGTCAAAAATGGTTGAAAATTATTCCACAAATTTTTTATGCAAGCTATTAGAAAAAGGATTTGATCTATGTCAACTGTGTATATTTAAATAATAATCAATCTATGATTTTTAAATAGGAACATTAAAGGTAATTCGAGTCCCTTCATTAGGAATCGAATTGAAGAAAACACGACCATTTATATATTGAATGCGTTCTTTCATAAAGAGCATTCCCATTCCAGACTCACTATTTCTCTTTTTCTCAACAGCATTTATGTCAAAACCTTTTCCGTTATCGTCTACGATGATACTCAAAAGAGTAGCGCTGTGGGAAAGCTGTACAATGATATGAGTAGAGTCCGCATATTTTATGGCGTTGTTAATAGCTTCTTGTGTGAGTCGATAGATGTTTATTTCGATTAAAGAATCTAATCGGGCACTAAAATCGGTTTTGTTATAAAATAAAATATTTTTTCCGGTTAGTTTAGAAAGTTCTAAAGTTAGTTTGGAAAGTGCAGAATTGAGACCATGATCACTCAATTCTGGAGGCATTAAATTGAAAGTTGCGGTACGAACTCCTTTGATAATATCGAGGGATAGTTTTTTTAAGTATTCTATTTTTAGGGCCGCTTTTTCTTTATCGTCTAGGTTGATACTTTCAAGGCTGAACTTTAATCCAGTAAGCATTTGACCTATTCCGTCATGAATTTCTCTTGCGATTCTATTTTGTTCGTTCTCTTGATTCTCGACAATCTTGCTTGAAATTATTTTTTGCTGGTTTAATTTGTTGTTAATATTTATCGTGTTGAGACGTTCCACTTCTTGAAGCGCTTTTTTACGTTCGGTAATATCAAAACAAATTATTAAGAGTTCAGATTCATCTTTTTTTATCGTTACTGGAATCAAAGAAAGATCCAGCCAAATAGATTGTTCTGCTCTGGTAGTAATATTTAATTCGCCTTGCCAGCCTCTCCGGTGGTTTTCGAGTACAATGCGATCGATGAATAATTGTTCTTTTTCGATAGGAGATAAGACTTCTCCAAACTTTATTTCGGTATGAAACGGATTGTACTGTATGAGTTTTGAAAATTTATCTCCAATATGAATTATAGTACCGTCAGGTGCAATTCGGCAATAGAGTAGAGTATTCTCCATTGCATAATTTAGTGATTTTAATTCTTTAACGGAGTTTTCTTTGGCCTCACTAATGATTTCGGTGTTGCGTGCTAGTTTTAAAGCTTTCTTCTCCGAAAATAATAATTTTGAAATTAATGTTTCTATTTTTTCATTGGTTGGTCTGAAAATAAAAATAAATTCTAATACCAGTATTAATAGAGTGAAAAATAAAATAGCATACTCAGTTCTACTTTGTAATCTAACTTTTTCGAGAGCTTCTTTGTCGTAATGACCAACAATTTCGTCCATTTTGTTTAAGAAAATAGCTGAATTTTCTATAATAATTTGAACGAGTTCCTGATTCTGTTGTTCGTTAATGCCTAGCTTTTTATTATTCAAAAATGTAGTAGAAGCTTGTAAAAGAGCCTCAAAATTTGGCTTAATAGCTGTAAATAAATCCGTAAGTGCTTTACTTTTTTCTTTTGGAAAACCAAGACTGTCGTTTCCTTTTTCAACGGCATATTGATTGAATTTCCAACGCTGAATGATCTCATTTATTTTGTCAATTTCAGCCTTACTTTTTTTGGCATCAGTTACAAAATTTAATATCAGAATTTCTTTAGTCAACTTTTGACTGAGGAATCTTTGTTTTCCCGAAAAATTGATAATACGAGAGTCACTCAATTGACTGTTAAGGTTGTATTGTATCAATAATTGACTCAATAAAACCGTAACAGCAATAGTTAATAAGGCAAATAAGTATAACCGCCTTAATTTTTTAAAAGAAATATTATCAAAAGATACTTTGGATTTTTTTTTCATGCTAGAAGACCCTAACTGTTTTTAAATTGGCCACAAATTGAAATGATTAAAAGGATTTTTGAAAAAAATAATCTGTGGAAATCTTTTTAATCTGTGGCTCTAATTTTTTTAAACCAAAATCAAATTACAATCCTAACGAATCTTTTATTAATTGAAGATTTTCTGGGGTGTAATTAATTTTTAAAGCTTCTTGATGTCCTTTTTCAGACATTTTATTCCAAGTTTTTAGAATGATGTTTTTTAATTTTTCGGTATCGTGTTTATGTACGAATGGGTCTAAATAAAATTCTAAGAAAACCAGACAAATAACATCTTCTAAAAGTTGTGTTTCTTCGTCTTTTTTAAGTAATTTTTTCTCAATTAAAAAAGAAACACGGTCTATAAATGCATCTTCATAACCTGCTTTTTTTAAGATTTCGGCAGTAGTTTTTGCATGGAATTTTTTTAAATCTTCTCGCCATTTTAAATATCCAACACGATCCATTGGATAGGTTTCTCGTGCTACTTTCCAACGGCAAATATGTTGTGCTTTGGCTGCTATTTGAACTTCTTCGGAAGCGCTTGGTTGAAAGTCCATTAGTCTTTCATACATTCTGTCCGAATATAATAATTCTTTTGGATAGGTTATATCCTGATATACTTCACTGTTTGGATCGGCTTCGTTTTCGGCATCAATCCACGCGCTGGCGTTTAAAAAAGGCATTGTTTTCATTTGAAAAAGTATAAAATCATTGGGAGCTACTAATTTTATAGGATTACAATTTTGTATGTCCTAATATAAGAAGTTACTATCACATAGTAATATGCTTATTTCAAAGATACATACATTATTCTAAAAACCCAACGAATACTTCATCTCCTTCAATTTTTACAGGGTAAGTTGCGATTTTAAAATCGTCTCCATTTAAATTAGAACCGTCTACTAATGAAAATGTTTTTTTGTGCATTGGACAAGCAATTTTCGGAACTCCATCTGCAGAACCTGTCATTCCTCTAGATAAAACCATTTCCATTTTATGAGGGCAAACATTTTGGCAGGCGTACCATTCATTTCTTCTTTCGAAGTTAAAAATCGCAATTTGCTTATTTTTATATTTAATACATCCGCCTCTATTACTTGGGAAATCTTTAATTTTTCCAGCTTTGAACCAAACTTTTACTGCACTTAAATTTACGGTTTCGTATTGAGTTAATAGGTCTTCCATGGGATTTAGTTTTGTTTTCTGATCCCAGCCCCACCTTATGAGGAGTAGCAGAGCTGAGAGCGGAAATTATTATTAATATTTTATGATTTAAGATTTGGCTTGGATTACCAAGCTTTTGGCATTTTTTGGTCTCTTAACTCTACGTATTCAATGTTGTCATCTCTTTCGTCTGAATTCACGAAGTGATTAAAACGTTTCATTAATCTAGGTTTTTCCAGAACTTCATTCCACTCACATTCGTAGCTATTTATTAAAGAAGCCATTTCTGTATCTAATGTTTCGCAAATTCCGATACGGTCAAAAATGATAACTTCTTTTAGATAATCTAATCCACCTTCTAATTTTTCTAACCAAGTTGAAGTTCGAACTAAAGGCCCTGCAGTTCTGATATAATACATCAAGAAGCGATCCATATATTTAAGTACAGTCTCTTTATCAATTGCTTCTGCTAATAAAACAGCATGTTTAGGATTTGCTCCTCCATTTCCACAGATGTAAAGGTTCCAACCTCCTTCAACAGCGATCAATCCAAAATCTTTACCTCTTGCCTCAGCACATTCTCTGATACAAGCCGAAACACCACCTTTGATCTTATGAGGAGCACGGATTCCTTTGTAACGATTTTCTAATTCAATAGCAAACCCAACACTATCATCCATACCGTAACGGCACCAAGCATTACCCACACAACTTTTTACAGCTCTTAATGACTTACCGTAAGCGTGTCCTGTTTCGAAACCATTATCGATTAATATTTTCCAAATAGCAGGCAAATCATTTAATTGTGCCCCAAATAAATCAAGACGTTGTGCACCTGTTATTTTGGTATATAAGTCGAATTGTTTAGCAACTTCTCCGATTACGATTAATTTTTCAGGAGTAATTTCACCACCTGCAATTCTAGGTACTACAGAATAAGTTCCATTTCTTTGAATATTACCCAAGAATCTATCATTTGTATCTTGCGTAGTAACGTGTTTATTTGCAGTATCATTATAAAGACTTGAGAAAACCGAAGCCACTACTGGTTTGCAAACCTCGCAACCGTCTCCGTTACCATGATGATCAATTACATCATAGAAATTCGAGTATTTATTAATTTTTACAATATCAAATAATTCTTGTCTTGTATAGTTGAAATGCTCACAAATACTGTCTTTTACTTCTTTTCCTAATGATTTTTGAGTTGCTTTTACCAAATCAACAACCATTGGCTTACAACCTCCACAACCAGTAGTTGCTTTAGTTAATTTTACAACATCGCTTAAAGTGTTTGCAGTACCGTCAATAAGAGAACAACAAAGTGCTCCTTTAGTAACGTTCTCACAAGAACAAATTACTGCAGTATCAGGCAAATCAGTTGCGCTTCCAAAAGTAGATGCTTCACCACCTCTTGAACCTAAAATCAAATCTTCTGGATTTGCAGGCAATGCCATAGCATTAGCATAAATTTGAAACAATCCGTTGTAATCAGATGAATCTCCTACTAAGATTCCTCCTAAAAGTGTTTTCCCGTCTTTGGTAACATTAATTCTTTTATAGATGCCGCTAAATTTGTTTTCATAAACAATTGCAGTAACATTTTCATTTTCAATAAAAGGATCACCAAAACTCGCAACTTCAACTCCAATTAATTTCAATTGAGTAGACATATCGATGGTTTCTCTCATCGTTTTATCCCCTTTAAGGATTTGTTCGGCAGCAACATCGGCCATTTCGTAACCAGGAGCTACAAGTCCGTATATCATGTGATTGTATAAAGCAACCTCCCCAATAGCGAATATATTAGGATCTGATGTTTGCATTTGGTTGTTTACCACGATTCCGCCTCTAACGCCTACTTCAAGCCCCGAAACTCTTCCTAGTTCGTCACGAGGTTTTATCCCAGCCGATATTACCAACATATCAACCTTTAACAATTCCTCATTGGCAAACATCATTCCTTTTATGCTCTCTTCACCATCTATATATTCAGTCGATTTATTAAGATGGATTCCTATATTCAATTCTTCAATTTTAGATTGAAGCATATCACTTGCGCCTTGATCTAATTGTCTTGGCATCAAACGTGGTGCAAATTCAACAACGTGAGGATTTAATCCCAAATCACGTACAGCTTTTGCAGCCTCTAATCCTAATAATCCACCACCAAGAACGGCAGCTTCAGTAGCACCATTGGCTTTTATTTTTTTGGCGTAAGCCATAATAGCATCAAGATCTTCGATAGTTCTGTAAACAAAAACTCCTTCTTTTTCTACACCTTCGATTGGTGGAACAAAAGCAGCAGAACCTGTCGCCAAAACTAAGTAATCATACTCATACGTTTTTTCTAAGTGCGTATGTATCGTTTTTTGCTCTCTATTGATATCTGTAATTAACTCCGAAGTGTTTAATATAATATTATTTTCTTCATACCAATTTGCTGTAGACATAGATAAGTCATCAGCCGTCTTTCCTGCAAAGTATTCACTCAAGTGAACTCTGTCATAAGCGCGTCTTGGTTCTTCGCCAAATACTGTAATTTGATAATTTTCTTGCCCAGATTTCGAAATGAATTTCTCGCAAAATTTATAACCTACCATGCCGTTTCCGACTACTATTACATTAATCATAATCTGTTAATTAAGTATTACTACGCAAACATACGTATAAATACTTAATTTGTGTACTTATTTTGTTGTTTTTTTTCTAAATTAGAATGATTTTTAATAGTGTCTAATTAGATTCGGATTAAATACGTAGTTATTTTTGGGTGTATCCTCGTTGCAGAACATTCTGGTTTTGAATACTATTTACAGGTGCAACAAGGTCAGGCTGTCCGCTGTATCTTTTCTTTTTTTAAAGAAAAAAAAGAAAAGGATGCCGCTTCCATCCTTCACACAACTCACTGCATAAAAGAACATTTTAGGATTAAAATAGTATAGAATACTTATTAAGTACTAAGTAAGAGGGTAAGAGTACCTATAATTTTGATAGGAGGTCCTATGTTTTAGGTAGGAGCTCCTGTCATTTTGGTAGGTTGTCCTATGGTTTTGGTAGGAGGTCCTTTAGTTTTAGTAGGTCATCCTATGGTTTCGATAGGAGCTCCTTTGGTTTTAGTAGGAGCAGCTATCTTTTTGGTAGGAGATCCTTTAGTTTTAGTAGGAGCTCCTATCATTTTGGTAGGTTGTCCTAAGGTTTTGATAGGAGTACCTTTAGTTTTGGTAAGTGCTTGTGAGAATGTATGCTAAACTTCAATCTAGTACAATTACTAAATTTTACTCTGTTAGTAATGTGAGGCCCGACAAATCCGCTTTTTCGTTTTTTAAAAAGGCATAAGTCATTTGGTCTACTTTGCAATCAATAAACACTACACGTTTCCATCTGCTATTATTTTTAAAAAAAGTATTGATTAGCGTTGCATTCTGGAAAGTTACTCGATAAAAACCGCAGTTTTCAAAATAACAATCTTTCAATATGCCATTGAAGACTGTATCGTCAAATTTTATTCCAATAAAAGAGGTACGGTTCCATATAGCATTATTGATTGTGTTTTTTTCGAAGTTACTGGATTTAAACGATGCACCGGTAAAATCGGTATTAGAGAAATCACAGTCACCAATATTACTTTCTGAAAATTCTGTCTCTTTCAATGAACAATTTTTAAACAGATTTTTGTCTATGTTAGAGCGTTGAATGTGGCTGCCACTGATATCTGAACTGGAAAAATCACAGCTATCAACATTATTGCTTTTTAAAAGAAGTCCAGATAAATCTGAACCAACAAACTTACAACGCTGGATATTGGAAGAACTAAATTTTTCGTGTAGATTTTTTAATCCAGAAAAGTCAATGTCAGCGAGGTTTGAACGTGACATATCCCAGCGGAGTTTATCCTGTTGCTTTTCGGATGGCAACCCAGCGGATGGTGCAATCAAAGGGGCATTAGCTGTAGCGGTGATGGCTATAGATTGAAAGTTTTCGGAAAAATAGTTTAGGTCAACACCCAAAATTTCAGCGAGACGATCAAGCGTAATGATGTCTGGCATTGATTCTCCTCGTTCCCATTTTCCAACTGCCTGTGGACTAATAAATAGACGTTCGGCAAGCTGGGCTTGAGAAATGTTTATTTTTTTTCGTGCGTCGGTAATTTTATCACCAATTCTATTTGACTTTAACATAGCGATTTATTTTATATTTTTCTAATTAAACTACCCGACAAAGATACTTCGGATCCATTTTCGAAATCAAATAAATACAGTTACGATTAGTTGTAAATAGACTACTTATGGTTGTTTTTTGACAACCAATAGTTGTTTTTTTAAAGATTCTATCGGAATGCGAAATTTGCACTGTATTTGAGACAAGATATGTTAGTTATTATGGAGTCGGATATAATTATAAAGAGATTTATAGGAAAAAACAGGAAGACTTTTTTATGGTGACGTTTCTTTAGTAAAAAGTGGAAAGGCATTTAATTTTTGGAAGCGATTTAATAAAACGTAAAAAGTTGTTGTTTAAATAAAAATAGTTTTCAGGAATACTAAAGCTCTAGCCCTGATAGTAGTGAAAATCCTTGTGAGCTGGAGTTCAGCTCACAAGATTGTAGCGTATAGCAGGTATCAGCTCCTAAATATTTGTATTCCATAGTTTTTTTGACTAAAACTTAGCCATTTAATGTTTACTAGATTTTAACTCATTCTCCTTTACCCTAAATACAACAATTTGTTCTATCAGCCAATAAGGAATTGGATGGTCAATAGGAAACTGAACCGAACCTTTTCCCTGTTTGTAATTGGAAAGTTCATTGGCAAACTCCGAGTGTCCTGTTGGTGTTGCATAAAACCCGATGTGTTTTTTATAGCCGGCAAAATAGACTAGAGGTTTTCCGTTTGTTTTGTAAGCAGGCATTCCATACGATATACTTTCAACGGCTTCAGGTGCTTTTTTGATAATCGATGCGCGGACATTTTCCAAGAGCAATTGTATGTCTTTTGGAAAAGTTTGGATGTATTCGTCAACAGATTTGAAATCAGTTTTCATAGTGTTAAAATTTATTGTTTGTGGTATTTATATAATGATTGCTAAGTCATATTTGGAAAATTTTAAACTCTAATAAATGTGTTTTTATCATTAACTAAATTACAAATAAAAAAGGTATTCTGGTCAAAGGCAGAATAATTCTAAATTACGTTTTTGAACTGTAACTATAAATTTTATCTATTGTAAAAAATATTATCATAAAATTAAATTTGGTAAATTCGTAAGTAAGTTTTTAAAAATCATCACATTATGGAAAGTAATACAAATCAGAATTCTAGCGGAGAAAGCAAATGTCCGTTTTCGGGAGGTAGTTCAAAACAAGGTGCTGGATCAGGTACAAAAAATACTGATTGGTGGCCAAATCAGTTGCAAGTAAAAATCCTTAGACAAAATTCATCCTTATCCAATCCGATGGGGGAAGATTTTAATTATGCAGAGGTGTTTAAAAGCCTCGATTTAGATGCGATTAAGAAAGACCTCCACGATTTAATGACAGATTCTCAAGATTGGTGGCCGGCTGACTTTGGTCATTATGGCGGTCTATTTGTTAGAATGGCTTGGCACAGTGCAGGAACTTATCGTGTTCATGATGGCAGGGGAGGTGCTGGTGCTGGTCAACAGCGTTTTGCTCCGCTCAATAGCTGGCCGGATAACGTAAGTCTTGATAAAGCAAGAAGATTATTATGGCCTATAAAACAAAAATACGGAAGAAAAATATCGTGGGCAGATCTGATGATATTAACTGGGAATGTTGCTTTGGAATCGATGGGATTTAAAACCTTTGGTTTTGCAGGAGGAAGAGCTGATGTTTGGGAACCTGAGGAGGCCGTTTATTGGGGTTCTGAAACTACTTGGCTTGGTGGAGATGAACGTTATAATAATGGTTCGGATGGTGTGCCGAAAGATCATGGAGTTGTTTCATCTGATGATGATGCGGATGGTCAAATTCACTCTAGAAATTTAGAAAAACCTCTTGCTGCTGTACAAATGGGACTTATATATGTAAATCCAGAAGGACCTGATGGTAATCCCGATCCTATTGCGGCTGCAAAAGATATAAGGGATACTTTTGACCGTATGGCTATGAATGATGAGGAAACGGTAGCATTGATTGCTGGTGGACATACATTTGGTAAAACCCATGGAGCAGGACCTTCCGATCATGTGGATAAAGAGCCAGAAGCAGCAGGTCTGGAATTGCAAGGTTTTGGATGGAAAAGCAGTTTTGGTTCAGGGAAAGGGGCTGATACAATTACAAGCGGATTGGAAGTAACATGGTCAAAAACACCAACGCAATGGAGTAATAACTTCTTTGAGAATTTATTTGGTTTTGAATGGGAACTTTCTAAAAGTCCAGCTGGTGCACACCAATGGATTGCAAAAAATGCCGAAGCAATTATTCCTGATGCTTTTGACAGTGCAAAAAAACATTTACCAAAAATGCTGACAACTGACTTATCACTAAGATTCGATCCTGCCTATGAGAAAATATCACGCCGTTTTCTTGAAAATCCAGATGAATTTGCTGATGTCTTTGCTCGTGCATGGTTTAAGTTAACCCATCGTGATATGGGACCGCGCTCTCGTTATCTTGGAGATGATGTTCCTCAAGAAGAATTGTTATGGCAGGATCCTATTCCAGAAGTTAATCATTTACTAATTGATGGAAACGATATCGTACAATTAAAAGAAAAAATAATAAATACAGGTTTAAGCACTTCGCAATTAGTTGCAACAGCATGGGCTTCAGCTTCAACATTTAGAGGATCAGATAAACGCGGAGGAGCAAACGGCGCGCGTATAAGACTGGCACCACAAAAAGATTGGAAGGTTAACAATCCTACTGTACTTAAACAGGTTTTGGATAAACTTGAAAGTATTCAGGCAGAATTTAACAATTCGCAGCTAATTGGCAAAAAAATTTCTTTGGCTGATTTAATTGTTTTGGCAGGTAATGCTGGGGTTGAGAAAGCGGCAAAAGAAGCAGGATTTTCAGTAACTGTTCCTTTTGTACCGGGTCGTATGGATGCGTCTTCAGAGCAGACTGATGTTGAATCTTTCGGGTATCTTGAACCCAAAGCAGATGGTTTCCGTAATTATCGCAATACAAAATCGGTTGTATCTACAGAAGAACTTCTTATTGATAAAGCAAATTTATTGACGCTAACTGCACCAGAATTAACCGTGCTTTTAGGCGGGCTGCGTGTGCTTGATATTAATTCTGATGGATCAAAGAATGGTGTTTTTACCCATCGTCCAGGTCAGCTTACTAATGATTTCTTTGTAAATCTTTTGGATATGAATACCAAATGGCAGGTATTGTCTGATGATAAGGAACTTTATGCAGGGAACGATTATAATACAGGTCAGCCGAAATGGATAGGAACGAGAGCTGATCTTGTCTTTGGATCAAATTCAGAATTAAGAGCCATAGCTGAAGTATATGCTAGTAGTGATGCAAATGAAAAATTTATAAATGATTTTGTTTCTGCATGGGATAAAGTAATGAATTTAGATCGTTTCGATTTAGTATAACTATCTAGTTTTTGATTATTATTTAAAAGGTGGCTAATTAAAGCCACCTTTTATTTTTTTAATCTAAACCGAAATTTTTTCAATTAAAATTTCATAACCTGATTTATCAAAATAAGTACAGGTCATTTCAATGATATCAACTCTCCATCGGGCAATACCGCACTGGCCAGCATGATTGCAAAAAGTTAAATAATCAGTTTGACCATCTTGGTGCATCACCAAAAATTCGATGAACCGCTCTTTATTGGCTGATGCAGCAATTTTTATTTCATCATATTTTTCATCAGCAGTAACGGAGTAATTATTTACCCCATAATATTGAACATGGCCATCATCTACAAAGGTATCGTATCCTTTTATGCCCAAAATGATTAAATCTTGTATGTAATTTGGAAAATCAGCACCACTTTTTACTTTAGCATGAGCCTCTTTTATTTGTTCGATTGTAAACATATTTCGTTGGTTTTTAAATTAATTATAAACTTATAAAATCATCACTTTTAGGAAAAACGCTCAGCGCATCCACCACAAGCTGTGGAGTAGGAGAGGCCAGTTTTCGTAGTTTGGTATCCATCCAGGCACCGTCTACGGTTATGACTGCACACAAAACATCTTCTTTATAAAACTCATGAATAATAGACCAACGCGAAGCATCAGCTTTCATTTTTGCCATTTTCGTTTGCATGATAATAACGTCTGAGAGTTTGATTTCTTTTCTAAAAACACATTCTTCTCTAAATAATATGGGACCAATGTGTTCTGTTTGCATTACTCTTAATGTTAATCCTAATTGTTCGAGTAGTTCAACACGATGTTGTGCGCCAAAATCATAATAGGCACTATGACGTAAGTGAAAATTGGGATCTAAATCAGACCAACGCAAGGATAATTGTTTGCTAAATGTTGTCATAAGAAAGGGGATGTTTTTTGTAAGCTATTATGTTTTATACAAAAATACCTTAAAAAGCAAAACAGGAGTGTTTACTTTTTAAGGTATTTTGCTATTATAAATTTGAATTTTAAAATAACATTTGCGCTAAAGGAGTAAGTGATTGAGCCGATTTAGGCAACAAAGGGGTAAGAGCAGTAAATTGCGCTGGAGTAATTAATTTTTTTATTTTAGCTGTAAAAGACTCTCTAGTGGCAGTCATTTTGGAAGTATAATCTGCAGCGTCAGTTTTCTTGGTAGGCAGAATACTTTTCTTTTTATTTAATATCTCATTTACTAATGAATTCACGGCTGGTTTTTGAGCATCGGTTAATTTTAATTTTGGAGATAATAGCCCCATAACCTGATTAGAAATACTGGCAACATCAAATGAACTTGCAGCTGCCGAGGTTGCTGTATTGGTTGCTTTTGTAATATCTCCCATGCTTTGTGCATTGGCAAATGTAAATGTTCCAAATAAAAGTGCTGTGATAATGAGTTTCTTTTTCATAGATGTAAAATGTTTAATTTATTAATCTTAGTTAAAGGTATTAAAAATTAAAATAGTTTTTTGACTGTTTTATAAAAAGGAAGCTTATTTTATGCTCAATAATACAATCTAAAATCCAGTAGTTTACAGAGAGCATAGTGTTTTTGATGTAATTCTTCAACAATTTCTATTACATCGTCTAGCTCTTGGCATAAACTAAAGAAAGCCTTGTCAATGGTACCGCTACTAGGTATTTTATTATAAGATGAACCATAACCCGAAACACCACGGGCACCTGTAATGTCCAAAAAATATTGGGCTTCTTCCTGATTTAAATCCAATACTTTGGCATTAGCAAAATGGACGATTTTACCTTTCATTTTGCCTTCAAAAAGTTCGGCTATTTCTTCAAAACTGTAATAGTAGTTATTGAGGCAAATGGTGTTTTTTTTACCCGGCATCACTAAATAAATGATTTCATAATCGCCAAAGCTATGATCATCATAAAGTAAAGCATTTAGGCTTTCTTCTAATCCTTCAATAGTATCACAGGTTTTGTAAATACTTGTAATGCCTTGTTCAATTGCTAATTGTTCTAAGTTTTTGACTACTTCGGTAGTAGTGCTTGTTTCTATGTCAGGAACTGCTTCAAGGCAGAAAATAAATTTATCGTTATTCATAATAATAGATAATGAATATACAAATATAAAAAAGTGTAGTGGAGTTTGTTTATTGAAATGGAATAGATTTTAAATGATTTGATTTATAAATTTAGCTTTAAAAAACAAATAAACAATCCCTTATTTTAGTTAAGGCAGATTATATTAATCTATGGATCTGCGATGAAAAAAAAACTAGATGTTACTTACTCTTAATAAAAAGAATGCTGGAATGTTACTAATAACACCCAGCATCTTTTGCTAACTAATTAAACTGTGAAATTTTATTTTTGAATTATATGAAAAAGCTGCTCAAATTTCGAAAGACAGCCTTTAGATTTTTTTATTGATTAAAATTATAAGTACAAAATTAGGTTTAATGGATGTAAATAAACGTATCAAAACTCGCCAAAACACTTCATATCTCGTCAAAACACTTTATATTTTGTCAAAATCATGTTTTGTGGATACTTTATTTTTTTAATATTTAAAAAGTATAAACTATAAAAAAAGTGTCTATTTTAATTGTTATTTATACTGTTTGACTGGTACTGATATGTTTTGGCAAATCTTGATAAGTTGATTATACTGCGTAATCTCTAGATTTGTTTTATTATTAACCTATTTAACTAAATAAAATAATGAAACAAACTTACATTAGATTATTTCTAATTTTGTGTATGATTTTTACACTGCCAAATGTCAATGCGCAACGCATTGTTCAAGACTTGGATAGAGGTGTGGTTGCTATACGTCCGGCCTCAACTAAGGCTTTTATATCTTGGCGTTTATTTGCAACGGAGCCTTCGACTGTCGGATTCAATTTATACCGATCTGCAGCTGGTGGAGCTCCTGTAAAATTGAATACTACTGATCTAACTCAAGGAACTAACTTTACTGATTTAACAGCTAATTTTACAGTATCCAATGAATATTTCGTAAAAGCCGTGATTAATGGTATTGAGCAATCAGCAAGCAGGTCGTTTATGATGCCAGCAAACACTCCTGTTCAATCCTATATGAAAATTCCAATAAATCAAACTCCTGCGGGATATGTTGTAAATTACGTACGTGTAGGAGATTTAGATGGGGATGGCGATTATGATTTTGTTATGGTCAAATTCCCATCAACTACAGGATTGCCTATAATAGCAGAAGCTTATTTACAAGATGGAACTTTCTTATGGCAGTTGGATTGTGGTCCAAACAGTTTAAATACCTACAACAATGAGCCAGGTTCATCAACATTAGATTGTGGACATGGAGATAATATTGAAGTGTATGATATTAATGAAGATGGCAAAGCTGAGGTACTTATTAGAACTGCTAATGGGGTAAAATTTGGAGACGGTGCTGTATTGAATTATCCGTCTGATAATAACGTTCAATTTATATCTGTTTTAAACGGAATGACCGGAGCAGAGATGTCAAGAACTCAGTATAACAATCCTTATTTAGTTGAAGGACCTATGAATGGTCACTTTGGAATTGCTTACTTAGACGGTATTCATCCAAGTCTAATTTGGGAAGCTAAGAATAGAACAGGTGATACCGATTTTAATGATATGACGACCGCTTGGGATTGGAAAAATGGAACATTGGTCCAAAAATGGCAATTTATTTCAGCTCAACAACAAAAATCACTTCCAACAGGACACCAAATACGTATTATTGATTTGGATGGCGACGGAAAAGATGAAATCTGTCCTCAAGGTTTTGTTATTGATGATGATGGTACTTTGAAGTATACTTTAGCAGATAAAGATATCTATCATGGAGATCGTTTTTTTATTGGTGACTTAGATGCTAAAAGACCAGGTTTGGAAATGTATGGAATTCAACAAGGGTATAGTAAATCTGGTATCATGTGGTATTATGGTGATGCCAAAACCGGAGAGATTCTGTTAACTCAAAAAGATCCTGCTAACCGAGATATGGCAAGAGGAAATGTAGGTGATTTTGATCCTCGTTTTTCGGGTTATGAGTTTCATACTTTCGTAGATTATCTTTATAATGTTTCTGGGGCTGCTACTTCTACCAGTAATTTTTCATCATATCCTAATTTTAGAATTTTTTGGGATGGAGATTTATTGACTGAGAATCTGGATTACGGAAGAATGATAAAATGGAATTATCTGACTAATAATGAATCGAGAATTCAAATTGATGGCTATAATAGTTTTTGGGGTGTAAATCCTAATGTTGGACCCAATACACCTAGTTTTGTTGGAGATATTCTAGGAGATTGGAGAGAAGAGGTTATTTATGCATCTTCAGACCAAACAGAATTGAGAATATATACCACTCCAATTACGACTAATGAGCGTATATACACGCTATCACAAAACCCAGCTTATTTAAATAGTATGCACGTTAGAGGTTATTATCAAGGACATTTGACTGATTTTTATATAGGTGATGGTATGCAAGAACCACCTCTTTCTCCGATACAAAAAGCGGATAAATATTGGGAAGGGACTACTTCTGTATGGGATAGCTCTTCGCCAAACTGGACTTCAACAACAGGGAACAAAATTTTCTCGAATGGAGATTCAGTTATGTTTGATGTTAGAGGAAATAATACCAATCCAATTCAGTTAACTACTGATTATTCTCCGTCTAAGATTATTGCAATGAATCCTCAAGGAAAAGACTATGTTTTTTCAGGAACCGGAAAATTGACAGGAACGATGGAATTTGTAAAAGCACTAGCTGGAGCTGTTACATTCAATGGAAATTATGATTATACAGGTGCAACTTCAATTACTGAAGGGACATTAAATGTAAATGGAAGTTTAGTAAGTAATGTTACGATAGAGCCTAAAGGTGTTATTGGTGGAATTGGTACTTTCAAAGGAGCTGTTACACTTAAAAAAGGATACAATATCGATGGAGGAAAAATAGCTCCAGGAAATGGTAACGCAGACAATTTAATAGGTTCTTTAATTATAGAAGGTAACCTTGTTGTTCCAGGAGATAATAATTTTGCTTTTGATATTGTTCCTACAGCGACCAAAATAAATGATTCATTAGTTGTAAAAGGAAATTTAACTTTTAGTGGAAAAAATACTTTGATTATCAAATTTAAAGATGGTCTTGCTAAGTCAGGAACGTATAGTCTTATAAAATGTAATGGAACACTTACAGCAAACGCCGCTGATTTTACAATTTTTGGATTGGATGGGGTACCAAGTGAAGTTTTAGTTGAAAATAACCAAATAAAACTTAAGGTTTTGGGTCTAAGAGGTCCTGGATTAGTAACATGGAAAGGAACTGTTGATAATGTATGGGATGTCTATAAAACAAATTTTGATTTGAATGGAGCCACAACTGGTTTTACTCCAAAAGACACTGTTAAATTTGATGAAACGGGATTGATAAAATCGGTTCAACTTTCAGATTTTGCTGATACTTCAGGTATAATTTTTGACGCTACATCTGATTACACAATCAATGGTACTGGTTCGATTGATGGTACTGGAGATTTGATTAAAAATAATACTAATACAGTAACAGTCAATTTAACAAAAAGTACCTATACTGGTAAAACCATTGTAAATGGTGGAACACTTGCTGTTTCAACTATTGATTTTGGAGGAAGTCCATCTTCAATAGGCGCTACGGCAAATACTGTGGGTAATTTTGTGGTGAATAATTCGACCCTGAAGATTAATCATAACAGTACTACTGATCGTGTTTTGACCATTACAGGAAATACAACGATTAACACTCCAAATACAAGTGAGTATGCTATTTTTCAAGGAGATATTACTGGTTCAGGTAATTTGATTAAAGAGGGAACCGGCGTACTTTATTTATTATATAAAAATTCGTATTCCGGAGAAACGATTTTAAAAGATGGAACTCTTTATTTAAGGGGAGCTTTAGGAAATGGTAATGGACTAGGAACATTGGGTAAATTAACTATTGAATCAGGTTCTTTTATCATGGAAAATAGGCAGGCAAATGATAATCCGAATTGGAACATTGTAGTGCCTTCGGGTAAATCGGGTTCTTTTACCCCTGATGGCAGATGTACGCTTAATGGAACATTAACAGGGGCAGGAACATTGATGCTTAACATTCCTTTTATCCGTACAGCCTTCCGTGGCGATTGGTCAGCTTTTTCAGGAGCTATTAATGTCAATGGTGATTTTAGATTGGATAATACTTTTGGATATAGTAAGGCTACAATTAATTTAATTGCTTCTTCTAGTAGTTATGCAACTACGGCTTATTCAGTAACCTCGTCAAGAACAATCAAATTTGGTGAATTAAATGGTGTAGCAGCAACTAGCCTTTCAGCTGCAAATTGGGAAATTGGAGCTAAAAACACCAATTCGGTTTTTAATGGTACTATAGCCTCAAATTTACTTACAAAAGTTGGTACAGGATCTTTGACATTGACAGGAAATAATACCTATGCAGGTGTGACTACTGTAAGTGCTGGGCAACTTATTGTAAATAATACAACAGGAACTGGCGCAGGAACTGGTGCTCTTACAGTTGCTAATGGAGCAGCTTTAAAAGGTACTGGAATTTTAGCAAATGTTATTACAGTTTCTAGCGGAGGTACTTTAGCTCCGGGTTATCCATCTTTTGGAACACTAACTAATAGTAAAAATGTAACGTTGAATGCTGGAAGTTTTTATGAGTGTGATGTGAATTCAACAACAGATACAGCTGATCTTCTTTCTACAGGTGCTAATGTGTTAACACTTAATGGAACACTTAAAATTACAAATCAAAGTGGAGTAGCTTATGTTATTGGAGATACTTTTAAAATTTTTAACGGAACTAATATTACTGGTAATTTTACAGCAATTAACCCTGCACAACCAGGAATTGGTCTAGTTTGGGATCTATCTTTATTGAAAACTACAGGGGTTATATCTGTAATTAGAGATCCTAATTTATCAACAATTGTATTTAACTCAAATACTGTTACGCCAGAAGCATCAGTTTATCCTAATCCAACTTCAGGTAACTTCACAGTAGAGTTAAACAGTTTGAATGAAGGAGATGGTACTATAAGTATAGTAAATATTAAAGGAGAAACTGTTCAACAACGTAATGTTACATTTGTAAAAGGAAATCAAACTTTATCATTTGATATTAGTAGGTTTTCAAGTGGAGTATACTTCGTTAAAATTAATGGAGTTGATGGTACAGTAACTAAAAAAATAGTTTTGGTAAATTAAATAAGAACTCATTATTAATTAAGCAGCTCGTTGCAAAATAGTAACGAGCTGTTTTTTTTTAATATAATTATAAAAAATAATGTTACAAAAACCAATCGAAAGGATTTGCAGTCGGTAAATGCAATTCTGTTATTATACAATTTGACGCTATTCAAAAAAATATTATTTTTGCAGATATAAAAAACAAAATAGAATTCGAATATGTGAAAATAATTTCTTTCAGACAACTATAGTTCGCAAACCATCAATCGGTTTGTGGCATTGTTTAATCTTTAAAGAAAGAAATTATGTTAACCTTACAACACATTTCATATACCCATCTCAATAAAAATTTATTGTTTGAGGACATTAATCTCACTATAAATAATCGTGACAAAACTGCTTTAATTGGCAGTAATGGAACCGGAAAATCGACCTTGCTTAAAATTATAGCAAAAGAATTACTACCCTCGCAAGGAAAAATAATCGTTGATACGGCACCCTATTATGTACCTCAAATTTTCGGACAATATAATCATCTAACTATTGCACAAGCATTACAAATTGAAGGTAAACTCAATGCATTAAAAGAAATTTTGAACGGAAATACAGCCGAAGAAAATTTTGAAATACTGCATGATGATTGGACCATTGAAAACCGCTGTAACGAAGCTTTAAAATATTGGCAGCTTAATGATTTGGATTTAACTCAAAAAATGGAAACGCTAAGTGGTGGGCAAAAAGCTAAAGTTTTCTTGGCTGGTATTTCTATTCATCAACCGGAATTGATTTTATTAGATGAACCGAGTAATCATTTGGATGTTTCAGGCAGACAATTGTTGTATGATTTTATTCAATCAACAAAATGTACTTTGATTGTAGTGAGTCATGACCGAAAACTGCTGAACTTTTTGGATTCGGTTTGTGAATTGAGTAAACACGGGATTAAAGTATATGGTGGCAATTATGATTTTTATGCCGAACAAAAGCAAATAGAAAACAACGCTTTAAATCAAGATATTCAAAGCAAAGAAAAGGCTTTGCGAAAAGCCAAAGAGAAAGAATCTGAAACTTTAGAACGACAACAAAAATTAGACAGTCGTGGAAAAGGAAAACAAGAAAAATCAGGTGTTTCCCGAATAATGATGAATACTTTACGAAACAATGCGGAGAACAGTACTTCAAAAATGAAGACAGTTCACGCTGAAAAAATTGGAGGTATTTCGAAGGAATTACAAGAGTTACGTTCTACTTTACCTGATTTTGATAAAATGAAATTCGGTGTTGATAATTCGGTATTACACAAAGGCAAAATAGTATTTACTGCAACGAATGTAAATTTTAGTTATAACAACGGTCAAGCACTTTGGAAACACAATCAGAATTTTCAAATCACAAGTGGAGAACGGATTGCGCTGAAAGGAAAAAATGGCTCTGGAAAAACGACTTTAATCAAACTAATTTTAGGGAGTTTAGAACCACAATCGGGAACAACGTACCGAACCGAAAGTAAATCGATTTATATTGATCAGGATTATTCTTTGCTCGACAATAAACTGGAAGTGTACGAACAGGCGCAACAATTTAATACTGCTGCAATGCAGGAACACGATATTAAAATGAGACTCAATCGCTTTTTGTTTACGAAAGAGGATTGGGACAAATCTTGTAGTGTATTGAGCGGCGGTGAAAGAATGCGTTTAATACTTTGTTGCCTTACTATTTACAGCCAATCACCCGATATCATTATTTTGGATGAACCAACTAATAATTTAGATATTCGAAACATTGAGATATTGGCAGCTGCTATTAATGAGTATCAGGGAACTTTGATTGTGGTTTCTCATGATGAAACTTTTCTAGAACAAGTTAATATTCAACGTGTAATTGATCTTTAAAAACACTTTCATCATTTTAGTAAAAATCAAATGGAGATTATAATTCTAGTATATTCTAGATTTATATGTTATTTTTGAGTCTATTCGAGAAAATTATGAAAAATTTAATTTCGATTTCAGTTGCTTTCATTTTATTGGCGTGTCAAAATAGTTCTGATGCGCTTACAACACTTTACAGTTTACCCAAAAAACTTAAAGAAGTTTCTGGAATTACTTATTTTCCTGAAACGAATTTGGCTTATACATTAGAAGACAGTGGGAATGATAATAAAATATTCGCTTTAAATTCGGAGGGGAAATTAGAAAAAACCATTACAGTTACCAATGCAACAAATGTAGATTGGGAAGATATTACAAAAGATAAAATAGGTAATGTTTATATAGGAGATTTTGGAAACAATGATAATGAACGTAAAGATTTATGTATTTATAAAGTTGCCAAAAGCGAATTGAGTAAAGAAAACGCAGTTTCAGAATATAAAATTTCTTTTTCATTTCCAGAACAGACTGAATTTCCACCAAAGAAAAAAGAACTATTTTACGATGTTGAAGGTTTTTTTGAATACCAAAATTACTTTTACCTTTTTACAAAAAATAGAAGTAAGGATTTTGACGGAACAGCTTTTATTTATAAAATTTTAAATGCGCCAGGCACTCAAAAAGCAACAAAGATTGGCGAATTTAAAACCTGTGATAACTACAATCATTGCGTGCTGACAAGTGCAACCATTAGTCCAGATGGAAAAAAAGTAGTTTTGTTAAGTCACGATAAAATTGTTTTATTTCAAAATTTCAATGGAGATTTATTTCATAAAGGTTCTCAAACAGAAATAAAACTGAATCACTTTTCGCAAAAAGAAGCGATAGTTTTTAAAGACAATAATACACTTTTAATTGCCGACGAAAAAACAAAGAAGATAGGAGGTAATGTTTATGAGTTTAAGTTGAAGTGATAAATAAAGTTGCTAAGATTCTAAGTAACTAAGTTTTTGACTTAGAATCTTAGTAACTTAGTAACTTTCCTAAAAACTATATGCTGCTCCAAAAATAACTCTTCCAGCTTCATCAGAAGATTTAAAATAGGTAATTCGAGCTGTTATAGTATTTACGGCATTTAACCAAAGTCCGCCGCCATAATCATTATGCCATTTTCTAGAATCTTCACCTTCAAGCCAGATTCTTCCGTAATCAAAGCCACCTAAAATTCCGTACGTCATAGGTACAATTGTACGTTGAATTTTACCAATAGTAAGTCTTACATCACTACTTTGAGAAAAATAGGAATTTCCTAAAAATCGCTCGTTTCTATACCCGCGTAAATCTTTATCACCTCCTAAGGTAGCACCTTGATAGAACTCATAATTGTTATTAAAAATTGTTTTTCCTTTCAGGTATGTAGCTAAAATTAATTTTCCGTTTTTGTCAATTTTATGAGTAAAACCCAAAAGACTTTCCAGTGTTGGGAAGTTTTGTTTGGTGTCTTCTAAATTTGCTGTCCAGCTGGCCTCAATTCCAAAAGCTATTCCTAAAGTAGGTTTTGCTTTAAAATCAGAATTTCTAAAACTATATTTGATTTTTGCACCACCAAAAGTCTTAGCGTTAAAAACATCAGGATCAATACCATTCAGAGTGTTTATAAATCGATCTTCGGTTTCTTCTATTTTCATTCTTTCCAAAAATGGCTGAAAACTAAATTCGCTTCCATAACGGCCGACATGGCGAATAGCACCAGCAACTTTTAACTGCTGAATGCGGACTCTGTTGTAATCCATACCCAATTCCTGATCATAATTTGGAGTTTCGTTTCCATACCCAAAATAGTTCTTCGCAAAATTGGGAGTTGTGTATTGCGATTCGACATCAATAACCCATTTTCCTAACAAGCCAGGAAAATGTGCAACATAATTAAACTCAAGTCCACCAGTTGCAAAGTAATAGAAGGCATTTAAAATGTGTCTTTGTGTATATGGATTCTGTTTAAAATTGTTAACCGTATAGTTTACATTAATACCCATTTTTACGCCATCATCGGGATTATAACCAATGTTTGGAATTCCAGAAATGACATTATATTTTGGTCTTTCGTAATTGTATAAATTCACATCATAATCATCCGTCAGTTGAGTTTGGGTTTTAGAATCTAAATTATAGGTGTTTTCTTTTGATTTAAAATCATACACGATAACTCTTTTTCCGTTCTCAACGTTATAAATATCATTGTTTTGTCCTCCGATTAAGCGAATTTTTATATTCGATTTTTTCTTACCAATAACCTGAAATATGTCATTATCATCCAAACCATAAATCCATAAATTTTTAGTTTTAGCGTCGTTGACATTTTTGGTATAAACTAATTCGTCACCTTCTTTTTTTACTCTAAAAACCTGAATTTCGATATTTTTACTAGCGTTATGATTAATGATAAATTTGTCTTTTTTATCGGTTCCAGCAATCATTACAGTTTTACTCAAAACATCAAAATATTCCGAAGCATATTTCTGAAGTTCTTTTTTTCTGTTTTTTAATTTAGCCTTAATATCTTCAATAGTTTCATCTTGAACTTCTTTTGGAAGTGATTTAAAAGCATCATCAATATCATTGTCTGTTAAATGCTCCTGAATATATTTGGCTTGAACTAACCAATCTTTTTCGTCAGCAGTTCTTAGAAAAGCTAAATCAAGTGGATAAGGTTCTCTATTAAGCCATTTTACATTGTCAATTTCTTTTTTAAAAGTTCGCATGTGACGAAGCGCAGGAATATTCATTAAAAGCGAAAGTAATGTTCCATCATACTTTGAAAAAGCCTGATCGCGATCTCGTGGAATTGGTTTGTAAATTACTTTACCATCTTTTTTGTATTCTCCCCAACGCCATTGATCACTGTGTCTGTCCCAATCTCCAATCAACATGTCAAATAAACGGGCTTTTATATATTCTTTTTCATCGACACTATATTTTTCGTCTTTATGAAGATTCTGCATCATATCATCGGTACCGATAATATCTGTTGGGTTGCCAAAACTTTTTACATCCAAATGGTTGTCTCCAGGACGCTCTTCTATCATGTATAATGCGTCACCAAAATTTGCATTAAATTCTCCCAATTTTTTTTGTTTTGGGATATAATATAAGACCGGATTTGTATGAGCTATTCCCAATTTTTCTGCCATATCGCCAACAGCAAATGGCGTATATGGATGAGAAGTTGTGTAAAAATCCAACAGGAAATTTTCAGCATAAGTATCCTCAAAATCATTTACTATATATTGATCTTTGAAAGCTACTGACTGTAAAAACTGTGTTGCACTTTTTTTCATGCCACGCATCACATATTCTCTTCCTTTTGAATCAGCCATTCTAAGCGAAACGGATTGATGTCCTCCACCTTCACGAATAGGTTTCAGACCTCCAAAAAGTGTGTCTAAAACAACGGTTTTAGCTTCGATTGGTAAACTGTAATATTTTCTGTAATGATTTCCGAATAAAAATTTATGGACTAAACTCTTTTGCGTCATTTCTTCAGAATAAATTGAAGTAACGAAACTTGGCGGAAAATTATTTGGAGTATCAGCTGCCCAATTAATCTCTTTGGCTTTTATAATTTCATGTTCAAACAGCAATTTTTCTGTATTATTTTCATTTCCAAAGTAAGCCACTTTTGCATCACCACTTTTAAATAAAGTAAGCACTGCATATCCATTTCCTCCGTATGAAAAATCACCTGGATTAATGGCTCTTGCAGCTTCAGATTTGGAACCGGCACCACTAATAATCTGTGGAATATTTTCTTTGTTGATATATTGAAGATTATGATCGTGTCCAGAAACTACGATTACATTTTTCTGCCTTTGTAAAAGTGTTTTAATTCTCTTGGCATAAATGGTATATTGTTTGTTTTGAAGATCCTGAGGACTCACTCCAGAAGTTTTTCGTAACAAATTAATAAAGGAACCTATTACAGGAAGCGGGATTTTTTGTTCCAAAGGAAATAATTGTTTTTCTAATGAAAACTGTCCTCCATGAGTCCCATTACTAAACAAAGGATGATGAATCGCAATGATAACTGTTTTTTCCTGATTTTTATTCAATAGATTTTCCAGTTCATCAAAAAAACCTTCTCTGGTTTTGATGTCGCAATTGTCGTTTATTGTTGGGTGATTATTCCAATCTTCTAGAAACCATTCGCTATCAATAGTTATCAAAGCGGTGAGACTGTCAATTTTCACATCTTCAATCGGGCAGCTTTTTCTAGGTAAAAAAGCTTTTTTATCATTTAAATATTTAGTTACAAAATCGGCCTGATGTTCCAGTCCTTTGCTGCCACTATACCAATCATGGTTTCCAGGAATAACAATAGTCTTTCCTTTAAACCCTTCGGTTAATTTTAATTGATTCGTTAATTTTTTTTCTGCTAAAGCTTTTTCGGATGCATTATTATCGCTAGGAAAACCTTTAGGATATATATTATCGCCTAAGAAAAGTAAAGTGGCTTTTTTATTCGATTTTTTTAATTTTTGATGTAATAATTCCAGCGTTTGCTGCGCTTGTTCTTCATCTGCATTTCCTGCATCTCCAATTAAATAAAAAGTGTGTGTAATTTTTATAGTATCAGTTGCGTTTTCATTTTCATTGGCACTCACATTTTTTCCGTATTGAGGTTTATGTGTCGCACAGGAACTCAGTATAATCAATAAAGCTATAGTGGTAGAATAATTTTTAATTGAAGTAATAAAACGATTATCCAGAAACAATTTCATAATTTAGTCAGATTAAAATATTCTTTATGAATCTAGTAGAACAATCAGAAGATTTGGTCAGTAATTTACTCAAAGATAAACTATCTAATCTATATTCTTACCATAATTTAAATCATACTCTTAATGTGGTTGGTGCAGTTAATAAACTTTGTATCAAGGACAACGTAGAAGGGATAGAAAAAGAAATGCTTTTGGTAGCTGCTTGGTTTCATGACACAGGTTATATCAATGGTGTAGAAGACCACGAAGAGGAAAGCGTAAAGATTGCTACTAATTTTTTAAAAGAAAAAGGGCAGTCCGATGAGTTTATAACAGCGGTTTCTAAACTTATTTTGGCGACTTCAAAATTTTATGTACCTCAAAACCAGTTAGAAAAAATAATAAAAGATGCTGACTTTGTTCATATTACGAGTTTAGAATATACTTCAACTTGTGAATTATTACGTTTTGAGTTAAAAAATACGATGAATCTTTCTTTTGACAGTTTAGAATGGGCAAAAGAGAATCTTAATTTTTTAATGAATAAACATCAATTTTATACGGATTATGCTTTGAAAAAATGGCAGCCTTTAAAAGAGAAAAATATAGAGATGGTTCAAAAAAAACTCAATAAACAAGAATTGAAAAAAGCGAAAGAAATAGAAGAAGTAGAAAAGAAGAAGATCAAAGAAGAAAAACCAGATCGTGGTATTGATACTTTATTTCGGGTAACGTTAGGAAATCATACGCGTTTGAGCGGTATTGCTGATAGTAAGGCTAATATTTTACTTTCGGTAAATGCTATTATTATTTCGATAGCTCTCTCTGTTTTGATTCCAAAATTGGATAGCCCAAAAAATGCACATTTGGTTGTTCCTACTTTCATTATGTTGATGTCTAGTGTTATTACTATTATTTTTGCCATCCTCTCTACACGGCCAAAAGTGACCAAAGGGGTTTTTACTAAAAAAGATGTAGAAGATAGGAATACAAATCTTTTGTTCTTTGGAAATTTTTATAAAATGCCTTTGAAAGACTATCAATGGGCTATGAATGATATGATGAAAGATCGAGAATATCTTTATAATTCATTAATTAAGGATTTGTATTTTTTAGGAATAGTATTAGAAAAAAAATACAGATTATTGCGAATTGGTTATAATGTTTTCATGTTTGGATTGGTACTTTCGGTAATTGCTTTTATAATCGCTTTTAAAGCAATTAGCATTTAATTTTCTGAAGTTTTTTCACCATTAATTTTGTAATAAAGCATCATAATTCTGTAATTCATATCATAGTTTTAAGTTCTTACTTTGTAGTGAACTTAAACTTTGTAATTATGAAATCTTTATCTATAATATTTTTAGTATTAGTGTTTGCTTCCTGTCAGAAACAACAGAATGAAGAGATCAATAGAGCAAAACAAGCTAGTATTGATTCTATGAAAACGGAAATCAATAGGCAAAAAGTTATTGATTCGATGCAGTTAGAAATGGCAAAAATTGAAGAAAAAAAAGAACGCCCCCAAAATGTAACTGTAGTAAATCAACCTGCATCCACTGCTGTGGCTCCTGCTAAAAAGAAAGGATGGAGCGGAGCAGCAAAAGGAGCCGTAATTGGCGCTGGTGTTGGTGCTGCAACTGGTGCAATTGTGAGTGAGAAAAAAGGACAAGGTGCAATAATAGGTGGACTAGTTGGTGCCGGAGTTGGTGCGGGAACAGGAGCTATTATTGATGACAGTGCAAAAAATAAAGAGAAATAAATAAATTATTATTTTTACAAAAGAGCCTTTGAATTTCAATCGAAATTCAAAGGCTCTTTTTATGTTTGAAAAATTCAATTTTTAAATCAGTATCTTTTTTAAAGATTCGGCAATGCTTCTCCATAAAAAATTATAGAAAGACTTCTCCTGAATTCGTTCTAATTCTATTTTTGCTTCTTCTGATTTTCCATCTGAATCATTTTTTAGAAGTAAATTGGCAACAGTACTTTTTAATTTGGCTTTTTTATCAGGATCTTCTTTTTTGTATAAAGTCACATTTAGATCGTGGTATTCTAAACTGGCATTACCGTGTGCGTTTTTGTCATTACCAACAATATTAAAAGTATAGGACTTAAAAACACCATCAAAAGAAGCATTGATATAAGGTTTTGTAAATTGGTACAATGCCTTAATGTCAAAATTTTGAATTCTACCTTTTATCGTAAAACCATCTTTTTTATCAAGTACATTGAATGTCCAATGCACTTTCAATGGTGAATTTTTCATAAAACGGCAATTGATTTTGATATCAACATCAGCAGTTTTTTTTAGGCCAAAACCACTTTTAATGTGAGTTGCTTTCAAATCAAAATGATCAAATGTTAATTTGGCCGGTCCTTTCTTAAAATTGATTTCTTCTTCGTAAACTAATTTAGAATGATGGATTAAAAGTGTATCTATTTGCAACGGAAATTTTATTTTTCGAAGTAATGCGTTATACAATGGCTTTTTACTTAAATCATCTTCGGGAATTTTGTTGCGATAAATATTAGCGTTTACACCATCTAGAATTAATGATTTGGCATTAAAGAAAAAAACATCATTTTTAAATCCCCAATCCATTGATTTTATATCTAATGAAGATGCTTTAATAGTAAAAAGATCTTTCTCTTTTGGTATCTTTTTTACAAATTCAGCGCGGGAATATTCTGGTAAATATTCGAAATCCTTTATGTGTAGCGTATGATTTGTAGTTCGTATTTCATGCGCTTTAATCGTGTAAAAATCATTAGGTTTGAAATACAGACTGTCACAATTTACAACGTATTTATCGAATAAAAATGGAATGGAACGTTCCAATACCGCATCAGTAATTACGATATCTTCTATTTTTGTAGTGATGTTTTGGGTACTAAGAATGGTTTTATCATCTTGTGTAGAAATAACAGCAAGTTTTCCTTTGTTTAAGAAAATATTAGACACTATAATAATTTTCTCAAATGGCTCAACGACCTCTTTTCTAACATTACGAGTGTTCTTGTCTTTTTTGTATAAAATGACATTGGGTTTATCAATTGTGATGCTTTGAGCTTTTATAATATCATTAAAAAGTAAATTCCAAATGCTAAAATTAGTTATAGTAATGGATTCAGTTTTAGCATAAACTCCAATTTTGTCAATACTGTTTTTGGGTTTTATTTTAGGAAGTACTACCGCATTAGAAATGTAAATATTGGCTGGAAGTAAATCAATTTTTAGCTCTTTATAATCAATGTTATAAGGAGTTTCGTTGTTTTCTTTTATAATTTTAGGAAGCTGGTTTGTAAGCCAAAAATTCAAACCAAAATTGGCTAAAAGCAATAGTGCTAAAAAAGCAACAATTCCGAGGATGATTTTTTTGGTTAAAGTCATTTCCAGTTATTTGATTTTAAAAACTATAAATTTAAAGTTTTAAAGCCTATCGCTATTTACATAATTAATGGTAAGTTTTATGAGTTTTAATTCTGTTCGTTTACTAAATCTTGGTAAGTACTATCTTGTTTATAATTTGGGATATTGGTATTAATTACTTTTACCCGAATTGCTCTTAATCCTGATACGCCTTGAAGTTCTTCAACTTCGAATTGCTCAATAGTTGGCTCTAATATTTTTTTGAATTGCAGGTATTTGATGTATTTCAAATATTCGTTTTGTTCCGAATTATGAGAGTACACAATAGTGATTTTTTCTTTTTGGGTTATTCTTTCTTTTGTCCCTTTTATTGTTGCTTTATCGATGCGTTTTTTGACCACTTCATAACGGGCATTATAAGTTCCGTCAACATCAAAACGTTTTTCATCCATTCGAAAACGAATAGAAATAGGGGAACTAAATACTAAAATTAGTGAAGTTACATCCAATTCATAAGGCAAAGTAGCTTTGAGCTGATGGTGTTCCAGTTCCATTTCGCACAATGTTTGCAGTTGCCAAAGCCTTAGATTATTTAAATACAGATTATCAAAAGGTTTTGTTGGGGCAATAGATTCGCCAATATAAAGGTTGTGTTCTACGCCGTCGGTTTTAAAACGTTCATAATAATGCGGGTAAATTAATTGGGCGTCTATTTGCTTTTGGTCCAAAATAGCAGCTAATTTTTTATTGATAATAGACATGGTATTATCAAATTTCTTTCGAGATTGATAGAACATTTTTGTTTTTTCATCCAAGCTATCAAAATAGTGTTGTTTTTCGATTTCATGTTCCACATCCATTTCGGTGTTTTGGAGTATCGGATGAATTTCGGTTTCAATATAATTCTGAATTTGTTGTTCTGTATCTGCTTTTAATATAGAATCGAGTTCGGTGTTAAAAGATTGTAATTCAAATATTCGTTGTTCCAGCAAAATGAAACTTTCATTTGATTTTTGACTTTCAAAGAGATTTATAAGCGTGTTTAATTGATTTTTTAAATCTTCTTTTACCGTTTTATTTCGATGTTCAGAAGAGCCTTTAATATCAATTTGACCATACAATGGATAGACTTCTTTGAATATAATTTCTTTAAAAATATAATCTTTTGAAGGAGAGTTTGACTGAAAATATTTCAGAGCTTCTCTTTTAAATTTCCAATAAACACTAGAATGAATGGCTGTATATTCTCTTTGAATAATGGCTTCAATTTGGTTTTGTTTATCAATCTTATAGCTTTCGAGATTATCAACCAAATAAGGTAAAAACAAATCCAAATTGATTGCATTAATGCTATTTAGGGCTTTTGGTTTTGATGAAACCAATTCAATAATCCCAAGAAGGGTGTCGTCTTTTATGACTGGTGCAAAAATGCAACTTTGTATATTTTGTTGTAGTAAATGATGTCCTAGCGTTTCATTTCCTTGAATTTTTGAAAATTGTTCAACATCAGAAATTATAATGTTTTTTTTATTTTCTATAATGGTTTTAAGACAATGACCATAAATACCGTTTTTACAATCCATTTCCCCAATATCATTCAAAATGTAACTTTTGGTGACTTTATCAGTGTAAGGCGGGATTGTAAATTTGTTTTCTTCTTCGTCGTATAGAATAAAACCAATTCCTAAATCAGGGATTTTAAAAATCGATTTAAAAATGGATTCAAAACTGATTCCAGATTCTGTTTGCGGCGATTTTGCTCTTAAAAGATTACTTTTTAAATTTGAGACAGCACTTTCTCGGGTAACATCAAAAAGGCTTACTATTCCAAATCCTTTTAATATCCAACTTTGAAGAGGGAATTTCTCTTTCCAAAGTTCAATATTATCATAATTATTCATCAACAGATTAATATCGTCCTGAGTAATTTTTGGCGCATTTTGAGTTGGGATAATTTCAATAAAATCGGCATTATATAAAATTCTGTAGTGATACATTACACCATTTGCATTTGGAATATCGTAGAATAAAGGTTTGTTGAAATCAAAATTCTGACCGTAAACTGCATTTAAAATCAGTATGCAATTAAGAATATAAAATTGATCCTCTTCAAAATCACGTATTTCCATGTCAAATGTCATTCCTGCATTTTGAAGGATTCTTTTAAACCTTTCAGAATAATTAAAAGTCACATTTTGGAAAGGAATAGTTATGGCTTTAATCTCGTTATTTGTTAATGCAGTAGGGAAGAGGTCCGCAAATAAATTATGGATTAGTTCTTCGTGTTTATTTATAAAGTTCAAATCGGGAATTCCTTCTCTGAATTCAGGATAAGGTTCAATTTCTTTGAGTAAAGCTTTGGCATAATTGGAGCGATAATCCACATTGGTTGCAGCAATTTTTTCCAGATTTTCTATCAATTTATGAAAGGAAATCAGCGTTTTAAATGGGCTTTTTGTGAATGCAGTATTGCTCATAACAGGTAAGTTTTCTAAAAGTAAAATTATGGCTGGTAATAAAGATAAATATATGAAATAATGACGAATGCTGTACTGTAATTCAAAAGGGGAATGGACTAAAATATAAATTTGTTTAGTTTAATATGTTTTATGCATAAATGAATGATTAAAGAATTGGATATCAACTTTAAATTTTAGTTTTGTAACTAAAGTTAATTACCATTAAAAGGATTAATCTTGATAAAAATTAAAAAGAAGTATAATGAAAGTTTTCCTGAAATTTATTTTAACACTTATCGCATTTTTCATTTTTAGCACTTTGCAAGCGGCTGAACCTTTTATCACCACAGAAAAAAAACCGAATGTGGTTGTACTTAAAGAAAAAACGCTACAGCTTTCTTTTTTTGTAAATGATAGAGTAGATAAAGGTATTTTGCGAGCCGTAAAAAATCTGCAATCTGATTTTGAAAAAGTAACAGGAGACAAGCCCACTATTTTTAATCAAATTCCAACTATTTCTTCACCTCTAATTATCATTGGAACAATAGGTACTAATTCAGTAATTGATGATCTGATAAAACAAAATAAAATTGAGGGTAAAGAACTGAAGAATAAAAACGAAAAATTTATAATTCAAAACATAAAAAATCCATTTAGAGGTGTTTCAGATGCTATTGTAATCGCAGGTAGCGACAAACGCGGAACAATTTACGGAATTTATGAATTATCAAAACAGATTGGCGTTTCACCATGGTATTACTGGGCTGATGTACCTGTGATGCAGAAAAAAAATATCTATTTCAAAAATGGGATATACACAGATGGTGAACCAGCGGTGAAATATAGAGGGATTTTTTTGAATGATGAAGCTCCTGCTTTGAGTGGTTGGTCTAAAGCAACTTTTGGTGGTTTTAATAGTCAGTTTTATGAGAAAGTTTTTGAATTATTGCTTCGACTTAAAGCGAATTATATGTGGCCTGCCATGTGGGGAAATGCTTTTTATGAAGACGATTCTGCCAATGGACCGCTAGCGAATGAAATGGGTATAGTGATGGGAACGTCACACCATGAACCAATGGCGTTGGCACAGCAAGATTGGAAACTTTATATCAAAAAAAATAATCTTCCGAATATTTGGGATTATTCTAAAAACAAAACGATTTTAGATCAATTCTGGAAATCAGGAATACAGCGAAGCAAAAATTGGGAAAAGCTAGTTACTATCGGAATGCGAGGAGACGGAGATGAGGCAATGAGTGAAGGTACCAATATTAGTTTGTTAGAAAATATTGTGAAGAACCAGCGTCAGATTATTGCTGAAGAAACTGGTAAAAATGCCAAAAACACACCACAGGTATGGGCTTTATACAAAGAAGTTCAGAATTATTATGATCAGGGAATGAGAGTTCCGGATGATGTAATTTTGTTGTTTTGTGATGACAATTGGGGAAATGTACGCAAACTTCCAGATCTCAGTAAACCTTTGCACAAAGGAGGTTATGGAATGTATTACCACTTTGATTATGTAGGAGGACCAAGAAACTCAAAATGGATAAATATTAGTCCAATACAAAGGGTTTGGGAACAAATGAATCTTAGCTATGAGCATGGCGTTGATAAAATTTGGATTGTAAATGTAGGCGATCTTAAGCCTATGGAATTTCCTATTAGTTTCTTTTTAGAAATGGCTTGGAATCCAAAACAAATCAATTCTACAAATATTTCTGAATTTACCGAAAATTGGTCAGCACAACAATTTGGCAGCCAATATGCTAAAGAAATCGCTAGACTTTTAAATACATATCCAAAGTATAACCGCCGCGTTACTCCCGAAATGCTTGACAGTAAAACGTACAGCCTTGAAAATTATAACGAATTTGAAACCGTTGTAAATGATTATAAAAATTTGACACTTGATGCTTATCGTATTTATGAAGAGATTCCGAATCAATACAAAGATGCTTATTTTCAGTTGGTTTTATATCCTATAGACGCCTGCAGTAATCTCTATGAAATGTATTTTGCGCAAGCAAAAAATAAAAAATTGGCCGATGATAAAAATGTCCTTGCCAATTATTATGCTGATAAAGTGAAAATGAATTTTGCTCGTGATTCGATTCTTCAAAATAAATACAATAACCAAATAGCTGGTGGAAAATGGACTCATATGATGGATCAGATGCATATTGGGTATAAAAGTTGGAATGATTCGCCTAAAAATATGCTTCCAGAAGTTACCTATGTTTCAGAAAATGAGAGAGCTAAAAAGATAGTTTTTAATGAAAAAAATGGATATGTTTCGATAGAGGCCGAGCATTTTTCTACAGCAAACAATTCAAAAAACACACATTGGGAAGTGATTCCTGATTTTGGAAAAACAAAATCTGGGATTACCACTTTTCCGCAAAATAGTTATCTGAAAGCTGATGGAAACATTTATATTGAATATGACATAAATTTCAGTTCTACTGGCGCATTTGAAGTGCAATTACTATTGGCACCAAGTCTTAATTTTAATAATAATAAAGGGTTGCGATACGAAATTTCTTTTGATGGAGAAAAGCCTCAAACTGTAAATTTTAATGGGAGTTATCGAGGTGAATTAGGACAATGGCAAACTGAACATATCATCAAATCGATTACGAAACATACTATTTTAAAACCAGGAAGACATATATTACGTTTCCGAGTATTAGAACAAGGAATTGTTTTAGAAAAGATTTTAATCGATACAGGCGGATTAAAACCTTCTTATTTGGGAGCGCCTGAAAGCGATATTATTTACGAAGATTGAATGCAATCGTTTTGAATTCTATTTAAAAAAGAAGTTATAAAAGTTTATAAAAATAGAAAGGCCACTTAAAAATTAAGTGGCCTTTCTTTAGTTCTGATTATTGTTATTTAACAATAATTTTTTGAGTAGACAATGTTTTTTTAGTTTCCGGATCTGAGAGTTTTACAATAAAAACACCTTTGGAGTGGATAGTTATATTTTCGGGTGTTTTGTCTTGAATTTTTCTTTTTAAAACTGTTTTTCCTGAAATATCAATTATGCTTAATTCTGATTCAGGAATAATATTCTCTGACAGAACAGTAAAAGTTCCATTGTTTGGTACTGGCCAAACTTTAAAAGATGTTTCAAGTTCATTTGGACTTTCTACCGCTAATTTTGAACTATATCCGCTCACGATATTTACTTTACGAGTCATAGTTCCTCCTGCATTATCAGTAACAGTAAAATCAAATGAGCATAAACCATTTGCTGCTGGCGTAAATTCTACTGTATCTGAATTTAGAACAGCATTTCCATTTACTGAATTTAATAATGAGTAATTAACACCACTTGTAAATCCTCGAGAAAGTTTTTGAATATTAATCACTACTTTATTTCCTGTTGGAGAATCATAGTGAGGTTGAGACATCCATTGTAAATAGGTGTCTAGATTAGTGTAACCATCGGAATTAGTATCAGCATTGGCATCCGAAAAATTTCCAACTGGTGAATTTACGTTAGTTCCCAAAATAGTTTCCCACCAATTTGGCAAACCATCTTGATCAGTATCCCAGTTAACATCTCTATTGATTACAGGATAATTTTCATAACCACCAACATCGGATTCGTTATCAGGAAATCCAGCTTTATTGGTTACGCTACCTCTGTATGTATACGTTCCGCCTAAGGTTTCAGTGATAATTCTTTGATCGTGATCATCAAATTCAGGTTGGGTACAACCTACATCAGAAAGCACAATTTTATAAGCATTATCAGCAGATTGTGTCGTTACATAAGAGGGAAAAAACGGAGTGTTCACAAAGTTTTGGAAACTGACAGTAACTCCAGTAATTCTTCTTCCGTTTGCTTGGTTACTTTCATTAAAATATCCAGGCATTACATTGCCATTAAAAAAACATTGTTGAGTTCCAGTTCCAGCACCTTCATTATCTGCACTAAAGGCAATAAATAAATCTGTACCAGCTCCTGGTTTATAATAATTATTGACAAAATTGACTTCTTTGGTCCCACCATCCGTGGATCTATGTCCCCAATTGTAAACGACATTATTGGTGATATCCATTCTTCCTGCATAAGCACCGTTTCCGTCTAATCCGCCGGCTAAACTCCAGTTACGTCCATAACAATGCGCTAAAAGATTGTGGTGAAAACTTCCTATATCACCACCTATAGAACCTGCATAACCATGCTCCGTTCCAGCAGGATAATTTTGATGCCCAGCCGCATTTAAGGCTTCTGAGATTAATGTTCTTTGCAGTGTAATATTTTTACCCGAACGGGAGCTAAAGGCTTCATCAATAGTCCAACTGATAGAACAATGATCAATTATACTGTAATTAGCACCTGTTAATCCCATTCCATCAAAAGTTGCTCCTCCGCCTAATCTCACTCTTACATTTTGAACAATAGCATCATTACCAGTTACTCCAAAAGGAGCAGAGCGTATACAAATACCTTTTCCTGGTGCGGTTTGTCCCGCAACAGTTACATAAGGTTGGCTCAAAACTAATCGTGAAGTAAGTTGTATAATTCCAGAGGTATTAAAAACAATAGTTCTTGGTCCAATATCATTAGTTACGGCTTCACGGAAGCTTCCTGGACCGGAATCATTTAAATTGGTTACGGCAACTACTTTTCCGCCTCTTCCTCCACGAGCAAAACGACCATAACCTTCGGCATCAGGAAAAGCTAGTTGAGCAGGACGGAAACGCCATACATCTCCTTTTACGACATCATTATTAGCTAAAACTTCATCGACACGCCAATAATAAGTGGTTCCCGTGTATAGTCCATTTGTTTGATAAGAGGAATTCGCTTTTGGTTGATTTCCTTTGTATTGTGGGGATGCCGTTGTTGCGGATTGTACAGATACTACATCTGTTCCGAAATAAATATTTTGGGAAACGGTAGTTGTTGATGGAGTCCATGATATTAGTTTACCTCCCGAATTTAGCTGAACATGTTCGTCATTATGTTGAGGAAGAGGGGTTGTTGCTTTAAGAGCGATGTTAGATGTGTTTAATTCTAATCCGTTTAGCATTACGTTTTTATAGGTTTCGTTGCCAGATGTTTCGGCAGCAAAAACAATTACTACATCGGTATTGGCAGTAGCCTGTAAATTTAAAAAGGCTGATGTTGCATCTGCAGTTTTTAAAGCTCTTACACTAGGAATTATATTATCTACTACTTGAGTACCATCGACTGTAATATCGATTGGGCTAAAAGAAAATACGGGACTGTCTACTGCATTTAAGAACGCTAATAAAGTATGATTTCCTGCGGGCAATCCGCTGATTCTAAGTTCTATTTGTCCTCCTTCGTTTGCGGTTGTACCTTTTACTGTAAGTCCATCACAAACTAATTTTGCATAAGAAGGAGCTTGAATACCTGCTTTATACCAATTCGTTCCTAAAGCATCTCCCTTGGTACCAATTCTGGTTACTGTAAAGGTAACACCATTTATGGTTTGGCTAGCTGGACTCGTCGTTACAACCCAAGGACTATAATCAGTATCACTTACTTCTGCAGATTGTCTTCCAGATTGGTCAAAATCAATTTTTACTACTGGAGTTTGGGCAAAAATCTTTGTCACAGGCATAGTAAGACAAGCTATTGCCATTACGAGCGAAAATTTTATTGAATTGTTAAACATTTTAATTGGTTAGTTGTTTGGTTAGTAAATAGTTTATGAATTCATATTATTTAATTAGTAAGAATAATATCTCAATAAAGGTGTAAAAATTTAATCATGTTGTTCTATTCTGTACTGTGCTGCATTGTGTGTTGTATTTAATTTGTTAGTATGATTGAATTAATTGGTTTTAATAAAAATTATTATTTTTTAATTTCTAAAAGTAAAAGGATATTTAAAAAGGCAACTATCTCAGAATTTGAGACTGTTGCCTTTTTAAATAAATAAATCTATTTTTCAAGTAATAATGCTTTGCCAGTGAAGTTGAATCTTCCAATTTGGGTATCTGTTGATTCATCAGGCTGTTTTCCTCCTACAGATACAGTAAACCATCCTGGTTCAACTACACGTTGGTCTTTTTTATTTATTAATGAAAGCTGTCTTGGCGTAATTTTAAAACGGACAGTTTTCGATTCACCCTTTTTTAGATTAATGCGTTCAAAGCCTTCCAATTGCCAGATAGGGCGTGGAGTAGAGGCTTTTTCATCTTTCAGATACAATTCAGCCACTTCGTCTCCATCACGGTCACCAGTGTTGGTTACCACTACAGAAACTTCAAAATCTTTTTCAGAATTAATATTTTTAGGAACTTGCAAATCACTGTATTTGAATTTTGTATAACTTAAACCAAATCCAAAAGGGTACAGTGGTTTTTTATGAAAATAGCGATAGGTGCGACCTTCCATATTGTAATTTTCGAAAGCTGGAAGTTGATCTACTGATTTGTAGTATGTAACAGGAAGTCTACCAGCTGGATTGTAGTCACCAAAAAGTACATCTGCAATAGCATTACCGCCCTGTTGACCAGGATATCCAGCAGTAAGAATTGCAGGAACATGGTCATTTGCCCAATTTATGGAGAGTGCACTTCCGTTTATTAAAACTAAAATGACTGGTTTTCCTGTTGCTACCATCGCTTGCATCAGTTCTTGTTGATTAGCTGGTAAGTCAAGACTGGTACGATCTCCACCTTCAAAACCATCAGCTTCTACTTTCATTTCTTCTCCTTCCAAACGCTCATTTAAACCTAATACAAGGATTATGGCGTCAGCTTTATTAGCAGTTTGAGTCGCTTCCTGTAATACATTTTCTTCTGGCTCCGCCCACAATAGTTGAGCTATTGCATCGCCATAGTAGTTTTGGTATTTAACTGTTATTTTGTATTTTTTTCCAGCTTCCAATTCTATTTTCTGTGCACGAATTCTAGGATTGTGTTTGTTTTTTCCGCCAGTACTTTTTCCACCTTCAATTTCAACAGTCATAAAGGGTTTTGACCATTCAGAAATATTGTATAATCCAGTTTTTGGAGCTACAAGATACCCCGTCCATTTAATGCTGTAATTACCCATTTTCATACGAGGATCCGGAGTGTCAATATCCCAATGAAAATCGATATTATCGTCTGTACGTGTAAAAAGTGGTTTTCCATTCCAATCAGCGTTGTCAAAGTATTCGCCCGTTAGTCCTTGTGTACCATTTTCATTTTGAAAGTAAATCGATGGAATAGCTTTCATTGCAGGAACTCCTTTAGCAAGATCTGTCCCTTTTGCGTATAGCACTTTTGCATTCGGCTCCAGTTTGTTTTTGATGCCTTTTAGCACGGTTACAGGATTGCTGGGAATACCGCTATAGTTTCCCCACAAAGACTGAATATCATCAGCATTTGGTCCTATTACGGCAATCGTTTTTATGTCTTTCGAAAGAGGAAGGGTTTGATTTTGGTTTTTCAAAAGAACAATGCTTTTTTGCGAAGCTACTCGGGCTAGCCAGTCATGAGCAGGACTATTATTTTCGGAATAAGGAATTTGAGCATAAGGCACAATTTCTTCTGGATCAAACATTCCTAATTTAAAGCGAGCGGTAAAAAGACGTTTTACGGCAACATCTATTTCTTTTTCGGTAATTAGATTGCGATCAATGGCTTCTTTTAATGTCTTAAAGTTGCTTCCACATTCTAAATCCAAGCCATTTTTTACAGCCAAAGCAGAAGCTGTTGCTGCATCGTTTGTAATTTTGTGGTATTTCCAAATATCAACGACAGCGCCACAATCTGACACAATATAACCATTAAATCCCCAATCTTTTCGAAGAATATTAAATAGAAATGGACTAGCACTGGCTGATTCTCCTCTAAAACGGTTATAAGCCCCCATTACTGAGTAAACATGACCTTCTTTTACCAAGGTACGGAAAGCAGGAAGGTAGGTTTCGTAAAGATCAATATTACTGGTTTCAGCATTGAATAGGTGTCGAGAAGGTTCTGGACCTGAATGAACTGCGTAGTGTTTCGCTGTGGCTATTACTTTTAAATATTTAGGATCATTACCTTGAAGACCATTAACAAAATTAAGCCCTAATTGACTCGTAAGAAAAGGATCTTCTCCATAAGTTTCGTGACCGCGACCCCAACGAGGATCACGAAAAATATTGATGTTTGGTGACCAAAAAGTTAATCCTTCGTACATACCGTGTTGTCCTCTTCTTAAATATTCGTGATGTTTGGCACGAGCTTCATCAGAAATTGCATTGGCTACATCAAAGATTAATTGACGATCCCATGATGATGCTATTGAAATAGATTGTGGAAAAACGGTTGCATAACCAGCACGAGCAACGCCATGCAAAGCTTCGTTCCACCAATTGTATTCTGGTATATCAAGGCGTTCGATGGCTGGTGAGGAATCCATCAATTGACTAATTTTTTCATCTATGGTCATTCTGGAGACCAAATCGTTTACCCGTTGTTCAGTAGGTAAGTCAATATTTTTATACGAGAAGTTTTTTTGGGCAAAAGTGTTTAGTGCTAACAGGTTCAATAAAAGCACTAAGTAATGTTTTTTTCTCATCGAGCTTTTTTAAGATATTTTGGTTTATAATTACTTTATCAATAATTGTTATGTAAAAATAATATGGACTTTTTATTTTCAATTATGATTTAGTACAAAATAAGCAATTTTGTTTTTTTTAAATTGGGATAAATCACTATTTAAAGGATGATGCAAAGCTTATTCTTACACTTTTAATTTTTTACACCATCAAAACAGGGGACAAAATGCTAATTAAGAAGGGGTATTTAGCTAGTGAGTTGTCGAATTTTAGGTTTAGACTATAATTATGATATTTTTGTATCAACATTAAGTTAATAAAAATATAAATTTTGAAACAAAAGGTAATTGTAATTCTTTTTTATTTGGTTAGTACACTATGTGTGTCCCAGCCCTCTGGAATATTGACTCATTTTTCGCATGATGTAAAATTGAGTCAATCCCGTATTATAGATATTCAACAAGATAAAAAAGGATTTATTTGGTTAGCCACTTATAATGGTTTGATTCGTTATGATGGATCTATTTTTCAAAATTTTAAAGTAGGACAAAACGACTCATTAAACTTACAATCAAATCGTGTAACAAAATTTAGATTTGATAAAAACGGACGAATTTGGATTCAGTCTGAAAAAAATGACATTTATTATTTCGATACAGATCAGTTAATTTTTCATTATCCAATTGAAGGAAATTCTACTCATTCTTCCAATGATTCTTTTAAAGATTTCAGAGTAATGCCTTCTGGGAGGGTTTGGTTATTTTCTGAAAATAAAAATTACCTGACTGCTTTTGAAGGAAATAAGCAAATTCACAAGATCGTTTTTGATTCAAAAAAACTATCTGGAAAAATCCGTGATGTTTTTGAAGACACTTTGGGAACCACTTGGTTTTTGACAGACTCAGGTATTTGCCGACTGAAGAAATCGGGTGGAGAGCCTGAGTATTTCTTTTTTAATATGAAAGGAAACTCTGGGCAACCTTATTCGTTTACAGCTGTTATGGAAACAGAAGATGATATATGGTTTGGAGGTGCCAATGGCAAGCTTACACGTTATACTAAAAAGTCAAGTACTTTTTTTGATTTTGAATTAGGTATAAAGGAAAATGTTATTCAGATAAAGTATTTATCAGATAGTAAAGTCTTGATAGTGACAGAACAAGGTTTTTATTTTTATGATACAAAAATAGGGAAACTGGATGTTTATAATAGTAAAATAGTGCCAGGATTCCCTAGTGGAAAAGTTTATTATTTAGGGTTAACCCGCTCGCGACAGTTTTGGTTTGAGGCTTCGGGTTCAGGAGTCTATCAATTTGATTTGATTACCAAAAAGTTAAAACACATGGAGGTCAATTCAAGTGATCCTTCTAGTGTTGGTGTAGACCGAAAAAGCTTTCTGCTTACTTCGCCTGACGGAACAGTTTGGATTCAATCCAATAAAGGTGCATTTGCTTATTGGGATGAAAAACAGAATAAATTAAGTTCTGTAATCCAGTGTATTAAGGAATCTAGTGAGACGTTTTCGGATGTAATGCATACGGCAATGTTCGACAGATTGGGGAATTTATGGTTTTGTTCTTATAAGCAAGGGTTAGATTTGATAACGTTTAATAATAATAATTTTTTAAGGCTAAACTTGGATTTTGCGAAGGATCGGCAAAAGCACAATGTTAGATGTCTGATGAAAGACAAAAATGGTAATCTTTGGGTTGCCAGTCGGACGGAAAAAATCACACTATTTGATTCTCATAAAAATAAAATAGGATTGTTAGGTGCTGATGGTACTTTGTCTGCTAATAGTCCAGGGTGGGGAGCAGATATTTACAGTATAATGCAGGATACCCAAGGGAAAATATGGATTGGAACACGAGGAAACGGGGTGTTTTGTTTGACTCCTAATGGGGCAAAATTCAATTATAATGTGAGTCATTATAAATATGATGAGAAGAATAGTTATAGCATCAACTCTGATAATATTTATAAAATTTTCCAAGCAGCATCTGGTCAGATTTATTTGGCTACATGGGGAGGTGGAGTGAATATTATTCGACAGTCAAGTGCGGGAATTCAATTTATTAATTGTAAAAATGAATTAAAAAACTATCCAATAAAAACGGCTGACAAAGTTCGTTCGATTGTTGAAGATAAGAATCATAGGTTATTTTTTATTTCATCTTATAAATTGTTTTCTTTTTCTGAAGGAAATAAACCAGCGAATCTAAAATTTAAAGAGTTTTCTCAAGTTTCCGGTAATGATATTTTGGATATTATAGTTACTTCTGATAACCGATTAGCATTGGCTACTAATGGGAAAGGTCTAATTTTAGCCGATTCAGATAAACAGGGTCGGTTAAAGGTTAAATCCGTTTGGAACGAAACGATTTCATTTCTTATTCAAGGAATTGTGTCTATGCAAGAGGATAAATTAGGTAAAATTTGGCTTATGGGCGATAATCAGGTAGTTCGTTTCGATCCCAAAAATAATAGTGCAGAAACGTTTCCTGAACTAAAATCCATCATTGGAAACGAAATATTTTCAGAGGCTACAAAATGTCTTCTTGCAAATGGAGAGATTATTTTTGGCTATTCCAATGGTGCTATTTATTTCAAACCTGAAGCAATTAAGCCTTTTAAATTCAAGCCCTATTTGGCAATATCTGGATTTACAGTTAATAATACAGAACTGCATGAAATAAATCCTGAAACTCCTAGAAATCCAGATTTACTTGAAGAAGTGACGCTACAGCATGATCAGAACTTTTTTAGGGTCCAATTTTCTGCCTTGGATTATATTAAAAATGAGAATATTGTTTATCGCTATAAATTAGAAGGAGTTGACAAACAATGGAATTATATAAAAGGAGGGCAGTCGATTAATTATACGAACTTGGATAGGGGAAAATATACTCTTATAGTAGCATCTACAAATGGTCATAATTTATGGGTAGCTAATGAGAGACGAATTAAAATCATTATTCGTCCATCCATTTGGGGGACAAATTTGGCTTATTTCTGTTATATTTTATTAGCCATTGGATTGTTTTTATCGATTCGCCGTGCAATTTTGATCATCTTAAAACTGCGTAGCGATGTAGAGTTACAGAAACAAATGGGTGAATTAAAGCTAAAATTCTTTACTGATATTTCGCATGAAATCCGAACACCTCTTACGATGATTACTGCTCCGGTAGAGAAAATGCTTTCAGATGATGATATATCGGATTTAGTAAAAACTCAACTTAAAGTTATTGAAAGAAGCAGTAATAAATTATTGAATTTGGTAAATCAGATTTTAGATTTGAGAAGAATTCAAGACAGAAGATTAGCAATTAGCGAAATTAATTTGGGTGAGTTTGCGACTAAAATATGTGAAAATTTTAGTGAGATGAGTTTACAACGTAATATAGGATTGAAATTAAGCATTGTTGATTCCAGTCCAAAAATATGGGCCGATACCGATAGCCTTGATAAAATTTTTGTAAATCTAATTTCAAATGCGTTTAAATATTGTCGTAAAGGTGATACAGTTGAAGTGATTATAGAAGAATCTGATAAACAGGTTTTTCTAAAAATAAAAGATAATGGCCCTGGTATCAATCCTATAATTCAAAAAAGATTGTTTGTGCGTTTTTCTAATTACAATGAAAATCCATACAATCCTAGTACAGGTATAGGTCTTTCTATTGTGAAGGATTTAGCGGATAAACACGGTGCAAGTATTATAGTCGATAGTACTTTGGATAAAGGAAGTTGTTTTCAACTTTGTTTTTTAAAAGGCTATAAGCATTTTGCTGAAGATGTTGACATTTTGTTTGAGGAAACGGATGAGTATGTAATGGATGAGGTGGAGTCTGAAAAAGAGCATGTTGAAATTCCATCGGATGTAATAATAGAAGGTAAACCAGTAGGTTTAATTGTGGAGGATGATCCGGAATTGAGGGAGTTTATTGTTTCTGTTTTAGAAAAGGACTATACAATTTATATCGCTGAAAATGGTATTGAAGGACATTTAAAAGCAGAAAGTCTATCTCCTAATTTCATTATTAGTGATATTATGATGCCAGAAATGGACGGTATAGAAATGCTAAAATTAATTCGAAATAACTTTGCTACTAGTCATATTCCAGTGATTTTACTTAGTGCAAAAACTGCGATCGAAAGTAAATTGGAAGGAATGGAATATGGAGCTGATGATTATCTAACCAAACCTTTTAATGTTAGTTTTTTAAAAGCAAGAATAAAGAATGTTTTAGAACAGCGCTTGCGTCTTCAGCATTTATATTCTACGGGTAATGTTATTGAAATTTCGGAAAAAGAACCGTTACAAATTTCCAATAAGGATAATAAATTCATGTTTCAAGTGATTGAATTTGTAAAGGAAAATATGTCTAAATCAGATTTCTCAGTTGATGAATTAGGGAAATTAATGTATATGTCACGAGCTAGTTTTTTTAATAAGCTTAAAAACATAACTGGAGTTTCGCCTGTCGTTTTTATTCGTGATATGCGATTGAATGAGGCTGCGGAGCTTCTTAAAAATGGAGATATGCTGATAAAGGAAGTTTGTTTTGAAGTTGGGTTTAATGACCTAAAATATTTTGGAAAATGTTTTAAAACAAAATTTAATTATACTCCAGCTGAATACCGTCATCTGCATCGCTAGGTAATAAATATAATTTCAAAATGATACTGGGTTTGTTTCGTTTTTAATTAACAAGCTCAGCAGATTTAGTGTTAAGGTTATTTTTGACAGGGGCTTTTAGTCCCTGTTTTTTTATTCGAGAATGAAATTTGAATTCTCTTCTTCATTTTTTCTCCATACTGTTTCAAATAGCGGTATAGGATATCAAAATACTCCTCTTTTTTAAAAATCGTATTCCTTTTTTATCTCAAATTTTAAAAAAGGGAAAGCCTTGATTTCCACTATTTAGGATTGCTTAATATTCTAAAATTTGGATCAAATAATCGTAGATAATAGGATGTGTGATTTCTTTCTGTATTTTTTATTTTCTCATATTTTTTTTACATAATAAAAAAAATATCCTAATTATTTATTGATTCAATAATTAATTAGCACTAAAATTAGTGATTTCACCCTTATCGAAAAGCAATATTTCTACCTCATTAGCAATTACTATATCTAGTTTTGCATCTTAACCAAACAAAGTCTTTCTATAGATTTTGTAAAATAATAACTAATTAAAACCAAGCTTATGAAACAAATTTGCACTTTCATCCTACCAGTAGTAATGGGTATGTTTATAGTGTTTAGCAACCAAAGTGATCATCCTATGGTAGAGAGAGCTAATAATGCTCTTAATCTGGCGACAAATGTTGAACCTTCTAAACGGTGTGTGACTTATATGCCAATTCTAGATGTAAACTATTTAGGAGAGTCATTCAACAAGTCAAATTCAACCAACATGGAATCATCTGGTACTAATAACACCATCTGTAAAGAATTTCAATTTTAAATTTTATGAAAAATATAAAAAATATAATACTTGAAGGAATGGTGCTTCTTTTGATGCTGTCTTCCTGTGCTAGTGATGAACTAAAATACGATTCTTCGGTTGTCAGAGATTATGCGCTACAATTGAACGGCAAACCTTGGAATATAAATGTAGGTATTTCAACAAGGCCTATTTTTATTTATAAAGAGAACGGAGATTATTTTGGTAATTACAGTTCACTCTATCGTTTTTCTCTAGACAATGGAAGTTACCATTTTATAGCTTCCGATATTCCGGAACAAATGGTCACTTTACCAGTAAATCTAAAAGACCTTGTTGTTCCTCAAGCACCTCTTGCAGATCAAAGAGTGGATCTTTCGGCCGCTGTGGTTTATGAATCTCCATTTAAGGATACGCTCAAATTGAACATTCTTAATAGATCGGGTACATTACGATTGAAATCTAAAGATGTCGTAGCGGATCCAAGTTATGCTATTATTAAAACGACGGTTTTTGTAAAACGAAATGGATATAAAGTTTCTGATGAAACATTTATAAAAGGAGACATGTCAGTTGCCAGATCTAAAAAAACAACTACAGGGGGAATTAACTATTTAGATGATTTTATTGTATTTCAAACTGACGAAGAAGCCAATAATGTTAGTGTCAAAATAGAGTTTATGACTGCAGATTCAGTTGTTGTCAAAACAAAAGAAATTGCGGGTACTTTTCCAATTTTACCGAATGGAGTTACGAATATCGATTTTAAATTGAATGACCCTGATACACCAATTATTAAAGATTATGTGGTAACCATTAATGGAGTAGTACAGACCAAATAAATAAAATCCAATGATCAACAGATTTTTAAAAATAAATCTAAATAAAATATAGTAGTTATGATAATAAAAAAACATATCATGAGCATCTTAACCGTCTTGTTCGTGACGTTTAGTGGTTATGCTCAGGACCTAGTAACTGTGACAGGAGTGGTGCGAGATAAAATGGGTCCGATTCCTGGTGCAACGATTATTGTAAAAAATGAAAAAACAAATGCATCCTCAGACTTTGATGGAAAGTTTTCTATAAAGGTAAGCGATCCGAACACGGCAGTTTTGTTAATTAAATTTATTGGTATGGAAGATTTGACCATACCTTTAAAAGGGCGTAAATCAGGTATTACTGCCCAAATGAATGAATCAACTAGTCAATTAAATGAAGTAGTGGTAATTGGTTATGGTACCCAAAAACGTGCCAACCTTACTGGTGCCGTTTCTAGTATAAAGGGAACAGTCTTAGAAAAGATTCCAACTAGTTCTGTAGCCGAAGCATTGGTTGGTAGAATACCAGGTGTTCAGATAACTTCTACAGATGGTTCGCCTGGTGCAGAAATAATGATACGAATTCGTGGAGGAGGTTCTATTACTCAGGATAATTCCCCTTTAATATTGGTAGATGGTTTTGAAGTTGCTTCCCTAAATGATATTCCACCAACGGATATAGAATCGACAGATTTTTTAAAAGATGCTGCAGCAACAGCTATATATGGTGCTCGAGGTGCTAATGGAGTTATTTTGGTAACTACAAAAACGCCTAAAGCAGGGAAAGTTTCTGTGAATATCAATAGTTATATGCAAATAAAAACGTTAGCGAATCGTCTGGATGTAATGGATCCTTATGAATTTGTTACGATGCAATATGAGTATGAGCGCAACAAAACTTCAAATCCAACTGCTTTTTATAGTCGTTATGGCCAGGCTAATGAAATGTATATTTATAAGGGTGATAAGGGTACTGATTGGCAAGATGAAATTTTTGGAGGTAACCCAATTGCTAGATACCTTGACTTTAGTATTAATGGAGGTACCGAAAAAACTAAATTCAAATTTGCGGTAACCAATCAGGATCAGCCAGGAGTATTGATTGGTAGTGGTTTAAAACAAACCAATATGAATCTAACTTTAAATACTAAATTATCAGATAAATTTACTTTTGAATTCCAATCTCGTTTTATAAATCAAACCATTGAAGGTTCCGGTACTGAAGGGGTTAACTTACTTGATGCGATACGTCAGGCACCTACTCTTGGTTTACAGGATTATATGACATTGCCTGAAGATGATACGTATTTTGATCCTGAGGATTATACACAAGTTAAACGTTTCAATCCGATAGAAGCAGCTGAGAAAAATTATCGTAATCGTGTTACACGTACATTCAATACAGTTGGAGCATTAACTTATAATATTATAAAAGGATTAAGTCTTCGCAGCTCATTTGGTTTCGAATACCAATATGCAGAAGACGGTCGTTTCTGGGGTACAGATACTAAAACAGCAACTGAAAATAATAATCTGCCGGTAGCGTCTTGGACAATGACTCAAAATCCTCGTTGGCAATTAAATAATGTATTAAGCTATAATTTTAAAGTGAATACAGTTCATGATTTTCAATTAATGTTAGGTCAAGAGATGAAGGATCAGAGTAGTACTAGTAAAACGTATACCACTCGTTATTTTCCTGAAACTATAACTGGCGAAAAGGCATTAGATAATCTTGCCTTGGGAACACCTTTTCAAAACTCATCGGTAGCAGGTTCACCAAATAAAATTTCATCATTCTTCGGACGTGCAAATTATGGTTATGATGATAGATATCTTGTTACAGTTACTGCTCGTGCAGATGGTTCTACAAAGTTTGGACCTGATAATCGTTGGGGAGTATTTCCTTCAGCAGCACTAGCTTGGAGAATATCAAATGAAGCTTTTTTGAAGGATAATGAAACCGTTTCTAATTTAAAATTACGTTTAAGCTACGGACTTTCGGGTAATGATCGTATTTCCGGAGATTTATATGCTAAATACTATGGCGTTTCACAAAACAAATCAGTAGGTTGGGGCGATACTAGTCATTACTATTATAATTTTTATAATGGTACCTATTTAAGCAATCCTGAGGTGAAATGGGAAACTACTTATACCACCAATTTAGGTATTGATTTTGGATTTTTTAAAGATCGAATTACGGGTACTGTCGAATTTTACTATAACACTGTAAAAGATTTGTTAGTGCCTTCTGATATTCCTGGAGCATCTGGTTTTAATAAAATCATGACCAATGTGGGACAAACATCTAATAAGGGAATTGAACTTGGAATTAATGCGAATGTGTTTCAGAAAAAAGATTGGAGTCTTGATTTAAACTTCAATATTGGATATAATGAAAATAAAATTGATGCGCTTTCAAGTGGAGAAAGTGAATGGATTCTTAGTTCAGGATGGGCAGGAACACAATTATTAAATGACGATGATTATCGTGCTTATGTTGGTGGTACTAAAGGTTTAATTTACGGTTATGTAAACGATGGTTTTTATACGGTAGATGATTTCAAATCATTCGATCCAATAACTAAACTTTGGACACTTAATGATGGTGTAACAAATTCGAAAAATTTGGCAGGAGATCCTCCACGTCCAGGAAATGCTAAATTTAAAAAGCTAACTCCTGTTGATCCAAACGATCCAAACACTTATGTAATTGGTGCAAACGACAGACAGGTTATTGGAGATACTAATCCAAAATTTTCTGGTGGATTTGGAATGAATGCGACATGGAAAAATTTTGATTTCACTGTCTTTTTCAACTATGTGTATGGCTTTGATGTGTACAATGCAAACAAAATTATGATGACTTCTTGGTATCAAAATACTCAAAATAATTTAGGGATGGAAGTAGGGTTGGAAAATCGTTGGAGAAACTTTGATGATATGGGGAATGATCTTCGTTACTCACCAGAACTTTTGGCCGATTTCAATAAAAATGCCACAATGTGGAACCCAACTACAATCGGTCGTCCTGTAGCAATGTCTTATGCCATTGAAGATGGTTCTTTTTTACGATTGAATAACCTTTCTGTAGGATATACAATTCCTTTAGGTATAAGCAAAAAATTAATCTTTAATCGAGTTCGTTTGTATGCAACTGGTTCTAATTTATTTATTTGGACTAATTACTCAGGATACGATCCAGAAGTTAATTTATCAACAGGATTAACACCTAACATTGATTATAATGCTTATCCAAGAACGAGAAATTACACTTTTGGAGCGCAATTATCATTTTAATTTATTTAAATCTTAAAACTATGAATAAAAAGATATTATTAAGTATTCTATTTAGTTTCGTATTGTGTTTTACAGCTTGCGATGATTATTTAGACGTACAGCCAGCAACGGGTTTTACTGAGGCTGAAGTTTTTGGATCGGAAAGTGAAATTCAAGCAGCAGTTGCTGGAATATATACACTTATGTTAACCGATGATGCCTATTCGAATCGTCTTGCTTTTGTTTTTAATCCGAATACCGATGTTGAGATGGCAAGTGTTGCGACCAATACTGTAAATGCTAACGGTTCTGATATTGCCTGTTTTCAACCAAAACCGTATTGGACAACTTTGAATTCTACTTGGAATGCGATGTACAAGATTATTAACCTGTCTAATGATGTGATCGAAGGAATCGAAAAATCTGATATTTATAAAGCAGACAGGAAAGACAAAGCATCTAATATTACTCAATTATATGGAGAAGCCAAAACACTTCGTGCGATGGTATATTTAGATATGATTCGTATTTGGGGTGATGTAGTGTTTCGTACTAAATCAGCAACTGCCGACGAGGATTTTAAAGTAGGTGTTACTGATAGAAATACCATTCTTGAATTTCTAATCGATGATTTAAAATCAGTTGAGCCATTAATGCAATATGCAAGTGAACTAGATTATGGTGTAGAACGTACTTCTAGAAGTTTTAATCAAGGTTTGATTGGTTTACTTGCTCTTACTCGTGGAGGATGGGCTTTGCGTCCTGATGGCAATGGAGCTAGTATTGGGAAAATGGTTCGTGGTGAAAATTATCAACAGTATTATGATATTGCAATCCAATATTTAGGTAAAGTAATTAATGAAAATAAACATGACTTAAAATTGAGTTACCGCGATTTTTGGGTTAAGCAAAACAATTGGGTAACACCAGTTAATGATGACGTTATATTTTCAATACCATTATTAAAAAATACTTCGGGCGAATATGGCTATGCCATTGGTATTCCAATTTTAGCAGGGACTCATCCTTATGGGAGTGCTTCAGGAGCTCTTAATTTAGCGGGTACTTATTTATTCTCGTTTGATGGTAAAGATTTGAGACGAGATGTTACTTGTGCACCTTATTCATATGATGCAAATCTAAAACAAGTAATTCGATTGGATATAGCAAAATTAGCTGTTGGAAAATGGTCTAAACTTTATGAGACTGCTCCATTGGGTAGTACAAGTACCAAAGCAACAGGTATCAATTATTCATGGATGCGATTTGCCGATGTGTTGTTGATGTATGCAGAGGCAGTAAACGAGCGTTTTGGTCCACGCGCTGATGCTCAGGAAGCTCTAAAACGCGTACGTCGTAGAGCATTTGATAAGGCAGATTGGACAGATAAAGTAGATAATTATGTAGCATCTAAATCAAGCCCAGATTTATTTTTCAAGGCTATTATGGATGAGCGTGCATGGGAGTTTGGTGGCGAAAGTAAACGTAAGTTTGACTTGGCTCGTTGGAATAAATATGGTGAAGTAATTTATAATCAATATTTCAAATTACTAAACTGGGGGAAAGTAGCTAATGGTGCTTATGTAGCTGGTGTAGATAATGTTCCTGGAAGTGTTTATTGGAAAGAAATTCCAGATCCTGTTAATGCAGGCAGAATAATTTTAGATATCAAAGGAATTGATCCCGTTTTGCAATCTAAGCCAGCAGGTTATACAGAAACGATTTTTGCATCAAGATGGTATTCATTAAATAGCGATAGTCAGGCTTATGAGCCTATAAATGATATCAAATGGAGTTTTAGAGGTTTTATCAATTTTAACAATGCTTCTAGTGTAACGCCAAATGATCCTTTGCGTTATTTATGTCCTTATCCATCTAAAGTGATTACAGATCATCGTGGTGCTATTCAGAATTATTATGGTTTTAACTATTAAATTGAATAAATTATGAAAAATTTAAAAAGGTCAATTTATATTTTATCATTTTTCAGCATGATTTTGCTGGGAGGGATATTAAATTCTTGTCAAGAAGACAATACAGCTTCTTATAATGAGGTTGGAGATTTGTTCCAACCTAAGTTTGTGCTTACAGCTCCTTTGGTCAAAAGCAATTCTATTGCTTTGGTATGGTACAAAGTAAATGATGCTGATTCTTATACGGTAGAATTACATTTAGACAATTACTATACTAGTTTGTTTAAATCCTATACTGTTACAGATACACAAATTCTGATGGATGATATTCCGTATAAAACGCAGTTCTACATTCGAGTTCGTGCGAATAAAACGGAAGGACAATTTACTTCACGTTGGAGTAATACGAGTGCATTGACTGAGGCTCGACCAGTAATTGTTGAAATTTTACAACCAGTGCAAAAGGTAAATATTACTGAAACAGATGTGACTGTAAATTGGATAATCGATGCTGCGAATCCAGCAGATAGTATTTCGGTTGTTCCAGCAAGTTCTAAGACACTTCCTAGTTTTGGACGTAAGCTAACGGCAGAGGAAATCAATCTTGGACAAGCTAAAGTGGTAGGTTTGGAAAAAAGCACCGCATACAATGTAAATGTTTACGACAACAAGAAACCACGTGTTTATGACAGACCTTATAATCAAGTAACTTTTCGTTCATCAGGGCCATCAGCTGGACAAATTTTGATTAAGAATGGGGATGATTTAGACAAGATATTGAGAGATAACAATTCTAACGCAGCAATTCCAGAAGGTACGGAATATTTCTTAGAAGCGGGTTCGTTATTCAAAATTACTCCATTTACTATTTCAAAAGGATTTAGACTTGTAGGTGGTGCAGGAGAACGACCTCAAATTGAAATGAACGGAAACTGGGATATTGCAGAAGGGGCATATTTGTCTGCATTAGCATTCGAAAATATTCGTTTTTATCAAACTATTGATGCGAGTTACTTCTTTAATAGTGGTAGAGCATGGACTATCGGAGAAGTTACTTTCTATAACTGTGTATTCAATTATTTTAAACGTGGTTTTTGGAGACATCAAGGAAATGGAAAATACAAGGAAGTTGGAGAGTTTAGGATGGAATATTGTACCTTACAGGATGTAGGAGGTCATTCTGGACCTTACGGAACATTTGCTCTTGGTTCTGCTGGAGCTGATAATTTTAAAAAAGCTGTTTTCTCAAACTGTACTTTTATGAAAGATTATTATGGGACTACCAATAATACGTTGAACTTTAAAAATTTATTCGATTATGGTACTTCTGCCTATCCAATTTATTTGGAATATAATAATATAACGATTTATGATTACGCTTATAACCGAGCTTTAATTAATATTCCAAATGCGGTAGGATCTACTTTGATATTTAAGAATGTAGTATTAGCCTCTCCTTGTGGTAAAGTAATTCAAGCGATTGCTGCAGGTTGCACTACTTCATATAATAATAATTATACCACTACAGATTATCTGCTAGGGCCTACAAGTATTCAAGGAACCGCATTAGGAATTAGTGCAGCAAACTTGTTTGTGAATCCAACAGCAGGGAATTTAACAATTAAAGATCCAAATTCTCCAGTTGCTATAACCAAATCGGGAGATCGTAGATGGATTCCTTAATAATGCTATTAGTTAGTTAATTAGTTAAAGTTAGTTAATAGTTCCAGACAGAAAAGAAGTATCCGCTTAGGATGCTTCTTTACTTGTCTTTGTTTTTCTAAAAATTATGAATAAACTCAATTTGGAGGGAACCAAAAGTTCTCTTTAGAGACTTTTTTGCTTTTTTGAAAAAAGTTTTTGATTAAAAAAATATTTAAAATGAGATTAAAACGATTGCTACTGTCATTAAGTTTTACGGTTTACACATTAGGAGCAAATGCTCAAGGTTGGAATGGCGACTTAGGAAATGGAAAGTATAAGAATCCGATTTTACATGTTGATTATTCAGATCCAGACGTATGCGCAGGTGAGGATGGTTACTATATGACTGCATCCAGTTTTAATAGTTCTCCAGGACTTCCAATACTTCATTCAAGGGATTTAGTAAACTGGGAGTTGATTGGATACGCATTGCAAAATCAATTTCCTGTCGAACATTTTCGTACGGTTCGTCATGGTGACGGTGTTTGGGCTCCTTCCATTCGGTATCACAAGGGTGAATATTATATCTATTGGGGTGACCCAGATTTTGGGATATATATGGTAAAAACCAAAAATCCTGCAGGTACTTGGGAAGATCCTCTATTGGTAAAAGCAGGCAAGGGGTATATAGATACTTGTCCATTTTGGGATGAGGACGGAAAAGCCTATTTATCTTATGCTTTTGCAGGTAGTCGCGCCGCTGTGAAAACAGTCTTGATGTTGTCTGAAATGAACTATGATGGTACTAAATTAATAGGGAATCCTGCAATGGTTTTTGATGGTCATAATGGTCACACAACTGTCGAAGGTTCTAAAATGTATAAGAAAGAGGGTTACTATTGGATTATGGCTCCTGCCGGAGGTGTAAAACCGGGATGGCAATTGGCTATGCGTTCCAAGAATGTTTGGGGACCTTATGAGTCTAAAGTTGTTTTACATCAGGGAAACACAGATATGAATGGGCCACATCAAGGAGGATATGTAGAGACTCCAAACGGAGATGGATGGTTTATACACTTTCAGGATCGTTGGGCTTATGGACGTATTGTCAATTTAGAGCCTGTTACCTGGAAAGATGGCTGGCCAATTATGGGAAAAGATATAGACAACGATGGTATTGGTGAGCCGGTTTCTGAGTGGACAAAACCAAATGTTGGTAAAAATTATCCCGCTACTCCATTGATTTCTTCTGATGAATTCAATGGACATCAATACGGATTACAATGGCAATGGCAGGCAAATCAGAACCCAGATGAACAATGGGGTTGGGTATCTGCTAATTTAGGATTTATGCGCCTTAATTGTATTCCTCGTGACGAAAGCATGAAAACAATGTGGATGATTCCTAACCAATTACTACAAAAGATGCCTGGACTAAACTTTACAACCACCACAAAATTCACTTTTCAAAACAATCCAGATGCAAAAGAATGCAATACTGGGCTAATTGTTTTTGGTGAAGATTATGCATACATCGCTATTGAGCAAGATGCTGAAGGAAAGCTCAAATTAGTTCAGCGTTCAATGAAAGATGCCCGTACTTCTAAAAATGGTGAGACAGAATTGGCGTCAATAGCAATTGATCAAAAAACGGTTTATTTCCGTGCCAAGGTTGAAGCAGTACAAAACAAAGAACCTTATGATTCAAGAGTTACTTTTTCGTATAGCACTGATGGAAAAACATTCAAAGCTTTTGGGAAATCTTTTAAGCCTGTTGCAGGACGTTGGGTAGGAGCAAAAATAGGATTGTTTGCTACCGGAACTAAACGCATCAGTGATAGTAGTTATGCTGATTATGATTGGTTTCGAGTAGAAGAAAATAAATAATTATGAATAAAATTAAATATTGTGTGCTCTCATTTTTGGTTTGTCATCTGGTTTCATTTGGACAAGCAAAGGATAAACCTGAAATAGCCCCAATGGAGTGGGCTAAGAGAATGGCAGATTCTGATCAAAAACGGGTTCCGAATCCGGTATTTCTTGATGGAGTAAAATTTCCTAAATGGAATTATACCAATGGTTTGGTAACGCTTGCAGATCAGAAGTTGTATGAATATACTAAAGAACAAAAGTACTGGGACTACGGAGTTTTGTATGCTGACCAGTTAATTGATAAAGAAGGAAAGATTCTTGGTGGCTACGAATTGAAAAAGTACAGTCTTGATTTAATAAATTCTGGAAAAATACTTTTTGAAATCTATAAAAAAACAGGAGATGTACGCTATAAAAAAGCAATGGATACACTCCACAAACAATTGGAATCACACCCAAGAAACTCAGATGGCGGTTATTGGCACAAGAAAAGTTATCCTTGGCAAATGTGGCTTGACGGTGTTTATATGGCAGACCCATTTTCGGCACAATATGGAGCAGTTTTCAATGTTCCAAAAGCAATTGATGATGCTATTTTACAGGCAGAGCTTATTCAAAAACACACTTTCGATTCTAAAACTGGTTTGAATTTTCATGGTTATGATGAGAAGCGGGCACAATTTTGGGCAAATAAAGAAACAGGACTTTCTTCTCATATATGGGGACGCGCTCAAGGCTGGTATTGTATGGCTTTGGTAGATATTTTAGATTTTGTTCCAGCAGATCATCCCAAGAGAAAAGATTTGATAAAAATTGTTCAAAAAGTATTCACAGCTGTTCTCAAAGCACAGGAAAAAGATTCAGGTGTGTGGTGGCAAGTTATGGACCAGCCTGGACGGAAAGGCAATTATTTGGAATCAACCTGTTCGACCATGTTTGTTTATTCGTTTGCCAAAGCATATCACAACGGGTATGTCGGTTCTAAGTTTTTAAAATCGGCACGAACAGGTTTTAACGGAATCCTGAAACAATTCATAAAAGAGAATCCTGATGGAATTATTTCTATTACACGATGCTGTTCTGTTGCAGGATTGGGCGGAAAAAAACCAGAAGACAGAGATGGTTCATTTGAATACTATATTTCTGAACCTATTGGTGATAATGATGCTAAAGCAGTTGGCCCATTTGTTATGGCTGGTATCGAATTGCAAAAGGTTTTAGATAAAAAGTAGAATGATTATATAAAATTCAATCTAAACACATAGAAACATAGATTTTATTTTAAAAAGTAGAATATCAAAAGAAACACATTTCTTACACATAGCTATGTCTTTTAATGAATTAGTGAAACGCCTTTTTTTTGAGTTAGAGAAGCTATGTTTCTATGTGTTTAAAAAAAATATCAAAATTATGATAAAAATTAAAACAGTTTCCTTTATCGGATTAGTAATGTTCTCCCTGATTTTCTGTAACAATATCGTTGCTCAAAATAAATCTAAAACAAAAAGTAAGGCGTTAGAAGAAACGAAACTTCCTTTTAATATGCCAAATGTGCAGATTCCAAAATTTAAAACGGATACTTTGAATATTGTTGATTTTGGGGCCATTCCAAATACTAAGGAACTGTGTACAAAAGCCATCAACGATGCTATTACCAAATGTTCGAAATCTGGTGGAGGAGTTGTTGTTATTCCTTCTGGAATGTGGACTTCAGGGCCTATTTATATGAAAAGCAATGTCAATTTACATGCTAAAAATGGTGCTTACATTTTGTTTACGAGTGATTTAGATCAATATAAATTGGTTAATACTTATTTTGAAGGGAATAAAGTTATCCGATGCGAATCTCCTATTATGGGATTTGATCTGGAAAATATTGCCATTACTGGACAGGGAATTTTTGACGGAAATGGTTCCAAATGGAGACCTGTTAAATCTAGTAAAATGGGTGAGGAGCAATGGAAAGAACTTATTAAGTCTGGTGGAATTCTATCTAAAGATCGTAAAACCTGGTATCCTTCAGAAGGTTCTTTTATAGGAAATGAAGAAAAAGATAAACTTCCAAAAATAGCAACAGTAGACAATATGAAACCCTACAAACATGTGCTGCGCCCAGTTATGGTAAGCCTTGTTAATTGCAAAAAAATGCTGTTGGATGGTGTCACTTTTCAGAATTCCCCTGCTTGGAATGTGAATCCGCTGATGTGTGAAAACGTAACAATAAGCAATTTAACTATACGTAATCCTTGGTATTCCCAAAATGGAGATGGTCTTGACATAGAATCTTGCCGAATCGGAACGGTAACCAATTGTAGTTTTGATGTGGGTGATGATGCTATCTGTATAAAATCGGGTAAAGATCAGGAAGGACGCGAACGCGGAAAGCCAACGGAGTTATTTGTAATCACCAATTGTGTAGTGTATCATGGTCATGGAGGTTTCGTAATTGGGAGTGAGATGTCTGGTGGGGTTAAAAATCTATTTGTTAAGAATCTCACATTTATCGGTACAGATTGTGGATTGCGTTTTAAGTCCGTTCGAGGTAGAGGCGGGTTAGTAGAAAATATTTGGATGGAAGACATTAGAATGCGTGATATACCTGGCGATGCAATAAACTTTAATCTGTACTACTTTGTTAAGGGAGCAGTTGAAGACCCTGTTACTGGCGAAATGGTTGTGAATAAAGAAGTTGTAACTGTAGAAACTCCTGCCTTCAAGAATATGTATTTCAAAAATATTTATGTCGATGGAGCTAAACAAGCCTTAAAAATTATGGGTATCCCAGAAATGCCTGTCCAAAATATCCAATTTAAGAATATGATTATTCAATCAGAAGCAGGTATTCAAGTTAATTATGGAACTAATATTGAATTCGACAATGTCAACCTAAAGCTAGAAAAAACAGGCGTTTCGGCAAGATTTTTTAACAGTCAAAATATCGATTTAAAAGGATTTAATACTTCTGGAGAAAACAAAGTTTTTATGGTTGGAGGAACCACAACCAAAAATGTGACTTTGAATATGCAAAACAGAAAATTAGATTCTGATAACATAAATGTACTAGAATCGATTAAAAGCGAAGTAAAAATAATTGAGTAAAAAGGTTATAAATGTTTGTCCCCAAATTGTCATATAACCATAACTGATCCTACTTAAACTTTATAAAACAGAATACAAATGAACTTTTAATTTGAATTATAAAAAACCTTAAAAGGGATTTTAATTGATTCGAATTTTAATTTAAGAAGAATATAATGAGCTATTTAACTAAACCAAACAAACTTAAAAATGAAAAAACAATTACTTATTTGTTTATTGCTGCTACTATTTACAGCAATAGGCTTTTCGCAAACAGTTCAGAAAATTGAAGCTGAAAATTATAATTTAAACTCTGGAGCAAAGAAAGAAACGAATGCCGCTTTTTCTGGAGGTGGAAATCTTGGGTATATTAAAAACAATACCTGGGTTAGTTTCACTGGACATGTTTTTAATCAATATGACACTAGTTTTAATGTAATGGCTGCTGGAGCAACCGGAGGAACCATTGAGTTTCGATTGGATTCGGCAACAGGAACTTTAATCGGAACAGCCACTGTATCAGGATCCACATCATTTACAGATTACAAAATGTTTTCGACTACAATTACACCTACAACCGGAACACATGATTTATATCTTGTTTTTAAACATCCGACAAATACTGGATATTTATTCAATATAGATTATTTAGAAAAAATAACGACTGTTCCAGGCGCAGTTACTTATACTTTGGCCACAAATGTCAGCCCTGCTTCATCAGGCACAGTTTCTTTGAATCCTGGGGGAAGCCAATTTATTCAAGGAACTGCAATTACATTAACCGCAAATAAAAACTTTGGGTACAATTTTGTTCGATGGGTAGATGGTAATGGAGCACTAGTTTCAACTGCAAATCCATATACTTTTACCATTAATTCAAATGCTACTCTTGTTGCAGAATATGCTGTAGTTGATACTTATACTTTGACCGTAAATGTTAACGGAGCATTCGGATTAGGTGAATATACTGTTTCTCCTACTGGTAAGGATGGTGCATTTTCTGTTTACGAAAAAGGAACGAATGTTACGATAACCGCTGTTGAAAATGACATCGTTAAATTTAGTAATTGGTCTAATGGATTAACAGCATTGAATACTTCAGTAACAATGGATGCAGATAAAAGCATAACAGCAACTTATGATAATGTATCGTTTATCGCAGGTTGGACATTTAAAACCGATCAATATGCTCATCCGAGGGTTGCTGAATTATACTCTAGTGCTGACAACAAACCACAGTTATTTGCTTATAATATCAATGATAATATTGTTACTCCCAATGTGAGACTTCAAAATAGAGGAGGAAAAAATGGCTTTTGTGTATGGAATACTATTAGAGGAGATTTTTTCTATTTTATGACTTCTTTCTCAACAGTTGGATACAAAAATATTAATATCTCATCTGGCCTGATTGGTTACTATTATGGTTGTGATCAATGGACACTTCAATATTCACTAGATGGTGTAAACTTTGTCGACATGTCTAGCTTAACTACTATAAACACGAGTTCAATTACATCAATTGGAGGAATACTTCCAGTGGAAGCAGAAGGAAAAACGAAAGTATATATCAGATGGATTCCTAATGTGAATGGGACAAAACATGGAAGCGCTATAGATGTAACTGCAACAGTTTTGTCTAATGTTATGGTAAAAGCCGATGAGGTTCTTGTTTTGGATGGAACAGCTCCAATACTTCAATCCACGCTTCCTGCAGCAGCTTCAACCACAGTTGGTGCTAGTGGAAATATTATTTTGACGTATGATGAAAAAGTAAAATTAGGAACTGGAACTGTATCTCTTAATGGGAAAGTTTTAACTCCAGAATTTGTAAATAAAACTGTCAAGTTCAGCTATTTTGGATTAGACTATAACACACAATATACTTTCAATCTGCCAGCTGGATTAGTTATAGATCTTTCTGGAAATAGCGCTGGAGCAGTGAATTTGACATTTAAAACAATGGTAAAGCCAGTTCCTGCCAAACGTATATTTAATTTGATTGTAGATGCTAATGCAACTGCTTTGCAAGTGGCTTCTGGGAAATATGTAAAAACCATTGCCGAGGCATTTAATGCGGCACCAGCAAATTCATCAACGAGATTTTTGGTACTGATTACTAATGGCACTTATAATTTAGGTGGTGATGGTATAAATCCTCAAGGGAATGTTTTACAGCTTCCATCAGGGAAAAATAACGTATCCTTAATTGCTCAATCAAAGGATAAGGTAATTCTTCAGGGAAATCCTGGGCAAGGGATTAAAAATGCTGTTCTGTCTATTGAAGCCAATGATTTATACATGGAAAATATAACTATCGAGCATACTGACGGAGTGGTTAATTCTGGTCAGAAACCTGCTCTTAATCCTGCTGGAGATAGAAATGTTTATAACGGAGTTAGATTGAGAAGTAGACAAGATACCCAAGTTACCGGGGGTACTCGAAGTTTCTATTATAAATCTACAATTGAAGGAGATGTCGATTTTATTTGTGGAGGAGGAACGCATTGGTTTGAAGAGTGTAAGCTCGTTTCTGTTGGAGGTGGTTATATTGTAGCTCCCAATCATATTGCTAGTGACCAATATGGATATGTCTTTAATAATAATACAATTACCGCAGCTACAGGATATTATTTAGGACGTCCTTGGCAAAATTCTCCTAGAGCAGTTTATCTAAATACAACAATGGTAAATGAACCTAATACTCAAGGTTGGACAAGTATGGGAACTTTGCCTGCAATTTTTGCAGAGTACAATAGTGTAAATGCAAATGGAGTAGCTATTAATACAGCCAATAGAACGAATGTGTTTTCAGTAAGTGGTGTTAATCAAACAGGAAATTATAATCCTGTATTAACTAGTGTACAGGCAGCTGATTATACAATAGAGAATGTTCTTAGCCGAGCAGACAAATGGGATCCGCGTTTAGTGGTAGAACAAATAGCAGCACCAGCTAATCTTTCTAATCTAGGGAACAACAAACTTAAATGGGATGACAATCAATATGCTATTTGCTATGTGGTGAGCAGGGATGGTAAAGTGTTAGCAATCACAACTGATGCCACATATACTGATACTTCTGCAACAGGAGGGAATTACGTGTATGCAGTACAAGCGGCTAATGAATACGGAGGTTTAAGTACTATCAACACTCTAAATACTTTAGGATTGGAAACAATAAAAGAATCAACTGGGGTAACTGCATATCCAATGCCTACAAATGGTGTTGTCAACCTAACGTTGCCTGAAGGAATTGGAAGTCTTAATTATGATATTTATTCTATTCAAGGACAAAAGGTAAAAAAAGGAGTGTTGCCAGCTAATATGGCTCGTTCAATAGATTTAGGCACATTAAATTCTGGTGTTTACATTATTAGTATGAAAAATACAGAAGGAGTTATTTATAAAGTGAAAGTGATTAAAAATTAATGCGACGAGCATATAACTATTTAACAAAATTAAAAACTAAAGTAAAAATGAAAAAACAATATTTTATTTCCTTATTGCTGATATTCTTTTCAGTAATGGGATTTTCGCAAACGGTTCAACGAATCGAAGCAGAAAATTATAGTACTTTTAATGGAGTAGCTACAGAAATTAATGCAGCTCTTTCTGGTGGTAAGAATATAGGAAGTTGTAAAAATGGATATTGGGTTAAATTCGCAGGACATGTCTTTAATCAATATGATACCCGTTTTGATATTGCAAGTGCCTGTAAAACGCAAACAGGATCGCCAACAGTAGGTTCTTTCGCTGGGACAGTTGAATTAAGAATCGATGCGGTCAATGGTGCTCTAATTGGTACAGCCAATATTAATGCGACTTCAACTGCAAATTGGACAACTTATCAAATTTTTCCTGTTACTATAGCAATTACTACGGGAGCACATGATTTGTATTTTGTATTTAAACCTGTTACTGGAAATACGTATGTAGGTAATTTTGATTATTTTGAAAAAGTAACCAATGACCCAGGTGTTGCCATTTATAATTTATCAACCAATGTGAGTCCGGCTTCTTCGGGAACAATTATTGCAAGTCAATCCGGCACCCAATTTGCTGATGGCACTCAAGTAAGTTTGACGGCAAATCCCGAATATGGATTTGTTTTTTCGAAATGGGTGGATGAAAACGGAGCCCTTGTTTCAACCAATAGAACAATTGCGTTTGCCATGACAGCAAATACTACTCGTATTGCGCAATTTGTAGCAGAGACTTTTCCTGACGTTGCTACTACCCAGATTCTACCTAATATACCTTCAACCCAATATATAATTACCGAGGCAATATATGGGGGCAGTACCTCTAATCTTGATAATTCGGTGGCAATAAATGCAGCAATAAATGCAGCAAACGCCGCGGGAGGTGGTACGGTTGTTATTCCTGCCAATGCTTCACCTTTTTTAAGTGGCCCTATCACGTTGAAAAATAATGTCAACCTTCAAATTTCGACCGGAGCAACTTTACAATTGATGCCTTACGGAAACGGAAATGGGCTTCCTGCTGGTTCTTATCCTAACAGCGGAACAGCAGATAGTTATACAACATTTATCTATGGAGAAAACCTTACCAATATTGCAATAACTGGAGGAGGTACGATTGAAGGAGACGGTAGTGCTTGGTGGACAGCCTTTGATGCCACTGGTATTGGTCGTCCAGGTATAATACGTTTTAAGGCTTGTAATAAGGTTTTGATTTCTGATATTTCAGTACACAACGCTCCAAACGTTAGTCTTACCATGGGAAAAAGCGGTAGCGGCCGTGGATTTAACGCAACAATCAAGAATGTAACAGTTATAGCACCTGAAACTGCTCCAAATACAGATGCCTTAGATGTGTGGTACTGGGATGGATTGGATGTTTTGAACTGTAAATTCTCTGTAGGTGATGATGATGTGGCTGTAGATGCCAATTCTCAGAATATTAAAATTAAAAATTGTGCTTTTGGAGAAGGTCATGGTGTTTCGATAGGAAGTTATACTTCTAATGTAAATAATGTTTTTGTGGATAATTGTAGTTTTAATGGTACTTCAAACGGATTTCGTCTGAAATCAGCCATTGACCGTGGAGGAAATGAAACAACATTCTACTATTCGAATATAACGATGGATAATGTATCGACTCCGTTTGCGATTACCAGTTGGTATCCCAAAGAGCCTACAGCTGCGCCATCAACTCTAATACCAGGAACAATCACGAGTACAACCCCAACATGGAAAAATATTACGTTCAAAAATATTACCGTAAACAACTCCACAAATGCAGGAATGTTCTATGGTTTACCGGAATCTCCGATTACCAATGTTGTTTTTGATAACGTAAAAATTAACGCAAACTCTGGAATGACTGCCAATTTTGTGACAGGATTAGTATTTCAAAACTGCTCTTCAATCACTATTCCAACCGGTAGAGGAAATGCTATCACTTCCTATAAGGCTGAAACGGTTAGTGCTAGTAATGTAATAAACGGAGTCAATACAATATCGGGAGCTTCAACGTCATGTAATTTGTCTGTGGAGGATATACATTTTACTAATAAATTTTCTATTTATCCAAACCCAGTAAAAGGAGATAATTTCACTGTAAATACGGATTCAGGTATTGCAAAAATTATAGTTTATACGCTTTCCGGTGTTAAAATTAAAGAGGTAAATGGGAACGATTCAACACAACAAACAGTTGATATAAAAGATCTTTCTGCGGGGTATTATATTGTAAAAACTGTTTTGAGTAATGGAAAAATCAGCAATTCTAAGTTAATTAAAGAATAAAACGATACTCAGTACTTTAATACTATGGGATACAAGAATGGTTTTCTGAAGAGGTTCGATTTTGAAACACTTTCACCAAAATCATTCTTGGCAATTCCCCAATTCATAAATCAAAAAAGATTTTTTAAAAATTAAGTGTGAAAGAAAATAAGATAAAACTACTTGTTTATGAGGTAGTTGTTTTCACTGAGTGCTAAACTTTAAACGTTATAAGGTATGAATTAATAAAATTATTGAACCGAAACACCTTCTAGATCTTAATTTATTAAAATTTGGATAAGGAAGGATTTGAAACTTTATTAATAAATCAAAAAACAAAACTAAAAAAATATTTATTATGTCTAAAATTACTCAAAATTATTTTCAAGAAAAAAGTAAAAGAACAACCAAAGGATTGTCTCTATTTGTGTTATTATTAATTGGAACACAGATGAGCTGGGGGCAAAAGCAAATTATAGGCTCCTTTCCGGCAATGGAAGGAGGGTTTGAAGTGACGCCTTATACTATAGTTACTAATGGAAATTCAACAATTCCTACAGCTCAATGGCAAACCAATGCATCATCATTTACTGCGGCTTTCTACAATGCAAGTACAGATGCTTCGAATGTAAGAACTGGTATTCAAAGTTTATCTATTTCAAACACTGGTAATTCAAAATATTTGACTAGTCCCAATGCTGTACTGAGCCCATTAACCGAATATACCGTACAGTATTTCATTAAGTACACTAGTGATGTTACTAATACTGTTGCATCACCTTTATTGACGGGTGCAGTTAGTGCAACTGCAGGTCCTACCACATATGATGGAACTCTTACAACTGGTATATGGATAAAAGCTTATAAAACAGTAATTACAATAGATCCTGTTAAGTCAAATTCTGCTGGTTTAAATGGAAAAACTGCGACCACTGCGACCGCAGCTTATCTTGATGATTTGGTACTATATCAGGGACCTTATGACGCAACCGCCCCAGATGCACCAAAAGCACAGACTGTAAGCGGTCTTAATGTAAGTTGGACTGCACCAGATAATGGAGTTGACGGAGGTGGATATCTAGTAGTTCGTTATTCCACAAGCCCTAATGCCAGCAATATCCCAAATGCAAATGGTATTTATGCCAAAGGCAATACCATCACAAATGGTGGAAAAACGGGAACTGTTGTTTATACAGGAATTGCAACCTTATTTACTGATGATGTTCCAGGATCGGTTTCTGGTTCTGATTATTATGAAATATTTACTGTTGATAAAGCTTTTAATTATTCTACGAATTTAGTTATAGCATCATCCGCTGCATTGAAAGTTGATTCTCAAAGTTTTAATGAAAACAAAGTAATAGTGTATAAAAAAGACGGTGTTTTAAATGTAAACTCGACAGGAAGCAACATCAACAACATCAAGGTATATGATATTCAAGGAAAATTGCTTGCAGAACAAAAAAATCTAAATTCAAATACTGTAGTAATTAAAAACTTAAAAGCGACTAACCAAATATTGATTGTCAAAATAACTTCTGAAGACAATTTGGAAGTAATCAAGAAAGTAGCCAATTAATAGCTTCTGATATTTTATAAAACAAAATACAAAATGATGTTATTGATGTGGTTAAATTTCGAAGTTAATCAAAGAATAAATGAATGGTTACAAGAATAATCGTTAAATAAGTTTTCAAATTTTGGGGCTAAAGTTTCATCTTTCGCCCCTTTAATTCCCTTTTATATTTAATATTAATTTTTAATTTTTTTTACTAATGAGCAATAATTTAGCTTTTGCAGATTACGCAGTATTTATCATCTATTTTATAGTAGTATCTGTTTATGGATACATCATTTATCGTAAACGCGAAAGAAATGAACACGATGCCAAAGCCTATTTCCTGGCTGAGGGAACTTTAACGTGGTGGGCAATTGGAGCCTCTTTAATTGCTTCCAACATTTCGGCAGAACAATTTATCGGAATGAGTGGTGAAGGATTCTTTTTAGGAATTGCTGTTGCTGCTTATGAGTGGTTGGCAGCTGTTGCTTTGATTATTGTGGCGGTTTGGTTTATTCCTGTTTATTTGAAAAACAAGATTTATACCATGCCTCAATTTTTGAAAACTAGATACAACGAATCAACGGCTTTAATTATGGCGGTTTTTTGGTTGTTTTTATACGTTTTCGTGAATTTGACTTCTATATTATATTTAGGTGCTGTTGCCATCAATGGATTAGCTGGAGGTGAATACCTGCACGTTATTATGGTAGGATTAGCAGTTTTTGCTTTAATTATTTCTTTAGGAGGTATGAAAGTAGTGGCTTATACCGATGTAATTCAGGTTGCCGTTTTAATCATTGGAGGTTTGGTTACTTCTTATATTGCTTTGACTACAGTTGCTCAATATTTTGGTTTTGGTCAGGATGCTATTGCAGGTTTTCAAGTATTATTAGAAAAAGCACCAGAGCATTTCAAAATGATTATTCCTAGACCTACAGAGACTTCTACTCAATTAGAAATTGATAAATACTTAACTTTTCCTGGATTAATGTCTTATTTGGCAGGTATTTGGATAATCAATCTTAATTATTGGGGTTGTAATCAATACATTACTCAAAGAGCTTTAGGAGCCGATTTGCAAACTGCCCGTACAGGAATTTTATTTGCTGGATTTTTAAAATTATTAATGCCACTTATCGTAATGTTGCCTGGTATTGCTGCTTATGTTTTATACCAAAACGGACATTTACCACAATTAGTTGGTGGAAAAGATGGAGCATATTCTGCAATGTTAACTTTCCTTCCTACAGGTTTAAAAGGATTATCTGTTGCAGCTTTAACAGCAGCGATTGTTGCTTCTTTGGCTGGTAAAGTAAACAGTATTTCGACTATTTATACATTAGACGTACACAAAAAATACATTCAAAAAGACGCATCAGATAACTCTCAGGTAAACATCGGAAGATATGCGGTTTTTGCGGCCATGCTTTTGGCTGTTTTGTTTACTTGGAATGATGTACTTGGAATTGGTGGTGTAGGTGGTTTTACTTATATTCAAAAATATACTGGTTTTATTAGTCCTGGAGTATTCGCTATGTTTTTCCTTGGGATGTTCTGGAAAAGAACAACTGGTACGGCAGCTATTGTTGGTGTAATTTCAGGTTTCTTATTATCAGTTTTATTCAATGAATTTGCACCTGCATTATTCGGAAATGAAACATTATTGTATACTGCTTGGCCTACTGGAAAAATCGTAGACGGAATTCCATTATACGAAATCCCTTTTCACATTTGTATGGGATTATCATTTGTATTTACTATGCTTTTAATGATCGCTATCAGTATGGCTGGTCCAAAAGTAAATCCAAAAGCATTCGAATTGGATACAGAAATGTTTAAATTAAAACCACAAACGACAGTAATGATTGTTATCACTTTGTTGATTATTTTTGCTCTGTACGCTAAGTTTTGGTAATAGTTTGAATTAAGGATATATGTCAATGTTATTAAGTTAGGAGATTAAATGACAAAATAATTGCTGATTTTTGATTAACGATTTTTGATTTCAGATGTAAAAGTACTCGTTAATCGACACTCTAATATTTAGTTACACCAAATCTGAAATCAAAATCGTTAATCCTCAATCTAAAATCACTTAACTTAATGGCATTTGGACGCATATTGGTCTAGATTTTTGACCAAAAAATATTTAATAATTAAAAATGAGATTATTTAATAAAATTATTTTGTTGCTATGTCTTTTTCTGAGTTTCCAAATTGGGGCTCAGAATAAGAGTAGCATTATTCCAAAGGATACTTCTTATAATGTAGCCAATGAATTTAGGAAAAACAGTAAGCGTTTTCCAGAAATAAAAGTGGCTAAAGATATACTGCCAGTTGGAGTTGTTGAACATAGAGAACTTATTTATACAACATTAAAAAATACACCTTTTGGCGACAGAGATTTACATTTGGACGTTTTCTCTCCAAAAAAATCTGGAAAATATCCCGCTTTAATTATGGTTCATGGTGGAGGATGGAGATCAGGAAATAAAACATTACAGATTCCGATGGCACAAAAATTAGCAGCCAAAGGCATCGTAACGGTATGTGTCGAATACCAACTTTTGTTGGAAGCAAAATATCCAGCAGCTGTTTTTAATATCAAATCGGCGGTAAGATGGATGCGTGCCAATGCAGAAAAGTATAATATTGACCCAAATAAAATTGCTATTTCAGGTTGCTCAGCCGGCGGACAGCTAGCTATGCTCGTTGGACTTACAAATGGAGTTGCATCCAAAGAAGGAGATCAGGGTAATTTAGGTTTTTCAAGTGATATTCAGGCTATTGTTGATATTGATGGAGTGGTCGATTTTATGGCACCTACATCTCTTAATTTAACCCGAAAACCGAATTCTCCAGATGTAGAATGGCTGGGAGGTACTTTTTATGAAAAACCAGAAGTTTGGAAAGATGCTTCAAGTATTTTCTGGGCAAATGAAAAGTCTTGTCCAATCTTGTTTATCAATAGTGGATATCCAAGATTTCACGCAGGTCAGGATGAGTTAATCGGAATGATGAAAGATTGGGGAATCTATACCGAAGTCCATAAATTTGATGTAAAAATCCATCCTTTTTGGCTGTTTGAACCGTGGGTAGATCCTACAGTTGATTACATTTATACCTTTTTAATTAAAAATTTAAATAAATAATACCTATTTGTTTTATGAAATAAGCATCACTGAAAATTGGAGGTAATCACCAAGGGAGCTATGCGAATTACATATGACAAAAAAAATAATAAATATTTCCATATGAAGAAGATTGCTATTTTAAAATACATTTTTTTATGCCTGCTTGTTTCTCAATCATTTTTTGCACAAACGGCCAAATTTAAAAAAGGTAAATACAATTTTGTTGTAGCACAAGACGGAAGCGGCGACTATAAAACGGTGCAAGAAGCATTTAATGCTGTTACAAAATTAAAGTCGGAGCGCACTGTTATTTTTGTAAAAAGTGGAACATACAAAGAAGTTATAACTTTAGAGGCCGATAAAAATAACGTCACTTTAATTGGAGAAGATATGGATAAAGTTATTTTGACTTTTGATAATTATTCAAGCAAAATAAACCCAGTAACGAATAAAGGCTATGGTACAGGTGGCTCTTCTAGTTGCTTTATAATAGGGGCTGATTTTTATGCAAAAAACATAACGTTTGAAAATTCTTCGGGAGCAGTAGGTCAGGCATTGGCAATTAGTATTCAGGGAGATAAAGCGGTATTTAAAAACTGTAAATTTTCAGGTTTCCAGGATACAATGTATGGAGCAGATGGGAGACAATATTTCAAGGATTGTTATATAGAAGGTTCAACAGATTTTATTTTTGGTAGCTCTACGGCATTTTTTGATAATTGTAAATTATATACCAAAGGCGGTAGTGCTATTACAGCAGCTTCTACCAAAGAGTATATAAATTTTGGCTATGTATTTAACAATTGTAAAATTACCGGAACTGGATCACGCATCACTACATTGGGCAGACCATGGAGGCCTTATGCAGCTGTAGCTTTTTTAAACACTGAAATGTCCGATGCTATAAAGCCCGCAGGTTGGGATAACTGGAGAAAAGTAGAAAATGAAGCTACAGCCAGATATAGCGAATATAATTCTTCGGGAACTGGCGCTTCTCCAACTGAAAGGGTAAAGTGGATGAAAAATTTAACAGCAGATCAGGCAAAATTATATACAGTAGAAAATGTTTTTAAAACTACTTATGCAAATCCTCCAGTTATCGATAATTGGAATCCAAACAAGGTTATTAATTTATACAAATAGAATTTATGATGAGGCTTCCAAAAAAGGTAAGACTGGTATTTGCAATTTTAATTATTGTTTTAGTAACCACAACTTCATTCGCACAGAAACAACGAATAGTACAAGATATATCCAATAACAATTGGCAACTTTGGTTAGATCCTGCTGCCCAATGGCAAAACGACGTATTGTTTACTCCTCCCGTAGATATTAAAAAATTACCTATCAATCTTCCAACTGGCGGTTGGGAAGTACTTCAAAAAGGAGAAAGCAAAACAGTACATCTTCCGGCAACAGTCGAAGAATTTCATTGGGGAATGAATAAGAATCCGTTTGGAGTTGCGGGTAATTATTTGGGGATTTCATGGTTTACAACTCAAGTTGAGGTTCCTTCATCAATGAAAGGCAAGCGAATTGTTTTGCATTTTGAAAGTGTTCGTTTTAGAGCTGAGGTATTTGTAAACCAAAAACTGGCAGGTTATGATTTAGTTAATGGAACTCCTTTTGATGTTGATATTACCGATTATGTGACCATCGGAAAATCAAATTCCATAGCGGTTCGAATTACAGATCCAAATGGAAATTTCGATTGGAGAGACAGTTCCAATTATATGTGGGGCGATTACCGCACGAATCCAACACACGGTTTTGGCGGAATCACAGGAAAAGTTAGTATTGTAGCTACTGAAGATGTTTTTGTGAATGATATTTTCATCAAAAACAAACCCGTCCTTAATGAAATTGATGCCGAAATTTCGTTGACAAATAATACTACGGCAACTTTTAAAGGAGATATTTTATTAGAAGTAAGCGAAAGAAAAACAGGTACTTCAGTTTGGAAACAAAGCTTTCCAATTGAAGCGACTACTGGAGAAAACAGTCCAAAATCTTTTACTATTAAAATCGATAATGCAAAACTTTGGGATGTTGACAATCCTAATTTATATGTATTAAAAGCTTCGCTTAAAAACGAGAAAGAGCTAAAAGATGTTGTGGAGAAAAAGTTTGGTTTTCGTTGGTTCGAAGTCAAAGATATCGATGGCGACAAACAGTTTTACTTGAACAACAAACGCATTGTGATAAGAACAGCAATATCTTGGGGTTTTTGGCCTGTAAACGGAATTGCACCAAGCGATGAATTGGCCAAAAAACAAATTGCAGATGCCAAAGCGATTGGTTTGAATATGCTTAATTTTCATCGCACCATTGGTCAAACAAATGTTTTGGATTATGCCGATGAAATGGGATTGCTTTACTTTCAGGAACCTGGTGGAAATCAATATCCTGCCAATCAATTCAATCCTAAAAATGATTTAGAAAAGAAACAAGCTAATTTCTATTTTGCTGCTCGTGATGAAAAGTTCTTTAGAATGATAAAACGTGACAGAAGCCATCCTTCATTGGTTATTTATAATATGCATAATGAAAGAGGAGCAGAGCCACAAAAAAGAGACAGTCTGCAAATGTTGACTGGTCATAAGTTGGATCCAACAAGAATAATGACTTACAATTCCAGTAATGGTCCAATAAAAATAGGGAAAGATCCACGTTTTAAATTACATCTATTGCCATATAGTGACCAGTTTCATGATTATGGCTGGTTCGACCAGCATCATGCAGGCGGTCCAGGAGTGTATCATGATAATTTATACAAAAGCACTACTAATTATGCAAAGTACACAGACCATAAAGATGAAATTATTTATTATGGTGAAGAAGGCGCGATAGGTACGCCACCAAGATTGCAATTGATTAGAGATGAAATTCTAAAAAGAGGGGCAACTATTGGCTGGGAAAGTGACGATTATTTGAAATGGTATGATGCTTATGATGATTTCCTGAAAAAAAGTGACTTTCAAAAATCGTTTCCAAATGTGGACAGCTTGACCAGAAAAATGGGTAATGTATCTTTTTATTACCAAGGAAGAACGATTGAAAATGTCCGAATCAATAATACTATAGATGGTTATGCGGTAAATGGTTGGGAAAGTATGAAACTGGAAAACCATTCGGGAATTGTAGACAATTATCGAAATCTTAAAGGTGATGCCGATTTAATTGCTCGCTATAATAAACCCTTGTATGTGGCAGTAAAATTGACCAATAAGGTTTTGTCTGTAAAAGATACAACGACTGTTGATTTTTTTATTGTAAACGAAAAAGACATCAAAGGGAAATTTGATTTAAGAGTTAAAGCCACAAACAATAAGAAAGAAATTGTTTGGACAAAAACAATTCCAGTAACCGTAAGCGGTGGAATTAAGTATGGAGAATTATTGTCTTCTAAAAATGCTTTTGTACCACAAACAGAAGGATACACAAAAATTACTGCCGAATTGGTGTCCAAAGATAATTCAGTTATCACCACAGGAAGCGACGAATTATTTGCCGTAAAATTAAACAAAGAAAAAATAGCTTCCAATATTATAGTTGCCGATACTACGGGGGTTGTTGGTAAGTATTTTGATTCTGAAAAAATTAATTTCAAAACCTACAAAAGCGGAACTCCATCTGGAAATTGTCTGGTAATTGGAGCTTTTAAACCACAGCAAACAGGAAATCCATTGGTTACCGATCTTTTAGAATGGGTAAATAATGGAAACACAATTGTCGTAGTCAATGATATAGATATTTGGTCAACGTATTTTGCCAAAAAAGAAGTAGCTGATTACAGAGGATTTAAGACATTAGGAACTTCTTGGTACGGAGGAAATTATTTTGTAAAAGAGAGCAAATGGTTCGAAGGTTTGCCACAATCTTGCGTGTTCAATTGGGAATACCAATGTTTTGCAACCTATAACAAAAACAGAATCGGGCTACGAATGTTCAACGGCGAAACTATCGTTGGTTGCGTTTCCGATCATAAGCAAGAAGTCTATTCTGCTCTAAGTATAGTGCCTCACGGAAGAGGGAAAATCATCTTTTGTGCGCTGGATATTTTTGCTTGTATAAAAGAAAATGCTATACTTAAAAAAGCAGAAGGTGATGGTGAAAATGCCGCTATGAACACTTTTAACGTATCCATTAAAAATAAAGCAAATATTGTGGGACAACAGCTTTTACTGAATTTATTGAAATAATTTGAGTTGAAATATTTTTTTGGAAACAACCAAAACAAGAGCCTGAAAACATTGAGTTTTCAGGCTTTTTTTATGGAATGAATTCTGTTGAAATGGAACAAGTGATACCAAAGAAAATTATTGGACGTGATTTTCAATCTCTTTCAAAAAATAAAGATAAATCTCAGTTTCTATTAGACCTCGTAGAGGTTAACTGTTTGTAGAAATAGAAATTTGTTTCAATGATCAAGCTCCTTGGGAGCGACCTGTATTTGTATATTTTAGGTCGCTCCCAAGGAGCTTGATGGCTTGGGTGTGTTATTTTCTACAAACAGTTAACCTCTACGAGGTTTTGTTTTGAATTCTATTTAAAGAAGGTGAAAACATTGGATTAAATTATATTAGGCATTGTACTCGTTTTATTGGTGATTTTTAATTAAAACCATCATTTTCAATTCAATACCTCTAATGAAATATTTTCTATTAAAGAATCTTGCGAATAAAAAAAGTATTTTTTTAATAGGTTAATATGTCTATAGTTTTGAATGATACGTCCATTTAGATGATAGATCATTACTATAATTTTATATTTAATTAACAGATCCGATTTTATTATTTTCTAAATTAGATAGGGCACTAAAAAGATTTTAATAAAATTTAGGTATAGTACTAAAGTCTCTATAAATCCGCAGGGTATGATACTTTTAAATGAAACAAAATAAATTTCAATTATTGAGAAAAATTAAACAAACAAAAATTTAAAACTGCAAGTAAAATGACAGAAAAGACATTGAATAATAATAAAGTAATGAAAATTCTAGCTTCTTTTTTGGCTGTTTTTTTCTTATTTGTAACTAATGGATATTGTAAAAACCAAAACGATACCAAAACAGCATCAGCAGTATTGGAAAGACTTATTGGCAATCGTGCGAATGAGTTTGATTTGAGCATTGTTGAAAATAAAGACTCAAAAGAAGCGGATTGGTTTGAAGTAGAAACATCTGCAAATCGGGTAAAAATTAGAGCAACCTCAAATACCGCCCTTTGTTATGCGAGTTATAATTTCCTTAGAGATATTGGAGCCGTTTTGGTGAGTTGGGAGGGAAACAGAATCAATTTACCTAAGACTTGGCCAAAATATTCAAAAAAAGAATCTACACTATTTAAATATAGAGAGTATTTAAACGCTTGTACTTTTGGTTATACAACTCCGTGGTGGGATTGGAAACGTTGGGAACAGGAAATAGATTGGATGGCGTTTCACGGTATTAATCTGCCTACCGCATTGGAAGGGCAAGAAGCAGTTTGGCAACTATTATGGAAAGAGTACGGACTAACAGACACTCAATTGCAAGCGCATTTTGCAGGACCTGCTTTTTTGCCTTGGCAGAGAATGGGAAATATCAATAGCCTTGAAGGGCCGTTGCCACAAGATTGGATAAATAAAAAAGAAGACGTTCAAAAGAAAATATTACAAAGGATGCGAGCATTAGGCATGCATCCAGTTGTGCCGGCTTTTAGCGGTTATGTGCCAAAAGCATTTGCAGAAAAACATCCAAATTCAAAAATCAGTGAATTAAAAGATTGGTCAGGAGGAGGTTTTGCGAGTACCTATTTATTAGATTCCAAAGATCCTTTGTTTAAAGAAGTTGGAAAACGTTTTATAGAAATTTACACAAAAGTATATGGACAAGCTGATTTCTACTTGGCTGATTCCTTTAACGAAATAACACCGCCAGTTTCCAAAGAACATAAATATGAGGAACTGTCCGATTATGGGAAAACTATTTTCGAAACTATTAATGAAGCTTCTCCAGGTGCTACTTGGGTTATGCAAGGCTGGCTTTTTGGAGATAACAAAGAGTTTTGGACAAAGGAAGCAACCAAAGCTTTTCTTAGTAAAGTGCCAAACGACCGATTAATGATTCAGGATTATGCAAATGACCGATATAAAGTTTGGGAAAACCAAGAAGCTTTTTACGGAAAGCAATGGACTTACGGATATGTGCATAATTATGGCGGATCAAATCCTGTTTATGGAGATTTAAATTTTTATAAAAATGAGTTGACAAGTTTGTTGAAGAATCCTAATAAAGGAAACCTTACTGGTTATGGTGCAATGCCAGAGGGATTAAATAACAACTCAGTAGTTTATGAATACATTTATGACCTTCCGTGGTCTCAAGGAAAAGAATCCGTAAATGATTGGTTGCAACACTATTTAAACGCCAGATACGGAAAAACTTCGACTTCTGTTTTAAAAGCTTGGCAATTATTATTAGAATCCGTTTACAGCACTAAGTATTGGGAAACACGCTGGTGGAAGGACAGAGCCGGTGCTTATCTGTTTTTTAAAAGACCTACATTAAAAATAACTGAGTTTAAAGGCAATCCCGGAGATAAAGAAAAACTGAAACAGGCTATCGATGTTTTGAATAAAGAAGCTAAAAACTTTGATAAAAAGAATCTCTTTAATTATGATTTAATAGACGCTTCCAGACATTATTATTCACTTCGAATTGATGATTTACTAATTGAATGTGTCAAAGCGTATCAGGCAAAAGACATTGTAAAAGGAGATGAATTATTTAAAAAGATAGAAAAGTACGCTTTGGATATAGACACTATGATGTCAGGTCAACCTTTGAATAGCTTAGATAATTGGTTAAAATCAGCTTCGGATTATGGAAGTTCTCCTGATGAATCCAAATTGTACACAAAAAATGCAAAAACATTAATAACGCTTTGGGGAGGAGAAGGTCACTTGAATGATTACGCATCCAGATCATGGCATGGCATGTATAAAGGATTTTATTGGCCAAGATGGAAAATGTTTTTACAGACATTAAAAGAATCTGCAGTCAATAATAAACCATTTGATGAAACGAAGGAAAGAGAATCAATAAAACAATGGGAAACAAAATGGACTGAAAGCAAAGAAATGCATCAGTAGTTATCAATTCTATGTGTTTGAATTAATTACGTCCAACGGATTTGATATAAATATTTAACCAATAATTTAACCAAAAAATAAAAGCAATGTTAAAAAGTGATATAGACAAAGCTACAAGTTTTGAAAAGAGATTTGAGAACATAGGAACTGCAGTTTATGAGAACTCAGTAATAGGTTCCAAATCAGTAGCTAAAGAAATAGCAGATTTAATACGAGAAAAGCAGTCTCAAAATCAGTTATGTATATTGGGTTTGGCAACAGGATCCAGCCCAAAAAGCTTATATGCGGAGCTGGTTCGTCTTCATAAAGAAGAAGGATTGAGTTTTAAAAATGTAGTATCATTCAATTTAGATGAATATTACCCAATGGAACCAGATTCTATAAATAGTTATGTGCGATTTATGAAGGAGCTACTATTTAATCACATTGATATTTTACCAGAAAACGTACATATTCCTGACGGTACTTTATCAAAAGAAGTGATTGGGGATTATTGCAATGATTATGAAAGAAAGATCGAAGCGTTTGGAGGTCTTGATTTACAAATTTTAGGAATTGGAGGAAATGGTCACATTGGATTTAATGAATCGGGGTCGTTGCAAAATTCTAAAACCCGTTTAGTTGCTTTAGATCATATTACGCGTGTGGCTGCAAGCAAAGATTTTTCGGGTTTGAATAATACGCCAAGAACAGCGATTACTTTAGGTGTGAAAAAAATCATGGAAGCCAAAAGAGTTATACTGCTGGCTTGGGGCGAAGGAAAATCGAATATTATTAAAGATTCTGTAGAAGGTCCTGTGACGAATCAAGTTCCTGCTACTTTTTTGCAAGAGCATAATAATACCACTTTTGTATTAGACAAATCTGCAGCTTCAAAATTAACACGAATCAATACACCATGGTTGGTTGAAAATGTAAATTGGACAGATACACTAATACGAAAAGCAGTTTTAGGTTTGGCTTTGCATTTGAAAAAACCAATACTTATGCTAACTGATGCCGATTATATCGAGAATGGGATGAGTGATTTGCTAGCAGATTTAGGCCCAGCTTATGACATTAATATTCAAATTTTTAATAAACTGCAAAATACCATTACGGGTTGGCCAGGAGGAAAACCAAATGCCGATGACAGTAAACGTCCAGAGAGGGCTGAGCCTGCAAAAAAACGAGTACTTATTTTTAGTCCACATCCGGATGATGACATTATAAGTATGGGTGGAACTTTTAAACGTTTGCATGAACAAGGTCATGAGGTACATATAGGGTATCAAACTTCGGGAAATATTGCTGTTGCAGATGATGAAGCTTTACGATTCGCCAATTTCGTATGTGATTACAATGAAAAATTTAGAATCGCAAATAGTGAAGCTGATAGCATTTACAATAAATCACTTGAATTTCTTAACAATAAAAAGAACAGTGAAATTGATATTCCTGAAGTTAGAAATATTAAAGGCTTGATTCGAAAAGGGGAAGCTCAAGCTACATGTCATTTTGTGGGATTGCCAGATAGTCAGATTCATTTTATGGAATTACCGTTTTATGAAACAGGTACTATCGAGAAAAAACCATTGGGAGAAGAAGATATTCAGATAACTATGGATTTGATTGAAAAAATAAAACCGCATCAAATTTATGCAGCAGGAGATTTGGCAGATCCACATGGTACTCACAAAGTATGTTTGGATGCGATTTTTGAATCTGTAAAACGATTGAAAGAAAAAGAGTTCATGAAAGATTGCTGGCTTTGGCTTTATAGAGGTGCTTGGCAGGAATGGGGAATAGATGAAATCGAAATGGCGGTGCCAATGGGACCAGATCAGGTGTTAGAAAAGCGTAAAGCAATCTTCAAACATCAATCTCAAAAAGACGGAGTGGTTTTTCAAGGTTCAGACAGCAGAGAATTTTGGCAGCGTGCCGAAGATCGAAACAGAGAAACTGCAGATTTATATCATCAGCTTGGATTATCACATTATGCAGCCATGGAAGCCTTTGTAAAATGGGTGTATTGATAGGATTTTAACTATACAATAATAACGAAATAAGCTCGGTAAGTCTTATTCTCATTGGGTTTGCTAAAAATATCCATATTTGTGAATAATCTGTCCATTATTTTAACAAATCATTAATATTAATTTTGACAAAGAATTAACCAAATAACTAATTTAAATTCAATATGGAAAAACTTAAAATTTTATTATTCGCCTTTTTTGTAGGCTTATCAATTAATTGCTGGGCGCAAAAGGCAGAAGTGTCAGGTGTGGTTTTGGACGAGAAAGGTTTAACATTGCCTGGAGCAAATGTACTTGAAAGTGGAACTCAAAATAGTGCCACGACAGATTTTGACGGAAGATTTAAAATCTCTGTTTCAAACAAAAATGCAGTATTGATAATTTCATTTGTTGGGTTTGTAGAGAGACGTCTTCAATTAGATGGAGCAAAATCTAATTATACAATTAAGTTAAATTCTAGTGCGACTAGTTTAGAACAAGTAGTAGTGGTTGGTTACGGAAAAGGATCTCGTAAAAATTTAACATCAGCTGTTGCTTCTGTAAAATCTGATCAATTGAATAATGGTGTAATCGCTGATGTTGGTCAATTATTACAAGGTAAAGTTGCGGGTCTAAACGTTTCGACTAGTGGTGACCCTACTAAACCATCTTCAGTAGTTTTGCGTGGAGCTTCAACATTAAACAGTTCTCAAGGACCATTTTATGTTGTAGATGGTATTCCAGGTGTTGATATTTCTATTATTGCGCCAGAGGATATTGTTACTATTGATGTATTGAAAGATGCTGCTGCAACTGCTATTTATGGTAATCGTGCTGCAAATGGTGTTATTATGGTAACAACAAAAAGAGGAAGTAAAGACAAAACTCAAGTTAATTATAGCAATTATTTTGGTTTCGAGCAGGTTTCTAACCAACTTGATATGATGAATTCTACTCAATTAAGAGAATTCACAACTAAAAATAAATTAAATTTTACCCCACAAAATGATAAAGGAGCCGATACAGATTGGCAAAAAGAAATCCTTAGACCAGGTTACGCTAACTCAACAAGTCATAACCTTTCGATGAGTGGTGGTGGTGAGCACGGTAATTATTATGCAAGTTTAACTTATATCGATAAAGAAGGAGTTCTTATAGGGAATAACTTTTCAAGAGTAATTGCGCATTTAGCAGTTGAACAAAATGCTTTTGATGATCATGTTAAATTTGGTTTGAATGTTACTAATTCAAATAGCGGATACAATAATGTGCCTCAGCGTAACGCAGTACTTTTACAGTCAGTGAGTCACCTTCCTGTTTCACCAGTTACAAATCCTGATGGAACTTATTTTGAAAATTTCATTCAAACAGGTTATTTCAATCCAGTTGCTATGATCAATCATGCAGATGATGATACGAAAACTAATAATTTTGTTGGTAGTTTCACAACAGAAGTAAAACTTCCTTGGGGATTCACTTATAACTTAAATCTTTCTTATCAACAATTAAATTCATTGCATGGTGAGTATTATGATAGTTACTATCAACAATATAATAGTGCGAATTTCTACAATAATCCTGATCCACCTCAAACTCGTACATTAGTGAATTTTGGTGTAAATGGATCAGCATTAAGAAATTCATACCAGACTTCTAACACTATTGTAGAGAGCTTTTTAAATTGGGACAAGACTTTTGGTGAACATAAATTGAAAGCTGTTATCGGTTATTCATGGCAGGAAGATGTTTTGGGTGATGGTTTTCAAGCAACAAACACTAATTTTCCTGTAGACGATGTTAGCTATAATAATCTTGCTTTAGGTAATTATGCAGCAGTTTCAGGGTATAGAGTTGATTTTGGTGACAGTAAAGCGTATCAGAAAAAACGTTTAATTTCTGAATTTGCACGTTTGAATTACAATTACAAAGACAAATATCTTTTACAAGGATCGATAAGAAGAGACGGAGGTTCCGTATTTGGATCAAACAATCAGTGGGGTTATTTCCCTTCAGTAGGTGGTGCTTGGAGAATTGATAAAGAAGGTTTCATGCAAAATCAAAAAGTTTTCACTGATTTAAAACTTCGTGCAAGTTATGGTGAAACAGGTAACTCTTCTGGATTTAATGCTTATACAGCTCAATTTATCTCAGGAAGTCTAGGTACGTTTTATAACAATGGGCAACAAACAGGTGCCTATGGACCAAATCAAGCTGCTAATCCAGATTTAAATTGGGAAAAAACAGCCACTACAAATATTGGTGTTGATTTTGGTATACTTAAAGGGAGAGTATCTGGTTCTGTTGAGGTGTATGACAAGAAAACGACAGATATGATTTATAATTATACTGTAAATCCAGCACTTGTACCAGTAGGAACAATTGTAGCAAATGGAGGTAATATGTCAAACAAAGGAGTTGAAGTTTCCTTAAATATTGTTCCAATTAAAACCGAAAAATTTAGCTGGACAACAAATTTAAATTATTCACACAACGAAAATAAAATTACCAAATTGACAAATCCATATTTTATTGGTGGAGATTCAATACGAAGAGTTCAACCTGATGGAGGTGGTCAAACAGGTAGTACTTTGCAAATTTTTAAAGAAGGAAAACCTCTTGGACAATTCTTTACACTTCAATATGAAGGAAAAAATGCAGCTGGTGTTTCTCAATACCTTGCAAAAGATGGTAGTTTAACAACGAATCCAGCTATTGGTACTGATTACCATTATGCAGGTAGTGCACAACCTAAATTTTTATTGGGATGGGATAATAATTTCACTTACAAAAAATTTGATTTGAACATATTTTTCCGTGGAGTATTTGGTAATAAAATTTTCAACGCTACTCGTGCTGACTTATTCAGACCAAGTACTGCAATGACAAACAATATTCTTGTAGAAGCTGCAAATGAATCCCCAAGTGACCTTAATGCTTATAAATATTCAACACGTTTCATTGAGGACGGTAGCTATTTCCGATTAGACAATATGACCTTGGGTTATGATTTTGGAAAAGTTGGTAAGTACATCAAAAAGTTCCGCATCTATGAGACAGTAAATAACGTGTTTGTTATTACTAAGTATAAAGGAATTGATCCTGAAGTAGAACAAGGAGGAACAGCTCCGGGTGTAGATTCAAATAACTTTTATCCAAAAACTACAACCTTTTTGTTTGGTTTGAACGTGATATTCTAAAAATTAAATTGTAAACACTATGAAAAATATATTAAAATATTTAGGGCTTCCAATACTTGCTGTTGGTTTATTATGGTCTTGCGAGGATCTTGATGTGCCTATCACTACACAACTTACACCAGATGTATTTCCACAGAATTCATCACAATATATTCAATCATCTGGTGCAGTATATGCTGCTTTCCGTGGAGATTTCGCATTTTCCTGGTGGTGGTCACAGTCTATAACTACCGATGAAGCTATTATGCCTGCACGTGGTGGTAACTGGTTTGATAATAGAGCCTATGCTTGCCAACACTATCATGATTGGACTCCAGACAATGGAGTTGGTCCTTGGGATTGGGCAGAAAAAGTTATCGGAACGAGCAATCAGACCATTGCAATTTTAGATAAAGCAATGCCTAGTGGTACAGAAAAATCAACAATGATTTCTGAATTAAAAACGATGCGTGCTATTTCTTATTTTATGTTGATGGATTCTTACGGAGGTGTACCATTAGACACGGTAAATGGGGATTTTACCTCTAAAGCCAGATCTACTCGTATTGAAGTTTTTAATTTCATTGAAAAAGAATTAAAAAAGGCTCTTCCTAATTTAAATGCTGCATCTGGTATAACAACTTATGGTAGACCAAATAAACAAACAGCGAATGCTTTGCTTGCTAAGTTGTATTTGAATGCTGAAGTTTATACAGGTACTCAACGTTATAATGATTGTATTTTGGCTTGTGATGAGGTAACTAAGTCCGGATTATATGCAATTGAGCCAAGAGCTACTTATTTACAGATGTTTTATCCAACTAATGGTCCTGCAATGAAAGAATTTATTTTTGCAGTTCCTTATGATCCTGCTGCTACAACTGTAGGTTTCAATGGACAAATGTATCATGCTCGTTACGATGTGCCTCGTTCTGAAAGAACAAAGTTTGGTCTTCCTTTTACGCCAAGTGCGCCTAGAAGTACTTTACCATCATTTTACGCTTATTTTGACGATGCTAATGATATTCGTAACAAACAATGGTTAACAGGTTTACAATTCTTGAATGATGGTGTTACTCCAGTAAGAGTTACGACAACTAAGAAAGGATATGATCAGTTCTATACAGGTTCAGATGCTAGTGCTACTTATACGTATCAGGTAAACTTAACACCAGATATTGTTCTTCGTCAGAATCCAGCTTTGTTCGATTGTGGAGATGATGAGATTGCATGGAATATGGGGTACAGAAACATTAAATTTTATCCTGATGCTACTTCAACAAGCCGTAATCAAAATAATGACGTACCATTTTTACGTTTTTCAGATGTTGTCTTGATGAAAGCGGAAGCAATTCTTCGTGGAGGTAGTCCAACTTTGGGAGAAACAGCTCTTTCATTGGTAAACAAGGTTCGTTCGAACCGTTCTACTTCTGCTGCGTGGTCAGGTGTAACTTTAGAAGATCTTTATAAAGAAAGATGTCGTGAATTTGCTTGGGAAGCATGGCATAGAAACGACATGATTCGTTTTGGTAAATATGAAGGTCAATGGGGATTCAAAACAAATGCGGAGACATATCGTCGTATTTTCCCAATTCCAACTTATGCTAAGGCTTTAAACCCTAATTTAGTTCAGAATCCTGGTTATCCACAATAAAAAAAATAGTTTTAAACAATAGCTGCAAGTACGGTTTAATTCTATTACTAAAAAGGAGAGGAAGATTTAATTTCTTCTCCTTTTTTATTAAAAAGTTTAAGAAGTCTCATTTTTCACTCTTGAATATTAGGATGATTTTTTTAGGCTTTATTATTTTGCTGTTATCGACTGATAACAAAAATCAAATAATCTCTTTGCAAACTTTTTTTTGAATTGATTAATTGGTCTATAAAAACCAATTCAATTGATACAAATGTACAGCTCTCATGAAGTCCTATCAATATAAATAGAAGACATGAAATTAAATAAAATTTATAAAGTTGGATACATTGGAATAAGTCTTGTCCTTATTTTATTAGTGTCATGTAAAACGGGAAAAACAGCTTCTCATCCAAAGGAACAGTCAAATGAACAATTGGTGGATAAGGTGTACCCTTTGCTCGATACTGAAAATTCAAGGTGGTTTTTCTTTTCCTCTGCAAGCCGACCGTTCGGAATGGTCAATTTAAGTCCTGATACAGCAATTAATGGTGATTGGGGAGGCGGATATAAGTCCAATATAGATACAATAAAAGGTTTTAGTCATATTCATGAATGGCAAATGTCTGGGGTTTCGGTAATGCCTGTAACAATTTCCAGCGAGAATAAAGTTACTATTTTCAAAGATTTTTATTCTAAATTCAGTCATCAAACAGAGAAAATAACGCCAGGTTATCATTCACTTATATTGGATAGATATAAAATAACTACTGAATTAACCAGTACCAAAAGAGTAGGTTTTCATAGATATACGTTTCCTGTTAATGCTCAAAAAACAATTCTTTTCAATTTGAATACAGTTTTGGGGCCTTGCGATAATACCAATGGAAAATTAGAAAAAAATAACGACTACGAACTTTCCGGTTCATTAGTATTAAGCACTAATTTTAGACGTCCAAAACCATTGACAGTTTTTTATAAAATTAAATTTAATGAACCTATTACTTCGATAGAGCACAATGATGCTACTGGTAATTATTTAGTTAATTTAGGTAAAACCGATAAAAAATTATTGATGAAAGTAGGGATTTCTTATACTTCGGTTGAGAATGCTTCCATTAATATTCAACAAGAATTACCACATTGGGATTTTGATAAAGTTGTTACAGAATCAAAAACTGAATGGAATAATTTATTAGGAAGAATTAAGGTCGAAGGCGGAACAGAAACCGATCAAAGACGATTTTACACGGATCTTTGGCACGCTTTGCAGGGGCGAAAAATGATTAGTGATGCAAATGGCGCCTATCCTGACAACACGGGAGAAAAATTCAGAATTGGACAATTACCACTTAATGAAAATGGAAAACCAAAATTCAATCAATATAATTCTGATTCGTTTTGGGGAGCTCAGTGGACAATAAATACACTTTGGGGGCTTGTCTATCCTGAGATTATGGAAGAATTTGTTCATTCATTAATGCAATATTATAAAGATGGAGGGATGATTCCTCGTGGACCATCTGGAGGAAATGATACGTATGTAATGACTGGGGCTTCGACTACGCCTTTTATTGTTAGTGCCATTCAAAAAGGTTTAATAAAAGAAGATTTAGAATCCATTTATGTTGCATTGAAAAAAAACCATATGCTAAATGGTATTATGGGAAAAGCCGGATACGAGCATAATACAAATAGTGGTGGAGGATTAAAATATTATATGGAAAAAGGCTTTGTTCCTTATCCACTACCAGATGGTGAATTTGGCAGTCATCAGGATGGAGCCAGCATGACTTTGGAATATGCGTATCAGGATTGGACTTTGGCGCAATTGGCAAAAAAACTAAATCATGAAGAAGATTATAAGTATTTTTTAGCTAGATCTAAAAATTACCAAAATGTTTTTGACAAAACAGTAGGATGGATGCGTCCTAAAGATGTGGATGGAAAATGGCGCGAAAATTTCGACCCGTATCAATATGAAAATGGGTTTATAGAATCAAATGGAGCGCAGTCAACTTGGTTTGTGCCACATGATATTAATGGTTTAGTGGAGTTAATGGGGGGAAAAGAAAAAGCGATAGAAAAATTAAACACTCAATTTGAAACTGCAAAAAAGCAAAATTTTACCTCTGGAATTTCTCATGATGCGGAATTGCATCCTGAGTTTAGCCGTATTCCAATTAATTTTGGTAATCAGCCTTCAATCCAAACTTCCTATATTTTTAATCTATTGGGAAGACCTGATTTAACGCAGTATTGGACAAGAAATGTGGTAAAAGAAACTTTTAGCGGATTGGCTCCAAACACAGGTTACAATGGAGATGAAGATCAAGGTTTAATGGGAAGTTTAAACGTATTGCTCAAAATTGGTTTGTTTCAAATGAACGGTGGGACAGAGGAAAATCCAGAATATTTGATTGGAAGCCCATTGTTTAATAAAGTGTCTATTCAGTTAAATCCAAAGTATTATAAAGGCAAAAATTTTGTTATTGAAGCCATTAATAATAGTGCAGAAAATGTTTATATAAATGAAATAAAATACAATAATCAGCCTCTGAAAAACTTTAGTATTTCTCAAAAGGATATTACAAGTGGAGGTGAATTAATTTTAGAAATGGCTGATAAGCCAAAGCATTAATTCCTTAAATTGAATGCTGTCAATAAGATGCAAAACAACGACTAAAGAAATAAAATAAGCAAATGAAAAGATATACTAAGGTTATGATTTTTTTAGGGGTATCGTTATTCTTTACTAAGATTGACGCCCAAAATCAGCTTCATAATTATGTAGATCCCATGATCGGGTCAGAAGGGGATGGTAGAGTTTTTGTCGGTCCGTCATGTCCTTATGGTATGGTAAAACCAAGTCCGGATTGTACCGTGAGTCCAAATAGTGGATGGTTGCCGTTACCAAAGGAAGTAACAGGATTTAGCCAAGTTCACGTAAGCGGAACTGGTGGCGGACCAAAATATGGGAACATCCAAATCATGCCTTTTTCTGGTGCTTTGGATAAGTTAGATCAAACTTCTCTTAGAGCTGAAGAAAATGTAAAGTTGGGTTATTATGAAACGGTCTTTAAAGAAAATCAGATAAAGACTGAAATTACAACTGCCGAGAAAGCTTCTTTCTATCGCATTACGTATCCCAAAAACGCATCCAAAGAGTTAAAGATTGATCCAGGTTTTTTCTTGGGTGAAAATCCTGTACCCAACTCAAGAGAATCGCAACAATTTGTGGGATCCCAAATAGAAATTGTTTCGGATACCGAAGTGAGAGGCTACAGCAGAATTAGAGGCGGATGGAATAACGGTCGTGCTTATACCGTTTATTTTTGGGCAGTTTTCGATCAGCCAATTGCTAAATATGTAACTTGGAAAGACGGAAAATTTTATGCCAATCAATCGGCTCAATTTGATTCAGGGAAAAAAACTGGAGCTTTGCTTTCTTTTGGAACAGCAGGAAAACAAGAACTAAACGTTAAAATCGGAATCTCTTTTTTAAGTGAATTAAAAGCAAAAAATAATATTCAGGAAGAAATTCCGCATTGGGATTTTAATAAAGTTTTATCAGCCTTAGAAAATAAATGGGAGCAATTATTAAGTCGCATTAAACTTTCACCTGATACTTCTGTAGAGTATAAAAAAATGTTTTACACAGGTTTGTATCACACGATGATAATGCCTGTTGACAGAACAGGAGAGAATCCTTTATGGGAAAATGATGGACCGTATTATGATGATTTTTATACAATTTGGGATACTTTTAGAACATCTAGTCCTTTGATAACGCTGATTGACACAAAGCGTCAGGTTGAAATTATTAATGCCATGCTCAATATCTACAAGCATGATGGTTATTTGCCGGAAGGAAGAAGCGGAAATGATAACGGCCGTACGCAAGGCGGTTCTAATGCCGAGACTGTACTAGCCGATGCTTTTGTGAAAAAGGTAAAGGGAATCGATTATGAGTTGGCACTGCAAGCCATGCTTAAGGATGCTGAAGTGCCACCGGGAGGAAATGAAGAGAGAGAAGGAAGAGGTGGATTGAAAGAATATTTAAAATTAGGCTACGTGCCTTATGGAATTGACCGCGCAGGAAACCGTACCATGGATTATGCGTACAACGATTACAATATTGCGATTGTTGCCAAAGGTTTGAACCACACCGATACTTATGACAGATACATAAAACAATCCGAAAATTGGAAGAATTTATGGCGTGACGATTATGAAAATAATGGTTCGAAAGGATTTATCATGCCGAAAGATGCTTCTGGAAAATGGTTGGATGATGTTGTTTTTGGAGAATCTAAAATTCAGAAACCAACATTTAAATATACTCCAACAATTACTGAGTCTCCTTGGTATGTGTGTCATTGGTGCGTATTTTTTTATGAAGGAACGTCTTGGGAATATTCATTAAGTGTTCCGCATGACTTGCCCGAAGTAGTTCGTAAATCAGGTGGTGATTTGGCTTTCCAAAAAAGATTGGATACATTTTTTGACAACAAATTATACGATGTTTCAAATGAGCCTTCTTTCTTGGCGCCTACGATGTATCATTGGATAGGAAAACCATATTTGAGCAGTGACAGAATCAAGGGAATTATTAAGGAGAGTTTCAATACTTCCCATGCAGGGCTGCCGGGTAATGACGATTCGGGAGCGATGTCTTCTTGGTTGGCTTTCCACATGATAGGATTGTATCCAAACGCTGGTCAACCTTATTATTTATTGAATACGCCTTTAATTGAAGAAACCACTTTGCAGTTGGAAGAAGGTAAAACTTTTAAGATAACGGCTAAAAATTTGAGTGATACCAAGAAGTATATAAAATCGGCTTTGTTAAATGGAAAACCTTATAATCAAGCATGGATTTTACACGAAGATATCGTTAAGGGAGGCGAATTGATTTATGAAATGGATTCAAAACCTTCGACTTGGGGAACAACTATTTTACCGCCAACAAAATAAAAATATTCAAAGATGAAAAATATAATTTTAGCAATCGTTTTTTGTTCGCTTTTCCAAGTAGTGAAGGCACAAGATTATACACCTACGATTAAAAACAAAACCGAATTAAATTATGTCTGTAAATTGCATGGACAAACGAGAACTCTAACCTTAACCACTAAAATGGCTGACGATAAGCTTGTCATGAATTTGGATACAAAAGGTGTAAAAAACAGCAATATCATAATTAGTCAGGAAGGCTTGAAAAAAGGAAATGCGTTAAGTTTCAATCAAGGCGAGGATTTACAGGTTATAGTCTTGAAACCGACAGAAACTTTCTTTATGATTTCGCAATCGGCTTATCAGGATTTACTAAAAAACAACAAGTTTGTTTATAACAACACAACTTATGTTTTAGACCAAAGTGTGGACAAAAATCTTTTTTGGTTAGACGGAAAAGCAATTGATGTTTTACACGTAATCGCACAGATTGACGAAACAGAAATGTGGATTGTAAAAAATCCTGATTACCCTTTAATCTGTAAAATGACCAAAAATCCGCTTGGTATAAATTGGTCATTAGTGAAAGTAGTTGATAAGTGATTTATTGATCTTAGAGACTCTGTTTATTTACCGCAAAGTTCGCAAAGTTTTCATCTCTTTATAAGTATTCCGCAAAGTTCGCAAAGCGTTGCGTTCCTTGTGTTTTTCGAAAAGTAAAATCCTTGCGTTCCTTGCGGTAAAAAATAACATTACTATTAGAGTTTGCTTTACGATTGATAAAGTCATTTAGTTTTTCATAAACGCCCCTTTTATTAACTTAAACCAACCAAAGAACTACAGTATGAAACATCAAATGAGCCGTGGAGAATTTATTAGATTATCGAGTTTAACATTAGCGGGAGCTTTGGTTAGCGATATTGTTTCTGCCAATGATTTTTTTTCAAATAATAATACAGCGAAAGAAGATATTCAATTAATGAAAAAACTCATTTTGAACAATGATGCTAAAGTGAAAAGCATATTGAATAGAGCGCCAATTGATCCAACTATGCGGGTCAGTAATTTTCGTCCTATAGCAAGTTCCATCGCAATTATGTCGGCTTCAATATCCAATTCTGGATCTGAATATTATAAGTCTAAACTTGTTGCAGACAAACTAAATCAAGCAATAGACGTTTTGTTGAAAGAACAATATCCTGATGGCACATTAGACGCTGGTGGAAATATGCAATCCCCGCCGGATACTGCCTTTATCCTAGAAAATATTTGTCCAGCAGCAACAGTATTGAATCTTGAAAAGCAAAAAGATTTAGAGCCGTTGAGAAACAAATTGAAAAAATTTATTATAAATGCAGGCGAAGCTATGGTTACAGGAGGTGTGCATACTCCAAATCACAGATGGGTTATTTGCGCTGCTTTGGCAAATATAAATTCACTTTATCCAGACGCCAGATATGTTCGAAGAATTGATCAATGGCTTGCGGAAGGTATTTATATCAATGAAGATGGAGATTATTCAGAGCGAAGTGGCGTGTATTCTGCGGTGATCGACAAGGCGTTAATTACGATGGCAAGGTTACTGAATAAACCAGAATTATTAGAGATAGTCACCAAAAACCTAACGACTTATTATTATCATACAGAAACTAACGGAGACATAGTTACGGTTAATTCCAAAAGGCAGGATCAATTTATGAATTTGACTATTGTGAAATTTTATTCTGCATACCGTTATATGGCAATTCATACCAATAATCCAATGTTTGCTCATATGGTTAATCTTATTGAAAATCTTCCAAGTTTTACCAATGAAGTGCTGTCGGATTCGTTAGTTTTTTTTATGGAAAACAGTGAGCTCCGAAAACAAATTCCTGTTGTAGGCAAGGTTGAAAACGATTTTGAAAAGTTTTTTGCAGTATCTAATTTGGCGAGAATCAGACGCGGAAAAACTTCTGTAACATTATTCGGAGGTAATGATAAACCTATAATAGTTGTTTCGGGGAGGTCTTCAAATCCTAACTTTTTGATGTATAGAAAAGGCGACTCAATACTAAAATACATGCGTCTTTCGACTTCGTTTTTTAGGCTCGGCTATTTTAGCAGTGATGGCATTGTCAAAGAAGGAAATAAATACATCTTGAAGGAAACTAAAGAAGGAGATTATTATCAGCCTTTAACTCCAGAATTTTATAAAGCCAATGGAGATTATAAATTATCGGAATCTCCCGATGGAAGATTTTGGAATAAAATGGACTTTGATTCAAGAACTAAAAGTAATGTGAAAAAGCAAGTCACAGTCATTGAAGTTACAGAAAACAATGGAAGTTTAAGTATAGATTTTAAAGTAGATGGTCCGCCAAATGTTGAAGTGACAATCGAAATGTGTTTTAATGAAGGAAGCAACATTGCTGGAGCGGTAAAGGATGAAAAGAAAAATTATTTTCTTAAATCTGGATTAGGCACTCTAACCACAGGAGTAGATACCATCCAATTCGGACCAGGAAAATGCGAACATCTGAACATAGAAAATCTAGACAGCGAAGAATATACATATCATCAAGGGACTTTGCGTACTAGTGGAGATCACGTTTACATAACTGGATTTACGCCTTTTCACCATAAAATGACAATTTCGTAATAATCTAAAGATTTTTTTTGGGGATTGTTGGAAGTATATTTTTAATTTTACGAAAATTAAATTAAATCTATAAAATATTTGAAATTATGAAATTACCATTTATTACTGCTTTACTATTTTCTTGTATTTGTTTTGGTCAAAATAATACAGACACCAGTTTGTATATGAAGGGCGAAAAATCAGATAAAATAACGTATCTGACTGACATAGGTTCAGAATCAGGAGATTTATACAAAACAATTGGACATCACGGCCCAGCAATCGAAAACGAGTGGATGGGATTGAGAATCTATTTTAGTGATAAAGTAGCTATCGATGTTTATAATAAAGCAAAAGCAGGTTTAGAGTTGAAAAAAGCACAATGGTATCCAACTCCAGAACAGCAAAAAGAAGGTTGGGGAGCTGATTATTATAAAGTGGCTTCTACAGTAGGTTTAGGAGGAGTAAAACTTTGGGACGGAGAAAAAGTTGTTCCGTTGAATCCTGTAACAAATCGTTTAGCTCGCGTTGGAAAAACAGACACCACTTCATGGATGGAAATGATTTCAAAAGGAGTTCCATACAAAGGGAAAAAAGTAGATATTTTAGTTCGTGTTACTGTGTTTTCGGGTAAAAGAGATGCTAAAGTAGAAGCAGTTAGTTTAACTGGAGAAAAAGTGCAATTTGCTACAGGAGTGAATTATTTTAAAGATTTTCAAACCAAAAAAGGAGCTAATTATATCGCTGTATGGGGAAAACATCCTGAAGACGTAGCTGCAGAGGTTATAGAAATTGGAGCAGCAATAATGTACAATCCTAAAGATTATGAAAAAAATACAGATGATGGAACACAATATTTGTTAATCTCAAAACCAACTAAATCTTTAGAAACAAAAATCATTTCTTCAAGTGCAAGAGAAACAGAATTAAACACTTTGGATAAATTAGAAGCTTTTATAAAAAAGTAAGATTATTTAAAAATATTGTTTCCCAAAGTATTGAAATAAATCAAACGGGAAAGATCCTCATAAAGGATTAATTATTAGAACAAAAAAATAGAAATTAAGAGTAAGTAATGGCTGTAAACATTCGAAAATATTGTCCTATTCTATTAATTTTAGGAGTCATTATTTGCAGCTTTACAACTGATGGCATACGTCTTAATGATATTCAGGTTATCGGTAGCCATAATTCCTATAAGATGGCTATCGAGAAACCTTTGTTTGATTATTTATTCAAAATAGATTCTTCAAGAGCAAAATCATTGCAATACAGTCATATTCCTCTGGAACAGCAATTGGATTTAGGTTTGCGAAATTTAGAATTGGATGTTTTATATGATCCCAACGGTGGTTATTACTCGAACCCGAAAGGATTAGAAATTGTGAAAAGTATGGGGCAAGTACCTATGGCTTTCGATAAGGAGCAAAAGCTTAAAAAACCAGGTTTAAAAATGTTTCATATTCAGGATATTGATTTTAGAAGTCATTATTTATTGTTTCGAGAAGGTTTATTAGCTTTAAAAAAATGGTCTGATAAAAACCCAAATCACACGCCCATTTTTATTTTGATGAATACAAAAGATCAAGCTGTTGAAAATTTGCGAAAGCCATTGCCTTTTACAACAAAAGCTTTGGATAGTATTGATATAGAAATAAAAAGTGTTTTTTCTAATAAACAGCTTATTACGCCAGATTTGGTAAGAGGAAATTTTAAAACATTAGAAGAAGCAATTCTCAAAAAAGGATGGCCAGAATTGAAGGATGTAAAAGGGCGTTTTCTTTTTGTATTAGATGAAAAGGAAGATAAGATCAATCGGTATTTAGAGAATCATTTCTCGCTAAAAAACAGAGTTTTATTTGTCAATAGTAAAGAGGGGAATCCTGAAGCAGCATTCCGAATCATAAATGACCCGATTAAGCATTTTGATTATATAAAAGAATTAGTATCGAAAGGTTATATGGTTCGCACCAGAGCCGATTCTGATACCAAGCAAGCCAGAACCAATGATTATACTTCGTTTGAAAAAGCCAAAGCATCCGGAGCACAAGTAATTTCGACCGATTATTATGTGCCAAGTAAATTGTTTAAATCGGATTTCAAGATTTCTTTTGAAAACAACACTTTTGAAAGAATAAAATAATTCTAAAATAAATTCCATGTTAAGAATATCGGCTTTAATAGCGCTATTACTCTCTTTTAGTGCCTGTAAATCGCAACAAAAAGAAAGGAAAGCTCCTTTGCAAATTGCTTTCATTGCCGATGTTCATTTACAAGATATTTTCCCAAAATTTGAAGATAATAATTACCAAGGAATTAAAAATCCAGTGACAGGCAAATATGCGAATATCAGAACGATGAATTCGCAATTGCATTCCACGAGAATTTTTAATGAAAATTATTTTGCCTTTTTAGCAGCTTTAGATGATATTGTAAAAAGAGGAATTACACAAGTAGTCCTTCCCGGTGATTTTAGCGATGATGGGCAACCAATACATGTTCGAGGATTAAAAAAAATACTTAACGAATATTCCAAAAAGTACGGCATGTCATTTTTTGTGACAACTGGAAATCATGACGCCGTTAAACCCTTTTCTGAGGAAGCTACCAAAACCGATTTTTTAGGGAAAGATGGTAAAGAGCAAATTATCAGCAGTTCTAAAACCTTGATTAAAAAGGAAAACCAATTAGAACCTATCATCACATCTGATATAAAAAATGGGGGGTACAAAGAGACTTTATATGAAATGGCCGATTTTGGTTTTTATCCAAAAAAGAATTATTTGTATTGGCAAACTCCTTTTTCAGATTATAATTATGAAAACTACAATTTTGATAAAGCCTTAGCCGAATCTCCTTTAGAAAAAAGAACTTATACTATTAAAAATACCAATTTATCTCTTCCCGATGCCAGTTATTTAGTTGAGCCAATAAAAGGAGTTTGGCTTTTAGCAATAGATGCCAACGCGTATGTTCCAAATCAAAAGTTATCAGGTTTATTGAATAATCCGAATGATTTTTCTGGAGCAAGCATTGGTTATAATAATGTGCTAAAATATAAGAGTCATTTAATAGATTGGATAAAAAAGGTTTCTGCGGAAGCAAAACAAAAAGGAAAAATATTGATTGCATTTAGCCATTACCCAATGGTTGATTTTAATGATGATGCTTCACCTGAATTGAAATTGTTATTTGGTTCCAATAAAATGCAGCTAGACAGAGTTCCCAATGAAGAAGTTGCCCAAATATTTGCCGATGCAGGTATCCAAATTCATTTTGGCGGACACATGCATATCAATGATACAGGGGTTCGAACAACTGTCAAAGGCAATACGTTGTTTAATATTCAAACGCCATCATTGGCAGCGTATATGCCCGCTTATAAGATATTGACTATTTATTCTAATTCTGAAGTTGAGGTAGAAACGATTGTGGTGGGTTCGGTTCCAAAGTTTAATAGCTTGTTTCCTTTTTATGAAGAAGAATATGCCCATTTGCAAAATATAAAAAGCCCAAATATTTGGAATAAAGACATTTTGAAAGCCAAAGATTATGAAGAATTCACCCAATGGCATCTGAAAGAATTGGTGCGTCTTCGGTTCTTACCAGAAGATTTTCCAGTTGATTTTTTAGGGTCTATTCTAAAACTTTCGGGTAAGGATTTATTACAAATCAACAAAAACACTTTAGAAATTAACAACGAATTATTATCGAATAATTTAACTATCAAAGATTTTGAATTATGGACAGGTTTTGACATGATATTCGATTTTTACAGATTAAAAAATGCTGATGAATTAGCTATTCCAGAGATTGGTGGCGATAGGTTAAAACAATACCAAATGGTTTGTGAACAGCTCGAAAAATCGAATGATGAGAAGTTGGTTTTATGGTCAAAAATTGTTTTAAAAACAATGAATGGACAACCAGCAAATCATTTCAAAATAAATTTAACCACTCACCAGATAGACCGAATAAATTCTTAGCGACCCTTAAAGTTTCTTAGCTCAAAAAATCGTAAATTGCTTATTTAATTCCTTATATGAAACCAAATCCCTTTATATTATTATTTTGTTTAGTCACTTTTTATTATTCTCATTCTCAGAATATTAAATTTGATCATTATAATGACAATAATGGGTTGTCCCACAATTCAATTAGACATATTGTACAGGACAAAAAAGGGTTTTTATGGTTTGGAACGTTCTCTGGACTGAATCGTTTTGACGGGTATCAGTTTAAAAACTATATGAGTTCCTCACCGGGTAATAATAGATTGTACAATGATGACATCACAGCATTAGAATTAGATGAAGCTTCGAACCATTTATGGATAGGTACCCGAAAAGGTTTGACACTCTTTAAAATGGATACGCATGTGTTTGTGACTTTTTTGCCTAAAAAAAATGACCCAAACAGTTTGCCCGAAGGAGAAATAAGATCGGTATATGTAGATAAATTCAAAAGGGTTTGGGTAGGGACTAAAAATCAGGGAGCTTATCTGTTTTATTTGGAAGAAAATAGATTTGAAAAGATTCCGATTAAGGATTTTGCTTATGTAAAAGAAATTTTTGAAGACAAAAAAGGAAACATTTGGATAGGGAGTTATGATAAAGGATCTGTTGCCAAAATAACATTAGACAGTAAAGGAACAATCGTAAAAATGAATAATTATACGCTCTCGGTTCCTTATTCTAATGAAAAAAATCCATATGTCAATTTTATTTATGAAGATGCTAAAGCCGATATTTTTGTGGGAACGCGAAAAGGTCTTTATAAATTAGATAAAAAAAACGATCAATTTGTAAATTTATATATTGAAAACAAAGATATCAGAGGCAATTTAGGACCGTATTTTTTATCTGTTGCCCAAGCTCCTGATGGTAAATATTGGGTAGGAACTTTAGGAGGATTGTTGGTCTGCAAGCAATTAGAAGATATTCAAAAAGGCGATTATAAATGGTATTATTCTATATTATCAGATGACACTTCTATCGTTGATAATCTGGTTTCGGCTTTGTATTTTGATCGCGCAGGTGTTTTATGGATTGGTACAGAAGACGGTCTGGACAAGTTTGATCCTTACGAAAACCAATTCACACTTAATAAAGAGATTTCACGCTACATAGGTAATCAGGCACCGCGTATTAGAGGATTCTCTAAAACGTACGATGGAAAAGTAATTGTAGCAACCAGTCATAACGGACTTTTTATTTCAAGTGCAAAAGGATTTCTGCCTCTGTATAATAAATCCATCGATATATCCAGTATCTATTCTGAAGACGGCAAAATCTTTTATTGTGGTCTTTGGGATGGGAAAATGCTAGTGTATAATTATAGTAGTAATTCATCAAAAGAAATCAATCTGGGTTTTGATACCTCGCCAATATTTGCTTTTAATAAAATTGGAGATCAATCGATGATGGTAGGTTCTTTTGGAGAAGGAGCGGTTATTTTGAATACAAAAACGTTAGAAGTACAGACTTCGAAAGGAAAATTACTGCCTGGTTTTCAGATAAATGCCATTGAAAAAGATGCTCAAAATAATGTGTGGTTTGCAACCGAAACAGGTGTTGTGAAATACAATCCAATATCAGGTAAAATAGAAACGTATAAATCACTTTCTAAAAGAGAAAACGGTATTCCCAACGAAGATAATGTCAGTGATATTATGATCGACAAAAAGGGTAAAATATGGGCTTCTACACGTTTTGGATTATGCTTGTACAATCCTAAAAGCAACACTTTTTCGACAATAAAAAACTTTAAAGAAATCTCTGGTACCTGGATTACCGATATGTTGTCCGACGCAAAAGGAAATTTATGGCTAAATATTAATAACAATAGTATTGCCTGGGTAAAATCGGATTTTAAGGATATTAATATTTACCATGTAAACAGTGGTAATAGGCTGGATGTTTTTAGCTCAAGTGGTTTTTTTAATTTTAATAATTCTACTATTTTTCTGGGTGGTAAAAATGGTGTTATTTCATTTTCTCCACAAACCATGAAAAGAAATAAGTGGTCGCCTGAACCGTTTATTACCGAATTTAAAATTCAGAATGACGAGGTTTTTCCTGAAATGGAAATTAACGGACAAGTACCGCTTTTAAATGATATAAATTACGGCAAAAAGGTAGAGTTGAGTTATAAAAACCGTGATTTCTCGCTTCAGTTTTCTACTCCCTCTTTTACAAATGAAAAGCTTAATAAGTTTCAATATATGTTGGAAGGTTTTGATAAGAATTGGATCACCACCAATAGTAATTCGAGAACCGTTCAATATACCAATCTTTTTCCGGGTAAATATATTTTTAAAATAAAATCAAGCAATAGTGACGGGCATTGGAGCAAGATAGTTTCTTATGAAATAGTTATTCTGCCTCCTTTTTGGTTGACACCTGTAGCATTATTACTATTTATGGTACTATTATTTGTGATTTTCTATTTTGTTAGAAAAGAGATTAGAAACCGTATTAGATTAAAACAAGAATTACTAACTGAAAAAATAAATCGGGAACAAGATATTAAGCTAAATAATGAAAAGCTTCGTTTTTTTACCAATATCTCTCATGAGTTAAGAACACCTTTGACTCTAATTTTGGGGCCTGCCAAACAATTAATGGAGGAAGGAAATGCAAGTGACTATCAAAAGAGCAGGTACAATCTGATTCATCAAAATGCGAGTAGAATGTTAAACTTGGTTAATCAAGTACTCGATTTTAGAAGAGCTCAGGCGGGAGAATTAAAACTAAAAGCTTCAGAAACAGATATTGTGTCTTATTCTAAAAATATCTTTGATTCTTTTAAGGAATTGGCTTTCAATAAAAATATTGTTTTAGGTTTTAATACTGAAAACGAAAATATAATTGGTTGGGTAGATAATGACAAGTATGATAAAATTCTATACAATCTTTTATCTAATGCTTTAAAATTCACCAACACATACGGTAATGTAGATTTGTTTATTCGATTAAAAGATGGCGAAGAAAATATATTGGTTATTGAAGTAAGCGATAACGGAATTGGAATTCCTTTAAAAAGTCAGGAAAAAATCTTCAAACGCTTTTATCAGGTGAGCAGCAGTAAAACTCATAATACAGGATCAGGAATTGGTTTGTCATTGGTAAGGTCATTGGTGACACTTCATAAGGGAAATATTAAAGTAGAAAGTGAACCTGGCAGTGGAAGTATATTTACAGTTGAAATTCCAATTGATCGTACTTTTTATACTGATAAAGAAGTATTCGAATATGTTATAAAAAATGATAATCAAAGTATGTCTATCCCTGAAAAGCCGATAAAGAAAATACTTCAAAATACTGACTTAAAACAAAAAATATTAGTAGTTGAAGATAATACAGAACTTAGAAAATTTTTAGTTGATTATCTATCCGATTACTATAAAGTGTACGATGCAGAAAACGGAGCGGAAGGACTGAAAATTTGCAGACAAATTAAACCAATTCTATGTGTTGCAGATGTTATGATGCCTGTTATGGATGGACTCGAATTTTGTTCGGAATTAAAAAAGGATGAGTTTATCAGCCACATTCCAGTTGTTTTATTAACGGCACTTTCTGAAAATGAAGATAAGGTAAAAGGATATGGTATTGGCGCAGATGGGTATCTCGTAAAACCTTTTGAGCCTTCGTTGCTTAAAACGGTTATAGAAAACATCATTAAATCAAGATTAGAATTAAAGGAAAAATTCTCTGGTGAAGTAGAAAGCAAGGTTGGTTTATTGACGCATTCTCCTATTGATGAAGAGTTTATGACAAAAATTACAGCTTTAATAAATGATAATTTGAGTGAATTAGAATTATCAACAGAATTCCTATGCGATAAATTAGGCGTTAGTTCTTCAAAATTATATCGAAAAATTAAAGAGCTTACCGATTTGGCCCCAAATGAATTTATTAGAACCATACGTTTGAAAAAAGCGGCTCAACTTTTAAAAACAAAAAGATATAATGTTTCTGAAGTTACGGAGTTAGTAGGATTTAATGATCCGTTATATTTTAGTCGTTGTTTTAAAAAGCAGTTTGGGTTTCCGCCAAGCAAATTAATTAATGGCTAATTCTTTAAAGTGATATAAATCAATAGTGTAATTCAAATCTATCCATGTTTTTGATGAATTAATCCATTTCATTTTCTATTTGTAATTCTATTTTTGTCTTGTAATTTTTAATTTAAATAGCATGAAAAAGATAATAGACACAGATAATCCATTGCATAATTTGGACGAATGGGAAGATGATTTATTAATACGTTATCCAGATCCAGCAGAAAACACAAAAGAAAAAGAAGAGTTTAGAAATTATGTTGATTCAGAAAGAGTAGAAACAGTTAAAGAATTTTACAGAATGAATCATACGTACCAAACTTATGATTTTGTATGTAGCAAGGAGGAGGAGTTTTTGCAGTTTAATAAAAAAAGAATGTCACTTTGGGAAGCGGTAGATTTTTTAAATACCCTTGTTGATGATAGTGATCCAGATATTGATTTAGATCAAACGCAACATCTTTTGCAAACTTCGGAAGCAATTAGAGCTGATGGTCATCCAGATTGGTTTGTACTTACCGGTTTTATACATGATCTTGGAAAAGTTTTATGCCTGTTTGGAGAACCGCAATGGGCAGTAGTGGGAGATACTTTCCCTGTTGGTTGTGCCTATTCAGATAAGATAGTATATCCAGAATTCTTTAAAGAAAATCCAGATTATACAAATGAAAAATTCAATACCAAATTGGGTGTTTATACCGAAAATTGTGGTTTTGATAAAGTAAAAATGAGTTGGGGACATGATGAGTATTTGTACCAAATCATGAAAGATTACTTGCCAGAACCAGCATTATACATGATTAGATACCATTCATTTTACTCACAGCATAGAGAAAATGCCTATGCTCATTTAATGAATGAGAAAGATGTAGAAATGTTCGAATGGGTCAAAAAATTTAATCCATACGATTTATACACAAAGGCACCGGTTAAACCAGATGTAAAAGCACTGTTGCCTTATTATAAAGAATTAGTAGCCAAGTATTTGCCAGAAAAACTTAGTTTTTAAAATTTAAGTCATTATTTTTTATAATGTGCTTATATTGATTGTTGCAAGAGCAATCTTAACTAAGAACCCATTTAATTAAGTTAATTAGTGTACCATTTTTATTGGCTTTTAGACGTTTTTATAGCCTTTAATAATGAAATAAATGGGTTCTGGTTAAAATAGTTTTGCTGAATTAAAATGATACAGTTTAAAAATTCCTATTTGGAAGATAACCAGATTAATACATGAAGAAAATTAGAACTAGAGTACTTTTATTTTGCCTGTTTGTAATGTATGGGATAACTGTTTTTGGTCAAGAAAAAAACAGTAGAAATGATTGGGAAAACCCAGAGGTATTTCAGATTAATAGAGAACCTGCGCGAGCTTCATTCCTTCCTTATGCAGATGAAGCATCAGCAATAAGAGATAATTATACTAGTTCGCCTTGGTATTTTTCGTTGAATGGGAATTGGAAATTCTCCTGGTCGCCAACACCAGATGAGCGTCCAAAAGATTTCTATAAAGTAGATTATAGTACTATAAATTGGAAAGAAATTGCAGTGCCTTCAAACTGGGAATTGAAGGGCTACGGTATTCCAATTTATACCAATATTACGTATCCATTTGAGAAAAATCCTCCTTTTATCAATCATTCAGATAATCCTGTAGGGTCTTATAAAAAAGATTTTGTTATGCCCGAAAATTGGGATAAACGTCACATTTATCTTCATTTTGAAGCAGGAACATCGGCTATGTATATTTGGGTTAATGGAGAAAAAGTAGGTTATACGGAAAACACCAAAAGCCCTGCAGAATTTGATATTACAAAATATGTAAAAGCAGGAAAAAATAATTTAGCTGTAGAAGTTTACAGATGGAGTGATGGTTCTTATCTGGAAGATCAGGATTTTTGGAGACTTTCAGGGATTGACAGAAACGTTTATTTGTACAGTACCAATGACATTCGTATTGCCGATTTTTTTGCAAAACCTGATTTGGATTCCAATTACAAAAACGGAAGTTTGAATGTAGAAGTTAATCTGAAAAACTTGAGTTCTGTTGCCGTTAATAACCAAAAAGTGGTGGCCAAATTGGTAGATGCTTCAGGTGCAACCATTTTTACTAAAGAGGTAAACGTAAATTTTTCGGCAAATAAAATTCAAACAATTAATTTCTCTCAAAATGTAGCTAATCCTAAATTATGGAGCAGTGAAGCACCAAATTTATACACATTGCTTCTTACATTAAAAAGTAAAAATGGCAGTATAATAGAAACTGTTTCTACTGAAATTGGATTCAGAAAAGTAGAATTGAAAGGCGGACAATTATTGGTAAACGGAGTAAGATTAATGGTTCATGGTGTAAATATTCACGAGCATAATCCTGTAACTGGGCATTATCAAGATGAAGCCACGATGATGAAAGATATCAAATTGATGAAACAACTGAATATCAATTCGGTGCGTTGCAGTCACTATCCAAATAACATATTGTGGGTAAAATTGTGTAATAAATACGGTATCTTTTTAGTTGATGAAGCCAATATTGAAAGTCACGGAATGGGAGTAGAAGGACAGCCTCTAATTTGGATGAATCCAAAAACGAATCCGGGTCATCTTCCGGAATGGCATGCTGCTCACATGGATAGAATTTACAGTTTGGTCGAAAGGGACAAAAACGCGCCTTCAGTAATCCTTTGGTCATTAGGTAATGAAAGTGCCAACGGACCTGTGTTTCATGATGCTTACAAATGGATAAAAAAGAGAGACAATACCCGATTGGTTCAATTTGAACAGGCCAAAGAAAACGAAAACACCGATATTGTTTGTCCGATGTATCCAAAAATTGAATACATGAAGGAATATGCTTCGCGTAAAGAAGTTACTCGTCCTTTTATCATGTGTGAATACTCGCATGCCATGGGGAACAGCAGCGGAAATTTTCAGGAATATTGGGATATTATCCGAGGCAGTAAAAATATGCAGGGCGGTTTTATTTGGGATTGGGTAGATCAGGGATTTGAAATGAAAGACGAAACAGGTCGCAAATATTGGGCGTATGGAGGTGATTTGGGAAGCCAAAATTATACCAATGATGAAAATTTTTGCCATAACGGATTGGTTTGGCCAGATAGAACACCACATCCAGGAGCTTTTGAAGTAAAAAAAGTGTATCAGGATATTTTATTTGAACCTGTTGATATTAAAAACGGAGTAATTGAAATAATAAATGATTTCGGATTTACAAATTTGAATAAATACCACTTTAGATATCAAATTTTAGAAAACGGAAAAAGTATCAAAGAAGGTACAATTGACGTTGTTCTGAATCCGAAATCAAAAAAACAGTTTAAAATTGATTTGCCAAAATTACCATCAAAAGCAGGTGTAGAATATTTATTAAATGTTTTTGCTTATACGAAAACAGGTTCTGAGTTGTTGCCTCAAAATTTTGAAATTGCCAGAGAACAATTTGTTATTGAAAGCGAAAACTATTTTGCGAAAGCAGAACAAGTAAAATCGGCTTCAAACATTAAAGAGGAGAAAAATGAATTTGTTTTAAGCGCTTCAAATGTTGTCGTTAAGATTAGTAAAACAACAGGATTGATTTCAAAATATACTTTAAACGGAGAAGAATATTTTAAACAATATCCAGAACCTAATTTTTGGAGAGCGCCAACAGACAATGATTTTGGAAACAAAATGAATGTAAAAAACAATATTTGGCGTACAGCTGGAAAAAATACCACCTTAGAAAATATTCAAGTCATTGAGGAAAATGGGAAAAGTTATGTAGTGGCCAAAATGAAGCTTAATGATGTTTTTTCTGAGTATACTATCAAATATGCGTTGCGTAATGACGGAGCTTTAGAAGTGTTGCCTTCCTATAAAAAAGGAAATGCTCCCTTGCCTGATATGCCCCGTTTTGGAATGATTTTCTCTCTTAAAAACTCGTTGGAAAATCTTGATTATTATGGAAGAGGACCTTGGGAAAATTATTCGGATAGAAACGAATCGTCGCTCAAAGGAATTTATCAAAGCAAAGTAGCCGATCAATATGTGCCTTATACACGTCCGCAGGAAAATGGATATAAAACGGATATTCGTTGGTTTACACTTTCAAATAATAATGGTAAAGGATTTGAAATAAAAGGATTGCAGCCTTTATGCATGAGTACTTTGAATAATTATCCAAGTGATTTTGATGCCGGTTTAACAAAAATGAATAGGCACCTGAGCGACATTACACCTAGAAATGAAGTGGTAGTTTGTGTTGATTTGGCCCAACGTGGATTAGGAGGAGATAATAGTTGGGGAGAATTACCGCATGAACCGTATTTATTGAAACAAAATGAATACAGCTACGGATTTGTCATAAAACCGATAGAATAAAAAATAAGTAGCATATTCCCCTTGTAGTTATGCTATTTCCCCAAGTCATACAATCGCTTCCCCAAGCGATTGTATTGGCTTACCTTATTAACGAAAAAAATATCATTAAAAAGAATTGGTACTCATCAAGAGGAACCAATAGTTGCAATATGCTTTTAAATAAGTAAAATATGAGTACTACTAATACAAATGGAAGATTAGTTTCTTTGGATGCTCTAAGAGGTTTTGTGATGTTTTGGATTATGAGTGGAGAACATATAGTCCATGCTTTGGCAAAGGCAATGCCTATTCCAGTTTTTATCTGGATGTCATCACAAATGCATCATACAGACTGGAACGGAATTACGTTTTACGATATGATATTTCCCATATTTTTGTTCGTTGCCGGGGTTTCGATGCCTTATTCTTTCGAAAAGAAAATGAGTAATGCAGGAGTAAAGACTCCTATGGAATTGCCATCTACCGAAAAACGAAAAATATACGGATCCATGTTGAAAAGGACGTGTATTTTATTGATTTTGGGATTTATAGTCAATGGCTTATTGCGATTTGATGGCTATGAACAAACCCGTTTTGCGAGTGTATTAGGACGCATTGGACTGGCTTGGTTTTTTGCCGGGATTATCTATTTAAATTTTGATTTAAAGAAACAAGTGCTTTGGTTCGTGGGCATTTTGGTTGGTTATTTTTTAGTTATGAAGTTAGTACCAGTTCCAAATTTTGGAGCTGGTATTTTAACGCCAGAAGGCTCTTTTTCAAGCTATATTGACCAACAGTTTTTGCCAGGGAGAATACACAGCAAAGTATATGATCCCGAAGGTTTGTTCTCGACTATACCAGCGGTTGCCACCGCTTTGTTGGGAATGTTTTTAGGAACCTTTTTGAAAAGCTACGCGAATGCTTTTTCGACTAATAAAAAATTACTGATACTGGTCGCTTCAGCAATTGTTTTGATTGGTATTGGAATGCTTTGGAATTATAGTTTCCCAATTAATAAACGTTTGTGGACCAGTTCTTTTGTGTGTTATGTGGGTGGATTTAGTATTTTGTTTTTTACCTTTTTTTATCTACTCATTGATGTATTGGGTTATCATAAATGGGCATTCCCTTTATTATTAATCGGTTCCAATTCTATTCTGATTTATATGGCGTCCGAAGGATTAGTGAATTTTAAATATACAGCAGAATTTTTATTTGGCGGAGCTATCAAAATGTTTCCGATTATCTGGCAACCTGTGTTTACAACCATATCAGTAACGTTTGTACAACTCCTTTTACTTTATTTTCTATACAAAAGAAAATGGTTTTTGAAAGTTTAATATTGAACCTAGAAATGAATTAAGAATTTCCAAAACAACAACCCGAAAAACCAACAACCAATAACCAACAACCAAATTTTCACACCTATTAACTAAAAATAAACCAACCGAATTATGAATACATTACAACTTGCTGATTACATTGTTTTTATTATTTACTTTATCATTGTTACCGCCTATGGGATGTATATTTATAGAAGTAAAAAAAATGCATCTACCAGCTCTCAAGAATATTTTTTGGCCGAGGGTTCACTTACCTGGTGGGCTATTGGAGCATCATTAATAGCCTCTAATATTTCGGCGGAACATTTTATTGGGATGAGCGGTTCTGGATTTGCACTCGGATTGGCTATTGCTTCTTATGAGTGGATGTCGGCAGCAACACTAATTTTAGTGGCTGTATTTATTATTCCGGTATATCTAAAAAACAAAATATTTACGATGCCACAATTTTTGGCAAAAAGGTATAATGATACTGTGAGTACTATAATGGCTATAATTTGGCTGTTGATTTATGTTTTTGTCAATCTTACTTCCATTATTTATTTAGGGGCTTTGGCTATTTCTTCTATTGCACCTATCAGCTTTGAGGCTTGTATTATAGGACTGAGTTTTTTCTCTATCATCGTTACTTTAGGTGGAATGAAGGTAATTGGATATACCGATATGTTTCAGGTTATCGTATTGATTCTGGGAGGTTTGGTTACTACTTATTTATCGTTAACGTTGTTGTCAGAACAGTTTGGATTTGGAAAAGATATTATTAAAGGACTTTCTATTATTGGTAAAGAAGCGCCAGATCATTTGCATATGATATTTGATAAATCGAATCCTCATTACGCAGAATTACCTGGAATGTCAGTGATTATTGGTGGTATGCTTATTAATAATCTGGCGTATTGGGGTTGTAATCAATATATTGTTCAACGAACTTTGGGTGCTGATTTAAAAACGGCCCGTAAAGGAATTTTGTTTGCTGCTTTTTTAAAATTAATGGTTCCAATTATTGCCGTTTTACCAGGTATTGCCATGTATGTAATGCACCAAAACGGAATGTTTCAACAGGAAATGGTAGATGCAGTAGGAACTTTAAAACCCGATCATGCCTATCCAACATTGATGAATTTATTGCCTGCTGGGTTAAAAGGAGTGGCTTTGGCAGCTTTAACAGCAGCAATTGTAGCTTCATTGGCAGGTAAAGCGAATAGTATTTCGACTATTTTTTCTTTAGACATTTATAAAAAATATTTTAATAGAAACGCATCCGAAAGAAAATTGGTGATTACCGGAAGATTATGTGTAGTAGTTTGTATGGTTATTGCGGCCCTTGTTGCTCCGGCATTAAAATCATTGGATCAAGCGTATCAATTTATACAGGAGTATGTTGGTTTCTTTTCACCAGGAGTTCTTGCCATTTTTTTACTGGGAATGTTTTGGAAAAAAACAACCGCCCAAGCTGGACTTGCCGGAGCATTGCTGACTGTGCCTATCGCAGCAGTATTAAAGCTTCTGCCTATGTGGACCGATGGTGCTTTTCCTGATTATCCTTTTTTAGACAGAATGACTATTGCTTTTTTTATAATAGTAGCTCTGATGATGACAATTAGTCTCTTGAAGCCTGAACCTATTAAGCAACATGAAGAACATAAAATTGAAGTTGATACCGCACTATTTAAAGTGTCCTCAGAGTTTGTCATTGGATCGTTCCTAATTTGCGGAATATTAATAGCTTTATATACTGTTTTTTGGTAGTATTTAAATTGATTAAATAAAATGATGATGAGTAATTATAAAAGATTTTTTAGAGGTTGTATCATTTTGCTTTTTCTTTTCCAATTAAGTTTTAGTGTGGAAATGTATGCCAATAAACGGAAAGATTATTTGGTCACGGCTTTTGGGGCTGTGGGAGATGGCAAAACATTAAATACTAAAGCTATTCAAAAAGCAATTGATGCCGCGAATAAAAATAAAGGTGGAAGAATTGTTTTTTCGAAAGGTGTTTTTTTAACAGGCAGCATTGTTTTGAAAAGCAATGTTGAGTTGTTTTTTGAAAACGGGACAACGTTATTGGGAAGTATAAATCCAGATGATTATCCAAAGTACAATGATGCCCGAGCTTTGATAATTGCTCATGCTCAAAAAAATATTTCGATAACAGGAAAAGGAATTATTGATGGACAAGGAAGAGAATTGGCTTTGGCAGTTGACAGTTTGCACCATACGGGAGTACGAATCGATCCAAATTATAATTATAGAAGACTTCGCCCAAGCGATGGCAGGGGAAAATTGATTTTTATTTCGGAATGTGATTCGGTTAAAGTGACAGATGTGTTGTTGAAAAACAGTTCGGGCTGGGTGTTTTCTTTTCGAAAATCAAAAAATATAGTTATTGACTACGTTAATGTGAATAGCCGTGCGTATTGGAATAATGACGGAATTGATTTAGACGGCTGCGAAAATGTAAGGATTACCAATTGCGATATCAATGCTGCCGATGATGGTATTTGTTTAAAGTCAGATTCTCCAGGATTGTACAACAATAATTATTACATAGCCAATTGTTCGATTCGGTCGAGTTCATGCGCGATAAAATTTGGGACAGGTTCTTTTGGCAGTTTTAAAAACATAATAATCGAAAATATTACCGTTTTTGACACTTTCAGATCGGCGATTGCCATTGAATCTGTGGATGGTGCCGAAATTGAAAATATTACCGTTTCGGATATCACTGCCGTAAATACAGGAAATGCGATTTTAATTCGATTGGGTCATAGAAATGGAGATAAACCGGGCTATATTAAAAATGTATCCATTAAAAATGTAAAAGCCCAAATCGCTTTTGGACGACCAGATATTGATTATGATTTGCGTGGGCCAGAAGTAGATTATTTCCATAATCCTTTCCCAGCTTCGATTGCCGGAATACCGGGACATTCGATAGAAAACGTAACTTTAGAGAACATTGAAATTACGTATCCGGGAAGAGCCTCCAAAGGAATGGCTTATTTGCCTTTGTGGCGTTTAAAAGACGTGTTGGAAAATGTGAAAGGGTATCCAGAATTCACCATGTTTGGAGAGTTGCCATCTTGGGGATTTTATGTTCGCCACGTGAATGGCATTCAAATGAAGAATATAAAATTGACTCTTGAAAAAGAAGATTTTCGTCCGGCTTTTGTTTTTGATGATGTAAAAGAACTTCGAATGGGAAATATTGCTGTTCCTTCAGATAAAAACAATCAAATTATTTTTAAAGATGTTTCTTCGAGTACTCTTGATACGGAAGCTTTAAAAAGAAAAAGCGAACCTAAACAAAGTACGTTTGAATTGCCTGCGAGATAAAATTTAGATGAGTATGACCTTATAAATAAAAACAAATGAAAAAGAAATCTATAATAGCCCTGATCGTTTTTTGTATTTCATTGACCACTGTAGCGCAAAAAGTATATGATGTCAAAAAATATGGAGCCAAAGGAGACGGAAAAACCAATGATGCCGTTGCGATTCAAAAAGCCATTGATGCTTGCAGTGTAACAGGTGGACAAGTATTGATACCAGCTCCATTTACCTTTTTGACGGGACCTTTCAATGTAAAATCAAATGTGGATTTGCATATTGAGGGAGGTGCTAAAATTTTAGCAAGTCCAGATGAAAAATTATACACTGAAAGTGCTTTTGGTGCCAACAAAGGAGAAGGTACCATTTGGATTGGTGGCAAGAACATCGAGAATTTTACCATTAGCGGAAGCGGAAAAATTGACGGAAACGGAATTTCGTTTATGGGAGCCGAAGAGGCAGATGCTTATGTGTTGAAGCCTTTTAATGTCTTGGATCCGCGACCTCATGTGCTTACCATTATAGGCGGGAAGAATATCCGAATAAAAGATGTTCATATTGGGAATTCTGCCTATTGGACGGTTCATCTTGTGGGTTGCAACGATGTTGTCATTAGTGGAATCACTTTGTTGAACAGCCTGAAAGTTCGTAATAGTGATGGAATTGACATTGATCACAGCAAGAATGTCCGTATTAGCGATTGTTATATCGAAAGCGGTGATGATTGCATTTGTCTAAAAAACAGAAGAGAATTTGAAGAATTTGGTTCTTGTGAAAATATTGTTGTGACCAATTGTACGATGACTAGTAGCAGTTGCGCCATCAAAATTGGTTCCGAAAATATGGATGTTATCAAACAGGTGCTGTTTAATAATTGTATCATAAAAAACAGCAATCGTGGAGTAGGTATTCAAAATCGTGATGAAGGAACGGTAAGTGATGTGATTTTTTCTAATATGATTATTGAAGGGAAATTAACAACAGATACCTGGTGGGGGAAAGCAGAACCTATTTATGTAACGGCTTACAGTCGTGCCAGCGGCAACCATAAAGACGCCAACTGGCGTTTTCCAAAAGGAGCTACTGAAGGCAAAGTGGGAGCGATAAGCAATATTTATTTTACCAATATTCAATGTACCGGTGAAAACGGAGTTTATGTCAGCGGAGAATCGAAGGATAAAATCAAAAATATAGTTTTTGAAGGAGTCAATATTTCTATTGATAAAACATCAACTTTCCCTGGAGGAATTTATGATCGTCGCCCTTCCAAAATGGATGGTTTTGTGAAAGGCAGCACTTCGGGATTTTATTTTGACACCGCAGAAAATATAAAAGTTCAGAATTGTTCGGTGACTTGGGGAAAGAACAAGCAGGATTATTTTAAATATGCTGTTGAAAGTAAAAATGTTGATGTTTTGAAAGTGACTAATTTAGACGGAGAATCTGCTTTTCCAGATAAATATGAATCTGTGAAAAAATAATGATTATCAATTTTGAAAAATATTGCTTCGATACAAATTAAATAGTGTCGGAAGAAAGTGAATTGTTTTGTTGGTTTTATATGAAAAAAGGGGAGACATTAAATATCTTCCCTTTTTTTGTTTAATAGAATCGAAGTCAGTTAAAAATAATTGATAAGGGTATTACGGTTAACTCGTTTTTAAGTTTGGTCGATTCTTATTTTTTCAAATATTGATCGAGTGGTACCAATAAATTTTTGGCATTGCCCATTTTATCAGAAAGTGTTTGCGCTTCTGAAATCATATTCGTTGTTAAACCGCGAGTTCCTGTAATGTTTTTTCTAGCATTATTTTCAGGTGATTGATCGACTTTGGCAGAGAGTAGGAGTAGAGCTACTCCAGCAACCTTATTCTCTTTTACGCCTTGAGCTCGTATATATAGCATTCCCAAATTTCCAATAGCAAGTCCGTCTCCCTGCACAGAGGCTTTTCGATACCATTTATTTGCTTTTGCAAAATCAACTGTCGTTCCCTTGCCATTTTCATAAAGTACGCCTAAATTAAATTGCGCAGCCGCATTTCCCTGCTCGGCTGCTTTACTATACCAAACAACTGCTTCGCGTTCATTTTTGCTAACTCCAATGCCTTTTTCATACATCACAGCCACATTAAATTGAGAATCTGCATGTCCTGTTTTAGCTGCAGTGAGAAATTCCTTGTAAGCAAGGGGCATGTTGTTAGCATCAACCGCTACAATACCAGCTTTGAAGTTTTTATTTTCTTTAGTTTGTCCTTGAGTTTTTACGGTCAATACCAAAGTAATAATTAAGGATAGGCTTAGTTTTAAAAAAATGGATCTGAATGGTTTCATTTGCAATAATTTATTTTTCATAAATATACACAACATATTATTTAATGCGCTAATATATAAGAATCAATTAATCTTTATATTTGACTCATTAAATTAATAAAATGAGCGAAAAAACTAAACCGTATGCCTTAATTACGGGCGCGAGCAAAGGCATTGGAAAATCTATTGCTTATGAATTGGCTAAACAGGGTTATCCACTATTGCTTGTGGCGAGAAGTGGCGAGGAATTAAAAGCACTATCTGATGATCTTCAAATTAAATACGGCATCAATGCTGCTGTTTTATCGATTGATCTTTCGACAAATGGGGCATCGCTAAAAGTATTCGATTGGATAAAAGGGAATAACTATCCAGTTGGCTTTTTAGTTAACAATGCAGGTTATGGTGTGTGGGGCGATTTTAGTCAGTCTTCTCTAACCGACCAGCTTGGCATGATGCAACTTAACATGAATGTAGTTGTAGAACTTTCACATTTATTGGTACCCATACTTTCACAAGAAAAGCACGCCTACATTTTAAATATATCGAGTACTGCTGCATACCAAGCTGTACCTACGCTAGCTATTTATTCGGCAACAAAGGCTTTTGTTTTATCGTTTACCCGTGCCTTGCGTTTCGAACTTGCCCAAACTTCAATTTCAGTAACCTGTTTTAGTCCAGGCCCAGTTGATACTGGTTTTGCTGCGACAGCTGGTTTAAACGCTCTTAGCAAAATGGCCGAAAAGTTTAATATGCAACCTGATGAAGTTGCAAAACTTGCGGTAAAAGCCATGTTCAACAAAAAATCAGAAGTTATTCCAGGTTTTACAAATATCATTTCGGTTTATGCCAATCGCATACTACCAAAGGCATTTATCGAAAAAACGGCTGCAGGGATTTATAAAATTTAATTTTTTCAAAAAAAATAAAAAATATTCTTTGCAAAAAAAGAAATTATATTACATTTGCATAAATATCTACTAATTCTATAGAGTATATCTAATATGAGAAATAAGTTTAATTTTACTAAAGATCGAATGCACGCCAACACTATGCGAATGTGTTGCTGTTGTTGCTGTTGCAAATCACTTTAGATAAAATTACAAACATTATTATTTCATTTATTAAATATATTTATCATGGTATCTTCTTATAAAACTTTTACCCTTACTGAGCAATTAACTGCTGAGCAGATTAACTTTTTTAACGAATATGGTTTTATCCATTTCAAAAAATTTATAAATCCAGAAACTGTTTCATCAATCATTGATGCCTCGAAACAAGTGGAGCAAAAATTGATTGACAATGACCTTCAAAAAGTAAATGGTGTTCCAATTAAATTTGGAAAAGATTTAGATGGGTCTCCTATTGTGCAGCGTTTTGCTTTTATCAACCAACATCATCAAACCTTAAGCGGTCTTCTACTTGATCCAAGATTTAATGGTTTATTACCATTGGCAGGCGATGGCGCAAGATTAGGTACTGAAGAAAAAGATGGAATGGTTTTCAATCATTATATCAATGGGCCAGAAAGTAAGTTTACTAAAATGGGCTGGCATACAGATGGTTTGAGAGATATTTTTTATGGTGGAAAATTAAACCCGATGCTAAATGTGGGTATCCATTTAAGCACTTTAAAACCCGAAAACGGCGGACTTAAAATCATTCCGGGTACTCACAAGCAAAGTGTTTATCAAATGCTTTTCCGTAAAAAGTACTTTTTAGATAATAAACCCGATCCACAGGAAGTTTCCATCAATCCAGAAGCTGGAGATTTAACCATTCACGACGGCCGTTTGTGGCACAGAGTTGCAGAATCATCTATCCGTGGCGAAGAAAGCAGAAGGAGAGTTATTTATGTTCCAATTATAGCAGGAAAATATGCTCCTAAAGATGAGAATAGTCCAACGGTTTTTTATCAACGTTTCGCTGGAATTGTTAAGTAATCATGCTGTTTATCATCGCATATAGTTATCTGGTTAGATCAGGTAAGCTAAAAAGTACAACAGATTTTCTTAAAAATACTCGAAGAAAAATAAAGTTGAAAATTATAAAACTGGAATTTGGCTATTAATGGGAACAGAAACACAGACTGCAGATTATAGTACAATTGTACAAAGAACATTTTCAGACCGTAAGCGGACTAATATTTTAAAAAAAGCAGAACAGTTAACGATTGTATTTTTGCTTCCAAAGGTACCTAAATTCATTTCGCCAAACGTACTCACATTAATTGGCACACTTGGTTCTGGATTAGTTTTTTTAGCTTTTGTTTTAGGTGCTTATTTCGCCAATTGGTATTTGCTGTTTGGAATTATCGGGTTGGTTATAAATTGGTTAGGCGATTCTTTAGATGGAAGATTGGCATATTATAGAAATATTCCACGCCGTTGGTATGGTTTTGCACTCGACATTATTGCCGATTGGATTGGTATTGTACTTATAGGTTTTGGCTACTACATCTATGCTAAAAATGGCACACAAATAGTAGCCTTTGCTTTTGTCGCATTGTATGGCTGGTCTATTATCATCAGCCAGTTACGCTACAAAATTACAAATGAATACAGTATAGATTCTGGCTTTGTTGGCCCAACTGAACTTAGATTTATTATTGCTTTAATTTTAATTGCAGAAGTTTTATTTCATGGATCAATTACCTATTTGGCTGGCTTAATCACTGTTATATTATTTATAATTAATGTTATAGACAGCTTAAAGCTTTTGAAGTTAGGTGATTTAAAAGATAAAAACCAAGACTGATATGTTCAGGAAAAAATCCATTTTCATTTTTCTACAAGCACAAGTTGCGGCATTTTTAGGAGGCATTACAGATTATGGTTTAATGATTTTATTGACAGAAGTATTCAAATTGCATTTTACCTTTTCTATTCTAATCTCTGGAACCGTTGGTGCCATTATCAATTTTAGCATCAATAGATTTTGGGTATTTAAAAATCAATCGGGTTATAGCAACCACATCAATAGTCAGCTTTTTAAATTTACGTTTGTTGTATTGGGAAGCATTTCCTTAAAATCATTTGGTACGCTTATTTTACAAAATGTATTTCAAATCGATTATAGAATCGGAAGATTAATTACAGATAGTTTTGTTTCTTATGGTTTTAATTATCCACTAATTAAATATTGGGTTTTTAAGATAAACGAGAAACAGAATGTCATCGAATCAAATTAGCTTAAAAATATTTCATTATGAATAAATTACAATTTAAATATTTTACAAAATTACTATTCGTTATAACGATCTTAGTAAATATAATTTCTGGAAATCTATTGGCGCAATCCAAAAATCCATCGCCATTACATTTTCCAACGCCTAAAAACGTAGATAATATGCTATTTTACATTCAGCGAGATCCGAATATAAATACTGCAATTTATGCCATAAACTACGAAGAAAATGGAAAAATAGACAAAAGCAATCCTATAAAAGCATATTGGATTCGATATGCTGAGAAAGGAGAAAAAAAAGATTTTAGTTATATACAACGCAAATTTGCATACGGAATAGAAAGTAAAACCTTGAATAATGAGGAGTTTGAGTTTCAATTTGTATCGTATAAAAAGTTACCCTTAATCTTGAAAAAGATAGATTCAGATCAAAAATATCATGTTTTTATAAATTTAAATCAGAAAAAAATACAGGTAGAAAAAATATTTGTGCGCATTGAAGGAGGTTCTTTTTGGTTACCAAATGTAAAGTATGCCGAAGTTACCGGAATTGATGCTTCCTCAAATAAAACAATTACTGAAAGAATGTTATTGTAATAAGATAGCTATATAGTTGGATATACTAAAGGTTGATCTTCTAAATTTAATACTTTTACAAATCGACAGAGTAAAATCAGCCGGTTTGTATTTGTGAAAATTCCCGCTTAAAAATAATAAAAAAAAGTCTTGTGAATCAGTTGATTTACAAGACTTTTTTGTGGAATCGCCGGGAATCGAACCCGGGTCCAAACAAGCAATTAAAGAGCTTTCTACACGTTTATTTTCTGAATAGATTTTCGACTTGGAGTTAGGTCAGAAACAACCGCTCTTTGCTTAGCTTCTTTAGTTTCGAAATCCACCCGAAGCTTGTGGAAATCTAGGTTTAAATTTACGATTTACCTTAATCGACCGCTATAAACCAAAGCTTTCGAGGTAAATCCTGCTTTCCTACCTGGTAGGACGAGGCTAATCTTACTATGATTCAGATTATGCAGCAAGAGCGTAGTTTCCTTCGCCGTGTAAAATGTTTGAGACCTTTTATTTACGAGAATTATCCCAGTTCTCGACGTGCTTACTTTCCAATTCGACTTGCTGTCAAAACCAGTCGACCCCATTTTTTATTTTAGATTGCAGATTGCAGATTGCAGATTGCAGATTGCAGAATCTTAAATCGGACTGCAAAGATACGACAGGAATTTTAAAAATCAATATTAAAATATAATAACAATATCAATTTCAAAAATCAATAGCAATTTGAAATAAATTTTACTCAGTATCTGCTACTTTAAACGGGTAATCACCAAATATAACAGACAGTTTTCGAACAGCATAAGTACTTTTATTCATTTTATTAGACAAAGCAATTATAGTAACATTTTCATCTTTCAACGGAATATATGAAGACGTAAAACCATGCCACCAACCATTGTGGAAATAAAAGTTTTTACCATTTTCCCAATTAATCATTCGAATACCCAATCCATAATTTTTAGTGCCTTTTCTTTCGTTGCTATAACCTGTGTATACTTGCGCTAATAATTCAGGTTCCAAAAAGGCAGGAGAATTTCTTGCTCTGTCAAATTTTAATAAATCTCTAGGAGTAGAGTAGATATTTTTGTCACCATATATTTTGTCCAGATAATCAATCCCAATTTCAACCCTATTGGCTTTATAAGATGGTGCTACATGATGTTTGTCTTTATCAAAATCCAAAACAAAAGTATGTGTCATTCCTAACGGTTTGAAAATAATTTGAGCCATTGCATCTCTATAAGAAAGCTTTGTTACTTTTTCGATGACTAAAGCAAGCATGGCATAATTAGTATTGCAATAGGCAAATCGAGTACCAGTTTTTTGCTCTAATCCAATGTTTTTGGTCCCCATAATAGTCAAAATATCTTGATTGGTCAGGGTATTATGTCTGTCCCAAACGCTTTTATCACGATCGGTAAAATAGGCATAGCTACGCATACCACTTCTATGACATAATAGCATTCTTATGGTAACCAACGGATAAGGAAATGTAGGCAGAAAGTCAGTTACTTTTTGATCCAAATTTATTCTTTTTGCATTGACTAGTTTTAACACAGCCGTAGCAGTAAGAACTTTACTAACCGATGCAATATGAATTGAAGTGGTATCTGTTATTGGTGTTTTATCTCTTAAGTTGGAATAACCTTCATATTTTTCAAAAATAATCTGACCATTTTTTGCTACTAAAAAACTGCCGTTCATACTATTGTTCGGCCAATTTTTTCTGTAAAATGTTTCTATTTGACGTTTTTTTTCAGCTACATAATCTGCGGTAAGCGGCGTTTCTTTACCCATCGGTTTCATTTTCGGTAAAACGTTTTTGGGAAGGTCTGCGTCTTTTATTTCTTGTTCGTCATTTTCCTTAGTTGTAGATTCTTGCTTGCAGGAAATTAATGCCACAGCTAGGAGCATTAAATATAGTAGAGGTGTTTTTTTTATTAAATTCATTTTCGAAGGGCTAGAAAAGCAAATATATAGAAACAAAAACTTTTGATTTACAGTTTTTTTTAAAATTTAACTTTTTTTTGAAAGCAGTTGCTATCTGTTTGACCACCAATATAAAATCACATATTCGGTCTCGTTAAAGATAAGAATTTAATAGCAATATTCTTGATAAGAGCATCGCTTGCATTTTCTAAATGATTTTAATTCGCATAGAAAAGGATCAAATTGTCATAATCCGCACTTGAAAATAAATATTTTAAGGAGTGAATGAACAGGCTTTGTCAGAAAATATCGACTACAGCTGTCGACTAAATTCCAGCTCGCAGCTTCTATTAGGGCTAAAAAGGGTAGATAGTCTTTATTTTGGGACACATTTCAATTGCCTCCTTTAGAATTAGATTATGAGAATTAGGTTAGTCTGATTTTGAATTATTTTTTTCATAAAAAAATACATATTAAATTATAATATTCTGTTTTTAGACGATAAAATTATTGGTTTTATTGATTGTTTTTAAATGTTTGATAAGTAATGTTTTAGGTTTTTTTTATGTTAAAAAAGGTGTAACTTTAAGAAAAATTTGGAAGGATTTTATTTAAAAAAGCCTACATATTAATATAATAAACCTGAAATAAATGAAAGTCATTACAAAAACCATAGAGTGGAGTGTCTTTATATTTTTAGTTTTTCAAACTGCTGTATCTGCACAAATAAAGGTTGGGGATAATCCAACGGTTGTTAACTCCTCAGCGATAATGGAAATCGAATCGGCAAATAAGGGATTTCTTTTGCCGCGCCTGCAATTGGCAAATCCATCACTGGCCACACCTCTTTCACAGCATGTAGCGGGTATGATTGTCTATAATACTGCAACTGTATCAGGACTTACACCAGGATTTTATTATAATGATGGCTCAAAATGGATTGGTATCAGTCAGTCAGCAGCTACAGGATTGCTTTCCGCAGATAACGGTCTGACCAGCGTGGCAGGAGTAGTCAAGTTAGGCGGCAGTTTGACACAGCCTACAATATTAACTACTACGGCAATCAATACATTTGCAATTAATGGTTTAAGTGTAGGAGATACTTCCCATGGAGATTTTGTGATTATTGATAAAACAACAGGAGTGCTAAAAACTATTCCTTATTCAGTTATTGAAGGAACAATAAACAACAAATTGGATAGTAATCCGATTATTACTGCGGGAACCAATACCAAAATTACGTATGATGCAAAAGGATTGGTAACCAAAGGAGAAGTTGCCGCTGTCCAAGATATACAAGGACTGCAGATTGAATTGAATAAAAAAGCTTCTCTTGATTCGCCGGTATTTACAGGAGCCGCAAAAACAACACCAATAAATGCGACTTCTTCAGCTGATGCCATTGCCAATAAAAGCTATGTCGACAATGCTGTCTCAGGGGCTAATCCCTCAGTGGTTTCTCAAACGATAACGGATGGGCAAACCACAACAGCGCCTTCTGAAAATGCGGTTCATGATGCTTTGCTCTTAAAGGCAGACAAAACGTATGTTGATACACAAGATGCCTTGAAAGCAGATAAAACTTATGTTGATTCGCGTGATGCTTTAAAGGCAGACAAAACATACGTTGATACCCAAGATGCCTTGAAAGCGGATAAAATTTACGTTGATACGCAAGTTGCTCTAAAGGCAGATAAAACCTATGTCGATACCCAAGATGCTTTGAAAGCAGATAAAACTTATGTTGATTCGCGTGATGCTCTAAAGGCAGATAAAACGTATGTAGATACGCAAGTTGCTCTAAAGGCAGACAAAACATACGTTGATACTCAAGATGCCTTGAAAGCGGATAAAATTTACGTTGATACGCAAGTTGCTCTAAAGGCAGACAAAACGTATGTTGATACACAAGATGCCTTGAAAGCGGATAAAATTTACGTTGATACGCAAGTTGCTCTAAAGGCAGACAAAACATACGTTGATACTCAAGATGCCTTGAAAGCGGACAAAACTTATGTCGATACACAAGTTGCTCTAAAGGCAGACAAAACGTATGTTGATACCCAAGATGCTTTGAAAGCGGATAAAACCTATGTCGATAGTCAAGATGTTTTAAAAGCAGATAAAACATATGTTGATTCCCAAAATGTTTTGAAAGCAGATAAAACGTATGTAGATACGCAAGATGCTTTGAAAGCAGATAAAACTTATGTTGATACGCAAGTTGCTCTAAAGGCAGACAAAACGTATGTTGATACACAAGATGCCTTGAAAGCGGATAAAATTTACGTTGATACGCAAGTTGCTCTAAAGGCAGACAAAACATACGTTGATACTCAAGATGCCTTGAAAGCGGACAAAACTTATGTCGATAAACAAGTTGCTCTAAAGGCAGACAAAACGTATGTTGATACCCAAGATGCTTTGAAAGCGGATAAAACCTATGTCGATAGTCAAGATGTTTTAAAAGCAGATAAAACATATGTTGATTCCCAAAATGTCTTGAAAGCAGATAAAACGTATGTAGATACGCAAGATGCTTTGAAAGCAGATAAAACTTATGTTGATGCTCAGGATGCTTTGAAAGCAGATATAACTTATGTAGATTCAAAGATTACTTCAACAGGAAATATTTATACCAAAGACGGCACGCTAACGGATAATCGTAAGATTACATTAGATAGTAAAAATCTTGAAATTGTAGGAAGTACAGCTGCTAATCCTACTCGTTTGGCTCCCGATGGAACTATGACGGTAGGTGGGAATGTAAATATAAATAACAAAGTGACAGCAACAAATGCTCCTATAAATTCACTTCAATTTACAAATGACGAAAACGGAGCTGGTTATGCCGCAGCAAGTATTACAGCTCAAACTGGCGATAATAAGGCAAAAGGACAGCTTTCATTTAAAGTAAAAACAACTGCAGGTGTTGATACCGAAGTAGCGCGTATGACAGATAAAGGGAATGTTTTGATAGGTGGCACTACAGATAATAATTATGCTGTGCTAAATGTCCAAAGTACAACCAAAGGGGTATTGATACCAAGACAAACAGAACTGCAACGTAATGCAATCAATAGTGCTGCCCCAGAAGGATTACTTGTATATCAAACAGATAATACCAGCGATTCGCAAAAAGGACAATACTTAAAAACGAGTACTGGCTGGAGCAGAATGTTACTTGAAGGTGAAATAAAGCAGGATTATTTTGAAGCAAAAAACACTTCGGGAGTAACGATTTCTGGAAACGCCACTGTTCCCATTGCTGTGCATATCACAGGTATTGATAATGCTACCAATGCTAAAAATATAGATATTTCGGATCCTACTACAACGGCCAAGGCACGATTTGACGGAGTAGTGATAGATAATGTTCTTCCAGGTGGTATTTGTAAAGTTTATTTGAGATATATTTCTGTTAATAACAATACTTCGGCTTTTACGCAAAATGCATTCATTTTTTTAAATACAGGAGGAACCTTTACGAATGATCCTTCCAGTTTGCCTTTTGGAGTTGATGTAGGGAAAATTCTAAATATAAGTCCCACTGAAGGTGCTATTTTGTTTACCGTTTATCCTGTGACTGATTTTTTTAGAAATCAATACGAACGTATTAAAAATAGTGTTGATGAAACGGTTTTTACTGGTCGTGTAGTTTCCAGTTTAGAACCATTGGACGATACTTATTTAACGAATAAAAAATATGTAGACGAGGCGGTTGCTTTTGCACGGCTGTATCAAGGAGCTTGGAATGCTGCTACAAATTCACCTCCTCTTGAAGCTGCGGGAATAGCCCAAAGGGGTTGGGCTCGTGATGTGACTGTTGCCAGTGGAGCGCTAGTAAATTATACTAATATGTGTGCTGGTACAAATATTCTGAAAGGGGATGTCATCAAGTTTGACGGAAACTGTTGGGTAGTGCTCGAAAAGCAGTATCCATCAGCGACGACTAGTCAAGAAGGTATGGTAAAATTGGATGGGACTATTTCGTCTTCCACTTCTTTAGTGCCTACTTCTAATTTATTAAAAGCAGTTTCTGATGCAAATCAATCACATATTGTCAATATAAGCAATCCGCATAGTGTTACCAAAGCCCAAGTTGGATTGGCAAATGTAGACAATACAAGTGATGCCAATAAGCCAGTATCTACTCTACAGCAAACTGCTTTAGATTTAAAAGCAGATAAAACGTATGTAGATAGTCAAGATGCCTTTAAAGCAGATAAGGCATATGTTGATTCCCAAAATGCCTTGAAAGCAGACAAGACTTATGTTGATACACAAGATGCCTTGAAAGCAGATAAAACATATGTAGATACTCAAGTTGCTCTAAAGGCGGATAAAAGTTATGTTGATTCCCAAAATGCCCTAAAAGCAGACAAAACATATGTTGATACACAAGATGCTTTGAAAGCAGATAAAACATATGTTGATACTCAAGTTGCTCTAAAGGCGGATAAAAGCTATGTTGATTCCCAAAATGCCCTAAAAGCAGACAAAACTTATGTTGATAGTCAAGATGCCCTTAAAGCAGACAAGACTTATGTTGATTCCCAAAATGCCCTAAAAGCGGACAAAATTTATGTTGATAGTCAAAATGCCCTTAAAGCAGACAAGACTTATGTTGATACTCAAAATGCTCTGAAAGCAGACAAAACTTATGTTGATACGCAAGATGCTCTGAAAGCAGATAAAACGTATGTCGATAATCAAGATGCACTTAAAGCTGATAAGACATATGTCGATACGCAAGTTGCCTTAAAAGCAGACAAAACTTATGTTGATACGCAAGATGCTCTGAAAGCAGATAAAACGTATGTCGATACGCAAGTTGCCTTGAAAGCAGACAAAAGCTATGTTGATTCCCAAGATGCTCTGAAAGCAGATAAAACATATGTAGATACTCAAGTTGCTCTAAAGGCGGATAAAAGCTATGTTGATAGTCAAGATGCCCTTAAAGCAGATAAGACTTATGTTGATACTCAGGTTGCTTTAAAGGCAGATAAAACATATGTTGATACGCAAGATGCTCTGAAAGCAGATAAAACGTATGTCGATAATCAAGATGCCTTAAAAGCAGACAAAACTTATGTTGATAGTCAAGATGCTCTGAAAGCAGACAAGACGTATGTAGATACACAAGATGCGCTTAAAGCTGACAAAACATATGTTGATACGCAAGTTGCATTAAAAGCAGATAAGACATACGTTGATTCACAAGATGCCTTAAAGGCAGACAAAACTTATGTTGATACCCAAGATGCTCTGAAAGCAGATAAAACGTATGTTGATAGTCAAGATGCCCTAAAAGCAGATAAAACCTCAGTTCTTATTTTAGCTGGTATAAAAGCGGATAAAAGTTATGTGGATTCCCAAGATGCTTTGAAAGCGGATAAAACGTATGTTGATACTCAAGATGCTTTAAAAGCAGATAAAAGTTATGTTGACACACAGAATGCTTTGAAAGCAGATAAAAGTTATGTGGACTCACAGGATGCTTTGAAAGCAGATGTAAACTTTGTTATTGCTCAAGATGCTTTAAAAGCAGATAAGACTTATGTTGATTCTCAGAATGCTTTGAAAGCCGATAAGACTTATGTTGATTCCCAAGATGCTTTAAAAGCAAATAAAACTTATGTTGATTCCCAAGATGTCTTAAAAGCTGATATTACTTATGTAGATGCTAAAATAGAAGATCAAATTATTGATGGAGAAATTAATAAAGCACCATCCCAAAATGCAGTTTTTGATGCTTTAAGTAAGAAATCAGAGAGCAATCCTGCTATTACCGCAGGAACCAATACCAAAATTACGTATGATGCAAAAGGATTGGTAACAAAAGGGGAAGTTGCCGCAATTACAGACATACAAGGATTGCAGACAGAATTGAATAAAAAAGCACCTCTTGATTCACCATTATTTACGGGGACACCAAAAACAGTTCCTATAAATGTATTATCTGCTGAGAATTCCATTGTAAATAAAAGTTATGTCGATGATCTGGTAAATCAGGCCAAAACTTCGGTGGTATCCCAAACAATTACAGATGGTCAAACCGTTACAGCTCCTTCTGAAAATGTGGTTTACGATGCTTTGGTTTTAAAAGCACCTGTTGCATCGCCTACGTTTACTGGTGTTGCTAAGGCAGTTACACCAACAGCAACGAGTGATGTAAAATCAATAACCACAAAAGAATATGTAGATGTTTCAGTCGCGCAAGTAAAAGCAGATGTCATTTCGCAATCTATCTTATTAAATAATGCAGCAACTGCTCCATCGGAAGATGCAGTACGAAAAGAACTGGATTTGAAAGCCCCTCTAAATTCACCTGTTTTTACTGGAACTGCAAAAGTTCCGGATATTACAACCAACAGTATTACAGATCCATTAGCTATTGCAAATAAGGGTTATGTTGACTCAAAGATTACGGACGAAGGAAATATTTATACCAAAGATGGTACACTAACGGATAATCGTAAAGTTACATTAGATGGAAAAAATCTAGATTTCATTGGTGATGAAACAACTAATCCTACCCGTTTGTCACCAAATGGAACGATGACAGTGGGGGGGAATGTAAATTTAAATACCAAAGTGGCAACAACGAATACTGCCATAAATGCGCTTCAATTTACAAATGACGAAAATGGAGCTGGTTATGCAGCGGCAAGCATTACGGCTCAAACAGGAGGAGATAAAAGTAAAGGACAGCTTTCTTTCAAAGTAAAAACGGCAACTGGCATTGATACTGAAGCCGCTCGTATTACCGATAAAGGAAATGTATTGATAGGTGGAACCACAGATGACGATTCTGCTATATTAAACGTGCAGAGCACAACCAAAGGAGTACTGATGCCAAGACAAACGGAAGCACAACGTAATGCAATTAGTACTCCTGCCCAAGGATTGCAGGTTTATCAAACAGCAACTACAGGTAATTCTCAAGAAGGGCAATATTTGAATACAAGTGCAGGCTGGAAACGAATGTTGGTTGAAGGCGAAATAAAGCAGGATTATTTTGAAGCAATAAATACAGGTGGAGCAATTTCAGGAACTACAGATATTCCAATTGCTGTTCATATTACAGATGTTGATGCTTCCAATAATAAAAAAATAGCGATTTCGGATGCTAATTCATCGGCTGCGGCACGATTTGATGGAGTAGTAATAGAAAATGTTGCTGCAGGAGCTTTGTGTAAAGTGTATTTACGATATGTTTCTCATAATATCAATACTTCAGCCTATAAACAAAATGCATCTGTTTTTTTAAGCACCGCAGGAGGCTTTACCCATGATCCTTCCAGCTTGCCTTTTGGAGTAAGAATTGGAAAAGCTTTTAGTGTAGGCTCTCCTGGTTCTGTTTTGTTTTCAGCTTATCTCGTTGCTGATGTTTTAAGAAATCAATTCGAACAAACTAATGTTAATACAGGTCTTGAAGAAACAGTATTTACTGGCCCTATTGCTTCTGATATAGCGCCCTTAGGTGATAATTATTTAGCGAATAAAAAATATGTGGATGAGACAGTTGCCAGTTTGCAGCAATATCAAGGAGTTTGGAATGCCGCTACAAATACTCCTACTCTTGTTGGTGCACCAACAGCACAAAAAGGTTGGACTTATGATGTAACGGTTGCGAGTGGAGGACCTGTAAATCATCTCCATATGTGTGCTACAGCTGATATTTTGAAAGGAGATGTAATTAAATTTGATGGAACTTGTTGGGTAGTACTCGAAAAGCAGTTTCAATCGGCTACTACTTCTCAAGAAGGGGTGGTAAAACTCGATGCTGTCATTTCGGCTTCTAATACTTTGGTACCAACTTCCAATTTATTAAAGTCGGTATCTGATGCGAATCAAGCGCATATAGCCAATACAAGCAATCCGCATAGCGTGACTAAAAGCCAAGTTGGTTTAGCAAATGTAGATGATACAAGTGATGCTAATAAACCTGTATCAGGACCGCAACAAACTGCTTTGAATTTAAAAGCAGACAAGACAAATGGGGTATCCCAAATAACCGATAGCAATCCTTATGCAAATATTGGAACTTTAGCAGGTGTTACTCAAGCAGATATAAACGCTAGTGTTAATACCAAATTAGGTGAGAAAACCCAATTGAATGGTACAGGTTTAGTGAGAATGACTGGTACTGCTATCAGTTACGATAATACAGCTTATGCACCCTTGGCTTCGCCTGTGTTTACGGGTGATGCTAATGCTGTAACTCCTACTTTTGGAGATAATGACACTTCAATTGCTACTACAGCTTTTGTTAATAGATATGCAGTTGATCTTTGGTCAAAAACTGGAAATAATATAAGCGATGATTCTAATTTTATTGGAACTATCAATAACAAGGATTTAGTGTTTAAAGCTCATAATATTGAACGAATGCGTTTGAATCAATCACTTGGACAAGTTGAAATTGGGAACGCTGTAAGTCCAACCAAATTAAGTATAAATACCACCAGTGAGGGTTCTAAAAATGATGCTTTTAAGATAATTACAAATGATCCAGACCCATTTATTATGGCTTTTCAAGCTTTTGGTGCTGGGACGGGACCTCATTATTTTGACATCAGTGCTTTTTCGGCTAATAATATTCCTGGAAATATTTCAATGCTTTCCGAAGGAGGGATACTTAGTGTTGGGAAAGATGATTTTACGGGTTTAAGCGAAAAGTTGGAGGTAAATGGAAATGTAAGGGCGACTGGTTTTAAAATTCCAAATGGAACTTCAGGTCAATTCCTAATGGCTGATGGTAGCATCTCTACAGGTTCATTTACAAACGAATGGTCACTTAATGGAAATGCAGGGACAGATCAATCTATAAATTTCATTGGAACTACCGATGATAGTGATATTGTTTTCAGAGCCAATAATAGAGAGCGTTGGCGTATGGGATCGGATACGGGACGACTTTATGTAGGTGCCCTCAACGATGTCAATAGTGCAGGATCGGTGTACATAATACCAGAAGGCGGCACAACCAATAGTACGCCTTTAACGATAAAAACTGCCGATATAGATAATGCTCTTAATTTGGAATTTAAAACTCATCTAGCAGGAGGTTCCAAGTATTTCGAGATAAAAACTTTTGTAGGTGATAATACTGTTTCTACTCCGGCAAGTCTTTCCTTGCTGTCTGAAGGAGGAGTTCTTAATCTCGGATATTTCGATTTTACCGGTTTAAACGAAAAATTGGAAGTAAACGGAAAAGTTAGAGCAACTGGCTTTAAAACTTTAGGAGGAACCGCAAGTCAATACCTCATGGCTGATGGCAGCACATCTACTGGTCCGGTTTCAAATGATTGGTCGCTTACTGGAAATTCGGGAACAATTCCTGGCACTAATTTTATCGGAACTACCGATAACAAGGATGTGGTGTTTAAAGCCAATAATATTGAAAGAATGCGTGTAAACAATGCAAATGGAAAATTATCTGTGGGAACTAATACAAATCCAGGTTCATTGCTTATAACAACAAGCAGTTCGGCTTCTACAGCTCCATTCTCAATAGCAACATCTGATGCTAATCCTCTTGTTATGACTATTCAGGATATTGGACTTGCGCCGAATAACTTTTTTTCTGTAGATGCCTTTAGAACTGGGAGCCCTATTGTTCCCGCAAATGTAAGTTATCTATCAAGTGGAGGTTTATTTAGTATTGGATATAATGATTATACTGGTTTAACCGAAAAAGTAGAAGTAAATGGGAATGTAAGAGCAACCGGTTTTAAAATTCCAAGCGGAACTTCCAGCCAATTCCTTATGGCTGATGGTAGTACATCTACAAGCTTTAACCAATGGTCGCTTCTAGGGAATTCAATAGACGAAAATATTAATTTTATTGGAACTACTAACGATGCGGATATTGTATTTAAAGGTAATAATAAGGAGCGTTGGCGTATGGGAACTGATACAGGTACTTTATATGTAGGTGATATTGCCGACCCTACAAGTTCAGGAACATTAATGGTAGTAACAAATGCTACTGGTGCCGATAGTACGCCTTTTATTATAAAAACTGCTGATACTGCGAGTCCCCTTGTTATGTCTATTCAAACGATCACAAGATTAGGACAACGTCTTTTTAAACTAAGCACCCAGGGAGAGACTCTCGCTTCTCCTTCAAATTTTTCTTTCATGCCAGATGGAGGGAATCTTAATATTGGAAGTGATGTTTTTACAGCTTCAAGCGAAAAAGTAGAAGTAAACGGGAACGTAAGGGCAACTGGCTTTAAAGTTCCAGGCGGAACCGCAAGCCAATTCCTAATGGCCGATGGTACAGTATCTACCAACTCTGTTACGAATGCTTGGTCTTTTTCCGGGAATGCAGTAACCGAAACTAGTTTTATTGGAACTACAAACTCTTCGGATATTATATTTAAAGGCAATAATAAGGAGCGTTGGCGTATGGGTACCGAGACGGGGACCTTTTATGTAGGTGATATTATCGATCCCGATAGTTCAGGTACGTTAATGGTAGTAACAAATACATCAACTAGAAATAATACGCCTTTTATTATAAGAACATCTGATGCAACTAATCCCCTCACGATGGCTATTATAACTGATAAAGGATCTGGAACTCCTTTTTTTAGATTAACAACCAAGGGAGAAGAGGCATCTTCTGCTTCAAATCTTGCCTTATTGCCTGATGGCGGTGTACTTAATATCGGGGGGACTTCTTTTTCAGGCCAACAAGAAAAGGTGGAAGTGACAGGATTTGTAAGAGCCGAGGGTTTTAAAACTCTGAAAGGAAAAGCCAGCGAATACCTTATGGCGGACGGTAGTGTGTCTTCAGGTGGCGGTGGCGGTGGAAGCGGTCTTGTTGTTGATGGTGGAGTTGATGCCACTTTGAAACCCATAAAAGACGCTTCTAACAATGTCAATACAGGTTTGCTTGTAAGTACTAAATCTATTACTTCTTATGGAAGTGCAAACGCTAACAACACAGCTTTTGGGCAAAATGCACTTGCGCAGGCGGCAACAGGCAGATTCAATACCGCTTTAGGATACAATGCACTTTATAATATTACTACTGGTGAAAATAATACAGCAATAGGATATTCTGCTGGAGCGGGTAGTAATAATGGTTCGAATTCAGTGTATGTAGGGGCAAATACAACATCTAGTGCTGGAGCAACAAATGAAATTGTTATAGGGGCTGGAATTATTGGAAACGGAACAAATACAACTACTATTGGAGATTCAAACACAACAACTACTTTTCTAAGAGGTACTGTTTTTTCAAATGGATCTTTTACCAATACTTCAGATGAACGCCTGAAAACGAACATTACAAAAGTAGAAAATGGTCTTGCAGATGTAATGAAGTTGAGACCTGTTGCTTATGATAAAAAGAGAATGCTGACAAGTAACAACTACGATTTGCATGAAATAGGTTTTATTGCTCAGGATTTGAAAAAAATCTTTCAAAAAGGAGTCGTGTTTGAAGGTACAGATAAAGACAAAATACTTTCTGTTAATTATGATGCGTTGATTCCAGTTTTGACCAATGCGATACAAGAACAGCAAAAAATAATTGATGAGGAAAAAGCTAAAAACGATAAGCAGCAAAAAGAAATTGACGAGCTGAAAGCGATTGTGAAACAGCTGTTAGAGAAAAAATCGTAGAGACGTTGCATTGCAACGTCTCGGTCTCAGTAATGCAACGTTCCTGCAAAACAACCATATTAACGAATAACCGAATCATCAAATGATGAAAAACAAACATTTCTTCCATATAATCATCAGTGTTTTACTGTTCTGTTCATCAATGATTCAAGGACAGAATTATATTTTCAGCGGTGGCGAAATGGGTATTTTTGGACCAGTTTCTTTTGGAACGAGCATTTCTTGGGCTACAGCCAGAACAGCTAACCCAGGTTATTATTCTTGGACAATAGGTAGTGGGAATTATACAAATGCTGATGATGGTCACCACATAAACGGTTATGTGAAAAAATATGGCTCAGAACCTTTTGTATTTCCTGTAGGATCTGGAACCGATTTGCGAACTCTGTCTATTTCTGCGCCTTCAAATCCTTCTGATGTTTATGCAGTTGCTTGGATAGTAGGAGATCCAACTATTATTGGAGATCCAACCAATGGAAATTTATTTCATCCAGTAACATTAGTTTCGGGTGAAATTTCTGCAGTAAGCACAGCTGGGCAATGGGATTGGCAAGCAGTGCGAGGGACAGGAGCAGGGTTAACAATAACAGTTTCTATTCCACAACTTTTTGGAACAGGATTTAATGATGCCTCGTTATTGCGCTTAGTGGGTTGGAATGGAAATGCATGGGAAAGTCTTGGAACAGCGGGAGCTTCTGGGACTGTTGAAAACAGTACACTCAGTGGTATCATGAAAGCAGGAATACAAGCAATAGGTATTGGATGTATAAACAGTATTCCTGTTGATACAGATAGTGATGGAGATGGCTTATTTGACAGTGCAGAAGGAGTAACAAACGATACAGATAATGACGGTATACCTAATTATTTGGATCCTGACGATGATGATGATGGAATACCTACCAAAGATGAAAACGCCGATCCAAACGGAAATGGAATTCCAGATGATGCCATCGACAGTGATAAAAACGGTATTCCCGATTATTTACAGCCAAATAATGGTGACCCTAATCTTGGTAATGAATTAGAAATCTTTAACGGAATTTCACCTGATAATGGGAATTATGAAGATGGAGTATTTATAATTCGAAACATAGAAAAATACCCAGATAATGTAGTAACCATTTATGATCGTTGGGGAGATCAAGTGTATCAAACTATTGGATATAATTTGCATGGTAATGTATTTATTGGAGAAGCTTCAGGAGGTAATAAGTATGGTAGCGGAACTAAATTAAAAGAAAACACTTATTTTTATGTGATAAAGTATCGAAAAAGTACAGCCGATAAATATAAAGAACACTCTGGTTATTTGTATATTAAGAGGGAATAGGTTTTAGCAAATAGAGAATAAAATCATCAGTTGTTTTGAAAGTTTTTGAGCATTGAAAGGAAAACATACAATAATTAAAAATAATATGATTAAAACAAATAATAAGCAAACCTTCCGGAGTTTTATTATGTTATTATTGTTTACTAACACAATAATGCATGCTCAGATGGAGCCACAATATACCCAATACATGTACAATACTTCGAGTATAAATCCTGCTTACGCTGGATCTCGCGAAGTTTTTAGCATGTTTGGACTGTATCGTAATCAGTGGAATGGTATAGATGGAGCTCCGGTTACTTCCAATTTGGCTTTCAATACACCAATCAAAAAAAGGTTAGGTTTGGGTTTGACAATTATTCATGATGAGATCGGCCCATCTGAGGAGACTGATATTTCTGTAGATTTCTCCTATCATATTCCAATCAATTATAAGTACCAGTTGTATTTTGGATTGAAAGCTTCGGGGAATTTACTTAATATTGATTTTACAAAACTGAACATATATAATCCTGGAAATCCAAGTTTTGAGAATAATGTAGATAATCAGTTTTCGCCTAATGTTGGTGCAGGTGTTTATTTACAGTCAAAGGAATCTTATTTTGGGATTTCTGTTCCTTATTTTTTAGAAACAGAGCATTATGAACGTAATGATAATTCTGTAATTCGGCCTGATTTGCCTTTGTATTTAATGGCGGGATATGTTTTTGATCTGTCCAGTTCTCTACGATTTAAGCCTACATTTCTAGGGACTTTTGTTAATGATGTTCCATTTAAGTATGACATTTCGGCTAATTTTATTTTTATTGATAAATGGACTCTGGGGCTTTCCTATCGAAATAATCAGGTGATGAGTGCTATGGCTGGTTTCCAAATTTCAAATTTACTTTATTTAGGGTATGGTTATGACTTTGAAGTGGGAGATCTTGTTACAAATTATGATGGAACGTATGAGTTTTTTCTGCGATATGAAATTTTTGACAAGACAAAAAGAAACTTTTCAGACAGATTTTTTTAAATACATTATAGGAAATTATTATGCTACAGTAATCGTTTTGCTTTATGCCCCCAAAAAAACAATGATTATCATAAGTCATCAGTTTTTAACTGATAATAGCTTTGACTCCTTGAAAAATAAGGTTACTTTTGCCCCCTTACGAGATGTCTTTTCATTCGTAAACTAAGTTACAAATACTTGTTTTTTTGTAGTAACAGTAAATCCACTTAAATCTTAAAATTAAATATGCTTTTATTTAATGACTGCAGTAATTGCCTCATTATTATAGCTGCGATAAATTTATTGTTCAGGATAGTGGTGATTTGATTTACTTTGTTATATTTGTAACAAAAAATACATATAAAGTTATATTTTAAAATATTTAAAATGAAATTCGGAATTATAAAAGAACGCAAAAACCCGCCAGATCGTAGAGTTGTTTTTTCTCCAAATGAATTAACGAAAATTAAGCAATTGCATCCAGATTGTACTGTAAAAGTGGAAAGTTCGGATATTCGTATTTTTACAGATGCTCAATATCAAAGTATGGGGATCGAAGTGACAAATGATATCAGTGATTGTGATGTGCTTTTTGGAGTAAAAGAAGTTCCTGTTGATGATTTAATTCCTAATAAAGCCTATTTCTTTTTTTCGCATACCATCAAAAAACAACCGTACAACAGAAAGTTATTACAAGCTATTTTAGAGAAAAATATTGATTTGTATGACCATGAAACTATCATAGATTCTCATAATCGCAGGTTAATTGGTTTTGGACGTTATGCTGGAATGGTTGGTGTTTACAACGCTTTTCGTGCTTTCGGAATAAAATTTGAATTGTTCAAAATGCCAAAAGCCGAAACACTTTCAGGCAGAGATGCTTTAATTACACATTTGAAAAGGCAGATTTTACCTCCTTTAAAAATTGTAGTTACCGGAACTGGAAAAGTAGGGAATGGAGCCAAAGAGATTTTGGATGCCATGAAAATCAAAGAAGTTTCGGTTGAGAACTATTTGACTAAAAATTTCACTCAAGCGGTTTATACTCAGATTGATGTTTTAGATTATAACAAAAGAAAAGACGGGCAAGTACTTGATTTTACTGATTTTAATGATAATCCAACTGAATATATTTCGGATTTTGAAAGATTTACAAAAGTGTCGGATATCTATATTACAGGACATTTTTATGCTAATGATGCTCCCATTATATTGACTCGTGAAATGTTGCAAGCCAACGATTGTAAAATAAAAATAGTGGCTGATATTTCGTGCGACGTCAATGGTCCTATCGCTTGTACATTGCGTTCTTCGACTATTGCCGAGCCTTTGTATGGTTATTTGCCGAGCGAAAATAAAGAAGTTGATGTTTTTCATCCAGCCGCGATTGTTGTCATGGCTGTAGATAATTTGCCTTGTGAATTGCCAAAAGATGCCAGCGAAGGTTTTGGTGAAATGTTCTCAGAACATGTCATTCCTGCATTTTTCAACGGAGACAAAGACGGAATTCTGAAAAGAGCTAAAATGACCGAAAACGGAAAACTCACTGAACGTTTCAGTTATTTACAAGATTATGTAGACGGAAAATAATTATAAATGGTTAATTGTGAGTTATGAGTCTGTTGTATTTGAATAAATTTCAAGCAAACAACCATTAACAATTTACAATTAACCATTATTATTTAAACCATATCCTCAGGTTTTACCCATTCATCAAATTCTTCGGGAGTTACATAGCCTAATCGTACCGCTTCTTCTTTGAGTGTTGTTCCATTTTTATGAGCAGTTTGGGCAATTTCGGCCGATTTATAATAACCAATTTTGGTATTCAAAGCTGTAACCAACATCAATGAATTGTTGACCAATTCTTCGATGCGTTTGTAATTAGGTTCTATTCCTTGCGCACAATGTATATCGAAAGAATGGCAAGCATCTCCTAGCAACTCCGCCGATTGTAAAAAATTAGCAGCCATCATTGGTTTAAAGACATTCAGTTCATATTGACCTTGCATACCGCCAACAGTAATCGCCATATCGTTCCCAATAACTTGAGCGCAAACCATTGTCAAGGCTTCACATTGAGTAGGGTTAACCTTTCCTGGCATAATAGAAGAGCCTGGTTCATTTTCGGGAATCAAAATTTCACCAATTCCAGAACGTGGGCCAGATGCGAGCATTCGAATATCATTGGCAATTTTATTCAAAGAAACCGCTAATTGTTTTAGAGCGCCATGAGTTTCTACAATAGCATCGTGTGCCGCCAATGCTTCAAATTTATTGGAAGCAGTCACAAAAGGATGTCCAGTAAATTGCGAAATATATTCGGCAACCTTTACATCGTATCCTTGTGGAGTGTTTAAACCTGTTCCCACCGCAGTGCCACCCAAAGCAATTTGAGATAAATGCGATAATGTATTGGTAACGGCTTTTAAACCATAATCCAATTGCGCCACATAACCCGAAATTTCCTGTCCTAAGGTTAGGGGAGTGGCATCCATCAAATGAGTGCGTCCGATTTTGACAACCGATTTAAATTCGGTGGCTTTTTTTTGAAGTGTATCTCTTAATTTTTGGACATTTGGAATCGTATTTTCGACTACCATTTTATAGGCAGCAATATGCATGGCTGTTGGGAAAGTATCATTAGAGGATTGCGATTTATTGACATCATCATTGGCTTTGATAAAAGGTTCATTTTCGGTAATACTAAGTCCTTTTAGCACTTGAGCGCGATTGGCGATTACTTCATTAACATTCATGTTACTTTGTGTACCTGAACCTGTTTGCCAAATCACAAGTGGAAATTCTTCAGCAAGTTTTCCTTCCAAAATTTCATCACATACCAAAGCGATATAATCTCTTTTTTCAACGGATAAAACGCCTAATTCACAATTGGTATATGCGGCCGCTTTTTTTAGAAAGGCAAAACCTTCTATAATAGCTTTTGGCATGGATGCAGGAGAACCAATCTTAAAATTATTTCGGGAACGTTCGGTTTGTGCTCCCCAATATCTGTCAGAGGGAACCTGTACTTCTCCCATCGTGTCTTTTTCGGTTCTAAAATTCATTTTGTGTATGTTTAATTAATTGAAAAAGAATGTGTTATTGTGTAATTTGTATTAAAGTTACTTGTTTTTTTATTTATAAAATATGTTTTAACTAAAAAAAAGGTATTGAGTAATCAATACCTTTTGTAATAATTTGGATTCCATAAATTTATCTAAAGCCTTGTTTTTTCATCTTAGCAACTTAGAATCTTAGTTTCTTAGTAACTTCTAAAAATTACTTTTTAACGAAATCTCCAGCATTAATAGTAACTATTTTTTTTGGATCAAAATATTTGATGAATGTTGCATTTACTTTTTGAACATCTAAGTTTTTAACTTTGGTTTCAAACTCTTCATAATCTTTAAAAGTTTTTCCTAAATCCATATTTTCTCTTAGCTCACGAACTAAAAACTCATCGGTTCCTAGAACTGTTTGTCTACTTTGTAACCAAGATTTTAGGGAACTATCAAACTCTTCTTTGGTGAAACCTTTGCTAAGTGCTTTTTGAATTTCTTCATTCAAAGCGGTTGTTAACTTATCCTTCATAGTTGGGTTGTAAAAAGCATAAATTCCCCATTCTGTTTTTGGGTCTAAGGTGCTAGATTGCAAATAAGAGCCAGCGCCATAGCTTAATCCTTCAGTCTCACGTAAACGTTGCGGGATTCTAGATGATAAAAAAGAACCGCCTCCTAGTAACTCGTTTGCCATTTCTAATGCAGGATAATCTGGACTTTTTTCACCAATATTTAGATTCATTTTTTCGAGTAAAACAGCATTTGTTTTATCATTAATTTGAATGGTTTTTTCAGTTGATTTTACATCAAAATATTGAGCTGGAATTCTTTTGTAAGCAACCTTTGCAGTCCAATTATCGAAAGTACTGTTCAGGAAATTTTTTATAACCGTTTTATCGATTCCTCCCACGAAGGATGAAATACTGTTTGTACCTCCGTAAAAAGTAGCATAAAAGTTTTTAATATCCTCAATAGTAATTTTGTTTAATGTGGCTAAACTTTCATCTGTAGTTTCAGAGTAAAATGGATGTGTTTTAAGATATAAAGAAGTTAATTTTGTTAGCTCTTCGCTGGCTACAGCTTGTGGTTCGTTTCGGTTTGATTCTATTGCATTTTTGGTTTTTAATTTTAGTTTCTCAAATTCAGCAGCATCAAAAGAAGGATTTTTTAAAATATCCTGAATCAAGTTCAAAGCATTACTAAGATTGGCTTTGTCAGTGCTAATTCGTACATATAAGCCATCTACACTACCAGTAAAACTTAAATTGATTTTGTATTGATCAATTTGATCGTTGATGTCTTTTTTAGTTCTGGTTTTTGTTCCAAGTTTCAACATGCTTGCTGTTAAACCTGCAATCATTGATTTTTGACTTAATGATTTTTCATCTCCCATTCTCAATAAAAGTCGTCCTTCAATTTTATTTCCTTTGGCAGGTTTTTCTAATAGCGCATACTTTCCTCCCGAAGCTAGTTTTCCTTCTTCAGTAGATTTTATAATATTGGCAACAGAGGTTTCAAAGGTAGCAGTGTTGGCTTCCAATTCCTTTCCTTTGTATCCGTTTACTACTGCAGCAATATCTTTAGTCTCTTTTACAGTCGTTCTTTGACTATTCGCATCTGGAATAAAACGTCCCCAAGTTCTGTTGCTTTGTAAATAATATTTTTTAGCAGCATTTTGAACATCAGCAACAGTCAAAGCTTCTATATTATCCCTATTTATAAAAAATAGCCTCCAATCTCCAGCTCCAATAAATTCTGTCATTGCTACAGATAAATTCAAGGTTTTGTTATAGGTATTTTCAAATTGTTTTAGCAATTCATTTTTAGCACGCTTAAGATCATCTTCTGTAAAAGTCATTGTAGGAACGGTATTCATAGTTTCTAAAAAGGCTTTTTGAACGGTATTTATATCCTTGTCTTTGCTGATTTCACAAGCAAAATAACTAAAGGCAGGATCTCTTAATGTTAAAGTATATCCATATACACTAGTTGATAATTTTGTCTCGACTAATGCTTTGTATAAAGCTCCTGAAGGATTATTGGTGATTATGGAAATAAGGGCATCATTGGCAGCATACTCTTTGTCTGAATAACTTGGAGTATGATAAGCCATACCGATATGTTGTAAATCTCCATTTCTTTTAAGCTCAACAAATCGTTCTCCATCCTGAGCAGGCTCTACAGTATACGTTTGTTCAATTTCGTTTTTGGATTTTGGAATAGGAGCGAAGTACTCTTTAATCCAAGAAAGCGTTTTTTTCTCGTCAAATTTTCCTCCAATGATAAGGGTTGCATTATTGGGTTGGTAATATTTTTGATAAAATACTTTTAGTCGATTGGCTTTAACTCGTTCAATATCTTCTTTGCTTCCAATGGTTGATTTACCATAATTATGCCATAAATAAGCAGTTGAAAGAATGCGTTCATTTAAAACGCCAGATGGATCATTTTCATTTATTTCAAACTCATTTCGAACCACACTAAATTCACTATCTAAATCCGATTGCAATATGGCCGAAGTGGTCATTCTATCCGATTCCATATCAAGTGCCCATTTTAAATTTTCATCAGTAGCAGGCAAAACTTCATAATAATTGGTACGATCATAATAAGTGGTACCATTTGCTTGTGCCCCTTTATCGGCAATTGTTTTTTTGATGTCGGTAAATTTAGAGGAACGTTTGAATAACATGTGTTCTAATAAATGCGCCATACCCGATTCTCCATAACCTTCATGGCGAGATCCTACACCATAAATAATGTTTACAACAACATTAGATTGTGCCGCATCTGGAATTAATAAAATTTTTAGTCCATTAGGCAAGCTGTATTCTTTGATACCTTCTACCGAAGTAACAAAAACAGGTTCTTGGGAATAAGAATTTGATATTAAAAACGACAAAAAAGAGAGTGTGAAGAGTAATTTTTTCATATTTTTTTGCAATTTATTTTAAATTTTAATGTAAAAATACTATTATTTTTTGAAAGAATAATCTATTGAATTTTAAAAAACATATTGATTTTAACCTGATTACTTCTTTCGTTTTATAATTCTTTAAATTTATAAAATGTTTCTCATTTAAAAATGAACATTTTATTTTTAAATGAGACTTTATAGTATTGTTTTAGGTAAGATATAAAGCAAGTAATATCATTCACCCAAAAAAAATGTGAGTTGATGTTATTTTAATGGATTTCTTTTGATGGTTTGTTTCAAAAGCCTATTTAATACAAATGGTACGTGGTTGATATTTAATTACATACTATTGCTTAAAAAAAAGAAGTATAAAGAATTTAAAGGGTTACTGATTTAACAATTTCTCAAGGCTTCAATCAGTAAATCAATGTCTTCTGTAGTGTTAAAATGGCTAAAGGAAATGCGAAGACTCGGCTTTTTTATAGCATCAGCAGTAAGAATTTCGGCTAATACATGAGAAGGTCTAATACTACCTGATTGACAGGCACTACCTCTGGAAACCGCTATTCCTTTCATATCCAAATGGAATAGAATCATCGCTGTTTTGCTTTCGTCTAAAGGCAAAAGTACATTGAGTAAATTATAAAAAGTATTTTCTCCATTGATTTTAAAATCAGGAAAATTTGCTTTTAGTTTTTCAATAGTATACTCTTTCAATGAAGTAATATATTGGCTTTCGGTTTCAAGGTTTTGATACGAAAGTTCTAGAGCCTTTGCCATTCCACCAATTTGATGAATAGCTTCGGTTCCTGGTCTAAGTCCTTTTTCTTGTTCACCTCCAAAAAACAAAGGTTGTAAGCCTGAATTTTTTCTAAAAAAGGCAAATCCAACTCCTTTAGGCCCATGAAATTTATGCGCACTGGCCACTATAAAATCAATAGGTGTGTGTTGTAGATCAATTTTGGTTTTTCCAATAGATTGTACAGTATCCGAATGAAATAAAGCATTATGTTCCTGACAAATTTGACTCACTCTATTCAGATCCAAAATAGTTCCTGTTTCATTATTAATATGCATCAATGAAACCAGAGTCTTTTTTTCATCAGATAATAGTTCAACTAAATGCGTCAAGTCCAGTTCACCAGTGGTTTTTACATTTACATAATCTACCTGGATTCCATATTCATTTTGAAGTGCCATTATGGAATGAAGTACGGCATGGTGTTCTATTTTACTGGTAATGATGCGTTCTGTTTTTAAATCTTTTACTGCTGATCGCAAAATCCAATTATTGGCTTCGGTGCCACAAGAAGTGAAAATGATTTCAGATGCTGTAGCGTTCAATTGTTTGGCTATAGATTTTCGGGAAAGTTCAAGAATATTTTTTGCAGTACGCCCAAGACTATGAGTAGAAGAAGGATTACCATAATCTTCGGTTAATAATTTGGTCATTTCTAAAATCACTTCGGGACGAAGTGCTGTAGTAGAAGCGTTATCGAGATATACTTTTTTCATGCTTAAATAGATTTTGAATCTTTAATAATTGCTTTAGATTTATTTTTTCCAAATAAAATCTTCTTATTAAAAATAAGAATAGAAATCAAGATAAGGAAATATGAAATCATTTGAAGCAGACTTACTTCTTCTTTGAAGTAAAAAATTGCCAAAGTAAAATTGATTATTGGATTGATGTACATTAGGATTCCAACTGTGGAGGAATCAAGTCCCTTTAATGCATACAGGTTTAAGAAAAGTGGAATAATTGTAAAAAGCACAACAATACTAAATAAACATGTATAAAATAAAGGTTCCGTTGGAATTGCTCCACTATAACTTGGATAAAAAGGCAGGATAAGCAAGGAAATAAAAAGCAACTGAATGTTCAAAATCAGAAACTTATCCATTTCGCTATTCTTACGTTGACTTACCAAATAGAGCGCATAAGTTGAAGCAACAGCCAGACTGTAAAAAATATCCTGAAAATGATTTAGAGACAGTAAAACACAACTTATCGTACTGATGCCAACCGCAATCCATTTCCATTTGTTTAATTTTTCGCGAAGCAGGAAAAAAGCAAAAACGGTAGTTAGAATGGGACAAATCAAGTAGGCCAATGAACCCGCCTTGACGTTTACATGATTAATCACGTATATAAAAATCAACCAATTGGAAGCCAGGAATAAACTCCCAACTAAGGTTAATATGATGATCTTTTGTTTCTTTTTTTGAGACATTATTTTAAAATCAGCCCAATTTTTTTTGAGATTTTTTCGTCTAAAAATAAGGTTTATGACTGTCAATGCAAATACACTAAAAAACACACGATAAAACAGTATATCTAGAGAAGGATAACTAGATATTGGTTTTAAAGCCAAACTGAAAAATCCCCAGATAAAAAAGGCAATAAAAGCAGCAAGATAATAGTTGTTTTTTTTCATTGAAAAATAATATTCGGTGCAAAGATAAGGATTTCTAAAGTGAATTAATGTGTTTGAAAAGTTGCTTAGAATCTGAGTAACTAAGATTCTAAGATTTTGAATTCAGGAAAATAGTATCGTTAATAAAGCTGAAAAGATGTGTGGGACTGTGTTTGTTCTAAAACTTAGAATCTTAGCTTCTGAGCAACTTAGTAACTCTTTATCCATAAAATAATACGTTTTTGGGGTGTAAAGTTTACGGAACAAATTAAATATTATATTTTTGTTCCAAATAAAGAAATAATGAAACGATTTTTAGGGATTTTATGTTGTGTATTCGCTTTTTCAGGTTGTGATGATGGTGATTTAATAGTGTATACTGTTGATTTTAGTGAAATAGCTACAACTAAGTGCTCAGAGAATAACTTGCTTTATAAACTCAAAGAAAATGAAGCTTTGATATTGAATATTCCAGAAGAAACTTTTGTAAATGATGCTACAGAACCGGGTAATCCAATAAAATTAGATATCAGTTCTACGAATCAAGTGGTGTATAATTTTTATGACGGTAAAGTGTTAGCAGGTAATATTTGTGATTTGATTCCTCCGGCAACTCCACATATTAATAACCAATGGAATGCTAGCTCAGGAGTTGTCGAAATTACGACTGCAACAATCAAATCATTGGATGAGACCAATAATAGTACTAGAATAACGGGATATAAAAACACTATCGTTTTTAAAAATATAACTTTCGCTAAAGGAGATGGGACTACGCAGTTTTACGAAACGTTTAGTTTTGGGGATTACTTAGAAACGGTAACACCATTAGCTTTATCTTTTAATCAATTATTGACTATTTGTGATAGCGGTTTGGTCTATGAATTTAATTCGAGTGAATCGTTAACTCTTAACATTGATCCCGCATTAATAGTAAACGAAGTAACTCCTATCAATCAGCCAAGAATTGGTACAATAGGAGCGGTCAAAAATAAATTAGTTTACCGTTTATTTGAAAATGGTGTATTACAGCCGGATTATTTTTGCAAAGCAACAGATCCATTACTACCAACAATTAAGGAAGAATGGTTAGGAAAAGCTGGGGGTACAATCGAAGTTACAACTACCACTTCAGGACCAAACACTTATAAGCATACTATTATTCTTAAAAATGTAAGTCTTGCAAAAGATAACAGTGATTTCCAATTGGGTACTAGTTATAAATATGGAGAGTTACAAACTGTTAAGCAGTAATAAAAAACTTTTACTATTATAAAAAAACGTCAATACTTTTCGAACATTGACGTTTTTTTATGGAAAACAATTAGAGTTACTTAGTGTTCTGTTTAAAGTAAACTTCGGTAGCGCCTTGACCGTATTTTTGATAATTAGCATCTTGGAAAACGACATTATCATAACGTCCTAGAAGAAAATCCAATTCGGCTTTGAGGATTCCTTCGCCTACACCGTGAATAAAAACAATTTTTGGAATTCGATTACGGATCGCAAATTCAATGTGTCGTTGGGCCGTTTCTGCTTGTAGCGTCAAAATATCATAATTGGACATACCGCGTTTATTGGGAACCAATTTTTCGATATGCAGATCAAATTCAGGAACGGGTAATTCATTCTTGTCTTTTTTTTCTTTTACAAAACTGCGAGGTTTTGGAATTTCTTTTTCCTTCTTGATTTCATTGATATTAATACCTTTGATTCCTTCCATCAAATTGCCAGATTCGCCAATTTTAATAAGCTCGGTGGCATTATAATTCATCACAAAACCATCTGTCGTTTCTATAGTGATCACTTTGTCTTTGACGGATAAAACTACACCATCAACGGCATCATCCAGCACTGAAACTTTATCTCCTTTATTGAACATCGTCTTCGTTATTATCTTGGTTTTTACTTGGAGTTTTGCTGCTTAAACGCATCATTCCCATCATGAAAATGACAACGGCAACCACCATTATGTATACATTTTTATCGGTACTTGTCTGTTCGTAGAACGCAACACCAATGGCCAAAGCCATTATCAGAATTACAATTTTCTTCATCATTTCATTTTGAGGCTTCAAAAATACTAAACTTTAAGAGAGTTTTGTTTAAAGCTGTTGGGATTTTCAAAATTTGATTTGAAAGTCATTGCGAGGAACGAAGCAATCACAATTGCTATATCTATTTTTAAGTTACTTTTGATAGTGTGATTAGCTTCGCTCAGTTCACTTCGTTCGGGTGCTTCGTTCCTCACAATGACTCTGCAAATGTTCTTAATTACCGAAAAACCCTAGCCCTGATAGTAGTGGAAATCCTTGCTGGCCGGTGTTCGGCTAGCAAGATTGAAACGGATAGCAGGAAATAGCTCCTAATTATTCTACTTTATTTATTCCAGTCAATTTTTCTTGAAAAGTACATTACTGCTGCCAATATGCAGAATAAACCAATGCTTCCTACTAATAAAGCGTAGTTTTCTAATTGGATAATGACATAGATAAAGGTGTACAATCCCGTGAGTGAGGCGGCGATAAATAACGGAAATTTACGCCCTTTTAGGATTGAAACGGAGTACAGCGATATCAAAGTAATTACTGCCACAGCTGCAATTAAGTAAGCTTTCATGAAACTGCTGTGTTCTGTGATCGAAATAAGCAGCGTGTAAAATAAAATGAGTGCCAGACCAATCATTGAATATTGAAAAATGTGGATTCTGATTTTGCTAATCGACTGGATTAGAAAGAAAATTAAAAATGTTAAGCCTATTACGAGAAAACCATATTTGGCGGCTCTTTCATTTTGTTGGTATTGGTTTACCGGAATTACAAAATCCACTCCAAAAGCATAGGTTCCTAAATCAGGCAGATTCTCGAAGAATTGCTGTGAAAAAGCTCTGTTGATGTGCAGGATTTTCCAGTTGGCAGTGAAACCGTTGGCATCGATTTTTTTGGTTTTGTCATCTGGAAGAAAATTGCCTGTAAAACTTGGTGAACTCCAGTTGGATTGCATGCTTAGTTGCGTGGTTTTACCAATCGGTACCATTTTTATCTGTTTGCTTCCGTTGTAAGTGATGTCAAAACCGAAGTTGGTTTTAGCTGTTTTTAAAATGCTTTTTAAATCAATAAAATTAGTTTCCAGAGCTTGTGTAGAATCGTTTGGATTTGTGCTGTAAACAGGTTCGAAAGTGAATTTGGTACCGCCAAGGTTAATTTTCACTTCGTCTTTGATGCTTTTTAGATTCGTGGTTTTTATTAAAATTGTGGCTTTGTTCCATTGAATGACTTCGGCAGGGATGTTTTTACTGCTAAAATCGGGCTGAATGTAGTGGCCTTCAAAATTCATTTTGGAACTGTAAACAACCGATTCGTAATTGTTTCGGTTGAGAACTTTGGTCGTTACGTTAGACTTTGCTTTTAAATCTTCGGGAAAGAAATAAGCGTATTTGGTAATTGCTTTTCGCTGTTTTACTGTTTCATTTGTTTTTTGGTTGATTGATACCGTTTCGTCAAAAGTAGTGTAAGGAACTTTTAATATCGGTCCATAGAAATAGACGCTTTCTCCCCATTTATCATTGATTTCGGTAATGACTTCTTCCTGGCGAAACGAACGTTCGGTTATCAGGCTTTTGACAAATTCCAGCGGAATGAGCAATACAAAAGTTAGTATTCCAACCATAATCATTTTGGCGGTATTGGATTGGAAAAATGGTGTTGGAGCTGGGTTTTGATTTTCTGGTGTTTCCATGTTTTCTAGGTTTATAGAGTTAAATTTTATAATAGTTTGAATGAATCTGCAATGAGGTAGTACAAGAATGCCACTGGAATATTGCTTATTAAAATTGAAATTTTTATCCCAATGTATTTCCGCTGTTGTGGACAAATGTAAAAATGATAGAGTAGGTGAGTGAGCATAATAATGTTTAGAAGACCTGCCAGCACAATGAAGATAAAACCAATAATCAGAATAAAAGAATTGTCTTGTAGTGTTAGGAAAAGTATAAAAAACAGGGAGCCAATTGCAAAGCAGCCGAAGGCAAGTTCAGTAGAAGTGCTACCATCAAATGGCTCTTCTTGTGTTAGAGTAGTTTCCATTTTTATTGGTTTATAATTGAATAGATTTTTTTTAACGAAAGAAACAAATAGATGTAAACTCCAAAATAAAAGGAGAATAGCAACGCATGTGCAGATGATACAGTGAGAAATATAGCTCGGACTATTTCAAATGGATCGCTGATGATATCCCAGCTGTTATATCGGAGAATTCTGCCCAGATAGATTCCTACTCCGCATAAAAAGCAGAGTACAGGCATTATTAAATGGGTAATCAGGGTAGAAGTGTAGGTTTTTAGAATGTTTTCAAATTCTATCAGTGAAACGATTCCAAGAGTAAACCCAATTAGTGCATATGAGCTTATGACGATCAAATCAAACCAAAATAAATGGTTACTCGATTGGGATAAATGAATCAAATCGGTAAGAATGTAAAATGAATTTGGTAGAAAAAGTAGCCATATAAAAAGTAGCGAAACTGTTTTGATTTTACTTTTCTGAACCGCAATTTGAGTTTTTAAATAGCTGATAAAAAAGTAAGGCACGAAAGCAAGGAACAGATTCCAAACCAAGAAAAAGAGATAAATAGTATTGGTTAATTTGGCACGGACAATGAGCAAAAGCAAGCAGTAAATTGTAAATAAAAACAAAACGCTGTTAATCTTGCGGTTACTGTTGAATAGTTTGATGATGAGCTGCATAGTATTAGATTTTAGATTTTAAACTTTTGACTTTTGACTTTTGACTTTTGACTTTTGACTTTTGACTTTTGACTTTTGACTTTTGACTTTTGACTTAATGTAAAGTACTTTGAATTTCAAAGTTTAAAATCAAAAAAAATATCTTATCGTTTTTGTATCAATTTTTCAAGGGCATTGATGTGATCTTGGAATGCTTTGCGCCCTTCTTTGGTTGCTCTGTAGCTTGTATTTGGTTTTTTCCCTATGAATTGTTTTTCAATAGCAATATAATTTTCTAATTCTAATGCTTTGGTATGGCTGGCTAGGTTACCGTCGGTAACGCCTAATAACTCTTTCAAAGTACTAAAATCGGCCGATTCATTGACCATCAAAACCGACATGATTCCAAGTCGTATGCGATGATCAAAAGCTTTATTGATATTTTGAATAATATTTTTCAAATCTTAGTAGGTATCTATTATCTTGGTTACTATTTTGGATTGTTCCAGGTTTGATGGCGCTACAACACTTTCCTCGAGCGGAATTTTAGCTCCGTATTTTTCGGCTAATATAGCCTGAACTCTGATATCTTTTAGATTAAAATCTTTTAATTTTTGCAATGGACACAATTCGATTCCAGCTCCGTTTTTGTATATTTTCCAAATCAATTCTGAGCAATATAATTTATCATCAGACCATCCAAAGTATCGATCATACTCTTTGTTATTCAATGATTTTCCATAAACTTTCATTTTCTGAATAGTTTGAGCATTGAGGATTGTTGATGCATTTTTTAATCGGGTAACTACAAAATGATTTTCCTTTCCTCGGGTAATCCAAGCTTCTAGCGGTGTGAATTTCACAGGCTGTACGGCTTCAAAAACATATTTTTTTCCTTTTTCAATAAAAATAATTCCACAATGTGAAAATTTAGAATTAGTCGCTATTTGAATTGCCTCAGCTTGTTTGGATTGTGAAGTTTGAAAAATCATATCTCCCTCTTGAATTTTATCCAATAAATTTATGGGGCGTTCGCCAAAAAGGATATTTCCAAACATCGAATTGGCAATGACCAAAGCACAGCCAAAACTCATCAAAAAGGTAATTATGGCAAATAGATACTTTGATTTTTTCATGTTTGAACTTTTTGATTTCATACTATTCCTTAAATAGTCACTATTTTATTAATTCCGCAGTTATTGTATTTTTTATCTGAATACTATTTTCTAATTCCTATCATACTTAAAATGCATCATACTTCCATAAAGAATGTGACAAACGCCAAAACCTAGAGCCCAAAATTCTAATCCATATCCACAGAATTCAGTTGCCAAAAGGCCTAAAATTATGATGGTGATACCTAATGAACGAACATCTCTTAATGTATATTTACTCGCATTTACGCAAGCTAATCCATAAAAAAGAAGCGTTACAGGAGCTATTAAGCCGTAGTATCCGTGACGCAATAATAACAAACCAAAAATACCTCCAGTTAGTAGTGGAATCAGAAAGTTGATTACCATTCTTTTGGAGGAAGAATTCCAAGCTGTTCCACCTTCTTTTTTTACTTTATTAACAGTTAATAGTAATGCCGTTCCAACAGATAAAAATAAAACACTAAAAGCAGTCAATAGAATATACTTAAATGTATCGCTTTCTAAAGTAATGATGTAATTGTCGTTATTCTGAATTAATTCATGGGCAATATAGGCTCCAATCAAAGCGTATACACCAGCCAAAATTCCAGACAAACCACTCAAAGAAATAAACTGTGAGGATTTGTTCATCATATTTTTGATGTCGCTAATGTCTTGTAAATATTTATCTTTCATGTATAAAGTACTTTGAATTACAAAGTAAATAATAAAATTTCTGATTTGCAATACAATTTTTAATTATTTTTATAAGATGAAGCTAACAGACGAATATATCTACCGCCAACCCGAAAGGTATCAGGCAATTCTATTGCATTTGATTAGTGTTTTTAAAAGGGAAATTTCCGATTTAGAAATGCACTTTAAATGGGGTATGCCTTATTTGTATTATAAAAAAAGGATGTTTTGTTACCTGATTTCCAATTCTAAAAAAGGTTTTGTAGATGCAGGTTTCGCTAGAGGGTTTCAATTAAAAAGAAACCAGGATTGTCTTGTGGATGAAAAAAGAAATACCGTTAAATCGCTTAGGTATTATAATTTGGAAGAAATAGATAATGCTGTCCTGATTGATGTGATACAGGAAGCTGCAGCATTATGTGTATAAAATACGGTGCAAAGTCAGGAAACTTTGCACCGTATTAATCAATGATTTGGGAAGTTAATGGGCGGATAATTCCGGATTCCAGCCATCCAAAACATAAGAAGGTTTTCTATAGTTGTTAATCAGTTCAGCATCTTTTTCCATAGTTAATTGTTTGGAGGCTGGATGTCGTTGGCTAATGTCAACAGCTTTACCTGTTTCAAGACTAGTTGTATTGTATTCCCAATATTTTATATTTTCTGTTGCATCAGTTACGGTTCCCCAACCAGATGGGCGTAAACCTTCTACTTTACAGTCGATGAGTACTACCTCGGTATAAGGATATTTAATGCCATGATTATCTGGTGCTCTTGCAATATCAGTTTCTGCATCGCCAATGGTTTTTAAAGTGCAATTCACCAATACATTACCGTGATTTTTCTCTGTATTTCTAACCCACATGTGAGGACCAGAATAGGAAACAAATTCACAATTGTTAAAATAAACCGCCCCATATCCCAATACATTATCTCCATGACCTTGTATGTTAGAATTGTTTACATAAACGCGTCCTGTGGCTTGTAAGGCATCACCGCTTCCTTCAATAGCAACATTGTCAATAATCATTTTATCTCCTACTACTAATAAAGCTTCGGCCTGTGCGGGTTTTTCGCCTAGAGATTGCACAGTCAAATTTGCAATAGTAATTTCCGAAGAGCGGTGTATTGCTATTACGGCTCTAATGTTGTGAATATCTTTATTTAGATTAGGATCAGGACTCATTTCACGAAAATTAAATACGGCATTATTGGCATATCTTATAACTGTACCATTACGATCTTCTCCTATAAAGGAAATTCCTTTTCTATTTGAGCAGTTTATAATTTCGTTATAAGTTCCTTTTTTGATAAAAATGGAAATGGGCAAGCTGTTATTTTCAGGGATAAAATCTATCGCGCCTTGAACTGTTGTGAAATCGCCTTTTCCATCAGCAGATACAATTATTTTTTTGCTGTCTTTTGCAGGTGGCATTTTTTTAGTTTGGAACTGCCATCTATTTTTTTCTATTTGGAAAGGTTGACCGTTGGCAAAGGAAAAAACACCACTATCAACAACAATGTAATAGGTTTTATTGTAGGTTAAATGATTGTTGTGCGGATAAATTAATGCTGTATTTCCATCAATTAGTACAGGATAAAAATGATAGGTATCAATTGGTTTAGCGCCACCTACGTAATTAAGATGGTACTTGTGTGCCGTATTTAAATCTTCCTTATGCGATGTGTATGTACTGTCTGGCATGTAACTGTATACAAATTTGTCATAAGGTGCAGGTGTACGTGTGTTTTTGGGACCTGGAGCAATGGATAAATCCAGTTCATCGACAAGTGTATTGTTTGAAGCATCATAAATGCGTATTTTTCCTTTGTTATGTAAATTCGGAATACTATTAAATGTCAGCTTGAAATAGGTGTCAGGATTTACGTTTTTTGCTCCGTTGAGTGGAAAATGCTCTGTTTTATTTTGCAATGTTTGCGCATTAATGGACTGCATGCAGATGATTAGAAAGAAATAAAACAATAATCCTGCAATCTTGAAAATTTGATTCTTTAATGCGATAATAATCATAGTTGCTATTTTTAGTTTGTAGTACTATTGCGTTGCACAATAAATGAGTTGTAATTGTTTATTCTGTGAAAATTAAGAATAAAACTGCAGTAATCAAATTTAAAAACTGCCTAAAACAAAAAAAATCTCCCGAAGGAGATTTTAATTAGTATTTGGTAAAGTATTTATAATCTGAAGATTCCTCCAAAAGAAACGATGGTTTCTCCGTACCAAAAATGATGTTGTGCATGCTCATCAGTATAAGTGGTTCTTACATCGGTCATGTTGATATAACCGCCTTTTAATTCTGTTTGGGCGTAAAAATGTTTGAAGAAAGTAAAATTCAAACCAGCATCAGTAGAGAATCCATAACCTGAAATATGAAACTCATCATGTCTTTCTTTTCCTAAAACAGTAGCATCTGTTCTTGGAACCAATAAACCCATACCAACTCCTTGAGTGAAATTGATTTGAAAGATATCAGTGTTTTTAATACCAAATAATGAAGAGATATCAACATAATGTGCAACTTCGGTAAAAACATAATTTAATCCATTAGTATGCTCAAACTTTAAAAATTTACCATCAGATAAATCTACGGGTTTGTTGTTGTAAATTCCGTTAAATGCAGAACCAACTTCACTTGAAGGTAAATTAATGTTTCCATTAATTAAAGCAGTCTGATTTTGAGTCATTACATATTTCATGTGATCGACCCCAACAGAAACATTAAATTTATCATGAAAAAAATAACCTGCTTTCCAGTTGGTCTGTGATGTGGTTAATTTTCCAGGTGTAATATAATCGATGTTCCATCCTTTTGGTAAATCGTGCGATTGTGCATTTTCTACTGTAAAATTGTATCCCTGACCGTCAAAATGCAAGTCAGATGTAGTGTAATAAGCTCTGTTTCCTCCCATGTGAAAAAAGAATTTTCCTTTGTTATGAGCGGTATATAGTGCATTTGATGGCGTACTTTCTTGAGCAAAAGCATTAGCAGTAAAGAAAAGAACTAAAAAAGCAGTATGTAAAATTTTTGTTTTCAATGTCTTTAAATTTGATTAATAATTTTTATTAAAGCAACTAAATCTATCTTATACTAAAAATCTCCCGAAGGAGATTTTGATTTTATATGAGAGTATTTTATAATCTAAAAATACCTCCAAAAACAATAGTTCTTTCGAAAAAGAAGAAATTTTGTGAAGCTTTATCATCACTACTTGTTGTTGTTCTAATATCTTGCATGTTGATGTAACCCGTTTTTACCTCACCTTGTACATAGAAATATTTGTAAAACGTAAAGTTAATCCCCGCTTTTGCAGAAAAACCATATCCAGAAATGTGAAAATCATCATGACGAGGCATTCCTAACACAGTAGCATTTGTTTTTGGATATAAAAGCCCGATTCCTAAACCTTCCGTTAAATTAATCTGAACTTTATCTGTATTTGGTAATTTAAATACTTTCGAAATATCATCATGTCTGGAAACCTCAGTATTAACATAGTTCAAACCATCTGTATGTTCGTACATTAAAAAAGCAGTACCATTTGGCTGAACAACATTTTTATCATAACCACCTTCCTGAGCATTACCTTGAGACATATCTACAGGAGTATTATCATAAACTCCGTTGTAAATAGATCCAGATTTATCAGCAGGTAAATTAATATAACCGGTTACATTAGCCGTTTGAGCTTGGGTCATTACATACTTCATGTGATCCCAACCAACAGCAACACTGTAATGGTCGCTAATGAAATATCCCATTCTAAAGTTAGTTTGCGGGATTGTCATGTTTGCAGGATTGATGTAATCAATATGCCAACCTTTTGGTTTGTCGTGAGCTTCCATATTATCAACTGTAAAGTTGTAATCTTTTCCTCTAAAGGTCACATCCGATTCAGTATAGCTCTCTCTGTTACCACCCCATGAAATGAAGAATTTACCTTTATTGTGTGCGGTAAATCTTTCGGTAGAGGGAATGTCTCCTTGTGCAAAAGTATTAATTGATAAAAAAAGAACTAAAAATGAGGCGTAAAAAAAAATTGTTTTCAATGTATTGGTATTCTATGTTTAATTAAAATTGATTTATGGTTTTTCTAATGGCCACCAATTTAGTCATCAAAGGCTCGAAGTAATCTAAGTGTAACATATTTGCACCATCACTTTTTGCATTAGCAGGATCAAAGTGTGTTTCGATAAAAATACCGTCTACACCAACAGCGATACCAGCTTTAGCAACGGTTTCAATCATATCAGGTCTTCCTCCTGTAACTCCAGCAGTTTGATTTGGCTGTTGCAAAGAATGTGTAACATCCAGAACTGTAGTAGCATATTGTTGCATCGTTGGAATACCACGGTAATCTACAATCATGTCTTGGTAGCCAAACATAGTCCCACGATCAGTAACCATTACGTTTTGATTGTTACAATCCAATACTTTTTGTACAGCATGTTTCATGCTTTCAGGACTCATGAATTGTCCTTTTTTCAAGTTTACTACTTTTCCAGTTTCAGCAGCAGCAACAACTAAGTCCGTTTGACGAACAAGAAATGCTGGAATTTGCAAAACATCTACATAGGCAGCGGCCATAGCAGCATCTTCATTGGTATGAATGTCTGTTACAGTTGGTACGCCAAAAGTTTTAGATACTTTTTCAAGAATTTTAAGTGCTTTTTCGTCACCAATTCCAGAGAAACTATCAATTCTAGAACGATTTGCTTTCTTAAAAGATCCTTTGAAAACATAAGGAATTTGTAATTTATCAGTAATAGTAACCAATCGTTCAGCAATTCGCATTGCCATTTCTTCTCCTTCAATAGCACATGGACCTGCTAGTAAAAAGAAGTTACCACTCTCAGTATGTTTAATTTGAGGTATATTTTGTATGTTCATATTTTGATTTTTTTGAAAGTGCAAAGGTAACTTGATTTTGCGATTTTCGAATTAGATTTTATAGTTATTTTTAAAGTACCAAAGTTAATTTTTTTGACGATTACCTCTTTACAAGCATCTTAAAAAGCCCCACGAAAGGTTTATTGTTAGCTTTAAATTGTATAGTATTGATCTATAGCTTCCTAATAATATTGATACTTTTTGAGTTTATTATGTAAGTTAAAATTCATAATTAGTTGTAATATTGTTACGTATTTAAAATTATAGTTTATGAAAAAATGCTTGTCATTACTATGCGTTGGAGTTTGTGTATTAGGATTATTTTTTTCCTGTGCATCAAATCCATTTACAGGAACAAAGAGTTTAAATTTTGTGCCTAATAGCCAGTTATTTCCATCATCATTTCAGCAATATGATGCTTTTCTAAAAGAGAACAAAGTCATATCTGGAACTGAAGATGCTAAACGAGTTGAAAATGTTGGAATGAAAATTAAGGCAGCTGCAGAACGTTGGTTAAATGCTCATGGTCAATCGAATTATTTAAATGGGTATCAATGGGAATATAAATTGATAGAAAGCAAAGAAATGAATGCTTGGTGTATGCCTGGTGGTAAAATTGTTGTTTATTCAGGAATTTTGCCAGTGACCAAAGATGAAGCAGGATTGGCTACGGTAATGGGTCACGAAGTATCTCATGCGTTGGCAAATCATGGAGCTCAAAGAATGAGTGCAGCACAAATACAACAAATTGGTGCAGTAGGAGTAGCCTTGGCAACAAGCAGTCAAAGTGCTGAACAGCAACAAATGTGGCAACAATATTATGGAATAGGTTCTGAGGTGGGAGCAATGCTTCCTTTTAGCAGAAGCCAAGAAAGTGAAGCAGATAAAATTGGGTTAACACTTATGGCACTTGCAGGTTATAATCCTGAATTTGCAATATCATTTTGGGAAAGAATGTCAACGAGTAGTGGAGGAAATGCTCCTCCTGAATTTATGAGTACACACCCTGCTGATGCTACTAGAATTGCCAATTTAAAAAGATTGGTTCCAGAAGCTAAAGCTGAGGCTTTAAAATTTGGTGTTACTTTTAAATAAGTTGAGCTTGATTGTTTATTAAGTTACGCGGATTAAAATCTAAAAAAAAGTACAGTGAAAACTGTACTTTTTTGTTGTTCGGAGAAATACTTAAAATTATCAACTTTATTACATTTCGTTTTAGCTTCCAAGATTTTTTTTGCTATTCTGTATGATAACTTAATCTTATGAACTCTGCGTAAATCTGCAAATTCTGCGTGCTAATTTTTCATGCAGATAAAAGGGTTTAGTTTGTAATAAAGATTAATATTTTTTAAGATTGATTTACTAATAGTTACATAAGTTTATAATTGAAAATGTAAAAGGCGTAATATTTTTGAATAATTATGTAACAGTTTATTGGTTCATTTTAAGCATTTTTGTATAAAACGAAAGCGTATGAAAAAATCAATTATAGTGTTCGGAATTATTGCAATTATTTTATTTTCCTGTAAAAATGGTAATGAAGCGGATGCTGAAAAGACAACTGTCGTCACAAAAAAAATACCTATTCGAAAAGAGCCTAAAACTTTTTCCTATACTTTGCAAAACAGTAAAGAATGGTTGAAAAAAAATAAAAATGAGGAAGAACTTGATATTGCTATTGCAGTAAACAGAACTGATAAAGAAAATTTCACCAAAATTGATTCCGTTATTATTCCAACGGATTTGAGTGGTGATATTGCGTTTTATTTGCCTTTTCCATTTAAAGTTGATTCTTTGCAAAAGGTCGATAAAATCATTCTGTTTTCTTATCCAACCCAAACATTTGCTACTTACGAAAATGGAATTTTAATTCGTACTGGGCCAACTAATATGGGAAGAGCAAAGGACAAAACACCTGTTGGATTATTTTTTACCAATTGGAAAGCGGAAAAAACAACTAGTACATTTAATGATGAATGGGATTTGAAATGGAATTTTAACATCGAAAATAAATTAGGTGTTGGATTTCATCAATACACTTTGCCGGGTTATCCTGCGTCTCATTCGTGTTTGCGATTACAAGAAAAAGATGCTAAGTATTTATATGAATGGGCAGATCAATGGGTTTTGGTCGATGATGAGAATGTAAAATTCAAGGGGACTCCAGTTGTTGTTTTCGGAAGTTACAATTATGATGCACCAAAGCCTTGGCTACAGCTCGTTACTAATCCAAAGGCTTTAGCTATTTCTGAAAGCGAAGTTGAAAAAATAATTTCACCTTATTTAGATACTATTTTGAAAGAACAGGATAAAAAGAAGAAATCGTAATTTAATATATAGGTTTCAGGTTTTAAAATCAAAGTTTTTTTGAAACCTGATGCTCGCGAGAGGGATAGAAGCAAGCTACCAAAGTAGCGCATTCTATGATAAAAAACAATTAAATTTAAAAGATTAACAGGCAAATTTATATGTGTTTATATATGGTGTTTGTCTGTTAATTACAGAGAAAACACGTCCTATTATTTTGCATTTTACATTGTTTAAGATTAACATAGCATTTTTGCCTTCCCTTTTTTTTCTTTCATAATATTCTTTGAGTTGCGGATCATGTTTTACTGCTACTAAAGCACACATTTGTAATATTGATTTCATTTTTTTATCTGCCATATGATTTACTTTGGTTCGTCCTTTTATACTCGAACCCGACGTATGTTCAAAAGGGGCGGTTCCAGCGTAACAAGCCAATTTCCTCGCATTATCAAATGCTGTAAAACCTCTTGTAACAATTAACATATAGATAGCCGTTTTATCTCCAATGCCAGGAACACTTTTAATCAATTCAAATTGTTTTTTCAATTCAGAATGACTAGATATTATTGCTTCCATTTCCTTCTCAATAGATTTTAATGTTGCTTTTAAAAACTTCACCGTTTTATTATTTATTCCTTTAATTGATTGATAAATCTGTTTTGGCATAAAAGCAGCATTCTCTTTTGTCCTCTCAAAAATTTTAAATGATTTCATTACTTTTTCTCTTTCAGTGAAAAGCAATTTTAATTGTTGAATTACTGTTTCTGGCAAAGTAGAGAGTTTTAGTTTATCAACATTTCGGAGGCTGTACAAAGCAATGTCTTTAGCATCTGCTTTGTCATTTTTGCCTCTCGAGATTCCTTTAGATCGTTTGATTTCAATGGCTGGTACAACCCAGAAATCAAGATTGCTTTCAGATAGACAGCTACTCAAAGGAAAAGTATAAACCCCGGTGTTTTCACAGCAAAACAAAACAGCAGTTAAATCTATCTTCTGTTTTGTTAAGTTTTTTAAAATTTCCTTAACACCTTTTAAATTGTTTTCTACAATGAAATGATTAATTACATTTGGCTCTTCTTTTTTTAAAAGCACTACATCTAATTTTGATTTTGAAATATCAACACCTACATAAAATAAATAGTTTTTCATAACTTTGAATTTAGGATAAACAAAAATGTTGAACTTCTTTAGAGCCTTTATTAGACCTTGATGTCTATCATTCTATTTGAAGCAATTCAACGGGATTCAAGGAGAAGACAGAGGACTAATGCGCTACATAAGTCACAAGCTTGGCGGATAGCATAGTTCACCTCTGTTTTCCTTTGAATAAAGTTACTGTTTTTATTAAACACAAAGTAAAGGCGTATAGCCCGACAGCAATCCGATAAAAGGGCGAATAACCGATCTGTTAATTAGCCCTTTTATCGGATTGGTGGCTCGCCCAAATGCTGTTATAACAAAAAAACGCCCTCATTGCTGAAGGCGTTATTGTATTGAGAACAAAAGTTTTATTTGTCGATCGAACCTAGAACTCTTTTCATAAAAGTATTTAAAGCTTCTTTTTTCTCCATTCCGTCTTTGGTCATTTTATGAACTTCAAGCGCACCGTACATATTTGAAATTAATTCGCCAATGACGTCCAATTCTTCATCTTTTAGAGAAGAAACTTCGGTTAAAGCCTCTAAAACTTCAATAGTTTCGATAAGATAATCTTGATCGTTTTCTTCAATAAATTGAGACAAATGCTTGATTACAGGTAATTTCATTTCTTTATGTTTATTCGTTACATCGTTTATTTGTTTAATCGATTTAACGAATAAACAAATAACTAGTTAAACTATTTCATTAACCAATTCGATTAAAACTTCTTGTTTGTTAGTTTGCGTTTCATTTACCAAAACACCATTTACGAAAGTTGCGAATGTTGGCAAGTTGCTTACATTGGCTAACTTTCTTGATTCTGGAGAATTTTCTGCATCAACCAAAACAAAGGTTATAGCTTCATTTTCTGTCGCTAATTTTTTGAATTTTGGTTTCATAATACGACAATTTCCACACCAAGAGGCCGAATATTGTACTACTACTTTTTCATTTTTAGCAACTAAATCTGCTAACGTATCTTCGTTTAAGTCTATTAACATAATTTTGAAATTTCAATTTCAATTTCAATTTCAAAAATCAATTTTTTAAACAATTAATATTTGAAGTTAGAGATTGAAATTATTCTTAGTTTTTAAAGGAGTTTTGAAATATAATGGCAAGATCAAAAATTGAATATTGAAATTGCCATTGATATTGAGAATTAGTTTGCGCTTAAATATTCAGCAGTACTGATTCTATCAGCAGTCATTGCTTCTTTTCCAGCTTCCCAGTTTGCTGGACAAACTTCTCCTTTTTCTTGGATATGTGTGTAAGCATCAACCATTCTTAAATATTCGTTTACGTTACGTCCTAATGGCATATCGTTTACACTTTCGTGGAAGATTTTTCCAGTTTCGTCAATAAGGTAAGTTGCTCTGTAAGTAACATTAGATCCTTCAATAATGATTGAATCAGTATCTTCGCTATAGCTTGTAGACTCTACATCAAGAATTCCAAGGATGTTAGATAAGTTTCTGTTTGTATCTGCAAGAATTGGGTAAGTTACACCTTCGATTCCACCATTGTTTTTTGCCGTGTTCAACCAAGCAAAGTGTACTTCGTTAGTATCGCAAGAAGCTCCAATTACGATTGTATTTCTTTTTTCGAATTCTGGTAAAGCAGCTTGAAAAGCGTGTAATTCAGTTGGACATACGAAAGTGAAATCTTTTGGGTACCAAAACAAAAGTACTTTTTTGTTGTTGTTTGTAGCTTCCTCAAAAATATTGATTTTCAAATTATCACCCATTTCTGAGATAGCGTCTACTGCAATACTTGGGAATTTTTTACCTACTAATGACATATTTATTAATTTTAGTTATTTAAATTTTTAATTTGATGCAAATATAAGGCACATACCTAAAGGTGATGGATAAATTTTTATTATTATTATTTATCTATCGATAGTGTTTGATTATAATTAAAGTTAAATGGTTGTTATTGAAACAGGTAGTGTTCCTCTTCCTTTTTTATCTTGTAATAATTGTTCGGCTGCGCTTTCTTGAAACTCTGCAAAATCCTGATACATCTCAACTATTCCAGTAGTGAACTCTAAATTTGGGATTACTTGTAAAGCATACGGATTACCAAAAACATACAGAATACATTTTTTGGTTTGGAATAATTCGCCCAAAAATGTCAAAACAGAATCCTCTAATTCAAAATTATTTAACGGTTTTGCTTTTGGAATATATAATGAAATGATTAGCGTTTCAAATGGTGTAAGGTCTTCTATTAAAGTAGTATTTATTAAATCCTCAGCATTTTCAATGGCATATTCAGGTGAAGGCAAGACGGTACCTAATGTTTTGAAGAATGGATTGTCGATAGTTTTGTATACACTCAATTTTGCCAGACGTTCTCTGTTTTTGGCATTAAATACCAGTATCGAATTGTTTTTGTTTTTGATATCTGTAATGCAATAATCGGCAATTTTTCGGTTCAGCTCTGCAGTGATTTTAAAATCAAAATCAGTAATAGCCGTTGGATTTTCGTCAAAAAGACCTGCTTTTTGTTTGCATTTCATGATACGCTCTAGACTAGCTTCAATGCGTTCAGGACTTGCATTTTTTAGTATTTCCTGAATGCCTTCGGGTACATTTTCGGCAAAACAAAGCACATCATTTCCAGCATTAAAAGCTTCCCATTCTAGTTGTCCTTTGATGTCATATAGTTTCGAAACACTGTGCATATTTAAAGCATCGGAAATTATCAAACCATCATAGCCTAAACGCTCTCGTAAAAGATTTTCAATAATATTTTTGGACAGAGTGGCAGATGTTTCTTTTCCTTCGTTCAAAGCAGGAACAGCTAAATGACCAATCATAATTGAATCCACTTGATTTTCAATTCCTTTTATAAAAGGGACTAATTCGTTTTCGAGTAATTGTTCTAAGTTTTCTTCTAAAACGGGTAAACCTAAATGGGAATCAACACTTGTATTTCCGTGTCCTGGGAAGTGTTTTAAACAGCCTAAAATCCCAACATCGCTCATGCCTCGCAAATATTCCAAAGCAAATTGTGCTACTTTTTCTTTATTTGAACCAAAAGAACGATACCCAATCACAGGATTATTGGGGTTATTATTGATGTCAGCCAAAGGAGCTAAATTATAATGTATTCCAGCCGACTTTAGGTCCAATCCAATTTGTTTACCCACTTCATAAACAAGGTCTGTTTTACTTTCTGGCAAAGCACCAAGTGTAATGGCATAAGGATACTGTGGTGTTTTTTCAACACGCATCGCTAAGCCCCATTCGGCATCGATACTCATTAATAGGGGAGTAGTGGCACATTTTTGATAGCGTACAATCAAATCCTTTAAACGTTGAAAACTATCATCGTTAAATTCTACTTTTTTCTTAGATTCATAATTGGTCGCCGCACTGGCTCTGCTATGAAAAAAAGTCAACCCACCGATATTATATTCTTTAATTAAACGTTCTGTTTCTTGAATATTTTCCTCAGTGTCATTGATAAAAACAGCAGGAAAAAAGAATTGCCCTATTTTTTGTTCTAGTGTCATTGTTTTGAATTTAGCACTGATTTTTTTTAAAACTATTTTAATTTATTCAATGCGTTAGCATTAATAAGGGATTTCATTTGACTAATAGCAATTTCATTCAATTTTATTAATCGTTCTTGTTGAACCATTTCTTGTTGTATTAACATTGCATTTATACTTTCAAGATTAGACAAAACCACTAATTGTTCAATTGAAGATTTATCTCTAATGTTTCCTTTTTCGATGGAGTTTTCAGCACGCCATTCTTTTGCAGTTTTGCCAAATAGCGCTACATTTAATATATCAGCTTCATCGGCATAAATAAAATTCTTTTGGTTTATACTCAGACTTATCGGAATTAGATTTTCTTTTATGGCGTCGGTATGTATTCTATAATTTATTTTAGATATAGTTCTCTGGAGATTCCATTCGAGTTTTTCTTTGTTACTTTCTTCTGTTTTTAATCTTTGAAATTCTTTGATTAAAAATAATTTAAAGATTGGGTTGACCGCAGAACAGAATTCAAGAGCAATATCTTTGTGTGCAAAAGTTCCTCCGTATTTGCCTAATTTGACATAAATGCCAATTGCATTTGTTTTTTCAGCCCAAGTACCTGGACTTAAAACAAAACTTGGTAAACCTGCCTGCATTTTAAAGTGGTCAAATTCGACCACTTTAAAATCTGGATTGTACATTTGTTCCCAAGTACCTAAAAATTCAAGAGTTGTTCTGCTGCGTATCCAGTTTTTAATTATATCAGCTGCACGTGAACGAGATTCTTTGGTTTTTGCTATATCAGTAATGCAGATGTAATCATCTTCATTGTTTGAAGAAACTACTGCGATATGAGCATTTTGAACTTCTATAATTTTAACTTTGCTTTTCAAAATATTTTATTTTATGATTTTTAAAATTAAATAATTTCATTTTCATAAAGTAGGATTTTTTTTAATTTGAATAATTGTTATTCTATTTTCTTTCCGTAATCTTTTGGAAAAAATAAAAATCGAGATAGAATTAAACCTGGAATCGTTGCTAATAGTACCCAAATAAAGAAATTTCCATATCCTAAATATTGCTGAATGTAACCACTCAACATCCCAGGGAGCATCATTCCTAATGCCATAAATCCAGTAGCAATTGCATAATGTGCCGTTTTGGATTCTCCCTCGGCAACATAAATTAAGTACATCATAAAAGCAGCAAAGCCAAATCCATAACCAAATTGTTCTAAAATGACTACTGCATAAATATAGTAAATCGAGGCTGGATGAAAATGTGCTAATAATACAAAACCAATAATAGGCAAATGCATTGCTAAAATCATTGGTAACATCCATTTGGTTAATCCTTGTTTAGAAATAGCTATTCCGCCAAGAATTCCCCCAATAGTAAGTGCAATTAATCCGAAGGTGCCATAAATGATTCCGACATCTTCAGTTTCTAACCCCATTCCGCCTTTATGGATTGTATTTTGTGTTCCTTTATCAGTAACTAATTGATTTATAAATTCAATTCGGGCTTTATTTGCATTTTTATATTCTTCAGTATTCTTATTTTCGACTTCTAACAATGGTTTTTTTGAATCTTGCATTTCGGTCACTATTGGCAGTTTAGAATAAAGAAACTGTAGTTCGGATACTGCTAATTTTTCTCCCTTTTTTACTTTCGAATTATACAATTCCAAAGCTTTTGTTTGATCTGCCTCGGAAGCCGTTTCTACTAATTCATATCGAATAGGATCTACTAAAAAAGGAGTCAGCATTTTGAGCAATTGCGATTCACCTAAACGAAATAAAAGAATAAAAGCAAGAATTAACCCGATATTCTTTTTCTTGAAAAAACTAGCAAAAACTGTTGCGAAATTTTTCTCTTCAGTTTCTCCTGCAGTTATTGGCAATTCAGTTTTTGGAGTAGCAAAATAGTTGTAAATGGTTAAAAAACTCATTACTAGTCCAACGAAAATCATCGTATATGACCAGGCTTTTTGATTGTCACCAAAGCGATTTTCTAAATAACCAGCCAATAAAATAATCAATCCATTTCCAGTTAACATAGAAGCTCTGTAAAAAGTACTTCGGATTCCTAAAAAGAAAGATTGTTGTTCTTTTTCTAATGCCAACATGTAAAACCCATCGCTTGCCACATCATTTGAAGCAGAAGCAAACGCCGCTACCCAAAAAATAGCTAAACTCAAGATGAAAAAGTTACTGGTTGGAATAATAAAACCTACAATTAAAAAGGCAATTGAAATAAATAATTGCATACTCAAAAACCATTTGCGCTTGGTGCCGTGCAAATCAATAAAAGGACTCCAAAGTGGTTTGATTACCCATGGTAAATATAATAAACTGGTATATAGACCAATATCTTCATTACTGATTCCAAGGTTTTTGTACATCAAAACAGAGACAGATATTATAATTACATACGGAAATCCAGAAGCAAAATTCAATAGCGGAATCCAATACCAAGGTTTGTTGTCTTTCATTTGTTTATTGGGTTTGTCGTTTAATCGTTAAGTCGTTTATTTATTAAAAATTTAAATCATTTAAACTTTTATTTAGTCTGTGTTTCTACTTCCAGATCAATTATAGTTTCAGGGCTTTCATTCGCATAATAATCTACGTAGGTAAAAGCAAAACCAGTTTTACCAATCATTTTATAGGCAGGAACTTCGATGTTGAATTCGTTGTTTTCTTCAACTACAGCAATTTTATCGATGATTTGAGATGGGTCGTTGATGTTGATTTTTGCTGCATTTTTTGCTGCATAGACAACTATATAGCGAATTTGTGAAAGTTGTATTGGTTTCTGAAAAGAAACATAATAACTAGCAGTGTCCTTCGTAATTGAACTGATTAGTAAACTTTCCGTGATGTTCTTTTTTAAATTAGGAACAGGCAAAGGTAATGCAGGATATTTGTATTGATTCTCCTGTAGAATTTTTACAACATCCTGATTTTTGTTGATAAACCATTTGGCACTAAAAAAACCATTTCCAAGTACATTTGGATAGTTGCGTGTAAGGTCAATTTGATTCGGGATTTCATAAATGTTATTCCAATGTTTATCGGAATCCGATTTAATTTTATAAGAGCTGTTTCCAATATATAAAGCGGTATTACTCGGAACATTTTCAGACCACCATTTGATTAGTTTGGCATAGGAAGCGGTTCTGTGGTCAACACTCCAATACAATTGAGGGATGATGTAATCAATCCAATTATTAGTCATCCAATCTACAGGGTCAGCGAATAAATCGTCATAATTCGTTTGTCCAGACTGAGTATCAGAACCTTTTGGATCAACGGATTTGTTGCGCCAAACTCCAAACGGACTGATGCCGAATTGTACCCACGGTTTTAGTTTTTTGATTCCAAAAGAAATATTTTTTACAAAAGTAGTTACATTAGAACGTCTCCAATTTTCAAGAGAAAGTCCAGCACCATATTTTTGAAAAGATGCAGTGTCATTAAAGTCAAGTCCTTTTATTTTATACGGATAAAAATAATCATCAAAATGTATCGCATCAATATCATATTTGATTACTACTTCTTCGACTATCGCTGCTAAGTGTTTTTGAACTTCGGGAAGGGCAGGATTGTAGTAGTATTTCCCCCCATATTCAATCATCCAATCTCGATGTTTATTATAATCATGGTCAATACTTAAGCTTTCGGTTTTTAAATCCATAGTAGCACGATAGGGATTCATCCAAGCATGAAATTCAAACCCACGCTCGTGACTTTCTTCGATCATCCATTTCAGAGGATCAAAATTTTGGCCGGGAGCTTTTCCTTCAATTCCAGTTAAATACCGTGACCAAGGTGCTAATATGGTTGGATATAATGCATCACCGACAGAACGTATTTGTACAACTACTACATTGTAATTGAGTTTTTGATAGGTATCTAAAATTTGAATAAAGTCGGCTTTTTGTTTTTCTACCGCATCAAAACTGTTTTTAGGCCAGTCAATATTTACAACAGTAGCAATCCAAACCGCTCGAAATTCATTTTTGGGATGCATTTCTCTTCTTTGGGCAAATCCAAAAACAGTAACTAACAACAGGTATATGGTTGGGTATAATAAGGACTTCTTTATATACATATTTACTTTTTTTATAAAGGAATCAAAAGTAGTTTTTTTAGCCAAGTTTATTTAATTAATTACTAATAAATTCTACTGAAAGTTAAGGAACAGAAAATTATAGACAGTATTGGGATATTCCCTTGCGATTTATATAATGGTTTGTTTTTTTAAATTACATATTAAATTATATTTTGTTTTAACGTGGTTTTCGAATGAATATTTGACTTTTTTTGAATTAAAAAGAAAATATTTTTATTTAATAATCTCATTAAAAATCAAAATCCTAACTTTAAAGATTGAATTTGTTTTATATATTTGAGCTTTCCTATTTTTTTTATTAAAAATAGTTTTGAAAAGAATACTAAACAATGATTATTTAATAAAATTCACAACATGGCATTAAAAGGACTTTTTAGAAAAAAAACAGTTCAAGATATCTTAAGGCAGGTCGAAAAAAATAATATTGAAGGTCATGAAGCACTAGGAAAGCATTTGACCACTAAAGATTTAACTGCTTTTGGAATTGCGGCAATTGTTGGAGCCGGAATTTTTAGTACTATCGGAAAAGCCAGTTTTGATGGAGGTCCAGCTGTAATTTTCTTGTTTTTGTTTACCGCTATAGCTTGTGGTTTTGCCGCCTTTGCTTACGCTGAATTTGCTTCGATGGTGCCTGTTTCTGGAAGTGCTTATACCTATTCGTACGTTGCTTTTGGAGAATTAATTGCTTGGATTATTGGTTGGGCATTGATTATGGAATATTCCGTAGGAAATATAACGGTCGCTATATCATGGAGTGACTACTTTACTGGACTGCTCTCCAGCGGAGGCATTAATTTACCGCAATGGGTTCAAATGGATTATTTAACCGCTTCTAATGGTTTTAAAGACGCAACAGCTTTGATGCAAGGAGGGAAGTCTTTTGAGAATTTGAGCACAGGAATGCAAGATGCCTATACTGCTTGGACAACATCGCCAGTGATAGGGGCATTTCATTTTGTTGCCGATTTGCCGGCATTATTGATTATTGTTTTAATTACTGCATTGATTTATAGAGGAATGAAAGAATCCCGTAATGCGAGTAATATTATGGTTGTCGTTAAACTTTGTATTGTTCTTTTGGTAATTGCTGTAGGTATATTTTATGTAGATACTAATAATTGGCATCCGTTTGCACCGAATGGCGTTTCGGGAGTTTTGAAAGGTGTTTCGGCTGTGTTCTTTGCTTATATTGGTTTTGATGCTATTTCGACAACTGCCGAAGAGTGTAAAAATCCTCAACGTGATTTACCGAGAGGGATGATGTGGGCGATTATTATTTGTACTGTACTTTATATAGCCATCGCGTTAGTATTGACAGGAATGGTAAGTTATAATACTTTGAATGTTGGTGATCCATTAGCTTTTGTATTTGATCAATTGCATTTAAAATGGATGTCGGGAATTATTGCAGTAAGTGCGGTAGTGGCTATGGCTAGTGTTTTATTAGTTTTTCAAATGGGACAGCCTCGTATTTGGATGAGTATGAGCCGTGATGGTTTGTTGCCAAAACGTTTTTCAACAGTACATTCAAAATTTAAAACACCTTCGTATGCGACTGTTGTTACCGGTTTTGTGGTAGCAGTACCTGCTTTATTTATGAATTTAACGATGGTAACGGATTTATGTAGTATTGGAACTCTATTTGCCTTTGTTTTGGTATGCGCCGGAGTTTTGGCATTGCAAAATAGAACTGATATTCCAAGAGGGAAATTCAAAACTCCTTATATTAATTCTAAATTTGTATTTCCGATATTGATTGTTATTGCTTTGGTGTTTGCATTTGGTTACAATAAAAAAGCAACGATGGATTTTATTACGAATGAACCCAAAATCAATGATTCTGAATTTATTATTACGTCTTTGAACAAAGAAGAGACGCAAAAAGTATATGATTATTTGGTAACTATTGAGGATAAATCAGTTGATATAAAAAACTTTGATGTTGAGCAGTTATTAAATCAATATCAAGGTGATGATGTTAAATATGCTAGTGTAGTTGCAGGTTTGCCTATTTCTGATAGTGTAAAATATGAAAGCGGATTAAGCTTATTTAAACATAAAATACCAATGTGGATTTTCTTATTTGTCATGGTTGGATTGGTGTTTTGGTCTTACAAAGAGAATTTGTCTTTAATTCCGCTTTTGGGTTTAATTTGTTGTTTGTATATGATGGCGGAATTAAGCGTTTGGAATTGGATTTACTTCGGAATATGGTTAATTATTGGATTGATAATCTATTTTAGCTTTAGTCGTAAAAACAGTAAGTTGAATTTGAAGACTGAGTAGAGTGAGGGAAAATAGATGAAAGAGGAAAGGAAATAGATTTTGTTACAGATAAGTTAGATATAAAAAACGCTGCGGAAAAGTATTTTTCAGCAGCGTTTTTATTTTGTGTAAGGTTAAGTGGCTGTTATAAATTTCTGCGACATTGATTGCGGACACGAGCGTGATGCTCGCGTTAGCGGGGAGCTAGGGATAATTTATTTAATAAGCTCGATATATCCTCCTTCTCCATTTAATCTTACCTCTGCTCGTCCATTATGAAAACTTTCCGCTTTGTCAAATTCAGGTTTAATAATCCATTTTCCGGTTGTGTCCATAAAACCCCATTTTCCGTTTTGCTCCACTCCTGCAAGTCCTTCAGAAATAGTCCACACACCATCATAAATAATAGGTACTATGCAATTGCCTTTTTGATTTATAAAACCCCATTTACCATTTTTACTCACTCTTGCTAAACCCTCAGAAAAACTATTAGCAAAATCATATTGGAGAGGTATTACTTGATTCCCTTTCTTATCAATAAAACCACAGCTTTTGTCTTGACTAAAATCTTGGGTATTTTTGTTTATATGCACAGTTGCCAATCCTTCGGAAAAATCATCTATCCAATCATATATGGGTTTGATTACCCACTCCCCAGATTTATTTATATAGCCAAATTTATAGGCCTCCAAAGCTCTTGCTCTCGCCAATCCGTCTTTAAATTTATTAGCAATCCCCCGAAATTTTGGATTGATTACCCATTCTCCTTTTTTATTTATATAGCCAACCAATCTGTTTTTTGCAACACCTGCCAATCCCTCATAAAATTTAGTATAACAATAATCAAATGGAGAATTTCCATCAAATGCTGGTTGAATGACCCATTTTCCTTTTTTATCAATGAATCCTAATTTATTATTTTGCTGGGCAGCGGCTACACCTTCTGAAAACTCCCCTATAATTTCAAATTGAGGTGATATTACCCATTTTTCAGTAGAGTCAACCACTCCCCATTTGCCATTGCTGTCTCTCACTCCGGCAAGCCCTTCAAAAAAAGGAGTGCGTGAAAATCCACATTGAAACAAAATAGTAAAATCAGCAGTGGGTTTTGTTACCCATTTCCATGTTACGCCTTCTTGCGATTGAGCAATAAACCCACTAGATAAGAGAATAAGAACAATAACGGTTTTGAGTATTTTCATAATACATATTTTAAAAATGAAATGTCAAAAAAATATTTCCTTTTTTTTGGTAAATATTTTCTTTTACAACAGCGCACGAGTGTGGCGCTCACATTAGCGTGGGATAAATTAAAGCCATTGGATTTACCAAATTATCCAAATACAAAACCATTTTCCACTATATCTATTGCTAAAACTAGTTGTGACTGTTATGTATTGCATTTATAATTATTTGTAGAGCCATTTTTTAATTAACTTGGTATAATTAGGCATTAGCAAATAAACCATTATTGCAACAATGACGCCTGAGATAAAAAACGAATTGATAAATCTGTTCTCTGGAAAATTTAAAATTTTTAAAACAGGAAGGATTAGCAATGGGATAAGAATTGATAACGGATAAATTGCTGACCACGTAACCAAATATTGTTTCCAACGAGCGGGAATTTTTTGATTTTCACTGTTATTTGTGAAAAGAAAATCTAAGCCCGATTTAATTAGATATTTATCATCTTTAGAAAATAACGGTTGTGCTTTTTTAATTAGATGTTTTCTATCATTTGATTCCATCCATTTTGTGAGATTTTCAATTGTGTCAAATCTTATAATTACAGTATAATCAAATGTCAAATTCGGGATAGGACGAATTATTTGCCAATCAATATTGCCAACATAATTTCTACAAATTGGACCAATTTCATCTAGCCAATCTTCGTATTGATTTTGTTTTCCGTCTATGATTTGATGATTAATTACTACAGTTGCGCCTTGATCTTTCATAAATATATTTTGACGATTTTATTCGCTTCGTTATTGTTATACGTTGTAGTGTCTGTTGAGTAACGTACTTTTAACCCACTTTATCAAATATGTTTTTTTTAAACCAAGCTAAATCTTCGGGGGGCTTAAAAAATCTTTTTGGGAAATATAAACTTTGAGATTTTGAAATATAAAGAAAGTAATATTCCTTAAGTTCAAATGTTTTTACAAAATGTTCGAATTTAATAACACTATTTGAGCCGTTAGCAAAATATCCATTGATTTGTTCAGTCGAAATTTCATAATATCTTTTACCAAATATTTTTCTATTATCTTTTGCATTTGCAAATCTCCAATATTGAAACACCACAATTAGCGGATATGAATACAGGAAAAATAAACAAAATATTATCAGACTATCTTTGGCTGCTTCAAAAGTGAGGAAAACTGCTAATGCCCAAAAAAGTAAAAATTCCCACCACTTTTTCTTAAAAACCATTTTTAATATTACCGATAGATATTCATTTTTAGTCAAATCAAATTTATCGGTTGTTATCATCTGTTTGTTTTAGTATGTTACCTAACTTGTTTACTCGCTACTTTTTACAGGCAGCAAAACAAATATATAGATAATTATTTACAAAGATTAAAGCGTTATCGAGGTTTATTGAGATCTTTCGTCCTTATGAAAAAATAAACTTCTAAACTAGCCCCGATAGCAGCGAAAATCCTCTTGTGCCGGTGTTCGGCACAAGAGATTGTAGTGAATAGCGGGACAACTGTTTCTATGAAAAACTAAATTTCTGCTCCAGAAGAACCAAAACAAATCGGTTTATTTGATTTACTTGAGTTATTTAAAAGGTTTTTCGGTTATCGTTGCTGAAATCGTTATAATTCGAACAAAAAACCTTAATTTTTAAACTTTAAACAAAACTTTATTCCTTAATTTTGCAAGACTAAAAATAAAAATCACATACTATGAGTTCATTTGACGTAGTCATTATAGGTTCTGGGCCAGGCGGATATGTTTCGGCTATTCGTTGTGCACAATTGGGTTTCAAAACAGCGATTATAGAAAAATATTCAACTTTAGGCGGTACATGTTTGAATGTTGGTTGTATTCCATCGAAAGCATTATTGTCATCTTCACACCATTATGCTGAAATTAAGCATTTTGCTGATCATGGAATTGAAGTTTCAGGAGAAGTAAAAGTAAATTTAGAAAAAATGATTGCTCGCAAACAAGCAGTTGTTGATCAAACATCAGGTGGAGTAAATTTCTTGATGGAAAAAAATAAAATCACTGTTTTTAATGGTTTAGGATCTTTTGTAGATGCTACACATGTAGCTATCGCTAAAGCTGATGGAACATCGGAAACTATTGAAGCTAAAAATATTATTATTGCTACTGGTTCAAAACCGTCTTCTTTGCCTTTTATCAAAATTGATAAAGAAAGAATTATTACTTCGACAGAAGCTTTGGCACTTAAAGAAGTTCCAAAACACCTAGTAATTATTGGTGGAGGTGTTATTGGTATCGAATTAGGTCAGGTTTATTTACGATTAGGAGCTCAAGTTTCGGTTGTAGAATTCATGGACAGAATTATTCCTGGAATGGATGGTGCTTTGTCTAAAGAATTGACTAAAGTGTTGAAAAAACAAGGAATGAAGTTCTATACTTCTCATAAAGTACAATCAGTAGAAAGAAACGGAGATGCTGTAATTGTTCAAGCTGAAAATGCTAAAGGAGAAACAATTACTTTAGAAGGAGATTACTCTTTAGTATCTGTAGGGCGTCGTCCTTATACTGATGGTTTGAATGCTGATAAAGCTGGAGTGAAAATTTCAGACAGAGGGCAAGTTGAGGTGAATGATCATTTACAAACTTCGGTTCCTAATATTTATGCCATTGGAGATGTAGTTCGTGGAGCTATGTTGGCTCACAAAGCGGAAGAAGAAGGAACTATGGTTGCTGAAATCTTAGCGGGTCAAAAACCACATATTGATTATAATTTGATTCCAGGTGTTGTTTACACTTGGCCAGAAGTTGCTGCTGTTGGTCAAACAGAGGAGCAATTGAAAGCGTCTGGTGTAGAATACAAAGTGGGAAGTTTCCCTTTCAAAGCTTTAGGTCGTGCTCGTGCGAGCGGAGATCTTGATGGATTTGTAAAAATTCTTGCTGATAAGAAAACGGATGAGGTTCTTGGAGTACACATGATTGGTGCCAGAACTGCAGATTTGATTGCTGAAGCTGTTGTTGCAATGGAATACAAAGCATCTGCTGAAGATATTTCTAGAATGTCACACGCGCATCCAACATTTGCAGAAGCAGTAAAAGAAGCGGCATTGGCAGCTACAGATAATAGAGCTTTGCACGTATAGTTTAAAGTTTTTACAAATAAAAAAAACCGATAGATTTAATTTCTATCGGTTTTTTTATGGGTTTTAATTTGCTGAAAATAATCCTTTGTAGCTATCCCATTTACTATAAATCAAGAATATATTACCTACGAACAGAAAAACTGCTACCGGAATACCTTCGGGAGCTAAACAAATATGTGTAAAAAGAATATTGACTGTAATTGGCATTAAAATAATATTTGCAATTCGGTTAAATTTACCTGTAACAAAAGCTATTCCACAAAGTAGTTCGATTGTTTTTACTAATGGCATTAAGTAACCAGATGCTTTGATTCCATCATTAAAAGTTTTCATATCTCCTGTTAAAACTGGCTCAGGAAACAAATGGAAAAAATAGCTTATTGAAGCAAAAAGTAATAGTAATCCAATTAGAGTACGAATGATAATAGTTGCAATTTTCATAGTTTTTGGTTTTAAAGTTTTTGATGTTAAGAAAGGTTGATTCAAATGTAATTTTTTTGAATATAAAAGAATAATTAATTTGATGTTTTTTTACATTCAATAGCTGTGGTTAGAATTACTATAGTTTTATGAAACTTCTTCTTGAGAAGACCTGTTTTTTGTTGTAATTTTGAAATTCCTAAATTGATTAATTTTTTGAGAACTTCCATTTATAAAATTATTGAAGAACCTTCGGATTTCAAGCAACAGCTTGTTGCGTGGGGACAACAATTTCGTGAAATAACTTTCCTGGACAGTAATTCATTTTCTAATGAATATTCCAGTTTTGATTGCGTTTTGGCTGTAGATGCTTTTACGTCTTTAAAAACGGATTACCACAATGCTTTTGAAGATTTAAAACAATACCAGCAAACAACTAGAGATTGGTTATTTGGATATCTTTCGTATGACTTAAAAAATGATGTAGAACTTTTGAAATCGGATAATTTTGACGGTTTGAATTTTCCTGATTTGTTCTTTTTTCAACCTAAAAAAATATTTTTATTAAAAGGTAATCAGCTCGAAATTCAATATCTCAACATGTGTGATGATGAAATTGAAGCAGATTTTCAAGAAATAATCGAAAGTCGAAAGTCGAAAGTCGAAAATCCTTCGAAAGTTACTATTCAGCAACGTATTTCTAAGCAAAATTATATCGAGAAAGTCTCCAAATTACGAGAGTACATCCATCACGGAGATTTATATGAAGCCAACTTTTGTATGGAGTTTTTTGCAGAAAATGCGACAATTAATCCATTTGAAAAATTCTTAAAACTGAATGCTATTTCGCAAGCTCCTTTTACTGTATTTTTCAAAAACAATAAGCAATTTTTACTTTCTGCTTCACCAGAAAGGTATTTGAAAAAAGAAGGTGAAAATCTAATTTCTCAGCCTATAAAAGGAACTTCCAAGCGATTTTCGGATCCAATAGAAGACGAAAAGTCAAAAAATAATTTAGCCCAAGATCCTAAAGAGCGTGCAGAGAATATTATGATAACCGATTTGGTTCGAAATGATTTGTCTCGAACAGCCCAAAAATCTTCGGTTGTTGTAAAAGAACTTTGTGGTATTTATTCTTTCTTGCAAGTGCATCAAATGATTTCGACTATAACATCAAAAATAGATTCTCAATATGCAGCTGTCGATGTTTTGAAAACTACTTTTCCGATGGGGAGCATGACCGGTGCGCCTAAGTATGCGTCTATGAAAATCATAGAAGAGCTTGAAGAAACCAAGCGTGGATTGTACAGTGGGGCAGTGGGTTATTTTTTGCCCAATGGTAACTTTGATTTTAATGTAGTTATTCGGAGTATTTTATACAATCAGGAAAATCAATATGTGTCTTTTTCTGTAGGAAGTGCGATAACTTCATTATCTGTGCCAGAAAATGAATATGATGAATGTTTGCTAAAAGCAAAAGCAATGCTAGAAGTTTTGCAATAAGCGAGTCATCATTGGATTAAATAATAATCAGTATTTTTGAAATATAAAATCGTTATAATTTTAAAATATTAATTAAAATTAAGAACAGCGATTCCATATTCCGATAAAAAACAATAGTAGCTTCGTATGAAAAATACACTTCAAAATCATATCGAAAAAGAGATTCCTTTTTTGAAACAAAAAAAGCTGTTGCTTGCAGTTAGTGGAGGTTTGGATAGTATGGTTTTACTGCATTTGTTTCAGGAATTAAAATATGACATTGCTATAGCTCATTGTAATTTTCAACTTAGGGGAATAGAAAGTTTTGGTGATCAAAAATTCATACAAGAGTATGCAGATTCCAAAGGGATTCCTATTTATGTAACCCAATTTGATACTGAAGCTTTTGCTAATGATTATAAGCTTTCGACTCAAGTGGCCGCCAGAGAATTAAGATACAATTGGTTTTATGAGTTACTTGAAAATGAAAACTTTGATTACCTGCTCACAGCACATCATGCTGATGATAATCTGGAGACTTTTTTAATCAATTTTACTAGGGGAACGGGGCTGGAAGGTCTGACTGGAATTCCAGTGCAAAATGATAAAGTAATTAGACCTTTGCTTTTTTTAACTCGTAGCGAAATTGAAAAGTATGCTATGGATAATGGTATTCAGTGGAGAGAAGATAGTAGTAATGCTTCTGATAAATATGTAAGGAATAAAATCCGCCATCATTTGATTCCTATTTTGAAGGAGTTGAATCCTAATTTTATGACTGCATTTTCGAAAACCGAAAGGTATTTGCAGGAATCTTTTTCTATGGTTGAGGATGCAGCAATTATGGTTTATCAACAAGTTGCACATGAGGTAGATGATCAAATTCATTTTAATCTAAATAAATTATTGCAATTGCCTAATTACCAGTCCTATTTGTATCAATGGTTGAAAGAATTTGGTTTTACTGCTTGGGATGATATTTATGATTTAGTAAATAGTCAATCTGGAAAACAAGTGTTTGCCACAGATTACAGATTACTAAAAGATAGAGATTTATTAATCCTTTATTCGATTAATGAAGAGGAAAGTGCAACAGAATTTTATATCGAAGAAAATCAAACAGAAGTTAATATTCCCTTAAAATTAAGCTTAAGTAAAGTGTCTGACATTTCGGTTGGTTCAAATAGAACTATCTTTGTCGATGCAGATTTGTTGGTTTATCCTTTGGTATTTCGTAAGTGGAAATCAGGTGACATTTTTATGCCTTTTGGTATGAATGGCAAATCGAAGAAAGTGAGTAAGCTTTTCAAAGACGAGAAATTATCATTGCTTGAAAAGGAAAATATTTGGCTTTTGTGTTCAAATGACCAAATTGTTTGGGTAGTCGGAATACGTGCCGATAACCGATTCAAAACTTTCGATGCAACAAAAAATATACTTAAAATAGAATTACTATAATGAAAAAAATACTTTTTATACTGCTTGCTTTTTTAGCGTTTTTTAATGTGAATTCGCAGATTCTGGATCCTGCAAAATGGACAACTGCAATCGAAAAGAAATCGGAAACTAATTATATTTTAATTTTTAATGCAGTAATCGAAAAAGATTGGCATATATACTCCCAATTTACTCCCGAAGGTGGTCCACTTCCTTTGGAAATTGTTTTTAAAGATCAAAAAGGAAATTTTGAGTTAGTTGGCAAAGCCAAAGAAAGTAAAACCACAACTGCTTTCAATGATATTTTTGGAGTAAATGAAATATTCTTTCACGATAAAGCTCAAATTAAACAAGAAATAAAGCTAGTAAATACTAAAATCACCGCAGTTCAAGTTGAATTGAATTATCAAATTTGTAAAGAGGTTTGTATCAATCTGGAAAAGAAATTTACATTTAAAATACCTACTCCTTCAGAAAGTATTGTTAATGAGATAGTTCCTGTTGCTGTTACGAAGCAAGATACTGCTAAAATTGAAACGGTAAATGTAGCTCCTGAAGTAACAGAAAAAAGTGTTCCTGTTGCAGAGGCGAAGACTGTAGAACAACCAAAACCAGATTCAGAAAGAGGTTTGTGGTCTATTTTCTTTATCGCTTTTTTCTCAGGATTTGCGGCTTTGCTTACTCCTTGTGTGTTTCCTATGATTCCTATGACAGTTAGTTTTTTTACTAAACAAAGCAAAACGAAAGCTACAGGAATTAGTAATGCTATTATTTATGGAATTTCAATTATTCTGATTTATGTCTTATTAGGATTTGTTGTTACTTGGGTTTTTGGTGCCGATGCGCTGAATGCTTTGTCAACCAATGTGTATTTTAATATTATATTCTTTATTCTGTTAGTTGTTTTTGCAACATCTTTCCTTGGCGCTTTCGAGATTATGCTGCCTAATTCCTGGGCAAATAAAGTAGATAGTCAAGCTGATAGAGGTGGGATTATCGGAATATTGTTTATGGCATTAGCCTTAGCAATTGTTTCGTTTTCGTGTACAGGGCCTATTGTTGGGACGCTTTTAGTTGATGCAGCTTCCAAAGGAGGGATTGCTCCTATAGTTGGAATGTTTGGTTTTTCATTAGCATTAGCCTTGCCTTTTATGCTTTTTGCGATGTTTCCGGGTTGGTTAAATTCTTTACCTAAATCGGGAGGTTGGTTGAATACGGTAAAAGTTGTTTTAGGATTTTTAGAATTGGCTTTGGCTTTCAAATTTTTATCTAATGCCGATTTGGTATTGCAATTGCACTTATTAGAAAGAGAAGTGTTTTTGGTGATTTGGATTGCTATTTTTGGAGCTTTAGCTTTTTATTTATTTGGAAAAATAACCTTGCCACACGATAGTCCGTTGCCTCATATATCGGTTGGAAGATTGTGTTTAGGATTGCTGACCTTGTCTTTTACAATTTATTTAATTCCAGGTCTTTGGGGAGCTCCTCTTAAGCTAATCAGTGCATTTCCACCTCCAATGGAATATAGCGAAAGTCCATTAGGCTTAGTTAGTTCTGGAACGAGTAGTGGTGTAGCTGTTTCAACAGTTTTACCAGAAGGAGCAAAATTAGGTCCCCATCAAATTGTTGTTTTTGATGATTATGATAAAGGGCTAGCGTATGCAAAAACAGTAAACAAACCTATAATGCTTGATTTTACAGGACATGCTTGTGTGAATTGTAGAAAGATGGAGAATAATGTTTGGTCTGTGAATAGTGTTCTTTCTATTCTTAAAAATGATGTAGTTTTAATTTCCTTATATGTAGATGATCAAAGAGAATTGCCGAATAATGAAAAGTTTGTTTCTAAAATGACAGGTTCAGAAATTGAGACTATAGGGGATAAGTGGACTGACTTTATGATTTCAAAATACAATACAAATACACAGCCGTTGTATGTTTTGACAGATTTGCAAGGAAATAATCTTAATACAAATCAACCAACAATAAGTTATGTAAGCGTTGAAGAATTTGAAAGCTGGTTGAAAATTGGTGTTTCGAATTTCAAGAAATAATTCTTTTAGAGATAAATAATTTAAATTTAACTATCCATTAAAAAGTAATTAAAAGTGCTTTTTGGTGGATAGTTTTTTTATGAATTTGATAATGTCTTGAAAGCATTAATAAATTTCTGAAGTTCGACCCTAAATAGGTTGTTATTTCTCTCCGTAGCTTAAAAGCGAACTAGAGTCAATGATGACATTGTTGTCAGGATATTTTTGATTTACTAATGAGTATACTTCTTCTTTTATCTTTTGTCTCAATTCATTGTCTGTTTTACTAAGGGCGGCAACAACAGGAGCCGCAATATCATTCATCATACTCCAGTAAACATCAGTTGTTTTGCAGTTTAATTTTCCGACAACTTCATTTTCTGAAATATTTTTGAGTCCAGCTTGTGAAAACAAATCAGACATAAATCCCGCTTTTGCACAACGAAACATTCCGGGTGCTCCGGGTAGGGGAGGTGATGTTTCCATATTTTTATTGATAGTTCCCATAGTAGCAGTTATCCAGAAATTTTTTTCTGGTACGTTCCAAACGGCAGTTGCAATTTTGCCTCCAGGTTTAAGAACTCTTACCATTTCTTTTATAGCTAATAACATATCTGGGAAAAACATAAATCCAAAGCGGCAACTAATGGCATCAAAAGTGTTGTCTGCAAAAGGGAGTTCACTAACATCAGAAACTATGGTTTGAAAATTTTTGATTCCTCTTTTTTTTGCATTTTCTTGAGCCACTTCAAGCATCCCTTCGGCTAAATCTGTAGCAATTACTTTTCCTTTGTTTAAATGAGAAGCAATGGTCAGTCCTGGTTCTCCAGTTCCTGCGGCGATATCTAGAACGATAGCGTCATTTTTTAGATTTAACAATCTAATAATTTCGTCTCCCATGGGTTTTAGAAAATCCATTGTTAGTTCATCCCATTTTTTCCAACCAGGAGAGAATTTATTCCAAGTTTCTTTCTGTTGGTCTCTGATTTGTTCGATTTCTAATTCCATAACAGTACGATTTATTTGTTTATAATTGTATTCTGGACACAACTTTGCAAGGAAAGAAATACTGGAGATTCAAGGGGGCTTATCATTATAAATAAGGATAATAAATTTAAGAATATAATAGGTCTGTTTATGTTAAAGTCATCATATATTTTGAATATGAAGAGTGAGTAAAAAAAAACACTCTAGAATAAATTCTAGAGTGTTTTTAGCGGGTATTTGGAAATTGAGTTTGTTACAAGAATTCTCCGTGTTGAGAGATGTCTAATCCTAATTCTTCTTTTTCTTCAGTTACTCTAAGAGGAGTAATTTTGTTTACGATAAAGAATAAAGCATAAGAAGCACCGAAAGCGAATATAGAAACAAGAACTAATGCTTTCAATTGGATTAAAAATAAAGTAGCGTCACCAAAAATTAAACCTTGGTTATCACCTACAATTGGGTTTATAGCTTTTGAAGCAAAAACACCAGTTAATAACATACCTACCATACCACCAACACCGTGACAAGCAAATACATCTAAAGCATCATCAATTTTTCCTTTAGGGAATTTACTAACAACAAGGTTACTTACAATACTAGCAATAATACCAATTGCCATTGCGTGAGGAATGCTTACAAATCCTGCAGCAGGAGTGATAGCAACTAATCCTACTACAGCTCCGATAGAAGCTCCCATTGCAGAAAGTTTATGTCCCATGATTTTGTCAAGGAAAACCCATCCCATTGCAGCGGCAGCGGCGGCAACAGTTGTAGTTCCTAATGCTTGTGCAGCAAGACTACTAGCTCCTACAGCAGATCCTGCGTTGAAACCGAACCAACCGAACCATAATAAACCAGTTCCTAATAATACATAAGTAATACGAGCTGGATTTGCTTTTTGTACTTTTCTTTTTCCTAAGAATATAGCTCCTGCTAATGCAGCCCAACCAGCACTCATGTGTACTACTGTTCCTCCAGCAAAATCTAATACTCCCCATCCGAAGAATAATCCATCAGGATGCCAAGTCATGTGGCATAATGGAGCATATACAACTAATATGAATAATACCATAAATAATAGGTAAGCCCAAAAACGTACTCTTTCAGCGAAAGCTCCAGTGATTAATGCAGGAGTGATAATCGCAAATTTCGCTTGAAATAATGCAAACAAAATCATAGGGATAGTAGGTGCTAATTCCCAGGCTGTGTTAGCGCTTACTCCATTAAAAAATAGATTTGAAGATGGATCACCAATAAAACCTCCTATTGAAGGTCCAAAACATAAACCAAATCCGATTACAACCCACAAAATGGTTACTATAACCATTGCCATATAGCTTTGTAGCATTGTGCTAATAACATTTTTTTTACCTACCATTCCACCGTAGAAGAAACCAAGTCCTGGTGTCATTAATAATACAAAGGCTGTAGCTACGATCATCCAAGCCGTATCACCAGTGTCTAACTTTAATTCGACAACGTGTGCTCCTAATGTAGGGGATTCAACAAGAAAGTGAATTGAGAAAATGGATAATGCCAGGATTGTGATTAGTATCACACTTAAAATAATTTTTCGCATAGTTTTTGATTTTTAATTTTTATAAAAGTATCAAATCATTTAATACCCTCCAAAAAATATGGGGGTGCAGTAGTCATTTTTGTGGATTTTGTAGTAAGCACCATTGTATTTTGAGGGGTATTTATTTTTTTGAGTTAAAATAAAGAATGTGTTAATACAATTTTAAGTTTTTTTTAAGTTTAACTCCTAAATTGTTGGTCAATTTGTGAAATTGCCGCCTATTTTGGTAGTTAAGCGATTGTTTTGTTAATAATTACTTAATTTTTTAGAAGTATAGCGTTATTAGTAATTATTGAACAGTATTATTTAGGGCGGTTTATATGGTTGTAAATGAGTCTCTTTGAATTTATACGATTGTATCATTAGGAGTATTTTTGTTAAATTTATTGAAAAATACTTAAATGTTTCATAAAAATGTAAATATTTATTTTGCTCTTCAAAAAAATAATTTAAGGAGCCTTATTTTTATTGAAAGGGTAGGTTTCCTGATTAAATATTGGTTTATAAACGAGTTGGTAGTGTCTTCTTTAAAAGAATGACTGTGGTATGAAAAAAAGAAGCCGTCTCAAATACATATTGAGACGGCTTCTTTTGTGATTTTAATAAAAGTAGAAAACTATAAATATTCTCCGTGTTGTGAAATATCTAAACCTAATGCTTCTTTTTCTTCACTAACTCGTAGAGGAGTTATTTTATTTACAATATAGAAAAGGAAATACGACATTGTAAAGGCAAATATTGATACTCCTATTAAAGCAATTATTTGATGAGTGAATAATTTGGTTTCGCCAAAAGCAAGTCCTTGGTCGACAACAGCTGGGTTGATATCTCTTGATGCAAATACTCCAGTTAATACCATTCCGACCATTCCACCTACACCGTGGCAGGCAAATACATCTAAGGCGTCATCGATTTTTAGTTTATGGAATTTGCTAACTGTAATATTACTGACGATACTTCCAATAATTCCTATTGTTATTGCGTGTGGCATACTTACAAATCCAGCTGCAGGAGTAATAGATACTAGTCCAACGATTGCGCCAATACAAGCGCCCATGGCTGAAAGCTTGTGTCCCATAATTTTATCAATAAAAACCCAAGCCATAGAGGCTACAGCGGCTGCTACTGTTGTTGTTCCTAGTGCTTGTACAGCAAGACCGTTGGCTCCCATTGCAGAACCTGCGTTAAAACCAAACCAACCAAACCATAATAAAGCGGTTCCTAATAATACATAAGTAATACGTGCTGGATTTTGTTTTGGTGATTTACGTTTTCCAAGAAAGATTGCGCCAGCTAGTGCGGCCCATCCTGCGCTCATGTGTACTACTGTACCTCCGGCAAAATCTAATACTCCAAAATTAAATAGTAATCCATCAGGATGCCAGGTCATGTGAGCTAATGGAGCATAAACAAAAAGTATGAATAATACCATAAATAATAAGTAAGCCCAAAAACGAATGCGTTCTGCAAAGGCACCTGTTACGATGGCAGGAGTTATAATGGCAAATTTTGCTTGAAATAATGCAAATAATAGGAAAGGGATTGTTGGGGCTAATTTCCATGAAGTGCCAATTCCAACTCCTTGAAACATGAGATAAGGTATTGGATTTCCAATAATGCCTCCAATTGAAGGGCCGAAAGATAGTCCGAAAGCGATAAGTACCCATAATACAGTTACAATGATCATAGCCATAAAACTTTGAAGCATGGTGCTTATTACGTTTTTTTTACCAACCATACCACCGTAAAAAAAGCCTAACCCAGGAGTCATTAATAATACTAGTGCAGAAGCTACGAGCATCCAAGCTATGTCTCCTGTGTCGAATTTTGAAATTTCAGAAAGATTTGTTTTGTGGCTTGTTAAAAAGTAATTTGAGCAATAGGATAGTACCAAAATTGTGACAAGAATCACGCTTAAAACTATTTTTCGCATTTTGTATTGGATTTTATTTTTTTTACAAAAATAAAAAATCATTTCGAATACCCTATTAAAGAGGGGGTGGGTATGTTATTTTTGTCATTTTTGTATTTTACCTACTATAATTTTAGGGTAGATGATGTAAAAATCACTTTAAAATAATAATAATTTAATTTAAAGCTTTTTTTTAATACAAATTGCGAGGTTGAATTGATGCCAATTGTAGCTATTAACTTTAATTTAAGGCTAAAGGAATATAGTAAGTTATAAATCAAATGAGTATGTTGCCTGTTGTTTGGAAAAATAAGTTCTTTTCTTAATTGTCTATAATTCTTATGGACATAGTTAAAAAAAGTTTTTATTTTCTTGCTTTTCTTTTGATAGGAATTATTCTTCTGAATTTATGTGAATTATTCTAGCGTTCTATTTAATTGTTTTGGTTTTAAAATGACGCACAACTTCTTTTATATTTGAATAGAATTTTGTGTAAAAATATTCAGTTGTTTAATCATTTTATCTAAGTCAGCTTTAGTATGATGCGCGCTAATTACAATCCGACTCAATTTTCCAGAGGCTGTAGGATAAGGAAAGGAAGTTGGAATAATATTGTTTTCTATAAGTTGTTGAAGCAAATTGTCCTGATCGAAATAAATAACAGGATATTCTTTGTCAAAAGTTAGAGCAGGGTTAGGGATTAAAAATTTAAAAACATGATTCAAATTTTCTTTTAATACTTGTCTTTGTAACTGATAAATGTTTTGCGCATTTACATATGTTTCCAGAAATGCAGGATTCATGCCAGAGGCTCCAATAAAATTTTGCTGTTTTTTTACTGCATCAATAAATTGAAAATCACCAGCAATAAAACCACCTGAAAGCCCCATCGCTTTTCCTAATGAGGCAATGGATATTTTCTGCTGTATATTTGGAAAGTTATATTCATTTAGAATTCCTTGTCCATTTTCTCCGAGTAGCCCAAAACTGTGGGATTCATCAAGTAATAAAGTGATTTTTTTTGTATTTGGAATATCTTTTAAAATACTTAAATCACTAGGAGTAACACCTAGTGATGGAATAGCGTCGGCAACGATTCCTATTTTGGTATCAGTTGTGTTAAAAAGAAGAGGATTTAATTTTCCGTTTTGAAGCAGTGGTAACGATAATGGATGCAATAAAGCAGGGTGCGTATTCGGAAAATGAAAAAGCAAATCCGTTGTGTTTTGTAATAATTCCAAAGCGAGTTTGCCTGCAAGCATACCTGATGAAACAGTCACTACGGCATCAGTTCCTGTCTGTTTGGCGAGTATATCTTCGGCAGTTTTGTAAATTTCTAACTGAATATTTGCGGAGCGTGAACTTCCATAACTCGTTCCCCATTTTTGAAAACTTTTCAATAGAATTGTTTGAAATTCAGTTAGGGTAGTGATACCAAGATAATTAGTGCCTCCAAAATACAAAAACTCTTTGCCGTCTTTGTGAAATACTCTGTTAGGAATCTCGCTTACTTGCATCAATTTAGTTTTTTAAAGCAGCTCCTATCCCGTTAGAATCAGCATAATGAATGATACCGTCTGTTATGGTAACGCCAGTAGCGATATCTTCAGATAGTAACAAAGCACCATCCATATCTACATAATCTAACTCCGGTAATAAATGCGCAATTGCTGAGATTCCAACCGTAGATTCGGTCATACAACCTACCATGGTTTTCATGCCAAAGTGTTTAGCTTCGGAAATCATTCTTCGAGCGGGAGTAAGTCCACCACATTTCACCAGTTTTACATTTACTCCGTGAAAATGGTTATGGCATTTAGCAACATCTTCTTCTACGATACAGCTTTCATCCGCAATAATTGGCAAAACGGAATGTTTGAAAACTTCTTTATGCGCCGCCCATTGATCGGCTTTCATTGGTTGTTCCAAGAATTCAACACCTAACTTTTTTAAAGCAACAGCATTATTAATGGTTTCAGTAACTGTCCAGCCACAATTAGCATCAATTCGAAAACGAGCATCGGTATGTTTGCGTAATTCGGTCACAATTGCAATATCATCTTTGGTTCCTAACTTGATTTTGTAAATCGGCCATGGCATTTCTTTTAATTTCATGACCATTTTGTCAATTTTGTCAATACCAATGGTGTAATCTGTTTTTGGATTGTGCAAAGGAGAATTTCCCCAAAGCTCATATAGTTTTTTGCCTTTCTTCTTAGCGTATAAATCATTATAAGCCATATCCAAAGCACACAATGCAAACATATCATTATTCAAATAAACGGAAGCACTATCCCAAAATTCCTCAGGAGTCTCGTCATTATGAGTCTCAATAAACGGAATAATCGCTTCCAAATTGGCTCTCATACTATCAACTGTAATGTTATAATACGGATTAGAAGTAGCTTCTCCAAAACCCGAAAAACCCTCACTTTGCAATTCTACAATTAATGTGGGTTGTACATCGTGCGATTCTCTCGAAATCGTAAAGGTGTGCTTTAATTGGAGTTTAAAAGTGCGGATGATTATTTTCATTGTGTTGGGGTTTTTAGAAAAATAGAAAAAAGAGAATAGAATATAGAAGAAAGAGTAAAATTCAATATTTCGCAATCCAAAAATCTATACTCTTTCCTCTGAAATCCTAATACTTAATACTTAATTCTTAAGACTTATTTCAATATATGTTGGCTCAGAATTTGGTAAACCTCATTAATATTATTTCCACCTTTACCGAATTGTTTAGAAATTGGAGCATCTTCACCAGTTAACCAAATCTTTAATTCAGCATCCAAATCCATGATCCCTGCACTTTCTTTAGAGAATTTTTTAATAGATGAATATGGAATCGAAAGATAATCTACTTTGCTTCCTACCAATTGTTTTTCGACCAAAATCAATCTTTTATTGGTGAAAACAAACATATCTTTAATGACTTTATATCCTTTTTCGATTTTCTCACCTTCAATTAATAAAGGTTCAAATTCCTTCGAAAGATTTTCTGTATTTACTTCTGATGCATTGCCAAGTATGGCATTAAATAGTCCCATGATGTTATCTTTAATTTGTAAAATTCAAATTTAAAGAATTTACTTGTCGTGGCATTGTAATTTGTTGCAAAATCATAAATCTATTTAGCCGTAATTCCGTTCTGATAAATGGTTAATTATATTTCAATATAATGTCATTAAGTTAAGAGTTGAATTTTAATAATTAGAATTTAAAATAATTCTAAGCTGTATTGATTTTTTTATTGTTTTTTCAAACCAAGTCCTACAGGAACCATTAATTGACCTCTTTCGTAAATATCTAAGTACAAAATAATTGGTTTTTTTAGACCTTCCCACTTCAATTCGTATACGTCAAGAAATCCTGCCCCAGTATCACTATTTTTGGTTGGAAATGGACAACAGTTTTCTAATTTAGTATAAGTGATTTTTTCGCCTTTTGGACCTGCCAAAGCATTTAAGAAATATTTTTGGTTGATCGTATCATTTCTTGTACCTCTAAAAAAGATATTGATTGGGTAATCTTTATTATAACCATATTTTTTGTCTTTGCTGTAAGCTGTAATTACAAAAGCATCATTTTTAAGAACTGGCATAGGAGCAGTATTATCTACATTTTTTATAGAAGACTTAATACTTCCGCAAGAAGTTATGATTAGTAGTAAGGCAATAAAGAGAACTGTTTTTTTCATGATTATAGAGTTAATTATTTATTCTACTGTAAAGGTTAAATTACTATTTCAAAAATAATCAAATTGTAATTATTATTTTTTACAAATGTAACATTTCTCACATCAGGAATGCTTTATCCTTTTTATCTTTGTTAAAAATAAACTTTTATGAATGTAATTTTTCAAACGTGGCCTTGGTATATTTCAGGCTTATTAATTGGAATTGTGATGCTTACCCTGATTTATTTTGGTAAGAATTTCGGAATGTCTACCAATCTTCAGACATTATGTTCTATGACAGGATTAGGAAAGCGTATTTCCTATTTTGATTTTGATTGGAAAGCCAATCGTTGGAATCTTGTAGTAGTGCTTGGTGCAATGGTTGGTGGTTTTGTGGCGGTACATTTTATGAGTGATCCTTCGAATGTTGAAATAAATCCACAAACAATTGCGCAGCTTTCTCAAATGGGAATTGATGCTCCTAATGGTCAATTAATGCCTAAGGCTTTATTTGGTGATCAAATTTGGCAATCGCCAAAAAGTATTCTGATACTTCTTGGAGGTGGAATTTTGATTGGATTCGGAACACGTTATGCAGGTGGATGTACTTCTGGACATGCTATTTCCGGATTAAGTAATTTGCAATTACCGTCTTTAAAAGCAGTAATTGGTTTTTTTATCGGCGGATTGATTATGGCACATTTTTTATTACCCTTACTTTTTTAAATTATGAAAATATTAAAATATTTTTTGGTTGGATTCCTTTTTGGAATAGTATTAACCAAATCAGAAGCGGTTTCATGGTATCGTATTTACGAAATGTTTCAATTTCAATCTTTCCACATGTACGGAATCATTGGAGTTGCTGTTGCTACTGGAATTTTAGGAATTCAAATTATTAAAAGAAATAATGTCAAGGATATAAAAGGGCTTCCTATTGAAATTAAAGATAAAGAAAAAGGAAATGCTAGATATTGGATTGGAGGAATTTCCTTTGGTTTAGGTTGGGCTTTGGTGGGTTCTTGTCCAGGGCCTATTTTTATATTAATAGGAGCCGGATTTTTACCAGTGATTCTTGTACTTATTGGCGCGCTGATTGGAACTGTTATTTATGGTGTTTTAAAAAGTAAATTACCTCATTAATAGCTTCTTAAGTTGTGAATTTATAAGCAATAAAAAAGCCTACTTAAGATTGTACTTCTTAAAATAGGCTTATGTAACCTCGTTTTTGGAAAAGGTATTTATTGTATTATATAATTTCTGCAGATAAACCAGCTTCTAATAAGCCTGTACATTGTATTTTTAATTTGTCATATTCACCAGTTTTTACAGTACATTTTCCGTTGTAATGAACTATAAGTGAACATTGTTCTGCTTGAATAGGGGTGTGGTCGCAAATACGAACAAGTGTGTCTATAACGTGGTCAAAAGTGTTTACATCATCATTGTATACTATGATTTCGTTGTTCATAGCAGTAACTTCCTGCTCTCTTCTTTTTTCTTTTACTTTTTCTATTGTACTCATGCTTTTAGGTTTTTGTACATTATTGTTTTATAAAGAGTTGTACTAATTTACGTATTTTAATGATGCCCAGTTGTTTCTTTGAAACTTTTTAACATATGTTAAACCTTTTTCTGTACAAGAAGCATCAATATAAGGAATGTCTTCTTCGTAGAAACCACTAAATAATATAGTTCCGTTTGGATTTAAACAGTCAACGTAACTTTGCATATCGTTCAACAAAATATTTCTGTTGATGTTGGCAATGATTAAATCGTATTTTTTGTCTTTCAATAATGCCGCATCACCTTCATAAACGGTAATGTGTTTACAATTATTGCGTTCGGCATTTTCGATTGAGTTTAAATAACACCAATTGTCAATATCGATGGCATCAATTGGCTGAGCACCTCTCATTTCGGCAAGTATAGCTAAAATGGCTGTTCCGCAACCCATGTCTAATGTTTTCTTTCCAGTAACATCTATTTCTAATAAATGTTGAATCATCATATGTGTTGTTTCGTGATGACCTGTTCCGAAACTCATTTTTGGTTCAATTACGATATCATATTCGGCATTTGTTTTTGGATGAAACGGAGCACGAACGTGGCAATTTCCTTCTACATCAATAGGTTCAAAGTTTTTTTCCCATTCTTCGTTCCAGTTTACTTGTTCGATTTCTTCAAAACTATAATCGATTTTGAATTCTTCTGAATGTAATATATTAATGTCTTCCAGGATCATTTCGTCCCAAAGATCTTTTTGTACAAAAGCAGAAATTCCAGTTTCAGTTTCGGTAAAGCTTTCAAAGGCTTTTTCTCCTAATTCGGCAATTAATATTTCAGACCCAAGTTCTTTTGGTTCGATTGTAAAATGATACCCTATATAAATGTTTGACATGCTTAATTTTTTTGCAAAGGTAACAATATAGTGAGCATTCCTTTTTTGAATTTTGAAATATTTTAACGTATTTGTTTATTAACTTGATTTTTTTCTTTTGAAGTAGAAGTTGTTGTGAGCCGCAAGAGGGATAGAAGCAAACTACCAAAGTAGTGCGTATAGCCCGACCGCAACCCGAAAAAGGGCGTATATGCGCAATGAGAATTTAGCCCTTTTATCGGGTTGGGGTCTTGCCCAAATATTTGATAAAAAAAGGCTATTCCAAAATAGATTTGAAATAGCCTTTTAGCTTTGAATAATTCAACTTTAGGAAATTGAAAAAATGTATTTTTAGATAGACGTTACAATAGTAATGAAATCTTTAGCATTAAGAGCAGCTCCACCGATTAGACCACCGTCTACGTCTGGTTTAGAGAAAATTTCTTTAGCATTGTCTGGTTTTACACTACCTCCGTAAAGGATAGATACATCTTCGGCGATATCGCTAGTAAAAGCTTTACGAACTGTTTCTCTGATGAATTGGTGCATTTCTTGTGCTTGCTCTGGCGAAGCAGTTTCTCCAGTTCCAATAGCCCAAACTGGCTCATAAGCCAAAATTACTTTTTCCCAGTCTTTAGCTTCGATATGGAATAAACCATCTTTTAATTGATTTTCAACAATATTGAAATGATTTCCAGATTGACGGTCTTTTAATTCTTCTCCAAAACAGAAAATTACAGTCATATCGTGTTTCAAAGCTGTATTTACTTTACTTGCGATAATTGCATCAGTTTCATGGAAAATAGCTCTACGCTCAGAATGGCCTAAAATTACGTTATCAACACCAACTCCTTTGATCATATCTGCAGATATTTCGCCTGTAAAAGCACCGCTTTCTGCTTGGTGTAAATTTTGTGCAGCAACAGATATATTAGAGTGTTTTAAGTTATCTACCGCTGAAGCTAAGTTAATATATGTTGGTGCAACAATTACTTGTGCAGTTGTTTCAGCAGGAATTTGAGTTAACAATTCATTCAATAATTCTTTTGTTTGTGCAGCATTTTTATGCATTTTCCAGTTTCCTGCAACAATCTTCTTTCTCATTTTTGTAGTATTTATAGTTTTGTGTAATTAATTTGTTTGTAATTTTTTTAATGTTTCGTTGATTTGCTCAAAGTCAGTTTCGATAGCACGATACACAACGATTTTTCCTTTTTTGTCAATAATGATATATCTTGGAATCCAATCTAAGTCAATGGCAGTCCCAAAAGTGCCTTTCATGCCATCGTTTGCCATAAAATGTGATCCTTTTAATTGATGTTTTTCAATACCTTCTTTCCATTTATCGGCAGTTTTGTCCATAGAAAGAAATACATAGGAAACGTTTGGATTGCTGGCTTGAAGTTCTTTTAGTTTTGGCATTGCTTTGACACAATCGCCACACCAAGAAGCCCAAACTTCTATTACAGTAATTTTTCCTTCTTGCTTTTTTAGGATGTCTTGAAATTTAATTTGATTGCCATCTGTAGTTAATAGACTTTCAGAAAGCGCTATTTTAGAGAATTCTGTTTTCTGAGCTTTTTGAGCTTGGCTACAAGAAAATGATACAAAAGCAATAATTAGAAGAGCAATTCTTTTCATTTAAATTAAGTTTTCACAAAGTTAACCAAAGAATTTTAAACTAGGTAAGCAGTTTTTGGATTTTTGAGTCAAAAATCTTCGAAAAGGATTACAATATCGTTATAGTTAATCTTTTTTTTTAGTCTTTAAAATTTGAAGTAAAAAAAACCTTGCAGAGAAATGGATTTTCTGCAAGGTTGATTGTTATGTTTAAAAATGAAAAATTAGAAAACTAAATCTTCGGTATCGTTATAATGTACTTTTTGTTTTACGGTTCCTTTTTCAAGAATCACAAAACTTGGATTCGCTCTTTCGATGGTTTTTAACGGAATAGCATCGCAGAAATAAAAATCGAAAGTGATTCCATATTGTTTTTTGATAGCTGCTATTTCATCAGGAGCCGAAGCTGTCATACCGATTACTTTGTATCCTTTGGCTGCTGCTTTTTTGCTTACTAATTCCATCTTGGCTAGACCATCAGCATTGGCAAGAGCCAAATCATAGGCAACAATCATTAGCAATTTAGGTTCTTGAAGTAGTTCTTCTTTATAATCGGAACCATCTTTTTCCATTACAAAATCATGAATAGGAGGGACGTAACCTTCAGTAATTACTTTGTCTTTTCGGTCTACGAAAGTCGCACCAGCAGGAATATTAGCTAAATCTTTCTCTGAAAATTCTTTGTCAACACCATTTACTTTGTAGATGAAAATCATTTCGACTACCGATTTTGGAGCACCTTCTGGAATTTCCATTCCTTTTTGAATGTTATTTCCAACTTTGAATGCGCGAAAATCTTTTAAAGGCAAGTGATTGATTACCCAATAGCCCATGAAAGCACATAGTACTACAGATAATACCGCTAAACTATTTTGAATTTTAGTGGAGAAAAGAGGTTTAACTAATTTCATATTAATAAACAGAATCAATATGAAGAACAATAAAACAACATCTTTGGTAAACGACTGCCATGGCGTAAGGTGCAAGGCGTCTCCAAAACAGCCACAATCTTTAACTACATCAAAATAGGCTGAATAAAAGGTTAAGAAAGTGAATTTAATGATTAAAAGCAGTAAAAGCCAGATCGTTAATTTTGATTTGAAACCAATAAGTAACATGACACCCAAAACCACTTCTAAGATTACTATAAACAAAGCTATAGCTAAAGAAAACGGCACAAAGAATGGCATATTGAAAACCGGTTCGCTAAAGTATTCGGCTAATTTATAAGAGAAACCAATAGGATCGTTTAATTTAATTAGACCTGATATTATGAACAAGACTCCAACAAAAATTCGGGAGAATTGAGTGATTATGTTTTTCATTTTGGTTTTTTTTATGATTTTAGTCAAATGTTTTCAACGCAAATTCGCAAATTATAAAATAGTTGTAATTGGATTATTTGCGAATTTGCGGTAAAAATTATAATTCCAATTTTTAGATTTTGAGTCTAAAATTATTTTTTGTCCATCAAGATCAAAGCAAAAATAGAATAGTTAATCATATCCTGATAATTAGCATCAATTCCCTCAGACACTAAGGTTTTTCCTTTATTGTCTTCAATTTGTTTCACTCTCAATAATTTTTGTAAAATCAAATCGGTTAGCGAACTTATGCGCATTTCACGCCATGCTTCTCCATAATCGTGGTTTTTGTTTTCCATTAATTCTTTGGTCAAAGCTACTTTGGCATCGTATAATTGTGTTGCTTTTTCAACTTCTAAATCGGGTTGATCCACTACGCCTAGCTCCAATTGAATCAAAGCCATAATCGAATAATTGATAATTCCAATGAATTCTCCAGCTTCACCTTCGTCTACTTTTCGAATATCATTTTCTTGTAAACTTCTTATTCTTTGGGCTTTTATGAAGATTTGATCGGTTAGGGAAGGAAGTCTCAAAATACGCCAAGCACTGCCGTAATCTTTCATTTTATTGATAAAAAGTGTGCGACAAACCGTAATTACGCTGTCATATTCTTGTGAAGTTTTCTTCATTATTGCTGTATATTTGTATAAAATTGCTTCAAAAATAAGAATAAATTTTAAAAGGTTTAAGGTTTAAAGTTTAAACAAAAAATAAATGAACTGTAAAGGACAACTCATCGATTTATCTACACCAAAAGTAATGGGGATTTTGAATATAACCCCAAATTCTTTTTTTGATGGAGGAAAATATAAAAATGAAAATGAACTGCTGGAACGAGCGGGTAAAATGCTCAATGAAGGCGCCACTTTTATTGATGTCGGAGCATATTCAAGTAAACCAAATGCTGAGTTTGTTTCTGAAGAAGAAGAAATTTCGAGAATAATTCCTGTGGTGAATCTGTTGCAAAAACATTTTCCAGACATTATTTTGTCTATTGATACTTTTCGTGCAGGAGTAGCAAAGGTTTGTGTCGAAAACGGAGCTGCTATTATTAATGATATTTCGGCAGGGAAACTCGATGAAAAAATGCTGGAAACCATTGCTAAATTTCAGGTTCCTTATATTATGATGCACATGAAAGGAACGCCACAAACCATGCAAACTTTTACGCAGTATGATGATATTATTAAAGAGATGCTGTTCTACTTTTCGGAACGAGTTGCTGCTGTGAGAGCTCTTGGAATAAATGATGTACTTGTTGATCCTGGTTTTGGTTTTGCTAAAACGTTGGAACAAAATTTTGAAGTAATGCAAAAACTAGAATTATTTCAAATGCTTGAATTACCATTATTAATTGGGATTTCAAGAAAATCAATGATTTATAAAACCTTAGATACAAATGCAGAAAAGGCATTAAACGGAACTACTTTTCTAAATACAATTGCTTTGACCAAAGGAGCAAAAATACTTCGGGTTCATGATGTGAAAGAAGCAGTTGAATGTGTTCGCTTATTTAATAAATTGAGTTAAAGATGAAATATCTGTTTGGAATTGTATTGTTATTTTGTGTTTCCTGTGGTAATAAAGAAGATATTTTGTTGCCAAAAGCAGATCGAACTATTGTAAAAGAAGTGGTTGATCTTTCGCCAATTTATATTTTTTTTAGAGTGAATGGAAAAGATACATTGGCCGAAGTAAATAGAAAAAACAGTATCATTACAACCAATTGGATATTGAATATTGACAAACGTTTGCCATTGCGGTTGGTAATTCCTGAGGTAATGAAACTGCAACAAAAAAAACGTGAGGAAAAGGAACACAGAAATGAAAAAGCCGAAAACTATTATTCGTATGCTGATTCTATTGGTAAAAATCTAGCTTTTTTGCCTTTCACGAAAGTGTATTATAAAATGGAAAAACCAACTGTTGGAGTAATTGTCTTTTTTGATAAAAGCAATACGATTTCAGTTAATAATGTAATTGTTAAAAATAAAGAACTGCAAAACTATTTGAACAGTTTGCCAAGTGATAAACCTAATAAAATTCTTTTTTGTTTCGATAAAAAAATGTCATACGGAACTTATATTCAGAACAAAATTTTTATTCAAAGTTTAAAATTTCTGAGACCTGATTTGAATTTGACTAACGTAGAATTCATTTACTAAATTCTGATAACTGCCTACTAAAAACTGTTTACTGTTAACTGATTCTACTGATGATGATAAGGCTCATTTCTCAAAATAGTAAATCCTCGGTACAATTGTTCTATAAAAAATAAACGAACCATTTGATGTGAGAATGTCATTAGCGAAAGCGATATTTTGCCATTTGCTTTAGCATAAACTGTATCCGAAAAACCATAAGGACCACCAATTACAAAAACTAATGTTTTTACACCCGAGTTCATTTTCTTTTGTAATTCGGATGAAAAAGCAACGCTCGAAAAAGTTTTTCCATTTTCATCTAATAAAATAAGTTGGTCTGTAGGCGTAATTTTAGATAAAATAAGTTCTCCTTCTTTTTCTTTCTGCTGACTTTCAGATAAGTTTTTTACGTTTTTTATATCTGGAATAATTTCCAAATCAAATTTGATATAAAAAGACAATCGCTTGGTATAATCGTCAATTAAGGTTTGTAATGATTTATTGTCGGTTTTTCCGATTGCTATGAGTTTGATATTCATCTGGATTATTTTCAAAGTGCGAAGTTACAAAAAAGCACTTTGTGATTGAAATAGCGAATAGTTGCTTTTTAAAATGATAATGGATGAATTGTTTTATTTATTTTAAGCATTTTTTTGAAAACTATTTATATTTAAATAAGAAAAAAGCTTCAAATATTTATTTTAACATTTTTATTTTAACATTTTTGTAAACGTTATTTAGTCTATTAAGTCCATAGGCTAATTATTGAATCAATAAAAATAATTGCTTAAATTGAATAATTTCTATGGTTTTAGTCGGATTTGAAATATTTTTGTTAATAGATTGCTTTATATGAGGTGTAAAGCATAATTTAAAATATTTTTTTTTTGGATTAAAGTAGCGGGTTTGGACGATTAGGAATGATACTTTAATATTATAGGATTACTGTAATACGGTAGTTTTCTCTATTTTTGCAAAAAAAAAATCATAGTCACTTTTATGGATTTACAAATAGGTTTAATTGTTGCAGGATTATTAGTTGGTTTTATTGTTGGAATGACGGGAGTAGGAGGAGGATCATTAATGACTCCTATTTTATTGTGGTTTGGTATTCCGCCTTCTACAGCAGTTGGAACTGATTTATTATATGCTGCGATTACTAAATCTGGAGGTATTTTAGTTCATAATAAGAAGAAAAATATTAATTGGAAAATTACGGGATGGCTTTCACTAGGAAGTGTTCCTGCGGCATTAATTACTTTGTGGATTCTTCACAGTTTAAAAGTAGATACAACCGCTTTGAATAATGTCATAAAGTACAGTTTGGGCTGGGCTTTAGTTTTTACTTCGGTAGCTATTTTGTTTAAAAAGAAATTATTGGTTTTATCTCAAAGACACTCAGGAGACAAATTTCATAACGAAAGTAACACACAAAATTTATTGACTATTGCAATTGGTGTTATGCTAGGTGCAACAGTAACGTTAACTTCTATTGGAGCTGGAGCTTTAGGTACTGTTACCCTATTTTTCTTGTACCCACTTTTACCAACTCCTCGTTTGGTTGGTACCGAAATTGCTCATGCTGTACCATTAACACTTATTGCTGGATTAGGACATGCTTCGATGGGGAATTTAGATTTAACCATTCTTGGGCAATTATTAATTGGATCGCTTCCAGGAATCTACATGGGAAGTATGTTGAGTGGGAAACTACCTGATTTATTACTTAGAAATGCCATCGCTATAATGCTGTTTTTTGTTGGTTTCAAATTAATTAGCTAGTATTTTCTTGAAAATCGGAATAATGCTTTTTAGTGGTTTGTGGTTTTTATGATTATAATAGAGTAGAATTAGATGTTTGTTAAATGTTTTTTTAAGCAAACACTGGTTTCTATATTTTCATATTGATCATAATTGGGAATTATATCATAACCTGATTTTTGGTATAAAGCAATGGCGACTGGATTATTTTTCCCGGTTTCTAAAACACAATTTTTATAATTGAATTCAGTTGCCCAAGTTTCCAATGCTGCCAAAACTTTACTGGCTATTCCTTTACCTCTATGATCAGGATCAACAAACATTCTTTTGATTTCCACAGTATCGGAATAAAATTGCTTAAAAGCGCCACAGCCAATCGCAACATCATTCTGATAACATACAACAACATGATTGATTTTTTCTAATTTATCGAATTGAGCATAAAAAGCATGGTCTTCGCCATCTCTTATTGCTAAATCTTTATCAAGCAAAACGACTAATTTTTTAAAGTCTTTATCCTCGGCAGTTGTTCTCTTTATGTTTAGCATGTTTGATTGTCATTTGGCAGATTTAATTTTGCTTATGTAGGCAGAATGCAGTTGTATACATTTTTGTTTTTATTCTATCAATCTTCAATTAGCTAAGTTATATAATTCGGATATTTTATAAAACTTCATTTTGTTTTTATGAACATATTCGCATATATCAATTAATCTTTTGTATTCGGTTTCGTAATCATTTTGAACATTCATTACTGGTTTATGAGCATAAAAAACGACTATTTTGTTGTTGTTTTTGGCATATTCTAAGAGTGATAAATAATAATTAGTATAATGAGAGTAATTCTGATCAAGGCCTAATCCAAATACTAACCTGTTGTTATTGTAGTAATATTTATATTTTTCTGGACTCAAGTCATCATAAGTGGTTCCGCGAATGATTTGAAATTTATTTAGTAATGTGTTATCAGTTGCGGAATCTCTCGCACCATATGGATAAGCAAATGAAGTAGGTGATAAATCATTTTTGTCCATTAATGTAAGCATGGGTGTAATTTCCCGATTAACATATTCATCTGTCCCATTTTCGTAAATATATTTTGGAGCATTTAAGTGATTTAATCCATGTGCACCAATTTCATACCCTTCTTTTTTAAAATCTTTTAGTTTTTGAATTTGTTCAGCAGTTAATTGATCAAATTTTGAGATAAAAAAAGTTGCTTTCCAATCGTAAGGTTTTAAAATTTTGTCTACTTCATACCATTGATCTACATAATCATCATCAAAAGTGATAACGACACCTGATTGTGAATTTGTTTGTTGATCTGTTTGTTCAATTGGAATATCGTCATTTTCGCTACAAGAAAACAATATTATGGCTAATAGTAATAAAAGGTATTTATTTGTTTTCAAATTTTATTTTTACGTTTTCGGAATAAGGTTTTGCGAATGTGAGCGTATCTAAAAACGTATTTAGTTTCTAAAATGCATTAGTTGTTAGTTCGTAAATATAAAAGATTGTCGCATAAAAAAGCACTTCTTTTAAAAATAAAAAGAATTATAATTTAAAAACACAAAAAAGCGTTTAGTCTCTTTTTTGAATCTAGATTAAACGCTGTCTGATGTTCGTGTTTTTTACGATTGTAGTATTTGTGATGTTACATAAGTTCACACGAGAAAATAAATGAAAGTGCCAATTTTAAATCGGCTATTGAGGTTTGTTTTTGGGACTATTTTTAGCATGTATTTTGCTTCTGTTTTTACCTTTTCTTTCGTGTTGTTGATGTGCTTCTGCAATTGAATGTGATGTTCTTATGCTTTCTTCTTTTTTAGCGAGTTCACTAAGTCTGTGATAATATTTTTGAACAATAATCATTTCTTCTTCGGTCATACTTTCGATATCAACAAGACTGTTGCTGGAATACTCATTTGAAGCCACCAATTCATTTAATTTTAATTGAATAGCAAGAGAGTCTTTGTTTTGCGCTTTCTGAATTAAAAACACCATTAAAAAAGTAATAATGGTTGTTCCTGTATTGATAACTAATTGCCAAGTTTCAGAATAATTAAAAAAAGGTCCAGAAATTGCCCAAACCACAACAATTAAAAAGGCTGTTATAAATGCAGTTGTGCTCCCTGATGCTTTTGAAACATGTAAGGCAAATTTTTCGAATGCGCTATTTTGATTCTGTTTTTTACTTTTCATTTGAACACCTTTTTTGTTTAGTAGTATTTATTTTAATACTGAAAGTTAACTCTGTAATTTTAATATCTTATTACACAACTTTGAAGAGTATTTATATAATTTGCATTGAGTTTTTAAACATAAATAGATAAAAGGTTATTTAAGGGGTTGTCTGATTTGTGATAAAAAAAACGGCGCTTAAAATTTTTTAAACGCCGTTTGCTTTTTATATAACAATATTATTTATCGAATTGCTTTTACAAAAGTATCAATCTTTCCAGTTCCATTTTCTTTTAAATGCGTGATAAAAGCACTACCAATAATAGCTCCTTTGGCATATTGAGTGGCTTGATTGAAAGTTTCGGCATTATTGATACCGAAGCCAATGATTTGAGGATTTTTTAGATTCATATCGGCAATGCGTTTGAAATAATCTTCTTGAGTGCTTCCAAAACCAGATTGTGAACCAGTTACACTTGCAGAGCTTACCATGTAAATGAACCCGCTGGAAACACTGTCAATAAAACGAATGCGCTCGTCTGAAGTTTGTGGTGTAATCAGGAATACATTGATTAATCCGTATTTATCGAAAGTAGCTTTGTATTCATCAGCATAAACATCTACGGGAAGGTCTGGAATGATTAAGCCATCAATACCAATTTCTGCACATTTCTTGCAGAAATTTTCTACGCCATATTGTAACATTGGGTTGAAATACCCCATAATCACTAGTGGAATGTTTACGCTTTTGCGAATGTCTTTTAGTTGGTCAAATAAAATTTGAGTGGTCATTCCGTTTTGCAAAGCGGTTGTAGAACTAGCTTGAATGGTTGGTCCATCAGCCAATGGATCGCTGAATGGTAATCCTATTTCGATCATGTCGACACCATTTTTTTCTAAATCCTGGATGATTTGTACGGTATCATTTAAGTTGGGGTATCCAGCTGAAAAATAGATGGAAAGTATCTTTTTGTCTTCTTGTAATTTTTGACTTATTCGGTTCATTTTTAAAGTATTTTATCTTTGGATTTTAAAATCCTCTAGTTCTTTTTAAAATTTAAATTGCGGCACTATACGCCCACGCATTTTGATTGGATTGCAAATGTACTTCTACACGTTTGTAATGCAATCCTTCGTATAGATCAGTTTGGCGAAGTTCATTTTGTGTCACTTCGTATAAGGTTCCACTAATCGTATCATTCGAGTTTTCGGTTTCTTTAATAATAGGGTAGTGCACAATTCCAAATTCTTCTTCGATTTGTATTTCATTTAGTTCATAACCTACTAATATTTCTGGTGTTCCCGTAAGAATACGTCCAAAAAGTTCTTGTTGTACATCCTCATGTTGTAAGGTACCGTAAGCGAATAATTTTTGCATAGAATCTATTTTGAAATGTTAATAAACTAAATTTTGATGCTTATTTCGAATGCGCGTTAGGGATGGCAGTGGAGCTCTCCCGATTTTTCATCGGGAAGCGGGAACGTACAGCCCGACCCTTGGGGAACGCCCAAATTATTATGTTACAATTTGAAATAATCGATGTAATTGTCTAAATCTTTGTCACCACGACCTGAAAGACTAATTACCACAATATCTGTTGGTTTGAATTTTTTCTGATCTAAAACGGCAAAAGCATGTGCGCTTTCGATGGCCGGAATGATACCTTCTAATTTGGTAAGCTGTAAACCGGCATTCATGGCTTCGTCATCGGTTACTGAAAAGAATTCGCCACGACCGCTTGTTGCCAAATGGGCGTGCATAGGACCAACACCTGGGTAATCCAGACCTGCTGAAATCGAATAGGGCTCAGTAATTTGACCATCAGGAGTTTGCATTAATAGGGTTTTGCAACCGTGAATAACGCCCACTTTTCCTAGTTTACTGGTGGCCGCGCTATGACCACTGTTAACGCCTTTTCCAGCAGCTTCGACAGCAATGATTCCAACTTCAGGCTCGTGTAAAAAGTGGTAATAAGTTCCTGCAGCGTTGCTACCACCACCGATACATGCAACAACATAATCTGGGTTTTCACGACCTTCTTTCTCTTTTAACTGCCATTTAATTTCCTCGGAAATGATGCTTTGAAAACGAGTTACCATGTCTGGATAAGGATGAGGTCCAATAGCAGATCCGATGATATAATGCGTATCTACAGGATTGTTGATCCAATCGCGGATAGCTTCGTTGGTAGCATCTTTTAAAGTTCTTGAACCCGAAAGCGCTGGACGAACTTCGGCACCTAGCATTTTCATACGGGCTACGTTTGGAGCTTGACGAGCAATGTCGATTTCACCCATGTACACAATGCATTCCATACCCATCAAAGCGCAAACAGTTGCTGTTGCCACTCCATGTTGCCCTGCACCTGTTTCAGCAATGATACGTTTTTTGCCTAGTTTTTTAGCTACTAATATTTGTCCAATAGTATTGTTGACTTTATGTGCACCAGTATGATTTAAATCCTCTCTTTTGAGATAGATTTTGGTATTATATTTTTCAGATAGTCTTTTAGCAAAATATAGAGGACTAGGACGGCCTACGTAATCTTTTAGAAGTTGGTCAAACTCTGCTTTAAACTCAGGTTCGGCTGTGATTTCTAAATATTTTTGACGTAATTCTTCTACATTTGGGTATAACATTTCGGGAATGTAGGCTCCTCCAAATTCACCGTAATAGCCTTTTTCGTTAACGTTGTATGACATTTTATATTTTTTTATTGTTTTCACTGCAACGTCTTATTCGTTGCGTTTGTTGTTGCGTTTAGACGTTGCAGTGCAACGTCTCTACATAATTGTACGTTTTTTAATCCTGGTTCAATTTCAAATTTACTATTTATATCTATTGCATAAATGGGTAAATTGGTTTTTGATATTTCGTTTATCGAATCCAATTCGGCAATCCCGATTCCGCCGCTAAGGAAGAATGGTTTTGTGGATGGATACTTTTCTAATATTTTCCAATCGAAAGTGGTTCCATTGCCTCCTGGTAATTTTCCTTTGGTGTCAAAAAGGAAATAATCGCAAACGGATTCATAAGGCTCTAAAACACTGAAATCAAAATTCTCGTCTGCCGAAAAGACTTTGATAATTTCAATTGAAGCCGCTAATTTAGTTTTTAATTCTGAACAAAACGCAACTGATTCTTGACCGTGTAATTGAACGGCCTGCAAATCGTATTTAGCAATTTTTTCTTCAATAACAGAAATACTTTCATTTACAAAAACTCCTGTTTTTTTTATTGATTTTGGTAAATCTGGCATTGTTCCATCAAAATAACGTGCCGATTTTTCCCAGAATATAAAGCCCATATAATCGGGTAGGAGCGAGCCTACTTCGAGCATATTGTCGGGGTATTTCATTCCGCAGATTTTGAGTTTCATTTTTTTTTTGCTTTAAGCTTTAAGCTTTAGGCTTTAAGCTGTTATTCTTTGTGCTTATTGCTTACAGCCTATAGCCTATAGCTGTCTAATAAATTCCGTTGCTGCTTTACCTGCATTATCGGTTTTCATGAAATTTTCTCCGATCAAGAAGCCTTTGTATCCGTAAGGTTTAAGTTCGTTGATAGCTTCAATTGATGAAATGCCACTTTCGGAAACTTTTACAAAATCATTCGGAATTTGGTCAGCTAATTGTTTGCTGAAATCAAGGCTTACTTCGAAAGTTTTTAGATTTCTATTGTTTACTCCAATCATGTCCAATGTTGGCATGATTGATTTTTCTAATTCTTCTTGATTATGAACTTCCAATAAGACTTCTAATCCTAAACTTTTTGCAAATTCGGATAATGATTTGATTTCCTCGCGAGTTAAAACTGCTGCGATTAATAAGATCAAATCGGCTCCGTGTGCTTTGGCTTCAAGGATTTGGTATTCGTCTACAATGAATTCTTTTCGTAAAAGCGGAATATTTACTGAGGCTCTGGCCAAAAGTAAATCATCTAATGAACCACCAAAATATTTACCATCTGTAAGAACTGAAATTCCACAAGCGCCTGCATCTTCGTATCCTTTTACTACTTCCTCAACCGTAAAATTTTGATTGATAATTGACTTTGAAGGCGAACGACGTTTGTGTTCGGCAATGATTCCTGTGTTACTGTTCCTTAAATTTTGACTTAAAGAAATCGTCTTTTTTCCAAAGAAGACAGAAGCTTCCAATTGTGAAACTGGAATGATGGATTTCTTGAGGATAACTTCTCTTTTTTTGTCAACTATGATTTTATCTAAAATATTCATTTTTTTTATTTTGCCACAAAATCACAAAAAAATAATTCGTGCTAATTCGTGAAATTTGTGTTTGTTTTTATCTACTTAATTCTTGTAATTTATTTAAAGCTGTCAATCCTTTTCCCGAAAGTAAGCTTTCTTTAGCTAATTCAAAACCTTCTATTGGAGTACATCCATTTACGGTAGCAATTGCCATTGCTGCATTGGCACAAACTACATTGTTTTGAGCTTCAGTTCCTTTTCCTGAAATGATATTTATAAACATCTCAGCCGATTCATCGATGGTTTTTCCTCCTTCGATTTCATTTTCCTGTAATTGTCGAACGCCAAAATCAGATGGATTTAGTATGCCTTCTTTAGTACGGGTAATAATTTTAGTTGGGCATGTCAAAGATACTTCATCATAACCATCAAGTGAATGTAAAATTGTAAAATTGACTGGAGTGTTTTGATATAAATACCCATACATTCTAGCCAGTTCAAGATTAAAAACCCCTACCAATTGGTTTTGGGGAAATGATGGATTTACCATTGGTCCTAACATATTGAAAAAGGTTTTTACTCCCAGTTCTTTTCGAATTGGTCCAACGTTTTTCATAGCAGGGTGAAACAAAGGCGCGTGTAAAATGGCAATCCCAGCTTGATCAATACATTTTTCTATAAAATCATTATCATTGCTGAATTTAATGCCCAGCTTTTCCATCACGTTACTAGAACCAGAAATAGAAGAAACCCCGTAATTTCCATGTTTTGCTACTTTTATTCCTGCTCCTGCGGCAACAAAAGAGGCTAATGTCGAAATATTAAAAGTGTCTTTTCCGTCTCCTCCAGTTCCACATAAATCGATGGTATTGTAATTTGACAAGTCCATTCGAATGCATAGTTCTAAAAGAGCTTCTCTAAATCCAGCCAATTCTTCGATACTGATGCTTCGCATCATATATACCGTTAAAAATGCCGAAATCTGACTTGGATTATAGCTTCCACTAGAGATATTTACCAATACATTTTTGGCTTCTTCCTTTGTGAGAATTTCGTGGTTGATTAGTCTATTTAATATGTTTTTCATTTTTTTATTTGTTTACGTAGAGACGTTGCATTGCAACGTCTCTACTACATTTTTAATGTTCGTTTCCAGAATAAATCCACATTGGTTCTGTATTACCGGCGCGTTCAAAACCATTTTTTTTATAAAAATCAATTGATTTCCCATCGGCAGTCAGCATTTGCATGTGAAAGTGACTGTATTTCTCCTGCATTTTGTCAACAATCATTTTTCCAATTCCTTTTCCTTGATATTCAGGAAGGACTAATAAATGCGGGTAATACACCGTTAAATGTCCATCAGAAATTGCATTTCCAAGTCCAACCAATTTATTGTCTTCCCAAGCGGTAATTAGTGTTTCAGAATTCAATAATCCATTGTACAATTGCGTTGGTTTCTCAGCCGAACTCCATTCATTTGCTTTGTAAAGGACTAATATATCATCAATATTTATGTCTTTAGTTTCGGAAATTGTAATGTTCATTTTTTTTAAGATGCTAAGTTTCTAAGATACTGAGTTTTTATTTTTAAATTAAAACTGTGACTTATCACTAATTACTATTCACTTTTTTATGTTCTGACATATATTTTAAATAATCAACAATTTCCTGAGACTGCTGTTTTGTGATTCCCAATGTCGGCATTTTTACTTTGTTTCTAAAAGATGCCGGATTCACGATATAATCAACCAATTCGTTTTCTTTCCAATACTCAGTCACACTTTTGGGATAATTTAATTCCGGTCCCATTTCTCCTCCAATTCCGTTTATGGCATGACAGGTAATACATTGTTTTTGATATAATACAAAACCTTTTGTTACTTTTTCATCATCTATTGGCTTCAAAGCATTATTTATGTTTTTTGAAACTAATTGAAATTTGATAACATTGTAGGGCCATTTGTATTCCTGATTATCTGTTGGAACTGATGTGTAAACCAAATAAAAAGGATCTGCATTCATCTCATTTCCATCTTTGATAATTCTTTCCCAATTAGAACCTTTTGCTGCGTCAATATCTTTAAAAGCCAAATACGGTTTGGCTTTTAAAAACAATTCAAGAGGCATTTCTGGTTTATAACCGTCGATACATTCAAAAACTATTAATGTGTTTTTTATATCAACTTTTGATAAATCAATCTCCTTTTTTACAATTGCTGATGCGTTTACAGCCAAATATTTTTTTGTCTTATGATAAACAGGATCATTTTCAACAATTACTAAAGTGTCTTTTCCTAATTTATTCTTTTTTTGCAAATCCAATAAATCCAAAATAATTTCAGCTTGGGCATTAACTGTCTGCTCTATTTTTTGCTCTTTCTTCTGATTACAAGAAATAAAGCCTAAAATAAATACACAAAAAAGGATACTATGTATTTTGACTATTTTCATTTTTTTAATCACAATGTATATGCGTTGCGGTAGAGACCTAGCAATGTGTAGAGACGTTGCACTGCAACGTCTCTACGATTACGAATTTACCCAGTTTTCTAACATCTTTTTTCCATTTGGAGTCAAAACACTTTCAGGATGAAATTGTACGCCTCTTACGTCGAATGTTTTGTGTCTTAAAGACATTACTTGACCATTTTCGTCAAAAGAAGTGGCTTCCAAAACATCTGGTAAATCAGTATTTACTACCCAAGAATGGTAACGACCTACTTCAAATTCGTTTCCTAATCCTTCAAATAATAATTCATCATCAACTACGCTTTTTACTAAAGTAGCTACGCCATGATATACTTTATCCAAATTAGAAAGGGTTCCTCCAAAAACTTCTCCAATAGCTTGTTGTCCAAGACACACTCCGAAAATACTTTTGGTTGGTGCGTATTTTGCAATTACTGCTTTCAATAACCCTGCTTCATCTGGAATTCCAGGTCCTGGAGAAAGTAAAATTTTGTCGAAACCTGAGATTTCATCAATATCAAATTCATCGTTTCTGTAAACGGTTACTTCGCAATCTAAATCTTCCAGATAGTGTACCAAATTATAAGTGAAACTATCGTAATTGTCTATAACTAATATTTTTTTCATGTTTTTATTGAAAAATTGAAAGATTTAAAGATTGAAAAATTCTAATGTTTCGGCAATCTTTAAATTCTTAAATTATTTAAATCTTTAAATTCTTTATATTGTTTCAGCTAAATCTAATGCTTTGTTCAGAGCCAATAATTTATTGTAAACCTCCTGCATTTCGCTTTCTTCGCTTGAATCGGCTACAATTCCTGCACCAGCTTGGCAATGCAATTGGTGGTTTTTACTCAAGAATGTTCGAATCATAATGGCGTGATTAAAGTTACCTTCAAAATCCATGAAACCAATAGCGCCACCATAAAAATTACGGTTGGTTTTTTCGTAATCTTCTATTAATTGCATCGCTCTGTGTTTAGGAGCACCACTTAAAGTTCCAGCAGGGAAAGTATCGGCAACGACCTGCATAGTTGTCGCTTTTTCATGTAAATGCCCAGTTACTTTAGAAACCAAATGGATCACATGAGAGAAATACTGAACTTCTCTGTATCTTTCTACTTCTACACCATGACCGTGACGGCTTAAATCATTTCGAGCCAAGTCAACCAACATTACATGTTCGCTGTTCTCTTTTTTATCTTCCGATAATTTTTTAGCAAGAACGGCATCTTTTTCATCATCTCCAGTTCGTCTGAAAGTTCCAGCAATAGGATGAATTTCAGCTTTGCGGTTTTTTACGATAATTTGAGCTTCGGGTGAAGAACCAAATATTTTGAAATCGCCATAATCAAAAAAGAATAGGTAAGGGGATGGATTGATGCTTCTTAATGCTCTGTAAACATTGAATTCGTCACCTTTGAATTTTTGTGAAAATCGACGGGATAATACTAATTGAAATACATCTCCTCTATGACAATGTTTTTTGGCTAAAGCAACATTGTGTTTGAATTCTTCGTCAGTTAAGTTAGAAACACCTTCTCCTTCTCTTGAAAATTTATAAGAAGCAATGTTTCTGGACTGCAATAATTGTTCAATTTCCGAAATATTGTTTCTTCCATCCACGCTGTGACAGAAAATATAAGCTTCGTTTTTGAAGTGGTTAATAGCAATTATATTTTGGTACACTGCATAATACATATCAGGAATAGTGGTCTCCTCATCTTTTTTGGCAATTGTTACTTTTTCGAAATAACGAACGGCATCATAAGAAATGTAACCAAACAATCCGTTGTTAATGAATTTGAACTCCGTTTTATCGGATTTGAATTGTCCTGAAAATTCCTGAATTACTTGAGGAACATCGGTGTTTGAATCGATTGAAATTTCTTCAGTGCTTCCGTCAGGAAAAGTTTTAAAAATAGTTTCGTTTTCAATTTTTATAGATGCAATTGGATTACAGCATACATACGAAAAGCTGTTGTCGTTTCCATGATAATCACTACTTTCTAATAATAAGCTATTCGGGAATTTATCTCTGATTTTGAAATAAATACTTACCGGTGTTATTGTATCGGCTAGTATTTGTTTGTAATTGGTTTGTAGTTTATAGGTTTGCATATTTTTATATTGCTTTGATGATTTTTTAATTTTTGGCTTTATTTTGAAATAAAAAAAAGGCTTGTCGTGATGACAAGCCTTTATATATTTATAGTTCAAATAATACTATAGGAGCTTAGTTCACGACGTTTGACGTAAATTGTTCCACCACCAAGTATTGTTTGTTATTGTTATCATGTTCTTTTCTGTTGAATGCAAATATATAAATGATATTTGTTATGACAAAGAGTATGAAATAAAAAAAAAGATTTTTTTCTTGAATTTTTGTTAAATATTAATAGTTAGAATGCCAAAACTACATTCATCTCAAAATCATCATAAATTGTTTTATCTCCCAAATCATCAAAATAGCTGCCCGAACCATATTTTATATCATATTTGGTTCGATTTACTTTTAAGTAAGCAGTAGCTTTGTTTTTTCCAATCATAACCAGATCAAATTGTATGGAGTTTGTAATTCCTTTGATGGTCAAGTCTGCATTGATTAGGTAGGTGTCATTTCCTTTTGAGGCAATACTTTTAAAGACTAATGTAGCGGTTGTGAAATTTGCTGTGTTAAAAAAATCTTCTGATTTTAAATGCCCTTCTAGTTTTTGTTTGGAGCTGCCCGTTTGATCATTGTTGGATAAAGTGGTCATATTTGCGGTAAAGCTTCCCCCTGTAACTTTCTTGTCTTTAAAAATAAGATACCCATCTCTAAAATTAACGGTTCCTTCGTGTTCACCCGTTATTTTTTTTCCTACCCAATTAATGATACTCTTTGAGGCATCAATTTTGTACGTTTGAGCATTTCCTTCTTGAAACATCAAAAGAATGAATACTACAAGGCTAAATGATTTAAAGTTTCTCATATTTCTTTAGATTAAATTGATAAAAAAGTAAATAATAATGCAGGTTGATTTGATTTTAATTAATAGATAACGAAATCGATTGAAATAAAATTAATGATGATAAGTGTTATTATAGAAATTACATATAAAGTTAAATAATTTTTTTGTAATTGGTTTATTTTTAGTCTATTATTTTGTAGGTGTATTTTTAATTTTTGAAACTGTTTAGCATGTCGTTTATATAATTCTTTTGGACTAATTAATGGGCTAAAAACAACGAAGCCTGATAGAATATCAGGCTTCAAAAAAATCAAAAAAAAAACTTATTTACTTGCTAAAGGATTTGTGCTTTTTACTCTAAAATCGGGTGATTCTTTAACGTCAGATTGTGTGTATAATTGGGGCATAGTCAATTTTGTTAACTCTATTGAGAAAGTATCACTATTGTACCAGTTATCTAATTCTGAATTATAGTTGGCGCTTTCACTCAAAACCACACCACGACATCTATTAACCTGAATTCCTTGAATGTTTATTTTTGCCAAATTTGCAGGAAAAGCACCAATTTTATTTTCAAGTAAAACACAGCTGCTAAAACCATCAATAATACTATTGTTCATATTGAAGTAGCTTTTATCTTTAATATAAATCGCTTCTCTAACTAAACCTTGATCATTATCTTCCGTATTAATCAGCGTAATGTTATTCGCTGTAATTTTAGTTAATTTTTTGGTCTCATCAGCATTTTCAATTTTGTCGTATGAATCAATTTCAAAGCAACGAGAACCTGATACATCCGAAGAAAATGGATTACGAATAGCAATACTATTAGAGATAGTACATTGGACGCCTTGAGTGAAATCAAAATCATCGTCGGTTGCTCTATAGGATACTAAATTACTGAAGTTAACATCTCCACCATAAGATTCAAAAGAATCATCATTTGAAAAGCTAATTTGAATAAATTCAAACTTAGTTCCTCTTCCAACACCGCCCAATGATAATCCGTTCAGTTCTTTAAGGGCATTTATTTTATGTCCAGAATATTCTATACGTACATATTTTAGGATGCCCGAATTGCTATTTGGGTTTTGCCCTCCATAATAACTAACAGTAGAATCTAGATTGAAATCTAAAAAACTTGTACCTCCAATTTTATTAATAGGAGCATCTCCAAGTATAATAATACCACCCCAATCGCCTGGTTTTCTCATTAAATTAGAGTTGTTTGAAGTGAAAACAATAGGTTCTGCAGCAGTACCTTCAGCAATAATTTTGCAGTCTTTGGTAATTACAAGCGTTCCACAAGATTTATTATCACCTCTTATTACGGTTCCCGGTTCAATTGTTAAAACAGCTTTATTGGTAACATAAACAGTCCCAATTAATTTGTAAGTATTGTTTTTTGTCAGTTTTAGGTCTTTGTCAATAACGCCAGTCAAAATTTCGGTAGCTTCTTTATAAGCAGTCGTGGCTGGTTTAAAATTAGTCCAATTGGCTAACCAGTTGTTATTACCAATAATTCCTTTTGTTTGTTGAGCATTGGATGAAATATTTGAAAATAAAATGAGAATGAATATGTATAGTTTTGTTTTCATAACAATAAATTTTGCTGTTTTTTATTTTAACTATGCAAAATTACCGTAACAATATTTTGGACGCATTTTCTAAACGTTAACCGTTTATAAATTTTAAGTTAAAGACGCATAAAACAAGGAATTTTAGTAATAAATAAGGATAAATGGTTAAAAAAAAGATCTTGTTTATTTGGGCATGACCACAAGGGTCAGGCTGTCCATTGTATCTTTTATTTTCCTAAAGAAGGAAAATAAAAGGATGCCATTTCCATCCTTCATGCAATTTCATTTTTAAAACAGCTTTTGGGTTTAATTTAAATTTAGACTAAAAAAATACCCTCAGCAAAAAATGCTGAGGGTACTTTCTAAAATTAAATTCTATGTGATTTGCATATCAAAAATGGTATTTGTTACCAATTTGTAGTTATGCTCATTTATAAAATTAAAACTGTAAATTAACTTTAAGTTCAAATTCATCATAGATAGCTTTGTCACCAATGCTTTCGAAGAATGATTTAGAGTTGTATTTAATATCATATTTAGTACGGTCTACATTGAAAGTTGTAGATGCAGTATTTCCTTTTACAGCGATATCAAAAGTAACTGGTTTAGTAATTCCTTTGATAGTCAAATCAGATGTTACAGTATAAACGTTGTTTCCTTTAGGAGCAATAGTTTTGAAAACTAAAGTTGAAGTTGGGAATTTTTCAGTTCCAAAGAAATCTTCTGATTTCAAGTGACCGTTTAATTTTCCTAAGTACTCACCTGTAAGATCTGTAGCTGTTAATGAAGTCATATCAACAACAAAAGTTCCTCCAGTTAATACATTTTTTTTGAATACTAAAGCACCACTTTTAAAAGCTACTGTTCCAGAATGTTGTCCAGTTACTTTTTTAGCAAGCCAGTTGATGTTACTTTTTGCAACGTCTATTTTTTTTGTTTGAGCAGTTACTGCTAGTGTAGACAATGCTACTACGAATGCTAATGCAATTGTTTTTAAATTTTTCATAGTTTTAAAATTTGTTTAAGAGTGTTTGATTTGAATTAATAATTATTATAAAGTGATAAATAAGTCTTCTTGTGATTTTCTAACTTTTTTGTAAAATTGAGTAGTATCATCTTCATGACGGTATCCAACAGTTGCAATAAGAGAAGCATTAAGGTTTAATTTGTCTAAGCCTAATATTTCGTTTACTTGAGCAGGAACAAAACCTTCCATTGGGGTTACATCAATTTTTAGTTCGGCAGCAGCATTTAGTAAGTTTCCTAGAGCTAAATACGTTTGTTTTGATGCCCAAGTATTTTTAATCGCAGGTTCTAATGTTGATATTTTAGATTTCATAAAATCACCATATCCAGCCAATGCTTCAAGAGGAGTTTCTCTTTCAACACTAATTGTATTCAAGAATGCATCAATAGCATCGTCACCAACATTGGTTTCATTTGCAAAAATGAATAAATGAGAAGCTTCTACTATTTGTGATTGTCCCCAAGCTGCTGGTTGTAATTGCGCTCTTAGTTCTGGATTTTCTACGATGATTACTTTGTACGGCTGTAATCCGTATGAAGAGGAACTCAAACGAATTGCTTCTTTTAATGTGTTTAAGTCTTCTGCTGAAACTTTTTTAGTAGCATCAAATTTCTTTGTTGCGTATCTCCAATTCTGATTATTTAAAAAATTGCTCATGATTATATTTGTTTATTTAGTTCTATATTTTTCTAATAATATGTTTAGTTGCTCTTGCTCTTCTTTATTTAAATTATTAGCAAAAAAATCTTCATGTTCTTTAACTTTAGGATCTAATTCAGCTAATAAGTCTAATCCTTTTTGGGTGATTAAAACTTCAATTTTTCTTCTGTTGTTTGGACAAACATTGCGAGTAACTAACTCTTTCAATAATAATTTATCAACTAATCGCGTTGTGTTACTTGTTTTGGCCAACATCCTTTCTTGTATGATACACATATTGGCAGGGCATCCTTTTTGTCCTCTTAATATTCGCAATACATTAAATTGCTCGCTAGAAATATCATAAGGTTTCATAAGATCATTGAAACGTTCCGTAACTACATTTACTGTGTACATAATATTCAAAACGATTTGTTTTGATTTGCTATATTCAACTGTGCTTTTTAATTCATCTTCAATCTTCATGGCGGCATAATCTTTATTTGTTGGTACAAATGTAACATTTTTTATATTTGTATATACAAATGTTTAAATTAATTTTTTGTTAATTTTTTTTAATAAGTCAGAAAGCTGATTTTTAAAATGCACAAATGGTTGAATTTTAATTTTTTAAAATTATTAAAAAAAAATCAATAAAAATAAAAATCCCGTTAAAATATATTAATTCTAGAGAATAAGTATAAATTAAATTTTTAGAGGGGTATCTAATTCTGAATTTCCATCGTTTAGGACGTATTTCTGATAATAACTTACTAATACTATTTAAATAACTTAGCTAAGGGAAGTGATTTTGTCTTAACTTCAGTTACAAATAATTGGGCAACCATTTCAGCTCCTTTAACATTTACGTGAGTGGAGTCTTTTTTGCTTCTAGCGAAATTGTAGATTTCTTTAGATTTCTCAGGTCCCATTTCAGTTACTAATTTGCGAGTAGCAGCTTCCATATCAATATAAGGAGTTTTTGTTTCCTTTGCGATTTCTTGGGCTGCTTTTATGTAATCTCCATGGGTGTCGATTAAATTTCCTTTTCCATCAAAATGACGACGAACAATTGAAGAACAAACAATTGGAATAGCTCCTTTTTTGCGAGATTCCTCTATAAATTTTTGCATGTTATTTTTAAATGTTCCAAAAGGTTCTGTATGAAGTTTTTCTTCTGTTTTCTCGTCGTTGTGTCCAAATTGGATAACTACATAATCACCTTTTTGTAAACTATCTGAAACCGTTTTCCATCTGCCTTCGGTTATAAAGCTTAATGTACTTCTGCCACTGGCGGCATGATTATGTACCACCGCTTTATCGGTAACAAAATTAGCCAAAGCAACACCCCAGCCTGATTCAGGAAGTCTTTCTGGTTTTTTGGCAGCCATAGTTGAGTCACCAATTAACCAAATATTTGTTTGCTTAGGGCTGCTAAAAGAAAAAATTATTGTGGCAACAACTAATAGAACTAAGATTCTTTTTATTTTATTCATTTTAATAAAATTTATTTTTTGGATGTTTCTTAAATACTGATTTAAAGATATTTTATTTAACGATTATTCTATCTACAGAAACAAAATTCCCTGTACTGCCAAATCCTGTTCCATCTTTTTTATACCAATTACCATGTTCTCCCGTAACGGTTACTATAAGTTTATAATTTCCTTTGTTCAAAATTGGACTTAAGTATTTTAATGAAGATTCAGGATATTTACAATACATTTCAATTAAATTGGATTGAATAGTTTTACCGCCTGCATCTTGAATTTCAACTTGAGCATAACCTCCATTTGGGCGAGCAACACTATATAAACCAATTTGTGTTCCGTTAAAATTCACTGAAAAAGAAGCTCCCTTTGCATCCGAACTATTATCAGTAAAAGAGTCTTTTGTTGGTTCTTTTTTCCAATTATCAGAATACTTTATGTTTTTAGTATCTGAATTTTGAATGATAGTACCTTTCAAAGTTAGGTTAGACCATTCCCCAGTTATGGTGTTGATTTGCCAATTTTCTTTATAATCAGGTAAAGAAAGTACATCGTCTTTTACAATTAAAGGTTGCCATACATAAGTTGCCGCCGATTTTTGATGTGGAAAAGCCCAACGGTCTCCCCCAAACAAATATGTAGTATCTTTTGAACCAACGATAGGAAGTGCAAATGTTGATTGTGAATTCCAAGTTAATGAATCTTTAGGAGCAAAATTTTCATGCGATATCCATGGTCCTTTTAAAGAAGTTGCTGTGAAATAATAATTATCATTTCGTTCCCAAGAAGTCAGGCCAGAACCTAACCAAAAATAAGTGTTGTCTTTTTTGAAAATAACTGGTGCTTCGCAATGTTTAGTCATGTCTTTCACAATTTGCTCAGTGACACTTTTATAATCATCGCTAAGTTTGTATAAATTTCCAGAATGCGTTATGACATAGCCACTCCCGTCGGTATCCTGAAAAGTACCCATATCCCATTTTTTGATTGGCTGACCATTAAATAATAAAGCACCTTGGAAAGTATAAACACCATTAATAGTTTTAGAGGTAGCGTAGCCCACACATTGGTCTTTGTATTTAAGATCATCCGTGTGCATGTACATAATGTATTCGCCAGTTTTAGGGCATTTCATGACTTTTGGTCTTTCGCCAATGCGGTTAAGGCCTAATTTCCCAGATTCTTGAACAGGAAGTGCTATTTTTTCAAATTTCCAGTTGTACAAATCGGAGGAAGAATAACAGCTAAAACCAGTGAAATCAATAGTTGAGTCGCTTTTATATTCGCCAAAAAGATAGTATCTATTGTTGTCTTTTATAATTCCAGCACCATGTGCACTTACCGTATTTCCTTTATCGTCATGCCAAGGAATACCAGAATAAATAGCATTTAGTTTTTCTTTTTTTTGTGCTATTCCTATTGTATAAATTACTAAAAAGAATAGTAAAAGAATTGATTTGATTTGCTTATTCATATATTTTTTAAAATTGTATTCTTATAATTTTTTTTGACAATCGATTATTTTCCCAAAGATGTATTATCTCTCAAAATGATGTTCACCTGATCCAATGTTATCCAGATACAGATAATTTCCTTCCTCGATAGCCGCAACTTCTTTGTTGTCAAATTTAATTGTAGTTCCAGTTTTGCCACATTTTGGCAAATAGACTTTTGCAGTACTATTATTAGGAACAGTGATTTTTAAATTATACTTATTGTTTGAATAGTTCCAATCGACTTTGATATCGCCTTTATCCGTAGGATAAGTTCCTTTGGCATACGTCAGTTTGTCTCCAAACCATAATGGTTTAATTTGAATTTTTTCGTGTTGAGGAGTTACCGCTTTTATTCCCAAAATATAATTTTGCATGGCTAGCAATCCTACAGTTCCCCAAGGATGTGACATACTTTGACCAGTTGTGTCGGCGTCCCAAGATTCCCAAGTTGCAGTACCTCCGAGTGTGATAGTTTTTGCCCAGCCTTCCCATTGCGGATTAGTATACAAATCAATAAGATGATTTCCTTCGTCAGCCAAACCAAGGGATTCAGGTAGCCAACGTAGACATACCATTCCGATATTCATTTTTTGTTTTTTAATCTCCTCAATAACTTGTTTTTTGTTTGCTTCAGGTACAATATCTAATGCATACGGAAGAATGTTAGCATGTTGCGAGACATGAGTACTCACATTTTTATCGTTATTCATTCCGTCAATATATACACCGTTTTGATTGATAAGATTATTATTAATTGCTTTTTTGATGGCTTCTGCTTTATTCCCATAAAGTGTTTTGTCATCAGAATTACCGATGACTTCGGCAATTTTTGAGAGAATGTTGAAATCCTCATAAGCATAAGCATCAATAACAGTTCTGGATTCAACATTCATGTCATAACCATAACGCATTGTTGCTGGCCAATCTATAATCCCAAATTCATAAGGTCCTTTTCCTCCTTTAAGTTTATGGATTAATCCGGTGCTTTCATTTTTATAAGTGTCAACATAATCGGCAACTTTTTTCAAACGGGCATAATTGGATTTTAAAAATTCAATATTTCCTGTTTGAGTATAATAATCCCAAACCCATACAAGATAAGCTTGTGTAAAATCTGGAATATCTCTTCCGCCATCAACATTTGGATATACTGCATTCAATCGTCCATCAGGCCAATATTGATCTTGGGACTCTAAAAATTCATTCAATGCACGCATGTTCATCGTTCGATCATACATCACGCTCATACAAGGAACTGCCTGTGACCAGCTATCTAATAAAAAAGCTCCTTTTTCTCTTGTTGGTGTATCAACAAAATCTTCTTGTGCACCCAGAACTAGTGTATGTGCCATCAATTCCCAAGTTTTATTTAGCATTTCATTTGATGTTTCGAATGAAGAGTGGGAAGGATCTAATTCGAAATGACGACTAATAAAACTAACATTGTTCTGATTTAATTCGTTTGGTGCATTTTCAACTTGCAGATAACGCATCCCAAAATAAACATTTGGATTGAAAACCGAATTAGCACCGTTTGGAATGTATTTAAAACTTAGATTGGTAGATTGACTGAATTTAGGAGCAACAGTTCCGTCATTGTTTAGTACAAATCCGCCTAGCATTTTGATAGTATCTCCAGGAGTACGTTCTTTAAAAGTTATTTTAAAACTACCAGCGTATATTTTTCCTAAATCAATAACATATTTACCATTCCCTAAATTTTTTATAGCTTTAGGTTTGATTTCTTTTTCTACAACTCGAGTTAAGTCGGATCTTAAAGTGCCTGTCCATGGAGTAGTAGGGTGGGAGCCAATTTCGGTAGCATTTTTCCAATTGGAGTCGTCTAATTTTGCGTTATTCCAATTAGCAATATTTTTACGACTGTCAACAGATTCAACTCTTCCAACACCTTCGCCGTTTCGTTGTGGCTGACCAAGAAGCCATTGAGTTGCTTGTACTTGTTTCCAAGATTTATCAGAACCAATAACGGTTTGTGTACCATCATTATATTCGATAATCGTTTTTATAATCATGCCACGAGTTCCCGTTGCACGCCCTTGACCACCACCATACCAGTGTGTAAGACAGGCTAGTAGATTTTCAGCGTTTTTGTTTAATAAAGCAGTAATATCCCAGGCATTATAATAACTGTATTGCGGATAGTGATTGTTAAATCCTTTTCCAACAAATTGTCCGTTCACATATAATTCGTAGCTATGACAAGCTGATAGGTAAACGATTGCTTTTTTGATAGTTTTGTTCGGAAGATTTGCTTTTTTTCTGAAGTAAGTAAAATCGTCGTTGTCTTTAGAATCTCTTTTAATCCATTGCGCTGCAGTCCAATCATTGTTGGTTAATAAACCCGTTGTGAAATTTGCAGGATTTGAATACGTACTAACATTACCATCTTTATCCCAACAACGAACTTTCCAATAATAAGTAGTTGCTGCTTTAAGAGCCGTTTTTTCTAAGTATATATAATTTTGTTTTCTGGAATTGGTCTTATTACTATCCCAAATATCGCCTTTGTTTGCGTTAAGATTAATTAGACTTGAAGAAATAATGATTTGATATGCTGATTGAATTTCGTTAGAATCAGCATCACTTAGATACCAACCAAAATACGGTTTATCGTTTGTGCCAATAGGGTTTTGTTTGTCAAAACTTCGTAGATTAAAAGGTGCATTTGGATTTGCAGCAGTACCTTTAATAAACGAGAAAAGAAAGAATACAAAAAGTAAAGATTTTATTATTTGCTTCATCGGTGGTTGGTTATGGTTTTGTTAAAAATAGAATTAAATTAAACCCAGATAATGTATTAGATACCTAATGTGTCATCTGGGTTTAATTTGATTGATAAAATTTTGAAATTATTTTATAGTGTTATTCCATTTTAAAATTAATCACATTTTCATTAATGTTTTTTTCTGTGCCTAGCATAGACTCTGCCGTTACATTTTTTAGAAAAATATTTTTTATGGGCAATTCTTTCTCTCCTTTAATTTTTGAAATAAATTTCACTTCTTTAGCGGTGACATTAGTTAGATAAACATCAGAAATAGGAGTTAGGCGGCGTTCTACTGTTGGAACTAAATTTTTCCATTGGTATAAAACATCGGTATCAATTCCTAATATTCCAAGATCCATTTTACTTCCTTTAATATTTTGAACATAGATATTCTTCACATAACCGCCCATACGTTCATTCGTTTTAATGAATACAAGATGGTACATTTTTGCTCCGTCTAAAACTTCACAATTGTCTATAAACACATTTTCTATTCCACCAGATAGTTCACTTCCTACAGCCAATAATTGATGTCCATTTTTGATAGTACAATTTCGAATAATTAAATTTTTGGTAGGTGTTTTAGAACGCCATCCTTCGGGATTACGACCTGATTTTACAGCAATAGCATCATCTCCCTGATCAAAAGTGACATTTTCGACCAAGATATTCTGACTCATTTCTGGGTCAAAACCATCATTGTTATGACCATGTGCATAAATGTTTAGTTTTCGAACAATAATGTCTTTTGAAAGATACATGTGAACGGTCCAAAAAGGGCTATTAGTTATTGAAAAGCCATCAAGTAAGATGTTTTTACTTCGGTTAAATTGAATAAATTGCGGACGAAGATTAGCCGTATCGTTTACCATTACACGTTGTTCAACAGGAACATTTTGCCCAGATAAATTATATAATCTTTTTAAACTTTGCATGTGTCCTTGTGGACGACCAGCCCATTTTTGCCAAAAATCCATTTTTGCTTTAATGCCACCTTCACCAGTAATAGCAATGTTTTCACATTTGTAAGCATAAATTAATGGTGAATAATTATAGCATTCTAATCCTTCCCAAGTCGAATGAACTGCAGGTAGATAATCATTTGGATTGTCTGAAAAAAGCAGTAATGCTCCTTTATTTAAATGTAAATTGACGTTACTTTTAAAATGAATTTTTCCAGTAATCCATTCTCCTTCTGGAATAATAACATTTCCACCTCCTGCTTTGTTGGCTTGATCAATAGCTTTTGCAATGGCTTGAGATGTTTTTTCTTTGTCACCTTTGATTGCACCAAAATCGGTTATTATAAATGATGCACATTTACTAAAGTCTGGCGTTTTAATTGTAGTTATTCCAAATGGTGCGGTAACTTTAGTCTCTTTTTGAGTCACTTTTGGAGGATCAATTTTGAAAGAGAAAAGAGTAAGTATAAGAATTAAAGAAGTACACAGGATAAATTTTTTCATTTATAAGTTAATTTAATTAGTGATAGTGTAATAGTTTAGCTGTATTTTAATTTTTCTTAATTTTTGAGAACTTGCGAATATATGAAAGTTTTTTTTTTTGAGTATCCTGATTAAAAACAGATACCCCGTTCAAAATATTTTGAACGGGGTATCTGTTTTATTTAAGAAAAAAATGAGAAGTTTTACAGCTAAACAATTTAGCGAAACCAATTACTGCCAAAAACAATATAATAGGCCCATTGTTCAGGTCCTTTTGCTACATCGACACCCATTCGGAGTTTAAATTTTCTAGCGATTAAATACCTAAAACCGGTTCCATAACTATAAACCAATGGTTTGTCAAAAGCTTGATCCCATTGATCAAAAGCACTTGCGCCACCTCCGTATGCCATAAGACTCCATCGTCTATATACGTCCCATCTAAATTCTGCTTCGGTAACGATACTGGTTTTTCCTTGATATCTGCCTGACGGAATACCTCTTAAATTTATTCCAGGCAAAAGATAAAACGGAGCACTTCCAAGGCTTTGTTCTCCCTCTAATCGGAGTCCGCCAATTAGTTTTTTTGTTATAGGTCGATAGCCAATTAATGATAAATTTAAGCGCCAAAAATCGTAATCACTGCCTATTGCATTATCCGACCAAAAAAAGTCTGATTGCAGACGAATACCTTTGTCTGGCGTGAAAATATTATCACGATTGTCAAACTGTATAGCTGCTCCCAATTGACTAATCAAACTGGTTGTTTTTTTTTCGGTCACAAAGCTTGGCAAGTCACCATTTGGAAGGGTTATTTCTGAATTCAAGAAAAGATATTGTGGTCCGGCACTCCATTTAGGATTTTTAAATTCTTTTAAAGCTTGTCCATAAAAAGAACCAGATCTAAAATTAAACTTGAATTCCTGATCATTACCATTAGGTAAAGTTTCATAAAAGGATAAGTTTAGATCACCATAACCTGCCATAAGTCTATACATTATTCTCTCTTTTATAAGAGTTCCGGAACGAAATCCTCCAGCAAGCCAGCTTTTATTCGCGGTATACATACCAATTCCACCTGTAATGTCTGGATTTATGATTCTTTTTTTTTCATTTTCGTCAATAACAGGCTTATGTTTTTTTAGAAAAACAGGTACAACTGCAGCTCCAATTCCACCTAAGGCAGGTTCTGTAATAATCGTTGGAACCACTAAAAAACCATGTGCATAAATGATATAATCACTCATGTCAATTGCGCCATCAAGAGAATCTTTTAAGGTTACATGCTTATTTTGCGCCATCATATTAATGAGCGATAGTATAAAAAGAAGACACGTAAATACAAATCGAAGGGAACTACTTGGTTTTTTCATAAAAAATAAAGTCAATAACAGATTGGAATTGTGAAGAAATACCTTTTTATAAATCCAATTTCAATGGATTGTACAAAGCTTTACTCCTTTAATCTAAAGGAGTAAGCTTTGAAAGAACAGTATTGAAACTATTTTTTGACAGCACCAGGAGGAAAACCTGCCAAAATGCTTTTTACGGAACTATTTATAAATTCTTCGGGATTGTCTGGTTTATTGTCAATTTCGGCATTACCAATTCCTTGCCAAACAAGTTTTCCCGTTTTTGTTGATACAATGTCAATTACTAATGAGCCATCAACATAATCATAGGTGTCAAATGTTGTTGTTCCTCCTCCCATCATTGCTCCGCCGCCCCAATATCCGTATGGGCGATACATACCACCATATCCGTAGAAATTAGAATTGGCAGTAACCTGCTGTTTGTTTTTTAAGATCGCAACTGCGTTTACTTTTAAATCGGGATTATCACTGGTTTCCTTAAAACCTTTAGCGGTCATTTCTGCGATTATCGCTTTTGTAACCCGATCAACGTTTAACTGATTCACCTGGCCTTTTTGTGCACGTAAATCAAAAGTTGCAAAAGTTTTAAATTCGCTAAAGTTTACTGCATGATCGTAATCATTTGTTACTTTTACCGTTGGTGCACATCCATAAATTAATCCTAATAATAATATTGGAATTAGGAAAAGGGATTTTCTTTTTGTGTTCATCTTATTAAAATTTAGAGTTAATGATTAATTATTATTGATTCTTATTTTATATATCAGTTGAGATAGACAGTCGGCCTTTTTTGATTGCATCTAGCATTTTTGCGTAATCAGCATCATTTTGATCGGCATACAAAACTGAGAATTCTGCAATTGCATTGGCGAATTCGTCATTTTTTCCAATATAACCAGACAAGATAGAAGGATCTCCTGTTCGTGCATGCGCTCTGGCCAATGCCCATCCGCAGGCTCTTGCATAAGCAGTCATATTTTTAGGCTTCATAATTTCTAAAAGTGGTTTTACCTTTGCATCACGAAGCTGGCGGATATAAAAGAACTTATTCTGATCATCATTCGTCCATCCTAAGAACATATCCGAGGCGGATTGCATAAGCTTTTGCCCCATTACAATTCGTTCTCCCTGATGGCTGTATTTATTTTTTGTAGCCAAATTTGGTTCCAAAACACTTTGTCTGGCTTCTTTAAATTGTAAAAAAATAGGTTCTCCGGTCGCTGACATTAATAAGCTGATGCCACAAAGCGTTCCTACACTTCCAACACCTACCACTTTTATTGCCAAATCGTGTAATGAATACCTTTTCAAAAGTATTTTTTTGTCGTCGGATAACGTTTCGATATAGCGTAGATGTGCTTCTTCTACTATTCGTAATAATCGTTCTCCTTCTTCGCCAGATGGATGGTATATCAGCGGAGGTTCATCTTTTATTCGGGCTCTTGAGCCTTCTTTATGGGTGAGTTTAGCAAACTCTTTTTCATGGGCTGAATATTCTAATGCTTTTTTTATGCGTTTCTTTTGAAAAGTTTTTAATTCTTCGTCATCGCCTCTTTCAATTAATTCGGCAAGATCAATGTGAGCATACCATATCTGAAGTGCCGATAGTTTGCTGTACTCGAACATGTGCCGTTTATAACTGTCAGCAACTTGCCAAGCCATTTCTTTTGATACTTTATTCGAGAATTTTTTCCATCTTCCTGCAATGGCAAAACTTGTGGCCAGTCTTTTTAAATCCCATTCCCATGGGCCGGGAAGCGTTTCATCAAAATCGTTAATGTCAAAAACTAACTTGCGTTCCGGAGTAGCAAATCCGCCAAAATTCATAAGATGACAATCGCCGCAAAGCTGAAGCTCAATGCCTGTATTGGGTGAATGCGCTAAATCTGCAGCCATGATTGCTGCCGCACCTCTAAAAAATGAAAAAGGAGATTCCATCATGCGGCTGTACCGAATAGGGAGTAAGCTTTCGATTCTCCCTATATTAGTATTAATCAAGACCGCAACTGGATCTTCGCGCTTTTCCGATGGTTTCCATTGACGATGTAATGACCGAGAAGTGGTTTTTCTCAGTGCTTTTCCTTTAGCAAAACGTTTTGTTTTGGATATGACTGAGTCGGAAAGATTGTCTTTATTTTCTTCTAATTTTTCAGACATAAGATTCACTTTAATTCTTATTCATCCTCTTTTTTTTGCAAACCGTAAATTGGTTTAGTATTTTGATTGTCGAAATAAAACTCAATCAAATTTGAAATAGTAGAAAAAGGAAGTGCGACTTATGCGCTTTTATTTTTCTACTATTTCTATTTGAGATCAACATTAATTGTTTATTTAACCTGTTCTGGTTGTGGGGCTTTCCAAGTTCCGTTTAATATTGATTCGTCCGGGCCATAAATTCGAATCAAATAATAAAAAGCATCTTTTGGAGCTGGAATCCAGTTTGATTCTTTCCCTTTAGGAGCTTCATGCTGAATGTAAATCACTAAATCTCCATTAACCTCATATTTTAAGCCTGTTGTTCGGTCTCCAATAGAATATCTGTTAATGGGATTGTTTACTAGATAACGACTTGGTAATTCATACAAAGTAATACTCCAGAAATATTTATCTGGAGGAGTTTGTCCTTTTGGAAAACGGATCACATATTTGTTTTTTCCAGACATGAAATTATTCGCTTTATCTGATCGGGTTCCTATGTAAACAGCTTCTTCTTTTGTATTTCCGAACAACCCTGCGGCGGCACCTAAAGCTCTTTTCGTATAATCTCCGTTGATCATTTCTCGGGTTCCAAATAAATCTGTTGCATTAGCTAATTTATCCGTTCCGTCTTTAAGTTCTTTCCCCGCTTCCTGCGCTCCTTCGGTTATTGCTTTTAATACTTCCGGAGTATATTGCGAAGGGTCGAATTTCTTACCTGGAACGATTCCGATTTTGGCAAACTTTTCTCTTAATTCGGTCTCAGCAGGATTCAAAGAAGTATATTGTAGAAGGTTATTGGTTAATCCAATAAAGGCTGAAGAACCTAAATCGACTTGATTAAATTCAGGATAAGGCAACGTAAATTCTTTATGCGCCGGAGCAGTTTCTTTGGTAAATTCGTGCAAAAGAGACAATTTGTATTGGGATTGCAGTTTCTTTACATTTTCAATATCTCCAGCAGCCATTTTCAATTCTGTTCTTCCCAATAAAGTCACAAGGTTGGTTTCGGATTGAATTACTTTGTCAATGCCATTTGGTTTTTCGCCTTTCCAATCAGGTCCTGCAATTAAATATTTTCCCGCTTTGTCTCCAGTTTCACGGCTTCCTACATACGCAAAGTTAAACGTATATAAATCGACAAATTGAAAAGAGTAATATCTGTCCTTTACCTCTGGAACTTCCAGTACAACAGGTTCATCAGCCAAATTTAAAATCGCCCATGAATAGGGAGTATCATTGTTTGGAGTTACTACAGCTGTATCTTTAGCGGTGAAAATTTTATCATAATGTTTGAATTTATTAAAACCTCCTGCATAATCCGGATAGGTTTTATCCAAGGCATACAAATGCATCGTTCTATAATTCATTGCCATTGAAAAAGCGTATGTCCAGGCTTCTTTTGCAATCGTTTTTGCAGAATCTGCTGATTTAGTTATGGCAATTTGTGCATCCAAAACTTCGTTGCTTACATTTTCTTTCTTTTTACAAGAAAAAAGAGAAATTGAAACTAGTGCGAATAAGAATATTTTTTTCATGTTGTTTATTATTTATTTCACTTCTTTTATATCGTCCATTTTCCAGCTTTTGTCAAAATAAGCTGCAGTTGGCCCATAGAAACGCATATAGGTAAACCAATGTTTTCCTGCTAAAGTCTGCACCCAGTTTTTCTCTTTTCCTGCTGGTGCTTTTGGTCCAAAATACAAGTCTATTGATCCGTCGGCATTTTTTATTAAGTCTTTGCGCGAAGACAAATCGGCATTTTTCTGCGGATTGTCAATTAAACAGCGTGTAGCTACATCATAAACTGTAATCGACCAGAAATTAACTGCAGGCGGATTTGCAGGCACGTTTAATGTATAATTTTTTCCTCCGTCCAGCCAGTTTCCGGTATTGTCAAAATAAGAACCCAAATATGCCTGACCTACATTTGGTGTTTTGGTAATCATCGCTTTTGAATAGGTGACTGCTTCATAGAAATAAGAAGTACGCTCAAAGAATTCATCATAATTATCGGTATGCTGTGATGGGTCTTTAATGATCATCACATAATCCCATTTTTTATCAGGCCAATGTTTTACATCTGCAAAACGTTTGCTGAATGAATTTGCCATTGCCATTTGCTGTCCTTTTTCGGCGGCGGCAACTAAAATTTTCTTCTGGTGTTCGTCCGGCGCAAAAGGTTTTCCTTTTTCGATTCCGAGATTTCTTAGCCAAGCCATAAAAAAACGATCCCGTTCTTCTACTGGTTCTTCTTGTAAAATAGCATGAAGTCTTTCCCAATAGGCAATTCCGGTTGGCTGAATTCCGTACCATTTTTTATCTGCCGGCGGACTTATTACTTTTGTTGGAGTTGGATTTGCACGCTTTGCATACGGATAAATTTTTACCTGTTTTACCAAAGTTTCAGTTGTTTTTGGATCTGGATCTAAAGCCCTGAAACCAAAAAACATATTTACGGTGTTACAAGGAACGATGAAATACCCGGCTGGTTTAAAATCTTTCATTGTTGGAGGAACCAAAAGATATTTGCCACCCTTTCCTTTATCAGGTCCCATTTCTCCAATAACGGCTTGTTCGCGCTGCCAGAAATCTCCCAGACCGCCAGCTGTGTGACCTGCAGGCATTTCGATAACCGTTGGTCCATTTTCGGCAAGATCAAGAAATGATATGATGTAAGGCGTTGTTGCATTTCCTGTCAGAATTCCTAAACGATCGTTGTATGAATTATAAAAAATAAGATCATTGCTTGTGGCATTAAATGTTGTGTACTGAATGTGCTGCCATTCGGCGAAAGCTACAATAGGCAATCCCCACAAATAGCATTGTGTCGCCTGCTGAAAATCCATTTCATCAAACAAAACCGGAATTGACTCTTTTGAAGGCAGTTCGCCATCCATTTTTATTGCTGTTTCCGATAGCGCAACTGTTGTTGACGCAACGTTTTCAGTTTCTGATTTTTTACATCCGATGTTGAAAATCAGAGAGGTGCAAGATAGAATTAGGAGAAATTTATTTTTCATAATCATTTTTATTTTGAATTTTAAAGAGATGATTTATAGAGTTTCATTTTTAATCTGGGAATATAAAAGATAAAACAGCTCTTAATCCCCAGTCTGGTTTCGATTCAGATGGACCAGTTATTGGAATCAAAGGCATAATGGCAAACTGAACTGCCTGACTTCCTAACTTTGTAACTGCTCCTATGTTAGGACTAAGAGTGATCATAGTGGTTTTTGCTTCCCAGTTTTGAGTAATTTCTGAAGTGATACCCAAACTCGCTCCACTTTTGTAACTGTGCGAAAGAAATATTTGGGTGTAAAACTGATTGAAATCGGCTCGGTCTTCACTTCCTGCAACAGACCATATTTGATTGGCCAAAAAACCGACTGAAAGCCCTTTTCCCTGATGCATGACTAATACGCTGGGACCAACTCCAAATTTCTCAGTTCCCAATACTTTTTCGGTGGCCGTTGGAACTAAAAATGCCGGACCAACTCCCAAAATAATTCCTTTTGTTTTGGGTGCAAAAAAAGCGGTAACCGTTGCATCACTTAAACCAAACTGATGGGTGTTTTCGCCTGTAATATCTCTTTGATCCACAACTGGAAGAATATAACGGGTAATTAAATTTAGGTTTTCGCTTAATTTGAAAGGAATTACGGGTTGTACATTGATGGTGTATTTTGTGCCATTATAGGGTCCAATACCATAATTAAGATTGTTTTGCAAAGGGACACTAATCAAACTGGCAACTGGATTGGCCAGTTTATCTGCAAGTTCTTGGGCACTTGCTCCTGATTTTGGAGTTTCTTCTTGTGCAAAAACACCAAAACTTAATAGAAAGCAAACTGTACTTACTATTAATTTGGGAGTAATATAGAAACTTGTGTTTCTCATAATGATTTTTATTTTAAAATTTTTATTTGTTTTTAACAACAAAAATAAACAACTTTTGTAAGTAAAAGTTGTTTATTTTTTACTCTTAACGGTAATCCAATTATTTATCCGGAAATACTTTTTTCCAATCGTCTTTGATGCTGATTACATGGTATTTGTATTTAGCAGCTGTATTCAAAGATAAATTATCTTTTTCCTGATAACTGTATTCTCGAATAGAGTCGTTATGATTTACGATCATTTGAAAAGATGGATATTTGCTTCCTGAGGAATATCTAAGCATAGCAAGATCTCCAGCTCCGCCTTCATTTCCGCAGGCAAAAACGGGTCTTTGGCCAATATGCAATTGAATCCCAACTGGTTTCCCAACTTTATCATCTAATAAATCCAAAGCGGGTTCTCTTTTGATACTATTAGCTGCATCATCAAAAGTGTATTTAAAAGAAGTTCCCACAACTTGATATTTTGGAATACCATAAAAATCAGCCGATATCGCACGCACTAATTCTACTGTACCACCAGTTACAATGAAAGTTTTGAAACCATTGGCACGCAAATAATTCAATAATTCCAATTGTGGCTGGTAGCGTATTTGCTTTAGCGGAACATTTTTGCCCGGAAATATTGCTCCCGTGAAAAAATCTTTTGCTTCTTTTTCAAACTCATCTTCGGTCATTCCCGTATGTGTTGCAGCGACCAATTCGATAAGTGCTTTGTCTCCGCCTTTTTCGAAGAACGTTTTGTCTTTTTCGACTACGGCTTTGAATGGCTGTTTTTGTTCCAAAGCAGGATTCGCTTCAACCATTTTTTTTACCCGATAAAAAGCAAATAATTCCTGAACATAAGGCTTTTCGGCCCAGAGTGTTCCGTCGTTGTCAAAAGTCGCAATTCGGTCTTCGACAGGAATAAAATCAGGTGTTCCTTCTTTGGTTACTTTTTCAACATAAGCGATAATATCGCTTTTGAGTGTGCCATCATTCCAGCTTGGCAGTGGATTACTGCTGGCTGCAATTGTTTCTGTTGGATTTGAATTGCCGACAGTAGTTGCGTCCTCTGTTTTGTTTTTACAGGAAACCAATAAAAATAAAAATAGAGGCAATACATATAGTTTCTTATACATAGCCGTAATTCTTTGAGTTAAAAAAAGCCTGGATTACTTTTATAAATAACCCAAGCTTTCTGTTTTTACTTTTTCTTTTTTGAATCTGTTTCTTCTTCTTTTAGTTTAGGAAGAATATTTTTCTCGATATATTTTTGTGCTTTAATATCTTTCATAGCCTCTTCCATGATAGTATAAGCAGAGAAACTTGGTGGAATTGATCTTGGCGGATATTCTTTAAATGTTTCTGCAAATACAACTACATCTTGAATTACTCCATATATAGCAGGGACATGATTTAACTGCCAATCCCAAAATGTATTTGAAGTTACATCGGCTCTTTCAAAAGGATCTTGGAATAGATTGAATATTTTTTGTAAACGCAGTTTGGTAAAAGGTTCTGCCCAAACTCCCATTGTTCCGCCTAAACGCTGTTCCGCAAAAACATATTTATAATCACCTTCTCTTAAACCAACTAAAAGACCATCGTCATCTGTATAAAAGAATTTATCTCTAGCACTTTTTTGAGTTTTGCCACGTAAAAAGTTACTTTGATCAAAACCATCCAAATGTACTTTGTAGTTTTTACCATTGGCAGTATATCCTTTTAATAATTTGTTTACTAAATCTGGTTCTCCGGCAATCGAAGCTAATGTTGGTATCCAGTCATTGTGTGACATTAATTCATTCGTAATTTGTCCTGGTTTGATAACGCCTGGCCAACGTACCAAACAAGGAACACGGAAAGCACCTTCCCAGTTGGTGTTTTTCTCAGAACGGAATGGTGTCATTGCACCGTCCGGCCATGTATTCATGTGAGGGCCATTATCTGAAGAATATACCACAATAGTATTGTCAGCGATTCCTAAATCGTCTAATGCTTTCAGAATACTTCCAATAGTTTCATCATGTTCAATCATACCATCAATATATTCGCTGTCACCATGAGTATACCTTCCTCTGTGTTCTTTTCTAACATGGGTACGAAGGTGCATACGAGTAGCATTGAACCAGCAGAAAAATGGTTTTCCAGCTGCATTTTGTCTTTTAATAAAATCTATAGCAGCAGCAGATGTTTCATCATCTATAGTTTCCATTCTTTTTTTAGTAAGCGCTCCTGTATCTTCAATTTTTTGTTTTCCAATTTTTCCAAAACGAGGGTCAACTGTACCATCATCAGAATTTGTAGCGGTGCATTTTAAAACTCCTCTTGGTCCATATTTTTTCAAATATTCTGGATCTTTAGGATAATCAGGTAATTCTGGTTCTTCTTCAGCATTTAAATGGTATAAGTTTCCAAAAAATTCATCAAAACCATTCACGGTTGGTAAACTTTCGTTACGATCACCTACGTGATTTTTACCAAATTGACCTGTTACATAACCAAGATTTTTCATGATTCCTCCAACAGAAGGGTCTAATTGACTCATACCCATTGGTGCTCCCGGAAAACCAACTTTAGTTAAACCAGTTCGCAGCCCATGCTGACCTGTTAAAAATGCTGCACGACCTGCTGTACAACTTTGCTCTCCGTAATAATGTTGAAACTGCATACCTTCTTTTGCAATACGATCAATATTTGGTGTTGTATATCCCATTAAACCGTTGCTGTAGGCACTAATGTTACTAATGCCAATGTCATCACCCCAAAGAATGAGGATGTTTGGTTTTTTTTGTGCCGAAATGGTACTAACTGTTGCTAACAGTAATACCCATAAATAGTTCATTTTTTTCATAATATATAAAGGTTTAGGAGTGAATTAATTTTAGGAGAAGGTGTATAGGTTATGCCTATGTCGGATTTGACATAAAGGAATTGATAGAAGATTGATTTTTGAGAAATCAAAATAGGGATGGAAATGTGCGGATAGGTATTCTTTTTATTCATTGTTAATTTTTTAAAATTATACATAAACAAAACATCTGAAATTCAGATAATACACTTAAATAGGTTTATTTTTTTTGTATTAAAATAGATACAAAAAAATAAATAAAAATATTTATTCTTATTTTATGTCTTTCACACAGCGGAATCCAATATGTGAAGCACCAGAATCATAAGGCGTTCCTCTACGGGCAGCAGGACGAAAGTTGGTGCAATAATTATCAGTACAAAGAAATGATCCTCCTTTAGTTACTCTTTTGATAGTATAGGGTTCTCTGGGGTCATTCCATTTTTCAGGTCCTTTCGGATTATCAAGAGTTTTTGATATATCTATTTTTTTGTAATACTCAGAATCATACCAATCAGAACACCATTCCCAAACGTTACCGATCATATCATATAAACCATATTTATTTTCGGGAAAGCTTTTTACGGGAGATGTTGTTAGAAATCCATCTTCGGCTATGCCTCCTTCGGGAAATTTCCCCTGAAAAGTATTTGCCATGTTTTTACCATCACATTTAAATTGATTTCCCCAAGCATAACGGTTTTGAGATAATCCGCCACGAGATGCGAATTCCCATTCAGCCTCAGTAGGTAATCTTTTGCCAGCCCATTTGCAATACGCCAGCGCATCATCATAAGCAATGTGAACAACAGGGTGGTTCATACGATTGTTTATATTACTTTTAGGTCCTTCGGGATGTTTCCAATCGGCACCAGGCACAAATCGCCACCATTGCATGTAATCATCTTCTGTTACTTTATAATTGGGAGGGGTAAATACTAATGATGCAGCAACAAAATCTTTTTCGTCTGGTTTGGGAGTTTCAGGAGGTAATTGTTTTTTTAATTCTTTCCACTCTGGTTTTTTTTCTGCAATTGTTATGTAGCCGGTTGCATCTGTAAATTTTTTAAATTCTGTATTTGTGACTTCGGTTGCATCCATAAAAAAACCTTTTACTCGAACAGGATGTGAAGGTTTTTCGGGGCCATATGCATCTTTTTCATCTGTACCCATCATAAATTCACCGCCAGGAATCCAAACCATACCTTCGGGAGCTTTTACCTTTGTAGAAAAACGTGACGGAGTATATTCGCAACTTAAAGTATTAGTACTGATATTGGTTTTTGAACTCGTTTTTTTTTCAGTTTTTGAATCTTGTTGTTTACAAGAATTGAAACTTATGGTAATAAGGAATAATAAAAAATGCAGATGCTTCATTTGGTTAATTTAAGATTACTATCATTTTGGCAATTAATAGGGCAACTGTAAACGGCAATGAAAACTTTGATGAACTTTTTAATAAAATTTTTTAAGTCTTATAATAATAAAAGGCAGAAAATTATTTTCAAATATAATTAAATAAAATGTATTACACTATTAGACAGGTGCTTAAACAATTGTTAATTTAATTATAAATTTTCGAAAACATATAGTTTGATTTATGAATCCATTATTTTTAATTCATTTTCAAGTCTATCGAAATTTTCTTCGTTTTTGTCAACTACAAAAGGCCTTAATTTGTTACATTCTTCGGCTGAATTAAAAAGCATTTTAAAGACAATCTTTGTTTTTTCGCTGGATACTTCTTCAAATGTTGCCAGTACTTGAAACAATGGTTTAGAATGGCGTTTCCAAGCAATTAATGACGGTTTTTCTATTTTGATAAATTCACATTCATTTGGGTAATTTCCTTTATCAGGTCCGTGCATAATAAAGCTCCATTTTCCCCCGACTTGTAAATCATACTCATTAAAAATATTGGTGAAACCTGCAGGTCCCCACCATTTTTTTAAATGATCCGGTTCTGTCCAAGCGCGATAAACAAGTTCTCTGGAGAAGTTTACAATTCTGGAACTTACTATTTCACTTTCGGGTGTTGTTGTTATAATTTCTGTTGTCATTTGATTTTTTTTTTGTTACTGTCATTTTGAATTTAAATCTGTCTCTGAGATTGATGATTTAAAAGCGGTATTTTTCTATAGATACTAAGTTATGAAATAAATCATAATTCACTAGCAGTTTGAATTTTAGAAAAAAAATATTGTATTGATGAATGTTTAAAAGAGCTTGTGAAAATCTAAGAGTTGAAAAAAAGATGAGTTTATACATATCGTCAAAAAAACAGAAAAGAATATCTTGAGGTCTATAATAAGTTTGTGTTTCATTATTCAAATCTCATGTTTTCTCAGAATAAAATTAAAATCAGAACTCAATAAAATAAAAAACAGCTGCAAGAACGTTCTTGCAGCTGTTAAATTTTTTTATCTTAATTCTGTATTGTTTTTTAGGACATCACAATAAATGAATGTATTATAGTTTTACTGTTAATCCAATTGCAGGAGATAGACCAGATACGCTTCCGCCAGCTATCTCTGCGTATACACCCCATTTGTCATTCCAAAACCAGCGAGCTCCGGCTTGAAGTCCAAAATCAACATCACTTTCGTCATGTCCGTTGTTATCATGATCATCTCTCATATCGAAAGCGTATCCAACATTTGCTCCACCATAGACATCCCAAGCTGCATTTGAAATTCCGAATAAATTATCGAAATAATAATTAGCTTTTACTCCAACATTTAGCCAATCTAAATCGAAATTGGTTCCAACGCCTGGAGCAATTGTAATATCTCTATGAACTGGGATTTCATAATTAATTCCAACAAGACCAAAGTTTAGTTCTTTTCTAGCTTGTGCAAAAACACTCACGAAACTAAATGACAATGCAAATACAAGTAATAAGGTTGTTTTTCTCATAATGTTTTGAATTTTAAGTTGTTAATGCAAATATAATTTTTTTGTTATTTATATTAAGATATTTCGTGTATTTTTTTCAAAAGGATGTTGGTCATAATTCATTGTTTTTTTAATCTGATTTTTACAATTTCTTCTTTGATACGATATCGTGTTTTATATTGATTAAAGGTGTTAGAACCGCAAGAGGGATAGCGCCAAATTACCGAAGTAATGGCAATAGCCCGACCGCATTAGGGAAAGGGGCGAATATACGCATGCTAAAGTAGCCCCTTTTCCTAATGGGGTCTTGCCCAATTTCATTAAGTTAAGAGATTTTAGATTTTAGATTGAGGATTAACGATTTCAGATTTCAGATTTGGTGTTGCGAAATATTAGATTGTCGATTTTACGAGGTCTTTTACATCTTAAATCAAAAATCGTTAATCAAAAATCAGCAATCATTTTATCATTAATCTTTAACTTAATGACATTAGGGTCTTGCCAAAACAAGTTTTATCAAACTGACGAGGTGAATAAATTGCAAAATGTCAGTTTGTCATATTGTTTTATGCCAATTGTACTATAAACTGACAATTTACTCGGTTTTTTATATTGGCACAGTGATTGCTTTTGAGTCTTCGAGTTATTAAAACAAGTATACAATAAAATTAAATATATTAAAAATGGGTAAAATAATCGGAATTGATTTAGGTACTACAAACTCTTGTGTTTCTGTAATGGAAGGTAATGAAGCAGTTGTTATTCCTAATGCAGAAGGAAAAAGAACGACACCATCTATCATCGCTTTTGTTGAAGGTGGAGAAATTAAAGTAGGGGATCCTGCTAAAAGACAAGCAGTAACTAATCCAACTAAGACTATTGCTTCTATCAAACGTTTTATGGGACAAGGTTTTGGTGAAGTTTCGGCTGAAGCAAAAAGAGTTTCTTACAAAATTGTAAAAGGAGATAACAATACACCACGTGTTGACATTGATGGTCGTTTGTACTCTGCACAAGAATTGTCAGCTATGACACTTCAAAAAATGAAAAAAACTGCTGAAGACTATTTAGGTCAAACAGTTACTGAAGCAGTTATTACTGTTCCTGCTTACTTTAATGATGCACAACGTCAAGCTACAAAAGAAGCTGGTGAAATTGCAGGTCTTAAAGTTATGCGTATCATCAATGAGCCTACTGCTGCTGCATTAGCTTATGGATTGGATAAAAAAGGAACTGATCAAAAAATTGCTGTTTACGATTTAGGTGGAGGTACTTTTGATATCTCTGTTCTTGAATTAGGAGACGGAGTTTTCGAAGTATTGTCTACAAATGGTGATACTCACCTTGGAGGAGATGATTTTGATCACGAAATTATTGACTGGTTAGCTAACGAATTTAATACTGAAGAAGGTATTGATTTACGTTTAGATCCAATGTCATTACAACGTTTGAAAGAAGCTGCTGAGAAAGCTAAAATTGAATTATCATCTTCTGCTGAAACTGAAATCAACTTACCTTACGTAACTGCTACAGCTTCAGGACCAAAACACTTAGTGAAAAAATTAACTAGAGCTAAATTTGAGCAATTAACTGATTCATTAGTTAAACGTTCTATGGAGCCAGTTGCTAAAGCATTAAAAGATGCAGGTTTAACTGTTTCTGATATTGACGAAGTTATCTTGGTTGGAGGTTCTACTCGTATGCCAAGAATCGCTGACGAAGTTGAAAAATTCTTCGGTAAAAAAGCGTCTAAAGGAGTTAACCCTGATGAGGTTGTTGCAATTGGAGCAGCTATTCAAGGTGGAGTTCTTTCTGGAGATGTAAAAGATGTATTGTTATTAGACGTTACACCTTTATCTTTAGGTATCGAAACTATGGGTGGAATTATGACTATCTTAATTGAGTCTAATACAACTATTCCAACTAAAAAATCTCAAGTTTTCTCTACTGCTGCTGATTCTCAACCAACTGTTGAATTACACGTTCTTCAAGGAGCTAGAGCAATGGCTGCTGATAACAAAACTATTGGTCGTTTCAACTTAGACGGTATTCCACCAGCACCAAGAGGAGTTCCTCAAATCGAGGTTTCTTTTGATATTGATGCTAATGGTATCATCAAAGTTTCTGCAACTGATAAAGGAACTGGAAAATCTCACGATATCCGTATCGAAGCTTCTTCTGGATTAACATCTGAAGAAATCGAAAAAATGAAAAAAGATGCTGAAGCTAACGCTGAGTATGACAAAATAGCTAAAGAAAGAGCTGAAAAATTGAACGAAGCTGATGGAATGATCTTCCAAACTGAGTCTCAATTGAAAGAACTTGGAGCTAAATTATCTGATGATAACAAAGTTGCTATCGAGTACGCTTTAACTGAATTGAGAATGGCTCACCAATCTCAAGACATTGCAGCTATTCAAACTGCTCTTGACAACATCAATGCAGCTTGGAAAACAGCTACAGAAGCTATGTATGCTCAAGGAGAACAAGGTCAAGCTGCTGCTGAACCACAAGCTCAAGCACAAGGAGACAATGTTGAAGACGTTGAATTCGAAGAAGTAAAATAATTTACTTTTTAGTTTATAAATTAAAACCGAGTCAGAAATGGCTCGGTTTTTTTTGTGGTTTATTGAAAGACATAATTGTAAAATACTTCTTTATGGGTATTTGAAGAAATTTTGATTAGTCATAATTTTGAAAATTAAAAAACGATAACTTATGAAAAAAAATTACTCAAAAAAAATTATTTGCTTTATTGCTTTAATTTCATTTTTTTCAATTTCTTCTTGTGAAGATTTAAGCGATTCAATTGATGAAGCTGTTGATGAGGCTGTTGATGAACTACTTGGGATTTCCGCACTTTCGGAAGACTTAAGTAAAACAACTAGTAATTATAATCTCATTTCTGACATTGTAATTAATAATAAACTGGTTTCAAGCACTGAAACGAAGATGACATTACCATCAAGTGTTGCTATATCGTTTACCAAAAAAAGATATACAGCAGGAACAAATGGTGGGGCAATGACTATAACTACTGATAATTATTCTGGTACTATTTCTAGATCGATGTTTAATAAAGCATCAAACACTGTGAAAATCTCTGTACAGAATAATACGCCATCAGTTTCTGTAAATAATGTAGTTGCATCGAATGCAACTTCAGGAGGTTCAACTGGTTCAGGAGGTTCAACAGGTTCAAGTGGTACTGGGAATACAGGACCTACTATATTGGTAGAGGGAGATTTAACTGGAGATACTAACGATCTAAAAGTTGTATCATTTACAGTTCCATCGGGTGTTAAAACTATGGTTATTAAAACTACTGAACCAACAGCAAATCACAGAAACTTGGCAGATTTATATGTAAGAAAGGGCAGTGCACCAATAGTAAAAGATATTTATACAACAGCTACTACTGATTATAAGAGTGATAGTCCAAATCGAGAGAGTGATGTTGTAACTATTCCTAATCCTCCATCAGGAACATGGTATATAGGAATTTTTGGTTATGGTGGTTATTTTAATTCGCATTATACCGTAACTATCACAAAATAACTTAGAAGGAGCAAGCAAAATAAAAAAGGGAGATTTATATTGTTTTTGCAAATTTTAAACTAAAAACCGAGTCAGAAATGGCTCGGTTTTTTTATACCTTAAAGTCAATGACTTATTTTTTTTTCGTAATATTACTATACAAATTATTTTATGAGAAAGATTAAGTATAAGAAAGGGAAACGATTACAACCTTATAGTCTCGAATATACAGGTTTGCACAAAAGCAAAGAGATTGAAATGCAATTGTTCGTATATGATGATTGTTCAATTGCTGAATATGAGAATGGCACTATTAATAATTTAGAAAAACATATTGATTTAAATAAAACTAATTGGCTGAATATTCATGGATTAAGTGATGTCTATTTGCTTAAGCAAATTGCTGACTATTTTAAAATTGATGATTTCATGTTGGCAGATATTTTAAATACCAGTAAAAGAACCAAACTGGAAGAAGAAAAAGATGTTTTATTCTTTAATATAAAATCGATTTTACCTTCTGAAAGTTCTGATGACATAAGGGTGGAACAAATTAGTTTTTTGTTGAAAAAGGGAATACTGATTTCTTTTCAGGAAAAAAGAAGCGACTTTTTTACTCACATACGAGAACGTATTCGAACCAATTCTGGAATTGTACGAACTAAGAAAGCAGATTATCTATTGTATATTTTGCTAGATGCTGTGATTGGTAATTTTTATATAACTATTGAAGACGAAGAGAATAAAATAGAAGATTTAATTGATTGTGCCAAAAATAGTGCTGATCCCATAATCTTAGAAAAAATTGAAAAACACAGAGATAATTTTAATTTCTTAAAAAGGTCTATTATTCCGCTTCGGGATTCTTTGTATGATATTAAAAGTATCAAAGAGGATAATGTTTTTGATGAAATTGAATCAGATAATTTTAGTTTTTTTACTCGTTTGCATCAAAAATGTTTAGAGCTTTTGGAACAAATTGAGTCCGATATGGGGTCGTTGGAAAGTGCTTCTAATTTCTTTTTTGCGGCTCAAACCCATAAGATGAATGAGATTATGAAAACATTGACCATTATTTCGGTCATATTTATACCATTAACCTTTATCGTAGGAGTCTACGGGATGAATTTTGATAATATGCCCGAATTAAGGGAACCTAATGGCTATTATTTTGTAATAGGTTTTATGTTTTTGACAGTTATTGGAATGGTTATTTATTTTAAAAAACGCAATTGGTTTTAATCTTATTTACAAAATAACTTTTGGTATTTAAAACTGATTTTTGTCATATTTAGAAAAAGATTTAATAGGTAATTTTATATAAATATATTAAAACAAAACAATGAATAAAGCAATTTATATAGCAACTAGCGAAGAGAGTAGTGGTAAATCAATTATTACTTTAGGGTTGATGAGTATGCTTATTGGTAGAACGGCCAAAGTGGGATATTTTAGGCCAATCGTAGAGGATTTTGAAGAAGGAAAATTTGATAACCATATTGAGACAGTTATTAATCATTTTGGCTTAGATATCCCATATGATGATGCTTATGCTATCACCAAAAGTAAATTAATCAAGAAAAAAAATCAAGGAAAAATAGGAGAGGTAATCGACTTGATTATCGAAAAATATAAACGTCTAGAAGAACGATTTGATTTTGTATTAGTCGAAGGAACTAGTTTTACTGGTGAAGGAACGGTTATCGAATTAGATACCAATGTTCTTATTGCTAAAAATCTAGGGATTCCAACAATTATAGTGGGATCTGGAGTCGGAAAAACGTTAGAGGAATTAATAGATAGTCTTTATCTGGCTTATGATTCTTTTAAAACAAAAGAGGTCGAAGTATTGGCAATAATTGCTAATAAAGTACAACCTGAAAATTTAGAATTGGTAACTTCTGGTCTGAAAAAAAGCCTGCCAGAAGAGGTGATGATTAATTCAATTCCAATTATTTCAAGTTTGAATAATCCAACTATTCGAGAGATCGTAAAAGAATTGAATGCTACCGTTTTATTTGGTGCGGCATTTTTAAACAATCAAGTAGGTAGTTTTAGTGTGGGTGCCATGCAATTGCGTAACTATTTATTACACCTCAAAGAAAATGGATTAGTGATCACACCTGGTGATCGTGCCGATATTATTTTAGGGGCTTTACAGGCTAATGAATCTGCTAATTATCCTGCTATTTCTGGAATAGTTTTGACAGGTAATATAAAGCCCGAAGATAGTATTTTGAAATTAATAGAAGGACTCTCTACTATCGTGCCAATTATTTCGGTAGATGGTGGGACTTATAATATTACTAATAAAATTGGGTCTATTAAATCTAAAATTTATGCTGATAATAAAGAAAAGATTTTAACTTCGATCAAGACCTTTGATGATTATGTTGATTTAGAGAGTTTAACCGAAAAATTTATCAAATTTGAAGCTGAAGGGATAACGCCAAAAATGTTTCAATACAACTTGGTGACAAGAGCGAAAAAACATCGAAAACATATTGTTCTGCCAGAGGGAAATGATGACCGAATTATTATTGCTGCTGCCAGATTATTAGCTATGGACGTGGTTGATATTTCTATTATTGGCGATAAAAAACAAATTGAAAGTAAGGTGGCAGAATTAGGAATCTCTTTCGATTTTTCTAAAGTTGCTATTATCAGTCCAAGAAAATCTAAGGAGTATGATGATTATGTGAATACGTACTATGAGTTGCGAAAAGAGAAAAAAATGACTCTCGAAATAGCAAGAGATCTTATGGAAGACGGTTCGTACTATGGGACAATGATGGTGTATAAAGGGCATGCTGACGGAATGGTTTCTGGAGCAGCACATACAACGCAACATACTATTTTGCCTGCTTTACAATTCATCAAAACAAAACCCAATTGTTCTATTGTTTCTTCCATATTTTTTATGTGTTTAGAAGATCGTGTATCTATTTTTGGAGATTGTGCCATCAATCCAAATCCTACAGCAGAACAATTAGCAGAAATTGCTATTTCTTCTGCCGAGTCTAGTTTGGCTTTTGGTATCGAACCTAAAATAGCTATGCTATCCTATTCGTCTGGTTCATCTGGAAAAGGCGATGAAGTAGATAAAGTAAGAGCTGCCACCGAAATAGTAAAACAAAAACGTCCAGATCTTAAAATCGAAGGACCAATTCAATACGACGCAGCTGTTGATCCAGAAGTAGGACAGAGTAAAATGCCAAATTCAGAAGTTGCAGGTTATGCCAGCGTTTTGATTTTCCCTGATTTGAATACAGGAAATAATACCTATAAAGCAGTTCAAAGAGAAACAGGAGCATTAGCAATCGGCCCGATGTTGCAAGGATTAAATAAACCTGTAAATGATTTAAGCAGAGGTTGTACTGTAGATGACATTATAAATACCGTTGTTATTACAGCAATTCAAGCACAAGGATTTTAAAAAGCACTAAAAAAAACTTAGCTTCTTAGTAGCTTTGGGACTCAGAATCTTAAAATAAATAGAAATGAAAATAGTAATTATAAACGCAGGAAGTTCTTCTATAAAATACCAATTAATTGAAATGCCTGCTGCCGAAGTTATTTGTTCGGGAATGATTGATAGAATTGGTTTAGAAACTTCAAACTTTACATATAAAACAAATAGTGTTTCATTGGAAGAAACGCTACCAATTTCAAATCATAAAACGGGGCTTAAAAAAATTGCCGAATTGTTAATGGATGAAGAAAAAGGAGTGATAAAAAGTACTAATGAAATTCAGGCGGTAGGACATAGAGTAGTACATGGAGGGGCTAGTTTTTCGGATACAGTTATGATTAATGATGAAGTCAAAGAAAAAATAAAACAACTTTTTGAGTTAGCTCCTTTGCATAATCCTGCTAATCTAGAAGGTATTGTTGTGGCAGAGGATGTTTTTTCATCTGCGAAACAAGTAGCGGTTTTTGATACTGCTTTTCATCAAACGATGCCTGAGGTGGCTTACAAATACGCTATTCCAAATTCCTTATTAACCGAAAATAAAATTAGAGTTTATGGTTTTCATGGAACTTCTCATAAATATGTTTCGGAAAAAGCGATCGATTATCTTAAATCTGTTGATAAACCGCATCAAAATATAATTACGGTACATTTAGGAAATGGTTGTAGTATCACCGCTATAAAAAATGGAAAAAGTATTGAGCATTCGATGGGATTTAGCCCAATTAGTGGCTTAATTATGGGGACTAGAAGTGGAGATATTGATCCATCAGTGATTTTTTATATGGCAAAATCATTGGGTTACTCTGTAGAAGAAGTGAATACTTTATTGCAGAAACAAAGCGGAATGCTGGGACTTACAGGTTATAGCGATTTAAGAGATATTGAATCGCATGCTAGTGAGGGGAATAAGGATTGTCAATTGGCTTTGGCTATGAATGCGTATCGTATCAAAAAATATATTGGTTCTTATGCAGCTGCTTTAAATGGATTGGATGCCATTGTTTTTACTGCGGGAATTGGTGAAAATTCGTCTAACATGAGAAAGTTAGTTTGTACCGATATGGAGTTTTTCGGCATAGAATTAGACAATGCTAAAAATGAAATTCGTTCCAAAGAAATTAGAGAAATCAATTTACAAGAATCGAAAACTAAAATTTTGGTTGTCCCTACCAATGAAGAAATCGAAATTGCCAATCAGGTATATCATTTGTTGTTGAATTAAAAAAAGCGAAATGCCCTTTTTCGAGCTTACATAATCTACGTTTCTATGTGTTGAAAATAATTACACCCAACGGGTTAAGTATAAATTTTGATTGATTTAAAATGAAAAGAAAACTACTTATTTTGCTATTTTTAGTAAATAATATTGCTTTGTTTGCTCAACTTAAAGAGCAACAGTTTTTTAAAGAAGTTTATAATTCGGCATTAACAAATTCAAAATGTTATTCTTGGTTAGACTATCTTTCTAATACCATTGGTTCTAGATTATCGGGTTCAACTGGAGCAGAAAAAGCAGTTCAGTACACAAAAACTCAAATGGAAACATTGGGCTTTGATAAAGTGTACTTGCAAGAAGTAATGGTTCCACATTGGGTTCGTGGAAAAAAAGAAACGGCTTATATTCAAGATAATAAAACTCAAATAAAAGTTTCGATTTGTGCTTTGGGTGGTTCTATTGCTACACCCAAAAAAGGCATAATAGCCGAAGTAATTGAAGTGCATAGTTTAAATGAATTAAAAGATTTAGGAATTGAAAAAATAAAAGGAAAAATAGTATTCTATAACAGACCTATGGATCCTGAAAAGCTAGATACTTTTGAGGCTTATTTTCAAGCAGGTGATCAAAGACGTGCTGGAGCGATAGAAGCAGTAAAGTATGGAGCGGTAGGAACAATTGTGCGTTCCTTAAATCTGCGTTTGGATGACTTTCCTCATGCTGGTGGGCAAAGCTATGGAGATTTACCAGAAGAGAAATATATTCCTGCTGCTGCAATTAGTACAAATGGTGCCGAATTGTTAAGTAAAACTTTAAAAAGTAATCCAAATTTAAAGTTCTATTTCAAACAGAGCTGTCAGACATTACCAGATGTGTTGTCCTATAACGTAATTGGAGAGTTGAAAGGAACTGAGCATCCAGAAAATATAATGGTTGTTGGAGGTCATCTCGATTCTTGGGATTTAGCCGATGGTTCTCACGATGATGGAGCAGGTGTGGTGCAAAGTATGGAGGTAATGAATATTTTTAAAAATTTAAATTACAAACCAAAAAATACGCTTCGTGTTGTTCTTTTTATGAATGAAGAAAACGGTGGCGAAGGAGGTGCTAAGTATGAGGAAGTTTCAAAGCAAAACCAGGAGAACCATATTTTTGCACTAGAAAGTGATTCTGGAGGATTTACACCTAGAGGTTTTACAATTGATTGTGATGAAATTAATTTTATAAGAATACAAGGTTTTAAAAAATTATTTGAGCCCTATTTAATTCATAGTTTTACAGTTGGTGAAGGAGGGGCAGATATTGAGCTTTTAACGTCTAAAAAAATTATAAAAGCTGGTCTAAAACCTGATTCACAACGTTATTTTGATTATCATCATGCAGCCAATGATAAATTCGATGCAATTAATAAAAGAGAATTAGAACTCGGTGCGGCAACTATGGCGGCATTTGTTTATATAATTGATCAAAAAGGGATAGAATAAAAGCTAAAATTAAAAATCAAATTGAGAAGTTGAATATTCAGTTTTTTTATTTTGAATTTGATTTTTTCAAATGTACTTGTTTTTTAATACACAAAATAAACCCTATTTTAGCATCTTATTTAAATGAAAAAAAATGATTACTGAAGCACAGTTTCAAAACGAATTAAAGGTATTGATTGCAAATGCTATTAGAGAAGATGTTGGTAGTGGAGATTATAGTTCATTAGCATGTATTCCTGAAAAAGCAATGGGTAAAGCAAAATTATTGGTAAAAGAAGATGGTATTATTGCCGGAGTAGCTTTTGCAAAAATGATATTTGAATATGTAGATCCTAATATGCAAATTGAAACCTTTATAGAAGATGGAGCCCCAGTAAAAAAAGGAGATGTTGTTTTTCATGTTTCTGGGAGTTCACAATCTATTTTAAAGTCAGAAAGAGTGGTGCTAAATTCAATGCAGCGCATGAGTGCTATTGCAACGAAAACAAATAGTTATGTGCAATTGTTAAAAGGTACAAACACAAAAGTACTTGACACTCGAAAAACGACTCCAGGATTTCGTGTAGCCGAAAAATGGGCCGTAACAATTGGAGGAGGAGAAAATCATCGTTTTGCTTTGTACGATATGGTCATGTTAAAAGATAATCACATTGACTTTGCGGGCGGCATAACTTTGGCAATAGCCAAAACTCAAGCTTATCTTAATGAAAATAATTTAGATTTAAAAATCATTGTTGAGGCTAGAGATCTTTCTGAAATTGAAGAAATTCTAAAAAGTGAAGGAGTACACAGAATATTAATTGATAATTTCAATTATGAAGATACTCGTACAGCGGTGGCTTTAATTGGTAACAAATGCCAAACTGAATCTTCAGGAAATATTAATGAAGATACAATGCGTCAATATGCAGAATGTGGAGTGAATTATATTTCATCAGGTGCTTTGACTCATTCTATTTATAATATGGATTTAAGTCTAAAAGCAATTTAGAATATGACTTACAAAATTGAGAATAAGGTTGAAAAAATCCCTGTAATAAGAAGCTTGATGCATGTCTTGAAAAAGATAAAAATGCCTGGTTTAGGAGGTTTTTCGCTTTATGATTTATTAGAAATGTATTTTAAAGGAATCATAGAAGGTGCTTTTTCGTATCATGCAAGTGCAGTTGCGTTTAGTTTCTTCATGGCATTGTTTCCATTTGCCTTATTTATTTTAAATTTAATACCTTATATTCCTATTGAAGGATTTCAAAATGATTTTCTAGAATTTGTAAAGGAAGGTGTTCCTCCAAATACGTATGATGCAATTGCAAATATCATCAATGATATTCTTAATAATAGCCATTCTGGATTAGTATCTTCGGGGTTTCTACTGTCTATTTTTTTGATGGCAAATGGTATAAACGGTATTCTTGGAGGTTTTGAATCTTCGAAACATGTCTTAGAGAAAAGAGGTTTCTTAAAACAATATTTAGTTGCCTTAGGGATTTCATTGACATTGTCTATTCTTTTGCTTTTAACAGTATCTATCATTGTTGTTTTTGAGGTTGTTATCCAAAAGACAACTATTCAAGATGTATTAAGTGAGCAAATTCCGTTAATTATTTTAGGAAGATATATTTTTGTAATCTTAATGATTTTAATAACTTCTTCTATCTTATTGAGATACGGAACAAAACAGTCGCATAAGCCTCCTTTTATAAGCATTGGCTCTGTTTTTACAACGATTCTGATAGTTGTCTCTTCTTATTTTTTCGGAATTTGGGTGATTAGATTTTCAAAATATAACGAATTGTACGGTTCGATAGGAACATTGTTAATCATGATGTTTTATATATGGATTAACTGTATGATTTTATTATTAGGATTTGAGTTGAATGCAACTATTCATAAATTAAGAAAAGTAAATCGCACTACTAATGTTTAATAATAAATACTGTTTTTTTTTATGAAATTTTGTATTCTTGTTAAAAGGAAATCAAACAAAATTGGCTATCTTTATTTCGAATAATAAAATTTTAGTATCAATAATTTAGGAAAAAATGAAAAAAAGTATCGTATTTAGTTTAGTTGTGTTTTTTTTGGTGATTTCCAATATGCAAAGCCAGTCTGTTTTGGGAAAATGGAAAACCATTGATGATGAGACAGGTCAAGCCAAATCAATCGTAGAAATTTATGAAAAATCAGGAAAAATCTACGGAAAAATTATTGATATTATTAATCCTCAAAAGAGAAAAGATCTTTGTACGAAATGTTCAGGTGAAGATAAAAATGCTCCAATTTTAGGATTAGTAATCATTAAAGGTCTTGTAAAAGACGGAGATGAATATAATGGTGGTAAAATTTTGGATCCCTTAAAAGGAGAAGAGTATAAATGTTTCATTACACTTGATGAAAAAGACAAACTAAAAGTTAGAGGCTTTATCGGTTTTTCTTTATTTGGAAGAACCCAATATTGGTATCGAGTGAAATAATGTTATTTTGGGGTTCGTACTATCAAAACCCAAAATGAACAATCTAAATTTAAAATTATTTAATGCATTTTGTAGAAGTTGTTTTACCGCTTTCGCTTGCCAAGACTTTTACATACAAAGTTTCGGAAACTGAATTTCTTTTTATAAAAAAAGGAATGAGGGTTACGGTGCCTTTTGGAAAAAGTAAAATATATACGGCTTTGGTTATTGAAATTCACAATAACAAACCTACTTTATATGAAGCTAAAGAAATTCATCAAATTTTAGACACAATCCCTATAGTAACCGAGTTTCAAATTACTCATTGGTTTTGGATTGCTAATTATTATATGTGTGCTATTGGCGATGTGTATCGTAATGCTATGCCAAGCGCATTGCTGTTAGAAAGCGAAACACTAATAACTAGAAAAAATGATTCATTTGTTGATGAAAGCCTGCTTTCAGATGATGAATATTTAGTTTATGAAGCCATACAGCAACAGAGTTCATTAAAGATACAAGAGATTATTTCAATTTTGAATAAGAAAAATATTTTTCCTGTTATTCAAAAATTGATTGATAAAAATATTCTTTTATTACAAGAAGAACTTCAGGAAATATACAAGCCTAAATTGGTAAGATATGTGCGATTACATCCAAAGTACGATTCTAATGATGGTTTAAAAGATTTACTCGAAATCTTAAAAAGTGCTAATAAACAAAAGGAAATAGTGTTGAATTATTTTCAATTAAGTGCTTCCGAAAAAAAACCAATTACAGTTAAAAAATTAGTGGAAGCCGCTCAATCTTCAACTGCTATTGTTAAGGCTTTGATTGAAAAGGAAATTTTGGAAGATTATTTTTTGCAAGAAGACCGAATTAATTTTTCTGGAAAAGGAAGAGAAGAAGAACTTCAATTGAGTCTAGATCAGCAAAATGCTTTTGATTCCATAAAAGAAAGTTTTCAACAGCAATCCGTTTGTCTTCTTCACGGAATTACATCTAGTGGAAAGACTGAAATTTACATAAAACTTATAGAAGAATATTTGGCGACAGGAAAACAAGTACTGTATTTGTTGCCTGAAATTGTTTTAACTGCTCAATTGGTATCTAGAATTAGAGCGCATTTTGGAAATAAAGTGGTGGTTTTTCATTCCAAATACAGTAATAACGAAAGGGTAGAAGTTTGGAATCAGGTTTTGTTAAATGCTGAAAAAGCCCAAATTGTAATCGGTGCCAGATCGGCTTTGTTTTTGCCTTTTTATGATTTAGGATTTATAATTATTGATGAAGAACACGAACAAACTTTTAAACAATCCGATCCAGCTCCGAGGTTCCATGCTCGTGATGCTGCTATTGTTTTAGCGAATGCGCATCAGGCGAAAGTGCTTTTAGGTTCAGCGACACCAAGTATTGAAACCTATTATAATGCAAAATCTAATAAATTTGGTTTTGTTGAAATTCTGAAGCGTTTTGGGAATGCAAGTTTGCCGGAAGTTTTGTTGGTGGATTTGAAAGATAAGTACTTTCGAAAAAGAATGAATGGGCATTTTAGTGATATTTTGATAGAAGAAATTACTACATCTATATCGGCTGGGGAACAAGTGATCTTGTTTCAGAACAGAAGAGGATTTTCTCCAATTATTGAATGTATTACTTGCGGACACGTTCCGCATTGTCAATCATGTGATGTGAGTTTGACGTATCATAAACATAAAAATCAATTGCGTTGCCATTATTGTGGATATTCCATAGCTAATCCGACTCATTGTCATGCCTGTCATGGTGTAGATTTGACTACAAAAGGGCTAGGAACCGAACAAATTGAGCAAGAGTTAATTACTATTTTTCCAAATGCTAAAATCGGCAGAATGGATCAGGATACTACTCGAGGAAAATTTGGCTTTGAAAAAATAATTGATAGTTTTAAGAATCGTGAGTTTGATATTTTGGTAGGAACTCAAATGCTTGCCAAAGGATTGGATTTTGATAATGTAAGTTTGGTTGGGATTATGAATGCCGATACAATGCTATATCATCCTGATTTTAGGGCATTCGAGCGAAGTTTTCAAATGATGACCCAGGTTGCGGGACGTTCTGGGCGATCTGATAAAAAAGGGAAAGTAGTTATTCAGACTTATAATCCAAATCACAATACGATTCAGCAAGTTACTCATTCAAATTATTTAGGAATGTATAATGAGCAATTGTATGACAGGCAAATATATAAGTATCCGCCTTATTTCAGGATTATAAAAGTAACTTTAAAACAACGTGATTTTGATAAACTAAAGGAGGGCGCTATGTGGCTGTATCAAGTTTTGAGTCAAAATCTGGCAATGCCTGTTTTAGGACCCGAAGAGCCTGTTATCAGCAGAATCAGAAATGAATATATAAGAACTATAATAATTAAAATACCTCAAAATACTTCTATTGCAGGCACAAAAAAAACTATCCAGAAAATTCTAAATAGTTTTGAGGCTGTTTCTCAATACAGAGCAATTAAGGTTACTGTAAATGTTGATTTTTATTAAAGTTTTTAAGAATAGGCAAGTGCTCTCACTAAATCTTCTTTTTTGTTTCGGCTCAAAGGAATTTTAGTTAGACCGATTTCTGCAAACTTACTGTTAAAACGATCAATCTTATCAATGTTAATAATATATGATTTGTGTACCCTAATGAATTTTTCTTTTGATAAATCATTTTCGAAAGATTTCATTGTTGAAAGAACTAGATTACTATCGTCTTCTGTAACTACTTTTACATAATCACCAAAAGCCTCAATCCATTTAATTTTAGAAGTATATATTTTTAATTTTTTCAGATTGCTTTTAATAAAAATATGCTCACCTTCATCTTCTTTGTTTTCCTTTTTAAGAAGGAATTGATCAATCGCTCTGCGGACAGAGGCATTAAAACGTTCAATAGAAATTGGTTTTTGCAAATAATCAGTAGCATCATAATCAAATGCTTTCATAGCATATTCTGCTTTTGAAGTAATGAAAATGATTTGAGGTTTTGTTTTCAAACCATCAAGAAAATCAAAACCGCTAATAACTGGCATCTCAATATCAAGAAAGATTAAATCAACTGTATGAACTGTCATACAGCTTTTAGCTTCGATAGCATTTGAAAAATCTCCAATTAGGTTTAAGTTAGTATGATTATTAACTAATTTTGCAATAATCATTCTTTGTATTGAACTATCATCAACAACAACACAGTTTAGTTTCATAGTATCAAGTTTTTGATTTGGTAAAGTAAAAATAGTTTTTTTTTTGAATAAATTTTTTAAAATCAACTTTTTTTTCGCTGTTCATCGATTAAGATTGCTTAAGGTTTGTTTGTTTAAAAAAAATGATTACTTTTGCACCCAATTTAACAAATAAATATATTATTTATGAATCATTATGAAACTGTTTTCATTTTAAATCCCGTTTTATCTGAAGTTCAGGTAAAGGAAACAGTAAGCAAATTTGAAGATTTTCTTACTAGTAGAGGAGCAGAAATGGTATCTAAAGAAGACTGGGGTCTTAAAAAGATGGCTTACGAAATCCAAAACAAGAAAAGTGGTTTTTACCATTTGTTCGAATTTAAAGTATCAGGAGAAGTTCTTATCGCTTTTGAAACTGAATTTAGACGTGACGAAAGAGTTATGCGTTTCTTAACTGTAAGTCTTGACAAACATGCTATCTCTTGGGCTGAAAGAAGAAGAGCAAAACTTAAATCTCAAAAAGCTTAATTATCATGGCAACATTACAACAATCTGCTTCAGGAAAAAAAGACGGGGATATCAGATATCTTACGCCTTTGAACATAGAAACTAACAAGACTAAAAAATATTGTCGTTTCAAAAAATCAGGTATCAAATATATCGATTATAAAGATGCTGATTTCTTATTGAAATTCGTTAATGAGCAAGGAAAAATTCTTCCTCGTCGTTTAACTGGAACTTCATTAAAATACCAAAGAAAAGTTTCTGTAGCTGTAAAAAGAGCTCGTCACTTAGCTTTAATGCCATACGTGGCCGATTTATTAAAATAATTAAAAATTAACAGTTGTTGGTTTTCTGAAATATGAAACCTAACTTCTCAAATAAAGGACAACAACATGGAACTTATTTTAAGACAAGACGTTCAAAATTTAGGATTTAAAGATGATGTAGTAACTGTGAAAAACGGATACGGTCGTAACTTCTTGATTCCTCAAGGATTCGCTCATTTAGCTACTTCTTCTGCAAAGAAAGTATTGGCTGAAAACCTAAAACAAAGAGCTCACAAAGAAGCTAAAGTTGTAGCAGATGCAAAAGCATTAGCTGAAGCTTTAAAAGCTATCGAAATTAAAATTTCTGCTAAAGCAGGTGGTGAAAAATTATTCGGATCTATTACAAACATTGATATCGCTGAAGCTTTAGCTAAAGGTGGTCAAGTAATTGATAGAAAATTTATTACTTCTGGTATCGTTAAACGTACTGGTAAATATTCTGCTTCAGTAAGATTACACAGAGATGTAATCGTTGAATTAGCATACGAAATTGTTGCTGAAAAAGCATAATTTTTAAATGTATATATTGAAATCCCGATGAAAGTCGGGATTTTTTTTGTTTAGTGTCATTGCGAGGAACGAAGCAATCACATCATTATTAACTTTTAAATATTTGGAACGAGATTGCTTCGTTCCTCGCAATGACATGAAATACGCCAGACTTACAAAAGAACAATTTGAAGAGTTAACGCAGGAATTCACTAATTTTTTGGCAACTCAGACAATTGATAAAGCGGAATGGGATCAGATAAAAGCGGAGAAACCAGAAGTAGCTGAGCAAGAGTTGGATGTTTTTTCAGATTTAGTTTGGGAAGGTGTTTTGACTAATGCTAATTATTTGGAATTTTTCTCTAAAAATCATATTTTCTTGTTTCAATGTTTTGATACACATATAAAATCAATCGTTTTGAAATCATTGGTTCCTGAAGTTGATTTTTTGAGCAAAGAAGGATTGCAATGGCTGAGTGATAATATGTTTACCGAAACTATTGAAATGAAAACCGGTAAAAAAGAATTTACGGAAGAACGTAATCTTTCCATTTTTCAATTAATTCAGCAAGGTTCTATTTTGAGTGATGGACAATTATACAATCAAATTAATACGATTATTGAATCATAAATTTGATTTTTAAACTTTAAATTGGTTATTTTAGTAGATTATTAAGTCGACTAGAATAGCCAATTTTTTGCTTTATGAATATACAGGAAACCATACAAACGCTTAGAGAAGAACTCAATCTTCACAATCATAATTACTATGTGTTGGATAATCCAACGTTGTCTGATTATGAGTTTGATATGAAATTAAAAGAACTTCAGGATTTAGAAAATAAGCATCCAGATTTTTTTGATGTCAATTCGCCTACACAAAGAGTAGGAGGTACGATCACGAAAAATTTTGAAACTATTCCGCATGAATATCGCATGTATTCTTTAGATAATTCTTATTCTAAAGAAGATTTGCAAGATTGGGAAGTTCGAATTCAGAAAGTTTTAGGTGATGTTCCTTTGCAGTATACTTGTGAATTAAAGTATGATGGTGCTTCTATCAGTATTACTTACGAAAACGGAAAACTAGCTCGTGCTGTGACTCGGGGTGACGGTTTTCAAGGTGATGATGTTACTAATAATATTAAAACTATAAAATCTATTCCATTACAATTAAAAGGAGATTTTCCTGCGAAATTTGCTATTCGTGGAGAGATAATATTGCCTTTTGCAGGATTCGAAAAAATGAATCAGGAATTAATAGAAATTGGAGAAACTCCTTATTCTAATCCTAGAAATACGGCTTCGGGAAGTTTAAAGTTACAAGATAGTACCGAAGTTGCGAAAAGACCTTTGGACTGTTTATTGTATTTTGTTATTGGGAACCAATTACCTTTTAAATCGCAGTTTGAAGGTTTGGAATCGGCTAGAAAATGGGGTTTCAAAGTTCCAAACGAATCTAAATTAGCTTCTAGTTTAGAAGAAGTTTTTCAATTTATTGAATATTGGGATGTTCATCGACATAATCTTCCATATGAAACTGATGGAGTTGTGGTTAAGGTTAATAATTTGCATTATCAAGACGAATTAGGATATACAGCCAAATCTCCTCGTTGGGCAATGGCATACAAGTTTAAAGCTGAACAGGTTTTTACAAAACTAAATTCTATTTCGTATCAAGTAGGGAGAACAGGTTCTATTACGCCAGTTGCTAATCTTGAGCCTGTACAATTGGCTGGGACTATTGTAAAACGTGCTTCTTTGCATAATGCCGATCAAATAGAAAAATTAGATATTAGAATAGATGATACTGTTTTTGTTGAAAAAGGAGGGGAGATTATTCCGAAAATTATAGCAGTTGATTTGAGTAAACGACCTGATAATTCAGAAATTACAAAATACATTACTCATTGTCCAGAATGTCAAACAGAATTGATTCGTAGTGAAGGCGAGGCAAATCATTATTGTCCAAATTTTTACGGTTGTCCACCTCAAATTATTGGAAGAATTCAGCATTACATTTCTAGAAAAGCAATGGATATTGAGGGTCTTGGCGGTGAAACGGTTGCCTTGCTTTACAAAAATGATTTGGTTCATAATTATGCTGATTTGTATGAATTAAAAGTTGAGGATATTTTGCATTTAGAAAGAATGGCACAAAAATCAGCTGAGAATTTAGTGAAAGGAGTTGAAAATTCTAAAAATATTCCTTTCGAAAGTGTGTTGTTTGCTTTAGGTATTCGTTTTGTTGGTGAAACAGTTGCCAAGAAATTAGCGAAGCATTACAAAAATATTGAGGCACTAAGTCAGGCATCTTTAATGGATTTAATTTTAGTTGATGAAATCGGTGAACGAATTGCCAAAAGCGTAATTGAATTTTTTGAGAACGAAGAAAATAAGAAAATAATTGAGCGGTTAAAAAGTTATGGTGTACAATTTGAGATTATTGAAAAAATTAATCCAAATGCGACAGAAAAATTCTTAGGAAAAACATTTGTTGTTTCGGGTGTTTTTTCGACTTATTCAAGAGATGAACTCAAAAAAGCTATCGAAGATAATGGTGGAAAAGTAGGTAGTTCTATATCCGCAAAGACTGATTTTGTTGTTGCTGGAGATAATATGGGACCTGCTAAGTTAGAAAAAGCAACTAAGCTAAACGTTTTGATAATTTCAGAAGATCGATTTATAGAAATGTTACATGAAAGCTAATACGCCATCACTTATACTTTTTTTTATTACTTCGGCGTTGGTAGTTGTATTTAAATTATTAGGTGATGATATGATGTTGCTTTGTGCAAAATCTATGATAATACCTTCCTTGTTTATTTATTATTTTGTATCCAATAACTATAAAATATCATTTTTAAAAGCTACAATTTTTTTATTGCTTTTTGTTAGAGATGTTTTTAATACACTGAGAATTAAAGAATCGGCTATGGGTTCTTTTTTGTGTGTATTACTGGTTTATATTTTGTTGCTATATATTGCTCAAAAAGAGCTTGAGTTTTTTGAATTTAATTATCGTGATTTAATTTCGATTTCTATTCTAATTTTTGGTGTTGGTAGTATTTGTTATTCTATTTTGAAGTTGAAATTGGAAAACTTAGAATTAGACTTTTCTATGTATGTTTTCTTTGGAATAATTTTGAGTTTTTTGAGTATTGTTTCTGTTATAAACTATATCAAAAGCGGAAGTTATGCTTTCTTCAACGGGGTATTAATGTGTATTTGTTTTGTTATTACCGATATATTTTTTGTTATCTATAAGTTTTATATCTACAATTATGCTTTCACTTTTATTAGCTTAATTACTCAATTTTTATCCTATTTTTTTATGGTGAATTACTTCTTAGAAAAGGATAAAGTTAATCAAGATTTATCGGATGATTAGTTTTATCGGATGTTTTTTTAAGTTTTAAATTTCAATAATTTTGTTTGTTACTGATTGTATTTGTTTTAATTGTAAATCAAATGCTGTGAAAACAATGTTAAGAATATAACAAAAAGTTTTAAATAGTCGTTATAGTTTTTTAGATTTACCAACTCAAATGAAACTGAAATAAGTAAATTTGTAATCCTGTAAAAGTGCTATGTTTTTAAATAATATAAAGAGCTTTTTATTAAAAAAAACCTTGAAAAGGCAACTGTGTAATGTTAAAGAAGAGTCTTTAAATCGCCCTGTTGTGAGAGTTGGTTTGATTGTTGATGAAAGCCATTTTTTAGAAACAAATGCTTTAAAACAAGAGATTGTTCTAAATGGTATTGCTGATAACGCTATTAAGATTATTGCTTATCGTGATGTCATAAAGAGTAAACAAGTGTATTCGCAATTAACATTTGGATTAAAAGATTTAAATCTAAATGGCGAATTTACTCAAGAGGTAATAAATGAATTTATTTCAGATGAGTTTGATTTATTAATAAGTTATTATGATGAAGATAAACCATTTTTATTGCTTTTAACTAATAATTCGAAAGCGAAATTTAAGGTTGGTTTTTCAACTGTAGATAAAAGACTAAATCATTTGTTGTTTAACATTGCCCTTGAAAATTATAAAGGCTTTACAAATGAGTTATTTCGATACTTAAAAATATTAAACAAAATATAATTTAAATTATGCAATCATTAATAGGAACTGGAGTCGCCCTAATTACACCCTTTAAAAACGATTTTACAATTGATATTGAAGCTCTAAAAAGAACTGTAAATTTATCGATAGATGGTGGGGTTGAATATCTGGTTGTGCTTGGTACAACGGCAGAAAATGCAACACTATCAGCAGATGAGCAAGAATTAGTTGTAAATACTATAATAGAAGCTAATGCAGGTAGATTGCCTTTGGTTCTTGGTGTAGGAGGAAATAATACATTAAAAATTGTTGAAGAATTGCGTACAAGAGATTTTTCGGCTTTCGAGGCAATTTTATCTGTTTCTCCTTATTACAACAAACCGACTCAAGAAGGAATATACCAACATTTCAAAGCGATTGCTGAAGTTTCTCCGATTCCGGTAATCTTGTATAATGTACCAGGTAGAACTTCTAGTAATATGTCGCCAGCAACTGTAATTAGATTGGCAAATGATTTCGACAACGTTGTTGCTATAAAAGAAGCGGCTGGGGATTTAGTTCAAGCGATGCAACTTATAAAAGATAAACCTAAAGATTTCTTAGTAATTTCTGGTGATGATATGATTGCATTGCCAATTGTTTTAGCTGGTGGTGCAGGTGTTATATCAGTAATAGGTCAAGGTTTTCCAAAAGAATTTTCAGAGATGATTCGATTAGGATTGAATAGAAAAGTTGATGATGCTTTTAAACTTCAATATTTATTAGCTGATTGTATTGATATGATTTTTGAACAAGGAAATCCTGCAGGAATTAAAGAAGTATTAAAAATTCTAGGTGTAACTGAAAATGTACTTCGTTTACCATTGGTTTCTGTAGATGAATCGTTGTCAAATCGTATGGATCTTTTCGTAAAAAAAATGGTCAAAAACTCTTAAAATTGCAGTGTTTTTTTTAACAAAAGAAATATTTTGTAATAGCTAAATTAATAACTAAATTTGCCACCTAACTTTGGTGGCTTTTATTGCGAATAAACACAAGGCAGTAAATAAAAAATTAGTGGATGATAATGAAAAAAATAATATCTGTTTTACTTGTTGTTTTGTTTTTTAGTTCTTGTAGTGAATACCAAGATGCGTTAAAGAAAGAAGATGTAGCTTTTAAATTTGATGTAGGATCAAAATTATATGAAGCAGGTAAATATTCAAAAGCAATTCGTCTTTTCGAACAATTGGCTCCTTCATACAGAGGAAAACCTCAAGGAGAAAAGTTGTTTTATATGTATTCGCAATCTTTGTATAAAACAAAACAGTATTATTTAGCAGGATATCAATTCGATAGTTTTAATTCAGGATATCCAAGAAGCGAAAAAGCAGAAGAGTGTTTGTTTTTGGGAGCTAAGAGTTATGCTATGTTATCTCCGGTTTACAGTATTGATCAAACGGATACTTATAAAGCGATTGAAAAGGTTCAAGGATTTATTGATCGTTATCCAAATTCGCAATATATTGTTGAAGCTAATGAAATTTCAAAAAAGTTAAATGAAAAGATAGAACGTAAGGTTTATGAAAATGCTTTTCAATATTATAAAATTTCAAATTACAAATCAGCATTAATTGCATTTGATAATTTTATTGCAGATTATCCGGGAACTTCTTACAAAGAAAAAGCATTGTATTATAAACTAGATTCAGCTTATTTATTAGCAATAAATAGTATTTATATAAAAATGCAAGACCGATTGATAACTGCCAAAACTTGTTATAATAACTTGGTTAAATTCAAACCAAATACTGAATTCAAAAGTCAGGCAGACGAAAGATTAGCTAAAATTGATGAGGAATTACAAAAATTTAATAAATAAATAAAGTCATGGATTTAAAAAAGACAAATGCTCCGGTAAATACAATAACTTATAATAAAACTGTTATTGAAGAACCTACTGGAAATGTGTATGAGGCGATAACAATTATGGCTAAAAGAGCAAATCAAATTAATTCTGAAATTAAAAAAGAATTGACTGAAAAATTAGAAGAATTTGCTACTTATAATGACAGTTTAGAAGAAGTTTTTGAAAATAAAGAACAAATTGAAGTTTCTAAATTTTACGAAAAACTTCCAAAACCACACGCTTTAGCTGTTCAAGAATGGTTAGATGGTAAAATTTACCACAGAGAAGCAAATAAATAATCTATACTAATGTCAGTTTTAAGCGGAAAAAAGATTTTGCTAGGGATATCTGGTGGAATCGCTGCATATAAAACGGCTTCATTAGTTAGACTCTTCATAAAAGCAGGTGCACATGTCCAAGTGATAATGACACCTGCTTCTAAGGATTTTATAACTCCACTTACCTTATCTACACTATCTAAAAACCCTGTTTTTTCAGAATTTTATAATAAAGACGAAAAAAATGAACAGTGGAATAGTCATGTAGAATTAGGTCTTTGGGCAGATATAATGGTCATTGCACCAGCGACTGCCAATACTTTATCTAAAATGGCAAATGGATTGTGTGATAATCTATTAATTGCCTGTTACTTATCTGCCAAATGTCCTGTGTATTTTGCGCCAGCAATGGATTTGGATATGTATATTCATCCTTCTACTCTTGAAAGTTTTACTGCATTAAAGGCTTTTGGTAATACAATGATTCCAGCTGAAAATGGGGAGTTAGCCAGTGGTTTATCTGGAGAAGGCCGAATGGCTGAACCAGAAAATATTATTTCTTTTTTAGAAGCAGACCTTGAAAGTAAATTGCCTTTAAAAGGAAAAAAAATACTAATTACCGCAGGTCCTACATACGAAGCAATCGATCCCGTGCGTTTTATAGGGAATCATTCTTCGGGTAAAATGGGATTTGATATCGCTCAGAGTGCTGCTAAATTAGGAGCAACTGTAATACTAGTTTCAGGACCAACGCATTATCAAATTAATCACTCGTTAGTTCAAGTTGTTCGAGTTGTTTCGGCTCAGGAAATGTATGATGCTTGTCATCAATATTACCAGGATGTGGATGTGGTAATAGCTGCTGCAGCCGTTGCAGATTACAGACCTAAAAATATTGCTCAACAAAAAATTAAAAAAGCTGTTAATAATTTTACAATTGAGCTTGAGAAAACCAAGGATATTTTGGCTTCATTTGGTGAACTCAAGAAAAAGCAATTTTTAATTGGCTTTGCTTTAGAAACAGAAAATGAAATTGAGAATGCTAAAGCAAAAATTCAGAAAAAAAACTTAGATTTGATAGTTCTAAATTCGTTGCAAGATGAAGGAGCTGGTTTTAGCAAACCTACTAATAAAGTTACCTTTATTGATAGTGAATTTAATATTGAGCCTTTAGAATTAAAATCTAAGGAAGCCGTGGCTGATGATATTTTGAATAAAGTAATAACACATTTTTATGATTAGATTTATCTTGTTTTTATTTTTAGGATGTGGCTTTATTCAAGCCCAACAGTTAAATTGTACTGTATCTATAAATACTCAAAAAATAAGTAATGCCAATCAGCAAGTTTTTAAAACCTTAGAAACTGCCATAACCGAATTTGTCAATAAAACCGATTGGACTGGACAAGTTTTTTCGCAAAAGGAAAAAGTGAATTGCTCCATGTTTATTACGCTATCTAGTTATAGTTCGGATCAGTTTGTTGCTAATATTCAAGTGCAATCATCAAGAAATATTTATAATTCTACTTATTCTTCACCTGTTTTGAATATAAATGATAAGGATTTTACATTCAATTATACAGAGTTTGAGAATTTGACTTATAATCCAACAAGTTATAGTTCTAATCTGATTTCTGTTTTGTCATTTTATTCATTTGTCATTTTAGGAATGGATGCAGATACGTTTTTGCCTTATTATGGTGATCGTTATTTTAAAGAAGCACTTAATATTACAAATCTAGCTCAGCAAGGAGGCTATAAAGGATGGAACCAATCTGATGGTCCTTTGAGTAGATATTTTTTAATTTACGATCTATTGTCTCCAACTTATGCTGATATAAGACAATCTAGCCAAAAATATTATTCAGGTTTAGATGCAATGACTCAGGATATTAAAAAAGCTAAAGAAATTATTAAAGGTTCTTTGATGAATTTAGCAAGTTTGAATGAGACCAAACCCAATTCTTATTTATTACGTGTTTTTATGGATTCAAAATCGGATGAAATTGTATCTATATTTACAGGAGGACCAAGCATTACAATAACTGATTTGGTTGATAGTTTAAACAGGACTTCCTCAGCAAATTCAAGTAAATGGCAATTATTAAAATATTAGTTTTTAAATTGCTTTTCATTTAACCCAATCTATATTTTAATAAATGATAACTTCATTAGCTATAAAAAACTATGCGTTAATTGAAAAATTAACAATCGATTTTTCGAAGGGTTTTTCGATAATTACAGGAGAAACGGGGGCTGGAAAATCGATAATATTAGGAGCATTAGGCTTGGCATTAGGAAAAAGAGCCGACTTAACTTCCCTTAAAAATAAGGATGAAAAATGTGTTATTGAAGCTCATTTTGAAATTTCTAAATATAATCTGCTTCCTTTTTTTGAAGAAAATGACTTGGATTATGAACCTGAGACAATTATCCGTAGAGAAATTTTACCTTCTGGAAAATCAAGAGCATTTATAAATGACAGCCCTGTAAATTTACAAGAATTACAAGAGCTAGGTTTATATTTGATTGATATTCATTCGCAACAACAAACTCAAGAATTGTCTGACGAAACGGTGCAATTTAAAATTATTGATGCTGTAGCGAACAATCTTGATATAATCAATTCGTATCAATCGGAATTAAAAAAGTACAAAGCAGATAAAAGCAAATTAAATACTTTAATCAAAAGAAAAGCTGAGGCGTCTAAAGAACAAGAATACAATACTTTTCTTTTAGAGGAATTGGTTGGAGCTAAGTTGAAATCAGGTGAGCAAGAAGTTTTGGAAGAAGATTATGAGCAGTTAAATAATGTTGAAATAATTAAAGAATCTCTCGATAAGTCTTTGGCTATTGCCAATGAAGAGCAAATAGGAGTATTGCATAATTTGAATGAAATAAAAAATGCTATTCAAAAAATCTCTACTTTTTCCGCTGATTATAATTTGTTGTTTGAAAGAATTACAAGTTTAAAGATTGATTTTGAAGATATAGCCATTGAATTAAACCGTTGTTCTGAAAAATTAATTAATGATCCGGAACAATTAAACTTGATTAGTCAAAAGCTACAACTAATTTACAATTTACAGAAGAAACATCAAGTAAATACTGTTGATGAGTTGATTGAGATTCAAAATACTTTAGAAAATTCGGTATTAGAATTAGGAAATATCGATGAAGAGATTACAAAATTAACTGAATTAGTTGAGGCTAATGCAAAAGAGCTAGATCAAATTTGTGATACAATCCATAATAACAGAGAACAGGCAATTCCTTTGCTGTCGCAAAAATTAATTGCAATATTAGAAACTTTAGGAATGCCTAATGTTCGATTTAAAATGGAATTAACTCCAACTTCAACTTATTTTGAAAATGGAAAAGATGAATTACAATTTTTAATTTCTGCTAATAAAGGAACAGACTTTGGTCTGTTAAAGAAAGTAGCTTCAGGAGGCGAAATGTCCCGAATTATGCTTGCTGTAAAAGCAATTTTGGCACAATATTCTAAATTACCAACCTTAATTTTTGATGAAATTGATACTGGAGTTTCTGGAGAAATTGCTAATAAAATGGGTGAGATTATGAAAGAAATGAGTACTCAGATGCAAATATTTGCTATAACGCATTTACCTCAAATTGCTGCTAAAGGAAATGAGCATTTTAAAGTATTCAAATCTACTGTTGGTGAAGACACTCTATCAGAATTGAAATTATTAACTAGTGAAGAACGAGTGGTAGAAATTGCACAAATGTTATCAGGAACTATCATTTCAGATTCAGCCTTAAATCACGCAAAAGCCTTGTTGAACTAAATAATTGGGCTATATTTGTTCATTCAATTTTAAAAATATAAGAAATTACAATATAAATTAACGTACAAAGGATTATGATTATAGAACCAAGAATGAGAGGATTTATTTGTTTGACTGCTCAACCAAAAGGTAGTGAACAAAGTGTAAAAAATCAAATTGAATATGTAAAATCAAAAGGGACTATTGCTGGAGCTAAGAAAGTATTAGTTATTGGAGCTTCAACAGGTTTTGGTTTGGCTTCAAGAATTACAAGTGCCTTTGGTTCTGATGCAGCTACAATAGGTGTGTTTTTTGAAAAAGCACCTTCAGAAGGAAAAACGGCTTCTCCAGGTTGGTATAATTCAGCTGCTTTTGAAAATGAAGCTAAAAAAGCTGGTTTGTATGCAAAAAGTATCAATGGAGATGCTTTTTCGAATGAAGTAAAAAGACAAACTTTAGATCTTATAAAAGCAGATTTAGGCCAAGTTGATTTAATTATTTATAGTCTTGCTTCGCCAGTACGTTTAAATCCAAATACAGGAGTTTTACACCGTTCAACTTTAAAACCAATTGGACAAACATTTTCCAATAAAACAGTAGATTTTCATACAGGAAAAGTTTCAGAGGTTTCAATTGAGCCTTCTAATGAAGAAGATATCGCCAATACAGTTGCTGTAATGGGAGGTGAAGATTGGGCTATGTGGATTGATGCTTTAAAAGCTGAAAATCTATTAGCTCCGGGTGCTACAACTGTTGCTTATTCTTATATCGGGCCATCATTAACAGAGGCTGTTTATAGAAAAGGAACAATTGGGCGCGCTAAAGATCATTTAGAAGCTACTGCATTTACTATTACAGATAGTTTAGCAGATATTAACGGAAAAGCGTATGTGTCTGTAAATAAAGCATTGGTAACTCAAGCTAGTTCTGCTATTCCAGTAATTCCATTGTATATTTCTTTATTGTATAAAATCATGAAAGAAAAAGGAATTCACGAAGGGTGTATTGAGCAAATTCAGCGTCTGTATGCACAAAGATTGTACACAGGCGAACCAATGATTACTGATGATAAAGGAAGAATCCGTATCGATGATTGGGAAATGCGTGAGGATGTTCAGTCACAAGTGGCAGCACTTTGGGAACAAGCTACAACAGAGAATTTAGCCGAAATAGGAGATTTAGAAGGATACAGAAGTGATTTCTATAACTTGTTTGGTTTTGGTTTTGATGGAGTTGATTACAAAGCCGATACAAACGAATTGGTTAATGTTCCAAGTATATCTTAATTTAGATAATTAAATTTTTTATAATTTTCAAAAACACCTTATTGCTTGATGAATTAAAATCAAGAGAATAAGGTGTTTTTTTTTTGGAGTTTCTGAGTTTCTAAGACTCTAAGTCGCTAAGATTTAACTATATAATTTATCTTTCTAAGCTTAGAATCTTAGCGACTTAGAGTCTTAGTAACTATTTTAAAAAAAAATATATGTACAATTTATTAAAAGGAAAAAGAGGAATTATTTTTGGTGCTTTGGATGAAAATTCAATAGCATGGAAAACTGCCGAGCGCATTCATGCAGAAGGCGGAATTTTTGTCTTAACAAACGCACCAGCTGCAATGCGATTGGGTAATATTGATGCACTGGCTGAAAAGATTGGATGCCAAATTATTCCCGCCGATGCTACTTTGGTTACAGATTTAGAAATTTTGGTTGATAAAGCGGTTGAAATTCTTGGAGGTAAAATAGATTTTGTTTTGCACTCTATCGGAATGTCGGTTAATGTTCGAAAAGGGAATCATTATACGAATCAGAATTATGATTTTACAGAAAAAGGGTGGAATGTTTCTGCGGTTTCTTTTCATAAATTAATGCAGGTATTGTATAAAAAAGATGCCATGAATGAGTGGGGAAGTATCATTGCGTTGTCTTATATGGCTGCGCAGCGTGTTTTTCCAGATTATAATGATATGGCTGATAATAAAGCATTTCTAGAATCTATTGCGCGTAGTTTTGGTTATTTCTTTGGAAGAGACAAAAAAGTGAGAGTGAATACTATTTCGCAATCTCCAACTGCAACCCGAGCAGGGCAAGGTGTTAAAGGTTTTGGAGGCTTTATTGCCTTTGCTGATAAAATGTCTCCGTTAGGCAATGCAACTGCAGCTGAATGCGCCGATTATATTGTTGTTATGTTCTCCGATTTGACTCGAAAAGTAACCCTTCAGAATTTATTACATGATGGTGGCTTCTCTAATATGGGAGTTAGCCAAGAAGTCATGGAGATGTTTGAATAGGAATTAAAAAAGGGTTTTGTATAAAAACCATCTGTATTTGTTAAAATCCTTTTGCAGAGAAACAGTACCTTTGCAAAAAAAATAAAAGAATAAAAAATAATAACTCAATACTATTATGTTGTTTTCATTGATCATTCCTGTTTATAATCGTCCTGATGAAGTTGATGAATTATTAGAAAGTTTAGCAAAATCAACTTACGATCAAATATATGAGATTGTATTGATAGAAGATGGTTCTACAATCCGATGCCAAGATGTTGCTCAAAAATACGGTGATAGACTAGATATTTCTTATTATTATAAAGAGAATTCTGGACCTGGGGATTCTAGAAATTATGGAATGAGTAAAGCTAGAGGAGATTATTTTATAATTTTTGACTCTGATTGTATTATACCAAGTAATTATTTGAATGAAGTAGAAAAGGCTTTACAAGAAAATTATGTAGACTGTTTTGGTGGTCCAGATAAAGCATTAGATAGTTTTTCGGATATTCAAAAAGCTATTAATTTTACAATGACTTCTTTTTTAACCACAGGCGGAATTAGAGGAGGTTCTGAAAAAATTGGAAAGTTTCAGCCAAGAAGTTTTAATATGGGCTTGTCTAATAAAGCATTCAAAGCTTCGGGTGGTTTTGGAAATATTCATCCAGGTGAAGATCCTGATTTGTCTATTCGTTTATGGGAAATGGGATACGAAACGAGACTTTTGCCTAATGCATTTGTCTATCACAAGAGGAGAATCGATTGGGACAAATTTACGATACAAGTTAGTAAATTTGGTAAGGCAAGACCAATACTCAATAGCTGGTATCCTCAATATAATAAATTAACTTTTTTCTTCCCTACGTTTTTTATAATAGGTTTTTTTGTATCTTTAGTATTATTGATTTTTAATCAAGATATTCTTCTTAAATTTTATTTTTGCTACTTTTCGGCATTGTTTTTGGTATCTTCTATACAGAATAAGAGTATTAAAATTGGTTATTTATCATTAATAGCAGTTTGGAAACAGTTTTATGGTTACGGAATAGGTTTTTTAAAATCGTATGTAAAAGTAATTGTATTAAAACAAGATCCAAAAATAGCTTTCCCCGAATTATTTTTTAAAGTATAATTATAATATGGTGAAGATAATTGGTTTAACAGGAGGAATTGGAAGTGGCAAAACTACTGTTGCCAATGAATTTGCCTCACATGGAATACCAGTTTACATAACAGATCAGGAAGCAAAAAAATTAATGCAGTCTGATGCTGTTCTGAACCAGATTCGAGAAGAATTTGGCGAATCTGTTTTTGAAAATGATGTATTAATTAGAGAGCGATTATCTGAAATTGTTTTTAATAATACCATTAAGTTAGCGAAGCTCAATAGCATTGTACATCCCGCAGTAAAACAACATTTCAAACAATGGTTATTAGAGCACCAAAAAGATTCATTTATTATTTATGAGAGTGCAATTTTATTTGAAAGCGGGAGTTATAAAGACTGTGATTTCATTATTAATGTAGTTACTCCTCTTGAAATTAGGATTGAAAGAGTAATTTCTAGAGATAAAACAACTCGTAATAAAGTTTTGGAAAGAATGAAAAATCAATGGAATGATGAAGATAAATCATCAAAAAGCGATTTTATTATTGATAACAGTAGCGTGGAAGCTCTAAAGTTAGGAATTGTTAAAATTCTTAATTTTTTAGGAATTAAACAAATGAACTCTTAAATGTTAATCTTTGGTTAATGCATTATTTATTATATTGTTAAAATATTAATTTTGCTTGAATGAATAAACTATTTTTTAGATTGCTTGTAATGTTAATGAGTCTATCCTTGATCGGGATTATTCTTGTGCAAGTGTATTGGTTTAATACCTCATTTAGGAATAATGATGAACAATTTAAGTATCATGTTAAGCAGGTTTTAGGAAATGTTGCACAAAAATTAGAACAACATGAACTCTATAGTTTTTATAATAAGATTAATAAAAAAATAGACAGTACTGGAATTGCTCCGAAAGAGGAGGATTTAATGGAGTTTTATTATGTTCAGAAAAATCCAAAAACAAATAAGACTATTGTTTATTCTAATAACATTAAATCAAAAAAATACGATATTTCTTTACCTTCATTTGATAAAAAAAATGACAATAATAAGTTTAAAAGCTTTAGTTCTAGTAGAGTAACAGAAATTTATAATAATAATTCAATTGATAATTCTATTGTTAATCAAAGTTTAGTTCCTGATATTAAAATAGAAAAAGTTGGAGATTTAGGTATTTTACAAAAATTTATTTTTGAAATTTCAAATAAAGATATTCTATCAGCAAAGCCCCTTGAAGAAAGAGTTTCTAATGATGAATTAAAGAAATTAATCAGGAAAGAATTAGAAGAGTATGGAGTAAAAACCAAATTTGAGTTTGCGATTTATAGTAATGGACTGGAAACCAAAGTAAAGTCGGATAACTTTATATACAATAAAGAAGAAGCTAATTCTATTCCTGTTTTTACAGATAATGAAGGGAATGAAAAGTATAAATTGTATGTTGATTTTCCGCATAAAAAGAAGTTCTTATTATCACAATTGGTTAGTATAACGATATTATCTATCATATTTACATTGATTATTATAATTGCGTATACGTCGGCATTAAATCAGTTAATACGTCAAAGGCAAATTTCTGAAATCAAAAATGATTTTATAAATAATATGACGCATGAGTTTAAAACACCAATTGCCACAATAAATTTAGCTTTGGATGCCATCCGAAATCCTAAGATTATTGATGACAAAGAGAAAGTGTTTAAGTACCTTGAAATGATTAGGGACGAAAATAAACGAATGCATGCTCAAGTTGAAAATGTTTTAAGGATTTCAAAATTAGAGAAGAAAGAACTGAATATTATAAAGGAATCGAGTGACATAGAAGAAGTGATTAATGATGCTATCGAACATGTAAATTTGATTCTGGAAGATAGGGAAGGTAGTGTTTCAACTCATTTTGGAGCGATCAGAAAGGTGGTTTTACTGAATGATGTTCACTTTACGAATGTAATAGTTAATATCCTGGAAAATGCGATAAAATACACTCCTGATATCCCTAAGATTGATATTTATACAGAGAATGTTAAGGACATGGTTCTTATTAAAATAAAAGACAATGGTGTTGGTATGAGTAAAATTGCTCAAAAAAGAATTTTTGAAAAATTTTATAGAGAACATACAGGAGATATACATAACGTAAAAGGCCATGGTTTAGGTTTAGCTTATGTAAAAAGAATTGTTGACGACCATAATGGTCAAATATATGTAGAAAGTGAAAAGGGAAAAGGAAGTACCTTCATTATAAAATTACCTTTAATAAATTAGAGTATGGAAAACACAAATAAAAAAATACTATTAGTAGAAGATGACCTTAATTTTGGTGCAGTTCTAAAAGACTATTTAATGCTAAATGATTTTGAAGTTGTTTTGGCTAAAAATGGTATGGAAGGATTTGAAAAGTTCAAAAAAGACACTTATGATTTGTGTATTTTGGATGTAATGATGCCATATAAGGATGGTTATACTTTGGCAAAAGAAATAAGAGAAAAAAATAACGAAGTGCCTATTATTTTCCTTACAGCAAAATCAATGAAAGAGGATGTTTTAAAAGGATATAAAGCTGGAGCTGATGATTATTTAAATAAACCTTTTGATTCTGAAGTTTTATTGATGAAAATTAAAGCCATCATTCAAAGAAAAGCATCTGATGTGAAAACTGAAGTGGTTCAATTTGAATTTAATGTTGGTAAATTTCATTTAAATTCAAAACTTCGTTTCTTGACATTCAATAATGAAGAGCCAATCAAGTTATCTCCAAAAGAGAATGAGTTGCTTAAAATGTTGATTCTGCATGAAAACGACTTGATGCCAAGAGAGCTTGCGTTGACAAAAATATGGAGAGATGATAATTACTTTACATCTAGAAGTATGGATGTTTACATCGCTAAACTAAGAAAGTATTTAAAACAAGATGAGGATGTTGAGATTTTAAACATTCACGGAGAAGGATTTAGATTAGTTGTGAAAGCAAAATAATCAATTGATTTCTTATAAAAAACGAAAAGCTTCGAATTAATTCGAAGCTTTTTTATTTCCAATTAAGTTGTAATGCAAAACAGGTTTTATCTTCTTTGGTGATGCTAAAAACGACATCATTCTCATTGATGCATTCGTGAATTATTACTTTATCTTTGAGAGAAAGCTCTTTTAAAAAGTTCATTTCAAAACTCTTTACTTGTTGAGATAATATTTTATTTTCATCAACGAGATCTAAGCACCATTCCAAATATTTTACATTATTAGCATGATTAACAATGTCTAAATCGGACAGGGAAACAGTTCTTTCAAAAATTATTTCTTTTTCTTGTGGTAAGTTTATTTTTGAAAATCCCAATTCTGTAGCTCTGTTTTCGGGATACAATTCAAAATGTTCATAGGGTAGTGCCAAAGGTTCTGGCCTACGCGCTTTGGTATTAAAGACTGCCCAAAAAGTTTCAGATCCTATTATTTTTTTTCCGTTAACATACATTTCAAGTGCTCTTACGGAACGTGAATTTTCTAAGGAATTAATCCAGGTTTTTACCGTAACAACATCTCGCCATTTTGGTAATTCTAGAATTTCTACCCGCATTCTACTTAATACCCAAGCTTGGTTGAATTCCTGCATATCGCTAAAACTTATTCCACCAACTTCCGAATGTGTGGCAGCAGTTAGTTGCAACAGATTACATAAATCAGTATATTTTAGATAGCCATTTGGGGTACATTGGGTAAAATTGATTTCCCAATCTTTACTCAATATGGATGTGAAATTTGAATCTATTGGCATATTAATTGTGAATTATAAACATTGAATTATTCTTTATAACAATTAAATTGTTGTTTTTGTTAATTTAATTGTTATTTATAACTATTTATTAGTTGTCTGTAAATATTCAATTATTTTTTAAAATTATTTAATTGTTGTTTATAAATATTTAATTATTCTTTGTAACTATTTAATTGTTATTTATGAATAATTAATGTAGAGTACTGATATGTTTTATTATATCATTTCTGTTTGTCAAATAATCAAACCATTTGGTGCTTTCATTTCGTTTGAACCAGGTAAGCTGTCGTTTTGAAAATCTTCGGGTGTTTTTCTTGATTTCCTCAATGGCAAAGGGCAATGTGAATTCTCCATCAAAATAACTGAATAATTCTCGATAGCCAACCGTTTGCAGTGCGTTTAGTTCTTTGTTTGGATATAATATTTTGGCTTCCGCCAAAAGTCCTTCATTGAGCATAATATCCACTCGCTGGTTTATTCTTTCGTAAATGACTTTTCTGTCGGCTTCCAAACCAATAAGGATTGGCGTGAAATTACGGTTGTTTTTCTTTTGATTTAAAAACGATGAATACGGTTTCCCTGTTCCAAGACAAACTTCTACAAATCGCATCATACGTTGCGGGTTTTGCAAAGTTTGCGGGTTTTCGGAAGTTATTTTCTGGAAATATATCGGATCGAGTGTTTCTAACTGTTTTTGTAAATATTCGATTCCTAGATTTTCATAATTTAAATTTACGTTTTCTCGAATGTTAGCATCTATTGCTGGAAATTCGTCGAAGCCTTTTAAAATTGCATCGACATACAATCCTGAGCCTCCAACTAGTATTACATAATCATTGGTTTGAAATAATTCTTCGATTTTTAAAAGGGCTTCTTTTTCAAAGTCACCTACGGTATATTGGTCAAAAATAGATTTGTTTTGAATGAAATGATGTGTTGCTGAAGCCAACTCTTCGGAATTGGGAACGGCTGTTCCAATAGTCATTTCTTTAAAAAATTGTCGGCTGTCGCATGAAATAATGTCGCAATTATAATGATTAGCTAATTTGATACTCAATGCTGTTTTTCCTATGGCTGTTGGCCCCACTATGGTGATTAGATATTTCATTTAGCTGTATTGCAATATTTTTTTCTATTCCTGATTTATTTCCTAGCCCAGATGGTAACGAAAACCCCGGAGTTATTTTAGTTTGTTTTTCTTGGTATAAAAGAGCGACTGGAAGAAGCTCCTTTTATGCCTTAGAAAAACTACTGGAATAATGAGGAGTTGTAGTGTACAGCTGGATTAGCTACTACTAATAGATATGTTTAATTTAGTCCGAAGATTATGTTTATTAATTATTATTCTAAAAATTAATAATTTTTTGAACTCTGTTTTTTCTTAAATATTCTTGAATATAATTTCGAGTATTCCTATTGTTTGGCATTGGAACCAATATGTTTTTTAGAATTTCGGGTGTGTTAATCTGATAATTTAAATCATAAAAAGCATATCCTTTGTATATTCCGTTTTCTATTAATATGGCACTGTGTTCGCCAGTTTTTCGACCACGGTCTATGATAATCATGTTTTTATTATCAAAAATATTTTTGTCGATAAAAACCTGGACTCTTGAATTGTACTCTTCGCTTGTTATTTTTTTTGAACAAGCGCCATCACATTGATTGTTTTCGTTTTGTGTACAATTTGTTTTTGAGTCCGAAAGACCTGTAAGTTTTGGACATAATTGATAACTTGTCGTAATGCGACTGAGTGCTGCTTTTCCTTCTTGTTGATTGATGAAAGCAGTTATTTCTTTTTTACGGCCATCAGCTTTTTGAAGTTTTAAATTCAGGTATCCGTTGGTATCTTTTTCGGAATATATCGCCCAATTCAAAGCTTTTTTGCGTGACATTCTATTATAAATGGGGCTGTTTTTCTTTATTTCTTCGGATACTTTTAATAATGCAATTAATTCACTTCCTGTTTCTTCAAAAGTTACTGTGAATACTTCAGATTGGATTTTTTTTGCACTCGTAGTTATCCCCGTAAAATGCTGATTGACTCTTTTCTTTATGTTTTTGCTTTGACCTATAAATATGATAGTGCCATCTTCGCGATGAATGTAATAAATTCCAGTTTTGGAAGGCAGTCTTTCGATAATGTCTAATAATTTTGGAGAAACGCCTTTGATAACTTCAAATTTGATAAGTTCTTTTGTGATGGTTTTTTCCAAATCTTTGTCCAAAAGCATCTGAAAAAGTTTGACTGTTGCCATTGCATCGCCACTGGCTCTGTGTCTGTCGGCCATAGGAATTCCTAAAGCTCTTACTAGTTTTCCTAAACTATGAGAGGGTTGTTCGGGCATTAATCGTTGTGATAATTCGACAGTACAAAGGGTTTTGATATTAAAGTCATATCCTAAACGACGAAATTCTGTGCGTAGAATTCGATAATCAAAAGAGGCATTGTGAGCAACAAGTACACAGTCGTTTGTTATTTCGATAATGCGTTTGGCTACTTCGAAAAACTTTGGAGCGCTACGAAGCATTTCGTTGTTTATTCCTGTAAGTTTGACTACAAACGGTTGAATGGGAATTTCAGGATTGATTAAACTGATAAATTGATCGACAATTTCTTGCCCATCATATTTATAGATTGCAATTTCCGTAATTCCTTCTTCGTTGAATTGCCCTCCTGTGGTTTCTATGTCGAGTATTGCGTACAAATTCAGTATTCAGTTTACAGTTTTTAGTATTCAGTTTTTTTAATCTGAGAGCAAATATCTGTCTATCTTCCTCCAAAGATACTACTTCCAATCCGAACCATTGTGCTGCCACATGCAATTGCCAATTGATAATCGCCAGACATTCCCATGGAAAGAGATTTCAGATTGCAGATTTCAGATTTTAGATTTTGTTTAGAATCAAAAATAGATTTCAAATGCGAAAATTCCTTTTTGATTTGGTTTTGATTATCGGTGAAAGTTGCCATTCCCATTAAACCAACAATTCGGATGTTTTTCATTTCTTTAAAAATAGATGAGGCTAGGAGTGCTGACAGCTCTTCTTCGTCAAGTCCAAATTTAGATTCTTCTTCGGCTATGTATATTTGAAGTAAGCAATCAATAATTCGATTGTTTTTTAAGGCTTGTTTATTGATTTCTTCTAATAATTTTAAGCTATCAACACCATGAATTAAATTTACGAAAGGAGCCATGAATTTGACCTTATTGGTTTGAACATGACCTATCATATGCCATTCGATATCTTTGGGCATTTGTTCCCATTTATCGGCCATTTCCTGTATTTTGTTTTCACCAAAAATGCGTTGACCAGCATTATAGGCTTCCATTAAATCAGGAATAGGTTTGGTTTTGGAAACCGCTACTAAAGTAACATGCTTTGGAAGAGATGATTTTATATGGAGGAGGTTTTCTTGAATAGACATGAGTTGGTAGATTAAAATTTAAACAAACTGTTTCGAAATTTTTTCTGCTTTTTTACTTTCACTATAATCATAAAAACCTTCACCTGATTTCACACCCAATTTCCCAGCTCTTACCATGTTTACCAACAATGGGCAAGGAGCATATTTAGGATTTTTGAAACCGTCGTACATTACATTCAATATTGCAAGGCATACATCAAGACCAATAAAATCGGCTAGTTGTAAAGGTCCCATAGGGTGTCCCATTCCTAGTTTCATTACAGTATCTATTTCATAAACTCCCGCAACTTTGTTGTATAGCGTTTCGATTGCTTCGTTGATCATTGGCATCAAAATTCTATTAGCCACAAAACCTGGATAATCGTTTACTTCAACTGGGGTTTTTCCAAGTTTTTCGGATAACTTCATGATGATGTTTGTTACTTCATCACTTGTATTATAACCACGGATAATTTCTACCAATTTCATAATTGGCACTGGATTCATAAAATGCATTCCAATTACACGTTCTGGATGTGCTACAACAGCTCCAATTTGAGTAATCGAAATGGAAGAAGTGTTAGTAGCCAATATTGTATTATGTGAACAAGCTTCATTTAGTTGTTTGAAAATACTCAGTTTTAATTCAATATTTTCGGTAGCGGCTTCGACAACTAAATCTGCCCCAACGACTCCGTCTTTAATATCGGTATAGGTAATAATATTGGTAATTGTCTTGACAACATCTTCTGGAGTTATGGTCCCTTTTGAAACCATTCGGTTTAAATTGGCTGCTATGGTTTCCATTCCTTTGTCTAATGACTTTTCAGAAATGTCAATTAATTTTACGGTAAAACCACTTTGCGCAAAAGTATGGGCAATTCCGTTACCCATTGTTCCTGCTCCGATTACGGCTATGATTTTCATTATTTATATTGTTTAAAGTTAAAAAGTTTAAGGTTTAAAGTTTCACTATGTGACTTTAAACCTTAAACTTTAAACTAATTTTTGGGTTATTTATTAAAACAATCAATAATCTGATAAGCAACTCTCAATGCATCAGTAGCTTGTTCTAAGGTAACTATCGGCGTTGTATCATTATTGATAGCATCAGCAAATGTCTCCAATTCGTCAAGTATGGCATTATTTTGTTCTACATCAGGATTCGAGAAATAGATTTGTCTTTTTACACCTTCAGCATTTTGCAAAATCATGTCAAAATCTCCAGGAACTTCTGGCGCATCTTTCATTTTGACTACTTCGCATTTTTTTTCAAGAAAATCAACAGAGATGTAAGCATCTTTTTGAAAAAATCTTGATTTACGCATGTTTTTCATTGAAATTCGGCTTGCAGTTAAATTAGCCACACAGCCATTTTCAAATTCAATTCGGGCATTTGCAATATCTGGTGTATCACTTATAACAGAAACACCACTTGCATTGATATTTTTTACTTTTGATTTTACAACGCTTAAAATAGCGTCAATATCATGTATCATTAAATCCAAAACAACGGGAACATCTGTTCCGCGGGGATTGAACTCTGCTAATCGATGTGTTTCAATAAACATGGGATTTTCAATCATGTTTTTGGTAGCGATAAAGGCAGGATTGAATCTTTCTACATGACCAACTTGGCCTTTTACATTGTATTCTTTTGCAAGCGTAATGATTTCTTCAGCTTCTTCGATGGTATTGGAAATCGGTTTCTCAATAAAAACATGTTTACCAGATTTGATAGCTACTTTAGCACATTTATAATGTGAAAGTGTAGGGGTAACGATGTCAATAACATCAACCGCATGGATTAATGTTGCAATAGTATTGAAATTTTTGTAACCAAATTCTTTGTTTATTTTTTCGGCGTTTTCTAGATTGGGGTCATAAAAACCAACTAATTCATACTTTTCAGATTGTTGTAATAAACGCAAATGTATTTTACCTAGGTGCCCAGCACCTAATACTCCAATTTTCAGCATAATAATGATGTTTCCACAAAAATAGTAATAAAATAAGAAATTCCAATTTATAAAATTCTAAATTGTGTGCTTATTTTTTATTATCAGAGTTAACAATTTGGTTTTTATTTTGAATTGGAAATTGATTTAGTTTTCTATTTTTGTTCTTTAATAAAACCCTAAATTTTGAAAGATACAGCCAAGCATCAAGGACTTCGTAATCAGTTAGTAAACATTTTAAAGGAAAAAGGAATTACGGATAAAAATGTTCTAGAAGCTATTAAAAAAATCCCCCGCCATTTATTTCTAAATTCAAGTTTTGAAGATTACGCTTATCAGGATAAGGCTTTTCCTATTGCGGCAGGTCAGACTATTTCCCAACCTTATACCGTGGCTTTTCAATCTCAATTATTAGAAATAGAAAAAGGTCATAAAGTATTGGAAATTGGAACAGGTTCTGGGTATCAAACAGCCGTTTTGTGTTTAATGGGAGCTCAGGTTTTTTCTGTTGAAAGGCAAAAAGAGCTGTTCAAACAAACCTCTGTTTTATTACCTAAACTAGGGATTCGTCCTAAACATATTTCTTTTGGTGATGGGTATAAAGGATTACCAAATTATGCTCCTTTTGATAGTATTATTGTTACTGCTGGAGCACCTATTATTCCACAACCTTTAATGGCACAACTTAAGGTAGGAGGAAGACTTGTTATTCCATTGGGAGAGGATGTTCAAATTATGACTATGCTTATTCGTATAAATGAAACACAATTTGAAAAACACGAATTTGGAGAGTTTCGTTTTGTTCCTTTATTAGAAGATAAAAATTAAAAATAGTAAGACATAAAAAAAAACCGTTTCAAATTTATTGAAACGGTTTTTTTGTACTCTTTAGAGAAATATGTTTTATTTTTTGTCTTTTGATTTTGGATCCATATAACCATCAGCTCTCATTTGTTTTACACAAGCTTCCATGATTTCATCAACTGTTGTTGTTACATCTGATACATCAAGAGATTTTGTAGTAGCACTCCAAACTAATTTGTTATTTTTCATATCAAAAATGTTTGTTTCAATATAATAGTACACATTTTCTTGGTAGTATCCAGGAGTGTAGTATGCCGGAGCATAAGCACCATACCATCCGCCAAATCCTGCTCCGTAACCCATTCCGTAACCACCTGCGTAGCCATATCCCATTCCAGGATAACCCATACCGCCATAGTAATTTGCAGTTCCAGGAATATATTCGGTTTCTTTATCAGCTCTGATAAAACGTAAAGTAATAACTCCATCAAAACCTTCAGTTTGTAGAATACTTAACTTTTCCTCTTTAGTAAGGTTTAAGTTTTGTTGATTCAAATAGTTATAAGAAGGGTTTAATACTGTAGGGTTGTTAGAAGCTATTCTGTTTTCCGTAGCTCTTCGGCTACTTTCGTCTTTCATTAAAGCAACAACTAATACTTTCTTGAATTTTTCTTTAGAAAGGGAAGAATTTGGATCTCTCCAGCTTGAAACAATAGAGGTATTGCTTCCACAACTAGCAAAGCATATACAAATAAAGGCAATTAAAATTTTTTTCATAATTTTGTTTGTTTGTTTTATACAAGTAAATGTATAATATTTTGTTATAAATAACAGTGAAAAAACAAAAAAATTAACGAGATTTTTATTTAATAGGCCTTTTTAATTCGATCTAAATCTCTTTTTGTATCCTGTTCTTTTAAAGACTCTCTTTTGTCATATGTTTTTTTACCTCGGCAAAGACCAATTTGTAATTTGGCCATTCCTTTTTCGTTGGTAAATAATTTTAAAGGAACAATAGTAAGACCTTTAGCTTGGACACTACGAGCCAAACCTTTTAGCTCTCGCTTGTTTAGAAGCAGTTTTCGCTCGCTTCTGGCTTTATGATTGAATTGATTTCCAAAACTATATTCTTCTATATAAGTATTGATGGCAAAAAGTTCATTGTTGCTAAATTCACAAAAACTTTCAGTAATATTCGCCTTTCCTAATCGAATAGATTTGATTTCGGTTCCGGCTAAAACAATTCCAGCGGTGTAGATTTCTAGAATTTCATAATCGAAACGGGCTCTCTTGTTGAGTATGTTGACAATTTTTTGCATAGTTGGGCAAATTTAGCAACTAATTAATGAAAGACCAATTGTTTTTTATAAAATGCTATAAATTTGCATTATGGAAAAACAACAGTCAAAAGATCCGCTTCATGGAGTGACACTTCAAAAAATAGTGGAGACATTAGTAGAATATTACGGATTTGATACCTTGGGAGAATTGATTAAGATAAAATCGTTCAATGAAAACCCAAGTGTAAAATCAAGTCTTACCTTTTTACGAAAAACAGATTGGGCACGTAAACAAGTCGAGGATTTGTATATCAAAACACTTCCGAAAATACAATCTAAATAATTAGGAGCTTAATTACTTCGTCAGTTCGCTATCGCTCGTGTCAGCTGTCCACTATATCTGTTGTCTCGAACCCCAGGACAACAGGATGCCGTTTTCATCTGGGCTAGGGCATTAGTTTTATAAGGAATTAAGGTGTTAGCAGTTTATCTATTCAATTTGGAATAAATCATGGTATTTATAAAATGACCATCATAAAATTCATTTTCAATCAAATGCGCTTCTTTTACAAAACCATTTTTTAATAATACTTTCTCCGAAGCTATATTTTCAGGATCTAAAATAGCTTCTATCGAGTGTAGTTTCATTTTTTTAAAACCATATTCAACCACTTTTTGTAAAGCTTCTGAAACAATTCCTTTTCTATTAAATTCTGGGAAAAGCATATAACCTACTTCTGCTCTATAATGTTCAGGTTTCATGCGGTAATGTCCTATGATTCCTAAAATTTTTTCGGGTTCATCTAAGAATGCTATTCCCCAATTAATACCGATTCCATTTTCAATTTTATCATCAAACAGCGTAATAAGTTCCAGGGCATCTTGTTTGTTTTTAAGATATGGTCTTGGAATGTATTTCATCACTTGGTCATTAGAACGCAAGGCCAAAATTGTGTCTGCATCAGCAATGGTCAATCTTCGTAATAATAATCGGTCGGTTTTTAATACTGGAAAAGGTAAAAAATTAACTTTTAGCATACTCTCGATTTTTAATTATTTTATAAAATTTCAATACTGAAAGCTGAATGGAATATACCATTTGCTTCCAATATTTGAATTCCTTCTTTATCCAAAAGTGTACCCGATTTATCCACAGTGTCTGAATAACCAAACCAAGGCTCAATACATATAAATGGCGCATTTGAAGGTGTCCAAATTCCTAAATCTGGAAAATTAGGAAAGCTTACTTTTAAAAATGGAATTGAATTTTCTAAAATAGTAACTGATTTGGATTTTATATTTTTAAAAACCAAAGCGTCATTTTCAAATAATTTATAATTCAAATGCAATTCATTTTTATCTAATGTAATTGAATTAGTCGTATTTGATATTAAGCCATCTTCAAGTAAATAATAATTTAAAGAATTGTTATCTTCAAAAGTCAGACTGTATTTTTCAAAATTTCCAGGCAAATCAAAAGCGGGATGTGCACCAATTGAAAAAGGCATTTTTGATTCTCCGTTGTTGAATACTTTATATTCTATCTTCAAAGTTTTGCTTTCTAGTGTATAAACTAAATGTAAATCAAAATCAAAAGGGTATTTTTTTTTGGTTTCCGGTGTAGAAACTAATGAAAAAGTTGCACTATTTTCTTGTTTATCAATTAACTCAAATTCCATTTCGCGAGCAAAACCATGACGAGATAAACTGTATTCCAAATTGTCATGTTGATAGTAATTGTTTTTTAAAGTACCAACGATTGGGAATAAAACGGGAGAATGCTTTCCCCAAAAATCAGGATTTCCATTCCAAATGTATTCTTTATTCGAGTTATCTTTTAGAGAACATAATTCGGCTCCTGTATGTTTTATTTCTGCTGTTAGAATTGAGTTTGAAATAGTTGTGGTCAAAATATATAGTTGTTTTTGGTGTTTAGAAAATGCTTTTGTAAAGATATTTTATAATTCTTATTTTGAAAAATAAAATAAAATTTTATTTGAAGTAAAAATTGATCAAATCCTTATTTTTTAGATGAAAATTAATTTTTTTTCCATTAATTTGTTATAGAAAGATAAAAAGTATGAAATAAGTATAAAAAATAGTCAAATTAATTATCTTACCATAAAGACCCACTTAGAATTAAATTGAATAAAAAAAGAACTATATGAAAAACAATCGTTTTGGAGCCTTACTTCAACTGGCTTTATTAATTGTGTTTAATACTTCATGGAGTCAAGATGCTCCTGCTACTAGTACTTCAACTTCCACTCCTGTTTCAAAGTATGATTATCATGATGCTTTTGGACCATTTTTTTATACAAAAGATGGATCAACTACTCGATCTGCAAGTGGTGAACCAGGTTATGCCTATTGGCAAAACAGAGCTGATTATAAACTGACAGCAAAATTAAACGAAAAAACAAATGAAATAATTGGTACAGATGTTGTGACGTATACCAATAATAGTCCTGATAAAATGTCTTTTGTCTGGATGCATTTAGATCAAAATTTATTCAAAGCAGATTCCAGAGGAAATGCACTTATTCCGCTTAATGGAAGTCGCAATGGTGCCAGAGGAGAAATCTTTGACGGAGGTCATAAAATTAAATCGGTTAAAATAGTTTCTACTTCAAAAGGGAGATCTGTAGAAAAAGAAGCGAAATACATTATTACCGATACTAGAATGCAAGTTTTTCTTCCAGATGATTTGAAACCAAAAGGAGGTGTTGTTAATATCAAAATAGATTTCTCTTATATTTCCCCAAAAGAAGGTTCGGATAGAACGGGAGTTTTAGATACTAAAAATGGTAAAATTTTCACTATCGCACAATGGTATCCACGTATGTGTGTGTATGATGATTTGAGAGGTTGGAATACCAATCCATATTTAGGAGCATCTGAGTTTTATTTAGAATATGGTGATTTGGATGTAAACATTACAGTTCCATCAAATCATATTGTAGTTTGTTCTGGTAATTTACTAAACCCAACTGCTGTATATTCTGCTACCGAACAAAAAAGACTTGCTGAAGCAAAGCAAAGCGAAAAAACGGTTATGATTCGTACTGCCGAAGAAGTAGCAGCGAATGCATCAAAGGGAGGAACAACTTCTGAAAAAACATGGCATTTTAAAATTAAGAATGCTAGAGATCTTTCATGGGCATCTTCGCCAGCATTTATATTAGATGGAGCAAGAATTAATTTACCAAGCGGTGCAAAATCATTAGCATTATCTGCTTACCCTGTTGAAAGTGCTGGTAATGAAGCTTGGGGACGTGCTACTGAATATACTAAGACTTCAATCGAAAATTATTCTAAAAGATGGTTTGAATATCCTTATCCAGTAGCTACCAATGTAGCAGGAAATGAGGGTGGAATGGAATATCCAGGAATTGTTTTTTGCGGATGGGAATCTAAAGGAGAAGATTTATGGGGAGTTACGGATCATGAATTTGGTCATGGTTGGTTCCCAATGATTGTGGGATCTAATGAGCGTTTATTTGGATGGATGGATGAAGGATTCAATACTTTTATAAATTCAATAAGTTCGGTTGATTTTAATAATGGTGAGTATAAAAGTAAAGTGACGGATATGCATAAAAATGCAGACTACTTTACTAATCCGAAGACAGAACCGATTATGAGTTCTCCAGATAATATGAAAGAAAGAAATATTGGTCTTTTGTGTTATTTTAAACCAAGTGCAGGTCTTGTGATGTTGAGAGAGCAAGTGTTAGGGCCAGAACGTTTTGATTTGGCTTTTAGAACATATGTAGAACGTTGGGCTTTTAAGCATCCTGCTCCAGATGATTTTTTTAGAACTATGGAAAATGTCGCAGGGGAGGATTTAAGTTGGTTTTGGAAAGGATGGTTTGTTAACAACTGGCGTTTAGATCAAGGAGTAAATTCGGTTAAATATGTGAAAAATGATCCAAGTAAAGGGGCTGTTATTACTATTGAAAACTTCGAGAAAATGGCAATGCCTGTTATTTTAGATGTAAAAACAAAGAGTGGAAAAGTAACTCGTGTTAACTTGCCTGTAGAAATTTGGCAACGTAATATAGACTGGTCTTTTAAAGTGAATACTACTGAAGAAATAGAAAGCGTTGTTATCGATCCAGGTAAAGTCTTTCCAGATGTAAATGAAAGTAATAACACTTGGAAGTCTGGTAGTGGCACAGTTGAAAAAGACGTTATTTTAGATGGCTACTTAGGGAAATTTTCTACTACTAAAGCGCCTTTGAAAATTGAGTTTACGGAAAAAAACAGTGTACTTTTTGCTGAAATTACTAATTATCCAAAATTTTCTCTTACTCAAATTGATAAAGATAAATTTGAATCTAAAGAAGCGGGAGTTACATTTCAATTTAACGAAGCTAAAAATGCATTTGATATGATTATCAGTTCAGATCAGAAAATACCTTTTACAAGAGATACTAAATAGTAAAAGGGAATAGTTTAAAAACAAAAAGACTTGTAGTGTAAATTTTCTACAAGTCTTTTTTATTTAGGATATATTTTAAACTATTCTGGAATTTGTTGACTCAAGCAATGTAATGTTCCGAATCCCCAAATAAAATCAGTACAGCTGATTCCTATTACTTCGCGATCTGGGAAACATTCTGCTAAAATATTTAGTGCTATTCGATCATTAGCATCATTAAATGTTGGAACTAAAACACAATTATTTAAGATTAAGAAATTAGCGTAACTAGCAGGCAAACGTAATCCTTCAAAATCAATACGTTTTGGCATTGGTAGTGATACTATAATTGGCGATTTTCCATCTTCTAATTTGGCATTTTGCAATCGTTTTAGATTGTCTTGCAAGGGTTTGTAATTGCTGTCGTTTGGATCTAATTCGATAATGGTAACTATAGTATCTTCATTTACAAATCGACATAAATCGTCAATATGTCCATGAGTATCATCACCTTCAATTCCGTCACCTAACCAAATTACATTGGTCACGCCTAAATATTCTTTGAATACAGCTTCGTAATCTTCTTTTGTGAAATTGTCATTTCGAACCTGAATAGAAGGATGCATTAAACATTCTTCTGAAGTTAATAAAGTACCACGACCGTTAACATCAATAGCGCCGCCTTCAACAATAACAGGTTTACCTTTGTACATTACTTGTGTTACAGGAATATTCAAAAATTCACCCACTTTGGCAGGAACATGTTTATCTAAATTAATATTCTTGTATTTGGCCCAACCATTAAAATTAAAATTCAATGCTTCTCTTGCCGTACCATTTTTTACAATAATTGGTCCAGAATCACGCATCCAACTACGATTGGTTTTGTGGATAATGAAAGATATAGTACTCATTTTTACATGAGCAGTTTGTAACATTTCGGTTACTTTATTCTTCTGATTTTCATCTGCAACTACCAGGAAGACTTGCTCATAGGCGGCAACTTTTTTGATGAATTCAACAAATGCCCATTGAACGGCTTCGTATTTTCCTGGCCAATCCTTGCCGTTATGTGGAAAACACAATAATATTCCTTGTTGTTTTTCCCATTCTGCAGGAAAACGTCTTGAAAATGTTGTCATAGCTATATACTAATTGAAATGCGTGCAAAGGTAAGTAAATAGTAGGATTAATAAAAGTTATGAATTATTGGTGAAAATGCAATGTTTTACTATTTAAAGTTGAGAGGAGTAAGTTTTGATTGTATTGCTAAATCATAAAATGCCACTTTTTAGGTCTAATAATTGAGTTGATTTCATTTGCCTTTTTTGACGTGATTTTACAAAAGGTTGCTGATTATTTTATGAAAATTTAGATTGAGCTAGTATTTTACATCATTTACACTATAAAACATGGGAATTATGTAAATGAAGTTGATTTTTTTAGAACATACACAAAGCATGCATTATATAATTTTACCAAAGTATTAAAACAAAACTTTAAAATAATATTAACTAAAACTTTTTATAATGAAAAAACTATTTACTTCCTCAGCAATTTTCATGCTAGCACTAGTTGCAAGTGCACAGGATATGACGACAACATCAACTAAAGCTGTAGTTGATAACACAGAATACAACAAATGGTCGATTGAATTGAATGGCGGTCTTAATAAGCCAATAAGAACTATGACAGCTGGATATACTACTGGACCAGTTAATTTCTTTCATGGAGATTTAGGAGCAAGATATATGTTTAGCCCTAAATTTGGTTTAAAACTTGATTTTGGATATGATAAATTTCAAGAAGGTGATGATACCCCTCAATTTGAAAGTACCTATTTAAGAACAGATTTGCAAGCTGTTATTAATCTATCAAGAGCTTTGAATTTTGAAACTTGGACTAATACTATTGGTTTGTTAGTGCATGGTGGATTTGGAGTTTCTCAATTAACCTCTGAAAATGGTTTTAATGGAGAAGATTATATGGGAAATGGTATTATTGGTTTGACTGGACAACTTAGGCTAAGTGATAGAATTGCTCTAACTGGAGATCTAACAGGAATAGTTAATGCTAAGCAGAATTTTAACTTTGACGGAATGCGTGCAGCGGGTCCTAGTACTGTAGATGGTATGCTGCTAAATGCCTCGATTGGTTTAACTTTTTACCTAGGGAAAAACAAATTACATGCTGACTGGGTTGGAGAAGCCGACAAATATAATGATTTAGAAAAAAGAGTAAGTTTTATTGAAACTGGTCTTTTGGATACTGATAAAGACGGCGTAGCTGATTTGTATGACTTAGAACCAAATTCTATTGCTGGAGTTGCAGTTAATACAAAAGGACAATCAATAGATACGAATCAAAATGGAGTTCCTGATGAATTGGAAAGTTATTTAGATAAAACTTACGGACAAAGTGGTAAAGCAGCTACTACAAATAATACTGTAGAAGACCTAATTAATAAAGGATATGTAAATGTTTATTTTGATTTTAATTCATCAAAACCTACAAATGCTTCTTTACCTGGTGTTGGTTTCTTGGTTAAATATTTAAAAGAGAATCCGTCTAAAAATGCTGATATCGTAGGATATGCTGACGAAATTGGAAATTCAAGTTACAATACTGAATTATCAAGAAAAAGAGCTGAAGCTGTAAAACAAATTGCTACAAGTTCTGGAATTGATGCTTCTAGATTGAATGTAATCGCTAACGGTGAAGATGCTTCTGTGAATAAAGATTCTAAAGATGCACGTCAAATCGTTAGAAGAGTTTCTTTCCAAGTGAAATAAGCTACATTAATATAAACAGAAAAGCCGTTTCAATATTTGAAACGGCTTTTTTTATGGAATAAATTGAATTAATCAATTGCTCTTTTAGTAATATCTCCAAAAGCATCAATTCTTCTATCTCTAAAGAAAGGCCAGTTCTGACGTACGTTTTCCTGTAAATCCAAGTCAACTTCGGCAATTAAGATTTCTTCTTTATCGTGTGAAGCCTGTGCCAAAATTTCGCCTTGAGGTCCCGCAATAAATGACGATCCCCAAAACTGAATTCCTGCTGTATCAGGTAAATATTGTTCTAATCCAATTCGGTTAGCAGCGGCTACATATACACCATTGGCAACGGCATGACCTTTCATAACGTTCATCCATGCACCGTGTTGGTTTTCGCCATATTGTTCTTTTTCTAATGGATGCCATCCAATTGCTGTTGGGTAAAATAAAACGTCAGCACCTTGCAGAGCAGTTAATCGAGCAGCTTCTGGATACCATTGATCCCAACAAATTAAAGTTCCAATTTTTCCTTTTTGAGTAGGAAAAGCTTTGAAACCTAAATCGCCAGGGGTGAAATAGAATTTTTCATAAAAATGAGGATCATCTGGAATATGCATTTTACGGTATAATCCTGCTTCCGATCCATCGGTATCAATGATGTAAGCACTATTGTGGTAAATCCCAGCCATTCTTTTTTCGAAGAAAGGGACAATAATTACCACTCCCAATTCTTTTGCCAAAGCACTAAAAGCAATAAAGGAAGTGCTGTATAATGGTTCTGCTAAAGCAAAATTATCTACATCTTCACTTTGACAAAAATAATGACTGCTATATAATTCAGGTAACGAAATTACTTCGGCACCTTGACTGGCGGCATCACGAACCCAACTCAAGCATTTTTTGAGGTTGTTTTCGGCAACGTCGTTTAGATTTAATTGGATAACTGCTATTTTGTATTTTTTCTTTGACATGGTAAAAAAATTAGAGTGCAAAAATAGTTATTTTTTATGAAGGGCAGTAGTACTGACTTTTGGATTTTTTAAAAAGTTTGAACTCCATTATGAAATAGCGCACAATTGACAAGGATTTTAAAGATTTAAACTGATTCTAAAAATTGAGTTCAAAGAAAATACTTTGCAAATAGCTAAAGGCCAGTGTTGGTGGTTGCTCTTTTTTTCAGAACAGGTTGGGTCTTTATCTAAATACTCAATGTTTTTATCATTTGTCTTATATTTGATTAAACTGTTGTACAAATTTATTAACTGATTCCTCGGTTGGTGAGGCAAAATCTTTTATTCCTTCCATTGCTTCTTTTCCAAGTACGACCGCTCTTGTCCACATTCCTTTTTCATAGGTTTCAATGGCGGTTTGTATATCGTTAAATGCTTCTGAGGTAAGGCACTCGCTTAAATCTAGAGCATCTACCATGGCAGTATTAACTCCTTCGCCCGATGGTGGCATCAAATGGGCGGCATCTCCAATAAGAGTGATATTCGGTTTTGTGTTCCAATTTTGATCTAATGGAAAATAATTTATTGGACGGGGAACAAAAGAGGTACATGCTTTAAATAGTGTAAAAAATATCGGATTCCATCCTTCGTAAAATTTAACCAAATACGCATATACTTCTTCATTACTATTAAAATCTATCCCACTATTTTTAATCCAATTTTCAGGATACATAGACGCTGTATAAAAGGTTAACCTACTGCCATCTCCGCTGGGCTGTACAGCAATGGTTTTACCAACACTCATTGCAATAAGATTGGCTTTGTTAACCAACTCGTACATTTCAGGACAATCTTTTTCAGGATATTCAATCTCGCCCTGAATAAAGGTTGCACCTGAATATAACTCTTTGATGTCAGTTACATATGGACGAATTTTAGAGCGATAACCGTCTGCTCCAATTACTATATCTGCAACAGTCCTTGTTCCATTTTTAAATGTCAGTTCCCAACCGTCATTTACCTGGTCCATACTCACAAGCTGACTATTCCAAATAACCGTATCAGGCAAAAGCGAGTCTATCAATACACTCCTTAGTACTCCTCTGTCAATTTCGGGTCTAAAATTTTCGTTGCCAAAATCGATATCAGTCCCTTGGTTATGTTCATCACTACAAATATTACCATCTTTGTCAATCATTCTGAATTTATCAGCCCCCTTCATATAATTAGCTTTGAAAGATTCCATTAGACCTGCCGCTTCAATTACTTTTAAACCTGAATCAAAGTGTAAATCAACGTTAGCACCTTGCACACGTGCATCCTTGTTTATGTCCCGTTCATAAACTTTTACGTTTACTCCTTTAAGTTGTAAAAGTCTGGCAAGTGTAAGTCCTCCGGGGCCACCACCTATTATTGCTATTTTTTTATCTTGTAATAGTTTTTTGTTTTTTGATGTTTCCATTTTTATACCATTTTATTTGTCGGTACAAAGGAACAGCGATTAAAAAAGGTGTACAATGCTAATACAAAGTGTTTATTGGATTAATCGTGGTTTTTGTTTCGGAACGCTAAAGCAGTTATACCTGTTACTTTAGAAAATAATCGTGAAAAATAAGGATAATCTTCATAACCTAAATCGGTTGCAATTTCTTTTACGCTTTTGTCTGAATGGTATAGCAGGCGTTTTGCTTCCAAAACAATACGCTGTTGGATATGATATGAAACGGAATGACCTGTCGTGTTTTTAACACATTCGTTTAAATAAGGCGTAGATATATTGAGCTTCTTTGCGTAGTTCATGGGACTTTTGATGGTTACAAAATTATTCTCCAATATTGATTTGAATGATTTCGTAATAAACTCAAATCTTGAAAAGTTGTCTGTTGGTTTAGACTGTGCTAAATATTGAGAAACAACCAATGCAACCAAAGTATTGCCACTATCTTTTAGCAGAGAATTGTATAATTTTTCTTGTTTCCTTTCAGAAAATTCTATGCAAAGGGAAACGGTATCAACGATAATTGAAAACGTTTTTTCATCTAAAGACAAGTTTTTTACAGGTGTTATGTCCTCTAATAATTTTAGATATTCAGGTTTCAGATTTTCATTATTGATTGCCCAACTGCTAATCGTTGCATTTTCAAATCCTATCAGACGATGTACTTGTGTGGGGTGGATATAGATGACAGATAAGGGCTCCATCTTGTATTTTTGAAAGTCAATTTCAATAGAAGTTGTTCCTTTTTCCTGCAATAAGAATAAATGCAAGTCGTCTCGGTGCGGTTGTTCAAACTCCTTAAAATCTCCTGAACTTTGAAACGATGTCCTTGAAATATAGAAGCTAAACTCGGCAAAAGAATTTACAGGAATAGATTTTGTTTTTTTACTCATTATTATTCAATTCTATATATGAGGTCAAAGGTTGTTATTTGTACATCTACTGATGTCTGGTCGGTTAGGTTGCCAACATCGTTCTGGTACTGTAGCTGTTAACGGTAATGCTTTTTTTACGCATTTAATTGTTCTCTTTAAACTTAGCGATTAATTTATTATTAGCTTTAATTATTTCTTCTGGATTTACCATATTCAAATTAAAAATTAAGTCATAGTTTTCGTCTTTGGGCTTAAATTTATTTATTCCATATGCAATACTATTTGCGGGTATATTTTTTGTGATGATTGAACCTGCTCCCACAACTGTATTTTCACCAATTATGACTGGTCCTAAAATTTTTGCCCCGTCAGCAATTATAACATTTTTGCCAATAATCGGGCAACCTATGTTTTCCCAAAGATTATTAATTTTGTTGTATTTCAAATTTGTTCCAATTGATACATTTTGAAAAATAATTACATTTTCACATATCTTGGAAGCTACAATTGTACATCCTCGTCCGTGATGAGCAAATAAAACACTTTTATCTATTTCGGTACAATTAATTTCACAACAATAAAGTTTCTCCAACAAATTTTTGGCAATAACTTTCAAGAGTCCATTTTTAGAATGGCAATTTATTCTAACTAATTTATTAAACATAGTTCTCAATTATTATTCATATTCCAAAAAAACTTAACAATTAGCATTATTTATTTTATGCAAACAGTTGTGGTTTTGTCAGAACATTACCGTACCTCTAACTATCTGGTATTAGTATGTTTGGGATTAAATTAAGCCCGTTATTCGGATTTGCCAAATCATCCAAATACAAAACCAATTTCAAATTAAGCCAATTGCCCAAATCCGTTGTAGTACCTGTTAGCAGTAGTGATTTATTTTAAGATAATTATCTTTTCTAATAGTGCTGGAAGTTTTGTTTGTGGATTTATATCGTCATTATTCCAAAAACTCATAACACAACTTATATTTTTATCCCTAACGTTTTCGGCTACGTAGTAAATATTTAATGATTTTCCACCGGACATTCCTGCCAATGCAGAAGTAACACCTTTAAAATCATAAATCACTTTCTTTGCTTTTGTTGTAATTCCTTCAAATTCAATATTAACAAGTTCTTCGGATATTACTTTTCCACCTTTTTGAGACTTTGTATTGTTCAATTGATTTTCAATAGTCTCTTTTGCATCGTCCAAAGTTTTATGGACAGACCAATTCATTTCTCCACTATATGGACATTGAACTGTGTTTAGAAATGTCCAATAGCAATCATTTCCGAGCTCGATTGTTCTTCCTGCAAAATTGATTGCATTAATTTTCATCGGTACATAATTTTCTTTTGGAATCTTATTTTCTACAATCGCATTCACAAGTTTTTCTTCAGTGTCCTTATCTGTTTTTCCATTTTTAATAAACCAAATAACGTCAATCGTTTTATTGGAATTTTCTACAAAATAATAGTTACTATTTTGAGATTGATAATCATTAACTTTTTGTGGTTTTGAAACGTATAAATTGTTGTAAACAATGTGGTCATCTTTCGTTTTAACATCAGTATCTTCAATGCTATGTTTTCTAAAAACTTTTTTCAATCCTTTTTCATCGAACGAATAATTAAAATTCTCACTAGTAACACTATAACCATCGATATTATACCATATTTTAGTGCCATTTGGTAAAACATAAAGCCGACTTAAAATGTTATTTTCCTGAGCAGAGGAAATAGAAAATATGAAAAGAAAAAGTAAATGTATAAGTTTCATTATTGTTGTTTTTTATAATCGTTTGGTTCGGTATCATTACTGCTAACGTTCTGGCACTACAGCGGGTTTGGGACTAAATTAAGCTCTATCTTCGGATTTGCCAAATCATCCCAAATACAAAACCATTTTTCCATTAAGCCAATTGCCCAAATCCGTTGTAGTGGCTGTTGGTGGCTGGCTCTTATCACTTATTGCATTTTGTCATCATATTTAAAGCCTTTAATGAGTAAATTCATTTTCTCTACATCGGACAACTTAAATGATGGTTTGAAATAAACTTTTGGATATGCCACAAGTTCTACACAAAATTTGTAGATGTTTTCAGTTTTTGATACATCAGAACAATTTGGTACAATTACTAAATAATTTTCTTCAAAAATTTCATTTAGCTTTTTCAACAGTATTTCTTTCTCATTGTTTCGATTAGCAAAAATTATAAATGCCACACACTTTAATGTTCCATTTTTGGAATGAAATAATTCGTCCAATTCTTTATTGGATATTAATTTATCAAGTTTCTGAATCTCTGAATTTTGGTTTTCACAAATTTTATATCCTGGATAAATTTGAGTACCGCTATCTAATTTTTTTGTTAATCCAGACTGTGAATTTTTAATTAATTCCGCAATTAGAATCTCCTTTGATTTTTTGTCTGCATTTTCGTTTTGGCACTTAGCCGAAATTGATGTCAGAATTAATAAACTTAATATGATATTTTTCACTTTGTCTCTAATTTGTGATTTCGTTGTGAGGTTGCCACTAACTTGTATATACCCGCTACAAAGTAGCGTATAACCATCTAATTTGGTTAGCTTTATCTTATTATTGAGTAAATATAATATATAATTTAAAAAACTAGATGGTAATAATCACACGACAGCGTCATTCCAACTGAAAAACTAAATATCTCGCCTAGCCCCGATGGAAGGGAAAATCCTTTTTAATCTCTTTTTTGAGAAGAGATTAAAAAGATTGGAATGACAGCGGGACAACTGTTGATGAAATGACAAATAGCTGTGCTTCAAAACAATTGTAAATAAATTCGGTTTAAATATTATAATGGAATTAACATTTTGGTATAAATATCCTAAGCGGTAATGATTAAATTTGTACAAACTTAATGATGAATATGAAATCGCCAATCCCAATATCTTTACTAGAGTTAGCCATAATTACCGAAGGCAGCAATGCGACTGAAACGATGCAAAAAACCAAAGAGTTGGCGCAGCTTGTCGATGTTTTGGGATATAAACGATTTTGGCTGGCCGAGCATCACAATATGGCTCATGTGGCGAGTACTGCAACGGTTGTTTTGATTGGATATGTTGCGAGTTTGACCGAAAATATACGAGTGGGGTCGGGGGGAATAATGTTACCAAATCATTCTCCATTGATTATTGCCGAACAATTTGGCACATTAGCAACCTTGTATCCTGACCGAATTGATCTCGGTTTAGGAAGGGCTCCGGGAACCGATTCGCAAACAGCACAAGCTATACGAAAAGACTTTTTTGAGGAATCACAGCGATTTCCGAAGAATGTGTCGGCATTGCAGGATTATTTTTCTGAAGAAAATGCTACAGCGAGTGTTCGTGCTTTTCCTGCTGAAGGGACAAATGTTCCTATTTGGATTTTAGGATCGAGTATGGACAGCGCAACTTTGGCAGCATCTTATGGTTTACCGTATGCTTTTGCAGGGCATTTTGCTCCTAGACAAATGATTCAGGCTTTTGAATTTTATAGAGAGAATTTTAAGCCGTCAGAGTATTTACAAGAACCCAAAACAATGGCTTGTGTCAATGTAATTGCTGCCGATACGGATGAAAATGCAGAAATCCTATCTACCAGTTTGTATCAGATGTTTCAGAATTTAGTTCAAAACACAAGGAAACCTTTGCAGCCTCCAGTAGCTTCTTTGACTGATCTTATGAATTATATGAGCGAGGAAGCTCGTTTTCATGTCAATCAAATGACTGCTGGTTCGTTTATTGGAAGCAAAGAAACATTAACTAAAGAATTAAAGGAATTTATCAGGTATTCCCGCATCGATGAATTGATGATTAGCAGTCCGATATACAATCATCAGGATAAATTAAAGAGTTTGCAAATGGTTAAAGAAGTTGTGGATAGTATTTAATGATTGGTAACGTTGATTAGTATGTTTTTACGATTATTTACAACATAATTTTATAAAAAAAGACTGCAAAATGTTTTATCACGATGCAGTCTTTTGTATTTTAATGCGTTATAATTAATTAACCACTTTAATGCTAAATGTACCTATCGTTGCTCCCCAGATTCTCAGCCAAAGGAGGATTATTGCTTCTGTACCTCTAGAACCTACAATGTCTCCTAAATCCAGTATGGTTTCTTCTTTCCACCCAATTTCAAGAAGCAAGCTCTTTACTTTATTTTTAGCTTCCTCATCATTGCCGCAAATAAAATTAGTGTGGTCTCCATTTTTTAGCGTTGAAGGTGAAGTCATAAGGGTACTCCACATGGTATTAAGAGTTTTTACCACTTTGGTATTTGGGAATTTTTTTTGAATTTCTTCCCCAAGCGAATTGGTATTGCAAAGTTCAGGAATTAAGCTCAATGGAGCTTCTTTGTGCGTGTTTACAGGGATACTGATATCGATAATAATTTTGTTTTCGATGCCTTTTCCAGCCGATTGTAAAGCTTCTATAGCAAATTCACCTTTGATACAATTAAAGACGATTTCTCCAAAATTGGCTGCTTCTTCAAAAGTTCCATTGCTGGCATTTTTTTCGAATTTATTTACAAATTCAATTGCTTTTTCATTAGTATTACTTCTGGAGCCTATCATTACCTGATGGCCTAATTCGATCAATTTGGAGGCTATTGTTGTGCCAGCTGCTCCAGTTCCTAAAACCGCTATTTTCATTCTGTTAATTTTAAAATTAATTGAATTATAAAGTTAAATAAATAAGTATACGATAGGCATAAATAATTTGGAAATTATATCTATTTTATGGTTTTTTAGTAATGATTTTCTATTTTTCTAATGTAGTATTATTTTGAGTAATTGATTTGCTGTTGCATTTTAATTGTTAATTTTACAAAAAGAGATACTTTGAAGTCTAAAAAGAAAATAAAAACCTGCCATAACATGAAATATAGATTTGTATTCCGTAATATTTTGTTGATAGCTGTTGTAATCACAACTTTTGTCTGCTGTGGTACTGATGACTACAATACGGCAGTTAACGATGTATCAGATACAGTACAAGATGGGACTTGGAAGGTTGGTTATCTTTTTGATTCTGGTGAGGATAAAACTCAGAATTACACAGGATACAATTTTACTTTTGACCATTCTACAGAAATAACGGTTACAAAGGATACTAATTCTTATGTTGGTGTATGGTCTGTGTCTAAAAGCACGAGTGATAATGATCTGAACAGTACAGTTTTTATGATTGCATTCGGGCCTCCTGACAGTTTAATACATTTGGGCAGAAATTGGAAAGTAATTCAGAATACAGGTACTTCTTTGAAACTGCAAGATGATAGTAACGGTGACTCAAATATTAATTTTCTTTATTTTGAAAAAAATTAATTGATCGTTTAATTAATTTTTCTACTTAAGAATCATAAAGTCCTTTGGATTAGTTTGATTAGGCGAAATTCGTATTTTATAAATTGTACCCTTAAACCATGATACCTTATTTAGTCGAACACCAAAAGAAGTCTGTCCAGTTTCAATAGGCAGAAAAGAAAATTCTTCTGTTAATTCCTTTTTTCCATTGACATAAGTGGTCAGGCTTTTTGGCGTTACTACAAAAGCAACATGATACCATTCTCCTAGAGGATGAATTAATTTTTCATTAATTAATGCTTTTTTATTCAGCCCAGAACAGGCATACCCATCAAAGTACCAATTACTATCCACGGCTCGAATTTCAAGTAACATTCGGTCGGCTTTGCTTTCTCCAATATGCAGTACTCTTTGTTCAAATGGAGCATTTGTTTCTGGCATGAATATCATTTCGACTGTAAATCCCTGAAGTGATTTTAACGGCATTTCGTTTAAAATAATGGCGTCATCAACTCCATCGAAAGAAACAGCTTCTCCATATGGAGAAGAAACCAGTTGAGGATTTCCACTTATTTCAATACTATTTGATTTTTCACGGAGTATATTGGCCAATATCCATTCGGTTTTTACGTCTGTTTGTTTTAGATTTTGTCCATTCAAAACGAACGAAAGTAAAATAAAAAGAAATGTAATTGAGATACTATTTTTAGCCATTGATTTAAATTTTAATTAGTTGTTTTGAATTTTTTGGTGCGTGTTTTTAAGAATATCTATATTCAAATATATATCGTATTTGTTTTAAAAAATAATTTATTAATTTTTTTAGAAAAGTAGAAGAAACAGATTTTGGTCTTAATTTTGGTTTTGGATATGATTTTACTCAAAAAGTTTCTGCTGATGTAAGATATAATCTTGGTTTATCAAATGTATATGATCAAGAGGATAATGATTCAAGTGCTAAAAATTCAGTTTTTTCAATAGAAGTTGGTTATAAATTCTAATATTTTATTTTTTGTTCTTTAAAGAATAAGTTAGTCTATATCTAGTTCATAAAAAAAGCGATGCAGATTATTTAATAAAATTAAATAATCTGCATCGCTTTTTTACGCTTGGATATTTTCTTATTTAACCACAATTTTTGAATTATAGCTTCCTGAATCTGATTTGATATTTACAATGTAAGTTCCAGGAGTTAAACTATTAGTAGCATCGATACTATAAATTCCCGAAATGTTTCTATCTAATGCACTAGTCACAATTTCTTGGCCTAATAAATTATAAACAGAAAGATTTAGGTTGCTCGAGTTGTTTTTAGCGTCAATATTAATGATTCCATTGCTAGGGTTTGGATATACAGCAAAAGTGTTTTTTAAAGTATTAGAATCAGTTCCTAATGAATTTGCAACGGCAGTAACGTTTGTCAGATTTGTACCAGCATCATAAGTTGCAACTATATGTTTACCTGCAACGGTTCTAATTTTGTTAGCTTTAACATAATCGTTAACAAAAGAAGTTTGATCGGTAGTAAAAACTAATGTTCCTCCGTTGATATTTAAATAACCACTCGCATTTACAGCGTCTTTAGGGCTTTCTACAATTGCTAATGCAGCAATACCAACATTTGCTGGACCTGTTTTTAAAAATCCTCCATTGAGATTGACGATTCCAGAACTGTAATAGCCACCAATAAATATGACTTTTCCAGTAGTGTTTTGATCTACCGAAACTTCACCTCCATTAATATTCAATACACAAGGTGCTTTTTCACCAATAATCAAATTTTGTCTTACATTCAAAGTGCCACTGTTAACGTTTATTGTGGCTGGACTACCTGTAGTACCTAAGTTTAGATTTTTACGAGCATTCAAAGTACCGCCATTAATATCAATATTACCACCTGTATATGTTACCCCTTGAGGGCTAATAGATCCATTTATAGTTAAGGAAGCACCAGCCTTTAGTTCTAATGTAGAAATTGTAGATACTGTGGTTGCTGCAATAATGGGATATTTTGCAACAACAGGAATTATTACAGCAGCAGCTGCATCTGGTACAACACTATTATTCCAGTTCGTTGCTGTTTCAAAATCAGTATCTGTTGCGCCTGTCCATGTTTGTGCATTTAAATTAATGCTTGCCATAAAAGCGATTACCAAGATTGATAGCGCTTTCTTTTTTTCTAATTTTTTAATCATAATGAGCATTTTTTTTTTCATTTAACATTTTTAATAATCAACAAATGGTAGCCATATTTCAGAGTCATATTTTGTCTTTTTTTTTTTTGAAAAAAATTTAAAATATTTATTTGATCTATTTAGTTTTTCTAACATTTGAGCAGGCAAATTTCCGGACTATTTGCACATTATCTCTACAAAAATAGATTATTCATATTAACTACATGTATTTAGTATAGTTTAAATTTTTAATAAATGTAATTAATACATTTGTTGCTTTTTTAAATGATTTTTTTTTTATTTTTCATAATTTTTATTCAATCTAAAATGAAATATGCAAAAAAAATTATTCAAAAAACATGAGTCAAAAAAAAAACACTAGTTTTTCGGCTAGTGTTTTCTGTGATTTTTTCCAGGTTTTAGTTTATGTAAAGCTTTTTATGTCGAGCTAATCGGTAGTATTGCTTATTTTTTGCACATTATTTTTTTGAATAAGTTTACTATTGCTAAAACAATAAAACCAATTACAAGTCCAAAACTAAATTCTTTTACAACTGAAGGCCATTGGGGAAATAAATGATGTAAAAAATCAATTTTGTGTACAAATATCCCCCCTGCGACAAGCAGTAAAGCTATTGTGCCTATAATGGCTAGACTTTTGATAACTTTTGGTAAGGCCTGCACGAGTATGTTTCCTATGATTTTTAATAAACTACGGTCTTTGGTGCTATGTTTAATGAGTTTATAACCCAGTTCGTCCATACGTACAATCATTGCTACAATACCATAAACTCCCACTGTTGCGAGTATTGCAATTATAGAGACAACAATAATTTGTGAGAGTAGGGGTTTTTCGGTTACTGTGCTCAATGCAATAATTACAATCTCTACTGATAAAATAAAATCGGTTACTATCGCTGATTTTATTTTATCCTTTTCATGAGCCAGAATTTCTTCTTCTGAGAACTTTTTAAGTATTGTTTCAGTTGCTGCATGCTCACGATGAAATAGGAATTCATATATTTTTTCGGCACCTTCATAGGCTAAGTAAAGTCCGCCAAGCACCAAAACAATTATTACTGCTAAAGGGAAAAAAGCACTTAACAGAAATGCTATTGGTAAAATAATTATTTTGTTAATAAGAGAACCTTTTCCAATAGCCCACAATACAGGAAGTTCTCTTGAAGACATAAATCCTGAAGCTTTTTCGGCATTGACCGCTAAGTCATCTCCTAAAATACCAGCTGTTTTTTTTGCTGCAATTTTACTCATTACAGCAACATCATCCATAATTGCTGCGATATCATCCAATAGTACAAAAAAGCCTGATGCCATTATAATTGTTTTAGAAACTACGTTTGAATTTGGCATTATTCTGTCCAAATTTCTTTTCCGAGCTTTGATTATTTATGGATACTAATTTACTGGTTTTGATTGAATGTATGGTTATAACGAAAGTTGTTGTTAGAAACTATCCTTATATTTAAATAATAAACACCAGCCTTTCGACTGGTGCCTGTTATAATGATTCTTATTTATCAATGCTTTTTTTTGATAAAATTATTGAAAAGAGCAGTTCCGACTGCCTTGATGTCTGTTGAATGTTTTGAAACTACATTTGTTATTGCAAATTGCATAATTGTCCCCAATACTTTTTTTATGGGGCTGCTTTTGTGAGCTACCATGAAATTTTTAGCAATAAATCCACTAACTAAGCCCATAACATTCCCAAGTACATCTTCTTTTATTTTGGGTGATGTAGCAACGTCATGAACAAGATTCTGGATGAGGTTGAGAGGTTTTACACTTTCATATGCAATATGGAATTGTTCCTTTAGTAAGAACAAGTCAGTGTTGTATTGTTGCTCTGTAAGTAGTATTAATTCATTTAATGAATCGGTTTCGTTTGTCTTTTTCATAACGCTTTTTGTTTCATCATTTGTTTAATAATAGAATTACTAACTGGATATTTGAGCCATTGTTCTCTGAAAATTCTAAGAAAAATAGCAACTAACAAATAGAAAGCTCCAATTATAAAGAAACCATAAAATGCATCGCCTAATAGTTTGCCCAACCATAATGCTACACCAATGCTAATAATTATGATTGACAATACAACCGTCATACTAACAACAAGTATTGAAAAGAGTGATGAAACTATTTCGGCAGATTTATCTACAGCGTTTAGTTTTAACAATTTTATGCTTGTTTTGGTGTAATCTTCTGCTCGCTCAAAAAGCGTTGCTATGGGTGTTGTATTGTCATTCATAATATATTATTTAGAATTAAAAATTTTTTGCCTCATCATTGAATTCAGCTTGAACTTTCTCAAATTTATCAAGCTCATTTTCGGCTATGTTTTTTGCCTCACTTTTTACAGCTTGAATTTTTTCTTTCAAGGTATCTGCAATGCTGTTATATTTAGATTTTAACTCCTCTGCATAATCATGCCCTTTATCCGCGATTTGTTGACGGGTTATTGAACCTTTTTCAGGTGCAAATAAGATTCCTAATATTCCACCTACTGCAAGTCCTGCTACTGTTCCTAATACTACTTTACCTGTGCTCATGATATTTGATTTTGAATGTTAATGAATTTATTTATATGAATTTGAATTTTTAACTGCATTGACCTAAAAGAAACCAAAGAATTACAAAAACTAAAATAGTTCCAAAGCAACCACCGCCTAGTTTTTTTGCTCCATAACCTGCAAGTAATCCTCTGAATAAATTGTTCATGATTTTTGTTTTTATAAAGTTGCTAGTTTCAAGTCAATTATTGCTTTATTGCAATGATGTAAAGTTCAATTACTTTGCCTAAAAATATTTTATATTACTTTTTAAAAAAGTTATAAAATTTCTATGTAAAAAAAAAACACTGATTAAAAGATCAGTGTTTTGTTAGCTATTCCAAATGCGGAATTATTATTTGAATAATGAGTTGCAATTTTATTTAGTTACAACAGTAATTGTTGTTGTCTTACTATTTTTGTTCAGCTGGAATGTAAATATTAAAAATGGCACCTTTATTTAATTTACCGCTTGCAGTGATAATTCCATTATGATTTTCTACAATCTTTCTGGCAATGGTTAGACCAATACCAGTACCTTCATAATTACCCTTTTCATGTAAACGTTGAAAAATTTCAAATATCTTATACTTGAATTCAGGTTCGAATCCTATTCCGTTATCAGCAATACTAATATGATGATAGTCTAGTTTTAGAGCAAATTTTTTAGCGTTTAAAGCATCGTATTTTATAAAATCACATTTAATGGTAATATGACATTTCAGATCTGGCTTGCAAAATTTGAGCGAATTATTAATAAGGTTTTGTAGTAATTGGCGAAATTGAAACGGAATGATGTTAACATCACTAAGTTTATGAACTTCAATGGTGGCTCCTTTTTCCTGTAATTGTTCCTTAAGCGAAGCCATTACATCTTGAACAATTTTATTGAGATCACTGATTTCAAACTTCCTTTGTGCAACGGTGGTGCGGGAATAAGCAAGTAAATCGTTTATGAGCGTTTGCATGTGTAATGCCGAAAGCCTAGTGCGTTCTACATAATGTTTTCCTTTTGGAGATAAATTGTCATATTCTTCATCCAAAATCCTTCCGGAGAAAGCTTGAATTTTTCTCAAAGGCTCTTGTAGATCATGACTTGAAATGAATGTAAAAGATTCCAGTTCTTTATTGGCAATAAGTAATTCGGCAGCACGTTTTTCTTTTTCTTTGTTCTGAAAAGCAAGCTCTTTATTAGCAATGATTAATTCGGCAGCACGTTTTTCTTTTTCTTCATTTTGAAAAGCAAGCTCTTTATTGGCGATGATTAATTCGGCAGCACGTTTTTCTTTCTCAATAATTTGAAGTGCCAGTTCTTTGTTGGCAATCACTAATTCTGCTGCTCGTTTTTCTTTTTCTTTGTTTTGAAAAGCAAGCTCTTTATTAGCAATGATTAATTCGGCAGCACGTTTTTCTTTTTCTTCATTTTGAAAAGCAAGCTCTTTATTGGCAATGATTAATTCGGCAGCGCGTTTTTCTTTTTCAATAATCTGAAGTGCCAGTTCTTTGTTTGCAATCACTAATTCTGCTGCTCGTTTTTCTTTTTCTTTGTTTTGAAAAGCAAGCTCTTTATTAGCGATGATTAATTCTGCTGCTCGTTTTTCTTTTTCTTCATTTTGAAAGGCAAGCTCTTTATTGGCAATAATTAATTCTTCGGCATAATTTGTTTGATCTTCAGTCTGAGAATCATTATTTTTAGTTGCAGTAAGTAATTTTTTGCTCATTCACTTTAGATAATTCTCAAAGGTAGTCAAGTAGATTTACATTTTACGATTTTTACTGTCTTTGGTTTGAATACTGCTATGGTTAAATAGTTTCAATTACACTCTCTTGCAATCTTCTGGATTTTGGTGTGGCTTCAATTCGGTTGAAATCATCTTCGGATGCATAACCTACAGCCATTGCAAATAGTGGTTTGTATGCTGTCATATTTAGAATATCCATGTATTTATCTGATTCGATGCCTTCCATTGGTGTAGAATCCAGACCTAATGCAATACTAGCTGTTAAACCAACTCCCAAAGCAATATAAACTTGTTTAGACAGCCATATTTTCAAATCTGCTTCTGGCATAGTTGCTTTAATCTGTTTGTACCAGTCACTTCTAGCTTGCGGTAATTCGTTTTCAACCACTTTTTGAAAGGCATTTAGATCGTCGGCTACACTAAATACAACTAATAATGGTGCCTGATTTACTTTTTCTGTATTGTGCATTGAAACAGAAGCTAATTTGGCTTTGATTTCTGGATTTTGTACAAAGGTAAATTTCCAGGGCTGAATATTTATAGAAGATGGAGAGAGGCGCAGTATTTCTTTCAAAGCTTCAATTTTTTCTTGAGGTATTGTTTTATCTGCGTTATATTTCTTTGTACTGTATCTTTTTTCTATTAACTCTAAAATATTCATGGTTCTATTTTTTGATGTTTTATGGTATTAATTTATTAGATACAAAGTTAAGCCTTTTATTATTTATGGCTCTCCTTTCGATTTTGTAGGCGACACCTTTGTTTTGGATAGGCGTTCCTTTGATTTTTGGAGGCTCGCCTTTAGTTTAGGTAGGTGTTGTAGTATCTGTAGGGGAGTAGTCATTAGATTGTATAAACTTTTTTCAGGACGAATACGATCGCTCTTTATTTCCATAATCAATAACGCAGTTTTACTTCGTTAGTTCGCTATCGCTCGTGTGCAAACTGCGCCCATCCCAATTGGCAACTAAAACATTTCTATTGTCTACTCTCGTTTGTGGGCACAGTTTGTAAAACTGAACTATCATTAGCGAAAATATTTAATGCATATTCTAGGACGTTGGGGGGCTCCTATACTTTGTAATAGGTTCTCCTATGTTTTTGATAAGATCTCCTATAGTTTTGGTAGGAGCAGCTATGATTTTGATAGGAGCTCCTATAGTTTTAATAGGTTCTCCTATGTTTTTGATAAGAGCTCCTATAGTTTTGGTAGGAGTTCCTATGATTTTGGTAGGAGCTCCTACAGTTTTGATAGGAGCTCCTATGTTTTTGGTAGGAGGACTTATAATGGGAGTTGTCATTAGATTTTGTAAACTTTTTTTAGTACGAATACAATCGTTCATTATTTCCATAATGATAGTGCAGTTTTATAAACTGCGCCCATCCCAATTGGCAATTAAAACATCTCTATTGTTTGTTCTTGTTTGTGGGCACAGTTTGCACACGAGCGATAGCGAACTGACGAAGTAAAACTGCGCTATCGTTAACGAGGATATTTATTGCATATTTAGGACGTCGGGTAAATTGATTCTAACCCGGAATGATTTTGATAGTGAATGACTATTATTGTTTGGGTCATTGTCAAGAACGAAGCAATCACGCTAACATAAGTAATCATCATTAATTAATTTGAATTGATATACAAAGCATACATGCTAAAATGGTGACCAATTAGTAAATTATTAAAAGGTTTTACTAAATTAGATAAATTAATTATTCAAAATAATCTCACAAATAAAACATGAAACCAGGATTTGTCTACATAATTACGAATAAATACCAAACGGTAGTTTACACCGGAGTTACTTCAAATCTCCCTCAAAGAATTCTGGAACATAGAGAAAAAAAATATCCGAATTCGTTTTCAGCACGTTATGATGTAAACTTATTAGTTTACTATGAGCAATTTCAATGGATTGAAGATGCGATAACTCGGGAAAAACAAATAAAAGCAGGTTCAAGACAAGTGAAAAATGATTTAATACGTTCAATGAATCCAACTTTGAAAGATTTATTTGATGAAATCAAGGATATAATGACTGAGTAATAAAAAATAAAACTCCATAAAAACATCATTGGGAGGAACAAAGCAAATGTATTTAGTTTATGTAGAGCTAATCATTGTTTTAGTCTTTACAAGGAACGAAGTAACCTCATTTTGCTATATCTGTTTCAATGAATTACAGGGCTTGCTTATGATAGTGAGATTGCTTCGTTCCTCGCAAGGACTTTGATTGGGGAATTGTATTGGTTGCTCAGCGTGCGTGACGAAGTCGGGAGACTTCGAGGAGCGTGAGAATTTTTACGTTCGCTGAGTCCTTGCGAGGCACGAAGCAATCACATTTGCTATATCCGTTCCAAATGATTTGCTGGACTTGATTATGATAATGAGATTGTTTCGTGCCTCTCAATGACTTTGATTTCGGAATTGTATTGGTTACTCAGCGTGTGTGGCGAAGTCGGGGACTTCGCTGAGCGGAGAATTTTACGTTCGCTGAGTCCTTGCGAGGCACGAAGCAATCACATTTGCTATATCCGTTCCAACTGATTTGCTGGACTTGATTATGATAATGAGATTGTTTCGTGCCTCTCAATGACTTTGATTTCGGAATTGTATTGGTTGCTCAGCGTGCGTGACGGAGTCTGGAGACTTCGCTGAGCGGGGCTTGCTTATGATAGTGAGATTGCTTCGTTCTTCTCAATGACTTTGATTTCGGAATTGTATTGGTTGCTCAGTGTGCGTGACGAAGTCGGGAGACTTCGCAGAGCGGGGGAATTTTTACGTTCGCTGAGTCCTTACGAGGCACGAAGCAATCACATTTGCTATATCCATTCCAAATGAATTGTTGGGCTTGCTTATGATAGTGAGATTGCTTCGTTCCTCGCAAGGACTTTGATTTCGGAATTGTATTGGTTGCTCAGCGTGTGTGGCGAAGTCAGGAGACTTCGCAGAGCGGAACTTTTGCTTTTTTATTTATCGTTTTAATTCAGTTTCTATTTTCTTTATTATTCTGCGTCCAACATAATCTTTAAGTTTACAATTCCATTTAAAATATTCTCCCCAATAACTTGTAATTCTACTTTTTGTTAAATTCCAATACTTTGGATTTTCACGAATAAATTTCAAATAACTTTCAATTGATTTTTCATTTATTTGGCTTTCAATTTCACTAATTATTTCGATTACATATTCTGATAAAACTTTCATTTTATATGGAATTACAAAATCTTCAAAATTGTCTTTTAGTATTTCTAATCTTTGCTGTCTTAAAAAGCCATTTTTATGAGTTAGATACACACAGTTTAGAATTACGTTTTGAGTTTCTGTTAATTCATCTTCAAAATTGTGTTTTGGCTCGTTTGAGTAAATTCTGTTTGGAATAATAATAGTTTCGCCATTAATGAAAATTGGTTTTTCTAAATTTAGATGTATTTCTAATTTTTCATTATTCAAAAAATCTATTACGATTTCAACATCATTTTGTAATTCACTTGGGAATGAATTCATCAAAACGTTTCTGTTATTTTCGTTAATGTCTTTTGAAACACTCATTTTTCGGTACGGTTTTTCGAAAGTGACGCCCAACTCGTTTATAGTTCTGATAAAATCCAACTTTCTCACCTTAAATAGGGTCGCTTAGTCTTATACCTGTCAGGTTTTATTTGTTTTCAAATGTATAAAAAAAGTATTATAAATTTTAATGGTTTTCACTTTGCAGTAAAGTCAAATTGAAAACAAGTTTTGGAATAGTTTTTTGAAAAACAAAAGTTTTCGCTTAGCCCCGATGGAAGGGAAAATCCTTTTTAATCTCTTTTTTTGAGATTAAAAAGATTGGAATGACAGCGGGAGTGAAGTTGATGAAAAATCGAACACTTCTGCTCCTAAAACAAAAAAAAACTGCAAAGTGTTGCCACACAATGCAGTTTTAAAAAATTGATTCTGTTTATTTATTCGTGTACCAACTCCGTTTGATTTCTGAAAACCAATTCGCCATCAAAAGAATCCAGTAAAATAACACTATCCGTTTTGATGTTGCCAGCGAGGATTTCTTTGGACAATTTATTCAAAACGTCTCTTTGTATCACACGTTTTACTGGTCGGGCACCAAATTGCGGATCATATCCTTTTTCGGATAGATACTGGATAGCTTCAAGCGTTGCATTCATCGTAATGCCTTGTTGTTCCAACATTTTGGTAATGCTTTTTAATTGCAAACCAACGATTTGGGTAATATTGGCATTGGTCAATGGTGTAAACATCACGATTTCGTCAATACGATTGATGAACTCTGGACGCACGGTTTGTTTCAATAATCCGAGGACTTCTATTTTTGCTAATTCCGTAGCGGCTTCGACACTTCCTTTTAGGTTTTCAAACTTATCCTGTATGATTTGGCTTCCCATATTGGAAGTCATAATGATAATCGTGTTTTTGAAATCGGCCAAACGTCCTTTGTTATCCGTCAAACGTCCTTCGTCAAGTACTTGCAACAAGATATTGAAGGTATCAGGATGTGCTTTTTCGATTTCATCCAGCAAAATCACAGAATACGGCTTTCTACGGACGGCTTCGGTCAATTGTCCGCCTTCGTCATAACCCACATATCCCGGAGGTGCACCCACCAAACGGCTCACGCTGTGGCGTTCCTGGTATTCGCTCATATCGATTCGGGTCATGGCGTTTTCATCGTCGAATAAATATTCTGCCAAGGCTTTTGCTAATTCAGTTTTTCCAACCCCTGTAGTTCCAAGGAAAAGGAAGGTTCCTACTGGTTTTTTCATGTCCTGCAATCCCGCACGGCTTCGGCGTACGGCATCACTTACCGCTTCGATAGCTTCTTCTTGACCAACAACACGTCTGTGCAATTCTTCTTCAAGGTGCAATAGTTTTTCGCGTTCTCCCTGTAACATTTTCATCACAGGTATTCCAGTCCATTTGGCAACTACTTCGGCGATATCTTCTCGTGTCACTTCTTCTTTTATCAACGAAGTTCCCGATTGGTTTTCTTGTAATTGTTTGGTAAATGTAGCCAATCGCTCTTGAGCTTCTTTGATTTTTCCGTAACGGATTTCGGCTACTTTTCCATAATCACCATCACGCTCGGCACGTTCGGCTTCGTATTTGAAATCTTCGATTTCGGTTTTTACGGTTTGAATATTGTCTACTACATCTTTTTCAGATTTCCATTTGGTGTAAATGATGTTTCGGTCTTCTTTTAAATTAGCCAAATCCAAACCTAATACTTTAAGCTTGCTTTCGTCTTTTTCACGTTTGATAGCTTCAATTTCGATTTCCAACTGCATTATTTTTCGATCCAAAACGTCTAATTCCTCAGGTTTAGAGTTGATTTCCATGCGCAGTTTAGAAGCAGCTTCGTCTATTAAATCGATGGCTTTATCTGGAAGAAAACGATTGGTAATATAACGTTGCGAAAGGGTTACGGCAGCAATAATAGCATCGTCCTTGATTTGTACTTTATGATGTGTTTCGTATTTTTCCTTGATGCCTCGAAGGATAGAAATAGCACTTTCGGTATCGGGTTCTTCAATTATTATTTTTTGAAAACGACGCTCGAGTGCTTTGTCTTTTTCAAAATATTTTTGGTATTCGTCCAAAGTTGTAGCACCGATAGCACGCAATTCTCCACGAGCCAAAGCAGGTTTTAAAATGTTTGCGGCATCCATAGCACCTTCGCCACCGCCAGCTCCTACGAGAGTGTGAATTTCATCAATAAAAAGAACAATATCTCCTTCGGCAGCGGTTACTTCTTTCACTACCGATTTCAAGCGTTCTTCAAATTCGCCCTTGTATTTTGCACCAGCAATTAAAGCTCCCATATCCAGAGAGAAAACTATTTTATCTTTTAAATTATCAGGTACGTCACCATCTACAATACGGTGTGCCAATCCTTCAGCAATGGCCGTTTTACCCACACCAGGTTCCCCAACCAGCATCGGGTTGTTTTTGGTTCTTCGGGTCAGAATTTGCAATACACGTCGAATTTCTTCGTCACGGCCAATTACAGGGTCTAGTTTTCCAGTTCGAGCTAGTTCGTTGAGGTTTTTTGCATATTTATTTAATGAATTGTATGTTTCTTCGGCTGATGCTGAGGTTACTCTTTCGCCTTTGCGCAATTCTGCTATCGCAGCTTTCAATCCTTTTCCGGTCGCCCCTTGATCTTTTAGGATTTGAGATACTTTGCTTTTAGAGTCAAATATAGCCAGAATCAAATGTTCAATCGAAACGTATTCATCATTCATTTTTTTGGCAATAATTTCGGCCTCGTTCAAAGCGGTATTGGCCGCTCTCGAAAGCTGTATTTCGCCTCCTGAGACTTTTGGAAAACTCTGAATGGTTGCATCCAAAATTTGAAGAAACAATGGTACATTGACATTGAGTTTTTTCAAAAGGAATGGTGCCACATTTTCATCTACTTCAAAAATAGCTTTGAAAATGTGTTCGTTTTCTATTTGTTGCTGACCCAAACTCTGAACCAATTGCTGTGAAAGCTGAATGGCTTCTTGCGATTTAATAGTGAATTTATTAATGTTCATGATTAAAGGTTTTATATGTTTTTATATTGTTTAATAATTAACTTTGCAAAATAATCATCAAATGATATTCCACTATAAATTTACGGACAATTTGACGTTTAAGTGATGATTTTTATCATATTATAAAGACAAAAAGACATAAAATAAGACAAAATGAGTATATTCAATTCCCTATTTGGTAGTTCAGAAGAAAATAAAGAAACAGGAAGTAAGATCAATTGGATTCCACTTCAGTTTATGGGGCAATTGGATGAAATAGTTGGCTTTTCGAATCAAAATCCTGTAGTTATTTTTAAACATAGTACGCGTTGTAGCATAAGCAGGTTTGCCTTAAAACAATTTGAAGCAGAGGCGTCGCAATACAACGTCTTTACTGAGAAGAATGTTTCTATGTATTTCTTGGATTTATTGGAATACCGCGATATTTCTAATGAAATTGCAACTCGTTTTAATGTGTATCATCAATCGCCTCAATTATTGTTGATTAAAGAAGGAAAATCTGTTTATGATGTTTCGCATGATGCGATTAATGCGGGAGATTTAGCGGAGAGATTGTTGTAATACTGATGATATAACCGACGTAATTGGCCACAGATTATACGGATTTAACGGATTTGCACAGATTTCAATCATACTTTTAAAATCTGAGCAAATTTGTGTTATTTTTTTTTATTCTAAAATTCCCCACTCGAACCGCCACCGCTAAATCCACCACCACCAAACTCCATTGGAGATTCCTCAACTTTTACTTCAGGTTCAATGCCAAATTGCGATGCAACTACAAGAGTTTGTAGATTGGCAAAAGCATTTGGATTCGAAAAGCGATCTGCTTTGAAAGTTATTCCAGTTTCGTTGTATTTTGTTTTTTTTATCGAAAAATATGTAAATGCAAATAATACTAGTCCACCAATAGTCAAAGCTACTTCTGGTGGTAAAATATGATGATATGTTCTGAAAGTAAAAAAGCTAAAGCAAAGTGCCAGAAAGCCAATCCAAAGCATTATTCGGTCTTTGTTTTTTAAAGAATAAACGAGATACGTTACCGGTATTATAAATGTGAATGCCCAAAAGAGTAAAGCAAAAGGAATTTCAGGACTTAAACCACTGTAATATTCTCCAGAAAGTGATGCGTTTAATTCTCTTACCACATAATAATTCCCTGCTAAATAAAATAGAATTAAGCAGAATCCTTTAGTTAGTTTTAGTCCGTTATAATAATAGGGTGCAGTTAGATTTTGTAGCTTCTTTTTAGAGATAAAATAACCAATTCCAGATAATAACATCATAACGAAAGGTAATATGGCTTTTCCAATTATAAGATAATCAAAAAACAAATAAGCTACACTTCCTGTTATTCCAATGCAGGCCAGAAGCGCCAAAGGAAGATTGAGATACCGCAAATACGCTACACTTGATACAATTGCCATTACAATAATTACAGCCAGATAATTTGGATCGTAGTTTTGTTGAGATGTAAGTCCAATAGCAATTAGCAACGCTAAAATAGCACCCAAAATAAAAGCATCATCTAAGCCATAACCGAAAAAAAACATTTCTCGGGACATAAATTCTTTGACTCCAAAACCAATTAAGGCAAAGAGATAGATGAAAAATAAGTAGGCATTGTCGATGATACCTAATCCTAAAAGCGATAAAAAACCACATATGGAAGAATACAACATGCAGCCCAGAATAAAAAAGCCAATTCGAATAAAAATATTGTTTTGACTTTTAAGTTTTACTATCTGATTACTATGTGTTTTGTATTGTTCTGCACTAATAAAACCCGATTGTTTCAATCGATGGGCTTCTTCGTCTATATATACATTATCCAAAAGAGTTTTATCGTATGCTATCATGACTAGTTTTTTTATTAAAATGTTTGATCAGTTTTATGCAACTAACTATAGAAAATCCCAAGTATATAGGGATTATGAAGAAAAACATCACTATAAAATCATCAAAATGAACCAAACCAATAATCCTTACAAAAAAGATATTCATCCCTATATAACCATATAAAATAGTGAAAAGAAAGAAGGAAATGGATCTAATTTGAAAACTTAGATTATAAAAATAATATGTAGTTATTCCCAATATGAAGCCAAAAGGGAACCAGTAATCATCGCATAAATTCACCATACAAGCAATACCAACTAAATGCAAGGAAAAAGTGAGATAAACCAAATTAAAGTGTTTTTTTAAATTGATTTTACTGGCATATAAAGTCCAAAGCAACAATGTCAAACCAAAAGCCAGACCAATATAACTCAACGTTCTGTTATTAAATATCTCGTTTTCAAAATAATGTTTTGGATCGACTGAAAGTCCTAAATAAGCTGCCATCCCTGTTATGCCGATGGATAAAACACTTTTGTTATCAAAATAATAGGCACAAAAAAGGCTAATGATTGTTGGAATTAAAGTAGCCAATCCGTAATGAGTTCCAAAAGTTTGGTATTGAAACTGCAAATATCCAACAAATGTACAGCTCAAAATAACCGCAGTTAGTACCAAATAATCATATAGCGGATTAGGAAAAGGAGCTTCTTCTTTTTTGAAACCCAGATGATTTTTAAAACAAAAGTAAAAACAGATGAATGTAACTAATAGCAATAGTCCAAGAAGAACCGTATGTCCAATTGTATCGATATTTTGATAAATTAAAATTCCAATGCCGGAAGTAAACATAAGCATCGAAAGATATAATAAGAGTTTCAATTCATTATGAACCGAAAACAAATTCAAACTTCTATAGGTCTTAACGGCTTCAAATTGCTCTTTGGTTATGTGATTTTGGTTAAAAAGCGGTTGCGTTGCTTGTTCTTCTAAATTTGCCATATCATTTAGTTAAGATGTTTATCAAATATATACAATTTTTAGTACTAATTGACGACAAGTATTTACTGAAAAAATGCTTTTCCCAACCTGTAGTGCAATCGAGGATTTATCTCAGAAATAACTAAACTATTTTAAGTAAATTGTATTCTTCAACACAATGACGTATATTGCTAAGTCATAAAACATACTTGATGAGCGATTTAAAAAAATATACAAATAAAACGAAAGCTGCTTTTATTCTACTGATTGTTATGGTAATTATCTTATTGAGTAATTTCAATACGTTACATAATTCCAAAAAAACGAATGAGGATATCAATGCCATCTTTAATGATCGATTGGTTGTAGAGCATTATATTTTTCAATATGCAAATGAACTTCATTCGATAAAAGCAAACGCGATAAATCCTCAATTGAATGAGCTTCAAAAAATGGAGGGGATTGCAATAGCTTTGGGTAATATGCAAAATATTGATGCACTATATTCAAAGACGGTTTTAACAGCAAATGAAGGACTATTTTTTAAGTCCTTTTTATCTTCTTGTACTACTATTAAAGAACGGAACAGAAATAAAAACTGGAATCAAATTGTAAATTCTAGTAATCAGGCATTACAAACATTAGGGAAACTTTCTCATCTTCAAATTAAAGAAGGAAAATCTAAATTAGATCATTCTAATGCTTTACACAGCGGAAATAATAGCTTGGGAGAGCTTGAAATTGCCCTGCTTGTTATTCTAAGCGGCATTACAGTCTATTTGTTGATGGCTAAGAAAGATAAAATAAAAGTCAAAATACCTGAAGCACCAAGTTTGAATTAAGCGATAATTTAAAAAAAAGACATTAGAATTTACTTGAGAATCCTAATGTCTTTTTTTTAAAGTATAAGTTTATGAGAGCATGATTTAGCTTAATAAGCTTTTGCCATTTTCTCTTTAATTTCAAACAAACAAAGATTATTAATACTGCCTTCGTGTGTATGTTTGGTTTCTTTTGGTGATTGATAAGCGCCAGCTTCCAATTGTTCAGCAACGGCTTTATATGCATCTCTAAATGGCATTCCAGCTACTACCATTTCATTTAAAGTGTCTACAGTAAACAAATAATCGTATTTTTTGTCTGCCAAAATATTATCTTTTACTTTAATATCCTTGATAGAGAAGATAGCAATGTCTAAACAAGCTTTCAGGTTTTGAATCGCTGGGAACAAACCTTCTTTCAATAATTGAAAATCCCTGTGGTAACCACTTGGTAAATTATTGGTGATTAAGGTAATTTCATACGGCAAGGCTTGAATTTTGTTGCATTTTCCACGAATTAACTCAAAAACATCTGGGTTTTTCTTGTGAGGCATAATGCTCGAACCTGTTGTTAAATGAGAAGGTAAACCGATAAAATCAAAATTCTGACTCATATACAAACAAACGTCCATTGAGAATTTTGCCAAAGTTGCAGCAACACTGCTCATAGCAAAAGCTACTGTTTTCTCCGATTTTCCGCGGCTCATTTGTGCCGCAACCGAATTGTATTTCAACGTTTCAAAACCTAATTCTTTGGTAGTAAAAGTTCTGTTGATAGGGAATGAACTTCCGTAACCTGCAGCTGAACCCAATGGGTTTTGATCTACTACTTTCAAAGCGGCATTCAACATTGTAATATCGTCAATAAGGGTTTCGGCATAAGCAGAAAACCACATCCCGAAAGAAGATGGCATTGCAATTTGTAAATGTGTATAACCTGGCAACAATACGTTTTGGTGTTTTTCTGCCGATTCCATCATTAAATCAAAAAGCGTTTTTACCTGCTCTTTTAATTCTTTGACAGCATCTTTTAAGTATAAATTCACATCAACCAAAACCTGATCGTTACGGGAACGTGCGGTGTGGATTTTCTTTCCAGCATCGCCTAATTTTACAGTTAGTAAATATTCAATTTTAGAGTGAACATCTTCAAAACTATCTTCAATTTCGAAATTTCCTTTTTCGACATCAGCGATGATATCCTCTAAAGCTAATACTAAAGAAGTAGTTTCTTCAGAAGTTAATAAACCAATTTTACCCAACATTTTGGCGTGAGCAATTGAGCCTAAGGCATCGTATTTAGCTAAAACTAAATCCAATTCACGGTCATTTCCAACGGTGAAATGTTCTATTTGTTTATCTGTTGGTATTCCTTTTTCCCAAAGTTTCATAATAATGTTTTTTGTTTTGTAAATACAAGTCACAACTTGTACTTACGGCAAATTATTTTTTATTTATTTTTAATATCTCTTTATCAAAATCCGAAAGATAGTCTCTATCTTGGATTATCCTGAATTTATCAAATTCTGATTCTGCTTTTAATTTGGCTTCTAATTGTGTTATTTTTCCTCTGTCTAACAAAATTGGATAATTTGAAAGTTGTAAAAAATTATTCAAAAAAGTACTCCAATCCTCCATTTTCATTAACAATTGTCGTTTTGCATTATTTTCGGCTAAATCCAAATAAGCAGAAACAATTCGGTTTAATTCTTGAATATGGCTTTCGCTCAAATAGTTTTTAGCAACAACAACATCTGTTTTCTGAATTTTACCTTCTGGTGCGTCTTTCCAAGTAGTTAAACCCATGTATAACTTAGTTGCATCAGCCTCTGTATAAATTATTTCAGCGGCTGTTTTTCCTGTTATCGCCCAATGCAATTTGTTTTGTACCGAAGCAAAAAAATCTTTAGTTTCTAAAGCTCCTTTTTCATAATCGGCAGAAAGGGCATAAATATCTGTTATTTTTTGATAAAATCGTCTTTCTGAAGAACGAATTTCTCTTATTTTACCTAATAATTCCTCAAAATAATCTTTACCGAATGAGGTACCATTTTTTAACATTTCATCATTTAAAACAAATCCTTTAATGATAAATTCTTTCAAGGTTTTGGTTGCCCAAATTCTAAACTGTGTAGCTTGTTTGGAATTGACTCGGTAACCAATGGCGATTATGGCGTCAAGATTATAGAAAGAGGTATTATAATTTTTTCCATCTGTAGCAGTTGCTCGAATTTTTCGAGTAACTGAAATCTCTTCTAATTCTTGACTTTTAAAAATTTCTTTTAAATGATACGTTACCGTATGAGATTCTACTCCAAATAACGCTGCAATTGCTTTTTGTGTTAACCAAAAACTCTCATCTATATAGGTTACTTCGACATTGATTTTGCTGTCGCTAGTTTGATATAGTAAAATGGGTTTTTGCATGGTTATTATTTTATAAATTGACTTAGCTTTCCTAAATCCTTAGCCCCGATTGCTTCGCCAGCTCGCTGTCGCTCATGTGTAGTGAAAATCCTTTTATGGCGGGGTTCGCCATAAAAGATTACTTCACTTTGCATCTTTTTTTATAGGAGTTCAATGAACTTCTTTTGTAACGAATAGCGGGATTAGCTCCTGAAAATTATTTAATTCTTCAAGAAGTCTCCAAGTATTTTAATATACAATTGGATTCCTTCTTCGATTTCGTTTATAAATATAAATTCATCTGCTGAATGTGACCGCAAGCTTTCTCCTGGCCCTAACTTCAAGGATTGACAGCTCAAAACTGATTGATCAGAAAGGGTAGGTGAGCCATAAGTGGTTCTTCCTAACTTAATTCCTGCTTGTACCAATCCGTGCGAAACTGGAATTGATGAAGCATTTAAATGCATTGAGCGAGGCGTAACTTCGGCGTTAACATTGGCTCTTATGGTTTCTAAAATTTCGGTATTATTGTAACAATCAGTCACCCGAATATCGACAACCAAATGACATTCTGCAGGAACAACATTGTGTTGTTTTCCGGCTGTAACTTGGGTTACGGTCATTTTTACAGGACCTAAAACGTCTGATATTTTTTCGAATTGAAAGGTCTTAAACCAATCAATTACTGGCATTGCATTATAAATTGGATTGTCAGGATTGTTATGTGCGGCGTGACTTGCTGTTCCTTTTACTACAACATCTAGAACCAATAATCCTTTTTCGGCTACTGCCAATTGCATCAATGTTGGTTCACCAACGATAGCACATTCTAATTCTGGTAAATGTTTTAAAACACTATTTAATCCATTTTTTCCGCTGCTTTCTTCTTCTGCTGAAGCAACAATAACGATGTTATAAGGCAGATTTTTGGTAGCATAAAAATGTGTGAAAGTTGCGATTAGCGATACCAAACATCCGCCGGCATCATTGCTTCCAAGACCAAATAATTTTCCATCTTTTACAATCGCTTCAAAAGGATCGTTAGTGTAGCCTTGGTTAGGTCTTACCGTATCATGATGTGAATTGAGTAAAAGTGTAGGTTTGGATTTATCAAAATGTTGATTGTAAGCCCAAATATTATTGTTTTCCCGCTCAAAAGGGATGTTATTTTGTGTAAACCAATTTTCGATTAAAAGGGCTGTTTGATCTTCTTCGCTCGAAAAGGAAGGAGTTTGAATTAGCGATTTTAATAACGCAATGGCTTCTTGTATAAGAGTTTCTATGTTTTTCATAAAGTTATTGTGGTATGCAATGCAGCCTTGTTTTGTAACATTCTATGATGACCAATTTTTATTTGTTGAACGCCTTTAGACAAGCTATTGAAACAGTTGTCTAATTTAGGAATCATTCCAGAGTGAATGGCTCCTTCTTCTTTTAATTTCGCATATAGCGCTGAGTTTATTTGTTGAATTACCGAATCTTCATCTTCAACATCCGTTAGAACTCCCGCTTTTTCGAAGCAATAATTCAAAGTCACTTCAAAAACTTCGGAGGCTGCAATGGCTAATTCACTAGCAATCGTGTCGGCATTCGTATTCAATAATTGTCCGTTTTTATCGTGAGTGATAGCACAAAATACAGGAACAATTCCATTAGAAATCAAAGTTTCTAATAGAGGAGTATTGACTTTTTGCACATCTCCAACAAAGCCATAATCAATGGTTGGGTGATTTCTTTTGGTGGATTGAATTAAATTCCCATCAGCACCCGAAAAACCCATTGCATTAGTGTTATTGGCTTGTAATTGAGCGACAACATTTTTGTTAATTTCACCCGCATAAATCATTACTACAACATCCAGCATTGGTTTGTCGGTTATACGTCGACCCTCAATCATTTGAGGAATCAATCCGATACTTTGTGCCATTTTGGTAGCCGATTTTCCGCCACCGTGAACCAGGATTTTGTAGCCTTCAATCTTAGAGAAATCCGCTAAGAATTGTGACAATTCAGTTGGATTATCAATGATGTTTCCACCAATTTTTATGATAGATAATGGTTTTTTCATTTTACAAGTTTAAAAGTCTTTACTTTTTATTCTATTATCTATTTGTCTAATTTTTTCAAAATCTTCTGCAAAACCAATTGCGCTGAATACGTTCTATTATTCGCTTGCTCAATCACAATAGAATTTTCGCTGTCTATTACTTCGTCAGTAACGATGACATTTCTTCTTACAGGTAAACAGTGCATGAATTTAGCATTGTTTGTTAATGCCATTTTTTCGGCAGTAACAGTCCAATTTGGGTCGGAATTTGTAATTTTTCCGTATTCCTTATAATTGCTCCAGTTTTTAGTATAGATAAAATCTGCGTTTTCAAAAGCTTTGTTTTGATCGTGTTCGATTTTAGAATCTTTAGTAATTTCAGGATTCAGTTCGTAACCTTCTGGGTGCGTAATGACAAAATCCATTTCAGTTTGCAGTTGCATCATTTCTACGAATGAATTGGCAACAGCTTGAGGCAAAGCTCTTGGGTGAGGTGCCCATGATAATACCACTTTTGGTCTGTGTTTGGTTTTGTGTTCTGCCATTGTGATAGCATCGGCAAGGGATTGTAAAGGATGTCCCGTAGCACTTTCCATATTTACAACAGGGACAGTAGCGTATTTCAAGAAACCTGAGATTACGGTTTCGGCATTGTCTTTTTCTTTGTCTACTAATCCTGCAAAAGCTCTAATGGCAATTATATCTGCATATTGTGAAACTACTTCGGCAGCTTCTTTGATATGTTCCGAAGCACCTTGATTCATTACGGTTCCATCCTCAAATTCTAATGTCCAGCCTTCGCTTCCAAAGTTCATTACCATAACGTTCATTCCTAAATTTATGGCTGCTTTTTGAGTACTCAAACGGGTTCTCAAACTAGAGTTGAAAAACAACATTACTAAGGTTTTATTTTTTCCTAGTTTTTTATTTTTGAGTGGTTTTTTTTTGATATTTATGGCTTCTTTCACCCATTTTTGGAGTGAATCTATTTCTTTTATTGAAGTGTAGTTCATTTTTTTATAGTTTAATCGGGTTAATCGTTAATTTGTTTAATCGATTAAACGAATTAACGATTAACCAATTCAACTTTTTTTATAATTATAGTTTTAATGCGTATTGAGTCAATAATCCCACCAACAAAGCAATTCCAAAACTCAATAATGTTCCTATTAATATATATTCTGTCAATTTCCGTTCTTTGGATTCTTTTAAATCGCCAAATCTGAAAACTGATTTTGTGGCTAATAAAAAGCCAACTGCTTCAAAATGGTTGGTGCAAATAAATAGAAAAACCAATAATCTTTCGAGTATTCCAATGTATTTGCCAGCATTCTTTAGCGACTGCTCTTTTTCATTGGAAATCGCATCCGACCATGGTTTTATTAAAACACCCAAGATAATTGAAACGGGCTGTGTTAAAAAAAGAATCGCCGTTGCAAGTATTATAAATGTATCTGAAAGTAAAAAATCAAAAAGTTGTTTCTCGCTGTTTTGCCAATAGAGGCCTAAAAAAACAATTACAATGAGATGAAGTATTTGGTCAGTAATAAACCAAGTAATCTTAGAACTTTCTTTTTGAAATTTTAACTTGATATAATCGATAATCAAGTGGCTAAATGCTATGCTTGCTATTAATTTCCAACTGCTTATGTCAAATAAAAGAAGTAAAGACAGTAATCCATGTATGGATGCATGAGCATATAATTGCCACGCCAATCCTTTTTTTTCTTCTTTTGCTTTAACCCAACTATTGGGTTGTAATAAAAAATCACCCAATATATGTGCTAAAATTAATTTGACAAGAATCATCATGATAGTATTTCTTTTAGCTTAAAACGATACATTTTGTCTAATTCTTGTATTTCATCAACATGGGCACGTTTGAACCGGCCACTCACTGAATTTTGTCCAATACCTAAAATGGTTCCTATTTCAGTTTGTTTTTTTTCTGGATCTTCAAATAGGGTAGTAAACAATGTTGCCGAATTTACTGTCCAGGCATCCATTTGTATAACGGCTAATTTTAGATATAAATTCATCTCATAATCAAAATTTGGAAATGAGGACTGAATCGCTAATGTTGTTTTCTCTTTTTTTAATTTTTCAAATTTTTCACCCGAATTGATAAAAGCAGTACCATTACTTTCCGAAATTCTATCGGCAGTGTACTCTTTTGTACCTATGCCTATAGCCATCCGGACATCAATTGAATTGGCTTTTTTTCGGTCTTCATTCACATTAATACTTTTTATCAATGCTTTTATTTTTAATGCTAAAAGCAAGGCTTCTTCGGCATTCTCGATTTCAATTTGAAAATAATCACCTCTATAAATTTCCCATTTCTGAGGTGTTGAACCGTAATCGGCTAACAGCTTTTTTAAAGGAGTTATCCAAATTTCCTGATTCACTACTTTGCGTGAATTGATAATGTCGGCGGTTATAATTGCTATCATAATTCAAATATCGCATTAATTAGTGATATTTCAAAATATCGTGTAATTTAATGATATTTTAAAATATCGTTCAAAACAGTGATAAACTAAAATATCATCTTATCAACCGATATCATTAAATTATCTTCGTGAATTTAATTTTTGCCTCTATAGCTTTCAGCATAAAATTATCTTCGAGTCCGTTAACAACCCAAGTTTCGATGTTAGCAGCTTTGGCAATAGCTGCTGAATCAATTTTAGATTGCATGCCACCTGTTCCATGAGACGATTTTTTGTCGCCAATTTCCTTTTGCAACAGTGATAAATCGGTTACTAATTCTATTGTTTCAGGCACTTCATCGTTTATTGACGATTTAGTGTAAATTCCGTTAGTATTAGTTGCAATTATGAGAATATCAACGTTTAATAAAACAGCGGTTAATGCTGCTAACTTATCATTATCTCCAAATTTAATCTCATCGGTCGCAACCGTATCATTTTCATTGATAATCGGAATATAATTATTTTTGACTAATACATTGATCGTGTTTACAATGTTAACTTTGGATTGTTGTTTCTCAAAATCAGAGTAGGATAGAAGACATTGCGAGATATGCAATCCTAAATCACTAAAATTTTCATGGTAAATCCGCATCAAATGAGGCTGACCAATCGACGCTAAGGCTTGTTTTACAAAAACATCTTTATCATTATTGTCTAATTTTACAAATTGTTTGGCTGCAGCAATCGCTCCAGAGCTAACAATGATAAATTCATATTGGTCTTGTAAAGCGGCTATCTGCATCCCAATATCCTCAATCTTTCCTCTCGAAATATGATTGGTTTCTTTGGTTAAGGTGTTACTGCCTAATTTTAATAGTATTCTTTTTTTAGCCATTTTTTTTAAGTCTCTAAGGTTCTGAGTTGCTAAGATTCTAAGTTTCTACTTTGAATCTGAAATCAACAATCTGCAATCTAAATTCTGCAATCTGTCTTAGCGAATTTGTCCTTCACCATAAACATACCATTTATTGGTCACTAAATGCTGTAATCCAATTGGTCCGCGTTGGTGTAATTTATCTGTACTGATTGCCAATTCTCCTCCTAAACCAAATTGACCACCATCGGTAAAACGAGTGGAGGCATTTTGATAAACTGCTGCAGAATCTACATTGTCCATGAATTCTTGCGCAACAGCATCATTTTGTGTAATTATTGAAGCAGAATGTCCACCACAATATTTATTAATTTTTGCAATTGCCTCTTCATCAGAATTTACGACTCCAACAACAATTTTATAATTCAAAAACTCTTCGTACCAAATTTCTTCGTTTGGAATTACAGGCACCTGAGTCGCATTTGCGAAAGCAGTATCACCTAAAATTTCAACCTTATACTTTTTCAATTCATCAACTAATTGTTTGGCAAAAACTTCCCAATTAGGTAATTTGGTATCAATTAAAACCTTGTCTAAAGCATTACAAACACCAATATTGGTTGTTTTTCCATTGATAATAATGTCCAACGCTTTTTTCAAATCAGCTTCTTGATTTACGTAAACGAAGTTATTTCCACGACCACTTACAATAACTGGGCAAGTAGCGTGTTTTTTTGTAAACTCAATCAATTTTTCGCCGCCACGAGGCACGATTAAATCGACTTTTTGTGTTGGTTTTTCTAAGAAAGCCTGAGTTTCAACACGGTTGTAATTCAAATATTCAACCCAGTCTTTAGATATATCATTTTCTTCCAAGGCTTGGTGCCAAAGAGATACAATTTTCAAATTCGACAACAAAGATTCTTTTCCGCCTTTCAGCAAAATTTTGTTTCCGGATTTAAAAGCGATTCCTCCTGCTTCAACAGTTACGTCAGGACGTGATTCATAAATGATCATTATTGTTCCGAAAGCAGCCGTTTTATTGCTTACTTTCATTCCGTTTTCATGAGTGAAATTAAAACGAACCTGTCCAATAGGATCTTCCTGACTAGCCAATTGCTGCATCGACAAAATCATTCCGTCAATTTTAGCATCGTCTACCAACAAACGTTTTTCCATAGCCAAATCATCTCCAGAATAATTGCTCATATCCTGTTGATTAATTGCTTTAATGTCGGCTCTTTCTTGTTCTAAAAGTACAGCCATACGGCTTAAAACAGCATTTCTTTTTTCTATGGATAATAATGTGTTCATTTTTATAAAATTATAATCTTTGTCAAAGTTTTGAACTTTGACAAAGATTTATTGATTTTTATGATTTTAATTCAGCCAGTGATTCTTGTAATGCCACGATAAATGTATCTATAGCATCAGTAGTAATCGTCAACGGAGGAAGGATTCTCAATAGATTTTTATTGTTGGCTCCGCCTGTAAAAATGTATTTTTCAATGATCATTTTCTTTCTCAAAGCACTCACATCAAAATCAAATTCAACTCCTAGCATCAATCCTCTTCCTTTTACTTTCGTGATTTCAGGAATAACTTTGATTGCTTCAAAAAAGTATGCTGATACTTTGTTTGTATTTGCAATTAAGTTTTTATTTTCCATCACGTCCAAAACGGCAATACCCGCAGCACAAGCCAAATGACTTCCGCCAAAAGTAGTTCCTAATAATCCGTAACTCGCTTTGAATTTATGAGAAATCAAAACGCCTCCAATTGGGAAACCGTTCCCCATTCCTTTAGCAGTGGTTACAATATCTGGATTGATTCCGTGGTGTTGAAAAGCAAAAAACTTCCCGCTTCTTCCATAACCTGATTGTACTTCGTCTAGAATTAAAACGACATCATTAGCATTACAAACTTTTTCTAAAGCTTGAAAGAATTCTGTTGTTCCTTGGTCTAAACCACCAACTCCTTGAATTGGCTCGATAATTACGGCACAAACATCTCCTTTTTTCAATTCAGCTTCTACCAAATCAATTTGATTCAAAGGCAGGAAAGTAACTGCTTGTTGTGCGTTTAATGGCGCAACAATTTTTTTGTTATCGGTAACTGCAACAGCTGCAGAAGTTCTTCCGTGAAATGAATTATCAAAAGCGATTACTCTTGATTTATTGGTATGAAAAGAAGCTACTTTCAAAGCATTTTCATTCGCTTCAGCTCCAGAACTACAAAGGAATAAGCTGAAATCAGTCAAGCCAGAAGCTTTTCCTAATTTTTCTGCCAATTCTACTTGTAATGGATTCTGAATCGCATTTGAGTAAAAACTCAAATTATCCAATTGTTCTTTTACTTTGGCCACATAATCTGGTTGTGTGTGACCGATAGAGATTACTCCGTGACCAGAGTATAAATCTAAATATTCGATTCCTTTATCGTCTGTAATGGTACAATCTACTGCTTTTACAGGGGTAATAGGATATAATGGGTAAACGTCAAATAAGTTCATTTTTTTTTGTTTTTAGTTGATGGTTTTTGGTTGATAGTTGATAGCTAAGTTGGAAATCCCAACAACTAACAACTATCAACCAACAACCAATTTTAGAATCCGCTTGGTTTCAGGTGTAAACCTGTAGTTTCTTCAAGTCCAAACATTAAATTCATATTCTGAATCGCTTGTCCTGAAGCTCCTTTTGTTAAATTATCGATTACCGAAGTAATCAAAATCCGGTTTCCTTTTTTCATTAAACTGATGATACATTTGTTCGTTTGCACCACTTGTTTCATATTGATATCAGTAGTAGTAACGGTTACGAATGGCTGATCTTTGTAAAACGCTTGGTATTTTGCAACTACATCTTCCAAACTTTCTTCGATTGTTGTGTACAGTGTAGCAAAAATTCCTCTTGAGAAATCTCCTCTATTTGGAACAAAAATCAATTCGTCATTATAGGAAGCCTGCAATTGATTCACGCTTTGGTTTATTTCGCCCAAATGTTGGTGATTGAAAGCTTTGTAATGTGACATATTGTTGTTTCTCCAACTGAAATGTGTTGTATCAGAATGGCTTACTCCAGCTCCGGTACTTCCAGTTGTAGCGTTGATATGCACATCATCATTCAATAATCCGTGGGATGCTAATGGCAATAAAGCCAATTGAATTGCTGTTGCAAAACAACCTGGATTAGCGATATATTGTGCGCTTTTAATGTCGGCTTTGTTCAGTTCTGGCAAACCGTAAACGAAAGATTTTCCGTTGAAATGGTTGTCTTTTGTCAATCTGAAATCATTTCCTAAATCGATGATTTTGGTTTGGGCTGAAAACTGATTGCTTTCCAAAAATGAAATTGATTTTCCGTGCCCTAAACACAAGAAAACAACATCCACATTTGGATTTACGGTGTCGGTAAAATCCATTTCAATATCGCCCATCAAATCGTGGTGTGCAATAGAAAGTGGTTTTCCTGCATTCGTTGTACTGTATACGAAATCAAGTTTTGCATTTGGGTGAAACATCAATATTCTGATGAGTTCCCCTGCTGTGTAACCTGAACCGCCAATTATTCCAATTGAAATCATAATTTTAAATTTTTAAAACATTTTTTTTAACCATTAAGATATTAAGTTTCATTAAGCTTAATTTACTTAATATCTTAATGGTTAAAAATGGTTAAAAATGGTAAAAAAGCTTTAAAAAACTTTTTTATTTTGATGAAAACTATTCGTAAGTTTCGTTGTTTACAGATGAAAATATGTTTTGAGCATTACCTAGAATTTTGATAAACCCTTTTGCATCGTCAGACGTCCAAGCGTTGTTCATCTCTCCGTATTGACCAAAACCAGTGTTCATCAAATCATTTGCAGACTCAATTCCGTCTAATGAAAAGTGGTAAGGCTTCAAAGAAACAGTCACAGTTCCATTTACAGTTTTTTGAGTATCTTCAAGGAAAGTTTCGATGTTTCTCATTACAGGATCCAAAAATTGACCTTCGTGAAATAACATTCCGTACCAGTTTCCTAGTTGTTCTTTCCAGTATTGTTGCCATTTTCCAAGAGTGTGTTTCTCTAATAAATGGTGTGCTTTGATGATGATTATAGGAGCAGCAGCTTCAAAACCAACTCTTCCTTTGATTCCGATAATAGTGTCACCTACGTGAATATCTCTACCAATAGCGTAAGCACTTGCCAATTTTTCTAAAACTACAATATTGTTCGAAGGTTTGTCAGTTACACCATTTACGGCAACTAATTCTCCTTTTTTGAATTCTAAAGTTACTTTCTCTTCACCTTCTTTTGTCAATTGTGATGGATAAGCTTCGGTTGGTAATGGTTGCCCAGAAGTCAACGTTTCTTTTCCTCCAACACTTGTTCCCCAAAGTCCTTTGTTAATAGAGTATTGTGCTTTTTCCCAAGAATAGTGAACACCGTTTTTTGCTAAATAATCAACTTCTTCCTGACGAGATAATTTTAAGTCACGAATAGGAGTGATGATTTCAATTTCTGGAGCGATGGTTTGGAAAATCAAATCAAAACGGATTTGGTCATTTCCTGCACCAGTACTTCCGTGAGCGATAGCAGTAGCGCCAACGGATTTAGCGTATTTGATAGCTTCAATAGCTTGGAAAACACGTTCAGCACTTACTGACAAAGGATACGTATTGTTTTTTAATACATTTCCGTAAATCAAATATTTAATAGCTTTGTCGTAATATTTATCTAAAATGGTAAGGTTAGCGTGTTTTGCACTTCCTAATTCATAAGCTCTGTCTTCGATAGCTTTCAATTCAGCATCGTCAAATCCTCCTGTATTGATTAATACAGTATGCACTTCGTATCCTTGTTCGTTTTTTAAATATTTTAGACAGTAAGATGTGTCTAATCCTCCACTATACGCTAATACTACTTTTTTACTTCCCATTGTTTGAACTATTATTGACTATAAGCTATTTGTTTTGTAATTAGCTTTTAGCTGTTTATATTTATTTTGTTATTTTAGTTTCTTTATCTTTTTTTTCTAAAAAAAGTGCTGCTTTGATTTCTTTTAATCTATTCCAAATCCTTACATTAAAAGGGTGTTTTGGCGGATCCTTTGGTTTTTCTGCCGGATCGTAAAGCATTCCCGTACACAAACACATTTTATAATCTTTACTTTTTAAGATTTCAAAATTGGTGCAGGTTTGACAGCCTTTCCAAAAACTAGGATCGTTGGTAAGTTCTGAAAACGGAACTGGTTTGTAACCCAAATCCGAATTGATTTTCATTACCGCCAAGCCAGTTGTGATTCCGAATACTTTAGCATTTGGATATTTTTTTAACGAATAATCAAATACGAATGATTTTATTTGTTTTGCCAGTCCCAAATTTCTGTAATCAGGGTGTACAATCAAACCTGAGTGCGCCACATACTGACCGTGTTGCCAACTTTCGATATAGCAAAAACCAGCAAAGATTCCGTTATTAAGCGCAATAACAGCATCTCCTTTTTCCATCTTTTTTTGGATGTATTCTGGTGTTCTTTTGGCAATTCCAGTACCTCTCAACAGGGCAGATGATTCTATTGTGTCACATATTTCTTGTGCATATTTATAGTGTTCTTCCTGAGTTACTACAATAGAAATATTCATTTCAAGAGTTAAATTTTAGGTTAAAAAATGTACTGTAGCCCAATTTAGAATGTAATTGTTTTGCATTATCAAATATAGAATAAATGATAGAAATAACAATCCAATATATTGAATTACAGAGAGATAAAATTTGTTTGGTGTTTTTATTTGGATGTATTAATCCAAATAAATATGGAAATAATTTCAAAACGATAAAATAAGAAATGGATAAATATATTACGATTACACTATGGAAGCTATAATTATAGCATCCGTACTTCGGGAGAAGTCGTAGGTGTTATTATCCGAGAGATAATTGTTATATATGTTTCTGTTTTTTTCATCGGTGCAAAATTACAATTATTTTTTAAACCAAAGGCTAGTTTTTTCTTTAAAAGTCAATTTTTTAACAAATCGAAAAGTTTTTGTGGTAAAAAATAAAATTTGATTACAAAAGGCTGTTTTACAGAGCTATTTTTTCTTTTTTATCAAAGAAAAAGTCAGAATTTAAAATTGAGTTTTCTAAATTATTTATGTTGTTAGTTGGCAACAGTTTCTTTGGGCGTAACCCCCGCTAGAAAAAAGGGCTAGTTACTTTGTCGTCATTGCCCTTTTTTCTAGCGGGGGTCGTGCTATACGCGCTACTTCGGTAGCTAGCTTCTATCACTTACGCGGTCCTATCACCTTTGAGGAAAATGAAAAGATTTTGTTTTTTATAAGAACAGTAATAGTTTTGGCAAATAAAGACCTTTTAAATATTTGTAAGGGATATTGTTTATATTTGGGAAAGTTAAAAATGTGGTATAAAGCTTTGCTAATCTTCCTGATGATGGGGATATGGAAGGTCTTTTTCATATATATACAAGTTGTAAGTAAGTTTACCCCAAACTGCAAAAAGTCAACCAAAATGGAAAAATACCTGATTGTAATTATTATGAGTCTAAGTTTCACTTCTTTTGGACAGAATTGTTCTATGCTGAAAAATGGAAAATACGAAATGCGATATGACACAAAAGACAGAAATTCAAGCTTAATTGAAATAAACGGAAATCACTATTACACTTTCCAAGATAATGTCAAAAAAGATTATGAAATTAAAACATTAAGTAATTGCAGTTTTCAACTTGAAAATAATGATAAAGTTGACGAATCAAAACTTACAGAAGTTCAAAGAATGTTAGCTAAACAGAAACCATATTTTGAAATAATAAAAGTTGAAGGAAACGTGTATCATTTTGTTTGCAGAATAGATTTACACGTTCAATGTGGAAGTGGAAAGTTTATCCGAAAAGAAGAATAAAACCTGCTTACAACAGCTACAACGGATTTGGGCAATTGGCTTAATGGAAAGTTGGTTTTGTATTTGTTGAGATGATTTGGCAAATCCGAAGAATGGGCTTAATTTAGTCCCAAACCCGCAGTAATACCATAACGTTGGCTGATATTTAAAAAACAAAACATGATAGATAAAGAAACTTCCAAAGAGATAATAAATGAAGTAAAGGCTTTAACTACAGAAGTCTATAAAGATACCGCAAGCCCAGCTTTACAAGAGGTTGGAAGTGTAGCAGGAAGAACTGTTAAGGCTCTTTTGTCACCATTGAGAGGAATGCTGTGGGGTTGGGAAAGAATTGAAGGATATGTTGAAGAATCTGTAAAAAAGAGACTTGATAAAATACCCGAAGATAAAAGAAAATCACCTGAGCCAGAGATTGCTGTTCCATTGCTACAAGCGCTTACATATACTGCTCACAATGAGACTTTGAGAGAAATGTATATCAATCTTCTTGCAAATTCAATGAATGCAGACAAAGAAAATATTGTCCACCCTTCTTTTGTGGAGCTAATTAAACAAATGAATTCTTTAGATGCAAAAGTTTTCGATGAACTTTCCAAAACAAACCATTATCAAAAAATATTAAATCCTAAAATTATGTTGAAAGGACAAGGGAAATTCTTTTCAAATGCTACCCCCGAATGGTATGTAGGATGGACAATTGAAGGTTTTTCTGAATTTGATGTATCAGCTAGCTTCGTGAGATTAAGTAAATTTGGGCTTATTGAATTAATGTTTGATAGAACGGCTGGAAAAGATGGATATGCAGAAATTCGGAACACTCAATTTTTGCTGGCAATATTGACTAAATACCAGTTGGCAGATACCAATTCAGAATTAGAAATTGGAGGGACGGAAAGTATCGTATATGTGAATGAATATGGTTTACAGTTTAAAAATGCTTGCAAATAAAGACATCAGCTAATAGGTAGCTATTACAACAGATATGGACAATAAGCTTAATGGAAAGTTGGTTATGTGTAAATTGGAAAATTCGAAAATAGGCTTAATTTAGTCTCAAACCCTTTTTAAACAGTTCCCCCTTTTAAATTAAAAAAGTCAAATAAACCACCCATCATATAAATGGAAGAAAAACAAAGAAAAAAGAAACTGCTCATTAGAAAAATAATCAAAATCGTAATTATTGTAGTTATAATTGGGGCTGCTCAATACTATTTCATAAAGGAGCAACCTGTTAGTAATGAATTGACGGCTTTGGTGACCCAATACAATAGTGCTTGTCCTATAATGATAAGTGATGATATTCGTATGGAAAGTGTTAGTCAATTGCCTGATAATACGGTTCAATATGATTTTACTTTGGTACGGGTTCAAAAAGAAAGCATTGATGTTGCCGCTTTGAAAAAGTCTGTAGCAAAAGAAATTTTGAGTACCGCTAAAACAAATCCCAGTCTTGAAGCTTTTAGAGATAATGATTCGACAGTGATGTATGTCTATAGAGATACGAATCAAAAAATGCTGTTTAAAATTGAGCTAACACCAGAGTTGTATCAATAAATTGGTTTTACTTTATATTTGATAAAAAAAGCAACTCCAAACGGAGTTGCTTTTTTTATGGAATATAAAATTGTTTATTTTCTAAATGAATTACGACTAATAACCGAGTTGATTTTAGCTTTCAAATCTTCGCCTGTGTCATAAACCATTTGTTCACTTGTTGGGAATGGCACAATTTTTTTATCAAAATAATTATAATAGGAATCATCAGCAGCACGACGATCTCCTTTGTAAGTAGAGTAGATGTTTTCAAATACAAACTCGCTTGCAATTGGGAAAGATTCCAATGATTGATTGGTTTTATTGTCTACAAAATCAACTTTGGCGGTGATTTGGCATGATTTCAACTGTCGGACTTCATATATTCTTACCGATGCATTAACGAGATTGTCTACCATGACCGGTTTTCCGCGTCGGTCGAGAACTATTTTTCCGTTAGCGTCAACTTGTTGTTTTTGTCCGTCTACTATTTGACGTTCTTTTACAAATTCTCTTTCTTTTATTTGCTCAGGCGAAATTAAAATAGACCTAAAATTGATTAGCATTCCGTAATCGTAGTAAGTGTTTTTTTGTTTTACACTGTGATAAATAGTCCATTTGTCATTCAATTTATAACTTTTGAAGTCTAATAAATCATTTTGTAATTGAACAGGAATAATCATGTTGGTTTCGTTTTGAGTATTCACAATTACATAATCAGTTCCCTTAAATTGAGCTTCTTCGATGATTTTGTTGGCATCTTTGTAATTTGGATTTATTTTCTCCAAATACGTTAAATCATCATATACTTTGCGGTAATTCATTTTGTTTTTGGTGAGCATCAAAGCTTTTGAATTGGTATACAAATAATTAGACAAAGCGTTTTTGCTGCTAATAATTCCGTCGTTGTAATTATCAAATGGGAATATCGCATTTCGTCCTTCTTTGATTAATTTTAGAGGAAGTAATGGTTTTATTTTCTCTTGGCGGTCATTTAAAGCTAAGTAGGTATTGTATATTTTTTCCAGATTGCTTGGAATATTTTCTTTGCTTAAAAAACTGATAGTGTTTAGATCTCGTTCTTTAGCTTTGGCGAAAGCCTCTTCCAATAAATAGATATAATCCTGTTTGCTTTTTTTGTCTTTATTGGTGCGTAAATTAGAAAGAGCAATGTCGATTGCTGGATCATAATTTCCAGCAGATACATTGTTTTTAGTTTGTTTTAAACTACAAGAAGTGAGTAGGATGAAGAGTGTAATTATAAGCGTAATTTTTTTCATTTTATGGGGGATAACGAATGGTATTGTTGCAGTTTTTAGATTTTTTTGCAAACTTACTATTCCTTTAGGGGATTCTGCTTAAAAGATTTCAAAAAAAAACCGACAACTATAAAATTGTCGGTTTGTATAAAAAGAGTTTGTTTATTGTCTTACAAATGGAGGTAGTAATTTGCTCGAACATTCACCAAAACCAATACGAACTTGTCCGTTTTGACTGTGTCCTTTCATAATTACGGTATCGCCGTCGTTTATAAATTTACGTTCAGTACCATCATTTAATTGTATTGGATTTTTTCCGCCCCAAGTCAACTCAAGCATTGATCCAAAACTGTCTGGCGTTGGACCAGAAATCGTCCCAGATCCCATCATGTCACCAGAATTAACACGACAGCCGTTAGAGGTGTGATGTGCTAATTGTTGGCTCATTGTCCAATACATATATTTCAAGTTAGATTTAGTAACAACAGTTGGTTCCGAGTTTTCGGGAACAATGGCTACTTCAAGATTGATGTCGAATGTATGTTTTCCTTTTTGTTGTAAATAAGGGAAAGGCGTTGGTTCTTGTTTTGGTCCTTTGGTTCTAAAAGGTTCTAAAGCATCCATAGTGATGATCCAAGGAGAAATAGAAGTGGCAAAGTTTTTTGCTAAGAATGGTCCCAGCGGTACGTATTCCCATTTTTGAATATCACGAGCACTCCAGTCATTCATTAAAACCATTCCAAAAATATAATCTTCGGATTCGCTAATAGGAATATTTTCTCCCATAATGTTGCAATCAGTAGTAATGAAAGCAGTTTCCAATTCAAAATCAACGGATCTCGATGGTCCAAAAACTGGAGAAGATTCACCATTTGGAACGATTTGTCCCATCGGTCGGTGTACCGGAATTCCTGATGGAATAATAGAGGAACTTCTTCCGTGGTAGCCTACAGGAATGTGAAGCCAGTTTGGTAATAAAGCATGTTCGGGATCACGAAGCATTTTACCTACATTGGTAGCGTGTTCTTTGCTGGAATAAAAATCAGTATAATCACCAATTAATACTGGAAGTTGCATTTCTACATCATCCATCTTGAAAATTACTATTTTTCTATGTTTAGGATTGTCTCTTAATTCGGGATTTGTTGCGTCAAAAATATCGGCAATTCTGTTTCGAACCAATCGCCATGTTTTTTTACCATCTGAAATAAAATCATTCAGCGTATCCTGCATAAACATATCATCAGTCAATTCGATTCCTTCAAAATAATTTAATTGTTGTAGCGCCCCTAAGTCGATTGCGAAATCACCAATTCTAGTCCCTACTGTAACGACGTTCTCTTTGGTAAGAAAAACTCCGAACGGGATGTTTTGAATGGGAAAGTCACTATCAGAGGGTGCTTCTAACCATGATTTTCTTGTAGTATCGTTTGCAGTTATTGGCATGATAATGTTATTGTTTGTTGAAAAATTACTTGTCAAATATATTATAATCTAATTGTTTACCAAACGTTTTTTTGTATTTTTGCATCGAATTAACGAAAATCAAAGAAATGCAACGCGACAAACAAATTTTTGACCTTATTTTAGAAGAACAAGACAGACAAATTCACGGACTAGAGCTTATCGCTTCAGAGAATTTTGTAAGTGATGAAGTAATAGAAGCTGCTGGTTCTATTTTAACAAACAAATATGCTGAAGGATATCCTGGCAAAAGATACTACGGAGGTTGCGAAGTAGTTGATGTTGTTGAGCAAATTGCTATTGACAGAGCTAAAGAATTGTTTGGTGCTGAATACGCAAACGTACAGCCACACTCTGGTTCTCAGGCTAATGCTTCTGTGTACCATGCTTGTTTGACTCCTGGAGATAAAATATTAGGATTCGATTTGTCTCATGGTGGTCACTTAACTCACGGTTCTCCTGTAAACTTTTCAGGACGTGTTTACAATCCTGTTTTCTACGGTGTAGATAAAGAAACTGGAAGATTAGATTATGATAAAATTCAAGAAATAGCTACTAAAGAACAACCAAAATTAATCGTTGCGGGTGCTTCGGCATATTCTCGTGATATGGATTTTGAGCGTTTTAGAGTAATTGCTGATAGCGTTGGAGCAATTTTGATGGCTGATATTTCTCATCCAGCTGGGCTTATCGCAAAAGGTTTAATGAATGACCCAATTCCTCACTGTCATATTGTAACAACTACTACTCACAAAACATTACGTGGACCAAGAGGTGGTTTGATTTTGATGGGTAAAGATTTTGAAAATCCTTGGGGATTGAAAACTCCAAAAGGTGAAATCAGAATGATGTCTTCTTTATTAGACTTAGCTGTTTTTCCTGAAAATCAAGGTGGACCTTTAATGCATATTATTGCAGCAAAAGCAGTAGCTTTTGGAGAAGCTTTACAAGATGAGTTCTTTACTTATGCTATGCAATTGCAAAAAAATGCAAACGCAATGGCTGATGCTTTTGTAAAAAGAGGATACAATATTATCTCTGGAGGAACTGACAATCACATGATGTTAATTGACCTTAGAAACAAAAATATTTCTGGTAAAGAAGCTGAAAATGCTTTGGTAAAAGCAGAAATCACTGTAAATAAAAACATGGTTCCATTTGATGATAAATCACCATTTGTAACTTCTGGTATTCGTGTAGGTACTGCAGCAATCACAACTCGTGGTCTTGTTGAAGAAGATATGGAAACTATCGTTGATTTAATCGACAGAGTTTTATCAGATCATACTAACGAAGATGTTATTGAAGCTGTAGCTGCTGAAGTTGACGAAATGATGAGCGAAAGAGCTATTTTCGTTTTCTAAATTTTTGTTTAAAGTTTCAGGTTTAAAGTTTAAAGTTTTGTGTTTACGGAAACGTAGCACAAAATTTTAAACTTTTTTAGTTCTTAACAGAACCTGAAACTTAAAACCTGAAACAAAAAAAACTAAAAAAAAATGGGTGTATTACGATTACAACTGCCAACCGATCCTAGATGGGTAAATATTGTAGAAAAAAACATAGAAGAGATTCTTACCGATCATGCTTGGTGCGAACAAAAAGCGGCTACCAATGCTATTACGATTATAACGAATAATTCGGAGCATCAGGATTTGGTAAAGGATTTATTGGCTTTGGCCAAAGAAGAAATCGATCATTTTGAACAAGTTCATAACATTATCATTAAGCGTGGACTGAAATTAGGTCGCGAGCGCAAAGACGATTATGTAAATGAATTGTATTTGTACATGAAAAAAAGCGGTGATGGAAGCAGAGTTTCGGGTTTGGTGGAACGATTGCTGTTTTCGGCTATGATTGAGGCCAGAAGCTGTGAGCGTTTCAAAGTTTTATCCGAAAATATCCAAGACGAAGAATTAGCTGTTTTTTACAGAGAACTGATGGAAAGTGAAGCGGGACATTACACAACTTTCATAACCTACGCTAGAAAATATGGTGTTGGAATCGATGTTGAAAAACGTTGGAGAGAATGGCTGGCTTATGAAGAATCGGTTATCGCCAATTATGGTAAAGGAGAGACAATTCATGGATAAGTGTTTTTAGTTTCAAGTTTAAGGTTTTACTTGTGGATGGTTTCTAAAATCTGCATTCTAAAATCTAAAATTTAAATTTGTTGATAAAAGGATAATTAGTTTTCTTTTGCTTTTAATGTGTTAACTTTCAAAAACATTATATTTGAGAGTCACCAAAACGTAAAGCCATGAGAATAGAAACTGATTTGAAATTAGGGTTTAAAGATGTAATGATTAGGCCAAAAAGATCTACGTTAAAAAGCAGATCGGAAGTCTCTTTAGAACAAAATTTTAAATTTTTGCACAGTACAAGTACTTGGACAGGAATTCCAATTATGGCTGCGAATATGGATACTGTTGGCACTTTTGAAATGGCGGCAGTTTTGGCTAAAGAAAAGTTGTTTACAGCCATTCATAAACATTATTCTCCTCAAGAATGGAATGATTTTTTGCAAAATGTTTCTCCAGATTTCTATAATTATATTGCAATAAGTACAGGAACCGGAAAAGAAGATTCTTTAAAAATTACTACGATTATAAAAGCAAATCCATTACTTCGATTTATTTGCATTGATGTTGCCAACGGATATTCAGAACACTTTGTTCAGTTTTTAAAACAAACTCGCAAACAATTTCCAGATAAAGTTATTATTGCCGGCAATGTGGTTACTGGCGAAATGGTTGAAGAACTATTGCTGGCTGGTGCTGATATTGTAAAAGTCGGAATTGGCCCTGGCTCTGTATGCACAACTCGTGTAAAAACAGGAGTTGGATACCCACAGCTTTCGGCAATAATAGAATGTGCAGATGCGGCACATGGTTTAGGCGGACATATTATCAGCGATGGCGGTTGCGCTATTCCTGGTGATGTTGCAAAAGCTTTTGGTGCGGGATCCGATTTTGTGATGTTGGGCGGAATGCTAGCCGGACATACCGAAAGTGGAGGCGAATTGATTGAAATAAATGGACAAAAATTCAAACAATTTTACGGAATGAGTTCTACTACCGCAATGGATAAACACGTTGGTGGTGTTGCAGAATATAGAGCAAGCGAAGGTAAAACAGTTCAAGTGCCATTTAAAGGTCAGGTTATAAATACACTACTGGATATTTTGGGAGGTTTGCGAAGTACTTGTACTTATGTAGGCGCTTCAAGATTGAAAGAGCTTACCAAGCGAACCACGTTTATAAGAGTAAGCGAGCAGGAAAATCAGGTTTTTACGAATTAATTTAAAAATACTTCTTTACAAAAAATGATTGCAATTTCAGAAGCGGTTAGAAACGATATAAAAACAATTCAAAATATAGCTCATAAAACATGGCCACTTACATATGGTGAAATTCTATCCGAAGCGCAATTGCAATATATGCTGGATTTGTTTTATTCAGAAGAAGCTTTAACAGATCAATTTGATAAAAATGAACAATTATTTTATTTAATTAGCGAAGAAGAATCAATTTTGGGGTTTATTGGAATTGAGCATAATTATCAGAATCAAAACATTACCAAAATTCATAAAATATATCTTTTGCCTGAAACCCAAGGCAAAGGAATAGGTAAGATTGTTATTGAAGCTATCTCAAAATTAGCTTTAGAAAATAATGCAACTTCACTTTTATTAAATGTAAATCGATTTAATAAAGCTTTAAATTTCTATCAAAAAATTGGCTTTAAAATTATTGATGAAGTAAACATCGAAATAGGGAATGGTTATTTGATGGAAGATTATGTTATGGAGAAAGTTATTTAGAAAATATCAATTTTAAAAATTAGAAAACCGAAGCAAATGTGTTTCGGTTTTTTTATGTCTAATATCAATTTTTAAAAGAATTTCCGATGTTAATACTTTTAAAATTAATTATTAAACTTTAGTTATAATGTTTTGTTATACAGGTATGTATGTGATTTTTTGGTAATTTTAAAACTTGTTTTATTATAAATTTTAAATTAGAAAAACATGGAAACTTCACACATTTATCCAGGAGCATATACATTGAATGCGTATATAGCAGTTAAAGATTGCAATGATGCAATTGAGTTTTACAAAAAAGCATTTGGCGCAATAGAAAGAGGCAGATTATTGATGCCCGATGGGAAAATTGGTCATGCAGAAATATTAATAGAAGGCTCTTTATTGATGCTGGCCGAAGAAAATAGTGATTGGGGAAATGTAAGCCCCAAAACGATTGGTGGAAACCCTTTAATTTTTGGATTGTATGTTAAAGATGTAGATGCCGTATTTCAGAAAGCAATTGATACTGGTGCAACTGTTTTGATGCCTATTAAAGATGAATTTTACGGAGATCGTACCGGACAAGTACTGGATCCATTTGGCTATAAATGGATGATCGCTACTCATAAAGAAGATGTGAATTTTGAAGAAATGCAAAAACGATTCGATAAAATGTGTCAATAAAATAATCAATTTGTGTTTTTGTAGAATGTTGAAAATGAGTTTAAAAGAAAGAATTATTGTGTATTCATAAAGTTAATTAGTACTATATTGACAACTTAAAATGGTAACTTTACTAAGAATAGTATGATACAGATTAGCCGTTATAAGTAACTTAAATATATGTATTATGAAATCACAAATTGCTGTTTATGATACCCATGATAAAGCCGTCAACGCTATAAAACGATTGAGCCAGGAAAAATTTTCTATGGATCATGTTTCGCTCTTGGGTAAAGCAGAAGTAGTAGAGGATCACATTCAAATTAAATCACTAGATACTATAGATAAAACACCTGCAATTGTTGGAATGGGAGCAGGGACATTAGTAGGATTGCTTAGTGGTATTGGAGTTTTTGCTATTCCTGGTTTTGGTTTTTTATATGGAGCTGGTGCCCTTATTGGGATAATTGCCGGACTTGATTTGGGGTTAATTGCTGGTAGTTTAGTTTCACTTTTATCTTTTACCGGGCTAAAAGAGGAAGAAGTAGTTAAATGCCAAGAGCATGTAAAAGAAGGGAGATTTATTGTAATTGTAAAGGGAACTCTTGATGAAATTGAAAGAGCCAAACACATTTTACATACCGAAGGAAATCATTTGGAATTTATCAGTTAGGACATTCTTCAAAGTCCATGTTTTGAGATGGCTACACTTAGCTGTCTGATGTTTTTTTGTGTTTTTATAACATTACTTCACTATAATTTCATGTTTATAAAGCAGTCCTTTTAGGCCCTCTAATGAAAAGATAGCACGCTTCAATTTTGTGGTTTTTGGGTCAATGGTGTAATTATAACTGGTTTTAAAACTGGCTTTGTTCGCAATGGCTTTTGCAAATTCAGAGCGGTATAAATCGCAGTTATCGAAAAGGACTTCGGTCAAATCGGCAGCCATGAAATCTACAGCAATCAAACTGCAATTAATAAAAGGCGTTCCCTTTATTTTTAGGGTATAAAATTTTGAAAAATCAAGAATACAATCGTAAAAACGTACTTCAAAAATAAGTTTGCTGCACATCGCAAAATTAACTTCTTTGATTTTGCAACGATTGAATGTTACTGTTCTCAAAGCGACATGATTAATTTTGGCTTCGTTAAAAATGCAATCATTGAAAACACAATCGATAAAGGTTACATCCATAAAATTACAAGCAGAAAACGTACAACGATTAAATGTACAGCATTCAAATTCTTTGAAATTAACTTCATCCACATCATAAGTGTGGTTGTTGTATTCTAAATCGAAGAAGTATTCAGGCATGAAGGGATTTATACGGTTTGTAATATTTCAATCTTATAATATGGAACAAAGAAACAAAATTATAAATGGAAATAATATGGGTATTATGTAATTAAAAACCGAAATGGTGTAAAGCCTTAGTATTTTCTTTTCTCTATTTTTGGTAGCCAAATCAATAAATTATTGATTAACAAATAAAAACAGGTTATATGTGTTTTTTATTTTTCAGAAAAAAATAGCCCCATAGATATGATATTAATTGTTGATGATATACGGGCAAACCTTGTAGCCTTAAAAAAAGTATTAGAACTTCATAATTTTGACGTAGATACTGCAGAGTCGGGAGACGAAGCTTTGAAGAAAATCCTAAAAAAGGACTATTGTTTAATTATAATGGATGTTCAGATGCCAGGAATGGATGGTTTTGAAGTTGCTGAAATCCTAGCCGGTAGTAATCGTACAAAAGATATTCCTGTGATTTTTTTATCTGCGGTTAATAAACAAAAAAAATTCATTTTCAAAGGCTATGAAACGGGAGGGGTAGATTATATAACCAAACCTGTAGATTCAGATTTATTGATTTTAAAAGTAAAAACTTTTTTAAAAATCTATCATCAGAAAAATGAATTAAAATCAATACAAGATTTATTGTCAAAAGAAATTGAGATTAGAAAAGAAGCGCAAAATAATCTCGAAGAAAAAATAGCTGAAAGAACCAAGCAATTGGTTATGAAAAATGAAGAACTGGAACTTCGAAATCACGAATTGCAACAATTTTCTTGGGTGGTATCACATGATTTAAAAGAACCGATAAGAAAGGTTCAAATGTTTATTAAGATTATTAATGAACGATATCTTGTGAAAAATGAAAAATCAGTAGATTATGTGGCTCGAATTATACGCTCTGCAGAAAGAATGGAGGCTCTAATTACTGATTTACTGGACTATTCAAGGCTTTCTTCTACAGTAATTCCAGAACCAACAGATTTAAACGATATTTTACAGGAAATAGTAGCCGATTTCGATTTTTTAATTGACCAAAAAAGCGCAACGATACTAATTGATCCTCTTCCAACACTAATTGCAATTCCTAGTCAGCTCCGACAAGTATTTCAAAATTTGATTGGGAACTCCCTTAAATTTTCCAAAAAAGATGTTGCTCCCATTATAGAAATAACCTGTGAACGCATTGAAAATAAAGAATTCGACAGTGTTCCTTCGGCAACAGGAAATTTTGTTCGGCTAATTGTTAAGGACAACGGAATTGGCTTTGATGAAATTCATCTTGATCGAATTTTTATGATATTCCAAAGTCTGCACGATCGTCAAACGTATCAGGGAACAGGAATTGGATTGGCTATCACCAAAAAAATAATAGAAAAACACAATGGTTTAATAACGGCTAAAAGCGCAGAAGGAGAAGGAGCAAGCTTTATCATTATTTTGCCTATTGAAAGTGAATTAAAATAAACGTTATATAGTTAAAATTATAAAATACGCAGAATAGAAAATTGTCAGTAAACACAATTGATATGCAAATTACATATAACCAATAAATAGTTATTTATGAAAGATAATTTCAAGAGAAATCTCTTAATCAGTTCCTCCATTTCGTTACTTATTTTAATGCTCAGTTCCACAGCATCTTTTTTAAGCATACAGAATTTGTTAAGCAGTAATGCATTAGTAAATCACACCCAAGAAGTGATTTCTGATTTGAATAAAGGGAATTCACTTATGCTAGAGGCTCAATCTGCAATGAGGGGTTTTTTGGTAACAGGTAATGAAGGCTTTCTAGAGGATTTTACTGATATTGAAAAAGAATCGAATAATTATTTTAATAAATTAGAAACACTTACAGTTGATAATCCTAGACAACAGCTCAACTTATCGCGCTTGAAACCTTTGCGCGCTAATTTTTTTAAATATCTCAAAAAACGTATTGCACAAAAAAAAATTGATGATCCAGGTTTAAGTTATGATTTGACCATGGGAAAAGAACTGATGGCAGACATAAGTGTGATCAGCAAGGATATCGAGAATAATGAAAACAAGCTTTTAGCCGAAAGAAATTTAAACTCAGCTAACTATGGTTTTTATACGGTTATCTTGATTATAATTGCATTTATAATTTCTTTTGTTATTACGATTGTGTTTTTTATTAGGGTATTGAGAGATTATAATGAACGAACATTACTGCAAAATGAATTACTAAAAAAGGATGCTGAAACAGCTGAAAGAATTAGAGTTATTAGTGCTGTAGCAGCTGATATTTCGGATGGTAATTTTGAGATTAAGGTAGAAGATTTGCAGAGTGATGCATTGGGCAGTCTGGGAGAATCCCTAAATGTTATGGGACTTTCTTTGAAAAAATCATTTCATTTATTATCTGAAAAAGAATGGCTTCAAACAGGTATTGCCAGTATTAATAATGTAATGCTAGGCGAAAAACCAATGCGAATCCTAACAAAAGATGTCATAGAATTTTTGTGTGTTTATACCAAAAGTAGTGCAGGTGCTTTGTATATTGTAAATGGTGACGAACTAGAATTGTCAGGTACGTATAGTTATATTCCAAATAAGGATAGAGAGCGCATTAAAAAAGGGGATGGTTTGGTAGGTCAGGCTCTAGTTTCGGGTAAAGTTTTGGAATTAAAATCATTTTCTCCAGAAAATATCAAAGTTACTTATGCTTTGGGAGAAATGAAACCCGCTCATATTATAGCTGTGCCTTTGTATGATAATACCGTTGAAGGTGTTGTAGAATTGGCAAGTCTTAATGAATATTCCGAATTGGATTTGGAGTTTCTAACTAGTGTTGCCAATAATATCGGTATCACTTTAAAAGCAACTCAAAACCGTTTTAGACTGAATGAATTATTAGAAGAAACCCAAAGTCAGTCTGAAGAATTACGACTTCAGCATAGCGAAATGGAAGCTATTAATTCAGAATTGGAAACCCAAACCGAAAAACTGCAGGCTTCCGAAGAAGAATTACGAGTACAGCAGGAAGAACTACAACAAACCAACGAAGAATTGGCCGAACGCTCTGTTTTATTGGAAGAAAAAAATACTGAAATTCTAAAAAAATCGGAAGATTTAGAATTAAGTACTCGTTACAAATCAGAATTTTTGGCAAATATGTCGCACGAGTTACGAACGCCTTTAAATTCTATTTTATTATTGAGTCGTTTACTTTCTGAAAACAACGATGCCAATATGAATGAGGAACAAATCGAATTTGCCAAAGTAATTCAGAGTTCAGGAAACGGATTATTAGGACTTATTGATGAAATCCTTGATCTTTCTAAAATTGAAGCAGGGAAAATGGATTTGGAATTGATGGATGTTTCTACAAAAGAAATTACAGACAGCATAAAAAGCCTTTTCACGCAAGTAGCCAAAGAGAAAAAAATCCAATTTAAAATCATTGACGAACAAGCACCAATTGTGATTAAGACGGATAAAATGAGATTGGAACAAATTCTTAAAAATTTGGTTTCAAATGCTATAAAATTTACCGATGCAGGAGAAGTAACATTAGAAATTAAAAAAGACGACCACAACGATAAAACCCTTTGTTTTATAGTAAAAGATACAGGAATTGGTATTCCGCTCGAAAAACAGCCGTTAATTTTTGAAGCATTTCAGCAAGCCGATGGTTCTACAAAACGTAAATATGGCGGAACTGGTTTAGGATTATCAATAAGCAGAGAATTGGCAAAACTGTTGCGTGGAGAAATTTCAGTTAAGAGTAAAGTTGGTGAAGGAAGCGAGTTTACTTTATGTTTATCATTGACAGGTTTTTCTATTTCTAAAAATAGTAAAACTGCATTGTTGCCTGAAACAGAGAAAACAGAAACAGAGAAAACTGCAAAAGATGATGCGAAAGATAAGTTTATAAGTTTAGTCATTCCTGAAGAAATTGAAGACGACAGAAATTCAATTGTGCCAGATGATAAAATAATTTTGATTGTTGAGGATGATATTAATTTTGCCAAATCGTTACTTACTTTTAGCAGACAAAAAGGGTATAAAGCAATTGTGGCGGTTCGAGGTGATTATGCTTTAAGTTTTGCATTATTGTATAAACCCGTTGGAATATTACTAGACTTAGAACTTCCAATTTTAAATGGCTGGCAGGTGTTAGAAGGTTTGAAAAATAATATCCAAACCAAACACATTCCAGTTCATATTATGTCTTCGCATAAAGTAAAACAAGAAAGTTTATTGAAAGGTGCTATTAACTTTTTAGAAAAACCTGTCGCGTTTGAACAGATGCCTGAAATTTTTAAAAGAATTGAAACAATAATTAGTAAGCAATCGCAAAAAGTGCTGATTATAGAAGATAACACCAAGCATGCTAGAGCATTGTCTTATTTTTTAGAATCTAATAATATCAATTCAGAAATTAAAAGTGATATTGGTGAAAGTGTCGAAGCATTAGCCAAAAATGATCTTGATTGCGTTATTCTCGATATGGGAATTCCTGATAAAAATTCCTATGATATATTAGATATTGTCAAAAAAAATCCAGGATTGGAAAACTTGCCTGTCATTGTATTTACAGGTAAAAGCCTTTCGATAAAAGAAGAAGTGAAAATTAAAAAATATGCCGATTCTATTGTTGTAAAAACGGCACATTCTTTCCAAAGAATGTTAGATGAGGTTTCGCTTTTCCTTCATTTGGTAGAAGAAAATAAAAATTCGGATGGCAAAAATGAAGGGCACAAAAAACTTAATTTACTGAATAATGTTTTGGCCGAAAAAACCGTTTTAGTGGTAGACGATGATGTTCGAAATATTTTTTCACTGACCAAAGCTTTGGAAGTTTTTAAAATGAAAGTGATTACAGCTATAGATGGTAAAGAAGCGTTGAAAGCTTTAGAAGAATACCCTCATACTGATGTGATTTTATTGGATATGATGATGCCAAATATGGATGGATACGAAACGGCTCAAAGGATAAGAAGCAACCCGAAATTTAAAAAACTGCCCGTAATTGCGGTAACTGCCAAAGCGATGACAGGCGATAGGGAAAAATGTATTAATGCCGGAGCTTCAGATTATATTACAAAACCAATTGACATTGACCAACTATTGTCTTTATTGCGAGTTTGGTTATATGATAAGAATTAAAGTGATTACAGATGGATAAAAAAAGAGTTTTAATTATAGACGACGATAATAGAAATATTTTTGCTTTAACAGCCACATTAAAAACCAGATCCTTCGAATGTGTTTCCTGTTTGAGTGCCGAAGAAGCATTAGCAATGCTAAAAAATAAAGAGCAGTTTGATGCTATATTAATCGATATGATGATGCCAGAGATGGATGGTTATGAAGCTATTCCGCTGATAAAAGAAATTCCATCACAGGAAACTCCATTGGTAGTTGCTGTAACGGCTCAAGCGATGGTTGGAGATAAAGAAAAGTGCTTGGAAGCAGGTGCCGATTATTATATTTCAAAACCAATAGACGTAGATAAACTGTTGGCTATTTTAAGCACAATTTAGGATGATTGAAGATATTGAATTAGAAACGCTTATTAACGTAGTATATGAATATTACGGTTTTGATTTTGGAAGTTATTCCAAAGCCTCTTTAAAAAGGCGTGTCAACAGGCTTTATCATTTGGATGGCTTTCATCATTTTCACGAATTTTTAGCCAAAGTGCGGTCCGATGCTGAGTATTATAAACGAATGGTCGAAGAAATTACAGTAAACGTTACTGAAATGTTTCGCGATCCATTATTTTATGCTACACTTCGAAAAGAAATTCTTCCGCAATTGGGTACAAAACCCTTTATCAGAATTTGGCATGCGGGTTGTGCCACAGGCGAAGAAGTGTATTCGATGGCTATTTTACTTAAAGAAGCCAACTTGCTTCACAAATCATTAATCTATGCTACAGATATTAACGATCTGGTATTGAATACGGCTAAAAAAGGTGTTTTTCCTTTACGGGCGATGCAACAGTATTCCGAAAATTATTTGGCTTCCGAAGGCAAAGAAGATTTTTCTATTTATTACTCCGCCAATTATGGCATTGCAAAGTTCAATGAAGAGTTGTCCGAAAAAATGGTGTTCTCGCAACACAACTTGGTTTCGGACAGTTCGTTTAACGAATTTGATTTGATATTATGCCGAAACGTATTGATTTATTTTGATAATGATTTGCAGGAAAGAGCTTTAAAACTCTTTGATGACAGTCTTCCAAAACTTGGTTATCTGGTTTTAGGCACAAAAGAAACAATAAAGTATTCCGAATTACAAAGCAAATACAAGCAGTTTGGAAAAGAAAAAATATGGAGGAAAATAAAATAATATCAGGATGTAAGGTGGTGATTATTGGAGGTTCGGCTGGGAGTTTGAAAGTTTTGCTTCAAATTCTGCCACATTTTGTGTCCATTCCAACTTTTTCACTTGTTATTATTCTCCATCGAAAAAATGCAGAAGACTCTACTTTAGAAGAATTGATTGCTATGAAAACAGTTTTATCAGTAAAAGAAGTGGAAGATAAAACGTTGCTGGAACCCGGATTTATTTACATTGCTCCATCGGATTATCATTTGTTATTTGAAAAAAACGGACTCTTGTCTTTGGATATTTCTGAAAAAGTAAATTATAGCCGTCCCAGTATTGACGTTTCTTTTGAGTCTGCTGCAGAGGTGTATCAATCCTCGCTGGTAGGAATCCTATTATCTGGTGCCAATAGCGACGGAACGCAAGGACTCAAAGTAATCCAAAAGGCAGGAGGAAAAATAATTGTGCAAAAGCCAGCTACTGCCGAAATGCCTTTTATGCCAAATCATGCAATCCAAAATAGTTCTCCCGATTTTATTTTAGATGCAAATGAAATATTGTCTTTGCTTATCCATATTAATACCTCTTTTTAATAAATGAAAAGCAGTCATTTTGAAAAACTTAAAAGGAATAAGAAAGTATTCTAAATGAATTTTTAATTATTTACTTTAGGCAAAAAGCAATTTATAACTTAAAACGAAATTGGGTTTTGCTACTATTTTGAAATTTTAAAGTGTTTTGTTAGATAATTGAGCGCTGCTTTGTAAGGTAATACTTTTTTAAATCTTGAATAAATGTTCTAATTATCAAAAAATCAAATTGCAAACAAAATATTTGTAATCCTTAAACTACTAAAATAGGTGCTGATATTGTTAATAATGCATAAAGTATTGTAAAATATAGACGAGAGAAAACGTTTTCGTTGGCTTTTTTGTGTTTTCAAGTTTAAAAAAAGTTTTTTTATTTTAATCTTTTATTACTTTTGGTGTCATTATGAAAGGAGCTATTGTATATATCTATTATTTGTTTTTTCTGCTAATAGGCGGAGGACAATATATGCATGCAACTACATCTCCTAAATTCATTATAGCTGAATCACCTTCTTTTGATTTAATAAAAAATCATCAGGTAAAAGTTAAGAAAGCCGAAGCAGGCAATGTTTTAATTGAGGAAGCTGATACCGATTTAGATGAGGAGCTACATAGCGAAAATTTAAATAAAGGTAATTCCAATAAAGGCCTAGTTGCTAATAAAAATGTATTAGCAAACATGTATTTGACAATCTCAAATCAATTACATTACAAGGATAATTCCAAACAATTTAGTTTTTTTGCGCCATATTATGGCCGCTACAATCCTATTTATCTTAAAATAGGAGTTTTAAGAATTTGATTCTATTTCATATCACTTACTAAAGGTGTGATTTAGAGATGTCCAATGTTTGTATATTAATGTTGGTTTGTTATGTATTTTTCATCTTCGACAACTTTAAGTTTCACCTTGGTAACTGATGGTCACTTCTTGATCTAAGGAATTTCTATATTCCAAAATTTCCATTCGCTTAATTACCAATTTTATACTATGAAGAGAATTATCGTTTTCACTGGCTTAATTGCCGTGTTGTCACTTGCTAGCTGTAATAGCAAGAAAGAAGAAAAAGAAGAAGTCGAAACTTTTGCAGTTACTAATCCTGTAAAAATTGATACTTCGCTTACGAAGCAATATGTTGCACAAATAAAGTCTTTCCGAAATATCGAGATTCGTGCACAAGAAAAAGGATTTCTACAAAATATTTATGTTGATGAAGGTCAGTTTGTAAAAGCAGGCCAAGTATTGTTCCGTATTATGCCAAAAGTTTACGAAGCTGAATTATTAGGAGCTCAGGCTGAAGAAAAAGCAGCTGAAATTGAGCTTAAAAATGCTAAAACATTGGCAGACAAAAATATAGTTTCAAAAAATGAACAAGCTGTAGCCCAAGCCAAATTAGATCAGGCAAAAGCTGAAGTTGCCCTTGCAAAAGTTCATTTATCATTTACCGAAATCAGAGCTCCATTTGATGGAACGATCGACAGAATCCCTAAGAAATTGGGAAGTCTTATTGATGAAGGGGAGTTGCTTACAAGTCTTTCTGATAACAGTCAGATGTTTGCTTACTTCAATGTTTCTGAACCAGAATATTTGGATTATGAAACCAATATCAAAGGGAGATCTCAAAGTACAGTAGGTTTACTTTTGGCAAATGGTAACACATTTAAAGAAAAAGGAAATGTAGAAGTTATCGAAAGTGAATTTGATAATGAAACTGGAAATATTGCTTTTAGAGCGCGATTCCCTAATCCAGGTAAATTATTGAAACACGGAGAAACCGGAAAAGTATTAATGGAGGCTCCACTTCCTAATGTAACTGTGATTCCACAAAAAGCTACTTATGAAATTCAGGACAAAAAATATGTTTTTGTCGTGGATAAAAATGATGTTGTATCGTCTAGAGAAATTACTATCAAAGGAGAACTTCCTGATTTGTATTTGATTGACACTGGTATAACTGTAGGTGACAAAATCTTACTGGAAGGTGTTCAGAAGGTTAAAGACAATGACAAAATTCACTATAAATACGTAGCACCTCAAGAAGTTATCACTCATTTGCGATTAAAAGCAGAATAGAGATAGTTTCCAATTTGGTTTAATCATAAAAAATAGAAACAAATGTTTGATAAATTTATCCAAAGACCAGTTATGTCGATAGTAATATCGCTTATAATTGTCTTTTTAGGGGTGTTGTCGGTGATGAATTTGCCAATTACCCAATTTCCGTCCATATCGCCTCCAATGGTGAATATTACTGCGGATTACCCTGGTTCTAACGGGGAATTGATGATTAAGTCAGTAGTTATTCCTCTAGAAAGAGCTTTGAATGGAGTTCCGGGAATGAAATACATGACTTCTGATGCAGGAAATGACGGTGAAGCAAGTATACAAGTAGTATTCAACTTAGGAACCGATCCTAACCAAGCTGCTATTAACGTTCAAAACCGTGTAGCTTCTGTTACGAATAAGCTCCCTCCGTTAGTAGTTAGAGAGGGTGTGAAAATTACCCGTGAGGTTCCAAGTATGTTGATGTACGTGAATCTTTTCAGTACTGATAAAAATACGGATCAAAAGTTCTTGTATAATTATGCTGATATCAATGTTTTATCTGAATTAAAAAGGGTAAATGGTATTGGTTCTGGAGATATTTTAGGAACTCGTGAATATGCGATGCGTATTTGGTTGAAACCAGATCGTATGTTGGCTTATAAAATTTCTGCCGAAGAGGTAATGGAAGCATTATCAAGCCAAAGTTTGGAAGCTTCACCAGGAAAAACGGGTGAGGCATCTGGAAAACGCTCTCAAACATTCGAGTATGTATTGAAATATTCAGGAAGGTTTACTACCAAAGAGCAGTATGGAAATATAATAGTGAAATCCAGTCCTAATGGAGAGATTTTACGTTTGAAAGATATTGCCAATATAGAGTTTGGAAGTTCGATGTATGATATTTATTCGAATTTGAATGGAAAGCCATCTGCGGCAATCGTATTGAAACAATCTTTTGGAAGTAATGCAAATCAGGTTATTAAAGATTTAAAGACCAAATTAGAAACCATTAAGAAGAAATTCCCAAAAGGAATGGATTATGAGATTTCGTATGACGTTTCTAAATTCTTAGATGCTTCTATCGAAAAAGTAATTCACACTTTGATTGAAGCTTTCGTTTTGGTAGGATTGGTTGTGTTCCTTTTCTTAGGAGATTGGCGTTCTACGGTTATTCCTGCGATTGCGGTACCGGTTTCATTGATTGGAACTTTTGCGTTCATGCAGTTTTTTGATATTTCATTAAATTTAATTACGCTGTTTGCATTGGTATTGGCGATTGGTATTGTTGTTGATGATGCGATTGTGGTTATTGAGGCCGTTCACGCCAAGATGGAGGAAGAACATCTTTCGCCTTTAAAAGCGACTAAGAAAGCAATGCACGAAATTTCAGGAGCTATTATTGCGATTACATTCTTGATGGTTGCCGTATTTATTCCTGTTACATTCATGTCTGGTCCAGTTGGAATGTTTTACAGACAGTTCTCTATAACAATGGTAACTGCGATTGTACTATCGGGAGTTGTGGCATTGACGTTAACGCCTGCACTTTGTGCGATGATGTTGACTAATAATCATGGAGCGCCTAAAAAGAAAACACCTATAAATAATTTTGTAGATGGTTTTAATAACTTGTTTAACCTTACACAGACTAAATATCAAAATGTACTTGGAAAAATCGTAAACAGAAGAGCTGTTACTATTGTAGTGCTTTTAGGATTTTGTGCAGGAACATGGTTTGTAAGCAGCACGGTTCCTTCAGGATTTATTCCAAATGAGGATCAAGGGATGTTTTATGCAATTATTCAAACACCTCCGGGTTCATCGTTAGAAAGAACAAATAATATTTCTGAGAAACTTCAAAAAATTGCTGAAACTGTAGAGGGAGTACAATCTGTTTCTTCATTGGCAGGTTATGAAATTTTGACTGAAGGTACAGGTTCTAATGCAGGTACTTGTTTGATTAACCTTAAGGATTGGAGCGATAGAAAACAATCTGTTCAGGAGATTATGACCGAATTGGAAGAAAAGTCGAAAGATATTCCAGGTGCAAATATTGAATTTTTCCAACCGCCAGCGGTACCAGGATATGGAGCAGCAGGAGGATTTGAGCTTCGTTTATTGGATAAAACAGGTTCAGGTGATTACAAGAAAATGGAAAAAATCAATACTGATTTTGTAAAAGAATTGAACAAACATCCTGAATTGTCGAATGTATTTAGTTTCTATAGCGCCAGTTTCCCTCAGTATATGATGAAAGTGGATAACGATTTGGCACAACAAAAAGGAGTGTCTATCGAAAATGCGATGAATACATTATCTACGTTAGTGGGAAGTAACTACGAAATTAGTTTTATCAAATACGGAATTAACTATAAAGTTATCGTTCAGGCGTCTCCAGAATATCGTGCGAAGCCAGATGATATTTTAAAACTTTATGTAAAAAATAGCCGAGATGAAATGGTGCCTTTTTCTGCCTTTATGAAATTAGAAAAAGTATACGGTCTGTCAGAGATTACGAGACATAACATGTATACTTCTACTGAGATCAGTGGTGCAGCAGCTCCAGGATATAGTAGTGGAACTGCGATTAAAGTGATTCAGGAAGTAGCTGAGAAAACATTGCCTAGAGGATATGATATTGACTGGGCAGGTATTTCTGCCGATGAGGTGGCGCAAGGAAATCAGGCTATTTGGGTTTTCCTTATCTGTTTAGGTTTTGTTTACTTGGTTTTGGCAGCTCAATACGAAAGTTTTATTTTGCCTTTCTCAGTAATTTTATCTCTACCAGCAGGTATATTTGGAGCTTTCCTTTTATTGAAATTTACAGGTTTGGAGAACAATATCTATGCTCAGGTTGCCATGGTAATGCTTATTGGTTTACTAGGTAAAAATGCCGTTTTAATTGTGGAGTTTGCCATTCAAAGGCATGCGGCAGGAAAATCGGTGTTAGAAGCAGCGATGGAAGGTTCAAAAGCCAGGTTCCGTCCTATTTTGATGACTTCATTTGCTTTTATTGCAGGTTTGCTTCCATTGGCATTTGCAACAGGACCGGGTAAAATTGGTAATAGAACTATTGGTACTGCAGCAGCAGGAGGAATGTTGATAGGAACAATTTGCGGTGTATTTATTATACCAGGATTGTATTATGTTTTCGGTAGAATAGCTGAAAGATTTACCTATGTAAAAAATCAAAAAGAAAATCCATTAACCGAAGAATTTGACGATAATGATGCAGAATAAAAAGTCATTTAAATATATTATCCCGCTAGGTATTTGCCTGGCGGTGGTAAGTTGTACACCAGCTCTTGCCCCTTTGGCAGAAACTAAAGCTGTTCCGCAATCTTTCGATAAGAGTACTGATACAACCAATACATCTACCACACCTTGGCGTACTTATTTTAAGGATCCAAACTTGGTGAATCTGATTGACACTGCTTTGAAAAATAATCAGGAGCTGCAAATTACTTTGCAGGAAATCGAAATTGCCAAAAATGATATCCGCGTTAAAAAAGGGTTACTATTACCACAAGTTGGAATAGGAGCAGGGGCAGGAATTGAAAAAGTAGGACGTTATACGAGCCAAGGTGCCGGAGACGCTTCAACTGAAATACGTCCAGGTCAGGAAACGCCAGATCCATTAGGTGATTTTAAAATTGGTGCTTATGCGAACTGGGAAGTAGATGTTTGGAAAAAACTTCGTAATTCCAAGAAAGCAGCCGTGAGCCGTTATTTATCAACGGTTGAAGGGAAAAACTTTGTAATTACAAATCTTATTGCAGAGGTTGCCGATTCGTATTACGAATTGTTAGCTTTAGATAGTCAATTGGAAATTGTAAAACAGAATATCACTTTGCAAAGTAATGCTTTGGAAATCGTTAAAATTCAGAAAGATGCTGCTAGAGCAACTGAATTAGCTGTTCAAAAATTCCAAGCTGAAGTTATGGCTTCCAAAAGTATGGAGTTTGATATTCTTCAAAACATAAAAGAAACAGAGAATAAAATCAACTTTTTGCTAGGACAATATCCACAGGAGATTAAGAGAGATAAAACTGCTTTTGTAGATTTACTACCTGCTGAAGTTAAATCGGGTATTCCATCTCAAATGTTGGCTAATCGTCCTGATATCAAACAAGCTGAGTTAGAATTAGAAGCAGCAAAATTAGATGTAAAAGTAGCTCGTGCAGAGTTTTATCCTTCACTTGATATTTCTGCAGCAATAGGATTCAATGCTTTTAAACCATCTCTATTGTTCACGCTTCCTGAGTCATTGTTATATTCATTAGCAGGAGATATTGCAGCACCTTTGATTAACAGAAACGCGCTTAAAGCAGAATATAGTTCGGCAAATGCAAGACAAATTCAGGCTTTGTATAATTATGAGCGTACGATTTTAAATGCTTATATCGAAGTAGCTAATCAGCTTTCTAAAATTAATAATTTAGAAAAAAGCTATGATTTAAAATCACAACAAGTAGCCGCTTTAAATCGTTCGATTGATGTGGCGGGAGATTTATTCAAATCTGCCAGAGTTGATTATTTTGAAGTTTTAATGACACAGCGTGATGCTTTGGAATCTAAACTTGAATTAATTGACACTAAAAAAGAACAACTAAACGCTTCAGTCTTTGTATACAGAGATTTAGGTGGTGGTTGGAAATAATGCTATATTTTTTTTTTAAAGCCCTAAACATGTCAAAAGTGTTTAGGGCTTTTTTATTTTTGTAATCAAATATCTAGGTATTTGAATCCATTTTTTGTTGCAATTTTTTCGCTTCTTTATAATGATTTGTTAATAAAACAATTTGTTCTGAAGCCCATTCTTTAATATCATCATCAGTTGCTTCTTTAGAAATTTGAGTCATTTTATCAATTGCTTCGTTATGTCCTTCGGTCATCATATCAATAAATTTCTTATCAAAATCTGCACCAGATACTTTATTTAAACTATCATATTCTTTACGTCCCTCATCATTTACTGAAGTAGGAATCGTAATTGTTTTGTCGATTGCCAACATCTTTAAATCATTTAATGATTTTTTGTGATCTGCAAGTAAAGTCTCTGCGAATTTTTTTACGTCTTCACTTGATCCATTCATTAATTCCAATTTTCCAATTTGTATTTCGGATAGTTTTATAGAAGTTGCATCGTGCAATAAAGTAGAATCTTTTTTTACGCTATTTGTAGCAACGTTTTTAGAATTTTTAGTTTCATTTTTGCACGAGTTCATTGTCAATAATAATAATCCAGCGCTTAAAATAATTTTACTTAAATTGAATATATTTTTCATCTTTTCTATTTTTTTAAAGTTTAATAATAATATTTCAAACAAAGTTATAGTAAGAAGATACTTAAAATTTTATAGCTTTTAGCTGAAATATTACATTATTAACAGTTTAAATTTAAAAATGAAGAGTATTATAAAGGTGTACCCCAAAGCGATTTATTTAATTCGGCCAGAGTCGATTATTTTGAAGTTTTAATGACACTGCACGATGCATTGGAGTCTAAACTTGAATTTTTAGGAGCAGAAGTTTTCGGTTTTCATCAAGACTTCTCCTGCTGTCCACTATATCTCTTATGGCGAACCCCGCCACAAGAGGATGCCGTTTCCATCAGGGCTAGACGACAATTGCAGTAGTATAATCAACTTTTATAAGAGAAGAAATTTAATACACAATCGGATAATTAAAAGCAAATTCGGATTGTAATTGATTCTTAATTTAAATTTCTATATTCGATAGGGGTGTAGCCAGTATTTTTTTTAAACATTCGATTAAAATGTTGCGGGTATTTAAAACCAAGTTCATAAGCGATTTGACTAATTGATTTTTCGGTGTCGTAGATTTTTTCTTTGGCAAAATCGATAAGCTTTAATTGAATATGTTCCTGTGCTGATTTTCCAGTTTCTTTTTTGATTAAATCTCCAAAATAATTAGAAGATAAATTCAAACAATCAGCAAAATACCCCACAGACGGCAAACCTAAATTTTCAGAGGTTTCAGATTGAAAATAGTCATTCAATAGGCTTTCAAATTTGGATAAAATATCAGTATTGAGGTTTTCACGCGTTATAAACTGTCTGTCGTAAAAGCGAATACAATAGTTTAAAAGCAATTCAATGTTATTAGCAATAATATCTTTACTGTGTTTGTCTATAGATTGATCAATTTCGTATTCAAGTTTACTCAGTAAATCTTTTACAATTTGTTGTTCTTTTAAAGATAAATGAAGCGCTTCGTGCAATTCATAAGAGAAAAATGAATATTGACTCAGCTTTTTTCCCAATGAAGTTCCTTTTAATAAATCAGGATGAAATAATAAAGCAGATCCTGACGGTTGATAATCAGGGTCGTTAACTATTTCGACAACTTGACTAGGACCAATAAAAACAAGAGTTCCTTCATCATAATCATAGGTATTTCTGCCATATCTTAATTCTCCGCAATGTCCACCTTTCAAAAAAACAGAATAAAAATCTGTACTTATTTTAATATTGTTGGGTAAGGGTTTTGCATCGGCATTTTCAAATACACTTATTAGCGGGTGTTTGGTTTCGATACCTCTTAAAGCATTATACTCCGAAATTTTCGAAACTTTTATAATCTTGTCCATAATCTTTCCTTAAATTTATTATACAAATATAACTATCAAAATAGTAGATAGTTACGTTGTTTGTTCAAATCAGTAAAAATGGTAATAATTACAGTAATATGTATTATAGAAAGCACTTCGTATTGAGGGAAATTTGTATGGATTAAAAAAGGTTAAAAAGAAGTATTAAATAGCAAAGAAATACAAATGGAGAATAAAAAGAAAGTTTTATTGATCAATGCACATTTAACGTATCCAAATTGGACGGAAGGAACTTTAAATAATGCTTTTCAAAATGTAGCTAAAGAATTTTTTCAAGCGAAAGGGTATGAAGTTCTTGAAACTAAAATAGAAAGTGGTTATACTATCGAAGAGGAAGTAGAAAAACATTTAGAAACTGCCATAGTGATTTTACAAATGCCTGTTAATTGGTTTGGCGCTCCTTGGATTTATAAAAAATACGCTGATGAAGTTTTTAATAGTGCTCTTCACAGTCAAAAGTTCTTGTCAGGCGATGGAAGAACACGAGAAGATATAACTAAACAATATGGTAGCGGAGGAAAAATGCAAGGCAGAAAATTTATGATCTGCGCTACTCTAAATGCTCCAAAAGAAGCTTTTGATAATCCAGAGCAAAATTTATTGCAAGGAAAATCAAGCACAGATTTATTTTTGAATATAACCAGTAACTATCGTTTTTGCGGGTATGATATTGCACCAGAATTTAACTGTTATAACATTTTCAAAAGAGATGATATCGCAAAAGATTTAGAAAGTTATCCGCTTCATTTGGAGAAATTGCTAGCATCGTAAAAAGTAATACAGTGTTGTTATTGCGGACAATTATTCTTCACTATAAATTTAAAATTATAGATAGTATGCATATTGAAAATATTGATTTTGAAAAGCAGCAGATTCTTGAAGTAACCAGAAAACTGACAGATTTGATGATTGAAAGAAATCTGTTAGAGTTAAATAAGATTTTAGATAACCATTTTACCCTGACTCATATTACAGGCTACGTACAATCAAAAGAGGAATGGTTTTTGGAAATTGAAAGCGAGCGAATGAAATATTACTCTTTTAAAGAGGTGAAAACTTCGGTTAAAATCGAAGGAGACAAAGCTATATTTACTGGTCAGAATCTTTTGGATGCCAGAATTTGGGGAACGCGAAATAATTGGAGATTGCAACAGACGATGAATCTTGAAAAACGAAACGGGAACTGGATTATTTTAAAATCGACTGCAACTACGTTTTAAAGAATTTAAAAAAATAAAAACATGAAAAAGAGAATATTAGGACAAAATGGATTAGAAGTATCAGCTCTCGGAATGGGCTGTATGGGACTTAGTTTCGGTTATGGCCCAGCAACAGATAAAAATGAAGCTGTAAAATTAATTAGAAGTGCCTACGAGCAAGGAATTACTTTTTTTGATACCGCCGAAGCTTATGGTATTGCAAATGAAGAATTAGTGGGAGAGGCTTTGCAACCTTTTAGAAAAGAGGTGGTTATTGCAACTAAATTTGGTTTTAAAGAAGGAATTGTTGCAAAAGGCATGGACAGTAGACCTGAAAATATCAGGGCAGTTGCTGAGGAATCCTTGAAACGATTAAAAACGGATGTGATTGATTTATTCTATCAGCACAGAGTAGATCCAAACGTGCCTATGGAAGATGTGGCAGGAACTGTTAAAGATCTTATTAAGGAAGGAAAAGTAAAACACTTCGGGCTTTCGGAAGCAGGAGTTACATCTATTAGAAAAGCTCATGCAGTACAGCCTGTAACGGCTTTGCAAAGTGAATATTCAATTTGGTGGAGAGAACCCGAGCTGGAAATTTTGCCTGTGCTTGAAGAATTAGGGATTGGTTTTGTACCGTTTAGCCCTTTGGGAAGAGGATTTTTAACAGGTGCAATTAATGCAGATACAAAGTTTGACTCTGACGATTTTAGAAATATTGTTCCTCGTTTTACAGAGGAGAACAGAAAAGCTAATCAAAAGCTGATTGATTTATTAGCAGAGACTGCTTTTCTAAAACAAGCGACTCCGGCACAAATAGCTTTAAGTTGGTTATTGGCTCAAAAACCTTGGATTGTTCCTATTCCAGGAACGACAAAATCTCATCGTTTAACAGAGAATATTGGAGGAGCTACTGTTGATTTATCTCAAAAAGATATTCAGGCCATTGACGATGCTTTCGCAAAAACTACTATTCAGGGAGATCGTTATCCATCGCATTTACAAAAAGCAGTTGGTAATTAAACTAAAAATAAAAAAATGAAAAAAAGTTCATTCATAGAAAAAGGAAATCCAGCACCCGCAGATTATTTTTTGGGAGATGTCAATGTCAATTTGCTGCTTAAGGCGGAAGATTACAACACCATAATGGCAATTGTATCTTTTGATGCAGGAGCAAGAACCAATTGGCATACGCACACCAACGGTCAAATTTTGATTGTAGCAGAAGGCGTTGGTTATTATCAAGAAAAAGGAAAAGCCATTCAAGTGATTAAAGTGGGTGATGTGGTTCAGATTCCAGTTAATGTAGAACATTGGCACGGAGCTTCTCACGAAACTGCAATGAGGCATTTTGCAATTATCCCAGACAGCAAAACCGATAAAACCGAATGGCTGGCTCCAGTTACTGAAAACGAATACAATACTGAAATTATAAACGAACAATAAAATAAAATATGGAAACAATTAATATAAAAGCATTTGGAACAGCCGCTGCGGATGCGCCTTTAAAAGGATTAAACATAGAACGTAGAGTCGTACAATCAAACGATATTGAAATACAAATTTTGTATTGTGGTGTCTGCCATTCTGATTTACACACTGCCCGAAATGATTGGGGCGGAACTTTATATCCAGCTGTTCCTGGACACGAAATTGTGGGTAAAATCACTAAAGTAGGGAGTGGTGTAAGCAAATTTAAAGTTGGAGACTTAGCAGGAGTTGGCTGTTTGGTAGATTCTTGTAAAACTTGTAATAGCTGTAAAAACGATTTAGAGCAATATTGTTCTAATGGTTGGGTTGGAACCTATAACGGACAAGACAAACATCTTGGCGGACACACTTTTGGCGGTTACTCTGAAAAAATTGTTGTTAATGAAGATTTTGTTTTAAAAGTACCCGCTAATTTAGATTTGGCAGCTGTTGCTCCGCTGCTTTGTGCAGGAATTACCACTTGGTCTCCGTTAAGACATTGGAAAGTCGGAAAAGGAAGTAAAGTAGCTGTTGTTGGTTTAGGAGGTCTGGGTCACATGGCGGTAAAATTAGCTAAAGGTTTAGGTGCCGAGGTTACTTTGTTTTCAAGAACACCAGATAAAATTCAAGATGCGAAGGATTTAGGAGCTGATAAAGTAATCATTTCGACTGATGAAAATCAGATGAAAACTGTAAATGGGGAATTTGATTTAATTATTGATACCGTTCCTAATATTCATGATATCAACCCTTATGTTGCGACTTTGAATTATAGCGGAACTTTGGTTTTAGTGGGGTATCTTGGGCCATTGGATCCATTTTTGAATACAGTTCCATTGATTTTGGGAAGAAAATCAGTTGCTGGTTCTTTAATTGGTGGAATTGCCGAAACACAAGAAATGTTAGATTTTTGTGGCGAACATAATATCGTTTCAGATATCGAAATCATCAAGATGCAAGAGATTAATGAGGCGTATGAAAGAATGCTAAAAAGCGATGTAAAATATCGTTTTGTAATTGATATGGCTTCTTTATAAAGATTAATATATCGAAGATTTTCCACTTAAATCGAAACCAATAAGCACTAATAATAGCTTGGTTACGCTGTGGTGGTTGAAAATAAGGCTATATTTTTTTAAAGCCCTAAACATGTCAAAAGTGTTTAGGGCTTTTTGTTTCAAAAATAGTATGAAAATAATTTTTTGGAGCAGAACATTTCGGTAGTAATACCAGAAGTCCCGCTGTCCATTATATTCCCGATTAACAAAAACTACGGCAAAAAAGCCTTGTTTTTCTAAATCGGGAGATGCCATTTCCATCGGGGCTAGGCGACAAGTTTAGTTATTCAAAAATACAAAACCAACTTTCCATTAAGCCAAATGCCCAAATCCGTTTTAGTGGCTGTAGGCAGTAGTTTTTTTAGTTCTCAATTTTTACGATTATCTTTTTTTCAAAGTTTCTATTGTCGGATGTGCTACAACTAAATGTAACTTCGTAGTTGTCAGAAGTGAATACACTTTCTTTTTTTAGTTTTTTGCTAAATTCAAATACTTTATTTTCATTATAGGTATCATAAATTTCTATTTGATTTTTTATTTCTTCAATTGCAAATAAATTTTGATTTGCATTTATAGTTACATTTTTATATTTAAAAGGGTGGTCAAATTTTAATGAATATGTATTTTCTAGTAAAGAATTATCATAGACTCTTCCTCTTTTAAAGGCATAGCATTTTGTAGATAAACCTAAATCTAAACTAGCAATAAACTTGGTGTCATATCTAATTATAAAAATTATATCGTTTTTTAATACATCTGTTTGTGTGAAAGTATTATATTCTTTTTCTTTATTTATTTCATCAATTGTAGCTCCATTAAACTCAATATCTGAAATCAAATAATGTTGTGGCGAACAACTTTCACTTATAACAATTAGAGAAAGATAGATTCCTATTATCTTAAATAGTTTTTTCATATTCAATAATATTATTTTTTTCCTTTTCGGGAAAAATTACTGCCAACATTCCAGAACTACAGCGGTTAGGGACTAAATTATGCCCATTCTTCGGATTTGCCAAATCATTCAAATACAAAACCAATTATCCCATTAGGCTAATTGCCCAAATCTCTTGTAGTTGTAGTTGGTAGGCGCATTTCTATGAAACCCAATTTTCTGATATTTTAATTATTTTCCACTTATTCTTTACTTTCTTGAAATAGATACTATTTCCATAACCACATAGTCCTCCACAAATATATTCAACATTAAGATTTCCGCTTTCTTTGTTTTTATCAAATTTTATTTTTGAAATCTTTAATACTCCTGAAAAGTTAAATTTGTATTTTCTTTCAACAATATTTTCTTTAGGAAATTCATTTATGTTTTTTAGCTTGAATTTGCCATTCAATTTAATGTTTTTAAAATCAAGAATATAATCGTATCCGTAACACGAAATTTTTGGATCAAAAGCAATAATTACTTTAGAAGTGTCTTTTTCCACATCAGAAATTTGTTGTTTCCATTCTTTTAAATTTTTGATTTCTTCTAGAGTTGCTTTCGTTGAGTCAGTTTTAACATAATAACCTTCTTTGTTAAATATTAGTTTTCCATATCTAGGCGGAGGATTTGAAAATATTCTTACATCTTGACAAGTTGAGTCTACTATGCTTGGCAAAATCTCTGTCAAGACATTTCGGTTAAATTCAATCTCTCTGTTTATTTCAATCTCATTCTTATTATTTTTACAACTCGAAAAAAGAATAATAATAATTAAGAGAAATGTTATTTTTTGAAGTTTCTTCATAATATATCTGTCAATGTTCTAATACTATAGTGGGTTTAGAACTAAATTAAGCCCATTCTTCGGATTTGCCAAATCATCCCAAATACAAAACCAACTTTCCATTAAGCCTATTACCCAAATTCGCTGTAGCTGTTGTGAGCAGGCATTATTTTTCCCAATGATCTACCCGAATATTAGTTAAAGTTGAGTCTGCACTAAAATTTACAATCAAAGTTTTTGTTTCTATTGGGTCGATATCACTTCCATAATATGTGTAAATTTCATATTGAAGTTGAAGCGAATCCTTTTCGTCGCTCAATTGTTTTTTCCCTAGTAACTTCTCAGTGTCAGCGAATTTCATTCCAGGCTTTAAGTAGTTTTTTGAAAGGTCTTCAATCATTAATTCTCTATGATTATAGTCTAAATCATCTGGAGTATTCCATTGGATTTGATTAAATTTTATTTGTTCCTGTTTGCAGGAAGCAAATATTAGAATTATGACAAAAAAAGATAAGTATAGATTATTTCTCATTAGCAGTATGTTTGTTTATGCTTGCTCACAACGTTCTAGTATTAAAGCGGGTTTGGGATTAAATTAAGCCCATTCTTCGGATTTGCAAAATCATCCCAAATACAAAAACATTTTTCCATTAAGCCAATTACCCAAATCCGTTGTAGCTGTTAGCGGAGGTTTCTTTACTCCAGTATACCGAATAGCATCGGAAATCTTTTCTCTTTTATGTATAAACTTCTATCGGTATTATAGGTATTGTTATTACAAAGTCCAACTCCAAAACTTGGTGAAGGACTAATTTTCAAAATATATGTATCGCCATCTTTATACTTAGTTTCTGTACACAATGCAGATATATTTAACAATTGATTTTTATATTTCCCATCTAATATTTTAACTAGACTTGTTGAGCCAAATGCCATCGTTTCACTTTCACACCATTTTGGATTTATGGAACAAGTGGTTATAACTTTAACATGTACAGTTGACATTTTTAAATCATTTTCCATAGCATTTATTTCTTCAGAATTTAGTGAAAAAGATTCATTTCCATAGTTTTCTACTGTTTGTGAATAAATGTTATTGAAAGAAAACAACAAAATTAGAATATAAATTACTTTCATGGTTTTTGGGTGTTTTGTTGGAAATCTCAGCTAACGTCTTGGTACTACAGCGGGTTTGGGACTAAATTAAGTCCATTCTTCGGATTTGCCAAATCTTCCAAATACAAAACCAACTTTCCATTAAGTCAATTGCCCAAATCCGTTGTAGTAGTTGTTAGGCGTTTGGTTGTTTATTTATTGAATTTTCAATCTAGGATAAATTCAATTGCTGACTTTGAATGCAAAAGTGTTGTGTCAAAAATTGGAACTTTTACATCATTTTCTTTGATAATCATTGGTATTTCTGTGCAACCTAAAATAATTCCTTCGGCTCCATCTTCTATTAGTTTTTCAATAATTTTTAAATATTTTGCCTTAGTTTCTGGTTTTACTATTCCTTTCCCCAATTCATCAAATATTGTGTTGTGAAGAAATTCCCTGTCTTGCTCATTTGGAATAATGGCAGAAATTCCTTTTCCCTTAAGCTTTGATTTAAAGAAATCTAATTCCATGGTAAATTTAGTTCCCAACAGACCAACTTTTTTAATTCCTTTTTTTTCAATTTCGTTTGCAGTTGAAGTTGCAATGTGAATTAGTGGAATATCAATTTCCTTTTCAAGTCTTTCAGCAACTAGATGCATTGTATTTGCACACAAGACAATTGCTGTTGCTCCGCATGATTTTAAATGATTAGATGCTTTTAGAAGCATTTGAAAAGTGTTTTCCCAATCATTTGAATCGTTGTTTTTCTTAATATCTGCGTAATTAAACGAATAAATAATACATTCCGAAAAATTTAGGCCTCCTAATTTTTCATTTACGCCTTGATTTATTAAAGTATAATAATCAACGGTTGAAACCCAACTAATTCCGCCAATAAGTCCTATGATATTCATAATATATTCGTTTTTTTTCACTGTTAGGTTCTTGTCAACTGACGCATAACGTCTTGGTACTACAGCTTGTTTGGGACTAAATTAAGCCCATTCTTCGGATTTGCAAAATCATCACAAATACAAAACCAACTTTCCATTAAGCCAATTGCCCAAATCCGTTGTAGCTGTTAGTGGCTGTGTTTTATGTTCAATAAATTTTTAGGTGGGGTGGAAGTTTGTGGTCAATTTTTTTAAGCAAATATGGAGCTAGTATTATAGCTGAGATATTACAGAAAAACGTATAGTCGTAGAATAAACGAGTTTCTTTTGTTAAAAATATAGTAAGTATAACCGAAATAATCAGAAAGACAATCGTATTAGTAACACAAAAAAACCTAGGACTAAAGTCTTCACTTAGATAATAAACTATGGCTAAAGCCCAATAATAAAAAATAAAATGACAACCTTTTAAAAGTAATAGAAAAAATATATTAGCTTTTATTAATAGAAAGGCTGGAACACATAAAACAATAGCAATTATGGCTTCTGTTAACCATATAATCATTAAAGTTCTTATAATTTCTGATATTTTCATATTTTTTACTATCGTTTTTTTTCCAAGATAGCCACTAACGTCTTGGTATTACAGTGGGTTTCGGACTAAATTATGCCCTATTTTCGGATTTGCCAATTCATCCCAAACACAAAACCAACTTTTAATTAAGCTAATTGCCCAAATCCGTTGTAGTACCTATTGGCAGATGTATTTTTTAGGAAATCCAAGTTTCTTCAACTTTAGTAATTACCCATTTACCTTTTATCTTTTTAATGAAAACCAAATAGCCCAAGCCACATTTTCCTCCGCAACTGTAACTTACATCGAGGCTTCCAGATTCTTTTTTAGTGTCGAATTTTATGTTGGAAAAAGACATAGCACCAGCAAATTTACTATAGTTTGTTTTCCAATCCGTATATTCTAAATTTTGACCTCTTGGATGTTCACTTAAATGTCTAAGGGTAAATTTAGAACTTTTATATTTACCTAAGTCGGTTTTCTCATTAATCAATCCTTGGTTTCCTAATGCGATTATAAGGTTTAATGTGTCTTTTTTTAATGCAGATCTTTTTATTTCACATTCTAAATCTCTCTTGTGTTGACCGACAGAATCCAATCCAATCCACTTTCCATTTTTATCATAAATAGGTTTGCCTTGTTCTGGGAAACAGGTATAAAGTCTTTGATCCATGTATGTTGAATCAACAATTGTGATAAATAATTTATCAAAAATGGTTTGTTCGAATTCTTTATCTGTGATTTTGTTGTCACATCCAAAGAAACCAAAAATTAGTATAAATAATATGATGTTTACTGTTCGTCTCATAAATAAGTTTGCTAACGTTCTCGCGCTACAAGCAGTTTGGGACTATATTAAGCCCATTCTTCGGATTTGCCAAATATTCCAAATACAAAACCAACTTTCCATTAAGCCAAATGCCCAAATCCGTTGTAGAGGCTGTTACCAGCAGTACATTATTATCGTTATTCACAGTGACTTATTTTATAATTTTGAAGTTTTTTAGATGAATTAATCTTCAAAATATTCACCATGAGCTATTCTTATAATTTTGGAGTTTCTTGCGTCAATGATTATTAAAAAATTTCCATTGGATTTATTAGTTCCAAAAATAATCCAATAATTTTCTACGAAGATAATTTCATAAGGTTTTTGTTTTTCTATATGTTCTTTTCCGTATAGATTAAATAGAACTGGTTCGGCAACTTTTATTGCAATAATGCTATCCGTTATTATGTTAGTTTTATTATCTATGCGATTATCAAATTTAGGATATTGCAATGCATTTTTTAATTCTCTTTTAGCGTATTCTCGTTCTAAAATATTGTTTTTATTTTGTGAGTTACAATTAAGTGAAAACAGTAAAATAATAAAGAATAAATATTTCATATGTTTGGTTTTTAGCTTTCTACTGTTGTATTGCTGGTAACGTTCTGGCACTACAGCGGGTTTGGGACTAAATTAAGCCCATTCTTCGGATTTGCCAAATCTCCCAAGTACAAAACCATCTTTAAATTCAACCTAAAGCCCAAATCTCGTGTAACGGCTGTTAGCTGATGTTTCTTTCTTTAGTTTATCAGTTTTTTCAAAAATATCAACTTACATTGATAAAGCTAAAAATTGCAATTTTTTATATACGATGTTAGCTCAAGTTTTTTTTATCAGATATATCGTGATGAAATTCATATAATGTTTTTCCGTTTTTTACTTTTCGCCATTGTTTTCTGATTGGTCGTGATGCTAACCTTATTTTTCCTGCATTGAACATTCTACTTCTAAAAATTCGGTCAATCAATTCCTGTTCCGTTAATTTTATCCATTTCCCCTTGAGTTTAAATCCTCCGTGATTTCCCAATCTTGCTTTAAAATCAGTTCCGTCTTTTCTGATTTCTGTAAATGCGCCTGAATCTCCGTGAAGTGTAGGTATTTGATTCGGTTGTAATTCATAAAAAGCGTCATAAAAATTTAGAATACAACGATTATCAATTTCAGCAATAATATTTTTTATTCGTTCAATAGTAGAGTCGTTGTTCAATTCCAAATCAACAACAGTTTTTTCTCCATATTTCACACCTTTTATTCTGTCATAAAAGATTTGAAGAAAGTTTTTAAATGGATTAACTTTTGTGTTCATTTTTTCTAAAATATCAGCTAACTTATTTATACCCGCTACAAACCAGCGATAATCTACCTGATTTTTGAGGTATACTCGCTATTTTAATAGCGTATTTTCTCCAAATATAATGCTTTTCGTAATAAATTACTCTTTAGCTCCAATCACCTTTAATAATACTTGATTTTCATTTTCAAGCAATTTTATTTTTTCTTTCAAAGCTTCGATTTCATTGGTTGTTATTGCATCTGTCGGAGCATCTGTAGTATAGTTTTTAGGCAATTGCACAGCTATGTCCATCAGGAAATTGTGTTCTAAACCTTCGGAGAGTTTTAGGATAATATCGAGTGATAAGGTATTCACAGATATAAATTTTATTTGAATGAATTATAATTTAAAATTCATGCAAAAAATAATTTTATATTGTACATTTGTATAGAAATTAATGAGTTATGACAAAAGTAGAGGAGCTTAAAAAACAGTTGGAGCGAGGAAAAGTATATCGTCGGTCTGATTTGGCTAAATGGTCCAAATCGGTAGATCGTCATTTGGATGTGCTTTTAAAAGAGGATACTTTGCAAAAATTATCTCAGGGTCTGTATTATTTTCCAGAAGAAACAACTTTTGGTCAAACTCCGCCTGAAGATGAGGTGTTGGTGCGCAGTTTTCTTAAAGATGATCGTTTTTTACTCACTTCTCCAAATGCTTATAACAGTTTGGGTGTAGGCACCACACAGCTTTATAATCAAAGAATTGTTTACAATCATAAAAGACACGGTGAATTTAAATTGGGGAATAAAAAGTTTTCTTTTCGGGTAAAACCTCATTTTCCTAAAAAAGTAACACAAGAATTTTTAATAGTCGATTTGGTCAATAATCTGGAAACACTAGCAGAAGACCAGAAAGAAGTTTTGAAAAATCTGTCTGCCAAAGTTCGTTTGATGGATGCAGAAAAAATTCAAGAATCTGTTATGGAATACGGAAATGCCAAAACAAAAAAAATATTTGAATCTTTATTATCTTCTAAATAGCCATTATGTCTTCTGATTATCTACACAACCATAAAGATTTCTACAATTTACTGCGCATTATAGAAGATGAGACGGGAATTCAATCTGGATTAATCGAAAAAGATTATTGGATTATGCATACCTTATATGGTTTGAAAAAACAAGATTTTCAATTTGAATTAAAAGGAGGAACTTCTTTATCCAAAGGCTATCATATTATTGACCGTTTTTCGGAAGATATTGATATTCACATCAAGCCTCCTGCGGAAATGAATATTAATGAAAATCCTAAAAACAACAAACTAAATAATGTTGAAGCTAGGAGAAAATTTTACGATTGGTTAGCTCAAACAATACAAATTGCTGGAATTATTTCTGTTGAAAGAGATTATGCTTTTGATGATGTTGTTTCCTATCGAAGTGGCGGTGTGCGGCTGATTTATGAAAGTCAAACTAACCCAATTGATGGAGTTAAGGAAGGTATTTTATTAGAAGCAGGATTTGACAAAGTCACACCAAATTTTCCGCTAACGATAAGTTCATGGGCATATGAAAAAGCAAAGGAAAATAAAACAATTGATATTATTGATAACAGAGCTGTTGATATAATTTGTTATCACCCAGGTTTTACATTTGTTGAAAAACTGCAAACCATTGCTACAAAATTTAGACAGGAACAAGCCGATGGAAATCCACGAGCCAATTTGATGCGCCAATATTATGATGTGTATTGCTTGTTAGAAAATGAGGAAGTAAAAAAGTTTATTGGCACGCCAGAATATGAAAGTCATAAAATAGAACGGTTTCCAACTGTGGATTTAGAGATTCCTATAGCTGAAAATATGGCTTTCTTGTTAAGTGATACTGATTTAAGACGGGAATTCAGAAAGAGATATGTGGCTACAGCAGCATTATATTACAAAGGACAACCTGATTTTGATATAGTGTTGGAAAGGATAAATAAGTATTTGAAAAAATTATAGATTCAACGGAATAGTAAAGCCCTAAATAGGGCTTTTTTATATTTTAATTTAAAAACTCAGTACTTCCAATCCTCAAACAATGCTCGGTTCCTAAATAGAGTGGGTCTCCATGTTTTTCGGACCAAAAACCTTGTAATACATCTTTGGTGATGCATTTGTAAACAGCCACGCCTTTATACGTTTTGTTGTCTCCTCCTTCATAGTTAAAATTAATTACCAAAATATTGTCTTTAAAGAAGCCTTTGCCCTTTTGCTCTTGCTCATTATTAATAAGCCATTGCGCAATTATTCGGTTATTTTCGTCCAGTGATAAGCTCAAAATGCCTTTGTAAGTCATTTCGATGGTATCATCTTGATTGCTTCCGGAAATGGCATAATCGCCGATTAAATCTTGTATAGTCATTTGTTTTTTTAAGTATTTAAAATCACCAAAGTAAAAAGGTGATTAATAGACAATCAATTTTAGTCATATTTAAATTTGACATATAAATTAATGTACGAATACAATCCAAAGCCTTCAAGAGCTAATTTTTTCATGTTTTCAACGTGGGATTCTCCTGCTTTACCATAGCTGTACTGATAAGTGTTTCCTGAAGAAAAACTTACCTTAATATAGTCTGAACCAATTTCATATGATGAAACTCCTGAATCACCACATACATTTGCATATTTTTCCATAATTAAAACTTAGTATAAATTTTTGATATTTTTTATCTCTAATAATCTTGATTACTTCCCGAAATGGCATAATTGCCGATTAAATCTATAGCATTATTTGAAATAAAACCGTTGAAAGATAGGTTATTTTATCTTATCAATTAATACAAAGTTTGTTTTTGAAAATATAAAACGCATGAATTTGTATTCATCAACAGAAGTAATTATTTGATTTTGATAACAGTAAAACAAGGAAAAACTTTTGCATTTTTTTATTATTATTTTGAATGTGAAAATTATATAAGTAATTGATAAATGGATGTAAAATGTTAGAAATAGGAGTGTTATACATTTGAAATATCATAAAAAGGAATTTTTTTGATTTCAAATATTTATAATTTAATAAAAACAAAAAAGATGAAAAAGTTAGTATTAATGCTACTCCTTGTAGCAAGTTCAGCGAATATATGGGCACAGACTCCCAAAGTAGTTACGAGTGATAAAGATGGCTGGCATAAAATTGGTGAAACTACAGTTAGCTTAGATAAAGAGACTGATAAGATTCCAATTGTGGGTGCCAATCGTTTTGCTGCTATTAAACTTAAAGTTACCGATGCTTCCATTCGTTTAGAATCATTTGATATTTTTTATGGCGATGATGCAAAGAAAAGTGTAAAAATAGGAAAGGAAATAAAAGGTCCTGGAGAAACTTCAGTAGCCTATCTTGATGGTGAAAAAACTGTTAAAAGAGTAGACTTGTTTTACCATACTATTAGTCAGGGCAGCAATAAAAAAGCTCATGTTGAAGTTTGGGGATTGAAAACAAATCCGGATAAAAAATAATTTTTCTGTTGTAAAATATTCATTTAAAATAAAGTGTTATGCCTTGGACTAATAAAGATTATCCGCCTGCAATGAAAAATCTTCCAGTTAAAGTGCGCCACAAAGCTATTGAAATAGCAAATGCAATATTGGAAGACGGAAAACTCGACGAAGGTGCCGCAATTGCTACTGGTATTAGCAAAGCTAAAGATGTAGTGGCAGACCGAGAGAAGAAAAAAAGCTAGTTCAAAAAAGAACTCCTATTGCTAATCTGAAAGATTGGGGCGTCTTAAGATTATTAAGCAAAAGAGTGTATTAATGAAATAGCTAATCCATCGATAGTATCAGCTAAGTAGATTTGGTTTGAGAGATGGAAATTTTGACTTAAAGCAACTAAGTCAAAAATAGAAGGGTTAGGATAGTATTATTCTAACCCTTTTTCTATTCAGTTTTTTAATAAACTAATTTGAACTTCATGTCGATTATAAAAATTATGAAACTTTATATATGAATTGTATAACGCTATGGTTTAGTTTATTACGAAATTTGAATATATCAAAAAGGGAAAATTTACAACCATTTAATTAATTCCTATTTAGAGCAAAATGTTGAATTTATTTTAAAACACATTAAAAATGAAAAATTTATACTTAAAAGCTGGAAAAGCGCAAGATGTTTTTAATGATTTGAAAGATAATTTCAACGGTACATTAACGTACAATAATGATCAATATAATTTAGCATTAGATTCTAAATTGGCCAAAGGAAATATCAATGGAATCGTCTTTCCAGACGGAATGACTTACATGCAGTTTGATGTAATTTTTTATGATGATGTGAGACTAAGTATGGAACCATTTATGAATTTTCCGATTTTATTTGCGTACTGTAAAGAAGGAATCCTGAAACATAGTTTTGGAGAACATGGGGAAAGAAAAATGATTAAAAAACAACAAACAGGAATCCTTAAAAGTACTTCAAGTCTAAATAGTATACTGCATTTTGAAAAACGTATTCCAGTTAAATTTCATGCAATTGTAATAAATACAGTTGCTGATAATGAGTTTAATGGTCAGTTAGTTAAGAAATTAAAAAAAACATTTTTAGATGTAAAAGGAGATTATCTGGATATCAGTTTTCAAAATTTTAAAATTGCTCAAAAGATAGAAGAACTGAATATGTTGCTTCACAAAGGGATTGTTCGTAATTTATTAATAAACCGTATTCTGGATAAAATTATTGAAATTGAAATTGAACAACATACGGATGGTTTTACTTTGATGGCGCAGGCAATTAGTTCTTTCACAATAAAACAAATTGACGAAATAAAAAGAGTGTCGGATGTTGTTATAAATCTTTCTTTAGAATTATTTACAACCGATTATTTAATTCAAAAAGCAAAATTATCTGTATACAAATTGCAAAAAGAATTTAAAATACTGTTGAATAGAACAGTGCATGAGTTTCTAATTTATGTACGAATCGAAAGAGAAAGAGTATAACTCGAGTTAGCTGAAACAGCACGCAATATATATAGAAAACGGCTTTAACTAAGCTGTTTTCTTGTTTTCAGTAATTTGTATTTAAATCAGTGTATTAAGTTAAAATAAAGTTAGTTATGGAAAAGATAAAGAAATTCCCAAAACAAGAACAAACACTTCCTGGTCATGAATATAAAATGAATCCAGAGCCAGAAATTATTCGGGAAAATTATAAAGGAAGCGGTAAACTCAAAGATAAAGTTGCCTTGATAACAGGAGGAGACAGTGGGATTGGCCGTAGCGTTGCTGTACATTTTGCCAGAGAAGGGGCGAATGTGGCTATCATTTATTTGAAAGAAGATAAAGACGCTAAAAAAACCAAGGAATTAGTAGAACAAGAAGGAAAGGAATGCCTGATTATCAGTGGAGATTTAAAGGATATCAAATTCTGCGAAAGTGCTGTAAAGAAATGTATAAAAACATTTAGCGAATTGAATATAATTGTGAATAATGCTGCGGTGCAATTCCCTCATGAAACGTTCGAAAAAATTACGGCAATACAATTACAGACTACTTTTGAAACCAATATTTATCCTTATTTCTATATTACAAAATTTGCTTTGCAGTATTTAAAAGAAGGGGATTGTATCATTAATACAAGTTCGGTTACAGCGTATAGAGGAAGTGAGCATTTGGTAGATTATGCCAGTACGAAAGGCGCTATTGTTAGTTTTACCAGATCATTATCAGCTACACTTGTTGAAAGAAAAATACGTGTCAACGGTGTAGCTCCGGGACCTATTTGGACTCCTTTAATCCCTGCTAGTTTTGATAAAGATAAGGTCGCTGTTTTTGGGCAAAATACGCCTATGGGAAGAGCAGGACAGCCCTCAGAAGTAGGACCTGCGTATGTGTATTTAGCGTGTGAAGACAGCAGTTATGTGACAGGACAATTTATACATGTAAACGGGGGTGAAATGGTTGGCGGTTAAGTAAAACAGTTATTCTCCTGTTTTACTGTTAGGCGCATCAACGGGTTTGGATTGCGGAGATCCTTTTTGACGCAAATAAATAGAAAGTACTACAATAGCAAACACCGATAAGAATTCGCTTTGCCAGTTTTGGAATGATTCAAACCAAAATCTTGAATCGATAATATAGTTTTGAGCCGTTTTTATGGGTAGTTTTTTTAGCGAAAGCAATTTATTCTCATCGGCTAAACTGCCATAAAAATGTAAAATAAAACTAAGAAGAAACAATGCAAATAAGGCTATCGACAGAGAATGTTCGTATATGGCCAATATAAAGCCGCCTTTTTGAACAGGCCATGGGGCATCTTTTTTCGGGGATGAAAAATCTTCTTTATCCGCTTTATCTTTTGCATCAAAATCTTTCGACTCTGAAGAGCCTTTTTGCTGTAAAAAAATGGTAAAAACTACAAAAAACAACATTTGCAAAAATTCGCTTTCCCAATTCTCAAAAGTAGATTCTATAAAATGTCCAGAATGTAAATAGTCAAGATAGTTTACAGCAGGAGCACCGTTTTCTATCAGAAGTTTATTGTATTCCTTTAATCCAAAAATAATTTGGAATAGTATCGAAACTATAAATAAGAGAAGAAAAGAAAGTGATAATCCGTTATTTTTTAAAAACTTTTTCATTTGGGTTGATTTATTTTTTTCATTTCTAAAGCATTTAAAATTCCTGCTGTACTTGCCGTATTATTGAAATAAATGAAGGTCTGTTTGGTGTCATTTCGAGAAATAATATCATTTATCGTATTCAATTTTTCAGTGGAATAATCAGAATAAAACATTTTAGTATTTCCGTGAAGCCGAATATAGATAATTGGAAATGTAGTAAAAATGGTTTCTGGTAATTGCGGATGGCTTACACTACAAAAAGTAATATTGTTTTTATCTAATTCTTTCCATACTTCTGGAATCCACCAACTTTGATGACGAAATTCAATAATATTATCAAAATTCAAGTCCAACTGATTGATAATGAAAAGCAATTTTTCGGCTGAATACTGATAACTAGGAGGTAACTGAAATAAAATAGGGCCTAATTTATCTTTTAATCCGTTATCACAAATAGAGTAGAAGTCATTAATTAGTGCTTCACAGTCAACGAATTTTTTAGTGTGTGTGATTTCCTTAGGTGCCTTTACTGAAAACAAAAAATCTTCAGGAGTTTTTTGATACCAATCTTCCATTGTTTTCAAGGTTGGAAATTTATAAAACGTCCCGTTCATTTCATACGTATTAAAATGGGTGCAATAATACTCGAACCATTTGGAAGAAGGAATATCTTCGGGATAAAATACTTTTTTCCAATAGGAATTATAAAAACTAGAACAGCCGATGTATGGAATTTTTTTCATGAGTACAATGTTTGGCAATTTGGACAATAAAAACTTCTACGATTCTTAACGCCCGTCTTTTTATACTGAATGGGCAAATTGCATCTTTGACAGACTTTTTTGGTATACACTAACCAATGGTTTCTGAGTTGATAAATTTTTTTCCATTCCAAAAACTCAAAACTGTATTTGGAACATTCATTAATGATTGTATCTAATGTATCAGAAGAAATCTTGCCTGTTAAAGATTCCGGATGAATGAAAGTTCTATAGAGTACTTCGTTCTTAATTATATTTCCAACTCCTGCAAAAATGTTTTGATCTAGTAAGGCATCACAAATCATTTCGTCCGGAATTTTTTGGAGTTTTTTCTTTGCTAGTTTAGGATTCCAATCCTTGTTCATAACATCTGCAGACCAATCATAATGCAAATTAACATTGCCTTCCAGGAGTTTTATGGAGCAGGTATATAGATTTAATTCACCATTAGAAAAAACCAAACTTAGTCGGGGAGCACTATCTTTTCTTTCATTGATTCTATAAGTTCCAAACATTAATAAATGAACTTTTAGAGTAAAATCTTCGAAACAGATTAAAAAATGTTTTCCCCAACTCTTGAAAGAAATTATATTTTGATCTTTTATTCGATCCATATCAATTTTGCTATTACCAAAAGCGGAAATAACTTTCTGTCCAGTAAATTGCTGAACAGCTTCTTTTAAAATTACTATGGAAGGACCTTCTGGCATATTACGTTGAATAATTTTGAACTCTTGTCAAAATTACTTTCAGAAGTACTGATTTGCCTTATATTATTTATAATGAAGATTATATTATTTGCATTTTAAAAGGAAATTGTCAGTTTGTAATGTTTTGTTTTACAACGTATTATTCAGAGTAATTATGAAGTTTTAAACTCTTCTATAGTCACCTTTCCAATGTTTAATGGATTTTTTAATTGCTGTAGCTGAAAGATTTTCTAAAAGTGTTTTTTCAATAAGATTGTCTAGTTCTTCATCGGAGGCAAATCGTAAAGCAAATAATTGTTCATCGCTTAACTGATCCTCAAAGTTCTCCATTCTTTTTCCTGTAATAGAAAAATAACGATAGCGCAGTTCTAAAATTACAATTCGGTTTTGTAAAGTCAGGGCATAATGTTGTCGGAGCATAAACGCTAGGCAGAACAAAACAACAAATATAATACTGATAAAAATCCAAATCAATTTATCTTCAGTAGTATATGCAAAATACACACTAAAGCTTAGCAACAAAATTATAATTGGATAATACACAAAATGATGCGGAGTATAATAGCGGATATGATTTTGAAAGGATTGTTTTTCCATGATTTTGTTTTTTAAAATATTCAAAATCACTCTTTACTTTTAATTTTTAGGACAAGTATTTATGTTAAAATTCAAAGGAAGAAGATTTGTTTTTATGTATGCAGATTCATTACATCATTAAAAAGACCAAACACTTTCAGTAACCAGATGATTACAAAGATTACAACAACGATGTTAAAGATGTTTTTAATTTTAGGATCCATCGGAATGTAAGTGTTAACAAGCCAAAGAAGAACACCAATAACAATTAAGACGAGCAAGACGGTAACTAATGGCATAATATGTTTTTTTTAAGTTATATTCAAATGTACCTTAGTTTTAATCAATGAAATTATATAATTCTGACATTCAGTTATATAATTCTATCTGTGTTTTTTCTTGTACGTTTGAACCATAATAACTTTGAAAGAAAGTTTCATTAAAAACAATTAACTTCGTTAGATCTGGATGTTTTTATTTTTGTTTTTTTGATTTTATACGGAACAAAACACCCGAATTAACGTTTGAATAATTACATTCAAGGGTTAGATTCAAAAAACGGTTTCCAATTGAAAAATATACTTATTTATGAAAAGCACTAAATTACAAGCGTTTATTCCTCTTTTTTATGTGGTATGGTCAGATGATTTATTGACCGAAAAAGAGTTTGTGACTTTACAGGAATTTATTAATTCGCAGGATTGGTTTTCGGCAGAAGAGAAAGAAACATTACTTTCAAAAATCAGTATTTCTAATCCTCCATCCCGTCAGGATATTACGGATTGGAAAAATAAAATAGAACAAACCATTAAGGAGAATCCTGCTTTAAAATCTATTTTTGAAATAGCCGTAGCACTTTCCCAAAACGATGCTACGATTCAAAAATTAGAGCCCTCATTTGTAAAACTCGAAAATGATTTAGGAATTCTAGGAGAAGAAGCTATTAGTAATTTCAAAACAAAAGCAAAATCTCATACCGTTACTCAACAAACGGAAGCTAGTTTTGATATTCAAAAAATAACAGATCTTTTGGATGGGGAACAAGCGCCTATTATCAACAAAGTAAAATCTATTATTTCGAGACCTGAATTTAAATATGAAACGTCAACGGATATTGGTGTGCACCGTCAGAAAGTGTACGATTGGTGTAAAATTTTGGCCAACGAAAATCTTGGCAATATGGCATATCCGAAGCAATATGGAGGAGGAGAAAACATAGCCGATTATTTTTCGATTATGGAAACGTTGAGTTATCATGATTTGAGTCTGGTAATTAAATTTGGGGTGCAATTTGGGCTTTGGGGAATGAGTGTGCAATCGCTCGGTACAGAGAAACATTATGCTAAATATCTAAAAGACATTGGCACGCTAAAATTGCCTGGCTGTTTTGCAATGACCGAAACACATCACGGTTCGAATGTAAAAGGACTGGAAACCACAGCAACATATCATCACGAAAACCAGACTTTTACAATTCATACACCACACGAAAAAGCCCAAAAAGAATATATTGGCAATGCTGCACTTCATGGGCAAATGGCAACCGTTTTTGCCAAACTTATTATTGCAGGACATGATTATGGTGTGAATGCTTTTATTGTTCCTCTGCGTGATGAAAATGGTGTAGTTTTAAAAGGGATTACCATTGGAGATTGCGGTCATAAAATGGGATTGAATGGTGTAGATAACGGAACCATTCGTTTCGATGAAGTGGTAATTCCAAAAGAAAATATGCTGGATCGTTTTGCTTCGGTAAATGATAAAGGGGAGTTTGAAAGTCCGATTCCGAGTGATAACAGACGTTTTTTTACGATGTTGGGAACTTTAGTAGGCGGTAGAATCGGGATTCCACGTTCGGCATTGGCTGCAGCCAAAAGCGGACTTACCATTGCCATAAAATATAGTGACCAACGGAGACAATTTGGACCCGAAGGAGGTTCAGAAGTTTCTATCCTGAATTACCGTATGCACCAACGAAGATTATTGATTCCTTTAGCCAAAACTTATGCAGTACATTTTGCTTTACAATATTTGACTAAACGTTTTTTGAATAAAAAAGAAGTCGAAATGCAGGAAATAGAAGCTTTGGCAGCAGGATTAAAATCGTATTCAACCTGGAGTACTACGGCGATTTTACAGGAATGCAGAGAAGCTTGTGGCGGAAAAGGCTATCTATCAGAAAACAGAATTGATGCTTTAAAAAACGACACCGAAATTTACACCACTTTTGAAGGCGATAATACCGTTTTGATGCAATTAGTAGCAAAAAACCGTTTGTCCGAATTCAGAAAATCGTTTGGAGAAATGGGTTCTTTTGGTATCATTAATTATGTTTATGAAAATACCAAATCAGTTATAGCCGAAAAAAATCCTGTAGCTATTCGAAGAACAGATGTAGAACATTTATTAGATAGTGAGTTTCATTTGCAGGCTTTTCAGCATCGAGAAAAAACAATTTTGGCTTCGGCTGCTAAGCGTATAAAAAAATTAATTGATAATGGTTTAGATGCTTACGATGCTTTTAACGTGGTGCAACACCAAATGATAGATGTGGCTGAAGCATATTTAGACAGAGTAGTTTTGGAACAATTTCAAATTACTATTGCAGCAATTAAAGATCAAAATAGCAAAGCAATTTTAACCAAACTGAATCAATTGTATGCACTTTCGCAAATAGAAAAAAATAAAGCCTGGTATTTGGAAGATGGCTATATGGAAGCAATAAAAACGAAAGCCATCCGAAAAATAGTCAATCAGCTTTGTTGGGATATTCGACCAGATGCAGTGGCTTTGGTCAATGCTTTTGCAATTCCGGATTCCTGTTTAGCAGCTCCAATTGCTTTTTGAGTAGTTGAGTAAATGTTAACGAAGCCCCAAATAGTGTAAAGTATTTGGGGCTTTTTTGTGCTGTTCTAAAAAAAAATATAAAAATATTTGCGAAACCGAAAAGTTGCATATATATTTGCAATCAAATGGTTGCTTAATAAGAATTAAAAATGAGAAGAGATGTATTTCAAGCGATAGCTGATCCAACAAGAAGAGCTATTATTACTCTCATTGCCTTGCAAGCAATGACACCTAATGCTATTGCAGAACATTTTGAGACTACACGGCAAGCTGTTTCAAAACATTTAAAAATATTAGCAGAATGTGAGCTAGTAAAGCAGGAACAGCAGGGAAGAGAAATTTATTATAGCCTTGAAATTGACAAAATGAAAGAAATAGACCAATGGTTGGAACAATTTAAAAAGATTTGGGAAACCCGATTCAACCAACTCGATGATTTACTAGAAACAATTAAAAATAATAAAAAATGATGAATAGTAATCTAACATTCGATTTTACTGTAAACAAAGAAACGAATACAGTATATGTGAAAAAAGAATTTGCAGCTAAACCCGATTTGGTTTGGGATGCTTACACTAAACCGGAATTGCTTGATCAATGGTGGGCACCAAAACCTTGGTTGTCCAAAACCAAGTCAATGGAATTTAAAGAAGGTGGACGAAGATTGTATGCTATGTGTGGACCAGAAGGCGAGGAGCATTGGGCATTGGCAGATTTTATTTCTATTACGCCTAAAACTAGTTTCAAATTTTCGGATGCTTTTTGCGATGCAGCAGGAAATCTAAACATTGATATGCCTCGTTCTGACTGGGATGTAGACTTTGTTGATAAAGGAGATTCGACTTTGGTAAATATTACTATCAAACATAAAACCTTAGCCGATTTGGAAAAAATAATTAGTTTTGGCTTTAAAGAAGGCTTTACAATGGCATTAAATAATCTAGACGAAATTTTTGCTAATTCTTAATTAATAAAAATCTAAATATGAAAAATAAAATCATCTTCGTTTTAAGTCTATTATTTGGACTTATGTTTATCAATGCCGGACTTAATAAGTTTTTTTTCTACATGCCTATGCCTGAGAATTTGCCTGAAAAAATGCAAAAAGCTATGAGTGCTTTTAATGAAATTGGCTGGATTATGCCACTTGTTGGAACAGTCGAAGTTTTGGGCGGTTTATTAATCATCCTGCCAAAAACACGAGCATTAGGCGCTTTAATGATTCTGCCTGTTATGGTTGGAATTGTATTAACCAATATTGTGCAAGATACAAGCGGCTTACCATTTGCTTTAGTTTTAAGCGCTATTTTAATTTGTATTATGTATCAGAATAAAGAAAAATATGCGCCTTTGTTTTAAATAAAAATTAATAAAAAAAAAGATTTTAATATGCCGAATTTTAATCCAAATGTAGATGAGTATTTTGCTAAATCAGAAGAATTTGCAATACCCATTATGGAATATTTGCGTAAAATAATTCATGAGACTTGTCCAGAAGTTGAAGAAATAATGAAATGGGGATTGCCACATTTTGATTATAAAGGTGATATGATGTGCATTCTCGGATCATTTAAAAAACATTGTTCATTCAGTCTTTATAAGGCGGAATTAATGAGTGATGCAAAGATAATAGCAAGCGTTGAAGCGGGACAAAAAATGGGATATATGGATAAAATTAAAAGCTTATCTGATTTGCCAGAAGAAAAAAAATTGGTTGCTTATATAAAAGAAGCAATGGCTTTGAATGAAAAAGGAATCAAAAAAATTAAACCAAAATCTGAGCCAAAACAAGCGATTGAAATTCCTGACTATTTTAGTGAAAAACTGGCTTTAAATCCAAAGGCCAAAGAAGTTTTTGAAAACCAATCTCCTTCTTTTCGTAAAGAATATTTAGTTTGGATAATTGATGCAAAAACTGATGCAACCAGACAAAAAAGAATAGAAGAATCGTTAGAATGGATAGCCGAAGGAAAAGGCAGATTTTGGAAATACAAAAAGTAGAATAAGGACCAACTAAACCTAAACATTGACTGTTTAGGTTTTTTTAATTTCGGAGGTTATCTATTTAACATAGTTTGGTGATACAGATGTTTTCCAATAATTGACAATAGTTTTAAGTGCTATTTTGATTTCTTTAATGTATCAGGAGAAAGAAAAGTATTTGCATTTGTTTAAATAAAAAATTAATAATTGAAATAGAAATTATTTATTCAAAAATTATTCAGATTTAAGATATTACTTTGCCTCATAAATTTATCAATATGCGCTATTTTATCTTAATTTTTGTTTTCTTTTTGTCTTTTGCCACTTATTCACAATCTACTAAAAACAAAGGGAAGGTTACTGGAAAGGTAATGGATTCACAAACAAAAGGGCCTGTTGAAATGGCAATTGTCAGTATCTTCAAAGTAGGAGAAACCAAAGCTATTAACGGCATAAGCACAAATAAAAATGGGGGTTTTGCGATTGATAATCTTCCTAACGGAACTTACAGCATCACTATAGATTTTATCGGTTACAATAAAAAAGTTTTTGATACTGTCGATATTACTGCAAGCACGGCGGTTGTGAATTTGGGAACTGTTTTTCTGTCCCCATCTACAAACGAGCTTGATGAAGTAAAAGTAGTTTTGAAAAAAGCTACGATTCAAAACAAAATTGACAAAATGGTGTACAGTCCTGCTAATGACCTGACAAGCCAAGGAGGAGTTGCCACCGATGTTTTGAAAAATGTTCCAATGGTCAGTGTTGATATTGATGGAAAAATTGAGTTACAGGGAAATTCCAGTATTCGTTTTTTAATTAATGGAAAACCTTCCAGTATGTTTGGTGCAAGCATTACAGATGCCCTGCAAACCATACCTGCTGATCAGATAAAAAGCATTGAGGTTATTACCAGTCCCGGAGCCAAATATGATGCGGCAGGCACAGGAGGAATTATAAATATTATTCTAAAAGACAATAAAGTTGAAGGAATCAACAGCAGCATTAATCTGTCGGCTGGAACACGTTTGGAGAACGGATCGTTTAATTTGAATGCACGTCGAGGCAATTTCGGCGCAGGCATTTATTTTAGCGGCAACAAACAATTAGAGACAGAAACAAAAAGTTCCAGTGATCGAATATCTTATAATGACACTAGAGACACCATTAACAGACTGTATCAAAGCGGAATAAATCCCTTTACAAGAAGCGGTTACCGAACAGGAGTTAATTTAAATTGGAGTATAAGCCCGAAAGACGAATTGACAGCAACTCTGGGGTATGATTCCTTTACAAATAACTCAACGGGAATGACCCAGCAAAATCAGACTTCCTCTTTGGCTGACGGGACGATTTTTTCCCAGATTATCAGTGACAGAAATTCTACCAGTAATATGAAAGAGAATGCGACAGATTGGAGTTTAGAATATAAAAAGACTTTTGAAAAAGAAGATCAGGAATTGAATTTTCAGGTTACATCCAGCAATGGTAAAACCTCAATGAATTCTGGTAATAAAACTAGTTATGAAAATTATATTTATCCCGTATCAGGACTTAGAAACAACAATCCGGGAAAAGATCATCAGGTACAATTAGCTTTAGATTATGTACAGCCAGTAGCTGAAGATTTTATTATTGAAATGGGAGCGAAAACAGAATTTGAAAATTTAGAAAATAACGTGGTTACCGACACATTGAATGTTGATGGTTCGTATATAAACAATAAAGGGCAAACTTACGGATTCAATTATAAGCGCAATATTTATGCAGCTTATATCTCAAGCTCTTTTGCTTTATTCAACAGTTTTTTAATTGGTAAGGCTGGTCTGCGATATGAACGTACCAATACCATGGCAGATTTTGTAGGAGTGACTATACCGGATTACAACACTTTTGCTCCGTCTTTTACAATTCAGCACAAGTTTAGCAAAGATGAGTCTATAAAATTTGCATATAGTTATCGCATTGAAAGACCGGATTATGAGGATTTAAATCCATTTTTTAATATTAGTGACCCGCACAATATTAGTACAGGAAATCCTTTTCTGAAACCAGAAATAGGCAATCGATATGAATTGGGTTACAGTAAAAATTTCAGCAAAGGAACAAATATCTATTTTTCAGGATACTACCGCTACAATACGGATGACATACAAACCATGACTACATTTGAACCATTACTGACTATTGGAGGTACTGATTATACTGATGTGACTCTGACTAGACGTTACAATATTGGTTCTGAAACCACTATCGGAGCCAGTATTTTTGGAGCAGTTTCCATTGGCGACAAACTAAGCATCAAATCTAACTTTGATTGCGGAAACAGAACCAACAGCACGCCAGGTCTGGAGAGTGTTACCAGTTTTATTTATAGAGCCAATTTAAATTTAAGTTATACGTTTAGTCCAACCATGATGGGAGAAATATCAGGAAATTACCGTTCTTCTCAAAAAATCCTGCAAGGGGAGCGTCCAGCATCTTACTTCTACAATTTGGCATTGAGAAAACAGTTTTTTAATAAAAATGCAAGTGTAGGGATTACGATGGCCAATCCTTTTAGTAAATACATGACTCAAAAATCAAAAAGTTATGGCGAAAATTACGATCAGATAAACATCAAGGAAATTCCTGTTCAGTCTTTCGGTATTTCTTTTAGTTATAAATTTGGAAAACTCGAATTCAAAAAAGGAGAAAATGAGCAAAATGGACCGCAGGAACCAAACGTGCAATAACCTGATCCAGATAATTGTTTTTTGAAGTAGAAAGATTTGCTGCCTGTTCGCTATTGTTCAGGTGGCTTTTTGTTTTTAGAGAAAACCAACAAGCCTCATAACAGCACCCTACCTTTCATCAAATAATTTAAAGTATAATTTTTTGCATTAAACCAAACCAACTCTCAAAATACAGAATTAATTCAGAATCGTGTCGGTATTTTGTACTGATATTAGAATATTCAAAATGAAATACTTGTGTTTGCTTTCCGTGATATTATCGACTTCTCTTTTAGTCGCTCAAAACAATGTAACCGACACTATTGTCGTAAAAGACAGTGTGAAAAATTTAAGGTTTAATTACAAACAATTGATCATTCCCACTATATTAATTGGCTATGGTATTATTGGACTTAATAGTGATCAACTCAAAGGATATAATCTTGATGTTCAGGATGAAGTAACTGAAAATATCGATAAGAAATTTTCGATAGATGATATTATGCAATACGCACCTGCAGCCGCTGTTTATGGTTTAAATGCATGTGGCGTTGAAGGAAAAAATAATCTGAAAGACCGATCAATTATTCTGGCAAGTTCATACCTTATGATGAGTGTTACAGTTTTGGCTTTAAAAAGCATTACAAAGGTCGAAAGACCCGATGGTTCTTCGAATAATTCATTTCCTTCGGGACATACAGCAACTGCTTTTGCCGGAGCTGAATTCATGTACCAAGAATACAAAGATAAATCCATTTGGTACGGAATAAGCGGCTATGTTGTGGCTACTGCAACAGGTGCTTTTAGAGTTGTAAACAATAGACATTGGGTTACCGATGTGGTTGCTGGAGCTGGAATCGGGATACTAACTACTAAAGCTGCTTATTGGATGTATCCGTATTTGAACAAGAAAGTTTTTACTAAAAAAGAAAAAGAAAAAGAAAAGAAAGTTTCTTCGATGGTACTTCCTTACTACAATGGAAAGCAAATGGGTTGCGGCTTAGTAATGCAATTTTGATTTCATTAATAAACAACAAATAAAAATGAAACATTTACCCCAAATAAATAGTTTTTATTGGGCATTAATTATTAGTGCCAATACAATGGGAGAAACCGCGGGTGACTTAATCTCACAAACATTTAATTTAGGTTATGGTGGTGGGACAATTGTTTTACTTGCATTCTTTTTTATTGCGTTGGCAATTTCAATTGGTTCAAAAAATCAAAAACTACTTTTATATTGGATAGTAGTAACTTTGGCAAGTACAGTTGGAACAACAATTTCAGATTTCATAAGTAGGTCATTCTTTCATTTACAATTAGGGTTTACAGAAAATCAGGGATACACATTCGGTACAATACTATTAGTTGTTCTATTGATATTTACATTTGGCATTTGGAAATATCATTCAAAAACAAACACGATAGAAAACGGGCTAAATAAACGAACTGAATTTTTATACTGGATAGCAATCTTAACCTCAAGTACATTAGGAACTGCTTTTGGAGATTTATTGGCACATAACACACCATTAGGTTTTGACGGAGGAACTTTACTTTTATTAATACTTCTTATTTTTGTTATTGGACTTGTCTATTTGACAAAAATATCAAGAGAGTTTTTGTATTGGTTAGCAATCATTTTGACTCACCCAATTGGTGCTACAATGGGCGACTATTTGACAAAACCAGAAGGCATGAATTTGGGTAATATACATGCCTGTTTGGTATTAGTTGTTGTATTTATAGTAGTTATTGTCACAGGACAATTGACAAAAAAACAATTAGCTTAAATAAAAAAACTCCACTAATTTATTTATAAAAGTGAAGCATTTTTACTAAATTAGAACTGTAAATTTTTAAAATTTATAACTATATCCAAATCGTATTACTTGAGTTTCGTAGTAATCTTTACTAGTGTAACTAAAACCTTCTCCCTGAATTTCTTTTTGTATTACTAGTGTATTAAAGATATCCGTTGCATTTAGAAAAACTTCCCCTTTTCCTTTTTGAACTGTTTTTTTGATTCCTAGATCAACAGAAAATCTCGAATCTATTTTTCCTTGCGGGATAATATCTGGAGCAAGATAAATAACCGATACCTGACCTTTTACCGTTTTATTTAGTTGGAGGCTATTGTTCCATTTTAAATTTCCAGATACCATTTGCTGACGTTCGCCATAATAAGTGCTTGGAACAGGATATAAATTGGTTACAGTAAAAGCATCTATCGTATTTTGATACAGGTTTCCGTTTATATTGAAAGAATACCAAGGGTTTATTTCTTTTGAATATACCATTTCAACTCCCATAGATGTGCTTTTATCTGCATTTTGGAATACATTATAAATAAGTTTGCTGTCAGGGACAGTTGTAGCAATACGAGATATAGTTCCGTTTACGATTCTATAATAAAGGGAAGATGTAAAATAACCTTTTTCTAAATTTCGTTTATAACCTATTTCAAATGCATTCGTAAATTGTGGGCGAAGTCCTGGATTCCCTACTTTTATAATTTCGGCATCATCGTATTTAGGAAAAATACGAATATCTACTTCATTAGGTCTGTCCACTCTACGGTTGTAAAAAGCGGTTATTTTATTTTGATCATTTATTTTATAGCCAAATCGTAGGTTGGGAAAGGGTTCGGTGTAATTGTAACCATCACTTTTATAAGTAGGGTGATTTGGATTTACTTCATATTTTAGGTTTACATATTCCAGACGAAGTCCCAGTTCAGCTTCAATTGTATTCGTTTCATAAATGTAATTGGAATACAGCGCAGGAATGATTTCTTTATAAGTGGCCCAACCGCCAGCATTTTTGTCAATAGGAGAATTTTCTCCTGAGAAAAACTGCATATTGGTCGGGATTTCTCTGTTTCTAAATTTAAGACCTGTTTCAAAACGACCATATTTTAAAGGCTGAATATAATCGAAATTTACATCAACCACTTTTTCATCAGACAGGAGCTTAAAAGCATCTTTGCCTGTGAAAGTGAGCATGATATTATCAAAGAAGTATTTTTCATCTTCTCTGTGGTATGTATAATTGATTCCGGCATTCAATTTATGTCCCGCTTCTTTAAATTTATGTTCAAAAGAAACACTTGCCATAACGGTTGTTTTAAGTTCGTCTTCTAAGAATTGCCAAAGGCGCAGACGCTGAGAATAATCTTCATTAAAGAAAGGTTCTTCTCCGTGATCTATAATTTTTTCACTGCCAAAAAGCCCCGAAAAAGCAAAAGTATTTTGTTCATTATAATTCCAGTCGATACCCGTTTTAAGGGTTGTGAAATGAGTATCACGGTTTCTTTTAGTCTGCTGATTGATAACAATTCCATCGTCATAAGTCCTCGTTACAAATTCGTTTTTATTAAGCGTTTCTGTGTAGAGATAATCGGCTTGTAAATAGGTGTTTATTTTGTTCTTTCTATAGTTTAGCGACAGCGAAGGATTTATTTTTGGCGTGACTTGATATTGAGGGCTAATTGTTGGTAAATTTTCTTTACGTACCCATAGCGCACCATAACCAGAGCTGATTCCTATTTTACCATTAAAACCATCTTGTTTGTTTTTCTTGTAAATGATGTTGATGATTCCTGCGTTTCCATTAGCATCAAATTTAGCTGATGGATTATTTATAATTTCTATTTTTTCAATGGCAGATGCCGGAATATTATCCAAACCCGATTGATTTCCAAAACCAGTCAAGGCAGTTTGTTTTCCGTCTATTAGCACCATTACTTTATCATTACCTCGGAGTTGTACTTTACCATCGTGCATAGTAACACCAGGTAAATTTTGCATGGATTGTAAAACAGATCCGCCGCTTTGAGTAATATTGTCGGCAACAGAAAAAACTTTCTTATCCATTTTTGCACTTCCTTCTTGAGTTTTGGTGTTTACTATTATTTCAGATAATATGGTACTATCTTCTTCAAGATTTATACTATGTAAATCAAGAAAGGCAGACAGGTTTCCAACAAATATTTTTTGCACTATCGTTTTATATCCTGTTGCGCTGACTTCTAATGTATAATTTCCAGAAGGCACAGCAGAAAAGTTAAACCGACCTTCTTCATTACTTATAGTTCCAAAAATATTTTTTTGTTCTTTGGCTGATTTTAAAACAACATTCGCATACGGAATGGTACTTTTGGAAGTATTGTTTTTGATTAATCCGGAGATAGTTGCTGTATTGGTTTGTGCTATTCCATTAAAAAAAATCATTAACAGAAAGAATAGTGGTAGCGTTATTTTTAATTTCATTTTAAAGAAGTACTATTATTTAATAATAAAGAATAGTACAAATTTCAAAATTGATTTTGTAGTAAGTTTGAATTTTTAGAATTGAACGCTAAAACAATGCAATTGGTTATCAAAAGTATAATTGATTTCCCATTGATTGATTTCCGTTATTTTTTTTATGATGGCCAAACCAAGTCCATTTCCTTGTGAAGAAGGATTTATTTTAGAAAATCGGTTAAATAGTTTCTCGATTGTTAATGGTGTTTGCTGTCCCGTATTCAAAAAAATCAACTTACCGTCTTTTATTTTAATGATTATTGTTCCATTTTTTTCGTTGTGACGAATGGCATTCAGAAACAAATTATTGATTAAGACTTCTGTTAAGGCAGGATTTCCTGTAATCTTAAGTTCAGTATTGAATTCGGTAGTGATGGTAATGTTTTTGGCTTTGGCTTGTTCAATAAAAAAGTCAAGATGTTTTTCGATGTAGTCATTCAAAACGAAAGTGCTTTTCTCAAGATAGTTTCCACTATCAATTTTAGAAAGCAACAAAAGGTTTTTGTTAAGTCTGTTGAGTCTGGAAACATCATTATTCAATGAACTTAATACAGAAAGTTGTTCTTTATTTAACTCCAATTGGAGTAAAGTATCAATTTTGGTTTGAAATAAAGCCAGAGGCGTTTGTAGTTCGTGCGCTGCATTTTCTACGAATTCTCTTTGACTTTTATATATGGCAGTGTTTTTTTCAATAAGCTGTTCAAGGCTTTTGTTCAGTTGATTAAATTCATTTATATCAGTAGGGATAAAATGGGGAGGTTTATTTTTATCGATTTCAAAATCGTGTATTTGACCAAGCGTGTTGTAAAAAGGCTTCCATATTTTTGCAGCAGATGTTTTTGATATCCAAATGATTCCGATAAGCAAAATAACTATAATAAACAGAAACATGGCAGCTATATTTACTACCATTCCTTCCATCTCAACAAGATTTATTTTCTCTATATAAGTATATTTCTTGCCGTTTATAATGACTGGAGCATAAAGTATGCGGAATGGCTCTTTATCTTTAGCAATAGAATCGAATACTCTTTTACCAACAATAGAATCTTTCGTAACGCCCATATCGGGAACAATCATTACATCTTGATTGTATTTGTTCCATAGATTTATATCTTCCTGAGTAAAATCATTATGACTTTCTTTAACAAATGCACCTTTGTGGAAATGCAGGACTTCATCAGTTTCAAAAACATAAAGCATTTGACTAATGTAATAAAATAGGGGTGCCGATACCAACAGTGTAATAACAGCGAATATAAGAAAGCTGCTGGTTGTTTTATGAAGTAGTTTTTTACTCATTTTCCCATTTATATCCTAAACCATACGCTGTTTTGATGTAGTCACCACTTCCTGCAGCGTGAAGCTTCTTTTTTAGATTTTTAACATGTGCATATATAAAATCATGATTGTCAAGCATATCTGCCATATCTCCTGAAAGGTGTTCAGCAATAGCACCTTTGGACAAAACTTTATTATTGTTGCCAATTAAAAACAGTAGTAAATCTATTTCTTTTTTGGTTAAATCCAGTTTTTTATTGTTGACAGTTACTGTTTTAGATAAAATATCAATACTAATTTCATTAAAAATAATGTTGTTATTTCCTTGAAAGTTTTTGCGACGAATGAGTGCCTGCATTCGGACTAAGAGTTCCGAAAGATGAAATGGTTTTGTTAGAAAATCATCGGCACCAAGATTGAAACCTTCAATGCGGGTATCTAGAGTTTCTTTTGCCGATATAATGATAACGCCTTCTGTTTTGTTTTTGCTTTTTAATTCTTTTAGAATATCAAAGCCGTCGCCATCGGGCAGCATTAAATCCAATAAAATGCAGTCGTAATCGTAATTATCAATTTTTGTAAGTGCCAATGCGTAATTGCCAGCTGTTTCGCATTGAAAGCCATTGGTTTTAAAATAGTTTTTAATGCTTAGAGCAATTTCCTGCTCATCTTCTATAATTAGAATTTTCATACTGCAATTTACAAATCAATTTTGAAGAAAAACTGAATTTTAATTAAACTTTAAACTCATTTTGATAAAGTAAAATTCACAATAAATAGGAACTTGATTTATAAATTTAGCTCAGATATAACAATTATAGAGAAAGTTTTGATCAAGTGAACTTAGTTAAAATAGTAAAAAGAGTGAATGAAAAACGTTCTTTGTTTCCACAAAAATGAATAAATTTACAGCAATGGAAAAGACTTCAGTTTTCACTCTCACAATGTTGGAAACGTTACGATCTTCGAAATATTAGTATTTTTAAACCAGACTATACTTAGAATAAACTTTTAAAATTTTTATAATTATGATTGCTATTACCGCTATACTAAAAAGCAAAACCGATAATTCCGAGCAAGTTTTATCAATGCTTACTCATTTGGTTACTGAAACCAGAAAAGAACTTGCCTGCATTCGTTATGATTTGCATTATAACGAAAATGAGTTTGTTCTTTGGGAAGAATGGGAAAATCAGGATGGATTAGATTTGCATAATAAAGCACCTCATTTGCTAAATTTCATTGATGAAATTGGTGGTTTAGTAGAAGGTGGGATTCAGATTTATAAAACATTATCTACTTTTTAATTTCTTTTTTTGAAATAAAGCCAAAAGATTGCAAAACGGGGGATGTTAGAATTTCTCAAAACACAAAGAGCACTAGTATTTTTTACTGGTGCTCTTTGTGTTTTATAGAATATGGTATGTCTATTTAAACCTAAATATTTCTAAAATTGCATTCAAATCTATTTAAAAAAAACAAATTGATTTCTAATATTTTCAACTATCGTATGCTTCTATATTCTGAAATTGTCAAATTCAGAACAATATTTTCTCTGTTTTTACTTGTGTTTACTAATCATATCTAGCCATTTTATATCATATTCGGTCAGATGTCAATTTATGAATGGTTATTGCAATTTATGATAATTAAAAATAAAATTAAGGAAGCTACTTTTGTAAAGAATATAAATAGGTCACGATTAAATTAGTTAGCAGCCTATCTAAGTATCCTATTTTACTTAGATAGGCATTTTTTAATGTGTAATTTAAAAAATACAATTGTTTTAAGATAGAATTTACTATCCTATTGTGTTGACAGTCAGATAATTTTTGTTAAGATTAATGTGTTAAATTAGGTGATAATTTGGTTTTTGTTGTTAATTGTCTATCAAGTAAGTGGTTTTACTGTGATAGGCAATTTTTTTAATAAAAATTTAAAAACACAATTTTTAATAGAAAGAATAGTATTTTATTATATTAGTTTTGAATGAAATTGCATAACCGAGATAAATAATATGGGGTTACCAGCAATGATTTTAAAGTAAGTGTAAATTAAAATAAACAGATAAATAAATCAATAATTAAAAACCACATTATGAAGTATCTAAAAAATTTCTTTGCATTTTTTCTTTGCATTACAATGTTTTTCAATGCAACAGCGCAAAAGAAAGAACCAACCAAAGAATTTAATTTTGGTGAAAATACCAATAAAAAATCTGGTATAGCCATAGATAAAGCAGTTGTATATACAGACGCTGTTGGCTACGGATTCGATTTAGAGTCCGATAAAGAGATAACATTTGATAAAAAATCAATATCTGCTAAGAGCCCGTTCTATTTTTCGGCAAAACTTCCTGAAGGGAATTATATTGTTGAAGTAGTTTTGGGCGGGAATAGCAGCGGCGTGACAACTGTAAATGCGGAATCCCGAAGATTGATGGTGCGAGAAATTAAGACCGCTGAAAAAGAAACTAAAACGGAACGTTTTATAGTTAATGTAAGGACAGCAAAATTTGATAAAAATAATAGCATACGTCTTAAGCCTGCTGAACTTAGCGGTTTGAATTGGGACGATAAATTAACCTTAGGTTTTTTGGGAACTCCGATTATTCAAAGTATTAAAATCACAGCTGTTTCAAAAATTAAAACCCTCTATATTGCAGGAGATTCCACGGTTACGGATCAAGACAAGGAACCTTGGGGATCTTGGGGGCAATTTTTCCCTAATTATTTGACTGATGATGTAGTCGTTGCAAATTATGCTTGTTCTGGTTTAGCGCTTAGCTCTTTCAAATCAGGAAATCGATTGGAGAAAATTTTATACTTGATGCAACCGGGGGATTATCTTTTTATTGAGTTTGGACACAATGATGAAAAAGCAAAAGGCGAAGGCAAAGGTGCTTGGGGAGAATATACGACTTTATTGAAAGAATATGTTACAAGAGCAAGAAGTAAAGGTGGAATTCCAGTTTTGATAACTCCAACGCAAAGACGTCATTTTAATACTGATGGAACGTTAAATCCTACTCACGGTGAGTTTCCAGATGCAATGCGAAAAGTGGCTCAAGAGCTGCAAGTTCCTTTAATAGATGTGACTAATATGACCACATCTATGTATGAAAGCTGGGGAGAGAGCCTTTCAAAAAAAGCATTCGTTCAATATCCTGCAAACACTTTTCCAGGGCAAACAAAAACATTGGCAGACAATACACACTTTAATAGTTTTGGTGCCAACGAAGTTGCTAGATGTGTGGTACAGGGTATTAGAGATTTAAAATTGGATATTGCTAAAAATATAAAAACGACTGTTCCTAATTACGACCCAAAAAAACCTAGCCAGCCAAGTGATTGGACAGTACCTATGAGTAACAGATTTGAAATCACTAAACCAGATGGGAATTAAAATTTGAAATACTGAATAAAGCATTATTCAACATTACAGGATAACAAAAAGATTTCGCAGATTTAACGCAGATTCCGCATTAGACTTTATTATAAAGCCTAATGCGGAATTTGCGTTTATAGGAATTCAAATAGAGCTTAATTTGCAATTATTATTTAGGTTTTAGAAAAAAAACAAAAACAATAATGCTTTAAAGTATTGATTTTTAACATTTTGAATTCTAGTGTCTGATTTTGATATGCATTGGCAAGCTATGATAATGGATAATAGGAGGGTAAAATTAATTTTGAATCAATAATTATTGATCATTAAAATTAATAATTATTCAAACTATTAACCATTAAATTATTTATTATGAAAAAACAATTACTTTTTAATTTCTCAAAATCTCTTGTGAGAAAGATGCCTTTTAGAATAGCTGCTTTTGTAGCGTTGACACTTTTAGTTGGACAGTCTACTTTTGCTCAAGGTACATCATATGCATGGGTAGGGGGAACATCTTCTGAATTTACTACCTTTAGTAACTGGAACCCTGCACCAACAGCTTTTGTAGGTGGTTCTAATGGTGATAATTTTACTATCACTGCTACTGGTAGCAATAATAATGAGATAACTAATACAGCTGCAGTTAATTGTAGACAAATAACTATTGCTACAGGAGTAACTTTTATAGCAAATGCGGACATCACAACTAATAAAGCGGCTACAAGTTCGGCTAATGGTACATTAAATATCATTGCAGGTACAAGTAATTTTCCAAAATTTTATACGGGTAATAGCGCAGGATTTTCGGGTATTGTAAATGTTGCAACTGGTGCTATTTTGACAGGAAATGATGTGTGGAGAGTAGGTGCTCTTGGTACATCTCCTGGTACTATTAATATCAATGGCGGTACTTTGACTTTGGGTACAGCAGGTGGGTTGGTTTTAGGATATGCAACTTCAGGAATATTAAATATCAATTCTGGGACAGTAAATGTAAATTATACAGCCTTTACATCATTTGGGATTACTGCCAATGGTCTTGTTACTATCGATAATGGGAGTATGATAATTCCTGGAAATCAGACAGCTGCTGTTCAGACGTTCATTGATGCTGGTAAAATAAAAGCAGTAGCAGGAAAAACAATTTCGCTTGTGTATGATGGTGCAACCAAAACAACAGTTAGTGCAATAATACCAACAACTCTTGGCATTAATGATGTTAAAATTGATGAAAATGCGATTGTGATTTACGCACAAAACGAAAACATCAAAATTCAGTCAGGAAATATAATTTTGTCTGATGTCGTAATATATGATTTAAATGGTCGTTTGGTTGCTAGTAAAAATAACATTGGATCAAATGAAGCTAGCATTGCTGTAAATGGATCGAATAATGTGTATGTGGTTAAAATAACTACTACAGATGGTCGTATTGTGACAAAAAAAATAATTCAATAATAAACTCCATACAGGAACTTAAAAAACGTTCATATAATTGTGAAAATCCCGTTTTTGACGGGATTTTGCATTTTCCAAAAAGTCTTTGAAAGTCTATTTGCTAATTGGTCAGTCGAAATATTTTGATACACCATCTGCGAAGATTTCAATTCATTTGAGGCAGAGTTTAATTTGAATTCGTTTCGTATTAAAAGCAGTTAAAATAATAGCATCTTTTTAATGTAAGGTTGTTTTTTGCTCTTTTTATTATTGTTTTTGAAAAGAATAACATAATCCATGTGAAGGGTAATGTTTTTATTCTTTTTTGAGTTGAGTCTTAAAAAAATATTTTTGCTGTAGAGAAACGAAGAAAGGTTTGAACTGTATATTTTATTCCATCAGAACTTACCCTTTTTTTGTTGTAATTGTTTTGCAATGTGTAGAATATATCTTCAAATAATTAAAACCGTTTTTTTCTCCATCAAAGTGAATCCAATGTTCTTTTCGAAAAGGAAATCTCTTTTTTATAATTACTAATGCTAGATAATATGTAATAAAACCTCTGATTTTACTGAACTAAAATAGGTAAAACGATGACATACCCATTCATAAATACATTCTATAATTCTAGTCATAGTCTCTTGAAATTTTTATTTAAGGAAAAATAAAGTAATAAAAATTCTATATTCGTAATAAATAATAAAATAGTCCATTTGTTTCGATATATAATCCATTTTAAAATAAATTGTTAAATGTATTTTTGTTTTATTAATTAATTTAACCTCAATTCTATTTTTATGGAAGACCAAAATAAACAATTCAATAATTTCTATCTATTTGCCATCTCCATGGTTTCTGCCATGGGCGGATTGCTTTTCGGTTATGACTGGGTAGTTATTGGCGGTGCAAAACCTTTTTACGAACGTTTTTTTGACATAGCAACATTGGCAAACTTGCAAGCTTGGGCCATGAGTTCTGCTTTGGTCGGCTGTATTTTGGGTGCAGTTGTATCTGGTGTAATCAGTGATAAGTTTGGTCGAAAATGGCCATTGTTGCTTTCTGCTTTCCTATTTACAGTGGCTTCAGTTGGTACGGGATTAGCTTCAACCTATGTTGTATTTGTTTCTTTTAGGATAATTGGTGGTGTGGGTATCGGACTTGCTTCAGCTCTTTCGCCAATGTATATTGCCGAGGTGGCTCCATCTCATTTGAGAGGGCGTTTTGTTTCACTTAATCAAATGACTCTTGTTATAGGTATACTTGCCGCACAGATTGTTAACTTACTTATTGCCGAAAAAGTTCCGGCAGGAGTAACAGATGAATTCATTCGTAATTCATGGAATGGACAAATGGGCTGGCGTTGGATGTTTTATGCCTGTGCAGTACCTTCGGTTGTGTTTCTTATACTGGCATTTACGCTTCCTGAAAGTCCACGTTGGTTAATGAAAGCTGGTAAACAAGAAAAAGCGTTTCCTACATTGAACAAGATTGGAGGTGAAGCTTATGCTCGTGAAGAAATGGCTAATATTCAAGCTACTTTAGATGATGTTTCTGAAAAAATAGATTTCAAGGCTCTTTTCAATCCTAAATTCCGTAATGTACTTGTTATTGGTGTTGTAGTAGCCGTTTTCCAACAATGGTGTGGTATCAATACCGTTTTTAATTATGCTGAAGAAATTTTTACAGCCGCAGGTTACGGCGTAAGCGACACCTTGTTCAATATTGTGATTACCGGAACAGTAAATTTAGTATTTACATTGGTTGCAATGTTTACAGTTGACAAATGGGGACGCAAAAAATTGATGGTTTTTGGAGCAGCAGGCTTAGCCCTGACTTATTTACTTTTAGGAAGTGCGTTTTATTTTGAATTAAAAGGTGTAGCAGTTCTTTCATTAGTGGTAGTTGCTATTGCTATTTATGCCATGTCATTGGCACCGATAACTTGGGTAATTCTATCCGAGATTTTTCCTAATAGAGTGCGTGGAGCCGCAATGGCTTTGGCTACTTTTGCTTTATGGATTGCTTGTTTTATTCTGACCTATACTTTTCCATTACTTAATAAATCGTTTGGTGCGGCGGGAACATTCTGGGTGTATGCAGTAATATGCGTGCTTGGATTTGTATTTGTGCTTATAAAATTACCTGAAACAAAAGGAAAAACATTGGAAGAGATTGAGAATGAATTAGTGAAATAATATTTTCTATTCTTTTGAGAAAAGTAGCCAAAATATATAAGTTTTTAAGATGTACATCAGTCTAAAGGCGATGTAGCATCTAATAACTTTAGCCCAAATAATAAAGCGGAATAATATACATTGCAATTGTATATTATTCCGCTTTATTATTTGGGCTATTTTTATGCAAATATCAATTATGCAGCACTTACTTTAATTAATAAATTGGTCACCGATGTCACAGACTCCACTGATCTACAAAGGGCTCTATTTATGTTCTGCTTTTTACATTAATAAACAATCTGTTTTATCAGTCAAATCCGTGGCCAATGCCTTTGTTTTTAATCCGAGCTTTGTTTTTTCTCACGAAGGCGCAGAGACGTTAAAAATGAAAACATAATACAAGTGATATCTGTTTATAGTTCATATTAAGTTCTTCATAATAAGTATCAAGAATTATTGTTAGTTAAATAAAAGCTTTTTTAATGGAGCTGCTTTTTAATGATTTTTTATCAGCAAGATATCATCCACTTGACAAAAAGCATTGGCTGTACCTTCTGCCAAGAAACCGATTTCAACTTTTCCACCTTTGATAACAACATTTGTTATGCTAATTGTGTACCAAGATGGGTTTTCATTCTTAATGCTGTAATTGAATTTGCTTTTATTGCTTATAGCATACATTTCTAAATTAGTAAAACCACCACTGTTTTTAACTTTTGCAGACATTGTATATACTCCATCTGTCAGTTTCACATAAGGAGAAGAGGAGATGGTTTGGGATATTTTTCGCTTAAAATTAACTTTATCGCTGATATTCAGGCTTTTTTCACCTATTACAATCTTTCTGTCGCTTTCAGTATTATAATAGTTTAGTACTGGGGAATTAGGGTCAAGTCCAATTTTATTCCCTTCAATTATCTGAGTAGACCAGCCTGTTAACTGTGTTTGTACTGGTTTCGCTTGGCTGGGAATATACTTGCGGTCTGCTTCAAAGCTTCCGTTTTTTACATAATTGTTGTCTTCGGCTACATTCCATGTACCTGTTTTGGCATCAAGATTCCAAGAACCAAGGGAATTAAAATAAGGCGTCTTTCCGTTAAATGAAAGTGGGAACCATTGGTTGTATCCTAAACCATTCCCTGCAAAATCAGCCCATCTGTCTCCACAATAAACCACAGTTTCCTGTTTACTGCCTTTAACATTAATAAAAAATCCTGTTTGAGTAACATGTGCATAATCTTCTGAAGCACCATCCATAATCAACATTTGATTAGTTGGCAGGTAGGGTCCTCTAATGTCATCGGCCACTAAATAATAGGCATGAGAAGAATCCCAACCGTATATATTGGACGCAAACATATAATACTTGTTGTTGTACTTGAACATACAATTGCCTTCACGGCTTTCTCCTTTAAAAATCTGCGTGCAGTCTAACAGATTCACTTTTCCGTCTTTTACGCCAATTTCTGAAACATATATTTTGCTTCGTCCTTTTCCATAAGAATAAACAAGATAAGATTTGCCTGAATCTTCATCCGTAAATACCGTTTGATCGCCAGTATTGGTGGTTCCAATCATTTCTTCCATGCTTATTTCCTGATGCCAAGTAAATTTCCCTGTCGGCGAATCGGAAACGGCAAACAATACCTTATTACCATGCTGAACAACCATAGTATATTTATTTAACTCTTTAATGTAAGCTACTCCTAAGCGTCCCACCCAGGTCTTACCTTTTTTGTTTGTTTCGTCCTTAGTTAAAACATCTGCCTCAAATTTCCAGTTAACTAAATCAGTGGAAGAATAGCAAGTTACTGATTGAAATGTGGCATCAGGTCTAGTTATAGATGGATTTTTTCGATAACTGTCGGCTTCCTCATATTGAACACCATACCAGTAATATTTTTTTACGCCAGTCGTAGGTTCAATAAATTTAAAGATGCCGCCACCTTGACTGTAAATAGGTTGTCCATCTTTGGTGTCCCAGAATATATCATTTTTTATATTGGTACTTTGTCCATAATTAGGGACAGATATTCCTATGATACAAGCCAGTAACAACACAGTTACATTAAACGAATTATTTTTTATAATTTTCATATTTTGTTTTTATAAAATCAATTAAATATTTAGTGCTTTTTTTAATAATTTTCTATTTTTTTATTCAGGTTTTATCTGTTTTTAAAATCCTTTTTATATTAACGATATTAGAGCTCGCAAATATAAATATCCCTGCTAATCTCGTATAATCATGCTTTGCCATTATCAATCATTTTAGGACACATTAGCTATTAATGGTACTATATAAATTCTGTCGAATGAAAATCGTACTTGCACAATTCTCATTATTCTGAACTTATGGCGAAAGTGTTCAAATGAATGAAGTATAACTGAAAAAAAAACTCAACCCTTTTTCTTTTTTCTATAATCACTCGGAGATTGTCCCATAGTCTTGGTAAATATTCTACTAAAATAAAATGGATCATCAAATCCAACAAGCACGCTAATTTGGTTCATTTTCATATTTGAAAAGTCAATCAAATGACACGCTTCCTGAATTTTCAGATGAATAAGATAATTCAGTGGTGAGTAACCCGTTTTGCGGTGAAATAAGAGTGAGAAATGTGAAGTTGAAAATCCAACATAATCGGCTATTTCTTTCAGAGTAATTCGTTTTCGAACATTTTCGCGCATATAATGAATAGCTTCTTCAGCAACGTCTCGTTGTTGGGTTGCTTGATTAAAATCATTATTTCCTCGATAAGCGCCCAAATATTTTAATGATCCAAGAAAATAAAATAATGAAATGGTACTAAAATCTAAATTGCTTTTACTGTATCCGTTTTTAAGGGTTGCAAATATTTCTTCAAGTAATTTAAATCGCTCTTCAATTCTGGAATTTTTTTCTGCTAAAACTACTAATGGTTTGTCCATACTTTCAGCAAAATAATCCGCTTTTTCTCCATCGAAATGAATCCAATAAATTGTCCATGGTTTGTTACTTTCACTCCCGTAGGAATGTGCTTTTCCTTTTGGTAAAATAAAGACTTGATTTGCCGCTACTTTATGGATTTGATTGTCTATTTCAAACCAACCTTTACCTTCAATGCAATATATCAAAACATATTGTGAAGCTTCAACCGCAGTTCTTTTTCGAAAATGGAAATTCGCATTGGGATAGAAGCCTATGTCCGTAATATAGAGTAAACTTCCCAGCTCACTATTCTTGTATTCATCGATAATAGGATTGGGCAAAATGATAGCACGTTCTCCCGCAAAACCACTTTTAATTTTTGCCATAACTGCAATTGATTTTTAAAGTAACAGCCAAAAATAAAAGAAATTTTCGACATGAGCATAAATAATAATATAGTCCATGTAAATAGTAATATGTTCTATTAAATCAATTCAAGAATTGGTTTTAATTTGTAAAGAAAAAATAAACTTTACTAAAGTTAAATTTTCCTGAAATTATAAATTTCAATTGAGATTAATTAACTGATAATCTTCTTTATAAGTACATCTTGTGATAGTAATTATAATTAATTTCGAAAAGATTACATGGGATTTTAATTTTAATAAAATTCTTATTTTTTTTAATAACATTTTATAAGCAAGTAAACTGCATAAATAAGAGTTTGAAACATTAATATAAAGAATAATAAAAATATAAAATAATGAGTGTAAAAGCCTGGCAAGAGGATGTAATCATTCCAACATATGAAATCGGCAAAGCAGAGAAAAATCCAATATTTCTTGAAAAACGTGTTTATCAAGGAAGTAGTGGGGTAGTTTATCCTTATCCTGTGGTCGAGAAAATTGAAGATGAAAAAACAGACAAGATCTATCGTGCTGTTTATCTGGAAAATGAATATATCAAGGTGATGATTTTACCTGAGTTGGGTGGCCGCGTTCAAATGGCTTATGATAAAATCAAACAACGCCATTTTATTTATTACAATCAGGTGATTAAACCTGCATTGGTTGGGCTTACTGGTCCATGGATTTCGGGCGGAATAGAATTCAACTGGCCGCAACATCACCGTCCGAGTACTTTTTTACCAGTGGATCATACTATTGAAAATAATGCTGATGGCAGTATTACCGTTTGGGTGAGTGAAAACGAGAAAATGTTCCATCAAAAAGGGATGGCTGGATTTACTTTGCATCCTGGAAAAGCGTATTTGGAAATTAAAGGGAAATTATACAATCCAACTCCTGTTCCGCAGACTTTTCTTTGGTGGGCAAACCCAGCTGTTGCGGTAAATGAACATTATCAATCGGTTTTTCCACCGGATGTACATGCGGTTTTTGATCATGGAAAAAGAGATGTATCTACATTCCCAATTGCTACAGGAACTTATTATAAAGTAGATTATTCTGCTGGTGTCGATATTTCAAACTATAAAAACATTCCAGTTCCTACATCATATATGGCCATCAACTCGGATTTTAACTTCGTGGGAGGTTACGAGAATGATACCAAAGCTGGTGTACTGCATGTTGCCAATCATCATATTTCACCAGGAAAAAAACAATGGACTTGGGGGAATGGTGATTTCGGAAAAGCATGGGACAGAAACCTTACTGATGAAGACGGGCCTTACATCGAATTAATGGCAGGAGTTTTTACCGACAACCAACCCGATTTCAGCTGGATGCAGCCTTATGAAGAAAAAACATTTACACAATATTTCCTGCCATATCGCGAACTGGGAGTTGTAAAAAATGCTTCACAGGATTTGCTTTTAAATATCGATAAAGAAGGAGATAAAGCCATTGTGAAGATTTTCGCAACCTCTTTACAAAAAAATGCAAGGATTGTACTCGAAGGCTTTTTCGAAGAAACCTTGGATTTAAGTCCTGAGCAGGTTTATGAACGTGAAATTTCAGTTGGAGACATTGCTGCAATTACTTTAAAGCTATTTGTATATGCAGCAAATGGTAGACAATTATTAAGCATTAAAGCAGAAGAGCAAGAAGGAAAAGAAACTCCTGAAGCTGCAAAACCTGCTTTTTCTCCAGAAGAAACGCCTACATGTGAGCAATTGTATCTTACGGGCTTACATTTAGAACAATACCGTCATGCTACTTACGTTGCCACTGATTATTACTTGGAAGCGTTAAAACGTGACCCCTCAGACGTGAGAAACAACAATGCTATGGGACTTTGGCAGCTTCGACGTGGAAAATTTGCCGAATCTGAAAAGTATTTCAATGTGGCAATCGAAACCCAATTACAACGCAACCCGAATCCATACGATGGCGAGCCACGATACAATCTAGGTCTTGCCCTTCAATACCAAGGTAAAAACAAAGAAGCATACGACGCTTTCTATAAATCGTGCTGGAATGCTGCTATGCAGGATGCTGGATATTTTGGATGCGCACAGATTTCATGTAAAAAGGACAATCTAGACGATGCACTTCATGAAATCGACAAATCGTTGGTACGCAATTGGCATAACCACAAAGCCCGCGCTTTGAAGACAGCTATCTTACGAAAATCAGGAAAAGAAAAAGATGCTTTGACATTAATTGAAGATTCGTTGAAAATCGATTTATTCAATTTTGGATGTCGTTTTGAACATTATCTTATTTCAAATTCTACTGCTGTTTTGGAAGAAATGCATAGATTAATGCGTGGTGAAATCCATAATTATGAAGTCGTTGCATTGGATTATATTGCTGTTGGAATGTACGATGAAGCAATTCAATTGTTGGAAGAAGGAATCAAAGTTTGTCCAACAACTCCAATGACTTATTACTATATGGGTTGGGCATTGAGTTTGGCTAACAAAAATGCTAAAGCCGTGTTTGAGACAGCTGCGAATCATGCTCCTGAATATTGTTTCCCAAATCGCTTGGAAGCAATACTTGCATTGGAAGCGGCACAAAAAATAAATTCAAAAGATTCAAAAGCACCTTATTATTTGGGTAATTTATGGTACGACAAGCGCCAATATCCTGAAGCTATTGCCAGCTGGGAAAAGTCGGTTGAAATTGACGACACATTCCCAACAGTAGTGAGAAATTTGTCTTTGGCTTATTTTAATAAATTACAGCAAGAAGAAAAAGCGTTGCAATATCTTGAGAAAGCATTTGCTTTGGATACCACTGATTCCCGAATCTTGATGGAATTAGACCAATTATACAAACGTCTTTGTAAACCACATGCAGAACGACTGGCATTTTTGGAAAAATACTTCAATCTGGTAATCCAGCGTGATGATGTTTATCTGGAATATGCTACTTTGTGCAATCACCTTGGAAATTATGCGAAAGCGATTGAATTAATTGACAATCGTATTTTTCATCCTTGGGAAGGCGGCGAAGGAAAAGTTCCGGCTCAATACCAAACGGCAAGAGTGGAATTGGCTAAGCAATTTTTGGCTGACAAAAACTTCGAAAAAGCAATCAACTTATTGGAAGAATGTTTAATATATCCACATAATCTCGGAGAAGGAAAACTATCAGGTGCACAAGAAAATGATTTCCATTATTGGTTGGGTTGTGCCTACGAAGGTTTGGGGCAAATGAATGAAGCCCGCAAATACTGGGAATTGGCCAAAGACGGAAATACAGAACCTGCTGCAGCTATATTTTACAATGACCAAAAACCAGATAAAATATTTTATCAGGGATTAGCATTGCTAAAATTAGACTCACAAAATCAAGCCAATATCAGATTCGACAAGTTGATTGCTTTTGGAGAAAAACATTTGAACGAAAAAATAAAACTAGATTATTTTGCTGTATCATTACCTGATTTATTAATCTGGGAGGATGATTTAACTTTCCGAAATAAAATCCATTGTCATTATATGCTTGGTTTGGGATATTTGGGATTAGGTGAAATTGCCAAAGCAAAAACACATTTGCAAGAAGCTTCAAAAATGGATTTAAACCATCAGGGAGTTCAGGTACATGTGTCCTTAATCAATGAATATAAAGAAACTAATCAATTATCTAAATAGTTCCTATTTTATGAAATAAGCATGGTAGTAAATAGGTCGCAAACACCAATGATGATATGCGACTCGAGCGAAAGCGATTGGCGAAGCAATTACATATGACCCATAAAAAACAATATATATCAACATATGAAAAAAAATATAATCTCAAAATCATTATTGAGTTTAACTACGGCAGCTCTGGTTTCCTTTACGGTATCTGCTCAAAAGAACTACCAGGTTGACGTAACTAAGGTTCGAACCGATGTAAAACGCGGTCATCTCGATTTGGGTGGACGCAGTGTAAAAGGCGATACTATTGGTGTAAATAGTTTCTATCTAGAAAAAAACGGTAAGCCTTTTATTCCGGTTATCGGGGAGTTTCACTTTAGTCGTTTTCCACATCAATATTGGGATGAAGAGCTAAAAAAAATGAAAGCCGGTGGGATTACGATGGTGGCTACCTATGTTTTTTGGAACATGCATGAATTTAAAGAAGGTAAATTCGACTGGACGGGCGATTTGGATGTTCGTCATTTTACGGAACTGTGTGCCAAAAATGGACTCGATGTATTAATGCGTGTTGGTCCTTTCGATCATGGCGAAATACGCAATGGCGGATTGCCTGATTGGTTGTACGGAAGACCTATTGATGTACGAAGCAATGACCCTGCCTATCTGACTTATGTAAATCGATTGTATCAGGAAATTGGTAAACAATTAAAAGGTTTAATGTTTAAAGATGGCGGCCCTATCCTTGGAGTTCAAATTGAAAATGAATACCAACACTCGGCAGCGCCTTGGGGATTTACCTATCAGGATGCTCCGCGTGAAAATACAGTTGCACAACGTGACAAGAATATTACGCAAATAGGTGTTGGAATAAATAATGTTGGGAATGAATTTGCTGATGTTGGAAAAGATCATATGAAAACACTCAAATCATTGGCTATTAAGGCTGGATTGGTTGCACCAATATACACTGCAACTGGTTGGGGATATGCTTCCATTATAGAAAAAGGTTCTATTCCAGTAATGGCTGGTTATGCATTTCCATTTTGGGAATCGAGCATTAGGCCTTCTCCGTTTTATTTATTTAAAGACATTCGCCAAAAACCTGATTATTCTCCGGTAAGTTATGATGTGAATTTATATCCGTCGTTAGCCGCTGAACTAGGTACAGGTATGGCTGTTACTTATTCGCGCAGACCGCATGTACCTGGTGAAAGTTTCCTGCCTATGATGGTACGTACTGTGGGAAGCGGAACTAATGGACTTGGATTTTATATGTATCATGGCGGTACAACGCCTTCTGTTGGAAACTACTTTTTTGCGGAAGGATTTGGATTGCATAATAAATCCTATGATTATCAATCTCCTATCGGTGAGTTTGGAAAGATCAGCAGTGGTTTTTATTCATTAAAATTAATCAATTATTTTCTTAGTTCATTTGGTAATGATTTAGCACCACTTTATACTGTTTTGCCTGCAACGAATGATGCAATTAAAGCTGATAATGCTACGACTTTGCGTTATTCAGTAAGAACAGATGGAAATAAAGGATATGTATTTATGCATAACTATCAGGATCACTTAGTGACTTCTGATATGACGGGACTTAAAATTGATGTTACTACTAAATCTGGTGTAATCACATTTCCACAAACAGGAACTTTTACGCTTAAAGCAGGAAGTTCGGCAATTTTTCCTTTCAATACCAATTATGACGGCATCGATGTGAAGATAGCTACTGTTCAGCCATATACTCGTTTTGTTAATAATAGTAAACCTTACAACGTATTTGTTTCGATTGACGGTATTGCTCCAGAGATGGTGTTTAAGGGCAAAGTGAAAGTGAGCGGCACAGGAATCAAAACAACAATGAGAGAAGGTAATACCGTTGTGGCTTTTGCTGCTGGAAAAATTAATGATTTTCAGATAAATGGTGTTTCGTTTTTGATACTTCCATACGATCAGGCTCTAAATGCTTATGTAGTTGGAACAAAAGATGCACATCTTGTTATTAGCAAATCATTGGTTCTTGAAGAAGGACAAAACATTTCTTTGACTACTACTGATGCAACATCAATAGAATTGGGTGTTTATCCAGCTGTAAATAAAATCACAACTTCAGGCAACAGTACTGCAAAAGTTCCATCTTCTATAAAAAATATCAGTCAATGGAAATTAAACGTTTCTAAAATTGAATCAAATATTGAGCTTGTCAAAACTGACGATCGTCATTTTGTACTTAAAGCACAGAATGTTGATTGGACAAAAATGAATGATGTTTCTATCACTTTTGATTATCGTGGTGATCGCGGTGTATGTATGATGAACGGTGAACTTCAAACCGACAATCTATATACCAGCGCTCCTTGGAATATTGGTTTGAAGCGATTTGCGGAAGCATTGAAAAATAACGAAATGTATTTTTACTTTATACCAATGGCAAAAGATGCTCCTTATTTAAGTTATCTTGACAAAGAAGTTGTACCTAATTTCGGTGATAAAAAGGAATTTCTAGAAATTAAACAACCTCAGATTTCTGTTGAATATAAAGTAAATGTTGAGTTTAAATAAAACACAGAATTTGATTTAATCAAATATTAAAACTGACTTTTTTAATGTAGAAACCATCTTAAAAAGTCAGTTTTTTATTTGAAGACACATTAGTATTTATAGACTTTGATTGACATCCTAGATTAAGGAAATAGATTTTGAAAGTCGACAAACAGTTATGCAACTCGACTGTGCTCGTTGTGACAAAATAGTATTGGACTAAATTTTAGCAACGTTTGGTATAAATTTATAAATAGGATTACTAAATTTTGTGATAAAATAAAATTTATAAAAATAAAACTCCCAATAATTTCCATAAAATACAAAGTAAATGTAGTTTTGGATAAAAAGTAATTGAATAAAATAAAAAATGAAATTATCTAAACTAATATTTGTCATTGCCATCTTTATGACAATGATTTCCAAAGCACAAGTTTCGGGAAAACCAGGCACATTTATTGCTGACGACAAAAGCTTCCTGTTAAATGGAAAACCATTTATTGTGCGTGCAGGCGAAATCCATTTCCCGAGAATTCCACGCGAATACTGGGAACAACGCATTCAAATGTGCAAAGCCATGGGAATGAATACCATTTGTATTTATCTTTTTTGGAATTTTCATGAACAGCAGCCTGATAAATTTGATTTTACAGGTCAAAAAGACGTCGCAGAATTTGTGAAGCTAGTTCAAAAAAACGGAATGTATTGCATTGTCCGTCCTGGACCTTATGCCTGTGCTGAATGGGATATGGGCGGTTTGCCTTGGTGGCTTTTGAAGAAAAAGGATATTCAGGTACGTACCAAAGATAATCCTTATTTTATGGAGCGTTCCATCAAGTATTTGAAGGAAGTGGGGAAACAACTAGCACCTTACCAAATTCAAAATGGTGGAAACATTATTATGGTTCAGGTAGAAAATGAATATGGTGTTTGGGGTACTGATACTGCTTATATGGGGCAAGTTCGTGATGCCATTCGTGCGTCAGGATTTGACAAAGTACAATTGTTTCGCTGCGATTGGAGTTCTAATTTTTTCAAATATGATGTGGATGGGGTTTATACGGCATTAAATTTTGGAGCAGGTTCGAATATTGAAAAACAATTTGAAAAGTATAAAGAAGTTTATCCGAAAGCTCCGCTAATGTGTAGTGAATATTGGACTGGTTGGTTTGATTACTGGGGACGAGCACATGAAACCCGATCAATAAGTAGTTTTATCGGAAGTTTAAAAGACATGTTGGATCGCAATATTTCGTTTAGTTTGTATATGGCACATGGTGGAACTTCTTTTGGTCAGTGGGGTGGAGCCAACGCACCTCCTTTTGGTGCAATGGTATCATCATATGATTATAATGCTCCAATAAATGAGGGAGGACAACCTACAGATAAATTTTATGCTGTTCGTGATTTAATGAAAAATTATCTAAATGCAGGCGAAACTATTCCAGAACCACCTGCAAATTATCCTGTAATTTCAATTCCTAAGATTACATTTAATGAGTCTGCTCAACTATTCGAAAATCTTCCGAAAGCCAATCAATCGGAAACTATAAAACCTATGGAAGAGTTTAACCAAGGTTGGGGGCGAATTTTGTATCGCACCAAATTACCAGAGTGTACTACTTCATTTGATATAAAAATTACCGAGTTACATGATTGGGCAGCTGTTTATATCAATGGTAAATTAATTGGCAATTTGGATCGTCGCAAAGATGAAAAGACAATCAAAATACCTCCGGTAAAAAAAGGAGATATTCTGGATATTTTAGTAGATGCTTTGGGTAGAGTGAACTATGGAAAGACTATCATTGATCGAAAAGGGATAACCGAAAAAGTAGAGATGCTTACATCTGCCAGTACAAATATTCTAAAAGATTGGGAAGTTTTTAATTTTCCAGTAGACTATGAATTTCAGAAAAACTTGAAATTTAAAAAAGCGAAAGCAAGCGGTCCAGCTTGGTATAAAGCCACTTTTGATTTAAAATCTACTGGTGACACTTATATCGATATGAGCACTTGGGGTAAAGGAATGATTTGGGTTAATGGCTATAATTTGGGCCGTTATTGGAAAATTGGACCTCAACAAACCATGTATATGCCAGGATGCTGGTTGAAAAAAGGAAAAAATGAGATTATTATTCTCGATTTAGAAACTCCTAAAGACAATCAAATTGTGGGTATAACTACACCTATTTTGGATAAAATAGTCGTTGATGAATCACTTTTACACCGTAAAAAAGGAGAAACATTGGATTTATCAGCTGAAACTCCTTCTGATGAGGGAACTTTTACTAGCGGTCAAGGTTGGAAAGAAGTAATTCTTAAAAAAGAGTCTGAAGGGCGTTACTTTTGTTTTGAGGCGTTAAGTTCTCAAAATCCTAAAGATCAAAGCAGCAGTATTGCTGAATTAGAACTAATTGGTGCTGATGGTTTGTCAATTAATCGTTCTAATTGGAAAATTATTTATGCTGACAGTGAAGAGGTTTCGGTAGGGAACTATTCGGCCGAAAAAATATTCGACCAACAGGAATCTACTTTTTGGTCTACCGCTTGGACAGTTTCAAAAACACCTCATCCACATCAGGTGGTAATAGATTTAGGTAATACAATTAAAATTAAAGGATTTAAATATTTGCCACGTACGGATAAGAGTACCAATGGTAATGTATTATCTTATCGTTTTTATATTAAAGAAAATTCGTTTACCATTAAAAAATAAAGGATTTTTGGAAGGAGCAATTTTCCAGCTCCTTCCAAATTTTCTCCAAATTTGATGATAAGTTAGATGCCAAAGTTGTCGAAGATACCTCTATACTTGTAGTTAATGAATTAAATAATTGCATTTTTGTTTTGATAAAATAGCTGCCATTGTTTTTTCATTATTCCGATTAGCTTTTCATACATTACTCATACACTATCTATACTTTATCTATACCTTATCTATGCTTTGTTTCTTCCTATGGAAATAATAATCTAATTTTTTTTTAAATCCATAATTTTATTCCAAAAAAAATAATTTGGTGTGCCTGCACCTATAATTTTTACGTTAAACTCTATTTAAATTTTGATTGATATTTCTAATATTATATTTATTTAATTATATTTGATAGCTATGAGATAACTCAAATCAATGTTTATTATTATATAAGTCAAACAGTAAAGATTATAAAACAAGCAATATGAATTATAAAAATATATTACACGTTGATGATGATTCTGATGATTGCGAATTATTTATGGAAGCTTTGCAAGAGGTTTCAGGTGCATTGTATACAGCTATTTATAATCCAGTAGAAGCCCTTAGAAAATTAATAGATAAGGAGATTAAACCAGATGTAATTTTTCTGGATTTAAATATGCCTTTTATGTCCGGACTGGAATTTTTAACTGAAATAAAAAAAAACGAAATAATAAAAGAAATACCTGTTATTATTTTTTCTACGTCACAATTTAGTGACATAATTCAGGAAGCTAAAGAGTATGGTGCACATGATTTTATTTCGAAACCAAATAACTTTAATGACCTAAAAGAAATTTTAAGCAAATATGCACATACTCTTTAAGGTGCATTATTTTGTGTTCATGGTTATTGGCCACATTGAAATAAAATTATTCTGTGCATAGTCCTTTTTATACATAAAAAGTATTGCGTATTCTAAAATATTTAATTTTTTGGAATGAAATGAAATTATCTACTCAAATTCTTTTAGCATTTACTCTGATAATTTTGTTGTCAGTTGCAGATTCCTATACGAATTATACGCTGTCGAAAAAAGTACAGCTTAACTCGCAGTTTCTTGCCAGATCTGAAGAGATAATACGAACTTCTAATAAAACTCATAAAGCTATTATCGAGATGCAAAGTGCCTTTCGGGGTTTTCTGCTCACGGATGATCATACTTTTCTCCATTCCTATTTTATAGGACTTAAAAAAGTGCCTTTTTTGATAAAAGAGCAGCAAATTCGCATTAGAAATAATAATACACAACGTGCTATATTAGATTCTATCAGCACACTTCATAATAGCTGGATTCGATATTCGGAACAATTAATAAAATCAAGAAAGGAAAAACCGGACTCTTATAAAAATCTTTTTGATAGCTCACTAAAAAGATATGTAGGAAAGAAAATAAACGATGCTATTTCCGAAAAATTCTCAAGATTTGATAAAATCGAATATAGAATGAGGAAATATCATACCGAAACCTTACTCGATTCTTTACAATATGCCCGTACTTTTTCGCGTATTTTCCTCACTCTGACAATTATCGTGGGACTTTTGAGTACTATTTTTATAATGTATGTTACCAATAAAAGAATTACTTCGATGGTTCGGCTTGCTGAGGATATTTCAAAAGGGAATTTTACACGAGTAAAGGACACGAGAAATGATGAATTATCTGCTTTGGTAATTTCTCTTAATTCGATGTCTGAAAAATTAGATAAAAACATTCGGGAACTAAAAAATAGAAATGCCGAGCTCAATAAGTTTGCCTATGTGGTTTCTCATGATTTAAAAGCACCAATTAGGGGAATTCATAATGTAGTAAGATGGATCGAAGAAGATCATGAAAAGGAACTCTCGCCGGAGCTAAAAAAATATCTTACCATTATTCCACAAAAGACTATGCGAATGGAAGCTTTGATTAATGGTTTACTGGATTATGCAAGATTAAATATTCAGGCTCCTTCAGAGCATATAAATACCAATACTTTGGTTCAGGAAATTGCAGCTTCAATTGTTCCTAGAAACTTTACATTAGAAATAGGCAATCTTCCCGATTTGTTTACTGAAAGAATTAAATTAGAGCAGGTTTTTGCTAATTTAATCAGTAATTCGGTGAAATATACTCCACAAGAAGAAGCTGTAATTCAAATAACCTGCAGAAAACTGCCAGATTGTTATGAGTTTTCAGTGAAAGATAATGGAATTGGAATTGCAGTAGAATATCATCAAAAAATATTTGAAATATTTCAGACACTTCGCGAACAAAATGAACAGGAAAGTACCGGAGTAGGTTTGGCAATTGTAAAAAAAATAATCGACGATCAACAAGAAAGCATTACTGTTAAATCAACATTGGGAAAAGGTGCAGCGTTTATCTTTACCTGGAGAAATAATTAAACTATGAAAAAGCCAACAATTTTATTAGTAGAAGATGATGAACTTGACATTATAAGTGTGGAGCGTTCTTTAAAAAAAATAGAAAGTGAGTATGTTCTTTATACTGCTTATAATGGTATAGAAGCATTAAAAATACTAAGAGATAAAAATTTAGGACTAATTCCTGATGTAGTTCTCTTAGACATAAATATGCCCAGAATGAACGGAATAGAATTTTTGAAAATTATTAGAGAAGATAAAAATTTTAGTAGTTTGAAGGTTTTTATAATGACGACCTCTTCTGAAAATGACGACCGATTTGAAGCTGAACAATTAGGAATATCAGGTTATATTATAAAGCCATTAAATTATACCGATAATTCAAAGAGGACTGACTCTATGGATGCCTTTGTTCAATTTCATCTAAGGAAAATATTGCTGAATGAAAGTTTATAAAATAGTATTAAATTGCTGTAATTGAATTTTAATGAATGTATAAGATTTTTTGAATCACTTTATATAAAGAAATTGGAATATGAAAAAATCAAAAGAAAATACTACTGAAAACCCTGAAGGCATATTAGTACTTCCGGTCGTTTCTGCAGAAAAACCATTAAAAATAAAAGCTAAAAAAGTAGATTCTGAAGAATCTATTTTGACCGATGCGGAATTTTTAAAGATTTTGATTAAAGTGAAAAATGGCAATTTTAGCCAGCGTTTTCCAACGGATCAAAATGGAGTCAAAAGATCTATTTGTGATACTTTAAATGAAATCATCGATCTTAATGAACGTATGTTTTTTGAGTTTCAAAAGGTAGGAAAGAGTATTGGTAAACAGGGTAAACTTACGAATAGAGTAGCTTTGGATGGTGCAAGAGGTTCTTGGAGTTCCTGCGTTGATTCGGTAAATACACTTATTTCTGATCTTGTGCATCCAACTATCGAAATTGCTCACGTAATTACTTCGGTAGCAAAAGGAAATTTGTCACAGGAAATGCCACTTTCTATTGAAGGAAATCCATTGCAGGGAGAATTCCTTAGAATTGCAAAAGAGGTAAACGGAATGGTAAAACAGCTGAATCTGTTTTCGATGGAGGTAACCCGTGTGGCACGTGAGGTAGGAACAGAAGGAAAATTGGGTGGTCAGGCAAAAGTACGTGGTGTTGGTGGAGTTTGGAAAGATTTGACGGATTCTGTAAATAAAATGGCGAGTAACTTAACTGGTCAGGTACGAAATATTGCCGATGTAACAACGGCGGTAGCAAAAGGAGATTTATCTAAAAAAATTACCGTTGACGTAAAAGGAGAAATCCTTGAACTTAAAAATACCATCAATACGATGGTGGATCAGCTGAATTCGTTTTCATCTGAGGTAACCCGTGTGGCGAGAGAGGTAGGAACCGAAGGAAAATTGGGTGGTCAGGCGCAGGTAAAAGGAGTTGGAGGAACCTGGAAAGATTTAACCGATTCGGTAAATCAAATGGCATCCAACTTAACAGGTCAGGTGCGTAACATTGCCGATGTAACAACGGCGGTGGCAAAAGGAGATCTTTCTAAAAAAATTACTGTTGACGTAAAAGGAGAGATTTTAGAATTAAAAAACACTATCAATACGATGGTGGATCAGTTGAACTCATTTTCATCTGAGGTAACGCGTGTATCACGTGAAGTAGGTTCGGAAGGAAAACTCGGTGGTCAGGCAAGAGTACGTGGGGTTGGTGGAGTTTGGAAAGATTTGACCGATTCGGTAAATCAGATGGCATCCAACTTAACTGGTCAGGTGCGTAATATTGCCGAGGTAACAACGGCGGTAGCAAAAGGCGATTTATCTAAAAAAATTACAGTAAACGTTGCGGGAGAAATCCTGGAGCTTAAAAATACGATCAACACGATGGTGGATCAGCTGAATTCATTCGGTTCCGAGGTAACTCGTGTGGCGCGTGAAGTAGGTTCAGAAGGAAAACTGGGAGGTCAGGCAAAAGTAAAAGGGGTTGGTGGAACATGGAAAGATTTAACCGATTCGGTGAACCAGATGGCATCCAACTTAACTGGTCAGGTACGTAACATTGCCGAGGTAACAACAGCGGTAGCAAACGGAGATTTATCCAAAAAAATTACTGCTGTGGCCGAAGGGGAAATTCTGGAGCTGAAAAAAACCATTAATACGATGGTGGATCAGCTGAATTCCTTTTCATCTGAGGTTACTCGTGTGGCACTTGAGGTAGGAACAGAAGGAAAACTGGGAGGTCAGGCAAAAGTAAAAGGTGTCGGTGGAACCTGGAAAGATTTAACAGATTCCGTGAACCAAATGGCATCGAACTTAACGGGTCAGGTGCGTAACATTGCAGAGGTGACGACAGCGGTAGCAAAAGGCGATTTATCACGCCAGATTACCGTTGATACAAAAGGAGAAATTCTGGAGCTTAAAAATACGATTAATACGATGGTGGGCCAGCTGAACTCTTTTGCATCTGAGGTAACTCGTGTAGCGCGTGAGGTGGGTACCGAAGGAAAACTGGGAGGCCAGGCACAGGTAGAAGGTGTTGGTGGAACGTGGAAAGATTTAACAGACTCCGTAAACCAGATGGCATCGAATTTAACTGGTCAGGTACGTAACATTGCCGAAGTAACCACAGCAGTAGCAAAAGGAGATTTGTCGCTCCAAATTACCGTTGACGTAAAAGGAGAAATCTTAGAGCTTAAAAATACAATTAATACTATGGTGGATCAGCTTCGAGGATTTGCTTCGGAGGTAACAAGGGTATCAAGAGAGGTAGGAACCGAAGGAAAACTGGGAGGTCAGGCGAATGTGCCAGGAGTTGCGGGAACCTGGAAAGATTTAACGGATTCGGTTAACCAGATGGCAGGTAACTTAACCGCTCAGGTACGTAATATTGCCGATGTGGCGATTGCTGTAGCAAATGGGGATATGTCCCGAAAAATTACCGTTGACGTTCGTGGAGAAATTCTTCAATTGAAAGAAACGCTGAATACAATGGTGGATCAGCTTCGTGAGTTTGCATCCGAGGTAACCCGTGTGGCGCGTGAGGTAGGAACAGAAGGAAAACTAGGAGGTCAGGCGAATGTACCAGGAGTTGCCGGAACGTGGAAAGATTTGACCGATTCTGTTAACCAGATGGCGGGTAACTTAACCACTCAGGTACGTAACATTGCCGAGGTAACGATTGCCGTAGCGAATGGAGATATGTCGAAAAAAATTACTGCCGACGTTCGTGGAGAGATTCTTCAATTAAAAGAAACCGTAAATACGATGGTGGATCAGCTTAGAAGTTTTGCTTCGGAGGTAACAAGGGTATCCAGAGAGGTAGGAACCGAAGGGAAACTGGGAGGACAAGCATTCGTACCTGGAGTTGCGGGGACTTGGAAAGATTTAACAGATTCGGTTAATCAGATGGCTTCTAACTTAACAGGTCAGGTGCGTAATATTGCAGATGTAACCAAAGCGGTAGCCAATGGTGACCTTTCTAAACAAATTACCGTTGACGTAAAAGGAGAAATTCTGGATTTGAAAAATACTTTTAACACGATGGTGGAACAGTTAAACTCGTTTTCATCCGAGGTAACACGTGTGGCGCGTGAAGTTGGTACCGAAGGAAAACTGGGAGGACAATCTGAAGTAAAAGGGGTTGCGGGAACCTGGAAAGATTTAACAGATTCGGTTAACTTGATGGCTTCGAACTTAACTTCTCAGGTGCGTGGAATCGCAAAAGTGGTAACATCAGTAGCTAAAGGAAATCTAAAACAAAAATTATCAATTGATGCCAAAGGCGAGGTGGCGCAATTGACTGATACAATCAATGAAATGATTGATACACTTGCAACTTTCTCTGATCAGGTAACAACGGTTGCCCGTGAGGTGGGAGCAGAAGGAAAACTAGGAGGTCAGGCGAATGTACCGGGAGCATCAGGAACATGGAAGAATTTAACAGAAAACGTAAACCAGCTGGCGGCAAATTTGACCACGCAGGTACGTGCGATTTCTGAGGTGGCATCGGCGGTAACGCAGGGAGATTTAACCAGAACCATTGGTGTTGAAGCAAAAGGTGAAGTTGAAGCCTTAAAAGATACGATCAACCAGATGATTTCGAACCTTAAAGCAACGACTTTAAGAAATCAGGAACAAGACTGGCTGAAATCGAATTTGGCTAAGTTTACCCAAATGCTTCAAGGGCAAAAAGAACTGAATTCGGTTACCAAAAAAATCCTTTCGGAGTTGGCGACGGTTGTTACGGCTCAACATGGATTATTTTATATTTTGCAGGAAGGTGAAAATTTTGATGATTCAAAACTGAATCTGATTGCATCATACGCTTATATTAAAAGAAAAGATTCTCCAACGCAATACGCCATGGGCGAGGGATTGATTGGTCAGGTTGCGGTTGAAAAAGAGAGAATTATTTTGAGTAATGTTCCTAAAGATTACATCAAAATAAACTCCGGACTTGGAGATGCTAAACCAAAAGATGTGATCATTTTACCCGTATTATTTGAAGGACAATTAAAAGCCGTTATTGAATTAGCTTCATTGGATACTTTTAGCGAAACGCACTTGGATTTCCTTGAAGGATTAACAGAAAGTATTGGTATTGTATTGAATACGATCGAATCAAATTCAAGAACGGAAGAACTTTTGGTACAATCACAATCATTAGCAGGAGAGCTAAAAAGCCAGCAGGAAGTATTGAAAAACACCAATGAGGAACTGGAAGAAAAAGCCTTTTTATTAGCTAATCAAAAAGAAGAGGTAGAGCTTAAAAATCAGGAAGTTGAGGTTGCCAGAAAAGCTTTGGAAGAAAAAGCCGATCAGCTGACTTTGACATCCAAATATAAATCAGAGTTTTTAGCGAATATGTCGCACGAGTTAAGAACGCCATTGAATAGTTTGCAGATTTTAGCGAACGAATTAATTGCGAATCGTGACGGAAATTTATCTGAAAAACAAATTCAGTTTGCGAAAACAATTAACTCTTGTGGTGATGACCTTATTCAGCTGATTAATGATATTCTTGACTTATCTAAAATTGAATCCGGATATATTTCGGTGGATTATAACCCAATCAGTTTTGAAGAAATCAGCCGATTTGTGGCTTCTACTTTCAATCCAATTTCTGAAGCCAAACATCTTCGTTTTAATATTACGATGGATGATAATCTTCCGGAATTGATAGAAACAGATTCACAAAGGTTAAATCAAATTTTGAAAAACCTGCTTTCAAATTCTTTCAAATTTACCGAAAAAGGAGAAGTAAAACTTAAAATTTACAAAGCACATAACAACTGGAAAATTAATAATATCAGTCTTGAAAATGCAGAAGATGTCGTAGCATTTGAAATTTCAGATACTGGAATTGGAATTTCCAAAGAAAAACAAAATATCATTTTTGAAGCTTTCCAACAGGCCGAAGGTTCAACAAGTCGTAAATATGGAGGAACAGGTTTAGGACTTTCTATTAGCCGCGGACTTTCTGATTTATTGGGAGGAAGTATTGAATTGGAGAGTGAAACAAACATCGGAAGTAAATTTACTTTATTTCTTCCTTTAAAATATGTTCATATTCCTGAAATAGAAGATATTGATGTCGAAGAAGAAACCGATATTAAAGGCCGAATTAAATCATTGCCATCAGAAAAATTTAATAGATCTGATATTGATTTGTTTTTCGTTGATGAGGTAGGGGATGACAGAACTGATATTAAACCCGATGATAAAGTGCTCTTGATTGCTGAAGATAATCTGACTTTTGCCAAAATTATGCTGGAGCAGGCGCATCTCAATGGAATCAAGGCGATTGTTACCACAAAAGGAAATGATGTCATTGATTTCATCAATCAGTTTCGTCCTCACGCAATTACGATGGATTTGAATATGCCGGATACCAGCGGCTGGAAAATTCTCGACAGACTAAAAACAGATTTTAACCTGCGTCATATTCCGGTTTATATTATTTCGGGTGAAGACGAAAGAAATAAAGGGCTAAAACGCGGGGCAAGAAACTTCTTTCTGAAACCAGTAAAGAATGATTCGCTAAACTATCTGTTTAATGATATTCATGATTTTAAAAACAAAAAAGCTAAAAATCTTTTAGTTGTTGATGATAATCAGGATGAATTAGACCGAATATTAAAAGCTATTGAAGGCGATGATATTACTGTTTTTAGTGCCAAAACAGCTAAAGAAGCAGTGGAGCAGATACAACAAAAATCATTTGATTGTATTATTTTAGACTTGGTTTTGCCAGATGCAGATGGTCTTGATATAATTAGCGATTTAGAAAATAATATAGCAGGACAGGAGACGGCAATTATTATACATTCGGCTGGTGATGTCAATAAGAAACAAAGAGCAAGACTTAATAGATTTGCCCATAGTATTATTTTAAAAAGTGCGGTTTCGATGGACGAGCTAATTGATCAGACCGCTTTATTTATGCACCGTGTCCATAAAGAACTGCCTGATGCGATGAGAAGCAGTATAGAATCTTTTTATTTAAAAGAAGATATTTTGCCAGGAAAGAAAGTATTACTCGTAGATGATGATGTTCGTAATTTATTTGCCTTAACAACTGCTTTAGAACGTTATGGATTAGATGTTATCAGTGCAGAAAGTGGTCAGGAAGCGATTGATATTCTTAATGAAAAGAACAATATTGATATTGTCCTGATGGATATTATGATGCCGGAAATGGATGGTTATGAGACTATGAAACGTATTCGAAAAGATGCCAGACATAAAGATCTTACTATTATTGCCGTAACAGCAAAAGCAATGAAAGGTGACAGACAGCGTTGTATTGAATCGGGAGCTTCGGATTATATAACCAAACCTGTAAATGTAGAACAGTTATCTTCGCTAATGCGTGTGTGGCTTAAATAATAATTTTATTTTTAATGCAGATATAATGGAAGATAAGGCAGTTAAAATATTAATAGTGGATGACAAAAAAGAAAACTTACTTTCTTTGCAAGTCATTCTGGCTAATAGAGGTTATCAGTTTGTTGAAGCAACATCAGGAAAAGATGCATTGCGAATCTTACTGAAAAATCAGGATTTTGCCATTATACTGATGGATGTACAAATGCCGTTGATGGATGGTTTTGAAACAGCTGAATTAATTCGGCAAAGCGATAAACTAAAACATGTTCCTATCATTTTTCTAACTGCCAATATGAATAGTTCGGAATACATTTTTAAAGGGTATCAATCGGGTGCTGTTGATTATATGATTAAGCCGTTATCGCCCGAAATATTACAAGCCAAAGTCATGGTTTTTACCGAATTGTTTCGAAAAAATCAGGAGTTAAAAAAGAAGGAAGAAGAAACCCATGCACTTAATGAAATTATTTTAAAAACCAATAAAGAACTCGCTTCTCAATATGCCGCAATAGAAAAACATGCGGAAGAACTTAAAAAGAAAAACATGGAATTGGATGCTTTTACTTATATATCCAGTCATGATCTTCAAGAGCCTTTACGAAAAATTCAGACTTTTACGAATCGCATCCTTCATAATGAATATCCGAATTTGTCAGAAGACGGTAAACAGAAATTTGACAGAATTCTTTATGCCACTAATAGAATGCGTGAACTAATCAATAGTCTTTTGACTTTTTCCCGCGTCACTATTGTAGAGCGGAGATTTGAAAAAGTAGATCTCGATACAGTTGTTGATGACGTAAAGGAAGCATTAAAAGAAAATCTATTAGAAACAAACAGTGTTATTACAACCGAGTTTCATGATTCAGTCAAAATTATTCCTTTTCAATTTGTACAGCTGATGGAAAATCTAATTCACAACTCAATTAAATTTGCAAAAGCAGAAGTTCCATTGCATATACATATAAAAAGCAGGCTTATAGATGGTACTGAATTAGAGAGAAAAACGAATTACTATCACATTAGTTTTGCTGATAATGGAATTGGATTTGAGCCACAGTACAATGAAAAAATATTTGGAGTTTTTCAGAAATTACATGGCAGAGATATTTATGAAGGTACTGGTATTGGGCTTGCCATTGTCAAGAAAATTGTTGAAAATCATAACGGTATCATAACAGCCAATGGAGAGAGTATGCAAGGTGCGACATTTAATATATACTTGCCAGCTGAGTAAGATATTTACATAGCGTAGAGAATATTAATGAAACTGTTTTTTTAGCAAATCAGCAATAAACGATATTCTCCTTCATTTTCTATTGGTGCTCTGTGAATACATGGTGGTACTTGTTGTTTTGGATGATCCACTGCCAGACGCCAAAGATGTCCTAATCCTAAATTAATAGGCACTATATGGGGTTGTGCCTCATAATGCAGATCAAAATAATTTTCTTTCAAAAAGTTTTCAAATTCCTCCGATGGTCCGTTATGTAACGTTGCCAGCTTTTTTCGAATTTCAGGGATTAGAATTTTTTGTACCGCTTGTTCATTAGAAATAATATCACTTGCAGCTCCGTGATAGGTGCATAGAAAAGTATCCGTTGCAATTGGTGAACGATCTACATGATACGAATACACATCAGTGGATATGAAATCAAATTCATCATCCCGTTCATAGCATTTAAGTAAATTAAGAGAAGGGGATGCTCCAAAATCGGTTAATAATTGTAAATCATTTAAAATGATTTCTCTTGCTATAATTCCCTTTTCAGATAGTTGGAGTGCCAATAGATCTTCAGGATAAACTTCTGTTATATTTTCTTTTATCTGCAGTTGACTTACAATGTCTTCAAAATCACCTTCCAAATTTCTGTACCAACATAGCGCATTCATTTCTCCGTTAAAATCAGTATTTACAAGTTCAGAAAAAGTGGATGCTATTCCTATTTGTCTGTTGTTAGAAAATGTATTGCTCATAGTATGATATCAAGAAGCTGGTTACTTAACGCATTACAAAATTATGCAATTCCGAGTGTACTTTTGCAACTAAAAAATTGGAATGAAGAGAAAAGAAGCAGGAGGAAGGGGAACCGCTTTACAAACGCTTCATTTAGTATGTGGGATTGAGAAAAAATTAGCCACAGATTGTACGGATTGAACAGATTGTCACGGATTTAATTATAATGGTATTGTTGGTTTAAAAAAAGTAAATCTTTGTCACCCATTTTTAATACTTGATTATATTATAGTATTAGGACATCAATAATGAGTATGAGATCGATATATGTATGAAGAGGCTAGTTTACTGTATGAAATATCAATAATAGCTGTTCAACTAATTTGACGAATGTCTACCAAAAACTCTTTTTAATTTTAATTCATTTATATAACCGAAACCTTATAACTCATTATGAAATTTAGAAAAACCTTTTCCAGTTTAGCTCTTATGATTTTTCCATTAGTGATTTTGGCGCAGGCCAAAGTGACTGTTTCCATCCAAAACAATTCGTCTTTGGAACGAAAAGCAGCCGTAGTGGCCATATCTTGGAAAACGATTACATCTCATTATCCTCAAATTGATACTACCAATTTTGTTGTCATTAACTCAATTACCAAAAAGCAAATTCCTTTTCAGTTGGAACACCAAGGACTGCCTGAAATTCAAAATTTATTGATACAGCTTGATTTTAAAGCAAAAACTACACTTCCTGTTTTTATACAAAAAGGAAAACCAGAAACTTTTATTGCTAAAACTTATGCTCGTTATGTCCCGGAGCGTAAAGATGATTTTGCTTGGGAAAATGACAAGATAGCCTTTCGTGCCTACGGAAAAGCATTAGAACACACCGAGTATGATGCCTATGGTTTAGATGTTTGGGTAAAACGAACCGATAGGCTCATAATCAACGAAAGATATAAGCGAAACGAATACCATATCGACCATGGTGACGGAATGGATTATTATCATGTTGGATTTTCATTGGGAGCGGGGAATATGGCACCTTATGTAAAAGACTCCATTTATTATTCGGCAAATTACCGTCAATGGAAAGTATTGGACAATGGACCTTTGCGCTCTACTTTTCAATTAACATTTGATACTTGGAATGCTGGCGGAATAAAAGTTAAAGCCACAAAAACTATTTCTCTAGATGCGGGTTCTCAACTCAACAGAATAGAAAATCTTTATTCTTTTGACGGTGATAAACCACTACCTGTAGTAGTAGGTATAATCAAAAGACCTGAAAATGGTGTTATATCATTAAATGAACAACAGGGACTTATGGGGTATTGGGAGCCTGTTCATGGCCAAGATGGTACAACTGGTGTTGGTGCTTTATTAACCTCACCTGTGACGAATATGATGGTGACCAACAAACAAATTTTGGCAAGAACTGAAGTTAAAAACAATGTTCCTGTCATTTACTACAGTGGAGCTGCTTGGGATAAGGCTGGAGAAATTACCGATGCCAAAAAATGGCAGAACTACTTGAATAATTTTTATCAGCAAATAAAAGAACCTTTACTTGTAAGTGTAAAATAATCCTAATCTTTTAAAATTATTAAAATTTCGGATATGCTAAGATTCAAATGTTTGTAAAAGAATTAAATTAAAGCATATAAACTGATTTAAAAGCCCATTTCGTAAGAAGTGGGCTTTTGGGCTTATACTCTCACATACAAATTCCCGTTGATGTAGTACTTACTTTTCAAAATGAATCAGAAATGATTATTATTGAAAAGCTTTTTTTTTGTAACAACGTTGTGAATTTATGTGTTTTTTATCTTAAATATCTAGTGTTTTTAAAATTTTATAGATACCTTTAAGGTACAATTAAGGTATATTGATTCTAAATTATTTAATTTTTATGTTAATGCTTCGCTATGACTTTTAATGGTAAATTTAAAGGAATGTAAAATTTACTAAGTGGTAAAGTGACTAATTCCAGAATATTGGAGACTTGAATACTGTCTATTGAATTTGCAATATTGATTCATTTTATAAAGTTTCTACTATTTCCTTGGCTTTTACAAATTGCAGATTATCGTAATGTGAAATTTTTGTTATATTTAATTGATAAATCATAATATTTTATAAAGAATGAATTATATCTTATAAAATAATATATTTGGCTCGAAATTTGGCAAAAAGAAATACCACAGATAAATACTATTAATCCTAAGCGGTTTTATGAAATTAAACGATATACAAATTCTTGAAAGACTTAAAGAAGATGATCCTATTGCATACAATCAATTGTTTGATAAGTATTATATGCCTTTGTGTACTTATAGTTTTAAATATTGTGATTCGTTTCAGTTAGCCGAAGATATTGTACAGGATTTATTTATAAAGCTTTGGGATGAAAAGTTATATACGAAAATCGACAATGCTATAGGACCTTATTTGTTCAAATCTGTAAAAAATAATACTTTACAGGCTATCAAAAAGGAATCTAAGTATCAATTTAAAGATATCGAAAATGTTGTCAATAAATTAATGGAGGAGGAACAATTAGATTTTGCTACTTTGGAAGAAGAAAAAAAGAAGCTTTTTGAACAAGTAGAAGCTTTACCTGAAAAAAGCAAGGAAGTTTTTAAAGCTATTGTATTGGATAATATGAAATATAAAGACGTGGCTGAACAGCTTGATATTTCAGTAAATACGGTGAAAACTCATTATGCAAGAGCCTTAAAACAACTTCGCGGTAAACTTGATGTAATTGTAATATTAATGTTAGTTTAAAAAAAAGTAAATTTTTTGTCACCCATTTTTGATCTTTGATTATATATATAATATAACACATCAATAATGAGTAAAATTAGCGCCCATATTTTAAAACTTATTTCGTTATACACGACGAAAGAAATAAGTGAAACCGAATTTAACGATTTGCAAAAATGGTTAGATGAGGCACCTGCAAACAAAGTTCTGTTTAAGGATATATTGTTACTGTATAAAAAATCCAGACAAATAGCATTTGCTGATCATATCGATAAAGATAAAGCATGGACTAAAATTGTCTCTAGACTAGAAAACCCTTTAGTGCAAGTTGTTAAAGAAGAGCCTAAGGTGATTTCTATTAGAAATCGTTGGTTCAAATATGCAGCTGCAGCCGTTGTGGTTGGAATATTAGCCACTACCTACGTTTTTAGAAATAATTTATCTACTACTACACCTATAGAGGTTACTCCAGCAATTGTTACTACTGCTATTGAACCTGGAACGGATAAAGCAACATTAACCCTTGAAGACGGTTCTGTAGTGGTATTAAAAAGTGGCAATAGTTTCCATACACATAATGCGACCAGCAACGGAAAGAATATTGTTTATAAAGGTGCACAACAAGAGCAAACAAAAATTGCCTACAATTACCTAACTATACCGAGAGGAGGACAATTCTCAATTAAATTATCGGATGGAACACAAGTATGGTTAAATTCGGAATCTCAATTAAAATTTCCTGTAGCTTTTGTTGAAGGTGAACTTCGTCAAGTGGAGCTAGTGTATGGTGAAGCCTATTTCGATGTTTCTCCTAGTACAGCACATAAAGGTGCTAAGTTCCAGGTTTTGAATAAATCTCAAGAAGTAGAGGTGGTAGGTACGGAGTTTAACATTAAAGCCTACAAAGATGAAACTAATGTTTATACAACCTTGGTTGAAGGTAAAGTGGATGTAACTGCCGAAAACAGCAAACAGAGATTAATACCGAACCAACAGTCAAATCTAAACCTGAAATCTAAAACATTAGTGGTTAACACTGTTGATGTCTATAATGAAATATCCTGGAAGGAAGGGGTTTTTAGTTTCAAAAGAAAATCTTTGGAAGACATAATGAAGGTACTATCCAGATGGTATGATTTGGATGTAGAATTTGCAAATCCTGAACTTAAAAAATCCGGATTCAATGGTACTATAGGAAAAGACCAAAAGATAGAAGAAGTTTTAGAAACTATTAAAGGTTTTGGAATTATTAAAGATTATAAAATTACAGGTAAAACTGTGATTCTGAAATAAAATAAAATTATTTAAAAGAAAAGGGAACGAAGTCAAACATTTGGCGGTGCATAGACTTCGACCCTCTAAATGAGTATTAATTAAACCATTATTCAACTAACACAATGCAAAATTATGAAATTTAAATTAACCAAGGGACATTCGTTATTTCGAAAACGAATATTATTTACTATTATGAAAACATTTCTTTTCTTATTAAGTATAACGCTATTTAGCTTCACGACCGAAAAATCATTTTCTCAACAGAAAGTGACTATTGAGGAAGATAGAATGGTGCCGGTAGATGAAGTTTTTAACATTATTCAAAAACAGACTAAATATCGTTTTATTTACCCTGAAGATCTGTTTGCGAATATGCCGAAAGTAAAATTGAAAAAAGGCGCAATCGAAGTTTCAAAATTATTGGAACAAAGTTTATTGGGCGGTAATTTTAATTTTAAATTATCGGGTGATAATAATATTATTATCAAAGAAAATATCAAAACTAATAATGCAAATAGCAAGGTACAGAAGCGTCGTATATCGGGAAAGATTACCAATCAAGCTGGTGGCCAACCTTTATCTGGTGCAAATATTCTGGAAAAAGGAACTACTAATGTTGCTCAATCAGACTATACCGGAAATTTTTCTCTTGAGCTGAGCAGTGAAAACGCAGTTCTTGTAGTAACTTATATCGGTTTTGATAAACAGGAGGTTAAAGTGAATGGTAGAACTACTGTCAATATTTCCCTAAAAGAAAGCACAGGAACTTTGAATGATGTTGTAGTTGTAGGGTACGGTACAGTAAAAAGAAAAGATATCACTGGTTCTGTTGCTTCGGTATCTATGACAGACATAATAAAAGCGCCTGTGCGTTCATTCGATGAAGCTTTGGCAGGACGTGTAGCAGGGGTACAGGTTAGCTCAGGTGATGGTCAACCTGGAGCAGGAATAAATATTGTAATCCGTGGAAACAACTCGGTTACCCAATCCAATGCTCCTCTGTATGTTATTGATGGTTTCCCTATAGAAGGTATGGACAACAACAGCCTTAATCCACAGGATATTGAAACTATTGATATTTTGAAAGATGCCTCTGCAACCGCCATTTATGGAGCAAGGGGAGCCAATGGTGTTATAGTAATCACCACTAAAAAAGGAAAAGTGGGCAAACCCGTGTTTACCTTCATGAATACCACAGCCATTCAGCAATTGAACAACAAAGTGCAAGTGATGGACCCTTACGAATTTGTGAAAATGCAAATTGAAAGAGACCCTACACCTATTGGTGCAGCACCTTTCAAAAGTCCAACACAACTTTACTTACCACCAGGAAGAACTATAGATAGTTACAAAACTATGGAAGGTGATGACTGGCAGGATAAAACGTTAAAAAGTGCTTTCATGAATACTTACGATCTATCCGTAAGCGGAGGAACCCAAAAAACAAAATATTTTCTATCAGGAAATGTTGTGGATCAAGATGGTATCGTAATTAATTCCAACTACATTAGATACCAAGGCCGCTTAACTTTGGATCACCAATTTAGTAAAAAATTTAAAGTGGGAATCAATACGAATTACAGTTATACGAATGCAAGTGGAAACGTGCCTTCTCAAAATACTGGTAGTTACTCGAATTATACTATGTACTCTATTTGGGGGTATCGTCCTATCACAGGATACGGCACTTCTTCAATAGATCCGGATACTGAACTTACAGATCCAGATATCAATCGTTCTGCAGATTATCGTGTTCAGCCGGTTATTAATTTAGAAAATCAACTCAATGAAAGAGTAACAAACAATTTAATTGCCAATGGGTATTTGGAATACGAGTTTATCCCTAGTTTAAAACTTCGCGTTACTGGTGGAATTGTTGACACCAAAAATACAAATAACATTTTCAATAACCATTTGACCTCAGGCGGGATGGCTGGAAGTGTTAACGGGATTAATGGTAGGATCATGAGAAATAATACTCAAAACTTGCTGAATGAAAACACCTTGACTTGGAGTAAAACATATAATAAACACAGCATAAATACATTGGGTGGTTTTACTATGCAAAAAGGAACTAGTGAAAATTATGGAGTAATAGGTAATTTTCTTCCAAATGAGGAAATGGGGCTTGATGCTTTACAGTATGATACTCCGCTAGAATATCAAGGTGTTCGACCAAAGGTTGATAATACACATTCTGTTTGGACAATGGCTTCTTTTCTTGGAAGGGTAAATTATAACTATGATTCAAGATATTTACTTACTGCATCTATGAGAGCTGACGGTTCGTCTAAGTTTTCTTCTAAAAATCACTGGGGATATTTCCCATCGGGAGCTTTCTCATGGAGATTTAAAAATGAAAAATTCCTGAAAAAGAATAAGACATTATCAGATGGTAAGTTTAGAGCTTCTTATGGTGAAACTGGAAATAATAGAGTAGGTGATTTTGACTACCTGACTAAATTTAATTCTCCGTATGATAAAGGTTATGTATTTAACAATGAATATGTGGATGGTATTGTTACGTCAAATTTAGGGAATGAAAATTTGAAATGGGAAACTACGGCACAAACCAATTTTGGTATTGATTTAGGATTTTTTAATCAACGCATCACCTTTGTTGCCGATGTGTATAAAAAAGAAACCAAAGATTTATTATTAAAAGCTGATCTTCCTGCTTCTTCAGGTTACTTAAACGCTTCCAAAAATGTTGGTTCGATGGAAAATAAAGGTTTGGAGCTTACTTTAAACACCGTAAACGTAAAAACGCCTACTTTTTCTTGGTCAACGTCTTTTAATATTTCATTTAATGAAAATAAAATAACTGGATTGGCAGATAATCAGACTGAATTGAAATCCAATATCTACTGGGATGTTGCATGGCAAAATGTACCTTATTCAATTGCAAAAGTTGGAGAGCCAATTGGACAAATGTATGGTTATGTATATGAAGGAACTTATAAAACCAGCATGTTCGACTATGATGCTAGCGGTACTCCTCTACTAAAATTAGGTGTTCCAGATAACGGTAACGTAAGAACTGCGATACGTCCAGGAGATATCAAATTTAAAGATATCAACGGCGATGGAAAACTTACTGCTGATGATGCGGGTGTAATAGGACATACTTTACCAAAACACGTAGGAGGTTTTACTAATAATTTTACTTACAAAGGATTTGATTTGAATGTGTTTTTTCAATGGTCATATGGTAATGACCTGATGAATACCAACCGTATTTTGTTTGAAGGAGGAAGTAACAATGCTAACCTTAATATGTTTGCAACTTATGCAGATCGTTGGAATGCTGGTAACCCGGATTCTAATATACCTCGTCTTGGAGGAACTACTGCAGCTATTGCTGGTTACTCTACTCGTACAATAGAAGACGGTTCGTACATCAGACTTAAAACAGTTTCTTTTGGTTATAATTTTGATGAAAAATTGGTTAGTAAATTTAAAATGAAATCATTAAGACTTTATACTTCAGCTCAAAACCTAATTACTTGGACTAAATATACAGGTATGGATCCTGAAGTAAGCACTTACAGTTCTGCTTTGGTTGCAGGGTTTGATTTCTCAGCCTATCCTAGAGCTCGTACAATAGCAATTGGAGCCAGAGCTTCGTTTTAATATTTAAAAATAAAAACAAATGAAAAAGATATATTTTTTAGTTGCAGCCTTGGCACTTACTACAGTGTCTTGTGAAGATTTTTTAAACACTGAGCCTATCGATACCGTTTTTGCCGACCAATTTTTTACTGATGAGGCTGGGCTTACAAAAGGTTTGGCAGGGGTTTACGATGCCTTGAACAATCAAAGTTCGGATTGTTATTATCAAGATATGCTATGGGAATGGACTGATGTAACTACTGACGAAAGTGTTTATGTAAGCAGTACAATATCCGGTGTTAGGGGGAACAATTTTAATACTGCAGATGCTGTAGTAGGTAAGTTATGGAATACTCTTTATATGGGTATTGACCGTGCCAATCAAGTGATTGCGAATATCAACAAACCCGTAATGGACGAAACAAAGCGTCAGGAGATATTGGGTGAAGCCCTATTTTTAAGAGGCTATTATCATTTTCTTTTGGTCGAACATTTCCGTAATATTCCGTTGAAATTGACGGCTACGACAGGTCCGGATGATGTGTATATTGCTCAGTCAGCTCCTGCTGATACTTATGCTCAAATCATTAAAGATATGACCGATGCCGAAAGTAAAGTGTATGAGTCAACAGCACCTGAGTTAGGAGGTTCTTCTGGCCGTATTACAAAAACCGCAATACAAGGAATTTTAGCGCGAGTTTATTTGACAATGGCTGGAGTTCCTAACAATGACCCAACCGCATATGCGGAAGCATTGAAGTGGGCTACCAAGGTGAAAAATTCTGGGCAGCATGCTTTGAACACCACTTTTGATGCGTCATTAAACACGCCTGCTGTTACTCTAGTCCCTGCAACTGGTGCGAATATCAATGTTCTTGCTTTTACTAATAATGCCTATGCCCAAACTTTTATTAATATGTGCCAGAATAAGTACAATATTAAGGAATCTATGTGGGAAGTTGATTTTAAAGGAAACAATACGGATGGTAAAGTGGAATTTGGTCGTGTAGGTAGTACTATTGGAATTTCAATGCAAAATCTTGCCTTCCAGAACTCTATCGGATTCTGTTATGGAACATCAGCGGGTATCGCAAGATTATGGGAAGCTTATAAACCGGGTGATTTGCGTCGCGACTGGGCAATGTCACCGTTTACCTTTACGGCAGTAACTTTAAAAGGTGATAAAGATGTTTCTATGGTACAAACTCCTTATGCCACAACCAATCATTATAGATATATTGGTAAATGGAGAAGATTATACGAGGCAGGAGTAAAAGATAAAAATAATACCTCGATCAACTGGCCTATATTGCGTTATTCAGATGTATTGTTAATGTTGGCCGAGGCCGAAAATAAAGTAAATGGTCCTACTGCAATTGCATACGATGCCGTTAATCAAGTAAGAAGAAGAGCTTTTGGATTAAATATTAACGTCGCTTCTGCTGTTTCTGATTTACCTGCCGGTTTATCAAAGGATAATTTTCAATTAGCCATTGAACAAGAGCGTACTCTTGAATTGTGTTTCGAAGGCTTCCGTCGCTTGGATTTGATTCGTTGGGGTAAATATGTTTCCACAATGAAATCAGTGGGTGCTGAAATACGTAATAACACACAAAACACGGGATATAAAGTTTATGCTGCTGGAGCAGAAAACGCTGCAGACAAATACACGTTATTTCCTATTCCTTTGAGAGAAATGGGAGTAAACACTAAACTGGTTCAAAACGAACTTTGGAAATAGTAAAACTAGCTTAGCTCGTTGGGTGTAATTATTTAAGACTTTAATGAATTACACCCATCTGAGTTAGCTTATAAAAAATATAATTCGTTTTTAAATAAAAACTTTTTAACAATACAAATCATGGGAAAAAAATCTCTTAAAAATATAATTCACAATATTTTGGGGCTATGTCTGATAGGTCTTTTAGCATCTTGCTCAACAGATGACAATGAAGCTGTGGCAATTAACAGCGTTACAGTGACTAAAAATAATGCCTACATCGAAGAAAAAATAACTTTGAATATTGACGGAACCGGCTATACAGACGCAAATCTATATAGTCTTAATACTGCAACACCACTTAAATTTGCCAAAACAGCAGCTACCACATTTGATATAACGTCAGCTGTGGCCGCTCCGAGATCATTAGTATTTGCGCAGTTAAAGAACGCTGACAGCAAAACAGAAAGTGGTATAGAAGTGGGTTTTTTTACTCACGGAGTTGACGCTACTTATACTTACGCAGAAGGAATTAGACCGACCGATCCATCTTCTAAAGTTTTGGAACTTTTGGGAGCGCCAACCAACAAAACAACTTCAACTACGGATTCTTCAGTTGAGTTATGGGCATATCCATCAAAAGGAATTTCTGTTGCAATTAGAAAAACAACTGCAGGTACGTTTGAAGTAAACAATATAAATCTAAACAGTTCTAATTTTTTTACTACCATGCCTGATGGTACTAAAGTGAATTATACAAACTATGCTGGTGACTTGGGAAATGCTTGGAAAATAAACAACACAAACACAAAAATGGATGCTATTATTACTAAATTTGGAGCCCCAACTGTAAAAGCCAGCGATCCTAATGATCCAACATCTCAATTAAGAACTTATACTTTCTCCAATAATACCAGATTTAGTTTTTATGGAGCTACAGAAAATGATTACGTAGGTAAAGTGGTTCAATCTTTTAGTTTGTAAATCTATTGAAAATAATTATTTATTCAAAAAGCCTCAAATATTGGGGCTTTTCGATTAATAAATACCCACTTTAAAATAATAATTACGTTAAAATAACTATCCGTGACTAATACCAATTTTGAAAATGGCACACGGATGACACGGATTTAAGCCGATAAAAACGGATTTTTACATTAATATCAGCGACCCGAACCCAAAAGGCAGACTGGCCAAGCAAAATCCGTGTCATCTGCGTGCTTTATTGGGTTATTAGTCCGCTTAGCGAACAGTCATATAAAATAATCTATAAAATGAAGAAACTTTTAGCACTATTAATTATTTCCCTATGTCTAAACAACGTTAAACTGTTGGGGCAAAATGATGGCACTACCAATAAAGTCATTGCCGACAGAATCATAAAAGTGGATTATAATAAATCGACAGGAGCACTTAATACCATGTTCAAAGAATGTATTGGAGCAGGAAGAGCCAATGAAGGATTGCGGGCAGACTGGCAGCAACAACTGACTTTGCTAAAAAAGGAATGTGATTTTAAATACATTCGGATGCATGGTTTATTGACTGATGATATGGGGGTTTATCGTGAAGACAAAAATGGAAATCCCGAATACAATTATCAATATATTGACGCTCTTTTTGATTTTCTTTTGAATATCAAAATGAAGCCTTTTGTAGAATTAGGATTTATGCCTTCGGCATTGGCCAGCGGAAGCCAAACCATTTTTTGGTGGAAAGGAAATATAACGCCTCCGAAAGATTATAAAAAATGGGAAGACCTAATCCGTAATCTAACACAGCATTTTACGGAACGCTATGGTGCCGAAGAGGTAAAGACTTGGTATTTTGAAGTTTGGAACGAACCCAATTTAGCAAATATTTTTTGGAAGGGAACTCGAGAGGACTATTTTAAATTGTATGATTATTCGGCAAGAGCCGTCAAGAGCGTAAATCCAGCTTATAAAGTGGGAGGTCCCGGAACTGCCGGAGCGGCTTGGGTTCCGGAAACAATTGCATTTTGCAACGAGAACAATGTTCCGATAGATTTTATTTCAACACATACTTACGGGACTAAGAGTGGTTTTGTGGATGAATTTGGAACTAAGGGACATATTTTGAGTAAAGACGAAGAAAGTGTAAGCAGGAATGTTATTAATTCTCGCAAGCAAATTGCAAGTTCTGCAAAGCCAAATCTTGAATTGCATTATACCGAATGGAGTACATCACCAACTCCGACTGATCCAATTCACGACAGTTATCATTCGGCGGCTTTTATTCTTCAAAAACTCAAACAAGTGGGTAATGCGGCAAATTCTATGTCTTATTGGGTTTTTACTGATATTTTTGAGGAAGCTGGTCCAAGATTTACTCCTTTTCACGGTGGATTCGGATTGATGAATACTCAAGGGATTAAGAAACCGGCTTATTTCTCCTATTCTTTTTTGAACAAATTGGGAGCAACGGAACTTCAAAATAGCGATACGGAATCTTGGGCTACCAAAAACAAAAAAGGAGATATGCAGCTGCTATTTTGGGATTATACGAATACGCATCCCGGCGATGCAGTTAATAATCAGCAATATTATAATAAAGATTTACCTTCCAAACCAAAAGGAAGCGTAAAAATTGAAGTAGCTGGACTCCAAAAAGGGAAATATACTTTGGAAATATACAAAGTTGGATACAAAGTTAATGATGTTTACACAGACTATTTAGGAATGAATAAACCACATGATCTAACTAAGGAACAAGTAAATATCCTGAAACAAAAGAATAATGGCGAGCCAATTGCCATAGAAAAAATAACTATCGATTCCAAAGGGAAATACAGCAGAGATATTAAGATTAATGAAAATGATGTGGTATTCCTGAATTTTATAAAACAATAAATCTAAATGAAATCGCCATTAGCAAAAGGTTTGCGTAAGCAAATGAAATTCGCTGAACACCTATGAAAAATATTAACTCAGTGAAGCAAATACCAATAAATAAATAGGCGACACGAGCGTTAGCGAAATGGCGAAGCATAATATATATGCCTATAATAAATAACTTTTACATATATGAAAAAGAGATACATTACTAGTTTACTAGCCATCTTATTGATTTCGCAAACACAATTTGCAAAATCAATCCTAACTTCTTCTTCAAAATGCAGCAACACCATACGAGGGGTTATAAAACCAACCAATACCCATCTTAGCTTAAAGCCAAAAGATGTCAACTGGCCTGAAAAGCTAATCAAAGAAATAACGCGTCATAAAACTAAAGCTGGGGCAACCGACACTTTATTTATTGATTTTAAGCCAGGCACCTATACGCTCACTCAGCCAATTATATTAAACTTAAAAAATGAGAATACAGCTCCTGTGCTGATCAGCGGATTAGGAAAAGTAATTATTAGCGCTGGAAAAATAGTAAAGAACAACTTTTTTAGAGAAATCTCAGACTCCCAAATAAAGGCCCGCATCATTAGCCCAGAAGCCAGGAACAAAGTACTAGAGTATGATCTTAAAAAGGACGGAGCCCTTGATCTGGGAGAAATTAAACCTATTGGCTTTGGGCGTCCTGATGAGACTCCACCAACCCAGTTGTTTTATAATGGCTCAAGGATGACCCTTGCCCGTTACCCGAATGCGGGGGATCCTTACTTGTTAAAAAAGAGAACCACTGTAATACCTATCAATAAAGTGGTCGATCCGGGATTGGAAAAAGTAGAATTACCCGTGGAGGGAGTGCAAGCATCACAAAAAGCCTACAGTGGCACATTTGAATATACCGACGCAAGGGTTAAAAAATGGCTAAATGCAAATGATGTCTGGGTTGACGGTATTTTTGCGAGAGATTGGGCATGGTCATTAAACAAAGTGAATAAGATCGACACGATTAATAAAACGATTTCTTTACTGTATAAAGAAAAATATGACCTAAAAGCGGATGGCTCTTTTTTCTTTGCCTGCAACTTGCTTGAAGAGATTGATGTCCCAGGAGAGTATTATATAGATAGGGCTGCTGGCAAGTTATATTTTTACCCGCCTTTAGATTTTGATTCAAAAAAATCTATCCTACAATTAACTGATCTCCCGAGTGACATGATCCAGCTCAAAGGAGTTAGCCATGTCACGTTTAAGCAAATTGCTTTCCAACTTGGTAGAAGTCGGGCAGTTAATCTTGAAGAATGTAATGACATTGCTTTTTTGAACTGTGAGTTTAGCAATTTGGGCAAAGGAGCGCTGGCGGTAAAAGGCAATAACGTAGTAATAGACAATTGCCAGATCCATGCCATTGGCGGCACTGCTATAAGCCTTAATGGTGGCGACACTGAAACACTAACTAAGTCGAATAACGTGGTTCAACATTGTCAGATATATGATTGGGCCTATTATAATAGGGTTTACACGCCTGCCATTGCATTGGCCGGAGTTGGTAACAAAGTGTTAAAAAACAACCTATTTAATGCACCACATGGCGCGATCACCATCTCAGGAAATGACCATTTGATCGAAAGCAATGAAATTCACGACATTTTGTATGAGTTTAAGGATTTTGGTGGCATCTATGCTTTTCTGGGTGCTAATCAGCTCATGCGTGGGCAGGTGATCAGAGGTAATTATTTTCATGACATCGGTTTGTTAGATAAACATGTTCACGCCGTTTATGCTGATGAGGGAACCGCAGGGTGGCTGGTAGATCATAATCTTTTCTATAAAATTGGTAATCCAGGTAATCAGGTTATCGCAGTATTTACCAATACAGGTTCTCACATCATTGTTCAGAACAACATTTTTCTAGATTGTAGTGAAACCTTCGAAGTTAGTTTTCATTTTACAACCTGGGGTAAAAAACGCTATTCCGATTATTTTACAAAACAGTGGAATGAAAAATACTCAAAGGATGGTTCGATATCCAGTGTTTATCTTGCCCACTATCCAGAACTTGCAAATTTCATGAAGGAAGAACGGATATATGTGAATACTAATTCTTTTATCGGTAATACCGTTGGAAATTTCACAAATCCATTGGGGCATAAAAATTATTTTAGAACGGTAAGTGATCTACCCAATGCGGATTACCTAGTTACCGCAAGGGATAATAATTTTACCACAGACACGAGCTTACCTGCATTTTTGGATGAATGGAATAAGAGTAAGGATAGGGAAATGCTAAAGAAAAGTGCACCTAAGCTATTACAAGACATCTTAAATAATCTTCAGTGATTCAAAGCACTGTTTCGTAAGATAGTAATTAAAACCAACGGTTACTTTGAAAAAATTAATTGATGATAATAAGTAACTCGGGGAATATTCTCGGGTATTCGCCGCAATAGTAAACATAAACTAAGTCTTCACACCACAGATTCTCCAAAGTTAAGGTTAATGTCATTACGTTAAGGGATTGTTTTTTTTGCACGCAGATTTGCTTCGCCAGTTCGCTATCTCGTGTGCAAAATCGTGCTATCCGTGCGAGATATTTATTACATATCCGAGCGATCGGGTTAAATAGATCTAAAATATACACTCCAATAAACAAAAAATCACGACTATTGAGTCGTGATTTTTTGTTTTTGTTTTCATGCAATTTTCAGATTTTATCCTTAAAAAGTCTTTCTAAATATTCTGTTTTTTCCTTCTCTGCTTGTACTAAACGTTCGTACAATTCCACAACTTTATCAAGGGGATTAAATGTTGCAAACATACCTTGATTGAAACTATTTCCTTGACTGGAACTATTATCATAAAAATTATTAAAAAAATTAAAAACAGCATCCTCAGAAAAATTAGTAATGGCTTGTGGAGTAACTCCTAATGCTTTTGCAATTTCTTTCAATTTTTCTTCCTCTATAGTCTCACTATTTTCCATACTAGAAACCGTTTGCTGACTTACTCCCATAGCAATTGCCAAAGCTTCTTGTTTCATCCCTCTCAATTCTCTGATTCGGCTAATATTACGCCCAATGTGTTTTGGCTTAGTGTTTGTTTCCATGCAGTAAAGGTATTAAATCGTTGCGAAATTTCTAATTGGTAAAATACCAATGTTTCTTGTAAAATACAATCCTCATTAGTTTGGCATTGTAAGAACTGTTTGGACTTACTGTGACCAAAACAAAAATACACATTTGTTAGATAAGTTTCATTCAAAAAATAAAATAATGAATCTCTAGATTTCAACTTACTGTAGCATGTTGAAACTTTTATTGCTTACTCTCCTTTATCGGCACGGTTTACTTCGTCAGCTCGCTAAGGCTCGGGTTGCAGATTTACGCAGATAAATGAGTAAAAAAATCTGTTAAAATCTGCGTGCTGTTTTTTATAAATGCTCTTAACTTCATGATGTAGAGCTAAGAGAGACTAATCTATGAGATCTCCTAATATATCACTGTTATCCTAAACTCCAATATTCAGGTTTTATTTCCCATTCCCACTGCAGAAATCCAGTATAATCCCAAATTGGTGCAATATCAAAATGGTAAAAGTGTTTTAGAACAACTTCAATATGAACTTAGCAAAATTATAATGTTAATGTTTAATTAAAAAAAAGTAAATTTTTTGTCACCCATATTTGATCTTTAATTATTTATATCTAATAGTAAAGCATCAATAATGAGTTAAATAAGCATTTATGTTTTAAAACTTATTTCGTTGTATCAGATAAATATTGCTCTCAGGAATTTTATAAAATTTGCTTTTAATGACAACCTTTTCATAAAATTAATTATTTAACCTAAAACAAAAACAATGAAAAAAATTACACTTATTTTACTTCTACTTATTTGCAGTTTTACTAACAAAGCCCTTGCTGCAGCTTGGTATACCAATACAACGTCTAGCATCACAGCGGCTGGAGCCGCCACAAACTGGACAAATGATCCTACTGGAGCTACAGGTTACAGCAATCCTGCCTTTGCAGCTACCGACACTTTTACTGTTTTAAGCGGAGGAGTAGTTACAATTACCAACACAGTAGCCATGACTATTGGTGCTTTAACAATTAAATCAGGGGGAAGCGTAACCGCAAATATGACCACCGCCATCACTACTACAATTACAGGGAATTTAACAATCGACCAAGGAGGTTCAATTACCACAAATACAGTCTCTGGAAGTGTATTTAGAACTAATGGAACTCTAAACTGGAATGGGACAATAAGAACAAATGGAGATGGAGTAACGTTAACTGCAGGTGGTAATTTCAGCACATACGGAAATATTACAGGAGCAACAGCTATGCACGACGTTAATAGCGACAGAGCTATATACATAGTTGGTTCTGGAAAAACTATTAATTTAAAACAAGTTCCAGGATTAAAAGATAAATTTGCAGGCCTTCAAATTGCTCTTAACCCTGCTGGAAATCTAACCTTAGCTGGAGATTGTGTCATTTATGACCCAATATTCTTTAATAACGCTAACGCAAAAAACCTTGACCTTGCAGGATTTAGCCTACAGACAACTTTAATCAGAAATGAATCACCCACTACTGGAACAGGCACGATAACAGGAAGCGCTACCTCAAATCTTACCATTTCAGGCGGATACACTACTTCTTATTTCAAATTAGCTACTGGAGGCGAAACCTTCAACAGTATTAATTTAGATACCGCATTCAACGCTGGAACAGGAACCACCACCATAACCGGAAACCCTACTGTAAACACCTTAACTTTTGGTCTACCTACAGGAGATACAAGTGTAAAAAAATTAATCGTAACTGGAAATTTTACATTAGCCGATAATGGTACTATGCGCGTAGAAGCAAAAGGAACTGCTGTAGCAGGTACTGACTACAGCCAATTAGCAGTAACTGGAAACACAACCATAGGCACCAACACAACACTTAAAATTGATTATATTAACGGATATACCCCAGCACTTGGAGCTGCCTTCAATTTTGGAACCTATACTGTTGCTAACACAGGAACATTTACTACAATGACACCATCAGCAGGTACAGGTACAACAATTTACACATCAAATAAAATTACCTACACAAACAACACTAGCTTATCTACACAAAAAAATACTATCGCAGAAGGAATCCAGATGTATCCTAATCCAATTACTAATGTTTTAAACATTAACGCTCCAAGAGCAACTGCAGCTATCGCTGTTCAGGTAGTTGATTTATCTGGAAAAACAGTAGCTTCTACAGTTAGTAACACTACTTCAGCAACTGTTTCTTTATCAAGCGCAGCAGCTGGAATTTATTTAGTAAAAGTAACAGATGGCAAATCATCTTACACTCAAAAAGTGATTAAAAAATAATAAGCGAATTTAGAAATTAAGCTTCAAAATAAAGAAGGCGTCTAAAATTTTTAGGCGCTTTCTTTGTTTAAAAAACTTCTATTCTTTGTAATCTTCAAGTCTTAGCTCAAGAGCACAAAATAGGACGGTAAAAGAATCGTCAGTTCGGGGTTTATTTTTTTTACACAAAAAAAAAACATCACCACAAATAAATCAAAATTGATGTTTTATGTTTTCTCAAGAGTATCCTTATACCATTTAAGTTTAAAAATTACTGGAATAAATTTGATAATATTCTATCTAACTCTTTTTATTTACCGCAAAGTACGCAAGGTTTTTATTGCAATCTCTATATTTCGTAAGGCTCGCAAAGTGTTGTGTTCGTTGTGCTTTTTTAAGAATCAAAATCCTTGCGTTCCTTGCTGTTAAAATTATTTAGCCTTTATTAAAGTTAGCTCTCCATTGTCAAAGTCCCAAAGCTACTTTCTTGAAATCTGGGTTAAAACAACTTCGATATAAACTCCGTCTAATTATAATGTTAATGTTAGTTTAAAAAAAAGTAAATTTTTTGTCACCCATATTTGGTATTTAAGTATATACATAATAGTAAAGCATCAATAATAAGATAAACAAGCATTTATGTTTTAAAACTTATTTCGTTGTACCGGAGAAATATAACTCTCAGGGATTTTACAAAATTTGCTTTCTTTTTAACTACACAAAATAAACCACTAGAATTTTAAAAATGAGAAAATTAATCCTCTTATTCCTCTTCTTTTCTTGTCTTGGCTCCTTGGCTCAGAAATCAAAGAATAGTTTAGAAATGAAAAAAATAATTGCTGATAATTTTAAACTGGCTGTAAAACAATACCAGCTTTTGGAGAAAAATACTCCATTGGACTCCATGCCGAAAACATTTGAAAAAAATCGCAATAAAAACAGTGACATCTACTGGTGGACCAGCGGTTTTTTTACGGGTTCTTTATTGTATATCTATGAATACACGAAGAATCCTGTTATTCTAAGCGATGCTAAAAAACGCCTTGCACTTTTGAAGCCGGTACAAAATTATACCGAGAATCACGATTTGGGTTTCATGATGTATTGTAGTTATGGAAATGCGTATCGTCTTTTCAAAGACCCTGCCTATAAAGACATAATCATTCAATCATCAAAATCATTGGTAACACGTTATCGTCCTAATGCCAAAGTAATCCAATCATGGAATGTTGATGAGATAATGAAAAAGCATGGCCTTATTGGTCCAGTGATTATTGATAATATGATGAATCTGGAGATGTTAGAATGGGCCAGTCAAAACAGCGCCGACAAAAGTTTTGCCGATATTGCCAGAAACCATGCCAACACTACGCTCAAAAATCATTTTCGTGCAGATAATAGCAGTTACCATGTGGTAGATTATAATTTAAACACTGGGGAAATTCATAAAAAAGTTACTAATCAAGGTACTGCAGATGAAAGCGCCTGGAGCCGAGGACAAGCTTGGGGGTTGTATGGTTATACGATGATGTATAGATTTACAAAGGATAAACGCTATTTGGATCAGGCACAAAAGATCGAGAAATTTATCTTTACTAATCCCAATATGCCATCCGACCTTGTCCCTTACTGGGATTTCAATGCTCCTGGTATTCCCAATGCCTACCGCGATGCATCTTCGGCTGCCATCAATGCTTCAGCATTATTGGAATTGGCACAATATGTTGGCAAGGAACAAAGTAATACATACGTTAAGACTGCTGAAAAAATTATTCGCAGTTTATCCTCTGCAACTTATCTGGCTAAACCAGGAGAAAATGGAGGTTATTTGTTGATGCATAATGTAGGGAACATCCCTGCTCATTCTGAGATTGACACAACGCTAACTTATGCCGATTATTATTTCTTAGAAGCATTGCTGAGATATAAAAAATGGTATCTGTAATGTTCCATCCCATAAAAGAGAAATAATATTTTAAACTCTTTAGGATTAAGTTCTTGTAGTTCTACTTCAAAAAAATAATGTCAATTAATAGCTCTGGAGCCTGTGCCCCAAGGTAGCTTGTATAAAAAAAACTCTTTATTCAAATGAAAAAAAAATATAATCAATTCCATTTTTCTCACGCTGTATTGTTTGTGTTTTTCCTTATGGGAGGAATTAACACTGCTTTTTCTCAAATGAATAAGAGCATAGTTTCCCAAACAATTACTGATAAAATAGTAAAGGACTTGACACGCAGCCTGCCGGACAGTAAGTTAGTTGATAAAAATTTAGCTACTATAAAACCAGATGGAAGCTGGCCGGACATAGAGTATTCGAGTAAAGAATTTGCTGTTTGGCCTCCAGAGAAACATTTGGTAAACATACAAACGCTTATTAAAGCTTATGTCACAAAAAATAGCAGCTATTATGCCGATGATAAAGTATTTAAAGACATCACTAATGCATTGCAATATTGGTATAATTTAGATCCAAAAAGCGATAATTGGTGGTGGAATCAAATCTGTACACCCAAATCGATAGGTGAATCGCTTATTATGATGAACTATGGCAATAAGAAAATCGATGCTTTACTGCAGCAAAAACTTATTGAAAGAATGAAACAGAGTGATCCTGAAAAATGGACCGGAGCCAATAAAACAGATATTGCACAGCATTTTTTCTACAGAGCTTTATTGACTGAAGATGATGCCTTACTGAATTATTCTTTAAAAGAATTTTTTAGTCCAGTTAGTTTAGTTTATAAAAAAGAAGGTATGCAGTACGATAACTCTTATATGCAACATGGACTACAATTGTATGTTGGAGGTTATGGTACCGTATTTCTAGAGGGTGTTTTTAAAGTAGCTAATTATGTAAATGGGACTCCCTATACCTTAAGTTCTGATAAAATGGCACTTCTGTCCAAATTTTTTAAAGACACCTATCTTAAAACCATTCGTTCGAAATACTCTGATTTTAGTGTTATGGGACGTAGTTTAAGCAGGCCAAATGCGTTGGATATGAGTGGTGCAGGTGGTAAATTATTGCTTGCAAAAGAGGTCGATCCTTTAAACAGGTCGGAATGGGATGCTGCCCAACTGCGAATCAGCGGAAAAGAAACACCATCTTACAAGATTACAGCGGCACATAATCAATATTTTAATTCGGATTATGCCTTGCATCAAAGACCGAGCTATTCGTTTAATGTGCGCATGGCAAGTAAACGCACTATACGTTGTGAAACAGGTAACAATGAAAATTTGTTAGGCCGATATATATCTAATGGAGCAACCAATATCCAAATTACTGGTCCGGAATATTATAACATCATGCCTGTTTGGGAATGGGATAAAATTCCAGGTATAACCAGCAGAGATTATGTGAATGACAAAATAGAGACGATATCTTGGGGTGAGTCCGGCAGTAATGATTTTGCTGGAGGAGTTAGTGATGGAGTTTATGGGGCCAACGGTTATATGCTGAATTTTGATAATCTTCAAGCAAAAAAAGCCTGGTTCTTTTTTGATAATGAAATTGTGTGTTTGGGAACGGACATTAAAAGTGATGAACCAGAAAATGTTAACACAACCATTAATCAGTGCTGGTTAAAGGGGGATACAGAGAGTTCATTAAAAAATAATCCAATAGCAAAAGATACAATAGTTACAAGTAAGGATAAATCAAAAACTTGGTTTTTACACGACAATGTTGGTTATTATTTTCCACAAGGCGGCGATATCACTTTGAGTACAAATGTCCAAAAAGGGAACTGGTATCATATCAATAATTCTTACTCCAAGGATGAGATTACAGGGAATGTATTTAAACTGTGGCTTGATCATGGGGTAAAACCGCAAAATGCCGAGTATGCCTATATCGTACTTCCAGGAGTAAAAAGCGAGAAAGAAATGAACAAGTTTAAAGCGAATGAACTGGAGATTATTGCCAATAATTCGGCTATACAGGCGGTTTACCATAAGCCTTTGGACATACTGCAGCTTGTTTTTTATGAACCAGGTTCCATAAAGGTGGCTTCTACAGAAATAAAGGTTGATAAGCCTTGTATTTTGATGATCAAAAACTTTAGCGGTCAACGCATAATAGCAATGGCTGATCCTTTGTATAAGGAAACAACAGCAACGCTAACCCTTACAAATACAGGTACTAAAGAAGCAACTGAGTTTAAAGTTGATTTTCCTCAAAATGAGTATGCGGGATCTACTGTTGAAGTTAAACAATAAAAGGAGCTCAAATAAAGAACATATATTTTTGATAATGACTTTACTGGTGTCATTAATTTCTATTACTAATGATTTTTAAAAACTAAAAATGAAAAAAACGACCTTTTTAATAATAGCAGTAATGCTCTTATTTACGAAAAAATCTTTTGCAGCCGATGGCTATACGGTTACTTCGCCTAACGGCAAACTTAAACTCAATATTCGCACAGCAGATTCTCCAAAAGCTAAGGGAGAGTTAATTTATGATGTCTCCTATAAAGGAACCCCCGTTATTTTAAACTCCAATATGGGAATCAACGGTTGGGACAGTGGCTTTACAATAGAAAAAGAAGAAAAAAGTACAAATAATACGGTGTGGAAGCCCATTTACGGCGAGCGTTCCGAGATACATGATAATTACAATCAAACCATATTCATCGTTAAGCGAGAAGGGAAAGATTCAAAATTGCATGTTGTCGTACGTGCTTATAATGAGGGAATCGCTTTTAGATATGTATTTGCAGAAAGAGAAAACGCAACAGGATACAGAAGAGGGGGAGATTTTATGAAAATTACCTCAGACAAGACCACGTTTGCGGTTCCCGAAAAGACTTTTTGTTATCTGACCTATACGGCTCAGGGGATTCCGGAATTATTGCCGATTAAGGATTGGAAAGGGGAGGCAGAAAGACCTTTGACATTAAAATTCGATAATGGGCTTTATGCAGCATTGGGTGAAGCTGCTTTAGTGAATTTTTCACGTACCAAATTCAGGGTTGAAAAAGGAGAAGAAAACATTATCCGCAGCTCTATGTATGATATGGTCGAGGAATTTGCTCCTCTTGAAATGCCTTGGAAACTGATTATGGTTGCTGAAAAGCCTACTGATTTATTGGCCAATAATGATATTTATCTAAATCTGAATCCTGAATCAAAAATCAAAAATACGGATTGGATCAAGCCAGGAAAGGTTATGCGTATAAATTCGCTCACTACAAAGGCTGGAAAAACTGCGGTTGATTTTGCCGAAAAGAGAAAATTGCAATACGTGGAATTTGATGCAGGTTGGTATGGTGCCGAAACAGTGATGAATTCAGACCCTCGTCGATATGACCGCGTGGATCCTGATCGTTCTTTGGCGAATGATTTGAATTTGGAAGAAGTTATAAAGTATGCAAAATCCAAAGGAATTGGTGTTTGGGTGTATGTTAATCAAAGGGCGCTGGAGAATCATCTCGATGAAATTCTGCCGCTTTACCAGTCATGGGGAGTTGTGGGAATTAAGTTTGGCTTTGTGAGCGTGGGGAGTTATCGATGGACAACATGGTTGCACGAAGCTGTTATCAAATGTGCCAAGTACAACCTTATGGTTGATATACATGATGAGTACCGCCCTACGGGATTCAGCCGTACCTATCCTAATTTGTTGTCTCAGGAAGGAGTTCGTGGTAACGAAGAATTTCCAGATGCAAACGTTAACACTACTTTGCCATTTACCCGTTTTCTTTGCGGTCCGGCAGATTACACCTTTTGTTATTTTACTCGTAAAGAGTTTAGGCCGAGTCTTAAAGAAGAACGCTCATTGAAAAACACTTCAGCACATCAATTGGCCGCTACAGTGGTGTTCTATAGTCCATTACAGTTTTTGTATTGGTACGATGGCCCTTCAGATGTGTTGGATGTTCCTGAATTAGCCTTTTTTGACCAACTGCCTACAGTTTGGGACGACACCAAGATTTTGAGTGGAATTATCGGTGAATCTATAGCCGTGGCACGTCGTAGTGGCAAAAAATGGTTCGTGGGTTGTATAACTAATAATGAAAAACGTACGATCGACTTTTCGTTTGATTTCCTGGATCCTTCCAAAAAATATCAGGCAACTATTTATTCTGATGGAGGAGAAAATGTAAAAACACCAACGCATGTCAAAATAGAAAATAAGAAGGTTTCTTCTGCTTCGAAGTTAAAATTAGAATTGCTTGCCAGAGGCGGTTGTTCAATGATCGTCGAGGAAATTTAAAAAAGAATAAAGAGAGAAGAATAGAGAGAGAAGAATAAAAAGTAGAGAATATAAGAATAAAAAGGAAGGTATAAAGAATATATAAGGATTAGGATTGAAGATGCCACTACATCGGAAGATAGAAAGAAAGATGGAAAGATGGTGTAGTGGCTAAAGTTAATTTGTTAAATGAGTTTTATTTTAAGGCTCATAGAACAATCCAAATGTTGAAAGTAATTAAATGATTTATTAAATAACTAAAATAAAAATTATGAGAAAGAATTTATTTTTAATGGCATTTTGCTTTGCAAGTTTTACTATCGTTCAGGCGAAAACAGTATCGGTTGTATTAAATGCAAGTGATGATAAATTAAATCCTGAAGTAAAGGGTAAATCACAACAAGCGGTTTTGTCTAAAAAAAGAGCTGCTGTTTCTTCTGTAAATTCGGGAATGACTGCAAGTACTGTCGTATTTAAAGAAAACAATCCAGTTGCAACTGTAGCTCAATTAGCTCCTGTGGCGGATTGTTATGTAACTGATGGAGCCAGTGCAGATATGAATTTTGGATCTAATGCCGCATTGGTACTTAAAAAATCTAGTCCTGGATTTGATAGGGAAATTTACATGAAGTTTGACTTAGACGGTACAGATGCTTTTAATAAAGCCGTATTGAGATTGTACATCAGTTTTGCAGGTCCCGCCATCACTACTACAACCTGGCAAGTATATGCTGTACCTATGGATGCTTGGACAGAAAAAGCTATTACTTCTAAAAACAAGCCTGCATCTGGCACTTTGTTAGCAACTATCAATGGTCAAGGCACTAAAACATGGGCAGAATGGGATATTACTAGTCAGGCATTAGCAGAACTTTCGGGAAATAAAAGATTGTCGCTTCGTATTGTTTCTACAAATGCTACTGGTGCGGTTGATGTAACATTTGTTTCGAAAGAAGGAGAAGCAGCACTTCGTCCACAATTGGTATTATCTAAATAAAGGTTGTTTAAGGTTGATTTTCCTCAAAATGAGTATGGAGGCTCTATTGTTGAAGTTAAAAAGAAATGAAGAGGTAAGAGTGAATATCTGAGAGTCAAGAAGAGTAGAGAATAAAGATTAGAGAATAAAGAATATAAGAATAAAAAGGAAGGCATAAAGAATACATAAGAATTAGGATTGAAGGTGCCACTACATCGGGAGATAGAAAGATGGTGTAGTGGCTTAAGTTAATTTGTTAAATGAGTCTTATTTTAAGGCTCATGTATTAATCCAAATATTAGAATTAATTAACTGATTTTTAGAATAACTAAATTAAGAAATTATGAGAAAGAATTTATTTTTTATGGCATTTTGCTTTGCAAGTTTTACTATCGTTCAAGCGCAAACAACATCGGCTATATTAAATGGAAGTGATGATAAATTACATTCTGAGCTAAAGGGTAAATCACAACAAGTCGGTTTGTCCAAAAAAACAATTGTTGTTTCTTCTGTAGATTCGGGAAAGATCGGAAGTCCTGTCGTATCTAAAGAAAACAATCCAATTGCAATTGTAGCTCAATTAGCTCCTGTGGCAGATTCTTATGTAACTGATGGAGTTAGTGAAGATACCAATTTTGGATCTAATGCCACATTAGTACTTAAAAAATCTGGTCCTGGATATGATAGGGAAATTTACATGAAATTTGACTTGGAAGGTGCATGTGCTTTTGATAAAGCTGTACTGAGATTATACATCAATTCTGCAGCTGCCGCCATTACGACTACAACCTGGCAAGTATATGCTGTGCCTTCAGATTTTTGGACAGAAAAAGCTATTACCTCGAAAAGTAAGCCTGAATCTGGTACTTTATTAGCAACTATCACTGGTCAAGCCGTTAATAGATGGGCAGAATGGGATATTACTAGTCAGGCATTAGCAGAACTTTCGGGAAATAAAAGATTGTCGCTTCGTATTGTTTCGACCAATTCTGTTGGGGCAGTTGATGCAACGTTTGTTTCGAAAGAAGGGACTTCAGAACTTCGCCCACAGCTGGTATTATCTAAATAAGGGTTGTTTAAGGTTGATTTTCCTCAAAATGAGTATGTAGGTTCTATTGTTGAAGTTAAAAAGAAATGAAGAGATAAGAGTGAATATTTGAGAGTCATGAGACAAGAGTAGAGAATAAAGATTAGAGAATAAAAAATATAGAATATAAGAATAAAAAGGAAGGCATAAAGAATACATAAGAATTAGGATTGAAAATGCCACTACATCAGAAAACAGAACGTATCTGAAGTGGCTTAGATTAATTTGTTACATGAGTTTACTATTAGGCTCATAGAACAATCCAAATGTTGAAACCAAAAAACTATTTAAAAATTATTAATTAATTTAATTATGAAAAAAATTTTATTTTCAATGGTAGTTTGCTTTTTAAGCTTTACTATGGTTCATGCAAAAACACCGTTTTTTGCACTAAATGGAAGTTCTAATAAGTCAAATCCTCAGATAAAGAGGAAGTTGCCTCATGTCGGTTCGGTCACGAAAAGAGCTGTTCTTTCCTCTTACTATGTTTCTCCTACAGGGAGTGATTCCAATTCAGGGATGTCCACTACAGCGCCTTTCAAGACAATTAATAAAGCTGCTTCAGTTGCTCAGGCTGGTGATGTATGTTATATCATGCGTGGAGTGTATCGTGAAACGGTTACTCCTGTAAATTCGGGATCTACCGGAAGTCCTATTGTATTTACAAAGTATAATAATGACAAAGTGGTAATAATGGGTACCGACTCTATTTCAAATTGGCAACCTTATAAAAACGGAATATATAAAGCCTATGTTCAAGGTGCAGTAACACAATTGTTAGTAAATAATACGCTGGGACAAGAGGCGCGCTACCCAAATTCAGACGGAAATAATTTAAGTACCGCAAGTTGGGCACCTGTTACTATTGATGCCAGCGGGAATGCCACGATTACAGGTCTAAGTTCATCTTCCAATTATTGGAAAGGGGCAACTTTTTTAGGCATTGTAGCTAAAAAATGGGTATCAGTTAATGGAGTAGTCGATGCGTCGAGCGGCAATACAATACATTGTATAACTCGTTCTTCAGCATGGCCAGGTACGTATTCAGCCAATTATATTGGTAGCGGTAAAGGATATATTACGAACCACCTCAATGCTCTTGATGCTGTGAACGAGTGGCATTGGCAAAAGGATACATTATACTATTATCCTCAAGATCCTTCTAAATTGGCTCAATTACAGGCCAGAAAACGCACGAATGGTTTTGATTTGTCTTCTAAATCTAATATAAATATTACTGGAATAAATTTCTTGTTTGCAAGTATTAAGATGGAGAATTCTTCAAATTGTACCATTGACGGTGTAAATGTATTATACCCAACCCCATATAATAAAAATTTTAAATATGGATTCCAAAGAACTGATTTTAATTTATGGGAAAATAAAGGTGTGTCTATTTCTGGAACGAACAATATTGTTAAAAATTCGTACATCGCTCATAGTTGGGGTGATGGAATAAGTGTGGGTGGGACAAATAATACGGTGGACAATTCTTTGGTAGAAGATTGTGATTGGATAGGTAATGATAATGCTCCAATAAATGTTATTGGATCGGGTCATAACATTACGCATTCCACATTACGTAATGCAGGACGATCTTCAATTGTCCACCGTATAAGCCCGAATACAAATATTACCTATAATAACATTTCTGACGCTGGATATATTACGTCAGATCTTGGAATTACTTATACTTATGGTACAAATGGTCATAAGGCTCAAATAGCCTATAATTGGGTACATGATAATCATGCGGAGAACTTAGGTGAGGGAATTTATCTGGATAATGCCGATACGCTATTTGTTGTGCATCACAATGTAATATGGAAAGCGGTAACGGCTTTACGTACCAATATGCCAGCAGTAAATCACGAAATTTATAATAATACTGCTTGGTTATGTACAAATAGTATGGGTGCTTGGGGTGTTGCTGGGACTACTATTGTAAATCAAACTGTACGTAATAATCTTTCGGATAAGCCATGGAATCAATATACTACAGCCAGTAATAATCTTGTGACATCTAGTCCAGGGTTTACCAATCCTACTAATAATGATTACACACTACAATCAACATCGCCAGCAAAAGATTATGGTGTTGCAGTTCCGGGAATCACAGATGGTTTTGTGGGAACAGCTCCAGACGCAGGGGCTTATGAATACGGAGGCACCAATTGGGTACCCGGTTCTACGGTTCAGTCTAAAACAATTCAGCAAATTCTATTAGGTGCAGTAAAATTACCGCAAACAATAACTTTTAACGCATTATCAAATGTATTAAATGGTAGCTCAGATATTACCTTAACTGCTACTTCAGATTCAGGTTTACCGATTACTTATACGACTTCTGATGCAAATGTTGCCACCATAGTTAGCGGTAAATTACATATAGTTGGATTTGGCAGCTGTACCATTACAGCAAGTCAGGCAGGAGATAGCAATTATGATGCTGCATCGAGTGTAAGCCAGTCTTTACAAGTTAGTAACTCAATTATATTACCTCCTGTGGCAGATGCTTTGGTACGCGATGGGAGCTCTGCAGCTCTGAATTTTGGTACATTGAGCACATTAGTCACTAAATATGATGGTGTCAATACCGGATACAATAGAGAGACTTATTTAAAATTTGATCTGAACAGTATAAATAACATAGATACTGCCACCTTGCGATTAAACATTGCTGGTGCCGGTACCAATGTAGCTTCTACTACTTGGCAGGTATATTATGTTCCTACAGATTCCTGGACAGAAACGGGAGTTAACTGGACTAACAAGCCTGCATCAAGTACTTTGTTGGCAACCATCAATGGTCAAGGTTCGGGATGGGTTGACTGGAATATCAGCAGTCAGGCGTTAGCAGAACTTTCGGGAGATAAAATAGTGTCGCTTCGTATAGTTTCAACATTTTTGAGCTCAAATGCCGACGTGACATTCAATTCGAAGGAAGCGACCAATTCAACACTTCGACCTCAACTTTTGTTAACAAAAAATCAATTGCCATCCGTGTCTGTTACTTCTCCAATAAACAATACTATAGCCTCAGCTCCTGCGACTTTTACTATTACGGCAGATGCTGCCGATGCTGACGGAACAGTCAGTAAAGTTGAATTTTTTCAGGGGACTACAAAGCTAGGTGAAGCTTTGACTGCACCTTATAGTTATTCGTGGAGTAATGCAACAGCAGGGAAGTATTCAATTACAGCAGTTGCTACTGATAATAATGGTGCTACTACCACTTCAGCAATTGTTACTGTTCTTGTAAATACGACAATCGCTCCGCTGGCAGATGCGTTGGTGCGTGATGGAAGCTCTGCCGATCTCAATTTTGGTACAATGAACACGTTAGTGGTTAAATATGATGGTGTTAATACTGGATATAACAGGGATACTTACCTGAAATTTGATCTGAACGGTATAAATAATTTTGATACCGCCACCTTGCGATTGAACATAGTCGGTGCCGGTGCCAATGTGGCTTCTAACACTTTTAAGGTGTATTATGTACCTACAGATTCCTGGACAGAAACCGGTGTTACCTGGAACAACAAGCCTGCATCAGGTACTTTGTTGGCCACTATCAGCGGTCAAGGCTCAGGTTGGGCTGAATGGAATATCAGCAGTCAGGCATTGGCGGAACTTGCAGGGGATAAAATAGTATCTCTTCGAATTGTAGAAACTACTTTAATCGCAGCTTCCGACGTAACGTTTCGTTCAAAGGAAACTACCGATCCAGCGCTTCGTCCGCAGCTTGTCTTATCTCAAAACTCAGTGACAGGAAAGCAATCATCCTCAGCTAAAATTGCCGCTGTAGCTACAGACGACACAGATAAAAATGTAAGTGTTCAAGTCTATCCAGTTCCTGTAAAAGATATATTGAACATTACTATTAAAGGATATAGCGGTCCTTCTGAAGCAGTTGTGTTTGATCTAGCTGGACAAATGATATTGAATAAAAAATTGGAAAGCAGCGATGCCAAATTAAATGTGTCCACATTGGCAGAGGGAGTTTATTTAGTTAAGATAAGTACAGAAGGAAAGACTTTAACGACGACGAGAATAATAAAAAGAGATTAATAAGTTTGAGGCAATAGAGCATTCCATTATTTTGAGGAATGTTCTATTGCAAAACTTAAAGAATAGCTACTTTTTGAATAACCAATAAGGTGCAATAAAAATTAAAAATTGCTAATAAGTTAATGAGAAAAAAAAATATTTTGAAGTTTTACAGAGTAGGTTTTGCATTTATTTTAATTAATAGCATTGCCATGCCTGTATTTGGCCAAGTGCATGCTAATACTTCTAAGCCAATAGCGGCTGTTATCGGGACTCCTCCCGTTATCCTTACTTTGGGTTCAACCACCGGAGCCAAGCCGATTTCCCCGCTGTTCAGTGGCATCAGCATGGAGACTGAGGCTGTATTGCCACACGAAGACGGCTCGTATTTTTTTAGTGCCAAGAATGAAAAGCTGGTAGCCCTTTTTAGGGAACTGGGTGTGAAGCACTTGCGCCTGGGAGGTAACACAGTGGACGATATGACTAAGACTCCTAGTCTGGCAGATATCGACCAACTTTTTGCTTTTGCCAAACGTGCAGGAGTAAAGGTCACTTATTCCGTGAGACTAAAAAATGGGGACCCTAAAGAGAGTGCCAAAATTGCCAAGCACATCTACGATCACTATAAAGATATAATTACAGGTATAACCATTGGGAATGAAGCCGATCAATACTACGTCGATAAGTTGCCAGAATTTCTTGCGGATGTGAAAGCCCACATTAAAGCCATGCACGATGCTGTGCCTGATGTTGCTATTAATGGCCCAGGTGTTCATCTCAACGCGCCCTGGCTATTGAAGTATTCTCAAACTTTTAAGGGTATGGTGAAGATCGACTATTTCAGTAATCACGCCTACTTCGGCGGTAATGCGTATGGCAATGCAAAACCTCCGGTTGATCGTGACCCAGCTCCTTTATGGAAAGAGATGTTGTCTCCGGAATGGCATAAAAAATATGCCGAGCTTTATAATGGGTTCGGATCAGAGATAAGCAAAGAGGGATTTTCGTACCGTATCGATGAAACGAATAGTTATTACATGGGTGGCGCGCCGGGAGCAAGTAATTCCATGGCTGGAGCCATCTGGGCACTTGATTACCTTTATTGGTGGGCAGAGCACGGAGCGGCTGGCATCAACTTTCACACCGGTAGTACGCTTCCATACAAAAAAGGATTGATTCCCAACAACGCTACCCGCAAGCCCGGTTTTTATGCTGCATTCTGGAATCTGCCAAGCGGCGGCTATGCCACGCAAGCTGTCGGTTATGGTATTAAGGCCTTTGACCTAGGTTGTCATGGCAAACTTTTTAAAGTCGAAGTTAGTTCTGAAGGTATGGCTCAGGTTTCTGCCCACGCCGTGCTTGCTGATGACGGTAGCATATACCTGACCATTCTTAACAAGGAGATCGGAGCCGCTCCGCGTGTCATTATTCTGAAGCATTCTGGTAAGGAAGTGTTTTCCAAAGTCGAATCCCTCTCGCTCGGCGTTAAGGGTAACAACGCTGGTGCAATCGAAGGCTTTAGACTGGGTGGTGCGGCTATTGACTCCAACGGCTTCTGGAAAGGTAAATGGAACGAGGAACGTGCCAAGGGGGATTCTATTTCCGTGACCGTTGCTCCAACCTCTGCACTAATCTTGCACCTAAGTAATAATGCTAAGTAAATATTGAAAGCAGGACTGATAAATCCTCACTATGGAATTTGATATATTTTTTACTAACAAAGTCTAAAGCCTTGAATTTATTGAGATTTTAACAAGGTCGAAAGTAATAAGAGGGAATTAAAAAGAGAGAGGAATGATGATACAAATTAGAAACTATAATTAATTGATCACAATTTTAAAATTATGAAAAAAGTACTATCAAGTCTAGTATTGAGTTGTATTATTACAATGTCTTTGCAGGCACAAACGTATACCCCTTCTGAAGGGAATCTAAAAAACAGAAAAGAATTTCAGGATATGAAGTTCGGGATGTTCATTCACTTCGGACCTTATAGTGTTCTTGGCAATGGGGAATGGGTTATGAACAACACAAACATCACAGTATCAGAATACGGAAGATTGATTAATGTATTCAATCCTCAGGATTTTGATGCTAAGAAATGGGTTGCGATTGCAAAATCGGCAGGTATGAAATACATTACTTTCACCACGAGACACCATGATAGCTTCAGTAATTTTGATACTAAATTATCCGATTGGAAAATTACAAATACGCATTTCAAAAGAGATTTATTAAAAGAATTGGCTGATGAATGTCACAAACAGGGCATTAAGTTATTTTGCTATTATTCACTTTTAGACTGGACAAGAACCGATTACCAATACCAAACAGGGAAAACAGGAAAAGGAACTGGCAGAACTCAAAAAGGTGATTGGAACAGTTACATTAGTTTTATGAAAGGACAATTGACCGAATTATTGACTAATTACGGAGAAATTACCGGAATTTGGTTTGACGGACATTGGGATCAGGTGGATCCAAATGACAAGACAGCAACACCAAAGGTTGAGTGGCATTATATTGAAATTTACAAATTGATTCATTCAATTCAACCTGATTGTCTTATTACAAATAACCGTCATCAGGCTCCTCTTCCGGGAGAAGATTTTCAGGCATTCGAAAAAGATTTGCCAGGTGGCAATACAACTGGTTGGGGAGGAGAGGCTGTTTCTCAACTTCCATTAGAAACTTGCGAGACGATGAATGAATCTTGGGGTTATAATATTACAGATAGAAAATACAAGTCTACTAAAGACCTCTTACATTACATGATAAATGCTGCCGGTTTGAATGCTAATTTTCTATTGAATATTGGACCAATGCCTGATGGAACCATTCAGCCTGAATTTGTGAGTACGTTAGGAGAAATCGGGGACTGGATGAAGAAAAATGGAGCAAGTATTTATGGCACTAGAGGCGGAGTTTTAAAACCGCAAGAGTGGGGAGTAGTTACTGCCAAAGATAAAACTTGGTATGCTCATATCATCAACAAACCGAAACAGGAATCGTACATCTTTATTCCTGATGTGAAAAATAAAATCAAGAACTGTAATTTGTTTAATACAAAAACGGAGCTGAAATTTAAACAGCAGCCTGAAGGTGTTTTTGTTTATTTAGGCAATACTCAGATCGATGCAGTCGATACGATTTTGGAAATACATTTTTAGTAAACTGATAAATAAATTTATTCACTTCGAAGATTTTTTTTAATAATTATATTGGAAAAATGGTTTCGTGGCATTCATTTTAAGCATGTTAGTAGTTTTTTTTAAATAGTGATTTTTTTTGGTTAGTTAGTAAAAGGGCATGAAAAATAGCTTGTGTCAGGGGAAATAAGCTATTTAATTTATGCCCTTTTCAAATACAATCCTTAAATAAAATAAATGCTTTCAAGCTTGATTTTCCTTATAATGAATAAAAAATGGGTCAATAATAGAACTTAAAAATAAGACAAAAGCAATGAAAAATTTAGGAGTTAGTTTTGGTTATGCCGGTATTGTAAAAGGGAGAATCCTTCCGAATCAACTTTTTAAATGCCGGTTTTTTTCTTTTTTGTTGATGATAAATTGAAAGTTACAATTCCCTCCAAAAGCAAGAAGTGGTTTGTGTTTAATTAATTCAATGCAATTAAAATATTTAGAAAAATATACTTTTTCTAATCCAAATTTCTAACCAATTGAAATCATAGTTACAATTAAATTTAGTTTATGAAAAAAGAATTTATTACCGCAAAATTGATTGCCTGCTTATTATTAAGTATAGCATCATCTCCAATTTTTGGACAAGAAAAAGACAAGGATCGAGTTAAACTGGAGCATGGACAAATCGGAAATGTAGCAGATAAAAATGCTACATATACCCATACGAGCAGTCCTGATGCACAATGGTATCCCGATGCCGGGTTAGGACTTTTCGTTCATTGGGGATTGTCATCTGTAAAAAATATGGATGCATCCTGGCCAATGGTAATCGGTTGGGAGCTACGATCGAAAAAAATGGATACACTGGAAATTAAAAGGGTAATAAAGGAGCGGGATTACAAAGCAATAAATGGTAAAAGGACAATTATAACCCCAAATGAATACTGGGCAATGGCAAAGGATTTGGATGCAAAAAATTATGATCCTGATAAATGGATTAAGGCCGCGAAAGAAGCGGGCTTTACCTATGCCGTAATAACCACCAAACACCACGAGGGATTTGCTCTATGGCCAAGTGCTTATGGTGATTTTAGCACTAAAAACTTTATGGGCGGTAAGGATTTAGTGAGACCTTTTGTAAATGCCTGTCGTAAATATGGTTTAAAGGTTGGGCTTTATTTCTCGCCACCTGATTGGTATTTTAACAAGGATTATGAGAATTTCTTTTTTCAGGAGTCAAGAGTGTTGAATCCCACTTTCCCTGAATTGGATGCAAATTTGAATCCTCGAACTTCAAAACCAACTGCCGAAGAAACTGCTAAACACCGTGCTGCCTATGCTGCAATGGTACGTGGGCAATTAACGGAACTGCTCACGAATTATGGCAAAATAGACCTGCTCTGGTTTGATGGCCGTGCAGCAGTAGATAATCCTACCAAGGTGCTCACTCAGGAAGAGATCAGGCGTTTGCAGCCAGGTATAGTCATGAATCCTCGTATGCATGGCACAGGCGATTTTATAACTTTTGAAAGAACTCCTCCTTCAAAGGATCCCGGTGATATCTGGGCAGAGTTCTGCAATACTTGGACAGACAGTTGGAGTAACAGCAATACGCTTCCCTTTCGTTCCAATGCATTTATCTTGGGGCAATATGTTGCCATGCGTGCCTGGGGCGTTAATTATTTGCCAAGTATTGGTCCGAAAGCTGATGGTTCTATGTCAGAAGCTGTGTATCAGAATATGGAAGTTATCGCAAAATGGATGAAAGCAAATGGCAAGGCAGTAAAAAATACAAAGCAATTGCCTACTGATGAAACCGCTTCGGTACCTGCAACGTCAAACAACAATTTTCGTTACCTTTTCGCTATCCCTGAATTTAAGGACAATGGGGTGTTTGAGAAAGACAGGCTTCCGGCCAAAGATATTTTGTTGACCTTAAAAACAGCAAATAAACCAAAGAAAGTCAAGTTGTTGGGGTCAGGTAAATCGTTAGATTTTAGTTATGTTGATCAACAAGTACAAGTTAAACTTCAAGCATCCATACGTACCAATCTGGTAGATGTTGTACAAATTGAATTGTGAAATTAACGAATCGTTTATTTCAGAGACGATTTTTAAAATAAATGCTTTCAAGGTTAATTTTCCTCAAAATGAGTATGCGTAAGCAACTGTTGAAGTTGAAAAATTAAAAGAATAAAAATGAAATCAATGAAATATTTTGGTGTTAGTTTTGGTTATGCCGGTATTGTAGAAGGGAGAGTCCTTCTGAATCAACTTTTTAAATACCGGTTTTTTTCATTTTTGTTGATGATGTTGTGCGCAACTGTGCAACAAGTTTCTGCGCAAAATCTGGACACCAAAGAATTGCCACTATACGACAAAACCGGGTTACAAAGTAAGGAAGATTGGCTGCTTGCCAAAACCTCCAAAAAATCTGGTATATATAGAACCAGCGAAGGGAATCTTGCTTTAAGCAATGGGCTCGTAACAAGAATGTTCTCGATGACTCCAAATGGAGCCACAATAGGTTTTGATAATTTGGTTACCAATGAATCTCTGCTGAGGGCAGTTGGACCAGAAGCCGTTCTTTGGATAAACGGACAAGAAATAAAAGTGGGAGGCTTAACGGGACAGCCCATTGGAAATTATTTGCTAAAAAAATGGATACCAACACTCAAGGCAGATCCGTTTGCTTTGAAATTGGTTTCATTTACTACAAATCCCATTCGTGAAAGGTTTGAATGGAACAGAAAAACAAATTGGATGCCAAAACAACTAGCATGGCCTCCGCAGGGAATGGAACTTACATTTACCTATAAAGCAGATGCCTATATTATAGACAAGATTTTCAATGCAAGTTCTTCGGATAGCCAGCGAAAAGTAATTTTTAAGGACGATTTTCGTGAAGTGTCATCCCAATGGAAAGTAGTGACCGAAGCAGGGGCAAATGTTTCGTTTAATAATGAAGGGAAAGCGGGAGAAATTTTGGCACCTACCAATTCCATTGCCTATGCAGAGCAATCCATTCCAAAAGACACGCAGGTAATTATTTGCAAATTGAATAGCGGAACTGATGGTTTAGAAAATAACAGCCCGTATAACCCTTATGGATTAGGAGTTTCATTGGTGTTTGCCGATGGCAAAACCAGTAAATTTTGCATTCAACCTTCTGGCAAACGCATAACCATTAATCATCAAGACAGGTCACTTCAATGGAGTGGTTATAATCCGGGTAAGGATGTTTGGATACGAATCATGTTCTTGGGAGAAAAGATGGCTTGCAGTAAATCTGAAGACGGAGAAATTTTTTCAGAAAGTATCGAATTGCCGCTAGCTTCAATGCCAACAGCTATTCGTGTTGGAAAAACTGATCCAAGAGGAGGCAAAGAGGAAAGCAGTGATAAGGGCGCCATCGGGCGAAGCAAAATAGATCAGGTAGTTATGCTGGGAGAGCCTTTGGTCAAAACAACCAAACTGGATTATCTTTCGGATTTGGAAGTGCAAATACATTATGAAGTCTATGACGGATTGCCTTTGATGAGCAAATGGGTAACAATCAAAAATAATAGTTCTACCGAAATACTTGTCAATAATGTAAAAAGCGAACATCTGGCTGCTACAGAAGTAGAGAGTGAAGCCTCGGGGCAAACTTGGCGATTGCCTCCTATTTTTACGGAAACAGATTATGCTTTTGGCGGCATGAATGCCAAGGCCAATTCACAAACTGTAGAATGGCAACCAGACCCGTCCTATACAACACAAGTAGATTACGGTTTGAAAAATCCCAATGTTTTGGTTTGCAAACCACAGATGGGCATTAATCAGGAACTGAGTTCAGGCAAATCGTTTGAAAGTGTAAGACTTTGGGAACTTGTTTTTGATAGTTATGACCGTGAAAGGAGAGGATTATCCCAACGAAAATTGTATCGAACCATTGCGCCATGGGTAACCGAAAACCCTTCGATTATGCACGTGAGTAAAGCTGACGATAAATCGGTTAAAGAAGCCATTGATCAATGTGCAGAAGTGGGGTTTGAAATGGTGATCATGACCTTTGGAAGTGGAGCAAACCTGGAAGATGGTTCTGCAGCCAATCTTGATCGAATGAAGAAATTAGAAGATTATGCTCGATCCAAAAATATTGTTTTGGGAGGATATTCATTACTCGCAAGCAGATCCATTAACAAGGAAACGGATGTGGTGATGCCCAAACCGGACATGAAGCCAACGTTTAGTAAAGCTCCTTGCTTGCAAAGTGTATGGGGGCAAGATTATTTTAAAAAACTGTATACCTATTTTGAAACCACGGGACAAGGGGTGTTTGAACACGATGGTTCCTATCCAGGAGATATTTGCGCATCAACCACTCACATAGGGCATAAAGATTTGGGCGATTCCCAATGGAAGCAATTTACGGAAATTCGGGATTTCTACCGTTGGTGCCGTGGAAAAGGAATTTATTTGAATATACCAGATTGGTATTTTTTGAATGGCGGATCTAAAACAGCAATGGGATATCGTGAGACCAATTGGTCACTTCCAAGAGAATACCAAGAATTGATAGAACGCCAAAACATATTTGATGGCACTTGGGAAAAAACACCTTCGATGGGTTGGATGTTTGTTCCATTGGTGCAATACCACGGTGGTGGACCAACAGCAACTATAGAACCATTGAAAGAGCATTTACCACATTATGAACAACGTTTGGCCAACCTTTTCGGAGCCGGAGTTCAGGCCTGTTATCGCGGGCCGAGACTTTATGACAGTCCACAAACTATGGTACTTGTAAAAAAATGGGTTGACTTTTATAAAAAACACAGAAGTGTGTTGGATGGGGATATTATCCATCTTCGCAGGGCCGATGGCAGGGATTATGATGCCATATTGCATGTTAACCCCCTTGGGAAAGAAAAAGGATTGTTGATGGTGTATAACCCATTGGACGAGCCAATTGTTAGAGAAATTGATGTCGATCTTTATTATACAGGATTGAAAAACCAAGCAGCGGTTAGTGAAAATGATGGAGTGTCAAGAAAACAGACATTAACTGGAACTAAAACTAAATTGAAAGTTACAATTCCTGCCAAAAGCCAGAAGTGGTTTGTGTTTAATTAATTTAATGAGATTTAAATATTTATGATAATATACTTTTAATCCAATTTAAAACCATTTAAAAACATTGTTACAGCTAAAATATAATTTATGAAAAAAGAATTTACAACCACAAAATTAATTACCTGCTTGCTATTGAGTATAGTTTCATCTCAAACTTTTGGGCAAGATAAAGAAAAGGAAAACGACCAAGTAAAAATGCAGCATGCCCAACTTGGAATCCAAGAGGATAAAAAAGTCACGAACAGCCATACTACCAATCCTGACGCGCAATGGTTTCCTGACGCGGGTTTTGGTTTGTTTGTACATTGGAGTATCTGTTCAGTAAAAGAAATAGATACATCCTGGCCAATGATGCAGGGCACGCAAATTGGGTGGCGTGCCGCCAACAATAAACTTGATCCCGCCGAAGTGAAAAAGATAATGGATTCCGGAAATTACACCAAAGGAGCTCCTTGTGAGGCAGCCAATAACTGTATTACGCCTGCGCAGTATTGGGATCTGGCCAAAGAATTTAATCCAAAAAGCTACGATCCCAGAAAGTGGGTAAAAGCAGCCAAAGAAGCAGGTATGACCTATGCTGTTTTGACTACAAGACACCACGACGGTTTTGCTTTGTGGCCAAGTGCTTATGGTAGTTTCAGTACCAAAAATTACATGGGCGGACGTGATTTGGTCAAAGATTTTGTGGCAGCTTGTAGAGAATATGGATTAAAAGTGGGCTTGTATTATTCGGGTCCAGACTGGCGCGAAAATGGTGAATATCAAAATTTCATGTATGGTGGACTGAAAAAAATGTATTCTGATATCCCCGAATTGGATGCCGATTTACAAGTGAAGAAGACCATAAAAACAGATGCCGAAAAGCAGGCACACTATGATAAAATGGCTGCCTACATAAAAGGGCAGGTTGAAGAGCTACTAACCAAATATGGCAAAATCGATATGATATGGTTTGATGGAGGACCAGATATCCCACATGGAAACCCGGCTTGGAAAGAATGCATCACCATGGATCGCATTTACCAGCTACAACCTGGTATTGTTGTTAGTCCTAGGTTTTTTGGTAAAGGTGATTATAAAACCTTTGAACAGGAGAGAGCTTTGCCAACCACCAAACAGGATGGATGGGCTGAACTTTGTGTGACCAGTACCGGTTGGGATTGGGGATATACAAACAAACCAATGAAATCTAGTGCCTTTTTAATGGATTATTTGATTAAGAGCAGGGCTGTGAACACTAATTTCTTGTTGAATTATGGTCCAACCAAAGATGGTGTTTTTTCAAACAACACCTATGATCAATTGAAGGATTTTGCGCAATGGATGAAGATAAATGGCAGTTCGATCAAAGGGACAAAAGCACTTGACGCTTCTGAATCGGCTTCAGTTTCGGCAACGGCAGGCAAGGGGCACCGTTATCTTTTTGTAGTTCAAAAAGACGAAAAAGCACCGTTGACGGATGAAAAAGTCGAATTCAAAACCAAACTAGGCATCAAAAAAGTTTCATTGTTGGGTTCCAAAGACAAACTTAAATACACCATTGAGAATGAAACCTTGACTGTGTATGTATCTGCAAAGCAGAGAACGGTAATGCCAAATGTAATTGATGTGGAATTGAAATAATTTAGTTTCTCTAATTAATAGCCTGAACTATTTATGGCGAAAAAGTGCAAACACTATACTCCACATAGCGGGATTTTGAGATTTACTTACCCGAAAAGTCAACCATCTCGTACGTAAAATAGATTTGGTGGTTTATTATTTTTTAAACTCATTTAAAATGAAAAAACAATTATTAACAATTTTGGGATGCTTGATGTTTTTGTCAGTGACCGCTCAAAAAGTAAGTGCCCCATCACCGTATGGAGTTTTGCCCAGCAAACAGCATTTGCGTTGGCAGGAAATGGAACAATATGTTCTTGTTCATTTTACTCCTACTACTTTTCAGAACAAAGAATGGGGGTATGGTGATGCTGATCCTAAAATTTTCAATCCATCAAAATTTGATGCGGATCAAATCGTGAATGCTGCAAAAAGCGGAGGCTTCAAAGGAGTGATTCTTGTTGCCAAACATCACGACGGATTCTGTTTATGGCCGACCAAAACTACGCCTTACAACATCAGCAAAAGTCCTTTCCAAAACGGAAAAGGCGATATGGTGAAAGAATTTGAAGTTGCAACACGGAATGCAGGAATGCAATTTGGGCTTTATTGCTCGCCTTGGGACAGAAATAATGAAGATTATGGAAAACCAGAATATGTAGAAAAATACCGTGCACAATTGAGAGAATTGTATTCGAATTATGGAAAATTATTTATCACTTGGTTTGATGGTGCCAATGGTGGTGATGGTTATTATGGCGGCAAAAATGAAAAAAGAAATATTGACCGTTCTACTTATTACGGTTGGGACACCACTTGGGCTATTTCCAGAGAAATGCAGCCTGGAGCCGTTATTTTTGCTGATAATGGTGATGTTCGTTGGGTAGGAAATGAAAAAGGGTTTGCTAATGAAACATCATGGGCAACTTTTAATCCTGAACCGTTACCGGGTAAAACAAAAGCCGTACCTGGAGAAACCAATTCTAAAAAAGCACTAGAGGGAACAAGAAATGGTCTGTTTTGGAAACCTGCCGAATGTGATGTTCCGTTGAGAAAAGGATGGTTTTACCATGCTAACGAAGACGATCAGGTAAAATCGGTTTCAAAATTATTTGATATTTATTGTAAAACTGTTGGAAGAGGTGGTTGTTTAGATTTAGGACTTGCACCAGATACTACAGGTTTGCTGCATCAAAATGATGTAAAAGCGTTGAGGGATTTTGGCGATTTCTTAAAACAATTATTTGCTAACAACCTTGCAAAATCGGCAGTAATCAAAGCTTCGGAAGTTAGAGGTGGTGATTATAAGTCTTTTGGGACCAAAAATCTGACTGATGAAGACCGTTACTCTTACTGGGCAACAAGTGATGAAGTGAAGAAAGCTTTCATCACTTTGGAATGGAAAAAAGAACAAACGTTTAATGTTATCCGCCTGAGAGAAAACATCAAACTAGGTCAACGCATTGAGAAAATAGAAATTGATGCTTTTGTCGATGGAAGTTGGAAAAAAATAGGTGAAACAACCAGCATTGGTGGAAACCGATTGGTTCGCTTGCAAAATTATATTTCAACTGCAAAATTGAGAATTCGAATCGAAGAATCACCTGTTTGCATTGCTCTAAGCGAAGTGGGAGTGTTTAAAGAACCGGAACAATTGGCAGTTCCAAAAATTAAAAGAGACAAAGACGGAATGGTTTCTATTTCCACTGAAATGCCAGTCAACAAAATACATTATACAATTGACGGAACAGAACCTACTGCACAATCTCCGGTTTATGGAAGTGCATTTTCATTTTTGGCTTCAGGTGATGTGAAAGCGAAATCATTTGGAACACATATGAAGTCTGGTGAAACTGCAATTCAATCGTTTAATGTTTGTAAAAAAGACTGGAAAGTAATTACCGCAACTTTTGAAAATCAGGAGAAAGAAAAATCATCAAATGCCATTGATGAAGATATTGAAACTGTTTGGAGTACTTCTGATAATACGTCAGCAACAACTTTACCACAGTCAATTAGTATCGATATGGGAAAAGAAATGACCATCGTTTCGTTGTCCTATTTGCCTCGTCAGAACGGAACTGGTGGAATTGTAAAAAATTACCAGTGGCAAACAAGTATGGATAATACAACTTGGACAACAGTTACAGAAGGAGAATTTTCTAATTTGAAAAGCAATCCAGTTGAGCAAAACATTGCTTTGCAAGTACCAGTAAAAGCCAGATATTTAAAATTCATCGGGAAAAGTAGTGTCGATGGGAATTATATCACTGTTGCAGAATTGGGTGTAAAAACAACAAAATAGGTTGTGTTTGATATGGAAACGAAATCAGAGTGTCAAATTTAGAAAATTGAACTCGGTTACATTTAGTGCAAAACGCTAGTTTAGGTCAAGTATCAATATAAATAAGTAACATTCATAATCTCAATTTTAAATGAATAATTGTATGAGAAAAGTTTTTCAATATGTGTTGTTAATGCTAATTAGCTGCAGTATATATGCCCAAAGTAGTTCTTTGGCCAATAGTAAAGCTCGTTTTAAAGAATACCATGTATCGGTAAATGGTAATGATTCTAATGATGGAAGCAGTGCTCAACCATTCAAGACCATTTCGACTGCTGCCAATCTGGCAATGCCGGGTGATGTAATCACAGTTCATGCAGGAACTTATAGGGAACAAATTACGCCTCCTCGTGGAGGTGATTCTGAAAACAAACGAATTACTTACCAAGCAGCCAAAGGAGAGAAAGTTGAAATTAAAGGTTCTGAAATAATTAAAGGTTGGGAAAAAACAGAAAATGATACTTGGGTTGTAAAAATACCGAACAGTTTTTTCGGAAAATTTAATCCTTATAGTGACTTAATTCAGGGTGCTTGGTACTGGCCTCCAAAAGGAAGTAAATTTCATACTGGAGCCGTTTATCTTAATGGTGATTGGTTGATGGAAGCATTGACCAAAGAAGATGCAACGAAACCAGTGAGTGAAAAAGGCTCGCTTTGGTGGGCTGAGGTTGATGCTACCACAACTACTATATGGGTACAATTTAAAAACGTGGATCCTAATAAAGAAATGGTCGAAATCAACGTTCGTCAAAAAGTTTTTTATCCAGAGAAATTATTTACCAATTTTATAACCGTTCGAGGTTTTACAATGGAACAGGCAGCAACCAATTGGGCACCTCCAACGGCTGAACAAATGGGATTGATTGGTACCAACTGGAGTAAGGGCTGGGTTATCGAAAATAATACCGTTCAATATTCCAAATGTGTGGGAATCGCATTGGGTAAATACGACGATTCTTTAGATAACAGGGATAGCGAGTCATCAATGGGATATGTAGGTACCATTAACAGAGCCTTGAAGTTTGGTTGGAATAAAGGAACGATAGGAGGACATTTGGTACGTAACAATACCGTTGCTTACTGTGAACAAGCCGGAATTGTTGGTAGCTTGGGTTGTGCTTACAGTATTGTGGAAGATAATACCATTCATGATATTCATGTACGAAAATTGTTTGGTGGGGCAGAAATGGGTGCTATTAAATTTCATGGGGGAGTAGATGTACAAATACAGAATAATCATATTTATAATTCCAATTTAGGTATTTGGTTGGATTGGATGGGACAGGGAGCACAGGTAAAAAATAATTTGTTACATAACAACGACCTCGATATTTATTTAGAAGTAAACCATGGACCAACACTTTTGAGTAACAATATTTTTCTTTCCAAAAAAAATCTACTGGCTGTTTCAAGCGGGCTTGCATTTACGCATAATTTATTTGCGGGAATATTGGAGGTTAAATATTATGACAGTCGTCTAACTCCTTATCTGAAACCACATTCCACTTATGTTGATGGATTGCTTGATAACCCAGCAGGAGATGTTCAATTCATTAACAATTTATTTGTGAGTGGAAGTGATGCCAGCTTATACAAGAAGAATATTTTGCCTGTAATCTTTGATGGCAATGTATATACAAAAGGAGCACAAAATGCAATTTCAGGCATCAAAGAAAGAGATTTAGGTAAAGTAACTGACGAAGAAAAGGAAAAGATTAATAAAATGCCAATTACTGATGCTGTAGAGAAGAATTTTATAGAAAACAAAGATTTTGATGCAGCTGTAAATTTGGTGACAGAGGGAGGTAAAATTTATTTAGAAATAGCAATGGATAAAAATTGGTTATCTCAACAAAAAAGAAATTTGGTAACAACAAATTCTTTAACGAAAGCTATTGTTACTGGCTTACCTTTTGAAAATGGAGACAGTTCTCCCCTAAAAATTAATGTTGACTATTCTGGAAATAAGCGTAATGAGCAAAATCCTTCACCAGGCCCATTCGAAATTAAAGTATCAGGAAAGCAAAAAATACAGGTATATCCTATTCTGAAGTAGTAATTTGAGAAAGACGTTATAATAAATTGATTGCATTTTCAAGTATAATGGGAAAAGTTATAATGCTTTGGAAGGTCTTACTCATCGTGAAATAGAAATTGTAAAGCTCCTTGTTCGAAGTTATGTAAAGAACAATAAATGTAAAAGATAGAAATAAAGAAACTATAAAAATTAAGTTATGCTAAAAAGTAGTATCGATAAAGCCATGGGCTTTGAAAAAAGATTTGAGAATATAAGAACTGTTGTTTTATGAAAATTCATCGGTTGTGTCGAAAGCTATTGCAAAAGAAATAGCGTCACTCATTAAATTTCAATTTAATTTTTAATTATGGATAATTATATACTTATAGTCGGTGATCAGTTAAATGTAAGGTCAGGGACATCAATTTTGTTAGAAAAAAAACTTAACAGTGTCTCCGCTTTTGAAGTACATAATTTTCGGGACGCATTTCTTGCGTGCCACACTATTATTTTTGATTTAGTGATATTGGACATTAATCTGTCTTTTGGAAGAAAATGCAAGGTAATAGAGACTTTGCGGAATTTGCAAAAAAATGTAAAAATAGTCATGTTTTTAGCACAAGAGGAGAATGTTTATGCATTGCGTTATATTAAGGCTGGAGCTAATGAATTTTTAAACACGTGCAATAATGGTAATGCACTAGTCAGAGCAGTAGAAAAAGTTTTGGAATAAGTATACGTTCTATTTTGTATACTATATTGTCGTAAAGTATTGATGCTTAATGATTAATGTAAAGTAAGTTCTAAAAGTACACGCTTACTTGATACAATTGTAATGTTAAAAAAAAGTAAATTTTTTGTCACCCATTTTTGGTCTTTAATGATATATAAAGTATAAGAAGTTAATTGAAAATAGATGACCACTGTTGAAGAAATTGTAAACATGGCGTATTCTCATTGTTTGACAAATTGAACCACATCTGATTGTAAAGGAATTTTAAAAGATTCCTTGCCGATTTTTTGATTTTAGATAACAAATAGACTTTTTTGAATTATTAATGATGTGCAAAGCCGCACTTGTAGGAGTTATAAAATGAAAATATTTTTTATGGTTTTGGAAAATGAAATGCATAGACGTTTTAAAAAATAAATAATACCGACCGTTGGTTTCGAATGAACCAGTTCTTCAGGTAATTCATAATTGAAAAGATCATTGGTTTCGATTAAAGCAACAGCTTCAAAATAATATTTTAGTAAAGAATAATAAACTTAAAAATAAAAGATTAAAATACAATGAAAAGTACGATAGACAAAGCCACAGGATTTGAAAAAAGATTCGAAAATATTAATACAGTCGTTTTTCAAAATTCAACTGAAGCATCAAAAGCAGTTGCCCAACAAATAGCAGCACTTATCAAATCAAAACAGGCAAATAACGAATCCTGCATATTGGGGTTAGCAACTGGATCTTCACCAAAAGGATTGTATGCCGAATTAGTTCGTTTACACAAAGAAGAAGGATTGAGTTTTAAAAATGTGATTTCTTTCAATTTGGATGAATATTATCCAATGGAACCAGATTCTATAAACAGCTACGTTCGATTTATGAAAGAATTGCTGTTTAATCAGGTTGATATCCTGCCTGAAAACGTACATGTTCCTGATGGTACTTTGTCAAAAGAAGAAATAGCAGATTATTGTGCCAATTATGAAGCTAAAATCGAAGCTTTGGGAGGTATCGATTTACAGATTCTTGGAATTGGAGGTAACGGACATATCGGATTCAATGAATCAGGTTCATTACAGAATTCCAAAACAAGATTAGTAGCATTGGATCATATTACGAGAGTGGCAGCAAGTGGTGATTTCTCAGGATTGAGCAATACACCAAGAACAGCAATCACGCTTGGGGTAAAAAAAATAATGGAAGCCAAACAGGTGATTCTGATGGCTTGGGGAGAAGGAAAATCAAACATCATCAAAGCTTCTGTTGAAGGTACGGTGACGAATCAGATACCAGCTTCCTTTTTACAGGAACACAAAAATGCCGTTTTTGTTTTAGACAAAGAAGCTTCTTCAAAACTAACCAGAATCAATACTCCTTGGTTGGTTGAAAAAATCGTTTGGACTGATAAACTAATCCGTAAAGCGGTATTAGGTTTAGCACTTCATTTAAAGAAACCTATTTTAATGCTTACCGATGCCGATTATATCGAAAATGGAATGAGCGATTTGTTGGCCAATTCAGGACCTGCTTACGATATCAACATTAAAATTTTCAATAAATTACAAAATACAATTACAGGTTGGCCAGGAGGAAAACCCAATGCTGATGATTCCAACAGACCTGAAAGAGCAGAACCAGCTAGAAAACGTGTTCTGATTTTTAGTCCACATCCTGATGATGACATTATCAGTATGGGAGGTACTTTCATGAGGCTGCAACAACAGGGACATGAAGTGCATGTGGCTTACCAAACTTCAGGAAACATTGCAGTGGCTGATGATGAGGCATTGCGTTTTGCCAGCTTTGTTTGTGACTATAATGATAAGTTTGGCATTAAAAATGAAGAAGCCGGAATGATTTATAAAAAGGCTGTGGCTTTTTTAAAGAATAAAAAAGCCAGTGAAATAGATATTCCGGAAGTTAGATATATAAAAGGATTGATTAGAAAAGGAGAAGCTCGCGCTACAAGCCATTTTGTTGGTTTGCCGGACGAACAAATTCATTTTATGGAGCTTCCTTTTTATGAAACAGGAACCATCGAGAAAAATCCTATTGGTCAGGAAGATATTCAATTGACGATGGATTTAATAGAAAAAATCAAACCACATCAAATCTACGCTGCAGGAGATTTGGCGGATCCACACGGAACTCACAAAGTATGTCTGGATGCTATTTTTGAAGCTGTAAAAGCATTAAAACCAAAACCGTTTATGAATGATTGTTGGGTTTGGTTGTACAGAGGAGCATGGCAGGAATGGGGGATCGACGAAGTTGAAATGGCTGTACCAATGAGTCCAGATCAGGTTTTGGCTAAACGTCACGGAATCTTTAAACACCAATCACAAAAAGACGGTGTTGTTTTTCAAGGGACAGATGCAAGGGAATTTTGGCAAAGAGCCGAAGACAGAAACAGTGAAACTGCAATGTTTTATAGACAACTAGGACTTGCTACTTATGCAGCAATGGAGGCTTTTGTCAGATGGGAATATTAATAGAAACAGCTTTATAGATTCTGGTCTCGGGACACACAATTATACTTTTATTTGGTGACTACCCGAGACAACTTAAATCATTAAGATATGATTTTTGTAAAATAAATGAATAAAATAAATACGTATGTCAATAAACTTATTTGATTTAACTGGTAAAACTGCACTAGTTACAGGTGGCGTACATGGTCTGGGAATGGCTATGGCAAAAGGACTTGGACATGCAGGAGCCAAAATTGTAATAAACGATCGTTCATCACAAGTTGCTTTAGACAATGCAGTTGCCGAATATAAATCAGTGGGAATTGATGCCTATGGATACATATTTGATGTTACCGATGAAACTGCCGTAATTACAAATATCAACAAAATCGAAGCCGAAGTAGGACCAATCGATATCTTGATTAACAATGCAGGAATTATTAAAAGAACTCCAATCATTGAAATGGAAGTCGAAGATTTTGCGGAGGTAATCAAAGTGGATTTAATTAGCCCTTTTATTGTTTCCAAAAATGTAGCGAAAGGTATGATTCAACGTGGAGGTGGAAAGATTATAAACATCTGCTCCATGATGAGTGAATTGGGTAGAGACTCTGTGAGTGCTTATGCTTCTGCAAAAGGAGGTTTAAAAATGTTAACCAAAAACATGGCTACCGAATGGGCTAAATTCAATATACAAACCAATGGAATTGGTCCAGGATATTTTGCCACTAAACAAACAGCACCCATTAGAGTAGATGGTCATCCATTTAATGATTTTATAATAAAAAGAACTCCTGCTGCCCGTTGGGGTGAACCTGAAGATTTACAAGGAGCTGCGATATTCTTAAGCTCTAAGGCAAGTGATTTTGTTAATGGACATATTCTTTATGTAGATGGAGGGATATTGGCAACTATTGGGAAACCTTCTAATGAAGAGTAATATAAATTATATGCTTGTCCGCTTGTTCCCTAATAAGCCGAAAAATTGCCCACAGATTGAACGGATTAAACAGATTGGTACCGATTTTTTTATGATTTCATTTAGCATTTGTGCAAATTCGTGATCAGAACGATAGCGAACAGGCGAAGCAAATCTGTATCAAACAGTTTTATTTGGCGTGATTACGGACAAGCATAATAAATTAATCACTTAGATGCATAGGCAAAAACTAATTTAAAATTATCAATATAAACGAAAATGTTATGAATGTAATGAATAATACCTTATCAATTAAACAAAATAGTACATTGATACCAATGGCAATTTTGACTTTTATGTTTTTTATTTTTGGATTTGTAACTTGGCTAAACGGCCCTTTAATTCCGTTTTTTAAGTTAGCCTGTGAATTAACCGAATCACAGGCCTATTTTGTGACTTTTGCCTTTTATATTGCTTATTTTGTTATGGCAATTCCTTCTTCCGGACTAATTGAAAGAGTGGGTTATAAAAATGGTTTATCAATAGGATTGATCATTATTTCATTTGGAGCCCTTATGTTTTATCCTGCTGCAGAATCAAGGACTTTTGTTATGTTCTTGGGGGCATTATTCATTATGGGAACAGGTTTGGCTGTTTTGCAAACTGCCGCTAATCCTTATGTCGTGGTGATTGGTCCTCGCGAAAGCGCTGCAGCGCGCATTAGTATTTTGGGAATGGCAAATAAATTGGCTGGATTTATAGCGCCACTTGCATTAACTACTTTAGTATTGTCTAATATGGGAGACTATACCGCTGATAAAATTGCTTCTCTGAACGTTACGCAGAAAGCAGCTGCATTAGACTCTCTTGCCTTGCAATTGCAGGTTCCTTATATTTTTATGGGATTAATTATATTCGTTTTGGCAATATTGGTCAAATTCTCGCCACTTCCTGAAATAAGCCTGGATGAAGATGGAGATGTGGCGCATCAAAGCATTTTTCAGCAAATAAGAAATGTTTTAAAGCGACCTCAATTAGTTTTGGGTGTGATCACTTTGATGTTATACGTAGCCGCAGAAGTTTTAGCAGGAGATTCAATAGGAGGTTTCGGAAAAAGATTAGGTGTATATGGTGATAATGGTGATTTTTATCTAAAACTAACTTCCTTTACTATGACTGCCATGGTTATAGGTTATATTTTAGGGATAACTTTAATTCCGAAATATGTGTCACAAGTCACCGCTCTAAAAGTATCGGGTTTACTGGGGGTTATTTTGGTATTATTAATTGTGTTTATTTCGCCTAATATAATGATTGCATTACCTGGAATTCCCCTATTACCACTTGTAATTATTCTGGTGGCATTAATGGGGCTTTCCAATGCATTATGCTGGCCGGCAATTTGGCCTATGGCACTTCAAGACTTGGGAGGTTATACTAAAATTGGTGGTGCTATGTTAATTATGGCCATTATAGGTGGTGCTGTTTTTCCATTATTATATGGTGCAATTGCCGATTCTATTGATGTAAGCAACCAAGCTGAAATTCTTGAAGGAACAGCAAAAAGTGGAAATCAACTTGCTTATTTAATATTGTTGCCTTCCTATCTTATGATTCTATTTTTTGCAATAAAAGGACACAAATACAGGAGTTGGAATAAAGCCTAAAAATAGCATATTTCAATAAATTAAAAAATGTGATTATGGCAGCTCTAAATGCACAGCAAAAAGTTATATTATGAAAAATAAATTTAAATTACTATTTACTGCATGTATCTGTATTAGTACATTATCTATTCACGCTCAGGGTGATTTTAGCATGAAAGCTGATAAATCAGAAGAAGAGGGATATGTTAGGACTAAAGATCCATTGGTAAAAGCCAATCTGGATAAATGGCAAGGATATAAATTTGGAGTCTTAATTCACATGGGACTTTACACTCAATTGGGATTCCTTGAATCTTGGGGATTGGTGCCTGAACCTTGGGTAACCAGAGACGGTTATGACAATTATAACAAATACGCTGCTGATTACAAAAATGCACAATACAAATTGAACCCAACAAATCTGGATTCAGAAAAATGGGCCAAAATGGTCAAAAATGCCGGAGCAAAATATTTAATTTTTACGTCCAAACACCATGACGGATTTTGTATGTATGATTCGAAATTTACCGATTTCAAAATTACAAATCCAGCATTGCCTTATGCCAAAAATCCTAAAGCCGATGTATTAAAAAACGTATTGGATGCTTCAAGAAAGGAAGGATTAGCAGTGGGGGTCTATTTTTCAAAACCCGATTTTGGAACTGAAGATTTCTGGTGGTCGTATTATCCGCCAAAAGACAGAAACCCTACGTATGACATTACAAAATTTCCAGATAGATGGAAAAATTATGTAAAATATACTCAAAATCAATTGAACGAATTAACTACGAATTACGGAAAAGTTGATATTCTTTGGCTTGACGGATGTTGGGTTCGTCCATTGTCAACCATCAATAAAAGAGTCGAAGAATACTGTAAATATCCTTATGATATGGATATTGATATGAAATTGATTTCGGAAACGGCCCGCAAAAAACAGCCAGGAATGCTGGTTGTAGATCGTTGGGTTCCGAGTGCATATGAGGATTATTTGACTCCAGAGCAAGTAACACCTGTAAAACCACTAAGCGTGCCTTGGGAAAGCTGCATAACTCTTGGAAACGCTTGGGGGTGGGTGCCAAATGATAATTATAAATCTTCAAAAGAAGTAGTGCAACTGATGACCAGTATCGTTGTAAAAGGTGGAAACCTTTTACTGGGAATTGGCCCAGATGCTAAAGGAGAATTTGATCCAAAAGTTGAAAAAACTTTGGCTGGTGTTGGGAAATGGCTGGCGGTAAACGGTGAAGCTATCTACGACACCAAACCTGTTGCGCCTTACTTAGATGGAAAACTGGGGTATACTCAAAAAAGGAATGCGATTTATGGCATTTATATGCCTACAAAAGATGAAAAAGAATTGCCTGCCGAAATAACTCTCAAAACCGATCTAAAAGGCAGTTTGAAAGCAATCTTATTGAGCAATAAACAAAAATTGACTAGCAAAAAAGTAAACGACGGAATCGTTGTTTCGATTCCAAAAGAACTAAGAACTTCATTAGCTAGTCAAGAAGCGATAGTAATTAAAATAACTAAATAATTTTTTTTAAACTTTTTGATATTGATTGCCCAAGAAAAAGTAGTAACGATAGCTTTGACATAAAAAGCAATAGTTATGGTTTGATTCTTCAACTATAGATTTGTGGTTGAGTACGTTGTGGTGGAGTCATTTTAGAAAAACCTAAACAGGAATAAAACTCTAAATTCTTTTATAATCAATACACAAATCCCTGTATCCGTTAATTACAGAAGCAAAGGTTCATAATTGATGATAACCATATCATTAATTATGAACCTTTTGTTTATTATATTTTCACTTTTTATCAGCCCAACAAATAGCCTATATTTTTAAACAATGTTCGTAGATTGAATTATTCTTTAAATGTATTAAACAGCATTAAAAAGTGAAGACTTTTTTGAGATGGACAGTAAACGCTTTTCGCATAGAAATCAACATAGTAATACTAACTTATTGTTTGGTATCAATTAATTTCAAAATTAATCGTTCAAACTACAAAATTCTATAAATTTTATTAATATTTTTTTATATAAATTATTGTAAATGAATTACTTATTTGTAATGTTGCGATAATGTCAATGAGTTTTACTTTAATAAGCAGTTTTTTAATTTGTTTTAAGTAAATACTAGTTGAGAATATAAATAGGTATAGGGTTTCTCGATATTTCCATTGATACTGTTAAAATATAATATTTAAGAGCGTTAAATTAACTTCAATTTAAATGACATGTAATTATAATGTTAATATTAGTTTAAAAAAAAGTAAATTTTTTGTCACCCATTTTTAATCTTATGTCATCTAGTAGTATAAGGCCTTAATTTTTAGTGGAATATGCAGCTTTTTTTGAGATTTTCCCCATCCTATTGGGTTGAAAAAATAAGCGAAGTAGTGTTTAGTAACTAGAGAAATGGTTAAATATACGCCTGAAAACTATTAATCGCCTTAATAGTGGCTTTGTCAGTTCTAGTTTTTATGTACTTTATAGTAAAGCTGATCCGCAAACAGAAATACTAAAGACATATGGAGTGTAAATCTAGAAAGTCACATTCTATTATTATTTAATTTGTGTTCGGCAGAGTTGAAAAGTCTGTCATTTTACAGTGTTAACAGTTGTAGTAGTTACTTTCTTTAGCGCTAAGATAAATAGTGCATCAGCTATTTCGCCTTAGATCTATTCAAAAGAAAAGTAATGACTAGGCAAGTTTAGAGAAATGCTTGTAAATGTGTAATTACTCTTTTATTGGGGTCGACAAAAAAAATGATTTGTTCGTATACAGATATAGCGCCAGGTTCGTAAGTCTTAGTGTTTTTACACGTTCATACTTAGGTTCTTTGGAAAGAAAACAAGTTCTGAAATTATAATAATTTAAAAATTAAAAACTCCATTTATTATGTAGCATTATTTACTAGAATCTATTAATTAACTCAATAAACCACTATTACGAAATGAAAAAAAAATCTACTTTTTTGTTGCTGATTTTTCTCAGCTTCATTCCCAGAGTTCTAGCCACAGATTTTTACACAGCATCTGCAACGGCAACCCTTGTGGGGAATACCGGTGCTGTAAACGCAAACTGGACGACCAATCCAGACGGAATTACCGGCCTAGGTACAGTTGCCATCGCCACAACCGACAACCTTATTATTTTGAGTGGCGGTACGGCCACCATTTCTGCTTCTGCTACTATAAACATTGGTGCTCTAACGATCAATAATGGCGGAACAATTATTCATCCTAATAGCGCTACGGGAACTGACTTTAATATTAGAGGACTCCTAACATGGAATGGAAATATTAAAACATTGCAGGCAGTATCCGGAAGCAATTTTTTTAATGTATATGGAGATATTGTTGGAAGTACTGCTCAACTTGACCCGGCCAGCAACAGAACGGTGTATGTGAGAGGTGACGGATTAAGAACCATTAACTTAACCCAGGTTGCCACAAGTATTATCAATACAACAACTGCAGGTATTAATATTTATAATAATCGTAAGTTGGTTGGAAATTGTAAGTGGTACAGTCCGCTTATTTTTAGCGGCGGTCCTAGTCCTGCCACGATATTAGACCTTAACGGATATGATTTGCAGGTTTCCAGTATTCAAACCGGGAATTCTACTCGTTTATTGAAATGCAACCCAAATTCCAGCCTTTCTATTTCTGGAGGACAACAGACTACAAACCTCTTTTTGGATCCTTCGGCGTCAACGCTTAATAAACTGACCATCGATTCTGCAATGACTCCTGCTAATTCAGGATCAGCTATCAATATAACTGGCGATCTTGCCGTAAATACATTATACTTTGGTCTAGCTTCTGGCAGTACGCTTACGAGGTCAATAACGGTAAATGGTACTGTTGCATTGGCCGACAGTGGTAATATGCGCGTAGAAACCAAAGGAACAACGGCTGGTACCTTATATGACCAATTAAAAGCGACCGGAAACATCACCATCGGCAGTGCTACAACATTGCAGGTTGATCTCGTAAATTCATATAGTCCTCCAGCGGGATCGCTTTTCAATTTTATGCAATCAACAGGAACGGGTACAACGATCACAGGAAGTTTTGCAACAGTTAAAAATCCAAAGGATTATGTAACTACTGTTACCTATCCTTCGGCAAACACGCTGCAATACAAAGTAGATGATAAAATCTGTTCCTACACCCCAACTCCAGACCTACCTTTGTTAGCATCAAATGCAACGATTGATGCAGAAATAGAGACCATCTTAAAACGCTATTCCGATGCTTATTTGGGTACCGCTGCGCCGACAACCGCTGCGCTTAATGCTGCTATCGCAAGTTATAATGCACTTGGCATTACGGTGAACGGAAATACCATCACTGGAACTATTACCAATTACAGTCAGGCTGCTTTTTTAAAAACTTTTGCCCAACAACTCAAGTTTCATCCCGAAGATACCGATACCTATACTAAGGCTCTTAATACGGTGTGGCTGGTTTCCTATCGTATATGCAAGGGGACATTAGCTGTAGACGGCATTCAATATGACTATACGAAATTTGCCCAACCAGCAATACTGATTCCTCAAATCAGAACCAACGCAATGGTAAAGAGTTTATTTGAAAATGTACTCTACAAACAGAATGATTTTGACTACATGTGGAATTCCAGTTATCAAGGAGGGATCAACATAGATCACGTTGGTAACAGTGGAACTGTTATGATGGCCTATGTAAAATGGTTGGACTCTGCCGATGAGCGCTATCGCTATATGACTGCTTTTAAGCGAAAGATGGACTATTTCATGGCTTATACACCAGGAACTATGGATGGAATAAAAGCAGACGGATCTATTTTTCATCACAACGTATCCTATCCAGGATATACGTATAATTATAATACTGCTGCTAGTATCGTTTATTATTTGCGAGGCACTTCTTTTGTGGTTAGTACCGACTCTTATCTTCGCTTAAGAGATGGAATGATGGCACAGGCAATGTTTTGTAATGATACTAGAGTGAGATCTATAACTATGGCTGGAAGAAATCCCAACATAACCGACATTGATATTAGTATAGGTGCATTCCGGAATATGGCAATGGCGGGAGGAAGCATTTTGGGTACTGGAAGTTCAGATCCGGTTGTGGCTACTCTTCACAATCGTATATGGCCTGGTACCTATACACCGCTGGGCAATGCCGCTGTGGCACCGTTTAATTCAGGTTTTTTTCAGATGAATCATTCTATGGCTGGAATTTATCGCAATAACAATTGGGTGGCCACGATCAAAGGATTTAATGATAATATGATGGGTGCAGAAACCTATGGCCCTGAGCTGTCAAGTAAAAACCGTTTTGGACGTTATCAAAGTTATGGCGTCGTTGATATAATGTATCCCGGAACTTCCGTAGAGAATGGTTATGACGTAACTACTAGGGATTGGAATTTTGTGCCCGGCGCTACAGTGATCCGACTTTCATGGGATAAGCTTGATGCAGAAAAATCGAACCAAGAGCAACTCCAACAAAAAAGATTTGCAGGTTCTTTAAGTTTTATAAATAAAAACAGTGATTATCTAAAGGCGGATCACGGTACTTACGGTATGTTTGCGATGGATTTTCAAGAGCAATCGGGTCTAGGATGGGGAACTTCCACCTATTCTTCGGATAATCATAATGCCACTTTTGTTTTCAAGAAATCGGTATTCGCATTTGATAACCTATTGATTTGTCTGGGTTCAAACATTGGCAACAATGATGCCGTAAATACTACTCTGACTACATTGTATCAGCGCAAGGCAATTACAGGAAAAGAAGTGGTGAATGTGGACAGTAATTTATTACCGACATCCGACTACAGTAATACGTACGATGCTGCGACTAGCCACTGGCTTATAGATAACTTCAGCACCGGTTTCTATGTGTTTCCAGGAAGTGGAACCATTAAACTGACAAAAGCGAACCAACAAACACCACAACATGATCAGTTATGGAATCAGCAAACTGTTTCCAATAATCCAGTAGGGAATTATGCTATCGGTTATCTCGATCATGGAACAGCTCCATCCAATCAAGGTTACGAATATATTTGCATGCCTGGGGCTACTGCTACAGACATGACCACTCTGGACAGTCAAATTGGAGCCGGCAGCAAGCCTTATACGGTTTACCGTAAAGATAATATTGCCCATATTGTGGAATACAAGCCAACTCCCACTTCCAATTCAATATTTGGGTATTCTTTTTTTAGCGCGGTTTCAGGAATAAACAATTCGGGTCAAGTGACCAGTGCAGATTATCCTTGTCTAGTGATGTCGCAATATGATTCGGCGCAAAAAAACCTTAAATTAGCGGTAAATAATCCCGATCTAGGATTTCTTAAAGCGATAGGTACTTCATCAGTGCAAAGTACTCCATCTGTGGACAAACAGATAAATATTAAACTAAAGGGAACCAACTGGCAATTTGCTCAACCAAATACAAGAGCGGCTATAACAGGCACTGCAAACGGAGAAACGACAGTTCAGTTCACAGTGGTGGATGGATTACCAGTAGAGATTAATTTGGTTTGGGTTCCTACTCCTCAGACTATAACTTTTAATGCAATACCGACAAAAAAAGCTACTGATGCTGTATTTGATTTGACGGCAACGGCTTCGTCAGGTTTAGCGGTTGCTTATACCAGTTCTAATACTGCTGTGGCTACAATAAGCGGTGCTACCGTAACTATCGTAGGTGAAGGTACTAGTACCATTACGGCTTCACAAGATGGAAATGATGTTTATGCAGCTGCCGCACCAGTAGCTCAAACATTTAAAGTGAATGCACTTCCTACGGTATCTATTACATCACCGGTTACTAATACGACATTAACCACACCTGCAACTTTAACTATTGATGCTGCAGTTGCTGATACAGATGGGACAATTAGTAAAGTGGAGTTTTTCCAAGGAACTACTAAACTAGGCGAGGTTCTTACAGCACCTTATAGTTTTAGTTGGGCAAATGTGCCTGCCGGAAAATACTCAATTACGGCAGTTGCCACAGATAACGATGGTGCCACTGCAACTTCAGAAATTGTTACTGTTATCGTAAATACAACAATCAATCCGCTGGCAGATGATTATGTAAGAAACGGTACTTATGCTGTGGACAATTATGGGACATCAACTTCATTGGTACTAAAAAAAGATCCGACTTCATACGGTAGAGAAATATTTTTAAAATTTGACTTGAACGGTGTAAGTAGTTTTGATAATGCCGTTTTGCGATTAAATATCGTTAGTGCAGGTACAGCCGTGACTGCAACCACTTGGCAGGTGTACTATGTGTCTACAGATACTTGGACAGAAACTGGTCTTAACTGGAATAACAAACCAGCGTCAAGCACTTTGCTGGCAACTGTCACCGGTCAGGCCTCTGGATGGGTTGAGTGGAATATCAGTAGCCAGGCATTAGCAGAACTTTCAGGAGATAAGACATTGTCACTTCAGATCGTTTCAACGGTTGCTAATGGTGCATCAGATGCGACTTTCACTTCGAAGGAAAGTGGAAATGCAACACTCCGCCCTCAACTGCAGTTAACATCTTCTTCACAAACAGGAAGAATGAGCAAGGAAGAGATAGGTAAAAGTATCATAGCGCCAGAAACTAATAGGGACACTATAGAAATATACCCTAATCCTGTAGAAGATCTGTTGCATATAGATCTTGCCAAACTCAATGGACCTACAGAAGCACAGGTGTATGACATGCAAGGCCGTATCTTGTTTAATCAAAAATTGAATGAAGGCAGTGTTGTATTAAACGTGTCAAATCTTTCGGCAGGAATATATGTTGTTAAGATATATGCTGGCAGTGTGGAGATAGCAGTGAAGAAAATGGTGAAAAAGTAAAAAGTTGTAATGCATTTAGATTTTTTATATTACTAAATGAATAAAATTTCCTGCAGGACTTACTAAGTTGTAAGCCTGCAGGATTTTTTTTAATAAAGATGTCCTGGTTTATTTGATGAATAATCTTTTAGGTCAAAAGAAAGAAAATAGAATAAAAAAAAACCGCATAAATAGTCAGTATTTTCTATAGTGGACATTCGTGATGGCTGCAAATGATTAGTTAAAGATATTGAAAATGTTGTAAATAATTTAATGGAGTAGGATTCATTAGACTTTTTTGCTTTAGAAGAGGGAAAAGAAGCTCTTCCCGAAAAAAGCAAAGAAGTTTTTAAAGCCATTGTATTGGAAAACATGAAGTATAAAGAGATAACAGAACAACTCGAAATTTCAATTAATACTGTAAAAATGCATTATACAATAGTCTTAAAACAACTTAGCGGTAAACTGGACATAATTATAATGTTATTGTTAGTTTAAAAAAAAGTAAATTTTTGTCACCCATTTTTGATTTTATATTATCTGTATATAACATAAGGCACTAATAGCAAGTGAAATAATCAGCTATGTTTTAAAATTTATTGTTTTATACTCGGGAAGAAATAAGTGAAATAGAGTTTTACGATTGAGAGAAATAGTTAAATAACGCTTGAAATTATTAATGCATAATGGTGTTTTGCTAAGTATGGATTCACATTCATAAGGAATACGCCAGATTTGTAAGTATTGACATTTTTGCTCAGTTCATCCTTGGATTCTTAAAAAACAAATTCTAAAACTATGCTAATTTTAAGAATGAAAGACTCCAAATTTATTATGTAGCCACTATTTACCAGAATCTATTGATTAACTAAATAACCACATTACAAAATGAAAAAAAAAACTACTTTTTTGTTGCTGATTTTTTTAAGCTTCATTCCCAGAGTTTTTGCTACGAATTTTTACACCGCATCTGCCTCGGCAACATTAGGAGGTAACACTGGTGCAGTAAACGCCAACTGGACTACCAATTCAGATGGAATTACCGGTCTTACCACGGTTGCTATGTCCATAACTGACAATCTTATTATTTTGAATGGTGGTACGGTCACCATTTCGACTTCTGGCACCATGAACATTGGAGCTCTAACGATCAATAATGGAGGAACAATTATTCATGCTAATAATGCTACAGGAACTGACTTTAATATTAGAGGGCTTCTAACATGGAATGGAAATATTAAAACACTACAGGCAGTATCTGGCAGTAATTTTTTTAATGTATTTGGAGACATTGTTGGAAGCACTGCTCAACTTGACCTGGCCAGTAACAGAACGGTGTATGTGAGAGGTGACGGATTAAGAACCATTAGCTTAACTCAGGTTGCCACAAGTATTATCAATACTCAGGGTGCAGGTATTAATATTTACAATAATCGTAAATTGGTTGGAAATTGTAAGTGGTACAGTCCGCTTATTTTTAGCGGGGGGCCTAGTCCTGCTACGATATTAGACCTTAACGGATATGATTTACAGGTTTCCAGTATTCAAACCGGGAATTCAACCCGTCTGTTGAAATGCAACCCAAATTCCAGCCTTTCTATTTCTGGAGGACAACAGGTTACTACACTCTTTTTGGATCCTTCGGGGGCAACGCTTAAACAACTGACCGTCGATTCGGCAATGACTCCAGCGAATTCGGGGGCAGCTATCAATATAACTGGAGATCTTGCCGTAAGCACATTGTACTTTGGTCTAGCTTCTGGCAGTACGCTTACGAGGTCAATAACGGTAAATGGGAATATTGCATTGGCAGACAACGGAACTATGCGCGTAGAAACCAAAGGAACAACGGCTGGTAGTACATACGATCAATTAAAAGCAACTGGAAACATCACCATCGGCAGTGCTACGACATTGCAGGTTGATCTCATTAATTCATATAGTCCTCCAGTCGGATCACTTTTCAATTTTGTGCAATCCACTGGAGTGGGTACAACGATCATAGGAAGCTTTACAACAGTTAAAGATCCAAAAGACTATGTAAGCATGGTTACTTATCCTTCCGCAAACACGCTACAATACAAAGTAGATGACAAAATCTGTTCTTACACTCCAAGTCCAGACTTACCTTTGGTAGCCTCAAATGCAACGATCGATGCAGAAATAGAGACCATCTACAACCGCTATTCCGATGCTTATTTGGGTACCGTTGCGCCAACTACCGCAGCACTTAATGCCGCCATTGCAAGTTATAATGCACTTGGTATTACGGTAAACGGAAATAGCATCGCTGGGACTATTACTAATTACAGTCAGGCCGCGTTTTTAAAAACTTTTGCCCAACAACTCAAATTTCATCCTGAAGATACCGACACCTATACCAAAGCTCTTAATACAGTATGGTTGGTTTCTTCTCGTATATGTCAAGGAGTATTAGCTATAGACGGTATTCAATATGACTATACGAAATTTGCTCAGCCGGCAATACTGATTCCACAAATCAGAACCAATGTATTGGTAAAGAATTTATTTGAAAATGTGCTGTACAAACAAAATGATTTTGACTATATATGGAAATCCAGCTATCAGGGAGGAATTAACATAGATCACGTTGGCAACAGTGGAACAGTTATGATGGCCTATGCAAAATGGTTGGACTCTGCCGATGAACGCTATCGTTATATGACTGCTTTTAAGCGAATGATGGGTTATTTCATGGCTTATACACCAGGAACTATGGATGGAATAAAATCGGACGGCTCTAGTTTTCATCACAACGTATCCTATCCAGGATATACGTATAATTATAATACTGCTGCCAATATCGTTTATTATTTGAGAGGCACTTCTTTCGAAGTAAACACTGATTCTTATCTTCGCTTAAGAGATGCGATGATGGCACAAGCAATGATTTGCAATGATATTGGAGAGAGATCTATAGCTATGGCTGGGAGGAATCCCCACATAACTGATATTGATATTAGTAGAGACGCATTCCGTAATATGGCAGTGGCTGGAGGAAGCATTTTGGGTACTGGAAGTTCAGATCCAGTTGTGGCTACTCTTCACAATCGTATATGGCCTGGTACCTATGCACCGCTTGGCAATGCCACTGTGGCGCCATTTAATTCAGGTTTTTTTCAGATGAATCATTCCATGGCTGGAATTTATCGTAAAAACGATTGGGTGGCCACGATCAAAGGATTTAATGACAATATGATGGGCGCAGAAACCTATGGCCCTGAGTTGTCAAGTAAAAACCGTTTTGGACGTTATCAAAGTTATGGTGTTGTTGATATCATGTATCCTGGAACTTCCGTAGCGAATGGTTATGATGTAACTACTAGGGATTGGAATTTTGTGCCGGGTGCTACAGTGATTCGACTTCCATGGAATAAGCTTGATGCAGAAAAATCGAACCAAGAGCAACTCCAACAAAAAAGATTTGCGGGTTCTTTAAGTTTTATAAATAAAAATAGTGATTATCTAAAGGCGGATCACGGTACTTACGGTATGTTTGCGATGGATTTTCAAGAGCAAGCGGGTCTAGGATGGGGAACTTCCACCTATTCTTCGGATAATCATAATGCCACTTTTGTTTTCAAGAAATCGGTATTTGCATTTGATAATATGTTGATTTGTCTGGGTTCAAACATTGGCAACAATGATGCCGTAAACACGACTCTGACAACTTTGTATCAACGTAAAGCAATAACAGGGAAAGAAGTGGTGAATGTGGATAGTAATGTATTGCCGACATCCGACTATAGCAATACTTACGATGGAGCTGCCAGCCATTGGCTTATCGATAACTTCAGCACCGGTTTCTATGTGTTTCCTGGAAGTGGAACCATTAAGCTGACAAAAGCGAACCAACAAACGCCACAACATGATCTGTTATGGAATCAGCAAACTATTGCCAATAATCCAGTAGGGAATTATGCCATCGGTTATCTCGATCATGGAACAGCTCCATCCAATCAAGGCTATGAATACATTTGTATACCTGGGGCTACAGCCACAGACATGACCACTCTAAACAGTCAAATTGGAGCAGGCAACAAGCCTTATACGGTTCACCGAAAAGATAATATTGCTCATATTGTGGAATACAAACCAACTGCCACTTCAAATTCAATATTTGGATATTCTTTTTTTAGTGCGATTTCTGGAATAAACAATTCAGGACAAGTAACCAGCGCAGATTATCCTTGCTTGGTGATGTCTCAATATGATTCGGCATCAAAAAAACTTGCACTGACGGTAAACAATCCCGATTTAGGATTTCTGAAAGCGATAGGTACTTCATCAGTGCAAAGCACTCCATCAGTAGATAAGCAAATAAACATTAAAATAAAGGGAACCGAGTGGGAACTTTCTCAGCCAAATACAAGAGCTGTCATAACAGGTACTGCAAACGGAGAAACAACAATTCAGTTCACGGTTGTGGATGGGTTGCCAGTAGAAATTACGGTTAATAATACTCAGACTCCCAGTTTATCAATAGGGAATTTTGAAAGAGAAAATGGTGTAACGTTCTATCCTAATCCTGTGAAAGATGTATTGTATATAGATCTTGCCAAAGACAATCGTACTACTGAAGCACAGGTGTTTGATATGCAAGGTCGTATGTTGTTGAATCAAAAATTAAATGGAAGTAATGCCGTAAATGTATCAAAACTATCAACAGGAATTTATATTGTTAAGATATATGCTGGCAGTGAGAAGATAGTATCGAAGAAAATAATAAAGAAGTAAAAAGGTTAAATCCATTTAGATTTTTTTTATATTTATAAGTAAGCATAATATCCTGCAGGCTTTGTTAAATTTGTTGCCTGCAGGATATTTTAAAAGCAAAAAAATTAGTAATATGTGAACTGGGTAATCGTTCTGATAAAATTGAACAGTCCCAAAAGTTACTAACTTTTGAAACAGTCCATTTTTAAGATATATGGGTTCGCATGGTCAAAATAGATTTGTATCTAATTATATGAATCAAATCAATAGTAATAGTTTAACTATAATGTTATTATTCTCGAAATGAAAATTGTAAAAACAAATATTGCTTCCTATACTAATACTGCACTTTCTGTATTTTCGCGGGAAGAATCTTTTTTTCAGTCCCCTTTTCATTCACATCCGGAATTTGAGTTGGTTTATATTTTAGAAAGTCATGGAAAACGCATTATCGGAAACTCGATAGAGTCATTTGAAGCGGGAGATATGGTATTTCTAGGAGATGATATTCCGCATGTTTGGCTTAATGATGAAGCTTTTTATAAGGAAAATGATAGTCTGAAAGCCAAAGCCATTGTGATTTATTTTAGCAAAGACCTTTTTGGGAAATCTTTTTATGAATTACCGGAAGCTCAGGAAGTCAAAAAATTTCTTTCTCAAGCGATGAAAGGCGTGGCTATCACAGGTCAGACAAATAGCCTGATTGCCAAAAAAATGAAAAAATCACTAAAAATGAAAGGCTTTGAGGTTATCGTGGGACTACTTGAAATTTTGTCTCTTTTGTCAAAAAGCAAAGATTTGAGATACATCAATGATGATCAGTATATCTCTATGAATGATGATAATAAAAATGATCGTCTTGTAGCTGTTTTTCAATATGTGAAAGCAAATTATAATAAAGATATTTCTCTTGATGAAATTTCTCAAATCGCCAATTTGACACCCACTTCTTTTTGCAGAATGTTTAAAGCTAAAACCAAAAAGCCATTTGTGGAATACCTGAATGAAATCAGAGTATCAAATGCATGCAAATATTTATTAGAAACCAATCTGGGAATTTCTGAAATTGCCTATGAATGCGGTTATAAAACAGCTTCAAACTTCAATAAGCTGTTTAAAAAAATAATAGGAACTACTCCTAAAGAATATCGAAAAAGAGCTTTAGCCTAAGTTTTAAAAAATCTAATCCTTAATTCGTTACCATTAACTGAATTTGTCTTATTCTATTTTCCAGGATAAGACAATTTCGTGTGTTTATTTATCAAATCTGTTTTATTTTTATTGTAATACCATTAGTACCTATAAAATAGTCTAATCTACTCGTTCTTTTTCTCCAATGCTTCCTCAAAAAATAATTCCATAGCAAGGGCTATGCAATGATTTTTATCATTGTCTTGAAAAAAAAATAACTTCGCATCTTTAGACCATTTTATATCCACTAATAGTATAATTATTATTGCGTTTTTTTGAGTATTTCGCTATGAAATTAATGGATGCTTTTTTAAAAGATAAAAGATTGTCAAAATGTATGACATTTATTGTCCTTTTTGTGAAATTAATAATAAAGATAATAAAAGATTAATTAATGATAATTTTGAGGTATAATAAAACATAATAATGAAATAATTTTATTTTTTGAAATTGTAATGAAAACATTGTGTCTGAATATCTATAACGTTATAGTAAATAAACTTGTTTTTGAAATCGGGCATCGAAAAGGAATCAATTTTTAATCAAATAATTTAGGTTTTTGAACCTTACATTTTAAATAAAATAATATGGTAACTCAAAAATATTGTCTTGCACTAGATTTGAATGAAGATCCGAATTTAATGGCCGAATACAAAAAATATCACGAAAAGATCTGGCCAGAAATCACGGAAAGTATTGTTGGTTCCGGAATCGAAAACCTTGATATTTATTGCGTTGGAAACAGGATGTTTATGATTATTGAGGCTAATGAAACTTTTACTTTTGAAAGAAAAGGAGAGATGGATGCTAATAATCCGATCGTTCAGAAATGGGAAGAATTAATGTGGAAATACCAAAAGGCATTGCCATGGGCAAAAGAAGGCGAAAAATGGATGATGATGGAAAAAATATTTGACCTGCATAAGAACAGATAGTGACCCATATTTTTGGAAATACCATCCTGTAAAAGATGCTAGGATTAGTCAAATTTTATCATCTTGAATAAACTCTTAATTAATAAAAAAATAAAAAACTATCCAACCTAAATAGAGAACAAATGAATCTTAATCTTGATAAGAAAATAATTATTGTAACTGGTGGTGCAAAAGGAATAGGACTTGGAATCTGTAAAGTTTTGGCTGCTGAAGGTGCTATTCCCGTAATCGTGGGAAGAGTTGATGTTGATAATCAAATTGCAATTAAAGAAATCGAAGCTGATGGTGGAAAAGCACTTTCTGTTGTAGCCGAATTAACCAATCCTGATGATTGTAAAAATGCCGTTGATCAGGTAATTGCATTATGTGGCCGTATTGATGGATTAATCAATAATGCTGGTGTAAATGATGGTGTAGGTTTGGAAAGCGGAGACTATGAAAAATTTATGGCATCAGTTCATAAAAACCTGGTACATTATTATTTGATGGCGCAACACGCTTTGCCGGAATTGAAAAAAACAAAGGGAGCGATTGTAAATATTGGTTCAAAAACAGCAGATACTGGGCAAGGAAATACTTCTGCTTATGCTGCTTCAAACGGTGGTCGTAATGCCTTAACGCGCGAATGGGCAGTTGAATTGTTAAAATACGGAATCCGTGTCAATTCGGTTATCGTAGCAGAATGTTATACGCCGTTATATGATTCATGGATTAAGACCCTTGAAAATCCTGAAGAAAAATTAAAAGAAATCAAAGCTAAAATTCCGTTCGAAAACAGAATGACTACAGCTGAAGAAATTGCAAACATGGCGGTATTCTTATTGTCTGACAAATCAAGCCATACAACAGGTCAATTGATTTATGTAGATGGAGGATACACACATTTGGACCGTTCATTGTAATTTTTAAATAAAAAAGAAGATAATTAGTAATTAAACAAGGGCAATATTGAATTAATAAAAGTAGTGCAAGTACTCTATTTTTATATTGCCAGAAATCTACAAATTTAATAAAAAGTATATGGCACTAGTAACACAATTAAATGTTGAAAAGAATGTGAGTTCTAAGGAGAATAAAAAATGGCTGTTCCCTTTTATATTGGTAACAAGCTTGTTTTTTTTCTGGGGGTTTGTGCACAATTTAGATCCGATACTTATTCCTCATTTAAGGAAAGCATTTAATCTAACGGATTTAGAATCTTCTTTGATTGATTCTTCTGTTTTCATCGCCTATTTTGTAATGGCTTTGCCAGCAGGTTATATCATGAGAAAATACGGTTATAAATCGGGTATTATGATCGGGTTGATTTTGTTTGGTATTGGTTCCATTTTGTTTGTTCCAGCCGCAAATTCACTACAATATATTTATTTTTTAGGGGCTTTATTTGTTATCGCCTGTGGACTTACGTTTTTGGAAACGGCAGCCAATCCTTACGTTACGATATTGGGAGCATCAGAAACGGCAACAAAGAGATTGAATTTTTCACAGTCTTTTAATGGATTGGCTGCTTTTATTGCACCAGCTTATATTGGACCGATAATCTTGTCCGGAAAGAACTTAACTAAGGTTGAAATGGATGCCATGTCGCCTGCAGCACTGCATGCCCATATTTTGGAAGAAGCGGCAAGCGTAAAAATGCCTTACCTGATTTTGGGACTGATTATTTTATCAGTAGCAGTAGTTTTTTATTTTACCAATATGCCTGATGTAAAAGATGAAGATAAAGATGGGGCAGATGGCGCAAGTTTTGGAGGTGCTTTAAAATCAATGCGTTTGCGCTGGGGGATTTTGGCACAATTCTTTTATGTAGGAGCCCAAGTTTGCGTGGCTAGTTTTTTTATTAAAATGGCGACTAGTTCAGCAGGTTTAGACGAAGATACGGCAGCTAAATATTTAGGCTTTTTTGGTTTAACATTTATGTTGGGACGTTTTGCAGGAACATTTTTCATGCAATATATACAGCCAAGAAAATTATTGATTATTTATTCGATTATTGCGATTTTCTTATCCATAGTGGCTATAATGGGAACAGGAATGATAGTGGTTTATACTTTAATTGCGATTGCATTTTTTATGAGCATCATGTTTCCTACTATTTTTTCTATGGGAATTGACGGTCTCGGGCATAATACCAAAATCGGATCTTCATTGATAGTAATGTCGATCGTTGGAGGAGCTTTACTCCCTCCGGTTTTAGGCTTCATTTCAGATGCTACCGGAAGTATTCAAAACGGTTATGTTGTTCCGCTGACTTGTTTTTCAGTAATATTATTATTCGCATTTAACGGTCATAAAACAAATAAAGCATAAATTCTATTTATAGTATGTTAGAAAATAAAGTTAAAAATTTAGTGATAAAAATGCATCCAGGAGATAATGTTCTGGTAGCTTTAACAGATTTGGAAAAAGGAGAAAGTGTAACTTTTGAAGAACAAACTTATATCCTTCAAGACACTATTAAGGCAAAGCATAAATTTTACACAACTGATTTGAAAGCGGGTGCTGAGATAATCATGTATGGTGTTTTAGTTGGAAAAGTGCAGTATGATGTCGTAAAGGGGGGCCTGATGACAACAGCTAATCTGAAACATGCTGCAGAACCATACGGATATCGTCATGTTGATTTTTCATGGCAGGCACCCGATGTTTCAAAATATGAAAACAGGACTTTCAAAGGGTATAAAAGAAAAGACGGTCGTGTTGGAACTGCCAACTATTGGTTATTTGTACCAACCGTTTTTTGTGAAAACCGAAATCTGGATGTAATTAAAGAAGCCCTGCACAACGAATTGGGCTATTCTGTAAGTGATAAATACACACAATACACCCACCAATTATTGGAGGCATACCAAAATGGAGAAAATATTGATGCTGTCAATATGCAGCTCTCTCCAAATAATACCGTCAATCGTGTTTTTAAAAATGTGGACGGCATTAAATTCCTAAATCATCAAGGAGGTTGTGGTGGTACACGTCAGGATGCGGCTACGTTGAGCGCTTTATTGGCTTCGTATGCCAATCATCCCAATGTGGCTGGTATTACCTTGTTGAGTTTAGGCTGTCAGCATTTGCAGGTACAGGATTTTGTAAACGATGTCAAAAAGCAAAATCCATCCTTCGATAAACCGTTATTTATTTTTGAGCAGCAACAAGCAGAAAGCGAAGAAGTATTAGTCGCTAATGCTATCAAAAAAACATTTGAAGGATTAATTGAAATAAACAAAGAAGAGCGAACTGCTGCGCCATTAAGCGAACTTTGCATTGGTGTAAAATGTGGAGGGAGTGATGGTTTTAGCGGAGTTTCAGCTAATCCAGCCGTTGGTTACACAGCGGATTTATTAGTTGCTTTGGGCGCTAAAGTTTTATTGGCCGAGTTTCCAGAATTATGTGGAGTGGAGCAAAATCTTATTGATCGTTGTACAACAGAAACGACAGCAAAAAAATTCATTGATTTAATGCAGTCTTATGATGCTTTGGCACATAAAGTGGGTTCGGGTTTTCATATGAATCCATCTCCGGGAAATATTAAGGACGGATTAATAACTGATGCTATAAAAAGTGCTGGTGCCGCCAAAAAAGGAGGAACAGCACCCGTAATTGATGTATTGGATTATACCGAGCCAGCAACAAAAGCAGGTTTGAGTTTGGTTTGTACACCAGGAAATGATGTGGAAGCAACTACTGGTAAAGCAGCATCTGGAGCAACATTAATATTGTTTACTACTGGATTGGGAACGCCGACGGGAAATCCGGTTTGTCCTGTTATTAAAGTAGCTACAAACTCTATTTTGGCAAAAAAGATGCGTGATATCATCGATATTGATTGTGGTCCGATTATTAGTGGAGAAAAAACCATTGAAGAAATGGGAGAAGATATTCTGGAATATTGTATTAAAGCAGCAAGCGGAGAAATTATTCCAAAAGCTGTTTTATTAAATCAAGATGATTTTATACCTTGGAAACGTGGTGTATCTTTGTAAAAATTAAAAATCTTAAATTAAAAATATGTTTTCATTACAAAACAAAAAAGCGGTTGTTACCGGTGGTGGCAGCGGAATTGGGAAAGCTATTTCTGCTTTATTTGCAAAGCAGGGAGCTGAAGTACATATTATTGAATTAACTGAAGAAAGTGCCAAAACAGCTGTTGATGAAATAAAGGCAAGTGGAGGAAACGTATTTTCACACGCTTGTAATGTAGCCAGCCAGCAAGAAGTTTTAGCAATATTCGAAAAAATTGGAAACATTAATATTCTGGTGAACAATGCTGGAATTGCGCATGTTGGTAAAGTTGATACTACTGCTGAAGAAGATTTTGACAGAATTATGAATGTTAATGTAAAAGGGGTGTATAATTGTTTATATGCTTCGATACCACAATTCCGACTTTCAAATGGTGGTGTGATTGTTAACATGGCGTCTATAGCTGCCTGGGTTGGAATTCCGGATCGATTTGCTTATTCTACTGCAAAAGGAGCTGTTATGGCAATGACTTTATCAGTTGCAAAAGATTATATAGGCGAAAATATTCGTTGCAATTCTATTTCTCCGGCAAGAGTTCACACGCCTTTTGTGGATGGTTTTATTTCTAAAAATTATGCCGGTAAAGAAGCGGAAATGTTCGAAAAATTATCGCAGTCACAACCGATAGGACGTATGGGAAAACCTGATGAAATTGCTGCTTTGGTTTTGTTTTTATGCAGTGACGAGTCTGGTTTTATTACTGGTAGTGACTATCCAATTGATGGCGGTTTTATTAAATTAAATAACTAATTATAAATGAAGGTTGCCTTATTTGTACCTTGTTATATAGACCAGTTTTACCCCAATGTGGGTATTGCCACTCTGCAATTATTAGAAAAATTGGGTTGCGAGGTTGCTTTTCCTTTGGAACAAACCTGTTGTGGTCAGCCAATGGCTAATAGCGGTTTTGCAGATCTGAGCAATGGTTGTGATGCCAATTTTGTTAAAAATTTTTCCGGATTTGATTATATCGTTGCTCCTTCGGGTAGTTGTGTTTTGCATATAAAAGAACATTTGTATGATTTTGATAACGAACAGGAAGCACTAAATATTCGCAATTCTATTTATGAACTTACCGAGTTTTTGACTGATATTTTGAAGGTTAAAAACATTTCAGCAAGTTTTCCTTATAAAGTAGGACTGCATAACAGCTGCCACGGACAAAGAGGATTAGATCTTTCTTCAATGACAGAAAGAATGTTGCCTCAATTCTCGAAGCCTGAGCAATTGCTGCAACTGGTAGACGGAATAGAACTGAGAAAACCAAAACGAAATGATGAATGCTGTGGTTTTGGAGGTACTTTTTGTGTTTTTGAAGAAGCGGTAAGCGTAAAAATGGGTAAGGACAGAACAAAAGAACACGAAGATAACGACGTTGACTATATTACCGGTGGAGATACCAGTTGCCTGATGCATCTCGAAGGTATATTAAAGAGGCAGAAAAGTAAAGTAAAAACTATTCATATTGCTGAGATATTGAATAGTGTGTTGTAAAAGAAATGAAATTAGTCTTGAGTAAAGATTGAAATAAATGTAAAGGTATGACCGTAAAACATGCTGCACTAGCAAAAAAGTTTATAAAAGATGAGCCAAGAACCAACTGGCATGACGATACCTTATGGTTTGTTCGTGAAAAGCGGGATAAGGCAGCTCATGGTTTACCGGAATGGGAACAATTAAGGGAATGGGGCTCGCAGATTAAAAACAGCACCCTTTCCAACCTGTCCTATTATTTAAAAGAATTTGAAGAAAAAGCCACAGCTAATGGTATAAAAGTACACTGGGCTTCAGATGCCAAAGAACACAATGAGATAATCCATAAAATTATCCAACAACACAGCATTCAAAAAATCGTGAAAAGCAAAAGTATGCTTACCGAAGAATGCCATTTGAATGAATTTTTACAGCAACACGGAATAGAAGTCGTTGATACTGATCTTGGAGAACGCATTGTTCAATTTCGAAAAGAGCCTCCCAGTCACATTGTATTGCCCGCAATTCATTTAAAAAAAGAAGATGTAAGTGCTACTTTTCATAAGCATCTGCAGACTGAAAAAGGGAATAACGATCCACAATATCTGACAGAGGCTGCAAGACAGCATCTGCGTAATAAATTCGTAGAATCACAATTAGCCATCACGGGTGTCAATTTTGCAATCGCCGAAACGGGCGGTTTTGTTGTTTGTACCAATGAAGGAAATGCCGATATGGGAGCTCATACAGCTGCTGTGCACATTGCCTGTATGGGTTTTGAAAAATTGATTCCAAAAGCGGAGCATCTCTCTGTATTTTTGAGACTATTAGCAAGAAGCGCCACCGGTCAGCCCATTACGACTTATTCGAGTCATTTTCATAAACCGAGAGAGGATCAGGAGATGCATATCGTAATTGTTGATAATGGCCGCAGCAAACAATTAGGACGAGAAGATTTTAGAAATTCGTTGAAATGCATCCGTTGTGCCGCTTGTTTTAATACATGTCCCGTTTACCGCCGAAGTGGAGGACATAGTTATCATACGGCCGTTGCAGGACCAATAGGTTCTATTCTAAATCCAAATTTGGATATGAAAGCGAATGCTGATTTGCCTTTCGCATCCACTTTATGTGGCAGTTGTACCAATGTGTGTCCGGTGAAAATCAATATCCACGAACAATTATGGAAATGGAGACAAGTGATTGTAGCTGAAGGATATGTGGCTACAAGTAAAAAAATTAGCATGAAAGGAATGAGTTTTATTTTCTCGAATCCTAAAATGTATCGTTTGATCGGAAAAACAGGGAGAGTAGTCATGCAAATACTACCATTTATAGTCAATAATCCATTAAATGTTTGGTATAAACAAAGAGAAATGCCAAAAGCTCCAAAGGATTCATTCCGTGATTGGTATTTAAAAAACAAAAAATAAACATCTGACAGCAAGAGTGTATGAGTGCAAGAGAAAATATATTGAATGCCATAGCGATGAATCAGCCTGACTGGGTTGAACTGCCTGTTATTGATACTGATTCAACGATTCATTATGACGATTTATTTACTCAGTTTAAAACGGTATTGGAAAGTATTGGTGGCAAAGTGGAATTAATTTCGGATCTAAGCATACTAAAAAAACAATTAATCGTTGATAAAATAACTGGTAATTATGTGGTAAATACTGTAACAGCACTTGGTGAGGTTGATGGAGAAGTATTTTATTTACCAGCATCAGAATTAGAAAAAGTTGAAAAAGCGTATGTTAAAGGCACAATTGGAGTAGCAGAAAATGGTGCAATATGGATTTATGAAAGTCAAATGGTGAACAGGCTTATTCCTTTTATTTGCCAACATTTAATTTTGATAATCGATAAAAAAGATATTGTAGATAATTTACATTTGGCGTATCAAAAAATTGATGTTTCAAAAGAAGGATTTGGTACATTTATAGCTGGACCTTCCAAAACTGCCGATATAGAACAGTCTTTGGTAATAGGAGCACACGGTGCAAGAAGTGCCACAATTTATGTTATTGAATAAAAGAGAAGTATAATATAATAAAAAATAATAAAATGAAATTAATACGATTTGGAGAAGCGGGTAAAGAGAAACCAGGTATTTTAATAGGAGAAAAAAGATTTGATGTATCTTCAATTGTTTCGGATTTTAACGAAGCCTTTTTTGAAGAAAATGGATTGGAAAAATTAAGAAAAGCTTTAGAAAGCAATCCAGTATTGCCAGAAGTTGGTGCGGAAGTACGTTTGGGTTCGCCAGTGGCAAGACCATCAAAAATAATCTGTATCGGATTGAATTATGTAGATCACTGTCATGAAACTGGTGCTCCAATTCCAACAGAACCGATTATCTTTTTTAAATCAACGACTTCTTTATGTGGTCCGAATGATAATTTAATTATTCCAAAAAACAGTGAAAAAACAGATTGGGAAATTGAATTGGCTTTTGTTGTAGGCAAAAAAGCAAGTTATGTGGAAGAAGCCGAAGCTTTGGATTATGTGGCTGGTTATGCTTTATTAAATGATTACAGCGAAAGAGCTTTTCAAATCGAAATGGGAGGTCAATGGGCAAAAGGAAAAGGCTGCGATACGTTTGCGCCTCTTGGACCATTCTTGGCTACTCAGGATGAAATTGCTGATGTAAATAATATACCAATGTGGCTAACTGTGAATGGAAAAACATTTCAAAGCAGCAACACATCGAACTTAGTTTTCAAAATTCCATTTTTAGTACATTATTTAAGCCAGTTCATGACTTTGATGCCTGGTGATATCATCAGTACAGGAACGCCTCCGGGAGTTGGTTTAGGTATTAAGCCAAATCCTATTTACATCAAAGCGGGAGATGTTATCGAATTAGGAATGGAAGGTTTAGGAAGCAGTAAACAAACTGCTGTGGCTTATAGTAAGTAAAAATAAAAGTTCTTTTTTCAGATTCAAAATGTTTAAAATCTAAATAGTTTAAAACAATTTACTTAATTTAGTCTCAATTCCTCTGTAGCTCAAAACTCTGGAGGGCAGTAATTCACTAATAGTAAATTAAATAATCTAAAGTAATAGTAAATAAATGGAAACAACATTTAAGATTTGGAGAACGAACAGAGATTTATATTTAGAATTTTTTGATAAATATACTGTAGAGCAATTGAATAAAATACCTGTTGGATTTAGCAATAATTTGATCTGGAACATTGGACATATAATAGTTGCTCAACAAATATTAATTTATAAGTCTTCAGATTTGCAGGAATATATTTCACAAGAATTATTTGAACTTTATAAGCCAGGATCAAAACCAACGGGAAAAACATCAGAGGATGAAATAAAACAATTGAAAGAGCTATTAATTTCTCTAATAGAAAAAACAGAAACTGATTTTTATAAAGGAGCATTTAAAATATATAATGAGCGAACAACAAGTTTGGGATTCCACTTGGGTTCATTAAAAGAAGCACTTGAATATAATAATTATCACGAAGGACAGCATTTAGGATTTATGATGAATATTAGAAAATTCATTTGAAAAATGTCTTGAATAAAATTAAAAACCTCCAAAATCAAATGACTTTGGAGGTTTTTGTCTAAAAAATAGTATTCAGACAGTTTTTTTGTGTTTATTTTTATATTGGATTAATCTTCGTTTGAAGGCTTTCCAATAGTAGCCAATATTCCTCCATCTACGTAAAGAATGTGTCCGTTAACAAAATCACTTGCTTTTGAAGACAAGAAGATAGCAGCCCCCTGCAAATCATCCGGATCACCCCAACGGGCAGCAGGAGTTCTTTTTATTATAAAATCATTAAAAGGGTGACCGTCTACTCTAATCGGTGCTGTTTGACTAGTTGCAAAGTATCCTGGACCGATTCCGTTGGTTTGAATGTTAAATTTAGCCCATTCTGTAGCCATATTTTTGGTTAACATCTTAAGTCCTCCTTTAGCAGCGGCGTAAGCACTTACCGAGTCTCTGCCCAATTCACTCATCATGGAGCAGATGTTTATAATTTTTCCTCCTCCACGTTGAATCATACCTTTGGCAACATTTTTGGAAACAATGAAAGGACTGATTAAATCCACAGTTATTACTGCTGTAAAATCTTCAACCTCCATTTCAATAATAGGAGTTCTTTTTATTATACCCGCGTTGTTGATTAAAATATCGATAGGACCAACTTCAGCTTCTATCTGTTTAATGTTTGCAATTACAGCTGTCTCATCACATACATTAAACACATATCCGTAAGCTTCAATTCCCACCGATTTGTATTCGGCAACAGCTTTATCTATAGCTTCTTGTGAAAGATCATTTACCACAATTTTAGCACCTGCATGCCCAAGTCCTTTGGCCATAGACATTCCAAGTCCATGGACTCCGCCCGTAATAAGTGCTGTTTTTCCAGCTAAATCAAATAAGTTAATTGACATTTTTTTAGTTTTTAATTAATAATTGTTTTGGTGTTATTTTACGTTTATGATAAAAGGATTTTTTAGTTCCTGATAAAAATGATCCAAGTAGTCAAACCATTGTTTTGAATTGGTAATTTTTCCTGCTTTGTCCCAAGCGGCACCAGTGTAGTAAATGATTGGAGTATTATTTTTCACTTCTGTTTTTGTTAAAATTTGCTTGTTGGTTACCATCATATTACTTACAGGAGTTATCAATATAGATCCAACACCAGTTGTGCCATCTTGACCATGAGTAGGTTCCCAATAGCCCATAATCCCTTGTTGTTCATTTAATGATATGTTTCCATTTTCAGGTCTTTTTATTATTCCCACTACTACAGGAAGCGGTTTGTCTCCGTCAAAAGAATAAACGTTTTCTATTCTGTTAAGTTGGGAACCTGCGTCGAGAGAAATTGTCTTAGTGGCTTTAACTTTTATTCCGCCTGCGTTCCAAGTATCGAATGTCAATTGAAATGTAGAGCGTAAAGGGCCATTATCTAATACTTTCCACTGACGGTAATTTGCTGAGTAGTAAATGGAGTCCTTTATATATGGTGCCATATTTCCCGCTCCCAATGAAAAACCTACATGATAATAATCCATTCCGTCTCCATGATCGATATGATATTCATTTCGTTTATACCTTTCATTGAGTATGAGTCTATCGGTACGTTTAACCCAAACATCAAAACCAAAGGCATCCTCTTTTGTGTTTTCTAATGCTTTTCCGTAGGCACGAAAGGCAATTTGGTCGTTTTCCCATGCAAAATCATCTTTACGTTCCGGGACATAACGGCAATAAGTTTTTACAAAGAAAGTTTCGGGTTTTCCTTTTTGGATGAAAATCGAAAGTGTTGATTTTGCTTTGACATCAACCTGTACCAATAAATTTTGAATTACAGGCAGTCCGCGATGTTCCAACTGAAAAGGGATTTGTTTTTTGGTAACTGAATTAATTACCACAAAATTGGTAGTGTCTATTTGAGGATATTGGGAAATAACAGTTTTCCAAGGTATTTCCACCACAGCTGCTTTTCGTTCCAAAGCAGAATTGTTTTGAATGGAAACAGTTACTTTAGCTTGTGCCAAAAGAGCCAAAGGAAAAATAATAAAAGTAAAGCCGAAAAAGAATTTTATAGTTTTCATGTAAGATTTATTTTAAATTATTAGTTGCACAATGATCCATATCTCCATAATCTAAATTTTCGCCCGCCATACCCCAAATAAAAGTATAGTTGGAAGTCCCAGCACCAGAATGGATGGACCAGTTGGGAGATATTACTGCTTGTTCGTTCTGCATCCAAATATGTCTTGTTTCCTGCGGTTGTCCCATAAAATGACAAACACTTTGATTTTCGGGAACTTCAAAATAAAAATAAACCTCCATGCGTCTGTCATGAACGTGAGCTGGCATGGTGTTCCATACACTTCCTGATTTAAGTTCTGTCATTCCCATTTGAACTTGACAAGTCTGTAAAACACTATTGACGATTAATTTTTTAATGGTACGGTGATTGGCTGTTTCCAGTGATCCTAATTCTACAACTTCTGCTTCTGCTTCAGTTATTTTTTTTGATGGATAAGTATGATGGGCGGGAGCAGAGTTCAAATAGAATTTTGCCGGATTACTCGAATCCTTTGATTCAAAAAACACTTCTTTAGTCCCTTTTCCAAGATACAAAGCTTCTTTATAGTCAATCTCAAATTGTTCACCATCTGCGGTAATTACTCCTTTTCCTCCCACGTTGATGATACCAATTTCTCTTCTTTCCAAAAAATATTCGGCTTTTAGATTATCTGGATTTGGCATTGCCAATGTTTGGTTTATAGGCATTGCCCCACCCGTAATAAATCTGTCGTAATGAGATAGAACGAGCTTAACTTCATCACTGCTAAAAAGGCTTTCGATTAAAAAATTTTCACGCAGCGCTTCAGTGTTCATTTGTTTTGCTTCATTTGGACTTACTGCAAAACGACTTTCAAAATTGGAATTCATACTATTTATTTTTTGTTTCTTGAGTTTAGTGGATAAGTTATAAAAATGTTCTATTTGTAAGATTTGTATGTTTTTTTAATGTTAAAGAGCATTAAGCCATTCAGGAGTTTTATTTAATCTTAATTTTAATTGGGCTTCATACAGAGAAGCTGGTTTCACTTGTTCATCGATTGATTCCGAATACCCCAACTGCTCTGTTTTGAAAGTTGTTCCTTTGCTGCGGAATCCGACAATGATTGGATTTGGGATTTTCCACCAGACATTGGTTGTGGGCCAGAATTCAAATTCTTTTACAGGATCATTGGTTTGCTTGTAATTCCAAAGAACGAGACCCTGCATGTGATTGGGCATATTTTCTATAGCGCCGCCGGCTCGGCTGTTCATTAAACCACCTTCTACATTGTCTAACAAAGTATTTCTGGGTTGGCTTGCATGCGATTCGAAACAAGTAGTGGCGGGGTAGCTGCATTTCCATATAACGGTATTCATTGATCCATGTGAGGAACCAAAGGAATGCCATTGAGAAGCTTCGTCAACACATTTGGCTATTAATACATTTGTAGAGCCATTAGAATTAATGGCCTGATGTCCTGCATTGCCTGTTATTGTACAATTGAGAATCGAAATATTGGCACTTTGTGATATTCCTGCTGCATTGGTACAATCAGTAAAGCGGCAGTTTTTTATCCAGGAATTGGTGGTACGTGAAAGCGATAATAAGTTGAAGCCGCTGTCATCTTTCCAAGATCGGTGATGGACAAATTTTTCTTTCCAGTTGCCCACAAAGGCGATATCCTCAATGCCAACTTCTTCGCTGTTCGCAAATTTGTAAACTTCCCATTTGTATTTGGTGTCAATATCGTAGGCAATAGGAGCCATAAGAGTAATGGTTTCTTTCTGTATTTTTTTTATCTGATAAAATACTTTTACATCAATGCCTTTATTGACCAGATAATCCCAAGTTGGATTGGGTTGATTGTTTTTCAGTTCTGCGTCGATTAATTCTTTACTGTTGTTTAACAGTTTCAGGATTATCCAATCACCTTCTTTTAAATCTTTAGTTGCACTTAGTGTTAATGTGAATTCACCTATTTTTGTTGATGCCGTCACGGTTCCTATTTTCTCGTCTTTTCCGCCGGCACTAAAAGAAAATAAAGCCGGAACACTCCACATTTGTGTTGGGTTTTTAGGAGACAGCATGTTTTTCATGAATAATTCTGTTCCATTAGAACCCGATCCGCTTCCCCTGAAAATGATTCGGCTTCCTTTGGAAACGATGGAATTGGGTAGGTCTGAGTCTTCATTGACATTAAAACGCCCTTTTGGGAAAAACACAATGCCACCACCAAGAGCGTTGGCGGCGGCGATTGCATTTTGAATTGCTGTTTTGTCTGAAATATTATCGTTTGGTATTGCGCCAAAATCGACTACATTAAAAATTTTGTAATTTTTACTATTTGGAATCTCTTTTTCTCCATTATGGTACCCTGCATAAGAGAAATCAGGTAATAGACTTTTGTCATTCTTGTAATTTGTAAAAATGGTTGCTTCTTTTTGTGCAAATGTTGCAGAAATGCAAAGAAGAAACAGTGTATTATAACTAAGTTTTAAAAACTTTTTTTTAAGCGTATTATTTATCATCATATTATTTTTATGAATATCTGTGACTAGTACCAAACTATTAAAATTAGCCACTCCTGATCTATTGGGATAAAAGATTTACAAACATTTTTCTAAAAAAAAAAGTAATTAAAATCTGCGACCCGAGCGATAGCGAAAAGGCGAAGCAAATCAATAGCAAAAAAATATTGGTATTCTTAGCGGACAGTCATATTAGTTTTAATGTGTTTGTTTAAAATTATTATTTAAGCTTAATTGTATAAAATAATTTGAAATAGACGTTTTACCTATTTACATCCAAACGGGTTATAATAATTTTTTCTTATTTGTTCCAAAAGTATCTATAATGATTGGGTTTAAAGTGGGGGTAATAGTTCTTTGAAGGGGGTAATTGGTCATTTATTTATAGAATCAATAACACAAGGACTTGTTGCAGCTTGAGTAACTGTAAGTTCTCTTCGTTGTGTTTTTTGGATGGTTTTTAATCTTAAATTATTGTTTAGAGATAACTTCTTTCATTATTTTTCACTTACACAGTTTATCGGATAGTTTTTTACTTAAAAATAATATACTGTTTGTTGAACTGATTTGTATTCTTGAAATATCGATTTAAAATCGGCGATTTTATTTTATCATTTTCTTGTCATCTATGGATTTAAACCGCATAAAAGCAATGATTATACCAACAAATGCCAAAAGAAAGATATGATCATCAATAGGTACCGTTACTGGAGCATCTGGATCAGGACCTGGATCTGGTGGTTGTGCCAAAATCGGACTTGTTATAATAAATAAAAATATGCTGGCTAATACTTTTAGAATTGATCTCATGATCTTATTGAATTATTAATTTTTTAGTCGTTTGAGTTTCGCTGTTTGTTATTTTTAGGATATAAACCCCTGCAGCCCATCCATTCGTTTGTATCGTAGTGGTAGTTCCTGGATTTGATTTTTGTGAATGTATCACTTGACCGTTAAGATTGTCGATTTCAATTGTTGAAGTACCGTCTTTTTGATTTTGTCCGTTTGTTATATTGAATTGATTGTGAGCAGGATTTGGCCATAATTGAATTTTAGAATCCAATTCTTTTTGTGCAACCGATAAAGCTCCCGATTGTTTCAAATTGATGACAAAACGGGCAGTTCCTTGACTTGCAGGCGTTCCGTCTATAGTAAAATTGTAATTAGTACCCTGAGTTAATACCGTTGTAGTATTTAATGCATTGTCTATTAAAACGGCTTGATAATCAGATGGAATACTGTTTTCGGCAATATTGAAAGTATATTGTTTTGAAATTGTGGAATTAATCCCTAACGGAATAGTTTGCTCTTTCAATTCTAATTCTGCCACAGCCATATTCTGATTGTTTGCACCAATGCTATAAAAATCCAATACAGTATTTGGTAATTTTCCAAAATCGATATTGCTTTCTGCATCGCCTGGAGCTTTAAATTGAAGGGCTAATGCATCGTAATAAACGCCATTGCTGCTTACGTTTATTTTTAAAGCATTTGTAGTAGCAGATTTCTTTTGGGCAGTTTTATGGCTGAAATTACCAGCTGGAGCTGTAACTGCTCCTGTATAAATCGCTGTTTTAGGTACATTAATAGTACCAGCTGAAGAAGCTTGCACGAAAATGGCGCCCATTGGAGGAAGTACAACATCGGTGGCACTACCTGCAGATCCAGAAGTTGTTGGGGAGTAATACCCACCATATTTAATTATTAAATCTGCATTACTTCCGCTGGAACCGATGGTTGGGTTATAATAGGAAACCGTGTTGCTTAGACCTGTACTTGCGGCTATAATACTGCGAACACTTACGGGTGCCGTATAAGGATTGGCAACTAAATAAAATTGACCAGCTGTTGTAGCAATCGCAGATGGCGCAGCATTAGCCGCTGTCCCTGTGATGGAAAGAGTTACATTGGACGGAGGAGAAACGCTGTATGAATTAGTTGTAACTTCAGAAGTTCTGCCTCTTAGGAAAATTTTATAAGCTTGACCAGAAGTCATGTTGTCTGTATTGCTACCAGTCGTCCAAGTATTTGTGGCCGAATCATAGGTTCCTGAAGCAGCTGCACCAAGAGTAATAGGGGTGGTACTGTTAGTTGCCAATGTTCCAAAAGTTATCGTAGTAAGAGGATTACTCAATAATCTCCAACCGCGTTGGTTGCTGCTCAAATAGTGTTCTAAGGTTACATTAGGTACTGAAGTGCCACTTACTAAACATCCTCCTATTGGGATTGAATAGGTTACAGCTGTCCAAGGTATAGCCGTATCTCCTGTACCAGTGGCTCTTGTCAGAGTTCCTGTAGCTGGAACTGGAGTTGAGGCATTAGAGGGCGCTGTAGCAACTAGTGTAGTGGAGCCACTGTTTCTAGCTGTGGTTACTGTATAAGTAACACCGTTATTCGTATAAGTGTCCCCTATAGCATTTGCAGCACTAGCAGCTGGTGTGGTAAACGTGTAAATAGTAGTGCCGGCACTAGTAGCAGGAGATTTATTTATTAACGATCCATTATTTGTTAATGTACCATCATTTGTTAATACACCATAATTTATTAATGTATTTCCCGGACTTACAGTTAGTGAAGCAGCTGTGCTAATTGTTGATGTGAGACCTGATGCTCCAGTATTAATTGTGGCATTTGTAGCAATTACCACGTTATTTCCTCCGTTAGGGTTACTAACGGGATTAACGATATTAAAACTACCAAAAATAGAAGTACCTCCGCCAGTAATCGTTGTATTACTACCGCCTGATACTTCTGCTACCGGTACGATATTGATTCTCATAGAGCTAATAAAGCTTGCACTTACTGAAGGCGTTAAATTAATTGTACCAAGATTATTAATAACGTTTCCAGGACCACATAATGATAGACTGCTAGCTGTGTTTCCTGTAGGAATGCCAATTTTAAGCGATGCCAGAGGCGCTACATAAATTGATTTAAATGAAATGAACAATATAGAACTTCCATCTGCCGGTGTAAAAGTGTTATTGGTACTGACAGTAGCACCTCCTGTATTAATTGATGAATTACTGTCATTCACATAAACATCTCCAATAGTAGAAGATCTAGTATTGCGACTATTCCCGATTAAGTTATGGTTGACATATAAATGTGGAATAATGTTATAGCCAAAAATGATGGCCGCTGAAGCATAACTAATAAGCGCTGGTTGCGAAATACCAATAGTGGTACCACTTACCGAGGTGACATATGTACCAAGTGGAAAATATTGTGAACCTCCAAAGTTTGCGATGCCGGAAATTAACATCCCTTTTTGTACTAATGAGTTTGGGCTTGCCAAAGTTATAGAGTAACTGCCTGCAGTGGTTGTCGTAGTGGTTTCTTTAGTGTAAAAAGTAATATTCGTACCATCTGCAGTAGCAGGTGCAGAAAGAGTCAATGATGTTCCACTTATTGCAGTAACTCTTGCACCAGGTGAAATTTCGTTACCAGAAATTGCCATACCTATAACAATTGCAGGGTTTGAGCTAGGTAAAGTTACCAAATTAGAACCATTTGTTATTAGACATCCACTTATGCTTATTTGATCTCGAAAGGATAATGGGGTATTCGAAAGTGTAGAGGTAGTGGCTTGAGATAGGGTTAAAGAAGTCCCTGAAACACTAGTAACAATTGTTCCATCAGGTACTCCAGAACCAGTGACAAATTGATTTACCCTGATTAAAGTATTAGGTGCAGTAAGGGTAACGGAGGTCGATGTTGACGTGTTTGCATTTTGAACAACTGTTACAGAAGTGTTACTGAAAGGAGCATATTTTGCAGCTGCCCAGGTACTTCCATCGAAGGTTTCGAAAATGGCTGGATTGTCAACCAAACCAGCACTCTTGGTTCTATAATCTCCTGCGGTTTGCGCAATCACGTTTGTCATTACCAAGATAAAGGTAAAAAGGAGACCTGTTCGTAAAGTAAGTTTCTTTTTCATAAATTTTTTACCGTTTAATGTTGCTTTAAAATTACAAATATCATGACAACTGTTTGTTTGTGAGTAGTTTTGGCTAATCATATTTCATCAGTTCGAGTGATTTTTGATAGAAAATCGTATCGATAATCTAAATAAAATTCTTATAAATTCGTGATAAAAATTTTTCTTATATAAGTAAGCTTTAAATTAATCTCAAAAACCGCCATATTACTATATGGCGGTTGTGTTGTATTTGTTTAATTCCGCTTCCATTTGAATTGGATTTTCAGCTTCAGTCTTCTATTGTTTTAATTTAATCTTTTACCTTGTTTTGTAATATTATTATGCTGAATTATTTTCATTCGTCTTTTATAATTATTTTAAAAAATAAAAACTGTAATAATCGAACTCAGATTGGAATGTATCATTTCGCTTTTTGCAGAAAGGTTTTATAAATACCATTTTTTGTATCGCAATAGTGCTTCCAAGAAATAATAGTCAGCATAAGTAAGAGGCACATCTATTTCACCGCCATGTGGTATGGATCCCACGCTATGCTCTAAAATATAGCCACCATTAGAACCTAATTGAGCTCTATATTTTGAACTTGATAATGACTTCAAAATAGTTTCTGCCACATTTACGTAGTTTTGTTTTTCTTTACCTGAAGTGTATTGGCCAAGTTCTAACAAAGCAGAAGCATATATAGAACCTGAAGAAGCATCACGTAGTGCATTTGGTATTCCAGGTGCGTCAAAATCCCAATACGGAATTTTGTCTTTTGGCAAGTTTGGATTATTCAGTATGAATTTAGCAATGTTTTGTGCCTGTTTTAAATAAGCTGGGTTTTTGGTAAATCGATACATCATCGTATAGCCATATAGAGCCCAACCTTGTCCACGGCTCCAAGCGCTTTCATCGGCTGCGCCTTGGGCAGTAACTTTTTTTAGGACTTCTCCCGTATTCATATCGTAATCCAACACATGGTAGCTGCTGTAATCTGGGCGAAAATGATTTTTCATTGTACTGTTGGCATGGTTCTCGGCAATATTGGCAAACGTTTTGTCGGTGCTGTTTTGACTGGCCCATTCCAACATCTCCAGATTCATCATGTTATCGATGATAACGGGGCCTTTATATCCTTTGTTTTTTAATCCGCCGTCATTAGCATTCCATGATTGGATAACCTTTGCATTTGGACGGTAACGGGTAGATAATGATTTTGCCGACTGAATAATTACGTCTTTGTATGCAGGGTCTTGGGTAAGGCGGTAGGCATTGCCAAAGCTGCAATACATCATAAAGCCTAAATCATGGTTTTCTGTGAAATTTTTTACAGGCTCTAAAATTGCAAGACGTTTTTTGGCAATATTTAAAGTAGCAGGATTTTTAGTATATTCATAGATGTACAATAAAGTACCTGGATAAAAACCGCTGCACCACCAGTAAATATTACTGTTTACAGGATGATTTTTTTCGAATGTTTTTGGCATGGAATCCAGCGGAGTGTTTTTCTCCAAAAGCTGATATTGTTTTTCTGCAAATTTGAAATTATCTGCAATTAAATTTTTCATTGCCAAATCATTTTTTGTCTTTTGGGCAAAATTGCTAAGGCTAAAAAGACACAAGGAGATTAGAATGAGTTTTTTCATTTTTCAGAGTTAAAAATTATATTGTTTTGATTAAAAAAATAAGCCCGGAGAAATATCTTCCGGGCTTATTGCTAATTAATTAAAAGCCAGGGTTATTTTCGGTTATAAAAGTGTTTGAAGCCATTTCTAAAGAAGGGATTGGAAACAACAGGAATTTATTACCATTGGCAAAAGCATTTTTCCCCGCTAAAGCCCCATATCGCTGCGGTGCAGCAATAATCAAAGGCCCATTGGTAAGAGGACTTGCATCCATATCATCACTTGCCGCTTTCAAGTTAGTAATAAATTTGCCCCAACGGATTAAGTCCATTCTACGTAATCCCTCAAAACACAACTCACGCATACGCTCGTCTTCAATAAATAATTGAAAAGAATCTTTTCCACCCGCAGCAGCTGTTGTTGCTGCATCGGATAGTGCGTACGGTGCTGAAACATTAACTTGTCCATATCCTCTGCGGCGTACCTGATTGACCGCAGCTTGTGCGGCTGCAGTTGGGCCGTTTACCTTATTTTCTGCTTCAGCAAACATCAAAAGGACATCAGCATATCTCAAGATAGGAAAATTGATGGCAGTATAATTTTGATCACCAGAAAGATTAACTTCATATTCTCTTCTCCACTTTCCACAATCCCTTCCATATTGTACCGTCTTATTTATATTGGTTTTAACAGCGGTTGTGTTATTAATTGTGTAAGTAGTCAAATTCCAGTCACGACGCAAATCGGCACCTGTGGCATCATATTTTTTGAATAACAATCCAGTTCCTTTTATGAAACCCCAGCAATAGGTTCCAAATAAAGCATTGGTAGCAGCTGGTTGAAAAGTAATACCACTATTATTTCCTACACGTCCACCTTCATTATATCCGCCGCCACGAGCTTTAAAATCGGCTTCCCACATCAATTCATTTGTATCGTAACTGTCTGAAGCTTCAGTGATAAATACTTGACGGTAAGCGTTATTAGAGGCAACACCATTAGAAGGATTAACCACATTATAATAAGTTGCAGGTTTACCAGCGGGTGCTGTAGTCTGAAAACTAACATTTAAACTATGCTGGCCTGAATCGATTACTTTTTTGGACCAGGCCAGTGCCTCAGCGTATTTTGAAGTATCATTCAAAGGAAAACCTGCCATTTGCAGGCACACTCTGGCAAGAACTCCCTGTACTACTGTCTTGTAAACACGGCTTGAATATGTCAATTTGGTTGGACTTACTTTAGCTTCCGCATCTGTCATGTCCTTTAATATTTGGGCGTAAACATCTTTGGCAGGTATTCTGGCCATTTGAACATCATTAGGGCTTGTCGTAGGTGTCAATCGCAAAGGCACATCACCAAATCGAGTTACCAGCATAAAATGGTAGTACCCTCTTAAAAATAAGGCTTCACCCAATATTTGTTGTCTTTTTTCCTCATCCATTTGGGGCAAATTAATATGCGCTATCAAATCATTAGCTCTGTTAATTCCGTCATAAAGATTAAACCAATAATCAGAAACGTTTACAGCAGTAGGATCAAAACTATAAACCATTGTACCTGTTAGTTGGGTTGGACGGCCATAATACCCTTCGTCTGTAGCAGAATCCAATTGCCACCACAACTGGCTGCCATATAATTTTTCTGATCCTATTGGATCATATACTCCCGCTAAAGCATTGGTAATCCCTTGTTCATCTGTATAATACTGCTCTATTGCTATTTTCTGAATAGGCTCTGTACTTAAATAATCTTCACAAGAACTGGTGCTCAATACTACCAGGCCTAATAATATATATATCTTTTTCATTTTGAAAGTAATTTAATGTTGTTAAAAGGAAATGTTTGCTGTAAAAAATACAGTACGTGCTCTAGGATAAGATGAATAATCAAATCCAGGTGTTAAAGCAGAATTGTAAGTATTTACTTCAGGGTCTGATCCGCTATATTTAGTCCAGGTATATATATTCGATGCTGATAATGAAAATCTCATCGATTTAAGGTGCATTTTTTCAATAAATTTTTTATCAAAATTATATCCCACTGCCACATTTTTCAATCTCAAGTAAGAACCGTCTTCAACTAGTCTTGACGAATAGGCAACAGGCGTACCAACAAAACCTTTTGTTCTTACAACATCAGAATCTGGATTTTCCGGAGTCCAACGATCTTGATAGCTAGAAAATTGATTTAAGCCTTCACGTCCAGCTCCTGCTCCTAATTGATTACCATCGAATACAATACGGTTGGCGTTTATAATATCGTTACCGTATGACCATTGGAAGAAAATGTTTAAATCAAAGTTTTTGTATGTAAAGTTGTTGCTAAATCCACCTGTATTAAGTGGGTTACCATTTCCTATTGTAGTATAATCTTTTGCTGTAATAGTATTATCCCCATTTTGATCAACATATTTTACATCCCCTGGCTGAACATTTACATTTCCATTATTGGCAAGACCTGCTTTTAACTTGTAAGGATCTGCTGTTGTACCACTACCTGTAAAATCCTGGTATTTATAAGTTCCAGCGTACTCAAATCCGTACATTTGCCCTAAAGGCTGGCCAACAACTGCATTATATGCACTTACTCCTTTATAATCCGTATCCCAATTTACAACGGATTCCAAGTTATTTTGTCCTTCTGCCAAGGCCAACAATTTATTTCTGTTAAAGGAAATATTGGCACTCGTGGTCCAGCTAAAATCTTTAGAAACAATATTTTTTGTTGTTAAAGTTAATTCCAAACCTTTGTTTTCTACACTACCAATATTTTTGAATGCTGAGGTGAATCCTGTTGATAATGGAAGGTTGGTTTTAAGTAACAAATCTTTGGTTGTTTTTTTATACACATCTGCACTAAAAGTGATTCTTTGCTTAAAGAAGCCTAAATCCAGACCTGCATCAATTTGTTCGGTAGTTTCCCACTTCAAATCAGAGTTACCAAGTTTTTGAGCTGTTGCTCCTGTTACATGATTGTTGTCGAATACATAAGTACCGTAAAAAGGGTTTCCTGGATCATAATAAGTGGTAAGATAATCAAAATCACCTACACGGTTGTTACCAGTTTGTCCATAACTTGCACGCAATTTACCTTCAGATAAGTATTCATTTTTTATGAACTTCTCTTCGCTAAATTTCCAGGAAACGGCTCCTGATGGGAAATATCCCCAATGGTTGCTTGAAGGGAATTTAGATGATCCATCAGCTCTGTATGAAGCTGTTAAGAAATATTTAGATGCATAATCATAATTTACCCTTCCTAGAAAAGAAGCCATAGTCCAAACTGAATTACCCGGATCAATTCTTAAAGCTGTACCTAAATCAAGTGAATCAAACATTAAGCCTTCACTAGCAGCAGGTATTTTGTTTGCTGCCTTACCATAAGACTCACTTTCTTGCTTTTGGTTGGTAAAACCTCCTAAAACAACAAAATGGTGTTTTTTTATTCTTTTATCCCAGGTTAGGGTGTTTTCATTCAGCCAGTTGGTATAATTATTATTCATCATTTTTCCATTAACACCACTTGCACTACCTGGACGTCCTAATGCAGTATAGGAATTATAGAATTCATCCTTTTCGACTTTGTTACTAACATAACCCAACGTTGATCGCAATTTTAATTCTTTAGTAATAAAATATTCAAGATATCCATTTACAGAAAAATTGTTCGTAGTAGTTACATTATAAGTGTTCTTAAGGTTCAGGACAGGGTTTACTCTTAAGTCAAATCCTGAGTTAAGATTCGGATCTATAAATTCGTCCTCTGGATTTGCTACACTAGGCGAATATGGGCGCATTCCCCATACAGAAACCATCACGTTGGCTGATCCATTATAAATTGCTGCACTTGGGTCAATTCCTGTTTGTTTCAAATAGCTATAATTTGAATTACCACCAATTTTTAATTTATTAGTAATTTGATAATCAACATTGGCACGTCCCTGATATCTTGTATAATTTGAATTTAACAAAATACCGTCCTGATCAGTAGTTGATCCGCTAACGAGATATTTGATTTTTTTGGTTCCTCCTGATATAGAAAGATCATTCTTTTTGAACAAAGCAGTACGGGTTGATAAATCCTGCCAATCTGTTGCTGGTACATTTCTATAATCTTCAAGTGTTTTCCCTGGATCTGTAATATAGAGTTTATAAGGTGGTATCGGAGAAACTGTAGTTCCAGGTGGAATAGGATTTGATGGACTGCCTATAGTGTTATATTCTAATTGATACTTCACAAAATCATAGGTACTCATCATGTCCATCTTTTTGGCAATTTCCTGAACACCAATGGAACTAGAAAAAGAGAAAACAGGTTTCCCTTGCTTACCTCTTTTAGTTTGGATTACGATAACACCATTAGCTCCTCTTGCACCATAAATAGCGGTTGCCGATGCATCTTTTAATACGTCTATAGAAGCGATATCCTCCGGATTGATTACGTTATTGTTTGCTCCTTCAACCAAAAAACCATCAATAACATACAAAGGACTATTAGCTTGTGTTACCGAGTTATTCCCCCTGATAACAATATTGGTACCTGCACCAGGCATACCGTCTGCTGATGTTACCTGAACCCCAGCCACACGTCCAGCTAACGCATCATCGAAAGAACGAATCGGAGTTCTGCTTAAATCAGACATAGATACACTGGAAACAGCTCCCGTTAAATCTTTTCTTTTTACAGTTCCGTATCCAATTACTACAATTTCTTCTAGATTACTAGTTGATGTTTCTAAAGATACATCAATCTTGGTTCTTGTGTCAACTGATATAGTTTTGGTATTGAAACCAACAAATGAGAACACCAGTTGGTCGCTGGCAGAAGCAGCAATTTTATAGCTTCCATCAAAATCGGTGCTAGTTACTGTTTTGGTACCTTTAACTGTAACGGTCACTCCAGTAATTGGAGATTTGTTTTCATCTCTTACGAATCCACTTACCGTTTTGCTCTGTGCTTGCGCAAAATGTGAAGCAAAAATCATAAACAGACCAACTAAAAAGTATTTGGTAATACTAATGGAATGTTGGTAATTAAATTTGTTTTCTTTTTTCATAGTGATTAAATCATTTAATAAATGGTTAGATTAGTTTTCTTAACTGTTCCAAAATTAGTTATAACGATAGCGTATAAAGTGGGGGTAATAGTTCTTTGAAGGGGGGTAATCAGTCCTATTTAGTTATAAAAATGAATAAAAATAAAAATTACCGCTCTGTTTTTAGTAAAAAAGCATTTATATAGGTAGAAAGAAACATTAATCGTTTTTTTGTTTTTCTATGATGTAAAACGGTTAATTGCAAAAGGAACAAAATTTAAAGGATTCAATTCCTATTTTACGATTTCTTTTAGGATAACTGATATTAGTATAATTTCTGAAATAACGTATGAATTTATTAGTAGTTTAATTCGTAAGTATATGAAAGATGTTCTTTATAAGAAGCATGAAAAAATCAAATTAAAAATATTTTAACTTTAAAAATGTTTAAGCAGTAAAATATTTAATAAAATATATTTTATCAGATTTTTTTTTGAATAAATTTGCAACTAGTATTTACAAACTCATAAGCAAATACAAAAATAAATTAGAATTGATTTTGAGCTATTAAAAAAACAAGAAAAATAGCTTTATACTTATATGATCTATTTAATATTAGATTAATTTTCTTTATTTTTCATCCTCTATTTGCATAAGTCCTACAAACATGAAATTAAGAAGTATCATATTATTTGTTTTTTTTAATCTGCTCGTATGCCCAATTTTTGGACAAGGCTCAGCTAATTTTAAAAATTTAAAATTTAAGCATTTATCAGTAAAAGAAGGTTTGTCTCAAAGTTCCGTAATGTGTGTTTTTCAGGATCACAAAGGTTTTTTGTGGTTTGGAACCAGAGACGGATTAAATAGATACGACGGTTATACTTTTAAAAATTACCGCTATAATTCACAAGATTCCGGTAGTCTTAGTAATAATTATATTAGGGTAATATATGAAGATGAAAACAATAACTTATGGATAGGAACCGATAATGGTTTAAATAAATATATTTCAGATCAGGAGAGCTTTATAAGGTACAGCCCAACAGCTATTGATAAAAAGGAAAAAGAATCTGATAAAGGAATTTGGACTATTGCTACATATAACAAAGATTGTTTGTTGGTAGGGACAAATTTTGGTTTGAAAACATTTAATACTAAAAGCGGTCTTTTTGAACAATGCTATATTGTTACACCAAAAAAGACTGATTCAAGTGTTAACCACGTAATGAGTTTATTAAAAACCCAAGATGGCGATTTTTGGATTTGTTCTAATATGGGAATGGATTTTTATAGTCCGAAAAGGAACATAAAAATCCATTATTTTTATGCTCAAAATGGCACAAAAAACATTGCTGTTGATTTTTCGACTATTTACCAGGATAGAGAAAAAAATCTGTGGTTGGGTTATAAGGGAGGATTAGCATTATTTAATAAAAAGAAGAATGTTTTTGAGCAATTTGTAATACACTCGGGAGATATCTTAAATATTACTGATGAGGTGAGGACTATTGAACAAGATTATTTAGGTAATTTTTGGGTGGGTACCTACAATGGACTTTATATAATTAACAGTGATAAAAGTGCCATTACACATATTCGACACGATGAGAACGATTCAAATAGTCTCAGTCAGAATTCCATTTATAAAATATTTGAAGACAGCAAAGGTGATATTTGGATAGGATCTTATTACGGAGGAATTGATTTTTACGACCGAAGTTATGATGTATTTAAGAACTTTTCTTCTGGTACAAACAACACAAAACTTAATTACAAGGTTGTAAGTTCTATAATTGAAGATGGTAGTCAAAATCTATGGATTGGAACCGAAGGCGGTGGGATCAATTTTTTGAACAGAAAGACAGGACTTTTTTCGTATTACAAGCATAATGAGAACGATTCTAATAGCCTAAGTGCTGATAATGTAAAATCCATGATTCAAACGAGAGGCGGAAACTTTTGGATTGGAACACATGATGGAGGTCTTAACTTTTTAAACCCTAACCAAAGACCTTTTCAGTTTAAAAAATACAAAAAGATAGCTGGAGATAATAACAGCTTAAGTAACAACAGAGTTATTTCATTATTTGAGGATTACAAAAATAATATCTGGATTGGTACCGATGGTGGAGGGATTAATGTTCTGGATCCCGTTTCAAAAGCCATACAAAGGATTCCTGATCCATCCGAAGCGATTGGTTATATGGTTTATTCTATTACAAAAACCTCAAACAAAAATATCATATTAATTGCAGGAAATAAAGGTTTGGCCAAAGTGAATTGCATAACCCATAAAATAATGCCTGTTCCTTACAAGATTAAAAAAAATTTATATAATACTAATAATACGGCTTATGCCTATGAGGATGCTTCTAAAAACATTTGGATTGCTACCGGAGGAAATGGGTTATATCATTATAATACAGTTTCAAAAAAGAGCACAAAATATGGAATCGCCGAAGGATTGCCTAATGAAGTTGTTTCCGGAGTTTTAGAAGATGATTATAATAATTTATGGATAACATCCAATTTTGGCATAAGCCGTTTTAATTTAAAATCGCATCAATTTAAAAATTTTGATATTTCAGACGGGCTTCTAGGAAACGAGTTTAATGACGGATCTTTTTTAAAACTAAAAAATGGGGATTTGATGTTTGGCGGGGTAAATGGAATAAATTTTTTTAACCCCAATAATATTGTTGAAAACGCCTATACCCCTCCAGTTTATATTACTTCTGTTTTTGTAAACAATAAGCCTTTTTTAGAAAAAGATACGGCCGAGAACAGGATAGAACTGGATTATGATCAAAATGATTTCAGTTTTAATTTTGTGGCTCTAAGTTACTCACAGTCTAATAAAAATCAGTATGCCTATAAGTTGGAAGGGTTTGATAAAGATTGGCATTATATCGGAAATAAAAAATCGGCAACTTATACCAACATAGATGCGGGTAACTATGTTTTTAAGATAAAGGCGTCTAACAATGATGGTTTATGGAATGAAAAAGGTGATGCCATCGACGTGAAAATATATCCGGCGCCATGGAGATCCTGGTGGGCCTATCTTATTTATTTAATACTTATTACAGCATCTATATATAATTTTAGAAAGTATAGCCTATTGAGAATTCATGAAAAAAATGAATTAAGGCGAGAACGATTGGAAAAAGAAAAAATGGCAGAAATTAATCAAATGAAATTACAGTTATTCACTAATATTTCTCATGATTTCCGCACACCGTTAACACTTATTATGGGGCCTTTGGAGCGAATGATTGCAAAGAAAGCCGGAGATGCTGCTATACAGGAACAGCATGAGAATATGCACAGGAATGCCAGTGTGCTACTCCAGTTGGTAAATCAGTTGCTCGATTTTAGAAAAAGTGAATCCGGTAAACTGAAAATAAAAGCATCAAAAAACAATATTGTCCCTTTTGTGGAAAACATTAAATTATCGTTTGATGAATTGGCGAAAGCAAAGGAAATCAATTATACGTTTCATGCAGCCAGTCAGGATATTGAAGTTTGGTTTGATACCATCAATCTGAAAAAAGTAATTTATAATTTACTTTCCAACGCATTTAAATTCACGCCAAACTCGGGCGAAATAGCTATTTCGGTTTCCACTGTAATTGAAAAAGATAAAAAAGGAAAGCTGACAGATTTTCTGGAATTAGTAATTCGGGACAATGGAAAGGGAATTCCCGAAAAGAAACATAAATTCATTTTTGATCTATTCTATCAGTTAGATGACGAAGAAAATGCACGATTGGGGACAGGAATTGGTCTGGCCTTGACAAAAAATATTGTAAAACTTCATAAAGGAATTATCAAGGCAGTTAGTAATGAAGGCGAGGGTACTTCATTCATTGTTTTATTGCCTTTAGGAATTAAGCATTTGAATGACAGTCAAATTGTGTATGGTTCAGATAACGCTATTGATGATGAAAGTTCCTATTATGTAGGTAAACCTGATTATTTGAGTAACACACCGGTCAATGAGATAGTTGAAGAAGAGGTAAATACAGATAAATCACGTCCGACATTATTATTGGTTGAGGATAACAATGAATTGAGGGCATTCATTAAGAGCATCTTCTCCGATTATACTATTTATGAAGCTGAAAATGGACAAGAGGGTTTGGATATTGCAAATGAAAATGTAATAGATTTAATTATTAGCGATGTTATGATGCCGGTAATGAATGGTATTGAATTGTGTGCCAAGATTAAAACCAATATTTTAACCAGCCATATTCCGGTAATACTCTTAACGGCTAAAACTTCTGAAGAATCACAAAAATCAGGATATACAACAGGGGCTGATGCTTACATCACAAAACCTTTTGATGCGGAAATACTGGAAATTCGAGTAAAGAATATAATAAGATCAAGAAAGTTTCTTATACAGAAGTTTAAGAAAGAAGCAATACTTGAACCAAAAGAGTTAGCGGCAACTTCTGCCGATGAACTGTTTTTGCAAAAGGCAATTGATTTAATAGAGAAAAACATCTACAATTCAGAGTACAGCATTGATGATTTTATCTCTGAAATGAGTATGAGCCGTTCCGTGTTATACAGAAAATTGAAAGCGTTGACAGATCAATCCATAACAGAATTTATAAGAACCATAAAGCTGAAAAGAGCAGGCCAGTTGATTTTAAAATCTCAATCGAGTATTTCGGAAATTGCTTTCGATCTCGGTTTTAACGATTTGAAGTATTTTAGAACATGTTTTCAAAAATTATTCAATGAATTGCCTTCTCAGTATCGTGCCAAACATTCCGAAAATTTAAAAGATAATATGGAGAATGATTTGAATGAAGATGTTTAAATCTTATAATTTAAAATAACACTTCGTTTTAAAAAAGAACAGCAGGATATTCCTGCTGTTCTTTTTTTTATGTACCTGTTGGTTAGATAGTTAAGTTTTTTTGTTTTATAAAACACAACAAAAATGGTCGATAATTCCCCCTTGTAAGAATAGGTACCCCCTCTACAAAAAAAAGAATCTAATGTATTTTTACATCTGTTGATTAGATTGTCAGAAAAATACAAAGGCTTTTTTTGTTTATGAGTTTTGATAAAAAAAAGAACCATAAAACAAACATTAAGTTTAGTGTAGAATTGATCAATATACTCAACGATCTTTTAAAATTTTAATAATTTTTTTCACCCAAAATTGCTAAAAAGTAATCAATACTAAAGGAGCATATTGCTTTAATTATTGTATACTAAAACGCTATTGTATCATTTGGAGAAAACACGAATGCTAAAAAACGGATTTTACAGATTGAATCGTAAAAGTTGTCATAGGCAGTGAAGGATTTCTTGAAAAATGGAGGTGAAGATTTTGTCTTGCACTGATTGCATAAACTATTGCCAGGATTAAAAGGAAATAGTTTTTGGCAATCGTATTGCAACGTAATAAGTATATAAGTAATTAAATAGAAATAATATGGCTCAACATAAAATTGTAATTTTTTTAGCGGCAATTATGCTGTCTAGCTGTGATTATAGAGGAGAAAATTCAGTAAAATTTAAAAGTGATTTTGAAGATATTGAAACAGGTTCTCTGGCAGGTTCAGAATATCTCCCTGTTCCTTTAAATGATTGGAAGGTTTCTGATAATCGGGTAGAATGTCTGGTCAGTAATAAAAACAGGAATCTGCAATTGTTAACAAGAGAATTGGGAACTCATGAAGGAACTTTAGAGATGACCGTTCGGGTTGGTTTTTTTAATCAATCACTATCAAGCAGAAATGATAATTGGGCTGGATTTAGTATCGGTTCAAAAGATAAAAAAAAATATAATGGTGTAAAAATAGGAGTTTGTACTAATGGAGCATTATTTATTGGTGAGCCTAGTCCTAATGATAAAAACATAGAGGTTATAAATTCTTTAGCAAAAGGATTGGATTTAAAAATTGTCGTTACTCCAATTGAAAATAATTATACTATTGATTTTTCTACCATTGATATTTCAACTGGACAAGTCTTAGCAAATATTTCCAAAACACATGTCCCAAAAAACTGGCTGATGGGAGAATTATTACTAACAAGTAATTTTGAAAACACAGAAACAGATAAAACAAACACCCAAAAAAGTGTTTGGTTTGAGGACTGGGAAATTAAAGGAACAAAAGTAAATAATACTGAAAAAAAGACATCTATATAACTACATGATTTTAATAAGGAAAAATATAAGCTGTTTTAATAGAATCTAGGTTTCTAAGTATTTAATTGAACCCAACGGCTTATAATTAGTATTGTTATTTTAAACCAAATCTATACATCAAATGAAAAAACTATTCTATTTATTTCCGATGTTGTTGTTTTCCGTTTTGGCAAACGCACAAAATCCTGTTACTATTGCTGGTGCCTTTTCTCACAGACCATCTCAAAATGGGAACGAAATTACGAAAGCTTATGATGGTAATTTAAATTCCATGTATCACTCAGATTGGTCTATAAATGCCATACCTGATACGCTTGATTTTTATTTTTCCGGAGCTAAAAGCATTAACAAAATCGACTACACACCAAGACAGCAGCAGTCGAATGGTATCTGGACTATTGTTGATGTTTATTATGCCACCGCAGCTGCTCCAGACGTTTTTGTAAATAAGTTAAGTACTATTAACTGGACTCTAACAAATACAGTAAAAACGATTGACATGACTGCCGATCCGATTGTAAAACCTTTTATCGTGCGCCTTGTAGTTAAAGCCGCGGGAGGCAACTTCTCCAGCTGTGCCGAGATTAATTTTTCCTCAGCAGAAACGGGAACGGCTGTAAATACAGCGGACTGTGATAACCCCAGCACCGAAGATTTTTCGGCTTTTGCGACCGTTAAACTAAATGTCTCAAGTGCGAGTGTAAGCCCTGCTTCAGCAAATCCACCTGGTAGCTTGCTCCCATCCCTCTCCCTCACTAGTATTAAGATCGTTTTTGTTTATGGCATCTATGAATCCATCTCTTAGGAGGCAGGAAGTGTCTATAGAATTAATACTAGAGATCCAATCGATTGTTTATTTGTTTACTTTAATTTATTAGCTTAGCGGCCATAAAAGCAAACAAGCATATTTTCCCACTTAAGACAAATCTTAAAAAAAAACCTACCCATGAAGTACAAAATTGTGATGCTTATCATCGTCCTTAATTTTACTGCACTGTTTTCGCAGGAAGCAGCAACAATAAGAGCAACAACACCACTCGAAAATGTTACTATCAAAGGAAGAAAGAAGAATGTAAAAGAGATACACGAGTTTAAAAGACATGCCCAAAGTACTGAAGTACTGACTCACAGCGAGCTAAACAGAAACAACCCTGCTTTTATAGAGCAGAGTTTAAACACCATGGCGGGAGTTCAGGTTGACAAAAGAACCCAGCTTGGAGGACAACGAATCGTGATCAGAGGTTATGGAAACGACCAGAAATTCAACAATTGGGGAATTAAAGTCTACTTTAACAACATGCCGGTAACCACCGCCGACGGGGTAACGATTCTGGATGATATTGATTTCACAACTGTGGATAATATTGAAGTAATTAAAGGACCCGCAGCAAGCGAATATGGAGCCGGTGTGGGAGGAACAGTTCGTTTTTACCTTAAAACACCCGAAGAAAAAGGACTGTCTTTTGACCAAAAAAGCACTTTCGGAAGCTTCAATTTGTTTCAGTCTTCTTCTAGGATCAATTACAAACAAGACAAATCTTCGATGTTTCTGAATTATACTCATTTGGAATCAAACGGATACAGGCCACACGGAGCCAGCGCCAAAACCAGTGCAACTTACTTTGGCGAGTTTGCCGTTTCAGCTAAGGAAAAGATGGGCTTATACATGAGCTACAATGATTCTTATGAGCAGATTGCCGGACAGATTTCTTACGCCGATTATTATGCGGGCAAAGATCCGGGTAACAGCGCCTATAGCAGCAAAAATGCAGGTTTAAGCATTAAGTCGACCCGAATTGGAGTTTCTTATGAAAACAAATTCAGTTCAAAATTCAGAAACAACACTACCCTTTTCTATTATAATTCAGATCAGGAATCAATTTCGGCAGGAGCTTACGGTGTAAGCACGAACCCCAATAAAGGCTTGCGTTCTGTTTTCAGCTGGAAAGAAAACATTAACAAAAACTGGGACAATGATTTAGACTTTGGAACAGAAATTCAACAATCTACCTCTTTAGCATCCAGCTACAGATTCCTGGGAACCGACCCGAACCAACCTTTGTTGGTTAGCGATATCTCTAAGGCATCTTACTTTCAATACAAAAACAATCAGTTAACTGGATTTGCAAATGACCGCATCACTTATAAGCCAGCTGATCTTTCTTTCATCTTCGGAATCAGTGCAAACAGCGTGGATTTCAACAGAAAAGACCTGTATGCAGTACCAGGATTGATTAATGGTCACGTAGATCAGTCATTTGCAAAATCATTCGGAACGGCTTTCAATCCGCGTGTTGCCATCCAAAAGACGATCAACAAAAACCATATCATCAATTTAAGCTACAACAACGGGTATAACAGTCCCACGGCAGCTACTTCTTACATTGCGGCAACCAATCAGACTAATGATAATCTGAAAGCCGAAAAGGCAAGAATGATTGACTTTTCCGCTCATGGTTTGTTGTTCGACACCAAATTTGATTACCAGTTTGCCGTATTCAATATGGAAATTGACGACAAACTGACTCAACTTTCAGCGATCAATCCGCAGGGAGGTGCTGCTTATACTTATTGGGCCAATACCGGAAACCAAAGCAATAAAGGAATTGAAGCAAGTCTTGGGTATTTATTGGAATTGAAACAAGGCAGTTTTCTGAAATCAATTCAACCTTTTGGCAGCATGTCTTTCAACAATTTCAAGTATACCGATTTCAAAACTCAAACCGGATCTGCATTGGTGGATTATTCGCAAAAAAAGGTTGTGGGCGTGCCGAACCAGAAATTTACTGTGGGGATAGACTTCGAAACTGAAAACGGTCTCTATTGGAACAATACCTTCAATCATATCGGAAACGTTTACACTGATTTCGGAAACACCAATTCCGTAAAAGGTTTTGACCAATTGAATTCAAAAATAGGCTACCGAAGGGACTTTTTTGAACACAAATTGATGCTTGACCTTTATGTGGCAGGAAACAACCTTACAAACCAAATTAATTACACCTTTCTGTTCCTCGGAAACAACATAAACGACCACGACAACGGCAGCAACTACCCAACAGGCGTCGCGACCGACGTAAATCCAGGGCCTTCGAAAGCTTATTACTTTGGAGGCGTAAATCTTAAATTTTATTTATAATCTGAGCTCGATTATTGTAGCTTTTTATTTTTTTAATCATTATGAAAAGATCAAATCTTTCTTATTAGCCCCGATAGAAGTGGAAATACTTATGTTCTGGTTCCGATAGCTATCGGAAGGCACATAAGTATTGAAAACGGATAGCGGGTGCAGTCATTATTAAAATACGAATCTTTCTGTTGCAATCAATTAGTTTTAAAACAGATAAACGTGGCTTACGATAACGTTTTCGACTTAATACAAGCGCTTTTTAACGCATATCACTGGTTACCAAAAAAATAAATTAATACATTTATTATTCTTTAAGTTAATAATCGATCCTAAATCTATTATAAAATGAGAAAACCTACTATTATATTGCTTCCATTGTTACTCTTTTTCCAACTGTCGATTGCACAATCACAGATTGGGAAAGAAAAATTGAAAGAGTATCGCGATAGTCCCAAGTGGATAGAAATGATGAATGATCCTAATGCGAATTTCTATGAAACTAATGTAGCTTTTGATGAATTTTGGAAAGGAAAACCCAATCCGCTCGAATTGATGGAGGGAGAAGAAGAAGCGTTCGAAGAATTAGAAGAAAGATCATTTGTTTCCAGACTCTTTAAAAGCAATAAAGAACTAAAAGAAGAATCGCTTAAGTATGCCGAAGATTTTAAGAAATTCAAATTTTGGAAAACCCAAAACGAAGGTTTTGTAAAAGCTGACGGAAGAGTAATGACTCAGGATGAAATTCAGCAGCTGGTTCAGCAAGAATTACAAAGCAGGCAAAATACTAAAAAATAATTCCCCCGCAACCTTAAATATAACCTATGCAAACAAACCTACGTATTGCGGCAGCACTAGTATTATCCCTTTTCATTAACCTTACAAGTGCCCAGACTCCTAATTGGAAAAATATTGGCCCCATACCCTTTCCAAAAAAAACCATTGGTCAGGTACACGGTATTGGACGTTGTTCCCAGATTAAATTTCACGCCACTGATCCCAACAAAATGTATGTTGCCAGTGCTTCAGGAGGATTGTACCAGAGTAATGATAAAGGCCTTAACTGGAATGTATTAGGAACGGATCAGATCACTAGAACTGGATCTGCTTCTATAGCCGTAAATCCTACCAACGATCAGGTAATTTATTGGGGAACAGGTGATGCAAATTATTACAGTACTGGTGTCGGTGTCTATAAGACAACCAATGGAGGAGCCAGTTGGACTGCATCTAATTCCGGAATGGGGAACCGACTGGTTATCGACATGATTTTTCTTCCTACGGATAACAATACTATCATTGCCGCTACGAATAATGGTATATATAAATCAACAGACGCAGGTGCTAATTGGGTCTTAAAATCTGCTGCGGGCATTCAATTTCAGGATATCTGTTACAAGCCAGGCACAAACGGTCAGATAGTTTATGCAGCAGCTGCTAAAAGTTTTTATCGTTCCGTTGATGCTGGAGAAACTTGGACTCAAATTACTTCTCCTGCCTTTGTATTTGGGGCTAACGGGACAAGAGTATCAGTTTGTGAAGCTGATCCAAGTGTTGTTTATGTTGCACACGTTGGTGCTAATACTATAGGGGAAATTTATAAATCTACAGACGGAGGAAGTACTTTTACGAACATGCGTCCGGCTTCGGATACGAATTGTATTGCTGGATATTCTGCAACTGGAGGTGGTCAGGGAGGTTATAATTTTGATATAGATGTCAATCCTGCTGATCCAAATGAGATTTATTTGTGTGCTCACTTGATATGGCGTTCTACAGATGGAGGTGTCACATGGGTACAGCAACAAAAAAGTTGGGCAGGCTACCTTCATACTGATCAGCATCAAATTTTATTTGATCCTTATGTTAGCGGTCAACTTTGGAATGCCAACGATGGCGGAGTTTGGAGCAATACAGCTAATGGAACGGGAAATTGGGCTACAAAGTCTGATGGTATAGCAGCCACCGAAGTTTATTATGGTGCCATCTCTAAAGCGAATAGAAACATAGGATATATAGGTACACAGGATAATGGTGGATTTTATTACTATAACGGCTCCTTTTATAATGACAGAGGAGGTGACTATGGACCATCTATGTGGTTTGACTACTCAGGTTATTATTATGCTGAATCAACTACCGAAAGACGTTTCTATCCTTCGGGTTCTAGTTCGTCTACGGGTCTTCCAGAACTGCCATCGTATGGGAAATTTACTTTTATCCCGGGAAATAAGGATATTGGTTATCACGCTAGTGCCCAAAAAATTTATCGTTGTACTAATTTAACGTCAGCCAATCCTTCCTGGACACTTATTTATACTACACCATTAGGTAAGACAAAAGATCTTAAGGTAGATCCTGACAATCCAGATCGGTTATATGTCTTTACGGATGGACCGGCATTATACAGATCAGACGATGCAATGACTGCCGCTTCTTTTGTTCAGACAGCACTTCCTGCTACGGCAACTAGCGGTTCTATAGCTCCCATACCTAATTCAGATGTTATTTACTTAGGGCAGGGGTCAGGCATTTATCGTTCTGCAGATAAAGGGGCAACTTGGAAAGCTACAAATGGATTTCCTGGTGCAAAAGTAGTAGAGCTCGTAGCTGATGAAAAAAGTACGAATGAGGCAATTTATGCTTCTTATGCCTTAGGCGTTTATTATAAAGACAACACCAAACCATCTTGGATAAATTACGCTGCAGGCCTTCCTATAATTTGCGGCATAACCGATATGGATATTTATAATGATGGTATTTCTAAAGGTGTATTGAATGTTTATTACTATGGAAGAGGAACATGGCAGACTGACTTAGTTCCTCCTCCTAGTAACATTACGGTAGCTATAACTTCGCCTGCCAGCAATACAACATATAGTGCACCTGCGACTATTAATCTCAGTGCAGCAGCTTCCGCAAGTTCAGGAAATATTACTAAAGTAGAATTCTATAATGGAACTACGTTGATAGGTACAAGTACATCTTCTCCATATACTTATTCCTGGAGTGGAGTATCCTCTGGAACCTATGCTCTGACTGCTGTGGCTTATGATAATTTAGGAAATAAGAAAAGCTCTGACTTAGTAACTATTACGGTTAATTTTGTTTGTAATAAAGCCACAGGCACACCTTTTGGTACGACTCGTTATGCTGCAGGTTCTGAATTTGACAAAGCATTTGACGGAGATACAAATACAGCTTTTGATGCTCAATCAGCTAATTCAGGTTATACCGGATTGGATCTTGGAGCTGCAAAGGTCGTTACAAATATCAGATATTATCCACGATCAGGAAATGCAGGAAGAATGGCTGGCGGAAAATTCCAAGGTAGTAATGTTGCTAATTTCAGTAGTGGGGTTGTAGATTTATACACCATCCCAACAGCGCCAAATTATGCTTGGCAAGACGTTAGCATACCTAACAGTATTGCCTACAGATATTACAGATATTTATCCCCGTCCAACGGTTATTGTAATGTGGCAGAAATTGAATTCTGTGCTTCCAATGCGCTTCCAACAGTAAACATTACAGCTCCGCTCAATAATACACTTTATTCTGCTGTTCCTGCGAATATAAATATTACGGCAACTGCTTCTGATCCGGATGGATCGATAAGTAAGGTTGAATTTTATCAAGGGGGGACTTTGATTGGTACTGCTGCGTCAAGTCCGTATTCGTTTAACTGGACGGGTGTTCCTGCCGGTACTTACCAGCTTAATGCCAAGGCTTATGATAATCTGAATGCTGTAGCGGTTTCCTCTAATATTACCGTCATAGTAGGAAATCAAAAACCAACAGTTTCAATTATTTCGCCTGACGATTATGCTGTCTATACCAATCCTGCAACTATTAACATTTATGCAGCAGCTTCTGACCCTGATGGCACCATCAGTAAAGTGGAATTTTATAATGGCGGCACTTTGTTAGGAACTTCAACGACCAGCCCATACAGTTACAATTGGACAAACGTGCCGATAGGCACCTATAAGCTGACAGCTAAGGCTTATGATAATAACGGAGGGACTGCAAACTCCTCACCTATAACTGTTAATGTTGTTTTCTCTTGTACTTCGCTTTCAGGCACCCCTTTTGGAACTAGTCCTTACGCTGCTGGTTCTGAATATGATAAAGCATTTGATGGTAAAACAGGTACCTTCTTTGATGCTACTTCACGTAGTTCAGGTTATACTGGATTAGATCTTGGAACTGCAAAAGTTATTAAAGGAATACGTTTCTATCCAAGGGGACCTTATGAAGACAGAATGAACGGCGGAAAATTTCAAGGTAGTAATGTTGCTAATTTCAGTAGTGGGGTTGTGGATCTATACACCATCCCTTCTGTTCCAAGTTCGGGATGGAATGGGGTAACAGTCTCCAATGCTACTGCTTTCCGATATGTGAGATATTTATCTGGAGTGGGTGGCTTTTGTAATGTAGCTGAAATAGAATTTTGCGGGTTGGACAGTGCGCCTCCAACGGTAACCATTACTGCTCCGGCTAATGGCGCTGCTTATCTAGCTCCAGCAACGATTAATATTGCCGCCAATGTAACTGGTTCCGTAAGCAAAGTGGAATTCTATATAGGGGCTTCTTTAATTGGTACAGCTACTAATAGCCCATACAATTATAACTGGACAGGAGTAGGTGCTGGAACTTACAATCTGATAGCAAAAGCTTATGATAATACCGGGGCGGTTATTTCTTCAGCTCCCGTGAACTTTACGGTCAATGATAAAAATAATAATAATAATGTTCCAACTGTAAGCATTACCGCTCCGGCTAACAATGCAATGTTTATTGCTCCGGCCACTTTCGTTATATCAGCCACAGCTAATGATACAGACGGAAACATAGACAAAGTAGAATTCTATAACGGAACGACTTTATTATCGACTTCAACAACTAGTCCGTATGCATACACTTGGAGCAATGCAGCTGCAGGAACATACACGCTGACTGCCAGAGCTTACGATAATGATGGAGCTGTTACGACTTCTTCCGCAGTATCAGTCAGAGTGAACCAACCACCTACAGTAAGCATTACTGCTCCAGCCAACAATGCAATTTATACTGCTCCAGCCACTTTCGCTATATCAGCCACAGCTAATGATACCGATGGAAACATAAGCAAAGTAGAATTCTATAATGGTACTGCGCTATTGGGAACAGTTAATGCGAGTCCGTATACTTTCAATTGGAACAATGTAGCCGCCGGAACATACACATTAACAGCTAAAGCTTACGATAATAATGATGTTGCTGCCACTTCTTCTGCAGTCTCGGTCAGAGTAAACCAACCTCCTACAGTAAGTATTATTGATCCAGCGAATAATAGCAGCTATATTGCTCCAGCCACTTTCGACGTATCAGCCACGGCTAATGATTCTGACGGAACAATTTCTAAGGTAGAATTCTATAATGGTGTTACACTATTGGCAACAGCCTATGCAAGTCCATACACTTTCAATTGGAACAATGTAGCTGCTGGAACCTACACGTTAATAGCCAAAGCTTATGATAATAATAATGTTGTTACCATCTCTTATCCAATTGAAATTAAGGTAAATACACTAGTCAATCAATCTCCTTCGGTTAGCATTACTTCTCCTGCTAATAATGCTGTATTTATTGCTCCTGCAACTATTACGATCAATGCTGACGCAACCGACCCTGATGGAACAATTTCTAAGGTGGAATTCTATAATGGAACAACTTTATTATCGACTTCAACAACTAGTCCGTATACATACACTTGGAACAATGTGGCGGCCGGAAGTTACGAGATAATGGTAAAAGCGTTTGATAACGATGCAGAAGCTACATCGTCTGTGGTAAACGTAGTCGTTAATAATAATCAACCTCCTTCAGCTAGCATTACTTCGCCGGCTAATAATACAGTATTTATTGCTCCTGCAAGTATTACAATCGATGCTTTGGCAGAAGATTCTGATGGTACAATTTCTAAGGTAGAATTCTATAACGGAACAACTTTATTATCGACTTCAATAGGTCCTAGGTATACATACAGTTGGGACAATGTTGTGGCCGGAAGTTACGCTATAACTGTAAAATCGTATGATAATTTAAATGCAGCAACTACATCGTCTGTGGTAAACGTAGTCGTTAATAATAGTAATAATAATCAATTTCCGACGGTAAGCATTACTTCTCCGGCTAATAATACAGTATTTATTGCTCCTGCAAGTATTACAATCGATGCTGTAGCAGCCGATTCTGATGGAACAATTTCTAAGGTGGAATTCTATAACGGAACAACTTTATTATCGACTTCAACAACCAGTCCATATACATACACTTGGAACAATGTGGCGGCTGGAACTTATGCCATAACTGCAAAATCGTATGATGACTTAAATGCAACAGCTACATCGCCTGTGGTAAACGTAATAGTTAATAATAATAATCAACCTCCTTCAGCTAGCATTATTTCTCCGGCTAATAATACAGTATTTATTGCTCCTGCAAGTATTACAATCGATGCTTTAGCAGAAGATTCTGACGGAACAATTTCTAAGGTAGAATTCTATAACGGAACCACTTTATTATCGACTTCAATAACCGATCCATATACATACACTTGGAACAATGTGGCTGCAGGAACGTACGCGTTGATTGTCAAAGCTTACGATAATAATGATGTTGCTACCACTTCTTCTGCAGTATCAGTCAGAGTGAACCAACCACCTACAGTAAATATTACCGCTCCGGCCAACAATGCAGTTTATGCCGCTCCAGCCACTTTCGCCATAACAGCCACCGTTAACGATGCCGACGGAAACATTAGCAAAGTGGAATTCTATAATGGAGCTGTACTGTTGGGAACCGTTACTGCAAGTCCGTATACTTATACTTGGACAAATGCGGCTGCGGGTACTTATATATTAACTGCTAAGGTTTATGATAATGATAATGCTACCGCTACTTCGTCTTCGATTACGGTAATTGTAAACAATGCGCCTACAGTAAGTATTACTGCTCCAGCGAATAACAGCAGCTATACTGCCCCTGCTTTTGTAACTATTACTGCTACGGCTTCGGATACAGATGGAAGTGTGAACCGAGTAGAATTCTATAATGGAATTAATTTAATTGCTACTTCAACCACTACTCCATACACTTGTAACTTAACAAATCTTCCTGCAGGTGCTTACTCATTGACCGCCAAAGTCTATGATGATAGAGGTACATCTACTGCTTCTTCTCCAATTGCAATTACGGTAAATACACCAGTGAATCAATCTCCTTCGGCTAGCATCACTTCGCCTGCTAATAATACAACATTTATTGCTCCCACAAGCATTACAATCAATGCTATAGCAGCCGATTCTGATGGAACAATTTCTAAGGTAGAATTCTATAACGGAGCCACTTTATTATCGACTTCAACAACCAGTCCATATAAATACACTTGGAACAATGTGGCAGCCGGAACTTATGCTTTAACGGTAAAATCGTATGATAACTTAAATACAACAGCTACATCATCAGTGGTAAACGTAGTGGTTAATAATAATCAAGTTCCGACGGTAAGGGTTACTTCTCCTGCTAATAATACAGCATTTATTGCTCCTGCAAGTGTTACAATCAATGCTGTAGCAGCTGATTCTGATGGAACAATTTCTAAGGTAGAATTCTATAACGGAGCAACTTTATTATCAACATCAACAACCAGTCCGTATACATACACTTGGAACAATGTAGCGGCCGGAACTTATCAGATAGTAGCAAAAGCCACAGACAATACAGGAAACGTTACCAGCTCGACTCCTGTAACTATTGTTGTGAAAGCTAAGCCAATTGTTAGTATGATATCTCCTTCTGTAAATGATCAGGTGGTAGATAGTGGAAGTGATATTTTGTTCAATTTCAATGTGACTGATCCTGATAGGGTATTAAAATCCATTATTATTAAAGACAATGGGGTGATAATTTCTACACTAAATAAGTCTCCTTATTCATTTACTCTTACTAATATGAGTTCGGGAGACAATCATTTCACAGCAGCTGCTGTCCTTGAAAATGGTACCGAATATACATTTGCAAGTTTGAATATAATAGGTAGAAATTGCAAAAGTGAAGTATGGAATGCTTCAACTGATTATTTAATTGGAGATCAGGTAATCTATCAGAATAGTATTTACAGAGCCTTGGTAATTAATACGAACAAGCAACCAGATCAAGATAGTTCCATTTGGTCTAAGATAGGAACTTGTGAAAATCAAGGACTTGAATATAGTTGGGCACGTCTCTACACCTTATATCCCAATCCATGTACAACATATTTCAATATCAAATTTTTTGATTGTGCCGGAAAGAGTTTTTATTATCGGATAGTAGATATAAGCGGTAGGCTCATTAGAGATAAAAGCAGTGAGAGTATCAAGGATGCGATATTTGAGAAAGAGGTAAAAATTCAAGGATTGTCTTCAGGGACTTACATTGTATATATTCATATAGATGAGAAGGTATTTAGTGAAAAAATAATTGTCGTAGAAAAACCTTCTATGTATAAGAAAAAAAAATAATGTTTTATACCATTTAGAAATATAAAGTAATCCAATTCTTGCTCCCTCTCCTTTGGAGAGGGCCGGGGTGAGGTAAAACAAATAAACTATTTTATATTTCTAAATGGTTTTAATTATTTTTCACGTAAGGTAAGAGAAGAATAATCAACCATTATTGATATTCTAGTGGTTGTGTAATCATAAAGCTTTATGATACAATATCCACAACCCTTTTTTATCTACAAGAAAAATTTTAAATCAATTTATTAATAATTATCAAATTAAATGAAAAAAGTGAACTCTTTAGCAGCATTCTTCGTTGCTATTACTGCTTATTCGCAACAAATTGTCGACACAACAGAGTCAGAAAAATTAAAAGAATTACATATAACTACAGAGCGTTACTCCAAGTCTACTCAAAATATTGAGTCCATTTTGCAAAAGGAAATAGAACTTCAAAAAAGTCAAAACACTGCCGATTTACTAGCTAATACAGGTACAGTATCGCAACAGGGTGGAGGAAGTCCCGTGTTAAGAGGGTTTGAAGCCAATAAGATTCTGCTTTTGGTGGATGGAATCAGAATGAACAACCTTATTTACAGAGCAGGACATTTACAGAATATAATTACTGTTGACGAAAACATATTGGAACAGATTGATGTTCTATTTGGACCTGCATCTACTGTTTTTGGGAGTGATGCCTTGGGTGGTGCCATTAACATGAAAACCAAAAAACCGATGTTTCTGACCCAAACAAATAATAAAGTGTTTTCGGGAAATTCTAGTATAAAACTTCAGGGATTTGTAAAACCCAAAATCGCTATTTAGGTTTTGGGCTTTCTTTTTGAAATCCTATACTGAAATCAAGAGTTTTACTCATTTTTATAAAATCAGTCTGTAGATGAATTATTCTTTAGACCCAGAAACAGCTAGGCTATATGGAATAAATTTAAAAATTAAATTGAATGAAAGGAAATAAAACAGTAGTATTGGTTTTTGTAGGATTTTTTTCTTTTTTTATCGTAAAAGCACAGGAAGTGTCTTGGGAAAAAAGAACTGTCAACAATCTCAGTAATATGGCGGATTCACTCACTAAAAATCTAAAACCATGGAAAGTGCCTTCAGCTATATTCAAGGTCGAAAGCTACGGTGCCATTGCTGACGGTCAAACCTTGAATACTGTCGCTATTCAAAAAGCAATTGATGCCTGTTCAAAAAAAGGCGGCGGAACAGTTTTGTTTTCAAATGGGAATTATGTGACAGGAACGATAGTATTAAAATCGAATGTAATGCTCGAAGTGTCAAAAAAGGCTAAAATATTGGGCAGTACCAATATTAAGGATTATCCATATAAAATAGAGTCTTTCGTAAGCATAATGAGTGAAACGTATGAATTTAAGCAATCACTGATTTATGCCGAAAAGGCTATAAATGTTGGCATTAAAGGAAAAGGCGAAATATATTTTAGGGGAGAAAAAGTAAATTTTCCCGGACCAGAAACAATAGGCAAGATTGTGGATAGGCCTTTAGGGATCCGAATGATTGAATGCAAAAACATAGTACTTCAAGATATTTCGTTAAAAAATTCTGCTGCTTGGATGCAAAATTATTTATACTGTGAAAACTTAATTTTTGACGGAATAAATGTCTTCAACCACGCTAATTATAATAATGATGGTTTAGACCCCGATGGATGCAAAAACGTGATTGTTCGGAATTGTTTCATTAATTCCGAAGATGATGCAATGTGCCTAAAAGGAGCAAGTAACCGTTTGTCTGAAAATATATTAATTGAAAATTCTACTTTTTATTCAACTTGTAATTCATTAAAAATAGGCACAGATACACAAGGTTCTTTTAAAAATATAATAGCACGAAATTTAGTTCTGGGAGGTGTACCAAAATCGTTTGACTCATTTAGGGGGTATGAAGTAAGCTCAGGTATTACTTTAGCGACTGTCGATGGTGGAAATGTTGAAAATATTTTTATTTCAAACATTACCATTGATCAATCACGTTGCCCAATTTTTATTCGAATAGGAAGTAGGGGAAGGGTAATAAAGGGAATTCAAAAACCAATTTCAGGTTCTATGAAACAGGTCGTGATTACTAACGTAAAGGGAAAATCAAATTTTGTGCAGGGATCGTTAATCACAGGGATAGGCGGTCATGTTATTGAAGATGTTGTAATTAGAAATGTGAACATTTCGATGGAAGGCGGTGGAACTAAAGAAATGGCAAACGCAACTGTTGCCGAAGATGAAGGAGGGTATCCTGATGCAGGTAAATTTTCTAGAAAAGGGCTTCCTTCGTATGGGTTTTATATACGACACGCCAGAAATATACTTTTAGATAATGTAAAAATCACCCCAATAAATTCGGATGATAGACCAGATTTTAAATCAGGTGGGGATATTCAAAATATCATCATAAATGGAAATACATTGGATAAATAGAAATATTCTGGTTTGCAGAATTTGGAGTAAGGGTAGAAGCAAGTCATGGTTTTCCTAATGAGTAAATCCAGAAAAAAGTCCTGAAATTTTGCATCTTATTTTGCACTTTCTGCTCTTCTAGTTTCAGCGCTCAATGTTACATTGGCGTCTGGGATGAATGCTTCCTTCAGGATACCGTCAACAGTGGTTCTGAAATAAACATTTCTAATTTACTCTCATTGCGATGTGCTTTCAAAAAGAAAATCAATCCACAGCTTTTTTTGCACAATGCATAATTTGACTTATTAGATTAGTAAATGTAGAATTATAGGGTCATTTAAACACAATGTAAATGTGTTTAACACTTTTGTTTGTAAGATTTTCATGAAGCGTCAGCAAGTTTTCAAAATGGGCTACGATTGTGCCATAACGATTTCTGTGCTTATGCACTTTTGGATGCAAACAGAATAAATACCTCCCCTTGAAAGAACGATTACCCCCACTTTATTGCCTATTGTTATAGTTATTTTTGGAATATTGGGAGAACTAATTTTGGAATATAAACGAACAAAAACCGGATCAATATGATTTTACGGTGCAAAATGGTGTGGCCGAAATTGTTCGTCTAATTCTAAAATAAAAAAACGAGATTTATTGTGTTGTTAATCAAATTACTACGTTGTAATTAAATTGAAAATTGTATTTAGTTACTATTTAAAACCTACATCCTTTTAGCATGAAAATAATTATCAGAATTTGCAGTTTACTATTTTGTTTTCAATCCTTTTCACAAACCGTTAGTAATCAAGAAAAAATACGAAATTACATAGAAACCTATTTTTATTACGATAGAGAAATTATACATGTCGATTTCAATAAAAACATTTATGCAAATAATGAGGATCTTGCTTTCAAAGGATATGTTTGGAGCAAGAACAGCAACATGCCGCACGCCAATACCACCAATATGGAATTGGTAATCTATAATGAACAACAAGAAATCGTTCAAAGACAATTACTTTTTACGAACAAAGGCACTTTTACTGGAGGAATTCATCTGAACAATAAATTCAAAGCAGGCAAATACTACTTCCATTTTTACACCAATTGGATGAATAATTTCAAAGAAGACGACTCTTTTACCCAAGAGATTGAAATCATCGACATAAACCAACCATACAATTTTAAAACAAAAGAACCGAACTGGAAAAATCCAACCATAACCATCTATCCTGAAGGCGGTTCGATTATATCTGATATCAACAATACAATTGGGGTTAACATCAAAGACTGCAATAAAAAAGGAATAGAGACAGACGGAATTGTTTTAGACTCCAAATCAAATGAAGTTTCGCATTTCCATACCAACAAAATGGGAAATGGGGCTTTTTATTTCATTCCTAAAAATAACGAAATTTATATCCTAAAAATAAAAACCGACAAATTAACCGCATCCCAAATATTGCCCAAGGTCCAAGAAACAGGAATCATTGTCACTTATAACAACCTATCTAACAACAAACTTATAGTTGATGTTAAGACAAATGAAAAAGGAGTTGAACTGTATCAAGACAAAAAATTCGTCTTACTATTTCAACAGAACGGAAACTTCTCACAGAAAGAAATTACTTTTAAAAACAAGGCAAATGAGCAGCCTTTACTTCTTGACAAAGGTAAATTACCAACTGGTGTCAATAGTATTCGGCTAATTGATGAAGACTTAAATGAAATCTCAGAAAGATTGTTATACATCTATGCTGAAAAAGCACCAATTACAACACTTGAGGCAAAACCAATTGCCGACGACAGCATACTATTGTCAGGAAAGACAGAAGCTATCCAAGCCGATTTAAGCATGAGTGTACTACCCGAAAAGAACGTCTGTGTTAATCAAAACAGATCCATTATTGGCACTTTTTACCTTAACGCCTATTTAGAAAATCCAGAAATAGACAATTACTCCTATTACAATCCTGAAAATAGCGATGGAAAACGAGATATGGAACTATTAATGCTTAACCAAAATAAAAGTAAGTTCTTGTGGGACAATATAAAATCTGAACCAAAAAAGATCACGTATACCTTTGAAAAAGGAGTAACAATAAGCGGAAAAGTAGAAAAAAAATTAGAACCAAATTCTAAATACAAAATTTCCCTTGTTTCATTTAAAGACAATTTATTTGACCAAACCCCCGTCGATCAAAATAATGATTTTAAATTTGAAAACTATATTGCTAAAGACTCAACTGTATATGTTTTACAAATGGTGAATGAAAAAGGCATATCAAAAGCTTCTAAAATTGAAGCGAAGATACCTCCTTATCCATCCAACTTTGTATTGCCGTTTCAATTTAACCAAAGCTGTCCTGCCGAAAAAAAACAGGAAAATGCTTTTACATTTAATGCTCCTCAAAAAGAAAACGTTCTAAAAGAAGTCATTATTCTGAACAACTCAAAAACGGCTTTGACTCATCAATCAAGCATGAGTGGCAATGCTTCAGCTTACAAAATCACAGAAAAAGATTTTGAAAAGGTTTTAAATTTTATAGGAAGACATGGCTATCGCACTGGGGTTACAGAGACAAATGATGTTTTTATCAGAAGCAATAGAAACTTCGATTTAAGCGATTCATCAGGTTCTCCTGCTGTGTATATAGATGACATTCAATTATTGGATCTAAACTTCATATTTAACCTAACCTTAAATGATGTGGACGAAATCTATATTGACGAATCTGGGGCCTCCGACATAACAACAACCAGCCATGGAACGATTAAAATCTACCTCAGAGATCAAGCCAAAAAAAGAAATTACAATGTCAAATTCTCTTCATTAATCGTGACAAGAGGCTTTACTCAAGACATACAATACAAGAATTCACTATTCGAAACCCCAAATGAATTTTCCTATTTTGGAACTTTAAATTGGACGCCAAACATCGCCATAAAAGACAATCCAAATTATGAAATTAAGTTCCCAAATGACAATCAAAAAGAAATTCAGGTTTTGTTACAAGGATTTTCTCAAGACGGACAATTAATTTCAGAAATTAAAAAAATCCCCATATCATCGACTCAATAACATCTCTTAAACTTTAAAAAAAAATAAAACCATTAAGGGATTTTAGATTGAAGATTGCTTCGCCTGTTCGCCTTTCAGGCTCGGGTAACGATTTATGATTTGCTTCGCCTGTTCGCTATCGCTTGAGTCAGATTTGGTGTTGCTAAATATTAGATTGTCGATTTTAGTAGGCCAATTCCATCCTAAATCAAAAATCGTTAATCAAAAATCAGCAATCAAATTATTTTTCTTCCTTAATTTAATGACATTGGGCTTTAGCCGTTTAGTTCGTGTGATTATTTTCAACGTATAGAATCTATAATAAAGCATACTCTAACGGAATAGCCAAACACGTTAGAGTATGCTTATTTTTAATATTGGGTATTTCGTTTTTACATAAAGCACAAGAAATGAACGAATAATGATTTATGTACTTGTTTGCTTTTGGTACAAACAGAATAAATTACTCCCCTATAAAGAACTGATACCCCCACTTTATTTTTGTTGTTATAGTTATTTTTGGAACATTGAGAGAACCAACTCCACCATTTTTTTTAACCAATCTTTTTGTGAAAAAACTAAAATAATGAAAAACAAATTATTGATTGTCATTTTGATATCCTGTCTTTTTGGGCATGACGGAATTGCCCAAGCGCAAAATAATTCATTTACTCTTGGAAAAAAAGAATTCCTGTTAAACGGGAAACCATTCATTATTCGTGCGGCCGAGCTGCATTACCCTCGTATTCCAAAACAATATTGGGAGCAAAGAATCCAACTTTGCAAAGCCATGGGAATGAATACCGTTTGTATTTATCTGTTTTGGAATATACACGAACAAAAACCAGATCAATATGATTTTACCGGGCAAAATGATGTGGCCGAATTTGTACGCCTTATTCAAAAAAACGGTATGTACTGTATCGTGCGTCCTGGTCCTTATGTATGTGCTGAATGGGATATGGGAGGGTTGCCATGGTGGTTACTGAAAAAAAAGGACATCCATCTGCGTGAACTTTCGGATTCTTATTTTATGGAGCGTACCAAAAAGTTTTTGGATGTAGCAGGGAAACAATTGGCTCCTTTACAAATTCAAAACGGCGGAAACATTCTTATGGTGCAAGTAGAGAATGAGTACGCGGCTTTTGGAAGCGACAGTGCCTATATGAAAACGATGCGCGACAATGTTAGAAAAGCGTTTGATAAAGTGCAATTATTCCGTTGTGATTGGGGTTCCAATTTTAACAATTATAAATTAGATGATGTTGCGGTAAGTTTGAATTTTGGGGCTGGAGCCGATATCGATAAAGAATTTAAAGTTTTTCAGGAAGTCAATCCAACTGCGCCTTTGATGTGTAGCGAATATTGGACGGGTTGGTATGATCGTTGGGGAAAACCACATGAAACACGTTCTGTAGATAGTTTTATAGGCAGCCTAAAAGACATGATGGACAGAAAAATTTCGTTCAGTCTTTATATGGCACATGGGGGAACTTCTTTTGGACAATGGGGTGGTGCAAACGACGCTCCTTTCTCACCAATGACAACTTCCTACGATTACAATGCGCCGATAGGTGAACAAGGTAATACTACTGAGAAATTTTTTGCCATTCGTAACTTGTTGAAGAATTATTTGCAGGAGGATGAAAAATTAGGAGAAATTCCTGCTGCCATTCCTGTTATTGAAATTCCGACTTTTGAATTAAAAGAGAGCGCTTCTTTATTTGCTAATTTGCCACTTGCAAAAAAATCTGAAAATATCCAGTCGATGGAAAACTTTGATCAGGGTTGGGGACGCATTCTTTACAGAACAAAACTGGTAGCTTCGACAACAAAGCAAAAGATGGTTATAGCCGATCTTCACGATTGGGCGACAGTATTTATAAATGGTAAAGCCATAGGAAGATTAGATCGCAGAAAAGGGGAAAACACGATCGAAATTCCGGCTTTACCAAAAAACTCACAACTGGATATTTTGGTTGAAGCTTTGGGGCGTGTCAATTACGGCAATACAATCCTTGACAGAAAAGGAATAACGGAAAAAGTGGAAGTGACAAATGGATCAACAACCAAAGATTTAAAAAACTGGGAGGTTTATAATTTTCCTGTTGATTATGCATTTCAAAAAAATGTTAAATACCAAACTGGAGCTATCAATGGTCCTGGGTGGCATAAAGGCACATTCAACTTGACAAAAGTTGGAGATGCGTTTTTAGACGTGAGCACTTGGGGAATAGGAATGGTATGGGTTAATGGTCATAATTTGGGGCGTTTTTGGAAAATTGGACCACAACAGACTTTATATGTACCGGGAGCTTGGCTACTACAAGGAAAAAATGAAATAATTATTTTGGACGTGGATAAACCAATAAGCACAAAAGTGACAGGATTGGCAAAACCTATTTTGGACAAAATAAATATTGATGGTTCTTTATTGAATAGAAAAGTCGGACAAAAGTTGGATTTATCTCTAGAAACTCCAGTACAGAGTGGCACATTTACTAATGACAACGGCTGGAAAAATGTTGATTTTCAAAAAGTAAGCACTGGTAGGTATTTTTGCCTAGAAGTACTGAATTCTCAAAAAGCTGATGATGCGCTTACCACGCTTTCAGAATTGGAATTGATAGGGGCAGACGGGAAAAAGATACCTGTAGCAAAATGGAAAATCGTCTATGCCGACAGCGAAGAAGTAACTTCTGGAAATTATACAGCTGAAAAGGTTTTTGATAAACAGGAATCCACTTTTTGGCAAACGCAGTCTGTTGGGGCAAAACCTGTACATCCACACCAAATTATAATTGATTTGGGAGAAGTTGAAGCAATAAAAGGACTTAGATACTTACACCGTTTTGACAACAAACCTGAAGGTATGATCAAGGATTATAAAGTATTCCTAAAATCAGTTCCATTTAAGCTATAATCTTTCTTTGATGCATATTGGATTAACCGGATTTGTTGAAAATATAGAATCACATAATTAACCATACAAACCAAATAATTTTAAAAGATGAAAAGAAAGTTTTTGCAGGGAATGTTCTGTATAATGCTTGTGTCTGTTTGTTGCAACAATATAATTGCCCAAAAAAAAGAAAAAAGTAATAAAAGAAACGTGGCTACTCAAGCAGCCAATGGGTTGGCAGATCGTAAATTTTGGCTTAGCCAAATGGATAAAATGGTAAGACCAATGGTGCGTAGCTTGGCGCATGACAGCCTGCGTATCAATATGCCGACAACGGTTTCAATTTACAGTGAAGACCCGGAAGGTCGTCGTAAAGCGCAGTATCTAGAAGTATTGGGAAGAGTACTAAGTGGCATTGCTCCATGGTTGCAATGCGAGGGTGGTGATGCTGCCGAAAAGGAGTTGCGCAAGCAATACAGAGAATGGTCTTTGCAGGGATTGCATAATGCCGTAGATCCCTCTGCCAAAGATTATATGCGTTTTGATCAAGTAAATCAGCAATTGGTGGATGCTTCTTATATCGCTTTGGCGTTTCACCGAGCTCCTTGGCTCTGGAAAAATTTGGATGTACAAAGCAAAGAAAGATTGATTACTTCTTTTCGTGCCACACGCCGCGTTAAACCGCCATTTAGTAATTGGCTGCTTTTTTCAGGTATGATTGAAGCTTTTTTCTATGAAACTGGAAACGAATGGGATTCGATGCGAGTGGATTACACCATGAGACAGTTGGATCAATGGTACCGTGGTGACGGTATATATGGCGATGGTCCTAATTTTGCGTATGATTATTACAACAGTTATGTAATCCATCCTTATTTGGCGACCATTAGCGAAATAATGAATAAAAAAAATGATGACTACAAGGCAATGGGTGAAAAAATTGCCAAACGCAACGAACGTTATGCTGTTATTCAGGAAAAATTGATAAATACAGATGGTAGTTATCCAGCCACAGGAAGATCGATTATATATCGTGGTGGCGCTTTTCATCATTTGGCAGATATGGCTTGGCGCACGAAATTACCTTCGGAGTTATCTCCTGCCAGTGTACGCTGTGCTTTAACTGCAGTGATTAAAAAAACATTGGAAAGTCCTACTACTTATACTAAAGACGGTTGGTTAACAATTGGTTTGTATGGTTTTCAGCCCCATCTTGCCGATTATTATAATAATTCAGGAAGCCCTTATATCTGCACGAACATTTTTCTGCCTTTGGGCTTGCCGGAAACGGATCCTTTCTGGGCAAATCCAGTAGAAAAATGGAGCGCACAGAAAATATGGAGTGGAGAAGATTATCATGGTGATCACAAAATAGAATAACAACAGAATGTTTAGTTAACAATAAGGATTTTATATTTTAGTTTAAAAAGCTGTCCAAAGTAATTTTGAACTGCCCCCAAAAAGCTAGACACTATTTGGGGGCAGTTTTTTTGTTTAAATAATTCAAGCTGCTCAATTTTTACTGAAGATTTACAAGCAGTATTTCTGATAAAAAAAAACGAATAGCATTTTTTTTTGCCCTGTAAAAATGATTTTTATTAAAAAAAACAAAGCGATAAATTTCATTTTTATTGATTTTTAGAGACATCAGAACAGTTTGCTCCCCTTCAAAGAACTATTACCCCCACTTGTACTTTATCGTTATAGTTAATTTTGGTACAACAAGAAACTAACCAAACCAACTTAAAGCATTAATGTTTATGAAAATGAATTACGGGTTCTTTACGGGTAATTTCATTTTATTAAAAACATGTTTTAATTATAAAGGATAAACAAATGAAAAAAATTAGAGCAGTTATTTTTTGCATACTCTTTGCACATACAACTTTTGGACAGCAGAAACCAAACGTCGTGTTTATTTATGTAGATGATTTAGGTTATGGTGATTTAAGTTGTTATGGAGCTTCTAAAATAAAAACACCCAATTTGGATATGCTTGCAAAAAGCGGGATACAATTTTCCAATGCACATTCAACTTCGGCGACCTGTACACCGTCACGTTATGCATTGCTGACAGGACGATATCCTTGGAGACAGAATGGAACAGAAATTTTACCGGGAGATGCCAAACTAATCATTCCCACTGACAAAACTACTTTGCCAAAAGTTTTCCAAAGAGCTGGGTATAAAACTGGAATTGTGGGGAAATGGCATTTAGGATTGGGTAATGAAGTGGAAAAAAACTGGAACGAGGAGATAAAACCGGGACCAAATGAAGTCGGATTTGATTATTCGTTTATTTTTCCGGCAACTGCGGATCGTGTTCCCTCGGTTTTTTTAGAAAATCACAACGTAATAGGATTGGATAGTTCAGATCCAGTGGCTGTGAATTATTCAACAAAAATTGGGAATGAACCCACCGGAAAAGAAAATCCTGAATTGTTGAAACTGAAATCTTCGCCAAACCATGGTCACGACAATACGATAGTAAACGGTATAGGTCGGATAGGTTATATGAGTGGAGGTAAAGTGGCACGTTGGACGGATGAAGAAATGCCGCTTACGTTTCTCACCAAAGCAAAAGAATTCATAAACCAAAATAAAAAAAGTCCATTCTTTTTATTTTATGCACTTACAGAACCACATGTTCCAAGAATGCCTTCGACAATGTTTAAGGGAAAAAGTGGATTGGGTCTAAGAGGAGATGCAATCCTGCAATTGGATTGGGCGGTTGGCGAAATTTTGGCACAATTGAAAACGGCAGGTATCGAAAAAAATACCATCATAATTTTCAGTAGTGACAACGGACCTGTACTCGATGATGGATATATGGATGAAGCCGTTACGAAGTTGAATGGACACACACCCAGTGGGCCATTGCGCGGGGGTAAATACAGTGCGTTTGAAGCAGGAACAAGAGTGCCTTTTATTCTTAGTTGGCCAGGTAAAGTGAGTCCATCAGTTTCTGATGCATTGATTAGCCAAATTGATTTGGTTGCTTCTTTTTCAAAATTATTGAATCAAAATATCCCAGCTGGTGATGCGATTGATAGTGAAAATAGGATAGATGTTTTACTTGGAAAAACCAAGCAAGGACGAAATATTTTGGTTGAACAAGGAGGTGCTTTAGCTGTTGTAAGAAATGAATGGAAATACATCAGCCCTTCAAAAGGTCCTGCTATTCTTGAATTGAAGGGAATAGAAACAGGAAGCTCAACAACAGCACAGTTGTATAACCTGAAAGAAGATATTGGGGAAAAAAGCAACTTGGCAGAAAAATATCCTGAAAAAGTAAAAGAAATGACACTGTTGCTTGAAAAGATAAAGCAAGGAAATAATAAATAGAAAGTATGAACTATTTATATGTTGCAATTCTATTTTGTCACAGTTTATAAATGCAGTTGAATCCATTTAAAAAAATTGATCGTAAATTTTAGTTAGTAGTTAGGTTGATGATTGAGGATTGGAATAATTAGGCAGGTTATTGGTTTTCCTGTCTAATTCCCATCCTTATTTTTAATCTTGATTGTGGCTAAATCGTTAAAGAATTTTATTAATAATTAAAAATAACAATAATGAAAGTTTGTAAGATCTCAATCCTGTTTGCAATGGCATTTACGGGCTCTATGGTAAGTGCTCAAAATCCTGTCATAAGAAATATGTATACGGCAGATCCTTCTGCAAGAGTATTCAATGATACACTGTATGTTTACCCAAGCCATGATAGGGACAATGCCAAGTGGTGGGATATGGAAGATTGGCATGTGTTCAGTACCACCGACATGAAAAAATTTGAGGATCATGGAAAAGCTTTTTCATTGACCGACATTCCATGGGCCAAAAAATTTGCCTGGGCACCTGACTGTGCTTACAGAAATGGTAAATATTATTTTTATTACCCTACCGATCAGGATAACATAGGAGTGGCAGTGGGTAATCGTCCTTATGGACCTTTTAAAGATCCTTTAGGAAAGCCGTTATTATCAAGAAAATCAGAAGGAGTTGTTGCCAACAGAGATTTTATTGACCCGAATGTATTTATAGATGATGACGGACAGGCTTATTTATTTGCCGGCCAATTGGAAGTAAATGCGGTAAAGTTGAATAAGGACATGATTTCGTATAAAGGCAAAGTAAACATCATCAAAGGAACCGATCATTTTTTTGAAGCAATTTGGGTGCATAAATACAATGGCAAATATTATATGTCGTATGCAGGTAAAAAAGACGACAAAAGCGCTGACAGTATTTTATATGCCATGGCCGATAACGTGTTGGGACCATACACTTATAAAGGAGAAATTCTGCCACCGGTAAACAGTGGTACCAATCATCATTCGATTGTTCAATATAAAGGCAAATGGTACTTGTTTTATCATACTGCCGATTTGGCCCTGCAAAATATTCCGGCCGGATCAGAAGATAGAAAGTACATACAATGGAGAAGATCCGTTTGTGTAGATGAGCTTCATTACAATAGTGATGGAACCATTCAAATGGTGCAACCAACTGTAGGGAAGTAGTAAATTTTTAAGCTAAAATGACCAAAGAATAAAACCAATTTGGATAAAGCAAAATACCAGCCAGTGGTTGAAAAAGGATGGTAATCCATGGTGAAATCAGTGTTTCCTAATGGTAAATTAGGCTTGGTGCAACCAGTAGGTGCCGATCCGCAGAAAGTAACAGAAGACATGACTGCCGTTTACGGTGTTGGCGCTTTTTTATTGGCTGGTACGGAGATGGTCAAGTTGGTAGAAAATAAATAATTAGATATTATTTAAATATAGAGGATGTTCGAAAAGTAATTTTTGAGCATCCTCTACATTTTTTAGAACAGTGTAAATTACATTTTTTAAACTTCAATTTCATGGAGGTAATAAGGAAAAAGATTATGTATAGATGAACTTCATTACAATAGTATTGTAACTGTTCAAATGGTTAAACCAGTTGAAATGGGACAATAATAAATTTTAATGATGTAACTTTTTTTCTGCAGTTCCTAAACCAAATGGGACTGCAGTTTTTTTTTATCAAATAGTTAAAAAAGCAACTACTTTCATTATTAAAAGGAATAAGTAATAGTATTGGTTATGAAGAGTTTTTTATAAAATGGACATTGTCCTAAAAAACGATGTAAGTAATAAATTGCTAAAAATATAAAAATGATTACCGTTTTTTTTAATTGGTTAAAGTGATTTTTTATTAATAATATGATTATTATTTTTGGTTTTGTTTATTTTTTTAACAAATTGACCAAATTACTCCCCTTTAAAGAGCTGTTACTCCCTCTTTGTACTACATCGATATCGTTAATTTTGATAAATATATGATGATATTTATGCGAATTTAAGGTGAGATTAAAAAATATAGTTTCAAATCTTGGTTCGAATTATTTGCTAAACCCTATTTACTAACCAAATACCACATTACCAAATGAAACTCAAAATTACTTTTATGCTGCTGATCTTGATCAGCTTCATTCCGAAAGCTTTTGCCACAGATTTTTACACTGCATCGGCTACAGCAACACTGGCTGGCAACACCGGTGCGGTTAACGTCAATTGGACGACCAATCCAGATGGATTGACTGGATTGACCACAGTGGCTATCGCCGCAACCGACAATCTTATTATTCTGAATGGCGGTACGGCTACCATTACTGCCAGTATGATCATTGGAGCTTTGACCATCAATCAAGGAGGGGCAATTATTCACAATAATAACGCCACTGCAACTTCCTTTACGATAAACGGCCTTCTTACTTGGAATGGAAACATAAGAACGTTACAAGCGGTATCCGGAAGCAATTTTTTTAACGCAAACGGAGATGTTATGGGATATACTGCTGTGCATGACAGTGCGAGTACTAGAGGTGTATATATGGGGGGCGATGGATTAAGAACCATTAGTCTAACTCAGGTTGCAGGTGTAACCAATACGGGTTCTGCAGGTATTCAGCTTTCCAAAAGCCATATATTGGTTGGAAATTGTACATGGTACAGCCCGCTTATTTTTGGTGGCGGACCAACCCCTGCCACCGTATTGGATCTTAACGGATATAATTTGCAGGTTTCCAGTATTCAGGCAGGGAATTCTACTCGTTTATTAAAATGCAATCCTAATTCCAACCTTTCTCTTTCTGGAGGACAACAAGCCACTACGCTTTTCTTGGATCCTTCGGCGTCAACACTTAATAAACTTACGATCGATCCTTCCATGACTCCTACGAGTTCAGGGGCTGCCATAAATATAACCGGAAATCTTGCAGTAAACACCTTGTATTTTGGTATTGCTTCTGGCGGTACACTTACAAGATATGTAACAGTAAACGGTGATGTAGCATTAGCCAACAACGGTACCATGCGTTTTCAAACCAAAGGCACAACAGCCGGCAGTTCATACGATCAATTAAAAGCGACTGGAAATATTACAATTGGAGCTTCCGCAATTTTACAGGTCGACCTTATTAATTCATATGTCCCTCCGGTAGGATCAATATTCAATTTTGCACAATCAACAGGTACTGGTACAGCTATTACAGGAAACTTTACGACCATTAAAGACCCAAAAGACTTTGTAAGTCTTGTAAGCTATCTTTCAGGAAATACACTGCAATACAAAATAGACAGCAAAATCTGTTCTTTTACCCTGACACCAGATCTGCCATTAATACCATCTAACCCAGCAATAGATGCAGAAATAGAATTAGCATTCAAGCAATATTCGGATAGTTACTTAGCTTCCGCTCCAACCAGTACTGCTCTTAATACTGCTATAGCGAGCTATAACGCACTTGGCATAACGGTAAACGGAAACACCATCACTGCTTCGACATCAGTTACGAGCTATAATCAGGTATCATTTTTAAAAACCTTTGCCCAACAAGTGAAATTCCATCCTGAAGATACCGATACTTTTAACAAAGCCCTTAATACAGTATGGCTGGTCTCAGACCGTATATGCAAAGGAACGATGGGTTTAGACGGTACTGGATATGCCTTTGTAGATTTTGGACAAGCGGCCGTACTGATACCTGGTATTAAGGATAATACGTTAGTTAAAAGTTTATTTGAAAATGTACTTTATCAACAGCAGACTTTTAGCTATATATGGGAACCAAATCGTATTAGTAAGGCTGATGTAGGAGTTGATATGGACGTCATTGGAAACTGTGGTGGTGCTATGTTGGGCTACGCAAAGTGGATTGACAATTCTGACGAACGTTATCGTTATATGACTGGTTTTAAACGTATGATGGAAAAATACACCAACTATACAGCTGCCACTTATGACGGTTTAAAACCGGATGGCTCCAGCTTTCATCATTGGGCAGGTTATCCAAGTTATGCGGGTTATGATTTAAATATTCCTGCAAATATTACTTATTATTTAAGACAAACTTCTTTTCAGATTAGCACGGCGGGTTATCTACGCTTAAGAGATGCGCTAATGGCACAACTTATGTTTGGAAATGACAAAACCGTTAGATCCATATCGATGGGAGGAAGAAAACCATATGAATATAAGACAGTACTTAACCAATATTCTTATCGCAACATGGCAATGGCAGGAGGAAGCATATTGGGTACAGGAAGCTCAGACCCAGTAATGGCAACCCTTCATAATCGTTTATGGGGTGGTTATGGGCCATTGGGAAACAGCACCGTGGCGCCGTTCAATTCTGGTTATTTTCAGTTCAATCACAGTATGACAGGTATTTATCGCAAAGACAATTGGGTAGCCACATGCAAAGGATTTAGTAATAATATGTTTGGAACCGAAACATATACAGCTTTCAACCGCTATGGGCGTTATCAAAGTTATGGAGCCGTGGATATTATTTATGAAGGTGACAACCCTACGGAAAATGGTTATGACGAAACTACCAGAGATTGGAATTTCGTGCCGGGTACCACAGTAATCCGACTTCCTTGGGACAAACTTCAAGCCGAAAATGAAACCCAGGATGAGCTGCAGCAAAAGAGATTCGTAGGTTCTTTATCTTTTGTAAATAAAAATAATAGTTATCTAAAAGCAATTCAAGGGACTTACGGTATGTTTGCCATGGATTTTCAGCAGAAAACAGGCCAAGGATGGGGAGCCAATTATACTGGTGAGAATCATAATGCAACTTTTGTTTTCAAGAAATCTGTATTTACATTCGATAATATGCTGATTTGTTTGGGATCAAACATTGGAAACAATGATGGCACTAATACCACATTGACAACTTTATATCAACGTAAAGCGAGCACGGGAAAAGATCAGGTAACTGTTGACAGTAATCCACTATCGACGGGTACTTACGACAATACCTACGCAGACACCAACAATCACTGGATTGTTGACAACTTCAGTACAGGGTTTTATGTGATTTCAGGAAGTGGTACCATCAAGCTTACAAAAGCCGATCAGCAAACGCCACAACATGACAAGCTGTTGACCCAACAAACTATTTCGGCAAATCCAGTAGGAAATTATGCCATTGGTTATATCGATCATGGAACGGCTCCGTCAAACAAAGGCTACGAATATGTTTGTATCCCGAAAGCCACTGCCACAGATATGACTACTTTGGACAGTCAGATAACTGCAGGAAACAAACCGTATACGGTTCACCGCAAAGATGACATTGCCCACATTGTGGAATACAAACCAACAGCTGCAGCAAATTCTATTTTTGGATATGCTTTTTTTAGTGCGCTTTCAGGAATAAACAATTCGGGACAATTGACGAGTGCTGATTTCCCTTGTTTGGTGATGTCGCAATATGATTCGACACAAAAAAGCCTTAAAATAGCGGTAAACAATCCCGATTTAGGATTTAGCTATAGAGATAACATCCCATCTGTTGACAAACAAATAAACATCAAGATTAAAGGAACCAACTGGGAAATTTCTCAGCCAAACAGCAGAGCTGCTATAACAGGCACTGCAAATGGCGAAACCACGATACAATTCACGGTGGTGGATGGATTGCCTGTTGAAATTACCCTAGCCCGTGTTCTTGCACCTCAAACTATTACTTTCAATGTAATACCGACAAAAAGAAGTAATGATCCGGCATTTAATTTAACAGCAACGGCCTCATCTGGATTAGCCGTTAATTACATCAGTTCCAATACTGCCGTGGCTGCAATAAGTGGTACTACCGTAACAATTGTGGGCGAAGGCACCAGTACCATTACCGCTTCTCAGGAGGGTAATGATATTTATGGTGCGGCCACAGCTGTAGAACAAGTATTAACCGTAAATAAAATAATCGCTCCTGTGGCAGATTCTTATGTAAGAGACGGCAGTTACGCAGCTAACAATTATGGAACAGCAACAGGAATGCTAATAAAAAAAGACTTGACTTCATATTCGAGAGAAGTGTACCTGAAATTTGATCTTAACGGCGTAAATAGTTTTGACAATGCCACACTGCGTTTAAATATTAACATAGCCAATACGACTCCAAACGCTACCACTTGGCAGGTCTATTATGTGCCTACAGACACTTGGACAGAAACGGGTATTAACTGGAATAACAAACCGGCATCAACCACTTTACTGGCAACGATTAACGGTCAAAGCTCTGGATGGGCTGAATGGAATATCAGCAGCCAGGCACTGGCAGAACTTGCAGCAGATAAAACCTTGTCGCTTCGCATTGTTTCGACAGTAGTAAATTCTACTTCGGAGGTTACGTTTAATTCGAAGGAGGTTTCAGATACAACCCTTCGCCCACAACTAGCGTTAACATCGAATTCTTCGCAGACTGGAAGAATAAGCAGTAAAGTTGTTTTAATAGATAAAAGTATTGAGCCAGAGAACAAAAATACTACCGTACAAATGTATCCAAATCCTGTAAAAGATATTTTGCATATTGATTTTGCTGGATACACTGGTGATACAGAAGGATATGTGTTTGATATGCAAGGACGCATGATACTCAATAAAAAAATGAATGAAAGCGATACTACAATAGATGTATCAAAATTATCAGCAGGAACATATGTTGTTAAGATAAATGCTGGCAGTGAGGAAATTATAACTAAGAAGATAGTGAAAATGTAAAGATGTAAATAATGTAATATGTTTTTTCTACAGCTCCTCGACAAAGGGAGCTGTAGTTTTTTTAGATAGTCACAAAACATATGTTTTCATTACAAAATGGATATACTTATTTCTTTAAAGAGCTTTTCTTAATAAAAACAGCGTTAAAATTCCTGTTTTTATTGACTTTTAGAAATAAACTGAATAGAATACTACCCTTTAAAGAACTGTTTGTCCCCTTTATTCTTTATCGTTATGTTTATTTTTGAGATAATAAGAAAAAGAGAGAAATGAGGAGAATTAAAAAGTGAATCATCAGCAGAAAATATAGAATAAAAATGAAAAACCAAATTAGATCAATTTCAAGGCAAATCTCCGTTTACTTTAATAAAATTCAGCATCAAAATTCAGCTTTAAAATCTTGTTTTGTAATAGTATTGATGTTGTTACTTCAAAAAAGTACAGCACAGGAATTGATAACCAATATACCAGGGCGGCAAAAGTTAGTCTCAACGGTAAAATGGGAAATAATACCCGATTGCTATGATCGAGGATTAAATAATGGAATACCCAAAGCCAATGTCAAAGAGGCTCAAATCGGCATCCGATTTAACGTATTTGGATGAAAACTTGAAACCCAAAATTGATGTGGGAGAGTTTGAACTTTTTGTTGGGGGGAGTTGCATGGAGGGTGTAAAAGGAAAATTCAGTTTTAAATAGTTTATTTAGAAGTTTTTAAAAAAAATATAGAATAAAAAAAACAGATCAATCAAATTCTTATGAAGTTATTTCATCAAATGAAAATAGCAACTATTGGGTCTCTTTTTATGGCAAAATTTTAGCACAAACCACACTTTATGATTAATAAGAAAATTTATAAATATGTAGCTTTCCTAATCGCATATTTGGTCTTGACTATTTATTCGCAGGCATTTGCGCAGGTAGCAGATCAAAGTTTCTGTAACCCACTTAATTTGAACTATCGGTTCAGTTATGACAATTCTGCTTCTTTTCGGGAAGCCGCCGATCCAGTTATCCATCGGTATAAAAACAAATATTTTCTTTATGCGTCTAAATCAGGTGGATATTGGCATTCAGACGATATGGTCAAATGGACTTTCATGCCTTCAACTACCTTGCCAGTAGAAGATTATGCGCCTACAGTTGAAACCATTCGTGATACGGTATTTTTTATTGCTTCAAGTGAGAGACCAAAAATATATTACAATACCAATCCGCTAGAAGATAAATGGAAAATATATAATTCAGCATTTCCTATTTCAATGATTGATCCTGCTTTGTTTAAAGATGATGATGGCCGTGTGTACTTTTACTACGGCTGCTCCAATAAAGAGCCTATCAAAGGCATTGAACTAGATTCACACCATTTACTAGATACAATTGGTAAGCCAAATACGCTTATCGAACATCATGCAAAAGAATACGGTTGGGAAGAGTTTGGCGAAAAAAACCAAGAAGGCCAAGAAGGTTGGAATGAAGGGAGCTGGATGACAAAATATAAAAACAAGTATTATCTCCAGTATGCTTCGCCAGGTACGCAGTTTAAAGTATATGCTGATGGCGTATATATTTCGGATAAACCACTCGGTCCGTTTACCTATATGCCGAACAGCCCGTTTTCATACAAGCCTGGAGGGTTTGTTAATGGAGCTGGCCATGGGTGTACATTTCAAGATAAACAGGGCAACTATTGGCATGTAGCTACCATGAGCATCTCGGTAAAACACATGTTTGAACGTCGTATCGGACTGTTTCCCGCTTTTTTTGATGCTGAAGGGCAGTTACATTGCAATACTGCCTTCGGTGACTATCCTTTATCGATCCCCAATCGTAAAATGAATTATGACAAGGAAAGTATTCTTCCAAAGTGGATGTTGTTATCCTTTAATAAACCTTCTTCCGCTTCGTCGTCGCTAGAAGGTCATCGGCCAGAACAAGCTTTTGATGAAGACATACGCAGCAGTTGGAGTGCTGCAACTGGCAATAAGGGTGAATGGCTGCAATTCGATATGCAAAAAAAATGTTCTCTGTATGCTATCCAGGTAAATTTTGCCGATGAAGGTTCCAAGCTGAAAGCAAAAGATAGTTTTAAGCCTTACCAATATATCATCTCTGCATCAGATGATGGAAAACATTGGCGCACCATTGTTGATAAATCTGCTAACACAGCAGATATATCACATGACTACATCGTATTGCCTAAAGTTGCACAAGCTCGATACGTGAAAATTAGTAACCTTCAGGTACCCGATGGTTATTTCTCTATATCAGGATTTAGGATTTTCGGAAAAGGAAATAGTGCATTGCCTGCATCGGTAAAAACAGCTAATATTCAAAGAGATGCTGTAGATAGTCGACATGCAAAGTTAACTTGGAGCCCCGTAAAAGAAGCAACCGGTTATGTGGTTTATTTTGGCACTGAAAAAAATAAGCTCTATCATTCAGCAATGGTATATGATAATCATTCATTGGAATTAACTGGATTAAACAAAGATGTCCCTTATTTCTTTAGAATAGATGCGTTTAATGAAAGCGGGATAACCGAAGGAAAGCAGTTCTAGAATATTGCTAATAACATTAAGTAATTCAGTATTTATTAAAAAAAAAACAAAATTTAAAAATGAAAAAGCATTTAGCAGTATTAATTATTTTACTATGCTTAAACAACGTTAAATTGTTAGGACAAAATGACAATAGTAAAGTCATTACCAACAGAATTATAAAAGTGGATTACAATAAATCGGTAGGAGCGCTCAATACAATGTTCAAAGAATGTATTGGGGCAGGAAGAGCGAATGAGGGACTGCGGGCAGACTGGCAGCAGCAGTTGACTTTGGTCAAAAAAGAATGTGATTTTAAATACATTCGGATGCATGGATTATTGACTGATGACATGGGGGTGTATCGTGAAGATAAAAATGGAAATCCAGAATACAGTTATCAATATATTGATGCTCTTTTTGATTTTCTTTTGAGTATCAAAATGAAACCTTTTGTAGAATTGGGATTTATGCCTTCGGCCTTGGCCAGCGGAAGCAAGACCGTTTTTTGGTGGAAAGGAAATATAACGCCTCCGAAAGATTATAAAAAATGGGAAGACCTAATCCGTAGTCTGACACAACATTTTACAGAGCGTTATGGAGCTGATGAGGTAAAGACTTGGTATTTTGAAGTTTGGAATGAACCCAATTTAACGAGACTTTTTTGGACAGGAACTCAAGAGGAATATTTTAAATTATACGAATATAGCGCTCAAGCAATCAAAAGTGTAAACCCTGCTTATAAAGTGGGAGGTCCCGCAACTGCTGGAGCGGATTGGGTACCAGAAACGATTGAATTTTGCAGTAAAAAGAATGTTCCTATAGATTTTATATCAGCACATACCTATGGAGTAAAGAAAGGATTTTTAGATGAATTTGGAACTTCTGGAACAATCTTAGATCAGGAAAAATCGAGTGTAAGCGGAACTATAATTAATTCACGCAAACAAATTTCAAATTCGTCCAAACCTAATCTGGAATTGCATTACACGGAATGGAGTGCATCCTATACCCCATCAGATCCAATTCATGATAGTTATCATTCGGCAGCCTATATTCTTCAAAAATTGAAGGAAGTGGGCAATGCCGCAAATTCCATGTCTTATTGGGTTTTTACTGATATTTTTGAGGAAGCTGGTCCGCGATTTACTCCTTTTCACGGTGGATTTGGATTGTTGAACACTCAAGGAATTAAGAAGCCATCTTTTTTCTCCTATTATTTTTTGAACAAGTTGGGAGCAACAGAACTCGAGAATACAGACAAAGCATCTTGGGTAACCAAAAATAAAAAAGGAGATATGCAGCTGCTATTTTGGGATTTTACGAATACACATCCTGGGGATTCAATTAATAATCAGCAATATTACAATCAGGATTTACCATCCAAGCCAAAAGGAACGGTAAAGATTGAAGTAGCCGGACTCCAAAAAGGGAAATATAATTTGGAGATATACAAAGTGGGGTATAAAGTAAATGATGTTTATACAGACTATTTGGGGATGAATAAACCGCATGCTCTTAGTTCACAGCAAGTAAATACGTTGAAACAAAAGAACAACGGTGCACCGATTGCTACAGAAAAAATTACTATTGATGCTAAAGGAAACTATAGCAAGGATATTAGCATACATGAAAATGATGTGTTATTCTTGAATTTTGTTAGACAATAATTAAAAAATAATCTTACAGTAAAACCAACACATGAAAAAACATATATTTTTAGTAGCCAGAGCGACAATTTTCTTTACCCTGATATTTATGATGTCAAAGGTTTCGGCACAAAACATTCATAGTGATAACGGAAACGGCACCTACACTAACCCTGTTATTGCAGCAGATTATCCAGACCCAGACATAGTTTTTGTAGATAATACATATTATATGGTAACAACCACCATGTTCGTATTTCCTGGAGTAACCATTTTAAAATCACATGATCTGGTCAATTGGGAGTATTGCAGCAACGCGGTACCGCGTTTTGATTTTAGCAAATGTTATGATCTTGATGACTGCAATCGTTATTCGCGTGGATCATGGGCCACCAGTATCAAGTACCATAACGGTAAATTTTACCTGCTTTTTATTACTCTCACCGAAGGAGGCTTTATGTGTACCGCAGACAAAGCCGAAGGCCCTTGGAAGATAACCAAGCTGCCTAAGGGCTTTTATGATCCAGGTTTATTTTTTGACGAGGATGGCCACAACTATGTAGCACATGGTTTTGGAAAGATATATATAACCGAAGTTGACGAAAACCTTGCCCCAAAAGGCAAAGACAATCTGGTGTTTGAAGGCGACATACGCAAAGGACTCGAAGGAAGCCATGTTTACAAGATCAATGGATACTATTATCTCTACTGTACTTATGGTGGCAAAGATGGCATACAAGTAGCGCTGCGATCAAAGAATATTTACGGACCTTATGAGCAAAAGGTAGTGATAAGCGATTCGACCCCCGGTTTAAATTTTGGTATACACCAGGGTGCTTTGGCTCAAACCAATACCGGCGAATGGTGGACAATGCTTTTTACGGATAGTGGGCCATTCGGCAGGTTTCCTTCGCTGCAGCCCGTAACTTGGGTTGATGGCTGGCCAATGGTTGGTGTTAACGGCAAAGGTGTGGAAACCTACAAAAAACCCAATGTGGGTAAAACGTATCCGATCAAAACTTTACCTACATCCGATGAGTTCAACAGCAAAGCTCTTGGCATGCAGTGGGGCTGGAACCATAATCCCGATCCTGCAAACTGGTCGCTTACCCAAAGGTCGGGTTATTTAAGGCTCATCACAGGGAAGGTAACCACGGATCTTACTATGGCACGCAATACGCTTACACAAAGACCCTTTGCTAAGTACACACAAAGCATTCCAACCATAGGTGTTACCAAACTAGACGTTAGCCACATGAAGGATGGTGATAACGCTGGGATTGCGGTATTTCAAAACCCTTATGGATACATCGCCGTAAGGCAAACCAAAGGCGCTAAATATATTGTGATGGTAAATAATGGCAAAACTGTTGATTCTGTAGCTATCAATAAGTCAAAGGTATACCTGCGGATGGTTGCGTCCAACGCTACCAAAAAGGCAGTTTTTGAGTATGGTTTTAATAACAAAACGTTCATAGCTTTAGGTAATGAACTGATAATGGATTTTAATAATAAGGTATTTACAGGTAATAAATTCTGTCTGTTCAACTACGCGACAAAGGAGACTGGAGGATATGTAGATTTTGATTGGTTTAGGATGCAATAAGAAAATTGTTGGTGAAGTATACGGTTAACCTTCAAATTTGGATAACAACAAAAATAATAAAGAGGTTCAATTACTTCGCCCAAAATTAGTGTAGTGGTTAAAGAAAGCCAATGATGGGTTTGAGTTGAACGATTAATGTAACTCGTTGGGTGTAATTCTGTATAAATAAAAAATGAACCACATAGACATATAGATTTAATGACGAAACACTAAAGAATGAATAGAAATAGCACTATTTTTCACATAGATGAAGTATGAGAGAAGTAAAACGTCTATCTAACTCTTTTAAACACTAATAAAATTCTATGTTTCTATGTGTTAAAAATAATTACACCCAACGGGTTAATGTATAAATTTTATATGACTGTCCGTGACTAATACCAACGCCGTTAAAACTGGCCACAGATTAAAAAGATTTGCACAGATTTCTTCAATTATGAGAATATAATCTGTGTGAATCTGCAGAATCTGCGTGACAAAAAATAGATTTGGTACACTATACGGGCAGTCATAAAATTTTAAATTCCCCCCTTTAAATTTATATTTCTATGAAAATACCCAAAACAAATTTGATTTTAATATTGCTGTGCATTTTCAATTTAGCCACAATAAAGCCCTGTTTTTCTCAATCAGTTGGGCAAAACAATAGAAAATTAGTATGGTCTGATGAATTTAATAAAAACGGCCTGCCTGACAAAACGAAATGGTCTTACGATGTAGGAAGCTTGTATAATGGTTGGGGCAATAATGAATTGGAATATTATACCGAAAGGCAAAAAGAAAACGCTAGGGTAGAAAACGGGAACCTGATTATTGAAGCCCGCAAAGAAAAAATGCATTCATTTGAATATACTTCTGCGCGTTTGGTTTCAAGAGGAAAAGGGGACTGGATATATGGCCGCATCGAAGTAAGGGCCAAACTTCCTGCAGGGCGCGGGATATGGCCGGCTATTTGGATGATGCCAACCCAATCAAAATATGGAGGCTGGCCCAAAAGTGTGAGATTGACATAATGGAGAATGTGGGTTTTACTCCTGATTATGTTTATGCTACAGTGCATACCGAAGCTCATAATCACAAAGCACACACTTCTAAATCACAAGGTTTTTTTGGCAAAGATTTTTCGACGCAATTTCATGTATATGCTATTGAATGGACACCTGACAGAATTGTTTTTTTTGTTGATGGAAAACAATACCATCAATATATAAATGAAAAAGCAGGAGCTGCCCAATGGCCTTTTGATATTCCATTTCATTTATTGTTGAACGTTGCCGTTGGTGGATCATGGGGCGGAAAACAGGGGATAGACGACAGTGTTTTTCCTCAGAAAATGCTGGTAGATTACGTTCGGGTTTATCAATAAAATAGAATGATTTAGATTTTTTTTTGTGAATAAAGTGTTTTGTAAATCTATGGCTAAATAACGATTCGACTGATTGTAAAGCAGATAAAACGAAAAAAAATAAAAACTTATCCTGAGGCTATAGCATTATTATTTGGAGCAGAAAGACTAGGGTTTTAACTATGATTACTCCTAGCTGCTGTAAATCAAACTATCAATTCTAATTGGGTTTGGGAATATAAAAATTTGAAAAATATAAAAAATTAAGAAATGAAAAGAGTAACAGTTTTGTGCTTTGTTTTTATAAGCGGTTCTATTATGATGCTAGGTGCTTGTACAGCATTGAAGCATAAAGAAGTAAAATCAACAACTGCAACGGTTTCAAAGACTGAGCATAAAATCAATAAGATGCCGGATAAAAGTAAAGTTTGGGTTTTTCTTCTTGCAGGTCAGTCCAATATGGCAGGAAGAGGCGTTGTTGAGCCACAGGATACAATAACAACCTCACATGTGCTGACTATTAATAAAAAAAACGAAATCATCCTTGCAAAAAATCCATTACACTTTTACTCGCCAGAAATTGATGGTACTGGTTGCGGTCTTACTTTTGGTAAAGAGCTAATTAAGCATATTCCTAAAAACGTATATGTTTTGCTGCTGCCAACGGCGGTAGGAGGAAGTTCAATAAAACAATGGGTTAATGACTCCGTTTTTAGAAAAGTCAAATTGCTGACTAATTTCAAAGCAAAAGTGGATCTTGGGAAAAAGTACGGTGTGGTCAAAGGCATTTTATGGCATCAGGGAGAATCGGATGCAAATCCTGAAGGTATCCTGCATCGTAAAGAGTATATGTCTCGTCTTTTTACTGAATTTAGAAATGCCGTAGGCAATAATGAACTCCCTATTCTGATGGGAGAATTAGGCAGTTATTCTAAAGACAAAGATTTGTGGAACCAAATGAATGAACAAATCAGACAATATGCCGCCTCTGATAAATATAGCTCGGTCTTCAGTACGGCTGACTTAGTTCAAAAAGGAGATTATCTTCATTTTGACTCTGCAAGCCAGCGGGAAATGGGGAAAAGATTCGCAGAAGATTTTATCAAAAAATTTAAGAATGCCGCTGTTGCACCAACAAAACATAGATAATAGAAATCCCAGTCAAATGTCTTAAGAAAATGCTTTTTTAGAGGTACAGCATACCTCTCTTTTTTTAAATAGTAACCACGGATTATACGGATTAAACTGATTAGCGCGGATTATATTTTTTTATCTGTGTAAAATCCGTTCCATCCGTATAATCTGTGGCTTTTCTTCTAGTGTGAATCACCCTTTTTTGCCACTAAATTTTCTTGTTCAATGCTTCTTTTAAATCTGATTCAGCTTCGTCACGAAGTCTAATGCGGATTCTGGGTAAAAAAAACGATTAACATTTTTTTGCCTCTTAAGTTGGTTTTTTAATGAAAAAAAGTGTGACAATTTCTGTTTTGTTAGCTTTTTGAACAAACAGAACTTATTACTCCCCTTCAAAGAACTATTACCCCCACTTCCTGTTTTATCGTTTTAGTTAATTTTGAAACAATAAGGAAATTGATCAAATCAATTTTTAAACTATGTATTTATTAAACTTAACTAACTAAATATGAAATTGAAAACTACTTTTCTATTGCTGGTCTTTCTCAGCTTCATCCCCAAAGTTGTTGCCACAGATTTTTACACTGCATCGGCAACCGCAACATTGGCAGGTAACACTGGTGCCGTTAACGCCAACTGGACCACCAATCCAGACGGACTTACCGGTTTGACTACAGTGGCTATTGCCGCAACTGATAACCTTATTATTTTATCTGGAGGTTTAGTCACCATTAACGTACCAGGTTCAACTATGTCTGTTAATAATTTAACCCTTAATTCAGGAGCAAAGATTATCCATGCTAATTCTGGTACTGCTAATACATTTAACATCAATGGTACTTTTGCATGGAATGGAATCGTAAAAGCGCTTCAATCATCACCCGCTTCTAATTTTTTCAAAGCAAATGGAAATATTACAGGAAACACAGCGGTTTATGACAATACAAGCACGAGAGGTGTTTACATTGGTGTAACAGGAAAAACCATTGCCCTAACTCAGTCCCTTTCACAGATTTGTGTAGCAGACGGGCTTACCTCAACCTCTATGCTTGATGCAAACAATGCTCTTGGCTTGCTCATGAACGGAAACACCACATTAGGAGGAGATTGTACACTTTATACTCCACTGGTATTCAATAATCCAGCTATACTAGACCTTAATGGTAAAAACCTAAAAACAACTGCTATTAAACTAGGAAATTTAGCAACTAAAGTAATAAAAGGCCATGCCTCCTCTAATCTTACAATTGCTGGAACTACAACTGGAACTAATCAGGCTACCATAATTACTTTTAGTGCCGTAGCAGGAGAAGCTGTACTTAATCAACTTAATATAGATAGTTCATTAGACATTACTGCAACAGGAAATATTTCTATTACTGGAAATCCTACGGTAAATTCATTGAAATTTGGTTCTGTCACCACTGGTGATAACAGAACACGAATACTAAATGTAACGGGCAGTTTTACAGTCAATAACAACATAAATGTACGTGCAAAAGGAATTACAGCAGGTACTCTTTATGATCAATTGTCAGTGACGGGAAACATTACAATTGGTGCTTCAACAACATTACAGGTGGATATCATTAATTCGTATAATCCGCTGCCGGGAGCGATTTTTAATTTTGCGCAATCTACAGCAGGAACCATCACAGGTACCTTTGGAACAGTACAGCCTACGACAGGTTATACAGGTACCGTTAGCTATCCTTCTGCAAATACTGTACAGTGTCAGTTATCTCCAGCACAAACACTGCCAGACCCAGTATATCAGTTGGATTGGACTGAAGATTTTTCAGGAAGTCAGCTTAATTTGACCGACTGGTCACATAGACTTCAAGGGGTTTGGCGCTCTGCAACCAACGATCCAACCACTGTAACTGTGGCAAATAGCAACATGATTCTTCAGCCATATACTGATGTAGTAAATGGAGTAACAACACATCATGCCGGAGAGATTGCAACAAAGAGGCAATTTTTGTATGGCCGTTTTGAAGCAAGAATTGCGATGGTCAATGCGCCGGCATCATGGTCGGCATTTTGGCTCCAAAGTAATACAAATGGGAATCCTATTGGCAACCCTAAACAGGCTGGTATGGAAATGGATATAGTAGAATCTTTACCAAATGATGGAAAAGTACATACAAACCTTCATTGGGATGGATATGCCACAGATCATAAGTCAACTGGTATCGTAACCGGAGACTTAGGAGCTAACAGTGGTAATTATCATATTTATACGATGGACTGGACTCCAGATTACTATAAATTTTATGTGGATGGAAATTTGACTTGGACCTATACAGCTAATATTTCTCAAACACCAGAATTTATGATCCTAAGTACTGAAATAGAGGATGGTTCATGGGCGGGTAATATTCCTCTGGGTGGTTATGGAGCCCAAGGTCAAGGTAGTACAAAAATGCAGGTAGATTATGTAAAATATTATTCTTTGCCAAATAACCCGCCAACAGTTGCTATTACTTCGCCTGCTAACAACACCAATTTTAATGCTAATTCAAATATCACATTTACGACCAATGCAGCTGATCCGGACGGTCAGGAGATAACTAAAGTTGAATTTTTTCGAGATGCTATAAAACTGGGAGAATCTTCAATAGCGCCTTACAGTTTTACATGGGCTAATGCAATTGGGGGGAACCATATTATAACGGCAAAAGCTACAGATAGCCGAGGAGTTTCTACCACTTCCTCTCCTGTGGTTGTTAATGTTGAGGGAACATCTATTACTTCTCCTGCAAATAATTCAAGCTTTATTACTCCTACGAACATTACTATCACCGCTGGTGCTGTAAATGCAAACGGAACAACTAAAGTAGAATTTTTTCAAGGCAGCACTAAATTAGGAGAGGATCTTACAGCACCTTATAGCTATGATTGGACTAATATGCCTATAGGTAACTACGCCTTAACAGTAAAATCTACAGATAATAATAGTCTTGTTACTACTTCAGATATTGTGAATGTTACTGTAAACAGAGGGATTACTTCTTGGACTACCAGCAGAACTGATGCTACAATATCAGGTACTACTGCCACCAATTGGGATGATGGAACAGGCAATGTAACTTCATTTACTATTAATCCAAGCGATAGCTTTACTGTTTTAAACGGAGGTATAGCCAACATTAATACTACTGCTACTACTATTGGCGGAGCTTTAACCATTAATTCAGGAGGAACAGTCAATACTAATAGCACTACAACCATTAGCGGAGCTTTAGCGGTTACAGGAGCACTCAACGTCTATGCCACTACCAGTGCTAACGGTGCTATAACCATTGATCCAACAGGATCGATTAATCATATTGCTACAACAGCATGCAATTTTAATGGCAACGGAGATATTATATGGAACGGAACTATAAAAGCAATGAAACCAACAACAGGAAGTAGTTTTTTTAATTTAAATGGGAATATTACCGGAACCTCCGCTTATCTTGATACCGCTAATAATACAGGTGTTTATTTAGCAGGTAATGCCGGAAAAACCATCAATTTGGTTATGAAAGCTCCAACATCGCCTTTTGCCTATGGACAATTTAGTGGTTTTCAAATCGCTAAGGATCGAGTGTTAGCAGGGAATTGTAAAATTTACTGCCCAATTAATTACAACCAGAATTGTACATTGGATCTTGCTACTTATAATTTACAAGTGCCTAGCATTCAAGGAGGAGTTGCAACAACTAGAGTTGTAAAAGGTTCTGCGGCTGCCAGCCTTACACTTTCTGGAGCAGGAAACAGTGTCATATTTTTGGACCCTACATTAACAGCACTGAATGCTCTTAATATCGATGATTCTTTCAATCCGGGGACTACGTCAACCATTACCATAACTGGTAACCTTGCCGTGAACACATTGAATTTTGGAACTCCTACTAGTACAAATACAAGGTCGTTAGTAGTAAATGGTAATTTTGCATTAGCCAACAATGGTACTATTCACGTGCAAGCGAAAGGAACAACAGCAGGTATTCAGTACAATCAGCTAAAAGTACAGTCTGGAGCCGCCTTGACGCCACCTACCGGACCAGGAAATTTTTCATTAGGTAGCAATACAACACTACAGGTTGACGCTATTAATTCATATGTTCCTGTGCCTGGTGACGCATATAATTTGATACCTTATGCTGGTACTTTTGGAGCAAATAACTTTGCAACAATTATAAATCCATCTGGATACAATGGTGCTGTGACTTCTTATACCAATCCATTAACATATACAATAAATAATGCTAGCTTATCAGTAGGCGATTTTGAAGGGGATAAAGTTGCCAATAAAGATATTATCTTCTTTCCTAATCCAGTAAAAGACATTTTGAACATTAAAATAAATGAATTTCAACCTGGAACCACGCTTAGATTGTATAATGTAAATGGTTTGTTAGTGAAAAGTAAAAAGATAGACAAAAATACCCAAACTATTTCTTTGGCAGAATTGGCCACAGGATTGTATTTTGCACACGTCGAAAATGGCGGTCAAGTCATTGTTAAAAAAATAGTGAAACAATAAAATAAATACTGCCAAATAACAATTAGTTTGCCATAATTGTTGGATAAGATTTGAAAGGGGGTTTGTGCCCCTTTCTTTTCTTTTTAATTAGTTTGTTAAGAAACTATAAAATTTTAAAAAAGTTTGTAAGAATTAAGAATTATCATATTGAAGATGAAAAAAAAATATAACGGCATTAAAGGTTTATATTCGATAATAGCTGTGATCTTCCTTTTAGGAAATATTCAGACAGCTTATCCTCGGGCAAAGACTACGGAAATATATAAAACCATTACAGACAGAATTGTTGAGGATTTAACAAAACAGCCCTCTAGTGACAAGACAATATCCAAAACTCTGGCTAATATACAGCCTAATGGAAGTTGGCCAGATATCGATTATACCAGTAAAACAATTACCATTTGGGCTCCTCTCGAACATTTAGAAAAACTAAAAATACTGGTTAGAAGTTACATTACAAAAAATAGCAGTTTTTATTCGGATGAAAAGGTTTTTGCTAATATCAGCAATGCATTTCAATATTGGTACGATCAAGATCCAAAAAGTTCCAATTGGTGGTTTAATGAAATTGCATCACCTCGAGCGTTAGGGGAACTGCTGATAATGATGAACTATGGCGACAAAAAACTCGATAAAGAATTACAGCAAAAACTGATTGAAAGGATGAAACGGGGTATTGTTGAAAAACAGACCGGAGCCAACAAAACAGATGTTGCACTTCATTATTTTTACCGAGCTCTAATAACAGAAGATGATGCATTGCTGTCTTCATCCACAAAAGAACTGTTTAGTCCAGTTTGTTTGGTAAGTAATGGAGAAGGCATACAGTATGATAACTCCTATATGCAGCACGGGCCGCAATTGTATATTATGGGCTATGGTACAGTATTTATTAATGGTGTGCTAAAAGTTGCCAACTATGTGAAAAATACACCTTATGCCTTAAATTCAGAAAAACTGGAACTCTTTTCCAAATTTTTTAAGGATACCTATCTTAAAACATTGCGTGGAAAATATGCAGATTTTAACATTTTTGGTCGCGGCATAAGCAGACCCAATGTGTTAAGCATAAAAGGGATGAGTGCTAGTTTATTAAAAGCAAAAGAGATTGACCCTAAAAATGCCACAGATTGGGATGACGCCATTGCACGAATTGATGGCAACGAAAAACCGTCTTATAAGGTTGCGCCATTACACACCCAATATTTCAAGGCAGATTATACGTTACATATGAGAGCTGGTTATTCCTTTAATGTCCGTATGGTGAGTAACCGTACCAAGCGAAGCGAATTCGGCAATAAGGAAAATCTATTTGGCAGATATTTATCTGATGGTGCCACAAATATTCAAATTGATGGCCCTGAATATTTTAATATTATGCCAATTTGGGAATGGGATAAAATACCTGGAGTTACCAGCAGGGATTATGCTACAGATAGGCCAATGGATATAGGATGGGGAGAACAAGGAAGCAATAACTTCGCTGGAGGGGTGAGTGACGGAATATATGGCGCAAGTGCCTACGCTCTTGATTACGATAATCTTCAGGCCAAGAAAGCTTGGTTCTTTTTTGATGATGAAATTATGTGTTTGGGAACCGGCATTAAAAGTAACGAACAGGAGAACATTACCACAACCATTAATCAGTGCTGGTTAAAGGGCGATACAGAAAGTTCATTAGATAATAATCCAATAGTAAAAGATAAAACAATAACACATAATGGAAAATCAAGTACTTGGTTTTTACATAACAATGTTGGTTATTATTTTCCGAAAGGCGGTGATATAATGCTGACTACAAACGTACAAAAAGGAAATTGGCAACATATTAATGATGTTGCTTCCAAAGATGAAATTGTTGGGAATGTATTCAAACTGTGGCTTAGTCATGGAGTAAAACCACAAAATGCAGATTATGCTTATATAGTTCTTCCAGGTGTAAAAAGCACAAAAGAAATGAAAAAGTTTGATGCAAAGAAATTGGAAATCATTGCCAATAATTCAAATATACAAGCAGTTTACCATGAGCCACTGAAAATGATACAGGCCGTCTTTTATCAAGCAGGATCCATAAAAGCAGGATCTTTTGAAATCACAGTAGATAAAGCCTGCATATTGATGATAAAAAATAGTAATGGAGAACCTGTAGTTTCAATCGCAGATCCTTTGTATAAAGAAAAAACAGCAACAGTGACCCTTACGAATACAGACACTAAAAAAACAACCATTTTTACGGTTGATTTTCCTCAAAATGAGTTAGCTGGAGCGACAGTTGAGGCCAAAGAAACAAAAGAATAAAATCTGTGGCAATCAGTTTAATCCGTATAATCAGTGGCCATTTTTTTGTCTGTATCTGACTTAATGAAGAAGCATAAAATAAAAACTCAAATCATAAAATACCTAATGCAGTAAAATAAAATGAAGAAAAATATCTTAATAGTATTACTATCGCTCAACAGCAGTTTCTTTTTTCTGGCTTCTGCACAGCAGTATTCCCAATTGTGGGGAAAAAAAGGAGAAAGTTGGAATAAAGAACTAATGCCCGATTTTACTCAGGCTGGATATAAAAAAGGAAAAAAAGAAATTCCTCATTTCGATTCCGAGATAAGCGTAAAAGATTTTGGTGCAGTAGGGGATGGAGTTACCGACAATACAATCGCATTTAGAAAAGCCATAGCAAAATGTAGAAAAAACCAAGCCGTTTTTATACCTGCCGGGATTTATTTATTGAAAGACACACTTCATATTTCAAAAAACAAGATGTGTATTCGTGGTGAAAATAAACAGCAAACTGTGTTATATTTTGAAAAAGGTTTAGAGGAACTGTATCCAGATTATAACAAACAGTATCCCAATCAAACAAATTGGTCATGGAAGGGGGGAATGATTTTGTTTTCGGGCGACATCTCAGATATAGGAATAGAAAATATTACAATCAAATTTCCAGATAATCCATGGGCAGGTCATGATTTTCACGAAAGAGGTTACAATGGAATAGCTTTTGAAAATAAAGCTCATGACGGATGGGTTAAGGATGTTACCATTACTGGTGCAGATGTTGGAATTTATATTGGGAATGCGCATCACATCACAGTTGAAAATTGGGTTCTTGATTTTGGGGAAAATCGTTTAGGAGGAAAGCTAAACGGTCATCATGGCGTGAATATTTGCGGACCTTATAATTTGTTACAAAACTTTGAGATAAAAGGCAAATTCATTCACGATTTGTCCATTGAAACCGCATCCAGCCACCACAATGTATTTCGTAACGGAAAAGGTACCGATTTGTGTATTGATCATCACAATCATGATCAACGTAATAATTTGTTTACCAATTTGAACGTAGGAAAAGGAACTCGTTTATATGTGTCTGGCGGAAAAACATCACCATGGGGATTAAGTTTTAATGAAACTTACTGGAATATCACTGCAGATGTCCCTATGCAATATTGCAATCAATTTGATGAAGAGAGGAAACATTCAACAAATAATATTTGTGTAGGCATAAAAACGAATCTTCCTTCGGTGTTGCCAGATCAGTTTGGGAACCGATTTGAAACAATTGATCCAGCTGTTCTTTATCCTCAAGATTTATATCTAGCGCAGATGAAGAAAAATGGCAAAAGTGCCAAATAAACATACAAACTAGTATATCTAAAATAACTGAACCAATTTAATTACATCATGAAACAATCATTACTACTAATTTTATTTTTATCAGGTTTTGGAAAAGGATTTTCTCAAAAAACAAATTCTTATCCTTATCAAAATGAAAAATTACCAGTAGAGGCAAGAGTAAAAGACTTGCTTGGCAGAATGTCATTAAATGAAAAAATTCTTCAAATGCTACACATTCATGATATAAAAGATGTGGATGTTTTTAAAGGGAATAGTTATGGATGTGTTGTAAACACAGGCTTGACTGCAGAGGAAGCAAGAGATGTTTATGGTAAATCCCAAAAATACTTAAAAGAAAATACCCGTTGGGGCATTCCGGTTTTGACCTGTACCGAAGCTTTGCACGGTGTTTACCAAGGCAATTGTACCATTTATCCTCAAGCAATTGCTCAAGGAAGTACTTTCAATCCTGATTTGGTGAACCGTATGGTACAATTTGTTGCAAAAGATTTGAAAGCAATGAATATCAAACAGGTGCTGTCGCCAGATTTGGACATAGCACGAGAATTACGTTGGGGCAGGGTAGAGGAAACCTTTGGAGAAGATCCTTTTTTGAATGGTTTAATGGGGGTAACCTATGTAAAGAATATGCAGGCGAACAATATTGTCTGCACACCAAAGCATTTTCTGGCACACGGAACACCAATGGGCGGACTCAATTTGGCTTCGGTAAGTGGAGGAGAAAGAGAGCTTAGGTCTATTTATATGCAGCCTTTTGAAAAAGTGATAAAAGAAGCCCAACCACTTTCAATAATGAATAGTTATAATTCGTATGATGGTCTTCCTGTAGCGGCTTCCAGTTATTATCTAACCGATTTGTTGCGTAAAGAATTAGGTTTCAAAGGATATGTATATTCTGATTGGAGTTCGATAGAATTCCTGAATACTTTTCATAAAATAGCTTCCAGCAAAGCCGAAGCGGCAAAAATGGCTGTGGAAGCGGGTATAGATCTTGAGGCTGAAAGTAATTGTTTTTCAGAATTGGAGCAATTGGTTCAGGAAAAAAAATTAGATGTAAAATATATTGATCAGGCGGTAAGCAGAATACTTTACGTAAAATTTGTCAGCGGATTGTTTGATAAACCAGTGAATGAAAACATCGATATAAAGGCAGTGATTCATTCCAAAGAAAGTGTTGATTTGGCCAAAGAAATTGCCGATGAAAGTATAGTGTTGTTGAAGAACAATAATTCAATTCTTCCGCTTTCATCAGCCAAATACAAATCAATCGCTTTAATTGGTCCAAATGCAGACCAGTTTCAACCGGGTGATTATTCATGGAGCCGAAGAACCACAAATGGAATTACGCCATTGCAAGGATTAAACAAAGCTGTTGGCAATAACATCACTATAAATTATGCTAAAGGTTGTGATGCTTGGAGCCAAAATAAAGAAGGTTTTCAAGAAGCTATTTCGGCCATCAAAAAAAGTGATATTGCCGTTCTTGTCGTAGGTACAGAAAGCGGCACTTTTACAGACAACAAAAACGTAACCGCCGGAGAAGGATATGATCTTTCCGATATTAAACTTCCAGGAGTTCAAGAGGATTTAATAAAAGAGATTAAAGCAATAGGCAAACCAATAATTGTTGTACTCGTTAGCGGAAAACCACTTGCTATGCCATGGGTAAAAGACAATGCCGATGCTGTTTTGGTGCAATGGTATGGCGGTGAACAACAAGGAAATTCCTTGGCCGATGTGTTGTTTGGAAAAGTAAATCCTTCTGGGAAATTAAATGTTTCTTTCCCACAATCCGTTGGACATTTGCCTTGCTATTATAATTACTTGCCGTCGGATAAAGGATATTATAAAAAACCGGGAAGCATTGATAAACCAGGACGTGATTATGTATATGGCAATCCTGATGCTTTATGGAGTTTTGGTCACGGACTTAGTTATACCACTTTTGATTATCTGGATGCCACAGTCAGTAAAGAGAATGTCAAAGAAAATGATGTCATCACTATTGATGTTAAAATTAAAAATACGGGAAATGTAGATGGAAAAGAGGTGGTGCAGCTCTATGTTAGAGATTTAGCAAGTTCAGTAGCCACACCAATTAAACAGTTAAAAGGTTTTAATAAGGTGTTAGTAAAAGCTGGAGAAACAAAAACAGTTCGTTTGACTTTGCCTATCAGTGAATTGTTTTTATACAATCAACAAATGAAGCGAGTAGTTGAGCCGGGTGAATTTGAACTGCAGATAGGAACATCATCTGAAGATATTAAAATTGTGAAAAAGATTACTGTTATATAAAAACAAGGTTGAATAAAATAAAAGATTATGAATGCCTTTTCTAAAACGACATTGTAATCAAAGGGTAGAGTTATTCAATTATTGGGTTGTATGCTATCTTGATAAAAAAATGTAAGAATAAAATAATTAATAAAATCGTAAAACATGCTAAGATTCTTTTTACTAATACTTCTTTTGTGTAGTACATTATCGTTTGCACAGGAAGTAAACATCATTCCTCAACCGGTACAAGTTACCAGAAACACCGGAACTTTTGTGATTAATCCAAAAACAAGCTTGGTTGTTGCCAGTGATGAGGATAAACCAGTCGCCGCTTTCTTAAACAACTATTTATCGGATTACTATGGTTTTAAATTGCCAATAGTTAAAAAGGCCAATAAAAACAGTATTGAGTTGAAAAGCGTTAATAACATTACCGGACTTAAAGCGGAAGGCTATAGTTTAAAATCAACTGCAAAAGGGGTTGAGATTAATGGAAATTCACCTATTGGGACTTTCTATGGAATGCAAACGTTGATTCAATTGTTGCCTGTTAAAAAAAGTAATAAGCTAAAAATTGCTTCGGTAGATGTGAATGATGAACCTCGTTTTGCTTACAGAGGAGCAATGTTAGATGTGGGGCGACACTTTTTCCCGATTTCATTTGTTAAAAAATTCATCGATTATTTGGCTTTGCATAAAATGAATTATTTTCATTGGCATTTGACCGAAGATCAGGGTTGGAGAATCGAAATTAAAAAGTATCCTAAACTGACCGAGATAGGTTCTAAGAGAAATGGATCGATTATAGGTAAATTTCCAGGTACTGCAAACGACAATACACCAGAAGGAGGCTTTTATACACAAGAGGAAATAAAAGATATCGTCAAGTATGCTTCGGATCGATTTATTACAGTAATTCCAGAAATTGAAATGCCTGGTCATGGTAGCGCCGCCATTGCAGCATATCCGCAGTTAAGTTGTTTTCCGGATGAAAAAACAAAAGTTGCTAATAATATGTTTTCAGACAAGAGCAAGCAAGAAATGGCAAATGGAAAAATCAAAATCGTACAGGAAACTTGGAGCATTCATACTGATGTATATGCGCCAACAGAATACACATTCAAATTCTTGGAAGACGTTCTCGACGAGGTGCTAACCTTATTTCCATCAAAATACATTCACATAGGTGGGGATGAATGTCCAAAAGATGCTTGGAAGAGAAGCGAGTTTTGTCAACAGATGATAAAAGAAAAAGGATTGAAGGATGAGCATGAACTTCAAAGTTATTTTATTCAAAGAATTGAAAAATACATTAACGGCAAAGGAAGGACATTAATAGGCTGGGATGAAATTCTGGAAGGTGGTCTTGCTCCAAACGCAATTGTAATGAGTTGGAGAGGAGAAGGTGGCGGTATAGCGGCTGCAAAAGAAAAGCATCAGGTTATTATGACCCCGGGAAGTCACGTTTATTTAGACCATTCACAAACCCAAAATGACAAGGAACTAACCATTGGGGGATTCACGAACTTAGAAAAAATTTACAGCTATGAGCCAATACCAAAGGAATTGAATGAGGATGAGGCTAAGTATGTGATGGGAGCCCAAGGGAATGTTTGGACAGAATATATGCAAACTCCTGTCAAAGTGGAATATCAGATATTTCCACGTTTGAGTGCTTTAAGCGAAGTTTTGTGGTCTCCAAAAGCTAATAAAGATTGGTCAGTATTTCAAACAAAAATTGAGACGCAGAAAAAAAGATATACTATGTGGGGAGCTAACTATTTTGTAGAATCTCAAATTGTTTTAAAAAAAACATTGAATAATTAAAATTGGTAATGTCTTTTTAGAAAGGCATTGCAATGAAAAGATAGGTTTCAATTAATAACAAAAAACAAATAAATTTATAAAATGATGAAAAAAAAGGGGGTATAAAAAAACATACAAAAAAGTGAAGGGCTATGATGTATGTATTATTGATAATGGAAACTATCAATTGGCTATGATTACTTTAAAGGGTTGGAAATCCATCAAAGCTATTGATGTCAAAGACATAAACCCTGTGAGTAAAAATAATACTGTTATTAACGTTGATGATTTCGTTATTCCAAATCAATCTCAAGACAGTTTTTATGCTACTTTGATGCTTTGGAAAAAATAAGGGAAAAAGTGGACGGATAAAGAATTGTTTCTGGTCAAAAAAATAAATCATTTGACTGCTAATAAAGTAGAGGTTTTGTTTACTGATGGAAAACAGAAAACGGTTCAATTTGATTAATGTATAATGCCAAAAGAAATATCGCCACTTATAAAAAATAGAATTAAAATGAAATTTAGAAAATATTTTGTTGTGTTTTTAATGCTTTTCTGTGCTTTGGCTTTTGCACAAAAAAGCAAAAAAGTAGTTTTTGTGATTGCCGATGGTATTCCGTTGGATATCATTCAATCCCATTCAATGCTAAATTTGAATAACTTTTCAAAAAATGGAGGCATTGTTTCTGCCTATGTGGGTGGCGAAAAAAATGGTTATTCAGAAACGCCAACTATTTCTGCTGTTGGATACAATAGTTTGTTGACAGGAACTTGGGTAAACAAACACAACGTTTGGGGTAACGACATTAAAGAGCCAAATTATAATTATTGGAATATTTTTCGATATTTGAAAACACAATATCCAGAGAAAAAAACAGCTATTTTTTCTACTTGGAAAGATAACAGAACCAAATTAATTGGAAGCGATGCAAAAGCGGCGGGAAATTTGAATCCCGATTTTGTTTTTGATGGTTACGAAAAGGATATCATAAAATTTCCTCATGACAAAAACGGCGATTTTTATAATAAAATAGACAATTATGTTGTTGAAAATGCCTGTAAAACCATTGCTGCTTCGGCTCCCGATTTGTCTTGGATTTATCTTGAATATACAGATGAAATGGGACATAGGCATGGTGACAGTCCTGAGTTTTTAAATGCTTTGGATCAGCTCGATTCACAAATCGGAAAATTATACAAAACAATCCAAAAGAGAGAGAAAGAAAACAACGAAGAATGGATGGTAATAATCACGACGGATCATGGTCGGGACACTTTTGGTTTTAAGCATGGAGGTCAAACCAATCGGGAACGCAACACCTGGATGGCCACAAACTATGCCGGAATAAACGATTATTATAAAAAACAGCAACCCGGAATAGTTGATATTACGCCTACTATTTTACGCTTTTTGAATATTTCACCAAGTCAAAATCAACAATTCGAACTTGATGGAGTTCCAATGATCGGGGAATTATCGGCCATAAATCTTTCACTAAAAATAAAAGAAAACAAATTAATAATACAATGGACACCATTGGCTAAAATCGGAAAAGCCAAAATATGGTTGTCAACAACAAATAATTTTAAAACAGGAGGCACAGACGAATATCAATTGATAAAAGAGATGGACATAAAGGATTGGAAAACTGAAATTGATATTTCAAGCATGACATCCAAATTTTATAAAGTGGTTATCGAAATGCCTAATAACACATTGAATAGATGGATAACTATTCCATGATGAAAAAATTAGATTGCTTTTAATTTATGCTGCAATTATTTTGTAAATGGTATTAATCCTAGATAAAGTCATTAGATGGTAATGCTTGTGTATGCGATAAAATTTAATATGAAAGAAATAAGTTTAAAATAAAAATACAAATTGAAAAATATAATTGAAAAAGTCAATTCTTATGATAAAAAATGCTGACGAACCTGAGCAATATCACTTAAATAAGTCTAAAACAAATAAAGAACAAGAACGAATCTATAAAGAAAAAGCTTTCTTTATAAATAAAAGGATATTTTGGTTTGGAATAATAGCCACACTCTTTTCTGTTATAGCTTCAATAATTGCATACAATATATCGAGTGTTTTCGAATATGTAATATGGGGAACAATTCAATTTTTATTTTTTGTTGTAATAATATCAAAACATCCTAAAACAATAAAGGCTTTAAAAATGCTTTCAGCTATTTCATTAGTATATCTTGCTAGTATGATACTAGTTAATGCTATAACTTTAGAAGATAAAAAACTTGTATTTCAATTAAAAGACTTAAAATTTGTATTAATATACATAACTGTTTATTTTGGAGCAGAACAATTTATTGAAGTGAAAAAAATGCAAATTAATAAAATTTAGTACTACCAGAATAAAGTTAACGTTGGTAACAGAAAGATAATAAGAAGATTTAATTGGCAATTTTTTGAGAATCCTTATTTAAATAACAAAAGCGAGTATTAATATCTACTTTTCTTAACAAACAGAATTAATTACCCCCTCTCAAAGAACAATTTTGCCCCCCTTTAGCTCGTGCGATTATACTTATTTTTGTGATTATATAAAATAAAAATAGAAAGACATCTGGCTAATATATGGTTTAAAATTTATTTTTTGTTTACACATCATTCTAATCTGCTAGTATTAATAACTGTTAACCTCAAGTATTCTTTTAACTAATAAACCCCAACAAATTTATGAACACATTGCAATTAGCTGATTATTTAGTATTTCTGGTGTACTTTTTTATTGTAGCTGGATACGGTTACTCCGTGTATAGAAAGAAACATTTGAAATCAGTATCAGCTTCACATGATTATTTTTTAGCTGAAGGCTCTTTGACATGGTGGGCTATTGGTACCTCATTAATTGCTTCCAATATTTCATCGGAACAATTTATTGCTATGTCAGGAAATGGTTTTAAAATGGGTCTTGCAATAGCAACTTATGAATGGATGGCTGCATTAACCTTAATCATTGTAGCTGTGTTTTTTATTCCTGTTTATTTAAAGAATAAAATTTACACTATGCCCCAATTTTTGAGCCAAAGATACAATGGAAATGTAGCGATGATAATGGCCGTTTTTTGGTTGTTGCTCTATGTGATAGTCAATTTGACGTCTATTCTTTATTTGGGAGCATTGGCTATTAATGGAATATCAGGAATTCAAATTGATTTATGTATGTATGGCTTGGCATTCTTTGCTATTGTCATTGCATTAGGAGGAATGAAAGTAATTGGATATACGGATGTTGTACAGGTGGTGTTCTTAATTTTTGGAGGTTTGGTAACGACGTATTTGGCTTTAGACAAAGTAGCTGAATTAAATGGCCAACATGGTATGGTTCAGGGATTCAACTACATGCTGAATCAATCGGGAGACCATTTTCATATGATATTTAAGAAAGAAAATGCAAATTTCCCTAGTTTGCCGGGATTAACAGTTTTATTTGGAGGAATGTGGATTGTAAACCTGAATTACTGGGGTTGCAATCAATACATTACTCAAAGAGCTTTAGGTGCTGATCTCAAAACAGCGAGAAGTGGAATTTTATTTGCCGCTTTTTTAAAACTATTAATGCCAGTAATAGTGGTTTTACCAGGTATAGCTGCTTATGTTATTTATACTAAAGGTGGACTACAGACAGAAATGCTAGGTGCTGATGGAATTATAAATCCTGACAGATCCTATCCTGTATTATTAAATTTACTTCCAGTGGGATTAAAAGGATTATCCTTTGCTGCTTTAACAGCTGCGATAGTTGCTTCCTTAGCAGGAAAAGTAAACAGCATATCTACGATATTCACCTTAGACATCTTCAAGAAGAAAATTGATGTCAATGCCAGTGAAAAGAAAATGGTGCAAGTAGGTAAGATAACAGTATTTGCCGCAATGCTTATTGCCGTTTTAATTGCTCCATTATTAGGCATTGACAAAAAAGGTGGATTTGAATTCATACAGGAATACACTGGATTTGTAAGTCCTGGAATTTTTGCGATGTTTATCCTTGGATTCTTTTGGAAGAAAACTAGTTCTAACGCTGCAATGTTCGCAACTATTGGAGGTTTTGTATTATCAGTAATTTTTAAATTCCTTCCTAATTTCATGAATTTGGAGTTTCTAAGCAGTTCTGGATTTGCTACCCTGGTGGAGCAAAAAGACAAATCAAAGGCCTATGAAATTCCATTTTTAGACCGCATGGGTTTTGTATTTGTTATCTGTGTACTATTAATGATTTTTATTAGTCTATACGATTCCAAAAAAGGCCTTAGAACCAAAGGCTTGGAAATTGACACTAATATGTTTAAAGTAAGTAATGGTTTTGCCGTAGGTGCCATGATTATTGGTGGAATATTGGTAGCCTTTTATTCTATTTTTTGGTAGCCTTTGCATTTGAGTTATTGCAACACAAATACTGTTTTGTAATAGCATGTTTTTGAAAATTTGGATGAGCAGGCAAAATTTAATTATACTTTTTCTATACTTTTTGTTTTCTCATCCAGTTTTTGAAAATGATAAAATTACTTATTGCTTTTAATTTAGTTTTTAGTCATGGTTAAAAAAATTCTGATCGTAGATGATCACCTTGTTGTAAGGTCAAAGATGACACTTTTATTGGAAAAAAAAATTGATGGTGTTTTCGTCGTTGGGGTCAATAATTTTGAGGAGGCTCTTAGTGCATGTGCTACTATTATTTTCGATTTAGTGATTTTGGATATTGATTTACCTGATGAAAGAAAATGCAATATAATAGATGATTTGCGGAAGATGCAAAAAGAGGTGAAAATATTAATTTTTTCTGCGCATGAGAAAGATATTTTTGTTTTTCGATATATTCAGGCTGGGGCAGATGGATATTTGAATAAATTTAGTAAAAGCAGTACTATCATTAAAACTGTAAATACAATTTTAGAATTGGGAAAGTACACATCAAGTAATATTCTGGATGAATTTATTGCATTTTCGAAAAATGCGAGAGAAAGTAGGAGTATTTTGGAAGATTTTACCCAGCGTGAAATGGAAATTGCGAAACTTCTTGTAGAAGGCTGCGGAAACCTTGAAGTTAGAGATAAAAATGAGTACGGTAAGCAACCATAAATTAAATATTTTAAAAAAAAGCAGAAACAAACAATAGTAGAGTTGTCAGAAATATTAAAAAAAAATAGTGAATTAATTAAGTTGAATAACTAGATTAATAATTGAGGTATAAACCTATTTTCGCTTGCTTGTGAAGCAAAATAAACAGCTATTTTGAAGTAAATCTAACATTAACTCAATGATTTTTAATTTTTTTATATTTTATGTCACCCAAAAGTGTCAAAAAGTAATCAATATTTAAGAAGTATATTACTTTATATTATTTAGAGCCTTGATTTCATAATAAAAAGACACTAAAATGATTGGTAATTCCTGTAAATAAAATCTGTTTTCCCATCCAATTTTTAAAAAAGATAAAATCACTTATTGTTTTTAATTTAGTTTTTAGTCATGGATAAAAAAATTCTCATCGTAGATGATCACTTTATTGTAAGGTCAGGAATCACATTTTTATTGGAAAAAGAATTTAATGATGTTTCCGTCACTGAAGCTGATAGTTTTGAGGGAGCGCTTAGCGTATGTTCTAGGATTATTTTTGATTTAGTGATTTTGGATATTAATTTGCATGATGGTAGAAAAATCGATATGATAAATGATTTACGTGAATTGCAAAAAGAGGTGAAAATATTAATTTTCTCTGCCTATGAGGAGGATATTTATGCATTTCGTTATATCCAAGCAGGGGCAAATGGATATTTAAATAAATTTAGTGATAGTAGTACAACCATTGAAGCGATAAGAACAGTTTTAAAATTGGGTAAGTACATTACAAGTAATACTCTTGATAAATTTATTGCATTTTCTCAAGATAGGAGAGAGAGTACAAATATTATAGAAGTGCTTACACCGCGTGAATTAGAAATTGCAGAATTTCTTGTAAAAGGCTATGGAAACATTGAAGTGGCTAATGAATTGAATTTAAAAATGACAACGGTAAGCACTCATAAATTAAATATTTTTAAAAAGCTAAAAGTAAGTAATGTTATAGAACTTTTCGAAATGTTTAAAAAAGTTGAAACTTAATTAAGTTAAATAATCAAAATTTCAATTTTGGCAATTGTAAACCCAATTGTTATTTTATTTTGATAGTATTGAGTTAATTCTGAATTATTAATTGATATACAAAAATCAATTGTTTTTGAAGTAAAAAAAAGAAATGTAATTTATTTGTTATTTAAATTTAACGCTAAAATGGATACAATTTTTTTTAAATGAAAGCGTTTTTTAAAAATATAAGGAATAACAACCCCTCAAAATCTTAACCTATTATGACCACAAACATTAGAAGATCATTCCTTCTCAGCCTACTATTTGCAAATTTGCTCATTCTTGTGAGTTGTGAAAATGAAACCCAAATGGTAGCCTACAAGCCTAATTATTCAGTAAGCCTTGATGCATCCAATTTACCAACTGGGAATCGACCGATGACTATGTTTGAAGATGCCGAAAGCCCTTCAAGAATGTATGACAAAAATGACCGTTGGTTTCGAATGAACCAACTGCTCCAGGTTATTCAAAAAGGTAAAGACTCGGTTCAAATATCGCTTTATTCTCCAGTTGGACTCACAGATGTAAAAATCTATGCCAAATTGGGTAATTATGACAAGAGATTTGTACTGTTTCAGTTTTCAAAAATACCTGCATTTCACCGTTCGTTTCATAAACTTCCTTTGGTTGAAGGAAAAAATGATTACCTTCTTGAAACGGGAGGAACTGTCACAATCGATAAAATTGATGGTTTCTCTTCTGGAGCGATCGAATTTTCTGTAGAATCAACCGATCCTTTATTTGCAATGTTCAAAAAAATAAAGTCCAAAGAATTAGTTCGGTTTAGCGATTCTTATCATTTAAGTAATCCGGCAGATGACCCTAACAAGTTTTTACCGATGAACCCGGTTTTAGCCAAAGAAGCAATAGCAATGATCATAAACTATTCCTATGCATTAAGCCATCCGATGTATTATGATACCTTTATTCATTTCGATAGGTACAAACAAGAACAAGCTGCCCTAGCTGGAACTCCAGTAAATGGAGCAACAGACTGGCATGGAAATACTGCAGACTCCAATGGCGTTTATGATTATTTTACCAAAGCCCAAATTGAGCAACAGTATTTGAACTATATTGACAGCAGAGATCTTAATATGGCAATGGTTGGAGGTGGCAGCGCCTGGGGCGGAGGTGCCTTGGCTTCTCAATGGGAATCCGATTATATTACAGGACATTGGCTAGGTGAAATGTCTGTTTGGTCACACGAATATTCGCATCATTCAGGATATAGTCATGATAGCAATCTTGCCAATAGCGGAGAAGGAGGTGGACAACAAGGAATGTTAACTGATTTTTATAAATACCTGATATATTTAAAAGATCTCCCTTTTACCGATCCAGAGATTTTAAAAGGATGGACAAAAACAGGTTATCTAAAAGGAACTTACAAAAAACCAGTCTTTACAATTAATCCTAAAAATCCTTTCTTATTAAAATATAAAGGAGAAGGAAAATGGAACTAATAAAATATACCAACATGAAAAAAATAGCTTCTTTTATATTGTTGATTTGTGTTTTCACAAATTGTACCAAGGACTCTTACGAGACAGCCGAGCCAACAAATTATAACTACTACTATCCTTCGGATGAAGCATCAATTACAGCCAAACAAATTGGGGACGGAACTGGAGTACTGGATCCTAAAGGAATAGCTGTAGCAAACGACAAATTGTATATCTGTAATGGTGATGTGCTGGAGATTTTTAATGCTAAAACTTTGGCCTATATAAAAACAATTAAGGATTATACCAAAGGAAGCACTACAATTCCATTGACCAGGCTTTCATCAGTATGTATTGATAATGGTCGTATATACTTAGGGAGTATTAATTCCAGAATTTTTGTATTTGATGAAGCGACAAATGCTGGAATAAATACCATAGGAAGTGGAAATTGGTGGGATACTTTTGTACATGTTTTTGGTCTTACTGTAAAAGACGGATTGTTATTTGTAAAAGAAAAAGAAACGACAATCAAAGTTTTAGAAACATCGAAAATCACCGAGACGAGCAATTGGAATTTGGCTCCTCTTGCTAAATTAAATACATTGAAAGGTTGGGAAGAAATCTATTCAATGGATGTAGCTTCCGGAAATTTGGTTGTGGCAGGAAGAGATGCAAAAGGGTACTTATATTATAATATTGCAGACATTCGAAAGAATGCGACAAATTCACTCACCACTCCTATAACCCCTACTGTGACGCCTTTTACAGACATAAAGCCTACTGCTGTTGCATTTAGTACTGATTGGGCTGTGACTTCAGAAAATGCAGATAATTTAAATTATCTCCGTATTTACCCTAAAGAAGAATTTATCAGCAAGACCTACAATGCAAGAATAAATGCATCTGATATTATGGGGGCAAATGCCTTTGGAAGTATTGTAAGTATTGTACAACTTGATGACCGTCTTTTTTTAGCGGATAACACAAACCAAAAAATACGCATCATTAAACTTAATAAATCAACTATTGCAGAACAAAAATAGAACGGATACTATAAAGTAAACAGCTGTTTCGGAGTAAATCCATTATTTAACTTAATGATTTTTAATTTTTTATGATAATTTATGTCACCCAAAAGCATCAAAAAGTAATCAATAGTAAAGAAGTATACTACTTTAAAACACTTAGAACTTTATTTTTAGAATAAAAAAACATTAATTAATTGTTAGTTCTTGCAAATTAAATATCTTTTGCAAGTTAAGTTTACTTTTTTATGTTTTTTAATTTCTATTTCTTTGTCACTTTTTTAAAGACTTTTGTTTTGTAGTAGGTTTATAAACGAGGTTAATTTAGAAAGAAGTTGAGCTTAATTTTTAAATACAAGTTGAAATATGCCACAGATATTTTTAAAGAAATTACAGTCTTCAAACTTTTTGAAACTTTTAGTAATTGTATTTCTCTCCTGTGGATTGTTAATCTTTATTAATTTTTTCACGATTAAAACGTTATCGGCATCCAGAGGGTATGTCAATGGAGAATCTCATTATTCAAAAGCGCAAAAGGATGCGGTTCGACATCTTATAATTTACATGTATACCCAGGACAGGAAAGAATGGGAGTTATTCAACAAAGAATTAAAAGTTCCTGAAGGCGATGGTATTGCCCGTGTTGCTCTTTTGAACCATGATGCTGATATTGTTGCCAAAAATGGTTTTAAAGCAGGCCGAATTAAAGAAGAAGATTTTGATGATTTAATCTGGCTGTTTAAAAATTTCAAAAATATTCCGTTTATGGCAAGAGCCATTAAAGAGTGGGAGCAGGCAGACAATCTTATTAAAGAGTTACATCAGTTTGGAAATGATGTCTATCGAAAAGTTGAAGCTTCGAAAATTGATGCTGCTGGCAGAAAAAAAATGCTTCTTGATATTAGTATTCTAAGTGATAAATTAACCATAACAGAACGCAATTTTTCCAATACACTTGGAGATGGAACTCATACTATTAAAGTTTTATTAGTCTGTCTGAATATCGTTTTTATCCTGATTATTATAACAGCTGTCAGTTTTTACTATTCCATAATGGTTAAGAGACTCATTTCTTCGCAAAAGGAAGTGGAGGCCAAAAACGAAAATCTGCTTTTGCTTAATAAGGATCTCGATAAATTTGTTTATAGCGTTTCACATGATTTGAGATCTCCTATTACTTCCCTTAAAGGCTTAATTGGAATAGCAAAATCGGAAGACGATTCAGAACAAATTAATTATTGTTTGGACTTAATGAATCAAAGCCTTGATAAGCAAGATCAATTTATAAGCGACATTATAGATTACTCAAAAAATAAACGATCACAAATACTTCTGGGTCCAGTCAATCTGAGAAAATTATTAGATGATGCAGTCAATCAGCATAATTACATGACGAATGCGGACAAAATTATTATTACCAAAGATTTGTCGATTGATGAAATTCAGAGTGATGGTTTAAGGCTGAAAATTATCTTAAATAATTTACTTTCAAATGCTATAAAATATGTTGATGAAAGCAAAGATGAAATGAGAATAGCTGTCAGAGCTTACAATTCTGGATTATTCCATGTAATCGAAATCGAAGATAATGGGATAGGAATTCCAGAAGAATATAAAGCCAATATTTTTGATATGTTTTTTGTGATTGACAGTAATAAAGGTTCTGGTTTGGGACTTTATATCGTAAAGGAAACTTTAGACAAACTCAATGGAAGCATTTCAGTATTTTCTCAAAGTAATATAGGAACAAAATTCACAGTAAAAATACCCAATTTATATGGAAACTAAATATACTTTTCTGTTAATAGAGGACAATCGAATTGATCAGTTTATTGGAAAAAAAATGCTCGAAAACCTGAATTGTGCCTCCGAAATAAATATATCAAATAATGGTAAGGAGGGACTTGAATGGCTGTGTAGAAACCGAAAAGAAATCAATGAGCCACTCATTATTTTATTAGACATTCAGATGCCAATAATGAATGGAACCCAATTTTTGGTTGAATATGATAAATTAGAAGATGAGCTAAAAAGAAAAACGCAAATTTTCATTCTTTCTTCTTCATTGGATGACGATGAGATCGAACGCCTTAAAAATAATGTTCATGTGACAGAATTTTTAAGTAAGCCGCTTATTTGTAGTGATTTGGAAGGTGTTGTGTTAGGAGGTATAGAACTGAAAATCAAATAATTTTGGTTTATATTGGATTTATTGTTTCCTGTTTTGGTAGGGCTCTTTTTTTATGCCTTCTTTCCTGCAATAAATAGATTGACTTTAAAAGAACGAGATAATACATTAATGATTACTGCAAGAGGAAACATTATTTAGGAACTATATTGAATCGTCCTAAAATAGGTTGACAGATTAATATTAATTTCCCGATTGCATTATGTAGTCGGGATTTTTATTTTTATATACCTGTTCAGGTGTCTGTATAATTATTTCAGGACGGGTCAATTAAGTCTGTTAAGTGATAATCAAGAGAACTAATGATAGAAAATAGAATATATTAATTACCGCTATACCAGTAAAAACTTAAATTATAGCAGTAAATTTCATCAATTTTCTATTATTTATGTTATTTTTACTGTTATATCAGTAAATAATAGGGGTTTTAAATGAAAAAATTATGTCGCATCCTAAATTTGTTTATTTTTACTGCTTAAACGGTAAAATATGGATGATTTCAATTTAGGCCTTTTTATAAAAGAGCATCGTAAGCAAGCAGGATTAACACAATTAGAATTGGCTAATCTGGCAGGAGTAGGAAAGACAACAGTTTTTGATATTGAGAAAAATAAAGAAACGGTTAGTTGGAATAAACTTTTGGGCATATTGAAAGTTTTGAATATTGAAATACAATTTAAAAGTCCAATGCATAAATAGTTATGAGAAAAGCAATAATATTTGTTCATAGTAAAAGGGCAGGGGTGCTGAGTGAAATCAGCACTGGTGGCTATCAATTTACCTATGATGACAATTACGAAGGAGAACCAGTATCATTGGCTATGCCACTAAATAGCAAAAACTATTCATTTGATAAGTTTCCCTCTTTTTTTGAGGGATTATTGCCGGAGGGCATAATGCTTGAAGGACTTTTGAAAATTGGTAAAATAGATAAAAACGATTATTTCTCCCAGCTTATAGCCACTGGAAATGATTTGGTGGGAGCGGTAACGGTAAAAGAATTGAAAGATGAATAGATGCCCAATAACTTATGAATTATGTGGCACTGAAAAATACAGTGAAAAAGGACTTCGTATGATTGCTCCCAAACTTACTGCATTAAAAGATTTGCCATTTACAGCAGCCGAGCAAAGACAAGAGGCCGCCAATCGTGCAAAAAAAATATCTATTCAAGGAGTTCAGCCAAAATTAAGCGCTGCCATTTCAGTTGTAAATCAGCAATTCGACATTGTGGATCAGTTTGGTAATTATATTATCAAACCCCAAAATGATATTTTTCCTGAATTACCCGAAAATGAAGACATAACAATGAAAATGGCTAAAGTGTATGGACTGGAAGTCCCTTTTCATGGATTGGTTTATTCAAAAGATGGAAGTCTTTCTTATTTTATCAAGCGATTTGATAGATACAGTAAAGGGAAAAAATATGCCACAGAAGATTTTGCACAATTAACTGGGAATTCAAGGGATACGAAGTATGATTACACGATGGAAAAATTGATTAGAGTAATGGACGAGTATTGCACTTTTCCTGCTATAGAGAAAGCCGATTTCTTTAAACGAGTTTTATTCTGCTTCATAACAGGTAATGAAGACATGCATCTAAAGAACTTTTCGGTAATTACAAAAGCCGGTAAAACTACTTTGGCTCCAGTTTATGATTTTTTGAATTCCTCCATTTCTATTAAAAATCCGCAAGAGGAGTTGGCGCTATCGCTTAAAGGTAAAAAGAGTAATTTCAAGTCAACGGAATTTATAGATTATTTTGCAAAAGAACGGTTGGAACTTAATGATAAAACCATCAATGCCATTTTATCTGATATGAATAAAAGCCTATCTAAATGGACTGAATTTGTAGAAATCTCTTTTTTATCAGATTCTATGAAAGAAAAGTATCTGAAGTTGATGGACAATAGGATCAGAAGATTTTAATAATTATTCCTGTTTTTAACTCTCATCAGCAGGTGCAACGGTAGACAGCCTTAATTTTTTGTGGCAAAAATGGTATCAACTCCAATAGTAAAATGCCACAATACTGCCATATAAATTTGGAGCACTTTTGAAAATTTTGACAGTCAAAGCAAAAATAAAAAGCCTGCAAATTTTTGAATTTGCAGGCTTTTAAAGATTTTCGAGACATTTTGTGCGTTTTTGTCAACTTTTAAAAGTTGGCTTTAAACTATCCCAGTGGAATCGCCAGGAATCGAACCCGGGTCCAAACAAGCAATTAAAGAACTTTCTTCAGAATAAAATTTTTAAGTTCGTAGAAAAATATTTTCTAATGAATTATCAATTTTTTATTTAGTTGGAATAATGTCAATTATAACGGTACGGTTATAAAAACGTTCCTCAGGAAGTTTATTTTTAAAAGGAGAAGTACTTTCTTCTTCTCCAAAACCATGTACTTCAAAATTTACATCTTTTCTGCCTGAATCAGACAAGGCATTTTCCAATATACTTTTAACTTCATTGGCTCTGTCCAAAGATAAATTCAAATTATAAGATTCTTCACCAATGATATCGGTGTGGCCATGAATGATAACTACACCATCCTTAGGTATTTTTGGAGTAACAACCTCTCTCAAATATTTCTCATATATAGCAATTGTTTTTGATTTATTAAATTCAAAAATTATACTGTATCTAAGTCCTTCTTCAGTTTTTGACGGTGTCCAAAGCACCATGTGAGTAGTAGTTACTTTTTCTTCAATCTTACCATTTTTGGTTGTACCAATCATTTTTACTTTATAATCACCTTCAGAACGAGTACCCATAATGTTTTTACCAGGAATGCTTACTTTTTCTTGAGTATACGGTCCAAAAACTTTTACTAGCCCATCTTGATCAGTAGTTTCCAAAGACCATGAAGAATAGGTTTGGCTCGCACCATTTGCATTAATAGTAATATAACTGTCTATTGGCGCCTCCTGAACAGTAACAAGCTCTAATGGTTTTAGTGGAGCGTCAGGACCGACTTGAAATTCCATCAATAATTCAGGCGAATTACTTTCGATAGAAACCCTGCGATCCCCTTCTCGAAGTAATTCTAATTCTTTTGTCCCGCCAAGTTGTTCAGATGGAATATTAGGCTTTAACTGCCCTTTACTAGTTATTCTTGATGCGTTTATTCCGAATACAGTAACTAAATACGTTTTGATAGATTCCGACATAGCAACACCATCTTCGGATCCTTTTTCGGAAGAACCGACAAGTGTAATAGTAGTTGAAGGATTTTTTATCATTCGACTCCCAAGAATATTGATTACATTGTAATAAACTGTCATTTGTCTCTCAGAACGACCTGATGGATTTACAGTTGCTGTAACTCCTATTTGATCTTCATTGAAATCTTTTACATTCTCTTTTTGCAATAATTTGTAACGACTTGGTATTTTATTTGATCCAAGATCATAAAAAACATAATTTCTTAAAGGAAATACCTCTCTTACATTACGTTCTCCCGCAATATTTTTAGGTGCATTTACAGAAAACTGAACTGGATATTCTGTCACTTCTTGAGTTTCCACTTTACTTCCCTGTCCAAATTTAAGTGCCATACCTACTCTAAGAGTGCTTAAACCCCAAGTCTCGGTTGAACGGGGATGTTGTCCAAAATAAGGCTGAAAATTCACAAATGGTGATAAAAGAAATTGCGTTTTATGTTTTTGTGAGGATAACGGAATGTCAAAACCGGCTCCTACCTGCATAGAAATAAGTGTTTGGTCAATATTATCAAAATCACCGCTTACCTCAGACGTTGCCTCTTGGTTAGGAAAAGCAGGATTCGTTCCCAATGAATATTTAAATGATTTATCCAAATTGAATGCCAAACGAGGACCTCCGTAGATATAAAAATTAGACTTAAAAGGCGCAATACGAATACTTGGCTCTACAGTAATATAACTTAACTTTGTAGATAAATCTGCGGGACAATTGCAAGGACTAGTTTTCTGATCAAAAGAACCTTTTCTGCTGTCATAACCTGCCTGAAACATAAATCCGAACCTTGTATTCGGTTTATAGAATTCAATAAGTGGAGCCAAATAAAGTCCGGCACCTTCTCCATTATGAAAAGTAACTGGAGGCGTCAAACTCGAATTAAGCTGATGTGTTGAACCACGGTAAAAACTATAATTGGTTGCAGCTGCAACACCAAAATACCAAGAAGGTTTTGTGTAATTAACTTCTTGTGCCTGAAGCACAGTTTGGCCGCTTAAGCAGAACAAAGTCAATAGAAAAAGGCTGTTTAAGAGCACTTTTTCTGAAATCCACGTTATGTATAATTCTATTTTAAAATTAATGTTAGTTTTCATTTATGTTTATTTAGTTATTTTTTTTATTGAAAAAAGAATCCCGTCTTAAAACGGGATTTATATTTAGCAATCTTTTATTTATGGTACATTAATGGTTGTATTGACCATGGTGACAGAGGCAATCAAAGATATTGCCCTTCCGTTGAGTACTGTTTGACTTGCATTCCCTGCAGTAGAAAAAGTTACACCCGAGTTAGCAATAATAGTTCCAACCATCGTTCCGCCCCCAGCACTGTTGATCGTAGCCGAACTTCCCACATACCAAAAAACGTTTTTAGCTAATGCGCCGTTTGTCAATATTACACTTTTGGCACCTGTTGGTCCTGCAATTCCAACCGTAAGTCCTGAAGCAGTTTGAAAAATCCAAGTAGCATTTGGGTCACCTTTTGCATCAAGTGTCAGATTACCATTGCTGATTTTGAAAGTACCACTTGCTGATTTATAAACTCCGGGAGCTAATGTCAATCCTCCTAATTCTCCAGCATTCGGATCTGAACCACCTGGTTTTGATGCTGGCGAAATACTTAAATATGCCGCATTTGCATCAAGTAATCCTTGTTGAGCTTTTGCAAATGATGTAGCATTTCCAGGTGCAGGAGGAGCAGAAAATATACCACCTGTCACATTTCCAACATTAAGGGGCGTCTCTGTATAGATTACAAGGCCATCATGAAATCCTGTGATCAGGGTTGAAGCTGCAGTCGTCGCGATACTTCCATTGTTTATTACTGTATTTAACCCTTGGTTTGTTATCCCCGCGTTTCCACCAAAAGCACCAAACATAGCTGCAGTACCAAGATCTATTGTTATTATTGCAGGAGCTGTTAGTATCGTTGTAAATTTCCAAACATAGTCACTCGCCAATGGAGTTCCAGCTGTGTTTTTTGCGACACTTGTAATTGTTGCTGTGTAAACCGTTCCTATTATAAGTGAGTTTGTTGGATTAAACGAGGCTGTTTTACCAGAATAAGAAACTGTCCCTGGAACTGTTGTTGTTCCCTGTTTTAAGGTAAATGTGGTTGCATTGATTGTAGCACCATCCATTAGGGTACTAAAATCAGCGGTAACAGTTTGATTCAATGCGACATTAATAGCATTATTAATCGGATCTGTTACAGTTATTGTTGGTACAATATCTGTCGTAAAATTCCATATATAATCTGCTGCCATTGCAGTATCCAGTGAGTTTTTTGCACCAGTTGTTATAGTTACAGTATAGATTTTATTAGCCAATAAAGGACTTGTCGGAACAAAAGATACTGTTGAACCTGTATAAGAAATGGTTCCTGCTACAAGATTGACTCCTTGATTTACTTTAAAAGTTGCACTGTTTAGTGTAGTTGGATTCATAGGCATGTTGAATGTTGCCGAAATTGTTTTATTAAACGGTACGGCTATAGCATTATTTATAGGGTCTGCAGTAATGATTACAGGTCTCAACAGTGCACCAGTTGAAAATACCCATACATACTCGCTCTGCAAAAAATTACCCATTAAGTCTTTGGCTTTTGTGGTAATCCTAGCTGTATAAGTGGTATTCTCCGCAAGCAAAGCTGTCGGTTTAAATGATGCCGTTCTTCCAGTGTAAGTAACTGTTCCCGTAATAGGGGCGGTTCCTGTCACAATAAACGAAGTTGAAGTAATAGAACTTGGATCCATTTCCTCGTTGAATGTGGCAGTAATGATTTGTCCCAAGGGAACATTTAATGTATTACTCAAAGGAGTTGTAGACTCCACTATGGGACACACACCAACAACTTCTTCAAAATCATCATTCTCGCATCCGGTGATAAATGCAATACACAGTATCGCAAAGGTTAATAGTAAAATTTTAGCTTTCATTTTATTTTTTTTTAAGAATTAGATTATTTTATGTGGCAAAGGTGGTGTTGAATGACACTTAAACATTATACAATTCTGATTGAAAGTTGTATCATTACACTATTAGGTTTTTTAAAGAGATGCGAAGCAGATACTAAAGAGACATTTTTAGAAATTCACATTATGATGTACAATGATTATCGTGACAGAGAAGACAATTTGTTAACGGCTTAATTTTGAGGTAAAGCTGATCAAATAGCATTAAAAAGGGCATAAAAAAAATGCTAAAACCGAAAGTTTCAACATTTTTTTTAAGAGTTATTCTTACTTAACAATTTACAAATCATTTTAATACATGATTTGAAGAAATTGGCATTGATTGATAAACTTTGCAGAATGAGTAGATGTTATTTCACATCCTGCATTTCAAACGGATTGAGATGTTTATTATTTATCTCAATGGAATTTTGTCTTTTGAATTTTGAATCTTCACTTTTTTTGCTCAAACTTTCAACAATGGGGATATATATATTAAAGGTAACTCCCATATTTAAATTCCCATCAGCAACAATAATTCCATTATGATTTTCGACGATTTTTTTGACTATAGCTAAACCAATTCCTGTTCCTAAATAATCCTCGCTGTGATGCAGTCTTTGAAATATAACGAAAATATTTTGGTTATACTGGGCTTCAAAACCAATTCCATTGTCTTTGAAGGTAAGGTTCCAATAATCATATATTTTCGAGCTGTCTGGCAACTCAAGAAGCCTGAACTCTTCATTTTTAAGAATAGTAGATTGTATTGCAATTTGCGGTGCGATATCAGGATTAGAAAATTTTAGCGAATTGCTAATCAAATTATAGATAAGTTGTCGAAATTGGAAACTTATTATATTGACAGGAGTCAATCCATTTATTTTAAAAACAGCTTTTTTTTTCTGAATTATATCTGTAAGTTCTGATTTTACATCTTCAATAATATTGGTTAAGTCACTTATCTCATAGTGATGATCCGTAGTACTGACTCTTGAAAAGTCCATAAGATCTTCAATCAGCTGCCTCATTCTAGTTGCTGCGACATTTATGCGTTCCAAATAATTTTTCCCATCTTCAGTCATATTTTTCATTTCTTTTTCCATCATAATTGAAATGAAAATCTGAATTTTTCGAAGAGGTTCCTGAAGATCATGGCTTGAGATAAAATTGAATGCAAGCAATTCCTTATTTGCATTAATTAATTGAATAGCCCTTTTTTCTTTTTCGGCATTTTGAAATTCCAATTCCTGATTAGCAATCAGTAATGCCTGAGTCTGTATTTTTAGTTTCTGAAGAAGATTTTCTTTCTCAATTAGTTCCTCAGCTTCTTTCAGAGCACGAGTTATCTTTTGTAGTAATGATGAAAAGTTGTTTTTAGAAACATAATCTGTTACGCCTTCTTTTATAAGCATTACAGCATTTTCCTCTCCAATTGTACCAGAAATTATTATAAAAGGTATAGCAAGATTTCTATCTTTTACTATTTTAAAAGCAGAAACAGCGTCAAATGAAGGCAATGAATAGTCTGATAATATAATATCCGGAGAAAAGGTGTCCAGCGATTCTTCAAAAATTTTTCTTGATTCAACTATTTTTGAGACAAATGATAATCCGGATTTTGTCAAATGCCGAACTATGAGGTCCGCATCCGAAGTATTGTCTTCTAATAGCAATACTTTTAAATCTTTTTTTATGCTATATGAAATCATAGTTCTTAGATTAAATAACCATTTGCTTTATAGGGCAGGCTGGCTGAGTATCATCCAGTACATTCCCATTTCTTTTATGGCATTAAAAAAATTATTGCTATCTACAGGTTTCACTATATAGCTGTTGGCACCCAGACTGTAGCATGTTGCTATATCAGGATCTTCTTGTGAAGAGGTTAGTATAACCACAGGAATTGATTTTAGTTCAGCATCACTTTTGACTTTTTCAAGAACCTGTATACCAGACATTTTTGGCATTTTTAAATCCAATAGAAAAAGTTTTGGATATGATTTTGGATTTCTGCTTGAATAAATTCCCCTGCAGTATATAAAATCGAGCGCTTCAGCTCCATCTTTTACGTGTAAAAGCTTGTTTGTAAAACCGCTTTTGTTTAATGCGCGGATTGTCAGCATAGCATCTTCCATACTGTCTTCTGCAAATAAAATTTCAATATCGTCGTAGTTCATCTTTTTATTTTTAATGTTTAATATCCGGCAGGCTAAAGTGAAATTTTGCACCTGCATCTAATTTTGATTCTGCCCACACTGTTCCAGAGTGTCGGTTTACTATTTTTTGTACAATTGCCAGGCCGATTCCTGTTCCTGAAAATTCGTCCTGGGAATGCAGGCGTTGAAATACGCCAAACAATTTATCATAGTAAGCCATGTCGAAACCTGCTCCCCAATCTTTTATGCTATATATTATTTTGTCATTTTTGGCGACGGAACTTATCTTAATTCGGGTTTCTGGTTTATACTTTGAGTATTTAATTGCATTGGAAATTAAATTGATCCAGACTTGTTTAATGAGTGAAGAATCTCCATTTGAAGGGGCAAGTTCATCGAGTTCAAATATGGGTGTATTTTCGTCTTTTTCAATTGCTATATCATTTATTACTGATCGCACTAGTGCTGTCATATTTATATTGGTTGATGATACTTGCTTACGTCCCAATTTGCTAAAGGCCAGTAAGTCATCAATCAATACTCCCATTTTATTTGAATTTTTTATAATGGAGTGAAGTATATTTTTCCCATCGTTGTCGATTGCATCAATATGGTCTTCAATAAGAATTTGTGTATAGCCATTGATGGCACGTATCGGCGCTCGAAGATCATGTGAAACGGAATAAGAAAATGATTCTAATTCTTCTTGTGCTTTCTTGAGCTCATCGTTTGCCAGCGTTAGCTCTTTGGATCGTTTTTCCTGATAAGCAAGTTCCCGATTAGTAACAATCAATTCGGCGGCACGTTTCTCTTTCTCAACTTTTCTTTTTTCTTTGAGGATATTTTCGGCTGCCAGTTTTTTATTTGCAATAATCAATTCAGCTGCACGTTTTTCTTTTTCTTTACTCTGTATTGCAAGTTCTTTATTGGCAATAATTAATTCCTTCGCTCTTTGTTCCTTTTGTTCATTCTGAAATTTCAATTCTTTATTGGCAATCACCAATTCGGAAGCCCGTTTTTCCTTTTCTTGTGCCTGAACTGCCAGCTGCAAAAATTGGGTCTTTGCAAGAGTAATATCTGTGGCTATTTTTAAGATTTTATAAGGGTGGCCTAAAATGTCCAAAATTGGATTGTAACTACCTAAAAGCCATATTAATTCCCCTTTCTTACTAACCCGCATGAATTCATCTTTTTGATAAATTCCTTTTTTTAAACTGTTCCAGAATAATTGATACGCTTTAGATTCTGAATAAGCAGGATTAACTAAAAGACGATGATGTTTTCCTAACAAATCGGCTTCATTATAGCCCATGATTTCCAGAAAATTTTTATTGACGCTCAGGATATTACCGTCAAGATCAAACTCTATTGATGCGTTTGACGTATCAATAGCATTTACATGGTTGTTTAGCTGTTGTTCTTTTGCTTTTAGCTGTTCCTGAAGATTTTGAATTTCTTCGATTAGTTTTTTATTATTTTGAAAAGAGATTTTATCATTAACTGCAATATGTTCTGCTGTTTTTTGATCATTTTCTTTTCCATAAAAAGAGATTTGATCGGAAGAAAGGATTATTTCCTTATTGTCATTTTTTTCTTTGATGTTCATATAAAACGAAGTTATATTTAGAAAAATAATGGCAGTAATTTGCTGGAAAAGCACCTATATTTTAGTAATTATTAGAACGATTACCTAAATTGATTGAATAATTAGGATTTTGAACGAATATAGTGAAATTAAATGATTAAACAGTTACTTACTATTTGTTTTTGTGCAAAGATGTCGTGTGGGTTGTAGTTTGTGTTTTTAATAATAAAAATAAAACCCTAGTTTTTGCTAGGGTTTATAGAGGTTTTAAACCTTGAAGAGTGACCTCAACAGGACAAATTTCTATACATTTTATGCAGGATTCAAAAAGATTGGCCTATTATATGTAGGGGCTGTTTTTGAATGGCACGAACAATTTTGTTTGGATGTCCTGTTGGGGATTGATATAATTTCATATCTAATTTTTAATATGAGAGAGCAGGATTCGAACTTTTAGCTTGAAACTACTGTCAATGCCGCTTTTATTTATGTCTTAAACCTCCGTGCATCGATTCTGCACCAAATTCAAATTTTTACTATTTCAATACTAAATCATGCGCAAAATTTAAAATACTAACGAATTAACAGGTAGTAGTAGTATTCTTTTTTTGTATTACAAATACATTAAAAATAATGAATATTTCTGATTAAGAAATTAAAAGCTGTGGTGTATAGTCGCAAAAAAGGTTTCAACTCCACATCTTTTTGGAGTACTCTATACAATTTCAAATCAATCATATCTAAGTTCTCTAAAGAATAATTATCTGTTTTTTTTATTATTATATTTTCAAAAAGATTAATTGTCTTTAAAAATATATTTAAAAAGAATAATTATCTGATTTTTAGTCTAATTAAAAATAATTCATCTTTTATTTTCAAATTTGCAAGGTAAAAAAACTAAATATTGTTATCGAATGAAAGCAGACATACAAGAAGATTTTAGATTAAGCGAAAAGGCAGCTATTGAAAACACGCAGAATACAATCAAAAATGATTTTGCATTTACATTAGAGAGTATTTATTTCAATGAAAACTATATTCCATCCAATAGTACACGTACAACAACCAACTTTGCTAATTTGGCAAGAGGAGTGAGTCGTCAGGAAAACTTACGCAATACGATTACTATGATCAACAATCGTTTTAATACGTTGGCGAACTGGGATAATCCTAATAACGATCGCTACTCGGTTGAATTAGAAATTGTTTCTGTTTGTATAGATATTGATGGCAGTGGTAAAGCATTCCCAGCAATTGAGATATTAAAAACGCTTATTATCGATCATAAAACAGGTGAACGCATTGAAGGCATTGTTGGAAATAATTTTTCTTCTTACGTACGCGATTATGATTTTAGTATATTGCTTTCGGAGCATAACAAGGATAAAAACAACTTTAGCATTCCTGATAATTTTGGGGAATTACACGGCAATTTATTTAAGTATTTTGTAAATTCAGAAACGTACAAAAAAAACTTTATCAAACCACCCGTTATCTGTTTGAGTGTATCAGATAGTAAAACGTATCAGCGTACAGGGAACCATCACCCGATATTAGGTTTTGAATACGAAACCAACGATTCTTCTTTAACAGAGCAATACTTCAAAAAAATGGGTTTGCAGGTTCGTTGCTTCATGCCACATAACAGCGTTGCACCTTTGACGTTTTATTTCTTTGGAGACTTACTAACTGATTATACAAACCTTGAATTAATCAGTACCATTAGTACAATGGAAACGTTCCAAAAGATTTATAGACCTGAGATTTATAATGCCAATTCTGTCGCACCAGTTTGCTATAAGCCTAGTTTGAAAAATCAAGACCATTCTTTAACAAAAATTGTATACAACCGAGAAGAGCGGTCTCAGTTAGCAATTGAGCAAGGTAAATTTGCAGAAGAGCACTTCATTACCCCTCACAAAATTATATTAGAACAGTGGTCTGCCAATTTCGCTCTTTAATTAATACAACAACACATTAAAATTATTTTACTATGAAAAAATTATTATTACCCACCTCAATTGTTGGAAGTTTACCAAAACCTGCTTGGCTTGCACCACCTGAAAAGCTTTGGTCACCTTGGAAATTAGAAGGAGATCAATTATTTGAAGGGAAACAAGATGCTTTGCGCATTTCTTTGCACGAACAACAATTGGCAGGGGTTGATATAATTAGTGATGGTGAGCAAACACGTCAACATTTTGTAACGACTTTTATCGAGCATTTAAGCGGTGTAGATTTTGAGAATCGTAAAATTGTAAAAATTCGTGACCGTTATGATGCGAGTGTTCCTGTTGTTGTAGATGAAGTTGCACGTCGAAAATCAGTTTTTGTTGATGATGCTAAATTTTTACGTAAACAGACTAATAAGCCTATAAAATGGGCATTGCCTGGTCCGATGACAATGGTAGATACCTTATACGATGACCATTACAAAAGCCGCGAAAAATTAGCTTGGGAATTTGCAAAAGCGCTCAATGAAGAAGCAAGAGAACTTCAAGATGCTGGGGTAGATATTATCCAGTTTGATGAACCTGCATTTAATGTATTTTTTAACGAAGTAAACGATTGGGGAATGGCAGTATTGGAAAAAGCCATTGAAGGTTTAAAGTGCGAAACTGCTATACATATTTGTTATGGCTATGGAATAAAAGCTAATAATGATTGGAAAAAGACATTGGGTTCAGAGTGGCGTCAATACGAAGAAATTTTTCCGAAAATTCAAAAATCTAAGATTGATATTGTGTCATTAGAATGTCATAACTCAAATGTTCCTTATAATTTAATGGAACTTGTTCGTGGTAAAAAAGTAATGGTCGGTGCAATTGATGTGGCAACTAATACTATTGAAACACCCGAAGAAGTAGCTGCTACCTTACGTAAAGCTCTTGAGTTTGTAAATATCGAAAATTTGTACCCTTCTACAAACTGTGGTATGGCTCCGTTATCTCGAGATGTAGCCAGAGGTAAGTTAAGTGCTTTAAGCGCAGGAGCAGAAATTATACGCAAAGAATTGGCTATTTAGTTCAATGTATTAATTAGAAAATGGGGTGTTTTTTAGACTCCCTCTGTCCGTAGAGTTTACGAAGTGACTCTACGGACTAACAAATAAATCTAGAAACTCCGCCTTGGTTGCTCCTTCAAACCAGGTCATAAACAAAAATTATACTCCTTTTCGTCGAGCCATACTCTGAGCGATGATGCTGGCGGCAATCAATTGCAAGGCATGGTAGAGCATGAGTGGCAACAATAGGATGCCGGCGATGGTACTGTGCTGAAAAAGCACTTTTGACATGACGGTGCCATGTACCAATGACTTTTTAGATCCGCAAAATAAGACAGTAATGCGATCTTCATCTGAAAAACCAAGCAAGCGACTGAGTAGTCCCACACAAAGGAATACGGCAAAAAACAAAACCATCATCCCTGTGGCCAATCCGGCAAGTTCAAGTGCAGTGAAGCCTTCGAAAAGATGTTCAGAGAATGACTTACAAAACGACGTATAAATGATGGTAAGGATGACTGCCTGATCGAAATATTTGAGCTGTTTCTTATATTTTTCAGCAATAGCGCCAAAACGGGAGTTGAGGCTGATGCCAATGATGACAGGCAACAAGACTTGAAGAACCAACTTTATGACGATGTCAGTGATATCAAAATTGCCTGTTGCAGAAGCTATGAACAATCCAACCCAGAGCGGCGTAACGACTACTCCAATCAAACTGGAAATGCTCGCATTGAAAATGGCTGCGGGAATATTGCCCTTGGCGATAGAAACCATGACCACAGAAGAGGAAACGGTGGATGGTAAAGCAGCCAGGAAAAATACACCCAACCAAAGCAACTCGTAGCCGGCGTTGATGAACAAGGGACGAAATGCCAAAACGATAAGCGGAAAAAACAAAAAGGTTGTCAATTGCACCACAATATGCATTTTCCAGTTAGCAAGCCCGGATTTTAGTTTCTCAACGCTCAGTCTCAAGCCATAAAACAAGAAAATAAACGATACGCCTACATTGGCAATGTCCTCCAGCGAAACTGGTTCTTTAATCATGCCTGGCTGCGGCAAAAAATAAGCCAGCAGAATCATGGTGGCTATCATTAATAGGAAACCGTCGAAACCTACTTTATTTAATACTTCTAATAACTTCTTCAATGTGTTCTTAATTTTTTAGATTTTTATACTGCAAAAATAAGTTTTACAAGTCATTAAATCTTCGACTTAATTAAAATAAGGTTTTTGTATTGTTTTTTGTTACATTTGAAGATTATTATTCTTTCTTGTAAATTAATTCAACCTTTTTTAAGTAAAATATTCTATGGAGCAGATAGACGATATTGATCTTCAGTTACTAAATATACTTCACGATAATTCTAAATACACGGTAAAAGAACTAGCAAAGATGGTAAATCTTTCGGCATCGCCAGTTTTTGAGCGAATTAAAAGATTGGAAAATAGTGGTTATATTAAGAAATATATAGCACTCCTTGATGCAGAAAAATTAAACAGGGGATTCATTGTTTTCTGTAATATCAAACTTAAACAGCACGATCGTAATATTGGGAATCAGTTTGTTAGTGATATTATGAAAATAGAAGAAGTTGTGGAATGTTACAATATCTCAGGTGATTACGATTTTTTAATGAAAGTTTCTGTCAAAGATATGAAGCATTATCAGGATTTTGTTTTTAATAAATTGGGATCAGTTGAAAGCATAGGGAGTACCCAAAGTTCCTTTGTTATGTCGGAGATAAAAAATATGTATGGATAGTTCCGCGATGGTTTATTTATTTAAAATTGTCAAAATTTTTTTATCATTTGTATAAAATTTTCCTAAACTAAGAGCTTGATTTCGTCAAGGTCCTCGGTTGGTGCGAGCTTCTAGCTCGTAAACGCTTACGTTGAAAGTGATAATGCATTAATATACTAAACAGTAAAGAAAAAGCATAAAAAAATCCCATTTCGTTAGAAATGGGATTTTTTGTGACCTTGACTGGATTCAAACCAGTAACCTCTTGAGCCGTAATCAAGTGCGCTATTCAGTTGCGCCACAAGGCCATTTTGCTTACTTATTCAATGTTTTCAACGATGTGCATTGAACGTGTTTGCGGGTGCAAATATAGGAATAAATATGTATTCTGCAAGTATGTATTTAGATAAAAAATGAAAAAAATGTGTTTAAAAAAATATTCGGTTGATATTCAATACTTTTCAAATGAATAAATTTTAGTTAAAACGATTACTTCGTTATTAATAGATGTAAAAGCGAGGCAAGAATGCTTAGAAATATTGATTTATAGGGTAAAGTAAAAAGCATAACACAAGATACCATGATCAAAGCGCTCTTGAAGTCACATAATAGCGGTAGCCAATAATAGCCAACTGCCATTTTTTGGCTTTGGATATATCTAATCCTTGTTTAGTAAAACTTGGTAAAAGAAGTTTGTTGATTCGGGCAAGAATTTTAAACATAACTGTATATTTTTTTCAAAGGTATAAAAAAAGACGGTCTTGATGAGGAACCGTCTTTTTTGGTTTTTAAGTAACCGAATTATTTTTTATCTTTTTTTATCTGCTAAATATTTTTCTAATTCTTTTTCGTAAACTTTCATTTTTTCTTCGAAAGCTTCCATCTGTTTGTTAAATGGTTCCATTTGTTTGTCAAATTCTTCCATTTGTTTGTCGAAGGCTTCCATTTGCGGTTCGATTTTTTTCATTTTGGTGTCAAACTCTTCCATTTGTTTTTCAAATTCTTTCCAAGCTTTTTGATCCCCATGAATAGGATCTCCTTTTGGAGCTTTAGGAGCTTTTGGCATTGCAGGAGGAACAGGATGTTTAAATTTTATAGTAGGAGCTGTCGGAGGTGCTGGTGGAACAGGAGCATTTTTGTCATGACTAATAGTTAAGCCATTGTTTTTAACAATTCGAATAGTATTTGTGCCATTATTGGTGTTAACATCTATTCTGTTTATAGCACTTGGATCTGTTATTTCAAATGAACTTTTGCCTCTGACAATAAATTCTTCTTCAGAAGTATTGTCAGATTTTTTTTTAGTGGTAATTCGAACTTCATTTATATCCGAATTTTTGATGACATCTATTCTTTCAATTGCTTCAGGGTCTAATTTTTCCATTTGAGCTTTATCGGCTTTTTCGTCGTTAATGATGATTTTTGTATCATCAGAAATGTTGTTTACTTGAGAGGTAAGATTATTACATATGACTATTTTTTTGTCTTTATGATTAGATTTATTGTTCTCGGCAAAGTCAATTTTTAGCTTCCCATTTTCATCTTTGGAAATGATTATTGCAAAAGCCTTTATCGGATCAGAACTTTTTACTATTTTATTAATTTCCTTTCCTTTTTTTATTTCGACCGCAATAGCAGTAAGTTCATCATTGGCATTTCTTTTTATTTTGGAAAAATTTACAGTAACGCCATAGTTTTTGCTAATTGTTTCGGCTTTCTCTTTTAAATCTGCTTCAGTAGTGTTTTTGTCAATTTTATAAACTTCATCTTCTTTCAAAGCTAATTTTATATTTTTTGTTTTTTGGATCTGTTGTTTCTCCTTTGCAATAACTTCCATTTGGAATAAAAATACAAAAGCGACTAATACTGGAACAACCAAAGCATACTTCCAGGAGTTCCTTTTTTTTGATTGATTTTTGTTTAACATAACGATTCGTTTTTTGATTAATGATTGATAAAAATGATTGGTAAGCACAACACAATTTTCGTGTGTTGTAATTTTTAAAAGCGTGAGCTGATACGTTTTTTTGTCCGATATGTTTTTGGTGGCTTCGCTGTCGGCGATGAATTCCAGGTTTTGTAAAATGGCTTTTTTATATAGCCAAATAAAAGGATTAAACCAAAATAGTATACAAAAGAATCGGGTGATTAATACGTCTATTGTATGGTATTGTTTGCTATGCACTTTTTCATGTTCCAGAATGCTTTCCATTTCTAATTCGCTATACAATGATGAGTTGTAAACGATAGTGTTGAAATAGGAAAACGGAGCGATGTTTTCTTGTAGGTCAATAAATTTGTGGTCGGCTTGCTGATGAGTTGGTCTCCCTTTTAAAACACGATTAAGATGATAAAAGTCAAATACAAATTGCATTACAAACAATGCTATTCCTATGATATAAGTGGATACCAAAACAAGATACCAATCGATTTCGAAAGTTTCCTCATGTACTGGTGATACAGGCATTTTTGACCAATCATAATTGGTTGGTGTTGGCTCTACCCAAACAATGGTGGTAAAAACTATCCAGGGCAAAATTACAGATGTTAGCAAACCTGCTAAAAGAAACCAACGATTTGCCGTGAAAAAGGTTTCTTTTCGCAGTAGAAAATAATAGGCAATATAAAACATTCCTATCAAGCCACTTGATTTTGCAATATATATGAATAGTGTTTCCATAATTGATTATTTTTTTTGTTCGATCATTGCAAGGATTTCGCGTAATTCTTCAGCTGAAATTTTCTCTTCTTTAGCAAAAGAGGAAACCATATTTTTATAAGAGCTATTAAAATAATTATCAATAGCGGTACTCATAAATCCTTTTCGGTACTCTTCAATAGTTACAATTGGATAGTATTGATGGGTGTTCCCAAAAGCATTGTGACTTACATATCCTTTTTCTTCAAGATTGCGTACAATTGTAGATAAGGTATTGTAATGCGGCTGATCTTCGGTGATTTCGGCCATGACTTCTTTTACGAATGCTTTTTTGAGCTTCCATAAAATGTGCATGATTTCTTCTTCTTTGTTGGTGAGTTTTTGCATGTGTATTATTTTTTGTTACTACATTTTTTTAAAACTAGAATTGCTTCTGCTGCATTCGAAATTTCTGCATATTTTAATGCAGTAAATCCATTTTCATCTTTTTCATCCTTACGTGCTCCTTTTGATAATAAAAAGGTAATGATTTCTACTTTATTGTAGCGGGCTGCAATCATTAACGGACTCATCCCGTTTGAATATTCGTTTACATTTGCGCCGTATTCAATAAATTTTTTTACGGTTTGCAAATCTCCTTTAAAAACAGCCTTTGCTAAAGGTGTTATTGTTTCATTAAACCCAACTTCATATGAAGCATTTGAATAGGTATGTACATTTGATGCAATTACAACATTTGATGTAGTAATTAAAGCAATTCCTAAGATTAAAACTGATTTTTTCATGATTGATTGATTGATTGATTGATTGATTGATTGATTGATTGATTGATTGATTGATTGATTGATTGATTGATTGATTGATTGATTGATTGATTGATTGATTGATTGATTGATTGATTGATTGATTGATTGATTGATTGATTGATTGATTGATTGATTGATTCTTAGTACATAACAAACGTACAACTATATTTTTAGTTTACAAACTAAAAATATAGTTATTTAACTAAAAATTTAGTTTTTAGTTGGTTTTACTGCATTTTTTGAATAGGTTGGAGACTAGTAATGAGGTTTTTGAGAGTAATATATTTTGATCTGTGACAATTTTAACTTGTAAATTTTCAGGTTTGAATGGGTTGAGTATTAAAAGTTGTTTTATGCACAATAGGTGTAGTTTACCGCGTGAGGGATAGAAATAAGCTACCAAAGTAGCATGGATAGCCCGACAGCATCCTGATAAAAGGGCGTATAACCGCAAAGTGAAATAGCCCTTTTATCAGGATGGTGGCACGCCCGTATGAATCTTTTATTCTTGAGAGTTGTGTATCATTTTATTGAGCCAAATTCCACAAAATAAAGCTACCATGGCTAGACTTCCCATGATAAACCAATTGGCTTGATAATTATAATGTGCAATGATTTCCAGACCCGTTTTGGAACTCGTAATATGTGCCAGACTGAAACTCATGGTATATAGTCCCATATATTGTCCTTCCTGTCCTTTTGGAGCTCTGCTGAGCGCAATAGCGTTGGTAAATGGGAAGGCAAAAATTTCTCCAAAAGTAAGTAATACGATGCTAAGTACTAGAATAAATGCCCAGGAATCCAGTAGCAAAATGTAATATCCTGCTGCTATGCATAAAGAACCATAACTGATGATTTTGACTTTATTTACTTTTTTTCGTTCCAGCATACTAACGATAGGCATTTCTAAAAGGAAAACCAATAGTCCGTTGAGAGAAAGCAGCATTCCAGTTTGGAATTCGCTTAGTCCAAATTTTTCGTTATGATACAATGGTATAGTAGTAAATATTTGGAAAAAGACCATAACAGTAACAAAACTAATAAAAAGCAATAACCAAAAAGGGGAGTCCTTGAAGATGGATTTTTTGGCAGGTTTGATTAGCGTTTCATCAATTGGTGCAGGGATTCCCTTTTTCTCTTTAACAAAATATGCAAATATCAGAATTGCGATGATGCAGGAACTTCCGTCTACCCAAAATAATCCTTGATATCCCATTCCCAGAATAATCAATCCGCCAAGTGATGGTCCTGCTGCAAAACCTAGATTTACCGCTAGTCGAACTAATGATAAGGCACGAATTCTGTTTTCGGGTTTGGCATATACACTCAGAGATACAAACATTGCTGGACGAAACATATCGGAAATGGCCATAATAATAAACATTCCAAAACATAATCCCCAAAAGGTTGTAATGTATTGCAGCATAAAAAGCAGTATTCCGCTGGTAAAAAGACTGAATATCATTATTTTATAAAACCCAATTTTGTCACTTAATCTACCTCCAATCCAAGAGCCTAACATGGATCCTAAACCAAAAGAGACCATAATCCATCCCACTTCGCCGTAGGTGAAATGTAAATTTTCTTTTAAGTATTTTGATAAAAAAGGCAAAACCATGGTGCCTGCTCTATTGATAAAAGTCACTAAAGCAAGTATCCAAATTTCTCGTCTGAATCCTTTAAAATTGTTGATATAGCGTCCGAGAGCAGTTTTGAGCATGAGGAGTAATTGAATTTTCAAAGATATAATTTTAACAATTAGACTCCAAATTGTTATAGGATTGATTTTTCATTGAAAAATTTTAAATAGAAGCAGTTTTGTGTCCTTGATAACTTTAAACTATTTTTGCATAAAAATTTAACTTTATGAAAGTTATAACGACTTTGATTGTATTGACACTTTTTAATTTTGGTTTTGGTCAAAAGAAATTTGATAGGACAGTTGTCGAAAAATTTCAAAAAGATCTTAATACTGAATATGCAGATGCAAAGACAAGCCCTTTGGCAGCTGAGGATTTGGCAAAATTCAAGTCATTAGATTTTTATCCCATAAATGAAAAAGCTTTTGTGGTGGCTCAATTCACAAGGACAGCCAAAGAAAAGCCATTTGGAATGAAAACTTCAACAGCTCGAAAACCGATGTATGTAAAATATGGAGAGGTTCGTTTTCAGCTGGAAGGAAAAGAGTTTAATTTGAACGTATATCGCAATATTGAATTTTCAAAAATAGAAGAGTACAAGAACGATTTGTTTTTACCTTTTTCGGATTTGACTTCAGGTAAGGAAAGTTATATTGGAGGGAAATACATTGATTTGAAAATTCCAACTGGCAATACCATTGCTATCGATTTTAATTTATCATATAATCCGTATTGTGCTTATAATCATAAATATTCGTGTCCAAGAGTACCTTTGGAAAATGATTTGGCGATTGCAATCAAAGCCGGTGTTAAGAAATTTCACGACTAATGGAGTTTTTTAATTTACATACGCACCAATTTACGAATCAGGAAACGGTTTTGGAATTAGTAAATCAATATCCGAAAGAGTTTGATGCTTCGATTTCGTTTTATTCGATTGGCATTCATCCTTGGTATATTGATGAGCAAAGACTTGAAACTGATTTACAAATCATAGAAAGTAAATTGCAAGAACCGAATTGTCTCGCTCTAGGCGAATGTGGGTTGGATAAACGCATTGAGATTCCGCTAGCTTTACAACAAACGGTTTTTGAGAAGCAGTTGTTATTGGCTCAAAAATATAACAAACCCGTTGTAATTCATTGTGTAGCGGCGTTTCAGGAGGTAATTACACTTAAAAAACAATTAAAAATAACGGTGCCAATGCTTATTCACGGTTTTTCGAAAAATCAACAAGTAGCAAAGGAACTTATCGATAACGGTTTTTACCTTTCGTTTGGAAAATACCTATTGCGAAATCCTGAATTGGAAGCTGTTTTTTTAGCGGTTCCTAATGATAGTTTTTTTCTTGAAACCGATACAGTTGAAGAGGGAATCGAAGCTGTATATGATTTAGCTTCACGTTATAAAAAGTGGAGTATGGATGAATTGAAGCAACAAATAAACAGTAATTTTACAACAGTTTTTAGAGGTATAAATGATTGAGTTATCGGTTTAAGAGTGAGAATTTTAACGATTAAACCAAAACAAGAACGATTAAACCTTTAAACAATTACACTATAAAACTTTTAAAAAAAATTAAACAAAGAATTATGGCAGATTGGACAGAAAGAGCCGAATTATTATTTAAAAAAGAAGGATTACAAAATTTACAAAATGCTCATGTAATGGTGGTTGGGCTAGGAGGAGTTGGTTCTTTTGCGGCTGAATTTTTGGCTAGAGCAGGAGTGGGAACGATGACAATTGTAGATGGAGATGTTGTGGATATTACCAATATTAACAGACAATTACCAGCTCTGCATTCTACGGTTGGACAACCTAAAGTGGATGTTGTAGGGGATCGTTTGATGGATATCAATCCAGAATTGAATTTGATACGAGTGAAAGAATTTCTTTCTCCAGACCGTGCTTATGAAATTGTTACCAATGAATATGATTATGTTTTAGATTGTATTGACAGTGTTACTCCTAAATTGAATTTGATTATGTCGGCCAAAAGAAAAAGAGTCCGAATCATAAGCAGTATGGGAGCTGGAGGTAAAATGGATGCTTCTAAAGTAAAAGTTACTGATATCTCTAAAACAATCAATTGCTATTTCGCAAAAACTATCAGAAAGCGTTTGAAAAAAGAGAAAATCAATAAAGTGAAAGTGGTTTTTTCATCTGAAATTCAAGATGAATCAAGTTTACGCATGACAGATGGCTCGAACTTCAAAAAATCATTTTATGGTACAAACAGCTATATGCCAGGATTATTTGGATTGTATGCTGCCGAAACAGTGATTAGATTTTTAATTAAGAAGGAGTAAGGGGGTAATCGTTTAAACCAAATTCAAAACTAAAAAATATAAACAAGACGTCTTAGTCTCTTAGGAACTCAGCATCTTAGAATCTAAAAAAAAAATGATCAAAACAGTAATTTTTGATATGGATGGTGTAATTGTCGATACTGAACTGGTACATCGTTATTCTTATTATAAACAATTTGGAGAGCTTAACATTGAAGTTCCAGAGGATATGTATACTTCTTTTACAGGATTATCCACCCGCAATACTTTTCAGATATTGAAAGATTATTTTAAGTTGGAACAGGAAGTTGAAGATTTGATTCTGAGAAAAAGAGCGATTTTTAATGAAGCTTTTGATAGTAAAGAAGATTTAACATTGTTGGATGGAGTAGAAAATTTGATTAAAGATTTTTATCAAAATGGGATGCAGTTAATTGTAGCTTCATCGGCTTCAAAAGTGACAATAAACAGAGTTTTTACCCGTTTTAATTTGCATCAATATTTTACACACATTGTAAGTGGAGAAGATTTTCCAAAATCAAAACCACATCCTGCTATTTTCTTACACGCTGCTTCTTTATCGATTGCTCCAAAAGAAAATTGCATTGTGATTGAAGATAGTACCAATGGAGTCAAAGCGGCAAAAGCGGCAGATATTTTTTGTGTGGGCTATAATAGCTTTCATTCAAAAGATCAAGACCTATCATCAGCTGATATTGTAGTCAATCATTTTAATGAATTGAATTTTGAAATAGTATCACAATATTAAGTATTGTTTTAGCCTATAAATTAAAGATATATTTAATTTCAACGCAGTAATACATACTTTGATAAGCAAGGTATTTTATTTTTTGAAATATTATTTTTTGATTTTTCATGATAATATTTTTTATAAGTTGAATAATGTTTTAATATCATTTTTTTAAATCAATCCTGATTTCTAACATTACAAACTTACATCTGCGTTTGGCTTTACGTGTTATATTATTTTTTTAAAAGCTTATATGATTTCTAAAATTTGTAAATTTGAATAAACACAAAAATATTAGTATGAAAAAGATTCTTATTGCTTTCGCTTTTATAATAGCGCCATTATTTACTCAAGCTCAGTTGAAAACACCACTAGCAAGTCCTAGAGCTACCGTTTTTCAAACTGTAGGATTGACGGATGTGGAAATCGTTTATTGTAGACCTGCAGCTAGAGGAAGAGCTGTATTTGGTAATTTGGTGCCTTTTGGAAAAGTTTGGAGAACTGGAGCCAATGAAAACACCACAATCTCTTTTAGTGAAGATGTTGTTATAGATGGCAAAACTTTGAAAAAAGGGAAATATGCTTTGTACACGGTTCCTAAAATTGAAAGTTGGGAAGTGATTTTTTATTCCACTACAAACAATTGGGGAAATCCGGAAACTTGGAATGAAGCTAATGTGGTATTAAGAACAAATGTAAAAGAAGATGCGATTTCAAAACCAGTGGAATCTTTTACAATAGGTATTGGTAACCTGACTGCTGATTCTGCTACTTTGGATATGGCTTGGGAGAATTCGTCTGTTTCGATGAAGTTTACAGTTCCTACTCAAAAAGAAGTATTAGCAAGTATTGAAAAAGTATTAGCTGGACCAACATCTGCGGATTATTTTTCGGCTGCACAATACATTTATCAGTCTAATGGTGATAATACTAAAGCAATGGCTTACATTGATAAAGCAATGGAATTGAGTACCGAAAAACCATATTGGTACACGCGCCAAAAATCATTAATTCAAGCTAGAGCTGGAGATAAAAAAGGAGCTATTGAAACGGCAAATCTTTCACTTGCCGCTGCAGAAGCTGCTAAAAATCAAGATTACGTAAAAATGAATAGAGAGAGTATCTCAGAGTGGAGTAAGAAATAATCTTTATCAATTTATAATTTTAAAAAGATTCGCTAAGATATATTTTTTAGCGGATTTTTTTTTGTTTTTTACTTTGTGAAGTTTTAACATTCGCTTGCTAATAGTGGTTTAAAAAAAAATTAAACTTTGTTTTTGAAGCTAGTTAATTCATAATTTGCATTTCGTCCGCCTTCGTTTGTTTGTTGTAAAATACCTTTCCCTATTAAGTCTTTTATATCTCTTAAAGCTGTATCGGTAGAGGTTTTAGTAATTTTTGCCCATTTAGAAGTTTGTAGTTTGCCTTCGAAATCATCAAAAAGTTTGTTGAGCACTAGTCGTTGTCTTTCGTTGATGAGAGTTTGTTCGTGCAGTTTCCAAAATTCGGCTTTATGCATTATTTTTTGTGTGGTGTTTTCAGTAGCAAATATTGCATTTTTCAAGCAATGTAAAAACCATTCAATCCATTCGGTAATATCACCTGTACTATGTTGAACTTTTTGTAATACTTCATAATACTGTTTTCGTTCTATTAAAATTTGGCTTGACATGCTGTAAAAACGTTCGCCACTATTTTCAGCACGAGCAAGCAACATATCCGTTATAGCTCTTCCAATTCTACCGTTTCCATCATCAAAAGGATGAATTATGATAAACCAAAAGTGTGCTATAGCAGCTTTTAATACAAGATCAAGACTGTTGTTGTTATTAAACCAATCTAAAAACTTATCCATTTCTGCTTTTACAAGTTCTGGTTTTACGGCTTTATAATGCACTTTTTCTTTTCCCATAGCACCTGAAACTACTTGCATTTCATCTGTTCGGTATTTTCCTGTTTCTATTTTATATGGCCCACTAAATCCTGTAGGGAAAAGTGCTGCGTGCCAACCAAATAGGCGGTCTTCAGTTAGAGTAGACGTATATCTTTGTGTGGCATCAAGCATCATTTCTACGACGCCTTCTATATGACGATTGCTAGGCACAAGTCCTGCGGTATTAATACCTAAACGCCTTGCTATAGAGGAGCGTACTTGATCGTAGTTGAGCAATTCGCCTTCTATTTCCGAGGATTTGACCACGTCCAAAGTTAAGGCAGTAAGTGTGGCTTCTTCTTTTGCAGAAAAGCCTAAAGTATTCATTTGCCCAATAATTTTGCCTTGCATCAGGCGAACTTTGCCAAAGATGACATTTATACTTTTATCTTGCCAAGTAAATTTTGTCCAATTTTGATGTTCGTAGATATATTTAGCCATTGCCTAAAATTATTTTGCGGTAAATATATGATTTATTTGCCGCAATTTTGCGGTGTTTATGTTGTTTTTTCACCGCAAGAAAGTATTTTTTGATGTCTTTATGTTTTTTAAGATGTATTATTTTACATCATTGTCTGTTAGTTTTTTTGTTTCATCTCGGTCGTACTACCATTGACAATAACTATTAACTAAACATAACGCTCACTTTCTTTATCATTAAATACCAATACCTGAAACAAATAAGATAAGATAATAGTAAGTAAAGCTCCAATGAAATTAAGCCATAAATAACCTAATTTTTCGGATCCGCTCGGGTAAATAAAATTGGTGAAATAGTAAATGATAAAAATTGCAATTTGACTAATTATTGCACTGTAATAAATGGCTTTTCCACGTATTTTTTGGGTGTAAAAACCAACAAGGAAAATTCCCAAAACGGTTCCGTAAAATATAGAACCTATGATGTTTACCAATTGAATTAAGTTTTCAAAAAGCGTTGCGATACAGGCAAACCCTATTGCGATAATTCCCCACATGAGCGTGAAAAGTTTGGAGGCATTTAGATAATGTTTTTCACTTTTTTCTACTTTAACATTGCGTTTGTATATATCAATAGCAGTTGTAGAAGCCAGTGCGTTTAGACCTGAAGCCGTTGAGGACATAGCCGCCGAAAAAATTACCGCTAATAATAAACCTATCAGCCCTTTGGGCAAATAATTAAGAATAAAATAGAAAAAAACATAATCCTTATCATTCGTTTCTGCTTTGTCATCAGCTTTCGAAATAATTTCTTTGGCTTGTGCTCTTAATTCCTTTTCTTTTATAGCTAAATCGACGAGTTCTTTTCGCAGAGTTGGATTATCATACTCTTGATTAAGCTGGTCGATATATAACAAATTAACTACTTTTTCATCCTCGGATAACGAATCTAAATTGTTTTGCAGTTTTTGATATTCATTCTTGTATTTTGAATTTTCAACTATAATTTTATTGTTTGGATTAAAATTTATTGGAGTTCTGTTAAATTGAAAAAAAACAAAAACCATTACACCAGTAAGCAAAATCAAGAATTGCATAGGTACTTTTAAAAGCCCATTCATGATTAATCCCATTTGACTTTCACGAACAGATTTTCCAGATAAATAGCGTCCTACTTGTGATTGATCTGTGCCAAAATATGCTAAAGCCAGAAAAAAACCTCCCGTAATACCACTCCAAAAAGTATATTTTTCATCTAAATCAAAAGAGAAATTAACAATATTCATTTTTTGATTAGCTCCAGCTATATGTAAAGCATTGTCAAAGGTCATGTCATTGGGTAAATAATCCAGAATAAGGAAAAAAGTAATGACCATTCCAGCCAAAATCACAAACATTTGCTGTTTTTGAGTCACATTTACCGCTTTTGTTCCTCCCGAAAAAGTATAAATGATCACCATAATACCAATAATGATATTCATATAGGTAAGATCCCAACCCAATAATGCCGATAAAATAATAGATGGTGCATAAATTGTTAGTCCAGTTCCCAATCCTCTTTGAACTAAAAATAAAATTGCTGCTAAGGAACGTGTTTTAACATCAAATCTTTTTTCTAAATATTCATAAGCGGTATAGACTTTGTATTTGTGATAAATAGGGATAAAAGTGACACAAATTACAATCATGGCGATAGGTAATCCAAAGTAGAATTGTACAAAACCCATTCCGTCATGATACGCCTGACCCGGTGTTGAAAGAAACGTAATCGCACTCGCTTGGGTTGCCATCACCGAAAGTCCAACGGTAAACCAAGGCGTTTCGTTATTGCCTAGAATATATTCCTCAACATTTTTACTGCCTCGGGTTTTCCAAGCGCCATAAATCACTATAAATAATAGCGTTACAATCAGTACAATCCAGTCAAATAATTGCATAGCTTAAGAGTATAATTTCATAATTAAATAAAAAATAATGATAAACAAAGCATTTGAAATCAATACGATTGTATAGCTTTTTGACCAAATTTTAGGATTTTTAGGGTCCATAATTTTCGTTTTATTTTTTTATTTGTTGATTTGGAATACTTACCGAAGATTTAACAGAGATTAAATTGGATAACAATTTATAGGCTCCAGTAACACCTTCGGGTAATTCTCTAAAAAGACTTAAACCAGTGTAAATATAATTTCCTTTTCCATAAGGAGCAATCAATAAAGCACCTTCTTTTGCACTTTCACCCTTGTCATTTGATGATAGAATAGGAGTAAAAGCTTTATCGAATTCTTTTGGATAATACAATCCTTGTTCTTGCGTCCAGCCTTTAAAATCATCTTGGGTAATTGTATTCGGATAATTTAGCAGGGGATGTTCAGGAGCTATAAATCGAACCTCTGCGTTTTCTTCTGTTACTCGGTCATTTGAAATTTTTAGAGGAAAAGGAGCAATTTTTGTAGTAACTAAATCATTGGGGGTATTGTATTGTACAATCATTGTTTTTCCGCTTTTTACAAAATCAAATAAAATATCTTGTTTGTATGCTAAAGTTTTAATGGTGTTATAGGCACGTATGCCAGTCATGACAACATCAAAAGATTCTAGTTTTTCGGGAGTTATTTCATCGGGTTTAATAAGTGTTACTTGGTAGCCCATTTGTCTTAAACTCTGAGGAACTTCATCACCAGCTCCCATGATATAAGCAATTTTTTCGTGATTGGTTTTCAAATCAATTCGAATGCATTTTATTTCGGCTGTTTTTAAAACTTGCTGCTTTGTAATATGATCATAATTAATGATTATTTGTTCTTTATCAAAAGATTCGCTGTCTATAGTTGCTATGCTTTTGGCCACAACTTCGCTCATTTGAGTAGGTGGAGTAACTTCAAAATAGACGGTTTGCTCAGTTCCTTTTTTGTCAAGTTGAAACGCGATAGTTTCGGGAGAAACTTTCCATTCTTTTGGTAAATCGAGTTTTAAATTTCCTTTAACAGCATCTTTTCCTGATTTTAAACTTACCCCAATATATTTTGATTTCGTATTTGGAAAAAGCAATACTTTATCTAGAATTGTTGTCGTTATTTCGGGAACAATATCCAGGTAACTATACATTTCTCCTTTTACATTATCGTTGTATTTGTAAACAACGGTTCTTTCAAAAGGGATTTCTACATCATTAATTTTTACATTAAAAACTACTTTGACATCTCTTATAATATCAGGGATTCCAATGTTTTTTTGATCTTTAACAGTGTATAAACCAACAGTTCCTTTTTCTTTTAACCAATACGGCTGCGTGTAGTTTATTGATTGTGGTAATTGTAAGTCTAGCGTACTATTTTGAAGAGTGTTATTCTTTAAATCAGTATTCAAAACCGTAGTTTTTTGCTCAGGAAAAGTAGTAATGTTCAGTAGCTGCATGTTTACCGAACTTCGATTAATAGCTTCCAAATTTAGTTTTACGATACTTCCAGGAGTCGCTTCTTGAGCAGTCGAAACAGCTTCTAGAAACAAGCCAGAACAGTCTGCAATTATCTTTTTTATTTCGTCAGATTTAATTGTTTTCCAATGATTTTCGTCCAATGCCTGAATCATGCTATAAGCTTTAACTAAATTTGGAATACTCTCCGATGGATTTTTAAAATCATATTGATTGGCAATAGTACTGATTAATTCTCCAATAGGTTTTCCACCTTTTACTCGATTCCAGCTTGTATCAACACCTTCAAAAATGGATGTTTTATTTTGTAAAGGTTTCCCTTTTAGAAATTCTAAATATTCAGTGTCTTCACCACGAACTCCAGTACTTCCAAATCCTTGAGATTTATGACTACTGCGACTCAATGCCGCTATTTCTTGATTTGATTCCCCTAAAGTTTGGTAATAAACACCCGTTTGGATGGAAGTTAAATTGGATTTATTAGCGGAATCAAATTTTTCTCTGCTACCATAAAACCACCAAGAAGTATTAAAAAAAATTCTTTTAGGTTGCCAAACGTTTACTAATTTTAATTGTTCAGGAAAAGCAGTAGTACTATTAGCAAGATCAAATCCTTCCATACTTAGCATTGCTGATGATGTATGATGACCATGTGTAGTTCCTGGTGATCTATGATCAAATCGATTGATAATTACATCAGGTTGAAATTTTCTAACGACCCAAACTAAGTCGGATAATACTTTTTCTTTATCCCAAATTTGCAATGTTTCCTCAGGATTTTTGGAAAATCCGAAGTCATTCGCTCTGGAAAAAAATTGTTCTCCACCATCAATTTTTCTAGCTTCAAGAAGTTCCTGCGTTCGAATAACTCCTAATAATTCTCGTAACTGAGGACCAATTAAATTTTGACCACCATCTCCTCTGGTCAAAGATAAATATCCTGTTCTGGCATGAACCTTATTGGCCATATAGGAAATTAAACGGGTATTTTCGTCATCAGGATGAGCTGCTATATAAAGTACAGTTCCTAAAAAATTAAGCTTTTGAATTTCATTATATATTGATGAAGAACTTGGTTTTTGAGGTTTTTGGGCGTGTAAGAATGTCGTGAAAAACAAAAAAAACAAAAAAGGTCTTAAAAAAAGATTTCGCATATATTGAGTTTATTATTTTTAATGAAAATGGAATTAGTGCAACTTCAAAAATACTATTAAATAAAAGAATATTGGCTCATAGTTTTAGAATTTATGTTAATGTTTAGTGCTTTATGGTCTAATTTTTTAAATTAAATTATTTTTAAAAGCCGCAAAAATTAATCAAAATAATGCCGTTTAATACTAATTAATTAAAATTAGAATGTTAAATTTGAGAATGATGTAATCTGAATTTTTACAATGATTTTGACTTTCCCTTTGTCTACTAGTAATCTGAACTAAATGAATATACACTACACGGAAGATATTTTGAAGAATGGTTTTGAACAAACTGTCATTATGCAACCCGATGATTATGAAGGGGAGGTTACGGCTACATTAGTTAGAAAACGTGGTTCAAAACTGGGAACCAAAGCTATTTTGTGTATTCATGGTTTTAATGATTATTTTTATCAAGAGATCATTGCAGAGGAATTTATCCAAAAAGGGTATAATTTTTATGCTTTGGATTTAAGAAAATATGGTCGATCTATTTTGAAAAACCATAAACATAATAATATGAGGTCTTTATCTGAATATTATGCTGATATTGATCAAGCATTAACAATAATTAAAGTAGAAGGAAATGAACAAATCGTTCTTTTTGGACATTCAACGGGCGGTTTAATTATAACGCTGTATGCCAATTTTCGTAAGGAAAAAGAATTATTTGATGTATTAATTTGCAATAGTCCGTTTTATGATTTTAATGTGCCTTGGATTCAAAAGAAAACCGTTATTCCTGTGCTTTCTTTTTTAGGCAAAATAAATTCCAATTTGCCTTTGCCTATTGGTCTATCTAAGTTTTATGGTAAGAGTTTGCATAAAAATGATTTTGGCGAATGGGACTATAATTTGCAATGGAAACCTCATGTTGCACCTTCTATAAATGCGGGATGGGTACATGCAATACATTTGGGGCATTTAGAAATTGAGAAAGGAGTTTCGGTTATGAAACCAATTTTGATATTACATTCTTTAGAGTCTGTTTATCCTTCTAAATGGACTGAAGCTATGTTTCAAGGAGATGCTATTTTGAATGTGAAAGATATTATCAATAAATCAAAATTAATTGAATCCCCGAACAAAAAGGTTATTGGTTTTAAAGGCGGAATGCACGATTTGGTACTTTCAAAAAAGCCAGTTCGGGATTTAGTATTCGAAACTATTTTTGAGTGGTTGGATAAAAATTTAGAATAATAATCAGTAGGGTATAATTTTTTAGGTAATGTGGTCAAAAATAGTTGTTGACTTTGGACTTTACGACTTTTAAACTTTCGAGTTACTTATATTCTATGATTCTTGGTTTTGCCAATTCAAAAGAAAGAAGACCGTAGTCAGAATTGGCAAAAGTATTCGTTTTAATGACATTCTCTCCCTGTAAAGGAATACTCGGATAATATGACAATGATATTTGAAAAGAACTAAATACCAAGTAATCATTGCTAATTAATACTCCAATTGTAAATTTAGAATAGGCTTTATTTCTTGAAATAGAATTATCAGAATTTCCTAAAGCTGCAATCGTATAATTGAAATATGGATTCAGACGAAATCCCCAAACTTCATTTGGCGAATAGGTTTGTGTCTGCAATGACAAAACCATTTTATCAGCTCCGTATAATGCAGCGCTGAAACCAGCTAAGCCATTATCTTCATTTATAGTAAGCTGATCTCCAATAATATCTTCATGATTTATCCCCATGAGCACTTTAGGGTTTATAAATTGTCTTAATTTCCATTTTCCAATGCTATACAGTTTTGTAAAATAATTGGCTTCAAATAAAAATGAAGTCTGATAAGTTTTAGATTCCTCAAAAAAAGTTCCCGCTTCGAAATTCATACTTAAAAAACCTAATTTATAATAATTTCCATAAGAAATTTGACCTCCTAAATATGGTCTCCAGGAAGCATTTTTATTCTGATATCCGAAAGTTAACCCATAGATTTTGCCAATTGGGACATCCTCGGTCATTCCATTTCTAAAAATGTAACTATCCTTTATAAATTTTCGTCTGTTAATACCGATACCGCTTAAAATTAGTCTTTCGTCAGAATAAAAATGGTTAGGATCATACTCGTCTGTTGGGCTTTCTAAATAGTCTATATTCAAAAAGCGTCCTGTTATAATCAAATTAGTTATTTCTTCGTTTTCATCCTGATAAATCTTAGTTGCTTTTCCTGCCCATACATCTTCAAAATTATATTTAAAACGTTGATAGGCATATCCTAAATCAGCTCTTTGCAAAGTATCTTTCTTAAATACCTGACCTACATAAACACCGCCAGCCCATTTTGTAAGCTGAGAAAAGAAAGCGCGTTCTACATCAATACTTTTAGAATAATTATTATCTAAATCCTTATTGTAATAAAACACAGTACTTATAAAAGTGTTTTTAATATTTGGTATTGAATAGGATATTTCATTAGCATTTTGACCATCACTAAAACGATTCGTAAAACGATAATCCAACTGTTGACCTGTCCCGAAAAAATCTTTTTCTTTTATTCCGGCAGAAACCTGATTACTAGATATCGAAAAGCGTGGAATCGTACTCCATGAATCTAGAACACGAATGGTAACATCTACCGAATCTGATTTTTTGTTTGCGAATTCTTTTGAAATTCGTACTGCACTTACATATTTTTGGGAACGTATGATACGCTCTGATTCCTGTATTTTGTAATGATCATAAGGAGTATTCTTTTTGATTAACAATAAATTGTAAATCGCAATTTTTTTAGTTTTTAAATGCAGTCTGTTACCTGCTCTTTCTCCCCAAAGATTTGGCTCTGCCGTAGTGTCAACAACGGAATACCCGAATGGATCTAAAGTGATTATGTTTATTTTTCTAATGATTTTTCCATCATAATTTACAGTATCGTTTAGCACAAGTAATTCTTCCTTTTTTTTAGGTTTTCTGGATTTAAATAAAAGTTTATGAAGGGTTTTTGTGAAATTATTTTTTTTAGAATAATTACGAATTTTAGAATAGATTTCTTTTGTACTGTCTTTTTTCATCGTGTTTACCTGAGCAAAATTGCTTTGAAAGCAAAGGCATAAAAAAAATGACAAGACTATTTTTATTGTAGGAGACATCTAAATAATGTATTGGCTAGATTTAAAAAATAGATATACTAGTAAAGAAGTTTGAATTTAATACTTAAAAAGTTAAGATTTGTTTTTTTATTTTGTTTGTGATCTAGTTTTTCGGATTCGCCATGCGAAATTTTTTGGCATATCATTTCCTAGCAGATAACCCCAAGGTTCTAAAGATTCTATTCTATCAAAAATTATTTTTAAAATAGCCAAAAGAGGAATTGCCAAAAACATGCCTGAAATACCTGCTGAAGCACCTCCAACAATAATTCCGATTATGGATACGAATGCATTAATTTCGACTTTAGAATTAATAATTAAGGGAACAAGTATGTTATTGTCAATTAATTGAACAATAATATTTACAATCAAAATTCCTAAAATAATTGATGTTTCCCCAGAACCTGTTAGTGACGCCAAAAGCGTTATTACACCAGCTATTAAAATACCGATGTACGGAATAAGATTTAAAATACCTGTAATCAGTCCCAACAGTATAAAATATTTTACCCCAATAATCCACAGTCCAAAACTCGTTAGAACAGAAACAATAACCATTTCAAGGATTAAGCTTATGATGTAGTTATTTATTGAAATTTTTATTTGAGATAAAATATCCTTTAAAACTGAATGATTTTCTTTGTTGATTAACTTACTAAGGAAAAGAGTAAAATGATCTTTGTATAATAAAAACAAGAAGATATAAATAGGAATGATAGTGCTCTCCAAAAGAAGATCACTTATAGTCATTATTGCAGAACCAATAGTGCCACTTCCGTTTTTAACAGAATCTTTAGCGACATTACCAATATATCTTTTTTGTTCCCAAATACTTATATTAAACTTGGCTTTTATAAATTTATGAATATCAATTATAAATGAGTTTGCATTTTTTTTGATAGTCTCAAAATCATTAGCCATATCCGTAACTTCATACGATATGAATGCCAGAATACCTAAAATGAACGCAACAAAGAGAAGAACGCAGGTTATTGCTGCAAAATATCTTGGGAGTTTTAATTTAGTATTTAAAAACGTAAATATCGGAACCAATAAAATAGCAAATAAAAAAGCCATCAAAACAGGAGTAATGATGTCATTTCCGATGTAAAAAATATAACCGAAACAAATTAAACTTATAAGGATGCAGGAAATTTTTGCGTAGAAAGGTAATTTTGCGAGTTCCATAATTATATTGGAATTAATTTTGAAATTAAAAAGTCATTAACAAAATTGATACTTTATTCAATAAATCATGTTGTATTTTCTCTTTATTATTTTATAAAATTCCCATTCAAAATGAAAACATTTTTTGCTATTAAATAAAAACTATAAACAAAAAAGAGCGCTTAAATAGCACTCTTTTGTTTATAATTTTAAAGGAACTTTTTAATGTTTTCCTTTTCCTTTATTCCCTTTTTCTCCATGATTACCATTGTCATGATGCTCTTTACCATGATTATCATTGTCGTGATTTCCATTGTCATGGTGTTGTTTAGGAGCATTTTGAGGATGATATTCTCCTCTGTTTTTTTGAGGTGCTCCTTTGTAGCCTTTGTAGTATTTCACTTTGTGAGCATTGAAATACACATAAGGCGCATTACCATGATAATCAGTCAAAACTACTTTATAACCATTGTACAAGTTGTAACCTCTACAATATGCTGGTAATCTTGAAGAGCGAATCCAACTTCCATTTCCAAAATAGATGTACTGTGATAATCTAATATCATAGTAAACTTGTATGTCTGGAAGATAGTAATATTCCATATTGTCATATCCTACTGGTCCCCATTCAGGAGGTGTTCCAATAACAACTCTTGGTGATGCTACTACAACTGGCGGAGGTGTTCCGATGTTAACATTTACAGAAACTTGTGCCTGTGTTGAACTTGCTCCTAAAAAAAGGAGTCCAATAATTAATAATTTAATTGTTTTCATTGTATTTAAAATTAGAGTTAGGGTTTAGTAAAAAAAAATGCTTAATCTGTAAATTCATCATTAGAAATTTGGGGTTTTTTAATAATCGAAATTCCTTTTTGAAAAAATAAATTATTGGGATATATTATAATTTCACCTTCTTTGGAACGCATGGTTACATGAAAGGCACCAATATCTTCAATTTCACCTTCTTCAATAAAATCTTTGTCATGAATTAATATTACGTCTCCAATTTTAAAAGGAAACGAAAAAAACAAAATTATTCCCGAAGTAATATTACTCAAAATAGACCATTGTGCAAACATGGCTACACCAATAATCGTAGCAATTGATGAAAGCGTAATAAAAATATCTTTGGCTTGAACTCCCCAAATTAATATCAAAGTAATTAGAGCCAAAACGGTAATTAGTATGTTAATATATTTAATAACTAGATTGGTTCTTCTTTCTATAATTTCACTTGTTTTGGCATACTTTCTTATGATTTTTGAAAAGATTGCACGAGACAAAAAAACAATCAATAATAATACTCCCGTACTAATTTCCTCTTTGATATATTGATTGAAAAATTCCATTTTTTATAAATTGTTTAAATAAGCAAATACTTTATCAGTAGGCAATCCCATCACATTAGCATAAGATCCTTCAACTTTTGATACGCCAATAAAACCAATCCATTCCTGTATTCCATAGGCTCCAGCTTTGTCATAAGGCTTGTAATTTTCTAAATAATAAAGAATAGCTTCGTCACTTAACGTATTAAAGGTAACTTTTGTTGTTTCGGTAATTAAATTTATAGACAAATTTGTCTTGAAACATACCGAAGTGATGACTTCGTGCGTAGCATTCGATAATGATTTTAGAATATTAAAAGCATCTTGATGATCCTTAGGCTTACCTAAAGGGCAATTATTGTGCCAAACAATAGTATCACTTGTAACCAAAATTTCATTGGGTTGTAATTCACCCTCAAAAGCACTGGCTTTCAGCTCAGCGAGATAGTTTGTTATTTCTTCTGCTTTTAGTTCGGGTGGAAAAATTTCTTCAATATCTTTTAGACGAATTTCAAAATCTAAGTCTAAATCTTTAAAAAATTGTTGTCTTCTCGGTGAACCCGAAGCTAATATGAGTTTGTGATTTTTGAGTTTTTCTTTAAGCATGATGAAGAATATTATAAGTAATAATGGCAATGGAAAATAATCCAAATAAAATAATCAGTTTTAAAATAGTGCTTAGGTGATGGAAATCTTTAGTTTTTTTGGCATCGGCCATTTTTATTGCAAAATAGAGTAATGGAGCGACTATAAATATTAAAGAATATAATGTTGCTAAATATAAATTATTGGCAAAAATGTAAGTTTTAATATAAAAGATAACCATTACTAAAGGAATCAAACTTAAAACTAACACTACTTTTGATGTGCGTTTTATGCCTAGAGCAATTGGTAAAGTATTCATTCCTTGATTATAATCTCCATTAACATCTTCGAGATCTTTTACAATTTCTCTAATAAAATTAATGACGAAGGCAAATAAAGCATAATCCAAAAGTACCGAAAACAAGTCGGCCATAATTATTTTATTCCCTGGATTGATCACTGGTAAAAGATCGAAAACACCAATGATAACCACGCTAAAAGCAAGCAAAAGAGCCACAACAAAATTTCCGATAAGCAACATCTGTTTTAGACTGGTAGCATAAAGATATAAAGTTGCGGAAATACCAATAAAGATAGCTGAAAATCCTGGTTTTTCAATCACATTCGACAAATAAAAACCTGCTCCAACACCCAAAATAGTTACAAAAAAATAAACATTGTAGGCACTGACTTCGGAAATACTTTTGCCAACAACAACTTGATTGGGTTTATTATCATTATCAGTTGCCTGATCCATGATATTATTAATCACATAGCCGCCAGCCGCAATCATAACGGTAGCCAATACTAATACCAGATATTGCCAATCGTTTAAAGCCAAAGGGATGCTTTGATAATTTAAAAATCCATATCTAAAAAGCAATTGCATTAAAGCGAGCATCAGTAGGTTCTGGTAACGTATTAGTTTGAGGTATTTCATAATGAATGGTAAATGGTGAATTGTAAATTGTAAAATTTGAGTTATAATAAAGTTATACTCTCTGATCTCTGCAATCTAAAATCTGCAATCTGAATTCTAAAATCACTTAGTCATGTTTTCCATCAAAATACTCCATCCATTTTCCTTGTACTTTCATCACTTGTTCAATAACATCGCGAACAGCGGCTTTTCCTCCGTTTTTATGTGAAATATACTTTGAAATTGTTTTTATTTCGGGAGCAGCATCTTGGGGACAACTTGGTAATCCAACTAATTTCATTACATGAAAATCTGGAATATCATCGCCCATATACAAAACCTGTTCTGGATTAATACCGTTAACATCAGTATATTCTTTGAAAGTTTTTACTTTATCTGGTGTTCCCAAATGAATATCGGTAATTCCTAAATTACGTAACCGCACTCGAACTCCTTCGTTACTTCCTCCCGAAATAATGCATACATGATAACCACTTTCTATAGCAGCTTTCATGGCGTAACCATCCCGAATATTCATTGTTCTTAGCATGTCTCCTTCATTAGTAACAAAGACAGAACCGTCAGTAAGTACGCCATCTACGTCAAAAATAAACGTAGTAATATCATTCATTATTTCTTTATAGCTTTTTGCCATGATTTTGTATAGATTGGGTTAATATTTTATAAATTTTAGATTGATTTTCATCGGATAAAAAAGATTCATGCGCATTGATAGTTGTACTATCATTGCGTTTTGCAGGACCAGTTTGAGCATCTTTTGGCGAAAGCGTCATTATTTTTTCGGCAGTTTCAAGGATTAAAGGTTTTAAAATATTGAAAGGAACATTATTTTCCTGACAGATTTCATTTCCTATTTGGTATAAATGATTAGTGAAATTATTAACAAAAACGGCAGCCACATGCAATGCTTTTCGTTGATTAGAATCAATAGAGTATACGTTGTTTGAAATGGAAACCGCCACTTCATTTAAAATAGTATAATCTTTTTCAATCTGAGTTTCAAGACAAAGCGGAATGGTTTTAAAATCGATTGCTTTTCCTTTGGTAAAGGTTTGCAAAGGGTAAAAAACACCTTTTCTGTTTTTGTTATCCAAAGAGGTTAACGGTGCACTTCCAGAAGTATGAACCACTAATCGATTCTCAAAAGGTAATTGTGAAGAAACCTTAGTAATAGCATCATCAGAAACTGCAATAATATACAAATCAGCTTCTTTCAAAGCATTCCAATCAGTAGTGATTTTACTAAAATCAATATTGGAAATAATTTGGTTTTGGGTTCTTGAAAATACCTGAATGACGTCTATTGCTTTGCTTTTTGCGAAAGCATCAATAAGGTGTTGCGCTACATTTCCTGAACCTATAATCGCTATTTTAATCATTTGGCAAAATTAACAAAAAAAAAGAAGAGTTGAATTCAAAATTTTGATTGATGATATAACAGCACGAGGCATGTTTTATTGTTTTTTGCTAAAAAAAGCATACTAATTTTGGTTTAAATTAACAATTGCATTCTAAAACAAATGGACATTTTTAAGTACTTTTGCGACACTTTATACAAACGAAATTTATTCCCAAATGGATAAAAAATTATTCTCTGTTCTATTCTCCACTCGATTAATGGCTATGTTGTTCTTAACTTTTGCAATTGCAATGGGTACCGGAACTTTTATCGAAAGTAAATACAATACTGATACCGCTCGAATTTTAATCTATAACACTTGGTGGTTTGAAGCTATTATGGGCTTTTTTATGATTAATTTCATTGGAAATATTAAACGTTATAATTTATTAAGAAAAGAAAAATGGGCAACTTTAATGCTTCATTTGGCTTTTGTATTTATAATCGCTGGGGCTTTCACTACGCGTTATATTAGTTTTGAAGGAATGATGCCTATTAGAGAAGGTGCTGCCGAAAATCAATTTTACTCAGATAAAATGTTTTTGACTCTTTTTGTTGATGGAGAATACAAAGGAGAAATGAGACGCAGAGTTTTTGATAAATCACTTTTATTATCACCAGTTACCGATAATGATTTTTCGATGAAAGGTGATTTTGGAGGAGCTCCATTTGAAGTGCAATATCAAAATTATATTATGGGAGCCAAAGAATACGTAAAACCTGATCCAAAAGGGACTTTGTATTTTAAATTGGTAGAAGCTGGTGATGGCGGCAGAGAAGAACATTTTTTAAAATCAGGTGAGGTACAAAACATTCATAATGTCCTTTTCGCATTGAATAAACATACTGATGGTGCTATAAATATCATAACTACCGATGGTGATTATAAAATTCAAATGCCTTTTGAAGGTAATTTTATGCGAATGGCAGATAAGTTACAGGGCAAAGTTGTAAAAGACATCGAACAACCTTTGATGATGCGTTCGTTGTATAGTATTGGGGATATTCGTTTTGTTTTTCCAGATCCAGCAGTGACAGGAGTAATTGATTATGAAACTAAAAATGATTTTAAAGAAAAAAATCATGATGATGCTTTAGTTATAAAGTTGACTGCTAATGGCAAGGAAGAATTGGTAACATTATTAGGTTCTAAGGGGAAAGTTGGTGACCCTAAAACTGTAAAAATAGGAAATGTAGAATATTCTTTTTTCTACGGAAGTAAAGCGTATACACTGCCTTTCAAAATAAAATTAAATGATTTTATCGCTAGTAAATATCCAGGTACAGAGAAAAGTTATTCTTCTTTTGAGAGTCAGGTAACGGTTCAGGATTCTGTTAAGCCATTTGATGCTCGAATTTTTATGAATAATGTATTGGATCATGAAGGATATCGCTTTTTTCAATCTTCATTTGATCCAGACGAAAAAGGAACAGTTTTGTCTGTAAATCATGATTATTGGGGAACGACTATTACTTATATTGGGTACTTTATGTTGTTTTTTAGTATGATGGCGATTATGTTTGTTAAAAATTCTCGTTTTGCCGATTTGAAAAGAAAATTGGATGTTGTAAAAAATAAAAAAGCAAAACTTATAACAATTTTGGTATTGTTCTTTAGTATTACTGGATTTGCTCAAGATCCAGCAGGACATAATCACAACCACGAACATGATCATGCTGGTGATGCAAGTACGGAAAGTGCAGGTCCTGCACATGTACGCATAAAACCAACTCAAAAGCAATTAGATTCTGTTTTGACTTCTTTTACGGTAACAAAAGAACATGCTGCAAAATTTGGTCGATTGATTATTCAGGATGCTGGCGGTAGAATGAAACCTATTAATACTTTCTCGTCTGAATTGTTGCGAAAAGTTAGCCATTCGGATACGTATAACGGAATGAATTCTGATCAGGTGTTTTTGTCAATGACACAAAGTGCACAATTATGGATTGAAATTCCGCTTGTTTATATAAAATCTGGAAACGATAGTATCCGAAAAATTATCGGAATTGACTCTAAAGATCAATACGCTCCTTTTATTTCCTTCTTCGATGAGAAAGGAAATTATAAATTGTCACCTTATTTAGATGCAGCATACAAAGCAGGAAATCCAAATCAATTTGAAAAAGATTTCGTTGAAACTGATAAAAAGGTAAACTTAATGGAATCGGCATTAAGCGGAAGTATTTTAAGAATTTTTCCAATTCCGAATGATCCAAATAATAAATGGATTTCTTATTTAGAACTGGAGCATGCAGGTTTAAAAGGAATGGATTCTACTTATACTAAAAGTATTTTGCCACTTTATTTTGGAACATTAAGCCATGCTATTCAAACTAAAAACTATAAAACTGCCGATGAATTATTGGTAAGTATTGATGGTTTTCAGAAGAAATTTGGGGCGAAAGTAAGACCAAGTGAAGACAAAATCAACTTAGAGATTGCTTATAATAAATATGACTTACTTCAAAAGTTGCCTTATGCATATTTGTTTGCCGCTATTTTGATGATGTTATTTACTATTCTACAAATATTTAAAGATTCAAAAATAATACGCATTTTAGTCAACTCTATGCATGTCGTTATTGCTGTGTTATTTCTTTTGCATACTCTTACATTAGGAGCACGTTGGTATATTTCTGGACACGCACCTTGGAGTAATGCATATGAAGCTATTGTATATGTGGCTTGGGCAACGATGTTTTTTGGATTGGCATTTGACATAAAATCAAAATTAACTGTGGCTTCGGCAGCATTTGTAACAGCAATGATACTTACGGCGGCTTACGCCAATTGGATAGATCCAGAAATTGCCAATTTACAGCCTGTTCTTAATTCATATTGGTTAATGATCCACGTGGCAGTTATTGTAGCTAGTTATGGACCGTTTGCTTTAGGGATGATTTTAGGTTTTGTATCACTTGTTTTGATCTTTTGTACCAATGAGAAAAACAAAACCAAGATGGCGCTGAATATAAAAGAGATTACTTACATCAACGAAATGTCTTTGACCATTGGTTTGATTATGTTGACTATCGGAAACTTCCTTGGAGGACAATGGGCTAATGAAAGTTGGGGACGTTATTGGGGATGGGATCCAAAAGAAACTTGGGCATTAATTAGTATTATGGTTTATGCCTTTGTGATTCATGCTCGATTTGTACCTTCATTAAGAGGAAAATGGATTTTTAATCTAATGAGTATGTTTGCTTTTATATCTATTCTATTTACTTATTATGGAGTAAACTTTCACTTAGTAGGATTGCATTCTTACGCAAGTGGTGAGGCACATTCATTGAGTTGGATTTGGTATTCTTTGGGTACAATTTCTTTGATTGGAGCTGTGACTTATCCAAAATATAGAAAGTTTTATAAGAAGAAGTAATTTGTCTAATGACAATATAACAAATAGAAAGAGGTTCAAATGTCAATTTGAACCTCTTTTTTATATAATAAATACTTTTAAGACTTTTAAAACAGTAAAAAACTTATAAAGTGCTAGTTATCTGCCTTTTAGTGGGTGAAAAGTGCTCTTTATTGGTGTTTGGCATGGTATTTGAAATATAACTAAAAGATAACGGTATTAGGTTTGTATCTCTTTGAAAATTAGTAGGTTATTTTTCATAGTAAGGTTTTGTTTAGTTAGTTAAAAGAAAGCAACCTAATGTCAATTATCAATTACAGTTAGTTAATTGATGCCCCTTTTTGGGGCATCTTTTTTTTAATATAATTAGTATTAAACTAAACTTTTCCTAAAGTATATAATTGTTCCATAGTAGGCGCTAAACTTCCTCCTTCTGGTTCTAAAGTAATTCCAAAAGCTTCGGCATAACCAGTATCGCTAACTTCGAATAGTTTTTGTTCGTTGGTATCGAAATTTTTCAATAATCCAATGCTTGTCGGAGTTAAAACTGGTGCTAATTTTAATGCCCAAACCTGATAAACCATTCCTTTTGGAGGTTTTGGCAAACCTGATGCATCAACATAAACCACTTTCGTTTCTTTGTTCCAATATATTTTTGCAGATGAAGTAGGGGAGACTACTTGCCCTCCTAATGTTACTACAGTATTTTTTGGATCGCGAACCACCGCTAAACTTGTTTCGATAGTTTTATTTTTCAATGCTAATGAATCGACTGCCTTAATTAAATTTTCTTTTTCAGAATTGATAGAAACCACTTGATTACTGGTCTCGTTCAGTTGTTGATATTGATAACCAATTCCTAAAAGTAAAATAACAGCAGCGGCCCAACCCACATAAGCATATCTTGATTTGCTTGGCGTCATTTCTATTACTTTTCCATGTTTCAACTCTAATTTAGCTTTGATTTTTTCATAGTTAGCAACCGAATGAAAAGGTGAAAATGTAGACGATAAAGCAACAATCGCTTTTTCTATTGAAATTATTTCATCGTTTATTTCGCTATGTTCTTTTGCCAAAGCAGCAACTTCTATGTTTTCGGTTTCACTGAGTAAACCGTACACATAAAGTTCTAAAATCCCTGAGTCTATATATTGTTTTGTATCCATTATAATTTTAAATAAAGTCGTAAATCGTTAATACAATTTCTGTTGTGTGTTTTGACAGTTCCCAAAGGAATGGCCAATTCCTCAGAGGCTTCTTGTTGTGTATATCCTTTAAAGAATAACAAATCTATAATTTCAATACACTTGGGTTTCAGTTTTTTTACAAATTCTTGAATTCCAATTGAATCAATTATATGCGATAGTTTGTTACTGTCGTCTAATAGATGTACGAAATTATCGGAGGAAAGGTTTTTTTGACTGTTATTAAAATTTTTAGATCTCAGTTTGTCAATCGAAGTATTCCTAGCAATATTAAGAATCCAAGTATAAAAACGCCCTTTACTTTCGTGATACGAATCGATGTTTTTCCAAATTTTCACAAAGACTTCTTGCAAAACATCTTCGGCTTCTTCTCTGTTTTTAACTAAAGTATTGATGACAGCAAACAAACTTTTAGAATACATATCGTATAAATGAGTAAAAGCTTTTTCATCCTTCTTGTAAATTAAAACTAATAATTCGTCCTGAGTCATAATGATTTTGATTAATGTCTTACAAACATATACATTTCATTTTAAATAGTAACTAATTTCAAATTTATTGGAAATTAGAGGCTTATTTTTTATATATCATTAAGCTGTTTTTATTTAAAAAAGAAAACATCTTTGATAAAATTCAATTTATTAATTCATTAAAAATTAAATAACATTCAAGGGTATAAATAATTTGGATTTAAGTTGTTGTTAATTAGTTGTTTATGTGAAATATCGATTTTTTTTTCATTTTTTTAAAACCAAACTTCATAGAATTACGTAAATAGTTTTTATAGTCATAGAATGTATGATTAATTGGTATGATCATATATACTAATGAAAAAAGTTCTGATAATTTTTTATGACTTTACTTGGCTTATGTTCTCATGCTCAAAATGTAAAAGGTAAAATTATTGATGTGTTCGGACACCCAATAGAAAATGCGTATGTACTAAATACCACTACTGAAAGTCATGCGCATACTAATGAGTTGGGTGTCTTCAACATCGAAAAAACTAACGTTGGAAACGAAGCTGCTCCAGTTGAAGAAATTCACTTCACCCCCGGAACTCCTTTTTTCTTAAAAGGAATGATTACGTATGTTTTTTAATTGTTGTAAGTTAATTTGCTTAGGAGCCTGTTGTTGATAACAACAGGCTTCTTTGCTACTCAATGAATATTTCAATCATAATTAATAGTAAAATGATAACATGTTATTTTGATTTTGATTAATTTTATAAAAAATAATAAACCATGAAAAAAATAGTAGTCGCTATATGCGCAATGTTCCTTTTTAATATTCAAATTCAAGCACAAGTGAAACAAACGATCTATCAGTTTAAAGTAGAAGATTTATACGGTAAAACGTTTGATTTTGCTTCTTTAAAAGGTAAAAAAGTAATGATTGTAAACACCGCTTCAAAATGTGGATTAACGCCACAATATAAAGATTTAGAAGCTTTGTATAAAGAATATTCAGCCAAAGGATTTGTAATTGTTGGTTTTCCTGCTAATAATTTTAATTCACAAGAGCCAGGAACTAAAGAAGAAATTGCAAGTTTCTGTCAATTGAATTATGGAGTTACGTTTCCTATGATGGATAAAGTTTCTGTGAAAGGAGATGATATGTGTGCTATGTACCAATTTTTGACTCAAAAGTCTAAAAATGGATTGCAAGATTCAGAAGTAAAATGGAATTTTCAAAAATATCTTATCAATGAAAAAGGAGAATTAGTAAAAGTGATTGCTCCAAAAACCTTACCAACAGATCCAGAAGTTGTGAATTGGATTAAGGCGTAGTTTTTTAATCATTCTACTTATCAATATAAAAAGAGTTTGGCAGTTGTCAAGCTCTTTTTTGTTGTGACAAAGGATGTTTGTAAAAATGCCTGATGTATTTTTTTAGATAAATAAAAAAGCTATTCTAAAAAAAATTACGATTCGTCTTTTGTTGTTCGCACCAAGCTAATTCCTGAGCTGAAAAATACAATTCCCAACACTCCGAAAATAATTAGTGATTTAATATCTTTTGTCTGACCCGATGTACCTGTAAATAGTACTGCCGCATAAATAAGTCCAGTTATACCAAGCACAGTAAGTAATGCTCCGAAAATTCTTTTTAGGTTCATGATGATTTTGTTTAAGATTAGATGCAAATATATTGGCATACGCACTTAAAGATGTTACATGTTTACTGTTGAAACTTATAAGATTCGGAGTTTATTAAATTGTTTTATTGATATTTATTTAAAAAAAACAAACTAGAAAATTATTTTTCTTTGGCAATAATTTCCTTAACCGTAGCTTCGTAATTCTTGATGCTTTTGGATTTTTTGATGTTTTTATGCACTTTATGCGGATTTGAAAATATTACAGAAAAGTACTCCCACAGATGATGCATTTTTAATAGAATATGTGTCTGACCAGATAAGGATTCACTATAACCTTCGTATAAAGTATCGTGAAAGGCACTAAATAATTCCATTTTATCCTTAGGATATTCTGAAGAGTTATTTTTAATCATGCTTGGCAAAAAAGGATCTGAAATTAATCCTCTGCCAATCATCCAATGGTCAATTGATGGGAAACGCTGTTGCATTTCATGGAATTTGGCTACCGAAGTGATATCACCGTTATAATACAATTTGTGCTTAGTATTGTCGATACATTGTTGGAACGCATCAAGATGAACTCCTCCTTTGTATAATTGCTTACCTATACGTGCGTGTATGGCTATGTTTTTAATTGGGTATTTGTCTAAAATAGGCAAGACATCTAGAATTTCTTCGGTAGTGTCATATCCCAAACGCATTTTCATAGAGACAATAATATCAGTTTCAGAATGCGCTCTTTCAAGTATATGATTAATTTTTTCGGTATTACTAATAAGCCCAGAACCCATACCAGATTTCGTAACCATAGGGTAAGGACATCCTAAATTCCAGTTTAATTCTTTGTATCCTAATTCTCTAACATATTTGGCTACAAATAAAAATTCCTCAGCATCGTTTGTGATTACCTGTGGAATTACTTCCAATTCTGAATTATTTTCGGGTAGCAAATCGCGTTCGTAAGATGATTTTATAACCAGTTTTCCGTTTAGTCGAATGTATGGAGAATAAAAAGTATCGATTCCTCCAAAATATTTATTTTGGGCATTTCGAAATCGAAAATCAGTAAATCCTTGTAGGGGAGAAGAGAGCAAAGTGAAATCCATAGTATTTGTAAAAGTGCAAAGATACTATTCTTTGTGAGGATATGATTTACTGTGGTAATTATGTTTTGATATACGAATCATTGCCTATACAAATTGTAAAGGTTAAATTTGAACACTAATTTCACTAATTTACACGAATCAATGCGGTTAATTTGATTCGTGTAATAATTTCACGAACGAATTCGTGGCAATTTGTGAAATTCGTGTTTGCTTTTTAGACTTAGATCAAATTTTATTCTAAAATCAATTGCATAAAAACCGAATGTAGCCAACGGTCAAATTTATATCCAGATTCTTTTATAATTCCGACAGTTTCAAAACCAAATTTTTCATGAAAATGAATACTGCTTTGATTTTCGGCGTCAATCACCGCAATCATCGTATGAAGGTTCTGTTTTTTTGCTATTTGAATTAATTCTGCCAATAAAATTTTTCCAATTCCCATTCCGTGATAATCGTTGTCTACATAAACAGAGTGTTCTACGGTAAATTTATAGGCTTCTCGAAATCGAAACTCACTATACATTCCAAAACCAGCTACTTTTCCGTCACATTCAGCAACAATAACAGGGAAGCCTTTGTTGATTTTTTCTTCTAATATCGCTTTCTGCTGCTCATAACTTCGAATGTTATAATCGTATAAGGCAGTTGAATTTAGGATGTTGTAATTGATAATGTCTAATATAGCTTGAGTATCCCCAGTTTGATAAGGTCTTAATTTGATTTCCATGGGTAATTATTTGTTGTTCAAAATTATGAAAATATGACCAAAATCAGCTGAAAAGCTTTAGCAACTTTGTAACTTTGCAAAACAATTTTAGAAGTTTTGTTTTAAACTTTTAAACGTTAAACTTTTAAACCTCTTAAATGACTTACCCCAAAATACCTTTAGCACAAAGCATTCTTCAAATTTTTTTAGCAAAAGGAATCACTAATATCATTATATCTCCCGGTTCAAGAAATGCACCTTTAACGATAGGTTTTGCGAGTAACCCCGCTTTTCAATGTTATAGCATAGCTGATGAACGTGTTGCGGCTTTCTTTGCTTTGGGAATAGCACAACAAACTAGAAAACCTACTGTGCTTGTTTGTACCTCTGGTTCGGCTTTGTTGAATTATTATCCTGCGCTTGCCGAAGCTTTTTACAGTGAAATTCCGCTTATTGTAGTTTCTGCGGATAGACCTCAAAGTAAAATAGATATTGGAGATGGCCAAACCATTCGCCAGCAGAATGTTTTTGAAAACCATTCTTTATATAATGCCAATTTAACCGAAGAAGTTTCAGATGAAAACGACAGAAAAATAAATGAAGCTATCAATACAGCAATTGATAAAAAAGGACCAGTTCATATCAATGCTCCTTTTGAAGAGCCTTTGTATGAAACCGTTTCGGATTTAAGTGTAGAGAGTAAAGTTTTCGCTTCCGCAAATGTGCCGCAGACAATTGATACTATAGAGTTATTAGAATGTGCGAGTCTTTGGAACTCAGCTACCCGAAAATTGATTCTTGTAGGTGTGAATGAACCCAATACAATCGATTCGGCAATTATTGAAGCTTTGGCAAATGATGAATCGGTGGTGGTAATGACCGAAACGACTTCAAATTTGCATCATTCCTCTTTTATAAATAGCATAGATACTGTTATAACGCCTTTTACTGCCGAAGATTTTGAGGAATTTCAACCAGAAATCTTAGTCACTTTTGGAGGAATGGTAGTTTCTAAACGTGTAAAAGCGTTCTTAAGAAAATACCAACCCAAACACCATTGGCACATAGATTCTTTAAGAGCGTATGATACTTTCGGTTGTTTAACGAAACATTTAGAGCTGGATTCTAATACTTTTTTTAAGACCTTTTTGCCATTAACTTTAAAAATTGAAAGTAATTATTTCAGTAAAATGGATGCGGTTAAAGCATTGCGTAATCAAAAGAGCGAAATCTACTTATCTAAAATTCCTTTTTCGGACTTGAAAGTTTTTGAAAAAGTGCTTGGTAGTTTACCCAAAAACAGTCAGTTGCAAATTAGTAACAGTTCGGCAATCAGATATGCTCAATTAATTGCTATTGATAATTCGATTGAAGTGTATTGCAATCGAGGAACAAGTGGAATCGATGGAAGTACTTCAACAGCCATTGGAGCAGCAGTAGGGAATATTAAACCAGCAGTTTTTATTACGGGTGACGTTAGTTTTTTATACGATAGCAATGCGCTTTGGAACAATTATATTCCAAAAAATTTCAAAATTATTTTGATAAATAATGGAGGAGGGGGTATTTTTAGAATTTTACCAGGACATGCAGAAACACCAGTTTTTAATACTTTTTTTGAAACTTTTCATTCTTTGACTGCTGAGCATTTAGCGAAAATGTATGGTTTTGAATATCTTATAGCTAAAGATGAAGCTAGTTTAGATACTAGTTTAAAGGATTTGTACGAACAAAATGATAAACCAAGTATATTAGAAATTTTTACGCCAACTTTAGAAAATGACAACATTTTGTTACAGTATTTTAAAGAATTGGTTTAATTTTTTAAAACAATTAATTGTTTTTAGGGCTCTGTTGTAATATCCTAAAAACGATAAAGCTTTACCTCGAATTCACAGATTTAAAAAATATTTTAATCTATGAATTTGGGGTATTTTTTTACAAAATAGTGAATGATTCGCTAAAATGGAATGGTTTCAACTGTTTTAAAATCAGTAAAAAAGCATTCTATAATAATAGTGATATTAACAAAACAAACTCTTTTATTTAATTCAGCTTTTAGTAAAAATAGTTTAAAACAATTGTTTTCATGAATAGTAATAATATTTTTACTTAAAAAAAGTTAAATTCGGCATGATTTTTGATAATTTTTTAATCATATGTCGTAATCGTAAAATCATAATTGATTTTTTATTATTGGTGTTTTTTTAAAATTGTTTAATCTAAAATCAGATTTTATATGCTTGAATCCTTTACTATAAATAAAAAATGCATATTTCTTTGTTTTTTTAGTTGTATACTATCAATTGGGTTTTTACAGGCTCAGGAAAAGAAAACGATTGCTGCTATAGAGAAAGTATATCTTCATACCGACAGATCAACCTATTTTATTGGTGAAGATTTATGGTATAAAGCTTATGATGTACGTGCGTATAACAACTTGCTTTTTGATAATAGCAAGGTTTTATATGTAGAATTAATTTCCTCCGACTCGAATATAATTGCTAGAAATAAGACCAAGTTAGAAATGGGATTAGGGAATGGCGATTTTAAATTAACAGATTCCCTTGGAGTAAAACCAGGGCATTATCAACTACGTGCGTATACCAATTGGAATAGAAATTTTGGTGATGATTTTGTATTTAAAAAAGACATTGAAATTATTAATGTTTATAAACCAAGTCCTATTCCATATTCTTCTCAAAAGAATGATAATACTGAGATAATCAATGCATTTACAAGTGGCAAAAAAAGTTTGTACAAAGTTGATTTTTTCCCTGAAGGAGGTTCACTTTTAGAAAATGTTGCTAGCGTTGTAGGTTTTAAGGCAGTTGATAATAATGGAAACCCAATAGATTGTAAGGGAGAAGTTTTCGATTCTAATGATGAATTGATTACCTCATTTATGAGTTCTCATGATGGGATGGGAAAATTTCAATTTATTCCTATTGAAGGCAAACAATATTATGCAAAAATAAAAACGCTAACAGAATCAGAATTTCGTACAAAATTGCCAAAAGCTATTCAATATGGATATTTGTTAAGTTTTAGAGCTTTCAAAGGAAAAAACATTATTACCATTAATACAAATTCAGCAACTTTCGCGCAAAATTCGAATGGAGTATTAACGGTGGTTTTTAAAGCAAAAGGAATTTCTTATTTAGAAAGCAGTCTGAGACTTAAAGAAACTTCGTTGTCTTTTGAATTGCCAAAAGACTTATGCCCTGATGGTATAAATCAAATTACATTATTGGATAGTAATAATAAGCCACAAAGCGAGCGTTTAATTTACATTGATAAAGAACATGATTTAGAGGTATCTCTAGTTACTGATAAAGCTAATTATATTCCGCAAGAAAAGGTTGCTATAAGTGTTTCTTCAAAATCGAAGGCAGGAGTAGCAAAATCGGCCAGTTTTTCTTTAAGTGTTACTGATATGAATGGAGAGGAAGAGGACAAAGACCTTGGTTCCAATATTTGTACTTATTTCTTAATGGAATCTGATATTAGGGGGAAAATAAATAATCCCGCCTATTATTTTGATACAGCTAATTTAAAACGATTAGAAGATTTAGACAACTTACTCTTAACACAAGGTTGGAGAGATTTTCTATGGAAAACTGCTCCAATAATTGACGAAAGTAGGAACTACCAAGCGGAAAAAGAAATTATAATAGCTGGAAGTATAAAGCAACTTTTTGGTAAAAAGCCAAAAATAAATTGTGGAGTTTCAATGACTTTAATGAATAAAAAAGGTATTAATTTTTATCAAACGTATACAGATTCTATAGGGCGTTTTATATTTAAAAATGTAGCATTTACAGGGAAAAGCAAAATCCTTTTATATAGTAGAGATAAAAAAGGGAAGGCTATCGGTAAAATAGTCTTAGATTCTATTGACCGAGCTTCAATTCCTATTTCTTTCGAAAAGGAACCAATTGTTTTGCTAGAAACACCAAAGCCAATAGTTGATAATGTACTTTCCAAATATGTAGCTTTTGGAGTAAAGCCAGAAAATATTTTAAAAGAAGTTGAAATTACTACTCAAAAGAGATATGATAGGGCTGCTCTTGTTGGATTACCAGAGTTCACTTATTTTCCAGATGCTAGGGTAGCTGATCAGTATATAGATATCTACCAACTTATTCAACAAGTAATTCCTGGAACTATTACAGAATTTATCGATGGAAATAACACTGTTAGATTCACACGTTATACAGGATTTCCACTTTTCGTTATAGATGGTTTTACAGCGATAGATAAAACGCAAGTAGATTTTATTCAGCCAGCTGATGTTTTAAGAATAGAAGCTATCAGAGGGATTGAAGGATCACTATATTATGGTTCAGAAACAGGTGTTATTGGAATTACTACAAATGTAAATAAACAAAAAAAGAAAACTTTTAATTTTATTAAAAAAGAAATGGATGGCTATTATGCAGCTCGAACTTTTTATACGCCAGATCCAGAAAAGCCTAACCCAGAGCTAGATGATATAGCAGCCGTAAATAACACCATTTATTGGAATCCTTATGTGCATCCAGATAAGACAGGAAGTGCTAACGTGAATTATTACAATTCTAAAGTTGAAACTAAAGTAAAGGTAGTTTTAGAGGGAATTACTGGTTCTGGCATTCCTGTTGTAAAAAAGACTTATTACACTATAAAAAACAATAAAATTTAATTCGCTTAGTATTTTGTTGTAGATAAGTTTTATAGGTCTTTTTTAAAAATTGTTTAATCTAAAACTAGATTTTATATGATTGAATCCTTTACTAGAAATAAAAATTACCGTATTTTTTGTTTTTTATGGATTGTTCTATCAATTAGTTTTTTGCAGGCGCAGGAAAAGAAAACCATTGCAGCTATAGAGAAAATATATCTTCACACTGATAGATCAACTTATTTTATTGGTGAAGATTTATGGTATAAAGCCTATGCTGTTCGAGCTTACAATAACTTTCTTTTTGATAATAGCAATATTTTATATGTAGAATTAATTGCATCCGATTCTAAAATAATTGCCAGAAATAAGACCAATTTAGAGTTAGGTTTAGGATATGGTGATTTTCAATTGTTAGATTCTCTTGAGGTAAAGCCAGGGCGTTATCAACTGCGTGCATACACCAATTGGAATAGAAATTTTGGTGACGATTTTGTATTTAAAAAAGATATTGAAATTATTAATGTTTATCAGCCAGGTTCTGCACCTAATCCTGCTAAAAAGAATGATAATACTGAAGTAATAAATGCATTCACCAGTGGTGCAAAAAATATGTCTAAAGTTGATTTTTTCCCTGAAGGAGGCTCGCTTTTAGAAAATGTTGCTAGCATTGTGGGTTTTAAAGCGGTTGATAGTAGTGGGAAGCCAATAGATGTCACGGGAGAAGTTTTTGATTCCAATAACGAATTAATTACCTCTTTTGTAAGCTCTCACGATGGTATGGGAAAATTTCAAATTATTCCCATTGAAGGGAAGCAGTACTATGCAAAAATAAAAACCAAAGCAGGGGTTGAACTCCGTAGTGAACTTCCAAAAGTAACTAAACTAGGATATTTATTGAATTATAGGTTATTCAAAGGGAAAAATATCATAACCATTAATACAAATTCAGAAACCTTGGCACAAAATCCCAATGGGGTGCTTACTGTGGTTTGTAAAGCAAGAGGGATTTCATATTTAGAAAGTAATCAAACGCTCATAGAAACTTCATTGTCTTTTGAATTGCCAAAAGATAAAATTCCCGAAGGTATAAGTCAAATCACATTATTTGATAGCAATAATAAGCCACAAAGCGAACGCTTGGTGTATATTGAAAAAGAACATGATTTAGAGGTGTCACTAGCTACGGATAAAACTAGTTATATTCCAGAAGAAAAGGTTTCTATAACTGTTTCTTCAAAATCGAAGACAGGAGTGCCAAAATCGGCAAGTTTTTCTTTGAGCGTAACAGATATGAATGGAGAAGAAGAGGACAAAGATTTGGGAACCAATATTAGTTCTTATTTTTTGATGGAATCTGATATCAGAGGTAAGGTAAATAATCCAGCGTATTATTTCAATTCTAAAAATCTAAAGCGATTAGAAGATTTAGATAACTTGTTATTAACTCAAGGTTGGAGAGAATTTTTATGGAAAACAACTCCAATAATCAATGAAAGTGTTGATTATGTAGCAGAAAAAGGAATTACAATAAAAGGAAAAGTAAAACAACTTCTAGGATCCAAGCCATTGGTAAATACTAATTTGACTTTGGGTTTAATGAATAAAAAGAATTTTAATATTTTTAATGCTGTTACGGATTCTATTGGTCGTTTTAAATTTGAAAACCTAATGTTCTCTGGAAAAACAAAAATGTATTTAAGTACCAGAAATGCAAAAGGGAAATTTAGAGGCGAAATAGTATTAAGACGGATTGAAAACCCTGCGATTCCTGTTACTTTTAAAAGTGAATCAATTGATTTTCCTGAAACAACAAACCAATCAATTGAAAATGTGTTCAAGAAATTTTTAGCTTTTGGTGGAAAACCTGATAATTTTTTAAAAGAAGTTAAAATTACTAGCAAAAAGAAATTTGATAGTACTTCAATGATTGGAATACCAGAATTCACTTATGTTGCAGATACAAGTGCTGCCAATTTTGTAGATATTTATCAACTTATTGAAAACGTAATTCCAGGTACTACTGTAGAATTAACTGAAGGAGATTTTCCACGCTTAACTGTTCGGTTTTTTCGTTATAAACATCCACCAGTTTTCGTTATAGATGGTTTTAGAGAGGGACTTGATCGATTAGACTTTGTTCTACCCTCTGAAGTTTTGAAAATAGAAGCTATCAGAGAACCACAATCAGGGCAATATTATGGTTCAAAGTCGGGTGTAATTGCCATTACTACAAATGGAAATAAACGAAAACCAAAAGTCTTTCATACTATATATAACGAGTTAGAAGGATTTTATACCGCTCGTGTTTTTTATGTTCCAGATCCAAGTAAGCCTAATCCGGAGTTAGATGATAATGCGGCAGTAAGGAACACCATTTATTGGACGCCTTATTTAAATCCAGATAAGACAGGAAATGCTAGTGTAAGTTATTTCAATTCTAGTGTAGAAACTAAAGTAAAAGTAGTTTTAGAGGGGATGACTGCCAGTGGGATTCCAGTTGTAAAAAAGATGTACTACACTATAAAGAAATAAGATTATTTTTATGTTTCTTTGGTCTTTCTTAAGTTGTTTAATGTAAATTTTGATTTTAAATGTTCGAATGTTTCAGTAGAAATAAAAAAAGCGCGTTGCTTTGTTTTATTGGGTTTGTTTTATCAATTGGTTTTTTGCAGGCACAGGAAAAGAAAACCATTGCAGCTATAGAAAAAATATATCTTCACACCGATAGATCAACTTATTTTGTTGGCGAAGATTTATGGTATAAAGCTTATGATGTCCGAGCCTATAATAATTTTCTTTTTGACAATAGTAATATATTATATGTAGAATTAATTGCACCCGATTCTAAAATAATTACAAGAAACAAAACCAATTTAGAAATTGGTTTAGGATATGGTGATTTTAAATTATTAGATTCACTTGGTGTAAAACCTGGGCATTACCAATTGCGTGCGTACACCAATTGGAATAGGAATTTTGGTGATGATTTTGTATTTAAAAAAGATATAGAAATTATTAACGTTTTTGAACCAAGTCCTGCGCCTGATCCTGCTAAAAAGCATGATAATACAGAGGTAATCAATGCATTTACAAGTGGTGAAAAAAACACGTCTAAAGTTGATTTTTTCCCCGAAGGAGGATCTCTTTTAGAAAATGTTACTAGCATTGTTGGTTTTAAAGCTGTTGATAGCGGCGGTAAACCAATAGATGTCATGGGAGAAGTTTTCGATTCCAAAAACGAATTGATTACCTCTTTTGTAAGTTCTCATGATGGCATGGGGAAATTTCAAATTATTCCTATTGAAGGTAAGCAGTATTACGCAAAAATAAAAACCAAACCAGGAACTGAACTTCGTGTTGAACTCCCAAAAGCTACCAAGCAAGGATACTTACTGAATTATAAGTTATTGAAGGGGAAAAATATTATCACTATTAATACAAATTCAGCAACCTTGGCGCAAAATCCTAATGGAGTACTTACAATTGTTTGTAAAGCAAGAGGAATTTCTTATTTAGAAACGGCTCAAACACTTACAGAAACTTCATTATCTTTCGAATTACCAAAAGATAAAACTCCCGAAGGCATTAGTCAAATAACATTGTTAGATAGTAATGCTAAACCGCAAAGTGAGCGTTTGGTATATGTTGAAAAAGAACATGATTTAGATGTGACGCTAGTTACGAATAAAACTAGTTATACTCCACAAGAAAAGACTTCTATAGGTATTTCTTCAAAATCAAAAACAGGAGTGCCAAAATCGGCAAGCTTTTCTTTAAGCGTAACGGATATGAATGGAGAAGAAGAGGATAAAGACTTTGGTACAAATATTAGTTCTTATTTTTTGATGGAATCAGATATTAGAGGTAAGGTAAATAATCCAGCATACTATTTTGATTCTAATAATGTAAAGCGATTAGAAGATTTAGATAACTTACTATTGACTCAAGGGTGGAGAGAATTTCTATGGAAAACGACTCCAATAATTAACGAAAGTGTTGATTATGTAGCAGAAAAAGGAATTACAATATCTGGAAAAGTAAAACAGCTTCTAGGAGCAAAGCCATTAGTGGGTGTTACTATGACACTGGGTTTAATGAATAAAAGAGGTCTTAATATTTTTAATTCCGTTACAGATGCTGAGGGAGTTTACAAATTTGAAAATCTTATGTTCTCTGGAAAAACTAACATGTATTTAAATTCTAGGAATGAGAAAGGGAAGTTTAGGGGGGAAATTTTGCAAAAACCTATTGGACAACCTCCAATTCCGGTTTCTTTTGAAAGTCAAACAATTGGTTTTTCTGAAGCAACAAGTAAATCAACTGAAAATGTGTTTAAGAAATTTGTAGCTTTTGGCGTGAAGCCAGAAAATGTTTTAAACGAAGTTAAAATTACTAGCCAAAAGAAAAATAGCGGAACTTCAATTGTTGGAATACCTGAGTTCACTTATATTGCAGATGAAAGTGCGGCGGAGTTCCCTGATATTTATCAACTTATTCAACAAAAAATCCCAGGTACTATTGCAGAATATGTTAATGGAAATAACACTGTTCGATTTTACCGTTATAATTCGCCACCAGTTTTCGTTATAGATGGTTTTACGATGATAGATAGATTTCAGTTAGATTTTATTCAACCCGCTGATGTTTTGAAAATAGAAGCAATCAGAGGGATGCAAAGTGGACAATATTATCATTCAGAAACAGGAGTTATTGCTATTACGACAAATGGAAATACACAAAAAACAAAATCCTATAATACTGTTAAAAAATCGATAGAAGGATTTTACACGGCGCGTATTTTTTATGTTCCAAATCCAAGCAAACCCAATCCAGAGTTAGATGGAAAAGCAGAAGTAAGAAACACCATTTACTGGAACCCTTATTTAAATCCAGATAAAACAGGAAATGCGAGTGTAAATTATTTTAATTCTAATGTAGAAACTAAAGTAAAGGTAGCTTTGGAAGGGATTACCGCTAGTGGAATTCCAGTTGTAAAAAAGACCTATTATACAATTAAGAAATAATATGCAGTTAAAATAAAGATTAAAAAAGAAGATTTTAGTTATCGTTATGCAAAAAATAGATTTTGAGTTTGGAATTTGATAGAGAACAAAATTCTTTATTTTGCGGATATACTAAAAAATTAAAGTATTTATTGAAAGAACGTGTTAATTTTTGGAATAGTGTTTAAACCTTTTTTAATTTTTTAAGTCCTATTTTAAAAAGTAGATTTTAATTTTATATTAAAAATTATATTCTTTTTATAATTGTTATTTACACACTTTTACAAGGTTTTTTATATATATTTGTCAGTTTTTTAATATTGTTTAACATAAATTTTGATTTTAAATGTTTGAATCTTTCAGTAGCAGTAAAAAAAGCATATTGCTTTGTTTTTTTGGGTTTGTTCTATCAATTGGTTTTTTGCAGGCGCAGGAAAAGAAAACCATTGGGGCTATAGAGAAAATATATCTTCACACCGATAGATCAACTTATTTTGTTGGTGAAGATTTATGGTATAAAGCTTATGATGTCCGAGCCTATAATAATTTTCTTTTTGATAATAGTAATATATTATATGTAGAATTAATTGCACCCGATTCTAAAATAATTACAAGAAACAAAACCAATTTAGAAATTGGTTTAGGATATGGTGATTTTAAATTGCTGGATTCTCTTGGTGTTAAACCGGGACATTACCAATTGCGTGCATACACCAATTGGAATAGGAATTTTGGTGATGATTTTGTATTTAAAAAAGATATTGAAATTATTAATGTTTATGAACCAGGCCCTGCAAAAGATCCTGCTAAAAAGCATGATAATACTGAGGTAATCGATGCACTCACAAGTGGTGCAAAAAATACATCTAAAGTTGATTTTTTTCCTGAAGGAGGTTCTCTTTTAGAAAATGTTGCTAGCATTGTGGGGTTTAAAGCGGTTGATAGTAGTGGGAAGCCAATAGACGTCACGGGAGAAGTCTTCGATTCCAACAACGAATTAATTACCCCTTTTATAAGTTCCCATGATGGCATGGGCAAATTTCAAATTATTCCTATTGAAGGGAAGCAGTATTACGCAAAAATAAAAACCAAAGCAGGAACAGAACTTCGTGTTGAATTGCCAAAAGCTACCAAGCAAGGATATTTACTGAATTATAGGTTATTCAGAGGGAAAAATATTATAACCATTAATACAAATCCAGCAACCTTGGCACAAAATCCTAATGGAGTTCTTACGGTTATTTGTAAAGCAAGAGGAATTTCTTATTTAGAAACTACACAAACACTTACAGAAGCATCATTGTCTTTTGAATTGCCAAAAGATAAAACACCTGAAGGGATTAGTCAAATAACTTTGTTAGATAGTAATGCTAAGCCACAAAGTGAGCGTTTGGTATATGTTGAAAAGGAACATGATTTAGATGTGACGCTAGTTACTGATAAAACTAGTTATATTCCACAAGAAAAGACTTCTATAAGTGTTTCTTCAAAATCAAAAACAGGAGTAGCAAAATCGGCAAGTTTTTCTTTAAGTGTTACAGATATGAATGGAGAAGTAGAGGACAAAGATTTGGGAACTAATATTAGTTCTTATTTCTTGATGGAATCTGATATTAGAGGTAAGGTAAATAATCCAGCGTACTATTTTGATTCTAATAACGTAAAGCGACTAGAAGACTTAGATAACTTACTATTGACTCAAGGTTGGAGAGATTTTTTATGGAAAACGACTCCAGTAATTAACGAAAGTGTTGATTATGTAGCAGAAAAAGGAATTACAATATCTGGAAGAGTAAAACAACTTCTTGGTGATAAGCCATTGGTAGGTGAAAATATGACTTTGGGTTTAATGAATAAAAAGGGTTTTAATATTTTTAATGCTACTACTGATGCTGGCGGAGTTTACAAATTTGAAAATCTTATGTTTTCAGGAAAAACTAGTATGTATTTAAATTCTAGAAATGAAAAAGGAAAGTTTAAAGGAGAAATAGTACCAGATCCTATTGAGCAAGATCCGATTCCTGTTTCATTTGAAATTGGAACAATTGGTTTTCCAGAAACATTAAGTAAATCAACTGAAAATGTGTTTAAGAAATTTGTAGCATTTGGTGTAAAACCTGAAAATATTTTAAATGATGTTAAAATTACAACCCAAAAGAAAAATAGTAGAACTTCTATTGTTGGAATAGCCGATTTTACTTATGTTGCAGATGCAAGCGCAGCCGAATTTACAGATATTTATCAGCTTATTCAGCAAAAAATACCAGGGACTATTGCAGAAAACATTGATGGAAATAACACTGTTCGATTCACACGTTATCAAGCACCGCCGCTTTTCGTTCTGGATGGTTATAATGTGGTAGACAATTTACAAGTCGACTTTGTTCAACCTGCTGATGTTTTGAAGATAGAAGGCATTAAAGCATCATTTGGAGGGTATTATAATTCAGAAACAGGCGTTATTGCCATTACTACAAATGGAAAGAAACAAAAAATAAAAGTTTATAATACGGTTAAAAAAGATATAGAAGGGTTCTATACGGCTCGTGTTTTTTATGTTCCAAATCCAAGTAAGCCAAATCCAGCGTTAGACGATAAAGCAGCTGTAAGAAATACCATTTATTGGAATCCTTATTTAAATCCAGATAAAACAGGGAATGCTAGTGTAAGTTATTTTAACACTAGTGTAGAAACTAAAGTGAAAGTTGCTTTAGAAGGTATTACAGCTAGTGGTATTCCAGTTGTAAAAAAGACTTATTATACGATTAAAAAATAAGAAGATTTTTATTTGCCTTTCAAAGTCTCATTATTCTTTGTTGTTTTGAAAGGTGGTCAATTGCTCCATTCCAAAAATCACCATCTTAGTGAATTTCGGAATGGAGCAATTGATTATAATAATAGAGTGTAATAAATTTAATACTTCTTTATACTGCTAAATTTCCATCGAAAACTTGAAGTTAGAATCTCTTACTAATTTGTATAAATAGTGCTAATTCATTTTAATTCCTGTCAAAAAAAGGGTGTAAATAACAGATGATTTTAAATTTTTATTCCGATTTTTATTTTGTGTTATTTTAATTACAGTAAATCAGGTGATTAGTTTAATGTTAATTAAAAAAAATAGTTAAACAATTATTTTTTTATATCGGAACCATATCGTAATTTAAACATCAGAATACAGCTATTTTTTTAGAAATTTTGAAAAGAAACTTTTTGATTTAGTTTTTTCATTTTCAGGAGTTATAACCACTTCTACCTTTGGAATATTAGAAATTCTTAGTTTTCGAAAATCTTCTAATTTTTTATTTAAAGCAGCTTTTAATAATTTGATTTTTCTGGTATCTTTAATCTCTTTCATACATTTTTTTTAGCAAAAATACTTTTTTTAATGATTGTTTTATGTACTTTTGTAATAAAATAATACTTTTTTTTTAAATAGATATGTGTATTATTGCACAAAAAATAATTTTAGATGGATTTAAAAAAATTAGAAAATACAGGACTAGAAACGGCTTTAGTCTTTGATAAAAATGGAGATGTTATTGATTCTTTTAAAATAGAATATCCAATAAACATAGCCGCAATGTCTAACGTTATTTTTACAATGTGCAAAGAAATGCTGGAGGATATGAAATTCAGTGATTTGAAACAGATTGTGTTAAAAACAGACTCAGGATTATTAATTGGAAATAAATTTGATGATAATTTATTTTTAATTACAACAACTAATGATATTTCTAAATTAGGATTACTCCTTAAAGGAATAGATAATTTAGTTCTTAAAACTTAACCCATTTAACTATATACACTATGTCAGACTTTTTAAAACAATTTGGAGAAAACTTAAGAGACAACATGCCAGGTTTTATTGCAGTTGCAATTGCAGAAATCAAGAGCGGTATTTCTTATTATTCGTTGTCAACTGTAGATACATTTGATCCTGAATTAGCATCAGCTTTTAATTTAGAAGTAGTAAAATCAAAAATGAATGTTATTGCCTCTTTAGGTTTGAAAGAGAAAATAGACGATATCATTTTTACACTTTCTTCACAGATTCATATTGTGGATGTTTCAGATAACGGAGAGTATTTAATTTATTTAGCAGTAGATTCTTCAAAAGGAAATATTGGAATGACTAAAGCAATGCTTAATCGTTATAAAAAAGATATCGATAATAAAATTTAGTATGCTGGAATAATTACATTTAAAGAGAATTTATTCTAAAAGAAAAGACCTTAAGCATTTATGTTTAAGGTTTTTTTTGTACTGCTACATTTTGATTTTAAAAGTATTTTACAGAAGTAGTGCTTAAATGAATTAATCGGCCTAATGTTGTGCCAAAGTATTAGTATAAGATGGTTTACTTTGACATCGAGTGCAATGTTATTATTTTAGATTTGGTTTTGTTAAATAGTTGGTTTTATAGAGGGTGTTAGACCCGAAATCAAAAAAAAACGTTAATAAAGAATCAGTAATCATTTTATCTTTTATACTTTGATAGTTAATGGAATAATAATCTAGAACTAAAAAAAAAACACTTATAAAATTTTTTATAAGTGTTTAGTTAAAAATTATTTTTTTAAAGAATAATTAGTTTGTCAAAATAGCAAAAATCAGACAGCTTCTTTTTGAGAAAAAAAGGATTGTTTAATTTTAAGTTCAATATCAGTTTTTTCAGCCTTTAGCATTAGTGATAAACAATAACATAAAGCTAAAGCGATACAACCAAGAGTTCCCATAAAAATCCAGTTTGCCTGATAAGAATATGCTTCGATAATTCCCATGCTTGTTTTTGCACTTAAGATGTGAGCGAAACTATAGCTCATTGTAAATACCGCTATATATCTACCTTTAAGATCCATATGGACTCTGCTCATTGCGAATGCATTAGCAAAAGGAAAAGTAAGCATGACACCTATTGACATAAAAGCTATCATGACGATTAAAATACCGCTCCAACTGCTTAATAGCATTAGTAATAGGCTTATGGACATAGAGAGAATTCCTAAAGAAATTACCTTAATTCTGTCGATGTTTTTTTCTTCAACATACCTTACTATTGGAAGTTCAAAAAGGATTATAAATAAACCACTTAAACTCAATAATAAACCAGTTTGAAATTCGGTGAAATTAAATTGCTCTTTATGATATAATGGTAATGTGGTAAACATTTGGAAAAATAGTATTCCAGTTATCATTGTAATTAATAAATGCAATAAAAAAGGTTTGTCATTAAAAATAACCTTATTTGGATTAGTGATGCTTTTTATTTTTTTAAGTTTGAATGGTAATTTCTTTTCTTTCACATATATGCTAAAAATTAGGATAGCAAGTATGCAGGTTATGCCATCAACCCAAAATAATCCACTGTAGCCAACTTTCATAATTATTAATCCTCCTAAAATAGGACCAATTAAAAAGCCCATATTTATGGCAATTCTAGTTAGCGTTAATGCGCGGGTTCTTGTTTCCTTATTTCCATAAGTATCTAAAGCCAATAACATAGCAGGTCGATACATATCAGCAATCGAAGTTAGAATTAAAATCCCGATGCAAAGGCTTTCAAATGAAGTCAAATATTGCAAAACAATAAAAACTATCCCGCTCATAAATAAACTAAAAACCATCACTTTATAAAAGCCTATTTTATCTGAAAGTTTTCCACTTAGCCAAGAACCAATTATTGAACCAGTTCCAAAGAAAACCATAATCGTTCCAATTTGTGTGTATGAAAAAGACAAATCATCTTTCATGTATTTGGAAAGGAAGGGTATTACCATAGTTCCTGCACGATTGAGAAAAGTAATAAAAGTAAGGATCCATATTTCTCTGCTGAATCCTTTAAAATTTGTTAGGTAGGTTTTTAACATGTTTTTTTTTTTTTTTTAAGTTTATAAATAGATTTGTGGGAGCGAGGGAAGAACTTTAAAAAGTTTATTTTTAATTAATAGTGTAAATTTTTCTCTACATTTTATTTTATCATTTTAAGAAAATACAGTAAAATGTTGTTTTTTAATGTATTAGAAATATCCATGAAATAATAAAATATTTTTTAAGAAACCATCGATTTAAACTTTTTCTATTGCGCAAACATAGTAATTTGAATAATTAAATAATTATAAGTTTAATAAAAAATCAACGGATTATTCCTTTTTTAACATATTAATTAATATGTGTAAAATAGCACATAAAAATCATTTTTAAAAATAATATTTTAGTTTTTTTTAAAATTAAAATGTTAAAAAGTTGGATAAATTTTTAGGTATCAAAGAGCATTAGAAAAGCAGAATGTTCAAAAACGATAAAAATATTTTAAGCTAATTAGAAGATGATGTCTTTGTTTTAATATTTTAAAAGCAATAGTTTTTTGTTGGCCCATTTTAGATAATTAATAGTATTGTAGTAATTCGGCTTAAATCTAATGTAGGAACTGTTTTCATAATTAAAAGACCTATTAAATTTGAGGGATAATAATTCCATAAAAAATAATGAATAAAAATCGCACACATAAATAATAAATTACTAAATTTGAGTTAGTTATAAAAAAGAAACTAACTTAATTTTATTGTTATGAGCGCAAAAGATGTATTAATTATAAAGTATGCTGCCGACTTGAAAGAAAAGTGTGGAATTAATCCTGATATGGAGTTATTGACTAAAGTAACGATAGGTTGTGGTCCCTCTATTTACAATCCTGATTCTTCTATTATAGCAGGGACACAACAATCGGAAATAGTAACAGTAAAAAAGAATTTTTTAATCAAGAAATTAGGTTTGTCAGATAGTCCAGCACTCAAAGCAGGAATTGATGCAGTATTAGAGCAATATGGCAAATCCAATAAAAATAAATATCGCGCAGTTGTTTACTATTTGTTAACTCTTCATTTTGGAAGAGAGAGTGCTTACAATTAAAAATTTAGAATATTATTTTAAAAGCGTCTTTATAAGACGCTTTTTTTTATTTAAAATGTTTTATAAATCACATTTTCAAAGTTCGTACCTTTGCAACTTAAAATGAGTTGAATTTTATAACTCAGAATCTCAATAAAAATGATTGAAATAGGAAAATACAATACACTTACTATTTTACGTGATACCAAAGTAGGTTTGTTTTTAGGAAACCCAGAAAAAGACCCTGAAGGAATACACGATATACTATTACCTAATAAATATGTACCAAATGAATTTGAAATAGGTGAGGAGCTTATTGTTTTTGCCTATTTGGATCACGAACAACGTCCTGTTGCTACCACTTTAGAGCCATATATTTTATTAGATGAGTTTGCTCTTTTGCGAGTAAATTACATTAACCAAGTTGGAGCTTTTATGGATTGGGGAATGGAAAAAGATATTTTGGTTCCGTTCAAAGAGCAGGCACGTCCGATGGAAAAAGGAAAACGTTATTTGGTGTATCTTTATTTAGATAAACAAACCAATCGTTTGGTAGCTTCAAGCAAATTAAACCAATTTCTGAAAAATGACCATCTAACTGTTGAAAAAGGGGAAGAGGTAGATTTAATCGTATCGCATATTACAGAATTAGGAATTAATGTTATCATCAATGAAAAGCATAAAGGATTGCTATATAAAGATGAAGTGTATGATGATGCTATACGTACAGGTGATCGTATGCGTGGGTATATAAAAACAATTCGACCTGATAATAAAATTGATGTAGCGCTACAAATTCAAGGCTACCAAAGTATAGAACCGAATGCTGAAAAAATTCTGGACGAATTAAGAGCCAGTAGAGGTTTTTTACGTCTAACAGATAATTCGCATCCAGAAGACATAAAAACGGTGTTAAAGATGAGTAAAAAAACCTTTAAGAAAGCAATTGGAGCTTTATATAAAGAAAAACTCATTGAGATAAAGGAAGATGGAATATACTTGGTTAAAGAGTAAAAAAAAGAAAGACTAGTAATATTTACTAGTCTTTCTCTTTTTATTTTTATTTATACCGTATAGGTCGAAATAAAAATAAAACTTTCCTGTTCATTTTAATAAATGGATTGTCTATAAATCAAAGCATTTGTTATAATCTACAAAGGCTAAATTTCACATTACGACCATCGGTTATCTATACATTTAAAGTTTACCATCTTGATACAATTTTTTGTTATGACACAAAATTATTGGATTGTAAATCTTTTACTGGACCTCTAGGTGTTACTTTTTATCAATTCGGATTGTGACAAATTTTTCATTTATCTGCTTATATTTTAAAATAGTTCTTAAAAAATATATATAATTTAAAACCACAAAAATTAAAGCGACAATAATTTTAAATTCACTCAAAAAAAATCATTTTTAAAGGTTAATAAATTAGTGAACAATCAGATGCTAATCGGAATTAATAACTAACATAGATCTACTATAAAATAGTGATTAGCAGGAGTTAAAAGTAATAATTATTTTCCCTTACCGATGTTAAAATCTAATTTATTTTTAAATTTTAACGCTTTAATTTGATTTGAATGTTTAATGCAGGAATTGATTTAATAAAATGATTTTCTGTGTATTAAAAATAGTTATCAATTAAAATTGCATATTGAAGTTTAATCCCCAAACACTTTTATTACTTCCTGGACCAAGGCCAATTGGGGCAATATTCATTTGTGTTTTTACGTTTTCTTTATAACCAAAACTATCCAATAAAGTATTGAATGGATCCATTAGAAGTAAAGAAGTATATCCTAAAAATCTAGATTTAAGAACGCGACGATCATGTCTTAAAATACTTTTTTTGGCATAAAAAAAGCCTTCTCCAACAACGGATCCTAATACAGGTGTAACAATAAGGTCTTGAGTAGAGGGTACTTCGGCAAATGCTTCTATTCCATATTCCCAAAAGAAAGTAGACATAAGAGCAGAATATCCAAAAGATTCAAGCACAGTAAAACCACTGCTTCTTGCGGTCATATAGTAAACTCCTCCAGAATAAGGGTGTGTTATATAATTAAGAACCCAATCATCGTCATCCCAAACTGGACCCGCTTTTACATTTTCTTTCCATTTCCAAAAAACGCCCTTTTCTTTAATTTCTTCTTTGTCCCAATTACTTACACTCTCTGGCATTGCCCATAGTATTCCAAAAGCAATTACAGCTGTTCCAGCATACATAGAGGTTGTTATTCCTAATCGTTTATAATCTCTGTGATTGGGTGGGTAAGTAGTTCCATTTTTTAGCATTAAAACAGTATCTCCCAAAGTAAGCATATCGTAATTGTATGCTTTTTCTATTTGAATATCAGAATAGGCAATGGAGTTTGCAGTAATAAATTTAGGTAGTTCGCTTTGATTTATTGGTGTTTCTTCTACTTGTTGAGCAAAGATTGCATTTTGTGAAAGTAAAAGTATAAAGGCGTATAAAACGGTTTTGAATGGATTCATTATATGAATTAAATACTGTTAAAAATGAGGGCCAATTTACATTGGTTTGAAAGTTAGATATTTTTGTAACTATTGAATTATAACTATTTCATATTTAAATGAGGATAGTTTTAAGACGGCGCAAATATAATTAATTTAATTTATTAAGATTAGGGTTTTTTGTAGCTTAATCTAAAATTAATTGATGGAAAGCAACAATGATATAATCTGATATATTTTTTATAAATTTAAAGAGTCTTACAAATTAAGGATTGTGCTTTTTTACTAAGAAATATAAATTTTATAAACATGTCAAACATTGGATTAATTATAGAAGAACGAGCTGCCGATATTGGTAACTTTCTTGTGGGTAGGTTGTTGCCTTTTCGTGAAAAACGTGCCGTTGGACCTTTTGTGTTTTTGGATCACATGGGACCAGCAAAACTCAAAGATTATCAAAACTTAGATGTGCCCCCACATCCACACATTGGACTTTCAACGCTTACTTATTTATTCGAGGGTTCCATAATGCATAGGGACAGCGTGGGAACCGAAATGGAAATCACACCAGGAGCAGTTAATTGGATGACAGCAGGAAAAGGTGTGGTGCATTCGGAGCGAACACCAGAGTATTTGAGGACTACCGATAAAAGTCTTCACGGTTTACAAATTTGGGTAGCATTACCAAAAGAAAAAGAAAACATTGAACCTTCGTTTGTACATGTTGAAGCCAAAGATATTCCAGAATGGCAACAGGATAATGTTACCGTAAAACTTATTGCAGGTGAGGCTTTTGGAAAAAAATCACCAGTACCTGTTTATAGTCCGCTGTATCTGATAGAAATTAAAAGTACAAGCCAAGCGACACTCAATATAGGTAAAGATCTTTTTGGAGAAAGTGCCTTGTATATTCTGGAAGGTGAAATCAAAAATGATGGAAATACTTATCCTTCAAAACAAATTTTGGTAGCGAAGGAAAGTAGTCTTTGTCAGTTTGAAATGGGCGAGAATACGACCGTTTATATTTTTGGTGGGGAACCTTTTCCTGAAGAACATTTCATCTATTGGAATTTTGTGCATTCGGATAAGGCGGTAATTGAAAAAGCAAAACAAGACTGGATTGATCAAAAGTTTCCAAAAGTTCCTAATGAAACGGAATTTGTACCCTTACCACAACCTAGAACAAGATAATTCACTTACCAATTTAACATATTCGAAATGTTAATAATCTGAGCAAATCATCTAGGGATGCGTTCTATGCTGAATCTTTTCTTTTACTATAAAATTTTTAAAAAAAATATCATTTTACATTGCCCCCAAAAAGCTAAAAACTATTTGGGGGTAATTTTTTTTTACGCGTTCAATAAATTAACTTTTTATATGTATAGTGCTGTAAATTATATAATTGAGTGTTTTAATTGTGTAAAGAAGTATCTCTACTTATCTCTAATTTTGAGAACATTAATTATTAAATCAAATTACCATCAGCGCAATACAACTAAATGAAAGTAAAAAAATAGAGGGGTAATTAAAACTTAAAAAAAAACCGTAAAAAGCAATTTATTAAATCATAAAACAAATAAAAATGGAAGATAATAGAAACCGTAATTATCATCAGGATGATCGTAATTACACAGACACTCCAAGCACGACCGATTTTGAAAAATCAAATTTGAATGATGATCCAAATCAGAATTACCAGCGCACAACAGAAGATTTTGAAGAACTAAGCAATGTTAAACCAAATCTTTATAGTGATAACAACCCAGGTGATAATGAAGAAGAAAACTGGAATGAAGAGAATGATTTTGAATTAGATAGAGAAATAACTTTTATTCCTTCTAATAATTTTGTTAACTCTCATCCCATCTATAATCCAGATGAAAATTTGGAAGTAGATCACGATGATATAGATAATCCAAATCTTGAGCCAGATCCAGATGATGAAGATTTAGATGAAGAAAGTGATGACGATGAAGCATTTGATGAGTCTGATTTAGATGAAAAAAGACATATCAATGATTATGAATCAGAAGAAGAAATTTATATTGATGACGAAGATGACGATGACGAAGATGATGATGATGACAACGATGAATACGACCCTAATGTAGATGATGATTGGATAAATCGTAAAAATTAACTCAATCCTATAGAAAAGATTGTCTTTTTTTAATTCAAATTAAGAAAAGACAATCTAAATACTAATCTAAAATTTATAAAAAATGGATACAGAAAGAGACGAAAATCAAGATCTTAGAAATGATGTTGATGAAAGTAGAAATAAATCGAATGGCACAGATGGAAGCCATAATCAAAATTCGTATGACATTGATGAGGAAAATTTTGAACATCTAGAAGAGCATGATTATGCTGAAGATCAAAATAATTCGAATACTGGTTATACTGAAAAATTATTAGAAAAAGAATCGGATCAGGAAAAGACAAAGAAAGATGCTGATAAAGAAAATGATTCTGATATTATAGACGACGATCTCATTATTAAAAATGGAAACATAGCTGATAATGATACTGAAGATCTAATTCAAAATGATAATCATAGCGATGAAACCCTTTATAGGGATAATGACTAGGATAAAAAATAAACAATAGCAATTTTAATTTTTTTAAATGCAAACAATAACATTTTATAATCATGGAAGCAATAACACAACAATTACCAACACTGTTTTCGAAAACGAAAAAAAATGTATCAACGATTGAGCGATTATTAATGCTTACAAGTGGTGCTTATATTTTATACAATGGGTTAAGTCAAAAAGACAAAAGCCTAGCGCAAAGTGGTCTTGGCGGCGCAATGTTTTTAAGAGGTCTTAGCGGCTATTGCCCAGTATATGATGCTGTGGATCATCTTAAAAATGACAAAGCACATAATGTAAATATCAGAGTAAACAGCGTCATCAATAAACCGCTCAGTGAAGTATATGCTTTTTGGAGAAATCTGGAAAACCTACCTAAATTTATGAATCATCTACAATCTGTCACCTCTATCAATCATACAATATCAGAATGGACTGCCAAAGGTCCAGCAGGAATCGGTAAGTTATCATGGAAAGCAGAAATAGTAAAAGATGAAAAAGAAAAGCTTTTAAGCTGGAATTCTTTACCAAATTCATCCATCGAAAATGCAGGGAAAGTTATTTTCAAGCCAAAAGGGAAAGCAACTGAACTTGAAATCACTATTTCCTATCGTGCTCCATTAGGAATTGTTGGCGAAAATGCGGCCAAACTGCTGAACCCTTATTTTCAAAAAATTGTAAATGATGATATCTTAAATCTAAAAACCTATTTGGAATCGGGTCATAAATAACAACAGACAATCTTTTAATATAAAAACCTGCAGTGAATAGTATCGCTGCAGGTTTTTTTGAGTTCAAATTTTATCAGCATATGAATTTTGTCTTATTCTGCGGCTTCTTCGCCAGCTGCATCAAAATTGATAGTATTGTAAGCAGCTTCAGTTAGAGTGACATCAGCTTCTTTCTCTTCTTCTAACGTTTGTAAAAGCAGGTTTACGGCATCGTCTTCTCCTAAAGTTTTAGCAAATGCAGCAAGCGTTCCATAAGTTGCTATTTCATAATGCTCGATTTTTTGCGAAGCAGCAATAATTCCTGCATCTCTTACGGCTCCTGGTTCTGTTTCTTCCAGAATGCCTTCGCCTTCTTTGATAAGACCTTCCATAGCATCACACTTTTTGGCTGTTGCTTTCTCTCCAAAAATAGTAAATACTTCTTCCAATCGGCTTACTTGTTCGTGTGTCACAGTAAGATGATCGTTAATGGCATCTATTAAATTTTGAGATGTTGCATTTTTTGCCATTTTTGGTAATGCTTTGGTCAATGCTTTTTCTGCCCAGTAAATATCTTTCAATGAATCAATAAATAATTCTCTCAAGCCATCTGCTGCAGATGATTTAGCAGCAACTTTTTGTTTGCTCGCTGTGTTTTCCTTTTTTGTTTCTGTGGTTTTCATAATAAAATTTATTTAAAATTAATGTAGTCAAATGTAAATTACCCTATATAGAAATGCTTATAGAATTGTCTTTGATTTTTATATCATTAAAATGTGTAACAGTCATAAAATCAATTTAATAGAGTTTATTTCTTGTTAACAACTGCTTTGTCGATAATTGTCTAATTTTGTATTTATAAAATATCACATATGAAACGTTCCGGTACCGCCGATCTTCCATTACATTATGGTCATGTTCCTTTATGGCTTGCTGAACGCATGTCCAAACTTGGATTAGCGATCGTAGAAACTATTGCCATGGAATTTTCAACATCCGAAGTTATCAGTAAGCTGAGCAATCCATTTTGGTTTCAAAGTTTTGGTGCAGTCATGGGAATGGACTGGCATTCTTCGGGAATAACGACTTCGGTTCTGGGAGCTTTGAAAAAATCGGTAAACCCACATTCCAAAGAACTCGGAATCTATATCTGCGGTGGCAAAGGCAGTCATTCTATAAAAACACCCCAAGAGCTTTTGTATGTAGGTGAGAGAACTGGACTAGATGGCAATAGTCTTGCCAATTGCAGTAGGCTTACTGCTAAGGTAGATAATACCGCTATTCAGGACGGATTTCAATTGTACCAGCATAATTTTATTGTCGATAATAAAGGACAATGGGCAGTTATTCAGCAGGGAATGAATCCTGATTCTAAAACAGCCAGAAGATACCATTGGCATTCGCAGGATTTAAAATCTTTTATCAATGAACCGCACACTTTTATATATGGAGAAAATCAGGGTTCTATCCTAAATCTTACGGCACAAACTGCCGAAAAATCCCGGGCAGGAATTTTAGAACTATCCAAAGAGTCCCCAACAAAAATCATCAGAGAAATGCAACATCTTTCTATGCCGGCACATCATGATGTTAGGCTCGAAGATGTAAATATGAAAAGGCTAGGGGCGATGTTATGGACAACCCACGAAAATAAGCCTGAGGATTTCGAAGAACTTTTACTTTTAAAAGGAATGGGACCAAGAGCCTTACAATCTTTAGCTTTGGTTAGCGAAGTGATTTATGGAACTCCAACCCGATTTGAAGACCCGGCTCGTTTTTCATTTGCTCATGGCGGAAAAGATGGACATCCGTTTCCTGTGCCATTAAAAATTTATGACGAGACAATCGATACGTTACAAAGAGCGATTCATCGTGCTAAAATTGGAAATAATGATAAAATCGAAGCCATTAGGAAACTATCTGAGATATCGCGAAGAGCTGAAGAAAGCTTTACACCCAATACCAACTTGGATGCTCTTATAAAAAAAGAAAGGGATGAGTCTTATAAATATGGAGGAAGAACCGTTTTTGGGGATGCAAAACCTCCTAAAATTAAACCGATCAATCCGAACAATCAATTAGAGTTGTTTTAATATTAAATAAAAATCGATGTTATCATAACCTCTATTTAATCCTATGCATTTTTAAAATACTCTTGAAATTGTTATTTTTCACAAATTTCTTTCAACTTGTCTAGTGCTTTTGGGTAAGTCTCGTTCATATAACTTATAAAATCTACGGTGGTGTCTAAGTCAACGGTAACTGTTGTAGTGCCACTGTTTTCTTCGAAGGTATAGTTTTCAAAACCGTTTGCCCATTTTTCTACTTCTGGTCCTTCTGTAATTTCTTTGTCCCCTTTTAAAAGGCCATAATGTTGAATCGATACAAATTGGTTGGGAATGTTTTCAACTATCTTAGAAACCATACCTCCTTTTTCTCCTTTTTCATCTACTCCAAGAAATAGAATTTTATTTCCCTTGTCCCAAGTTCCTTCATAAGTTGATGTCGGGTTAAACAAGGAAGTCCATTGCTCATAAGTTGATTTACTGTTGATGCCAAGCATAATATCATAAATCTTGGTCACAGGGGCATTAATACTTATTTTGAATTGTAACTTTTTCATAATCTTAAAGATTTGTTTCGATTAATCTTTGAAAAAAACTTAATTCCAGTTGTCTATTTTTATGTCATTTGGCGAGGGTTGTCCTTCTCCAGTTTCACAAAGTTGTTTCAGGCTAAGCATAAAAATTGCCCATTTCATGCTGCAATGCGATTTAAATTCTACTTCTTCAGCCCAATTTATATGACCGAATAATACGATAGTGTAATTTTCTTCTTGGTGAAGGTCGAATATAACTTCTGTGCCAATCCATTCTTCGGGGCCGGATGTAAATTTCCAGCCTACTTTTGTCTCAGGTATCAGATCTTGTACTTTGAAATTCATACTGCCAACTTCTTTTCCTTCTTGCGTATGAAATCGTATAACAATCGTTTTTCCTATTTCTGATTCGCCAGTAGTGTCTTCCGTCCACCATTTAGATATCCCATTAATAGTTGACAAGGCTTCATACACTTTTTGAGACGAAGCTTTAATTCCTACTCGATGTTTTATATTAACCATGACTTTTTCATTTTGAGTTCTTGAATTGTCTGAATTTATTCTGCATTAATAACTAAGATATTGATATTGAGTTATTTGTCGCTAAATTAATTCCTTTTTTTGGATTTGCCAAATCATCCCAAATACAAAACCAACTTCCCATTAAGCCAGTTGCCGAAATCCGTTGTAGATGTTACCAGCAGTTTTTTGACTTTCTTTTATTAATATTGAAAATTTAGTTTTGTTAGTACTCCTGTATATGTTCCTGTAATATTATTTTGTGCATTTGAAAAAGAAAAATTGATTGTATATATTCCATTATTATATGAAATGCTTGTTTGTCCACTTGTCATATCATCAGAACTTAAAGAATTTTTCGAAACTAATGCTCCATTTTTAATTACAACATCTTTATTTATGCCAGTATGGTCAATAAATGGATCATTAAAATTCACATTAGTATGGGAGTTTTTGACATTGTATGTTGTGTATTGAACGCTTCCAGGATTTAGACTTGAACAATACATATTAAAATCTATTAGCTGGGTTATTTTGTCTGAATAAATGAAATTATTATTTTGTATTGTTACTTCGTCATTTGTTAAAATAATATAAAATCGTCTACTGTCATAAGTCACGTCAGTACCTGTATAATTTGGTTTTATAAATCCTTTTGTTAGATTTTTTTCTACACCGTTTATAATTAATTTTCCACTATTTGTTGGAGTGTTATCTGTTGGAGTGTTATTTGTCGGAATGTTATTTGTGGGAATGTTATTTGTGGGAATGTTATTTGTGGGAATGTTATTTGTGGGAACGTTATCTGTTGGAGTGTTATTTGTTGGAGTGTTATTTGTTGGAATGTTATCTGTTGGAATGTTATCTGTTGGATTATCATCATTTTTTGTACAAGATGAAAATAGAATTATTGAAGTTAATAATGTAAAAATTAATTTTAGTTTTCTCATAGTATTATTTTTTTAGGTGCAAAATTGCTTGTAACATTCTGTTACTATAGTGGGTTTGGGACTAAATTAATCTCTGTTTTCGGATTTGACACATCTCCTAAATACAAAATCAGCTTACCATTAAGCCTATTGCCCAAATCCGTTGTAGCTGTTGTGAGCAGGTATTATTTTTCCCAATGATCTACTCGAATACTAGTTAAAGTTGAGTCTGAGTTAAAACTTACAATCAAAGTTTTTGTTTCAATTGGGGCAATATCACTTCCATAATCTGTGTAAATTTCATATCGAAGTTGAAGAGAATCCTTTTCTTCACTCAACTGATTTTTTCCAAGTAGCCTCTCTGTTTCAGTGAATTTCATTCCAGGCTTTAAGTAATTTTTTGAAAGATCTTCAATCATTAATTCTCTATGATTATAGTCAATGTCATTTCGAGTATTCCATCTGCTTTGATTAAATTTTATTTCTTCTTGCTCTTGTTTACACGAAACAAATATTAGAATTATGACTAAGAAAGGTAAGTAAAGATTATTTCTCATTAGCAGTATTTTTGTTTATGCTTGTTCCTAACGTCTTGGTACTTCAGCGGGTTTGGGACTAAATTAATCCCATTCTTCGGATTTGCCAAATCATCCAAATACAAAACTATTTTTCCATTAAGCCAAATGCCCAAATCCGTTGTAGTGGCTGTTAGTGGTTCGTTGTTTTTATTTAGTCCGTTTTTCTGTCAATAAATATTTTAGTTCTGTGATATTCTAAATAAGTTTTCTTAATTGCTTTGTTTGGAATTTGTATTCTTTTTCCATTTATATTTTTTAGAATTTCGGTTAGAGGTAAACTTAATTTACTATTTTCTGAAACTGTCACAATATTAAGTTCGTCAGTTAATGTAAAATACCCTTTGTCAAATAATTTATCGTATAAAACAGATAAACAAAGTCCGTTAGTTGGGTCGAGTCTTGTTTCTTTTTTGTCTGCCCAAGGAATTATATGACTTGCTACTAATAAACTTTCTTCAGCTAATTTTGAAACACAACAACTATTGTTGAAATTTCGCAAAACTCCTTTTCTGAATTTAGATTGATTTATACGAACATTTATTTCTAGTTTTTTATTTTCAATTTCATAGTCGTTAAGTTCGTCCTCGATGTTGATTTTGTCTAATAGAAATGGATTAGCAAAAAACTCCTTAATATCTTTTGGATTTGGATTATTAGTTATTTTAAGAGTATGATTTTTTATGTTTCCAACCCATCTTTTTCCAACATTTGTCTTTGTGTCTTTGGAATAGAATTCTTCTTTGAATAAGTCTTTTATAAATTTGAAAGGCAAAACATAATAGTCTGTTTCTATATTCGGTTGTGAATAGATAATCAAATTGAAATCGTCTCCAAATTTGTCAATGTATATTGTTTTCAACTTATTGCTACTTACAGCAAACCAAAAATTTGTATGAGGTTGAGCAACCAAAACATAATTAGTCTTTTTTAATTCTCTTATTTTTTCCTCTGTCATTTCTGTTTTTCTCCGTTTCGTTTTTTTACAATGACCACTAACTAGATAGGCGCCACACTATAACTTATATACACCCAAATCTGCTCGGATAAGCACAACTAGCAACCATACATTTCCAAATATACTTTATTTTTTCAATTCATTAAATGTTTATTGTTTCCTTCCGAGCACTTGTATTTCATAAATAGTTATCTCATAACAATCCTATTGAATTTTTCATGAAAACGATGTCTTTTGCCAACAGAGTTATACAATAGGAGAATTAAGTTGGTCATAATGTATAACTAAGTTTGTATATATGAGAATTTAATTTACTTAAATGAGAGTATAGTTATCAATTATAATAACAAAGTTGGTCATAAAGGCTGACTTTGTTCTCTAATTTGAGAATAAAGTTCTCAAATTAGAGAACTTTATTGGTCATAATAGCTAATAGAGTTGTAATATTCCAACTGAGAATTAGAATTTTTGGATATTCTAAAAAATAGTATAAAGCGAAAAACGCCGTAAAACCGAAGTCTTACAGCGTCATTCAAATTAAATAATAAAAAAAGGGTATTGTCTCCAACCTCAGCCCAATGCAAAATACTGCTCAGTCGCTGAAATTGTTTATCTGCTTGTGAAATTTATTGTAATATCAATTCGCCCAAAGCTTCTTTACTGAATCCTACAAGCTGATCTGTTTTTCCAGCTCTTATTTTTGCAGTCCAATTTGGGTCTGAAAGTAAAGGTCTTCCAACGGCAACCAAATCAAAATCGCCTCTATCGAAACGTCTTGTCAGTTCATCCAAAGAGGCAGGCTGAGAACTTTCGCCTGCAAAAGCACCAAAGAAATCACCAGAAAGTCCAACAGAACCAACGGTAATAGTTGGAGCTCCGGTTACTTTTTTGGCCCATCCTGCAAAATTCAGATCCGATTTTTCAAATTCAGGTTCCCAGAAACGGCGTTGTGAACAATGCAGAATATCAACTCCCGCATCCACAAGAGGCGTAAGCCACGCATCCAACTGCTGAGGCGTTTCCGCTAGTTTATAATTGTAATCAGAAGGTTTGAATTGAGAAAAACGCATAATAACCGCAAAATCATTTCCGACTTGTTTTCTGATTTCTTTCACCACTTCAATTGCAAATCGATTGCGTTCCTTTAATGTTTTTCCGCCGTAAATATCAGTACGCAAATTGGTTTCAGCTCTAAAGAACTGGTCAATTAGGTACCCGTGCGCACCGTGAATTTCGATAGTGTCAAAACCTAATCTTTTGGCATCGGCAGCAGCTTTTCCAAAAGCAATAATCGTGTCTTCAATATCCTTTTCAGACATCGTATTTCCGTTATTGAAATCAGGACGATTCAATCCAGACGGGCCTTCAAAAGGAACTGGAGGAACCCAGCCCGAATGATGATTGTCCATAATTCCCATGTGCCAGATTTGTGGCCCCATTTGACCTCCGGCAGCATGAACTTCATCAATTACTGTTTTCCATCCTTTTAGTGCTTTATCGCCATAAAAGTGAGGAACATTCCCATCATTGGATGACGAAGGCCTGTCGATAACTGTCCCTTCGGATAGTATTAAACCCACTTCACCTTCGGCTCTTTTTTGATAGTAAGCTGCTACTTCATCAGTCGGAATTCCGTTTGGTGAAAAAGAGCGCGTCATTGGCGCCATTACGATTCTATTTTTAAGATTTAGCGTCTTCAGATTGAAAGGCGTAAATAAATTAGTTGTGCTCATATTTTTTATAATTTAGATTTTATTAATTTTTTGGAGCAGAAAGATTAGGTTTTTCATCAACACTTGTCCCGCTATCCGTTATAATCTTTGTGGGCTGAACCCCAGCCCACAAAGGATTTCCACTGCTATCGGGGCTAATAGAGAGCATTTTGTTTTTTTAACAGTATTCAAAAAAATCCGTGTTAATCAGTTCAATCCGTTTAATCTGTGGCCAATTATCATCTCCAACCGCCACCCAATGCGCGGTATAGCTCAGTATTGGCAGATAATTGTTCTCTTTTTATGTTGGCTAATTCTAACTCGCTTTGCAATAAACTCGCCTGTGCAGAAAGTACTTCAAGGTATTCTGCCATTCCGTTTTTGAATAACATTTTTGCATTTTTGATGGCTTGCTGTAAGGTTTTTACACGCTCTTGCAAAATGGATTCTTGTTGGTGCAGTTTCTCTACTTTTACCAAAGCATCCGATACTTCACTAACCGCTACTAACACCGATTGTCTGAAATTCAAAACCGCTTTTTCTCTTTCCGCTATAGCGATATTATATTGCGTTTTTAATTTTTTATTATTCAGTAATGGCTGTGTCAAACCTCCGGCAACAGTCCCGAATAATGAAGCCGGAATAGTAAACCAATTACTTGATTCAAAAGAATTTAATCCGCCTTGAGCTGTAATTCTAAGTGCAGGATACAAATCGGCTTTTGTGATTCCGACATTTGCATTCGCAGATTTCAGAGCCAATTCAGCGCTTTTTACATCAGGTCTTCGGTTTATTATTGAAGAAGGAATCCCGATTGAAGCATTATTTTTTACTTCTACAGCACTAAGAGCAATGCTTCTTTTTTTCGAATTTGGGAATGAACCTGTCAAAACACTCAAAGCATTTTCCTGAATCGCAATGTTTTGTTCCAATAAAGGAACCAATTGCGCCGCATTTAATTTCTGCGCCTCCGATTGCTGAATAGCTAATGAAGTTACTTGTCCGGCATCAAATTTCAATTTGATGATAGTGGTTGTGCTGTCAATTAACTGTACGTTTTTCTTAGCGATTTCTAATTGTGCATCCAGCATCAAAAGATTGTAATAGCCATTTGAAACATTTGCCACAATAGTAGTCTGCAGTGCTTTTTTCACTTCTTCCGATTGAAGATAATTAGCAAAAGCTCCTTTCTTCTGGTTTTTGATTTTTCCCCAAATATCGGCTTCCCACGAAAGTGAAACTCCAGTCGAAAAATCATCAATATGTTTTGCGCCTAATGCCTGATCCAGAGTTCTTCCCGTAAAACTGTTATCAGAAGGATTATTGGTATTGGCAGTTACAAATAAATTGGCTTGTGGTACATTTCCCCATTTGGCTTGCGTGAATCTGTATTGTGCGATTTCAATGTTTTTAGTCGCAATCTGCAAATCATTGTTTCTTACAACGGCGCTGTCAATCAGCTGAATGATATCTTTTTCTGTAAAGAAATTTTTCCACTCCAAATCACCGATGCTGGTAGTATCTTTTGAAACCGATGCATTCCTGAAATTCTCAGGAAATGCATTTTTTGGAGTTTCAATATCCTTCGAAACAGTACAGGATACTATTGTGGCGATCAAAATAGCGATCATCACGGTTTTGGTTATATACTTTTTCATTTTATTTTTCGTAATTAAATTTATTTTTAAACACATAGAAACATAGAATTTATAGGGGATTAAAAGAGTTTAATAGACGTTCCACTTCTCTCATAGTTCGTCTATGTGAAAAATATTTCTATTTCTATTCATTCTTTATTTTCGTAATTAGATCTATGTGTCTATGTGGTTCAATTTTTATTTATATAGAATTACACCTAACGAGTTAGTTGTAATCTTGGTTACTAAATTTCTGGACAGCTATCTTTTTTAGTTTCAAGATCTTTTGACACTTTATACGCTATGTACGTGAGGCTGATGATGATTGTCACCAGAATTGTTGTGATGTAATTTTCCATTTTTATTTTCGTAGTTATGAGTTACAGCTACTGGTTTTCCAGTAACTTTTTCTTGTAAATATTGGAATACGATGAATAAGACAGGGATGATTAACAACCCTAGAATTACTCCCGAAACCATTCCTCCGGCGGCACCAATACTGATGGAGTGGTTACCCTGAGCCGATGGACCTGTGGCGTACATCATTGGAATTAATCCAACAACGAAAGCCAGGGATGTCATTATAATTGGACGTAAACGCAGTTTCGCAGCGTCAATTGAGGCTTTGACTAATGGCTGTCCTGATTTTCTTTTTTGGACGGCAAACTCTACAATCAGAATCGCATTCTTGGCGAGCAATCCGATAAGCATTACCAAGGCAACCTGCACATAAATGTTGTTTTCAATTCCAGTCAAACCAATGGCTACAAATACTCCAAAGATTCCAGCAGGGATGGAGAAGATTACTGCCAAAGGCAAAATGTAACTTTCGTACTGTGCTGCAAGTAGGAAGTAAATGAATATCAGACACAATAGGAAAATCGTAGTTGATTGCCCTCCCGAAGAAATCTCTTCACGGGTTTGTCCAGAGAATTCATAGCTGTAACCTGCAGGTAATTGCTGTTTTGCCACTTCCTCGATTGCTTTGATGGCGTCTCCAGAACTAAATCCCGGTTTCGGAATTGCATTCACCGAAATAGAATTAAACAGATTGTATCTCGAAGCGGTTTCAGAACCATAAATACGGCTGAGTTTTACCAAAGTATTTATCGGAACCATTTCGCCGTTTTTGTTTTTTACAAATACACGGTCAATAGCTGTCGGGTCTGCTCTGTCGGCAATATCTGCTTGAACAACCACTCTGTAATATTTCCCAAATCGGTTAAAGTCGGATGCCTGAGCACTACCAAAATAAGCCTGCATCGTCTGGAGAATGTCTTTGACTTTTACGCCCAATTGATCGGCTTTTTGGTCATTAATATCCAATTGCAATTGAGGGTAATCGGCTTTGAAACTGGTGAAAGCAACAGCAATTTCTGGGCGTTTCATTAATTCACCAATAAATGTCTGCGAAATACCGCTGAACTTATCCAGTTTACCGCCCGTTTTATCCTGTAATACTAAATCTAAAGCTTCAACATTGCTAAATCCGGGTACAGTTGGGAAACTAAATACGAAGAAACTACCTTCTGAAATCGCACCCAATTTGCCACGAACCTGATTCATTATTTCATCAATATTTTTAATGCTTCCTCGTTCTTCATTTGGTTTAAGCAATACAAAAACAACTGCCGATGACGGGCTTGTAGAATTTGTCAACAAGTTGAAACCTGAAATAGCAGTTACAAATCTTGAAGATTCCAAACCTCTTAAAGTATTTTCGGCTTTAGTCATTACTTTTTGAGTTCCGTCAAGAGAAGTTCCCGAAGGAGTGTTCATTGCAATAGCGATAAATCCTTGATCTTCTGTTGGAATAAATCCTGATGGCGTAGTTTTTACCATTACAATAGTTGCAATTGTAATTAGAGCTAAACCACCTAAACTAACCCATTTATTACGGATTAAGAATTTTAATCCGCCAACGTAACGGTTGGTTAACGATTCAAAACTATTGTTGAATCCAGTAAAGAATTTCTCTTTAAATCCTTTTTTCTGATAAGGAGCATCTCCTTTAGCGTGATTGTCTTTTAAGAATAAAGCGGCTAGGGCAGGACTCAATGTCAAAGCGTTTACAGCAGAAATTACAATCGCAATCGCCATAGTGAAAGCAAACTGACGATAGAAAACTCCTGTTGAACCTTCCATAAAACCAACCGGCAGGAATACCGCAGCCATTACCAGTGTAATCGAAATAATCGCACCCGTAATTTCGTGCATCGCTTCGTGTGTTGCCACTTTTGGAGACAGATGTTTATGCTCCATTTTGGCGTGTACGGCTTCGACGACGACAATTGCATCATCGACCACAATACCAATGGCCAAGATTAATGCAAAAAGCGTTAAAAGGTTTATCGAAAATCCGAATAACTGCATGAAGAAGAACGTACCTAAAATCGCTACAGGTACTGCAATTGCGGGGATTAAAGTCGATCTAAAATCCTGAAGGAAGAGAAATACAACGATAAATACCAATATAAAAGCTTCCAGTAAAGTATGTTCTACTTGTTCAATAGACTGATCTAATGAAACTTTTGTGCTGTAGAAAATATTGTGTTTTATTCCGGCTGGAAAATCTTTCGAAGCCTTAACCATCAATTTGTTAATCGCAATCTGGATATCATTCGAGTTAGATCCAGCCAGCTGAATCACACCAATTACAACTCCTTTTTTACCATTCAAACGCGTTAAACTGTTGTAGGAGTAGGCGCCAAGTTCAACTCTGGCAACATCTTTTAATCGAAGTATGGAACCGTCAGCATTGGAACGAATGGCAATATTTTGATAATCTTCTGGTTTGGTTAGTTTTCCTTTGTATTTAATCACATATTCGAAAACTTCGGTGCTTCTTTCACCAAATTTACCCGGAGCCGCTTCCAGACTTTTGTCCTGAATCGCTGCCATAACTTCATTTGGCGTCACATTATAAGTGGACATTTGAGTTGGATTCAACCAAACGCGCATAGAGTAATCTTTTACGCCTCCAAAAATACTGGCAGCACCAACTCCCGGAATACGTTTGATTTCAGGAATAATATTGATTTGAGCATAATTGGCAACAAATGTCTGATCGTATTTGGACTCATCGTCGGTGTACATACCGATTGCCATGATAAAACTGTTTTGCTGTTTTGCAGTGATAACCCCTTGCTGAACCACTTCTGCAGGCAATTGACTTGTAGCTTGTGCCACTCTGTTCTGCACATTCACTGCAGCCTGATCGGCATCAGTTCCTAATTTGAAGAAAACCGTAATAGCTAAAGTGCCATCATTACTGGCAGTAGAACTCATATAAGTCATATTCTCCACACCATTTATGGATTCTTCCAGCGATGGAGCAACAGAACGCAAAACCGTTTCTGCGTTGGCTCCCGGATAAACCGCAGTCACCAAAACCGAGGGAGGCGCAATATCAGGAAACTGTTGTAAAGGCAATTTGGTAAGACCAAGTACTCCTAATATCACCAGTAAAATGGAGATAACGGTTGCCAGTACGGGTCTTTGTATAAATATTTTGAACATCTGTGAAAATTATTTTTTGTTAATGATTTGAGCAACCTTAGTATCTTTTTTCTCAGGCTGAATTAGTTGTCCTTCCTGAAGTTTGTCGATACCGCTTAATACGATTTGGTCTCCCGATTTTACACCGTCTTTGATAAGGTAGTTAACTCCGCTTTTGCCGATAACTGTGATAGGCATTTTGGTAACTTTGTTTTCTTTATTTACTGTAAAGACAAAAACTTTATCCTGCATTTCTATTGTAGCCGATTGAGGAACCAAAATCGCATCATCATGCTCCATTCCCAAACGGATTTTTCCTGTATTTCCAGAACGCAACGTTTTGTGTGGATTTAAGAATTTTGCTCTTACGGTAATAGCTCCAGTAGTTTTGTCAAATTGACCGTCTACCATATCTATTTTTCCAGTTTGTGGATAAGCACTGTTATCAGCCAATATTAAAGTAACTGGAGGAAGATTTTTGATTTTGTCACCAATGCTGTTTCCAGCATATTTTGACTTAAATTGGATGAAGTCAGTTTCACTCAAAGAAAAATAAGCATACACTTCGTTAACATCCGAAAGAGTTGTCAATGCGTCAATATCGGTTGCATTAACTAAACTTCCTTGTTTTTTAGGTAGTCTTCCGATGTAGCCATTTACGGGAGCTGTAATATTGGTGTATCCTAAATTGATTTTTGCTGACGCCGCTATTGCTTTGGCCTGTTCAATATTTGCGGCAGCAATTTTTTGGGAAGCCTTAGCCGATTTCAATTGATAATCAGAAACCACTTTGTTTTGAACCAGCGGAGTCAGTTTATCAACTTCAAGTTGAGCATTGATGTATGCCGCTTCAGCGGCGTGAAGACTTGCCAAAGCAGTATTTAATTGCTCACGGAAAGGACGTTCGTTTATTTTAAATAATGTCTGTCCTTTAGTAACATAAGCGCCTTCGTCAACCAAAACGCGGTCTAAATTTCCGCTTACCTGCGGACGGATTTCCACATCTACAGTTCCCTGTATAGCGGCAGGATATTCAGCATCGGTAGTTGTGTTTTCAGTAGTTACTGCCATAACGGGCAGGAGAGGAGCGGGCGCAGCAGCAGGTGCCTGCGTTTTATCTGCACAGCTGATTAAAAATACAGCCGTTAAACTTAAAAGGGTTATTTTTTTCATGATTGGAATTGGATTTAAATTGGTCTTAAATATTGCAGTTGTTTTTGGAATAATCGTTTCAGAATTCATGCTGTTTTTAATTTAAAGGTTAGTAATTTTGAATAGCAATAAATCTGGAATAATCGTTTCAGAATCAAAGCTGTAATTTAAAAAATGCGTATGCGTATTAGAAATTATTATCTGAAATAAACGTTTCAGAATTAGGTAAAAAAAAAGGAATTATTTAAATATATTTTTAATCAAAAATTCTGACATTTTTTTGATTTTGATTGGATTTCCATGAAGGATATACGATTGCTTCCATCCTGTAAAAGAAGTTGCAATGTATTCAGCCATTAAAGCTGCATCTTCGGTGTCGTCCATTTCGCCATCATCCATTACTTTTTGAACTATGGAAGCCATATATTCAATAAAAATATCATTGTTTTTGCTCATTACGTTTCGGACAATGCAGTCATCAGGAGCAATTTCAAAAATCGTTTTCATACCCAAACAACCTTTGTCGCAGGAAATGATCCAATCCGCTTTATCAGTAATAACTTTGATAAGTGCAGCTTTCGCCGATGTTTCTTTTGCTACTTTTTCTTTTACTTCCTGCATAGCATTATCAAAATAATTGCCAATGCATTTCATAAATAACTGATGCTTGTCGCCAATAGTATTGTATAAACTGCTTCTATTGATTTGCATAGCATCCACAAGGTCTTGCATTGAAGTAGCATTATATCCTTTTTCCCAAAAGACATTCATTGCTTTTTCAATTTTTTCAACCTCGTTAAACTCTACACAGCGAGCCATAATTATTTAATTTTATTTTGCAAATGTAAAACTATTTTTGAAACAAGCGTTTCAGAATCGATATTTTTTTCATTTTTTTTCAAAATGGATATTTATTTCAATATAAAACATTGGTTTTCCAGATGCGATAACTATTTTCGGAACGATATTAAAGATGTAGATGAATAGCAGTGTATAAAACTATTTTTGGGTAATTTGCGTGCAAATAAAATGCATTTTGGTTTTTTGGAGTATACTTAAAATGCTTATATTTACTTTTAAATGTATTGAATTAATGGAAGAAAATAAACATGTAACGATCTATGATATCGCTGAGAGACTTAATTTGGCTACGTCGACTATCTCTAGAGCATTAAAAGATCATCATACAATAAGTGATAAAACCATCAAGAAAGTTAAGAAAACTGCTGAGGAAATGGGATTTGTTCCTAATACTTTGGCGGCTGGTCTTCGTGGTAATAATACTAAAACAATTGGTGTGTTAATACCAACAGTTACACAGCCCTTTTTATCTTCATTAATTAGTGGTATCGAAGTTACAGCTCAAAAATCGGATTATACCGTAATTATCATGCAATCTCATGACTCGTATCTCGAAGAAGTGAATATGGCTAAGTCTTTATACAGTAATAGAGTGAGCGGTGTAATTTGTTCTTTGGCAATGGAAACTAAAGATACCTCACACTTTCAACAGTTTACTAATAATAAAATCCCGCTTGTTTTTGTGGATAGGGTACCCAAAGATTACAATACTTTTAGAGTAGTTATTGATAATTATGCAGCCGGATATAAAGCGACCAAACACCTTATAGAGCAAGGTTGTGTTCGTATTGCACATTTAACGGCTGGATCTGAATTGGGTAATCTTTACAGCGAAAGAAAGAGAGGATATGTTGAAGCTTTAAGAGATCATAATCTTCCGATTGATGAAAATTTGATTGTTAATTTAAAGGCAGTTACTTACAAAGATGGAGTGAAAGCGTGTAATAAATTATTCGACTTAGATCCAATTCCCGATGGGCTTTTTGCACCAGGAGATATACTTGCGGTAAGTGCGATACAAACAGCTAAGAAAAGAGGAATTAAAGTCCCAGAAGAGCTTGCTGTTATTGGTTTTAATAACGATCCAATTTCGCAGATAATAGATCCTAATTTATCTACTATTACGCACCCTGCGGAAAAAATGGGAAAGACAGCGGCAGAAATTATTATTTCCAGTCTTACCTCTCAAAAAAAGGATGATGTCAAAGAAATTACATTCCTAAATACAGAAGTTCTTGTTCGAGAATCTTCGGATAAAAAGAAATAATTTTTAGTTTACAATATTAGATTTAAAATCTGCTTGATGTCATTTTGACTTCAGCAGATTTTTTTTTGAAAAAAAAGAAACAAAAGTTTTTTTCTTAAAAGACAATACTATATTTTTACACAACCGATTGCATAAAGATATTTATTTTTTAAAATGTATTTTTTTGATTAAATTTTTATCAAATAGTAGTATTTTAGTAAAAACAGTTGGTTAATGTATAAATTTAGAAACGAAGAAAAACTGATAAGAAATGAAACATAAAAAAATGACCTTTCTGAGATTGATCGTCCTGATATTTGGGATATCAGGGTCAGTATCTGCTCAAAAGGATTATAAATTATGGCTTCAATATGATGCAGTTAGTAATTTGGATCTAAAATCCAACTATTTGTTTGCTATTGAAGGAATTGTAGCTTTAGGGAAATCTGAAACAATGACGATTGCCTCAAATGAACTGCAATGGGCTTTGACAGCTATGCTTGGAAAAAAAATCAATGTTGTCACAAAATTAGAAGAAAATAATAACATCATAATAGGTTCTAAGGCTTCTTTAAATTCAGAAATTCAAAAAACAATCGAATCTGATTTTAATAGAATCAATGACGAAGGTTTTATTATTAAATCCATTACCATTAATAATAAAAGTCATATTATCATAAGTGGAAAAAAGGAAGTGGGAGTTTTATATGGGGTTTATAGTTTTTTAAGACTAATTCAGACCAATAAATCCATTGAAAAACTGAATATTATTGATTCTCCAAAAACGAATATCCGTATTTTAAATCATTGGGATAATTTAGATCGAAAGGTAGAGCGTGGTTATGCTGGGTTTTCTTTATGGAATTGGCAAAAATTACCCGATTTTATAGATCAGCGGTATATTGATTATGCCCGGGCAAATGCTTCGATAGGAATTAATGGTACAGTTTTGACGAATGTAAATGCAAATGCTTTGATTCTAACACCACAATATTTAGAAAAAGTGGAGGCCCTTGCCAATGTTTTTAGACCTTATGGAATAAAAGTATATTTAACAGCTCGCTTTTCTGCTCCAATAGAAATAGGAGGTTTAAAAACAGCTGACCCAAAAGATGTTGATGTTGCCAATTGGTGGAAAGCCAAGGCCAAAGAAATATACGCGAGAATTCCAGATTTTGGAGGATTTCTTGTAAAAGCAAATTCAGAGGGACAGCCAGGACCGCAGAATTACGGCAGAGATCATGTGGACGGAGCCAATATGCTTGCAGATGCAGTAGCTCCTTTTGGAGGCGTTATAATGTGGAGAGCTTTCGTGTATTCAGAGCATGATGCGAATGATCGCGCCAAGCAGGCTTATGCTGAATTTCAGCCTTATGATGGGAGATTTAGAGAAAATGTTATTGTTCAGGTAAAAAATGGAGCAATTGATTTTCAGCCAAGAGAACCTTTTCACCCATTATTTGGAGCTATGCCAAAAACGCCTTTGATGATGGAGTTTCAAATAACACAGGAATATTTGGGTTTTAGTACGCATTTGGTTTTTTTGCCTAAATTATTTCAGGAGGTTTTAGAATCGGATACGTACCAAAAAGGCAAAGGAGCTACGGTTGCCAAAGTAATTGATGGTTCTTTGTATAACAATAAAATCACAGGAATTGCTGGTGTTGCGAATATTGGAAATGATTTAAACTGGACAGGACATCCTTTTGCTCAGGCCAATTGGTATGGCTTTGGAAGATTGGCTTGGAATCCCTATTTGGATGCTGATACCATTGCTGATGAATGGCTAAGGTGCACTTTTTCTAATAATGAAAAATTTATTAGTCCAATAAAAGAAATGATGATTCAATCGCGTGAAGCAGTCGTTAATTATATGACACCATTGGGATTGCACCATGTTATGGATACTGGTCATCATTATGGACCAGGACCGTGGGTAAGCAATTTGTCTAGACCAGAGTGGAATCCTGTTTACTATCACAAAGCAGATAAAAACGGAATCGGTTTTGATAGATCAAAAGCGGGGACTAATGCCGTTTCACAATATGCGCCAGAAGCCGCTAGTATTTTTGATAATATAAAGACATGTCCAGAAGAATATTTACTGTGGTTTCACCATGTTTCTTGGGATTATAAATTAAAAGATGGCCATAATCTTTGGGATGGTATGGCTTTAAAGTATCAGCAAGGAGTAAATCAAGTTTCAGCCATGCAGAAAACTTGGAACGCAACCGAAAAATATGTTGACAGCGAACGTTTTAAAGAAGTTCAGATGTTGTTGAATATTCAATATAAAGAAGCAAAATGGTGGCGTGATGCTTGCTTGTTATATTTTCAGCAATATTCGGGGAAAGAATTGCCAAAAGGAGTTGAAAAACCGACTCAATCTTTGGAATATTTTGAATCTTTGAAATTTCCTTTTGCGCCAGGAAATTAATTATAGAATTTTAAAGTTTCTGAAGCGTTTTAAAATTAATAACTTTAACTATTATCTAAAAATCATTAATAATGAAATTAATAAATAACTATATACCGCTTGTCTTTCTTTTTGTATTAGTGAGTTGTAATTCACAAAATACAAAATCAAATTCAGCTTCTTTAAAAGATAATTTTAAAGGTGATTTTTACATTGGAACCGCTTTAAGTGCTGACCAAATTGAACAAAAAGATGCTAAAGTTGACGAATTAATCCGAAAAGAGTTTAATGCTATCACTGCCGAAAATATTATGAAATCGATGTTTGTTCATCCTTTAAAAAATAAATATGATTTTGCTATGACCGATAAGTTTGTTGCTTATGGTGAAAAAAATAAAATGTTTATTCACGGACACACTTTGATTTGGCACAGCCAATTAGCGCCTTGGATGTCTGAGATTAAAGATAGTATCGAAATGAAAGCATTTATGAAAGATCATATTACAACTATAGTTTCTAAGTATAAAGGAAAAATTAATTCTTGGGATGTTGTTAATGAAGCTTTGAATGATGATGGAACTTTGAGAAAATCTGTTTTTTTAAACACGCTTGGTAAAAGTTATTTGGTAGATGCTTTTAAACTTGCAGCAAAAGCGGATCCTAAAGTTGATTTATATTATAACGATTACAACATCTGTGAGCCAAAAAAGAGAGAAGGAGCAATCGAATTAGTAAAAAACATTAAAGCAAATGGTGGAAAAATTGATGGTATTGGTATTCAGGGACATTGGAGGTTGGAAAGCCCATCATTAGAAGAAATTGAAAAAAGTATTTTGGCATATTCTGCACTTGGTTTAAAGGTCGCTTTTACAGAATTGGATATTACAGTATTGCCAAATCCTTGGGATTTAAAAGGAGCAGATGTAAATCAGAAGTTTGAAGGAAGTGCAAAAATGAATCCTTATCCTAAAACCCTTCCAGATTCTATTCAGACTAAATTGGCAGATCGTTATGCTGCTATTTTTAAAATATTTTTAAAACATAAGGATAAAATTAGCCGTGTAACATTTTGGGGAGTTCATGATGGACAATCTTGGTTAAACGATTGGCCAATCAAAGGAAGAACAAATTATCCATTATTATTTGACACTAAATTAAAACCAAAAAAAGCATATATTAGTGTTATGCAGCTAAAGGAAAATAAAAAATAATTTTACAACCAAAAAGGTATATTACTTTAAAATATGTAACAAACTATTGTTTTTAAAATTATTATATCAAATAAAATGTTATTTATTTTGCAAATATGTTTTTTTTACTATTTTTACACAACCGATTGTTTTTTTTAAATGATATTTGTTTTTTAGAAGGTTAAAACGAAGCATTCATTTAATAAAAAAACTATTATACTAAACCATTTTGTTTTTAAACACCAATTAACCATTACTACTAATGAATAACATTTCTCAAAAATTATCGATCAAAGAAAAAATTGGATACAGTTTAGGTGACTTAGCCGCTAATTTAGTTTTCCAGACTTTGATGACATATTTGGCGTATTTCTATACTGATATTTATGGATTGTCGCCAACACATTCTTCTATAATTATGTTAGTGGTAGGTTTAATTGCTGCGTTTATTTTTAATCCGATAATAGGGGTTTTAGCAGACAGAACGAATACAAAATGGGGAAAGTTTAGACCTTGGATTCTAATAACTGCAATACCATTAGGATGCGTTGCTTTGGCAGCTTTTACAACACCTAATTTTTCATATGATGGAAAAGTAATTTATGCCGTTGTTACATATACATTATTATTACTTTTTTATGCAAGTAACAATCTCCCTTATTCGGCTTTAAGTGGTGTGATTACTGGAGATATGTCTGAGAGAAATAGTTTATCGTCCTATCGTTTTGTAGCCGTAATGTTTGCACAGTTTTTTGTACAGGTTTTTATGCTTGGTATTATCAAAAGTGCGGGAGATGGAGATAAAGCAGTTGGTATTGAAAAAGTAATGACTGTATTGGCGATCATTGGTACGATTATGCTTTTGATCACATTTTTGACTACTAGAGAACGAATTATTCCAAAACCAGAACAAAAATCAAGTATTAAGGAAGATTTAAGCGATTTGGTAAAAAATAAACCGTGGGTAATCATGTTATCGCTGACGACTTTAGTATTTATCACTTTAGCTTTAAAAGGAGGCTCCTATGTGTATTATTTTGAAAACTATGTAGATAAGGAGCAATTAGCACTTTTTATTCAGCCGATTTTAGATTCATTGTCTAGCCTTGGATTGAATCACTTTGGAAATGATCCAGTTGCTGCAGGATTTGGATTGTTTAATGCTGGCGGTATTATTTTTATGATTGTTGGTATTACGTTATCTAAAAATTTGGCAGATAAATATGGGAAGCGAAATATCTTCGGAATATTTTTATTTATTTCGACGGTATTTATTCTGGCTTTTTATTTTTTTCCACCAGATAATATCCGACTTATATTCTTATCACAAATTTTTCATGGTTTTTTCTACGGAATAACAATTCCAATCCTTTGGGCCATGATTGCAGACGTTGCTGATTATTCAGAATGGATAAATAACCGTCGTGCTACAGCTATTATATTTTCGGCTATGATGGTTGGTCTAAAAGCGGGTTTGAGTATCGGTGGGGCTTTAACGACAATGTTTTTAGGATATTTTAATTATGTTCCTAACTCTTTATCTCAATCGGATGTTACTATAAATGGTATTAAATTATTAGTGAGTGTTTTTCCTGCGATTCCATTTTTAATAGGATGTGGTTTGTTGTTTTTCTATAAAATAGATAAAAAAATGGAAGTTCAAATTGAAAGCGACCTAAAAGAAAGAAGAAATTAATTATAAAATAAAGAAGAGTATGCCTGAAGATAGTATTGAACAAATTAATTTTGAGGAGATTAATAAAGCAGCCATTTCACAACCTTTAGTATCACACATGTACACTGCTGATCCATCAGCACATGTATTTAACGGTAAGATATATATTTATCCTTCTCATGATATTGATGCGGGAATTCCATTTAATGATAATGGAGATCATTTTGGTATGGAAGATTATCATGTGTTTTCTATGGAAAGTATCACATCTAAAACCGTTGATAATGGCGTTGCTTTGCATGTAGATGATGTAGCTTGGGCTGAAAAACAAATGTGGGCCCCCGATGCGGCTCATAAAAACGGAAAGTATTATTTGTATTTTCCTGCCAAGCGTCCTAATGGTATTTTCCAGATTGGAGTTGCCGTTAGCGATTCACCAACAGGGCCTTTTGTTGCTGAGAAAGAAGCAATCAAAGGAAGTTATAGTATTGATCCTGCTGTTTTTGAGGATGAGGATGGTAAACATTATATTTATTTTGGGGGAATTTGGGGTGGTCAACTTCAAAAATACCGTGACAATAAATATGGTATTTATAACAAAGAACCATTTGGTAAAGAACCAGCATTATTGCCTATTGTAGCAAAACTTAGTGACGATATGTTAGAGTTTGCCGAAGAACCAAAAGAAGTTCAGATTCTAGACGAAAATGGAGAACTTTTATTAGCAGAAGATAATGATCGTCGTTTTTTTGAAGCTTCATGGGTTCACAAATACAATGATAAATATTATTTCTCTTATTCTACAGGAGATACACACTTTATTTGTTACGCTATTGGAGATTCACCCTATGGACCATTTGTTTATGAAGGTCGAATTTTAAATCCTGTTGTGGGTTGGACTACACACCATTCGATATGTAAGGTTGATAATGAATGGTATTTGTTTTATCATGATTCAAGTTTATCAAAAGGAGTAACTCATTTGCGAAGCATGAAAGTGACCAAAATTGATTATTTAGCCGATGGATCAATTGTTGTAATAGATCCTTACGATAGAGAAGATTTATAGAAAATGATTCAGATAAAAATATGTTTCGAATAGCAAAAATAGATCTTAAAAATGTTGTCATTGCCTTGATGATTACGGTAACTCCGTGTAAAATAATTTCTCAGAAGAAAGAAATTGAGTCACAATCAAATTATGCTTCTTTTGATTGGTTTGATTACAAAGGAAAAGATGATGCTTACGCAAATGTATCAAAATCTTACAATGAATATTTTAATCCAATTTTAGCTGGATTTTATCCAGATCCGAGTATTTGCAGAGTTGGAAATAAATTTTACTTGGTTAATTCTTCGTTTTGTTATTTCCCAGGATTACCTATTTCTGAAAGTACTGATTTAGTAAACTGGAAGCAAATTGGTCATGTAATTACGCGTCCAGAACAAGCCGATTTTAAGAATTCACGTTTGTCTGGCGGAATGTATGCACCAACAATTCGGTACCATAAAGGCGGTTTTTATGTAATCTGTACCGATGTAAGTGGTGTGGGTAATTTTATTGTTACTGCCGAAAATCCTGCAGGGCCTTGGTCAAATCCAATTGTACTTTCAGGTGTAAATGGTATTGATCCGGATCTTTTTTTTGATGAAGATGGGAAAGTATATATCACGCATAACGGACCACCACCAAATAATATTTCTGTGCACGATGGACATAGAGCTATTTATATGATTGAATATGATTTAGTGAATAAAAAGACTGTTGGTGAGTCAAAATTAGTGATTAACGGAGGTACTGATATAGCTATAAAACCAGTTTGGATTGAAGGTCCACATCTGATAAAAAAAGGAGGATATTATTATTTGATTTGTGCGCAAGGCGGTACTGGATTCAATCATTCTGAAGTTGTTTTTAGAAGTAAAAGTGTTTTTGGACCTTATGAAAGTTATGCCAATAACCCAATATTAACTCAGAAAAATCTAGATCCAAATCGTAAAAATGAAGTTTCGACAACTGGTCATGCTGATTTTATTGAATTGCCAAATGGCGATTGGTGGACAGTCTTTTTAGGATGCAGACCCTACGGAATGGATTTATACAATACAGGAAGAGAAACGTTTTTGATGCCTGTTGAATGGAAAAATGATTGGCCAGAAATTATTGGAGGAAATCAAACAATTCCAATGATTAATAAAAGACCTAATTTGCCACTTTCAAAAGAAAAAATAGAACTGTTGAGCGGAAATTTTACTTCTCACGATGATTTTAATAACGCTAAATTAGATTTGAAATGGAGTTTTATTAGAACACCTCTTGAAAAATGGTTTACTTTAAAAGACGGAAAACTTCAAATAAAAGCCAGAAAAGAATCTATTTACACTGAAACAAATTTTTCTTTTATCGGAAGAAGACAACAACATTTAAAATTTGAAGTTTCTACAAAATTAGAATTCACACCAAAAAATAGTTCACAAGTTGCTGGTTTGACTGCCTTTCAAAACGAAAAACATTTTTTATTAATTGGAAAACGCCTGAATGCTGCTAATAAACTAGAAGTATTTTTAGAAAAAACTGCTATTAATAGTGTAAATGAAAAACCAGAGATTCTGGCAAAAAAAGAAATTGGAGATAACACAAAAGAACTATATTTAAAAATAGAAGGGAAGGGGCGTTTTTATGATTTTTATTATAAAGTAAACTCAAAAAGGGAGTGGATAATCCTAGCAAAAGATGTTGACGGAAGTATATTAAGTACAAAGGAAGCTGGAGGTTTTGTGGGTACGTACTTAGCTATGTATGCGTCAAGTAATCATTTTCGATAAAAAATCAACCTTTTTTAAAAATTTGACTATAAAAATATTTTTATATTGGATATTAGTGCTTAGTTTTGTAGCACACATAACAGAACAGAACACAACAGTATGGATATCGAAAATCAGGAAAAATTTATTTTTGTCATTAATCATGAAAGCGATATGCCCAAGTACCTGCAATTGGTAAACGGAATCACTAACGCTATTGCTGAGAATGTATTGCAAAAAGGAGAATTGTTGCCGTCAATAAATAGTATTTGCAAAACAAATAAACTATCGAGGGATACTGTTTTTAAGGCTTATTCGGTCTTAAAAGATCAAAATGTTATTGATTCAGTTCCTAATAAAGGCTATTACGTATGTGATGAAACCAGAAAAGTGCTTTTGGTTTTAGATACTTTCAAGGCGTATAAAGAGGTTTTGTATCATTCATTTGTAAATAATTTGCCCGATAATGTTATTACCGATGTGCAGTTTCACCATTATAATATAGATGTTTTTAAAACTATAATTAATAACAGTGTAGGGAAGTATTATAAATACGTAGTGATGAATTTTGATCATGAAGACATACTTCCAACATTGTCGGCCATTTCTAATGATAAATTACTCTTGATAGATTGGAATATTCATTCAAAAAAGGAAAATAATTATATTTTTCAAGATTTCGGAGAAGCGTTTTATGAGTCTTTGGTAAAGGCGGCAGACTTATTCAGAAAGTATAAAACTATACATTTTTTATATCCAAATTATACAAATCACCCTATAGAAACTCAAGAGTATTTTAAGAAATTTTGTCAAGATTTTGATTTTAAATTTGAAATTGTTACCAATCCAAAAGAGTTTAATATAGAAAAAGATATTGCCTATATAAGTGTGAGTGACCGGATTTTGGGACAATTTTTAGAACAATGTAAAGAGAAAGATTTAGAGCCTGGTGTAGATGTTGGTTTTTTGTCTTACAATGAAACGCCAATGAAGAAATTTATATATAAAGGGATTTCTGTGGTGTCAACAGACTTTAAGGAATTAGGAACAAAAGCAGCAGCATTTATTACGCATGATGAAGTTGTTCAGTGTTATGTACCAACCAATTTAATAATTAGAGAATCATTATAAATTATGTATTATATAGGATATGATATTGGAAGTTCTTCGATCAAGGTAGCTTTGGTTGAAGCAGAAACAGGAAAGAAAATAATTGTTTTGAATGAACCTCAAAACGAAATGGAGATTGTCTCTTTGAAACCCGATTGGGCTGAGCAAGACCCAGAAATGTGGTGGCAACATATTTGTGTAGCAACAAAAAGAGCAATTCGCGAAGCAAATATTGATGCTTCAAAAATAAGCGGAGTGGGTATTTCCTATCAAATGCACGGTTTAGTCGTAGTTGGTGAAGATGGAAATTCTTTACGTAATTCCATTATTTGGTGTGATAGTAGAGCGGTTGAAATTGGAAACAAAGCTTTTGCAGAATTGGGAGAAGATAAATGTATGACGCATTTGTTGAATTCTCCAGGAAATTTTACGGCTTCAAAATTAAAATGGGTCAAAGACAATGAGCCTGAGATTTACAAAAAAGTGTATAAATACATGCTTCCAGGTGATTACATCGCTTATAAATTGACAGGCGATATCACTACAACCAAAAATGGTTTGTCTGAAGGAATGCTTTGGGACTACAAAGAAAATAAAGTAGCTGATTGGTTATTAGAATATTACGGAATTGAAACTTCAATGACACCAACTATTGTTGAAAATTTTAGCAATCAAGGCGTTACAAACGAAAAAGGTTCTCAGGAATCAGGACTTCCTGTTGGAATTCCGATTGTGTATAGAGCGGGAGATCAACCTAATAATGCGCTTTCATTGAATGTTTTAAATCCTGGTGAAGTAGCAGCAACTGGCGGAACTTCAGGTGTTTTTTATGCGGTAACCGATGCTACAGTTGGAAAAAGTACCCGTGTAAATAATTTTGTACATGTTAATTTTGAAGAAAAAAATCCTAGAATCGGAAAATTATTAAACATCAATGGAGCTGGAATTCAGTACCGATGGTTGCGTAATAATATGGGCGATGAAACATACGAATCGATGAATCATAAAGCCGCTAAAATTGCAATTGGTTCAGAAGGTTTAGTCGTAATTCCGTTTGGAAATGGTGCTGAGCGTATGTTTAATAACAAAAACATCGGAACTCATTTCCTAAATCTGAATTTAAATATTCATAGTAGTTCTCATTTATTCAGAGCTGCTTTGGAAGGAATTGCTTTTTCGTTTGTATACGGAATGGAATGTTTAAAAGAGGATAATGCAACAATTGGAGTGATTCGCGCAGGGAATGATAATTTATTTCGTTCGGAAATATTTTCGAATACTGTTGCCTCTTTAATTGGTCACGAAATTGAAATTTACAATACTACAGGCGCGGTAGGAGCAGCAAGAGCAGTGGGATTAACGGATGGTGATTTTGAAAAATTTGGTTCAAATATTTCTAAAAATGATCACGTAATGACATTTTTGCCTTTGCAAAATAGCGAACCTTACCAAGAAGCCTATCAAAAATGGAAACAAGAATTAGAAATACTATTAATTAATAAAAAATAAGAAGATGATTAGTTTAGGAGAAAAAGAATATTACAAAGAAATAGGTCAAATTAAATTTGAAGGAAAAGAATCAGACAATCCGTTAGCATTTAAATATTACAATCCAGACCAAGTGGTTGCTGGAAAAACAATGCGTGAGCATTTTAGATTTGCTATTGCTTATTGGCATACTTTCTGTGGGCAAGGATCAGATCCATTTGGTCCAGGAACACAGCATTTTGCTTGGGATCAGCCAGCAGATGCGATTGAAGCAGCAAAACAAAAAGCAGATGCAGCTTTCGAATTCGTTACTAAAATGGGATTTGATTATTACTGTTTCCATGATTATGACTTGGTTAGAGAAGGAGCAACTTTTGCTGAATCTGAAAGCAGATTGGCTACGATAACAGATTATTTGAAAGAGAAACAAGCAGCTTCTGGAGTAAAATTACTTTGGGGAACAGCTAATGCTTTTTCGAATCCTCGTTATATGAATGGTGCAGCTACAAATCCTGATTTTAACGTATTAGCTAGAGCAGGTGGACAAGTAAAATTAGCTTTGGATGCTACAATTGCTTTAGGTGGTGAGAACTATGTATTCTGGGGTGGACGTGAAGGATATATGACTTTGCTAAACACAGATATGGGAAGAGAATTAGACCACATGGGACAGTTTTTGAGAACGGCTCGTGATTATGCTCGTGCACAAGGATTTAAAGGGAATTTCTTAATTGAGCCAAAACCTATGGAGCCATCTAAACACCAATACGATTTTGATTGCGCTACTGCAATTGGGTTTTTACGTAACCAAGGTTTAGATAAAGATTTCAAAATGAATATCGAAGTTAACCACGCTACTTTGGCACAACATACTTTTCAGCATGAAATTGATGTTGCTGCTCAAGCGGGTATGTTAGGAAGTTTAGATGCGAACAGAGGAGATTACCAAAATGGATGGGATACAGATCAATTTCCTAACAACATCCAAGAAACTACAGAAGCAATGTTAGTATTCTTGAAAGCGGGTGGATTACAAGGTGGTGGAATTAATTTTGATGCCAAAATTAGAAGAAATTCAACTGATTTGGAAGATGTTTTCCATGCGCATATTGGTGGTGCAGATACTTTTGCACGTGCTTTATTGACTGCTGACAAAATCATCACTTCTTCTCCTTATGATAAATTAAGAAAAGAAAGATACAGCTCTTTTGATTCTGGAAACGGAAAAGCGTTTGAGGAAGGGAAATTAGATTTACAGGCTTTATATAAAATTGCTCAGGAAAATGGGGAATTAAATCTGCAAAGCGGTAAACAAGAGTTGTTTGAAAACATTATCAATCAATATATTTAAAATTTTATTAGTTAGTTTATATTAGTAAAAGTAGGGTTGAAGAACGAGTTTTCAACCCTACTTTTTTTTGAAAAACTATTTTTTATAAATCTATTTACAATCAATTTAATAACCAAAAAACTAAAAAGAGAATGAAATTTTTTATTGACACAGCAAATTTAGAAGATATTAAAGAAGCCCAAGCCTTAGGAGTATTGGATGGAGTTACTACGAACCCATCATTAATGGCAAAAGAAGGAATCGCTGGAAAAGATAATATCTTACAACATTACGTAAACATCTGTAATATTGTTGACGGAGATGTTTCTGCCGAAGTTATTTCGACAGATTTTGAAGGAATGATAAGAGAAGGGGAAGAATTAGCGGCTTTGCATGAGCAAATCGTTGTAAAATTACCGATGATTGCCGATGGTATAAAAGCATGTAAATACTTTTCATCAAAAGGTGTTCGAACAAATGTTACTTTAGTTTTCTCTGCTGGTCAGGCACTTTTGGCTGCTAAAGCCGGAGCTACTTATGTTTCACCGTTTTTAGGAAGACTTGATGATGTTTCGACCGATGGAATGCACTTGATTGCTGAAATCCGTGAAATATATGATAATTATGGATATGAAACTCAAATTCTTTCTGCGTCTGTCCGTCATACTATGCATATAATTAATTGTGCCAAAATTGGTTCAGATGTAATGACTGGACCGCTTTCTGCTATCAAAGGATTGTTAAAACATCCATTGACGGATATTGGTTTAGCACAATTTGTAGAAGATGCAAAAAAGATGAAGTTATAATTCATTTTTTGAGGTTATAAATTTTAGTATTTGAGAGACAGCAACTTTCTACAGAATTAATTTTGTCCTCAAGCATTTTTTTAAGCTATAAATCAGCTTTTATTACCGTTAAGATTACTTAAATGTGGTGTAATTATATATTACTCTAACGTTTTCGTAATCTTTTTCTTTTAAAGAGAACTAATTTTTTGATTTTACTTTTTTATTGTTTTTTTAGTAAATGAATTGATTCGTTAGCTATATTTTATGTTGAATCTTTGTAAATCGATCTATTTTGAATTTTATTTATAATTTTAAGAATATAAATATTTTATATGTTTTTTTATTCAGCTATTTTTTTCATTTTTTTAAAAATAATATACGCAACCGATTGTGTATATTGTTATTTTGTATATATTTGTTTAACATAAGTTTCACATTACTATATCAAATTGAGATTAAGAATTTAACTAAGCCAAACTATAAATTAATTAAATTAACTATTTATGAATAACTTTTTATTTTTTAAAAGCGGACATATAAAACAATTGGGGTTTACCATTCTGATGTTTTTATTTTATGCGCACATGAATGCACAAACAACGGTGTCGGGAGTTGTTTCTGATAAGGCAGGACCTTTGCCTGGTGTAAGTATTATTGTTCAAGGGACAAAAAATTCTGTAGCTACAGATTTTGATGGAGGGTATAGCTTAGCGAATGTACCTGAAAATGCAATGATTACTTTTAGTTTTATTGGTTACAAAACACAAACAATTGCAGTATCAGGTAGAAAAAAAATTGACCTAGTATTAATAGAAGATTTAAAAACACTTGACGAAGTTGTAGTAGTAGGTTACGGTACAATGAAACGTAGAGATTTAACTGGTTCTATAGCTACTGTTGGTAGTAAAGCAGTTACACAAAGTGTTACTACATCTATTGAACAGCTTTTGCAAGGACGTGCTGCTGGGGTTCAAGTATCAGCAAATAGTGGTGCGCCTGGGGCTTCATCATCTGTTTATATTCGAGGTATTGGCAGTATTAATGGAGGAACACAACCTATTTATGTAATTGATGGAGTGATAATTGATGGAAATAGTGGTTCTGTAAATAGTAATCCACTTTCAGTTATTAACCCTTCGGATATTGTTTCTATTGATATTTTGAAAGATGCTTCGGCTACAGCAATTTACGGATCTCGCGCGGCAGGTGGGGTAATTCAGGTGACAACTAAACGAGGAAAAAAAGGAGATTTAGCTTTAACTTTTGATAGTTATGTAGGTTTGCAAGAAATTCCAAAAAATTTGCAAGTGCTTAATCTTAAGGAATATGGTGAGCTGAAAAATACCCGTTCAAGTTTAGGAATTGTAGAAAAAGATGCAACTTTTATCCGCACTGATTTATTGGGAGAAGGCACTAATTGGCAAAATGAATTGTTTAATAAGGCATTGATTCAAAATTACAATTTATCAGCTTCTGGTGGTTCAGAGAAGAGTACTTATTATATGGGGATTGGTTATTTGGATCAAGGAGGAATTGCTGAGGGTTCAATGTTTAACCGTTTTAATTTAACCGCTAATTTAGATTCTCAAGTAAAAGATTATTTTAAGATGGGTGTAAATTTTGCTCTTAGTGATACTAAACAAAACACTACGATAAACGATGGAGCATTGATTCTTACAGCGTTAAAACAGACTCCAAATGTGGCTGTGCGTAATGCTGAAGGTAATTTTGATGGTCCTGATACGGATCAATTTGTACAAAACAATCCAGTTGGATTGGCATCCATAAGAGACAATCGCAATGAAGGAGTTAGTATGAGAGCTAATACCTATGCTGAAATAACTTTTACTAAAGGGTTAACATTCAAAACACAATATTCTTTGGATTATGGTTTTTCAAGTGCTTATACTTTTGATCCTTCTTATACTTTTGGGCAGATTACAAATGATATTCGTCAAGGTACACGAACCAAAGCAAGTAGTAAAAACTGGATATGGAATAACATTTTAAATTACAATCGTACTTTTGATAAGCATACAATAAATGCTATGTTAGGGCAAGAGGCTCAAGAGAAATATTGGGAAAATTTATACGGATATGTTTCTGGATATTTGACTAATACTTCTACGGATTTATCTTTGGGTGATGCAACTACTGCAAGGGTAACTAATAATAGTACTAGTAGTTCATTGAGTTCCTATTTTGGTAGGTTATTTTATTCATTCGAGGATAAATATTCGTTAACGGCTACTATTCGTCGTGACGGTTCGTCGAGATTCGCTGATGAAAACCGTTGGGGCTGGTTTCCTTCTGCAGCTTTTGCATGGAAAGCGTCTAATGAGGATTTTTTAAAAGAGAATAAAGTAATTAATAACTTGAAATTTAGATTAAGTTGGGGAGCTGTTGGTAATGAGAATGTACCAAACTATGCATATACTTCAACGTATAATTCAACTGCTACGGCTAATTGGGGAACAGGATTATTGGCTTCCAATACAGCAAATAAAGATTTGAAATGGGAAACTATATATTCTTCTAATATTGGTTTGGATTTAGGTCTTTTCAATAACCGTATAGAGTTGGTTGCTGATATATATTACAAAAAGACTGATGATTTATTAAATCGATTGGCATTGCCAGCTTATGTAGGAACCTCTGGTCAAGGGTCAAGTAGTGCGCCTTGGTATAATATTGGATCACTTGAAAATAAAGGACTTGAAATCGCTTTGAATACCATCAATATTCAGAATAAAGAATTTAGCTGGACTTCTAATTTTATTTTTTCAATGAATAAAAATAAAGTATTGTCATTAAATACGGATACAGGACATTATGATGGAACTGTTCAACAAGGTTCAGATGTTACTGTGGTTACTCGTACCGCAGTGGGGCAACCAATTAGTCAGTTTTATGGATATAAAGTAATTGGACGTTTTGAAAAAGCAACTGATTTTTACTATAAAGATGCTGCTGGAAATGTAGTACCAACAGCTTTACCAAAAGATATGACAATTAGTGAAAATGGAGCTTGGATTGGTGATTATATATTTGAAGATGTTAATAAAGATGGCGTAATTGATGATAAAGATTTGCAAAACATTGGTAATCCACTACCTAAGTTTACTTTTGGTATAACGAACTCGTTTACATACAAAGGTTTTGATATGAGTATTTTTCTTGATGGATCTTATGGAAACGATGTAATGAACTATCAACGTCGTTGGTTAGAAAATCCTCGCGAAAGTACTAATTTATTAGAGACAGCACTTGGTTATGCACAATTGGATTTAATTAATCCTAATGGACCAAATGATTATCGTAATGTTCAAATTGTAGGTGGCGATCCTTCTATGCCACGTCTTGCTGCATCCTCTGCTGCATCAAATTCTAACTATCGTTATAGTGACCGTTTTGTAGAAGATGGGTCTTTTGTACGTATCAAAAACATTTCAATAGCCTATAATTTGCCAAGTTCTTTTGTTTCTAGAATTGGATTAGCAGGAATAAGAGTGTATTCTAATATGCAAAATATTCTCACATTTACTAAGTATTCAGGATACGATCCAGAAGTAGGTACATTAAATAATAGTGCACTTTATTCAGGTATAGATAACGGACGTTATCCTACACCACGTATTACTACCCTTGGAGTAAATGTTAAATTTTAAAAATTAAAAAATATGAAAAAGATACATATTAAACGCATTTTTCTTTTTGTTGCACTGTCTTTTTTGGGGACTGGTTGTAGTGATGAGTTTCTTGATAAGCAACCAAATGATTTGATAACCAAAGAGAATTTTTACAAAACAGAAGATGATTTTAAGGCAGCAACTGCTCCTTTATATAACAAAGTATGGTTCGATTTTAATGATAAATTTTATTATGGACTAGGAGATGGTCGTTCGTACAATTTATACGCTCCATTTTCTGATTATATTTATCCTTTTGCTGATTTGACGGAAACGGGTTTAACAGGACCATTAGTTTCTGCTTGGGGATCTTTGTATAATGTGGTGCAACAATCAAATAATGTTATTATTGGAATTGAAGGAAGCACTGTTGATGAGAAGATTAAAAACAAATATCTTGCCGAAGCACGTTTTATGAGAGGTACTGCCTATTGGTATTTGGCTTCTTTATGGGGAAATGCTATTATTTCTACAGATCCAGAGACTTTAGTTAAAAATCCTATAGTAAATACTAGTCCAACAAAAGATGTATACGAATTTGCTATTCGCGATATAGAATTTGCAGCAAAATATTTGCCAGAAACAGCTCCACAGGCAGGTCGTTTAACTAGGTATAGTGCTTTTGGAATGTTATCCCGTCTGTATTTGTCAGTTGCAGGTTTAAGCGATAATCCTAACTCTGGTACTAGAAATCAAGCTTATCTTGATTTGGCTAAAAAAGCAGCTACAAAAGCAATTAGTGGACCTTATGCTTTAATGGATAATTATGCAGATTTATTTAAAATTGATAATAATAATAATGTTGAATCTATGTTTGCTTTACAATGGGTTCCAAATGGCAGTTATGGTGTAAATAATAGCCAGCAAGCTTATTTTGCTTTAGGGTCAGATATCACTGGTGATGATGCCGCTTATGGGTATTGGACAAGAGCTTCTAATGATGTTTTGTATGAATATGAAACTAAGGATAAAAGACGTCGCGAAACTTGGATGGCAGATGACGATTTTTATCCAGAAATTAGCAAGGCAAACGGAGGTTATACTGTAGATCATGCAAATACTTTTGTAAATGTTAAAAAAGGGGTAGTTGGTTCGACGAAAGATAACAGTAAAATTTCTAAACAAAACTCAGCTTTAAATACCTATATGTTACGTATGGGAGAAGTATATCTAAATTATGCTGAAGCGACTTTAGGAAATAACGCTTCTACATCGGATGCAACTGCTTTGGGATATGTAAATAAACTTAGACTTAGAGCTGGTCTTGATGCAAAAACAGCACTAACTTTTAAAGATCTAATGCACGAGCGCAGAGTAGAATTGTGTATGGAAGGGCAGTATTGGTATGATTTAGTAAGAAGAGCTTACTATAAACAACAAGAAGTTGTTAATTATATCACAGGTCAATCAAGAGGAGTTATTGTTCCTATTACTTATGCTTCAGCAACTAATACCGTTTCAGTAGATGCGACTAGAGACAATTCTCCAAGAGCGATAGGTGCTATAGATGCTTCAATCTTTTTATTGCCTTATCCAGAATCAGAAGTAATTCAGAATCCATTATTAAATGAAGCACCTGTTCCTTATGATTTTAAAGAGGCTAAAATAACTGATTTGTTTAATTAAAACTGAAAAGACAAAATATGAAAAATTATATTTTAAATAAAAAGTATTGCGCCACTATTACAATGGTATTAGTGATGTTGGTATCGATGTTATTCAATGCATGCGATAACAATGATAGCAGCGAGGGTGGACCAATCACAATAAGTAAAGTCTTTTTGGAAGATGTAAATTCATCGGTACCAGATAGAGAAGTTCCTTTTGGACGTTTGGGACAGTTACTTCGTATTGAAGGGACAGGTTTTATAGGATTAAAGAAAGTATATATCAATGGCTTTGATACCTACTTCAATGTAGTTTTTGTGTCAAGCACTTCTATGTTAGTCAATATTGCAAATGATACGCCAATTATGGACGCAGATCCTTCAGTTCGTAATACGATACGTTTTGTAAATGATTCGAATGAATTTACATTTTCGTTTGAAGTTCGTTCTGCGCCACCAGTAATTGAACGTATCTCAAACACATTACCTAATGTTGGTGAAATGATTACTGTTTACGGAACAGGTTTAACAGAAGTAAAAAAAGTAGTTTTCCCTGGTAATGTTGTTGTTACAAATGGAATTACTTATGATAAAGACGGGAAATTTTTTACGGTAACTATGCCAGCTGGAGTTTCGGCTGATGGAGGTTCTTTGCTAGTAGAAAGTGCTAATGGTGGAGTCTATTCGCCTGCTTTTTTTAATTTCAAAAAAGGAGTGATTCTTAATTTTGATGGTAGCGGAACACAAGGGTATTGGAATACCACAAGCATGATTCAGCCTACGGATTTATTATCAGCTACTGTTGGTCTTGTAAATGTTTCTCAAGGGAAATATGTACCACATCGTCCAGTACGTGTACCTTCTTTTGCAGGTGGAACCAACCGTTGTTCAGAAGTTTGGACTGCAGGAAATGGTGTTGATAATTGGAGAAGTCAATTAACTCCTTTTATTCCTGCTTCAACTCCACTAGATCAGGTAGGATTACAATTTGATATTTATGTTCCAACTGCATGGACAAATACAGGTTTCCTAAAAATTTGTTTGATTAATAATTTTAATGGAGGGGAATGGGCTGGTGCTTGTTATAATGTAGTTCCTTGGTTATCCAAAGATGGTAAAGTAGTTCCTTTTCAATCAACAGGTTGGACTACTGTAACTGTTCCTTTGAATAAGTTCTATAGTTATTCAAAAGCACCTTTTACATTTGAGGATATTCTTAAATTTAGAGAAGCGGCAAGCTATCAAAACTTTGGTTTTTATTTTGAAAATTCTAATGTTAAATTGGCTAATGTAACTGGCGTAGCTAGTGAAGTTGAGTTTGCATCTTCAGCTACTTCAGTAGATGTTTATACAGATAATTGGAGAATAGTTTCCTTAAAAACTCCGACTTATAGCGATTTCCCTAATTAATTACAACTCTGGTATTGTTCTTGTAATCTATTAGTAATAAGCAATTTGTTTAATGAAAATAAAATAATAAAATGAAATACATTAAAATATTACCGGCAATTGCATTATCCTGCATGCTTTTTTCATCTTGTGATGATAATATGATGGAATGGGGAACAGATCCTGATCATGGCGAGGTGACATCAGCAGAACTTCCTCTGGAACTAGCTGAAAAAATCGGCAGATACGAACCTCTTAAAAAATATACTACTTTCAAACTTGGGGCTGGAATAGGACTGGACGAGTATATGAATGATGCTGATTATCGTAAGATCGTAAACGAAAATTTTCATGAGGTTACAGTTGGGTATGCAATGAAACATGCTCCAATGGTAGCTGCCAATGGAGCTATTAACTTTACTAAAGTAGATGCTTTTATTGCCAAAACAAAAGAGGCTGGGTTGTCTGTTTTTGGGCATACCTTGGTTTGGCACTCCAATCAAAATGCGAGTTATTTAAACAGTTTAATTGCTCCAACTATTATTCCAGGTTCTAGCGGTCCAAATACTGTAAGCATAACAGGTTTGAATGATGGATCTTTTAGCGGTTGGGCAAGAAACAATCCTGGCGCAGGAATTACAGCTGTCGATGGAGCTGGATTAACAAGTACTTCCAAAGCTATTAAGCTAGTTTCTAGTGCGACCTCTTCACAACCGTATAATTTGCAATTGACTTCTCCAGCCATACCAGCGGTGAGTGGACATAGATATGAAATTTCATTTTTTATCAAATCTGATCAAGCAGGTAAAGGACGTATTTCTTTTGATGCTAATGTAACGAATCAATATCCTTATGCAGATTGGTATGCTACTGGAGGTACTTTTACAGAAGCTTTTGCAACAACATCACTATGGCAACAAGTAAAGTTTACTATTAATAATACTAAAGTAGGTTCCTCAACATTTGCATTTAATTTTGATTTAGGTTATTTGCCTAATGTAACCTATTATATTGATGCTAATACTGTGGCAGTAGTTGATTTAGATGCTGCACCATTAGTTACAAATTTGGTTACTAATGGTAAGTTTAATACCGATATCAGCGGATGGTCACAATACAATCCAACATCAGGAGGAAATGTATATAGTCTTGCAACCGCAGCAGAAGCTTATGAAGGAAATGGCGCTATGAAAGTAATCAATACGTTTACTGATGCTACAACGCAATATAAAACTCAGATTCATGCTAATTTTACTTCTACTTTAACAGCGGGTAAGGATTATACAATTTCTTTTATGATTAAATCACTCGCTTCTGGTTCAGTTCGTTGTTCAACAACAGTGACTTCAGGAGGAAGTGCTAAATATCAAGGTGACCAAACGACTTCACCAACATGGAAATTAGTTGAATGGAAAATTAATGCTTCTGGAGCTGAAAATGGTTTCAATTTTGATTTAGGTGGCTTTGCAGGGACTTATTTCATTGATAACGTAGTGGTGTCTGATGGAGTTGCAACTGGTGGAGGTACAGGTACACCTTCAGTAACTATCGATAAACCAGATTCAGAAAAAGCTACCCTAATTGGAAATGCAATGACTGACTGGATTTCTAAAATGGTTAGTCACTATAAAAATGATGTTAAGGCTTGGGATGTGGTAAACGAGCCAATGAAAGAAGGCGGTAGTTTGCGTGATGGTAATGTAACGACATTGGCTTCCGATGAGTTTTATTGGGTAAAATATCTTGGTAAAGATTATGCTGTAACGGCTTTCAAATTAGCTCGTCAATATGGAAATCCTACTGATAAATTGTTTATCAATGATTACAATTTAGAGGCAAGTTTACCTAAATGTGATGGATTAATTGACTATGTGAAATACATTGAAAGTAAAGGAGCTACGGTAGATGGTATTGGTACACAAATGCACATTTCATTAACTACAGATAAAGACAAAATTGTTCAAATGTTCCAAAAAATGGCAGCCACTGGTAAATTGATAAAAATTTCAGAACTGGATGTAAGATTGGGAACTGCCACACCAACTTTAGTGCAATTAGCAGATCAGTCTGCAATGTATCAATTTGTAATTGATTCTTATAATAAGTATGTTCCTAAAGCGCAGCAATACGGAATTACGATTTGGGGTATTTCAGATAAAAAAGAGGAACACGTAAATTGGTTACCAAATGAATCTCCAAACGTATGGGATGCTAACTACAAACGCAAACATGCATACAAAGGTGTTGCTGATGGTTTAGCAGGAAAAGACATAAGTAAAGATTTTACAGGAGACATTATCATTAAATAAAGTTTTTAAATATTTTAGTTGATTAATAATCCATAGTACAAATTCATAAAGGGTTTATACTATGGATTATTTTTTTCTTACCTTTTTCGACGCTATTTTTTAATATTAAATAAACAGGATGTTTAATTGTATAAACTACAAATTTCTTTTGGTAATAGTATTGGTGACTCAATTTGGTTTTTGCCAAAATACAATGCCAAGCCTTCAAAAGAAGGGGAATAAAACCCAATTAATAGTTAATGGTAAACCATTTATTATACGAGGCGGTGAGTTAGGTAATTCCTCTGCCACTAGCATGGAAAGTATGGAACCCATTTGGTCAAAACTGACCGATATGAATCTTAATACCGTTTTAACGCCAATTTATTGGGAACTTATTGAACAGGAGGAAGGTAAATTTGATTTTTCGTTAGTAGATGATTTGATTCTTAAAGCCAGAAAAGAAAACCTTAAATTAGTTTTTCTATGGTTCGGATCATGGAAAAACAGTATGTCAAGTCACGCTCCAGCATGGGTAAAATTAAATCAGAAAAAATACCCGAGGGTAAAAGATGATAAAAATAAAAGCCATGAGATTTTAACGCCTTTTAGCGATAATAATTTGCAGGCAGATTTGAATGCTTTTCAAAAATTAATGAAGCATATTAAGGCTTTTGATCAAAAAGATCAAACGGTTATCATGATTCAGGTGGAGAATGAAATCGGAATGTTACCAACAGCGAGAGATTATCATCCATTTGCTAATGAAGCTTTTAAAAAAGAAGTACCAAATGAATTAGTGCAGTACATGCAAAAGAATAAAGAAAAACTAGTACCTGAATTTTTAGAACTATGGAAAAAAAATGGTTTTAAAACTTCTGGAACTTGGGAAGAAGTTTTTGGTAAAGGATTACAGACTGATGAAATTTTTATGGCTTGGTTTTTTGCAAAGTTTACTGATAAAGTGGCTAAAGCAGGGAAAGACAGTTATGCAATACCAATGTTTGTAAATGCAGCTTTAAATGCTCCTGGAAAAAAACCTGGTGAATATCCAAGTGCAGGTCCTTTGCCACATGTAATGGATGTTTGGAAAGCTGCAGGAAAGGCAATAGATTTTCTAGCACCAGATTTTTATAATCCTAATTTCAAGCAATGGAATGATTTGTTTACCCGTCAGGGAGATCCGTTATTTATACCAGAACATAAGTTTGATGCTACAGCGCCATTCAAAGGATTGTATGCCATTGGGCATTATGAAGCTGTTGGTTTTTCGCCTTTTTCTATCGAATCTGTTACTGATGCCAAAAAAGAACCTTTGGGGAAAATATATGATTTGGTAAAGCAATTAACTCCCGTTATCGAGCAATATAAAGGACTTGGAAAGATTGATGGTGTACTTTTGGATAAAGAAAATTCAGTACAAATTATTACATTAGGCAATTACGAGTTTACTTTTAAACACGATTATACTTTAAATTGGTCTGATGGTGCCAAAGAAGCTGTTTGGCCAATGTCGAGTGCCATTATCATAGAAATTACACCCGACGAATTTTATATAGCAGGTTCTGGAATTGTGGTAACTTTTAAACCATTAAAAAATAATGATTTAAACGCCGGAATTTTAAAAGTAGATCAAGGTAGATTTGAAAACGGGGTTTGGAAAACAATCCGTCATTTTAACGGAGATCAAACACATCAGGGAAGACATCTTAGGATTTCTGTTGGTGATTTTGAAATTCAAAAGCTAAAATTATATACTTACGAATAGTTGAATTTCTATAGAAGAACAATAAAATAAAGAAAATCAAATGAAAAAAATAACATTGTTTGTTGCACTATTTTTATGTGTAAGTCTCTATTCTCAAATAAAATTACCTCGCTTAATAAGTGATGGAATGATTTTACAACGTGATGTTAAGGTCAATATTTGGGGTTGGGCATCGCCAAAAGAAAAAGTGGAACTTGATTTTAATCATAAAACATACACAGCAATCACTGCTGAAGATGGAAAATGGATGATTGTGTTGCCTTCACAAAAAGCAGGCGGTCCTTATGAAATGACTTTAAAAGCCAGTAATACAATTGTACTAAAAAACATTCTTTTTGGAGATGTTTGGCTTTGTTCCGGACAATCGAATATGGAACTTCCAATGGAGCGTTTGAAATACAAATACAATGATGTTATCGCAAAAGCAAATAATCCAAATATCAGACAGTTTTTAGTGCCTGATCAGTATTTTTTTGAAAAGGAAAAATTAGATTTTGCCTCTGGCGAATGGATTTCAGCAAACCCTGTTAGTGTTTTGCAATTTTCGGGGGTAGGGTATTTTTTTGCTAATGAAATCTACAATAAATATAAAATTCCAATAGGATTAATAAATACCGCTTTGGGTGGTTCGCCTGCTGAGTCTTGGATTAATGAAGAGGGGATTAAAAAATTCCCAGAATATTATCAGGAATATCTAAAATACAAAGACGGAACATTAGAGAAAAAGATTGATGAAAACGATCGAAAGGTGAGTAGTAATTGGTATCAATTATTGAATACTATCGATATCGGATTAAAAAATAAATGGTCAGCACCAGAGCTAGAAGATTCGGATTGGAAAACCATGAAGGTTCCGGGTTATTGGGCAGATAATGAACTTGGGAATGTGAATGGAGCAGTTTGGTTTAGAAAAGAATTTAATGTATCTAAAGTAAATGCTAGTGAAGCAAAATTAGTTTTAGGACGAATTGTAGATGCTGATTCAGTCTATGTAAACGGACATTTTGTGGGTACTACTTCTTATCTGTATCCGCCAAGGATTTATACCTTTAACGCTAATATATTAAAAGAAGGTAAAAATGAAATTGCCATCCGAGTTATAAATAACAGTGGAAAAGGTGGTTTTGTAATCGATAAACCCTATGAACTTACTTTTGTAAACGATATTATTGATTTAAAAGGATTATGGAAATATAAATTGGGCGCAACGATGCTTCCATTACCGGGGCAAACTTTTGTGAGATGGAAACCTGTGGGTTTGTACAATGCGATGATAGCTCCTTTAAAAAACTATCCAGTCAAAGGAGTTTTATGGTACCAAGGAGAATCAAATACTAAAAAGCCGTCTGAATATTTAGCTTTGATGGAAACTTTAATTGCGACTTGGAGAGCGCAATGGCATCAGGAGAAGTTGCCGTTTTTATTTGTGCAACTCGCTAATTATATGGAATCAAACCCAAAACCTGTCGAAAGTGATTGGGCGGCTTTAAGGCAACAGCAAACAAACACTTTGAGAGTTCCTAATACTGGAATGGCCGTAACGATAGATTTAGGGGAATGGAATGATATTCATCCTTTAAATAAATATGATGTGGGTAAAAGATTGGCTCTACAAGCAGAAAAGTTAGTCTATGGCGAAAATAATTTAATTGCTTCTGGACCTCTTTTTAAATCAATGGCTTTACAAGGTAATAAACTCATTTTAAGTTTTTCTGATGCTGAGAAAGGTTTAATAGCTAAGGGAGGAACTGCTTTAAAAGGATTTGCAATTGCTGGTAGTGATGGCAAGTTTGTTTGGGCTGAGGCTGCTATTGAAGGAAATAAAGTTGTGGTTTCGAGTGAGGCTATTCAAAATCCTGAAAAAGTGAGGTACGCTTGGGCAAATAATCCTGAGGGAGCGAACTTATATAACAAAGAAAATTTACCAGCATCTCCTTTTGAGGCAGAAGTTCATCCTAATAAAAAGTAGGGGATAAGAGATTTATAATATGATTGGAATTACTTTTAGTTGTTATTTCTACTTTCTGCCCAGGATAGCAACGGAAAGCCCGCAAGGTCAGCCCCCTTAAAAAACAAAACCCAAAACAGCGACCAACGGAAGCTCGTTTTGGGTTTATGTTTTTTTGGGCAATGACCGCGGACTTGTAGTGAATAGCCTGAAATGGCAGCCTAAAAAATCATTTTATTATTTTAAACAAAAATATCAATATAAGTTACTTCGTCTGTAACGGGGATTATACCATGTTTTTGCAGGGCATTAAAATAGAGGCTATCACCAGTTTTAAGAATGTACTCGGTATCGCCAATCTGCATTTTCATAGTACCTTCTACAACAAAAACAAATTCTTCCCCTTCGTGCGATAATTGATGCGGAATAACTTCTCCCTTTCGGGCTACAAACAAAAAAGGCTGCATCTTTTTTTCATGATATTCGGAAGCATATGGAAATATCAAATATCCTTTTTCGGTCATAACCAGTTTTTCAACCGCTTCTTTACGGCTGGTAACAATGGCTTTGTCCCAACCATCCTGCTCCAATAAACCAGAAATTGTAGTGCCCAATGTGCTGGCTATTTTTACCAGCGTTGCTACTGAGGGTATTGTTTTGTTATTTTCTATTTTTGAAATCATACTTTTAGATAGACCACAACTGTCCGCCACTTCCTGTAGCGTCCGATTTTGGTTTATGCGCAGTATTCGTATTCTTTCGCCTACCTCAAGGCTATTACTTGGGTTTGTTTTAGTGTTTATTTTTTCGTTTTCCAAAGTACAAATGTTCAAATAGTTTGTGTAAACTCATTTTCGACGCAAATAAAAGCTAATTAAATAAGCCAATTGTTTTTTCGTTAAAATAAATTTTAAAATAAAGATACTGATTATAATGTTATATAATTATTTTTTATCAACTTTGTTGAATAAAAGTAAACAAAATATATTATCATAACCTTTGCGGAGATTCCGCATGTAACTAACCAACTTATGCATAAACTATTAAAGCGCTTCTTGGCTATTATTTTATTCTTCTATTCAGCCACCGCATTACTTGCTCAAACTCCCGAAATTAAAGTAGATCTGGCCAAAGAAATTGCACCAATGAAACCTGTTTGGGCATGGTTTGGCTACGATGAGCCTAATTATACCTACATGAAGGATGGTAAAAAACTTCTTAGCGAAATTGCTGCCTTAAGTCCTGTGCCGGTATATGTGCGTACGCATAGCTTATTGGTAAGTGGAGATGGAGTTGCAGCATTAAAGTGGGGATCAACGAATGCCTATACTGAAGATGCTAATGGTAATCCGATATACAATTGGAAAATTATAGATAGCATTTTTGATACCTACATATCGCGTGGAATGAAGCCGTTGGCACAAATTGGATTTATGCCCGAAGCACTCTCAACGCATCCTGCACCTTACAGACATTATTGGAAACCAGGCGATCCTTATACAGATATTATCACTGGTTGGGCATATCCTCCTAAAGATTATGATAAATGGCGTAATCTGGTGTACGAATGGGTAAAACATTCAGTAGCACGTTATGGGCAAAAAGAAGTAGAAAGTTGGTATTGGGAGGTTTGGAATGAACCTAACGGTCATTACTGGAAAGGTACAAGAGAAGAATTTTATAAATTGTATGATTATGCTGCTGATGGATTAAAAAGAGCATTGCCTACTGCAAAAATAGGAGGTATTAATATAGCAGGTACCAAAGGCAAAGGAGCTCAGGAATGGACAAATGATTTTATTAAACATTGTATCAGCGGAACTAATTATGCTACAGGTAAAATAGGTTCTCCAATGGATGCTATACTTTTCCATGCCAAAGGTTCACCTAAATTAGTTGACGGAGCTGTGAAAATGAATATGGCGCCACAACTTAATGACATACAAACTGGATTCAAGATGGCGATGTCGTATCCTGAAACTAAAAACCTTCCTCTTATAATAGGGGAGTCAGATCCAGAAGGTTGTGCGGCTTGTGGTATGGCTACTAATCCAGAGAATGCTTACCGTAATGGGACAATGTATTCCAGTTATACAGCTGCAAGTTTTGCTAGAAAATATTTATTGGCAGATGAGACGAAGGTTAATTTTCTTGGAGCTGTATCATGGTCGTTTGAGTTTGAAAATCAGCCTTGGTTTTATGGCTTTCGTGATCTTGCAACGAATGGTGTTGACAAACCGGTATTGAATGTTTTTAGGATGTTTGGAATGATGACTGGTACACGCATAGCAGCCGAAAGTAATCGTATGTACCCTTTACAAGAAGTAATTAAATCTAGCGTTCGCGGAGAAAAGTCGGATATTGGAGCTTTGGCAACAAAAGATACAAAATCAGCAGCGGTTATGGTTTGGAATTATCACGATGATGATAAACCTGGAATTACTGAAACGGCAAGTTTAACTATAGACAACATTCCTGCAAAAAAAGCGACCCTTGCGATTTATGTGATTGATAAGGAAAATAGCAACTCGTATGAAGTTTGGAAAAAAATGGGCTCTCCAAAAGAACCTACACCTCAGCAAATTGACACACTCGAAAAATCAGGGAAACTAAAATGCATCAGCACTAAAAAAATAAAAATAGCATCAGGTAAGGTAATAGTACCAGTACAACTGGAACGCCAAGCGGTAGCGCTTGTTAAACTGAACTGGTAGTAGGTTATCTTTTGATATTAAAATAAGAGAAAAAATCACTTAATTTCTGTAAATTGTAATGCGTTTTTTGTGACAATAAAACACTATTTACTATAAAATAAAAAAAATGAAATTCTATAACTATTTAAAAGTAAGCTGTTTTTTGCCAGCAGTTATACTTTTCACTACCAATAATACAGTACAAGCACAGGTATATAAAGATAATGTCGAATTACCTGAACCGTATGCTACAAAATCGAATAAAGCTTTTAGTAAAGTGATAGGTTGGAAAGACGGACAAAAACCTGTTGCCCCAAAAGGTTTTACAGTAACAAAATTTGCTGAAAAACTAGAGAACCCACGTTGGTTATATGTTGCAAAAAATGGGGACGTATTCGTGGCAGAATCAGGTACAAGGATACCAAAATCCAAACGCAGCGATGAAAAGGATGAATTTTTTGCGTCCAAATCCCAGAATTTTGGTAGCGCTAACCGTATTACGCTTTTTAGAGATAAAGATAAAGACGGAGTTTATGAAAGTAAATATTCTTATTTGGCAAACCTTAACCAGCCTTTCGGAATGTTAGTTCTTAATAATTATTTTTATGTAGCCAATACAGATCAACTATTGCGATTTCCATATAATGAGAAAGACACGACCAATACTGGGAAGTATGAAAAGATACTAGATCTCCCATCGGGTGGTTACAATAATCATTGGACACGTAATATAATTGCTAATCAGGAAGGAACAAAAATCTATGTTACTGTAGGTTCAGAAAGCAATGTGGCAGAACGCGGTATTGAATCTGAATATAAACGAGCCAATATTTTGGAAATTAATCCAGATGGTACTGGAGAACGTATCTACGCCAGTGGTCTTCGTAACCCTAACGGTATGGACTGGGCGCCAGGAACTAAAACACTATGGACAGCCGTAAACGAACGTGATGAATTGGGAGATGACTTGGTACCCGATTATACAACCAGTGTAAAAGATGGTGGTTTTTATGGATGGCCCTACTCTTACTTCGGACAACACGAGGATCCACGTCATAAAGGGGCAAGACCTGATTTGGTTAGTAAAGCCATAGTGCCAGATATTGCACTGGGGTCACATACTGCATCACTTGGACTTACATTTTATCGTGCTAAATCTTTCCCTAAAAAATATCGTAATGGAATGTTTATAGGGCAACACGGATCATGGAACAGATCAGAATTGTCAGGCTATAAAGTTGTTTTTATACCGTTTAAAGATGGTAAACCGTCGGGTAAACCAGAAGATTTTTTAACAGGTTTTATTGCCGATGCTGAAAAGAAAAGAGTGTATGGACGTCCGGTTGATGTAGCAGTTTTGGCGGATGGTTCTTTATTAGTAACCGATGATGCTGCTAAAACAATATGGCGGGTTAGCGCAAAATAATTTAGGGTAACTTAATGTATTGTTCTAAGTAATAATATAAATTATTAAAACAAAAAAACACTTGTAAAAACGTTTTTACAAGTGTTTTTTTTATTTTTTAAATTCTCATAAAAAGAGAGAAGTTTTGTGTTATATTATATTTTTATTAGGTATAATTTAATTTTATTTAATGCAATTTTTTCTACAACTCATTGTTTTTTTTCTTATTTTAGTTCTTGCTTATTGAGTTGATAAATAGGTTATTGCATCATTTTTATTTTTTCTTGCCATTAGTTTAAGATTTATAATAAAAACTTAATTTTTTATTTATGAGATGTAGACGTATACCTTTAATACTGTTTGTAGCGTTTTTTCTATTACCTCTTTTAACAGAAGCACAAAATACCTCAGCAGTTCAAACCGACACACCCGAAAGTACCGTAAAATATCCACAATTTCAATTTAAAGGTCTTTTGCAGGTAAGATATCTCGAAAGTTTTGGAGATAATGTTGATGTTTTGGGTGTTCATCATTCGACAGGTAATGTAACTCAAAGTTCATTTGATATTAAAAGAATGCGTGTTGGTCTTAATACCAAATTAAGCGAAGCTACCGAAGTTGTAATCTTGGTCAATTTAGCCGATTTTAAATCTGATCCTAAGGGCAAAGTTCTTGAAAATGCATATGGAAAATACACCTTTAATAAATATATTGCTTTAACCGCAGGTCAATTCAGACCCGCTTTTGGTATTGAAGAGCTTGTTCCTGTTGATATCATTAAATCGTTTGATTTCTCGAATCAATACTATGAATTCGGAAAAAATGGCTGGACGAGTTTTCAAATTGGTGCTTCTGCAACTGGAGCTTTAGATATTGGAAAAATCCCAGTAAATTATGCTTTTTCTATTTTGAATGGAAATGGAAAAGATCAGGAAATGGATAAAGACAACGGCAAACAATTTTCTACCCGATGGGTATTTCAGTTATCAAAAGAACACAAAATTAATTTAGGTTTGAATGGTGGTATCGGGAAAGTTTTCAAAGAAGATGTATTTGCAGTAGGTGCAGATATTACAAGTGATTTTAAACTTAACGATAGATTTAGTTTTGATCTGCAAATTGAATACAAACAAGGAACAAATCATAATTTATATTATTCTTTGCCTGTTGCTTCAAGAACTCCAAATGTTGCAGATTATCAAATGCGAGGTGTTTATTTTTTGCCTAATTTGAGATATATGGTAGATTATAAAAAATTAACCGCTTTAGAATTTTCATGTCGATACGAAAGATTTGATTCGAGTTATAAAATTGATTCCAATCTTAGACAAACTTGTATTCCAATGGTGAGTCTGGAATTTGGTAAGGCATATACAGGGCGAATTGAAATGGGATTTGAAATAGATCAATTTGACAAAAATATTCCTGATACTTCATCTTATGATGATAACTTATTCTTAATCCAGTTTCAACTCCGACTTTAATTTAACATAATTCCTTTTCTTATGAAAGAAGTAAAAATTACACAAACCATTATTACACTTGTTGTTGGACTTATAATCTGGTTTATTCCTGCTCCGCAAGGTGTTGTAATTGAAGCTTGGCATTTGTTTGCAATTTTTGTAGCTACTATTCTCGGAATTATTCTTAAAGCTGCTCCAATGGGAACAATGTGTATGATTGCGATCGCATTGATTGCTTTTACACAAGTTTTGGCTCCAGGAGAAGCAGGGAAATCTATTACTCTTGCTTTGAAAGGCTTTGGTGATAAAGTAATCTGGTTGATTGGGATTTCATTTTTCATTGCGAGAGGTTTCATTAAAACGGGATTAGGAAATAGAATAGCTTTCCTTTTTATCAAAATTTTTGGTAAAAGTTCACTGGGATTAGCCTATGGTTTAGGTTTAGCAGATTTAGTTCTGGCACCAGCCGTACCTAGCAATACAGCACGAGGTGGAGGAATTATTTACCCAATTATGAAATCAATGTCAATGAGCTTTGGTTCCATGCCAGATCAGCCTGAAACCCATAGAAAACTAGGTGCATTTTTAACATTGAATAGTTACAATATGAACTTGATTGCATCTTCAATGTTCTTAACAGGAACGGCGAGTAATCCAATGTGTCAAAAATTTGCACTCAATTTGGGCATTAAAATTTCGTGGATGTCCTGGTTTACAGCAGCTATTGTTCCCGGTTTGGTTTCTTTTTTTGTGATTCCTTTTGTATTATACAAAATCTACCCTCCTGAACTCAAAAAAACAGGAGATGCTCCACAAATTGCTAGTCAAAAACTTAAAGAAATGGGACCAATTTCAAGAAATGAATGGCTCATGCTGATGACTTTCTTTATCCTGTTATTTCTTTGGATAACTGGAGATTTGTTTTCAATAGATGCGACTACAACGGCCTTTATTGGTTTGGTTGTGTTATTACTGACTTCAGTTTTAACTTGGGAAGATGTCAAAGCCGAAAAAGGGGCTTGGGATACAATCGTGTGGTTTTCTGTTTTAGTTATGATGGCAAGCTCACTTAATGAACTTGGTTTTATTGGTTGGTTTAGTAATCTGGTAAAAGCGCAAATAGGAGGTTTAAGTTGGCAAATGGCTTTTCCTATTATTATTTTAGTATACTTTTTTAGCCATTACCTTTTTGCGAGCGCAACAGCACATGTGGCTGCAATGTATGCGGCTTTGTTAGGTGTTGGTATTTCACTGGGAATTCCAGGATTACTGCTGGCTTTTATGCTTGGTTTTGTAGGTTCTTTATATGGAACATTAACACATTATGGGCACGGACCAGCTCCCGTTTTTTTTGGTAGCGGATATGTTGACTTAAAAAGCTGGTGGGTAAAAGGTCTGATAACTGGAATTATTATGTTGCTTATCTATATGGTAATTGGTGGATTGTGGATGCGAATCATTGGTTATTTTTAAAATTGATATTTAAAAAATGTTACAGACTGCAATTATGAAACCATTTTTTTTATACCGTTTAAAGATGGTATAAATTCGGCTAAATCAGAAATTTTTTAACAGGTTTTATTGCAGATGCTAAAAGTAAAAGAGTCTATGGGCGCCCAGTTGATGTAGCTGTATTATCAGGTGGTTCCTTATTAGTAACCGATGATGCTGCTAAAGCAATATGGCGTGTTAGCGTAAAATAATTTTAAGGTAACTTAATGTATTGTCTTAAGTGATGGTATAATTATTCTAAACAAAAAACACTTGCAAGAACCTTTTTGCAAGTGTTTTTTGTTTAGAATATATAAGTTACAATTTATACCATTTGTAATTATAAAATGTTCTTATTGTCAGCTCGAGCGCAGTCGAGAACAACTATTGAATCTCGATTACGCTCGATCTGATAAAAAATAATTAGACTTCTCTATATAAATGGTATTATTGTAAAGTTACTTTAGAATTTTATTTACCAACGCAGAAATTAATAGCCCAGTTTTTACTTGGAATTACAGGTTATGAATTATAAAAAAAGTACAAATCTGTACAAATTAAAACAAACAACAGTATTCATTTTTCAATTGAAAGCAGAATTTTGATAAACTGTAATAACATCTTTTTTAAGAGCACATTAACCCTTTTTAAAGGAGTGACTACTTATTAAACTTGAAATAGATTTTATTAATCATATTCGGTGTTCCGCTATAATTTTTAAATTGATGTAACTGAGATTGTGGACCGTAATTTTCTGCTGTCTCAAATTTTGTCCCCACAGCAGGTATGGCATCCATAAACGATATGTTACCCGATGGGTAGGGGGGATTGGTGTAATTCTTTTTAATATCAAACTCACGTTGAACAGTAGGTGTAAATAAATGTAAAGTAACATCTTCTGATGCACAATATACTTCAAAAGGCGTAGGACACAGTAGCTTCATTCCATAGAATAAAGAATAATATCCCTTGAATTCAGGATAATTCCATACCTCTCCCGTTATGGCATCGTTATAGGTTTTATCCCATATATTTAGTGTGCCCCCTTTCAGTCTGTTATTATATACCCTGTATGGACCGTTTGCAAATATTTTTGCTCCTGTAATGTCTTTTTCTGGAAAATTAAATGTTATTCCACACATCTTAATTTTATCCAATGGTTTGTAATTGTAATCTAATTCTAATATCCCGTCTTTTTGCATAGTCCAGGTAAATTGATAAGGGGTTTTTCCCTTCGGGGATACATATGTGGCATCTATACTATAGGTTCCGTTAGAAGAACGAATAGAAACTTTTTCACATTTTAGTTCTTGATCTGTAATAAATACTGGGCCATTAGAAAGAGGTATTATTCCATCTGCATTTTTTACTTCATCGAGCATAGCAGTTTTTTTGTTGATTTTTACGGTAATGTTTGATGCTGACAGTATAAAGTGGGAGTCATTTTCGGTTTTGATTACTGCTCCATTTTGAGATGATTGACTGTTCAGAACTCTATCTGTAAAAAAGGCAGGTGAATTTAACTCGGAGCTCCATGTAAAGAGTTCTTTTCCATTAAAATCAGTAGCTGTAAGGTACAAAACATCGAAATCTTTCCAGTTAGTCGGTAGTGATAATTTAAGTTCTCCTTTGCCTCCAGGCACAATATTTGGAGCATCTATTTTTCCTTTCAGTTCTTCATTATCTCCATCCAAAGATTTAATTTTTTTAAGAGTATAAGAAAAACTGCAGCTGTTTGTGTTGGTAAAATCGTAACGGTTTTCGATGGTAAATTTGCCATCCCATGATGGGGTTATATATTTCTTTTCGACAGCTATAGGAGACCATATTTCTTTAACAGTATAAAAACTGCCTTCTTTTTCGCGATAGGGCCCAACTATTCCATCAGCACCTGAAGCCTTATCAGTATCTAAAATGTTGTTTTTATCGGTTCGTACCACACCTTCATCCGCGAAATCCCATAAAAACATTCCGGCAGAAAGCGGATTGGATAACATTAGATTCCAGTAATCATCTAAACCAGCACCATGCCCTCCATCATAAAGTCCGTGTAAGTTTTCAGTAGGCATGAAAATATCACGACCATTGAACATATTTTTTATCCCTGAATTATAGGTGATATAATGTACGGTATTAATATCGTCATGTAGTCCCCATGGATGCAGTACAGGTCGTTTTTGAATATCTAACTTTTTGAATAACGGATCCAGATCAAAATTAAATCCACCCTCATTGCCATTTGCCCAAAAAATGACTGACGGGTTATTCAAATCTCTTTTAAGCATTTCATTGACAAGAATTGTCCCTACCGGCGTATCGTAAGGAGGTTCCTGCCATGCGCAAAGTTCGTCTATTATATATAAACCCAATGAGTCACAAAGTTCTAAAAAATGTTTATCAGGTGGATAATGGGACATACGAACAGCGTTCATATTCATTTCTTTTATCAGCATTATATCCTGTAAACTTTGCTCTTTACTAACAGTACGACCAGTATTTGGCCAAAAGCAATGACGATTTACACCTTTAAATTTTATTTTTTTATTATTAATATAAACACCGTCTCTTGGCCGGACTTCTATCGTACGAAATCCGAAACGTTCAGTAATAGAATGTAATATGTTACCATTGTGACTAACAGTTATAATTGCATCGTATAAATCAGGAGATTCTGCCGACCATGGTTTAATATCTGATATTGAAGAAACAGCGGTTAGTTTTTTGCTTTTTTCTTTTAATACAGATTCAAATTCAGCTACTTTTTTTCCAGATTTTGTTTCAAAAATTTCAACCTTAGTTTTTGTATTAGCAATTTCTTTATCTAAAAATAATTCTAAATTAAAGGAGCCATCATGTTTAGCATTAATACCTGAATATTCTATGAAGGTTTTTGGAACAGCTTCTAAATAGACAGGTCTGTAAATACCTCCAAAAACCCAAAAATCAGCATCACGTTCTGCTTCGTTAACACTTTTATTGGATGACATTTTACTAACTTCAACTTCTAATTTATTATCAGATTTTGTTGTAATTAGATCTGTTATCTCGCGTTTAAAACGATAAAAAGCTCCCTGATGAACAGCTCCCGCTTGTTTATTGTTTACCGTTATTTTAGTATCTGTCATAGAACCATCGAATACTATAAAAACACGCTTGTCTTTCCAGGACTCTGGAATAGTAAAAGAAGTTCTATATAGTCCTTTTTCTGAAGATTTGACTTTCTCATATCCATAATTGTATGCACCAAATCCTTCTAATTCCCAACAAGAAGGCACCTTGATTTTTGTCCATTGTCCGCTGTTTCGCCCTGCTGTACAAAAGAAATCCCATTTAATAGTGTCTTCACCACTATCACCGGACAACATTTTTTTTTCAGTCTGCTGGGCTTTACCATTAAAAGAAATCAAGCAAAATAGCAGCGCATAAAGCAATGTATAGCTTTCTGTCACAACTTTAGTTATTGATGATTTGATTTGTTTTTGCATAATTTTAGTATTGAAAATTTTAAATCTTGATATGAAAATAGTGTTAATTCTAGCAATTCGATTTCTTCTTTTTTTAAAGAGAATCAATAAAAGTACTATTTTTTATTTTTTGAAGATTTGTTTTTTTTATAACGGGTATAATCTTATACCTCAATTAAAAAATCCTAAAAATATCCCCTTTGCTGTATTCCCATCCACACTTTAATAGTTAGTAGCTGTGAATTCTGTAACTTCTTACTGAAATTACGTACATCTTAGTCTAGTCTCCTTTGTATCTTTATTATTGAATTAAATGCGTTGGGTGTAATTTATAAATTTTTCATTGAACACATAGAAAACACATAGAAACATAGACTTTATTAAAAAAAGAAATGCATTTCTTTTACATAGAGAGCTATGTTGGTTTCAAACAAGTGAAACGCCTCCTTTTTGAGTATACAAAATCTATGTTTCTATGTGTTTAAAATAATTGCACCCAACTAGGTTAAATTAAAACTATTTTATAATCAAAAAAAATAAAGTCATGGCAGAAATTAAAATTGAGAAAAAAAAACCGGTATGGCCGTGGATTGTTGCTGGGCTGATAATCGCAGCACTTTTATTCTTCATCCTTTTGAGCAATACTGAAACTCAAAGTGATAGTAACGCAGCAATCGAAAAAAGTACAGATGTACGTTAAAAGGAACAGCTAAACAGCAGGATAATAGTGTTGTTTTACTTAGTGAGGAAATACAAACTATATTTTCCTGCAACTGTAGGCAGCAGAAAATGAATATTAATATTAAAAAAGAATTTATGGAAAATAAAGACAGAAATTTATACAGACTAGATGAACTTTCTGATTATAAGATTGCTTCAAATTATTCTGACATAAGAGGATGGAAAATAGTAGACGCTGATAACCGGACTATAGGTAAAATTGATAATCTGTGGGTTAATAAAGATATGCAGCGCGTTGTTTATCTGGATGTAAATGTAGATAAAGCATTGATAGAGGACAGCCGTAATGAGATACATGATGCTATAGCGAACGACGATGGAAAGGAGTTCGTTTATAAAGACGGAAACAGCCATATTATCATACCCATTGGATCTGTAAGCATAAATAAAGATACGAAGATTGTCATGGCTAACAGTATAGGATATCATACTTTTAGAAACACGAACCGATTTAACAGTCAGCAGAATTTTGACAGAAATTATGAGCGAAGTGTAATGAAGTCCTACTACCCTGAAAATGATGCTAGTCATAATGATGACAGTGATGATGACAGCTTTTACAAACGCCGAGAATTTGACAATCACTAGTATGATTGAATGCAGATATCCTATATCAGAGCAAAGATCAATCGTTTAAATTAATTAAAAAAGAGCAAAGGTGTAATAATCTTTGCTCTTTTTTAGATTTATGTTAAAACCTGATTCGGTTACTAATTTGAATCAGAAATTTATTAGTTTTTATCAAAGTTTACCGTCCATTCAATTCCATATTTATCCCTAAAACATCCAAAGTAAGATCCCCAACCGCTTTCTTCAATAGGAAATTCAATTTGCCCTCCAGCTGAAAGTCCGTTAAATAATTGGTCAGCTTCTTCTTTACTTTCGGCGCTAATGGCAATTTTGGATCGATTTTCGTTTTCATTTGTTTTTCCCATAATTTCGGGAACATCATTTGCAATTAAAATATTGCCGCCGATAGGCAAAGCAATGTACATTACTTTATTAGCTTCCTTTTCAGCCACTGGAAATTCAGGACTTGAAATGTCTTTGAAACGAATGATCTTTGTGAATTCTCCGCCAAATACTGATTTGTAGAATGTAAATGCTTCTTCGGCATTTCCATTAAAATTGATATGAATATTAATAATTGCCATAATTCTATGAGTTTAAATTATTTGAATTTATCTTATGATAAAATACATAAGAAACCATTAAAATAGCTAATACGATAAGAGGAAAGAAAGTTTGAAAATCCAGACCGTCAACAGCATAATGGCTGATGGATGCAAAAAGAAAATCGAAAGTAAATCCTGCATACGCCCATTCTTTCAACCGTTTTGGAATTTGAGGCACTACCAGAATAATAACGCCAAGAATTTTGAAAACCACTAATGCATTCCCAAAATATTCAGGATAACCCAGGTGTCTGATACCTTCTTTTGCTAATTCTGTTTGTGAAGTTAAAGCAGGCATTACCCCTTCAAATAGAAAAATTAGGATTGTTGATGTCCAAAAAATGATTTTGTTTGTTTTTGTAGTTGTCATTTTTTTATAGTTTTTAAATTAGTGATTTTTATTAACCCGTTGGGTGCAATTTTTTAAACACATAGAAACATAGATTATGTAAGTTTAAAAGAAGGCGTTTCACTTGTTTAAAACACACATAGCTCTCTATGTGAAAGAAATATATTTCTTTTTTGCATTCTTTTTTAATAAAATCTATGTTTCTATATGTTTATTTTTTTTTGAATTACACCCAACTCGTTTTTATTGATTTATGCCTTTAACAAAGTTTCAATGTCAAACTTAGTCATTTGCATAAAAGCTTCAATTACTTTGGGAGCTCTTTTGGGATCCGACATTAACTGATCTAAAATAGCGGGAACAATCTGCCAGGAAACACCAAACTGATCGTCTAACCAGCCGCATTTATTGTAGTTGCCATTTGCGCCTAATTTTTCCCAATAATAATCAATTTCTTCTTGGGTTTTACATTCTATAACATAGGAATTTGCAGGCGAGAATTGATATTGAGGCCCGCCATTCAAACCCATAAATGGAAACCCATTTAATTCAAATCGAACAACAATTGAGTTTTCGCTGGTGATTTTAGAATTAGGAAAGATGGAACAATAAAAATCTGCTGCTGTTTTGGCTTGATTTTCAAACCATAAACAAGGATAAATTGAATTATTCATAATGAACTTTTTATAAATGCTGTTTTTTGTTATAATCTAATATCCAATGATTGCCATATTTATCAGTAAGATCACCAAATAAAGCTCCCCAGAAACTGTTTTCTAATGGATGGTCTGCAAAGCCTCCTTCTGAAAGTTTTGCATAGTAATTGTATATTTCTTCTTCGGTACTGCAGCTGAGTGAAAGTGAAACGCTATTTCCTTTTATCAAACCATTTTCATTCACTATATCAGAACCCATGAGCAGGAATCCGTCTTTGGTAATTGTCGAATGCAGGATACAGTTTTTCATTTTTTGAGGCATTCTTTCAGACAGCGGCGATTCGCCAATGGTTTGAAAAGTCAGTTCGCCTCCTAAACATCCTGCGTAGAAAGTCATTGCCTCACGACAGTTGCCATTAAAAGTTAAATAAGAATTCAGTTTTATCATTTTCTTATTTCTGTAAATTTTAATCCCTCTGTTTTTAATAATTGAACTAGTTTTGGAATAGCAGATTTGCCAATGCCATGCAGCTGCAGAATTTCTTTTTCACTAAATTGAGACAGTTCCTGAAGCGTACCAATTCCTTTGTTTTCTAAAGCTCTTCTTGGAGGTGCTGAAAGTGATGAGAACAGCTCATTCTCCCATTTTCGTTCCTCTTCACAAACAGGGCATACCCGACAATCGCTGCTTTTATAAAAACGGTGGCCTTTTTTGCAGGTCCGTAAAGTTTTGATGTTCGTCATAAAAATTAGGCATCTTGAATTTCTGGTTCCACTAATTTTATTAATTTTTCTAATGATTCCTGCCAGCCCAAATAGCACATTGCTGCAGGAATTTCTGCGGGAATGCCTTCCTGCAAAACTTTTAATTCGGTGCCGCACAAAACTTCTTTGAACCAAATTGTGGTAATCATTTCTCCCGGTAAATTTGGTTCATCAAATCTATCGGAATTTTTAATTAATTCGTTGGGTTTGATGTCCAAAAAAGTGCCGCCAAAGGATTGCCCATTTCCTGTTGTGAAATTGGTAAATGACATTTTGAAACGGCCGCCAATTTTAAAATTCATTTCGTGAATGGTGCATAAAAAACCATAAGGAGGCAGCCAGCTGGCATAAGCCAATGGATCAGCAAAAGCACGAAAAACTTTTTCGGGTGAAGCTTTTAAAACCCTTTGAAGTGATACACTATTATTTTCCATTTTTATTATTATTAATCCGTTGGGCGCAATTATTTTAAACACATAGAAACATAGATTATGTAAGTTTAAAAGAAGGCGTTTCACTTGTTTAAAACGCACATAGCTCTCTATGTGAAAGAAATATATTTCTTTTTTGTATTCTTTTTTAATAAAATCTATGTTTCTATGTGTTTAAATATTTTTTTTGAATTACACCCAACGCGTTTATTATTATTATTATTATTATTATTATTATTATTAAATTTTAATTAGTTCATTACATTAAACATCCAGCGAATACCGAATTTGTCGAGACAGCAGCCCCAATATCCCCAAAATTCATCTCTCATTGGGGCCTGGTCACTTCCTCCTTCTGATAAAGCTGTATAAAATTTGTCTGCTTCCTCTTTTGAATCTAATTGAAGGCTGATAGTGGTATTGTTGCCTACAATCAATTTTTGCCCCATAGATTCAAACATGTCTGTTCCCATTATTACGGTACCGCCAATAATAGGCAGGGCCACATGAATTACATTATTCATTTCGGATTCTGGAAATTTTGGAGCATTAGGATCTGCCGGCATGTCTTTTAATTTCATAAAAGGTGCCGAAAATTCTGTACCAAAAACAGTTTTGTAAAAAGTGAAAGCCTCTTCTGTATTGCCTTGAAAATTGAGATAAATTGCTACTGTGCTCATGTCTTGTTTTTTAGTTGTTAAATACTAAAACAAAGTTCAGAAGAATTTATAAAATTTAAAATGTGTAAAAATGACAACATACAGGTGATTTACGTCAAAGTTAGTTTTAACTTTGCGTCACTCTAATTTTTTTAAAATGATGACTATAAGTATTTTAGTTCCAAATAGTTCAGTAATGCAGGCCATAGCTGATCCTCAATATTTATTCACAACGGTAAATCAGTTTTTGACTGCATCAGGGCAGGAGCAGTTGTTTACTATTCAATTAGTGGCTGCAGATAAGCAGGTAAAAATTAATGATGGATTATTTTCGATTACTGCTTCGCACCTTTTAGAGGAGGTAGATCAAACCGATTTGATTATCATTCCCGCCTTGTTTGGAGACATGAAAAATGCTATTCAGATCAATGAAAAATTATTGCCTTGGATTAATAAGCACTATGATAATGGGGCAGAGGTGGCGTCACTTTGTGTTGGTGCATTTTTGTTAGCATCCACAGGATTATTAAATGGAAAAAAATGTTCTACACATTGGGGGTATCAAAATGAATTTCGCGAAATGTTCCCAGATGTAGAAGTGGTTGACGGAAGCGTGATTACCGAAGAAAATCGGCTGTATTCAAGCGGTGGTGCCATGTCTTATTGGAATTTATTACTCTATCTAGTTGAAAAGTACACGAATAGGGAAACTGCAATATTAGCTTCAAAGTATTTTGCTATTGATATAGACAGAGAAAGTCAATCGGCTTTTGCTATGTTTCAAGGCCAAAAAAATCACAACGATGCTGCTATAAAAAAAGCGCAGGAATTCATCGAAAATAATATTCAGGAACGAATTACAATCGAAGAACTAGCCAATTTAGTTTCTTTGGGAAGAAGAAGTTTTGAAAGAAGGTTCAAGCTGGCGACAAACCATTCGGTTTTAGAATATATCAATAGACTAAAAATGGAGAATGCTAAACGAAGTTTTGAAACAAGTCGTAAGAATATTAATGAAGTAATGTACGATGTTGGTTATACAGATACCAAAGCGTTTAGAACTATTTTTAAGAAAATTACCGGTTTAAGTCCAATTGAATATAGAAATAAGTATAATAAAATGACAGCAGCTTAGTTTTTGGTAAGTTCACAATTTTATTCCTAACGCACAGCTAATGATGGAAAAAGGATGTTTGATATAGGAACAAAAAATGGATGATTTTACAATCATCCCATTCAGTGCACTTGAAGCGATTACAATTATAAAGTAAAGGCAGATTTGTACACGAACGAATTAAACTGACGAACAATTCTGTGCCCGAAGCAATAAGCCTTAAAGTTAACACACAAAAAAGCTGCAAGAAAATAATTCCTGTAGCTTTTTTTGAAAATTTAAAATTACTAATCTTTGCGGGCACAGAATGCAATTCTGCGCTATCGGGGTTTTTCAAATATTTAAAAAGGGAGACTGTCTAAATGAAATGCAGCCAAATCTCTTCAGATTAAATACGCATTTCTAGAATATACTTAAATAATCGTATTGAAAAGTATATTGAATTATCTTGTCTGACCAGAAAAGCCAGGTGCTATATAATAAATCTTATCCCTGATGTGTAAAACTTTTTGATCTCCAAACATTTCAATTAATAAATTAAAAGATTCATTAGTGCTTATTTTACAGTCTATTAACATATTAATCTCCATATAAAAAGGATAATAAAATTCAATGTTTTTGCCTGATTTTAGAATTGAATCGCTAAAAACCCAATGATCTTCAGTAAGCATAATCCTTTCTTTTATGAGTTTAATTAGATCATCGGGTAAGTTCCCCTCTGTATTTATGGATGCTATTTTGCTTTTAGGCGTTACTTGAAATTTTATTATTCCAGAAGCTGCTATGCACTTTGATAAATTTTCTTTGTCGAATTTATAATAGGCTAAAAAAGTGTTCAGAGGAATATAGTTGTTTTTCCCTTTAAAACTAAAAGCGATATCATTATCGATTTTGTGTTGGGCTGTAATGCAATTGGTAATGAATAAGGCTATTATAATTCTAATTGTTAAATGTTTTTTCATAGTTTCTATGTTTTACATTACTTAGTTATACTATATTGATTTTTTCAAGTTTGTAAAAAAATGAGGGAATCAATTCTTTCTGATAACCTCATATCTTCATGTTGTTAGAATATTTACAATATACTTAACTAATATTCTTTCAAAAACATACTGAATCATATTTGTGATACACTAAAATCGGGAGCTATAAAGTAAATTTCATTCCTTATATGCAAAACTTTTTGAGCACCACATAAATCACTTAATAAATTATATGATTCATGAACTTTAATTTTACAGTCAGTCTTAAGATTAATTGACAAGTAGAATGGATAATAAAACTCAATATTTTTACCTGATTTTAGAATTGAATAACTAAAAACCCAATGGTCTTCTGTAAGCATAATTCTTTCTTTTATAAGTTTGACTAAATCTTCGGGTAAGTTCCCCTCCGTATTTATGGATGCTATTTTGCCTTTAGGCGTTACTTGAAATTTTAATATTCCAGAAGCTGCCATGCACTTTGATAAATTTTCTTTGTCGAGTTTATAATAGGCTAAAAAAGTGTTTAGAGGAATATAATTATTTTTCCCTTTGAAACTAAAAGTGACATCCTTATCTATTTGATGTTGTGCCGTGATGCAATTGGTAATGAATAAAGTTATTACAATTGTAAATATAATTTTAATTAGCATGTTTCGTTTCATAATATCCATTATTTGAGTTGTTTAAATGCGTTTATTCCTTCTATGTTTCCAGTCACACCAGTATTATCGATGTTATCAATTCTGCGCATTTCTGCCCATGCATCAGTGCCGTCTAAACCATGTTATTAATTGCACCCTAGTTAAAACAAATGTTAAAGGACTTTTTACCAAAATTTATAAAACAATAAATTATAGGCGATATTTACATTACATTAAACCTCGCAGAGGTAAAAATACATTTGAATTAATTTTTCATAGTGGTGTTATCTATTCTTATGAGGGAGGTTTATTGTTCTATTTCTTTGCTTTGGCAATAATCAATATGAAATTCGATCAAAATAACATTTAATCCGCTCACCTAAGTCCTCTTTAATAGAAACAAGTAATCGTTATTTTAAGAATACTGAAGTCTTCCGACTTCGTACTCGTTGCTATATGCCGTTTCTGCCTTATCACACATACTCCAATAAGCACTTCAAGTATTTTGCGTGATCTACTGCTTGGACAATCGGAGCGGGTACGAAGTCGGGAGACTTCGCACAGCACAGGTGCATTTAAGAACGCTTTGTTTTTTATAGAACACTTCGCAGAGCGGGATTTATTACTCTATCTAGTAGAAAAATACACGAATAGGGAAACTGCAATATTAGCTTCAAAGTACTTTGCTATTGATATAGATCGAGAAAGTTAATCGGCTTTTGCAATGTTTCAAGGCCAAAAAAATCACAACGATGCTGCTATAAAAAAAGCGCAGGAATTCATCGAAAATAATATTCAGGAACGAATTACAATCGAAGAACTAGCCAATTTAGTTTCTTTGGGAAGAAGAAGTTTTGAAAGAAGGTTCAAGCTGGCGACAAACCATTCGGTTTTAGAATATATCAATAGACTAAAAATGGAGAATGCTAAACGAAGTTTTGAAACAAGCCGTAAGAATATTAATGAAGTAATGTACGATGTTGGTTATACAGATACCAAAGCGTTTAGAACTATTTTTAAGAAAATTACCGGTTTAAGCCCGATTGAATATAGAAATAAGTATAATAAAATGACAGCAGCTTAGTTTTTGGTAAGTTTCCAATTTTATTGATAACGCACAGCTAATTAAATCTTGTGAAGAAAGTATAGTTTGTAATTATTGATTTTGTATTAGTTATGCTATACGTTTGGACTACTTGTTGAACATGTATGATTGTGTTATGACAGTGTGCAAGAGTTTTTAATACTCTTAAATTTATCCCACTATACAACGTAAAACATGTTCCAGCTGAAGGCCTGAATACGAACAAAATTCCTCTATCGAGATTAATTGATGTTGTTCTTTTTTCAAGCTGTCTTTAATTTTATTTAAATACAACCTTGCCTGTCTGTATGTTTTACCAGTAATACGCTGTACATCTTTTGGATAAATACATACCCTAATGTTTGCTGTTATCATACTGCTACTCTTCATACATTATCCATACTTAGGATAGGGCTTTGAGTACCCTTCCCTTGCTAGACAAATTTACTTAAAAATATTTTGTTTTAAGTGACTTAAAAGGATTATTATAGGCTTTTTACTACCGTTTTTGACCGTTGCCTTTTGAAAATTGATTTAAATGATGAAATATTTGCTCCAAGCATTCCAGATTTAGTTGCAACGAATATTCAGGATGAACGAGTAAATCAATCATTTTTTAACCTAGAGCCTGTTTAATTTTTATCTAATTATTTTGTTACGTTTCTTTTCGGCTACAAATTCGTTAAATTTTTCGAGATAGTTCTCAACTATCTCTGCAAAATTTGCCTTTTTTCGCTCAAAAATAAACCATAACAATTCTAAAATATAAAATTTAAACAGACTCTTAAATTTTAAATTATTATGGCAAAACAGAAAGGCATAATCAAATTGAAAGGTACTATCGGGGATATTACTTTTTACAAATCAAAAGATGGGTACATTGCCCGTGAAAAAGGGGGCATTGATGCCAACCGAATTGCAACTGATCCTGCATTTCAACGCACACGAGAGAATGGGTCTGAATTTGGCAGAGCAGGTAAGGCTGGAAAAACATTGCGTTTGGCTTTGCGTACGCTGTTATTGAATTCATCCGACAGTAGAATGGTTAGCCGTCTTACTCAAGTGATGATGAAAGTAATTCAAGCGGATGCGACTAATGACCGTGGACAAAGAAATGTCATTGATGGTGAAGCAGAATTGCTCAGCGGTTTTGATTTTAATATCACAGGAAAATTGACTGCTACTTTTTTTGCTCCATTTCTGGGAGGAATCGATCGTGCTACTGGTGAAATCACTGTTGATGTGGATCCATTTATTCCTATTAACATGATTGCTGCTCCAAGCGGGACTACTCATTTTAAAATCATATCAGCCGGTGCCGAAATTGATTTTGAAGCGGAAACATTTGTCTCTTCTACTTCTGAAACGGCTGTACTTCCATGGGACAGTAATCCGACGGTAGCTATCAACCATCTGAATGCTGTTACACCAAATAGTACTAAACCTTTGTTTCTTGCTCTTGGAGTAGAATTCTATCAAGGGGTGAACGGTAAGATGTATCCTTTAAAGAATGGTTCTTACAATCCTTTGGCTTTGGCTCAAGTAAGCGGATTGTAGCATGGATATAGTATTAACCCGTACTTATTTCTCTGACGGGACTAATGGGAAAATCGAATGTGAAGGCAGATTTGTCTGTTATACCATTGAATTGCCCTGGCTCGATAATGCTAAACAGATTTCCTGTATTCCAGAGGGGAAGTATTTATTAAGACGGCGATACAGTCCCAAATTTCAATGGCATGTTGAGGTAGCGGATGTAGCAAACAGAAGTTCTATTTTATTACACCCTGCTAACAATGCCCAAAAGGAATTGAAAGGATGTATAGCTCCTGTAACAAAAGTTTCGGGAGCTGGTTTAGGTCTTCAGTCCAGACAGGCTTTTCTCAAAGTAAAATGTTTAGTTTATAGTGCTTTGGAAAGAAATGAGACTGTTTTATTAATTGTTCAATCATAATCCTTCGACTCCGCTCAGGATGACAGGGATAAAAAAAAACAAATATTTATGAATGTTATGCAAAGAGCGAAAGCTCCCATACCGAAATTTTTTAAAGTGCTTCGAAACATCGGATTGGCTGTCGCAACTATTGGTGGCACCATCGTAGCATCGCCAGTTGCTTTGCCTTTAGCAGTGATAACTGTTGGAGGATATTTGGCTGTTGCGGGTGGTATATTATCCGCAGTGAGCCAGCTTACCACCATAAAAGATGATTTGAATGCAGTCGAGTAATCCTATATTGTTTGGTACTGCAAGCGGTACTTTTTTGAGTGTGCTGCCAAATTTACATTCGGAGGATATTTTAAAAACTGTTTTATTGGCTACTATTGGAGCTATAGTCAGTTTTGTATTTTCCATGATGTTTAAATTTATCGTTAAGAAGTACAGGAAGTAGTTTTACTTAAATTGTTTTTGTTAGAGAAGCCCAAACCGGAATAGGAATGGGCTTTTTTAGATTTTAGATTGAGGATTTTAGATTTTAGATTGAGGATTTTAGAATCAAGAAACAAGATTTTAGATTGTGGGGATTCTTACTTTGTCAGGAGGAAGTATTGTGTGGATTTTGGCCACAGATTGAACGGATTAAACGGATTGTCACTGATTTTTTTATGAGAAGCGTATTTTTGTTTAATCGTTTAATCGTTTAATTGTTTTAATCGTTTAATTGTTTAATTGGGGATTGTTAATTGTTGATTGTTGATTGTTGGGATGGAGGGTTGTTGTTTTTAAAGAAATATTATCGTTTGTCTTTGGCGTCTTTGTCGAAAGCTATGAGGTTTAGTGAGGAACGCAAGCGGGATCGGACACGGTTGCCGTATGTTTCTTCGATTTCGGAAGCGGATAGGTTGGTGGTTATGTGGGTTTGGAGTTTTCGACTAATGAATAAATCATAGCGGGATAAAAGGATTTCGGCTATGACATTGCATTCGTTACCGAAGTATTTGAGGTTGTTTTCGGTTCCCAGATCATCAAAGCAAATTATTTTTGGGGCTGACTTGCTGTATTTGTGAATGATTTCGTAGCCTTCTTTTATAAATTCAAAACTGATGTCTCTACATGGTTTTACTGCAAATTTGTGAGTGGAAGAGGTGAGGTGTTTCATCAAATGCATTAGAGATGTTTTGCCACAGCCAACTGGACCAGAAAGCATAATTCCTTTGTTGAGGTCGATACTGAATTGAACACAAGTTGGTTTGTCTTTGAGGAAATATGCAATTAGTTTGGAAATAATTGTGTGATCATTGTCGTGGATTTTAAAGTCAATACCGTAAAGTTCGACACCTTTTTTCTCGAGCCAAAGTATAATTTCTTTGTAGTTGTAATTGGAGTTTGTTTTCATTGAAGATTCTAAGTTGCTGAGATTCTGATATGGAGTTTATTGGTACTTTTTTATGTGGAAACCACCCCGCCCTATGGGCACCCCTCCAGGGGAGGGGAATTTTTTCGGGATAAAATTATAGTGGTTCTGCGTAGTTTTTATTGGTGGCGGTATTCAGGTGTTTTGCTCTGGTGGGTTTTTCGGGGAGATTGAATTTTTGTGTATTCAACATCCAATTTCTTGCTGATGCCTGCCAATCAACCATAGGAGTTTTGCCTCCTACCAGCCAGCCGTTGCTGGAGAAATGATTGAAGAATTTTTGTGCTTCGATTTCAGGGAAGTTTTGCTGTTCGAAGTAGGTTTTGATTTCTTCGATTGTTGGCTTCTCGACTTCGCTCGAAGTGACAAGAAATTTTTTTTGCTGCTCTTTTTCTATTTTGTTTTTTTCATATGTAGATAATATTGTTTTTGTTGGAGTATGTAATTCGCTTATGTTCATTTGTGTTTGCGACAAATTTTCGGTCGTGCTCATTTCATAATTGGAAAAAGCTATATGCATTTGGAACTGTGGGGATGGCTCTCCCAAGTTTAAATTGTTTGTTTTGTTTATATTGTTTATAGAAGATACCAGCGCTTGTTCAGTGCCTGTTTCGGTACTTGTTTCCTGCTTGTTTAACAGCTGTTCATTTTTTGGATTACTGTTTACTCTTTTTTGAACTGGTTTTGGGTCTTCTGAAAAATTGAAAAGGATTACCATACTGCCTTTGAAAGGATTAAAAGAAGGCATGTATTTAATGTATTTCTTTTCATGTAGTTCTCTCATACATTTATGATAGGTTGCTTTCGAACAAATTTTACTGATATGCATCACTTCTTCTCTTGTTATACTTATCGGACTTCGGAAATGGTTCACATTCCAAAACTGGAATAATGCCATGTATAAACTGATATGGGTTGGGTTGAGGTTTGGATCAACAATTATACGATCGAAGAATCCAGTCAGGTGTTTGATGTAGTTCATTTTTTAAGTTTTTTCTTAATTTTTTTTGTGGTGCAAAAATGTTGGGATAGATTGTTTTTGTATCACAAGGGCAATCACAAGTTGTGAAAGAAAAAACTGTAAATAAATTTTGTTTTTAAGTGTTGAGTTTCCTTATTTGATAAATAGCATTGCGGGAGATTTTGGCCACAGATTGTACGGATTGAACTGATTTTTCACGGATTTTTTTTTTAATGCTTTGACTTGGACTGTGGATTTTCTAGGTGGGGAATTTTGGCCACAGATTTCACGGATTGAACTGATTTTCACGGATTTTTTTGATTGTGGGTTTGGTTGCGGATGCCGTTTCTTCGTTAGGAGGAGAATGTTATAGGGGATTGGATTGCAAAGTTATTGTTGAGGTTTTTTTGTTGTCTAGATGAATAGGTAACTTTGTAACTATATATTGTTATTGATTTTTTAATTTTTTGATGAAGTAGGTGGGAGAGAGGCCTGTTCTATTATTGAATGCTTTTGTGAAATTTTGAGTGGAACCAAAGCCTGCTTCTTCGCCTAATGCTTTGTTGGTGTAATTGCGGTATTTGTTTTCGTTTTTGAGTAATTCTACTATATGGTCGATTTTTAAATCGCTTATGTATTCAATAGTGCCCTTATTACGATAGCGTGTAATTATTTTTGTAACGTATTTGGTATTGGTGTTTAATAGGATTGCCATTTTTCCCAAAGTCATGTCTTTTCCAAGATACTTTTTTTTGGACTCAAATTTTTCAATGTTTTTTAGAATTGTGGCCACCACTTCAGGACTAATATCCAGTTCTATTTCTTTATTGCTGCTGCTTGAATCCAAAGGTTTTTCGGTTCCGGGTTTGCGATTCATTAATTCTTTGAACAGTTTTTTATTTCTAAAATGCCTGTTAACCAATAAAGCTATGATCAAGGTCATTATCATAATGATAATTAATCCACCCACTGTCTCGTATTTCATTGACTGCTCAATGTCTCTTTGAGTTTGTAATAATTTTTTTGTATCGTATTCTTTATGGATTTTTCCTGAAAGGTATCTGTAATCCTGATTTAGAAACTTGTCTACTTTTAAAAGAGCACTTATGTAGTATAACTGTAATTCTTTATTATTCTGCTGTTGATAATAATCAATCAGTAATTCGTATGCTTCCCGTAAATCTGGACGGATATAATTCTGTTTTTGGAAAGCTGTATCTATCTTTTTGAAATAAGGGAGTGCTTTTTCCTGTAAATTTTGTGACCAGTAACTTTTGCCTATATAAAAATTGATTACCGTTTCATTAGTAAGGTCTTTATTGTTTTTTATACTGGGCAATGCCATCGTTAACTTCTTGATGGCGTCTCTATAATTGTGAGTGAAATATTGATTAACTCCTTCTGATTGAATAAAATAGTATTGCATGTCTATGTTTTTCAGTCGTAAACCCTCACGAAGCCCTATTTGATTTATTTGACTTGATAATTTGTATTTTCCTATGCGGTTGTAACAGAGTCCTAAAGAATGAAGTGAATTCAGATAGGCTCGGTCATTTTAATATTTGAAATAGCTAATGCATTCTTTGAACAATGCTATAGCTTCATCATAGAATCCGAGATAAAATTTAATCTGAGCAATTACGTATTTTACTTTATATGTAAGATACTGGCTGTTTGTCTTTGAAAGGTATTCATCTGCTATAAGGTAATTATTGAGTGCTTTTTTATATTCCTTACGATCATAATGTATTATTCCTTTTGTCATATAAACAGATCCGATTAATTCAAGATTGGCTGTTTGTCTGGCAGCGATTACCATACTGTCAACATATTTAAGCTGCAATTTTATATCGCTTTTATAGATTAAAACTTTATAAGCCATTGCCATTTGGCTGAAATTCCTCTCCTTTTTAGCCTTAATTAACCAAGATTGTGCATACAATAGTTCTTTACTATTGTCTTCGTCTTTATAGTGAATATTTTCATTAAAATATTCATAGTCTTTAGCAGAAAGGCTATCTGGAATGGCAAAGTTTTTTTGTTGTGTATAAGCATACTGGTATAAGCATAGCCATACTATGATTAAGTATTTATTTATCATATTTCTAAGAAAATGTGAAGTAGTAATTAGAAGTACTGAATATTGTATTAATGAGTTTTTTAAAAATAAATGTAGCTAAAATAAACTATTAAACACAGGGGTTAACCTTACAAAAAGTATTTTTTGTGATGTTACATGCAACTCGCTGTAGGGTCGGTTATTAGCGAAAAATGCCGTGTATTCAATTCGAGAATCACATAGTATGGATTCAGGAATCGAACAGTTGTTGGTTTGCTCAGGGTAGAATGACCTATTAGTTTTGCCCTGAATTCAAACGGTTTTGTTATGAGCAAAATCAACATCAACACTGTTCAGATTACCCCGGGAGAAATGAACTGATAAAAAAATATCAGTAACATTTAAAACATTAACCAAAATGAAAAACATCAATTTATGCTACATTACTTTAGTTTTATTCTCTTGTATGTCTGTTATTAATTCATATGCTAATAATACTTCTACTCCAATGATTGCTTCCCATTCCATATGTTTGGGACAAACGAAAACGGCTCCAATCATTGATCCAGACTGGACTAAACTTGTAACCTCTTTTAATGCCACACTTGACAGTGTTCATTCGACAGTTAAGTAGTGTATCAATAAACATCATATAAGGATTGAAGATTCCGAAGAGACAGTTTTGTCTCTATTATATTAAGGCTGCTCTATTTGAGCAGCCTTTTTTAGTTTTCGTCTGCATCGTCCATGCGGATAATCAGATTGTTTTTGAGTGTGTTCAGGAATTTTGTCCTGTCAGATTTTCTGTTTCGGATTTCAATAAATACCCTGTGGAATTGTCCTAAATCAATATTAAAAGCGGATTCGAAAAAGGCTGTGACTTCTTTTAGGCCTGAAATTCCATTATTGAATACTCCTTCTGAATGGAGTGCGTAAATCAATTCAACTAATTCTACTTTGGATCCTGTCCATTTTTGTTTTTTAACGATTTGAGAAGGTACCTTTGTTTCTATAGGTTTTCTTTCCAATTGTTTTAATTGATCTTCCAGAAAAACTTTTATCTTTTCATTTGCCAATATTTGTGCCATTTTATAGTCATGTGATGTGGTAAAACGGTGGTCTGCCTGAAAATAAGTACTATCCAGTATTAATTTGGGATCGTATTTTGCCCGTATAAAATATTTGTGATCCAGACAATTATTACCAGTGCGACAGTAGCGGTAAAATTCCTTATTTTCTTTAAAGAATATTTTTAATTTTTGGAGTTCTGCTTTATAATATTTGCGAATCGTTTTTTGTGTCCCTAGTGGTTTGTTGGTTTCTATTGTATAAATCTCGTTGTAATAGATTAGTTTGGCAGTAAATTTTGGTTTGATTTCCCGAAAGAATTCGATTTCTTCTTTTTTCTTCAGGTACTTGTATTTTATGAAAAAGACCTTTAGTTTCTCTACTGCTATCGCAGTACTTTTTATTGCCAGTTCAGCAGATTGTATTGTGTGTTCTGTTTCTAAATGAACTGATTTTAATTGTTTTTCCAGCTCGGATAGTAATGTTTCTGCAAATAATTTCATTAGGGCAGTTTAAGATTTACAATTTAATGGACTCGAGAATTGAATCGGGGCGCAAATCTATTTAGTGAGTGCTATGGTTGCAAATAATGTAGTGTGTGATTCCCGAATTGAATAGAGAAATTCCCGATTTGCATAGGGTGTAAGAGTCGAAAGTTGAAAGTCAAAAGTCAAAAGTGGAGAGTGAAGAGTAAAGATGCAAGATTGAAGATGCAAGAGGGGTACAGTTATCCTTATTTTGTGCTCAGCTCCATTTTTGTCTGGGTAAATTAATTTCATGTTCTTGTGGATAAGGTGCGCGATGGGTACTGCTGACATCTTCCTTGATTTGATTTTGTGTTTTGAACTGGTCTTTAGAGTCCATGTATCGAGGGTCGGGGATGAAGGGCATTTTTGCCATTTTGGTTATGGTAATTGTGGGGAAATGATAGTCCACTTCGACAGTACCCAACAGCAGATAACAGCCGCCTCCTTGAAAAGGATACTGAGTCAGACTGTCGGGAAAGTGGGCTGTGTCAAAATAGGAACCCTCGTGGTCAATCCAAGTTCCAAAATACATTGTTCCTCGTTTGGTAGGTACTTGTTTGCGGGAGATAAGATAGGCTAGCATGCGTACTTGTTTTTTGTGACAGGTCAGCAGGTCTTTGGCCATACTATCTCCTCGGTTCTTGGTTTGTAAAAGATCAAAGGGGGTACAGGAAACAGGGAAGCTTAATAGTTCAATTTCATCAAAAGCATCTTCAAACAGAGAACGTTCCAAAGTAGGGAGTTTATATTCCTTAACGGGTTCCTGAATCAATAGTAAGTTTCTATTTTCGGGTTTGTAATTATTCAAGAGTAGACTGGCAATGACCAACAACTGATTTTTGGATTTGCCTGTAAAGCGAAAAGCTCCAATGAAAATTAGGATTTTTATTCCTTCAATACCCATTGGGATGCGATTAATAAAATCCTCCAACGACTGAAAGTCACCATTACTGTTGCGATCTGAGACTATAAAAGATGCCATTTTGGATTCCAAACTTTGTAGGTGCATAAAACCCAAATAAACTTCGATGCCGTAGAGCGTGGTTTCGTACTCACTTTTATTCACACAAGGATTATTGATGGTGGCTCCAGACATACGCGCTTCGTGCACATAGACTTCGGTTCTGTAAAATCCACCCTGATTGTTTATGACGGCTACCATAAACTCAATAGGATAATATACTTTAAGATACAGGCTTTGATAGCTTTCCACAGCATACGAAGCTGAATGGGCTTTACAAAATGAATAACCTGCAAAGGATTCAATCTGTCGGTAGATTTCCTCGCTAAGGGCTACAGGATGTCCTTTTTGGGCACAGCAGGCAAAGAAATTGTCTTTTACTTTTTGAAGAGCTTCTTTAGAGCGTCCTTTTCCACTCATAGCCCTGCGAAGAATATCGCCATCAGCAGCGGGAAGGCCACCATAATAGAGGGCGATTTTAATAACATCTTCCTGATATACCATAATGCCATAGGTTTCTCCAAGCTGTTCTTGAAAGACAGGATGGAAATACTCGAATTTATCGGGATGGTTGTGACGAAAGATATATTCTTTCATCATACCTGATTGTGCCACACCTGGGCGAATAATGGAGGAAGCAGCTACCAGTATTTTATAATTGTCGCATTTCAGACGTCTGAGTAAACCCCGCATGGCTGGGCTTTCTATATAAAAGCATCCGATGGTTCTGCCTTGTGCCAAATAGCTATTGGCTAAAGCTTCATCTTTTGACAGGGAAGTGTCGCGAATATTCACTCGGATTCCTCTATTTTTCTCGATAAGCTTCACGCTGTCGTCAATATGCCCGATACCGCGCTGGCTCAGGATGTCAAATTTTTCGAAACCAATGTCTTCGGCAATGTGCATGTCAAAAAGTACAATCGGAAATCCCTTGGGAGGCATTTCCAATGGCGTAAAATTGGTAATGGGGTCTTCGGATATTATAATTCCACAGGAATGCATGCTGCGCTGGTTTGGGTATTTCTCCAGTAACATTCCATATTCCTGAACGAGTTTTACAATGCTGTTTGTCTGATGTAATTTTATTGGGTTTTTAGCCAGCATATCTAATTCTTCTTTGGGCAATCCAAAAACTTTACCTACTTCCCGAAAGATGGAGCGGTATTTGAATTCGACATTGGTGCCGCAAAAGGCAACATGATCGGCTCCGTAACGATTGAAAATGTATTCTAAAATTACATCCCGTTCTTTCCAACTCCAGTCGATGTCGAAATCGGGCGGGCTTTTGCGATTCAGGTTTAGAAAGCGTTCAAAATACAAGTCAAGCTCCAAAGGGCAGATATCCGTAATTCCCAGACAGTAGGCAACAATGCTGTTCGCACCGCTACCGCGACCGATGTGCATAAATCCACGGCTGTTGCTGTAGCGAATAATATCCCAAGTGATTAAAAAATAACCGCTAAACTGGAGTTGGTCAATCACTTTAAGTTCTTTTTCTATACGAGCCTTGGCCAAAGAATTGTTTTTTCCATAACGCCACAAAAGTCCCTGATTGGCCAAGGTAGTCAATAGGGCAATATCACTTTCCCGATTATTGGTATAGAATTTTTTGTTTCTGGGGGTATTGAATTCAAATTTAAAATTACAAGCCTCTATCACTTTTTGTGTATTGGAAATAATTTCAGGGTATTCCTGATAGGCTAATAAAAGTGATTCGATAGGCAACATTACTTCAGAAGTTTTACAATAATCTGATTCGGTAAGTTTGGACAGAATGTTGTTCGTATCTATAGCCCGAAGGATTTTATGGAGGTTGAATTCTCTTTTTGTTCTGAACGTTACCGGCTGAAGGATGATCATTTTCGAAATTTTGCTTTTCCATTCTAACAGAAAAAGTTTAGGGAGTTCTTCCGGGCGAATTCCAATATACTCGTTCTTTCTAAGTGTTGTAGGGGCCTGTTCCATGGAATACACTATGCACACATCATTGAATTTAGGCGCGCAAATTGGTAGCGGTTCCCCGCTGAAATTATGGGCAGTTAAAAAGCGATTCATCTCAGCCAGTCCATTGGCATTTTTGGCCAGACCGATATACCGAAATTGGTGCTGACAGCGAAACTCGATTCCGACAATGGGTTTGATGCCTACGGCTCCGCATCCTTTTATAAAGTCATAAATTCCTGTTACGGTATTGATATCAGTAAGTGCCATTGTTTTTACTCCACAAGTGATTGCCTGCCCGATGAGGTCTTCAAGGGGGATAGTGCCGTAACGGAGGGAGTGGAAGGAGTGGGAGTTTAGGTACATTTTTTAATGGTTGATGGTTGATGGTTGATGGTTGATGGTTGATGGTTGATGGTTGGTGGTTGGTGGTTGGTGGTTGGTGGTTGGTGGTTGGTGGTTGGTGGTTGGGGGTGATGTTTAATCGTTAGTCGTTTGATCGTTTGATTTGTTTAATCGTTTAATCGTTTGTGGTTTGTGGGTGATTGTTTGATCGTTTAAGGGGGCGGGGGGATGGTTAATTGTTTAGGGGTTGGGGGGGCGTTTTAGAATTTCTTGTTTGGTGTTGGGTTTGAGGGAAGCGCCGGCGCAGCGCATTACGGCATCGAATCCATAGCGGCTTTTCATTTTATCCATTGCCTGATACAACGACAGCATTTCTTCAGTGTCTTCAAAAAGGTTGATCTGGTATGTACCCCGAATGAGTCCGCTGAAACGTATTCCAATTAATCGCAGACGCATGCGACGTTGGTAGAGTTTGTCAAACAGATCGGTGACTGTATTTGTTAGTATATGATCGGCTGAGGTATATTGCACACGGCATTGCTTGGTCTCCGTATCAAAATTGGCATACCGTATTTTAATAACGACCGTTGATGTTAGCCACTGCTCCGACCGCAACTGAAAAGCCAGTTTTTCAACCATGCCCAACAGTATTCGTTTGAGTTTTGGGATGTCGATTGTATCCTGCGTGAATGTATGCTCTGTTGATATGGACTTTCTTTCGGTATAGGGTTCTACGGGATTGATGTCTATACCATTGGCTTTTTTCCATAGTTCAGTGCCATTTTTTCCTATCATCTGCTGCAGTACTTCAGCTGGCATTTCTGAGAGTGTCTGAATGGTACGGATGCCGATTCTGGAAAGCAACTGAAACGTTTTGTCGCCAACCATCGGGATTTTTTGAATTGATAATGGATTTAAAAAGGACTGTACTAAATGTTCCGGTATTTCCAGATTTTGTTTTTGCTTTCCTTCGCCCGTTCCTATTTTAGAAACGGTTTTGTTGACGGACAGTGCAAAGGTTAGAGGGAGACCTGTTTCTTTTGTAATGGTTTTCGCAAGTTCATTTGTCCACTTGTAACTGCCATAAAATTTATCCATTCCTGTAATGTCAAGATAAAATTCATCAATGCTGGCTTTTTCGACTACTGGTGCATTTTCCTGAATGATTTCTGTAATGGTGTGTGACAATTTTGAATACAATTCCATATCGCCTTTCATCACTTTTGCCTGAGGGCAAAGCCTCATTGCCATAGCAATTGGCATAGCTGAACGTACTCCAAATTTCCTAGCTTCATAAGAGCAGGAAGCGACAACACCTCTTTCGCCACCACCAATAATCAGGGGTATTCCGTTCAATTCTGAGTTTGTCAGTCTTTCGCAGGACACAAAAAAGGTATTCATATCGATATGTACAATTGCCCGTGTCATTTTTCTTTGTTTTTGCAAGGAACAAAATTAGTACAGGTTGTAACATTTTTTAATATATTTGCTGTTACAAATTGTAACAAAATTGTTATGTCCTTATTTTCAGACAACATTAGAACCCTTCGGGCAAGGCATAAGATATCGCAGGAGAAACTTGCCGAGAGCCTTTGCATTACAAGGGGCAGGTATGTTAAGTATGAAGACGGCACTTCGGAGGCTCCCTATGATATTTTAAAGAAAATAGCCCATTATTACCATATTAGCATCGATTTATTGCTATCTGTGGATTTACGTAAAATTGACACTGAAGATTTACTTAAATTAGAGAATAATCGATTGGTACTTCCTATTATGGTGGACAGGGAAGGGGAAAATTTTATTGAAGTTGTTACGCAAAAAGTAAAAGCTGGTTATTTGAACGGTTATGCTGATCCCGAATATATTGAAAATTTACAGCAAATCTCACTTCCTTTTTTAGGTCCTGGCAAGCACAGGGGGTTTCCAGTAGAGGGGGATTCGATGCCTCCCCATGAGGATGGTTCTATAATTATTGGCCGTTATGTGGAATCATTGGGTGAGGTACTTGATGGTAAGACCTACATATTCATTACCAAGAGTGAGGGTATGGTTTATAAGCGCCTTAATAAGAACAAAAAAAATGCACTTATTTTGGAATCAGACAATCGACTTTATCCTAACTATGAAGTTAAAGCCTCTGATGTATTGGAGATATGGGAATATGTTTGCAATATTGGACGAAGCGATATGAAGCCTAAGGTTTCTGAGCCTGTAAGTGTGGAAAAAATGTTTTTAGAATTAAAGCGTGAAATTTCTGAAATGAAAGAAAGTATTAAGAAGTAAGGTGTTTGTTTTTCATAGGTATATAATTTTTTCTCAGGACGAGACAGGGATGGTCTAAAAATTTTTGTAGAAAACCAAAAGACTTTTATCATATTTTGATTTATAAGGACTTTTTGAAAAAAAAGCAAAGTCGGGAGACTTTGCTGAGCGGAGTAAAGAGTAAAGAGTAAAGAGTAAAGAGTAAAGAGTAAAGAGTAAAGAGTAAAGAGTAAAGAGTAAAGAGTAAAGAGTAAAGAGTAAAGAGTAAAGAGGCAAGAGGGGGCATAAATGGGATGTTACTATTTTCTCCAATTTTAACAACTTTTTAATGCTTTCTTTTTGGTTAACTTCTATTTTTGTGCGCTAATTTAAATACTATTATTATGAAAGATTTAGTTGCTAAAATCAATGCCGAATTCGAAACGTTCAAAACAGAATCTGAGTCTCTGATTGAGAAAGGTGTTAAAGCGGCTGGACCAAGAGCCCGTAAATCGACTTTGGAATTGGAAAAACTTTTAAAGGAGTTTAGAAAAGTTTCTGTTGAAGAATCAAAAAAATAAGATTTCAATTAACGGCCCTCTGGATTTTTTTTAGAGGGCTTTTTTTATTACCCTCTGCAATCTATTAGAAGGGGTTGTTTTTACCATCAATAGCATACTTTTAAGTAGTCACGGAATGCCAATTCTACGCCATCTGGTTGGAATAAAAGATGCAAAGTTTAGAACTTGTTTTTTGCATCTTAGTAACTTTGCTGTTGTTTTTCTCGCGAAGGCGCAAAGACGCAAAGTATTGAACTGTTTTTTTTGCATCTTCGTAACATTGCTAAAGCAATATTTTATGGTTTTGAAGCACTTAAAAAAACGCAAATTATGAGACATTTGCAGATAGTACAAATGAACCCTTCATGGAGTTAGTGAAAAAAATAAAAAAACAGCACGCAGATTAGGCAGATTTTTCACTGTACTAGCGGGGGAATAAAAAAGTAACACCCTAAAAATGTTACGCAACAAAGGCGTTACCGTATTATAATAAAGCATTCTGACCAAGTGCATTTAATATGTCATCAATTGTTTTGGCTCCATAAAAACGAATGGCAACACAAAAAAACATGTTCTTATACTACATTATCAGGTCTTTATGACATTTTTTAAAATTACGGCATATTATTTCAATAATTTAGAATTGTCCAATGATAAGGAGGAGGATATAGATAAAAACGCTTAGTGGAAAATATTGCAATTACATAACACTACATATTATGTTGTAAATAGTAAATAATATAAAATATAAGAGATCTATGTTTTGTTGGATTTATAAAGGTATTCACGGGGAAAATCGGGAGACTCTTATCACAATTTCAGTTTACAAGAACTTTATAAAAATGCAAAGGCATGAGACATTTGCTCAGTGTAGAGATGAATACTTCGTGGTACGTGGTTTATTTATTTTTTAAATAAATGTGATAAAAGCGGGTAAATGTAGATTTATATTAAATTTTATATGAGAGAAAAACTAATATTCTAAATTCTAAAACATAATCCAATGAAAGTAAAAAATTACCTATTATTGATGTATTTTATTGCTATAACATCAAATACTATTTTAGCGCAAGATAATAACGCAAAAACTAATTTTTTTGGTGATCGTTTAAAAGATCCTGAGATTTCAGAGAATCATTTAACTTATAAAGGTGTGCTAGAAGCGGATGATTATATAGCTTTTCTAAAGGAACTAAAGACTAAGGATTCAGACCTTTCTAAAAATATCGAAAGTTTATTAAAAGTATCTGGGTTTTCAAATGGTTTCGAAAATTTAAACAGTACTAATGTTAAGTTTGTCAAAAAGATTAAAAACGCTGATGGTACTTATGGTACTGTAGACAAATTTTCTAAAGTAGATGATTTTGGTGGTATAATGAATGCTTTTCTTGTCAACACACAAAGAGGGCCTATATATTTTCTAACGTCAGGCTACCTGTTTTATTCAACAGATTATGATCTTATTTATGACTTTCAAAATGAAGAATTAAGAGGTAATAATGGTAAAAGAATAAAGGATTTTAGGGATGTTAAAGTGCAATACAATAAACCTTTTAGACTTAAAGTAATTAATGTAAATCGATATCTTTATAATGTAAAAGCTACTTTTGACGATGAATTCTTAGTAAGTAATGAGCCAGAGCTTTTTAAGAAATTATTTAAGGGAGAAGGCTTTGATATGTCACTATTAACAGGACTTGCGACATCAGATGCAGAAGCTGCTGCTGGATTTATGGGACAAGATGATGAAACTAAAAAACTTTTAGCTTCTTATCTAGAATTTAAAAAGAAATACAATGCTTTATTATCTAACTACATAAATGCATATAGTGTCTGTCTTCCAGAACCTGTACCTTGTTGTGAGGAAAAAAAAGGTGCTGAAAATTTTAAGCAATTATCGGAAGAATTAGCGACGCTAAATATCAATAACCTTGCTGTGTCGATAGAAGTAACAACGAATCTTAGCCAGGCTGAGAAAGATAAAACTGATCTTACTGCAAAACTTGAAAAAGCAGCTGCAAAAGAAAAACCGGGGATTCAGAAAAAATTACAAGACAATACGAATGAAATTACGAAGCTAACTGCTCAAAAACTTATATTAGCTGAATTATCAAAGATTCTAGCTGATATTACGGATGACAAATTAAGCATACTAGTTCTTTTCGATAATAATTTTATTGCTGAGAATTATCAAATTGCTTTCCCTGCTGTTTATCCCAAAGGGGATAATCTTATTTTTGGTTTGGATATCGAACCTAATAATAATGAAGTAACTAAAAAGTTAGTAAATGTACCATTAAAAGAAATACATTTAAAAGATGATTTGAGAGTTAGAAACAAATGGTTTTACAGTTTTAGTACAGGGCCATTTGTTGGACTGGGGGAAAAATTTCGTGAAGATGAATATGGATGGCAAGCTCAGCCCGGTACTTCAGGAGTAATAGATGATACATCAAGCTATAAAATTATTTCTAATGGACGTTCAGGTCTACCGATTGGAATAAGCGCTATGGCAAATTATGGAGTTAAATTATCGAATTTTTATGGACTTGGTGGATCTATAGGGGTTGGGGCTACTATAAATGAAAATGTTCATCCAGCATATTTTTTTGGTGTAACAAATTTTTTTGGACAGGATAAGCAATTTAATGTTACTTTGGGTCTAGCTTTTATCGAGACTGAAAAATTAAAAAAAGATCTGTATCCAGGAATAGGAACACAATTATATAATGCTCCAATTGATCTTGAGTATACAAAAAAGATGGAGGAAGGTTTTTTTGTAGCGTTATCTTATACTGTATTCAGTTCAACAAAGGTGAATAGAGTTAGAGCAGGAAATACAACAGTTACGCCTACAGTATCTGCAACGTCTGAAGCAGCAGCAGTTGAGCCAGAAGAAAAAAAATAAATTAAACGTAATTTTAGATACGATCCTGTAGAAGAATAGTAGTTTAAGAAAGGTCAGTTAATTTTGAAAATTCGAAATTAACTGGCCATTATTTGATTTAAATAGTTGTCAGAGATTTTTCATGGATATATCTCAGTAAAACTTCTTATATACTTCAATATTAAATTTATTATTTGATAAATCTAAATTGGTTGGTTCATATTTTTTGGCACCAGTCTTGTTAATTACGCTATGATGAATAAATGTACTCTCTATAATTTTTTTTGTGAGCCGTTCTTTATAAGATAATTATTTTTTGTTTTATATAAGGCTGTATTTCAGGTTTAATAAAATGAAAGCGAAAAGCCAAGACGTGAGACCTAGCTTTTTTTGAATTTAGGATTTGATTTGAATGCTAATTTGGGTGAGCAGGGATTACTGCGTCAGTTCACTTCTTTCGTATGCGAATCCACGCGATCGGGTTTCAGGAACTTTTAAAAAAAGCACACAAAGTCATGAGACATTTACCTAGCGTAAAGTTAAACACTTCGTGGAGTTGAGACTTCGTAGTAATCGGGGTAACTTTTTATCGTTAAGTCATTTTAATCCAATTTTCTATAAATTCATTAATCTCATCTTGCCAAAGTCTTACATCTTTGTTAATTGAAATCTTCAAAATACTACATTCTTCATCTTTTTCATCATGATCGCGTTTATAATAGGTTCCAGTATTTGTATTTTTGACTCTACCGGGATATAATAACGCTGTTTTAGATGCATTGTAATAATGAAGATATGCAAACATTTGCCTTAAATCATCGTTGGAAGGTTTGTCATCGTATAGATTTTTCCATTTAGTGTCAAGAACAAAATTTTTGCTGTTATACTTAATAAAAATGTCGGCTTTGAAATATGATTTTCGCTGATTATTAACTTTCCAAAAATCAGTAATTTTTTGTTCTTCTACTTCAAACGACGGATTAAATTTAATACTGTGATAAACGAATTTTTCCCATAGAGCATTCATGTCAAACATCAATGCCACAACTTCATCTTTTCCTTTTGATACATCTGGGTGAAAATTTAAAAGTATCATCTTAGCAATTAAAAGTGATGTTTTATAAGGTTGGGATTTCCTGTTTAAAACAATTTTATCAAATGTGCTTTCTTGAACATTTATATCATTGAGTTCAGGAAAACTCATTATCAATCTATTGATTCTACTTTTTAAAAGCTGAGATCCGTAGGTTTGCTGCAGTACTTTCAGGGCTTTATACAATATTGCATGCAATTGATGCTGATTGTCATATTCTGTTGTATGAACGTAGAATCTCTCTTTATGGACTAAATTGTACTGCAGTTGTTTAGAAAAAATTAGATTTCCAACTAATGATTTTCTATTATCCTCAATCTCTCTATATTGCTTTATCAATCCGTTATGAATTAATTTTTCAACTTCAATTATAAAAAGTTCATAGTAAATATCTAAAAAACTATTTGGCAATAATTTTAAGGAACTAAAACTAGTTGCATTAACATCAAATGCATTTACGGCTTGAAGCATTCTTATTAATAATGAACGCCAGGTATCTTTTTCAGTTTTTTCAATATTTTCATTCCAATTTTTATCTGCTTTCGGCAAGATTTCAATTATCAAGTCATTTAATTGCAATACACCAACAAATTGACAAAAACGCACTCCATTTTTAATTAAGGAATAGAATGGAAATGAGTCTTTATCACTGTTTAGTTTGGTAAGCTGACTTAAATTTAGAAAGGTATTAGACTTATACTTCCCATCTCCATAGAAAGTTTCTAATGCATCTAAATGTTTTGCTTCAAATAGAATTCCATTATATTTTTCACCAAGAATGAGATTTTCATGTTCAAAAAGGGTAATTTGCCTTTTATTCATTAGCAGCTAAAATTGTTGATTTGTTCATCAATGTTTCTAATGCATTATAGAAAGTTTCATCATCTTTAAAATCTGCAATACTATAAATATGTGAATCTCCATTTATATAATCATTTCCATTAAAATCTTTGCTATCGGCAAATAGTTCTTTATGATTTTCAACTTTAGTTTTTGTTACAAAACCAGAACCTAAAACCAGCCCAATTTTATTGTAATCACCATAAAAATATTCTTGTAATAGAGGAATAATATTTTTGTAAAACGCGGTTTTTAATTTATTTTCAATAATTTCTTCGTCATCTAATAGAAAGAAAGAATGACCAATCAGGTGATCCCGGCCTAAAAGAACTTCAATTCTTTTGTTGATCGTTTCTAAAATATCAAACGCAAATATTTTATTCCAAAAATACTTTTCGTTGTCTTCTTCTTCAATCAGATCATATTTTGGCATCATTTCCACAAAGTCAAATCGTCTTCTTAAAGCAGTATCTAAAGCTTCCACTGATCGATCAGCAGTATTCATTGTCCCTAGAATATAAACATTTTCAGGAACGCTAAATTCTTCCTTACTGTATGGTAAAATTGCCGTAATGGCTTCTGGTCTTCCAGTTCTTTTACTTTCTTCAATTAAGGTAATTAATTCTCCAAAAATTTTGGAAACATTTCCACGGTTTATTTCGTCAATGATTAAAACAAAATTTTTATTGGAATTATTAGTATCTTCAATATCTACATGATATTTTTTTTTAATGTATTCGCCAATTGCTGTTGTATATGGTTTCCAATCTTTAATATTACCGTTAATAACATAGTCCCTGGACATTTCCTTAGTAACACCCATATTGGTTCCTTTTTCTGTTTCAGGAATTGCAACTGCTGTTTCATTACTATTGATTATGACTTTAAATTTCTTTTTGTGGCTTGGGGTTTCTAATACAATTGAACCCTTTGCTAAAACTTCTTCTACAAATTTTGAATACGATTCATCAAAGTTTTTAGAAGTTTTCTTTTCAGATGCTTTTATGCATAGGTTTTTAAAAATACCCTTCTCTATTTTATAAATAACTTTGTTATCGACTGTTTTAGGTTTTATTCCTTCAATAAAATCTTCATAACTCATATTTTGATGAAAAGTGGTAAATACAATTTGACCTTCTTTTACTTTCTTTTCAAAAATAACTTTAACTTCATCACGAGTTTTTCCTTTAATTGACTCGCCAATGAGTTCTAAAGATTTATTAATTGTATTATAGGTCTTTCCCGTTCCTGGAGGACCATAGAGAATTTGGTTAAGTGATACTTTGTTTTTTTTATTTGATGACATAAATTCAGCAGTATTATTTCCTTCTCTATTATTATATTTTTTAGAATCAAACTTTTCTTTTAAAAATTTGATATAATTATTATTACCTAATATAGCCCTAGGTCTATCATTAGAACGCTCTTTACTAAAATTAGAAAAATCAGCATTTTTATCATAAATGTTATTTTTTATTATTTCAATTTGGTTCTTATAAATGCTAGTATCTATAATGAAAAGTTCGGTATTGAAACTTTCTTTATATTCGATTTCATATAAGTCTAATTCTTCTACAAGCCGCTCTTTTTTTGCTCCAAACTGCTTTGAATAATAATTACTTAATTTACCATCATTTAATATAAACCAATTGACAAATTCATTTTTGACATTTATTAAATTCACATTTATTTTTCCTTTGTTAATTATTTCAAATCCTTCTTTTTCTAATAGCTGAAAGGCAGGGGTATTACGACCACCTGCAAATGTATTCGGATCAAGTTCTTCTCCTGTGGCAAACCGATTGGCGATGCTAATTACTAATTTTGGCGGATAAGGTTTGTTTTTATGAATTAGATCATACGTACTTGACTGCCTACTTGCTGGGACACCATTTTGATCAATTTCTTCAATTGCAGCCAGTATGTCTTCTTTAGTTATATCTTCCATATCCTAATATAATTGTAGTATTATTTAGTTCTCAATTTTATTGAGTTTGTGTCAATTTGTTCAAACAAATAAGAATAATTTCCTTTTGATTTAGTTGATCTTAACATAATCTGCTTTGCTAAATCGATTCCTCCCTTTCGTTCTGGGTAGAGATTTCTTTTTTCGATATAATCTGCAATTTCATCAAAGGTTGCCGTGAAATTCTCTTTATTGATATTGATTAATGCGATGACAATAGCTTCATGCAGCGTTAATATATTTTTCATTTTATTTACTTTTGAATAGTTTAATTGGATAATCTACGCACTCCAATCGCTAAATTGCCCTTCGGCTTGCTGCATTATTTCTTGGAGTATGTCATTCAATTCTGAGATGCTTACTTTTCCCCGTAACTCTTTTTTTACAGCCAATCGGATACTTGCTTTAGCATCTTCCTTATTCATCCAGTCGAGTTGCAGGTTGTTTTTGACGGCATTTACAACGCCGTGAACGATATCTTGTATCGGTCCAGCTTCTTTAATAATCTCTTTTTTGGAGGCCAATATGTCGTAAAAAGCCAATTCTTCGTCACTTAACCCTAATTCTTTGTTGCGGTGATCTTCTTCTTGCAATTCCCTAGCTCGCTCAACTAATTCGGCTATGGTGGTGTAGGAATCGATTGCATTTTTATGGTAGTTGTCGATTACTCTTTCTAGTTCTTCTTTGAGCGAAGTATATTTTTTGATGTTCTGGTGCAAACGTAATTTTACTTCGTCCATCAGAATGTTTTTCAATAGTTCAATCTTGATATCGATGCTGTCCTTTTCTTTTTTGGCACCCAAAAGGAAATCCTCATTCAAAATAGAAATATCAGCTCTTTCCAATCCTGCCATAGCAAAAACATCCACTATATCGTCAGACTCGATGCTCCGACTAATCAATTCCTTGATTTGATCTTTTTGGTTGGTTCGGGTTCCTTTTACCGATTTGGCATTTCGTATGGCTTTCGACAAATGTTGGATAAACAAAACATCAACGGAGTATTCCTGAATTTCAGGCTGTGATTTTACGATGGATAATAAACCTGTGAGTTTCTTTTCTTCAAGCATGAAACTATTGGCTGGTTCATCGTATTTGATTATGCTGTTCAGCGCTTTTTTTATTAAAAGAATTTTATCACTTTCACGCAATCCTTTCCAGTCTGAATAATCAATATTTTCAGATACTAATCCTTTGCAAATTTCTATTTGGCTGTAGAACATTTCCAAGGCTTGGTGCATGTCAATAGTTGGCTTTCCGTGACCGCCACCGCCTGTGTATTTTGAAGTGGCTATTTTCAGCTGGTCGCCAATTCCGATATAGTCCACAATAACGCCTGAAGGTTTATCTTTAAAAACACGATTGGTTCTGGTAATGGCTTGCATCAAGGTATGTCCTCGCATAATCTTGTCCACATACATGGTATGTACACAAGGTGCATCAAAACCGGTAAGCCACATATCGCGAACAATTACTATTTGTAAGGGATCATTGGGTTTTCGAAACCTTTTCTTTAAAGCTTCTGTGGCATCTTGTGTTCTGATGTGATCGTTCCATGCAATAGGATCTTTGGAAATATTTCCGGTCATTACAACAGCAATTTCGGGACAGCCGTCAATGGCTTTTAGTGCATTATGTATTTTTACGCTATTGCGACGACTCATACATACTACCATTGCTTTACCCGGCAGGGTTTCGGTACGATTCTTATAATGCTTCATTATGTCTTTGGCAATTTTCTGAACGCGTTCTGCCGAACCTGCCGCATCTTCAATTGCTGCCCATTTTAAACTGCCGTCATCTTCCAAATCCTCGGTGATTGCATCTACTTCAGCATCTATATTTTCGTTTCCTAAATGGAGCTTTGCTAAACGGGGTTCGTAGAATATAGGAACGGTAGCTTTATCATTGACCGCTTGCTTGATATCGTAAATGTGTATTGTTTCTCCAAATACATCCTGAGTGTCGGCATCTTTGCTGTCTATTGGAGTTCCTGTAAAACCTATAAAGGAAGCATTGGGAAGTGCTTTGCGCAAGTTGGATGCAAAACCATCCAGTAATCCGTATTGCGTTCTGTGGGCTTCATCTGCCATCACGATAATGTTTTCTCTTTCTGAAAGTATCGGATGGGCAGTTTCTCCCAGTTCATTATCATTGCCTTGTTTTAATCTGAATTTTTCGATGGTCGTAAAGATCACACCTCCGCTACCTGTGGACAATAATTGACGTAATTCATCAGTAGAACCGGCATGTTGTACATCGCCAACCAAATCTTTGGCTAAGACAAAGTTTTCATACAATTGAAAATCCAAATCACTTCTGTCAACCTGCACTACAATTGTTGGGTTTTTCAGTTCGGGTAAGCTTCGTAAGATTCCGGCATAAATAGCCATGGAAATACTTTTTCCGCTGCCTTGCGTATGCCAAATCACGCCAATACGACCATCTCCATAAGGCTTAATGGCTTTTTTTGCAGCTTCTACGGCAAAGTTTACACCAAAAAATTGATGGTATTTGGCTCCCTTTTTTATCAAGGTTCCATTGTGGTCTTCAAAAAAGACAAAGTTTTTAATATAGGACAGTAAACGGTCTTTTGGGAATAATCCGAAAAGCAGGGTATGCATTTGGAAATCATCTTTTACAATTTCGACACCGTTGGTGCTTTTCCAAGCGGCATACCATTCGGAAGTGCTGTTAAACATTCCGTGCTGTGCTTCGTTACCATCGCTAACAATCGTTAGAGCATTGTATTCAAACAATAGCGGAATGTCTTTTCTATAATGCTGTATTTGGTTGAAGGCTTCGTCTATGGTTGTGTTTTCGTCAAACCAGTTTTTGAGTTCAAAAAGGACTAAAGGAATGCCATTGATGTAAATAATAATATCGGGACGGCGTTTGTTTTTGCCTATGATACTGAATTGATTGACACACCAAAAGGTATTGTTTTTTTCGTAACCAGATCTAAAATCAATAGGGTAGATGTGTACTGCTTTTTCATTGTCTTCTTCATCCTTGTATTCGTAGCTGATCCCTTTGGTCAGTTTGAGATGAAAGTCACGGTTGCGGTAATCGATATCGGCTCCAAGATTGTTGCAAAAGTCGGCTACGGCAAGATCTTGTATTTCAGGAGGAAGCTGTGGGTATTGGTTCACAATAAATTCCCGTAATTGGTCTTTTAGAATGACTGAATTTGCATTTTGTGGCAACTCATTTCCTTTAACATGTATATAGCCCAAATCAGTAAGCCATTCTATGGTTGCCTGCTCTATTACTGCTTCTGTAGTCATGTAGTTTTTATTAAATGCCACTAAAATACATTGTTTTAAAGAAATACTACTATATTTACTACACATTTATAATAAATTGTATGGTTGACATTCCCAAGGTTAAAACAGAATTTTTATTAGAAGAAACAAAAACAAGTGGGCACGCCCCTTTGAAGTTTATTTGCAACGATAACAATCTGTATTACTGCAAATATTTAATCGATTTTGATCCCAATGAAATTAACTGTCTTGCTTATGAAATAGTTTCCCATTATTTATTGAAAGCTTTGAATATCCCTACTCCCGATATTGCTTTGGTTCAAATTTCCGAAGGGACTTTGGATAAAAGTAAAATCATAAAAAACAGACGGCTTCGAGTAAATCATACTTGCTTTGGTTCTAAAGGAATAGATCCATCAGAAGAAATTACCGAATTTGAAATCTGTACTAGCAAAAGAGATTACAATCGAATTCAAAATCAAGAGGATGTAATTAAAATTGCCCTTTTTGATTTATGGATTAATAATGCTGACCGAGGACGATTTATCGATCCGGGATTTAATTACAATCTTTTGGCTGTTAGTTTTGGCAATCAACGTAAAATAATGGCATTTGACCATGCTTTTGTTTTTGGCGGAGTACAGCAAATTGGCGTATTTAATTCTAAAATGCCTTTTGAGAATCAGGGAAAATTCCATCAATCTGATTTTTATAAGAGCTTCATCGGCTATATGGATGAACAAGAAGTTATTAACATTGTTGATAATTTCATACCTTTGCTGAAGATTTCACATAAAGAGGTTATTGATTCTATTATACTTCAATTGACTGATATATGGAAATTAACGCCTAATTTAGCGGACCGAATTCAGGAGTATTTGTTTTGTGAAGAGCGAATAGAAAAGGTAAAATCGGTTATATTACACAGTAAATCCATTTTTTGAAATGAAAACATTTTTTAGCATCGTCAGTATTCAAACCAATCCTATTTCTACGGAAAAAGTGGTTATGGGAGTATTGGCTATTACCAAAAATGAAATTTATTTTGATTATTCTAAAAGCAAATTGGGATTATTGGATAAATTGGCTCCTGCCAAAATTGGGATTGGCATCATGGCTAAAAATACTTTACAGCAAATCAAACAAAAGGTTGCTGAGGAGAATAAAGCACTGATTAAAGGCCAGACGAAACTACAATTTGAAAAATCGATTTTCTCCAAAGATTATATTTCCTATTTGAATAAATACAATAATGGCATTTTGCATTTTTCGGAACCTGCTTCTTTGCCTTTTGATTTTACTGCCGAAAAATTTGCTCAGTATTATAACAACTTTGTGGGTGAGATTGCTCCTGTAGAAGCCAAAAAAGAAATCGTAACTTTTGCCAAAAAGATTAAGCCCGCATTTGAAAAGGAAGGTCTTGATGAAAAAGCAGATTTAAAATTTACTTTTGAGCCTTTTACTTTCAATGGTATTCTAAAAGAAACACACATCCCATTGATTACTAAAAACGGTGCCATTAGTGCCATTCAAACTGTTGATTTTAGTTTGGGGGAACAAACCGTGGTGCACCATTTGTACGAAACCTTAATCATCCAAAAGGCTTTGAATGTCTTTGCCGAAAAAGCAAAAACTACAGTTAAAAAAATTAAAATAGCTTTTGAAGAACCGGCCCAAGGAACCTTGCAACACGATTTGTTTGATTTGAGTATTAAAAACTATAAAGACGATTTTGATTTTATTACACCCGATATATTAGAAAAAGAAACAGAAATGATTAGTAATAGTAACAATATCAAGTTTTCTGAATTTCTTTTGACTTTAGAATCATAAAAAGGGCTTTTCAGCCCTTTCTTTTTTATAATACGTTTTCTATTTGTTCTCTAAACTCTTTTAACCGCACTTCACCGCTGATTAATCTTGGCAATAATGTATCGCGGAGTTGTGTCAAGGTTTGGTTTTCTTTAATATTTGCTTTTATCTTTTCAAAATTCATATCAACTTCCTTTTTTATTTCTTCAAATATTTCTTTAGACGGAACAATTACTTTTATGTTTTTAAAAGTTGAAGTTGTAATGGTGTCAAAAACAGAACCATAAGAAACATTCATGAAATGAGTCATTAGTGACTGTATCAGTAAATATGTCAATGCTTGTGAATAATTTGATTTTGAATAGATTCCATAGCATGATTGATTAATTGCCATTGGTTTTGCAATTATTCCAAATTTGCCGACAGAACCTCTCGCTACAACAATGACAGTATCTTCTGGAAGAATTTTTGTTGCACTTTTTTCTACACCTAACTGAGTTATTTTTTTTTCAGTGTCATTTATATATGAACCTCCATTATTACTTCCAATATCTTTTGCCGAAACCCAATAAATGTTACCATTCCAATAGTTTTCAACAGTTGTTTTTGGAGTCCCGCCACTTAAAAGTTGGAATAATTCAAGGAATGGTTTCACTTCCCAACCTTTAGGGATCATTCCCAATTCACTTTCTGCAAACTCATCGTCCTGAAATGGACCAAAATCTACAAACCAGTGTTTATAAAGTGTCATTGCCATTTCCTCAAGAGTATTGTTGATGGCGAGATTGTTTTCTATTTTATCGTCTATGACGGAGAGGATGGAGGCAATGGATTGTTGTTCTTGTATTGAAGGAAGCTTGATTTCAAATTCTTCAATCATACTTTTGGTTATCGCTTGTCTTGTTGCACCGGCACTAGCCAAATTTAGCAATGAGTTTTTATTAGAAGTTTCAAGAAGTGAATATTTCAGAAAACTAGGATTTAAGATTTCTTTATTTGCTCTAATAATTGCAACGTGTTGATTTACTCTTGCAGGCAAAAGTTCTTTTGGAACTTGACAAACCCTTGCAACAGAATCACCAGTAATATTAAATAAAACATCTTCTTCTTCCAGAGTGACATTGTTTAATTTTGAAGCTTGTGCGTCATCTATAAAAGCTAAACCATTAGTAGAAAAAGTAAAATCCAAAACATTTTGGCTTCTAATCAAAGAAATACCGGAAGTTTTGTAGGCTTCTTGACCACCTCTAGGAGTAGATCCACTTCCGATTTTAGTTGTTACTTGTGAGAGTTTATATGATTTCCAGTTGTTAGGCATTTATTTCTTTATCTAAAAGTGAAAGCTTCTCAGCAATGGTTCTAATTAATTTTAGACTAGAGTCGAAAGTAATATCTGTCTTATCAAAGCTTTCATCGTGTAATAAATTGTCAAAATGTCGGGCAATACCAACTTTTGAAATAGGTGTGCTTTTTTTATTCCAAACTGCTTCTTCTATACCTTCTTCAAAATAAAATTCTTTTATTTTAGTAACAACAGCTGTTTTATATCTTGAAGCTTTAATTTTTGATAAATCTAATAAGAATTCAGTCTCAGGTGTTCTTAAATTATAAACACCAATTTCTACTAATTCTTTAGAATAATTTATTACAGCTTGCTGTAATAACTTACTAGGCATCAAATCTTCAATAGATACAGCATCTCTATTGAATTCATTAACTTGAATTAAATCAAGCATTTCTTTGTTATCAATTTCAACTACTTTTTTGTTTAATCTGTTATAAGTTGAAGTGGAGTCCGAATCAATTAAAACCAGAGTAGGCCTATCATCATCCATTATTATCTGTACCATTGAAGGTAGGTTACTTTCAGTTCCAGCATCTATAAAAGAAAATAGATCCGTATTGATATTCAGTTTTCCTTTATTGTTGAAATAATTCATCAAACTTGAAATGAAAATTAAATCTTCAGGACCTTCGACAATTAGTGCTTTATCAGAATAATAAAAACTATCTTTTATATTTAGCCCTAAAGAAGAGCGCATGGGTTTCCAGTTTTTGGAGAATCCTTTGTGTTTAAAATGCGTACCTAAATCATGATCGCGTTCCACGATTTTCACCCTATTTGGATGTAAACGATTTATTAAAAACGGAGAATGAGTAGTGTAAATAATTCTATATTTCTTTGAAAGCTCTTCTAAATACTTTAACAAATCTCTTTGTCCACTTGGGTGTAATCTCAAACCTGGCTCATCAAGAAGAAAAATAATATCTTGAGTATCATCATCAGCCAGGGTTGCCATTTCAATCAATAAATTGAAATAATACTTAAATCCTTCACTTCTTTCATCTATCGAATAGGTTGATTCTGTTCCATCTTCAATTTGCAAATATATTTCACCAGAGTCATGTACAAATTCGAAATTTAAATTATCGTCCTGGGTATAATATTTTTTTATAAACTTTTTATTCAGATTTTTGTTTAGTCTATCTAAATACTGCTTTAACTGAACTCTTTCTGTTGGTATTTTCGAAGTGTCTTTTAAGCCTGCAATTTTTAATAGTTTATAAAGTGAAGTATCTATAGCTGTTTCATTTTTCAAATCCGTTAAAGTTACAGTATAAGTTAAATCAATACTTTCTTTAATTTTTATAATTATTGTTTGAAAATTATATATATCAGGACTAGATATAGTAAATTGAGAATCGTCAAAAAGGGGTATTTTTATAGCGGGTGTAAGACTATTAATTAAATAGAAATTTGCACTAGTATTTAATTGATTTTTTGTTTCAAATACAATATAATCTGGCAAAAATGAAGACTTCACAGATTCTTCACTAAACGACGATCTAAAAGCATCTAAGAACGCATTAAAACCATCAACCTTTATATTGTAATGAAACGAAATATTAGGAATTTCTTGATTAGTATACTTTTCACTAGCTCTTCTAGTGTGTTTTTTGTAATCAAGAGTCAACATATTGTCAAGGTCTGCAAAATCAAAAACATCTAAAACATTACTTTTACCGCTTTCATTTTGTCCCACTAAACAAGTTAGACGGTCATTTAAATCCCATTCTATTTTTTTAATAGATTTATAATCTTCAATAATTATTTTTTCTAATCTCATATTTTTAAAATTATCTTATAAAACTGCGTAACATGCTTGTTTATAGATTGTTTGTTTTTTAAAGTTGCTCTAGCTATTAGGTTTTCTCCGCTGTCTTTAATTTTTTTTATTGTTTTCAATTCCAAAAATTGCTTTAGAAATATTTCTTAGCCTGTCTATAAAATCATTTAAGCCAAAGCCAATTATTCCTGATATGGCAAGTAAGAAATATAATCTTGAACTTGAAAGTTTATTTGTATTCAATTCCATCATACCTCCATAGTATAAAAAATAAAAGATAACTCCTGCCAAAAAACCTATTGTTGGTCTCAAAAAGTACCAAGGCCACCATCGGTCTACATCAAGGTCGTCTTTATAACTAGCATTACCAACAAAGTCCCAAAGACTTCTAATGTTAACTCCTATAACTGAAATTAATCCGGAAGCTATAAGTAACCATGGTAATTGATTCTGATCACTCTTTTGCGATTTATAAGCCAATACATTTACTTCTTTGAAATAGCTATTGTCTGATTTTATTGAATCAGGAGCCAATCCAATAAGTTCTTGCTTCATATTATCGTTTATAAATTCTGATGATATTAATGTGTCTTTTTCATAGATGAACCAAGAAGGTGATTTTTTAAAGTTTAATTTAATGTTTTCATTGTTATTCCAATATTGCGTATGTCTTATATTGTCATTTAAATTAAAAGTGAAAATATAGATAAATAATCCTACTATTAATAAAGAAAAGAAAGTCAAATTAAATGCTGTATATTTTTTTTGTTTTTCAAATCCAAATTTCCTTAAACCTAATGTAAATACAAAGTAGTCACGCATTTTCGATTTTTTTTTAATTTCAAAACTTTGATATATTTCAAATAAACCTTTAAACACACAAAAAAAAGACTCTCGTTTTTTTCCCGTAGGCAAATCATTTTTTAAATAGGGTGCAATTCTAAAAAGTCTTAAAATAGCATACTTATCTATAATTTCTTGATCTATATTGATGTTTATTTTCGTGTTTAGTTTAGTTATTATTCTATTAAAAAAATCACTTTTGCCTTCTCTAGCATATAAATAACCAATCGACATTGCTAAATCGCCGGAAATCATTTCTTCAAAATCAATAAAACCTGCAAATTCGTTTCTATCATTAATTATTATATTTTCTGGATAGAAATCCAACCAAATCAATGCTTTTTTGTCTGAATGATAAAGGTTTTTAAAAGAAATATTGTCCTTAAAATCATTTAGTATCTTTTCAACGTCATTATTTTTATTGTATTTTCTTATTTGTTTTTTTCCTTCATTATAAGCGTTTTCAATAAATAATTTCCAAGTAGAGAAGGATCCTAGTAAATTTGTTTGGAGAGGTCCGAAATCTTCGCAACTTATCGATGATAATTTTAATAGATTGTCGACAATATCTTCAACAATTCTATTTTTGGAATCGTCCGTTAAACTGCTATAAATACTATTTAACGTATTCCCTTCAATGTAATCATATAATATATAATTACTTTTTGCATCCTTATTTTCTATTGAAGAACTAATGTAATTAGGGACTTTCACACCAGCTTCTTTTGCTTTTTTAAAAACTTCAGGTTCAAATTTCAATATCGATTCTCTACCGTCAGGGTATATTCTTAAAATGACTTTTTTCTCTATGTTTTCATCACCCTTTTTGACTGTTAAAAGGTATTTATCGGTCATAACACCTTGTTCAATTTTAACTGATTTTATAACCTTAATATCATTATGTTTTTCGATTTCTTTAAAAATAGTTTTCATAATCAATCTAAATTGAATTCGTTTAGTAAATCTTTATTTAAGGTAGGGATAAAAAAGAAGCTTGTGAATTTATCTAAGTCTTTATAAAAAGCTTTGTTCTTTAATAACCATTTGTTTGTTGAAACATCAATATCAAAATTTAATTTTGATGCATAATGAAGAATTCTAAACCAAAGTATTGAATTTCTAGAAATATTAATCTCTTTTGATAACATTTCATCTGGATAATCAAAACGCACCATTTTAATCACTTTGTCTTCTATATCTTTTAATCCATTACAAGGACTATAAAAGTGACCGTCATTTAGTCTGTAAGCAATACTATTGGCGGTAAAATCAAATTGGTTTAAAACGTCAGTGATCGTCGAGCATTTTTCCACTCCATTATTGAATCGTTCAATTGAAATAATATCATAATAGATTTTACTATTTAAAGGAAACCATCTCAACGAGCCAAATGGACCAACATCTAGCACCCCATTTTTTTCCATTATCTCCAATAGTGGTTCTATATTTCCTTTATAAAATAAGTCAATATCTTTTATTTCTAATTCATTGTCTATGAAATAGTTTCTTACAACTCCTCCAGCTATATTTAATTCTAAATTATTTATCTCTTTTAATGAGTTCATAATTAATTTAAAACTATCTATGACTTCAAGTTTTTTTAGAATATTTTGAAAATGATTCATCATAATTTATGGAAATTATTTAAAATCTTTTCTTGCAACTCGTTTCCTTTTGCAAACTGCATCTGTAATTGAGCTTTTAATGCTTCCATTTTGTCCTCAAATAAAATACCGTCGTCTTCTACTTCTTCTGTACCTACATAAATTCCAGGTGTAAGTTTGTAGTCCTGTTTTTTTACTTCTTCTAGTGTTGCATTGTAACTATAGCCATCCGTATTATCGTAAGTACCATCCACATTACGCCAAGCATGGTAGGTTTCGGCTACTTTGTCAATATCCGCATCAGTAAAAACACGTAATTTTCTACTTTCCATAGTTCCCATTTTACTAGTATCTATGAACAGGATTTCGTTAGTACGTTCTCTATGCACACCGTCTTTACCATCACGGTTTTTACTCAAAATGAAAATACAGGCAGGGATTCCTGTGGTCAAAAACAACTTATCAGGCAAACGAACGATACAGTCAATCATGTGGTTGTTTACCATAAATTCACGTACATTTTTTTCGCCTTTGTTGTTTGAGGTCATTGCTCCATTTGCCATTACGATCGAAGCTGTTCCCGTATCACTGAGGTGACTCCAAAAGGTTTGCATCCACATATAGTTGGCACTTCCATCAGTTGTGAATTCTTCTTTTGGTCCAAATAGGCGGGGATCATTTTCGGGTAAATCTTCAGGATGCCATTGGCTTACGTTAAAGGGCGGGTTCACGATGATAAAATCGGCTTTTAGCTCCGGGAATTTGTCGTTGAGTAAAGAGTCTCCTAAACGTACGTCAAAAGACAGATCGCGTAAGGCTAAGTTCATTTTACACAAACGCAAGGTGCCATCGTAACGTTCCTGTCCGTAGATAGAAATATTCTTTTTATCTCCTCCGTGTGATTCCAAAAATTTCAGGGACTGCACAAACATACCTCCCGAACCACAGGCTGCGTCAAATATTTTTCCTTGGTAAGGCTCTATCATTTCGACCATCAAACGCACGATGCTTCCCGGTGTAAAGAACTGTCCTGCACCAGAACCTTCAGCAATGGCGAACTTGCCAATGTAGTACTCATAGACACGCCCCAAAATATCGCTTTCGGGATTTTCTTTTTGGGAGAGTTTTGGGTTTGATAAAAGATTTATTAATCCGCCCACCTGTCTTGGAGACAATTGGCTTTTTACAAAAAGGCGGGGTAATATTCCTTTTAAATCAGGACGGAAAAGTGCTAATGTACTATCCAAAACATCAAATGCATCGTCAATAATTACTTTTATATTGTCTTGCTCTGCATTTTCTTTTAGGAATTGCCAAGTGGCTTCTTTAGGAATGATGTATATGTTTTTGGAAAGGTACTCGTCGGCATCTTCCAACACGTAATTGATTTCGTCTTGATTTTGTGTATAATAACCAGAAGTTTTGTCTTGGACTAAATGGATTAATTCTTCTTTTCGAATCTCATATCGTTCTGACATGTGCTTGAGGAAAATCAAGGGAAGAATATAGTCTTTGTATTGATTTTCAGCTACTGCTCCGCGTAGTTCGTTTGCTGCTTTCCAAAGTTCTTGTTCGAAGTTTATATCGGCTTTTATAGGATTCTTTGACATTATCTCTTTAAATGGTTTTATCTATAGTAATTTGCTAAGGTATTGAAATTAATTTCATCCTTATTGAGAGAAACCACAAAGAATTAGACTTTTTATTATTTTAAGAGATTGTTAATTCTTGCAAGAATATTTAGTGTTTGTGGATTGTTCAGAAGTAAATAAAGAGGTATCAACGCTGTGGCACGAGCGGGACGCTCGCGCCAGCAGGGGTATTAAACCTACATCATGATTCATTGTAAATTAAAAAGCTGTATAAGATAAAAAGAGTGATACTAGTAAAATCGCAATAAAAATAATTCTAGTTGATTTTCTCTTTTTATTAGTAAGATCTTGTCGTATTTGCTCAATTTTAATTTTTCTTTCTTCAAAGTCAAAATCCTCTTTTTTTAGGAAATTATTTTTATCAAGATATTTTAATGCTGCTAATCTTCCATTTTCTAATAGAAAACCTTTTTCAGAAGGACTTAATTTAAATGAATAAGTACTTATAGGATATGGGTCAATTATAATAATTTGATCTCTATACTTTTCTAAAACAGCTGGATCTTCAGATTCAGTACCTAGCATAAGTAAGTCACGGAATATATTGTTTCTTTTTGTCTTATAAATCTCTCTACCCAAATATAATCCTATAAATTTTGAATTTGGATTGTCTCTAAGTAATACTTCCACCGGAAAATTATTCTGAACACCTCCATCAAAAACATTTAGTCCTTCATTTTTCTGTGGAGTGAAAAAAAATGGAATTGACATACTGCATCTTGCAGCGTACGATGCTATAGTATCTTTGTTTTTTTCGTTAAATGAATCGAACGTCAAAGCATCCTTATCTCTGCGACTAGCATATATAGTAACTCTTTTTGGGAGATGTCCAAGTTTAACTGCATAGGCAGAATCTAATTTCAAGGCTAATAATTCATCAATCCAATCTATGAAAGAATTTGCTTCATATAAACCACTTTTAGTAACTAAATTGTATATCGCTTTTAGTAAATTTGCATCTTTGAAATCACTAAAATCTTTCTTTTCCAAGATAGATTTTAGATCATTATGAGTATATCCGCATGCCAGTAGTAGAGCTGTTACTGCACCCGCAGATGTACCTGCATACCAATCAAATTCATGAAATTTCGTTAGTTCTTCTAGGGCACCAACATACGCTAGGCCTTTAATTCCTCCACCCTTCATTATTAGCGCTAACTCAAATTGATCATCAAACTTTAGCACGCCTGAAACTTTTAAAAAATGAAACGTTTCCGTTAATAATATTTCTGTAGCATTTTGAGTTATCTTGGCATTATTATAACGATCACTTATATCCTTGACCCACAATAGACCTTTTTCTTCATAATCTATAGCAGTTTTCCATTTCACTTTTACTTTGTAGTGAAATTCCATAGATATAGCAAGAATATCTGTAGTAAATGTATCTGATGAAGACAAGAAAATATTATTTGAGAAGTTTATAATAAGGAACTATAAATACATCTCGTGTATTTTTTTTTTCTCCCCACATGGTATCAATCGTATCGGGAATTTCATTATAATCATCAAAATCCCTTCCGATCTTCGATCCATCATCATCTAATATTCTATATATTGTAGTAAGGATTAGATTTTCTTTCATCAAAATAAAAGCAATATTTATTTCTTCCCTTGAAAATGAAAACTTGCTTGAGTAAAATATTTCCATAGAAATTGCATTTGTGTTAGGGTGGGATTTAAACCACTCTAAAACAGCTTGAAAAACACGCTTATACTGCGGGAATTCTTTAGCTAAATTCTGCAATTTTTCTTCTGACATATTTGTATTCTTGAGGTTTTATCTTAGCAGGAATAATTATTTGATTAATACCATCTCTTCCGATAATTACATTAATATCACTTTTTAATTCTCCATTAGATCCATCTGCTAAGAATCTAACGACCACTCCATCGGCCTTTCCATTGCCATTTAAATAAGCTTCAATTGCTTGTTTTCTTGAGCCTTCTGACAACAAATCACTTTGGCCTTGATCGTCAAAAGCTCTTATCGAAGCCCTCCCAAATTGAGAATCAATTAAAGTGACACTAATTAATTTATAAATCTTTTCGTTGTCTTCCGATTTTTTTAAAATATTATTCACACAATCGGTTAGATCCACATATTTAATCTCCGTTTCAGGATTTATACCTTGGCCTCCATTATAAATCTTATTTCTAATTAACTTAATCGATTCATTTAAACTTTTAGCTGAATCGAATGAAGTTCTACTAATTTTTATCTCTAATTGTTCACTTTCAGTCCATTCAATCAAGTAAATCAATCTGCTTTCAGTTCTTTCAAATGTTACTACCCGTTGACCTTTAGAAATATCATATTTGTCATCTATTTTTATCTCTCTAACTTTTCGGTCGTACATTTTTAATAACCATGTATTTTTCACTCCTCGATATGGGGATCGAAAATCCGCCCATTCAAATTTGGTAGGCTTTATCGTTAATTTTGGAAATCCTAATTTTATCGATTGACTAACAATAGAGTCTATAATCGAATTTCCATCATTATATTTTTGACTTATTGTTTTGTTAATAGGTTCGTAAAGGTAAATATATTGATCACCAAACTCTTCAGAGTCTTTAATCAAAATTTGTAAATCTGTTGCAGGAATAATATTTTTTTCCACTGCATCAAGTAAATTATTTACATTATCTAATTTATTCCCACTTAAAGTAATATCATCCTTATGTGCATCTTTGTAAGTTTTTAACAATTCATGAATGTCCTCTTTTAAAACTTGTGAGTTGAGTAATTCAGTATAAATATCTCTTTGCGCTAGAATCATAACTTTAAAATTGTATAGAAAAAAATAAGTAATTATTTAATTTATTTTGACAAACCTATGAAAAATTTTGCAACATTGTTTAAGCTTTTCAAAATCACAGAAAAAAAGATGCATTCTTAGCATCTTTTTCGTAGTCGTATTTAATCAAGTTCAAACTTTATTTTTGAAATTTATCTTTAATTATCGATTAACTTAAAAAAATCTGAAAGTTTCATATTACGAGATTCACAGATTTTTTTAAGTGTATTGACTGGGATATTATAATTTGAAGCTTTGATGTTTAGTGCGGTATTTTTAATTTTCCTAACTATACTTTCTTCAATATTGTGATCTAATGCAAATGACCTCTGGGATTTATAAGATTCAATCCAGTTTCTATAGATATAGTTACAAATGATATTGTTTGTTGCAGTCATTATAACAAAGGAAAGTTAATCACTAAAAAATAACGCGTACTAAAGTGCGCATTATGAAATATTTTCTTATATTTGTTTTATCATTACGGGTATGTAATGTATTTTTGCGATTCTTCATATAAAAATATTTGAAGCATTCGCTTAGAATCTCGCGTTAGAAAACTGGTAATTTTGCAACGAGATGATAAGTAAGATGCTCACGTCCTATGGCGTGGGCTCACTTATTGTTGCACGGTATACCAGTACCTCTAACGCAGTAAGCTGAGTTCCATGCCTTTTTTTATGCCTTTTATTTTAGGTTAGAACTCCTGCTTTTATTCTTAGCGTTATTTTTCTTCATTTTTACTAGTCTCGCAGAAATGCAATGGCAATGGCAATGACAATGTCAATGGCAATTTCAATTTCAATGAGAATGCCTTATTACAGTTTTAAAAAATTAATTTAAAATGGTGCTTATGGTATAAAACGGAATTTTTCTATTATTTAATGCCTGTGCTGATTCTTTATTTTGAATTAGTGTTTCGGTGCAGGCTTTATTTTAATTGTTAATTGTGAGTTGTTAATTGTGAGTGGGGGATTGAGGTGAATAATTGTGAGGTTGCTTCGTTCCTCGCAATGACTTTGAGGTGAGGGTACCAATCTTTGTCGAGTTGCTTGTGTGGTCCTTCCTTCGTCAGGATGACAATATTGTGGGGATGTGGATTGTGGGAAGCCTATGATCGTGAGGTTGCTTCGTTCCTCGCAATGACAGTGAGCAGGTTGCAGGTTGTAGATTACAGAGGGTAGGTTGCAGATTGCAGAAAGCAGAAAGCAGAATGCAGAGGGCAGAAAGCAGAAAGCAGAAAGCAGAATAGTGAGGTTGCTTCGTTCCTCGCAATGACGTAAAACAAATAAATATTTAATTTAAAATTAAAATATGTGCCTATGATATAGACAAAAAACTATAATAAAAATGGCCCTCTAACCGTCTGGACAACATATAGAGGACCGTAGCTAAACAAAACTGAATATTTTAATTTAACCAACCCAATATTATGAATAATTTTTCATTATCTATGGGGGGAAGGGCTTTTTGTTTCCTGTTTTTAATGGGAGTGATACTGTCTTTTTCGCCTATTCAAGCTCATAATTTTTCTCGGCAACCTCTTGCCAAGCCCCAACAGCATCAGGTACAGGGAACTGTCACCGATGGCAACAGTACTTTGCCTGGTGTTACTATTTCGATAAAGAATAAAACTCATGTGTTTAGTGTATCGGATTATAACGGAGGGTATGAACTTTCTGCATCACCTCAAGATACTTTGGTGTTTACTTATGTGGGATACCGCACGGAAATTGTTCCTGTGCAGGGGCGTACTACAATCAACATAGTGTTACAGCCCGATGCTACCACCTTGCGGGAAGTAAAAATCAATGCGGGATATTACAGTGTAAAGGAAAGCGAACGCACTGGAAGTATTGCCAAAATCACTGCCTCGGATATCGAGAAACAGCCCGTGACTAATGTGCTTGCTACGATGCAGGGCAGGATGGCGGGTGTGGATATCGTGCAGGACAGTGGCTCGCCGGGCGGATCTTTTAGTATTAAGATTCGGGGGCAAAACAGTCTGCGAGCCGATGGGAATCAACCGCTGTATATTATAGATGGTGTTCCTTATTCATCGGAAACCATTGGCTCTACGACGACCTCGGGAACTGCGCCGACTATGACCAGTCCGCTGAATTCTATTAATCCGCAGGACATCGAAAGCATCGAGGTGCTTAAGGATGCCGATGCGACTGCTATTTATGGTTCGCGCGGGGCTAATGGGGTAGTACTGATTACTACTAAAAAAGGAAAGGCGGGAGATACCCGTTTTACGATTAATACTTCCACCAGTTTTGGGACTGTGACTAAATTGCCTAAGCTGATGAATACCCAGCAGTATCTGGCTATGCGCCAGCAGGCTTTTGCCAATGATGGCGTGACCACTTATCCCGCGACCGCCTACGATGTAAACGGAACGTGGAGTAAGGAGCGCAATACTGACTGGCAGGAAGAACTGCTGGGCGGTACTGCCACTATTTATAATATGCAGGCTTCGGTATCAGGAGGGAGTGCGCAGACACAGTACTTGTTGAGCGGTAATTACAGAACGGAAACGACTGTTTTTCCGGGTGATTTTGAGTATAAAAAGGGCTCGGCTCATTTTAGCATGAACCATAAATCGGAAGATGAGCGTTTTAGAATAAATTTTTCAGGGAACTACACCACGCAGAACAATAATATGCCTTCGGTGGATTTGACTCCGGTATCCCGAACTCTTCCACCTAATGCTCCTGCATTGTATGATGCTAACGGCAATCTGAATTGGGAAAATGGGACATGGACGAATCCGCTGGCGGGATTGGAGTCGGAATTTGAATCCCGTATTAATGATCTTGTTGCCAATGCAGTGCTGTCGTACCGTTTTGTTCCCAATCTGGAATTTAAAAGCAGTTTTGGCTTTACGGATCTGCAGAATAATGAAAGCCGTACGATGCCCTCGACGATGTACAATCCCTCTTTTGGACTGAACAGTAAGACTTCGAGCATAAGCACCAATTCGACTGCCCGCAGTTCGTGGATTATCGAGCCACAGCTTAATTATACGACAGAAATTGGCAAAGGGCAATTTGAAGTTTTGCTAGGAAGCACTTTCCAAAATCAGCATACCGAGCGCCTTTATCTGGGAGGTACTGGTTTTTCGAGCAATAGTCTAATTCATGATATGGCATCGGCGACCACCAAAACTGTTCGGCAGAGTGATGCTACTGTTTATAAATATGAAGCCCTTTTTGCCCGTCTGAATTACAATTGGGATACCCGTTATATCGTTAACCTGACTGCCCGTCGTGATGGTTCGAGCCGTTTTGGTCCTGGGAAGCAGTTTGCGACTTTTGGGGCTGTTGGAGCGGCGTGGCTTTTTTCTAACGAGGCTTTTTTGAAAAACAACACTGTACTTAGTTTTGGAAAACTGCGCGCTAGTTACGGAAGTACGGGTAACGATCAGATAGGGGATTACCAGTTTCTGGACACTTATGTTTCGACTGGCAATAATTATCAGGGAACTGTAGGATTACAGCCTGCCCGCTTGTTTAATCCTGAGTTTGGATGGGAGACCAATCAAAAACTGGAAGCGGCATTGGAAACGGGATTTTTGAAAGACCGTATTTTTCTAACCACCGCCTACTACCGTAACCGCTCCTCCAACCAACTGGTGGGCGTACCGCTGCCAGGGACGGCAGGATTCAGTTCGCTGTACGGGAATCTTGACGCTACGGTGCAGAACAGCGGATTGGAGTTGACGCTGAGGACTATTAACCTGACCCGTGAACACTTTGAATGGAGCAGTAGTTTTAATATTTCGTTTAACCGCAATAAGCTAATTTCCTATCCCAATCTTGCCAGTTCCACCAATGCCAATACGTATGTAGTTGGAGAACCTATCTCCATTACCAAAGTTTTTCATTATACGGGCATGAACCCTACAACTGGTATTTATGAATTTACCGATATGAACGGCGACGGCCTCACAACTACTCTGGGTGATAAACAGGCATTAGCGAATTTGAGTCCAAAATATTTTGGTGGATTGGAGAACCATTTTAAATACAAAGGGGCACAGCTGGATTTTCTGTTTCAGTTTGTGAAGCAGGAGGCTTTTGCGCCACAGCCCGGAGTTCCTGGAGGGATGCAGAACCAACTGGAAAGCGTTGGCGATTCTGCCACACAGCAGCCTTATACGGCAGGAAAGAACAGTAATGCTGTGACGGCTTATTTTCGTTATGCAACTAGTGATGGTGCGGTGGAGGATGCTTCGTATATACGGCTTAAGAATATTTCGCTGACGTATGATTTGCCGTTAAAGGTTAGTCAGGGGATTCGGTGTCAGGTGTATTGGCAGGGGCAGAATTTATTGACGTTTAGTCATTATTCTAATGGTGATCCTGAGTTTAAGTTTGGGGGGTATTTGCCGCCGTTGCGGGTTAATGCTGTGGGGGTTAAGGTTAGTTTTTGATTTCGTCTAGGTTTATTTGAAGAGTATTTTACTTTTTTTCTTGATAAAAAAAGTAACAAAAAAATCAAGCCTAGAATATTTTTTTACTAAAAATCATCGAACGGATTTTCCCTATCGCGACCCCAGCCGCTCGTGTTTCACACTCGACTCCGGGGTCACTCCCTTCGGCCAATGCGCAAAATCCTTATCGTGATTTTTTATAAAAAAATATAAGGGCGCGAGAGAGGACGGTTTCATGAGTTTATTTCTGTTTTATTGAGAGTATTTTACTTTTTTTCTTGATAAAAAAAGTAACAAAAAAATCAAGCCTGAATATTTTTATATCAGAAAATCATCGGACAGATTTATCTCACTTAGCTCTTATTTTTATTGGTGTTCGATGAACCTCACTTCGTTTCGGTTTTCCTTATCGCGACCCCAGCCGCTCGTGTTTCACACTCGACTCCGGGGTCACTCCCTTCGGCCAACGCGCAAAATCCTTATCGTGATTTTTTATAAAAAAATATAAGGGCGATAAGAGGACGGTTTCATGAGTTTATTGCTGTTGTTTATTTTACTTTGATTATTGATTCGCATGCTGAGGTTACGTGGTTTTCGTAATCTGTTTTTAACCAAAATATTTTAATTATGAAAAATTATATAAAACCTATAATGCTGTTTATGGCATTCTTTTCTTTTGCGGGATGTGATAATTTTGTGGATGTTGCTATTCCTGATTCGCAGCTCACGGGGGATCTTGTTTTTGAGGATGCCAATACTGCTAGTGCTGCTTTGGCGGATATTTATTCGAAACTACGGGACAGTGGTATGTTGGCTGGAAGCAATATTGGTTCGGGTTCGTATTTAGGGCTATATGCGGACGAGCTGTTTTATTATGGGGCGAGTAACGAAAATAGCCTGTTTGTTTTTAATAATACGCTACTGCCTAATACGGCGGCTGTCTCACAATTGTGGAATGACAGCTATCAGCAGATATACTGCGCCAATGCTGTTATAGAAGGCTGTGAAAAGTCGGTAGCACTTAGTAAAGCGGATAGGAATCAGTTTATCGGGGAGGCTAGTTTTATAAGGGCGATGGTACATTTTTACCTGACGAACCTTTATGGCGATGTGGCTTATATTACCACAACGAATTATGAAATTACCCGACAGGCAACCCGCATGCCTGTTGCCGCTGTTTATGCTTCGATTATTGCCGATTTGAATCGGGCGATTGCCTTATTGCCTGAAAATTATCTGTCGGCTGACAGGGTAAGGCCTAACCGCTCGACGGCAATTGCTTTACTGGCGAGGGTTTATCTGTATAGAGGGGATTGGGCAGAAGCTTCCAATGCCGCCTCGGCGGTTTTGAATAATCCGGCGTATGTTTGGGAAACCAATCTTGATAAAACCTTTTTGAAGGATTGTAAGGCTACCATCTGGCAGTTCATTCCCAAAGCGGCGGGCAATAATACCGATGAAGGGGCACTGTTTATCTTTAAGAGCGGACCGCCAACTTTTGCAGGACTGCGTCCAGAATTGTTCCAATCGTTTGCCAGCAATGATCTTAGAAAAACACGCTGGATTGCTACTGTTACCGATGGCAAGACTACTTGGTATCATGCCAATAAATACAAGCAAAAAACTGCTACAGCGACCTCGGTGGAGTATTCGATTGTTTTCAGATTGGCAGAACAATACCTTATCAGGGCAGAAGCCCGCGCGAGACAAGGGGAACTGATTGGGGCGAAGGAAGATTTGAACGTAATACGGAAAACGGCAGGACTGCTCAATACGACAGCGATTACAGCAGATGATATTGTGGCTGCGGTTATGCAGGAAAGACGGTTTGAATTGTTTACCGAATATGGACATCGTTTTTTCGACTTAAAAAGAAGTGGTACGCTTGACAGCACGCTGCCTATCCTAAAACCGGGATGGAATAAAACGGATGCTTTATGGCCGATACCTGAAAAAGAACTGCTGGCTAATCCGAATCTTACCCCAAATCCGGGTTACTGATGAAAGGGTCTTTTTTGTCGGCTGTTTATGGCATCATTGTCATAACGCTGAGTGGTTTGGTTTGCTGTCCCGTTATGGGACAGGTACCAACCCAAAAGCGACTGACCGAGGCTGATTACGGTCTTTGGGGAACGATGGGGGCGGAACAGATTTCGCCTAAGGGGGAATGGGCGAGTTATCGGATGGAATATGAGTCTAATGCAGACACTCTGTTTGTTGTCAATACACAGACACATCAGCGGTATTTTTTTGCGGGAGCGAGTATGGGCAGATTCAACACAGATCGGACGTTTGCTTACAACAGAAAAGATATGTTGGTGCTGGTTGATTTAAATACTGGAGAGGATATCAGGATTCCTGATGTGGCCCGTTATGATTTTTCGGCAGACGGGCATTATCTTATCACACTGGAAAAAGGACAAAAAGAGCAAAAGCAACAACAACTTGTGATTCGAAAGGACGGAAAGGTTATAGATGTGATTGCCAATGTAACGGAATTTCGCTGGAATGAAGCCAATACAATGTTGGTTTATGCAACAGCAACAAATGGTATTGCCATGGCGGGGTATCTGATTTTGCAAAAGACTTATGCCAAACAGCCCATTATCTCATCATCAGTCCAGACTTATACCGTCCTTAGATGGCAGTACAAAGGGAACAATGTTGCTTTTTTCGGTAACAGTGGAGGAAAAATAGAGCTGTATCGTTATGAGATTGGTTCTGGCAAGCTGTATGTTTTAAAAAGTACGGATGTTATTTTTCCCAAAGTCATGGAGATTGATCCTAACCAAAATGTGCCGCTGTCGTTATCAAGGGACGGTGAAAAGGTGTTTTTTGGAATAACTGCCTCAACGGTAACTGACAATAGTATGCCGGATGATGCTGTTGAAATTTGGCACGCAAAAGATAAAAAGATCTATCCCAAGCGCAAGCTGGCCGCTAAAGTAAAGCGCGAAGACTACCTTGCGGTTTGGGATGTCAAAGATAATAGTGTACGCCAGATCACCACAATAGATCAGCCGTGGTCGATGTTTAATGGCACTCAAGATTATGCTCTTACGGCTTCGCCTTGGCAGTATGAGCCTAAAACAAAAATGATTGCCGATATGGATTACTATTTGGTACATCCCCAAACTGGTAAACGGGAACTGTTATTGAAAGAGCAGTCGGGATTCATTGATAAGTTGGGTATTTCGCCTGATGGACGCTATATTACTTACTATAAAGAAAGCAATTGGTGGGTTTATGACCTTAAAAACAAAACCCACACCAATGTCACTAAAGGGCTGGATGTGTCTTGGGACAACAGGGCAACAGACCCCGGAAATGAATTGAAGGTTTGGGGACAGCCTGGTTGGTCGGTAGATAATCGATGGGCGCTGTATTATGATTATAATGATATTTGGGCGATTTCACCAGATGGATTAGAGCGTAAACGGCTCACTCGAGGCAAGGAAAAACAACTGCGTTTTCGTTTTGATGCTTCGGCTGTTTCAGATGGTCAACCAAATAGTAAGGGGCGGAGCATTTATCGCTATGATCTTTCCAAAAAAGTGTTGTTAACTGCACTTGATTTATATGGAGGTGCGGCTGGATACTATATGCTCGAGCCTAAAAAAACGGAACAGCCCCTCGTGATGGATAATAGCTTTGTTAGCAAACTGCAAAAGGCCAAAGATAGTGATGCTTTTATCTATGTGACACAACGATTTGACCATCCGCCCTGTCTGATGTTTAAAAAAAGTATGAATCAGCCAGCTACTATTTTGGCGCAAAGTAATCCGCAACATCAATTGTATGAATGGGGGAAATCGGAAATGATTCATTATTCCGACAGTAAAGGCAGACTGCTCAATGGGGCTCTGTTTTATCCTGCGGGCTATGATCCTTCCAAGCGATACCCTATGGTGGTTTATATTTATGAAATAGTATCGCGTGATGTCAACAATTATGTGAATCCAACATTGCATAATACCATTGGGTTTAATATCACAAATCTGACCGCTGACGGCTATGCGGTACTGCTGGCTGATATTGCTTTTGAAAAGGGCAATACGGGATTTTCGGCGGTGGACTGCGTGACGAAGGCTGCCTCTAAAGTTATTGAAATGGGAGTAGCCGATGCCCGAAGCATTGGGCTGATGGGGCATTCGTTCGGCGGTTATGAGGCCAATTTTATCATTACGCAGACCCATATGTTTGCCACAGCGGTAAGCGGTGCTGGAGTTTCGGATACCACAGGGAGTTATTTTACTATCAATTTGGATGATAATACGCCAGATGGCTGGCGGTATGAAAACCAGCAATACCGCATGGGGTGGTCTTTTTTTGAGAATCAGGAAGCTTATTATCGTAATTCACCATTGTTTAATGCCAGTAATATTAAAACTCCATTATTGACTTGGGCTGGTAAACAGGATACTAATGTACAGCCTAGGCAGGCGGCTGCTTTTTATGCTGCACTAAGGAGGTTGCAAAAGGAGCATGTGATGCTGGTGTATCCCAATGAAGGGCATATTTTTTATAATTCTAAAAATCAGGAGGATTTGACCCGTAGAATGCAGGAGTGGTTGGGGTGTTATTTGAAGGGGGAGGGGAAAAGGGAATGGATGAAGGGGGATTGGGAGAAGTGATTTTTTTTGATTGTTTGATTTTTGGATTTTTAGATTTTTAGATTGTTTGAGGGTAAAAGTTTGGCCACGGATTAAACAGATTGTCACGGATTTTTTTTATTGGAAGAGTATTTTACTTTTTTTCTTGATAAAAAAAGTAACAAAAAAATCAAGCCTGAATATTTTTAAAGATAAAATAATCGAACAGATTTTCCTTATCGTGACCCCAGCCGTTCGTGCTGGGCACTCACTTGGGGGTCACTCCCTTCGGCCAGCGCGCAAATCTTTATCGTTATTTTGTCTTTAAAAATATAAGGGCGATAAGAGGACGTTTTCATGAATTTATTATCTGTTGTTGATTTTGACAGGGATTGTGGAGTGCGTGGGGTGGGTGAATTATCTTGAGAGATTTTTAGTGTTTGACAAGAGGGAAATAGCATCAATACTGATGTTTTGCGTTCTTCAAATTCTTGATAGAGAGTAGAATTGGATAAATTATTAAAGTTTTAAATAGAAATTATAATGTTTAAAAAATACAAATTAGTTGTTGCTTTTTTATTTGCAATTGGGAATGTTTTCTTTTCGAATGCACAAAATTTTAAGGCAAATGACCCCATTGCGGTTAATCAAAAAGTTATAAAAGGGGTTTTGCCCAACGGTATGACTTATTATATTTATCCTACTACGGTTAATAAAAATACGGCGAGTTATTATATTATTCAAAATGTGGGTTCTATTTTGGAAAATGACCAGCAAAAAGGGTTGGCGCATTTCTTGGAGCATATGGCTTTTAATGGAACTAAGCATTTTGAAGGAAAAGGTATTTTGAATACACTTCAAAAGCAGGGGGCTGTTTTTGGTAAAAACATTAATGCTTACACAGGGACAGATGAGACTGTTTACAATCTCGATAATATTCCGTCGCAGGATGGGGGAGTGGTTGATACCTGTCTGCTGGTTTTGCATGATTGGTCCAATTTTTTGTCTTTGACTAATGAAGAAATTGATGCCGAGCGTGGTGTAATTATCGAAGAATGGAGAACCCGACAAAATGCTGGACAGCGAATTTACAAGCAGTTAGATCCGTTTTATTATAACAATTGTTTGTATGCCCACCGTGATCCTATAGGTGATATGAGTATTATTAAAAACTTTGATTATCAGGTTCTGAAGGATTTTTATAAAGATTGGTATCGTCCAGATTTACAGGCCATCGCCATAGTGGGAGATGTGAATGCCGCTGCCATTGAAGCGAAAATTAAGAAACTTTTTGCGGATATTCCGACGCCTCAAAACTCGAAAAAGCGTTTTGAAGTAGCCATTCCTGAAAATGACAATCCCACTTTTAAACTGGCTTTGGATAAAGAAATTTCAGCTTCTGAGATTACTTATATGATTCGTCATACTGCTGAAAAACCTACGGGTACTTTTGCCGATTTGGAAAGATCAACCCAGCGCAATATTGCGTTTTCAATGCTGAATAACCGTTTGCTGGAAATGGCACAAAAGCAGCAATGCCCTTTTAAAAGGGCCCAAATCAGTTATCAGAATTACTGCCGTTTGAATGCAATTTTAGAGATAAGCCTTTCTCCTAAACCGAATCAGCAGGCACAAGCTTTTACTGTCGTAATGAACGAATGGGTACGTGCGTGTACATTTGGTTTTTCAAAAGGAGAAATAGAAAGGGCTGTAGCCGAAAAAGTTTCATCTTATGAAGATTATCTGGATAAGATAAATGAGATTTCGCATAAAAGCATCATTAGAATGGTAAAAGATGATTATTTACATCACGAAATCATTGGTGATCCGAAAGCAGAATTCGAAATGGTAAAAGCCATACTGCAACAGTTGGATACTAAAACGCTTGAAGCTAGTCTTAATCAATTATATACAATTAAAAACCGTGTAGTTACCGTGACTGGTATTGAAAACGAAACCAACTTGAATCAGGAACAGGCGCTTAATATTATATACAAAGCTGAACATGACAGTTCTTTACAACCTTATGTTGATTCTTTTGTCGCTAAAACTCTTATGGGCGATATGGTTTTGAAACCGGGTAAGATTGTATCGGAACAAAAAACGGCAGCAATTGATGCCACTACGTATGTATTAAGTAACGGAGTTAAAGTACACTACAAATTTGTCGACAAAAACAAGAAAGACGTACGACTAAAAGCAGAAAGTTTTGGTGGAGCTTCGTTGTATGTACCAAAAGATATACCATCGGTAAGTCGTGCTGCCTCTTTGGCAATGATGTCTGGAGTGGGATTACTATCGAATATCGATTTAGAAAAAGTACTGAACGGAAAAACAGCCAGTACTTCGGTAGAGATTGATAATTTAACTGAAACGGTTTCTGGATCAGCGAATGTAAAGGACATTGAAACTATGATGCAATTAGTGCACTTGCGTTTTGCACAGCCAAGATTTGATGCAGATATGTTTGCACTACTGAAACAAAAATTGCAAAATTCACTAAAGAGCAAAGAAAAAGACATTCGTTTTAAAATGGCAGATAGCTTGACTTTTGCCATTTATGGAAAAAACAATCCTAAAATACGTATGATGGATCAGCAGTATATTGATGATTTGTCTTTTGACACAATGAAATCCGTGTATCAGGAGCGTTTTGCCGATGTATCCAATTTTGATTTTTATGTAGTGGGTGATGTGACTCCCGAGGTTTTGAAACCGCTACTGGAAAAATATATTGCAAGTATTCAAAGCATCAAACGTAAAGAAAATTTTAAAGACAATACCGTTGACTGGATTGCCAATAAAATAGATAAAGATGTTTTTATACAAATGGAAACGCCTAAGAGTTCTGTTCGAATTAAATACCTCGAAGATTATGCTTTTTCACAAAAGAATAAAATTATGGCCTCTTTCCTTGCGGATATTCTGACTTTGAGATATACCGAAAGTTTACGGGAAAAAGAGGGTGGGATTTATAGCGCTCATGTGAGTTCGAGTTTGATTAAACTGCCAAAACCAATGGCTTCTCTTTCTATTGCATTTGATTGTGATGCTAATAAAGTTGAACACTTATTACCTATTGTTTATCAGGAAATTGAGAAGATTAAAAAGGGATCTATTGTTACCGAAGATTTAGAAAAAACGAGAACTAATTACATAAAGTCAAGAAAAGACAGTCAGAATTTTAATAGTTATAGTATGGATTTGGCTTATAATTTTTTCAAAAATAACTTCAATATGGACGACCCTAAAAATTATGTGGATATTGTAAATTCTATTACAGAAAAGGATATTCAGGATTTTGCCAATTCTTTTTTGAATAAAGCCAAGTTTTATGAAGTAGTGTATAAACCGCTATTATAGGTTTTATAATTTTTTATTTTCCCTATCATTTCTTATTTTGAATTAGTAACCGATTAAGTTGTATAGTGGATTATGTGAGGGCTGGATGTTTGTCATTCAGTCCTTTTTTTTTGGATTATTTGATTATTCGATTTTTGGATTGTTTGGAGGTGAAAGTTTGGCCACGGATTGGACGGATTGAAATAGGATGCTATTATTAATTGAAGAGTATTTTACTTTTTTTCTTGATAAAAAAAGTAACAAAAAAATATTCATGGTTTATTATTGTTTTTTCGGAATTCATGAATCTTCGATTTCAAGCCTAGAATATTTTTACACCAAAAATCATCGAACGGATTTATCTCACTTAGCTCTTATTTTCATTGGTGTTCGATGAACCTCACTTCGTTTCGGTTTTTCCTATCGGGACCCAACCGCTCGTGTTTCACACTCGACTCTTGGGTCACTCCCTACGGCCAGCGCGCAAATCCTTATCGTGATTTTAGGCGCAAAAATATAAGGGCGAGAAAGGACGTTTTCATGAGTTTATTGTCTGTTAATTTGATTTGTTTTCTGGGATTACTTGTGGACATGGAAAAGTTTGGCCACGGATTGGACGGATTGAACAGATTTTTCACGGATTTTTTTATACTGCTGATTTTGATTGGGATTGTGGAGTTGCTTGATGAGGTACTTCCTTCGTCAGGATGACACTATTGTGGGGAATAGTGTAGGGGAGAATTACTTATAGGGATTGTGAGTAGGAGTTAGCGGTTATAGGTACGTTCTAAAATAATATGCAGTTCCCTCTTTTGAAAACTGCATATTACAATTAAAATGAATTAGTCAATTATTTTGTATAAGTTGACGTTACAGGCATTTGCTTCGTCTTTTGCAAAAGCTTGTCTAGGAGAGGCTTCAGCTGTCATACAGGCTTGTCCTGAGTTTACTTCTGAACAGTTTACTTCGACTTCATCGCAGTCTTGTGGTGATGGATTCTGGATGTAACCCAAAACAGCTACCACTTTTTTTGACTCTTTTATTTTTGCTTCATTGGTGCTTACCGCTGCAGCACTTGCCAATGTGAATGCCAATACAGGCAAAATCACTTTTACAATTGTTTTCATAATACTAGAATTTTAATTATAGTTTTGACTTACTCTTTTTTACAGGTTTTCAGTCTCGGTCCTGTTACTGGCCAGTAAATTTTTATATTGTTGGTTATTGGTTGTTAGTTGTTGGTTGGGGCTTTGAAAAATTTTTTGTTTAAACGGTATTTGTGTATCTGATGACCTATGATTGCATATAAATTATTTTCCGATATCAGCATGGAATGGATTTTTGCTTTTTTACTATTATAGATGTAGAAGCTGAATAAATAGGTTTTCTGATTTATATCATATATATCAATGATGGATGCTTGTTTCCACATTTTTTTTGATTCGTAGCGTCCCATTATCTTGGAGTTGACAAAGAGCAAATTTCCTGAAATAGCTATAAGCTGATTGACTGTTGATGGGATCGAAGCCAATTTTCTTTGGCCTGTCTCTTTTATAAATGCTACTTTGAGGTTGGCATGCGCCGTAGTATCAATTGTTTTTCCACGGTAGTTGAGCTGAAGATCTTTGTTTGCCACAATGAACTGGTTTCTATAATAATAGGCGTAGATGAATTTTTGTGTATGGCTGTCATATTGCATCATGCCATCGGTATCGAAGAAGCCATCAATTTGTTTTTGAAGGAGGTTAGGAGCATACTGCACTTGCAGGGAATCTGAAAAATTAAAAGTTCCGAGTATGTTATTTCGTGATTTTAATTCCTGTGCGCGAAACGCAATTTTATCTGGTGCGATAATTTCGGCCTTTGAGAAATAGTAATTGTTGCTGTGCATCAGTAGTTTCGCTTTCCAGTTGGCTGTATTTCCTTTATAAATAACGGGTACTGTTCCGTCCATTAAATAGAAATAAGGAGGTGATACCCTTACCTGTACCGAACTGAAAGGAAAGTCTTCCCGTTCTAATTGAATTTTATATTTGTTTTTTATTTTTAGTGTGCTGTCGTAAGCTGTGATGTGCAACGGTGCGAGATTGTCGCCAAGGTAAACAGTATTGCCATCAGTGCCTGCAATATATTGGGAATTACTGTTTAAGCTGGTTTCGCCAACTTTGAATGCGGAACCCTGAATGAAACGGCGAATAAAAGGGTTTTCGTGGTGCATCGCGTTTTCTGATGCGAGGAATAGTGCTATTATTATAAATGTACTTGAACATGTAATTATTGGCAGTATACTAATCGCCTGTTTTTTGTTAGCACTTAGAAGCAATACTGCAATTGCTGCCATTAGTGTAAAACCTATATTAAAAGCTAAATGCTCATACCAAGTCATTTTTTCCAATATTCCTCCACAGGAACATGGTACATAAGAGGAATAGTTTAGGATTACGATAATATAAGCTGTGAATAGTATCATTAGCATAAAAGAAGCCAGCAGACCAACAAAACGTGTTTTTGGAACTGCAAGTAATATGGCGATTGTGAATTCGACCACTAGAAGGGAATAAGAAATGAATCCCGTGAAAGCACTTAATAGTGGGGACTGGCCTAATTGTGTCTGGAAGTTTTGAAATTCAAGTGCTTTGCTGAGTGCAGCATAGATGAAGAGGAGTATCAATGACAGACTTATTATTTCGACTGCTAGTTCTTTTAATTTGGCACTATTTATTTTTATGCTCATAATTTTACAGGTTTATATTGTAAAATTCTGTTTATTAATGTTATAGCTGTTTGCGTATTGGGAGTTTCTCTATGCAGAATGGGAAATGGACTTAGAAAATTAGTTTAATGTAAAAAATAATGTTTCTGGTAGTGAACAAATTTCTAGTAATGAAGAGCTTTTTTCTTTTGTCTTGATACAAAAGAAACAAAAAATCAAGCCTGAATATTTTTGCACAAAAAATCATCGAACAGATTTTTCCTATCGCGACCCCAGCCGCTTCGCTAGGGGGGCACTCCCAACGGCCAGCGCGCAAATCTTTATCGTGATTTTTTGTGTAAAAATATAAGGGCGACTAAATGACGTTTTCAGGAATTTATAACTGTAGTTTATTTTAAAGATGATTTCTAAATTATAGTATTATCCCGTTTCAATTCGCTGGGTGAATAGCTAAATTTTTTTTTGAATGCTTTGTAGAAATTGGTGTAGTCGTTGTAGCCGCTGATAAATGCGATTTCTTTTAACGGGATGTTTGTTTGAAGGATAAGGAGGTGGGCTTTTTTTAGTCTTTCTTCGGTGTAAAACTGATAGATACTGGTGTTGAAAAAATGCCTGAAAGTGTCTTTTAATTTGAATTCGTTGACATTGAATATTTTTGATAATTCGCTGGTAGTAGGGAGCTGATTTTCTACGTTTTTTAAAATGTATTCCCGGACCTTTTGAATGAGTACTGCGTCTGATTGATTGTGTACTACTGAGCTCGAGATATGTGTTGCTTCGGGTAACAGATCCTGAAGAACCGTTGTAATAAAATTAATGATAATATCATCGCTATATAAAAATCTTGAAACGGTACAGTAGGAGGGAATCAAGTGTTGGCTTTGCGTACTAAATATGAATTGAACGACTGCAAAGGCATTGCTATCTGCTGCTGTTTCAGTTTTGATCTTATCCCAAATTGGAATGGATTGTTTGGCTAAAATTTCGTCAAATCGTAATTCTAAAAGTTTGTCGGCATTGTATTCCAGGAGAGCAGGAATTTGATGGCTAAAGCTTTTGATTGTAAAAGTATTGTTTAGAATAATTGTTGCCTGTACCAAACCTTGGTAGGTGTAATGCGGATTTATAAAACCTAAGGTAGTTGTTAATGACTGCATTTTTTCGGCTACAGTATTTAGTATAGTTACCAGTTCATCCAACTCTTTACTTTCTGTATCAGGTTTTAACTTTAATGTAAAGTTACCAGTTGCCATTTCGAATAGCATCTGGTATATGTTTTTTACTTTTTGTTGGATATGGCTGTTCATCTAAATTACAACTAGTGGATGTACTTGTATGTGCGCTGATGAACAAAATTATGGGAGATTATTTTTAAAAACTACAGTAGTGATGTTTGATTCGGGAATTGAATAGGGGTGTTGAATAGGTAAATTATTACTAAGAGTTTGATTAGTTGATCAATTTTATTAATGATTTTTTTGTCTTCATCACGGTAATCTTCAGTTGTTATTAAAATTAATAAAGACTAAGACAAAAGAATTTGATAGTATGAGAAAAGAAAAAACCCTTTAAATCATATGATTTAAAGGGTTTAAGTTCAATTTGTATTTCTACTGGCGGAGAAAATAATATTTAACCCGCTCCCCTAAGTCCTCTTTAATAGAAACAAGTAATCGTTATTTTAAGAATACCGAAGTATTCCGACATCGTACTCGTTGCTATATGCCGTTTCTGCCTTATCACACTTACTCCAATATGCACTTTTAGTATTTTGCGTGATCGACTGCTTGGACAATTGAAGCGGATACGAAGTCGGGAGACTTCGCACAGCACAGGTGCATTCAAGAACCCTATGTTTTTTACGGAACACTTTGCAGAGCGGGGAACAAGTATTTTAAGAATACTGAAATCTCCGACCTCACTCGTTGCTATATGTTATCACACTTACTCCAATAAGCACTTCAAGTATTTTGCATGATCTACTGCTTGGACAATCGGAGCGGGTACGAAGTCGGGAGACTTCGCATAGCACAGGTGCATTTAAGAACGCTTTGCTTTTCGTGGAACACTTTGCAGAGAGGGTTTTGCAAGTGTTTTTTTTTGTTTTATAAACTTTCTTTTCGAAAACTATTTCAAGGTTATAATCCAGTTTTATTTCTTCACCACAACTATTTGATGATTATAGTATCTCTATAGTTCTTATAACTATACTCATTACTTTTTTGTTATTGTATAATTATGTTTTATTTATTTTAAATGTTATTTAAATCTGAGTTTTTGTCACCCATTTTTAATCTTTTCTTATTTGTAATAAGACAAAAAATGTTTTGAGTAAAATATGCATTTAATATTTTGAAACTGTTAAAGAAACTAAATTGATCTCCAGATTGTGGTAATTTAAAATAAAATATTAGTAAATAATGGAATTAAATCTATTAAAAATGGCTATTGTTAGTACTTTTGATACAACATTTATAAATTATCATTTTAAAAATAAATATGAAATTGAGGAAGCTAAAAAAATAGCATACTCACGTACTTCGTATTTATTTTCATTTGCTATTTTAATAATATCTCTTGTTGTCTTGATTTTAACTTTGGCTTTGTTTAAAGTAGTGATGGGGCATATTATGATAATAGTATGTACTTTTAGTATTACCTTATTGTTGTACATAAAAAATAATAGGATTCAGCAACATGTTAAAAATTATGTTGATTTTAAATTAGAAAAATATTCTGAAGCTTTTGTTAGATCCAATAAAAAAAGAGGATTACTTAATGCTGCTTATTTTGGAATTATTTTAGGAATGGGTGGATATGTAGCAATTAGGCTATTAGGATGGCTATTTTATCATTTATAGTCATTCGTGATTATAAAGAATATACAGTAATTAAAAGACAGGTCATTGTGTTTCTATTGAATTTGTGTGATAGTATTGCAATTGTCAAAACCAGGAAATTACTGTCCAGTTTTTATGTAAATTCCTGAATGAGAATAGTAAAAAAAGTTTAAGCCTTTTGGGATTTTTTACAATTTTATTTCCCGATGCAAAAATTGGCAAAAATATTACCTAACAATTCATCATTAGAAACCTGACCAGTAATCAGTCCAAATTGATATAAAGCTTCGCGAATATCTAACGCAATTAGATCACTTGAAAGATTAGTTTCTAAACCAAATTTCACTTTTGTGATTTCATCCAATGCTTTTAATAAGGAGTCATAATGTCTTGTATTAGTTACAATTGTCTCATTATTACGTAAAGCTCCAGTATTAACAAAAGAAAGCAATTCATTCTTTAATTCATCTACACCAATTTTTTCTTTAGCAGAAATGTAAATGGTTGTTAGTTGTTGGTTATTGGTCGTTAGTTTTTCGTTAATAGCCGATAGGTTTGCTGGCGAAATCAAATCTTTTTTATTGATAATAAATAAGATTGGTTTTTGAGGAAATTGGTTTCTGGTTTTTCCGATTTCCACTAGCAAATCATCTAATTTTCCATCAACGGATAACTGGCAACCATCAACCAAATATAAAACCACTTGTGCCTGTTCTATTTTTTCGAACGTTTTTTTAATTCCAATACTCTCAACATAATCCTTAGTTTCGCGAATTCCGGCAGTGTCAATAAATCGGAATCCAATTCCACCAATCACTAATTCATCTTCAATTGTATCGCGGGTAGTACCTGCAATTTCCGAAACAATGGCGCGTTCTTCGTTTAACAAAGCATTCAATAAAGTAGATTTACCAACGTTTGGTTCACCAACAATGGCAACAGGAATCCCGTTCTTAATGACATTTCCAATAGCAAACGAATCGATTAAACGTTTTAATACAAACTCAATTCGGTTCAATAACTCATAAAACTGAGTTCTATCTGCAAATTCTACATCTTCTTCGGCGAAGTCTAATTCGAGTTCAATTAAGGAAGCAAAATTCAATAATTCTTCACGCAGTTTAGCAATTTCATTAGAGAAACCTCCGCGCATTTGTTGCATCGCAATTTGATGAGAAGCTTCATTATCTGATGAAATCAAATCAGCTACAGCTTCGGCTTGCGAAAGATCGAGTTTGCCATTCAAAAAAGCTCTTAGGGTAAATTCTCCTGGATCAGCCATTCGACAGCCTTTTCGCAGTAATAATTGAATAATTTGTTGCTGAATATAAGTCGAGCCATGACAAGAAATCTCGACAGTATTTTCACCAGTATAGGAATTTGGGTTTTTAAAAATAGAAACTAAAACTTGGTCTAATGTTTTTTCTCCATCTACAATATGTCCCAAATGCAGAGTATGCGTTTTTTGTGTGGTTAAATCCTTGTTTTTGATAGATTTAAAAACTGAATTTGCAATAGTAATAGCATTTTCTCCGGAAATCCGAATTATGGCAATTGCACCAGCTCCCGATGGTGTGGCCAATGCCACAATAGAATCTTGATTTATCATAGCGCAAAGATATAAAATTAGCAACTAAGTAACGAACGTAGGGCATTCGCATTTAAAAAACAAACATTGTTTTGTTATTTTGGCAAGCAATTGAATTAGCTATGGATTGCAAGAATAAAACAGATTAGAATGGATTTTTTAATAAACCTGTGTAAAATCCGCTTAATCTGTATAATCTGTGTGCCATTTTTTGAAATCATTTAAGAGCATATAGGTTTTGGCTTTATTTCAACGTAATTTCAATAGATTTTTTAAGTTTTATAGGGTGAATTTTAATGAGTATTGATAAAAAATTCTTTTTATTAAAGGACATAATAATCTTATTTTAAGAAAAAAATAACTGTTAAATTACTGGTAATTATACTATTGTTGTTTTTTTAATTGGTTAAATTTGAGAAACAAACCTAAATTAAAAATAAGATGAAAAAGATTTTATTTCCAACCGATTTTTCTGATGTCGCAAATAATGCTTTTGTTCACGCTTTAGAATTTGCAAAAATTATAAAAGGAGAAATTCTTTTATTACATACTTTTGAATTACCTGTTATCGAAAATCAATTTACTCCAGATAGTTACTTTTCTATTTATGATTCGATGCAATTGACCCAATTTGATATGTTTAAAGGACAAATTCCAAAGCTTCGGGAATTGGCCGAAAAGCAACATTTAGAAAATATTAAGCTAAGTCATAAACTCGTCGAAGGAGATTTGATATACAATATTAAAAGGACGATCGAAGAAGAAAATATTGATTTTGTCATTATGGGAACTTCTGGGGCCACAGGATGGGAAGCTTTTTTTATAGGTTCTAATACGGGAGCTGTAGTTTCGGCGGTTAATGTTCCTGTACTGAGTGTCCCTGTTGAAGCTGAATTTACTAAAGTTAAAAACATTGGCTTTACCACACGTTTCAGAGAAAAAGATAAAAAATCATTGCGACAAGTGTTGAAAATTGCTAAAAAATCAAATGCTGCTGTCAAATGTTTATATGTTAAAACCAGTAAATCGGATATAGACCAAGAGGCTATCAATCAATGGGAAAAAGAATTTTTGAACGAACCAATTGAATTTTCAGTTGTCCAAAGTGATCTGGTCAAGGAGAATATTTTGGATTTTATCTCTCATAAAAATATTGATATTTTGGCGATGATTACACATAAAAGAAATTTCTTTTCAGAGCTGTTTAATCCAAGTCTGACACAGAAGTTTTCTAACATTTCAACTGTACCAATTTTAGCAATGCACGAGGAGGAATAGATTGTAGAATGTAGATTTTAGATTTTAGATTTTAGATTTTAGATTTTAGATTTTTTTATTGAAATTGCCATTGAAATTGCCATTGAAATTGAATACGATATTCCTTATATTTGTTTATCATTAAATAAAAAAATGGAAATATATAAAAGCAATAGCCAAAGCTATTCACAGGAGTTAAAAGCAATCAATACGAAATACAATACTATTAGTTTTTTTAGATTTATTAGTATTTTACTTTTTTTAGGAAGTCTATTTTATTACATAAAAACCAGCGAATCAATATTTGTCATAATGGCAATTATATTGTTTGCTGGTTTTCTTATTTTGATGCGAATTCATTCTAAGTTATCCTTCCAGAAAAAGATAAAAACGGCTCTTGTAGCTATCAATAAAAATGAAACTACGTATTTAGAACGAAAATCAATCCCATTTGAAAATGGTGCCGAATTCAATGATTTTCATCATCCATATGCTTATGATTTAGATATTTTTGGAGAACATTCTTTATTCCAAAATCTAAATAGAACCGCCACTTTTATCGGTAAAAAGACCTTAGCAAAGCAATTATTAACACTTTTGCCAAATGATGAAATACTAAGAAATCACAAAGCTGTAGAAGAATTAAGTAAAAAATTAAATTGGCGTCAGGAATTTTTGGCTTTCGCCAAAGTAGGTCAGGACAATGAAACTTTTTATAAAACATTGTTGCAATGGAGAGTGTATAATAGTAAGCCTTTATCTAAAGTAGCTGTGGTAATTTCGTATTTATTTCCGGCGCTTTTTGTAAGTTGTATTATAGGGTATTTGTTGACTTCAAACATGGTTTTCCTGACGTATTCTTCTTTTATGTTTGTAATTAATTTGGGTGTTTTGGGTAATTTCACAAAGCGTATTCAAATGGAAATTGCACAATCCGAAAACATCAATACAATAATTAGTCAATACAGTTTATTGGTTCAAAAAATTGAAAACGAAAATTTTAAGTCGGAGAAACTGAAAGATTTACAACAAAAATTAAACTTTAAAAACCAAAAGGCTAGCGCACATCTTCAAAAATTAGCGGAGTTGTTTTCTAATATGGAAACTATTGGGAATTTTGTGACTGCTTTATTATTTAACGGAACATTTCTTTTTAATCTTCACGTTTTAAAATCGATGATTGCCTGGAAAAAAGAACATGCTGAAGTTTTAGAAGAATGGCTGGAAGTAATTGGTGAATTTGAAATGCTCAATAGTTTGGCAAATTTCGCTTATAATAATCCCGATTTTGTGTATCCTGAATTGAATTCTAATTATGAAATTGCTTTTTCTAATCTAAGTCATCCTTTATTAAATCCAGTAACTAGAGTAGGGAATGAGGTACAGTTTCAGCCACAATCTTTTATGATTTTGACAGGTTCCAATATGTCAGGTAAAAGTACATTTTTGCGTAGTTTAGGAATAAATATGGTGCTTGCTGGAATGGGATCTCCTGTTTGTGCAAGTTGTGCTAATGTGCATCCATTGCCAGTTTTGGTTTCGATGCGTCTTTCAGATTCCTTATCAGATAGCGAATCGTATTTCTTTGCCGAAATCAAGCGTCTAAAGCAAATTATGGACGAATTAGAAGCGAATCCTGCTTTTGTTCTCTTGGATGAAATTTTAAGAGGTACAAATTCAGATGATAAGCGAAACGGAACCATTGAAGTGGTCAAAAAAGTGATTGCCCAAAAAGCTATTGGTGCAATTGCAACTCACGATATTGAAGTTTGTTTGACGACTAATGAATATCCAAATATCCTAACCAATAAATGTTTTGAAGTAGAAATTAGTAACGACGAATTGCATTTTGATTACACACTCCGTGACGGAATTTGTAAAAACAAAAGTGCCACTTTCCTAATGAAAAAAATGGGTGTGATTTAAGAGGGAAGTTAGCAGTTAGCAGATTTTAGTAGGCAGTTTTCAGACTGTGATTTAATTTGTCTAGCTATATCGTATATCAATATATTAGAAAAAACTTAAATTTAATATGACACGAGACCATTATATTCCGTTTAATAAGGAATTCTTACTCGAGCAACAACTAGCAACTTTCTCAGATAATCCCAAAAAGATTGAAAATTTTAAAAAGCTTTTCGATATTATTGAACATTATTATCATTACGAAGCCTTTAATCTTAATCAGAGTCTAAAACAAAATTATGCCTTATTCGACCCAGATTTAAGTCAGCAAGAAAAAGAAGGGTTTATTGGCAAAAGTGATTTTTTAGCATTTAAGGAAACACTTTTAAAAGTTCTTAATCACAGTAATTATACTCGTGTCCATCAGGAAACTTTAGATATTGCATTCAAGAATTCGGACTTAATTGGTTTGGATTTAGCGATAGATTTTAATGCTTTCAAAGATTATGAAATGTATGTTCGTGGGGAACATAAGGCAAAGGAAAAGATAACAAAATACTTCTTTTGGAAGAAAGAAATAGAGATTGAATACTACGACCGTGTTATGATTTATCTTAATTATAACGATGCGGATTATCTGAAAGAGAAAAAAGTTAAATTAAGAAAAATGCCTATTGAGCCTGGTTCAATAGCTTTGAAAATATTTAAACGTGTTCCTAAAAATGACTTAGAAACGATATTTCCAAATGCAATCCCGATGATGTCAACTACAGATAAGTTGCTTTTATGGGTGCCTGCTATTTTTGGAGGAGTTTCGTTATTAAGTGCCAAAGTAATTCCTGCTTTGATAGGCATGTATGGCGCTTATCAATCGGGTGAAGCTATTGATTTTTTGAATAGTAAAACCTCATTAAATCAAGGTTTGATTGCGTTGGGCATACTTTCTGCCTATTTATTTCGTCAGTACAATAACTATGTCAATAAGAAAATTAGATACTCAAAAATGCTGTCCGATAGTCTTTATTTTAAAAATTTAGGGAATAACAGCGGTGCATTTTATTCATTATTAAATTCTTCGGAAGAAGAAGTGCTTAAAGAAACTATTTTGGTATATGCTTTTTTAAGTAGAAGTAAAAATCCGTTATCTGCGGAAGAGCTAGATGATCAAATTGAGTCTTGGTTTTCATCAGAATTAAATACAAATCTAGATTTTGATGTAAAAGATGCCTTATCTAAATTAAAAAATATTGGGCTGGGTGTAGAAACAAATGGGAAGTGGGACGTACTTCCTTTAGAAGAATCACTTATTCAAATTGACACCTTATGGGATGGAGTTTTTGATTATAATCAAGGGTAGTTTATATGCTTTGCCTTCCATTGTGAAATATCTTGGGAACTTTGCGCTTAAAGCAAAAAAAAACCAAAACCTTGGTTAGGGAGTTTTGGTTTTTTCAAATATAAAATGGTTTTGGTTAGTTTCGTGTTTTAATACAACTAGTTGTTTAGCATTACTGGCATTACAAGCATTGTTACTGTTTCACCTTCTTCTAGTCCATCAATTGGAGTTAGAATTCCAGCTCTGTTTGGTAATGACATTTCAAGCATTATCATATCTGATTGAAGATTGTTCAGCATTTCAGTCAAGAAACGAGAGTTGAATCCAATTTGCATATCATCTCCTTGATAATCACAAGTCAATCTTTCTTCCGCTTTGTTAGAATAGTCAATATCTTCAGCAGAAATATTCAATTCAGCACCAGCTACTTTCAAACGAATTTGGTGTGTTGTTTTGTTTGAGAAAATAGCAACACGACGTACTGAACTCAAAAATTGAGAACGATCCATCATTAATTTGTTTGGATTTTCTTTTGGAATAACCGCTTCGTAATTTGGGTATTTCCCATCAATCAAACGACATAATAAAATGTAGTTATCAAAAGAGAAAGTAGCATTCGAATCGTTGTATTCTATTTTAACTTCAGCATCTGATGAGCCTAGGATACTTTTTAAAATGGTCAAAGGTTTCTTAGGCATAATAAATTCTGCTACTTGTGATGCTTTTACATCCGAGCGAGCATATTTTACCAATTTGTGAGCATCTGTTGCTACAAAAATCAAACCTTCTGGTGAAAACTGGAAGAAAACTCCAGACATTACTGGACGTAAATCATCGTTTCCAGCTGCAAAAATAGTTTTGCTAATTGCTGTTGCCAAAACATCTGCAGGAACTAATGTTACAGATGGTTCGTCTAAGCTTACTGATTTTGGAAATTCTTCTCCTGGAGCATATGCTAATGCATATTTACCTGAATTAGAACTAATTTCGATAGTACTGTTTTCTTCAACTGTGAAAGTTAGCGGTTGTTCTGGAAAAGTCTTAAGGATCTCCAATAATAGTTTAGCAGGAACAGCAACACTTCCTTTGCTTGTAGAGTCGATGGCCAATGTAGCAGACATAGTAGTCTCTAAATCGGATGCCGAAACAGTTAATTCGTTATTATTTAATTCAAATAAAAAGTTGTCTAAGATAGGCAAGGTATTGTTGCTATTGATAACACTACCTAAAACTTGTAATTGCTTTAATAAGTACGAACTCGATACTATAAATTTCATCTGTATTGTTTTGTTTTTAATGGTGTACTTTTTTAAAATAAAATTTGTCATACACTTTTACAAATATATTGTAAACTATTCTAGTATCGCAAATTTTTTATTAACATCTATTTGCTGTATTTTCTTTTTCTTAACAATGTAAATCCAAAGCCAAATAAAACTAAAATTAAGATTGGAAGCCCGAGAGTTAGGAACTGTGTGAAAGTATAGTTTTCATATACTTTTTCTTTATCCAACAAAGGCAAATCGAGATCTTTGCTTCTAATGTTAATAAGTCCAGTGTCATCCAACAAGTAATTGACACAATTCATCATAAAATCTTTATTGTCATATAAATTGCCAGATCGTTGGTCGTAACCTAATTCTACTGGTTGTCCCGCTTTATCCAATTGGTTTTTTATAAGATCTCCATCCGAAATTACAATCATTTTACTTTCTTTTCCTTTGTTTAAAAAGGATTTATCGTCAAATGGTAATACACGATTTTCAAACATTGAATGAAAAGATCCTTCTAATAAAACTGCTAACGGAATATTTCCTTTATTCAAGTACTCAGCAGGGGAGGTTTGTTCCGAAACCATATTCAAACTGATTTGCGCGGGAGTTCCTATTTTTTTAGAATAAGGAGAAGATTGTAACAGAACTGTTTTTTTAATTCCATTTTTCAAAGTATCGATTGCATTGGCAAAATCAAATTTGATTCCGCCTAAATTTTTCACGATAGGATGTTTACTGATTGGATACACTTGTGGGGCAAATTTCCAGTTAAAATCCTGATAGGTTGTCCCGCTTCCTTGTTCTCCACTGGCTAGTTTTATAGGACTTCCTTGTTCATCTTTAACTAAGTCCGGATTGATACGAACTCCATATTTAAAGAATAAATCATTCAGATTTAAATCTTTTGGAAATGCTAAAGTAGCGCCAGATGGATTGTAAAGACTATCCATTTCGGCATTAACTTGTTCTACTAACCATAGTGTTTTTCCACCATTAATGATGAATTGATCCAGAACCAGTTTTTCTTCGTCAGTAAAAGCTTCGGTTGGTTTGGCAATAACGGCCAAGTCATAATTCTGTAATGATTTTAATGTCCCCGTTGGATTTTTAGCAACTGAATCTAAAGTAAATGGACCAATGAAGTAGCTTTCGCGAACTTGCATCAGGAATTTAGCAATATGTCTTTCTTCTAGTTCTCCATTTCCTTTTATGATAGCAACTTTCTTTTGTTTGCCTTTAGAAATTTTATTAATTCCATCAGATATCGAATATTCAAGATGCTGAACTGAACCAATTACTTTTTGAGTCGTATTAGTTCCCATAATATTTTTCAACAATGGGATATTGACTTCTTTGTTATTGTAAACTGCAATTGCCCAAGGAAAAACCATTGATTGAGATTGTTTTCCTTTATCGTCAACCGTAATATTGATAGGAGTAAGCCCTTTTCGATATAATTCTTTGATATTTTCCATGCTTTCGTCTTTGTTCTCCAGCGGATCAACAAATTCGATGATAATATTAGAATTATAGGCTTGAAATTCTTCTAATAACTGTTTGGATTCTTGCTGTAATCGCTTGAATTCAGCGGGTAATTCTCCTTGTAAATAGACTTTTATTGATAAAGGTGCTTTTACCTCTTTGATGATTTTTAAAGTCGTAGGCGAAAGCGTATACCGATGATCTTGCGTTAAATCAAATCGGTGAAAAATGAAATTACTAATGATGTTTAAAAAGAATACGATCGCAACAGTAATCAATAACGATTTGGCGTTTTTTATATTGAATGCTTTCATTACGACTTGATAGATTTTAAATTATAAACGGTGAAAGAAAGGAACAAAACAGCAATGCTCACAAAATAGATGACATCTCGAGTATCAATAACGCCTCTGCTCATACTTTTATAATGATCCTGCATTCCAAAATATTCAATAAAAGAAGAGAAACTTGGCAAAATAGAAGCTAATCCCTGAAAACCAAAATAGAAAATGAAGCACAAAAATACAGCGATAATAAATGAAACAATCTGATTCTCAGAAATCGAAGAAGTAAAAATTCCAATTGCAGAATAAGCTGCGATTAAAAATAATAAACCAAAATAAGATCCAAGTGTACTTCCCATATCTATATTTCCTTCGGGATTACCAAGATTCCAAATTACAGCAACATAAATAAAAGTGGGGATGATGGCCATTACTATTAATAGAAAAGCGCCTAAAAATTTCCCATTTACAATTTCCCAAAGACTGATGGGTTTTGTGAGTAATAATTCGAGCGTGCCTTGTTTTTTCTCATCCGAGAAGCTACGCATTGTTACTGCAGGAATCAGGAATATTAAAATCCATGGAGCCAAAGTGAAAAATGGTGTTAAATCCGCAAAACCAGTATTCAATACATTATATTCACCTTCAAAAACCCAAAGGAATAAGCCATTTCCAATTAAGAAAAGGGCAATTACTAAATATCCAATTGGTGAGCCAAAAAAGGATTTTATTTCGCGAAATACAATTGACTTCATTTATTTTTTTGTTTAATCGTTGATTTGTTTATTTGCTACAAAGGCGCAAATATACTAAGTTTATTAATCTGAAATTTGCAGTTTGAAAACTGCAATCTAAAATCTGCTTACTGCAAACTTACTAATTTATCGACGCTCCAAGCCTCAGGTTTTGCATTGAATAATTTTTTAGTGTATTCCCAAACGTTATAAAAAAGCTCTGAATTGCGATAATTTTCCAAATCAGCTTCTGATTCCCAATAGCTATAAGTAAAGAAAATACTTTTATTGTTTTTATCTTGATACAATTCTAAAAAACGATTTCCTGGAGCGTTTCGTATTTTATCTTTCATAAGTTCAAAGTTTTCCAAAAAAGCAGGAATATGTTCCTCATGAAAACTCAGTTTTACTATTCTTACAAACATGATTACATTCTATTTAATGAAAAATAAATAACAATTTCAATGGCAATATCAATTTCAAAAACTCTATTTTCTTTTCTCTTTGTTCTTTTTTCTAAAATCTGAAATCAAAAATTGTTACCCGAGCCTGAATGGCGAACAGGCGAAGCAATCAACAATCTTAAATTTTTAACTCTTAAATTGTATCGAAACCACATCTCTATAATTAAGACCTAATAACGAACTTGCAGAACCTACTGTTAAAGGATTACTTCTAAAAACGGCTATTTCTAGAAAACCAGCCTCATTAAAAATAGCTAGTTTCTCTCCTTCATAATATTTTATTGGATATTTATCGGAACTGGCTATAGCCGAATAATAGGGTAAAATGGTTTTTATAGTTTGTGCTTTAAAAACAATTTTATAACTTCTTCCTTTTACACATTCCAAAAACTGTTTTTTTGAAATATTAGTTACAACATTACCAAAATGGTCAATATAAATCACATTTCCTTTCAATTCACTTCCGTCTTCGGATAAAATTACTTGTAAATCAGTTACTTGTTTTAAGTTGCTGATTTCTTTTCCAATAACACTTAATGCTCCGCCTTTGGCAACATGGCATGCTACTTTTACAAAAACATCCAGATCGGTTGCTTCATTATGCAAGCGGTCATGGATGGTTATGGCGACAATTTTTTGAGGAATTATCTTTTGCGAAAGCATACTTAATATACCATTATCAGAAGCGATAAAGAAATGATCGTTCCATTGCATTACAATATGTTGGTTTTCTTTATTGGATTCTAAATCGACACCAATTATATGAACAGTGCCTTTCGGAAAACTATTATAAGAAGCCGAAATGATGTAACTAGCTTCGGCTGTATTGAATGGATCGATGTAATGCGAAATGTCAATAATAGAAGCGTCAGAATACTCAGATAATATTTTCCCTTTCAAAGCGCCGACAAAGTGGTCTTTTAAGCCGTAATCGGTAGTAAGGGTAATTATTGACATAAGATTGTTTATAACTATTGAGTTTTGAAGCGACCGAAACTTATTTTTTCTTAAATTTGAGAAATGCAAAGCTAAAGTATTTTATACTTTATTGAAACAGAATTTTATTTGATTTAAAACAAAATGTATGTCTAAGTTTATTTTTATTTTATTTCTTTTATTTACGAGTATAAATTCATTTGGTCAGAGTTATTTTTCAAAAAAAAAAGCAACTGAATCAAATGTTTCAGATGATTTAATCATCGTTAAAAGTGAAAAAAAGGAAATAGTGAATGAAACAAAGATTAATTTGTTGCTTAACAATAATCTTTGCGAAATCTTATCGATTAAGCCTTCTGATTTAATGAATGAAAAAATGTTAAAAAAATTAAAAGCTAACGTGTAATTAGAACTAGAATTCCCTAAATTCTAGAAGAGATGTTTTTAGTGTTATTTGCCTACTGATTTAGAAATTAAAAACTGTAATGCAATATTACAGCGCAAAGATTGAATTGATTTAAACTCAATTAATTAACTTAAAAACTTCTTATTTTGAACGAACGAATCATTGAACTCATCGACATTGCTCCCAAAGATTTCTGGGGGACACAGGACTCTCACTTAGAGTCAATTAAAAAACTTTATCCAAAACTAAAAATTGTAGCAAGAGGTACCACTCTTAAAGCATTTGGTGACAAAGATGTTTTAGATGAATTTGAAATGCGGTTCCAGCGTTTGATGTTGCATTTTACCAGATATAATACTATAGATGATAATGTAATCGAACGAGTGATTTCAAGTGACTCCAAAGAGGAAACAAGAGTATTTGGTCACGACAAAATCTTAGTGCACGGAGTAGGCGGAAAAATTATTAAAGCCATGACTCCTAATCAGCAATTGCTGGTTGATACTATGGAAAAAAATGATATGGTATTTGCTGTTGGCCCTGCTGGTACAGGAAAAACCTATACAGGTGTTGCTATGGCTGTAAAAGCATTGAAGGAAAAGCAAGTCAAGCGTATAATACTTACTAGACCAGCTGTAGAAGCAGGTGAAAATCTTGGTTTTCTTCCAGGAGACATGAAAGAAAAACTAGATCCATATATGCAACCTCTTTATGATGCATTGCGTGATATGTTACCAAACGAAAAGCTAGAAGATTATATTTTGAAGGGAATTATTCAAATTGCTCCTTTGGCTTTCATGCGTGGAAGAACTTTAGATCATGCCTTTGTGATTTTGGATGAAGCTCAAAACACAACGCATTCGCAAATGAAAATGTTTTTGACGCGTATGGGTAAAAGTGCTAAGTTTATGATTACTGGAGATCCAGGCCAAGTAGATTTGCCTCGAAGAACTATATCAGGTCTTAAAGAAGCTTTATTGGTTTTAAAAGATGTAGATGGAATTGGTATTATTTATTTAGACGATAAAGACATCGTGCGCCACCGATTGGTGAAAAAAGTAATTGATGCTTACAAACAAATAGAAAATAATGACTATTAAAGTTATAATAAAAAAGATAATTAAAATTAAAAGGAGAAGCTCGTCGTAGAGTTTCTCCTTTTTGTATAAATAAATGGGAGTTCTTGTTTGTTTTGCTAATTAAAGTTAATAGATCTATATAATTAAGTTAAATGCATTTTATATAAAACTAACTTTTTTGGTATGTTATTGAAAAACAATAAATTTGCAATGATTAAAATGAAATTGAAATTAAAAAATGTCGAAACAAAAAATTAAAGTAGTAATAAGCGATTTAGACGGAACATTACTCAACTCAGATCACACAATATCAGCGTATACCAAATCTGTTTTTCAAGAATTACACAAACAAAATTATTTGATTATTGTTGCTACAGGTCGCCATCACATGGATGCTATGGCAATCATAAATAGCTTGGACTTTCCTGTTTATTTAGTAACGTCAAATGGTGCAAGAATCCATTCACCACAAAAGGAATTACTGTATTCTTTTAATATGGATGGAGATTCGGTTAAATCTGTTTTATCATTGGATATTGATCCAGAGATTACAACTGTTTTATTTAGGGAGACTGTTTGGCAAACTTCAAAAACGAATAATAAGCTAAATGCTTTTCAAAAAGATTTGGCATATCCTCCTCAAGTGGTTGATTTTTCAGAGCTTGATGATTTTAATGCCATAAAGATATTTTTTACTCATGACGATCATCAAAAATTAGTTGATTTAAAAGAAAAAATTCTTGAAAATCATTTAGATGTTTTTAGTCATGCTTTTAGTTTACCGATTTGCTTAGAATTTATGGATAAATCAGTGGATAAAAGTGTTGCGATAGGCAAGATTCTTGAAAAAGAAGGTTTTACATTTGAAGAAGCTATCTCTTTTGGTGATGGTTTTAATGATGAAAAAATGTTGGGTGCCACTGGAATCGGACTAATAATGGGTAACGCACCAGAAAATTTAAAAAACAAATTGCCTCATTTAGAAGTGATTTCAACTAATAATGAGGATGGCGTAGCCAAATATTTAGCTGCAATTTTAGAAGGATTGAGTGTTTCATCTTAAATATAAATCATTATGAACAGTTATTTTGAAAGAGTTAAGCAAAATTGTATTTCAGGGATTTTATTTTTATTGCCTGTTTTGATTTTATTGATCTTGGTCAAAAAAGTTTTTGGTTACTTCGCTAAGTTTGGTGGCGGAATTGCAAAAATGATTGGGTTTGATAAAATATTGGGACCGAATGCAGCCAACTTTTTTGGAGCGCTGATTTTGATTCTATTCGTGTATTTATGTGGGTATTTGGTGCGAATGGCTTTTTTTAAAAGGATGAGCGATTCAATTGATGCCAAACTAAAAGAAGTAATTCCGGGTTATGAAAAGCATAAAGAAATGGCCAAAAAGCAGTTGGTTGATGAGCCAAAAGTAGAAAATGATGTACCTGCTTTAATACAGTTTGGAGATTATTGGCAACCTGGATTTTTGATAGAGCAGGATAATGAAGGAAATGCTGTAGTAAACATACCCAACTCTGATGGAAGCGAAATATATGTTGTTCCGATTCAAAAGGTAAAAATCCTTAAAGACACTACCTTAACTACACTTAAAGCTTCTATTAAAGCCTCAGGAAAAGGACTTCTGGCTTGTAAATAGAACTTTTGGTTTTCCTTGCGTTCTCTATTAATTAGTTTTAAATTTGCATCCATAAAAATAACAACAACACACTACTAATGAGCAATACAATTACCACAACCAATTTTAATTTTCCGAATCAAAAATCAGTGTATCGCGGAAAAGTAAGGGAAGTTTACAATATTAATGACGATTTACTTGTAATGATAGCTACTGATAGACTATCTGCATTTGATGTAGTTTTGCCAAAAGGAATTCCATACAAAGGACAAATTTTGAATCAAATTGCTACAAAATTCATGGAACTGACTCAAGATATTGTACCAAACTGGTTAATTGCTACTCCAGATCCAAGTGTTGCTGTTGGGCATTTATGTGAGCCTTTCAAGGTTGAAATGGTTATTCGTGGTTATGTTTCTGGTCATGCAGCACGTGAATATGCTCTTGGGAAAAGGCAAATTTGTGGCGTAACAATGGCTGAAGGTTTGAAAGAAAATGACAAATTTCCAAAGCCAATTATTACACCAACCACTAAAGCGGATAACGGAGAACATGATGCCGATATTTCTAGAGAAGATATTCTTGCGAAAGGAATTGTTACTGAAGAAGATTATCTAGTTTTAGAAAAATATACTCGTGCTTTATTTCAAAGAGGAACTGAAATCGCTGCAAGTCGTGGTTTGATTTTGGTGGATACAAAATACGAATTTGGAAAAACCAAAGACGGTGTTATCGTATTGATTGACGAAATTCACACGCCAGATTCTTCTCGTTATTTCTATTCTGAAGGATATCAGGAAAGACAAGATAAAGGGGAGGAGCAAAAACAATTGTCGAAAGAATTTGTAAGACGTTGGTTAATTCAAAATGGATTTCAAGGTCTTGAAGGACAACAAATTCCTGACATGACTGATGAATACATTGAAACTGTTTCTGATAGATATATAGAATTATACGAAAACATTTTAGGAGAAAAGTTTGTGAAAGCTGACATTTCGAATATTAATGAAAGAATCGAGAAAAATGTTTTGGCTTATTTGGCACAAAGATAAATTTGAGTCTAATCGCTAAATAGCGATATTATAAAAAAAACCATAATTCATTGTTTGAGTTATGGTTTTTTGCTTTGAGCTTATTAAAAAAAAAGAAATAAAAAAACTCTTTGTGTGGAAGAGTTTTAATAAATTATTTTTTGATGATGTCTTCTAAAACAGCTTTGTTATCGTAGTTAATCACTTTGATTATGATTTGCTGATTCTTTTTAGTTTTGCCTTCAATAACATATAATTTTCCTTTTTTCAAAGGAACATTGCTATTATCAAAATCTACATCTCCTAGTTTTAAAGTGGCCTTAATATCGGTAGTATCAATCCATTTTTGTGATAAAATAAGGGAAGCCTTATCAGAATAAAAAAAAGGTTTAGTGCTTAAATCATTCAAGACTCTAGCATTTGGAAAATAATTACAACGGGTATCTTTTCCACTAAAAATAGCAGCTACAATAAATCCTCCCATTATTAAACCTATTAAATAGTAGGCAAAACGCTGTATAAAGTTCATATTTTAATTTTTGCGCAAAGGTATGGGAAAGTTTAGTTAAAAAACAATTAAATTAATGTCGTTATCTGGTAAATCAAACCAGTCGCCAATGGCCTTATTGGTAAGAATGCCGTGATATAGATAAACACCATTTTTTAAACCTGAATTACAGCGTATCGCACTTTCGATACCGCCATCTTCGGCAATTTGCAATAAATAAGGAGTAATAATATTGCTTATAGAAAGAGAAGCTGTTTTGGAATATCGGGAAGGAATATTAGGAACACAATAATGTAAAACGTTGCTTTTAATAAAAGTGGGTTTTTCGTGAGTAGTCACTTCGGATGTTTCAAAACAACCTCCAGTATCAATACTGATATCAACAATTACAGCTCCTTTTTTCATGTGTTCAACCATAGTTTCGCTAACTACTACAGGACATCGTTCTTTTCCTCTCATGGCACCAATAGCAACATCGCAACGCCTTAGTGCTTTAAGTAATGATTTTTGTTGTATAGTTGAAGTAAAAATACGTTGGCTTAGGTTGTTTTGCAATCTGCGGAGTTTTGTTATTGAATTATCAAAAACTTTGACACTAGCACCAAGTCCAATAGCAGTCTTAGCAGCAAATTCACCAGCTGTTCCTGCTCCTAGAATGACTACTTCAGTAGGGGCAACTCCAGTGATATTACCAAATAAGAGTCCTTTTCCAAACTCATTAGTAATCATCAATTCGGCAGCAATTAATATAGAAGCGGTTCCTGCGATTTCGCTCAATGAACGTACGGCAGGGTAAGATCCGTCTTCATCTTTTAAATATTCAAAAGCAAGTGCAGTTATTTTTTTTTTGGATAAAGCTTCGAAATAGGCTTTTTTTCTTGTTTTTAATTGAATTGCCGATAAAACAATTGTTTTTGAATTCATCATTTCAATTTCGGCAATTGTTGGTGGTTCTACTTTCAAAATCATAGGACAACCGAAAACTTTTTTGGTGTCTTGACTGATTTCGGCACCAGCATCACTGTATTCCTTATCACTGTAACTAGAACTCATCCCTGCACCTGCTTCAATCATTACGCGATGACCTTGATAGGTAAGCGAATTTACTGCGTCTGGAGTTAAACAAATGCGTCTTTCTTGATAACTATTCTCTTTTGGAATCCCTATAAAAAGTTGGCTTTTATGTCTAGCTATTTCTAGTTTTTCTTCTTGAGGCAGTAATTGTTCTTTTGTGAATGGACTTAGAGACATTGATTTCGTGTAATTAGTGGTACAATTTACAAAAAAGATTCAAAGTATTGTGTTTTACGACTTACTAACTTGGATTGTATCAAATTATTCTGATTAGGGTAGAGAAGTTAGTTTAGTTCTAATAAGCGCTCTCCACTTGGTAGCAATTCGATTGTAATTACAGTATGATGATCTGGAATCAAGTTTTCAATTTTTTCAGACCATTCGATGAAACACCAATTTCCAGAATACAAATAATCGTCTACGCCCATATCCAAAGCTTCGGTTTCTTTATTTAATCTGTAAAAATCAAAATGATAAACGGTTTTATTTGTGTCAGTTTGGTATTCATTCACTAATGAAAAAGTCGGACTGCTTGTAGCATCATTTACGCCCAATGTTTTGCAAAGCTGTTTGATTAATGTTGTTTTTCCAACCCCCATTTCTCCATTGAAAAGGATTACTTTGTTTGGGTTTTGATCTAAAATTTTTTGCGCAACTTCGGCAAGTTGGTCTATAGAAAATGTAATTGTCATTTTTAAAATATTGTTATGCATTTTGGATCAATGTTCAGTTTTTAATAATCTAAGTTTTAAATTTATTCATCAGCATAATAACTGCCAACTAAAAACTGAACACTGACCACTTTTTTACTTTGGATTAAAAACAAGAAATGGAATAATCATTTCTTCCAATGAAATTCCACCATGTTGATAGGTGTTTTTGTAATAGCTCACATAATGATTATAGTTGTTTACATAAGCCAAAAATAAATCGTTTTTGGCGAAAATATACGAACTACTCATATTTATGGCAGGTAATCCAATAAGTTTTGGCTCTTTTACAGCATAGACATCTTTTTGTTCGTAAGTTAGACTACGTCCTGTTTTGTAACGTAAATTCAAGCTGGTGTTTTTGTCGCCAACTACTTTCGATGGGTTTTTCACATTAATCGTTCCGTGATCGGTAGTCAGGATTAATTTGAAACCTAATTTTTGCGCTTGCTGAATGATTTCTAATAAAGGTGAGTTTTTAAACCAACTTAAAGTTAAGGAACGATACGCTTTATCATCAGAGGCAAGTTCTTTCACCACATCCATTTCGGTTTTAGCATGTGAAAGCATATCGACGAAATTATATACCACAGTAACAAGATCGTTGTCTTTTAACGATCTAAAGCTCTCAGCTAGTTTTTTTCCTCCAGCCAAATTGGTGATTTTAAAATAATCTTCTTTTAAGTCAAGTCTTAAACGTTTAATCTGCGCTGTTAAAAACTCGGCTTCATATAAGTTTTTACCACCTTCTTCTGGGTCGTTTTTCCAATACTGCGGAAATTGTTTTTCCATTTCAAGTGGCGTTAATCCAGAAAAAATGGCATTTCTTGCGTATTGTGTAGCCGTAGGAAGTATAGAGAAATAAGGAACTTCTTTTTCCAGTTTGTAGTAATTGCCTACGACGCTTTCAAAAGCTTTCCACTGATCGTAGCGCAAATTGTCAATTACAACGAAAAGTACCGGTTTGTCTTTTTTCAGAATTTCCGGAACGACCAATTCTTTGAATAAATTATGGGATTGAATCGGTTTATCCGCTTTTGGTGCAAACCAATCTTCATAATTGCGTTCTATGAATTTACCAAATTGAGAATTGGCTTCCACTTTTTGAGATTCTAAAATTTCGATCATTCCTTGATCGTCAATGTTTTCTAATTCAAGTTCCCAAAAAATAAGTTTTTTATACAATTCAACCCAATCTTCATAGGAATTAACCATCGCCATTTCCATAGTGATTTTGCGGAATTCTTTTTGGTAATCCAAAGTCGTTTTTTGTGAAATCAGTCTAGAGTGGTCTAAATTTTTCTTCAAACTCAATAAAATCTGATTTGGATTCACAGGTTTTATCAAATAATCAGCGATTTTGGAACCAATCGCTTCTTCCATTATGTATTCTTCTTCGCTCTTGGTAATCATAATCATCGGAATCGAAGATTTTTTCTCTTTCATCTCCGATAATGTTTCCAAGCCACTCATTCCAGGCATATTTTCGTCAAGAAAAACAATGTCAAAATTGTTTTCGTCAAAAATATCGATAGCATCGCGTCCATTATTACAAGTGGTAACGCTATAATTTTTTTTCTCCAGAAATAATATATGTGGTTTGAGCAAATCGATTTCGTCATCAACCCAAAGTATTTTTATGTTCTCCATTTTAATTTATTTTAGTGCAATTTAGTTTTATAGAACTAAAAAAATATTAAAAATAGTATAAAGTTGATTAAAAATAATTGCAATAAATCTAATTTGTAATTGTTGGGAGCAGAAATTAATGGGGATTCTATCATTAAATAGTATTTTTGCGGAACTAAATTTAGAACTATGTTATTTCTTATTCTGTCTGTAATTTGTAGTGTTATTGTGGGTGTTATTTTTAAAATAGCTCGCTATTATCAAGTATCTGCTACACAAATTGTAGCTTTCAATTATGTTTTTGCCTTAGTATTGTGTTATTTGTTTTTTAGCCCAGATTTAGCTGTTTTGGATGCTTCTTCACCTTGGGGAATCTTCATTTCATTAGGTGTTTTATTGCCTGTTGTATTTCTTTTTCTGGCAGCTTCCATAAAATATATGGGTATTGTAAAAACGGATGCCGCTCAAAGATTATCGTTGATTATTTCCATTTTGGGGGCTTGGTTGTTTTTTGGAGAACAATTCAGTGCACTTAAATTAATGGCTCTTTTGTTTGGGTTTCCAGCTTTATTGCTTATTCTGAACAAACCAACAGAAAACAAAGAAAATAAATGGTTTTATCCCGCACTTGTATTGCTTGGTTTTGGAGTAATAGATTTACTTTTTAAGCAAATTGCCCTAACTTCTACAGTGCCTTTTACGACTTCGCTATTTGTTCTTTTTTCGATTTCGCTTGTAATAATGATAGTTTTTAACGGGTGTCAATTGCTTTTCAAAAAAACTAAAATGGATTTCAAAAGCATTATTTTCGGAGGTTTAGTTGGTATTTTCAATTTTGGAAATATTCTGTTTTATCTAAAGGCTCATCAGGCATTTGCCGAAAATCCTTCAACTGTTTTTGCTGGGATGAATATGGGAGTTATAGTGATTGGCAGTCTTGTAGGGATATTTATTTTCAAGGAAAAAGTAACCAAGCTAAACATAACAGGTCTTTTATTGGCCTTGATCGCAATAGTTTTTATTGTGTTTTCCCAATTGAAGTAATCTAAGTTTCAGAGTGAAAGAATTGCTTCACTATTTGCTGTTCTTTAAGTGATTTTATCTGGAAATATGGATTCATGATGCCTTGCTATATTCGGCGCAAAAAAAAATGCTGGATATAACGCTTTTATCAAAGTTAAAGAGTTTTTTTTGAAATAATTTCTGAAGTAAAATCATCAAGAATCCATATTAATACCTTTGAATTTAGTTTGCAACTTTCTTGTATTCAAAAGTTCCTACTTCATCCGAAGTCATTATTCTTTTTTCACTGTCAAAAAAGTCGATGTGAAATTTTACGGGAAGAATAAGCGTCGAAGTTATTGTCAAATTTGAATTGTCTTTGGATAGTTTCCATTTGCTTTTATGGATTTCACTACCGACAAGACTTTGAAATTCACCATTTTCTAGAAATAATTGGAAAACTTGATCTGTTTTGAAAGTTTTTTGAATGCTTTTTTCTTTGCCGTTTTTGGTCCATTTAACCAGTTGCCATTTTCCAAGTAATTCTTTTGAAGTCTGAGCATTTGCAAGAAAGCCAATAATACAAGCTAAGGATAAAAATACTTTTCTCATTGAGTTGTTATTTTGAAGTTATGGCAACAATTTACGATTTTTTGAAAATTATCTAATTAATTTTCTGTTGTTTTTCGCTGTTGTGTTAAATAACAAGGTGTTAAGTCGATAATAATAGGGATTCTCACATTTCCTTGAGAAATTGTAGCAAATAGCGTAACAAAGGTGTCTTAAAAAGCCAAATCTTTCTGTTCAAGTTTTTAAAAGGGGTCTATTGCAAAAACGGCAGAATTGAAATTGTAATTTTTTTCATTCCGCATTTTTATTATATATTTGAACTTTGTAAACTAGCCCCGATAGTAGTGGAAATCCTTTTGTGTTTTTTTCAGACACAAAAGATTGCAACGAATAGCGGGAATAGCTCCTAATAAAAAATAAACTAATTTTAGAACATGAAATTACTAGAAGGAAAAGTGGCCATTATTACTGGTGCAAGTCGTGGAATTGGAAGAGGAATTGCTGAAGTTTTTGCAAAAAACGGAGCGAATGTTGCCTTTACTTATAGTTCATCTGTAGAGTCTGCAGAGGCTTTAGAAAACGAATTGAATGCTTTGGGAATAAAAGCAAAAGGATACAAGTCTAATGCAGCCGATTTTAATGAAGCGCAAACTTTTGTTGATGCTGTTTTGGCAGAATTTGGAACAGTAGATATCTTGATTAACAACGCTGGAATTACTAAAGATAATTTATTAATGAGGATGTCAGAAGCTGATTTTGACCAGGTTATCGATGTTAACTTGAAGTCAGTTTTTAATATGACTAAAGCGATTCAAAAGACATTTTTAAAACAACGTGCAGGTTCAATTATCAATATTAGTTCTGTGGTTGGTGTTTCTGGTAACGCTGGTCAAACCAATTATGCTGCTTCTAAAGCTGGTGCAATTGGTTTTACTAAATCAGTAGCATTGGAGTTAGGTTCACGTAATATTCGTTGCAACGCAATTGCTCCAGGTTTTATTGAAACTGAAATGACTGCAAAATTGAGTGAAGATGTTGTAAAAGGATGGAGAGAAGGAATTCCTTTGAAACGCGGAGGTTCTACAGAAGACGTTGCTAATGCTTGTTTGTTCTTGGCCTCTGATATGAGTGCTTATATTACTGGGCAAGTATTGAATGTTTGTGGTGGAATGCTAACATAGTAATTTAATGATTGAAAAATTTAGAGATTAAAAAATATAATTAATTAGTTAATTTTTCAATTCTTAAATATTTAAATCTTTTAATCTAAAAAATGACAACAAACACGATTCTATTACTTATACTTTCTTTGTTAATAGCGGGTGGTCTGTCGTTTTTTCAATATTTATACAAAGTCAAAAACAAATCAAAAGTCGGTTTGTTTTTGACTTTTTTGCGTTTTTCAAGTGTTTTTTTAATTCTATTACTTCTGATAAATCCAATTATCACAACAAGTAAGTTAGAAATTGTAAAAACACCATTACCTATTGTGGTTGATAATTCCAGTTCTATTTCTTTTTTGAATACAAAAGAAAAAGCTTTAGAATTATCTCAAAAATTAGCTTCCAATAATGCTATTCAAGATAAATTTGAAGTGCAATCCTATTTTTTTGATTCCGATTTTAGACAATCAGATAGCCTTACTTTTGATGGGACTCAAACGAATTTGGATTTGGTTGCCAAAAATTTGAAGAGTATTTATAAAAATGCATTTTATCCAACAGTGATTATTACCGATGGAAATCAAACTTCGGGCAATGATTATGTTTATAGCTTTAATGAAAATAATAAAGTCTATCCTTTGGTTTTGGGAGATACTACCAAGGTTTTGGATTTAAAAATCAATCAGCTGAATGTAAACAGATATGCGTTCCTAAAAAATAAATTCCCAGTAGAAGTATTTTTGCAATATTCAGGGAATAAAAGCATAACTGCTAATTTTAGTATAACTCAAGGAAATGAGGTCCTAAGTAAAGAGACTGTTTCGTTTTCGGCTTCTAAAAAAACAGCGACAGTAAATGTGCTTTTGCCTGCAAACAAAGTAGGATTACAGGTGTATAAAGCAAAAATTGATTCTAAGGAAAGTGAAAAAAACACGTTCAATAATATCAAAAATTTTGCGGTTGAAGTTATTGATCAAAAAACAACTGTTGCTATTATTTCAGCAACTAATCATCCTGATATTGCTGTTTTCAAAAGAGCAATTGAGTCTAATTTACAACATAAAGTAATATTAGTTAAACCAAACGAAATTAAATCTTTACAGGATTATAATGTACTTATTTTGTATCAGCCAACTTCTGTTTTTAAGTCAGTTTTTGAAGCTAATAAAAAAGCCAATTTAAACACGTTTATTATAACTGGAACGAGTACCGATTTTACATTTTTAAACCAACAGCAAAACAATTTTGTTTTTAAAATGAGCGGTCAGGAAGAAGATTATTTGGCTCGTTTTGAATCTCAGTTCAATCTATTTGCGGTGGATAATCTAGGATTCGAAAATTTTCCTCCTTTGGAGAATAGTTTCGGAACAATTACGACTAATGGTGAAGTCAATGTGTTGCTTTCTGCCAAAATTAGAAATATAGATGCCAAAGCTCCTTTGCTGTCTTTTACGGAGAATCAAGGAAGAAGAACGGCTTATTTATTTGGTGAAAACAGTTGGAAATGGAGTTTGCAAAGTCATATTGATAATCAGTCCTTTGAAAAATATGACGTTTTTATCAATAAGATTATACAATATTTAGCTTCTAATAATGCTAAAAAAGCATTGGTAGTCAATCACGAGAGCTTTTATAACTCTGGTGAAGCTATCGAAATTAATGCTCAATATTTCAATAAAAACTATGATTTTGATGAAAAAGCAAATTTGACAATTGCTGTGACCAACGTAAAAACAAAGCAAACTAAAAACTTCGATCTTTTAAAAGGAAACAATACCTATAAAGTAAATCTTGATGGACTTTTGGCTGGAAGTTATAATTTCTCTGTAAAAGAATTGAATTCCAAAACATCTTATTCCAGTCATTTTGAAATTCTGGATTTTGATATTGAAAAGCAATTTGTAAATCCAGATGTTCAAAAATTAAAACAATTAGCCTCACAAACTAAAGGGAAAGCTTTTTATCCGAATCAAATTGATGCATTGATTAAAACATTGTTGGATAATGAGGAATATAAAGCGGTTCAGAAAGATGTTGTAACCAAATCTCCTTTGATAGACTGGAAATGGCTGTTGGTTTTGATTGCTGTTTTTCTTTCTACGGAATGGTTTGTTAGGAAATATAATGGGATGTTGTAGTTATTAATATAGAAAAAATACGAGTATGGATTTTAGACTAAAAGTATTTTTTACTGTTGCAACACGACTGAGCTTTACCAAAGCTGCTTCTGAATTATTCATTACGCAACCCGCTATTTCCAAGCATATCCAAGAATTGGAAGAAGAATACAAAATCAAGCTTTTTGAAAGAAACGGCTCGAAAATAGCGCTCACGAATGCGGGAGAAATGCTGTTGAAACATACCAAGAGTATCTTTGAAATTTACAGGGAAATTGACTTTGATATGAGTACATTTATCAATGAGCGAAAAGGTTTGTTACGATTGGGTGCCAGTACTACGATTTCTCAATACATTATTCCGCCGTTGTTGGCACGATTTCATCAAAAATTGGAATCTGTTAAAGTGAATTTGCTAAATGGAAACACAGAACAAATTGAAAATGCTCTGCTGAACAAAGAAATTGAAATTGGAATTGTGGAAGGGCAATCTAAAAATCAATCGATAAAATACACGCAATTTATTAGAGATGAGTTGGTTTTGGTTTGTAATGTGAATCATCCTTTAGTTCACAAAAAAGAAATTGCTCCAGCTGATTTTAAGTCTTTGCGATTTGTTGTGCGTGAACAAGGTTCAGGAACACTTGAAGTTATTGAATATGCCTTGAAACCTTTTCATATTAAAATTGATGATTTACAGGTTGAAATGCAGTTAGGTAGTACCGAAAGTATTAAATCGTATTTGTTAAATTCGGATTGTGTGGCTTTTATGTCAATTCATGCGATCTCTAAAGAATTGAAAAATAAAGAATTGCAAATAATTGATGTTGATAATTTGACAATTGAGCGTTATTTTTACATCATTACTCTACAAGGAAAATCAGATTCGCTTACTGAATTATTCATAAAAAACATTTCGAGTTATTATAACTTAAAGTTATAGTAGATTATTTTTAACGATTAGCCTTTCTGGCGTTTTCAAGCGACCTTTGTAGTGTTAAAAATGATAAAGAAATGAAAACGCATAGTGTGAATGCTCCAATTTTTTTTAGAATCAATACTACAGTGCAACAAATTATTTTTGTTTTGCTGTTGCTTCTTTGTTTATTTCCTATCATTTCTCCTCCGATAGCCTTACTATTGGGATTGATTGTTGCAAACCTTTCAGGACATCCTTTTTTGCATTTAAATCATAGAGCAACTACCGTGTTATTGCAGGTTTCTGTTGTAGGATTGGGATTTGGTATGAATGTGAATAGTGCTGTTGCTGCAGGTAAGGAAGGTTTCTTTTTTACAATTGGTTCCATTATAGCAACTATTGCTTTGGGAACTTTGTTGGGAAAATGGTTCAAAATTCAGAAGAAAACATCTCATCTCATTTCTTGCGGAACGGCTATTTGCGGAGGAAGTGCTATTGCTGCAATTGCTCCAGTAATACAATCGGATGAAAAGCAAACTTCGGTGGCTTTGGGAGTGATTTTTATATTGAATTCAATTGCTTTGTTTGTATTTCCTTCCGTTGGACATTTATTGAATATGTCTCAAAATGATTTTGGTATGTGGTGTGCTATTGCGATTCACGATACGAGTTCTGTAGTGGGAGCTGCTAATAGATATGGAGCTGAGGCTTTGCAGGTTGCTACAACGGTTAAATTAGCCAGAGCTTTGTGGATTATTCCTGTGGCTTTAATTACTGCAGTCGTTTTTAAAAATAAAGCAAGTAAATTAAAAATACCATACTTTATTGGATTGTTTATTTTGGCAATGATTTGTAATACTTATTTTTCTCCTGTTGCGAATATTGCTCCGCATTTTGTATCAATTGCAAAAACAGGACTAACAGTTACTTTATTTTTGATAGGGGCGGGGCTTAACCGTTCTGTTTTGAAATCGGTAGGATTATTGCCGTTATTACAAGGTGTTTTGCTTTGGATAAGTATTGCTTTAGGTACTTTATTGGCGATATTGTATTTTTAAATAACAGATTAGAATTGTGATTTAGCTATTGATTACTTTTATTTTCTTCATAATTAGTTATTTCCAGATATAGTTTTGATTACGCTTTTTTGCGTGAGGGATTGAAGTGGAACTCTTTTTCTTTTCAAATGCCACGGGTTTAAACCCGTGGCATTTGAAAAGAAAAAAGCGGGAACGGAAAGCCCGACCCTGAGTTTTTTACGAAGGGTCACGCCCAAATTATTATCAATGACAGTTTTAGATTTATTTTCTTTGAGTTAACATAATATTAAACACAAAATGCTTGAATTATGTTTAAAAAAAATACTTTTGTACTTCGATAAAATAGATATAATGAAAAACTTTAAATTGAAACAATCAGTACTTACTTTCTCTGCAATTGGTATTGCTTTTATTACTTTGTCTTGGGGTATTTTTGGTCACGAGCATATTAATAATTCGGCTGTAATGGCTTTGCCAAAACCAATGCAAACATTTTTTTATAATCATATTGATTTTATAACTCAAGAAGCCACGGTTCCAGATTTGCGAAAATATACATTGCGTGATAAAGCTGAAGGACCACGTCATTATATGGACGTAGAGAATTTTGGAGCGGTAGATTCTATTCCGCTTCCATTTGAAGATGCTAAGAAAAAATATACGGAGAAGTTTTTGAATGATAACGGTATCTTGCCTTGGTATATTCAGGAAGTAATGACCAAGTTAACGAAAGCAATGAAAGACAAAAGAAAGACTGAAATTTTGTTTTTAGCAGCAGATTTGGCTCATTATATTGGCGATGCAAACATGCCTTTGCATACATCTGCGAATCATGATGGGCAACTTACGAATCAAAAAGGAATACATTCTATGTTTGAATCCCGTATTCCGGAATTGTTTGGTAAGAACTATAATTATTATACAGGAGAAGCCAAGTACATTGATAATGTTGAAAAAGCGACTTGGGATATGGTAAAGGATTCACATAGTCAAGTAGCAGTTCTTTTGCAAGTTGATAAAAAGTTGCGTGATAGCTTTGTGCCTGGGAATATATTTGATAAAGATGAAAAAGGGAATATTGCTAAGAATAAGTTTAATGATATGATTTATTCTAAAGAATATGTGACTCAATTTCATACCGCTTTGAATGGTTTAGTGGAAAAACAAATTCGTAAAGCCATTGTTTCTACAGCCAATTTTTGGTACACAGCTTGGGTTAATGCAGGAAAACCAAATCTTGAAGAATTAGATTCAAAAGAAATGACTAACCGCAATAAAAAGAATTTAAAGAATGATTTAAAACTTTGGAAAACTGGAAAACTTTTTGGTTTGGAGAGTGAGAATGATTTTTAATTAACTGTTTGAAAGTAAATAGAAAAGCCTGTAAATTGAATATTTACAGGCTTTTTTGTATTTAAGAAATTAGAACTTAATTTATTTTACTTGTTGGTATTTCTTTTTCTTCAAAATATCTGATGCTGTTTGATAATATGATATAGCTTCGTTAACAAGGTCTGTTCTTTCGGATTTCAAAGGAACCTGATCGTAATAGATTTGAAAATCTGGAGCCGTTTTTTGATCTGGTTTTAAATTCAATTGAAATTGTTTTACGGCTTGTTTTGGAGAAAGTATTGTCAACACATTGTCTTTAATCAATCCCAAATCCTGATAAGTAGCTATTAATGCTCTTGGTTTATAATCTGATTTTAAAACATCTTGTCCGTAAAATTTACTTTGGTAATTGAAGTGTAACAAACCAAAAAGCGTTGGCATTACATCGATTTGTGACATTACATTCGTATATTTTTTGGGCTGAATAAATCCTGGGCTGTAAATCATGGCTGGAATTCTGTATTTATCAACAGGAAGTTCTGTTTTACCTGCACTTGAAGCACAGTGATCGGCAAGAATTACAAAAACTGTATTTTTGAACCACGGTTGTTTGCTTGCCATAGCAAAGAATTTTCTCAAAGCATAATCGGTATATTTTACACCGCCTTCACGAGATTTAGAATCGCCTGGAATATCAATTTTATCATTTGGGTAGGTAAATGGACGGTGATTGCTCACAGTCATCCAGTGATTAAAGAACGGTTTACCAGTTTTGGCTTCGGTATTCATCGTTTTTATGGCTTTATTAGCCATATCTTCGTCGCAAACTCCCCAAATATTAGCAAAAGTAATTTCTTCGGGTGCGAATGTTTTTTTATCGATAATATCATATCCATTTCCTGTAAAAAAGTCTTCCATATTGTCAAAAAAGGCATCACCTCCGTAAAGGAATTTTACATTGTACTCTTTTTGTTTAAAAACAGACGCTGTAGAAAATTTGTTTTTATTGTCTTCTCGTTTTACCACACTTTCTCCAGCAGTAGGAGGAAAGCATAAGGTTACTGCTTCAAGTCCACGAACGGTTCTATTTCCAACAGCATATAAATTAGTAAACAATAAACTCTTTTGAGCCAAATCGTCCAAAAATGGAGTGATCTTTTGGTCATTACCATACATTTTCATAAAATCGGCACTGTAGCTTTCAATGGTAATTAAAACAACGTTTTTAGTTATTTCAGTACTGTCGCTTTTAATTTGTCTTAAAGTTGAAACTCCAGAAATTGATGGAATTTGTTTTCCTAGTAAAGCAAATGCTTCATTTTCGGGTAAAGTCTTGTAAAATTTAAAATAATCTAATTCACTGTTCATGAAAGCCAAATAGAAACGGTACATTCCATTAGCCTGCAGTTCATTGGTGAAAACATTTTGAGAGTTTTCTTTTTTAGCTAATGAAGGAACAGCGTATAAAGCGATAGCAAACAATGCAAGATAAATTGCAGATATCTTCAATTTCTCAGGAAATGTTGGAATGGTATCAATATAATTTCTTGTTCTTTTTACAATAAAATAAGTCACAGTACCAGCAATTAAAAACAATGCTGAAAATAACGGAATTACAGGGTAAGATTCCATGATGTTCCCAATTACTTCATTAGTGTAAACTAAATAATTTACAGCTATAAAGTTGTATTTAACTCCAAATTCATTCCAGAAAAAATACTCGCTAATTCCATTTTGAAGGATAAGTACAACATATAAAAACATCACAAAAGTGAATAGCCAAAATCTGATTTTGTCTCTATGTTTTGGAAGAAAAAGTAAAAGTCCGAACAAAAGTGTTTTGAGTCCGACGAAAATCAAACCGATTTTTGGTAAAGCTCCACCATATTCATTTAGAATCGTTTTTCCAGATGCAATATAAAGGAACAATGCAACAAAAAAAACGAAAATTATGTAACCGTATGGCTTGTAGTATTTAGAGTTTGATATAAAAATAAGATATAACCACAAGAATCCTGTTGCTATAACAAATACAAATAGATCTGAAACAATACCTATAGTAAAGATTTTTAAGCTATCAATAAAAACAAAAGAAGTTTGTGTTATAGGATGAAACATCAACACAATTCGAAGAACAAAACTTACGATGATATAGAAAAGTGCTAGGTTGTAAAAAGGAGAAAACTTTTTTAGTAGGTTCATAGAGTAATTTTATTTTTGGGCAAAAATACAAAAAAGAGGGGCGAAATGATGTTTATGCTATAATTTGATTATTTAATTGTACATAAACAAAAATGACCCCAAGCTATTTTGGAGTCATTTTTGTTTAAAATTAAGAGTTTTCTTGTGATTATCGATTTATCAATTTTGCTTTTTCTTTGATAATATCACTTATTTTTTTATTCTCAATTTTACTTTCAAGCCATGAAATAATATCTAAATATAAAAAAGCTCTTTTCTCATAGGTGTTTTTTTCTAATTCAATAAATCGCTCTCTCATTTTGATAAACTCTTTCTTAATATCGCTCGGATATAAGTTGCTCAAGTTTTTTAGAAAACGAATAATCTCTTTTTGCACCTCATGTAAGTCATTCATTTTGATTAAAAATTTATAAGTACTCAATAGCTGACTTTCTAAATTAAAATCTTTGCCTGATTCATAATGCGCAATTAAACACAATAAACGGGCAAAACAAGCCAAATCCTCACGAACATAAAGATTTTTGTTATTGATGATTTTTTCCAAATAAACGATACATTCTTGGTACTTTTCATTTCCAAAATAAATACTGGCAATTTTGTAATAGAACATCATTTCGTGGTGTTCATCCAAGTGCTCACTATGAACTTTTATTTTGTTTAAAATCTCAGGAATGAGATATTCGCTTTCAGCAAAAGTGCCTTCTAGTATATGATAGTTTAATTTATTATTATAAATGTATAGAAATGATAGAGAAGCAATATTGTCATTTACAGGGAATCTTGGATCGCTGATGGTTTCTTCTAAAAGGTTTAAATATTTTTTAAAATTGGTTTTGTATTTCAACATGAATAGAGATTCCAATAAGTAATGATTTCCTTTTAGGAAAAAAACAGGGTTTAGGAAAATCATATTCTTATTGTCATAAAATAAAGTGACCCATTTAGCCGCAAATTTATAACAGGAAAGAAAATCTTGTACTAAAAAGCTTCTCCAAAGATTGGCATTATAGAACCAATATTTTTCTCTAAAACCAAATTTAGATTGATCTAAACGCGCAATGTGTTTTACGAAATAATCATCAATATATTTGTATTCTTCATCGCTTTTTACATAACCTGTTTTAAGCATTATACCATACAATTGAAGCGATAAATTAGATAATTTACTTGAAATGGTATTGCGGTAGTTCAGTTCTTTGGCCTGAATAACTAATTCATCGGCACGTCCTTGAATACTTCTGGTAATGTATTGTGATTCAATTAGTTTTTCGAATTCAACGATTTCAAATGCCATATATTTTTCATCGTTTTCTATGGCTTGTTGCTTTGTTTTGTCTAATATTTTAAGACTTTGTTTGTAAAGACCTTTATTATATAGTATGGCTGCGAAGTCAATTTGTTCGCGCAGTTGATACCTGATATTCTGACTAGGAATATTCAAACGAATGCTTACTAGTATTTGTTTGTATAGATAAGATTTTAAATTAGACAATTGTACTTTTTTAATCAAACCGTTCTTAAGTATCAGTTTCTCATCATATACTTCTGATTTATCCAAAATATTAAATAATTCGATAAATTTTGTATTTGAACTGGTCTCTAAACGGCTCGCAAAAATTTTAAATTGCCTTTTTTCAGATTTGGAAAGGGATTTTATTAATACAAATAAAAAATCTTTTTGATGGTTAGCCATTGTATTATAAAAGTGTTTAACTTGCTGTTTTTCAGCACATTGATTTGTTATTTTTTACGTTATAAATAGTATATTTACTCAAAAGTAGGTTTAGTTTTGAGTAAATGAAAAGTATATTTGTTTCAAGATGTGAAATTACATTAAATAAATTAAAATGAATAGAGAGAAAGTTCAAATTTTTGATACCACTTTAAGAGACGGAGAGCAGGTCCCAGGATGTAAATTAGACACCAATCAAAAACTCGTTATAGCCAATCGCCTTGACGAAATGGGAGTAGACATCATTGAAGCTGGTTTTCCTGTTTCTAGTCCAGGTGATTTTTTATCTGTTTCTGAAATATGTAAAATTGTAAAAAACGCAACTGTTTGTGGGCTTACCAGAGCTGTAGAAAATGATATTGATGTAGCAGCACAAGCTTTGAAGCATGCGGTTAGACCTAGAATACATACAGGAATAGGGACTTCGGATTCACATATTATTCATAAATTACAAACTACACCAGAAGATATAATTGCAAGAGCTAAACATGCTGTTGCACACGCTAAAAAATATGTTGAAGATGTAGAGTTTTACGCAGAAGATGCAGGTAGAACAGATAATGCATTCTTGGCTAAAGTTTGTGAAGAAGTAATAAAATCAGGTGCTACTGTTCTTAATATTCCGGATACTACTGGATATTGTTTGCCAGAAGAATATGGTGCAAAAATAAAATACCTTAAAGAAAATGTAAAAGGAATTGAAAACGTTACTATTTCTTGTCATTGTCATAATGATTTAGGTATGGCTACTGCGAATTCAATTGCTGGAGCTGTAAATGGTGCTCGTCAAATTGAATGTACTATTAATGGTATAGGGGAAAGAGCTGGAAATACTGCCCTTGAAGAAGTGGTTATGATTTTTAAACAACATCCTTATTTAAATTTATATACCGATATTGATAGTAAACAATTGAACGAAATGAGTCGATTGGTTTCTGATAGTATGGGAATGATTGTGCAGCCAAATAAAGCAATAGTTGGTGCTAATGCTTTTGCTCATAGTTCTGGAATTCACCAAGATGGTGTAATCAAAAATAGAGCTACTTATGAAATCATGGATCCTTTAGATGTTGGGGTCAATGAGTCGTCTATTATTCTTACTGCAAGAAGCGGTAGAGCTGCTTTGGCTTATAGAGCTAAAAAAGTAGGTTACGAGCTTACCAAAACACAATTAGATATTGTATATGTTGAGTTTTTAAAATTTGCCGATATCAAAAAAGAAGTTTTGGATAGTGATATTCATCAAATTATAGAAGCTAGCAGAATATATGTTGACAATTTTTAATAGAAATATTACTTCTAAAAAATAAATAAAATGAACTTAAAAATAGCAGTACTTTCAGGTGATGGTGTAGGTCCAGAAGTTATCTTACAAGCTAAAAAAGCGTTGTATGCTATTAGTGTTGCTTATGATCATGAATTTATTTTTGAGGATGCATTTATAGGAGCTGTTGCTATCGAAAAAACGGGGAATCCTTTGCCAGAACAGACACTTAATCTTTGTTTAAATACGGATGCTGTGTTGTTTGGTGCTATTGGAAATCCTAAATATGATAACAATCCGGAATCTAAAATCCGTCCAGAGCAAGGATTATTAAGACTAAGACAAGAACTAGGTCTTTTTGCAAATATTAGACCAATAAAACCATTTAAAAATCTTCTGGATGCTTCTCCTATAAAAAAAGAAGTAATCGAAAATGTAGATTTTGTAATTTATAGAGAGTTAACTGGTGGATCGTATTATGGCGATAAAGTCACAAACGATGAAGGAACTTTTGCTTCAGATATATGTGAATATTCAGAAACTGAAATTAATCGTATAACGCATCAGGCTTTTAAAGCGGCCCAAGGCAGAAGAAAAAAAGTAACGTTGGTTGATAAGGCTAATGTGTTGGAAACGTCTAGATTGTGGAGAAAATTAGTTAAAGAGATTGCGAAACAATATCCAGATGTAAAATTAGAATGCCAATACATTGATAATGTTGCTATGCAAATTATTACAGACCCAAAACAGTATGATGTAATCTTAACAGAGAATCTGTTTGGTGACATATTATCAGATGAAGCTTGTGCAATTATGGGGTCTATAGGATTGATGGCGTCTGCCTCAGTAGGAGAAAATAAAGCACTTTTTGAGCCAATTCATGGCTCTTATCCACAAGCAAAAAAGAAGAATATTGCTAATCCTATTGCTTCAATTTTATCGGCAGCTATGTTGTTAGAACATTTTGGATTACATAAAGAAGCTAAAAAAGTATATGAAGCTGTAGAGAAAGCAATTGAATATAAAGTAGTTACTATTGATTTGAACCCAGGTTCAAGATTTGGGACTAATGATGTTGGAGATTTTATTTCAAATGTTATATTAAGTAAAGATGATTTGTATTTTAAAAACGATAATGTTCAAATTGGGCAGTCAACTATCGTTTAATTAGTTAAAGTCACAAAACATTGCATTAAATCACTAAATATTATTAGTTTGTTGATATAATTTTTTTTTGTTGTGATTTTTTTTATACTTTTGCAAAGTCAAAAAAAAGAAAATGAAACACATTATCAACGTCCTTTTAGTTTTAAGTGTCATTGTGGTAATCACATATGAAAAGGGATTGGTATAGATATAAGTGAAAATATATTTAAAACCTCCCATAATTTGGGAGGTTTTTTTTTAAATAAAAATAAAATACACAAATAAAAATAGAATGGAATTAAATAAATACAGCAAGACAATCACGCAAGATGAAACACAACCAGCTTCTCAGGCTATGTTCTACGGAATTGGTTTGACAGAAGAAGATCTTAAAAAAGCGCAGGTAGGAATTGTAAGTATGGGTTATGATGGAAATCCTTGTAACATGCACTTAAACGACCTGGCTAAAGATATTAAGACAGGAGTCTGGGATGCTGATTTAGTCGGTTTGATTTTTAATACTATTGGTGTAAGTGATGGTATTTCAAACGGAAATGATGGAATGCGTTTTTCTTTGGTTTCTCGTGATGTAATTGCAGATTCTATTGAAACAGTTATGGGAGCACAATGGTATGACGGTTTGATTGCTGTACCAGGTTGTGATAAAAATATGCCAGGTGCCTTAATGGCTATGGGTAGAGTAAATCGCCCATCTATTATGGTTTACGGAGGATCTATTCACCCAGGAAAATGGAAAGGTGAAGATTTGAATATTGTTTCTGCTTTTGAAGCTTTAGGTAAAAAAATCAAGAACACAATTACACCTGAAGATTTCAAAGGAGTAATTCAAAATGCTTGTCCAGGTGCAGGTGCTTGTGGTGGAATGTACACAGCTAACACTATGTCATCAGCAATTGAAGCATTAGGAATGAGTTTGCCTTACAGTTCTTCTAATCCAGCTTTGAGTCCAGAAAAGAAACAAGAATGTGTTGATGCTGGTAAAGCAATCAGAATATTATTAGAAAAAGATATAAAACCTAGAGACATTATGACTCGTAAAGCATTCGAAAATGCAATTACGATAGTAGCTGTTTTAGGAGGTTCTACAAATGCGGTTATGCACTTAATTGCAATGGCTCACTCTGTAGGTATTGAATTGACATTAAAAGATTTTCAAGATATTAGTGATAAAACACCATTATTAGCCGACTTGAAACCAAGTGGTAAATACTTAATGGAAGATTTACACAATGTTGGTGGTGTTCCTGCGGTAATGAAATATTTATTAAAAGAAGGTTTCTTGCACGGGGATTGTTTAACTGTAACAGGGAAAACAATTGCAGAGAATTTAGCTTCAGTTCCTGATTTGCATGATGGTCAAGAAGTTATTCATGAAATTCAAAAAGCATTAAAAGCTACTGGAAATATTCAAATTCTTTATGGAAATCTAGCTACAGAAGGTTGTGTTGCTAAAATTAGTGGTAAAGAAGGAGAATTTTTTGAAGGTACAGCTGTAGTTTTTGAAGGTGAAAAAGATGTAATCAGAGGAATACAAGCAGGAGAAGTGAAACCTGGAAACGTAGTAATTATTCGTTACTGTGGTCCAAAAGGTGGTCCTGGAATGTCTGAAATGTTAAAACCAACATCTGCTATTATGGGAGCTGGTTTAGGAAATTCAGTTGCTTTAATTACTGACGGACGTTTCTCTGGAGGTTCACACGGTTTTGTCGTCGGGCATGTTACTCCAGAAGCGTATGAGGGTGGTGGAATTGCATTAATCGAAAACGGTGATGTTATTACAATTGATGCTGTGAAAAATACTATCGATATGAAAATTTCTAATGAAGAATTGGTAAAACGTAAAGCCAATTGGAAACAGCCAGTATCACCAATCAAACAAGGAGTTTTACTTAAATATATGCGTTCGGTCTCCAGTGCCTCTGAGGGATGTGTTACCGACAAATAATTTAATAAAAACTAACAATCTTTAAGTCTGAAACAAAAAGATTTATAGATAAAAAAGATAAAATACATGAAAATATCAGGGGCAGAAGCCGTTATCAGATGTTTATTGGCAGAAGGTGTAGATTTGGTTTATGGTTATCCAGGTGGAGCAATCATGCCGGTTTACGATGAATTATATAAATTTCAAGATCAATTGCACCATGTTTTGGTGCGTCACGAACAAGGTGCGGCTCATGCTGCGCAAGGTTTTGCAAGAGCTACAGGTAAAGTAGGGGTAGCGATTGCTACTTCTGGACCAGGTGCAACCAATTTAGTAACAGGTATTGCTGATGCTCAAATCGACTCTACACCGTTAGTGTGTATTACAGGTCAGGTTGGAAAGCACTTATTAGGTTCTGATGCTTTTCAGGAAACAGATATTATTGGAATTTCAACTCCAGTAACAAAATGGAATTATCAAATTACTGAAGCTCACGAAATTCCAGAAATTATTGCTAAAGCTTTTTATATCGCGAGATCAGGTCGTCCAGGCCCAGTTTTGATTGATATTACAAAAAATGCTCAATTCGATGAATTCGAGTTTAGTTATGAAAAATGTACTTCTATTAGAAGTTATCATCCAAAACCAGTTTTGAATCTTAAAAAAGTTGAAGAAGCTGCTGATATAATTAATAATGCCAAAAAACCATTTATCATTTTCGGTCAAGGTGTTATTTTAAGTCAAGCTGAAGAACAGTTGAAAAGATTGGTTGAGAAATCAGGAATTCCAGCAGCTTGGACTATTTTAGGACTTTCAGCTTTGCCAACAGACCATCCTCTAAATGTAGGTATGGTGGGGATGCACGGTAATTATGGTCCGAATGTTTTGACTAATGAATGTGATGTTTTAATTGCATTAGGGATGCGTTTTGATGACCGTGTTACTGGAAATTTAGCTACTTATGCTAAACAAGCTAAAGTAATTCATATTGAAATTGACCCAGCTGAAGTCGATAAAAACGTAAAAACAGAAGTTGCTGTTTTAGCTGATGTTAAAGAAGCATTGACTGCTTTGATTCCATTAATTGACAAAAAATCACACGATTCTTGGCACAATGAATTCAAAGAAAAATATAAAATTGAGTTAGAAGCTGTTATAGACGAAGAGTTAGCTCCAACTAATGGTAAAGGAATTTCGATGGGAGAAACTATCGAAATGATTAACAAACACTCGAAAGGGGATGCAATTATGGTTTCGGATGTAGGACAACATCAAATGTTTGCTTGCCGTTATGCTAAATTCAATACAACCAAAAGTAATGTTACTTCTGGAGGTTTAGGAACAATGGGATTTGCTTTACCAGCTGCTATTGGAGCTAAAATGGGTAGACCAGATCGTGAAGTTGTAGCGATTATTGGAGACGGAGGTTTTCAAATGAATATCCAAGAATTAGGTACAATTCATCAAACGAAAGTTCCAGTGAAGATTGTTGTGTTAAATAATGAATTTCTTGGTATGGTTCGCCAATGGCAAGAATTGTTTTTTGACTATAGATATGCTTCTACAGTAATGATAAATCCAAACTTTTGCGCTATTGCAGAAGGATATTATATCAAATCTAGAAAAGTAACTAAAAGAGAAGAATTAGACGAAGCAGTAGCTGAAATGTTAGCTTCCAAAGATTCTTATTTCCTTGAAGTTATGGTAGAAAAAGAAAACAATGTATTCCCAATGATTCCAACAGGAGCTTCGGTTTCTGATATCCGATTAAGTTAAAAAATTATGGAAAATAAAATATTCACCATTTCTGTTTATTCAGAAAACAATGTTGGTTTATTGAATAGGATTTCAGGGATTTTCTTGAAACGTCATATCAATATATTGAGTTTGAATGTATCCGGATCGGAAATTGAAAATGTTTCTCGTTTCATTATCGTAGTAAAAACTACTGAAAAATGGGTGCAAAACATTGTTGGTCAAATCGAAAAACAAATCGAAGTTATCAAAGCATTCTATCATGTAGATGAAGAAACGATTTTTTTAGAAAGTGCTATATTCAAAATAGACTCTAGTTTATTATTCGATGAAAGACAAATTCAGAATATCATCAAAGAGAGTCATTCTGAAATCGTAACCGTATCAAGAGACTTTTTCGTGATTTCAAAATCAGGAAAACATGCAGAAATTCAAGCTTTATACGAAAAACTAAAACCTTTTGGAATTATGCAATTTGTACGTTCTGGCAGAATATCGGTTTCAAAAGAAAAAATGGAAATATCATCCTTATTAGAATCATTATAGTAAAACATAATCTGTAGCATTAAAAATTGGCAGATTACAATTTCAATTATTAAAATTTTACATTCATTAAATATTAAAAAAAAATGGCAAATTATTTCAATTCATTACCACTTAGATTACAATTAGAACAATTAGGAGTTTGTGAATTCATGGATCAATCTGAATTCTCAAATGGAATAGATGCATTAGCAGGAAAAAAAGTAGTTATTGTTGGTTGTGGAGCTCAAGGTTTGAACCAAGGTTTAAACATGAGAGATTCAGGTTTAGATATTTCTTATGCTTTACGTGCTGATGCAATTGCTGAGAAAAGAGCTTCTTTTAAAAATGCTACTGATAATGGATTCAAAGTGGGAACTTATGAAGAATTAATCCCAACAGCTGATTTAGTTTGTAACCTTACACCAGATAAACAACATACTGCTGTTGTTACAGCAATCATGCCATTGATGAAACAAGGTGCTACTTTAGCATATTCTCATGGATTTAATATTGTTGAAGAAGGAATGCAAATCCGTAAAGACTTAACTGTTATTATGTGTGCTCCTAAATGTCCAGGATCTGAAGTGCGTGAAGAATACAAAAGAGGATTTGGTGTACCAACTCTTATCGCAGTTCACCCAGAAAATGACCCTAATGGTTTTGGTTTAGATCAAGCAAAAGCGTATGCAGTTGCTACAGGAGGAAATAGAGCAGGAGTTTTACGTTCTTCTTTCGTAGCTGAAGTAAAATCAGATTTAATGGGTGAGCAAACAATCTTATGTGGATTATTGCAAACTGGTTCTATCTTGTGTTTTGACAAAATGGTTGCTGAAGGAATTGACGCTGGATATGCTTCTAAATTAATCCAATACGGATGGGAAACTATCACAGAAGGATTGAAATATGGTGGAATTACAAACATGATGGACAGATTGTCTAATCCTGCTAAAATTGCTGCATTCAATGCTGCTGAAGAATTAAAAGACATTATGCGTCCATTGTTCAGAAAACACATGGATGATATTATCTCTGGTCACTTCTCTAAAACAATGATGGAAGATTGGGCTAATGATGATAAAAACTTATTGGCTTGGAGAGCAGCTACAGGAGATACTAATTTTGAAAAAACTCCAGCTGGAAATGTTGAAATTTCTGAGCAAGAATACTACGATAATGGTACCTTAATGGTAGCTATGGTAAAAGCTGGTGTTGAATTAGCTTTCGAAGCAATGACAGATTCAGGAATTATCGAAGAATCAGCATACTACGAATCATTACACGAAACGCCATTAATTGCTAACACAATTGCAAGAAAGAAATTGTTCGAAATGAACCGTGTAATTTCTGATACTGCTGAGTACGGATGTTACTTATTTGATCACGCTGCTAAGCCATTAATCGCTGAATACGTGAAAAATGCACCAAGTAATTTAGTTGGACGTCCATTCAATAACGGAAATAACGGAGTTGATAATAAAGAGTTAATTGAAATTAATTCAATTATCAGAAACCACCCAGTTGAAGAAGTAGGAGCTTGGTTGAGAGAATCAATGACTGCAATGAAAAAAATTGTATAATTAATTATTAAGAATTTACCACACATGAGTGTGCGGGGATTTGCATAGTATCAAAAAGGGTTTAAATATTTTGAATTAGTAAGCACTTATTGGACAATTGGATGATATTCATGCATAATTACATTCACTTAACTTCGATTTTACTGTAAGTTAAGTGAAGTAATCCCTAGTTATATTTTAGCGGCTTTTTTTCATTAAAAAGAGAATAAAATTGTTGTTAATATTGTTATAAAAGGCATTTTAGTTTCTAACTATGCCTTTTTTTTGTTTTAAATTCGGAGATAATTCTAAAACGCTATTGAAAAATCATAAAATTTTGAAGAAATTCGTTTATTTATTATTTTTTTAATGCATTTTGCAAATGAATAGTTTTGAAAACCGAAGAGATTTAATACTTTTATAAAAAATTTAATAAAGATGAGTTATTTTAAAATTGATAGTCTAGAACAATACTTTAAACATTATAATAAATCGATACGTGAGCCTCGAAAATTTTGGGGAAAAATAGCTGAGGAAAACTTCACATGGTATCAATACTGGGACAAAGTTGTCGATTTTAATATGGCTGACGCCGAAGTAAAATGGTTTGTTGATGCTAAAGTAAATATTACTAAGAATTGTATTGATAGACATCTTGCTAAAAAAGGAGATAAAACCGCTATAATTTTTGAACCAAATGATCCTTCTGAGGAAGCATTGCACATAAGTTATAATGAACTTTATGAGCGTGTATCTAAAATGGCCAATGTTTTAAGAGAACAAGGTATTACAAAAGGGGATCGTGTTTGTATTTATTTACCAATGATACCTGAATTGGCAGTGTCAGTTTTGGCTTGTGCTAGAATTGGAGCTATACATTCAGTTGTATTTGCTGGTTTCTCAGCATCTGCGGTGGCTTCTAGAATAAATGATAGTGAATGTAAAATGGTAATTACTTCTGATGGTGGATACCGTGGAAATAAAACCATTGATTTGAAAGGAATAATCGATGATGCTTTGCAAAATTGCCCAAGTGTTACTTCTGTTTTAGTGGCAAAAAGAACAAATGCGGAAATCCAAATGAAAGCTGGTCGTGATAAATGGTTACAACCGCTTCTAGATAATGCACTTAATAATAGTGTTGCTGAAATCATGGATGCTGAAGATCCATTGTTTATATTGTATACGTCAGGATCGACAGGTAAACCTAAAGGAATGGTTCATACAACCGCTGGATATATGGTTTATACGGCCTATACTTTTAAGAACGTTTTCAATTATGAAGAGAATGACATTTTCTGGTGTACTGCTGATATAGGTTGGATTACTGGACACTCTTATATATTATACGGGCCATTATTAAATGGTGCAACTACTGTAATCTTTGAAGGTGTTCCTTCTTACCCAGATTTTAGCCGTTTTTGGGAAACAATAGAAAAACATAAAGTAAATCAATTTTATACTGCACCAACAGCTATTCGTGCATTAGCAAAAGAAAATTTATCTTATATTCAAAAATTCCCATTAAAATCTTTAAAAGTAATCGGTTCAGTTGGAGAGCCAATTAATGAGGAAGCTTGGCACTGGTATAATGATCACGTAGGAGGGAAGCGTTGCCCAGTTGTAGATACTTGGTGGCAAACAGAAACAGGTGGAATTATGATCGCTCCATTAGCGTTTTTAACGCCAACGAAACCAACTTACGCTACTTTGCCATTACCAGGAATTCAACCAGTTTTAATGGATGAAAAGCGTAATGAAATTGAAGGAAATCAAGTAGATGGAAGTTTGTGTATTAAATTTCCGTGGCCAGGTATTGCAAGAACGATTTGGGGAGATCATCAAAGATATAAAGACACCTATTTCTCTGCTTTCCCAGGTAAATATTTTACAGGTGATGGTGCTTTGCGTGACGAAGTTGGTTACTATAGAATTACTGGTCGTGTTGATGATGTAGTAATTGTTTCTGGTCATAATTTAGGAACGGCACCAATTGAAGATGCTATTAATGAACATCCAGCTGTGGCAGAGTCTGCAATTGTTGGTTTTCCACATGATATTAAAGGTAATGCTTTATATGGTTATGTGATTTTAAAAGAATCTGGTGAATATAGAGATAGAGATAATTTAACCAAAGAAATCAATCAGCATGTTGCTGATCACATTGGACCAATTGCTAAATTAGATAAAATCCAATATGTTACAGGTTTACCAAAAACTAGATCAGGAAAAATTATGCGCCGTATTTTAAGAAAAATTGCTGAAGGTGATTATTCTAATTTTGGTGATATTACAACTTTATTAAACCCTGAAATAGTTGATGAAATTGTTAAAGGGAAAATAGTTTAAAAGATATTTCAAATCTAATTAAAACTGCTTCAATTTCTGAAGCAGTTTTTTTTTGCTTTTTATTAAAATGTTGAGAATGAAATCGCTCTATTTTGTTATATAATTAGATTAAATTGTTAATTTTAAGTTAAAATTAAGTACTATGTGATGCATAATACCTTTTTAAAGATATATATTTGCATAGGATAATATCATAGTTATCTAATCAATCATCAATCAAAAATTAATTATCATGAAAAAATCAATCATCTATCTAGGAGTTGCTTTAATCACTGCAACAGGTGTTGTATCAGCATCAAATCTGAATTCATTTTCAAATACTTCTTATGAAGTTAAATCACATGAAAATGTATCACCTTTGAGTATTGCTATTTACAAAGGAGATTTAAACATCGTTAAAAAGTTTGTAGAATACGGAGCAGATGTAAATGAGCAATCAAATGGTTTGAGTCCATTAATGGTTGCTGCCCGTTACAATAAAGTTGAAATTATTAAATATTTATTGTCTAAAGGTGCTAAACTTGATGTAAAGGATGAATATGGATTTACTGCATTAAAATATGCAGAATTATCCAAAGCAAATGATGCTATTCAACTTTTGAAAAGTAAATAGTAAAAGCTTAAAAAGACATTATTTATAAAATAAATCATTTAAAATTAACCAAAAAAGCATCATTATACTCTTTATAATGATGCTTTTTTTTATGCATAAAATTTTACGATTTCTTTATCTTGTGTTTTTGAAAATAATAACAAAGAAGTAATAGCGCCAATTGTTGCAAACAACATATCCGATTGTGTGTCCCAAACATATCCTTGTGTTCCTAAAAAAGCATCTCCACCATCTCCTGTTGCAATAGAAACAAACCATTCAATCCATTCGTATGCTGCGCTAATTGCCAAACAAATGCATATAATTATAAAGTTAAAAAAGCTTTGATTTGAAATTACTTTCTTTCGAATAAAAAGTTCTCTAATTATCATAGCAGGTACAAAACCTTGTGCAAAATGCCCCACCTTGTCATAATTATTTCTACTTTGATGAAATACTTCTTTAATATAATCAAAAAAAGGAACTTCGGCATAAGTATAATGACCGCCAATGAAAAGGATGATACAATGAATTAAAATCAAAGTATAAGTAAAATTAGTAAAACTAAATTTTTTGAACGTCAATGCTAAGATTAAAAGTCCAATTATAGCAGGAATAATTTCTAAAAAACAAGTAAATCCTTCTTTCGGATTGATGATAGACCAAAGTAAAGTTGCAGTAAACAGGGTTAATAATAGATAGATATATTTCATTTGTGGCATATAAAGTTTTGTTATGTTTAATAACTGGTATCATCAAGCGCTACTTTTCCATTGAATGTTCTGTATAAAAAGAAAAAATAGGCTAATAATAAAGGTGCTCCTATGACAACTATTGTCAGCATTATACCCAATGATTTTTGGGAGGAAGCAGCATTGTAAATTGTTACGTTAAACTTTGGATCAATTGTTGAAATTAAAAGTGTTGGATATAATTGTAAAGCCACAAGAATTAGCAAAAAGGCCATTGTCAAAGAAGAAAATATCAATGCCAGCATGTATTGTTCTTTTGAAACTAATCGCGGAACATTGGCAACCGCCAAAAAAGAAATTACAGGAACCACAAAATAAATGGGATTCGCTCTAAAATTGGCAGTAACTTCAGGAATAAAAACTAGAGTATACAATGTGGTAATTCCAAAACTTATAATGAAGAAAATCATTCCTTTTTGGAGTAAAAATGTGAGCCTTAGATGTAGTCTCCCTTCTGTTTTTAATAAAAGATAAATAGCACCTTGTGTCATGAAAATGGATAGAGTTGTAAATCCAACCATTATGGCATAAGGATTCAGAAAATAAAAAAAGGCACCTCCTTGATAACTAAAATTTGGACCTAAAGCAAAACCTTGTAAAATATTGGCCAAAATAACTCCTAATAAAAAGGCAATTGAAATACTGGAAATGCTATAAATAATATCCCAACTAGTTCTCCACCATGTCATTTCTTCGATACTTCTAAATTTGATAGCAGCAGCACGAAGTATATTCAATACTAAAAAAAGCATAAAGGGTACATACATTGCAGATAACATTGTTGCATACATAACAGGAAATCCAGCAAATAATGCTCCACCACCAATAATTAACCAAACCTGATTAGCATCCCAAACTGGAGCAATAGCGTTTATAGCAATTCTTCGGCTTAAATCTTTTCTGAAAAATAAATGCCATGCACCAGCTCCAAAATCAAAACCTTCTAAAATGGCATAACCTGAAAATAATAATCCGATTACTAAATACCATAATGTTGGATAGTCAATTCCTAAAAATGTCTCCATAATACTAAAAAGTTTTGAAAGTTATTGGTGTTTGTGCTTCGTCATAGGGTCCATGTTTTATTTTTTTGTTAACGGTGTATAGAAATAAGACAAGCAATAGTGAATAGACAACCGTGAATATTACTAAAGAAAATACAATTTGATTGGCTGAGACTTCTTGAGAAAAAGCATTACTGGTTCTTAACTGTCCATAAACAACCCAAGGTTGTCTTCCCATTTCGGCAGTAAACCAGCCCACCTGATTAGCAATTTGAGGCAAAATAACTGAAAACGAGAAAATCCATAAGAGCCATTTGTTGTCAAATAATTTTCCCCTCCACCATAAAAAACTGGCGTATAATGTAAGTCCTATCAATGCCATTCCAATGGCAACCATAATATGATAAAATTGAAAAACTGCATTTATCTGGCTAGGCCTGTCTTCAACCGGAAAATTATTTAATCCTTTTATAGGAGCATTAAAATCCTGATGAACCAAGAAAGATAATCCGCCAGGTATTGCAATTCCAGTTACTTTTTGTTTTTCTTTATCGACCCAACCTAGAAGATATAAATCGGCAGGTTTATCTTTTTCAAAATGCCCTTCCATTGTCGCTAGTTTTGCGGGTTGATTTACAGAAACTCCATCCGCTGTACTATGACCTGAAATTAATTGGGTAAGTGAAAAAATGGTGGCAACAGCTAGAGAAATTTTGAAAGCCTTTTTCGATATTTCAATATAACGTCCTTTTCTAATGTAGTAAGCATGTACGCTTAACACCAAAAAGGCGCCAGCCAAAATTGCACCTTGCCAAGTATGAATGATTCGATCTACACTTGAAGGATTGAATACCATTGCCCAAAAATCGGTCACTTCGGCACGAGCGTGTAAGCCTGTACCAACAATATGATATCCCGCAGGAGTTTGCTGCCAGGAATTGGCAACGACAATCCAAACAGCAGAAAACATAGAGCCTAAAAACACACCTAAAGCAGATACAAAATGTACCCAAGGTTTTACACGATTCCATCCAAAAAGTAATACTCCAAGAAAAGTACTCTCCAAACCAAAAGCAAATAATCCTTCAGCAGCCAATGCACTTCCAAAAATATCACCTACATAACGCGAATAAACAGCCCAGTTCGTACCAAATTCAAATTCCATTATGATTCCAGTAGCGACACCTATTCCAAAAGTTATAGCAAATATTTTAATCCAAAAACGTGTCAAAATTTCGTAATCTTTATTTCCGGTTTTAAGATAAAGTCCTTCCATAATTACCATTATCAAACCAATTCCAATACTTAATGGGGGATAGATATAATGAAAGGCAATTGTAAAGGCAAATTGTATGCGGGCAAGTATTTCAACATCCATAATAAAAAAGCTTTATTTTAAAGTATAATATAAAAAAAAGCACCATTCTATAATGGTGCTTCGGATTTTATTTAAAATAAGAGAAGGTTTCGTTATTCTCAATCTTCAATAATGTTTCGTAAATCAATTTAATTACGTTTTCAACATCTTCACGGTGTACCATTTCGACGGTTGTGTGCATGTATCGCAGCGGCAGTGAAATCAAAGCCGACGCTACACCGCCATTACTGTATGCAAAAGCATCGGTGTCTGTACCAGTAACCCTTGAAGAAGCTAAACGCTGAAACGGAATGTTTTTCTCTACAGCAGTATCTAGAATTAATTCTCTCAGATTGTTTTGAACAGCAGGAGCATAAGTAACAACTGGTCCTTTACCAATTTTAGTATCACCTTCAATTTTTTTGTCAATCATCGGTGTCGTCGAATCATGACAAACATCAGTTACAATGGCAACATTTGGTTTGATGGTTTGAGTAATCATTTCAGCACCTCTTAAACCCACTTCTTCTTGAACTGCATTTGTAATATACAAACCAAAAGGAAGTTTTATATTGTTTTCATGTAATAAACGAGCAACTTCAGCAATCATAAATCCTCCCATTCGATTATCTATGGCACGACAAACAAATTTATTATCGTTCATGATCATGAATTCATCAGGATAAGTAATAACACAACCTACATGAACACCTAGTTTTTCAACTTGTTCTTTGGTTTCGCAACCTAAATCGATAAAAATATTACTAATCTTAGGATTTTCTTCCTTGTCTCTATTTCGGGTATGAATAGCTGGCCAACCAAAAACTCCTTTTACAATTCCATTTTTAGTGTGAATGTTTACACGCTTCGATGGAGCAATTTGATGGTCAGAACCACCATTTCGTATCACATATACCAATCCATCATCGGTTATATAGTTCACATACCAGGCAATTTCGTCAGCATGTCCTTCGATTACAACTTTGTATGGAGCATCAGGATTAATAACTCCAACAGCAGTCCCATAAGTATCGGTAATAAAAGTATCTACGTATGGTTTTAAATAATCCATCCATATTTTTTGACCTTCACTTTCAAAGCCGGTAGGAGAGGCGTTATTCAAATATTTCTCTAAAAAGGTTATAGATGTTGCATTCAATATCGATTCAGTACTCATATAATTTATTTTTTCGCTAAATTAGAAATTTGTCTTTATAGTTCTATATTTAATGTATAATTTTGTGTTAAAAATATTTCTCTATGAAGCTTTCTATAATTTTATTTTTCTGTTTTTTAACATCATTATCAATCCATGCCCAAGAGCCAAAAAATGACAATATTCCTATGGGATATGTGTTAACAGAGGCTGATAGTATATTTGGAGATACAATTGTGTTGCCTGAATTAGTAATTCCAACACAAAAAATGAGTGATGAAGATAAAAAGCAATTTTTATTACTGCAAAAAAGAGTTTACGCTACTTATCCTTACGCTAGAATTGCTGCCGAAAGATTGACTTCATTAAATAGAGGTATGCAAAAGTTTACCAGCAACAGAGATAAAAGAAGGTATTTCAAAATAGTAGAGGACTATTTGACTAATGAATTTGAAGCTAGTCTAAAAAAGCTTTCCAGAAAGCAAGGCCAGATTTTAATTAAATTAATAGACAGACAGACAGGGACGACAACGTACGATTTGATTAAAAATCTCAAAAGTGGATTAAAAGCATTTTTATCAAACACTACGGCTTATATGTTCAATATCGATTTAAAAATGAAATATCAGCCCTATGTGGTCAATGAGGATTATTTAATTGAAACTATTTTAGTCAGAGGCTTTGAATCCGGTAGACTTAGAAAACAAGAGGCTGCACATCCAATAGATTATGATAAGCTAGACGAAGCATGGCTCAAAAAATAAGATAATACCCTTGTAAGATTACCAAATAATTAAGAAAGAGACAATTACCTAGAGAGTTGTCTCTTTTTTGTTTTAATACTACTCAGGAGCTATTTCCTGCTATCCGCTACAATCTTGTGAGCCGAACCCCGGCCCACAAGGATTTTCACTACTATCAGGGCTAGGGCCTCAGGTTTCATAATAAAGAAAGTTGAAAACCGCACCTTATATATAGTATAGGAGCAACAAAAGAAAGCCCCTGTTTCATACAGATATATACAATTCCAACGTAATCCACGACACCACCACCCAAGAACCTCAAGTAATAAAAGAAAAAATCCGTGTAAATCCGCTTGATCCGTAAAATCTGTGGCCTATGCCAAAGTGATACACCCCGCATAAAAACCAAAAAACTGCTTCAAATCCCATTAAAACGTCAAAAAGCGCAATAAAAGGCGGTTCTAAATTACGAACTCATCAAAAAGCACTACCTGTAACCTACGAAAAACCAGTGTATTAAAAAATAAACAAAAAATAGTTGCGAAAAGGTATTGTAGAAACGAATAAACTGACTACTTTTGCACCCGCAACAACTGCTACGCTCTTAGAAACACTGACAAGTTAAAAAATCAAAGTGAAAAAATATTTTCAAAAAAAGATTTAAAAAAGCTTGTGAGATTTAAAAGAGTAGTTTACTTTTGCACCCCGCAAAACACGCAACGTTCCTTGAGATACTGATAAGAAAAAGAGAAGAAATTGAGAATTAAATTTTTCAAAAAAAAACTTTAAATTTTCTTGCCAGTTAAAAAGAAATTGCTACTTTTGCACCCGCTTTGAGAGACAATCGAAAAGCGAAATAATAAAGAAGACACGTTCCTAGACATATTGAATTGACAGCCGTTCTGATGTAAATCAGAACAAATAAAATAAGAGTAATAGAATCGTATAGATTTGAATAAAGACCAATAGAGACTGAGTCGAATAATAATTAGAATTAGATTAATCTAATTCAAACAATATACGATGAAGAGTTTGATCCTGGCTCAGGATGAACGCTAGCGGCAGGCTTAACACATGCAAGTCGAGGGGTATTGTTCTTCGGAATGAGAGACCGGCGCACGGGTGCGTAACGCGTATGCAATCTACCTTTTACAGAGGGATAGCCCAGAGAAATTTGGATTAATACCTCATAGTATTACGACCTGGCATCAGGATGTAATTAAAGTTACAACGGTAAAAGATGAGCATGCGTCCCATTAGCTAGTTGGTAAGGTAACGGCTTACCAAGGCTACGATGGGTAGGGGTCCTGAGAGGGAGATCCCCCACACTGGTACTGAGACACGGACCAGACTCCTACGGGAGGCAGCAGTGAGGAATATTGGACAATGGGCGCAAGCCTGATCCAGCCATGCCGCGTGCAGGATGACGGTCCTATGGATTGTAAACTGCTTTTGCACAGGAAGAAACAACATTACGTGTAATGTCTTGACGGTACTGTGAGAATAAGGATCGGCTAACTCCGTGCCAGCAGCCGCGGTAATACGGAGGATCCAAGCGTTATCCGGAATCATTGGGTTTAAAGGGTCCGTAGGCGGTTTAGTAAGTCAGTGGTGAAAGCCCATCGCTCAACGGTGGAACGGCCATTGATACTGCTAGACTTGAATTATTAGGAAGTAACTAGAATATGTAGTGTAGCGGTGAAATGCTTAGAGATTACATGGAATACCAATTGCGAAGGCAGGTTACTACTAATGGATTGACGCTGATGGACGAAAGCGTGGGTAGCGAACAGGATTAGATACCCTGGTAGTCCACGCCGTAAACGATGGATACTAGCTGTTGGGAGCAATCTCAGTGGCTAAGCGAAAGTGATAAGTATCCCACCTGGGGAGTACGTTCGCAAGAATGAAACTCAAAGGAATTGACGGGGGCCCGCACAAGCGGTGGAGCATGTGGTTTAATTCGATGATACGCGAGGAACCTTACCAAGGCTTAAATGTAGATTGACCGGTTTGGAAACAGACTTTTCGCAAGACAATTTACAAGGTGCTGCATGGTTGTCGTCAGCTCGTGCCGTGAGGTGTCAGGTTAAGTCCTATAACGAGCGCAACCCCTGTTGTTAGTTGCCAGCGAGTCATGTCGGGAACTCTAACGAGACTGCCAGTGCAAACTGTGAGGAAGGTGGGGATGACGTCAAATCATCACGGCCCTTACGCCTTGGGCTACACACGTGCTACAATGGCCGGTACAGAGAGCAGCCACTGGGCGACCAGGAGCGAATCTACAAAACCGGTCACAGTTCGGATCGGAGTCTGCAACTCGACTCCGTGAAGCTGGAATCGCTAGTAATCGGATATCAGCCATGATCCGGTGAATACGTTCCCGGGCCTTGTACACACCGCCCGTCAAGCCATGGAAGCTGGGGGTGCCTGAAGTCGGTGACCGCAAGGAGCTGCCTAGGGTAAAACTGGTAACTAGGGCTAAGTCGTAACAAGGTAGCCGTACCGGAAGGTGCGGCTGGAACACCTCCTTTCTAGAGCCTTAGTGTTAGTTGATTTATCAACACGGTAAGGAAAGAAGACGAAGAATTTATGGGTTACAAATTAAAGATTATATTACTCTTGCTGTTAATTTAAAAAAAAAGAATAAATGTATAGACGTTGCATTGCAACGACTGTTACAATTTAAGAATAAAGAGTGTCTCGTAGCTCAGCTGGTTAGAGTACTACACTGATAATGTAGGGGTCGACAGTTCGAGTCTGTCCGAGACAACTATTTAAGCTTAATAAAAAGGAAATTCTAGAGTTGAGAGGTTATGAAACAAGATTCATAATTCATAATTCACAATTCATAATTAAATTGGGGGATTAGCTCAGCTGGCTAGAGCGCCTGCCTTGCACGCAGGAGGTCAACGGTTCGACTCCGTTATTCTCCACGATTTTAGTCATAAAGTCTAAAGTCATAAAGTTCAAAGTGATTCACTTGACGACTTTCGACTTTTGAGATTCGACTAAATAAAAGTTCATTGACATATTGAGATAAGAAATAATAAAAGTAGAAAGCGTTTTTTACTATTTATAGTAAAAGACAAAAAAAAACGGTCATATTAATTTATGATTGGTACAATAAGCAAAATAAGGGCGTATGGGGGATGCCTTGGCTCTCAGAGGCGATGAAAGGCGTGATAAGCTGCGAAAAGTTACGGGGATTGGCACACACGATACGATCCGTAAATACCTGAATGGGGCAACCCACTATGTTGAAGACATAGTACACCGATAGGTGGGCAAACCCGCTGAACTGAAACATCTAAGTAGGCGGAGGAGAAGAAAACAAAAGTGATTCCGTAAGTAGTGGCGAGCGAACGCGGATTAGCCCAAACCAATGTTGTTACGGCAATGTTGGGGTTGTAGGACCACGACATTTTATGCAAACTGAACAAGAAGTTACTGGAAAGTAGCGCCAAAGAGAGTGATAGCCTCGTATTGGTAAGGGATGTAATAGATAGTGGTATCCTGAGTAGGGCGGGGCACGTGAAACCCTGTCTGAATTTGGCGGGACCATCCGCTAAGGCTAAATACTCCTGAGAGACCGATAGTGAACCAGTACCGTGAGGGAAAGGTGAAAAGAACCGTGAATAACGGAGTGAAATAGATCCTGAAACCATACGCTTACAAGCGGTCGGAGCCCTTTTGTGGGGTGACGGCGTGCCTTTTGCATAATGAGCCTACGAGTTAACGTTGCTGGCAAGGATAAATGGTTAAGCCATGGATCCGTAGCGAAAGCGAGTCTGAATAGGGCGCTTTAGTCAGTAGTGTTAGACGCGAAACCGTGTGATCTACCCATGGGCAGGATGAAGCGCTGGTAACACAGTGTGGAGGTCCGAACCGGTTGACGTTGAAAAGTCTTCGGATGACCTGTGGGTAGGGGTGAAAGGCCAATCAAACTCGGAAATAGCTCGTACTCCCCGAAATGCATTTAGGTGCAGCGCATATTATAAGTTATATAGAGGTAGAGCTACTGATTGGATGCGGGGGCTTCACCGCCTACCAATTCCTGACAAACTCCGAATGCTATATAATGTTTTTATGCAGTGAGGGCTTGGGTGCTAAGGTCCAAGTCCGAGAGGGAAAGAACCCAGACCATCAGCTAAGGTCCCCAAATATATGTTAAGTTGAAAGAACGAGGTTTGTCTGCCCAGACAGCTAGGATGTTGGCTTGGAAGCAGCCATTCATTTAAAGAGTGCGTAACAGCTCACTAGTCGAGCGGACGAGCATGGATAATAATCGGGCATAAACATATTACCGAAGCTATGGATTTGTAATTTATTACAAGTGGTAGGGGAGCATTCTAACAGGGTTGAAGGTGTGTTGTAAAGCATGCTGGACTGGTTAGAAAAGAAAATGTAGGCATAAGTAACGATAATGCGGGCGAGAAACCCGCACACCGAAAGACTAAGGTTTCCACAGCTATGCTAATCAGCTGTGGGTTAGTCGGGACCTAAGGCGAACCCGAAAGGGACAGTCGATGGACCACGGGTTAATATTCCCGTACTACTAATTACTGTGATGGGGTGACGGAGTGATGAAAGCGCCGCGAACTGACGGAATAGTTCGTTGAAGTACCTACCTATAAGCTGCGCAGGCAAATCCACGCGGCTTGGGGAAATACGATAGTACTCGGAGTCTTCGGACAAAGAGATAGTGCGCCTAAGGGCTTCCAAGAAAAACCTCTAAACTTCAGGTAATTAGTACCCGTACCGCAAACCGACACAGGTAGTCGAGGAGAGAATCCTAAGGTGCTCGAGAGATTCATGGCTAAGGAATTAGGCAAAATAGACCCGTAACTTCGGGAGAAGGGTCGCCCCGAGTAATCGGGGCCGCAGTGAAGAGGTCCAGGCGACTGTTTATCAAAAACACAGGGCTCTGCAAAATCGTAAGATGAAGTATAGGGCCTGACACCTGCCCGGTGCTGGAAGGTTAAGAGGAGATGTTATCTTCGGAGAAGCATTGAATTGAAGCCCCAGTAAACGGCGGCCGTAACTATAACGGTCCTAAGGTAGCGAAATTCCTTGTCGGGTAAGTTCCGACCTGCACGAATGGTGTAACGATCTGGACACTGTCTCAGCCATGAGCTCGGTGAAATTGTAGTAACGGTGAAGATGCCGTTTACCCGCAGTGGGACGAAAAGACCCTGTGCACCTTTACTATAGCTTAGTATTGACCTTGGATAAATGATGTGTAGGATAGGTTGGAGACTGTGAAGTGGCGTCGCTAGGCGTTGTGGAGTCATTGTTGAAATACAACCCTTTGTTTATCTGAGGCCTAACCCCATTTTGTGGGGGACATTGCTTGGTGGGTAGTTTGACTGGGGTGGTCGCCTCCAAAAGAGTAACGGAGGCTTCTAAAGGTTCCCTCAGTACGCTTGGTAACCGTGCGTAGAGTGCAATGGCATAAGGGAGCTTGACTGAGAGACATACAGGTCGATCAGGTACGAAAGTAGAGCATAGTGATCCGGTGGTTCCGCATGGAAGGGCCATCGCTCAAAGGATAAAAGGTACGCCGGGGATAACAGGCTGATCTCCCCCAAGAGCTCATATCGACGGGGGGGTTTGGCACCTCGATGTCGGCTCGTCACATCCTGGGGCTGGAGAAGGTCCCAAGGGTTGGGCTGTTCGCCCATTAAAGTGGCACGCGAGCTGGGTTCAGAACGTCGTGAGACAGTTCGGTCTCTATCTACTGTGGGCGCAAGAAATTTGAGTGGATCTGATTCTAGTACGAGAGGACCGAATTGGACTAACCTCTAGTGTATCTGTTGTCCCGCCAGGGGCACCGCAGAGTAGCTACGTTGGGAAGGGATAAGCGCTGAAAGCATATAAGCGCGAAACCCACCACAAGATGAGATTTCTTTTAAGGATCGTGGGAGATGACCACGTTGATAGGCTATAGATGTAAAGGCAGTAATGTCATAGTCGAGTAGTACTAATAATCCGTAAGCTTATGTACACCCTTTTCCCCCGATGCAAATCGGGGGGAGAAACTTTCTAATAAAATACTTTTATATTCTTTATCTCAGTATGTTAAGATATTGTTTTAATTATTAATGGTTAATGATCGATTATTAATTAAAAAGTTGTGCAAAGCAACTAACAACCTTAAGGTGGTTATTGCGGCGGGGCTCACCTCTTCCCATCCCGAACAGAGTAGTTAAGCCCGCCTGCGCAGATGGTACTGCAGTTATGTGGGAGAGTATGTCGCTGCCTTTTTTTATAAAAACCCTGTTTCAATATGAAACAGGGTTTTTTATACCAAAATTAAAGAATTTTGGTGCCTTAGCTCAGATGGTAGAGCAATGGACTGAAAATCCATGTGTCCCTGGTTCGATCCCTGGAGGCACCACTTTAATGCTCGGATGGTGAAATTGGTAGACACGCTGGACTTAAAATCCAGTGAACAGCAATGTTCGTGCGGGTTCAAGTCCCGCTCTGAGTACAATAAAAAACTTCATTTAGATAAAACTAAATGGAGTTTTTTTGTTTATAAGATTTATTATAGTTGTTATTTTTAAATCGACTTCAAAAGCTTTAATTTTTTCACTAAATGATTATTCACAATGTAATTATTGTTTTTTAAAAGTTCATGAATTTAATTTCTACTGATGAAATATTTTTCATTTTTTAGCGGTTTTTAGGAAAGCAAAGTATAAGTTTGATAAATCTAGATATTTTAAGAATAAATATGTTATATTGTCTATTTTGTTGAAATATATAATATATTTGGTTAAAATAACATATTTGTCAAAATAATTATTGAAAATCTTATAAAAAACATCATTAATACTAAAGCTAATAATATTTTGTGAGCGATTGAAAAAGTTACCAAACTTACGCTTGCATCACAAAAGGTTATATAAAAATTGAAAATAAACTTGATTATAAGTTAATTGTTTTATGTAATTGCGGCACGCACAGTGCATTTTAGCTAAGAAATTATCAGAGAATTTCTTGGTTTATATTATTGCTTAGATATACTGTTTTAATTCTTTTGATGCTTTAGAAATGTGAAAAAAATGGTTTATTTTTACAGTAAAATAATTTAAAAGTGAATAGAATGGATTGGATTACCGCTAGAGAATTCGAAGATATTACTTATAAAAAATGTAATGGTGTTGCTAGAATTGCATTTAATAGACCCGATGTACGTAATGCTTTTAGACCTAAGACAACATCTGAATTGTATCAGGCTTTTTATGATGCGCAAGAGGACACTTCTATAGGAGTTGTTTTACTATCGGCAGAAGGACCGTCGTCAAAGGATGGGGTGTATTCATTTTGTAGTGGAGGAGATCAAAACGCTCGTGGACATCAAGGGTATGTTGGAGAAGACGGACAACATCGTTTGAATATTCTTGAAGTACAGCGTTTGATTCGTTTTATGCCTAAAGTCGTTATTGCTGTGGTTCCAGGTTGGGCTGTTGGAGGAGGGCATAGTTTGCATGTTGTTTGCGATATGACTTTGGCAAGTAAAGAGCACGCTATTTTTAAACAAACAGATGCAGACGTAACTAGTTTCGATGGTGGATATGGATCTGCTTATCTTGCCAAAATGGTTGGGCAGAAAAAAGCACGTGAAATTTTCTTTTTAGGTAGAAATTATTCTGCTCAAGAGGCAATGGATATGGGAATGGTTAATGCCGTTATTCCACATGCTGAATTAGAAGATACTGCTTATGAATGGGCACAGGAGATTTTAGCAAAATCACCAACGTCTATTAAAATGCTGAAATTTGCTATGAATCTTACTGATGATGGTATGGTTGGACAGCAAGTATTTGCTGGTGAAGCTACTAGATTAGCCTATATGACAGAAGAGGCTAAAGAGGGTAGAAATGCTTTTCTTGAAAAACGTAAACCAAATTTTGAGAAAAAGTGGTTACCCTAAAAAAAGGTTAAAAGAATTAGTAAATAACTCAAACAATTTTAACGAATAAAAAAAATAATGAAACATTGGATTGAAGCTGCAAGATTAAGAACATTACCATTATCCGTTTCGGGAATTATTGTGGGTAGTATGTATGCATTAAGACCTACAGATAATATTGAGACTCCAACAGAAGTTTTTAGTTGGGCAATTTTTGGTTTTGCATTATTAACTACTTTAGGGTTGCAGGTACTTTCTAATTTTGCTAATGATTATGGTGATGGAATCAAAGGAACTGATAATGAAGATAGAGTTGGACCAAAGAGAGCTATTCAAAGCGGTGTAATAACACCTGAGGCGATGAAAAAAGCTTTAGTAGTAACTTCTATACTAACTTTGACATCTGCAATATTCTTGATTTATGTTGCGTTCGGAGAAAGTAATCTTGTTTATTCTCTGTTTTATCTGATATTAGGAATATTGGCTATTGCTTCTGCTATTCGTTATACTGTTGGAAAATCTGCCTATGGATATAGAGGCTATGGAGATGTTTTTGTTTTTGTTTTCTTTGGGCTGGTTAGTACTATAGGTGTCAACTTTTTATATTCTAAACAATTGGAGGTGGCTATTATTTTGCCAGCTATTGCAATAGGATTATTAAGTGTTGGAGTTTTGAATTTGAATAACATGCGTGATGAAGCTTCTGATACTAAAGCAGGTAAAAATACTTTAGTTGTAAAGATAGGAGCAGCAAATGCTAAAAAATATCACTTTTTTCTAATTATAGGTGCTATGATTTCGGTTGTGATTTTTGCTATAATAAGTGATTTTCATTTTGATCAATATTTGTTTTTGTTAGCATATATTCCGCTGATAAAGCATTTAATCACAGTATCCAAAAATCAAGATCCAAAATTACTCGATCCAGAATTAAAAAAAGTTGCGTTAAGTACCTTTTTGCTTTCTATATTGTTGTCAATTTGTATGATTTCATTAATTTCAGATATCGTTGTAAACGTTTTCTTGGGAGGTAGATAATTCAAAAGTCATTATAGATTTCAAAAAACACTTATAAAGTTTAATAATCACAAGCCAAAAAAGATGAAAATAACATTCTACGGTCACGCCTCTTTAGGAATTGAAGTAAGTGGCAAACATATTCTTGTTGATCCCTATATTTCGGCTAATCCGAAAGCATCTCATATTGATATTAATAGCTTAAAAGCTGATTATATTTTATTGACACACGCCCATGGTGATCATATTCTTGATGTTGAATCTATTGCAAAAAGAACCAATGCAGTGATTGTTTCCAATGCAGAAATTGCCACTTATTATGGAGAAAAAGGGTTTCAATCACACCCAATGAATCACGGCGGAAGCTGGAATTTCGATTTTGGAAAAGTGAAATATGTAAATGCAATTCACTCGAGTACTTTTCCTGATGGTACTCCTGGCGGAAATCCTGGCGGTTTTGTAATCGAAGGAGAACATAAAAATATTTATATTGCTGGTGATACAGCACTAACGATGGATATGAAATTGATTCCAATGAGAACTAAACTCGATTTAGCAATTTTTCCAATTGGAGATAATTTCACTATGGATGTAGAAGACGCTATAATTGCTTCTGATTTTGTAGATTGTGATAAAGTATTAGGATATCATTTCGACACCTTTGGATATATCGAGATTAATCACGAGGAAGCTATCAAGAAATTCTTCGATAAAGGAAAAGACTTAATGTTGTTAGAAATAGGTAGCTTTATTGAACTTTAATATAAGGAGCTATTTCCTGCTGTTCGTTTCAATCTTGTTGGCCGAACCCCGGCCAACAAGGATTTCCACTTCCATCAGGGCTAGGGCATCCCGAATTTTAAGATCATTTATTTTAACTCAGATCAATTGTTATAATGATTAAACCATTTCTTTTATTAATAACATTTCTATTTACAACAAATACATTCGCACAACAAGACGGTTATTGGGACAAAGAGCGATCAACATCTAAAGAAATTAAGGTTTCTGCCCGAGATCGTATTGTTGTTAAAATCGATGATTTGCCAGTAGGAACTACCGAAATTGTTTACAGAATCACTCTTCTAGATGAAAATCAACAATTAGCAGGTAGTTTGGTTTCTGTTTTAAAATCAATCCCAGATCAAACTGGAATTAGTCAGGGTTCTGCAGGTGCTGTTTTCGTTTTGTCAAAAATATCTGGAGATGATAAATGCACGTATGCTATTTTCTCAAAAGAAGATTTGGCTGCTCAGTACAAAGATTCAGGAAAAACACTCGAATCGTGTTTGATTCAAAATGAACTTGTTAGTAAAGATGCAAAACGACTATCTGTAGATAAATCAAGCTGTTTAAGTAATGATAATGGTTCTTTGTGGTTTGGTTTTGAAAGCAAAAATTGGATAATGAACCAAAAAATCATTCTTGAAGTTGTGCCTTGGATAGATAAAAAATTAAGCCGAGGATGGAGTCTAGAGAATCGAAAATTCATAATTGACCAATGTAAAACTTCCAATCTGGCTCAAAAAATGAGCAATTCTGATAGTTTTTGTGTTTGTGTATTGGATAAAATTCAAACCAAATACAAATTTCAGGAGTTTCAAAAGCTGTTGCCGATGGAACGTTCTAAAGTTTTTAAAGACGCTGGTGATGTTTGTTTAAGTGAAACCAATACTTCTGTGACTACTTCTACTGATTTGCGTAAAGAAGCTTCTGTTTTGATAAAAAACAATAAGTATGGTGCTGCAATTGAGAAATTAACGGTAATTATAAATAATGGTAAGGCTACAGTCTTAGATTATAATACTATTGGGAGCTGCTATCTTTTGACTAAACAATACGGAAAAGCATTAAAATACCTTCAAGATGGAGAAAAGCTAGATAATACGGAGTTGCTAATTAAACTAAATTTAGCTCATGCTTATTTGTTGAATGATAATTATAAAGAAGCTAAAAAAATCTATGCGAAATACAAAAATCAAAATGTAACTGACAGTTTGAGTTGGATTCAAAAAACCGAACAGGATTTCAAGGCTTTCCAAAAAGCAGGAATTCAAAACGAAGATTTTGAACGTGTATTGAAATTGATTAAAGAGTAATTTTAAATATATAAGCCAAGTAAGTCTATGTTTATGCTAACCAGTTAATAATTTGTTTCAATTTCATACTTATTTAAAAATTTAAAATAATGCAGGCAACCTATCATAAATACATTTTAAATTTCAAACGACCTTCTGGAACTTCTCGAGGGGTAATGATTGAAAAAGAAACATGGTTTATTGTTTTAGAAGAAAATGGTAAAAAAGGAATAGGGGAATGTGGTATTTTGAGAGGTTTAAGTATTGATGATCGTGCAGACTATGAAGAAAAATTGCATTGGAGTTGTTCTAATATTCATCTCGGGAAAGATAAACTTTGGGAAGCATTGTTAGAATTTCCATCCATACAGTTTGGAATCGAAATGGCTTTCCAGTCTTTGATCAGTGAAAATCCTTTTTTGCTATTTCCTTCTGACTTCACAAAAGGTAAAAAAAGCATTGAAATAAATGGTTTAGTTTGGATGGGAGAAGAAGCTTTTATGAAGCAACAAATCGAAGAAAAATTAGCCAATGGATACAAGTGTATTAAACTTAAAATTGGGGCTATAGATTTTGATAAAGAACTACAATTATTGCGATATATTCGACAGTATTTTACTCCTGAACAAGTAGAAATAAGAGTCGATGCAAACGGTGCTTTTTCTCTAAGTGAAGCTTTATATAAATTAAACCAATTATCTGAATTTGAGTTACATAGTATTGAGCAACCTATTCAAAAAAATAACACTGACACTATGTCAGAGCTGTGTAGAACCACTCCATTTCCAATTGCTCTAGATGAAGAACTGATTGGTGTGTTTTCAACCGAAGAAAAAGAAGTTTTACTCCAAAAAATCAAACCACAATATATCATTTTGAAGCCTAGTTTTGTAGGTGGATTTAGAGGGACTCAAGAATGGATTTCATTAGCTGAAAAATATAATATTGGCTGGTGGATAACTTCTGCTTTAGAAAGTAATATTGGGCTTAACGCAATTGCACAATGGACTTTTTTGCTCAACAATATAATGCCTCAAGGATTAGGAACAGGAGCGTTATATACTAATAACTACAATTGTCCCTTAGAGGTTTCTCAAGGTCAATTATGGTATCGAACTGAATTGAATTGGGATTTGAATACGGCTGATTTTATTTAATCACTGAACTTGGAATGTCGCCTAGAAGAATTCAAACTTATTACTTCTTAAATTAAAAATCTTAAGTGGATTTAATCTGCTGTTCTATATCATTTTTTGATAAAAAATATATGTAGAATATAGGGGCGAAAAAAAAACGCTTCGATACTATCGAAGCGTTTTTCAAATTATAATAAATCAATTATTTTTGAACTGGAGCAGTTGTAGTTGTTGTAGATGGTTTTTTCATCTCTTTTTCAACCATATCGTAGAACTGATCAATTTTTGGCATTACATAGATACGAGTTCTTCTGTTTTTAGCTTTGTTTTCTGGAGAATCATTTGGTACCAAAGGTACAAAAGAGCTTCTACCTGCTGCAATTAATTGAGCTGGATTTACTCCTAGATCACCAGATAAAATACGGATAATTGCTGTTGAACGTTTAACACTCAAATCCCAGTTGTCAATTAAACAAGAATTTCCTTTTAACACATCAGTATCAGTATGACCTTCAACCATACATTCAAAATCTGGCTTATCGTTTACAACTTTAGCAACTTTAGCTAAAACTCCTTTTGCTTTATCGCTTACTTCATAACTACCACTTTTAAATAACATTTTATCAGAGATAGAGATAAAAACTACACCTTTATCAACGTTGATTTCGATGTCTTTGTCATCTAATCCAACTACAGATTTTAAACTAGTAACAACTGCAAGAGTAACGCTGTCTTTTTTGGTTAAAGCGTCTTGCATTCTGCTAATTTTCAAATCTTTTTCTTTGATAGATTCTAAAGCTTTTTCAATATTTTCGGCTCCTTTAGTAGACAAGATAGTCATGTCTTTTGAAGTAGAAATCAAATGTTGATTAGTTTCTTTCAAGCCATCTACAGTTGCTTTAAGACCAGCTTTTTCTTCTAAACAAGAATTTAATTTTACAGTACAAGTATTTAATAAATCTTGTGTCTCCTTGTTTTTAGCTTCTAAGGCCGCATATTGTTTTTTAGATACGCAAGAAGTTAGTAGTGCTAAAGCGGATAAAGTAATCATTATTTTTTTCATAGATTCCAAATTTAATTAAACGTGTGTTTTACAAAGTTAGTTTTTAAATGTTAATTTTAAATGTAAATTATTGTTAAATGTAGTTACCAAAAACTGTGCCACTTTTTACATAATAACCATAAACGATGCTTTTAGTTTTAAAGTATATTTTCATTTGATTTTTTTCTCTTTTTTTATAATTTTTAAAAAATAGACTATAAAAAGAAAAATGTGCGCGTATAATTGCCCAACAATGAGAGAATTGACTCGAAAACACAAATTTAACTCCAGCAATCCCATCTAACATTAGTCTGATGAAAAGTACTTGAATAAGGTTTTTTTGTGGTAAATTTTTTGTTAACATCAGTAATGAATTTCTGAAATTAAGAAATGTTTTTTGAGAATTTGCCTTTTGCAAAGTTGCGCCTCCCACGTGGTAAACAATTGATTCTGAATTGTATTTAATGCTATATCCTCTATTGATTGCACGCCAACATAAATCAATTTCTTCTTGATGAGCAAAAAAATCTTCATCAAAACCTTTCAATTCTTTATAAACTTCGCTTCGAATAAAAAAACAAGCACCAGAAGCCCAAAATATTTCAGTTGTATCATTATATTGTCTATTGTCTTTTTCTAAAGTATCAAAAATACGACCTCTGCAAAATGGATAGCCAAACTTATCGATGAATCCACCAGCAGCACCTGCGTATTCGAAATAGTCTTTTTGTTTAAAATCCAAAATCTTTGGTTGTATAATCGCTGTTTTAGGATTTGAATCAAAAGTTTCTAATATGGGTTTTAACCAATTTTCGGTAACCTCAATGTCTGAATTAACCAATGCATAAATTTCAGCATCTATATGTTGTAATGCATCATTATAACCTCCGGCAAATCCTTGATTGATTTTATTTTGAACTACTTTAACGGTGGGAAAATTATTTTTTACAAATGCTACTGACTCATCAGTCGAGGCATTATCAGCAACGTATATAGTTGCTTCAGGCGAAAATTGAATTACAGAAGGCAAAAACTGTTCTAAAAGTTTTACACCATTCCAATTCAATATAACAACAGCTATTTTCATTTTGGATTGTTAGATTGTTAGGTTTCTAGAT